>NZ_KN150732.1 GCF_000754805.1 Yersinia frederiksenii ATCC 33641 | reverse complement strand
GTGTCGGGTGGTAGTTTCATTTTTTGGGTTAAAGAGCTGATAGCTGGATTCACCCCTGATGAGTGGACAGTTATCGGCGTACTTGGCTCTTTGTTTTTTATGGCCCTGACATTTTTGCTTAATGCTGGCGTCAAGATTTGGGATCGCCGCCACGGCTATAAACCGGATGGTGAGTAATGGCCTCGACAAAAAGCAAATTAAGCGCGGCTGTCCTGGCTCTGATTATTGTTGCAGCACCGGCCACCATAATTCTTGATCAGCTTTTGGATGAGAAAGAGGGCAACCGGCTGGTAGCTTATCCAGATGGAAAGGGGATTTGGACTATTTGCCGTGGTGCTACTCAAGTTGATGGCAAACCGGTAGTGAAAGGGATGAAGCTGTCAGCTGATAAGTGTGCTGCGGTGAATCAGTTGGAGGCTGATAAGGCTATAAGCTGGGTAAAGAAAAATGTCCGGGTACCGCTGACTGAACCACAGATTGCAGGTATCGCTTCGTTTTGCCCCTATAACATCGGCCCAGGCAAGTGTTTCACCTCCACGTTCTATAAAAAACTCAACGCTGGCGACCGTAAAGGTGCATGCGCTGAAATCAAACGCTGGGTATATGACGGCGGCAAGGATTGCAATATTCGCTCAAATAACTGTTACGGGCAGATAGAACGCCGAGCGCAAGAAAGCGAGCTGACATGCTGGGGGCTGGATGAATAAAGCCATTGGGATACTCATTGCTGTGCTGGTGGTTATTGTGTCGGCTCTATTTTTTAACAATTACCGCCTCTCAAATAAGGTCGAAAAAACGGAAGCGAAGCTGGTAGCAGAGCAAAACACAAACACGGTTCTGGGAAACATCATTGATGCATACCAGGTGAATGATTCTGCAAATAGAGCCGCCACCACCCGACAACTCGAAAACGAGAGGAAGTTACGCAATGCCAGTGAATTACAGGTTGCACGGTTTAAAGCAGCTGCGGCGAGTGATGATTGTTCTATCAAGCCTATGCCTGGTGATGTCATTAACGTCATGCGCGAATAAGCCAGCTAAACCGCTTGTTGCCGAACCCGCACTATTATTGCCCCCAGAGTCAGCGCTTACCCCTTGTGAAGTTCCAGAATTTACCGGTATTACATGGGGGGATGGCGGATTGTATGCGATGGAATTAAAGAGAGAACTACGAATCTGCAAAGGCCGGCTTGATGAGGTTATCGACTGGCGGCAGAGAGTAGGGAGTAAAACTTAACCCTCAAATAAGGAACAGCAGATGCATAAGCTACAGGTAAGCATTATCCCTCCCACGGAGAAACAGATTAGCGAGGTAACTGATAACCTATTGCGCAAATATGCAAAGGTGAAAGCCACTCCCAAGAATCTGAGCGCCATTTCTCGCGAAGCAACCCGCCGCATCCGTAAGCTGACGATAACGAATGTCGATATCGTGAGAGCCTAATTAAGGGTATTTGTTGAGAGTTATCAATAATACCCACTATAAAACTAGCGCTGATGATTCCACCTGCTAACTTAATAGTTCTATTTATCAAAAGGGGATTGCAATGTTAGAAAGTTACTTTGGAATTGATTACACCGATGAACAGAAAAAGAGACTCCTTGCTGTACAGGCAGCGCTAGAAGTAATTCAAACATCAGTAAGCGCATCCACTGCCTATCAAGGCGTCAGTAAAGTTAAAATTGAGGTGCAGCACGCCTCTGATGAGGTCGGCAAACTTGCTGACGCCATTCAAGCTGCTTTAGGTAAGTAATCTCTTCAAGTATATGAATATACAATCAACCAGCTTCGGCTGGTTTTTTTACGCCTAAATATCATCACAGAGCAACCTAACAAGGTTACTGTGTAATGACACTAAGGGAACATCATGGCAAAAGACACTGACTGGAGAGGCATAGAGCGTGACTACCGTTCCGGCGCTCTTTCCATCAGAGAGCTTGCCAAGAAATACGGTGTAAGTGATACAGCGGTAAGGAAGAGGGCAAAGGCTGAGGAGTGGCCCAAACATGAACAGGTTCGCAATGTAAGTTCGCAGGCAATAAGTGCGAACCAAAATGAGAACCTGCGAACCAAACGTAGAAAACCAACGGTTCACGTTGAAAGTGAAATAGATTCAGAATACCTGGTAGATGGTAGTGACGAACCAGAATTCACATTAAAACCTGAGGAGTACGGGCTTAATGATATGCAGGCTCGTTTCGTGAGTGAATACCTGATCGACTTGAATAGCACGGCTGCATATAAAAGGTCTGGCGGCAAAGGAGAGGGCAATACGGCTTACGTTAACGCTTCACGCATGTACAGGAATGCTAAGGTTAGCCGGGCCATTCGCGACGCATTGGATGCTAGGGAAAGGCGCACCCAGATTACCCAAGATGCTGTACTGAAATGGTGGTGGGATATTGCCACAGCCGATGCTAGCCAAATTACTGAGCTACGCCGTTTGTGTTGCCGACATTGCTGGGGATTTGGTTATCAATATCAGTGGCGTGATGCTGTTGAGTTTGAAGAAGCCCGATTGAAAGCGGTGGAGAGCAAAAAGCGAGAACCATTAGACGTTGGCGGTTACGGTTTTGATGCCACGCTTGATCCTAACCCTGATTGCCCGCGTTGTAATGGTGAGGGGGTTGGGCGTACTCACTTTCATGATACGCGGGATCTGCGCGGTGCAGCTCGTCGCCTGTTCTCTGGAGTGAAAGAGGGTAAGTTTGGTATTGAGGCAATTACCCGCAATCAGGATGAAGCTTTGAAAATGGTTGCCCAACATTTGGGAATGCTGAAAAACAAAACAGAAATTAGTGGCCCTGATGGTGGCCCGGTTAAAACTGAGACGGTAAATATGACCCCAGATGAAGCCGCCGAAGCTTATCGCAAGCTTATGGGCTGATTGTGGTAAACATCCAGAAATAACCCGTTAGCTTGATAAATCCTCTATGCAAAATGGAGGGTGTTTTATGCATGGTTTATGCACTCAATTATCTAACACTCTGACACGTTAACCCTGACAAATAAGCCTCTCACGCTGCTTGTTCGATGAGTGCTGTGCGCTCGATGCGGGTAACGGTCATTATGTTAAAAAGTCCCGAAATTCACACATTTATCGAGTAAAACCCAACATGCCTATTCCGTTCCCTTTTGACTTCAAAAACCCGGATTACATGCAGGTTTTTGAGTGGCGAATGGAGCGATTGCAGCGCATTCGTCAGCAGCCTGAAATATTACCGATTATGAGAGCGTTTTATAAAGATAACCCCGCTCAGTTCATAATCGACTGGGGTATGACAGTTGACCCCCGCAACGTTGAGCGCGGATTACCTGCCCGTATCCCGTTCCTCTTATTTCCAAAACAGGAGGAGTGGATCGAGTGGTTTGTCGATCGCTGGCGTAATGCTGAACCGGGCATTACAGAGAAAACCCGTGACATGGGTATGTCTTGGTTAACGGTTGGCATGGCTTCCTCGCTTTGCCTGTTTAACCGTGGCGTGTTCGCTGGGTTCGGCTCTCGCAAAGAAGAGTATGTCGATAAAATCGGTTCACCTAAATCGCTATTCGATAAGGCCCGTAACTTCATATCTCTGCTGCCCACTGAGTTTCGTGGTGGTTGGAGCCTAAAACAGCATGCACCGCACATGCGTATCTTATTCCCAGAAACTGAATCGGCCATGACTGGCGAGGCGGGGGATGGGATAGGGCGCGGTGACCGCACCAGCTTTTACATAGTCGATGAGTCAGCGTTCCTGGAGCGGCCTTATCTGGTCGATGCGTCATTGTCTGCGACAACCAACTGTCGGCAGGATGTATCAACGCCAAATGGTATGGCTAACTCATTCGCTGAACGGCGGCACAGCGGCAAGATTAAAGTATTCACCTTTCACTGGCGTGATGACCCGCGCAAAGATGATGCCTGGTATCAAAAGCAGGTTGAGAACCTCGACCCCGTTACAGTGGCGCAAGAAATTGATATCAACTACAGCGCCTCGGTTGAGGGCGTATTGATTCCGTCCGCATGGGTGCAGGCGGCAATCAACGCGCATGAGGTGTTGGGTATTGTGCCAACTGGCCAGCGCTTAGGTGCTCTCGATATCGCTGACGAGGGTAAGGACACTAATTCGTTTGCTGGTCGTCATGGCTTCTTACTTGAAAGCATCGAAGAGTGGTCGGGTAAAGGCGATGATATTTTCGGTACCGTACAGAAAGCCTTTGATATTTGTGATGCGCAAAACCTCGAAACTTTCCGCTTTGATACCGATGGATTGGGAGCTGGTGCACGCGGTGATGCTCGGGTTATCAATGAACAACGAGAAGAACAACGCAGACGGCATATCGTCGCCACGCCGTTCCGTGGTAGCGGTGGCGTAACCGACCCAGATGATGAGGCGGTCCCCGGCGATAACGGACAGCAAGGGAGGCTTAACAAAGACTTCTTTGCTAACGCCAAAGCGCAAGGCTGGTGGAGTTTGCGCACCCGGTTCCAGAAAACTTATCGGGCAGTTAAGGAAAATATGGAGTTCGATCCCGATGAGATTATCTCTATTCCGAAAGACCTCAAAAACCTGACCAAATTAACTTCTGAATTATCGCAACCTACCTACTCAGTTAATGGCGTAGGGAAAATTGTGGTGGATAAAAAACCTGACGGCACCAAGTCACCTAACCTGGCGGATTCAGCAATGATTTTATATGCACCAATGGATAACGCGCTGGATATCTGGCTACGGCTCGGGGGGGCGTAATGTCGAGAAAACGTAGAACAGGCAAGGCGTCATCACCGCAGAGAACCACCGATAGCTATCAAAACCTCACCGCTCGCTATGGGCTGCGCACCGAGAACCAGAGCGCGGATTATAGCTACCAACCGAATTGGACGTCTCGCAACCGCCAACTGATAGAAAACGCTTACCGGTCGTCATGGCTGGTGGGCGCGGCGGTTGACACTATCGCTGATGATATGACCCGTAAGGGGATTAACATCACCTCTAAGATGGCACCGGATGCCAAGATGCGGATTGAGGGGCGCTGGGAAGAGCTATCACTCTGGGATGCTATCAACGATACGATCAAATGGTCACGACTGTACGGTGGCGCAATTGGTTTCATCATGATTGACGGTCAAGCGCCTGAAACCCCTATGCGGGTAGAGACCATCGGTAAAGATGCGTTTAAAGGCTTGCTGGTGCTCGACCGATGGATGGTTAACCCAACCATCAGCGATAGAGTGACAGAAATGGGTCCAGATCTCGGCATGCCTAAATATTATCAGGTGGTGACCACGGGCAGCGGCATCCCAAGTATGAAAATACACCACAGCAGGGTGATCCGCCTTGATGGTGTTGGTCTCCCATACCAGCAAAAGCGAACAGAAAACGAATGGGGCATGTCGGTTATAGAGCGGCTGTTTGACAGGTTGCTAGCATTCGATAGCACCTCGACTGGCGCGGCTCAGTTGATTTTTAAGGCGCACTTACGCACCTACAAAATCAATAAGTTTCGTGAGCTGGTCGCCATGGGGGGCAAGGCATTTGATGGGCTAATGAAAAGCATGGACATGATCCGGCAATTCCAAAGTACGGAGGGCCTCACCCTCATGGATGCGACCGATACGTTTGAAACCCACAGTTACGCATTCGGTGGTCTGTCTGATGTGATGGCGCAGTTTGCCCAACAGATAGCCGGTGCCATTGGTATCCCGTTGGTGCGTTTGTTTGGTCAGTCCCCTGCGGGGTTCTCAACCGGTGATGCTGACCTGGCTAACTACTACGACAATATCGGTACTCAACAAGAGCGTCGTTTGCGTCGTCCACTGCGCCGATTATTTCAAGTGATCCACCACTCCGAGTTTGGTACGGCACTGCCTGACGGCTTCTCCTTTGATTTCAACCCTCTTTGGCAGATGACCGAACCTGACCGGGCGACTGTGGCAGAGCAAACCGTCAATACTATCAATGCTGCAATGGACTCAGGCTTGCTGACGTTACAGGGCGGCATGACTGAACTCAGGGACAAAGCAGGCATTATCGGTATCGGCTCAAGCATCAGCGATGAGGATATAGAGAGTGCGAAAGACATCGACCCGCCGAACCTCGGCGAAAACGCAGATCTCAACCCGCCTGAAATCACGGCGCGCAGAAATCCAATATCAAACGCAGCTACGAAAGATAGCGCGAATGGTCGGGGATATCGTAAATGGTACTTACGATGGTTCTAATGATTCTGTTTATAACGTTATGGATAGCCTTAACCGTTATTCAGACCTGATTGACGGATGGGCCAGAACCACCGCCAGCAAGATGTTTGATGCTGTTAACGCAAAAGACGTCGCGATGTGGCGCAGTAATTCGCAGGAAATATCCGTTGGTTTGCGCCAGATAGTAGAAAACACATCAGTGGGGCAGGTAGCGCGCAGTATCGTTGAAGAACAGATAAAACTCATCAAGTCACTGCCATTGCAAGCCGCTGACCGGGTGCAAGATATCCATAATCAGGCGATAGAGGCGGTAATCAACGGAGGGCGGTCCGGACCATTTGCTAAAGAAATAGCTAAATCTGGCGATGTGGCAGTATCTCGCGCCAACATGATCGCCCGTACAGAAATAGGGCGGGCATCAACGGCACTAACTCAGGCCCGTTCGCTCTCTATCGGTTCCAGTGGTTACATCTGGCGCACAGCCGAGGATAGCGATGTCCGTCATTCACATCAGAAAATGGAGGGTAAGTTTGTTCGCTGGGATAACCCGCCAACTCTTGACGGCATGACGGGGCATGCGGGTGCATTACCTAACTGTCGTTGTTACTGCGAAGTCATCATTCCGGAAAGATAACCCATGCAATATTTCTATAACTCCCGCCTAGGGGAGACACGCTTCACCATGAGCGACGGTGGCCTATTGTGCAAAGACGTGCCAATAGGCCGAACCGGGGTACAGCTTTATGGCGGTGAAGAGCTGGACGATATCGAACCTGACAGTGACGGAGAAATTCTCGTTGAAAGGTCTGAGGCGGATGTTTTTCGCCCTGAGACACTCGCCAGCTTTGAGGGAATGACGTTCACAGTTTCCCACCCCATCGAAGATGTCACCCCTGACAACTGGGGGCGCTATGCCGTTGGACACGTTCAAAACGTCAGGCGCGGAACCGGTGACCAATCAGATTTAATGATCGCCGACATCGTGGTGAAGAAGGCCGAAGCAATATCGGCAATTCTTGACGATGGTGTCGATCAGATTTCGGCTGGCTACGATGCCGAATATCAGCAAACCGCCGTAGGCAAAGCCCGTCAGCACGACATTATAGCTAACCATGTTGCCCTCGTACCTACGGGACGCGCAGGGAAACGCTGTTCAATTGGAGATAGTAAACGTATGACAACCAATAACACCTGGCTAGCTAAGCTACGCCGAGCAATTAAAACCAAAGACGCGGCAGCGATGGAGGAGGCAATGGAAAGCGTCCCTACTGAGCTGACTAATGATGAAGGTACTGGCGAATTGCCAAAGGCCATCAATATCACCATTAACCCGCAACAGCCGTTACCGAAACAGGAACCTGAATTAGATGCTATAGCGACTAACGATAGTGGTGATATCGAAACCCGTGTTGCTGCTATGGAGACGACCTTAGCTGCGATTCTGGAAAAATTGGGTTCAACCACCGACTCCGATCCGGATGAGGAGGAAGAGGGCCGACGTATTACCAGCGATGCTGCTTATCATCAGGATGTTGTTTCCCGTGCTGAATTGATTGTACCTGGCATTAAATTGCCAGAGGGTGGAAAGCTGGCATCCTTTAAACGAACTGTATTGGATGCGGCGTTTAAAACCACCGAGGGCGAGAAATTGCTGAAAGGCATTGTTGGCGATAAGCCAGACTTTGCCAAGATGCCGAAACTCTCCCTTGATGCGGCATTCATTGCCGCCAGCGAGATCGCCAAGGGCCGCAATAACATTCAGTTGAACCACCGAACCACTGATTCTGCTTCTCCAAATCGCCGACCTACCGCCGCCGACCTCAATAAACAGAACGCCGCGTTCTGGGCTAAAAAAGGAAACTAATTCATGACAGCATATTTATTCCGGATGCCTGCGGGCATTGCCGGGGCCGTTTCGCGCCCTCAGGATCTGACTATTGAGCCGGTACTGATTAATACGGCCGATCCATTTATCCAGTACGGGCTGGCCGGTAAATTCAGTGGCAATTTCTTTGTACCGCTGGAAGAGGACGATACCGCAGACAAAATCGTCGGCATCTTTGTCCGACCATTCCCTACCACATCAACGCCAGACAAAGTGCGCCAAATCGGTACCAGCAACAACTTCGCTGGTGATGCGCTAAAGCGCGGTTACATGTCGGTCAATATTGGGGCTACAGCTGCGGGTGTGACTAAGGGCGCGCCTGTCTACATCCGTATCGCTGATGCTACCGACGCTAGCCCGTTGGGTTCTGTGCTGGCTACCGCGATTGCTGACACTACCGTAGTGCTACCTAACGCTTATTTCACGGGTGCCGGTGATGCCGCTGGTAACACTGAAATCTCTTACAAGATTTAAGGAACAATCAATATGATCACTTACGACAGCCAGCGCACCATTGATGCCAGCGGCGCATTCCTCATCGGGGAACTGGAGCGATTAGACCCAGAGATTAACCTGCCGTTGGTGGGGACAACTTACACCCGTGACATTCAATTTCGTGAAGATGTGAATATTGCTGACGAGATCAGCTCATTCACTAAAACCGGCTTTGGTGTTGCTGGTACCGGTGCCAATCCAAAAGGTAAGAACTGGGTTAGTCAGGAATCAACGGCACTCGCAGGTGTTAATGTTGATATCGATAAAAAAGGTTTCCCGCTGACCTTGTGGGGGATGGAGTTGGGTTGGACAGTGATTGAATTAGCTGCCGCTCAACAAGTGGGCCGTCCAATTGATACGCAGAAATATGACGGCATGGTGTTGAAATGGCATATGGATGCCGATGAACAGGTTTATCGCGGTGATACCGATCTGGGCGTAAAAGGTCTGGCCAACTACAACGGTGTGGCGATTGGTAATGCGGTGAAACCGTGGTTGACCTCGACCGTTGCGGAAATTCGCGATTCCATTAACAAGGTGCTTTCCGATGCATGGGCTGCATCTGGCTATACCGTAGTACCGAAAGACCTGCTGTTACCACCTGAGCAATACGCTTATCTGGCGCAGGTTATCGTGTCTGATGCCGGTAATCAGTCATTGCTAACCTATTTGACCACGAACACTATCGCTTTCCATCAAAACGGTATTCCTCTGAATATCCGCGCGGTGAAGTGGCTAAAAGGTGCAGGTGTGGCGGGTAAAGATCGGATGGTGGCCTACACCAACGACCGTAAATATGTGCGATTCCCATTAGTGCCGCTGACCAGCATCCCGATCCAGTATCGCGGACTGTGGCAGCTGGTGACCTATTACGGGAAGTTGGGTGTGGTTGAAGCCCCTTACATCGAAACGCTGGCTTATTTCGACGGCATTTAATAACTCTGATGGCCTCGCAGGAGGCCAGTAAGGTGAAATGATGAAAATTGCAGTACACACCCCTTTTAAATTGTCCCTGCCTGGACAGCAAGATATCGCCTTTCTCGTTGGCACTCACACGGTCACCAAAGACGTTGCTGAGCACTGGTTCACTCTGGCACACGCGGAGGTTATTGACGGCGAGATTGAACAAAGTAATACCGACCTGCAAGCGTCCATCCTTGAGATGCAGAAGCAAATCGATGATCAAGTTCTGGAACTTGCGGCGCGTGATCACACCATCCTTGAGATGCAGAAGCAAATCGATGAGCTGACTAAGCCGAAGGTGAAAGTAAATGGCAAGGAACAAAAACCTACCGACACCAGCGCAGTTCAGGACTGATTTCCCTCAGTTTGAGAATGAGGCCCGATACACGAACACCGCAATACAATTCCGCTTATCGCTTGCTGACAACCTTCTTGATGAGAACCTGCTAGGTAATATGTTCCCCTATCTGGTTGAGTTATTTGTCGCTCATTACATGACATTGCAAGCGAAAGACATGCAATCGGCGGCGCTGGGCGGTGCTAGTGGAGCAACGAGTGGTGTAGCGGCTTCTAAGAGTGTCGATAAGGTTTCGGTGAGCTATGACAATAGCGCCACGCTGAACCCTGACGCCGGATTCTGGAATTTCACCCGCTACGGCGCTGAGTTCTACCAGATCATCCTCATGTTTGGCGCTGGGGGGCGGCAGCTATGAAAAGCGGCTTAAAGGTACGGGTAGATAAAACAAATGATGTGCTGGCGGCACTTAAGGCCATCGGTAATAAGGATGTGCTGGTGGGTATTCCCGAGTCAACTAGTGGACGAAGCCCAGAGGAGGGAGAGAAGGTAACAATAGGTAATGCTCAAATAGGTTACATAAACGAGTACGGCTCTCCCGCTCAAAACATCCCAGCGCGGCCCCATCTGCAACCTGGCGTTCAATCTGTACAGGATAGGACGATAGAAAAACTCAAGCAGGCAGCGCAGGCCACATTTGATGGTAACTCAGGGGCTGCAGATAAAGCACTTAATCAGGCGGGGTTAATCGCCAGCAATGCCGTCAAGCGCTACATGACTGTCACCAATCTCGTTCCTTTGGCTGATAGTACGATCGCAGCAAGGGCTCGGCGTGGACGAAAGGGCGCAGCAAGGGAATTAGCCCGACGAGCAGCAGAGGGAGCCATTATGGATAAGAATGACTCTGGTCAGTTAATCAGTAATACCAACGCTCGCCCACTGATTGATGAGGGGCAGTATCGCCGCGCCATGACGTATGTTGTGAGGAGTAAAAATGCCAAATCTTGATGTTACTGACGTGCTGTTTGATCCGGACTTCTGTGACATGTCACTGGTCGTTAAACGAAACATTCAAACGGTTGATGCTGACGGATTCGCCACCAATACCGTCATTGAAAAGGGTTTCGCGGGTGTGGTTACCATAGACCGCTCGCTTGAATCGCGCCGGATGATGTCAGGGAATGTTATTGGTGGTGCAATTCTTATTGTGACCGTCGAGAGATTGACCCAAGGACAAACGGGGCGTGATGCCGATATCGTGACCTACCAGAATCGTGATTATCGTGTGACGTTTGTTGACCCCTATACGGCGTATGGTGCGGGATTCGTTCAGGCGCACTGTGAACTCCTGCCGTTCGATGGAGGGATTCCCATTGAGCAACAACAGCAGTAATGAGGCTGGATGGCTAACGCCAATCGTTGAGGGCCCCTCATATGATGAGGCACTGGAGCGACAACTTAGCCAATGGTTGAGGGGAGTCTCCGGGTTACCCGATGGTTACGTTCGCCCACGATGGACCGCAGTCCAACCCCCAATCATGGAGGCTAATGTTAATTGGTGTGGTTTTGGGATTATTGACATACCCGACGATTCCGGCCCAGCCTTTGAGAACCAAACAGAAAACAGTACCGAGTTATGGCGACACGAAGAAATAGAATGTATGGCGAGTTTCTACGGCCCTAGTGGTCAGCGTTATGCAGCCCAATTTCGTGACGGTCTGACAATCACCCAAAATAACGACGAACTGGTAACGATGGGGCTTTCTCTGGCCCGATGCAGTCACATTACGCCATTTCCTGAACTCATTAATAACAAATGGGTACGTCGTTTCGATATCACCATCAAGTTACGCCGCAAAGTGATACGCGAGTACGGCATTAAATCGCTGACCTCCGCACCCGTTAAATTCTTCGGAGAATAACCTCATGTCGCAGGGATTACCTGTTTCTAACATCGTCAATGTGACGGTGAATATGGCTGTGCGTGCTGCCATGGCTCGGAACTTTGGTTCCCTGCTGGTGGTTGGCCCGTCGCCTGTTATCGATGCTCACGAACGCCTGCGCAGCTATTCCAGTGCGACGGATATTGCATCTGACTTTGGTCTGGATGCACCAGAGTATAAAGCCGCGAATTTGTATTATCAGCAGTCACCGCAACCGATTGATTCCTATGTTGGGCGCTGGGTGAAAGAAGATGCGGCCGGATTGTTGCGCGGGGCGATTTTGAACCCGACGCAGCAGCTTATGGCTAACTTTACCGCCGTGGTAGATGGTTCGATGAAAATCACGGTAGATGGTACGGTCAAGACAGTAACTGGCGTTGACTGGTCAGCGGAAACCAACCTGAACGGTGTTGCGGCGCGTGTGGCTGATAAGCTCACCACAGCAACCGTTATCTGGAATGGTAGCCGCTTTATCATTACATCCAAAACCACAGGCAAAGATTCGGCAGTAGGTTATGGCTCAGCTAATACCACAGGCACCGATATTTCTGCACTGATGGGATTGATTGAGAGCGCCGGAGCGCTGCCCGTTCAGGGCTTGACGATGGAAACCATTCAGGCGTGTATTTATAAACTGGCCGATATGTCTACCCGCTGGTATGGGCTGATTATTGCTGACCCGTCATTGAGTGATGCTGATGTGGTCAGCATCGCCTCATTTATCCAAAGCGACGATGTATCACGGATTTACGGCCACACCACGCAGGTAACCTCTGCGCTGGATGCAGACATTGATACGGATATCGCCAGCAAGCTTAAGTCGGCAAATTATGCTCGTACCCTGGTGCAGTATTCCAGTTCCAGCCCGTATGCCGCTGCCTCTATCTTTGGTCGTGCCTTTACCGTGAACTTTAACGGCAATAACACCACCATCACGCTGAAGTTTAAACAACAGCCTGGCATTACCGCTGAATCACTTTCCCAGTCGCAAGCCAATGCGCTGAAAGCGAAGAATTGCAATGTGTTCGTCAATTACGACAACGACACGGCAATTATTCAGGAAGGTGTGATGTGTAATGGCGATTTCTTTGATGAGCGCCACGGCCTCGACTGGTTGCAGAACTACGTACAGAACAACCTCTACAACCTGCTATTTACCAGCACCACCAAAATCCCACAAACAGATGCAGGCGTAACCCGTTTGCTAGCCAATGTAGAGAAATCACTGGATCAGTCGGTCACTAACGGGCTGGTGGCTCCCGGTGTATGGGGTGGTGATAGTTTCGGCGTGTTGGAAACCGGCGACACCCTGACTAAGGGATATTACGTTTACGCCCCACCAGTGGCATCACAGGCACAGGCTGACCGCGAGGGACGTAAAGCGCCGGTGATGCAGTCCGCAATCAAGCTGGCCGGTGCTGTTCACTATGCCGATGCCATTATCAATGTTAACCGCTAAGGAGCTGATGAATGTCTACTTATAGCTTTATGGACTTTACCGCCTCTATTGTTGGTGTGGGCGGCTCATTCGATCTGGGTTATGGCGCAGCCGTGGCCGAAGAGGGGATCACCACCTCAATGATCGAGAATAAAAACACCATGACCATTGGCGCTGACGGTGAGGGGATGCACAGCTTACATGCAGGTAAAGGCGGCACGGTGACGGTAAATCTGCTGAAAACCAGTCCGACCAATCGGAAGTTATCGGTCATGTATAACGCACAATCTCAATCGAGTGCAACGTGGGGCAATAACATCATTCTGATGCGCAACACTGCCAGCGGTGACACGTTTGCGGCGCGTGGTTGTGCGTTTCAAAAACAACCCGATTGGCAGAACGCCAAAGATGGCGCAACGGTGCCATGGGTATTTGACTGCATCAAAGTCGATCAGCTGCTGGGTACTTTTTAAGGAGTAATTAATGGAATTCACGATTAAAGGTATCGAGTACCGCTCTCAGAAACTCGATGTATTCGCACAATTGAAAGTATCCCGTAAATTGCTGCCTTTGCTGGCGGGCATCCTCAAAGACCTGCGAAGCGGTACCGTGACGATTGAAACGGCTTTACCCAGTATCGCCCAGTCACTTTCCGATATCAGCGACGAGGACTGCAACGCCATTATTCACCCTTGTTTAGAGGGGGTGTCGCGCAAGCACGGCAGCGCCTATACCCCGATTTTCACCAATAACGCACTGATGTTTGATGACATTGATCTGATGGCTATGTTGCAAATCGTCGGTCGGGTGGTGGGTGATTCAATGGGAAATTTTTTGCACGAACTCCAAGAGAGCGCACCAGCGGAACCGCCAGCGGCTTGATGCTGGATACCTTGCCGGGCGGGGAGGATTTTATCTTGCGCCCGGTAAAGCATCAGCTCACGACCATGGGGGAAATCAAAAGCGGGAATATCGACTTACTCGATATTGCATTGTTGAATGATTACCTCGATCTGGAGGCTGAGAACCAGGCGAAAATAGACAAGTGGAGATCCGATAAATGAGCAACGCTGAAACCATTAAGGATTTCCTGGTCAGTCTTGGCTTTGAACTGGATGAGGCGGGGGAGAAGAAATTCTCCGCTGTGGTCGCCGGCGTCACGGCCAATGTACTGAAAATGGGCGCAGTGGTCGAAGGGGCAGCGTTGGCCGTTGTTGGTTTTACCACCAAGATTGCTGACGGTCTGGATAAGGTTTATTTCGCTTCGCAGCGTACGGGCGCATCGGTGGCGGGTATCAAGGCGTTAGGTTATGCCGCTTCGCAACTTGGCGTAGATGCCGCATCAGCACAAGGCTCACTCGAAAGCCTTGCTCGATTTATCCGTAACAGTCCGGGGGCCGAGGGTTTCCTTAATCGACTTGGCATTCAGACTCGCAGCGCGAACGGCAGTATGCGCGACACATCAGCCATTTTTACCGGACTCAGTGCAAAACTGAGCAGCATGCCGTATTACCGTGCTAACCAATACGCGCAGATGCTGGGTATTGATGAAAATACGCTAATGGCAATGCGTAAGGGGCTGGGGCAGTTCAGTTCTGAGTATGCGCTAACCGCTAAAAAGATCGGCTTTAATGCTGAGGTTGCTGCCAAACAATCTAACCGCTTCATGACGTCCATGCGTGATCTCTCGATGACACTCGGTCAGGCGAGAGACAAAATAGGTTCAAATCTGGCTGATGGGCTGGCGGGGGATATTGATTCTCTGCGTAAGCAACTTCTGGATAACTGGCCGAAGATTGAAACAGTGTTGATGAAAGTTATTAAGGGCGTTCTATGGGCGGGGGATGCGGTTACGCGCGTATTATGGCGCACCGGTCAGGCGGTCGGTGATGTCATCAACTGGTTTAAAAAGCTAGACCCGATAACGCAGCAACTCATTATGTTGTTTGGCGGCTTGCTGCTGGCATGGCGTTTACTCAACACTGCGTTCCTGACATCGCCAGTGGGCATTGTGCTCTCGCTGGGCGCGGCGATTTTTGCCCTGTATGACGACTATAAAACATGGAAAGAGGGCGGTAATAGCCTGATTGATTGGGGGCAGTGGGAACAAGAAATAAACGCTGCGCTAAAAGGAATGGATGAGTTAACTAAATCCATTAAAGGCGTTGGCGTTGAGGTTGCTAGGCTACTCAACATTAATCTGAAAAACTGGACGCTAAAAGGTGACATCGAGAACCTGACGAAGCAATTCGGCGAGTTCGGCAAGATGTTATCGATGATCGGTGACCTGATTAATGCATTGAAAGAGGGCAATTGGGGTGAGGTGGCCAGGATAGGAAAAGCGTTGTTAAGTCAGGGTAGCGATCAGCCAGATGCAATGCCCGCCGTAACCGATAGCGCGAATAGCGCCGCCGATTGGGTTAAAGATAAAACCGGGTTTGACCCTAGAAGCGTTGGCCGGTGGTTGCGCGGTGAAAGTAATGGGACGGAGCCGGACCAGTATGCACAGTCAGTAAAAAGGCCAACCGCGTCAGCGTCAGGCGCAGCCCTTTTAGGCTGGCTGCAACCCACCCTCACTAAGTTAGAAGCATTAAATAACCTACCAGCGGGTTTGTTGCGCAGTGTGGCGATAACGGAGTCTGGTGGTAATCAATTCGCTATCTCTGGTGCGGGCGCTAAAGGGCTGTTTCAGTTCATGGACCCGACAGCGAAAGATATGGGACTTAAAGGCAATGATGTTTTCGACCCCGAAAAATCAGCCGCCGCCGCCGCGAAATATCTGAGCATGCTTCTGAAGATGAATGGAGGCGATCTGGATAAAGCACTAGCCTCCTATAACTGGGGAATTGGCAATGTTCAGAAGCACGGTTTAGACCTGATGCCCCGAGAAACCCGTAATTACATTCCGAAGGTGCGTAGCAATATGCCATCTGGTGGGTTACAGCAGGAAACGAACATCTATATATCCGGTGTATCTGATCCGGTATCTGCAGGTAATGAAGTCGCCGGCAGGCAGACCGGCGTTAATGCAAAACTTACTCAGCAATTAAGTACACCAACCCGATAGGAGGGTGAATGGATATTCTTTCTGCCCTCTTTCGGCAGCAAACGCGAAAAATTGGGTTGCTGGTACCCAGTGTGATTATCTCTGAAAAGCATCAAGACGCACTGGAGATAACAGAACACCCCGTTGAGGTTGGGGCCGCAGTTAACGATCACGCTTATAAGCGCGCCCCTGAGGTGACAATGGAGGTGGGTTTTGCCGGTGGCGGTTCATTGCTGGATTTTGTGGATACCTCAACCATAGGGTTAAGTCTGGGTAAAAGCCCGGAGGAGGTTTATCAAGAACTCCGCGATTTACAGGAAAGCAGACAGCCATTCGATGTCATTACCGGTAAGCGAAAGTATAGCAACATGCTGATCCGTGGCATTGAGGTCACAACCGATAAAACCAGTGAAAACGTGTTGATGTGCGTTCTTACCCTACGTGAAGTCATTATGTCTCAAACTGAATCGGTCAAAGTGGCCGACAAAGAAAACATGCAGGAAGGGGTAAGCACTTCGGCTATGCAAAATACCGGCACCAAAGCACCGGCCCCAGCAAACAATTCACTGTTAAAATCTGGTCTTGATTGGGTAACGGAGAACTTTAAATGAATGTTCAAGAAATCCCGTTAACGGCCAATAATCAGTTTTTTAATATCACCCTTGGAGAAATCTCACTTAACCTGCGCCTGGTCTATCGTGATGTCGCAGGCTGGATAATGGACGTGAGAGATAGCGGCGGTGCTGACATGCTTTGCGGCGTTCCGCTGGTGGTTGGTGTTGACCTGATTGAGCAATATCCTGATCTGGGTATCAATGGTGTTTTTGCTGTGCTCAGTGATGATAGCCGGGAGGAATACCCGACAAAAACCAACCTTGGCACCGGTAGCCATTTATATTTTGTGCAGAATAGCTAAATCAATCCACGCAATTTAACCCGCCACTGAGCGGGTTTTTTTATGAGGTTTTCATGAGTAAGAATTGGATACGCCACTTTGAATTGATGCTATTGGATAATGAAGGTAAGGGGATTAATTTCACTGATTTTAAAGTGACGTTTAATATTGAGTGGTACAACACTTCATTCCCTCGAACTGCCATCTTCAAGATTTATAACCTGTCACAAAATACCGTGAACCGGATCACCGGTACCGAGTTCTCAAAGTTACGATTGATAGCCGGTTACGATGGTTCAACCTCACCAGACGGCCAAAAGGAAGATGCTAACTTCGGTGAGATTTTCTCGGGTGATATCCGCTATACCATTACCGGCAGAGATAACCCCACGGATACTTTTATTTTGATTCAGGCTATTGATGGTCATAACGCATTTATTAACGCCACAATAAACCAGACTGTAGCAGCGGGTTATACCGTGGCCGATATTAACAATCTGCTTATGCGTAACCTTGCCCCGTTCGGTATAACTCAGGGGATCATGCCGGAAATGCCACCCACGGTATTCCCACGCGGTAAAACTATGTACGGCATGACGCGGGATTATCTGGATAACGTCGCCAAGCAATGCAAAGCCACTTGGCAGTTTGTGAACGGCAAAGTTGATATGGTACCGAACGATAAGTATGTGCATGAGGCCATTGTACTGAATAGCAATACCGGCTTGATTGGCATGCCACAACAAACCATTGGATCTGGTGTTAACGTTCGTTGCCTGATCAACCCTAACATTCGCTTAAATGGCCTCATTCAACTAAACCAAGAGTCAGTATATCGTGCGACGCTCTCCAGCCGCGATGTTCAAATGTCAGGCGGCAGGCTTGAAGATCAAAACGATAATGGCAACGTGACCGTAAACGGCCTTGTTAACCCACCGGCCAGCATTGCGACCGATGGTGTGTATATCGTCAGGGGGATTAGCTATACTGGCGATACGCGCGGGAACCCGTTTTATATGGACATGATGTGTGAAGCGCGGGGGGCTAAGGATTTGGTAACTAATGCATCGAGAGAAAGGGGACTGTAATGAAGTTTTTGTGGGCACTAATGTTATTCATCGTTTTGCCGGCCTCAGCTGCTATTCAGTGTGGTGGTTATCGCCTGACTGGTGATGGCATGACAGTTATTAATGGTGAAACTGTTACCTCACAAAAAGTCACGTACCTTGGTGCTAAAGGCGATGATACGCAGATGAAAATGGATATGGCTATCATGCCTGCCCGTGATGGCAACATGTACGGCTTCCAGTTTATCAAGCGTGATGGTAAATCATGGCTCAACGTTCAACTACTACAAAATAATATGGATGCTATAAAGATAATCGGTTCGTTCCCATGTAAGAAATTGCCAGATTAAGGGTAATGTCAATGAAGAAACTGTTGCTTTGCATATTAATTCTTTTCCCGATTAGTTCTTTCGCTAATCAACCCATGCAGTTCAAGTGCGGAAATAATATTTTTTCAATACATGTGAATGCATCGGAAACCAAACATGCCGTGCTTATTAACAATGAACTCACCGAGAATGTAACTGTTGATGAGTATTCATACGGTGATCTAGGTGATGCATTTGTTATTACGTTTGATGTGTGGGGGGCTAACGGTGGAATGCACAATCATTACACGACGATATTCCCGAAAGATTCAAAATCAATCAAACAAGTAGTACAGCTACTAGATGCAGATAATCGTCCTCGCGGTGATGCAATAAATAAAACATGTTCAGTTATTAAATAAAGTTGCCTGAATTTAATTCTCGAACCCGCCACTGAGCGGGTTTTTTATTGGAGTTTTTCCATGACGGTATCAACAGACTCCCGTTCGGGAGAATTAGCCGAAACACTGCGAACATTACAATCATCAGTATCGTCTCAATTGCGCGTATCGATGCCGGGGATTGTTCAGTCCTTTGATGCTGACAGCGTGACTTGCGACATTCAGATCGGCATTAAAGGCGAATCAGGCGGGGAATCAACAAACCTCTCGGTGCTAACTAGCGTTCCGGTTGTATTCCCGCGCGGTGGTGGTGTCACCATGACATTCCCCATTAAGGCTGGGGATGAGTGCTTATTGGTTTTTGGTGATCGGTGTATTGATTTCTGGCACCAGTCAGGCGACATACAGGAAACTGTTGATGAGCGTCAGCATGATTTATCGGATGCGTTCGCCATCATTGGCCCCCAGTCACAGGCAAAGAAAATTAGTGGCATCAGTACCAGCGCCGCGCAGTTCCGTAGTGACGATGGATCAACCTACTTTGAAATAAATCCGACGACCAAGAAAATTAAAATCGTGGCACCTGGTGGCCTCGATGTGGTGACACCTAAAGCGGAATTCTCCGCTGAGGTTCTGGTTAATGGCTTGTTTACATTCCTTGGCGGGCTGGTGGGGAGTGCGGCGGCGGGCGTTTCTGCGAAAATCACTGGCGCTATCGAGTTTGTCGGCACCCTGACCTCTAACGGCAAGACGATTGACGATACTCACACCCACAAAGACGTGCAGCCAGGAACCGGTAACTCAGGCGAGGTAAATTGATATGCGCTATCGCAGAGAGGACGAGAACGGCGATTACACATTCGGTCAGGGTGATAACACCTTCCTTATTAACTCACCGGAGGCGGTCGCTCAGGCGGTAAAAACCCGCTTTGAATTATGGCGAGGCCAGTGGTTTTTAGATTTAACTGAGGGTACGCCCTATATTCAGTCAGTACTCGGTAAGCAACGGTCTGATGTTTATATCCTGGCTATCCGTGAGCGTATTCTTGATACGCAGGGCGTTAGCGCAATTCTGGAATTTGAAGCCAGCTATACCGGCGAAAATCGTCGTGTCACTTTCACCGCAACAATAGACACTATTTACGGCACCACCACCGTTACCAGCGAGGCATAAATGTTAAACCTTGATACGTTAGGGCTGAATGCAATTGTCAGCGCTACGGGGATAACTGCGCCCGATTTTGAGACCATCCGCAGCACCCTTGTCAGTTATTTCCAAGAGATTTACGGCGGTGACAGCTATCTGGATGCTGACAGTAAAGACGGGCAGATGGTCACTCTGTATGCGCTGGGAATCCACGATGCTAACAATAGCGCCATTGCGGTATATAACTCGTTTTCTCCGGCAACCGCAGTCGGAAATGGGCTTTCCAGTAATGTAAAAATTAACGGCATTAAGCGGGACAAGGAGACCAATTCAACTGTTGATGTGCTGATCACCGGCAATGTCGGGTTAGAGATTACCAACGGCGCAGCGCGTGATGCTGATGGTGTTCGGTGGGATTTACCGGCCAGCGTGATTATTGGTCTAGATGGCACGGCAACTGCTACGGCGATTTGCTCGGTACCGGGCGCAATTGTCGCACTGGCCAATACCGTAAAAGAGATAGCGACACCGACGCGAGGCTGGTTAACCGTCAATAACCCAACAGGCGCTACTCTGGGTAAACCGGTAGAAGTAGATGCGGAGTTGCGTGTCAGGCAGGCAGTATCAGTGGCGCTACCGTCACGTACGGTGCTGGATGGTATCTTAGGGGCTATTGCGGGCATCAGTGGCGTTGAGCGGTATCGCGGCTATGAGAACGACACTAGCATTACCGATGGCAACGGAATACCCAGTCACTCGATCTCTATCGTAGTTGATGGCGGTGATGCGACAGAGATCGCCCAATCCATTGCATTGAAAAAAGGCCCAGGCTCGGGGACATATGGCACCACCACGATCCCGATTACGGATAAGTATGGGATTGTTCACCCGATTAATTTCTTCCGCAAAGGTACCGTACAGATTTATGTCAGATTAGAAATTAAGGCGCTACAGGGCTATACCTCATCAATCGGTACCGCTATTAAAAACTCAATAGCGGAATATATTAATGAAATAGAAATTGGCGATCCGGTACGTATTAAGCGACTTGATCTACCTGCGCAATTAAATGGCAGCATTGAACGGCTGACTTACGATATTACTTTGTTGGAAATCGGCATTTATCCTGTGGCGTTATCTGAAAACAACATTGAGATAGCATTTAACAACGCAGCAGCTTGTGTGCCGGAGAATATAACCTTAGTGGTGACCTAATGAATGAGACTAAATATCAACGTCTCATCACGCCATATCATAAAAAGAAGCCTAAGTTTTACGATCATATATCCCTAATCACCGCACCGTTCCTCGGTATCCAGCAGACGACAAATCAACTCACAAACGACTTTGATCTCGATAGCTCAATAGGCAATCAAGAGGATGCGGTCGGGCTATGGGTAGGTATTGGGCGAAACATCAGAACGCCAATCACCGATGTGTATTTCTCACTGGATACCGAGGGGCTTGGATTTGATCTGGGGAGTTGGAAAGGGCCATATGACTCGTTAACAGGCTTCACTCGATTGGACGATGAGACTTACCGCACGATACTTCGGGCAAAGATCCAGGCCAATCACTGGGATGGCACAGTGGAAACCCTCGGTGATATTTACCAGAGTATTTTCCCTGATGGGCGAACCAAGATTTTCGCTGTCGATAACTTCGACATGACCATGACTATTTACATTGCTGGCGAGCAAATCTCATCGGTGATGCGGGCGGTTATTGCACAAGGATATTTAGACGTTAAACCGGCAGGCGTAGGCGTCACTAATTACATCATTTCAACTGAGGCCGGTGCGTTATTCGGCTTCGATTTAGATAACGAATATTCCCGAGGGTTCGATAGTGCATCCTGGGGTTCACCATTAAGGGCAGCAAATGACTAATGAAATTCTCCCGTTCGGACTTGGCGTTGAATCGAATGTAATGACGCAAGAGCAATATGAGGCGCTGGCGGCGCGTTCTGGTGGTTTCTCATCGGGAGTCGCTAAGTCTGAGCAGCTAAATAAAATTTGGCGTCAATCCGCATTTGTGGCGTCCGTACTGGCTCAATTCATTGCGAACCGTTCAGCGCATGATGTACTGGATGATGGTGATACAGCAACGCTGCTAACAAATCTGGAACTGGCTATTAAGACATATGCTAACGCCAGCCTGCCAGCAGCATCAACATCTATCGCAGGTATTGCACAGCTAAGTAGTTCCATAACCAGCAACAGTGAAGCATTAGCTGCAACACCAAAAGCCATTAAAACAGTAAGTGATGCCACCTTAAAAATATCGAGCAACCTGGCTGAGATTGCAGCGGCTGGCCTGGGGGCGGTCAATACCACTCTCACCAACCTTGGTTTAAGCGACGTCGCACATTTGCCGCAATTAACTGGCGTGGTGGGAACTTCACGCAATGCGCGAATGTACATTCCGGCAACTTCGACAACAGCCACTTTCACGGCAGATGAATTAATCGTGCAAACGGCGTTAGGTGGGCTTCAGTACAAGCTAACTGGCTTCAACAAAACGATTAACTTGGCGACCACTGGCGCTGGCGGTATGGACACTGGCGCAGTTCCGGTTACGGGATTTGTCGCGCTGTATGCGATTTACAACCCATCCACTCAAGCCTCTGCATTGTTGGCTGTTAATACAACATCGGTGTTAGCTCCGGAGGTTTGCGCGGGGATTATGCCGTCAGGATATACAGCCTCGGCATTAGTTAGTGTATGGAGAATAGCGAGTAGTCAGTTTGTTATTGGGTACCAGGCGGATAGGAAAATAATTACGCCAGTTGTGCCAGTAACAACATCGACTAGTTTGCCTGCAAATTATGTGGCCCTCGGTCTTGCTGCTACTGTTCCTATTAATGCTAAATCGGTTAATGGTTGGGTAGGGATAACGACAACGGGCCCGGCAAATAATCAGATTTTTGTCGCGTCATCAGCGTCAGGGATTTATGAGCATTTGATTCAGTCGGCCCAGATAACAACATTAAACGCATCTCTACCTGAAATCCCCATCATTACCCCGCAGGCGGTTTATTATAAGGCGGCCTCAAACGGTACGGTGTCTCTATTCGTTATTGATATAAACGGGTACACGTTCTAAGAGAGGAAATGCTATGTATGTTCAATTTGCAGACGCTACTGAGGCAGTCATTATTAGTTATTTCTGCTGCCAGCAAGATCCAATTTATTATTCGTTCTTGGGAGAAGTTGAGGTGGATGACCCCCGCTACATAGTGTTTTATGAAAAGATGCCGGACTATGTTCAAGTGAGTTTACCTACGCCTATCTATCCATAACTGATATGGCAGGGATGCCAGTATAATAAATACAATACCGGGCTTAATGGCCCGGTCTATTCATCTACTTTATTAACTGACAGTTCACGCCTGAAACCAATCATCTGCACTTTCCCACGTCTCCTTCAAAATCTCCTGAATCACTTCTTTGTCATCAGGCATCCCACCTAGAACGGTTAATCCATCCGCGCCCGCAAATCTTACTTTCACGTCAAAATCGCTAAATTTCCGACTGAGGCGATTTGTTAACTCTTCTGTCAGAGCATTAGTGTAGCCAACCGGAAAGCTCTTCGCATTCAGCTTATCTATCGTCACTTCGACACGCAGCATAAATCCCCCTCAATTAAATATCGATAACTAGCCACTGATCTGCTTCATCAAACATTTCCTCAACCAGTCGGCTGAGGATGGCCTTATCACCTTTGCTGGCGTCGGTATTGATGCCATTCGCTTGCATGGGCTTAACCTTGACCTCAGCTTTAGGGAAGACACGGCGCACACGCTTGGTTAGTTCAGCCAGGATCAGCTCGTTGGCACCCGGAATCTCTTTCACGTTTCGCTTATCGTAAACCAGTTCAACTTTCATGATTTCACACCTCATTAAGTAACTGTGTTTTTATACAGTAAAGTGGTGGTGATTATCAATAGGGATTCATAATAGCGGGCTACCGTCTGACATAACCCGCTGATTATAAAGATCATAAAAAAGTTAATATATTATGAATATCATATCTAACTCATTGTTTTAACTTAAAACCAATGGCAATTTAAAATCCCTCGGCTTATGGCTGTGCGGGTTCAAGTCCCGCCCCGGGCACCATGGAAACAAATCTAAGTAAAACAAAGTAGTATGAGTATGTCGTTAACCGCCGAGAGGCGGTTTTTTTGTGCCTGAAATCACCTTTCATAATATCCCTTCATAATATTATTTCTGCTTTACTGGTCTCCTACCGCTGGCACTATCGCAATTTTACGATCATATCGTGCTGTTTGAGCTGCATTCTTGTGTCCTGATATCGCCTGTTTTTCGTAAAGCGATCCGCTTAAATCAGAGATTCCTTTTGCCTTCAAATCGTGAAAAGTGAAATTAAACTCTAATTCTGGATACTTCTCTTTTGCCTCCGCTTTGGCTTTCAGCCATCGGCTATTAAAACCATCTCTTGTATATCTGGCACCGGATTGTTGGTGGATAACAAAGATGCTGCTCATTCCTCTGTTTAACGGTAGTTGACTGGCGAGCTTTATAACTGCGGTTAAACGCGGTCCCCATGCTTTGATTTGAGAAATACCCGTTTTACTTTGTTGTATTAAGATCCCATCATCAATTAGTTGGTTCTTCTTCATGCCTAAAATATCGGCTTGTCGTGCACAGCATAAATATGCCAGTTCCATTGCGACCTGAACTACTGGCGGGGAAACTTGATAAAGCGCATCGTATTCTTTATTGGTTATATAACGTGTACGGCTGGTTTCTTTAAATTGCTTCACGCCTTTGCATGGGTTCATTTTCACCATCCCTCTCTCATAGGCCCATCGAAAGACACGGGATGTAAAGGCTTTTTCCCTATTAGCCTGAGTGCGACTTTTTACGCCACGCTTATCCATATACTTGCGAATATGCTCAGGTTTTATTGCATCTGGATGGACCTCGCCGAAAACAGATAATACTTTTACCGCATATTTCCGATAATCTTTCTGTGTCTCAACAGCTAGCTCTATAAAATCGGCAGATAGAAAGAATCGACTAACAAGCCAATTAAAGACATTTTCATTCTGTTTATCATTTATTAACGCCTCATACGCTGCCCATACTTGGGCCGGACTGGCATCGAATCCGCAGAGCCTTATCGTTCCCCCGAGCTTAGGCTTAAATTCAAATGCAGAACGCCCCCTGCATGTTCGTGGAGGCATCCAGTTGTCTTGTGGGTTACTGCGTTTTCTCCCCATTAATCTAATGCTCCGAAGTTAGGCTCAACAGATATTTCAGTCGCTGCTTTGGGGGTATGACGAAGAGATAGGGGATCTTGAAAATGGCCCCATGTAGTTTGCGGACGGCCATCTCTACGGATTATAAAAAATATCCCAGCATTTTTAAGTGCTTCACATTGCTTTGAAGGGATATGATACCCGGTCAGCTCAATCATCTCCTCTTTGGTGATTATGTCGTGGTCGTTTTTCATGGTCTTGCCCCTGTATCATTTGGGTTATTGCTCTGTCGGTCGCAGAACAGGCCCGCTGTATATCTTGGTCGGTGAGTTGCTGCTTTCGTACGCTGGCTGATAATTTACCGATCTTAATATCGAAGTCGGTCAATAGACGCTTGCCTGGTTGCCATTGCTGCATGATGGTTTTCCCTGGTGTTGGTTTACCATCATGCTAGCGCGGCAGCTTGATTATTTCTGATTAAGCAAAATCAACTTTTGGTTGGTACTTTTCTACGCCTCCAGCACCCCACAGCCAAACCGGTACCAAATGAAAACGCGGCTACAGCGCTGACCTCAGCCCCATAAATTAGAGTTAAGGCTGCTCCTGCTGTGATAAAGAACACGGCCAGTTGAGAACGGATCATTGCCTGGCCTCCTTTTCAGCGGTTGGCTGCGGTGGTGTGCTACTAATGCGCACATCAGTTGGAAAATCATAGTGAACATCACAGCGGCGATCGGTGTGGATGGTTCCCGTTCTTCCGTCTGGGAGTGTTATATAGGCCAGTTCGTGCCGCTTTTGTGTCTTTCTTAGCATTGGTCTTGCCTCAATAATGCCCCGTTGGTCCGGGGCTGGATAAATTATCGAACTTGCAGGCTACGACTACCTATTTCGATATGCGCACCTTTAACATCAACGCCATTTTCTATGGCTTCTTTGATGGCCTTTTTATCCGGCGCTACGATGGTCTGTACCGTTACCAGTTCACTTGGCAACAAATCCTCGTTATCGATGACCACATTAGCCACACCTTTACGAGCGGTGAATGTGTTATACGGCGTTTTCAATGTGTTCATATCAGCAGCCAGTAAACAGCTAAGCACATACTGCTTGATCGACTTTGCCCGGTTCTCGAACGATCGCTTACGATCAGCTAGGCGCTTCGCTTCTTCATCACAGGTCTTTGCTTGCCCTTCAAGATTGCGAACAAAGACGTAGGTTGCATCCAGCTTATCCCCCAGGGCACCCTCTAACCCCTCAAGCGTATCGGCGATCATTTCTGGCGTGAGTTCCTCTGAGGACTCAACCAACTGTTGCAGTTTGAAAAGGTCTGCGGCTAATGCGATTGCTGTATTGCTCATAATGTCGGCTCCTGTGCGGTAAGTTCAGCAACCCGTTTTTCAGTTAAGCGGTGTAACGCAAGCAGGCGGGTTTTGAGGTAATTGGCGTGTTCGTGATCGGCTTTGGCTTCGGCATCTTTGCGATGTACATCAACTTCACGCGCAATGGTGCTATAAACCTTGTTCACTTCGTTGGTGGTGACGGCGCTCGTAATGGTATTGCCTACTTTGGTTAACTTCTCATCCAGTTCTTTGCGCAGACGAACTGAGTCACCAGCTTTTTCACTGGCGTTCTTGATAGCAAACTCAATGTCATTTTCTGCTTTATACTCGGGGTTATCGTGCATGCCGAGCCATACGTCGGCGCTAAAGCCCAGCATAGATAATGCTTTCTTAATGGCGTCAGTGAGGCTCTTTTTGATTACCTCGCTATCTGCCTTAATTCCTTTATTGGTTTTATACATGTAAGGGGTGGCTCCGTAACTTTCGATCTCGCCACGCACATCACCCTCGACTGAGTACCAGAATTGAATTTTGATCGAGTGATTTTGTTCGCATATCAATGTGCCATCGGCATCACGAATAAGCCGGTTACCAACATATTTCTTGTTATCGTCGTAAATAGCCTCGGACATTGGCGCGCCTGAAAGCATCTTTTCTTCAAGAATGGTATAGCCCCAACCCTCACCAACTGGGCCGAATACTTCGGTGGCTCGCATAAACATATATTCAGCGTTAATGCTTGTAGCTACATATCCCGCACCCTCTACAGGTTTGGTAAAGCGTGGATCTGTGCGTTGTACTGATTTCCAGATATGCAGGTTTTCTTGCTCCGCAGGGGATTTCTGCGCAATCTCTTGCTCAATCAACCCGGCGCGGTGTTGGAACTCATCAGCCGTAACCGCTACGGTAGCAACGTCATTTTGCTGTGCCGTCTCAATTATCTCTGCTGGCTTCTCATCAGTTGAGGCATAAACGCTGTAACCCAACTTATCCAATGTCTCTTTAGCCTGTTGAGCGGCATTATCGGAGATAGGTTCCTGTGAAGGGTTTTCCTGTTCTGTTGCAACAATTGGCGGTTTTGTTTCAGTTTCTGGCCCAGAATTGGCAACCAATGCCAGTTTTGTTTCACTGTTTGCCGCTGGCTGTTCACCACCGACCAGACCATCAATAGAGAACTTGCCGTCGCCTAGATTTTTAACTGCGGGCTGTGGGCCTTTAACGGCTAAATATTGTGAGATAAATTCTTTCCTGGCTGCGGCATCGGTTAGGAAGATAGGTTTTTCTTTACCCGCGCGGATCATCTCAAAGATGGTTTCACGCGGAATAGACAACGCATCGCTGCGAACGCGCAATTCGGTAGACCACTTGCGCCAGGCATCATCATTGCTATCCATCAGCTCTTTTGCCTGCCTCATTTCTGCTGAGTAGATTTCCCAACAGTTCAAAACAGTGGGTACCAAGGCGAGGGCGACTTCGAGATCAAGCGTTTTATAGGTGTGGTCAAAGCCGCGTTTAATTGGCGCATCAGGCGTGGGTGTGTTTATACGGGTAACTTTCTTCGTTCCAGTTAACTCGTCCCGCTTATTGGGTTCATCAACCCATTTTTGGGCAAACTTCTGTACTTCAGGAAATTGAGGGGTCTTAGGAAACTTCACATTAATGGCGTCGACCAGTTCTTTGACCGACTCCTGATACATTGCGCCTACAGCCGGTATACCAGCCAACGCCGTTATAATTGAACGCAGCCCAGCATCACCCTCGTCGTCGTTAATCAGGTCATACACTAGTGATAGTTCGTGTGTACCAATGTCACGCAAGCCATACATTAGGATCTTGCCAACTTTGACATCAATGCCCAACTTGGCGTAGTTCACCAAGCCAGAATCATCGCCTTGTTCGTCGCCGTCGTTATCATCCTCATCCTCTGGCGATGCCACGGTATTTGGCGTCCATACTTTGCCATCAAAGGTATTATCCTGTGCGAACTGCTCATCGAAATCACCCACAGCAGGGCGCGGTTGCCCGACAGTATCCTCACAGATTTTCGGATCAGCAAAGTTATCACCGGCAGCGGGGTAGGCTTCCCATAATTTCCCGATGGCCAGTGCGGATGCCATTTTCTTATTTATGGCTTCCAGAGCTATAACCAGTGGTATAGCCCCATTTTTGAGAGCCGCTTTTTTCGGCTCGAATAAACAAATAAATACAGTCATGTTGGTCTTGCCTCTTTGGTTTTTAAACGGATCTTGGTCTTTGATGTATGACTAATTAAAAAGGAATTTCGGTATCATCAGATACGTTCGATGGAGTACTGTGCTCGATGCATAGCAATGCCTGAATCTGATCATCAATTAGCAACTGATGCCGATATGATTCAGCCGCCAGCCGCTCTTTTTGAGCGCGTAGTGAATCAACCTGCTTACTGATGATTTCAAATGGATCGGGTTCGTCGAAAGCGATAGTGATTTCGCGGGTTTCAAGTAACGCATATGCTGGTGTTGATTGTGACATGTCACAGGTACTCACAATAAAGCGGTTAGCTTTCATTGTTGAATGCGGATTTACATGGATGTATAGCTGGGTGGTTATCTGTAGTGCTGTCATAGCAACTCCTGATATACTGTTTTTAAGATTGATGGCGTAAGCCGTTGGTCTTGCCTCTGTTAACGGGTTGGTCCCCGTTAGCTTCCCGGTTAACTTTGGTCGGTGACCCGGGGTAAAGAAGCCCACTTAGGTGGGTTTTTTTACGTCTGTAATTTGGTGCCCATTACGCCGGGCCAGCGGGTCAGATCTTTGGTCTTGCCTCACCACACTTTCCCGTCGTGGCTACGTTATTGGTTTGGGCTGCTGCACTGTGGTAATCATGCCGAGCCTTGGCGCGGGGTTCTCCTCCAATGCAACAACCCAAATTCTGTTGTTACCGTACTTTGACTACTTGATAATCACGGCCAGTATTACGTGCGTAATCATCAGCTTCTTTGCGCGTTGAGTAAGTATTTCCGTTAGCCCACATTCCACAGTAGCGATATTGGATCTGGAATTTACTCGTTTTCTTTTTAGTTGCTTTCATAACCTTCCTCTTTTGCCGTCTTCCCGGCTGCCAGAACGTACTAAACCTAAACTGCTTATCGGCTGCTGTGCCGTGTTGATATCGTGAATGTACCTATAGTTACCTACCATGTCAATAGATAGATGTTCCATAAGTTACATTTAAGGGCGTAAGAAAACCCACCGAGGTGATGGGCTATTGATTACAGGTCTTGGGTGACCTGTACTACTCTACCGAGAATACGGCAATTGCCGTTGATTTCGATCGGTCTAAAGTTAGGGTTTAATGGCATGAGATATTTATTAGGTCCATCGACGACTAGCTTTTTAATTGTGGCCTCGGAACTACCATCAATAATGGCCACCACTATCTTGCCGTATAAATCTTCAATAGAACCATAGTTAGGCTCGACGATGACTGTAGAACCTTCAGGTATAGAAGGTGACCCATTGGGGTTTGTCATCGACTCACCACGAACATCTAAGGCAAAAGCGTTTTCAGAAACCTTCACTGTGGTAGTACACCATCTAAGAACATCAGAAATTCGGGCCGCTGAATATGTATCAGTCCAAGTGCCTGCTTGAACTGATGAAATAACAGGTATGGCATTAGGCACGGCGGTGAGAGGCTTGATTTTTGTATCATCAACCTGGCGTAAATCCCCGGTACCATAGAGTAACCATTCTGGCGTACATGAAAGTACTTGCGCCAGTCGGTGAAGATTCTCTCCATCTGGTTTGGTTATCCCTGACTCCCATTTCGTAACTGATACTCGACTCACTCCAATAGCCTTGGCTAATTGGACTTGAGTGAGATCCAGTTGCAGTCTGCGAATACGGATGCGGTCATTCATTTCAGTTTTCATGTAACCAATGTTACGCGATAGTGTGGTGAAAAGTGTTTGCATTGTTATGTACCTTTTGTTACCTTCGCTTTATGATCAAAGAGGAGTCCCTATGAACAAGAAAGAGGTAGTCAAGTTTTTTGGCGGTGTAGTAAATACCGCGATGGCCTTAGGAATAAAACACCCGGCAGTTTGTCGCTGGGGGGAAATTATCCCTGAGAAACAAGCAATGAAGATTGAACGCATTACTCATGGCGAATTGAAATATGACCCATCGATGTATCAGAGCGCAGCTTAACCAAACCCACTTTTAAAATCTGATTATCAATAATCAATTTCCTGCGACAGGAGACGCAACGTGGAACAACAAGTTAACGCCCTTAAAGCTGAAGTACAGGCGTGGGCAGCAGAACGGGGGCAGGAGCATGTAGCTATCGAGATCAGCAGAATGTTTTTCTTGCTTAATATCAGTACGGATTCAGTACGCCTCACTCCCATTGAAGACGAGGAGGGCAACGCTGATTGGAAGTCTATCAACAACAACCGGCAGCAGTTATTCCGTTGGTTGCGCGGGGATTCAAAAGCATCAATGCGAAAGGTCTTGGAATTATCACCGGTACTTAAAGCGGCGCTCCCAGCAGAACGGCGGGCCAGAGTAAATGGCGAGACCGTTAATTATTTGGTTTCGATTGCCAGCAGAGAGTTTGCCGCAGCAATTAGCGCTGTTCTATTAGATGGCTGTGACATGTCACAAAGAATATCGGGCGCTGTTGCGGCACTTCACGCAATCAGACCACAACACCACCGGCTGACCACCGTATAAAACAGAGGCAAGACCAATGCTTACATCTATCGATAAAATTACCTACTGCAACGGGTTCCGGCTGAACGGGCAACCGGCAAGCATAGCTGACATAGAGCCAATTTTTGCAGGGCGTCAGGTTGCCGCATATAGCGTGTGGGAACAGTACGAGCAGAAGAAAGCAGACCTGCGCCTGATGAACCTATCAGCTGACGATTATCAGTCTGCCTGTCGGCAAATAGCGGAAGCGCTGGGGGTTTGAAGATGAATAGCGCCAAGCTGTTAATTAATGAACCTCCGCTGCAAGTACTACCCTCGCTTGCAAAAGAGATTGGCCTCAATGAAGCCATACTCGTTCAGCAAATTCATTATTGGCTATGTCGGTCGGATCACCGTCATGAAGGCCGGAAGTGGTTTTATAAATCGGCGGCTGAATGGGCCGATGAATTAGGCTTTTGGTCTGATAGTACGATTAAACGCACGTTGGCAAACCTGCTGGAAATGAAACTAATTTCAGTTGGTCAGTTACATAAAGTGTTGCTCAGTGATCCCTATAACCGCACTAAGTGGTATTCGATAAATTATGACCAATTGGAGTTGCTTAATTCTACAAATGCATCTGGTCAAAATGACCAATTGGGAGCAGGTCAGAATGACAAGATCACATCTAGTCAGAATGACCAAATGTTACAAGAGAATACTACAAAGAATACTACAAAGAATAAAACACCCCTTACCCCTCAAGGGGAAACCGAAAATACTCTCGCTGACGCTGAAAGGGCTTTGGCGTATTACAACGAACTCACCCATACCCGGTGTGAAGATTCTAGCCCATTCGAAACCTTGCTGACGGCAACGAAATCACGCAAAGCCTACGCGCTGGCTGATTTGAAATTAGTGGCCCTCTGGGTAGTAAATACCTGGAAACCCCGCAACGGCAAGTATGCCAAACCTGCGAATATCTGCCGTGTAAACCGGTTCGATGGTTATCTGGCTGATGCCCGTGCATGGTCTGAGTCTGCTGGGCGGATTGATTGCGATGAGGTCATTACTGCGTATAACCTTGTATTCAGCGATGTTTTGCCACCGGCTGAAATCGATCAGGACCGTAAACACGCCATCCGCGAATTACTCCAATACCTCAAAACCAAAGACCTTGAAGCGTTCCAGAGCTACTTCGAAGCCTTTCGCGGACAGGCAACCGTGTTTTATTTCGGTGGTGATGATGGGGCAGGCTGGCGGGCAAACTTTGATTATCTGATGAAACCGGAAGTCTTAAGAAAAACCCGTGATGGTGCGCTATGAAGCCTCAAGAATTGGAAGCAGCAATTTTATCTGGTCTGCTTTATGGCGGTTCTACCCCCGATGCACTGGAGGTGATTGCCACACTGCCAGAGGAAGCATTCAGCATAAGAATATACCGTTCTGCGTATGCGGAAATTAAAAAGCAGGCACTGACTAAAGGGTTGATCGATGTCCTGTTTGTCAGTGAGGCATTGGGCGGCAGTAGTCTGGCCACTCTGTCTGAAATCGTCCGTATGCCGGGAAACGTAGCGAATCTGAAAGGATATGCCGCACATGCCCGTAAGACCTGGTATAGCCGAACCATGACCGCATTATTCCAGACCGCTGCTGACGGCATCCGAGGGGCTAACAATCAGGAACAGCGCGATCAGGTAATACAGGGTGCGGTAACACAACTGATCGATATGACGGCAGACAGCGGCGGCATCATCCCCGTACATCTGAACGATTTGTTACCCAACTACATGGATATGCTCGATAAGCGCATGAATGGTGAGATTGAGTCGATGAACCTGCAAAGCGGCATTGTCGAGCTGGATGCAATAACGGGCGGTTTTAACCCTCAGGACTTGGTTGTCATCGCTGGGCGTCCGGGGATGGGTAAGACTGAGTTTGCATTAAAGATTGTTGAGGGTGCTACACAGAACGGCGGTGGTGCGCTGATATTCAGTATGGAAATGGCCTCCCTACAGATGGTTGAGCGTTCCGTTGCCGGTGCTGGTAACTTGCCAGTGTCTAAATTACGCGACCCTAAAACGTTATGTGATGAGGACTGGGCGCGTATTAACTCCGCGCTACAGGCATTGAATGGTCGTGATATTTGGATCGTTGATGCCAGTGAGCTAACCATCGATCAGATACGGGCTATCGCAGAAACGCACAAGCGCCGGTACCCGAAACTGAGAATGGTGATGGTTGATTACCTTGGCCTGATTACGAAACCAAAGGCGGAGCGTAATGACCTGTCGATCGGAATAATTTCACGCGGATTAAAAACGCTGGCCGGTCGGATAAACACCCCGATTTTTGCACTAAGCCAGTTGTCGCGAAAAGTGGATGAACGGCCACCAGGTAGCCGCAGGCCAATCAGTTCCGACCTCAGGGACTCAGGTTCAATCGAGCAGGACGCCGACAGCATCATCATGCTGTATCGAGAAGCGGTTTATAACGCAGATAGTCCGGCAGCAAGATTTGCTGAGGCCATAGTAACCAAAAACCGATTTGGCGAGCCTGGTACCGTTTATCAGGAATTTAAAAACGGCCACTTTCTACCGGTGGATCAACTGGTGGCAAAAGAAGCCAGCCGAATGGCAAAAGAGGCATCAAGGCCACCGGCCAAAGAAAAACACTATTCAACACCAAAATTTTAACCGCGCCTGACCAGCGTTTAAGTAACCAAAAAAGAGGCAAGACCATGAAAAAACGTGAACTAACTACCCGTGAATTGGCAGCGGTTATGCTGGGCCAAAGCATGAACTACAGCCAGATTATCGAGGCTATTACTTTAAAATTTCCTAATGCTGAAATGCCGATTAGCGTTTTGCGCTACCGAGTACAGGGTATGGTTCGATCACCCCACGCAGACATTACCCGCCGCAATGGTCGAAAGACTCAATACACCCTCAACAGTATCTCAGAGGATTTTTTCCGATTCTCTGACACGCAAGTAAAACGCAACAAAAGCGAACCCCGAACCAAGCCCGCCAGAATGCCATTTGATGACAAGGAGCTGGCGTACTGCTTGCGAGTATCTCGGATAAATCAACTGATGAGCACGGTAGGCATGGGGAGTTAATACCATGACCGGGCAATCGGATTATCTCCCGCCCGGACTCCCGTACAACATTTGCCTCTGGCCTCAGGAATACCAAGAAAAGCTAAATCTTGATTTGAGAGCCAGCGGCTTAATCAAAAACCTGTACGAGCGCAGGACCAACCGCGCTCATGTACTTGAAGCGATTGAACGGGTACCGGTGCATTACCGAGAGTTTTTTAAAGAGCGCTTAAATTACTGGCGTGACCGCAGAGACCACAGAGGCGAGACCAAATGAATATATCAACCGATGGCATGATTGCTGCAATTCGTTCAGCAGCGGAAAGAGTGGAACCACGTGAAAGTGAGGTGTTAAACGGCATCGCTGACCGTATAGCGGAGTTGGTGGCATCAGCTAATAAGAACCGGCGCACAGCAAAGCACTACGAGCGGGAGTGTTTGGAGTGGCAGGGGAAATATAATGTGATTGTTGCCGAGAACGCAGCACTCCAACAAGCCTGCGTCCATGTATATAACGCCGGTTACAACAGGGGGCATCTGAATACGGTAGATGGCATCTCTTCATGTGGCGACTATGAAGAAGATGCATTTGAGGCGCTATACGAAGTAATTAGTGTCCCTGCAACCATTCTGGCTCTTAATGATGTGGAGGCGGGGGGTGTTGAAAAATTTGCGCAGCACCGTCACGTACAAGCTTTTGACGTTGGTGTAATGGCAGATACAGGCGAGATTTCCAATATTCTTGATTTCGCAGCAAGACTACGTGAGGGGGCGCAATGATCTGGCCTACTGAAGTTCAGCAATGCGCCTCGTCAGTCATTCCTGTTCACCCAATGAGTGAGTCAGAGCAACAGCAGCTACTGGCCAAGATGAACGAAATGTTTTTGACGCGGGAAGATCCGCGCAACATTCAAAAGGCGGCTCATGCATGGGCGCGGCGCAAAGAAATTACAGTTGCACGACCTGATTTGCAGGATGGTCTGGTTGTCGTTGGGTTCGCTGGTGGCGGTGGGAGCTGCGAGGGAATCAAGCAAGCATTAGGCTATGAACCACACATCGCGATGAACCATAATCCGGTAGCCATGGCGATGCATGCCATTAATCACCCGCGAACGTTGCATTATCCTGAGGATATTTTCAGTGTCGACCCGCTGATATCTACCGGCGGTCTGCCGGTATTGCTTGGCTGGTTCAGTCCTGATTGCCGCCATTTCTCCAAAGCTAAGGGTGGCACGCCAGTTAAGAAAGAAATTCGTGGTTTAGCCTGGGTGGTATTACGCTGGGCGCTGGCAGTTCGCCCACGTTTTCTGATGCTGGAAAATGTCGAAGAGTTTCGCGGCTGGGGGCCATTGTTAACGGATAGTGAGGGTAATCACCGACCTGATCCAGCCCGTAAAGGTGAAACGTTCAAGGCGTTTATTGGCATGCTAGGTACCGGTATTGATGGCAATCACCCGGCACTAGCAGAAGTATGTGAATTCTTGAAGATAGATATCAATAGTCCTGAGGCGGTGAAACTGGTTTCGGGGTTGGGGTATAACGTGGATCACCGGGAGCTAAAAGCCTGTGATTACGGTACACCCACTATCAGAAAGCGGTTGTTTGTGGTTGGGCGTTGTGACGGCGAGTCGGTTGTATGGCCAGAGCCAAGCCACGGCGCACCAAACTCTGCAGATGTGCTTTCTGGCATGTTGCAACCTTGGCGCACGGCGGCCGAGTGTATCGACTGGAGCCAGCCAACACGCTCTATTTTCGGTCGCAAAAAGGATTTGGCTGATAATACCTTGCGGCGCATCGTCAAAGGGCTGCAACGCTTTGTTATCGATAACCCTGATCCATTTATTGTGAGGTTGGGCCAAACCGGTTTCGGTGGCGACCGTCTGCAGTATCCGCTAGATCAGCCGCTAACCACTATCACCAGCAAGGCTGAGCATTTGTTGCTGGAGCCGTATGCAGTGAAGTGCAACCACACCAGCACTAAAACCAAATATGATTGTTTCCGTGGGCAATCATTGCGTGACCCGTTACAAACAATCACTAGAACACATGGTTTTGCTATCGCTGCGCCGGTGGTTGTGCGTCAGTTCGGCAACAGCACGGCAAATGATATCAATACTCCACTGGGTACCGTTACGGCGGGTGGGGGCGGTAAAAGCCAGTTAGCCAGTGCAATACTGGCACCGCATATAACCAAATTTAGGACCGGCGCTATAGGCCAACAATGTGATGAGCCATTATCGACTATCACGGCCGGTACATCGATTCGCCCCGGTGGTAATGGTCATGCAATGGGAATGGTGGCCGCTCATCTGGTAAAACATTATGGCGGCAATTATACCGGTGCAGGCATCGATATTAACGAGCCATTACACACCATCACCACGGTTGATCACCATGCGCTTTGTACATCTCACCTGGTACAACTGCGTGGTACATGTCGCGATGGTAAACCCATCACCGAACCGGTACCGACTTTAACCGCGGGCGGTAATCATGTCGGACTGGTAAACGCATTTCTGACCAAGTATTACGGCACTGGCGGCGCGGTGGATTTATCAGAGCCGATACATGCTGTGACAACCAAAGAACGTTTTGGCTTGGTAGAAAGCAATCTTGATGCCGAACCACTGACCGACAAGCAGCGCTACAACGCATGGAACTGCGCACGACTGGTGGATCATTTCAGCGATTTACCGGACGACTGGCATTTATTCCCCGCGCCACGACCACAATATCTATCTGTGGGCGAATACATCATCGTTGATATATGCATGCGCATGTTGATTGCCCGCGAGCTGTACAACGCCAGCGGGTTCCCGCCAGATTACATTATTGACCGGGATATTGACGGCACAATCTGGCCTAAATCTGAGCAGGTGGCAAGGTGTGGTAATGCAGTACCGCCTCCCTTTGCCGAGGCACTGGTAAGGGCGAATATGCCAGAGCTGTGTATCTGGAGGGTGGCGGCATGACAGAGATAAAACATCCGGTCATCAGATATCACGGCGGAAAATTCCGATTAGCGAAATGGATAACCAGTTTTTTCCCTGCTCACCGTTGCTATGTTGAGCCGTTCGGGGGGGCGGCATCAGTTCTACTGAGAAAGGCCCGCTCCCACGCTGAGGTTTATAATGATCTTGATGGCGAAATTGTGAACCTATTCCGAGTGCTGCAAGATCCAGTAATGAACATACGTTTACGTGATTTATGTGTGCTGACACCATATAGCCGTGAAGAGTTTAACTTTGCCTATGAGCCTATTGATGATGAATTGGAACAGGCCCGCAGGACGGTAATTAAGGCCACAATGGGATTTAGTTCAGCATCGGCCACAGCCAATAAATCAGGGTTTAGGACTGATACCAAACGAGAATATTCGACAGCCCAGCAGTTATGGGCGTCTTATCCTGATAATTTAGCCGCCATTGGTTCGCGTTTACTTGGCGTATTGATAGAGAACCGCCCAGCCGTTCAGGTGTTACTGGATCATGATACTGACAGCACTTTGAATTACATTGATGCGCCATATTTGCCGGAAACGCGCCAACGTTGGAAACCAACTGGTTATTCATATCGCCATGAAATGACCGAGCAAGACCATATTGAATTACTCGAGCCGGTCAGAAAATTGAAAGGTATGTCGATCATTTCCGGTTATGACAGCGAACTGTATAACGACATGCTGGCCGGGTGGTGCAAAGAAACAAAATCAGCACAGGCCAGCGCTGGTATGGGCGGCACGGTCACCAAAATAGAATGCCTATGGTTCAGCCCTAACATTGATAAACGGGAGCATCCGCATGACTGATACCAAAGAGCGGGCTGCGGCCCGTAAACGCCTACAGCGTCAGAAAGAGCGTGATAGTGGCAGCTATAAATTAATAGCGACGATAGACCAGCAAGAGAAAGAAATGTTACAGCAGAACTGTGCCCTACGCCGCCCACAGCGTGAACCGTACGACATGGACGAATACATCACTATGCTGATCCGAAAAGATAACGCCGAGCTGCAGGCGCTGCTCAAACAGCAAGCGGGGCGCAGGTGTGGTAAGTGTGGTGATGCTCTACCGGGTGATAGTCTTGGTTGCGCATTTATCGGTGAAAGTGAATGCTGGCAAACTCTTGGCTGGCATGAGACTAAATTAAATATATAGTGATATGACATGTCACAGGAGCAATTTAATGAAAATTAATCACGAGTATTTGCGTAATTTACTTGATGCCTTTGAGTCATCGGAAAAGCCTGAAACTAATATTGAAGAGTTAGAGTTAAAAGGTTTTAAGTGTGATGAAGATTTCGTTTTTCATATGAGATTACTCGACGACCAAGGGTTAATCTGCCGTATTGATGGTGGACAAGGCTTTGGTATCGTTTATTCTAATTCTGATGATGAAGGATATGACTGGGTATTACTTCCTCTTCGGCTAACAGCTAGGGGCCATGATTTCATTGCTGACTTAAGACAGAAAGAAGTTTGGCAGACAATCAAGACTGGCTTTAAAGATGAGGGATTATCAACATTAATGTCAGTGACTAAATCTCTTGCGGAAGGGTTTGCTAAGAAGAAAATTAAAGATCTTACTGGTATTGATGTCAGTTAAAACTTATTGAAAATAATTCGATTGATTCTGTTATTATATAAGTGTCGGATTGAACACCCGATAACCTAAATATCGTGCTGCTGTGCCATATATCCGGGGGCGGAAATGGCACAGTATAGTTTTACCAAATCAACAGGTGGGATCTTGGTACCGGCCACGCCGGATGCTGAGGATTTTGTCAAAAACACCAAGCTGGGGACTATTGTCACTGGCGAATTTAAACGTGTGCGTAATGCGCCGTTTCATCGTAAATTCTTCTCGCTGCTCAACCTTGGTTTTGAATATTGGGAGCCAAGGGGCGGGGCGATATCACCATTCGAACTTAAATTCCTGCGCGGTTATGTAAGCCAACTTATTTCCTATGTGGGGAATGAGGGCGTACTTCATGAAATAGCTGATGATTATCTGGCGCTGGTGGCCGGTAAACGGACTGCGAATTTATCCACTGCAAAATCATTCCACGCTTTCCGTCGTTGGGTAACCGTTGAGTCGGGACATTATGACCTATACGAACTACCGGACGGCTCAACGCTGCGCGAACCTCGCTCTATTTCATTCTCGAAAATGGACGAGTTGGAATTCAACGATTTATACAAAGCAGTGCTGAATGTTCTATGGACTTTCATTCTCAGTAAATCATTCAGTCATCCATCCGAGGCAGAGAACGCCGCCAGTCAATTAATGAGTTATGCGGCTTAGGGGCAATCATGGCTAATTTACGCAAAGAGGCAAGGGGCCGCGAGTGCCAGATCCGTATTCCGGGTGTATGCAATGGCAACCCTGAAACCGTGGTGCTCACTCATTACCGACTGGCAGGAACCTGCGGTACCGGAATTAAACCCTCTGATGAACAGGCCGCATGGGGATGTAGTGCATGTCATGACGAATGTGATCGGCGCACTCGTTTAATTGATGGCGACACGGCGCGGCTATATCACGCAGAGGGCGTTATGCGCACACAGAATATATTGAGAAAGGAGGGGAAATTATGATTTATCCGACAACGTGCGGTAAGGCTGATGGCAACGAGTTACACTTAAATACGTTAGAGCTTATTTGGCTCAAGGGTAAGTTGAAGATGTGGGGGCGCTGGTCACGTATAGCGAAATCAGGAGGGGCTCAGGGGGTATTTTCTCGATTATTGGCAAAACAACAAATAACTAAAGCCGCATTAAAAGCCGCTATTAGCCAACTGAGAAAATCAGGCTTATCAAAAGAGGAATTGTTCGAGATATTTGGCGACCTTAACAACCCCAAGGCCCATAGTAATCTAATCTATTGTACGGATGATGAGGGGCTATTAATGGATTCGGTTGTTGGCCTGGTTCTACAATCGACCCCTGGGTTAATTGGGATACTGCAGCAGCATTACATTTATAAAAAGAAACGTTACACGATGGCGGAGGAAATGCAGGAGGCACACCCAGAGCTTTCCATTTCAACGTGTCGCCGCCGTATTGATGCCTGGATTAGCACTGCCGAATATATGCTTTATCGCCCGATGAGTGATGCCTTTGATAAAGACATAAAAAGATTTGAGAAAAAAACTTTGACTATTTGAACAAAAAATATATGATTTAGACATAAGCTCGCGGAGCTGTACACGCAAGCGACGAAATTAAAAGAAACCCGCCATCTGTGCGGGTTTTTCTATTTCTGCCTCTCAACAAAAAACCGCCTGACCTTTTGAGTCAAGCGGCTATCATCTATCACTCGTTAGAAATGGGCGACCCCGGCATGTTTGCACCATGCAGAGGCCATTACACCCATGTTTCCGGTCATGAGTATAACCAAGGCCCACCCTGCTAACGTCAGCGGTGGTATCCTAACGGAATACTGTATATATGACCATGAAAAAGTTAAGTTACAAAAACGCATCCCGCGCCGTGGGTAAGCCTGCTCCGGTAGTTTATGACGGCGTAACCGTGGGGTACGGATGTTCAGACCTGCACGTTGCCACAATCCCCGTCTGGTTGGCTCGCCTCGTTATTATCCACTTTCATTACAGCAAGCGCATAGTGAACAACTCATATTTGCACCTCGGTATTTTCTCCGGGCGCGATCTAGTTGGCGTTATGCAATGGGGTTACGCAATGAACCCCAGCAGCGGAGGGCGAGTCGTTGAGGGAACAGGTAACAGGCAATACATGGAGTTAAACCGACTCTGGGTACACGACGACATGCTGACGAATACGGAATCACGGGCGATCAGTTACGCACTCAAAACTATCAAATTGCTTCACCCCGGTGTTGAGTGGGTGCAGACATTTGCTGATGAGCGGTGCGGTCGCTTCGGGGTGGTGTATCAGGCTAGCAACTTTGATTATGTGGGTAGCCATCAAAGCACGTTCTACGAATTAGACGGCGAGTGGTACCACAAAATTGCTTTAACAACCAAGGCCAGTAAAGCAGGTGCGCGGGGCTTGCATCTTCAAGCTAATTTTCACCGTGCAACAGCACATAAATTTACCCAGTTCCGCTATATCAAGTTTCTCAATAAGCGGGCAAGAAAACGGCTCAACACGAAGCTGTTTAAACCTCTCCCATATCCAAAACCGGGAGGGAACAAGTAGAGCTGCCGGATGGTGGCCTTTTTTATTTCCACTACACGCCCAGCCCGTCCGGGAGGGGGAGACTATGAAAATGAGCAATATAACAACAGCGGTCTCCTATACC
>NZ_KN150731.1:4369641-4900185 GCF_000754805.1 Yersinia frederiksenii ATCC 33641 | reverse complement strand
AGCAATGGCAACCAGGCAAGCGTCTATTGACCGACTTCGATATTAAGATCGGTAAATTATCAGCCAGCGTACGAAAGCAGCAAACTCACCGACCAAGATATACAGCGGGCCTGTTCTGCGACCGACAGAGCAATAACCCAAATGATACAGGGGCAAGACCATGAAAAACGACCACGACATAATCACCAAAGAGGAGATGATTGAGCTGACCGGGTATCATATCCCTTCAAAGCAATGTGAAGCACTTAAAAATGCTGGGATATTTTTTATAATCCGTAGAGATGGCCGTCCGCAAACTACATGGGGCCATTTTCAAGATCCCCTATCTCTTCGTCATACCCCCAAAGCAGCGACTGAAATATCTGTTGAGCCTAACTTCGGAGCATTAGATTAATGGGGAGAAAACGCAGTAACCCACAAGACAACTGGATGCCTCCACGAACATGCAGGGGGCGTTCTGCATTTGAATTTAAGCCTAAGCTCGGGGGAACGATAAGGCTCTGCGGATTCGATGCCAGTCCGGCCCAAGTATGGGCAGCGTATGAGGCGTTAATAAATGATAAACAGAATGAAAATGTCTTTAATTGGCTTGTTAGTCGATTCTTTCTATCTGCCGATTTTATAGAGCTAGCTGTTGAGACACAGAAAGATTATCGGAAATATGCGGTAAAAGTATTATCTGTTTTCGGCGAGGTCCATCCAGATGCAATAAAACCTGAGCATATTCGCAAGTATATGGATAAGCGTGGCGTAAAAAGTCGCACTCAGGCTAATAGGGAAAAAGCCTTTACATCCCGTGTCTTTCGATGGGCCTATGAGAGAGGGATGGTGAAAATGAACCCATGCAAAGGCGTGAAGCAATTTAAAGAAACCAGCCGTACACGTTATATAACCAATAAAGAATACGATGCGCTTTATCAAGTTTCCCCGCCAGTAGTTCAGGTCGCAATGGAACTGGCATATTTATGCTGTGCACGACAAGCCGATATTTTAGGCATGAAGAAGAACCAACTAATTGATGATGGGATCTTAATACAACAAAGTAAAACGGGTATTTCTCAAATCAAAGCATGGGGACCGCGTTTAACCGCAGTTATAAAGCTCGCCAGTCAACTACCGTTAAACAGAGGAATGAGCAGCATCTTTGTTATCCACCAACAATCCGGTGCCAGATATACAAGAGATGGTTTTAATAGCCGATGGCTGAAAGCCAAAGCGGAGGCAAAAGAGAAGTATCCAGAATTAGAGTTTAATTTCACTTTTCACGATTTGAAGGCAAAAGGAATCTCTGATTTAAGCGGATCGCTTTACGAAAAACAGGCGATATCAGGACACAAGAATGCAGCTCAAACAGCACGATATGATCGTAAAATTGCGATAGTGCCAGCGGTAGGAGACCAGTAAAGCAGAAATAATATTATGAAGGGATATTATGAAAGGTGATTTCAGGCACAAAAAAACCGCCTCTCGGCGGTTAACGACATACTCATACTACTTTGTTTTACTTAGATTTGTTTCCATGGTGCCCGGGGCGGGACTTGAACCCGCACAGCCATAAGCCGAGGGATTTTAAATCCCTTGTGTCTACCGATTTCACCACCCGGGCTCTGGAAAACTGGAGGCGCGTCCCGGAGTCGAACCGAGGTAGACGGATTTGCAATCCGTAGCATGGCCACTCTGCCAACGCGCCTTATTCTTCTTTGCCTTACTGCAAAGGTTCGCTTGTCGCCAACCTACTAATTTGGAGCGGGAAACGAGACTCGAACTCGCGACCCCGACCTTGGCAAGGTCGTGCTCTACCAACTGAGCTATTCCCGCAACATCAGAACTTACTGATTCTTTTGCTATCTTTCGACATTTCGTTGCTGCCGTCTGATGCGATGCATTCTACTTACCTGACGCAATGAGTCAATAAAATTATCTGACTAATGTGTTCGTTTGCTGCTTTTTGCGGCGCTTCGATCAAGGTTCGAGCAAATCTTTCCACGCAGCGTTTAAATATTGAAACATTGACCAAAAAGTAAGTACCGCAGCGATGTAAAGCAGAACAAAACTCGCTAGCTCAACATTATGGTCAGGACGCCAAAGCAAACCAACCAATGAGCCCATTTGAGCGGTTGTTTTAACCTTACCAATCCATGAAACTGCAACACTGCTACGTTTGCCAATTTCAGCCATCCACTCTCGGAGAGAGGAAATGATAATTTCACGGGCAATCATAGTCGCTGCCGGCAGAGTAATCCACCAGACATGATAATGTTCAGCAACCAGCACTAAGGCAATGGCCACCATAACTTTGTCCGCAACAGGGTCGAGAAAAGCCCCGAAACGGGTTGTCTGTTTCCAACGGCGGGCTAAAAAGCCATCAAACCAATCGGTTGCTGCTGCAAACACAAATATGATGGCACAAACCATCGGAGCCCAAACGAATGGCAGATAAAATGCCAGAACGAAGAATGGGATGAGTACAACACGAAACAGGGTAAGCCAAGTCGGTATATTCAATTGCATAATGCTACGATAACTATCTGGCTGGTGTGGATATTATGAGTATGGTGCAACATTAGCTTCAGTGTTTCAATGCATTGTAGATTTTTTCTGCCAATGCTTGTGAAATACTTGGCACTTTTGCAATTTCCTCGACGCTTGCGTTAAGTAAAGGTTGCAGTCCCCCCATGTACTTCAGCAATATTTGCCGCCGTTTAGGGCCCACTCCCTCTATCATTTCTAATGCGCTCGTATTTTTTACTTTTGAGCGGCGCTGTCTATGCCCGGTTATTGCGTGATGATGAGAATCATCACGAATATGTTGGATCAAATGCAAAGCCGGTGAATCCGGAGGTAACGAGAACCCTTCCCCTTCTGCAGCCAGAAACAATGTTTCCAACCCGGCTTTTCGATCACTCCCTTTGGCGACACCGACTAATAAAGGCTTTTGCTTATCCCACGGCACATTTAGTGAGGCAAAAACGTCAAAAGCCTGAGATAACTGCCCTTTCCCACCATCAATAAAGATAACGTCAGGAATTTTTTTATCATCTAATGCTTTGCCATATCGGCGTTTCAGCACCTGAGACATCGCCGCATAATCATCACCGGGCGTGATGCCACTAATATTGTAGCGTCTATATTCCGAACGTACAGGGCCATTTGCATCAAATACCACACAAGATGCCACTGTTTGTTCCCCCATCGTATGGCTGATATCAAAACATTCCATCCGATTTATTTCATCAAGATTAAGAATTTTTGCTAATTCTTTCATACGCTCATGAATAGTTGATTGCTGAGACAGCCGTGTAACTAGTGCGGTTGAAGCATTCGTGCGGGCAAGCTTGAGATAGCGAGCGCGATCCCCCCGTGGCCGGCTTTGAATCTGAATTTTTCTTCCCGCCAGTTCCGAGAGAGAAGCAGCCAACAGATCTTTTTCCGCCAAGGTAAAATCTAGCAAAATTTCGCCAGGGAGCGTGCGTCCCTGGCTCCCTTGCAAATAAAACTGCCCAACAAAGGTTTGGACAACTTCGCTCAATTCAGTTCCTGCTGGCACTTTGGGGAAATAACTTCGGCTACCTAATACTTTGCCTTGCCGGATAAATAACACATGAACACAGGCTAATCCTGCATCAAATGCCACACCAATAACATCGAGATCTTCACTGTCGCCAGAAACAAACTGCTGTTCTGTCACTCGCCGTACCGCCTGAATTTGATCACGAATACGGGCAGCATCTTCAAAATGAAGTAATTGGCTGGCTTCTTCCATACGAGAGATGAGCTGTGTCAGTACTTGTTGGTCTTTGCCTGAGAGGAACAAACGCACATAATCAACCTGCCGCTGATACTCCTCATCACTCACCAGCCCTGACACACATGGCCCAGAACAACGACCGATTTGGTATTGCAGACATGGGCGAGAACGGTTGCGATAGACACTGTTTTCACACTGCCTTACAGGGAAAAGTTTTTGTAATAGTGCCAGCGTTTCTCGAACAGCATAGGAATTGGGAAATGGCCCAAAATACTCGCCCTTTTCATGCTTTGCGCCACGGTGAATGGCTAGACGCGGATGCTTATCCGCGCTTAGGAAAATAAGTGGATACGATTTATCATCCCGTAACAACACGTTGTAACGGGGCTGATAAAGCTTGATGTAATTATGCTCAAGCAATAGCGCTTCCGTCTCTGTATGAGTGACGGTCACGTCAATCTGAGCAATATTCTTGACCAAAGTCTCCGTTTTGCGGCTTGCCACCTGAGCACGGAAATAACTCGTCAGGCGCTTCTTAAGATCTTTGGCTTTACCGACATAAATAACTGTCCCCGCCTTATCATACATGCGGTAAACACCAGGTTGACTGGTGACAGTTTTTAAAAACTCTTTAGAATCAAAACAATCAGTCACTATTAGATAACGTCTCCGCGTTAAACAGACCATGGCGAATGGCCAAATGGGTCAGCTCAACGTCACCACTAATATTAAGCTTACTAAACATCCGGTAACGATAGCTATTCACAGTCTTGGGGCTCAGATGAAGTTGTTCCGATATCTCATTCACTTTCTGGCCTTTCGTGATCATTAGCATAATTTGTAACTCACGCTCTGACAAACAACTAAATGGCGTCTCTGTTGGAGGCTCCAACTGCCCCAAAGCCATTTGCTGCGCGATATCAGAAGCGATATAACGTTGCCCCGAGTGAACCGCTCGGATCGCGGTAATCACATCTTGAGGTGCTGCGCCTTTACTCAGATATCCACTGGCTCCAGCTTGCATAACTTTCGCTGGTAATGGATTCTCAGTATGAATGGTTAGCATGATAACTTTAGTATCCGGAGAAAAACGCAAAATCTTGCGGGTAGCCTCCAACCCACCAATACCGGGCATATTCATATCCATTAAAACGATATCAACAATATGGCTACGGCACCATTTTACCGCATCTTCACCACACTGCATCTCGTCCGCTACTTTGATACCCTTGATGTCTTCAAGAATGCGTCGTATCCCTGCGCGCACCAGTTCGTGGTCATCAACAAGAAGAACGCTAATCAAAGAAAATTCTCCAAAAATAAGGGAGTAACCTAATCACACTTTGTTTACGCCAATGATATTACTTGTTTTCGCCCAAAGAATGAATACAGAATAATTGCAAATTCATATCTATATTGTTTGACAGATATTATTTTCATCATCATTTTGACTATGTACATAAAATCGCAGGCATATCAATTAATGACCCGATAGAAAAGAAAAGTTTTTTAAGACTTTTCTCGGCGTTAGCCACATATTCATCCAAAAAATAAATCTTAACGCTAAAAAGTTAATTTTTAGTCAGGCAGAGACAACATATTGATACAACTGGCAATAAGCCAATGCTGCACTATTTCCTAGCATAGGAATTATTCTTAGTTTTTATTTATTATCTATATTTCATTTACTATCAAAATGGGTGTTTTTTGACACAAATCCCACTGAAAATTGGATATGTTTTCTATGAACAAAATTGACTTAATTAAGTTAAGGCGGATTGAGTGACAACATTGACCAGGAGATGGTCACCACCTGTAACCATCAACAACACCACTGTTCTGGCTGTTCATATAAAATTGCGTACAGGTTATCAAAGCTAATCATCAGTTTATGATATAATAAAATAATTGTTTAATAATGCAGCTAATGTTCACTGTGATACGAGGACCTCCTCGTCGCTTTGTGCACTGGTAAGCTACAATTTCAGGAAAAAAAATGAGTAATCCAGACTTTACCACTTCTGCTGACCCAGAAACTTTAGCAAATGAAGTTGCCTGTTTGAAAGCGACTATGACCCTGCTGCTAAAAGCGATCGGCCAAGCCGACGCTGGGAAAGTAATCTTAAATATCGAACGCTCTATCGCCGGTATCGAAGACCCTGCTCAAGCTGAAGTTTTCACCAATACACTGACTCAAATTAAGAACGGCTATCGTCAATAGCAGCGGCGAGGCACGTGTAATACCTTGATGTAACTCCGCTGCCGATAAAGAATTTTCTTTCCATAAATATACTTTATTGGCAGCTTAAATTTTTAATATGTTCGAGACAATAATGGGTCTGCTGCTTAAAGCCTTGATCGGTGCCGGGGTTGTCGTATTGATTGGGATATTATCGAAAACACGCAATTACTATATTGCCGGTTTAATCCCATTGTTTCCGACATTTGCTCTTATCGCACATTATATAGTGGGTAGCGAGCGTAGCATCCAGGCATTACGTATAACAATTGTGTTTGGCTTATGGGCCATAATTCCTTACTTTATCTATCTGATATCACTTTATTTTTTTATTGCTCATTTACGTTTACCTATAGCCTTGTTTGCCGCCGTTTTATGTTGGGTTGTTGCTGCCTGGATACTCATATCCGCCTGGAGTCAATGGCACAGTTAATGACAAAATATGTCATCAACCCCCTATCTAATCAGCGAACTAGCAACAAAATAACAGCATGAATCGCCAGCAGCCCTACTGAAAAAGCCAGGTTCAGATTACTGATTGACTTTGACCTGACCTCATCAGAAAGCTCATCACTTACCTGAATTTTCCTGACCCGGTAAATCCAGTATCCACCGAGCACCACAAAAAGTAGAGCCAGCGATACCGCCAATAGCGGATAGCCCCACACCAAGTACTCACTTAACCCTGCAATCGCAAACCAAAGAATGACGAAGACCATGATTGACCACCTAACGTTTTGATGATTCGAGCTTAGCACACTCCTTAAAAAACGATTAAGTCACGTCAGTGAGATAGCTCTGAAAATGATAGAAAGATAAAAAATATCTGTATAAAAACATCATTAAGATTAGCGCCAAGTTGGTTGTTCGTTAATTATTCTTAGCAATATTCCTATTTCCTTGTTATTAACAAAGAATGCAGCATTGAGATAGGGCGAATTTTCAGACTAATAATCTAGAATTAACATAATTCCTGATTATCCTTCCCTGTAAAGCAACATTTGTCTAGATTTTAGATATAAAGAAAAATGCATAAAAAAAACAAATTAAGTAGTTTTATTACATCAAGAATTTATTTCATTTGCCGTTATATATTGCACCTAATTTCAATCAATGTAGTGAACATGAAAAAGTTCTCCGAACTATCCATTTTGACAAAGTTACTCTCCGGTTTTTCTGTTGTTATCATAATGATGCTATTGCTTGGTGCTGTTGCGTTATCGCAGTTAAGTAGTAATAACTCTCGGCTGGAAGCCTATCGCGACAGTTGGTTGCCGGGTGTTCGCTATGCCCTGGAAATGCGTGGGGTTTTAGCTGAACTGCGGCTGCAACAGGTGCAATACATTGCCTCATCAACAGAAAAAGAACGTGAAGGGCATCGTCTGGAGATTCTACAGGCCGTGGATAACTTCCGTGCAGCACAAAATCTATTTTTGAAACTACCGGAAGGTTATAATAACTCTGAGTTATTCAAGAAAATAATATCAGATTTTGACCATTTTGCTCAGGCTAATAATATAGTCATTGATGCTGTTAATAATAATCAATTAGCTGAGGCGAGTAAGATTAGCGGAGATACCTCAAGAAAATTTCGCACACAATTGATGAAAGACTTAGCTGAGTTGGTAGTGCTTGAAGTTCAAGGAGGAGAGCAAGCGGCAAGTGAAGGCCAGCAAAGTTTTAATACGGCCAAAAACATACTGATCGCCTTATTACTCTTCGCTGTTTTCATTTCAGCGGTTCTTGCGATCGTTATTGCCAGAAATTTATCCCGTTTATTGGGAGGTGAACCCGCCTATGCGGTAACAATTATGGGTCATATTGCTGCTGGTAACTTATCAACTGAAATAAAACTTCGCCCAGGAGATAACCATAGTTTGTTAGCATCCCTAAATACAATGAATCAGCAGTTGAAGAAAACAATTAATGAAATCATGCACGGTAGCGAATCAATTTCTGTTGCATCGCATCAAATTGCTCAAGGGAATACTGATTTATCACAACGTACCGAAGAGCAAGCGTCCTCATTAATTCAGACTTCAGCAAATATGCAAGAATTAACCCAAACAGTACGTCAGAATGCTGATAATGCTCGGCAAGCAAGTGAATTAGCCATTAATACCGCAGCCACTGCCACCGAAGGTGGAATTATTGTGGATGAAATGCTACTTCGTATGCAGGAAATATCCAACAGTTCGAAAAAGATTGTTGATATCATTGCCGTCATTGAAGGTATCGCTTTCCAAACCAATATATTAGCGCTAAATGCAGCAGTTGAAGCAGCCAGAGCTGGCAATGAAGGCAAAGGATTTGCTGTTGTGGCAAGTGAAGTACGAACTTTAGCCCAAAAAAGTGCAAATGCCGCGAAAGAAATTAAGCAATTGATTATCGGCACTGTTGAAAAAATTACGGCAGGTTCAGAACGCGCCGATCATGCTAGCCAAGCTATGAGCGAGATTGTCGATTCCGTGGGTAAAGTTGCTCATATAGTGGGTGAAATATCTACCGCCTCTCAAGAACAACATATTGGTATTCAAGAGATAGGGATTGCGGTCGAACAGATGGACCAAGTTACACAGCAAAATGCAGCTCTGGTTGAGCAAGCTGCGGCAGCAGCACAGTCATTAACAGAACAAGGTGCTGAGTTACGCCAAGTCATCCGTTTCTTTCATATTAATGAACCATCAGTAAGCTAGGAAAAAACGTATAAGAGCTAAGTTCTGATGAGGAGTCATACAGACTTAGTTCTTATACCACGGTAGCCTTCCGACTTATTCTTTGTGAATACGGTGCATGTTATTTATGACAACAACTCTCTAAGCACCCAAAGGCTAACACTCCCGCCGTTCACCGGGAATATGGCCTCACCAGTATCATTGGTCTTAATAATAGTCTGGTGGTTATCCAGATAATCAGCAAACTCTTTATTTTTTAAACCTTCACCAAGTGAGATTGTCTTTTCGCTTTCAGAGCCATTGGAAAGAATGACCACACAGCCGGGATCTTCTTCCGTGCCTGCGCGAACAAAAGCGATACAGTTTTTATCATCAAAATAATCACTTTGTGCACCATGGGCAAAACGTTGTCGGGCTTGAATCAGTTTTTCCAACTCAGGAATAACCGGCATTTCTATCTGATAAATCTCGCCATCATCACCAGTGTCTTCATAATTGGCACCGAACAAGTCTGGATAAAAGACACATGGAATTCCCTGCTCACGCATTAAAATCAATGCATAAGCTAAAGGCTTAAACCAAGGTTCAACAGGTGCTTCCAGCGATTGGAGTGGCTGAGTATCATGGTTAGCAACTAAAGTGATGGTATGCATCGGATCGACTTCAATTAACGAGCCATTGAAGACTTGGGTTAGATCAAAATCTTCACCTTGTTTTGAGGCTGCATGAAACTTATGGTGTAGCGCAACATCGAACAGCATTGCAGAACCTTCAGTCCTTTCCAAATACAGCTGTAACTTTTCAATATCAGGCGACCAGTACTCAGCGATAATCAGTAAATCATGTTCCGCTTTATTCTGTACATGACCTATCCATTCTTTAAAAAACCAAGCAGGAATATGTTTCACTGCGTCCAACCGGAAGCCATCAATTGGCAGAGTCTCTAACAGCCATTCTCCCCAATATTTTAACTCCCCCATGACAGCAGGATTTCGGAAATCAATATCAGCCCCCATTAGGTAATCAAAATTACCTAACTCGTCGTCCACTTCAGTATTCCAACCCTCATCGCTGTAGTCATTTAAAATCTTGAAAATGCCTTCGTCCGTTGGCTCTTCAATATAATCAACACCAGTAAAACACTGTTTATCCCAGATAAATGATGAATAACTCTCATGGCGACCAGGAAATGTAAAACGGGTATAAGCTTGAGCATTGATAACTTCATCGTCGATCTCGGTACGATTTTCAGGATTCGCTTTACGAACACTTACCGGCTCTTTTTCATCTGCCCCCATTTTATGATTGAAGACAACATCAAAAAGCACCTTGATATCCACTTCCTTTAATCGGTTAATTGCATTTAACAATGCATCTTTATCACCATATTTTGTCGCCTGAGTACCCTTTTGATCGAACTCACCTAAATCAAACAAATCATAAGTGTCATAACCTACCGAATACCCACCAGAGGCCCCTTTATAGGCAGGAGGTAGCCAAACAACATTAATACCAATATTGTGAATATGTTCTGCCAGCTCAGAAACCTCCTGCCATAACTTGCTGCCGTCGGGATAGTACCAATGGAAAAACTGGAAAATAGTTGTATTTTTCATAGGCTTGATGATTCCATTTTACTGTTTACCCCATAGTATGGCCCACTTTATAAATATTAGAGTGGCAATAAAGTAATAGACTGTGTATTCCTTTTAATCTTGCCTTAACTCTTAATGGTTCAGTCAGTATTAAATAGGGGCTTTAAATGAATATAGTGGATATTCCATTTGGTATCACCGATTGGTCAGCAGTAGATAAAACCGAACATAGAGGAGAGCAAGGAGTGGCTCACTGGCAGACCAAGATCTTTGGCAATATTAGAGTTCGCATGGTTGAATACAGCGCGGGATACATAGCTGACCATTGGTGTTCCAAAGGGCATATTTTACTCTGTCTCGAAGGGGAATTAAGGACTCAACTGGACGATGACCGCGTTTTTGTATTAAAGGCGGGGATGAGTTATCAGGTTGCTGACCATGCTGAAGCCCATCGGTCATCAACAACTTCAGGCGCCCGGCTTTTTATTGTCGATTGATATTAAGTCTTTTAGGAATACTAATTTCACATTTATATCAGCTAGCAGCCAATCCTTGACTGTTAGCTGAGAAAAGGTTTTGTCATCGCCCTTCCGGTAGTGAGTCAATAGGATTATCCGGATATAAGGCCCTAGCTCGACGTCTAACGATTTCAACCTGAAATGCCGCCATTACAGCAATCATTATCAGAATTTCACCAAATCCGCCTTTTTCCATTGGCTGATTATAAAGATACTGCAGTGTGCCAATAATCCATTTAGACCCAACGAGCAGTAGGAATAAAGTGATGGTCAGAGGTGTTCCTTTACAGAAAATAAGCCCATCAGGTTCACGCCAGATCTCAATGAGACGGCCTTGTAAAACACCGATGACAATACTAAACAAAACACCACTACCTAAAACTACCCAGGAAGTCATTGTAGCTGGCATATATGTACCACCAACTACCAGACCGACCATCCCGTAAACCCAGGCCCACTTAAAACGAGCAGGACCTAATAACACCTCGTGACTGACCGACTGACGATATAACGCAAAAAGTGTTAGCACCAGAATAATCAGTATTTGTACGGGAGTCATCGCTATCTCCTTCAAGAGAAGCAGCTAGTCAGGGATAAAGCATCACCATCTGGCATATACCACATTGCTCCAGCAGTATACGCGTGCTTTATCAGTCTTTGAGAACACCAAACAGAAAACTACCTTTTCAGAACGGTTAACAATAACTCGCTAACGCGGACTGTATAAAGTTTAGTCTATTTATCGATAAAAAACATAATCGAAATTGTATTCACCCTATTTGGGGTTTACATCAATTATCTTTAACTAACAGAACGAGATTATCCCGTCATGAAATATAGCTAAAAAATAACATTCTGAGATCTTGCTCGCTTTTCTAATTGCATCTTGTGCGTGTTAAACTGCCTAAGCTTTTTATTGATCAGTAAGAAGTTTATTTATAAGGATAAATAGATGACGCAGAATATTTATGATAATCAAGCTTTTTTTTCAGGCTATGCCAAACTTAGCCGTTCAGTTGATGGATTGGAAGGAGCACCTGAGTGGCCGGCAATTCGCCAAATCTTACCTCCCCTATCTGGGCGAAAAGTACTAGATTTGGGTTGTGGTTATGGCTGGTTTTGTCGTTATGCCAAATCACAAGGTGCGACTGATATTGTAGGGTTGGATATTTCTGAGAAAATGTTAAACCGTGCTAAAGAAATGACCACTGATGAAGATATTGTTTATCGTCTTGAGGATTTGGAAAATATCCAATTACCGCAGCAGCTTTACCATTTAGTTTATAGTTCGCTAGCATTGCATTATATAAAGGCGCTACCTGCTCTGTTAGAGGCCATTTATAACACTCTGCTACCCGGCGGTAGTTTTATTTTTACTGCAGAGCACCCTATCTATACCGCCCCGCAACAACCTGGTTGGTTAATTGCAGATGATGGGCAAAAATCATGGCCGGTAAATAGTTATCAGGCTGAGGGTGAGCGGATAACAAATTGGCTGGCCGAGGGTGTTATCAAACAGCATCGAACCTTAGGGACCTACATTAATGCCTTGATTAAAAATGGTTTTATTATTGAGCATTTGAATGAATGGGGACCGACAGCACAGCAAATTGCAGATTGTCCTGCATTAAATGAAGAAAAAGAGCGCCCGATGATATTTCTACTTTCTGCTAAAAAACCCGAGTAAAAAATTAGCGACTCTCACGATCAATTTCTAAAACAATCCATTATTGGGGAGATTAATTCCCTGGACACTGTGTACATAATGCGCCCCAAAATAGTGCCAACGCCCTAATTATGAGCATTAATTTATTGATAAGAAATAAATTACATTGTTTTTCAAATGGTTATATTTGGCGCGAATTTTGCTTCATTAAGAGTAATGAAATTAAAGGAGGAAGATATGAAATCGATGTCAGGATACTACTTACAATATACGGCGTTTCTACTATTCATTGTTGGCGCTGTACATTTTACTTTTCAGTAAACAATAATAATGCGCGGTTCTTTCTTACCTTTCAAGACGTCATCTCTTTTTGCGGCACCAATGTCTTAACGTGAAAAAAGAGCCCGAAAAGCAATATCGACAAAATATGTCTATCGAGTGGCAGCATCTAAAACAAACCTCCATAATCTTATGTATCAGCCTGATGGCTGAATGTAGCATTGGGAGTAAAATATCATGAAACGAAGAATACCGGAGACAGCTTGGTGTCTCATGACAATCATCGCTTACCTTGCTCTTGTGAGTGTATATACAATAGAAAACGCGGCTATGCGTGGATTTTTCGGATGATTTGCAATAGTGCAATACCACACCACAAGTTTATGAAGTTAGAAATGGAAGAAACTCCGCCAGGGAAGGCATACTTCCTCGATAAAAAACCAGAAAATGGCATTTAACTAATTACCATCCCACAGGCACGATTCGATATAAATAATAGAACAACCAGAGAAAATAAAAAACGTGTATTAATAACAATAAAACAAGATATTCAGATTTAATAACGCGAGAATAGATAACTTTCAATCCCATGATTTAAGATATGCGAAACGATATTTCCATCTGTTATTAAACAATATAAATAAACATGCCAGGCAAATAGACGCAATATTTAATGATTGAGTCCCAAATATGCCCATGAAATAGATTTAAAATTAGAGGTTAATTCTAACTAATTGATTTTGTTGGTGGGTCGTGCAGGGTTCGAACCTGCGACCAATTGATTAAGAGTAAAACCAACAGGTTTTCAGAATCAACAATTTACTTATAAATCAACTGGATAAATAACGGCAAAGTTCGATAAACTATGAGTTTTGCGAAGCTCTGCCGCCATTTTGTCGCCACTCTTCTGGACATGTAACTACTAAAATAATGAGTTAATTTCTAATGCATACTTAACTCTTTTTATTGTATCCGCTCGTTTTTCTCTTATGTCTTGTGAGGGGAGATAGTCGTTAATTTCACGGTATAAGTTATGGATGTGAATTCTTGATAAATTTGACTCATATAAAACTGAACTCATAACAGACTTAATATGATTATTAAAGCCATTTTTAATACATTTCCCTAACTCTAAAATAACACAAGGGACTTCTTCAATGTTGTCAATTTCAGATATCTTATGCTTTATAATCAGTGCAGGAAGAGCAAAGAAATATGCTAAATCAGGTATTATCCTGATAATGAATTTTCTTGCTGCTTCACATTTATTCAATTTAGCTAAGGGGGTCCCAAACTCTATCTCTATTTTATTTATTTCCGATCCTTTTGTATACATTTCCGTTAGCTTTCTTATAGTTTTTAGCACTGTTTTTTCTCGACATAAATCACCAGCCATGGATTTATATTTTTTATCCCCGATCAGAGATATAATATTTTCCTCTCTAATTATTTTATCTAAAAAAATATAATTATTTTTTAACCAATCAAAAAGCCAATTACGCCATTTAACTACCGAAAAATCAAGATTATAATCTGAAAGTGCAAGATCATGAGATAATTTCTGTATTAATTCAAATGGTAACCCAGTGTTCGCTGAGATCGTACCATAAATATTTTCATCTTCTAAGTCTTGAGTCTGACTTTCCATATAGGAAATTGAATTATTTATTCTATCTCTTTCCCAGCTGTCATTACTTTCAATCTTTCTTTTTCTGTATGCTCCTAGTGAGGATTTAACAGCCCATTCAAGGCTTTCACCTTTTTCTTTATTCTCATCGAGAGATGCCATTTTCAAAATTGCATATCTATCAATATCAGAGACTTCATTAATACTGTCATGTACCCTGTCTAGTACTGCTTCTAAAGGGTCATCTATGACTAAACACTGATCGGACTGACCAAATATTTTTCTTAACTCGCTCCAACGTGTATCAACGTTACTAATATTCAATTCAATCCCGGTAACTTTCCCCGGAATAACAAGAACAATACCAATAGAGTTCTGCCCGGCTCTACCAGCTCTACCGGCTGCATTTAATAATTCTTGCGCAGCAAGAATTTCTCGTTTGTCTGTTGTGGCATCAAATCGGCTATCCTCTGCTATAATTACAAGCTCACTTGGCAGATTCATACCTTGAGCTATAGTAGAGGTTGCTGTCATTGCAGAAATACCATCAATTCTCTTATACAATGACTCAAATAAAAAACGCTCTTCTTGCATAAGAAGCCCATGATGAGGTAAAGCTGCTTGTAATAGCTTTCCATCCTTTATATCTGCATATAGATGAGAAGTATTTCCAAACTCTTTTTCTAAATTATGTAACCACTTTAACTCATGCTTATTTAATGCTACTGAGGTATATCCAATATTTTTAGATATTTTATTTGCCGCAGAAACTGCATTTTTAATTGTTTGAAAAAACACCAATGTTTTAATTTTTGTTTTAGCAGAAGCACAGGCAATTAAGGAAGATACTGACCCTGAATTCGGTGTTAGCTTCCAATAATTATTGGCGCTAAGATTTATACTATCGTCAAATATTTTAACTAAAGTATAATCTTTCCTTTTCGTTGTTTCCCACGTTTGCTTTAGACTAAATAAAGCCAAAGGTTGGATAGTAAGTGCATTCTTATCTGCAGTACTAGGATTAGTACTTAGACCTCTATTTTTACTTTTCTTTAATTCAATTTGAAGTTGATCTAATTTTTTTTGTTCAAATACAAGACTTCCCCTAAGTTGTCTAGTAGGTTTCCATGATAAGTCCAAAGACAAACACTCTCTATCAGTTAGTTTCCTTATCCAGCTAGCAATTTCCTCCGTATTTTTCATCATGGCTGATATGAATAGAAAATCTGCATTTTTTGCCTTATACCTAAGATTTAGTACACATAGCATTGCATCAATAGCCCTGCGACTACTATCAGAAGATGTGTGCAAAAGATGGCACTCATCAAATACTACTAATCCTATATTTAAGAATAGGTTAGGATTTATATTGATTAAGCTTAAACATCCCTCAGGGGTTAATACAAGTATATCTGGAATGTTAGAGGAATACTCTTCATCCGTAAACTCGCCATAACCAACTGTTTTTATAGGGAAAGAATTTTCTAGGAATTTTTTTGTTTGGTCTACTAAGGAATGCGTAGGTGCCAAAAATATAACCCTCCGCCCCAGGAGAAGACAAGTATTTATCTTCAGTTCAGATAATGTTGATTTTCCTGCTCCTGTAGGGAAACTAATAGAAGATGATACTCCTGGATTTAAAAAACCTTTATGAATTGCATCTAGATGATTCTTCCATAAATAAGGCCTTTCTAGCTTCATTCTTTCTAAACTAATATTCCATGCTATTTTCGGAATACCATTAGGTGGAGATACTCTTGCCACACTGCATAAAGGTAAATCTCGTGAAATTGATAAAAGTAATGTAGCTAAATGGTGGGGCCCTGAAAGAGAAGCTGAAATTGGTGCTTGTATATCATTCAGTTCAATTGGTATATTAACCCCTTTAGTGAGGGTCATTACATCTAAGAAAATTTTCTCAGATTCTTTATTATTATTGTCACTCAACAATTCTTGCGCTAATTTATTCACTCCTACTAACAGTTTATAATATAGTGCTTTTGTTGCATATTTTAATAAGTCTTCTGATTCAATAAAACTCTCGCTTATAGGTTCACTCTTTATTAAATCATTAAGGTTTCCCATTGCAAGATACTTTAGTGAATCGACTAACGCTTTTTCTATTGGTTCTAAATATTCTGAATCAATATACTTAGTGATCTCTGCTGCATCTGCAATTGACTCTGCAATTAAAAACAGAAGCAAAGCTGATATGTTACTTGAAATAGAAATAGAGTTAATATATGTACTATTATTGTTTGAATGCATTATCTTCCCTGCATTAAAACATAATAAGTGGGCTGTCGCAGCGACAAAACTTACTGATTTTCTATCCTCTCTTTCTGGCGTAAGCGATACTAGAATTTCGTTTGAACATGCTATTTTCCTTATTTTATTTGTCAAGGATATAAAGGCTTCTTTTCCTTCAATGATATCCGTTCTATCATTAGCCATCTCTCGGAATTTTAATCGGGCAGCTACGATTTCCGCATATACCTTTGTTAACTCTTCTGGCAAGTTATCTGTATCAACACCATCTAAAGAAGCCGTCCCTTTAATTACTTCCGATGTGATTGTATCGTACATATTACACCATTTTCCTTGCTTCTGTAATCGCCATATTAGCTAAGTCATCCATCCAAGCTCGCAAGTCTTGACAGTAAAATGTTTCAGCGCGACGCTCTCGCTCTTCACCTTTTACTGTATTTTCATAATCAGAGAATAAAAACTCTCGCCCCCCATGACGATTCTCCTTTTCTCCGATTGTAATCGATATACGATAACTTCGTGCTTTAGGCCAAAAAATTTGACTCACTGCTTCGTCAAGGTCTAATAGCCCAGAGTTTCTTTCAAGAATATCTATAATGGAATGAATCAGTTCATTATCTCTTACACCATTTTCCATATCTATAAACTCTGGCCAGACCTGAGAAGTTATTTTCCCTCGAGGCCCTGTAGTTGCCTTTTCTTCACACAACACAACGTTATTAATTTTCATATTCTTTTTATCAATTTTTATATGGACTCCATCGAACCCTTTGTGCGCATGAATCATATGAGGAGATGATTTCAATGTATATGGATCCTGCAAATTAGCTGCTATCCACGCTAGCACCTGAAAAACCCATCCGTCACGATGCCATGCTTTTTGCCTGGGACCTACAGATAATAACTTTATTGCACCCGATAAGGCTGTTTGTTCAGGATTGAGTGTTTTAATATCAATTTTCTTTAGAATGTTTAAAGCGTACCGCTGCTGGCCTAAAGCAACTCTTGCAATTATTTCTGCTAATGCTCTTTTGTCATTAACTGACCAATCAACGCCAGACCAAGAAGTGCCGTTCCTAATATTTTTAAAGCTAATCATTAAAATAGCCCTGAATAATAGTTATATGAGCTTACTATCATATTAGTTTACTAAAGTTTATCTAGCTATACGTTAAGCGGATTAAGCTTAATTGCATCATCTAAATGCTCAGGTGCAAAGTGCGCATAACGCATTGTCATTTTGATATCCGTATGCCCTAGGATTCTCTGCAATACTAGAATATTTCCGCCTTTCATCATAAAATGACTGGCAAAAGTGTGACGTAGAACATGTGAACACTGTCTATCTGGTAGTTTTATGTTCGTTCTTTTGAGTGCAGTGCGGAAAGCGGCATAGCATGAGGGGAATAAACGACCGTTTTTTTTGGGTAAAGAGTTAAATAATTCTTCACTAATTGGGATGCTACGGTTGCGCTTCCCTTTGGTTTTTGTGTAGGTGACTTTATACGGCATTACTTGCGTATGAGTCAGACTTTCAGCTTCAGACCAACGTGCGCCAGTGGCCAGACATAACCTAACGACGGTAGCCAGCTCTGGCACCGAACTGTTTTCGCACTCCTCCAACAATTTGCCGATCTGCTCTTTGGTGAGAAATGCCATCTCTTGCTCGTCAGTTCGGTACTGACGTACATCTCTCAGAGGATTATCCTGACGCCACTCGCCCAGGCGAGAGAGTTCGTTAAACATCGCCCTTAGATAAGCCAGCTCAATGTTTAGCGTTCGCGGTGTTACCCCTTTGGTTCGGGTACCACGCAATATTTCGCCATTAAGTCGCTGCTCGCGATACTGTGAAAAAGCCTTGGCGGTAAAATCAACCGCGCGTGGATCACCAAGGTCACGGCACATATTGAGCAAGACCTGATGACGAGACTTACCATCACTCAAAGTGACGCCATGTGCCCGATGCCAAATTTCGATCAGCTCTGACAACAGCCGCGTGTCCTGCTTCTCGCCTAACCAAGGTTTGTTGTCTACCTGCTCCATCGTGAAGCGCTCAAATGCCAGTGCTTCACCTTTAGTCGCAAACTGCTTTCTTACTCGCTTCCCTTCCCTGCCTGCTGGGTAACATTCACAAATCCATTTCCCGGTATTCAGTTTTCTTACTGCCATAAATCGATCACGCTTTACTAATAACGCGTTCCACTATGCCAATGATTTTTATATCTGCCAGAGCACACTCAAATGGGGGTTTGATTTCTCCGCCACTAATTCGGACGCGACCAACCGGTACTAACTCCAAATCGCGAATACTCTTCATTCCTTCAATTTCAACCAGCCACTTACCATCGAGCACAGTTTGAAATGACTTATTTACGATATAGGTACTATCTCCGCTATTGACAGCAATGAGATCATTTTGAGACTGAAGCAATGACTTATCGAATAAAACAGCGCCAGTATCACTAAGTATCCCTTTGTCTAAATTAAATAAATTAATTTTCTGAATTTGACTGTCCGTATCTTCGAACATCTGGCCTTCCCCCGTAGCCAGCCATTGTAATGATGCACCTGTTTCAAGTGAGCACCACACCATAACTTGTGCGGGGTAAAAATCGCGACGCCACCATGTATTGAGAGTGCTGTTACTAATTCCTGTATAATCAGATAGTTCGGTTCTCGTTTTAAATCCATAGGCTTCCATGATTCGCTTCATGGCTTCTTGACCACCTGAATTCGGATCATATCTGTCAGCATTTTTTTTATTCATTTAAACGTTCACCTGTTGACAATGTTTTATATAAACATCATCATTCTCAAAAGTGTTCAAATAAGTACTTTTTGTCGATTATCGTTTATCGAAGCCATTGGGGATAATGCCTTATGAAACCAGTGATCTCAATCAATCTTGTAATTCCTAACCCCTACCTCCCTATTGAAGAGTTCTGCCGCCAGACTGGCCACGCGAAAACGACTGTGGTTGATATGGTCAGAGATGGCAGAATCACTATCAAACGTAAAGCCGATACCATCAGCGAAAAAACCGGTAGGCCCAAAACCAAATCTAAAATCGAAATCAATATGGTCGAGCTGACGTTACGCGCTCTTGCCGAGTCTAATTTTGATGTTCGTTTGAACGATAAACCATTACGGTAATTCTCCTGAATTATTGAGGTTAGCGCCATGTTTGCAAATGGAACTGACAAACACCCTCATTGGGATTCAGCCTTGCGACGCTTTGCCGATACTGTCGAGATAAAGCGAGTCGCCGAAACCATTGGCATGAATCCCCAGACACTGCGCAATAAGTTGAATCCGGCACAGCCGCACGAACTGACAACAGTGGAATTGCTGCGTATCACCCACGCCACGCAGAATTACACCCTATTGGATGGTGCGCTGGCTGAACTAGGCCGCTTGCCTTCATTGCCGTTGGAAAATCCGCAGGAAGCCACTGATATTCCAGCTCAAGCTCTCAAAATCAGTTCAGTCGCAGGAGAATTGGCTAGCGAATCCCTGCAATTAATATCCGGCAGTCGGCTCACCAAAAAACGCAAAGACGCTATTGTCAGCCGCGCTAATAAAGCGGTCCGTGACCTGATGCTATTTGCATATGCCATTGAAGAGAAATTTCACTCAATCCCGGTACTCAGTACCACTTTCGATATTGCCTGTAATTCTGGCCTACCGGGATTGACATATTAATTAACGAGGGAGATCTCCAGCAAACCACGCCATTACTTTTTCAAAGAATGTCAGTTTGTGGTCATCCGGCAGACCCGATGCAATTGCCGCTCGTTTATAAGCTGGATTTAACAAAGCACCGAAAGGTGTTGAATCGGAGTGATGGAGAGTTTTCAGGTGCGTTCGAATCACATCGTCTGTCATCTCATCACTGCTAAACAGCAAATCGGCATACTGCCGACGCTGAACAGAAGCTCTTTCTGCAATGATAGACGGCTGCCATACCAATTGAACAGTAGCGATAATGACAACCGGTAACGCAAATAGCCATTCAATGCCAGTGCTAGCGAAAACAGCCGTACCACTGATCAATTGAATTGCTGTCATTAGCTTGTCGGCCCGGTTGTGAAAAACCGCCGTCATAGTTTCAAGATAGTAGGAATAACGTAACTGAAAAATGGCGGAGCTTTGTTTATCCATAACGGTTCCTTATTTTTTGTCTTCGTTTGGCTCCGGTTGTGGTTTTGGAGCCGGACGGTGTAGCACATGGAAGTCTTCAGTATCTGCCATGGAAGTTCCCCTTTAAGTGGTTGGTTGATTGTTGGCACGACAAATATACCACTAAAGCCACGAACCGGGCGTGGGGAAATATCCCGGTATCAATATGTTAGGAGTCGAAAAATGCAAAACCCAATCTCAATTGCCCCATTACTCTGGCGTCAACAAGGCCACAATGCTGGCCGCGTTGAGATTAAACACGGTAAAGGTAAGCCAGGCATTATTATTCGCCCTGATGGTCGCCGTTGGGCACCACCACTAGGCACTTTTACTGATTCTCATCGGAGGATTGGTAAATGAGCATTCGCTGCGCTTTCGGAACAGAACACCTTCGCGCAATACCACTTCCTTTGCGCGCCATTATTGGCAAACACTTTGCTGGCACTCGCTGGCGGGATACCTGCAACTTTTACGATTCGATGCCTGAACGTTACCGAGCAACCGTCTGTTTTCATGCTGAACTGAAAAAACGCTACGCCCTACTCCAACTGGCGGAAATGGATGATAACGAGCGGCAACGCATCGTCAGTGCGTTGGATGAATTACGACATCATTTTGCTAAATATCGCAAACACGCCATTAGCAACGTCGCCTTTATTCAACGACTACCTATCAGCGTGCGTAAAACCCTATTTCTTCATGCTGGATTAAGTCACAAAGAGTTTAATCAACCGGCCAGTTATCTAGAAGAAGACGCTTGCCCGTGGCGGGAAACTTTAATAGCAGCATTACGTGAATTACTTAATTTATTCGAGGATGCGCCGGATATTTTAACTGCGGTTAAACCTGACGCTTATTTCAACTAATTATCGTATTTAAATTAATTGGCGTATGACCCGCCGGGTTGCCTACGCCCTGAATAAGGCCATAACCATGCACATGTATAAAACCATAGGACAAGATATGCATACCCGCGCCCTTGAACAGGCGCGCCAACACCAACTGAATCAAGCACGTAAGGAGGCTAAAGCCGATGCAGCTATCAGTTTCTCTTCATATTTAGACCGTCTCGCTACCCATGCCGCCAATCAACAACTTTCCAGCAATGAAATTGTCGAGTTGCTGCGTCAGGAATCCGAACAATTTCAACAACGTGGTTTTGAATGCCACCAGAGTGATTTTTAAGGAGATCTGAAATGCCCGATATGTTCGATCACTCTCAAGAGCTGCAACTGCTCCAGTTGGAACACCAGATAGCGGCAACCAGAACCAACAACCTAATGCCATCCGCTTTTATATGCGCCGACTGTGATTCTCCAATTCCTGAAGCACGTCGCGCCGCATTGCCGGGTGTGCAGTGCTGTGTCCACTGCCAGCAGATTAGAGAAATAAAACGCAAACACATCCGCGCATGACTTCAATTAATCGGGGGCGCTTTGCCCCCTCGCCACCACCGCCATTTACGGTAAGTTGCCGCGAGACTTTCGTCGGCGCTTATCCGTGGAATGCGCCACGCAAAGCCATAGGTCGTGAAAGACAACTTACCCGTGAAGAATACCTTCAGGGGCAAGCTGTTTTAAATAAAATCAACAGTCTGCCGTATTTCCTGCGCTCGCTGTTTATCAGCCGCCATGCCAATCTACAAAAGCACCAAGGCCAATTAGCTGCTAATAAGTATCTGGCTCTCAACTTTATACAGCTTATTTGGCCACGCATTCAAACCGTAAACCAAAAGCATGGTTTAAAACACGATATCGCCCCTGGCTTTTTAAGCGAGGAAGAGACTTATTTAAGTCTGCCAAGCATGAATGATAAAGAACTGGTTAGATTTGCAGGCCGTATTTCTGCACAGTTATTTTCTGCCTATGAAGAACTTAGCGATACCTATATTGCTGAACATAATGGCGATAAAACAGCACTATTCAACGATAGCGCACAAACCAAACTCTATGGCCATATTGCTGGCATGGCGCGGTCATTAAATGTTACCCCGCTACATTGGCGTAAATATCGTAAAGGTAAGTTAACCATGCGCCACGCTTTCTCCGCTATTGCCCGATTGGTCAATGATGAATGGTGGACACGTCAGCTTAAAGCCCTGCGCACTCGTTGGCGGGAAGCACTCTTAATTGCAGTGGGCGAAGTGAATCGCCACAAATCAGGTTATGCCAGCAAGCAGGCGATTAAAGATATTCAATCACGCCGTTTGTCTAATATGGAATTTCTGAAGGGCTGCGAACTGGAAAATGTTAATACCGGTGAGCGTATTGATCTGATCGATAAAGTGTTGGCCAGTATCTCTAATCCAGAAATTCGCCGCATGGAATTGATGAATACCATCGCGGGTATTGAGAAATATGCCGCTAATATACAACACGTCGGCATGTTCATCACCATCACAACCCCTTCCAAATACCACCCAACTCGCGTGGTAGAGAATAGTGAAAAAGAGAAAGTCCTGTTTAATCACAAATGGGATAAAGAGGCGTTTACGCCCAAAGATGGTCAGCGTTACCTGTGCAAAATCTGGAGTAAGATGCGCACAGCGTTCAAAGATAACGACCTGAAAGTTTACGGCATGCGCGTGGTCGAGCCTCACCATGATGGCACCCCTCACTGGCATATGATGCTGTTTTGTGAGCGTCAGCATCGCCGACAGGTGATCGATATCATGCGTCGTTATTCTCTAATGGAAGATGGTGACGAACGTGGCGCAGAAAAAAATCGCTTTGAATGCAAGCATCTGAAAAAAGGCGGTGCGGCTGGCTATATCGCGAAATACATTGCCAAGAATATCGACGGTTATGCACTGGATGGCGAATTGGATCATGAAACTGGCCAGCCGCTAACTGAAACTGCTGCTGCCGTCACCGCTTGGGCGGCAACGTGGCGCATCCCTCAATTTCATCCTATTGGTGTTCCGACAATGGGTGCTTACCGTGAATGCCGCCGCATTCGTGGTCTAAGCCTTGCCGAAAGTTTCGATGATCAGGTTGAGGCGGTACGTGCTGCCGCTGATGCCGCTGATTTTGCCGCCTATATCACTCAACAAGGTGGGGCCAACGTACCGCGCGATCAGCAAACCATTCGGGTAGCCCGTAAGGTAGCCGAAGAACTCAACGCCTATGACGAAGAAGTACAAAAGGTCATCGGCATTTATGCCCCTCATCTCGGCGAATCTAAGATTTATGAAACCCGTTCAACCCAATGGCGTATTGTCGCCAAGACCGTTGACGTTGAGCTTTTGACTTTAAAAAGCGCCTCTGGCGCGCCTCGGAGTTCTGTCAATAACTGTGGGTTGGCTGCTGAAGTAACCACCATTGAACCGAAAAAATTACCACCTGAAAGCATCTATTCACCGGTAAATACCCCGATAGATTGGGATGATGAAGGCAATGTGCTGCTGATTAAGTCAATTTTGCGCGGGCAAAATCCCACTATCAACCATAAACAGCGCCCCTATGATCCGTATCACGGCCGCAAGGCCGCGCCTTCTGCCCGCCTGACACAAGAAGAACGGGCACGTTTGCCCAAAATTCGAGCCGAACTGACCGCTAAAGGTATCCAGCCCACACAGTGGGAGCTGGAGGCGCTGACGCGTGGAGCCAAAATCCACTTTGGCGATCTGGTGTTCCACTATCCACTGTTAGATACATGGGGAGATATGACTAAAGATTTATAGCTAAATCGCCATATCCGAACAAAGTCTCATAAAAACATAGATGTACTTGACTAACGAAATCGCCCGAAACAATAATACTGTATATCTATACAGATAGTAAGGAGAGATAAATATGGAACACATTGAACAAATCTATCTTGCCCTGTCACGTATACAATTCATCGCTGAGATTTCCCTGACCGCATGCTGCAAACATGAAGAAATGGAAATGGCACTCTACTTAATCTCTGATTTAGCGGACGAATGCTTGCCGAATAATGGGCATGAGGAAGTGTTCTATAAGGTAGCTTCTGATTAAAGACCGCGCATGCCTAGCTGCATCAAATTGCATGACGATCCGCTGCCAAATTTGAGCGCACCAAGCCAGTACTGGCGCGGATCTACCACGATCACGCAACTGCATGAAAAGCCCCCTATAAAGCGGGCAGGCGTGGCGGGGATACGATTGCGCACGATGGGTTCTGAACTATGCATTTGTATTGGAAATAACACCATGAATAATTTAATGAAAATCGATGGACACACTGCGGTCATCACTTTTGACCCTGATATGGAAATGTTCCGAGGCGAGTTTATCGGCCTTAATGGTGGCGCTGACTTCTATGGCAGCAGCGTGGAAGAACTGAAAAAAGAGGGTGTACGCTCTCTATCGATCTTTTTAGATGAGTGCAAAAAGGACGGTATTGAGCCGTATAAATCCTATAGTGGTAAAATCGTCGTTTAGCTAACGTCTAAGCGCCATCATGCTCTTATCCTTACTGCAGGTACTGGTCATTCGATTAGTGACCTACTGAGCCAGGGCGAGGATATGGTCACACTGAAGTATTCTTGATTGGTTAATCTGCTGGAGCGCGGAAACAGACTTGCATGTAAATCCATACAGTATTAGTCTGTCCTATAATCCTATAAAATCTCCACCATCTTGTAGTAGGCAATGGTATCCATAATGAAGAAAATCCAAAAATTCAAAGTGATAGACCTATTTTGTGGTGCTGGGGGACTATCTGCTGGTTTTCTGAAAGGAAAACAAGCTAATTACTTTGAAAGCATTTTGGCTATCGACAATGATACAGCCGCAATCAGAACCTATAACGCTAATTTCGGCAACCACGGCGTTACAGCTAACATTGATGAATGGATTGCAGAAAATGAAATCCCGCAAGCAGATATAGTTATTGGTGGACCACCATGCCAAGGCTTTAGCCTGCTCAATAAAAAACGAGCAGGAGATCATCGCCGTGCTTTATGGGAACCCTATATGGATATCATCGAACAATCCTCCGCTTCCATTTTTGTCATGGAAAATGTGCAAGGGTTATTAAACAGCGAAGAGTTCGCCGATATTACCGCCAGAGCGCATGAACTTGGGTTTATCTTGCTCAATCCATCCCTACTCAATACCGCTGACTACGGTGTTCCGCAGACTCGCAAGCGGATCATCGCCATAGGAGTCAAAGCAGAGTTATTTGATATCAACCAGCTCCCTGCTTTCCCTCCAACGCCAACTCATTGTTCGCCCGATAAAAATAGTGCCTTGCCAGCATGGGTTACAGTCAAAGATGCTATTTCTGATTTACCAGAGCCGGAAGGAACAGAGATAAGAGATGTTCCTGCACCGCTTAACTTACATTTTGGGCGAAACCCAACAGCGCTTTCCCAAGAAAGATATCGTGTCGTTCCTCCCGGTGGTAACAGGTTCGATTTGCAAAAGCATCGCCCTGATATAACACCGGCTTGTTGGATTAAAAAAGCTTCTGGTGGAACGGATCTTTTTGGCAGACTGTGGTGGGATAGACCATCAGTAACAATCAGAACTGAGTTTTTCAAACCAGAGAAAGGGCGCTATCTTCATCCGGAGAAACATCGTCCAATAACTCATCGTGAAGCCGCTCGTTTAATGAGTTTCCCGGATGACTTTATTTTTATTGGTTCCAAAACCGAAGTAGCAAGGCAAATTGGTAATGCGGTCCCCCCCTTATTTGCCCAAAAAATTGCAAATTATGTCCAAAACTTAATGGAATTAAAAATAAAAAATGGCGAGAAGATCTCAGAAAAGTACGCCGGAAAAGCTGCGTAAAGAACTGCTTGAGCTTATTACTGATTTTGAACACAAGCTGCTGGATGAATCCTTGCGGGAGCAAGTCCGAGCCTTAGTTCCTGCTAACCATCTTTTGCGAGATTTAGGAAGTTCATTGATTGTCGGTGAAGATAGCAACTCAGCCAGAGATCGTATTCTTTCCTATCTAATTAGATATCCAAGACAAATCATTCTTGGCGATGAACTCATGGTTGTCGCTGGAATCAGTGAGTACGCAAGAAGAATTAGAGAGTTACGCGTTGAATTTGGCTGGGCGGTGCTCAGTGGCAAAATGTTGAAAGAAATTGTAGAACAGCAAGAAGTAACACTTGAGGAACTAAACGCGACTTCTCTTCAGACTCTTAAAACCGATGTTTATACCTTAGTCAACACTGAACAAGATAGAGAAGCTGCGTTACGTTGGAACGAAGCAAATGAACTTCGCAAAAGCAAGATCTCTGTTAAAGATAAAATCTTGTTGTATTTGAGAAAAAACGTTGGTCGGGCTGTTTCTGGAGAGGAACTGCGTTATCTTGCAAACGATAGTAAAGAATGGGCCAGAAGAACCAGAGAATTACGCACAGAAGACGGTTGGCCAATCGCCACTAAAAACTCCGGTCGACCGGAGTTATCTGTTGGCGCTTATCTTCTGGAGCAAGATCGACAAGCCAAGCCACATGACAGAAAAATCCCTGACCCTGTGCGCGTTAAAGTTCTCGAAAGAGACCATCATTCATGCAGAAATTGTGGCTGGCAATATCAGCTAAAAAAACCGAGCGATCCAAGATCATTGCTTGAACTCCATCATATAGAACACCATGTTGATGGCGGTGAAAATACCGTTGAAAATCTGATTACTCTCTGTAATGTTTGCCATGATGAGGTTCATAAGTTACAGACTCCCCCATCAGAGCTTTTGGCCTTATTAAACAAGCCGTTAAAAGATTGATTATTTAGGCATATAGAGATTTTAGTGAACTGTTGTGCATTTATGGATCTAAAAACTAAAGCACTCAGTAAGCCTGAAATTAAGCAAGACTACGATGAAGCAGATTTAACTAAGACAGAGCTTCCGGAACGTTTTGATGTTAAGCCCCAAGCCGTTCTTTGTTTATTGAAAAAGAGGCCTATTTTATGAATTTTAATCCAAGAAAAAAATATATTTGCTATTGCTGTGTTGGTGAGAAATTTTTATCTAATGAAATTGAGTCTACAAATAAAAAACTAAGTAGAAAAAGAAAATGCAGTTATTGTCATGAGAAAGAAATGACTATTACCATTCAAGATATTGGAGATAGAATTGAAAAGACAATAACAGAACACTATATTAAAACATCTGATCAGCCTGATGATTTCCAATATGCAATGCTAAGAGATAAAGAAAGTTCTTACGATTGGGAGCGAGAAGGGCAAGATATTACTAACCTTATATTTGATCTTGCTGGTGTTAGTATGGAAATAGCTGAAAATATACAAATCTATCTTGAAGATAAAAACTCTAGTTGGTCACATCACGATGAGCCAGATATAGAAACAGAGTTTTCAAGTGAATCTCACTACACAGAAACAAAAGCTAATGGCAATGAATATCATCAACTTTGGAACAAATTAGAGCAATCCCTTAAAGAAGAGGCCAGATACTTTAATCATAATGTCATGAGTACCTTAGAAGAAATTTTTTCCGGACTTGATACTATGAATACATTCAATAATAAGCCATTACTTAAGTATGTCGGAGTTGATACTAAAATAACTCATTTATATAGAGCTAGATCCTTCGAAAATTTTGAAACAATGGAAAAAGCTTTAGTTGACCCTGAAAATTTGTTGGGGCCTCCCGCTACAGTTTATAGTGGTTCAGGAAGAATGAATGCTCGAGGAATATCTGTTTTTTATGGTGCCAACACCCGTGAAACAGCCATCTCCGAGATTAGACCATCAGTTGGAAGTCAGGTATTAACCACCAAATTTGATATAACCTCAAAATTAAAAGTTTTAGATTTAAGAAATCTAGATAAAATATCACCTAAAGGCAGTTTATTTGATCCTATATTTAAAAAAAAGATTAACCAAGTAGCCTTTTTAAAGAATTTAAAAGAAAGAATTGTTAGCCCTGTTTTACCATCTGCTGAAGCATTCGATTACCTAACCACTCAAGCTGTAGCAGAATTTCTAGAACAACATCCCATATATAATGTTGATGGGGTATTGTATCCATCAGTCCAATCTAAAAATGATGATTTTAATTTGGTGATTTTTCATAAATCATCAAAGATAAAATTCAGACCCCCATCAAAAAAAGAATTTAAGGTAATGTCTTATTTTGACGATGAATATGAGATATGTGTATTAGAAACAGAACTAAAAATAGAAAAAAAAGATAATAAACAGGATGAATCTAACTTCACCGAATGTTTATCCATTGATGTTGGTAGCATTCACCTCCATGAAATATGTGGGGTGAAATATTCTTTTTCATCCAAGGGGATCAGTTGGCGCACACATCAAAATCGCCACTTTGAAGATGAATAATTTCTATTCTGTGAATTAATTTAGATAATAACGAACTGACAGTGAAAAATATATGCTGTCAGTTTTAATATCAATAAAAAACTAAACACATTTCAGATTGTATAGTTTAAAATCTACAACCACCTCCCCTATCCACTCATTCACCTCTTTCATCCGTTCCTGTAGCGGCATCAACTCATTCCTTACAAACACCTGACTGGCTTTTTCTATGTCGCCAAATCCGCCAGTGTTATTGGGGATAATACCCATCATCTGCGGTGGTACGCGGTGGGCGCTGAGTAGGTCGTCGCGACTGGCGTTTTTGATATTAAAGAAGTCGTCTTTGGTGGCCACCTCGCTGAGTGGGACAATCTTAATACCGTCAGGCTTGCCATTTGGGGCGTAGAAGAACAAGTTTTTAAAATTCCCTAACCCTTTGGTGCTGCGCATGGCGTTGCGTAAGGTTTCTACATCGGTATTACTTTGGGCCGCATCGGTGACATACATAATATAACCGGCATGTGCGCCGTTCTGGAAATACTTGCGACGAAATAACGTGGCCGACTCGTTCAGCCATGCTGAGTTGAGTGAACTGAGATATTCCGGCAAGCCATAAAGTTCCTGATTGATATCCGGTTCAATCAGGTGAAATACCGTGCCTGGTTCAAAGCGATGCGGTTCTCGGAATGATTGCACGAACCAATACACATCATCTTCTACTCCACGGCGGGTATATTTGGCCGGTGAACATTCCAGCCGCATTAACTTGCCTAAGCGATTGAAGCGCTTCTCCAGAAAGGCATTGCCGAAGACCAAAAAATCCAGAGCAAAGCGGCTAAACTCTTGGGCGCTAAGCAGTGGATGTGGAATAAAAGTGCTGGTCAGAATATTACGTTTCACATAAATCGGTGAGCTGTGATGCACCGCCGCCCGCAGACTTTTGGCCAACCCAGTAAAACTGATCGGCGGTTCAATCCATTTGCCGTTACCGATGCATTCAGCGTAATCCAGAATGTCGCGGCGATCCAACACTGCGGACGGTTCGCCAAAGCTAAACACTTCAATTGGTTGCTGCGGTTGCCGAGTTAGATTGGTTGATTTTACTGCCTTGCGGCCTTTGCGTTTGCTCATCAGTTAAAATCCAGAATTGAAGATTGGGCATAACCGTTACCGGCGGTTAGCGGTTCATTAATCATCGCGTGCATCGCCGCCCATGCGATATCTGCATGACTGGCGTCTTCGCTGCGGCTAGCTTGGTAAGTGGCACGGCCACCGCTGGCAGTCATGGTTTTGCGGATAGCCATAAAAGATTGGGTGATATCGGTGTGGCCGGAGTCATACTCCAGCCGCCCACTGGTGATCAGGTCTTTGGCTTTCAGCACCAGCGCGGTTTTAATCTCCGGACTGTAACGAATCTCCCGCACCGCCGGAAAGAACTCCCGCACTAATTGATAGACGCCCTGCCCAATGCCCGTGGCGTCGATACCGATATATTCCACGCAGTATTTTTCAGTTAGGGTTTTGATGGATTCAGCTTGAGTGGCGAAGTCCATTCCCTTCCATTGATGGCGTTCCAAAATGCGGAATTTGCCGCCGAGTACCAGCGGTGGAGCCAATACCACACAACCCGCACTGTCACCGGTGTGAGACGGGTCATAACCCAACCAAACCGCCCGATAACCAAAAGGTCGATAGGCGTAAGGATTAAAATCGTCCCACTCCTCCAGACTATCGACCATGCAGCCCTGCAACTCTTCGAACGGGAATACCGAGGTTTTATCATCGACGAATTCGCACATCAGCAGGTTTTGATATTCCGCAGGGCTGTATTCCAGCGCGAGTTGGTCGAGGTCAAACAGGTTACAGCCACCCGCCAGCGCATCTTCAACAGTGACAATCTGCCGCCACTGACCGTCGCCACACAGCGCACCGTGCATCAAATGGCTATGGCTGAGATCAACATAAATATGCTGTTCTTTGTTCTTACGCCCTTTATTAAACAGCTCGCCAGACCAAAACGGATATGCGCTGTGGGCCAGACTGGATGGCGTAGAAAAATAGGTGGTGCGCCATTTTTTGTGTAATGACATACCCGAAGCCACTTTGCGCAACTCCTGAAACTTCGGTATCCAAAAGTATTCATCGAGATACAGGTTGCCGGTGTAGCTCTGAGCGGTGCGGATATTAGTGCCGAGAAAGAACAGCCGCGCACCGTTGGCCAGCACCATCGGATCGCCTTTCAGGTCAACTTCTACCTGTCGGGCAAAATCTATAATGTAGTTTTTGAATACATGCGCCTGCGCCTTACTGGCTGACAGGAAGATCTGATTGCGCCCAGTGGTTAGCGCATCTATTAGCGCTTCACGGGCAAAGTAGAAGGTCGCGCCAATTTGGCGCGATTTAAGAATATTGCGAATACGATGCTGCAAGCCAGCCCGATACCAACCTTTCTGATATTCAAACGTGGTTTCCAGAAAAATATCATTCAGCGCTTCAATAGCCGCGTCGCTAAACACATTCTTCTCAGCCGACTTACGTTCCCCTTTATTACGGTTACGTATCTTCGGATTCAGATCGGCTTCATTGCCGGTTTGGTTGTAACGATTAACCCGTGCCAATCGCTCAATCTGGCGACCTAGCAGGTCAATCTCTTTGTAGTCGCCCCCCTCCTTGTTATTTTTCATAATCAGCTGAATCAACCGCGCTTCCAGACTGCTCTCCACACGCGATACTGGGGAAACATCCTCCCAGACATCCCGCTGTTTCCAGCTCTGCACGGTTGGCGCTTTCTGGTTCAGAATCTCCGCAATCTGGCGCACAGAAAAGCCCTGCCAGTAAAGCAAAGCCGCCTGCCGTCGTGGATCGCTGATAAGAGTAGTTGGGGTCGTCATCATGAGCGCAAGGCTACGAAAACGAATTTAATTCTTCCTCAACTCACTGTTGTGTCAGTGATTAAAGGATTTTGAGTAGTGGCGATGGATATTGGGAGTCAGGAAACTAGCGCTGATTTAACTGACCCATTCACGGACTCCCATTATGGCCAAGAAAATTTCTAAGTTTTTCCGTATCGGCGTCGAAGGTGATACTTGCGATGGTCGCATTATCGACGGTAATGACATTCAGCAAATGGCAGATACCTTTGACCCGCGCGTCTATGGTTGCCGCATCAATCTGGAGCATATTAAAGGTTTACTGCCTGACAGCCCTTTCCGCCGTTATGGTGATGTGGTCGAGCTAAAAGCCGAGAAGATTAATGATGATTCCGCGCTAAACGGTAAGTGGGCGTTATATGCCAAGGTGGTTCCAACTGAGGATTTAGTGGCAATGGTGCAAGCCCGACAAAAGGTTTACACCTCAATGGAGATTCGCCCGAATTTCTCCAACAGCGGTAAATGCTATCTGATTGGCCTGGCGGTGACTGATGACCCGGCCAGCTTGGGTACTGAAATGTTGGAATTCTGCGCCCGTGCCAAAACCAACCCGCTGGCCGGTAAGAAACTGGAACCCACCGATTTGTTCTCTGTTGCCGTTGAGGCCGCGATTGAATTTGAAGAGATTCCCGAATCCGGAATCAGTTTACTTAGCCGGGTAAAAGAGCTGTTTAACCGCAAGCAATCCTCTGACGATGCCCGCTTTACTGATGTTCACGCCGCAGTGACCACCGTTGCTGAACAGTTGCAAGTTCAGGCTGATACTAACGAGCAACGTTTTCAACAAATTGAGCAACAGATTGAAGCCAATCAGCAGCAACTTTCCCACCTGTACGCCAGCCTCGACCATAGCGAAAGCCTGATCCAACTGCGTCGCCCGATGGCCAACGGCGGTAATGGTGATGAAACCTTTCTGACCAACTGTTAATAACCAGACTGAGAGAACCTCATGCGACCTAATACCCGAATCAAATTCAACGCTTACCTGACTCAGGTTGCCAAATTGAATGGCATTGAGGTGAGCGATGTGGCGAAAAAATTCAGCGTCGAGCCGTCGGTTACCCAAACCCTGATGACCCGCGTGCAGGAGTCATCCGAGTTTCTCAGCCGTATCAATATGGTGCCGGTGGCCGAGTTAACCGGTGAAAAAATCGGTATCGGCGTCACTGGTTCTATTGCCAGCACTACTGATACTGCGACTGGCACCGAGCGTGAAACAGCTGACTTTGCCACGCTGGAAGCCCGCCGTTATCAGTGTGAACAGATGAACTTCGATTTTCATATCCGCTATAACACACTAGACCTGTGGGCGCGGTATCAGGATTTTCAACTGCGGCTGCGTGATGCCATCGCCAAGCGTCAGGCATTGGATTACATCATGGCGGGCTTTAACGGTGTGAAACGCTCTGCAACGTCGAACCGCAAACAAAACCCAATGCTGCAAGATGTAGCCGTGGGCTGGCTACAAAAATACCGCAACGAAGCGCCGCAACGGGTGATGGATAAAGTGACCGGTAAAGATGGTGCGATAATTTCCAGCGTCATTCGTGTCGGCGAAAATGGCGACTATAAAAACCTCGATGCGCTGGTATTTGATGCCACCAATACCATGATTGACCCGTGGCATCAGGAAGATCCCGATTTAGTGGTGATCTGTGGCCGTGAGTTGTTAGCCGATAAATATTTCCCACTAATTAACCAAAAACAACCCAATAGCGAAATGTTGGCAGCGGATGTAATTGTTAGCCAAAAACGTATCGGCAACTTGCCAGCGGTGCGTGTGCCCTACTTCCCTGCCAATGCCATGTTAGTGACTCGTTTGGACAACCTGTCGATCTATTTTATGGACGAGAGCCACCGTCGCCATATCGAAGAAGTCGCCCGCCGCGATCGCATCGAAAACTACGAATCTATCAAACAGGATTATGTGGTGGAGGAATACGGCTGTGGTTGCCTGATTGAAAATATCCAACTATTGACTGAAACGAAAAACGAGCATTCAGAGATTGGAGCCTAAATCATGTTAAGCCCCGCCAGACGGCACATGATGCGAGTTTTAGCGGCGGAGGCGGCGCAGCAGATTGATGAGCCGCTGCGCCATGCCAATGGCTATGAACTGATGCTACTAAAACTAGCTGAAGATATTCGCGCCCTGAAAAATGTGCATTCAATGGAGCGCAAAGCTGAACGCAAACGGGAAATGCTGCCCTATTACGCCCCTTGGGTGAGCGGAGTGTTGAGTGAAGGCCGAGGCGCACAAGATGCGGTATTGATGACGGTTATGGTGTGGAAGCTGGATGTTGGCGATATTGCCGGTGCGCTGGAGATTGCCCACTATGCCTTGCACCATCGCCTCGTGATGCCGGATCGCTATAAACGCTCTACGCCTTACTTATTGGCTGAAGATGTGGCCGATGCCGCCACTCGCGCCCACAGTGCTGGCCAGTCCGTCAATATCGACCACCTGCTGGCCACAATGGAACTGACCGATGCCGAGGATATGCCCGATCAAGTGCGCGCCAAGCTGCACAAAATCGCCGGTATCGTCCTGCGGGACAGTGGCAAAGCAGAGCAAGCACTCGTCCATCTGAAACGCGCTTTACAACTCAACAACCATTGCGGTGTGAAAAAAGATATTGAACGGCTGGAGAGCCAACTGCGTAAAGCCAGCGCCAGTCGTTAACCAAATGCGCCCCGCGCCGGGCGGCACGCAAGCCGCGACAACTTACCAGATCAACGCTTGCGTCCACCGCCCTCTATTTTGAGGTTGTCATGACGACAGTGATTATTTCCAAAAAAGATGAGCAGCCACATGGCGACACAGTAGTCATTCCGCCATCTGCGCATGACGAGCCACTGATAAAGAACACCTTTTTCTTTCCCGACATCGACCCAAAACGCGTTCGTGATCTGATGCGGCTTGAGCAGACCGTTTCTCCAGCACGACTGCGTGAGGCCATTAAAACCGGTATGGCAGAGACCAATGCAGAGTTGCACGATTTTCGCGAGCAGCAAGTCACCGCTGGGTTTAACCGCCTTATAGATGTGCCGTCGGATGAGGTCGATGGGGAGAATATCCGTGTTTTCTATTATGTGCGCGCCGTTTGTGCAATGGCGACCGCGACCTTGTATGAACGTTATCGCGGCGTAGATACCAGTGCCAAAGGCGACAAAAAAGCTGACAGTATCGACAGCACTATTGATGAGTTGTGGCGTGATATGCGCTGGTCGGTCTCGCGCATCCAAGATAAACCACGCTGTATTGTGGGCCACATCTGATGCAAATCATGGCACAACAAGGCGATACCCTTGACCTCATTTGCGCTCGATATTACGGGCGCACCGAGGGAGTATTTGAAACGGTGCTCGCCGCTAATCCGGGGCTGGCAGAACTTGGGGCGGTGCTACCGCATGGCACTGCCGTTGAACTGCCAGATGTTCAAACCTCACCTGTCACAGAGACTGTAAACCTGTGGGACTGACAATGGAGAAGATCAGCACATTTATTACTTACTGGTTATCAGTAGCACTTGCATGGTTCGGCACACAGACGCCAGATAGATTTGCACTCTATATCGGTGGGAGCTGCGCCATTTTTACCGCGCTGGTTAATTTCTGGTATCGCCGCAAAACCTTTAATTACCTCAGATCTATGGGGCTTAATGAAGGGGTGACCCGTGAATTCAATCGTTAAACGTTGCAGTGTCGGTGTGGTGCTGGCGTTGACGGTATTGATGCCTGATTTTCATTTGCTACATACCTCGCCGGAAGGCCTTACCCTGCTCGCCGATCTTGAGGGATGTCGTCTGCGGCCCTATCAATGCAGCGCGGGAGTCTGGACATCAGGTATTGGTCACACTGCTGGAGTTGTACCTAAAAGAGATATTACCGAGCGTGATGCGGCGGAAAATTTAGTCGCCGATGTTCTCCATGTTGAGCAACAACTGGCAACCTGTGTGCCAGTAGACATGCCGCAGCCGGTTTACGATGCACTTGTTAGTTTTTCGTTTAACGTCGGTACGGCAGCCGCCTGTCGCTCGACGCTGGTTTCGTATCTAAAACGCCGACAATGGGAACAGGCATGTGATCAACTATCTCGCTGGGTATATGTCAATGGAGTCAAAAGTAAAGGGCTGGAGAATCGCCGCCAGCGTGAACGCGCTTATTGTCTTAAGGGAACACAATGAAAACAGTAATCGTATTACTGATTCTGGCCGTGTTCGGTGTGTTATGGCTGCGTGATGAGAACGGCAATCTAAGCAGGTCGCTTGAGAGAGCTAATTGCGTCGCCAATGAGCAAAAAAACACGATTAGCATGCTGAAAAATCAGCTTAACGTTGCTGCCAACCGAGCTGATAAAAATGAGAGAGCACAGATTACCCTACGACAACAGCTTGACGCCGCTGGAAAACTGGCAGCACAGCGTGAACAAACCATCACAAGATTACTCAATGAAAACGAAACCTTTCGCCGCTGGTACCGCACTGATTTGCCTGATGTTGTGCGCCGGATGCACCGACGCCCCGCCTGCGCATCCGCCAGTCATTGTTTACAGCGGATGCCCGAGAGTCAGCCTTTGCCCGATGCCCGGCAGCGACCCGAAAACTAACGGCGATTTGAGTGCCGATATTCGTCAGCTTGAGCATGCACTCGTACGTTGCGCGTTACAGGTTGAGATTGTTAAACAATGTCAGGATGAATTAGATGTTGAAACCCGACAGTTTGCGCAAAACCCTCACTGATGCTGTGCCGGTGTTGCGTACCAATCCCGATATGCTGCGTTTATTTGTCGATAACGGCAAAATTGCCGCCACACTGGCCGCCTCACTGTCATTTGAAAAACAGTACACTCTCAATATGGTGGTGACGGATTTCACTGGTGATATTGATTTACTGCTGGTGCCGATAATGGCATGGCTACGTGAAAATCAGCCCGATATTATGACCACCGATGAAGGCCAGAAAAAAGGCTTTACATGGTATACCGATATCAATAACGACAATAGCATTGATGTCAGTATCAACCTGTTACTGACCGAGCGTACCCTTGTCAGGGAGGTTGACGGCGCGTTACATGTGCAAAACATACCGGAACCACCGCGACCAGAACCAATAACGCGACCGGTAGAAATGTGGAGTAATGGTGAACTGGTGAGTCAGTGGAATGAATGAATTTAAACCATTTGAAGATAAGTTGGCTGGTCTGATTGCTGCACTATCACCCGCAAGCCGTCGCCGTATGACTGTCGAAATTGCGAAGAAGCTGCGCCAACGTCAGCAGCAGAGAATCAAATCCCAAAAATCGCCGGATGGCACGCCCTATGCTCCGCGAAAGCGCCAACCGATCAAAGCGAAGAAAGGCCGCATTAAGCGGGAAATGTTCGCAAAATTGCATACCAACCGCTTTATGAAAGCCAAAGGCGATGACAATGCTGCCGTGGTGGAGTTTACCAGCAAGGTACAGCGTATCGCGCGGGTTCATCAATATGGCCTAAAGGATAAACCGGGTCGCAACAGTACCGCAGTGGAATATCCCGAGCGTAAATTACTCGGGTTTAATAATGGTGATACCGAACTGATAGAGGATGAAATAATTAGAATGTTAAGTTAATGCTCATTCAAAACGTCTTTCCTCATTGTTTTTAAAATCAATAAACTTATTGTTAGTATCAAAGTAAATCACATAACCAAGAGTTAAAAATGACGTAATTATAAAGAGCAATACAATTAGTATCATCGCCGCAATGAATGACGAATTGTTATTTTCTATTGCAGTCATTAGTTCTCTTTTCTCTGCGGGATCTTTTGTAAGAAGGTTGCCGCATGCTGATATTAGAATTTTCTTATTTGTAGCGGTTGTAAGTTCCCTACATTGTTTCGCATTGAGATATTCGTTGCTTTCTGGGTCGTAGACATAAATTTCGGAGATAAGGGCGCGTTCATTACCTGTATTAAACGAAGCATAATCATATTTGTATGTTTTTACGGAGTTGCAGACTATGAGAATAGATGCAAAAAAGAGTAAAATAAACGCTACATAGAGAGCAATTTCAGCTTTGCCGTGTTTGAATTTTCCTATCGGAGGAGCAAAAGAAAGAAATCTGAAGCTTTTTTCAGATAGAATTCCTTTGTTTATGGCTTTAGATACCAGCCTCGCGTCTTTCTTGTTGAGAACATTAATGCCGTGGTAAAGCCGAAGTAATTGCAAGTCTAGGAAATCGCTATCCAGATTTTTTATAATTCTGTCAGTAAAGTCGACTTTAAGCGGTTTAGATATTAATCGGAGTAGATAACCAATGCCTCCTGACACAACAAGATACAAGATAATAATCAACCAAAGTATTTTATAAAGACCATCAATTCCACTGCCAATAAAATCAAACATCTTGGATTCCTTTTCAAATTATTCAGCTTTCAAAACGCCGTAACAACAACCTGTTGTGTAGTTTACTGCCCAATGGCATCACGTTGCCATCGAATGACCACACCGGCATCCTCTCCGTTATGAACACACTCACAAATATTCAAGAACTTGCCCGCATGCTGCGCAATATGATCCGCACTGGCGTGATTGTTGAAACCGACCTGATTGCTGGCCGCTGCCGCGTGCAGACTGGCGGCATTAAAACCGACTGGCTCCAGTGGCTGACTCACCGCGCTGGACGTTCTCGCACATGGTGGGCTCCATCGGTGGGTGAGCAGGTATTAATTTTGGCTGTCGGTGGTGAACTTGATACGGCTTTTGTGTTGCCGGGGATTTTTTCTGATGACCATCCCGCACCTTCGGAATCGGCGGATGCCCTGCATCTGGCTTTCCCTGACGGTGCCATTATTGAGTATGAACCGAAAACCAGCGCCCTGAAGGTGTGCGGCATTAAAACCGCCGATATCAGCGCATCGCAAACTCTTATCGCCTCCGCGCCAGAGGTACGGGTTAGTGCATCAATCTGCATTACTCTCGATTCCCCCGAAGTGATTTGCACCAATACGCTGATTACTGGCTCACTGGAGGTACAAAAAGGCGGCAAGATGAGCGGCAATATTGAACATAGCGGCGGTTCATTGTCGTCAAACGGCAAAGTGTTGCATACCCACCAACATCCAGTCGACAGCGGCGGCACAACAGGAGCGCCACTATGACCGCAGGTTACATCGGTATCAGTCGCACCACGGGTCGGGCGATCACCGATGCAGAGCATATTCGTCAAAGTGTGAGTGATATTTTGCTTACACCCATTGGCTCACGAGTGATGCGCCGTGATTATGGCTCGTTGCTGTCTTCGATGATTGACCAGCCGCAAACTCCCGCCCTTGAGCTGCAAATCAAGGTGGCTTGTTACATGGCGATCCTCAAATGGGAACCGCGCGTAAAGTTGACCTCGGTGACCACAGAACGCCGGTTTAACGGTCAGATGGTGGTCAACTTGACTGGCCAACATGCTGAAACGGGCGAAAGTCTTTTGTTAACCCTTCCTGTGAGTTGAAACCATGCCGATTATCGACCTGAACCAGCTCCCCGCGCCGGATGTGGTAGAGAAGCTTGATTTCGAAACCATTCTCACCGAGCGCAAAGCGACACTGATTTCTCTGTTCCCCGAAGAACAGCAGGAAGCCGTTGCACGCACGCTAGCACTGGAGTCAGAACCGCTGACCAAACTCCTTGAAGAAAATGCTTATCGTGAGGTTATCTGGCGTCAGCGAGTCAACGAAGCGGCCCGCGCCAATATGCTGGCCTATGCCGTTGGTCATGATCTTGACGTGATGGCGGCAAACAACAATACCGAACGGCTTACCATCACCCCGGCAGATAACACCACTATTCCACCCACACCGGCAGTGATGGAGTCTGACACCGATTTACGTCTGCGAGCACAGCAGGCATTCGAGGGGCTGAGTGTGGCGGGACCAGTCGAGGCTTATGAGTATCATGGTCGCAGCGCTGACGGGCGTGTTGCGGATATTTCTGTGGTCAGTCCTACCCCTGCTTGTGTGACGATTACTGTGCTATCACGTGAGGGTGACGGCACCGCTAATTCTGATCTACTGGCTGCTGTAGAAAAAACGCTCAATGCTGATGACGTGCGCCCGGTGGGCGACCGTATAACAGTCCAGAGCGCCAAGATTGTGCCATATCAGATTAATGCGACGTTATATTTTTACCCCGGCCCCGAGCAAGAACCCATTAGACAAGCGGCAGAGCAACAACTCAAAACCTATATCCGTTCGCAGCATCGGATCGGGAGGGATATTCGCCTGTCTGCCATCCATGCAGTGCTTCACGTCGAAGGAGTACAGCGTGTGGAACTGGCTTCGCCAGCCCATGACATTGTGCTCGATAAATACCAGGCATCTTATTGTACTGAATACACGATCACCGTAGGGGGGACGGATGAGTGATAATCGCTTGTTGCCCGTGGGTTCGTCGGTACTGGAGGTGGCGACAGCAAAAGCGGCGGCTGAAATTACCCGTGTGTCAGTGCCACTGCGTACATTGTGGGATCCGCAGCGATGTCCTGTCGCACTGTTACCTTATTTGGCATGGGCGCTGTCGGTTGACCGGTGGGATTTTAACTGGTCGGAAGCGACTAAACGCCATGTTATTGCATCCTCATTTTTTATCCATCAACACAAAGGCACTATCAGTGCATTGCAGCGGGCAGTTGAACCGCTTGGCTATCTGATTGAGGTTAAAGAGTGGTGGCAGCTTAACGAGGAACCCGGCACTTTTCGCCTCGTTATCGGAGTGCTCGACAGTGGTATTACTGACGAAATGTATCAGGTGCTCGAGCTTTTAATTAATGACGCCAAACCGGCAAGCCGTCACCTGATTGGCCTTAATATCAGTCTAAGTTCAACCGGTAGCTTATTTGTCGGTGCACTCTGTTATCACGGCGAAACGCTGACCATCTATCCCTATATAGCGGATGCAATCACCGTCGGAGGCGAGTTCTTCCCTGCATCAGCTATACATTTAATTGACTCACTGAATGTGTAAACCAATGACTACGAAATATTTTGCAATTTTGACGAATCAGGGTGCGGCCCGGTTGGCCAATGCGACAGCATTAGGGACAACGTTAAAGATTACCCATATGTCTGTCGGGGATGGTGGCGGAAAGGCGGTAACTCCAAATCCAGAACAAACAACACTGATAAATGAAGTCAGGCGAGGCGCAGTTAATATGCTCTCAATTGACCCGCAAAATATAAATCAGATTATTGTTGAGCAGGTTATTCCCGAAAATGAGGGCGGCTGGTTTATTCGTGAAATCGGTCTGTTTGACAGTGAAGGAATGTTAATTGCCGTCGCAAACTGCCCTGAAACATACAAACCATTGTTACAGGAGGGGAGTGGCCGAACTCAAACCATTCGAATGATTTTAATTGTTTCCAGTGCCAGTGCAGTGGAGTTAAAAATTGATCCGTCAGTGGTGCTGGCAACTCGCCAATATGTAGATAATAAAATCATTGAAGTTAAACAGTACGCCGATACTTTACTGAAAAAGCATATTGATGCCGCCAATCCGCATAACCAATATGCGTTCAAACACAGCCCCACTCTGACGGGTATACCAACAGCACCCACGCCAGCACAAGACACCAATAATCAGCAAATTGCTACCACTGAGTTTGTGCATACAGGGATTAGCCTTCTGAAAGGCAACGTTCCGGTTGAACTTGGCACCCTAAAGGCACTGGCGGACGCTCTTGGTACTAAGTTGACGAAAGACAGTAATGGTTCTGATATCCCCAATAAGACACTGTTTGTACAGAATATTGAGGTTTACAACAAAGCTGAAAGTGATGCTCGTTATTTACGTGCGCAAGATAATTTACCTGTCGGTATTCCATTGCCGTGGCCATTAGCTATACCGCCAGCAGGTTGGATAATTTGTAACGGTCAGGCGTTTGATAAAGTACATTGCCCACAATTGGCGCTAGCCTATCCGAGCGGTGTACTACCAGACTTGCGCGGTATGTTTATTCGTGGTTGGGACAATGGGCGCAACCTTGATGGTAGTCGTACATTGCTCAGTTTTCAGGGGGATGCCATCAGGAACATTACCGGATTCTACATACAAAATCTGGCCGGTAACTCATATTGGAATGGCTGTGGAGGAGCGTTCTATCAGGAAGGTAATGCTTTTGGACACCATGCCAATAATAGTGGTGGTAATGGAGCAACAACCAAGAGATTTGATGCCTCTCGTGTAGTCCCTACCGCCTATGAAAACCGTCCCGTCAATATGGCATTTAACTACATTGTGAGGGCTGCATAATCATGGCTTTTGTCATGTCTGACAAAGAACAGATTGTTACTGTTTTTAATTATCACTATGAGACTAAAGAATATGTTGGGGAAAGTGATTACTATATTGCTCCCTATACTGGGCTACCCGCATCCTGCACGGAAATAAAACCTTTGCTCGCTAAAAAGGGATATGCAGTTATTTTTAATGAAGAAACCCAGCAATGGGAATATGTCGAAGACCATCGCCAAACCGAGATTTACAGCACGCAAACCGGTGAGCCACAGACCATCAATCAGCTTGGCTCGCTACCAGAAAATACCACTCTACTGGCCCCCTCCAGTTCATTTGACCGATGGAATGGCACTAAATGGGTTAAAGACAGTGAGGCGGAAAAACAATATTACTTAGCCGAAGCAAGGCAAAAGAAAAGTATTTTGCTGGAGGAGGCCAATACTCAAATTGAAATCCTCAAAGACAGTATTGAGTTTGATATGTCCACCTCAACCGCCGAAACTGAGTTAGTAGCATGGCGTAAATATCGAGTTCAGCTTAATCAGCTAGATATATCAGCGGCACCGGATATTAATTGGCCGAAACAACCGGCGTAATTCAGGCGGGCAGTTGCCCGCGTTTCTTATTCTTGCTGTTGTGTCAGACCTTAACCAACCCAGATAAATAGACGTCCTTAAAAGCTAACCGGACAATAACACTCATCTCTTAACCACGGAGTTAAACGGATGAGTGACTATCACCACGGCGTACAAGTCATCGAAATCAACGACGGCACCCGTGTCATTTCTACTGTTTCAACCGCGATTGTCGGTATGGTCTGCACGGCCAGCGATGCAGATGCAGCAACATTCCCCCTCAATGAGCCGGTGTTAATTACCAATGTACAGAGCGCCATCGCAAAAGCCGGGAAAAAAGGCACCCTTGCCGCAGCCCTTCAGGCTATTGCTGACCAGTCAAAACCGGTCATTGTAGTGGTGCGGGTGGAAGAAGGCAGCGGCGACGATGAAGATGCAGCCTTTGCGCAGACGGTATCCAACATCATCGGCACCACTGACGAAAACGGCAAATACACCGGGCTGAAAGCACTGCTTACCGCCGAGGCAGTCACTGGCGTTAAACCCCGTATTCTCGGTGTACCGGGGCTGGATAACAAAGAGGTAGCTGTCGCACTGACACCAATTTGCCAGAAACTACGTGCCTTTGGCTATATCAGTGCATGGGGCTGCAAGACGGTTTCAGAGGCCATGGCCTACCGCAAGAATTTCAGTCAGCGTGAGCTAATGGTGATATGGCCGGATTTTCTGGCATGGAATACTGTGACTAACACGACAACTATTGCCTACGCCACCGCTCGCGCACTCGGTCTGCGAGCCAAGATCGACCAAGAACAAGGCTGGCACAAAACGCTGTCTAACGTCGGTGTCAATGGCGTCACCGGTATCAGCTCCTCGGTATTCTGGGATTTACAGGAACCGGGTACTGATGCCGACCTGCTCAATGAATCCGGTATCACCACGCTGATCCGCAAAGATGGTTTCCGTTTTTGGGGCAACCGTACCTGCTCGGATGACCCGCTATTCCTGTTTGAGAACTATACCCGCACCGCACAGGTTATCGCCGACACCATGGCCAAGGGGCATATATGGGCGGTGGATAAACCTGTCACCGCCACACTAATTCGCGACATCGTGGATGGCATCAATGCCAAGTTTCGCGAGCTGAAAACTAACGGCTATATCGTCGATGCAAGCTGCTGGTTTGACGAAGAAGCCAATGACGCCGAAACCCTGAAGGCCGGAAAACTGTATATCGATTATGACTATACGCCGGTACCACCACTAGAAAACCTGACCTTGCGCCAGCGTATCACCGATAAGTATCTGGCAAATCTGGTCTCCTCAGTTAATAGCAAGTAAGGAGCCTGACTCATGGCTATGCCACGCAAACTGAAAATGATGAATGTGTTCCTGAACGGCTACAGCTATCAGGGCGTTGCCAAGTCAATCACGCTACCGAAGCTAACCCGCAAGCTGGAAAACTATCGCGGGGCGGGCATGAACGGCTGCGCACCGGTCGATCTCGGCCTCGACGATGATGCCCTGTCAATGGAATGGTCGCTTGGTGGTTTCCCTGATGCGGTTATCTGGGAATTGTATGCTGCCACCGGTATCAATGCGGTACCGATTCGTTTTTCTGGTTCTTACCAGCGCGATGATAGTGGCGAAATGGTGGCCGTCGAAGTCGTGATGCGTGGCCGCCAGAAAGAGATCGACACTGGCGAAGGCAAAGAGGGAGAGGATACCGAAGCAAAAATCTCGGTGGTCTGCACTTACTATAAGCTGACGCTGGACGGTAAAGAGCTGGTTGAGATCGACACCCTCAATCTGATTGAGAAGGTGAATGGTGTCGATCGCCTCGAACAGCATCGCCGCAATATCGGCCTGTAACCTTTGCCCGGTCAGTCAGGCTGGCCGGTTTCCCCTGACAACTGAATGAAACGAGAAAATCATGACGAAAAAAAACGAGAATATCGTCACTTTGGAAAACCCGGTTAAACGCGGTGGGCAGGAAATTGCGAGCATCACCCTGATTAAACCAACGACCGGAACGCTGCGTGGCGTCAGTCTGGCAGCAGTCGCTAATTCTGAAGTAGATGCGCTGATTAAAGTATTGCCGCGCATGACCTCTCCGGCACTGACTGAACAAGAAGTTGCCGCACTGGAGTTGCCTGACCTTGTGGCTCTGGCCGGTAAGGTGGTGGGTTTTTTATCGCCGAATTCGGTGTAGTAGATTTCCCGAAGAAACTGTCGGTCGATGATTTGATGGCAGATATTGCCGTGATATTCCACTGGCCACCATCAGAGTTATATCCCCTGAGTCTGACCGAACTCATCACATGGCGCGAAAAAGCGCTCCAAAGAAGTGGAAACACCCATGAGTAACAACGTCAAGTTACAGGTATTACTCAAGGCTGTTGACCAGGCGACGCGCCCGTTTAAATCCATTCAGACAGCGAGTAAATCGCTGTCTGGGGATATTAGGGAAACGCAAAAATCATTACGTGAGCTAAGTGGTCAGGCATCCCGTATTGAAGGATTCCGTAAGACCAACGCACAGCTTGCCGTCACCGGTCAGGAGCTGAAAAGAGCAAAAGAAGAAGCCCGCGCGTTAGCTATTCAGTTTAGAAACACCGAACAGCCGACCCGCGCACAGGCTCAAGCGATGGAGGCCGCGCGCAAAAATGCCGCCGCTCTTCAGCTCAAACATAATAGCTTGCGACAGGCGGTACAGCGCCAGCGTCAGGAACTCAGCCAGGCGGGCATTAATACACGCACATTGGCGGCAGATGAACGACGCCTAAAAACCGTCATCAGCGAAACCACGGCACAGCTCAATCGCCAGCGTGAAGCACTGACGCGAGTTAGTGCGCAACAGGCAAAACTCAACGCGGTAAAGCAGCGCTATCAGGCAGGTAAAGAGCTGGCGGGTAATGCAGCATCAATCGGGGCTGCTGGGGTCGGGATTGCAACTTCTGGCACGTTAGCCGGTGTTGCTCTGCTGAAATCCGGCTATGACTTTGCGCAGAAAAACGCCGAGTTACAGGCGGTGCTCGGCGTGGCAAAAGATTCGGTAGAAATGGCGGCATTACGCAAACAAGCGCGCCAACTTGGCGATAATACCGCTGCCTCGGCTGACGATGCTGCCAGCGCGCAGATTATTATCGCCAAAGCGGGCGGTGACGTGGATGCCATTCAGGCTGCGACGCCGGTCACGCTAAATATGGCGCTGGCGAATCGACGCACGATGGAGGAAAACGCCGGATTGCTGATGGGGCTGAAATCAGCCTTTCAGCTTTCAAACCATAAGGTTGCGCACATAGGTGACGTGATCTCAATGGCCATGAATAAGACCGCCGCTAATTTTGATGGTCTCAGTGATGCGTTGACCTACGCCGCCCCGGTGGCGAAAAATGCCGGAGTCAGTATTGAAGAAACGACGGCCATGGTGGGCGCACTGCATGATGCAAAAATCACCGGTTCAATGGCGGGTACCGGGAGTCGTGCAGTATTGAGTCGCTTACAGGCACCGACCGGTAAGGCGTGGGATGCCATAAAGGAGCTGGGAGTAAAAACTGCCGACCAAAAAGGCAACACGCGGCCAATTGTTACCATCCTAAAAGAAATGCAGGCCAGTTTTGAGAAAAATAAACTGGGTACTGCCCAGCGCGCCGAATACATGAAAACCATCTTTGGCGAGGAAGCCAGCTCGGCCGCTGCGGTTTTAATGACCGCCGCGGCAAGCGGTAAACTCGACCAACTTACCGCTGTGTTTAAAGCCTCTGACGGCAAAACCGAGGAACTGGTCAAGATTATGCAGGACAACCTCGGCGGCGACTTTAAAGCATTTCAGTCGGCATATCAGGCTGTGGGGACTGACCTTTATGACCAGCAAGAGTCTTCACTGCGCAAGCTGGTACAAACGGCCACCCGATATGTGTTGAAACTGGATATCTGGATTCAGAAAAACCGAGGATTGGCTCAGACATTAGGCACTGTTGCTGCGGCCGCGCTTGGCGTTGTTGGCATGATTGGTGCCATTGGCCTCGTGGCGTGGCCAGTTATCACGGGTGTGAATGCCATTATCGCTGCGGCTGGCGCGCTAGGCACAGTGTTCACCTCGGTATGCGGTGCGATTATGACTGCCATTGGTGCGATCAGTTGGCCGGTGGTCGGCGTTGTGGCCGCCATTGCCGCTGGGGCGCTGCTTATCCGTAAATACTGGCAACCTATCAGTGCATTTTTTGGTGGTGTGATTGAAGGACTCAAGGCAGCATTTGCACCGGTCGGAGAAATGTTCGCGCCGCTTAAGCCGATGTTTGATTCTCTCGGGGAAGGCCTGCAAAAAGTCTGGCAGTGGTTTCAAAACCTCATTGCACCGGTGAAATCCAGTAAAGAAACACTCGACAGTTGCCGCAATGCAGGTGTGATATTTGGTCAGGCGCTGGCTGATTCGCTGATGCTGCCGCTCAATGCCTTTAACAAATTGCGCAGTGGTATTGATTGGGTGCTGAAAAAGCTCGGTGTTATCAATAAGGAATCCAGCACACTTGACCAAACTGCGGCTAAAGCCAGTGCCGTGACACAGGGCGGTTCCTACATTCCAGCGACCAGTACTTATGGTGGCTATCAGGCCTATCAGCCAGTTACTGCACCTGCGGGTCGCTCTTACGTTGACCAGAGCAAAAACGATTACCACATCACGCTCTCTGGTGGTGTCTCCACTAGTGACAATTTTAACCGCCAACTCCGCGATGCTCTCGAACAACATGAAAGGGAAAAGCGCGCCCGTATGCGCGCCAGCATGACTTTCGATGGATAAGGAGATAACACCATGATGCTCGCACTCGGTATGTTTATTTTTATGCGTCAGACACTGCCCTACCAGAATTTTCAGCGTAATGCGGAGTATCGCTGGCCGTCTAATAGTCGGGTTGGTCAGCGTGATGCTTTTCAATTTCTTGGGGTTGGCGAAGAGAAAATCACACTTGGGGGTGTGCTTTATCCCGAACTCACCGGCGGTAAAATGACCATAACTACGCTTAGACTGATGGCAGAAGAAGGCCGTGCATGGCCGTTACTGGATGGTTCCGGCACAATTTATGGCATGTATGTCATCAATAATGTAAGCGAAACCGATAGCGTGTTTTTTGCTGACGGTACTCCGCGCAAAATCGATTTTACGCTAACGCTCACCCGCGTGGATGAATCACTTGCAGTGCTATATGGCGATATAGGTAAACAGAGCAAAACTATCATCGGCAATAACGGCGATATGGTCGCAAAACTGGCTGGCGCAGTGGGGGCGAGTTAATGTTAGATGTGCTGACAAAAGATGCGGGTAGCATATTGATGCCGGATTTTATGTTAACGCTTGATAGTCGTGATATTACCGGCAATATCAGCAACCGCTTGATAAATCTAACCCTGACGGATAATCGCGGCTTTGAGGCTGACCAGCTTGATATCGAACTGGATGATGCCGACGGTCGGGTCGAGCTGCCGTTGCGTGGTGCCATTCTGGCGCTGTTTCTCGGCTGGCAAGGTTCGGCGCTGATTCATAAAGGCAGTTTTACCGTTGATGAAATTGAACACAGGGGTGCGCCGGATACGCTGACAATCCGTGCCCGCAGTGCAGATTTTCGCGGCACGCTAAATTCCAGACGCGAGGAATCGTGGCATGACACCACGCTCGGCGTTATCGTTGAAGCCATCGCCACGCGTAACAAACTCGTTGCCAGCGTCACTCCAGCATTAGCCTCAATTAAAATTCCGCATATTGACCAGTCGCAAGAGTCCGACGCCAAATTCCTCACTCGCCTTGCAGAACGCAACGGGGGCGAGGTTTCCATCAAAGCGGGGAAACTATTGTTTCTTATAGCGGGTTGCGGCGTCACTGCCAGCGGCAAACCTATTCCCCAAGTCACCCTCACCCGCCGTGACGGCGACCGACATCAGTTTGCTATCGCTGATCGGGGTGCGTACACCGGTGTAACGGCGAAATGGTTACATACCAAAGATCCGAAACCGCAAAAGCAAAAGGTTAAGCTCAAACGCAGGCCAAAAGAACAGCATTTGCGTGCACTGCAACACCCCAAAGCGAAGCCGGTAGCTAAGAAGAAAGCGACAAAAGAGCCGCAAGCGCGCGAGGGTGAATATATGGTGGGCGAAGCTGATAACGTGTTTGCCCTAACGACGGTCTATGCCACACAAGCGCAAGCCATGCGCGCCGCTCAGGCAAAATGGGATAAATTACAACGTGGTGTGGCTGAGTTTTCTATTACTTTGGCCGTTGGCAGGCCCGAGCTATACCCGGAAACCCCTGTCAAAGTGAAGGGATTCAAGTCAGTGATCGATAACCAGCCGTGGATAATTACTAAAGTTATTCATTCGCTCAATAATAGCGGTTATACGACAAACCTCGAACTTGAAGTTCTACTATCAGATATAAGCTATGAAGCTATTGATGGATAACTTGTTGAATACAAACAGATGATTTATTCATTTGAATAATTTAAAATAGTTAATAAGCTCAAATGAACGTTGAGGTGTTTATTATGATGCGATGCCCTATTTGCCGTTGCACAGCGCATACTCGATCCAGTCGTGAAATATCTGCCGAAACTAAAGAGAGATATAATCAGTGTACCAATATTAATTGCGGACATACATTCATTACAATGGAGACATTTATTCGCTCTATTATGACTCCGGGTGTTATTAATAAAGTTCCGCCACATTCAACTGCTCAAGGGCAATCAACGCTCAATTTCTAATTATATTATTTGGCTAAAAAACAACCTGCGAACTCGCGGGTTTTTTAGCGTCAAAATATCGTCATCGCCACAGATTTCTGTCGCCATTTTGTCGCCACTGATTTTAAGGGATTCAAACGAGGATTTTGTAATTTATTGATATTTCAGGGTTTGTTGGTGGGTCGTGCAGGGTTCGAACCTGCGACCAATTGATTAAGAGTCAACTGCTCTACCAACTGAGCTAACGACCCAACGGGGATAATTATTCTCCTGTTGGCCTTAGCTGTCAAACACTTCGTCGGATTTTTCTCTTTATACTACGTGGTATTTACCACTGCGGATTAATTATGCACCTAGTACTGGTGATTATTGTTAGTTATGTAACTTCATGTTGTAATTCTACGCGCTGTGATGAACTTAACAAATTTCAGTGTGTGAAATATAAACACTGGAAAATGAAGCGTGTTGTGTAATTATTGTTGCGGAGATATTAAATAATTCGCAAGTTGTACTTAAAGCAGACAAAAAATCTAACAGACAGACAGACAGACAGACAGACAGACAGACAGACAGACAGACAGACAGACAGACAGACAGACAGGTTAAGACCAAAGAGCCAGCATAGAGCTCAACAACTTCACAAATACAGGAAGAGGGAATGGGAAAGATGGTAGACCAATCCAAGATAGTGGCAGAACCGTTGCCGGAACCTGAAGAGCAACTTCAACGAAGTCTCTCCAATCGACATATTCAGTTGATTGCTATTGGCGGTGCCATAGGTACCGGTTTATTTATGGGTTCGGGTAAAACCATCAGCCTTGCCGGGCCGTCGATCATCTTCGTTTATATGATAATCGGCTTTATGTTGTTTTTCGTGATGCGTGCAATGGGTGAATTGCTGCTCTCGAATCTGAAATATAAGTCATTCAGTGATTTTGCCGCGGATTTACTTGGCCCTTGGGCCGGTTTTTTCACCGGTTGGACTTACTGGTTTTGTTGGGTCATCACCGGCATTGCCGATGTTGTCGCCATCACCGCTTATGCGCAATTCTGGTTCCCCGGTTTTTCCCAATGGGTCGCCTCATTATTAGTCGTTTTACTGCTGCTCTCACTGAATTTGGCGACAGTAAAAATGTTCGGTGAGATGGAGTTTTGGTTCGCCATGATTAAAATCGTGGCAATCGTGGCGCTAATCTTTGCAGGCCTGACCATGGTGTTGATGAGCTATCAATCCCCTTCGGGTACCACCGCGTCATTTACTCATTTATGGAATGACGGTGGAATGTTCCCGAAAGGAATCAGTGGGTTCTTCGCCGGTTTCCAAATAGCGGTCTTTGCCTTTGTCGGTATTGAATTAGTTGGGACCACCGCCGCCGAAACCAAAGACCCTGAAGTGGTATTACCGCGCGCCATTAACTCCATTCCTATCCGCATAATCATGTTCTATGTTTTCTCATTGATTATGATTATGTCGGTGACGCCATGGAGCTCGGTGGTTGCCGATAAGAGTCCCTTTGTTGAGTTATTCGTTCTGGTCGGGCTACCCGCTGCTGCCAGTGTGATTAACTTTGTGGTATTGACCTCCGCGGCCTCTTCAGCCAACAGTGGCGTGTTCTCCACCAGCCGCATGTTGTTCGGTTTGGCTAAAGAAGGCGACGCGCCCAAGCAATTTGGTAAATTATCACGTCGCTCGGTTCCCGCTTCTGGCCTGACATTCTCCTGTATTTGTCTGCTCGGTGGCGTGGTGCTTATCTACCTGATACCAAACGTTATGACCGTCTTTACTCTGGTCACCACTGTATCAGCCATCCTTTTTATGTTCGTTTGGACGATTATTCTGTGCTCTTACTTGGTGTATCGCAAAAGACGCCCGGCATTGCATAAAAAGTCCATCTACAAAATGCCCGCCGGTATTTTTATGTCTTGGGTATGTATGGCGTTCTTCGCCTTTGTGTTGGTGCTATTAACGCTGGAGAGTGATACCCGTCAGGCGCTGATAGTGACACCGTTGTGGTTTGTCATTTTGACCATCGGCTATATCACTTTGAAAAAACGCAGAGCCCGTTTGTACGACGGCAATATCACTAAATTGTAATCATTACTGCTTTGCCCGGCGTCAGTGTTTATCTGACGCCGGTTCTACAATCGCCCATCACGCCAGACAATCCCACGAATAACCAACTGCTGAGTACTCTGATAGACTAAGGTGCAGCAATTGCTTCACGTAACCGACGCGGAGTTAAGCCAAAATGCTGTTGAAAACGCGAGGTAAAACGAGACGGCGAGATATAGCCGTGTTGCGCAGCAATCTCCCCTATTGACAGTGATGTTGTTTGCAGCGCATGCAACGCACACCCCATACGAACTTCCTCCAGAATCACCCGGAACTGCCGCTCTTCTTGCATTAGCTTGCGCCGTAAAGTGGAGTCCCCCATATGTAGGGTTTGTGCAACATCACTCACACTCCAGTCACGGGCCGGATCGAGCAAGAAGATTTGTTGCACCTGTTCAGCCAGCTTATCTCGACGATCGATCAATAATGGCCCTGCTTGCCCAGCCAGATGGAGGGCCAATAAAACTCCCATAGCAGAGTGCTGTAACAACACATTGGGTGCCTGACTCTTTAGGTTGAGCAATAAATTTTCCCATGCTCGATGGGTATCGGTATCCAGAGGAACACATAAAGAGGCGCTAGTTACCGGCGTAGCAGCCAGCGCACCATACCATTGGCGGAACTGGCGCAGTAATTCTTGCGGCAGATAAACCATATCCGAACAGTAATGGCCCCGATCCGGAGTGTTGGCAATACTGACTTCAGCTCCAGCAGGGAACAAAATAAGTGTTGATTGCCCGGCGTTGGCGGTCTGTGCGCCCCATTGCACTAATTTACTGCCTTGGCGGACATGACACAGCGCTGGCGCAAATATCGTTACCCGACGCAAAGTGTGTGCACGGCGGGCCACAATTTCAGCACTGGAGATGGCCATCTGGCGGTGGTTTATCTGCTGCATGCTTTTGCTCTTGGATTAAACGTTAACGGCCATAAGTTGTGACTAATTCAGCTTTCGCAATGACGTTGCTATTTAGCATAAATCCCACCAATGCGCCGCTCGCATCACTGTTTAGCGGCAATTTATCTGTTTTCAATGCCCAAACAGTGAACTGGTAGCGGTGGGGCTTATCTCCTGCTGGTGGGCAGGCACCACCGAATCCGGCATAACCGAAGTCATTGCGCCCCTGCACCGCACCTTGGGGCAAACTGCTGTTTGCGCCATTATCGCTACGCTGCCCGGCATTGGTTGCCAGTTCATGAACATTGGCGGGAATATTCACCACCGTCCAATGCCACCAGCCGCTGCCTGTTGGCGCGTCAGGATCATAAGCCGTGATAGCAAAGCTTTTCGCTTCTGTAGGAGCCCCCTGCCATGAAAGCTGTGGCGATTGGTTTTCACCTGCGCAACCAAATCCGTTAAAAACCTGCTGATTTTGTAGTGGTTTACCGGCTGGCATATCAAGGCTTTTCACACTAAAAGTTTGCGCCTGAGCGGATAATGAAACCGCAATGATAGCCAAAGACAATGCTATTTTTTTCATCTTCGTTCTCCTGTGAGGTAAGTTGCTAGCTTACGCAAACAGGCTGACTCACATTGTGCCATAACGCTCTTGTATTATGCCAAAAAGCTCAATATAGAGCGTTATCGCCCTTTTTATTCGACAGAGTTATTCAATATGCAGCTGATTACCCTGCCAAGATACCTGCATTACTGCGGATGTGGCGTTACCGCCGGTGGTTTCTCCACCTATCAAAATCAATTTATCACCATCTTGAATAGAAACGCCGTAGCCCAGGGGATGAGGTAATTTTCCAGCCAATTGCCATTGGCTATTCACCTGTGCATAAATCGGCTGCTGCCACTGTTTTTTCAGCCCTTGGTGAGCATATAGCTGGCCGGCATTAAACTGCTGCCAAGCTCCGGGGAAGTTAGCCCCACCCGCCACCAGCAGCACATTATTGCTACTGCCGGAAAATGCCCCGGCCAATCCTTCTTGAGCAACACCTTTTTCTGCACTCATTAAGTTTGGCTGTTGTTGCCATGCCAGCTCGGCCCCTTGCTTTTTCCCCTGCCATACCGCCGCGGTTCGTAGACCGGGTTTAATTTCACCATTTATTAATATTAAATTGTCATTCATTACAGTGATTGCCGATCCTGCCGTGCCTAAAAATGGCACCTGACCACCGCTCTTCCATTGATTTTTGGTTGGCTCATAAATCAGGACATCGCGGTTATAAAAGTAGTCAGCTGGGGCTTGCTCAAAATAAGCCGCAATAATGGCATTTTTCTGCGCTTCATCACTCCCCGCAGCAGCAAGATCCGCGAAGTAGCCGTCAAAAATGGCTTTGTTTACCCCTCCCAATAACAGAGCTTGAGAACCATCTAATGTGGTCGCAACCGTCCCCACCAAACCACGGGGGGCACGAGTTGCCAATTGTTGCCATTGATTAGCTTGCGGATCAAATCGATAGACATCATTGAGTGCACGTACCTGAGTATCACTGGCACTATTTTTGCCCACACCACCAAAGACATACAGCTTGCCATCCAGTGCCACCGTTACCGCTTGTTCGCGCGGCTGCCCGGGGAAGTCGGCTATTTTCTGCCAGCCACCACTGGCTTTATCTGTATCCAGGCGAAACCACGACTGGCCCGCGCTGCCTAAGCCAACATATAAATTGTTATCTATCCGCGCGCCGGTACCATACTTAAAGGGCACGGGCACATCGGGATAACGTTCGGCATTGGCATAAGGCAAAGTGAGAGAAACTATCAGCGCCAAGGCACTCAACAAGAGTGTTCTTTTACACCATGATTTCTTATATTGATGATATATCTGAGTCATTCGCGGTGTTCCTTATTAATTATTTTGGCGCAGTGGTGTTAGGGATCAAAGAAAACAAAACTCCGTAACAAATTTTAAAATGGAGCTTTACTGTCATTGAAATTATAATCCGCGCTCAGCACTGTCAATGCGAATGAGATATAACTGTGATAAATACCGCAGAGGTCCGATGATTAACCCGGCAAATCGACTGGCGGGAAGATGTCGGGCTATTGTCTGATTACTGTCGTGGTGGTGTGGCGTGCTTGTGCATAGGGTTATTGGTAAACCGTATAACCCTAGGAGACCTCAAGATGAACCTTTACCGTATTCGTGAATTACGCCAAGCCCGAGCTTGGTCACAAGAGCAACTGGCGGAGCTTTGCAGCCTTAACGTGCGCACCATCCAACGAGTTGAGAATGGCGAGCAGGCCAGCCTCGAAACCTTAGGGGCGATTGCCGCCGTGATGGATCTGAAAGTCAGCGAGCTCTATTCCTCCGACGCCAATCAGCAGCAAGATGTCCCTGCCGACGCGGTTGACCAACGAGTACTGGATGCTCGCAGTGCTGTTGAAAATGAAATGGCTTTGCTGCGCCAATTAATGCAGGCGGTAATCCTTTGCGGCGTGCTGTTTGCTATTAACTGGTTTACCTCCCCTGGCTATATGTGGGCATGGTGGGTGGTGCTAGGGCTAAGCATTGCATTGGGCTTGCGGGCGATAAACATGTTTTTGTTAGGTAACTGGTTGGAACGCTGGCAACAAAAACGGTTGCAAAAGAAGTTACGCGATCTGTCATAGCGCCTGAAAAGTCTGGGTAATCCAATTGTTATTCCCGACGTCATATACCTTCTGTGCGGTCAATCTTGCAGCTTGGTGGTATTGGCGTATGGTTAATAAGTATTATGTCGCTATGAATACATCATTAGTATTATTCAATAACCTTATTTGGAGCGCAGCAAGATGGCAAAAATTTTAGTGCTTTATTATTCCATGTATGGACATATCGAGACACTTGCTGGCGCAATAGCCGAAGGTGCCCAAAAAGTTAGCGGCGTCGAAGTCACTATCAAGCGGGTGCCGGAAACCATGCCTGCCGATGCTTTCGCCAATGCTGGCGGCAAAACTGACCAAAAAGCGCCGGTGGCAACACCACAAGAGCTGGCCGATTACGACGGTATTATTTTCGGTACCCCAACCCGCTTTGGTAATATGGCCGGGCAGATGCGGACGTTCCTCGATCAAACCGGTGGCTTGTGGGCATCTGGCGCACTGTACGGCAAAGTCGCCAGTGTATTCTCCTCAACCGGGACTGGCGGTGGGCAAGAACACACTATTACCTCCACCTGGACCACCTTGGCACACCACGGTTTTATCATTGTTCCAATTGGTTACGGTGCTAAAGAGCTGTTTGACGTTTCACAGACTCGGGGTGGGACGCCCTATGGCGCAACGACGATTGCCGGTGGCGATGGTTCCCGTCAGCCAAGTGCTGAAGAGCTAGCCATAGCCCGTTTCCAGGGTGAGCATGTGGCGAAGATCACCGCCAAATTGAAAAGTTAAGTTGCTATAAAAAATACAGCACCGCATAAAAACGGTGCTGTATTTCGAACCAAACTCATTAAGCTTCCAACAGGCCTTGTGCCAGATAGTGGTTGGCGTCAATCACTCCCGGTAATACAAAGAAATAACCCCCGCCAATCGGTTTCACATACTCTTCCAGCGCTTCACCATTTAACCGTTTTTGCACGGTTAGAAAGGCTTTTTCCAAATCAGACTGGTAGCAGACAAACAATAGCCCCATGTCTAATTGCCCTGAATTTGAAACCCCTAATGAGTAACTGTAACCACGGCGTAGCATCAAATTATTCTGGGTTTCAGCAGTGCGCGGATTCGCCAGGCGGATATGAGCATCCAGTTTGATGACTTTTCCATCAGGATCTTGGGTGTAATCTGGCTCATCATGTTCATGAATCATTCCCAAAGGTGCGCCACTGTGCTTATCACGCCCAAATATGGTTTGCTGTTCTTGCAGCGGTGTTCGGTCCCAAAACTCTACTTTAAAGCGGATAATCCGCGCGGCCTGATAGCTCCCACCCACAGCCCACGCGGGTTCATCTGCATTTTCCTGAACCCATACCACATGATTGATTAATGGCTTATCACTGGTTTTCGGGTTGGCGGTGCCATCTTTGAAACCCAACAAGTTAATCGGAGTCTCTTTACCCTTGCTGCGGGCAGCATGCGCAGAGATAAACCCCTCGCGCTTCCAACGAACACTGAGAAGATCCGGTGAGTGCTTAATAATATCCCGCAGCGCATGAATCACTGTTTCATTGGTATTGGCACAAATTTGCAGCAAGATATCGCCATGGCACAAGCCTGCATCGAGTGAGTCATTAGGGAAACGGGTCATGCGCTGAAGCCGCAAGGGCTTATGTTGCTGCAACCCAAAACGTTCATCAAACAGCGCGTCTCCGACCGACACCGTAATAGTCAGATTATCTGGATAGATCTCCGGCCCCATAATCCCTGAATCCAGCGGCGGTAACTTGGCATTAACTGATGGAGCATGCCCGCCAATAGTCAGAAACGCGATACGCTCGGTCAACAACTTGAATAACCGAGCCAATGACGCTTTATCTGTTGCCAGCACATCAAATGCCACCAGCATCATCGCGGCCTGCTGTGGCGTGAGCACCCCAGATTGATGTTGACCATAAAATGGCTGTTTCTGCCAGCGCTCATCTTGAGCGGGAGCAGCCTCTGAGGCTTGGCAATCCGCAGCCCGCGCGACTTTTGCCCCACCTAGGGCCAGTGCGCCACTCATCATGCCCATACCCAGTAACAAACGCCGACGGGACGGCAAAGCCGCCCCGTTGTCTTGCTGATACGGCCCTGATTGCGGGCCGGTTTTCTTACTCATCTTTATGCCTCAATCCAGACCTAATAAGCCACGGAGCTGAGCAAGGTCTTCCGCCAGAGCCGTAATCGGCCCTTTCATTGCAGTGCGGTCGGCATCAGTTAACTTCTCGTATGACTCATAGCCATCTTTGGTGCGATATTTCGCTAAAATGCTATCAACCGTTTTAAAGTTGGTATCAATCTTTTCCAGCAACGGCTTATTGGCTTTTTCCAGTAATGGACGTAGCAAATTGACAATTTTCTGTGCGCCATCAACGTTAGCCTGGAAATCCCATAAATCAGTGCGGCTGTAGCGATCTTCTTCACCGCTGATTTTACTGGCTGCCACTTCTTCAATTAGACCTGCCGCACCACCCACCACTTTGCTTGGCGCAAATGTCAGGCCACTAATGCGTTTTTGCAGCTCCAACGTATCTTGATACAGTGTATCTGCAAATTTATCAGCGCCTTTGGTGGTGTTATCGCCAAATAAGATTTTCTCTAATCGGTGGAAACCGGTAAATTTCGGATCAGCCGCTTTTTGTTCAAAATCATCTTCACGGGCATCGATACTGCCATCTAAATCAGAGAACAATTCGGCAATAGGCTCGATGCGCTCATAATGTTGACGGGTTGGCGCATAAAGCTTGCGTGCCAAAGCCAAATCGCCTTTTTTCACTGCATCCGTAAAGGCTTTGGTTTGTGTCACTAACTGAGCAACTTCTTGTGTTACATAGACTTTGTATTCAGCAATTGGCCCCACCAGCGCCATGGCGTCTGGTTTCATTGCGGCGTCGGAACCTGCCGCTGCGGTTACCGTCAATTTGCCTTTCGGATTGCTCAGCAAACCGCAGGTCATCTCGTATTCACCCGGTTCCAGATTGGCTGTCATTTTCTGAGTAAAGCCGGGGGCGATATTCTCACGCTCCTCAACCACCATCACCCCTTTCAGAATCTCCCACTCCAAGCCTTTTTGGCTCACATTGTGGATAATAAACTGAGTTTTACCGGCAGGTATGGACAGCGCCATTGGCTCACACTGTTTATCATTAACCGTGATTTTAACTTGAGGAATATCAGCTGCCTGTGCACTAAGAGCAAATGCAGGCAGTGCCAATAAAGCAGCGTGTAAAGCAGTGCGACGGAAGAACCGGTTAGACATGTAATAAATCCCTGAATTATTGGTTAGTTTTCCGCGCAGCAGGTACGGTTGAGGCCGCCGTGGTGCGTGGTGGAAGGAAAAAGAGAAGCAATGCCGGAATCAGATAGATAAAGTAGACCGCCACCTCACTGATAGTTGGTGCTTCCTGATAGCCAAACATGCCTTCAAGGAAAGTGCCAAATAATGAATGGGTTGACAGTACATTGGTCAGGTCAAAAGCGATGCCCTGGAAATGGTTCCAAAGACCTGCTTCATGGAAGGCTCTTATCGCGCCGGCAGCAAGACCGGCGGCGACAAACAGAATAAACAGGCTGGTCCATTTGAAGAATTTAGCCAGATGTAACTTAACGCCGCCCCAGTAGATAGCCATGCCGACCAAAATGGCGCAGGTTAAACCTAATATTGCGCCAATCGGAGCTCCAATACCTACATCTTGCTGGAACGCTGCCAATAAGAAGAAGACTGACTCAAGACCTTCACGAGCTACCGCGAAGAATACCATTGCCACTAATGCCCATCCCTGACTGCGGCCCGAATTCAATGCGGTATCAATTGCCCCTTCTAAATGAACTTTGACTGACTTGGACACTTTGCGCATCCAGAAAACCATATAGGTTAATATGCAAACTGCCACCACCGCGATAATTCCTTCAAACAGCTCTTGCTGTTTTTGCGGGAACTCCCCTGTAGTCTCATTAATAAAGATACCAATCGCCAGGCAAAGTGCTGCGGCGGTGATAACCCCCAGCCATACTGCTCCCATCCATTGACCGCGTTGAGTACGTTTAAGATAACTGGCGATCAGACTAACAATCAGCGCAGCCTCTAGGCCTTCACGAAACATAATAAGAAATGGGACAAACATGCTAAACACCCCTGATGGGTATGGCTATGGGTAGCGATCTATGATTATAGACAGTGTCAATAAACGTAAAGAAAAGCAAAACGATAGTGATTATCATTCTGGCGAAAAGAAATTCAAGAGGCTGAATAAGAATATTGTTAAACAAACTGTGGCAAGTTGTTTCTGGTGAGTTAAATAATAAATAAATTCATTAGGATACGAATTAACGCTGCGATTTATTCCGAATAAGATTTCCTGCAAAAAAAGCTCCCTATATTGTAGGGAGCTTATATTCGCTAATGATTCGAGTGGTTGAACATCACCATATCTGCAACTGGCAAAATGACAGCGGCATTAGACAGTTTTAAATTCAGCTTCCGCTTGACGGAAACGTTCAGTCATCGCTTTGCTCGGCGCGCTACTCAGCAAACTCACCACCACAATAGCAATACTGGCGAACAAGAAACCTGGGATGATTTCATATAGACCCAACCAGGCATATTGCTTCCAGACAATCACGGTAATCGCACCAATCAGCATCCCCGCTAATGCACCATTGCGCGTCATTCTTGGCCACATCACTGAAATCAGGACCACTGGACCAAATGCCGCACCAAAACCGGCCCAGGCATAACTCACCAAACCCAGAACGCGGTTATCAGGATCCGCTGCCAAAGCAATAGCAATCAGAGCCACTAACAGCACCATGGCACGCCCCACCCACACCAACTCCTTCTGGCTGGCCTTTTTACGCAAAAATGCTTTGTACAGATCTTCCGTCAATGCACTGGAACACACCAGCAACTGGCAGCTTAATGTACTCATTACCGCCGCTAAAATAGCAGACAATAGAATGCCGGCAATCCACGGGTTGAACAGCAACTTGGCCAACTCGATAAATACCCGCTCGCCATTTTGGCTCACACTTCCCGCCTGTTCTGGATGGTTCTCAAAATAGGCGATCCCAAAGAAGCCTACCGCGATAGTTCCTGCCAGACACAAGACCATCCAAGTCATACTGATACGGCGAGCACTACGGATAGTACGATGAGAATCTGCCGCCATAAAACGCGCCAGAATATGTGGCTGACCAAAATAGCCCAAGCCCCAACCCAGTAAAGAGAGAATCGCGACCAGATTCAGCCCTTTAAACATATCGATATTCGCTGGGTTTTTCGCCGCAATAACCATCAATGAGGTATCAATCCCCCCAACCGCCAAAATAACGATAATCGGGGTTAGAATTAGAGCGAAAATCATCAGTGTTGCCTGAACGGTGTCGGTCCAACTGACGGCGAGGAAACCACCAATAAAGGTATAAGCGATGGTCGCCGCAGCACCGGCCCACAATGCGGTGCCATAGCTCAGGCCAAAGGTACTTTCAAACAGACGTGCCCCGGCAACAATCCCTGAAGCACAATAAATAGTGAAGAAAACCAAGATAACGATCGCCGATATCACCCGCAGCAGTTTACTGTTATCTTCAAAACGACTGGTGAAATAATCCGGCAATGTCAGCGCATTATTATTAGCTTCGGTATGAACGCGCAAACGACCGGCAACTAACTTCCAGTTAAGATAAGCACCAATGGTCAAACCAATCGCAATCCAGCTTTCAGAAATGCCTGAGAGAAAAATCGCCCCTGGTAACCCCATCAACAGCCAACCACTCATATCAGAAGCGCCAGCAGACAATGCGGTAACAACACTACCTAAACTTCGCCCCCCCAAAATATAGTCATCAAAGTTATTGGTCGCCCGGTAAGCCATAAGGCCAATAAGTATCATCCCAAAAATGTAAACTAAAAAAGTCACCAACATCGGTGTGTTCATGGTCATGCAACGTCTCCATAGTGCGTATTATCGTTTTAATATATCTCGCTATTTTTAGTTCTTTCCGCTTGATGCGGCATCGTGCTTTATACCCATAACTTGTAAAATGATGGCTATTACTCTGGCTGGCCGGAACGTGACACCAAGTTGCACCAGAGATGAGTACTTAACCGGAAATAAATGACTAGCACATCTATTCGCTAGCAAACTACTATCTCGCGGTTGCTATCCTAGTAGAGTCCTTTCTTCACCCACAAGAATTTAAACAAATTATTTACAAGAAATTTACTCTGCATCACATTAAGCAATGTCAACAGTTATACCCGACACCACAAAATGAGTGGCACCTTAGGTAAACCCGCCACAACCCCTGTCATTATTAGTATTAGTCATCCTTACACGTAATATTAAGTAATTATTGCCGCTTGATAATTGTTAAAAACAAGACGGAATTCACAGTTCAAATACGCCCTTCATTTAACAAGGTTGCACAAAGTTGCAACATGCTTGATATTGTCTGAAATAAAATCATAACTCCCCTTATTAACGGAGATAGACCGCATGGGTAGCACCACAATGGGCGTGAAGCTCGATGAAGCGACACGTGACCGTATTAAAGCCGCAGCACAGCGTATTGACCGCACGCCACACTGGCTTATCAAGCAGGCAATTTTCAACTATCTGGAAAGACTGGAAAATAACAGTGAATTACCGGAGCTTCCTACAGCAAATGCGACCGTCTCTCAGGAAGCGGACGACATTATGCCGCAAGTCACGGAAAGCGCCCACCAGCCATTCTTAGATTTTGCTGAGCAGGTGCTGCCACAATCGGTGACCCGTGCGGCGATCACTGCGGCCTACCGCCGCCCGGAAACAGAAGCCATCCCCATGTTATTGGAGCAGGCGCGTTTGCCCATCGAGCAGGCACAAGCAACCCATAAACTGGCTTATTCCATTGCCGAGAAACTGCGCAATCAAAAGAGTGCCAATGGTCGCGCCGGTATAGTGCAAGGCTTGCTGCAAGAGTTTTCCCTCTCGTCACAAGAAGGCGTGGCATTGATGTGCCTGGCTGAAGCCCTGCTGCGTATTCCGGATAAACCCACTCGTGATGCTCTGATTCGCGATAAAATCAGCAATGGCAACTGGCACTCCCATTTGGGCCGTAGCCCGTCAATGTTTGTCAATGCCGCTACTTGGGGTCTGTTATTTACCGGCCATCTGGTTTCTACCCACAACGAAGCTAAACTCTCCAGCTCCTTAAACCGAATTATTGGTAAAGGTGGCGAACCACTGATCCGCAAGGGTGTGGATATGGCCATGCGCCTGATGGGGGAGCAATTCGTCACCGGCGAAACCATTGCAGAAGCATTGGCTAATGCCCGCAAACTGGAAGATAAAGGGTTCCGTTACTCTTACGATATGTTAGGTGAGGCAGCGCTAACCGAGGCAGATGCGCAGGCTTATCTACTCTCTTACCAACAGGCGATTCATGCCATTGGTAAAGCGTCAAATGGCCGGGGTATTTATGAAGGGCCGGGGATTTCAATCAAACTTTCGGCGCTCCACCCTCGTTACAGTCGTGCTCAATATGAGCGTGTCATGGATGAGCTTTATCCGCGCTTGTTGTCACTTACTCTGCAAGCGCGCCAGTATGATATTGGGATTAATATTGACGCCGAAGAAGCCGATCGTCTGGAAATTTCACTCGATCTGCTGGAAAAACTCTGCTTTGAGCCAAAATTGGCGGGTTGGAATGGGATTGGCTTCGTTATTCAGGCCTATCAGAAACGCTGCCCATTCACCATTGATGCGGTGATAGATATGGCGCAGCGCAGCCGTCGCCGCCTGATGATCCGCCTAGTCAAAGGTGCCTATTGGGACAGCGAAATCAAACGCGCTCAAATGGATGGCTTAGAAGGTTACCCGGTTTATACCCGTAAAGTTTATACCGATGTTTCTTATCTGGCCTGCGCACGAAAATTACTGGCAGTACCTAACCTGATTTATCCGCAATTCGCCACTCACAACGCACACACGTTATCCGCGATTTACCATCTTGCGGGGCAGAACTACTACCCAGGACAATATGAATTCCAGTGTCTGCATGGCATGGGGGAGCCTCTGTATGAGCAAGTGGTTGGGAAAGTTGCCGATGGCAAGCTTAATCGACCATGTCGAATTTATGCCCCGGTAGGCACCCATGAAACATTGCTAGCCTATTTGGTGCGCCGCCTATTGGAAAACGGGGCCAATACTTCATTTGTCAACCGTATTGCAGATGCCACCCTGCCACTGGATGAGCTAGTCGCCGACCCGGTAAGTGCCGTGGAGGCTATTGCCGCCAGTGAGGGGCAACTCGGCTTGCCTCACCCACGGATTCCATTGCCTCGGGATTTGTATGGGAACGACCGGGCCAACTCCAGTGGGCTAGATTTAGCTAACGAACACCGTCTCGCCTCCCTCTCCAGCGCATTGCTCACCAGTGCCAGTCAAATGTGGCGGGCAGAACCTATTATTGATGCCGAGCTTGATAACGGTGTCGACCTACCCGTCATCAACCCCGCAGAACCGACTGATATCGTCGGTTATGTTCGAGAAGCCACTGAAGCTGAAGTGAGCCGAGCCCTAGATGCCGCAGCCACTGCCGGGGCAATTTGGTTTGCCACCCCACCGGCTGAGCGGGCGGCTATTTTAGTGCGTGCTGCTGAGTTGATGGAAAATCAGATGCAAACACTGATGAGTATACTGGTGCGTGAAGCGGGTAAAACCTTCAGTAATGCCATTGCAGAAGTACGCGAAGCCGTTGATTTTCTTCACTACTATGCCGGGATAGTACGCGATAACTTTTCCAATGACAGCCACCGCCCACTCGGCCCAGTGGTTTGCATTAGCCCATGGAACTTCCCGCTGGCCATATTTACCGGTCAGGTTGCCGCGGCTTTAGCCGCCGGTAATAGTGTACTGGCGAAACCGGCAGAACAGACACCACTGATTGCCGCTCAGGCAGTCCGAATTTTACTGGAAGCCGGTATCCCACAAGGTGTACTGCAACTGTTACCGGGCCAAGGTGACAGTGTGGGAGCCACACTCGTCAACGATGCACGAGTGCGCGGCGTGATGTTTACTGGCTCAACGGAAGTGGCGAGCATTCTACAGCGCAGTATTGCTGGCAGACTTGATCCACAGGGCCGCCCAACCCCATTGATTGCCGAGACCGGTGGCCTCAATGCCATGATAGTGGACTCATCGGCGCTAACCGAGCAGGTAGTCACTGATGTTGTCGCCTCGGCTTTCGACAGCGCAGGTCAGCGTTGTTCCGCTTTACGCATTCTCTGCATTCAGGATGATGTTGCTGAGCACACCCTGCAAATGCTACGTGGCGCGATGGCGGAATGCCGAATGGGCAACCCGGAGCGGCTGTCTACTGATATTGGGCCGGTGATTGATGCCGATGCCAAAGCCGGTATTGAACGCCACATCCAGGCCATGCGCACCAAAGGACGCAAAGTTTATCAAGCTGCCCGCAGTAATAGTCAGGATGAAAAAGAGTGGCAACACGGCACCTTTATCAAGCCAACTTTAATAGAGCTGGATAGTTTTGATGAACTGCAAAAAGAGATCTTCGGCCCGGTGCTGCACGTAGTGCGCTTCCAGCGCCAAAACCTGAATGCACTGGTCGATCAAATCAATGCTTCTGGTTATGGCCTAACGTTAGGTATTCATACTCGTATTGATGAAACCATTGCCCATATCACTGAAAAAGCCAAAGTTGGTAATCTCTATGTTAACCGCAATATGGTGGGTGCGGTGGTCGGCGTACAACCTTTTGGCGGTGAAGGCTTATCGGGCACCGGTCCTAAAGCCGGCGGCCCGCTGTATCTGTATCGCCTCCTGTGCAGCCGTCCGGAAGATGCGGTAGTCAATACACTGTCACATCCGCCTAGTGAAGAAGTGCAGAATGTCTCTGGCCGCACAAGGTTACAAGCAGCCCACCATGCCCTACTGACATGGGCTGGAGAACAGCAACATAGCGAGCTTGCGGAATTGGCACAGCGTTATGGTGAGTTGGCTCAAGGTGGAACAGTCCGGTTGTTACCGGGGCCAACCGGTGAGCGTAATACTTATGCCCTGCTACCTCGTGAACGAGTGCTATGTTTGGCAGATACCGGGGCCGATGCACTGACACAACTCGCCGCAGTTCTGGCAACCGGCAGCGAGGTGTTATGGCCGGAAAATACCCTACAAAGTGATTTATTCCGCAAATTACCGGCAGTTGTACAATCGCGTATTACGCTCACTAAAGATTGGCAAACGGCTAATGTCAGCTTCGATGCAGTTATCTACCACGGCGATGCCGACCAATTACGCACTTTGTGTGAGCAGATAGCGCAAATTGATGGGCCAATTGTTTCAGTACAAGGCTTTGCCCGTGGTGAAACCAATATCCTGCTAGAGCGCTTGCTTATTGAACACTCACTCAGTGTCAATACCGCGGCAGCTGGTGGCAATGCCAGCCTGATGACTATCGGCTAACTTACAGAATTGCCGATTCTTTCGTCAGCATAATAAGGCCCTTCGGGGCCTTATTATTTACTCGATAATAAGTATTTATTATTCGAGGTGTCCCGCACAGTAGCGGGTAAAACTGCAACAATCCTCTTTTTCTCTGGCAATATGCCGCATCCCTTACTTGGTGTTCTTGTCACCTTGCCGTACCTAACTCACTATTAATTCGAGCAAACTATTGAGCGATTTGTGTTCTAGCTTTCTTCTTAGTGAAGATATTGTATACAGCAACTTTCAGAGGTGATATTTATATTCATGGCTGATAAGAAAATTATTGATGAGACCCATCAAATTGCTAGCCGGCGTGGTAATGGTCAATTACGCCGCGAGATATGGGCTGACCAGTCAGGTGCCATTACCCGTTATAATTTAGCCTATATCAACCACTGTTTATCACGGGGTGATAATGGTCGGGTAATTGGTTATGACAATGCTCATGGGTTTCATCATCGCCATTACTTATGGCGCAATTGAAGCGGTTGATTTTGTCAGCTTTGAACAAATAGAGAGTTGCTTTCAAAAGGATTGGACTTCACTAAGGAGAAGTTAATGGACAAGCTAATCATCAAAACTGCAACGGAAGATGAATTTTTCAAGCGAGGCAAGCAGCTCGCCGCCCTGGCTGATGTGGGGCAAACATTACCTGAAGAGCACACCATTACTTTCGAAGATCCACTGGAAATGGTGCGAGTATTAAGTGCTGCACGCATCGTACTGCTGCGAGCCGTCAAAAAACATCCCGGCTCTATCACTTCCCTTTCAACTCTACTCAAAAGAGATCGCAGTGCCGTCACCCGCGATATCGCTATTTTACAAAAAGCTGGGTTGGTTAGCGTGGAACAGAAAGTATTACCCGGCCATGGTCGAATGAAAGAAGTTAAAACAACCGCCCATCGCCTTAAGCTCGAAGCCTTTCTATAGCAATGCCAAAAAAATCAGGGGCCATCACGGCCCCATAGCACAATGATCATTTTCATTAACACACTGATGACTCAGTGATTATTCAGGAATTTATCAAGGAACTGCCGAGTGCGTTCATGTTGCGGGTGGGCAAACAGCTCTTTCGCTGGCCCTTGCTCAACAATCCGGCCATGGTCCATAAAGATAGCTCTGTCCGCGACATCACGCGCAAAGCTCATTTCATGAGTGACGATGACCATCGTCCGCTTTTCTTCAGCCAGTGCGCGGATAGTATTTAATACTTCCCCCACCAGTTCAGGGTCCAATGCAGAAGTCGGTTCATCAAACAAAATAACCTGGGGTTGCATCGCCAATGCCCGAGCAATAGCCACACGTTGCTGCTGTCCGCCAGATAAACGGCGAGGATAAGCATCTTCCTTGCCACTTAGGCCAACTTTTGCCAACAACTCACGCGCCCGCTTTTCAGCTTCAGCTCGTTTCTCACCCTTAACAATCACCGGCCCCTCAATGATATTTTCCAGCACTGACCGGTGTGGAAATAGATTGAAGCTCTGGAACACAAATCCCACTTGCTGACGTAGCGCACGAACCTGACGTTGCTGCCTACTGATAGGAATGCTGCCATCAATCTCTATATCACCCACTCGGATCATCCCCGAATCAGGGATTTCCAACAGGTTAATACTGCGCAATAAAGTGGTTTTACCTGAGCCACTTGGCCCAATGATCGCCACCACTTCGCCACTGTTCACCTCAAGATCGATACCATGTAGTACCTGTTGACCTTTAAACTGTTTGGTCAGTTTTTTCACGTCGATGGCACTCATGAGTTACTCCTGATCCTGACGATTAACATGTGCTTCCAGGCGATTTTGTAAGGCTGACAATAGTGTTGCCATGATCCAGTAAATCAATGATGCCGCCAAATACATAGTGAAAACTTCCAGTGTCCGAGAAGTGACCAATTGCGCCTGTCTGAACAGCTCAGGAACCTGAATGGTGGCGGCCAGAGAAGTGTCTTTTACCAGGCCGATAAAGCTGTTACCCAAAGGGGGTAAAGCGGTACGCCCAGCTTGTGGCAATATCACCCGATAAAGTGTCTGCCAGCGTGTCATCCCGATACTGGCCGCCGCTTCCCACTGCCCTTTCTCAATTGATGAAATGGCAGCGCGCAGTGTCTCGGAGGTATAGGCCGCGGTATTCAGTGATAAGCCGATCAATGCCGCTGGCATAGGATCCAATTCAATACCAAACTGTGGCAAGCCATAATAAATCATGAACAGTTGAGCAATTAATGGCGTACCACGGAAAATGGAGACATAAAAACGTGAGAGAAGTGAGAATGGCAAGAAACGGGATAATCGCATCATTGCCAACATAAAACCTAATGCCAGACCAAAAAACATCCCCCCTAAACTAAGCTGGAGGGTAAACCAAGCACCTTTTAATAAAAATGGTGCTGAATCCAGCACCAATTGAATACTTTCTTGCATTATTTAGTTACATCCGCGCCAAAATATTTCTCAGAAATTTTGGCCAATGTGCCATCCTTTTGCATCTCAGCAATAGCCTGATTGATTGCTGCTAACAACTCAGGGTTATTCTTACGCAACGCCACACCTGATTCCTGACGAGCAAACGCCGGGCCAGCAACCGCCAAGGTATCATTGGTTTTCTTCACCAAATCTAACGCCGCTAAGCGATCAACTAAAATGGCATCTGTCCGACCAACACGAAGATCTTGATACTTGGTTGGGTCATCATCATAAGTGCGAATATCAACACCTTTCAGATTATCGCGCAACCACTGTTCATAGTTGCTGCCCAAACCCACGCCAACTTTCTTGCCTTCCAGATCTTCAGGCTTGTTGAATTTGCCTTCATTACCTTTTTTGGTCAAAACTTGAATGCCAGAAATAGTATAAGGGGTTGAGAAATCATACTTTTTCTTACGTTCTTCTGAAATGGTAACCTGGTTAATCGCTACATCAATACGTTTGGACTCCAGTGAGGCCAACATCCCATCCCATTTAGTCGGGGTGATTTTTGCCTTAACGCCCATGTGTTCAGCCAGTGCGTTGGCAAAATCCACTTCGAACCCAGTGAGTTTGCCATCTTCACCTTGGAAGCTAAACGGAGGGTAAGTCCCTTCCAGGCCAACAATTAAAGTTCCGCGTTCTTTGACCTGATCGAGCAAATCACCCGCAGCGTAAGACTTCACATTAAGGCCTGTTGCCAGTGCAACCGCCACCATACCCAGTACCACTTGACGACGTACCATTGAAAAGCCCATACATACCCCAACTGTCATGTTTGTTTTTGATATTCAGTACTTTATCAGTGCTGTTAATGGAATAAAGGAATATAAACTAATAACTATAGCCACAAATGGAATAAGCAATAACTAAAGATTACACCTGTGGATGATATGCAAATAATGCAGGAGCACCGCCAGTGTGGATAAACAGAATTGGGCCATCATCACGAAACTTTTTCTGCTCGAGGCCATCGAGTAAACCCGCCATCGCTTTGCCGGTATAAACAGGATCTAACAGCATCCCCTCCAGTCTTGCCAGCAGCCCAATCGCGGCCAATCCTTCTTCGTTTGGCTCACCATATCGCGGGGCGAAATAATCATCCCATAAGATAATTTCTGCCTGTGGCTCAGTAATTCCTAGGGATACTGCCAGTTGTTCCTGAATATCCACGACTTTAGGCCGCTGTTCATCCGCTTTACGCGATACCGTCACCCCAATTAATTCAACGTCAGGTAACAGTTGCTGTAGCCCCACGGCTAACCCGGCGTGAGTTCCCGCACTGCCCGAAGCTACAACCACCGAACTAAAAGCAACATTCCCTGCCGACTGGGCAGAAATTTCCAATGCACATTGCACATATCCCAATGCACCTAAGGCATTGGAACCGCCAACTGGGACCACATACGGGCGAAAACCTTGCGCCTCGATCCGGGTAGCCAGCTCAGCGAGTTGCTGATTTGGCTGGTGCAACCCATCACACATCACCACCTCGACATTAAACAAATCCAGCAGCAATCGATTGCCATTGGTCAGATAATTTTCCGCCGAAGTGCCGATAGGATTCTCTAGTAACGCGACACAATGTAACCCTAATTTCGCCGCAACTGCCGCCGTTTGGCGCACATGATTAGACTGAATCGCCCCGGCAGTCACCAGTGTATCAGCCCCTTGCCTCAAGGCATCTGCCGCTAAAAACTCAAGCTTGCGCAACTTGTTACCACCGAGTGCCAATGGGGTGACATCATCGCGTTTAATATAAATTTCACGTCCCAGGTAATCGGAGAGTCGAGAGAGTTTTTCTAATGGCGTCGTATGGCCGACCAAGTCCAGGCGCGGAAATTGCGCCAGTTTATGTTGAAACGTCACGGGTCCCCCGGGAAATTAATGAGTTACTGCATTTATATAGATTTATCAGATGTAACACGAATAATCACTGATTTTATTATAGATGTCAGTAAGCCAGAACGTCGGAGATTAATGCTATTTGCGGAATAGATGAAACGCCCAGCGAAGGAGAAACCTTGCCGGGCGCTGAATCACTGAAGAGTGTGATTGAATAGTTTTGCGTAATAGTAGAAATGCTTTCACTGAAAACACAGAGCTTTCTCAACTGATGGAATGCTCTCCATTAACCTCAATAATTTTTTTGCCAGGCTAAGTATTGATCATATTTACGCAAAGCAATGCGATAATTGTTATGTGCAGCATTGGGCAGTTCATCGATAATACGCTGATGCATGGTTTCACTGGCGAATTTTTCTGCTGGGTAATTAGTGGCCACCAGCATTTCATCTAACCGACGTAAGCGCACAACATATTCACGAACAGTGCTGTGGCTCATCTCAGTCTGTTCAAATAAATATTGTTTGAACGCCATAATATCAAAATAACCCGGTGCGCTATTGCAGTATATCTCACTGCAAAAACGGCATAATGCGGTTAATTCATGCTGAAGCTTTGACCAGACTTGATCATCAATAGGCTGGTCCATACCGGCAATGGCTTCTTTATTAATAATTTGTCCGCGAAAAACCAATGCCATGCGATCAAGTTCTTTATGGCAATGTGAGCAATGAGTTTGGCCGTGCTTATAATCTTTTAAATAACGGCTCAGCGGCCGCTTTTTTAACTGAAGTCCTGGCATGAGAAGACCTGTATTAATAAAGTTAAACACTGTGAAATCACTGAGCGAAAGTGAATTAAGAGTCGTTACTCAGGCGGGCGCGTAAACGTTTTATCGCCTGGCTATGAAGCTGACTGACGCGGGATTCCCCCACTTCAAGAACAGCGCCGATTTCTTTCAGGTTCAGCTCTTCCTGGTAATACAGCGTCAACACCATTTTTTCGCGTTCTGGTAATGCTTCGATCGCTTCAATGACGCGCTGGCGCAGATTTCCTTCCAACAAATGTTGCAACGGATTGGCATCTTCATGCCCTTCTAGCAGCGGCTCGACACTTTCACCATGTTCTTCTCGCCATTCATCATAGGAGAAAAGCTGGCTGTTATTGGTGTCTAACAAGATCTGGCGATACTCAGCCAGATCAATATCAAGAATTTGCGCCACTTCCTGCTCTGTCGCCGGTCGCCCAAGCCGCTGCTCGACCTTTTGCATGGCGCTGGCAACTTCGCGGGCATTACGCCGAACACTGCGCGGAGCCCAATCTCGGCTGCGCAGCTCATCCAACATGGCACCACGTATACGCTGTACCGCATAAGTGGTAAATGCGGTTCCTTGTAAAGCATCGTAACGCTCAACAGCATTCAGCAGACCAATCCCCCCAGCCTGCAACAAATCGTCCAATTCCACACTGGCCGGCAGGCGCACCTGCAAGCGTAATGCCTCATGGCGAACCAGAGGAACATAGCGTTGCCAGAGGGAATTCTTGTCCATCACGCCTTCGGCGGTATACAGATCGCTCACTAGACAGGCACCTAAGGGTAAGAGAGTCGTACCATTATCCTGTCAGGTCAGTCAGACAATCGTCGGAATAGGCCTATAAAAGGGCGGTTATTTGACTTATGCCCATGAGTTTTACTGTTAACCTACTTCTGAATGTGAAAAAACAGAGCGACAAACAGCACTAAAAACTGAGAAAAAAACAGCCATTAGCGCCTGGTTTGAACGGCCCCTTATCGAAATAGCTCTGTTGACGATTTCGATAAGGCAAGATAAAACCCCGCCGTAGCGGGGTTTGAAAACATATGGTGTATCTGTGAATTAACGCAGCAGAGACAGCACAGTTTGTGGAACCTGGTTTGCCTGGGCCAGTACAGAAGTACCTGCTTGTTGCAGAATCTGTGCACGGCTCATGTTAGACACTTCAGTAGAGTAATCAGCATCTTGGATGCGGCTACGTGCTGAAGTCAGGTTGTTAGTAGTGTTGTTCAGGTTAGTGATGGTAGATTCAAAACGGTTCTGAGAAGCACCCAGCACGCTGCGTTGAGTATCAACCGCTTTTAGTGCTTTATCGATATCAGCCAACGGAGTGGTGCCCGCGGCAGTACCATCAGCAGCAACTTGACCTTTCAGAACGTCAAAACCTTCGGCCTTCACAGTACGGGCATTGCCGTTCACTGCTTCACCAGCATCAGTAGAGGCTTTCAGTGCAGTAGTTTGAGCAGTAGTTTTTGCGGTCACATCAAGCTTAGCTGCATCCAATGTTGCTTTCAAAGCAACGTTCCCTGTTGATGTGGTGTCTGGGTCAACAGCCAATGCATCGTTATACGCTTTTTCTGCGGTGGCAGCTGCCGTCGTTGCTGTTTTAACAGCGTCTTGGGCAGTTTTCAAGCCAGGGGTAGTTGTAAATTTGTACTCATTGATACTGTCACTTGAAGTACCATCAGCATTCGCTGCAGCCAAGTTCCAACCTGAGCTGGCGCCGATTTTGATACCGATGGTTTGAGCATCTTGTGCGCCAACTTGGAAATCGTAAGTAGAGTCAGTTGCTGTACGGTTATCCAGAACTTTGATACCGTTGAAATCAGTTTGTTGGGTAACACGGTTGATTTCTTCCATACGCTGGTTAACTTCAGACTGGATGGAGTCGATATCTGATGCTGAGTTAGAGCTGTTTTGTGCCTGAACAGTCAGGTCACGTACACGCTGCAAGTTGTTGTTGATTTCGCCCAAAGCGCCTTCAGCGGTTTGTGACAAAGAGATACCGTCGTTGGCGTTACGTGCAGCAACAGTCAGGCCGTTGATGTTAGAAGTGAAACGGTTAGCAATGGCTTGACCAGCAGCATCGTCTTTCGCGCTGTTGATACGCAGACCAGAAGACAAACGCTCAATGGCGGTGCCTAAAGAAGACTGGGATTTGTTCAGGTTGTTCTGAGTCAGCAGAGACAAGCTGTTAGTGTTAATTACCGCCATAGTATTATTCCTTAAATGCTGTTGGGTTATGGTTTGGGCATACTGCCCACGGCTTCATCACCGTCCTAACTTGTATCGGCGCTCTTTAAGGAACCTTTAGTCATTCGACATAATAATTTTTAAATTTATATTATTATTCTGTTATCCCTCTTTATATTTAGTTACCTGTTCAATGGCAGAAATAGCGCCCTGTTATCCCCCGTTATTCTCGCCATCATAATTTATCTCTTATGTGTAAACTTTCTTTATCCCCTGCCGATAACCATTGCAACGACACTTGAATATTAAGGATTAGACATGGCAAGTATCAGTGCATTGGGCACCGGTTCTGGAATGGATTTAAGCACTCTATTGGATCAATTAAGTGCGGCAGAGCAAACGCGCCTGACGCCGCTGACCACGCAACAGACTAGCTATAAAGCTAAGCTCACCGCATTTAGCGTATTGCAGAGTGCCTTAGCGAAAGTTGAAACCGCCTCGGCGGCTTTAAAGAAAGCAGATAAATTGACCAGCACCGCAGTCAGTAGCACCAATACCGCATTCAGTGCGGTAACAGACAGTGAAGCAAGTGCCGGTAACTACAGCATTGAAGTGACGAATCTGGCGAAAGCGCAATCATTGCTATCGAAAGAAGTGGCGAACACCACTGATAAGTTAGGTAACGATAATGCCACTCGCACTATCACCATTACCCAACCAGGCAAAAAAACACCAACAGAAATTAGCCTGACCAGTGACCAAACCTCTTTAGCGGGCATCCGCGATGCTATTAATAAGCAGGAAACCGGGATTAGCGCCAGTATTATGAAAGCCGATGATAATACCTATTATCTGGCCTTGACGTCGAAAGATACCGGTACCCAATCAGAGATGACCGTCAGTGTTACCGGTGATGATACGCTGAACGACTTTCTGAATTACACGCCAAGCAGCACTGGCGGCAGTGGTGCCATGACACAAAAAGTGGCGGCTGAAGATGCAAAATTGACCGTAAATGGCGTGGCGATTGTCCGTCAGAGCAACACCATTACTGATGCCCCTCAGGGGGTGACATTGACCTTGAAAGCATTAACCAAAACGGATGCACCAGAACAGCTGAGTATCACTCGCGACTCAACATCGACCAAAGCGGCAATCCAAAGTTTTGTTGATGCCTATAATTCATTACAAACGACTTTTGCCTCTTTAACCAAATATACCTCGGTTGAGCAAGGTACAGATCAGTCAACCAGCAATGGTGCCCTAGTCGGTGACGGGACATTACGCAGTATCCAGACCCAGTTAAAAAGCCAGTTAGCGTCTGCACAATCAGGTGATGTTAAGACATTGGCTAGCATGGGAATTACCCAAGACCTCAATGGCAAATTGGTGATTGATTCAACCAAACTAGATGCAGCGCTGAAAGATAAACCAAACGGTGTGACCAGTTTCTTTGTCGGTGATGGTGAAACTACCGGTTTTGCTACCCAAATGGACAATTTACTGAATGCTGCGTTGGATACCAGCAAAGGCACACTGAAAAGCGCGACTGACGGTATTAATAAGTCATTAAAAAATCTGGATACACAGGTCACTGCGACCACAGCCAGTATTACCGCCACTATTGAGCGCTATAAAGCCCAATTTACCCAATTAGATAAATTGATGACGTCATTAAACAGCACTGCCAGCTTCTTAACTCAGCAATTTTCTTCATAAGGCATAGGACATGTACAATCGAGCAGGGGTTCAAGCTTACGCTCAGGTAGGAATGGAAAGTGGCGTAATGAGTGCTAGCCCTCATCAATTGATCGTGATGCTATTCGACGGGGCGCAGAGCGCCCTGGTTCGAGCGCGTATTTTGATGAGTCAGGGAGATATTCCAGCCAAAGGTGCGGCACTCTCTAAAGCCATTAATATTATTGATAATGGGCTGAGTGCTGGATTGGATATGGATAAAGGCGGTGAACTTGCACAGAATTTGTCGGCTTTATATGACTATATGTCACGACGCTTGTTGCATGCTAATTTGCATAATGACGAACAGGCCATTGATGAAGTCTTGGCTCTGCTCGAAAATATTGCAGATGCCTGGCGGCAGATCGGCCCCAATTATCAACCTGATTAGGACCCCATTTAATGGAACGTCACCAGCACCTTTTGTCCGAATATCAACAAATCCTAACCCTCAGCGAGCAAATGTTAATACTGGCTACTGAAGGGAAATGGGATGCCCTGGTTGATCTGGAAATGACTTACCTCAAAGCAGTTGAAAATACGGCTAACGTGACTATTTCCTCTTGCACCTCTTCGGTATTGCAAGAGCTATTACGGGAGAAGTTGAAAGCCATTCTGGATAATGAAATAGAGATTAAGCGTTTATTACAGCTGCGTCTTGATGCATTAAGTGAGTTGGTTGGACAATCAACTCGACAACAGGCGGTTAATAACACCTATGGCCAGTTTCCTGACCATGCATTGCTGTTAGGCGAAACACAATAATCGCCAAATTGTGTAGCTACAATATATCAACTTGTTGTGAAACAGAAGGTTGAAACTTAAACATTCATCATGACAATTAATTTTAATTGCCATTATTTTTAACATGGCATTATATTGGAAGTAACAATTACTCATGTCTAACTGACTATTACTCTCACATTGAAGACTTTTTGCTAAAATAGTCAGTTACTGTAAGTTTTCTATTAAAATGGGTTGCCAGTCTGCTATTCAAAGCGTAAAGATATTCTCAAGCCAAAATTGTGAAATGAATATCGATGGAACGTACAATTAATTTTTGCCCTGGTGTGGGTAGCTCGGCACATGTTATTCAACACACAGAGCTACTACTCTCTTCTGTCTATATTGAGCATCCATTGCTCATTATGGTTAACCGTGGACATAAGATTATTCGTTGGAATAATCAGGAGTGTATTGTTCAATCGGGTGAAATAGTGGCGGTGAGTAGCGGCCAAACCATTGATATAGTTAATGGTCTATCTGATGATGGGTTATTTTTCAGTCATCAACTTCGTTGTGATCCTCGTTTGATAGCAACATTTGCCAACCATCCAGCATCATCTGGTCTGCGAGCTATTCCAAAAGTTATGCCTGTACGTAATTTGGCCTCCGAATTTATTAACACCTTCGGAAATACTTTTAAAGCAATCTCAGATATTGGCGATATCCCCCCCACTATCGTCAGACATCGTATGTTTGAATTACTACTTTGGTTAGCTCAGCGGGGCGTTAAATTCACACACAATGACAGTCACTCATTAAGTGAACAAGTACGCCGTTGCCTGGCGATCGACCCACACAAAATATGGTCTGCATCTGAAGTGGCCGAGCATATGGCAATGAGCGAAGTGGTATTACGGCGAAAACTCGCAGCTGAAAATACATTATTACGAGATTTGATGATTGATGTCCGTATGACCAGTGCATTACGTTTGTTGCAAGGAACAGATTGGCCCATCTCATTAATTGCCAGTCAAGTTGGTTACGAGAGCGCATCACGTTTTGCTGAACGTTTTCGTAAACGTTTTGGCTTTGCCCCTACCGCCATACGTGGGCATCATCGCTTACAACCAGCGGATAACGAACCATCGTCCCTCAACTATCATAATTATTTAAATCTTCATACACCAGATTTAGACTCTATCTGAACCCACTGCGGTTTCAGATAATTTTCACTGTGATTTATTATTCTCCAGTCTATAAATGTATCCACCGTTCTTATTTAGGCTTTCTTTATCCGTTTTAGCGCAATTTATTGAGACGACTAAATACTGCTTTTAGATATTCTGCGCATTAAAACATTTTTTTTCGCACTGTGATTGGTTTTTTCATCCAACAAAGCTGACTTAATAACTAAAAAAACCATTACAATCATGTGATTAACCATAAGCCACTGAAAGAAAGAGGAATATGTTAGTTAGAACAGTACATCCTATGATTAAAATTGATTAAATACTAATCTCTCGGGATGGTTACGATGCTTAGCAATCTGTTCGGACTAAAAAGCCGCTATCCTCTACACATCCAGATTGCGGTTCTCTTTACTTTGCTGATTGTCTCAATCGGCACGGTGATTATTATTTTTGGTCATAGCCAACTAACTAAGCTGACTGAAATCAGCACCAATAGGCAGTATCAAAAAACTGGCCAGGCGATCGCCGCTGAATTAGACGCGGTGACTCGCCCTATGATGATGTCAGTTAATATTCTCGCCAGTATGCAGATTACCGAGTTATCGACTCTTGAACAAAGAATGAACTTTGTAGGTAAGTTTATTGAAATCCTCAAGCAAAATACCTACGCCAGTGCTGTCTATAGTGCTTACCCTAATGGGGATTTATTTATGCTTAGGCGTCTAACAGACGCTAATCGCCTATTATTTCATGCCCCTGAAGATGCTGAATGGATGATTCAAAGTAATCGTTTTCTCGATAGTTTGCCGGAAAAAAGCTTTATCTATCTGGATAAACAACAGCAAGTTATTGCGGTTATGCCTCGGGACAATGATAATTATGACCCTCGTCTGCGAGATTGGTTTATTCTCGCCTCAGCCAGTCCTACGTTAGTCACCTCCCCTATTTATATTTTCAAAGGTACAGGAGAGGCTGGTTTTACTTATAGCCGTCAGGCTGAGAATAAAAAGGCAATCATTGGACTAGATGTTTCATTAGCCTCTTTATCGCAGTTTCTCGTCAGACAAAATTTACCACTGGACAGTCAGGCCATCATTATTAATTCTCACGGTGAAGTTATCGCCAGTTTGCCAAAAATTAAAGGGGCAACCGCGATTGCGGCCACTACTGACAAACAAGTTCCTGTATTGCAATCATTACTGAATGCTCAACAAAGTCGCACCGCAGCCAACAACCCAAATGATAATAATGGTAACAGCATCATATTTGAAGCACAAAATCAGCAATGGTATGGTGCTGTGGTCGATATTAATAATAATGGTAATAAATATCAGTTAGTCATTGCTACTCCAGCCAGCTATTTGACTGCCGATGCTAACTCTATTCGTAATCATTCGACTTTTATTGCATTTATTCTTCTGATGCTCAGTTTGCCGATTGTCTGGTATTTCTCAAGAAAGATATCCAACCCCCTTATTCGTCTTCGTCAAGATGCTGACTCCATCAGCAACTTATATTTTGAAGATAATCAGGTAGAGCGCTCGGTGATTGAAGAAGTGGATGAACTGCACAAATCAATGTCAAAAATGAAGTCCACGCTAAAACAGTTTATTTCCATGGGTAATATGCTGACATCTGAAAGTAACTTTGTCCGCCAGATGCAGGGATTATTAAGTGAAACCACTGAGATTGCAGCAATGACTGGAGGGATGATATTTCTCGCGGATAAAGATGAAGGTATCTTTACACCAACGGCATTTCGCTGGAATGGTGAAAATATCCCCGTGGCGAAAATGTCTTCATTGCAGGTAATAGAAGATAATTTCACCACCTTCCAGCCAGTACTTGAAGGAAAAACCATCACTGGGACATTGAACAAAGAAAATATCCTCAGCCAACTGAATGACTTCCTCCAGCCTTATCTACCACTGCGGTTTATTGCTGTTCCGATGAAGACACATGACGAGCAATTACTGGGCTTCTTACTGTTATTTAACCCTTATGAATTAAATACTGAACGTGAACGTTCAAAAATTCAGTTAGTTAATGCTCTGGTTGGCAGTTTATCGGTGTCTGTAGAAACGCAGCGATTACTGCAAGAACAAAAAAATCTGCTCAATGCGTTTATTCAACTTATTGCCGGAGCAATAGATGCTAAGAGTGCCTATACCGGAGGGCACTGCCAGCGCGTCCCTGAAATAACAAAAATGCTCGCTAAAGCCGCGGTTAATGTTAAAGAGGGGCCCTTTGCCGACTTTACCTTATCAGATAATGAGTGGGAAGAACTGCATACAGCCTGCTGGTTACATGATTGCGGCAAGATAACGACCCCAGAATTTGTTGTCGATAAATCAACAAAATTAGAATTGATTTATGACCGTATTCACGAAGTAAGGATGCGGTTTGAAGTATTAAAACGCGAGAAAGAAATTATCTTCTTACACCGCCATGCCACCATCATGGCCAGTGAAGCTGACCAACAATTGCTGGCTGACGAATTGCGCCAGTTAGATGAAGATTTTTACTTTATCGCTAACTGTAATGTCGGCGGCGAATTTATGTCTGATGAAGCAATTGCGCGTATTCAGCAAATTGCCCGTTATCACTGGACACGTACATTAGATGATAACGCCGGTATAGCCAATGAGGAGCGAGTACGCAAATCCCGGCAACCAACCTCATCATTGCCAGTACAAGAGCCTATGCTGGCAGATAAAGAAGAACATATTATTTATCGTGAGAATAAAGACAGACGTCCAGAATACTATGATTTCAAAGTGCCAGAACCAACTTTACTTTACAACCGTGGGGAGATTTATAACCTCAGTATCCGCCGTGGGACACTGACAGAAGAAGACCGCTATAAAATAAATGAGCATATTATGCAGACTATTATAATGCTTAAAAAACTCCCTTTCCCACGCACCATGGCGAATGTACCCACCATTGCCGGTGGTCATCATGAAAGAATGGATGGTAAAGGATATCCTTATCAACTCAATTATACCCAAATGAGCATTCCGGTCCGCATGATGGCCATCGCTGATGTTTTTGAAGCACTGACTGCCGCCGATCGCCCTTATAAACCGGGGAAACTATTATCCGAGGCGCTGAACATCATGGTTAATATGGTGAACGAGAATCATTTGGATAAAGAAATATTTATTTTATTCCTGCAATCGGGTATTTGGCATGAATACGCAATCGCTCACTTGCAAGCCGATAAAGTGGATGTTATTGATGTATCGGTATTACTGCAAAGAATGGGTCATCAGAATATCACGTTGGCGGAAACGGCTTAAACATCACAAGCAAGAAACGGAGTGTGCGCCATACAGAATTGAGGCTACGCTTTTTAGCTTTTCGCATGCATCACAATGGAGTTTTAAGCATGTTTTATAGCTACGGTGAAACAGAAATTAATCATCTCAAGCGGCGGGATAAGAAAATGGCAGCGGCCATCGATCGATTGGGGATGATAGCCCGCCCATTATCACCGGATCTGTTTGCCGCATTAATCAGAAATATCGTTGACCAGCAAATCTCGGTTAAAGCGGCGCTCACTGTAAATGCGCGCCTGATGACTTTACTGGGTGCTGTTACGCCAATGGCGATAGCCGCAGCCTCTATCGAAGCTATTCAAGGCTGCGGTATGACCATGAGAAAAGCCGGATACATTAAAGGAACCGCTGATGCTGTACTCAATGGTTCACTGGATTTATCAGCTATATCTCAATTACCCGATAATGAAGTGATAACTCAGCTATCAAACCTTAATGGCGTGGGGATATGGACGGCAGAAATGCTGCTTATCTCCTCACTTTCTCGTCCAGATGTCGTCAGTTGGGGTGACCTGGCAATACGCCGTGGCATGATGAATTTATATCGTCATAAAACACTGCCGCGTGAGCGTTTTGAGCGATATCGCCGCCGCTACACGCCCTATGGCACGACGGCATCACTTTATCTATGGGCACTGTCACACGAAGAAATTGAATAACATCGATGCGGCAACTACTACTCTATATTATTCCTCAAGATACTGCCCACCCATTCTATCTAATGCCTTTACCAACCTTTTAATATTACCGCACCCCGGCTTTGAGGCATCAAACCTCGAGTTGCAGGTATTTTTCATTTGCCCAACCCAATAAGCTTTAACAATGGATAAATCCACTAACTTCATACAAGCAATTCGTTCTTTTTTCACATAGCGATTACTACAAACAGCTTCTGAAACTTTCATTATTGCTGGTTCTGCCAAAAGTGATTTTGGTTCACTAGAGAATGAAACAATAGGAAAAAAGATAAGGGATATCATTAAGTAAATTCTCATTACAGCCACCTATATCAATTGAGTTGAATAATAAATATCACATCAAATTGTCACATAAATGTTGAATGAGATTTTGCTCACAGGTGCGAAATTAATTATCGCCATGAGAATGGCACTCTTAATGCTGGCATTTTACTGCACAAAAAACCACGTTATCTTAAGTCAAGTGAACTTCGCGTTAGGTCGTAACTTGCCGCATTTTTGCCCCGTTCATATTTGCCTCGCCTCAATAGATATCCATATCATTATTCTTTACTTGGTCTCCCTTTGATAAGCTAAATCGCTTATCACTTAAATTATCATCATGAAGGTCATGTCTATTGTTAAGGAATGCTGCAATAGTAACTCTGATAGAGATAACCAAGAGAGTACATTATACAAGATTAAAATTTTGGCATTTACTCCAGTATTTAAAATAAATTATCTGTACAAAATATCTTAGCTAACCCATAGCCTCATATTCAGAGTAATTTCATCATTATTATATATTTATTTTCCTATCAATATAATTTTGAGTTTAGATCACCCCCCCTCATCGTAGGCTCGTTAAGAAAACGAGTGTTTTAGATGTAAAAATTGGGATGCTTAAACAAAAAATAGGAAAATTCCCACAAAAACAATCCGAGTATCTGATTATTTTTTGATCTGGATCACGTTATTATTGATTCATGAATAATCGTTGTAAGTAATAAGTTCCCTTTCATATGTATTTTAAAAAGTAAACGAAAATTCATATTAATAAATTCACTCTTTTTATCATTTTTATATCAGGGTTATTACTCAACATGAAAACGTTTAACTGCAAATTATCTTGTATTGCCTTAACTATTATATCTGCGATGAGTACCACAACTTCTTATGCTGACATCAGTTTTTCAGGTGATGTAATACCTGACAACCCTGATTGGGATATTCCAGGGGTAATAATTGTTGGTAATACGTCATCCGGTACTATGGATATTTTCGATGGCGGAACGTTGACCAGCGGAAATGTAGCCGCTGGGTTATGGAGCTATATTGGCTATAGTTCTACCGCTACCGGTGAGGTGGCTATTACTGGCCCTGACTCTAAGTGGATAAACAACGGTGTACTGTTTGTGGGCTATAACGGTAACGGCACATTACAAATATTAGATGGTGGCGTTGTACACAATCCAGTTAACGCGACGCATGTTGGTTTTGGTGTTGGGGCTACTGGTTACCTTGAAGTCAGTGGGGCTGGTTCGCAATTGATCAACGGTGGCGGATTACGCATTGGCGGTGAAGATAATAGCAATGGCACGATGCGAATCGCCGATGGTGCTGTAGTCACTAACCAAAATGATGCTGATATTGCCTACCATCCAGGTTCTACCGGCAGCGTTGAAGTTACAGGCCCAGGATCCATCTGGAATGCCGGTAACCGGATGTTCATCGGACATGAGGGCGATGGTAGCCTTAAAATCACCGACGGCGGAGTTGTTACTACTGCAACTATGGCTAGAGTCGGTGCGGGTACCACTTCTACAGGCTACGTTGAGGTAAGTGGCGCTGGCTCTCGTTGGGAGTTAGGTGATTTACTGGACATTGCTACCAACGGCCCAGGAACTATGATTATTTCCGATGGGGGTGTGGTCACCAGTCGTTACGGTCAACTCAATGGCTCTGTAGGATTGGTCGAAGTCACCGGTACAGGCTCTCGTTGGGACAACATCGATTCTCTTGACGTTGGACGGTACACTGGTAGTAATGGCACACTCAATATTTCCAATGGAGGTGCTGTAACAAACTCTGACGGCTATGTAGGTGATATGGCTGGGGCCACAGGCCGAGTCAATATTTCAGGAGCAGGCTCTTCTTGGCAAAACTCTAGTGTATTGATAGTAGGTTGGGATGGAAATGGTTCAATAGTCGTCTCTGATGGTGGGAGTTTAAGTAGTGCTGACAGCTATGTGGGTATTGCTTCGGGTTCAAGAGGTGACATTTTAGTCACAGGTGCCAATTCCACATGGATTAACAACGGTGATATGCGTTTTGGTGAGAATGGTGGTAACACCTCACTTACCATCAATAACAATGGTCTCGTTAAAACAAATAGTATAATAATTGCTAACGATGCGACTTCGACCGGTGTGCTGAATATTGGGAGTGCCGCCGGTTATGCTGCAACCGCCGCCGGAGACATTGATACCCCCATTATTACCTTGGGTGATGGCGATAGTTCAATTGTTTTTAACCATACTGACACCAATTATCAATTTAATTCTGCCATTGATGGTAGTGGTAAAGTTGCCGTTTACAGTGGTACGACGGTACTCACCGGTGTAAATAGCTATAGCGGTACCACAACTGTTAATGCGGGTACCTTAAAGGCAGGAGCGGTAAGCAGCTTCAGTGCGGCTTCTGATTATATTGTCGATAGTGCGGGACAACTGGATTTAGCTGGTTTTAGCCAGACACTCAACAGTCTGGATAATAGTGGAACAGTAAGTTTTAACGGCGCGCCAGGGACCGTGTTGACGGTATCCGGTGATTACATCGGCAACGGTGGTTTGCTGAATTTTAACTCAGTATTAAATAATGATACTTCTGTTACTGACAAGTTAGTCGTTAATGGCAATACTTCGGGCACAACTCGAGTGGGTGTCACTAACCTGGGTGGCCGCGGTGCGGCGACATTGAACGGCATAGAGTTGATTCAAGTGAATGGCCTGTCCGATGGTGAGTTTGTTAAAAATGGCCGTATTGTGGCCGGCGCTTATGACTACTCTCTGGCACGTGGCGTAGGTACAAATACCAGTAACTGGTATCTGACCAGTGCAGTAATACCTGTTGACCCTGTTGACCCTGTTGACCCTGTTGACCCTGTTGACCCTGTTGACCCATTACCGATGGTTGAGCGCCCAGAAGCTAGCAGTTACGCAGCTAACCTGGCTGCTGCTAATAATATGTTCGTGACGAGCCTCAATGACCGTTTGGGTGAAACCCAGTATACAGATGCATTGACCGGCGAACGTAAAATGACCAGTCTGTGGTTGCGTAATTCAGGTGGCCATAACCGCTCACGTGATACTCATGGGCAATTAAACACCCAGGCAAACCGCTATGTGCTGCAGTTAGGTGGGGATGTTGCTCAATGGAGCAGCAATACCACTGACCGTTTTCATCTGGGTGTAATGGCGGGTTACGGTAACAGTAAGAGCACCTCTGTTTCGCAGGTGACTGGTTATAACGCGAAAGGATCTACTGATGGCTACAGCACCGGTGTCTACGGTACCTGGTATGCTAACGAAGCCGATAAATCTGGCCTGTATGTGGATGGCTGGGCACAATACAGCTGGTTCAACAACACCGTTGATGGCCAGGATTTGGCGAGTGAAGAGTACAAATCCAAAGGTGTGACGGCGTCTGTTGAGAGTGGCTATACCTTTAAAGTGGGTGAGAATACCGCTAAAAATGCCACTTACTTTATCCAGCCTAAAGCACAGGTGACCTGGATGGGCGTGAAAGCAGATGACCATAAAGAAGCCAACGGCACGAATGTGTCGGGTGAAGGTGATGGCAATATCCAGACTCGTCTGGGCGTGAAAGCCTTTATGAAAGGCTACGCGGATCAAGATAAAACCAAAGACCGTGTATTCCAACCGTTTATTGAAGCAAATTGGATCCATAATACTAAAGACTTTGGCACGACAATGGATAATGTGACCGTGAAGCAAGATGGTGCTGCAAATATTGCGGAAGTGAAAGTGGGTGTTGAAGGCCAAATTAATAAAAACGTCAACGTCTGGGGTAATGTTGGGCAGCAGGTCGGCAACAAAGGTTATAGCGATACTGCAGTAATGTTAGGGGTTAAATATAACTTCTAATACAGATTAGAGAATTGAGAATAAGCAGACCGGGCCATTAAGCCCGGTTTTGTGTTTTAGGCCTCAGCCAAATCCCACCGACCGAGAAAGATTGCCCTCTTTACCGTTTAATATGGTTTCCCGAGCATTAACCCAGATACTGGATATCTCGGAGGGGGTTCATAGCACGATGAGGAGGTCAGGAGCGAGCAGTAGAAAGCCTATCAATCTAGGTATACATTTGCCGGTTAGTGGCTTTCTGCCGGAGCTAAACCCATCATTTATTGCCTCTCAGATGGGTCATACATCAGCGCAAATATTTTTTCGGGATATGGCGAATGGATGCCAGGTAGTCATGATGAGCACATGAAATTAATAAGTGCAAAGTTTGCTCAAAATGCCCTGCTCATGCTCGACAAAAAGTAGGATGATAATATTTTATCTATAAATCAATAATATTACCCACTCACACGCCCATATTCATCACGTCTTGATAGGCCGCAACCAGCTTATTACGCACCTGAATACCGAGCTGTAAAGAAACAGATGACTTCTGCATGTCCACCATCACATCATTCAGGCCAACACCGGGGACACCTAACTCAAAATTTTGCGCCTGGGTGCGGGCATGCTGCTGATTTTCACTAATTTTGCCAATTGCCGCTTTTAATTCACTGGCAAAACCGGCTTCTGCGGGCATTGTTTTCGCAGAGTTAGATGCTTGCAATGCCGTAACCTGCAACTGCTGTAGAACCCCTTCGATACCTTGAACAGACATACTCACCCCAGAACATTTAGTTATTCGAATAACATCATGACAAATGAACCGGCCAAGGTGGTTATTCACCGCCAGACAAGCATCACTTTTTTCAGGATGACACCCTAACACATCATTTTTGCGCTAAAGCGGCTAATTAGACACAAAAATACCAGCTTATTGAGCCATCGAATTACTCACTTACAGCAAATAATGGCGTGCCCATAAAAGGGGATATCAGTTATTGATGCTTTCACTTGGGAGTCTGTTTTGTTTCGACATATTAATTACATAAAAAATACTCACTCAAACGTTGATCAGCTTGGCCAAGGACGTGTATGAATGCCTCGATAACCGGCGGTGAAAATCGTGAAAATACCTTTACGACAACACTGGCACGCCTACGCGCGAATCCAAAAATCCCACTGCTGATTGCAGCCGCAGCAGCTATCGCTATTATTGTCGCCCTGATGTTATGGGCTAAAAGCCCGGATTACCGTGTTCTTTATAGCAACCTGAGTGATCGTGACGGTGGCGATATCGTCACACAGCTGACACAACTGAATATTCCTTACCGCTTCGCTGATCATGGCGGGGCGTTGCTGATCCCTGCGGATAAAGTACATGAAACCCGCCTGCGTCTGGCACAGCAGGGTTTACCTAAAGGTGGTGCCGTCGGTTTCGAACTGCTGGACCAGGAAAAATTTGGTATTAGCCAATTCAGTGAGCAAGTCAACTACCAGCGGGCGCTGGAAGGTGAACTCGCCCGAACTATCGGCACTCTGGGGCCGGTACTGAATGTTCGCGTCCATTTGGCGATGCCAAAACCCTCACTGTTTGTTCGCGAGCAAAAATCACCGACGGCCTCAGTAACACTCGCCTTACAGCCTGGTCGCGCGCTTGATGACGGTCAGATTAACGCTATCGTGTACATGGTTTCCAGCAGTGTGGCGGGTTTACCGCCGGCTAACGTCACCGTGGTCGATCAGACCGGTCGTTTGCTGACGCAATCCGACAGCGCAGGTCGCGACTTAAATGCAGCACAACTCAAATTTACCAATGAAGTAGAAAACCGCTTCCAGCGCCGTATTGAAACTATTTTGGCCCCCATGGTCGGCAGCGGCAATGTACATGCTCAAGTTACCGCACAAGTTGATTTCGCCAGTCGCGAACAGACCGACGAGGAGTACAAACCGAATCAAGCAGCCAACCAAGGCGCGGTACGTTCTCAGCAAGTCAGTTCCAGTGAGCAACTGGGTGGCTCCAATGTCGGTGGTGTGCCGGGAGCATTGTCCAACCAACCGTCAGCCACGCCGGTCGCACCGATTGAAGTACCTCAGCCTGCTGCGGCTCCAGGAGCGACAGGTGCTGCCGCGAATAATGCCAATGCGGCGAATAGCCCTGCAACCACCCGCTCGACAGCGACATCCAGTAATAGTCGCCATGACCAAACCACTAACTTCGAAGTTGACCGCACTATTCGTCATACCCAGCAGCAAGCGGGCATGGTGCAGCGACTCTCCGTCGCCGTGGTGGTTAATTACGGCAGTGATAAAGCGGGCAAACCCATTGCCTTGACTAAAGATCAACTGGCGCAAGTGGAATCTTTGACCCGAGAGGCGATGGGCTTCTCCACTGACCGTGGCGATACATTAAATGTGGTAAATACACCATTTAATGCAACCGACAATGCTTCCGGTAATGCCCTGCCATTCTGGCAACAGCCGTCCTTCTTTGATCAGTTGCTGAATGCGGGTCGTTATCTGCTCATCTTACTGGTGGCATGGATCTTATGGCGCAAACTGGTGCGCCCATTGATTGCTAAGAAACAAATTGCTGATAAAGCGGCAGCCTCGGTCAATAACATTGTTCAGACCGCACAAGCCACTGAGACGGCGAAACAGAGTAAAGAAGAGCTGGCCCTGCGTAAGAAAAATCAGCAGCGGGTAAGTGCTGAAGTTCAGGCCCAGCGTATACGCGAACTTGCGGATAAAGACCCACGTGTTGTCGCGCTGGTTATCCGTCAATGGATGAGTAATGACCAATGAGCCTGACCGGAACTGAAAAAAGCGCCATCATGCTGATGACTTTGGGTGAAGACCATGCCGCCGAGGTGTTTAAGCACCTCTCCTCGCGCGAAGTGCAACAACTCAGTACCACCATGGCGAGCATGCGTCAGGTCTCTCACCAGCAGTTAGTTGATGTCTTGGCTGAGTTTGAAGACGACGCCGAGCAATATGCGGCTCTGAGTGTCAATGCCAGCGATTATCTGCGCACCGTGCTGATAAAAGCCTTGGGAGAAGAGCGTGCATCCAGCTTGTTAGAAGACATTTTGGAGTCACGCGAAACCACCAGCGGTATGGAAACGCTCAACTTTATGGAGCCACAGATGGCGGCCGACCTGATCCGCGACGAACATCCGCAGATTATCGCCACCATTTTGGTTCACCTCAAACGCGCTCAGGCCGCCGACATTCTGGCCCTGTTCGACGAGCGCCTGCGCAACGATGTCATGCTGCGTATCGCCACCTTTGGCGGTGTTCAGCCTGCGGCCTTGGCTGAATTGACTGAAGTGCTGAATAACCTGCTTGATGGCCAGAATCTTAAGCGCAGCAAAATGGGCGGTATCCGCACCGCAGCCGAGATTATCAACCTGATGAAAACACAACAGGAAGAGACGGTTATGGAAGCGGTGCGCGAATATGACGGCGAGCTGGCACAGAAAATTATCGACGAAATGTTCCTGTTCGAGAACTTGGTCAGTGTCGACGACCGCAGCATTCAGCGTTTGCTACAAGAGATCGACAACGAATCGCTGTTGATTGCCTTGAAAGGTGCCGATCAAGCACTGCGCGAGCGTTTCCTCAGCAATATGTCACTGCGCGCAGCGGAAATCTTGCGCGACGACTTGGCAACCCGTGGGCCGGTGCGTATGTCACTGGTGGAAAACGAACAGAAAGCTATCTTGCTCATTGTCCGTCGTTTGGCAGAAAGCGGCGAGATAGTCATCGGTGGCGGCGAGGATATCTATGTCTGATCAGATTAATGCCCTGCCCTGGCAGCCCTGGTCACTTAACGATTTTTCCAGCCAGTCAGATCCTGTCGCTGCAGTTGTTGCACCGGATATCAGCATGTTGTTCACTGACGAGCCGGGTACCGAGACTGAGCCCACTGGCGTTGATGAGCAACAAACACTGATAAACCTGCAACTCGAAGCTGAGAAGCAAGGCCGCCAACAAGGTTTTGCCAAAGGGCTGCAAGAAGGCCTGGATAAAGGTTATCAAACCGGCCTTGAAGAGGGCCATCAGCAAGCTTTAGCTGATGCCGAGAAACAATTGGCCCCGATAACTGCCCATTGGCAACTGCTGGTTAACGACTTCCAAAGTACTCTGGATGCACTGGACAGCGTCATTGCTTCGCGGCTTATGCAGATGGCGCTGGCGGCAGCCAAACAGATTTTGGGGCAACCCGCAATTTGTGATGGCACCGCCTTGTTAGCCCAAATCCAGCAGATGATTCAGCAAGAACCGATGTTTGCCGGCAAACCGCAATTGCGGGTAAATCCGAATGATTTAGCCGTGGTTGAACAGCGCTTAGGCACTACCCTGAGTCTGCATGGCTGGCGTCTATTGGGCGATAGTCAAATTCATCCGGGCGGTTGCAAGCTCAGTGCCGAAGAAGGCGACTTAGATGCCAGTCTGGCAACCCGCTGGCATGAACTGTGTCGGTTGGCCGCACCGGGAGAATTATAATGACCGCCCGTCTTGGCCGCTGGCTCACATCGATGGATAAATTCGAAGAGCGGATCAGCCAATCAACCACTATTCGCCGTTATGGGCGGTTGACGCGAGCGACTGGCCTAGTGCTGGAAGCCACTGGCCTACAGTTGCCATTGGGCGCAACTTGTCTGATTGAACGCCACGATAACGGCGAAGTTCAGGAAGTCGAGAGTGAAGTGGTCGGTTTTAATGGCCAGCGTCTGTTCCTGATGCCACTGGAAGAAGTGGAAGGCATTGTACCTGGCGCTCGTGTTTATGCGCGAGTGACCACCGGTGGCGCCTCGGCCAGCAAGCAGTTGCCTCTCGGCCCTGAATTACTGGGGCGAGTGTTAGACGGCAGTGCCAAACCTCTGGATGGCTTACCTGCACCTGAAACCGGTTATCGCGCCCCCCTGATTACCCCGCCAATCAACCCATTGCAGCGCACCGCAATTGAGCAGGTATTGGATGTTGGCGTGCGCACCATTAATGCCCTGCTGACGGTAGGTCGCGGCCAGCGTATGGGTCTGTTTGCAGGTTCTGGGGTTGGTAAAAGTGTGCTTCTAGGGATGATGGCCCGCTACACCCAGGCTGATGTGATTGTCGTTGGGCTAATCGGTGAACGTGGGCGCGAAGTAAAAGACTTTATCGAGAATATTCTCGGCGCAGAAGGTCGTGCCCGTTCAGTGGTGATAGCAGCGCCTGCCGATGTCTCGCCACTACTGCGTATGCAGGGTGCCGCTTATGCCACCCGCATTGCAGAAGACTTTCGCGATCGTGGCCAGCACGTCTTACTGATTATGGACTCCCTCACGCGCTATGCCATGGCACAACGTGAAATCGCACTGGCGATTGGTGAACCTCCGGCGACCAAAGGTTACCCACCCTCCGTATTTGCCAAGTTGCCTGCATTGGTTGAACGAGCTGGTAATGGTGTCTCCGGTGGCGGCTCCATTACCGCATTTTATACCGTTTTAACCGAAGGCGATGACCAGCAAGACCCGATTGCTGACTCAGCTCGCGCCATTCTTGACGGCCACGTGGTGCTATCACGCCGTCTGGCTGAATCCGGTCACTACCCGGCTATCGATATTGAAGCCTCCATAAGCCGTGCCATGACCTCGCTGATTGATGAAAACCATTACAGTAAAGTTCGTCAATTCAAGCAGTTACTTGCCAGTTTCCAACGTAACCGCGATTTGGTCAGTGTGGGGGCTTACGCCGCAGGCAGCGACCCGTTATTGGATAAGGCCATTGCCCTGTATCCACAGATGGAAATTTTCTTACAGCAAGGCATGTTTGAACGCAGCAGCTATGAAGATGCCTGCCAGCACTTGAAGAGTCTGTTTCCAGGCTAATACCAGCCGATGATGTCCCTGCCATCCCGCCTTATACCCAAAGAAATTGGGGTTGCAGGTAGGTGGCAAGCAAGCGAATTCCGATGAGCTTACGCCAGTAAGTGATTCGGGTAAGTGAACGTAGCCAACAACCCTGCGGCTTCAAGTTCGAAGGGTATAAATGAGGAATGCGATGAAAAATCAGTCACCTCTCGTTACCCTGTGTGAACTGGCCCAAAAGGCCGTTGAACAGGCTAGTACTCAACTGGGGCAGGCTCGTCTGTCCTATCAAAATGCTGAGCAGCAACTCACTATGTTGCTGACTTATCAGGATGAATATCGGGTGCGATTAAATGACACCCTGAGTAACGGGATGGCCTCCTCCAGTTGGCAAAATTACCAGCAATTTATTCAAACACTGGAGCAAGCCATTGATCAACATCGAAATCAATTGGCTCAATGGAATGTCAAAGTTGAACAGGCAGTGAAGCACTGGCAAGAAAAACAGCAGCGGTTAAACGCATTTGAGACGTTGCAAGAACGCGCCGCAAGCACCGCACGCCTGCAAGAAAACCGTTTAGATCAAAAATTGATGGATGAGTTCGCCCAGCGCGCCTCACAAAGGAGTCTAAATTCATGAATCTGTCTTTATTGCCAACGGCTGCAGCCTCTACCACCGCAACCGTTGGTGAAGCCGAGGGTACCGCATCCTCATCCTCCATTGCTGCGCTGTTTACCGATGCGGGGCTGCCAGCTGATTTTGCCCAATTGTTGGGTGACCAGTTGGGTAAAGAACTTACCGCCATTGATGCCTCAACACTGAAATCCTCTCTGGCCGCCACGACCGATATCACCATTGATACTGACGGTGGCAAATCAATTACCGGTAATAGCAAACTGAATCAATTGTTAGCCGCATTGGGCGATATCAGTGCCACACTGCCTGCGGGCCTGACTCATGCAGGGCAAACCGGCGATGCTGCTGGCGTCAAAAAAACCGCCGTAAATGATGACCGCGCACTGGATAAAACCAGCGATAAAGTCGATCTTACCGCTTTGCAAACATTATTGGCCATGTTGCCACATCAAGTTGCCAACACTCTGGGAACGGCCAGTTCTGGGCAAAAAGCCAATGCGAATGGCCTGATCGATAGCAAAACCAGTACCAAACAAGATATCGCCGCGCTGACCAGCCTGACCTCGCAAGATAAAGGTTTAGCGGCACTGATTGGCGGCACGCTGGGTAATGTGAAAAGTGATAAAACCACCAACAGTGACTTGCTGCCCACCACAACAGCTAAAGCTAAAACAACATCTACACCAGATAAACTGAGCCCGTTAAGTGCCAAAGACCCTGACCACAATACAAAAGTGGCACCACTAACCGCGCAGGTAGAGACCGCCGTTACCTCAGCAACCGTGGATAAAACCTTAGCCAGCTCAAGTACCGTCACGCCTTCTCTGCCGCCCGTTTCTAGCCCGGTATTATCAACCACTGCCAGCACCCTGGTCAGTCCTCCGGCTAGCGGCCATTTAAGCGCGCAATTGGGCAGCCAAGAATGGCAGCAATCGCTTGGGCAGCAAGTGATTATGTTCAGTCGTAATGGGCAACAAAATGCCGAATTGCGGCTAAACCCGCAAGAGTTAGGTGCGCTACAAATCAGCCTAAAAATAGAAGATAACCAGGCACAATTACACTTTGCTTCAGCGCATAGTCAGGTGCGGGCCGCTATTGAAGCGGCTATGCCAAGTTTGCGCAGCGCATTAGCTGAAAACGGTATTCAGCTAGGCCAAAGCAGTGTCGGCAGCGAAGGTCAATGGCAGCAAGCACAGCAACAGAGCCAGCAAAATCAACAAGGTTTCGCATCTCGTGGTCAACCGGGCTATGGCGAAATTGCTTCAGGCGAGGCCGTAACCAGTACTCCACTGACCACACCAGCAGCATTGCAAGCTCTGGCGAATGGCAATGGTGGTGTTGATATTTTCGCCTAAAATTGATGTGAGTTTCCGCAAAAAGTGACAAACGAGTAAGTTAGGCCGTTTTTCGCTATCTATTCTGCCCATTGGGTTTAAGGATGCGCGGGATAATCATCAGTAATAATTCGGATAACTTGGGGTGATCTGCCCCAAGCTATTATCGTGGTTCACCGGTTTGATACCGAAACAGGAATTTGTCTTCTCCATGTCTGAAAATACCTTCCCGGCCAAGCGTAAGAGTTCGATCTGGGTGATCCTGCTGGTGCTGATTGCGGTGGCAGCCACTGCGGGTGGCGGTTATAGCTGGTGGATGCTCAATAAGAGTAAACCCACCACGACGAAAGCTGCCCCGGTTTCTCCGGTGTTCATGCCACTGGAGACCTTCACGGTCAATCTGATCACGCCAGATAATAATCTGGATCGTGTGCTTTATATCGGGCTGACTTTAAGGCTACCTGACGATACCACTCGCGCAAAACTCAATGACTATCTGCCGGAAGTGCGCAGCCGCCTGCTGTTGCTGCTCTCCCGTCAGTCTGCTGATAGCCTATCTAATGAAGAAGGTAAACAGCGTTTAGTCGGTGAAATTAAAAACGTTCTTAGCCCGCCAATGGTTAAAGGCCAACCTAATCAGGTAGTCAGCGATGTGCTGTTTACCGCATTTATATTGCGATAATCATTATGGGCGATAGCATTCTTTCACAAGCAGAGATTGACGCACTGTTAAACGGTGACAGCGGTGGTGAAGAACCTGAAGCTGTGATCGGAAACGAGACAGACGTTAAACCTTATGATCCAACGACCCAGCGCCGTGTAGTACGTGAACGGCTACATGCACTGGAGATCATTAATGAGCGGTTTGCCCGCCAGTTCCGAATGGGGCTGTTTAACCTGTTACGTCGCAGTCCAGACATCACGGTTGGGCCGATTAAAATTCAACCATATCATGATTTTGCCCGAAATCTGCCGGTCCCGACTAACCTCAACTTAATACACCTGAAGCCATTACGCGGTACTGCACTATTCGTTTTTGCACCGAGTTTGGTGTTTATTGCTGTTGATAACTTGTTTGGTGGCGATGGCCGTTTCCCGACCAAAGTAGAAGGTCGTGAGTTTACCCACACAGAACAACGCGTTATCAACCGAATGCTGCGACTGGCGCTGGATGCTTACCGCGACGCCTGGGCACCTATCTATAAGATAGACGTGGAATATGTTCGTTCCGAAATACAGGTGAAATTCACCAACATCACCACCTCCCCTAACGATATTGTGGTCACCACACCTTTCCATGTGGAAATCGGTGCGTTGAGTGGTGAGTTTAACATCTGTATTCCGTTCGCCATGATTGAGCCATTGCGTGAGCTGCTGACCAACCCGCCACTGGAGAACTCCCGTCAGGAGGACAGCCATTGGCGTGAAACGCTGGTCAAGCAAGTTCAGCATTCCGAGCTGGAACTGGTCGCTAATTTTGTCGATATTCCGCTACGACTGTCGCAGATACTCAAGCTGCAACCTGGGGATGTGCTGCCAATAGATAAACCGGATCGACTGATTGGTCATGTCGACGGTGTACCGGTACTGACCAGTCAGTACGGGACATTAAACGGGCAATATGCCCTACGTGTTGAACATTTGATTAACCCTATTTTGAATGCTCTGAATGAGGAACAGCCCAATGAGTGACCCTAAGCTTCCGTCTGATGATGGAAAGGAATCCGTGGACGATCTGTGGGCTGATGCGTTTAATGAGCAGCAAGCAGCGGATAAGCCAGCGGCCACGACCGACGGTGTATTTAAATCACTGGAGGCGCCGGATGGACTGGGTAACCTACAGGATATCGATTTAATTCTGGATATCCCGGTGAAGCTGACCGTTGAGCTGGGTCGTACCAAAATGACCATCAAAGAGTTGCTGCGCTTGTCCCAAGGCTCGGTGGTTTCCCTTGATGGTCTGGCTGGCGAACCCCTGGATATTCTGATTAATGGTTATCTGATTGCTCAGGGTGAAGTGGTGGTGGTGGCGGATAAATACGGCGTTCGTATCACTGACATCATTACCCCGTCAGAACGTATGCGTCGTCTGAGTCGCTAATGACCGCAGCGCAAACTGTGACAGCACCTGATTCGACAGCCGCACTCGCTGCGCCGGTGGCTATTAATGCACCGGCAGTTAATCTGCCGGTTGCGAATCCCCCCGTAACAGCACAAACACCGGTGACCGGATTTGCCGCCAGTCATCCGGGTGTCGCTGCGCAGCAAACGGCCCCAGCCATGCCCGCAGGTACGGTATTAACGCAAGTTGGCAGTGTATTAGGTGGCATTCTGCTGCTGATTTTGTGTGGCGCGTGGTTGGTTCGTCGTTTAGGTTTTGCACCGCAGGCGCGCAACAATAAGTTATTGAATGTACGGGCCAGTTGTCAGGTCGGGCAGCGTGAGAAAGTGGTAATCGTCGAAGTCGATAATACCTGGTTGGTATTAGGTGTCACCGCGCAAAATGTCACCCAACTTCATACTCTGCCCCGCCCACCCGTTGATGAAACAAGTACCGAGCTATCGCCAAACAGTGCGAAACCGGCTGATTTTCGCCAACTACTGAACAAGCTACTGAAACATCCGGAAAAATCGGCATGATCGCTTTGCGTCCGCTAATGAATAAAACTCCCCTATTGCTGCTCATCTTGCTCTGCTCCCCAGCGGCATTGGCTCAATTGCCTGGTATTATCAGCCAACCCTTGGCCAATGGTGGGCAAAGTTGGTCGCTTCCGGTACAGACATTAGTCTTTATTACCACCCTGAGTTTTCTGCCTGCCGCATTGCTGATGATGACCAGTTTTACACGCATCATTATTGTATTGGGTTTGTTGCGTAACGCACTGGGTACCCCTTCAGCACCACCGAATCAGGTTATGCTGGGTTTAGCGCTATTTCTGACTTTCTTTATTATGTCGCCAGTATTCGACAAGGTTTATCAAGATGCTTATCTGCCCTTTAGTCAGGACAAAATAAGTATGGAAGTGGCGATGGATAAAGGGTCGCAACCGCTACGTGAATTTATGCTGCGCCAAACCCGTGAATCAGATCTGGCACTCTATGCCCGCTTAGCCAATATACCGGCACTGGAAGGGCCTGAAGTGGTTCCGATGCGCATCCTGCTGCCCGCCTATGTCACCAGTGAGCTGAAAACAGCTTTCCAAATCGGTTTTACCGTTTTTATTCCATTCTTGATTATCGACCTGGTAGTGGCCAGCGTGTTGATGGCTTTAGGGATGATGATGGTTCCACCAGCCAGTATCTCGCTCCCCTTTAAGTTGATGCTGTTTGTCTTAGTCGATGGTTGGCAACTGTTACTGGGTTCACTGGCGCAAAGCTTCTATAGCTGATGATATTTGGCTGAAAACGCTGTTATTTGTAATCATGGTTAGGCAAGAGGTAGATACGTCATGACACCAGAATCGGTAATGGCACTCGGCGTTGAGGCAATGAAGATCGCCCTTGCACTGGCCGCGCCACTGCTATTAGCCGCCCTGATAAGCGGTTTGACTGTGAGCTTATTGCAGGCAGCAACACAGATAAACGAAATGACCTTGTCATTTATCCCAAAAATTTTGTCGGTCTTCGCGACTATGGTTATCGCTGGTCCATGGATGCTGAACTTAATTCTTGATTACATGCGTAATTTGTTTGCCAGCCTACCAACGTTGATTGGCTAATATGCTCTCTCTCGATACCACCCAACTCAGCATCTGGGTTAGCCAGTATTTCTGGCCGTTAGTCCGCGTATTGGCCCTGATCACTACCGCACCAGTATTAAGCGAGAAGCAGATAAACCGCAAAGTCAAAGTTGGCTTAGCGGTGTTAATTACGTTTCTAATTGCCCCTTCGCTACCGCCGGTCAATATTCCATTAGTCTCTGCCGGTGCAGTGTGGGTAGCGGCCCAACAAGTATTGATTGGCGTCGCCATCGGTTTAACCATGCAGTTTGCCTTTGCTGCTGTCCGGCTGGCCGGTGAAGTGATTGGTCTACAAATGGGGCTCTCTTTTGCCACCTTCTTTGACCCCTCCGGCGGGCCAAACATGCCGGTTCTTGCCCGTTTGTTAAACTTGCTGGCGATGCTGTTATTCCTCGCCTTCGACGGCCATCTGTGGCTAATTTCACTGCTGGCAGACAGTTTCCATACCTTACCTATTCAGTTCGAACCACTGAATGGCAATGGTTTCCTGGCATTAACGCAAGCCGGTTCCTTAATCTTTATGAATGGGCTGATGCTGGCACTCCCCCTCATTACTCTACTGCTCACCCTAAACATGGCGTTGGGCATGCTCAACCGAATGACACCGCAGCTTTCAGTGTTTGTTATCGGTTTCCCACTGACCTTAACGGTCGGTATTATTTCCCTTGGTTTAATTATGCCGCTACTGGCACCCTTCTCCGAGCACCTATTTGGTGAGTTTTTTGACCGTCTGGCGGGTGTATTAAGTGGGTTGGCAAGCTAAGAGAGAGACTGTGGGGCAAAACCCCACAGTTTGAAGATGAATTACTTATTCAGTTGGAACAGAGACATGCCCTGCATATTGCTAAATGTGGTGTATGAAGCCTGTAATGCGGCTTGCTGCATGACATATGAGGAGATAGCAGAGTTCCAATCCACATCTTGCAAGTCGCTCAAACGCTGCTTATTGATCAAAGTGCGGTCTGCGCCCAAGCTATCCAAACTGTCTAGCTCTTGTAATTGAGTCCCAATCTCCGCTTGTACAGACAACACGTTATTCAGTGAGTTAGCCATACCACGGATGCCTTTATCCATCTCCGCCGAGGCTTGTTGCTTCACATCATCAGTTGCCCCTTGTAAAGGCGTCTTCAGTGATTTCAGTACCGTATCGATGGTATTAAAAATATTGGTTTCAGAGGCAACCGGATCACCATTGATATCATCAGGTTCTGGTTTTGCATTTTTGGTTAATGCCATAAATACGCTAGAGCCAGTATGCCCGACGGTCATAGAACGATTTGAATCGACCTTCTGGGTAATCGGGGTATCACTGCCCGCATAGGTCACTTCACCCGTCGCGCTGACCAGAAAAGGGGGAGTATCACTTTTAAAGCCGCCAAACATATAGCGACCATTACCATCGGTGGAATTGGCCTGATTAAGCAGTTGATCTTTGAGCCCCTGCAATTGAGTTGCCAATGAAGCCCGGTCATCATCACTTAATGAGTCTTTGGCAGCACCAATAATTAGACTTTGAATTGACTGGATAGTCGTTGTCGCCTGAGAGAGAACTGTAGTTTCTAACGAGGAGCTTTGGCGGGCAAAACTACGAGCCAAAGTATATTGGCCATTTTCAGCTTCAGATTGTGACACCATCACCGCTTGGGATGCTGCCATCGGATCATCCGACGGGTTAACCACGCGCTTGCCGGTAGAGAGTTGTTGACCAGACTGCATCCAAAGGGATTGGGCATTAGTGACACCCTGCATAGTTTGCTGATAAATCATGCTGGTACTTAAGCGCACAATGTCAGTTCCTTTTAGCAACAGCTAAGTCAGCAACCGACTGACTTAACTCGAAATAAGATAAATAGCGGCGCGTTACCGCCGCCAACAAAAAATTAGCCACGAATACCCAGCAGCGCACTAAACAGTGTTGATGCGGTTTGCATAACTTGCGCATTTGCCAAGTAATATTGTTGGAAACGCTGTAAATCGCCATACTCTTCATCCAGGTTCACCCCGGAAATAGACTGCTGTTCTGCTGTCAACTGAGTCACAATATTGGCTTGTGCTGCACTGTTGGTTTTCGCAGTGTTGGTCTGGTTACCGACGTTACTCACTAACCCGGCATAAGCACCAGAGAATGTCGCTTTGCCACCCACTAATTTTTGGGTTTGTAAATCCAATAGCGCCTGTGCATTAACGTTGTCACTGGCACCACTATCTTTGCTGCCGGAGGCCGCAATTTTACTGGAATCTGTAATGGCTACCTGAAAATTAGCGGCCACATTAGATACCGTTTTAACCGTGAATTTATCTTTGGATTCTGCCCCTGTGGTGCCGTTATCAATAGTGACGACAACACCATCAAAGCTTAAACCTGTAGTGTTACCACTGGCATCTTTCACCGGATTGGCAGGAACTTTGGTATTATCTGACAGACGCGTCACTTGCCAGTCAGTGCCATCGAACTCAACGCTATAGTCACTGGCTTGGACTTTTGAAGTGTCGGTGTAAGCAACAGTCAGGCTTGCATCCCCCTGATTTCTAGCATTTTTCAGCACAGTAGGATCAGCAAAACTAAAGAAGTCGGTACCGGCATCTCCGTTGGCATCAAACCCGGCTTTATGTTGAGTATTGAAGCTATCCGCCATCACCAGTGCCAATTGACCTAACTGGTTACGGGCGCTATCCAGAGCTTCACTACGAAATTTCAAGGTACCGCCAAGGCTACCGGTCATCAGACGACTTTCATCCACTTCCAGCGTAGTCCCACTACCATATTTGTAGCCAATGGCTAATCGAGTGGCATCAGCGCTAGATGGTATCGCTTCAACATGGTAAGAACTCGGCCCCTGAACCAAAGGTAAACCATTGGCAAAGGAGACATTATAAGCATCGCCATCTTGTTGAGTAACAGTCACCCCCACAATCTGGTTTAACTCAGTCACCAGTTGATCTCGCTGGTCAAGTAGTGCGTTCGGTTCGCTGCCACTGCTGCCGCGTAGACGGGTAATTTGGTCATTTAACTTGGCGATTTGATCGGCATAGTTATTAATCTGGCTAACACTTTCAGTAATCTTTTGGTTGACACCATTATCCATATCACGCAGGTATTTATCCGCATTCTGGAATTGGTTAACTAATCCTTCGGCCTTCCCTAATACCGTTTTACGCGCGGCATCATCATCAGCGTTACTTACCAAGTTTTGCAGGTTACTAAAAAAATCCTGCATAGTTGTTGAAATGTTATTGGACGTGTTAGACAGCAAATTATCAATTTGTGAAACTTGCTGGTAATAGGTGGTTAACCCACTGCTCTGAGTCTGAGCTGAACGCAATTGGTTGGTAATAAAGGAGTTATATTCGCGATTTACACCTGTCACTGCGACACCATTACCAACAAATCCCGCAGGACTGAGTGTGCCACCACTTTGTGCAAAAATAGTGTTCTGACGGTTATAGCCCGCCACTTGGTAATTGCTGATGTTATTACTGACGGTGCTCAGGGCATATTGTGCTGCGCTCAGACCACTCATCGCAGTATTCATTAAACTATTGGACATAAAGAAATCCTTTTACAGCAGGTGATAACTCTCGCGAACCTGCATTTATTAATATTGGGATACTGCCTGAGGAAACCGAAGCCCCCGCACAGCCTATTAAGGTTATCGACCAGACTTTTGATAACTTGAGTAAAAATATGGGTCCAAACTCGGCTTTAATCACAATCAAAATAGCTATTTATCAAAATAACTGGCTTAAATCGCTGCTGTAAGCTTTCACTGCCTGCTCACCCGTATTCTTCATTTGCTGAATAACACTGACCAACTTTTGCGCGTATTGAGGATCGGTGGCATATCCGGCTTGTTGCAGGGCATGTGCGCCTTGTTCAGGGCTTTGTGCTGCGGCAACATGGGCATAGCGCGGGTTTTGGGTCAGTAATTTGACATAATCACTGATGGCTTCGACGTAAGAGCCGTAAACACGGAAGCGAGCTTTAGTTTTCCTCGCCACCCCTTGTTCGTATTCGGTCGTGGTTATCTCACTGACCGGACCCTCCCAGCTACTGCCTGCTTTGATACCAAAGACGTTATAGCTGGTCTTGCCATCCGCGGTTGGAATTTCACGTTGGCCCCAACCTGACTCCAATGCGGCCTGCGCCACAATGAGCTGATGAGGAATTCCACTTTGCTGACTGGCAATCTGCGCAGGAATAGACATGCGCGCCACGAAACTCCCCGTGCCTTGCGGCAGTGATGCTGAGCTGTTGCTCGGCGGCGTCGGCATAGCCCGACGCACCATTTGCTCCAAGGCTTGCGCAGGCAGGGTTTGCAGGACTTCATTGTCCAGCATCATAGGTACCGTGCCGGCGTTTTCACTTGGTGAGGTGGTGCCGGAAAGCTGCTCCACCATCATGTCCGCCAGACCCAACCCTTTGACCGACATTTGCTGAGCGATTTGCTGATCATACATAGAGGTATAAAGCCGGGTTTGATCACTGTTCATCACGCCATCTTGCGGCAAGGCAGAGCGCATGCTTTTGAGCATCATCTGCACAAACATGCCCTCGACCTGCTGGGCAACCTGTTTCAGATTCCCCTGCGGATCTCTGGCCGCATCACGTTTCAATGTATTCAGTGACTGGGCGTCATAAGCCGCCCCGGACATAGCCATCAAATCACTCATTAGATAATTTCCAATTTTGCCCGTAAGCAGCCCGCACTTTGCATCGCCTGCAAAATAGACATCAAATCGATAGGTGTTGCCCCCAGGGAATTCAAGGCACGGACCACATTATTCAGGTTCGGGCTGGCATTCACTCGCTGCAATACCCCGCCTTGCTGCTGCACGGAAATCTGGGTATTCGGTGTCACCACGGTCTGGCCGCCGCCAAAAGGCGTATCAGGCTGGCTGACCGTATTTTGCTTGTCGACCACCACTGACAGGTTCCCTTGAGCCACTGCACAAGAATCCAGCACCACATTGCGGTTCATGACCACCGAGCCGGTACGGGAGTTGATAATCACCTTGGCATCACCGGCATCCACATTGACTGGGATATTCTGAATATCGGCCAGGAAACGCACTTGCGAGCTACTGCCGCGCGGCACTAAAACCTGAATAGTACGGGCATCGATGGCGGTTGCAGAACCAAAGCCACGTTGACGGTTAATGGCATCACTGACCTGCTGTGCCATAGTGAAATCTTCGGTATTCAATTGAAGATTAATCACGCCGTCGGTACCAAAGGTGGTCGGCAATTCACGTTCAATTGTCGCACCATTGCTAATGCGCCCACCGGTCAGTTGGTTGACCTGCACACTGCTACCACCCGAGGAAGCGCCAGCACCACCGACTAATACGTTACCCTGCGCCAGTGCATAAACCTGATTGTCGACCCCTTTTAGCGGCGTCATCAGCAATGTGCCGCCACGGATACTTTTGGCATTACCCATAGAAGAAACCACGACATCAATGGTTTGTCCGGCACGGGAAAATGCCGGCAACTTGGCCGTGACCATCACTGCAGCCACGTTTTTAAGCTGCATATTGGTACCCGGCGGAACAGTAATACCCAGTTGCGACAGCATGTTGCTCAAGCTTTGCGTGGTAAATGGCGTCTGCATGGTCTGGTCACCCGAGCCATCCAAGCCCACTACCAGGCCATAGCCGATCAATGCGTTATCACGTACGCCCTGAACGGTCACCAAATCGCGGATACGCTCAGCCGAAGCCGGCAATGACAGCAGCGAAATAAACGCTATAAGCTGTACAACAAATAGTGTGATAAGTGACGGTTTACGCATTGCTGGGCCTCTTAGTACGGCGAAATATTAAGGAAGAACCGCTGCAACCAGCCCATGGTTTGCGCTTCATTGATATAACCATTACCCACGTACTCGATGCGCGCATCGGCAACCTGTGTTGAGGTCACGGTATTGCTGCCGCTGATGGTGCGTGGGTTGACTACCCCAGAGAAGCGAATAAATTCTGTTCCCTGATTGATGGCGATCTGTTTCTCACCCACTACATGCAAGTTGCCGTTAGCCAGCACTTGATTAACAGTGACAGTGATCGTGCCATTAAAGGTGTTGTTGGCATTCGCCCCACCCTTGCCACCAAAGGTGTTATCACCAGAAATATCCATATCAGCCCGCGCGTTGCCCAATAATCCCTCTAAATAACGAGGCGCAGTCGCGACACCAAATTTACTGGAACCATTCCGGCTGGCATTGGCTGAAGAGCTTTTGCTGGCACTGACATTTTCCTGCAAGGTAATGGTCAGTGTGTCACCGACATTACGTGGACGGCGGTCTTCGAATAGCGGCTGATAACCATAATTCATCGGCTGGGCAGCCTGGAAAATAGAGCCATTCGGCAGTGGCGCACTGGCGGGGGCGGGCTGGGCAGACGTGGTGCCATCCACCAGTGGTTTATGCGGAATATACGCGCAACCATTGAGCAGTAGCACCGCCATCAATGGCGCACCAACCCATCTCAACTCACCTAATTTTCGCAGCGGCGATGTATCCATTTCTGATTATCGATCCTGTAACCGGTTGGAGGCTGGCAAGGTCAGCCCCGAATACTTATTATTCTGCGGCTATCAGGGGGCGCTATTGCCCCCCGAGAGCGGATTTACAGCTGTGTCAGTTTTTGCAACATCTGATCGGAGGTTGAAACCGCTTTACTGTTGATTTCATAGGCGCGCTGCGTCTGGATCATGTTGACCAACTCTTCCGCCACATTGACGTTAGAAGTCTCAACATACCCCTGATACAACAAGCCCGCGCCGTTCAGGCCTGGCGTTGAGTCATTAGGTGCGCCGGAGCTGGCGGTTTCCTGATACAGGTTCTCGCCCACACTTTCCAGACCACTGTTATTGATGAAGGTGGTCAGTGTCAGTTGCCCAACTTGTTGGGTGGCGGTTTGCCCTTGTAGAGTGACACTCACTATCCCGTCACGCCCAACTGTCATGCTTAAGGCATTGGCTGGAATAGTAATCGCCGGCTGTATCTGAAAACCGCCGGAGGTCACTAACTGGCCATTTTGGTCCACCTGAAAAGAACCATCACGGGTATAGGCGTTGGTGCCGTCAGGCATCTGCACCTGAAAGAACCCCTCACCTTTGATGGCAATATCTTTGCTGTTATCGGTCTTGGACAGGTTGCCCTGACTGTGTAAACGCTCAGTGGCGACCGGGCGAACCCCCGTACCAATCTGCAAACCCGATGGCAATGTTGTCTGCTCGGAAGATTGTGCTCCCGGTTGACGCATTGTTTGGTACAGCAAATCTTCAAAGACCGCCCGCTGACGTTTAAAGCCATTAGTGCTGACGTTCGCCAGGTTGTTGGCGATAACATCCATATTGGTCTGCTGTGCATCCAAGCCGGTTTTGGCAATCCATAGTGATCGGATCATCAGTTTATTCCTCTGCGCCTACGCGCTTAGCTCATTGCTAACAGCTGATTAGCGCGCTGTTCGTTTTCATCCACACTGTGGATGACTTTCATCTGCATTTCGAAACTGCGGGCATTGGCAATCATGTCGGTCATCGCTTCAACCGCCTTCACGTTACTGCCCTCCAGCACACCCGGCATGATTTTAATCAACGGGTCGTTGGCCAACTGAGCACCACGGGTCTGTTGCGCCGCAGGTGTCAAATGGAACAAACCGTCATCGCCATGCATCACTTCACCCGCCGTGGCTCTGACCCGTTTAATTTGGCCGAGCTGGGCGATGGTATTGGGTGAGTCACCGGCATTCAGTGCCGAGATGGTGCCATCAGCTGCGATGGTCACCGCCGCCTGAGGAGGCACTTCGATCGGGCCGTTGTCACCCATTAATGGATAACCCTGCACGGTCATTTGCCCGTTAGCCCCAACCTGAATGTTACCGTTGCGGGTATAGGCCTCAGTGCCATCGGGCAGTTGCACCGCCAGATAACCATCTTGCTGCAAAGCAACATCCAACGGACGACCACTGTAATTCATCGTCCCCTGGCTGATATCTACTCCCGGGGTCGACGCCGTGACCAAGGTACGCGTGGCCATACTCGGCCCGTCGATAGGTACGGCGCGCATGGCCGCCAACTGCGCACGAAAACCCGGCGTAGAGGCGTTAGCCAAGTTATTCGCGGTTACCGCTTGCAGCTCTAATGACTGCCGCGCGGCCCCCATCGCGGTATATATTGCGTGATCCATGAGCTTATCCCGTCAGTTCGATTAACGCAGGTTAACCAGAGTTTGTAAGATCTGATCCTGAGTTTTGATGGTCTGGGCGTTAGACTGATAATTACGCTGCGCCACGATCATGTTCACCAGTTCTTTACTCAAATCCACGTTAGAAGATTCCAATGCGCCACTGGTCAAGGTACCGAAACCACCACCACCCGCAGTACCGAGAATGGGGTTACCGGAAGATTTGGTTTCTTTCCAGACGTTATCGCCCTCTGGAGATAAACCTTCAGGGTTGGAGAAGTTGACCAGCACGATTTGACCGAGCAATTGGGTCTGTTGGTTCGAATAAGTCCCGACAACGGAGCCGTCGTTATTGATCTGGAAGCCAGTAAATTCACCCGCAGCATAGCCGGTCTGATTCTGAGTAACGATACCGTCAGTGCCAGTATTCTGTTGCTTGCTGCCAGCCACATTCAGTGCGAAAGTTTGTGCCGGAGCACCATTAACTACGCCCATCGGAATCGTCATATTGAAGTTAGTGGCACTGGCAGCACCACCGCCATTCGCTACAGTTTTCAATGCACCGTTGGTATCAAATACCATGGTGCCACGCAGGGAAGCCGCAGCGGGGTCAGTCGGGTCAAAGGGCTTGGTAGCATCAGCGAGTGTCGCGCTGCTATCCTTGGTGTACACCGCCCAAGTGTTACCATTGGCAGCATCTTCCGCTGTTTTCACATAGTACACATTGATAACGTGACGGTTACCCAAACTGTCGTAGGTCGTCATGTTATTCACAAAGCTGTACGTATCAGGTTTTTCTGGATCAAAAGTCGCGGAAATAACATCGTGAGTTGAGGTCAGGTTAGCCACCATGTTGCCAGACTCTGTGGCTTTGGCGGCAATCATATCCTGAGGAATAGACAGAGGAACCGGGTTAGCACCTTGTTGTACTGTTGGTGGTGTACCAGTTGCCGGATAGCCGGTCAGGCTCAGTCCCTGCATGTTGACGATGTTACGGTTTTCATCAAGTTTGAACTGGCCGTTACGAGCAAAATACACGCCGCCACTGCTATCTTGCATCCGGAAGAAACCACTCTGGCTGATTGCCAAATCCAGACGGCGGTTGGTGGTGGTTGGTGTGCCGTCGTTAAAGTCTTGAGTAATCCCGGCAACTTTAACGCCCATCCCGGTTTGAGAACCCGCGAACATATCGGCAAAAGAAACTGAACCGGCTTTAAAACCTGAGGTCGCCGAGTTGGCGATATTGTTACCGATCACATCCAGATTACTGGATGCTGCGTTCAAACCGCTGACTGCTTGAGAAAAGCCCATTTTCTTCTCCGTTAGATTCGAGGCCCGTTAAAGACCTTGAGCATTGATGACATTTCAAATGTCACTTTTAAAAATAAGGATGAGTCAGGTTGCATCATTGCCTCACCGTCATGTTGGTTTACTGCTGTTTATATCGATAACCGGCTTACAAAATCTGACGGACTTTATCCATCGTGATGGTTCCCGCCAGACCAAGGTCCAATTTGGAGCCATCACTGCCACGAGTCACACCGTTGACAATGGCGTAGCTCAACGGTGTAGCAACCAGCGACTCACCACCATTGCTGGCGGTAAGAGTCACGGTGTAAGCCCCGTCTGGCGCATTGCCGCCAGCATCCAGTGAGCCATCCCAAGTAAAGGCGTGAACCCCCGCAGACAGGCTACCTATCTCAATAGTGCGCACCGCCAGACCATTGCTATCACTGATAGTGGCGGTCACTTTGTCGGCTGAACGTTCCAGCTCAACACCAAATGGCGTCGTGGTTACCGTGCCATCTTTACTGCCCGCTAATATGGAGGTTCCCGGAATCATCACACCGTGACCAATCAAGCTACTGGCTTGCAAAGACTGGCTGCTGTCGATTTGTCCAGATATAGCCCCCAGAGTGGTATTCAACTTTTCAATGCCACTCACCGTGTTGATTTGCGCTAATTGCGTGGTCAACTCGTTGTTTTGCATTGGGTTGGTGGGATCCTGGTTTTTTAACTGCGCCACAAGCAAGGTCAGGAAACTGTTTTGCAGATCCTGACTGGTACTGCCACTACCGGTAGTAGAGCTGGTACCTGCGGTGGTGCTGACACCGTAATCGCTATCTGTCAGGGAGTTGGTAATGGCCATTTATGCAGGCTCCTATTATTGACCCAATGTCAGCGTCTTAAGCATGAGAGATTTAGTGGTATTCAGTACTTCGACGTTAGCTTGATAGCTGCGCGAAGCCGAGATGGTGTTGACCATTTCACCGGTCACATCTACGTTTGGCATACGAACATAACCCTTGGCATCGGCCAGTGGATTACCCGGTTGAAACACCAAGCGATCTGGCGCGGGGTCGTCGACAACCTGAGCAACACGCACACCGCCGGTTTCTTGCCCCGGCTGAGCCGCAACCTGAAATACCACTTGCTTGGCACGGTAAGGCTGACCATCTGGGCCGGTAACACTGTCGGCGTTAGCCATGTTGCTGGCACTGACGTTCATACGCTGTGACTGAGCTGATAATGCAGAACCGGCAATATCGAAAATATTCAGTAAAGACATCCGTCTTATCCTTGTTGTAACACTGACATCATCCCTTTGATCTGGCCGCCAAGGACGGTCAAATCGGTCTGATATTTCAGGCTATTATCGGCAAAATTGGTACGTTCACGGTCCATATCCACGGTGTTGCCATCTAGAGATGGCTGATCAGGTACGCGGAATAACAGATCAAGGTCAGGCGGTTGAACTGTGCTTGCCGGGATATGACGGGCTGACGTTAAACTGAGCGACACCCCGGTACCATTGACACGTCCTTGCTCCATCACCTTTTTCAGTTGGCTGGAGAAATCAATATCACGTGCCTGAAAGCCAGGTGTATCCGCATTTGCAATATTGGACGACAGGATCTCCTGTCGTTGAGCGCGCAAGTTAAGCGCCTCTTGTTGAAAACGCAGAGCTCCGTCCAGTTTGTCGAGCATAGTCCCCCCGCAAGGTTAGAATTTGGAGTCGACAGCATAAACGTCGTAGAGGAAAGCCTATCGTCAGAATAAGAGCAAAATGCGTCGCTATTTATCCCCTTAACCTTGTTGAGGTACAGGTACACTAGTGGGCGAAAACAGGTGGTAGGCAATAAAAGCGTGGCCTGGCTTGAGTGGATGGGGAGGCGAAGAGGAAAATTGATGGCAATAAAAAAAAGTGACGCCATAACATTAGCGTTGGGGCTGCTACTGGCAAGTCAGGCGGTTGCACATCAAGCGATGGCGGCAGATTTATCTGCCCAGGTAAATCAATTCTTCCAACAACAGTATCCCGCCAAAGAGAGCCAGGTGAAGGTGGTCATCAAAACACCGCAAAACCAATGGCCACAATGTGAAATGCCTGAAATCACACTGCCAACCAATGCGCGTCCTTGGGGAAATATCAGCCTGTCGGTACGTTGTGATGGTCAGCGCCGTTTTATTCAGACGCAAGTGCAGGTCAGTGGACACTATGCTGTCGCGGCTCGCCGACTGCCCAGTGGCGCGAAAATTACCCCGGAAGATATTGAGATGAAGCAAGGCCGGCTCGATACCCTGCCCCCCGGCGCATTACTGGAACCTCATTTTGCTCAGGGTGCGGTAAGCTTGCGGCAAATCAATGCTGGCCAACCTTTGACACGGAATATGCTGCGCCGTCTGTGGGTCATAAAAGCCGGGCAAGACGTGCAGGTATTAGCGCAAGGTGAAGGATTTAATGTTAATAGCAATGGCAAAGCCATGAATAACGGTGCTGTTCAAGATAATGTCCGGGTGCGCATGGCATCGGGTCAAATCGTCAGTGGTACCGTGGCGGAAGATGGTACAATTCGCATTATGTTATAGTGATTAAAGTTTTTTTAACCTTTGCCGATAACTCTAATATGCAGTTATTTGCGGGGTAAATAGTAACAATCCCGCCATTCTTTTGCTGAAAGATAGCGGGTCGATAAACGCCCATCCCGCTATAAAGGGAGCAACACTATATGAGTATTGATCGCACTCAACCGCTATTACCAGTAGCACCAGTTCAGCCACGGGAAACCAGTGATATTGCGCAACAGACGCGTAAACCTTCTGCCCAAACAAAAACGCAAGTGAGCGGTACCGAGGTTAAATTGAGTGATGCGCAGGCAAAACTGATGCAACCGGGCAGTCAGGATATCAATGTAGAACGTGTAGAAACATTAAAGCAGGCTATTCGCTCAGGCCAACTGACCATGGACACCGGTAAAATTGCCGATGCTCTGCTCAAAAATGTCGCGGATGACCTGAAAAATAGCTAAACAGAATAACAATAGTTAACCGTAAAAGGATACTTGGTGGTGGAAAGATTACAGACCAATCTAGACCAACAACTTGAACTTCTCGAGTCCCTGAAGGCTGTTGTAGCGCAAGAGCAGCAATTGCTGTGCTCCGGCCGGATTCAAGGTATCGTGTTGCAAGGTGTAACTGAACAAAAAAGTTCAATACTGGCTACCTTGGCTTATCTGGATCAAACACGTCTCACCACTGAGAAAACCGTCAATATTCAAGCTCCTTATCACCAAGTGGCTGAGCTCGCCGTGCGCTGGCAACGGATGTTGGAATTGGCTGAAAGCCTTCAATATAGCAACCTGCATAATGGGCTACTGCTGCAACAGCATATTGAATATAATACTCAAGCATTAGCTGTATTGAATACCCGCCACGGCCAATCACTGTATGGGCCAGATGGTCAATCTAAAGGTGCCAGTCTACTGGGCCGTAAGATTGGTATTTAGCACTATCCTCCAGCGCCCCTTGCATCCAATTTAGTGTTCCACAAGTATATAATGCCCGATTACAGGGTTTATATTTGTGGAATTCCCCTGTTTTATCTTTCATAAATACTGTCAACCCTGCCTGCGGTTATTAGTTTTCTTACTGCCAACACAAAAAAGGACTTTTTCTCCATTTTCGCGATGCGTTAATGTGGCGCAACCAAGCCACTCTTTGCTTGGTTTCAAGGAGGAAAGATGAAAATACAGCGCATGTTATTTAGTTTGGTTTTTTGCAGTGCAATGGCGATGTCAATACACTCGGTGGCGCAGGCAAAAGAGCTCAACAGTCACCCGCCACTGTCTATATGCTATGCCTGCATTTACCCGATATGGGCGTAGGTTGACGGTGGATGTAGCTTAACGATAATTGACTAGCACTTGGTTGCTGATCACTTGTAGCGGCGGGTTGACACGACCTTTGCCCGCAATGAAATAAACAAAAGTGAGTTGGGTCGCGGCGGGTTCCCCTGCTAGCCCGCGACTCTGCCCACTGCCACCTTCAAGTGGCATACAACGGGTGGGGGTACATAACTTCACCTGCAACCCATCAGGTGCTGCCGACATCAATTGGTAGCGCCAACCCACCGATACAATCCGCGTATTCTCCTGAGCCAGTGCCACAGGTGAACGCAGCGGTTTTGCTGATGTCGCCACGCCCCGCAGGCTTTGCGTCACACCAATATCATCTGCTACCCAAGAGCCAGAAGCTGCCGCATGCAATGGCAACAAACAGACCGAGAATAATCCACCGATAACAACTTGAGGAAGACGAATCAGCATCAGGCTGCTCCTATTGTTGATGTCATGCGAATTTGGCGATTATCACCAATTTCCAGATTAGACAGCACCACCATCTGCGGCAAGCTGCGACGCAGGAAGCGCGCTAATAATGCTCGCAATGCATGATTAACCAGCAACACTGGCGGTGCTCCCAGCATCTCTTGACGTTGCAACGCTTGTTTGGCTTGCTCTAACAGGCGGTCAGCCAACCCCGGTTCCAAACCGCCACCGCCTTGCAGAGCCTGTAATAACAAGCGCTCCAATGCAGCATCCAAGCCAATAACCTGAATTTCACCGGTGCCAGGGAACCATTGCTGTGCAATTGAGCGCCCCAATGCCACACGCACCACTGCGGTTAACTCGTAAGGGTCCGTTTGATTGGGTGCATGTTCGGCAAGTGTTTCAATAATGGTGCGCATATCGCGGATGGATACCCGCTCCAGTAACAGGTTTTGCAACACTTTGTGCAGCGTGGTTAAAGTCACCACGCCAGGAATGAAATCTTCGGTTAGCTTCGGCATCTCTTGCGAGACACGATCCAGTAGCTGCTGGGTTTCCTGACGACCAAATAACTCACTCGCAAATTGGCTAATCAGATGGTTAAGGTGCGTCGCCACCACGGTACTCGCCTCCACCACGGTAAAGCCCTGAATCTGCGCCTGTTCACGTAAAGCACTTTCAATCCATACCGCCGCCAAACCAAAGGCCGGATCATGGGTAGCCTCACCCGGTAATGTCCCAACGGCATTACCCGGATTGATGGCTAACCAGCGGCCAGGATGAGCTTCACCGCTGCCAATTTCGACTCCTTTCATGAGTATTCGATAGCTTGCTGGCGGCAGTTCCAGATTATCCCTGATATGCACCACTGGCGGCAGATAGCCCATCTCTTGGGCAAACTTTTTACGGATACTGCGAATTCGCCCCAGCAGCTCACCATTTTGCTGAAAATCCACCATTGGAATCAGGCGATAGCCCACTTCCATCCCCAGCGGATCTTCCAATTGAACATCTGACCATGTCGCTTCTGTGGCTTGTTGTTGATCCTGTATAACGGGGGATTCGGCCTCTGCCGGCTGCTGTGTCTGTTTACCTCGCAAGCGCCAGGCTAATGCCAGCAGTGCCACAGTGAACAGCAGGAAGACAAAGTTCGGCATCCCTGGGACCATCCCCAGCAAGCCCAGCACACTGGCACTCAATACCATCACCCGCGGATTATTGAACAACTGGGTGACCATTTGCTGACCAACATCCTGATCGGTACTGACGCGGGTCACAATAACACCTGCGGCTGTGGAGATAACCAATGCCGGAATTTGTGCCACCAAGCCGTCACCAATGGTGAGCAAGGTATAAGTTTCTGCCGCATGACCGACGGCCATGTCGTGCTGAAGCACCCCAACCAATAAGCCGCCGACCACGTTAATCACCATGATCAATAACCCGGCAACCGCATCACCACGAACAAACTTACTGGCCCCGTCCATTGAGCCGTAGAAGTCGGCTTCTTGGGTAACATCTGAACGGCGCTTCTTCGCCTCATCTTCACCAATTAATCCGGCATTTAAGTCAGCATCAATCGCCATTTGCTTGCCGGGCATTCCATCCAGCACAAAGCGTGCGCCCACTTCGGCAATACGCCCGGCCCCTTTGGTGATAACCATAAAGTTGATAATCACCAAGATGATAAAGACCACAATACCAATGGCAAAATTACCGCCCACCAGGAAGTGACCAAAGGCTTCAACAACACGGCCTGCCGCCGCTGCCCCCGTATGACCATCCATAAGGATGATACGGGTTGAGGCGACGTTTAGAGACAAGCGCAGCAACGTTGAAAACAGCAAAATAGTGGGGAATGCCGCAAAATCCAGAGTGCGCTGGGTAAACATCGCCACCAGCAGCACCATAATGGACAGTGCAATATTGAAGGTAAACAGCAAATCAAGGATGAACGGTGGGAGCGGCAACACCATCATCGACAAGATCATCAAAATCAGGATTGGCCCAGCAAGAATTTGCCACTGCGTATCTTTGAAGTTGCCCGGTAAACGTAGCAGGGCGGCCAAATTAGCCATTAGTCAGTCTCACTCTCTGTTGCAAAATCCAGTCCTTCCGGTACCGGCAGATGTTCAGGTTTTTTCGGAATTAGCCCACCTTCCCGCTTCCAACGTTTCAGTTGATAAACCCAGGCAAGGACTTCGGCCACCGCGGCATACAGGGTGGCTGGAATATGTTGGCCCACTTCACTATGCCGGAATAATGCCCTGGCCAGCGGCGGTGCTTCTAATAGAGGAATGCGGTGTTCAGCCCCCAGTTCACGGATACGCAGCGCAACAGCCCCCGCACCTTTCGCCAAGACTTTCGGCGCGCTCATTTTTGCTTCGTTGTACTGCAAGGCGACAGCATAGTGAGTCGGGTTAGTGACTATCACATCGGCTTTAGGGACATCCGCCATCATTCGCCGGCGAGCCATCGCTCGCTGCTGCTGACGTATGCGCCCTTTCACATGCGGGTCACCTTCTTGATCTTTGAATTCATCACGTATTTCCTGCTTAGTCATACGTAATTTCTTGATATGGCTGGTTATCTGGAAGAATACGTCAAAGCCAACCATGGGTGTCAAACCTAACACCACCACCAATCCACAGAAGATAATCAAATGAAGCGCATCACCTAAAGCCGCGACCGGAGGAGCGGCCATCAGCCGCATCATATCTGGCCAGTTATGCCACAGGAATATGCCGGTAACCCAGCCGACCAAGGTCGCCTTCAAAATCGCCTTCAGTAGTTCAGCCAGGGCTTGAGAAGAAAACATCCGTTTTAAGCCCGAGATTGGGCTCATTCGCTTTAGATCAAACTTAATAGATTCGCCGCTAAACAACACACCGCCCAATAACATCGGCACTGCCAGCGCTACTATCACTAACCCGGCGAAAATCGGCAGCAGCGCCATCAGGGTTTGCCTCAACAACATGCCAATCTGCCGCAGCATTTGCTTGTCATCACTCACAATACCGTGGTCAAAATGCAGACCTTGGGCAATCATGGCGGCAAGTTGTCGCGCCATTGACTCCCCCGAAACCCACAAGATCGCCAAACCGGCCCCGAGCATAAGCATCGAGGTCAGTTCGCGCGAGCGCGGAATCTGGCCTTTTTCGCGAGCCTTCTCCAGCTTGTGGGCTGTGGGTTCCTCGCTTTTTTCCAGATCGCTATCTTCAGCCACAGCAGGTATTCCTGTTCAGCGTAAGCGTTCCCGTATCAGAGAAATGAATGAAAAATAAAATTGCTGCTTAGCATGACAAACATTCAGGCAGCCTATGGATGGAACAAAGCTGCAATTAGGGGGTTATTTCTCGGATCAGCATCGCAGCAGCCCTCTTTGGTTCACGTAGCACACCACCATCACAATAGCCGAAAGAGCCGTTGGCATAATGATTGGCTTATTCATGCTTAATAATGAATTGTTCATAAACAGTGTATTTTGATGTGATATAAAAAAGGAATTAAATCCTGTTATTTTATTACCCACAGAAACTCAATTAAAACAATAAACACACAAAGTTAAATGATAAAAAAAACATATCAGAAGGATATTGAGATGAAGAAATTTAACGTAACTTATGATATTAAAAATCATAAAAGAAAAATGTTATCCATAATAAAATCAAATGACATACTTATTGTTAGAATGCATCCAGGAAAAGATTTCGTAAAAATGATGAATAATGTGATAAAAGACAACATAGAGTATCAGGTTGTTTTCACCATTACCGCAGCACAGGTCTACGTTATCAGCGTTCAGTCTGACAATAATAAAATCAATGAATTAAAAGAAAATATCACCACCAACACTGACGTTAGATTTGTTGGGTATGGTTATAAAATAGAGCGAAATAAAGAACCCATTATTTATACCGAGAATTTATTTATTAAATTCAACGAAAAATTAACAGAAAGTGAATGCGAAAAAATCCTCAACCAATATAACCTTATTATTAAAGTAAAATTGACATTCATTGCTAATGGTTACTTTGTTGCCACTCAGCCCAATACCGGAGATCACGTTTTTGTCATTGCCGATGAAATATTACAGCACAAAGATATTGACCATTGTCATCCTGAGTTAATTCATCATAAAGAACCCAAAATCATCCATCCCAATCAATGGCATCTAAAGAAAACCGTCGTGCGAGTAGAAATTGATGTAGATGCCAGTGCCAATGTGGAAAATGCGCATAAAATCACCCAAGGAGAGGGCATCGTGATTGCGGTTATCGATGATGGGTTTGATTTAAACCACCCTGAATTTATGCGCGAGAAGAAAATCATCCATCCCGTCAATTTTTCTGGTGTCAACACCAACCGCGACCCCAGCCCCGAACCGGGTGATACTCATGGAACACCTTGTGCGGGAGTCGCCTGCGCTGATGGCCGTTACGGGGCATCCGGTGTCGCACCGGCGGCACAACTGATGCCGATACGTTTAGCGGAAGGTTTAGGATCACTAGGAGAAGCTTTAGCCTTTGCCTGGGCGGCAGATATGGGCGCTGATGTTATCTCTTGCAGTTGGGGACCGGTCGAGGGTATTTGGTTCGACCCAGACGACCCTGAACACGAAGTTGTCGCCGAACTTCCGGCATTGACCCGTTCAGCAATTGATTATGCTGTGAAAAATGGCCGCAATGGCAAAGGTTGTGCCATCTTTTTTGCCGCCGGTAATGGTAATGAATCGATAGATAATGACGGTTATGCCAATTATAAGCATGTTATTGCTGTAGCCGCCTGCAATGATCGCAGCACCCGCTCCACTTACAGCGATTATGGTAAGTCACTATGGTGTGCCTTCCCAAGCGGGGATTTTTTCAACCCGATGGAACATCACCCTATGCCATTAACCCCTGGTATTTGGACTACTGATTTACGGCATGAATATAACAATAGCCAAGGGGCAACAAATACCGGTGATATTTTTGGTAACTATACCAATAGCTTTAACGGGACTTCCAGTGCCTGCCCCGGTGCCGCAGGTGTGGCGGCTCTCATCCTCTCGGTCAATCCGTCACTAAGCTATCTGGAGGTCAAAGATATTATTCGGCATACCTGTGATCAAATAGACAAAAAGAATGGTTTATATGATAAAGATGGGCACAGCGAATGGTATGGATATGGACGAGTCAATGCCAAAAATGCCGTACAACTCGCCATGAAGTGGCGTGAAAATATACATGAATTGCAACAAGAGCAGTAAAAGCCGTGGATTAGATTACTGATATTCGGTAAACACCGGTGGTCAGGATGAAATAACGCGGCCAATACATTGAGGAAGAGTGGCAGATGAGAACTAATCTACTATAAAGAGTAGCCTCATCTGCACCGTATAATTCACTATCCGCTACAGGGTTCAGTACTTGTTTAGAAGCCCAAGCTATCAAGCAGGTCATCGACCTGATCCTGATTGGCAATAACGCCAGTGCCATTTTTATCCAATTGCGGTCCATTGAGCAAGCTGTCAGTCGGTTTCTGCGGTTTTGATGGCATATCCGGAATGTTCTCCATCAACACCATTAATAGCTGCTTCTCAATCTCTTGCACCACATCCATCATGCGCTTGATAACCTGACCCGTTAGGTCCTGGAAATCCTGCGCCATCATGATTTCCAACAATTGTGCATTGGTAAATGAGGTATGTTGTGGCACCACATCCAGATAGTCGCGGGTATCAGTGACCAGCGAACGGGCATCTGAAAGCTCGATTGGATTCGCAAACCAATCATCCCAGCGAACTTTGAGTGCTTTAGCCGAAGACTCCAGCTCATTCTGGCGCGGCTGTGCCGCTTCAACGCAGTTTAATGCTCTTTCTGCCGCCTGGGCCGTCATGTGGACCACATAGTCCAGACGATCGCGAGCATCAGGAATCGCTTCTGCTGCCTGGGCAATAGCTTGATCAAGACCCAACTCACGTAAGCTATCGCGCAGCATCCGCGTTAACTGGCCAATACGACTAATTATATCACTGGCTGACGCCGCATCTGTTGCCGGCATTTGATGGTTACTCATCTCGCCTCCTTACATACCCAACTTTTCAAAAATCTTATTGAGCTTCTCTTCCAAGGTAGCGGCAGTGAAAGGTTTCACTACATAACCACTGGCACCGGCTTGCGCTGCTGCGATGATATTCTCTTTTTTAGCTTCCGCAGTTACCATCAGAACTGGCAAAGTGCCAAGAGCACCGTCAGCACGGATAGTTTTCAACAGATCCAGGCCATCCATATTCGGCATGTTCCAGTCAGAAACCACAAAATCAAAACCACCCGTACGTAATTTATTCAATGCGTCTACACCATCTTCGGCTTCTTCCACATTGTTAAAACCCAGCTCTTTTAGCAGGTTTCTGACAATACGACGCATGGTCGAAAAATCGTCTACCACCAAAAATCTGAGATTCTTATCCGCCATACTAACTCCTAAGGTTTATTGCTCACCGCTGAGCGATTAAATACCAATGTCCTGTTTATTATAGAAAAAAACCATCCAGCAATATCATCCAAAGTCATTGGCGTTGCCGGTAGCCTGCCAACAAACAAATCCCGCTGAACTGACTCAAATCAGTGATTCGGGTGAGTTAGCCCCCTGCCACGTCAAGGACGTAGGGAGATTAGATGCGCAAGGCTTGCCCGCTACTGATCTGCGCCAACATCCGTTGACTTATCTGATTCAGCTCCAGGATTTCATTAACCCCCCCCATGCCGATAGCTTCACGCGGCATACCAAACACCACACAGCTGGCTTCGTTTTGTGCGATGGTATAAGCACCCGCACGATGCATCTCCAATAAACCGGCAGCACCGTCATTGCCCATCCCGGTCAGAATCACACCGACGGCATTACGCCCGGCATACTGCGCGACAGAACGGAAAAGGACATCGACCGAGGGACGATGACGATTAACGGCAGGCCCGTCATGAATACGCACCTGATAGTTTGCGCCACTGCGTGCCAGTTCCATGTGCCGATCACCGGGCGCAATGTAGGCGTGTCCGGGCAATACCCGCTCACCGTCTTCTGCTTCTTTCACTGTAATCTGACACAATTTATTGAGCCGCTCGGCAAATGAACGGGTAAAACCCGGTGGCATATGCTGCGTAATCAAGAGTGCCGGACTGGTCGGCGGCAAAGGTTGCAAGACAGTTCGGATGGCTTCAGTCCCCCCTGTTGATGCACCGATGGCGATTAACTTCTCACTACTGAGCAACGGTGTATGGCTGAGCATCACCGGCGCATGTTCCGGGCCACGTTGCGGCAAACGTGCTTTCGCCGCAGTACGGATCTTCTCCGCAATCAGCTCACTGTATGCCAGCATGCCCTCTCTGATACCCAGTTGAGGTTTGGTGACAAAATCGATAGCCCCCAACTCCAGCGCCCGCATGGTTATCTCGGAATTCTTACCGGTTAATGATGAAACCATCACCACCGGCATTGGTCGTAGCCGCATTAATTTCTCAAGGAAATCCAAACCATCCATCCGCGGCATTTCAACATCGAGAGTCAACACCTGCGGATTGAATTTTTTGATCAAATCACGGGCAACCAATGGATCGGGTGCTGCTGCAACCATTTCCATATCCGGGTGACTGTTAATAATTTCCGTCATTAACTGGCGCATCAATGCAGAATCATCAACGCACAATACTCTGATTTTACTCATCACCTCTCCTTGGTCAGTCCATAAACGGTCTGCCCGCGCAAATAGAATTCCCGACTAATTTGACTGAAATTCTCCGAATGGCCTGCAAACATCAAGCCTCCGGGTTTTAGCAAAGGGACAAAGCGACGCAGAATGCGCTCCTGCGTTTCTTTATCAAAATAAATCATCACGTTACGGCAAAAAATAGCGTCAAACTGCCCTGGCAGTGCCCACTCAGGTGCCAACAGATTGAGTTGCTGGAACTGAATCATGTTGGCAAGCTCCGGTCGCACCCGCACCATACCTTGATGAGGCCCAGTGCCACGCAAGAAATAGCGCTGCATCTGTTGTGCTGACAACGAGCGCAATTCATCTTGTCGGTATACGCCACTGGTGGCTTTCTCCAACACTTGCGTATCAATATCACTGGCCAATACATGGCAGGAACCCGAACGATTTCCCAACGCATCACATAGGGTCATGGCGATGGAATAAGGCTCTTCACCTGTCGATGCCGCCGTACTCCATACCGAGTAATTCCCCGCTCGTTGACGAGCATGCTCAGCCAGAATCGGAAAATGGTGCGCTTCACGGAAAAACGCCGTCAAGTTAGTGGTCAATGCATTAACAAACGCCTGCCACTCTGCACTGTTTGGGTCGGTTTCCAGCAATGCAAGGTATTGACCAAAATCATTAATCCCGAGCAACCTTAACCGCCTGACCAAGCGGTTATAGACCATTTCCCGTTTGTGTTCGGCCAAGACAATCCCGGCTCGTTGATAAATAAGTTGGCAAATGCGCCGGAAATGCACATCCGACAGCGGGAGCCGCTGAATCATCTGGGTCAAAATCGATCCAGACTCTTGAGGTGATGGCTGAGTGGATTCTTTCATTAATGATGACTTCATCGATGACGGTTTCATCCGGCCTCACCCCGCAACACAGTTTTCGTTACGCCGTTTGACAATCTGGGTTTTCCTTTGCGACCGTTGCTTTTACAACCGATTGCTTACCACTGCCGTCTGCCGCCTGCCCCTCCTCGTTGTCGCTACCTTGCTCCAAACGAAAAACAGACACTGCATTAGAGAGCATACTTGCCTGCTCTTCCAATGCGTTAGCCGCAGCCGCAGCCTCTTCCACTAATGCGGCGTTTTGCTGAGTGACCTGATCCATTTGGGTTACTGCGAGTGAAACCTGCTCAATACCCCGGCTTTGCTCATCCGAAGCGGAAGCGATTTCACCCATAATGTCGGTAACCCGAGTCACTGAGCGAACGATCTCTTCCATGGTAGTACCCGCATTTTCGACCAGTGTGGACCCCTGGCGAACACGGCTGACCGATTCTTCGATCAACCCTTTAATTTCTTTTGCTGCCTGTGCACTGCGTTGAGCTAGGTTACGCACTTCACCCGCGACTACCGCAAAACCACGTCCTTGCTCACCCGCGCGGGCAGCCTCAACCGCCGCATTCAGTGCCAAAATATTGGTTTGGAATGCAATGCCATCAATAACACTAGTAATAGCGCCGATTTTCTGCGAACTGGTGGCGATATCGTGCATTGTTGTCACCACACTCCCTGCCAATGCCCCTCCTTTGGCCGCCGTTCCCGACGCATCTTGCGCCAGCAATGTGGCTTGACGGGCGTTATCCGCATTCTGTTTTACGGTCGCCGTTAACTGCTCCATGCTCGCCGCAGTTTGTTCCAATGATGCTGCTTGCTGCTCGGTCCGTGCTGATAAATCATTGTTACCGGCAGAGATTTCCTGAATGCCCGTTAACATGGCTTCAGTGCCATCGCGAACATGACTAACTGTCGTTATTAACGACCGCTGCATGGTGCGTAAGCTGGCAAACATCTGGCTGATTTCATTGCGACCAGAGACATAAATTTGACCGGATAAATCCCCCTGCGCGATGCGATCAAAATGAGCTCGCATAATCTTCAGTGGGGTAACAAACATCGTGCGCAGCCAGACAAGTGAAGAAATGGCCATCGCAATTACCATCAGAATGGCACCGCCAAATATCCACATAGAGAGATGGTAAGCTTGCTGATTCTGTGTGCCTGCTTCAGCAATCACCTCATTGGCATACTGCAAATACTGCACAAAATCAGCTTCAAACAAATCTTGTGTTTTCTGGGTTGGTTGGTCCATAAAGCCTTGTAAATTACCGGCTTCCAGAAAATCGATTAACTCTCGTAATGAGGTCCGCAGGTTCTGATAACTGTTTTTGGTGGCATCCAACAATTCACCACCGGTATCACTCTCATCAAGGCGAGGAACCGCCAGGAACTGATTAAAATAGAGATCAGCTTTCTGTAATGAGCTACGTGCATTCCCCATTAACGCATTGACTTGCTCCTGAGGTACTTTGAGAGCCGAGCGAGTCCCCGCTCGGTTTAAGGTATTACGCGCCTGAAGCAAGGATACCCAACTGAGGCTTAATGCATCCCGTTGCTGACTACTGAGATCCACACGGTTTAAATTTTGATAGTCTGAACGAAAAGCCGTAAATGACAGACCACTCGAAATTAACTGTATTGCGCAAATCAACATGAGTAACAGGAAAAAGCTGGTAGAAATCCGGATTCGGCCAAACATCGTAACCTCTTCTCAGCCGGCTCATTGGCCGGCTTTAATTATCCCCGTCATACTTCAAGCTGCATGTACGTTAGCTGCCTTCGTTTACCCCCGTCACTTACTGAAAGTAAGCTCTTGGGGATTCTCTTAGCTGCCAACTTCCTGCAACTCAAATTATTTAGGGTATTGTTTTATGTAGGGTCTAGAAAGTTTCCCAATTCTCTTGCAGGTCACTTCCCAGTGTTTTTTTAGCCGCTCCACTTTGATCCTGTGTCGGCTGCTTTGGTTTTCTCACATCTCTTGTAGTACTACCGTTATCCATACGCAGGATAAATACGGACATGGATTGGGTTAACATACTGGCTTGCTCTTCCAGTGCTGCGGCGGCAGAAGCAGACTCTTCCACCAAAGAGGCGTTTTGCTGTGTGACACGGTCCATTTCGGTCACCGCTTGACCAACTTGATCAATACCACGGCTTTGCTCATCAGAGGCGGACGCAATTTCGCCCATGATGTCAGTGACGCGGGTCACGGCATTAACGATATCGCCCATGGTTTCGCCGGCGCTTTCAACCAGAACCGAGCCCATGTCGACACGGCTGACCGAATCTTCGATCAAACCTTTAATTTCTTTTGCTGCTTGTGCACTACGCTGTGCCAGATTACGGACTTCACCAGCAACCACCGCAAAACCTCGGCCTTGCTCACCGGCACGCGCGGCTTCAACCGCTGCATTTAAAGCCAGAATGTTGGTTTGGAAAGCGATACCGTCAATGACACTGGTAATATCAGCAATCTTTTGTGAGCTACCGGCAATCTCGTGCATGGTTTGCACCACATTAGCCACCACTTTTCCGCCTTTTTGCGCGGTTTCTGATGCACTCAATGCCAGTTGGCTGGCCTGACGGGCATTTTCCGCATTCTGTTTCACTGTGGCGGTGAGTTGCTCCATGCTGGCGGCAGTTTCTTCCAATGATGCGGCTTGCTGTTCAGTACGGGCGGACAAGTCGTTGTTACCGGCAGCAATTTCTGATGCACCGCTATAAATAGCATCTGCCCCTAAGCGCACATCACTGACAGTGGTCACCAATTCAGATTGCATATGTTTCAGGCTGGCAGCCAAGGTGCCCATTTCGTTGCGGCTATGCACTTCAATAGTCTGGGTTAAATCACCATTGGCAATATATTTGATATGTTCTATCAAGTGCTTCAGTGGATTAATCAAGATGTGCTGCATACCCAGCCACACAACGATAACCACCGCTAATACCACAATCAGTACAGTAACAATCACTCCCATGGCAAAACTGAAGGATTGATTGCTATCTTCCACTGCGGAGGCGTACAGACGATCGTTTTGTGTTAGATAAGTGTTATAGTCATGCTCAAAGGCATTTTGGAAACTCGAGGTCGGTTGATCGAAGAATTCATTGATTTTGCCCGCTTCCATTAACTGGATAAGTTCGGTCAAGGCACCAAAGTATTGGTCATAGGTCTGTTTTAATTTTTTAGCTGACTCTGGGTCTTGTCGACTATCCAGCGGGATCTGCTCATAGCTTTTAAAACGCTCCTCAGCCACGCCCAATGTCCCTTTGGCTGAAGCCAATAGATCATTCACCGTCGGGCCACTCCCCGTGTGATTCACATCCATCATGTAACGGATACCAGCACGGTTGAGTGTATTACGTGTTTGCAGCAGATTGACCCAGCTTTCATTTAAAACTGACTGTTGTTGACGGATAACTTGTAAAACCGCAAAGTTTTCTTTGTCATTTTTCAGTGAGTTAAAGAAAAGCCCACCGGAAACCAGTTGTAAGGCACCAAATAGTACTAACACCAGCAGCAGGCTGGTGACCACTTTCATACGCTTGAACATGTTATCCCTTCATAAATACGTCAAAACACAGGTACGCCAAAACATAAGACGTCTAATTAAGTGTGTTATCGGCACTAAAGGGGGGAACTTTACCGGGATGAGACATTATTTTAACGGGGTGTAGCTGGGTGTTAATGCTTTGTGGTGGTCATTCGGGGCGATAGTTATCTGCATTCACCCCAATGACCGAGAATTAAGAACTTAGCCTTTAACCACTGAATCAATCAGTGACATCTCTTCACTGCTCAGTAGCTTTTCAATATCGACTAAAATCAGCATCCTTTCCCCAAGTGAACCTAAACCAGTTAGGTATTCGGTTGCCAAAGTCACAGCAAACTCAGGGGCCGGGCGGATTTGTTCGGTGGTCAATGACAGCACATCAGAGACTCCGTCGACCACAATACCGACCACACGCTGATCAAAATTCAGCACGATAACCACGGTATTTTCGTTATAACTGACACCCTGTTGAGCAAATTTAACCCGTAGGTCAATAATAGGAACAATAACACCGCGTAAGTTAGTAACCCCTTTAATGAAAGTTGGGGTGTTAGCGATGCGAGTCACCTGGTCATAGCCACGGATCTCTTGTACTTTCAAAATATCAATGCCGTACTCTTCAGCGCCCAGCGTAAAAATCAGGAACTCTTGTCCTACCGTTTCGCCAGCCAGCTTCGTGACGGTTGCTAGTCCTGCCATGTTTTTACCCTTCAATCAATAGGTTGAATTTATGTTTGTTTTTAGGGCTGGGAACAAACCTCACGGCCCTATACCTGTTTTATTACGGGTTTCATACAGGTTTCATACCGGTACTTCTGCTATGCAGCAGCTGTGTCATCAGCTATTACACGCTTTTCCCGATTTAAAGCCTGCAATGCCGACACATCAACGATTAACGCCACGCTACCATCACCCAAAATAGTGGCCGCTGAAATACCTGGCACCTTGCGATAGTTACTTTCCAGGTTTTTCACCACCACCTGATGTTGGCCAATCAATTGGTCTACCAGGAGTGCATAACGACGACCGGCACTTTGCAAAATCACAACGATACCTTGAGTGGCCTCTGTTTTCGCATTCTCAACATCAAAGACTCGGAACAATTCAACCAATGGCAAATATTCACCACGCACTTGCAACACGCGTTCGCCACCAGCAAGTGGATGTAAATCTTCAGCTAATGGTTGCAGTGATTCCATTACGGCATTCAATGGTAAAATAAAGACTTCATCACTGACCTTAACGGACATGCCGTCAAGGATAGCCAGCGTCAATGGTAGCAAGATACGAATGGACGTCCCTTTACCCGCCTGGAAACTGACTTGCACGTGGCCACCCATCTCCTGAATGTTCCGCTTAACCACGTCCATTCCAACACCACGGCCGGAAACATCTGTAACCTGCTCGGCAGTCGAGAAGCCGGGGGCAAAAATCAGCATCCCGACGTCTTCATCACTCATATGCTCATTAACAGCCATCCCCTGCGATTGCGCTTTCGCCAGAATTTTCTGCCGATTAAGGCCTGCGCCGTCATCCAGTACTTCAATGCAAATATTGCCGCCCTGATGTTCTGCTGACAGTGTCAGATTCCCTACCGGTTGTTTCCCCGCGGCGATACGCGTTTGCACATCCTCAATTCCGTGGTCCAGACTGTTACGGACCAGATGGGTTAATGGGTCAATAATGCGTTCAATCAGGCTTTTATCCAGTTCAGTTGAGCTGCCAAGTAAGGTCAGTTCAACCTGCTTATTCAATTTGCTGGCCAAATCGCGGACTAATCGAGGGAAGCGGCTAAAGACATACTCCATCGGCATCATACGGATAGACATCACCGACTCTTGCAAGTCGCGCGCATTGCGCTCCAACTGCCCCATGCTATTAAGCAAATCACCATTAATTACGGGATCCAAGGTGCTAGAACGTTGTGCCAGCATCGATTGGGTAATCACCAGTTCACCCACCAGATTAATCAGTTGGTCAACTTTTTCGACCGCCACCCGGATGCTGGTAGATTCGCTCGCTTTAGCTTTCGGTTTAACATGTTCAGCACTGGTAGGGGCGGCAATCACATCGGTTTTTGCGACGCTTTTGATCTCTGCAACCGGTGTCTGCACGGTTTGAGGCACTGCTGCAACCACAGTTTCAGCCTGTGGCTCTTGCGCAAACTCATCTGGTACAAAACTAATTTGCTCTGGCTCAAGCACGAAACAAAGCACCGCGCTGATATCATCTTCACTGACCGACGTAATTAGTGTCGCTTCAAGACTATTCGCCGTTTGATGCGGATCTTTGACTTCACCCAGATTGCCCAGTTCTTCCAACATCAGCGGGATTTCTTGTTCTTTCAGACCAGAGAGACGAATACGCATGCCGCCCTGCACCAGAGCCGGAGCCTTGCCACCCGTTTTGCTTTCAGCTACCGGAGTAGCTGTACTGCTAAGCTCGGTTACCGGTGTATTGCTGGTGTTACCTTGCTGCTCTAAAGCCTCGAGTGCCAGTTGGCGCAATGCGTGACAAATATACTCAAAGCTTTCCGCATTAGGTTCTTGAGAGGTTTTATAGGCGTCCAACTGTTCCTGCATAATATCTTTCGTTTCCAAAAACAGGTTGATGATATCAGTGCTTAAGCGCATTTCGTCGCGACGGGCACCATCCAACAGGTTTTCCAACAGATGGGTTGTTTCTTGTAATACCGAAAAACCAAATGTCGCTGCACCGCCCTTGATCGAATGCGCGGCACGGAAAATGGCGTTGAGTTGTTCATTGTCTGGTGCTAGCGGATCCAGCAATAACAAATGCTGTTCCATATCTGCCAGCAATTCATCTGCTTCATCAAAGAAAGTCTGATAAAACGCGGTAATATCCATGCTCACGGTGTCACCTCTACTGTGCGTCGCGGCTTGTCGGAGAGACCGGTACATCACTTGCAGGTGCCGCTGGCAACGATGTCGTTGGCCGGTTGGCAACCGGAGTTATGTTCCCCGTGCTCGATTGTTGTGTTTGTGGTGTTGCTACTGGCTGCACTGCCGCTTTCACCGGCTCGGTGGTTGCCGTCGCCGGTATTGTCGCTGGCGCTGAACCCGTGGTGACAGGTTGCGCCGGTGATTTAGCACCATCCGCTGTTACCGCAGGCGTTGCCGGGATAGCAACCTGCGTTGTTGCAGCAGTTGGCGCGGGTATCACTGGCGTCGTGCCTGTGGAATCAACCTGCTTCAAGCTCTCGGCTTTTTCAATATCCAGTGCTTTGTTATCTAAATTCTCATGCTCAATATCATGCTGAGTCTGTTTATTCAGAACCAAAATACTGATGCGTCGGTTAACCGGATCATCTGCGGTCTGCTCTTTTAGCCGCATCGTCGATGCCATACCCACCACGCGCAAGACCTTGCCTTCATCTAAACCGCCAATCAGCAATTCACGCCGTGAAGCATTGGCACGATCCGCTGATAACTCCCAGTTACTGTAACCGCGTTCACCCGTCGCATAAGGCAGATCATCGGTATGACCAGACAGACTGATTTTGTTCGGTATGTCATTCAGGATTGGCGCGATTGCACGTAAAATATCGCGCATATAGGGCTCAACCTGAGCACTCCCCATCTTGAACATCGGCCGGTTTTGGCTATCGATTATCTGAATTCTCAGCCCTTCATCCATCATGTTAATCAGCAAATGTGGCCGTAATGCTCTCAGCCTCGGGTCAGATTCAATTAATTGATCCAGTTTTTCGCGTAACTTATTGAGCCGATACTCTTCTTTCCGACTCTCTTCGGAATCAATATGCTTACGCACCTCGCCCACTTGCTGAGTAGGGTCATCACCGCCCCCTGGAATTGGGCTGGTACTAGAGCTACTTTTATCACCGCTGGTCAGTGCGACTTTCAAAGGGGTACGAAAATATTCAGCAATCTGCGTAAGCTCTTGCGGGCTGGACACAGACAACAACCACATCACCAGAAAGAAGGCCATCATTGCCGTCATAAAGTCAGCGTAAGCAATTTTCCATGACCCGCCATGATGGGCAGCGCCATGTTTAGCTTTACGCTTTTTGACCAGAATAACGGGGTGGTTCTGATGCTTCATGCGTCCTCTTCTGTCGCTTGCGGTGCTGGAGCTTTCACTCTGCGCACATGCTCTTCCAACTCAATAAACGATGGGCGTTCAGTGGTGTAGAGCGTTTTACGACCAAATTCCACTGCGATTTGCGGCGCATATCCGTTGAGACTGGAAAGCAGAGTCACCTTGATGCATTGCATCATTTTGGTTGTTTCTGCACTCTGCTGACGTAACAAGGTGGCCAAAGGTGAGATAAACCCATATGCCAACAAAATACCCAGAAATGTCCCCACCATCGCATGAGCAATTAGCGCCCCAAGCTCTGCTGCCGGCCGGTCTGCGGAAGCCAGTGCATGCACGACTCCCATGACTGCCGCGACAATACCGAATGCAGGTAAAGAGTCTCCCACCATGGCTAAACTGCCAGCCGGAACTTCGCATTCTTGCTCGTGAGTTTCGATCTCTTCATCCATCAAAGCTTCGATTTCAAAAGCGTTCATATTTCCACTAACAATTAACCGCAAATAGTCAGTAATAAACTCGACTAATACCTTATCGGCCAAGATCCTCGGATAATTAGAGAAAATTTCGCTTTCCAATGGACTTTCTATATCGCGTTCCAGTGAAAGCATTCCCTGCTGGCGGGATTTAGCTAATAAGCGGTAAAGCAGCGCCATTAAGTCCATATAGAGGACTTTGTTATATTTAGAGCGACGCATCAATTTTGGCATTGCCTTCATTGTGGCTTTTATCGCTTTACCATTGTTTCCCACAATAAACGCGCCAATACCGGCCCCACCGATAATTAAAAACTCGGCGGGTTGATATAATGCGCCTAGGTGACCACCAACAATGATGTAGCCGCCAAAAACCGCACCTAAGACCACGATATAACCCAAAATAACTAACACGCGATATCCTTAGCAAAGTGTGTGGGTGGAAGGTGAGGCGTTAGCGCTCTTTGAGTCTGGTGGCTGCCATTAACCGGTTACAGGAACGGTATCCATACCCCTGCTGTAACCGGAAATTCTGACAATTCAAAAAAACTCAAACTGCGCGTCTAACCTGCTCATCCAGCAGTTGTGAAGTTATATCGGCAGATTGCGGAGAAAGTTTACGTTTTTTTACTGCGCGGGAAGGTGGCTGGCAGAGACTGCAAACAAAGCTGTTTCGTGGTTGATGTGCATGGGTGATAAAAGTCCCACCGCAACAGCTACAACCGGAAAGTTGCAACATACCACTGTCAACGAATCGAACCAGAGTCCAGGCTCGTGTTAACGCCAGTAATGGCGCTATTCCAGACTGATCCGGACACTGTTCTAGGTAAAGACGATAAGCCTTAATGACGGCCTCAACACCAGTGCATTGACCACTTTTTAGCAAAAAGCTATAAGCGTTATAAAACATCGATGAGTGAATATTTTGTTCCCAGGTCATAAACCAATCGGTCGAAAACGGTAACATTCCTTTCGGTGGTGGACTGCCTCTCAGCTCTTTATAAAGCTTAATTAAACGCCCTCGGCTAAGTTGCGTTTCGCTTTCAAGCATCTGTAAACGCGCACCTAAAGTTATCAACTCCATTGCCAAATGAATGTCTTTGGCTTCCTGGACAATACTTTTCTCAACCATTAGTCATGCTCTTTTCTTAGGCGCACTACCGTCTTTTAACGATAGCTCGTGGAGTAAGTGGCTCGACAATAAAATTCCTGTGTGGATTTGCTGCAAATCATCCACACGAGATTCTTTCGTTAGATGATGAATAGTATTGTGATCACTAAAGCGGAAATGACACACCAATTGGTTAGTCTCAGCTAATTTAACCATCTGCGGTAATGTTAACTGTGATAATGCATCAGCCATGGTGTCGGTAATACCCAGACGAAACATCGCTGAGGCTTTCTCATCGTTAATTAACCGTTGTGCTAAAAGCAAGTATGACAAATTAATATCGTAAATATGTTTGAGTAATTCAGACGTACTCATTTTAAACATCCCGACTGATTATGTTTTAAAACATAAGTTGGATGATAGTATTCTTCACCCAAGACCTGGGATCCTTCCCGTTATACAGTTAATTAGAACCTATAGAACTAAAAGTAATTGAAACCATACTGGTGCTATATGACGAAAATACCATTTTGGTATTAAATAACCTGTTACAGGTCTTGGCTGCTGAAGTTTTATGCAGCTCTAATATTGCACCTACACCATGAAACTTTTCTTACAAAACATTAGGATTATTCCTAAAGAGGCCCAACTCTACTCCCGAATCGCTAGCACATACAATGTGACTAGTGATTCATTTTAAATGTAATGTGATATACATCACAAAAATAAAATATAAAGTTGTTCCGTGTCGCACTTTTTGGTCACTTTTTAACCATTCATGTGTTCAAAAAACAATCAGAAGTCAGAAAAGAGCTAAAAAACTAGTAATATAGGCCCAATTCTTAGTGTTTTTAGATCAATTCGAACAAAAGCATTCCTAAAGCAAAATAGCAGAACATAAATCTGTCATAACTCTAAATTATTAGCATTAAGGACTAATGTAGGGGTTTGTAACTCGAAAATCCTATAAGTAACCTTCCTAAACTATTTGGTTTTAACGAATACTTATGCTGTCGCAAAAAAAACATTTTGCGACTATTTATTAACCTATTTACCTTTTAGCGTTAAAAAAATCGACGACACGTATTAATAAAGGCAACAAAGGTAACCATATATTTCATTCCTACTCTCCCGTACACATTTTCATCCGCACATTTTCAACTTTGGTTCATATCTGTACTTTTGCAGATCCCTGTAACTGAAATGTAAGATTAATTAATTAATAATGTTTGAAACATAAGTTTCATAGCCTGTTTTGTGTTGCCTCATCTAATAAAGCCCCGCTATTACTGGCTTTATTACCTATCAGTGGTCAAGTGTGATTAAACTCTCATTTCTGAAAGGTGTGATCCCCTAATCTTTAAGTTATAGCAACGCTTATAGGAGCTTAATTATGGGGTACAGGAATGTGCTGGTCGCAGTCGCCCTCACAGCTGATAGCCAACAATTGGTTAATAAAGCGGTTTCCATCGTTCGACCCTATAATGGCAAGGTCTCGCTAATTACCCTGACAACAGAACCCGAAATGTATAGCAGCTATGCGGCACCTATGCTGGGTGATTTGCGTTGTGTGATACAAGAAGAAGCGCAATTATTTATGGCGGAGTTAGTTGCCAATGCTGATTATCCCATTGAGAGTAGAAATATTGCGCATGGTGAATTTGCCGACAGCATGGCATATTTCTGTCAGCAACAGCATGTTGATTTAGTGATATGTGGCAATCATAGTGCAAGTCTGATGAATAAATTTTCCTGTTCATCTGCCCGACTAATTAATACCAGTATGGTTGATGTGCTGGTTGTTCCTCTCTGATCTGCGGCACTCTTCCTCCTTATTGCGTCTACTTAGTCAAATAGCAGTGTCTTTCGCACTATTAGCTGAAACCATCCTGAAGAGTTCTACTATGATTTTCAGCACACTCTCTCGTCACTACCCCGATTGACTTCTTACAGGTAAGGGAATCTGATGCCACAAGATAAAAGCAATAACCGCCGTATTCTGCTGGCTTCACGCCCGCATGGCACACCAACTGCTGAAAATTTCACACTAGATATTCAGCCTATTCCACAGCCCGCAGCAGGTCAGATATTGCTTCGCACCCGCTATCTCTCTCTTGACCCCTATATGCGCGGCCGAATGAGCGATGCACCGTCCTATGCTCCCCCGGTTGAAGTTGGAGAGGTCATGGTGGGTGGTGCGGTTTCGCGAGTCGAAATCTCAAAACATCCTGATTTTCAAGTCGGCGACTGGGTTCTGGCTAGCAGTGGCTGGCAAGATTACTCGCTCTCTGATGGCACCGGTATTCGCAATCTAGGGCCACAATTCTCACACCCATCACGTGCTTTAGGAGTGCTGGGCATGCCAGGTTTCACCGCTTATATGGGTTTGTTGGATATTGGTCAGCCCAAAACCGGGGAGACAATAGTGGTTGCCGCAGCCAGCGGCGCGGTAGGTTCAGTTGTGGGGCAAATCGGCAAGTTGAAAGGATGTAGAGTCATCGGCGTTGCTGGCGGCGCAGAAAAATGCCGTTATGTGGTCGAAGAGTTAGGCTTCGATGCTTGTCTTGATCATCGTGCCACCGATTTTGTGCAACAACTGGAAAAAGCCTGTACGGAAGGTATTGATATTTATTATGAGAATGTTGGTGGGGCCGTCTTTGACGCGGTATTACCGTTACTCAACCCACGTGCCCGTATCCCGGTATGTGGCTTAATTGCACGCTATAACGACACCGAGTTGCCTGATGGCCCAGACCGTTTACCTCTGTTACAGAGCATCATTTTGAGAAAACGGATTCGGATGCAAGGATTTATTATCTTTGATGACTACGCCCCGCATTTTGGTGATTTCTTGCAGCACATGACCCCTTGGGTTGAGCAAGGGAAAATCAAGTTTAGGGAAGATCTGGTCGAAGGATTGGAAAATGCGCCACAAGCTTTTATTGGCCTGCTTGAGGGCAAAAACTTTGGCAAGCTGGTGATTCGCGTCAGTAACGAATAGCCGCAATAAAAAGAGTGTCATCATTCCGGGGCCTCATGGCCCCGGAATTGTTATATAAAACAGTATAGTTAGACTCTAAACAAAAACCGTTAGAACCACTTACCGAAGCGGCGAATATAGAATTGCTTCATCAGTTGCGCAACGACGCAGTAGCTGATCAACGTGCCCGCCAGCCATGGGAAATATTGCCATGGTAATGGTTGCAACCCAACTAATGTCCCTAAAGGTGAGAATGGAATATAAATACCAATTGCCATAATTACTCCGGTAGTCAATAGCACAGGCAACGCCGCAGTACTTTGAATAAACGGGATTTTTTGTGTGCGCAGCATATGGACAACTAACGTTTGTGACAGCAAACCTTCAATGAACCAGCCAGACTGGAACAATGCCTGATGTTCAACACTGTTTGCGGCAAAAACAAACCACATCAGGGCGAAAGTTGTAATATCAAAAATGGAGGAAGTTGGCCCAATCCATAGCATAAAACGGCCAATGTTCTTCGCATCCCACTTACGCGGTTTACGTAAAAACTCTTTGTCCATTTTATCCCACGGTAGAGAGAGCTGAGAGATATCATACATCAGGTTTTGCAACAGCAAATGGATGGCGAGCATCGGCAAGAATGGAATAAAGGCACTGGCAACCAAGACAGAGAAGACATTACCGAAATTAGAACTGGCGGTCATATTCAGGTACTTGATGATGTTCCCAAAAGTTTCGCGTCCCTTAATCACGCCCTCCTCTAACACCATCAAATTCTTTTCGAGCAAAATAATATCGGCTGACTCTTTAGCAATATCCGTCCCGGTATCTACTGAGATCCCCACATCTGCATCACGCAGTGCTGGTGCATCATTGATGCCATCTCCCAAGAACCCGACAGTATGCCCATTACTTTGCAGCATTTTCAGCACTCGTGATTTTTGCAATGGTGTCAGTTTGGTAAACACGGTGCGTAGCTCCACCTCACGCGCCAGTGTTTCATCATCCATATCCTCAATCGCTCGGCCACTGAGCGGTTCGCCAGGTTCCAGCCCAACATCGCGACAAATTTTGGCCGTAATAATAGGGTTATCACCGGTTAATACTTTGATGGCAACACCATTTTCACGTAATGCGGTAATCGCAGCCTCGGCGCTCTCTTTAGGTGGATCAAGGAAGGTCAATAAGCCCTGAACGACCAAATCGCGCTCATCTGCAATGTTTAAAGGTAATTCGCTGACTTGCTTGCCCAACTCGCGGGTGGCCAGCAGCAAAACACGAAAACCATCTTCATTATATTGCGTGGCGAGCGCCAGTAATGACATGCGACGAGCATCATCCAGTGCATAAACTTCATCACCTTCACGTACATGGGTGCAGATGCTAAGCATCTCTTCTACTGCACCTTTACAAATCAGCTGCTGATGTTGTTGCTCATCTTTTACTACGATGGATAAACGGCGACGGACGAAATCAAACGGTAGCTCATCAACCTTATTAAAGCTGCGTAAAGCATCAATTTCTGGCTTGCCGCGACTGAATTTGATAACGGCCTGATCCATCAAGTTGCGCATGCCACTTTGATGAAAACTATTGAGCCATGCCAACTGTAATACTTGGCTATCATTGCTGCCACGCGCATCTAAATGGTGCTCAAGAATGATGCGGTCTTGGGTTAAAGTCCCGGTTTTATCAGTACATAACACATCCATTGCGCCAAAGTTCTGTATTGCATTCAGTCGCTTAACCACAACTTTTCGCCGCGACATTGCTATCGCGCCTTTCGCCAGGTTGGAACTGACAATCATCGGCAGCATTTCGGGGGTCAACCCGACTGCAACAGCCAATGCAAACAGCGCAGCTTCGCTCCAGTCCCCTTTAGTGAAGCCATTAATCAACAATACAATTGGTACCATCACCAACATAAAGCGAATCAATAACCAACTGACACTATTAACCCCACGGTCAAAAGCAGTTTGCGCACGATTGCCGACAATCGACTTGGCAAGCGACCCGAAATAAGTATGCCCACCAGTAGCAACCACCACTGCCATCGCTGTTCCGCTGGCAACGTTAGTCCCCATCAGACAAACATTAGATAGCTCGAGTAATTCGCTTTCGCTGCTGGTATTCGCATCGACTGACTTTGAAGTAACTGCGCCCATTGCATCATATTTCTCAATGGGTATCGCTTCGCCCGTCAGAATAGCCTGACTGATAAACAAATCTCTGGATTTAATCAGTCTTAAATCAGCCGGAATCATATCCCCGGCAGATAATAGAATGATATCGCCCGGCACCAGATGTTTAATGGCTATTTCTTTTTTTGCCGGTTGAGCACTGTGACTACTACGACGTAACACTGTTGCCGTGGTGCGCACCATCGATTTCAGTGCTTCCGCAGCCTTATTAGTACGATATTCCTGCCAGAAGCGCAGCAACCCACTAATGAGTACCATCGTTACAATAATACTGACGCCAACCAGATCCGTTTCTTCACCCTTTTGCAGAGGCAACCAATAATCAGTAAAAAAGCTGATTGCTGCCAAAATCATTAAAACAAAAATAAAAGGGTTATTAAATGCCGATAAGAGCTGAACCCATGCTGGAGGAGCTTTCTCATGTGCAACCTGATTAATACCATATAATTCCAAACGTTCTTGAGCATCTTCCTCTGTCAATCCATTCAAATTTGCATTTAGCTTGGATAATGTTTGGTCCAGGCTATTTTTAGCCTCTAGCGCAATAGTAAACGATTTTTTATTATTACCTTGGCCTGTAGCTGTCTTTTTAAATTTGGTCATAACGCTTCTCTTTTAATTCTAAACGCACAGGACTTATCCGCTCAATGGCTGAGAGATAAATGTGCTGAACTATTATTGCGCTGCCAACTTTGTATTTATATTTAATTAGCAGCGGCTAATTGAGTTAACTCCGGGGTGATCGTCCATAACGACTCCTTACTACCACATGGGTTAGCATTATTTATTCCATTTTAAACCACTGATTAATTCTCTGAATTAATCATGTTCACTACAATTGGCATTACCACAATTCTTGCAATACCAAATAAATGCTATACCGGTAATTCAGATGCAATACGCCAGTGAATGGAGCTGACACTGCGCTCTAAACTGACACGGCAAACAATACTTTCAATTTCTTTTTGTTCTGCCGGAGTTGCCATAATTTCAGCACAGACCTCTAGCTGCCCCGGCCTGGCAATATCAGCGCTACAAAGAGACTGTAATCGTAATGCCACACCATTTAGTGCCTGTAAAATGAGCGTGCGAACCAAGACTTCGTCCTCAGCGCCACAAGTGACTTGAATCCGATAACGGACTTCTAAATCAACAGCTTGCTGCTGAGGCTGCATATTAATTCGTTGCGCCGCTTCACGTAGCAATATATTGGCGCAAAGGATAACGGCAGTCGCAACAACAGCATTCCAATACAGTCCCAGACCACAAAGCACGCCAATCCCTGCGGAACACCAGAGTGTGGCGGCCGTGTTCAGTCCACGAATATTCATGCCTTCACGCATTATCACGCCAGCGCCGAGGAAACCAATACCGGAAACCACTTGAGCAGCAATTCGGCCTGGACTATCAGGGGATGTTGCATAAGAGCTAAGAATAAATACCGCAGCACCGGTCGCGACCAATGCATTAGTCCGTAAACCAGCCATACGCTGGCGCCATTGTCTTTCAGCACCAATTAACGCGCCCAGACACATCGCCAGTAATAAATTTACGACAAAAGGAGTTAATGCCATGATTCTCTCCATGAATTAATCATTGGTAGAATAATCATGTGCTATTTAGCACACAGGTAATCGTGCTGATATATCCCCGAAGGAAATCAGCAATAACCAGTATTAGTGCCTGGAGGAAAGAGTGCGTGGTTGTTAAATACCATAATAAAAACCCGAATTAATGCCCTCGATGATATTCATCGAGTTAAATAATTTTTGGGGTATGCACAGCTCAGGAAATACAGAGAGGGTGCTGCCCGCCATTTTTCGGCAAGCAACAAATCAGTGGGAGATGAGTTAGCTTGCCTTGCTTATTTGACTACTACTTTGCGTATCCATTAGTTTCTCCACCGAAATTTTCCACGATTATAATTGCGTGTGATAATTATGTAAAGGTTATATTTCTAAACAAAACTTAAACCAATATCCGTTAAATAAGTAATAGCATAATATTAAGAATATCAGTTTTTAATAATACTGTATTGCCACATATCATATTCATCGGTCTCAATCGAAAAACTCGCCTAGTAGGCTACACTGCAAATATCACGTTATCACTGGAGCAGTTCATGACAACACCACTCACAACAACACTAACGCACCATTTATGGCAAAGTTTGGGTTATCTCGGCCTCCCTAAGGATCAATTAGTGTTTGTCGGAGAGGAACAACTGCCATCAGTATTTCCGGTAACGCCGTTAGTTTGTGCCTCTTAGTCACTGTTAATAGCCATTTGGCTTCCTTATGGGTTGGGTGGTCATTGAAACCGATAAACTGGCCATTACCATCGGCATGGGATGCCATTGTGGGGGATTATCAGACCAGTGGTGGCTGAATCCGCTTACACACCAATGCCCCGCTTCACCGACTGGCGATTATCAACCGCAGCCCGAAACGACCTATTGGGGCCCAATTCTATGCCTACGCGCACCAATATCATTATCCAGCACACAGTGGCACTGGAGGTTGCCCGCCTCACCTCTCGGAAAAGCAACAGCACAGTGGCTGTAATTCCTCTTCGCCTAGCCTGTGTAACTTGTGCGCAGCGCTGGGGAACCCCCCATCAAGTCATTGACACAATTACATAAATTTAATGAACCTTTAATCCAAATTGCGATCGTGATCTCATTTATAGCCCTAACTATTTTAGGGCCGTTGCCGATAGGTTCTTAAAGGACTGTGAAGATTATTTCAAATATAGGGGTGGATTAACTTTAAGTAGCGAAGCCTACGTCCAGAGTTACTGGTGTTGCCATCTGTCAGTTAACAGCACGGAGCACCAAGTAAGGATATATAAGGCAAGGACCTTTCCTCGAGCGACTATAGAAACGGAACTAATAATGAAACGTGGAAGTACGCATAAGTCATCGGATATAAAAATAACGCCAGAACATAATAAAGATACGAAAGTATTATTTGTTAATAATATGCGTCTGGTCACTCTGTTTATCGCCATTTTGGCGGGAATACTGCTGTTATTTGCAGCGGCAATTGGTACCTCTGGCTACTTTTTAAAACAAAGTAACCAATCGCTGGAAGAAGCGACTCAAGAACTGGATATCCGCCTGGGCCTGTCTAACAGCTCGAACCACCTGCGTACTGCGCGCCTTATTTTGATTCAAGCGGCATCATCGGCACGTATCGGTGACACGCAAGGTTATCAACAAGGTCTGAAAAATGCAGAAAGTCTTCTTTCTCAATCTCAGCAAATGTTTAACCTCTACTATAACCGCCCGATAAAATCCGAAACCGACACCGCGCTAGATGCGCCGCTGAAAAAAGCTTACGAAGAGTATCGCGACGACGGGATGAAACTCATGCTGGCCGCGACCAAAGAGGGGCATTTTGAAGAAGTCATTTCGCTAGAGGCAGAAAAACTCAATCAGTTAGATGATGCCTACAATGAACCACTGTTAAAAGCCGTCAAATATCGCACTGAGCGGGCCAATCAAATCAATCTGACAGCTCAACAAGAAGCGCGTCTGGGCTACATTCTGATGGGCGGAGCCTTTATTCTCGCGCTGTTACTGACAGTCATTGCTTTCTTGGTGATCAGCAAAGTGATTATCAAGCCGATTAACTGGTTGGTAGAGCGGATCCAGCGCATCGCTCAAGGTGATTTAACACAAAGCTCTGTCTCATTTGGGCGCAATGAAATCGGTGTGCTAGGCAACAATATTCAACAAATGCAGGACTCATTATCCTTAACGGTTGAAGCCGTTCGCAGCAGTGCTGAATCTATCTATCAAGGTTCCAGTGAAATTGCATTGGGCAATACTGACCTTTCCGCCCGAACTGAGCAACAAGCGGCTTCGCTCGAGCAAACGGCTGCCAGCATGGAGCAACTCACTGCCACAGTGAAACAGAATGCGGAAAATGCACACCATGCTAGCCAACTGGCTGCTAATGCATCAGGAAAAGCGGCCCAAGGCGGTGATATCGTTAACGATGTTGTCAGCACTATGGATAAAATATCCCTCAGTTCAATGAAAATTGCTGAAATCACCAACGTCATTAATAGCATTGCTTTCCAAACTAATATCCTGGCATTAAATGCAGCCGTTGAGGCCGCCCGCGCAGGTGAACAAGGTCGTGGATTTGCCGTGGTAGCCAGTGAAGTTCGTAATTTGGCACAGCGCAGTGCCGATGCCGCCAAAGAGATTGAATCATTGATTGAAGCTTCAGTTGATCTTATTGGCGATGGCTCAATTCTGGTGTCCGATGCGGGTAAGACTATGAAAGAGATAGTCACCGCCGTCACCCATGTAACGGATATTATGGGTGAGATTGCATCAGCATCTGATGAGCAAAGCCGTGGTATTAGTCAGGTGGCGCAAGCCGTGTCCGAGATGGACAATGTTACACAGCAGAATGCCTCTTTAGTGCAGGAAGCATCCGCAGCAGCAGCTTCTCTGGAACAGCAAGCTGAAGTATTGACTCAAGCGGTGGCGGTATTCCATTTGAAGGGCCGTAACCCGTCCACAACACTTAAAACGCCAACACCGATGTCGACAGGCCAAAATCAAACCAATCTAAATAAAAAATCAGGTGATGACTCGCTGAATTGGGAAACCTTCTGAGTTACATCAGTAATAATTCAGTCGAGTTATGATTAATAAAAGTAGATAACAAAACCGGAGGCAAGGTATTCATCTTCCTCCGGTTTTTTATGGCTGTTCGATAAACTGCTGCCAGATAAAGAGGCCAAAGAAGTTACTGATGTAGTGGCTCAACAAAAGTGCCATCATGGCTGTCAATTTCATTAAAGAACCAGACGCCCGCTGGATAATCCTCTAGCGAAACCAAGTACATGACGCCCTCACTAAATTGTTCAACTTCTAAAACAACCCCTTCACGCCGTGGGCCGCCATCGGTTTTTACTGTCACCCGATCATTAACTTTCATGATATTACCTTTGATTAAATCAATGTTGCTAGTGTAGTACAGAATCAGGTGAGAATGATAAGGTTTACGCGGATACAACGGTATGCTTTTGATGAAAATATTGAAGGGAAGTATTCACGTAAGGGATAAGTTGGGGGAATCAGAAAGCAGAGTAGAGGACAAATTAATGAATTTGATTTTAGCTTGGCACTAGAAAGTAAAAAACCCGCCTTAGCGGGTTTTTTTATAATCAGCCAAAGGCCAATTAGATTGCAGTTACGTTTGCTGCAGACGGACCTTTAGCACCGTTCTCGATAGAGAACTGTACATTCTGGCCTTCAGCCAGGGTCTTGAAGCCTTGATCTTGGATTGCAGAGAAGTGAACGAACACGTCTTTGCTGCCATCAGCTGGAGTGATGAAACCGAAGCCTTTAGACTCGTTGAACCACTTTACTTGACCTTTCATCATGTTAGACATGTGTATTTCCTTTATTAAAAAATTTTGCCACCATGGGCGTGTTATAGCCGGTTATCAGTCGTTACTTATGGAGGCACTATGAAGGAAATTCGTCAGTGAAGAGCTATCAACGATAACGCTTTAAATATGAACCACTTTACTCAAGATGTCGTGCATAAATAGGTCTGTACCACAGGCCGAGACGCATTAACTCATGACCGGCTTTTAATAGCAACTCTTTTTAGCGAGCAAACTGAAGATTCTTGTTTGCATGACTAAAATAAAGCCAAAAAAGCTATTTATTATACTCTTGAGGCTTTGTTTTACTCAGAATAATTATCAGAATTATTATTAATAGGTGGTGGCACTGCGGTGTTTTTAGTCTCAACAGAGTAAAAATATCTTCAACAGGCTATTTTCTTCATCTTTGCGGGTAGCTGCTGAAAGTTTATCTATTGAATTTGCTATAATAAGCGCCCGTCTATACCTGAGAGGAATACATGAAAGCCAAGTCTGCCACTTTAGATGATGTCGCACGCCAGGCTGGTGTTTCATATCAAACCGTATCACGCGTTCTAAACCAGGCACTGCATGTTTCGCCTAAAACTCGCCATAAGGTGGAGTTGGCGATGGCTGAGCTCAGTTACGTCCCAAACCGGGTTGCCCAGCAACTTGCTGGTAAACATAGCCAGACACTAGGGTTAGCCACCACGGACCTCTCCTTGCACGCCCCCTCACAGATAGCGGCGGCAATTAAACGGAAAGCTCGTGAATTAGGGTACAACGTTGTTATTGCTATGGTTGATGACCACAGTGAACATGCCTGCCAACAAGCTATCAATGAGCTATTGGCTCAACGGGTTGATGGCATTTTAGTTAATGTTCCTTTAAAACCAAAGCGCAGCCAGAAAATTGCCCAACAATGTGTTGATACCCCGGCACTTTTTCTTGATGTAGACCCGCAATCCGCCGCGTTTAGTGTTTTATTTGATCCTAAATTAGGGGCAATTCAGGGGGCTGAGCACCTCATAGCATTAGGCCATCAACAAATCGTGTTTATTTGCGGGCCGAAAGAGACTATTTCTGCTCAATTACGTTGTCAGGGGTGGTTACAAGCACTCAGTACAGCCTCATTAGTGCCACAGGCGGTCTATTATGGCGAATGGAATGCACAGAGTGGTTATCAGGCAACACAGAAACTGCTGATCAGCAATACACCCTTTAGTGCCATTTTAGTTGCTAACGACCAAATGGCGCTAGGAGTACTACGTGCCCTGCATGAGCACAATATTGATGTGCCAGGCCAAGTTTCTGTGATTGGTTATGATGACACCGCTGACAGTGCCTACTTTCAGCCCCCACTGACGACTATCAGGCAAAACTTTAAATTATTAGGCGAAGAGAGTGTTTCTCGCCTGATTGTCAGACTGCACCACACCATTGAGCCCCCTTCTGAGTCTTTACTGTTGGCCACCGAACTGACGATACGCCAAACCACTGCCATATTTAATCCTAAAGCGCATGAAAGTGAATAAATGCGATCACTCTCGACTATTTAACCCGCCGCTGTTTACTTTACTTTCCGCTGAATTCATCTTGGTGGCATCTAAATTGTGAGCGCATAACATTTATTTTTATCGCTGACTAAAACAAAAAGACACTCACAGAATATGAGGCTGATACCATGACGTCACTGCATAAGGTTCAACAACAAGTGAAACTGACTCTATCGCAGATTCTGTCTCGCAGGGATTGGGAAAACCCGCAAGTAACGCAGTATCATCGTCTCGAATCACACCCCCCATTTCACAGCTGGCGTGATATTAACTCAGCTCAAAACGACACCGCATCGCCACAACGCCGGTTGCTTAATGGACAATGGGCATTTAACTACTTTACTCAGCCCGAGTTAGTCCCCAATGATTGGGTTGAGCATGATTTACCTGAAGCAACATCGCTACCCGTGCCCGCTAACTGGCAACTCCATGGTTTCGATACGCCTATTTACACCAATGTGCAATATCCTATCCCTGTCGATCCTCCTCATGTCCCGCAGGAAAACCCAACTGGCTGCTATTCAACCCATTTTACTGTAGAACCTAACTGGCTATTATCAGGGCGAACCCGCATTATTTTTGATGGGGTAAATTCCGCGTTTTATCTATGGTGTAATGGTCAATGGGTAGGGTATTCGCAAGACAGTCGCTTACCTGCGGAATTCGATCTCACGCCATATTTACAAACAGGCGATAACCGCATTGCGGTATTGGTGTTGCGTTGGAGTGATGGCAGTTATTTGGAAGATCAGGATATGTGGCGGATGAGTGGTATTTTCCGTGATGTCAGTTTGCTGCACAAACCTGATATTCATTTGCGAGATATTCATATTACAACCCACCTATCTCCTGAATTCAGTTCGGCTAATTTAGAGGTGATGGCGGCGATTAATATCCCACCGCTTGATATTAATAACCCACAAGTCAACGAAGCTTACCAAGTTCGTGTTCAGCTTTACCTCGCAGAGACTTTGGTCGCAGATTTACAGCAGCCCCTGGGTACACAGGCGATTGATGAACGAGGCAATTATAAGGATCGTACCCACTTAAACCTTCGGGTATCGTCGCCATTATTATGGAGTGCAGAACAGCCCACACTGTATCGCGCTGTTGTTTCTCTGCTCAATAGTCAACAAGAGCTTATCGAGGCAGAAGCCTACGATGTTGGTTTTCGGCAAGTTGCAATTCATCAAGGGCAACTCAAGGTAAACGGCAAAGCAGTGCTGATTCGTGGGGTTAACCGTCATGAACATCACCCACAAACCGGTCAAGCCATTGATGAAGAAAGCATGTTGCAAGACATCATTCTGATGAAACAACATAATTTTAATGCTGTACGTTGCTCGCACTATCCCAATCATCCATTGTGGTATCGGTTGTGCGACCATTATGGACTGTATGTTGTTGATGAAGCCAATATAGAGACCCATGGAATGCAACCGATGGGGCGATTAGCCGATGACCCACAGTGGTTTTCTGCTTTCAGTGAGCGAGTCACTCGCATGGTTCAGCGTGACCGTAACCATCCTTGTATTATTATCTGGTCGTTAGGTAACGAATCAGGCCATGGTGCCACTCATGATGCCCTTTATCGTTGGATAAAAACCAATGACCCCACCCGACCAGTCCAATATGAAGGAGGGGGAGCCAATACCGCTGCAACCGATATTATTTGCCCAATGTATGCCCGAGTGGATGAAGACCAACCGTTTCCTGCCGTACCTAAATGGTCAATAAAAAAATGGATTGGCTTACCAGATGAATCTCGCCCATTGATTTTATGTGAATATGCCCACGCGATGGGAAATAGTTTTGGTGGTTTTGCCCGTTATTGGCAAGCATTCCGTCAGCATCCCCGTCTACAAGGGGGCTTTGTTTGGGATTGGGTAGACCAAAGCCTAATTCGTAATGATGAAAATAACCAATCTTATTGGGCTTATGGTGGAGACTTTGGTGATACCCCAAATGATCGCCAATTCTGCATGAATGGATTAGTTTTCCCGGACCGTAGCCCTCATCCAAGCTTGTATGAAGCACAATGTGCTCAGCAATTTTTCCAATTCTCATTACTGAGCACCACTCCGCTAATGATAAGCATAACCAGCGAATATCTGTTCAGAAACAGTGACAACGAACAGCTCTATTGGCGAATAGAGTCAGAGGGTGAATTAGTTCTGGAAGGAAATTTTGTGCTGAATTTATCCCCAGAGAATACACAACAGTACACTCTAGCTGAACAGTTACCGACCATCGATAAACCAGGAAATCTATGGTTAAACGTTGAAGTCAGGCAAATAAAAGAAACATCTTGGTCGCCAAATAATCATCGCTGTGCCTGGCATCAGTGGCCTTTACCGCAAGCGCTCCCTTTCACTCGCCATTCTTCAGCTAAAGTTGCTACACCAAGTAATCTCCAACTACAGCAAGATACACACCATATTATGGTGGTCCATCAGCAGCAGCGCTGGCAGTTCAGTCGGCAAACTGGGTTACTAGAACAGTGGTGGGTAGGCGAAAAGGCCATGTTACTGACCCCATTATGTGATCAATTTGTCCGCGCCCCTTTGGACAACGATATCGGTATCAGTGAGGCAACTTGTATTGATCCCAACGCCTGGGTTGAGCGCTGGATAAAAGCTGGAATGTATCAACTAGAGCAGCACTGTTTATCTCTGCAGGCCGACCAATTATCTCACTCAATACAGATTAGTGCAGAATATAGCTACAAATTTGATGATGAACAGCTATTACAATCACATTGGCTATACCACTTTGATCAGCATGGCCGAATGACTATTGATGTCCGGGTTCAAGTAGCCACATCACTCCCCTCGCTGGCAAGAATTGGTATGTGTTGCCAGTTATCCGATGTTGCTGAAAATGTTGACTGGCTAGGCTTAGGACCGCACGAGAACTATCCTGACCGCCAGCTCTCCGCACAATTCGGGCATTGGCAACAATCACTCAGCCAAATGCATACCCCCTATATATTCCCAAGTGAAAATGGTCTGCGTTGCAACACCCGTAACCTGAATTACGGAAATTGGCAATTAACTGGGTGGTTCCATTTTGGTATCAGCCGCTATAGCACGCAGCAGTTAATGACTACCAGCCATCAACATTTGCTTAAACCGGAGCCGGGCACTTGGCTAAATATTGATGGTTTTCATATGGGCGTGGGGGGCGATGATTCCTGGAGCCCTAGTGTCCATGTTGATAATTTACTGACTGATGAGGTTTATCAGTATCAAGTTAGTTGGCAGTACAAAGCCCAATAATCAGGTCGTATAAAATCCAGGCTTGTCATTTACATTCCTGGATTTTATAGCGACAGAACTTAATGACATGGGAACATTATTAATCCATATAACAAATTAACTATTTTACACCTCTTTAATCTCCACCATAAAAACCAAAAATAAATACAAACAACCATCATAGGTGGTAACGTAAAAAATAAATAGAAATTACATCATACTGATTACACTCATAAAACAACTTAGACACAAATGTAAAATTATGTATTATTACTATTGTAGCATATTGACATAATCAATTTATTTTACAAAATGACATAGTGCGCAATATATTATTCATATTGCACACGTCAGTTATTGTCGGCTCTATTATTACCACAGTTAACTGGCCTTAATATAACTATATGCCTGCTTTATATTCTTTTAAATTTCGGAGTTTATAAACATGTATTCTTGGAAGAATAAATTAAAGAAAATCAGACCACTAATTCTGCCTATCCTTATTAGCAATATAATATGCTCTGGATACGGCATGGCTGGAAGTTCTGATTTATTTTACACCTCTACCAAGATTGATCCACAGTCATTTAACCTCTCTGATGTCATTGCTACTGACGGTAACTATAGCGCCAACATTAGTGTTGACAACCCTAATCCAGCACTAGAGGTCTATATTGCTCAAGCGGAAACTGATGATGAAAATTATCACATCGGTGATTATTTCGTCAATATACACGGGAATAATATATTAAACCCTGAGGGGTATACTGCATTCTTTGGTTTGTCTGCCCAGAAAAATAATACAATCTCATTAAATAACTTCAGCTTTATAAATAGTCTGGTCGTTGGTGATGGCCACAATAATAGTACGGCACTGTTAGCCGCTAACGGTTCCAACATCACAATTAACGGGAAAGTTTATATTAACTCTCTGGTGGAAATGGATACCAGTGGGACAGGCACAGCAACCACGGCAAACAATGGTTTATATGCAAAAGACGAGGGTACAAGTATTACTGCCAATAGTGGCGATATTTATATCAACACTTACACTAAAAATTTCTTGGAATTATTAGAGCATAATAATACATATCCTGAAGGTGGTGCTAAAAGTGACGCAATTAGCGGTAAGTATGGAGGTCAGGTAACCGTCAACCAAACTGGTCAATATAGACTCAATGTACTGGGAAATATGGATCTTGGCGATGATGCCGCTGAAGGAGGTGGCGGTATTACCGCAGTGTTCAATGGTGCGGACTCCTATTGGCATGGTCATGAAGTGAACTTCTACGATACAACCTCTAATGCATGGATCGGAGCACTGGATGTGACTTTAATGAATAAAGCCCATTGGATACCCGATGAATTAAATGCTGAGATCAGTGCGCTAAACTTACAAAAAGACGGTGTAGTTAACTTACATGGTTTCAACCTACATACAAATAAAAGCCAGAATGAGAGCGTCAAAATTTATGACTTGAAAGGGAATAATGGTATTTTCCTGATTGATGTAAATACCAGTAAAACGGATGGTCAGTGTAAAAATGGCAGCGACTTTATTGAAGTTGTCAGCAGCAGCACAGGTGGCTCTCACTATATTGAAGCCTTGAATGCCAATAAATTTGCAGATTTAAGTGAAGACATTTGGGTTGCCGATGCCGCCAATAATATCACCTTTAAGCCTTACGAGCAGATCGATATTACCAACGAATATGTTTATGACTATAAACCTATTCTCCGCTCAGATATTAAACCCGGTGACCCAGCAAGCCAATATGGCACTAACTGGTACATAACCAAAATTGATAAACAACTGAGTGCTCCTAGTCACACGGTGATGGCTAATGCTAGCCTTAATTATGCCACAGCCACCGCTCGCCTTGAAATTGATAGCCTTAACAAGCGACTGGGTGAATTAAGAAATGACCAACAGGAATATGGACTTTGGTTGCGTTATAAAGGGGGTGAAATGAAAAGTAAGCATGGCAGCTACTTTAAAAACCAATACCACTTCTATCAGTTAGGTTATGACAACAAAGATGAAAATGAACATGGAATATGGACTAAAGGTATTGCCGCACATTATCTAGATGGAAAATCAGAATTTACTTACGGCTCTGGCGATAATAAAAGTTACGGCGGTACTATTTATGGTTCGTGGCAGCGGCATGAAAAACAAGACTATGTTGATTTGGTATTGAAGTATAGCCATCTGAAGAATCACTTTGATTACCAAAATACATTCGGTGCTGGCGGATATGGTGCTGGGAGTAACTGGTCTTGGAGCGCAAGTGCTGAATATGGTCGTGAATTCTCACTGGATAACGGTAACTTTATCGAACCTCAAGGACAGTTGGTTTACACCTATATCAATAAAGCCAACTACACCACCAGTAGTGGACTAGAAGTGAATCAAGATAATATTAATAGTGTGATTGGCCGTGCCGGAGTACGTGTAGGACACCGGTTCGAAGACAATAGCAATAATGATATTTATCTGAAAGCCGACTTGCTGCATGAATTTGCAGGTGATCGTAGTGTCACCGTGCTAGGCAAAGACACTACGCTAACGACAAAACAAGGTGGGGATGATAGCTGGATAACTTACGGTATTGGTACCAATATCCAGTTAACCAAAGAGAATAACTCACGTTTCTACCTCGATGTAGAAAAATCCGCCGGTGGGGATGTCAACACTAACTGGCAGGTGAATGCCGGTTTACGTTGGGAATGGTAAATCCTTAACTATTTAAACCGGGCAACTAAGCCCGGTTTTGTCTTTATAAGGGTGGAATAAATTCAGCAGCCACTTCCTGCGATTTCGGATTTATACCTATATCCTCTCAAGAGGAACCCTCCTAGTATCAAAGTGTTCTAACATCTCTTAGTCTTGATTGTCGCCATGCAGTAAGTCATACATGTACGACTCCTTTGCAAATTTATGCGCCCACCCTATCGGGCGTTTTTTTGTTTTCTACTCCTGCGATACCCTCAAGCTCTTATAATATCGTCATCACTTAAGCACATTCTCGCCATGAACTATTTTTATTGCGGGTCTAAGATAGTCATTCGGTTATTAGCATCGCTATTGACTTAGTATCTTCATGCGACAAGAGGAATATTATGACATCGTTAACGCATCTGCCGGTAAATATGGTCGCGATTGAAATCGCTCAAGCTGGCGGTCCAGAAGTTCTTACCCCAGTAAAAAGACCGACACCTATGCCCGCTGCGGGTGAAATATTGGTTAAGGTTTCAGCCGCTGGAGTTAACCGCCCTGATGTCATGCAGCGTCGCGGACAATATGCTCCACCGCCCGGAGCGTCAGATATTCCAGGGCTAGAAGTCGCAGGTGTAGTAGTGGCCCTTGCCGCCGATGTCAGCCGCTTTAAGATTGGAGATAAAGTCTGTGGGCTCATCGCGGGGGGTGGCTATGCCCAGTACTGTGTCATACATGAAACCAATGCTTTGCTTATTCCCGACAACCTGACAGAAATAGAAGCCGCAGCTCTGCCAGAAACATTCTTCACCGTGTGGGCCAATTTATTTCAGCGCGGCCATTTTACAGCCGGTGAAACGGTATTAATTCACGGAGGCTCTTCTGGTATAGGGACCACTGCCATTTTATTAAGTAAGGCATTCGGTGCAAAAACAGTTATTGTCACCGTAGGGTCCGAAGAGAAACGTCAGGCATGCCTGATGCTAGGTGCCGATATTGCCATTAATTATCATACCGAAGACTTTGTCGCTGAAACCAAGCGAGCCACTGCCGGGAAAGGTGCTGATGTCATTATTGATTTAATTGCTGGCGATTATGTCGCACGTAACTATGAAGCTGCAGCGATGAATGGTCGTATTGTTCAAATTGGTACGCAGCATGGTAATGCCAAAGATCTTAACTTGATGTTGATGCTGCTAAAACGTCTCACACATACAGGTTCTACCTTACGCTCACGCAGTGTGGTAGAAAAAGCACTCATCGCCAAAGAGCTGGAACAACAAGTTTGGCCCCTGTTGGGTGAGAACAAAATAAAGCCACAAATATTCCAGACGTTCCCATTGGAAGCCGCAGCCAAGGCCCATGCATTAATGGAAAGTAGTACGCATATTGGCAAAATTGTCCTGACCACTTAGCGCAGTTTTGGCCTATAATTACCTGTATTATGAAGATTCATCAGGTGAAGGTTGAAGTGATTGCTTTCACCTGATGAATAAATTATATAGTGATAATCTCCCTGCTTAGCTATAACAGTTTTGCAAACAAATTCATCGAATTGATATACCTTAAATTTAACTTTTCATGCTAACCTATAACAAACCATTATGGTTTAATTTTTACGCATTATTAAACACAAGGTTATAATTATGGACATAATTAAAAAAATATTAATCGATGACATCGCAAGAATAAATCAGAAAGAAAATAGAGATGGTCGGTTAAAATTTAACAGCGATTTTGTCTACAAACACCCCTACCTCTGTCTGGCGATGCTGATTTCATACTTTTTTGTATTAGTTTTGATGTACTTAACACCTTACTTTGGTACTGGCTATATGATTGCCTTTACTGTGTTCTTTATCTTGATGTCAGCAGTTCTGATGATGGAAATCAAACCAGTATTTAAGTTTGAAGATATTGGCATTCTTGATTTACGTGTTTGTTATAACGGTGAATGGTTCTTTAGTCGCGCATTATCAACTCAAGCAATTGATGAAATACTCAATAGTAAAAATATCAGTGATAACTTTAAGTTGCGGGTTAAAAATATAATTAGTAATAAAGGTGAAATAGACTTTTATGATGTCTATGATTTAGCCTATCTACAAAAAAAGTCGACACGAACCAATGAACAGAATGATACCGCTTCACTAGCCAGTACATCGGCGATCCGACATTAATGGTCGACCAACAACATACTCATACCCTACCACAGGTGAGGTGAGGTATGAGTTCATCTTTTAACCAAAATAGACGCTTTCAATCATTGATGATTAGCAGCTTTCATTGAGGCCATCGCCAATCTTTATCATCATTGACGATAATCGAAAACTGATCTTTTATTGAGCTGATAGATTCTTTTTGCTAGGTAAATATCGTTAATAAATCAAAATGATGCCTATAATAACGCTATTGTATCTAATGATAAGAGGCGACAGGCGTGGACAAAATTGATGAACAATTGATTGCAATTTTAGCAGAGAACGCACGGATATCCCTGAAAGACCTGTCTCAGCAAGTCAACCTCTCCTCCCCCAGCACATCCGAGCGTCTACGACGCCTTGAAGAACGTAATATCATCCGTAGTTATACCTTAGATTTAGACCAACGGGCCTTTGGCTATGGTTTACAAGCTATTGTACGTGTGAAGCCTTTGGCAGGAATGCTGAGAATCACTGAGGAGATGATGAAGGAAACGTTGGAATGTGTTGAATGTGATAAAGTTGCTGGTGACGACTGTTTTGTTAGCCGTTTATACATTCACTCTATGGATCAATTGGATACCATCATTGATCGCTGGTCAGAGCATGCAGAAATCCAGACTTCAATTGTAAAATCCTCCCCTATTATGCGACGGCTACCGCCGTTAGTGCAGATAACCAAGACAAACAAAATCTAAAATCTGTGCTATAGACCTCACATTACCTATAATAAAAAGTTATGATCCACAAAGTTAATATCTAGAAGCGGATAGTTGATGAACGATTATAATCAAAGTCATGCGTTAGATTCATCGATTCTTACGCTCCCCTACAGTAGTTGGGATCAAAGTAACACGGGAAGCACCAGCGCCATCGAAGCGCTGGAGCAAGGTAAAGTGCTATTTTTACCACATCTGGCCTTTGAGTTAAGTGAGCAGGAAAAACAACTGCTCGACCCTGCATTGGTTGATGTTAAACGCAAAAATATCAGCTTTAAACCACAAGAAGGCACACTTACCGGGGTTACTGATGCAAGTAAAGCGGCATTAACTCGCCAGTTACTTGAGCGTTACTACCAGAGTTGCCTCAGTCTGGTGAATCAATTATTGCCTGAATATACTACCGCCCTGCGCAACCCAACCAACAGTCTGCGTCTACATCCAGTAACCGCCTGGCGCGAGAAAACATCGTGGCGTAAAGATGATAGCCGCTTACATATTGACGCTTTTCCTTCGCGGCCAAATTATGGCGAGCGTATCATCCGAATTTTTACCAATATCAACCCTCATGGCGAACCGCGATCATGGCGAGTCGGTGAAGATTTTACACAACTTGCCAGCCGCTATTTGCCACAGCTCGATAGCTATTCTCCTATTAGCAGTTGGCTGCAACATAAGGTTGGTATTACCAAGCGCCGCCGCAGCCATTACGATCATTTGATGCTGCAGTTGCATGATAAGATGAAATCAGATTTGGATTATCAAAAGAATGGTCAACAACAAGCCATTGACTTCCCTTCGGGCAGCAGTTGGATCTGTTTTTCAGATCAACCCCCCCATGCGGCAATGGGTGGGCAATATATGTTGGAGCAGACCTTCCTACTGCCAGTGGACGGAATGAAGCACCCTCAGCAATCCCCGTTAAAAATACTGGAGTCATTGACCCAGAAAAAGCTGATATAACTTGTGGCTCACTAGAGCCACTGACAGCGATAAATCAGCTGATAAGGCGGATTTATCACAGCAATAGGCTACATTATATTTACGATAAATTAAGCATAAAAATGTGTTTATCCGACTTGATCACTGACGCGAAAATTAATATCATTCCCCCGCAATGTAAGCCAACCCAATAATAGTTTGACCTGAGGCAAAGAAATTGACCTCATCGAGCGTAGCCTATGTGTGGCAGTTATTTAGCTATTCATCTTTGTTTTGGCTATAGGTATATATCTTAGATAGTGGTTTGATATTAGGTGCGAATGCTGCACTCGATAGTTGTTAAACCTTATCGGATAACTATTGGAGGTTAATATGGTTAAAGTCTATGACAGAAACAGAAACCAAATTATCCCAGGCAAACGTGTCATGGTCGCGCAAACCGGGGAGATCGACGTAGCGAAGGCTATCCATGCAGAAGGTCTGGCACCTGTACAAGCTGAGCGTGAGCCAGTTGTTGAGTTACAGCAAACCGGTGAGCGCTATGTGCCTTTCGATTTAGTCAGGCTAGGCTAGTCATCTTCTCCACATAGAATATTGGTAGGCTAGAAACTCAATTTATTAGTATCGATACTTATTATACCGGAGCCACCCCCTATTTAGACGGTTGCTCCGGTCATTGTCATTTATATAACAACAGTGATTATCAAAAAACCATTTAATAGCAAAATGTAATTATGATAATGACAATATCAATTTACAATCAAGAATAACACACTTATCCGGCGGGTGTTATTAACCGCCGGATAAGTGTGGTTTAAATATGGCAAGCTGGCTCAATCACTTGAGCCACTTTCTGTTGGAAAGTGTCAAGCTGACAAAGTTTGTTATCACCGTTATTTTCACATCCATCTATTGCTACAGAAACAATACCGGCAGGATTATTTTTTAGATCTAATTTATCGGCATTTCTTAACTGATCCATGGTTTGATAAAACATTTTCACCGCCACATAGCGTTGATGGTTCTTAGGGTTCTGCCAAAGCTCAAATACTAATCCCCCTCCTGGCGGCGTATTATCCGGTTGTTGTGGCAGTTGCCAATTAGCCCCCAGCATACCTGCAATATTGGCGATGTTACTATCATGCCCACCGAGAAAAAGTACTTTAGTTTGTGGTGATAAGGGGAGTTTTTGCCCCTGTCCATCGCGGTGAAGCACTAACGCGGTGTCAATCTGCTGTAACAACGCAGTGCCTTTAGAGCGGGCGATATAGGGTGTTTTAGCCATCAAATCAAACTGCACATTGTGTAGTGATAATAGAGAAAACCAATTTTCAATCCCACTGAGCCGATGCCAGGCAACATCAGGCATAGCTTGTGAATTCTGTAGCAGGAAAACTTCACCTAATGTGGATGACAGTGCCAGTGGCCCATTTAATGAGACTTTAGTTCCTTCGTTATTCATCTCAATTTCATTGGTGGCAAAAGTGGCAAAATCACACGTTTTTCCGTTTTGCTGTAACGACTGACAATAAGGTGATGCGGCAAAATTTAGCACCTCGCTCATCTGAGCAAACGATTTGGCATAGCGCTGGCTCAATGTGCTTAATGGCCCCCCCAACCGCTCCTCAACTGCCTTACGGGTTTGTGCCAAGTCTAACTTGCAGATACCCGCCTCAACCGGGTGAAATAGTGGGTCAATTTTTTTCAAGTCAGCCTGATAATGTACTTTCAAACCGCAAGTCGGGGCGACGCCGTCGAGGAATGCCTGCCCGGTTAATCGGGTGCGTTGATCAATATCTGCTTGTGCATAAATCTCACCTTCTGCCGGGCACCCCGCAGGCAATAACCCCTGACTACGGAAGTAATCGCCATAGAATCCGCCCATCAACGTCACTAATTGCGCTCCTCTGGGAGTTAAATATCCTGCTTTTACAGGCCACTGCGGCCACTTGTCAGGTGTTACATCATTCATTAGCTGTGTTTGTTTTATCGGTGAACGAACACCATGGCGACTCAAAATAACCACGCGTTCCAAAGTGTAACCACCAGGTTGTGCGACAACCGGCGTAGCACTGATAGTAAAACTACTCAGTATCAAGGTTAGTGCGACTAACCGCAGACGATTTTTTGCTACTGTCATAATTTTATATCCTTATTAAAACTACGAATTTTTTTGCCCTACCGAGTATGGTCGATGATAACTCGCCTCACCATGTACTTAAGGAACTAACATGCATACCCATAATGGATGAAGGGCTAACATGAAAAAATTTTGTACTGAGACGCGCTAAACTTGATTCGCTTCTCATTGTTAGAACCGTAATTAACCGATTATGTAATTAACAACGTTTATACTTAAGGAGAAACCAGACAGACCTACTATCCTATCAATAGCGAGCGCCGTAGGGTTGATGGAAATAACCCATAATCCAATAGACAAATATTAAGGAGTCTGACATGCGGAAAGCAGGCGATATCGACAGAGTCATGTCGGCCAGACAACTTCCCAATAAAGCTGTAGCCCTGATTCTTGCAGGTGGCCGCGGCTCACGCCTTAAAGATCTAACGTCTGTCCGAGCAAAACCAGCAGTTCACTTCGGTGGCAAATACCGCATTATCGACTTCGCACTATCTAACTGCCTAAATTCAGGCATTCGTCGTATCGGTGTGATAACTCAGTATCAGTCCCACACTTTGGTACAACATATCCAGCATGGTTGGTCATTTCTCAGTGAAGAGATGAATGAGTTTGTTGATTTATTACCGGCGCAACAACGTCAAGGGCGAGAGCACTGGTATACCGGTACTGCAGATGCAGTTTTCCAGAATCTGGATATCATCCGCCGCTATCGTGCCGAATATGTCGTGATTTTAGCCGGGGACCACATTTATAAAATGGATTATTCGCGCATGCTGTTGGACCACGCAGAGAGTGGCGCAGCCTGCACCGTAGCTTGTATTGAAGTTCCTAAGGAAGAAGCGGCCGCTTTCGGCGTGATGGAAGTATCCGAAGACCTGCAAGTAAAAATGTTCTGGGAGAAACCCGAAGACCCACCGACACTACCGGGCAAGCCAGACCGTAGTCTAGCCAGTATGGGGATTTATGTGTTTAACGCCGAGTTCCTGTTTGGCCTACTTGAAAGCGATCATGCGGACGAAAGTAGTAGCCATGATTTCGGTAAAGATATTCTGCCGAAAATCACCGAGCAGGGCCATGTTTGGGCACATCCATTCTCTCTATCTTGTGTTTCCACCTCGCCAGATGCCCCGGATTATTGGCGCGATGTTGGAACACTGGATGCCTATTGGCAGGCTAACCTCGATCAGGCCGCCATCACACCTGAGCTCGATATGTATGACCCACATTGGCCGATACGTACCTATGCCGAGCCGCTACCACCGGCAAAATTTGTCCAAGACCGCTCTGGTAGTCATGGCATGACCATGAATACGTTGGTTTCCGGCGGTTGCTTTATCTCCGGTTCCGTGGTGGTTAACTCCGTATTGTTCTCCCGAGTTCGCATTAACTCATTCTGTAATATCGATTCTTGCGTATTGTTGCCTGACGTCAATGTCGGTCGCTCTTGTCGATTAAAACGCTGCGTAATTGATCGTGCCAGTACCATTCCTGAGGGGATGATTATTGGTGAAAATGCAGATGACGATGCTCGCCGTTTCTATCGTTCAGACAATGGCATTGTCCTTGTCACCCGAGAAATGCTGGCGAAGCTATAAAAGTGGAGATGGCCTGACATGGACAAGCCGAGAATAATTTATATAATCAGGCCAAACAAATGAAAGGGTTTGATTATGTCATTTACTGAATGGGTTATTCTGGGTGTCGTTATTGGCTGTGCCGTCGGTGCCTTACTGAAGATTTTTGCTAAGAAAAAAGACCGCTAGCCTTTTCAGTTCTCTGAATTAATCGTATAAGACGGCACTTAATGGTGCCGTCTCTTTTTTTGTGGTGGCGATGGATGTTGTCAACTATCAGAATGTATAGCGTAACCCGAGGCGAAAACGGTACTGCTCACGGTTGTATTCATTCCAACGATCAAGCCATTGCAACTCAAAATAAGGCATCCAGTGAGTATCAATTTTATAACTGAATTTGTTGGTGACTTCCCAATGAGAGCTTTTGCCATTTTTGCCGTGGAAATCATTGACCCGGACAAAATAGTGAGGTTCAAGAGTATATGATAGGGCATCTGTCAGCTTGAAATTCCAATAAGTCGCAAATTCATGCGTATCATTATGGGCATAATCACCATTAAGATCTTTTGATTCATAATTATTGTGGTTATACCGATAGCGGGCAGTTAAATTAAAAATGGGTAAGAATTTATAATTAAAATCTATATATCCAGAACCACCCGATCCCGCACTGCTAGAATTAATCAGTCCACCGGGAGAAATAGTAAATTTATCACTAGGTTTAAATAGCGGATACCAGCCCTCCAGCTCATTATAACTGTGTTTTAACTGATCCAGCTTTCCTGCATTATAAGCATTGGTTAACATTAATCCGGAGCCATTATCAAAGTTATACCCGCCGCGCAGGATGACTTCATGCTGTTCAGATGCCGTATTGTATGCTTCCCGGGTTTCAAGGTAAGCTCTGCCGGCAAATGCGCTGGCAGAGCATACTAATGAGGTAATCAAGACAATTGAATTATATTTATTCATGACAAATCCCTATTGAGAACAATAAATGAAGGTTTTTTATTTTTCTTACATCATGAAAATTGACAAGTAATTGTCATGGCTACGCCTCTGCCATAAATATATGGCAGAGAAATAACACAATCGAAATAACAGCATGTCAGTCTTTAATGGAGAAACTGTCTTACTCTGCTGTGGCCATTTTACGCAAATTCAATTCAGCAATGATTTTAACAAACCGTTGCTCATTGAGTTTATAAAACAGCCCCATGGTTATGGCAGCAATTAATGCCAAAGTACAAGGGTAGATAAAAATCAGTTGGCGTAGTCCCTCCAGTACCGATTCAGATTGTGCCACGTTCGGAATATACCCAATCTGAGTTAACATAATACCCGGTAGAAATCCGGCCAACGCGGCTGAAATCTTTCGCGAGAATGTATATCCGGTATATACCGACCCTTCGGCGCGAATACCGGTTTTCCATTCCCCGTAATCTACGGTGTCGGAGACTAATGCCCAATTCAGGCTATTGACAAAGGCGGTGCCAAAGAAAGCCATACAGGAGAAGGCCACGAATGTTACTGAGCTGGAACCCCAGACGTAATTCAGCACATCTCCCAAAACCCATAGCATTAAACCACCGAGGTAAACCGTTTTCTTACCCAAATGCTTCACTGCCGTCGGGACCAACAGCACGCCAATCAAAATACATCCCATACTGAAGAAGCCCATATAGGACAGTAAATGGATATCCTGCAGTACATATTGCGTATAATAAACTTGAATGGCCAGTTTGATATTAAATGCCGCCAGCGTACACAGATTGGCAATACAGAGTACCAATAGTGGTGGATTCTTAAATATGGCGCAGAATGATTTAAAAATACCAGGTTTATGGTGTACCGATACCGGTTCAACATAACGTTCTTTGACGCCGGAATAGCACCACCACATACAAACTAAACCGAAAGTGACAAATATTATCGCTGCGACCAAATAACCGACTTCAGGTGAGGAAGTAAAAAGTAGTTGGATCGGCATAAAAGCTACGGTACACAATAATAACCCGACCGTTGCCCCACCTTGACGCCAGGCGGCCAGATGGGCGCGCTCATTCGGGTTTTTCGTCATGGCCGGAACCATTGCCCCGTAAGAGCAATTCATCAAGCTGTAGAATAAACCAAATAGCATAAACAATACTGTCGCCAGTACAGTTTTGATATTCAGACTAAAACCGGTGTTGAGAAAATTTGCCACCGCGAGTAATGCCACCGGCAGTGAAGCATATAAAATAAACGGTCGAAATTTGCCTTTGGCACCAATATGACGGCGCGAATCTAACAGTACGCCGGTAAACATATCGGTAAAAGCGGTGAAGAACTTCGCTATCAAGAAGATGACGCCACCATAAATAGCCGGAATCCCCAGAATATCAGTATAGAATTTCAGTAAATACAGGGTCCCAATGCACAACATCAGGTTGGAGCCAAAATCGCCCATTCCGTAAGCTATTTTCTCCCGCAACGGCAACCTGAGTGTTACGGCGTCCTGGTAAGTTGAATTCGACATCTGACAGGTCCTTTTTATTTTTTTAACCCGCTTACCTCCGGTGGACTATCTCGTATACCAGAGCCTGCCATAAGCGGGTTGTAGGGTTTTGGTGGTGTTAATTCATTTGATTACTATCGGCAACACTAAACTGCCGGGCTGACATCGCATTTGCGTGCCTCCAGTTCAGTCACAATCTTGATGTAGTTCTTCTCGGTCAGATGGTAGAACAGCCCCATGGTCAGAGCGGTCAGAATAGCCAACCCACAAGGATACAAGAAGATAAGCTGGCTTAAGCCCTCCAGCGTCCTTTCTCCTTGAACCACGTTAGGCACATAACCGATATAAGCCAGCATGACACCGGGGAAGAAACCAGCCAGCCCTTGGGAAATCTTGCGAAAGAAAGTAAAACCGGTATATACCGTCCCCTCTGAGCGCACACCGGTTTTCCACTCGCCATACTCCACGGTGTCTGAAACCAGAGCCCAGTTCAGGCTGTTAACAAATGCCGTACCGAAGAAGGCCAGACAAGAGAACAAGACAAACAACGTCGAGGTGTTGCCCCACATGTAGTTCATCGCATCGCCCAGAATCCACAGGCTCAACCCACCCAAATAGACGTTTTTCTTACCAAAGCGCTTCACGACTGTTGGCACTAACAGGACTCCCAGCAAAATACAGCCCATGCTGAAGAACCCCATGTAGGACAGCAACGTCACATCATTAAGCACGTATTGAGTGTAATAAATCTGAATTGCCAGTTTGATATTAAAGCCTGCCAAGGTGCACAGATTGGCAATACAGAGAACAAACAAGGGCTTATTGCCGGTAATCGCTTTAAAAGATTGCAATAATCCCGGTTTGGCCGCCCCCGGTTTGGGTAACTCAACATAGCGCTCTTTCACACCGGAGTAGCACCACCACATACATAACATGCCCACAAAGGCAAAGATGGCAGCAGCCACCAGGTAGCCGGTTTGCGCCCGCCCTTCAAATAACGACAAAATCGGTACAAACCCCACCGTACACAGCAATAACCCCACAGTCGCCCCGCCTTGACGCCAGGCAGCAAGTTGAGCGCGCTCTTGCGGGTTTTTGGTCATCGCGGGCACCATTGCACCGTAAGAGCAGTTCATCATGCTGAAAAACAAGCCAAAACTCATAAAGATCAGTGTGGCTGTAATCGTCTTGCCCGTAACGCTAAATGGTGTGCCAATAAAGTTAGCCACCACCAGAAGAGCCACCGGCATAGAGGCATACAAAATAAATGGGCGGAACTTACCTTTTGGCCCGATATTGCGGCGATTATCAAGCATCACGCCAGTCCCAATATCAGTAAATGCGGTGAAAAAGCGGGAAATAAGGAAAATTAGCCCACCCCAAGCGGCGGGGATTTCCAGTACGTCGGTATAAAATTTCAGTAAATATAATGTACCCACGCACAGCAGCAGGTTGGACCCCACATCACCAATTCCGTAGGAGAATTTCTCGCGCAGCGGAAGTATCAGTTTGACCGGGTCTTGATGTATTTCACTCATGGTGACTCTCCTGAAAGGCCCGCCTCTGGCAGGCCCCTACCTGTGTTATAACGCCCGTAATGATGCAAATAATTCGGCCCATTCACTGCCCGCACGGTAAAACACCGGCGGCTGCCCCATAGGTGCGGCGACGGTCACTTCTGCCCCACCGCAATGTGGCTCACCCGTCCACAAGTTGACCCAACTGTCTTGAGGCAGATATAAAGTCCAGTCACTGCGGCCCTCCTCATAGACCGGCGCTACCAGCAGATCACGGCCAAACAGATACTGATATTTCAGGCTGTAGGTATGAGCATCATCTTCGTAATGCAGGAAGAGTGGACGCATCACCGGTAAACCTGACTGTGAGTTCAGGGCCACCGCTTGCTTGATATAAGGTTTCAACGCAGCAAAAATGTGGGTCATACGGGCAAACTGGCGGATGGTTTCAACATCGTGATCAAACTGCCAGTTATCATCCGGGCGGTTACCTTCGTGGGTACGCATTACTGGAGTGAAGGCGCAGAATTCGCACCAGCGCATTAGCAACTCTTTACTGCGCTTCATATCAAACAGTGTGGTGTAGCCGCCGATATCACTGTGATGCAAGCCATGCCCTGTCATTGCCAGAGAGAGGGCCGCAGGGATAACCGATGCCAACCCATCATCCAGGCTCCAGTCAACGTTCTGATCACCGGCCCACATCATGACCGAGTACTTCTGGCTACCGGTGTAGCCCGCACGCATAAAGAACAGGATTTCACCTAGCTTGCCGGTTTCAACCAGCGCATCGTAATTACACTTAGCCCACAGCGCAGGCCAGGCGTTATGCATAATTTCGGCATCGATGCCATTGTCCAGCAGGGTATCGGTGGGCAGATATTCGCCAAAATCTGCCATCCAACCATCAAGTCCGAACTCAATCAGGTTCTTCTTGATCACCTCCTTGAACCAGTCGTAGGCGGCAGGTTTGGTCAAATCAACTACCCCGGCATAGAATTCGCCAAATTCCACCTGATAATCATTGCCGCTGTAATCTTTGGTGAGATAGCCTTGTTCGGCAGCTTCGGCATAGAGTTCTTTTTCAATCGCCACATAGGGGTTGATATAACCGAGGAAGCGCACTCCCTCTTTTTTCCATTGTGGAATCCGGGTATCCAGCTCCGGGTACAATTCGCTGTCCCAACGCCAGTTCCACATCAGGCGCTTGCCGAACGAGGTAATACGACGACCTTCCCAGTCTTGCGCCCAAATGCCACTGACCTTCACACCATGTTCGCGCATCACATCCAGCTTTTGCTGGCACACTTCAGTGCCGCCCTGAATGCCCAGAATCACCCCGTCATAGACCCAATCCGGTAGCTCAGGCTGGCGGCCCAGCAGCGCGGTCAGTTTTTCTAACAGGCCGATATAGCTGTCCGCACATTCAAAATGCAGTACTGCACTATCTTGCCAAATCGCCAGTTCATGGTAATCCGGGGCCGAGAAATCGAAATTCATGTAGCAACTGTTGTCGATGTGGCAATAATATTTTTGGCTGCTAACAAAGGTGGGTTGTGGGAAGAAAGTCCAGTAGTAATCACCACCGGCATTTTCTTTGCAGTCTGCCTGCCAGGTAACATAGCTTTGTTTGTTGCGCCCCACGCCTTGTTCACTGGTCCACAGCGGGAACGGTTTGCCGCGCAAATCAAAATAAGAAAATTGCTCACCGCAGCCGTAAATATGGTCTTGGCTTTGTGCTGCTAATCGCAGCCACATGCGGTTATTGTCTTTATCTCCATTGTTCAGGGTCATCTCCAGACGCCCGGCGGCATCAATGGCAATATGCAAGTGGGCTTGGGCCACCTCACCACGGCTGAAGTGAATATCCCATCCCTGCCCATTGGCAGTAATTACCGCATCGGTCAGGGCCAGCTTTTCACTTAAACAATCTTTGATATTGAAATTGCCACGGAACATGTCGATGTCGGCTTTACCGCGACCAATCCATAAGCAAGGTGCTTGCCGGCTATGTTTAAGCAGCAGACGCTGTTGAAATGAGAGGGTAAAACCATCACCCTGCTCGATTAATTCCAGACCCAACTGACCGCCTGATTGATAAGTCATAATAAAATCCCCAAAAGATATAGATACTGTTGATTTTGTTAAGGTATCCGGCACTGACCAGATACCTTGTTATCCGAATAGTGGGTTAGCAAAATCGCCCAATTAAGTCAGTTCGATAACCTCAAGGTTGAGTAACTGGGCCACTTTACGTAACAGGGGACGATGCTCGCCGTACACCAGCGAGGTATGGTGCTCCATCCCCGCATCCAGCAGCCGCTGGCGGTAACTGTCAGCATCGATATCCAATCGGGCGGTCCCGGCAGTACCGGAGAAGGCTAATGGCGCTTTGATCATCTCGCCGCCTGCCAGCATCAGGCGCAACTTGCCCTCGCCCTGAGTGATACGGCATAGCGTGATTCGGCCCGGTTTGAGGGCAAATTCGGACAACAGAGGTAACTTGCGATTGGAGTGGATGGTCGCCTGTACCGGGCCATCGTAGTCAGCCATTTCAATCGGGGCCTGGCCGCAGTGCCAGAACACCACGCTATTGGTTAGCGGATCGATATCCACTAGATCGGTATTGAACGCTGCATTGCCTGAAGCCCATTGCGCCATTAAAGAGGAGAGCACGCCGAACATATCGGCCTCACAGCCGCAGGGCACTTTGTCTTCGTTCATCAATGCCAACGCGCCACAGGCAGCACAACCATAGTCGGTAAAAAAGTCCGGCCAACAGCGCACTGCAATACCGCTATAACCTTCCCGCTGAGCTTTCTCACGTAAGGCTGAATAAACCTTCAACGTTTTGCAGGTAGCAGTTTGGTCCATGTCTGCCAGATTGGGGAAGTCTTTAGCGCGGCGCTGATAAGGGGCATCAGCCACGCTGTCCGGCAACGCTTTTACTTCATCAATAAACGCCAACACTGGTTGGCGATCAACACTTACGCCAAAGTGTTGTGTCAGTTGTTGCTGGTTATAATTGCAGGCATCAAAGCCCAGTGGATGCTCGCCAATGACCATCACTTTGGCGCGTTTAAAGCGGTTAACGATAGCGGCAGCTTGGGCTAATTGTTGCAATTCACCCACCACACGGGCATCGTCCGGTAGGCCATGCACCGTTTGCACTTTAATATTTTCCCGACTCAATGCATGGCAAGCCAGATTCACGCCGCAGAAAGAGTTCAGCCGCAAACGCCCTCCCGTACGGGCTTCCGGGAAAGACCACATCGCCGTGGGAACCGGGAAATCGCGTACCACTTCGCACGTCAACGAGGCATCGGTAAACGTCACTTGCAAAATCAGCAACAAATCGAGATTAGCCTGCTTCAGTGCTGGCAAGGCCTGTAGCGCAGACTCGGCATCAAACTGTAATTCCGCAGCGCCAATTAATTCAATGTCCATCATGGACAGTGTGTTCCACGCCAATGCCAACATTTCTTGTGCATAGGGCACATCGAAAGTACTTCGGCCTAAGGCCAATACGCCCACTTTTGCTTTTTTATTCATCATATTGCTTCCAGTGAATTTAATAATTTATGGGTTGGCGCGGCTCAGGCGACAACACTAAAGCGGTGTTCGGTACTGCTGTAATATTGTTCTCCAGGCCGTAGCACCACATCAGGGAAGTGCTCATGATGAATGCTGTCTGGGAAGGCTTGCGTCTCCAGACATATCCCTGAAAACGCCTGATACCGATGCCCCGACTTGCCATTCCATACCTTATTGGAAAGCTTAAAAGCGTTGTAAAACTGGATACCCGGCAATGTGGTATGGACCTCCATCACCCGGCCAGAATGCGGACAAATCATCAATGCTGCCGGTTGTAAGTTGGCGCGCTGTTTTATCGATAAGTCGTGTTTTGGTAGGGGCTGGTTTTTTTTCAAGACATAGTTAACATCGAAATCTTGTGCTGGCCGCGCCAGCATGGCATCACCCAAACGGCGGGCATGGCGGAAATCGAATGCCGTACCGGCAACCCGGACTATCTCTCCAGTCGGCAACATGCTGGTTTCATCCACTGGTGTCATAAAGTCAGCATCAATTTTCAGCTGTTGGTCATGAATCAGATGGGTATGACCGCGTAAGTTGTAATGGCTGTGGTTAACCAAATTGACCACCGTCGGTTTATCGGTCTGAGCCTCAAAACTGAACGTCATCACGTTATCTTCCGTCAGGCCGATACGGTGACGTACCTGCAAATTCCCCGGATATCCCTCTTCACCATCAAGCGACGTGCGGCTAAAAATAATGCCATCGCCATCCTCCTGCGCCTGCCAAACATATTTATCAAACCCACGAATACCGCCATGTAAATGCTGCCCGGTAGTCAGTTCATTGGTTGCCAGCAGAAACTCTTGCCCATCGATTTTGAAGCGCCCACCTGCAATACGATTAGCGCAGCGGCCTGCAATAGCACCAAAGAATGGGTGACCGGCTTGATAGGATGCCAAATCATCAAACCCCATCACCACGTCCTCCAGTTCGCCCTGGCGATCCGGCACCCAAAGCTGAGTGATAATGCAGCCATAATCAGTGACACAAAGCTTCATGCCACTGCGGTTCGTCAGTGTGAACAGTGACACGGCCTGACCCTGATGCTCGCCAAAGGGTTGGCGCTGAATTGTTGTCATAACCTCAACCTCATATTTCGTGTGGCTGTTAGCCTGTGAATGCACGGGCTTTACCCTGGCTGCCAAAGAGACGGATTTTTTCAACCACTTTTTGCTGCATAACATCTCGTCCGTGGCCCAGAGAAACAGCCAAAACATACTCATCAGGGGATTGACTCAGCACCTCGCTGACCCCTTGGGTAAAGGCCTGACGCAGTTCGGTATCGACATTAATCTTGGCCACACCCAACGTAATTGCACGGCGAATTTGCTCGTCTGGCACACCGGAGCCGCCATGCAGCACGATAGGTTTTTTAACGATTTCGCGGATTTCCTGTAAGCGTTCAAATGCCAGTTTCGGCTCTTGCTTGTAGAGACCGTGCGCAGTACCAATCGATACCGCCAGATAGTCGACTGTCGTCAGTTCGGCAAACTTCAGTGCCTCATCACAGCTGGTAATTAATGCGTCTTTTTCATCAACGGAGATATCATCTTCAGTCCCTCCAATTTTGCCAATCTCACCTTCAGAACCAATGTTTAATGCACGGGCAACATCAGCAACTGCGCGTGTAATTCGCACATTTTCATCAAATGGAAGGTGGGAGCCGTCAAACATCACCGACTGGAAACCGACCTGAACCGCCGCCATGGTTTGCTCAAAACTGCGACTGTGATCCAGATGGATACAGACCGGCACCGTGATGTCATGCATAAAGGCATCGACCATCTCTTTCATCGGTTTGAGCCCCATGACGCTGATTACTTTCTGCCCTATTTGCAGCATGATGGGGGCTTGCTCTGCTTGCGCCGCCAACAAGATGGCGCGGATGGTTTCAGCGTTGTGGGCACTAAAGGCACCTATGGCATAGCCATGCTGCCAAGCGTGTTGAACTAAGGTATTACCGGATACATAAGGCATTTTCTCTCCCTCTGCGTGCTGTTTTCAGCCGCTTTTGAATAATAAATCAATGAAAAATCATTTAGTTAATTACAAACCAGACTGACTGCGAACCTGTTGCAAGATGGCACTCCAATCCTGCCGCCCGCGCCCATTGGCCCGCGCCTGGTTGTATACTTCGCGCGATGCCGCCCCCATTGGCATAGTGACGTGCAACTGGTTAGCAACATCCAGGGCAATGCCTAAGTCTTTGTGTGCCAAATCAATCATGAACGCCGGAGTCAAATCGCCTTTGAGCACTTTATTGGGCCAGGTGGTGGTGAAGTGCCCTTTACCGGCGGGTGTACCGCTCATCACTTGCAGTGCGATATCGAAAGACAACCCCAGAGCCTCACACAGCACCGCAGCCTCTGCCGATAGCGTATTGAGGGCAATACTCATGTAGTTGTTAATCAACTTGACGCGGATCCCCATTCCCGGCCCCCCCGCATTGACCAGCTCAGACCCCATCGCCATCAGCAATGGTGTGGCCCGCTCAACCTGTTGCTGCGTTCCTCCCGCCAGTATTAATAAGGTTCCCGCCTGTGCATGGTCGGAAGTTCGCCCCACCGGCGCATCCATAAAGCTGAACCCTTTGGCCTGCATCTCTTGCGCCAAACGGTCAGTCTGTAATGGGTGGATGGTGGACATATCAATCACGAGTGCGTCTGGCGACAAACCGCTGCATACCCCATCAGCGCCGAATAGCACCTCACGCACCAGATCCCCATTAGGCAGCATGGTGATAACGAACTCTGCCCCCTCAGCCGCCTGCCCAGCATCGCGGCAGCCTGTCGCCCCCAAAGCGACTAACTCCGCGACAGCGGCGGGGCTAATATCGAAGACATGCAACTGATGCCCCTGTTTAATCAGGTTGTGTGCCATGGGAGTTCCCATTTGCCCTAACCCAATGAATGCTACCTGTGCCATTACTCTCTCCTGTCACTCGATGTCATTTTTCGTTACTGAATTGGAATGTTTTGTCTGTTTTTGATCGTATTTGTAATTTATAGTCAAAAAATTGACATTCGTCACTCTTTTAACATTTGAACGAATTAAAATGGTCACATCGTGATCAACCGCCCTTTTTTGGCTAAACAAGGAACTCAGAACCATGACCCGGATTGCATGTGTCGGAATTACGGTGCAGGACCGCCTCTACTACCTGGCAACGCTGCCTGATGGCGGGGGGAAATATGTGGCCCATGACTATCGAGAGATCGGCGGAGGGCCAGCGGCAACAGCAGCTGTGGCCGCAGCCAGATTGGGTGCGCAGGTCGATTTTATTGGCCGGGTTGGCGATGATGCCACCGGTAATGCTCTGTTGGCAGAGCTGGAAAGTTATGGTGTTAACACCAGACTGAGTCGCCGTTACGCTAATGCCCGCTCATCACAATCGGCCATATTGGTCGACGGCCAGGGTGAGCGCATTATCATCAACCACCCTAGCCCCGATTTGCCGGACGATGCCCAGTGGTTAATGGAGATAGACTTTAGCCTTTATGATGTGGTACTGGCAGATGTCCGCTGGCATCAAGGGGTACTGACGGCATTTACCCTGGCGCGCCAGGCTGGGGTAACAACATTGCTTGATGCCGATGTGACGCCACAAGATATCCGCCCATTAGTGGCTCTGGCCGACCATGCTGCATTTTCTGAACCGGGGCTACAGCGGATGACGGGGGAAAATGACACTGATATAGCACTGTTATTAGCCGCAAATGACACAAACGGACATGTCTATGTCACTCGCGGTCAAAAAGGCTGTTATTGGTTAGAGGACGGGCAACAGCAACATCAGCCTGGCTTTAAGGTGGATGTGGTCGATACCACAGGTGCGGGGGATGTGTTTCATGGTGCTCTGGCGGTGGCTCTGGGGCAAAAAAGCACTATTGCGCTGGCAGTGCGCTATGCTAATGCCGTCGCGGCGTTGAAGTGTACCCGCCCAGGCGGGCGAGCCGGTATACCTGATTGTGATCAAACTGACTCTTTCCTGACGCATTTTGTATAAAATAAACAATAGTATGATGAATGAGAGAGAGCTAAGCATGAGTCTGACCGAACTGACCGGAAACCCACGTCACGATCAACTGATTCAGCTGATCGCCAATCGTGGCTATATGAATATTGATGAATTAGCGCAATTGCTGGATGTTTCGACTCAAACCGTGCGCCGAGATATCCGCAAGCTTAGTGAACAAGGGCTAATTACTCGTCATCACGGTGGTGCCGGGCGCGCTTCTAGTGTCGTGAATACCGCTTTTGAGCAGCGCGAGCTTTCATATACAGAAGAGAAAATGGCCATTGCCGAGGCGATTGCTGATTATATTCCCGACCGTTCCACGGTGTTTATCACCATTGGTACCACTGTTGAACACATTGCCCGTGCATTAATGAATCACAGCCACTTGCGAATTATCACCAACAGCCTACGGGTGGCGCATATCCTGTATAAGAATACCGATTTTGAAGTGATGGTGCCGGGAGGAACATTACGGCCCAATAATGGCGGCATCATTGGCCCCAGCGCGGTTTCTTTTGTTGAGGGATTTCGTGCTGATTATCTGATTACCAGCATGGGAGCCATTGATACTGATGGCAGCCTGCTGGAATTTGATGTGAATGAGGCCACAGTGGTAAAAGCAATGATGGCGCATTCCCGCCATATTTTACTGGCCGCCGACCATACCAAATTCCATGCCTCTGCCGCGGTAGAAATTGGGAATGTCGCCAAAGCGACGGCGCTATTCACTAATGTGCCACCGCCTTCGCAAATGGCAGCACTCTTGCAGCAACAACAGGTGGAACTGGTCGTCACACCGTTGGGTAATCAGGAACCCACAATCTGAATATAAAGCACCGGCAGGCTGCAAAGCCTGCTAGATGTTGCCTCCGCTCGTCCAAATCAGGTCAATCAACGGCGCGCTCACCATCACCAGCCACAATAATAAAATGCTGCACATCGCGCGATGCAATAGCTTAGTGGATCCCCGCCAGCGCGAGTCGAGAGAGCGCCCATTTTCTGGTTTTCCACCCCATAATTGCTGTAACGCCATATCAAAATCATCGGTTTGCGGCTCACTGCTATACAGCAAAGTAAAAAGTCGCTCATCAAGCCATAAACGCCAGCAATAATAATGGCTGACACCGGCAAGCAGCAATAATAGTGCCGCAATGATACTATCAGCTCCCCATAGGGCAAAGATGATGGGGGGCAGCGTCAAGGCGGCCAGATACCGCCAACTGGCAAGATGAATGGTCAAAACCTGCCCTGCGATAGGATGATTTAGCATGCGATTTTCCTTTTTTGCCATAGCGCGAGCGTGCGTAAATGCTGCGGCTGCAGCACCACTTGGGGGCGAGCTTGTTGCAGCAACTCCAGCGCCGCCGGCACAGTCGCGACCCGTTGTGTATCCAATAACCAGGCCGCAATCACCAATGCACTGCGCGACATGCCGAGTGCACAATGAACCAACACCGTCCCCTGTTGCTGATGAAGTTGGTCAAGGCTCGCAACTGCCTGAACCAATCGTTGCTGAGTGGGTACCACTAAATCCATCAATGGGCAGCATATATAGGCTTTATGGCGACTATAACGGCTACGGTTAAATTCTGCGGTGACATCCAACACACCGGCCTGCATTAGCTGTATTCTTGGGTAACTGCCAATAAATACGCCGTCCGCTACTTCTACAGCTTGGGGCAATCGGCGGGTGAAGCCATACATCGAGATCCACGCTCCCAGCCGGTAAGGCCATAACAGCAAGCGGGCTGAAGGTGAAATCTGGCCATTCTCCTGCTTTTGGAATACCGCCACCCCCCAACCGCTATAACCCGCAGCCACCGCAAGCAGGGCCAATGCCAGCCACCCCAATATTGACCAGTCGCCTCCCAGCCACAGAGCCAAACTCCCGACAAGTAAAGCAGCAGCGCCATACCAAAGTGCCAGTTTCAGGGCCGAACGACATGGTCGCTGCCAGCACCAACGGCTATTGATTGGAATCAGATAGCTGACAACCACACCTGCCGCCAACCCAGTGACAATATCAATCACATGATGCTGCCAAGTGGTCAGAACTGATATTGCAATCAATGCAAACCAGCCACTCATTAACCAACGCAATATTCCTTGGCAGTGCGGCCAAAAGCGCAACCATAGCAACCAGGCCAGCATGATGTGCAGTGAAGGGGCTTGGTTGTAAGGTAAATCAAACAGTTCCAACTGTTGGAACAGCCAACCAAATGGCCCATCAGTGACTGGACGAACAAAACTGAATTTGAGTGGGAATAATAGAAAACCGAGGCAGGCCACCAGCGAGGCCATAACCAATCGCCATGCATGGCGGGTTTGCTCTCGTAACGAAGTGCAGATAAAGAGCGACAAACCATAGAGCAGATCAATGCTCCAATAGGGCACTATCGTCCAGGGCAAAAAAGGAATATGGTGTTCCCAGCCATATACCACACTGCCCACACCAACTCGGCTGGCAGTGAAATGGTTGGTCTGGCCGTAGCTGATAAAGAATAGCGGGGCCAGCAACAATAGCCACAGCACCGCTCGTCGCCAGAGCTGCCTGCGGCTTACCACGCTATCAGCCTCAGCTATTCGCACGACGTACCGCCAGCGACACGGTAAAAATCCCCCACTCATCAATCAACTGATGGCATTTATCAAAACCGGCCTGCTCGACCAGAGCATCCATCTCGCCCTGACTACGCACCCGCATCACCCACGGCTGACCACCCTGATGGCTGGTCAATGCACGGGCAATCATCTTAAGTTGCGGATGCCAAGGTTGCCCGGTATAGACCAGCACGCCACCGGGTGGAAGCGCCGCGGCCAGCCCTGCCAATGAAGCCGCAACCCTCTCGTTTTGCGGAAATAGCTCATACAAGCCAGAAACAATCGCCAGTGTAGGATTGGGCGTCAGACTCGCCAGAGAGTCCCGGTCAAAGGCATCGCCTTTTTCGAAACGGGCCACCTCAGCCAGATTACGCTGCGCAATCATTGCCTGCCCTTTTTCGACATTCAGCTCGCTGTAATCACGTAGCAGGATTTGCTCAACATCAGGTTGCTCGGTCAGGGCATCCAGTACATAACGGCCATGACCAGCCGCGATATCGACAATTCGCAGTGGCATCCCTTTATCACGTAGTTGCGTCAGAGCCATTTGAATCGTCTGTTGTAAATGGACTTTACGCATCCGAATACCGCGCCAGCCAATGCTATTGAGATATTGCTGATCAATATACTTTCCTAGCGTGTTCTTGCCCTCCGGCTGGTTGCGATAGACATAATCCAACGTGCTGCCAGAGTCAAAACCCGTTTCGAATCCTAAACGTACCCCAGTGGCACTGCTACCCAACGTCTTCATGCCATAGCGCAATGCGCGATAGTATAATCCTTCAGCGCAATAGGGTTTTAGCGGCACTTGCAGTGCACGATAGCTGTCCGCGCTCGCGCTCCAGCGATCTTCATAGCGATAATTGTGGTAAGGCAGTTCTTCGGTATACAGGCGCTCAATAAAAATGCGCATTTTATCAAACGCCAGTTGCCTCTCTTTTTCACCCAAGGTGTCGTGATAGAAACCGGGCAAAACATGCTGCTCTTTCACCGGGCTACTCAACCGCTGGTAGAACTTTTGCTGTGGTGCGCGATGGACCACAAAATCGTCACCTGAAATGAGCAATTGTGTCGGTAAGGTAATGGCCGCTGCATCCTGCACAATTCGGTCGGCAGCACGGTAGAGATCTAACAGAATATTGACCGCGATGGGCCGGCTGACCAGTGGGTCGTTATCAAAACTGGCAACACGCTGTGCATCGTGGGTCAGGAATTTACCTTTGACATAGGACTTAACGTAAAACAGCCCACGTAAGCGGTGCATCAAGGTTAACCCTGGGCGAGCAAACGGCACATACAGTTTGACTTTAAATGCTGGCGACGCCAGGATCATTCCACGAATTTTTGGCGCATAATCATGCACCCACGTTGAGACCAACACCGCCCCTACGCTCTGCGCCACCACCATAATATCTTGCAGCGGCACATGGCTATCACTAGCCGCAAAACGGACAAACTCATCAACATCTTGTACTGAACGCGCCAGGCTTGGGCTATAGCCGCGATCCCCCGGCGACTGACCGTGCCCTCGGGCATCCCAAGCATAAAATGTCACATCCGGCAGCATCAATTCATCAACAATATGCTGCAAACGCCCTGAATGTTCATGACCACGATGAAACAGCACAATTACCCGTTTGGCTGGGCCATGTTGCGCCGGCCAACAGCGGTAAAATAGCGCGACATGGTCACTGGTGGTAAATGTCTGTTCCTGAGCAATACGATTTCCTTGAGTCACGGCATTTTCCTTGTAGCGAGCTGTTGCAGGGCGATAAAGCGTTGCTGTAATTCAGTTCGGAATGTCTGTTTGTCGTCATGAAAATAGAAAGGTTTATCAACATAGATATCAATAAAGAATGGCACTGGAATGCGCTGCCCTTTCCCCATCGCTCGTCCCAACCCATGCATATATACAGGAGTAATCGGCGCGCTGGGAAATTGGCGGCTCAAATACCACAGACCGGATTTAAATTCGGAGAACTTTTCCGGCTCGCCGCGGGTTCCCTCAGGAAACAAAATCACAATTTTGTTATTAGAAAGTGCTTCGATACAACCGGCCAGAGGGTCACTGCCCTTGCCTGCGCCACCACGGGTGACCGGAATAATGCCAATTACCTTAGTGGCGAACCAGGCGATAGCGCGGTTACGTAGAAAATAGTCCGCGGCTGCGACCGGATGAACCTGTGACAAAGTTGATAAGGGGAATAAGGTAAACAGCGTCAATATATCTAAGTGGCTATTATGGTTCGCCACCACAATTGCCGGCCCTTTAAGTGGCAGCTGTTTTCGCTGCCAGACAGAAACCCCCAGCCATACCAGCACTACCGGATACGCCACACACAGCGTAAAAATCCAGCGCAATAGTCGGTTCACGGCCAACCCTCAATAATAAAAATAGCGAATAAAATGGAAGAAGAGCGGCGCGGTATAGATAAGCGAGTCCAGCCGGTCGAGAATACCACCGTGACCGGGTAATAATTTGCCGGAATCTTTCACCCCAAGATCACGCTTAACCGCTGACATCACTACATCGCCGCAGAACCCGGTTAAACCAATCAGTAGCCCGGCAAGTAGTGAAAATGCGAGGTTCATCGGTGTTAATAATGGCCCCAGAATACCCGCTAATAGCATGGTAGTTGCCACTCCGCCCAGCAAACCGGCTAGCGTCTTATTCGGGCTGACTTTCGGCGTGACCTTGATGCGGCCTAACGATTTCCCCCATAAGTATTGAGCAATATCGTTCAGTTCGGTTAATGCCACCAAGAACACCACTAACAGCGCGCCCTGCCCGCCAATACCCCCGGGTAATACCATTAGGAATGCAACATGACTGAGTGCAAATACTGTGGTCATTAACCCCCAGTGCATATTAGATGCCGCGTGCAAGAAGCCCTTGGTGTCACCAATCATCACCATGCGTACCGGCAAGAATAAGAAAGCATAAATCGGAATGAAAATAACAAACATGCCGTACCACCCCATCCCAATCCATAAATAATGAATGGGGATAGCGAGATACATCCACAGCAAAGGAATATTGTCAGAGCGGCGAGTTGAAATAAGTGTTAAGAACTCTTTTAATGCCAAAAAACTAATAAAACCGAAGATAACCAGTGACAGCCATTTTGGACTAACCATGGCGACAGAAAAAACAATAATAATCAGCCACCAGCTGGTAATGCGCTGGCGTAATTCCAGCCAGTCCTTTTGTGGGTAGCGCAAGATCAAGACCCAAATAGTGACGCTAGCTACAGCTAATAAAGCAAAAATAACGGACAGACTGACAACAAGAGTCGAGTTCATATTATGCCTCTGGCTTTAGTGCTGCCCGGCAGCGGTTGATACAAGTCCATAGCAGTAATGCGGATACCACCGCAAACATCCCCCCGGAATACACCAAGGCCTCAGGCCAAAGGGCAATTGCCAATCCATAAGTACCGAATAACAGCGCACGGTCACTTTTCCCCATTGGCCCCTGATATCCACGGGGGCGGCCCAATGTTTGGGCCATAACACCACAAAACTCACTCAGCAGGGCCAGAAATACCGCCAATATCACTAATTCAGGGCGGGCATAGGGTAATAAAGCAAATGGTAGGTAGAGCGCAGCATCTGAGATGATATCGCCAATCTCATTTAATAAAGCCCCTAATTGCGACTGTTGGTTAAACTCTCTCGCCAGCATACCGTCAATGGCATTCAAAGCCATTCGGAAAAATAGGAACACGGGTAGTAGGACAAACATCATCCGCGAGGGAAATAATATAAATAGGCTGCCAACCACTAATGAGGCTATCAGGGCAAACAACGTAACCTGATTTGCCGTAACTCCCCGCAAATGCAACCAAACCAAACACGGGCGCAGTAACGCCTGAAATCGCGGTTTAATATCATAAAGCGTCATAAATACACCTGTGTATTGACCCTGAGAAAGTCAGCAATTGCCTGGTGAGGGGGTATTTGAATATTCCACACCAAATGATTCTAGAAAGGTATCATTTGTGGCCTAAGAGACCAACAGGAAAAACAAAGGGGAAATTAGATATATCAGATTGATTTATCGGAATTTTCTTGATTAGTAAAAAAACTAAAATAAGAGCAGAGATAAAATTCTGCCCTTATTTTATGAAGTAGCGTCTGCGGAAGTTAGATACCGAATGCGAAGTTCATCGTCATTGAGCCGTCGATCTCTGCATCTTCAGTGATCGGGCCACCCATGGTAGTCGTACCTGCCAAGGTCGGGCTAACAGTGATGTCAGCAGTGAACACTTTACCCGTGCTCTGGGTGTTAGCCGCAGATGACCAACCAGTTCGCAGACCCGTGGTCAAATTAGCAGCGCTAGCAGCGGCGAAAGTCGTGGTCGCAGAAGAGAACACATTAGATGTTTTGCCATCAACCGTGCCGTTCTTCATTTGTGCAGTGTAGTAACCGAGCTTGCCACTACCATTCACATTACCCATACCGAAGTTAGTTGTTGCTACAACACTTGCTGAAGCAGTGCGGTTATCAACTGGCGTGAAATTTAGGTAAGTCTCGGCATCACAGTTTACCGTCCAGGTTTTAGTGATGGGTGTCAGAGCCGTTGTCGCAACACCTGATTTCACTAATGATGAAGACAGATGACCAAAATCATAAACCCCCTCATCTGGGGCAACAATGGTGCAGCTTGGCACCGTCAAAGTACCGACAACTTTTAATTCTGCAGTTGGCGCCTCTGCATTGGCAGCATTAATACCAAAAATTAAAGAAGACAGTACAGTCATTTTAGCCAGTTGCTTTTTCATTTAAATAATCCTGATATATAACGTTTATCGCGTCGCGATACCCACACTTTAATAGGCTTAGTGCCTGGGAATTGAATTCACTTTTATCTGATTGATTCAGATCAAAGCGTGAACACAAAATTTATGCCGCCATTAAACGTTTTGAGACATTCCTTGTATATCAGACTACAGGCCGACTTGTTGTAGGAATTATCCTACGTAAAATTATTTAACATGCTGTATTTCATTTATTTTTCGAGAGAAAATACTTGTATTTTTTTCTTTAACCCACAAATAAATCGCAAAAAAAAATTCGAAAAAATAGTTAAACATCAATAAAATCAAACAATTGATATTTTTTTAAAAAAATTAGAGTGCTTATTTCTCATATAAAACGACAAGATAAACTTAAATAATAATATATAAATAAACCATGTTTTTCTGTGTTGGTCGAAATATCTCCATCTATAAAATTTATATTTTTTCTCTTTAAAATAATGCTATTTATTTTTGTAGTTGAAAATGGTTTCAGTGTGGAACTCTATTTCTATCGATTATTCGCGGTATTACCCGAAAGTTAATGGGTCAACATCAACTAATATCAACTTTAGTGCCTAATTTACGAGCTAATCCTTTAGCACCTTCGCACATTACACTATGGTGATTCCAACGAAATAAGGGTGCTGCAATGGGTGACAAATAGTTCATCCACCACGTATTCGTACGAATCTGCCAGTCGTAACGGACGACAGTATTCGCACCATCATAGAATAATGACCACAGCCCAATCCCTTCAACTTCACCGCTAGCCACGCCCTCAAGCAAGTATAAGGGTTTAATGGTAACCACATGAATATTGAACGTTATTCGATATGGGAGTGCACCTTTCCAAGTATAGCGATGCAAAGCACCAATACCGAGAGCATCCCCTTTTTCTATCTCCACGACCTGCTCTAGGCTTTTCCACCAACCTGGCCACAGATCAGGATGAGAAAGAGTATCCCATACGGTCTGTAATGGCGCTTTGATTCGCCAGATAGTGGAAAACCGATACTCAGCCATATCGTTCAACTCCGTATCAAGGAATAAAAAATGGGTTAGAAAGTGCAGATTAATCCCCAGATGATATTTTTCCGTATATGAGGTAAGTAATAAGAAATCCCTAACCTGCCCTTATGATTAAATATATACCTAATATCTGAAAAGCCTGTGCCGAGCCAGCGTATTATTTATCAGCCCGATTAACAGGTTTAGTGTGATAAGGATCGCTGAATTTTTTTTCTATAAGTGCTTGAATAATGAAAGAGCGAAAGGGATTTCTTCCCCCTGAAAGGTTTTCTTTTCAACGATTTTCGAGACACCCCTTTCAACCGCTTGGGTATCTCCCCATGAAACGGTTGCGTTCATGCCCCTTTTTACGGCATGTTTACAACAACACTTCCCTGCTTTAGACGTTCGAATTATCACTTTGTGAGCAACCTGATGATTAAGTGGCTGTGGAAAGCAAACCAACCGCAAGCGGAGATGCTTGCACAGTGGCGTGAAGCGCTGAATATTCCCCTGCTGGCACCTTTAAATGAGCAGGAACAGCAGCGACTGGTCGCTATTGCAAGTCATTTGCTGCAACAAAAACGCTTGGTTCCGCTGCAAGGCTTGGTATTGACCCCATTAATGCAGGCTCGCTTGATGCTGTTATTTGCGCTGCCAGTCATGGAATTGGGCGCTAAATGGCTAGATGGTTTTCATGAAGTGCTTATTTATCCGTCCCCTTTTGTGGTTGATGATGACTGGCAAGATGATGCTGGCCTAATTCATTCAGGTCAAACCGTGCAGTCCGGCCAGAGTTGGGAACAGGGGCCGATTGTGTTGAATTGGCAAGATATTCAAGATTCATTCGATTTATCCGGCTTTAATCTTGTCATCCACGAAGCCGCTCATAAGCTTGATATGCGTAATGGCGGTCATTCTAATGGGGTACCGCCGATTGCTATGCGTGATGTTGCAGCCTGGGAATATGACCTGCATCAGGCGATGGACAATATTCAAGATGAGATAGATATGGTGGGTATCGAAGCTGCCAGTATGGATGCTTATGCTGCCAGCGACCCCGCAGAATGTTTTGCGGTACTGTCTGAGTATTTTTTCAGTGCACCGGAACTGTTAGAAAATCGCTTTCCTGCTGTTTATCGGCATTTCTGTGCTTTCTATCGCCAAGACCCACTCGCCAGACTAAAACGCTGGGGAAAATAGCCAGCTATAACCCAGCAGATTGCAAAGATCGTAAAAGAGAGCCTAACTAAGTTTAATCATTTAAGTGATTTGGTCACGCCTAGAGCAGGTTTGTAGGTTACCCATATCGTTGCAATTTGAAAGATATGAAGTATTTGTTCATATGCTGAGCAGTCAGTCTAAATCCTCCAATTTAGCGTTGACAGTATCAGGCATGCTAGATATCATGCGCCCCGTTCACACGATTCCTCTGTAGTTCAGTCGGTAGAACGGCGGACTGTTAATCCGTATGTCACTGGTTCGAGTCCAGTCAGAGGAGCCAAATTAGAAAATCCCGCTTAAGGAAACTTAAGCGGGATTTTTGCTTTCTGTTGATCTGATGTTAGCTTTGGGTGAAAAACAGAAGTTCTCGATTGTTTGCACAAATATGCCCCCCCAAAACGGAGGCTCCCGCTGAGGTGGAGGGTGACAGAATAGGTTATCGTAATTACTGGCGGCATGCGGCAGAAGTTCTGCCCGCAAAACCGATGCCGGTGGAGCATCCAAGCACTTTGTAGATCTCAGATATCACCAGCATCGTTGCTTCTTCGATCGTTCCTTCATTACGGCATAAAAACCAGCCCTGACCTGCAATTTCTCGCTCGAACGCTTGGGTACAAGCGACATGATCATCCAGCTTATGAATCACCGTACTACTCAGCCCACGCGTTCGGGCCGAGGCCCTCGCCCATGAGATATCAGGCGCAGTAACAACCCCGACATGCAGGTCTGGCACTCGCACGTTTCGTTCAATGTTAAGCTGTAAAATATCTGCAAATGGCACCATCCGGCGAAACGCGGCATCCGACGGGTACCAGCGATCCATCAAGATAATGCTTCCCGGGGGCTGTTTAGTCAGCACATGCCGGGAAATCCAGGCACGGCTATCAGCAAAGCGCTCACAAACCTGCCGTTCCAAATCCAGCGAGGGATTTCTGGCGAGCCTGTTAACGAGGGCCATTGTTTCCCTTCTATAGGGATCGCTTTTTTTCTCGCAAAGTCGGATAACCTTCTTGTTGTCAGCCCTTAGTTCTTTCGTAATGGCCTCCAACAGTGTGGTTTTGCCGACCCCTTTGGGCCCATCCAGAGAAATAAACAGGGGGGGAGTCATTCTTGAAATGACGATTGATATACGGTTTTTATAAAACTCAAATCTGGCAAAAGCATCTTACTTCCTTAGTATGTTTTGACCTGCGCGGTTTAGTTTAAGGGATCCTTTAGAAAACGGAAAACACCTACGTTAAACTCGTTTTTAAGCAGACAGGCGTTGACGGGCAGCTGTGAGCGAAAAGCGGACCTTATTGTACAAAGCATGCAGCCAGATTACAGTGAAGCCACTGATTGACAAGTGAGTCAAACCAGACAAGCAGCCAATGAAACAAAACTTCGCCAACTTAACCAAATCTGGATAACTGATCGGTTCATGAGGACAACAAATAATGTCATTCAATAATAAAAAACTGTTAATTACTCTCTTATCCCTCTGCACATTTCAGACTTATGCAGCACAATGCACTGCGGAAATCTTCGCTAAAAACAAACTGAACAACTTCATCCTTCTGAGCCAGCCGACAAGAACTGAAATTCCCAAATCTGTATCAATCACTATTGATAGTCCTGATGGGTATCTTCGCACATCGGTTCAAAGCAACTTCAGTCAATGCGGTGAGTTAATTGGCGGCCGTATGAAAGAGGTCAAAACCTCAACAGGCCAGAAAGCAGTTTTCACTGCAACCTCTGAAATTCAGTTGAATAAAACGGAATTTGGCTGGCGCATCCAGGTGGACTCAAACGGGGTCATAGCCGATAAAAACAGTCAGAAAACCACGCAGGCATATCGGCAGACTCTTGAGGGAATTTACCTGCTTAACGATAAAGGAATTATCAGCCGTGCAGTTAATCGTTTGGTTATCGAGGCCACAAAACCGGAAGATAAAGATAAAACCGTAGTAGGCACAATCGACTACGATTTCAATTCATCAGGATTACTGGCAAGCGCGGCAAGCAAAGGAAGTATGGCGATAGATAATAATACGATTGTATATAGTTATGATGGCAATCATCGCCTGATCAAAACCCAATCACCCTCAACCATAGAAGAGTATGGCTATGATAACGAGGGCCGTGAGTTGACCCTGAGCAAGACCAAGACGTATTTCACCATCGAAAAAAATCTGACCACCTGCGAGGAGTGGAACTCACATGGAGAATGCACACGCGCCAATATGGATATCACAATCACCCCAACTGATCGGACAGGTAAACAGTACGTGGACAAACATAACGCCGTAATGACGGCGAAATATGAATACTGGAACTGACCATTTCACCTGCTACATAGGAAGTCAAAATGGTATTGGATCCGCATCTGGATCCTTTATTTCATCCAGATTCTGAGCTTAACCGCCCCGGTATAGCTTGGTCGAGAGCCGACTTGAGCCAGTACGGCTGTAAGTATCCCTGCAAACGAACCATCAATTTTTAGAGGGCCTCTGGCACTCCAGCTTCCGCTCTTGGCACGCAGCTGCCCTCAGAGTTCAAGTGCAGCAAGGATTGCAGCTTCCATCTTCTCCGGGGTGGTGATCGGTGCAAAACGCCTGAGCGGTTTACCGTCACGTCCAATCAGGAACTTCGTAAAGTTCCATTTGATCCACCCGCCCGGTAAACCGGGCAACTCATCTTTCAGGTAACGAAATACCGGGTGCGTTGCGGAGCCGTTGACTTTCACTTTCTCGAACATCGGGAAGCTCACACCGTAGTTGATGTGACAGGTCTGCGCTATTTCATCGACACCGCCGGGTTCCTGCTTACCGAACTGGTTGCAGGGGAAACCAAGCACCACCAGACCCTGTGCGGCGTACTTCCTGTAAAGCGCTTCAAGGCCCGCGTATTGGGGCGTAAAGCGACAATGGCTGGCAGTGTTAACCACCAGAACCACCTTGCCAGCATAGTCACCCATAGAAATGAGCTTGCCACGCAGACTGGTAGCAGTAAGACGTTGATGAAAAGTAATCATCTCAAAATCCTCAGAATTGCACACATTACAGATTCGTTGTGTAAGACAGGATAATCGCCTGTGGATCAGAATTGTACATTTTCCATGTCCGCTTCTGGCACGTAGCAGCCAGAACGAAGGGACACCAAGTCCTCTAAGAGCGAAAAACGGACGTTTCTCAGCCATTCATTTCAATAATCAACTCTCTCACCCAGCGATGCCCCGCGTGACTGTGACTGCGTTCGTGCCAGATCAGACAAATATCAAATTGTTCGGCAAGCCAGGGTAGTTCTGTGACAGTGAGTGGTCCCGAGTGTACTTGCAATAAACGCCGGGGAATAAGCGCAACAAGGTCACTTTTATTAACAATTTCAGGAAGAAATAAAAATGAAGCTGCCGACATCACCACGTTACGCTTATGCCCGAATGCTTTAAGTGCGTCGTCAATCGGCGTAGTAAAACTGCCCCCAGAGGGTGAGACGATGACGTGCTCCAGTTTCACAAATTCTTCCAGTGACAGATTAGTTTTAAGTGCTGGGTGGTCGTGTCGTCCAATCAGTACATAACTCTCATCAAACAGGTAGCGGGTTCGTAACTGCGTGTGAAAGGAATCATGAGAAGCAAAGACAAGATCCACCTCGCTGCGAGCTAACTGCTGGTCTAACTGTGCCATATCGAGATGCCGGACAGCGATACGCACTCCCGGCGCTTTTTTTCGCAGAACAAGCACCAGCGGCATGATTACGGCAGCCTGGATGTAGTCAGTGCAGGCAATAGTCACTGTCAGGTTGGCCCGTTCAGGATAAAAATTCTGATGTGAATACAGCGTGTGGCGTAGTTTCTCCAGTGATTCGCGCAGCGGAATCAACAGCTCAAGGGCTTTATCTGTTGGCGTCATTCCTCGCCTTGCAGGAAGCAATAATGGGTCATCAAACATTTCTCGCAGGCGATTTAGCTGGGCGCTGACAGCAGGCTGGCTAAGATGCAATCGCACTGCCGCTTTTGTCACATTCTGTTCAGCAAGCAATGCTTCAAGTGTAAGTAATAGGTTTAGATCAAGCTTTGTGGTATCCATTGGGTGGATTCCTAAATATAAAACAATCGATTTTACTTATCCCTCACCGCTTCTGATAATTCAAGCTCAATATCAAAAAGGTCAGGAGTAAAATTATGCAAGTGAATACCAAACCTCTCATCACCGTGGTCGGCGCACTCAGCAAACAGGGGCGCAGCGTTGTACGCTCATTGCTGGAAAGCCATCGTTATCGTGTTCGCGGATTAACTCGTCGTATCAGCTCACCGGAAGCGAAAGAACTGAAAGATTTGGGCGCCGAACTGATTCAGGTCCCCCTTTCACTCGGCCACAAAGCGGAGTTCATTGAGGCTTTCAAAGGCGCTAACGGGGTATTTATGATGACTCCAGGTATCATGCCAGACGCGCCACTCGCTCTAACGCACGAAAGAGAATTAGGACAGGAGATTGCCGATGCGGCGGTGGAAGCGGGTGTGCAGCATCTGGTTTTTACCAGCCTTGAGAATGTTGATAAAATTACTGAAGGCAAAAAATGGGTGCCACATTTCACGGATAAAGCACAAGTTGAGGAATATATTCGCACGCTGCCAATCAAGAGTTCGTTTGTTTATATGGGGTTCTTTTATACGAATTTAATGGAGTACTATCCGCCGTATCAGGAAGGTGACACATTAATTTTTCCTCTCTATTTACCCGAAGATTTTTGTGCGCCTTTTGTTGACCCGCTGACGGCAACCGGCCCGGCGGTGCTGGAACTTTTTGATAATCAAGATAAATACGCAGGTTGTTCGTTGCCGATTATTGGCGAATTTCTTTCGCCTCGAGAAATGGTCGAAACATTCACTCGAGTGACGGGGATAAAAGCGCAGTACCGTCCAGCCATCACCCTCAAGGAATTATTGCACCATTTCCCGTCATACTCAGGCATGGATGGCTTAACGGCAGAAATTGTGGGCATGGCTGAATACGCATTTGAATATGGTTATTACCATAAAAATCGTGACTTGTTATGGAGCCGGAAAATTAATCCCCAGACTTTGACTTGGGAGCAATTTCTGCGTACTACAGGTTGGCAAGGACAGTCAAAATCTTTCAGTGACTAGGCACATTTATGGTGGATAGATTACCCGCCATTGTTTCACTAACCAAATCAATGAATCTTACAATGCTGCTCTTTGCGCATCACTCACCTCGACCGGATGACGATAGCGCCAACTTATGCTTCTGGCTCTGAACGGCCCGAAGCGCTGCTCGCTGTCAGCTATGAGCGAAGAGCGGACGTAAAAGAGGTGCTTAGATTGCTACACATATTTGCATAATCTAACGGAAACTTGACCCGATATGCGCGAAACTTGGCCCTTATGACGCAGTCGTATTGCCCGATAATCACTATAATTGGTTATCGGGTCATGACTGTCATGGCTCCTGCCGGTTTAAACAACGTTTGGAGAACATATAATGAAAATCACTCAGGTCCGTAATGCCACTCAGATCCTCGAATATGCAGGTAAGAAGTTCCTTATCGATCCTATGCTTTCTGACAAAGATGCATGGGAAGGTTTTGAGGGAACGGCTCGCTCAGAAATTCGTAACCCTATGGTGGAATTGCCTCTGGACATAAGCTCACTGCTTGATGTGGATGCAATCATTGTCACTCACACCCACCCGGATCACTGGGATCAGGCCGCTGCAGATATTGTGCCAAAAGATAAGCTGATCTACGTCCAAAATGAGAGTGACAAAGTGCTGCTGCGTGATCAGGGTTTCACTAATCTGGTTGTTCTCACCGAAACTAGCAGCCTTGAAGATATTCAACTGATTAAGACAGTATGTCAGCACGGTTCCGATGAAGCCTATGCCAACCCTCAGTTGGCAGAAATTCTTGGCGATGCCAGTGGTGTTGTGTTCCGTCATCCATCAGAAAAAACCTTATATCTTGTTGGTGACTCTATCTGGATTAAAGCCGTCGAAGAAAACATGCGAAAATATATGCCGGGTGTGTTGATTATGAACACTGGCTGGGCTCATGTGCTGGGCTACGGCGCAATCATATTTGGCAAAGAGGATATTTCGAAGGCGCACTTTGTATTACCAGAAGCCCAAATTGTTGCCACTCACATGGAAGCTGTTAACCACTGTCTGGTCACACGACAGGAAATCCTGGAATATGCGCAGATTAATCATATTCAGGATTACGTTTCAGCGCCTGCAGACGGTGAATCTGTTACGTTCTGACGCAAACCGATACTAAGGAGCCGCGATGTCTGTGATTTCAGTTGCCATACTTGTTACTCCAGGCTTCAGCACTTATCACGTATCAGTTCCGCTGATCCTTTTTGGCGATACCGTCACAGACCAGCGGCTTTTTACCCGCCTGATATGTGCTGAAAAGCCGGGTCTCATCTGGTCTGACGAAGGAACGGCAATACAGGCCGATCATGGTCTGGACGTTCTGACTCAGGTTGATACCATCATTGTGCCCTTCTGGGGAGATGTGCGGAAACGGCCATCCGAGTATCTGCTGAACACGCTGATAAAAGCGCGCGAAGCGGGAGTTCAGATTGTGGGGTTGTGCTTAGGCACTTTCGTGCTGGCTTATGCAGGCTTGCTGGATGGGCATATGGCGGCAACACACTGGGAGTATGAGGAAGATTTTCGGAAGTTGTTTCCGTCCGTTCATTTGAATCTTAACGAACTCTATGTTGATGACGATGGACTGACTACATCTGCCGGAACAGCTGCAGCGATGGATTGCTGCCTGTATATCATTCGTCAACATTTTGGCAGCCTAACGGCTAATCACATTGCCCGCAGGATGGTCACACCTCCCCACCGTGAAGGTGGTCAGGCGCAGTATATTGATCATCCAGTAACTCAAAAGACTGCCGACTGTAGGATTAATATGGTGCTTGATTACCTGCTACTAAACCTTCAGAAGCCGCACGATATTAATTCTCTGGCTGAATACGCCTCAATGAGTCGCAGGACACTGACGCGACATTTCACGAAAGCGACCGGTATGTCCGTCGTTGAGTGGATTACGGCGGCACGGTTGCACCGCAGTCAGGAGCTGTTGGAGAACATGGATCTTTCTATAGAACAGGTAGCTGAACAATCGGGATTTCAGTCCGCACCAACTTTTAGGCAGCAGTTTCGGGAAAAATTCGGTGTCAGTCCCAGGGAGTGGCGGAAAACATTCCATAATGCATAACTCATTAAACTGAAGGCAGATGACAAATCACGATGAACTTCCGCTTCTGGCACGGAGCGGACAAGCTAACTGAGCTGAAGGTCAGCTTTGAGCGATAAGCGGACGTTGGCAAATGAATAGCCATGAGTATTACTTGTATTGCCAAATATTAATCAACAGGGAGAAGGTCATTACATCCATTTGTCAGGGCATTCTGGCCAACAGAACGCCCAGTTACATATTGGACTCAAGGTTTTAAGGGGACGGTAAGGACAAGCTTTGGCCTTGGCAGTGCGTGCAATGTATGGTTATATCTGAAATCCTTAACAATCTCTTAAGGAACCAACATGACTCGCCCCTCCATGAAAGCCTTAGTAGATTTGCTCAGTAAGTCTCCCACCTCACCACCACCTGAAAAATGGCAGGACCTGGAATCGCATGTTCAGGGCGTCTATCAGCAACTGCTCGATATTCAAGGTAACAAGACCATGGTAGCCCGTAATGTGCAGATCTCGGGTAGAGAAGGCAGCAGCTATCAGATAGACGTTTATTATGAATTTGAGATGGCAGGTATACGTCATCGCGTTGCTGTAGAGTGCAAGAACCGCTCCCGGCCACTGGAGCGAGATAGCGTATTAGCCTTTCATGCCAAGATACACCAATGCTGCCTAAGCCATGGGATTATCGTATCCTCAGGTAGTTTTCAGAAAGGAGCGCGCGAATTTGCTGAACAAAATAACGTTACGCTCATGGATTACTCAGAGCTGCCCTCCATTGGCAATCTTCTTTCTCGAAGACTGACAAATGTAGTTATTCCCGATGAAGACACGGTAGGTCAGCCTTTCTGGACTATTTTTGATACTGAGGAATATTCACCATTCGGACACATCGATACGAAAAACAAAATCATGACAGCTTTCTTGTTCCTCTCCAGAGCTCATGCCCAGCGATTTCTAAAGGGCCAGAACTTAGGTACTAAGTGGCAGGTTAGGGGAATGGCTCAGCGACATCTTTCGTGCTACATCCTAACCTGTGATGCGTTTAACGCAAGATATGTCATTGCCAGGCCTGGGTATGCTGCTGGCGTGCCAGAAAATCAGTTCTTGTTCGATGAAATCCGGAGAAAAGACTTGATCAGCGATTTTCACGAGGGCGTTGATTTGCCAAAGGAGCCAAATACCGCACCCGGGTACTGTTCAATTCTCAAGAAAAAATCAGGCGGGTAAATTTATAGCGTCAAGGTCCGTTTTTAGTACACTGCTGCTCAGATTAGGGGATTGCTCTGTGCAGTAACAGTGTCATACCAAATCTGAGCCCATACACATTATCCACTAATATAAAGTGCGTCCTTCATCTACACTCGGTTAAGCGGGGGAGTCTCACCAAATTTTGTAAGGTAGCTCTGAAAGAATGACTGTTCGAGTTCGGTGGGATAATCACTAACCCACATAAACATTCTTAGATGCTCATACGGGTAACGTTTCTGGTATCGTTCGTCGCTCCAATAACGCTGCCCGGTCTGGTGCTTACTCTGCCGATATTGAAAGCTAAAAGAACGTGCAAGGTCGCCTGTGCGATGACAAAATAGTTTAGCCTTGCCGATGTACAAAATCCCATCATGGTCATCACCTAATACTCTTGGTATGGTCAGCACTTGCCCCGCATCGTCAAAACTCCGTAGAACGTACACACCACCAGTATTAAAGTATGCAGCATTTACGGTAACGTAAAATTCTTTATTTGGCAGAAGAAGATCGGAAAGTTTCTGCTCGAAACTATACCCACTAAGATCCATTTCCTTTACACCCTCATTTTCATTGCATAGGTGATTAGTTCGCCTCGCAGGTTTCGTAGTATCGAGTTGCTAAGATCCCATAGGGATAAACCATATTTACTCCGGCTTGAAAGAGAAAGCACACGACTGACCTGATCGGCTCCCCGTAAATTAACATAGCGCAATGCTTAAACATCCGCTTCTGGCACAGAGCGGAACAATGTGTGCTGCTCTCGGTCAGCTATGAGCGAGGAACGGAAGTTAATTTTACTGCTATAGGATATAACCACTAGACTATTCGGTCGTATTTACCATAACAGGGCTATGGCTAATTGACTGCAAAGATATTAAAAGCACATAAAATGTGCCGTGCTCAAGGGGGTACACAACAGGGGTTGCTGGAGGTCATAACTGCAAGGGCAGCTCTTTTAACGTGCCAGATAAGGGAGTTAAAGACTAAAGCGTAAAGTATCATTGCAGAGTGCCGATAAAAATAGCGTCTTTTTTATTATATGGATATTACATGCATAAAATTATCTGCTCCATTGTGCTCATGCTAGGAATGACAGGGGCTACGTTACCTGTTTATGCCAATACGTTGACGCAAAGCCTGACGCGTTGCGACACAACCTTTTTCAGTGAGATTTATCATCAGCGAACCACACTCAGCCGCGTAGCACCTTTAACGGTTGACCAGCAATTTCACGCCTGGTTCAAAACGCCGGTTGACGGTAATGGCATCGTCTGGTTTGTCCAACCTCTACATGAATTAAATCTGACGCTATCGGGATATTTTCTGCAAACCAGCAACCTCAATGAAATCAATTATGGTAAGTACTATTACTGGGGGCTGATTTTCAAAGAATCGCCTGAAGAGGTCATGTCCAAGCTTGATCATTTAACCTGGGACAAGGCCGGAGATGATTATCTCTCTCAGGCGATGATTAAAGTAGACCCCAACAGTGCCTGGAGAGAAAATGCGCAAGCGGTGTCAGGTATTGCTCCGGCAAAAGAAAGCACCGAAAAGCTGTTAATGCTCAGCAAAGGTAAAGAAGGGACATTATTGCTCTGTTCCGTTCAGGGAAATGTAACACCTGATATGCTCGCGACATTACGACCTGATTTAACCGGCGGGGTAGCGAAATGAAAAAGCTGATATGGCTGGCATTACTTATGCTGGCGGGCTGTACTGGGATCAGTAAACCACAGCCGCAAGTGCCCGCCCAAGCACCGGCTGGTCTAATAAAAATTCTTGCAGATGATAGAGTGACTTCGTATGTCGATTTCAGGGTGATTTCAACTTACCAGGGTAACAGCCACTTGCGCCGGTTTTATTTCATCAATAACTACGCGAAGCAGACACTGATTATAAAAAACCCACCCGTCTACGTTTCCAGTTCCCGGGCAATAGATGTGATTAACTGCGACAAAAACCAGCGTGCAATTATGGGACGTACGCTTTTTTCCAAACCCTTTGCGGAAGGCGATCTTATACATGCGGAGCTGGATGTGGGGCAATGGGAAACCTTCCCGAAAGACTCTCTTTTTGGGATAATAGCTGAAACCATGTGCAGTATTCCCGTTGAAAAACTCAAGCCAGAGCCAGTGAAAGAAAACCGCAAGCCGCTACTGGATTAATTAGCATTAATCGGAACCCGACGGTCCACGCTGAAGCAGATGGCCTGCGGGCTATCTGCAAACAGGGCGCTTCTCTGGTGCGCCCGCTTACACTTAAATTGGCATCCACTCAGAATGGATAACATTGCGAGTCATCAGGATAACAAAGCCAAAAAGCTCTATCGCAGAGTCAATACGACCACACGCTACTATTCGGACAACCCGGGCGATGAGTATCGCCAGCAAGGAAATAAAAAAAAGAGATACGACCAATATTTTGCCGCAGCGTGAATCCACGTACGTTAAACAGCAACTCCGGCTGGATTATTCTCCGTTGTTTAACTTTCTGCTGAGCAAGGTTGGGCTGCGCTGGGGCAACGTCTACAGCGGAGTTAAAGGCAAACTTTGACCCACTTCCGTTGATTCGCAGGCCATGATGATTGTAACGTCCACTTTACGCCCTGAGCCATTCGACAAGCTTTTTACGCTACTAGCATAGGGTTTCAGCGCTTCTGACCTGCTCCCATTGATTAATAAATCTGTATATTAGCAATGCCTGTTATTGGCATAAGCGGCCATGTATCCTCAGTCGCGAAGATTAATCACATCGTTGCTACTCCCCCTCCCCTGTATCCTCACTATTGCTCCAGTAGCACCACTTTATGTCCGGTCAATGGACGGTACGTCATGCTGACCAAGCTAGGTATTTACAGAGCTTAACGGATAATGTTTCTATAAATAGACCCATTTTAGGAAGCTCACGGACTCAGTCCAGTATAGCCAACCCGGAGTCATGGGCATTTCGCGCAGTAATGCGGTAGGTTCTGTCTACCTCTGCACCGGACTGAATGATATACGCCGTCAGATCGAACCGTGTAAGTTCATGTCGCGTGCGCAACCCCATCATGTCGCGCCAGGTTAGAACCCCAGATGCGTTCAGTTCGTTTTCTATCAGCATCCATTTAGCCGCAGGGATGACGTGTTCTTCCAGTTGCCGTAACGTATGTCGATCGCTGACAACCAGCCATCCCCACCCTCGCGCATGCGCCCATGCCCGACCTGCATTGGCTTTTGCACAGTTGATGCTTAAGGTCATGCTGTCTGTCGGCTTAACTTCAACAAGCAGGCACCGGCCATCAACGGTCGCAACGAGCAGATCCGGATAGTACTTTCGGAGTTTTCCTTTAAAACTGTACTGGATAGCAACGGGTTGTTCCTGATAAAAGGAAACCTGGTCACTGCGCTCCAACAGCGTCATGATATCTAGCTCAAGTCCAGACTCGTACTGGACGGTGCGTTCGAGCTTCTGTGAATAAAAATGACCGGCGATATCCGAATCATTGACTACTCGCTGAGAAGCGAGCTGCGCTGCCGGTGGTGGCGCAGCAATGACTGAGGGCCAGTCTGTATTATTTAACCAACCGCTGAGCACAGATTCAACTCTCTCTTTTGCGGCTCGACTCCGGTCCAGCTCGCGCAACTTTGCCTTTTGTAGTCGTGAAAGAGTAGAGAAGAATCCCACAATTTCCACTCTCTTAACCTTCAAAAAACCAGCAGTGCAGAGAATGAACTTCGCGGCCATTCCAGGCGACGTCATAAAATCACGGTGAGCGATACGATGCGCGCATATCGCTATTTCATACGAGGAATCGCTGACTGCGATAATGAGCTTTTTAAGAGCGGCGCCAGGGGTTCCCTCATAGCGAGACTTAGCCGCTAGCCGCCTGAAGGCCCGTTCCTGAATTTGTCTGACTCTCTCACGGGAAATGCCCAATTTGATGGCGATCTCAGCGAGTGTATGGGGATGTTCATCCATGCCGAGACGCATCAGAAGAATATCACGATCGCGCTCCTTAGATAAACTCTCCACAGCAGCACTGACCAGCATGATGACATCGGATTCACTGGCTACATAATCCAGAAATTCCGTATTTGGGACGAAATCTGTTATTTGCTTTTCGTCTGGCGTTTTACCGCTAGCCCCCGGCATCGCTGCCGATGACGAAACAGCTTGCTCGCCAACCCTCTGTGGTATCCCTGTTTCCTGTTTTTTTTCCGAGCCTTTTTCTGTTGCAGCAGACGGACGCAAGGCCTTGATAAGACATGCCCGTTCTTGACTTCGTGTTTCGTTGAAATAGCGCGCCAGATCACTCACTGAACTAACATTGTTGTTCTGGCAAAATTCAGAGGGGAGCAAACGCTTAATCGCGCCGTGTATGCCTCCAGACGTACGCTGATGACGTTCGGCAAGCTCACTTAACGTGAGGCCCTGCTCTATTGCCAGGATCAGTTGCTGAAACTCTTCTTTGCTCCACGGAGCTCCGTGGCGCGCTGGAAAGGTTTTGGTGGAGATTTCAGACATAGTTTTAGCGTTGTGCTCTCTATTTTTCGTTACGAAATGCCTCACTGTGAGCGCATGACGTCCATTTACAGTGATGATAGTAGCAACTTTAATTTGTGGCAGAAAACAACCGCACCGACATTAGCGCCCTAAACGTGATCCCCGTTGCATTAGCCTAATTATTGGATCTCTGTCCCTTCCTATCTCCCAATAACAACGTCATTGTTCCTGCAGCACCCGTTTTATTTGTAAGCAACGCCACTCCATAGTAAAGACCATCCTAATAGCTAGTGGATTATGGGTATTTCATCCTTTACCTAATGGTGAGGCACAGAAGTCCACTTTGAGCAAAAAGTTGACATAATTGATCTACCCCAATTCAGGTAGGAGTACTGCATTCTTTGTTCGGTTCCCAAACACATGTAATGCCGCAAACCTTTTCGATGAAAACACAAAGAGCTGCGGCACCTTCTTCAATCGTGTTGTAAGGCTCCGAACCGTAAATTTCATTTTTCCCTTTGAACCTACCACGATGTTCTGGGCGCACATCAACTGAAGTGAAGCGCTTTAGACTATCTGGGCTGGTACGGATACGGAATCCGCCATTTTTATCGCGCTGAAGCATATGTACACCTGTGGTGTTGTTGCCTTTAGTGTTGGCAAGATTTACCATTTTCGATTCCCATTTTGCATCAAGATGACTCTGAGGGTATTTCAACCAGCCCTATGTACTTTTGCTTTTGGCATAAAGCCGCCAGTAGCAAAATAGCCCCGGGCAGCTTTGAGCGAAAGGTGGAAGGACGAAATTGTTCTCACCGCCGAGGGTACATTATTAACATTGCAGTATGTTAATCAACGGTGAGCTGGCCATAAAAGGCTCACCGGCTAAAACCGGGAGCCTGCTTGCTTATTAACGTATCACACTAACATTTTCCAGTTTCACCAGACGTTCAGGTTTATCACCCACTTGCTGAGCGATCGGGACAAAGACGTTGAGATCTTGCAGCCAACCTAGTTTGTCACTGCTACCCTGTTGCTCTTCATTAGTTGCATGGCACTCAACTAATAGATATTTCCCACTAAACTCAGGTGCAATGCTATGTGCATCCCCTTCTCCCGTTACATCACAGCGTAACGCTGAAGTAGTAACTTTTTTATCGGAACCAATATTGTCCCATTGCACCTGATATCGTTGACCAGTCACTAACGGGAAACGCAGATCCGTCTGTAGTTTATTGAGCAGTGAGAAACTACTACTGATGGACATGGTGAACTTCAGCTGTAGCTGATTAGCCAGCGTTAAGCGTTGCACCGTCCAGATACCATAATCTTCCAGCTTGCGTATATAACCATCCGGTTGTGCATCCAACTGTACTTTGACCTTACCGAGCGCACTTACTTCGGTATAACGAACTTGTTTAAAGCGCGGAAGCGCCCATGGTTTGATCAATGACTGAGCCTGGCGCTCAATTGCAGCAGAAAGGGGGAATTTATTCAGCCACTGCGGATTATTATTACTCAGATCGGGCATTGATGGCCCCATCAACGTTGATACTAGCTTGTTAGCGGCGGGTATAAAAAGCCCTTCGGCTACGAACGTTTTTCCTGCTGGCAACTGGCAGAGCTGCTCGAAGCGTTGTGCCAGTTGAGTTTTAATTTTGAAACTACTCTTGCGGCGAACAATATCAGCAGTGATTAGTGAGTCCGTAACGCGCCCCTCGCTGTCGAAGTTCATTGCAGCGACAGCGTCATCCTGATGGGTTTTACAGTTATATAAGTAGTGCTCAATCTTTAATTCAAGCGGCGCGTCGTAAGGCGGTTCCCAGATGATATCTGCAAAGTCATATCCCATGCGTACCGATAAAATGTCGCCAATGCGCTGAATGCTATTAACATCTACAAGATCGGTAATGCCGACTGTAGACGAGGCTGATAATCTTTCCCACCGTGCATCTTTTATCGGTAGCTGGCAAACCTTACGGATATCCTCTGCCGTCATCTGCTTATCATCCTGTGCAGGCGCATAACGGAGGTAACTGTTGCCGTAAAAGCGAGCTATGGTAAACCCTTCCTCATTCAGTAAATCCTTGTACAGAAGCTGTGCCTTGCCCTGTTTACAATCAACGGAACGCCATTGCTGAGCTGTTTTTCCGTTATTGAAGTTTAACGACACCATGTAATTCACACGATCGTGGATTCTGGTTACAGACAAAGGGTTAGTGCCACCACCTATCAATGCAGGATTATCTGCAGCCTGAACGAAAGAAAATGGCAAGAAAGACAGAAAAAAAAGTGGGCGCATTAAAGGGCGTACGTAGTACATACATGTTCCTTCATATATTGATTAAGAAATAAAGATATCGGCATCAAGGAATAAATTGTTAGTCTGACTTGATATGCACCTTATAAATAAACGTAGCGTGAGGTTAGTTACGTCCGCTTCTGGCACTGAGCTGACTGTTCGAGGTCTTTGGACAGAATCTCGCTTCGAGCCGACTTTTTGATGCTCGTTCTAGCTATCCTTCCTTTGCAAAGAACATCGTAGAACGATCAACACATGAAGCGAAGTGTTTAAACCTGCTTTAAATAACCAGTAACTATTGGTAGTCATTCTGGTGGTCTTGACAGAGTGGGAACTCATATTTAGCTTGTTTATTAGTCAGTTACTGGCTAAGGCGATCCCAGTCAGAGAGCCGAATTAGAAAAGCCCGCTTAAGGAAACTTAAGCGGGCTTTTTGCTTTCTGTCATTTCTGAGCGGTGGCTAAGGGCACGTTGACACCTCAGAAACAAAAGTAGCATTTGAGCATTCACTCTTTCTTATATCGGATCAGAATTAAGTATTAAAAAATGTAGCGTTATCAGGTCTCTCGGAGAGGTTTTTCAAGGCCAGCTTCACCCTGATTGCCCAGATTTAACCTCTCATTACTGACTAAAATGCACCTCAATATTCTTGTCACCGACAACTCTTATCAGATTCTCTGGCGCGATTACCTTACCAATTGACGTGTAGCTGTAAGACGTCTGAAATGCTTCATAGAAAAGCACCAGAGTCTGGCGACCATATAACATAAGCTCCCCTTCCTGAAGGATACCAGGCTTGATCTGGCGGGCAGGTAAGGCATGGGGAAGATCTGCGAATTTCTCATTCCCGTTCAGCTCCTTCATTATCAGCGTCAGAGGAAGTTGTTCAACAAAAGACTTTGCAGTCGGGTTATCCGCAAGCAAGATTTCATATGTCTGCTGGTGAATGGTCATTTTGATGATCATCTGGATATCCCCCGCTGCCTGGCCTGCTTTACTGGCGTAAACAGGAAGTATGCTATTGGCCATCAAATTGTCGAAGTTGTCAGCATTTTTCGGTATGTCGGCCGCAATAACTGAGAGTGAACTGACTAGCAACCCTGACACAATAACCATCTTTCTCATTACGTTAACCGCCTAATACATGCTGCGTTTTTGATGTGATGTAAGATATGTCAGTACAGCCGCGCTAAGAAGCAACCCGCTACTCAAGGCAAATGTGCTTTGCCAGCCACGGTGATCAAACACGAAACCTCCAGCCGTTGAACCAAGCGCGATAGAAAGCTGGATAACGGCCACCATCAATCCACCACCAGCTTCTGCATCATCCGGCAACGTACGTGCGATCCATGTCCACCATCCGGTTGGCGCAGCAGTTGAAATCAGCCCCCAGAACCCCAGTAGCAGTGCGACAATCCAAACGCGGTGCCCTGTCAGTATTAACATCCCGGCAATGGTAGCCATGAGCAAAGGGATGACGATCAGAGTTTGATAAAATCCTGCTTTCAAAAATGCGCCGATGACCAGAGTGCCAATAAACCCCGTCACGCCAATGGTAAGCAGAATGAGTGATAAGGTGGTGATATCGACTCGCGACACGGTCTCCAGGAATGGGCGAATGTAGGTAAATAACGCAAACTGCCCCATAAAAAATAATCCACAGGCCAGCAAGCCCGTTGAAACGACGGGGCGACTAAGCAGACGGAAAACTGTACCACGCGACGGTCTGTCTTTATTGGCTTCCATTGTCGGCAGGCTGAAACACTGCCAGATGAAAGCTGCTATCGCAACAGGCACCAGGCACAAGAAGGCCCCACGCCAGCCGATGGTTGCCCCAAGGTAACTACCAAGCGGGGCTGCCACAACAGTCGCCAGTGCGTTACCTCCGTTAAAAATGGCTAATGCACGGGGCACCTGATGCTGCGGTACCAAGCGAATAGCCGTTGCAGCGGACATTGACCAGAATCCGCCAATAGCAACACCAATCAGGGCTCGTCCCACCATATAAACCAGATAACTTGAAGCCAATGCGATAATTATCCCTGATAGTGCCATCAGAACCGTCATCCCCAGTAGAAGGTATTTACGATTTAGGTTCCCGGCAACGGTAGAGATTGTCAGACTGGTCAGGACCGCCAGCGCCCCAGAGATGGCAATCCCTTGACCTGCCAGCCCCTCAGTGACACCCAAATCCCTGGCAACTGGCGTCAGCAAGCTGACCGGCATAAATTCCGATGCGATTAGCACAAAAACGCATAATGTCATGGCAAAAACACCGCTCCAGTAAGTGCGTTCTTTATCGTGTGGTGTTTTACGGTTCAGTGTGGACATTATCAGTATCTCTCAAGAACGCCCCGACCAGTTCAGGCAAAACCGGGGCGAACGTTATTCATGGAAATAACGACTAAAAATGTGTGTAAAGAATGAAGTCCGGTATAAGTCATGCTGGCTTACCTTTACCCTGATTTACCCCAGATATAACCAGTCAATATAAACGTTGAGGTAGTTTTCTATTTCACAGACAACGGGGTAATGCCAGAGAGTTATTGCCACCAATGAGTCACTGGTGGCATGTCGGACTTAGATGCTTACCTTAAGTGGGTTTTAAAGAACTGTTCAAATTTAGCAAAAGGTATCTTACTGTTAGCATTGTCATATAAATCAACATGATTAGCTCCCGGAACAATTACCAGTTCCTTCGCTTTGCTGCCGATCGCTCTATAAGCGTCTTCAGTAAAATAGCGCGAGTGTGCATTTTCACCGGTAACTATCAACGTAGGAATAGTGATTTCGTTTGCATAACTCAATAATGGCATATTCATAAACGACAAGGGCATTGTGGTATTCCAGGCACCGTTAGAGTTAATTGAGCGCTCATGAAAGCCACGCGGCATTTTGTAATAATCAAAAAACTCTTTCAGTACCGGGTTGGGGTTCGCGGGTAATGTTTCCGGCAAAGTACGCTCCGCTGCACTGACGCTACCATTATTGTCCACATAAATATCGTGATTGGCGCGTGCGATAGTGCCGCTTTCAGCATCTTTCCAACGCTGTTCATTCAGATATCTCAACACGGCGCGTCGATCTGCTATTGAGTAGCGGTCTTTGCCGTTTCCAACGCCATGACCCATAGCCCGGCTCATGTCGTACATCACACTGGTGGCAACCGCCTTAACGCGTGTATCCATTGCTGCCGCATTCAGTGCCATACCACCCCATCCGCAGATGCCGAGTAAGCCAATACGGTTACGGTCCACCTCTTTTTGTAATCCGAGGAAATCCACCGCGGCACTAAAGTCCTCGGTGTTAATATCTGGAGAGGCAACATTGCGAGGGCGGCCACCACTTTCACCGGTGTAAGAGGGATCGAATGCCAGTGTAACAAATCCTTGTTCAGCCAAAGTCTGTGCATACAGACCACTGGACTGCTCTTTGACTGCACCAAAAGGACCACTTAATGCGATAGCAGCAAGTTTTCGTTCTCCCCGATTTTTTGGAATATAAAGGTCCCCGACTAAGGTAATCCCGTACCGGTTCTGAAATGTCACCTTACGATGTTCGACCGTATTGCTTTCGACAAAGGTTTTATCCCATTTCTCTACCCTCGAAACGGGCGCATTCGGATTAGTTGTATCAGCATGACTCATTGTTGTGACTCCACTTAAGGATGCGCATAGCAGCATGGCAGGCATAGCGGCTGTCAGTTTCTTGGTAAGAACATTCATGAAAAATCCCCCTGAAAAAAGATGTAGGTACAGGTTTCATATGGACAAACTGCTGTGTTCTGTTTCAATGCGCTCATTATAGTTAGCATAAATAGTGATGATTAGAGGGGGATAACTGCTAGAATTAATATCATCTTGTTATAAATAGACTTACCTCGGTGGGCATGAATGCTGCCAGTGGTGAGTCAGCCCTGAGGATATTTTGATGGCAAAACGGGAAAACTATAATGATCTCTACTTGTTTATGCAGGTGGCGCGGGAAGGCAGTTTTACCGCGGCGGCGCGGCGGCTTGGGCTAGCACAATCAGGGGTTAGCCGTTCAATCCGCGAACTTGAAGAAAGATTGGGAATCCAACTTCTGGCCCGTACGACGCGGAAATTATCGTTAACACAGGCCGGTGAGCAGCTCTACCAGACCGTGGAGTCCGGATTTAATGCTTTAGATATGGGGCTTACCACACTGGCACATTACCGCCATACCCCATCAGGTACAGTGCGTATTAATGCCAGCCAGCATGCTATTGATAAGCTTTTACTGCCAAAGCTCGCGGTATTTAAACAACGTTATCCTGATATCCGGCTGGAACTGATCAGTGAAAGCAGGTTTGTTGATATTATCGCTGAGAGATTTGATGCCGGTGTGCGCCTGGGGCCGGAGGTAGGCAATGGCATGGTTGCAGTGCGTATTACACCTGATATGGAGATGGCGATTGTTGCCACACCCGAACATTTTCGGCGCTACGATTTTCCTCAGACACCCGCTGATCTAGTCATACATCCTTGTATTGTCTATCAATTCGCTGACGGCAGCCTATATCAATGGGAGCTCAATCAGGACGATAAAAAGATAACGCACCGACCACAAGGGCAATGGGCATTTTCTGACAGCTATATGGAAGCAGAAGCAGCCAGGTTAGGCCTGGGACTGGCTTATGTCCCTGAGGAGCTGGTTGCTGACGATTTAGAACGAGGTGTTCTTATCAGAGTTTTGCAGCGTTACAGCCAGCGTCTGGAAGGTTCATTCCTTTATTATCCTCATCGTAACGTGTCACCTGCTCTGAGAGTGGTTATTGATACATTGAAAATTTGATGTATAGCTATGGCCGATACTTGTCAGCAGCGTGACGGTATACATAAATTGCTGGCATCGAATATCAATCCTGCGCCTCAATGTATCGCAGACAACATAGATTCTGCACAATGGTCTGCAGTGCATTGATGGAGTCCGAACAACGGCGACCACAAGATGCAATTGAACGACAGATGAGCCGCCAAGGACGTAACCGCGTGCTGTTAGTATATATCCATAAAGCGGAGCATATAGCAGCAGAAAAAACGGTCATGCCCCCGCCTCTCCCCCAGTAATATAGCCAAAGCAGTACCGGTGCTGGTCGCTGCTACTTTCATCGTGACACGCTGGAAAATAGAAATTTATGGCATGTTGCATATCAAGAAAACAGCGGCATTAAGGTTCAAGCGAATACTTCTTTCTTGATTAACTAATATCGGATACTGAACCTCGAGCAACGAGACGGCCTGTGAATGCACGCCCCTCAGGCACAAATATCGAATGACCATCTATAAGCGCCCGAATTCGCTGCACACAGTGGTCAAGCAATTGCTCAACAGGATAAGAAATACAGGTTAATGGTGGGTAAAGCAGCGGTGCCAGGGGCGAGTCTTCAAGACTGATGAGGGACACTTCTTGCGGAATAGCAATGTTAAACTCTCGCAATAACCTCATCGCTTCCGCCGCATAGTGATCACGTTTCGCAATAATCACAGTATATTTTGTAAAACTGTTAATCAGTGTCAGTAGCGCTTGCTCAATATTATTGTTCGCAGTCACCATCAATTGTCTATTGAAAGGTAAGGAGTAATTTTGCAGTACGTTCCGATACCCTTCCAGCATCTGTTTGCTGCCAATGTCATCCTCACTGTCTATAAGCAGCGCGATATTACGATGGCCTTTTCCCAACACATAACGACAGGCGCTTTCGGTTGCAAATGCGTAGTTATAGCCCTGACTTGCGCTACCGTTAATGGAAAATTCATCGAATGCGATAACATTACTTGCATCGTTTGCACTGTTTTTACCCAGCACCACCACAGCAATACATTGCCGACGTAAGCTCTCTACTGCCGTTTTCTGCTCGACTGGATCATTAACATACTGAATCATCAGCGACTTATTCAATGACTTCACCGCGAGTGAAAGCTGAGGCAATAACGTTGCACTTAAGCCAATTTCGTTTGCCGGCAACACCATACCGATATAATTGGACGTATTGCTCGCAAGGCTCTGAGCGGCAAAGCTGGGATGGTAGTTAAGCTCTTCTACCGCCCGTAATACGGCTTCACGGCTCTCTTCACGAACACCACGTGTTCCGGTCAACACTCGTGAAACAGTGGCCCGGGAAACGTTGGCTAACTTTGAAACATCATCGATAGTAGGCATGGTTTCATCTGTATTACGGTTTTCCCCTTATAATAACATAAATGCGCACGATTATTAGCCTCACGGCCATTCGCTAACTCCTTATATTTAAGATGTAACTCATAATGTCGGCAGCCATGCCGCGCCCCGAACACCACTAGAATCGCCAAACTTCGCTTTCATAATTGCGGTATGACAGGACGATGAAAAAATGTAGTTTTCTATGGCCACAGGAAGATCTTTATAGATACGATCGACGTTTGATAATCCACCACCAATCACTATCGCATGAGGGTCGAGGATGTTGATAACACCAGCCAGACTGCGGGCGAACGCATCAATAAAATGCTGATAGTGCGTTAACGCGAAAGGGTCATTTTCATTTACAGCAACCATGATTGTTTCTGCATTCAACAACGTACCGTGCGTTTCATTAAAACGACGAGCAAAGCCAGTCCCTGAGATAAAACTCTCAACGCAGTTTTCTTTACCACAATAACAATGCTGTGCCGCGCCATCATTTCGCTGATCCCATGCCGGTAAGGGATTATGCCCCCACTCACCAGCAATAGCATTTGGCCCACTAATCAACTGCCCATTAACCACGACACCACCACCACAACCGGTCCCGGCGATAACACCAAATACCGTGCCATAACCCGCACCTGCTCCGTCAACAGCCTCTGAAAGTGCGAAACAATCCGCATCATTCGCCAAAAATACAGGTTGTTTAAGCAAATGAGAAAGGTCACCTTTTAAGTCTTCACCATTAAGCACTAGACAATTACAGTTTTTGATAAGCCCACTTTTCGGGTCAATCGCTCCCGGTAAGCCGATCCCTATTGTAAATTCTGTTTTTGCCACTGTTTTAATGTCATCAATCATTGCCAGCAGGTTATCCAAAAAAACCTGATAGCTTTCTTTATATGTAGGGCGACGCTCGCGCAAGTGAACCTTTCCCTTCGCATCCAGTAGCACCGCCTCTATTTTCGTTCCGCCAATATCCAAGCCAAGATGAAACATGTTTATCCTCATGAAAAAGAAGAGAGGCAAAGCCTCTCTTAAAGAGTGCAAAACTCAGTGACGCGTTCTGTAAATATCAATTAATTCAGTCACTAACTCTTTCGCCAGGATAGACGTCATCAAATGATCTTGCGCATGTACCATCACGAGTGTCATTTTGGTTTTCCCCTCCCCTTCATCAGCTTCAATTAACTGGGTCTGGACCAGATGAGCTTCACGAGCATAATGCTGGGCTTCCTTCATTTTTTCGTCGGCATCTGCGAAGTTCCCCTCTTTCGCACTCTGCAGTGCTTCATAACATAGGCTCCGCGACTGGCCAGCATTAATAATGATGCCCATAACCTGTTCTTCTAATTCCATGGCAACCTCTAAGTGTCTGAGATAAAAAATTATGCTGTTTCTGACTGCGAAGTCGCAATTTGCTTATCGGCATTCCCTGCATCCTGTTCCAGTAACTGCTTCTCATATGCTTTCAGGAACGGGTAGTACATGACGGCGGCGGTTACCATACAAATCAAGCACATGATGATTGGGCTTAGTGCCCAGTTTGCAGCCCATGATGCACCTATTGGCGCTGGAGTCGTCCATGGGGTCATTGATACGACACGCGCTACCAGACCAAAATCAAGAGCAAAATAGGCCATTGATGCGTTCACCAATGGAACTAATACGAACGGAATAAAGAACAGTGGATTCATGATAATAGGGGCGCCAAACAGAATCGGTTCATTAATATTGAACAGACCCGGAACCACTCCCATACGGCCAATGGTACGCAGATGCACGGCTTTACTACGCATGAGTAAAAATGCCAGTGGCAGAGTTGAACCAACACCACCGATGAGTAGGTAGTGATCCCAAAATCCTTGAACATAAATATGCGGAATTGCGCTTCCGGCGGCCATCGCCGCCTGGTTTACAGACAGGTTTGCCATCCAGAATGGGTTCATTATCCCCGTAACAATGAGAGCACCGTGGATACCTGCAAACCACAAAATCTGGCACACCAATACGGACAGTAGAATGGCGGGTAATGTATCTGATGCTGCCACCAGCGGTTTAACCAAAGACATAATGGCTTCAGGAATAATCATGCCAAGCTGAGCTTCAATAAACAGATTTAGTGGATGCAGTGTCAGTACCACGGCCAGTACCGGGATCAAAATTTCAAATGAGCGCGCAACACCGGTTGGCACTTCGGGTGGTAGGCGAATAGTAATATTGTTACGTTTCAGGAAGGCATAGAGTTCAGTGGTATAAATAGCCACCAATAGTGCGGTAAAAATTCCTTGGCCGGAAAAATAGGCAACTGAAATATGCCCGTCCTTTAAAGGTGCGGCAACCAGAAGAAAGCCCATCAGTGACAACATGCCAGATGTCAGAGGGTCTAGCGAGTGATGACGAGCCAGACTGGCGGCAACACCAACGGAAATAAATAATGTCATGATGCCCATGCTGAAGTTAAACGGTAGCATCAAACTTTCGCGATGATCTACCGAAAATTGCAGCCAGGCACGCGCAAATCCCCAATGGGTATCTGGGGAAAATGGAGGGAAGATAAATACCAGCATAAAGGAGCCGACAATCATAAACGGCAGCGCAAGAATAAAACCGTCGCGAATCGATGTTACATATTTTTGCTGACCAACAGCCCCAGCCAGCGGTGTGATCTTTTCTTCAATCACACGGATTAATTTAGAGTACAGAGAGCTCATCTTTTATCCTTTATTTATTATTTTCAATTAAGGAAAGGGCAAAATCTAATACAGCTGCACCCTTTTGCATGCCGTAATCCATCATGTTAATGGGTTCGACTTTGATGCCATAAACGCTAGCTTTTTTTTGCAGATCTTTTTGCATGTATTTAACCTGTGGCCCCAGCAAAACAACCTGATAATTCCCAACAACTTGTTCAAATTCCGCAACACCAAATGCCTTAATATCCGCTTCCAGACCGCGTTTATCCGCCTCTTCCACCATCTTTTTAACCAACAGGCTGGTCGACATTCCGGCAGAACAACAAAGCATGATTTTTTTCATTGGTAACTCCTGATTGGGCAATAACAATGAGCGGACTATAATCACACGGATTCAAAACGGAAAGCGCTTTCCATTGATGAATCCGTTAAATGTGAGCATGATCACCAGATAGAGACTTTCCCTTTCAACATATGTAGTAGATCATCACGGCATTCATCGATTTCTTATAGGTTTCGCCATGAACATTCAGTTCATGAATGTGGCTGTAACGCTTATTGAGCAGCGTTTGACCCCCTTCGCTAACATGCTTACACGTAGCCAACACATCACCGCGATGCGCGACAGTTTTGCCCTGGCAATGCCGTTTGTTATCATCGGAAGTTTGATGGTTCCGCTACTATTCCCCCCATTTACTATCAACCCTCTTTCCTGGTTTGGCTTGGGATATCAAGTAATTAGACCGTTGTTATTACCAACTTTCGAACTAACTATTGGGCTTGTCGCACTGATTATTGCCTTTGGTGCCAGCGCCAGTCTGGCCAAGCAGTACCGATTGCCAGAAAGGCTATCTGGCCTGACTGGATGTCTGGCTTTTTTGATGTTTATTGGATTCAAAGAAAGCGCAGGCACCAATGTTTTTTTAGGCGGGATGGGGATTTTTAGTGCTTTAATTTCAAGTTTTTACACCATAGAAATCATGCGATTTTTCTATCGAAAAGGATGGTGTATCCGGCTACCAGAAGAGGTGCCGGTCATGACACGTAATAGCTTCCAACTTTTGGTACCATTGTTGGTCATAATGTTATCAATCACCGCTATTAACGCTTGGCTGAAGATGGCTACGGGTATGATCTTACCCAATTTGATTAGCGAAGCATTGCGGCCATTGATTATTGCCTCAGATACCCTGACAGCTTTACTTATATCGTTGCTTATCTGTCACTTACTTTGGTTTGTCGGTATTCATGGCGCGCTGATAGTCACAGGCATAATGAATCCTTTCTGGATGACCTATCTGTTTGAAAATCAACAAGCCTTAGCAGAGGGTATCACTCCACTTCCGCATATTTATTTACAGGGATTCTGGGATTTTTATCTGCTGATTGGAGGGATTGGATCTACACTCCCTCTGATCTTTATGGCGCTTCGCAGCCGCTCAAGGCAACTGAAAAGTGTCGGGAAAATTGGGCTTATCCCCTCCCTATTTAACATCAATGAGCCGATTCTATTTGGATTCCCGATAATACTTAATCCAGTGTTTTTATTGCCATTTATCGGAGTTCCCATGATTAATGCCTGCATCGCCTGGTATTTGACACATTTAGGCGTGCTTGACCGCGTGGTGGCAATGTTGCCATGGTCGATGCCCTCGCCACTGGGGGCTGCATGGGCGGCTAATGGCAGTTGGAAAAACTTGTTTATGTGTCTGTTTGCCATCTTTAACTCATGGATGATATATCGCCCATTCTTCAAGGTATATGAACGGCAACTATCTGAATTAGAAAATAAATAAGTATATAGATTCGTCTCTTTTCATCGGCCAGCGCCATTCGTCGCTGGCCTTTTATTGTTCACACGTCTTTTTTAGTGATCTACATCACGAAATTACCCGCATTATTCTTCGATATGTGATATTACCCTGCAATTACGGAAAGCGCTTTCCATTTATGGATGTACATTTCCAGTATTAATCCGTAGATTTCCCCTCGCGTCATAAACACGCTCTTTCACCAAAAAAGAAAAAGGGAAAATATGAAACGCTTTAACCGATTAATACCTCTGTCTTTACTGATTAACCTGGCGGTTAGTGGCCTCGCCCAAGCAGACAAAATAGATGACTATGACTTCATAATGCATGGTTATATCCGCTCCGGAATCCTTGCAAATAGTGATGGGAATCGCGTTGATTCAGTCGGCCTGATGCCAGACGGAAAGTTTCGCCTGGGTAACGAAGATGATACGAAAATCGAGCTGATCCCGCAGGTGACACTGAAATCAGCCTCCGGTGTTATTGCGAAGATCCAAGCCAATATAACTCATCAAAGCAAATGTACTTCTGACTGGAATTGTCTGGACGATGACGGCAAAAGTGTACAATTCCGTGAAGGATACGCTGAATTATCTAATCTCGATTTTGCTCCCGATGTTGCCTTCTGGGCCGGTAAACGTTACAGCAGTTCTAACACCTCAAGTCATCAATTTGATTGGGAATACATTCAATACAACGGTACCGGCGGCGGTTTCGATAACCTTGATTTAGGTTTTGCGCATTTCGATGCCGGAATCTATGCCTTCTCACCAACTGATGAAACCAAAGCCTTCCCTGTTGATAAGAATGAACAAGGATATCCTGACGATTATTCCCTCAATCTATGGTTCAAGAAAATAGGCGGTTCGCCTGTCGATCTGCAATTAGTCGGCCACCATATGAATAACAACGAAAAACACCTTGGTGCGGCTGAAAAAGGTTACGGCTTAACCGGCGTTTATAACTTTGACGGTTTCTATGGCCTATCTGGTGGCTACTCAAAATTTGTTGTCCAGTATGGTCACGGTTTAGCAGCAGGTGATTCATTGGGTAAAAATGGCTGGGGTTGGGCGAATCTGGACGACACCCAATCCTGGCGAGTCATTCTGGATGGCCTGGCTTCAGTGGGTGACGGTTGGGAAATATCCACTTTTGCCTATTACCAAAAAGACAAAAACTACCGCTGGTGGAGCAGCGATAAAGATGGTTGGGGCCGCACCAGTTGGGTTGCCGGTATTCGCCCTTATCAGCAGATAACCAAAAATTTCGCCATGCAGTATGAAGTTGGGTATGAATATCTCGATGACAATAACTACAAAGGGGTGGATGGCAAAGGGAAAGGTGGTTTAACCAAAATCACCATCGCACCGACACTGACCTTCGATTCAGGCTACTGGAGCCGTCCGCAACTCCGTGTATTTGCTACCTATGCCAAATGGGACAAAGGTGTTTCTGATGCGCTTGATGGCAACTACGACTGGAACACCAATACCATCGGTGCTGGGGGTTACAGCCGCAGTGGTGAGACAGACACGCTGAATTTTGGTATTCAGGCTGAAGTGTGGTTCTAGGGAGAGACACGATGAAATTACCAATCAGAAAAGCCCTGTTGTTGTCCTTACTGTCGGCGCTGGCAAGCTCCGGTGCCATGGCAGTAGAGCAATCCCATTTTGAGAATTATATTACCCGTCAGGGAGCTCAATTAATGGACGGCAGCAAAGAATTCCGCTTTGCCGGTATTCATGCTCCAGAATTACACCGAATTGAAAATGACGCGCGTGGTGTCTGTAAAGCTGATCCACGCGGCTGGGGACAATATTTTGCATGGCCGACAGCAGAAGAGCAGGAAAACTGGATCAAAGCTATCGTCCAAACGGGGGCTAAAGCGCAGCGCGTCTATGTTCTGTCTGTTCAGCAAGAAAATGATAAAGAATGTGAGCGTGAAACACATATTCTGGCTCCGACGATACCCGATGGCATGCCAACACTGAACGAAAAAGCGATGACGGTTTACGACAATATGATTGCCGAAGCCGATAAACAGGGCCTGAGATTGATTCTACCCTTTATTGATCAGTGGTGGTGGTGGGGGGGACGCGAGCAGTTAGCTGCTTTCTACCATGAGAAACCAGAAGATTTTTATAATACCAGCAGCAAAACATATAAAGCATATCAAGACGTCATTCGTCAGGTGATTACCCGTACTAACACCATTACGGGCCGACCTTATTACGATGAAAAAGCGATTATGGCATGGGAAACAGGTAATGAACTGGAAGACACCAATGCCGCTTTCCTTACAGAAACCGCCGCGTGGATAAAAAAGTGGGCCCCGCATCAGTTAGTGGTTGATGGGACTTACAAGAAGGTCAATGACTTCTCATTAAACGATCCTAACGTTGATATCGTCAGCAACCATTACTACACCAATGCCGGGAACAACCATCCGGATCAGGTGAAGAAGGATCTTCAGGCGATTGGCGGTAAAAAAGTCTATCTGGTGGGTGAGTTCGGACTGTTGGATAGCAAAGAACTCAACGACATTATGCAGTCGATTGTTCACACCGAAGTGAATGGTGCGAAAGCTGCCGGTGGCTTTATCTGGGGCTTTCGTGGTCATCGCCATGATGGTGGCTTCTACTGGCACAAAGAGTATACCGGTCACTACAGTTACCACTTACCGGGCTTCCCTGTGGAAGGTCAAGCAAACCAGGAAATGGATATTGTCAACCTGGTACGCCATGCCTCAGCACAGATGGATGGGCTCGATAAAGCGCCTCCGCTCCCTGCGCCTGAAGCGCCAAAACTACGCGAAACTAAATCACCTTTTGCCATCAACTGGATGGGTGCCGCCGTGGGCCGTAGTTACGATATTGAACGTGCAGAATCCAAAGATGGGCCCTGGGTCGTTGTCGGTAAGGATATCTCTGACGGCGTGCAGGAATGGAATCCCGTCAAAATGGATTTGTTCCGCGATGATTATTCCGCACTCAAACTGGGGAAAACTTATTTCTACCGCGTTATCGCTAAAAATGAGTCAGGTAAATCTGCTCCTTCAAACGTGATTAGCGTCATCCACAGCCAGGAAAACCAGGCTCCAGTCATTGAGCTGGCCCCTTTTGCATCAACCACGCAGAACAAAGGTATCGGCCTTAATGCGCAATGGAAGGATGACAATCTTTCAGGCCGTGACGTTAGCGTGAAATGGACCAGTATCGGTGATAATCAGGCAAATTTCTGTGATGCCGAAAAGCCATCCACCCGCGCATGGTTCTCTAAACCTGGGAAGTACCAACTGAATTTCACTGTCGATGACGGTCTGCTGAAAAACAGCAAAACCATAGATATCACCGTAGCGAAAGCCACAGGCAAAATACCAAGCGACTTCTGCAAGTTCGACAGTAAACCGCTGCTGCTAAAGCAAGGCAATATAACCGTAGCCAAGAGTGCTGAAAATCATTTGGCAATAGGTGAAGACGGCTTCCTCGGTCCTTTCGCAAATGATGGGGACAAAGTGAGCTGGAACGTTAACGCACCGTGGGAGGGCGAATATCAGTTGCATCTCAACTTCAATGCTAAGTTGGGTAGCAAGAAAAACTCAGTACAAGTTAACAGCGAAAAACCGCTGCAAATTGAGTTTCCACAAACCGATGATAAAGGTCAGGAACTGACAATTCCTGTGCAATTAAAGCAGGGGAAAAACACCCTTAATTTAGGGAAGTTCTCAGGCGACTGGGGATATATTTTCATCAAATCTATCCAGGTTACTGCAAAGTAGTGTTTTGCTGCGCCCTTACCGGCGCAGTTTTTTTTGGGTGCAATCGGCACCTGAAATATTAAGGAGGTTAAATGACAACGTACACGTTCCCAGAACATTTTTTATGGGGTGCGGCAGCTTCCGGCCCACAAACAGAAGGTACAGACTACAAATTACATCGATCAATTTGGGACAGCTGGCATGCCAACCAGCCTGAGCGTTTTTTCCAGGGCATCGGCCCGGAGAAAGTATGCGAAACACTGCACAGGTATAAAGAAGACGTTTCGCTGATGAAGAATATCGGCTTTAACTCGTTTCGCACGTCTATTCAGTGGTCACGGTTGATTGAAGATTTTGAAACTGGAAAACCAAACGCAGAAGCGGTGCGTTTTTATCATGATTATTTTGACGAAATGATCGCTCATGGCATCGAACCGATGATAAATCTCTATCATTTTGATATGCCTGAAACCCTGCAAAATCAATATGGTGGATTCGAATCAAACCATGTCACCGACCTTTTCGCCCTCTTCGCCAAAACGGCTTTCGAGCTTTTCGGCCATAAAGTAAAGTACTGGATAACCTTTAATGAGCCTATTGTGCCGGTGGAAGGCGGTTATCTTTATGACTTCCACTATCCGTGTAAAAAAGACGGAAAGCTTGCCGCACAGGTGGGTTTTAACATCATGTTGGCCCATGCTAAAGCTGTAAAATGTTATCGGGAGCTAAATTTATCCGGTGAGATTGGTGTGGTGCTAAACCTGACACCAACCTACACCCGCAACGATTCGCCAGAAGACCAAAAAGCGGCTTGGTATGCTGATTTATTGTTTAACCGGAGCTTCCTTGATCCACTGGTTAAGCATCAATTCCCCAAAGAATTGTGCAAGTTATTGGCAACCCATAACTGTTTACCTGAAATAACCCAAGCTGACGTCTCGCTGATTACTGACTCGCGGGTAGATTTCCTCGGTGTAAATTACTACGTACCCCGACGGGTCAAAGCCCGTGAAGCACAATATACACTTGATTATTTCACTCCAGAATTCTATTTCGAAAACTATATCGACCCAGATGGGCGCTTTAATCCTTACCGTGATAATAACGAAATCCTCCCGCAGGCTATCTATGACATTGCCGCAAATATCCGCGATAACTACGGCAATATTAAATGGTATCTAGCAGAGATTGGCATCGCTATGGATTTAGATTCAGAAGGACCCGTTCAGCCAGATGGCATTATTGACGATAGTTTCCGCATTAGCCTGATGAAAGAGCATTTGGTTGAATTACATCGCGCAATTACCGATGGTGCCAACTGCTTCGGTTTGCATCATTGGACGTTTATTGATAACTGGTCATGGATCAATTCGTTCAAACGTCGCTACGGTTTTTATCGTCTCGACCTTAGCACGGGAGAACGACAGATAAAACGCAATGGTCTGTGGTTCAAAGCGTTAGCACAGGACAACCAGTTTACCTATGAGGTAAACCCATTATGAGTCAGAATCATTTTTATCCGCTAGCCAATGTGGTCAAGAACTACCCTTGGGGTAGTCATAGCTCACTCAATCAGCGCTTTCATATTGTAAATCCGGACGATCAGCCGCAGGCAGAATTATGGATGGGGGTTCATCCTGCGGGTATTTCCCAGGTTAACTATCAGGGTGCGCCAATGGCGCTATCTGAACTAATTGCCAGGGATAAAAACGCTATGCTCGGCAACTCGACAGTTGAACGCTTTGGCGAATTGCCGTATCTGCTTAAAATCCTTGCGGCAAAGAGTGCTCTATCAATTCAGGTTCACCCCCAAAAAGCTCAAGCTGAAAAGGGGTTTGCGAGCAACGAAAACTCGATTTCTGACGCACCTGACTATAACGATGCAAACCATAAACCAGAGCTGGTGTATGCCATTACACCCTTTATCGCAATGAATGGTTTTCGCACTATGAATAGCATTGTGGATAATTTTAAGTCTCTGGATATTCCTGCACTCAATGAAGCTGTTGATAAGTTAATACTTCATCCTGATAACAACGGACTAAAGGACTTTTTTGTTACGCTGATGCAAATTTCACCAGCAAGCAAAAAGCAAGCAATCCTGCGCCTTGTCAAAGACGGTGCCTCTTTGTTTGACAAGTCGATAGTTGATATTACTCAACGCCTTCAACAGCATTATCCAAATGATATCGGTGTATTAGCCCCGCTTTACCTGAATTGCATAACGCTGCAACCCGGCGAAGCCATGTTTCTTTATCCTGGAACGCTTCACGCCTATGTTCAGGGTACGGCTGTAGAGGTAATGGCAAGTTCAGATAACGTTTTACGTGCCGGGCTGACCAACAAAAAAATCAACCTTAAGGAGTTAATCTCCTGCACAAGGTTTGAATCTACTGGCAATGAAACTCTTTTGATGTCACCCAAGTGGCAAGATGGACAAGGGCATTATCCCGTCCCGGTTGATGATTTTCAGTTCAGTATCTTCACTACCGTAGACGACTATCGCGTTCAAACCACCAGTGCAGAAATTTTGCTGGTTGTTGACGGGAACGCAACCTTGCAACATTTCACTGGCGAGAAACTACGGCTGAAAACCGGCCAATCCGTTTTCGTGCCAGCATCCACCAACGACTGGACACTGACCACAACAGGCGTGGTGTGTAGAGTTTTTTGTTGATTTTATTCTTTGTAGGCTCATAGGAACTATCTATGAGCTCTCTTTGAAATTATATCTTCAGCAAGAAAGCTCGAATATGACGCGTTCATTAGCACTGATAAACTGAAAGTCTCAGCACTAAATCAATTTTTTAATATTTACACCACATAGTTTTGCCGATGCACCATTAACGGCTCCCCTAACAACACAAACAGGCATGTAAGATTTGTTCTCATTACTCCAACCATTTCAATAAAGGTTGATACCTCGCTCAGCCAAATTCGCCAGTTGGCTGAAAATTCGTTATTATCCGCTCCCACCCTCCCTCCGGGCAGCCTGATGTCTACGATTTTCGATACCTTTATTGCCCCGCCCTGCCATGACAAGATAGAGACGCTCTATCAAGACGATCATCTGGTGCTTATCAATAAACCCACCGGGTTGCTCAGCCTCTCAGGGAAAAATCCGCAAAATCTTGATTCAGTGCACCATCGATTGGTACAGATATTCCCCGGCTGCACCTTGGTCCACCGCCTTGATTTCGGTACTTCCGGGCTAATGGTGATTGCCCGCAATAAGGCTATCAATGCCGCCCTCTGCCAGCAGTTCAGCCAGCGCACAGTAACCAAAGTATACAGCGCAGTGCTCTGCGGGCATCTGGACGACAACGAAGGGGTAATAGACGCTGCGATAGCCAAAGACCCGGCGCTGTTTCCGTTGATGTCAATTTGCGCCATCCACGGCAAGCCCGCTCGCTCCCGTTATCAGGTGGTTGAGCGCTTCTATCACGAGTTGGAAGATAAGACGTTACAGCCGTTGACACGGGTGCAGCTAACCCCAGAGACCGGGCGCACCCATCAACTGCGCATCCACTGCCAACAGTTGGGCCACCCTATTTGGGGCTGCGACCTGTATGGCGGTCGCCTGCTGCCAGGTACCGAACTGACGCCGCGGCTGATGCTGCACGCCAGTGAGTTACATTTTGTTCATCCCATCAGCAAAGAGTGGATCAACGCCCGTAGTACCTGCCCGTTCTGAAAGCGAACGATTTATTTTTAAACTATGGTGATCAGCCCAAATGGGTGACTACGCTAATGTTTTTCCCTGAACAGGTTGAGCATAAAATATATATGAAAAGCCCTGAGGGACTTTTCATATATAAATATCTGCAAAACGATAATTACCACATCAAATCGTCAGGCACTTTAAAATCGGCATACGGATCTTCTTCATCTTGCTCTTTCTGACTAAGCGCACTATTTAATACAATACTATTCGCATCTCGCTGCGCAATTTTATCAGCGACACTCGCGGGGATAATAGCGTATGCACTTTCGCCACTGTTATCAGCAACCAAACGAGCAATGGCGAGACGACCACTAATCAATTGAGCTTGAGTCAGCTTATCCACCATTATTTTTTTAATTAAATTATTATCTGTAAAATTAAAACCAATATCGCCTTTTGAAATGTCGATTCTGTTCATTTCAATGAGCTGCTTCACCTGAGCTTTATACTCTTTAGATAGAGCGGCTTGTTTTTGTTGTTCACTTAGCTGTTTATCACGCTCAAGTTGAGCCTTTTTATTTTCTTCCACCGCCTCTCTTGCCTCACGAGCCTGCACTCGTGATTTCTTAGCCGTTCTTTGCACTTTAGCCATTTTTTTGCTGGTCACTAATCCAGCTTTTAACATCTGCTCTTGTAAGGTGAGTTTTGTCATCTTCGTTTCTAAACCAGTTGAATAATTTGTAGGATTATACCTGTAATTTTTGAGGCTGCACTAGGTTGCAGGCCCTGATAACTGTGTGGCATGAATTTAACGGGATCGATCAGCGTCTAGCGTGGCCGGCTCTCAACGTTCCGTTAATCATGTCTGCCGCTGTCACGAGATAAGGCGACTCCAGTCAGGGAAGCCATATTAGAGAAGCCTGTTGCAATTCAGTCAGGCCCAATAATTACGTGTAAAAGCTACAATGCATAGAAAATCAATACGGCAATACCGCCAAATAATAGCCATTTGATCAGATAGTAAACTCTGCGATTCCAGGCTTTCAGCCGTTTACCGACTTTGCGCACCGCATAAATATATTTAAATGCTCTATTAACACCCCCGGTACGATCCCCTTCTTCATTAGGTGCCGTGGCTGCAGTCATCAGATTACGCCCCAACCAATGATTAATCCATTGCGCCCAGCGATAACGCATTGGTCGCTCAATGTCGCAAAACAAAATAAGTCGGTTCTGCCCGCTTTGATTTTCAGCGTAGTGAATATAGGTTTCATCAAATAATATTCCTTCGCCATCGCGCCAGCTGTAAGTGGTGCCATCCACGTCAATAAAACAGCGATCGTCATTCGGCGTTATTAAACCCAAGTGATAACGCAAAGAGCCCGCATAAGGATCGCGGTGACGAGGTAAACGGCTGCCGTCCGGTAATTCAGCAAACATGGCGGCTTTCACTGAAGGCAGTCCCCGTAATAGTGAGGTGGTATAGGGGCACAGTGTCATTGCCGATGGATGACTGTCTTCATACCATTTCAAATAAAAACGCTTCCAACCCGTTTTAAAGAAAGAGTTAAAACCGGCATCATTATATTTATCCGACGCTTTTATTTGCTGGATGGCCATTAATGCTTTGCCCTCCTCCTTAATTTGTAACCAGTTATCGCGCAAAACGACCAGTTCGGGGAACAAATCCTGCTTTAAATAAGGTGTTGTCGGTACCCGCGAAAATAAGTACATGAAAACATTGATTGGCGAGACGAATGTCGAATGATCTGAAAGTTGACGCCAGAATTTATAACGAACCTTTCCGCGAAAATGCACATAGGCTATACACAAGATAAAGACCAATAACACTATATATTTCATGATGTCCTATCAATAAATATGGCTGGTTGCTAAATATTTAGTCTATCTCAACCAAATTTTCCAACTTAAAAAGATTAAAAATCATTACGACGATCAGCAACAGGGTGATTAGTAAGCAATAAATGTTTGGATATCAGTGTCATTGAGTGTAAAACATCCAATAAAACGACGTCCTTCAGGAAAATCATCACTGAGTTGGCGTAATAATTGTAATTCGAAACGCCCCGTCTCTAATGAATAACTTAGCAATCGAGCTTCAAGAAAATCAAAATAGCGCCCTAACTGGGGGAAAACGGCCTTAAATAAACTCTCTTTGGCTGAAAAAGCTAATGTGAGCAACTGATTGAAGGGCAATGGGCTGGCTTGAAAATAATGACGCTCTTCTTCACTGAGAATACCCGGCCATAAGTTTTCGGCTCTTTCGGCAGAAATTAAACTTTCGATATCCAAACCAACACCATGAATACGGTGCTTTACTGCTGTAAGTTCCACTACAGGCGTTATTATTTGCGCTGTGCATAAAGCACGTTGATTATTATGGCTGATACTCCCAATCAACCCGGTTGGCCACTGTGGCGCACGGTCGATCCCATTTGCCAATGGATAGTCACGGATTTCCAGCATATTGAGTACTTGTCGGGCGACAAAGCGACCTGCCAAATATTCAGCACGCCGTTTAGCGACTGCTTTTTGCAGATTACCTGGAAACGCAATGCCATAAACAGCAAATAGCTCATCCCGGTATTCATTGACATCAAAATCACATTTAGCCAAAAGTCCGTGAAACAGTGGCTGCCCATTCAAACCGCTGGCTGGCAGTGCGGTAAAGGTAAAGTTACGAATAAATACCGACGTCACGCGCTATCCTAATCATATTAATTCATGGGCATTTATAGTAGTTGTTAACCCGCATTGCCACAATATCTGTATCCCTCCCTTTTTAGCAGCAACCGGTTATTCCCTATTGAGTACCTGCAAAGTCTGCCATTAATCACATTTTCACTGAGTTTTAACCACCAATGAAATGCCACTTCACAATTATTGAAACGCGGTTCCTGACATTTCTTTTTCTGTGATAATGGTCAATTTAATAGCGAATATAAACCGCTAGGTTGAATGTCATAGGGATAAAGGAATAACCCTTTTATATACATTGATATAGCGATTCCACTATTAGAAATGATGCCTTTTATCTATTTGCTATACCCAGATAGTTGAAGTTTCAGCTAACAACGCTGCAGCTTCAAGTAACGAGGGTATAGTGACTTCTGGAGATGATTGAATGAAATTCCCTAAGCCTTTGCCAACACTGTGTCTAGCTATCTCTGCCATATTATTTAGCCAAATAGCATCTGCACAACAAATTAAAGCCGCCGATGTTCATCCCAAGGATTACCCCAATGTTGTCGCGGTTAAGAATATGGGCGACAAACTTAAGACGGCCACTGATGGGCGTTTGGAAATTAAAACCTTCCCTGGAGGGGTATTGGGTGATGAGAAACAAATGATCGAACAGGCTCAAATGGGAGCTATTGATATTATTCGTGTTTCGATGACGCCGGTGGCCTCTATTTTACCGGAGATCAGTGTCTTTACCCTGCCTTATATGTTCCGCGATGAAGATCACTTACATAAAGTGCTTGATGGCAAAGTTGGCCAGGAAATTGGTGATAAAATCACTAACAACAAAGACTCAAAATTAGTCTTCCTTGGCTGGATGGATTCCGGGACCCGTAACCTGATAACCAAGCAACCTGTAATTAAACCGGAAGACCTCAAGGGCATGAAAATTCGTGTTCAGGGCAGCCCAATTGCACTGGCTACGTTAAAAGCAATGGGGGCGAACTCTCTGAGCATGGGAGTGAGTGAAGTGTTCAGTGGCATGCAAACTGGGGTTATTGATGGTACTGAAAATAACGAACCGACCTTTGTTGCTCATAATTATCTGCCCGTCGTGAAAAACTATACCTTGAGTGGCCACTTTATTATTCCGGAACTGTTCCTTTATTCTAAAACCAAGTGGGATAAATTATCCCCCGAAGATCAACAAACCATTCTAAAACTGGCCAAAGAAGCGCAGGCCGAACAGCGCGTATTATGGCAAGCCTACGTACAGCAATCGCATGACAAGATGAAAGCCGGTGGTGTGCAATATCATGAGATTGACCGTGATTATTATTACAAGGCCACCCAGCCGGTACGCGATGAGTTTGGCAAAGATTATCAGGACCTCATAAAACAAATCAGCGCTGTCGAATAACACTATTCTGGCGGTATTAATGACGTTAATACCGCTGACATATATACCCAAAATCACTGACGTTGCAGCCAGTGCAGCTCATAGTGCTGCAACGTCAAGGATCAAGGGTAAACTGAGGTCACCGCTATGGCTCGCTTTTATCTATCAACGATGGATGCTTTATATCGCCTGTCAATCTGGGTAGCTGGTATTGCTTTAATTATTATGGTTGCAGTTATCCCTATGGGGATATTCGCCCGTTATATTCAAAACGATGGCTTATCTTGGCCTGAACCTGTCGCTATTTTATGCATGGTGACATTTACCTTTGTTGGCGCTGCTGCCAGTTATCGCTCGGGTTCACATATTGCAGTCAGTATGGTTACCGATCGCCTTTCAGTAACAGGTAAAAAAGTTTGTCTGTTCATGGTCGATTTACTGATGATAGTCATCAGCCTGTTTATTCTGATGTATAGCTACATCTTATGTAGCGAGCTTTGGTCACAACCGGTGGCTGAGTTCCCATTATTAACCGCCGGGCAAACTTATCTCCCACTGCCTATCGGCTCTGCTATTACCCTGTGCTTTATTCTTGAGCGCCTATTTTTTGGCCCGCAGACCCACCGCCCGGTCGTCATGATTGGTAATTCATAATTTGGGGAATTTTGCCTTATGGATGCATTTATTCTAGTTTTTACCCTGGCAATTTTGTTGGCAATTGGTGTACCGGTTGCCTATGCCGTGGGTCTGAGCGCCATAGCCGGCGCATTTTGGATTGATTTACCACTGGAAGCGGTAATGATCCAAATCACCAGCGGGGTAAACAAATTTTCATTATTGGCTATCCCATTCTTTATTCTGGCTGGCGCCATTATGGCGGAAGGCGGAATAGCACGGCGGCTGGTGAATTTCGCCTATATCTTCGTCGGTTTTATTCGCGGTGGCCTGTCCCTGGTCAATATTGTGGCCTCAACATTTTTTGGCGCAATCTCGGGTTCATCAGTGGCAGATACCGCCTCGATTGGTTCAGTAATGATCCCGGAAATGGATAAAAAAGGTTATCCACGTGATTTTGCTGCGGCCGTGACGGCGAGTGGTTCGGTGCAGGCAATATTGACGCCTCCCAGCCATAACTCGGTGATTTACTCACTGGCAACCGGCGGCACAGTCTCTATTGCGGCCCTGTTTATCGCCGGCATTCTGCCGGGCTTGCTGCTCAGTTTTACCTTGATGTTAATGTGTGTCGGCTTCGCCTATAAGCGCGGTTATCCTAAAGGTGAGCGGGTACCGTTTCGGCAAGCGCTCAAAATCTTTCTCGATACTCTGTGGGGACTGATGACGGTAGTCATCATCATGGGCGGCATTCTTTCAGGGGTGTTTACTGCCACGGAATCTGCTGCTATTGCGTGTTTATGGTCATTTTTTGTCACCATGTTTATCTACCGCGATTATAAATGGTCAGAATTGCCAAAACTGATGTATCGCACGGTAAAAACCGTCACTATCGTGATGATTTTGATCGGTTTTGCTGCCAGTTTTGGTGCCATCATGACCTACATGCAATTACCGGAACGTATCACTGAATTCTTTACCTCAGTTTCGGATAATAAATATGTCATTCTGATGTGCATCAATATCATGTTGCTGATGATTGGCACCTTGATGGACATGGCACCGCTGATTTTAATCCTGACGCCAGTATTGATGCCGGTAACGAATTCATTAGGTATTGATCCGGTGCACTTCGGCATGATTATGCTGATCAATCTGGGGATTGGCTTGATAACACCACCAGTCGGTTCAGTGCTGTTTGTTGCCAGCGCGGTGAGTAAACAGAAAATCGAGCAGGTGGTGAAGGCAATGCTGCCGTTTTACGGCGCGCTGCTTCTGGTGTTGATGCTGGTCACTTATGTTCCGGAGATTTCGCTGTGGTTGCCTAGAGTCTTTGGCGTTCACAACGGTTGATACGCAGTTAACGAAAGCGGGCCGCTGACTGGCCCGCCTCATAACAATTAAAGTCAAACGTTTAAATCAATACCACATGCTCATGATTGGCCAGCCCACCAGCAGCAGCATGGAGATGTAGAACACCCCCATGATTCCACCCAGTCGCCAGTAATCTTTTGATTTCACATAACCGCAGCCATAGATAATCACCCCAGGGCCTGTAGCATAAGGTGTCAGAACTCCCATTATCCCAATGGACAACACCAACAGCATAGATAAATGCTCCATCGGGACACCAGTCAATCCTTTACCTACTGCCAAAATAACCGGCAGCATGGTCGCCGTATGGGCAGACAAACTGGCGAACAAATAGTGAGAGAAATAGAACACCAGCACCAATGCCACCACCGTCATATTCGGTGAGAAGCCATCAAGATGGGTGCTCATAGTGGTGGCGAACCAATCAATAAAGCCGGAGCGAGTCAGTCCATTAGCCATCACCACCAAGGTAGCCAGATTGACCAATGTGTTCCAGGCGCTGGAGTATTTGGTGATATCCCGCCATGACACCACATGCAGAGCCAGCATCAGAGATACCGCCAGCAAACCTACCGCGGTCGCATCAATAAACTTGCCGCCAAATACCCATAGACACAAGCTCAACAGCACTAAACCAATCAAGATAGCTTCTTTACGAGTCAGTCCCCCCATCTCGGTGAGGGCCGTTTGCGCCCATGCCGCCACTTCATCACTTTTGGTGACACCGGGTTTATACAGCACATAAGAGAGCCAAGGCGCGACAATCAGCAAAATTAAACCCACGGGCAGAAACGCCAGGAACCACTGCATCCAGCCGATATGAACGCCAGCAATTTTATTGACGAATTCAATACCCAGCACGTTAGGAGCCGCGCCAGTAACAAACATCGAGGAGCTGATACTGGTGCCGATCACCATCATCCACATCAAATAACCGCCAATACGCCGTGATGATGGGTCGTTGGGGAATGAATCAAACAGAGGAGGCAAGTTTTTGACCACCGGGAATACCGTACCACCGGTACGTGCCGTATTTGACGGTGTAAAAGGCGCTAATAGAATATCAATGATAACAATGGCATAACCCAGTGTCAGTGTGCGTTTGCCCATGAACTTCACCATGAACAAAGCAATTCGACGCCCCAAGCCGGTGGCTTCATAGCCGAGTGCAAAAATGAATGCCCCGAAGACCAGCCAGACCGTGGTACTGGAGAATCCAGCCAGCCCCCATTTCAGTGATTCTTTGCCGCCATTAAAGCTGGTATCAGCCACTTCTGCGGCACTGAATAACACCCAGTCAGAGCTCAATACGCAAATCGTCACGGCAATAAAGCTTATCGCCGTCGCCGGAATCGGCTCTAAAATCATCCCGACAATCATGGCGACAAAAATCGCAAAATAGCGCCAGGCTTGAGGTGGCATCCCTTCCGGAGTCGGGATTAACAGCAGAACAGCCAGCACCACAAAAGGCGCGAGCGCTTTCCATAATTTCTCTTGCGACTTCAACATAAAGACACTCCTATAACACCGTTATTATTTTTGTGAGGGAGATGATGAGGGAACTGCGCCAGAAACCAGGTCAGGATCAGCAGGTCAGCACTGCCGCCGGGGCTCAGGTTGCGGGCGATGCATTGGGCGTCAAACACTCGCACCCGCCACTGGCTGAGAGGCTCACGCATCCCTGCCGGTGAGAGTGAAGACAGAATCTCTGCCGCCTGTTGTTGTAGCCATCGCAACCCGGCCATTCCGCCACGGGAAACCACATTGGTATCTCGATTGACGGACATCAAAATCAGCAAGGTATGCAATAAGGCATGGTCGGGTTGCGCCCCGTCGGCTAATAAGCGCCGGTACGCGGGTAAAGCATGGGTCAATACGGTGGCGAAACCGGATTCAGCCTCACCACGGGCACCACTCAAACCATGGTGATAAAACAGACGCTGACCCGCCGTTTGTTGAGGATTTGATTGGCGCAGTTCGCGCTCAGTTAACCCTCGGCATAATGTGGCAGCTTCCTGACAAATGGCTTCAGCGCTTATCGGCTCAGCACGCGCTTTCAACCGCCCAAGTGCACAGCAAATTAATCCCAAAGAAAAAACGCTGCCTTTATGGGTATTTACCCCGCCAGTGGCATTAAACATGCTGTTTTCGCAAGCTAGCCCCAGCGGTCGCAAGCTGTTCAGTGCCGCCTGTCCGGATAAATCACACTGGTGAATGCCGTGCTCGATAAAACGTGGCAGCCACGGAGCGATCGCCTCAGCGCTGTGGTAAAAATCGAGCAGCGCCATATCCTGATGTGCGCCACAGTTAACCCGGTCAACCAGGCCCGGTTTCGGTGTCAAATTCACTTCAGCCAGCATCGCCCGGTAAGCCAATGCGCCATAATGTTGTATAAAGTCAGATTGTTGCGCAAAATCCGGTGCGATGGCGGGCTCAGACCAAGCCAGTGGCTGTTGAGCCACGCTGTAGTCAGTGGGTTGCAGTTGTGGCATTGAGCATCAACTCCATCTGAGCCAGTAATTCATCAATGCTGTGGGTTTGCGCCCGAGCACAAACATTGGCTGGACGGTGGCACAGCAAACAGCGGCGTGGTGCCAAACCCACATCACGGCGCGATAAAATTCGCCCAGAAATATCAAGCACATCGATATCCCATAACCGGCCCTGTGGGTGCTTTAACTCAAGTAACAACGCGGCATCTTTCACTTGCTCGGCGGGCAAATCGACCGCAATCAGCCCCTCACAACCGGTTGGTAGCGGGAAAACTTCTTGCTGTATAACCGGCCAACATTGCTGTTGGCTCAGTGCCGTAATGGCATGCCACGCCAGAGCAAATAACTTGCGGGTCAAGGGGTTATCTTTCACCGCACCGGGGGCCACCAGCGTGAGTGAAATTAACGTAACCTGATGGCGGGCCAGCCAGAGTTGTTGTCTGGTTTGACGGGATTCACGGCTGGTAAGCAGCTCCGGTAAACTGATGGGCCGGTTGGCCGCTAATGTGGGGGAAAGAGTATTCATCATCTACTCCTGAATCTGATGAACAACGTCAATCACCGAACCGTCGCGGTAACGCACTACCGCCACCACACGATCAGTAAATTTGATGGGTTTTGGCGCACCAGTCAGAATCAAAGCCCGTTGATAGAGCCAATCAATGGTCACCACCGGCAAACCGGCTTGTTGCAAGCGCTCGGCCAATTCTGGTCGTGCTGGATTTACTGCAATCCCGTGATCGGTCACAAGAATGTCCACACTGGAACCCGGCGTCACACAGGTTGTCACTTCATTGACCAAGGTTGGAATACGTCCACGCACCAATGGCGCGACAATGATCGACAACCGGGCAGCAACTGCGGTATCGCAATGACCACCAGAAGCGCCGCGCAATACCCCGTCCGAACCGGTCAGCACATTGACGTTAAAACCGGTGTCAATTTCCAAGGCACTGAGCACCACCACATCCAACCGGTCAACAGATGCACCTTTCGAACTGAAGTTGGCGTATTGATTCGCACTAATTTCAATATGACGTGGGTTTCGTGCCAGAGAGGACGCGGCCTGCCGGTCAAAACTTTGTACATCCAGCAGCTTGGTGATTAGCCCTTTTTCATGCAGTTCCACCATGGTTGAGGTGATACCACCGAGGGCAAAAGCGGCGGTAATATTACGCCGTAACATTTTGTCCTCAAGGAAACGTGTCACTGCCAACGACGCCCCGCCGGTGCCGGTCTGTAATGAAAAACCATCGACAAAGTATCCTGACCCGGCAATCACGTCAGCCGCACGCCGAGCAATCAGTAACTCGCGGGGATTGGAGGTCATACGGGTGGTATCAGCGCCAATCTTGTCGGCATCACCCACCTGCTCCACTTGAACAATCAAGTCAACCTGATCCTGAGTGATGCTGGCCGGGTGATGAGGATAGGCCACCAGCGCTTCAGTCAGCAGCACCACACAATCGGCATATTCAGCATCGACCCGGGCATAGCCCAGAGAACCGCAGCAGGCATTACCACTGAAACCATTGGTATTTCCGAACTCGTCACAAGCTGGCACCCCAATAAAGGCGACATCAATGGTCAACTCACCAGACTCGATTAAATTAACGCGACCGCCGTGGGAATGAACCTGAACCGGTTTCGCCAATAACCCGCGTGACACTTCCTCAGCCAGAGGCCCGCGCATACCAGAGGTATAAATCTCACTCACCACACCATTTCGGATATGCTCAACTAACGGCGAGTGGCAATCGCTGAGGGAACTGGAAGCCAACCGCAGATTTTTGAATCCCATAGCAGCAATGGCATTCATCACCAAATTCAAGGTTAAATCACCAGCCCGGAAAGCATGGTGAAACGAGATGGTCATACCATCTTGCAATCCAGAGCGGCGGATTGCGCTTTCCAAAGAATCACAAATCTTGATGTTGCGAGGTTTCTGCGCCTGTAAATTGGCTTTAGAAGTGTTCTGATACAGGTGATATGCCGGGCTGTTATCCTGACAATGACTTAGACTTTCTACTCGTTGTTGCCTATTCATCTCTTATTCCTCACGCAGGCCACTGACCGCACGTTGTAAAACCAACCGCGCCCGCTCAATCACTGGGCTATCCACCATCTTGCCGTTCAGGGAAACCACACCTCGCCCTTCGGCCTCTGCTGCTGCGGCGGCATCGACAACTGCTTGTGCATGGCGAACTTCTTTTTCGGTCGGGGCATAGAGGTTGTGTAACAGCTCGATTTGGCGGGGGTTAATCAGTGATTTGCCATCAAATCCCAATTGCTTGATGAGGGCGGCTTCCTGCAAGAAACCCGCTTCGTTATTGGCATCGGAATACACGGTATCGAAGGCTTGGATGCCGACAGCGCGAGCGGCCTGTAAAATTGAGCAGCGCGCAAACAGCAGTTCAATACCCTCCGGTGAACGTTCGGTGCGCAAGTTGCGAACATAGTCCTCTGCACCCAAAGCGATCCCCATCAAACGCGGAGAGGCTTGTGCAATAGCCAATGCCTGAGTAATGCCCTGCGCCGACTCAATCGCGGCTAACAAGCCGGTGCTCCCCACTTCACGACCACACTCCGCCTCGATACGGTTGATTTCTTGCGCCATATCTTCCACATCTTTCGCGTTATCTGTTTTAGGTAAACGCACGATATCCGCGCCACCACGCACCACAGCTTCCAAATCTGCCAAACCGTAAGCTGAGTCCAATGCATTGACACGCACGATGGTTTCCACATCTTGGTAAAGCGGATGTTGGAGGGCGTGATAAACCAAACGTCGGGCGGCATCTTTTTCACGCAGGATGACGGAGTCTTCCAGATCAAACATCAATGCATCAGCCTGATAAATAAAAGCATTACTGACCATTGCGGCATTAGCACCGGGAACAAACAACATGCTGCGGCGCATTCTGTTTTTCATTTCAGGTTTCACAGTGAAGCTCTCCATGGCAGAATTTTTTCATCACAGGCCCTGAGCAGAGCAGTCTCTAACCGAGCTTGCAAAACGCAATCCAGTGCACCTTTATCGTCAATAATCAGTTGCACTCCGCTAACCCGATACTGTTCCAGTAACGCCAATACGCTGTATCGAATGGCTTCACCAAACTGCTTATCCACACTGCTGTGAATTTGCAGGTCTACTTCGGGTGGATTCAATGGCGCAATTCGCACCATGACGTCGCTTGACTCCAGCGTTCCAGCGACGGCCTCTCTGATAATTTTCATTTTTCACCTGATTAACTTGTCTTCAATTTCGTGGTTGCTGACTTACGTATCAGTCCCTATCTTTGCGCCCTGCTTTAGTCGACTAAAACAGGGCTGGATTCTTTGCTGGTGTGCCGAGCTTCTCCGCACTCACCGTTTTTTGTGCACGTTGTGCCAACAACCGCTGTAGATAGTGGCAAGTGGCAGGCGGGACTAATTTACGAATGGTTTCACCGTCCCCCTGCGCCAATAATTTGCGTACCCAAGAGGCGGAAATTGCGGTGTTGTGGTATTTAAGGCGCTCAATCTCTACCAGTAAAATTGGCGGATATGGCAATGACGGCGTTTCTAACCAGAAGCCCATGTCGCGGTTATATTTGGCGGTCACAGTACAAAATGGTTCGGTACCAACAAAACGGTGAGTCACCCCTAGTGCCGGAGCCAAATATTGGCGGAATATTTTTAAGTCAATTTCGGTATAGCAGTCGTCTGCCACGCCTTGATCTTTAATGAAATAACACGGGAAGGTGGCTCGAGAAATCATATATTCCGAACCGGGGTGCACGGTGAGATTAGTGATATCTTGTGTGCCCTCAAGGACTAATTGCAGCCGGTCTTCATAAGGAAAACGGGAATTATCTTCTTTCACCAAAAATAGATGTAACCAATCACACTGTGCCGCAGCCTGGCGAACTAAATATTGGTGTCCGCGGGTAAATGGATTGGCATTCATTACGATGCTGCCAATTTTTTGTCCTGGCTGGCGTAATTGACTCAATTGTTTGGCATAGCGCTGCAAGCGGCAGTCACTATTTTCCATCAGCACCACAATACCGGGGACACTTGCGATAGGATAAAAGCCACAGGCTTTAAATAAGCTTTCATTTCTAGTTTTGGTATAAATAAACAGGTGGCTGTGATGACGTTCGTAAGCCAAATTGACCAACTCTGTTGCCAGTGTTAATGCCAACCCTTCACCTCTGACTTGCTCGCTAATTGCCACACATTTGATAATATTTCCGGCAATACCCCCACAAGCTACAAGCGTCTCATTACGGCTTACGGTAATAAACACCTCAACAGTGGTATCTATATTCAGATCATTAGCCCGCAAGAATCGCGTTATTTCTGCAATCTGTTGGTGGTCTGAACGATTAATTCGATTAAATACCGTGTCCATAATTCACTCTCTACCATAACGTTTACATAACAAATAAAGAACAAGTTAAAATATTGAGAATAAAATAAATAAAAACAGACTCTTTAAATAAAATATTCACATAAAAACAACAATTTAAAATAAATCAAAACAGACTGATTTTTAATTTTAATTAAATAGCGAGCACATGCTAAACATAAAAATAGCGCGGTTAATTGACCTATTTCACATATAAGAGAGTAAATATAAGTTATTTAATGGTTTTAATTTTCTTAATTATTAATATGTATTTTTATTTCTCTTAGCTATTTAATTATTTCTTAAATTAACTTATGTTAATGCCATAGATTCTAATATCTCGAAAATTTAGGGCTACAGATAGACAGTCAGCAAATCTGCAACCTCAAGAACGAAGGATATTTGTTAATTAAGGTGAGTAGCTTGTCGATTCCTTGCACAGTAGGAAAATTAACATGGCGTGGCCGAATATGGAGCCGATTGAAAAATATGGCCTTCCCGCTACGTATATTCCTCCTGCTATTAACTGTTTCAATCCTGTTGACCGGGGCATTGGATCGGTTTCTCAGCCACAATTTTGAACAATACCTGCTGGATCAAGTCAGTAAGACCGCAATGAATCAGGCCAAAATAATTGCGTCGATGGATTCTGTAGTCAATGCCGTGAAACATCGTGATAAAGCCCAGTTGGCAAACATTGTCGGCAAGCTCGGCAATACCTCAGATCTTGATTACCTCGTGATAGGTGACACCCAGTCGATTCGCCTTTATCACCCTAATCCGGAGAAGATTGGTTACCCGATGCAGTGGACTAAGCCCGGTGCGTTGGAACGCGGTGAGAGCTATATTATTTTCGGCAAAGGCTCGATGGGTGAAGCTATGCGCGCCAAAACCCCAATTCGTGATGAACAGGGAAAAATTATCGGGGTGGTTTCTCTGGGTTATCTGATCAGCAAAATAGACCACTGGCGACTGGTTTACCTCCTGCCACTCACCCACTCTTTTCTCATTGTTCTGGCGGTATTACTGCTGCTGTCATGGCAATTTGCCAACCATATTCGCCGCCAAATGATGGGGATGGAACCTAAAGAGATAGCCCGAGTTTTACGCCAGCAAGAGGCTCTGTTCGGGGCGGTATTTGAAGGGCTATTAGCCGTAGATCCTGAGGGAAGGATCACTGCAATCAATCAAAATGCGCGTAAAATGCTGCACATATCTGCCACGCCACAGCAGTTGATTGGTCGAAAAGTTAGTGAAGTGGTTTCTCCTGACCATTTCTTTCACGATCAAGCCGGTGATAATCGCCAAGATGAACTTTGTACTTTCAATGGCTTGAATGCCATCGCTAACCGTGCCGGTATTTGGTCAGAGGAGGGAGTGTTTCAAGGCTGGGTGGTGAGTTTCCGTAGTCAGGATGATATCCATACTCTCAGTGCTCAACTCAGTCAGATTAAGCAATATGTCGAGAATCTGCGCACAGTACGCCACGAGCATTTGAATTGGATGTCGACCATGAGTGGCTTATTGCAGATGAAAGAGTTTGACCGGGCTTTAGAGATGGTAAAAACCGAGTCATCCTCCCATCAGGCGCTGATTGATATGTTACGTACTGCCTTCAATAACCGACAGATTGCGGCGTTACTGTTTGGTAAATACCACCGGGCACGGGAGTTAGGGTTGACGTTAAACTTTGTTCCGGGTTGCCAGTTAGCTAATCTGCCGCCCAATATTGGCGAAAATGAATTGGCCGCCATTATGGGAAACTTGCTGGATAATGCTTTTGAAGCCAGCTTGAAAAACCCAGAGGGTGATAAGCAGGTTGAAATTTACCTGTCTGATGAGGGCGATGACCTAATTTTAGAGGTCGCTGACCATGGTTGCGGTATTGACCCGCAACTACAGGACAGTTTGTTCGAACGCGGTATCAGTTCCAAAAATTCCGATGATCATGGTATTGGCCTGTATTTGGTCGCGACTTATGTTCAGCAAAGTGGCGGCACCATTACGATAGAAGAGAATCCGCCGCGCGGCACCTTATTTACAGTCTTTATTCCGAAGACGCATTGATCTCAAAGACGGGGAGATCCTATGGAATGGCTTAATATTTTAGTGGTAGAAGACGAAACTCCACTGGCAGAAATGCACGCAGAATTCATCAAGCAGAGCAGTTATTGCCGTGAAGTTTGGCTGGCGGGTAATTTGCAACAAGCCCGCAGTATGGTGGCTCGTTTTCATCCTGATTTGATTCTGCTGGATAACTATCTGCCGGATGGAAGAGGTTTGTAATTATTACGTGAATTGACGCTACAGGGGTTTTCTGGTGGCATTATTTTCGTCACTGCGGCCAGTGATAGCGAAACCGTATCAGAAGCGATTCGTTATGGGGTTTTTGATTACCTGATAAAACCGGTGGCTTATGAGCGGCTAGAACAGTCATTAGCCCGCTACAGTCACCGCCATCAAGTGTTGCAGGACGGTACTAAGGTCAATCAGCGCCAAATTGATGAAATGTATAACACCTATGCCCGTGGCGAGCAGAAAGTGACATTGCCATTGGGGATTGACCAAATGACGCTGGACAAAATCCAGACTCTATTCAGTAATAATGCCGATGAGTACACCGCGGAAAATGTTGCACAAGCACTCGGATTAAGCCGGACTACCGCCCGCCGTTATCTGGAGTTCTGCGCCGCTAATCAAGCCCTGCAAGCCGAGATTATTTATGGCAAGGTTGGTCGCCCACAACGTATTTATCGCAGCAAAAAACCGCTGTAATAGCTCAATCCCCCACCACCGGCGCTCCACACCCTCCTGTGGAGCGCCACATTTTTCAGTAACAAATGCCTATTCCTTGGTCGGATTTATCTTGCATATGTTAAGCCTCTTACATTTCTGATAACAATTATTGCCACGCTAATGATTGATGAGCATCATGCAGACTGTGTTCCGCAATAATGAAGAATCATGATTAACGTCGCATTGATAGATGACCATATTGTCGTCCGCTCGGGTTTTGCGCAGTTGTTATCGCTGGAAAAAGATATTCGTATTGTTGGCGAATATGGTTCAGCGGCTGAGGCTTGGGCCGATTTGCCCAATATTGATGTGCATGTCGCCGTCATGGATATTTCAATGCCAGACGAAAGTGGATTAAGTTTGCTCAAACGTCTGCGCCAGAAAATCCCCCATTTCCGCGCCATAATTCTGAGCATCTATGACACCACCGCATTTGTACAAAGCGCGATGGATGCAGGTGCCAGTGGCTATCTGACCAAACGTTGTGGCCCGGATGAATTGGTACAAGCACTCCGTACTGTCAGTGGTGGCGGCTTTTATCTGTGTGCCGATGCTCTGCGGGCATTGCGCCACATGCCACAACAACCGCAACAACTGGCCGTTCTCACACCACGGGAAAAAGAAGTTTTCCAACTACTGATCAATGGAATCAGTGTCAAATCCATTGCCGAGCAACTCTTTCTCAGCCATAAAACTGTCCATGTCCATCGCGCCAATATTCTGGGTAAATTGAATTGCGAAACCACCGTCGAGCTAGTGCATTTCGCTCTGCAACACCAGTTATTGGCAGGTAACTGATGTGGCAACTGCGCTCAGTAGGGCTGTCGCTGTTTTTGGTGATCTTCTTCTCCCTGAGTTGGTTGGCACTCTGGACTATCAGCTTTTACCTCAGTGATGATGGTTTGCACGCCGTGCTGCTCTTGCCACAAGGTCTGCGACTGGCTTTGATGATTCTGCTACCACGCCGCTATTGGTCGGTATTATTGTTGACCGAGTGCGCAGCATTATGGTGGCTTCACAGTGAAGCATTGCAACCCACCGCATGGATTATGTTGTCCCCTTTACTGAGTCTACTCCCCGCCGGATTGACCCAGCATTTTTGGCATCACTACACACTTTATTGGCAGCGGTTGTTATTACTGCTTACCGCCGTCACCGCCAACAGCCTGCTGCACGGGCTGGTACTGGGCTTTTGGCTACCTTTGCCGCTAACTCAAACACTGCTGGCCACCTTTACCGGTGGCATTCTGCTGGTGCCCTTTACTTATCTAATCTACGAATATTTAAAGCAGCAACATATCCGAAACCTGTTTTCTCAGCAGATGCCTGACCCACCGTTGCGCACATCGCTGCTGGTGTGGTGCTCGCTGATTTTCGCCATTGGGGTTTGTGTACAAATGACCATAGCCCCCAATATGGAGCGTCTGCTACTGATTTTTGTCTTCCTGCCTAATGTGTTTATGGCCTACAAATTCGGCTGGCAAGGTGGGGTTTTAGCGGCAGTCTTAGGTAGCCTGATGATCACTGTAACCCGGCAGGCCAGTGGTGCATTTCATGATCTGGCCGAACTGGAGTTGTTCCTCTCGACTCAAGCATTACTGGGAATGACACTGGGGATAGCCATTAGCCGTCAGCAGCAACTCGCGCAACACCTGCACCGCTATCGCAATCAGTTGGAACAAGAGTTACAAACTCGTCGCAAGTTAATGAAAAGATTGGTGCATACCGAAGAAGATGTCCGTAAAGAGATTGCCCGCGAGTTACACGATGAAATAGGTCAGAATATCACTGCCATCCAAATTCAGGCGATGCTGGTTAACCGCAGTGCGCCCTCTCCGGCAGCGCAGTCAGCCGCCAATCAAATTAGCAGTCTGTCACAACGTATTCACCAAACGACTCGTCAATTATTACGTCAACTGCGCCCACCGGTGCTGGATGAGATGCCACTGGATCAGGCGCTACACCATCTGGCGGAAGAGTTTGCTTTTGCTGAGCAAGGGATTAACTTCCAGTTGGACTATGCTCTGCCACCGACCCCCGCTGAAGATGTAGTGATCTTTACCCTCTATCGTCTGGTGCAAGAGTTACTCAATAACATCAATAAACATGCTAATGCCCGCAATGTTCAAGTCAGTCTGCGTCAAACCGACAATATTATTACCCTGGATGTACGTGATGACGGCACGGGGATCGCCGCACAATCACCCGGTGGCGGGTTTGGCCTACGCGGAATTGAAGAGCGAGTGCGAGCACTCGGCGGTGACTGGCTTTTACAACGCCGTTTGGGCACCCGCGTGGTCGTGAACCTGCCGACCCATGTTCGGACTAATGACTCTGTGAGCCTGTCCACAGAACTGCATCAAAAGCCCTCATAAATAAGCATTATTCCTAGTCGTCTACAACCTTGTCTCATCTCTTTTACTTTTGCCTTCCTTACACTCATTTCAATTACCGGAGAAATCTATGCCAGCATCGTCCTTGTCGTCGAAGACTTTACCCCCTGAGCCTTTGACGCCGGAACAGGTGAATGCGCGTTATCGCTACTGGCGACCGCGCCTGATGGCTGCCATGGTGATGGGATATGCCGCCTTTTATCTGACACGCAAAAGTGTCAACTACGCCATGCCGGTGATGCAACTGGAATTGGGCTTAGATAAAGGGGATATCGGCTTACTGGGTACGCTGTTTTATCTGGCCTACGGCGGCTCCAAATTTGTTTCCGGTATTGTCAGTGACCGCACCCAAGCCCGCTGGATCATGGGCATCGGCCTGATGATGACCGGGGTGCTAAATATCGTTTTTACCTTATGCCACTCCCTGCCCGCCTTGTTGGTGGTTTGGACACTTAATGGGTTCTTTCAAGGGTGGGGATGGCCGCCTTGTGCCAAGTTGCTCAGCACATGGTATTCGCGCAATGAACGTGGCAGTTGGTGGGGCTGTTGGAACACGTCCATCAGCATCGGTGGGGCCGCGGTTCCCCTGCTATCCGCTTTTCTGGCCTCACATTATGGTTGGCAGGCTGCGTTGTTGGTCCCCGGTGCGATTGGCATCGTTTTAGGTATTTGGTTGTGCTGGCAACTGTGTGATAAGCCGCAGCAGCAAGGTTTGCCGACTATCGGCCAATGGCGGCGTGACCCGCAGGACCAGTGGCAAGAGCAGCAAAGCCCACCGATGCCGATGGGGCGCATTTTTCGCGATGCTATTTTGCGCAACCGCACCATCTGGCTACTGGGGGTCTCTTATGTGCTGATCTATCTGATCCGCATCGCCCTCAACGACTGGGGCAATATCTGGCTGGCAGAAAGTCATGGCGTCAATTTACTCAGCGCCAATGCCACTTTATCGCTGTTTGAGTTGGGGGGATTATTTGGCGCACTGTTTGCCGGATGGGGTTCAGATCTACTGTTTCGCGGTCAGCGTGCACCGATGATTTTGTTATTCGCACTCGGTTTATTTCTGACCATGACCGCTTTGTGGCTAGCGCCGGTGCATAACTATCCGCTGCTCTCAGTAACATTTTTCAGTATCGGTTTTTTTGTCTTTGGACCACAAATGTTGATTGGCTTGGCGGCCACCGAATATACCCATAAAGATGCCGCCGGCACAGTCACTGGGTTTCTAGGCTTATTTGCCTATCTCGGTGCAGCTTTAGCCGGATGGCCTTTAGCACAAGTATTGCAACATTATGGCTGGCAAGGTTTTTTTGCACTGCTAACGCTGGCAGCCGCCTGTGTAGGATTGTTATTAATGCCGCTACTGATGACCGGTATTAATCGATTAGGGTTCGAACCGACAGGAAAGAGATTTATTCCAGCAAGTAAAAACGAGACCCAAAGTCATTGAAGTTGCAGATAAGTGGCTCGCAAGTCACCCCCTGCAGTTTCAAGTACCAAGGGGATAAAAATACCTCTCTACTACCACTACAGCTCTGTTTGTGACTCGATTCTGGGGGCATCAGGGTATAAAAAGGATAATGTTATGAAACTTGCACCACTCTGTGTATTGATTGCTGCGGGCCTCACACTGAGCGCCTTTACCACCGTCGCCAAAGCGGAAGGCCGTTTAGTGATTTATTGCAGTGCGACCAATGCGATGTGTGAAGAAGAAGCCAAAGCATTCGGCGAAAAATATGATGTCAAAACCAGCTTTATCCGTAATGGCTCCGGCAGCACACTGGCCAAAGTGGATGCTGAGAAAAAGAACCCACAGGCAGATGTCTGGTATGGCGGCACTCTGGATCCACAATCCCAGGCCGGTGAAATGGATTTGCTCTATCCTTACCAGTCGCCTAATCTGGCGCAAATCATGCCGCAATTCCGTGATCCGGCTAAACGCAAAGGCAATTACTCCTCGGCGGTTTATATCGGCATTCTGGGCATGGGGGTCAATACTGACCGTCTAAAAGAAAAAGGTTTGCCAGAACCCAAGTGCTGGAAAGACCTGACCAACCCGGTCTACAAAGGTGAAATTCAGATTGCCGATCCGCAAAGTTCCGGTACCGCTTACACTGCGCTGGCAACCTTCTCACAGCTGTGGGGCGAAGATGCCGCCTTTGACTACCTGAAAAAACTTAATGCCAACGTATCGCAATACACTAAATCCGGCATCGCCCCTGCCCGTAACGCTGCCCGTGGTGAAACCACTATCGGCATTGGCTTCCTGCACGACTATTCGCTAGAGAAAGAGAAAGGCGCACCACTAAAACTGATTTCACCTTGTGAAGGTTCTGGTTATGAAATTGGTGGCGTCAGCATTCTGAAAGGCGCGCGTAATTTGGATAATGCCAAGTTATTCGTTGACTGGGTGCTGTCAAAAGATGCCCAAGAACTGGCATGGCAGAAAGGCCAGTCTTACCAGATTCTGACCAATACCACCGCAGCAACCTCCCCTAACTCACTCAAGCTTGAAGATCTGAAGCTGATTAACTACGACATGGACACTTATGGTGCCACCGAAATGCGTAAGAAGCTGATCACCAAGTGGGTCAATGACGTCAAGATGGGTCAATAACCGCCAAGTATAAATATTAATAACTTATCGACCACTTCTCTACCCAAGGTCATTGGCGCTGCAGCAAGGTTAGTAACAATGCTGTAGCGCCAAAGACAAAGGGTGGTTATCTAGGGAACACCATGACACATACTCTGCGGCTCCCGCAGACACGGGATGCTATCTTCTTTTGGCTGGCTTTTGCCGTGGCTGCTTTTGCCTTATTACCCGCTTTCAGCCTGGATTACGGCTTGCTTGAAGCGAGCCGTTCTGAGCTGTTAGCCGCTTATGGCTGGTCTGGGCTAAACATCAGCACTTTATGGTTTACCCTGCCATTAGTGCTGCTTTTCAGACCTCTGTCTCCACAAAGTCGTGAACACCGTGCTCGCCATTTATTTGATGCGGGCTATGCCCTGTGCTGCGCCTTATTCGTGGTGATCACCTCAGCCTGGTTGGGTCGTGGGCTGGGATTTGCCACTATCGGGCTATTTATTGCTTTGGGCGCAGTGATAACACTGGCATTAGCGCGCCTTGAATGGCTGGGCGGCGACCGTTTTGTTCTCGGGTCGTTGGTCACCATTATTGCGCTGATCACCGTTTTTATCCTGTTTCCCAGCATTGCTATTTTTATTCCGGTATTTACCGATGAAAGTGGTGCTTTTGCGCCATGGCAATTTATGGCCATCCTCGGACAGGCACATATTCTGCAAGTTATCTGGAACTCGTTCCTATTGTCGGTTGCCGTAGGGATTGGCTGTACTTTCTTCGGCATGGTGCTGGCGATTTACACCACTAGAATTGCCAAACGCTCGGCGTTACTGGGGCGAATCTTCTCGATTCTACCTATCGTCACCCCGCCTTTTGTTGTCGGGCTGGGCGTCACTCTGATGATGGGCCGATCCGGTTATGTCACCGAATTAATGGTCACTTGGTTTGGCCTAACAAACACGAACTGGCTGTATGGTTTTACAGGGATCTGGCTGGCACAGGTTCTGGCCTTTACGCCAATGTCATTTATGATCCTCGATGGCGCGATAAAAACGATCCACCCATCATTGGAAGAAGCCTCTTATACCTTGCGCGCCAGTCGCTGGCAGACCTTTATGCAAGTGTTCCTGCCGCTGCTAAAACCGGCGCTGGCTAACTCATTCTTGATAGTTATCGTGCAATCGCTGGCTGATTTTAGTAACCCGTTGGTATTGGGCGGGAACTTTGATGTGCTCGCTACGCAAATCTACTTCTATATTACGGGCGCACAGCTTGATTATCCGGCAGCATCTACCTTAGGTGTCATTTTGCTGATGTTCTCGCTGTTTATCTTCTGCATCCAGTATATGTGGATAGGTAAACGCTCCTACGTCACCATTTCCGGAAAATCCTCACGCGGCGATGTCCAACCATTACCGGTCTCATTAGTGTGGGGGACCACCGCCATGCTATATGTGTGGATTGCCTTTAACGTGTTGCTGTACGGCAGCATTTTCTACGGCAGCTTCACCGTCAACTGGGGAGTCGATTACACCCTGACACTGAATAACTTTAACCAGCTATTCGGGCAAGGGTTCAGTGACGGCGCATGGCCTTCACTGCTTGATACCCTACTCTATGCCGGGATTGCCGCCCCTATCACCGCCGCCTTTGGTTTGCTGATTGCCTATATTGTGGTGCGCCAGCAATTTCGCGGTAAAAAAACCATCGAATTCAGCACGATGCTGTGTTTCGCGGTCCCCGGAACGGTGGCCGGTGTCTCCTATATTCTCGCCTTTAACAGTGCTCCGGTCTACCTGACGGGTACGGCTGCCATCGTGATTATCTCTATGGTGATGCGCAATGTGCCAGTGGGAATACGTGCCGGCATTGCCGGGCTGGGGCAATTAGATAAATCGCTCGATGAAGCCTCGCTGAGCTTACGAGCCGGTTCGCTGCGAACCGTAATTTATATTTTGCTGCCCTTACTACGTCCAGCGATTTTATCGGCACTGATTTACAGCTTCGTGCGGGCCATGACCACCGTCAGCGCCATTGTTTTCCTGGTGACGCCAGACACCCGTGTCGCCACCTCTTACATCCTTAATCGGGTCGAAGACGGTGAATACGGTATTGCGATTGCTTATGGCTCAATTCTGATTGTGGTGATGCTTGCCATTATCTTCCTATTTGACTATCTGGTCGGCGAAGCGCGTATTGCCCGCTCGAAAGCCAGTAATGCCCAATAACGGCGCACTGATAAGGCTGAATACTATGTCTGTAGAAAATCATGAGTCTGTAGAAAAACAGGGTTCTAATAAAGATAACGGGGCTGATAAAAAACATTTTGTCGAACTCAAGCATATAACCAAGCGTTTTGGCACCAATACCGTCATTGATGAGTTAAATTTGGCCATTCCCAAAGGGGAAATGGTGACTCTGCTTGGGCCATCAGGTTGCGGGAAAACTACGGTATTGCGGCTGGTTGCCGGGTTAGAGAAACCCAGCAGCGGACACATCTTTATTGATGGTGAAGATGTTACTGATAGATCCATCCAGCATCGTGATATCTGTATGGTATTTCAGTCCTATGCCTTATTCCCACATATGTCGCTCGGCGAAAACATTGGTTATGGCCTGAAGATGTTGGGGCGTCCTAAAGATGAAATTCGCGAACGCGTGCAAGAAGCCCTGTCGCTGGTCGATTTAGAGGGGTTTGCTGACCGTTTTGTTGATCAGATTTCTGGTGGTCAACAGCAGCGCGTAGCACTGGCAAGAGCATTAATTCTTAAACCTAAAGTGCTACTTTTTGATGAACCACTCAGTAACCTGGATGCCAACTTGCGCCGCAGTATGCGCGATAAAATTCGTGAATTGCAGCAGCAGTTTAATATTACTTCGCTGTATGTGACCCACGACCAAAGTGAAGCCTTTGCCGTTTCTGATACCGTGCTGGTGATGAATAAAGGCAAAATCATGCAAATTGGTGCGCCGCAGACATTATATCGCCAACCAGCGTCTCATTTTATGGCCAGTTTTATGGGAGATGCCAACGTCTTCCCAGCAAAAATCAACAGTGATAATGTGGAAATCTTTGGTTATCACATCCCCAGGCCGCAAGGATTTGCGGCAGGTTACCAACAATCGACAGTCGGTGTACGGCCAGAGGCCATTACCCTGAGCCATCAAGGTGAGCCGAGCCAACGATGCACCATTAGTAAAGTGGCCTATATGGGCCCACAATATGAAGTCTTGGTGGATTGGCAGGGGCAATCATTATTACTGCAAGTGAACGCCACACAACTGCAACCTGCGCCAGGCGATAGCTATTACCTGCAAATTCATCCGTACGGCATGTTTGTACTGACAGATACACCACAGTAAGCACTCAGGCGAGCAGCGCATTCTCATCGCTGCTCGCCTGCTCAGAGTGAAAATCCCTATTTTTTCGGGCAAATGTTAAGCTAAAAACCAAAAAACTCAATAAGTTGCACAAAGTGTAAGCAAACAAATCCAAATTTACTGTTTCCCCTTTGACATGTTCCCCATACCCCGCTATTATTCGCCTCGTTCACACGATTCCTCTGTAGTTCAGTCGGTAGAACGGCGGACTGTTAATCCGTATGTCACTGGTTCGAGTCCAGTCAGAGGAGCCAAATTAGAAAAACTCGCTTAGGCAACTAAGCGGGTTTTTTGCGTTTGTTAGCATGCCACGTTTTGCAGTTGTATTATGATTCTTAATGCAATATTATTAATTTCCATCCGTTTATTGTTGAGTAAATCATTATCAAATCAATCTCTATCTCCCTGATATTTATACCGGAATAATCCATGCACTAGGCAGGAGAAGTTTCCTACGTATAGATCTGAAAAATCGGATATATTTACATTTAGAATTATAACTTAACTATTTCTAATCTTTTTTCTGAATAATCTATTCTAATTTTAATAAAAAAATTCCTAATTCGTTTATAATCAAATCACTAAGCAATATAAATCTTATAGGATAAATCTGGTTAAGTGGTCTATACATAAGCAAGAATCTTTTCTTGATAATCTATAATTAGAGATTAAAATCACCGAAATAGTACTTTGGGCATCGGCAGTAGCGGTTCTTGTTTATCTCGTCTTGGGTAATCATTTGAAGTCGATCGGTGCGAGCGAGGAGCAGTGAATAAACTCTGCGAATCCCAAGATATAACGGTTTACGGAGATAACATGACAAAATCAGTGATGATAGTTGATGACCACCCGGCAATTCGTGTCGCCATTCGTGCATTGCTATCGCAAAGCAGCGAATTCTCAACTATTTATGAATCAGTTGATGGCAGTGAAGCGTTAGAAACATTAAAAAATAATCCTGTTGATCTGGTTATTATCGATATTGAGTTACCTAACTTTGATGGTTTCTCATTACTGAAAAAACTGCAACAACGTGGTTTTACCGGTAAATCATTATTCTTGTCAGCCAAGAATGAGCAAGTTTTTGCTGTGCGGGCGTTACAGGCCGGTGCTAACGGCTTCATTAGTAAAAATAAAGATATTAGTGAAATTCTTTTTGCCGCACAGAACGTATTACGTGGGTATTCTTTCTTCCCATCTGAAACTTTGACCCAATTAGCGGGCCAACCTTCAAGCCATGATCCTGTCAATCGGGCTCGTTTGTTGTCAGAGCGAGAAATTAATGTTTTGCGTTATTTGGTGAATGGCTTGTCGAATAAACAGATCGCCGACGAAATGTTTATCAGTAACAAAACGGTCAGTACCTATAAAACGCGAATCCTAACCAAATTAGGACTAAGCTCTGTAATTGAACTGGCTGATTATGCGCATACCCATAATTTGGTGTAGTTCAGCCAAATCTGATTTATGGCGTACTGGGTTATCTTTACGTAGTTGGTTTTCTTTACGCATTCTACTGTGCTGTTTGCTATTACTTAGCGGACAGCTTAATGCTGCCTTGGTAACAGGTCGTCAGGGATGTGATACAGGCCAGCCGTTAACGTTACACAGCATTGCAAATAGTTACAGTGAAGACTTATTACTTACCCCATCCACTGACACTCGCCAGTCAAGCAGACGAACCGTGAAAGTGGGTGTGGTTATTGATGCTAATACCCCTTTTGTAGTCAACCGCGATGATAATTCCATTGAAGGGATCGTGGCGGATTACTTGAAAATCATTAGTGATGCCAGCCAAATTTCGTTCCAAATGTTTGGTTATTGTGATTATGGCTTGGTATTAAATGCATTAGAAAATGGTCAGATTGATTTAATGGCGGGTACACCAATGCCTGCGCAACCGGGATTGATTACTTCCCATGCTTTCTTCACTAACCGGCATGTCGAAGTACGCACCAAAAATTGGGACCCAACTAAACGTACACATCCAGAAACCGTGGCCATCGTTAATAATGAGCCACTCTCCCCTGAGTTTTTATTTAATTATCATGCCGATAAAATTGTTGCTTACCCTAACCAATTACAAGGATTACTGGCTGTCGCCTATGGTAATGCCGATGTATTTGTGGCTAATGCCACCTCAGCCAACTATTTAATTGATCAGTTGCAGCTACTGACACTGCAAATTCGCAATTTTGCTCCTTATCACCCAGCGCCCTATACATTCCTGGCATTAGCAAAAAATCAAAAACTAATTGATTACATTAATCAGATTCTAGAGTTATTACCTACCCGCGCAACCGGCGATATTCAACAGCGTTGGTTTGGTAGCAAACACCATTATAATATTGATGCCAAATTGCTGCTTACAGAACAAGAGGTAAGCTGGATTCAGAGTCATCCAGAGGTCAGCTATGTTGCCCCACTTGATTTAGCACCATTGATTTTCCGTGATCGCCAAACAGGTGAGATGGCGGGTTTCTCCGTCGATCTTATCGATATTATTTCACGTCGAACCGGCATTAAATTTAAACCGATTTATACCAGAGATACGGGTGAATCCGTGCGTAACTTTATCGCCGGGAAAATAGATATGCTGCCGATAGTAGCGGTACGTAATGGCCAGTACGGTAATAATCTTTATTCTTCCCCTGTCGCCCAATCCTTGTGGGGCATAATGACTCGCGAAGATCGCGTTGATATTAATAATGTGGCCGATCTGGCAGGAAAACGAGTTGGTATACAAGCAGGCAGCACGTCCAGTGGGCTAATTGGCAATCCACTTTTAGCCCAGAAAATTACTTTTACTGAAGCCCCCGATACCATGACTTTGGTACGCTGGCTGCAACAAGGGAAAGTTGATGCCGTCATCAAAAATATGATGACCGCTAACTATCTGTCTGCCCAGAACTTTACACCGAATATTAAAACTGTTGCAGTGGCCGGTGAAGAGCCACTGATGATGGCATTTGGCATTAGCCCGCGCCTGCCAGAATTAAAAGCCATTATTGATAAAGTGATTGAGTCTATTCCGCCAGAAGAGTTAGACAATCTGATTAGCGAATGGAGTACATTCAAACCTAACCCCGCCAGCTTTGATGACAGATCATCAGAGAATGAATGGCTGATGTTGGCGTTAAAAATAAGCTCAGGGATATTATTGGTCTTCGGTTTATACCTTTGTTACCTGGTATTTAACAAGCGACGTCAGGCCAAATTATTACATACCCGCTTACAGCAACAAGAGTCGATCATTAATGCATTGCCATTCGCAGTATTTATTCGTACTAAAAATGGCGAACTGGCAGTTTATAACAACCACTTTGCCGATGCGCATCAAGATAAACTGAACGACATGCTCAATCAGAATATTGAGCAAGCCAACTGGCCAATGACCAGTCCGCTGGATCGCGAAATAGATAAATACTGTCGCTATGTATTACTGGATAGAAAACCACAGATGGTCGACTTATCCCTCGAAATCAATGGTGAGTTGCGTGATATCTTCCTGTGGATTATTCCTTTAAATAATGCTGAACGCAGTCTGCTTGGTGGCTGGCTGGATATCAGTCAACGCAAAACCGTCGAACGGGAGTTGGAAGCGGCACGTGTTGAAGCAGAAAGTGCCAACCGCACCAAGAGCACTTTCCTCGCGACTATCAGCCATGAGCTGCGTACACCAATGTATGCCATTATGGGCTTACTTGAGCTCGAAATTCGCAACGAGCAACCGGTCGATAAAAATACGCTAGTCACGGTTTCCAAGACCGCCCAGTCTTTAATGCTATTGCTTGATGACATTATCGATTCTGCCAAAATTGAAGCGGGACAATTAAGTGTTCACCCCGCTGTCGTCGATTTCCGTCAGGAAATGGAGCGGATGTTCACCATTTATCAACCCATCGCTGACGAACGCAGGTTAAGATTCACCAGTTGGATGGATGACCAGATTCCCGATTTGCTGATGGCCGATATGTTACGCATACGTCAGGTGATGGGTAATCTATTGGGCAATGCACTAAAATTTACCGAGCATGGCGGTGTTTCGGTGGATATCACCTGGGAACCAATGGATGAAAAACGGGGTATCATGAATATTGATATCACTGATACCGGTATTGGTATTTCTCCTGCGGCACAAGCCACCCTGTTCCAGCCATTCAGTCAGGCTAATGAGGGCAAATCACCACGTTTCGGTGGCTCAGGATTGGGGTTGTGGATCTGCCATCAATTGATTCATAAAATGGGTGGGCAGATTACATTAGAAAGCCAGCTCGGCAAAGGTACCAGCCTGTTTATTACTCTGCCGCTTGAGGTTGCCACTTCTGATGATTTGCCACAAGATTCAAACATTATACATGCTGATGAAACACAACTTAGTCAGCTGAAAAATTTACGTATTCTGGTCGTGGATGATCTACCCGCTAACCGTCAGTTGCTTCAACAGCAGCTGGCTTTTATTGGTATCGAGCAGGTTATGAGTGCGGAAAATGGTGCAGAAGCCTGGCAAATATTGCAGCACTATAGTTTTGATGCTGTCATCACAGATTATAATATGCCATTAATGAATGGATACGAACTAACCGCTCACATCCGCAATAGTCCGATGATGAAAGACATGATAATCATTGGTTGTACCGCAGATGCACGCGAAGAAAGTGCCAGCCGTTTCAGAGAGGCCGGGATGAATGATTGTATGGTTAAACCCGTGGCTATTGATACATTGCGTACCACACTGCTGCGGCAGGAAATTATCGCCCGTCATGTCGGTGTGGTTCATCCCCAGGAAGACCACAAGATTAATCCACAAGAGGTTACTGTTCAGCGAGAAATGGCGTTGAGCACGACAGAGAGTGAGCAATCTCCTGACTTTATTGCCGCAAAAAATAAGCTAAAATCACTATCAGGAGGTAGTGCCGAGGTTGAATTGCAGTTATTGCAATCCTTATTAGAAAGCAATTTACAAGATACTGCCAAGTTGACGCAGCTATATACCCGCCTCACCACCGATGAGACTAATACTGTTTCGGCAGAAACTTATAGAGAGATGGCCAGTTTGGTACACCGCATTAAAGGTGGTGTGCAACTCATTGATGCCCAGGCATTAGTGGAAAGTGGCGTTAAATTTGAATCTCTGCTGCAAGAACAGAATAGGCACGCCGCAATTGCGCACGGCGTCGATTATCTGACACTGTTAACTGAAACCAACCAATTATTAGTGAAATTAATTGCCTCTCGTGCGGAAATAGCCCCCTAGAGCATAGACATTAAAATACCGGTTCACCAAAAGCCCATCTGAATATTCTGGCGAGGTTACCGCTTAATTCTGAAGATTTATTTCTGACCGCTAATGTATAATTAGCTAACTAAATATGAGTTAAGAGATTGAAATAAAATGACTTTATAATTAAACTTCACTTTTCTAGGATAAGTTCCTACAGCTTTTGTGGGAAATTTCACGTGCAAAATAAAGACGCCTCTCATTCTGCCCCCCTCTATTTACACTTACACTACCCCCGTCCTGAAACCAAATAGTCAATATAAATAACGGATGATCATATTTGACTTAATGATCGCTCATTTTGTTGAATGCCATAGGTCTTCGTTTGCAAAAATATAAATCATAAAATTAAGTGGGAATTACATGGGAAAAACTCTAATAGCGCTGGTACTACTTGCCCTACCGGGTGTGGTGTTGGCTGCGACCTCAAATAATACTATCAAGTTTCAGGGTGAAGTGGCTGAACAGACTTGTATGGTTGATATCAATGGCACAGCCAACACGCCAGTTGTTTTATTACCAACCGTCTCTACCAGCAACCTGAACCAAGTGAATTCAGTTGCCGGTAAAACCAATTTCACCATCAATCTCACCGGCTGCAATATTGCCATCCAAGACACCAAAATCAGCTCGGTTTTTCAAGGGATGAATGTGACGTCTGCAGGTAATCTGGGCAATGTAGGAACAGCGCAAAACGTAGCCATTCAGTTACTTGATACAAACGGGGCGCCAATTCGCATGTCTGGAGGCAGTGTTTCAGTACCGGGCATTACGCTTGCCGCGGGTGCGACATCTGCATCCCAGGATCTGGCAGCACAATATATTACGGAAGAAGGTCGCGCGACTGCAGGGAGCGTTATTGCTTCAGCTCAGTATGCGATCACTTATCCCTGACTATCCGTGAAATTTAAACAGTTTCATGAATACGTTGGCCACCCGGTAACGGAGCCGATACCAACCAGAAAAACCAAGGATATGTAAGCGCTATGACACTGACTGCCCACAAATTTATCGCCTGCTCGTTGCTGCTTCTTAGCGGCGTACCCATATGGGCGAAAGCCAGTGTTGTCATGACAGGAACTCGTATCATTTATCCTGAAGGCACCAGGGAAAAAGTACTGCAACTGAGCAATAAAGACGACCACCCTAACCTGGTTCAATTATGGATGGATGATGGCAATAATCAGTCCTCGCCATCAAAAAGTGATGTTCCTTTCACATTGACGCCACAAATATTTCGTATGGAAGCGAAAAGTGGGCAGGTAGTGCGCTTGTCATATATCGAGCAGAATTTACCCAAAGATCGGGAATCCGTTTTCTATCTCAACTTCCTCCAGATCCCCGCATTAAAAAAAACGGACGCACAATCTGAAAACAAACTGGTTCTGATCGTTAATAACCGGCTGAAAGTCTTTTATCGCCCCGCGGCATTAAAAGAAAATGTCGATACATTGGGTGAAAAAGTCCGTGCCACACTGGATAGTGCTAACGGCGATAAAATCAAAATTCATAACCCAACTAATTACTATATCAGCCTACGTGATGCCAAGCTGTTAAGTGATGGAAAGACTATTTCATTTGCAACCAGCGAGATGTTCGCCCCCAACTCAACCACTGACTTGGCCTTACCCACAGGAGTTAAAGCCAAAAAAGGTGAGTTGTTGACGCTGAACGTGGTTAATGACTATGGCACCAACATCTCCTTCAATTACTCGTTGTAATGTTACCGCAATGATAAACCAGAGTGTGCCCAGACACAGGGATAACCAGTGAGGTTTTCTCCTGGTTTCCTCTGTCTATTGACGCACGGCCTGTTAGTCAGCCATATCGTGTCAGCGGCGGAGGAGAATAATCAAGACGAGTATGTGTTTGAGGATGCGTTATTACGTGGTTCATCACTCGGCTTGGGCTCTATCTCCCGCTTTAATAAAAAAGACAGTTATGAAGCCGGTAAATACCACGTTGATCTCTTTATGAACAACACCTTTGTCGATCGCGTCGAACTGATGTTTATCACCAAAGGGGACACGGTTATTCCCTGCTTGTCCGTTTCACAAATGTTGCAGGCAGGTGTTAGAGAAGATGCACTGGAAAAAGTCGATCACAACGATAACTGTCTGGATTTTAAAACGTTGTTACCCGCCAGTGATTACCGCTTCGATTATGCCAAGTTACGTTTTGATTTGTCGATCCCGCAACTGTTTGTTAAAAACGTACCGCGCGGCTATGTTGACCCGCGCAATCTCACAGCAGGAGAAACTATTGGTTTTAGTAATTACAACCTAAACCAATATCATGTCGGCTATAACAAAGATGGCATTAAACGTACAACCAACTCTAGTTATCTGAGTTTAAACAATGGCATCAATGTCGGCATGTGGCGCTTTCGTCAACAAGGTTCTCTGCGCTATGACGACACCCGAGGAGCGAATTGGACCTCTAACCGGCTGTACAGCCAACGCGCCCTACCGACGATTGGTAGTGAAATTACGGTAGGCGAAACATTCAGCTCAGGCCAGTTTTTTTCGAGCTTAGGGTTTAGTGGTGTGGCGTTGGCCACCGATGACCGTATGCTACCGGAATCGCAGCGCGGTTATGCTCCCATTGTGCGGGGCATTGCCAGAACCAATGCCAAAGTCACGGTATATCAAAATAATCGGTCAATTTACCAAAGCACCGTGTCACCTGGTCCCTTTGAGTTTAATGACCTGTCTGCCACCAATTTTGGTGGCGATCTAACGGTTGAAATTCAGGAAGCAGATGGCAGTTTAAGTACTTTTCAGGTGCCCTTTGCCTCAGTACCTGAATCGTTACGCCCTGGCTATTCCCGCTATAGTTTTGCAGCAGGACAGGTACGTGATCTGGCGAGCCATGAGGTATTCAGTGAGCTGACCTACCAGCGTGGGATCAGCAATGCTATTACCGCAAATAGCGGTTTGCGCCTGGCCTCCGGTTATCAAGCCGTGATGCTGGGGGGGGTATTCACCCACTATATTGGTGCTTTGGGCCTGGATGCCACCTATTCCGATGCTCGTTTACCCAATGACGAACAACAAAATGGCTGGATGGCGCGCGCCTCGTTTAGCCGCAGATTTGAAACCACCGACACCACGTTATCTGTAGCGGGTTATCGTTATTCAACAGAAGGTTATCGTGATTTAAGTGATGTTTTAGGTATGCGGGCGGCCAACAGTGGCAAAGTGTGGAGCTCTGGCACCTATAAACAACGTAGTCGGGCTGAAATATCCCTTAATCAGAACTTCAACAGTTATGGCTCGCTGTATTTAACCGCCTCCTCGCAAGATTACCGCAATGATCACAAGCGTGACACTCAGCTACAACTGGGTTATGCCAATACGCTGTGGCATAACACCAGTTTCAATCTGGCAGTGTCACAACAAAAAACCGGGGGGATAAATGAAACTTACTTTGTCGATCCCGGCAGTGGCATGCCCGCAGCAAACGGAGCAAAGATCCTCGCCACCAATGAAACCGTGGTGCAGATGTCCATTTCTTTCCCATTGGGGGGGAGCCCACAGGCACCTTATGTCTCTGCGGGCGCAGTCAACAGCAAAGTCAGTGGAGCCAGTTATCAGACCTCGCTATCAGGTGTTATGGGCGATGACCAGTCTGCCAGCTACAGTATGGATTTTGCGCGTAGTGAACAAACGAAAGAAAATACTTTTAGCGGCAGCCTGCAAAAACGGCTTCCAACCACCAGCCTAAGTGGCAGTGCATCGCGCAGCCCTGGTTATTGGCAAGGTTCAGCCAGTGCCCGTGGTTCGGTAGCATTTCATCGTGGTGGCATCACGTTAGGGCCCTACCTGAGTGATACTTTTGCACTGGTAGAAGCCAAAGGTGCCAGTGGTGCCAAAGTGATGTATGGGCAAGGGGCAAAAATTGACAGCAATGGTTATGCCTTGGTGCCGACACTGACTCCTTATCGCTACAACACCATTACCCTTGATCCCGACGGCATGGATTTCAACACCGAACTTCAGGATGGTGAGCGGCAAATTGCCCCTTATGCTGGCTCCGCGACGAAAGTGACCTTCCGCACCCTTAGTGGATATCCACTATTAATTACCGTCAAACTGGCTGATGGTGGCCAACTACCGATGGGCACCATGGTTTATAGATCCGAAAGCCAAGCGGATAACGATAATGGCGATAATCACCAAAATCGGGAGGTCGGTATGGTCGGCCAAGCCAGCCAGGCATATTTGCGGGCTGAAAAAACACGCGGGACGCTTCTTTTGGTCTGGGGGGATGCGCCCAATGAACGTTGTCATTTGGATTACGATTTAGGTAAGCCTAATAACGATAGAGAGCTATACAGACTCGATGCCTTGTGTGTCGTTACCCAGCATTGAACTAGAGAAAAATTATGAATCCTATTAGTCACCACCACGCTAATCTATACCGTCGCAAACCCCGATTCTGGCGAGGGTTACGGCTATGTATCACCCTCGGATTGCTCGCTGCCGCTCTACCCAGCTATGCACAATGTGTTTGGAAAGGGGCCAATATCGGTGGTGATAACTATGGTGCTTCATTGCAACTTGGCAATATCAATATAACTAGCAATTACATTCAGCCTGTTGATTCAATTCTGGCCTCCAGCATGATTAGTCTGATCCCTGCCCGTTTCTGGTCAGATCCTGAAGCCGTTATCTATGAGTGCGACTTGGCCGATAAAGACAGTTTATTTGAAGTCTTCGCCACTAACGGTGACAGCAATGTCGGTGGCTATACCAATATGGGCGATAATTTTTTTCAGACGTTCTTCCCATATACTGCGTTGAAACTGATTCATATTGATTCTGGTATCGAATTCACCCGCATTTGGCAACAAGTTCCCTTGCGAAAATACGATATCGTCGGCAATAAAATTCAGATTAAAGGCAAGCATTTCAGCCAGATTCGCGCCGAACTGAAAAAAGTTGGCTCAGTCGATCGCACACCAGGCCCTGCGACTTGGGGCTGCTCTGGGCCTGCGGCAGATAACTATTCCGGCAGCTATACCTGTAACCAACCTAATGGATATGTGGTTTTTAAAGGCCCCGGCATGCCAGTCCCTGAAACCGGTTATGACTCTGCGACCAATTACCAGACCTGGGGAACAGGTCGCTATATGGCATTCGGCATGAATACCTCGCCCGTTTCCACCCTAACGCGTAAAAATACCTGCGTAGTTCGTAATGTGACACCCTACGTCGTCTTCCCGGTTATTACTGTTAGTGAACTCATTGATAATCAAACTCGTAGCGCCAACATAACCGTCGATATCGAATGCCAGTCAGGTACGGAATCGGGGGTTAATAGCGGGCAAACTGCGCTCGGCATCCAAACATCATTACCCGGATATTTAAAAGCTCAAGGTTTAGGGCTGGTTAATTCTGCAGGTGGAGTGAGTTACTTACTTTCTGACCATTATGGGACTGACAGCCGTATTGCTACTGGCGTGGGTATCAGCTTGAGTGATAGCAGCGGAAACGCCATAAACTTTGTTGGCTGGGGGGGATGTGTCAAAGACTGTGCCTCCAGCGCCAGTGCCGGTTGGTATCCGGTACTCACGGGTGCCAATAGCACAGGCAGCAGTGCCACCGACTTTAACAACTATTCACACAATTTCACCGCCACGTTGAAAAAACTACCTAATGGCACACCTACCGCGGGCAAGGTTGATGCCACAGCTTATGTTCTGGTGAAGATACAATGAGATACTTTAGCTTATTTTTACTGATGTTAAGCATCCATCAACAGGCTATCGCCGGCCTGGTGACGGGAGCAACACGGATGATTTATCAGCCCGAATCCAGGGAACGTACGCTGATGCTGGCAAATACCAATGATTACCCGGTAGTCGTACAAACCTGGGTTGATGATGGTGATGTCGATAGCACACCGGATCAAGCCAAAGCGCCTTTTATGGTGTTACCGGCAGTATTTAAAATGCAACCGGGAGCCGCCCAGGGACTACGCATTATCAACAAAGGTGACAACCTGCCCACCGATCGAGAATCGGTCTATTGGCTTAATCTCTATGAAATCCCGCCGAAGTCACGGCGCAACGACAATGCCTATGCACAAGTTGCCATGGCGATGAATACGCAGATAAAAATTTTCTATCGCCCTGCAGGCCTTATGCCTAAACCGGAGGAAGCGATGAAAAAAGTGAGTTTTTCCCTGCGTAAGCAAGATAAAAAATATGTCCTCGTCGCTAATAACCCTTCGCCATATCATGTTTCATTCGGCCAAATTCAGCTACAAAATCATCCACAACAAAACTATACCATCGCCCAAGAGATGGACATGATGGTGTCTCCCTTCTCTGAACGGCAATACCAATTTGAAAAACAGCCAACATCACTCACTGGTGAACTGACATTGAGCTACATCTATTTTGACGATGCTGGGAATCAGGTCAAAAACAGTCAATCAGTAAAAGTGACGCCGTAACATACGTAATTTTCAGCTGGTTACCCAGTAAATTTCTAGCCTATGGAAACAGAGTCAATGAGATAAATCTGCGGAAAATAGACAAGTTTGCTGAAAAACAAGCCAATAAGCTCATTCCCTCAGCAAACGCGCGTTTTTAGTGTTTTTCTACTTTGACAAACGCCACCACCCCCGCTATGATTCGCCTCGTTCACACGATTCCTCTGTAGTTCAGTCGGTAGAACGGCGGACTGTTAATCCGTATGTCACTGGTTCGAGTCCAGTCAGAGGAGCCACATTAGAGAAGCCCGCTTAAAGAAATTTAAGCGGGCTTTTTGCTTTTGCTGACCTCTGACCGTCAGCAAAAGGGCGTGAGCGCTTAGTTTTATCGTCTTAAATCACTATAATCCACGTTTTTCCATCAATACTGCAAGATCAACCAAACGGTTAGAGAACCCCCACTCGTTGTCATACCATGCCAAGATTTTGACCAAATTACCGCCAATAACTAAGGTGGAAAGCCCATCAATAATGGATGACCGAGGGTCACCTTTGTAGTCGCTAGACACCAAAGGTTCGTCGCTGTAACCCAAAATCCCCTTGAGAGCCCCCGATTCCGCAGCCTTACGGAAAGCGGCATTCACCTCATCCGCAGTCACTTGACGCTTCAATGTAACGGTTAAGTCAACGATAGAAACCACGGGAACCGGGACTCGCAGAGAATAACCGGTCAGGCGGCCATCCAACTCAGGAATAACCTTACCAAGCGCTTTAGCAGCGCCACTGGAATAAGGAACAATCGAGAGCGCGGCAGCACGAGCACCACGCAAATCTTTTTCGGGTTGATCGTGTAACGCCTGACTGTTGGTGTAGGCGTGGGTCGTATTCATTAAACCATATTCAATGCCGAAAGCTTGATGAAGAACCTGAGCCGCAGGGGCAAGACCGTTAGTGGTGCAGCTGCCATTACTGACAACTTTGTGAATCGCAGGGTCGTACTTATCATGGTTGACCCCCATCACGATGGTAATATCGTCGTTCTTTCCGGGCGCGGAGATAATCACTCGCTTAGCTCCACCTTTGGTGATGTGTACTTCAGCTTTAGCTTTATCGGTAAAAAAGCCAGTGGCTTCGATAACCACATCAACACCCACACTTTTCCACGGGATCGCACCTGGGTCCCTTTCTGAGAAAACATGAATAGGCTTGCCATCTAGTCTCAATTGGTTTTCACCAGCCTCAACGTTGGCGGCTAATGTCCCTGAAAGGGAATCGTATTTTAGGAGATGTGCCAAGGTTTTGCTGTCGGTCAAATCATTGATCGCCACAACCTCAAAATCATTACGACCCAACGCCGCACGCAAAACATTTCGTCCGATTCTGCCGAATCCATTGATGCCTACTTTGACCATGATCTACTCCTTAGTTATTTGCTCTGCTTTAAATCTAGCGCGAGAAATAAATGGCGTAAATGACATTAATAGATCAATTTAGGCCAACTTACGGGAATGAAAACGGGCGCGATATTCAGTCGGGGTGAGTTGCAGATTTCTTTCGAAAACTCGCCGCAGGTTAAGGCTGTTACCAAAACCGGTGGTGGTTGCGATTTGCTCAATACTGTCCGAACTCTGTTCCAGATATTGCCTGGCCATATGCAGGCGAGCATCTTCTACAAATTTGGCGGGAGAAATGCCCGTTTCGCGGGTGAATACTCGTGTAAAGTTACGTGGGCTCATGGCGACTCTTTCTGCGAGTTTCTCAACAGAAAGATCACAGGCAAGATTCTCAAGAATCCATGACTGGAGGTCGCTAATTGGGCCAAGTGTTTTGGCCTGATTCAAAGGATAGCGGCTGAACTGAGTCTGTCCACCGGGACGACGAAGAAACATCACAAGGTCTTGTGCCACATCGCGCGCCTGAGTGAAACCACAATCTTCTTCAACAAGCGCCAAAGTGAGATCAAAACCCGAACTGACACCACCAGAGCTCCAGACTGAGCCGTCCTGAACATAAAGTGGCCCATTCTCGACTTTCACCTTAGGAAAGCGAGATTGCAACGTATCCAGCAATCGCCAATGTGTGGTCGCCCGCCGACCATCCAGTAAACCCGCCTCTGCCAGCACCAGAGCACCACCACAAACGGATGCAACACGCCGCGCGTTGGGGGCGGCACGACGAATCCAATTGGCGACATACGAACCTTCTTCATCAGTCGCCCCTCTGCCCGTGACCATAATGGTGTCACGCTGCTGTTCTGGGTCAAGATCGACAAGGCGGTGGTCAGCTAACAAATTAAGTCCTGACGACCCATGCACCACTCGATGAGATTGGGTTGTCGCTATTGCCACCTGATAAAGCGGAGCATCAGTAGACCTCAAGCGGTTGGCTTGCATCAGGATGTCGGCGACTCCGGCCGCTTCAAATAACATGCCCCCATCGGGAACGATAATCAAAAATGTGCGCATGTCCCTAAAATACAAATTGAGCAAAATAAGTCAAGCGCAATACACCTAGCCCCAGAATGTTACACACGCTCGTATACTTTGTTCGGTTTAATATCGAGCTGGTCGGAATTATCTCGAATGGCGCAAATAATAGCCAATAGAGGAAATATCCTACATTGATCTAGCTCTTTATCTTATATCCCACCCTATTTCTATTCTGTATTTTGAGACAGGAACGCCCCACTAATAAACAAAGTGATAATCACTTGCATTAATAAGGAAATATTAACACCCACACTGTTACTTTTTAAGATCATTACTGCAATATAAATAATACATATTAAAAATAACAAATATTAAATAAGAATTATTTTCATTAATTAGTATTAATTTAACACCAGGTAGAAATCTTATATGACAAAACGTAGAACAGTGAGGTTCATATTCCGTCAAACATGCTATTTCGCCGCTCTTTCGGGTTTAATCCTGAATGGGTCAGATTATTTTTTCTGAAATAAATCATAGCACTGACATTGCTATTCATTCCGAACCTAAAGTATCCCTTTGTAATACCAGTACTTATTGGTAAACGAGAAAAAGTTATCAATATGTAAAATAAAGCATTAAATAATTAAAAAAATGAAGTTTTATACTTAATAAATTCAATGGCGATAAATAAATAACTTTATTGCGCTATAGATCTATCAACAGTAGCAAGGAATTTTAATATGACATACCAGAGAAGCTATTTTGGTGTTTCTTCAAAATCACCGGCAAGAAATACGTTATCGTTATTGATCTCTATCGCCATTTTAGCAAATGCTGGCGTGTCTAATGTACATGCTGCGACTAATGAATGGCTTGGCACCATTTCCTCTGAATGGAGTGATCCGAATAACTGGAGCCTGGCCATTTTACCTGACAGTAATATCAATGCTCTGGTTGAGAGCGGCAATCTTATATTAGACACAACCGGCGCAAGTTGGAATTTGGCAATGGGAGTCTCTTCAGGGAGTGACGCCTCAATCACGGTTAATAATGGGAATCAATGGACTCTCGGTAAACCCTTATCCGGCTCCAGTGCCAATGGGTTTAAACAGCATATTGGAGAACTGGGAAAGGCTACGCTAACCATTAAAGACGGTGGCAAACTCTTCTATGCCGCTAACTCAACAACAATTTTAGGCGATCAAGCCGGTTCTGAAGGTGAAGTGATTGTCAGCGGTGCAGACTCAGTTTGGAGCAGTATTTATGCTGATGCCTCCCATTCTAGTAATCAGACTAATATACAAATCGGTAACTACGGAGCAGGTAAAATCTCGGTCCTCGATGGCGCTAGCGTCATTACTCCTAGAGGGATTTCTATGGCTCAAGAAGTGGGGTCTTCCGGCTCTATTTTAGTCAGCGGCACAGGTTCAACCATGCTGTTGGGCAATAGTTCGTTAGGTAATACCGGTTGGGCCGGGATATTTATGATATACGGCGAAGCCGATGTGACTGTTGAGGATGGCGGTGATTTAACACTCTATGGCGGAATATTTTTTGGCCGTGGGAAAAATGGCGCAGCACAAAACCTCACTATCCGCGGTACGGGTTCAACCATTACTAGCTATGGCGATATCAGTAATGTCGAAAGCGGCATTATTCGAATTGAGGATGGCGCTAAGTTATATACTTTACATAGTGCGGGTACCGACTTTGCCACTCAAGGACAGGGAATAGTAGGTAGAGGTGGCGGCAGTAATATTGGTGATGCTTATGCCTATGTTACGGGCAATAACTCTTTATGGCATATGGATCAGGATGCCATTGTCGGTTATTTGGCTAACGGCCATTTAATTATTTCTGACGGCGCTACCGTTGAAAATGCTCGTGGTCGCATTGCGCTAAAAGCCGGTTATACCGGCACTGTAACGGTCAGTGATGTCGGTTCAATATGGAATAACAGCGGTAATGTCACTGTCGGCAGTGTCGGCAATGGAGCGCTAACTGTTTCTAACGGTGGTGTGGTGAATGTCGGTAATAGTCTGTTGATTGCTGAATTTGTTGGTTCAACCGGCGCACTGAATTTTGGCTCGGCTGAACATCAGGCGGCAACAGCAACTGGGACCATCAATGCCAATCAGATTAGTTTTGGTGCCGGAGAGGGGCGCGTGGTATTTAACCACAACGATACCCATTACCAGTTTGACCATCTATTAAGTGGAACAGGTACTGTCGTTGCTGATAATGGCCTGACGCAATTTAGTAATCATCAAACTTATGCTGGACAGACTGAAGTCCACAATGGCGCAATATTAAAAGCAGGCATTGATAATGCCTTTAGTGCCAACTCAATTTATGACATCAGCAGCGGCGGCATATTGGATTTAGCTGGCTATCAGCAAACCATTGGCACGACAACCAATGCTGGACTCATCAAATTTCATACCGCTGTAGTGACCAGTGCGCAGGCAAATAACCTGCTAACTATTGATGGAGACCTCCACTCCAATGACGGAGAAATTATATTTAACACGGTATTAGGTGATGACAATTCCGCTACCGATAAACTAGTGGTAAACGGCAATACCTCGGGAACAGCATGGGTCAGTGTGCTCAATGCCGGCGGTAGCGGCGCAGCAGCCCTAAATGGCATTCAATTGGTACAAGTTAATGGCAATTCTGACGGTGAATTTGTTAAGAATGGCCGTATCGTCGCCGGTGCATTTGATTACTCTCTGGTGCGTGGCGCAGGAGCAAATATCAGTAATTGGTATCTGACCAATACTATCAGTACGGATACAGAACCTGACCCAGACTCAGAAGTTGCGCGCGTACCCGGCCCATCAATCATGATTGAGCGGCCTGAAGCCAGCTCTTACAGCGCCAACCTGGCTGCAGCCAACAATATGTTTGTTACACGGCTACATGACCGTCTGGGAGAAACCCAATATATCGACGCCCTGACTGGCGAGCAAAAGGTGACCAGCATGTGGCTACGTAATGAAGGGGGTCACAACCGCTCGCGTGATGCACGAGACCAGTTAGGTACGCAATCTAACCGCTATGTGTTGCAGTTGGGCGGCGATATTGCCCAGTGGAGTCATAACGATTTAGACCGACTGCATTTAGGTGTGATGGGCGGTTACGGCACGAGCAAAAGTAAAACCGAGTCGCGGATTTCCGGCTATAGCGCTCGTGCATCTGTCGATGGCTACAGCTTGGGAGTGTACGGCACCTGGTATGCCAATGAAGCCGATAAGTCAGGTTTATATGTCGATAGTTGGGCGCAATACAGCTGGTTCAATAACAGTGTTGACGGTCAGTATTTGCATACCGAAGAGTACAAATCCAAGGGTGTAACAGCATCTATTGAGAGTGGATATACCTTTAACGTCGGTGAAAATACCGCTAAAAATGCCACTTACTTTATTCAGCCCAAAGCGCAAGTCACCTGGATGGGCGTGAAAGCTGACGACCATCAAGAGGCTAATGGCACCCGTGTTTCAGGTGTCGGTGAGGGTAATATCCAGACCCGTTTAGGGGTGAAAGCCTTTATGAATGGTTTCCACGAAAGTGATAAAGGCAAAGACCGGGTATTCCAGCCCTTTGTTGAGGCTAACTGGCTCCACAACACCAAAGACTTTGGTACACAAATGGATGGCATTACCGTGAAACAAGCCGGAGCTCGCAATATCGGCGAATTGAAGGCCGGTGTGGAAGGCCAAATTAATAAGCAACTGAATATTTGGGGGAATGTAGGTCAACAAATCGGTGGCAAAGGCTACAGTGATACCGCCGTGATGTTAGGCGTTAAATATAACTTCTAGTTTTGCGATAGCAAGCCCGTTCCTGTCAATATAACACTCAGGAACGGGTCTGCGAAAAACACATAACGGCTACGAGTTAATGGCTTTCTTAGAATCCAGCGCACTGTGGATGGCAGCTTCCAATTCGTTGGCTTCAAATTTTGCCACGTAAGCATCTGCACCAACTTTACGGACATGATCTTCATTGGCACTACCAGACAACGAAGAGTGAATAATAACCGGGATATTCTTGAGGAACTCATCGCGCTTAATATTCAATGTAAGTGTAAAACCATCCATTTCTGGCATTTCCAAATCGGTTAACACAAACGCGATTTTATCCGCAATAGGCCGCCCTTCGGCTCGCGCTTCATCCGCTATCTTTCTGATTTTATTCCAAGCCTCTAGGCCGGTGATATGCATCACGGCTGGAATGTCCATCATCTTCATGGCTTGTTCCAGCATTGAGCGGGCAACTTTTGAATCTTCTGCCACAATAGCCACCGCGCCCGGTTTCAGATCAAAGGCTTTGCTCTTCTCGCTATCTATTTTAACATCGCGGTTAGCGGGAATAATGTCATATAAAATCTGCTCAACATCCAAAACCAGTGCCAGCCGGTTACTGGCTTTATCATTGTCAAGGCGAGCAATACTGGTGATATTGCGGCTCTTAACCCCTGCGTCAGCCGCCAATACCTGACTCCACTCCAGGCGAACAATGTCATCCACCGATTCCACCGCAAATGCTTGAGTGCTGCGGGCATACTCAGTCACTAGCAGAATATTTAATCCGGTTTTTGGCACACAACCCACAATGGCAGGGAGGTCAATCACAGGAATGATTTCTCCGCGAATATTCGCCATCCCCATCATCGGTGATGCCATGCCCGCAGCCTTGGTTAGCGTCGGCATTGGGACTATCTCACGCAATTTAAATACGTTAATACCATACAACTCAGATTGTTGTTCTTCCTGGGATTCCCCCAGACGGAACAGCAGCAGTTCAAATCTGTTTGATGAAGTGAGATTAGTTCTCTCCTCGATCTCTTTTTGAAAATTATCCATACTTTCCCCGATGCAAATAAGTATTGATGTGCAGTAACAAGGCGATATTAGCCATTCGGAAAATAAGGAATAACATTCTGCTCAGCGGCAATTAATGCTTCACCCTTTCAGCCGGGACCAGAAAAGCCTAACATTTACGGCGCTTCCTCATCCCACGTCTTCCCATTGCCTTTTTCTTGTTCTCACGATGGAGTCACTTACCTCTATATCGGCAATCGGCGGGAAATGATTAATAATTCGGTTCAAGAAGAAGAGAAAATTTTTTGCTATAGTTTTTTCCTGCAAACATCGTTTACAGAGGAGATTAGTGAATACCCATGGTCGCTCTTAATAGCGAAACACCGTTCAGCTAAGTTGCAGGCTGGGCTGACCAAGAAACGAAGCAACCAATGACGACAGACATCTTGTTCCGCTAAAATTAATTCGCGTAAATAATTTTATCCGCATAAATGGCTTCAATCGCCCGCTTATGCGGATTTTTCTTTTTATCCGTGACAATAATATCAATGTCATTGATGTCGCTTATTTTCATTAACCCACTTTGACCAAATTTACTGGTATCACACAGAATGACTTTCTGCCGCCCCATCGCCAACATTTTCTTGGCAATGCGCCCTTCATCCAGATTTTTCACCATCACACCAAAATCACTGTCTATCCCACCCACGCCCACAAAGGAGAAGTCAGTGTGAATATCATTCATTTGTTCAATTGTCTGAATACCTAAATTAGCTTTATAAGTATGGTTATATTCACCGCCCAGAACATGCACGATGGCCATATTATTTTTACTTTTAATTTGATCAGCAATTAATGATGAATTGGTAAAAACAGTGAATTTTACTAATGGCAAGAATGATGAAAAAATAAGCGTGGTAGTGCAAGAGTCAATAAATAAAGTATCGTTTTCTGTTACCAACGATGCGGCATATTGGCCAATCACCATTTTTTCCTGGCGATTTAAATCCATGCGTTGGGCAAAACTGCCCTCTTGTATATTCTGAACTTTTATCGCACCGCCATGAACTTTAGTGACCTCTCCGCTCTTCTCCAAATAGGAAAGATCTCGGCGGATCGTTTCAGACGTCACACCCAGTTCCTCGGAAAGACCAATAACAGAAACCTCACCAAGACTATCCAGCTTCTCCAAAATAAACTGTTTACGTTTGATCTGATTCATAAGTAATGGCGGCCCGGCTGCGATACATTTGTGTGTCATTCTACTCAATAATTTTCTGAAACAAAAGGCTATTCCGCCACTATGGCCAGAGCTGATTAATGGTAAAAGCCACTCCATGCTGGTTATTATCTAAACTCACTCTATCTGCGCAAGATTTAACAAAATCACTGGCATTTCCCATGGCAACACCGACTTCAGAAAACTGAAACATGCTGATATCGTTCTCCTGATCACCCATACTGACCACTGATTCAGCATTGATATTTAGGTACTGACACAGATAATGCAGTCCACGGCCTTTACTGATGCCGTGGCTCATTATTTCATAATAATGATTGCTGGTCTTACTGAGTGAATATTGCTGATGAAATTTTTGATCTATTTTATCAGCAACACTAGCAATAAAATCAGTTGAGCCAACAATAGAGACTTTAACAATATCATCTCGCTGAGAAATATTGACAGGCTCAGAAATCAATATTTCCATATCAAAGAGTTCAGATTCATATTTTGTATAGTAATTGATATCTTTTGACGAAGAGATAATTTTATCGCGGGTAAAAAAGTGATGTGGGAATTTACGTCCTGTTAATAAAGGAGTAATCACTTGCACATCATGACCAGATAGCGGGATAAAGCGAAGATCTTTTTTCTCAATACAGTCATATATCCATGCACCATTAAACGAAATAAAATAGCGAATGAGGTGCTCTAATTCAGTATTGCAAATCACGGCAGCCATGGCATTAACCGGCCGGGCTGAACAGAGAACGACAATACCATTACCATCGATAACCTGTTTTATCGCGCTAATATTCTGTGGCGATATTTTATTTTCCTTATTGAGCAAAGTGCCATCAAGATCAAGAGCCAGTAATTTATACATAATTTAACTCCAATAAAAAAGGGAGAAAGTATTCTCCCTCCCTGCTTACTGACGTCCATTAGTGAGTAATAAACTGCGCGACAACATCCTTGGCTGCATTGCAAACCACATTATCAATGGCGGTGCCCACCACCAGAATATTCACTCCAGTATCTTTAAATGCCTTCGCATTTTCCAAATTGATGCCACCCTCAGCTAATGTTGGTACTGAAACCGCCCCCACCAAAGCCAGAAGCCGCTGCTTAATCGCTTCTGGAATATCACCAGCGGTAACCCCTTCATAGCTCATGCCCGTCATTAAACCAATCATATCGACACCCAGTGCTTCCATCTTTTTTGCCACTGCGGCAACATCTGCCGGTGTTTCAGCCGCAATACCGAAGGTGTGTAAATCACTGGGATGACCAATATAAGCATCTACTGTCAGGCCATATTTATGGGCCAAATCGACTAATTCCTTTAAATCCTCAAAGCTGGATTTATGAGTATGCAAGCCATCAGCACCTGATTGAGCTATCAGTAAAATATCCTGTTCAGTGACCGGCGTCGGGACAGTTTCAGTAAAACCGCCAGCAATTCCGACAGTAATAAAAATATCGTCGGCAACAACATTACGCACGCCCTGCACCGCTTCAGCCATTTGACCAATGGTTATCTCATGACGAATACGCTCTGCGGCATGCATATTAGTCACACCGTTATGGCCACGTGCTAATGCCAACGCCGGGTGGTTAGGTTCCAATAATTTAACCCCTGAATCGCATACAGCCTTCGCTAAGCGAGCATCATCTCCAGTTATTCCGGTACTGAGAATAGTTTGACCGCCATGTAACTCAATTGCATTGCGTACTTTATCCATGGCGACGGAACGTTTCTTACTCATATCAGCGTGGAACATATTTACCTCTACTTGATTTATATAAAACTGCTTTTTTAATTGTTAACTTTTAGCCGAGATCCCTGGTGTTGTGGATTCGGGTACTGCTTTTTTAATTGCAACAAACTTATTGGCTAACAGCGTGATAATGCAGGTCAGTACTAAAGTTACCGCCATCACCACCGCCATATAAAACGCGTTATTTGACAAGAATGGTGAGGCGAACGCAGGCACATAAGCCACACCTTTAATATTTAACCATCCCAACAACATGCCACCGATACCGGCTGAGAATATGGCGCCGGCGAAGACCACTTTATTGGAGAACATGAAGGGATAAGCTGATTCGACAAAGGTCCCAAAGCCAAGGTTTATTAACAACCCCGGAGCCGCGACTGCCGCCTCACTTTTTTCTCGTGGGGCAATGACGTTAGCCAGGTTAATTCCTGCAGCCACCATGACCAAGCCGACCATATCCACCGCACCAAGGAAGCTGACACCGGATTTTTCCATTTCCAGCAACACCAGTGGCAATATAACCGCGTGATACACGCCGCCCAGAATGGCAGGCCAAATAACCAAACCTGCCAATAATCCCGCCAGAATTGGGCTAAAGGCCAGAGTCGCTTCGATAGCTAATTTAATATAATCGCCAGCGGCTAATGCCAGTGGGCTGAGCAGGTAATACATCACCAAGCCAGAAGCTAAACCGGATAACCCACCAGCCACGATGTTGATGGTGGTCATCGGGAATTGCCATCTCAAACACAAGCCAAACAGGTAGCGCACCATAATACCGGCCCCAATCCCGCCTAATATGCCACCAATTAATCCCCCTTCGACCGACAGCACACCAGCCACAACCCCGGCCACAATCGACACTTCGTCCAGCTCAGAAACCTGTTTTGCCGCAATAACCGCGACAATCACCGGTAACCCTTTCAGTAACAGTTCGAAGATAGTATTCAGTGACTGCAATCCGGGGATATGGCTTAATGCCAGCACAATTGCCATGGCAATAAAGCCGGGTAAAGCCGGGATCATGATGCTGCGAATATTGATTCTTTTTAGCAGACTTTTATCGCTACTCGGCGCGCTGGCATCACCGCTGCCTAGTACCGGGGTATATTTTATCTGCCAGTATTTGCATAATGAGGCGGTAAAGGAGATAGCTCGTGTACGGCTATTGGTGCCTGTGGTGCCCGATGTGGCAATCACATTCGCCCCTTTGGAGGTGATAATCGCCATTGAAGTGCCGCCGGTACCCACTATCGGGATTTTCTTTTCTATCGCGGCCAGAATGGCTTCTTTATTACTGCGGTCAGGGTCTGCACTCATGATAATGATGCCATCAATATCACCAGCACGAATTTGTGCCGCGATGGCTGCATCTGACGATTTTACTGCATCATTAACCTCTGACAGTTTCCCCTGAAAGCTGATGCGAGGTTTATCCCCCTCTTCAGCGGTGAGGGAATAAACTGCGGCGGCGGTAGTGGGTTTAGCCACATCCATTGACTCTTCAGCGGCAATAAATTGCACCGCGCTGACAGCTAAACCGGCAGAATGAAGTTGGGTATAAATCTCTTGTAAAAGCCTCTCAGGGTATGCACCACCAAGATTGAACAGATTTCCCCCGCTGCTTCCGAGAATTGCTACATTTTTCATGTCGGGCCTCAAAAGATAAGAAATGTTAGAAAGTGTTATTATGTTTTTAACTGCAATTCACCATCACAGAAATAGCCATTCAAAGCAACATAAAACAACATGATGACATCGATTAGCCCGGCTAACATGACAGCCATTAATTCCACCTGTTACACTTTAAATTCACAAAATTAAACCAATACTCTTTAAAATTAATATAGTGAGAAATTTAAAACTACAAATAGCCATTTTGTGGTTTTATTTTGTTTTGTTGTTTTGTGATAAGGTTCAAACTATTGCGGAATGACGTTTTTGGCAGGAAAGAGAACAAGGGAAAAGTGATTTGCTTCGAATCTAATCCCCTGGCATCAGGCTATGCCAAGGGATATCAGAAAGTGATAGGGATTACGGGTGTGGAGTACAACAGATTATTTATTGGGTACGCCGGTTTCAATCTCACGCCCTGCAGCTTTCCATTCAGGGAAAGCCGCCAGCCGTCCGAGCACGAAACCCGCACGTTTTATAAGCGCGGATAATATTACGCTATCACGCCGTGGGCCGATAACGCCACAACCAGCGGCCGGTGGACATCCGTCGGTAAAACAGCACACCGCGCACGATCCAATCGAGGAACATGCCCATCCACACACCGGTGACACCAAATCCCAAGGTTACCCCCAGAATATAACCGGCGATAATACGACAACCCCACATTCCGGCCAGCGCCACCCACATGGTGTAACTGGCATCCTTCGCCCCTTTCAAGCCGGATGGCAATACCCAAGCTGCGGTCCAAATTGGCATAAACAGCGCATTAATCCAGATCAGATGCTTCACAACATCAATAACACCCGGCTCATTGGTATACAGCGACGCCAGAAAACCAGCGCTAGGAATTGATAATAAAGCAATAAAGCAGACCCCAAGCGTTGATAACCAAAAAATATGCTTGATTTGGCGAATGGGCTGCAAAATCTGCCCTTTCCCCAAACGGGTGCCGATAATAATGGTCGAGGTATATCCCAGAGCATTGCCAGGTAAGTTAATCAGCCCGACAATTGAGAAAGCGATAAAGTTACCGGCAATCACTTCCGTCCCCATTCCAGCAACAAAACGCTGAGTAATCAGTTTACCAACGCTAAACATCACCGACTCAACACTGGCAGGAATGCCAATACTCAACACCTCAAACATGATGGCCGCAGTAAAGGGCATAAAATAGGCTTTAAAGGGGATTCGCAGGGTATTATTGGTGCCAAAAATCAGCACTAAAACCACCACCAATGCGCCAATATAGCGGGAAAGCGTGATTCCAATCCCTGCGCCCACAAACCCCAAGCCCTGCCAATTGAACAGACCGTAGATCAGCACACTGCTGATAACAATATTGAGAATGTTCATGCCGATATTGATAAACATCGGCAACCGCGTATTACCGGCGCCGCGCAGTGCACCGCAGCCCACCAGCGCTATCGCCATTGCGGGATAATTCCAGACCGTCAAATGTAGGTAGGTCAGAGCCATCGCCTTAACCGCGGGGTCCGCCTGACTGGCCATCAGATTGATAATGGTCTCACCGGAAAAATGCACCAGCAATACCAATAATAACGAAATTAACACTAGCAGAGAGATGGATTCACGGGCGGCGGTTTGTGCCTGTTTACGTTTACGTTGCCCCAAACTGAATGACACGACCACTGAAGTTCCGAGTGCAACCGCGCTAAAAAAGGCAGCAATCAGCATATTGAAGCTGTCGGCTAATCCCACCGCAGCCATCGCTTCTTTACCCAACCAACTCACCAACAGGGTACTAAACACCCCCATCAGTAACACACACAACCCTTCAATAAACAGCGGAATAGCCAGCGGTGTTATTTCACGCCAAAACAACACTCGGTAGGATTTTCGCTTTTTATACCACGCGCTTTCGCGAAAGATTTTCAACTTAACAGTCCCTGAAACCATGTCTATTTGCATACATCCGCGCTTTCCACCACTATGGTGAAATATCCCTATGCGCTGATTTACAAAGGCGATTTACCACTTTAAATTTTAACGGGTTATACGCGATAAAAAGTTGATATAGACACCATAACAGAACGGTAAATTAATTTAAATGGAACGTTATTTCAACAAAGTAGCAATCAAATAGTTATGCAATAAAATACACATAAATATGCAAAATCTCTTTGACCAAACTTGGGTTTTGCGATATCAATGTAGGCATTGAAACCTTTGCCAGACAGATCTAATTCATACAGGATTTAATTGATGACAACTATTCTCAAACACCTTCCTATTAATCAGCGTGTTGGTATTGCTTTTTCCGGTGGTTTAGACACCAGCGCAGCACTGCTGTGGATGCAGAAAAAAGGGGCAATTCCTTATGCCTACACGGCTAATTTGGGTCAGCCTGACGAAGAAGATTACGATGCTATCCCGCGTAAAGCGATGGAATATGGTGCAGAGAAAGCTCGCCTGATTGATTGTCGCAAACAGCTAGTTGCTGAAGGGATTGCCGCGATTCAATGTGGTGCATTCCATAACACCACCGCCGGTGTCACCTATTTCAACACCACCCCACTGGGCCGCGCCGTAACCGGTACTATGTTGGTTGCCGCCATGAAAGAAGATGGCGTGAATATCTGGGGTGATGGCAGTACTTATAAAGGTAACGATATCGAGCGTTTCTATCGTTACGGTCTGCTGACCAACGCTGAATTGAAGATTTATAAACCTTGGCTGGATACCGACTTTATCGATGAACTCGGTGGCCGTCATGAAATGTCTGAATTTATGATTCAATCCGGTTTCGATTACAAAATGTCGACCGAGAAAGCCTATTCCACTGACTCCAATATGCTGGGGGCGACTCACGAAGCCAAAGATCTGGAATTCCTGAACTCTAGCGTCAAAATCGTTAACCCGATTATGGGCGTGAAATTCTGGGACGAAAATGTCGTGGTGAAAGCGGAACAAGTTTCTGTTCGTTTTGAGCGCGGCTATCCAGTGGCCTTAAATGGTGTCGTTTTTGATGACAGCGTCGAGCTGATGATGGAAGCCAACCGCATTGGTGGCCGTCACGGTCTGGGCATGAGCGACCAAATCGAAAACCGTATTATTGAAGCTAAGAGCCGTGGTATTTATGAAGCCCCAGGGATGGCCTTACTGCACATTGCTTACGAGCGCCTGCTGACCGGTATTCATAACGAAGATACCATTGAGCAATATCATGCTAATGGCCGGGTTCTGGGCCGCTTGCTGTATCAAGGCCGTTGGTTTGATCCACAAGCGCTGATGCTGCGTGATTCAGCCCAACGTTGGGTTGCCAGCGAGATTACCGGTGAAGTAACACTGGAACTGCGTCGCGGTAATGATTATTCCATCCTGAATACTGTGTCTAACAATCTGACTTATAAACCAGAGCGTCTGACCATGGAGAAAGGTGATTCCGTATTCTCACCAGATGACCGTATCGGTCAGTTGACCATGCGCAATCTGGATATTACCGATACCCGTGAGAAGCTGCTTAACTATGTTGAGACCGGGCTGTTATCCTCCTCTGCGACCACCGGTTTGCCGCAAGTAGATAATAACAATCTGAGTGCTCGTGGGTTGCAGGATAAAAGTCAGTAATTATTCTCTTACGCCAACGCAAAATAAAAAAACCGCCTATAGCGCGGTTTTTTTATTTCAACTATCAGTATCTTGGATGAATGACCAAAAGTATTCAGCCAGTTAGGGATCAATGTGATAACTGCCGATCTTTCAGTTCAGCTGGATCATGTTTATATTGAAATACGAAGACAAAAACGATGACCAGAACCACGGTATAAGCGGCAAAAGATAACCAAATACTGTTCCAGTCTTTTACACCATCAACAGTAAAGAAATCGACCACATGCCCGCTACTTATTGCGCCGACATAAGCCCCAACACCGTTTACCATTGTCATAAACAGGCCTTGTGCGCTGCCTCGAATATTACGGTCTACTTCTTTCTCAACATAAATTGCGCCAGAAATATTAAAGAAGTCAAAGGCACAACCATATACCACCATTGATAGCAGTAATAAAACAATGCCAGTGGCAGACGGGTCACCATAAGCAAATAAGGTGAAGCGCAGCGTCCAGGCAATCATGCTGATCATCATGACGCGCTTAATGCCAAAGCGAGATAAGAAGAAAGGAATGGTCAGAATGAAAAACACTTCTGCAATTTGTGCCATCGACAATAAAATTGACGGGTATTGCACCACCAGACTGTCATGGTAGATAGGATTTTTTGCAAAATCATGCAGGAATGGGCTGCTGAAAGTATGGCTAATCTGTAGTGAAGCACCAAGCAACATGGCAAACAGGAAGAAAATAGCCATCTTCTTTTGTTTAAATAATACAAAAGCATCAAGCCCTAACATATTAACCCAAGTGCGGTCTTTTTTAACATTAGAGGTCGGGCAACTAGGTAATGAAAATGCGTACATCGCCAACACTAATGCCGCGCCGGAGGCAATATAGAGTTGAATATTACTTAATTCGAACCCAGATAAACTGATCGCCCACATAGCAAAAATAAAACCAATCGTGCCAAAAACTCGCACCGCCGGGAAGTCTTTAATCGTATCCAATCCAGCTTTTTCTAAGCAGATATAAGAAATTGTGTTGGCTAATGCAATGGTCGGCATATAAACCATCGCATTAAATAGCATGACAAGGAACATGATATTAGGGTCTGTAATATTGGCCGCAATCAACAATGCGATGGCGCCTAACAGGTGACAGCAAGCATAGAGAATATTGGCTTTAACCCAACGGTCAGCAATAATACCTACAATACTTGGCATTAAAATACAGGCAATACCCTTGGCTCCATAAACCAGCCCGACCTGTGCGCCAGTGAAGTTCAGTGTATTCATCATATAGGCTCCCAGCGTAACCAGCCAGGCTCCCCAGATAAAGAACTGTAGGAAGAACATCACTTTAAGCCGTTTTTTTATTATCATTTTTATTCTCCGTGATACTAAACGCGTCGAGGGAATATATTTGCTTATGGAGTTTGTAGGGTACTTCCCTCTTCTGAGGTAGCCCCTAGTTGCTGAGTATTCGCACGTTAGCAAATAGGGGACTGACAAGAACTTTTATAATTCTCTATTGATTAATGCGCTGCTTTGCTTTTCAAAAAAGCTTCAATCAACTTGGTGAAATTCACTGAAGCCAATTTTGCGCATTTTAAGGTTTGCTCATGAGACAGAACTACATCAGAAAGGCCTTCAGCCAAGTTAGTAATTGCAGTCAGTGCAATCACTTTTAAACCACAATGAGCCGCAGAGAGCACCTCTGGCACCACCGACATTCCCACCACATCACCGCCAATAATCTGCATCATGCGAATTTCGGCTGGGGTTTCAAAACAAGGACCAGGATAAGAGACAAACACACCTTCGGTCAGCGGAATATCAAGCTGTTGGGCAATCTTGGCCATATCAGCACGCAGACCTTTATCATAGGCATTCGCCAAACTAAAGAAACGCGGACCAAAACGATCATCATTAGGCCCAACCAGTGGCGTCCCGGGCATGGTGTTAATGTGATCTTTCAGCATAACCACTGAGCCCGGTAAAACCTCTGGGCGTAATGAGCCGGCGGCATTGGTACAAAAAAGAAATTCGCAGCCCATCAGCTTAAATGTGCGCACCGGATTGGTCATGATACTCATGCCTTTGCCTTCGTAGAAGTGGCCGCGGCCTTTCATGCACATCACTGGAACACCAAACAAGGTGCCTAATACCAATTCACCGGCATGTCCATGGACGGAACTTACCGGGAAGCCAGGAATATCTGCATAACTAATAGTGGTTTCATTGCTAATTTGCGCGACTAAGTCGCCTAGTCCTGAACCTAAAATGAATGCAACCTGAGGCTTAAATCCGGGCTTTATTTTCTGAATATACTCGACAGCTTGAAAGGGTAATTCACTAAAATCAGTATCAACATTTGAATTTACGATTGTCATAATAAAGCCCTTAATTATTTTAATTTAGTATCGATTAAATAAACCTGTTAAATAATAAATACAGTAGAGTTGTCGGTAATCTATACCCAAAGTTATTGAAGCCATAGCTAGGTACTCCGCGACTTCGGGTACGAAGGGGATAACTCATCATATGTAGTGGGTAATTACACAACCAATACTAAAATACCGCTTATCCATACTTAAAATGTAATGGTTGAGAGTGTATTTCTACGTAATTATCGTCGATCACAAGATGGTAATAGGTATGCACATGACAACTAGAATACTTAAAGCACATTTGCAGATGCTGGGATTTACTGCACTACTTGGCGGTTCTTTTATTGCCAGTGAAACCATCAGCAATACCTTACCGCCAATGGTGATCACCTGGTTGAGATATACGATTGCCAGCCTATTTTTTATAGTATTGCTGGTCAGTCAGGGGTTACTGAAATTCCCCCACTATCGCGACTTAGTCCGTTATACTCTGATTAGCCTGCCGCCTCTGCTCTATTTCGCCTGTATGATATTCTCACTTCAAACCACCAGTGCATTAAATTCGAGCGCGTTATACACCACCGTGCCGTTAATGAGCATGATCATGAGCATGGTGTTATTGAACTCAAAATCCACATGGTCCGTGCTCGCTGCACTATTAATAGGTATTTTTGGTGCATTATTGATCATTTTTAAAGGTGACTTATCCCAGCTATTGCAATTATCGCTAATTCCCTCTGATTATCTCTTTCTGTTTGGTTGCTTAGGTATGGCGCTGAATCCCATCCTGGTGAAAAAATTGCATCGCGGTGAACAAGCGCTGGTGTTGACTGGCTGGAGTTTAATTTGTGCCACGTTATTACTGACCTGTGTGGTCGCCTATCAACTACCAGAAATTAAATGGCATAATATCAGTCTAATCACATGGAGCGGTATTTTCTATCTTGCCACCTTTGCCACTGCATTGAGTTTCTTCTTGTTCCAAAAAGCCTGCATTGTGCTATCCCCAGCCAAAGTATCAGGCTATGTGTATCTTATTCCATTATCAGTTATTGTGACTAATGCGATGTTAGGACAGACAATAAATTGGCAAGAAATAGCCAGTGGCGCGGCGTTAGTGATTATCGCAATGGCTATTTTGGTTAAAGCTAAGTGATATTAGTTAGTACCGCACATTTAAAATAAATCGAGCAGGCGCTCTAATGCCTGAGTCATGCTACTGGGATGATAAACAGCGAATAAATCGGCAGAGAGCTCTTCTTTCAGCGGGATAAATTTGATATTTGGCCAAGGGATTTCCTGCATACTTTCAGGAACCAAGGCGATACCAAGATTACTGTTTACAAATGCCAGCTGGGTTTGAGGCTCATCAAATTGATAAATAGTCTGCGGCTTACAACCCGCACCCAGGCAGCTATTATATAAACTTTTAGAGTAGCCGGAGTTAGTGAAAGTGAGGAATATCAGGTTTTGTCCAGATAACTCTTTCAGAGAAAGTATCGCACGGTCAGCCAACACACTTTCATGAGATACCGCGACGGCTACGCGTTGTTTTTCCACTCGTTTATACACCAACGCTGAATTTTGCTCCAAAGAAGCACAGCGCCAAAAACCAATATCAAGCTTCTTATTTAATAATGCGTCATATTGCTTACTGGGTGGAAACTCATGTAGCGACCAGGTGGTATTAGGATTAAGCTGCTTAAAATTCTTGAACTTCTCTAATAGCTGATGCCACAGGGCTGAGCCAATGATGCCTATATTCAGGTGGCTTTGTTCATGACGAGCAATATAGGAGACACGGCTTAATGAGTTTTCTATATTCTCGAAAACCTCTTTCATTTCTGCCTGCATCATTTCACCAGCCAAGGTTAGCACCACGTTACGGCTATCCCGTATAAATAAAGGGAATCCTAAGGCATCTTCTAACTCTTTAATTTGCAAGCTTAGCGGGGGTTGGGAGATATGAAGACGTTCAGCGGCTTTTCCGAAGTGCAGTTCTTCCGAAACAACGAGAAAATAGCGAATCATCTTTAAATTGATGCGCCCGGAGAAAAGAAGCTTTTGCATACCCAATATCCAATTATTTTATTACTTAATCTGAGTTATTATTTTAATAGTAACATCATCTGATAATTCAATAAGTAAAAACCAATATATATATGTCAAAGTTGCAGGTTTGAGCAGCTAATGCACCCCTGCAACTTTAAGGATAAAGAGGGCTATGATCCTGATACTGGCAACTCAATATTACTCTCCGCCAACGACCCCATATTGTTGTACATCGCGCAGGCCGCATCCACTAAATGCATGGCAAGTGCCGCGCCGCTGCCCTCGCCTAATCTCATGCCCATTTGCAAGTAAGGCTCAAGTTGTAAGTGGTTCAATGCAATCACCGCGCCCTTTTCTGCCGACAAATGCGAAGGAATCAGATAATCACGGACACCCGGCGCAATGCGACAAGCAGCCAGCGCCGATGCATAAGAGAGAAAACCATCCAAAATAACTGGTAACCCGGCAGCCGCAGCCCCCAGCATCACTCCAGTCATACCCACCAGGTCAAAGCCCCCCACTTTAGCCAACACGTCAATGCCATCACTCGCATCCGGCTGGTTGGTCTCAATGGCACGTCGTACGACCGCCACCTTGTGATGCAGCTGATCTGTAGGGAAATTAGCCCCAATACCGACTACCCGTTGTGGGTCACTGTCGGTAAACACACTGACCATCGCCGCTGCAGGTGTGGTGTTTGCCATTCCCAGTTCCCCCACAGCAAAGACTTTCACTCCATCTGCAGCCTGTCGCAATGTGAGCATGGCACTGGCTAGCAGCAAATCTTCGGCCTGTTGGCGGGTCATTGCCGCTTCACGGGCAATATTGCCGCTGCCGCGCGCCACTTTCATATTCAGTACGCCGGGTAACTCGTCGCAATCGATCCCGACATCAACAATTTTCACTTCGGCACCGGCATTGGCCGCTAGCACACAAACCCCGGTAATGCCTTTCACCATATTCAGTGCCTGGACCATCGTCACTACCTGTGGCGAGACCGCTACACCTTCATGATAAACGCCATGATCCGCTGCCATAACAATGACTTGTTTACGATCAACTTGATGACCGTACAGGCCACGCATCCCCGCCAATTGGACAGCTAGCTGCTCCAGACGGCCTAAGCTACCAGGGGGTTTAAGCAGGCCGTCGAGCCGCTGTTGAGCGCGGGTCATGGCTCGATTATCGAGCGGTGCAATGGTACGTAGGACTGATGAAAGTGTTTGCATGGGTTTAATCTCTGGTTGCGGGCTGCCAAACAGCCCGGCTGTTAAACGCACGCAGCGTGACAAATCCATCATGGATATCCAACACGCTGTATGCCCCCTGTTCAAAATGGAAATGCCACATAGCTGCCGCTGGCATAGCCAACAAGCGCGCTAACATCAGACTTAAAACTCCCTGATGGGCTACCAGTAACTGATTATTATCTGAATGTTGTGGTGAGTTGCTCGATGTGGATAGCAGAGACTGAACCACCTCTTCCACCCGGGCTGAAAATTGTGAAAAAGACTCCCCGCCGGTGGGGCTGGCTTGCTGCCAGTCTGCCACCCATGCCGCCCACGCATCAGGGTCTTCACGTTGTAAATCATGGTGATGGCGCATCTCCCACTCACCAAAATGCATTTCATTCAATTGGTTATCAATGCTGGCATTTAATTGATGGCCAGCCAGCACGATATCGGCGGTATGGCGGGCGCGCAAGAGTTGGCTGCTGACACCTTGTGCGAAATCCACATTGGCTAGTCTGCCCGCAACCTCTGCGGCCTGTTCCACCCCCTGTGGGGTGAGAGCCAAATCAGTCAGACCGCAAAAAACACCGCGCAGATTGGCTTCAGTTTGCCCATGGCGCACCAAAAAAAGTCGCATACACACTCCATAAATAGTGATTACAACAGCGCCAGCAAGAACACTAATTCACCCATTTCAGCCGCTGCACCCAGTGTGTCACCGGTTTGCCCACCTAAACGACGGCGCAGATAGGTTGCCAATAGCAGCACGACCACCATGGTTATCACCAGCGCCCATACCGCCGCACTGTGACCAATTAACAGAGTTAATAGCGCGCCACCAGCCAAGGTCACTGCCGTTTGTCGGCCGGTGACTTTGCCGATATAAATATTGCCCAACCCATTACCTTCACGGGCATAGCGCTGGCGGTACATCAGCAGGACAATCACCGTGCGCCCGACCACCGAGGCCACCGTCAACATGGCAAACATCGACACATCACGCAGCGCTAGCTCACTGACCACTAAAACTTTTGCTACTACGATAAAAATCAGTGCTAAACCGCCGTTAGTACCGAGCCGGCTGTCGCGCATGATCTCCAGCATCTGCTCACGCTTACGCGCCGAAAATACTCCATCGCAGGTATCTGCCAACCCATCGAGGTGAAAAGCGCCAGTAATCAGAGCCAGTGCCAAGACATAACCCAGCGCTGCCAGCGGCACTCCACACCAAGGTGCCAATAAGGTAAATACGCCCCCACCGATTACGCCGACAATCAGGCCGATGAAGGGGAAACCCACAATACCGCGCTCGTAATTATCCATCGCCAGCCCTTGTGTCCAGCGCTCAGGCACCGGAATGCGGGTCATAAACTGCAATGTTGCGAGAAATAGTCGCAGACTCATTTAATCTTTACCTCAATGCCAGAAACCACTAAAAACACTTCATTGGCCGCCGCCGCCAAACGCTGATTTACCCGGCCCGCAATATCACGAAAGTGCCGCGCCAAACGGTTCTCCGGCACAATCCCCATCCCCAATTCATTGGTGACGAGATAAACAGGCGCACGGCTACGCGCACAAGCTGCCAGCAGATCGGTAATTTGTTGCCCAATCTCCACTTCGAGCGAGGCAAAATCCATCTGCTCCGGCGGAGTATCACCCGCCAACTCAAACAGCAGATTGGTGATAAGAGTGGTAATACACTCCAGCATGACCACCTCACCGGGTTCGACTTGCTTATCTAGCACTGCGCCGAGGTGGCGATACCCTTCCCAAGTGCGCCAGTGTGCCGGGCGACTAGCGCGATGTAGTGCCACTCGTTCAGCCATTTCAGCATCAGTGACCACCGAAGTGGCGATATAAAATACCCGTTCACCCGCTTGCGCTGCCAGGCGTTCCGCCAGAGAACTCTTGCCACTGCGCGCCCCTCCGGTAATCAGAATCACTGTGCGCGCTCCTGTTGATGTGTTTTCATTAAGGTTAAAATCTTATCAATATCAATATGCTGCCGCATCTGTTCGGCCAGAATATCAAACTGTTGTTGCTTGTGCTCAGCATAATCTACCGTCTCACCGTCAAAGGCAGGGAGCCCTTTACGTTGCCGCAAATTATCCAGCAGTGCCCGAGTAAATTGGTGGCGGTCGAACAAACCATGAATATAGCTACCCAATACCGAGCCCTCGGTATTCACCGCGCCATCCACCCACTGCTCCGCCTGCCCGTTACGTAATGTCAAACGCGCAAAGGGCGTGGCACCGGCCCCCAGATGGGATACTCCCATGTGGATTTCATAACCTTCCAGTTGTTGCTCATTACAACTCTTTAGCATTCCCGGCAAGTCAGCCTGACAATAACCACTCACCCGAGTGGTGACTTTCTCTTGTGCAAACTGGGTTTCGACATCCAATAACCCCAAGCCATCCATTTGATCCAGACCTGACTCCACGCCATCAATAATCCGTTTACCCAACATTTGATAGCCGCCACAAATACCAATAACTGGCACATTTTCTTGATGTTGCGCCAGCAATGCAGCCGCCAGCCCGCAATGGTGCAGCCATTGCAAATCACCCAGCGTGTTTTTGCTGCCCGGCAAGATAATCAGATCCGGCTGGCCCAAAGCCGAGGGGTGAGAAACATAACGCAGGCGCACATCTGGCTGGGCGGCCAGTGCATTAAAATCGGTAAAGTTGGCAATATGTGGCAGGCGGATCACCGCAATATCCAGTGCCTTTTCCGCCGCCCCTTGATATTTCCCATTTTGCAGCGCTACGCCATCTTCATCTTCCAAATCAATATCCAGCCACGGCATCACACCTAAAACAGGTACATCGGTCAGAGCTTCAATCTGCTCTAAACCGGGTTTCAGTAGCGCGATATCCCCGCGAAACTTGTTGATGATGACCCCTTTGACCCGCGCTTTCTCATGAGGATGTAATAGTGCCAATGTGCCATAGATAGACGCAAAGACACCGCCGCGATCGATATCAGCCACTAATAAAACAGGCGCATCGGCTAGCGCAGCCATACCCATATTGACGATATCACGGTCGCGCAGGTTAATTTCTGCCGGGCTTCCCGCCCCTTCCAGCACCATGATGTCATACTCGCGGGCCAGGCTGTGGTAAACCTCGCTGATTTGCTGTTGCAACTGTGGTTTATACTGATGGTATTCCACTGCATCCATATTGCAGGCGACTTTGCCCATCAATACCACTTGCGCCTTGCGGTCACTGGTAGGCTTGAGAAGAACCGGATTCATACGGACATCCGGTACAATTCCGGCCGCTTCCGCTTGAAAAATCTGCGCGCGCCCCATCTCTTCACCTTGCGGCGTAATACCCGAATTGAGTGCCATATTCTGCGATTTAAAGGGTGCGCTGCGATAACCATCTTGCATAAAAATGCGGCATAGCCCTGCCACTAACACACTTTTACCGACATCCGATGCCGTGCCTTGCACCATTATCGATAACTTCATCGCAGACTGACTCATTGCACTTCCTCCGCTTCGCGCTGACGCATCAGCGCAAATAATTGTTCTTCGGTTTTGCACAGAGGCAAACCCAGCTCACTGTGCATTTTCACCAACCACGGCTGAACCAGCCCGGCGGCTTGCAGTTTATCCTGTTGCAGAAACACCTCGGTTGTTTCACCCGCAATCATCAGACGACCATGTGATAAGACATAAAGATAATCACAAACCTTATAAATCAAATCGATATCATGGCTGGAGAGAATAACTCGTTTTCCCTCCGCGACAATGCGTTCAATAATAGTAATCATGTGCTGCCGCCCCGCAGGGTCTAGTCCGGCGGTGGGTTCGTCCAACAGCAGGTACTCCGCTTCCATCACCAACGCACCGGCGATCGCCACACGTTTTTTCTGCCCGTGACTCAGATGTTGAATAGATTTGTGGCGAAAGCTTTGCGCATCGACCAAGGTCAGCGCCCGGTCAACTCGCTCGGCGATGATGGCTTCCGGCATACCAAGATTGCGTAAGCTAAAAGCAATATCACTGTCGATATCGGTATAAAAAATTTGCTGTTCTGGGTCCTGAAAAACCGTGGTCACCCGCTGGCGTAGCTCACGAAGATGGGGCTTTTTGTAACTGAGCGGTTCACCTTGCCACAACACGGCCCCCTGTTGGGGTTGCAGGATGCCGGTCAGGTTCATAAACAGCGTCGATTTACCACAGCCATTAGCGCCTAAGACGCCGGTGACTGCATGCTGACTGAAATCCAGTGTCAAATCATGCAATACCTGTTCATCCTGATAGCTGAAACCTAACTGTTGGGTGGCTAACATCAAATCCTGCCTTACAGGTGGAAATCACCCTGATAAAGTTTCATATCCAGTGAGATAACCATCTGTTGATAGCGAATCATCACCCGGGTAAATAGCATGCTGACCAGCATTGCCAGCGAGTGGTAGCCAGTTCGCAGTGAGATATAACCAAATCGCAGAGACTGCGCATGGTGAATAGCTGCCGCCTCTTCAAGCAAGATAAAGATAAAACGCCAGGTCAGTAGGATTTGCTCGGTCAGCAAACGCGGAGCATGGCAACGTTTCAGTATCTGAATGAGTTGTGGAAATGGCGTATTTAGTACAAACCAGAAAGTTGCCGCCAATGCCGCCAGGCTGCGCCACAGTGTTTGGTTGGCGGTCTCCAACCCAACCCTATCAATCCCCAGCCACCAATGACCAATCTGTACTCCCCACCACAGACTCTCCGGCTGACGGGAGAGGGATAACACAATGGTGACCAAGCCTACCAACAGAAAAGAGAGCGGTATCGCCAGCCAGCGCAGATAACGGCGTGGACCAACCCGCAGCAGATAGCATGTCAACCCGGCGATAAATACCAGCAACAGCGCCTGATACATCGGTGGGCTGAGCATGGCTAACAGTAGGAAAACCCCATATAGCACCAGTTTTCCCATCGGGTCGGCCTGCCGCCAGCGGCTTTGATAACTTAGTTTATCAATCCCCAGCATGCTCACCGCGTTTCCCCCGGTAATAGCCCAAGATATAGAAGATCACCGCCGCACCAATACTGCCTTGCAAGGTGAACAATAGACTTTCAATCTCGCCACTGGCCGGTTCATACAAGGGTTGGAACCAAGGTTTATAATGTGGCGCTGTCACTTGAATCAAGGTTTCAGCTTCACCGTCCGAGCCGCCGTATTCACCACCATGATTGATAAAGAATGGCAATATAACCAGGGCGATAACCATCGCCAGCAGAATAAGCGTCTTTTTCATGTTAGTGAGTCTCCGCGGTGATAAGTTTGCGTTTGGTTAACTGGTCGTAAATCATCACCGTCAGCAAACCTTCGGCAATGGCAATCGGGATCTGGGTAATGCAGAACACCCCCATAAATTTAATAATTGAGCCGCTGGCACCAAATTGCGGGTCGGGGAAAGCTAAACCTAGCTGTACCGAGGTGACAAAGTAAGTGGTTAAATCCGCTAACATGGCACACAGAAATACCCCGACATCACGGCGTAATCCTGCTTTGCAGGCCATTTTCCATACCAGATAACCGACTACCGGCCCAATGACCGCCATCGACATGCCATTCGCCCCCAGAGTCGTCAACCCGCCGTGTGCCAGTAACAGAGCCTGGAACAACAGCACAATGGCCCCCAAGACGGCCACTACTACCGGCCCAAATAGGATAACCGCCAACCCAACACCGGTCGGATGAGAGCAACTGCCGGTAACTGAAGGAATTTTTAGCGCGGACAGCACGAAAATAAAGGCACCACACAATGCCAGCAGGACTTTTTGATTGCTGTCTTCAGCGACAATCTGTTTCAAACGAACCAGCCCCATAAACAGGCAGGGTAAGAACAGTATCCACCAGGCCAGTGCCCACATCGGTGGTAAAAAGCCTTCCATAATATGCATAGCAAAAACATCATTCGGTGCCAGCGTTAGCAAGATTGCCATGGCAACCCCAGTTAACGAGAGTTTCTTTAGCTGCTTTTCCATTTCCATCGGTAACCCCTTATCCCCTTCTTACTTGATGTCGTGACGAGATATACTCGTGGTTGACAATGCCAATTAATCTGGGAATGTATTGTTAAGTTAATTAACCCAGCCTTTAACTAATAACCTGTTGTTTATTCACTAAAATAGTCGAGAAATAGGGCAGTGACTGGTCAGGAGCAACGGTATCTAATTGTCGCCAGCACACTTCCCCCGGTAATGAGGCTTCCGACATCAACAATGCATGCGGGAACAGATTCAACCGCGCCAACAGCGCTTGTATTTGGGCAAAGCGGCCATAAACCTTCATCAATACCACGCAGTCGTGGTCACGCAATGCCCGCTCTAGCTCCGCTTCCGGAGCCGTGCAAGACATAATGGCCAGTGATTGCTGTTCCATTGCCAGCGGTAAAGCTGCACGCGAGGCTATTGCCGCAAAGGAGGTCACGCCCGGTACAATTTCCAACCAATCGGGCCGACCAATGCGTTCCAGTAAAAATACCCAAGTGCTAAATAACATGGCATCGCCGAGGGTGATAAATCCGACCTGACGGCCTTTAGCGACTTCCGCCTGTAACTGCTGCGCCACCTCATCCCAAACCGCTTGTTTTTCACTATCATCAGCACTCATCGGGAAATGGCAGGTGCGTATTTCGGTGTTGGGCGATAAATACTCGCGCACAATAGACAAGGCCAGGCTGTCACCGCCTTTACGCCCGGCGGGGGCATACAGCACATCAAGTTGGGCGACGAGCCGCGCGGCACGCACAGTAATTAAATCACTCGCTCCGGGACCCACCCCCAATGCATAAAGTCTGCCGCTCATTACGCTGCCTCCTGCTGTTTTTGTTGTAAAGCATGGTCTAAATGCTCAACAAACATCTGGCGAATCAATGGGTTTTCACCCAATCCTTGCAGCCATGACTGGGCGCTAATCCCCGCGACTTCCAGCTGTGATCGCCACGAATCCGGCTCATCAGAAGCCATGTCATTGATGGCGTGATCACCCGCTACCAGCATCAATGGCATTAAATGCACTTTGCGCACGCCCTGCTGTTGTAACCGAGTGATGATATGGCTGATTTCCGGGTAGCTTTCAACCGCCCCGACTAGCGCCGGGAAGTTCAGTGACGTCATTAAATGGTCAAGGCAGGCATAAGCCGAGAAGGCATAATGACTGGCACCGTGCCCCATAAATACCACACGCTCATCGACGGCCAACGGCGGCATTTGTGCTTGCAGCGCCACCAGCAATTGCTGGTAATCGGCAAAACTGCTCAGCAGCGGAGTGCCTAACACCAAGTGATGGAAACAGTCACTGAAAGCACGAACTTCATTGGCCACTTTCTCGTATTCATCGCCATTAATCACATGCAGGGATTGAATAGCCACATCCTGATAACCCTGCTCAGCCAAGAGTTTTAGTGCCTCTCGAGGGTTATTAATCAACAAGCCATCGCGGTTGCGCAGCTTGCGGATGATCATTTCCGAGGTAAAAGCGCGAAATACATCACGGTCGCTGTAGGCGGCAGCGAGTTGCTGCTCACAGGTATCAATATTTTTTTGCCGGGTTTGTTCATAACTGGTGCCAAAACTGATCACCAACAGTGCTTTTTTCATTTTATTGTCCTCGTTGTTGCTGCCAGTGCATCAGATGCTGGGTAAATTCATCTAATGAAGTCACTTGCTGCCCAATATTGCCTAATTGCGCGGTGGCCGGGCGACGTATCACAATGCAGGGAATCTTCAGCGCCAGACAGGGCGCTACTTTTTCTTGATAGCCACCTTGTGCACCAGACTCTTTGGTGATGACGATATCCGGTTGGCAAAACTCATACAGCGCCTGATTGAATTGCGCGCTAAATGGCCCACGCAACGCGATAATCTGGTCCACTCCCAGTCCTAAAGCCTCGCATTGGTGCAAGACTTCGGCGGTAGGCAGCACCCGCACCAACAGAGTTTTACCTATCAGCCCCTGTTGATATTCAGCCAACTGCTTGCTGCCGGTGGTGAGTAAGACTCGTGGCCCCAGACTTTTCGCCACTGAGCAAGCCGCCGCGACACTGTCCACCTTATGCAACAGGGGGTGATTGAGCACCTCAATTTCACTCGGGCGCAAATAGCGAGTCAGTGGCACATTCGCTTGCCCGCAGGCCGCGACCACATTGTCACTGAGCAGCTCGGCATAAGGGTGCGAAGCATCAATCACCCACTGCACTTGTCGATTGATAAGAAAATCGACCATTGCCGCCGCGTCCATCCGTCCGACCACTACCTCGCCCTGAATATCTCCCGCCAGTTGCTGACCCGCATCACTGGCGACCGACAGGCTATAGCGTTCACCGGCCGCATCCAGTAATTGGCAAATTAGCCGCGCATCGCTGGTACCACCGAAAACATGAATGGGCGAATAGCCGTTAATCATCATAGATAGCTCTTCATAGTGAATAAGCCGTCATAATGAGTAGCCCCGCGGGGTGATCATCAGCCCATCACGGCAGTACGTTGCCTGATTGCCGACAATCACCAAACTGGTCATATCGACCGGTTCATAATCCATGTCACCCAAGGTGGTGAGCCATTTTTCCTGCTTCTTGCGTCCAGCTGCTTTCACCACCCCGACCGGTGTTGCGGCTTTTTTCCAGGGTTGCATTAACTCGAACGCACGCGCCAAATGCCCTTCACGGCCACGACTGCGTGGGTTATAGAAGCAGATAACAAAGTCGGCTTGTGCCGCCGCGATAATCCGTTTTTCAATGACTGCCCAAGGCGTCATCAAATCACTCAGGCTGATATGGCAAAAATCATGCATCAGTGGCGCGCCAAGCAAAGAGGCGGCGGCAATGCTGGCGGTGATCCCGGCGACCAACCGCACTTCCAACTCTAATTTTTGTTGTGTGACCAACTCCAACACCAATCCAGCCATACCATAAATGCCCGCATCACCACTGCTGATCAGCGCCACGTTATGCCCGGCCAGTGCCAGATCAATCGCTGTCTGGCAGCGCTCAATCTCTTTGCACATGCCGGTTTTGATCACCTGTTTATCCCCGGTCAGGGGCTTTACCAAATGGGTATAGGTCTTATAACCGACGATAATCTCAGCCTCACGGATTGCCGCAATAGCTTCCTGTGTCATCATCGATTCACTGCCCGGCCCAATGCCAATCACGGTTAACATTAATGCGAAACTCCCAAAGTGATGGTGACGCCCTGCTGGCGCAGAGTATTGCCAACCAATTTACCGTCGCTCATCAGCCAGGCGACCGGTTGTGAAACGCTGCCGACTCCCACCGTTTGGCGGACAAAATCAGAAGCAGGGAAACGTTGCTCGTGGCGGCTCAGTTCGCCGACACTGAACAGTTCGAATGGCACCCGCCAGCATTGAGCCAACTGATGTAGCGCCGGTTCATCTTTTTTGATGGTGACACTGCCGATAGCCCGCAACGCCATGAGATCAAAGTGATTTTCGGCCATTTGCTGTTGCAGCAATTCAACCAGTGTTTGCAGTGATGTCGCCCGACGGCAACCAATGCCCGCGACCACGCGGCGCGGCACCAATTTATAAACCGGCAATGGCAGTGACGGCAGAGTGTCGCGCAGGGTGACGCACACCAGCGCATCCAGTGGTGGCAAGGCATCCAACGAATCCACCGGCACAAAACCGCGGGTGTCGCAGCGATCGCGTTCCGCCACCAATGGCATATCCCACCACAGCCCAACTTTTTGCTCGCTGACCAACATTTGATTAACCACTTTGACTGCGTGGCGGAAATCGTGCATTTCGGCATCTAATTGGGTGGCTAAGGTGTCCAGCGCAGCCATCTCATTAACGTCAGTCGCCGTGGTGATAACCGGATCCGCGCCCAAAATTCCCGCCAAATAGCGCGTCAGGGTATTAGCCCCCCCCACATGGCCTGACAACAAACTGATGACATGCTGCCCGCGTTCATCAATTACCACCACCGCAGGGTCCGTCATCTTGTCATTAACCAATGGCGCGATAACCCGCACGGTTAGGCCGATGGCCCCGACGACCACTAGCGCCGAGTACTGTTTAAAGGCCTCACGTAGGGTGTCGCCAAAACTGCCATTGAATGGCAGGAATTCCGCTTCCATCAGTTTGTCACTGGTAAAACAGGTCAGTGGCAGGTGGGTTTGCAAACGCCGCGCTAACCTAACCCCACCGGGAGTCAGACAAAAAACAGCTATCGACTCAGGCTTGACGATACTCATGGCTAAACCCCGCGTCATAAAGTTTGGAATAGTGGTATTCATCACCCAGGAAAGCCCCCACTAATATCAGTGCGGTTTTATGAATACTCGCCGCCCGGACCAACTCGGCAATATCCGCCAAAGTGCCGCGAACGGTGCGACTTTCGGCCCAGGTTGCTTTGTACACGACGGCCACCGGTGTCGTAGCCGGATAGCCCCCGGCGACGAGGCGCTCAGCCACCCGGTCCATCTCTTGGACAGATAAGAAAATGGCCATTGAGGTTTGATGGGCGGCAAAAGATTCCAGTTGCTCCAGTGGCGGCATCGGCGTGCGCCCCTCAATACGGGTGATAATCAAGCTCTGCGCCACTTCCGGTACCGTGTACTCCACCCCTAACTGTGCCGCCGCCCCGAGAAAAGCACTGACCCCCGGTACCGACACAAAGCCAATGCCGTGTTCACCTAAAACCTCCCCCTGCTCACGAATCGAGCCATATAAAGAGAGGTCGCCGGTTTGCAGCCGTACCACCAGCTTGCCAGCCCGCACACCATCAACCATCAGTTGAATAATTTGTTCCAGATTCAAGCTCGCGCTGTCGTGGCACTGCGCCTGTGGCGAGCAATACTCCAGCAGTTCGGTGTTAATCAGTGATCCGGCATAGATGACGATTTGTGCCTGTTGCAGCAAGCGGTAGCCTTTGAGCGTAATCAGCTCTTTATCACCCGGCCCTGCGCCGACAAACCAGACTTTTTGTGTATCCCATGCAGGTGTATCGGTGGGTGAAACAGTATTAGGATGCTCAGACATTGCGCGCCTCCTTGTGGCAGGAAATAAGATAAGTAGGATTATTCGGTTTAAAATAGTGTCCGCTGCCCAAGGGGGTCAGAGAGGAGAGCTGCAATTGAACGCAGTCCAACTGACAGATGGCATCGGCCTGCCTGTGAGCCAGTTTTTCTAAATGACTTAGCGCTTCATTTAGGTTATTGAGCAAAATAAAGGTCAATACCAGACGACCACCGGGGTTTAGCGTCATCAATGCCCAGTCGATAAGTTCAGCCAAATGACCGCCGCTGCCGCCGATAAAAATGGCGTCGGCTTTATCTGCCAGTGGCAGCGGCGCGGTGCCCGCAATAATCGCCACATTGTGGCATCCCAACCGTTGGCGGTTTTCAGTAATCAACTCCAGGGCTGCCGGGTTACGCTCAATGGCGGTCACCCTAAGATGAGGAAAACGCAACGCGGCCTCTAGAGCCACACTGCCCGTGCCTGCCCCCACATCAATCAGATGGCTGGCACCGGGTAACTCCAGCCGTTCCAATGCCAACACGCGCACCGCTTCTTTGGTCATCGGGACTTTTTGCCCGCGTAAGAACAGCTCATCTTTCATTGAGGATCACCACCACATTCATGTCATAGCGGGCCGCCACCTGCTCGATAGGCAGACGGTGAATTCGTTCGTTAGGTTGCGAGAGGTTTTCGCCAATAATTAAGGTGCGAGACAGGCCGCGCTGGTGCAAAGCATCGGCAATTGCGCGCGGGCCGATAAAACCGTCAGTGACCATTGCCACTTTGTCGTGCTGGAAAATCCAGTCAAAATCAGGCTCTCGCCCATGGCTGCTGGTGAGGAAAAGGTCGTTCATATCCAGTGCCACTTTGGCACACAGATATTGAATCGCGCTGATGCCGGGGACGATATGCAACTCGTCAGCACTGAAGTTCGCGGCCAGCAATTTGCCAATGCCGAATAGCAAAGGGTCGCCGGAGGCCAGCACCACGATGCCACGGTTTTTGTTGCTATCCAGCCACTCTAATAGCCCCAACAGATCTGCATCCAGCAGGCGAGACTCTTTGATCTTGCAAGCAAATGTCGCCAGATGGCGTTTACCGCCCACCAACACATCAGCCTGTTCAATGGCCCGCAGTGCATTTGGCGTAAGATATTCAGTATCACCAGGACCAATGCCGACAACCGTAATCATTGTTGCGCCTCCACAATTTCTGCCAGTGGACGGCTGCTGCCCAGCACCTGATTATCAAAGGAGAACAAAATAGCGTCACATTGAGGGGGATTAACGGAGAAGCGCATCATCTCGGCAATACGTTGGCAGATGCGCTCGGCAATGCGGGAATACACCCCTTCCCAACCCTGTTCGGCAATCAGTTCCATGGCCGCTTCAGTGGTATCACACTGATTGACCGCCAGTAACAGTGCGTGTGGAGCCCCCATCAGCGCCAGATGAGCCACCAGAGTTTCCATGCGCCCATCGGCAATGTGACTGTGAGTGTGGAAGATACCGGCGGCAACTTTGACTAACTTACCGGGGTGCCCAACCAACAGTACGTGGCGGAACCCTAATCGCACAGTTTCTTGCAGCATATAACCGACGAAGTTACTCATGGTCACCACCCGTTGGCTATCAAGGCCCAGATGGTCACGAACAAAGCGCTCGCCATGGTTACCTGGCACCAGAATGACGCGGTCTTCTCCTGCAGCGCGCTTCATCTCTAGCTCCAACGCCAAAGAGCGTTTCCAGCTCTCTTCCGACATCGGCGTGACAATGCCGGTGGTGCCAATAATGGAGATTCCCCCCAGAATACCCAGCCGCCCGTTATAGGTCTTTTTCGCCCGATCCTCCCCTTCCGGCGCAAAAATCTCGACTTCAGCCCCACGTAATGGACCGATGACTTCGCGCACTGCGGCTTCAATTGTCTGGCGAGGTGTACGATTAATGGCGCAACTGCCCACCGGCAAACCAATACCCTTGCGAGTGACAGTTCCTACTCCTTCGCCGCCACGTAAGCTAATGTCGGTCTGCTTAGTGAGTGTCACTCGGGCGAAAATTAACATGCCGTGGGTGGCATCGATATCATCACCGCCATCTTTGCGAATCGCCGCAGTGGCTTGCTGGCCCTCAATCAGCGGTTGTTCGACATTCAGGCACAAGGTGATACCGGACGGTGTGACAATCGAAATTTGATCAATCACTTGCTGGCGCAATACCATCAGCGCCGCGACTTTAGCCGCCGCCGTGGCGCAGGAGCCGGTGGTGTAGCCTTTACGGTATTGCTTACCGTTATGCCAAATGCTGTCTAATTGCTGGTTTTGCAATGCCGCGTCATCACTCACCGGCTCTGCATGGAGCAGACTGTCACTCATCACGCCCCCCTTAATTGATAAAGGATGGCGTTAATAATCGCGGCGGCCACATTGCTGCCGCCTTTGCGCCCCAGTGCTGCAATACAGGGCAAATCACTTTCTACCAGTGCATCTTTGGACTCCGCTGCCCCGACAAAACCGACCGGTACTCCAATGACGGCAACCGGCGCGGCTTGCCGCTCCAGTAAACGGAATAACGCAGTGGGCGCATTGCCGAACACAAACAGTTTCTCCCCCGGCTCCGCCAGCGCGATATCCACCGCCGCCATCGAGCGGGTAATGCCCAGCTTTGGCGCACTTTCCACCACTCGCGAATCACTGATATAGCAGCGGCATTCACAGCCCATCTGCTGTAACAGTGTTTTATTGATACCGGACATGGCCATGGTGGTGTCGGTGTACAAGGTGCAACCCCGGCTGATCGCCTCAACAATACGGCTCAATACCTCCGGTGAAAAATGCAGAATATCCAGCCAATCAAAATCTGCGGTGGTGTGAATAACCCGTTTGATCACCGCTTCGTGCATCTCACTAACAAACACATAATCGGGCCGTTCATGGGCAATAATATCGCCAATGATGGCAAAGCTATTTTGCTCTATTTCTTGCGGATTTTTTATATAGTTCATTGGGTTATCCTAGTTAGATGCCAACCAGCAGCAGATGGATCAGGGCAAACAGTAACAGGGCTAATAACGACGCCATCATCATCAAATGGATGCTGCGCGGAATATCGCCGAGCACCACGTCGCGCCGTTCATCACCCATCCAGGGCTTTTCTACCCGCTCACCAAAGTAATCATTCGGGCCACCAAGTCGTACCCCTAGCGCACCGGCAACCGTGGCTTCTGACCAGGCACAATTCGGGCTAGAGTGCTGATAACGGTCACGCCAACCAATGCGCAGCGCCTGTCGGTAATCGGCTTGAACCAACCAGGCTGCGGCACTCAACAGTAACCAACTCAGGCGGGCAGGCAGCCAATTAGCCAGATCATCCATCCGTGCCGAGACGTAGCCAATAGCCCGATATTTCGGGGTTTTGTAGCCCACCATCGAGTCCAGGGTATTAACCGCTTTGTACGCCATCGCCAGCGGTGCGCCGCCAAGCAGCAGGAAGAACAGCGGTGCAATCACACCATCGACACTGTTTTCAGCCACCGTTTCCACCACGGCGCGAGTAATTTGCGGCTTTTCCAATTGCGAAGTATCACGCCCAACAATCCATGACAGCTTTTCGCGACTTTGCGCCAATGAACCCTGCTGTAGTGCATCAAACACCGCCAGTGCCGCGTCACTCAGGCAGCGCCCGGCCAGCAAGGTGTAAATCATCCACACTTGCGCCAACCAACCGAGCCACGGATTAATCTCAGTCATCAGCCATAAAAATCCCCAGCAGGTCAGCCAAGTGATACCCACTACTGCCAGCCACAATACGGCTCCGCCCCATTTCAACGCTCGTTCACTGCGACAAACTGCCCGGATAGCCCGTTGCAGCACAGTGATCAAGTTGCCAATCCAGCGCACTGGATGCGGCCAGTGCGGCGGGTCACCGAGCCAGCTATCAAGTAGAAAAGCCACAAACCATGCTGCAAGAGTCATAACAGGCTCCGGGCGGCGTTCAGCCAGCCATTTAATAAACCGGGGCGCTGGGCAAAATGAATATGCAGATAACTGGCTTGTGTCCGTTGCACTTGATAGCCGGTGCTCCAGCGCTGAATAACCTCGCCATCGCGCCACTTACTGCTATCAAATACCGGTGTCAGCGGGCTGGTAAAATCGGAGTAATGGAACTCATGACCACGCAGAATTTCACCTTGCGCCGCTAATAGCGTGTCACTGCGAGCCTCGGCCTGGCAGTAACCAAAGCGGGTCAGGCGTTTTCCCATTCGGCTTTCCCCAGCCAAAATCCCTACCATTGGATGCCGTTGCCCCTCTTCATCGGTTAAGCCATCTCCCAGATACATCAAACCACCACATTCGCCATACAGTGGAATTTGTTGACAGTGTGCCTGTTGTAATGCCGCGTGCATGGCGGTATTGGCCGCCAGCTTAGCCGCGTAAATTTCTGGATAGCCGCCCCCCAGATAAACCATCTGGCAAGCAGGTAGCTGGCGGTCATGTAAGGGACTGAAACGTTGGATACGCACCCCGGCCTGCTCTAGCAGATCAAGGTTGTCGGGATAATAGAAATTGAAGGCTTCATCTTCGGCCAGCGCCAGTGTCAGACCATGGGCTAAGGCATGAGGAGGTAACTCCGGCGAGGTTCCCGCAGGAAGTTTGGTGCAAGGCGTCAATGCCAGTAATCGGTCCAGATCGATAAACTCTTCAACCTGTTGCGCCAGCCGTTGCCAACGCGGGGCATTATCCGGCTGTTTGCCGATTGGCCCGCCGCGCTCTTGCGCCGGAATCAGTCCTAAATGACGCGATGGCAATGCCACATCGTCCAGCACCGGTAAACGACCCAAAACTGGAATGCCACAATAGTGTTCAATGGCATGACGGATAAGCTGATAGTGATTATCTGAATTGACGCGGTTAATAATGACACCCGCAATCTGCAGATTGGGATCAAACTGACAAAACCCCATCACCGTGGCGGCCACTGAGGTCGATACCGCCTTGCCATCTACCAGCAAGATAACCGGGCAACCAAGCTGTTTAGCCATGGCCGCACTGCTGCAATAATTTGGGTCTGTGCCGTAGCCGTCATAAAGCCCCATAACGCCTTCGATCACTGCCACATCGGCATGGCGCAGATGTTGGTTATACAGCCCATTGAGGGTAACGGGTGGCAGCATAAAAGCATCGAGGTTACGCGACGTCACACCACTGACAGCGGTATGCCAGCCGGTATCCAAATAATCCGGCCCGACTTTGAACGGTTGCACCGACAATCCACGCGCTATCAGCGCCCGCAAAATACCCAGCGTCACGGTGGTTTTACCGCAGCCACTGCCGGTTCCTGCGATGATAAATGCTTGTTTGCCTGATCGTTGCATAAAAAATCCCGCCATTTCAAGCGGGATATGCAGTGTCAAAAAGGTGCATCTGCGCAACGTCACCGCTGCGCGCATCTGATGACAACCCGCTTCCCACCGAAGGAGTTGAAAATCTTTTACTGAGCGGGCTGGTCTTCTGGCTTAGCGTCATCCTCTCCCGCACCTTCCCAATCTTGTGGATCAGTGGTTTCTACGGGTTCGTCAGCATCACAGCAGCGGGGGCTGCGGGGGATTGTCACCCCCTTCCCAGTTATGCTTTAGTGCATAACATGCCTTTTATTCTTGAAGCCGCAAGATGTTAACTGCAACTCCAATAACTTTTGGCATAACCATCTCAGTAACTACACTATGTTAGATTCTGTTATTTTATTTCTATTTCGTTATAGATTTTATCTCTTTATTTACACAGTTTTAACGTCAAGTGACTTATTAAATTTGATTAAGGTTAATATACTCTTTTCCACAAATAAAAAATGGTTAATTTCATTTTTTATTTGCTATTTTTTTTGTGCAACCATAACAAAAAATTGCCATCCACCCTGAAAAAATCACTTAGTAACAGTTTGTTAGGTTAACTTCCCCCTTTGGTTTAATAACAAAAAATTGTCATTAATTAATTTTAAAACCAATTACTATTTTAATTTTTAAATAAGAAAATATGAATTAAAAACATGACCAATTGATATTAAATCAATAACTGTCATTCCATTTTGTTGCGTTCAGAAGAAAGTGAGCGAAATACCTGCGGCGTCACATTATAGGCTTGACGGAATACTTTGCAGAAATAACTGGTTTGTGAAAACCCTAGGTTTTTGGCAATACTGGCAATGCTCCAATCACTGTGTTGCAACATTTCTCTCGCATTGACCATCCGTTGCTGATTCACCCAGGCATTAAAACCTATGCCCTGATATTTTTTAAATAATTTGCTGAAGTAGTAAGGGCTGAGATAGACCTTGGCGGCTACCTCTTCAAGGCGCAACTCTTCTGATAGATGAGTATCAATATAGCGCAGTGCTTTTTTCATTTTACTGTCATGAGGGTGTACCGGGCGTATTTTTCCGGGTTCCTTACTGCCCATATTGTCATTAATCACCACAAAGTTGAGATGCTTTTTCAAGCAGTTCTCAACGATCAACTTCAGTAAATCTGCCGAAGCGATCACTCGCGAGAAATCCATAATAGGCACATTGTGGTATTCATCTAACAGTACCGGGTTCTGTTTCCAATTATTATCAATATTAAGGATATCAATGAGGTAAACATCTGAATGCAGCCGCACCTGGCCGCATAAAACAAAACCCACCAAGTGACTGGCAATAACCAGTGGGATAGAAAAATCTGTTAGCCCGGCATGGCAGCGATAGATACAAGGTTCATTAGATTTGGAAGCCTCAAGGCCACCGCAACGATCACTCATTCGACAGCGAAGGTGATTAACCGGATCCTGGCGCATCAATTGACAAAACGGAGTGAAATTAAATAGATCAGAAATCTCTTCGCCGTGAATATTTACCACCACCACAGCCAGCCCGGTTGCCTGAGCAAAATCCTGCGCGATTTTATTTATGAGCTCTGAGTTTAGAGAACTGGCAGAAATCATGATAAAACCTCTCAGTTAATTTTAATTTATTGTTATTAAGTTTCGTATATTGCTATAAATCATCCCTGAAATGATAAATGTGTTACTGCATTGTTATATTTTAATTCCCATTAACAATATGAAAACCTAATATCCCTGTGGCGGTCTATTCTCCGGTACATCGGAGAGAAATAACAATTAACCTTACCAGAGTCATAATCAACAGGGGACTATAATCAGTGCATTAACTAGAACAGATCACGAAATTCCCTCATCTTAATACCTGTTTGCAGTACCAAGATGAGGAAGACATCATTGATTGTTATGACTCATTCACTGTTTTTTCATCATCTAACTTACAAGTATTACAAGCCAGATTTTTACCAATAAAGACGCGATAAACTGCCGCCCCCAGGCACGCACCAATAATAGGTGCCACAATAGGAATGATGAAATAAGGAATATCACGCCCACCAGTCATCGAGATTTTTCCCCAACCCGCAAAGAAGGTAAATAATTTAGGACCAAAATCACGTGCTGGATTCATAGCAAACCCGGTTAACGGGCCGGTAGAAGCACCGATTACCGCCACCAGAATACCAATCAATAGTGGGCCTAATGCCCCACGCGGCACACCATTACCATCATCAGTCAGTGCCATAATCAGCCCCATCAGAATCGAGGTGATAATAATTTCAACAAAGGCGGCCTGCCAGACACTGATAGCCGGTGATGGGAAGGTACTGAAAATACTGGCCAGTTGCAGGCTTTCCAAGCTACCACGCACCATCTGATGAGCAGTTTCAAAGTCAGTGAATAAGTTGTGATACAACATATATGACAAAGCGGCACCGCCAAAAGCACCCGCGACTTGTGCAATGCTGTAAGGAATAACTTTACGGCCAGGGAAACAGGCGAACAGCCATAAAGCAACAGTGATGGCGGGGTTGAGATGAGCACCAGAAATACCGGCGGTGAGATAGACGGCCAGTGAAATCCCTAGCCCCCATACGATACAAATTTCCCACAGACCAAAACTGGCACCCGCCACTTTCATCGCAGCTAGACAACTAATACCAAAAAATAAAAACAGCCCGGTACCGAGGAATTCCGCAATACACTGAGCTTTGAGCGAGTCGTTCATAGGGTTACCCTGCTTGTGATTAATTAAGTTATATGACGTTCTGTATCGAATGCACGGCCCATGACCTACTCACTATAAAGAGACGAATAATGAAAGTGTTGTCGTAAACTGCCATTAGCTAAACAAAAACTAGACTGCCAATAACAAATTATTGCTATTTTATGGTCAAAAAAACCACCCAAAGCCTTACAAATAAGCAACTCAGCGGATAATTAATAAATATGATTTTCTTGTCATTTATTCTTTCTATTATTGTTATCAAGCTCGCAGTTTCTCATTTAATGTGAGCCACCCCTCTTTTCTTATTCATGCGCGCAAATACCAAAGATAATAGCCAATGTCACTGCATTAATTGTAATTCTGAATATGCCATAACTAATTATTCTTACACCTCAATTAAATAATAGACTTAAAAAATAATAAGTTAACATATTTAATAACAATATTTTGTTATTTCATCACTAACCATTCTCGCCAGTAAATTCATTACAGCCATTCTTTTTCATTGCTTGTTTGTATATTCAGTTCCAGCACGAACCTGACAACGTTATTTCTGAACATGACAATTCAAGCCAGAACAAGGCACCTGATATTCCGTCGAGGTATTTATGCAACAAGAAGCACTAGGAATGGTGGAAACCAAAGGGCTGACCGCTGCCATTGAGGCTGCTGACACCATGGTGAAATCGGCCAATGTGACGTTGGTGGGCTACGAAAAAATAGGCTCTGGTCTGGTTACCGTCATCGTACGTGGTGACGTGGGGGCAGTTAAAGCTGCCACTGATGCTGGCGCCATTGCAGCCGCTAACGTGGGTGAAGTGAAGTCAACCCATGTTATTCCGCGCCCACACACTGATGTTGAGAAGTTTTTACCTAAGGGAAATAGCTAATGAAAAGCAATGACCTGATCGACCAAATCATGGCGCAGGTGATAGCGAAAGTCAGCGAACACGCTCCGGCGTCTTCCTCACCCTCATTTGATAAACCATCATTCAATAAACAACCATCCTATAAACAACGAGATACGGCTATGGCTGAGAAAACTTGCAGTTTAACGGAATTTGTTGGTACCGCGATCGGTGACACGGTCGGACTGGTAATCGCCAACGTCGACAGCGCCCTACTAGACGCAATGAAGCTGGAAAAACGTTATCGCTCTATTGGTATTTTGGGCGCACGTACCGGTGCTGGACCACACATTATGGCGGCAGATGAAGCGGTAAAAGCCACCAATACCGAAGTGGTCAGCATTGAATTGCCGCGCGATACCAAAGGCGGTGCGGGTCACGGTTCACTGATTATTTTCGGTGGTGACGATGTTTCAGATGTAAAACGCGCCGTCGAAGTCGCGCTGAAAGAGTTAGACCGGACCTTCGGTGACGTTTACGCCAATGAAGCGGGTCACATTGAGTTGCAGTACAGCGCCCGAGCCAGTCATGCATTGGAAAAAGCATTCGGCGCCCCACTGGGCCGCTCTTGCGGTGTGATCGTCGGTGCACCGGCATCTATTGGCGTTCTGATGGCTGATACCGCCGTTAAATCCGCCAATGTTGATGTGGTGGCTTACAGTTCCCCAGCCCAAGGCACCAGCTTCAGCAACGAAGTGATCCTGGTTATCTCCGGTGATTCTGGCGCAGTTCGTCAGGCAGTGATTTCTGCTCGTGAGATCGGCAAAACGGTATTAGCGACCTTGGGTGCTGAACCGAAAAACGACCGCCCTTCTTATATCTGACGCCACAGTGAGGCTGTTTCATGAAATCGAAAAGATTTGAAGCATTGGCGAAACGCCCGGTTAATCAGGACGGCTTTGTCAAAGAGTGGATCGAGGAAGGCTTTATTGCCATGGAAAGCCCGAATGATCCGAAACCTTCCATCAAGATTGTTAATGGTGTGGTAACCGAGCTGGACGGCAAGCCACAAAGTAATTTCGACCTGATCGACCACTTTATCGCCCGCTACGGTATCAATCTGGAGCATGCGGAAGAAGTGATGAAGATGGACTCCATCAAGCTGGCCAATATGCTGTGTGACCCAAATGTGTCGCGCCGCACCATTGTGCCACTGACCACCGCCATGACACCGGCCAAAATTGTCGAGGTGGTATCCCACATGAACGTGGTGGAAATGATGATGTCGATGCAGAAAATGCGCGCTCGTCGTACCCCATCACAACAAGCCCACGTAACTAACGTGAAAGATAACCCGGTGCAGATTGCCGCTGACGCCGCCGAAGGTGCATTCCGTGGCTTCGATGAGCAAGAAACCACCGTGGCGGTAGCTCGTTACGCCCCTTTCAATGCCATCGCCCTGTTAGTGGGGTCGCAAGTGGGTCGCCCGGGGGTACTGACGCAATGCTCTCTGGAAGAAGCCACTGAACTGAAACTGGGGATGCTAGGCCACACCTGTTACGCCGAAACCATTTCGGTTTATGGCACTGAACCGGTGTTTACCGATGGCGATGACACCCCATGGTCAAAAGGTTTCCTGGCCTCTTCCTATGCATCACGCGGCTTGAAAATGCGCTTTACCTCGGGTTCCGGCTCTGAAGTACAAATGGGTTATGCCGAAGGCAAATCCATGCTGTATCTGGAAGCGCGCTGTATTTACATCACCAAAGCTGCCGGGGTTCAGGGGCTGCAAAACGGCTCAGTTAGCTGTGTCGGTGTGCCATCGGCGGTGCCATCCGGTATTCGCGCTATTTTGGCAGAGAACCTGATCTGTTCAGCACTGGATCTGGAGTGTGCCTCCAGTAACGACCAGACCTTTACCCACTCAGATATGCGCCGTACTGCTCGCCTGCTGATGCAGTTCCTGCCGGGTACTGACTTCATCTCCTCAGGTTATTCCGCGGTGCCGAACTACGACAACATGTTCGCCGGCTCCAACGAAGATGCTGAAGACTTTGACGATTACAACGTGATGCAACGCGACCTGAAAGTCGATGGTGGCCTGCGTCCGGTGTTGGAAGCAGACGTAGTAGCCATTCGTAATAAAGCCGCACGCGCCCTGCAAGCCGTGTTCGCCGGTATGGGCCTGCCACCAATCACTGACGAAGAAGTCATTGCGGCGACCTATGCCCACGGCTCAAAAGATATGCCGGAACGTAACATCGTCGAAGACATCAAGTTCGCGCAGGAGATCATCAGCAAAAACCGCACCGGTCTGGAAGTGGTTAAAGCCTTGGCACAAGGCGGTTTCGAAGATGTGGCGCAAGACATGCTCAACATCCAAAAAGCCAAGATTGCCGGTGACTACCTGCATACCTCGGCGATCATCAAAGGCGACAACCAAGTGTTATCGGCAGTGAATGACGTCAATGACTACGCAGGGCCAGCGACCGGTTACCGGCTGGAAGGTGCACGTTGGGAAGAGATCAAAAATATTCCAAACGCGCTTGATCCGAATGAGCTTGGCTAAGGGGTTCACGAGATGGTCGATATTAACGAAAAACTGTTACGCCAGATTATTGAAGGCGTATTGCAGGAAATGCAGGGAGACCAGAATACCGTCTCCTTTAAGCAAGAGACTCAACCCGCAGCCGCAGTTAACACCACGGCGTCAGGGGATTTTCTCACTGAAGTGGGTGAAGCTCGCCCCGGCACTCATCAGGATGAAGTGATTATTGCGGTTGGCCCGGCATTTGGTTTGTCACAGACCACCAACATCGTTGGAATACCGCATAAAAACATTCTGCGCGAGCTGATTGCTGGTATCGAAGAAGAAGGAATTAAAGCGCGCGTTATCCGCTGCTTTAAATCCTCCGACGTGGCCTTTGTTGCGGTAGAAGGCAACCGCCTGAGTGGCTCCGGAATTTCTATCGGTATCCAATCAAAAGGCACAACGGTTATTCATCAGCAAGGTCTGCCGCCACTTTCCAATCTGGAGTTGTTCCCGCAGGCACCACTGTTGACGCTGGAAACCTACCGTCTGATTGGCAAAAACGCCGCCCGCTATGCCAAACGGGAATCACCACAACCGGTTCCGACCCTGAATGACCAAATGGCTCGGCCAAAATATCAGGCCAAATCAGCGATTCTGCACATTAAAGAAACCAAGTATGTGGTGACTGGCAAGAATCCCCAGGAACTCCGGGTAGCGCTTTAACAAAGGAAAACACAATGAATTCCGAAGCTATTGAATCCATGGTTCGCGATGTGTTGAGCAAGATGAACAGCTTGCAAGGTCAGTCGCCTGCTGCGGCTTGCCCGGCACCGGCGGCCAGTTCGCGCAGTGATGCCAAAGTCTCTGACTATCCGCTGGCAAATAAACACCCTGACTGGGTTAAAACCGCCACCAATAAAACGTTGGATGACCTGACGTTAGCTAACGTGTTGAACGGCAGTGTGACCTCACAGGATTTGCGTATTACACCGGAAATCCTGCGTATTCAGGCCTCTATAGCCAAAGATGCGGGTCGCCCACTGTTGGCAATGAACTTCGAACGTGCGGCAGAGCTGACGGCGGTGCCAGATGACAAGGTGTTGGATATCTATAACGCTCTGCGCCCATTCCGTTCCAGCAAAGATGAATTAAATGCCATCGCTGATGATCTGGAAAAAACGTACAAAGCCACTATTTGCGCCGCTTTTGTGCGCGAAGCTGCCGTTTTGTATGTCCAGCGTAAGAAGCTGAAAGGCGACGATTAATTAATCAGATTATACCCAATAGATGTCAAGTTGCAGGAAGGCGGCACGAGAAATCATCCCCAGTCACTGACTCAAGTCAGTGACTGGGGGATGTAAAGACAGCCAACACATCGGCGAATTGAAAGATAAAGGGTATGGGGTAAGGGAAATGCGTTACATAGCAGGCGTGGACATCGGCAACTCATCAACAGAAGTGGCATTGGCACAATGCGCAGCTGACGGTCAGTTACAGTTTGTTGCCAGCACTCTGACGGAGACCACCGGAGTCAAGGGGACGCAGCGCAACATATTCGGCATCAATAAGGCGCTGAATATGTTAGTGGAAAAGGCCGGTATCACTCTCAGTGATATCAGTCTGATCCGCATCAATGAGGCGACCCCGGTAATTGGTGATGTGGCGATGGAAACCATCACTGAAACCATAATCACTGAATCCACCATGATCGGCCACAACCCGAAAACCCCTGGAGGGCTGGGGCTTGGGGTCGGACTGACCATCACTATTGATGAGCTGGTAACACGTGACCCTGCCCAACCTTACATTCTGGTCGTGCCCGCAGCTGTTGATTTTGCTGATGCCGCTGCGGTGGTCAACGCCGCTAACGGTGCCGGATACCATATTACGGCGATTATCTTGCAGCGGGATGATGGCGTACTGGTCAGCAACCGCCTAAACCATCCACTGCCAATTGTTGATGAGGTGCTGCATATCGACCGCATCCCAATGGGCATGTTGGCGGCAGTTGAAGTTGCCATGCCGGGTCAGGTGATTGAAACCCTCTCTAACCCTTATGGTATTGCCACTGTATTTGAACTCAGTGCCGAAGAAACCAAAAATATTGTTCCGGTCGCGCGCGCCTTGATTGGCACTCGTTCAGCGGTGGTGGTCAAAACGCCTGAAGGGGATGTTAAAGCGCGGGCCATACCGGCCGGTCATCTGGAGCTATTTGCCGAGGGCCGGACTGTCCGCGTGGATGTTGCCAGCGGCAGTGAAGCCATTATGACTGCAGTAAATAGCTTCCGGCATCTGGACAATGTCAGCGGTGAGCCCGGCACCAATATCGGCGGCATGCTTGAGCACGTGCGTCAAACCATGGCAGAACTGACCAACAAACCGACCAATGAAATCTTTATTCAAGACTTGCTAGCGGTTGATACCGCGGTGCCGGTCAATGTCATTGGGGGTCTGGCGGGCGAGTTCTCACTCGAGCAGGCAGTCGGTATCGCCTCCATGGTGAAATCTGATCGTCTGCAAATGGCGCATATTGCCAGTGAAATCGAGAAAACCCTGAATATTGATGTACAGGTCGGGGGGGCGGAAGCCGAAGCGGCGATACTCGGCGCACTGACCACACCAGGAACGCGACGGCCACTCGCCATCCTCGATTTGGGCGCGGGTTCCACCGATGCCTCCATCATCAATGCCCAAGGCCAAATCGTAGCGACCCATTTGGCAGGCGCCGGAGACATGGTCACGATGATCATTGCCTCTGAACTGGATCTTCAAGACCGCTATCTGGCCGAAGACATCAAAAAACACCCATTGGCAAAAGTGGAAAGTTTGTTCCACCTGCGCCATGAAGACGGCAGTGTGCAGTTCTTCCCACAGCCACTGCCGCCCGAGGTTTTTGCCCGGCTGGTGGTCGTCAAACCTGAAGGTCTGGTGCCACTGCCCGGGGATTACGCGCTGGAAAAAGTGCGCAATATCCGCCGTTCGGCGAAAGAACGGGTGTTTGTTACCAATGCACTACGCGCCCTGCGTCAAGTCAGCCCAACCGGCAATATCCGCGATATCCCCTTCGTGGTGCTGGTCGGCGGCTCGTCACTGGACTTTGAAATCCCTCAATTGGTGACCGATGCCCTCTCCCACTACAAGCTGGTGGCGGGGCGCGGCAATATTCGCGCCTGTGAAGGCCCGCGCAATGCAGTGGCAACCGGGCTAATTCTGGCCTATCAGCGGGAGAGTTACTGATGAATTTCACCAATGATGCTCCCGCCATCGTGATAAGCCGGACCTCACAAACACCAGAAGCCATCTGGCATCAGGTATTGCTGGGTATAGAGGAAGAAGGCATTCCCTGGCAATGGCAGCAAGATGATGACGCAGATGCCATACAGCGCGCCTGGCAGGCGGCAACCCGCTCTCCGCTTTTGGTCGGGTTGGCATGTTCTGCCGACGAAGTGGTGGTGCATTACCGTAATTTACCGCCCGCCAACCCGCTGTTCCGGCAGGTGTGGGCACAAGACGAAGACCAATTACGGCGACTCGGTAACAACGCCGCCCGGTTGGTTAAAGGTTTACCGTTTAAGTTTTCACCCTAAAGTCACTCCATAACTCCTAGAAGGATAGAGAAATATGAACAACGCACTCGGACTCGTTGAAACCAAAGGCCTGGTCGCGGCTATCGAAGCGGCTGACGCCATGGTCAAGTCTGCCAACGTACAGCTGGTGGGATACGAAAAAATCGGCTCCGGCTTAGTCACTGTCATGGTTCGCGGCGATGTCGGCGCAGTAAAAGCGGCGGTTGATGCCGGTTCTGCAGCAGCCAGCGCGGTGGGTGAAGTTAAATCCTGCCATGTGATCCCGCGCCCACATAGCGATGTAGAAGCCATTTTACCGACCTCTGCCTAAGGGTAAGAAGAGGAGCACAGCGTGAAAACGTCACTGGGTTTACTTGAAGTTAGCGGTCTAGCGCTGGCGATCGGCGCGGCGGATGCCATGGCAAAAGCGGCATCCGTCAACCTGATCGGGATAGAAAAAACCAACGGTTCCGGCTGGATGTTAATCCGCCTGACCGGTGATGTGGCCTCGGTTCAGGCGGCAATCAGTACCGGTGCCGCCTTTGCCGAACAGCATCATGGCTTGGTCTCGCGCGCGGTGCTGGCCCGTCCGGCAGCCGCTCTGATGGAATATTGGTTGGCTCCTACTGCTGCCGTGGCCGCAGTTGAGGTGATGGCTGTCGAACCGGCAGTAGAAATCCTCTCACTGGTTGAGAAGACGGAAGAAACCGAGACCCAGCCACCGGCTGATATCGCCAGCGATGATGCGTCCGAACAGGCCGCTAGCGTTGACGAACCCACAGTTAGCACCAATGAAAGTGAGACTCAGCCAGCTCTCCGTGTGAGCTGCAATCTCTGCCTCGATCCGGCTTGCCGACGCCATAAAGGTGAGCCTCGCTTTCGCTGTATCCACTTGGGTAAACGAGGAAAAGTCTGATGGAAAAAGCGTTACTGGAGCCCGTTGTCAGTAAGATCCTCGACGAAATGCGTCTTCGTCCGATCCCGCTTGGGGTTTCCAATCGACACCTGCATCTTTCGGTGCAGGACTATCAACAATTATTCCCAGACCAGTTGCTGGTCGAGAAAAAAGCGCTGCTACAACCCGGCCAGTTTGCCGCCGAACAGACGGTAACCTTGGTCGGGCCAAAGGGCAGTCTAAAAAACGTCCGTATTCTTGGGCCGTTACGTAGCCGTAGCCAAGTGGAAATCTCCCGCACCGATGCTCGCACTTTAGGGATCAATGCTCCCCTGCGCATGTCAGGCAACTTGGACAACACCCCGGCTATCCGGCTGGTTAGCCCTTACGGCGAGCTGGAACTGCCTCATGGCGTGATTGTGGCACTGCGACATATTCATATGTCCCCACTGGATGCCCTTATCTATCGGGTAAAACACGGCGACCGGGTACAGGTTGCCATTCAGGGCAGTGGCCGCCGCTTAATCATGGACGATGTTGCTATTCGCGTTTCACCCCAAATGAAACTGGAAATGCATATCGATACTGACGAGGCCAATGCCGCTGGTGCCGACGACCCTGCCGCTTTTGCCACGTTGTTGACGCCACCACGGACAACGCAGCCATGAATCTGACTCAGGCGCAAACCGAACAACTGGTCAGCCAGATTGTCACGCGGTTAGCTGAGCGCGAACGCCGGGTTCACGCCCTGCTGCTGCCTCAGCTGCGCGCCGGGCTTGATCCCGCGGTATTCGTGCAACATGCCAATCTGCACCTGATGCTACCGGATTTGGCATTTATCTGCCGCTTGGCGCAATCCGATACGCGTTGCCCGGCGGTAGCAGCACTGAACGAAGCATGGTCATGGGGAATGAAAGTCCATATCAGCCTGCATTGCCAGTTGCTACCCGCACTGCCCGCTGCTGCATTGCGTCCGTTGCCACTGACATTCAGTGATAGCCGCGGTGTCGCCGTGCGACTCCATGCAGGTAAGGTGCTGAGTTATCGCGATATTGCCACGCTTGGCCCCGGCTGGTTGCTCATTGACCACCACACACTGGTGACACCGCTGGCACAAGACCAGTTGTCAGCCGGTCACATTCAACTGTTAAGGCAGGAGTAAATCATGCAACTGGCCAGAGTGGTAGGTTCCGTGGTCTCAACGCAAAAATCACCAACATTGATTGGGAAAAAACTGCTGTTGGTGCGCCGCGTTGCCGGTGATGGCTCACTGCCACCGGATAGCAAGACGCCGGATGAAGTGGCGGTCGACTCGGTGGGTGCGGGTCAGGGTGAGTTGGTGCTGTTATCAGGAGGGTCCAGTGCCCGGCGGGTCTTTGCCGAGCCGAATGATGCCATCGATCTGGCGATCGTCGCCATCGTCGATGAGTGTTCTTACTGATTGAGCAGGTGATTTTATGAGCATCTATACCAAAACCGGTGATGCAGGAACCACAGCCCTGTTCACTGGTCAACGGGTGAAAAAAAGCCACCCACGGGTAGAAACCTACGGCACCCTTGATGAACTGAATGCTGCGCTGAGTCTGTGTGCCCGTGCGGCACAAGGTGAGGAAAACCTTCAGTTACTCGATGCCGTACAACATCAGCTGTTTTATTTCAGTGCCGAACTGGCCAGCGAAGGGATTGAGGCGCCACCGGTTGGACGCAAAAGTATTCATGAACAAGACATTCATGCACTGGAACAAGCTGTCGACCGCTGTATGGCGCAGTTACCGCCAGTGCACGGTTTTATCTTGCCCGGAAATACCGAAGCCGGCAGCCGTTTGCATTTTGCCCGCACTCTGGCGCGGCGCTGCGAGCGGCGGCTGATTGAACTGGCAGAGCAAGTGCCGGTACGCCCGGTGCTATTGCAGTATCTGAACCGGTTATCTGATTGCCTGTACGCACTGGCTCGTGATGAAGACCAGCGCCAACAACTGCAACAAACCGCTCAAACCGTGGTAGCCCGTTATCTGGCAGCCACTGAGGTATCAGCCATGCAAGCACCCCCGACTGCGGCTGCGCAAACCACACCGCCCACCACTGCCGGACTCGGATTTGCTGATGTCCATCAACTGGTTAAGTTGGCTGTCGATGCCGCCATGAAATTACACGTCGCGGTGGTCGTGGCTCTAGCTGACCGCCACGGCAACATGATTATGACCTACCGTATGCCCGATACCCTGCTAGTGAGCAGTGAACTGGCTCCGAAAAAAGCCTGGACTGCGGTGGCGATGAAAACCGCGACACACCAGCTCAGCCAGGCTATTCAGCCGGGGGCCGACCTATTCCAACTGGAAGCCAGCACCGGCGGCAAAGTGGTGAGTTTTGGTGGTGGCTACCCTCTGTGGCGCAGTGGCCAACTGGTGGGCGGTTTAGGAATTAGCGGCGGTAGCGTCGAACAAGATATGCACATAGCAGAAGCGGCCATATCGGCTTTACATCTGAGGAATGAATAATGAACATTAATAACCTTGAATCTCTCATTCGCACTATCCTCACCGAGCAACTGACGCCCGCAACTACGTCTGCCTCCAGCGCTATTTTTGCCAGCGTGGATGAAGCTGTCAATGCCGCCCATAGCGCATTCTTGCGCTATCAGCAAAGCCCGATGAAAACTCGCAGCGCCATTATCAGTGCTCTCCGTGAGCAACTCAAACCGCAGTTAGCCTCTTTATCTGAACGCGGTGCCAGTGAAACCGGTATGGGGAATAAAGAAGACAAATTCCTGAAAAACAAAGCGGCACTGGAAAACACCCCCGGTATTGAAGACCTGTCCACCACAGCCCTGACCGGTGACGGTGGCATGGTGTTATTTGAATACTCGCCCTTTGGCGTGATTGGTTCCGTCGCCCCCAGCACCAATCCGACGGAAACCATCATCAACAACAGCATCAGCATGCTGGCGGCCGGTAATGCGGTGTATTTCAGCCCACATCCCGGAGCCAAAGCGGTATCACTGGATTTAATTGCCCAAATTGAAGAGATAATCTTCAACAGTTGCGGCATCCGCAACCTGGTAGTGACGGTGAAAGACCCCAGTTTTGAAGCCACTCAACAGATGATGGCGCACGACAAAATTGCCTTGCTAGCCATTACTGGCGGGCCAGCCATTGTTGCCATGGGCATGAAAAGCGGCAAAAAAGTGATTGGTGCCGGAGCCGGTAACCCACCTTGTTTAGTGGACGAAACTGCCGAATTGGTGAAGGCGGCACAGGATATTGTGGCAGGTGCATCCTTCGACAATAACCTGCCCTGCATTGCAGAGAAAAGCCTGATTGTGGTGGAGAGCGTCGCCGACCGCCTATTGCAACAAATGCAGGCTTTCGATGCCTTGCTTATCAGCAACCCACAAGATGTCGACAGCCTGCGCAAAGCTTGCCTGACACCACAGGGCCACGCCAATAAAAATCTGGTCGGCAAGAGCCCAATTGAATTGCTGAAAGCTGCCGGACTCACCTGCCCGGCAAAAGCACCGCGCCTGTTACTGGTTGAAGTGGCCGGTGACGATCCTCTGGTCACCACTGAACAATTGATGCCGCTGTTACCGGTCGTTCGGGTAAAGGACTTTGATGCCGGCCTGACACTGGCACTGCAAGTGGAAGCGGGCCTGCATCATACGGCAACTATGCATTCGCAAAATGTTTCGCGCCTGAATCTGGCAGCGCGTCTATTGCAGACCTCAATCTTTGTCAAAAACGGCCCGTCCTATGCCGGGATTGGCGTCGGTGGCGAAGGTTTTACCACCTTTACTATCGCCACCCCAACCGGAGAGGGCACCACTTCAGCTCGCACCTTTGCGCGCCAACGGCGTTGTGTGCTGACTAACGGTTTTTCTATTCGCTGAGCGAGGACGTATGAAGACTTTTTTCCTGCAAACCCGCATTTATAGCGGGGAAGGCAGCCTCAAAGTGCTGCAACGCTTCCATCAGCGCAAAATCTGGATAATTTGCGATGGCTTTCTGGCGACCTCACCTCTGTTGAATCGCCTAAAAGAAGCCTTGCCCGCTGACAATCACATAAGCCTGTTCAGTGATATCACGCCGGACCCGAATATCGCCACCGTGGTCAAGGGTATCGAGCAAATGCATGCGCTAAGCCCGGATATTGTCATCGGTTTTGGTGGTGGCTCGGCGCTGGATGCGGCCAAAGCGATTGTCTGGTTTAGCCGCCAACAAGGTCTGGAGATAGAAACCTGTATCGCCATCCCGACCACTAGCGGCACTGGCTCGGAAGTCACCAGTGCCTGCGTGATAAGTGACCCGGAAAAAAGTATTAAATATCCCCTATTTGACGATGAGATTTACCCGGATATCGCCATTTTGGATCCGGCGCTGGTGGCAACCGTGCCTCCGGTTATCACCGCCAATACCGGATTGGACGTGCTGACACACGCGCTAGAGGCTTATGTATCGCCGCGCGCCAGTGATTTTACTGATGCACTGGCAGAGAAAGCGGTGCAATTGGTGTTTCGTCATCTGCCCACCGCTTGCCGCAAAGGTGATTGTCTGATTACCCGCGGCAAAATGCACAATGCCTCAACGCTGGCTGGCATGGCATTCAGCCAAGCCGGGCTTGGCATCAATCATGCCATCGCTCACCAGTTAGGGGGGCAATTTCACATTGCCCACGGCTTGGCGAATGCACTGCTGTTAGTGCCGGTCATTCGTTTTAATGCTGCCGACACGCGGGCACGTAAACGTTATGCCCGATTGGCGAAAATATGCCATTTCAGCCCGGTAAAAGGTGATGAACGAGGTGCCGTCAACCAGCTCATTCATCAAATTGAACTGCTGAAACGCCAGTGCGGAATACCGCAACCATTGGCGGCGATGAAAGTGGACGAACGCCAGTTACAGCAACGGATTCCGGACATGATAACCGCCGCACTGGCAGACGTCACACTGCGCACTAATCCACGTCCGGCTGACGGTAATGACATCCGCACAATTATTGAGGCACTTTATGAGTGATATTCAGATGCCTGATAACCCCTTAATGCGCGCTCCCCCCGCTTATGGAGAACTGGCCCAATGTGACGCAGCCACCGTCCAGCAGCGGGTACGTGATGCCGGTGTGGTCGGTGCCGGCGGAGCCGGGTTCCCAACGGCGGTGAAACTTCAGGCGCAAGCAGAGATTTTTCTGGTCAATGCCGCTGAGTGCGAGCCGATGCTGAAAGTGGACCAGCAATTGATCCCGCGCCAGGCCGCGCGGCTGGTACGTGGCGTGCTGTATGGCATGACCGCCACCGGCGCACGAGAAGGTATTATTGCGCTAAAAGCCAAATATACCGAGGCGATTGCGGCACTGACACCTTTGCTGCCTGCACAGATTCGCCTGCATATCTTGCCTGACGTTTACCCCGCTGGTGATGAAGTCATTACTATCTGGCTGGCCACCGGTCGCCGGGTACCGCCTGCGGCTCTGCCCATCAGTATTGGCGTGGTGGTCAATAATGTACAAACCCTGCTCAATGTGGCGCGTGCGGTTGAGCAACAATGGCCGGTCACTCGTCGTACTTTGACAGTCAATGGGGCAGTGGCGCGGCCATTAACCCTAACGGTGCCATTGGGTACACCACTACGGGAAGTCCTGGCGCTAGCTGGCGGCGTCACCATAAATAATCCGGCTTATATCAATGGCGGCCCAATGATGGGCCATGCCCTGCATGACCTTGACCAACCCGTGACTAAAACCACCGGCGGCTTGCTGGTGCTACCGGCTGACCATTTGCTCATCACTCGCCGCGCCCGCAGTGATAAAGATGTGTTAGCCATTGCCCGCACGGTATGTGAACAGTGCCGCATGTGCACCGAGCTGTGCCCACGCCACTTGATCGGCCATGAATTACCGCCGCATTTGCTGGTGCGGGCGATTATCTATCAACAAGTCGCAACCCCAGATATCTTGCTCAGCGCCCTCACCTGCTCAGAATGTGGGGTGTGTGAAAGCTATGCCTGCCCGGTAGATATCTCGCCAATGCGCATTAATCGCCTGCTGAAAACCCAGTTGCGGGCACAAGGTGCTCGTTATCAAGGGGAGCTGCGCGAAGCTGACCCGATGGCCAATTACCGTATGGTGCCGACATCCCGACTGATTGCCCGGTTGGATCTGACTGACTGGTATCAAGCCGCTCCATTTAGCGAGGATACCTATCAGCCACAGCAGGTCATTTTGCCGCTGCGCCAGCATATCGGTGCAGCCACCGAGGCCACTGTCACTGTGGGTGAACGAGTCGCGCAAGGTCAACTGATCGGGCAGATCCCAGATAGTGCTTTGGGTGCGCCATTACACGCCAGTATCAGCGGTGTTATCAGCTCCATCAATAGTCTCACCATCACCATTGACCGGGTTTCTTAAAGAGGAATGGGCATGTCACAAGCCATTGGAATTGTTGAATTAAGCAGTATCGCCAAAGGGATGGAAGTCTGCGATTTGATGCTAAAAAGTGCCAACGTCAACCTGCTGGTAAGCAAAACCCTGTGCCCCGGCAAGTATCTGCTGATGGTGGGAGGTGATATCGGCGCAGTCAGCCAATCAGTACAAAATGGCGAGCGACACAGCGGCCATTTATTAGTCGATAGCATCGTGCTCCCCAACCTTCATCCCTCCGTATTACCGGCCATCAGCGGCTTGAATCCGGTGGAAAACCGTCAAGCGGCAGGCGTTGTCGAAACCTGGAGCGTGGCGGCCTGTATTACCGCAGCCGATCGCGCAGTCAAGGCGGCTAATGTCACTTTGGTGCGTATTCATATGGCGTTTGGCATTGGCGGAAAATGCTACCAAGTGCTCAGTGGTGATATTGCCGATGTGCAAACCGCCGTGGATGTGGCCAGTCAGTGTGCTGGTGAAAAGGGATTATTGGTTTACAGCGCCGTGATCCCACGGCCCCATGAGGCGCTGTGGCGTCAGTTAGTTCAGGAGGCATGATGGAAGCGAACAGCACCCCCGAGCGCGTAATTCAGGAATATGTTCCCGGCAAACAGATAACCCTCGCGCATCTGATAGCCAATCCCAATAAGGCACTTTATAAAAAATTGGGGTTAAACGATGTCAGCAGCGCCATTGGTATTTTGACCATCACCCCCAGTGAAGCCTCGATTATTGCCAGTGATATTGCCACTAAATCCGGCGCAGTTGAGATTGGTTTTATCGACCGTTTTACTGGTGCGGTAGTGTTTACCGGCGATGTTTCTGCGGTGGAGTATGCACTCAAACAGGTGATTCACACTTTGGGCGACATGATGAAGTTTACTGCTTGCCCGATGACTCGGACCTGATGCCATGCAGCGCATCATGTTAATTGGCCCTAGTCAGTGTGGCAAAACCTCGCTGATTCAGCGCTTGCAGGGCGAGGCGCTCAATTACCAGAAAACCCAGTCCATTATCTGGCAGGACAATGCCATCGATACACCGGGTGAGTATCTGGAAAACCGCTGTCTATACAGTGCGTTACTGGCCAGCGCTTGTGAGGCCGATGTGGTCGGATTGGTGCAAAACGCCGATGCCACCCAAAGCTGGTTCGCCCCCCTGTTGGCGCAGGTTTTCAACCGACCGGTAATCGGCATTATCAGCAAAGCCGACACCGCCAGCCACCCTGACCAACTGGCCTGGGCGGCGGATTGCCTGACTCAAGCGGGCGCACCACATATTTTTGTTACCTCGGCGCTCACAGGCGAGGGGTTAACTGACCTTATGACATTTTTGAATCATTCTGGAGAGTCGAATGTCCGGTAAGATTATGGCGATTAACGCCGGCAGTTCTTCGTTGAAATTTCAGCTGTTTTCCATGCTAACTGAGCAGACTGGCCAAGGTAATGAGCAGGTACTGTGTCAGGGATTAATCGAGCGCATCGGCATGGATGATGCGGTGTTTAACCTACGGGTTGGTGATGTGAAATGGCGGGAAACCCTACCAATAGCTGATTGCCGCCAAGGTGCTGAGCACTTGCTTAAGGCGCTTATTGAACACAATATTATTGATTCGCTGGATGAAATCAGTGGCGTCGGCCATCGTGTTGCGCACGGGGGCGAAGCGTTTGCCGATTCCGTGCTGATCACTGCGCAAGTGCTGGATAAAATTGAACAACTTGGCACTCTGGCCCCATTGCATAACCCGGTTAATGCTTTGGGTATCCGCGTGTTTCAACAAGCCCTGCCCCATGCCAGCGCCGTGGCGGTGTTTGATACCGCATTTCACCAAACACTCAGCCAGACCTCTTATCTCTACCCGCTGCCGTGGCGCTACTATGAAGAGCTGGGTATTCGTCGCTACGGCTTCCACGGCACCAGCCATAAATATGTCAGCGCGGTCTGTGCCGAACGGATGGGGCGGCCCTTGGAAGCGTTGCGAATTGTTTCCTGCCACCTAGGTAACGGCTCCAGTATTTGTGCCATTGGTAATGGGCGCTCGGTGAATACCTCCATGGGATTTACCCCGCAGGCGGGTATCATGATGGGTACCCGCAGTGGCGATATTGACCCCTCAATACTGCCTTTTATTCAGCAAACTGAAGGGAAAAGTGCAGCCGAAATTAACCATCTGATCAACAACCAATCCGGTTTATTGGGGATCTCCGGCATCTCGCATGATTACCGCGATGTAGAGCAAGCCGCCAGCAACGGCAACCCTCGTGCGGCTGTTGCTCTTGAGCTATTTGCCGAACGAATTCGTGCTGTAATTGGCAGCTATATTGTGCAACTGGGCGGGATCGATGCACTGATCTTTACCGGCGGAATTGGCGAAAATGCCCGTGTTGCCCGTCAGCAAATATGTCGTGAACTGGCGTTTCTTGGTATTGAACTGGATGAAGAGAAAAACCAAAAAAATCAGTTCTTTATCCAGCAGGATCATGCCCCAGTAAAAATTGCCATCGTCAATACCAATGAAGAATTAATGATTGCCCGCGATGTTCTGCGCGTGGCACTGCATCTGCCGGTACAACCGGCCCTCGCCATACAATGAGAAACAATATGAAACGTGGGAAAGTTTGGCTAGTGGGCGCAGGGCCAGGGGATGCAGCGCTGATTACCGTAAAGGGATTACAAGCCATTCGTCGGGCTCAAGCTCTGGTATATGACCGTTTGGTCTGCGCCGAATTGCTGGCTGAAGCCCCAGATGGCTGTGAAATGATTAATGTGGGCAAAAATCCTAATCACCACTTAGTCCCGCAGCCAGAGATCAATCAGATTCTGGTTGATTGCGCGCAGCGCGGATTAAATGTAGTGCGACTCAAAGGCGGAGATCCTTATGTGTTCGGGCGCGGAGGGGAAGAAGCCGAAGCGCTGGCGCTAGCACATATTCCATTTGAAGTGATACCGGGGATAAGCTCTGCTATCGGCGGGTTGGCCTATGCCGGGATCCCGGTGACTCACCGGGACTATGCTTCCGGTTTTCATGTGATAACCGGCCACTTGCGCCAAGGTAATGAGCCGCAAGATTGGGCAACACTAGCCAAATTGGAAGGTACTCTGGTTATCCTGATGGGGATGACGCAGCTGGCGGCAATTTGCCAACAATTGATCGCTGGGGGAAAAGCGCCAACTACACCTGCCGCGGTGGTGATGTACGCCAGCCATCTGCAGCAGCAAGTCGCTAGCGGCACACTGATCACGCTGGCAGATCAGGTCGCCGCTCAAGGTTTATCGGCCCCTGCTCTGATTGTTATTGGTGAGGTGGTTCGCCTGCGGGAGATACTGGCATTCACACCGGAAGTGTTGTCGCTAAATTCAATTCCCTCGCTTATAGACCCAAAGCAATTGGAATTGTAGGTTGACAGCCCTTAAGGTCATCCCGAATCACTGACTTATGTCATGCCAACGACAAGTCAGTGATTCGGATGACAAATACCGCTAACAACCCTACAGCTTCAAGTACGAAGGGTATGATACTCTGAACACACAAGCTAAATAGGGGTTTAATGTAGCGATGAGTGAGCATGGTGGGAATGTACTGGAAATGGCACTGAAAATCGGGACTGATGCAGCAAACATCATTGATTTCAGTGCCAATATCAATCCGTTGGGAATGCCGGATGCTTTAAAGGTTGCCATTGTTGAGCAGTTAGCACGTGCTGAACACTATCCTGATGTTGAGTATCGCCAATTACACAGCGCACTGGCTCGCGCCCACCATTGCTTGCCGGAAAACATCATGGCGGGTAATGGCGCCACCGAATTAATTTATGCGGTAGTCGAGTATCTGCAACCTCGAACAGCAATGCTGCTGACACCCGGCTTTGCGGAGTACCGCCGCGCCCTCCATCGCATGGGCTGCCAGATTCACGATTATGATATGAGCGAAGCTGACGGCTACCAACCCGATGAGCGTTTACTCACCGTTTTGGAAAAACAGCGCCCTGATTGTCTATTCCTAGCGACGCCAAACAACCCAACCGGCCTGATGCCAGATACTGCGCTATTGCAAGCCATTGTGCAGTGTTGCCATCAACAGCAGATTGCCCTGATTGTCGACGAAGCTTTTATCGACTTTCTGCCAGATGCGCCGGGGCTAACGCCTCAATTAGCTGATTTTCCTCGCTTATATGTATTGCGCTCACTAACCAAGTTTTTTGCTATTCCGGGCCTGCGCTTGGGTTACTTGCTCAGTGGTGATCTAGCGGGTATCCGGCAAATGAAACAGCAGCGCGAGCCTTGGACTATCAATGCATTTGCCGCTCTGGCGGGTGAGATTATTCTCGATGACCAACCTTATATTCAAGCCACTCATCAATGGCTAGCACAGCAACAGAACTGGTTATATCAGGAATTGTGTCAGATAGCGGCATTGCAGGTGTGGCAAGGGACGGCAAACTATATTTTCCTGCGCTGCCTGAGGCCAGAAATTGACCTGCAACAAGCACTATTACAGCACCATATTCTGATCCGCCATTGTGCAAACTACCCCGGTCTGACACGCGACCACTACCGTGTCGCCATTAAAAGTGCTGCGGATAACCAACAGCTCATCACCGCCATGCAGCAGGTTTTTGGCCATGGCTGAAGCCCGTTGCCCGGCCTCCTGTGGCGAGTTGATTCAGGGCTGGATATTAGGTGGCGAGAAGCTGATTTCCTGCCCAGTCAACTGGTTCAGCACCGTATCCGTCAGTAACGGCGTGCCAGGTCAACATGAGCGGCCACGCATGCGCCAAATGCTGGTGGCGGTACTGGCCCATTTCGAGCTGCCCGTGGAGATGGCCCGTGACCTGCACATCAGTTTTGAGTCCACCATTCCAGTGGCAAAAGGGCTAGCCAGCAGTACCGCAGATATTGCCGCCACCGCAATGGCCACCGCGCGTCATTTGGGCGAAACACTTGATGAGGCCGCGCTGGCCGCGCTATGTGTTAGCCTTGAACCCACGGATAGCACCTTATTTCAGCAACTGACCTTATTTGACCACCAAACCGCCGCCACGCAAATTTCTTATGACTGGCAGCCCAAGGTAGATATTCTGCTACTGGAAAGCCCGCATATTCTCAGCACCGAAGATTACCATCGCCGTGATCGCCAGACAGCATTGTTGGCAAGTGCCACTGCTTTGGAACAAGCATGGCAATTATTTGCGCAAGCTGCTGGCCAGCACGATTGCTCCTTGTTAGGTCAAGCCGCCACACTCAGTGCTCGAGCTAGCCAGCACTTGCTAGTCAAACCCGACTTTGCCGCCTTGTTAGAGTTAGTCGAAGAGCTGGATTTATATGGCCTGAATGTAGCCCACAGCGGCAGTGTGGTCGGTTTGCTGTTAAACCGCCAACGGCATGATGTCGAAAAGTTATATTGGCAATTACAGCAACGCGGCATCACGCAAAATTATCCACGCCAACACCTATTAACTATGGTACCCGGTGGAGTGCGATAGCCAGATAGGCAGCTATTCAGTCCTGCGTCATAGTTAAACTATCAAGCCTTAACCAGGTGACAATGTCCATGTTAATAGCATTGTTATTCCCCTTTCGAGTACCATTTTTCTGTAATTCTCATTACCTTGCCCCTCAGAATCATGACCCCAGTCACAAACAGGGAAAGCAGCTATTTTGTCCATGTAAATAGCATTCAAAGATATGGGGAAAATAGCTACCGGAGTATTAGAGTCCATCTACAGGAAATGTAGTACAGATGTAAAATCTGGTTCCTGTTAAATCTTCATTTTTTTAAAAACATAAATAAAACTCATGTAATAAAAACTAAGAATATTGCACTTACACCGCAGGAAATAACGATAACCTCAACCTACACCCGCTCTTGGAGCTTTAGATGAAAAAATTGAGTGTAAAAACCTTACTGGCTGCCAGCCTGCTCAGCATGATGATGTGCTCAGGTAGCGCACTGGCGCAAGAAGTCGAAGTGGTCAATATCTCGAAAATCGCAGGTATGCCGTGGTTTAACCGCATGGGTGAAGGTGTGGAACATGCCGGTAAGGACCTGGGTATCAAAGCCTATCAGGTCGGCCCATCCAGCACCGATGCACCTCAACAAGTTAAAATCATCGAAGATTTAATTGCCAAAAAAGTCAGCGCTATCAGCATTGTACCGAACGACGCCGATGTGCTGGAGCCGGTATTCAAGAAAGCCCGTGAGGCCGGTATCGTGGTGTTAACCAACGAATCACCGGGACAGCCAAGCGCCAACTGGGATATCGAAATCATTGATAACGCCAAATTCGCCGCAGATAACGTTGAAGAGATGGCGAAAGCTATGGGCGGCAAAGGTGGTTATGTCATTTATGTTGGTAGCCTGACCGTGCCACAACATAATCTGTGGGCAGATTTGTTCGTTAAATATCAGAAAGAACACTATCCAGACATGTTTGAAGTGACCAGCCGTATGCCTGTTGCTGAGAGCATTGATGATTCACGCCGCACCACACTGGACTTGATGAAGGCACACAGTGACTTGAAAGGCATTGTTGCTTTCGGTTCACAAGGCCCGATTGGTGCCGGTCGTGCTGTGAAAGAAAAACGGGCGAAAAACAACGTGCATGTGTTCGGCATGATGATTCCATCTCAAGCCGCTTCACTGGTTAAAAGTGGTGATATCGCTATGGGCGTCACCTATGACCCAGGCTCTGCCGGTTATGCGTTGACAGCCGTGGCTGACAAAGTACTGAAAGGTGAAAAGATCGAGACCGGTATGGAAATTCCGGGAGTAGGCAAAGCGGAAGTTGATCAGGATAAGCGTCTGATTCAGTTCCACAATGTGCTGCGGGTTACCAAAGATAACGTCGATTCGCTGTATTGATTCTTTGTGTTATCGCAGAGCCGGGGATTGTCTCCGGCTCTGCCATTAATAGCCAACAGAATCAAGAGGATGTATGTATGCAGCCATTCATTACCCTGGAAAATATCAGTAAAACTTTTTATGGCGTCAAGGCGCTAAATAAGGTCGCTATGACTCTGCTACCGGGTGAGGTTCATTGCCTTGCAGGGCAGAACGGTTGTGGTAAATCGACACTGATCAAGATTATTTCTGGCGTCTATCAACCCGATATAGATGCCGCGATGACTATTGATAGCAAAACCTATTCGACCCTGACACCAATTGAGTCCGTTCGTCTGGGGATTCAGGTTATTTATCAAGATTTGTCATTATTCCCAAACCTGACGGTGGCTGAGAATATCGCCATGAACCATTATCACCATCATTTATGGGTGAATAAACGCCAGATGCGGGAGACAGCCGAGCACGTCATCAATAGCATTGATGCCCATCTTGATCTGGATGAATTGGTTGAGAATTTACCTATTGCCCAAAAACAGTTGGTCGCCATTTGCCGCGCTCTGGCGCAAGATGCCCGCCTGATTATTATGGATGAACCTACCGCCTCGCTAACCCGCCAAGAAGTTAATGGCTTATTGCGAGTGGTGCACGAACTAAAATCACGCAATATCTGCGTGGTATTTGTCAGTCACCGGTTAAGTGAGGTATTAGAGATTTCAGACCGTATCACTGTGCTGAAAGATGGTGATTGGGTCGGTACCTATCCTGCAGCTGAGGTAGATAACGCGCGGCTGGCTTGGTTGATGACCGGTATGAAATTTGATTTTCAGGTACTGCCTCCCTATAGCGCTGCCCGCCCGCCGGTACTGGCTGTGGAAGAGCTTTCCCGCAGCAATGAATACCACAATATTTCACTGACTTTGCACCCCGGCGAAATTGTTTCGTTGGTGGGGTTGCTGGGTTCTGGCCGCACCGAACTGTGCCTCAGCCTATTCGGTTTAACCACGCCGGAGTCGGGTACCATTCGTATTAATGATAAACCGATGATTTTTGCCAGTAACCGTGATGCTATTGCGGCCGGTGTCGGCTATGTCTCGGAAGACCGAATGAGCACTGGGCTGATTATGGAACAATCCATTCGCGACAATATCAGCGCCACCGTTTTGCATCGGCTGAAAAATGCTGTCCACCTAATGCGCTCTGAGCGGGTCGACACCTTGGTGGAAGATATGGTCAAACACCTGTCGATCAAAATCGGTAACAGTGACTTGCCGGTCAATACGTTATCCGGCGGTAATGCACAGCGTATTGCCATTGCCAAATGGCTGGCGACCGAGCCACAAATACTGATCCTCGACTCTCCGACCGTCGGGGTCGATATCGCTAACAAAGCCGGTATTTATAATATTATCAATGCACTGGCTGCACGAGGGATCGCGGTATTGATGGTTTGTGATGAAATTGATGAAGCTTACTTTAACAGCCACCGTATTTTAGTCATGCGGTCCGGGCAGCTTGTGCAGGAGTTTTTGCCAGGTAACAGCAGCGAAGCAGCCATTGCGGAGGTAGTAAATGGCTAACCCCCATGCAGTTAATAAACCTGATGTGACTAAATCAGCTCTATTTAATAAAGAACAACTGAAACGCCATGAAGTGATGTTGGCTTTCACTATATTGATTATTTCGACTTATCTTGCTTTCACCAGCCCGGATTTTCTGACGCTCGCCAATATTTATGATTTGATAAATAACTATGCCATGTTGACCATTCTGGCTTGCGGGTTATTTATCGTATTGATTTCTGGCGGTATTGATATTTCATTCCCGGCCATGACCATTATTTCTCAATATGTCATGGTGACCTTAATTGTGAAGTTTGGTGGTAATTTCCCGGTGGCTTTCGCGTTAGCGGGAGGGATTGGCTTATTATTGGGGCTGATAAATGCGCTGTTGGTTAACCGCCTGCGCGTACCATCCATCATTATTACTATTTCTACGCTGAATATATTCTATGGATTATTGCTGTATCTCAGCCGAGGCGTCTGGCTGTATACCTATCCAGAATGGTTTGAGCATGGGCCAATGTTATTCTCGTTCACCGCGGCGGATGGCTATGACTATGGCCTCTCATTACCTATTCTGACGCTATTGACCACCATTATTGTCACTGCCCTATTGATGACTCGTACCAGCATTGGCCGCCAAATTTATGCACTGGGTGGCAATCAGGAAGCGGCATCACGTATGGGTTTCAGCATTCTCAAACTGCAACTGTTTGTCTATGGTTATATGGGCTTTTTGTCCGGTATTGCCGGTGTGGTGCAGTCCTATACCGTATTGACGGTAGCACCTGATTCACTGCTCGGTTATGAGCTAACAGTGCTGGCAGCCGTCGTTCTGGGGGGAACCAGCATTGTCGGCGGGCGTGGCACCCTAACCGGGACCTTGTTAGGGGTGATTTTACTGGCAATATTGCAAAATGGTTTGAATTTACTGGGTATTTCGTCGTACTGGCATACCGTGGTTATCGGTTTGGTCATTGTCATCAGCATCAGTGTGACGGCCTGGGGCCAACGTCATAAGGTAGGGATATAACCATGTCGAAAACAACTCAACGTGATCATACCGAACGCTGGCTGGTAGCACTGTTGGTGCTGGTTGGGGTGGTATTCAGTGTGCTAATTCCGCAGGTTTTTTGGTCTGCAGCTAACTTCCAGTCCATTGCATCACAAATCCCAGTGGCTGGGGTATTAACACTGGCAATGGCTATCACCATGCTAACCGGCGGGATTAACTTATCCATTATTGCCACTGCCAATGCCAGTGCACTGGTCATGGCCTGGGTTTGCACCCATCTGGAGCCAACCTTCAGTTCAATGATTTTGATGCTGTTAGCCGGGGCATCAATCGCCTTAGTGGTCGGGCTGATTAATGGGATACTTATCTCGATTGTCCGGGTATCTCCTATTCTGGCAACTCTGGGCATCATGACCTTGCTCAAAGGTGTGAATGTGCTTATCTCCAAAGGCTCGGCTATTTCTAACTTTCCGAATTATGTACTGGCGCTGGATCGCAGCTATTTTCTCGGTGTCCCAGTGCCGCTCTACCTGTTTATCGTTGTGGCGGCGATTATCTGGCTAATACTGGCTAAAACCCCTTTGGGCCGCCAGATCTATTTGTCTGGATCCAATGAAAAAGCCACCTTTTTCTCCGGAATTAACACTCGCCGCACGCTAATTTGGGTGTATGTGATTTCATCACTGCTGTGCGCCGTTGCTGCGTTGTTGATGATGTCAAAACTGAACTCGGCTAAAGCATCTTACGGTGAGTCACTGTTGCTTATCACTATTTTGGCCACGGTATTAGGTGGCGTGAATCCGGATGGCGGGTTTGGTAAGATTTTCGGCATTGTGCTGGCGCTGTTCTTACTGCAAATGCTAGAGAGCGGGCTGAATATTATGGGGGTTAGTAGCTATATCACCATGGCCTTGTGGGGCTCGTTGCTGCTGGCCTTTATCTTTATTAAAGGGGTTAATATTCCGGCACTGCGTTTCTTGCGACCAGACAAACCATCAAATTAAACACTATTTTAAGCAACAAAAAAGGCTGGTAATCAATACCAGCCTTTTCGTTTAACGCGAGTGAAATTACTTCACTTCACCCATCGCTTTCAGTTTTTTCGACAGCTCACGACGTTCTTTAGACAGATCAGCATTTTTGATGGTGTATTCATCAACACGATCTTCGTAAGCGGTACGCATATCAGCGATAATGGCCTGAATTTCTTCAATGCTCATGCCTGGCTTGATGTAATCACTCAGGTTATCGAGCAACAGAACGCGTTTTTGGTTATCACGGATTTTCTTTTCGTTATCAACGATTTCACGCTGCAACTTGTTTTTGCGACGAAACATACGCACAAACTCCAAAACGTCCTGGAAAGTCGGCTTAATTGCATTATCCATTTTTACACCTTCACTTAAGTTTTACACAAATTCAATTGCTGGTGACCAGACTCAATAGGCTTATCTTACCTGCTTTACTCGCCAGACAGAAATTTCATCTGCCTTAAATCTCAATTGATCATCTGATCAGGAGCATATCAGCCAGATAGTCTACTTCCTCAAGCTGTTTGGTCAACGCCATACTCAAACAAGCATAGCTATAAATCGGTGTTTCTATTTGCTGTTCTTCTATGATGGCGCCCATATTTAGAGATAAAAAAATGAAGGTTTCTTCATCCAGAAACCCTCTCTATTTTTGCTCTGTATCCTACAACGCGTTTTTAAATCCGTTCAATAACCATTGCAATACCTTGACCACCACCGATGCATAATGTTGCCAGCCCCGTCGTTTTATCTCGATTTCTCAGCGCATGTACTAGCGTGACAAGGATCCGCGCACCACTGGCTCCGATTGGGTGACCTAGCGCGATAGCACCGCCGTTGACATTAACCTTCTGCGGATCCAGAGCCAAATCACGTTGGACTGCCAGATACTGCGCCGCGAAGGCTTCGTTAGCTTCAATTAAATCGAGATCTGCAACAGTCATTCCGGCTTTCATCAACGCTTTTTGTGTCGCGGGTATTGGCCCCAGCCCCATAACATCAGAGCCAACCCCGGCAGATGCCCAACTACGGATGCGGGCAAGCGGGGTTATGCCCTGTGCGCGAGCAGCCTGTTCTGACATCAGTATCAAAGTGGCAGATGCATCGTTAATGCCAGAAGCATTGCCTGCGGTAACTGTGCCATCAGGTTCGAACGCAGGACGTAATTTCGCAAGAGACTCTAGCGTGGTGTCAATACGAAGGAATTCATCACGCTCGAAAATCCTCGGCTCTTTTTTCACCATTAGCGTCAGCGGCACAATTTCATCATTGAAATAGCCCGCTTGTATGGCTGCACTGGCCTTACGCTGTGAATCTACCGCAACTTGATCTTGTTCCTGACGACTAAATTGATAACGACGGGCAATATTTTCTGCCGTGACCCCCATGTGGAAATCATTAAAGGCGCACCACAAGCCGTCACGGATCAACACATCAATCAGTTTGCCATCCCCCATCCGATAGCCCTGACGTGCTTTTTCCAATAAATACGGCGCGGCACTCATATTTTCCATGCCGCCAGTTAGACAAACCTGATTATCACCACTCAAAATAGATTGAGCGCCCATCACCACACTTTTTAGCCCTGAGCCACAAACTTTATTGATGGTTAATGAGGGAATGGTGTCATTAAGTCCCGCAGTACGAGTGACCTGATGCGCCGGATTCTGCCCAAGACCCGCCTGAAGCACATTGCCAAGAATAACTTCATCAATCTGGATATGCTCAGGTAGCTCGGACAAATTCGCCCGCACAGTTGCCGCACCGAGAGCAACTGCAGAGGTATTTGCAAGGCTGCCGGAAAACTTACCGATGGCAGTGCGCTTAGCGCTTACAATCACGACAGAATTATTCATTGTGCCACCATCGGCTGTTTCATCAGGCAAAGGGTTGGAGAGACAATAAATATCGCCTCAGTTTTGGCGCGCAACTCTTCCAATGTCACGTCTGGGCTAATTTCATCAAGGAACATCTGACCATTGGTAAAGCGGAATACACCCAGTTCAGTGATAACTTTGCTAACCTTTGCGACAGCCGTCAGTGGATAGGTACATTCACGTAAAAGTTTAGCCTCACCGTTTTTAGCACAATGTTCCATCGCGATGATCACCCGCTTGGCACCTACCACCAGATCCATCGCTCCCCCCATGCCGGGCACCATTTTCCCCGGTACAACCCAGTTCGCCAAGCTGCCGTGTTCATCGACTTGTAAGCTACCCAAAACGCAAACATCGACGTGACCGCCACGAATCAGAGCAAAGGAGAAGGCACTGTCAAACATTGCCGCTCCTGGGGTCATGCCGCACAGTTGCCCACCAGCATTGACCAGTTTGGCGTTTTCTTCGGTGATAGGACCAAGACCTAAAAAGCCATTCTCGGATTGAAAGGTGACATTGATATCTGATGGAAGATAATTAGCGACTTTGGTCGGTAAACCAATACCGAGATTAACCACATCACCATCGTGTAATTCCAGCGCAACGCGCCGCGCGATACGTTCTTTGGCATTCATGCGCTGACTCCCACATACAAATGATCAACCAGTGCACCGGGGGTGACGATATTTTCTGGATTTAACTCCCCGACAGATACAATCGTGTCGATTTGTGCCACGACTGTATCTGCGGCTAGCGCCATCAATGGATTAAAGTTGCGCGCGGTCAGATGATAAATCAAATTACCCTGCTGATCGGCAAGACCGGCTTCAAGTATGGCCAGGTCGGCACGTAGTGGGCGTTCAAGCAGATAGACAATGCCGTCAAGAGTTAAGACTTGCTTGCCCTCCTCGACCACCGTCCCAACCCCTGTTGGCGTGAGGAAACCACCAAGACCCGCACCACCTGCGCGAATTTGTTCGACCAGTGTACCTTGGGGTACCAACACGACTTCCAGCTCGCCGCTGATCATTTTCTTTCCCGTTTCGGGATTAGTACCAATATGTGAGGCAATCACTTTTTTTACCTGACCATTAGCAATGAGAGGGCCGACGCCGGTATCGATAAATCCAGTGTCATTACCAATCAAGACCAGATCTTTTACACCAGACTTTATTATTTCCGCGACCAAATGTTCAGGTGTACCTATTCCCATAAAACCGCCAAACATAATAGACATGCCATCATGTAATAAAGCGCGAAATTGCACAGCGTCGAGGTTTTTATTCTTCATAAATATCTCTTTATTCATTTTCAGGCCACGACTATCCGGGCAGAAGAGACTTCTGCCGGATAATCGTGACTATTTTACAAAGACAATTAATTCAGATATCCATATCCATCAGCGCTGAACTGAGGCTTTTTCCGTGCATATCTAGCGCCAGAGAGCGAGTAACACCGCCACCTAGCGCGTTATACATCACGAAATTCAGTGCTGAGATTGCCGGAAGTTCATAGCGAACAACATCACCAAAAACAATATCGCCAAACCAATCTTTGACTTTATCCGCAGTGACGGCTGATTTTATTTTTTCGTAATCGTTCGCGTTATATGCAATTAAAGAAATATTAGAAATATTACCTTTATCACCAGTACGAGAATGAGCTATTTCACGTAATTTCATAGGGCACTCTCCAAATAGATGACCGTCGCTTGAGTATATTTTCGTGGCAATAAAGTCGAATCCATTGCCAGAATCTCTTTTACCGATTTCATGACACCGCCACCGCCAGCAGGGCCATTGGTATAGAGTGTTTCCACTTCGTTACCGACCTTGACGGCTTCTTGGCGTGACTGACAACGTGCAGCAACCCGCGCCCGAACTTCGTAAGGCTCACTGCACTGAGACCGTTGGCCACCATGTAATGCATTGACACCGATCAGATCAAAACGTGTTTCGAATAGTTCAAGACGGCAAATATCAAAACGTTCCCGAACGATATCCAGCGCTAATTGGCCACGAGTGACCGCACCTGGTCCAGCATAGGCGATTTCACCTTCACCAATAAAACCGTCCTGATAGCCGACAGATACCTTCAATGTATCAGTCCGTGCTATCCCCGTAGCGCCACTGACTCTGACAACATCGTTATCTTGTTGAGTGAAGCTAACATGACTAAAATCAGCGACCACGTCTGGTGTCAGATAACGATCTGGCCGGTGAATTTCATACATTAATTGTTCTTTACAAGTATCGACACAGACACAACCACCTGAACCGGCAACCTTGGTAATAATAGCGTCACCCTCAGCGTTAACTTCAGCAATAGGAAAACCAAGCCGCGCCAGATTCGGAACATCTTTAAATCCTGGGTCGGCGTAGTAGCCACCAGTCACCTGCCCGCCGCACTCAAGCAGGTGACCGATGCAAGTCCCTTTGCCAAGGCGATCCCAATCATCTGTCGCCCAGCCGAAGGCGTGAATCATTGTTGACAGAAACAGCGATGGGTCGGCAACACGGCCCGCAATTACCACGTCAGCATTATCATTCAGAGCCTGAACTAATCCTTCCGCCCCCATATATGCATTAGCCGACAGGATCTCTTTTCCCGACTGCAAGACGGGCCCCCCCGCTTCGTCCAGCGCCAGATTCAACGACAACAAGGTATCCAACACATCATCACCGCCGACGACTGCGACTTTAATCTTGGGCAAATTGAGTTCTCGTGCGACAGCGATAACGGCCTCCCCTGCAGCTTGGGGATTTGCCGAGCCCATATTGGTGACAATACGAATACCCTTAGCCATGCAAATAGGTAATACCGCGCGCATTCGGTCGATCAGTAATTCGTTATAACCTTTGCTGGCATCTTGCTGTTTCTGTTTTTGACCAATGGCAATAGTTCTCTCGGCCAGACATTCGAATACTAAATAATCGATATCGCCTTTCTCGGCCAATTCAACTGCAGGTTCTATACGGTCACCGGCATAACCAGCACCCGAACCAATCCTAATCTTCTTCATGCTTAATCCTTAGTGACTACATTCAGTATTTATCAATTCAATGTGTTGCAGTATTAAAATGGGAACACACCGGTGATCGCCGCAGCAAAAGTCATAATCACACTGGCGGCCCATAAGACTGGGATAGAAAATTTCTGGTGATCGGCCAAATCGACTCCAGCCAGACTCACCAGCAGGAAAGTAGCTGGTGTCAGTGGGCTAACCGCAAAACCGGTCGTCATTTGTCCCAGAACCGAAGCCTGTGCTACCTGAATGGCTGGGATCCCCATCAATTGCACGGTATGAGCTATCACCGGCATGATGCCGAAATAGTATGAATCAGGGTCAAACACCAAACTGAGTGGCATAGCAATCAAGCCGACGATGAAAGGAATGTGCGAAGCAAAGGATTCCGGCATAAAGCCAACCGCAGCCTCTGACATCGCCTTCAGCATGCCAGTGCCTCCCATAATTCCAGTGAATGCACCAGCGGCGAACAGGATACTGGCCATCATTAGTGCGGCTTTGGCATGGGCATTGATACGTTCTTTCTGCATCTCAACGTTGGGATAGTTGATCATCAGTGCCACCGTCAGGGCCACCATAAAAGCCACAGTGGGTGAAATTCGGGTCAATACCATCGTGCCGATCACCGCAATAACCAGTGCCAAATTCAACCAAAACAAGTGAGGCCGGCGCAGTGTTTTTTCCTGATCAGTTAACTCTTTGTTGTGTGAAAAATCGCCGGCAGCCATTTGGAAATGCGCAATACCAAGCCGTTTTTCTTCTTTCTTACCCCAATACCATCCCATTCCGACCATGAATATCAGGCCGCAAATTTGTGCAGGAATCAGCGGGATAAACAGATCATGGGTGGGAATATTTAACGCAGCCGAGGCTCGAATCATCGGCCCGGTCCAGGGCAGAAAGTTGACTCCCGCACTTAACGCGGTGATCCCCACTAAAATTCGCTTATCCATCCCTAGCCGATGAAACAATGGCAGCATGGTAGGAATAGTAATGAGGAATGTGACGGCCCCATTGCCGTCAAGATGGGCGATCAGTGCCAAAATACCGGTACCGATAATAATCTTAACGGGATTGGTACCGACAAAACGCAAGATCCCACGAATAATAGGATCGAACATCCCTGCATCGGTGATAACACCGAAAAAGGTGATAGCAAAAACAAACATAGCCGCCATTGGAGCCAGTTTGGTAATTCCCTCAATAATATATTTCGCCGTATCTGTACCGCTGCCCGCAACCAAAGCACCAATGATAGGAATAACTATCAGGGCGACCAGAGGTGACATGCGTTTCGACATGATGAAAAATAACAAAGTGGCAATGGTGAGCACACCAATTAACGCCAACATACCTCTCTCCTTATATTTATTAGTTTGTCACTGTTAATGTTATGTTGCATATGGTTGAGTCAAATTAACAAAAAAAGAAAAACTTAAAATACTAATCTCATCAAATTTCTGACTGCGTTATTTTTATCATGTGGGTACCTATTATTACCAATTTGTCATTTAAATAACTCTTAAACATTTACAGATAAATAGATTTACTTGTTAATCAAATACATTAATTTGTTTTATTTTTAAATGAAAAACAGATTAAAAACAGATGGTTAAACTAATACTTTCTAAGGAGAAAAAATTATCATGCGTGACTTCATGTTTTCTTTGATGGCCTTAATTTTTGTCAGGAAGATATAAATAGATTAATTGTGCTATTGATCATGAAAATGATTTTTCTAAGTTTTATGTGAAAAGTAAAACGAATAAACTATTAAGTATATTGAGCAAAGGGTGAAGGCGTGAAATGAATTTATCGATAAAACAGTTAAGGGCATTTCTTATTTTAAGTGAAACTGACAGTTTTACCCGCGCCGCCAAAACCTTTAATTTATCGCAACCCGCATTCAGTGCATTAATCGCCGGTCTGGAGGACGAAGTCGGTTATCGTCTATTTGACCGAGATACCCGTCGGGTACAGTTGAATGCCAACGGTATTCATTTTATCGACCTGGCTCGCCGATTAGTGCAAAACCATGATGATGCCGTTGGGGAAATAAAATTGCGCGTAGCGGGTGATAAGGGCCATGTCACCTTAGCGGTATTACCTTCTATTGCCGTCGAATGGTTACCGGAAGTCTTGGTAAAATATAGCCTCGTTCATCCCGAAACACGTATTAAAATGATAGATACGCAATGGGATCGTTGTCTAAAAGCGTTGTTAGACGGTCAGGCGGATCTGGCACTTACGGCGGGTCAACCATCGTTAAGTACATTTAATTCAACGCTGTTGTTTTCCGATAAGTTTTATTTGTTGTGCCATCGTAATCATCCATTAGCACAAATGGAGACAGTCGATCTTGCTGATATTGGTCAGCATCCCTTTATTGGTTTTTGCCCAGGAACCAGTATTCGTCAACATACCGATCGATTGTGCGACGGTGGTGAGGGCTTCAACTATCAGATGGAAGTACGGCAGCTCACGACAATGATGGGGCTGATTGCTGCTAATTACGGCGTCAGTATTACCACGGGTCTGACATTGTTCCAGTTCCGCCACAAAGATATCGCTATTATTCCATTCCGCGATTTGGCACTAGAACGCGCCGTCTATTTGGTGACGGTAAAGGGCCGCCACCAGCCTGATTGCGCCCAGGCATTTACCGATTTCATTTACCAGCAGGCACAGCACTTTTCCCCCAGTATTCAATAATACCCTACAGCTATACATTGTCTGTCCGCGACATCACACTGATTGAGCCAAAAAGGGACGATATAACTGGGCACGAGAAAGGTGTATTTCCCCGCGGGTTGCATCCATACGGGGAAATCGGCTTATTTAAAATCAACCGCCATTTGTTGCTGGATAGTCATGCCAGAGCTGGACTCTACACAACAGGCAATATAATCAGTGAAGCGTGGTGAACGTGGCATACCTAAATTCAGTAACCTTTCATTGCTAAAGCGTACATTCAACATAGCAAAGGAGCCATATAATCGCATCGCTTTCAACATTAACCGCTCATTGCAGGGGCCGAAAATCCCTTTTAACTGCTTTCTCATCTGCACCAAAGCACCATAATCTACCTGGCAATAATCTGTACCCACCGGTTTCTGTCTGGCGGCTGAAGACATCGCCTGATCAATGTCAGCAAAACTGACACTGTCCGTGGCTCCGGCAGAAATATGGTAGATATTTTCGGGTAAATTTGGATGCTGCAAAATACACAATAAAGCCTCCGCGCAATAATCGACGGGGATAACGTCGATATAGTCATCCAACGAGCACATAAACTTGCGCAGCATTAATGCCATGCGGAATACCCAGAAAATGCTACTGGAGGGCTGGCACCCCAAACGGGTATGTCCGACAACAATTGAAGGCCGGGCAAAGACCAATGGCAAGGTTGGGCATTGCTCAGCGAACAGGCGCTCAATAGCCGATTTCGATTTGGTATACTCCACCAAATGCGCATCATCTTCTGCGGATAATATCCGTTCACCGACCAAGGTATCCGCATCTGGCGTGCAAGACATCGCGGTACCCACATGGATAAATCTTTTTAAACCGGCCACTTGCGACATTCTTTTGCCAAAAGCTAGCGTGCCGTCAACATTCACTTTCCAAATTAGTGGGTTATTACCGAATGACGCCACAGCCGCGCAGTTGATAACATGCGTCACGGCATCAATCCGCGGATCATTAATAAAGCTGTCCGGTGTCGCTAAATCACCTAATAAAATATGGCTGGCATTTATTTTATTCAGCAGCGCATTAGGTAAATAAAATTTCGCCAGATTCTCTCTAATGCGTGTGACACCCTGCTCCGGTGTATTAGCCCGTACAAGTAATAAGTAATTAAAATCTGAGTTTTCTAACAATAGCTTTTCTAATACTGCGCCGCCCAAGAAACCTGTGGCACCGGTTAACAGAAGTGTTTTCACCATGAGTCCTACAATGATATTCAGTAGGTGGATTGTATGAATAGCTAAGTAAACGGCAGGTAAATATGAGTTAGATCGGCACATTTAGATAGAAACATAATTTTTTTCAAAATAAATCTTGAGACTTTGTTCGATATTGGACCTTATCCGACACAGGCAAAATGCCACGATGATCAGTATTGTCAGGTAATCCCTTATGCCATAACAGTCGTAAAGGAACCGTGTAACCGTAACCTGTCTCCTAATTAAAGCCCTAACCTTTTGAGTAGGGCTTTGCCAACGAGAACTGTGCCTAATCACAGGCAGTTAGTTTTTGGGCTTCAGAATTGCTAAGCCATAATTCTTTTTTCAGCGACGATTTTCATGATCCAAGCAATAATCATAATCACCAGAATAATAAGGCATAGGCCAAAAGCCAAAGCACAAGCTTGTGCCATATTTATAAATTTCAAACTTGGAATCAGATACCAGCCATCAGCTTGAACATACATATCGATAAACCATTTCTGAACACTATCTAGCTGAGCATCAAGGGGAACCACTGGCGCATCATAACCGCAATCACCGGTGGGTTTAAACCACTCCGGTGACCACTTCGCCAAAGGAAGGCCAAAGGGGAAACTGGGGTCAGTTGAGCAGCCCTGCACGCCAAACAGAGCATCATCAACACCGTGTACCGCATGATGAATACGATTCAGTTTTATTGAATATTGCAGGCCAGTGACGGCACCATAAAAACAAGAAATAACACCAAATAGTTTAAGTAAAAGGTTTTTAGGATTGATGGCCGCAATTAAACTGCCAAATACCATTATCAGCATTGCAAACCGAATATAAACACACTGCTCACACGGATTCATATAGAGATAAATTTGGAAAAACGAGTGTGCAATAATCACCAACCCACCCATGGCAACAGCCATGAGTAACCATAGAAATCGTTTATTCTGCCAACGGTAAAGAGTCTCGGAGGGCGAAGAAAATAAGTCTCTGATAAGGCCCATTATCGCCCCCTCTATTGGCTCGCCAATTGTTTAATAAGGTCCGCCATTGATTCAGTCGAACGAATACTCTTAGTAAGGATCAAATATTTACCATTTACCACAAAAGCGGGAACCCCTTGTATTTTGGCAACATCATAAGCGTATTCTTTCCAGCGCTTGAGCATTGCCTGAACTTTCGGATCGGTCAGGGCCTGTTCAAAATCTTCTTTGCTCATAGCTACTGCATCAAGCCCCGTTTTTAAAAACTCATCAGCACCACCATCCCAGCGCTCTTTTTTGTCGTGATAAGCATTATAAAAAGCAAATTTCGCTTTTTTGAATAAAGATTTATCATCCAGAAGCGAAACACCGCTTTCTTGGTCTTTATTAATCAATACGGCAAATAGCTCACTGGCAACGACACCATACTTCCCTTTAGTTTCAAGATGGAAAGGATCAAATTTAACAAAATCATTAACTTGTTGCATAACGACAGGAGTGACGCCCTTATCGTATCGATAACAGAATGGGCAATCGTAACTAAAAACTTTGATTAAAGTGCCTTGTGCATCAGGGATAACTTTTTCCAGTACGATATAATCTGTGCCCTCAGTAAATGCCGCTACACTGAATGACAAAATGGCACATATAACAACCAAACCTTTAGTGATTTTTTTCACAAGAGTATTGAGCATCACTATATTCCTCATAAGGTAACTTGTATTTGTTGTTATTTATCACTGTAAGGCCTTGCCCAAATACATTAAGGACAAGGCCCTATATGACTTATTGCCCAAAAGATTTCTCTAGGCTGAATGGCATAGCTTGATAGCCAGTGGTATTTTTTAATTGAATTTCGACGGAAGGTTCTTTTGCATTCCATTTAAATTCATTGATAAATGGATTCGGCGAAGTCAAGAATGCCCCCGTTGAAAGGTCGAATTCTGCACCTGCCGTGGCAGAGTATACGAATACTGAATTTTTATCCTGCTGGTATTCTGTTAACGAGGTTACTGGGCTATACCAACTATTACCGCGTTCTTTGCCATATTCCCAAATTTGTTGCACTGTCTTAGCTTTTTGATCAATTTTGTAAATAACAGCACGACTATATTTCATCGTTGGTAAAGCAGGTTGTTCCATGCCGCGACTGTCGCCGTTATCAAAGGTACTAATATAGATATTATCGCCTTTACTCATACTATCGATCTTAAAGGCTGTATGCTGTGTCCACGCCCAGTCAAAGCCACCTTCGCACTTACTGTTCCCACATTTAATGGACTTACCTTTATCATCAATAGGCGTTAAGATTTTATCCTTATATTTATCACTCCATCCCTCAGGGCTACCTAAAATCCATTTAACTTGCTTATCTCGATCAATTTTAACAATGGCACTTTGGTGACGTGAACTGATAATAATGGAGTCATCCTCGGTGTCGTGATCAACACTATTAACATGTACCCAGTTGCGCCCAGCACCACTCCCGACGATATCGCCAAAACTATCTGAAGAATCAAGTTTTGCTAATTCTTCATTAGTTAATGTATGACCTGCCTGGGTTGCATCAATATTTAGACAAACAGCACCTTGGTCGAGTACTTTCAGGTTAATATCACGATAAGGATCTAATATCTCAAATAAGCGCCACTCATCAACCACATTACCATTTACATCAATTTCAATAATAACGTCACGCACTGTTCTAACATTTTTGCCATCTGGTCGCTTATAGTTTGAGCTGGCAACACGTAAGAAATAGTTACCGTTCGGAGAGTTGTCCATCGAATGGGAGTAGTCGTTATAGTTTCCAGGTAGACGACGGTTGAATACTTCACGCCCCATAATATCGTATTTGACATAGCGCTGGCCGAATCCCCAGCTTAATGCGCCGTCAGTATTCTGTTTGAACCCCATCATAACGCCAGCATTATAGATGGAATTAAGGTCATAAATTGAAGGCACGAACATATACCAACGAATTTCACCACTGGTATCGATAATGGCGTTTTGCGGATAGTAGTTCCACTCTAATGCACCGCCTGTTGGGTTATTCCAGACAGCACGAGTTCCTTTACCTGATTTATCTAAAAAGTTATTAACCAGATAAAGCCTGTCTTTAAATTCTGGAGATATTTTATTGACTTGAGTATCAAACATCGCGGACTTCTGTCCACCTAAACCATTAGGTTCTACATAGATTGGCGGAGCATAAATTTGATATGTTTCTTTCAGTGTCTCTACTTTTTCACCAAAGATACGAGTGTATTCAACTTCTACAGTATTAACATAATCAGAATAGAGCCCAAATATAGGAATACCGCCGTGGGTTAAGAGATGTTTGTTAGCAACAGCATATTTTATTTCCTGTCCTTTGTCCTTAGGTACAATTCGCACAGTTGCATCTTTAAGAACATATCCTCCATTCTTAATAATGGCGGTCAGTGGTGCTATTTCGTATGGGTTCATGACCACTTCGCCAATTTTTCCTGGCACCTGATAGTCAACTTTAGGCCCGCTAGGGCCACCTATTGCCAGCACTGTTGACGGCATAAATGCGACCATAGTTGCCAACAATATGGTAGGAACAAGAATACTTTTTAGTTTTATTTTTATCATACAAATTCTTCCTTATATGCTAATAGTAAAAATAAATTAAACATTCTATAGGGTCTTGCCATTCTGCCTGTTATTACTATTACTCGGTCGTACGCTTGTATGGGCTTTGGTGATGGATACTCATTTATTAACTTGAAGTGATTATATGTATGAACGTTATTCTAATCATGCACTCAAAGTGGAATAGAATTATTCAAAAAAAGGAAAAGGTGATCTCAGTTTGAGATTGCATAAAAATTATTGGATAGAATTAACATGTAACTGGCATTATTATTTTAAATTATCAGCTGGAAAATATGACTTGATAAATAGGTATAGAACTTAAATTTTCTGAGAAGGATCTTAACAATGGAGTTTCCAAAATTTAACACAGAAATCTTATTCTTCTTCAAAACCCTGATGGAAACGGGCTCATTGACTAAAACATCTGAAAAATTAGGTATGAGTCAGGCTTCTGCAAGTCGGCAATTAGCTCATTTGAGAAAATTATTTAAAGATGATTTATTTATCAGAATGCATTACGGCATGAAACCAACAGAGCGAGCAAAAAGCTTATTTCCACAAGTAGTTGCGACACTTTTTGACCTTGACCAATTGTTAGAACCTGCCCAATTCGACCCAAAACGATTGAATGGCTTGGTGCGTATCGGGGCGGTAGATAATGGCATGTTTGTTATCTTATCCAAGGTAATTAATGAAGTGGTTAAAATCGCCCCTCAGCTGTGCATAGAAGTTACGTTAATTACCGAAACACTGTTTTCCCAAATAGAAAATGGGATTTTAGATATGGCAATTTATTCAGATTCATTGCTACCCGCTGATTTTCATCAAGCTGATTTATTCGAGGAGTCGTTTAGTTTTGTGGTGCATAAATGCCATCCCTTGGCCTATTACGCTAAAGTTGGTCGCATCCCATCAACACAAGAAGTTGAAAAGTACAAACGAGTGGTTATTAGTGTTCGAGGCGGAAGAACCGGGCATGTTGTTACCACGACACCGTTTGATGAAGCGCGCCAAACGGATATTATTTGTGTTCCTTATTTCTCCAGCATTCCTTTTCTCTTGAAAGGCAGTGAACTGACATCAGTTATCCCAACGCGCTTAGCACGGCACTTTGTTAAAGCAGCGTCCTTGGTCATCATCCCTTCACCAAACCCACCCAAAAAATATAATGTCCGTTTAATTTGGCATCATAGAGTACATAATAATGCGGCTAACCGTTGGATTCGCCAGCTGATTTTGAGTTTTGCTAAAGAGATGGATGTACCTAAATCCACCACAAAAATCCATTGTGTTGAAGAGTGACTATTTAAGATAGAAATTCTTTATCTAAACTAGAGAAAGCTATTATTGCTCACATTTTTCATCTTTATGATTTTGAATAATCCTGTTTCACTTTTTGAATAATACAATATCGTTTTAAACTTAAAGATAAGCATCATTTCATTACTGACACTTTCTCTTTTCATAACTTATGCGCTCAATATGTTAGTCCCCTACCAGTCCGCGGTAAATTAGGCTATTTCATCGCGCTGATAATGCAGAGTGTCGAATTAATGGACAGAGATATTTTCTCGAAAAAAAAGACGCATAGTTATCGTATGCGCCCTTTATCATCGATGAAGCATCAATCAGAAGTTGTATTTAACCCCTAACATCATTGATGTATCACTGTAGCCTTTATTACCGACCTGCTGGCCAACATTGCCCCACAGATTAACATTCTTATTAATCTGCCCTTCCACACCCAGCTTCAGCTCACCAATATTGGCAGCTCCCGCTTGCTTCACCGTCATGCCATCCATGGTGGTGCCAAAATCTTTAGTGTTATGGATCCAGTTAGCTTCGACGAACGGCTGGAACACGCGATCCTTGCCCTTATCCTGATCCGCATAACCGTTCATAAAGGCTCTCACCCCAAGGCGAGTCTGAATATTGCCGTTACCTTCACCGGATACATTCGTCCCATTGGCTTCTTTATGGTCATCAGCTTTCACCCCCATCCAAGTCACTTGGGCTTTAGGCTGAATAAAGTAGCTCGCGTTTTTCGCAGCATTTTCGCCCATTTTAAAGGTATAGCCGCTTTCAACCGAAGCCGTCACACCCTTGGATTTGTACTCTTCAGCCGCTAAACCCTGACCATTGACAGTGTTATTAAACCAGCTGTATTGCGCCCAACTGTCCACATACAAACCCGTTTTATCCGCGCTATTGGCATACCAGGTGCCATATATACCGGTGCTGTAACCATCTACAGAGGCTCGGGCGCTATAACCTGATAAACGCGATTCGGTGGTACTTTTACTATTGCCATAACCGGCCATTACCCCCAAATGGAAACGATCCAACCCGTCATTGCTCCACTGCGCAATATCGCCCCCCAGTTGCATCACATAGCGGTTACTTTGGGTGCGCAGTTGGTTCTGACTATCACGCGAGCGGTTATGCCCGCCTTCGCTACGTAGCCACATGCTGGTGACTTTCAGCTCACCCGTCAGTGCATCAAGATATTGGGTTTCACCTAGTCGGTCATGTAAACGAGTAGCAAACATGTTATTGGCCGCCGCCAAGTTGGCACTGTAACTGCTGGCTTCCGGGCGCTCAGTCATCACTGGCGAAGGTTCCCCCGGAGTCCCCGGCCCCTCTGTCGGCATGGCATTGTTCAAATACCAGTTAGCTTCATTGCTACCAATACCGCGCTCTAAAAAGTAATCATAGGCACCCGCAACGATGCGCCCATTTTGAATAAATTCACCATCAGAAGCGCCTGCCACCGTGATTAGCTCAATCCCGTTCAATGTATGGGCGCCACTCCCCCCAGCGTTAGTTACCGTCACCAGAGTCGTGCCGGAGGTATCCCCCTCAACCACCAGTTTATTGGTCGCCGAGGTGTCATCACTCAGTAAAGTATTAAAATTCAGCAGGCCATTATTACCGGTATAATCACCGACAAGAGTTAAAATCGTACCTGGGGCACTACCAAAATTTAGGCGACCGGAGTGATTCAAACTCCCCATCGTTTGGCTATAGTCACGCAAGTCCAAAGTACCACCGCTCTCAGTGATATAATTCGCATTACGACTGAAAGCCCCTGTGGTTCCGGCTGCCAATGTGCCGCCATAGATTGTCGTCGAACCAGAATAGTCACTAATACCATCCATCAGAGTGATACCGTTATACACATCAATATTGCCTGTTCCGCTGATGGCCGGGGCGAAAGTATAAGTACCTGACATATCTGTATGGTTGAAAACAATCCGGCCATCACCGGCACCAAAGGTAATGGATGCAGCATCTAGCGTGCCTGCAGCAGTCGCGGTAGAGCCGGCTGCGGCCCCAATATTTAATGTACCGATACTGCCAGCCAACCGAGCAATATTTACAGCTGAGCTTGAGACCACGCCCTCATTTTCGATATTCAGCACACCCGTGCCTTTATTAGCAATATTGAGGAGGCCGGTATTATTCCATTGAGATCCCGTCCCTGAGACCGTTACGTTTCCATTTCCTGCATTCGCACCGATATAACCAGTTCCATTATTTGAAACAACACCACCGGCCAAGATGTTCAGTATGCCGGTACCACTGGTACCAACAGCGAATAATTCCTTACTCTTCAAGACGGAACCTGCCCCTGATACCGTCGCTGTACCGATAGAACCTGCATAACTACCAATTTGAACTTGCCGACTGTCCCCCTCACCACCATCGGTAATATTGAGAGATCCAATACCGTATAGGCCAGCAACTATATATCCGGTGCTAACATCCAATTTGGAGCCAACTCCAGAGACTATAGCGCTACCATGGACGCCAACTTCATTACCAATATAAACACCATCCATATCGTTAATGAAAGCTTCTTCAGGACCGCTGGATAAAACCCCGCCATCGGTAATATTTAGCACTCCTGAGCCTTCATGACCGATAAATATCTGGCTGCCATTTTGTCTCCAGGATGAACCTGCCCCTGATATATTAACTTCTCCAGAGCCATTGACCTGACCAATATAGGCATACCCACTATTCGTTACGCTGCCGCCATTGAAAATATTTAATGTTCCTGTACCAATACCGCCAATATCAAGGTTGCCAATAATATCCCAAGGTGAAGGTTGTGTGTCGGGTACAGTGACTATGTCACCGCCATCAATGGTCGCTGCGCGAGCCGGTGATACTGCGATGAGCAGCGTATTAAGAAAAATAGCCATTATCAATTTGCTATTTTTTAGTGCAGCATACTTTTGTATATCAGATGATGACTGCAAGACTTTTCTTGGAAAAGTCAAAGTGGTATATCCGCAGGTTTTAGTCATATCAAATTTCCTGGTGTAGTAATATTACTTAAAAATCATAATGTTAATAAATCAATCTATTCATATTATTTTTATATTCAGACTACGTTTAGATGCATTTAATATGCATTTTACTGCTACGTATATAGGATTGGATGCAACATTGAACAGGAATATTCTTACTACCAAACCATGGCTTCTGAGAGCTCAAGTGGGCCAGTTTGGCTTTATTTGATAAGATGCATGTCAGATAAGAGGAACGAGCATAAATACAATTATTAAGGCATTGTTTTAAAAAAAATTTATTTCGTGGAACATGTCATAATTTAAGAGGCTAATTCAGGCAATGCCAGACAACCGCATACAACCCACTTTTTACATTCACGATTATGAAACTTTCGGTCAACGCCCGGCACTGGACAGACCGGCACAGTTCGCTGGGGTACGTACCGATTTGGATTTCAATATCATCGAAGAGCCACTGGTGATTTACTGTAAACCCGCCGATGACTACCTGCCGCAACCTGAAGCGGTGATGATTACAGGGATTACCCCGCAACATGCCTTAGCCAATGGGGTCAATGAAGCTGAGTTCGCCCGCCAAATTCACCAGGCATTCAATGTGCCCGGCACCTGCATTCTCGGGTACAACAATATTCGTTTCGATGATGAAGTCAGCCGCAATATTTTCTATCGCAATTTTTATGACCCTTATGCCTATAGTTGGCAAGGAGGGAACTCCCGCTGGGATTTGCTGGATGTGATGCGCGCCTGCTATGCCTTGCGTCCGGAAGGTATTGTCTGGCCGGAAAATGAAGATGGCCTGCCGAGCTTCAAATTGGAGCATTTAACCAAAGCCAATGGTGTCGAACATTTACACGCCCATGATGCGATGTCTGATGTGCACGCTACCATCGCCATGGCAAAGTTGGTTAAACAGGCACAACCTCGGCTGTTTGATTACCTATATCAACACCGTAGTAAGCATAAAATAAATGCATTGATTGATATCGTAAATATGACGCCACTGGTTCATGTTTCCGGCATGTTTGGTGCAGCGCGCGGCAATACCAGTTGGGTTGCACCGCTGGCATGGCATCCCGACAATAAAAATGCAGTGATTATGTGTGACCTGGCGGGGGACATGTCGCCGTTACTTTCACTGGATAGCGATACCCTGCGCGAGCGTCTCTATACCCGCCGCGATAAGCTCAATGCTGGAGATGCCGCAGTACCATTGAAACTGGTGCATATCAATAAATGCCCGGTACTGGCACCCGCCAAAACTCTGCTGGCAGAGAATGCCGAGCGATTGGGTATTGATCGCCAGCGCTGCCTGGAAAATCTACAACTGCTGCGACAAAACCCGCAAATCCGCGAAAAAGTCGTGGCACTGTTTGCGCAGGCTGAGGCTTTTGCGGTTTCTGATGATGTGGATGCCCAGCTGTATAACGGTTTTTTCAGCGATGCTGACCGCGCTACCATGAAAATTATTCTGCAAACTGAGCCGCAAAATCTGCCTGCTCTGGATCTGACATTCCAAGACTCGCGGCTGGAGCCATTATTCTTCCGTTTCCGCGCCCGCAATTACCCAAATACTTTGACCGACAGTGAGCAACAACGCTGGTTAGAGCATCGCCGTGCGGCACTTAGCCCAGAGAGAGTGCAAGACTACGTGCTACAACTGGAGCAATTCTACAACCAATATGAAGACGATAAAGAGAAGCTGGCACTGCTGAAAGCCCTATTTGAGTATGCCAGAAGTTTGGTCAGCTGATATTGATGTACTAACACCAGCCAATGAACATCAGACAATAAAAAACGGAGCCAGTTGGCTCCGTTTTTCGTCAGCAATAACAGGTTATTACTGTGCCAGTTCGCCATTAAATTGTGGCAATGCCTGACGGAAAGCGCGGGTTTTCCAGATCATATACAACAGGCCAATAGCCCCCCACACCAAGCCCAGCGTCATTGAGCTGCTTTCCAGATTCATCCACAGCACACCGACCGTCCCTGCGCCAATCATTGGCAGAATCAGGTAGCTGAAATGATCCTTGAACGTGCGGTTGCGGCGCTCACGGATGTAGAACTGTGAAATCACCGACAGGTTAACGAAAGTAAAGGCCACCAGCGCGCCGAAGTTAATCAATGCTGTTGCCGTTACCAAGTCAAAGGAAATAGCGGACAGTGCCACGGCCCCCACCAACAGTACGTTGATGGCTGGCGTACGCCATTTAGGATGCACGTAACCAAATACTTTCTCCGGGAATACTCCGTCGCGACCCATCACATACAGCAGACGCGAAACGCCCGCATGTGCTGCCATACCTGATGCCAATACCGTGACACAAGAGAAGCACAGAATCACCGACTGGAAGAATTTACCAGCCACAAACAACATGATTTCCGGCTGTGACGCATCAGGATCACTGAAACGCGAAATGTCCGGGAAATAGAGTTGTAAGAAGTAAGACACCACAATAAAGATGATGCCGCCAATTAACGCCGTCAGGAAAATCGCTTTCGGGATCACTTTACCGGCATTCGGAGTTTCTTCAGACAGCGAACTGATGCCGTCGAAGCCAAGGAATGAGAAGCACAGTATCGTAGCCCCGGTTATCATCGGCACCAAATGGGCATTTTCAGAGTAGAACGGACGTGGGCTAACCAATGTGCCCGCACCTTCCCCCTGATAAACACCATGAATCAACAGCCCCATGAAGACCACCATGATAGCCACCTGAACCACCACAATGATCGAGTTCAAGTTTGCCACCACGTTGATGCCACGCAGGTTAAACAGCGTCATCAGGGTGACCAGTGCGCCAACAAAAATCCACGATGGCACACCAGGGAAAATCGCTTCGAGATAAATTTTTGCCAACAGAATGTTAATCATCGGCATGAACAAGTAGTCCAGCAGTGATGACCAACCCACCATAAAGCCAACATTCGGGCTAATGGATTTCTGGGCGTAGGTATAGGCCGATCCCGCAGACGGGAAGCGCTTAACCAATTTGCCATAGCTGATGGCGGTGAACAGCACCGCAATCAACGCAATGGCGTAAGAAGTCGCGACATGACCATCAGTCAGGCCGGATACAATGCCAAAAGTATCGAAAATGGTCATCGGCTGTAAATAAGCCAGCCCCATCATCACCACTTGTACCAATGTCAGTGTTTTTCTAAGTTGAACACGGTTATTTGCACCCGTTTGATTGGTGCCGACTGCAACAGTAGCATTATGCGTCATGATTCAGCCTCCCCATACCTTTAACCCAATTTGCAAGTGTCGCTCGCAGGTCAGAGGTGACGGGGAAACTTCGTATCTGCCTGGGATACGTAAGTGGGGAAACGAGAGCGGTGTAACGGGTATTTGTCATACCTGTTGCTCCATAATCGCTGCATGTGCAGCGCATACCGGTGGGCACCGGTGCCAGTGTGAATAATTGCCCCATCTTTCTTTCCTCATAACGGCGATTTTCGTATGTGAATAATCGCTCGCGGACCTGTTTATCTATCCGGATCGTTGTCCGGCCTCTTGATTTAGTGAAAACACGAATGCAAAAAAATAACCGACGCGTTTAAACGTCGGTTATTGCATGTGCGTATTTTGCCCTAACTTGAGAGCAAAAAACAAGATGTTAAACCGCCTGAAACGATAATATTATTTTAGCTGCCCCGAAACGGCTACTCCCCCGCTGTATCAGCGCTGAGCGGCAATTTCCACCCGTTCAATTGCTGCCCACATTTTGTCTGAATTCAACTCGACAGGCAGGTAATGGATTGATTCTCCCGGTTTCAGAATTCGGCCAATTACGCGCTCAATAGCATCACGGTCATTAATATCCACATCCAGTGCAGCCAGATGCGTCGGCAATCCTAATTTATTGAACGCAGCAATCAGTGACTGTAATGCATCATCTTGCTCCAAAAGTGCGGTCTGAACCAAAATCCCGTAAGCCACTTTGGTTCCATGTAGGAAATGTTCGGTTTGTGGCAGTAGTGTTAGCCCATTGTGTACGGCATGAGCCGCGGCGACTCGGGTATAACGCTCGCCCAGCCCGCCAACCATGCCGCCACCGGCAATAATGGCATCCACTACATCAAGAAAATCTTGCGTCAGTTCACACAGCTTAACCGCCTGCAAGGCCGCTTCACTCTGTTTTAGCAGGACATTGCGAATATCCAGCGCGGCTTGCAATCCCAAACGAACCGTCAGTGATAACTTCTCTGGTTGTGGGCTCAATACGACTGCCTCGTACCATTTTGCCAATGTATCGCCGATACCCGCTAGCAGATACTCCACCGGCGCTTGTAAAATGATACGCGGTTCAACCAGTACCAAATGATTGGCATCTTTGAAAATTTCAAAATTCAGCGCTTGTCCGGCATCGTTATACCAGACCGAGAGTGGTGTCCAGGCTGCGCAAGTGGCCGCAATAGTTGGAATTGCCACCAGCGGCAATCCCAGTTTTCGCGCCACAACTTTCGCCGTATCCAATACCGCGCCACCGCCAATACCAATCACAACCTGGCGGTCACTCCCCGCCTTTTGCACCAAATCAGCGACGGTAGACTCACTGCAATGGGTCGAAAATGAAGCGCGCACGGCATATGGGCTATAGAAGACCGCAGGCAAATAATCACTGGCGGCCGCCAATGCACGCTCACCGTAGATCCACAGTGCATTATCCAGTGCCGTCTGAGGATAAAATTCACTCAATTTATCGATAGCTCCTGGAAAAGAGAAATAGTTTGCAGGCCCGACCTGCACTCGGATTGCGTTGCTGCTCATGCCACTGTTCCTTTTAAATCATTATTTTTTGCACGTTGCGATGCCATCACTGTTTTTCCATCTTAAGGGCATACTCATCATTGTTTAATAATTTTTTGATATACCTTAACTATTTTAGTTTGTTGCGAATAATAGAAACTGTGTTAAAAAAGAGAGCTACCGCAGCATTATTGACTGCCTGGTTTGTTAAATACTTTATAGGGCAGTTGCAGAAATTTATGTCCAGCACCTCTTCCTCCCGCCTTGAGATGCGGAGTATCTCTATCTCGTTCTCTGGATTTCATGCCCTGCAACAAGTTGATTTTACGCTAGAAGGCGGCTCTACCCATGCACTAATAGGGGCTAATGGCGCAGGCAAATCAACCTTGATGGCCATTCTCTCCGGTGCCCATAGCCACTATCGCGGTGAGATCTTTATTGATGGTCAGCAGATCGATATTCACTCCCCTCGGCAGGCAAAACAGCACGGCATTCATGTGGTTCAACAAGAGGTTGATGTCGCGCTGATCCCCACTCTGTCTGTCGCAGAAAATATTATGCTGGATACATTGGCTGAGCAGGGACATCTGCTTAACTGGCCACAACTTTACCGTCAGGCTGAAGCTTTACTTGAGCAACTTGATCTCAAATTGAATGTGCGCCAGCGACTGGAAGCTTGCACATTAGCCGAGAAACAACAGGTGCTGCTGGCTCGCGCCCTTTCCCATCAATGCCGCTTTCTAATTTTAGACGAACCCACTGCGCCACTGGACCAAGAAGAGAGTGCACGGCTGTTTCGCGTGGTGCGCCGCTTGCAATCTGAAGGGATGGCGATTGTTTTTATTTCACACCGTATCCATGAGTTGCGTGAAATTTGCGACCAATTAACGGTGTTACGTGATGGCAAGCGCGTCAGTCATGATGCCATGGGTAACCTGACTGGCGAACAGATTGTCGAGAAGATGCTCGGTCACACCTTGGATGATATTTTCCCACCACGGCGGGTGGCATTCAGTGATAAAACTCTGTTGTCCATCAGTGGGTTACATGACCAATTTAAGTTGCGCGATATCTCCCTGAGATTACATGAAGGGGAAATTTTAGGGATTGCCGGGCTGGCCGGCGCAGGCAAAACTGAATTGTGCAAAGCTTTGTTTGGTGCCACTCCTAGCCGTGTTGATCACGGCGAATTGCAAGGCAAGCCCTGGAAACCGCGCTCGCCGGAAAGATCCGTCGCCCAAGGGCTGGCTCTAGTGCCAGAAGAGCGTCGCAAGGAAGGCATTTTTATCCACGAAGGTATCCCAATGAACCTGAGTGTGGCGGCTGACGACAGCTTTTCGCGCTGGAGTATTTTCAGCCGCCGCCAAGAGTTGAGTTGGGCTAAAGAACTGATTCAGCGCCTTGGGGTGCGCACCTCATCGCCACAACAGAAACTGGCGCGTTTATCGGGTGGTAATCAACAGAAAGTGGCCATCGGCAAGTGGCTACGCGGCAATGCTCAAGTGTTGATTTTTGATGAGCCAACCAAAGGGGTGGATATCAAAGCCAAACAGGATCTGTTCGCGCTGATTGACGGATTGGCACAGCAAGGAAAAGGCATTATTTATGCGTCCGGTGAATTCTCAGAATTGGTCGGCTTATGTGATCGTATCTGTGTGTTGTGGGATGGGCGCATTGTCGCTGAGCTGAATGCCGCAGATATCGACGAAGAAACATTATTACTATTTTCAACCGGAGGAACCCCTCAGTGAGTAAAGAAATACCCCTGCCGGACGCGCAGCCGTGGCGTCACCAATTGTTTGATTTTCTCTACAAATGGGGGATGTTACTCACCGTTGTGGCGCTAATCGCGTTATTTGGCTTAGCCTCGGATAACTTTCTCGACCCGAACAATATCATCAATATTTTACGCTCTATAGCCATCGTCACGGTGATTGCTATCGGGGTGTCAATCTCACTGTCGATTGGTGGATTTGACCTATCGGTTGGTTCGACCGCTTCGTTAGCCAATGCCATCGTGGTGTCGCTGTTTGTCTGGTATGGCTTTGGCACCACTGGCGCTATTATTCTGACGCTACTGATTTGTACGCTGGTGGGGCTGTTTAACGCATTTTTGATTGTGGTACTGAAGATCCCCGATATGCTGGCAACCCTGGCCAGTCTGTTTGTGATTCAGGGCGTGGCGATGACCTACAGCTACGGTGGCTCTATTACGCAGAATATGTTGCTACCGAGTGGCGACATGGCGGAAGGCGTCATTCCTGAGATGTTTTCAGCATTGGGGCAAGTGCCGGTTATCGTGCTTATCATGTTAGCCGTGACGATTGTGGTGCAGTTGTATTTGTCGCTAACTAAACATGGCCGACGGATGTATGCCATTGGCGGCAACCCGGAAGCAGCCCGCCTGGCGGGGATTCGCACAGTGCGCTATCGCGTGCTGGCCTATGTGTTGTCGTCACTTTTGGCATCACTGGGGGGAATTCTGCTGGCATCTCGCATTGGCTCATCACAAGTCAATGCCGGTGGCGGTTACCTGATGGATGCCGTGGCAGCCGCTTATATTGGTTTTTCACTGGCCGGCTCTGGTAAACCTAATGCTGTCGGCACCTTAATTGGTGCCGTGATTCTGGGTGTGTTGCAAAATGGGCTGGTTATGCTGTCAGTGCCTTACTACGCCATGGACATCATCAAAGGACTGGTACTGGCGATGGCCCTGGCACTGACCTATATTCATCAAAAACGCTGATATTTAGGTGAGTATTGAGAAAAAGGGCAAGCTGACCGCTTCCCTTTAATCCCGCTAGTTTAACGGCATTCTTTCAGGGTCCGGATAAGCATATTCGAACCCCAACTCACTGCAAATCTTACTGCCATCAATCTCACGAATTGGCTCTTCAATATCTTCTGGGGCAAATTCGGGCGGCGTTAATTGCAAGGCCCGCGCACAGGCTGGGTAAAAGTCACGTTTGCGCGGGTGCTTAGGCGCACAAAGATTATAAATATGACCGCCTTTAGGTAAATTAAGCAGTAACTCGATAGCGGATATCACATCTTCCTGATGCACCAGATTCACACCCTGCGAACCACCTTTCACATTGGTTTTCCCGGCCAGGAAACGCCCCGGATGGCGATCTGCCCCCACCAGCCCAGCCAGACGTAAAATATCCACGGAGGTATGAGGCAGTTGGTGCAGCCAGAGTTCAAGTTCTTCCAGTGTTTTTCCTGCTGTGGTGACCGGTTGCAGCGGTGAACTCTCTTTGATGCGACCACGGGTTTCGCCATACACCGAGGTTGAACTGGTGAAAATAATACGCGGCACCCCAAAAGCCAGTGCGCTATCAACCACCATTTGTACCGCTTGGAAATACTGCGCCCCACCTTCAGTAGTGCGGCTAGCAGGTAAAGTGATGATCAGGACATCTGCCGTCATCAATTGTGCCAAATCATCCGGTTCACAAATCAGTTCGGGAGTCAGTTGCAATTGATAGCAATCAATCCCGCTCATTCTGACAGCTTCAACCCCATCTGGCGTCGTTTTACTCCCGACCACCTGAATACCACGGCGGATCAGTGATTGCGCTAAAGGCAGGCCTAACCAACCCAATCCGATAATAGCAATTTTTTTCATTTTAATGGCTCTCCACCGGTTAATACCGACAACTCCCATACTAATAACCTACACTCAGTAATGTAAGCTAATAATTACTCAATATTATGGATATATTTTCATTCATCGGTGTAATAGGCATATGTAACAATTTCCTGCTTAAGCTGACAGTAAATAAAGAGGTATTCGCTAAGAATAAAACCGTTACCGGTAGATAGCGCATACCACACCGAAGCGAAATAAAAACATCCAGTGAAAAAAAGGTTGCGCCCTACCCGCTTAATGGTTTACGTTGATTGACATAAATTATGGCACGTCCTGAATATGGCTATTTTGGCTATATCAGAAAGCCTAAACAGAGAAGCTATTATGAATCGCGTTCAATTTAATCACCATCATCACCATCATCCTGACTAGTCTTGCAGGCCGATGTGTGCTGGAAGACGGTTAACGAATCTTCCAGGTGGCGGTAGAACGCAATAGAGAAAGCCCTCGGAAGATTATCTTCCGAGGGCTTTTTTGTTGCTCACGATTTTATAAAATTAAATCAAAAATTAATAAGTTAAGAGGATTACCATGCTAGATAAAACACGTTTACGCATTGCGATGCAGAAATCAGGCCGCCTGAGTGATGATTGCCACGAACTGTTATCGCGCTGCGGGATTAAGATCAATTTGCAACAACAGCGCCTAATCGCTTTTGCTGAAAATATGCCAATCGATATCCTACGTGTGCGTGATGACGATATCCCTGGGCTGGTGATGGATGGCGTGGTTGACTTGGGCATTATTGGCGAAAACGTGCTGGAAGAAGAGTTACTGAGCCGCCGTGCTCAGGGTGAAGACCCACGTTACTTCACCTTGCGCCGCCTGGATTTCGGTGGTTGCCGCCTGTCACTCGCCGCCTCACTGGATACCGAGTATACCGGCCCGCAGTGCCTGCAAAATAAGCGCATCGCGACCTCTTACCCACACATTTTAAAGCAATATCTTGATAAACAAGGCGTTACTTTTAAATCTTGCTTACTGAATGGTTCCGTTGAAGTGGCACCACGTGCCGGTCTGGCCGATGTTATCTGCGATTTGGTGTCAACCGGTGCCACGTTAGAGGCCAACGGCCTGCGCGAAGTTGAAGTCATCTACCGCTCCAAAGCTTGCCTGATTCAGCGTGATGGCGAAATGCCAGCGGATAAACAGCAACTCATTGACCGCTTGATGACTCGGATTCAGGGCGTCATTCAAGCCCGTGAATCCAAGTACATTATGATGCACGCGCCAAGCGAGCGTCTGGATGAGATCATTACCCTGCTGCCAGGTGCTGAACGCCCGACTATTCTGCCATTGGCGGGTGACAAGAGCCGCGTAGCCATGCACATGGTCAGTAGCGAAACGTTATTCTGGGAAACCATGGAAAAACTGAAGGCGCTGGGTGCCAGCTCCATTCTGGTATTACCGATTGAAAAAATGATGGAGTAACCGATGCAGCCGACGAATTTCAATACCCTAATCGACTGGCAGCAATGTAGCAAAGAGCAGCAAAAAGCGCTGCTGAGCCGCCCGGCAATTAATGCCTCAGACAGGATTACCACGACAGTTAGCGAAATCCTTGACCGGGTGAAAGCTGAGGGCGACAGTGCTTTACGTGATTTCAGTCAACGCTTTGATACTGTGCAAGTTAATGATATCCGCATCAGCAGCGATGAGATAGCTGCTGCCGCTGGGCGTCTGAATGACGACATCAAGCAAGCGATGGCGCAAGCAGTACGCAATATTGAAATCTTCCACAATGCGCAGAAAATGCCGGTGGTGGATGTTGAAACTCAGCCAGGCGTGCGCTGCCAACAGATAACTCGCCCCATTGCCTCCGTCGGCTTATACATTCCCGGTGGCTCGGCACCATTGCTGTCTACGGTGCTCATGCTCGGTACCCCCGCGCGCATTGCCGGCTGTCAGCGAGTCATTTTATGTTCTCCACCACCGATTGCCGATGAAATTCTATATGCCGCACAATTATGTGGCATTCAAGAAGTATTCCAAATTGGTGGGGCACAAGCCATCGCTGCAATGGCCTTTGGCAGTGAGTCAGTGCCAAAAGTGAATAAAATCTTTGGGCCGGGCAATGCTTATGTCACCGAAGCAAAACGCCAGGTCAGCCAACGGCTAGACGGCGCAGCGATTGATATGCCAGCAGGCCCGTCAGAAGTATTGGTTATCGCCGATAGCGGTGCCACACCCGCTTTTATTGCCTCTGATTTGCTGTCTCAGGCCGAGCACGGCCCAGATTCGCAAGTCGTGTTGCTGACCCCAGATGCGGCGATTGCTCAAGCCGTTGCCGTTGCCGTTGAAGAGCAGCTCAAGCAGTTATCGCGTGCTGATATCGCTCGCCAGGCACTGGAAAGTAGCCGTTTGATCATCACCAAAGATTTACAACAATGCATTGATATCAGCAATGAGTACGGCCCAGAGCACTTGATTCTGCAAATACGTCAGCCGCAAGATATTATCGATCAAATCGATAATGCCGGTTCCGTCTTTATGGGTGACTGGTCGCCAGAGTCAGCCGGTGACTATGCCTCCGGGACCAATCATGTGCTACCAACCTATGGTTATACCTCAACCTATTCCAGCCTGGGATTGGCTGACTTTGTTAAACGGATGACGGTGCAGCAGCTAACCCCGCAGGGGCTGTTAGGTTTGGCATCAACCATTGAAACACTGGCGCAGGCTGAACAACTGACCGCCCATAAAAACGCCGTTACCCTACGTGTCGCTGCCCTGACAGCCACCAATAAGGAGCAAGCATGAGTAAGTCTACCAATGTCACTGATTTGGCCCGCGCCAACGTCCGTGCACTGACCCCTTATATGTCTGCTCGCCGATTGGGGGGCAATGGTGATGTGTGGCTCAATGCGAATGAATATCCGCTGGCGAGCGAATACCAACTCACTGCGCAAACTTTTAATCGCTATCCTGAGTGCCAACCCAAGCTGGTCATTGAGCGCTATGCCGCTTACGCCGGTCTAGAGACGGAGCAAGTTCTGGTTAGCCGTGGTGCCGACGAAGGTATCGAACTGTTGATTCGTGCTTTCTGCGAACCGGGTAAGGATGCCATCCTGTTCTGCCCACCCACTTATGGTATGTATGCCGTGAGTGCCGAAACCTTTGGTGTAGAACGACGTACGGTGCAAGCCAAAGCGGATTGGCAATTAGATTTACCCGCTATTAAAGAGAGTTTGGATCGGGTGAAACTGATTTACGTTTGCAGCCCAAACAACCCAACAGGTAATTTAATTAACCCCGCTGATTTACGTGAAATATTGGAACTGGCACAAGGCCGCGCTATCGTGGCTATCGATGAAGCCTATATTGAGTTCTGCCCGCAAGCCTCCGTCAGCAGTTGGTTAAAAGATTATCCGAATTTAGTCATTTTGCGCACCCTATCGAAAGCCTTTGCATTAGCAGGTTTGCGTTGTGGCTTTACACTCGCCAACAGCGATATCATCCAACTGCTGCTTAAAGTGATTGCGCCCTACCCATTGTCAACACCGGTTGCTGATATTGCGGCACAAGCACTCAGTCCGCAGGGCCTTGAGCAAATGCGCCAACGGGTAAACGAAGTCCGAGCCAATCGTGAATGGCTACAAAATGCGCTGCAAGACTGCGCCTGTGTTGAACAGGTATTTACTAGCGAGAGCAACTATTTACTGGCCCGCTTCACCGCTTCCAGCAGTGTGTTCAAGACCCTGTGGGATCAAGGCATTATTTTGCGTGACCAAAACAAGCAGCCAAGTTTATCCAACTGTTTGCGCATTACTATCGGTACCCGGCAAGAGTGTGAGCGAGTCATTGCGGCGCTGACTCCCCTGCCCGGTGTTGATAGCCCCAATAGCACAAATAAAACCGAGAAGATCCATACCTCCAGCATCCGTAAGGAAACGATATGAGCCAGAAATTTCTTTTTATTGACCGAGACGGCACCTTAATTGCTGAACCACCGCAAGACTATCAAGTTGACCGGTTGGATAAACTGGCGCTGGAGCCAGAGGTCATCCCAGCATTACTGGCACTGCAAAAAGCAGATTATCGTTTGGTGATGATCACTAATCAGGATGGTTTGGGGACCAACAGTTTCCCTCAAGAAACCTTTGATCCGCCGCACAACCTGATGATGCAGATTTTTAGCTCTCAGGGGATCAATTTTGAGCAGGTTTTAATTTGCCCGCACTTGCCAGCAGATAACTGTGCTTGTCGGAAGCCAAAAACCGCATTAGTTGAAAGTTATTTAGCTGACGGTGTGATGAACAGCGCCAATAGCTATGTAATTGGTGACCGTGAGACTGACCTGCAACTGGCTCAAAACATGGGCATCAATGGGTTACGTTATCAACGTGATGGCTTGAATTGGTCACAAATCGCTAAGCAACTGACGCAGCGCGATCGCCATGCTCACGTTAACCGTGTCACCAAAGAAACAGCGATTGACGTTGATGTCTGGCTGGACAGAGAAGGCGGCAGCAAGATCAAAACCGGTGTCGGTTTCTTCGACCATATGCTGGATCAAATTGCCACTCACGGCGGTTTCCGTATGGATATTCAGGTCAGTGGCGATCTTTATATTGATGATCATCACACCGTGGAAGATACCGCACTGGCACTAGGCGAAGCCATTAATAACGCACTGGGTGACAAACGCGGTATTGGCCGCTTTGGTTTTGTGCTGCCAATGGATGAATGCCTGGCTCGTTGTGCGCTGGATATTTCCGGCCGACCGCACTTGGAATATAAAGCAGAGTTTAACTACCAGCGTGTCGGTGACCTTAGCACCGAGATGGTCGAACACTTCTTCCGCTCCCTCTCTTATGCTATGGCTTGTACCTTGCACCTGAAAACCAAAGGCCGCAACGACCACCACCGGGTAGAAAGTCTATTTAAAGTATTTGGCCGCACCTTGCGCCAGGCGATCCGCGTTGAGGGTAACACCCTGCCAAGCTCCAAAGGAGTGCTGTGATGGAAGTGGTGATTCTGGATACCGGTTGTGCCAACCTCTCCTCCGTCACCTATGCGGTGCAGCGTTTAGGTTATGCACCGGTTATTAGCCGTGACCCGGAAATTGTGCTGCGCGCCGATAAACTATTCCTGCCCGGTGTAGGCACAGCTCACGCTGCAATGGATCAATTAAAGCAACGCGAGCTTATCGAGTTAATTAAAAGCTGCACTCAGCCGGTACTGGGTATCTGCCTTGGCATGCAGTTGCTGGCAACCAGTAGCGAAGAAAGTGGCGGTATCGAGACACTCGGCATTATTGATACACCGGTAAAACAGATGACGGACTTCGGTTTACCGCTACCGCATATGGGTTGGAACCAGATTACCGCGCAGGCGGGAAATCATCTGTTCCGTGGTATCCCAGACGGAACTTATTTCTACTTTGTGCACGGATATGCAATGCCAATATGCCCAAATACCATCGCCCAAACCAATTACGGCGAGCCGTTTACCGCCGCAGTCGAAAAAGACAACTTCTTTGGCGTGCAGTTTCATCCGGAACGCTCCGGAGCGGCTGGAGCCCAACTGCTGAAAAACTTTCTGGAGATGTAAGCACCATGATTATTCCCGCTTTGGATTTGATCGAAGGCAAGGTGGTGCGTTTGCATCAAGGCGATTACGGCCAGCAGCGCGACTATGGCAACCACCCGTTGCCGCGCTTACAGGATTACCAACAGCAAGGCGCTCAAGTATTGCATTTGGTTGATTTGACCGGAGCTAAAGATCCCGCAGCTCGTCAGATCCCGCTATTGCGCGAGTTACTGGCAGGTGTTGATGTACCAGTACAAGTCGGCGGTGGTATCCGTAACGAACAAGATGTTATCGCCTTATTGGAAGCTGGCGCGACACGCGTTGTGGTCGGTTCAACCGCTGTTAAGCAACCCGAAATGGTGCAGCGGTGGTTTGAGCGCTATGGTGCTGAAGCCATTGTGTTAGCTCTGGATGTCCGTATTAATGATGCCGGTCGCAAGCAAGTGGCTATCAGTGGCTGGCAGGAAAACTCCGATGCCACATTAGAGCAAATTGTTGAACAATTTCTACCTTTCGGCCTGAAACATGTGTTGTGCACGGATATTTCCCGTGATGGCACCTTGAGTGGCTCAAATGTCGAGCTGTATCAGGAAGTGTGCCAGCGCTATCCGCAAGTGGCATTTCAGGCCTCCGGCGGTATTGGTTGTCTGGATGATATCGCCCGCTTACGTGGTAGTGGTGTGCAAGGTGTGATTGTGGGCCGCGCGCTGCTGGACGGAAAATTTAACGTGAAGGAGGCGATCGCATGCTGGCAAAACGTATAATTCCTTGTCTGGATGTGAAAGATGGCCAAGTGGTTAAAGGTGTCCAATTCCGTAATCATGAAATCATTGGAGATATCGTGCCGCTGGCGCAGCGTTATGCACAAGAAGGCGCAGATGAGCTGGTATTTTATGATATCACTGCCTCCTCCGATGGCCGAGTGGTCGATAAGAGCTGGGTAGCACGTGTCGCGGAAGTGATTGATATTCCCTTCTGCGTTGCCGGTGGGATTAAGAGTGTTGAAGATGCCGGTCAGATTCTGACCTTTGGTGCCGATAAGATCTCCATTAACTCCCCTGCCCTTGCCGACCCAACGTTAATTACCCGGCTGGCCGACCGCTATGGCGTACAATGCATTGTTGTCGGCATTGATACTTGGTATGACGCTGAAACTAATAGTTATCAGGTTTATCAGTTTACCGGTGATGAAAAGCGCACCAAAGCCACTACCTGGCAGACCGAAGATTGGGTCAAAGAAGTCCAATTACGTGGGGCCGGTGAGATTGTGCTGAATATGATGAATCAGGATGGCGTACGTAACGGTTATGATTTGCGCCAGTTGAGACAGATGCGTGCCATCTGCCATGTACCGCTGATCGCCTCTGGCGGTGCCGGAACACCTGAGCACTTTCTTGAAGCATTCCGTGATACCGATGTAGATGGTGCACTGGCAGCCTCGGTGTTTCATAAGCAAATCATTAATATCGGCGAATTGAAAAAGTATTTGTCTGAACAAGGCGTGGAGATAAGAGTGTGTTAAGCGAACAACAAATTAACCAACTAGATTGGGAAAAAGTCGACAGTCTGATGCCAGCTATCGTTCAGCATGCCGTATCCGGTGAAGTTCTGATGATGGGGTATATGAATCGGGAAGCGCTGGCAGTAACAGAAGAAACCGGCAAAGTGACCTTTTTCTCGCGCACTAAACAGCGCCTGTGGACTAAGGGCGAAAGCTCTGGTCATTTCCTCAATGTGGTGAATATCTACCCTGATTGCGACAATGACACGCTGTTGATTTTGGTTAACCCTATCGGCCCGACCTGTCATTTGGGTAATAACAGTTGCTTCGCGCCAGCGGCCAGCGACTGGAGTTTCCTATATCAATTAGAGCAGTTGTTAGCATCACGTAAATCAGCAGACCCGGCCAGCTCTTACACCGCCAAACTCTATGCCAGTGGTACTAAACGTATCGCGCAAAAAGTGGGGGAAGAAGGGGTAGAAACCGCCCTTGCTGCGACTGTCAATGATCGCGCAGAGTTAACCAACGAATCCGCAGATTTGATATACCATCTGTTGGTGTTATTACAAGATCAGGATTTGGATCTGAGTAAAGTGATTGGCCGCCTACGAGAGCGCCACGAGAAGTAATTTTCTGGTGCACTTATGCAGGATAAAAAAATGCCCCAGCGGTTTAACTGCGGGGCATTTTTATTGTGGTAAACCACTCATAAGGCAATGTACTCAAGGGCATTTACCACTAAAGGCGTAGCGAGCGGAAGTAGTTTGATTGCGGACAGTCATCCTCACGTACACTCAGTACGTGAGGATGACGAGCACTGCCCAATATCAAAATACGAACGCGCAGTAGCCGTTAACTTATAGCCATTCGGTGTGGAATACACCTTCTTTATCTGTACGCTTATAAGTATGCGCACCAAAATAGTCGCGCTGTGCCTGAATCAGGTTGGCAGGCAACACTGCTGAACGGTAACTATCGTAGTAGTTAATCGCCGCAGAGAATGTTGGTGTCGGGATACCGTTCTGAACCGCATAAGACACAACATCACGCAGCGCTTGCTGGTATTCATCAGCGATCTGCTTGAAGTAAGGAGCCAACAGCAAGTTAGCAATATCCGCATTTTCTGCGTAAGCATCAGTGATTTTCTGCAAGAACTGAGCACGAATAATACAACCGGCACGGAAAATCTTGGCGATCTCACCGTAGTGCAGATCCCAATTATTCTCGTCTGAAGCCGCTTTCAGCTGAGAGAAACCTTGTGCGTAAGAAACGATTTTACCCAGATACAACGCGCGACGGATTTTCTCGATAAATTCAGCTTTATCACCGGCAAAAGGCTGTACTTTAGGGCCTGTCAGCACTTTAGATGCTGCAACACGCTGGTCTTTCAGAGAGGACAAATAGCGGGCAAATACAGACTCAGTAATCAATGTTAATGGCTCACCCAAGTCCAGAGAACTTTGGCTAGTCCACTTACCGGTGCCTTTATTGGCAGCTTCATCCAGGATCACATCAACCAGATATTTACCATCTTCATCTTTCTTGGTGAAGATATCTTTTGTGATATCAATCAGGTAGCTATTCAGCTCGCCTTTATTCCACTGCGTAAAGGTGCTTGCCAGCTCTTCGTTGCTCAAACCCAAAGACTGTTTTAGCAGAGAATAGGCTTCTGCGATCAACTGCATGTCACCGTATTCGATACCGTTGTGAACCATTTTCACGTAATGGCCAGCACCGTCTGCACCGATATAAGCAACACAGGCTTCACCGTCATCAGCACGAGCAGCAATCTTCTCAAGAATAGGTGCCACTAGTTCGTAAGCTTCTTTCTGACCACCAGGCATAATTGAAGGGCCTTTTAATGCGCCCTCTTCGCCACCGGAAACACCGGTACCGATAAAGTTAAAACCTTGTGCAGAAAGTTCACGATTACGACGGATGGTGTCTTTATAGTAGGTATTGCCACCATCAATCAGAATGTCACCTTTATCAAGATGTGGCGTCAGTGAAGCAATAGTCTTATCAGTCGCTTCACCCGCTTTCACCATCAGCAGAATACGGCGCGGTTTTTCCAGTGAGTCAACAAACTCTTCAACGGTATAGCTTGGCACCAGATTTTTACCTGGATTCTCGGCAACCACTTCGTCGGTTTTGTCTGATGAACGGTTAAAAATAGAAACGGAATAACCACGACTTTCGATGTTGAGCGCCAGGTTACGGCCCATCACCGCCATACCGACAACGCCGATCTGTTGTTTGGACATTAAAAAACTCCTGTCTGAAGGATGACACCTGTTACCGGCCTTGAGGCCAACAGGTTTTTGATGTGGGAAACATGTTAACTCAGGATTATGTCAGCTGGGTAGTGATTGGTGCGATAGATAGCACAACTGACCAGTTGCTGTCCGCACTCGTTTGCTTTATCTGAGTAAACAGCGCATATGACTCAATTCACCACGGCAAATAGTACAAAAAAAAAGCAATCACATGGATTGCTTTTCATCTATCTTTAATTTTGCTTACGCCAGAAAATCTTTCAGCCAAGCTTTAAATTCAGCCCCTTGTTTTGGATGACGTAATCCATAAGCAACATAAGCCTGCATATAACCAAGTTTCTCACCACAGTTGTATGATTGTCCGGTTAAGGCCACAGCATCGACCGGTTTTTCCTCAGCCAAAGCATCAATGGCATCGGTCAACTGAATTCGACCCCATGCTCCCGGTTTGGTCTTTTCTAATAGCGGCCAGATATCGGCAGATAACACATAACGCCCAACCGCAGACAGATTTGATTGCAGGTCCGCCGGGCTTTGAGGCTTCTCAACCATGGCTTTGATTCGGCTGCTTTCACCGGGAGCCAATTCAGGCTTCTCACAAGAAATTACCGAGTAATTTGATAATGCCTCGGGTTCGACTGAATGCACCAAAACCTGGCTAGTTCCCGTCTCTTCGAAACGTTTGACTAATTGGGCAAGATTGTCTCGAGTCAGGTCTGATTTGGCATCATCAATCAGCACATCCGGCAGCAACACGGCAAATGGCTCATCCCCCACCAGTGGCTTAGCACATAATACAGCATGGCCCAAACCTTCAGCATGCCCTTGGCGAATATGCATGATAGTCACACCTGGCGGGCAGATAGATTGCACTTCATCCAATAGCTGGCGCTTAACCCGAGCCTCCAGCATGGCTTCTAGCTCATAAGAAGTATCGAAATGGTTCTCTACCGCATTCTTTGATGAGTGGGTTATCAAGATAATTTCTTTAATACCGGCAGCAACACATTCATTAACTACATATTGGATCAACGGTTTATCAACAATAGGTAGCATTTCTTTTGGAATGGCTTTTGTCGCTGGCAACATTCTCATGCCTAAACCTGCCACAGGGATTACTGCTTTCAACTTGGTCATAATTAACCTACTGATTTCTCATGCGAATTTAAATAATTTTATATTCAGTTGCTAAACCAATCTTAGTTGATTTGCTGCTTCAGCCAGGCTGTAAAATTTTCACCTTCGGTATTATGACGCACACCATAAGTGACAAAGGCTTTCATATAACCTAATTTATCGCCGCAATCATGTGATTTACCCGTCATATGGAATGCTTCAACAGGTTCTTGCTCCATTAACATCGCAATGGCATCGGTAAGCTGAATCTCATCACCTGCACCTCGAGGCGTTTTCTTCAGCAATGGCCAGATATCTTTAGACAACACATAGCGCCCAACCACAGCAAGGTTAGACGGAGCATCAGCGACGGAAGGCTTCTCAACAACAGCCGTCATTAGCGTACTTTCCCCCGGCGCTAAGTCGACGTGGCCGCAATCCGCGATACCGTATTTAGAAACATCAGATTGGGGTACTGGCTCCACCATAATCTGGCTACGTCCAGTTTCCTCAAAACGCTGAATCATCTTGGCAAGATTTTCTTTAGACAAATCAGCCGTTGAATCATCAAGCAAAACATCCGGCAACAACACAATAAACGGATTGTCACCCACCATGGATTGAGCACAAAGTACGGCATGCCCCAACCCTTTGGCATGACCCTGACGCACTTGCATGATAGTAACGTCCGGCGGGCAAATATTTTTAATCTCTTTTAATAACTGCCGCTTAACCCGAGATTCCAGTGCCGCTTCCAATTCAAATGATGTATCGAAATGGTTTTCTATCGCATTCTTTGATGAATGGCTTACCAACACGATCTCTTTGACCCCAGCAGCAACACATTCATTCACGATATATTGAATCAGGGGCTTATCGACCACTGGCAGCATTTCTTTCGGAATCGCCTTGGTCGCTGGCAACATGCGGGTGCCAAGTCCGGCGACAGGAATGACTGCTTTCAAACATTTCATTACTATGACCTCTTCAACTTTAAATAGTTAAATCTAGTGGTATTGATTCTGTGAACTTAGCGGAATAAACTCAGATGGCTCATTATTAATTTTTCTGCAACAAAGCTTACATCAGAAAGTTCCTGATAACATTTTTTAAATATAAGTAAATATTTCATGCGGTTGTAATCACTAAAAGAGTTGATAAGATACATGCTATTAAAAAACATCACTCTCTTAAATAATAAAAGTGCAATAATCAGATATTATCTATCAATTATTTTATTATATAAATCTATATAGCTTGAAACCATTTTCTCAGAAGTAAAATTCTCTAAATAACGATTTCGTGCGTTACGACCAAACTCCTCAGATAACTCAATATTATCCCATAACTGATCCATCGCGGTTCTCAATGCAATTGGATCTGATGGAGGGACAACTAATCCCGTCTGTTGATCAATATTAATAAATGTCGTGCCCGTTCCTATCTCGCTTGAGATTAAAGGTTTACCATACATAGCCCCCTCTAATAGAGTGATGCCAAAAGCTTCGGAACGTAAATGAGAAGGAAAAACAACTGCGTAACAAAGTGTCAATAGCGCGGTTTTATCTTCATCAGATACGGCACCTATAAAATAAATATTTTCAATTTTGAGTTCTTTTACTTGTCTTTTTAATTCAGCCTCAATCGGCCCAGCACCAACGATAACTATCGGATAAGTTGATTTCTTAGCCGCTTCAATAAGAATATGTAAGCCCTTATAATAGCGGAAAGCCCCAACAAATAGGAAGAAACGGGAACCAAATTTATTCTTCCAAAACTCAAGCCGATCAGTTTCAGGTAATGGATAAGAATTCTCATCAAGACCATAAGGGATAACACTGACTTTATGTGAAAATCTCTTTAGCGTTACACTAGTCGCCACATAATTAGGTGAAGCAGCCACAATATGTGAAACGTCGCCAAGGAATTTGTTCATTAGCGGTGCATATAGCTTTAATATATTTTTCTGTTTAACAATGTCAGAATGGTAACTAACAACTGTAGGTTTTTTAATACCAGATAAAAAATGAAGCATATCCATAAAAGGAAATGGAAAATGATAGTGGATAATATCTGCCTGTTGAGCTAGCTTTTTAAAATCCTTGAATGCTTGAAAAGAAAAAGGCGTCGATGCTGCTTCAAAATTTATTGGAGAACAATATGCCGTATGCGATTTTATTTTCTGGTTAACAATTTGACCTCGTTTACTTAAAGAAAGCACTGTAGAGTCCACACCTCTATCTGAGCCACCTTCGCATAATTGAAAAATAACTTGCTCAATGCCACCAAATGAATCCGGATAATATGTTTTATAAAAATGTAGAACTTTTAGCATTATATTGTTATACCTGCTTATAAGCTTCTATTGTTTTCTGGGCGCATCTAGCCCATGAAAATGTTTTCGCTCTGGAAAGAGCTGATTCAATTGATAGACTACGCCAATTCTCATCTTCCAAGCTTTTAATAATAGCGGTAGTCAATCCCTCAATATCCAGTGCATCACACATTAGGCCGGACTCACCTAAAACTTCAGGTAATGAGGCAGCATTGGAACAAACAACAGGTACACCTGATGCCATAGCTTCAAGAACCGGTAATCCAAATCCTTCATATAACGAAGGAAATAAAAATGTTCTTGCACCAGAGAAAAGTAAGGGTAGATCTTCTGAACTTAGATAGCCAAGATATAATAACCAACCTTGCTCTGCGGCCAGTTCAAAGCGACGGTGCAAAGCTTCGCTATTCCAGCCTGAAAAACCACAAATTACCAATGGATATCGTGAACGTAGTTCCAAAGGAAGGCGCTCATAAGCATCAAGCAAAGTTACAATATTTTTTCTTGGTTCAATTGTTCCCGTAAATAGCGTGTACTGACCTGCAATCAAGTTCAAACGATCCATTAGACTTTGTAAAGAAGCATATTCACGAGGATAAAAATCACCACTGCTCGCTAATGGCGCAGAAACTATCTTCTCAATAGGATAATCAAAATACTCTGCTAGCTCTTTACGAGTAAATTCAGAGTCTGTGATTAAAATTTTTGCCCTTTTTAACGTTAATAATAACTCTTTTTGCATATAGCGGACACGATTTTCTGGGTGACATTTTGACCAAGTAAAAATTGAAAGATCATGAAAAGTAGCAACCGCATTAGGAACTCGAGGAGGCAGGTAAAAATTTGGACTATGATAAATGAAACTATTATAGGGTCTTAAAGCTAAACTCTTTAACCAAGGAGCAGAAAGGCGATATAACTCACTAGCAAGTGCACTATTTTTGACAAAAGTCTTTACCCCTGAAGTCGCACTCGACTTAACATTAATAGAAGGTAAATTTGGAGATATCGTTCTTCCTTGCAAGAAAAGAAAATCTGAAATTTCATCATTACCCTGCAACTGTCTAGCTAGTTCATAAGTATAGCGACCAATTCCAGTCAAAGGATATTTAATAGGATCAGTACCAAAAATAACTCTCATTATTTATCTTCCAGCATCCAACGCAGAGTCTCTTCCAATGGTGGAGTATTCCACCCATCAACAATACTCTGTAATTTTGTGGAATCTCCACATAGCGTTTTTACTTCATTAGCACGAACAAAAGCGGGATTTACATGGATAGATAAACTATGTGAAGCTATTTTTTCACATAGGTTAATAACTTCACGTAATGAATGGGTTCTACCAGAACAAACGTTGACAGTTTCACCAATAGGTTTGGCTAGTAAGAGTCCCAAATAAGCTTTAACTAGAGCTCTTACATCGGTAAAGTCACGCCATACATCCAAATTACCTAATTCAATTTCACTCGCTTTACGCTTAAAATGAGAAACTATCTTAGGCAACAAGAAATTATCTGATTGCCCTACTCCAGTATAATTAAATGGGCGAACTATGATAATTGGTAATTTTTCAGACCAGAGTTTAGCCATATACTCCATAGCTAACTTACTGACAGCATAATCATTCGCTGGATTCACTATTGTTGTTTCACTCAACATACCTGCTTGTGTATTACCATAAACATTGGCGCTACTAGCAAGCAAAACAGATTCAATATTGTCAGCAACAGTGCTTAGTGCCGCCAACAAATTTCGAGTTCCAACAACATTGACATCATAAAAAGCGGCAGGATTACCATGTCCAACAAAAGCAATAGCAGCGAGGTGGACAACAATGTGTGGCTCCACCTGTTTAATGATCGAGGTTAGTCCATCAATATCCAGTAGATCCACTTGAAAATAGTCAAGATCATTTGAAGGCTGAGAACCTAAACCAAATACCCGGTAACCGGCAGCGGATAATTCCGCTGCCATATAATGGCCGGTAAATCCCTGAATACCGGTGATCAGGGCACGCTTGCCATTTATTGACATCAGAATGAGAAACCTTGTTTATTACGGCGAAGATCTTCTTCTACCATCATCTGACAGAGTTCTTCTAATGTCGTTTTTGGTTCCCATCCAAGTACGTCTTTTGCTTTTTGTGGATTACCAATCAACAACTCAACCTCTGCTGGACGGTAGAACTTAGGATTCACTTTAACTAAGGTTTTTCCTGTTACAGTATCGATCCCGACTTCATGTTCATCTTTCCCTTCAAAACGCAAATTAAAACCAGCTGCTTTAAATGCCATCGAGACAAAATCACGTACAGTTTCTGTGCGATTAGTAGCCAGAACAAAAGTATCAGGCACATCGGCTTGCAGCATACGCCACATACCTTCTACATATTCTTTAGCAAAGCCCCAATCGCGTTTGGCATCCATATTCCCTAATTCAAGAATATCCAATTTACCTAATTTAATTTTTGCGACTGAGTCTGTAATTTTACGGGTAACAAATTCGCGTCCGCGCAATGGCGATTCATGATTAAAAAGAATACCGCTGCAACCAAAAATGCCATAACTTTCACGATAGTTAATCGTCATCCAGTGCGCGTACAATTTAGCTACGCCATAAGGGCTACGCGGATAGAATGGGGTTTCTTCAATTTGTGGAATCGCCTGAACTTTACCAAACATCTCAGAGGTAGATGCCTGGTAAAAACGAATTTTGGTGTTAACAATACGAATAGCTTCTAATAAGTTCAACGGACCAAGGCCAGTAATTTCCGCCGTTGTTGCTGGTTGGTCAAAAGAAACACCAACAAAGCTTTGAGCTGCTAAGTTGTACACTTCAGTTGCTTGTGTAGTTTGTAACAAACGAATACTGGCAGAAAGATCGGTCAGGTCATATTCCACTAAGTGTAGATTAGGATATTTATCAATACCTAACTCTTCAATGCGCCAGAAATTAACAGAACTGGTACGACGATAAGTACCATAAACTTTATAGCCTTTCTCAAGTAACAATTCCGCAAGATATGCACCATCTTGGCCAGTGATACCGGTAATAATTGCAGTTTTCATATTCATAAAATTATCCACATTCAATTTATTTAACTATTCACTAGTTGTTCGTTTTCCGTAATTAGAACATCTAACAACTGTTGCGCACTCTGTTCCCACGTTTGCCACTTAATTTTATTCGAGTTGGGTATTTTGTTCATATCATAAAGTACGAGCCAGTCCTGTATTACAATTGCTAAATCATCAGGATCTAGTCCTGAAAAATACAACGCATTATCATCAGCGACCTCTCTAAAAACAGGAATATCTCGAGCTATTATAGGCAAGTTATGTTGTGCTGCCTCAATAAGGGGTAAACCAAAACCCTCACCTTGGCTAGCAGATATTAAGCAATCACATTTTTTGTATATATTTTCGAGAAATTCATCGCTAATACCTTCAAGCCAGAACAATCGCTTATTTAATTCAGGGTGAGAATGTAATTTTTCTATAAACGGTTCAACCATCCAACCTTGCTTGCCTACAATAACTAAATTTATATCTACCCCTTTATTCCAAAGTAATTCAAATGCAGCGAGTGTTTGAGAATGTCCTTTGCGTGGTTCTATTGTGCTAACTGTCAAAAATGATTTACGTAATCCTAATTGAGTAAGAATAAAACTAGAACGTTTAGGCATTCCTTGGGAAGGGCAAGAATTATTCAAATCAGCACCTAGATGGAACCAGTTTATATCAAGACTTTTTATTTTTTCAACTTTATTTTTTTTAATCCAGCACCGCAACTCTTTACTTACAGTTTCTGAAATACACACGACACCAGTAAATTCTGTAATTATATTCAGCCAACGATGAAATAAAGCATTTTCATTCTCCGGAAAAACGTTTGGCTGTAAAACGGGTAAAATATCATATACCATGAAATATATTTTTACGCCTCTATCATACCATTCTTTTAAAGAGTTTTGTTGTTCAAACACAATGCCAGAATTGAAATCGAGACCTAAAAAAAGATCATCACTCCAGACATCTACAACTTCGTCATTCACAAAGTCATCCGGTATTCCTAGTAATTCGCAGGTAAACTTACGAGCATATCTATATCCTGGCTTACCAGCAGAGGCATAGATAGCATCCACCACATATCCATCTGGCGGATTTGAAATAAATTGTTTTAAAAGTGCACGAACAACTCTTTGTATTCCAGTTCTTAAATCAACAATTACGAGTGCAGACACATCTACTAATAACTGTTTATGGCGTGGTTTAGGTGGGAAATTTCGGGCCAGAACTGTTGCAACATCAGGAACTAATTGATTAGTAAGTAACTGTGGTTTTTGAATTATCTTCTTGATTAAATCACATAAATTTGCAGTTTCTGTTTTATAAGAACTCTCAATCGCATGCATATACTTTTCTGCACATTTCACTGGAGTATGTTGTGTATGTAACAATTCCGAACCTGAACGACCTAATTCATCTCGAGCTTTTTTATCTCTATATAATACGGTCAAAGCTTCTATAAGTTCTTCATCATAAAATTTTTCAGGTAACTTCCACACAGCATTATCAGGTAAATCAGCCATTGACCCATTAGCATTTACAATTGTTGCCACACCATAATTTAAGCAATCAAGCACAGCTGCAGATGTCTCACCACGTGATAAATCACGTAATTGAACACAGACATCAGCTGAAGATAGCCATAATTTATATGCAGTTTGATCTGTCCAGCCTGTAATACTAACTCTATCATTTCTGTTAATTATTTTTTCGAGGACAAGATTGTAATCTTGATCCAGACTTTCTCCTACAAAAACCAATCTACACGAAGAATCATTAGCCATTGGAGATGCTAACCAAGCATTTAATAATCTGTGATTGAGTTTATGTAAGCCTAAAAATCCGAAGCTACAAACTACAAACTCATTATCTCGAATATCTAATTTATCACGAGAAATAGATTTATTAATATAATCATTATTAGCCGTCGTTCTTAAAAGAGGAATCGAGAACCAATCATTTGATGTATCAGAACCATAATAAAATGATACTAAACGCTTTGAAACATCCGAATGGTAAATGACACCTAGAGCCTTTTGCAATACTCTCAAATTACATGGGTAATTTCTCATGAAATCATTATTATCACTATTGCGATAATATTCTATAACTGCAGACCAACCATGTGAGTACAATATTTCAGAAACCAAACCATAAGGATTATTATTAATAGTTAGGCTTAAATTCAATATCAAATCAGGGATGAAAAAATCATGTAAGACAATAACACCGGGGATCTCCATAAGTAATGGAATCATATGCACATGAAAAGGAGAGTTACCAAAATGGTATAAAACTCTATCATAATTTTTATAGTTATTACGGAATTCATTGCTATTTAAAATAGTACAGTTAGATAAAACCCAAGGGTCAGTAATCTCTTCAGCCTGCTCATAAATAACATCAATAGAGTAATAACGAGCCAACTCAGGTAAAAGTTCAGCACTATAATCACTTATCCCACACCTATCTGGTGGTAAGGGTGAAATATAAGCAAGACGCAATTTTTTTACTGGTCCCTCTGCTTTTAATTTATTATTTTCATAAAATAGAGATCTTAAATTATCACAAATGATTATTGCTGACTCTAGATGGGATGTCAGCAATAGCTCTATGATGTTTATTGTATCGATTTCTTCTGTAGAAAATGAATCATGATACATAAAATTTTCAGATTTAAAAATAACATCAGCGCTTAACAGATTTTCTTTATTTGTTTGAAGCCATTTTTTATATTCTTGACTAGAATAAATGTTATAATTTAACTCGTTAGCTAGTAGAACTGCAGTAGGTATATTTAATGCGGATTTATTGATGCGGATTACAGCATTATCATCAAATCCCTCAAAGAAAGAAGTTATTAATAATACATCAACATTCAAATTTAAAATAAATAACTCTCTAATATTACAAGCTAATTCATTTCTAACTTCTTTTTCTTTACCATCTGCTTTAATTAAAGAGTCCCACACTTTAATCTTATCTTGTGATAAAAAACCATAAAATTCGTCACGAATGAATGATATAGAATCAGATAGCATTCCATTCAATACTAATATTACAGTATCATCTTGAGATAATTTTATAACTTTCTTTATAATATTTATTATTTCCAAAGATTTTTCATTCTCTGGACCTAAAACCTGAACTCCTTGCATATCAATTGCTATACGCATTAATATCTACCTTATTATTCTTAACTATAATTAAATTTAAACGACAGAATTGTAAGTATTATAATAAAATTCAATTTTATATATCTATTGAATCTTTATTATTTTTTCTCTTAATAAGTTGTGTGTAAATTTCATTTGCGCGAGGAGATAACAGTTCACTTCCCTGTTGGGATGTACGCTTTATAGTTGAGCTAGATTTCATATTAAGGCGATAATAAATACTTTTTAATTTTGGATAGAGCCTAACTTTTTTCGTTATAAATACTATTTTTCTTCTTAGGTTAGGTCGCTGTGAAATAAAATAGATAACCTTCTGAATTCCTGATTTAATTATTTTTTTACTCTGCTGAATCAATGTTGAAGGTAAAATAAATATTACTGCTTTTTTCAGCAATCTAAGTGGTGCTGTTATTTTCCAAGAAGCACTTGAGTATATCGCTTTTATTTGTTCATGACTCTCCATCAGCTTCAATTCTAATGCATTTTTCTCATTTATTAATCTAAGGGAAAGTTCATTTATTTTATCATCTCGCATCTTAAATGCATGGTTAAGATGCATGCTGAACTTATTTATAGCCATATCAAGATCAGAACCAAATTCTTTATTATAAATATTATCAAATTTATCAAGAATGTCTTTTGGACCATCTTTTTGTGCAACTAAACCATAGTCCTGTCCTACAACTGTGAAAATATCTATCAATTGAAGTGACTCTGGAGTCGTTATATCAGTTCGTCCCTGAAGCCTTATAACTTTACTGCGTTTAAATCCAAAATAATTAGTCAGAAAACTAAGTAGTTTGTTTGGTATTGGCATAATGTGAGTTGGGTCTAAATAAAAAGTATTGGTACTAACAATTATATTTTCACAATTTGGTGTTTCAATAATTAACAATCCGCCAGGCTTGAGTATACGTAATGCCTCTTGGACAAGAAGTTTCACATTTTCAAAACCTATATGTTCTACAAGATGAAAAGATGAAACTAATGAAACGGAGTTATCATCTAAGCTCTGTAAATACTGGATTACATCTTGTTGTCGTACATTAAGATTTAGATCACGACAATAAGAAAGCATTCCTTCATCTAAATCTATCCCTTCAGTCTTAAAGCCTGCCTCATTAAGTAATTCAAGCCATTCTCCTCTCCCACAACCCAGATCGCAGGTGTTACTATTTGGATAAATTTCGGCTAGTGGTAGATAAAAATCACGGTAAGCTACCAATCGAGATTTGATTAATTCTCTTGAACCACGGTATTTTTTTTCAAATTCACTATAAAAACTATCTTTCATAAATGTAATTAACCTCTGGTTCTAACCATGAAACACCTACAAAAGATGTTTTGTCTATATTTATTATATCAAATATCAGGGCCAAATCTCGCCATTCATAATTCTTATGAATATGAGTATCTTGCTCATGTAATGCAACGGCTATAGAATAACTGCCTTCGCCTAGATTCATTGGAAATAAGAAATTAAACGATATTATTTGCCCACTTGTTAAACTCTTAATTTCTTTATCTAAATGATAGGTGTTTGTTCCATACATCACTTGCCCTAAACGATCTTTTATCATATATCCCAATACTATTTCTGGAATATCTGATGCAATGCCAACTTTAATACATAAATTTGCTAGCTCACCAACATTAAAAACCTCAGTTCTTACACCTTCATTGTTATAAAGGCCAATATCTATTATAGATGCATCCCCAGAGCCCGATACTGTTTGTATTAAACCATCTGGACTTTCTGTTTGTTTAACTGAAGAAGTATCCTTCGCAGCTAGCATAGCATTATAATAATCCATCACGGCTTCGGGTTTCCCTTCCATTAAAATAGTCCCTGCATTTAGCAGAATAGCCCTATCACAAATGGATTGAATTGCCGCTTTATCGTGTGAAACAAGTAGTAATGTAGTACCTTGCTTACGATACTCTCGAATTCTTTCAAAACTTTTATGCTGGAAATAGGCATCACCTACTGATAATGCTTCATCGACAATAAGGATATCCGGCCTTATCGCTGTAGCTACACTAAAAGCAAGACGCATTTGCATACCACTGGAATATACCCGTACTGGTTGATCGATATATTCTCCGATCTCAGCAAATGCTTCTATCTCTGGCATCAATCGTTCAATTTCTGCAACCGTCAGACCTAAGAGTTGTCCAGACATATATACATTCTGCCTGCCAGAAAAGTCCGGATGAAAACCAATCCCCAACTCAAGTAATGCGGCAACACGACCAGTCAACTTGATTGAACCTGTTGTTGGATGAGCCGTTCCAGTAATCAGTTTTAGTAAAGTACTCTTCCCGGCACCATTAATACCTATTAATCCTATAGCCTCGCCCGGCCTAACAGTGAAACTAATATCCCGGAGAACCCATGTTAAGGTATGTCGTATTATTTTTACTGGTGATATCCATTCAATCAATCGACCAAAACGTGTAGGGTAATTTTTGTAGGCTTTACCTATATTAGTGACAGTGATGCTTCCCATTACAATTCATCCACCATATCTGCTGAATGTTTTCTAAATAGATACATACCCAAAATACAGAGGAAAACAGCTATTGTCGCTACAGGCCATAATGCAGACCAATTGGGCATATGCTGCTTTATAATTATTTGTTGATAATTATCAACTAAGACAGCCATAGGATTAAACCTTAATAAGGATTGTGCACCTTTTGGTAAAGTACTCATTACATAGACAATAGGAGTGAACCAAAACCAAAACTGAAGTAGCACTGTTACAAATTGACCAACATCTCTAAAGAATACGTTTATTACGCCTAGAGAAATGCCAAGCCCTGTTGCAAATAACACTTGAATTACAAGAGGTATAATTAAGACTATTATAGAAATAGGATGGAAATTACCAGTTACAATCAAAAAAACAACAAACAATGAAAATATAATAATAAAATTAATAAGTGCGGACAATACAACAATAATGGGTAAACATATCTTAGGGAAATTTAGCTTTTTCAATAAACCAGCATTTTCAATAAAAACATTCTGTCCCCGCCCTACTATCTCAGCAAAAAGCCCCCATGTAATAATACCGATACATAGATATATGCTGTAGGAAAATGTCCCTACATCACCTGGTAAGCGAGCTTTCATTACCTGAGAAAAGACTAAAGTGTATACTAGAATCATTGACAGTGGCTGTAAAACAAGCCATGTAGCACCTAGCATACTTTTTTGGTATTTTGCCTGAAATTCACGTTGCACACTACCTAAAATAAAGCCTCTATAGCGATAAATAGCCAATAGCATCTCTTTCACAATTACTCCCCTGCCAACAATTCTAAAATCTCTTTGGTCTTATTATTCATCAATACTGTATTTCCTATTGACTCAACATTTAGACGTACTACTGGCTCTGTATTTGAAGTTCTTAGATTAAATCGCCAGTCACTGTATTCAATACTGATACCATCGGTGAAATCAACATTGACAGCATCCGGTTCGTAAATAGCTCTAATTTGAGCAATACGGCTTTTTGCATCTGTTAGTTTACGGTTAATTTCACCTGAAGCAGGAAATGCACGCATACGATCACCAACCAATTGGCTTAAAGATTTGTTTTTAACGCTAAGTAATTCAGCCACTAACAGCCATGGAATCATTCCGCTATCGCAGTATGCAAAATCGCGAAAATAGTGATGCGCACTCATTTCTCCACCGTATATTGCATCTTCTTTACGCATTCTTTCCTTGATAAAAGCATGGCCCGTCTTAGACATAACAGGAATGCCGCCAGCTTTAGAGATAATGTCGACCGTATTCCAGGTTAACCGCGGGTCATGAATTATTTTTGCTCCCTTTTCTTTCTGTAAGAAAGCTTCGCCTAAGAGGCCTACAATATAGTAGCCTTCAATAAACTCTCCACTTTCATCAAATAGGAAGCAGCGGTCAAAATCCCCATCAAATGCGATCCCGATATCTGCACCAGACTCAATAACAGATTTCTCTGTATCAGCTCGGCACTCAGGCAGTAGAGGGTTAGGAATACCATTTGGGAAATGGCCATCAGGATGATGGTGAACTTTGACTAATTCGATGGGAAGGTGTGCAGCAACGAAGCGTTTTTCAATTTCATCGATAACATGTCCGGCCGCGCCATTGCCGGAATTAATTACGAGTTTCAAAGGCCTGGTAAAGTTTTTAAAATCGATATAACCCATCAGATGATCTACGTATTCATTGAGTATCGAGATCTTCTTATAACTTCCTCTTTTACTTTGATCTGGTACTGCGAAATTATTTTCTTCTGCGAGTCTTTGGATATCATGTAGACCAGTGTCACCGCTAATAGGCTTAGCATCTTCTCGAACCAACTTCATACCGTTGTAGTTCATCGGATTATGACTCGCAGTCACTTCGATTCCGCCATCCACACCTAAATGAAACGTAGCGAAGTAAATCTCTTCAGTCCCGCTTAAACCAATATCTAAGATATCACTACCAGCATCCATCAGCCCTTCGGCCAATGCCATTTTTAATGCTTCACTGGTTAACCGGACATCGCCACCGACAACAATAGTTTTGGGCTTTAAATATTCACCAAAAGCTCGGCCAATACGGTAAGCAATATCCTCATTCAGTTCTGTGCCTAATTGACCACGGATATCATAAGCTTTAAAACACGTTAAGGTATTCATTGTTCCCTCGAAATCAGCAACGGCCATAGTGGTCTTTAATTCTGATAATATCATCATCACCTAAGTAGGAACCTGACTGAACCTCAATGAGTTCAAGTGGAATTTTACCTGGATTTTCTAGCATATGGAGGGAACCAATGGGAATAAAAGTTGACTGATTCTCAGTAATTAAGAATGTCTTGTCCGCGATGGTCACTTTTGCAGTGCCGGATAACACAATCCAATGTTCTGCTCGATGATGATGCATCTGCATAGAAAATGCCCCACCAGGTTTGACCGTGATGCGGTTAACATTAAAGCGCTGTTCATTAACAATGATATCGCTCCGTCCCCAAGGGCGATATGTTTCCCTATGGCGGCGATATTCACTGCGTTTTTTCAACTTAAGATGTTCAACAATTTTTTTAACGTCTTGCACCTTAGATTTATCTACTACCAACACGGCATCTTTAGTACTGACAATGACTAAGTTATCGACTCCTACCGCAGCAACTAATTTTTCATCAGTATTAATGTAGCAATTTTGGGTATCATGTAGGAATGTGTCGCCGGTAACAGCATTACCTGACTTATCTTTGTTACTCACATCCCATAGTGCAGACCAGGAGCCAACATCGCTCCAGCCCGCATCAAGCGGTACCACCACCGCGCTATTAGTTTGCTCCATCACAGCATAATCAATAGACTCATCTGGACAGACACTGAACTTATCTTTATCGATAGTAATAAAATCCTTGTCCGAGTCCGAATCCTTCATCGCCGCTTTGCAGGCATCGAGAATATCAGGTCTGAACTTTTCTAATTCTTGAATATATCGCTTAGCGCGGAACATAAACATACCGCTATTCCAATAGTACTCACCAGAATTAATATACTGCTCTGCAGTTTTTAAATTAGGCTTTTCGACAAAACGCTCAACTTTGAAAGCTTCAGAGATATCAGTAACAGTCGCTTCACCACGCTGTATATAGCCATAGCCCGTTTCTGGGCCTGTTGGAACAATTCCGAAGGTGACCAAACTGTCTTTCTTAGCAAACGGGATAGCCTTGGTCACGGCTTGATGGAAAGCATCACAGTCATTAATGATGTGATCCGCGGCCAACACTAACATTATTGGATCGTCACCTTGGGAGACAGCGTTTAGTGCAGCTAACGCAATGGCAGGAGCCGTATTCCGTCCGACAGGCTCTAATATTATATTGTGTGACAGTTTATTTATTTGCCGCAACTGTTCGGCCACTAAGAAACGATGCTCTTCATTACAAATGACGACCGGCTCTCTAACAGAAATCCCCTCCAGGCGATTTACAGTCTCCTGCAGCATTGAATTTACCCCATGCAAGCGTAAAAACTGCTTAGGATAAAGCTCTCTTGACATCGGCCACAGACGACTACCCGTTCCACCCGCCATAATCACCGGAAGTAACATCCTATATCCTTATCACTATAAAGTTGCATACTACTAGAAATGCCACATTTCAAATGAGAACGGTAATCATTTCATATGAAATAATAATCAGCATACTTAATTGATTTAACAACGCTACCGCCCTTGGCTTCACAGCTACCAATAGCTACTAGATCATATCCAGAACATTTCGCATGTATAACTAATATTATAAATGTATGGCTCTGTTGAGCAAATTATGCTCACATAATTGTTTCTACTGATTATCTATTATATATCATTAAATTTAACTAGGAAATGTCTGTTAGTCTTGTTTATTTCCTCAATGTTTTATTTTTTATTTAACCATTTATTTCAAAAGGTTACAGATTTACGCTTATTTTCTGTACCTGTATTCTTGGGTCGGCAATATCATCTATTTCTTATATTTAAATTTGAAAATTTCATGTTATGCGCCCATTATTCGCTTTGGCGGCATAAGCCGTAAAAATAAAAGGTGAAGTTAGATATATGGAGTGGATCGCAGATCCTACTATTTGGGCAGGGCTGGCGACGCTAGTTGTGCTCGAAATTGTGTTAGGTATTGACAACCTGATATTTATTGCCATTTTGGCGGAAAAACTGCCCCGCCATCTGCGGGATAAGGCCCGAGTCACAGGTCTACTGTGTGCACTTTTGATGCGTCTGGTGCTGTTGGCCAGTATCTCGTGGTTGGCGACATTGACAGCGCCTTTGGTCACTATTTCCGAGCACTCATTCAGTGCGCGTGACCTGATTATGCTCATCGGGGGGGTATTCCTGCTATTTAAAGCCACGATGGAGCTCAATGAACGCCTTGAAGGAAAAGATCATCAACAAAACCAACAACGTAAAGGTGCACGCTTCTGGCCAGTAGTGGCTCAGATTGTGGTGTTAGATGCCATCTTCTCTCTCGATTCGGTGATTACTGCCGTCGGTATGGTAGATCACCTCGCCGTCATGATGGCTGCCGTCTGTATTGCCATTGGTTTGATGCTGTTAGCCAGTAAGTCGTTGACTCGCTTTGTGAATGCACATCCAACCATTGTGATTCTCTGTTTGAGTTTCTTACTGATGATCGGCTTCAGTTTGGTGGCCGAGGGCTTTGGCTACCATATTCCGAAAGGTTATCTGTACGCAGCAATTGGTTTCTCAGTCATCATTGAGTCACTGAATCAGTTTGCGCAATTTAACCGCCGTCGTTTTCTGTCGACTGTACGTCCATTGCGTGAAAGGACCGCAGAAGCCGTGTTGCGAATGCTAAGTGGCAAACATGAAGAGGCTGAATTGGATAACCATACAGCTAATCTGATTGCGGATAATACCAGCACGGGTCAGGAGGTGTTCAATGAGCAAGAGCGCCGGATGATAGAGCGGGTGTTAGGGTTGGCCCAACGTACGGTCAGTAGCATCATGACATCACGCCATGATGTTGAATATCTGGACCTTAATGATCCACCTGAAAAACTGACCCAATTGCTGACAAAAAATCTGCACACCCGAATCGTTGTCACCGAGGATAGCTCGACAGATGAACCTTTGGGTGTTATTCACGTAATTGATTTGCTGAGACAGCAATTATCAGATGAGAAACTCGATTTACGGGCATTGATTCGTCAGCCGTTGATTTTCCCTGAGCAAGTTTCGCTGTTGATGGCGCTTGAGCAATTCCGCCAGGCACAAACGCATTTCGCCTTTGTGGTTGACGAGTTTGGTTCCATCGAAGGGGTTGTCACCCTAACCGACGTGATGGAGACCATTGCAGGTAATCTGCCAGTAGCTGGTGAAGAATTAGATGCCCGCCACGATATTCAGCAAACTGAAGAGGGTTGTTGGATTGCGAACGGCTATATGCCACTGGAAGATTTAGTGCTCTACATACCATTGCCAATTGATGATAAACGCGAGTATCACACCCTGGCTGGATTATTGATGGAATATACCCAGCGGATACCTCAGGTTGGCGATCAGTTGAAGATTGGTGACTATCTTTTTGAACCTTTAGAAGTGAGCAGTCACCGTATATTAAAGGTCAAAATAACGCCGTTGAAAGTGCCAGATCCTGATTATGAAGTGTAACTGGCCTGCGGTGTAAATTCAGACGGCTAAAATTGGCCCAGTAAGTCATCAAAAATAAAGCCGGGTGGCATATCGCCCCCGGCTTTTTTATCGATTCATATTGATATTATAAGTGTACTGGCACCAAAATCTCAGTTGCCACAATCACCACAATTAACCCGACCAGAACCGGTACTGAGGTTCGTTTCACCACTTCGAAAGGTGATATTTTTGCCATACCTGCAACGGCAACCACAACACCTGAAACTGGGGATAAAGTACGCCCTAAATTCGAGGCTTGAAGCATAGGGATAACCAGATAGGCTGGATTTATTCCCATTTGAGCAGCAAGTTTCGGAATCAATTCCACAAACGCATAAAATGGTGCATTACCTGAGCCTGTGGTCATTGCTGCCAGCATCGTAATCACCACCAGTACCAGCATCATAATAATGCCACCGGTACCAAAAGATTGCGCTAATCCAATTAGACCGCTGATAAAACCAACAGTACTCAATCCCTGTGCAAATACCCCCGCAGCGACCAACAACATCACCACAGTCGCAAATGCATCGGCCATACCACGATAAGCAACCTCAAGGCCGCTAAATACAGATTTGGCATTGAAGCTACGTAAGAATTCAATCACAGCGGCAATTAGCATACAGATAACCAAGACTGTGATGATGTGTAGCTCTGGCCCCCATTTACCATCAAATATCAACACGCCGAGAATAGGGGTAAATGGCAAGATGGCATAAAAACCGGGCGCATTGGTGGTGATGTCGTTGACATCCATCATCTCATGCTTTTCCTGGCTCTTATTATCCAGATAACGCTGCCAGAAAAAGTGAGCAATCGCCATGCAGACGATAGCCGCAATGGAGATAGGTAACGTGGTTTTAAATGCAAAATCAACCAATGGCATTTCAGAGGCTTGTGCCGCCAACACGACGTCACCAGAAGTCGGGGCCAGAATAATCGCCGCAGGTGAGGCACAAATTGCCGCCGCCGCTCCACGACTGATACCGACGTTAACCATCACTGGGAACAATGTGGCCATCAATAGCACACCTAACCCAGTGGCCGATGACACCGCTAAAGACATCAAGCAGGCAATGATGTAAGCCGCAACCATCAATAAATAAGGGGAGTTAATCATCTGTAATGGTTTAGATGCTAACTTAACCACCACATCATTTGCGCCGATATGTGTCATATACGCGGCAAAACCGCATAACATCATGATCATCATGCCGAGATCGCCACCACGGCTCATCAGCAGAATTTTGACATACTCGACAATGTCCGTCGCGCGCCAACCGGTTGAGGTTGCGCTGGCCGGTAACACGCTCTTGCCCATCAAAGCACTGATAATTAATAGCAGCAGGCCACCCACCATTAGTACACCAGTGGCAGAATAGCCTTTAATAATATAGCGACCCACACCGACGGCCACTACAATCCCAATCAAAAGATCTAACATATACCCTCTCTCACCGAATATTCCCTTCGTCCATAAAGCCGCAGAGGATTAGCTTGTTGGCTACCTGCAACACCATGTGCTTGGGCATTATCATTTGTTGCTGGATGTTGTATTAAGATTTTTCTTGTAAATATACAGAATTAGCTCTGCACTCTGCCCAAAGTCAGCCGGTGAGTTTATGACATCTATCAATTATTAGCCGAGATTTTAGAAACAAATATTAGTTTGTGAGCCGGTGAGAGGATTTTATGTTTAAACAGGTGAGGTTGGTGATCAATACAACAACAGAAAGGTAACAAAGAAAGGTCATTACCTCCGATGAATCTCTCGACTTATCGGAGGAGATAGACAAGTTAAAGCTTATCAATAAGCTTTCTAATGTCCTTACGCGCGCGATTCTCTTGATTACGTTCAGCCCAGTCGTTAAGTGCTTTTTTCGCACGTTGCTGTAATTCATTACGCAAAAGCTGTTCAACATTCAATTGATAACTAAGCTGAGTCCACGGCCCATAAATACGCAGTGGAATATCAGTATTTTGCAAAAACTTAACCAAGTTATCTTCTCCACTCCAGCCTTGCATCACTCGTACGGACAAATTCATGTCAGATTGCTGCTGTGCTAAATTGAGTTCCCCACGACCTTTAATGGCGATCAAGGTTGAGTCAGCACTGAGGCTACTTACGTCAACTTTCCCTCTATTCAGGGTCAGTTTCGCTTGCAGTTGTTTAACCTCGGTGTAGCGCTCATAGCGCTCCTGACCTTTGACATCGCTGGAGCTGCGAGTCACAGCCTGCTGGATAAGCTGTTGAATATTAAGTCCCTGTAACTGCGCACCATTCATACTGAACTGTGCGTCCCCTTTCCAGCGGTGGTTGAATGCCTCAGCATCGATGCCATCACCAGACAACTGCGCTTTCATGGAGAATTTACCGGTCATCATCTGCGGCAAACTTGCGGCCAATAACACCGGGCCCAATTCCATATTATTTATCACCGGGTTAACCGCAGCTAACACCTTCTTACCCGTCACATCCAGCGACCCCGGTAGAGAGAAATCCCCCCCTAAGGCATTGCCAGTTAAGTGAGTGATTTGTACATCACCGCGTTGGTTTGATGCTTGCAAATTTAGTTGGCTGACGTTGATGGCGCGATAAACCAAATTATTCGCAGTGAGTTTAATTTGTGCAGTAAAGTCACGTAATGCCCGTAAATCCTGCCCAACATCATCATCAGCCTGAACCGCAATAACCGGTGCGGTTACGCCGGGTTGTTTCACCACGTCTTGACTATTCGCCGTGTTTTTAGGCTCCCAACCGAAGATAGTATCCAAGTTAAGATTGTCAGCTGCCAGATTGATGACATAGTCAGGTACGTCACCCAATGTGGCTTTAGCACTCCCAGTTAACTGGTTGTCATTCGCCGAGAAACTCAGCTTATTCAGCAATAATTGCTGAATATCACTCTGATAACTGGCTTGTAATGCCCCCTCCCCGCTCACACCAGCAACGGGGATATCCGCCCCTTCCAATTTATAAGTAAATTGGTTGATATTGGCGCTGAAAAGCTGTGGGTAACGGCCCATATCGGCATCAGCGGCCATCGAGAAACTGACATCCCGTTGATTTCGGTTAACACGGCCAGAAAGAGTGATATGGACTTGCCGCTGCGAGTCTTGTTGCAGTTCAAGATTAATATCGCGAACATTGACTTGATCATTGTCTGTTCGTTGCCAAATCAGCAAGCTATCCGCAACCTGGACTTTATTGATATCGAGTTTCCAGGCCCGATGCTCATCAACCGGTGCATTGCCACGTGGTGCAACCGGTGCCCCCGGCTGTTGTTGAATTTCACTGTCAGGGGTTAAGCGGATAACCGCCCCTTTTAACATCACCTGTTTAATATCAAGCTGATGCGACAGTAGCGGCCAGAGTTTGACATCAAGACGCATATTTTCAGCACTGACCACGGGCGCGGTAGCACCGGGAGCGGTTAGTGCCGTCCGGCCAGCAATAATGCTAAGTTGCGGCCAGACATGCCAACGTAAATCACCTTCAAGTTGCAGTTGATAACCACTTTTCCGTTCAACTTGTTTGACCATGTACGCCCGAAAGTCATTAGGATTTACTAGCAATACCAATGCGCTCATACCCGCAACTAATACAACGAGCAGGATAATTAACGTCGTTAGTAATCGTCTCATGACATCCTCTTGTCCAAACAAGCGATAAAGCCCAAACAGGCTAAAATCTCAGCGAGAAAAATGGCTAGTCTTTATCTATACGACTGGCTACGGCACCTTGTTGACCACGATATTTTGCATCCTGACGGCTATTGTAAGGACGGGCTGCCGGTCCAGAGAGTGGCTCAAAACTCAGCGCGCCAATTAACATCCCCGGACGCAGTGCCAATGGCAACTTACCTGAATTATAGAACTCCAGCACAATCCTGCCTTGCCAACCGGGATCTATCCGGTGTGCAGTCACATGCACCATTAACCCAAGGCGAGCCAGAGAGGAACGGCCATCAAGCCAGCCGACCAGATCGTCCGGAATAGTGACTGACTCCAACGTGACAGCCAGCGCCAGTTCTCCGGGATGCAGGAAGAATGCCTCCCCTTCAGGCAGATTGATTTCATCGCTCATGACTCGTTCAAGGGCTGCGCTGACTTCATCTTTCGGGCCGCTTAAATCAATGAATGCTGCGGTGTGGCCGCGGAACACGCGAAATTGGTTGCCTAAGCGGACGTCGACTGTGGCCCCATTAATACGTTCTACTGGCGGGCGGGGGTCAATGCCCAATTTGCCGCTGTCCAGCCAAGCTTCTATGTCACGATCGCACAGTCTCATCGCTTAAATCTCCATTTAAATTCGCATGTTACAGCTTGCATACTATGAAAGCTGCCATATTAATAAGCAAAGGTCCAGACGAACATTACTCAAAGAACTGGCTGATTTTCGCTTTTAGAATATCGATCGCAATTCGGTTCTTGCCGCCACGAGGAACAATAATGTCAGCATATTGCTTGGAGGGTTCGATAAATTGCAGGAACATTGGGCGCACAGTTTTCTGGTATTGCGCCATCACTGAATCCATTGAACGACCACGTTCATTAACATCACGTTTCATACGTCGCATCAAGCAGATATCCAATGGGGTATCAACGAAGATTGAGAAGTTCATCTCCTGACGCAGGCGGATATCAGTCAACAGCAAGATCCCTTCCAGAATAATCACTTTCTTCGGCTCTAAATGGACGGTTTCTTTTTTACGGGTGTGCTCAGTGTAGCTGTAAAGTGGCAGTTCAACAGACTTGCCCGCTTTTAGCGATTGCAGATGTTCCAGTAATAAGTTGTGATCCATGGCGCTAGGATGGTCATAGTTGGTCTTGACCCGCTCTTCCATCGATAGGTGACTCTGGTCTTTGTAATAGCCATCCTCTGGAATGACGCCAATATGTTGATCACCAACCTGTTCGCGTAATTCACGATACAGCGTACTCGCGATAAGACTTTTTCCGGAGGCTGAGGCACCCGCTATCCCGATAATGACGCACTGATGTGCTTTGTCAGTCATAAAATTAAAGACCTGATTACTAAGTGTGAGGGGAGACGAAGCACGCAAGGTGCTTCGGGCGCGGCAATTATAAGGAGTTAACCGGCCTGATGCCAGTGCTATACCCTGCATACTTGAAGTTGCAGCGGTGTTGGCTGCTCTCGAACACCCGAATCACTGACCGGTGTCAGCTCATCGGGAGGTTCTTGTTTGCCGCCTACCTGCTATACCCATTAGTTTGGGTATCATAAATGTGACGGCTAAACAGCGCGGAATGAAATTTCAGTTGGAATAGCTTCACCCTGCCAGTACATTTCCGCTGCAACATTGGCAGCCAGTTGGCGGTAAATATCCGCAAATTCGCTATCCGGGTGGCTGACAACGGTGGGCTCACCACGGTCGAGATCTTCACGCAGCGAGATATGCAGAGGAATTTGGCCCAGCAACTTGCAATGATATTTCTGCGCCAGCTTTTCCGCGCCGCCAGTGCCAAAAATCGGCTCCAAGTGGCCACAATTACTGCAAATATGCATGCTCATATTTTCGACGATACCCAACACCGGCACATGCACTTTTTCAAACATTACAATGCCCTTCATGGCATCAATCAAGGCGATATCCTGTGGAGTAGTGACCACTAACGCGCCAGTCACCGGAATGTTCTGCGACAATGTCAGCTGAATATCACCCGTACCCGGTGGCATATCAATCACCAGATAATCCAAGTCTGGCCATAAGGTATCTTGTAGCATCTGCATCAATGCCTTACTGGCCATTGGGCCACGCCATACCATGGCATTCTCGTCAGTAACCAGATAACCAATCGAGTTAGTGGCAATTCCATGGGCCATAATAGGTGCCATGTGCTTGCCATCAGGAGAAGTTGGCCGCTGATTCATGGTGCCCAGCATATTTGGAATGGAAGGGCCATAAATATCAGCATCCAGAATACCGACTTTTGCCCCCTCTTCTGCCAATGCCAGTGCCAGATTAACGGCGGTACTGGATTTCCCCACTCCACCTTTACCGGAACTGACAGCCAGAATATTGCGCACACCTTTCACACCAGGCTGATCATTGGCACGCTTTAGCGTCGTAATATTATGAGAAAGCTTCCAGTCAATAGCTTTGGCACCGGTCACTGCCAGCAACTCTGCGCTGACTGACTCTTTTAATAGGTCAAAACCAAACTGCCAGGCAAAAGGCATCACCAGCTCGATATGCAGCACATTGTCTAGCAAGGCACAGTGGTGGATAGCACGCAGGGTGTTGAGATCCTTTTGCAAGGTTGGGTGAGTAAAGGCAGCAAGAACCTTTGAAATTTTTGATTGCAGCAGGTCAGCGGTAGTCTGCTCGGGGGATTTTGGGCTCATCCCAGCTCCTTAAATTTATCGTTATTAACCTCTAATAGTGTACCAGAACTCAGCAACACCTGTGTGCGTCGAATAGAGAGAAAACCGAGACCAATCGCATAACCCTGCCGTCTGGTGTTAGTGATATTAATGGCATTAATAACCAAATGTGCTGAAAACCGGCCAAAATGAACCTGTTATGACTTAAGGCAGCCTGTAGGTTGCCTTACCCTAGCGACAAACCCGCTTATCGGTTAACATCAAAGACCCTTTAATCCACATAAAGAAAGCAATTTCCCACTATGGCTCAAGTCGCGAAAAAAATATTGGTGACGTGCGCGCTACCATACGCTAACGGTTCTATTCATCTCGGTCATATGCTCGAGCACATCCAGGCAGATATCTGGGTCCGTTTCCAGCGAATGCGCGGCAACCAGGTTCATTTTATCTGTGCAGATGATGCCCACGGCACCCCGATCATGCTGAAAGCTCAGCAACTGGGTATCGAACCGGAGCAGATGATTGCCGAAATGAGCCAGGAGCACCAACAGGATTTCGCCGGTTTCGCTATCAGTTATGATAACTATCACTCAACCCACAGTGATGAAAACCGTGAACTGTCGAGCCTGATATACCGCCGCCTAAAAGCTAACGGCTATATTAAGAATCGCACCATTTCTCAGCTCTATGATCCTGAGAAAGGGATGTTCCTGCCTGACCGTTTTGTGAAAGGCACCTGTCCGAAGTGCAAATCACCCGACCAATATGGCGATAACTGTGAGGTTTGTGGCGCAACCTATAGCCCAACTGAACTTATCGATCCAAAATCTGCGGTTTCCGGTGCCACACCGGTGATGCGTGAATCTGAACACTTCTTCTTCGACCTGCCTGCTTTCAGCGATATGTTGCAAGCCTGGACACGTTCCGGCGCACTGCAAGAACAAGTTGCCAACAAAATGCAGGAATGGTTTGAATCGGGTCTGCAACAGTGGGATATCACCCGCGATGCTCCTTACTTCGGTTTTGAAGTCCCGGATGCAACAGGTAAATATTTCTATGTCTGGCTGGATGCCCCTATAGGTTACATGGGCGCATTTAAAAACCTGTGTGACAAACGCGGCGATTTGGATTTTGACGAATTCTGGCGTGAAGGCTCGACAACCGACCTTTACCACTTCATTGGTAAAGACATTGTTTACTTCCATAGCCTGTTCTGGCCAGCCATCTTGGAAGGCAGCCATTTCCGCAAACCGACCAATATATTTGTCCATGGCTATGTCACGGTAAACGGCGCGAAAATGTCGAAATCCCGCGGCACATTTATTAAAGCGAGCACTTATCTGAAACATCTGGATGCTGATTGCTTGCGTTATTATTATGCTGCCAAGCTCTCTTCGCGCATTGATGATATTGACTTGAATCTGGAAGATTTCGTCCAGCGAGTTAACGCCGATATCGTTAACAAAGTCGTGAATCTGGCATCCCGCAATGCCGGCTTTATCAACAAACGTTTTGCTGGCAAGTTAGCCGACCAGCTGGCCGATCCCGCGCTGTATAAAACCTTTACCGATGCTGCCGCCAGTATTGCGGAGGCTTATAACAACCGTGAATCAGGTAAAGCAATTCGTGAAATCATGGCACTGGCGGATGTTGCCAACCGTTATGTTGATGAGCAGGCACCTTGGGTTGTGGCAAAAGAAGAAGGCCGCGATAGCGATTTGCATGCTATCTGCTCCATGGGCATCAACCTGTTCCGTGTTCTGATGACCTATCTCAAGCCGGTATTGCCATCCCTGACAGAACGTACTGAGGCTTTCCTCAATACCGAATTGACCTGGGATAGCATTGAGCAACCGTTGTTGGGCCATCAGATTAATGCCTTTAAGGCTCTGTTTAACCGTATTGATTTGGACAAGGTGAACGAAATGGTCGCCTCTTCTAAAGAAGATATGGCACCGGCAGTGGTGGCTACAGGCCCATTAGCCGATGACCCGCTTCAAGAAACTATCAGTTTTGATGACTTTGCTAAAGTGGATATGCGCATCGCGCTGATTCAGCAAGCAGACTTTGTCGAAGGTTCAGATAAATTATTGAAACTGAAGCTGGATCTCGGTGGCGAAACCCGTCAGGTCTTCTCTGGTATCCGTTCAGCTTACCCTGACCCTAAAGTACTAGAAGGCCGTCTTACGGTGATGGTGGCAAACCTGGCTCCACGTAAAATGCGCTTTGGTATTTCAGAAGGCATGGTCATGGCTGCAGGTCCTGGCGGTAGCGATATCTTCCTACTCAGCCCGGATAATGGTGCCCAACCCGGCATGCAAGTGAAATAAATTCGCTCCCTCAAATGCTGGTCAAGGATAATTTGACCAGCATTTCTATTATATCTAACAGTTTATCTCATCAATAACCTTACTCTTTTGTCGCTTGAGGTTGCCGGTCACGTAGCCAGGCTTCCAACCAAAAAAGCATATTGATAAATAAACTTAGTGAGAAAATAAAAAATAAAATATTATCCAACAGAGATATTTTAATCAGGGCATTAATAATAATATTCTTATGATGCTTTATTTCCACAAAACCAGAAGAGAAAAACCAAAAAACACCAATCGCCCCCAACGTATTTAATATCACAACAGGCCAGTGCCATTTAGCCAATAAAAAGAAAATCCACGACAATACCATGAGTGAAATAATGGCATCATCCAACTCAATCAACAGGAAAAAACTTAGATATAACAAACTAAAACAAACCAGAGTTAACCCAAATGGATACTCATCAGGCAAGACTGAAGCTAGCTGTTTTCTTCGCTCACATTCAGGTGGTTTTATGTCGTAGATATTGATAAATACCAGGTAAAGTAAAAAGACAATAGATAAGAGCCACGGGAATAGGCCGGAGAAAAAATAGTGTCCAAGAGGAAGAAGGTGAAAAATCAGTAAATATGGGCTTAATCTTTGGCTGGCTAAACGATATGAACAAGGTAATAGCAAGACCAATGAAAGTATAGGAAAAAAAGATAATAGTGACAGTGATATAATTTCATCAATCAAATCGGGAAACAATATCGATACTAAAAGAACAGTCACCATTAACGTTAATAAATAACGGATAAATAGAAATAGAAACTCACAGCGAGACATATAGCGACAAGAGGCGCTATCACTAACCGCAGTATTAATAATATACCTCAAATTCAGTTGTGCCTCATCGGCAGCATCCTTTCTGAATTTACATAGGTTGCTAATTTTACCCATGGTGATTTTAATCCTTTAAATATTGAGAATCGTAAAAGCTTCACGTCGGTTATGGCTATTAGCCTTTATTATTATTCCTCAGTGCTATTTAGAATATCAGTACTTGGTTAGTAACGAAATAAAATAATAATTATAATATTTTTTATAGTAAGCATAAGATCATATATAAACCATTCATTATAAAAGGTTATTAGTTTATATTGGCTTCCATTGTAATAACAGACTGTTTGTCCCCTATCCCTTGCTGCTTATTTGCACTATCCAAACTAAACGATATAACGCGATCCAAAAATTTATAACAAAGTTAATTCCTTATCAAAATAGTTATGGTTATGATGCTGTACAGAGACAGATAGACGTCTAGACACAAAGATAGCTATAACAACGAAAAAACACCCAACATTGCATACCTTATCGACACCATGACGGAGTTCCGGATGAAAAATATTGCTTCCCCTTTACTGGCCTTGAGCCTACTGACGGCACTGCCGGTATTCGCAGCAAGCACCGCCACTGTCGCTCCAATCCCAGAGGCTATCGCTAAGCATCAAGGGCAGATTAAAATTGCGGTGATCCGTAATTTGGGTTCCGATGACAACACAACACAGTTCCTGTCCGGTGTATTGAAAGAAGGCAAAAAGCTGGGTTTCAAAGTAGATACGTTCTTAAGTAACGGCGATGATGCGCGCTTCCAAGACTTCGTTAATCAGGCTATTAGCCAGAAATATGACGGCATCATTCTTTCTCAGGGCCGCGACCCTTACTCGACTGAGTTAGTTAAACGTATTGCCGCCAGTGGTATTGCGGTATCGGTGTTTGACACCGCCATTCAGGGCGATATTCCCGGCCTGACGGTCACCCAGCAGGATGATGCTTCTCTGACCAATGAATCTTTTGGTCAATTAATCAAAGATTTCAATGGCAATGCCAATATTATCAAACTCTGGGTAGCCGGTTTCCCTCCTATGGAGCGTCGTCAGGCTGCTTATCAGGCATTGCTGAAACAGAATCCTGGCATTCATGAACTTGAATCTATCGGTGCCGTCTCTTCCGATGTTCAAGGTGATACCGCGAACAAAGTAGGTGCAGTATTGGCGAAGTATCCGAAAGGGAAAATCGACGCTATCTGGGGGACTTGGGATGCCTTTACTCAAGGTGCCTATAAAGCCTTACAAGAAAATGGCCGCACTGAAATCAAACTGTACAGCATTGATATCTCAAATCAGGATTTGCAATTGATGCGTGAAGCCAATAGCCCGTGGAAAGTCAGTGTGGCGGTTGATCCTAAGCTGATTGGTGCCGTTAACTTGCGCCTCATTGCCAAGAAAATTGCTGGTGAAGAGACACCAGCCAGTTATGAGTTCCGTGCAGCATCAATTCCACAAGCCTTGCTCGCCAGCCAACCCGGCCCGGTCAACGTTGCCGGTTTGAGTAAAATCATTCCAGGCTGGGGCCAATCAGATGATTTCAACTCACCTTGGTTTGCCACTCTGGCTGCAAAGAACGGCCAGTAAAAACCAATAGGATCAATTGATTTGGAGTGAAATAGATGGCAAAGCAAGGTTACTTGCCGACACCGGAATACAGCCGCAATATGCGGCTGATTGGTCATAGCTCACAAGGTGGAAAACCCGATGGGGTGCAGGTTATGGTGCACCGCGGCTATGCTTATGTCGGCCATATGGTGTCGCAAGGTGTATCTATTATTGATGTGCGAGATGCAAAAAACCCACGTCCAGCCGGTTTTATTGCCGCCCCCGCCAATACCTGGAATGTGCATTTACAGGCTCATGACGACTTGCTCTTGGTGATTAATGCCCGAGATCTGTTCGCTGATGCCAGTTTTGCCGAAGAGAAAGTGTATTACACTCGCTCGGTGGCGCAGACCGTCAGTACCCGTCAGGAAGGCCGCAGTTGGAGTGCCGGGCTGCGTATTTTTGATATTTCGACACCAGATAGACCGCGCGAGATTAGTTTCCTGCCACTTGATGGCATTGGTATTCATCGCATCTGGTATGTCGGTGGGCGCTGGGCTTATGTTTCCGCATTGTTAGATGGCTACAGTGATTATATCTTTCTGACCATTGATCTGGCTAATCCGCAAAAACCGCTAGTGGCTGGCCGCTACGCTTTGCCCGGTATGCATACCGCCGCCGGAGAACAAGCAAGCTGGCCTGAAGGTAAACGCTATGCGCTGCATCATGCCATTATCAGTGGCGACACCGCTTATGGCAGTTGGCGTGATGGTGGCTTGACGCTATTGGACGTCAGTGACCGTCATGAGCCAAAGCTGATTAGCCATCGCAACTGGAGCCCCCCCTTTGGTGGCGGTACCCACACAGCCCTGCCACTACCCGACCGCGACTTATTAGTCGTACTGGATGAGGCAGTATTGGATAATCAGGAAGATGGTGAGAAGCACATTTGGCTGTTCGATATTCGCGAGCCAGCGAATCCAGTGAGTATCTCGACGTTCCCAGTGCCGGATGAGCAAGATTATGTGAAAAAAGGCGCTCATTTTGGCCCACATAATCTGCATGAAAATCGGCCAGGCAGTTTTGTCAGCTCATCATTAATTTTTGCCACCTATCAAAATGCCGGCGTGCGTGCTTATGATATCAGCAATCCTTATCAACCCAAGGAAACCGGGGCTCTAGTCCCCGCTGCACCTGAAAAAATGATGGATAAACGGCCCGGACGCCCGCAAGTTATTCAGTCATGTGATGTGTTTGTTGATGCACAAGGGATTATCTACAGCACCGACTATAACGGTGGTCTCTCAATCATCGAATATTTAGGTTAATTATCTATTAAAAGCAGGTCGACATAGGTCGATCTGCTGTTTGCGAAAATTTTTTCCTCCTACCCCCTCTCTTTCTCATCGTAATAGTCTACTGTAATTGGCTGAGCCGCCTTGTCGTCATGCTACGTGAGTCATTCTTTTGATTGAAAAAAAGCATGTATGCCCAATAATCAAAATAAGAAAATACCATGAAAGGTTTTCCATCGCGTGTTACCAACCTGCTAATTGCGTCGCTGGTCTTGACCATAGGGCGAGCCGTCACCCTGCCCTTTATCACTATCTATCTGGCAGAGCATTTCCAGCTAGCACCAGATAAGGTTGGGTTGGTATTGGGGGCCAGTTTGACACTGGGTATTTTCACCAGCCTTTATGGCGGCTATCTGGTCGATAATTTTAATAGAAAACAGTTGATTCTGCTGGCTGTCGGGCTATTTTCGGTGACCTTTTTTACCCTGCCATGGATTGAGCACCCAGCCTGGATCATCCTGATTCTGGCCCTGCTGCACTCGGCATATTCAGTTTACAGCATCGCGATTAAAGCTTGTTTTGCCGATTGGTTGCCAGTCAATGAGCGAATCAGAGCCTTTTCAGCTAACTACACCCTGGTCAATGTCGGTTGGGCGATCGGCCCAGCGTTGGGGGTATTGGTGGTGGGCATCGGCCCGCAAGCACCGTTTATTATTTCGGGCCTACTGGCATTGTCGGTGGTTATCGTATTGAAATTTAGAATAGACAGCACTGACATGTCGGTCGCTGAACGGACCCCCGCGGAGCCCGTGCCTGATTTTCGCCAAACATTCCGTATACTGCGTCATGATAAGCGATTGATTTACTTCACTCTCGGCAGCATGCTCAGCGCCATTGTCTTTGGCCAGTTCTCTGGTTATTTATCCCAATATTTGATTACGGTTTCCGATGCTAAATTTGCCTATCAGGTGATTGGCGCGGTGATGACCGTGAATGCGACTATTGTGATTACCCTGCAATACTTATTAAGCCGACGTATGAATCAGCAAAACTTAATGCGCTGGCTGGTGCTGGGCACCTTGTTCTTCATTATTGGCTTGTTCGGGTTTATGGCGGCTCAGGACTCAATTCCACTATGGATGCTGGCAATGGCAATATTCTCATTGGGCGAAATTATTGTTATCCCGGTCGAATACATGTTTATCGATTTTATTGCTCCTGCAAATCTCAAAGGCAGTTATTATGGGGTACAAAACCTCGGCCAGTTAGGAGGTGCCGCTAACCCGGTGCTCTGTGGTTTCTTACTCGCTTATGCAGCACCACAGATGATGTTCTATATGCTAATTATCGCCGCTCTTCTAGGGCTGATATTTTTCTATCGCGGTTACCAGTTGGCTAAAAAGCAAGAGAGTGCAGCCAAATGTAGTCGCTCTGATCTGGCTTAGGGCCACAAGAGCGAGTGATGATTGGCATATTTCCATTAAAATTATTCATAATGTGATTGCTAGCACATAACCACAGTTAATTGTATGATGAATGCATTCCGTCACTCAGGATCTTTCTTATGCGCAACGTGACTTCACTTTGCTGGCAGTACCTGCGAGCTTTCGCCATTATCTATCTGTGTTTATGGGCAGGTAAAGCCATCGCCCTGCTGCTGCCTATCACCATTCCAGGCAGCATTATCGGCATGCTGATTCTGTTTGCCCTACTCGCCTCACAGATTTTGCCGTCAACATGGGTAAAACCCGGTTGCCACCTGCTGATCCGCTATATGGCCCTGCTGTTTGTTCCAATCGGTGTCGGTGTGATGCAATATTACGACCAACTGACCAAACAATTCGGCCCGATCGTCGTCTCCTGCTTTGTCAGTACCTTGATTGTGATGCTGGTGGTGGCTTATAGCTCACAATATGTCCATCGTGAACGCAAAGTGATTGGTTCTCCGACCCATACCGAGGAGGACAAATGATTAGCAACTTATGGTGGTCACTGCCACTGACATTAATCGTGTTTTTCAGCGCGCGCCGCCTAGCTCGCTGGCTGAAAATGCCGCTGCTTAACCCACTATTGATATCAATGGTTGTTATCATCCCATTGCTGCTGGTTACGCATATGCCCTATGCCCACTATTTTGCCGGCAGCAAAATACTCAATGATCTGCTGCAACCGGCGGTGGTGGCATTAGCTTTCCCGCTGTACGAGCAGATACACCAAATTCGCGCTCGCTGGAAATCGATCATAAGCATCTGTTTTATTGGTAGTATTACCGCGATGGTCTCCGGTACCGCGGTGGCCCTATGGATGGGAGCAACCCCAGAGATTGCCGCCTCGGTATTACCTAAATCCGTCACCACCCCTATTGCTATGGCGGTTGCCGAATCCATTAATGGTTTGCCAGCCATCAGTGCAGTATGTGTTATTTTTGTCGGTATTCTGGGGGCGGTATTTGGCCACAGCTTGTTGAATATATTAAAAATCAACACCAAAGCCGCACGCGGCTTGGCAATGGGTACCGCTTCGCATGCCCTTGGCACTGCCCGCTGTGCGGAACTGGACTTTCAGGAAGGCGCATTCAGCTCGCTGGCACTGGTCATCTGTGGGATTATTACCTCGCTGCTGGCCCCATTCCTGTTCCCGGTACTGTTGCATTTGTTTGGCTAAAATCACCGACACAGGGGTATAAATTTGAGATACATCTCTCATTTGGGATTTTACTTGCATAAATTTCATATATAACGAGATCTTCATCACACCAAGAAAGCATTAAGCTGCCTAGAATAGTATCCCGTTACTATTGGAGAGAACCCTATGCAAGCACGTTTTCACGCCCCTTGGGCTCAGTTGCCCACCTCACTGCAAACCGCACTTGAACCGATTTTGAGCGCAAACGATTTCGCTGCCATGCTGACAGCAGAACAAGTGAAAACAGTGAAAAGCATCAGTGGGTTAGATGACGATGCGCTGGCATTTGCGTTGTTGCCATTGGCCGCAGCTTGCGCATTAACACCGGTGTCCCATTTTATGGTTGGGGCCATTGCTCGGGGTATCAGCGGTAATCTCTATTTCGGTGCCAATATGGAATTTGGTGGCGTAGCGCTGCAACAAACTATTCATGCCGAGCAGTGTGCTGTGACACATGCCTGGCTACGTGGTGAGGCCAGTTTGGTCTCTATTACCGTCAATTACACACCGTGCGGCCATTGCCGTCAGTTTATGAATGAACTGAACAGCGGAACTGGCCTGCATATTCATCTGCCGGGCCGCCCAGCATCAACACTGGGGCAATATCTACCTGACTCTTTCGGCCCGAAAGATTTGGCTATCACCACTTTGCTGATGGACCCGGTTGACCACGGCTATAAAGTGGCCCAGACCGATGCCCTGACTCAAGCTGCACTGGATGGTGCAAACCATAGCCATGCCCCATACAGCCAGTCTCACAGCGGTGTGGCGCTAGAAGCGGCTGACGGTTCGCTGTATACCGGTCGCTATGCCGAGAATGCGGCATTTAATCCAAGCCTCCCACCGCTACAAGCAGCATTGATTCTGGCCAATCTTTCTGGCAAAGATTGCGGTGCTATCCGCCGCGCAGTACTGGTTGAAGGCCGTAAACCTATGCTGACTCAATGGGATGCAACCCAGTCAACACTGGCGGCACTGGGCTGCACAGATGTAAAACGAGTGACATTTTAATTAAATCGCCCCCAACCGGGGTGACATAATTAGCCCCGGTTATTGCCTTGCACTATCACTGATTTGTCAACGTAACCAGCAGTAGCCACTTTTACCCTCATTGCGCCCATGCCATACCTGCACAAAAGGGAATGGAGGTGGTGTAGATAACCGACCACTGCCGCCCTTTTGCCATCGTGCTATTTTGCCGATCCCGATGGCAACATATTGAAAGTCTCACATGGTCAGCGAATGGAGTTGACCGTCAATCAGTCCGCATCCAGCAAATAAGCAGCCAAATCTGCAAGTTAACTCGCACTTTTGCCGGTAACCGACATATTTAACTAACAAAAGCTGTACATATCTTTCTTATCTTTTAGGATCGGGGCAACGACTTGATAACGTTTAAGAGTGAAACTCATGGAACTTGAATACGAAAGTAAGCGCCCTCTGTACATCCCCTACGCTGGCCCCATCCTATTAGAATTCCCGCTGTTGAACAAAGGCAGCGCCTTCACGAATGCTGAGCGCAGCCACTTCAATTTACACGGTTTATTACCAGAAGCGGTTGAAACCATCGAAGAACAGGCTGAGCGTGCTTACCGCCAGTATCAGGATTTCAAAAACGACGACGATAAGCATATTTATCTGCGTAATATTCAAGATACCAACGAGACTCTGTTTTACCGCCTACTGGATGCCCATCTCAGTGAGATGATGCCTATTATTTACACGCCAACAGTGGGTGAAGCTTGCGAGCATTTCTCCGATATTTATCGCCGGGCACGCGGGTTATTTATCTCTTATCCGAACCGCGAACACATTGATGACATGCTACAAAATGCCACCAAACAGAACGTGAAAGTTATTGTTGTGACTGACGGTGAGCGCATTCTCGGTCTTGGTGACCAGGGTATAGGGGGCATGGGGATCCCCATTGGTAAACTGTCTCTGTATACCGCGTGCGGTGGTATCAGCCCAGCTTATACTTTACCGGTGGTATTGGATGTTGGCACCAATAACCCGCAGCGGCTCAATGACCCGCTGTATATGGGCTGGCGTCACCCGCGTATTTCAGGCGACGAATACTATGCTTTTGTTGATGAATTCATTCAGGCTGTGAAACGTCGTTGGCCCAATGTGTTGTTGCAATTTGAAGACTTTGCTCAGAATAACGCAACCCCACTGCTGAACCGCTATCGCGAAGAGCTGTGCTGTTTTAATGATGATATTCAGGGAACGGCAGCAGTGACTCTCGGTAGCCTGATTGCGGCCAGCCATGCTGCAGGTAGCCAGTTGCGCGACCAGACAGTGACGTTCCTCGGTGCTGGATCAGCCGGTTGCGGTATTGCAGAACAAATTATCGCGCAAATGATTTCGGAAGGTCTGAGTGAAGAGCAAGCGCGGGCACGAGTCTTTATGGTCGACCGCTTCGGCTTGTTAACTGACAAACTGCCTAATTTATTGGATTTCCAGAGTAAATTGGTGCAAAAAAGTGATGCACTGCAAAGCTGGAATCTGGCGAGTGATGCTATCTCTCTACTAGATGTAGTCCGTAATGCCAAGCCTACTGTTCTCATTGGTGTTTCTGGTCAGCCGGGGTTGTTTACCGAAGAATTGATTCGTGAAATGCATAAACACTGCGCGCGCCCTATCGTGATGCCATTGTCTAACCCGACATCACGCGTTGAAGCGCGGCCAGAAGATATTATCAACTGGACAGAAGGCGCAGCTCTGGTTGCCACCGGCAGCCCATTCCCACCTGTCAATTATAAAGACAGAATCTACCCAATAGCTCAATGCAATAACTCGTATATCTTCCCAGGTATTGGTTTGGGTGTGTTGGCATCAGGAGCCAAGCGCGTCACTGACGGTATGTTGATGGCAGCTAGTCGTGCATTAGCAGAATGTTCACCGTTGGCACGGAACGGTGAAGGTGCGCTGTTGCCGAATATCGACGATATTCAAGCTGTATCGAAGAGTATCGCCATGCAGGTAGGTAAAGCCGCCCAGTTGCAAGGGGTAGCTATTGTGACTTCTGAAGAGGCCTTGGCAAAAGCCATCGAACATAACTATTGGCAGCCACAATACCGCAGCTATAAACGCACTTCGTTCTAAATATTATCCGGCTCGTACTTAGATATGGGCCGGATAATCTATCAGTCAGTCTCTCAAACACTTATAACTCAAGAGATAATCCCCAAAGTCATTGGCATTACAGCAAGGCAGCCAGCAAACTCATCCCGATGAGCTTACCTCAGTCAGTGATTCGGGTGAGTGAGTGCAGCTAACACCGCTGTAGCGTCAAGGAGCAGAAAAATAACCCAAAGTCATTGGCGTTGCATCAAGGCAGCCAGCAAACTCATCCCGATGAGCTGATCTCAGTCAGTGATTCGGGTGAGTGAATGCAGCTAACGCCGCTGTAGCGTCAAGGAGCAGAAAAATAACCCAAAGTCATTGGCGTTGCAGCAAGGCAGCCAGCAAACTCATCCCGATGAGCTGACCTCAGTCAGTGATTTGGGTGAGTGAGTGCAGCTAACGCCGCTGTAGCGTCAAGGACGAAGGGTAGAAGGGCTTGCGCAGCAACGACAGGTACAGTAGCCTTGCAAATATCACAGTGAATTGAATGCATCGAAGGCCTAAGAATGTGGAAACGCCTGATTATTAGCTTAATTATCATCGCGGGGTTGCTGATGGTGACAGCTATTGCGCTCGATCGCTGGATTAGCTGGAAAACTGCTCCTTTCATCTATGATGAGCTACAAGGTTTGCCCCACCGGCAGGTTGGTGTGGTTCTAGGTACTGCCAAATATTATCGCACTGGTGGTATTAATCAGTTTTATCAATATCGCATCCAGGGCGCGATAAACGCTTATAACAGTGGCAAAGTCAGTTATTTACTGCTCAGTGGCGATAATGCCCTGCAAAGTTACAATGAGCCGATGACCATGCGGCGTGATTTGATAGCTGCTGGAGTCGCTCCCTCTGATATCGTACTGGATTACGCCGGTTTCCGTACCCTCGACTCCATTGTTCGCACCCGAAAAGTCTTTGATACTAATGATTTTATTATCATTACTCAGCGTTTTCATTGTGAACGGGCGCTGTTTATTGCCTTACATATGGGGATTCAAGCACAGTGTTTTGCCGTGCCATCACCGAAAGATATGCTCAATGTCCGGGTACGCGAGATTTTTGCCCGCCTCGGCGCACTTACTGACCTCTATATTTTGAAACGTGAACCTCGCTTCCTTGGGCCATTAATCCCTATTCCGGCAATCCACGTCATCCCCGATGATGCACAGGGCTATCCAGCCGTTTCACCAGAACAACTGGTCGAACTGGAACACCGGCTGGCAGAAGAGAAACAGAAAAGTCCGTAGTTTTGCTCTTGACGTTAGGCGCAATCAGGATATTACCAACAAAGATTACGACCTGAGTGGGCAGGCAAGAGGGCTGCCAGCCCTGTTACTCGGTTGAGACACTGTATTTGCATCGAGCACGAGCCCAATATCAACCGAAATAATGCCCCAAACGACTTATCCCCGTTGCCCCAAAAAACTCCTCACATCAGTTTCAACTTCGCCCATCGCCTGTAATAACTGTAATGTTTCCAGTGCCTCATCTTCATCCAGCCGACTCATGGCAAATCCTACATGAACCAAAACCCAATGGCCGATTAAGGCTGAGCTACTCGACTCATCTGCCGCCACCAGCATAATATTGACTGAACGCCGCACACCACAGACATCCACCCAAGCAGTACCCGGCTGAGTCTCATCCAGCGCCACAATTTTCCCAGGAATGCCTATGCACATAGTCTGACTCCTGCCACATTTGGGCATAATGTTAATAAATTCATTCCACCTCCAGCCGTTTAATCATCACGCCGTCATCATTTTCCCCCATGCGCAAATGACTCCCAGCACACTGTGGGCAGCGCGTCACTTTATTGCTCAGTAAGTTCACATTCTGTTGGCAGTCATGGCACCACACCTGCGACTGCTGTTGACTAAGATGCAAAACGCACCCCTCTGCTAGCGTGCCACGGCACACTAACTCAAAACAGAACGCCAATGCTTGCGGTTCGACACAAGAAAATGCCCCGGTTTCTAACCAAACTCCGGTAATTCTCTGCGCGCCATGTAACCGAGCTTGCTGCTCCATCATGGCAATCGCGTTTTGGCACAAGGTAATCTCATGCATGACTGTGATTCCTGTGTTGATATCTCTGGTAAAAACAATGCAAAGATAGTGCCAGCAATCCCGTGTGTTTTACTTATGAGATATTCAACTTAATCAATTGATAAATAACATTATTAATTTAAAATCATCCGTAACGAACTCCAGCGATGAAAAATCACTGTCGAAGTGTCAGTAACGCGGCGGGATTTCGTCACTAATGTCGACACTTAACCATGCCAACCACTCTGTTTTTGCTGCCTTTTAAATCTCACCGCACTATCCGCGGATTCTCTAATGCACGGCTGGCGGGCCTTCACCACTCTTTCGCCTCGGTAACTGCGGTACTGGCACAGAATATGCTTTAGAGCTGGGAAATGATTTCTATCTGCCTGACTGTCACCAGATTTTTGTCCCGGAGGGTATGGCCATGAACCGCTTTGTGATTGCGGAACCGAGGCTTTGTATTGGATGCAATACCTGCATGGCTGCTTGCAGCCAAGTGCATAAAGCCAAAGGTTTACAAGAGCATCCCAGATTGAGCGTTATGCGTAACAGCAGAGTGACGGCCCCCATTCTTTGTCGCCACTGTGAAGATGCATGGTGCGCACGGGTTTGCCCAGTCAATGCCATCACCCTGACCAATAACGCGGTCGAATTGGATGAAACCACCTGCATCGGTTGCAAACTCTGTGGCCTGGCTTGTCCATTTGGCGCGATTACCCCTGCGGGTAGCAAGCCATTAGCGGTGCCGGAAACTTTTCCTGAATATATTTCGATGACTGAACTGTCCGATGTTCCCTTCAGTCCGGCCAATATGAACCCGTTCCTTGCCTGGAATGCCGGAGTGCGCACTGTCGCGGTGAAATGTGATTTATGTAGCTTCCAACCACAAGGGCCGGAGTGTGTGCGGGTCTGTCCGACTAACGCCTTGATGCTGGTTGATGAGCACAGTATTGAACAGGCCAATCAAGCTAAACGTCTGGCTGCAGCCAGTGGGTTTGCCAACGACCTGCCCTTTATGGTCGTGGACACCTCATCCCCCCTCTCTCACGAGGAGCAGAAAAGATGATGAATTCCCTTGAGCTATTGTGGCTCTCCTTACTGCTCTATCTGGCTGGCGCACTACTCTCCTTGCTGCTAGCACGGCGCGAAACGCTGGCAATCTATGCCGCTGGGCTGGCTTCACTACTGGGCGGGGTTGCTGGCCTATTGGCTGCTGCCCCCACACTGCTTGGAGGCGACGTTATAACCTTTGTCACTGCCGGGCCATTCCCTTTCGCGGCATTCAGTTTACGTCTTGATCCATTGGCAGCATTTATGCTGATGGTTATCTCACTATTGGTCGTCATAACCGCTCTGTATTCACTGGCTTATGTGCAGGAATACAAAGGTCGTGGGGCTTGGGCAATGGGTGTGTTTATGAACCTATTCATCGCCTCAATGGTGGCATTGGTGGTGGTGGATAACGCATTCTACTTTATTATTTTCTTCGAAATGATGTCGTTGGCCTCTTACTTCCTGGTGATCTCCGATCAGGACGACGATGCCATCAGTGCTGGCCTGCTTTACTTCTTGATTGCCCACGCCGGTTCGGTGCTGATTATGATTGCATTCTTCCTACTGTATCGCCAAAGCGGCAGTCTGGAGTTTGCGGCTTTCCGCCAAACCCATCCGCAGCCGCTCATGGCCTCGATTATCTTCTTGCTGGCCTTCTTTGGCTTCGGTGCCAAAGCCGGGATGCTGCCGCTGCACGGCTGGCTACCGCGCGCCCACCCTGCGGCCCCGTCTCATGCTTCAGCCCTGATGTCTGGCGTCATGGTCAAAATTGGTATTTTCGGCATTATCAAAGTGGGCATTGATTTGCTCGGTGCCAGCCAATTGTGGTGGGGCGTGGTGGTGCTGGGGTTTGGTGCTGTGTCGTCGGTGCTCGGCGTGCTATATGCGCTGGCCGAGCACGATATCAAACGACTGCTGGCTTATCACACCGTTGAAAATATCGGCATTATCTTGATGGGCGTCGGTGTCGGCATGATAGGTATTGCCAGCCACCAGCCAGTATTAGCAGCCCTTGGCCTGCTCGGGGCTCTGTATCATCTGCTTAACCATGCGATATTCAAAGGGCTGCTGTTCTTGGGGGCCGGGGCCGTCATTTACCGCCTGCATACTAAAGACATGGAAAAGATGGGCGGGCTGGCCAGAATGATGCCTTATACCGCACTGGCATTTCTGGTGGGATGTATGGCGATTTCAGCTCTGCCGCCTTTCAATGGTTTTGTCAGTGAATGGTTCACGTACCAATCACTGTTTACCATGACCAAAGACGGCAACTTTATCATTCGTCTGGCCGGGCCGATTGCCATCGTGATGCTGGCCATCACCGGTGCGCTAGCCGCCATGTGCTTTGTGAAAGTTTACGGCATCAGTTTCTGTGGCCTGCCCCGCACAGAAAAAGCCGCTCTGGCACGGGAAGTCCCTTGGCCAATGACCGTTGCCATGCTGTTGCTGGCATTGCTCTGCCTGACATTAGGGATAGGTGCAACTCATGTTGCTCCAGTCATTGCCCGTATCGCCACCAGCCTGATAACCACTGCGCCAGTGCCCGCCTTGCAGGTGGCGCAAGGGGCCGTATTGTTCCCGCAACACAGCTCTCAGGCCATGCTGTCCACCCTCTATATTTTCTGCGGCTTACTCATCTTGCCTCTGGTGATTTTACTGGTCGCCAGCCTGTATCGAGGCAGCCGGCTGGCGTTTCGCCATGGTGGCGATCCCTGGGCTTGCGGTTACGCCTATGAACAAGCCATGACAGTTTCAGCGGGCGGTTTTACACAACCACTGCGGATGATGTTTGCTCCGCTCTATCGCATCCGTAAAACACTGGACCCCGCCCCGATGATGCAACGCGCACTAGAGAGCTCAGTGAGCAGCGCAGGCCGCGTGGAGCCGGTATGGGACGACAAAGTGGTGGCCCCGATTATCCGCCTGATCCAATGGCTCAGTCAGCGAATTCAATGGCTGCAACAGGGTGATTTCCGCCTCTACTGTCTGTATGTGGTCGCCGCATTGGTGATCCTGCTGATTGTCGCGGCTATTTGAGGAGACAAGCAATGCCAACTACTGATATGCCTGCGGTCTCTATGATTGCTTTTGCCATCGGGCAAGCGCTGATCATGCTGGCGCTAGCACCGCTGATGTCGGGGATTTCGCGCATGGTGAAAGCCAGAATGCACTCGCGCCGTGGGCCGGGCATTCTGCAAGAGTATCGTGACTTAGCCAAGCTGCTAAAGCGGCAAGATGTGGCCCCGGCCAATGCCGGGATTATCTTCCGCCTGATGCCCTATGTGTTGTTAGGTAGCATGCTGTTGATTGCCATGGCGCTGCCGATTTTCACGCTGGAATCCCCCTTTGGCGTGGCAGGTGACTTGATAGCCCTGCTCTATCTGTTTGCGCTGTTCCGCTTCTTCTTCTCACTGGCGGGTCTGGATAGCGGCAGTATTTTCGCCGGGATAGGTGCCAGCCGCGAGTTGACACTCGGCGTGTTGGTCGAGCCGACATTAATTCTGTCACTGCTGGTGGTCGGGCTGATTGCCGGCTCCACCAATATCGGCACCATCAGTATCGCGCTGTCCCAAGGGCACTGGCAGTCGCCGACTGCTACCGCTCTGGCGCTGCTGGCCTGTGGGTTCGCGGTCTTTATCGAGATGGGCAAAATCCCATTCGATGTTGCCGAGGCGGAGCAAGAGCTGCAAGAAGGGCCACTGACTGAATATTCTGGCGCCTCACTGGGGTTAGTCAAATGGGGCATTAGCCTAAAGCAAGTGGTGGTGGCGCAACTGTTCCTTGGCGTGTTTATTCCCTTCGGCAAACTGGCGGTGCTCAGTGGGCCGGGTCTGCTATGGGCGCTATTGGCCAGTGTTATCAAATTGGTGGTGATATTTGTCCTCGCCTCCTTGGTGGAAAACAGCATCGCCCGTGGGCGCTTCCTGTTGACCTCTCGTGTTACCTGGCTGGGGTTTGGCGTCGCCGCCCTTGCTCTGGTTTTCTATCTCACTGGTCTTTAAGGAGCTAATAACCCCATCATGGAGAACCTGGCTCTTATGAATACAGTCCTTGTAAACACAGCCCTTGCCACCACATTGCTCCCGTTTGCGGGTGCTATCCTGACGGCCTGTTTACCGCAGCGTATGGCGAAGTGGTCCTGTACCTTCTTTGCGCTGCTGGCAACCTTGGGTACTGTGCTACTGGCTTATGTCTATCTCACTGGCGGAAAGATTGACGTCACGGTTGGTCTAATTCATTACGGTGATATGGCGCTGTTCGGTATCACCATCGACCGAATCAGTACCTTGATTGCTTTCGCCGTGGTATTCCTCGGCTTGTTGGTTAGCCTCTATTCCACCGGCTATCTGACCCTAGAGAACCGCGAACATCCGCACGAAGGTACTAACCGCTACTATGCATTGTTACTAGTATTCATCGGCGCAATGGCCGGGCTGGTATTGTCATCCACTCTGCTGGGTCAGTTATTCTTCTTCGAAATCACTGGCGGCTGCTCGTGGGGATTGATTGGTTATTACCAGAGCCAAAAATCACTGCGCTCAGCACTCAAAGCCTTGCTGGTCACCCATGTTGCCGCCATCGGTCTGTATTTAGCCGCGGCGGTACTGCTGGTGAATACCGGTACTTTTGCCCTGACGGCACTGGCGCAACTGGACCACACCACCAAAATCATCGTGTTTGGCGGCATCTTGTTTGCAGCCTGGGGGAAATCGGCCCAGTTACCGTTGCATATTTGGTTGCCAGACGCGATGGAGGCACCCACGCCGGTCAGTTCTTATCTGCACGCCGCGTCAATGGTTAAGGTCGGTGTCTATATCTTTGCTCGCGCCATTTACTCTGCCGGTGACGTGCCACAGATTATTGGCACTGTGGGTATGGTGATGGCAGTTATCACTCTGATTTATGGCTTCTTTATGTATCTGCCGCAAAAAGATATGAAGCGGCTATTGGCCTACTCCACCATCACCCAACTGTCCTACATTTTCTTTGCACTCTCTTTGGCTATCTATGGTTCGAAATTGGCCTTTGATGGCGGCATTGCCTACATCTTCAACCATGCATTCGCCAAGAGTCTGTTCTTCTTGGTCGCGGGTGCCCTGAGTTACAGCTGCGGTACCCGCATGCTACCCAAACTCAAAGGCATCATGGGGAAAATGCCACTCTTGGGGGTGGGGTTCTGCGTCGCTGCGCTGGCCATTACCGGGGTGCCACCATTCAATGGCTTCTTTAGCAAATTCCCTATTTTCGCCGCGGGCTTCTCACTCTCTCATGAACATTGGCTGCTGATACCCCTACTGGTGCTGGCACTGATTGAGTCGGTGGCCAGCTTCGGCTGGTTCCTGTACTGGTTCGGAAAAACCGTACCCGGTAAACCTTCAGAAGAGGTCGCCAGTGCCAAACCACTGCCATTGGCGATGCAGGGTGTACTGGTCATTCTGGTGATTATGTCAGTGTGCTCAAGCTTTATTGCCGTCGCCTGGCTTGGATAAGGGAGTCAAAAATGACCGGAACACTTTTTGTCAACAACATGGTCGTCAACAATCTTGCAGGGCTGCTGATCATTACCTCGCTGCTGGTAATCATTGCTAAAAAGCCCGCCACATCGGCACTGTTTTACGCCTTGCAATCGCTGGTATTGGTGCTGATTTTTCTGGTATTGGCGGAAACATTACATGCTCATGAACTGTATCTGTGGTCGCTGACCGCCTTTATCACCAAAGTGGTGTTGGTACCGTGGATTATGTATCGCGCCTTTCGTCAGATGGAAGACCCCAAAGCCAACGGCGGTGTCATTGGCACCGCCACGCTAATCTTTATCGCTGCCATCATTATCTTACTGAGCTACTTCGTGGTTGAGCCGGTGCAGTTACCGATGGTCAGTGCGCTGAAGCCCGCGCTGGCTGTTTCGCTTGGGCATTTCCTGATTGGCCTACTGTGTATCGTCACCCAGCGCAATATTCTAAAAAACATTTTCGGCTACTGCCTGATGGAAAATGGTGCTCACTTGATGTTGGCGCTGTTGGCCTTCCGCGCGCCAGAGTTGGTAGAGATTGGCATTGCTACCGATGCCATTTTCGCAGTGGTGGTGATGACGCTAATGGCGCGAAAAATTTACCGCACACTGCACACGCTGGATGTTAAACAACTGACGGCGCTAAAGGGGTAATGAAATGAGCAATACTGACCTGCTGTTGTTACTGCTGGCGATACCTCTGATAGCCTCGCTGTTGGCATTTGCTTGCCGATTCCTGGGGAGTTCGGCACGAATGGCGACCACTTGGGTGCATTTTACCGGCATCACTTTATTGCTGGTGGTGGCCTTGACGGTGGTCTGTCGAGTCGCGCTGGGCGGGGAGATTCTGGTCGCCCATAACTGGCTGCATATCGATAGCCTCAGTGCCCTGTTTCTCGCCATTCTCGGGGTTATCGGCTTTATCACCGGCCTCTATTCCCTCGGCTATATGCGCCATGAAGTCAATAATGGCGAAATAACCGTTAGTACGCTGTGCAGCTATTATGGCTTTTTCCATCTATTCCTGTTCACCATGCTGCTGGTCGTCACCAGTAATAACCTGATTTTGATGTGGGTCGGCATCGAGGCCACCACCCTTAGCTCCGCCTTTTTGGTCGGTTTATATGGTCAGCGCTCGTCGCTGGAAGCGGCCTGGAAGTACATTATTATTTGTACTGTCGGGGTGGCATTCGGGCTATACGGCACAGTGCTGGTCTATGCCAATGCCGCCAATGTTCTGGCTGATCCGAGCAGCGCCATTTTCTGGACGGTGGTAGCTGAACACGCCAAAGAACTGGACCCTAGCCTGATGCATCTGGCCTTTGTCTTTATTCTGATTGGCTTTGGCACCAAAACCGGTCTGTTCCCGATGCACTCTTGGTTGCCGGATGCCCATAGTGAAGCGCCAAGCCCCACCAGTGCTCTACTTTCCGCTGTATTGCTCAACTGCGCGCTGCTGGTGATTATCCGCTATTACATCATTATCAGTGCCGCTATCGGGCCGCATTTCCCGCAAATGCTGTTACTGGTATTTGGCATGATGTCAGTTGCCGTCTCCGCATTCTTTATTCTGGCGCAGCGCGATATGAAGCGCTTGCTGGCCTACTCCAGTGTCGAAAACATGGGTTTAATCGCCGTGGCGCTAGGTATTGGTGGGCCGCTGGGGGTTTTGGCCGCCCTATTCCATACCCTGAATCACAGTCTGGCAAAAACCTTACTGTTCTGTGGTTCCGGTAACGTGCTACTGAAATATGGCACCAGGGATATGGGAGCGATAAAAGGCATTATTCGTGTTGCGCCACTCACTGCGGTATTGCTGGCGGGCGGCGCGCTAGCGCTGGCTGGGATGCCACCTTTTAACGTGTTTATTAGTGAATTCATGGTGGTTGTCGCCGCGATTAAAGCTGGGCATATCACGCTGGTCATTGTGTTGCTATTACTGCTTACACTGGTACTGGCAGGTTTGGTGCGCATGATAGCCAGCACTGTGCTGGGTACCCCTCCAGCGGCGGTCAGCAAAGGTGAGCTGGGCATTCTCACCACCGCCCCCATGGTTATTTTATTACTGTTGATGCTGCTGCTTGGGGTCCATATTCCCTCACCAGTAACCCGCTTACTGACTGATGCGGCGCAAATTGTCCTCAATGACCACAGCCGCGACGCCATTCATCAACCGTTTATTTTGCCGTGGGAGCATCTGTCATTCATACCGGAGATTTCCCCGGCTCAACCTATTAATTCCGTCGCAGAAACGCACACCGCTCTGCCATTCACCCCGACTCGTCAGGAGATGTAACGTGACTCACGAAACGCCTATTTCAGCTATTCCGGTTTCAGGGAAGCCACACTGCGGTGAAAAACTGGGGGCCGCCTATGTGGCTCGCCTGCGTGAACAGTTTCCAGCGGCGATCCTCGATGAAGAGTGGCAGACCGATAATCAGCTGACCATTACCATCAAGTTAAATAGCCTGCCCGATGTGGTTGAACACCTTTATTACCAGCAAGGTGGCTGGTTGTCGGTGCTATTCGGCAATGATGAACGCAGTTTAAATGGCTATTTTGCTATTTATTATGTGCTGTCGATGGAAGGCCGCGAACAATACGGCATTGATACCGGCAAACACTATGGCGACAAATGTTGGGTGATAGTCAAAGCACTCATCAGCCCGGAACGGCCTGAGTTCCCATCGGTTACCCCTCGAGTCCCGGCCGCGGTTTGGGGCGAGCGCGAAGTACGGGATATGTATGGCCTACAGCCGGTTGGCCTGCCCGATGAGCGCCGTTTAGTCCTACCCGACGATTGGCCGGATGATCTCTACCCTCTGCGCAAAGACACTATGGATTATCGACAGCGCCCAACACCCACCAGCGATACTGAAACTTATCAGTTTGAAAACGAAGCGGGTAGCAGCAGCCGGGTGGTGCCGATTGGCCCCATGCATATCACTTCCGATGAGCCAGGCCACTTCCGCTTATTTGTCGATGGCGAAGATATTATCGATGCCGATTACCGCCTGTTTTATGTCCATCGTGGCATGGAAAAACTGGCAGAAACCCGCATGGGTTATAACGATGTCACTTTCCTTTCGGATCGTATCTGCGGCATTTGTGGCTTCACCCACAGTGTGGCTTACACCTCATCCATTGAAAATGCGTTAGGTATTATCGTGCCGCCACGGGCGCAGATGATCCGCACCATTTTGCTAGAAGTGGAGCGGCTGCACAGCCACCTGCTCAATATCGGTTTGTCCTGCCACTTTGTTGGTTTTGATACCGGCTTTATGCAGTTCTTCCGAGTACGCGAGAAAGCCATGACCATCGCCGAGATGCTCACCGGCGCGCGTAAAACCTACGGCCTGAATCTGATTGGCGGAGTGCGCCGCGATATCCTGAAAGCCGATCGCCTCAAAACCCTGCAATTGGTGGCTGAGATGCGCGCGGATATCAGTGAGCTGGTCGACATGCTGATGAGCACCGCCAATATTGAGCAACGCACTGTCGGGGTTGGCATGTTGGACCGCAAAGTGGCCCGCGATTTCAGTCCGGTTGGTCCAATGATTCGTGCCAGTGGTTTTGCCCGTGATATGCGCCACGACCACCCTTATGCCAACTATGCCAATATTCCTAAAGAGCTGTTTAGCCTTGAGGGCTGTGATGTGCACTCTCGCCTGCTGGTGCGGGTGCGTGAATTCTTCGACTCATTAGTCATGATTGAATATGGTCTGAACCACATGCCCGGAGGGCCGCTGCTGGAAGAGAAAGTCCACTATCAGCCATACAAGTTTGCTCTCGGATTCTCAGAGGCGCCGCGCGGTGAAGATGTCCACTGGAGTATGACCGGTGATAATCAAAAACTGTTCCGCTGGCGCTGCCGGGCAGCAACTTACGCCAATTGGCCGGTACTGCGCTATATGCTGCGCGGCAATACCGTTTCCGACGCGCCACTGATTATCGGTAGCCTCGATCCTTGCTACTCCTGTACCGACCGCGTGACTTTGGTGGATGTGCGCAAGCAGAAATCCGTCACCGTGCCCTACAAAGAGATCGAGCGTTATGGCATTGAGCGCACCCATTCGCCGCTTAAATAGAGGGATGAAGAATGTTCAAACTGTTTAAAACCATCCTGAAAGTCGGCGATACCACGGTGAAATATCCGTTCAAGCCACTTGAGGTTAGCTCTGGATTTCGCGGCAAGCCACAATATGATGCCGAACAATGCATTGCCTGCGGAGCCTGTACCATGGCTTGCCCTGCCAACGCGCTGACGATGGAAACCGATATCGTCAATGGTACACGCCAGTGGCAACTCTTCCTTGGGCGCTGCATTTTTTGTGGTCGTTGTGAGGAAGTTTGCCCAACGCGGGCCATTGTGTTGTCTCAAGAGTTTGAGTTGGCGGTGTTCAATAAAGCAGATTTATATCAGCGCGCCAGTTTTACCCTCGCCCATTGTCGACAGTGCCAAGAACCCTTTGCCCCCCAAAAAGAAGTGGATTACGTCATGGCGCTGCTGATTCACTCCGGGATGAATGCTGAGGATATTGAACAGCAGCGGCCCCACTTTGAAACCTGCCCTGAGTGTAAACGAAAGGAAAATATTGTCGGAAATGACAATATTCTGCTTAAAAACAATATATTGCCTAAAAATAATATTTCTGTGGACAACCCGATACGCCAGGATGGGGAGAGCAACCTATGAATCAGCCACATTCATTAAAACCGGCTTGGGGCCACCATGTCAGCCAACCAGTCGCCCTTGATCCTGCGGTTGCACAGTTAAAAAGCAAACTGCTGAAGGATATTAGGCGCTCGGCCTATGTTTATCGGGTGGATTGTGGTGGTTGCAACGGTTGTGAAATCGAGATTTTCGCCGCCATTACACCACTATTCGACACCGAACGATTTGGTATCAAAGTGGTGGCTTCACCACGCCATGCCGATATTCTGCTGTTCACCGGTGCCGTGACTCGCGCCATGCGCACCCCGGCGCTACGGGCCTATGAGTCCGCACCGGACCCCAAAATTTGTGTCTCTTATGGCGCATGTGGCTGCGGTGGCGGTATCTTCCACGACCTATATTGTGTCTGGGGTGGGAGTGACACCATTGTGCCCATTGATGTGTATATTCCCGGCTGCCCCCCCACTCCCGCCGCCACCATTTATGGCTTTGCTGTAGCACTGGGCTTGCTGGAGCAAAAACTAAAAGGCGAGGACCATCAGGAAGCTAGCGGTGAACGCGCGGCATTGATTCACCCTGATGCGCCACTCAGCCTAAGGGTATTATTAGAGCGCGAGGCCCGCCGTATGGCCGGTTATCGTCAGGGGCGAGAAATCACCGACAACTTTTTGTCACTGCTGGCTAATCAGCCCCTGCAGGAGTTAGAACTGCGCTGCCAGATTTACCTTAATCAGCAAGATGACCCCCGGTTAAGTGAAATATTTGCCAACCTGCAACAAATCACCCTGATGCAACTGGCCGGAGGGCAGATTGATGTCCGCTAAAGTTATTTTTTATGCCCTGAATCAGAAATTTCTCGACAGTGATGACGATATGCCCGAGCAGGCGCAGCAAGTGATGTATTACTCACTGGCTATCGGTCACCATGTTGGCGTGATTGATTGCCTGAAAGCCATTATGGAGTGCCCGCTGGCAGAGTATGAACAGTGGTTTAGCCAGTTACCGGAAGGGGAAGCCCGCCGTAAGATGGCCGGTTTGCTGAAATTTGGTGAAATCACCATCGACAGCACTCATACCCAATTACTGGCCCACGCGTTTGCTCCACTGGCACAAAACCCGGAGTCGTTGCACCAGCCATGGAGCCAACAACTGTTACAAACCCTGTACGATATTGAACAGGAACCAGCAATTTATCTCATGGTGAAACGTCGCCCATGACTATGCAGAACAGAGCGCTCAATTCAGGCGCAATCACTAACTTGGTATTAACGGTTGGTAACAGCATGATGGGCGATGATGGTGCTGGCCCGCTATTGGCCGAGCGCATGACCCAGCAACCATTAGCCGATTGGCAAGTGATTGATGGCGGTTCAACCCCCGAGAATGTCGTCCATCGCATTCGTGCTTTACAACCGACACGGCTCATTATTGTCGATGCCGCCGATATGGAACTGTCGCCAGGGGAAATTCGTATTATTGATCCAGAGCGGATTGCCGAAATGTTCATCATGAGCACCCATAATTTGCCACTCAATTTTCTTATCGATCAGCTAAAGGAAGATATCCACGAGGTGCTGTTCGTCGGTATCCAACCCACACTGGTGGCGTTTTATTTCCCCATGACCGATGTCGTCAAGCAGGCGGTGGAAACTCTGTATCAGCAATTACCTGACTGGCAAGGTGACGGCGGTTTTCATCACCTTTAATTGAGTGACGGTGTGGCGTCGTCAAATTTGCCGACGTCACATCTACCGACAGTTCTCCCTTTCATTCCCATTCTGATGAAACTTGAATAACTCATTATAAAACAATGGCTTTACCTCATTTTCACTCACTGCCGTTAACTTGGCATAAACCATGCAATAAACCATGAAATGTGTAGGTGAATATCGATGTTAGGTCATGGTCCATTTTGCTCACCCGAGAGCGAATCTACCAGAACGCTATGAGTACCCAATAGGTTTCAAAACACAGAAAGGCGGCAAATAAGTGAATCCCGATGAGTTGACCCAAGTCAGTGATTCGGGTGAACGAATGCAGCTAACACGGCTGCAACTTGAAAGATGAAGGGTAAGGAGATTAAGCAATGAACCGGTTCATAATTGCAGACCCAAAAAAGTGCATTGGTTGCCGCACCTGTGAGGTGGCCTGCGTGCTGGCACATAACGGTGGCAAGCTGGATGCCATGACCAAGGCCAATTTTGCCCCACGGTTAAAAGTGGTCAAAGGGCTAAATGTCAGTACCACCATTATGTGTCGTCACTGTGAAGATGCACCTTGCGCCAATGTTTGCCCAAACGGTGCAATTGTTCGGGCAGCTGACAGCATCCAAGTGTTGCAGGAGAAATGCATTGGCTGCAAAACCTGCGTCGTTGCCTGCCCGTATGGGGCCATGAATGTGGTGACCAAGCAGGTCGAGGTCATATTCAACGGCCTATCGCAAGGTTTTTGTCTGAAGGCAGAAGCACAGAAATGCGATTTATGTGAAGGCCACGCGGCAGGCCCGGCCTGTATTTCTGTTTGCCCAACTCAGGCGCTGCATATGATTGGCAGTGACACCATGCAGGCCATGCTACGCAAGAAGCAGATGCGTGCTGCGCTGGATGAAGCCAACGAGATGTATTTCTAGTCGACACGGCTGCAATCACTAATGGCCCATAAATCAAATCATTGGCTTTGCAGCAAGGCAGCAATTGAGCAAATCCCGCAGAGCTGACTGTCAGTGATTCGGGTGACGAGAGCAGCTAACCCCGCTGCGACTCCAAGAACGAAGGATAATTAACATGCATAAAGCACTCACTGTCTGTCCCTACTGCGGCTCCGGCTGCAAAATAAATTTGCTGGTTGAAAACGGCAAGGTTGTCGGTGCTGAAGGCGCGAATGGCGTCACTAATCAGGGCGAATTGTGTCTGAAAGGCTACTATGGCTGGGATTTTCTTAATGACACCAAATTGCTGACACCACGCTTAAAACAGCCGATGATCCGCCGTCAAAAAGGCGGCAAACTGGAAGCGGTCTCTTGGGATGAAGCTATAGAATTTGCCAGTAGCAAGCTAAGGGAAATTAAAGAAAAGTATGGCCCGGAAGCCATTATGCACACCGGATCTTCCCGTGGGCCGGGCAATGAAACCAACTATGTGATGCAGAAATTTGCCCGCGCAGTCACCGGCAGTAACAATATCGATTGCTGTGCTCGTGTATGTCATGGCCCATCAGTGGCGGGGCTGCAAGTCACTCTGGGTAACGGCGCAATGAGCAATTCCATCTGCGAGATTGAAGATACCAAATGTATTCTAGTGTTTGGTTATAACGCCGCCGACTCCCACCCTATCGTGGCACGGCGCATACTCAAAGCGAAAGAGAAAGGCGCTAAAGTCATTGTTTGCGACCCCCGACATATCGAAACCGCACGTATTGCCGATCTCTGGCTACCGCTGAAAAATGGCTCGAATATGGCGCTGGTTAATGCCTTCGCCAACGTGCTCATCACCGAAGAGTTATACGATAAAGATTATGTTTCGCGTTATACCGAAGGGTTTGACGAATATCGCGAAATTGTCGCCAAATATACCCCAGAATATGTCGAAAGCATTACCGGATTGTCAGCACAAACCATCCGCCAAGCTATGCGTATCTATGCCGCCGCACCGTCTGCCACTATTTTGTGGGGCATGGGGGTGACCCAATGGGGACAGGGCGTGGATGTCGTGAAGGGATTATCTGGCTTGGCCTTGCTCACCGGCAATCTCGGGCGGCCCAATGTCGGCGTTGGCCCAGTTCGCGGGCAAAATAACGTGCAAGGTGCCTGCGATATGGGGGCATTGCCGAATATGTATCCGGGATATCAAGCTGTTACCGACCCGGCAACATTAGAAAAATTTGCCAAAGCTTGGGGAGTTCCTTCTCTGTCTGGCAAAATTGGCTACTCATTGACCGATGTTCCGCACAAAGTGAAAGAAGGCAAAATCAAAGCCAACTATGTGATGGGTGAAGATCCACTGCAAACTGAACCGGATTTGTCGATGATGCGCGAAGCCTTCAGCGAGTTAGAACTGCTGATTGTGCAGGACATCTTTATGACAAAAACCGCCGCCGAGGCAGATGTGATTTTCCCTGCGACTTCGTGGGGCGAGCATGAGGGGGTTTACTCGGCCGCCGACCGCGGTTTCCAACGCTTTGAGAAAGCGGTTGATCCACAAGGTGATGTCAAACCGGACTGGGAAATTATCAGCCTGATGGCGACCGCCCTCGGTTATCCGATGAAATATAATAATACCCAAGAAATTTGGGATGAACTACGCGAATTGTGCCCGCTATATTATGGCGCAACCTACGAGAAAATGGCCGGTTTAGGTTATATTCCCTGGCCTTGTACCACAGAGGACAGCCCCGGCACGCCATGGTTATATGCTGGTAACAAATTCGACCGCCCCGGCGGTAAAGGATTGTTATTTGCCAGCGAATGGCGGGCACCTATGGAACAAGTGGATGAGGAATATCCACTGGTGCTCTGTACTGTTCGCGAAGTCGGCCACTACTCTTGCCGCTCTATGACCGGAAACTGTTCAGCACTACAGACCTTGGCCGATGAGCCAGGTTATGTGCAAATCAGCCCACAAGATGCCAATAAAATGCATTTGAAAGATCAGCAATTGGTCTGGGTTGAATCGCGCCGCGGCAAAGTTATCACTCGAGTCTCAGTCAGTGAGCGCATCAATGTCGGTGCAGTGTATATGACTTATCAGTGGTGGATTGGTGCCTGTAATGAATTGACCCTTGATCATTTAGACCCAATATCCAAGACACCGGAATACAAGTATTGTGCCGTAAAACTGGAGCCCATCGCAGATCAGACCTGGGCAGAAAATTATGTACAACAGGAGTATAGCCAGTTGAAGGCGCGGCTACGTAGAGAAGCCGAAGTCAGTTAATGGATGAATAACGACTGTATTTTGCCAGTCTGAGCCTATCCAGACTGGCAAAGCGGTGGCACAGTGCATGAGGGTGGAATATTTATTTAAGTCGTATTCCATTACTTTTCACATCAAGCTGTCTTCGTCTTCAATACTTTTTACTGATATTCCGAGGCGCTGCATGCGCGATAACAGAGTAGTACGTTTCAACCCCAGTTTAATTGCCGCCCCTTTAGGGCCAGCAACCACGCCGTTAGTTTCACGTAATATCCGAATAATTCTCATACGTTCTGACTCTGAAAACTCCGGTTCTTCGCTCTCTGGTAACAGTGCTTTGTGAACCGGTTTTTCTGACACCGGTTTGGCAACTTCTAGTGGTGATAAATGATATTCCAGTTCTTGTAACTGCAAATTCAATGTGGTTCCACGGCTGAGTATTACCGCACGCTCAATCACATTTTCCAGTTCACGTATATTACCCGGCCATGGCAAACGGCTGAGCAATCGCAGAGTTTCGCCCGGAATGGTATCGATAGTGCGATTCATACGTTTGGCTATTTTCTGAGTAAAGAACTTTACCAATAAGGGGATATCTTCAGGACGCTCGCGCAATGGCGGGATAACAATAGGAAAAACATTGAGCCGATAATAGAGGTCACTGCGATATTCCCGATTCACCATCATCAATTTTAAATCACGATTAGTGGCGGCAATGAGTCGAACATCAACCGGAATAATTTTACTGCCACCCAAGCGCTCTATTTCTCGCTCTTGTAATACCCGCAGGAGTTTGGGTTGCAGTTCAAGGGGAATATCGCCGACTTCATCAAGAAATAACGTGCCACCATCAGCCATTTCAAATCGGCCAATACGTTGTGAGGAAGCTCCGGTATAAGCGCCCTTTTCATGGCCAAATAGGTCACTTTCCATTAATCCCGAGGGGATAGCCGCACAGTTCATTTTCACCATACGTTTATTCTTACGGGTACTTAGATTATGAATTGCACGAGCAATTAACTCTTTACCGGTGCCGGTTTCACCAAGAATCAGCACAGTACAATCACTGGAAGCCACCATTTCAACCTGCTCCAGCACGGCTTTAATCCCTGCACTTTGCCCGATGATCTCACCAAACTCTTCATTATGAATAATTTGATCAGTCAGATAGAGATTTTCATTTACCAATGAATCTTTCAGGCGAGTAATTTCGTTGTAAGCCAGAGCATTATCGACCGCAATAGCAATGCGGGCGGCGATTTGTCGTAACAGTTTGAGATTGCTGTCAGTGAAAATATCACTCTGGCATTGCGCCAGTTTTAATATTCCCAACATCTTATGACCGAAAAACAGCGGTAATAGGCAAACTACCTGTAAACCATCGTCCAGCATATTGGCCAGTTGTTTGTCATCCGGTGCCAAGAAAGAAATATCCGCCAGATTAACCAGTAATAATTCCCGACTCTGTAAAGCTTGCCCGGCTAATGTCCCCGTCATGTCTACCCATGCCTGCTGATGCTGCACCGCTTTACCGGCCTGATAACGGCTCGAAAAAACATTCAGCTTATTTTTGTCCTTATGGGTACCGCATATTGCCAGGCCGATGTAATCAATTTTGAAAAAACGGTGTATTTCTTTAGAGACTTCCGCCGCCAAGACATCCAGTTCTAGTTTTGAAATAACGGTGTTGGTGACATCCACTAATATCCGGAAGTGATCTCGTTCGAAACGTAGCTGTTCACGTTCAGAGAATGCTCGGTTTATTTCAGTAATATTATCAACCGCGATGGCTACCACCTCGGCCAGCAATCCCAAAAATGTCACGGCCTGTTCATCAAACTCACTGTCATCGGTTTTAATAAACTCAACACAGCCCGACCAATGATTATTATGGCCTAAGGGGAAATGGCAGCCAGAATGCAATTGCTGATAAGGCGCTAAGTCGCAAACAGCTAAAAACTCCCTTTGCATACGGTTAGGATCAGTTTGCAAAGGCGTCTGTTGCTGCCAGGCTACCCCGCCGGGGCCTTCGGCAAACAAGATATTTTGTGTTCCCACCACCCTGTCAGTCACCTCATCATGGGTATAAAGTGACATTTGGTTATACAGTGGGTTTAGCAGTAATAAATTGACACGTTGGAAACGGACCACAGAAAAAGAGAGTTTCCTGAGTTCATTAACTAGATCGGTTATATCCCGCAATAGTAATAATTTTTTAGACACCTGAAACAATGTATCTTGCCAGACTTGAGCCAATGTGGGACGGGGTTGTTTTTTTGCGCTATCCATATATACCCAAAGTCATTAAGCCCAAAAAAATGGATGATAGTTACTTTAAAGTATTGAAATGAACAAATATATATTAACCAGCGATAAGCTTGATCTGGAATAACAAACTATTTTACCAAAATTTATGTCTTCTTTCTGACGGGTGAAATCACGTCTCATTCACACCAAAATCAAATAAAACATTAAGTTACACGTAGTTACAGCTATCCACTTTCAACTCGCCAACCCCCCTTCGATATACAATTAATTATATAGCGAAATCCCCCACCAATGAGCAGCGTAAATATCGAGTCATACAAGTAATAGAGAAATAAACCATAAAAATCCTCGCAGAATGGATGGTACGAAAAATGCATGAAATTACCGTTAGGAAAGTCATTATTCAATTTTCGATTCACCACTTCCCTCAACATTAAAATAAGCAACAAGGAGTTATCAATGAGTATTGAAAATCCCTTTGACCTACGACTTCCGGTTGATATGGCAAAGCTTGCAGAGCAAGTCGGTATATATAAAGCCACCAAAAACCCGGCAACCACTTTTTATTTAGCCATGACTGCTGGTGTTTTTATCTCTATTGCTTTCGTCTTCTACATTACTGCAACTACCGGTACTGCTGGTGTGGCCTTTGGCTTGGCAAAGCTGGTCGGTGGGCTCTGTTTTTCCCTCGGCCTTATTTTGGTTATTATCTGCGGTGCTGATTTATTCACGTCTACCGTACTTATTGTAGTGGCAAAGGCCAGCGGTAAGATCAGTTGGCGGCAATTAATCTACAATTGGATTAACGTCTATTTCGGTAATTTAGTTGGTGCTCTATTCTTTGTCGCGCTGATTTGGTTTGCCGGTCAGCATACGGCAGCAAATGGTTTATGGGGCCTCAATGTGTTGCAAACTGCCGATCACAAATTACACCATACTTTTGTTGAAGCGGTATGTTTAGGTATTCTGGCTAATTTGATGGTCTGTTTGGCGGTCTGGATGAGCTACTCTGGACATACTTTGACTGACAAAATCGTGGTGATGCTGTTACCCATTGGCATGTTTGTTGCCAGTGGATTTGAGCACAGTATCGCTAATATGTTTTTGATCCCCTTGGCTATTGTGATTCGTGATTTTGCATCCCCCGAATTCTGGCATTCCATCAATGCCACACCTGACCAATTTACCTCTCTGACGATGTCTAATTTTATCATCGATAATCTTATTCCAGTGACTATCGGTAATATCATTGGTGGCGGGCTATTGGTAGGGTTGACCTACTGGATTATCTATCTGCGTCATCCGGCCCATTAAATCTATACTGCTGTTTATATCGACAATTTTGACGAAATGACTTTAATCACAGTGACAGCAATAATGGAAAAGCCAGCCGGGTTATCCCTGACTGGCTTTTCTTTTTATCTGCACTTTAACTGCGGATTATTTTTTCTTAGCGTATTTCAGTGAGTCCAGTGCTACCGCAAAGATAATGATCGCGCCCTTGATAATATATTGCCAGTACGGGTTAACACCGATATAAGTCAGCCCGTAGTTAATAACGGTAAAGATGATTACCCCAGTGACAACACCGATAACCGTACCCACACCACCACTGAATGATACCCCGCCTACCACGCAAGCGGCGATCGCATCTAACTCATACATAAAGCCGAGGTTATTAGTCGCACTACCGATACGGCCCGCTTCTAACATACCGCCGAATGCATAGAACACACCGGACAAAGCATAAATCATGATGAGATTTAGTGGCACATTGACGCCAGACACTTTTGCCGCTTCCGGATTACCACCGATGGCGAAGATATTCTTACCAAAGCGAGTTTTGTTCCATAGTACCCAAACAAAACCAATAGCGATCAATGCATAGAAGGTAATATAGGACAGTTTAAAATCACCAAATCGTAAGAACCCTTGGGCGAAAGTCGAGAAGGCTGGGTCAAAACCGGCAATCGGTGATGCACCAACAAAGTCGTAATACAGGGAGTTGATGCCGTAAACGATAATCATCGTGCCCAATGTGGTAATAAATGGCGTCACATTCAGGTACGCAATGATAATGCCGTTAACCAAACCAATAATCGCCCCAATCAAGCAAACGGTTAAGATAACAACAGGGATCGGCACAGTATGTAAATCAGGGAAAACTTTATTAACGTTATCCATGGCTTGCAACATAGTGGCGGCCACCACTGCCGCTAACCCCACCTGACGTCCTGCTGACAGGTCAGTCCCTTGGGTCACAATCAGCCCCGCAACACCGAGTGCAATAATAATACGAACCGAAGATTGGGTTAGAATATTACTTAAGTTCATTAGACTTAAAAATGTCGGGTCCTTGACAATAATTATTGCCAGTAATACGAATAATACTACATAAATCCCGCTCTCTTTAAGGTAAGTGAGCATGCTTTTCTTATTTAACGCATTCATAATAAGAACCTTTGACTAGATTAGAGATGCAAGGATGCAAGACGTAATATTTCATTCTGCGTGGTTTGTTTGGTTTCAACAATTCCCGCAACCTGACCATTACTCATTACCAAAATTCTGTCAGTGATCCCTAATAGCTCAGGCATTTCAGAGGAAATAATAATAATCCCTTTGTCTTTCTTCGCTAGTTCAGTCATTAACTGATAGATTTCAAACTTAGCACCGACATCAATACCTCGAGTCGGTTCATCCAACATTAATATTTCTGGCTGAGTTAGTAGCCAGCGGCCAATAATAACCTTTTGCTGATTACCGCCAGATAATGAGCCAATACTGGTTCGATGACCGGGAGTTTTTACCCGCATTGCATCGATAACCCATTGGGTATCACTTTTCATGCGCGTATTATCCAGCAGCCCAAATTTATTTTTATAGTTGCGGATATTCGATATCAGGGAATTAAAACCCACATCAAGATAAGCATAAATCCCGGTTGAACGGCGCTCTTCGGTCACCAGTGCAAAACCATGATTGATAGCTTCATTGGCGCTGTGGTTATTAATACTCTTGCCATGCAATTTAATGGTACCGGCAACTTTTTCACGAATACCAAATAAGGTTTCAACAATATCGGTGCGTTTAGCCCCCACCAATCCGGCAATACCTAAAATCTCACCTTTATGTAAATCAAAGGAGACATCACGGATAGAAGGTTGGCGCAGTGAGGTCAGATTCTTCACTTCCAGAATGACTTCACCCGGCTTGTTAAGGCGGTCAGGGAAACGTTGGCTTAGCGAGCGGCCTACCATCATTGAGATGATTTGATCCATCGTCAGCCCTTCCAGCGGCTGAGTGGTAATCCACTGCCCATCACGCAAAATAGTAATTTCGTCGCACAACTGAAATATCTCTTCCATCTTGTGGGAGATATAAACAATGCCGCAGCCACGCTCTTTCAATTTGCGGATAATCGTAAATAGATGATTAACTTCTTTCTCTGTTAATGAAGAAGTTGGCTCATCCATAATGACAATTTTGGCATTGTATGAGAATGCTTTGGCAATCTCGATCATTTGCATTTGAGATACGGATAATGTGGCAACTTTATCGCGAGGGTCAATCTCAATGTCCAATTCATCGAAGATAGCTTTGGTATCTTTGTACATTTTATCTTGATCGACAAAAATACCTTTAGTTGGATAACGCCCCAACCACATGTTGTCCATTACAGTTCGTTGCAATACCAGGTTTAATTCCTGATGCACCATGGAGACACCATGCTCTAATGCTTCCTTAGAACTTTTAAATTCTATTTCTTGCCCCTGAAAGATAATACTCCCGGAGTCTTTTTTATAGATACCAAACAGACATTTTAATAGCGTTGACTTACCTGCACCATTTTCTCCCATTAATGCATGGATAGAACTTGGCCGCACTTTAAGATTTACGTTATCTAACGCCTTTACGCCTGGAAATGATTTATTAATATTGCTCATTTCCAGCAACCACTCGCGGGGTTCTGCTGTATTAATATCGGCCATAGTTGTACCTGGCTAAGAACCGCAACTGACTCTGCTGAATATATATTCAACCCACAGAACAGCGCATGCTCTAAAATAAGGATTAATGCAAAAAAACCTTCCGCCCCGCTGCCGGTTACCCAATATTGGGGCCAGAAGGTTAATAGTTAAATCTCGGCCCTTCGTGCTCGACAAAGGGTATATCTGCTGTTACTTAGTAAATTCAGCCAGGTTATCTTTATCAACACCTACATACGGGATACGTACGATTTTGTTGTCAATTTTCCAGGTTGTCCCTTCAGCCGCAGGTTTACCCGCAGCCAGGTTTTTAGCCAGATCGAAGGTCGCTTTTGCCTGATTGTTCGCATCGTTCAGAACAGTACCGGCCATTTGACCTGATTTCACCATGGCTAAAGCTTCTGGTAAGGCATCAACACCAAAGACTGGAATACTGGTTTTGTTATGCGCTTTCAATGCTTCAACTGCGCCCATTGCCATCGCATCGTTGTTAGCAATAACCACTTCAATTTTGTTTGCGTTAGGACCAGATAACCAAGCATCCATCTTATCTTTAGCTTGTGCGGTATCCCACATTGCGGTATCTAACTGCAATTGTTGTGTCGGAATACCTTTTTCATTCAGAGTCTTAATGACGTAAGTGGTACGTGCTTCAGCGTCTGGATGGCCGGGTTCGCCTTTCAGTAGTACAAATTGGATTTTGCCGTCTTTGTTCAGATCCCATGCTGGGTTGGCTTGCCAGTGTTTAGCAATCAACTCACCCTGAATCACGCCGGATTCTTTAGAGTCAGTCCCTACATAGTAAGCTTTGTCATAACTATCCAGCGCTTTACGTGAAGGTTCTTTGTTATAGAAAACAATCGGAACATCGTTTGCGCGCGCTTTATCAATAACAACCGGTGCAGCTGCTGGGTCAACCAAGTTGATTGCCAATGCTTTTACACCCTTAGCCAGCAACACGTCGATTTGATCGTTTTGCTTCGATTGGTCATTCTGAGAGTCATTCATCAGCAAGGTAACGTCAGGAGATGCTTTAGCATCTTTCTCGATAGCTTTACGGACCACGGACATAAAGTTGTCATCGTATTTATAAATAGTGACACCAATACGGGTATCAGCTTGAGCCGCCGCGCCGAACATCATGCTGGCAACCAGAGTCGCTAATGTGAAAACCTTCTTATTCATTTATATCTCCGGGTTTATGTAGGGTAGTACAGGGTGATAACACCATCGCCTTAACGTGAGAAAAACCCATCGTTCAAAGCCGCTGACACTGAATCTCTATCGTCCTTGAGCACACTCCACTCCGAAAAGCTGCCTGAGTCGTCAAAAACCATGTCACTTACAAACTCGTCGTTTGCGGAACTTGTGTTTGTAAATCGCTATTCTAAAACCCGCTACCGTGTGTTTTTTTATCCGGTAACCGATGACATATTGATACATTCAGGTAGAAAACAACTAGAGCATAGACGGCCCGTTGTTAAGAATCTGTGAATTTTCTCACAGATTGAAAACGGTTACACAAGAATAAATACGTAACTAGTGAGCGACACCACAAATTGCGACAGAATGTCGGGGCACCAGGGTAGGCTTAAAACAGTAGGCAGCGTGAGGGTCTGGGGCATGACTCGCGCCTTCAAGCGCCAGCTCGGTAGCTAAAGTTGCCATAGAAACAATAGGATAACGAACTGTTGTCAGCTTGGGGCTGGTGTAACGTGCGATGGGGATATCATCGAAGCCCACCAGCGAAAACTGCTCAGGGACGCTGATACCGTTTTCTTTCAAGACTGCGAGAGCGCCAGCCGCCATTGAATCGTTGTAAGCAAACACCGCACTGAGTTGCAAATTGCGCCCCAGTAAGTCAATCATCGCCCTCTCTCCCCCCACTAAATCGGGAGTACTATAGGCGCGCCAACTTTCAGGCCCTGTGATACCGGCCCCCTCAAGTGCATTCAGGTATCCGATCTGGCGCTGAAGAACATCGTCAATCGGGTGATTTGAGCCGAGAAAACCAATACGGTGATGGCCTTGCTTGAGCAACAAGCGACATGCCATTTGCGCACCGCTAACATTGTCTAATCCTACACAACGATGCTCAAACCCAGGAATAATTCTATTAATCAGAACCATACCGGGAACCTGCTGCAAAAAGGCAATTAACTCACCGTCACTCAATGCTTTAGCATGAACTACCAGTGCGTTACACCGCTGACGCAGTAATACCTCAATGGCATGACGCTCTTTATCAGCCTGATGGTAGCTGTTACCAATCAACACATATTTTTGATGCCGCTGAGCAACAGTGTCTACCGCTTTCACGAGTGCGCCAAAAAAAGGGTCAGAGACATCCATGACAACCACACCAACAGTGTCACTGCTTTGAGTGGCGAGCGCTTGTGCATTGGCATTCGGGCGATAGCCCAGTTCAGCGACTGCTTTTAATACTGCGGCACGGGTTTCTGGCCGGATAGCGGCACTGTTATTGAGGACTCTGGATACCGTGGCCAGCGAAACGCCTGCCCGAGAGGCCACATCGCGAATGGTAATATTGTTTCCAGCTGAATGCAGAATGGCCATGACCTTATCCTGTGAATCTTATTTTATAAATAAGTCACCATACTTAGGTTGCAAACATCTGTTGCAGACAATCCAGCATGGCAGGTGGCCTATCCTACCCAGTTTGTTGAAATTGCCACGTGAAATACGTCACAAGAAAGAAAACGTTTACATACAAATTTGCAACCGCCCCATCATTTTGACTTTGTGGACCTATTTAAAGCTTAGTGTTGCGAGGTTGTAACGATTGACCACAGGCATAAGCGGTCAATTTTCGCCAGAGCCACTCAACCGGCCCTTGAGCAAAATAATGTAACCATAACAAGGAGAAAAGAATGTTACACAGCCAAACTAATGGGACGATGGCTAATAATTGCAAGCGATCAAGTTGTTGGTATAAACCGAAATGATAGAAAAGCAGCGTGCATAACAGTGTCTGCAGAAAGTAGTTGCTCAGTGCCATCCGGCCAACCTGCGCTAACCAGTGGCTGACTCGCCAACCCGATAAAGTCGGCCAGAAGCCATAAAGTAGCGCCAAATACCCCACAGCCTGCAATGGAGCGCCTAGCTCACGAGGGACTTGTAGCAAAAATCCCGTCCAGCGATAGTCCCAGCCAACTGCCCATTGCATCGCCACTCCGGGTATTTGGATAATTAATGAAAGCGGTATCAAACATGCAGCGAGAAGCCGGTAATGACGCAAGCTGAATTGTCCGCGTAACCAGCCACAACGCATTAATCCAGCGCCAAATAGCATCGAACCTGCCAGCTCCCAGCCATATTGCGCCCCGATGGCAATCAAATTGGATGACAACAGGTCTAGACGATTTTTCCAGGCCTCGATCCCGCCCTGTAACTTCCAGAACTGTTCATATTGCAGATCCGCAGGCCCCGGCTGCCAGAAACGCCCCGGCTCCCCACCAGTAATAAACCCCAGCAGGAGCAATACTGCGACTCCCAGCAAGTACATCACAGCCCCCGTGCGCAATAGGCTGGTGGCATCTTTAGCATCACGAATCATTCGCCAGCACACCAAACCAATCAAGCCATAGGCCAAAAGAATATCGCCATCCCAGAAGAAGATACCGTGAATTAATCCCAATAATAACAGCAGAGAAAGTCGCGCCCGTATCCAGCCCTTACCCCGTTTAAGTAATAGCTCAAGACCCGCGCCAAATAAAATAGCGAAAATAGACAAAAACTTTGCTTGAGCCACAACATCAAGAATGGCCCATGTCCAGCTGTCAGATACCGAGGGAAGACCAAGATAAGCAGGATTAAGGTAAGCGGCTTTTGGCAGACCGAAAGCACTAATATTAAGCAGAAGAATGCCAAGAATGGCCAGACCTCGCGCACTGTCTAGCGTTGCGATGCGTTGACGCATACCCGACATCCTGTATGAGGGCACCCATTGATGCCCGCTCTGGCAAAAGGCTAATTAGCCGTTGTGACGTACCGCACGCAGGAATTCCTGGCGGGTATTCTGGCTGGATTTGAATAATCCGCCTAATGATGTTGTGGTGGTTGCACTGGTGGCATCACGGATACCACGCGCTTTCACGCAATAATGCACTGCATCAATAGAAACTGCGACATTATTAGTCCCCAACAACGTTTGCAACGCCAGCAAAATTTGCTGAGTCAGTCGCTCTTGCACTTGTGGTCGCTGGGCGAAAAATTGCACGATACGGTTGATTTTGGATAAACCAATCACGCTATCTTTCGGAATATAAGCCACTGTCGCTTTACCATCGATGGTCACAAAATGATGTTCGCAGGTACTGGTCAGGGTGATATCCCGCACCGTTACCATTTCATCGACCTTCATTTTATTTTCGATCAGGGTAATTTTGGGGAAATTTTCGTAATCCAGTCCGGAGAAAATCTCATCAACATACATCTTGGCAATACGTCTTGGCGTGTCGGCCAAACTATCGTCAGATAAATCAAGATTCAACAATTGCATGACTTGCGTCATATGCTCCTGAATCCGAGTTTTGCGCGTTTCGGCATCTAATTCTTGTTTACGCAATGGGGTTTCAAGCCCACGGGCCAGCAGTGCTTCATGAACCAGCTCAGCTTCTTTACTCAGCGATGACATTCTTTTCTCCAACAGGCGTACGTATCTGAGCGAAATAAACATGATGTAGATCACGTTCAGATTTTGCTCCCCACTTTAGTTGAGAGCAAAACGATTATCCAGTGATTGTTATTCATCTGCGGTGGTTCTTTATATCATGATGAAAGAGTCGCCTCTCTGCCAGTCCCTTACCCACATTCAACCAGTAAGAGTTTCCCGAGCGCGAGTTGGGGTTTTAATCACTAAACCACCCGCAATAATCAGTGCGACTACAGCCACATACAGTGCAGGTTCCAGTCGGTGAGTCAACGCCGTTGATATCGCAGATAATATTGGGCCAACCAGTTGCCCAACGGCATAGCCGGTAGTCAGTAAACCGGCCATATAGCGTGTGTGTTCCGGGGCCAGTTCGCGACCATGTTGCAAGGAAAGCTGAACAACACAGAGGAACCCTCCGCCGGTCAGTAACGCACCTAACGCCAAGCCACTTACCCCCGGCACCAGTTCGGCACATAACACACCCAATGCCTGAATCCATAGCGTCAATGCCAGCCGTGTTTGCGAAGTCAGACAATGGCGAGTCAGAATACCAATGGTGATACCTATTACTGCGGCCCCACCGAAAACGGGCCAAACAAACTGGGCAAAGAGGCTTTCAGGGAAACGGGCTGTGGCCATTTGCGATAAAAATGTCGCCGGGAGGATATAACCAAACCCGGCCAGACTGTAGCTCCATACCAAACGCCTCAGTGCTGGAGTTAACCTCAGTGGAACTGCGGCGATATGGGGGCGATGCAACTCCCCACTGCGCGGCAGATTAATACTGATAGCTGCAATGATAATCAGCGCCAATACGCCATACACCAGCCAAGCTTCAGCGGCAGATAAACCATAGCGATGAATGAGAACAGCCAACATACCGCTAATGAAGATACCCGCCCCTGGCCCGGCAAAAACTGCCGCACTCAATGCCGGACGACCAAAGTGCGCCAGCCGTTCATTTGTCCAAGCAGCAATCAGCACCATCGACCAACCGCTGGCCCAACCAATAGCAAAGCGCACCATTCCATGCCACCACGCCCCCTCGACGGCAGCAGATAGCAGCGTTAAGATTACCGCGCCCCACAGCCCTAGCCATAAACGGCGTTCAACATGACGACTGGCACGCATAGCGTCAAAGGCACCAAACAGATAGCCCAGATAGTTAAAAGCCGCCACCAACCCAGCACCAGTCAGTGTGAATTGATGCTCTGCAATCATCAGCGGTACTTGTGGGGTGAAGGCAAAACGCCCAATCCCCATCGCCACCACAAGCGCTAGAAAACCACTTAATGCAATTCTTAATGCCATCTGCCCTGCCCGTTCATTGCTCTGTCAGCGGATTACTCTGCCAGTCTGTTAAAAGAAAGTTGCCAATATCATGCCTGAGCATTAGAATCACAAAAAATGAATAATTCTCACTAAGTTCATCACAAAAAGAGAACGATTATGGATCTGACTCAGCTGCGCATGTTTTGCTGCGTAGCAGAAACCGGTTCCGTTGCCCGTGCAGCGGAGCAAATGCACCGCGTCCCTTCAAATTTGACGACACGCCTACGCCAGCTTGAAATAGAGCTGGGAGCAGATCTGTTTATCCGTGAAAAGCAGCGCTTGCGCCTGTCACCGATGGGCCATAATTTTCTCTGCTATGCCAACCGGATTCTGGCGTTGAGCGAAGAGGCAATGCGCATTACTCATGCTGGTGAACCGGCGGGTAACTTCCCGCTTGGCTCGATGGAAAGCACCGCAGCCACTCGGTTACCAGGCTTGTTAGCGGCTTATCACCAGCGTTACCCTAAGGTTTCGTTATCACTCATTACCGGTACATCGGGCGAAATCATTGAACAAGTCCGTGCCGGTACCTTGGCAACTGCATTGGTTGATGGCCCGGTGCAGCATGATGAGCTCCACGGTTGCCGCTCTTTCGACGAACAACTGGTGATCATTTCCTGTCTGGATCATCCGCCTATTACGCAAGCCCGCGATGCTGTGGATGAAACGCTATTTGCCTTTCGCCCCAGTTGCTCATACCGCCTACGGCTGGAAAGTTGGTTTCGTCAGGCTGGCGTATTGCCTGGGCATATTATGGAAATCCAGTCCTACCATGCCATGCTGGCCTGTGTCGCCAGTGGTGCCGGATTAGCACTGATCCCACACTCGGTATTGGCCCTGTTACCAGGGCATCAGCGGGTACAAATCCATCAACTGCCACCCGATATTGCTAATACCGCTACCTGGCTGATTTGGCGTAAAGATGCTTTTAGCCCCAATGTCCGCGCACTTAAAGAGCTGATCATTGAGCAAATTGAAACGCCGTGATTGGGAAGGCAGAACCTCAATTTACGGTCATAATTCATACCATACTGACGTGCGTTCATCGCAAATCGTTGATCGCAACATATATGATACATAAATAATATATTTATATAACACTCATCACTCAGAAGCTATAGGAGCAACACCATGGAGATGATTAAAACCCGCGCCGCAGTCGCATGGGGGCCAAACCAGCCACTATCTGTTGAAGAAGTGGATTTGATGCCACCACAAAAAGGCGAAGTGCTCGTACGGATTGTCGCCAGTGGGGTATGCCACACTGATGCCTACACATTATCCGGCAAAGATCCCGAAGGGGTATTCCCGGCGATCCTAGGCCATGAAGGTGGCGGGATTGTAGAGGCGATTGGTGAAGGTGTGACCAGCGTTGCTGTGGGTGACCACGTCATTCCTCTGTACACCCCGGAATGTGGTGAATGTAAATTCTGTCGCTCAGGTAAAACTAACTTGTGTCAGGCGATTCGCAGCACGCAAGGTAAAGGTTTAATGCCCGATGGCACCACGCGTTTTTCTAAAAATGGTCAACCCATCTTCCACTATATGGGGACCTCAACATTCTCTGAATTGACTGTTGTGCCAGAAATATCACTGGCAAAAATCAATAAGGAAGCCCCCTTAGAAGAAGTTTGCTTGTTAGGTTGTGGTGTCACTACCGGCATGGGGGCTGTTATCAATACAGCTAAAGTCAAACCTGGCGATACCGTCGCTATCTTCGGCTTGGGTGGCATTGGCCTGTCTGCGGTCATTGGTGCGCAAATGGCAGGCGCCAGCCGCATCATCGGGATCGATCTTAATACCAGCAAATTCGAGCTGGCCCGCAAACTGGGTGCGACTGACCTGATCAACCCGAAAGACTATGATAAACCTATCCAAGAGGTGATTGTCGAGCTGACCGATGGTGGCGTAGATTTCTCATTTGAATGTATCGGTAACGTCAATGTCATGCGCTCAGCGTTAGAGTGCTGTCATAAAGGCTGGGGCGAATCCGTGATTATTGGTGTCGCTGGTGCCGGTGAAGAGATCTCAACTCGCCCATTCCAGTTAGTCACTGGCCGGGTCTGGCGGGGTTCGGCATTCGGTGGTGTAAAAGGTCGTTCAGAATTACCGGGCATCGTGCAGCAATATCTGGATGGCAAATTTGCCCTGAATGACTTTATTACTCATACCATGGGTCTGGACCAAATCAATGAAGCCTTTGATTTGATGCATGAAGGCAAATCCATCCGCACCGTGATTCATTTCGATCAATCTTCACAAGATAAATAGGGCAAGGAGGCAGACAACGCATGAATACGTCACTTGAACTTCTCGAAGAGCACCGGATGTTTGGTGGATGGCAACAACGCTATCGCCACGCTGCCAGCAGCCTGAATTGCAATATGACCTTCAGCATCTATCTGCCACCGCCACGGGATGATAACCCTCCTCCCGTGCTTTACTGGCTGTCGGGTCTAACCTGTAATGATGAAAACTTCACATTGAAAGCAGGCGCGCAGCGGGTTGCTGCTGAGTTAGGGCTGGTCTTAGTCATGCCGGATACCAGTCCGCGTGGTGATAACGTCCCCAATGACGACAGTTATGATTTGGGTCAAGGTGCAGGTTTTTATCTGAATGCAACACAAGCACCATGGTCTGAAAATTTCCAAATGTATGATTACATCAGTCAGGAATTGCCCGCCTTGATCCGCCAGCATTTTAGCGTCAGTGCGCAGCAATCTATCTGTGGCCACTCAATGGGCGGTCACGGAGCACTGATGTTGGCACTGCGGAACCCGCAACAATATAAGTCTGCTTCCGCTTTTGCACCAATCGTCAACCCCTGTCAGGTACCTTGGGGCCGTAAAGCCTTTACTGCTTATTTGGGCATCGATGAGAGCCAATGGCTGCAATATGATAGCTGCCATTTACTGACTCATGCACAAACTCAGCTACCGATGTTAGTTGATCAAGGTGACGGTGATCAGTTCCTTGCCGACCAGCTACAACCAGCAAAACTGGCTGAGCTGGCACGTCAGCGAGATTGGCCGCTCACTCTGCGTATTCAACCAGGTTATGACCACAGCTATTTCACCATAGCGACCTTTATTGAAGATCACTTGCGTTTCCACGCAGAGTATTTACATCCATAACTGATGTAACTAACTCAATTATCTATAGTAAATATGATAAGCCCCTCTTGGGGCTTTTTATTTAATAAAAAATATGTAATTACTTCAGTTACAAACATATCTAATAAAGAATAAAACAATAATGAAACTAATTAATGACGATAAAAATCTCAGACACAAAAAACATTGATAAAGTCTAAAAAAAGAATTACAAATAAATGGCTCAACACTGACCTGTGTTTTGTTGCATCTAAAAGGAATTATTTAAATGGAGAATTATATGCATACTTCACATCAACCAGATAAAAAAACAGGTAATACGCATTTAATAACACTAAAAACTAAATTGGAATCATTAGAGGAATCGTTTAAAAATAGTTCACTATCTATAAATGACCATGAAATTGAAAGTCTAAAAAATAGCGATTCAGATAATAAAATAACCGCATGGAACTGGTCAAAAAGCTTTACACAACAATAGATTATACAATGGGAACATTTAATACCTGCCGGTTAAGATGCTTTCGTTAGCATCTTAACCGCAATAGACAGTCAATATAATTTGAATAAAGAATGTAAGTTACTTCAATACTGATGCAGTAGCACAACATCATCTTAATAGTAATAACATCACTAGATTTTATTAAAACCAGTGAGATATTTCCCTATGCTGACAAGTGAATTTTTCAATGATTTGAAGCTAAGCCCAATATCGAGCCTGTTAGCTATAATAGTAACAGCCATTGGGCTAATCTCATCATTTTTAGTGTTACTTCTTTATTTAACTGATTTTCGTATTGAAAAGCAGCATAGTGACTATAAAGATATCTATCGAATAGAAACACGGTTTAATCTGCCTAATGGAGATAGAATTAAATCAGCGCAAGTCCCCTTACCTCTTATTTCTGTGTTAGAGAATGACAAAAACATCAAGTCTGTAAACTCCATTATTCGTATTTTAACTCATTTGCAGATCAATGATAGAACCCATTCAGATGTAGATATTTATGCAGTGAGCGTCAATTTTTTTGACACCTTAAATCCTTTCCAACAAAAAATTCCATATCTGGCACGTAATGAAATTATTATCACTCCAGAGTTCAACCGCCAATATCTTCATCTGGACAATCCACAAGGGCATGTCATTACATTAGGGGATAAAGGGCAGTTCATCATCAAGGAAATGGTTGAATTCAATAAATCGAGTCGTTTTAAAACTAAAGCAATCATAGCATTCGCCCCTGAAATTATAGATGGTTATCAAGATAAAAGACATGATTGGTATGATACACACGCTTATGTATTTATTACGATGCAACCCGGTACAGTGCCTAATATTAAGCAACTTAACTCATATATTAGTCAGTACGCCCCCCAACTTCCAGGAGCCCCTTTTAGCCCGGAAGAGTTCATCCAATTGTCTACTCGTAACATTACCGATATTCATTACGATAATGCATTACCAGATGAGATCAGTATAGTGATTTCATCAGCGTATTTAACTATTTTATATGCCTCCGGTTTATTTGTTTTTTTAACTACAACTATGAATTTCTTCAATATTAACAATGTAATTAATGCGAATAAGAGAAATAGTTTTTATGTCAAAAAAGCCGTAGGGGCATCCTATTATCAACTCATCTGTGAGTCATTTATCATCGCAACATTACAAACTGCATTTATGCTGGTATTGGTTCTTTTCATTTTAGCTGCTCTAATACAACTTTCGGATGGGGTCAGAGAGTTAATCTTTACTCATGGCAGTCAAGATTTTTCAACAGCATTCTCTATTACATTAGCCGCTACATACATTGCTATTTTACTTGCGCATTTTTTATTTTTACTCACCCTTTCTCGCCCTTATAATACCTATAACACTCAGCAATCTCATACTCATAACATATACAGCCTGATGTTTTGTATACAGCTTATTATTGCTGGGATCATAATTTACTTATGGGCAGGCATAATGACACAAACACGTTTCATGCAAAATAATAACTTTGGTTATGAAACAGAGAATATAGTGACATTCCCACTAAGCGACGAGTTAAAATCTCATGTCTCAGCAAATAGCTTGCAAGATAAGTTAAAAAAAGAACTTTACGCAAGCAATCTTGCAATGAGCAGTTGGCGGCCATTTGACATGTCGAGAAATAACGTCTCGGTATTTCATCATAACCAGCAAGAAAAAGACAAATTAGTCACAGTAAATACGCTTAATGTAAATAAACACTTTATTAAAACTTGGGACATAAAAACACTGGCAGGGAGAGAGTCCCCTATCTTACCGAGTGAGCATGATAATATATTCCATGCTATTGTCACTAAGTCTTTTTTATCATTAATGGGGTTGTATTCTTATGAGCAAGTATTAAATAATTTATTCTATATAAAAAAAAATGGTGTACAGCAACCGGTGAGAATCCTAAGGATAGTCGATGATTTTTATCTTGCAGACCATGAAAACACTCCACCACCATTACTTATTTTCATTGAAAAAGATGTTCAACGTTATGGCGCAATAAAATTCAGTAATATACGGGATCTAGAAGTTATAATAAAACTATTGCAGCACTATAGTGTTAATCCTGAGCAAATAAAATTAGTCAGCAACTTGCATAAAGAGTACTTCAACAATAGCATACTCATGCAGGAAACCATTAGTCGAGTTACCTTACTATCAATCATATTAATTTTTATTAGTACAATAATAATCAGCACCTCTGAGACAAAACGCCTTGGTAAAACATTGGAGATAATGACGTCAATTGGAGGCTCCGTTTATACAAACATTATCTTCTTTATACAACAGAACCTAATCCCTATAGTTATATCTGTTGGAGTATCACTTCCTATAAGTTTTTTATTATTACATCGTTGGTTGGATCAGTATAGTTTAGTCAGTAGTATTTCCTATATCTATGCTACTTGTGCACTTATTAGTTTTATTTTAGCAATAATTATTGTCATGACCATGACGTTGTTTTTCAGCAGTAACACACTGAATATAGGGAATAATAAATAAACATTATGGATATAAAAATAGAAAAAAAAGCATCTATAAATAAAAATGCTAAATTAATCATTTTTTGCGTGTTGCTGTTATTTATTTCAGGTGTTTATTCTGTTTATTACTTATCTACAAAGCAACAAACCTTACTCATATCTCGAGACGATGTTATTTTTCACACAATAAAACCAGAAGTTTATCAAGACCTGCTCATTACCCGAGCGATTACTGTACCAAAGGAAAGTATAATTGTATCAAGTGAGCGAGGGGGGAAAGTTATTAATATTACAAAACAGGCCTTTGATACTGTTGCAAAAGGTGATGTTATTGCTAATTTATCAAACTATGACTTTATGCTGGAAGCAACATCCAGAATAGCCACCATTGTTGAAAAAATAAATAACCTGCGTAATATGAAAATACAACTGGAACAAGATAATCGAGATACAAAGATCAGCTTACAAGAAGCTGAACACCAAATTGCTATAATCTCTAAAGATTTAAATAGACACCGAGAACTTGACAAAAAATCAATGATTGCAAAATCAGAATTAGAATACCAGGTTGGCATATTAAAAAACTGGCAAGCAAAAATTGATATACTACGGGTACATGATTCTAAGAATAGAGCGTCATTCCCCTCACAATTAAGAAGTATTGATAATTCTATTTCCCTGCTTGAGAGGATGATGAAAATGATTGAAAATGGTATGGACCAGTTAGTGATAACGGCACCTATTGATGGAACCTTATCTGTTTTAGATATTGAATTAGGTCAGCAAATAAAACCTGGCGAGAAAATTGCTGTAATAGATAACTTACAGTCTTATTATTTCAATGTTTATTTCAGTGAGTACTATCTAGATAAAATAATCCCACAGAGCCAGATAGTTTCACAAATAAATGGCCAAGATATTCCATTACTCATTGAGTCAGTATCAACCATTGTTGAAAATGGTAAATTTAAAGCAAAACTAATACCATATCAGCAGAGTCCTGTCCCGCTAAAAAGGGGACAGTCAATTGAAATAAAAATCTCACTAAACGATGAGGACAACAATGTTTTATTGGTACCTGCAGAAAGTATCATTTCAGATAAAGGTGGGAACGAATTTATCTATATCTATCAACCAGAAAAGGATCAAGCTATTAAATCTTACGTTGAAATCAGACGAAGAAGTGCTATAAAAACAGAAATTACAGCAGGATTAATAGCAGGACAACAAATTATTGTACCTCCTAAAACCAATAATAAAGAATATGCTATCATTGAGTTTAAATAACATGATAAATATACAAAACGCTCAGAAATGTTACATTACTAAGACAATAAAAACCAAGGTTCTTAATCATCTTGATTTTTCTGTAGAGAAAGGTGACTTTGTTTCCATCATGGGGCCATCAGGGTCAGGTAAATCGACACTACTCAATATTATTGGTATGTTTGATAATCTAGATAGTGGTTCTCTTACTTTGGCTGGAAAAGATGTTTCCAAGTTGAACTACTCACAAAAAATCCTGCTGAGAAGAACACTCATAGGATATATTTTTCAATCATTTAATCTTATCGCCCATCTATCCGTCTTTGATAATATTGCATTACCTCTTAAATATCGTGGAATCAATAAGAAAGAGCGCATTGAACGAGTAGATCAAGTATTAACTATTTTCGACATTGAGAATCGGAGAGACCATAAACCAATACAATTATCTGGTGGCCAGCAACAACGCGTAGCAATAGCTAGAGCAATGGTATCCAAACCCGCATTACTTTTAGCTGATGAACCAACTGGGAATTTGGATAGTAAAAACGCTCATATGGTCCTTCAACAATTGAAAAATATTAATAAAAAAGGCACTACTATTATTATGGTGACACATTCAGATGAAGCATCTGCATATGGGAAAAAAATAGTTAATATGAAAGACGGCAATTTCACATGACAAGATAGGAATACATTATGGAGAATAAGATACCAATTAAAAACATTGATTGCATTGATATTAATAATATAAATTCACAAAACTTAAAAAAACTTGAAAGCTGCGAATATAAAGCCTTATCAGCTTTGCTTATAGGAAAGATCCCAGCCAATCAATTATTAGATACTGATGAGCTAGAAATATATAATGAAGAAATAAGTAAAAGTATTTCAGCAAAAGCCATTAAGGCAGAAAAGTTAGTTATTGTGCTGAAGGCAACGCGTTTATGTAACCTGCGCTGTACTTATTGTCACTCATGGGCTGAAGGTCCCAATCAGACGGTTTCATTTCATACATTGGTTCATACTGTACGCCAACTCCTTGCCATTCCGAATGTAAACAGATTTGAATTTGTATGGCATGGAGGAGAAGTCACACTGTTAAAACCTTCTTTTTTTAAAAAGCTTATTTGGTTGCAGCAGCAATTTAAACGGCCAGAGCAATATATAACAAACACAATGCAGTCAAACTTAGTTAATATATCCAACGAGTGGTTGAAATTCATCCAAGGTATTGGTATGAATGTCGGAATTAGTCTTGATGGAGTCCCAACGATAAATGATAAACGGAGAATCGACTATCGAGGGAAAGGAACATCTGAACGCGTGGCACAAGGGATAAAAAAACTTCGCCAGCATAACATTTTATATGGCGCACTCATTGTTGTTGATCGAGATATATATCAAACTGATATAAGAGAAATGCTAGACTATTTTATTTCAATCGAACTAAATTGTATTGAGTTCCTCAATATCGTTCCAGATAATCGGTTGGTTAAAGGTGAATATGTTGGCTATAACTTTATCACTTATGCCGAGTTTATTCATTTCCTCTCAGTACTGTTTACTATTTGGGTAAGAGATTACCAAGAAAAAATACATATTGCTGTTTTTGACGACTTTATCAAGGTGCTAAGAAACCCTAGCCAAAAACCAGCTGCCTGCTATTGGTCTGGTAATTGCTCACAAGAAATTATTACTCTCGAACCCAATGGGGACGTCTCTCCTTGCGATAAGTATGTTGGAGATAAAAATAGTATTTATGGTTCATTATTATCTACTGACTTAGCAGACCTGCTAGCGCACTCAACACATAATCAACAAGCCATCAACGAGGAAAATGAGGCTACTAAAAAAATGCATCATTGCCCGTGGTTTTCTATTTGCCATGGTGGTTGCCCCCATGACCGAGTTATTAATCGTAGACACACTGAAGGATATAATGATGCATGCTGTGGTACGGGAAATTTGCTGGCAACCATCCAGAATTATATCGCCAGTATCTACTGAAGCCACAAGATTGCGACCTCAGTAGTAAAATACTATTAGCAGCAATTATGCCGTCTATAGTTCAACTTCTTGTCCTTTACGGTGTAAACGTAAGGAAACCAGGAAAGTTAAGAAACACATTGCCGAGACATACCAAAAAAAGCTGCTTTCCATATCAAATGACTTGAGTGATAACGCCACATATTCAGCACTGCCGCCAAATATAGCATTGGCGACGGCATAGGATAAGCCAACACCTAAAGCCCGAACTTCGGGTGGAAACATTTCTGCTTTCAGTAATCCGCCAATAGAGGTATAGAAGCTAACAATAATTAGGGCAGTGACAATCAGTGCAAAAGCAATATAAGGGCTAGTGACACCTTTTAGTGCATGCAAAATTGGCACAGTGAGCAGCATTGATAATAAAGCAAAAGTCAGCATGGAGGTTCGCCGGCTAATACGGTCAGATAGTGCACCAAATAATGGTTGTATTATCATAAAAATAAACAATGCTGCAGTCATGACTAAGCTGGCAGTTTTCACATCCATTCCGGCGGTATTGACCAAATATTTTTGCATATAGGTGGTATAAGTATAAAAAGAGAGCGAACCACCAGCAGTAAAACCTAATACCATAATAAAAGCACGGCGGTTCTTCCATAGCCCTTTTAAACTACCTGCATCTTTTTTATTGCGCGTCTTTTCATCCGAAGTTTCATTGAGCGAGCGCCGTAAGTAAAGTGCTACCACGGCCAGTAATGCCCCCAATACGAAAGGAATACGCCATCCCCAACTATGTAATACTTCCGATGGCAGGGTCTGCTGTAATAAAACCAGCACTAATAATGCCAATAATTGACCGCCAATTAACGTGACATATTGGAAAGAAGCATAAAAACCTTTGCGCCCTTTCACCGCAACTTCACTCATGTATGTGGCGCTAGTACCATATTCTCCGCCAACAGATAGCCCTTGAAACAGACGTGCAACTAATAACAAAATGGGGGCCAGGCTACCAATTGAAGCATAAGTAGGTAAGCAGGCAATCATTAATGAGCCCGCACACATCATATAGACCGAAATTAGCATCGAAAGCTTACGGCCATGTTTATCGGCAATATATCCAAATAACCAACCGCCAATTGGGCGCATCAAAAAACCCGCGGCAAAAACCCCTGCAGTTTGGACTAACTGGGTCGTAGGATTATCGTTAGGAAAAAAAAGGGGCGCAAAGTAAAGCGCGCAGAATGAATAAATGTAGAAGTCGAACCATTCAACCAAATTACCCGAAGAAGCACCAACAATGGCCCGAATTCTCTGCCGGGTATCCGCTTGTTCCGTTAGCCGAGCTGAATGCGTGGCTATTGCTGTACTTTCCGTCGATGCCGCATCTACTGATGTTGTGTCTGCCATATTGATGTTTCCGTCATCTGGTGGGACGTCCATACCGACATAAACCTGGCTCCAAGTATATGCAGGCGCTGAACTCTCATTTATATATTGTTATGTTGTTATATATTGGTAACAATATCGTTTCAATTGGAGTTCTATCCCTGACAGCAGTTTAGGAAAAACCTCATTTTCCGCTGTGATGTCAATGGCATAAATATGTAATAAGGTCAGTGTAATTAGAGTTTTTTTGCGAGATTAACGACAAAAATGGGCATAATAGATAATATTCCGCCCGTCGAAAAAGGGGCGGAATATACCCAAGCCATCATGCTTTAGCTCTGCAAGCTAAAATGCCGAGCCAGGCTGTAACAAAAAGGCTTGTTCCTCCGCGCTAGATACACGCCCGAGAATATGATTGCGATGTGGATATCGGCCAAAACGATCAATAATCGCTTTATGGCGCAGCTCATAGTCCAGTTGGAGCTCATTACCTAACTCCGTATAAAGTGCTAATGCTTGCTGATGAATTAATGCTGATTCTGAATGCATAAAGGGCAAATAGAGAAAGCCGCGTTGTGTCTCCGATAACTGCTCTACCTGACCGCTGCTAACGGCCTCCTGCGCCAATACCAGTGCCATACCATCACAAGAGAAAGACGTCGGTAAATCGCGAAACATATTTCGACTAAATTGATCTAATATTAATATTTCGGCCAAGCGCCCTTCAATATGACATCGCCAGTGAGCCAGTTCGCCTTTTGAGGCTGCCTGCCAGACCGAACCAAAATGCTGACGTAAATAGGCGTCGAAATCCTCGTCTTTTTTAAACCACAGAGCTTGATCCATCTCTTTAAACCAGAATTTCAGAATTTTTTGAAAATCCATATCCCCTCCTATTTCGCCTGATAAGGGCCACTGCTAATAAAAAGAATATTGCTGATTAAGACAGTATCAGTCTAAGTCTCTTTGCCTTCCATCAATTCACCCGCATGGCAATCTCTGCCATAATAGCTCTCTTATTTGGTAGGCATCCCTGCACCCATTGTCTCTTTGCAACGATGCCCTCAGACCACGGAGTTCAGCATGGATCACTGTAATACCTCGGATTTACTCTCTCTGGAACAAGCACTGACTAAAATGCTGTCACAGGTCACGCCATTACAGACCACAGAAACTGTCGCACTCACTGATGCTGCGGGGCGTATCACAGCTTGTGCCATTGCATCACCCATTGCCGTGCCACCTTTCGCTAATTCAGCCATGGACGGTTATGCTGTACGCTGTAATGAGCTTAGCAGCACAATGCCATTGCCGGTGGCCGGTAAGGCTTTTGCAGGCGCACCATTTAACGATGAGTGGCCAGCCAATACTTGTGTCCGAATCATGACTGGCGCGCCAATTCCCGCAGGTGCCGACGCCGTCATCATGCAAGAACAGGCGACGGTGAGTGAGCAAGGGGTCATATTTAGTGGCAATGTACATCCAGGGCAAAATATCCGTCTGGCGGGTGAAGATATCCAACAAGGTGCCGCCGTTTTCCCTGCTGGAGTAAGATTAGGTGTGCCACAACTGCCGCTATTGGCATCATTAGGTATTGCGGAGGTGACGGTATTCCGTGCATTGAAAGTTGCTATTTTCTCAACCGGTGATGAGTTACAAGCGGTCGGGCAACCCTTAGGTGAAGGCCAGATTTATGATACTAACCGTTTCGCTGTGCGCTTAATGCTGCTGCAACTCGGTTGCCAAATTATTGATCTCGGTGTCATCCCTGATGACCAACAAGCCTTGCGCAAAGCTTTCGAGCAAGCTGATGCTGCCGCTGACTTAGTCATTAGTAGTGGTGGCGTTTCAGTGGGTGAAGCCGATTATACCAAGCAGATGCTAGATGAGTTGGGAGATATTGGTTTTTGGAAGTTAGCCATAAAGCCCGGTAAACCTTTTGCTTTTGGCAAGTTGAAAAATGCCTGGTTCTGCGGCTTGCCTGGTAACCCTGTCTCTGCGGCCCTAACATTTTATCAGTTGGTACAACCGCTCATCGCTAAATTATCGGGTCATTCAGAGTGGCATCCGCCATTACGATTGAAGGCGAAAACAACCACAAAATTGAAAAAAACGCCGGGCCGATTAGACTTCCAGCGCGGTGTTGTCTCCACTAATGCCGATGGTGAACTGCAAGTGCGCACCACCGGTCATCAAGGTTCTCACGTTTTCAGTTCATTCAGCCAAGGTAACTGTTTTATTGTCCTGGAACGGGAACGTGGCTCGGTAGCCATCGGTGAAAGCGTTGAGATCGAGTTATTTAATGGGCTCTTGAGTTAGTGAATCATTGAACAATCAATTGCTGAGAGGCCGACATGTTGCCTGAACTTTCCGATGCACAAACCCTACGTTATAACCGGCAAATCGTCCTGCGCGGTTTTGATTTTGATGGTCAGGAAAAACTCAATGCAGCTAAGGTATTAGTTGTTGGTTTAGGTGGCCTTGGGTGCGCAGCAGCACAATATCTGGTGGTGGCAGGTGTCGGCCATCTTACACTGCTGGATTTTGATACTGTTTCCCTTTCTAACCTGCAGCGGCAAATTCTGCATCGCGATAGCCGCATCGGCATGTCTAAAGTGGCTTCTGCGGCACTGACACTGTCAGAGATGAATTCCGAAGTGAAACTGGAAACCATTGATGCGCAGTTAGATGATGAGCAGCTCTCCGCAGTGATAGCTAAGCATCAGTTAGTATTGGATTGCACAGATAATGTCGCCAGCCGCGAACAACTTAATCGCCTCTGTTATACACAGCATAAGCCACTGGTTTCTGGTGCGGCAATCCGCATGGAAGGGCAAGTTAGTGTATTTACCTATCAGGAAAACCAGCCTTGTTATCGCTGCTTAAGCCGGCTGTTTGGTGATAACGCCCTAACCTGCGTTGAGGCCGGGGTCATGGCTCCACTGGTGGGCATTATTGGCAATCTACAAGCGATGGAAACCATAAAATTACTGGCTAATTATGGGCAAATTATATCGGGCCGAATTCTGATGTACGATGCCATGACGGGCGAGTTCCGCAGTATGAAGCTGGCAAAAGATGCCAATTGTGAGGTTTGCAGCAAAGCGTAGCTTCGCAATCACTGAGTATTAAAGCAAAAAAAAGCTGATGCAGGGCATCAGCTTTCTTATTAACACTCAGTCAAATAATCAGGACTGAATACCTTGGCTACGCAGATAATCTTCGTAGTTACCAGTAAAGTCGATCAATTTTTTCGGTGTCATTTCAATTACACGCGTCGCCAGAGAACTGACGAACTCACGGTCATGGGATACGAAAATCAAGGTGCCTTCGTACATTTCCAATGCCATGTTGAGAGATTCGATGGATTCCATATCCAAATGGTTGGTTGGCTCATCCATTACCAGAATATTAGGGCGCTGCATCATCAGCTTACCAAACAACATCCGCCCTTTTTCGCCACCAGACAGTACCTTAACCTTCTTCTTGATATCATCTTGGCTAAACAGCAAACGGCCCAACACGCTGCGCACAGCCTGTTCGTCGTCTTTTTCCTGTTTCCACTGACTCATCCAGTCAAATACCGTCAGGTCAATCTCAAACTCGTTGGCGTGATCCTGTGCGTAGTAACCAATCTTACTGTTTTCAGACCATTTTACCGTGCCGGTATCTGCCTCATAATCGCCAACTAAGGTTTTCAGCAAAGTAGATTTACCAATACCGTTTGGCCCGAGGATAGCGACTTTCTCACCCACTTCCAGGCGCAAATTCAGGTTTTTAAACAGTGGACCGTTATCAAAACCTTTGGTCAACATTTCAACTTCCAGCGCATTACGGAACAGTTTTTTATCCTGATCAAAGCGGATAAACGGGTTCTGGCGGCTGGAGGCCTTCACTTCATCAAGCTGGATTTTATCAATCTGACGGGCGCGGGAAGTTGCCTGCTTGGATTTAGAAGCATTGGCGCTAAAGCGGCTAACGAAAGATTGCAGCTCTGAGATCTGGGCTTTCTTCTTGGCGTTATCAGATAACAGACGCTCGCGGGCTTGAGTCGCCGCGGTCATATATTCGTCATAGTTACCCGGATAAACACGCAATTCGCCATAATCCAGATCCGCCATGTGGGTACACACCATATTCAGGAAGTGACGGTCATGGGAAATAATGATCATGGTGCTGTTACGCTCGTTCAGCACTTGCTCCAACCAGCGGATAGTATCGATATCCAAGTTGTTGGTAGGTTCGTCAAGTAACAGAATTTCCGGGTCAGAGAACAGAGCCTGCGCCAACAATACACGCAATTTCCAGCCGGGTGCAATTTCGCTCATCAAACCATAATGCTGTTCAACCGGAATACCGACGCCAAGCAACAATTCACCGGCACGGGCTTCTGCGCTGTAACCATCCATTTCACCATAGGCAACTTCCAGATCAGCTACTTTATAGCCATCTTCTTCGCTCATTTCAGCCATGGCGTAAATGCGATCGCGCTCTTCCTTGACTTCCCACAACTCGCCGTGACCCATAATAACGGTGTCCAGCACTGTGTTGTTTTCAAAGGCGAATTGATCCTGACGTAATTTACCCAGACGCTCATTCGGGTCTAGGAAGACGTTACCGGCGCTTGGCACCAGATCACCACCAAGGATTTTCATGAATGTGGATTTACCACAACCATTAGCACCGATCAGACCATAGCGATTACCGCCGCCGAATTTTACTGAAATGTTTTCAAACAGCGGCTTGCTGCCGAATTGCATGGTGATATTGTTAGTACTTAGCACAGAGCTCGCTCTCGATTGGATTACTGAATAGGGGTATTCAAGAATACTAGAAAATGTGATTCGGCGCGCATTATGCCACAAGATGGCAAGAGTATCGCCTCCAGTTTGCATGAAATCTCAACAGGGGGGATAAATCGGGTAATAGGCTGCAGTATCGCTCGGTTTATTACGCATCACAGGGGCTAAATAGCCCCTGTGATGGAAGATGCCAACTTCAGTGTGTTGCATCCTTGCTGCATTGCAGAGCACTGTACTTATCCAACAAGAAAGGTCGTAGATACCCCAGGGTATTAGACATCGGGAGTATTTCTTCACTGAGATGAATATTCAGTGTGTTGCTAAGGTAAGCACGGCGCTGTTGTATTCTTTGCCAAACCTCAGGGTAATGGGCCGCCAGTTCATCGCGCAACGGTTGGTCGGCGAGTGCAATACAATCTTCTGCACTCACTCCAGCATAGCCTTTTACCGCAGGAATAATATCAATTTGGAATAGCATCCCACTGCGGATTTTCTCTTCTGAACCAGAATAAATCGGCGAGCAAAGCCACTCTTCATCTGCGGTTAAATGGCCTGGATTTAATGACCAGTGGTATTGCGCCTTAGGGAAAACAGTTTCAACTAGCGCATACATCTCTTTACCCAGCATGCCAATGCGAATATTTTCCAGCCAAGTCACAACCGTGGCGTAATAAGGAATAGCCACTTTATCAAGATAGTCTCTTTGTGCCGCTGGCAATTCATCAGCATGGTGAACCGCATAACCGGTTCTACTGCTCAGGCCGCCTTTAAAACCGGTAGTCAAAGATATCTTATCGCCAAGTTGTATTGCTTTATCTCCAGGGTACAAATTCGCCTGTTCAAAGCGCTCGCCCGTGGCAGCAATGATTATAACAGTATTAGGCTGCCCCTCATCAGCCAATAGGCTGCCAAGTTGCTTTTCTGTTATGCCGACGTCTACCGCCGCTAAGGCATTAATAACACAGTTAGATGCTAGATTAGCGCCATATTCATAATGTGCTAATTCATTAGCATTGTTCGTCACTCTGGCCGCTATATCACTGCCAATAAATAGGTTTGTGGCATTGGTAATTGCCGTTTCAGATGAAACAGATTGTTTAATTGCATCCAGAAGAAAATAAGGAATATCAAATAGCTGGTTATTATCGTCCAACTGACTGGTAAACAGTTTCCACCCGGCAACACCGACCTTTTTAGCTTGCTTAATGCCACTATCAGCCAGTAACTCAACTAGCGTCTTACGGTTTTCCATTGGCTGATTTGGCAGTGAAAAATAGGGGATATGAATTGCTGTATTGCTGATCCTTGCATATTGCGACAACTTTAAGTTCTCGTTGCCCAGCAATAAATAGACTTCCCCTGAAACATGTAACACCAGAGCAGCTTCTTCAAATCGGGGGATAAATCCGGTCAGATATTCAAAATTCCCCCCATGCTCTTTATCAGCATATACAAGTAAATAGTCGATATTAGCCTGTATCATGTTATTGATAACTTTAGCTTTACGAGCAGCAATGGTGCTATCACTTATCGCTATTTTGGCGATAGCATTAAATCGTGGTGGCGCATCAATAGGGTTAAGTTTTACATGGCGTTTAACAATCATCTTATTCATTATCCAAGTTAGTTAATGTTACGTCACCTTACCCACTACTTTTTTGCTATAACCACTTCGCATTACGGGTAAAGGAAATAGTTAACCAGCGGTGTGGGCCCGACTCACCAATCGCATGAGAGATTTCATCGCGTATTTTGTCAAAATAGGATACTCCGCTGTCTTCCATTTCAGGCGGGATAACCACATGAATTTCAACGAACAACCCTCGGCCAATACGAGTTGCATAATGTGAATAATCAACAAAGTTGTACTTCGCCATTAATTTGTCCATTAAGGTCTCCATCGAAGCATCCAATGTATCTGGTGTCATTTGTAAGACTTCACGGACGGCCGATATAACTGTTTTTATCGGAACAGGAATCAAAATCAAGGTTAACAGTGCCAATACGCCAGGGTCAGTATAAACAATCCAATGCTCATAGCGGGTCCCTTCCATGCTCCAGGAAAGTAAAAAAGCCACTAATAAAGCAGAACTAATACAAGCCGACATCAGCCAACTTTTGGTATCCAACGCGATTAATTCAGACTTAACGCGTTTATTTAAACGTCGCTGCTTTAAGAAAATAGTAAAACAGAAGGTGCTGACCACCAGGGCATAAACAATTGCCCAACCCAGATCTAATTCCCGCCCACCATCAATAATACCTTTAATAGCATTAACAAAGGCATACAGACAAAGCAACGCCAGTAGGCTACCATTAAAGGCCAAGACCAGAGGTTCTACGTGCCAGAAGCCATATTGAAAACGCCGACTATTTGGCTGGCCCAGTAATCGTGAAACCAACAAAGATAAACTGCACATGCCTGCATCTAAAGCAGAGAACATACCATCGAAAATAATCGACATCGAACCGCACACAATACCGAAAATGATCCCCATGCTGGCAATAAATAAAGTACAAAAGATCGAACGTCGTAAAATCTGCTGTTCGAGTTGAGTATCATGCTGCATAGAAGCTACCGGTTCACTGAGTATTGTCATGATTACAACCTATTTTTATAGCAATCTATTGTTTTATATTATTTATTTCATTTTTTAGCTTGATGTATTAATCACCATTTAGAGATATGAAAGTCAATCAAAGCTATAAGTAGTGTGTCATATTATTCCATTTTTACCAGTAAATAACCCATGGAATTACGAATATAAAACTTGTTTAATCTCTTGTTTTTTATTATTTAATGTAAAATATTTTTCGTTATAAAGAATTTTATATCGTACTTATCGGAGCATTGCTATCTCATTTTAGTATTTATCTTAAAGCGATGTACCACCAAAGCTTTATACTTTATATCTAATAACAGATTTTATTAATTTTAATAACATATAACCGAGCGTAAGCGTTTTAATTAACAGCTGTAAATGAGTAGAATTTGTTATTCGTCAATAATACCATTGCGGCATAGATATATTATGCTCGCCTTACGATAATACCTGTTCAGGGGGATATATGGCGGCAAAACTAAATATTCTATTAGTGCATGGCGCGTGGGCTGATGGCTCACAATGGCGATATATTATTCCCGCCTTACATGCAATGGGACATCGAGTTATTGCTATCCAAAATCCGCTAACATCATTGGCTGATGATGTGGAACGCACTATTAAGCAAACCACCGCGCTATATGGCCCAACCTTATTAGTCGGTCACTCTTACGGTGGGATGGTGATTACCCAAGTCGGGCACCTACCAAATGTGGTCGGGATGGTTTATCTCTCCGCGTTTGCCCCAGATGCCGGTGAAAGCTTATCAAGCACTTTTGCTTTGCGTGAAGCTCCTGCTGGTGCGGCGTATATTCGTCCAGATGACAATGGCTTTTTATGGATCGATACCGACAAATTCCATGAGAATATGTGTCAGGATTTCGATGAAAATGAAGCACTGGTGATGGCTTTGGTGCAAAAACCTTTAGCTGCCCGCGCTTTTACCGATAAATCTGCCCAGCCAGCCTGGCGAGTAAAACCTTGTTGGTATCAGATTTCAACAGAAGACAGAATGCTGCCAGTCGAAACACAACGCGGATTTGCCGAACGCATTCAGGCACAAAAAGTCATTGAATTCCCCTCTAGCCATACCGCCCATCTCTCGCACCCGCAGCAAATTATCGATTTGATTGCTGATGCTGCCAACGCGGTCAAATAGTTTTTATCCCGACCCAAAATGTTGTACCGCTAAAACCGCTTACAGCTTCTTAATTTCATTATTACCGGCGAAAAAAAATCCGCTCAAGAGCGGATTTTTATCAAGTTCGGCATGGCACTGTTAAAGGTCCATGCTGATAATCCTAAGCAGTGACTTAGAAAGTGTAACCTACACCTGCAACCCAAGTGCCAATATCAACATTGCGAATGCGGCTCTGCTCGTAAGAAACGTCCAGGGCAACATTTTGCATTGGGTTAAACTGCATACCTGCGCCGTAAGTAAAACCGTAATCGCTGGTGCTGTTTTTATTGCTAGCAGCAGTTGGGAAGTTCTGGCTGAAACGGCCATAACCCACACCAACTAAACCATAAACACTAGCCCAATCGTTGATACGGTAAGCTGGACCACCGGTGATTGCATTGTATTGTGCTTTGTTATAAACAGAGGCGCTATCACCGAAGCTGCTTTTTTCAGTGTGAGTGAAAGAGGTGATGTAACCCAGTTGAGAATCACTCCACTCGTAACGATATTTCAGGTTGAAACCTGAAGATTTGTTAGCAACACCTTGGTAATCGCTCTGGGCATAACCACCAGAAACGGTGCTTTGACCTGCAAAAGCTGAACCTGCAGTTACCGCTAATACACAAGCTGCTACAGCTGAAAGACATGTAATTTTATTCATAACCACCTCGAAAGACGCAAATTTTTAGATGAAACAAAAACACCATCAAATTATAACAATAAACAGTTATAAACTCTGCCTGATAATGATTGTCTAAGTAATTATTTGGTGTAACAAAGAATTTCAAGCATCTTCCATCTTGCTAATACCTTTACGATTTTTCACTATACCACTCTCTTTTGTGACCTTCATCACCAAAAGCCATTCCAGACTATTCTTAATTTTCATGCTCAAATTAGCGACAGAAATAGCGTTAAAAAACAGCAACTCGGAAAAAAATAATTATTTTTTTGCTCTTTCCTATTCCCTATTTATAGCCTGTGGTTATTTTCAAACACTTCACTGACATTTCATTTACACTGGTTGACATTGATACCTAATACTTTTTTTGAGGCTCAAAAGGATGTCTTTATCTCCTTCATCCAAACATTCATTGCCACTTCTCCCGATTTTCTTGCTGATAATCGCCATGATCTCAATACAAAGCGGTGCATCTTTGGCAAAAAGTCTGTTCCCGGTAGTCGGTGCTCAAGGGATAACCTCCCTACGCCTTGGTATCGGTACGCTGATACTGTTTGTTATTTTTAAACCTTGGCGGATGCGATTTGAGGCGGGTCGCCGCTTACCTTTGCTTATCTACGGGGTGACATTAGGTGGCATGAATTTCCTGTTCTATCTGTCGTTAAAAACGGTGCCATTAGGCATTGCCGTTGCTCTGGAATTTACCGGACCTCTGGCAGTCGCCATGTTAGCGTCGCGCCGTCCGGTCGATTTTATCTGGGTCGGTTTAGCCATTCTTGGTCTGTGGTTCCTCTTGCCCTTAGGAAATAGCATTGGCACCATTGATTTATTTGGGGCGGCTTGTGCTCTAGGGGCAGGGGCTTGTTGGGCTTTGTATATCGTTTCAGGCCAGAAAGCCGGGGGCGATCATGGGCCAGGAACCGTGGCAGTTGGCTCTTTGATTGCCGCACTGGTTTTCTGCCCAATTGGTGTGGCTTACAATGGCTTAGCACTGTTTGCTCCAGCAATCTTACCTGTTGCCCTGGCAGTCGCGATTCTGTCTACCGCATTGCCATACTCACTTGAGATGGTGGCGCTAACTCGTCTTCCTACTCGTACATTTGGTACATTAATGAGCTTGGAACCGGCATTAGCAGCAATTTCGGGACTGGTATTTTTAAATGAACATCTGACATTGATTCAATGGTTGGCACTGGCATCAATTATCAGCGCGTCTATCGGCGCAACTTTGACGATTAAACCCAAGCCACACATTGATCAGGTTGCTTGAATATGAGCCCTTGTATGGAAATCAGAATAGCAACACCCGAAGATTTTGCCCAAATATGGCCGCTGTTTCAGGCGGTAATCCGTCGTGGTGACACTTATGTATTCACTCCAGAAACGCCCGAACAAGATGCCTATGATTACTGGTTTGCTCCCGGTGTTCGCTGTTTTGTCGCACTGCATGAGCAACGTATTGTTGGCATGTATAAATTAATTGATAACCAACGCGACCTAGGCTCCCATGTTGCCAATGCTTCATTTATGGTTGACGGGCAAGCCCGCGGTTTGGGGATCGGTAAAGCGCTGGGCATCCATTGCATTGAACAGGCAACCGCTCTAGGGTATCGGGCAATGCAGTTTAACTTTGTGGTCAGCACCAACACTCTGGCAATTACACTGTGGCAAAAGTTAGGTTTTGAAATCATTGCCACCCTGCCAGAGGCGTTTAACCATAGCGAATTGGGTTATGTTGATGCCTATGTTATGCATCGACGACTCGTCCCTGACCAGCACTGAACCTCTATTTTCCCCTAGTAAAACTTTAATCGACTACACGCCAACCCAGTCATTTCACGGGTTGGCGTTTTTTATTGATTATTTTTCATTTTTTTTGCATCCAAAACACCAGGCTGATTCGTATAGGTAGATGTGAGGCAAGACTTCACCTCAACTCCCCTAAAAGGAATACATTATGAAAACGCTTATTCGTACCGCTATCTGTGCTTCCTTAGTGTTCAGCAGTGTTTCAATGGCCGCCATGATGTCAGACACTGTCATGGTGGGTGGCGCTTCAATGTACCCAAGCAAAAACATTATTGAGAATGCGGTGAACTCGAAAGATCACACCACTTTGGTTGCCGCGGTGAAAGCTGCCGGGTTAGTTGATACCCTACAAGGTCCCGGCCCCTTTACTGTGTTCGCGCCCACTGACGCCGCCTTCGCAAAATTGCCAGCAGGTACGGTTGAAAATTTGGTCAAGCCAGAAAACAAGGCCATGCTCACCCAAATCCTGACGTATCACGTGGTGGCTGGGAAGTACGATATGAAGCAGCTAGAAAGTAAAATTAAAGCCGGTGGAGGATCTGCTGAACTGAAAACAGTCAACGGCCAGCCACTATGGATTATGAATAACGGCCCACATAATATTCAACTCAAAGATGCTAAAGGTAATATCGCTAATATCAGCACCTATGATGTACAACAGAAAAATGGTGTTATCAATGTTATTGATACGGTTCTGATGCCTAAATAAAACCCGTCTATACTGGGTGCAGTGTCTCACTGCACCTGACGGATTTTTTAGGGATTGGCACATGAATGAATGTTCGCTGGAACAACAGATAGGACTGATAGATGCCATCGCTCAAGGCGATCAGTCCGCTTTTGAAAAGCTTTACCGACTCACCTCCCCCCGATTATTCGCGGTCGCTTTACGAATGCTCCGCAATCCTGCCCGAGCAGAAGAAGTTTTACACGACAGCTTTCTCACGGTTTGGAACCGTGCGGGGAATTACAATGCGCAACTCAGTGCGCCGCTGACGTGGTTAACTCATATCGTACGCAATCGGGCTATCGACCTGATGCGAGGCAGTGATAATCGCCTGCAAACTCTGGACGATGACGATACAGATAATCTAACTGATGACGCTCTGACGCCCCTGGCACAATTGCAGCAAGACAGTGAGGCTAAGCAATTAGCTGGCTGTCTGGCACATCTGTCAGCAGAGCAACGCCAAAGTATTATGCTGGCCTATTACCAAGGGCTTTCTCATGGGGAAATCTCGGTTCATTTACAACAACCACTCGGTACGATAAAAAGCTGGATACGTCGTGCACTGGACCACCTAAAGGACTGTGTAGGTTTATGAAAAACAGACGCGAATATGACTCAGCACTGGCTGCAGAGTATGCGCTGGGAACCCTGCGCGGACTGGCCCGGATGCGTTTTGAACGAAGAGTTCACCGTGAGCCACGACTGGCGGCAGATGTTGCCAGTTGGCAAAGCCTATTGACTCAATTGGATAACCAGCTAGCTCCATTAGAACCACCTGAGCGCGTTTGGAAACGGCTGGAATTACAATTACCACCGATAAATGTACGCCATATCAAACGAAACCGTTGGTCTTATGTCGGCTGGGCTGTAGCCGCTGGTCTTGCGGCCATGCTAGTGATACCACGTTTGTTGGTAGAACCCCCGGCGGCCATACCGGTGGCGGTGTTGTCAAATAGTCAGCAAAGTGGTCAATGGGTTGTCAGTCTTGAGAAATCGACCCGCAGTTTGACACTCACTCCACTGAACCCTATTGCGGTAAGCGACAACAATAGCCTTGAATTATGGAGCATTCCTGCGGGTGAAAAACCTCATTCTCTGGGTTTACTCAATACCCATGGCTCAACACAACTGACGCTAGCTGAAAATCAATTAAGTGGGAACTCATTACTGGCAATCAGTCTGGAGCCTCACGGCGGATCACCTACTGGTCAACCAACTGGAGCGGTATTGTTTAGCGGGCCATTACAGAATCTGTAAAATATTCTTGCTCTTTACCGTGTTAAGACATGAGGTTATGGGAGTGATAGCGGCGGTGACTCCCCCATTACTCCACTTTTTCGCTACCGGAGGCCATGCATGCAAGACTGGGATCCTGATTTATACCGCCAATTTGAAGCCGAACGCACTCGCCCTGCTCATGATCTGCTGGCACATATTGCTGCTGATGCACCGCAACGTATCACTGATTTAGGCTGCGGGCCGGGTAACTCCACTCAATTGCTGCACCAGCGATTTCCCCACAGTCAGTTGGTCGGCGTTGATAACTCAAGTGCCATGTTGCTCAGTGCACAGCAACGCCTACCTGATTGCATTTTTCTCGCAGCAGATATCCGCCAATGGCAACCTTCACAGCCACAAGATCTCATTTATGCCAATGCATCATTGCAGTGGTTAACCGACCACCAGCAACTCTTCCCCTCTTTATTTGCCAAACTTTCGCCCGGTGGCATCCTGGCGGTTCAAATGCCCGATAACCTGGATGAACCCAGCCATAGAGCCATGCGTGAGGTAGCAGAAAACGGCCCGTGGCAACAAACACTACGAGAGGCGGGGGCGATTCGGGCAAAAGTGCTCACCGCCAATCAATATTATGATTTGCTGGCACCACATGCTGAGCAGGTCGATATCTGGCGCACTACCTATTACCACCCGATGCCCTCGGCACAGGCGATTGTGGATTGGCTGCGATCGACCGGCTTGCGGCCTTTCCTTGAGCCACTTTCTGAGGCTATGCGATTGGATTTTTTACAGGATTATCTAGCCATCATTGATGCCAAGTACCCGCAGCAAGTGGATGGTCGGCGCTTACTCGCGTTTCCACGCTTGTTTATTGTTGCCCGCGCGACATAATAGCCGCTTAAGTATGCTGGTTAAATAAGTTAACCGGCATAACATATTGATAAAATAGCAACAAAATAGTCCAGAAGGAAACTATTAAATCTTCATATCATTACTTTGTTAGTTATTGACAATTCATCACCCCAATTTATTAATTAACAACGCCTTCAGCTTATCTTCAGTATAAAATAACCATCATAAATAACCTAAAGCCACTTAAATAATAAAATATTTACAAATCAAATAGATAGACATTACCGATTAAACACAACAAGAGCGACGGTTCTATTTTAGTAAAGAAACACAAAATTACATTTTCAAACACTCTCTGAAATGAGCTATTTAATTGATAGGCACTATCTAACCTACAAAGTTAAATATCTTTGTTATACTTATTGCCGATGAAGGAATTGGCAATCAACTCAATAAAGGGATACCTATTATGAGTACAGCAAAACTGGTAAAAGCAAAATCTTCCGAACTCATCTACACACGTAATGACGTTGATGAGCATACTAAAGCGCTGACGATTAAACTGCTAAACGAGATGGTCATTCAGTTTATCGACTTATCGCTTATCACCAAACAAGCTCACTGGAATATGCGCGGTGCCAATTTTATTGCAGTCCATGAGATGTTGGATGGCTTCCGCGCTGCCATTAATGATCACTTGGATACCTTTGCAGAACGCGCCGTACAATTAGGCGGGGTTGCGCTGGGTACTGCCCAGTTAGTGACGGACAGAACACCACTGAAGAGCTATCCGACCAATATTCATAGTGTGCAAGAGCACCTGAAAGAGTTAGCAGATCGCTATGGGGTCGTCGCAAACTTTATCCGCAAAGCAATATCTGAAGTTAAAGACGAAGATAGCGCCGATATGTTCACTGCCGCATCCCGTGATCTGGATAAATTCCTGTGGTTTATCGAAGCTAATATTGAGTAATTCCCTACCCATTACCCGGTAGATTCGAAGTGATAGAATCGAGACAGGGCCGGTCATGATCCGGCTCTGTTCATGGAGGTCATATGGCAAGTGGATGGGCCGGAGACGGCGCAGTACAAGATCAAATTGACTCCACCCTTGAAGACGCAGTCCAGCGCGCCCGACAAGCTCTTGGCAAAGGTGAGAGCGAAATATATTGCCTGGAGTGTGGGCAAACAATTCCAGAAGCCCGGCGTAAAGCACTGGCTGGCGTTAAATATTGTCTAACCTGCCAAAATGAATTAGATAAACATCAAGCGAACCATGCCGGCTATAACCGCCGTGGTAGCAAAGATAGTCAACTCAGATAGCTCCCTCGCTGCACCCTTTTCGCACAAAAATCCGATGCAGTTAACAATACTGTTACATTAATGTTGATTAGCGATTGTTTATTATTGCCTACCGAGTTAATAATAAGTAAATAATAGATGAGTTGCACCAAAATGACAGCCATGCACTATTTTGGTGGGTCACATTGGTGCAATAAGTGTTGGCTAAGTATTCGCTTGCAAATTACTTTGAGAAATCTCTTTGTTTTTAAATAACTTGCATTTCTGGCACGATCTTTTCATATTGCATCCTGAAATATAAAAATGGATCTCCATGCCTCAAGCTATTGGCATTGCAGATTGACTGCGATACCAAGAACCAAGGGTATATCCACAAAAGCACAAAGGAACTCCCACTTATGAAGTCACTTGTCAAAGTTTCATTGGCCGCACTCACGCTGGCCTTTGCCGTTAGCTCCCACGCCGCAGAGAAAGAACTAATTGTTGCAACAGACACCGCTTTCGTTCCTTTTGAGTTCAAACAAGGGGATAAATATGTCGGTTTCGATATCGATTTATGGGATGCCATCGCGAAAAAACTGGATCTGAAGTACACCCTGAAACCTATGGATTTCAGTGGCATCATTCCTGCGTTGCAAACCAAAAACGTTGATCTGGCACTGGCTGGCATCACTATCACCGACGAACGTAAAAAAGCAGTCGATTTCTCTGATGGCTATTACAACAGCGGCCTGCTGGTAATGGTAAAAGCGGATAATAACGACATCAAAGGTGAAGCAGACTTGGCGGGCAAAGTGCTGGCAGTAAAAAGCGGCACCGGTTCTGTTGATTACGCTAAAGCTAACATTAAAACCAAAGACCTACGCCAATTCCCGAATATCGATAACGCCTATCTGGAGTTAGGTACTGGCCGTGCTGATGCCGTTTTGCATGACACGCCAAACATCCTTTACTTCATCAAAACGGCCGGTAATGGTCAGTTCAAAGCGGTGGGCGAGTCCATTAAAGCTCAACAGTACGGTGTAGCCTTCCCACAAGGCAGCGATCTGCGCGAAAAAGTTAATGCTGCACTGAAGTCTCTGAAAGAAGACGGCACTTACGCTGCAATCTATAAAAAATGGTTCGGCGTAGAACCTAAGTAATTTATTTTTGCCGTTTTTAGACCAGGAGAATATCCATGCAGTTTGAATGGAGCGCTATTTGGCCCGCCATCCCAATCCTGCTTGAAGGCGCCAAGTTAACCCTATGGATTTCGGTCCTGGGGTTGCTTGGCGGCCTGATTATTGGGGTTATAGCAGGTTTTGCCCGCGCCTATGGCGGTTGGCTGAGCAGAAATATCGCATTAGTCTTTATTGAGCTGATCCGTGGCACGCCCATTGTGGTGCAGGTAATGTTCATCTACTTTGCATTGCCGATGATGATGCCCGTGCGCATCGACCCCTTCTCAGCAGCCGTTGTGACGATCATTATTAACTCAGGTGCCTATATCGCGGAAATCACCCGTGGTGCCGTGCTATCAATCCATAATGGCTTCCGTGAAGCTGGTCTGGCGCTGGGTTTATCCAAGCGCGATACCTTGCGTTATGTGATTGCACCTTTGGCTTTGCGCCGCATGTTGCCACCATTAGGTAACCAATGGATCGTCAGCATCAAAGACACCTCACTGTTTATTGTGATTGGCGTGGCCGAACTGACTCGTCAGGGTCAGGAAATTATTGCCGGTAACTTCCGCGCCATGGAGATATGGAGTGCGGTGGCGGTGATCTACCTGATAATTACCTTGGCTCTGAGCTTTGTTCTGCGCCGGTTAGAAAGAAAACTGAAAATCATATGATTGAATTTAAAAACGTCTCCAAACACTTTGGTAAAACCCAGGTGCTCCACGACATCAATCTGAATATCACCAAGGGAGAAGTGGTGGTGATTATTGGTCCTTCCGGTTCGGGCAAATCGACCCTACTGCGTTGTATCAATAAGCTGGAAGTTATTACCAGCGGTCAATTGATTGTCGATGGTCTGGATGTGAATGACCCCAAAGTTGATGAACGCCTGATTCGCCAAGAAGCGGGGATGGTGTTCCAGCAGTTTTATCTGTTCCCGCATCTGACAGCACTGGAAAACGTGGCATTTGGCCCGATCCGGGTGCGTAAGGCTTCTAAAGAAGCGGCCAATAAACTCGCCATGGAGTTATTAACCAAGGTCGGGCTGGAAGAGCGCGCACATCATTACCCGGCGGAGCTCTCTGGTGGCCAACAGCAGCGTGTCGCTATCGCCCGTGCACTGGCGGTAAAACCGAAGCTGATGCTATTTGATGAGCCCACCTCTGCGCTGGATCCGGAATTACGTCATGAAGTCTTGGGGGTAATGAAAGATTTGGCCGAAGAAGGCATGACCATGGTCATCGTGACCCATGAAGTTGGTTTCGCACAGAAAGTCGCCTCTCGCCTGATCTTTATTGATAAAGGCCGAGTGGCACAAGATGGTGACCCGGATAGCTTGATTTCTAATCCACCCAGCGAACGTTTACGGGAATTCCTGCAACACGTGTCTTAATGGGGGGTGAGTTGTAAAACAACACTGGCGGGTACGCTGAGGTACACGCCAGTGTTTTATTTTGTCGGCATCCACCCTGTCATATCAGGCTCTGCTGATTCTTCACCTGAGCAAATGCCGCCATCAACTTCACAACATCTTGCATCCCAATATTGACCTGATTGATGACCTCACCGGCATCTTGCGTTAGTGTTACCCCGCCCCCCGCATGTTCAAGACAAACATCCATACCTTTAATGGCCGCCATGACGCCATTTTGAATCGTCTTTGTCATGTGCTCGATTTCCGTCGCCGCCTTACGTGACCTCTCAGCCAGCATGCGCACCTCGCTTGCTACCACAGAAAAACCTTTACCATGCTCACCGGCATGAGCGGCTTCAATCGAAGCATTAATCGCCAGTAAGTTAGTTTGCGAAGAGATTTTGCGAATAGCTTCTACAATGGTGCCAATCTCTTTCGAACAGCGGCCTAAGTCACTGACCACATCAGATGTTTCACGGGCAATAGACTCGACTTCCTGCATACCTCGCACCGCCTGCTGAACAATCTCGGCTCCCTGTGATGCTGAGCGGTCGGTGGTTAATGACAAATGATGCACATCACGGATCAGGTTTTCCTCATACTCCTGTTGCAACATTAGTGGCGTAATATCCTGAGCAATTTTGACAACTTTAAATATTTGCCCCTCGTTATCCATAATCGGGTTATAACTCGCCTCCAACCATACTCGTTCACCACGGCTGTTTACCCGTTCAAAACGCCCGATAATAAACTCCCCTCGAGCTAAACGTTGCCAATGCTTACGGTATTCATCCGAGTGAGCAAATTCAGCAGTACATAACATCTGATGGGGTTTATGCTGAATATCAGCCAAGGAATAACCAATAACTTTTAGCAGGTTATCATTGGCATCTAAAATCGTGCCTTGCGGAGTAAAGGTAATCATCCCCATTGAACGATTAAGTGCCGCGAGCAAACTCTGATGTTCCTGAGATTGTAAAATTCGCTCGGTAACATCACTGGCAAGTTTGATTATCTCAACCACTCGACCTTGACTATCAAGGACTGGAGTGTAGGTTCCCTGCAACCAAATAATGCTGCCATCTTTACGAATACGCTTAATATTATCGGTAATCGGCCGCCCTTCATTGAGTAATTGCCAATGACGGCGATAGGCATCACTCAGCACATAATGCGGTTCACAAAATAATTTATGATGTTTGCCGACTACCTCATCTTGCTGATATCCCATAGCCTGTAAAAATAATGAATTAGCATGTTTTACTGTTCCATCGGGCTTAAAAATAATCATAGGGACAGCATTATCAATTGATGTGAGTTCTGCGCGCGGAGAGGCATGAGATGAGCTGAAGTTAAACAACATAAGTCAGTCCTTATGGCGAATGATAGAGCCGCTAATTAGCAATATGCTTATCAACATGCGTACCAAATAAACCCCAAAGAGTCTTTAGAGCTCTTTGGGGTTTATTCTTCACCCTGGACGATGAGGTATATGAATTAATGAAATTAAAAGCCAACTAAAAATTAAACTATCACTATGACTTGCCAGCTTATCCTGCCTGACTAAGAGTTATCTTAATCAGCTTAGCCTAAAGTAAGTCGGCAGCAAGTCATAAACTTACATAAGTAAATTATTCAACTAAGCGAGTGCAGCCAGCACCGCTGCACAGTCAAGGGCGCAGGGTCCAACGCTCAGCTTTCCAAGCGGCTTGCTCTTCTGGCGTCAGGAATGTCCACGCAACAAATCGGCTCACTTTCTGCCCCTGAGCCATATCAATGGTTCGAACTTCTACTGCATTCGCATAACGCAGAGCATGATAAATAGCGGGCAAGGTGGTTTTCTTGGAAATCAATGAGGTAAACCAGAAGCAGTTCTTCGCCTTGGTTGCGCTTTCCACCACCATGCGGCTAACGAATCCTTCTTCACCCCCCTCACACCATAGCTCACTATTTTTACCACCAAAGTTTTGCACAGGCTTGAACGCGACTTCGCCTTTACCTAATTTGTGCAGCTTGCGGCGAGTGGTAGCTGCGGCCTCTTCTGCAGAGCCATGAAACGGCGGATTACACAAGGTGGCATCGTAGCGTTCATTTAATGCCAGAATTCCCTCAAAGATAGCTTTTGGGTCTTTCTGGTGCTTAAGCCGCAAGGTATTTTTCAGTGTCGGGTTCATGGAGACCACCATTTTTGCCGCGCTAAGTGCTTGCGAATCAATGTCAGTCCCGGTAAAGCGCCAGCCATATTCTCGCTGACCAATAATGGGGTAAATACAGTTAGCCCCGACACCGATATCCAGCAACGCAATATTTTTGCCCTGCGGGATCACGCCATTATTACAACTGGCTAATAAATCGGCCAAATGATGCACATAATCAGCCCGCCCCGGAATTGGCGGGCACAAGAAGTCAGCTGGAATATCCCAATATTCAATGCCATAAAAATGTTTTAACAGGGCTTTGTTTAACATTTTCACTGCTAAAGGATCAGCGAAATCGATAGAAATATCACCGTAGGCAGTTGGGGCCAAAAAAGGGATTAATTCTGGGCAACTCACTGAAAGTGCGTCAAAGTCATAACGCGAGCGATGACGATTTCTAGGGTGCAATCCACTTTTTTCTTTCGGGAATACTTTTTTGTTTTCCATCGTACTGACTCTCTGGTAGGCATTTTCTGGCGCGTAAGATAGCATAAATTAACGTTCAGCGGGCGGGCAGCTAAAGAGACGGCTCGCCGCTAGCCCATTTATTTCTAGCCAAAATAGCTGACGAATTAGCCGGTTTTGGCCTCATGTGACCATTGTGCAATGGTAGGAATGTATGAGTACTGAAAATTATTATTACTACGAACCCGCTACTGGTCATGGCATGGCTCATGATCCTCTGAAATCCATTATTGGCCCACGTCCCATTGGATGGATATCTTCTGTGAATCGTGCGGGACAACGTAATCTCGCTCCCTATAGTTTTTTTAATTGTTTTAGTGACCGCCCACCGATTATTGGTTTTTCCAGTAGTGGCTGGAAGGATAGTGTCGCCAATATCGTCGAGACTGGCGAGTTTGTCTGGAATTTGGCTACCCGCCCACTGGCGATGGCCATGAATAACAGCTCGGCCACCCTGCCTGTGGAGCAAGATGAATTTCTATTTGCTGGCTTGACACCGAGGGTGGCTCACCGCGTCAATGTCGATTGTGTGGCAGAAAGCCCGGTAAATTTCGAATGTAAATTGACGCAATGTATACAGCTTAAGAATGCCGCAGGGGTAACGATTGATAACTGGCTAGTGCTAGGCGAAGTGATTGCCGTACATATTCATCGTGAATTAATTAATGCCGAGGGGATTTATCAAGCAATGGCGGCACAACCCATTTTACGTGGCGGCGGCCCCAGCACTTATTACCAAGTCTGCGATGATTTACGCTTTGACTTACTGCGACCCGAAGGGATACAGCCTCGACAATAAACATTCAAATATATTGAATAATTTACTCAATTCTATCCGGTTTTAAAATTACAACAAGGGTGTAATATAGCTTTTATCGAAAGGGAGTGCCCTTTCAACCTTAAAACCGAATAGGAATATACCATGAAAAACATCAAAAATTTTGTTGCAGTTATCGCCCTCTCTACTTTGTCTTTCGGTAGTTTTGCCGCAGAATACGTTAACAGCCAAGATGCAGCTAAATTGGAACAAGTCGGTGTGGTCTCTGTTGGTGGTGTAACTGATTTGAGCAGTCTGAAAGCGCAACTGGCAGAAAAAGCAGATGCTGCCGGTGCTAAAGCCTTCACCATCACTTCAGCAACAGGTAATAACTTGATGCACGGTACTGCGGTTATTTATAACTAATTTCTTTTTACTCTTTGAATTTACAGCAGTGTTAGCAGCATTAACCTCTTCACCCTGCCAGCATCACTGCTGAAAAAGAAAAAGCCCATCAGTACTGTGTTAATCAGTGCTTGATGGGCTTTTTTTGCTTACAAAATACCAAACTCGCATTTAATCAAGCAGTGCATTTATTGCTTTAGCAAATGCACGGCACATCGCCTCATCACCCTGCTGATTATCAGCCAACAGTTTATCGCCATCTACTATCCGCAAAGTGACATTTAAGTCAAAGTCTGCCGCGGGTTGCGGTCGCGTAGCGGCCTGTTCAATAGTGTTCTGTGCCACCAGCCAGGCCTCTTCAACTGTTTGATTACACACTTTTGCCAGATAATCTGGGTTAAAACCCTCTCCAGTCAGACTGCGCAATGTCTCGTCATGGCTGACACTGTTGCCGGGCCGCCAATAATGTTGGGCCAGACTCGGGCCGATGGCCGGGTTATCCGTTAAATAACCATCACGTTTAAGGAAGAATGCTCTTGTCTGCTCAACGGCCATCAGTGCCAGCAAATATCCTTGATAGGAGCACGCTGACTCCATCGATAATAAGTGAGGAATAGCCAATGTCGGCCGTGGGCTACCACTCACCCCTAGAATTTTTAACTCAATATCTCTGGCTAATTGCGTCATGGCCTGCGGCGTGCGCTGTGCATCATCCCACTGATAAAGCTGCCATTCAAAATAAGGAACCAACAAGATATGTCGCTCATTAAAAGCACGCATCGGTTGCCGTGCCTGAATACTTTCTTGAATCAAGGCATCAGGAACGGGTTCATCGGCACTGTTTTTGGCATAACGTTTTAGCCAATCGGCATCGTCGAGCAGGCTATCGCAGAACATAGATTGGGTTTCGGCATAAGCCATGGATGTGGGCGGAAATTCTTGTGAGAAACAGGGTGCGTTTTGCACAATATTGGCGAAATGCGCCGCGTGCCCACCTTCATGAAATAAGGTATTCAGCCCTGAGGCACCACTTCCGACCTGGTCGGGTTTGGCCAAACTAGTGAAGTTGATCCGCGCTGGTATCCATTTCCCTTGGTCGACAAAAGGGGGGATCGGGCCATGCATAAAGCCATTTTCGTATTTCCCCGGCCGAACCAACAGATCCAAATTCATCTGTGCGCCACGAAAACCAATATGCAGCCGTTTAAAGCTATTGATCCAGCGATCAAGTGACTCAGAAAATGGGAAATAAGGGTCTAATTGGCGGGTAACATCACCACTGCTGGCATAGCGAATATTCCACGGTTCCAGTGTCTCCGGGCCTTTTTCTGCGGCTAATTGCTGCAAGCTGCGCTGGTTGGCGTCACGCGTCTGCTCTTCAAAGCGGTCCAAAATAGTAAACAACTGCTCTGGCGTCATACGCTCGGTTTTATTTACCTTGTAATCAAAGTAATTGCGATAACCCATTTGCCGCGCAAACCGATTACGTAAATTGATTAACTCCGGTAAACCATTATGCAATAGCCATTGTTCCAGCTCACGCAGAGCCAAATGTGAGCTGTGGCGACATTCGGCGTTTTCATTCGTGCCCTGGTTGGTCAAAAGTTCACCTAACGAAGCAGCAACCCGCTCACCAGCAGTATTGAGATGTGTCAGGGTAAAAGTTTTACGCCGCTGATAAAGATCTGATTCAGCAGCAATAATCTCATCAAGCAGAGCTTGTGTGTTGGGATCTTCAATAGCATTACAATCAAAAAAGCGGTACCACCCCTGTAACCCATGTACCAATACATCGCGCTCTGTGCCAGCAGGCTGACTTTCCAGAGAGGTTATCAAGTCTCGCAACTCTTTTAGGCGATGACTTTGGGCGATAAAACGTTTGTAGGCCGTTTCTGCCGCAGAGAATTGCTGTGCAATATCAACACCACCCAGCCCCATATAGCTCTGCCAGAAAAGATCTTCTTTGGCTTGATGGACTGCCAGATAATCTTTGTTCAGAGCATTAAAGTAGTTCAAAGCCTGTTGCATAGCATTCCTTTTCAGCAATATTCGGGTAAGAAAATCAATAGCATTTTTTCAGTCTAGCACTGTCAGTACAGACAACAAATACCGATTATTTTGAGGTGAAAACACATAAAAATGAGGCAAAAAACCGACTTAATTGATTAAAAAAGCAAATACCCTTTAAATTCTCAATTAACAGGGTGAAAAATATATTTATTGGTCATAAACACTGATTCGCTGGGGTATCGTTAGAAGAAATTATTTTATTGAGGAAAATACGCTGGGAGATATAAAAATAGAAAATCTCATACTGAAAAGCAGAATTTTGAAAAATTTTCAGCACGTTTTAGAACAGTAAAAAAATAGATAAATAACCCAATATAATAACTACAGGTTATTTATCTATTATATTGCTCGTGATGCTGAGCTGAATATTCAGGCGATTTTAATCTGTTGCAATGCGTGCTCAACCGTTTCTGCCTGCCCGATTGCCACCAAACAACATGCCAGCTGCTTTTGGATAGCATCAGGGATCGGCAACTCACCCGCCAGACAGCTAGCAACCCAACCGGCCGTTACCGCCGCATCTTTCGAATCAGGTAATACAAGCTCAGCCGGTTCTGGTTGGCGATCCAATAAAATTTGCTGTTCACCATTATTAATATAATGAATAGGTGGGCAACGTAATGGATTGGCATAAACCTCCCCTTCAGTGCCTTGCTGTAACAGAGCTGGCGCGTTGATCGTCTGGAAGAACCCCCCCACTTTTTGCATGTACTCAGGGTGAGAAACACTGGCCAGACGTAGCGCTTTATCATGAATAAAGGGGCTTGCCAGTTTTGCCAGCGTATGACTGCTATTTCTGACACCCATACGCCAGCGTTGTTGTAACTGTGCATCTAATTGAGCTGATAATGCCGATACCGGGATAAACACCGGCAAACCTTGGTTTAGACGCTGTTGGGCCGCAACGGAGTCGAGTGACCATGGGATATTCAGTTGCTGGAAAATCTCGGCACTGGTCACCCGGCTACTATCCTCGGTTACCCCATGCACCACCACCGGCAGGCCAAGACGGGAAAGCAGCAATGCCAGTAGCGGGGTCAGGTTAGCTTGTTTGCGGGCCCCATTGTAGCTGGGGATCACTACCGGTAATGGACGCCCCTGCGGCGCTCGCAGTGACATAACCTGCTCTTGCATCGCCTGATAGAAACCTAAGATTTCCTGTTCAGACTCACCTTTAATGCGCAATGCAATCAGGATACCACCCAACTCCAATGCCGGTACCTGCCCTGCCAACATCGCTTTATACAGTTCATAGGCCGTCGCCTGATCCAGATCGCGGGCATGATTCTTACCACGCCCAATCTCTTTGATAATTTTGCTGAAATCCATGGTGCGGTGTTTCCCCTGTCGGTATTCGGTAAATATAAATCAGGCTAAATATGCTTAAACTTTATCACTGATAGTCATAACTGTAAGAAGGATTTATTGCCAGGAAATCTGCGGGGTAAAAGCTTCAACCAGTGCATCAATGGCAACCCGTAGCCTTTTAGTCAGGCGGGATTGATGGGATTGGCCATAAATTGTCGAGGGAAATAGGTCACAACGGTGGAACCACAGCAGTGACCTGTATATCACTATGGGCGATTCAATTCTTCCGGAGGGCTAAATAGCACTCGGTAAATAGCACCGCCTAAGGCCCCTCCGACCAGAGGTGCCAACCAAAATACCCATAGTTGCTGCAAGGCAATACCACCGGCAAAAATAGCCACACCGGTACTGCGCGCCGGATTTACCGAGGTATTATCGACTGGAATACTGATCAGATGAATCAGTGTAAGGCATAGCCCGATAGCAAGTGGCGCAGCGGCGGGATGCGAACCTTTATCCGTCGCGCCCATAATAACCATGACAAAACCCATGGTTAAAACGACTTCCGCCACTAATACGGCTTGCAAGCTATACCCCCCCGGTGAGCGTACACCAAAACCATTGCTGGCAAACCCGGCGCTGACATCGAAACCCGCTTTGCCACTGGCGATTAAATACAAAATGGCCGCCCCCGCCAATCCTCCCAGTACCTGCGCCACAATATAGGGAACTAATTGTGCGCCGGAGAAACGACCTCCGACCCATAAACCGAGAGACACCGCTGGGTTAAAATGCGCACCCGATATATGCCCCAAGGCGTAAGCCATGGTGACAACAGTTAGCCCGAACGCCAACGCCACACCGAGAAATCCAATACCTGCTACCGGGAACATTGCAGCCAATACCGCACTACCACACCCGCCTAACACCAGCCAGAAAGTGCCAATAAACTCTGCCATTAGCTGTTTCATTCTGCTTCACCCTGCCCGTTAAACATATCGATAACAGTCAGCGTTACCGCCAACCAATAACCAGCAATTTACGCCGGAGGTACTGCTTGGCTTGACTTGTTAGGTTCAGCTCACCAACGGCTTATATAATCTTAGTCACTGAATTTATGCTTATCGGGAAAGATTTCAGATCAAATACTGTTTTAACTGGATGATTCGTTAACAGCTGTGATTAAACAGCCCGCTTGCGCCGCCCTTTTTTCACTCCAGTTTTAGCGGGTGCCTTGACGATTTTAGCCGGAGCTATCGCGCCCTCAGGCATATCCGGCTGTTCAATAGGGAAAACCGGTAGCGCTGCTAATAAGCGCGAACCATAACCCTTGGTCAATAAACGCCGGTCATAAATAACAATTTCACCATAGCAGGCATTACTGCGAATCAAGCGCCCAACCTGCTGAATTAAGTTGAACGAAGCGCTTGGTAAGCTTTGCACTTCAAATGGGTAACGATTCAGTGACTTTAGCCATTCACCTTCCGTCAGGATCACTGGGCTGTCGATAGGCGGGAATGAAATCTTATGAATATGAACCTGAGTCAACAATTCACCTTTCAGATCTAACCCTTCGGCAAAGGATTGCAAACCAATCAAGACGCTGGCGGTACCACTATTCACTCGTTTACGGTGCTCTTCGACCAGCCGATAGCGCGGTTGATCCCCTTGAACCAATAACATCAACCGCAGATCCGTGACATGACTGAGGAAAGTTTGCATCGCCCGATGGCTGCTAAACAGAATCAACATGCCTTTATGTCGCCCGCTGGCGTGTTGCGCGCGGAAGAATTGCGCCATTTCAGCCAAATGTTCAGCTTCATGCGCCATGGTCGGCTCGTGGCGCATTTTGGGAATAATGAGCTTCCCTTGCTCGATATGATTAAACGGTGATGACAATGTTTCAAACCGATCACCGGCTTTTTCACTCAAGCCACTGAGTTCCTGTAAACGTGCAAAACTATTGAGCGAACGTAAGGTGGCTGAGGTCACAATCACATGGGGGACTTTGCGCCATAACATTTTATCGAGCTGATCACTAACGCGAATTCCCACGCAGTGAAAATAGAGATGTGTTTGGTTTTCGCGATAATCACGGGTTACCCACTTGGAAATCGGTGCATTTGAGGCTTTTGCCATTGCCGCTAACCGCCAGAGTTTACTCATTGCCTCCAGATAGCCCAACGATCGGCTCATCTGCAAAATGGCACGATGCAGCCGCACAATATCGTGCTTGCCGGTCTGCTCACTCAAATCATTGAGCACAAACTCGGCTAAACCACGCAAAGCATCCGTCAGTTTGAATAATTTAGCGCAATCTTCCGTCAAACTACCCGGCAATTCACCCATTTCAAAACGGTACACCGCAGGGCTACCATCAGCAGGTAACAGCTGACTGACTTGTAGCTCGACACTCAACATCAGCTCGCGCAACTGTTCGCAATGATCTTTCAAACGTTCAGGATTCGATAAGCCCGGCGGATTTTTAGGCCGGTATTGCACCATGCATTGGTCCACCAGACGCACAATCATATCTAGCTGCATATTGGCAAAAACGGCGGTAATTTCACCTTCAATTTCCAATGCATCCCGTGCAACATCCGGTAAATGGTGGCCTTCATCTAGGACTAACAGCAACTCTTTCGGATTGGGCAGTACCGACTCTGTTTCCAGTGCCGCCATCACTAATGCATGGTTGGCGACTACCACATCGGCACTTTCAATCTCTTTGCGAGCAATAAAGAACGGACACTCACGAAAATAGTGGCAATTACGCCCAAGGCAGTTGGCTTTATCCGTACTCAATTTGGCCCATAAACTGTCACTGAGCGATAACTTATGATGGTCGCGCAGCCCGTCCCAGGAATGGTTATTTAATGACTTAGAAAGTGTTAGACAAGTCGCCTGCTCTTCACCATTAACCGGGGCAAGCTCATCACCAAGAAACAGTGATAAATCCCCTTGGCCGGACACATCCGTGCACATTGCCGCCAGATTACGCGGACAAACATACCGCCCGCGCCCAAAAGCACCGGTGAACTTGAGGTCAGGAATAATTTTCTTCAGCAGCGGCAAATCTTTGCTGTAAATCTGATCCTGTAGTGCCACGTTTGCCGTGCTAACCACCAGCGGCTTACTCTCTGCGCGGCCAACGGCAATGCCGGGGATCAGATAAGACAGTGTTTTGCCAACACCCGTCGGCGCTTCAATAGCCAAATGACGACCCGCATCGCCCGCCAGCGTTTTCGCTACTTCGGCGATCATCTGACGCTGTGGTGCGCGAGGAATAAAATCCGGAATCTGCTGCGAAAGCGCCTTATACCACTGACTAATTTGTTCTTTTACTGCCGGGGACAACGCCATGCATATCTTATCTAAACTGAATGTTGCCCTATTGTCCCACACCACAACGCTCACGTCAGCCCGAAAGCACCAATGCAATAGCTGAAATTTTCCTCTTGCGCCAATGGCAGTGGGATGAAATTTACGTAATGTCGCAGTTATTTATGATTTGTCATAAATGTATCACACAGATGCGGTAAAAATTCTGCGCTGGATGAATTCAGATAGATATTGAATACAGCAAAAAATTCTACTACTCGCGTCTTTTTTAATAAGAGAAACAGGGCAAAAATATGAAACGTAATATTCTGGCGATCTTGGTACCCGCTTTATTAGTTGCCACCACCTCACATGCAGCAGAAATTTATAATAAAGACGGTAACAAACTTGATTTATATGGAAAAGTAAAAGCACTGCATTACTTCTCTGATAATAATAAAAGTGATGGTGATAAATCTTACGTTCGCTTTGGTTTTAAAGGTGCGACCCAAATTACTGACCAATTGACCGGTTACGGTCAGTGGGAATATAACATTGCGGCTAACTATGCAGAAAGCCAAGAAACAAAAGATAATAAAACACGCCTAGCGTTTGCTGGTTTACGTTATGGAAAGTTAGGTTCAATCGATTATGGTCGTAACTATGGCGTGCTATATGATATCGCCGCTTGGACTGATATGTTGCCAGAGTTCGGTAATGACAGCTACACCAGAACCGATAACTTCTTGACTGGCCGTACAACTGGCGTGGCCACTTACCGCAATACAGATTTCTTCGGTTTAGTTGATGGCCTGAAATTTTCTCTGCAATACCAAGGTAAGAATGGCAGCGAGTCTGATAGCGCCAATGGCCGTGCAGATGCCGCCAAACAAAATGGCGACGGCTTCGGTTTGTCTTCCAGTTATGAAATTGGTGCCGGTGTGAGTGCGGGTGCGGCCTATTCTTCATCTAACCGTACTACTGCTCAGAAGAACGGTAACTTTGGTAAAGGTGATAAAGCAGATGCCTGGACTACCGGTCTGAAATATGATGATAACGGTGTTTATTTGGGGGCAACCTATGCTGAAACCCGTAATATGACACCTATTTCTGGTACTGCAGTGATTAATAATGTGTCGACCAGCGTGAGTGGTTTTGCTAATAAAACTCAAAACGTTGAGTTAGTCGCACAATATCTGTTCGATTTTGGTTTAAAACCTTCTTTGGCTTATATTCAGTCTAAAGGTAAAGATATCGAAGGCATTGGTGATGCAGATTTAGTTAAATATGTTGATATTGGCGCTTATTATTACTTCAATAAAAATATGTCTACCTATGTTGATTATAAAATCAACCAACTTAATGATGATAACAAGCTGAAGTTAAATACAGACAACGTTGTTGCTGTCGGGCTGGTTTATCAATTCTAAGTAATATACATCGATATTATCCTCATTATTTGAATACTTCATCGTAACTTGTCAATTTTATTAGGTGTAGCCATTTTTTATTTTTTGCCGGGAGATAACTCCCGGTTTTATTTTTTATAAATAATATAGTTATTTATTAGTAGGAACTGACAATAACCCAACATCGCGCAACGCTTCTGCTTCTGTACCATTTCGTTTGGCACCTGTTTTACCCATTTTCTGTGAAAAATCAGCTTGTTGAATCCAGTGTTGATAGCGATTCTCACCTAGCGCTTTATCAGCCTTAACCATAAGTGGCACTAGCCGGACACCCATGTTATCGAGGCTGTGATAGGGCCATTCTTTGTGCTCATCAGAAAAAGGGGCCATAAAATCAAGCGCTTTAATCAAACCACTGCCTTGAGGAGTTTGATAATGCCATAAGTCAACATGGACCTTATCTGCCAGTTGGGCCATCAGTATAGCCGCCTGCAAACTAAAATAGCTGTAATGGAAAGAGCGGGTCCGTGCCAGTTCCAAAGGTTGTGAACCATCCGGCGCTAATTGAGTGTCCAACTTGGTTTTCAGCAATTGAGCCATCTCAACCACCACTTGCGGTTGTTGTAGATACCAGGCTATTCCTGCCACTTGCACCGCATACCAGTTACCATGGTTATTCTGTGCTGCAGCCTCTTTTTTACCTGCCGGACTGTGACGCAACCACGCCAGATAATCAGTCATCCACTGCTGCATCTGCTTTTCATCTTGCATCGTCCAGTGCTTATTCTGCTGTAACATAATCAGTGAATCGACAATGCGGGTGGCAAAGTAGCGTCCATCCAAAACTCCGGCTCCTCGCCCGGCAGCAATCCCCGGCACACCTTGCGCAAAATTGAGATTCGGGTTCATCCGGGTTTGCGGAGCAATAAACCAGGTTCTAATTAGGCTGATGGCTTTATCTGCATACTTCTGTTGGCCGGAAAAATACCAAGCCAATGTCAGTGTTTGTACCTGAGCAGTGAAATCAGCCAAACGCACGCCATCACTTTCTGCATTTTTGCTGGCAGGATTAATCTGCCCATCTTTACGTATCCAAGGTAACCCATCACTTTTTTGGTTATCCGGCCACCAGTAAGCCCCCAGACTAAGATAATCATGTTTAGAGCCACTGGGTGGCAGGCTATTTTTATCCATCACACTAAAGTCGGGCCGTTTCAGCATTTTATCTGCCTGCTGCAATAGCTGCTGATAAGCTTGCCAAGTTTCTGTCGGTATCGACTCTTGCTTCATCTCTTTCTCTTGCGCTATGACCTGCTGATTATGCAGCAATGCACGGGCAGATAAGAAAGCATAGTCACTCTGTGTGGCATTGGCCGCCGGCCTCCCACAGAGAAGTAGCAACATCGCCAGCACAAAGTAAGACAGTGCCAGACTCACCGTGTGAATATATGGCTGGCTGTCCATTGATAAAGCCCTCATAAATCCTCTACCTTGTCTGATAACCACAATCATTTTATGCATCATGCCTCACGCACTTTTAGCTTTCCCGATAAGCATAGGGTTTGTCACTGTTTATTAACCTAACTATTGCCATTAGAAAGAATAACTCTCTGTTTTAGCGCAAAATTTAGTCAAAAAATCAAAATGAAAAAAAATAATAAAAAGCTTTGCTAACGATCACTATTCTCATGTTTACTGGTGCATCTGTGTTTTATCGCTCCTTTCCTATTGAATAACTATGCTGAAGCAAAATAGTCGTAACCTGTGGTTGCTAGTCGGTTCATTGTTCACCTTATACTTTGTCTGGGGTTCAACTTATCTGGTCATTCGTATCGGGGTCGAAAGCTGGCCCCCTTTGATGATGGCTGGATTACGTTACTTAATTGCCGGGATATTGCTGTTCAGCTTCCTTGCTATTCGTGGTCACGCCTTACCCACATTACGGCAATGGATGGGTGCCAGTGCTATCGGTATCTTATTATTGGCTATCGGTAATGGGCTGGTCACCGTCGCTGAACACCAGCATGTTCCTTCTGGTATTGCCGCAGTGATGGTGGCAACCGTTCCACTATTCACTTTGTGTTTCAGTATGTTATGGGGTATGCGCAACACAAAACTAGAATGGGCGGGGATTGCTCTCGGGTTGGTTGGTATCATATTACTTAACACCGGCAGTAACCTATTAGGCAACCCAGTAGGTGCAATGCTGATATTACTGGCTTCAGCTAGTTGGGCATTTGGCTCAGTCTGGAGTTCACGTCTGGCGTTACCCAGTGGGGCGATGTCCGGAGCGGCGCAGATGCTGGTTGCAGGGGTGGTTCTATTGCTTGCCAGCACACTCAGTGGTGAAGAGCTGAACCAGATGCCGTCAATGGGAGGGATACTCTCATTACTTTATCTGATCGTTTTCGGGTCTATGCTCGCCATCAGCGCTTATATGTTTTTACTAAAAAATGTTCGCCCCGCTGTAGCCACCAGTTACGCCTATGTAAACCCGGTGGTCGCCGTATTGCTAGGTATTGGCTTTGCTGGCGAGAGTTTATCAACCACTGAGTTTTGTGCATTAGCCGTCATAGTTTCTGCTGTGGTATTGGTCACTCTGGGGAAATTTCTGTTTAAAACTCGTTAATCTCTACATAGCAAGAATGCAACATGGTTGTTTCATTGACTGAACGGGCTATAATTCACGCTGTTTAGATAAAAAGTGAAAATAATTATGCTGAGAAAGGCACTCATTATCCTGATTGCGGTAATGGCTCTGAGTTCGTTAGGCGGCGTTTTTCTGGCTGGGCTGAACATTTATACTCGTTCAACCACCCCGCATGAAACTGAAACCACTGAATCCAGCCCATTGTCTGATATTGGCCCTGCGGGTTTGTCCAACAATGGTCAGGAATCACCATAAGCGCGCAACCAACTGCAGCATCGCTGCTATAAATTCCTAGCCGTTTCAAATTGCTATAAGCGGCGAGATTAATATTATAAGCGGCAAAAATGATTTGCGAAAAGTGCATAAGTCGGAGCTTCACGACCAATTTATGCACTCATCGGTTTCATTAATAAGTATTTATATTCTGCCAAGAACTATTGTTTCAGAGCCCAAGTATAGTATCGCCTATTCTTCTGTTCGGTTCCTTCCAAAATATTCTCAAACTTGGGCAATACAGACCTCAACACGCGAGGCCGCGAATAGACAACAACTTGAGTTCATCATCACGACCAAAACTTTCGCCAGTCATCACCATTGGAATACCCGGCGGATAGGGGATAACCCAATGCCGCTGCTTGTAATTTATCCGTTTTATTGATTTTCATATCAGTAAATGTCTTGTCACACAGCCCTCCATTGGTCTTAAAGTGTCGTGACGCCAAGTGCAAAAGCCTTTGTTTGCATCCGCTTAATTACGTCATAGGCTGACCAAGGCAACACACTGAAGCCGGTGATCAGTAGCGGATTTTTAGCAGCAATAGCTACCGGAGAATTGACTGTGGCACTGATAGCCTGACGTATTAGGAGGAGCTGTTCCTCAGATGTCGATAACGAGGTAATGAGTGGCAAGCCAGGAGCGGCCTCTGTTTGCGAGATAATTTTTAACCCAGCAACAGCTGAAGGGTTAGCTCGTTGTAGCAATGCGAAGCTCACACAATCTATTGCGGCGATGTCGGCCTGATGCTGTTTAATCATGTCGATTGAACGATAATGCCCACCTGAGGCAATTCCATAAGAAAAGAAACGCCCGTTAACTGCCAACGGGGCGATTAAGGCACGTAATGCATTGTAGCCAGATTGTGAGTCGATACTGTTATAGGCAACTCTCCGACCACGAAAATCGGCCAGTTTCTGACCTTCTTCATCCTCACGAACGACCACTAAACTGCGGTAATACTCTCCTGAACAATAAGGTGATTGGTAGCTGAATACACCAACCAATTGCACTTGTTGTTCTAATAAAGTCACCAGAGGAAAACCGCAAGTCTGACTCAGAAGTAGATTAGGATCTCGCCAATGTTGTAGTAAATTCGAGGGCCAAACCAGTTGCTCGCATATTCCAACCACGCCATAACAGTGCAATTGCCGAGATAATAGTTGCCAATAGGTCTGTGCATCTTGCGGCAGAACACCATACATGGGGAGTGAAATTAGCATAAATACCCACTATGAATAACACCAGAAACCCAAAGCATCCGTTTTTTTAACTCAATTGTTTTTTACTCAATCATTTTTAACTACCGGGAGAGACTGTAATTCCCGCCAGCGTAATAATCGCCTATTCCAGCGGGAAAAAATCATATCCGTAATAATCGCCAATAAGGCGACGACAGCTGCACCTTGAATCACGTAAGCCGTATTGAAACCACTGAGCCCAATAATAATTGGAGAGCCTAAGGTTTTTGTTCCTACCGTTGAAGCAATAGCAGCAGTACCAATATTAATAATGACGGATGTTCGAATACCCGCCACAATCACTGGTGCCGCTAATGGTAATTCGACCCGCCACAAAATCTGCCTGGTACTCATTCCTACGCCTTGGGCGACCTCGCGGATATCTCGGGAAACTGATTCAATACCGGTAATAGACCCTTGCAAAATAGGTAGTAAGCCATAGAGTACTAAAGCAATAATGGCCGGTTTTTCACTAAACCCCATAACCGGTACAGCAATAGCGAGTACTGCAACCGGTGGAAATGTCTGCCCCATCGCAACAACTGTTTCCACAACTGAGCGAAACTCTTTTCCTGCTGGGCGAGTCACCGCGATACCCGCACTTACGCCAATAAAGATGGCGATAACACTGGAAATGAACACCAACAAAACATGGGCAATGACCAGTGACCAAAAGGTATCTTGCAGATAAATAGGCCGATCGAGATCAGGGAATAATGTTGAGAAAAGACCTTGCAGGGAAGTCATTCCAAAAACCAAACCGACCAATAATAGTAATGCCCAGTAAAGAGGGTCTTTTAAGCAAGACAATAGGCCTGACTTTACTCGCCCTGAATAGGCACTATTGAGACCCTTGGTTTTGGTCGCAGTCAGTTTCACACTCCCCCCTTATCTGTATCCGCAATGAGATCAGCAAAATAGAGCACCCCCAATGACTGCCCGTGTTCATCAGCCACTGGCAATTTATCTGTCTGGCGGGAAACGAACAGGGAAAGAGCCTCACGCAGGCTGGTCGTAGCCAGTATTGGCTGCCCTACCAGAGTCTCACCACGCCTGACTCGTTGCTCGGCCCACCCAAGTGATAACAATTTAATACCGAGATCACTTCGGCCAAAGAAATCACGAACAAAGCCATTCGCTGGCTGAGTTAACATTTCAAGAGGTGTTCCTTGCTGGATAACTCTCCCCTCATCCATCAAAACTATGCGATCAGCCAGACTTAAAGCCTCATCAATATCATGAGTGACCAGCACAATAGTCCGGCCAGACAGTTGGTGAATACGCGTAATTTCGAATTGCAATGCCGAGCGAGTCACTGGATCTAATGCTCCAAAGGGCTCATCCATCAACAATACTTCGGGGTCTGCGGCTAAAGCTCGGGCAACACCAACCCGCTGCTGCTGCCCCCCAGACAATTGATGAGGGTAACGATGTAGAAATTGCTCTGGATCCAGATGCAACAACTCTAACAGCTCAATAACTCGCTGGCGGATGCGATCCGGATGCCATTTCAGCAACTGTGGCACAGTGGCAATATTGCGCTCAACCGTCCAGTGAGGAAACAGACCTATAGATTGGATGGCATAACCCATCCGCCGTCGCAAATCTTCTGGCTTATAATTACGGATTTCTTCACCAGCAAAATGGATCTTCCCCTCATCATGCTCGATAAGCCGATTAATCATTTTTAGTGTGGTCGACTTTCCTGAACCAGAAGTACCAATCAGTACAGTAAACTCCCCTTTCGCAATTTGTAGCGAGAGGTTATCTACTGCCCGTTTACCGGCAAAATATTTACTGACCTGATGGAAATGAATCATCGGTGTGAAGTATCCATAAAAATAATGATGAATTTAAACAGCGAATCAACGACTACCGCCATCACTATCACGGGTATGACACCCAACAGTACTAAATCCAAAGCACTGCTAAGCAGACCTTGAAACACTATTGCCCCCAATCCACCGGCACCAATCAATGCGGCAACAACAGCCAGCCCTACTGTCTGCACTGCAATAATACGGATACCGGATAAGATCAGTGGCATTGCAATGGGTATTTGCACCCGAAAGAATAATTGACTGCGGGTCATCCCCATACCTCGGGCCGACTCAACAACACTGTCAGGAACCGCTTCTAAGCCAGCAACCACATTGCGCACTAGCGGTAATAGGGCATATAGCACCAACGCGACAATTGCCGGAGCTAACCCAATACCACTAACGCCATGCTCAGCCAACCACGGAATGGCCGTAGCTAACCCCGCCAGAGGTGCTATGAGCAGCCCAAATAAGGCAATTGATGGAATGGTTTGAATAATATTCAACGTTGAGAAAATAGCGCCTTGAAAGCGATGAGAACGAAAACAGAATAAACCGAGGGATATGCCCAAAATTACGGCGGGTATCAGCGTTGTCAGCAGAATCTGCAGGTGTTGCCATAATGCATCATCAAACACATCTTGCCGATTTACGTACTCTTTCATCAAAGATAATTGATCGAGTTGCCCAGCCACCAGCAATATCACAACCGGTAGAACCAGCAAGACATTCGCCAAACTGCGCCAAACCGGGTTTACAACGGCATGAGACAAGCTATCGACAGCAATCAATATGCACATCCCACTCATCAGCCAAAATCCGCCGCCAAGCGATGTACGAGCAAGACTATCGTCACTCCCAGCAAGTTGGCTCGCTGCTGTACCTGCCAGCAGTAGCAGAGCGAATAACAATACTTCAGCCACTAATACTGTAAACCAATACAACACCGCACTTTGTTTACAAAAAACAAAGATAAACAGTATCAATATAGGAAATAACATCCACCAAACCGGTCCTATTATTAGCGATAACAAGGAGATCCCCTGCCCTGAGATCAACCGATTAGGCGCATGACTGACAAAAGAAAGCCCTATCCCCGATAAAACTAACAATATCGCCAGTACCAGTAGGACTCTGTTTCTTACAGTCATAAAAATCCATCTCCATGACAGATAATCTTTGTCGCCATAGCCGATTACCTGTTTATTTGATGGCGCTATAAAGCAGAATGTTATAGCACCACTCGAATATTCATCGCTATCCTTTAACGAACCCTTTTTCTTTCAGATAATTGGCTGCAACTTTTTTTGCATCCTGCCCCTCTACCGCGATACGGGCATTTAGTTTTTGTAACGTTGGACCATCGAGTGTGGCAAATACCGGGTCAAGTAAAGCAGGTATGTTTGGATGTGCTTTAAGCGTGGCCTCGCGGATTATTGGCGTTGGTGCATAAATAGGCTGCACGCCTTTCGTATCTTCCAGTGTCTGTAATCCCAAAGCAGCTACCGGACCATCAGTACCATAAGCCATGGCTGCATTAACACCGGAAGTTTGTTCTGCAGCAGCTTTAATTGTTACTGCGGTGTCCCCACCCGCTAACGATAACAACTGATCTTGATTCAATTTAAAACCATATGCTTGTTGGAAAGCAGGTAAAGCATCGGGTCGTTCAATAAACTCTGCCGAAGCGGCCAGTTTGAACTTACCTCCTGTATTAATCCACTTGCCTAAATCATCCAATGTTTTCAAACTATTGGTTTTAGCTAAATCCTGACGCACCGCAATAGTCCAGGTATTATTTGCCGGGGCTGGTGAAAGCCATACCAGTTTATTCTTCTCATAATCCAATGCTTTTACTTTTTCATAGCCTGCTTTGGCATTCTTCCAGGCAGGATCTTTTTCATCAGAGAAGAAAAAGGCACCATTACCGGTATATTCAGGGTAAATATCGATCTCCCCAGCAGTGATAGCGCCACGCACCACTTTGGTAGTACCTAACTGTGATTTATTGGTTGTTTTAATCCCATTAGCATCAAGAACCTGCACAATAATGTTGCCCAATAATGAGCCTTCAGTATCAATTTTTGAGCCAACACGGACGGTATCTGCCGCTTGAGAGACACCACCAGTTATAGCCAGCATTATTGCTGCCAACGCAAAAACTCGGCTACGGGTTAAGGTCTTTGCCATGTTTTACCTCTATGTGCCCAAGGGTTAGAAAAAAGTTAAATCGCTAATGTCTGTAAAACATGAATCTCAGCAAGCGGTGTAATTCTCAGTCATTAACAAATCAGTAACCATATTAGATTTAGTCCAAAACAAACCAAATAACCAATTGATATTAAATATATTATTTACAACACATCAGCTTAATAAAATACTCTATTTTATGTATAACAGTATGATAGCTAAGTATTTAAAATGTTTTTTTCAGCAAAATCTTCAATTAAGATTACACAAATAGCTGTATATAACAACAGTAAATTGTGAGTAACTGAAAAGTGCTTGTAGGTTTTGTCGTCAGAATGAGTGCTACGTTTTATTGCACTAACGCGCGACTTGAGAAGAGTCAGTCTGTCTATCAGCGCGGTTACCCCTCTTATGGAGGAGTTCGCTTATTGGCGTTTTATTTTCACTCTCGTAAAAAGGGTGAATTTCAATTTCTAAGGCAGTAAAAGCAAATGTCTCAAGCCATTGAGTATAGCCGTTTACGACAAATTGCTCGCTTCGATGCTGATATTGAACACGACTTTCCAGATAAATCTGGCGCAAACCATACCATGGCAAAGTAGGTAAATCATGATGGACCAGATGATAATTGAGGTTTAGAAATAGTAGACGCCAAGGCCATGCAGCTTCATTCAACGTTGAACGTGCCGCACTATTCTCTGCTGCACGATGTTCAAAAAATGATCTTACCTTAGTCAGGCTAAGTGCCGAATAACCAATCACTAAAATAGTGAACATTACAGAGATACCATACCCCACCATCCAGTACAGCAATAAGCTAAGTAGTCCAAAATGGACTAACCACATGATGATGGCTGGACGATCTCCAGTAATAAAAGCGCGGCTTGCACTGCGGATAGTATCGATGATATCCAATGCTGGCCCCACAACTAATCGGCCAATAAAGGTATTACTGATTCGAATGATGCTTTTGAACAGTGAGGGAAAATGTCGCCACTGTTCTGCTGTGTAGTAATAGCACTCTGGATCTTTTTCCGGATGCGTTAAGTCCTCATTCTTATGATGTTGGATATGAGAGTCACGATAGAGGCCATAGGGATACCATATCGCTAGCGGCAAAGTTCCCAATAGCTGATTTACCCACCGCCAACGAGTTGGGTGACCGTGAATCAACTCATGCTGTAGCGACATGTACCACGTGCTCAACAAGATTAGTAACACGCTACCCAATACTGTACCTAATTGTTGCCAATAGATGACGCAAGCAAACCAACCAGTGTAAATAACCCCAATCAGTGCCCAGGTAGGCAGCTCCAGACGCCACATCCAAGAACGAGATAGCTGTTTTACTCGTGCCCGTTGCTGTTCATTAAGATAATAAGAAGCCCCCGCCACGTAGTGGCTAATTTTGCTATCAGCAGTAGGCATATTAAGACTCATTCTTGGCATAATTCGGGCCAGTATCAGCTTAATAATATCTACTGCTAACTAACTTAAAGCGCTTTGTATATCTAAAAACTGTCTATCTAAACCTCTACCCAACGCAGCTCTTGGGCTGAAACAGCAATAGCATCTAATACTTTGGAAACGTTCCAGCCCTCTTCGAAGTCCGGCCACATGCGATCTCCAGCTGCAATTCCGTTAATCAAATCGCGGATCTCAACTGTTTTTTGATCATTAAATCCAATGCCATGCCCTGCACTGATACAGAAAGCAGCATAATCTGGGTGTTGCGGCCCGGTAAGCAATGTTTTAAACCCTTGCCTGGACTGAGGGTCATCATGGCGATAGAGCTGTAATTCCGCCATACGCTCCTGAGAATAGCTGATTGTACCTTTCGTTCCCGTGACCACATATGTCAGCCCCATTTTGCGGCCACAAGCAATACGTGATGTTTCTATTGTTCCCATCGCACCATTAGCGAAACGTACCAGCGCACTGGCCTGATCCTCATTCTCCACAGCTCGCAGCACTGATGGGTTTTGTGGGTCAGGGCGCTGCTTTATGACAGTCTGCATATCGCCACATACGCTGAGAATATCACCCACCAGATAATGAGCCATATTGACAATGTGTGCGGCCAAATCCCCTAATGCTCCAAGTCCCGCCTGTGCTTTAGTACAGTGCCAATCTAATGGTGTCCGCGGATCAGCAAGATAATCTTCATTATGTGTACCGTAAAAATGTACAACATCACCAATCTCGCCATTCGTAATAATCTCACGCGCCAATTGGCTGGTCGGGTTTTTCATATAATTGAACCCTACCAGGGTTTTTACGCCCTTTGCCCTTGCTGCTTCAACCATCTCTTTGGCATCTGCGGCATTAAGTGCCAACGGTTTCTCTGAATAAACATGTTTACCGTGGCTAATGGCGGCTAATGCCATTTCTTTATGTAAGAAATTTGGCGCACATATATCCACCACATCAATATCTGGGTCAGCAACCAACTCGCGCCAATTGGCAGTGGAACGGGAGAAACCAAACTCTGTGGCCCGCAACTGAGCCAATTCAGGTGTTACTTCAGCCAACATTTCTAATACTGGCGACCCCTTTAAAGGAAAAACAGTCGCAACCTGTGCGTAAGCAATGGCATGACAGCGACCGATATAACCGGTACCAATGAGGCCAATTCGAACCTTTTGCATTCTATTCCCCTTGCCAGTTTAAGATGAAGTCCCCGCTATGGACTTTGCTTGTCAACGGTTATACGAAATTAAAATTTCATCATCAAGGCAATAATGGAATGAAAAACTCTTTTTGCGAGATGCTACGAAAATTATTGTTGGGCCCATGAAAATTTGCATAAACAAAGCATAAATCTCAGTACTTAGCTCACATTGCTAAGAGCCAAAATGGATGTAATAAATTATTTATTTTCTTTATGTAACGTAGTGAATAATAAATTTCAGAATTTGCGAAGCATTACGCATCGCTAATAACTCGAGGTTTAAATACTGTAATTTCGTTATATAGTAAGTGCCACGATGAAGCACTCACTGAGTCGCTCCTTTATAATTTCGACAGGTAATTTTCTATGAACTCACCTTTCTTGGTAACACCACAGTGGCTGGCCGAAAATATTCATGATGACAAAATCATTATTCTGGATGCCAGAATGTCCCCACCGGGATTGATACCTAAGAGAGATATTCGAGCTGAATTTGAGCAGGGGCATATTCCCGGAGCGGTTTATTTTGATATTGACGCAATAGCAGATCACAGCACCGATTTACCTCATATGTTGCCATCTCCTCAAGCCTTCAGCGAAATGGTTGGTCAATTAGGGGTCAATGAGCAGCATACCTTGATCATTTACGATGACGGAAACCTATTTTCTGCGCCACGAGTTTGGTGGACATTTCGTACATTTGGTGCAAAAAACGTACGTATATTGGCCAGTGGTATCGGTGGATGGCAGCAAGCAGGATTCGCATTAGAGAGTGGACCTGTGAATCCCATACCGCAGACATTCAATGCAACATTCAATACCGCTGCGGTCAAAAACGTTAATCAGGTTTTAGTGGCTCTAGGAAATAAAGAAATACAGATTATAGATGCGCGCCCTACGGGAAGATTTAAGGCACAAGAACCCGAACCTCGCCCAGGCCTACGTTTAGGCCGTATTCCAGGCAGTATTAATATTCCCTGGGGGAGCATGGTCGAAAATGGCAATCTGAAATCACCACAAGCATTGGCAAGCATTTTTGCAGTCCATGGTGTCGACTTAACCAAACCCATCATTACCAGTTGTGGTTCTGGCGTTACCGCCGCAGTAGTTGCTCTGGGACTAACAGAAGCAAATGCATCGTCGGTATCATTGTATGATGGCTCTTGGGCTGAATGGGGTGCCTCTGATTCGCTGCCTATTGACAGTACTCAGCTGCCATAACATAACTTATATCTTCAATTAACTTATAGTTTAAATGGCGACCAGGCCACGGACGCCGTCAAGCTCCATATCGGCGCCCAGTCCTCGCTGGATAATTTTTCCGCGAGACATCACTAAATAGTTATCCGCCAATTCTGCCGCAAAATCATAGAATTGCTCGACCAGCAAGATAGCCATATCCCCTTGTGCGGCCAGTTTTTTGATGACTAACCCAATCTCTTTAATAACTGAGGGTTGAATTCCCTCTGTAGGTTCATCAAGAATTAACAAACGCGGTTGGCAAGCCAAAGCCCGACCAATTGCCAGTTGCTGCTGTTGCCCGCCGGATAAATCCCCACCACGGCGGTACTTCATCTCCTGTAATACAGGAAAGAGTTGATAAATATGCTCTGGCACCGCTTTACTTTGTGAGCCAGGAAAACGCGAAAGCCCTAACAGGATATTCTCTTCTACTGTTAAACGAGGAAATATTTCTCGCCCTTGCGGCACATAGGCGATACCGCCTTTTACCCGCAGATGCGACGACTGGTGACTAATATTCTTACCTTCCCAAGTAATGCTGCCATTCTTAACTGGCACCAACCCCATCAAACACTTGAGCAACGTCGTTTTACCAACACCATTTCGGCCTAATAAACAGGTCACCTCACCTACCGCAGCCTCAAATGACAAGCCGCGCAAGATATGACTGCCCCCATAGTATTGGTCGAGTTCATTAACTTGAAGCATATATTGCCCTTAAATTATCCAGATAAATATTAGTCGTAAGAGCCATCTCGTTGACTAACTCATTCTAAATCAAGCCATATTTCACCGCAGTTTTGTCCCCCAATGAGGAGAGTTTGAATGACTCAACGACCTAAATAAACTTCGATAACTTGCTCATTAGCCTGCACTTCTGCCAACGAACCTTCAGCCAGCACTTGCCCTTGATGCAACACGGTAACATGATCGGCAATCGTCTCGACAAATCCCATATCATGTTCCACTACCATCAATGAATGTTTGCCAGCCAATTGATTAAATAGCTCCGCGGTATAAGCGGTTTCAGCATCCGTCATGCCTGCAGCGGGTTCATCCAATAACAATAGGTGCGGGTCTTGTACTAACAACATACCAATTTCAAGAAACTGCTTTTGACCATGAGAGAGCAAACCCGCGGGCCTCTGTCGCATATCACTTAAACGCAACATAGCAAGTGTTTCATCAATTTGGTCCCGCTGTTCACTATTCAATCTGGCGCGCAAACTTGCCCAAACCGTTTTGGTGTTTTTCTGTGCCAATTCAAGATTTTCAAAGACAGTTAATGCTTCAAATACCGTTGGTTTTTGAAATTTCCGGCCAATTCCTGCTTGCGCAATTTCAATCGTATTCATCGTCAAGAGATCATGATGCTGGTCATACATCATTTTGCCGCTCTGCGGGCGCGTTTTACCGGTGATAACGTCCATTAATGTCGTTTTACCGGCACCATTCGGGCCAATAACACAACGTAATTCTCCTACCCCGATTTGCAATGAAAGATTTCGTAGTGCATGAAAACCATCAAAACTGACATTGATATCTTCCAGTGTCAGTACGGGATCCCGCTGTTGGCGATACTTGTCCGCCGCGTGCTGGATAACACTCGGCTCTTGATCGATGAATTCGGGATAAATCAGTTGTTCAGTAATTTGAAATCGGCTCATTTATCTTTCCCCCGCCGCAATAACCCAATAACACCTTTAGGCAAGAACAAGGTAACCAGAATAAATATTAAGCCGAGGAAGAATTGCCAATATTCCGGCATTGCCATAGTGAACCAACTTTTTGCACCATTGACGATTCCCGCCCCCAGAACCGGGCCAATCAGCGTCCCGCGCCCACCAAGTGCTACCCAAATTGCGGCCTCAATAGAGTTCGTTGGCGACATTTCACTGGGATTGATAATACCAACCTGTGGCACATATAACGCACCGGCTAAAGCGCAAAGCACGGCAGAGAGTGTCCAGACAAACAGCTTGAAACCTTTAGGATCATAACCACAAAATGTCAGCCTATTTTCAGCATCACGTACCGCCGTCAATACCCGGCCAAACTTGGTCCGTGCTAATGCAAAACCCAGTACTAAACTGGCGATTAGCAGTACGAGTGTGGCAAGAAAGAGAGCGATACGAGTAGATGTTGCCGATACAGGGAAACCTAGCAAGGTAGTAAAACCAGTAAAGCCATTGTTGCCACCAAAACCGGTTTCATTGCGGAAGAACAGCAGCATTCCCGCATAGGTTAGTGCCTGTGTCATGATGGAAAAATAGACGCCTTTTATTTTTGAGCGAAAAGCAAAGTAGCCAAAAATAAAAGCCAACAAACCTGGTACTAATACAATCAGACATAATGCCCAGACAAAATATTGACTGCCACTCCAAAACCATGGCAACTCGTTCCATGACAAGAAAGACATGAAAGCAGGCAAACCATCACCAGCCGCCTGACGCATCAAATACATCCCCATGGCATAACCACCGAGCGCGAAAAATAAACCATGGCCCAGTGACAGTAATCCGGCATAACCCCACACCAGATCTAACGCAATTGCGACTACCGCATAGCACAGAATTTTACCCATCAGGGTTAAGGTATATGTCGAGATTGCTAAGGGACTATCTACTGGCAGCAATGCCAGAAAAGGCAGAATAATCAGTAAAATAACCACAAAAGCACCCAGCGATAAGCTGAGAGTGGGAGCTTTCTGCGTCAAGGCTATGGTCAGAGGTTGATTCATTAGTCACTCACCCTGCCCTTAAGGGCAAACAGACCCTGGGGACGTTTTTGAATAAACAAAATGATCAGCACTAAAATCAATATCTTGCCTAGTACTGCGCCAATCTGCGGTTCCAGAATTTTATTCAACATACCCAATCCCAACGCAGCAACAACACTGCCAGCCAGTTGCCCAACACCGCCGAGCACTACCACCAAGAAAGAGTCGATGATATATCCCTGCCCTAATTCCGGGCCGACATTCCCCAGTTGCGATAAAGCAACACCACCTAAACCGGCAATGCCAGAACCCAGTCCAAATGCCAACATATCAACTCTTCCTGTTGCCACCCCGCAACAAGCGGCCATTGCACGATTCTGAGTCACGGCGCGCACCTGTAATCCGAGACGCGTTTTATTTAGTAGCAACCATGTGAGCAGCAACACAATCACGACGAAAGCAATAACCGCAATGCGATTCCACGGTAAAACCAAACTCGGTAAAATCTGTACTCCGCCAGACAGCCATGCGGGGTTAGCAACTTCTAAATTTTGGGCACCAAAAATCATCCGCACACTCTGGATCAACATGAGGCTGATACCCCAAGTCGCCAGCAGTGTTTCTAATGGCCGACCATAGAGATGCCGAATTACGGTTCGCTCTAAAGCCATACCAATTCCAGCGGTAATAAAGAAAGCGACAGGTAAAGCAATCAAGGGATAGAGAGCCAGCCAGTGCGGGGCAACGTGTTGAAATAAGGATTGCACCAAATAAGCAGAGTAAGCTCCCAGCATAAGCATTTCACCGTGAGCCATGTTGATGACACCCAATAAACCATAAGTAATAGCTAACCCTAGTGCCGCCAACAATAAGATTGAACCCAGTGATAGCCCACTGAATACCTGCCCGATAATATCCCCCACCATTAGCCGGTTTTGCACCTGCTTTAAACTACTGGCGGCTGCGGCACGCACATGCTCATCAGGCTCTACATGAATATCCGTTAAGTTTTGTAATCGTGACTGGGTTTGGGGGGAACCAGATTGCCCCAGTAATTGCACTGCATTCAACCGCACCATAGGATTGCTGTCGGTGAGCTGTAAATTAGCCAGCGCAATATTCAATGCCTCTTTAACTTTATGGTCAGTCTCCAATTTCAGGCGCTGATTCAGCAACGGCAGTTGATCGCTTTGCGCCTGTTGCTGTAATTCCAGAGCCGCTTGCAAACGCACTGATTCATCTTCACTGACTAACCGTTGGGCCGCCAATGCATTAGCAATGAGAATACGTAAGCGGTTATTGAGCCAGATTTTTTTCGGTGTATCCGTGGGTGGTAATTTACCGTCTAGCGGTGTGAAAACCTGATTATTTTGGACGAAAGCTTGCCCTGCACCATCAACAACCAACACTTCTTGTTTCAGCGCCTGCAATAATGGTAGCCGGCTAGCATCTGGTTCTGTTGCCCATTGCTGCAACATAGTGGCTTGCTGTGAACGATTGGCTGCAACAAAGTCGTGGGCTGGCCCTGCGGTTGCCAGTGCTGACGTACCCATTAATAAACCAATCAACAGCCGAAGCAGATAATGAGCTGTGTTACCCCAAACAGAAATTAATGATTTCATAGGCCCACACATTACTGATATTTGGCGAAAAGGTTCCGAAGCCAGCTAAACCCGGCTTCGGAGAGTTACCCTTACTGAGTGCTTTTAACGGGATGGTCCGGCTTTTTGTCATTGCCTGCGATGAATGGACTCCACGGCTGTGCGCGGATGGGAGCGTCGGTTTGCCACACCACATTGAACTGCCCGTTAGCTTCAATTTCGCCAATCATCACCGGTTTATGTAAATGGTGATTAGTTTTATCCATGGTTAACGTAAAACCTGATGGTGCCGGATATGTCTGACCGGCCATAGCAGCACGAACTTTATCAGCATCGATTGATTTGGCTTTCTCTGCCGCTTGAGCCCACATATGCATGCCAACCCAAGTCGCCTCCATCGGGTCATTGGTCACTGCGGTATCCGCATTCGGCAAGTTGTGTGCTTTGGCATAAGCTTTCCATTGTTCAACGAATTTCTTGTTAGTCGGATTATCTACTGATTGGAAATAATTCCAGGCGGCAAGATTCCCCACCAATGGCTTGGTATCAATGCCACGTAACTCTTCTTCGCCGACAGAGAAAGCAATGACCGGTACATCGGTCGCTTTAATACCCTGATTGGCTAATTCTTTATAGAAAGGAACATTTGAATCACCGTTGATGGTAGAAATAACCGCTGTTTTTCCATCAGCGGAGAATTTCTTAATATTGCCAACGATAGTTTGGTAATCGCTATAACCAAATGGGGTATAAATCTCCTCAATATCTTTGTCTTGAATACCTTTGGTATGCAGGAAGGCGCGCAGAATTTTATTCGTGGTTCGCGGATAGACATAATCAGTGCCCAACAAAATAAAGCGTTTCGCTGCACCGCCATCTTCACTTAATAAATATTCTACTGCAGGAATAGCTTGTTGGTTTGGTGCTGCTCCGGTATAGAAAACATTCGGCGACATTTCTTCACCTTCGTATTGCACCGGATAGAACAGTAAGCCATTTAATTCTTCAAATACTGGCAGTACTGATTTACGTGAAACCGAAGTCCAAGCCCCGAATACAACAGCAACTTTATCTTGTGTTAATAATTGCCGTGCTTTTTCGGCAAATAACGGCCAGTTAGATGCCGGGTCAACAATAACCGGCTCCAGTTTTTTACCCAATACACCACCATGAGCATTGATATCATCGATGCTCATCAAAGCCATATCTTTCAATGGTGTTTCAGAGATAGCCATAGTGCCGGACAACGAGTGCAAAATACCGACTTTAATGGTATCAGCAGCCAATGAGCCAAATGCCACTCCCATACTGATAACCGAAGCCGAAAGTGCAAAAACCTTAACTAAGTTACGATGTTGCATAGCGTTAACCTCTGGTCGTTGAGTAAAACACACAAGATTGGATTTACTCTGCGCAATCGCCATGCCAGTTTTATATATTATTAATTTAATTGAAGATTATAGATATTTTGGTTAAATAGCCGGATATATAACCTAATTGTCTGCACCATTAATGCGCAACATACGAGCATATATAGTGCAACAGAGGGGAGAAATAAGGTACTACGATGAACAAGCTGGAATGGGTTAATTCAGAAGTTAACAGTGATTATGCGGCTAATTAACGAAAAACAGGAATAGCCAATTGCCATTCCTGTTTTTATATTGCTCAGCTATGCCGACACATCCCCAAAAGATTTCAACGAACAGCCAACACAGTTGTAATTTGAGAGATGACCGGTATATTTAATTTTACTTTTTAGGACCACGTATCCGCAATGTCAGACCTTTTAGGAAATAACGCAGCACCTGATCACCGCAAGGGCGGAAATTTTTGCTCCCTTCTTTACGGAACAAGGCATTTAGCTCAGGTTTAGACACTGGAAATTCAACAGCATTAAACACATCGTGCATGTCGGTGTCCTTCAACTCAAATGCAACACGCAGTTTTTTGAGCACGATATTGTTAGTAATGACTGGCTCTACCGCGGGTGCCGGGAACTTGTCATCTTTACCACGCCGAAAGAAAATCAGGCCATTAAGGAAATGTGCCATCACCAGATCAGGGCAATCCTGATAACCGGCTTCATCTTCTTTCTTAAGAAAATTAACGACATCCGCATTGTTCACTTCAAAATCAGCCAGCTTAATGATTTCTGTTATCTTGGTATCGTTAACGTTAAGCATATAGCGAACACTACGAAGCACATCGTTGTTGATCATATTACTGCCCTATTCCTATTATGTAGATTAGACGTGTGCGAATATCGCAAGAAAAACAAAACGCTTCTTTAACGTCTAGCGGGCAGTATTGTATAGATCAACGCCGATCTTCTCAATGCAAATCTGGTTTGTGATAAAAACAGGCAACATAGTAAAAATAAAAGCTAAAAAAAGTTCGTGTTATTTTTATTTAATAATGGCTAGAATATATAGCATTAAAATAAAGAGATACATTAAGCTTTAGAATTAATATTATTGGTTGGATGATAAAGTGAAATTTCCTCACCTAGAATATATTTCCGCCGTAATGTTGCGGAGATTTTATCCATGACCATCACAATAACCACCATTATTAATGTAATAAACATCACTACGTCCCAGTTCCATAGCCTCATATTCTCGGCATATACTAAACCAATCCCCCCTGCTCCGACAAAACCCAACACCGCAGCTGAGCGAGTATTAGATTCAATTTGATAAAGGCTTAGAGCCAAAAAGGTTGGAAAAGATTGAGTAAAAATACCAAAACGCTGCTTCTGTAAGGCATTGGCTCCCATGGCAGTAAGGCCACGATTAGGTGACTTATCTACGGCTTCATGCCCTTCGGCATAGAGTTTACCCAGTAACCCCATATCTTGCATGATAATCGCTAGCACCCCGGCAAGCGGCCCCATTCCCACAGCTCGAACAAAAATCAGTCCCCAAATAGCCATGTCTATTCCACGGAAAATATCCAGAAAACGGCGCACTACAAATGAAATAATACGTAAACTTGGCGTTGACATCACATTTCGTGCTGCCAGAAATGATAGGGGTAAAGCAATGCATGTGGCCGTGAGTGTCCCGGCAAAAACAATTGCTAAGGTAATAAAAATCTGACTAAAATAATATTTAAATGGCCAATTAATAAAATCATGCCAAACAAACATACGCAAAAAATAGCGGCTTATTTGCTGGCTGCCATTAGCAAATGTTTGCCACGGAACCCCAAAAGTTTTGAAGAAAAAAAGGTAATACAAAAAAACACCAACACCAATCATTGTGACCCATCTAATATAATGTTTTTGTTGTAAGAAAATTTGTGGATGCTGTTGTTTTAGCGTTGATAGCTGACCTGCGGTTAGATGATGAGTCAACATTATGAAGTTCCTTCCACAACTCGCTTGCGTAATTTACCGGATGTGTAATCCAACAATGAGACCACAATAATAATCAGCAACAATGTCATGCTGACCTGATCATAGCGATCGAGTTTTATTGAGGTCATTAACTCTTGCCCAATACCCCCGGCACCCACCAACCCTAAAATTGTCGATTGGCGAAAGTTAATTTCCAGACGCATAAAGCTATAAGAGAGAAATATGGGTTTTACCTGTGGCCACAGCGCAAAACGCATTCGCTGTAATTTTCCAGCCCCACAAGCTGCCAAGCCGCGCACCGGTTTATCCGATGCGGTTTCCAGTGATTCATAAAACAGCTTGGTTAAGCTGCCAATAGTGTGTAACGCCAAAGCTAAAAAACCAGGAATAGCCCCAATACCAAACGCCATGACAAACATCACCGCCCAGGCTAATTCCGGCATAGTACGTAAAAACGCAACAAATGTGCGGATTGATAATCGCAACCAAGCAGGGCTTTGGGTATTATTTGCAGCCAAAAAGGCAAAAATAATGGCAATGATAACTGACAAGATTGTCGAGGCTAATGCTAATTGCAGAGTCTCCCAAATCAACGGTAATTGAATGGGTAAGCGATAACCCCAATAAGCAAAAGAACCCTCCGTATGACCATCTGCAAACAAATTATGCCAATGGAGCACAGGTATAGTTTCGGCCAGATAATCAAAAAAATTCGGAATAGAAATAAATACAGTATGTAAATTAAACTCAGCAATACTGCCAGCGCCAAGATAGATAATTGCCAGCGTCAATGACCAAATCAACGTTTCACGTTTTTGCTTAGTGCGAATCCGCTGATAGTAATGGTTAAAGTCTGTGTTCAAAATTAGCTACCACCTCAAAGCAATAGCTCCAGCTAGCCAGAGCGATACCCTGCAACTTCGAATGCGCAGGGTATATTTTATCTGCAGAACCGACTTAACGGCCGCCTTTGGTTAACTCACGCTTCATATCAATAATAGTTTGATACTCACTCAATGATGTTTCACCGATATGCTGTTTGCCACCCACCGCTTTAATGAAACAACCGTGTTCTTCTTTATCCAGTTTTTTAACTGCGGCCACTAGCTGCGCTTTAAATTCAGCAGGCAATGCACTACGGACCAAAATAGGGCCATTCGGAATCAGTGGTGACTGCCAGATAATACGAATTTGTTTCATTAAATCTGGGTGATCCATACGGATCATACGCGTGAATGCACCGCTGGTATAACCTGTATTATAATCACCGATCATAGAGGCCCAAGTCACTGCGCCATCAAATTGACCGTTTATAACACCCAGAATATCTTGTTCATGACCACCGGAGAATGTCACGCTGGAGAAGAAATCGTTATATTTATTGTCTGGTGTTCCACCCAATTTCTGTTTGAAGCTTTGGTTCGGGATCAAAAATCCTGAAGTTGAGTCCGGATCAGCAAAACCAAATGCTTTACCCTTCAAGTCTTCAATTTTCTGATAAGGACTATCGGCCTTTACCACTACCACTGAGTGATAACCGCGTGATTTGTCTGTATCGTCAATCGCAATACCTACGATATCAACAGCTTTAGGATCTTTAATATATACAGAAGCAAAGGAAGAGGGGGACATACTTAATACTAAGTCAATCTTCCCGCCCAATAATCCTTGAATAACCCCGGAGTAGTCAGATGCATTATGCAGATTTGTTTTTACGTTTAATTCTTTATCCAAAAATTCTTTGACACACATATTATCGCCAATTTGCTGTGTCGCATTCTGCCCACCAAGAATACCCAGATTAATTTCTTTTGGTGCATCCGCTGCTGTGGCATTAAATACCATCATACTTGCCACTAATGAGGTAAAACAAAGTACTTTCTTCATTAAATTAACCTATTCTGGTAGAGGGATAAATGGGAATTAATGCAAAATATCAGATGATTCATCACTATAAATTTCTTGAATAATAGTGTCATTCAGCATTGATGGGTGTCCATCAAAAACAATTTGTCCATGAGCAATACCTATAACTCTCGTACAATAATCTTTGACTAGTTCGACAGAGTGTAAGTTGACGACCACCGCAATATCATTTTCGCTTATTTTCTGTAATGTATTCATTATTCGGGTGGTATTCTTTGGATCCAAAGAAGCGACCGGCTCATCAGCTAATAATATTTTTGGGTTTTGCATCATGGCGCGACAAATAGCAACACGCTGCATTTGGCCACCAGAGAGATTCTCTGCACGCTGCAAAGCATGAGGTAGCATATTGAGCCATTGCAGTAATTCAATGGCTCTGGCTCTATCCTGCTCAGCAAATATTTTAAAAAATGATTTCACTGTCGAGGTATAACTAAGACGGCCTAATAAAACATTGGTAATAACATCAAGACGTGGAACTAAGCAGAAATCCTGAAAAATCATGCCGCATTGAGCGCGCCACTTTCTCATCTGTTTTGTTGTCAATTCAGCAATATTCTGCGTATCACCATTATCATGGTAATTAATGATCTCACCGGCGCTACTGGGAATGGTGCCATTTAAAACATGCAGTAATGTGGATTTTCCAGCACCAGAACGGCCAATTATCGCTACAAATTCACCGGCATGAAGCTCAAAGTTGATATCATCCAACACTCGGTGTTGTGATTTGTATGCTTTAACTAAACCTTTAACGGCAAGTACCTTCTTACGTGGTTCTTGCACCGCAGCTGGATAATCAGCCACAGTGAATTTACGCAATGCCTGGCCCATGTCATGTCTCTCAGATTGCCTGTAGTCATGAGCTATTAACGAATATTTCTATTGCATATTGATGATGGTTTTATGAGAGAAAGGTGACAAAAAATAGCCACCTTTCTGATATTTTATTAGAACAGTATCTTGCTGAGGAGATGTTTTCTTGATTAATGCTTATTGGCTTTACCGATGGCTGTTAAAATCATGGTAATAAGCATATCAATTGAGTCTAACTTCTTAATTTTCTGTAGACAAACAGTACGACCAGTGAACCGATGACTGCCACGACAAAGCTACCAATGTTAAACCCATCAACTTTGCCCATACCAAAGAAGGTACTAATATAGCCCCCAACCAGAGCACCTACCACACCAAGGATTATAGTCATAATAAAACCACCACCATCCTCTCCTGGCATAATCCATTTAGCCAAAATACCGGCAATCAGACCAAAAATAATCCAAGATAGTATGCCCATAAAACCTCCATAAAATTAATTTTCACTAACAGCTGATTTGACTATACAGCAAGCCACAGCATCTCAAGCGAACATTGTGGTTTCAAGTTTACTGACTCAAAACCTCTGTCATTATTAAGTTAAGACCTGAATAACAAAATCTGCAAATCAGACCAGCAATGTTCAGCACAAAATTAAATAATAGGTTCGCGTGGTGTGAAAATATGGTTTACCCCATTTTTCTGTAGTTTTTTTAGCAAATCATATCCACCATTTGGCACCGCATGCGCAGCCTCCCTTTCACTGGCAAAAACGGGGCTAGCCCAATATATATTGACAGGATCATCCTGCTGGAGAGGCAATATAAGAGTGTCTGCATCAGCATAAAGCTCTGATGATAAAATATAGCCTTCATACCCTTTAGGAGCCACGGACGACTCCAACGTGTGGCCTTCCCCTAACCAGGTTATTTTGTTCCAAGGAACATGCGCAAATCCAGCCAGCGAACTTGCCATGTGGATAGCGTTGTCCTCATTCACATATTGACTATCAATGGCTATGGCCATTTCAAGACGTCGATATTTTGCCGCATCATCATTGAACAATATTTCAACCCAAGGTTGCGGACGAATACTGACACCCAATGTCAGAAAATAGTATATTCCATCCTTTTCATGCTGAGATATTGCCATTGGCGGCCACGTTCCTTGGTCGATGGCGTAATATTTCAGTGACGGGCCAAAGTGTTGTTCGTAGCACTGAATATATTCCGCCTGTAATGCAGGCCAAGGATTACCTTCCTCTTGTTGCCAAGTCCGCCAGAATTGACGTGTCTTCTGCGCCTGAGCATATTGGGCATTGGTTGAGGCTGAACCCAAAGGTAAAGTCAGGGGGTTATCTTTAATACAACTGGCTGAATAACAAACCGAGTGATCAATATACAAACTCCAGCCAGGAATAATCGCCAGCAGTTGCCCCTGGTACCATAATGCAGCGCCATCATCACTTTCTGACCAGACTATGGTAATAAATTGTGCATCAAGTTCAGCTTCACCGGCCACATTACGACAAAACTCTGCGGCTAATCGCGGAGCCAATCCTTGTTCAAGGGCAGCATTATCTGCCAATAAAGGGGCCGCAACCAGATTTCTCACCCAGCAAGCACGCACCGGAAAACGTTCTTCAAATGCCTCTTGCGGATAAATATAGAAGTACACCACCCGCTGGTCTTGTTGCACCACGGCGATTAATGTTTGGTTTTCATTACTGACTTCAGCCAGCACCTCAGATTCTTTCATATCGCCTCAACTGTTTCGGCAAAGGATTTTAGGTTAAACACACTGCATTGCCTGCCGTAAAATAAGTCTATTAGCGGGATACGTATAATCTCATGCTAATAACTGTCTATTGGATAATGTAAAACATGCTGATACTAAAACATAACGATAGTGTAAAACGAGTTATCCCTTTAAATCATCAGCAAAAGTCTCAAAAATTCTTAACATCACTAGGAATAACTGGACTATGTATTTCTATAATTGATTCAATGTGTTCCTGCGACTATTGCTTTAAATGATCGGATATCATCTGAGTATTAATAACAAACAGTTGATAGTCTAGTGCCGACTTTCACGCTAAAATAAGACAATTATTTATTGCAGAATTGAAGGTTCACCTATGGCATATATACCGAAGAATTACGCCCGTCTGGAAAGTGGTTATAGAGAGAAAGCACTGAAGATTTTTCCGTGGGTTTGCGGTAAATGTTCACGTGAATTTGTCTATTCTAACCTCCGAGAGTTGACGGTTCACCATATTGACCACGATCACAGCAATAATCCAGAAGATGGCAGCAATTGGGAGATGTTGTGCCTTTTTTGCCATGATCACGAACATTCTAAATATACCGAAGCAGACCTTTATGGCTCGACGGTAATTGCCGGTGATGATGCGCAGAATGATCAAGGAGTTGCCACCCATAACCCATTTGCCAATTTGAAATCTTTGATGAAAAAGTAAACCTGCATGGCCGTGGGATAGATCGCGGCCAATGCGGCGGCATCAGCGCTAAAAACCGAGTAACTGCCGGTATGAACGGCTTTCTTGTTGTGCTGGCAATAATCCGAGCTTATCAGCTAAATCCCGGCATTCCGTCTTTAGGCTATCAAGAATAGTGGCATCATCAGTCATGATGGCTATTTCAGCAAAATCACCGATTTCCGCCAGGTTATCAACCGTAACGTGAAATTTCCCGACAAAATAAATACTGCGCTGTTTTTCTAGTATAAATGCTGGCTGATACCCTAGTGTTGCTAACATACTTTGTACCTTGCCAATATCTTCAATTTTACTGGCTTCACATCGCTCCGTTCCCGGCCCTTTGACTATCCATAAACGAATACCAGAGGGGTGCATTTCCCGCAAAACCATGCTGATCTGTTTCGCAGCTAAATCACCACCGTTAGCTTCTAGATAGATATCTTTTTCATGATTATTGCTAGCAAATACTGTGGCTTGATGTATTGCTAACTGCTCATGTAATTGAGAAATGTTCGATACATGGAACTTCAGCTCCACCTCATATTTACCAACAAAATGTTCACTCATAAAATGCCTTACTAATCAGTGATTTTATTACGCTCGATCCTATACCTCATCATGCAATGATCAAGATTATTATCTATCCATTAAATACAATATCTATCCCATCGGCTGCGTGTCTTTCATTTAATCATTAGTGTTAGTAATGTTTAAACCACTGAATGACGAAAATTAGGTGAGATTTAAGGGGTGATAATGTGAGGTTTTTCACAAAACAAAGGATTTATTAAGAAAGCCTGCCTCCCCTCATGGTTACATCATTGCACCATAATAACAGTGTCATAGAGCCCTGAACGTAGGTGCGACCAACACTATAAAAGTAAATGCAATGAAAGGGAGCTGCACGAATGAATCAATTCAGTGATGAAAAAACGCAAACCTTACTGACCCAGTTGCGACATATTGTGGGGGTCCGCTACTTGCTCACTGGCGAACGGCAAACCGAGCGTTACCGTACCGGTTTTCGTTCAGGGGCCGGCTCTGCCCTTGCGGTAGTATTTCCGTCTACTTTATTGCAGCAATGGCAGTTACTACAGGCCTGCGTGGCCGCCGATACTATTGTTATCATGCAAGCGGCAAATACCGGGCTAACAGAGGGTTCTACCCCTAGTGGGGATGATTATGACCGACCCATTGTCATATTGAATACCTTGCGCCTGAATCAAATTCAATTGCTGAATGACGGTAAGCAAGTGATTGGTTTCCCCGGCAGTACTCTGAACCAATTGGAAAAACGTTTAAAACCTTATGACCGTGAGCCCCACTCAGTGATTGGCTCTTCGTGTATTGGCGCTTCCGTTGTGGGCGGTATTTGTAATAATTCGGGAGGTTCATTGGTTCAAAGAGGGCCGGCATACACCGAGATGGCATTGTTCGCGCAAATTGATGCGCAAGGAGAGTTACAACTCATCAATCACTTGGGCATCAATCTAGGTAATACGCCGGAAGAAATTTTGCAACGACTGGATCGCGGTCAATATCGTGACAGTGATATTGACCAAGGTACACAGCAAGCTTCTGACCATGAATATGCTACCCGGGTGAGAGATATTGATGCCCCCACTCCCTCCCGTTTTAATGCCGACCCAAGACGCCTATTTGAAGCCTCGGGGTGTGCCGGTAAATTAGCCGTCTTTGCAGTTCGACTGGATACCTTCCCTAGCGAGAAACAGCAACAAGTCTTTTATATCGGAACCAATCAAACTCAAGTATTAACACAATTACGCCGAGCTATTTTGCGTGACTTCAAGCATTTGCCTGTCGCGGGCGAATATATGCATCGCGATATTTTTGATATCGCGGAAGTGTATGGCAAGGATACATTTGTGATGATCAACAATATGGGCACCAATAACATGCCTCGCTTCTTTACTTTAAAAGGTAAAATTGATGCTCGCTTAAGCAAAGTACCTTTTCTCATCGACCATTTGACTGACCGGATAATGCAAGGTGTCAGTCAGGTTCTACCCAATCATTTACCAAAACGCCTGAAGACTTACCGCAGTAAATATGAACACCATTTGATGCTAAAAATGTCCGGTGGAGGCATTCCTGAAGCGCAGCAATTCCTGAAAGATTTTTTTGCTACTGCGGAAGGTAACTTTATTACTTGTACGGCTGACGAAGGCAAAAAAGCATTTTTACACCGCTTTGCCGCAGCAGGTGCTGCTGTACGTTATCACGCCGTTCATGCCGATAAAGTAGAAGATATATTGGCGTTGGATATTGCTTTGCGCCGTAACGAAGAACAGTGGTTTGAGACCTTGCCGCCAGAAATAGACCAATGCATGGTTGCTAAACTCTACTATGGGCATTTCTTATGCCATGTCTTCCATCAAGACTATATCGTGAAGAAAGGTATCGATACACACGCACTAAAAGAGAAGATGCTGGCACTGCTGAATGACAAAGGGGCGGAGTACCCAGCCGAGCATAATGTCGGGCATCTCTATATCGCAAAACCCGCATTAAAAGCGTTTTATCGGCAGATAGACCCAACCAACAGTTTTAATCCCGGAATTGGCAAAACCTCAAAACTGAAAGGTTGGCAGAAAAAATAACTATGTCGTACATAGAATTGCCAATAGCGCAATACTCTAAGCATTATCCTAATTCCAGCGGAAAATCGCCTGAATTCTGTCAGACAAACTATAGTCATAGTCTGACACCAACAGAGGTTGGTACTACTGGCAAATATCGATGTTTGCTTTGGAATCTGGGAGATAAAATGAAAATAATACTGTGGATTATTGCGATAATTTTTATTGTCGGGCTACTAACCATTACTGGCGTGTTTAAACTGATTTTTTAATACTATTATGTGAAGTGAGTACAACCAGCCCAGCACTACTCAGCAGAATTTACAGGCCATCAGTAAATTCTGCTATTCGATTAATGCTCTTATTCTGACACCTGAGCCAAGCGCCCTTGAGTGTCTTTTTGCTGACGATAACTTTTCGCAGCACCCGGAATAGGTGCAGCCTTACCGGTCTCTATCCAACTACGCAGGCGGTTTGCATCCGCGAAATGGGTATATTTGCCAAAAGCATCCAAAACAACCAGTGCTACCGGACGATGGCCAATAACAGTACGCATTGCCAGACAGTGCCCAGCTTGATTGGTAAAGCCGGTTTTAGTTAACTGGATATTCCATTTGTCGTTATAAACCAAATGGTTAGTATTACGAAATGGCAGGGTATAGTTAGGATCACGGAAAGTAGCCATTTTCTCGGTTGTGGTACTCAACTGACCAATCAAGGGATATTGTTTGGTTGCTACCAGTAATTTGGTCAGGTCACGAGCCGTCGAGACATTACCAATCGACAAACCTGTTGGCTCCACATAGCGAGTTTTAGTCATTCCCAATGATTTAGCTTTCGCATTCATTGCTTTAATAAATGCGTTATAGCCGCCGGGATAATGGTGAGCCAAGCTTGCCGCAGCACGATTTTCCGACGACATAAGCGCTAGCAGTAACATATCTTTACGGCTGATCTCACTGTTTACCCGCACCCGGGAATAGACCCCTTTCATCTCTTTAGTTTGATGAATATCGACTGAAATAATCTCATCAAGAGGCAATTTGGCATCCAATACCACCATGGCAGTCATTAATTTGGTGATTGATGCAATCGGCACCACCTCATCCGCATTATTGGAATAAATAACTTTATTTGTTTGTAAATCAATCACCATCGCACTACCCGACGCCAACTCCAGAGGGGCTTTCCCTTTAACTTCACCGGACGTACCACTGGCCGAAGCTAAAGGAACGACACTGATACAGGTAGATAAAAGCAAGAAACTTAATAGTGAAAATCGAATTTTTACATTCATGTTGGTCAGCTTAAATAGGTTGTCGGGAGCCATTGTGATTGATCCGGCGCATTATAAATTACAGTAATACACTACGCACCATTCATTCTCAAAATGATTGTTACAAAGATTAAAGCTGCCTAATTGCTACCCATTAGTAAACATTTATCAAAGAAAGAAAAGCCACCGATTAAATATTATCCTATAATTGCCAACATAAATTTTTAGATAAAACTAATTTATAGGTGTTTATATGGGAACAACAATTTTTGGTATTCTCTTCGGAGTATTTTTAGTCGCCGCAGGTTTAGCTGATATTCATGATGAAAATCTAGCCTCACTGACCTTCTGGGTCGATGCATTATTGATTCTTGTGGGAGCAATTTTTCTACTGGGTATCGCCAAATTTATTGGCCGCAAAAGAAAATAGTTTGTGGGATAGGCATTAAAAAAGGCGCTTACAGCGCCTTATTATCTACATTATGCTAAATCAGTCATCACTAACTGAGCTATTTCAAAGTAAATAATCAGACCGGTGCCATCAATAAAGGTAGCAATGAATGGCGCTGAAACCACAGCAGGGTCTATAGATAAGCGCTTTAATACCATCGGAATAATGGAAGAGACGATGGCACTCCACACCGTGATTGCGACTACCGTTAAGCTTACCACGATAGTCACTTCCATCCCCACGCCCAGGAACCAGGCACGGATCCAAGCGGCCAGACCAATGGTCGTTGCCACCATAAGAGAAGTGGAAACTTCTTTGCGCATTACGGCACCAATATTACGCAGGCTGACTTCTCCAAGTGCCATGGCCCGCACCAAGGTCGAGGTAATTTGTGTACCACTGTTACCGCCAGTCCCTATTAATAGGGGGATAAAGAATGCTAAGGCGATGGCTGCTTCCAGTTGTTCCTCAAAAGCTTTTAATACTGTGCCGGTATAAGCTTCTGCGACAAATAGCAGTAATAGCCAAACCACTCGCTTGCGCCATAATGTCACAGGGCTGGTTTGTAAATAAGGCTCATCAAGAGGCATGCTTGCCCCCTGCCGTTGAGCATCTTCCGTGTTTTCATCCTCAATCAATTCAGCAATCTCTTGTGCCCGTAATACTCCCATTAATTTGCCGTGATTTAATACTGGAACAATATCTAAGCCACATTTGGCCAATAAGCCTACTGCTTCATGACGGTCTTGATCTGGAGATACGAAGAAATAGCTCTGATTAATAATCTGAAAGATTTTTATATCTTGCTGCTCTTCCGTCAGCAAATTCTTAACCGAGAGTAACCCAAGCAAATGCTGATTATTATTTGTCACCAACAATTGTGTCGGTATTTCATTATCTGAGATATTTTGCAAGAAATAGGCTTTAGCTTCAGCGACTGACATATCAGCCGATACCGTAATATAGGCATCGCTCATATAAGCGCCTAAAGTAGATTCTTTATCTTCACCTGGATTGAATGGATGCTGCTTTTGCAATGCTAAGTCGAAATGTGAACTCATAAATGACCCTATTACTGTTATTAATCAACTAAACAGTCCTCACATAGGGGCGTAACCAGATTAGAGAGTGCTCTATGGCTATCTCCGTGTCTAAGTTTTAGCACTATACAACGTATCTGATTTCTCAGAAGTTACTTTGGGTTATACCTTAATCCGATATAACCTGTCCTAACCTTGGGCGTCTCTGGACGTCGTCAGATCAGTAACCTGTGTTTGTATAGGAGCCTCGCCTAACGAGATACTGCATTTAAAATGCGAGCACACTATAAACGCGATACTTAAATCAAATCAAAAGAATAACCATTCTTGTTTAAGGTATATTTAGGGTTAGGATTTTTATGGTTCACAATAAAGAGTAGTGAATTCACACTCGCAAAATAGCCAGCGCAATATCTTTCGAGGTTTTTAATGCACGGATTTCACTAAATAAGTCAGTTGCTTCGGCATATTCTTTACGTAAATAACCTAACCACTGTTTGATGCGGGCAACATGATACAAGCCGGTATCACCCTGTTTCTCTAACTGCACATATTTTTGTAGCAGTTTGACCACTTCCGGCCACGCCATGCGTGGTTCGTTATACTTCACAACTCGGCTTAGATTTGGCACATTGAGTGCCCCCCGCCCAAGCATCACGGCATCACAGCCAGTCACTTTCATGCACTGTTGGGCACTGTGGTAATCCCAAATCTCACCATTGGCAATTACTGGTATCGTCAGGCGCTGACGGATCTCGCCGATTGCCGGCCAATTGATGCGGTCCGCCTGATAACCATCATCTTTCGTACGACCATGTACTGCCAACTCAGTGGCACCGGCTTGCTGTACCGCATCGGCAATCTCAAATTGCCGATCACCAGAATCCCAGCCTAACCGAATTTTTACTGTAACGGGCAGATGAGCCGGTACCGCTTCGCGCATGGCTTTAGCACCTTGATAAATCAATTCAGGGTCTTTGAGCAAGGTAGCCCCACCCCCACTGCCGTTAACCAGTTTTGACGGGCAGCCGCAGTTTAAATCTACGCCGTAAGATCCTAGTTCGACAGCACGAGCAGCGTTTTCTGCCAGCCATTGTGGGTACTGGCCTAACAATTGGATACGCACCGGAGTACCAGATGACGTCCGGCTCTGTTGGTGAAGCTCAGGGCATAGTCGGTAGAAGGATTTTGCTGGCAATAGTTGATCGACCACCCGTAGAAATTCGGTGATGCAAAGATCATAATCATTTACTTCACTGAGAAGTTCACGCACCAGTGAGTCTAATACACCTTCCATCGGTGCCAGTATTACCCGCATGCTAATTACCTTGACCTCTTATCCGCGCCATAACATCCCCGCCCAATGGCAATAAATTCCATACAGTATAATGATAAAAAAGACCGGCAATGATACGGGTGAAGCGAGGCTTAAAACAAGAGAAAACCCTGTCATCAGGAGATTCAAATGAAAAAAAACCGCCTCCAAAGAAGCGGTTTCATCAGCGAATACTTTATGACTTATTCGCCGGGATTACGGCTACGACCACGTGAAGATGGGCCTGCCGGGCGACGTTGGCCGTCAGCCTGGCTGCGTGGGCGGCTGTTACGGCTATCACCGCGACTGGCTGCACCACCACCATTTTGCGGACGACCTGCGTTGCTACCACGGCCCATACCTGGACGTTGCGCACCACGGCCTTGACGGCCATTTTGAATCGGATCTGCTTTAATGCTTGGGTCCGGCTCATAGCCATCCAGTGCGATACGTGGAATTTCACGTTTCAACAAACGCTCAATATCACGCAGCAGTTTGTGTTCATCAACACAAACCAAAGAGATCGCTTCACCGGTACGTTCGGCGCGGCCAGTACGACCAATACGGTGCACGTAATCTTCCGGTACGTTTGGCAACTCATAGTTAACTACATGAGGTAACTGATCGATGTCCAAACCACGAGCGGCGATATCAGTCGCAACCAATACGCGAATTTTGCCGTCTTTAAAATCAGCCAGTGCACGAGTACGCGCCCCTTGGCTCTTATTACCGTGAATTGCTGCAGCAGTAATGCCGTCTTTATTCAATTGCTCAGCTAAATGGTTAGCGCCGTGCTTGGTGCGGTTAAACACCAAGACTTGCTGCCAATTACCTTCGCCAATCATCTGAGACAATAATTCGCGTTTGCGGTTTTTATCTACAAAATGAACACTTTGTGCAATTTGCTCAGAAGCTGTGTTACGACGAGCCACTTCAACTGAAGCAGGATTGTGCAACAATTTGCTAGCCAAGCCTTTAATTTCATCAGAGAAAGTCGCAGAGAACAGCAGATTCTGGCGTTTGGCTGGCAGTTTTGCCAAGACACGACGGATATCGTGAATAAAGCCCATATCCAGCATGCGGTCAGCTTCGTCCAATACCAAAATCTCAATCTTGGACAGATCAACAGCATTCTGGTGTTCCAGATCCAGCAGACGGCCAGGGGTTGCGACCAAGATATCAACACCACCACGCAATTTCATCATCTGTGGGTTAATGCTAACGCCACCAAATACCACCAGCGAACGCAGCTTCAGGTATTTGCTGTAACTCTGTACGTTTTCGTCAATCTGCGCAGCCAGCTCGCGGGTTGGCGTCAAAATCAACGCACGTACCGGACGACGGCCTTTAATTGGCTGTTGGTTCTGACTCAGTAGTTGCAACAGCGGCAAGGTGAAACCAGCGGTTTTACCGGTACCGGTTTGCGCACTGGCCATTAAATCACGGCCTTCCAGTACCACAGGGATTGCCTGACGCTGAATTGGCGTCGGCACAAGATAGCCCTGCTCTTCAACAGCACGCAGGATGTCGGCGTTTAGGCCGAGAGAATCAAATGACATATTACGAAAAGCTCCAGATCTTCCCAATCCCGACGATATCGTCAGGTGCAGTTTCAAGGGAAGATTATCAGACGAGGTATGAATTGAGGCATTACCACGAGGATTGGCACAAACTGCAGTGCACCATTGCGGCTGATTATAGCAGATGTTTAGCAAGAAAAGGGATATTTACACGTTTCTTAAGATTTTTATTAGCGTAATCATCAGGAATAATGATTTATTACTGATGATTAACCCGCTTCAGATCACAAAAAAAGGGCTTCTGCTCACCGTAACTTTACATACCCATGACAGTGACCTAAAGTTAATCATATGATTGATTAATTATTTGGCTATCTATTTAATATTAACGAAAATGATATTCATTGGATATGGAGCCTATGTCTCATTCTTCAGCACCACCAATACCGACCACGCCCCGTGGTGAACAAGCCCGTCAGCAGTTAATACAAGCCGCGACCGAACTGTTCGGCGAGCAGGGCCTGAAAGGAGCAACCACCCGCGAAATTGCCCAGCGGGCAGAGCAGAATATTGCCGCAATTACCTACTATTTCAATTCCAAAGAAGGTTTATATCTGGCTGTCGCGCAACAGATTGCGGATTTTATTAAGCAGGCCTTCGCGCCACTGGCTCAGGAGATTGATCAGTTTCTCCAGCTCCCCCCCCAAGAGCAAAATCCAGAACAACAGCTACATTATATCCGCCGTGGATTACTAGAATTCAGTCATTTAATGACGCAACCAGAAACGCTGAATATCAGCAAAATAATGGCACGCGAGCAGCTCTCTCCCAGTGATGCATACCTGCTTATACATACCCAGGTTATTGCGCCATTGCACCAAAAACTGAATCAACTACTGGCCGCATTTATTGGCGCTGATGCTAATGCCACAAAAACCATTCTTCATACTCATGCATTAATCGGCGAAGTTCTGGCTTTTCGTATGGGCCGTGAGACGATCCGCCGACAAGCGGGATGGCTGGATATTGGTAAAGCTGAAAGTGAGTTAATTAATCAAGTACTTATCGAACATATTGACCTGCTTCTCTACGGGCTGCGGGCCAAAACATTAGAGTGATGGCATCAATATCAGTAACAGATAGGGAGCATTATGAATCGCAAGAAGATTATAGTGGCCGTCGTGATTGTCGCGTTATTAGCGGCGATAGGTTACGGATGGAGTTATTATCGTCAGCAGCATGATGCATCGTTGACGTTGTACGGCAATGTTGATATCCGTACCGTAAATTTGGGCTTTCGAGTGGCTGGCCGTCTGGCGTCGCTGTCAGTCGATGAAGGGGATAAAATTCAGCCGGGGCAAGAACTGGGTAAACTGGATGATGGCCCTTATCTCAACGCCCTCAAGCAGGCTCAGGCTAATGTGCAAAGTGCCCAAGCGCAGCTGGCTTTACTGAAAGCCGGGTATCGGGAAGAAGAGATTGCTCAAGTCAAATCAGAGGTTTCTCAGCGCGAAGCCGCATTCAGTTATGCTGATAGCTTCCTCAAACGCCAGCAAGGGTTATGGGCAAATAAAGCGACCTCCGCCAACGAGTTAGAGAATGCCCGTACCGCACGGAATCAAGCGCAGGCAAATCTACAGGCATCAAAAGATAAGCTAGCGCAATATTTAAGTGGTAATCGCCCACAGGAAATTGCTCAGGCCGAGGCCAATCTGGCTCAGAGCGAAGCCGAGCTGGCGCAGGCTCAACTGAATCTACAAGACACAACCCTGCTTTCCCCATCCTCAGGTACCGTGCTCACTCGCGCGGTTGAACCTGGCACCATTTTATCTGCCAGCAATACCGTCTTTACCCTCTCGCTGACCGATCCGGTCTGGGTTCGCGCTTATGTGAGTGAACCTCACCTCAACCAAGCCATTCCAGGCACGGAAGTTGAGATCTTTACCGATGGTCGCCCAAACAAGCCTTATCACGGCAAAATCGGCTTCGTATCGCCGACTGCCGAATTTACCCCGAAAAGTGTGGAAACTCCGGACTTACGTACCGACCTGGTTTATCGCTTGCGCATTATCATCACGGATGCAGATGAGTCACTGCGACAAGGTATGCCAGTCACCGTCCGTTTTGCACAACCTTAAGGCGGCATGAGTTATGAATGGAATCCAGCATCTTATTACTTTGGAAGGAGTCGAAAAATCCTTCCCCGGACTGGAGAATCCTGCCGTTGCTAGCCTAACGACGGAGATCCGCAGTGGTGCGGTCACCGGTTTGGTTGGGCCGGATGGTGCCGGTAAAACCACATTATTACGCATGTTGGCAGGCTTGCTAAAACCCAGCCACGGCAAGATGACCGTCGTCGGTCTGGACCCATTGGAAAATGATCGCCAGTTACATTCAATTCTTGGATACATGCCGCAAAAGTTTGGTTTATATGAAGATTTAACAGTAATGGAGAATCTGACGCTGTATGCTGATCTGCGTGGTGTGACGGGTGAAGAACGCCGCCAAACCTTTGAGCGGTTGCTAACGTTTACGGATTTGACCCGCTTTACCGAGCGGCTAGCAGGCAAGCTCTCCGGGGGGATGAAACAGAAGTTAGGATTGGCCTGTACCTTGGTTGGCCAACCCAAAGTGTTACTATTGGATGAACCAGGTGTGGGGGTTGACCCTATCTCACGCCGGGAGTTATGGCGCATGGTGCATGAGTTGGCCAGTGACGGCATGCTTATCTTGTGGAGCACATCCTATCTTGATGAAGCAGAACAGTGCCGCGAAGTATTGCTGCTCAACGAAGGTAAATTGCTATATAGCGGCGCGCCGCAAAACCTGACTCAGCGCATGAGTGGCCGAACGATTTTGGTTGCAGCCCAAACAGGAACCAACCGCAAACTGTTGCAGCATGCTTTGACGCTACCTCAAGTGAGTGATGGGGTGATTCAGGGGAAATATGTGCGGCTGATCCTCAAGCCAGATGTAGATCACAGCCAAGTTCAGTCCCTATTAAATCAGCCCAATGCCGAAGTGATGGAGGCGGAGCCGCGTTTTGAAGATGCCTTTATCGATCTCTTAGGCGGCGGCCCTGCCAGTGAATCCGCACTGGCAAAAATAATGCCTAAAGTTGCAGGCAGTCATGATGAGACGGTGATTGAGGCCCAAGAGTTAACCAAGAAATTTGGTGATTTCGCCGCCACTGATCATGTCAACTTTCAGGTAAAACGCGGTGAAATATTTGGCTTACTTGGGCCGAATGGCGCGGGTAAATCAACGACGTTTAAAATGATGTGTGGCTTGCTGGTACCAAGCTCGGGTAAAGCATTAGTATTGGATATGGATCTGAAGACCAGCTCAGGTAAAGCACGGCAACATTTGGGTTATATGGCGCAGAAATTCTCGCTGTATGGCAACCTGACCGTTGAACAGAATTTGAAATTTTTCTCCGGTGTTTATGGCCTGCAAGGTAAAATCCAGCGCGATAAAATAGCAGATATGACGTCGGCCTTTAATTTCACCCCCATTCTCAAGCAAACACCGGACTCCCTACCTCTGGGGTTTAAACAGCGACTGGCGCTGGCCTGCGCTTTAATGCATGAGCCAGACATTCTGTTTCTTGATGAGCCCACGTCGGGGGTTGACCCACTCACTCGCCGTGAGTTCTGGCTGCATATCAATGGGATGGTAGATAAAGGGGTGACTGTGATGGTCACCACCCACTTTATGGATGAGGCCGAATACTGTGACCGTATCGGACTGGTTTATCGAGGTAAAATTATTGCTGCTGGCACGCCAGATGAGCTCAAGCAGCAAGTCGCCACTGATGAAAATCTTAACCCATCCATGGAAGAAGCATTTATCGGGTTGGTTCAACGCTATGACCAACAAAGTGATGAGGAGCAACAGCCATGACCGAGCCGTCGCGATTACCTATCGATAAATTGCCCGTCAATAAACTAGCGGAAAATGAGGGCGAGGTTTATCAGGACACCGGATTTTCGTGGCGTCGCCTGCGTGCCTTATGCCGTAAAGAGACCCGGCAGATTTTGCGTGACCCCAGCAGCGGGTTGATCGCTTTTGTTATCCCATTGTTGTTACTGTTTATTTTTGGCTATGGTATTAACCTGGATTCCAGCAAACTGCATGTCGGCATTTTAATGGAACAACAGAGCAAACCGGCACAAGACTTGGCCAACGCATTTGCCAGCTCGCCATATATTTCCCCGCAAATCAGTAATAACCGTCAAGCTCTGATTCAGGCAATGCAAGCCGGTAAAATCCGCGGATTGATTGTGATCCCTAATGATTTTGCCGAGCAACTCGCACGGCCAGAGAGCAAAGCACCGATTCAAGTGATTACTGACGGCAGTGAGCCTAATACCGCTAACTTTGTGCAGGGTTATGCCCAAGGAGTATGGCAAATCTGGCAGCAGCAACAGGCGCAAAATTTGGGGCAAACCAATGATCCGCTGATTGAAATCCAGGTCCGTTATTGGTTTAACCCTGCCGCCATCAGCCGTCATTTTATCATTCCTGGGGCCATCACCATTATTATGACGGTAATTGGGGCTATCCTGACGTCACTGGTGATTGCCCGTGAATGGGAACGCGGCACGATGGAGGCACTGCTATCAACTCAGGTCACACGCAGTGAATTGCTGTTATCAAAGCTAATTCCCTATTACGTCCTTGGTATGGTTGCCATGACGCTCTGTATGGCAGTGTCGGTGTTTATCCTCGGCGTGCCTTATCGCGGTTCATTGTGGATATTATTTGTCATAACCAGCCTATTTTTAGCCAGCACACTGGGGATGGGGCTGCTGATTTCGACTATCACACGTAATCAGTTCAATGCCGCCATGATAGCGCTGAATGCAGCATTCTTACCGGCGGTCATGCTTTCGGGCTTTATTTTTGAAATTGATAGCATGCCCGCAATTGTGCGCGCCGTGACTTATATCATTCCTGCCCGCTATTTCGTCAGCAGCCTGCAAACCCTATTTCTGGCGGGAAATATCGGTACCGTTCTGGTGATTAACTTGCTGTTCCTGGTAGCCTCCGCCGCGGTATTTATTGGTCTGACGGCGTGGAAAACACATCGCAGGTTAGATTAAAGGAAGAGAGTAAAATATGTTTCATCGCCTCTATACATTGATTATTAAAGAGTTGCAATCGCTGCTACGTGAACCGCAGACCCGTGCAATATTAATCATGCCAGTGATATTGCAGGTGATCTTATTCCCATTCGCTGCCACGTTGGAAGTTACCAATGCCACCATCGCCATTTACAGTGAAGACAGTGGTAAAGCCTCAGTAGAACTCACCCAACGTTTTGCCAAAGCTGAAGCATTCTCTCATGTACTGCTGCTACACAGCCCACAAGAGATCCGGCCAGTTATTGATAACCAGAAAGCGCTGCTGCTGATCCGCTTCCCAGAGCAGTTCAGTGCTGATTTAGCCAATGGCAAAACTACGCAATTGCAGCTGGTGCTGGATGGACGTAATTCTAACAGTGCCCAGATAGCCGCAAATTACATTCAACAGATTGTACAAGATTACCAACTGGAACTGACTAGCGGCCAAATCAAACCCAACAACAGTGAGTTAGTTATCCGCAATTGGTATAACCCAAATTTGAACTACAAATGGTTTGTTGTGCCATCATTGATTGCGATGATTACTACGATTGGCGTGCTGATCGTAACGTCGTTATCTGTGGCGCGTGAACGGGAACAAGGTACGCTGGAACAGCTATTAGTTTCTCCGTTAACTACCTGGCAAATTTTTATCGGCAAAGCGGTGCCTGCACTGATTGTTGCCACCTTCCAAGCCACTATCGTGTTGTTTATCGGTATATTTTTCTACCAAATTCCCTTTGCGGGTTCGCTGGCGCTATTTTACGGCACCATGCTGCTCTATGGCCTCTCTTTAGTCGGTTTTGGTTTACTGATTTCATCGTTATGTTCAACTCAGCAGCAAGCATTCATCGGCGTGTTTGTGTTTATGATGCCCGCGATTCTGCTTTCGGGTTATGTCTCACCGGTGGAGAACATGCCAATCTGGCTGCAAAATATCACTTGGATCAATCCCATCCGCCACTTTACTGACATCACTAAACAGATTTATCTCAAGGATGCCAGCTTCGATATTATCTGGCACAGCTTATGGCCGCTGCTGGTTATTACCGCCACCACGGGAAGTGTTGCATATGGCATGTTCAGACGGAAAATAGCTTAAAGATTTATAACCGGTTTGCTTGGGTGCAGAAGGGCCAGCTTACTCGGTAGCAACATTGGAAATTAGGTAGCGTGAAATATCAACCAAATCACATTACTAACCCCATTCCAGCCCAAACCCGACCTCAATGCCAAAAAACAAAAAGGACACCAATTTGGTGTCCTTTATCATTTCAAACTACACAACCTAATTTAAGCAGCGTACGGTGGGCAAATCTGCCTTATCGTACCCCTTATAGAGGTAAAATTAACGACGGTTGCCGAAAATCCGCAGCAGCATCAGGAACAAGTTAATGAAATCAAGATACAGGGTCAATGCACCCACGATGGAGTATTTACGGAACCCATCTTTATCATTGGCATCTAACTGCGCACCCATATTTTTCAACTTCTGGGTATCGTAAGCAGTCAAACCGACAAACACCAACACACCGATGTAGGTCACTGCCCACATAAGCGCCGTGCTCTTCAGCCAAATATTAACAATAGAGGCCAACACAATACCGATCAGGCCCATAAACAACATGCTGCCCATACCACTTAAATCACGTTTGGTGGTATAGCCGTAGAAACTCATGGCACCAAACATACCAGCAGCAATCAAGAATGTGCTGGCAATAGAGGAACTGGTATACATGATGAAAATACTAGAGATAGTCAGCCCGGTTAATGCCGAATACAGCATAAACAAGCTGGTTGCCATCGTACCGCTGAGGCGATTTACCATCCCAGAAATAACAAATACCAGACCCAACTGAACAATAATCAGTCCAAAAAAGGTGATCTGGCTGGAAAAGATAAAGTTAAGTACCGCAGGAGTATTCGCTGCGTACCAAGCGACAACCGCCGTTAATAACAGACCACAGGTCATCCAGCCGTATACCTGCGCCATATATGCCTGAATGCCAGAGTTGGCACGTTCGACAATTGAACCATTAGAGCGTGGATAGCGATCCATGGTAGTTACCTTATGCATAAAATAATGAAACAGGCTATCTACTGACAACCCACCGACTCTTTAAGGGTACCACAGAAATACAGTAAACAAGGGAGTAAAAATAGGCATTTAGGAGCAATCTTTACACGGGTTTACGTACAGTTTACCAACGCTTGGCAGCAGTATGGTCGCTGTCCCGTGATTCGACCCAACGCTCGCCCTCGGTAGTCGCTTCCCGTTTCCAGAAAGGTGCCCGCGTTTTCAGATAGTCCATAATAAATTCTGCCGACTCAAAGGCCATGCTGCGGTGAGCACTGGTCACACCGACAAAGACAATCTCATCGCCGGGGAATAGCGGCCCCACCCGATGGATAACAGAAACGCGCTGTAATGGCCAGCGGCTGCGCGCTTCGCCAATAATTTCACCCAGCGCTTTTTCTGTCATTCCTGGGTAATGCTCCAGTGTCAAAGCACTAACATTAGCACCCAGGTTATGATTACGAACTTTGCCCGTAAAGGTCACCACTGCACCGTCTTCATCACATTGCGACAACCAATTATATTCATCACCAACATTGAATAACTCAGGTCCAACACGAATACGGGTATTCTCCATCATCAGCCCCCAGTGACCGGTGGGAAGAAAGCCACTTCATCGCCCGCAACCAGTGGGTGCTGCGCATTAACCAACGATTGATTCACCGCAGTGAGTAATTTGCCCTCTTCTAGCGCCAACTGCCAGCGCTCCCCCCGTTGACTCAGGGATTGTCGCAGAGCATCGACTGTTGGAAATTCCGCAGCCAATTGCAGACGGTCAGTACCTACCAGCTCACGAACTTGAGCAAAAAATAGAATCTCAATCATGAATTCACCTTAAAATCACCGGATTTGCCGCCACTTTTTGCTAACAGGCGAACCGGGCCAATTATCATGTCTTTTTGTACCGCTTTGCACATATCATAAATTGTCAGCGCGGCAACAGACGCCGCTGTCAGAGCTTCCATCTCTACCCCAGTTTTACCGGTTAGACGGCAGCAGGACTCAATACGGACTCGGTTATGCTCTGGCTGTGCTTCCAGTTGAACTTCCACTTTGGTCAGCAGTAGAGGGTGGCACAATGGGATCAATTCCCAGGTTCGTTTGGCCGCCTGAATCCCGGCAATTCGGGCAGTGGCAAACACATCGCCCTTATGATGGCTGCCATCAATAATCATCGCCAATGTCGCGGCGTGCATTTCAACAAAAGCTTCCGCACGCGCTTCGCGTACGGTTTCAGCTTTGGTAGAAACATCCACCATATGGGCTTCGCCAGCGGCATTAATGTGCGTTAGTTGGGTCATAATATTCCTATTCCCTTCGTTCTTGACGTTGCAGGGGTGTTAGCTGCACTCATGCACCCGAATCACTTACCGATGTAAGCTCATCGGGATTTATTCGCTTGCGGCCTACCTGTAACGCCAATAACTTTGGGAATTTCTCCTCACGCTTGACGTTGCAGAGGTTAACTGCCCTCGTACACCCGAATCGCTTACCGATGTAAGCTATCAGCCACCAATAAAAGATAAATTCTGCGTAATGCCGCTATTACCTTGATGCAAGAAATGGGTTTGTTTCTTGGTTTGCAATGCACTCTGAATCCGCGCCATCAACTCATGTTGCTGGTCATCACTGCTTAACAGATCGCGCAATGTAATGCCTTGCTCGCCAAATAAACACAGATGCAGATTTCCCAATGCTGAAACACGTAGACGGTTACAACTGGCACAGAAGTTTTTCTCATAAGGCATGATCAGCCCCACTTCCCCCAGATAGTCTGGGTGATGGAATACCTGAGCGGGACCATCACTGCGCGCGCGATCTTGCTGTTGCCAACCTTGCTGGAGTAATTGCTGGCGAATAGTGTCACCGGAAACATGGTGTTTACGAAATAGATTGCCCCCCTCACCGGTCTCCATCAGTTCGATAAATCGCAGTTGGATAGGTCTGGATTTTATCCAGTGAAGGAATGCACTTAGATTGCGATCATTAACATCCCGCATCAGCACAGCATTGATTTTGACTTTCTCAAAACCGGCATCAAAAGCCGCATCGATGCCTTGCATGACCTGATGAAATTTATCTTGCCCGGTAATGGTATGGAACTGCCGGGGATCAAGGCTATCAACACTGACATTGATTGCCGTCAGTCCGGCCTCTCGCCATTGGGCAGCATCACGCGCTAAACGGTAGCCATTGGTAGTCACTGCCAAGGTACGGATCGCAGGATTTTGCCGGATTGTGGCAATAATATCGGTAAAATCGCGGCGCATGGAGGGCTCACCACCGGTCAGACGGATCTTTTCTGTACCCAGCAAAGCAAAAGCGCGGCTGATGCGGCTTATCTCATCAAGGCTTAGAAAACTTTTTAATCCGTCCGGGCGATAGCCATCGGGCAGGCAATAAGTGCAACGAAAATTGCACACATCGGTAATTGATAGGCGCAAATAATAGAACTTGCGCGCAAACGCATCAGTCAGTTGTACCATAACACCTTTCCAAATACGGGAGATGCAGGCATTTCTACCTCGCACCCTGGTGGCTTAAAGCCACGGCCAGAGCATCATATTGTTAGAAAAACACAACAACGTAGACACTAAGGCTAGGAGTTTATGTTCAGTAACTGTCTTTCCAACAACTTACTGAACCATGGTTAAAAAGTAAAAATTATCGCGACACTCAGTCGCTAAAAACCTCACTTTTCCTAGAGATTCTAACGCTAAAACGACCAGATAGCCAATCACTGTTTTTACGTTATATATTTTAATATACAGCGACTTATGAAACAAAAATCACTGTTATTGAGCTTATTTCAATCCGCACCCAATACTTTGTTTAAAATCACGAAAATCATGGCTTTTATCGCGTTTTAACGGCAAATCCGTTAACTTATGCAGCAATTTCACTATTAGCTACGCTATTAGAGCCAGGCGATACTATTTAGACAGACAGGAAAAATATGCGAAATCGCACGTTAGCGGATCTCGATCGAGTGGTTGCATTAGGTGGGGGCCATGGTCTGGGAAGGGTAATGTCTGCTCTTTCCCCTTTAGGCTCTCGTCTCACCGGAATTGTGACCACGACCGATAATGGCGGTTCGACCGGCCGTATACGCCGTTCGGAGGGCGGTATTGCCTGGGGGGACACCCGAAACTGCCTGAATCAATTGATAACTGAACCCAGCGTAGCCTCCGCCATGTTTGAATACCGTTTTACCGGTAATGGCGAGTTAGCCGGTCATAATCTAGGCAATTTAATGCTCAAAGCGCTGGACCATCTTAGCATTCGGCCTATTGAAGCCATCAATCTGGTGCGCAGCTTGCTGAAAGTGGATGCCTGGTTGATCCCGATGTCAGAGCAACCGGTAGACTTACTGGCAATTGATCATGAAGGGCATCCGGTTTACGGTGAAGTGAATATTGATCAATTGGCACATATGCCGCAAGAGATGCTGCTGTCGCCCCATGTCCACGCAACAAAGGAAGCGGTTGAGGCTATTAGCCAGGCCGATGTTATTTTGATAGGACCGGGCAGTTTTTTAACCAGTCTAATGCCACTGTTACTGCTGGATGATTTAACTCAAGCCTTGCGACGTAGTTCTGCCAGCATGATTTATATTGGTAATCTGGGACGTGAGCTCAGTGTGGCGGCGGCAGCGTTGTCGTTACACGAAAAACTGGCAATAATGGAAAGTAAAATTGGCCGAAAAATTATTGATGCGGCAATCGTAAGCCCGCGTATTGATATCAGAGGTGTAACGGACAGGATTATCGTCCAGCAACCCCTGGAAGCCAAAGATATCCCTTACCGCCATGACCGCGAATTACTGCGTCAGGCTCTGGAAACGACATTGCAACAACTTGGTGGCGCAAGCACAGCTTCGGCATCGATGAGCTAAAAAGATTACTTTTTGGCCTGTTCTTGCAGAGCTGCATTGTTATTCATATGGATGTATAACGCTTCTACTTTGGCCCGCGCCCATGGCGTGCGGCGTAAAAATTTCAGGCTAGATTTAATGCTGGGATCGCTAATGAAACAGTTGATCTGGATGCGGTATGCCAGTTCTTCCCAACCATAGTGCTCCACCAACTTGGTCAGTAACTGCTCCAATGTAATACCGTGCAATGGATCTTTGGATAAGTGGTCGCTCATTATTTATCTCGCGCATTATTCGATGACGATTTTATCAGCCGCACACCTTAATCAGGTTCGGTTGATGCGACAAGCAGAAATTCTTAATTTTTCATATCCATCATTCTGCGGACTCACAAAGTGAGCCGCTGACCATCAAGATATTGCAATAAACTGCTGGCGCAACTGATGAACCTGGTCACGCAATTCAGCTGCTTGTTCAAACTCAAGATTCTGTGCGTGAGTGTACATTTTCGCTTCAAGCTCACGGATTTTCTGATCAAGCGCTTTAGGCGGCAGTGATTGGTAGTTATTGGTATCGGCCACTTTACCACCCCGCCCTTTGCCTTTACCCCGCATAGAAGGCTGGCCCAGTTGCAGAATATCGCCAATCTTCTTGTTGAGCCCCTGTGGAATAATGCCGCGCTCTTCATTGTAAGCTTGCTGTTTTGCCCGCCGCCGCTCGGTTTCGCCAATGGCTTTTTCCATCGAGGCCGTGATTCTGTCGCCGTAGAGAATCGCTTTACCATTGAGATTGCGTGCCGCACGACCAATTGTCTGAATTAAGGAACGTTCAGAGCGCAAGAAACCTTCTTTATCAGCATCCAAAATGGCAACCAGTGAAACCTCTGGCATATCCAGCCCTTCTCGCAGCAAGTTGATGCCTACCAGCACATCAAATTCACCCAAACGTAAATCACGAATAATCTCTACTCGCTCAACGGTATCAATATCGGAATGCAGATAACGTACACGGGCACCATGCTCCTCCAGATACTCCGTCAAGTCTTCGGCCATACGTTTGGTCAATGTGGTGACCAATACGCGCTCGTTAATCGCGGCACGAATGCGGATTTCGGATAGCAAATCATCCACCTGTGTTGCGACCGGGCGAACTTCAATCAGTGGATCAAGTAAGCCAGTCGGACGAACCACCTGATCAACAACCTCACCACCGGATTTCTCTAGCTCATATTTGCCCGGAGTCGCTGAAACATAGATAGTCTGAGGGGCTAATGCCTCAAATTCTTCAAAGCGCATTGGACGGTTGTCCAACGCTGATGGCAGCCGAAAACCATATTCCACCAATGTTTCTTTACGCGACCGGTCACCTTTGTACATACCGCCGATTTGCGGAATCGTGACGTGGGACTCATCAACAATCAGCAAACCGTCGGCTGGCAGATAGTCGAATAGTGTTGGTGGCGCTTCACCCGGCCCACGGCCAGAAAGATAGCGCGAGTAGTTTTCAATGCCAGAGCAATAGCCCAGCTCATTCATCATTTCAAGGTCAAACTGAGTTCGCTGGGTAAGCCGCTGTTCTTCCAACAACTTATTATTGGCAAGCAACACTTTACGCCGCTCTGCCAGCTCAACTTTGATCTCCTCCATCGCCTGCAAAATACGCTCTCGCGGGGTAACATAGTGAGTCTTAGGATAAACAGTAAAACGTGGAACTTCATGCTGTAACTGGCCTGTTAACGGGTCAAATATTGATAGCCGTTCAACCTCTTCATCAAACAACTCAACCCGCAGCGCCCACTCATCAGACTCTGCGGGGAAGATATCAATCACCTCACCGCGTACACGGAAAGTACCGCGCTGAAATACCTGATCATTACGGCTGTATTGCAGCTCTGATAAGCGACGCAAAATTGAGCGTTGATCAATAATCATCCCCTTGGTCAGATGTAGCATCATTTTCAGGTATAAATCAGGGTCACCCAAGCCATAAATAGCAGAGACCGAGGCTACCACCACCACATCCCGCCGCTCCAATAATGCTTTGGTCGCAGAGAGCCGCATCTGCTCGATATGCTCGTTTACCGAGGAGTCTTTCTCGATAAAGGTATCAGAACTTGGGACATAGGCTTCGGGCTGATAGTAATCATAGTAGGAGACAAAATATTCCACCGCATTCTCGGGAAAGAACTCTTTCATCTCGCCATAAAGTTGGGCCGCCAATGTTTTATTCGGCGCTAATACCATTGTTGGACGATTCAAGTCGGCAATCACATTCGCCACTGTAAAGGTTTTGCCCGACCCCGTAACCCCCAACAGTGTCTGATGGGCCAAACCATTTTCCAGCCCTTCTTCCAGTTTACGAATGGCCTCAGGCTGATCACCTGCTGGTTTAAACTCAGAATGTAGTTTGAATGGTTTACTCATGAATTTGCTACCCGCCCGAGAAATGCACACTGTCAGGAGGCTAATTATGAAAGCCCCATAGATTTTTGCCACCGCCATGATACTGGATATAAAACCAGCTTCAAACACTAAAATGTCTTAATTTGCTCAACAGCAACCTTGCTTGCATCGTTACAGTGACATGTTACTTACATTTGCACTCTAAAAGCGTTTTTATCCCCAAGCATTAACATAAACACATTATTGATGGTTAATTGATTAAAGATCATCCATCCATCAAAGTTATAATTTCCGAACGCTTGATTTTAATTAATTAATTGATAAATAACATAATTATTAAAAAGTAGAGAATCCAGACAACAGGAGCCAAAGCCGCGTCCGCTCTCGCTTGTCATTAGTTTTCTATCGCTAATGCACAAGGTTATCCACAGGAATGGTGGATAACTCATCCAAGCCCATGAAGGCCGCGTGTTGGCGAAAAGCACCGCTTAACGAAGAAATATAAACAAACTGGCTTTTTTAGTGTTTTTTTTACATTTTTATTTCACCGCATATTTCAATAAGTACTAAGCATACTATTTGCTAATTCTATAAAGTTGGTCTTCATGTACTGCCACTCAACCACTTTTGACGATTCTATTTTTGCTGCACCATTATTTTCGTTATAGCACTGCTTAAGTGCAACGAAGTACTGTTCACCGCTGTTTCCTGCTATCGCCTTAGCCGTTTTAAGAGACCCTATTGCGTTAAAACCATTTACAGTCCGTTAACATACACATTTTGACTGGGGCCAAGGCAACTTGGCCCAAGAGTTGCTTTATATTTCTGGGAAACAGAGTAATAAAAGGGAAATGCGCTAAAGCAGTGCATAGCGTCTTTTGGCTAAGAATTCCCTATAAGCGGGATGATAAGGGGTAAAAATAGCCGGTTGAAGCCATTTTATGCCTCAATTAGCCAACTTTACCTCAATTTACACTAACAACCATCCGCTAGAGACGTGGTGTTTTATGCTGTACTGCCGCTATCAAGTATGCAGATTTGCTGGTTAATCCTTCACTAGCCGTTACAGAACACCGGGATACCTGTGAACTACTGAGATCGACTGAGGAGAAGCACTGATGCTGAGTTTAACCGCTGTAAATCAATACTATGGCCAGAATCATATCTTATGGGATATCAATCTGGAGCTTCCTCGTGGCCAATGTACTTGCCTGATTGGCCGCAACGGCGTAGGTAAAACCACGTTAATTAATTGCATCATGGGGCACCTGCCAATTAAGAGTGGCACCATGATCTGGCAGCCTAACCATGAACCGCCACAGAACTTGCTACAACAGCCGGTGGAGGGGCGCAATGCGCTAGGCATTGGCTATGTGCCACAAGGACAGCAAATCTTCTCTCAATTGAGTGTCGAGGAAAATATGCTGATCGCCGTGTTAGCAGGGCGACATAAATCACATCATATTCCCGGTTGGGTTTTTGATTTATTCCCCCTGTTATATGACAAACGCAGCCAGCGCGGCGGGGAACTCACTCGGAATCAGCAACAACAGTTGGCTATCGCCAGAGCACTGGTTGCCGAGCCAGAGCTGCTTATTCTTGATGAACCGGGAAGCGGTACATTACCGCCACTCAGTGAAGATATCGGCAATATCTTGTACCAACTCAGCCGTAGCCTGGGTATGACAATATTACTGGTTGAGCACCGGTTACCTTTTATTCAACACGTTGCCGACAGGTTCTGCCTAATGGCAGGAGGGAGAAATGTGGCACAAGGGACATTAGATCAATTGGACGAGAATATGATTATTGAGCATTTGGCCAGTTGATATGGCTTACAGCGCTCTTCGCACTGGTGGATCCGTTCCTATATTAAAGGGCTAATCGTCTCAATTAGCCCCTATTTTCTCTATTACCTTTAACTCATCTCACCTTCAATTCACAGAACTTATCTTTTCGCTCGTCAGTAAGCTCAAATCCAAATAACACCCCAGATCACGGAGCTCCGTTACTGGAGATGCAACAAGATCTGTCAGATGCGGGATAACCCCCAGTAATGGCGCGTTTATCATCCGTATCAATGTTGCCAAATATTCAGTTTGCCGCGACCCGGCAGGGATAACCTCATTAGCCACCCACCCTGCCAGAGTCAACCCTGCCTGCTGGATAGCCAAAGCCGTCAGTAAAGCATGATTAATGCACCCCAGCTTTACCCCAACAACCATAATGACCGGCAATTGCTCCTGCTGTACCCAATCGGCAAAAGTCGCTTGTGGCGAAAGCGGTGTAAACCATCCCCCAGCCCCTTCAACCAGTACCCAATCCGCGGTTTGTTCAAGCTGTCGTAAGCCTTGCGATAAAGTAGACAAATGAATCTCGCACCCTTCACTGAGGCTAGCTATATGTGGTGAGGTCGCTTCTAGCAAGGTCAGCGGATTGACCTGCGAATAACTCAACACTTCGGTGCTATTAGCCTGTAATGCCAAAGCATCACTATTGCGTAAACCATCAGCCGTCATCTGGCTACCCGATGCCACCGGTTTATACCCTGCGGTATGGTAGCCCATCAGTGCCGCGGCTTGCAGTAATGCACAGCTAGCAACAGTTTTACCGACATCAGTATCCGTGCCGGTAATAAACCAACGTTTAGTCACGATAAATAACCCCATAAACTAGATGGTAACTTAGCGGGTAGTAGCCAGATTGCGTGCTATAAGCTCGTTGCAGCGCCATCAGGCGTTGGCGACCACTTAACCCCGCCTCACGCCCCTGATGCAAATGCGTGGCGCCAATGCCCTGTAGCGAGCGCATAAGTGTGATGACATCAGGAAACTGCTGTTGGTGTAACTGCGGTGTCAAAGTATGTCGATACCCTTGACAAGCAGCGCTAATATGCTGAAATGAAAGAAAATCGTTCACATGCCGTTTACCATCAACCTGCTGCCACGCCTGCCCCAACTCATCAAGAGAGCCACTTGCCAGAGTAGAAAATAAAATCACGCCTCCCGGTCGAGTGACCCGATGCAGTTCAGCCAGCGCCAGCGGCAAATCAGCGCACCACTGCACCACTAAATTGCTAAAACAGATATCAACGCAGTGATCCGGTAGTGGAATATATTCAATATCACCCAGCAGATAGTCGTCAGCCGCCTGCTGTTGCCGAGCATGCACGAGCATGCCCGCCGCCAGATCCAGTGCAATGACATGTTTGCCCAGCTCGCGCCACCGGCGGCTAAAATGACCGGTACCACACCCGGCATCCAGCACTGACCTACCAGGATGTTGCGCCCCCAATGCCAGCAAAATATCACCCGCTTCGCGCTGCAAGTCAGCCGCGGTATCGTAGCTACCCGCCGCCCGACTGAATGCCGCAGCAATCGCCGGTTTATTGATTATTGATTTATTCGCTTTTGGTTTATTGACCCACATCGAGTGCAAATTTTCAGTGGCATATGCCATGAAGCACCTCCAATAATCGGTCAATATCATCACTTTGGTGAGCGGCACTCAAAGTAATACGCAACCTGGCTCCCCCCGGTGGAACCGTCGGTGGGCGGATAGCCGTCACCCATAGACCCGCAGCTCGCAGTTGCTCTGCCAATGCTAAAGTTTGCTGATTATCCCCCACCAACAGTGGCTGAATGGCCGTTTCAGATACCCCTAATTGCAGTGGTAACTCGGCTGCACCGCGACGAAATTGTGCAATACGCTGTTGGAGTTGCTGGCGTAAATCATCACCTTGTTGAATACGTACTAATGCGGCTTGTAAGGCACAGGCCTGAGCCGGCGGCATCGCCGTGCTGTAAATCAGGTGACGTGCATATTGCAGCAAGTATTCGGCCACCGGTTCCTGACACAACACTGCCGCGCCACTTAGGCCAAATGCTTTACCAAAAGTGACCACTAGCAGTTCAGGTTTAACCCCTTGATCCCAACAACTGCCGCGACCCGCATCACCGCGGACGCCAATACCATGTGCATCGTCGACTAATAACCAACTCCCGGCAGCAGCAGTGTGTTGCTGCAAAGCAGCCAATGGTGCACTGTCGCCATCCATACTAAAAACCCCCTCGGTAATCACCAAAGTTTGCCCAGAACAGGGCTTATTGAGCAGGTTTTGTAGTGAATCGGCTTGATTATGGGCGAAACGTCGCAATTGGGCGGGAGAGTGCGCTGCCGCTTCCAGCAAAGAAGCATGACTGAGTTTATCCGCCAAGATTCGGTCATCTGCGCCAGCTAAGGCCGCCAGAACCCCTTGATTCGCAGCATAACCGGAGATAAATAATAAGGCGCGTGGATAACCCAACCAGTCAGCAAGCTGCTGTTCCAGTTGAGCATGTGGCTGACTATAGCCGGTGACATGGCCGGAGCCGCCGCTACCCACACCATAGCGCGATGCCCCTTGCTGCCAGGCAGAAATCACATCGGGATCCTGACTGAGCCCCAAATAATCATTGCTGGAAAAGTTAAGATAACCTTGCCCAGCTAATTGCAGCCAACGCCCATTGGCGCGGTCATTCACTTGACGAGCACGATAAGCCGAGGCCTCGCGCCGCTGTTGCAGACCACTTTCTATCTTGTTTTGCCAACTCATCAGACTGCCGCGTTATAAAATTGAGCACTGTCAGCATGCAATAATTGCTCGGTCAACACTTGCTGCTGCTCGTGATCACCTTTATCCGTTGCTGTCTGTTGCGGGTTCAGCCCCAACTTGCGGAACAACTGCAAATCTTTATCTTCTTCCGGATTGGGTGTGGTCAGTAGTTTGCAGCCGTAGAAGATGGAGTTAGCCCCCGCCATAAAGCACATGGCCTGAGTCTGCTCATTCATTTGCTCACGCCCGGCGGAAAGCCGCACATAAGAGGTTGGCATCATGATTCGGGCTACCGCAATAGTACGAATGAACTCAAAGGCATCCACATCCTCGTTATTTTCCAGCGGCGTGCCTTTCACTTTCACCAGCATATTGATCGGCACACTTTCCGGCGGCTTCGGTAAGTTCGCCAGTTCAACCAATAATCCGGCGCGGTCACGTACTGTTTCCCCTAACCCGACAATCCCTCCAGAGCACACTTTGATACCGGCATCACGGACTTCGCTGAGCGTATCGAGCCGCTCCTGATAACTGCGGGTGGTAACAATACTGCCGTAGAACTCTGGCGAGGTGTCCAGATTATGGTTGTAATAGTCCAGCCCGGCGTCTGCCAGACGATGAGCTTGTTGCTTATCCAGTGTACCGAGCGTCATGCAAGTTTCCATGCCCATCGCTTTGACACCTTCCACCATTTTTTCCAGATAAGGCATATCGCGCTCATGGGGATTTTTCCAGGCAGCCCCCATGCAAAAGCGGGTCGAACCGGCGGCTTTGGCTTTTTTCGCTGACTCCAATACTTGCTCAACCTGCATGAGTCGCTCACTTTCCAGCCCGGTTTTATAGCGGGAACTTTGCGGGCAATATTTGCAATCTTCTGGGCAAGCACCGGTTTTAATCGACAACAGTGTGCTCACTTGCACCTGGCGCGGATCAAAATGCTGACGATGGATTTGCTGTGCTTCAAACAGTAAGTCCAACAACGGTTTTTCAAACAGGGCCTGGGCTTGCCCCACTGTCCAGCGAATATAATTTGCCATTACGGCTTCTCCAAGGAAGAGAAAAAAGTGTCGTCAGTGTAAATAAACTCGATATACTGTCAACCATTCTTGCATCAATTTGGTTTACAACAGATCTCCATGACACCTTCTGACCTGGCTTTTGACCAACGCCATATCTGGCATCCCTACACCTCAATGACTGACCCGCTCCCCTGCTATCCGGTAGTGGCCGCCGAGGGGGTTGAGTTACAACTGGCAGATGGGCGGCGCTTGATTGATGGTATGTCGTCATGGTGGGCCGCCATTCATGGTTACAATCACCCAGCACTCAACCAGGCTGCACACCAGCAGTTGGATACGATGTCGCATGTCATGTTTGGCGGCATAACCCATCCACCGGCAGTCAAACTCTGTAAGCAGTTAGTCGATATCACTCCTGCTGTGCTGGAATGTGTGTTTTTAGCAGATTCTGGCTCGGTGGCGGTAGAAGTGGCGCTGAAAATGGCATTGCAATATTGGCAAGCAAAAGGGGAACCCCGGTCGCGAATTTTAACGCTACGTCATGGTTACCACGGCGACACCTTTGGTGCGATGTCGGTTTGTGACCCACAGAATTCAATGCACAGTTTGTATCGGGGTTATCTGGCCGAAAATCTATTTGCTACCGCGCCACAATGCCGATTTGACCAGCCTTGGAACCCTGAAGACATCACGGATTTTGCCGCGATGATAACCCAGCACTCCAGCGAGATTGCAGCCGTGATTTTGGAGCCAATAGTGCAAGGTGCGGGCGGAATGCGCATCTATCACCCCGCTTATCTGCGTGAGGTTCGGGCATTATGCGATCAACATAATATTTTGTTGATCGCCGATGAAATCGCTACCGGTTTTGGTCGTACCGGCAAGCTGTTTGCTTGTGAACATGCCGAGGTGGTGCCGGATATTCTCTGTCTGGGTAAGGCGCTGACTGGCGGCTATCTGACGTTATCAGCCACTTTGACAACCCGAAATGTGGCAGAAACTATCAGTAACGGTGCTGCCGGGTGCTTTATGCACGGGCCAACATTTATGGCCAATCCACTGGCTTGTGCTGTCGCCTCTGCCAGCCTGAGTTTGTTGGCTGAGAATCACTGGCAACAGCAGGTTGCAGCGATAGAAAGTCAATTACAGCAAGCATTACTGCCACTGGCAACACACAGAGCGGTCGCTGATGTGCGGGTATTGGGGGCTATCGGCGTCGTTGAAATGAAAGAAGCAGTTAACGTCGCCCATCTGCAGCGCGGCTTTGTCAAACACGGGGTGTGGATCCGGCCCTTTGGTAAGCTTATTTACCTGATGCCGCCTTATATTATCTCACCACAGGCGCTAGCCCGGCTCACTGATGCCGTGACTGCGGCGGTAGGTCAGCGCTAAAAATATGGCTGCAAAGAGTCCGAGACTGACGGGGCAACTGCACCGATGGGCACTCCGACGGCTCACGCCGTTACGACCCATTAGGTACATTTCCCCGTCTGGTAACATTGTCACCAATATGACGTTATTTTTTACGCTTTTGGCATACCGATACTCACCCACATTGGGCCTTTACCTACCGGATAGCGGCCCAAGGTGGTCAGTTGGCCACGGTTCTGGTCGATACGATAGACTTCAATGTGATCAGATTTTTGACCGGATGCGATCAGGAAGTTGCCACTGTGGTCAATATTAAAGCCGCGCGGCTGTGCTTCAGTAGGATGATGCCCTACCAGAGCAATCTCACGCCCATCATCAGAGACACTGAAAATACCCAGCAAGCTGGCAGTACGGTCGCTGATATAGAGATGACGTCCATTTGGCGTGATATGAATATCTGCCGCCCAACGGGTGTCCGTGAAATCAGCAGGCATTGCATCCAGTGTTTGGATTAACTGATAATTCTGCCCATTATTCGTGATTTGGTAGACATCGACCGAGCTATTGAGCTCATTCACGCAATAAGCAACCTGATGGTTGGGATGGAAAGCCATATGACGTGGGCCAGCCCCTGCGGCAACCGTGATATCCGCCTGCGCATGTGGCGTCAATTTGCCATCAACACTCAAATCAAATAACCGCACTTTGTCTTCTTTCAGGCAAGGCACCAACAGAATCTGATTAGTTGGGTCAATATTTGCCGAGTGAGGTGCTGGCAGACCATCTAATTGCTGAATAGGTGCTTGTACCACACCATGCTCGTCAATAGGACTGATGCTGACGCAGTTGAAACTATAAGAAGCAGAGAACAGGAAACGACCTTGTAAATCAGTGCCAATGTGGGTCGGGCTACCCGGCAGAGGTGCCATACCGGCGGCGGTCAAAGTCCCTTCATCACTAATGTTGTAGCTGACAATACCAAAATCAGGACGAACCCCAACATAGAGATGGCGCTGGTTCGGGTTGATTGTCATTGGCTGCACCTGACCTGGCACGTCCACTGTTTGCAGTAAGGTTAATTTACCAGCAGAATCTAATTGCCAGACGTGAATCTGCTGACTGTCTGGACTTGCCACGTAAACCACTTGCTTCATCTTTACTCCTTAGTCGAGCCTGTTGGGCAACGCTGTCCGGGAAAACTTGTCTTTTGTAGCCAAAGAATCCCGTCGCCAAATATTTTTCATTAACTGATCATTTTAGCCTAGCTTACCTGACTGAACAGACATAACAACAGCCTGCCATCGTGCTGATTAAACTTATCCTGCTTTTTTATCCGCACTCAGGGGAGTTAATAATGAAAGAGAGGAGAAAATAGACGAAAAAAAGGAGCAATCGTGATGATTGCTCCCTTAAATTAAGATGATCAGAAGTTGTATTTCACGCCCAACATCGCGCTGGTGTCGCTGTAGCCTTTATTGCCAATCTGCTGGCCAACATTACCCCACAAATTAAGCCGCTTACTGAGCTGACCCTCGACGCCCAGTTTCAGTTCAGCGATATTGGCGGCCCCCGCTTGTTTGACAGTGACATTATCCATTACAGTGCCAAAATCTTTGGTATTGTGGATCCAGTTAGCTTCAACAAATGGCTGGAATACCCGTTCCTTGCCTTTATCCTGGCTGCTGTAACCCTGCATAAAAGCTTTCACCCCAAGGCGGGTTTGGATATTTCCATCACCAATACCTGAAACGTTGGTGCCATTATCTTCTTTATGAGAATCAGCTTTCACGCCCATCCACACCACCTGAGCTTTCGGCTGGATAAAGTAACTGCTGTTCAGGCTTTCGCCTACTTTAACGGTATAACCGGTCTCGATAGAGGCGGTAACACCGCTAGATTTATAGCTTTCACTGGCCAGATCCTGACCATTAACGGTGTTATTAAACCAACTGTATTGCGCCCAGCTATCTACATATAAGCCTGATTTGTCGGCTTCATTGGCATACCAAGTGCCATATATCCCAAGGCTATAACCCTCTACAGAAGAGCGAGCACTGTAACCCGATAAGCGGGATTCGGTCCGGCTTTTGCTGTTACCATAGCCGCCCATGATACCCAGATGGAAACGGTCTAAATCATTATTGCTCCACTGAGCAATATCGCCCCCCAGTTGCAGCACATAGCGATTACTCTGGGTACCGAGTTGATCATGACTGTCTCTGGAACGAGTATGCCCGCCCTCATTACGCATCCACAAGCTAGTGACTTTCTGCTCACCGGTTAAGGCATCGATATATTGAGTTTCTCCCAAACGGTCATGCAAACGAGTGACAAACATATTATTTGCGGCGGCCAGGTTGGCGGAGTAACCGCTGGCTTCCGGGCGCTCAACTTTCTGCCCTGGCTCATCCACACCCGGATCTGTTGGGTCAGTAGGATCTGGTGGGTCAGTAGGATCTGGTGGGTCAGTAGGATCTGGTGGATCAATCGGTGCAGCAGCATTAGTTAAATACCAGTGGCTGCTATTACCATTATGGCTGCGGCCTAAACTGCTATCCTGCCCACGATTCAGGCTGTAGTCATAAGCGCCAGCGACAATACGCCCTGATTGGATAAAGTCTCCATCAGAATCGCCATTGACTCGAATTAACTCAATACCTTCTAGGGTTTCATTACCCATCCCACCCGCATTTCTCACTACGACGTAAGTGGTTCCTGAGGTATTGCCCTCGATTAAGAGTTTATCGGTTTCAGAAGCGTCGTCATTCAGCGCGGTATTAAAATAGATATAGCCGCCATCACTGTGATAATTGCCGGTTACCGTCAGCGTTTTAAAGGTAGGACTGTTATCAACATAATTAACAATGGCACCATTGGCTAAATTCAAGGTGGTCAAACTTGAATCACCTGACATATTCCAGATACTGGAATTACCACTCATTGCCAAATTAATGGTGCCATTATTGTTGCTGGTACTACCAAGACTTTTAGTTGCTCCATTAAAAACAGAACCTTCAGCAAGGCTCAAGTCAATTAAGCCGCCTTTCTCTGCCAGAATATTGCCATCAATATGAAAAATACCGGTAGTTGATTGATTATTAACCGCATCATAAGACTTTATTTCTGAACCCACACCTGTCGCGTACATGGCATTCGAATTAGTGCCACTCGCGTTAATTGCCAGGCCACCCAGTATATTAATGATACCGCCACGGGTATTAGTTAAACTCCCGACACTGGCTTTTAAACCGTTGGCATTATTACCCGTGGTTACCACACTGGTGCCATCACCTAAATTCACCACACCACTTTTATTGGCAAAAACACCATCCGCTGCATTACCAGAAGTTTTAATTGAGCTATCTTTACCGAGAGTCACACTGGCCGATCCTGTTTGCCCAGAATCCCCTATTTCACGGTTACCCGCATAAACACCGTAACCCAAACCATCCATAGAGTTCGCCCCAGAGCCTTCGGTTGTGATGACAGCCCTGTCGCCCAAGACAATATTATTATATTGCCCTGCGGTATTGGTGAGGTTGGCACGTACACCAATACCATATTTAGCGAAGATTGCCGCATCACTACCCAAGGTAATTAGGCTTGACCCGTTATTGTTACCGGCATTGATGCCGTCACCCGAAGCCCCTAATGCATAAATAGTGGCACCATTTCCAACAGTAATGATGGCCGGATTATTCGCAGGCGCTCCTGATTTTACTTGTATTGCATCCGCTTTGTTACCCGATACATGGATGTACAGATTATTACCAAATTTCATCTCACCGGCCTGGTTCTTATATAACCCGACAACGGCATTAGTCGGACTGGAGACTAAATCTAATGTATTGGTAATAGAGTAATTGTCTCCAAAAATCCCATTTTCCCAAAAAGTATAGTCGGTACATATGGTTAAATTACATCCAGCAAAACTTTGGGCACTAAATAAGCCCATCGCTAGTGAAATGATAATCGTTATTCTTTTCTTTTTAAAAATTCTAGCTGGTGAATTTTTCATATTAATGTCCTGGTTATTCAGTGCAAAATTTAAAACAATCTAAATATTTTAATTTTTGTGAAATTCTTATTAGAACTTCCATATGTTTATTTTTCTAAAAAAACATAAATCTTTATATTTTCAAAATAAACATATCACTAACTGACAAGATAATTATGTAAGAACCCATAACCACAACTCGTATGAATATTCCTACAAATAAATTAATTTAAATTTATTTAATTTAAATTCAATAAATTGACTTAACTTTACGCATTACGACTCTCAACAAAAATGACGATTAGTTGATTAAGATCATCTAAAAAATTCATTAAAAATTCTGATATGTCATTTATGGTTTATTTATAATAGTTCCCTGAAACTTAATCATATTTAAAGGCTTTCCTATATTATCTGAGTATCAAGAGAACAGCGTTGCCCGCTTTTTAGGAAGATGCTCACGATATCAACCCGTGCTGAGCTGGTTTAATCAGCCCTCTATCCGGTGTATTATCAGAAAATACTATTCAAACATATTATTTTCATACTTAGAATTAGGGTCACTATGACATACCGTATAATTGCATTGGATCTGGACGGCACACTGTTAGATAGCAAGAAACGTATTCTGCCGGAGTCCTTATCTGCATTAGCGCAAGCTCGTGCTGAAGGCGTGAAAGTGGTGGTGGTCACTGGCCGCCATCATGTGGCGATTCATCCGTTCTATCAGGCGCTACAGCTCGACACTCCTGCTATCTGTTGTAACGGCACCTACATTTATGATTATCATGCTAAGAAAGTGTTGGATGCCAATCCGTTACAACCTCAGCAGGCGGTTCAGGTCTTGCAACTGCTGGAACAAACCCATATTCATGGGCTGATGTATGTGGATGATGCCATGCTTTATCAGCAAACCAGTGGGCATGTTATGCGTTCCCTTAGCTGGGCTGAGTCATTGCCGCCAGCACAACGCCCGACGCTTCTGCATGTCGATAGCTTGCTGGATGCCGCCCACAGTGCCACTGCCATCTGGAAGTTTGCCACATCCCATGCCGATATTAAGCAGCTAAAAGCTTTTGCTACCATGGTAGAAAATGAAATGGGGCTGGCTTGTGAATGGTCATGGCACGATCAGGTGGATATTGCTCAGGCGGGGAATAGCAAAGGGAATCGCCTACAACAGTGGGTTGAGACTCAAGGAATGAGTATGAAAGATGTGATTGCTTTTGGTGACAACTTTAACGACTTAAGTATGTTGGAAAGTGCAGGCTTGGGTGTCGCGATGGGTAACAGCGACGATGCCATTAAGCAGCGAGCTGACTTAGTGATTGCGGATAACGAGCAACCGGGTATTGCCGCTGTCATTCGCCAATATATTCTGTGAGTTAGCGATAAAAAGCGCCTCAATTAAAGGCGCTTTTTTGTTTCTTCGGCCACGTGGATGTCAAGGCTAGTTCTGGCGATTAAACGACACACTTTTTATCTGCGCATAGACCCATTGGCCGGGTTTCAGCCCTAGCTCATCTCTAGCCCATGGCGTAATTCGCGCCCACAGCCATTGATCGCCAATCGCAAGTTTGACATCAATCTGCCCATCAACCTCAAGACACTCAGCTATTTTTACCGGCAAGATATTACGGATACTGCTATTTTGTGGCGGCTGTAATACCAATGAAACATCCGCAGCATTGATGCGGATACGCATTGAGTCACCCTCTTGGGCATCCAGCTTACCTACCCATAAACGCTGATCGCCTAAAGCCAGTGCCGTCATTGCATAACGGTCATGGTGACCAATCACACTCACCCGTAATACGCTGCTGGGTTCTTCGCGCTGCAACCACGGACGTAATGCACTACTGGCCCACACTTCTTCTAACTCGCCGACAGCCCGAACTTTACCGGCATCCATCACCACCACTCGATCAGCCAAGCGCAAAATCTCATCCATGCTGTGGCTGACATACAGAATGGGGGTATTAACATCTTTCCCCAGCCGCTCCAGATAAGGCAGCAACTCCCGCTTGCGCGGCAAGTCCAGTGAAGCTAATGGTTCATCCATCAGCAACAGCTCCGGTGCTGTCAACAATGCACGGCCAATCGCCACTCGCTGCTTTTCACCACCAGAAAGTGTTAATGGAAAACGCCGTAACAGTGGCTCGATTCCCAACAACCCCACGATAGTATCAAACTGCCCGCGCATTGACGGGTTCATACCGTACTGCAAATTGCCGATCACACTATAATGGGGAAACAGACGGGCATCCTGAAACACGTAACCCACTCGCCGCTTTTCCGGTGGCAGATAAATCTGCCGTTCTGCATCCACCAACACCCGACCATTAAGCACCACTTTGCCTTGCTGTGGGCGGGTCAGGCCACCAATCACATTGATTAACGAGGTCTTACCCGCGCCAGACAAACCAAAAATCGCGGTGATACCCTGTGCCGGTAAATTAGTGGACACTTGCAAATGCAAGTCACCCAGTTGTTGACTGAAATCTAACTCTAGCATGGTGCCCCCATGCGTTTTTTGCCCCAACGAGCCAGCCACTCAGACAACAGCAGAGAAACCAGTGAAAGAATAATTGCAATAACACACAGACGCCCCGCAGCGGCCTCCGCTCCCGGTGTTTGAATCAAGGTATACATCGCCAATGGAATGGTGCGCGTTTCACCGGGAATGTTCGACACGAAGGTGATGGTCGCACCAAATTCGCCCAGTGAACGGGCAAACGACAATACGGTACCGGCAATGACCCCCGGTAAAGAGAGTGGCAGCGTAATGGTGAAAAACACCCGCCACGGGCTTGCGCCTAAGGTTCGTGCCGCAAGCTCCAGGCGGGTATCAACAGCCTCCAACGCCAGACGAATGGCCCTGACCATTAGCGGGAAAGCCACCACCGCCGAGGCTAGCGCTGCACCGCGCCAACTGAAACTGAAGTTAATACCAAACCAGCTATACAGCCATTCACCAATAAAGCCGCGCCGGCCCATACTCACCAGTAACAAATAGCCGATGACCACTGGGGGCAATACCAATGGCAAATGAATAATGCTATCTAACAAAGACTTACCGGGGAAGCGGCAGCGCACTAGAATCCATGCCATCAGAATACCTAATGGCAGGCTCCATACCACAGCAACACCAGAAACCTTCAGGCTAAGAATAATTGCCTGCCACTCATACTCGCTCAATATCATTAGCGTGGGGTAAATCCATAATTTTTGAAAATAACGGCCGCTGCTGGGGTTTTCAGATAATCATAGAAAGCAGTAACGGTAGGATTTTCATGGCCCTTAACAATTGCCATTGGGTATTCAACCGGTTTATGACTTGCTTCCGGGAATATCCCAACAACTTTCACTTTCTTACTGGCTACAGCATCTGAACCATAAACAATACCCAATGGTGCTTCTGAGCGCTCAACCAGTGTCATGGCATTACGTACGTTATCAGCACGAGCCATTACCGGCGCGAGTGTTTCCCAAGCACCTAAACTCTGTAGTGCTTCTTTGGCATAAATCCCAGCTGGGACGTGGTCAGGATCGCCGACAGCCAAACGGCCGCCGTCCAGCAATGTCTTCCAGTCAGTTTTTTTATCAATTTCAATTTTATCAATTTTACTGTCTAGCGGTGCAATCAAGACGAGTTCGTTACCTAGCAAAGTATAGCGCGTATTAGCAACTATTTGTTGCTTATCAATCGCATAATCCATCCATTGCTGGTCAGCTGAAATAAACAGATCCGCGGGTGCACCCTGCTCAATCTGACGAGCCAAGGTTGAAGATGAGGCAAAGGAAGAAACTACATCAACCTGCTTCTCTTTTTTATACTGCTCGGCGATGTCTTGTAGCGCATTGGTCAGCGAAGCCGCCGCAAAAACCGTCATGTTTTCGGCAGCCATCGTCGTGCCGGAAAAAGTTGCCAGCAATGCTGCACTTGCTATCCACTTACTCACTTTTCCGTATTGATTCTTCATGTTGTTCTCCGGGTTAATGACATCGTTATATACTTTGAAATATAACGCAACATTATCGGCAGGTCATGCAGTTTATCGGCAAGATGTGAGCTTTCTTGAGTTATGGAAATCGTATGAAGAAATGAAACACAGAGACGAAAATGCCCAGCGTTTGTGCGCCAGGCATTCAGAAATCGGATACTGCAGACCTAATTAATTAGGAACGTTCTTTACTATGGCCGGTTTTGGAAATGACGTTAAACACTTCACCCAGCCCATAGATTAAGCCCAAAATCACTGCCATCACCACGGGAACCATGACCACAGCAAAGAGCAGACTTTTCAATAGTTCTAACATGCCAGCCTCTCAGTTTACTACTTAAACAGCGATAACCCACGTTATCACAATAAACATTATGTATTCACTGTAAATTATATCAGCAATGAATGAGCTCGGTTATTTTAACCAACAATAAAAGAATGTAACCTGCCAAACGTGCGGTTTATGACTCAATCTCGCGTACTTGCCGTTGATTGGATATACACAGGCCGTTAAGTCACAATAACCGTTTCCCGCTGGAGCAAAAAATATGCAGGCCGAAATCCTACTCACTCTAAAACTTCAGCAGCGACTGTTTGCCGATCCTCGACGCATTTCATTACTGAAACAAATACAGAACACAGGCTCTATCAGTCAGGGGGCAAAACTGGCTGGGATTAGCTATAAAAGTGCCTGGGACGCCATTAATGAAATGAATACATTGGCCGAAGACACCCTAGTTGAACGCTCAACTGGCGGCAAAGGCGGTGGCGGTGCCTCTCTGACACGCTATGGTGAGCGCTTGATTCAGCTTTATGATTTGCTTGAAAAAATCCAGCAGAAGGCCTTTGATACTCTGCAAGATGATTCCATGCCGCTGGACAGCTTACTGGCCGCCATTTCACGTTTTTCACTGCAAACAAGTGCCCGGAATCAATTTTTCGGTACTGTGATTGAGCGCGACCATCAGCAAGTTCAGCAGCATATCAATATTCTGCTATCTGATGGTAAAACCCGTTTATCTGCCGCCCTAACCCAACAAAGTGCCGATCGGCTCCAGCTTTCCGCAGGTAAGGAAGTGTTGGCCCTGATCAAGGCACCGTGGATAAAGCTGATCACAGACCAAGCACTGGCGGGAGCTGCAGATAACTCCCTGCCCGGAAAAGTTGCCAGTATTGAGCCGGGTAATGAACATAGCGAAGTTATCGTGGTCCTGACGGGGGGAGCCCATATTTGTTCGACACAAAACAACAGTGAATTGCATAAACTGAATCTGCGCGTTGGCAGTAATGTTATTGCGCAGTTCAATGCAGATAGGGTTATTATCGCAACACTTTGCTAGCCAATCAGCTAAAAATACTTAATGTTAACAGGATATTTACCTGTTGACTTTTTTTGCCTTTCCGCATATCCCTAACACTATTATTGTGTTGCAAAATATGGGAAAGATGATGTCTGAATTGCAAATATCGCAAGGTTGTTTTCGCCTGAGTGACACCCGGACACTCACTTTACCTGAGTTACGTATTCTTTCTGGTGATAAGGGACAATCTGGCGATAGTTGGGCATTTGTCGGAGCCAACGGCAGTGGGAAATCAGCGCTCGCCAAAGCGTTATCAGGGGAACTAACCCTGCTGACTGGCACCCGCCAGAGTAATTTCAACCATGCTATACGTTTATCATTCGAGCAACTTCAGCAGTTGGTCAGTGAAGAATGGCAGCGTAATAACACCGATTTACTCAGTGCTGATGAAGACGATACCGGGCGCACAACAGCTGAAATTATTCAGGAAGAAGTAAGCAATTTAGTACGGTGTCAGCAACTGGCGGCTCAATTTGGCATTAGTCACTTACTGTCACGCCGTTTTAAATATCTCTCTACCGGTGAAACGCGCAAGACTTTGTTGTGCCAAGCATTGATGCCACAACCCGACTTGCTGATTCTGGATGAACCCTTTGATGGTCTGGATGTCTCCGCTCGCGCTCAGTTGGCAGAAATGTTGTCTACTCTTTCAGCGCAAGGTGTCACGCTGGTTTTAGTGCTTAACCGTTTTGATGATATTCCTGATTTTGTGCAGCAGGTCGGCGTGCTGGCAGATTGCCACTTAACCCACACCGGCCCGCGCCAGCAGATCCTGTCCGAAGCTCTAATTGCTCAACTCGCGCACAGTGAAAATCTTGATGGGCTACAGCTACCAGAAGCCGAAGACCCACAGCAGCAAGTTCGCTTACCTCAAGATAATCCCCTGATTATTTTACGTAATGGGGTTGTCGAGTACAATGACCGCCCTATTTTGCACCATCTGAACTGGCAGGTTAACCCCGGCGAACACTGGCAGATTATCGGCCAGAATGGTGCGGGGAAATCAACCTTACTCAGTCTAATTACCGGCGACCATCCGCAAGGTTATAGCAATGACCTGACCTTATTTGGCCGCCGCCGGGGAAGTGGTGAAACCATCTGGGATATCAAGCGCCATATCGGTTATGTCAGCAGCAGCCTGCATTTGGATTATCGGGTCAGTACTAACCTGCGCACGGTGATTTTATCGGGTTTCTTTGACTCTATTGGTATTTATCAGGCGGTATCTGATCGACAACAACAGCTTGCTGATCAATGGCTTGCTTTGCTTGGCTTTTCTGCCAACACGGCAGACCAGCCTTTCCATAGTTTATCCTGGGGCCAACAACGGCTGGCATTGATCGCCAGAGCGCTGGTTAAGCACCCTGCGTTATTGATTCTTGATGAGCCATTGCAAGGTTTAGACCCGCTTAACCGTTTGTTAGTACGGCGTTTTATTGATGTGATGATTGGCGAAGGTGACACTCAACTGTTGTTTGTCTCGCACCATGCAGAAGATGCGCCGCACTGTATTACCCATCGTTTAACTTTTGTTCCTGATGGCGACATTTATCGCTACCAGCAAGAAGAATGCCATCATTAAATATGACTTAAAAATATATATCATTATATTATTCTGGAAAACAATGAGAGTTTTTCTCAACTGAGCTGAGAGTCATTGGCATTAGCCTATGCTACTATTCCCACTGTCAGCCATGATTGATGCTGACGATGGATAAGCGCTTTATATTAGCTGGCTTAGAATATGGACTTAATAGTAAAGGGATGACTTATGTGGGGCGTACTAGCTGCATCACTGCTTTTCTTATCAATTAACCGGGTACTCTCCCTGTTTCTCTTGGCTCTTTCCTTATCGATGGCGCTTTATCATGGTGTTCTGACACTGCCATCAGCAGCATTCTTACTGCTAACGTTGATTGTTGCCCTACTGCTGAAAAAATATCGCCAACGAAAATGGTTGGCCGCTGGCCTAGAATTGCTCTTGGTGTTAGCTGCCATTGCCTTATTCCTGCATCTGGTACCCGGATTTAACAATCTAAAAGTATTGGATAAAGTGAATGTCGGGCCACTCAGTGCGGCCTTTAGCATGTATTACAATTTGGATAAGGCACTGGTGCCCTTTATCCTGCTCGCATGCCTACCGACATTGTTTGTCGCCAAAAAGCAGCTATCAGTCAGTAAACTTGGCTGGATTAGCTTGATAGTCAGCGTGCCGGCTTTACTTCTGCTGGCCGTCGCCTTAGGTGGCTTGAAAATTGAGATGCACACTCCGGCATGGTTTGGCTCTTTTGTTATCGCCAATGTTTTCTTTGTTTGTCTGGCTGAAGAAGCACTTTTCCGTGGTTATTTGCAACAGCGTTTAAGCCAATGTATTGGGAACTATCCGGCACTGCTGCTCACCGCGTTACTCTTTGGCGCCGCGCATGTTGCTGGAGGCCCGCTGTTAATGGTGTTCGCGGCACTCGCTGGGGTGATTTATGGTCTGGCGTGGTTGTGGAGTGGCCGTTTGTGGGTTGCCGTCGCATTCCATTTCGGCCTGAACCTGATGCATCTGCTGTTCTTTACCTATCCACTTTATGTGGCGCATTAATCTTTAATGATCCGACTCAAGTCAGTGATTCGGGTGAGTAAGAGCAGCTAACAACTCTGGCGACAAGGACGAAGATATCCCCAAAGTCATTGGTGCTACAGCTAGGCAGCCAACGAACTCATCCCGATGAGCTGACTCAAGTCAGTGATTCGGGTGAGTAAGAGCAGCTAACAACTCTGTAGTGCCAAGGACGCAGGGGATAGGACATTCCTGCTAAATTGATGGATGAGAACGCTACCACTTCAGTTATCATTGTCATGCCTGAGATTTCTACGCTTTTTTACCTATCCTTATTCATTCCCCTGTCTTTAGGCTCTCACAGAGATTAAGCTAGAAATAATTTAACTGTAAACGATTCCATTATTGAGCGCAGATCACCTTTTCTCACATAATGGCATGCTATATTTCTTAAACAAAAGTCATTCGAGGAGTCTTTTATGTACGTTCTGGTAACAGGTGGTAGCGGTTACATTGGTAGCCATACCTGTGTGCAATTGATTGAAGCTGGCTATAAGCCAGTGATCCTCGACAACCTTTGCAACAGCAAATCCAGCGTATTAGCTCGGATCAACCGTTTGACCGGCTACACTCCTGAACTTTATCAGGGGGATGTTCGCGATCGCGCACTGCTCGACAAAATATTTGCCACTCATCCTATTCATGCCGTCATTCATTTCGCGGGTTTAAAGGCGGTGGGTGAATCGGTCAGTAAACCATTGGAATATTACGATAATAATGTTTATGGCACCTTAGTATTGTTGGAGGCCATGCGCGCCGCGCAAGTCAAAAACTTTATCTTTAGCTCTTCTGCTACGGTCTATGGTGATCAACCACAGATTCCTTATGTTGAAAGTTTCCCGACTGGCACACCTTCTAGCCCATATGGCCAGAGCAAATTGATGGTTGAGCAAATTTTGCAAGATGTGCAACTGTCTGATCCACAGTGGAATATGACCATTTTACGCTATTTCAATCCGGTTGGCGCACATCCGTCGGGGTTGATGGGGGAAGACCCACAGGGTATCCCGAATAACCTGATGCCATTTATTGCACAAGTGGCGGTGGGCCGTCGTGAATCTTTGTCCATCTTCGGCAATGACTATCCAACGCCAGATGGCACTGGGGTGCGTGATTATATTCATGTGGTTGATTTAGCTGACGGCCATGTTGCTGCCATGAAAAAGCTACATAATCAGCCCAGGGTACATATTTTCAATCTTGGTGCTGGCGTCGGTCACAGTGTTTTACAAGTGGTCGAGGCATTCAGCAAAGCTTGCGGCAAACCGCTAGCCTACCATTTTGCCCCACGTCGTGAGGGCGACCTCCCGGCTTATTGGGCAGATCCCACCAAGGCGGCAGAACAACTGGATTGGCGGGTCAGTCGCTCACTTGATGAAATGGCGGCAGATACCTGGCGCTGGCAATCCAATAATCCTCAGGGCTATCCCGATTAAGGTATTTTTATGACTGATTTTAACCCTGTGGATCATCCACATCGCAGATATAACCCGCTGAGCGATCAGTGGGTGCTGGTATCGCCACATCGAGCCAAACGCCCCTGGCAAGGCCAGCAGGAAGCGCCAGCCACCGAGAATTTACCGGCACATGACCCTGATTGCTTCTTATGCCCAGGCAATACACGAGTGACCGGTGATGTGAACCCTGACTACCCGTCAACCTATGTGTTTACCAATGACTTTGCGGCACTGATGCCCGACACGCCTGATGCACCGCAAAGTCATGACCCACTGATGCGCAGTCAAAGTGCGCGTGGTACCAGCCGAGTCATCTGTTTCTCACCGGATCACAGCAAAACCTTGCCGCAACTGACAGTACCGGCGTTGGAGCACGTCATCCAAACCTGGCAACAGCAAAGTGCCGAATTGGGTAAAACCTATCCATGGGTACAAGTGTTTGAAAATAAAGGCGCGGCAATGGGTTGCTCAAATCCGCATCCTCATGGGCAAATATGGGCGAATAGCTTCTTACCGAATGAAGCCGCGCGCGAAGACCGCTTGCAACAGCAATATTTTCAGCAGCATCAATCACCGATGCTGCTCGACTATGTTGATCGTGAGCGCCGCGACGGGAGCCGAGTCGTGGTTGAAACCGAACACTGGCTGGCGGTAGTGCCCTACTGGGCGGCATGGCCATTTGAAACTTTGCTGCTGCCAAAAACTCATGTCCTGCGGCTAGAGGCATTGTCCACTGAACAACGCGGCAATCTGGCTATTGCATTGAAAAAACTGACCAGCCGCTACGACAATTTGTTCTCATGCTCATTCCCTTATTCAATGGGATGGCACGGCGCACCTTATAACTCGGATGACAATACGCATTGGCAGTTACACGCACATTTTTATCCGCCACTGCTGCGCTCGGCATCGGTACGGAAATTTATGGTGGGCTATGAAATGCTGGCTGAAACCCAGCGAGACCTTACAGCAGAACAGGCGGCTGAACACCTGCGGGCAGTAAGTGATGTTCATTATCGAGAAGCTGGAGTCAACTAATGAGTTTAAAGCAGCATACCCAAGCCATTTTCCGTCAACAGTTTCATCATGAACCTGAGATCACCATTAAAGCGCCGGGTCGCGTCAATCTCATTGGCGAACATACGGACTACAATGATGGTTTTGTCCTACCTTGCGCCATTGATTATGAAACCGTAATCAGTTGCGGCAAACGTGATGACCGCCAGATTCGTGTTATTGCGGCTGATTATGAGAATCAGCAAGATATATTCTCGCTCGATGCGCCCATCGTCCCGCATCCAGAGTACCGTTGGGCCGATTATGTGCGTGGCGTGGTCAAACATTTGCAATTACGCCATGCCGATTTTGGCGGTGCTGATCTGGTGATCAGTGGCAATGTGCCACAAGGAGCCGGTTTAAGCTCTTCCGCCTCCTTAGAAGTGGCGGTGGGTCAGGCGTTACAATCGCTCTACCAACTTCCCCTGAGTGGCGTAGAGTTGGCGCTGAATGGGCAAGAGGCTGAGAACCAATTTGTCGGCTGCAACTGCGGCATTATGGATCAGTTGATTTCAGCACTGGGCGAGCAAGGCCACGCACTACTCATTGACTGTCGCACCCTTGAAACTCGCGCAGTACCTATGCCAGACAATGTGGCGGTGGTCATTATTAACTCCAATGTGAAGCGAGGTCTAGTTGATAGCGAGTACAACACCCGTCGCCAGCAATGTGAAACTGCAGCCCGTTTCTTTGGTGTAAAAGCGTTACGCGATGTTGATCCTAACCTGTTTTTCTCTATTCAAGATGAGCTCGATCCCGTGGTAGCTAAACGCGCTCGCCATGTTATTACTGAAAATGAACGTACTCTGGCTGCGGCAGATGCACTGGCGCGCGGAGATTTGAAATTGATGGGGCAACTGATGCACGAGTCTCATATTTCAATGCGTGATGATTTTGAGATCACAGTTCCGCCGATCGACCACTTGGTAGATATTGTGAAATCCGTTATTGGGGAGCAAGGTGGTGTTCGAATGACTGGCGGTGGTTTTGGTGGTTGTATTGTCGCACTAATGCCAACGTCGCTGGTCGAACAAGTTCGTGCTGCTGTGGCGCGGGAATATCCGAAGTACAGCGACGGGCGAACAGAAACCTTCTACGTCTGTCAGGCTTCACAAGGAGCGGGTTTATGCTGAAAAACGGCGCTGCATCATTAAGCAGTGTTGACCAGTTAGCACCGGATGGTCACCCCTTTGAATTGACCGAATTGTATAATAAAGCAGGCATGAGTGTGACGCTGATGGATTGGGGCGCAACCTGGCTGTCTGCAATATTGCCACTCAAAGGGGGAGAAAAACGCGAGTTACTGCTGGGCTGCCAGACCCCCACTGACTATCTGCATCAAGCGGCCTATCTTGGGGCAACCGTTGGCCGCTATGCTAATCGCATTGCTAATGCACAAATCACGGTGGACGGCGAAATCCTTCATCTGATTCCCAATCAAGGCGTTAACCAACTGCATGGTGGCCTTGAAGGGTTCCATGCCCGGCGCTGGAAAAAGGTTAAACAGGATGAAAAACAGGTCACTTATCAACTGTATTCTCCTGATGGCGACCAGGGTTTCCCTGGTAATCTCACTGCCGAAGTCCAATATCTCTTAACCGAAGATAACCGATTAGAAATCCACTATCAGGCACAGACCGACAAAACCTGCCCGGTGAATCTGACCAATCATGCTTACTTTAACCTTGATGGTGAAGGACATGATGTGCGGACACACCGGTTGCAGTTGTTTGCCGACAGATACTTGCCCGTTGATAGTGACGGAATTCCGACCGGAGGGTTGGCTAACGTGGAAAAAACGGGCATGGATTTTCGCCAAGCGAAAACCTTAGCTCGCGACTTCCTGCAAGACCGCTGCCAGCAACGGGTGAAAGGTTATGACCATGCCTATCTGCTGCATCGTACCTGTGGTGCCACCGAGAGCCCGGCAGCTCATTTGTGGTCATCAGATAATCAGGTCCAGATGAGTGTTTATACCACTGCACCGGCATTGCAGTTGTATAGCGGCAATTTCTTGGGTGGTACCCCCTCACGCGATGGCGGAACTTACGCCAGCTACACCGGCGTCGCATTGGAAAGTGAATTTCTGCCCGATAGCCCCAACCACCCTGAATGGCCGCAACCCGATTGTTGGCTAAAACCGGGGAAAACCTACCACGCAACCACCGTTTATCACTTTATTGCGTTATAACTGTTTTTATTTACGGCTGCCGACTACGCTTAACAGCATCTGTCAGGCAGCCGCACAGACGCCTTGCAGAATCCAACTTTCCTTATATAAACAGTGCCCCAATAAAAGGAACTCATATGCGTCTAACTCCCCTATGGTTGCTCGCTGCCGGATTATTGCTGAGTGCCAATGTGATGGCAGCAGAGACGGCTAAAATGCCCTCACCCGCGCAAGCTGCCCAGCAGAAAAAAATGACCGATTGTAATCAGCAAGCGACAACTCAATCACTAAAAGGTGATGACCGGAAGAAATTCATGAGTCAGTGCCTAAAAGCACAGGTTCATCCTGATGAAAAAGCGCTGACACCGCAGCAGCAAAAAATGAAGAGCTGTAACGGGGAAGCGGCCACCAAAGAGTTAAAAGGTGATGCCCGCAAAACCTTTATGAGCACTTGCCTGAAAAAAGCGGCTTAACTCCCTGTAATAACCACGCATTTATCTATACCCGATAGAGTTCGAGTTGTATACGGCAACAGAACACACCCAAGGAGTTGAGATAACTCAATGAATTGGGTGTGTGATGACAACCAATACCGCTATAGCTTGAAAGATGATGGATATATATGGAACCTTTAGTGCTCCATATATCATTTTACTACCCCCGTTTTTTGTTGCTTGTTCTTAGTAACTCCAGCCTGTGACCTCGATATTTATCCTTGCCAGTCATAAAAAGTAAAAATTACTAATGTATAAAGCACTCTCATTTATTGAAAACCACTTAGATATCAATCAAATATAAATTATTAAACTGATACCAAACTGATACTACATAAATAAAATATTAAGTTAGGATTATTATCAACGCAAAGAAAAACATTTGAGGCTTTAAATGACCGGGGCTAAAAATACAAACAATGACATTTTCTTAGACGAATCTAATCTTAACACTCTTAAGAATTTAGGTCAGTCAGGAAAAAATATTAAAGTCGGAATTATCGATGGTTTAATAGAAAAAAACCATCCGCTACTAAACCATATGAATATTTACTATTCATATGTGAGTGAGGAAAAACAAACTACACACGGTACTGCTGTATGCAGCATTGTAGGAGGAAAAAGTGTAGGGATTGCTGAAAATATTGAAGTTTACAATATTCCCGTATTCCATGAGGACTCACAGGGGAAATTACAGGGATGTTCCGAGTTAACACTTGCCAAAGCAATTAATGAAGCTCGCCTGCAAGGGTGCCATATTATTAATATTAGTGGCTCATCATTGTCGGTAAATGGTCGTGGCTCTGATGACTTACGGAAGGCGGTAAATCGTTGCCAGCAAGCTGGAATACTGATTATTTCAGCAGTAGGAAATGAAGGTGTTAACCAGGAGTCATTACCTGCCTCTTTAGATTCAGTATTAGCCGTCGGTGCTTGTGATAAAGATGGATATCCAGCCAAATTTAATAATTTTGGTCATAAACTACGTAAAAAAATGTTGTTAGCACCTGGGATATCAATACCCGTAGCTATAACAGATAGCAATATTTCTCTAGTTTCTGGTAGTAGTTTTGCCGCACCTATTATCACCGGATTTTCAGCATTAATTATGCGAGCGCTATCATTGCATGGAAATATTCAGGCTGCAGAGGTGGTAAGTAAATTGTTATTTGAAACCGCAACGAAATTGCAGTCACCGGCTTTAGATCGTCAGATATTCACGTTACATCGCCTTAATATTTCATCGTTGCTCCAGCGAGTACAACAAGAGTTAATACTCTACCCACAAAATAGGAATGCCATTATGTCAACTGAAGATAGCATTATTATCCCATCATCAACTGATTTATACCCTGCACCAGAAAGCATAATAACTCCCGCAACTGAAGAAAATGAGAGTTATATCTTTAACGAGTCAAACTTATCTACTCAGCCACAAAGCTCGAGTTTAACTTTGCCAAAAATTAATGATTCAGCAGCCAATAACTATGTTCATTCTCCCATAAATAGAGTGAAACCACAGGCTGACTTTGATGCGCGCCATGTTCGTAGTCAGGAAAAGGTTTTTTTGATTGGAACCATCGGTTATGACTTTGGTACGGAAGCTCGATTAGATTATTTCACTCAGGTTATGGGTAATGGGCAAGGTCATCCTTTTGATCCGCAACAGATGGCAAAACATCTGGTCGCAGGGGACAATATTGAACAATCCGATGCCTTAATTTGGGTATTAAAAGTTGATGGTATTCCTGTTTATGCCATAAAACCCGATTCACAGTTTGCCGTATTGGAATATGCACGAATAGTTAACTTCTTGAATGATCAAGAAGAAGAGGGAGTGGAACGTGTTTCCGTATCAGGAATAATTACTGGGGAAACACGCCTCTTTAATGGACAAGTCATTCCAACCGTTAGCCCGGTATTACGCGGCATGTTCAATTGGAAATCTCGTGACTTAGCCGAATTAGTCATGGGGAAAGATACCCTAGCTACATCAAAAACAGATGAATTGATGAACTTTATTAACCGTATTTACTACGAATTACGTAATCGCGGTTATGACTCCCATGAACGTGCAATTAATTATGCGGCAACCAATGCCTACCAAATGCGTGAAGTTTTTGACGATGCCTATAAGGAATCCCTATTTCTTAATACGATAAGTGCAGCGGTAAGCCCAGTAAGTCGTCCTGACTCAGACTGTTGGGATGTGGTCTTAGAATTCTTCAACCCTAAAGAAAGATTAACTACTGCCCGCAAGTTATATCGCTACACAATCGATGTAAGCGATATTATGCCAGTAACAATCGGAACATTACGCAGTTGGTATGTCTATTAAGACTAACGCACTCCCTATTTAAATATTTGTCGTCATCCGACGGCGATAATCCGGTGATTAAATTCACCACCACATAAAAATATGAAGGAAATAAATATGAAACTTCCAATCCAAGCTCAAAGTGTCAATCGTTCTAATCGTATTGCCGAAGCAAAAATGGCCGGTGTTAACCCAGCATTTTGGGACTCAGTATTGAGTGTTCTGAAAAAAGCGGGTCAGGGTGCGCTTGCAGGTGTATTAGGCTAATAATTAAGGTGCGCAATTATTAAATTGTGCACCTTATATTTTCATCCACTTAGTTAAGTTAAAAGAAAATGGAATTTCATCCAATATAGTTGAATATTTTATTGAGTATATTCATTGTTATATTTAAATTATTACATTAATCTATTCATGCACCCCTTTAGTATTATAGTTTTTATGGGAATACTTTATTTAAACTACTCTACCGAGGGACATGAATAGATTATTTTTCATTAAATTTATTGGTTGAGGTTAGTGATATGTCAAACAGTGGTGTACAGATAAATGCTACAGAACTTAAACGCCTAAGATTAAAAAAAAATTGAGCCAAGAGAGGCTCTCTGAGCAAAGTTTGAGCTTAAAGTGCTATGTATCCATCGCAACACTAAAAAGGGCTGAATGTGGAAAACCTATATCCAGACAAACGCTTCACAAATTAACCAAGTTTTTTGGTGTAGAGGCTGTTGTGTTAACCTCAGTCAACACAGATAAAAACAGCGATTTTGCCACAGGCTTCCAGCCAACATTGCAACCCATAGTGATTAATTGGAGTCTTTTATCTACATTAACAGATACTATTGAATATGAATATATCACTTATATTTGCAGTGAGCTTCACGCATCATTAATTAAACTAAATAGTGATGAGGCCGTTAATAAAGTCTTCTCAGGAATAAAGTGAAAAAACAATATATTTACTTTTATAAAGAAACGGACATCAGTTTTATTTAAGTAGATTATACACATTGAATTTTAAACATCGCCATTACTGGCCTTATATAATTACAAAGTTGTTATAAGTTTTTAATTATTTTTATAACCATTTTCATATTTACAATATATATTTCATTTAATTTTATCCATGAAATTAAATTAGCAAAAGGAATAAATAATGAAACTGAATATAATTAAACTTTTACCTGTTATTTTATTGACTGCATGTACAGCAACAGATCAATCTACAGCGCCCAAAACCACACTATCAGCGCCTGTTGTTTCAGAACAAATTTTGGCTACTGCGGCTATTGATAATTGTCTTGTCGGCTGCCCAACCGGTGGCAGTAGTCAAACAATTATCCGTAATGTATATACGCTTAATAATAACAGTGATACCAAATTTGCAAATTGGGTAGCCTATAAAGTCACAAAAAATAGTCAGGCGAGTAAACACAAACGCCAATGGGCACAAGACCCCGACTTGCCAAGTTCAGACACACTAGCACCGGCAGATTATACCAGTGCTAATCAAAAATTGGCCGTTGATCGTGGGCATCAGGCTCCACTTAGCTCACTCGCTGGCAACGTGGATTCGAAGGCGCTTAATTATTTATCAAATATTACCCCACAAAAAGCAATCTTAAACCAAGGTGCATGGGCTAAGCTCGAAGATAAGGAACGCGCGTTGGCTAACGATTTGAATGTTACAGCGGTTTACTCAGTAACCGGCCCGCTATTTGAACGCAATATAGGAACACTGCCAGCGAAACCATCTGTTGCGATCCCTAGTGGGTACTGGAAGATCATTTTTATCGGTACATCCCCAGATAAAGGCCAGTATGCTGCATTTCTGATGGATCAGAATACCGGTAAATCTGCTAATTTTTGCGATTATCAAGTTACCGTTAATACCATCGAAGCAAAAACAAATCCCCAGCTGACTATCTGGCCAAACTTGCCCACCGATATCGCCCAAATAATTAAGTCCCAAGAAGGTACATTGGCGAAAACACTCGGATGCAATTAAATCGATTTGACCTGCGGCCTTACCTTACGATAAAAAATTGGCTATGGTTAAACACAAACGATTGCTGTCTGCGGCAATCCCGCAATATAATGATAATAGTTATCATTGAATAAATTAGTTATTTGAGGAGTTCGAACTATGGCAGTAACAAAGCTGGTTCTGGTACGTCACGGCGAGAGTCAATGGAACAACGAAAACCGCTTCACTGGCTGGTATGATGTTGATTTGTCTGAAAAAGGCCGTACTGAAGCAAAAGCCGCTGGTCAGCTGTTGAAAGATGAAGGTTTCACTTTTGATTTCGCCTACACCTCAGTACTGAAACGCGCAATCCACACTCTGTGGAGCATTCTCGATGAGTTGGACCAAGCTTGGTTGCCAACCGAAAAAACCTGGAAACTGAATGAACGTCATTATGGCGCTCTGCAAGGTCTGGATAAATCAGAGACTGCCGCAAAATACGGTGATGACCAAGTTAAATTGTGGCGTCGTGGTTTTGCTATCACGCCTCCTGCGCTGGAGAAAAGCGATGAGCGCTTCCCTGGCCATGATCCACGTTATGCAAAATTAACCGATGCTGAGCTGCCAACCACTGAAAGCCTGGCGTTGACTATTGAACGTGTTATCCCTTACTGGGAAGAAGTTATCAAACCACGTATTGCCAGTGGTGAGCGTGTCATTATCGCCGCCCACGGTAACTCTCTACGTGCTTTGGTAAAATATCTGGATAACCTGAACGAAGAAGAAATTCTTGAGTTGAACATCCCAACAGGCGTGCCATTGGTGTATGAGTTTGATGAAAACTTCAAACCAATCAAGCACTACTATTTGGGTAACGCAGAAGAGATCGCCGCGAAAGCCGCTGCTGTTGCCAATCAGGGTAAAGCTAAGTAATTATTGCTGATTAGCACCCGTAAAAAACCCCCGTACATCATTAATGTCGGGGGTTTCTCTTTGTCGGTCAGGTTAAATAACTCGCACGAGAGCTTACTGACGACGAGCTTTCACCGCGTTCGACAACTGACGCAGCAATACTTCGGTATCTTCCCAGCCAATACAGGCATCAGTGACGCTCTTGCCGTAGGTCAGTGGCTCGCCACTTTCCAGATTCTGGTTACCTTCCACCAGATGACTTTCGATCATCACGCCCATAATAGACTTTTCGCCTTGAGCAATCTGACGGCACACGTCGGTCCCCACTTCCATCTGCTTTTTAAACTGCTTGCTGCTGTTGGCATGGCTGAAATCAATCATAATTTGTGGTTCCAGACCTGCTTTGCTCAGCCCTGCTTTGACTTCAGCAACATGCGCGCTGCTGTAGTTTGGCTCTTTGCCGCCGCGCAGAATGATATGGCAATCATCGTTACCCGCGGTATTAACAATCGCCGAGTGACCCCATTTGGTTACTGACAGGAAACAGTGCGGTGCACTGGCAGCATTGATCGCATCAATAGCCACTTTAATGGTGCCATCGGTGCCATTTTTGAAACCCACCGGACAAGACAGGCCAGAAGCCAGCTCACGGTGAACCTGAGATTCCGTCGTCCGAGCACCGATAGCTCCCCAACTCATCAAGTCAGCCAAATATTGCGGGGTAATCATATCCAAGAACTCACCCGCGGCCGGTAATCCACTATCATTGATGTCTAACAGCAACTTACGTGCAATACGCAAACCATCATTGATATCGTAACTACCATCCATATGCGGATCGTTAATCAGACCTTTCCAACCTACCGTAGTACGCGGTTTTTCAAAATATACCCGCATCACCACTTCCAGCTCACCTTGCAGCTCTTCACGCAGCGTCAGTAAACGAGCTGCATACTCTTTTGCTGCCTGAGTGTCATGAATCGAGCATGGGCCAATCACCACCAGCAGGCGGTCATCTTGAGCGCGCAAAATGTTGTGAATAGCAGTGCGACTCTTGGCGACAGTTTCAGCGGCATTATGACTGGCCGGAAACTTCTCTAACAAAGCAACAGGTGGCAGGAGTTCCTTAATTTCATTAATCCGTAGGTCATCATTCAGGTAATTCATAGCTCTTCCATTAAGTCTCTGACGGTCATCGCACAACCATTATTTTAAGCAATCTAACTAAACCAATCTAGCGGGTGAATTGACCGCTGTAAATCTACTTTATCGCATTCGAGTATCAGCACAGAAAAACAGTAACCTGGCATTAATCTATAATGCTTATCAATCTTTGAATGAAATCCTATCAGAGTTAACATATACCAAGGAGTTCTGGTTCTGTGCTCGCGCTTTATGAAATATGGTCAAAGGATAAATATGGCTGCATCATCGTTTTTCCCGCAGAACAGCAATAGTCAGCGGTTGCTGGTCGCCTTCGCTGTCACCACGGTATTTATGGTGGTAGAGGCGATTGGAGGCTGGCTATCTGGCTCATTGGCCCTATTGGCTGATGCCGGGCATATGCTGACAGATTCTGCCGCACTCTTTATCGCATTGATGGCTGTGCACTTCTCACAGAGAAAACCTGATTCTCGCCATACCTTTGGCTATTTACGCCTGACGACTCTGGCGGCTTTTGTTAATGCGGCAGCATTATTATTGATCGTGGTATTGATTGTTTGGGAAGCCGTTCGTCGCTTCTTTTCTCCCCATGAAGTCATGGGAATTCCGATGTTAATCATCGCCATCTTCGGGTTATTCGCGAATATTTTCTGCTTCTGGATACTTCATAGGGGAGAGGAAGAAAAAAATATCAATGTGCGAGCCGCAGCCTTACACGTACTTGGCGACTTATTAGGCTCTGTAGGAGCTATTGTCGCGGCGGGGGTTATCCTCACCACCGGCTGGACACCAATTGACCCGATTCTCTCGGTCTTGGTCTCCGTCCTGGTGCTGCGCAGTGCCTGGCGGTTGTTGAAAGAGAGTTTTCACGAACTCTTGGAAGGCGCGCCACAAGAAATTGATATCAACAAACTGCGCAAAGACTTATGCACCAATATATATGAAGTGCGGGATGCCCATCACATCCATTTATGGCAAGTCGGCGATCAGCGGCTCATGACACTGCATGTACAAGTGATCCCGCCACAAGATAATGATGAGCTATTGCAACGTATCCAGCATTACTTACTGCACCATTACAATATTGGCCACGCCACCATTCAGATGGAATATCAGCACTGTAGAGCCCCAGATTGTGCCATCAATCAGACCATCAGCACCGAGGGGCACCACCATCACCATCATTGAAGGTGAAAGCCAATCAGGCGAGTATTCTGCGGTGGCTAACCACTGACAGAAGCTCGCCTGACAATACTTTCAAGCAAAATCTATTGAACTGAGATATTGCTAACTTTGGTTGGACAGTGGGCGTGAATGATTCCGCGCCGCACTCTTGATCCACAGCCAAGAGCCATTCAGCGCAATCAACGTCAGTAATACATATTCCAGCGCCATGGCATAGACACCTTGATAGGCGAAAATTGCCACACTGATAACATCAATCACCACCCAAATCAGCCAGTTTTCAACATATTTGCGCGTCATCAGGATCATCGCCACAATCGATAAGACCATCATGGTGGAGTCCCAGAATGGGAAGGCATCTGGCTGCAATTCGGGCATTTGCACATTAGCACCCAAGCTTTGCATTACCGTCACCGCCGCACGGGTAAGCCAGGCAAAAACCGTATCAATATGCAGTGTCATCAAGGCGATACCGGCAACACAAACCGCTCCCCAGGCCAATGCTTTCGGCAAGGACAACCACCTAATTTTCAATTCAGCCTGGTTATCGGGTGTTTGTTTGCTCCAGGCATACCAACCATAAATATTGGCCACGAAGAAGAACAACTGGAGTAATAAACTGGCATAAAGCTGGATCTGGAAGAAAATCACCGCGAACAGTGTCACGTTAATCAAACCAAACAAATAGTTGATGATTTTTTCTTTGCTGGCAAACCAGATACACAACAACCCAAATAGTGTCCCAATGGCCTCTATCCAAGAAAGGTCATAGCCCCCCGCCCCCAGCGGAATATGCACCAATATGTTGCTTGTACTGAAGAAATCCATCTGGCAGTCCTTTTGTCTACTACCCTTCGTACTTGAAGCTACAGGATAATTCGCTGCCGTCCTGCAACGCCAAGATCTTTGGGTGTCATTAGCGGAGTATTAAGGTTATTACGTGCTCTTTACTATCAGGCATTGCCTTTAATCTGTAATTTGAGTTGGTTGGCAAAATCCAACATGCGATTCAAGGGAATCAGTGCCTGCTGACGCAATTCTTCATCAACATGTATCTCATGCATCACACCACCCTGCTCCAGCCCCTCAGCAATCGCTTTGAGGCCATTCATCGCCATCCATGGGCAATGTGCGCAGCTTCGGCATGTTGCTCCTTCACCGGCAGTCGGTGCTTCAAATAACTCTTTATCCGGGCAGGCCTGCTGCATCTTGTAAAAAATACCCCGGTCAGTTGCCACAATCAGCTTTTTCTGTGGCAGTGTTCTTGCCGCCTGAATCAATTGACTGGTCGAGCCAACAGCATCGGCCATGTCGACAACGGCCTGTGGTGACTCTGGGTGAACCAATACAGCAGCATCGGGATGTAATGCCTTCATCCGGGCCAGTGCTTGGGTTTTAAATTCGTCATGGACGATACACGCCCCCTGCCAGCACAGTACATCTGCACCACTCTTCTTCTGTACGTAGCTGCCAAGATGGCGATCGGGCGCCCAGATTATTTTCTCGCCCAAACTATCCAGATGCTCAATCAACTCAACGGCAATACTGGAGGTGACCACCCAATCCGCTCTGGCTTTTACCGCTGCCGAAGTATTGGCATACACCACAACGGTGCGATCAGGATGGCTGTCGCAAAATGCGGCAAACTCATCAGCCGGGCAACCTAAATCCAAGGAACATTCAGCATTGAGAGTCGGCATTAATACTTGTTTTTCTGGATTCAGTATTTTGGCAGTTTCCCCCATAAAACGCACGCCAGCGACTAGCAAGGTCGATGCTGGGTGGTTATTGCCAAATCTTGCCATTTCAAGGGAATCAGCAACACAGCCGCCAGTTTCCTCGGCTAAAGCCTGAATCTCGGGGTCGGTATAGTAGTGAGCGACTAACACGGCATCGCGCTGCTTTAGCAGTGTTTTGATTTTCGCCCGGTAAAAGGCTTTTTGATCCACATCCAGCGGGACAGGCCGCGGTGGGAAAGGATAAATAGCCGCATTCACATCAAAAGTTTCGCTCATCGCTCACATCTCTATTGCCAGTGATTGTGGAGCCATTGAATACTTCAGGCTGCCAGCAAGATTGGTTTGTTTTTTATCCTAAACAAAATACTCAATATTCAGCAGAAAGTCGCTCGTTTTTGTCTGATAATGGCAAAAATGTTTAATAGAGTTAAAAATGAAGTGAGAATTTGAGTGGTAGAGGAGATATTAGAAGATTATAGGGTTTATCTTGAGAATAAGAAGAGGATAAAAAGACTTTTGAGCAAGATGAACAAGAGAGAAGAGAGAAGAGAGAAGAGAGAAGAGAGAAGAGAGAAGAGAGAAGAGATTGATTGAGAGAATAATGGTGGGTCGTGCGGGATTCGAACCTGCGACCAATTGATTAAAAGTCAACTGCTCTACCAACTGAGCTAACGACCCGCTGTAATGCGGTACTGCTTACGACATAATGGTGGGTCGTGCGGGATTATT
>NZ_KN150731.1:2219885-4369541 GCF_000754805.1 Yersinia frederiksenii ATCC 33641 | reverse complement strand
GGGTCGTGCGGGATTATTCGTCCTGCGGACTCACCTTTCAGGCCAACGCTCTGCGTTGTTGTCTCGTTTCGCTCGACTCGAACCTTTGGCGGTTCTCATCCCTACGATTTGATTGCCCTACAGTTCTTCATAATGGTGGGTCGTGCGGGATTCGAACCTGCGACCAATTGATTAAAAGTCAACTGCTCTACCAACTGAGCTAACGACCCGCTGTAATGCGGTACTGCTTACGACATAATGGTGGGTCGTGCGGGATTATTCGTCCTGCGGACTCACCTTTCAGGCCAACGCTCTGCGTTGTTGTCTCGTTTCGCTCGACTCGAACCTTTGACGGTTCTCATCCCTACGATTTGATTGCCCTACAGTTCTTCATAATGGTGGGTCGTGCGGGATTCGAACCTGCGACCAATTGATTAAAAGTCAACTGCTCTACCAACTGAGCTAACGACCCATTATGCATTACTGCCTACTATAATTTCCTGTTGCTTTAACGTTTTACAGTTGTCTTGGCAACGGCGGCATATATTACTAATTTCTCTTCACAGTGCAACTTAAATTTCTGTTAATGCGTTTAACTGCTTGTTCTTCGCTCGCTAAAGCCCAGAAATTAGTCAATAAGACCAATTACTGGACTCGCAAAAGGCTAAAGAGCAGATAAACGTTTCTGTGCCTGTTTAGCGGCATCAGTATTGGGATATTGCTTGATCACTTGTTGATAAACCGCCTTCGCTTTATCGCTTTGGCCTTTATCCTGCATGATCACCCCAACTTTAAACATTGCTTCTGAACTTTTTGGTGACTTAGGATAATTTTTTACTACAACAGCATAATAATATGCGGCATCGTCTTTCTTACCCTTATTGTAATACAACTGCCCTAGCCAGTAGTTGGCATTAGGCTGGTAAGTAGACTTTGGATACTGCTTCACAAAACTTTGGAAAGCAGTGATCGCTTGATCATATTGCTTTTTCTCAAGAGCCAGAGAAACCGCAGCATTATAATCGCTGTTTTCATCACCAGTACTGGCTGCAGGTGCCGCTGTAGCCGCTGCTGCGCCTGCGGTGGCAGTATCAGAACTTCCTGTCGCTGCATTATCTGTCGCAGCGCCAGTAGCCGCAGGCGTTGAAGTCGACGCCCCCTGACCACTACCCAGACTCTCCATCTGCTGATAGATCTGTTTTTGTCGCTCAACAATTTGATTGAGCTGATACTGATTTTCTTGGATCTGACCGCGTAAACTATCTACATCGCGTTGCGAATCTGATAGTTGTTGCTGAAGTTGAGTTAATAGTTGGCTGTGAGCGTTGGAAATACGCTCAAGTTGAGTGACTCGATCTTCTACCGAGCCGGAGCCGACATTACTGATTGGCGCTTGGGCAGTAGCGGCCCATGGGACCGCTACGCCAACCAGTAACGACAGACCCACAATGTGACGTCTGAGGTTACTGTTCATGCGATTCTCTTAGTAAACCAGAACTGCACGACGGTTTTTAGCGAACGCTGCTTCGTCATGGCCCAGAACTGCTGGTTTCTCTTTACCGTAAGAAACGATAGAGATCTGGTCAGCAGAAACGCCTTTACCTTGCAGATACATTTTCACTGCATTTGCACGACGCTCGCCCAACGCGATGTTGTATTCTGGCGTACCGCGTTCATCCGCGTGGCCTTCAACAACAACTTTGTAAGATGGGTTGCTACGCAGGAATGCAGCATGTGCATCCAGCATTTGAGCGAAGTCAGAACCGATATCGTATTTGTCGAAACCGAAGTAAACGATATTGTTCTTTTGCAGTTCTTGCATCTGAAGACGCGCTTGCTCTTCGGAAGACATGTTGCTGCCATTTTCTGTACCAGTGCCAGCGCCCATGCCAGATTGGTCATTATTTGCGCTTTTGTTAGAACTACAAGCAGCGATAGCCAGAACTGGCAATGCCAACATCAGCCCTTTCAGCACTTTGTTCAGTTGCATCTCTTTGATCCTTTTTTATAGTTTGCCATACATACGTATTTACACATGCATCACAGATACGGCGACCAGGCAGGAAATTTGACCTGTCCATCAGTTGCCGGAAGACGCGCTTTGAAACGCCCATCAGTCGAGACCAGCTGTAACACGGCTCCCAGCCCTTGTGTCGAGCTATAGATAACCATGGTGCCGTTAGGCGCGATACTAGGCGTTTCATCCAGGAACGTGTCCGTTAATACTTGAACGGCTCCCGTTACTAGATCCTGTTTGGCGATGTGTTGTGCCCCACCATTGGAACTGACCAATGCCAGGAATTTACCATCAGGACTCACATCTGCGTTCTGGTTCTGAGAACCTTCCCACGTGATTCGCTGAGGCGCACCGCCATTAATATTCACTTTATACACTTGCGGGCGGCCACCCTGATCCGAGGTATAGGCCAGATTCTGGCTATCCGGGAACCAGCTTGGTTCGGTGTTGTTGCTACGACCATCGGTAACCTGACTAATTTGACCAGACCCCAAATCCATAACATACAAGTTCAAGCTGCCGCTTTTAGATAAAGCAAATGCCAGCTTAGAACCGTCCGGTGAGAAGGCTGGTGCACCATTATGGCGAGGGAATGAAGCCACTTGTCTAATTGCACCATTGGCCAGCGTCTGGATAACCAGGGCTGATTTGCCACTCTCAAAAGTTACATAAGCAATTTTGCTACCATCTGGAGACCAGGCTGGTGACATCAAAGGTTCAGGAGAACGATGCACCACAAACTGGTTGTAGCCATCATAATCAGAAACCCGCAATTCATGTGGGAACTTGCCGCCATTGGTTTGCACAACATAGGCAATACGGGTACGGAAAGCACCTTTAATCCCAGTCAGCTTTTCAAATACTTCGTCACTGGCAGTATGCGCAGAATAACGTAACCATTGCTTGGTTACTTTATACTGATTTTGCGCCAAAACGCTACCGGCGGCACCAGAAGTATCCACTAACTGGTAAGAAACTACATAGCTGCCATCAGCACTTGGTTGAACCTGACCGACAACAACAGCATCAATACCCAACGCAGTCCAGGCCGCAGGCGTTACTTCAGCTGCAGTGGAGGGTTGCTGTGGCATGCGCGCTGCATCAATTGGGTTAAATTTACCACTATTACGTAAATCCGCGCCAACAATAGCGCCAATTTCTTCTGGTGGTGTACCAGGTCCCATCCATTTGAATGGAACAACCCCAATTGGGCGAGCAGAGTCTACCCCTTGGGTAATCTCAATTCGAACTTCTGCGTGTAAAACAGAAGCCCATAAAACTAAAAAGCCTAGCGCAACTCGAAATGCCTGCTTCATCTTATCTCCCTTACCCGAGCGGGATGCCCGCGATAATTAGCAGAATTTTAACAAACCCACGCAAACAAAACTACATAATCCCTAGTCGATTAACAGTGTTATTCACTACTAATCAAACTTTATTGCGGTTTAAAATCAAGTGGAACATTCTTAAACACTTCATAAACATCCTGACTTGGAGGTTTAGGGATTTTAGCCAGTTTAGCTGCGGCGATAGCGGCCTGACACAGTGCCGGGTCCCCACCTTCCGCTTTAACATCAATTAATAGACCATCTGGCGCCAATTTAATTCGCAGATTACAGGTGCGGCCTTTGTAAAGGTCTGCATCATAAAATTTACTTTGGATCGCGGCCGTTACCTGTCCTAGATAACCACTGATATCACCCGCGGAAGCTCCGCTCTTCTTGCCACCACCTTTACCGGCTGCAGCAGCGCCAGCACCTGAGCCACTTTTCGGCGCATTCTTGGAGTTTGCCAAGCCGCCAAACAAATCATCAACATCCGTTGCAGCTGCGGCTTCTGCAGCTGCTTTCTTCTTGGCCTCAGCAGCAGCGGCTTTTTTAGCATCCGCGGCGGCTTTCTTCTCAGCATCAGCAGCAGCTTTCTTTTCAGCCGCTTCTGCGGCAGCCTTTTTCGCATCTTCTGCTGCTTTCTTCGCGTCAGCATCAGCTTGTTTCTTCGCCGCGGCGGCTACAGCAGCCTCTTTTTTGGCTTCGGCTTCGGCTTTTTTCTGAGCTTCAGCCTGCGCTTTCACCAACTTATCAGCTTCTGCTTTAGCCTGAGCTGCAGCGGCTTCAGCCTGCTTCTGCTCTTCTTTCGCTTTAGCAGCAGCAGCGGCGGCAGTTTTCTGTTGCTCTGCAGCCTCTTTTTGTTGCTCAGCGGCTTGTTTCTTCTGTTCTTCAGCCGCCTGCTTCGCATCTTCCTGTGCTTGCAGACGCTCTTTTTCCAATTCTTTCAGGCGTTGTTGTTCTGCCGCCTGCTTCTGCTGTAGTTCTTCAGCTTGCTGATCGGCTTTTTTCTGGCGTTGCTGCTCCGCGCGTTTAGCGTCCGTCTGCTGTTGCTGCTGACGGTTATACTGCTCGGTCACCGCGCCCGGATCGACCATAACGGCGTCAATAACTTCGCCGCCTGCACCGCCGCCGCCCATTTCAGTCGTCTGCGTCAGAGAGCCCCAAATCAACAGGGCAATCAATATGATGTGCAGAACCACCGACACTATAATGGCGCGATTCAGCTTATCATTTTGCTCGGTTGCCTTACCCACGCTCGATTTCCACACTCGATGTCCGCGCTCTATTTCTAAAAAACGGAACTGCTAAAAACAGGGTATCTACTGGCTGGATTCACTCTCAATTCAGCCAGTATCAACACAAATTTATATCGGTTGAGTCATTAAGCCCACCGACGTCACTCCAGCCTGATGCAGCATATTAAGGGCCTTAATAATTTCATCATAAGGAACCTCTTTCGCACCACCAATCAGGAACACGGTCTTCGGATTTGCTTTCAATCTCGCTTGAGCCTCTGCCACAACTTGTTCTGAAGGCAGTTGCTCCATCCTCTGATGGTCAATCACCAGCGAATATTGACCCACACCTGATACTTCGACAATGACCGGAGGATTATCATCACTGGAAACGGTTTTTGAATCCGTCGCATCAGGGAGATCTACCTCAACACTTTGCGTGATAATAGGCGCGGTCGCCATAAAGATCAGCAATAGCACCAGCAAAACGTCAAGCAAGGGAACAATGTTAATTTCAGACTTAAGCTCGCGACGTTTACGACCACGTACTCGCGCCATACAACCCCCTACTTATTTGCTCTCGGCGCTGGCAAAAGCCTGGCGATGCAGAATAGCAATAAACTCTTCCATGAAGTTGTCATAGTTTTGTTCAAGCTTATTCACACGCTGGTTCAGCCGGTTATAGGCCATAACAGCAGGGATGGCAGCAAACAGACCGATCGCCGTAGCAATCAGTGCTTCAGCAATACCTGGTGCCACCATTTGTAAGGTCGCCTGCTTTACTGCACCCAGAGAAATAAAGGCATGCATAATCCCCCATACTGTACCAAACAGACCGATATACGGGCTAATGGAACCAACAGTACCGAGGAAAGGAATATGGGTTTCCAGCGCTTCTAATTCACGGTTCATAGAGATGCGCATCGCACGAGAAGCGCCGTCAATCACGGCTTCGGGTGCGTGGCTGTTTGCACGATGTAAGCGGGCAAACTCTTTAAATCCAGAATGGAAGATTTGCTCGGAACCACCAAGCGTATCGCGACGAGCCTGACTTTCTTGATACAGACGGGACAGCTCAATGCCGGACCAAAATTTATCTTCGAAAGCCTCTGCATCGCGGGTGGCAGCATTCAGAATACGCGTTCGCTGAATGATGATCGCCCATGAAGCAATAGAAAAGCCCATCAATACCAGCATGATAAGCTTAACGAATAGGCTTGCCTGCAGGAATAAATCCAGAATGTTCATGTCAGCCACTACTTAAACTCCGCGACAATAGACTTAGGAAGCGCTCTTGGCTTCATTTGGTGTGGATCGATACATGCGATCAATACTTCTGCACTACTCAGAAGATTGCCATGTGAGTCGAGAATTCGTTGAGCAAACGTGAGAGAAGCTCCACGCATTGCGGTAATTTCACTCTGAACTTCCAGCATATCATCAAGACGTGCAGGCGCCAGGTATTCTACCGTCATGCGGCGGACAGCGAAAGCAACATGCTCACTGAGCAATTGCTGCTGGTGAAAATTGCGTTGGCGCAACATTTCCGTGCGCGCCCTTTCGTAAAAGGCAACGTAGCGCGCGTGGTAAACCACGCCACCAGCATCGGTGTCTTCAAAATAGACACGTACCGGCCATCGAAACAACGTATTACTCACTCTACTTCCCAGTAATGCAGTTAACGGACACACTATACTGAAGAGCGTTAAGCTTTGGAATCACTTGCGAGAATAGAACGAAAATAATTATGGGCCAGGCGGCCCATAAAGGAGAGATTGTACTCAGATTAGGCGAAACACATTCAGATTAGCCAAAAAAGTAGAATAATCCCGCGCCCAAGATCACAATTGCAGGAAGTGGTGAGAAAAAAGCCCGTAACCACACCCGCTTAGGGCGAAAACCTACGCCATGAATCACACCGGTACACACTGCCCACACGATAAATACCTCTTGCCAGACTTCAAGTGAGCTGGTTGCCGCCGCAAAACGCGAAGGGTCCCAAAATACACAAAAAGCCACAGCAAATGCGAGCACCAGTGAAAGGGCCCGTAAAGGGCCCTTATCCATTAATTCGTACAGCTTATCGGACAACATCATCATTGCCATTGTTAGCGGCTTTCGCTGCTGCGTTGGCTTCACTCTGCTCCAGCGCCAGAGCAGTAATGATACCAAAGGAGCAGGCCAGAAGTGTCCCTAGAATCCAGGCAAAATACCACATGCTTTATGCTCCTTAGTACAGTGAATGCTTGTTGTTTTCGATAAAGTCTTTATCAATGCGCCCGAACATTTTGTAATAACACCAGCTGGTGTAAAGCAAGATGATAGGCACAAAGATGATCGCAACAATGGTCATCACTTTCAGCGTCAACAGGCTAGATGTTGCATCCCACATTGTCAGACTGACATTTGGCATCGTGCTTGATGGCATAACGAACGGGAACATGGTGACCCCGGCGGTCAGAATCACGCAAGCAATGGTCAGTGATGAGAACAGGAAGGCCCAAGCCCCTTTTTCAAGACGCGACAGTATAATAGTGAACAGTGGCAGAATCACCCCTAGAGCAGGCAGCGCCCACAAGCTTGGGTACTTGTTGAAGTTAATCAACCATGCACCAGCCTGATGTGCGACTTCTTTGCGCATCGGGTTAGATTCAGCGGCTGTATCCAACACTGAAGTAATCACAAAGCCATCAATGCCTTTAACTAACCAGATACCGGCCAGCAGGAATGCAACGCCCATGACCAGCGCTGAAATTTGCGCAGCGGCACGGGAACGCAAATGCAACTCACCACGCGTACGCATTTGCAGGTAAGTTGCCCCTTGAGTGACCAGCATGGTCAAGCTGACAACACCTGCTAACAGGCCAAACGGGTTCAGTAACTGGAAGAAGTTACCTGTGTAGAACAGGCGCATGTACTCATTCATGTGGAACGGCACACCTTGCAGCAAGTTACCAAATGCCACACCGAAGACAACGGCAGGCACGAAGCTACCAATGAAGATGCCCCAGTCCCACATATCGCGCCAGCGGCTATTCTCCAGCTTAGAACGGTAGTCAAAACCGACCGGGCGGAAGAATAATGCAGCCAAGACCAGAATCATCGCGATATAGAAGCCGGAGAATGCGGCTGCATACACCATTGGCCAGGCAGCAAACAGTGCCCCACCCGCGGTAATCAGCCAAACCTGATTGCCATCCCAGTGAGGGGCAATCGAGTTAATCATAATACGGCGTTCTGTATCATTCTTACCGATGATACGCAGCAGGATACCGACGCCCATGTCGAAACCATCGGTGACTGCGAAACCAATCAGCAACACACCGATCAGCAGCCACCAGATAAATCGTAATACTTCGTAATCAAACATAAGTGGACTCCTGTTTACCGTGCTTCCTGCACTGGGGCAGTCGGCTGTTCAAAATGATAGCGGCCAGTTTTCAGGCTGCTAGGCCCAAGGCGCGCAAATTTGAACATCAGGTACATTTCTGCCACCAGGAACAGCGTGTACAAACCACAAATCAGTGCCATGGAGAACAGAATATCGCCGGCAGTGACGGATGAATTTGCAATAGCTGTTGGCAGCACTTCACCGATGGCCCATGGTTGACGGCCATATTCAGCCACAAACCAACCTGCTTCAACTGCAATCCACGGTAATGGAATACCGTACAGTGCAGCACGCAGTAGCCATTTCTTCTCGCCAATCCGACCACGAACCACGTTATAGAACGACAGGCCGATGATCAGTAACATCAGGAAGCCACAAGCCACCATGATGCGGAATGCGAAGTAAAGCGGCAGAACTTGCGGGATAGAGTCCTTAGCAGCTAACTGGATTTGCTCTTCAGTCGCGTCTGTTACGTTTTCTGTATAGCGCTTAAGTAGCAGACCATAGCCAAGATCCTGCTTCGTTTTATTGAAGGCCTCACGTATCGCCGGATCAGTATTGCCGTTACGTAATTGCTCAAGCAGATGGTAAGCCTGGATACCATTACGAATCCGCACTTCATGCTGAGACATCAAATCACGTAAGCCAATAACCGGTGTATCCAGTGAACGGGTGGCGATTATGCCCAATGCAAATGGAATCTGAACCGCAAACCGGTTCTCCATCGTTTCCTGATTAGGAATGGCAAACAGCGTAAAGGCTGCTGGAGGTGGCTGAGTTTCCCATTCCGCCTCAATTGCAGCCAGTTTGGTTTTCTGCACGTCACCCATTTCATAACCAGATTCATCACCCAGTACGATAACAGACAGCGTTGCGGCTAAACCGAAACTTGCAGCGATAGCAAAGGAACGTTTGGCAAACGGAATATCACGGCCTTTCAGCAGATAGTAAGAGCTGATACCCAGAACAAACATCGCACCGGTAACATAACCTGCCGCCACAGTGTGAACGAACTTCACCTGGGCTACTGGGTTCAGAACCAGTTCTGAGAAGCTCAGCATTTCCATACGCATGGTTTCAAAGTTGAAGTCAGACGCAATCGGGTTTTGCATCCAGCCGTTAGCAACCAAGATCCACAATGCAGAGAAGTTAGAGCCTAATGCAACCAGCCAGGTTACGGCCAAATGCTGGTGTTTACTCAGACGATCCCAACCGAAGAAGAATAGACCGACGAAAGTAGATTCCAAGAAGAACGCCATTAAACCTTCAATTGCCAAAGGGGCACCGAAGATATCACCGACGTAATGTGAGAAATATGACCAGTTAGTCCCGAACTGGAACTCCATAGTCAAACCAGTAGCAACCCCCAGAGCAAAGTTAATAGCAAATAACTTGCCCCAGAATTTGGTCATATCTTTATAGATTTGTTTACCAGACAGCACGTAAACCGATTCCATAATTGCCAGCATAAACGCCAAACCGAGCGTAAGTGGGACAAATAAGAAATGGTACATTGCCGTTAAGGCAAACTGTAACCGTGACAGTTCGACAATATCAAACATCTTGACTCCTTGCTCCTCGCAGGAAGACTCCGACTTGCGGTAACGCGACCTCCATGTAAATTGGAAATCTCATATTGACCCGCAGTGAATGCCCAAAAAAACACAACAAAAATAACAATATCAACTACCCAGTATTACACCGCGGTAATAGTACGCTTCTAATCCCACACAATAAATAGGATTTTACGTGACCCAGCTTTGAGTTCTGGATACAGGTCAACAAATAGGCCATTTACCTATCATGCCGTAGTTTGATCCAGAACAATTTAAGCCCATATGAACATTATTGCCATATTCAAAACTTGATTTAGAACAATTAATTCTTTTTCATGTTAATTAAAAGTTTGATTGTTTTTATATAACCAACAACTGTTAATGAAATGTAATTTTATGGTTTAGCTAATGCTTTATTACGTCGTTATTATGCGATCCAAGTTAACTTTTAAATTTATTAGTTTCAGGGTGCGTTAAATCACAATTTCGACTTTTACATGAATATATTAGTCTATTTTGGAGGAAGCGTTCGCTAGTGTTGCCATTTTGTTGCATGATAAAGTGCAATTATTTGATAAATATTGAATCCCCTACAATGAAAAAAATAGCGCTCACCACATTACTCTGTGTCAGTACCACCACTATTGCCGCACAACAAGTCGATGTCACTATCTTGGGCACCTCTGATTTACATGGCACTTTTGTGCCGTGGGACTATGCCAGCGACAGTGAAAATCTGGCGGGTAGCCTGAGTCAAATAGCCACCCAAGTGCAGAAAATTCGCGCCGAGCAGCCCAACATTATTTTGGTGGATGCGGGCGATACCATCCAGGGCAACTTTGTTGAGACCTTTAAATATGAACCCATCAGCCCGATGATCCTCGGCTTTAATGCCTTGAAGTATGATGCCTGGGTGATGGGTAACCATGAATTTGATTTTGGCTTAAAAGCCCTTTCTACCTCTCTTAAGCAATTCGACGGTGCTGCACTGGCGGGTAATATTTTCTGGGATTCGGGTAAGCCCTACCTGCCCTCTTATAAAATTATTGAGCGCCAAGGAGTTAAAATCGGCATTATCGGCATGGATACTCCAATGACCGCCGAGTTCGCTCAAGGAACCGACCGCATCAATGGGATCCATTTCACGGACCCGGTACAGGAAGTGAAAAAGGTGATTCAGCAAATCCAGCCGCAAGTCGATGCCATTGTGCTGGTTGCTCATATGGGGATAGATAATGAAAATCAGCGGCCAGGAACGGGGGTTGGCGATATAGCCAAAGCCAACCCAGAACTCGCAGCTATAGTTGCTGGCCATATGCATGTGAAGATTGATAAAGCCGTAGTTAATGGCGTTATTATTACCGAGCCAGATAAATATGGCCGTGCGCTGTCCCGTATTGACCTGAAATTTGAGCAGCGAGATGGAAAGTACCAGCTCATCGACAAAGACAGCTATACCTACCCTATCAAAGGTATCAAGTCAGATAAATCGCTAGAAGCTATTTACCAGCCTTACCATGATATTTTGCGCGCTAATGCTAATCGGGTTATTGCTAAGTTGAGTGGTAACAATCTGGTGCCGCCGGATGAGATTAAAGGCATTCCTCAAGTGCATGTGCAGGACACAGGTATCAGCGCGCTGTATCAGGAAGCAGCTCATTATTATGCTCCCCATGCCCAAGTCATCGCCTTACAGATTGATAATGACCATCCCAAGCTGGATGTCGGTGATATCACCGCTAAAGATATTGCATTTAACTATCAATATGCTGGCGGTGAAATTACGGTTTATTCTCTAACCGGCAAAGAGTTAAAACAATATATGGAGTGGTCGGCTGGCTACTTTAATCAAGTCAAACCAGGCGATGTCACTTACAGCTTTAATCCACAACGTCGTGCCTCAAAATACTCAACCAATGACTTTTTTGATGGCGTGACTTACACCATTGATTTGCGCCAGCCAGTAGGTTCGCGGATCACCGATTTACGTCTTAATGATGGCACCCCGGTCCTTGATATCACCGCGATTCATCTGGGAATGAACAGCTACCGGATGGGCCATTTGACGCAAAAAGGTGGCGTGCTTGAGGGGCAAAAATTCCCAGTATTGTCGGACAGTAAAGTACAATACGGTGAAGAAGAAGGCACTATCCGTCATCTGACTATTCGGTATCTGACTGATGTTAAGTCTGGAAAATATGAGGGCAAACCTCAGCAACGTTGGCAATTAGTGGGATTAGAAGGCGATGAGAAAGAGCGGCAGATTGTTAAGAAAATGATTAATCAGGGGACTATTTCGGTCCCGTCAACTGCCGATGGCAGTTATACCAACATTGCCTCAATCAACGTTAAAGATAAATTGTTTAAGGATAAAGCCAGTTACACTGCAGCATTAACGGCGTTGCAACAGCAAGCCGCCAGTGCCAAGACTGAGCAAGCCAAGCAACAAGCCCAAACGGATATTGCATTAATTACTGCTTTAAATAAGTTCTGATTGAGTATTAAAAAGGCCACCGAAAGGTGGCCTTTATATCGAGCTCGGCTATTTAGCCAGCAGATATTATTTATTGCTTTGGTACACCGCTTTCACGGCATTGCCGATTTTAGCCAGGCTACGTACAGTTTTCACACCTGCTGCTTCCAGAGCAGCAAATTTGTCATCTGCAGTCCCTTTACCACCAGCAATGATGGCACCAGCATGGCCCATACGTTTGCCTTTTGGTGCAGTTACACCAGCGATGTAGCCCACTACAGGTTTGGTCACGTGCTCTTTAATATAAGCCGCCGCTTCTTCTTCTGCATTACCACCAATCTCACCGATCATCACGATGACTTCAGTTTGCGGGTCTTCCTGGAATAACTTCAGGATATCGATAAAGTTAGAACCAGGAATTGGGTCACCACCAATACCAACACAGCTTGATTGGCCGAAACCGATATCAGTCGTCTGTTTTACCGCTTCATAAGTCAGAGTGCCTGAACGAGAAACGATACCGACTTTACCCGGCAAGTGGATATGGCCAGGCATGATGCCAATCTTACATTCGCCTGGGGTAATAACACCCGGGCAGTTAGGGCCGATCATGCGCGCATCGGATTGCTCCAATCTAACTTTGACTACCAGCATATCCAGCGTCGGGATGCCTTCAGTAATGCAGATGATCAATTTGATACCGGCGTCGATAGCTTCCAGAATTGAATCTTTACAGAACGGCGCTGGCACGTAGATAACGGATGCTGTTGCACCGGTAGTTTCTACTGCTTCACGTACTGTATTGAATACCGGTAGGCCCAGATGCTGGGTTCCGCCTTTGCCTGGCGTAACACCGCCAACCATTTTGGTGCCATAGGCGATAGCTTGTTCAGAGTGGAAAGTCCCTTGGCTACCGGTGAAGCCCTGGCAAATAACTTTGGTGTTTTTATCAATTAAAATAGACATTATTTAGCCCCCACTGCCGCTACAACTTGCTGAGCCGCATCTGTCAGGCTGGTCGCAGCAATGATATTCAAACCGCTGTCTGCCAGTTTTTTGGCACCCAGTTCGGCATTATTCCCTTCCAGACGAACCACTACCGGTACGTTGACACCCACTTCTTCAACAGCACCAATAATGCCGTCAGCAATCAGGTCACAACGCACGATCCCGCCGAAGATGTTAACGAAAACCGCTTTCACTTTGTCATCAGACAAAATAATTTTAAAGGCTTCAGTCACACGCTCTTTGGTTGCACCACCACCAACATCGAGGAAGTTAGCGGGTTCGCCACCGTGCAGTTTCACGATATCCATGGTACCCATCGCCAAACCAGCGCCGTTTACCATGCAACCAATGTTGCCATCCAGTGCGACGTAGTTCAGTTCCCACTGCGCAGCATGTGCTTCACGGGCATCTTCCTGACTTGGGTCACGCATTTCGCGCAGTTCAGACTGGCGGAACAAGGCATTACCATCAGCACCCAGCTTGCCATCCAAACAGATCAAATCGCCTTGTTTGGTGATAACCAGTGGGTTGATCTCGACCATTGCCAGGTCACGTTCCAGGAACATGGTTGCCAGACCCATAAAGATCTTGGTGAACTGAGCCACTTGCTTACCGGTCAGACCCAGTTTAAAGGCTAATTCACGACCTTGATAAGGTTGCGGGCCAGTCAACGGATCCAAAGCGATTTTGTGGATCAGCTCTGGTGTCTCTTCGGCAACTTTTTCAATTTCAACACCGCCTTCAGTGGATGCCATAAACACCACACGACGGGAACTGCGGTCAATAACCGCGCCCAGATAGAGTTCTTTATCAATATCTGTTGCAGCTTCAACCAAAATTTGGTGAACCGGTTGGCCATGGGCATCTGTCTGGTAAGTTACCAGTTTTTTACCCAGCCATTGTTCAGCGAAAGCACGAATATCTTCTTTGCTATTAACCAATTTCACGCCGCCCGCTTTACCGCGACCGCCAGCATGTACCTGACATTTAACCACCCACGGGCCAGCACCGATTTTAGATGCGGCTTCTTCTGCTTCACGCGGTGTGGTACAGGCGTAACCCGTTGGAGCGGGCATGCCATACCGAGCAAACAGTTGTTTTGCCTGATATTCGTGTAAATTCATGATGTTCTATCCATATAAGGTCTGAGATGGGCCGAAGCCTTCCAGGTAGCCTGATTGCGCGGAGGCAGGTTATCAACACCTTGCAATCAGACTGACCTTGTCATTTATCTTTTTTATACATCAAGCAGCAAGCGAGCTGGATCTTCCAGCATCTCTTTCACTGTCACCAGATAACCAACAGACTCGCGGCCGTCGATCAACCGGTGATCGTAGGACAGTGCCAAATACATCATTGGCAGAATCACTACCTGACCATCTACCGCCATTGGACGATCTTTAATGGCATGCATGCCAAGGATCGCGCTTTGTGGTGGGTTAATGATCGGAGTCGACATCAATGAGCCGAATACGCCGCCATTGGTAATGGTGAAGTTACCGCCAGTCAGTTCTTCAACTTTCAGTTTGCCGTCACGGCCTTTTACAGCCAGTTCTTTGATCTTTTTCTCAATATCAGCCATGCCCATGGTGTCTACATCACGCAGTACTGGCGTTACCAGGCCGCGCGGAGTCGAAACCGCAATGCTGACATCAAAGTAATTGTGGTAGACCACATCTTCGCCATCGAGGGAAGCATTCACTTCCGGATAACGTTTCAGTGCTTCAACAACAGCTTTAATATAGAAGGACATAAAGCCCAGACGAACACCGTGGCGTTTCTCAAAAGCTTCGCCATACTGCTTGCGCAGATCCATGATCGGCTTCATGTTGATTTCGTTAAACGTCGTCAACATTGCAGTGCTGTTTTTCGCTTCCAGCAGGCGCTCGGCAACACGTTTACGCAGGCGCGTCATCGGCACACGTTTTTCACTGCGGCCTGCGATAGGTGCGACAGGTGCTGCGGCTTCAACTTTGGCTTCTGCCGCTGCGGGTGCCGACTTGCGGTTTGCCAAGTGACTCTCGATATCTTCACGCGTCAGACGGCCACCCACACCGCTGCCTTTAATTGCAGCAGCATCCAGAGAGTGCTCAGCAATCAGACGACGAATCGCCGGGCTGAGGGTATCGTTGGTTTCTTCTTCCAAGCTAGCAGTCTGGCGCTGAGCAGGAGTTGACTCGGTGCTCTGGCTTTTCTCTTCAGTCGGCAGGCCGGAACTATCACTTGGGCGAATACGACCCAGTACCTGGCGTGAAACGACTGTGGCACCTTCGTCTTCCAAAATGGCGTCCAGAATACCGTCCTGGCTGGCCGGAACTTCCAGAATCACTTTGTCTGTTTCGATCTCAACCAGCACTTCATCACGTTTGACGCTATCGCCCGGTTTCTTGTGCCAGGTTGCTACAGAGCCATCGGCGACAGACTCAGGGAGGTCAGGAACATTAATATCTACGCTACTCATTCTCTATCCTTTATGTGTTAACCGGCTCGCTATTCAACGGTCAGCGCGTCATTAACCAGAGCTTGTTGTTGTTTCTGGTGTACGGAAATATATCCAACTGCCGGAGAAGCTGAGGCTGGGCGGCCTGCGTAACGCAAGGAAGCACCAAATGGAATCACTTCACGGAAGTTATGTTGGCTACAATACCAAGCCCCCTGGTTAAGCGGCTCTTCTTGGCACCAGACGAAATCATGTACATGAGCAAATTGTTCCAACACTGCTTGCACAGCGTGATGCGGGAACGGATAAAGTTGCTCGATACGTACGATAGCGACATCGGTTTGCCCATTCTTACGGCGCTGTTCCAACAGGTCATAGTAGACTTTGCCTGAGCACATCACGACACGCTTGACACCTTTCGGATCCAACTCGTCAATTTCGCCAATCGCTGGCAAGAAGCTGCCATTAGCCAGTTCATCCAGAGAGGATACCGCCAACGGATGACGCAACAGTGACTTAGGCGACATAACCACCAGTGGACGGCGCATACCACGTAATGCCTGACGGCGGATCATGTGGTAAACCTGTGCAGGCGTTGATGGAATACATACCTGCATGTTTTGTTCAGCACAAAGTTGCAGATAACGTTCCAGTCGCGCAGAGGAGTGCTCTGGACCTTGCCCTTCGTAACCATGTGGCAGCAACATTACCAGACCACACATCCGGCCCCATTTCTGTTCGCCGGAGCTGATGAACTGGTCGATAACAACTTGCGCACCGTTGGCAAAGTCACCGAACTGTGCTTCCCAGATAGTCAGAGTACGTGGCTCAGCCGTGGCATAGCCATATTCAAATGCCAAGACCGCTTCTTCCGACAGCACAGAGTCCCATACCTGGAAGTTACCCTGCCCGCTGTGCACATTTGCCAGTGGCACGTAAACAGAACCATTTTTCTGGTTATGAATCACGGCATGACGATGGAAGAAAGTACCGCGCCCCGCATCCTCGCCGGATAAACGAATCGGGATACCTTCATCTACCAGTGTGGCATAGGCCAGAGTTTCAGCACCACCCCAGTCAAATGGCTTCTCACCTGCAGCCATCAAGGCACGATCACCATAGATCTTGGCAACACGTGATTGCATTTCAATGGCTTCCGGCGCATGGCTGATACGACGCGCCAAATCTTGCAGGCGTTTCATCTCAACTTTGCTTGGATATTCCTCGTCCCATTCATGGTTCAGATAAGGTGACCATGTGAAGGATTGCAGATTCATCGGACGCCACTCTTCCACCACACAATCACCGTGATCCAGAGCATCACGATACAGGTTGACCATTTCCGTGGCATCTTCCAGGCTGGCGATATTTTGCTCGGTCAGCTTGTCAGCATAGATTTTGCGCGGCGTCGGGTGTTTTTTGATCTTCTGATACATCACTGGTTGTGTGGCACTTGGCTCATCGGCTTCGTTATGCCCATGGCGACGGTAGCAAACCAGGTCGATCATCACGTCACGTTTAAAGGTGTTACGGAAATCCAACGCCAGACGGGTAACAAACGCCACAGCTTCAGGATCATCAGCATTTACGTGGAAAATAGGTGCCTGTACCATTTTGGCGATATCGGTACAGTATTGGGTAGAACGCGCATCCAGTGGGTTCGAGGTGGTGAAACCAATCTGGTTATTGATAACAATGCGCACCGTCCCGCCCACTTCATAGCCACGGGCCTGAGACATGTTCAAGGTTTCTTGCACCACTCCCTGCCCGGCAATCGCCGCATCACCATGAATGGTGATTGGCAATACCATGTTGCTGCGAGCTTCGTCCAGGCGGTCACGCCGTGCACGTACCGAACCAATAACAACCGGGCTAACAATTTCCAGATGCGATGGGTTAAAGGCCAGTGCCAAGTGAACCAGCCCGCCTTCGGTTTCGACATCAGAAGAGAAACCTTGGTGATATTTAACGTCACCGGTACCCAGATGTTCTTTATGTTTACCAGAGAACTCATCAAACAAATCTTCCGGTTTCTTACCCAGCACGTTAATCAATACGTTCAGACGGCCACGGTGAGCCATCCCCAGAACGACTTCACGTGTGCCATTCTTACCCGCATGGCGAATCATCTCTTTCAGCATAGTGACCAGCGAATCGCCGCCCTCTAGCGAGAAACGCTTAGCGCCCGGGAATTTAGCCCCTAGATAACGTTCCAAACCTTCAGCGGCAGTCAGTTCGCTCAGGAAACGGCGCTTCTCTTCATCGCTGAATGTCGGTTTCCCGACCACCGACTCAATACGCTGCTGGATCCAGCGTTTTTCTTCGGTGTTGGTAATGTGCATGTACTCAGCGCCAATTGGCCCGCAGTAGGTCTGCTTCAGAGCTGCGTACAGGTCAGACAGCTTCATGGTCTCTTTGCCAATAGCAAAAGAGCCGACATTGAAGGTGTTCTGGAAATCGGCTTCGGTCAGATTATGATAGGAAGGCTCGAGGTCTGGAACAGACTCCTGCTTCCACAAACCGAGTGGATCAAGGTTGGCATGTTGATGGCCGCGGAAGCGGAAGGCATTGATTAACTGCAATACCTTAACTTGCTTGGCATCATTTTCAGGATCGCTGATGGATGAGTTATAACGAGAGGTATCCTTCGCCAGGCGACGGAAATACTCACGAGTTTGAGAGTGGAACTGATCAGGTTTTACACCCGTCGTCGGTAGTTGTTGAAAAATTGAACGCCAACTATCATCAACGGAACCAGGATCGGTTAAAAAGTCTTCATAGAGCTGCTCTATGTAGGACTGGTTCGCGCCCGCCAGATAGGAGGAATCCAGCCAGGCCTTCATTGCGCCGTTCTGCATCATGATCCCTTAAGCTTTGAAGCTTCAGTTTTCGCCGTGGTTAACATATACACCGTAATATCAACGGTTTGCCGTAAAAACGGTTCACTCGATGTGCTCAATGCACATTCTGTTATGGACCTTAACGGTCCCGTTCAAGGAACCTCTAAAAACAGACAGCTCGCCAGTTTTTAGAGATTCCCTACCTTGAAGCAACCCGGGGGATACATTCCCCGGGTTAATAAACTCACATCATGCACTACGTTGCAACAACATAGATTTAATGTGGCCGATTGCTTTGGTCGGGTTAAGGCCTTTAGGACAAACACTGACACAATTCATGATGCTATGGCAGCGGAAAACACTAAAAGCGTCGTCCAGATCATCCAAACGTGCTGTTGTTTCAGTATCACGGCTGTCTATCAGGAAGCGATAGGCCGCCAGTAATCCTGCTGGGCCAACAAATTTGTCCGGATTCCACCAGAATGACGGGCAAGAAGTTGAGCAACAAGCGCACAGGATACATTCATACAAACCATCCAGTTTTTCACGCTGCTCCGGCGACTGTAAATGCTCACGTGCTGGCGGATTTTTGCCATCATTCAACAGGTAAGGTTTAATTTTCTCATACTGAGTATAAAACTGCCCCATATCGACCACTAAATCCCGCACCACCGGTAGCCCCGGCAATGGGCGGATCACAATCTTTTTATTGCCCTTTTGCAAAACTGAGATCGGCGTAATGCAGGCCAATCCATTTTTGCCATTCATATTCAGACCGTCAGAACCACAAACGCCTTCTCGGCATGAGCGGCGGAACGACAAAGTCGGATCTGTTTCTTTTAACTGGATAAGTGCGTCCAGCAACATCATATCCCGGCCTTCTTCCGCTTCCAGGGTGTAATCCTGCATATGCGGCGCGTTATCGACGTCCGGGTTATAGCGATAAATCGAGAATTCAAGCTTCATGACCTATTCCTCCGTAACGGGCATCAGTAAGAACGCACTTTCGGCGGGAACGCCGCGCGTAGCTTAGGTTGCATGTTTACCTCACGGCGGGTCATGCTTTCGGTGTTCGGCAAATACAGCGAATGACACAGCCAGTTCGCATCATCACGCTCCGGGAAGTCAAAGCGGCTATGAGCGCCACGACTTTCGGTACGGAAGTTTGCTGACACAGCGGTAGAAAACGCCGTTTCCATCAGGTTATCCAGCTCCAGACATTCAATACGTTGGGTATTGAACTCACTGGAAGTGTCATCCAGACGGGCGTTTTGCAGACGTTCACGGATAGTTTTCAGTTCTTCCAATCCATTTGCCATGGCATCCCCTTCACGGAATACCGAGAAGTTATTCTGCATGCAAGATTGTAATGCTTTACGGATTTCAACTGGGTCTTCACCGGAACGGGTGTTATTCCAGCGGTTCATTCGATCCAGTGAAGCTTCAATATCTGAATCACTGGCATCGCGGCTGGGGCCCTGCTCCATTAAGGACTCTTGCAGATGCATACCCGCGGCACGACCAAAGACCACCAAGTCCAGTAAGGAGTTACCACCCAAACGGTTGGCACCATGGACGGAAACACAGGCAATCTCACCTACCGCAAACAAACCAGGGATAACCACATCTTCACCCTTTTCATTTACCGTGATGGCCTGACCGGTCACTTTAGTCGGGATCCCGCCCATCATATAATGACAAGTTGGAATCACCGGGATAGGTTCTTTGATCGGGTCAACGTGGGCAAAGGTGCGAGATAACTCAAGAATACCCGGCAGTCGGGACTCCAGAACCTCTTTACCCAAATGGTCTAGTTTCAACTTCGCATGAGGGCCCCAAGGACCATCACAGCCACGGCCTTCACGGATTTCAATCATGATAGAACGTGCCACTACGTCACGACCCGCCAAATCTTTGGCGTTCGGGGCATAACGTTCCATAAAGCGCTCGCCGTGTTTATTCAGCAGATATCCACCTTCACCACGACAACCTTCGGTCACCAACACTCCCGCCCCGGCGATACCCGTCGGGTGGAACTGCCACATTTCCATGTCCTGCACCGGAACACCGGCACGCAGGGCCATGCCCACACCGTCACCGGTATTAATGTGCGCGTTGGTTGTGGATTGATAAATACGCCCGGCACCACCGGTGGCCAGCACAGTTGCTCGCGCTTTGAAATAGACCACTTCACCGGTTTCAATGCAGATAGCGGTACAGCCAACAAAAGCGCCGTCCTGATTCTTCACTAAATCCAGCGCATACCACTCGGAAAAAATGGTGGTGTGGTTTTTCAGGTTTTGCTGATAAAGGGTATGTAACAGTGCATGCCCGGTACGGTCAGCTGCAGCCGCAGTACGAGCCGCTTGCCCACCGCCGAAATTGAGCGACTGCCCACCGAATGGCCGCTGGTAAATACTGCCGTCTTCTAAACGGGAGAAAGGCAAGCCCATATGCTCCAGTTCGAGAACTGCTTCCGGGCCGGTTTTACACATATATTCGATGGCATCCTGGTCACCGATATAATCGGAACCCTTTACCGTGTCATACATATGCCATTCCCAGTTATCTTCATGGGTGTTACCCAGTGCGACAGTAATACCCCCCTGCGCAGATACGGTATGAGAACGGGTCGGGAAAACTTTAGATATCAGGGCGCAAGACAGCCCCATTTGTGAAATTTGTAGTGCCGCGCGCATACCTGCGCCACCTGCACCAACAACAACAGCATCAAACTCTCTGACCGGCAGTTTCATTTAGGCACCCCACACCACAATTGTTCCATACAATAGATAGACCAGCAGCGTAATCACGACGGCCAGTTGTAACACCAGACGTAACGCCAGCGGCTTTATATAGTCCGTTAATACCTGCCACAGACCAATCCAGGCGTGAGCCAAAATTGACAGTAATGTCAGCAGGGTAAACACTTTTGTGATGTGCGAGGCAAAGAAGCCACGCCAGATTTCGTAGGTGATATCCGGGACAATAACGACAAAGCCCAGAATATAGAGAACATATAGAGTGATGACGATTGCAGAAGCACGTAGTAACAGCCAGTCGTGTACTCCATTACGCCCTAACGCAGAAGCATTGCTTACCATACAAGGACTCCAGCTAAAACTGACAGCACCAAGGTTAACACCATTGCGACTTGGGCGGAGCGGGTCCCCGCAGCCAAGCTCTCTTCGATATAGCCGAAATCCATTAACAAGTGACGAATGCCACCGCAAATGTGATAGGCCAGCGCAGTGAGTATTCCCCAGAAGATGAATTTAACAAAAAAGCTATTCATGATCGCCGCAGCTTGCATGAATCCCTCTTGCGAGGAAACAGACAAACCTAACAGCCAAAGGAGGATACCAACGGCAACGAAAGTAATTACGCCAGAGACTCGGTGTAAAATGGACGCTATCGCAGTAACAGGAAATCGAATCGTTTGCAGATCCAAATTGACAGGTCTTTGTTTTTTCACGTTTTTGCCCACACAGCTTTTATTATTTTCCATCCTCCGGATCTGGGTGGGGGTCAGACAGCGTTAAGAGCCGAAACTCTTCACATCGCACATTTAAACATAACATCCTGAATGCTTAGACGGCGTGCTCTGTATAACGCTGGGTGCTCCTACTTCAGGGTAATCCGGAGACCTGGCGGCAGTATAGGTGGTTCACATTCTTATTACAATTCCCACACAAACTGATTGGTAACATTTCCCCTGAACAGTGATTAGGATCACGATTTACACAATTTATATAAAATTAATTATCTGATTTGACAAAGAATAAACATTTCCATTACAACTAGGGTAGAAATAAGCCCTATGATGCACTAAAGGTCTGCGGATACACTTCCCCATAAGCCTAAGTTATGCAACAGTGTATTAAGTGAATATCCCCATAGATATCGTAGGCAATGAACCATCAACGATAAGTATCCGACAAATCGTTAACAACTTTGTAACGTCACCTATTGATCCAGAGCTTAGGATCACGGGCCGCATTGGCAAGATACTCTGTACCCTAAATCACCTGTTTAATGGTGAATAAAACAGAGCAGTGCTGATGAGGTGATGGCCTTGCGGACATCTAAGATATTTCAGTTGTTAGAGATTTTAAAATAAGCGCTAAGGAGACTGTAAATGGCTAACAAGAAAGCGACGCTGAATCTAGAAGGCGAAGCTGCGATCGAACTGGGCGTGCTATCCCCAACCATCGGCACTGACGTTATCGACGTCCGCACCTTAGGTTCGAAAGGTTATTTTACCTTTGACCCAGGCTTTACTTCTACCGCATCCTGCGAATCAAAAATCACTTATATCGATGGTGATGAAGGTATTCTGTTGCACCGTGGCTTCCCGATTGCCCAGTTAGCTAACAATTCCACCTATTTGGAAGTTTGCTACATCCTGCTGTACGGCGAAGCACCAACCCCTGAAGAGTATGAAACCTTCAAAGCAACAGTGACCCGCCACACCATGATCCACGAGCAGATCACCAGTCTGTTCCGCGGGTTCCGCCGTGACTCACACCCAATGGCAGTATTATGCGGGGTGACGGGTGCACTGGCCGCCTTCTATCATGATGCACTGGATGTGAATAACGAGCGCCATCGTGAAATCACCGCCTTCCGTCTGCTGTCCAAAATGCCAACCGTTGCCGCGATGTGTTACAAATATTCAATCGGCCAACCGTTTGTTTATCCGCGTAACGACCTATCTTATGCCGGTAACTTCCTGCGCATGATGTTCTCAACACCGTGTGAAGAATATGAAGTGAACCCAGTGTTGGAACGCGCGATGGATCGTATTTTCATCCTGCACGCCGACCACGAGCAAAACGCCTCAACCTCGACAGTTCGTACTGCGGGTTCTTCTGGCGCTAACCCGTTTGCCTGTATTGCTGCCGGGATTGCCTCCCTGTGGGGACCGGCTCACGGCGGCGCGAACGAAGCCTGCCTGAAGATGCTGGAAGAGATTAAAACCGTTGAGCATATTCCAGAATTTATCCGCCGTGCGAAGGATAAAAATGACTCATTCCGCCTGATGGGCTTTGGTCATCGTGTGTATAAAAACCACGACCCGCGCGCCACTGTGATGCGTGAAACCTGCCATGAAGTGTTGAAAGAGTTAAAACTGGAAGACGATCTGCTGAAAGTGGCGATGGAGTTGGAGCATATTGCGCTGAACGACCCGTACTTCATCGAGCGTAAATTGTATCCAAACGTTGACTTCTATTCAGGCATTATCCTGAAAGCATTGGGTATTCCGTCTTCAATGTTTACCGTTATCTTTGCAATTGCGCGAACTATCGGCTGGATTGCTCACTGGAATGAAATGCACGACGAGGGCATCAAAATTGCTCGTCCGCGTCAGCTTTATACCGGTTATGCAGAGCGCGAATTTAAAAGTCAGTTGAAAAAATAAGTTTTTTTATTTTTCTAATATTGCGTAAAACGCCACCTTCCGGTGGCGTTTTTTATGACTAAATCAGTGAATTGCGCCGCCGGGAATATGCAGATCGTGCTCAATTTGCAAGGCAATAGAGATTGCCAATTCCAAGGCTATCAACACCGATTGTGTCGACATACTGGGTGCGCCGGGGTGATCGACGGCCTGTTCAGGTAAGTAAGGAATATGGATAAATCCGCCCTTAACATCACTATTAGATGAATTTAAGCGGTGCAATAAGCCATACATCACATGGTTGCAGACATAAGTTCCGGCAGTCTGGGAAATCGAGGCCGGAATTCCTGCATCACGAATCCCTTGTACCATCGCCTTGATAGGCAAGCGGGTAAAATAGGCCGCCGGACCTTCCTCGACGATAGGTTGGTCGACAGGTTGATGACCCAAATTATCTGGAATTCGGGCATCATCAATATTAATGGCAACCCGCTCGATGGTGATATCGGCACGCCCACCAGCTTGACCAATGGCTAACACTAACACCGGCTGAATATCATCTATCGCAGCATTCAGTGCAGTCAGGGCTTCACCAAAAGCGCAGGGCAATTGACGGGCCACCACTCTGACACCTCCCATCATTAAATCATTCAGTTGCTTGACCACTTCCCAAGAGGGATTCACCCGCTCACCACCAAATGGCTCAAACCCGGTAATTAATACACTTCTCATCATCCCTCCTAGAGAAACATCAGGAAATACAGCAAAAATACGTTAACAATCAATAGAGTAATCCCGGTTGGGATCTGTGCTTTGATCACCGCATTTTTATCCGGTAGCTCCAATAGTGCGGCAGGAACGATGTTAAAGTTGGCAGCCATAGGCGTCATTAAGGTGCCGCAATAACCTGAGAACATCCCGATAGCGGCCATCACTGCGGGGTTACCCCCATGCTGCAATACCAAGATTGGAATGCCGATACCTGCCGTCACAATAGGGAAAGCGGCAAACGCATTCCCCATGATCATCGTCAGCAGCGCCATGCCAATAGCATAGACCGCCACCGCAATAAAGCGATGATCTACCGCCAGATATTCCTGAGTTAAGTGGGCAATCGCCGTCCCAACTCCGGCGGTGGTAAACAGCAGACCGAGTGTTGCCAGAATCTGCGGCAAAATAAATGCCCAGCCAATGGAGTCCAGCAAACGCCGAGCTTCCTGTACCGGTTGTGCGGCAGTCTCGCGGGTCATCACCACCGCAATCAGCAGGCCGAGTACACAGCCGACAGTCATGGAGAATAAGGTCACTAAAGTTGAGTGGTTACCTGAACCAAACAGCCACTGGTCCAGTGCTGGGATATAACTAAACAGCAGCACACCGATAACAGTCACAATTGGAATTGTCAGCGCAGGGATAAACAGCTTATTACCCAATCGTTTAGCACTCACTTCGCGTTCTTGCGCAGTACGCTGATGATAGCTGCCCAGCTTTACACCACCAAAACCGGCTATCAGTGCCATGATGACCACCACCACACCGACCGTGATATTCAGAATGCGTTTTTCATCTGGCCCTTCTCCCCCTAGGGTACTAGCCAGACGGTAGGTCCAATCACCCACCAAAAAAATCAGCCCGTACAGCCCCCAAAATAGGCCGGTGGTGATACGGCGCGGGTTGGCTTTATCACGAAATGACATTGCCGCCACAATCAGTAATACAACCCCCGCCAACCAATATAAATATTGCTGTTGGAAAATCATTTGACGTCTCCTTTGGTGGCCAAAGCAGACTGACTCAGCGCAGTTAATTCAGCGGCGAGTTGTTTATCTAAACGTTGTAAGCGGTAAGAATGGATCAGGAAAGCACAAATTGCGGTCGGGATGCCCCACAATGCAATGTGTAGTGGCTCGGTCTGAATCCCACCGGACTCCAACATAAAGTTGTGCATAAAGATAATGGCGCCAAAGGCGACAAAAATATCTTCACCGAAGAATAAGCCAACGTTATCTGTGGCGGCAGACATCGCCCGTAGACGATAGCGCACCTTCTCTGGCAATTCGCCATACCGAGTGGTTGCCGCACCTTCAGCCATTGGGGCCAATAGCGGACGCACCATCTGAGCATGCCCCCCAAGACTGGTTAAACCCAGTGCTGCCGTGGCCTCACGTACGAACAAATACACAATCAGTAAGCGGCCAGAAGTGGCACTTTTAATCTGCGAAATCCACGCCTGCGCCCGCTCTTTCAAGCCGTGGCGCTCAAGTAGCCCGATAACGGCCAATGGCAGTAACAGAATCAATGGCAGGTTGCGGGTGTTAAGAAACCCTTCACCCAGTTTTTCCAAAATAGTCGCTATCGGCATCAATGCGGCCAGACCGGTAATAATCCCGGCGGTAATGACGACCAAGACGGCGTTTATACGCAGTAAAAATCCAATGACAATTGCCGCGATACCAATCAGCGGCCATAGGTTTACCGTTTGTTCCAAGGTGACTCTCCTGTCATAAAAATATGATTCCACCGGGGCTTGGCGGTTATGTTTTTAATGCCCCAAAGCGGTTAATTATTGTGCGGTAACGTCGATGTTGTGTTGCTGAAAACTCTCTCGTAAACGGCGGGCAAAATTCAATGCATGAACACCATCACCATGTATGCAGACAGTATCCGCCTGCACCGGCACCCAGTGACCATCACGGGCCTGAACCTGACGGCGCTGCACCATTGCCAGGGTTTGTGACAAAGCCAGTTCGTCACTTTCAATTAAGGCATCCGGCTGGCTGCGCGGCACTAAAGTGCCATCAGATTGATAGCGACGATCGGCAAAGACTTCCTGACGAGTGACTAGCCCCGCGCGCTCACCGGCACGGATCAATTCGCTCCCGGCCAATCCGACCAACCGTAATGCCGGGTCTACTGCCTTGACGGCCTGAGCAATAGCATTAGCCAACAGCGGATCCACGGCGGCCTGGTTGTACAACATGCCGTGGGGCTTCACATGCTGCATCACGCCCCCTTCCGCTTTCACCATGGCGGCAAGAGCACCAAGCTGATAAACCACTTGGGCATAGACAGTTTCTGGTGGTAGCTGCATTGCTGTGCGCCCGAAATTCTCGCGATCCGGGAAACTCGGGTGTGCGCCAATAGCCACCCCATATTCGATAGCCCAGCGCACCGACTGGCGCATAGTTTGTGCATCACCGGCATGGAAACCACAGGCAATATTGGCAGAACTGACCAATTGCAGCAGAGCCTGATCATTGGCACAGCCTTCGCCTAAATCCGCATTTAAATCCACTTTCATTTGGCCTCCGTGGCATCGAAACCTTGCTGTAAGCCCCACTCGATTTGTTGCAAGAAATGTTGCTGTTCGGACTTGGCGCGCAGCGCTTCTTCCAAGGTACATGGGACAAAGTGCACCGGCTCACCGAGCCGAAGTTGCGCTAGGTGGTAGAGGTCGGCTTCGATAACACAAGCAATGCGCGGATAACCGCCAGTGGTTTGCGCATCTGCCATCAATACAATCGGCTGACCGTTATGAGGGACTTGCACCACACCGGGTAATAAACCGTGGGATAACATCTCGCGGGAAGTGGTGCGCATTAACTCGCGCCCCGTTAGCCGATACCCCATCCGGTTACTTTGCGGGCTGAGTTGCCAAGCTTCACGCCAGAACGCGCCCTGCGCAATATCGTCAAATTCATGATATTCCGGCCCCGGAACCGCTCGTACACGATTACCGAATAACAACTGTTTTATACCGACGGATTCACGTGGCAAACGGGTTGGCTTGCCGAGCGGCAGGCTGTCGCCCTCTTTAATTAACCGCCCCTGATAACCACCAAAGCCCGCTTTCAGGTCTGTGCTGCGCGAGCCGAGCATTTCCGGTACATCAATACCACCAGAAATCGCCAGATAACTGCGCATGCCACGCACTGGTACACTGAGTTTTAACTGTTGTCCGGGCTTGACCGGATAACGCCATCCCGTCCACAGCAGTTGGCCCTCAAGCCGCGCATCGCAACCCGCGCCAGTTAATGCTATCCAGCCCGGCTGGGTAAATTCAGCGGTAAATTGGCCAAGAGTAATCTCCAGCCCAGCAGCCCCTGCATCATTCCCGACCAGCATGTTCGCCATCATCAGCGCAGGTAAATCCAATGCCCCGCCCTGACTGATACCCAAACGACGAAAACCGCCACGGCCGCTATCTTGCACTGTGGTATAAATACCTGAACGAATAATATTCAACATACGCCCTCCTTTAAAGGCAGGAAGCGCACATTGTCACCCGGCCGCAGCAAGGTTGGCGGCATCTCTAATGGGTTAAACAGTGCCAATGATGTGCGACCAATTAACTGCCAGCCACCAGGCGTTACCAGTGGATAGATCCCCGTTTGGCTGCCACCGATACCAACAGAACCTAGCGGAACCACCAGACGTGGCTCGGCGCGTCGTGGGGTGGACAACTGCTCAGGCATACCGCCCAAATAGGAGAAACCTGGCTGGAAACCCAGGAAATAGACGATATAACTCGCCCCTGCATGGCACTCAACCACCTGCCGCTCGGTCATACCGGTATGGCGCGCCACTTCAGCCAGATCAGGGCCGCTTTCACCGCCATAAATCACTGGAATGGTGATATCACGCGACTCAGGCACTAATGACTCACTCTCTTCCCACCAACGTTGCAGGCGCTCAATCGCATCCAACGCGGTATTTTGTGGATCGGTCAGCAATAAAGTCAGATTATTCATGCCAGGGATCGCTTCAATAATATCAGGGTGATGAATCAGGCGATCAGCCAAACCCCAAATCCGCTGCTGACTTGCTAATGTTACCGGCGGTTCCAGCTCCAGAACCACCGCACTCTCTCCCAGTAAATAGCATCGTGCTCGTTGCACTCCCGTCTCCCTGATTAATTTATAGTTTTTGTTTTTAGATAAATAACAGCCATAAGTACATATTTATGCGTTAGCACCTAGCCGCTGTCAATAGAAGCGAATCAACCAATAATTGCGAGCAATCACTAGCCATGAACATGATGGCGATATTAATCACTATAAATGCTTATTTTTATGGTTTTTTAATGATGATAGAGGGTGTGAAGCGATTTTTTTCTTATTTAAAATCAGAGTTCAACGGGGAAATATTCTTAAAAATTGCAGTTTTATCATTCAACTATGACTAGATGATTGTTTTAAACAGCCTTATGGCGGATAAAGCCTTGTTTGTAGTGAGGTTAAATTTTTTCATACTGGGACTGCGGACTAGATGTTAAATTTGGCACCGATGATACTCCTCATCGGTGCCAAATTTAACTAACTCAGGCTCAAGCTGGGTTAGGGATATCAATAAAGATAACCTCAAGTTGATGTTGAGCTGCTAGCCATTCACCAAGCGCTTTGATGCCATAGCGCTCAGTTGCATGATGCCCTGCGGCATAAAAATTCACACCCATCTCGCGAGCGATATGAATTGTCTGCTCAGAAACTTCACCCGTTATGAATGCATCGACACCAAATTCAGCGGCTTGCTGAATATAGCCTTGCCCACCGCCGCTGCACCAGGCAATACGGCGGATACTGGCTGGCGCGCGATCACCACAATGCAACACCTGACGATCCAATAACGTTTCTAACCGCTCACGTAAAATGACAGCATTTAGCGGGGTATCAAATTCACCGTAAGGCAAGAGAGTTTCAATCTCCCCCAACACCCGGATATCAAGCAATTTTGCTAGCTGCGCGTTATTGCCTAACTCTGGATGGGCATCCAGCGGCAAATGATAGCCATACAGATTGATATCATTGGTGAGCAATGTTTTCAGGCGGTTACGCTTCATCCCACGCACCACTGCCGGTTCGTTTTTCCAGAAATAACCGTGATGCACCAAAATAGCATCAGCCTGCTGCCCAACAGCAGCATCCAGCAATGCCTGACTGGCGGTCACACCGGTGACGATACGGCGAACCTCTTCGCGCCCCTCAACCTGCAAACCATTGGGTGCGTAATCCTGAAAAGCCGTGATATCCAGCTTATTGTTGATAAGGGTTTCCAGTTCTGTGTTACGCATTTTTTATGTCTCGCTAGTTATCTATACCGGTGAAAAATATAAATTTCACCTATCGTTTCAGGTGCTATTGCTTTAAAACCTCAGGCTATCACCTTGTTCCATAATGATAAAATTAATACCCATATCATTACCTTGTGCTAGCTCAGCAGCAATGGTTTTACGCACATCCTGCCCTTGCTGGAATGACGGTTTGATATGGCTAATCACCACCGGCAAACCTTTTAATGGCTCCTCTTCTCCACTATAAGCGGCGAGTTTTTTCAGCTCTTTTAGCAACCATTTTGGTGTCATATGACCATACAACTTGCTGTCCGGAGCATCATTGGGATAGGAAACCTCAATAATCATCCCTTTTAGTTGCTGCTGTTTCACCTTTTCAGCCAGTTTACGCCACACCACATCCAGATTTTTCGACTTTTCTATTTCATCCGGCCCGGTATCACCAAAATAGGCAAAAGTGGCATTATTGCTGCTGATAAGCAGCATCGAAGAGGGTGATTTATCATGGCTCAGCGGGTACATCTCGCCCGTTAAGCGGGTCAGCCCCATACTCAGCGGCTGAGCCGGACGCACCAATTGCATCCGATAAGTTCCTAATCGAGTGCCACTGCCACTGTCAGTAAAATTGGGCCAGACACGCCAGTTAAAATAGTAGTTTCGCAACACATCAATGGTATCTACCGAAGCATAAAGGGTTTTTTTGCTATCTTCTGGAGAGCCAATGATCAGGCCTGAAACATGGTCAAGATGAGCATGACTAATGAAATAGCTGTTAATACGCTGGCGAAAAATGTATCCCTGCCGGGTCAAGGGAGCAGCGATGTCATCCGTGATTTCAGGGAAGTTGCCTTTTTCCAGCGCCTTGGCGATGCCCGGTAGTACTGAGCCAGCATCCAGTGCCAAATACAGCGGCTGGCTGTCATCGCGAATGAGATAAGACGTCAGATTGCCATCACTGACACCGCCATCCACACCAAGAGCGACCACTTCAAAACCGGCTGCTGCCAGTGAGCTATACAGACTAAAAGAGAAAACCACCCCGGCATTAAGCAGCCTGCTACGACGTTTGCTACTGCTTAGCTTGCTGACACTTGATGCCGATTGAGTCGAAGAATAAGTCAAAAACATGAAGGCTCCTTGTGGTTAGGGATCCTTGCTGCCATCCCGCTTAGCGGCGTCAAATGCCGCGAGTGTAGCCAATCTGGCTGCTTTATGGTCCACCAGCGGTAGTGGGTAATCCAATGGCTGCTGTTGCCGCTGCGCCCAGTTCCATGGCTGATGGATATCGCTGTCTGGCACCATAGCCAACTCAGGTAGCCAGCGGCGAATAAACACGCCATCTTTATCAAAGCGCTCTCCCTGCGTGGTGGGATTAAAAATACGAAAATAGGGCGCGGCATCTGTACCGGTTGATGCTGCCCACTGCCAACCCCCATTATTAGCGGCTAAATCACCGTCCAATAATTGCGACATAAAATAACGCTCGCCTTGTCGCCAGTCGATCAGCAAGTCTTTGACCAAAAAGCTGGCACTGATCATGCGCAGCCGGTTATGCATCCAACCAGTTTCATTCAGTTGCCGCATTGCGGCGTCAACAATAGGATAACCTGTCTGCCCCTGTTGCCAGGCGATTAATTGCTGTTGTGAGTGATTCCATACTACCGCATCAGTCCAGCCAATAAAGGGACGATGCTGGCATAACCGTGGATAGGCTACCAGTAAATGGCGATAAAATTCACGCCAGATCAGTTCATTAAGCCAGATAAAGGCACCGCCGTCGGCATTTTCCAATACCTCTGGACACTCTGCCCGCAGACGATTCACACATTGACGAGGCGAGAGTATTCCCAGTGCCAGATAAGGTGACAAGCAACTGGTGGCTGCGATAGCAGGAAAATCACGCTGTTGCTGGTAGTCCTGAACTTGTTCACGGCAAAAGGTTCGCAACCGCTGAAGAGCAGCCTCTTCCCCCGCGGGAAAGAGCACGTTATCAAGAGGTTGCTGTGGATAATCAAATGGAGTCAGTGGCTGCGGCACTATTTCCATTGAGGCACTACGGGCTTTGGGGGCTGGCACGCTACCACAATCGCTCATTATCAGACGTTGAATGAATGCCCGGCGAAACGGAGTAAAAACTTTATACATTTCATTATTGCCCGTCAGAACACTGCCCGGCGGCAATAACACACTGTCATGGAAAGAGTTACAGGCAATATCCCGGCCATTAAGGCGAGCGACCAGTGCGTTATCGCGCAACTGTTCATTTAACTCATATTGCTGATTATAAAACAGCACATTCACTTGATGTTGCTGGCAAAAATCATCCAACCAATCAATCGAGCCCTGAAAATCATCACACTGATGATAGTGCAGCGGTATCGCCCGCGCCGCGAGCGCAGTTTGTAACTGTTGCAAGTTTTGCAGCAAAAATGCCGCCTGCCGTGGGGCCATATCATGTGTGGCCCACTGTGTTGGCGTAGCAACAAAGACGGCAATAACCGTTGCTTGTGGGTCTTGGCAAGCCGCATGCAGCGCCAAATTATCCGTTAGGCGCAGATCATTACGGAACCAAACCAGATGCGTTGCCATGTTTTATCCTTGGTCTGAATAAAAAGTGAAATAGTGTTGCCCGGTCAGATAATCATTAGGAAACTCAGCCAGATAAACCCTTATTTGAGCAATAGGTACGCTTAATGGCACTTCCCCTAGGCGATATTGTTCAATCAGTTGTGCCAAGGCCTGGCGCTGTTCAGAGGCGAGGTAAGGCCGGAAATAACCCTGCACATGCATCAATACATTGGTGTGGTTAGCGGCTGTAGGTTGATGAGATAACAAATGTGCCAGACGTTGGCGATATTCAGTCACAAACTCGGTTAATGAAGGCCATTTATCCATCTCAGCCACCAAAGGGCCAATCTCACGATATTCAGGCTGTGAATGCGCCAAGAGCACGAGTTTATAGCGACTATGGAACTCCATCAACTTGCCACGGGTTAGGCCGCTGGCAATTAATTGATCAAGTTCGTGTAAAGCATAGCGACTCTCAGCACTGTTGACTTGCTTATTTGTTATCGACATGAGCCGGCCCCAAATGTAAAAACCATGGGGTTAATCATAACAACCTTATTGCTGCGAGGCGCAATAGATACCAATAAAAATGCCGTTCAGTTCAATTATCTGGACGGCATTTTTATCTCAATATCTGAGGTTAAATAAAGAATAATATCTTACGCAGCGAGAACATTACCCCATGCAGCAGTGATATTATTACGCAAGTTAGTATCTATCTGATGCATAAAGTCAGTACCACTCTCAGTGATATCATGCTGGCTCATCATATCCACCAGGCTGTCCAGAGCTTCGTCTTTCCGCGTGACCTTCGACGTTAAACCCTCGATACTCACAACTATATTTGCCCGCTCGCCCGCAAAATAATTTGAGAAAGTCACTGAGCCAATACTCTCAAATTCACTCTGTTCAGTCGTTATTCCGATCCGGCGATCAACCAGCACAATAAGGTCATTGCCATGGCGCTGGAACCAGATATTTTGCCAATTAATATCTTTAAATAAAATATCATCACCACCACCACTAAATAGGTTTTTGTAGCCCCCTAACTCAATGGTGTCATTACCTACCCCAGCCTCTATTTTGCTAAATTTGGGGTCGTGACGCAGACTTAGTGTTGATGTATTCTTTGCCTTTTGTATTTCAGATGATAACAGTATTGTGGAGTTTTTTTTGTTATCCACTCTATTGCCTTATTGTGTTATTTTTTTACATCAACTTCCTCGACGATATTACTGTTTGAATCTGGTACCGACGGTAATAATCCTGAATCAAGAAGCCTTTTTATTTCTTGCTCCATTCTGGGATCTTCCAACATATTTTCAACCATAGAGACCATGTACATGAATCCTGATGCTGGCATATGAATAACTTGCTTTAGCTCAAGCTCTTCGTCACTCGTGGCAGTAATACCTTTTGCCATTTTATGTTGATCTTGGCTGACAAAGTAAAGGGAGAAAACACCTTTATTATAATTAACCAATGATGTTGTTTGTACGTACCTTTCCATAGAACCTCTCAGTTATTGCTATATTAATCGTTAGCCGTTGTTGGAGGAAAAAAAGTAGCACAGGCTACATTCTGATTTAATAGATTAAAAATAAATTTTAATGTTATTAATAATAAAGATGATAATTATTTGTATTGCATAGCAATACTTAATGCTATAAATAATTACGGCAGATATAGTATAAATACCACAAATAAAAAGGCCCACAATATTCACACTGTGGGCCTTTTCATTGTCTATCTTTTTAATAAAATTACTGCCTAAAAATAATCAATAGAAATCTTGCGGTGCCATTTCAGATTGTGCCAGCCAGACCGGTTTATCACTGGTTTTTAGCCAGACACGGTGCAGATAGCTATAAAAACGGGCGCGATCTTTGCGGAAAAGCATGATCGGCAGCGCCAAAAATCCGGCCAGGATCACTGCGCTACGGCGCAAGATAACCTGATGTAATGGATATGCATTGTACATAGTCATAATAACCCTCCTTTAAAACGCCTCCGCGTAACGGCTGACCCAGATAATCAGTGAGCCGACTCACCGCTTGGCGTTGAAAGTAAAATAAACAAAATTGGAAACTGGACAAAATTTTACCGTATTGATTGAAACTTTACCACTCATCCGACCACTATAAGGCACGAAATGCAGAAAAAAACTGTCAAATCTGTAATTTTGTTACAACAAGGTTAATTTACATCTAATTTTTGTTGCACCACGGTTGCGTGCTATTTGTGAATTAGAAAACTGGATGTATTCAGCATTAAAGAAAGCGAATTTTGCCAGCTCCCGATGATCATACACACCGCCAGTGACTAATTTACACACATTATCAGATCATTTTTTGACCATTTTTATACTTTTTTTACACCCCAACCCGCTTTTTTATCAAGAACTTTTCTTACGACTTCCTAAGCTGTTGTTAACAAAAATTGGATTAATAAAACGCGGCTTTCAAAAACCGGGTTATCAAAAATAAGACCTGTGGAGGTGTATCGTGAGTATCAGCATCATTGGTGGTGCGCTGCTGGTTCTGCTGCTTCTGGGCTATCTGGTTTATGCCTTGTTTAATGCGGAGGACTTTTAAATGGCAGCGTCAGGATTTCTGCTTATCGCCAGCTTCATGCTGGTGTTGTTGGTGCTGTCCCGCCCGTTAGGGAGCTTTTTAGCGCGCCTTATTGAAGGTGAGCCCTTCACTCCACTGCAAAAAATTGAAGCCGGTTTATGGCGCTGCAGCGGTGTGAAAAATGAAGAAATGACAGGCTGGCAATATGCCCTTGCCATTCTGTGCTTTAACTTACTGGGGGCCGGACTGCTGTTCGTGCTCCTCATGGCGCAAGGTTCATTGCCATTGAACCCGGAAAAGATGCCGGGTATGTCATGGCATCTGGCACTGAATACTGCCGTCAGTTTTGTCACCAACACCAACTGGCAGGCCTATAGCGGCGAGAACACCCTCAGTTATCTGAGCCAAATGGCCGGTTTGACAGTACAAAACTTCCTCTCTGCCGCGACCGGTATCGCCGTCGCCTTTGCGCTAATCCGTGCTTTTTCCCGTCATTCGGCCACCACTCTGGGCAATGCCTGGGTTGATTTGGTACGCATCACTTTATATGTCTTAGTGCCGATCGCACTGCTTATCGCCCTGGTTTTTGTTAGTCAGGGGGTGCTACAGAATCTGGACGGCTACCTGCATATCACCACATTAGAGGGAGTAAAACAGACCTTACCCATGGGGCCAGTAGCTTCGCAGGAAGCCATCAAAATGCTGGGAACAAACGGCGGCGGCTTCTTTGGTGCCAACTCCGCCCACCCTTTTGAAAACCCGACAGCATTTAGCAACTTTGTGCAAATGCTGGCTATTTTCCTGATCCCCTGCGCCCTGTGTTTTGCGTTTGGTCAGGTGGTGGGCGATAACCGCCAAGGTCACGTGCTTATCTGGGCAATGTCACTGATTTTTGTGGTGGCCGTGGTGGTGGTGATGTACGCCGAACTGGCCGGTAATCCGCATTTAACCCAGTTAGGTGCCGACAGCACTATCAATATGGAAGGTAAAGAGTCCCGTTTCGGCATTCTGGCCTCCAGCATGTATGCCGTGGTCACCACAGCAGCCTCTTGTGGGGCAGTTAATGCCATGCACGACTCCTTCACGGCCCTGGGCGGCATGGTACCCATGTGGCTGATGCAGATGGGTGAAGTGGTGTTTGGCGGTGTCGGCTCCGGTCTGTACGGCATGCTGCTATTTGTGCTGCTGACGGTGTTTATTGCCGGGCTGATGATTGGCCGTACCCCAGAATATCTGGGTAAAAAAATCGACGTTTTTGATATGAAAATGACCGCGTTAGCCATTCTGGTGACACCGACCATCGTGCTGCTAGGTACCGCACTGGCGCTGTGTACTGATGTTGGCCGCGCAGGAATACTAAACCCCGGCGCGCATGGTTTTAGCGAAGTGCTCTACGCCCTGTCTTCGGCGGCCAATAATAACGGTAGTGCCTTTGCTGGTCTAAGTGTCAATACGCCGTTTTATAACCTGTTGCTGGCTGCGGCGATGTTCTTGGGCCGATTCGGGGTCATTCTGCCGGTGCTGGCTATTGCCAGTTCGTTGGTGGCGAAGAAACGGCAACCGGCGGGTAACGGTACATTGCCAACCTCCGGCCCGCTGTTTATCGGCTTGCTGGTGGGCACGGTGTTGTTAGTCGGCGCATTGACCTTTATCCCTGCACTGGCCTTAGGCCCGGTCGCTGAACATCTGCAAATTTGGTTAACACGCTGAGAGAATAATGATGACTCGCAAACAACGCGCAATTTTTGAACCCGCACTGGTTCGTACTGCACTGCTTGATGCAGTCAAAAAACTGGACCCGCGCGTCCAGTGGCGTAATCCAGTGATGTTCGTGGTGTATCTGGGCAGTTGGCTGACCACCCTGATTTGGCTGGCTATTTTAAGCGGGCAAACCACCGGTAGTGCCCTGTTTACTGGCAATATTGCCCTGTGGCTATGGTTTACCGTGCTGTTTGCCAACTTTGCTGAAGCACTGGCCGAAGGGCGCAGCAAAGCGCAAGCTGAAAGTCTGCGTGGGGTGAAAAAAACCAGTTGGGCCAAAAAACTGTCAGAAGCCCGCTTTGATGCACCACAGGAGAAAGTCTCGGCCGATAGCCTGCGCAAAGGTGATGTGGTGCTGATTGAAGCCGGTGATACCGTCCCTTGCGATGGTGAAGTGCTGGAGGGCGGCGCATCAGTGGATGAAAGCGCCATTACCGGTGAATCAGCACCGGTTATCCGCGAATCGGGTGGTGATTTCTCCTCCGTGACTGGCGGTACTCGCGTGCTGTCAGACTGGCTGGTAGTTGAGTGCAGTGTTAACCCCGGAGAAACATTCCTCGACAGAATGATTGCCATGGTTGAAGGAGCCAAACGACGTAAAACCCCCAATGAAGTGGCACTGACCATTTTGCTGGTGGCATTAACCATCGTCTTTTTACTGGCAACCGCCACCCTGTATCCATTTTCGGTTTTCAGTGTTGAGGCCAACCACGCAGGCTCTCCGGTCACCATCACCGTGTTGGTTGCGCTACTGGTTTGCCTGATCCCCACCACGATTGGCGGCTTGTTATCCGCCATTGGTGTCGCCGGAATGAGCCGGATGTTGGGGGCCAACGTGATAGCCACCAGCGGGCGGGCAGTAGAAGCCGCCGGTGACGTCGATGTGTTGCTGTTGGATAAAACCGGCACCATCACATTAGGTAACCGCCAGGCATCCGAGTTCCTACCCGCCCCCGGTGTTACCGAGCAACAACTGGCAGATGCCGCGCAACTCTCTTCGCTAGCCGACGAAACCCCCGAAGGCCGCAGCATTGTCGTTTTAGCTAAACAGCGGTTCAACTTGCGTGAGCGCGACTTACACAGCCTAAATGCCACTTTTGTGCCCTTCTCGGCTCAAACGCGTATGAGTGGTGTCAATGTGCAGGACCGGATGATCCGCAAAGGGGCAGTCGATGCCATCCGCCGTCATGTGGAATCCAACCAAGGCCACTTCCCACGTGCTGTCGACGATGCAGTGGAAAGTGTGGCGCGCACCGGTGGCACACCCTTAGTGGTGGCTGATGGGCCACGGGTGCTGGGTGTCGTGGCACTGAAAGATATTGTGAAAGGCGGCATTAAAGAACGTTTTGCCGAACTACGCAAAATGGGTATTAAAACCGTGATGATCACCGGTGATAACCGCCTGACTGCGGCGGCTATTGCGGCTGAAGCTGGGGTCGATGATTTTCTGGCGGAGGCCACGCCGGAAGCTAAATTAGCACTGATTCGCCAGTATCAGGCGGAAGGCCGGTTAGTGGCAATGACCGGTGACGGCACCAACGATGCGCCCGCACTGGCACAGGCTGACGTAGCAGTCGCCATGAACTCGGGGACTCAGGCGGCCAAAGAAGCGGGCAACATGGTGGATTTAGACTCAAACCCGACCAAGCTGATTGAAGTGGTGCATATCGGTAAGCAAATGCTGATGACCCGTGGCTCGCTGACCACTTTCAGTATCGCCAATGACGTCGCGAAATATTTCGCCATTATTCCCGCCGCCTTTGCGGCGACTTACCCGCAGCTTAATGCCCTGAATGTAATGCAGTTACACTCACCGGCTTCTGCCATTCTGTCGGCGGTTATTTTCAACGCGCTGGTGATTGTGTTTCTAATCCCATTGGCCTTAAAAGGAGTCAGTTACAAGGCGATGAGTGCCGCCGCCCTGCTGCGCCGTAATTTATGGATTTATGGTTTGGGCGGGTTACTGGTGCCATTTGTTGGTATCAAACTTATCGATCTGGTGCTAACCGCCCTGATGATGAGCTAACAACAAGATAAACACGATTAAGAGGCAATCAATATGTCATCAACCAACATGCCATCCATCAACAAGATTTCAAACTTTCGGCCCGCATTGGTTTTACTGATATTACTGACACTGATCACTGGGATAGCTTATCCTCTGCTGACCACCGGGCTGGCGAAATTGCTGTTTGCCCAGCAAGCTAATGGCTCATTGGTCATGTTAGGTGATGAAGTGGTCGGCTCTACCTTGCTGGGCCAGAACTTTACCCAACCGGGTTATTTTAGCGGTCGCCCATCAGTCACGGCAGATATGCCTTATAATCCAATGGCCTCGGGTGGCAGTAATCTGGCGATCAGTAACCCGGCTCTGGATCAAGCTATCAGTGAGCGCGTTAAATTACAGCATTTGGCCAACCCAACACAATCCGGCCCAGTGCCGGTGGACTTGGTCACTGCCTCAGGCAGTGGTCTGGACCCTAGCATTTCACTAGAGGCGGCTTACTATCAGGCACCACGAATCGCCAGCATCCGCCAGATGCCGTTGTCTGAAGTCAAACAGCTTATTGATGAGAATGTACAAAAATCGGTACCCAATTTCTTCGGTGAATCCGTGGTTAACGTACTGACGCTGAATATGGCGCTGGATGCTCAAAGTCACGTGACAGTACCGGCGACCCCGGTAAAACCTTAAGGACAGATAATGGTGGATGCAGAACCAACCCGCCCCAACCCCGATAGCCTGCTGGCAGCGGTTAATGAAAAAACCCGTGGCCGGCTGAAAATTTTCTTTGGGGCTTGCGCCGGAGTGGGTAAAACCTACGCCATGTTGCAAGAGGCTCAGCGCTTACGGAGTCAGGGGCTGGATGTGCTGGTCGGCGTCGTGGAGACCCATGGCCGCAGCGAAACCGCCGCATTGCTGGAAGGGTTGGCAGTCCTGCCACAAAAACGCATCCATCACCGCAGCCGTCAAGTCCGTGAATTTGATTTAGATGCCGCACTGGCCCGCCACCCGGCGCTTATCCTGATGGATGAGTTGGCACACAGTAATGCCCAGGGCTCCCGTCACCCTAAACGCTGGCAAGATGTCGAGGAACTGCTGAACGCCGGTATTGATGTGCTGACCACCGTGAATGTGCAACATTTGGAAAGTCTGAATGATGTGGTTGGCGGCGTCACCGGAATTCGGGTGCGGGAAACCGTTCCTGACCATATGTTCGATGAAGCCACCGAAGTAGTGCTGGTTGACCTGCCGCCGGATGACCTGCGCCAGCGCCTGAATGAAGGCAAAGTGTATATTTCCGGTCAGGCCGAACGGGCCATCGAGCATTTTTTCCGTAAAGGTAATTTAATCGCCCTGCGTGAGCTGGCTCTGCGCCGCACCGCCGACCGTGTTGATGACCAGATGCGCGCCTTTCGAGATACTCAGGGGCGAGAGCGAGTTTGGCATACCCGCGATGCCATCCTTTTATGCATTGGTCATAACAGCGGTAATGAAAAATTGGTACGGACCGCCGCCCGGCTCGCTGCTCGTCTGGGTTGTATCTGGCATGCGGTTTATGTTGAAACCCCACGTCTGCATGCACTGCCGGAAGCCAAGCGCCGCGCCATCTTGCGGACACTTAAATTGGCGCAAGAGTTGGGGGCGGAAACCGCCACACTGTCAGAACCCAGGGAAGAACAGGCGGTATTGCGCTACGCCCGTGAACATAATCTGGGGAAAATCATCATTGGCCGCCGGGTAGAAAAACCCTGGAAATTGCGCGGCAGTTTTGCTGACCGCCTCGGTAAACTGGGGCCGGACCTGGATTTAGTGATTATCTCACTGGAGGGGGATAACCTCGGCAGTGTTACCAAAGAAACGGACTCGCGCACTTTTACTGAAAAGTGGCGTATGCAGTTGCGCGGCTGTATAGCCGCCATCGGCTTATGTGCGCTAATCACATTACTATCACAGTGGTTAATACCCGGCTTCGATCAGGCAAACTTGGTCATGGTCTACTTGCTGGGCGTGGTTATCATCGCGCTGTTTTATGGCCGCTGGCCTTCTGTATTAGCGGCAGTGATTAATGTCGCCAGCTTTGACCTGTTCTTTGTCCAACCCCACTGGTCACTGGCAGTTACCGATGTGCAGTATCTGCTGACGTTTGGTGTGATGCTGATTGTCGGTATCGTGGTGGGGAATTTAACCGCCGGTGTGCGCTATCAGGCCAGAATTGCTCGCTATCGTGAGCAACGCGCCCGGCACCTGTATGAAATGTCGCGCGGATTAAGCCGTGCCCTCACCCCTGTTGATATTGCCAAAACTAGCCGCCACTTTCTTTCCAGCAGTTTTCAAGCCAAAACAGACTTGTTGTTGCCACAGGAAGATGGCCGTTTACAACAAGTCGCTACTGATGAAAGGGGCAGCCTTTCTGTCGATGAAGCCATCGCCCGCTGGAGTTTTGACAAAGGAGCACCTGCGGGTGCCGGGACGGATACTTTACCGGGAGTGCCTTATCAATTACTGCCACTAACCGCATCCAAACAGACTTTTGGCGTATTAGCCATTGAACCGGCAAACCTGCGCCAATTAATGGTGCCGGAACAGCAACGCTTACTGCAAACCTTTACCAGCTTGATTGCCAATGCGCTGGAAAGACTGCATCTGGCCCGCAGTGCTGAGCTGGCAAAATTGGATGCTGAGCGGGAGCAGTTACGTAACTCACTGCTGGCAGCACTTTCCCATGACTTACGAACTCCGCTAACCGTATTATTCGGTCAAGCCGAAATATTAACGCTGGATTTGGCCGCCGAAGGTTCGCGGCATGCCCCGCAAGCGAGTGAGATCCGCCAGCAAGTGTTGAGTACCACTCGGCTGGTCAATAATTTATTGGATATGGCGCGCATTCAATCTGGCGGTTTTAACCTGCGCAAAGAGTGGCAATCACTCGAAGAGATTGTCGGTAGCGCATTACATATGCTGGAAACTGCCCTCAATCACCACCACATTAATGTCGAACTGCCCGATGAATTGGTGCTAATCAACTGCGATGGCAGCTTGTTAGAACGCGTGTTTATCAATCTGCTGGAAAATGCCCATAAATACGCGGGCTTTGATGCTTTGCTGGGGATTAGAGCGGTAGTGCAAGGTGAATGGTTGCAGGTGGAAGTCTGGGATAATGGCCCTGGAGTGACTCCTGGGCAGGAACAGCTGATTTTTGATAAATTTTCCCGTGGTAACAAAGAGTCAGCTATTCCAGGTGTGGGCTTGGGTTTAGCCATTTGTCGTGCCATTATTGATGTACATGGCGGCCGTATCTGGGTTGAACCCAATCAAGCTGGCGGTGCCAGTTTCCACTTTATTTTGCCACTGGAAAAAGCACCGGAAATTGAAAGTGAGAATAGTGATACTGAGGAGATTTGATCATATCCCCGACTAACATCCTGATTGTTGAAGATGAAAAAGAGATCCGGCGCTTTGTTCGTATTGCGCTGGAGAGTGAGGGTTGGCGGGTATTTGAGAGTGATACTCTACAGCGGGGTTTGATTGAAGCCGGTACCCGCAAACCGGATCTGATTATTTTAGATTTGGGCCTGCCGGATGGTGATGGCCTCAGTTATATCCAAGATCTACGCCAGTGGAGTGCGATTCCCATTATCGTGTTATCAGCACGTAATAGTGAAGAGGATAAAGTTGCGGCACTGGATGCCGGAGCTGATGATTACTTGAGTAAACCCTTTGGGATCAGTGAATTACTGGCTCGGGTACGGGTGGCTTTGCGTCGCCATAGCGGCGGTAGTCAGGAAAGCCCACTGGTCAATTTTGCCGATATCAGTGTCGATTTGATTAACCGTCAAGTCACCCGAGCCGGTGAAAACCTGCACCTGACGCCAATAGAATTTCGTTTGCTGTCGGCACTATTGGCTAATGCTGGCAAGGTGATAACCCAACGCCAATTACTTAACCAAGTATGGGGGCCTAATTATGTTGAGCACAGCCACTATTTGCGCATTTATATGGGGCATTTACGTCAGAAATTAGAAATAGACCCGACGCGCCCTAAACATTTGTTAACTGAAACCGGTGTTGGCTATCGCTTTATTCCATAACGATTTATCCACCCTGATGCTTTAGATCAAGACTAGAAAAAACCAGTTTGGCAGAGTAGCATTACATTTTTAATGATAATAGGTCTTATTTATTATGAGCACCTGGTTAATATACGCGCTGCTTTCGGCTCTCACTGCGTCATTGGTCGCTATCTTCGGTAAAATCGGTTTACAACATTTAGATGCCAATACTGCAACTGCGGTACGCGCGGTGGTAATGGCGCTATTTTTAGTTGGCGTCGTGGTGGTTCAAGGGAAGTTTAATTTAGTCGGTGCGGTATTGGCAGATAAAAAAGCGTTGCTGTTTATCATCCTCAGCGGTGTGGCAGGTGCCCTATCTTGGCTATTTTACTTTATGGCGATTAAAAACGGCAATGTCTCGCAAGTGGCTCCCATTGATAAACTCAGCGTCGTTTTTGCTGTTATTCTCGCCTTTGTTCTGTTTGGCGAAAAAATATCGCTGATTGCCGGATTGGGAGTGGCGTTAATTACTGCGGGTGCGTTGATGGTGGCTTTAGGTTAATTGCCATGACCATCTATTAAGTCAAAGAGACCGTCATTAAGTCAAAGAGGTAGCCAATCGGCTACCTCTTTGCTGTGAGTCAGGCGTTATGCAAATTACTTCGCGCCCGCCAAAACTTCGCTAACAATCTCTACCGCTTCTTGCTCTATCTTTTCGCGGTGTTCAGCGCCAAGGAAACTTTCACAGTAAATTTTATAAGCATCTTCAGTACCTGATGGCCGGGCAGCAAACCAACCATTGTCGGTCATCACTTTCAGGCCACCAATAGACGCGCCATTACCCGGTGCAGTGGTCAAACGGGCAGTGATAGGGTCGCCTGCTAGTGTGCTCGCTTTCACCATTTCAGGCGAGAGCTTAGACAGAGCATTCTTTTGCGCCTGAGTTGCCGGAGCCTGAATGCGGTTATAACTTGGAGCACCAAAGCGCTTAGCCAGATCATCATAGTGATGCTGTGGATTTTTGCCGGTAACAGCCGTGATCTCAGCCGCTAACAAACACATGATAATGCCGTCTTTATCCGTCGACCAAGGTTTGCCATTAAAACTCAGGAAAGATGCCCCAGCACTCTCTTCACCACCAAAACCAAAGCTGCCGTCGTGTAATCCGTCGACAAACCATTTGAACCCAACCGGAACTTCCACCAGTTTACGGCCCAAATCGGCCACCACTCTATCAATCATCGCACTGGATACCAGTGTTTTACCGACCGCCACATCAGCACCCCATTGTGGACGATGCTGGAACAAGTAATTGATTGATACTGCTAAATAATGATTCGGATTCATTAACCCGGTAGGAGTTACAATGCCGTGACGATCATAATCCGGGTCGTTAGCAAACGCTAAATCAAACTTATCGCGCAAAGCCAATAAACCCGCCATGGCAGATTCTGACGAACAATCCATGCGGATCACACCATCATGATCCAGATGCATAAAGCGGAAAGTTTGATCGATGGAATCATTAACCAGCGTCAAATCCAACTTATAGTACTCGCCAATACGTTGCCAATAGGCAATACCCGAACCGCCGAGTGGGTCAACGCCTAACTTAAGGCCTGCTTTTTGAATGGCGGGGATATCCACCACCTCAACCAAACCTTCAACATACGGCTGAATCAAATCCTGCTCACGCAGATGATTGCCTTTCCAGGCTTTATCGAGTGTCTGACGTTTAACTCCGTCCAATTTCAAGCTGAGTAACTGGTTAGCTCGCTTTTCAATTACCGAGGTCAGATTGGTGTCTGCTGGACCACCATTGGGCGGGTTATACTTGATGCCGCCATCTTCAGGTGGATTATGTGATGGCGTAATCACAATGCCATCAGCCAGATCTTTACCTTTGCTGTTATAGCAAAGAATGGCATGGGAAATAGCGGGAGTGGGGGTGAAACCATTGTCTTGCTGCACCACAACATCTACACCATTCGCCGTCAACACTTCCAATACCGAAATAAAAGCCGGTTCAGACAATGCATGGGTATCTTTACCCACATAACATGGGCCAGTGATACCGTGCTGGTGACGAACTTCAGCAATCGCCTGAGCAATAGCCAAAATATGAGCCTCATTAAAACTGTGGCGCGCCGCACTGCCGCGGTGGCCAGAAGTACCAAACTTAACCGCATGGGCTGGATTTTCAGCCTCAGGTTGCAATACATAATATTGCGATGTGAGTTGAGCAACATTAATCAAATCGCTTTGCTGAGCAGCCTGCCCGGCACGAGGGTGATTAGCCACAGTCACGACTCCCTATAAGCTTGCACTTTTACCCCTGATGGCACACTAAAAGACAACAGCGGTAAAAGAGGATGGTTAAATGAAATCAGATAGTCCCGCAGACTTTCTCAGTCAACTCCGGCGGGAACTGCATTGTCAGCATGATATGTTGCACCATGCTGCGTTTACGCTCGGTATTGGTATTGGTAATGACCCAGTATGGCGTACCAGGGACATGTTTGGGCTTGGTGTGCGTCCCGTTTTGCAATAATGTCTGCTGATCACCGGCAAAATAAACCCGGGTACGGCCATGTAATGATTCTGTCGCCTCAGTAAATGCCTGTGCATCCAAGGTATATAGTGTTGATAGCACCAACATAAAGCGGTTAACTGCCCTATTTTGCTCCGCATACTCATCAGATAGCAGCAATTCACGCACTGCACGAACCCGGTCTCGTGGCGCTGGCGCGACCACCGTTTTGGCTGCATCATTACTATTAGCAGGCAAATTGGGTACCGGTTGACCAGCGGTAAACTTCAGCATGCGCCGCAAAATATCAGACGCGCTCTCGCCAATGTGTTGCGTATGGCTGGCAATATAGCGATAAAGTTCTTCGTCGAGTTCAATAGTTTTCATCTTTATCCAGTACGGTTTTCTACTTTCTTATGCATATCTTAGGATTATAAAGTCAAAGCGCGCTAACGAGTACCTTTATCATGGCTTTACCCGGATAAATCCGCTCTGCGCATCAGTAACAACTCAATCACCCACATATACCTGATAAGGCAAATAATCATGGAGCAGCACACCTTTACCCAGTCATGATACCCTAACCACAATATCTCTCAGTATGAACTTCACCATGAAATTAAACTTCCGCTTACAAAACGCACTTTCTCCCACACCAGCCCAGCCCATTATTTTAATTCATGGCCTATTTGGTAACCTTGATAATCTTGGTGTGCTCGCTCGTGATTTGCACCAAGACCATGATGTGATTCAGGTAGACCTGCGCGACCACGGATTATCTCCGCGTTCGCCGCAGGTGAGTTACCCGGATATGGCACAAGACGTGCTGGAATTAATGGACCAGCTCGCCATAGAGAAAGCGATTATCATTGGGCATTCTATGGGCGGTAAAGTCGCGATGGCAATGACAGCCATTGCACCAGACCGCATTGAAAAGCTGGTTGCCATTGATATCGCCCCAGTTAATTATCAGGTACGTCGTCATGATCAGATTTTCGCGGCGATCAATGCAGTCAGTGCTGCGGGAGTGACTCAGCGCCAGCAAGCAGCCCAACTGATGCGTGAATTAATAAAAGAAGAAGGTGTTATTCAGTTCTTATTAAAATCATTCCACAATGGTGAATGGCGCTTTGATGTGCCAGCACTGTGGAATCAGTACGAAAATATTGTTGGCTGGCAACCCATTCCCCCCTGGCCACACCCTATTTTATTTATTCGTGGTGAACTATCGCCCTATATCCAAGACAGCTATCGCGATGAGATTGCTCGCCAGTTTCCGCAAGCCCGTGCCCATGTCGTTGCCGGAACCGGTCATTGGGTGCACGCAGAAAAACCAGATTCAGTATTGCGTGCGATTCACCGCTTTATTGATCCCGAATAAAGTTGGCGGCCAGCAGGATTGTTTAAAAATCACTCCCTGGGGAAAAGAAATGTATTACCTGTGGAAAAATTGTGCAAAAAAGAACAAATTAGCCCAATCTATTCACAGTAAAGCATTGTCGTTGCTCGGTTGGCTGGGGTATTATGGCGCGCTATAAATTTGCCTCGCGCTTTGGTGGCAAATGCAAATTCAAGCTGTAGGATAATAGGTTACTCAATGCATTCTATCTATGTTCTCAACTTGAAACGTGTAAACCAAATCATCAAGCTTTTTGATGTAAATCCCTTGTAGTACCGCTACCTATGGCAAAAGAACAAACGGATCGCACGACGCTGGATCTGTTCGCAGATGAACGCCGTCCGGGGCGACCGAAAACAAACCCATTATCCCGTGATGAACAGCTTAGAATTAATAAGCGAAATCAACTGCGACGCGATAAAGTACGTGGCTTACGACGTGTGGAACTGAAGATTAATGCTGATGCCGTCGATGCTCTCAACAGCCTTGCAGAGCAGCGTAATATCAGCCGCAGTGAACTAATTGAACAAATGTTACTTGCTCAGTTAGAGCACTCACAAGACGGGTTTTAACCTTTTCGGTTACCACGACGGCGTGGCGTAATTCATTGCGCCACGCCGTTATTACTTTATGCCCTACTCGCTTAGAATGTTTCCCAGTTCGCATTGCTGTCTGGCTTGCTGACCGCCGTTGCGGCTGATACCTTCGCGCGCGGTTTTGCTGCCGGTTTTACCCGCTCCTCATCTGATTGTAATTTAAACACAGCAACCGCCAGGTTCAACTGAGTCGCTTGTTCCTCTAGTGAGGCCGCAGCTCGGGAAGCTTCTTGCACTAATGCGGCATTCTGCTGGGTCACACTGTCCATTTCAGCCACCGCCTGCCCGACCTGAGTAATACCTTTACTTTGCTCATCAGAGGCAGAAGCAATCTCCCCCATCAAATCAGTCACATTGGTGATGGAGCGAACTATCTCATCCATAGTGACACCCGCACTTTCCACTAGCGCCGAACCACTGCTGACTCGGCTAACTGACTCATTAATCAAGCTATCAATCTCTTTCGCTGCTTGTGCACTGCGCTGAGCAAGATTACGGACCTCACTGGCCACCACGGCAAAACCACGGCCTTGCTCACCGGCGCGGGCCGCTTCAACTGCCGCATTCAGCGCCAGAATATTAGTTTGGAAAGCGATACTGTTAATCACAGTCGTGATATCAGCTATTTTGCGTGAACTGGCTGAAATCTCATTCATGGTATTCACCACATCAGCCACCAATACCCCGCCTTTTTTCGCGGTTGCTGAGGCATTAGCCGCCAATTGGCTGGCATGATGCGCATTATCAGCATTGTGTTTTACGGTGGCGGTCAGTTGCTCCATGCTCGCGGCGGTTTCTTCGAGGGCTGCAGCCTGCTGCTCAGTACGGGATGACAAATCTGTGTTACCGGCAGAAATCTCTGCGGCACCATGGTAAATCCCATCGGTGCTGCTACGAATCGCTTGTACGGTGTTTACCAAACTGGTCTGCACATCGCGCAACAGCGGGAATAATTGCCCAACACAGTTACGACCAAAATCGACTATAGGCCGCCCCAACTGGCCAGAAGCAATAACCCGAAAATGCGCACGAATATCGTCTAATGGGCGTACCAGATTGACCACTAGATAGCGGTCTGTGGCTAATAAAATCACCAGACCGGCGACCAGCGCAGAGATAAGCGTAATGCTGCTTACTTTGGTTAAGTGCGAGAATTGATCTTTAGCCACACCAATGGCTTTCGATGCTGCCTGATTAAATGTTTCGGCAACAGCCCCATATTGGCGGCTCAACGCCGGCACAGTTTTCTTCGCTAAATCCTGATAAGCCACACTATTGTTGTCCATTGCCGCCTGATAGAGCGGCGTCACGCCCTGATCAATTAATCCACTCCACCCATCAATCACTCCTGTGACTAAAGCGGGATCAATCTGTGCGTGGTCGATGGTTTTAAACTCGGCGAGTTTTTTCTTCAAATTATCCAGTGCGACGTTAGATGAATTGAGTTCTTTCTCCGCGTCCGCAATATTACCGTTTTGGCGATAATCAACTGAGCGAGCAAGACGAGTTACCATACGGAAATATTGGTCTGTTCCCTGATTGACCAAATTCATGTTTTCAACCAACACCGCATTGGCGTTGGAAGATTGAGTCAGTTGGTTAAGTGATAACAGCGTATAAGTAGATACACTGCCCCAGAGCAGACAAAAAGCGCCAAGCACCCATAGTAATGCTGCCCTGATGGTAATGTTTTTTAAAAACCGCATGTTCGTTCCCCTTATATATCGGATAGTTACCGTTAGAGACTCTGGTGTTATTTGATGACCGAAAAGCAATAAAGGACGTTCCATACAGCTAACGACGACTCCTTTCCCGACAAACTCTCATCTGACGGTTTTCCCCCTGGCACCGCAAATTGCAACCTTCCGGTTACACAAAGGTTATCGGCAATGACACTGCAAGATTGAGCGACTCACAAAAATTTAATATCGCATAAACTTGATATGAGCCAGATGGCGTTTTCTGGCATGATGTCGCCCTATACATGTGTTATATTATTGGGCAACACGCTCGAAATTTAACGCAACTATTTGAATTAAAAAGGTATTAAGTTATATGGCAACTGTAGGCATTTTCTTTGGCAGCGATACTGGCAATACCGAAAACATTGCCAAGATGATCCAAAAGCAACTGGGCAAAGAGGTTGCTGAGGTTCACGACATTGCCAAAAGCAGTAAAGAAGATTTAGAAGGCTTCGATATTCTACTGCTTGGTATCCCAACCTGGTATTACGGTGAAGCCCAGTGTGATTGGGATGATTTCTTCCCAACACTGGAAGAGATCGATTTCAACGGCAAGCTGGTTGCTTTGTTCGGTTGTGGTGATCAAGAAGACTACGCAGAATATTTCTGTGATGCGATGGGTACTGTGCGCGATATCATCGAACCACGTGGTGCAGCGATCGTCGGTCACTGGCCAACCGCAGGCTACCACTTTGAAGCTTCTAAAGGTTTGGCTGATGATGATCACTTCATTGGTTTAGCCATTGATGAAGACAGACAACCAGAACTGACCAATGAACGTGTAGAAGCTTGGGTAAAACAGATCAGCGAAGAACTGAATCTGGCCGAGTTAGCCGGTTAATTTGCCAAATAGGAAACGCTAAGGTGGTATTAAATATCGCCAGCGTTTCCATTAACTCAAGTTCTCCTTTGATGTCCTTTTTTCTACCCCCAACCTTTAACTCCATGTTGCAGAAGCCAATAACCACAAAATATGGCTGGTTTAATTTATTATCAGAATGAGCTTTGTTAAGCAGTCCACAAATCAGCAGCATGATGCGTGCAAAATGAAAATAAATCGCTACAAATTTGTAACGTTACCGGTAGCGACCTTATACTTAAATGATGCAACAATCCCATTCATCAATACATTGCATGATTAATCGGGCAAAGTGTGTAATTATATCTTTGTTAACAACCACGGTTTTCATTTGGGGCTAGCAGTTCTATAATGAGACGCAATTGTAATTATTGCGCCACGGATGTCATAGGCTGAACAGCCTTAATTTGAATCGATAGTAACAGGACTGAATCCGCATGACTGACAACAACAAAGCCTTAAAAAACGCTGGCTTAAAAGTAACACTGCCCCGGCTTAAAATTCTGGAAGTGTTGCAGTATCCGGAGTGCCACCACGTCAGCGCGGAAGACCTTTATAAAAAGCTGATCGATATCGGTGAAGAAATTGGTTTGGCGACGGTATACCGTGTACTGAACCAGTTTGATGATGCCGGCATTGTCACCCGCCACAATTTCGAAGGCGGTAAATCAGTCTTTGAGCTGACGCAGAAGCTGCATCACGATCATCTAATTTGCCTGGATTGCGGCAAAGTGATTGAGTTTAGTAATGAAGAGATTGAATCGCTACAACGTAAAATTGCTAAACAACATGGTATCAAGCTGACCAATCATAGTCTGTATCTGTACGGCCACTGTGAGGTGGGTAATTGTCGTGAAAATGAGTCGGCGCACGACGAGAGATAAAGTCTGCCCATCATCTTTGACTCTGCAGGTGTGTTGGCTGCTATCACTCACCCGAACCACTTACTCAATGTAAGCTCATCGGGTTCTCTCAATTGCCACCTACCTGCAATTTGAAACCTATTTGGCATCATATTATCGCATTGATTTTATAAAAATTTTAAGCGCTAATATTTTAAGTACTACCTAGCCTTAGGGTTTAAACCACCGCATTATCCATCAGCATGATGGCCACCTTTCTCGTTAAGTCGGGAGCCAGGTGGTCACTCTTATTTATCTCTCCCTCAGTTGTTCATGTTTGCCCGCTATTAATTTCGACATCAATTTCACCGCCTTTATCTGGTGATTATGTCTGTATTGGGAGCAAAAAAAACCCCGGACTTGCCGGGGGAAAAACCATCAACTCAACTTCACTTAATGTTGTTTACCTAAAGAACCTAGCAAACAGGAGATAACATCAGACACAGCACGTTAAAAACAATAATCAAACTTTCACTGGCTCAGCACGGCTACTGCGTTTTCCGTCTGGGCTGGTTGAACGGATTAACACCTCACCGCTGACTGTAGATTGCAGCTTGGCATCATACTTCTGCCATTGCTTACCACCATCAGTGGAATACTCGATAATCAGCCCCGGTAAGGAAATGTTGGCTTCTAATACGCCGTTGACAACACGCGCACCCGGTATCGGCAAGCGGTAAGCAACACCGGCTTTATCCAGTTTTGCCAATTCGCGTTGGCCCATAATATTAGCGAAACGCTGCCAATCGGTGTTCAATGCTTCAGTATCGACCCAATGTGTTTCGCCACCTTGGTACTCACGGCCCGCTTTATAATCCTGCTCCCAAGAGGCGCGGTGCCAGGCTCGTTCGGCCAGTGGCAATACGCGAGGGAAAATCATGTATTCCATCTGTTTATCAGTGCGTACTGTTTCATTCCACGATTGTCCTGAAATACCATGTACGCCCGGCCATGGCTTATCGCTCTTCGCACTAAAATGATTACCATCGCGGTCAACCGAGGTTTCAGCGTTTTGCGGCATGTTATCTGGTGCAAAGCTGAAAACTTTGGCTTCATCGCTAAAACGAGTCGCCCAGTAGTAACCGCGTTCATTCGGATTAACTTCATAAGGCATATCGAAGTAGACATAATCCGGGTTAGAGGCAACCACTTCATAACCTTTATTGGCCCAATCATTGATGGAGTCAGCCCCCCCCCAATACAGGGTATCCCAGAAGTTAACGCCAACCCGTTTGGTAGCAAAGGCTTTCGAATCCTTAGCGTCTTTCAAACCATCTTGCCAAGCCTGCATTTTTTCGATGCCGTGGGCATTAACCAGTTTGCTAACTTCAATAGCGAAGTGGCTGGAGAGATGCTCAACATCCTGAATTTTGCCTTGCTTGACCATGTCCTGACATACCTGAGACTTAGCCCACGGCTTATCTTCAACACTCTTATCAATGATGCCTTTGCCCGGCTCAATGGTGCCATTTTTGTCTTGGAAACCAGCCCCCAGACGAATGTTTTTCGCTTCATCACCACCAAAATGCCAGGTGGTTAATGGCATGCCCGCGTCTTTGTGCATCTGGGCCATTTCGCCAATCACTTTATCGACAAAACGCTTCGATGAATCCAGACATGGGTTTAGATAACTTTTGCGCTCATAGAACTGAACTGACGTAGTGTTAGAGTCATCTGTTGGGTCAACTAAACGGAATTCATTAGCTTCTTTCTCTTTGCCCTGCTTCATCAGATTGTTGTAACGCGCTTCCATCGATACCACTGCCGCACGGGCGTGGGCTGGCATATCAATTTCAGGAATTACATCAATTTGGCGAGCTTTAGCGTATTTCAGAATTTCAATGTAGTCATCACGGGTAAAGTGGCCGGAACCCAGATTATTGCTATCCGGGCCAGAACCCAATTGTGGCAATAAGCAGGTATTTTCAGTCAAATCGTGGCAGCGTTTGCTCCCCACATCGGTCAGCTCCGGCAAGCCAGGGATCTCAATGCGCCAGCCTTCATCATCACTCAAGTGGAAGTGGAATTTGTTCAGCTTATAAGCGGCCATCTGATCCAGCAGGCGCAGCACCGCATCTTTGGTTTTGAAGTTACGTCCAACATCGAGGAAAACACCTCGGTATTCGAAGCGTGGCGCATCTTTTGCATCTAACGTAGCGATTTTTTTGCTGCCATCAGTCGGCACTAAAGAGAGGATCGATTGCAAGCCGTAAAACACCCCTGCGGGATCAAAACCAATGACTTGCGCGCCTTTCTCACCAATCTTCAGCTCATAAGCACCGGAAACCGCCAAATCACCTTTAAAGGCCGCTGGCAGAATTGACGTTTTAATCGGGAAGCCGGCCGAATTGACGGTCAGGTCGAGTAATTCAAAACGCTGCTGGGCAGCTTGAGCGGCTGGCTTAGGCAAGACACTCAAATCCAGTGCCACACCTTTACTCAAATCTGCATCTTGCTGGTGAACTGTCACCGCCATCGGTGTCGGGATAATTTGACCACGCAGGCTAGCCGCCGCTAAGGTTTTCACTGCTTCGTTTTTAACAAAACGCGACTCTGGCGTCATCAATACATTATTATCGTCTTTGGTGCGTTTCCAGTGATCGCCGGTAAACTGGGTGAGATATTCGTTGATATCCTCGGTATCGGTACTTTTCAGTACTTTTGGCTTAGCATCGCCGGAGGTAGCATACCAGCGCGGCATAAAGTCAGTGGCAAACAACTGCCAGTATTCACCGGTTATCGGGATTTCAACCGCCTGATTAGCCGGGAAACCGGTGAACTTCGCCGTCGGCTCAATTTTATGCAGATCACCGGTTAAGTGGGTAATGTTGAACTGGTCGTTATCTACAGTCAGAATCTGACGGATGCTGTGGAAGTAAATGGCCCAATCCTGGCCTGTGATCTCGTCCCCGGTGTTGGTCAGAGTAATCAATACCTTATTACATGATGCCCAATCGGCACCCAACTTGGCACAATCAACACCATTCTCAGCCGCACGGTTATCTAATATTTTATAGTTAACTTTCAAGGTACTTAGCTGGTCAACAATCTGTTGATTGGTGGTGTCCGCGTTGGCGTACCCCATCAAGCCAAAGGTTGCGGTTATCGCCGCTAACGCATTTAATTTGAATTTGTTCATCACTAACCTCATCCGTAATTAATAATTTCTGCCAACATTGCTACTGGAAGTATTACTGCTGGCAGAATTATTGTTAGTTTCAATTTCTGTAGCTGATTAATTGGTGCCGCAGATTGTTCTTTTTGCCGATTAATTATTGTTGCGAATCTCTTGCCATAGTTTGCCGCACTGGGCGTCATAAGCTTGGCCGTTACCGGTATGAGCCGCATCAATACAGCGCTGATAATCCAATACTCGCACCGTCTCTTTATCAGTGAAGGCCTGATGGGCTCTCTCTTGTTGCAAGACGTTCAGCACCGCTTTGCAAGGTATTAGTCTTTCTGGTGAGCCTTCGGTAGCCTGGATACAGGCACTATAAGCTTGTTTAAGTTTGCTATCTTCTGGCTGAACCGGCCCTTGTGGTGCACAGGCGCTAAGCCCTACCACCGCGGCAAGAACAAAAAGTAGTTTCTTCATGGCTGCACTCCATTAAGTCCCCGGGGAGTTACCGGGGATGGCAATCAAAAAATTAGAAGATAGTAAATGGTGCAATTACGATGAACTTAATGTCTTTCTCATCCTGGAATACGTTACCGAAACCACCGCCATAGCTTGGAATATTGGTATGGTTGTCGTACATGGTGTAATGCAATTTGAATAATGTGCCCTTCGCCCGGCCTTCTTGCAGGGTATAGAGAACATCAAAGTTCCATGCAGATTCTTTCAGACGCACATTCTGGTCAAAGATTGGCTTGGTACTTGGTTTAGCATCCCAACCATACGCATAAGAAGTCCCGACCGACCAACCGGCCATATTCCAGTTTTTCAAGTCATACATCACGCCACCGAACAGCGCTTTTTCGCCGTTGGCGTTGAAGTCAGAGCGAGAATCCCACCACACGTCCAGACGACCATTTGAGGTCGCATAACCTGGAGTCATACGTTGCAGGAAGTAACCCTGATTACCATCAGCTTTGGCCCACGTTCCTTCCAAACGCCAGTCAAGTGGCCCAGTGGTGTAGCCCAAGGTCAATGCTTGTAACCAAGCTAGACCGTCATAGACGTCATTAACATCTTTGAAGCCGCCATCAACTTTGTCTTTTGCACCGTAGAACTGGTAGGAAGTACGCAGATCATTGCCAGCAACCGGGAAGGCATAAGATGCCTTGGCAAAATACTGATCCATGTAGTCTTTGGCCTGACCGAATGCAGCTTCCAGTACCAGTTTATTTTTGAAGTCATATTTGGCACCGAATGAATGCAGGTAGCTCACACCGGTTTTACCGTCGGCCTGACGGAAGTTGTACATGTTCTGATACCACGGAGCTTTGTATTCATCAGTCCACATATAAGACATGGACAGAGCACCGGCAGTATCGAAATCAAATTTCGCGCCACCTTCAGCACCACGGTAAGTCCCCGGCATGAAGCTCCAATGTGGTGCTAGCAGTGTCTGGCCGGTAGGTTGGATATAACCACCACGCGCCCAGAAATTGCCTAACTTGAATTTGGCTGCCGCTTTGTAAACACTGACGCCACTCTTATCGCCAGTCCACTTTTCATCCCAACGGGTTTTGGCATCACTGAAACCAATTTCGTTTGGTGCCGCTGGGCCACTGTTGGTCATTTCAACCGCGCCAAAAGCCGCTAAGTCAATGCCGAACATATCTGCGGCATAACCGGAGGAGAAGTCTAGATTGGCGTTAAAGGTGGAGTGATGCAGGTTGGCGACATACTTACCGTATTCAGCACTGCCTGGCGTTAAATCTTTACGGTCACGCTGACGCTGCCAATAGTAAATACCGCCGGTCAGTGACGAATCATCAATAAAACCTTCAGCTCTGGCCTCTGGGGTTGCCATAAAGCCCGTTCCTAACACTGCACCCGCGACTGCGAGCGCTAACGTTTTACGTTTAGCACCGTGCATAACCATATAAAAAAATTCCTCTTTGACATCACATTTAAAGTGCTTTGCCTGTATTCACCACTGCTTACAGACTTAGCCTCAAAGAAACCCTAAGTGGGTAAAATTTTTGCCGGGAAGAAATCTCCACCAGCAGTTGATCTTGCGAAAAATAAACTCTCTGAAGATTGCTGCTGGGATACAGACTATTTTTCGCGACGCGAATTATCAATCAAAAAAGAAGCTAATTATTCAAAGTATGACAACGAGCACATAACTGTGAAAAAATATTACAGAGCTCACAAAAGCTTTAAAAACAATGCATAACAGCAAGACCTTGAGTGAAAATAGTCTCTCATTGACATCTTGAATGGTTTCAGCTTATTGAATAAAACATACGTTTTTATTGAAAAAACAGTGATATTTATTCAGTTAATTCGTAAAGCGAATATTTAAGAAAGACTTACAGACAGGTGCTCTCAAGAGAGAAAGGAAAGCGATCTTTCGAGATTGACCAAGGGATACAGTACAACGAGAGGATAAAGAGGGGGAGGAATCGGTGTTTAATAAAAAAAACATTCCATAAAAAAGGCGTGGACTAAGCCACGCCTGCTCTACTAATACTGAGGGCTAAAGATTAATTAGCCGCTTTCGCTGCCCAAGTATCACGCAGACCTACAGTGCGGTTAAACACCAAAGCATCTGGACGTGAATAACGGCTATCAGCACAGAAATAACCTTCACGCTCAAATTGATAGGTTCTCTCTGGTACAGCAGCAACCAGACTTGGTTCAACAAAGCCATGGCGGATAATCAAAGACTCAGGGTTGATGGTCGACAGGAAGTCGTCCGCCGCCGCTGGGTTTGGTACGCTAAACAAACGGTCGTATAAACGAATTTCCGCTGGCAAGGCGTGCTTAACAGATACCCAATGGATAACACCTTTCACTTTACGGCCGTCAGCAGGGTCTTTGTTCAAGGTTTCTGGGTCATAACTGCAATAAAGCGTGGTGACATTACCCTCGGCATCTTTCTCAACACGCTCAGCTTTAAGAACATAAGCATTACGCAGGCGCACTTCTTTACCCAGCACCAAACGCTTATATTGCTTATTAGCTTCTTCGCGGAAGTCAGCGCGATCGATATAAATTTCGCTATCGAATGGTACCTGACGAGTGCCCATGTCCGGATTATTCGGATGATTTGGCATCGTCAGCCACTCTTCCCCAGCGGCACGGTTTTCGATAATCACCTTGATGGGATCAAGAACTGCCATAGCCCGTGGCGCATTTTCGTTCAGATCATCACGGATACAAGATTCCAGTGACATCATCTCAACGTTGTTATCTTGCTTGGTCACACCAATACGGCGGCAGAATTCACGGATAGAAGCGGCGGTATAACCACGACGACGTAAACCTGAAATAGTTGGCATCCGTGGATCATCCCAGCCTTCCACCACCTTCTCAGTCACCAATTGGTTCAGCTTACGCTTAGACATAATGGTGTATTCAAGATTCAGGCGCGAGAACTCATACTGACGTGGGTGGCATTCAATGGAGATATTATCCAACACCCAATCATACAAGCGGCGGTTGTCCTGGAACTCCAGTGTACAAAGTGAATGGGTGATCCCTTCAATAGCATCGGAAATGCAGTGGGTAAAGTCATACATCGGGTAGATGCACCACTTGTTACCCGACTGATGATGCTCGGCAAACTTAATGCGATACAGCACTGGGTCGCGCATCACAATGAATGGCGACGCCATGTCGATTTTAGCGCGCAGACACGCTGTACCTTCAGCAAAGCCACCCGCACGCATCTTTTCAAACAGTGTCAGGTTCTCTTCCACACTGCGGTCACGATAAGGACTGTTTTTACCCGGCGCTGTCAATGTGCCGCGATATTCACGCATCTGCTCAGCGGTTAACTCATCGACATAGGCCAGCCCTTTGTTAATGAGCTCCACAGCGTACTGGTACAGTTGATCAAAATAGTCTGAGGAGTAACGTATATCACCGCTCCAGGTGAAGCCTAACCACTCTACATCGTGTTTAATTGACTCAACGAACTCCACGTCTTCCTTCACGGGGTTAGTATCATCAAAACGCAGATTACATTGGCCCTGATAGTCTTGTGCAATACCAAAGTTCAGGCAAATAGACTTCGCATGGCCGATATGCAGATAGCCGTTAGGCTCCGGCGGGAAGCGAGTATGAACCGACGTGTGTTTGCCGCTGGCTAAGTCTTCGTCAATAATCTGACGGATAAAATTACTTGGGCGGGCTTCTGCCTCACTCATTGTTCTATTCCTCAATGCAAACGCAACAAATATAACCGCATATAATCCAACAAGCCCGGCCCGGAAACAACCGTTTGTTACAGTAAATAAAACAAAAAAACGGGAAGAGATCGCTCTCTTCCCGCTAGGTTGCTTAAAACTCAGGCCAGTCATTCAGTACATCATAGCGCGAATCTTAAACTGATTATTTACCACGAACCTCAAACAGTGGGCTTTGGCCCGCGACAACAGAGCCGCCCGCCAACACTGAGATACCGGCATAATCATCAATATTGCTGACAACAACCGGGCTAATCATTGAGCGCGCATTGGCATTCAGATAAGCCAGATCCAGCTCCAGCACTGGCTGACCAGCAACGACAGTGGCACCTTCTTCAACCAGACGAGCAAAGCCCTGGCCGTTCAGTTTCACTGTATCAATCCCGATATGAACCACAATCTCCGCGCCGGTTTCAGTTTCCAGACAGAAAGCATGGTCAGTATTGAAGATCTTAACAATGGTACCGTTCGCCGGAGAAACGACAGTTTTATCGGTCGGGCGAATAGCAACACCCTCACCCACCGCTTTGCTGGCGAAGGCTTCATCAGGAACCTGATCCAGAGCCACAACATCACCGGTAATGGGAGAAACCAATACCAGAGAGGCGGTTTTCGCGGTATTAACCACCGCTTGAGGCTTGGCAGCAGCTGCAGCAGCCGTGCTGCTTGCCGCCGGAACCGGGCCACCTGCCAGTACATTACGCATGGCCGAAGCAATCAGTTCTGCACGGGTACCGACAATAATTTGCACACTTTGTTTGTTCAGGCGGATGACACCAGAAGCGCCTAAGCGTTTGGCAACACTGTCATTAACCTGTGCAGAGTCTTTCACATTCAGGCGCAGACGAGTGATACAAGCATCAATGCCAGTCAGGTTATCTGAACCACCGATAGCACCAATGTAGCGACGCGCTAACCCATTAATTTCACTTTCGTTAACTTCTGGGTTCTTATCAACATTGACGTCATAACCATCTTCTTCACTACCTTCAACAGCCAGTTCGCGGCCTGGAGTCAGTAAGTTGAATTTTTGGATGGTGAAACGGAATACCACGTAGTAAATGGCGAAGAACACCAGGCCTTGTGGAATCAGCATGTACCAGTGGGTGGCAAGTGGGTTGCGTGAAGACAGCACCATATCCACCAAACCAGCACTGAAACCAAAGCCTGCAATCCAATGCATACTGGCGGCAATGAACACAGAAATACCGGTCAGCACGGCGTGAATAAAGTACAGCACCGGTGCAACGAACATGAAGGAGAATTCAAGTGGTTCAGTGATACCGGTGAAGAAGGCTGCAAATGCCCCCGCCAACATGATACCCGCCACTTTGGCTTTATTTTCCGGACGTGCGCAGTGATAAATCGCCAACGCCGCACCCGGTAAACCGAACATCATAATAGGGAAGAAACCGGCCTGATAACGACCAGTAATACCGACAATAGCTTTACCGCTATCGATAGACTGTTGGCCACCCAGGAAGTTAGGAATATCGTTAATACCAGCAACGTCAAACCAGAACACGGAGTTCAAGGCGTGATGCAAGCCGACGGGGATCAGCAAGCGGTTGAAGAAGGCATAGATACCCGCACCAACAGAGCCCATATCTTTGATGTATTCACCGAAGGTCACCAATGCATTATAAATCAGCGGCCATACGTACATCAGGATGAAAGCAACGACGATCATCAGGAAAGAGGTCAGAATTGGAACCAGACGACGACCGCTGAAGAAGGAAAGTGCTTTTGGCAGTTCAACGCTGCTGAAGCGGTTGTACAATTCAGCTGAGATGATACCGACCAGAATACCCACGAACTGGTTGTTGATTTTGCCGAAAGCAGCAGGAACCTGATCAACCGGGATCTTTTGAATCATCGAAACCGCAGCTGGAGAGCACAGCGTGGTTAATACCAAGAATCCCACAAAGCCGGTCAGTGCAGCAGCACCGTCTTTGTCTTTTGACATACCGTAAGCAACACCAATTGCGAACAACACAGACATGTTATCGATGATGGCAGCACCGGATTTGATAAATAATGCCGCCAGTGCATTATCACCACCCCAACTGACTGGGTCTATCCAGTAACCAACACCCATTAGTATCGCGGCTGCAGGCAGTGTGGCCACAGGGACCATTAAAGCCCGACCCACTTTCTGCAAGTAACTAAGAATATTCACCTTTCCCCCTATTCGTCCGATATCGGACCCTTTAAGTAGTTTATTTAATTGACTCACTACCTTTTAGAAAAACGCATGGCACACTTTTATTTATTCACGACACGTATTACTCATTGCGGAGTGTAAAAAATTTATTTCGTAACGCAAATTAAAACCCCCTATTCTGTGATAAATGTCACCAAAAACCAGTCAAAAAGCACCAATGCACTAGCCATGACACAAAACTTATTTTATCATTCGAAAAATGAACAAAGCATTGTACCAGCGCATCAGTCAAAATCTGAGTTACGCTTAGATGAATGATTCGAACCGCGTAGAGTATAGCCACTATTCGCAATCCAAGAGGTGCAAGATGAGACTTATCCCACTGAAAAACACCACAGAAGTTGGCAAATGGGCAGCACGTCATATCGTAAATCGTATCAATGCATTTAAACCAACAGCTGACCGTCCGTTTGTACTGGGCCTGCCGACTGGTGGCACGCCGATGGAAGCCTACAAACACTTAGTCGCTATGCATAAAGCGGGCGAAGTAAGCTTCAAGAATGTTGTCACCTTCAACATGGATGAGTACGTCGGCTTGCCGCAAGAACACCCGGAAAGTTACTACACATTCATGCACACCAATTTCTTCGATCATGTTGATATTCCTGCTGAAAACATCAACCTGCTGAATGGTAATGCACCTGATATCGATGCAGAATGCCGTCGCTACGAAGAGAAAATTAAGTCTTACGGTAGAATTCACCTGTTCATGGGTGGCGTGGGTGTTGATGGCCACATCGCCTTTAACGAACCTGCATCCTCTTTAGCTTCTCGTACTCGTATCAAAACGCTGACACAAGAAACCCGCATGGCTAACTCCCGCTTCTTTGGTGGTGATGCAAACCTCGTGCCGAAATATGCACTTACAGTAGGTGTGGGTACATTGCTGGATGCAGAAGAAGTGATGATTCTGGTTACTGGCCATGGCAAAGCACAAGCCTTACAAGCTGCGGTTGAAGGTAGCATCAACCACATGTGGACCATCAGTTGCCTGCAACTGCATGCTAAAGCCATCATGGTGTGTGATGAGCCTTCGACCATGGAACTGAAAGTCAAAACGGTAAAATATTTCCGCGAATTAGAAGCTGAAAACGTCAAAAATCTGTAATAGTTATCAGGGGGCTAAGATGTACGCTTTAACTCACGGTCGTATTTATACCAGCCATGAAGTACTGGATAATCATGCCGTTGTCGTGGCTGATGGATTGATCGAACGTATCTGTCCTGTCGATGAACTTCCGGCTGGTATTGAGATACGCGATTTGGGTGGTGCCATTCTGGCCCCCGGTTTTATTGATGTTCAGCTTAATGGTTGTGGCGGTGTCCAGTTCAATGACTCTCTTGAGGCCATCTCAGAAGAGACATTGGATATCATGCAGCGCGCCAATGAAAAATCAGGTTGCACTAGCTTCCTGCCAACACTGATTACTTGCAGTGATGAGTTTATGAAGCACGGCGTCGACGTCATGCGTTCATACCTGCAAAAGAAAGAGAATCAGCATCAAGCTCTGGGCTTGCATCTGGAGGGGCCTTATATCAGCCCTCTGAAGAAAGGCACCCACAATCCGGCGTTTATCCGTCAACCTAGCGCTGAAATGATTGATTATCTGTGCGCTAATGCCGATGTGATCACCAAATTGACTGTCGCACCAGAAATTGTTGATGCTAAATATATTCGTCAACTGACTGATGCCGGTATTTTGGTTTCTGCCGGTCACTCGAATGCAACCTATCAGCAAGCCCGTAAAGGGTTTACTGCCGGTATTCGTTTTTCAACGCACCTTTATAATGCAATGCCATATATTTCTGGGCGCGAGCCTGGCCTGATTGGTGCAATTTTTGATACGCCAGAAGTCTACACCGGTATCATTGCTGATGGTCTACATGTCGACTGGGCCAATATTCGTAATGCTAAGCGGTTGAAAGGTGAGAAGTTAGTGCTGGTCACTGATGCAACCGCACCCGCTGGGGCAGAAATTGATCAATTTATTTTTGCTGGCAAAACAATATACTATCGCGATGGCTTATGTGTAGATGAGAATGGCACCTTAAGCGGTTCAGCACTGACCATGATAGAAGCAGTACAGAACAGTGTTGAACATGTCGGCATCGCGCTCGATGAATCATTGCGTATGGCAACACTTTATGCGGCCCGCGCCATTGGCGTGGATAAGCAGTTAGGGAGTATTGAAGTCGGCAAAGTTGCCAACCTAACCGCATTTACCCGCGATTATAAAATCATTAAAACCATCGTTAACGGTAACGAGGTTTTAAAATAAGCGAGTAATTTTATTGATGAGCACTGGCGGACTGTCACAAATTGGTAATGTAGATCTTGTGAAACAACTCAATGGTGCCGTGGTTTATCGGCTTATTGATCAACAAGGCCCGATTTCGCGCATTCAAATTGCCGATCTCAGCCAATTAGCCCCCGCCAGTGTCACCAAAATTACTCGCCAACTGTTGGAGCGCGGGCTGATTAAGGAAGTCGATCAGCAAGCCTCGACCGGTGGCCGCCGCGCCATCTCTATCGTCACCGAAAACCGCCAATTCCATACCATTGCTGTCCGTCTGGGACGCCATGATGCCACCATTACCCTGTTTGACATGAGTGGGAAGTCGCTAGGCGAAGAGCACTACGCGCTACCAGAGCGCACCCAAGAGACACTGGAATACGCGCTATTTAATGTCATCAGCCAGTTTATTGAGGCCTATCAGCGCAAATTACGCGAGCTGATTGCCATTGCAGTTATTCTTCCGGGCTTGGTTGAGCCAAGCAAAGGTATCGTGCGCTATATGCCACATATCAGCGTAAGCAACTGGCCATTAGTCGAAAACCTGCAAAATCGCTTTAATGTCACCAGCTTTGTCGGCCACGATATCCGTAGCCTGGCTCTGGCTGAGCACTATTTTGGTGCAACCCGTGACTGCGAGGACTCCATATTGGTTCGGCTACACCGTGGCACCGGTGCCGGTATCATCGTTAACAGCCAGATATTTTTAGGCAGTAATGGCAACGTCGGTGAAATCGGCCATATCCAGATTGACCCGCTGGGTGAGCGCTGCTATTGCGGCAATTTTGGTTGTCTGGAAACCGTAGCCTCTAATGCGGCAATTGAAAACCGCGTACGCCACCTGCTCGCTCAGGGTTACCCTAGCAAGCTGACATTAGATGATTGCCATATTAGTACTATTTGCAAAGCTGCAAATAAAGGCGACTTGCTGGCAACTGAAGTTATTGAGCATGTTGGCCGCTACTTGGGTAAAGCCATCTCTATCGCCATCAACTTATTTAATCCGCAAAAAGTCGTTATTGCCGGTGAAATCATTGAAGCCGACAAAATCCTGCTTCCTGCCATCCAAGGTTGTATCAATACGCAAGTGTTGAAAAACTTTCGCCAAAATCTGCCAATAGTCACCTCGCAGCTTGACCACCAATCGGCCATCGGCGCTTTTGCGTTAGCTAAACGGGCGATGCTGAACGGGGTATTGTTACAACGTCTGTTGGAAAATCAGAACCCGTAGATTTTAAAATGGCGGGTTATAGATAGCCCGTGAATAAGGAAGTTGCATGGTCAATCCTGTAATCGACCATGTTATAGTGACCTATTGCTGCGGCCGAAAGAGTAATATAAACAATGACAATCAAAAGCGTTATATGTGATATCGACGGTGTGTTGTTGCATGACAATCACCCTGTTCCCGGTGCTGATGTTTTCCTGGCCCGAATTCAAGAAGCCGGAATGCCGTTGGTTATTTTGACCAACTATCCGTCACAAACCGCTCAGGATCTGGCTAACCGCTTCAGTTCTGCGGGTCTGGAAGTACCAGAAAGTGCATTTTATACCTCGGCTATGGCCACCGCTGACTTCCTACGCCGTCAGGATGGTAAAAAAGCCTATGTGGTCGGTGAAGGCGCATTAGTTCACGAATTGTATAAAGCTGGTTTTACCATCACCGATATCAATCCTGATTTTGTCATTGTCGGTGAAACCCGCTCTTATAATTGGGATATGATGCATAAAGCCGCCTATTTTGTTGCCAATGGCGCGCGTTTTATTGCCACCAATCCAGATAGCCATGGTCATGGTTTCGCGCCAGCTTGTGGCGCACTCTGTGCCCCAATCGAGAAAATATCTGGCCGTAAGCCCTTTTATGTCGGTAAACCTAGCCCGTGGATCATCCGTGCTGCACTGAATAAAATGCAAGCGCACTCAGAAAGCACTGTGATTGTCGGCGATAATCTACGTACTGATATTTTGGCTGGTTTCCAGGCTGGTCTTGAGACCATTCTAGTGCTGTCGGGTGTGTCGACGTTATCCGATATTGAAGCCATGCCATTCCGTCCGAGCTACGTTTATCCTTCAGTGGCAGAAATCGATATTATCTAATTTACGTTGGCGGTCATGTATGGCCGCCACTATTCCCTGTTCGCTACATTCCCTTTTTTGGTGCATTGCACCAAAGTTTCTTGCCATTCCTCCCTATTTTGGCGCATTTTCTTTTTATGCCCTAAGAACCGCGCCTGCTATAGCTGCAAATCTATGGTGCTATAAATTGGCGTGTTTTTTGCATCACTTTCTACAAATTATTCGGATGACTGCATCGTCATGGGGCATAACTTGCATCAATCATAAGCAAGTATGTAAAAAAGAGTTCCAGCGATGAACGACTCAAATTCAACATCATCACCGCCAAAGCAGCGAAGTTAGGGAGATTACTATGTGTTCTATTTTCGGGGTCCTCGACCTTAAAACCGACCCCATTGAGTTACGCAAAAAAGCGCTGGAAATGTCACGTTTAATGCGCCACCGTGGCCCGGATTGGTCTGGAGTGTGGGCCAATGATAAAGCTATTCTCGCCCATGAACGCTTGTCGATTGTCGACGTCAATACTGGTGCTCAACCGCTGTATAATGCTGCTCATACCCATATTCTGGCGGTAAACGGTGAAATTTATAATCATCAGGCTTTACGTCAACAATATGGCGATCGCTACGAATTCCAAACCGGCTCAGACTGCGAAGTCATTCTGGCGCTGTATCAGGAAAAAGGGCCGGAATTCCTTGACGATCTGCAAGGCATGTTCGCCTTTGTCTTATACGATACAGAGAAAGACGCCTATCTGATCGGTCGCGACCACCTGGGGATTATTCCGCTGTATATGGGCCACGACGAACACGGCAATATGTTTGTGGCGTCAGAAATGAAAGCCCTGGTTCCAGTGTGCCGCACCATTAAAGAATTCCCGGCGGGTAGTTATCTTTGGAGCAAAGACGGGGAAATTCGCGAATATTATCATCGCGACTGGTTTGATTTCGACAATGTAAAAGACAATGTTACTGACAAAGTTGAGTTGGCTAACGCATTAGAAGAAGCAGTAAAAAGCCATTTAATGTCTGACGTCCCTTATGGCGTGCTGCTGTCCGGTGGTCTGGATTCTTCCGTTATTTCAGCTATCACCAAAAAATTTGCGGCCCGCCGGGTAGAAGATGATGAGCGCAGTGAAGCTTGGTGGCCACAACTGCACTCTTTCGCCGTTGGTTTAGTGGGTTCTCCTGACTTACGCGCCGCGAAAGAAGTCGCTAACCATTTAGGCACTGTGCATCATGAAATTCATTTCACGGTGCAAGAGGGTCTGGATGCTATCCGCGATGTGATTTATCACATTGAAACCTATGATGTCACCACCATCCGCGCCTCGACACCAATGTACCTGATGTCACGTAAAATCAAGGCGATGGGTATTAAAATGGTGCTGTCTGGTGAAGGTTCTGATGAAGTATTCGGTGGCTATCTCTATTTCCACAAAGCACCAAACGCCAAAGAATTGCATGAAGAAACGGTCCGTAAGCTGCTAGCTCTGCATATGTATGACTGTGCCCGTGCCAACAAAGCGATGTCTGCATGGGGTGTTGAAGCTCGCGTACCTTTCCTGGATAAGAACTTCCTTGATGTCGCAATGCGTATCAACCCGCAAGATAAAATGTGCGGCAATGGCAAGATGGAGAAACATGTACTGCGTGAATGTTTCGAATCTTATCTGCCACACAGTGTGGCATGGCGTCAGAAAGAGCAGTTTTCTGATGGTGTGGGCTACAGCTGGATTGACACATTAAAAGAAAAAGCCGCTGAGCAAGTTACTGATCAACAGATGGAAACTGCTCACTTCCGTTTCCCATACAACACGCCATCTTCCAAAGAAGGTTACTTGTATCGCGAAATATTTGAAGAGCTGTTCCCGCTGCCAAGTGCCGCCGAGTGTGTCCCTGGTGGCCCGTCGGTCGCATGCTCATCAGCGAAAGCTATTGAGTGGGACGAATCATTCAAAAGCATGGATGACCCATCTGGCCGCGCTGTTGGCGTGCATCAGGATGCTTATAAATAATCGAACCTTATTGCGGATAGCGGCATTTATCGTTCAACCATCAAGGTCGCCTCTGTGCGGCCTTGTTTTTTATCTGCCATTAACCCCCCCTTGAATCCATAATACAAAGAAGCTCAGTAATTAAGAGCAACTAACACCGCTGCAACATCAAACAGGACAGACATATTCCTTTTGCGGGCAAATTCAACAATTAATCATCATAACTGCTGCTTTAATCGCCAGACTGTTCACAAGCCAAACAAACGAACCCTTTCAGCGCTTTTTTGGGAAAAAATTAGTTGACGCAATTCGGCCATATACGCATAATGCGCCCCGCAACGCCGATGAAGGTAATGCGAAAAAAGATGGCTACGTAGCTCAGCTGGTTAGAGCACAGCACTCATAATGCTGGGGTCACAGGTTCGATTCCCGTCGTAGCCACCATCTTTTTGCGGGAGTGGCGAAATTGGTAGACGCACTAGATTTAGGTTCTAGCGCCGCAAGGTGTGCGAGTTCAAGTCTCGCCTCCCGCACCATTATTCGTTCATCGGTTTGTCACAGCGGATGGGATATCGCCAAGCGGTAAGGCACCAGGTTTTGATCCTGGCATTCCCAGGTTCGAATCCTGGTATCCCAGCCATCTTTTTTATTGGATGGATAGCTGTAAAGCAGTGAAGTTGTGCTGTGGTAGTGCTAAGTCAGCAAAAAAAGAATTGTATTTCAGTTGGGATATCGCCAAGCGGTAAGGCACCAGGTTTTGATCCTGGCATTCCCAGGTTCGAATCCTGGTATCCCAGCCATACAATCTCTTAAGAATAAAGATTTAAGATGGCTACGTAGCTCAGCTGGTTAGAGCACAGCACTCATAATGCTGGGGTCACAGGTTCGATTCCCGTCGTAGCCACCATCTTTTGGGGTATCGCCAAGCGGTAAGGCACTGGATTCTGATTCCAGCATTCCGAGGTTCGAATCCTCGTACCCCAGCCAAATTTAGAAAAGCTCGCTTCGGCGGGCTTTTTGCTTTTCTGGATTTTGTTTTCTTAATTATTGATTGAGCCATTGAACTTAAATAGCCTGTAGGCAAAACCAATATTTACATACAGGCCATAACCGTGGGACGAACTTACAGCCCCAACGCATACCTCAAAGCATATTCCTTAAGCTTACCCGCGCGTTGCGCAGTGATCAGCGCCAGATTACGTACAAATTTCACTGCAGGCAGATTATTACTAAAGGTGGTGTAAAATACATCCATGCCGCTTTGCATAATCAGATTATCGGTACGACGACGCCGCTGATAACGCAGTAATACCGGCTCACTGTGCCAAAGCTCAGCCCGTTCACGCGCCTGATTCAACACCTCTAGCAGCGCATCAACATCCCGGTAGCCCAGATTAACCCCCTGCCCGGCTAGCGGATTGATGGTATGGGCGGCATCGCCCAACAACACTAACCCCGGCTGGACATATTGCTGAGCATGCCGGCGAACCAGCGGGAAAGAACCCGCTGCAATTGCCTTAACCGCTCCCAGACGAGACGGAAAAGCGGCTGCAATTTCTTGGTTCAGTTGTGCCATTGGCAGCGCCTGAAGCTGGCGGATGCGCTGTGGGCTGTCATACCACACCAGTGATGCCCAATTATCAAACAGCGGCAGAAAAGCGCGAGGACCGGTTGGGAAAAACTGCTGCCAGGTTGTATCTTGTTGGGCGGTATCCGTTTCGACGGTAATTAGCATGCAAGACTGACGATATTGCCATCCACTGGTTCCAATACCGGCTAAACGCCGCACTAGCGAGTTGGCACCATCTGCCCCTATCACTAAACGGCCCTGTATCTCTTGCTGAGCATCTAAAGTGATTTTCCAGCACTCATCTACTCTAGCCATGCTTTGTAGCCGTGACGGGCACAGTAACGTCAAATTAGGGCATTCCGCCATCTGTTGCCACAGCGCCAACTGCAAAATCCGGTTTTCAACCATAAAACCCAGTTCTGGCAATGAAAGCGATGCCGCATCAAAGATAACGTGAGAACCTGGCTGCTCCCAGGTCTCCAGGCGACGATAAGGCGCATAACGCATTTGCTGTACTCGCGGCCAAACGTTAAGTTGCTTGAGCAATGACACAGAGGTACAACCAATAGCCGAAACCCGTAGATCCGGAGCGCTATTGACATCAAATTCCGCGGGTGCCTCATGCTCCAGTAATGCTACTGACCAGCCAGTTTGGGCTAGCCCTAGTGCCGCCGCAGCACCCACCATGCCACCACCCACCACCACAACATCATAATTTGGTTGCGATTTATTCATTTTGGCCATGCTTTAAAAGTGATTAATAACACCTGCACCGGCAAGTGTCTTGTTTACCCCAAGTGTACCGGATTTTTCATCCCCTATCAGAATAAGTAAACCGTTATGCGGTGGTCATCGCAATGGCAAATGACTACAATAGCCTCATGACCAAGGAGCCTTTGTGCTACCCCTATTCTATTTATGCAGCACTGCACGAAGAGCCACACCGCGCTATGTGACTTTTAAGATGAATTTTTTGACGGTAGATAGGCAATGATTAAAAAACTGCACATCAAAACCTGGGGCTGCCAGATGAATGAGTATGATTCATCAAAAATGGCTGATTTGCTGGCCAGCACCCATGGCTACCAGTTGACTGAAATCCCGGAAGAGGCTGATTTGCTGCTGCTTAATACCTGCTCTATCCGCGAAAAAGCGCAAGAGAAGGTATTCAGTCTGCTGGGGCACTGGAAATTATTGAAAGAGAAAAACCCTGAATTGATTATTGGCGTCGGCGGTTGCGTAGCCTCACAAGAAGGCGAACATCTACGCCAGCGCGCGCCCTGTGTTGATGTGATCTTTGGCCCACAAACCCTGCATCGCTTACCAGAAATGATTAATCATGTGCAAGGCACGCACAGCCCGATAGTAGACATCAGCTTCCCCGAAATTGAAAAATTTGATCGTCTGCCAGAACCACGCGCCGAAGGCCCCACAGCATTTGTTTCCATCATGGAAGGCTGTAATAAATACTGCACATTCTGTGTGGTGCCTTACACCCGAGGTGAGGAAGTCAGCCGGCCAAGTGATGATATTTTGTTTGAAATTGCACAGTTAGCCGCTCAAGGTGTGCGGGAAGTGAACTTGCTGGGTCAGAATGTAAATGCCTATCGTGGGGCGACCTATGATGGTGATATCTGTAGTTTTGCCGAGTTATTGCGCTTAGTTGCCGCCATCGATGGTATTGACCGTGTGCGTTTCACCACCAGCCATCCCATTGAATTCACAGATGATATCATTGATGTTTATCGTGACACTCCAGAACTGGTGAGCTTCCTACACCTACCAGTGCAAAGTGGCTCTGACCGTATTTTGACAATGATGAAACGCGCTCATACCGCACTGGAGTACAAAGCTATCATCCGCAAACTGCGTCAAGCGCGGCCTGATATCCAAATTAGTTCTGATTTTATCATCGGTTTCCCTGGTGAAACTCAGCAAGATTTTGAGCAAACCATGAAACTGGTGGCGGATGTTCACTTTGATACCAGCTACAGTTTTATCTATTCCTCCCGCCCCGGAACCCCAGCGGCAGACCTTCCGGACGATGTCAGCGAGGACGAAAAGAAGCAGCGGCTACATATTTTGCAACAGCGTATTACCCAACAGGCAATGGAGATCAGTCGCCGGATGGTGGGTACAGTGCAACGAATTCTGGTGGAAGGAACCTCGCGCAAGAATGTCATGGAGTTGGCTGGGCGCACCGAAAATAACCGCGTAGTCAATTTTGAAGGGACACCAGAGATGATTGGCAAATTCGTTGACGTGGAAATTGTTGACGTTTATGCCAGCTCGCTGCGGGGTATTTTGCTACGTACCGAAGACCAAATGGAGCTGCGAGTTCATGAGTCACCGCAATCGGTAATTGCCCGAACCCGCAAAGAAAATGAAATCGGTGTTGGCCTGTATCAGCCTTAATTTCGAGCCACTTCGCACAAGCAGGCACTGTATTTTCAGTGCCTGTTTTATTTTGGCGGGATGCTACGCAGATTCCGACTTTTAAAGTTGCGCCATATGACGGTCGCTATTTGAATAGAGGCCGAAGAGACATATTGATAAGTGGCAAACTTGCGTCAGCGCCCTGCACCATGAATAATTCAGAAATGACATGTATTATTAGTGTTACATCAGCTTGTGATATATCTAAAGTCATTGGAGTTGCACCTTGGCTTCAAATAAACCGGCCCTAAGTGACCCAGAGGAATGCAGTGACTCAGAGAAACAGTTTGCACGTCGTGACACAAGAAATCTTGCTGGAACCCGCCGATAATCAGCGCCTGCTGAGCTTGTGCGGCCCTTTTGATGACAACATTAAGCAGTTGGAGCGCCGATTAGGTATTGAAATTAATCGTCGTGATAATCGTTTCAAGTTAGTCGGTAAGAATATCTGCGTTGTTGCAGCGGCAGATATCCTGCGCCATCTGTATGTTGATACTGCGTCCATCCGTGGTGTCATCCCAGATATCGACCCTGAAGCTATTCACCTTGCCGTGAAAGAGAGCCGCGTCTTGGAACAAACCGCCGAGAGCGTACCTGACTACGGAAAAGCGGTGAATATCCGTACCAAGCGCGGAATGGTCAAACCTCGGACCCCCAATCAGGCACAGTACATCGCCAATATTCTCGACCACGATATCACTTTCGGGATTGGTCCAGCCGGTACCGGGAAAACTTATCTGGCAGTGGCTGCCGCGGTGGATGCCCTGGAGCGTCAAAATGTACGGCGTATCTTGTTGACACGCCCAGCGGTTGAAGCTGGCGAAAAGCTGGGTTTCTTGCCCGGAGACCTCAGTCAAAAAGTCGACCCTTATCTGCGCCCACTTTATGATGCCCTATTTGAAATGCTGGGCTTTGAGCGAGTTGAAAAACTGATTGAGCGTAATGTGATTGAAGTCGCGCCACTGGCCTATATGCGTGGTCGTACCCTAAATGACGCGTTTATCATTTTGGATGAAAGCCAGAACACCACCATCGAGCAGATGAAAATGTTTCTGACCCGTATTGGTTTCAACTCCAAAGCGGTGATTACCGGTGATATAACGCAAACTGACTTACCACGCCATCAGAAATCAGGCCTAAGCCATGCCATTGAAGTGTTATCTGATGTGGAAGAGCTGAGCTTTAACTTCTTCCATAGTGAAGATGTCGTGCGTCATCCTGTGGTTGCCCGGGTAGTTATTGCCTATGAAGCCTGGGAAGCGGCGGAACAAAAACGCAAAGATGCCATTGCCGAACAACGTAAGCGGGAAAGTCATACCCCGTCAGAGCAGGAGGCTCCGTGAGCCAAGTTATCCTCGATTTACAAATTGCCTGCGCCGATAGTCAGGGTTTACCGACTGAAGCCGATTTTCAACGTTGGCTGGAAGCGGTGCTACCCCAATTTCAGGAAGTCGCTGAAGTGACCATCCGCCTGGTTGATGAAGCAGAAAGCCATGAGCTAAATTTGACCTATCGCGGTAAAGATAAATCAACCAATGTCTTGTCTTTTCCTTTTGAGGCCCCACCTGAAATTGAACTGCCACTATTGGGTGATTTAATCATTTGCCGTCAGGTCGTAGAGCAAGAAGCGGTTGAACAAGATAAAGCTCTATTGGCTCATTGGGCGCATATGGTTGTTCACGGCAGTCTCCATCTGCTAGGGTATGACCACATCGTTGACGATGAAGCTGAAGAAATGGAGTCGATTGAGACTGAAATAATGCAGAATTTGGGTTATCCAGACCCGTATATTTCAGAGAAAGACCCCGAATAAGCCCGTTAATCGGGTGTACTGATGCCCTGTTGACAGGGTGAAAATAACAAGTGATGTCGGCGGTGTGAGTTTACCGCTGCCGATAATAATTTAATTTAATATGGGTAAACTTAACTAAAACGCCATGAGCGACGACCACTCACAAAACAACGATAGCCCCAGTCCCAAGAAAGGGTTCTTTACTCTCATCCTTAACCAGTTATTCCACGGTGAACCTAAAAATCGTGGTGATCTGGTAGAGCTTATCCGTGATTCTGAACAAAACGATCTGATCGATCCCGATACCCGAGACATGCTAGAAGGTGTGATGGATATCGCCGAGCAGCGCGTGCGGGACATCATGATCCCCCGCTCTCAGATGGTTACATTGAAACGTAATCAAACGCTGGATGAGTGCCTGGATGTCATTATTGAATCTGCTCACTCCCGCTTTCCAGTGATCAGCGAAGATAAAGATCATATTGAAGGCATTCTAATGGCCAAAGATCTGCTGCCGTTTATGCGCACGGATTCTGAGCCATTCAGCATTGATAAAGTCTTACGGACGGCGGTTGTGGTGCCTGAAAGTAAGCGTGTTGATCGGATGCTAAAGGAGTTCCGCTCCCAGCGCTATCATATGGCTATTGTCATTGATGAGTTTGGTGGCGTCTCAGGCCTGGTGACCATTGAAGATATTCTTGAGCTGATCGTTGGCGAAATAGAAGATGAGTATGATGATGAGGAAGACAGAGATGTTCGTCAGCTCAGTCGGCACACATACACCATTCGCGCGTTGACACAAATTGAAGATTTCAATGAAGTATTCAATACCCATTTCAGCGACAATGAAGTGGACACTATCGGTGGTTTAGTGATGCAGGCCTTTGGTCATTTACCTGCTCGCGGTGAAACTATTGAAATTGAAGGTTACTTATTTAAAGTTGCCATGGCGGATAGCCGACGTATCATTCAGGTTCATGTGAAAATCCCGGATGACGCTCCGCAACCCAAACTGGAAGAATAAATCCTCAATGCCTATCGCTTCATACCTTCAACGCCAGTGGGCTCGCGCCCTGCTGGCGCTACTTTTTGGCGCTTGCGGTACGTTGGCCTACTCGCCATTTGACCACTGGCCAGCGGCTATTATTTCGCTATTTGGCTTACTCAGCCTGACATTGAATCGCAGCACGAAACAAGCTGCATTCATTGGTTTTTGTTGGGGTATGGGGCAGTTTGGGAGCGGCATTAACTGGGTCTATGTCAGCATCTCGGAATTTGGCGGTATGCCAATGGCTATCAACATATTCCTGGTGGTGCTACTGGCGGCATATCTGTCGCTCTACACCATGCTGTTTGCCGGTGTTTTAGCGCGACTGTGCCCTAAAGCAAGCTGGTGGCGGCTGGCGATTACCGCTCCGGTAGTGTGGCAACTGACTGAATTCTTGCGCGGCTGGGTATTGACCGGCTTCCCGTGGTTACAATTTGGTTATAGCCAAATTAATGGTCCATTACGGGGCATTGCTCCAATCCTTGGAGTCGATGGCGTCACCTTCATGTTGATGTCTATCAGTGGGTTACTGGTTTACGCCTGCTATCAGCGCCGTATTACCGCCGCGATTATTGCCGTGGCGATGTTACTGCTGCCTTGGCCACTGCGCCAATTGCATTGGTTCACCCCCGAGCCCGAACGCGCCGTGAATGTCGCTATGGTGCAAGGTAATATCGCACAATCAATGAAGTGGGACCCTAAAGTCCTGCTCAGCACGTTACAAACGTATCTGAATGAAACGCGCCCGTATATGGGTAAAGCGCCGATTATCATCTGGCCAGAATCAGCGATTCCTGACATTGAAACCGATCAGAACACCTTCCTCACTATGGTTGACGGCCTGATGCGAGCCAGCCATAGCAGCCTGATTACTGGAATTATTGACGCCCAGCGCCGACCTGAGGGTAAGGGTTATCACTTCTTTAACAGTATCATTGTGTTAGGGGACAAAGAGCCTTATCAATACCCGACTCACAATCGCTATAGCAAACATCACCTGGTTCCATTTGGTGAGTTTGTGCCGCTGGAATCACTGCTACGCCCTCTGGCTCCGTTATTTGATTTACCGATGTCCTCATTCAGTAGAGGCGATTATGTACAGCCGCAGCTCAATGTGGCTGGATTTAACCTGACGGCAGCTATCTGTTATGAAATTGTCTTGGGCCAGCAGGTGCGGGATAATTTCAGACCTGATACCCATTTCCTGCTGACCGTCTCTAACGATGCCTGGTTTGGTCACTCTATCGGCCCATGGCAGCATTTCCAAATGGCACGGATGCGAGCGCTAGAGTTGGGTCGCCCTCTGCTGCGCTCGACCAATAATGGTATTACCGCAGCAATCGGTCCGAGTGGTGAAGTGCAGGCGCAGATCCCGCAGTTTACCCAGCAGGTACTGGAAGTTAAAGTCACACCAACCACGGGCCTTACCCCTTATGCTCGTTTTGGTTCTTGGCCAATGTGGATTATCACCTTGGTTCTCGGGGTATTGACGTTATACCGCGCTATCCGCTGCCGTTCAGATAAAAAATAAACAGCTCTACGGGCATGTCCTTGATATGCCCGTCATCCCTTTAAACTCCCCCATTATCAGTATTGCGAATCGTTATCACTGCTGTTATCTTGCCGCGCAGTACGAATAATTAGCATGATTTGCAATTTGAGAGCCTTATGTCACTAAATCCAGAATTTATCCTCACCACTGAAGCTCAGCTAAGCGAGCACTACGCCTCACCTAATCAGAATGTGTTGAAAAAACAGATAGATTACATTGATGATTACGCCAGAAAGCTGATCGCAGCGGCCCCCTTTGCGGTGCTGGGTACGCTAGGTGCCAATGGAATCGACTGCTCACCCAAAGGTGGGGAGCCGGGTTTTATTCATGTGCAGGACAGCAAAACCCTGATGTTGCCAGACAGACCCGGTAATAATCGTCTGGATGGCATCCGCAATCTGCTGCATAACCCATTTATTGGTATTTTGTTCTTGATACCAGGCTGGACCGAGGGTTTTCGCGTTAATGGCCGGGCAAAAATCTCCATCGACCCCCAATTATGTGAGCGCTTTAGCCAAAATGGCCAACCAGCACGAAGTGTGTTAGTGATTGAAGTGGACGAGGTCTTTATCCACTGTGGTCGTGCGATTACCTTTGCCGATCTGTGGAATCCAGAAAAACATGCCGGAAAAGAAAACATTCCCACGGCTCTGGAAGTGTTTAAAGCCCACCTGGCCATCAATAACCAACAGCTCAGCTAATCCCTTCAAACTGGCAACAGTGAAATCAACCAGCAGCAATGTCATCATCTGCTGGTTGACTCTTCCTTCTCCCTCCCCAGAACGACACCCTATCGCCTCAACTCGCAGAGTTATTACTCACTTTTTCTTCGGTTACTGGCACAGACCTTGCATTGTTTCTAATCAAATAGTGTTAGCAATCAGCCATTATCTGGCTATTGATAGGGATTACCGCAGTAGGTAGGTGCTGGTGGGTTTCAAGTAAAGGAATCGCCGTTATTCGTCCGCACATTTTTAGGGCACAACACGCACCATGACAGTGCGCCACTGTTTTATTGCCTCTATTTGGTGCGATTTGCGTCTCAAAAAACAAACATTTATCTATCATTCGCATAACAATTGGCTATTTTTTAAAGATAATCTGATACAAGTAACAACGAAAATAGCGTGTGAACCAACAAATATCGGTGGTTACGCCAGTACAACAAAATAAGACGATTTTTTCGCATTTCACGTTTTTAACATGACTACATTTTAAGTATCACAACATCGAGTCAGAAAACATTAGGCAAAAAACAACAGCAAAGGAGTTGGACCATGCATATGCGTAAATTGGCGTTAGCGCTACTGTTAGCTGGGATAACAAGTGGTGTAGCCCAAGCAGAAGAAGCAGCAGCAAAACCAGAGCAAGCCGCAGCAAAGGCAGATGCTTCCGTTGACACACTGAAGAAGATTAAAGATAACGGCGTTATCGTAGTCGGCCATCGTGAGTCTTCTGTTCCATTCTCTTATTATGATAATCAGCAAAAAGTCGTGGGTTATTCACAAGATTATTCCAACCTGATTGTCGATGCGATCAAGAAAAAACTTAACGCACCAGACCTGCAGGTCAAGTTGATCCCCATCACTTCACAGAACCGTATCCCATTGCTGCAAAACGGTACCTTCGATTTTGAATGCGGTTCCACTACCAACAACCTGGAACGTCAGCAACAAGCTGCGTTCTCCAATACCATTTTTGTTGTCGGTACTCGCTTACTGACCAAAAAAGGTTCAGAAGTTAAAGATTTCAAAGATTTAGCCGGTAAAGCTGTGGTGGTAACGTCTGGGACCACCTCTGAAGTACTGCTGAACAAGCTGAATGAAAAAGACAAAATGAACATGCGCATCATCAGCGCCAAAGACCATGGTGATTCTTTCCGTACCTTGGAAAGTGGCCGTGCAGTGGCCTTTATGATGGATGATGCTCTGCTTGCAGGCGAACGTGCAAAAGCGAAGAAACCGGATCAGTGGGATATCGTTGGCACCCCGCAATCCCAGGAAGCTTACGGCTGTATGTTGCGTAAAAACGATCCGGCCTTTAAAAATCTGGTGGATGAAACCATCGCTACTGCACAAACCGGTGGTGTTGCTGAAAAATCCTTTGATCGTTGGTTCAAAAACCCAATTCCACCTAAAAATCTTAACCTGAATTTCTCACTGTCTGATGAAATGAAGGCGCTGTTCAAAGCCCCTAATGATAAAGCATTGAACTAACAATAATAATCAGGGTAGGCAGTGTCTACCCAACTCGATTGATGATGGACCGATTGGTATACAGGATGCGGGGTGGCCGTTCCCCACTCCGCATTTTTTTGTTAACCCTCGGGAGGCCGCGACGCATTGAATCATCAGTCATCAGGATGGGTCATCCATCCTTTTAAGGGAGTTTTTTATGTCAATAGACTGGAACTGGGGCATATTCCTGCAACCTGCCCCTTTCGGTAATACCACCTACTTTGGCTGGATTTGGTCTGGCTTTCAGGTCACTGTCGCTTTATCACTATGCGCTTGGGTGATCGCTTTCTTCGTTGGTTCCTTATTCGGTATTTTAAGAACTGTGCCCAATCGAATTCTTTCAGGGATAGGGACTTGCTACGTTGAGCTGTTCCGTAACGTCCCGCTGATTGTGCAATTCTTTACCTGGTATCTGGTGGTACCTGAGCTGTTGCCGGTGGATATTGGCATGTGGTTTAAAAGTGAATTAGACCCGAATATACAGTTCTTCCTCTCATCTATGATTTGCCTTGGCTTATTTACCGCGGCACGCGTGTGCGAGCAGGTACGTGCGGGGATTCAATCGCTGCCACGTGGTCAGAAAGCGGCTGGTCTGGCAATGGGATTAACCCTGCCACAAACTTATCGCTATGTTTTACTGCCGAATGCTTACCGGGTGATTATTCCCCCGATGACCTCAGAAATGCTCAACCTGGTAAAAAACTCAGCGATTGCTTCAACAATCGGGCTGGTCGATATGGCGGCACAGGCCGGTAAGCTGTTGGATTACTCAGCCCATGCCTATGAGTCATTCACCGCCATCACCATTGGTTATGTATTAATCAATGCCGTGATCATGCTGTTGATGCGATTAGTTGAAAAGAAAGTGCAGTTACCCGGCAATCTGGGGAGTAAATAATGTACGAATTTGATTGGAGTTCTATTGTCCCTAGCCTGCCATACCTACTGCAAGGCTTGGCGGTTACCGCCAAAATAACCATTATCGCCATTGTGTTTGGTATCATTTGGGGCACGGTTCTGGCCGTGATGCGCCTCTCCCCGATAAAAGCCGTCAGCTGGTTTGCCACCGCCTATGTCAACGTGTTCCGCTCTATTCCGTTGGTGATGGTACTGCTGTGGTTTTATCTGGTGGTCCCGAGCTTATTACAAAATGTGCTGGGCTTATCACCAAAAACTGATATTCGCCTCATCTCTGCCATGGTAGCCTTTTCATTATTTGAAGCGGCTTATTACTCAGAAATCATCCGTGCCGGGATCCAAAGTATCTCTCGCGGGCAGTCCTCTGCGGCCCTGGCACTAGGCATGACTCAAGGCCAGTCCATGAGATTGGTTATCCTGCCGCAGGCTTTCCGCGCAATGGTGCCATTGCTGTTAACCCAAGGGATTGTGTTATTCCAGGATACATCTCTGGTATATGTCCTCAGTCTGGCCGATTTCTTCCGCACCGCGACCACTATTGGTGAGCGGGACGGGACTCAGGTTGAAATGGTGCTGTTTGCCGGTTTGGTGTATTTCGTTATCAGTTTTGCCGCGTCGATGCTGGTTAACTATTTGAAGAAAAGGACTGTTTGATGATTTCCCTGAAAAATGTTTCTAAGTGGTATGGCCACTTTCAGGTGCTGTCTGACTGCACCACTGAAGTTAAAAAAGGTGAGGTCGTGGTTGTCTGCGGCCCTTCAGGTTCAGGCAAATCAACCCTCATCAAAACCGTCAATGGATTGGAGCCTATCCAAAAAGGCAGCATTTTGGTCAATGGTATCGGTGTGAATGATAAAGGAACCAATTTGGCGCAGTTGCGATCCAAAGTTGGTATGGTGTTCCAACATTTCGAACTGTTCCCTCACCTGTCTATTATTGAAAACCTGACGCTGGCACAAATCAAAGTCCTGAAGCGCGATAAAGCAGCAGCACGAGAAAAGGGCTTGAAATTGCTGGATCGCGTCGGCCTTTCTACCCATGCCGATAAATTCCCATCTCAGTTATCGGGTGGTCAGCAGCAACGTGTCGCCATCGCCCGTGCACTTTGTATGGACCCGATCGCCATGCTGTTTGACGAACCGACCTCCGCCCTTGACCCTGAGATGATCAATGAAGTGCTGGATGTCATGGTCAAATTGGCACTGGAAGGCATGACCATGATGGTGGTCACCCATGAGATGGGCTTCGCGCGTAAAGTGGCTAACCGGGTGATTTTTATGGATGAAGGAAAAATCGTCGAAGATAGCAACAAAGATGATTTCTTTAACAATCCTAAATCTGACCGCGCCAAAGATTTCTTGGCGAAAATCCTGCACTAATCTCCCCACCTCCCCTGCACCAGTAGGGGAGGAAATTTGCTCTTGTTCTCTTTTTACGTCCCGCGTGATTGCTTATCCCATTTATTGTGAGCATTCTCAGGTTAACAGTGTGACTAAAAAGAGGAAAAGTGATGCCCCGCTCCATTATCATTGATTGTGACCCCGGCCATGACGATGCTATTGCGCTGATTCTGGCGCTAGCCTCTCCCGAACTGAAAGTTGAAGCCGTTACCACCTGCGCTGGCAACCAAACTCCAGATAAAACATTGCGTAATGCGCTGCGCATTCTGACGTTACTTGAGCGTCAGGATATTCCCGTGGCTGGCGGTGCATTGCAACCCTTGCTGCGCGAACTCATCATTGCTGACAATGTTCACGGTGAAAGCGGCTTAGATGGCCCATCGCTACCTGATCCTGATTTCGCTCCGCAAGCAGAAAATGCGGTAGAACTGATGGCGAGAGTATTGCGTGCCAGCCCTCATCCTGTGACCATCGTCGCCACCGGCCCATTGACCAACGTCGCCTTGCTACTGGCCGGCCACGGCGCTTTGATGGCCAAAATAGAGCGCATTGTCATCATGGGTGGCGCGGTGATGTTAGGGAACTGGACACCAGCAGCAGAATTTAACATTTTCGTCGACCCAGAGGCTGCTGAACGAGTCTTTAAATCTGGAATTCCACTGACCATGGCGGGATTGGATGTCACTCATCAAGCACAAGTTATGGATGAAGACATCGATCGTATTCGCCAGTTGAATAACCCAGTAGCAGACGTGGTGGCGGGCTTGCTGGATTTCTTTATGCTGTATCACCGTCAGGAACGCTGGGGTTTTCAAGGCGCTCCACTGCATGACCCTTGCACCATCGCCTGGTTACTGGCTCCAGAACTATTCACCAGCATCGAACGCTGGGTCGGGATTGAAACTCGCGGCGAATATACCCAAGGCATGACAGTGGTTGATTATTATGAACTCACGGGCAATAAACCCAATGCAAACGTGCTGATGGGGATAAATCGCCAAGGGTTTATTGACTTATTAGTGGAACGCATTACCCGCTACGGTGAATAAGCTCATGACACTCCGCCAGCGCGGAGTGTCTCTCTGTAGCCGAACGGTTTAGCCCGAATAGACGTTAAGGCTGGAATGGCCGACGATTAAATTGGTCATGGCCACATTTAGGGCACAATGGCAGCACTTCTGGCGTATAAAAAGCCAGATGATAATGGCACTTCTCACAGACCAAATTACCCAATCCAACAACCTCGCCGCTGTGATAAACCCCATGATGACTGACGTCTTTAAACACCTCACGCCACTCTAATTGCGTTTTATCGGTAATATCGGCCAGTTCCTGCCACAGACTTTCTTTGATAACCCGCATAAATACACTGTCAGTGAAATCATCTTTGCTCTCTTCATAACTACGAGCAAACTCTTCCAAATCACGGCGTACCGCCTGCACGATTTGCTCAACCTCATGATGAGTTAAGTCTTCGACAGCATGCAACCGCTGTTCGGCGCTCTCCACCAGTTTATCAATATCACGTTCACCATTTTTCAAGCGTTCCGTCAGTGATGCCACTAACTCACGATAATATTGAGCGACCTTGTTCATACAATCTCCTCGATCCACGGTTGTGATAAAGCAAAAGTTGTGACAAAGAAAGTAGGGATAAAACTCATTTTTCGCCTGTTTTTGTTACCTTGTTCCTGTTATCTGAAAGAACTCACTCTGATCCTACTGACTATGATATTAAAGTTAACGTTAATTATTTTAGTCGTAAATGACTGAAGTCACGTCATCATCAGGTTGTTCTTCCCCCACTTTAGTTATTTCTGCCATTCACTGTGCAGAAATAACCTTCCGTAGGACGCAGAGTGTTGTTGCAGCTGCCGCTTATCGGCTATGCTATGCGGATCTCTCTTTATGATATGAAACAGATGATGCTACAGGCGTAGCTGTTTTTCACTATAGGACCACCGGCCGCCATGCAAGAGCAATACCGCCCAGAAGATATCGAAACGCAAGTACAGCTTCACTGGCAAGAGAAGCAAACTTTTAAAGTCACTGAAGATACCAGCAAAGAAAAGTATTACTGCCTATCTATGCTGCCGTACCCTTCAGGGCGCCTACATATGGGGCATGTTCGTAACTATACCATTGGCGATGTTATCTCCCGTTACCAGCGTATGCTGGGTAAAAACGTGTTACAGCCCATTGGTTGGGATGCATTTGGCCTGCCGGCAGAAGGTGCGGCGGTAAAAAACAATACTGCGCCAGCTCCCTGGACTTACGACAACATCGAATACATGAAGAACCAGTTGAAATTACTGGGCTTCGGCTATGACTGGGATCGCGAGATTGCCACCTGTAAACCGGATTATTACCGTTGGGAACAGTGGTTCTTCACCAAGCTGTATGAAAAAGGCATGGTCTACAAAAAAACCTCAGCGGTGAACTGGTGTCCACACGATCAAACGGTGCTGGCTAACGAACAGGTCATCGACGGCTGCTGCTGGCGCTGTGATACCCCGGTTGAACGCAAAGAAATCCCACAATGGTTTATCAAAATCACGGATTACGCTGATCAACTGCTAAATGATCTGGACACGCTGGAAAGCTGGCCAGAACAAGTTAAAACCATGCAGCGTAACTGGATTGGCCGCTCTGAAGGTGTCGATATCGTTTTCGACGTAGTCGATAGCGAAGACAAACTCTCGGTCTACACCACTCGCCCAGACACCTTTATGGGTGTGACTTACGTGGCTGTCGCTGCAAGTCATCCTTTATCACTGCAAGCTGCTGCCACTAATCCGGCACTGGCTGATTTTGTTGCCGAATGCCGTAATACCAAGGTTGCCGAAGCTGAAATGGCGACCATGGAGAAAAAAGGCATGCCGACCGGCCTATATGCCATCCATCCGCTGAATGGCGAGAAGCTACCTATTTGGGCGGCTAACTTTGTCTTGATGGATTACGGTACTGGTGCGGTTATGGCGGTTCCTGGCCATGATGCCCGCGACTATGAATTTGCGACCAAATATAGCCTGCCAATCAAAGCGGTTATTCTAGCGGCTGATGGCAGTGAGCCAGATTTAAGTCAAGAAGCATTGACCGAGAAAGGCACATTGTTTAACTCTGGCGAATTTGATGGCCTGAGTTATGAAGATGGTTTTAATGCCATTGCCGATAAACTGGTTGCCCTTGGTGTCGGCCAGCGCAAAGTGAATTATCGTCTGCGTGACTGGGGTGTGTCTCGCCAACGTTACTGGGGTGCGCCTATCCCAATGGTGACATTGGAAGATGGTACCGTGGTACCAACACCAGAAGATCAACTGCCGGTTATCCTGCCAGAAGATGTGGTGATGGATGGTATTTCCAGCCCGATTAAGGCCGATCCTGAGTGGGCTAAAACCACGGTTAACGGGATCCCCGGCCTGCGTGAAACCGATACCTTCGATACCTTTATGGAATCGTCTTGGTATTATGCGCGCTACACCTGCCCACAATTTGACGAAGGCATGCTGGACCCAGCGGCGGCGAACTACTGGCTGCCCGTCGATCAGTATGTTGGTGGTATTGAACATGCCATCATGCACCTGATGTACTTCCGCTTCTTCCACAAACTGCTACGTGATGCCGGTTTGGTTGATTCTGATGAGCCAGCTAAGCGCCTGCTATGTCAGGGTATGGTTCTGGCCGATGCCTTTTACTACACCGGTTCTAATGGTGAACGTATCTGGGTTTCACCGGTTGATGCCATTGTTGAGCGTGATGACAAAGGCCGTATTGTTAAAGCTAGCGATGCCGAAGGCCATGAACTGGTTTACGCCGGTATGAGCAAAATGTCGAAATCGAAAAATAACGGTATCGACCCGCAAGTCATGGTAGAAAAGTACGGTGCCGATACCGTGCGTCTGTTTATGATGTTTGCCTCACCCGCAGAAATGACCTTGGAATGGCAGGAGTCTGGCGTTGAAGGGGCTAACCGCTTCCTGAAACGTGTTTGGCGTCTGGCCTTTGATCACACTGCAAAAGGGGCAACTGCACCACTGGATATTGCCAGCCTGACGGAAGAGCAAAAGTCCTTGCGCCGTGATTTGCACAAAACTATAGCCAAAGTCACTGATGACGTGGGCCGCCGTCAAACCTTCAACACCGCAATTGCGGCGGTGATGGAGCTGATGAATAAGCTGGGGCGTGCACCTCAGGAAACCGAACAAGACCGAGCTCTGCTGCAAGAAGCCTTGCTGGCAGTCGTTCGTATGCTTTATCCATTCACTCCTCACGTTTGCTTCAGCTTGTGGCAAGCTCTAGGGGGTGAAGGCGATATCGATACCGCACCTTGGCCGGTTGCAGATGAACAAGCGATGGTCGAAGACTCTAAATTAGTCGTGGTGCAAGTTAATGGTAAGGTACGTGGCCGAATTACTGTACCAGCCGACGCAACTGAACAGCAAGTGCGTGAACGTGCTGGTCAAGAGCACTTGGTCGCTAAATACCTGGATGGGGTTACCGTGCGTAAAGTAATCTATGTCCCTGGCAAACTGCTTAACCTGGTTGTGGGTTAAGACAAGGAGGAGTTGTGCGACATCGTATTCTGACGCTGTTGCTGGGGTTGGCGGTGCTGGTCACCGCTGGCTGTGGCTTTAATCTGCGAGGCACCACTCAGGTGCCTACTGAACTGCAAAAGCTTTTGCTGGAAAGTAGTGACCCTTATGGCCCGTTAACTCGTGCGGTACGTCAACAATTACGTTTAAACAACGTCACCATTGTTGATGATCCGATGCGTAAAGACTTGCCAATACTGCGGGTTATTGGTTCAAGCGAAAATCAGACCACCGTCTCAATCTTCCAAAACGGTGTAACCGCCGAGTACCAATTAGTGCTACATGTCAATGCCCAAGTATTGATACCTGGCCATGATATTTATCCACTGCGGGTCAATGTCTTCCGTTCCTTCTTTGATAACCCGTTGACAGCTCTCGCAAAAGATGCAGAAGCCGAAGTTCTCCGTCAGGAGATGCGGGACCAAGCCGCTCAACAGTTAGTGCGCCAGCTCCTGGCCGTGCATGCTGCGGAAGTTAAAAGCGCGCAGGAAGATGCTAATATTGCGGCAAGAAATAGCACAGTCACCAGCAGCACCAAAACCGCTGATGTCAAAGAAATCAATATTGGCAAACCGGCCGTCAGTACCTCAGCCAAATGATCCGAGTTTATCCTGAACAACTTGTCGCGCAGCTCCATGAGGGGCTGCGTGCTTGTTATCTGTTGTGTGGTAATGAGCCACTTTTACTACAGGAAAGCCAGGACCACATTCGCCATGTGGCAGCCCAGCATGACTTCAGCGAGCATTTCAGTTTTACACTGGATGCTCACACTGAATGGGACAATATCTTTAGTCTTTGTCAGGCTCTGAGCCTGTTTGCCAGTCGCCAGACACTACTGTTAAGCTTCCCTGACAGTGGGTTAACTGCCCCCATGAATGAGCAGTTAGTGAAACTATCAAGCCTGCTACATCCAGACATTCTGCTGATATTACGAGCAAATAAACTTACCAAAGCCCAAGAAAATAGTGCCTGGTTTAAAGCTCTTAGCAAGAATGGAGTCTTTGTCAGCTGCCAAACACCTGAATTGGCACAACTGCCACGTTGGGTTGGAACGCGCGCTAAAAGCCTTAATCTGGAAATCGATGACGCGGCAATTCAACTGCTGTGTTATTGCTACGAAGGCAATCTGCTGGCGTTATCGCAAGCCCTGGAAAGACTATCGTTGCTTTACCCTGACGGTAAACTGACGCTGCCGAAAGTCGAGCAAGCTGTCAACGATGCGGCGCACTTCACCCCTTACCACTGGCTTGATGCCTTGTTGGCAGGGAAAAGCAAACGCGCCTGGCATATTCTGCAACAGTTACAGCAAGAAGACAGTGAACCGGTTATTTTGCTACGTACCCTGCAACGCGAGTTATTGCAGTTATTAACGCTAAAACGTCAGCTGGAACAAGTCCCGCTGCGCACGCTATTTGACCAATTCAGAGTGTGGCAAAATCGCCGCCCGCTGATGACTCAGGCACTACAACGCCTTTCCATGCAGCAACTGCAACAAGCTATCCATTTATTGGCTCAGATAGAAGTGCGCCTAAAACAGGATTATGGTCAGTCAATCTGGCCTGAGTTAGAAACTCTGTCTATGCTGATGTGTGGAAAAACATTACCTGAGAGTTTTTTTGATGCCCAATAGCTCCCCGACTCGCACCCTTTATGCCCTGTTCGGCGGAACCTTTGACCCTATTCATTATGGGCATTTAAAGCCAGTTGAAGCTTTAGCTCAAGAAGTGGGTTTGCAACATATTATTTTATTGCCCAATAATGTCCCGCCTCATCGCCCTCAACCGGAGGCTAATGCACAGCAGCGGCTGAAAATGGTAGAACTGGCGGTTGCGGGTAATCCTCTGTTCAGCGTCGATTCACGCGAATTATTACGCGATAGCCCATCATTCACCGTTGATACGCTGGAAGCACTGCGTAAAGAACGTGGTGCTAAGCTGCCTTTAGCGTTTATTATTGGACAGGATTCATTACTATCACTGCATAAATGGCATCGTTGGGAATCGCTGTTGGATATGTGCCATTTGTTAGTTTGCGCCCGCCCAGGTTATTCGCAAACACTGGACACCGCCGAGTTACAACAGTGGCTTGAAGCCCATCAGGTCTTTGATCCACAAGTGCTAAGCTCACGGCCACATGGGGCAATCTATCTGGCAGATACACCTTTATTAGACATTTCTGCTACCGATATTCGCCGTCGGCGTCATAATGGTGAAAATTGCGCTGACCTGCTGCCACCAGCGGTTCAGCGATATATTGAGTTACAAGGTTTGTATCGCGGCTGAGGGTTTATATCGCGATGCATTGACCCATGTTATACTCCGCCGCTAAATTTCAGGTATTCGCTGAAAACCCCTGTGAAATGATATAAAACAGTTGGCTTTCAGCGGCATCCTGCCGATAAATAAACCATAACCGTTCACTACCGGTCACCATCGACGGATTTTCCCGTGAGACAGTACCTGAGAACGTTATGGACAGAAACCACCCGAGGGGGAACCTTTGCAAGGTAAAGCACTCCAAGAGTTTGTTATCGACAAACTCGATGATTTGAAAGGCCAAGATATTATTGCTCTGGATGTTCAGGGTAAATCTAGCATCACTGATTGCATGATCATTTGTACCGGTACCTCTACACGCCATGTTATGGCGCTGGCAGATAACCTGGTTCAAGAATCCCGCATGGCAGGCATGATACCTCTGGGTATCGAAGGTCAGGGTGTCTCTGACTGGATAGTCGTGGATTTGGGCGAAGTGATTGTGCATGTCATGCAAGAAGAAAGCCGCCGTATGTATGAACTGGAAAAACTCTGGAGCTAAGCGGTGAAACTGCAACTGGTAGCCGTCGGCACCAAAATGCCAGACTGGGTGCAGACAGGTTTTATCGATTACCTGCGCCGCTTTCCCAAAGATATGCCCTTCGAACTGGTAGAAATACCGGCCGGTAAACGGGGCAAAAATGCGGATATTAAACGCATTTTGGAAAAAGAAGGCGAGCTAATGCTGGCGGCGGTTGGCAAGAATAACCGCATTGTCACGCTGGATATCCCAGGCACTCCCTGGGAGACCCCGCAGTTGGCTCAGCAATTAGAACGTTGGAAGCAGGATGGCCGTGATGTCAGTCTACTGATTGGCGGGCCGGAGGGGTTAGCCCCGGCCTGTAAAGCTGCTGCCGAGCAGAGCTGGTCGCTCTCTCCGTTGACGCTACCACATCCTTTAGTGCGCGTTTTAGTGGCGGAAAGCCTTTATCGTGCCTGGAGTATTACGACCAACCATCCTTATCATCGGGAATAAACGGGCGATGAATCTGAGTAATATGATGATCCTGAATAGAATGAAGTAAGCTGCGGGATGAAAAAAGAACCTAACCCTTTTCGCGACTATTCGGCTGAATCAGCCCTGTTTGTGCGCCGCGCCCTTGTGGCTTTCCTCGGTATCCTGCTGCTAAGCGGGATATTGATCGCAAACCTATACAATTTGCAGATAGTCCGTTTTGAAGACTATCGCACGCGTTCCAATGAAAACCGCATCAAACTCGTTCCCATCGCCCCTAGCCGCGGTATGATTTTTGACCGCAATGGCACACCATTGGCGATGAACCGGACTATCTATCAATTAGAACTGATGCCGGAAAAGATTGAAGACCTCCCTGCAACCCTCAATGCATTACGTCCGATAGTGGATTTGACGGATGAGGATATCGCCAATTTTGAAAAGGAACGCAAGCGCTCACGCCGCTTTACCTCGATTGCAGTTAAAACTCCGCTCACTGAAGTGCAAGTCGCGCGTTTTGCAGTCAACCAATTTCGCTTCCCTGGGATTGAAGTTAAAGGCTATCAACGCCGTTTCTACCCGTATGGTTCAGCACTGACCCACGTCATCGGTTATGTCTCAAAAATTAACGATAAAGATGTGGAGCGCCTGGATAAAGATGGCATTCTGGCTAACTATGCTGCTACCCACGATATCGGCAAGTTAGGTATTGAGCGCTATTATGAATCAGTGTTACACGGTAAGACCGGTTATGAAGAAGTTGAAGTCAATAACCGTGGTCGGGTGATCCGTCAGTTACATGAGCAGCCACCACAGGCCGGTAAAGATATCTACCTGACGCTCGATTTACATCTACAAACCTATATCGAACAGTTACTTAGTGGCAGTCGCGCCGCCGTTGTGGTGACAGACCCACGTACTGGCGGAATATTGGCTTTGGTGTCAAACCCAAGCTATGACCCTAATCTGTTTGTCGATGGTATCTCTAGTAAAGACTATCAAGGGCTTTTGAATGACCCCAATCGCCCTCTAATAAACCGCGCGACTCAGGGTGTTTACCCCCCTGCATCGACAGTAAAACCTTATATAGCAGTTTCTGCACTCAGTGCTGGTGTTATCAACAAAAATACCAGTTTGTTCGATCCCGGTTGGTGGCAATTACCGGGCTCTGAAAAACGCTTCCGTGACTGGAAAAAATGGGGCCATGGCCGCTTGAATGTCACCAAGGCACTGGAGGAGTCAGCCGATACCTTCTTCTACCAAGTTGCTTATGACATGGGAATTGACCGCCTATCTTCATGGATGAGCAAGTTTGGTTATGGCGAATATACCGGCATCGATTTGTCTGAAGAGCGCGCTGGCCTGATGCCGACCCGTGAATGGAAGCAAAAGCGCCATAAAAAACCTTGGTATCAAGGGGATACGATCCCTGTTGGTATCGGCCAGGGATATTGGACTGCAACCCCTATTCAGATGGCGAAAGCTTTGATGACGCTGATCAATGATGGGGCGGTTAGAACACCTCATTTGCTGCAAAGTACGCGTATTGATGGGCAGTTAGTCCCTTATAAACAAGAAGATACTACACAGATTGGCGATATCCATTCCGGTTATTGGGAGATTGCCAAAGATGGCATGTATGGTGTTGCCAACCGCCCTAATGGGACGGGACGTAAGTTCTTTGAGGGCACTCCCTATAAGGCCGCGGCAAAATCAGGTACCGCACAAGTTTATAGCTACGAAACCTATAATGCGCACAAAGTGGCCGAGCATTTGCGCGACCACAAGTTGATGGTCGCATTTGCACCCTACGAAAATCCGACAGTCTCTGTCGCCATGATTTTAGAAAATGGCGGTGCAGGACCTGCGGTAGGGACGATTACCCGTCAAATCCTCGACCATATTTTGTTGGGCGATAACAATACTGAATTACCGGATGCCGCTCCTCTGCCTCCGGGTGTCGAAGCCGATTAGTTGGAGCGGGTTAGTTGAAACGGATGAAGGTAACTCATGACTGATAATCAACAAAAAGGCTCTTTGTGGTACAAAATGCACATCGACCTGCCGTTTCTACTTTGCGTACTGGCGCTGCTGGCTTATAGCGCCTTCGTGATGTGGAGCGCCAGCGGGCAAGACATGGGCATGATGGAGCGCAAGGTAGGCCAAATTGCAATGGGCCTGGTTGTTATGCTGGTGATGGCACAGATACCACCACGCGTCTATGAAAGCTGGGCGCCCTATCTCTATTTCGTCTGTGTGATCTTGTTGGTCTTGGTTGATGCATTTGGTCAAATCAGTAAAGGGGCGCAGCGTTGGCTGGACTTGGGCTTTATTCGTTTTCAACCCTCTGAAATTGCTAAAATTGCTGTCCCATTGATGGTTGCACGCTTCATGAACCGTGATGTCTGCCCGCCCTCACTGAAAAATACCGGTATCGCGCTGATTTTAATCTTTATGCCAACCTTGTTGGTCGCCGCTCAGCCCGACCTCGGTACATCAATTCTGATCGCTGCTTCCGGCCTGTTTGTGTTATTCCTTTCGGGTATGAGTTGGCGCTTAATTGCAATTGCTGCTGTATTAGTCGCCGGGTTTATTCCTATCCTCTGGTTCTTCCTGATGCATGGCTATCAACGAGACCGGGTGATGATGCTGCTGGATCCGGAAAGTGACCCACTCGGTGCCGGTTACCATATTATTCAGTCGAAAATTGCCATTGGTTCGGGGGGATTATCAGGCAAAGGTTGGCTGCATGGAACACAGTCACAGTTGGAATTTTTACCGGAACGCCATACTGACTTTATCTTTGCCGTACTGGCAGAGGAGCTCGGTTTAATTGGGGTACTGGTGCTGCTAGCACTCTATTTGTGTCTTATTATGCGGGGGCTAGTGATTGCGGCCCATGCGCAGACCACCTTCGGTCGGGTGATGGTCGGTGGGTTAATGCTAATACTCTTTGTCTATGTGTTTGTTAACATAGGTATGGTCAGTGGAATTTTACCTGTAGTTGGCGTACCTTTGCCTTTGGTCAGCTACGGAGGCTCGGCGCTGATAGTCCTGATGGCCGGGTTTGGTATCGTGATGTCGATACATACTCATCGAAAAATGTTATCTAAGAATTTATAGAGGTGAGCAATGCGTAAGGAATGGCTTTGGATCGGCATCGCAGGAGTGCTGTTGTCAGCATGTACCAGCCAGCCCCCGGCACCCCAGCAGCAAGTGCAGCAGACATACAATGGCCCGGTTGAAGAGATTGGCGGTGCTGAGCCACGCTATGAGCCTTTTAATCCTAACTTTAATCAGGATTACAAAGCCAATGGCCAGTCGTACACCATCGTCAAGGACCCACAAAACTTTACTCAAGTGGGTTTGGCTGCCTGGTATGGTGAAGAGGCGAATGGCAATGCTACCGCTACCGGCGAAATCTTCGATCCCAATGCCTTAACCGCGGCCCACCCAACGTTACCAATTCCCAGCTATGTGCGTGTGACTAACGTCAGTAATGGCCGCCAGATTGTGGTGCGGGTGAATGACCGTGGCCCATATACTCCGGGCCGAGTCATTGATTTATCCAAAGCCGCTGCTGATCGTTTGAATATCTCGAATAATACCAAGGTGAAAATTGACTTTATCAATGTGGCACCGGATGGCTCATTGTCTGGCCCTGGCATGGTCGGCACGACTATCGCCAAGCAAAGTTATGCATTACCAAGCCGCCCGGATTTGACCTCTGGTGGCATGGGGACACCAATACAGCAGGATGCTCCAGCAGTGAGTGCACCTGTGCGACCTATCGATAACAGTAATTTATCGGGTGCGGATGCCACGCAACCTGTTGCGCCACAGAGCAGTGGTTTCCTGCGCGCCTCAACGCCTGTACCGGTTGGAGTACTCGAAAGCGCAGAACCGGCCGTGAGCACCGAGTCATCGATGAGTTCTGAACCCGTCAGACCACCAGTGGTGGCCAATCCAGGCCCGGTAACCTCATCAACGACCGCTTCAGCTGCCACTACGGCAACTGCGGGTAGTTATGGTTATGTGGTTCAAGTCGGTGCATTGAGTGATGCCCAGCGCGCGCAAACCTGGCAGCAAAGTCTGAGCCAACGTTTTGGTGTGCCGGGAAAAGTGGCGACCAATGGCAGCGTACACCGCGTACAGCTTGGGCCATTCAGCACTCGCCAGCAGGCCGTTGCGCTACAACAGCGCCTGTCAAGCGAAGCGCAGCAGCAGTCATTTGTGGTCGCGGCACCTTAAATCATACATACCTTGTAGCAATTTAAGGCCGGTCTAACAAAAATAACCGTAACATGCTGTACAAACAGGATGTTACGGTTGCAAGAATAATAGTAATCCGGTAGATAAATCTGCCGGTAGAAATGTATAAACGCCACATTGGTGTCTACCCAAATCATTGGCTTGAAGGGGCTTGAGTGAAAGCCGCTAACCCTGCGATGTCAATAAAGATGGGTATGTTATAGTGTGGCACGTTCTTAACTTACTCCCACGGATGTTGTTGTCCTGATCATGAAATATGTAACTACTTCTCGCATTATCAAGAGCCTGGCGCTCGGCACTGTTATTGTTATGAGCGCAGCGTCTGCTGCAAACGCTGATGACGTCAATCTGAAAACCATGATCCCCGGCGTGCCACAAATCGACGCGGAAGCTTATGTTCTGATTGATTACAACTCCGGCAAAGTATTGGCAGAAATGAATGCGGATGTGCGCCGCAACCCTGCCAGTCTGACCAAAATGATGACCAGTTATGTTATTGGGCAGGCCATCAAAGCAGGTAAAATCGGGCCGGAAGATATGGTTACCGTGGGTAAAGATGCTTGGGCGACAGGCAACCCAGAGTTTAAGGGTTCCTCGCTGATGTTCTTGAAACCGGGTGATCGTGTGCCAGTCTCTAAACTGACTCGCGGTATCAACCTGCAATCCGGTAACGATGCCTGTGTTGCTATGGCCGACTACGTAGCCGGTAGCCAAGACTCATTCGTTAACCTGATGAATAATTACGTTAACGCGCTGGGCCTGAAAAATACTCACTTTAAAACCGTTCACGGCCTGGATGCTGAAGGGCAGTTCAGTTCGGCTCGCGATATGGCCCTGATTGGTCAGGCACTGATTCGTGATGTGCCAGATGAATACGCTATTTATAAAGAGAAAGAATTTACTTTCAACAATATCCGTCAGACTAACCGTAATGGTTTGCTGTGGGACACCAGTTTGAATGTTGATGGTATCAAAACCGGCCATACTGACGCTGCTGGCTACAATCTGGTGGCATCCGCAACCGATGGACAAATGCGTTTAATTTCAGCGGTACTGGGTGGACACACCTTTAAAGGTCGTGAAACCGAAAGTAAAAAACTGCTGACTTGGGGCTTCCGTTTCTTTGAAACTGTTGCGCCACTGAAGGTGGGTAAAGAATTTGCTTCTGAGCCAGTATGGTTTGGTGACAGCGACCGTGTTCAGTTAGGGGTAGATAAAGACGTTTATCTGACTATCCCACGTGGCAGAATGAAAGACCTGAAAGCCAGCTATGTGCTAAATACACCTGAAATTCATGCCCCATTGGCAAAAAATCAGGTTGTCGGGATGATTAACTTCCAGTTGGATGGCAAAACTATCGACCAACGCCCGCTGGTCGTCATGAACGAAGTGAAAGAAGGCGGAATCTTTGGCCGCATGGTGGACTACATCAAGCTGATGTTCCATCGCTGGTTCGGCTAATCTTCTGATTTTCACCCTATAGACCTCAGAGTGCAGCCAACACATCTGCAGCTTGAAAAATGATGGGGAGACTTGAAAATCAGCCGACCGACCCCATATTAAAAATAATATGAAACTCCCGCTCCGGCGGGAGTTATAATTTTAGAGTCGGAACTATTTCATACTGATTTTTCCGGCTACAACCCAGGAGCGCACATGAAAACTAAACTGAATGAACTGCTTGAGTTCCCTTGTTCTTTTACCTACAAGGTAATGGGCATCGCTGAACCTCAGCTGGTTAACCAGGTGGTTGAAGTGGTACAGCGCCATGCTCCGGGTGATTATACCCCGCAGGTAAAACCGAGCAGCAAAGGCAACTATCACTCCGTTTCCATCACCATCACAGCAACCCATATTGATCAGGTGGAAACGCTGTATAAAGAACTGGGCAATCTGGAATTAGTGCGGATGGTGCTGTAATTTAGCCACTTTGCCTATTGGCAAACCATCACATCAATTCAAACTCGCCTTATAATGGCCCGATGGGTTTTCTCTCCGGGCCTTATTTTGCCTTAAATTCCGCATTAACGCCGCTAACCAAATGAATTTAAATGTAAACTTGATTTTTAAAATCTTAATCTATTTTTTAAAATATCAAAATAGTGGCCCCACACTTCTGGACTGGTATACTGACGCTACCATTTCTGTAACCAGATGATGCCTCGCTTGCAACAACACAAGATCATTTTACGCCAGCTAGGGTTACAACCCTATGCCCCCGTATCTCAAGCCATGCATAATTTCACTGAGTTTCGTACTGATACCAGTGCCGATGAAATCTGGCTAGTTGAGCACCAGAAAGTCTTTACTCAGGGTCAGGCAGGAAAAGCCGAACATGTGCTGATGCCCGGTGATATACCGGTTATCCAAAGTGACCGCGGTGGGCAAGTTACCTATCATGGCCCCGGCCAGCAAATCATGTATGTCATGATTGATCTTAAGCGAGCCAAAGTGGGTGTGCGGCAGTTAGTTACTGCCCTTGAGAACACCGTAATACAAACACTTACCCATTTTGGTATCGAGTCACAAGCACGCCCAGATGCACCCGGTGTTTATGTTGGTCAACAGAAGATATGTTCGCTGGGGCTACGCATTCGTAGGGGCTGTTCATTTCACGGTCTGGCATTGAATATTGACATGGATCTGGAGCCCTTCCAGCGCATTAATCCCTGTGGATATGCCGGAATGCAAATGACGCAAGTCAGTGCACTGAACGTCGGCACCACAGTGGCTGATATCCAACCGATATTGGTGCATGAATTTACCCGCCAGTTAGGTTATCCCGAGGCAGAACAACAACCTTGGTCACTGGCTGACTATGTATCATCTGACGCAGTATAAGTTACCCAACGAGCCACTAACACTTACAAAATTGGGGGCTGAATGAAGTGGGACAAAGATGATATAATTTTTAAACAATTTTCAAATATTTTTTAACGAACGCCACATCCCGTTGAATTTAATGAAAAATCTCAAATTGAGAGATTCAGAACTGGAACCAGCACGATTATGAGTAAACCGATTCAGATGGAACGCGGCGTCAAATACCGCGACGCAGATAAAATGGCGTTAATCCCGATTAAAACCGTGGTTACTGAACGTCAGGAGCTGCTACGTAAACCCGAATGGATGAAAATCAAGCTCCCTGCTGACTCCAGCCGTATTCAGGGCATCAAGGCAGCAATGCGTAAAAACGGTCTGCACTCGGTTTGCGAAGAGGCGTCCTGCCCTAACCTGTCAGAGTGCTTTAACCACGGTACCGCGACCTTTATGATCCTCGGCGCAATCTGTACTCGCCGTTGCCCATTCTGCGACGTCGCTCACGGCCGCCCGGTGACTCCTGATGCCAATGAACCAGAGAAACTGGCTCAGACCATCAAGGATATGGGGTTGCGCTATGTGGTTATCACCTCTGTTGACCGTGATGACTTACGTGATGGTGGTGCTCAGCATTTTGCCGATTGTATTTCAGCAATCCGCGCCAAGAATCCAACCATTAAAATTGAAACTTTGGTGCCCGATTTCCGTGGTCGAATGGATCGCGCGCTGGATATCTTGACGGTCACACCACCGGATGTGTTTAACCACAATCTGGAAAACGTTCCTCGGGTATATCGTCAGGTTCGTCCTGGCGCTAACTATGAGTGGTCGCTTAAATTATTGGAGCGCTTTAAAGAAGCTCACCCTGATATTCCGACCAAGTCTGGTTTGATGGTCGGTTTGGGTGAGACCAATGCAGAAATCGTTGAAGTGATGCGTGATTTGCGCCGTCACGGGGTAACCATGTTGACGCTGGGGCAATATTTGCAGCCTAGCCGTCACCATTTACCGGTACAGCGTTATGTCAGTCCGGCTGAGTTTGATGAGATGAAAGCTGAAGCAATGGCGATGGGCTTTACCCATGCAGCTTGCGGCCCATTTGTGCGCTCTTCCTACCATGCTGACCTGCAAGCAAAAGGGTTAGAAGTCAAATAAGCACGTCAGGTCTGAACTCATGTTCGGGCCTCACTGGCTGCAATACTTTATTACACCTTAGGCCACAGATAGACAAAAACGGATCTCCATTAGAGATCCGTTTTTTGTTATCAGCCATTTTGGGATAACTGATAATGCTTGAGCTAATAAATGATTAATTTTCCGAAATAGCCTAACGACTGGCTAAAACGAGGGAATAAAATCAATCCTTATGCTCAAGAGGTGGTGTGGTTTTGACATCCGTTGCTGCTTTAGATTCAGCCGTAGTACTTGCCACAGGTGCATCATCATTGCCCATGGCCTTTTTGAAGCCTTTAAGTGCAGCGCCTAAATCTGCCCCCAGCGTCCGTAATTTACTGGTACCAAACAACAACACTATCAATATGCCGACTACCAGTAATTTGGTAATACTGATACCTTCCATATATACCTTCTTGGTTAGCACTATTTATTAAATCATGGGCTATTTACGAATAAATTATGGTTTAAAACAACAGTAATATGTAACAGATTTCGTTAGTGAACTATGATTTACTCAAGAGTCTCACCTTACTTATTTTTGACTCATTCCGGATGAGACATTGCCGTTAACATCCCCCTAAAGTAGAAAAAACGAGGGAACCGCCAATTGCCTTATTCAAGTAGAATAAATACCCGTCGATCTGGGTTAAGTTTTGCTAAAAGGACCTATTTACCGCGAGCATTTGGCTTAGGTATTGGTATGTTTTGTGTCGGCTCGGTTCTCTATACACAACATGCTTCATTATGGTTATGGATAGCGCTAGCCATCAATGGGCTCATCTGGCCACATATTGCATTCATTCTAGCCTTGCGCTCTGAACAACCATTTGAACAAGAAATAATTAATATGAAAATAGACTCAGCGATAGGAGGCGTATGGGTCGCAATAATGTCATTCAATGCTCTACCCTCGGTCGTTATTCTTTCCATGATGAGTATGAACAATATTGCCTCTGGCGGGAAAAATATTTTCTACAAAGGGCTGGCATTACAGATTGCCTGTAGTTTGCTGACTGCGTGGATATTTAATTTACCCTTTAGGCCAGAAACATCACATATCCAAGTTTATGCCTGCTTGCCAATGATTTTTATCTACCCCTCCCTACTGGGACTAGTCACCTATCGAACCGCAAAACGTCTGGCCGAAAATAAAGAAGAATTATTGCGTATCAGCGTAAGGGATGGATTGACCGGGTTGTATAACCGCAGGCATTGGGAACATCAACTACATAATCAATTTGACAGCTGTCGACGTTATCAACATGGCGCCACACTAATTTTACTTGATATAGATAACTTCAAAGCTATTAACGATACCTTTGGTCATGCCGTCGGCGATGAGGCTATTACTGTTCTTGCTGAAGAGTTACTGCTGGGGCTACGTGCCATTGATATTGTTGGTCGCTATGGGGGAGATGAATTTGGTGCTATTTTGCCGAATACGACGGCCGAACAAACCAGGGAAATTCTAACGAGGATCCAAGAAAAACTGGCAGGTATAGTCTTTACCCAAGCCCCAACTTTGCAACTCAAAGTCAGTGCCGGTATTGCCGACTACCGGCACGACATGATTAACTATCAGCAATGGCTAAAAGCCGCCGATTCAGCACTGTATTTGGCAAAAGATAATGGCCGTAACCGTATTGAGTTAGCGAGTTGAACAAGGTATTCGCACCAGGATACCCATTAGAATAGGGATTTATGTTTAATACATTACTTGCAGTATTTATTGGTGGTGGTGTGGGTAGCGTTGCCCGCTGGCTGGTCAGCATGAAGCTCAATAGCCTACCAAGCCATATTCCGGTGGGAACACTCATCGTAAACGTGGTCGGTGCCTTTATTATCGGTCTGGCATTAGCCCTATTTACCCGAATGACACATATTGACCCCGTATGGAAGCTACTGATTACCACTGGATTTTGTGGTGGCCTAACCACGTTTTCTACTTTCTCAGTTGAAGTTGTCTATTTAATTCAGGATGGGAAATTAGCCTGGGCCGCAGGAACTGTCTTACTTAATTTAGCCGGTTCGCTCGCCATGACTATGCTGGCGTTTATATTAGTCAATTCTCTTGCTAGCCAGTAAATTCACGGGTTAATAACCCGTCGGGTTACCTGAGAGGTAATAACATTGCCTAGGATAGTTATTTGCAGGGAAAATAAGCCTCATTAGCAATGGCCCTCTTAATGTTTCCTTAATCTTTGGGCCGGATAATGACTCAGCAAAGAACAGTTAGCCACAGGGGTAACTGATACGCTGGATAAATTCTATGTTTAGTTTACCCAAGACTTGGGTTGAATGGCTGACAGTGATTTTTTGCCTGTCTATCACCTTCATTTTCTTTAAAGAATATCTCTTTTAGTAAATATGCTTCTGTGCTAATTCAATGCGATAAATAAAAAACCCGCCTATCGAGGCGGGTTTTAAGAGATATGGGCTACTTAGATAGCGATAACATTAGCAGCAGATGGCCCTTTAGCACCAGTCGTGATTTCAAATTCTACACGCTGGCCTTCAGCAAGAGTTTTGAAACCGTTGCTAGCGATGGCTGAGAAATGAACGAAAACGTCCTTACTACCATCTTCTGGGGTGATGAAACCAAAACCTTTAGCTTCATTGAACCACTTAACGCTACCTTTAATCTTAGACATCAAACTTACCTTTACGTGATTGTTGGACACAAAATGTGTGTCAAATACAGTACAGCAATAGAAGCGTTTTTTGTCCACGGCAGAGATCACAAAAAACAGACAAAAAGTGAAAATGTCGGCTTTTCTGCTCAATTTATAGCACAGAAATCCATGTTTCTATCTTTTACAACTCACCTTGACTAGGGCTAAAACACGTCACAAAACCGCCAGACTGTATCTGAAAGCGATTCACCTGTATTATACTTATCCATTGGATACACTAATACGAGATGCATGATGAACGGTAGAATAACAACTTTTTTTGAAGATAAAGGTTTTGGGTTTATCACCGATGAGAATGGAGATAACCGTTATTTTCACGTTATTAAAGTTGCTAATCCCGAGATGATCAAAAAAGGTGCGGAAGTCACTTTCGAACCGACAACCAATACGAAAGGATTGTCTGCATATGCGGTGAAAGTGGCCATTGAGAGCAAATATATATTCATTGCCAATGAGAGAATCAAACTCACCAGCATCAAGTCATTCAATACTTTTGTCAAAGAAGTACCCGCACAGGCCGAGGTTGATAAAGCGAATACTATCCTCTCAGTAAATTTACTGATGAATAAAATTAGGCCACAAGAAGAAGATATTTCAGAGAAGACCGTTCCATTGAAAATGTTGTCGATCACTACATTCCAAAATGTAACTTACACATTTTCTGAACATGAAGTTGATATCGACAGCACAGTAGCGAAGTTGAAGAGTATTTAATACAAATACCTTTTTACTGAAGTGGTGCCAAAATACTCCCCATCAACAGCCCCAAATGACATAAAACAGGGGCTGCCCGGGTCCCTCCCCCCGGGAAATTGATGCTGGCATCCCTGCCCGCTAGCACTAGAAAATCCCTTTGGTATTCTCTGGTGTTGACGATAAAACTAACCAAAAATGCAGTCCGTTCTTATATTAACTATTTGAACATAAACATTTTAATTAACTCAACGTCGGTACGGGCACCCAGTTTTTTCATAGCAGACCGTTTTTGCCCACTGACTGTTTTTTCACTCTTCTTCAAAATTCTGGCGATATCTCCGCCGGAAAAACCCTCATTAAACAACTTCAAGACAATATTTTCATTTGGTGTTAAATACTGTCGATCCGAGGAGGGTAGACTCAACACCTTAGTGACTTTATGCTCAGTTAAATTATCTTTAATGCCACGTAGCTTGCGTTTAAGCACCGCAGTTATCTTATTCGTTGCAGCCTCAACAGAGTCTTCTCTAAAGATCATGGTCACATTACTGAAGCGTGGAATACCCTGTAAAAAGCTATTCAATCTGGCATCACAGATCAAAAAAACATCTGCTGCTGAAGGAGCCTTATCCAGACGTTTTAATGCTTCAAAAAAACTGAATTCGTCTACACCAATAAAGATCACATCTGCTGAATAATATGCTTTCCGATAGAATTTAATCTCTTTTTTAAACCCTAACGATGCAAATATCTTTTTTACGATAGATACCATACCCAACGTTTGATATTTATCATTATCAACTATCATACAACTTATCATATTGGCCACACCCGTTTGTGCTTCAGCACCCTATGAATTGTTAACTCACGTCTACATGTGATTAAATGAAATATCATTAAAAATTAGAAAGATAGACTATATATACCCTGATTTTAGTAGACCATAGCGGGAAGGGAAGATATATAGGATGTCAACACCGAGGAGTGTAGGAAACGTCTTTTTCTGTCAGAAATATTTCCTGATACTTTATTTATAATTAAGTGTCTCAAACGTGACAGTATTGGGATTATATGTAAAAATATAGAAAAATTAGTAGTCTAAATAGGAAGATTCAGATGCTAAGCCTATGCCCTATCAAGCTGTATATCTCATCTAACCTTTTTCTAAGTCAGACTACTTTATGAGAAATGTTGGTTTACATGCACTCAAAACGTTAAGCTGTTTTTCTGCAGTTACCTTTTACTCAGCCAGTAAAACTTGCACTGAACAGTGTTTTTTAGGTGGCGAAGTGATGAGTGTTTTATACTTTTTATCGATCATCGCGACTCCACTATTCTTCATGATTATTGGTTATATCGACTCAAATGATGAAATAGATCAACAAGATATACTAAGAAAGCTCAAATCGATAATAAGCATCATTATCTTCTGGAACGTACTTTTCTACTTTATCAATGAAGATGGTTTCAAACGTGGATATTTCTTACAGAGTTGGCTGTTATTTAGCATTGCCATTATTTATCTCATTAACCCAATAATCTCTAAAGTGTTAAAAAGTAATAGAACGGCAATAATGACCCTCTCCTGCTTGGTTATATTTTCTATTTCTATCGACTTAATTAGCGCATTTAGTAAAAAACCATATCTTATTGATTTTCCTCAATATTTTAGATTATGGACTTGGATTTTCTATTATATAGCAGGCAGATTCCTGTGCTCTAAGATTTGCCAAAAAATAACAAAATTGCCAAGAGTTGTTCTTACCGCCAAAGTACTTCTGATCCCGACAGCCATTTCCATGTATTACTATGAAAGTTTTATGTCGATTTATGTGTATAAAACAGTGAATGCTGGCTATTTTCTCGATAATTTACACGTTTTAATCCTAAGTTTATGTTTATTTGTTATATTTGATAACTTTAATACTAAACACGAATGGATAAAAAAAACGTTAGCCTATATTAGCCCATCAATGATCGGGGTTTATATTCTGCATGATGGTATTTTCTATTTTATCTCCAGCGCATATAACTTATCGGATGTCACGCTGAGGTTCACCCTACTGCTATCGGTATTTGCCGCATCAGTATTGCTATCACGAATTTTGCTACTCAATAAATATACATCACGCTTTATCTCATTTTGATTGATACAACCCACCTCCATTCAGTGTGGGGGGTATCAAGCATTAAATACCGTAGCCCCATGAACTCTGGCAACTTCAGCAAGTCGATGCCCGCTGCGGGGAAAATAACGTGGTGGCATCCTCTTTGTGATTTAATGTCAATAATACGAGTGTATTCAGCTAACCAGGCATTTGTATTGCAGAAATAAGGCGAGCAAACGACAACGACATATCTACCTACTGAATTTGAATCAAAGTCAGTGTGTTACCAAATACTGCGCCGGTATCGATATAAAGCTGATTTTTAAATAACGACGGTTTTACTAAGGGTGTATGACCGAAAATAAACTTATCAGCCCCGGCAATCTCATTACTTTCCCCCTTCATAGCCGCATTCAGACGCTTACGATTCCACACCACCAACTGTTCACTAACAGGTTTGCCATAAACATATTCATCAGAAGGATAATCAGCGTGGGCGATAACATATTTGCCATTATCAGTATTAATTTCAATCACTAATGGCAGCTTCTCCGCCAGTTTAATCAACTGCTCTGCCTGATGTTTCTTGCTCTCCTGCAGAGAGAAAAACCACCGTCCGCCATTGGCTATCCAAGTATCAAACGCCCCTCCGGCCAGCACATCAATGGCCATTTGTTCGTGATTGCCACGAACCGCACGAAACCAAGACGCATTAAGTAGCTCATAACATTCAAGATTTTGTGAACCGCGATCAGCAAGATCCCCCACAGAAACCACTAAATCGGTCTCACGCTCAAATTGGACACGATCCAGCGCATCCATCAATTTTTTATAACAGCCATGAATGTCACCGACAATAAAGATACGGCGGTATTCACTTCCATCTATTTTATGGTACATAACAGGCCCCACAGTCAGTGCATTGCCTTCTTTAATCTTAGTTGAATTGACCGTTTTATGAGCAAGTGACTCGCGAGTTTGGTAAGAAATAGGGGGAATATTGTGACCATCAGCACATGTACATTTTTTATACGCTTGATGTGAGTCACATCTGTACTCCTACAGGTGTATTTGCTCAAATGAGGTGTCGAGTAAGAGCTTTAACTGGCTCAACTTCAATCTGACCTGATCATGAGGGCATCCGATGTCTATCTCTGCACGAAATCAGTTAGCTGGAACAGTCCATTCCATTATTGAAGGTTCAGTCAATGATGAAGTCGTCCTGACTTTAGAGGGGGGTGAAAAGCTAACGACTGTTATTACCAAAACCAGCTGCAAAGCATTGGGGTTGGCAGTAGGTAAACCGGCGGTCGCTCTCATCAAAGCGCCTTGGGTTATTTTAGCCTCAGTGGATTGCGGTTTACATTTCTCAGCCCGTAACCAATTTACCGGTAAAGTCCAAACCGTCACCCAAGGCGCCGTAAACTCTACCATTCATGTCGTTACCGTTAATGGATTAATGCTTATTTCAGTGATTACGAATGAAAGTTTGGAAGAGATGGCATTATCTGTAGGAAGTGAGGTCACGGCGTTATTTAAAGCATCAAGTGTCATTGTTGCGACCAAGAAACCCTGAAAATACTCACTTTTTTTGTAATAGATATATAAACATAGAGTAAGCCGCTCTCTGGCGGCTTACTTAGCATAACGCAATATTGATGTATTGGTTGCTACATTACAGTGGCCGATAAATATCCCTATAGTGAGCTAATCTTTCCCGAAAGAAATCGCGTTCCTCTGGTGAAAATTTGGCTTCAATCTCATCAATATTGATCTTCTTTTTTTGGTTTTCCATAAACGCAACCGTGGATGCCACAAAGTCCAGGCTGGTATGGCAATAGGCAGAAACAAGCTTCTCAAGTGCTGACATTTTAACCCCCTCATGCGGCCTAGCACGCCCTCTACATTAGCACAAATAATTATTATGAAAACGAGACGCAAGTCAACTTCCAAGGAAAGTCTGTCATAGAAGACACCCGTGCTAGCGCAGTCATTAATTTCATTAGATTTAGACAGCACCGAGGTATTTTGCAGTTGCACGCTGTTTTTTCGCTGATTTTCCGTTATCTTCTTAGGCAACTACATAACACTGACAATCTAGAAAGAGAGTAAAACTGAGATGCGAAAAACAACGATGATAATGATTGCCATAGCCCTGGCAGTATTTGCTTACACTCACTTTACCGGAGCTTAGGGCGGAAGAGCCAAACCGCCCTAAATACTCATAATGCAACAGTGCGTTACAAAGCGAGTTGTTCCTCTTCATGGTACTGATTTTGCCACATGGCTGAGTATCGCCCATTCTTAAGCAATAATGCCTCATGCCGCCCACGCTCCACGATCTCGCCGGCTTCCATCACAATAATCTCATCGGCATCAATGATGGTTGATAAACGGTGAGCAATAACCAGTGTGGTGTGATCACGACTGACTTCCCGCAGGTGGGCCTGAATTTCGCGTTCAGTATGGGTATCCAATGCGCTCGTCGCTTCATCAAAAACTAAAATGGCTGGATTTTTAAGGATGGTACGCGCGATCGCTACCCGTTGCTTCTCTCCACCGGATAATTTAAGCCCGCGTTCCCCGACCCGAGTATCATAACCATCTGGCAAACTAATGATAAAATCATGAATATGTGCGAGTTTTGCTGCACGTTCAATCTCTTCAAAACTTGAAGAGGTTCTGCCGTAAGCAATGTTATAGCGCAGCGTGTCGTTAAATAGCACGGTATCCTGAGGGACAATACCAATAGCTTCGCGCAGACTCGCTTGAGTTACATTACGAATATCTTGACCATCAATATAAATCGCGCCATCGGTTACATCATAAAAACGAAACAGTAAGCGAGACAGTGTCGATTTACCTGCACCTGATGCACCGACAACCGCCACAGTTTTACCTGCGGGAATAGTAAAACTCACTTTATTCAAAATAGGCCTGCGTGGATCATAACCGAAGCTCACTGAGTCAAAACACACTTCACCTTTTGTGAGATGTAAATCCGATGCATCAGGACGATCTGTAATTTCTTTCTTAACCATCAATAAATCGAGCATATTCTCCATATCAATTAGCGCCTGCCTGATTTCGGAGTAAATAAACCCAAAGAAATTGAGCGGCTGATATAACTGGAGAAGATAGGCATTAACCAGCACGAAATCACCAATGGTCATGTGGCCCTGCGTAATACCTTGCGCCGCCATAGACATCATCACAACCAACCCTATTGAGATAATGGCTGTTTGCCCGAGGCTTAATGCAGTAAAGCTGAACTGATTCTTTATCGCGGCATATTCATAGAGTTGACGCGAGGTATTGAAACGCTCAGCTTCAAACTCTTCATTACCAAAATATTTTACCGTTTCATAATTTATCAGACTGTCGATGGATTTCGTGTTGGCATCTGCATTGGCTTGATTTAGCTCTCGCCGAAAACGAGTTCGCCAACTCACCGCCACCACGGTAAATAGGATATAACAAGCCACCGTTACCAAAATGGCTACTGCAAACCAACCATCTAATAGATGCCACATGATCAGAGAGACCAGTGTTATCTCAAATAAAATGGGAAATATAGAGAACAGTATGCGTGAAAGAACCGTCGCTACTGCTTGTGTCCCACGCTCGATAGATAACGATAGCCCTCCCGTTTGCCGATCAAGATGAAAGCGTAAACTGAGCTCATGTAATTGTTTAAATACTCGTAAGCCAAGTAATCGAGTCGCATTTTGGCTGATATGTATAAACATGACGTTACGCAGTTCTTCAAATAAAGCGGCACTAACTCTCGCTACCCCATAAGCGACGATGAAACCAAGAGGAATAGCCATCATCTTGGCGCTTTCGCTGCTTAATGTATCGACCATGGCTCTATAGGCTAGCGGAACCAGTGTCGTACTAACCTTGGAAACCACCATAAATATGACAGCAGCAATCAGGTAATAGCGTAGTTTGCGGTTATTTTTAGGCCACAGATAAGGCAATAGGAACTTCAGTAAACGGGAGCGATCCATATTTAGGTGTTTGTCATCTCAGGTGATACAGCGGTCACGGTTTTTTAATATTCTGCCACGTATCAGTGTAATGGCCTAATCAGACGGCGTTATCACAGTATGAGTATGCAGATAAAGATCGTTCATATTTTTTGACTAACACCAGCAATTCTCTTCGATATTCAAATTATGTGATCGGAGTAACATTTCTCCTATCGAAAGTAACCTGCTTTCACATAAACAAACAGAAGAGAATTTATTATGAAAACAACTATCGTAGCATTCGCCCTAATCGCAGCAATCTTGGCACCAACAGTTTCAATGGCAAATATCGGTGATCATGACAGCTACCAAGGCACCTACTCTGTAAGCCAAGGCCAAAACACTAATACAGCCGGTCAGACTGCGAAAAACTAATAAACTAAAGCCCTACTTGGATTATGTGGGGCTTTTAAGCACAGAATTATATTGATGCTAGTGAGCCGCCATTTGGCGGCTTTTTGTTAGCATTATTCTCCCTATTCCACACTATTTACCCCGACACAATTCTGCTTCATAGCTACGGCTCTCTCTGCGGGAATATATGGCGATAAATCTCAATAACGTTATCCGGAGATAGAGGCCACGATGTGATACTCCTACTATGAAAGAAATAGCTTATAGTGATATTTTTGATGATATCGAAACTAAGGAGCCCAACCTAATGCAACCCAAATGGACTACTCGGTGGATTCCTGGGCTCACGACTTTCATTCATTATAATAAAGCAAATTTAAAATCTGATGTTCGTTCGGGGCTTTCTGTTGCGGCTGTTGCATTACCCGTCGCCATTGCTTACGCCGAATTAATGGGGATTAATGCTATTGTCGGGCTTTATGCCTGCATTTTACCCATGATTGTTTACGCACTGTTTGGTACATCAAGGCAATTAATTGTTGGCCCAGATGCGGCGACCTGTGCCGTCATTACTGCAGCAGTCGCACCTCTTGCTCTTGGAGATCCAGATACTCTCTGGCAAATGGCTATTGCCATGACAATAATGACCGGATTCTGGTGCATTATTGCGGCTCGCTTTCGGCTCGCTATCTTTGCGGACTTCCTTTCTCAGCCTATTTTACAAGGGCTTTTGAATGGCGTTGCCATTACTATCATGATTGGGCAATTTGGCAATATATTAGGATTAAATTCACTCCCATCAGACTTGATTAAATGCCTGATTGCCTTACCTGAAAGATTATCAGACACCCATAAATTAACATTAATACTTTCAGTTACCAGCCTCTTTGTTCTCTTTATTCTAAAAGCACTGCGACCGAAATGGCCAACACCACTTATTGTGATGACGATTGCCACCCTATTAAGCTGGTACCTAGACTTTAGCTCGATGGGAATAGCCATTATTGGTAGCTTAGGCCAAGGGTTTCCACATATCAGTATGCCGCATTTTGACCCTAACTTATTGCGTGAGCTTATCGTCCCATCACTCAACCTTGCCGTGATCAGTATTGTTAGCTTTATGATGACAGTACAAAGTTTTGCCAATAAAAATGGTTATGAGGTCGATATTGATCAAGAGTTATATGCTTTAGGCTATATCAATATAGTTGCGGGATTATCACAAGGATTTGCCGTCAGTGCGGCAACAAGTCGGACGGCAGTTAATGACGCCAATGGTGGTAAGTCTCAGATGGTTTCAGTGATTGCTGCCTTAATGATTGCTTTGGTACTTTTATTCCTGACACAGGCTCTTAGTTTCATTCCATTGGGAACACTTGGGGCTGTTCTTATTTATGCTGCATGGTCAATGTTTAGTTTTAAGGCTATTTTCTCCATGCGAGCACACAATCGTTCAGCCTATATTTTAACGATATTCACCTTAATAGCAGTGTTAGTTGTAGGATTGATCGACGGTATCGGGTTTGCCATTATTCTTGGACTCTTGCAATTCCTTCGTACAGTATTCAAACCCACAGATCAGTTACTTGGTGTTGATAGTCAAGGAGTAATTCACTCTCTTGATACTACGGATAGTATAAAATCTATTGATGGTTTAATAATGTATCGCTTTAATTCTATATTGACCTATTTTAATGCTGCCTACTTTAAAAAGCGCGTGAACCAGCTAATTAATAATGCGCCTATTGCGCCTGAGTGGCTGGTGGTCGATGCAACAACTAGCTTTACATATAATGATGCCAGCGTATTTACAATGCTTAAAGAACTGATTCCTACTTTGAAGGAAAAAGGCGTTACACTTATTCTTGCCGGCCGTAGCAGAGAGCTTTCTCTCTGGCTGAGAAAAAATAGTATGTCACATTACACCGAAGAGATTATTTTAGTGCCTGATCTCTATTTTGCCATCCAACTGATTCAGAAAGACGAAATACAGTCGAAAATTAAGAGGCAAAAAACCGCCATAAAATCTGCTCAAGATATTTAAGCATACCGATGGGCGGAATAAAGTCAGTAGCAGTCAAAAAGTGTAGATTAATAGCTATCGGCGTGTACAGGAGTCATTGATCTGACACGGCCCCCTTGAATGAGAAATAACAGCCCCCTGAGCGATTAACTCAATGGCTTGTTTTGTAAATATCAGAGGCAAGGTCATTGTGAAGTAAAAAAACCTCGCCGAGGCGAGGTTTAAAATGGGGGTGCTGTGATAGCCAATCCTGTAACCGTACCAATGCAATCCATGCACCAAGACAACTATCACAGCACGTTATAATTTACATTGTAAATATAAACAAAAGTTAAACATAATCATATTTATAGTTGTCATGGCTCACAAAACAGCAAAACTCACCGCACAGAGGCTTATCCATAAAGAAATTATCCACTGTGGTACGGACACACTAAGACTTATCAATCGCTATTAGCGGGCTGTATCTCCCCCATCAATCGGATAGAAAGCGCATGTGATAAGACTACTATCATCAGAGAGCAAAAATACTACCATTTGGGCAACCTCTCTTCGTGAAGCCGTTTTCTTCATCGGATGACTTAATGCCATTTTACCCTTATTTCATCAGGCAATAGTTTCACTCGTGGTGTGTTGATATATCCCGCCCAACCTTTTTTAGCCTCCCGATGACTGAGTCCATCATTATTACAGCACGATAACTGCAGCACAGGAAGATTACGATATCCTCTGAGGAGAAACGACGTATACCCATGCCACAAGTCTGCCAGTACAATCGTCAGACGCTCTCGTAGACATATTAAGTTCAGGATGTTTTTGTCGTAGTACGGGTTAAGAGGGGGGAAAACGGATGGCCTAAGGATAAGGCCATCAGATGAGATGATTAGTCAGCAATGCTCTGCTTTTGCTGCTGAATATCTTGTTCGATGCCATCACGTACATCTTGTGGAATTTTCAGTGCATCACCTAATGCGGTAAGATAGCTACGCTCCATAAAATGGTCCACATCAATAACGGCACAACTGAGGAAATAGAGCTCTAGCGCTTCTTCTTCATTTTGTATTTCACTGGCCAGTAATTGAGGATCTAACGGTCTATCAATCGCTTGTTGCACCAAACGCTCGCCCTGTTCACCGATGCCAGCTTGCTGCATATTCTGTTCAATAATACGTCGTTCTTTCGCATCAATGTGCCCGTCACTTTTGGCCGCAAACACTAATGCCATAACCAATCTCTGCACACGCTGGTCTACAGGTGTAGCTTGCTGACCATACTGTGGCTCATCCTGATGATTCTGACGGATCCTATCTTTATATTTATTCCATAACACAGTACTCAGTACCGCGCCGCCACCGACAAGTAACGCACTGCTACCGTATTTACTCAAAAGTTTACGTGATGATTTACTCCCAACCAGTAAGCCTGCAAGACCGCCTAAGGCACCGGGTACTAACATATTACTCAGGCTAGAACCACCTTCGTTGTTCTTTTTCGTTACCTGTCCAAGCATGGATTGTAATTGTTGCATCAAGTTATTCATAATCACCATCAGATAGAGTGGAATAAATACTCTGAGCATAGAGCAACGAATGTCAAGATGTGTATAAGGAAGTAAAAAAGCAGAATTCGATACCTGACCCGCTCTCCATTGATTAAAAGACCTCCATATTAGTAATGCTTCCATCAAGAAGCATTCTTCCAGCCAACAGGCCATCAGCATGCTCCGACACCACCTTTTATACCTGCCGCAAGAAGTTTGGAGGCATGGTGTGACTCCAAATAGAAAAGCCACCGGCTTATAAGACCCGTGGCTTAAACTCGTGGGCGGTTAAAATCGCCGAGGCGTATTCTTCTTTGGCTATTTAATCAAATACGCCATTTATGACTGATGCAACAATCGCTGTACTTAATGCAATAAGTACTAAGTCATTACCAACGATTTGCCACTCATATCCAGGGTAAGACGGTAACTGCCTCAGTAAAGATGCAGGAACGGCTTTCTTAGCAATACCCGGAGGAAGTGGCTTGCCCCGCGCCAGATTTTTAGCGATACCCGGAGGTAATGACTGATACCCAGTCAACCCGTAATTAATAGCTAATGGTCGCACCCGGTCATAGGTTAGATTCACTGAAACTAAATGATCACTACCCTTTTTGGCTTTATTCGCCTTATTACTGGGTCCGTTACCCCCACTATTACCATGGTTTCCACTACCGTTTCCGTGTCCACCACCATTTCCATTGCCGGGGTTGGCAATGGAAGGGGCTGAAGATAACGATAGACAAGCCATCAGCGCTAATGCGATTACAGACAAACGGTGTTTAAACATTTGTTATTACCTTTACTAATCGCTATATAACTTAAATCTAGCTAATTCTATCTATATAGGCCATATGGAATGGTCTTATTTCCTATAATAAAGCTAACAACAGTGCTGAGGTAATTTATTGCTTCTTCCCCGCCCCGCCAACTAATAACTCCATCGAGCCGACCTTTACAGACCTGCAGCTCAAGGTTGCATGGATACATCCGGATAAGAGTAAATCTGGTCAGGCAATCGCGTCACTCTCAACGACACCGCTTGCCGAGTACTTCGCGATCAGATTGGTTATCACAAGAAGTGGGCGGCAGGGAATCAATTGAAATGGTACAGAGGTATTGTTAGTACCGATGTAAAAATGACCCACATGCCAATGTAAAGCAGACCCACCTTGGGTAAAAATGGCAGCTATGGAGCTGCCTATGTTGACATTGGAGTTATGCGTGGAGATTGTAGCTCTTTTACGTCAGGGCGTGTCTATTCGAGGGATTGTCCGACAGCTTTCTTGTTCACGGCAGACCATCCGCCGCTATATTCGTATGCAGGACTCGCCTGCTAAAGCTCGTTATTCTGCACGCTTTCCCCGACCCGGGAAGCTGGACCCGTTTAAGCCCTATATTCTTGAACGTGACGTTTATGGTGATGGTCGCCACCGGTGGAACCCGCTATTACTGGCTCTCGCCGAGAAGTACGGTTTTACGCCCCGGTGTGCAGGCCTTATCGCGCAAAGACCAAGGGTAAAGTTGAGCGATTCAACCGTTATTTGAAGCATAGCTTTGTCGTCCCTCTGGCAACCACGTTTAAGCAGGCTGGGCTGCTACTTGATGTCGACTCAGCCAACAGTCGCATCGGGCCGTGGCTTATTACCGTGGCCAACGCCCGTAAGCATGGAACGACCGGTGTTCCGCCAGAACACCGGCTGCAACAGGAGTTGGCTGCACTGCTTCCTCGAGTAGGAAGGACAGTACCCGTCGTCGCGGATAATCAAAGGGTTATGCCAAGAGAGAGTTTTCAACATCCACTGTCTGTCTATCAGTCGCTGTTGGAGGCGGGATTATGAGCCTTCAGCATCAACGTATTAGCGAGCTCTGTGCCGACTACAAGCTTGAACGTATTGCCAGTGAGTGGCTCGCACTCGCCCAAAAAAAACTGGAGGATGCAGGGACATATTCGGCGACTTTTTGGAACAGCTTCTGCAACTGGAGACGAACAGCCGTAACGAACGTCGCCGGCAGACGCTTTTACGGTTATCAGGACTGCCAGCGGTTAAAACGCTGGAGCAGTTAGACTTCAAGTTCTCCAGCGGCGCGCCACGAGCTCAGCTTCAGGAGCTCGCGGGGCTGGCATTTAGGTAGGATTAAAAATAAACAGATCGGGTCATTAAGCTCGGTTTTTTGCTGTTAAAAACGCAATGATACAAAAACCGTCGAGTATAGGCGCTCAGGGGGTTAACTTCCCCTTGTCACGTTCTTCGGCATACCTGAACAAATGGGCCTGTTCAGACAGGGGAATGCCGCTGCCTATGAACAAATTAGGCAATTATCAGAAATAGTTATTGAGAAAAATGGTAAGTTTCGACCAGTAAACTAAACATTGAAATATACCTCTCTAGCATAAATCATTTCTATGAAGGTTTAGGAATATTCTTTTTCAAAAGTTTGCGTTGTAATGTTCGTCGATGCATACTCAACGCTCTTGCCGAAGCAGAAATATTACCAAGATGATCATCCACAACTTTATTTATATACTCCCATTCCATTTGTTCTAGTGAGGGGTAGGTAAATGGGCTACCCTTATCATTTTTTAATGTTGGTATTTCATTACGAAGACTCAATAGGATGTTATCCACACTCACTGGCTTTTGCAGAAGATTATCAGCCCCCTTTTTTAACGCAATGATGGCTGAAGTGATGCTAGAGTAATTTGTCAGAATTAAAATTCTAGATAATGGGTTAAGATGTCTTAATGCAGAAACCCATGCTAGCCCAGAGTCATCTTTCAACTGCAGATCTATCACAATATACATATGCTGAGTAGATTCGGCCATTCTGACGGCCTGCACTCCAGTGGTTGCTATATTAACAAAGAATCCTTTTCTAAGCAGAATCGTTGATAGCGTATTAGTAAATACATCATCATCATCCAAAATTAAGATCTTTTCCATCATAACAATCTCACCCTAATAGTGGCTGTTGTTCCGGTATAATCTGAGTATAGTTTTATTTTAGCACCAATTCTGACTGCATTAGAAAAGGTTAACATCAAGCCAATACCATATCCAGAGGTTGTGCTTTTTACCGGTTTTTTTCCTAGGAGGTTGATTAAATCATTTGGTATACCACATCCATTATCAGTTATGCTTATAATTGCATTACCATTTTCTATCTTACAACCACATTGAATGAAACCATTGTCACTGGGAATAGCCGAATTAGCATTCTCAAGTAAATTAACAATAATAGTATGAAGAATGCCAGCATTTTTTATATATACGCAGGCGTTGGGTAATTTATAAATTATATTTTTATTACACTTAAGTTTAAATGAACCAAATACGCCGTCAAGCCATAAACATAAGTTGATAGCTTCTTCATTTTCAAACTCATTAAATCCTAATGAAAATGACATATTAGCTAATTTTTTCGTACACTCTTTTGCTTGTTCCAAGGCTAAATTTAAATACTCATCAAACTCTTTACCCGATCGCTCCCCTGGTTTAAATAGCTTAATTTCCTCTAAGGCCAGAACCGCTGTTGATATAGGTTTTGATATATCGTGGGCAGAAGACGCAGCTTGCAGACCAAAAGAAAATATTATATCAGACTGTTTTTGATACTCTTTTGATCGAATTAAATCATTATTGTATTCAATTGATACGTCATTCATCTTTTTTATAAAGAAAATAATAATAAATGTGGACATTAAAAAACTCACCCACGGAGCATAGTATTCTATGCTTTTAGGTCTATGCGTAATTTCGAGATGATTTAATAATGTTAACTTAGATGAAATATAAAACAAAATAGCCGAGTAAATCACTATGAATGCAATGTTTTTATTAGATAGAATAGCAAAGGCCATTGCTACACCTGGAAGGTAAAATGAAACACTTAATATTTCACCATGAAAATTAAACTCCTCCCAGAGAGTAAATAAAAGTAAATCAATACAAATCTGAGCAACAAGTTCTCTTTCTTCTAGTGGTGAAGGAAGCCTCATCCTGTATAATGTCACAACAATACTGAGTAACAATAAAAATAAAATAATAGCAATAGGGAATACAAATGAATAGATGTAGTTTGATTTTCCTTTAAATAAAATAACACTTAATAGAAGTTGACTACATATTGCAAAAATCCTAGCCCAAGTAATGATAGCTAGCTTCTTATGCTGAGGTAGTGCCTGTAATATTTTCATTTTAATCAGTCACGTATATATATAAAATGAAACATAGATTACAAAATTGCTTAGATCAACATTAAATATAAATTAAATTAACTTTTGTTTAACTCTTGTTTAATAATGTATTTATATTTCATCTATGGCTATTAATTCCCTAGGCGTCATTGATATCCCCCCAAGAAGGGGGGATTCGTTATTACATACTTCCGTTGCCTGCGTTACCATTCCCACCGCTACCATTCCCCCCATTGCCGTTACCACCATTACCACTACCACCATTGCCACCGTTCCCCCCATTGCCGCCGTTGCCATTACCACCGTTACCATTACCGCCATTACCACCATTGCCACCGTTGCCGTTACCGCCGTTGCCGTTACCGCCGTTACCGTTGCCTCCGTTTCCATTCCCTCCATGACCACCACCATGGCTGCCGTGCTTAATCAACATCAAGTCTGAGGTCATGGACGTATTTTGTGTGTAACTTGTATCCTTCATCAATTTCGATACATCAACCGTAGCGGCTGATACATAAAAGGAACATGCTGATAATACTGAGGTTGCAGCTAACATAATTACGTTAATCTTTTTCATAGGAATATCCTTTAATAGAATTTAGATAATATAATTTAAGATTTCAGCATGGATAAACCTCTCGGCCAATCCACGATTAAAACATAGAGCACATATTAAAAAAATAAAACAAGAATTTAATGATATTGAAAATATTTTCAATTTTTAATGATAAATCATTTTGTTTTAAAGTAATGATGATATCATGTTTAAATATTCATCATGAAGTGAGGCATTATGTCGCACTATAAAGACGATATAGCCTATTTTAATTTTTTTTAATATGTGATAGATGAGATTGACAATAAAAATAAATATTTACATTTAATGCTAAAATCCCACAATCCAAACTAAAAACTCATTTATCCATTTCATAGAGGGTTAAGTAAAACATTATGATTCTGGATAATAACTTTAGAGACTGAAGAAGGTTATTTGCAGGGATAGGTTCATAGCAGGAAGAATGGCTTAGTGATAGTGGAAATTTGACCATTTTAATTAACATGGTCTGCATATTATTTTTAGGAAAATAAGGTGTATCGATGGAGTAATAAAGATGGATGTCATAACATGTCACTCTTACATCCATCTTAAAATATGAAATAAATAATATTGATGAAATTTTGCCAACTCAGGGCTTTTGACTAAACTATTGAGTAATTGCAAATAGCATCCCCATTGCACCAATAAAAACAAGTACAATACCTAAAACCAGTTTACCTCTGGTGCCAGCGTTAACATCTTTACATAAAAGACGTCGTCTTACTTTCCTATCCATAATAATTTCGCTCATTGTTAGTGCCTCAATTTCCCGATATCTAAAACGTGATATAAATTTAATACTTATTGTTTTCAAAAGAAAGAAACACAGTCTTAATCAAATTAAATTAAGAGTTAACCTTTTGTTTTAATTGATTAAATTAAGATTTCTCAAGTGTGAAATCCGACTGTATTACTGTTATTTTAAAGCTCGAAATCTCTTCATTTCGCCTATTATCTCTATAATAATTGAGTGGCCTAAATGGTTTTTTAGGCCGATTCAATGATACAGGTCGTCTAAACCTAAGGTATTCCATACTCAAATTTCTAATGAATATGTCACTGACTGTCTCGATGAGAATAACTTCTTAGCCTTAATGAAGGATTTTCATGCAAGAATACGACACGACATGCTGATCCCAACATGCCACCACTCCAGTTACTTGTTTATTTATCTATAAATTAGAATATTTTTATATACTGTAGATTAAATATAATAATATATGTTCACTAGACTTATTCGACTATCAGTTAAAAATAACATCGACAGTTGCCGAGGCGGTAACGTTACCAACAGGTAATGTGTCGCCACCGGAACATAGTCGCCAGGTGAGTTCATTTGAGAAAACTTCGCTAGATTCACCCGCATTAATTGAACCTAATCTCATTGGTTCACCATTAAACTTCAGACCTTGTGTGAGATTACATGTTCCAGTTCCTGTAACTCCCGTTATTTCACCTGTGATATAACCCCCTCCCTCAGTGAGAGACAAACGGGTAGTTTCACTGCCATAAAGCCCTGAATTAGCCTGAAATTTTATATTAATATTAGCGGCAGGATTAGCGCTATTTTGGGTGCATCCCACCACCAGACTATCCTTCACTAGTTCTAATTCAGCCCCAAAAGTCGAATTATGTTCTACTTCGCCAAAATTGATCGATTTGTTAATATTGATCGAGCATTGCCGTGTGGAAACTTTAACCTGATAGCCAGTAAGAATACTTGCCTTCGTAGCACTCACTAATGCACTGCTACTAAAATACATCTCAGGAATGGGGAATACTCCATCTTGCTGGGTCCCATCGGTGATAATGACCCACTCGCCCGTTATTGATCCACTGCGGACGCTATCTTCCTCGAAAAAAGAGGGCGTCGAGATCGCCCGGGGTGATAAACACCAGGCAGAATTTACAGGCGTTGCAGCAGCATTTCCAGATCCAGAGACTATCCCCTGGACTCCCGAATTGCTAAAAGTTCCGCTCATGGTTTCTGATAAGCCAGCACTTAACTGATAAATCATAGTGAAAGATGCCTGCGGTACCAAAAAAATACCTTGAGCAATCTTATACCCTTGAATTCCACCAACATCACTTAGGGCGGTGTTTTTAACGCAACCCAAGGTTTCAGGAATTCCCGCCCCCGTGATGGCAACAAGACCATAATTTGGATTGAGCGTCATATAGTAGTCACCAAAACTGGTGGAAATATTCTGATTAATGGCTGGGCCTGCCCATTGTTGGCTACCACTACCAATCTCAATGATAGCTGCCTGTAATGGCATAATAACGCCCAACGACAGCAGACAAAGCCCTATTCGTAACCGCGTAAAACCAGTGGTGCTTATTTTATCTGTCACGGTGTTTACCCCTCTATTGGGCGAATTCTCGGTGCTCAACATGTTAAACCTCACAACGTAATGGTAAATGACGTATCGGATTAGCCGCTGACGGGGCTGGAGTGTTTGCCAAATTGAACGCTACATTGCATTGCTGGCTAGTATCCCCCCCCCACTTCACTTTTAGACGACCACTTTCTGGTAGCCCGCTGAGATAGACCTGCCCTGCATCTCCAACAATGCTGGTATTCGGCTCTTCACCCGCACTCTCTTCAACGGCAACCACGGCACCGAAAGGTATTAATCCGCCACTTTTACTCAAAGTAACCAATACTTGATAACCAACGCGTGTTGCAAAGTTAGCCTTAACCACTGCACCTTTAGTTGGGTAGAGATTTTGGCTTGACTGCGTTATGTCAACCCCCTCAGGCAGGGTTGCCGGATCCAGGCTAATATTATTGCGCTGATAGTTTGAGAGATAAGGCACTACCGCATAACCACGACTGTCCACCTGATTATTGCCGCTCATCACCTTACTTCCTCTGGCACCTGGTGCACTGACTAATGCAACGGTATCGCCCAAAGGTTGACTCAATGTGACTCCGTCGGCATGTGCCACCACCCCGCCGCTGGCATTCATATTCACCGCGCGGTAGCCACTACCATAGCTATATCCCATACTCGCCATACCCTTGCTGCCACGGTAACCAGTATTCACAGACCCCATGTCACTGCTGCCGTCGTTAGACCAGCCTTGTGTCACATTGTAAGAAAGACGGTCATCCATTGATGTTCCGTTAATACCCGCCTGATTCTGGACACTACCTTGATTGTTATTTGTCATCTGATAACTGGCGAAGCTACGGTTAGCAAGTGATGAACCACTCAACAAACTTAATGGTACTTGAACGTTCATGGATAACTGTCTGTTCTCCGGCCAGTTATTGTCCCCTTTAATGCGGTCAATACTGTAATTCATGCCGTAAGTCACCCCGTGGTAGCTGTTGCTATAGCCCGCAGTAAGGTTGTTATTGACCTTACCGTTGTCCCAATAGTTATCCCGCATCCCAGAGATATATAGCGATCCTAAATCCCCCATATTCTGAGACAAACGTAACTGGTAACTATTGCGCTTACGGTCTTGTGACCAGGGCAACTGATCGTCGCGTAATTGGTAGCCATTGTTGTTAACATCGGAAAAACTGTAATAATTTCGGGTCGAGTAGCGCATAGTCGCGACATCAATTGATGTGCCGGTACTGGCAATATTTTTGGCATAGCGCAACCGATATGACTCTCCTTTTTGCCGGTCATCCACGTCCTTCAGCTTAGCGTTCGACTGAGTGACATCCGCAGACAATGCGCCAAAGTTCCCTAAAGACAACCCGCTCCCTACCACGCTTGAGAAGTAATCATCCGCGACCAGTCCACCACCATACAGCGTGAGATTATAGGGCAAGCCATAAACCAAAGTGCCGAGTCCAAAGGTTGACTCCTGAGAACCAACAGTAGTGCTGCCATTATATTTCCCACTGGTCAGTTCATACTTAAATGCACCAGGACGTAACATTACCGGCAGTGTTGAATAGGCGACAGTCTGGGTGCGAATAGAACCATCAGCTTCAGTTATCGTTACCGTCAAATCACCTGAAGAACCACTCTGCCCCAAGTCATTTAGCGTAAACGGGCCTGGTGCAACATAGGTTTGATATACAATGTTGCCATTCTGCCTCACGGTTACCCTCGCATTACTTTGCGCAACACCAGAGATAACCGGAGCAAAGCCACGCAGATTGTTGGGCAACATCTCTTCGGTTGAGTTAAGTTTGACGCCACGGAACGGAATGCTGTCAAAAACATCCCCGCCACTGCTGCTTTCACCTGCCAATATTTCAGAATGCCAAGGCTGGATATCCCGCTGCAGGTAGCTATTGATAAACTGGGTGTCCTGCGTACTTTCACCCGCACGATTATCACCATTCGACGTATTCCGGCTATGGGTAATCAGGCTGCGTAAACGCCAGGCATCAAAGTTCAACCCCGCCCGTAAGTTGGCAAAGAGGCTTGTTTGCTCTGATGTTCCCAAGTCTGATTGGGAAGAACGTCGGCTGCGGCTGCCGTTCAAGTTATAATTCAGCAAAAATGCCGGAATACCTTGGTTCCACAATGAGGGATCAACCTGACTGCTACTATTTGGCTGCATTGCGACTTGGGGGATACTGATATCCAGCCGCAACTTGGCCAGAGAAAATTGCACCTGTGCATGAGGAATCAGGGCAGGCAAATCCTCCACTGGCTTATCCAGTGGTAAATTTGAGAATGTCGGCAGTGCACTAGTATTCACGCCTAACTCATTCAGTAACGCTGGCGTGAGGAGTGGCTCAACCTTATTCCGAGAGCCTTTTTGGAAAGTGATTGTTTGCTCGCCGCGCTCAATCTGATTAACAAATACCGTCACCAGATAGGCCCCTTCAGGCACCTGATCGGTAGTCTCAAACTGAGTCAAATCCACTTTTTCAGACTGCTCTTGATCAAGCATTAGCAGTCCGGCATCAAAATAATCCCTGCCCCAAGCGGGCAGAACAGACGTAAGTAATATCGCACCCGTAAATATAGGTGAGATTTTTATCCCATTAACGTGTCGTTTCATGATATTTAGCTCAACCTGGTTTATCTGTTTTGCCAATACACAAAATTGGAATTAAAAACATATGATTAACCAGAAGTTAAAATAAGTTTGTCGGCAAACTGGATATCAATATCGAGATGAGCCAGTAAGTGATTTTTGTTGTTCTAATGGCGTATTCCATGCTGTCTCATCAAGCAATTGCCACTCAACTGGCCCCTTTGTACCCGCAGGCAAGTTATAGCGTTGCTGCCCTTTTGGTGGAACCATCAGGCGCATAGCCGCATTATCAAACAAATAGTTACCAACTTTTAACCGAGAAAATGTCAACCAAAACGGCGTTGGGTTTTCAGCAACCAGCGTATTACCTTCCAGATGGAAGTGTAATTGTGAGGCAGCACCTGCCACCCCACTGTCCGGCAGGCTGGACGGGCGGTAAAATAGTTTAAGATTACTGACAACAGCTAACGTTAATTGACCGCCGTTTTGCGCCATATTCGCAGGTGTAGATGGGATAGCCTTGGTAGCAATATAAAATACTGACTCCCGATCCTGTGCTAACTCCCCTCCGGTACGCCGAATACGCAAGGTCAAATCACTATTAGGCTCCAGTCGTTGCAGCGGTGGAGTGACAATAAAGGGCATCGGAGTAACGACTTTGCCCTGCGGTGCAACGCCGCCAGTTTGAGGATCCATACTCCGAATCCAAGATTGCATTAAAAAAGGCTGATCACTTTTGTTATAGACGGTTAATGCAACACCCTGACTGGCTTTTTCCGGGTAAATAACCCGCATCACATAAAAGGAAATACCTTTAAGTTCAGTCTGATTTGCGCTCACCGATAAACTGTTCAGCATCAGTAAGCTCCCAATCATTATTAATGACAGGCGAGTCCAGAAACTTTTCATTTACTCTCCAGAAATTATGGCGGTGAATATTCGCATTTCGACGAGAGGATCCCGTAATCGGTAATCACTCGCCAGTCAGCCATTGCCAACGGTGAAATAGCTGGATAAATTTGATTACTGTGAGGGGCAATCATTGCCGGGTGCTGCTCGAAACTAACGGCGCGATGATTAATATTCAATTGCCCCAGCGTTAAAAAATAGGGTGTAGGATTTTCTACACGGATACCCTCAGCGACTTGGGTAAATTGTAATTTGCAGTAAGCGTCTTCCGGGATCATATTCAACCCATCGGGGCGATAGAACAGCTTAATCAAAAAACGAATTCCCATTGATAGCTGGGCCTGCTCTGTCAGCTCGGAGGCTTGAGCAGGAATCGCCAGAACAGATAAATAAAACACCGATTCATGTTGCTGCGATAATGTTCCTTCATTCTGGCGTATAATACGCAGCAAATTACGGCTATTAGGCTCCAGCCGAAATAAGGGTGGTGTCACGTTAAATGGTGTTGCTTGCTTATTATCTGGGCCCAGTTGAATCAGAGACTGAATTAAATAAGTTTTATCGCCATCATTCTTAACCAGAACAGTGCGCGCCCGATCAGTTTCATTAAATATGACCCGCGTTTGTCCAAGGCTTATTCCGCCATCAGCAGCAAAAACGCTATTTCCCCAGAGGCTAAGGAGTAAGCCACTGATAAGTTGCAAGTCTCGAAAACGAAGGGCTCGAATCATAATGCGCTCTTAATCGTAAAGAAAATTGAAGGTAACTCGAGCAATGAGTTTACCGGTGGTTGGATTACAGCCCCCCGAATCAATACAGGATACCCCTGCGGAAAATGCCATAGCGGCACCTGTGGCTGGCGGGACTATTCCTTGAAATTGCAGCTTGTCATCATGGCGAACGGTATTCATGTTTTGAGTTAGCAGCACACCAACCCCTTGAGCGTCTGAGTCAGCGTCACGAAACAGCCATTTGCTGCCACTGCCATCACCATTGCCAGTGACCTGGATAACAGGTTTTTGGCTACCAGGTGCCGTCCCGCTACAATTTTGTACTTTCAGAGAGAAAGTATTGGATGCAGCCACGGCTCCCGATAACAACGAGCTTGTTTGGACGCTCCCCAAATCCAAAAACTCTTGATCTAGCTTAATTTCGCAAGTTCCAGGAACAATGGTGGCACGGAAATCCACTATTTCAGCAGCTTGTACCGGCAGAGCGACTACACAGATGAAAAGGCTCGCAGAACCTGCATTACGGCACCACTTTAGTAAAGGCATCGATACCTCCAAGATCGTTGATCACCCGCCAGCGGATCTCCCCTTGTTTAACTTTGGTCGGGAAGATATGGCTGCTGAAAGGGGCAATCATACTAGCTTCGGCGCGCGCCAAAGATAGCGCCTCTCCGGCAAAACTGATGCCAGCAAAGTTAATAAAATAGGGTGAGGAGTTATTAACCTGTAATCCCTCTTTCACTAGGGTAAATTGTAGGTTCTTATGGGCATTGGCGACACTCGGGGCTAATCCAGCAGGGCGATAAAATAACTTGATGACGTTCGCAACGCCCAGTTTTACTTCACCACCAACGCTTTGTTGCTGATCTTCTCCAGTTCCTGCAACACTACTGGGTATAGCCCGAGCATTAATATAGAAAACCGATTCACGATCACTGGGCAAAGCCCCGCCATTAGCAGAAATCCGAATTTGGTTGCTACTATTTGGTTCGAGGCGAAATAACGGAGGAGTGACCAAAAAAGGGGCTACTCCTTTCCCATCAATAGAAGCGCTGACTGTGGTCTGTACCAAATAAGGAGCATCTGGTTGCGTATTGCGCAAAGTGAGTGAAACACTCGATGCACCCTGTGGGTAAATCAGCCGAGTGGCACTAATACCAAATCCGCCAGCCTGAACGGTTTGAGTGGCAGTCAAACCAACAAATATCAAAGACAGCGTGCGAAATAAAAATTTCATTACTCAAACTCCTCTTGCCTGATGGCAGGGAGTTATCATCACCTGCCATCAGAAATGGTTAGTTATAAACAAAACTAAATGTAATTGGTGCACTAATCGTTGTATTTTCGATGGCTGATATATTAGTGGTAGCTAACGCGGCACTTAAAGAAATCGATTTTTCAAAATCTCCAGGTGCTGGCGTGCTACCCGCAGTCCCAACAAGAATAGAGTCTCCACTTTGTAAGATGGTGCCTTCATGTTTGATCATGACACCAACACTAGAGCTATTATCGCTGTTAAAGATATTGTTACTGCCACCGCTCAGTGTTGAACCCGAAATACGCAAGCTCGCAGTATCATCCTCCGCCGATGGTGTCCCACAATTCATAAGTCTCACATCAAAATTTTGTGCCGTCGTATCAATAAAAGTATTAGCGGCAGTGAAAACGGCTGCTGTGTGGTTATTCAAATTCAATCGGTCAGTGACCGATACATCACAGGTTGCAGTTACGATGCTAGCCTCTATCGTTATCATTGCATTACGCCCAGAGTCTGCTGCAAAGGCCGTTCCAGCCGAAGCCAACAATAACAAAGCGGCAGGTGATAAAGTTAAAAGTGTTGTACGCATGTATTTATTCCTCTAATGACACGTTGATTAAGGATTTGAGTGTGTCCTAGAGAGAGCTAAAAATTTAATGATTTAGTCTAATTAAGGTGGAGTTAAGACTCTTCAGGCTTACTTTCAATAAAAGTAAATACCTAACAAATTGATTTTAAATACATTTAACTTTACTCTTAAATGTATTGTTCAACACCGACAATACAGAATATCAGTCCGAATATGTTTGAAACATGACAGCTAAATCCACCAATTGGGATTATGTGTTGAAGTCAGTTACCTGAGATAGCCCAGCTTTGCTAGCCGACATCTTTTCAGGTTCCCTAACCCCAATAGACTGCATAAAGACAATTAACAGATAATGGAGCTTGCACATGGCGATCTCCTCCAGGGGACATAATCAGTATCCCGGAATTAGTGGTTCACGTTGACGGGTTACTTACAGGAGGCTGACCAGCAATGATATCCTCAGTATGCTAATAGACCACTATTTCTAAAAAGCTAAACTCTAGCGATCTCTTAAAACCTTAGAGCAGTACACATAGGGCATTGTTTTTGTCGAAATATAATAACTTCCGTTACGATTTTTAGTGAAGAAAGCAGCCATGGGATGATCATCAACTAAATAAAACCTCGATAGCATCAGATCTGAAAATAAAGATTCATTCACATTATTAGTTTCAGTCACCCAGTTTCTCTTCGATGTTAATAACAAATCATCATTAATCGCTGTTACATCAAAAAAGGTTCTACGACTTATCGTGCCTACTTTCTCACTATTTTTATAAACAATGCCATCAATATAGACAATTCCATTTTTATTATTCATAGAAAATTCGACCATAAGTTTTGTCATTAGTCCCAATTCTTCTCTATGAATGGTCAGATTCGCATTACAATTAATAACATCACTTTTATCATATCTAAATTTTAGCAGTAAAAATGAAACGGAATAAACAAACACGATAGACAGTATTATTTTCAATATGAAATAAATTTTATTCACAAGAGCAACATCGTTCATCAAAGCAAAACCTTATTATTTTAAATTAATTTTTTATGTCTATTTAAAAATAGTGATTCTTATTTTTTTCAATCCAGAGATATAGCCCTTGATTATTAATAACATTTATCTTCCTCATAACATTTCGTTTGTGAGTGCTAATGGTTTTCTCACTTAAATTTAGCAAAATAGAAGCAGTCTTAGTGGCAATCCCATCATAAAAGAATTTGCAAATTTTTATTTGAGTTGACGTTAATTTAATGACCCCACGATCATTATAGATAACATCATGCCCGTGACCATGCTTTAGCATATTGGCGATTATACATTCAACTTTACTGCTTAATTGATTAATGCTGTCATTCCTAAAAATTACAACTTCCGAAGCCAGTTCTTTTGCCATATGTTTTTTGTCTCTAATTTTAAGAGTAACGCTGACATTCTCACAAAAGGATATAGCGATAAAGCCATCATCAGTCTCATTGGCAAGACTCGTAGTCTTAACCAATAAACAAATTTTAAGGTGGCTCTTAAATAAATGATACAATCCATACGAAAAAAAATTATTGTGGTCAGATATAGTTATCATACAGTGCATAAAAATGTACTCTTTACTTGAATTAAAAAATTAGAGCAACAATTAAAACATAAGCTAAGAAATAATATAAATCATAAGGTCTTAATAAAAATTAATTAATGAAATTATGCAAAGAAGCCCATATCAAAGTGTCACGCATGCACCATAACATATTGAAATAAAGAGTGATTATGTGATTTTCTTGCATGGAAATTTCACTACAACTGCAGGAGGAAGATGGGCTTTAGTTGAGCGGAATTTAGCCAAGTTAAGACTTGGTTAATATTCATAATAATGAATATAATCTTAAAAATAAATAATAAAGATATAGGGTATGATAAAAAACTGCTTAAATATCTCTATTTAAAATAGTCAAAACCACGCCGACGTTTAAGCAGAACACCTAATAAACTAATCCTTATTACACAGAAAACTTGCCACACCATTAGACTCAATAATATAATTATTATTGTTAATTCTATAAATAGAAATTAAGAGATTACTCCCTACTTGAGACATAAAACTAGGTAGCATTTTCTCAAGATCAGTTCGGCTCACTTCGTCTGAAAGACTAATCTCAACGCCAGTAAAAGTCAGAATCGTTTTATTATCTATATCAGAGATGTTAAATAGTGTCTTCCTGGTTAATTGATAGGGTATGTTATTATTAGTAACAATTCCATTTATTATCATATAACCATTTTTGCTATATAGATTTATTTCAACATTGGACTTGATGTTGAAATTTTTACTATACGTATAATGCACACCATGGCAATTTAGTTTTTTATTGTTGTTATCCGCTAAAAAATAAGCATAAGCAATAGTGGAAACAATCATGATGACTGATATGAAAATCAGCAGTATGTATTTAGTATTTGATTTCATTAAAACCACCATGATTGACGAATATTTCAGTTCTACAGTTATTTTTCTTACTATAATTAACTTCAAACTCACAAGAAATAACTGATATTGTAGGGTGTCTTATTGTATAGTTTAAGTAAATATAAGGGTAATTATTACACTCTAATGATTGGCCACTTAGAAACGTATTAACTTTCTCCTGACTTTCCAAGTTATGTAATTCAGTGCTGGTGAATATACTGCACCCATCAATTTTTGATAAAAATGTGAAGTTTTTAGGATAATCGATTATACGCTTAGGAATACTTTTATGGATAAAATAAAACACAGCGCCAAAGAAAATCAATACAGATGCGAATAGTAATACTATATTATATATTTTATATTTATTTTTGGTTACTAGTTTCTCATCTTGCTGCTGAGGGACAATATTCTCGATAATAATTTCATCATCTTCAGGGTCAATATCGATTTCGCATTCTGTAACTTTAGTGACTGTAAAGATAAACCCTTTTCCTCTTACAGTCGTGATGGCTTCACCAGACAACCCGATATCTTGCAATGCTTTACGTAATAATGAAATGTTTTGATACAGAGTGTTCGGTGTGACATTCACACCATTATCACCCCAAGCAATTGAATACAAATCACTTTGCGATATTATCAAACCAACTCTATTAACAAACGCCTCTAGTAATTGTGCTGTTGGCACGTTGATCTTAATGCGAGCGCCACCCAAAGAGGATGAGAGGATACCACTTTCAGGGTAAAATGTAATATTATCATTTATAGTATAACATTTACTCATGCCAATTATTTCCAATGATACGTATCAAAAATTTATTATAGATAGTCAGCAATAATAATCAATAAAGGAGAACATTGCGATGGCAAATCTACCAAGGGTTAGCAGTTCGTCACAAAGGTTAATCTGACTCGGATTGACAATATCAGATTAAGTAAGATACGACCCATTGAGAGTATTGTGCAGTACTTCTCTGCTAAGACTACTTTTTTTCACAGTAAACAGAATGAGTAGCGACAGATGAAATGCAACTTGAACTTACATTTCGTTTCTAGGGTTGAAGAACGACGAGCTAGGGTCCTCACCACAATTTTAAATATTATATACCATAACGACTGGAGCAATATAGCAGTTAAATGACATGTGCTATCTAAAGTAAGAACTGTTTGTAAAAATTAAAACCATCAACAATTGTACTCATCAGCAAGTCTACCGTGGCGAGCAATATATAAATGGAATGCTTTTTGTAGATATCCCATAATAGCCCTCCTCTTTTTTCGAGAACGTAATTTGCATTTTTCTATTTGGTGTGGTGTAGAACTCATGGATCATGATTTCATTAATCAAAGTATCATCAATACTATTTACCTCGCTAGCCCAATTATTTACTGATCTTAATAAGAGTATATCATTAATCGAGTAGACGTAAAAAATAATCCTGCGACTAATCACCCCTATACTCTTATTATCCTTATAAAGCTTACCATCAATAGAAACAATACCACTAGTAGAATTAACTGAAAAATCAATGTTAACATTGGCAACCATACCAGGTACATTACTGTGAATGATGACTTCAGCATTACATTTTATTACATTTAATCCTCTCTCTTTTTCATCATTACTGCCTCTTAAAAAGATAAACAAACAAATAGAGATTATGATAAAAATCAAAATAGAAATTTCCAATTTTTTTTTAATGCAGATGGAGAGTATATTTTTCATAAACATTCTATTTTCATCTCGTAAAGATGATCCTAAATTCCATTATAATTAAGTAGGTACAATTTGCTCGGCTTTTATAACAGCCTTATTATACCGAATCATCTCCATCATGTTATATCACCTTTAAAACTCAGCATCGGTAGAAAGAATTGAACAAATAGATCCTATTGTTAAATTACAGGCTGCAAAGTAATGGCAGCCTGTTGTTAGTATTATCTCGATAGACCTAGTCTAGGCTATCGTTTGGACGAATCCGTTGGCACTGATATTGTCGGGTGTTTGATCCAACCTGACGATGTACCATCATCTTTAGGTAAACTACCGACAAAACTACCATCCTGTTTCGAGCCTGGGTAACTTGGGCTCATATGATTTGGATTGCTTTCTACAGGCAGCTTACCCGAAGAAACTGGCGCTTTAGACGGCGGTGTAGACTGCCGAATCTCGGATGGCTTAGGGTATGATACTGGCTCATCTCCTGTGGCAGTTTTTTTGATCCACCGAGAAGAGTTTTTATCATCTTTTGGTAAATGACCTTTGAAATCACCACCTAGTTTAGAACCTGGATAACTAGGGCTCATATGATTTGGCTTCTCCTCTCCTTTCACTGGTTTTGATGGTCGATTCTTTGGTGGTGTCGGTTTGTCAGTTTCCACCGGAGCGGGTTTCGGTGGTGTCGGTTTGTCAGTTTCCACCGGAGTGGGTTTCGGTGGTGTCGGTTTGTCAGTTTCCACCGGAGTGGGTTTCGGTGGTGTCGGTTTGTCAGTTTCCACCGGAGTAGGTTTCGGTGGTGTCGGTTTGTCAGTTTCCACCGGAGTAGATTTCGGTGGTGTCGGTTTGTCAGTTTCCACCGGAGTGGGTTTCGGTGGTGTCGGTTTGTCAGTTTCCACCGGAGTAGGTTTCGGTGGTGTCGGTTTGTCAGTTTCCACCGGAGTAGGTTTCGGTGGTGTCGGTTTGTCAGTTTTCACCGGCGCGGTTTTGGGTGGTTTTGATGTATTGCCATTTTTTGCCGGTTTATTTGAACTCGATAAACCGCCAGCAGTAAATGAAATACTATTTGATGCTGTAACTTTATCAACATTTACTTGAGAAAGTGTTTCACCATCAGTATTCAGTTCACCTTGTACATTTCCTTTAATATTACCAACATCGATGGTCGCTTTTTGATCTTCTTGATATTCAACTTTTTCCACAGTGTTGTAATAGCCATTGACTGTCGGTAAGCCTGTTTTAGAAATACCACCACCACCACCACCGTAAGCACCATCTTGATCAATAGTATCTGATAGCTCGACTGCGTTAATATTGCCCGCAACATCTACAGTACCGGTTTTGGAATCAGAAACAATGTGCGCGCCAGTAAGATTGAGGTCCCCTCCTGTAGAGATATTCAGCTCACCGGTGGTATTAATACCGGTCTGGGTCCCTGTAGTCTTCGAATCATAATGTTCGCCACCTTGGCCGTAGTTCCCAGCCAATGTTGGGATAAGTCCTCCATTGGTTGAAACAGCAACCCCGACTGATCCACCCCACTCATTACTATTAGTCTGGTTATTGACCGTATCTTGCACGCTCTGCACATTCAGATCGCCAGTAATATTAAGGTTGGCGGTTTCTGACTGAATATTACCGCCAGCTAAAGTCATATCTCCCCCAGTGTTAATGCTAATATCACTGCTATTAAGGTTGGAGTTAGTATATGTGTGGCTTGAGCCAGTTGAGGTTGAAGTGCTGCCATGGTAATCAACAGAAACTCCCGCGCCAGCCCCTGTAGGAGCGGCGGAGGCCCCGGCACTGACGCCTGCAGAGTGGGTATCTTTTTGCGACCAATTTTCAGTTGAGGACTCGGCGGCTAAAATATTCAAATCACCGCCAGTAGTGATCTCTACACTGTCAGCCGATAATTCGACACCTTTTAACGTGGTATCGCCATTACTAGTAATTGATACATTACCAGCATTTATATTAGTGATATTTTCACTTTTAGTCGTCGATGAACTACTGGTCGTCGTCGTATCGAATCCAACTGAGACTGAGCCTCCAAGCAAATCATTAAACATAAGGTTAGAAGCACTACCTGCCACTTCTGCCGCCGTTAAACCGGCATCAATTTCTTGCCCGTCATTGCCCTTTTCAACCAAATTACCGACTTTATCAGCAGCATCAGCCACTGAACTATGAGCTTCACCCTTTACGCCATAAAACGAAACGGTTTCCTCACTCGTTGTTATCACTTCATCTTCATACTTTGTAGACTTGACTTCATCGGCAACAATAGTCAACGCACCTTCAGTGTTAAAATTACCACCACCAATATCAACCGTGTTTCCCGCTTCTAATGTCATAGAATCGGTAAAGTTAAGTGAAGCATTATTATTTGTCGTCGTTTGCTGAGTATCAACCGTCGTGACGGTTTCTAACCCGGCTTGGAAATTACCAGAGGAAGATGTTGGAGCACGACCAGGCTTAGACCCGGCATTGGTGATATCCGACCCAAGATTATTATGCTCACCGGTGCTGGTACTACTACTTTCCCCTTCCAGACCGCTAATATCATAACCTACCGATTGCCCAAAACCACTCGCGCCTGCACCAAATTTTAGATCAGTGCGTTCAACCGTGGTTTCAGAATAGCTGTAATCTTGTGATGTTTGGATGTCTACATCGCCAGCAGCCTTCAATTCACCCGATTGGGCATTATACTCACCACCTTTGAGAACAATATCATTCGCGGAATTAACGGTAAACTTGCCGCCTGCGTTCACCGAACTATCAACACTCGTAGCACTTGAGCTGACAGTTTCTGTCGATTCGTGACTTAGTATCCCCGTAGATTTATGGCTGTATTCATAATTCCCCTCAACCTCATACATATTATTGAAGGTGACATCACCTTCAGTTGAAGTCAGGCTGATATCTTTTTCCGCAGCAATATCAACAGCATTAACCGTGATATCTTTGGCACTCATGTCAATGCTACCACCGGCGGTGACACCATCATTATAATAATGAAGCTCTTGATTACCGGAAACATTAGCGCCTTGGCTGGCAGTAAGCTCAATTGAACCATTATCTGCCTGTAAAGTGAGATCATTACCGGCACTAAGAGCAGAGCCACTGTTGGTTATAGAACCACCACTGGAGACCAATGATAAATCTCCACCTGAAGTGATACCACCATTCATGCCCACACTACTATTATTAATATTGCCTTCTGATTGAATATTAATATTGCCACCGGCACTGATCTGGCCATTAACATTATTAAAGGAGGATGCATCAACATCCATATTACCGCCAGCGTGGACTATGGCGGAACCATCATAGCGGCCACTTTCTAATTGTTCTAACGTAGTTGTTGCAAAATAAATTTTAGGTGTGAGTACATCATGACCATCGATATTTTCCGTTACAAACCAAACAATATCTTTATCCAGTCCGGCAATCTGCTCATCAGTTAAAGCTTTACCGACGGTAAAATCTTCTACTCCATTCACAGTTGCAGCATTGGACATTAATTTCTCAACCAACTCGGTGCCATCAATACCATCGCGCACACTGAAAAATGTCCCAACAGACTCGTTTAATTGGCGGCGAATAACCTCACTAATAAAATAATTATCGCCCACAACCAAAACAGGTGTTTCTGGTATATAGCCAATTTGGTCAAAGAAATATTGCGAACCAAAGAAAAGGCTCTGATCAATCATCTCAGTTCGAGTTTCATAAAACGGATAAATAGGGTTACTGGCACCATCCCCGACTTTGGCAGTGAAATCAACATCTTTCCATTTCTGGTTAGAAACAAATAACCCCTGAATTTTAGCGAGTTCGGTATAGGTTTTTGTGGTACTTAATCCTTTCGTCAGTTCGGCAATTGTTTTCAACCCAATATTAATTTCATAAGGATTTTGAGTTACCACAACCTCCTTATCACCGATAGCAACTGTTATTTTTTCACCTTCAAGTTTCGCACCGAATAATCCATTGTTAAATGCTCCACCATTGTGAGTCAGATTACCGCCTGCGATAATCCCACCGTTATTATCCGACAAACCATAATCTTTTAAATCTTTCAAAGAAGCATTATTGGAGCCAGTTACCCTGGCCCAATCTTGTGATAGCTTCTCTTGGCTATCAGATAACCACGCATCGCCGAACAATCTTTTCATAACACTGTTTAATTGTTCACTCTGTTTGGCCATTTCTTTTAAGCTATTAAAGCTGTTGGACTGAGTATCATATATATATGAATCCTTCCCTGAGACAGATTCCGGGATTCCATCACCGAAATAAAAGTCCAGCAATTGATATAACGTATTAAACTGAGCATAACTAGAATCGCTACCTATCACTTTTCTATATACCTCCAGCTCAATCGGGGTACTCAGCGTCTCCGTCAAATAATAGTAAAATGACATTTCATTATATTCTGGTGCATTATTAACAGTTCCAGATATTATCATATCCTTACTTGATTGAATAAGACCACCTGTATTATTTAACGTTTTAGCGCTATAAATATTCTTTTGATTAATATTTAAATTACCGCCGGATGATATTTCGGCCATTTTAGTTAATTTAAAATCACCAATCCACGTTGGAATTGAACCTGAGAGTTTTGCGTTATAATATACTAGGCTAATAAACCCTTGCTTCCATTCATGTGAACCTTCAGCATTTTGTGCAGGGCCTGTAACCCACCCAGGATTATCATACTTACTAATATTATCAATAATTTTAGCATCTAATGCCATATCGCCTTGAGAACGAATATTACCACCATCATTCTTTATATTCTCTGCAACAATATCAATTTTACCCATACTAAGAACATTAGCATTTTCTTCATTTAGAAACTTACCTTTCTCTGCATCAATAATAATATCTTGCGAGGAGAAAATCAAAGCCCCACTACTATTAGTAATATTAATTGCCTTAAGAATGACATCCTTAAGACTCAAAATAGATTGATTACTTGAAATTTTAATGTTCTCATCTGCATTAAGTAGTATGCTTGCAGCACTTTCCAGAATACGGTCAATAATGATAGAGCCCGTAGTCTTAATAGAGAACTCACCTCTAGCATTAATATCACCACTATCATCATTGTAGCGATAATCTTTAGAGAGAATTAAAGATAGATTATTATCACTAAAAATGTCACCAGATAAATTACTCAAAGATTCAGCTAGCTTAATTAATAAATTTTTAGCCGAATAAATATAACCGGAACTGTTATTTAAGTTATCAACTTGAATATCAACATTATTACCACTGATATTAGAGCCACTGTTATTTACATTTTTTGATCTAATAGAAATATCAGCATCAGAAAATAAGGTCGCTCCATTCAGGTTAGAAATAGAGTCTGACTCCACTGTAAGCCCACCAACACCAATAATGATAGCGTCACCAGCAGATGACCCTTTATCACTACTGTTTACAATAGTATTAGCCTCTACGGACAATATCCCTGACGCCTGAATTATCGCATTAATATTATCTAGTTTATTAATGTTTTTGAAGGTGGCGTCACCATCAGAATTAATAATTGCCGCAATGGAATTAATAAAACTACTGACATAGCTGACGTATAAATTTCTACCCGCATTAATAACACCGATATTTCCCGTCCCATCACCTATATTGGATAAAGCCCCAATATTATCTAGAGACATATCAGCGCCAGAGTATATAACGCCTTTGTTATTTAGATTATCTATATTAGATATCATTAGGCCATTATCTGATGTTATAACACTACTCTTATCATTTATAATACTATTAATAAGTTCTAGTTTTAACCATTCTCCCAATGCTGAAATATAACTTCCACCGGAATTTTCCACATTGGTAACAGAATGAATATCAATATTATTCGCGATTATCCCTGAACCAGAATATTGGGTGGTTCCAGTTCCTGTATTAAACAGATTAGTACTATTATTTATGCTTACAGTTCCATCTGCATTAATAAATCCATCTACATTCTTTATCGTTTCTATATTACTCAAATGAATATCACCAGAGGCGAGTATAGATGAGTTCTGATTAACTAATTCTGACGAATGGCTAATTGACAACTGGTCAGCCGCGAGTATTTTTGCTTCATCAGTATTTTTAATGCTATCAATATTCGTTAATATAATCTCGTTCGCTTGAATGAGTGACGAACTACCTTTGTTATTTAACTCTTTAATGTCATCAAGCTTAAGTGAGCTTTCTGAAATTAGTTTTGCATTATTACTATTTGTAATAGTGTTAACGTTACTAATTTCAATAGCACCACCTTGAATTAAACTGTTGTTATTATTTATATTAACTGCATGAACCCCACTGCTATTTATTTTTAGATTGGCACCTGAGAGTATACTACCCCCATTTTGATTATTAACTTCCTTACTTATATTTAGTGATAAATCTTTAGCTGCTGTGATATCACCACTATTGAAAACACTTTCTGTTGTTATATCAATAGATTCTTCTGAGTTAATTACTCCGGTATTTTCCAATAAACCGCCATCACTAACCTGGCTAATAGCAACATTTTTACCGGACAATACACCACTATTAATGGCACTTCCATTCACAATGGAAATATCTAACATTGAGGCGGCTGAGACAATTCGCCCACTATTATTAATACTATTTGACTTAATGGTATTTTTTTTATCAGCTTGCAGTAATCCTTTATTAATTAAAGATCCGAGAATAAGATTTGCGTCTTGCTCAGTATATAAAACACCTTTATTATGTAAATTATTAGCGACAATGCTCAGCGGACCACTCGCATTGACAACACCATCATTGTCAAATAGTTCGTTAATAGTGAAGCTTAACGTCCCCTTCTGGCTATTAACTCCCGCACCTTGATTTAAAAATGAATTAGCATTAACTATAACATTTCCTGACTGACTGCTAATCGCAGCATCAGAACTTATAGTTGCGGAATCAATAGTTTCGCCGTTAATCGATACAATATAATTACCATCCACAAGGGATATAATTGCATTCTCTATTTTTTTACCTGAAGCATCAAGAGCGAAAAGTGTCCCTGTTATTTTATATTCACCCTTAACATCAATGAAAATTGATGTTACATCTATTTTGTCACTATCACCGCTCATTGCAAAAATACGTGCTGCATTTTGCAACAATGAGTCAGCAGTAATTCTAATATTGCCATTTTTTGATACTGCATCAGCACTGAGTTTAGCTTGAGATAAAGCTCTAATAATTAGGTCACCATTACTGATAACACCACCAAAGCCTGTATTTTCATTAACTGAAATATCGATATTGTTGCCAGATAAATTAACATCACCTGACTTGCTACTAATTGCTGTCAGTGCTAAATCACCATCGGCCGATATCTCAACAGTCTGATTACCGACTAAGCTACCTTTATGTCTAACCCCAACACCGCTTTCGGTACTGATTAGCTGTATTCTTCCCCCATACATGGAACCCAATGAACTGCCATCAATAGCAACTTTAGGGGTATCTGCAGCCGATAAGTTACGAATCTGGTGTTGTCGCGTTTGTGTGTCGTAAGTATTTAGTCCCGCAACAACTTTAATATCGGCACTCCCAGAGACTTCACCATCGAGTTTTACCGTACGGCTGATCATATCAAAGTGGGTTAATCCTTCAGTAGATAGGCCCTGTCCTTCTACTGCAATCATACCCTTATTAACATTTAATTGAATATTACCATTCTCACCATATTCCACTCGACCTGTACTGAGAGTTAAGTTATTCGCATTAATGGTTGATACGCCATTCACAGATATGCCATTTTCATTTGCAATGATAAGGTCAGCTTTTTTCCCAAACACTTCCATTGTGCCATTCAAATACGATCCCTTGGCACCCGTAACTTCACTAATGATAGCGCTAGCTTCTTGTTGTAGCTGACCGTTTTTAATTATATAACCACCTATGCTACTAACACCATCCTGCATGCTGTTATTAAAAATCAAACCATCTGGGCCAACATTAAAGTCGTCAAACTTATTGTGAGAAATCCCATTACCGTTTGGATTAATAATATTTACTGTCGGTGTTCCATTGGCTGACTCTGAAATAGTTGGCGCATTTGAACTTGTATCGGGAACTAAGCTTGCATAAGACAAACTGGGCAATACTGCAACCAATGCCAAATAAATAGGGCACAACTTTTTATGTAGATTTTCTTGAGTTAGTTTCCCAATAAAAGATGATGCAGAATTATTGGTCTTACCTTTATTTTTGCTCATGCGTAAAGCTCCTGCAGTTTGCTGGATATAACTTTATTAAGATAGAATTTATTATTTATTTAGAATCGTAAATCAAACCTATAGCTTAGTGTTCTAGAATCAATATCAGAATTCCTTAATGTTGATGGTTTGGTTAGAGGATAACCCAATGTTAATGAAGTGGAAAAATGACTACCTACAGCCTTAAGGCCAAGAGCAGCTCCAGTTAAATACTCTGCAGGGCACGAGCCCATATCATCAGTACAGTTGTTTTTAATAAAACCAAGATCATAGCCAGCAAAAGGCGACACCTGCCATATCCCCAATTTATTGATAGCAATGGGCAGCTGAACTGTATTGGAAATGTAACCACCGTTATGTCCCGATACTGAACTTTCTTTGTAACCCCGAACGGTATATTCATCACCAATTGATTGTTTACCATCACTAACTAATATATCTTTTGTAAATTGAAATCCTGAATTAACTTCATATGATAAACTCACTGGACCATATTGGGCCAATGACTTAGACCAGCTAATGATGCCATTATATTTTATGTAGTTTAGATCAAACCCTTTTAAGTCAGGTTCATTTTTCCATGCTGCACCAAACCAGGGAACACCCGCAGTCGAACTCAGATCCCAAAATAAACCGCCCCCCCAAAGTGTGCCAACCCGCGTTACTCCAAGGGCAATACTGCTGTATTTTTTACTACTAACACCTATTTTTATATCTTCTATTTTATTAGTATTATCGCGGCCTTCGACTTTTGTATAAGCACTAAACTTCCCTACTGCGTCTCGAAAAATAACTCTGCTTAATTTAGTAGAAGCTCGCTGGGAAGAACCTTCACTATGATAGCCACCAAAGTATCCACCAATAACCTTCTCATATTCAGAACGATATAAGGAAGCATCTAGCAACCAATAGCCAAGTGGTAAACTGTAATTCATAGACCAAGAACTTTGACTATCGGTTTTGGCATACAAATCATTGTAAGCATAATAGAAAGATAAAGAGTCATTAAATCCGGAAAAATTATTTACTGTCAAAGTCGAATTGTATTGATGCCAACCATCAGCCTCACGGCCTGAGTTATTCATCCCTACAGAGAGTGAGATAGGGAAATACACTGAATTACTGAGATCTAAAGTTGAGTAGCCAAAGTCATCCGATGGAACAATTTGTAATTTATCAGTCCTCGAAACTCGAAGTAAGTTATCCAACCCTTGGTCAATATCTGACATTTTAAGCTTATTCCCTTGGGCAAAAGGAATTGCACTAAACAGTCTGGTTTTTTCAAAGAATGTGGGTGGATTCCCCTCGACACTAAATCCTGAAATCTTCCCCCATAATACCTCTAATTTTAGTACCCCTTCACGTAAACTACCCGGTTGAACAGTCACCAGCGTTGTCGCATAACCCTTGCCAACATAGAAATTGGTCAAATCCTTAACCAATTCCATTATCTCCTTTTGTCCCATCTCAGTATCTAAGAATTGCATAATAATCTTCTGCCTTTGTGGTGAATTGGCATAGATATCATCGTTTTCAATACTAATATGATGAATAAAAAACGTATATTTTGACTTCAAAAGATTATCCTCATGCTGCTCATTGAGAATATTATTCTGACGTCTTATTTCGCTCTCTCTACGTTTTTCATCTTGAATCATTGAGCGTGTACGGCTACGTTCCAGTCTATCTAATTCTCTGGATGCATTTGATGCTTGAGTATTTAATTGTGGTGGCTGTATTTGAGCATTAACCTGTGCGCACATAAATGCGAATGGCGCGACAATGCAGCCTGTTAAATACATCCTATTAATAAAAACCACTCTGACGATACTAAACATGATATTACTCTATCGTTAAATTGAAATAAACTTGGCCAGCAACATTTCCTGATGTGATGTTTTTTCTATCTGAATCCACTATGTATATTTGAGCAAAATAGTTCAGATCTTTATGTTCATCTACGTTAAATATAATTTCGGATGATTTTGTACCATCCACCTGTTGAGCAATAATCCCATTCCCAGTTAACATCCTTGTCCCTATTCCTTTCGCACCACCATTTTCAACGGGAATAGTATTTCGGATAACCCCTCTAGAGGAACCTACAGGTTGTTGTTCAACAGTGGTAAATGCTATTTTTACAGAAGACGCCTGTGGACAATATACTGAGATTGAAAATGGAACTTGAGTTCCATGTTTATTACCTGTATTGAAATCAGAAAGAGGATAGCTGCCCAAATCAATATTTAAATTTGAATTTGCGATCATGCAGGAACGTACAACAACTGAAGTATTGGCTGTTAACACTATAGATAATAATGTTACACTATTGCTTGTCTCCTCAGCTGCAGTAAGGACAACCTTTGCAATTTCACCCTGGGGGATATCCCCCGCTGTTATTTTTCCGATTTGAATAAATTCGATTAATAAACTGTCGTTATTTATGGTGCAAGGCGATTGACAATCTTGAATCGTTGGAAAATAAGCAGCGTCACGGCTAACGGGCCATTTTATTCTGATTCCTACACCACCAATTTCAGTACTGTATACATCAGGAAGAGCTGATAAAGAATTACCGCGCGTATAAGTAGACGTTAGGCGGGTTTTTACCCCCCCCCCACAGGTATAATTTAATGTATTAACGGGAATAAGCCGCGATCCAAGAACAGTATCTATTGCTCCATTTTCTGCTGGGTTAAGAACCAATTGAGGCATAGCAACCGTTGCTACATTTCCCGAACAGGTTGCAGCTATTACACTCGAACTCATCCAACCTAACGACAAAGCAATAAGGGTTAACATCCTAATAATTAACATATAACATTCACCTCAATTAGGTTGGCTACTTTCATTACGACAAATAGTGTTGACGATTTTTATGTTTTCATAGTCAGAATAGAGTTCAGGTATATAGTTGATAAAACATTTCTGTATGCCTTCTTTACTGTTCCAAACAATAGTAATACTCTGCGATTTCTCACTCGAGAGAATGATATTCCCACCTTGACCAACCACACCTAGTGAATCACCAGCAGCATTATAGGCGTTGGCACCAAAGGGGATATAGTGTCCTTCTTCATTCTTAATCTTAAGAATTTGGTTATTAATATTTTTAGTATCAAACTTCACCAATACAGAAGCACCTGCTGTTGGCACTATTTTAATTCTATCCTCTTCAATCTCTATATTAGTTGGCATATCTTTTACATTAAGAGAGATATCATTATATTGAAATGGTGACAAATACGGTAAAATAGCATATCCATTTTTAGCTACCCGTGCATTTGTATAAGGATAAATACTGGCTCCAGTCGCACCTTTGGCTTCAATAATACCCAGGGTATCGCTAATAGAATGCGATAGGTTCACTCCGCCAGCATGCACGACAATACCACTACTTAAATTTACTGAAGCCATAGAGTTCGATCTACCTTGGCTATAACCAAGATTTATTAATGATGTGTTACCACTATATCCACCGTTAACGCCGAAATTGCGATCACTATTGCTTGTTCCATCGATCCAAGATCCATAGTTATATTCTTGATGTTCGCCCACAGTACCACTAATCACTGTTTTTAATCGGGACTCGCGATCATTATGACTTATTGTCGACGTTAATCTTGGCCTATTACGATAACTTGAAGCCGTATCTAATGGAATGCTGAGTGATAAACGTAAGGTATTCTCACCATTACCATAGCGATTATTTAACCGATTAAAACCTAAGCTATAATTGACTGACCCTACCGAGTTTGCATAGCCAACTTGGTAGTTTAACGTATTCTTCTCATTAACATCTTTATGCCAGTATCGACCATAGTAGGTTGTTAAAAAGAGGCTTCCCCAACCAGCGGATAGATTTTGATTTATATTTGCTTCAAGTACTTCGCGATAATTTTCAGTCCGAATACCTTTGCCACTCTTTTGGGCCTCAACGGTATTAAGCGCATCCATTAATGTAAAATAATTACTACTCGAATAGCGATATGCCATTAAGCTAAAATTAGTTTTTGTTGGTTCAACGACCTTCGCCAGGCTTACTTTAAAACTCATATTGCAAAATGTAGAGTCACATTGCGATTCATCATCTGCTTTAACTGAAGTTGAAGAACGTGTCGCATCAAAACTTAACGCACCGATTGGTGTATTAAATGCAACCCCACCAAGCAATGCAAAATAATCAGTTGATATAGTTTTCTGTATACCACCATAGCCAGTAATATAATTATTAAATCCATATTGATAGCTCCCCTCAAATAATATGGGTGGATCACTAAGGTTTGAACTTCTTATTTCACCTACTGTGGCCGTGTATCTTGAGTATCCTTCACGTAAAAGTTGAGGAATACTAGAATAAGGTACAACTTGTACTCTTATATTTCCGTTTGCTTCTCTGATAGTTACTTCAAGATTCCCACCATAACCGGCTGTATTTAAGTCATTTATAATAAACTCGCCAGGGGGAACATTTGTTTCATGGATAACATTGCCATTTTGTCGGATGGTGACCAAGGCATTACTGTCGGCGACCCCTCTGATTACTGGTGCATATCCCCGCATAGAATTTGGCAGCATGCGATCATCAGTATATAGACTGGCCCCCCGAAGTGGCGTGGTATTAAACATAGCCCCAGTAGTATTCACATCTCCAAGGATAAATTGTGACTGATTGGCTGCGAATGATCTCTGTATATAAGCAGATTGGTTATTCCACGTTACACTTTCATCACTACTACTATTTGCCATACCATTAGTATAAAATCGCCATGGTCCTAGCTTTGCTGATGTATTCAAGCTGCCATAATAAAATTGTTTATTTTTTTTATGATCATTATATTCAGATGAGTTTTTATAATTAGATGCATTAAAACTATAAGCTAAGGTTAATGCTGGTACACCCTCATCCCATAACTCTGGTCTAATATATCCATTAGGCATACTCTCCACATAGACCTGTGGTATCGTCAGATATAGTTTCTGATCGCTATCGTCAAAAGTTATTGTTGCATCTGGGATAATATCGTTAATTAAGATGCAACCATTGCTTTGCCAGTCCTGAGGGAGCATGCTCAGTCTTACACCAAAAGCCAGTATATCTTTCGGAGTGAAACAAGGTTGAATACCTTGTTCTTTATCTGTTTCAATAAAGTTTACATTTAAACTTTCAATATTTTTTGAGTTTAAATTCATTTCTACATAATACTTTCCAGCTTTTACTGTATCTTCACCATCAAAATCCTCTAAATTAATCCCATGCTCATAAAACTTCATAAAGCCAGACTTAAATTTAACCTGTCCCTGTGGAATAGAATTATATTTCCCCACAGCAAGTGACTGCAGTGGGAAAAAAGATAGGGTAATACCAAAAATGAAAAATTTCATTATAATCATAGCACCTGTATTGTTATTTTATATTTAATTTATTACTCTAATATTATTTCCTTTTCTACAAATGCACCTAAATCAGTAATATAACTATAAAATAATTTAATAGGCTGATTACTAAGGTCTGTAACCTTAAAATCAAATTCATAGTTCGAATAAGGAAGGATCATCCCTCCCGTTAAATCAATTTTCTTGCTGCCATCAGTTACTACAAATTTACCGATTGATATGTGATACGGTGACTTATTCTCACCTTTGATATTAATCGTCTTACCTGTCCTTTTTGCCACCCAACTAACACTTTCTGCCGCAACTCTTGGATCTGAAGATAAGCCTATCGGACGATATAAGAACTTTAAGCGTGTACGAAATGCAAGATTTAGCTTATTTTTTGCATTATCGTTTTCCACCTCTGGTGGTATATCAAGCACATTTACCCAGAGCAATGTCTCTCTATCACGGGGAAACTTTACTTTTGCTTCTTCTGTTTTAAAAACTCTAAACGACTTTCCTTTCCCCGCATTTATTCGCGAAACTGGAGGGCTAATAACAAAAGGCAAATCTTCTTTTTCCACATCACCAGAATCTATGGAATCCCTATCAGATTCTAACCACACTTGGACTAATGAGGGGAGATCCCCAATATTATTGACTCTAATAACTTGTTCTTTACTTTTTTCATCAAAAATTATTCGCGTTGCTGTAATTTGAATAGAGGCATAGGCCGAATATCCTCCACACGCAAAATAAACTATTAGAAGTATTTTTAATAACTTCATTTCCTACATCCTAAAACCATTGAAAAAAGATAATAATCGGGGACTGGCTCTTAAAGAACAAGCCCCCAAAAATTAGTTATAAACTATAGAATAAATAAGACTTGATTCTACATTACCCGCAGTCACCACACCGGTGGCTACATATTCTGCCCAATAATCAAATCGAGCACTGTTACCTGAAATAGTTTGTTCTTGATGTTTATCATTTGCTTCCGCTAAATTTAAAGGAGTAGTATCTTTATTTAGAATACTAATTTGCACATTAGCAGCAGCGTCTACAGCAGAATTCTTCAAATAGCCAGTGCTATCGTCAATCGTGCCTCTGGCTCTTTCAAAATTCACATTTGCTTTTGCACCATTAGTACATTCTGCTCCTGTTAGTGCTATATAAAATTTAGTTGCTTGCGCACGTTGACCAACACTTGATAATGCAGAAGTACTGACAGTTTTAAGAGGAACGGTAAAATCATTATTTCCAGTGCTCCCTGCTTCTGTTCCACCAGTTATTTCACAAGTAACAGCAGAGACTGCTCCCGTAAAAGTAATGGTGCCATCTTCAGCCGCAGCTTGAGGTGAAGTAGAGAGTACTGAAAATGCGAAACACACAATGGTGGCAATTTTTGTTCTTAAATTACCACCATCCTTAATAATATCTTTATTCCTTTTGCACATAACTAAACTTCCACTCTTCGTTTTTTAAGAGGTGGGATTATTACTTCATGTCTGCAAAAAATAAAATAAAATAGTTTTAATTAATTCTTAACTAGCACAATATATATAGTTAAGATAGATAACTTAAATTTTTCAGTTGCCTACCCTACTTAACGGCAATCCAAAATTCAAACTCAACATATTGATTAATATTAAAAATATCATTTTTACCATCCTCTTGATAACCTAAAGACATGTATGAGTACAATACTCACACTTTGGCTTCCTTAATTAATTTATATCTATTTAAAATGTGGGGATATACTGATTAAAACGTGGGGATATACTGAAAAATTAGATGAATACATTAGAAGAGGCATTGATCGCTCAAAAAACAACCTGGTTATACAGCATTACTATCTGACGTACGGTAACGCAGCATTATCTATTTAGTGAGTCAAAATCATAAAATAACTCTGTCTTACATACATTTTTACTGTTGTTTATGATTTCATTTTTACACGATGTTAGTGAAATAGTGGAGTGAAGTTCACTCAGAGAGATATAAAGATAGGGATAAACTTGGCAAGATGATAGAGTGCCCTCTAAAAAAACATCTATATCGGGGATGATTGAATTCATATCATTACTATTATCATAATATATGAAACACTTTTCATTTATATGACTAAAGGAAAATCCATCAGACTTTCTTGCAACAAAATAACCAGGTTGTGATTTTATAAAAAAGTACAGTAAAATTAGTATAAAACAACCCCCCATAATTATTGAATATACAATAATCATCTTTTTTTTTGTTTTGTTATCGTTACACTCTAAACTGATATTTTTCACAATCTCGTTATCAGTCATATTCTCTATAACTGTTGCCATAGTAAAAATAAAACCTTTCCCCCTAACCGTTGTTACAGACTCACCGGTAACACCAACATCTTTGAGTGCTTTTCGTAATAAAGAGATATTTTGATACAACGTGTTAGGAGTGACACTCGAACCTTTTTCGCCCCAGGCAATATTATAAAGTTCACTTTGTGAAATTGTTATTCCCACTCGGGAGACAAAAGCCTCTAATAATTGTGCCGTAGGGGAATTAAGTTTAACTGTATTACCTGTTAATAGTGAAGATACTATACCGCTGCCAGGATAGAATATGACATCCCCATTGATAACATAGCTTTTATCCATTCTTATCTCCATTTTCCTTGTCTACTTACTAAATTATTTCACCAAATATTTTAATCTATTTTTATGTGGCGTTAATCTGGTCAGCATAACATATCTTATAAAGGTGAATGAACTCTGACCTCTTCTTATATTGCATGGTTAATCGAGTACGATTCTAGATTAAGAATTATCTGGCAATAATATTTGCTCCTATTGAAAATTATCTTTCTATTATAACAATGGTATTCGTTCCTCCCAGTGAGCAACTCGCAACTGGCTACCCAGTAGCGGCCAGTGTGCTACTTTCGGCTTTGTTGAATAAATCGAGTTTAGATAAAACTACCCCATATCAATCATTATCTCAGGCAATCCGCACACTTTTTGGCATCCCTGCACGCGTCATTTTGTTTAAGGCACGGATCATGGCCATAGCCTCACCAACCTGCGTATCGTAGTCACGCAGCGTTAGATGCCCACCGAACAGTTGTTTAACCCGGTACATCGCCGTTTCGGCCACCGACCGCCGGTTATGTTAGTACCGATGTAAAAATGTAGTGGCATAGTGAATTTGGCCACCTGAATAGAGGTGATATCATCGCCTCATAGTCACAAATAGGTGACATTATGACCGGACGTAACAGACGTAATTTTAGCCCAGAGTTTCGCCCCGAAGCCGCCCAGCTTGCATTCGATCAGCATTACACCGTTGCCGCCGCTGCCACGGCAATGAATGTCGGCAAATCCACGATGGATAAGTGGCTCTGCCAGCTGAAAGAAAAACGAGCGGGAAAATCACCCATAGCTTCACCCATGACACCTGAGCAGATTGAAATACGCGAGCTGAAGAGAAAGCTTCAACGCATTGAAATGGAAAGAGATATATTAAAAAATACCACCGCGTTCTTGATGTCAGACTCCTTGAACAGTTCTCATTAGTTGAGAAACTCAGAGCGCGGTTTCCCGTTGTGTGCAATGTGTTTGGGGCTCATCGCAGCAGCTATAAATACTGGCGGCAGCCAAAGAAGTCTGATACCACACGCGTGGCATTACTCAGTCTTGTTCGTGAAAGCTATCGCGAAAGTAATGGTTCTGCAGGTGCACGCAATATTGCCGCGATGGTCACCACCAGAGGCGTAAAACTGAGCCGCTGGCGGGCAACAAAGCTAATGAAAGAACTTAATCTCATCAGCAGCCTAGCCATCGATATAAGAAGGCGTCTAAGGAACACGTAGAGACCTCCAATTATCTGGAACGCCAGTTTGCAGTGACAGAGCCTAATCAGACCTGGTGCGGCGATGTGACTTATATCTGGGCGGGTAAACGCTGGGCTTATTTAGCCGTTGTGCTTGATCTGTTTTCCCGTAAACCGGTTGGCTGGGCGATGTCATTTTTCCCGGACTCTGCACTGACAGCGAAAGCGCTGTCCATGGCCTGGGAAGCGCGAGGAAAGCCCGCTAATTTGCTGTATCACTCGGGCAAGGTAGCCACTATACCGGCAGGAATTTCAGACAGTTACTGTGGAGATATCAGATAAAGCAAGGCCGGAGTCGCCGGGGGAATTGCAGGGATAACAGTCCAATGGAACGTTTTTTAGAAGTCTGAAAACAGAATGGGGGTCGGATAATGGATACGCTAACTTTAGCGAAGCCAGCACAGCGATAACGAATTACATAACGGGATATTACAGCCAGCTCAGACCTCATCAATATAACGGTGGTTTGACCCCGAATGAATCAGAACGATTGTTCTGGAAAAACTCTAAAGTCGTGGCCAGTTTTTGTTGACCACTACAAATCGCTATATAACTTGAATCTAGCTAATCCTATCTATATAGGCCATATGGAATGGTCTTATTTCCTATCATAAAGCTAACAACAATGCTGAGCTGATTTATTGCTTCCCCCCACTACCGGCCGCCAACTAATAATTCCATCGAGCCGACCTTTACAGACCTGCAGCTCACGTTTCAAAATCAACACATAGAGCCCACTATCACCCTATGTAATACCGACGAACTCCGACACCTCACCTTCAGTGAATGCTGATTCGGGTGATAGTAATAGAGGACAAGTTGCTGGTAAATATCGACCTGCAGCACAAGGTTGCATGGATACATCCGAATCTGGTTAGGCAATTGAGTCGCTCTCAATGACACCGCTTGCCGAGTACTTCGCGATCAGATTGGTTATCACAAGAAATGGGCGTCAGGGAATCAATTGAAATGGTACAGAAGTATGCACACCTATCACCAAACCATTTAACTGAACATGCGCGAAAAATTGATGAGGTAATGGGGACTCATGTCACGAATCTAACACTTTTGAAAAACGTCGCTGAAAATTAGGAGTTAAATCGAGGGTAAGTCATTGATTTTAATACCCTACAGGATTCGAATACAGACCCTACAACCCTTGTTATTACAGCATTTTCACCTGTTCGAAAAACGCCAGAGCCCCCAATTAGGCCCCCAATCGTATTTTGCTGAAAACCTCAGCAATTTCGAGCCCGATGATTGTAACGATGAACTACCGCGCTGCCAACATCCCCGGATAGTGTTTAGCAATAATATCATTCAGCTTATCAACCAGTTCAGGTTGCTTAAACATGATATGCGCTGTTCCTTTCTGAAAGTATTTTATCGTAAACATCTCATCCTCATACCGGGTGCTGTGCCGGTCCTCGTTGATATGATCGCCCAGACGACAGGTAACGTCAGCGCGACTGTCAGGAATGGACTGACCATCAAGGAGCATCAGCATGCGCTCAAGGTCCGCTAACCGGTCACGTTGCCAGCCCCAGTTAAGCCCAAATCCCCACTGGTCACATTTGACCAGTCCTGTCACGATGATTTTCTTGCCAAACTTGCAGGGGTTGTTCGTCTTAAAATCCCAGCTCAGGCCTTTAAATACGTTGATGATACCCCGTTCAAATACGTCACCTTTACTCTGATGCAACTGCTCAAACGTACTGAGAATATTGGCTTCGCTGACGGCAGGAATGTCATCCTTTTCCAAGCTGTTGTACCACTGGTCACGAGCCTGAGCATCCATGACGGAAAGCATTCCCGACTTTTTCATTAAATCCCTCCAGATACTGCGATCGAGATTGCGGGTAATGGCTTTCATCGCCGTTTCTGATTTCTCCATTAACCAGCAGCCGCAGCGAAAGTCCTGCTTCATGGCCCAGTCCAAGGCGGTTTTGCCGCCGATACCGCTGGTCAGCGTCGATATATGGGCAACTTGCTGGATTAGCGTGTCTATTTGTTTTAGCGCTGCGTTACGTCCGGTAACGATGCGTTCAATACTGGTGGAGCAGATAATATCGGTATGGCCGGTCAGAACCTGCGGCTCGTCGATAGCTGCGCTGAGTGAAGTAGACATCGTAGGGACTCCATAAAAGCAAAACGCCAACTCTTGTTGTTGGCGTCGAGGAAGAGGGATGTTTCAGGTGCCTGTGTCTGTTGTTCAAGACAGTTTTTGATACACCGCGATATAGAGATAACCGTGACTGCCCAGCGTATCCGCGTCGCATGTAAAACCAGCGTGCTGGACAGTTACGCAGTGCTGATGGCGCTGATCGAGTTCACCGGAACGCAGGCGAGCCTCCAGGTGTTGAATCAGTACAGGGAAAACGGTATCCAACGTTTGGAGGATATCTGGAGCGAATGTGCCGACAAAACCGGCACGGTCAGCCAGAAAATGCAGATGCGTTCCCTCCTGAACCAGTCGGGCCCCCAACCGTGGCGTAATATCACGTTTCAGGCCCCATGCAGAGGCAGCAGTAATGTTGTTATTCATGGTAATTATCTCTGTGGGGTTTGGGGGATTAGGTCGGGTACAGCAAAGTGGGTGGAAAATGAGCACGCCACAGACCCGCAGCCTGGCGTGCGCGGGCGATATCCCCCTTACTCAGCATCGGGTCTTGTGCCAGTGCGCTGAACCCGGTACGACCCATTCGCACTAAGGCATATTTCTCAACCAGTGTGTTGATGGTGTCGCCGACTGAAATCCCTTGTTCTATCTGCTGCGCAATCGCCTGTTCATCGTGATAGGGCGTATCGTTGAGGCTCAGACCATAGTGATGCTCCAGCAGGAAAACGAGCAGTTGTTGATAAATCGCAGACACGGGCAATGCGCCCGGTGGAGTGGCACGTGGTTTCATGGGAATGTTCTCAATATGGATAATGCGGGATTACGTCAGGAGACGAGCGGTGGTATCACCAGTTAAATGTGGCGAAACCGGGCAACACATCGCCCAGAGCATCAATATGCAGGTAGGTTAGCCCATGGTGTTTCATTAATGTGGTGACCAGACGGCGGCAGGCTTTGGAGAGGCCCAACTGTCTGAGCCGCAATACTGGTGGGTCCAGGCATCTAATCTCATCAGGTAACCGGTGCAGGTGAAATGTATCCACTCACTATCGCTGAACGCAGCCTGGCAATGCGAAATCCGGTACAGCAGTGCATTATCGTGCTCGGTGATGTGTGCGGTACTGCATTGCCGACCGCGAAGGGTCAGGATGTTGGTTTGTTGGATAGTCGTTAACATGGCAGCCACCCCAACTCGGCTAACGAAACCGGCTCGCTCTCACCGATAATCAGGTGGTCCAGTACGCGGATGTCGACCATGTTCAGCGCATTAACCAGCCGGGTAGTTAGTGTGCGGTCAGCCTGACTCGGTGTGGGGTCTCCGGCTGGATGATTGTGGGCGATGACAACAGCAGCACAGTGGTGATGCAGTGCCCGAATAACGACTTCACGCGGGTAAACGGTGGTGGCATTAAAGGTACCGATAGACATCGTTTCACTGGCCATCAAGCGGTGGCGATTATCGAGATATAACACCATAAAACATTCCTGCCCCTGAGGCCGGAGATGGAGTTGTAGCCAGGCTTTGACTGCCTCGGGTGAGGTTAAGGTGTAGGGCCGGTGTCGGAGTTGAGTTTCCAGTATCGCCAGTGCCTGGCTGATAATCTGTTGCTGGGCAAAAGGCAACGCGGGGAGTGAAGCACGCATAGGCAGATGTAACATGGGGGGACTCCTGCTCATCAGTCAATCAGGGAGAAAATGGCGCGGCTGTCGGGATGGTGGAGTGCGTATTCCCGCAGGCGGTAGAAATGGTCGGTCATGGTCTCGCTCTCGGTGCTGCAGGCACAGTGGCTGTAGGCCATCAGGCAGGCGGTGATCCCGGCAGCTTCAGCACACATTTCAGCACCGTTACCGTTCATGCTGTTGAACAGCGTCCATTTTTCATTAGCGTCGGCTTCTGGGGCTATAAAGGCACCACCGTTATTGAGGGTGTAAAAATCCCATAATCCACCGTGGTAGTCGTCACACAACCGGTCCAGCCAACGAAAAACCTGTGGTTCAATCAACGCCCATTTGGGCACCTGACCAAAGTATTTTGGCCAGAAATGGATGCGTTGCGCATCAGAAACCCGGGTAGCGGTGAGTTCGTTTGTTTCGGTATTGCTGTGTTGGTTCATAGGAAAAACCCTTGTGTCATAAGCGATTAATAACAAAACAGGCCCCACCGGAAAACCGGGGGAGCCTGTTTGTAGGGGGGATAAAAGTGAGTAAGTACTTACCGGGGGAGTGATCAGTCGTGTGCTGGCTGGGGAGCGGTGAACATCAGTTGCAGTTGGGGACAGGACTGTGCGTAGCCATCAGCGTCAAAACAGGCAGGCCAGTCATTGTCTTCGGTAATCAACCGGCACAGGCTGGTTTCACCGGGGCGGTAATACAGATTGCTGCACCAGGCACATAAATCATCATCCGATATTGACCGGGTACCCGAGCAGTGGCTCAAATCATGCGGGTGGAGCGATGCCTGAATGGCATTGCCGGGGATTGTCGTCACAGCCAGCCACGCTCGGCAAACGACACCTGCGCCCCCTGACCCAGCACGATGTGATCTAAAACCTTCACATCAATAAGGTTGAGTGCCGTACGTACTCTGTCAGTCATCTGCCGGTCGTAATTACTGGGTTCGGGGATACCGGAGGGATGGTTGTGTGCGAGTATTACCGCAGCGGTATTGTGGTAAAGCGCGGTTTTAACGATTTCGCGGGGGTAGACGGCGGTTTGATTAAGGGTACCGAGAGAGGCCGTTTCACAATGGATTAGGCGGTGCTGGTTATCCAGATGCATCACCATAAATAGTTCTCTTTCTTGCTGCTCCAGCTGTAAACGCAAATACTGTTTCACTTCCGTTGTGGAGGGAAAGATAACTGACTTTCGTTTTAACTGTTTATCCAGCAGCAATAACGCCATCGTGATAATACGCTGTTGCAGGCTTTCATCTTGCATGGCTAACTCCTGTAAAAATAAAACCCCTGTTCGGTGATATAGCGGTTTTATAATTAAAATGATTAATGTCCTATAACGGCATAAAAGCAGATATCCCCTAATCGGGATATCTGCTCGTTTATTAGGTTGCATTTATTAACATCAGTGAGATGTATTCTATGGCAAACAATCCGTAAGGAGGGAAACCTTTAGGAAGGGCGGTTTTATGGGGGTAATTAATACGGCAGTATTAATACATCCTGTTGTTTGATTCCCCTGTATAGGGAAATGATATTATCCGTGATAATACACTTCTTATTTAAGGCTATTGGTGCAGGTCAGTTAATAGTGTCATAGAACAAACCCAATTTGGGGTAATAGAAAACATGATCCTTACAGGTAAGCACATTGATATCTACCGTTGCGCCGTCGAACTCACTTTTATACGTGCACATTTTCAAACCACCGCCAGCTGGGCTGTTTTGCTGTTTCACCAGACGATACAGAATGTAGTCCCCCTCCCGTTTGGCCTGAGCAGGCGCGGCCAACAACATCAGGGAGATAACGAGAGTGGAAAAAAGCAACAGCGTCTGTCTGAGGTCCATATTCACTCCCCTTTGGTGATATTATGAGTACCAGAGGTACTCTCCGGCATCGTTGTGTGGCCATAGATGATGGTATGTTTTGCCAACGCATCAGGCAGGGCATTGATGCAATACACAACGTAATAGACATTAAATACCAGGGTATAGAATACATTCATTTTTAATTCAAAACGGAATGTCTGTAACGCATAGTGTTGCAATGCTGTCCGAGCTTTGAATGCCCAGATGATATATAAAACAGACCCTCCCAGCGTCAATAGCCCCGCCAAGATGGTCAGCGTTTCTCCGGCGGCGTTATAACCGTATTCGTCAGGACGGCTTAATCCAGGCAAAACCCGCGACAGCCCTGTGCATACGGCTATCCAAATGATGAAACTCGCACTGGAGAAAGTATTCCCGGTGACGCTGAACACGGTGGATTGGTTTTTGTATAACCACAGTAACGGGTAAATGCCGCCCGTCGCTACCGTCAAGAGAGCCAGATGTAATGTGTTCGTCTGAAGCTGTGTTTTTAGCGTGGTCACATCGTGCATGATAAAATCCCTTATCCAATTTTTGATAAAAAGTAAACGCCATACCGCATCAGTTCAGTGGGTAGAGGGCGGTGACCTTGCCGTGAGAGGTGAAGATTAACTGTGTTGCACTGAGTGTGGTTTTTAACTTGCGGTCATCACACGTACCGCTGTCGACCGGCAAGTAACTGCGGTCTTGCTTATTCAATAAGTAATACGACCCGGCGGGGCAACTGGTGCCCGCATCTGCACGAACCAACGCATGATGGGGTGTTTCTGCCATGACAGTATCCAGGGATGTGTTCATGTAATACAGGTTAGGTGCCCCCTTGTTTGTCCAGTGCTCGACCTCTGACAGGTTAATTTCAGCAAAGGCCCCCACGGAGAACGCCCATAACAGGGCGACAATATGTCTTCTTTTCATCGTAATATCCTTTAATGTTGAGCGTTGTTCATTTATCTTTCAGATTAAAAACTAAATTGCGTACAAATTGAAAATGGGGCAGCGCTTTTATAAAGTCCGCTTCTGCCGTTAATGCCGTGATGTATTCCTTTTTAGTAAACCGCCTGGGGGTTAATGTCACATCCGTAATATGGATAAGCAGGAACACCTGAAGCGTGAGATTATGCTCCCCCACCAAATACCAGTAGCCATCGAAATAAACCAATCGGTAAGGTGCAAGATTAAAGTATTCATTTCCCTGCACACTTAATTCAACAAAGACATTATCAATAATGGCCTGGGTTATTCGATAAAATCCGCCGAATAACGCCGGAGGGTTTTTCGGCGGAGCGTGGTAGACCACATAAGGCGACCCCACATTCTTATTGAGCAGGACCGACAATAATTTGCTGTCGAGTGCCGGAAAAAATTGGGCCATATGTGTCACTCTGGCAAAGTGAATAATATCGCCGTCAGTTCGGGACCCGATATGTGATTTGGCGAGCCGATAAATCCCATCGACTTGTTCCAGATCGAGGTATATCAGTCGTTGATTAAAATCACGTCGCAAGGTTCTGGGGGAAACGTTAAATTCACTGGCCAGTGCGTTAATGGATAACCCTTCCCCCATAAATAACCGCCCGATAATCAAGGCCAGTCGGACCGCTAACCGGTCATAGTGCATGCTGACTTCAGACATAAGCCTTGTTCCATTGTTATGTCAGACACGATAGATATCGTCCTTACTGGTATAGCGCTTTTTGGCGCATATACGCGATAAACAGACAGGATGGAATGGTAATGCGATAGGCTGGCCCGGCCAGGTCAGTGGCCAGCCACAATGAGCTCAGCGCCCATCCCACTGGCCCCGCCAGAACACTGATAGCGCGCGTCAGCAATACAAACGCGCCAAACTGCAATCCGCGTCCCAGTAATGCTTTTGCTACCGTGCTCACTACGACGACCGCCAGGCGATAAGCGGCAAAACCCGATGCCCGTATCGCTATCTGAATGGCCATCAGAATCAACTCTGGGGTGGGGTTCGTCAGTTCAATTTCCATGCCACTGGCGAATTCGTTCAATTCGTCAGACGACATTTCGGACAAGCTTGTCTCCAACACCTTCAATAGCATGTTGAGTTCAATATTCTCCGTACTGGTTTTCTTGCTGTAATTCACCTTCATGTTGTCACAGGCATCACACAACAGTTCACGGTACGTCACCCCTTTTCCCCCGCGCAGTACGCTGGCAAAACTGTTGGCACCAAAAGTCTGGACTTCTGCGGCAATGGCCTGCCAATACTGCTGGTGGTCGGGATGGTGACGCTTGTACTCATCGGTGCCGGTCAGTGTCTCTGACCAGCGCAGTGAGCCGTCTTTCGGGTCGTGGGTGAGTAATGACACCAGGAATTCCAAGTCATCGTTGTCGCATTGCCCAAGGAAGCATAAATCAGGGTCAGGGCGGTAAGTGGCCATCGCTACCGTTCTCCAGAATCAAACGTGCAGTTAATCTATTGATTACCTTACACGCCCCCCTGGACAGGGTATGACCACAGGATGAATTATTTTTCAGGGCAGAGAGAGACCGGCCAACCCGCACAGAATCAGCCTTGTGCCGATAAACATGCTTTTTGCAACAGGCGAAACGGGGTTATTGGACATGACCTGTCCAGATGGCCACACCGACACTGACTGTTATCGGGACAAAAGCCGTGTCACTGATGCCGGGGCTGAGCATGGGCCAGCATCTGCTCCGCCATGACCCACAGGGCGCGATTGAGCTTGATATCACTATCAATCCCATTTATCGCACGGGTTTGTGCTCGTTTGCCAGTGGCACTGCGACCAGATAATCCTCCTTTGCTCAGATTCTCCTGCAGCCTTTGGAAAGTAGTCCACAAATCGGCTTTCTTGTCTTCCCAACGGCGGGGCATCAGGATTTGCGCTTCGATGACCGGATGATGTTCCTCGCCGTAACGGTAGGTCAGTGCCGCATGGGCCAACGCGTGCTGATGCTCGGGAGCCAGTGTCAAGGCCAGCATGCTTTCCCGACTTTGGTCTATCCGGTCAAATATCCCCAGTACCTCGTAGGCCCCTTCAATCACCTGTCCCGCTATATCGCCTTTGTGTGGCACACGAATTTCCCCAAAACTCTGTCCGCAAACCAACCCATTCGAACAAACTTCACGGTACCAGCCTGGCAACATTTGAAAGCTTGAGGAGCCATCGTGGCTATTTAACAAAATAATTTCTTGGGTTTCTTTCTGGGTTATCTGCCCTGACCTGCGTAGCCTGAGCATGTGTTTTGTGTGCTCACGCTTGTCCAAATCCCGCACGCGAGTCTGGCAGGCGAAGAACGGCTCAAACCCTTCTTCACGTAACCTGTCCAGTAACGTAATCGTCGGGATATAGGTATACCGCGCACTGCGGGAAGCATGTTTGTCGTCACCCAACACGCTGGGGACATAGTGCGCCAGTTCATCATGGGTTAATGGGCGGTCACGGCGAACAGAATTTACCCGCCCAAAGCGGGAGGCCAGACGTGTCATAGGAATTCCTTGAATTAAAGAGGAGAGATTCAGGCTTGATAAGCCCAATACAATCAAAGGGAAAATGAGAGATAAGGCTCAGTCGGAAATGAAAATCGTCCGGGCAAGCTGGCCTACGGCCCATGTTGACAGGTAGTCAAAACCGCCACTGATGACGCCACCAATCAGGGGAATAAAGCGTGTTATTCCTCCGGTAAATTGTGTTGTCAGCCGGGTCACTAATTGGGTGGTCACCTGCTGTTGAATATGACGCGCGGTACTGTCAGAAAGTGTGCTGAACACCCGCCATATACAGAGTTCTTTGAGAATATCTTTGGCAATATTGCCGCCCAGGCAGAGATAAATCAGGTTTCGGGTTTTGGGGTCATTAACGGAATGACCGCCAATAATCGCCACCGCCGCAATCATTCTGAATTGAAGAAAGAGAATGCTGGAGATATTAAGCGGAATAGACACCGGTAAAGTAATCGCCCCGCCAAGTCCGGTAATAAAACCGCTGGTTGCCGCTTTGGTTGATTCCCAGAGAATTAAGTTGGAGGCAGAGGTCACTTTGTCAGGAAAGTGTTGTAAGTAAATATCGGCAAGTTGTTGTGCGGAGTCCAGCCCTGCACCGCCATTAACCGCGTGTTCGTACAGTAAATCGAGCCAAGTGTAAAAAGAACTAAACGGAACGTCATCATCCATATATCACCTTTGCAACGAATGAAAAGCCACGATGAAATACCGTGGCAAGGTTCGATTCAGTGATATAGGTGTATAATTTTTTTATTTGACACCTGATATACCATACGTTCTAAACATTCGTTTCTTTTCGGTTTTTTTATTTTCATCTATTACCGGAGTTTGAAAGAATGTGTTTGTTTTATAATAGCAACAGGATTCTTTTGCTAAAGATAAAAAATAAGCCTTTAAGGCTTGAACATCAATTACAATAGGTGAGTGTTTTAAAATAGAATGTTGATTAAAATCATCAACGAAAATTATTTTTAATTGACCTCTAAAGTAGTCAATGTCAATAATATTTTTAATTGTGTCATTTATATGGAAATTAGCATGAAAGTCCTCCATGATATCTGTATTTGAAAAATTTTCGGAAAAAGAAAAGTGGCGAACAACACCGAAACCTATAGAGTAACAATCCCTAAGCCACCCAGTTGATATGAGCTTATTTTTCACCTTATAGGGGCTATCCGGATTTACACAAGACAACCATAATTTAGTTATTTCATACCCTAGTTTTTCATTCACCTTATCATGTTTAGTATAAAAATTAATATGTACATACGGATATCCATCAAGAACATCACGCAATATTACCCATGTATACCCCACAACGAAAGAAGAGAGTGTTGCATTAGATCTAAGTCGATTGAAAAATCGACCTAACGTCTCCTTTAATTTCATGGAAAAATGGCTGTGACGTTCATCATCACTTAAGGGAAGGCTAATGTGAGGCCTGAATATGGCGCATGAAACCTTAACAGAACCGACTGAGGGGTATTTATTTTTTATTTTATTGAAGTGGTCAATCAATGCAATGTAAATATCCTCCTTATGCTTTACTGCCGGAGATAAAAAATTCCAAATCTCTTTGAGTTCGGCATAAGGCGTAGGCGAATGAGATGCCTTTATGAGTTCACTGATTAAATCTACGCTTGCATTATTTTTATCAGAATAGCTTCGCAAACAATAATACTTTGAAATTTCATTTATTTTTCTCCGCATTGAAAATACATCTAATGGCTCAGCAAGACTTGCGGCTGGAATGCGAATAAAATCAAAATCGCTAATCATATCCATGATAAAACCTGATTAAGCTTCAATAATAAAGCAATAACCTACAACTTATTTATTTCCTTGTCTACAACTTACCTATTTTTTTTGCCTACAAGTTATTTTCCATCCCTGCTACATAGCCCTTTCTAGTGTTCCAGAGACTCATTTTTCAGTAATGGCGTATACGTCGTTGTTAATGTGGGAACGCATCAAAAAATTAAATTTGAGCTTTTTATAGTATTCATACCTGCTGTTATGTTTATTTTTACACAACAGCGTAATAGCATGCATTGAGCTTCGTTAGTCACATCACTGCCAGTACGTTCAGTGTATCCATACTTTTCGCCGTTGGCAAACTGATTAAAATGACAGGGTAAGTTAAGTGCATGATGAGGTCTGCCCCGATACCGGGATACTTACCCCCCAGTGATAAGATAGTTGTCACCTTGATTTTTCATTGGGGACTGGCGTTATAGAATGGCTGCGCAGAGTTAAGGCTGCGAGCTATCATGTTCATGATGCCACCTTATAACAAGAGCCTGAGACAGGTTGCTGATGATATCGATGTAGAGCACTCCACTGTGTATGGCTGGCGAACACAACTGGAAATGAAGGAACTTACCGCTCATAAAGATGAACTGACTCATGCCCGTATACCAGAGCAAATCTTCAGTATCCGGCTTGAAACCGGCGAATTAGAGTTCGGATGGTCTGCGATTATGCAACTTATAAGTATCGACAGCTAAAATAAGCTATCAGCCCTATAAACTAACGTCGTTATTTTACCAGGATAAAAAACACTAACTTACTATAAAGGTAAATACATTGATTAATCGTTATTTTCCGTTACCAGCCTGGTGCCGGCTACTGAAACTTTAATCTGGGATGATAAAATAAAATAATTAATTTAGGAGTTTATATTATTGAGTATTGAGTATTGAATTGAGTATTGAATTAAGTATTGAGTATTGAGTGGTGGTAGGCAGTGGTATTAAGCATGTCCATAGGCTATGGCAATACCACTAAGCATACTGACAAACAATATCATTAAGCCTTAGGCATAGACAGGAATTTGATTAGAGTACTCCATATAACAGATAACCCCAGTGATACTCTTAGTCATAGACAATACTCAGTAACGTATTGTGGCGAGTCTGGGTAATATCCATAATTCACTGTATATCCCGTCATAGTAAACATTCAGGCTTTATTCTCGATAAAGCCATTCAATAGATTTTGCAGGGAAACCAATGATGGACATGGACTATGAAAAATACCTGTCATTATCGACAAGTGCTTATAATAATGACGAGGAAACACTCTCCCTCTCTTACGATTATAATTACCTCAACGACATGATGAAATGGGTAAATACAGTCACTCAGATAGCACAATCCAATCAAACTGAATTTAGTATGACTCACTATAGATTTAAGGGATATACCTCACTCAATACCACCGCAACCGGGAAAAAGACACTTGAAATAATTGCTCACCTACCTAATATCGCATCTACACAACGAACGCTCCACCCAACGCTGGTATTGTTTTATCAGTTAACTGAGCAATATTCATTACGGTCATGGGTTGCCAGTATGAATACCCCCGCCAATATTGAAATGCAGGTGAAACACCTTAATCAGTTTCTTGTCCATTTCAGGACGGCAGCCTCTGGCGCAAAGCATAAATTAGCTCTGCGCTATTTCCAACGGGCGGCAATAAAGAATCAACGAAGTGCATTCAACTACATTGATAATCTGTTTGACCGATACGCAAAATTACTGGTGGTACGTGTTGATTTATCTTATCAACGCGCTGCGAATAAACAAATAACCGCCACACTGGCCAGGCAGCATCGTGAACGCCTGTTCCGAAATATGAAATCCAATCGACTCTTTGAACACGCAGTGGGCTATATCTGGAAGCTCGAGTTTGGTGAATACAAGGGCTTTCATTACCACATGATTTTCTTTTTTGATGGCGCTAAGGTGCGCGAGGATGTGACCTTGGCCAGGTTGATAGGTGAATACTGGCGGGACAGTATCACCGAAGGCACAGGACTTTATTTCAACTGCAATGCCCGGAAAGCAGACTACCGAATCAATGGCATTGGGTTGGTAAGCCATGCCGATAACGCCATGCGGGAAGGCTTACGAAGAGCGGTGACCTATCTGACCAAAGTCGATACGTTTGCCCGACTGACATTACCCGACAAAGGACGGACTTTTGGGAAAGGAGAGCGTACGGAATTACCGGATAAAAAACGTGGCAGGCCCAGAGTGTTGTCACTCCCTGCATTTAGCCTGATGTGACCACCGAGACACAAGGTGCTCCGTAATTTTTTATCTCTTTGATGAATGAAATGAGAAGCAGCACGTGATGACATTCAGATACCGACATTGAGTATTGATAACATCACACAACGCTCTCGCTCATTTCACTTAACGAGAGAGAATACAAATGTCTACATTACTTGATGACCAAATGGTCACGATGGCTTTCATTAAAAAATTCACGGGATTATCGGATAAATGGTTTTACAAGCTTATCAGTGAAGGGCTATTCCCCAAGCCCATCAAGCTGGGGAGAAGCTCTCGCTGGCTGAAAAGCGAACTGGAAGCCTGGTTAAATGAACGCATCGCCCAGTCCCGCCCTGAGTCCCTTGATTAGTCATTAACCAACACCTCACTTTCCCCACGATTTACGCCACCCGAGATTTCTCACCTGCATTTGCATCGATATCTGCCCTCAAGGGACGGATGAGCCATGCCTGCAGTCCGGCGAAAAGGAGTCATACCGTGTACGCAAAATCATTCATCGCCATCAGCACCACCGGACGATTAACATCAGCACGCTCAGCGTTGTCAGCATTCAATCATCAATACGTATGCCATCTGTGTGGCTGCCCGGTGGAACTCCACGACGCGGGAACCGGCAGGTCCCCCTGGTTTGAGCATATCGAGCAGCCTATATCAACGCGCCGTCGCAATGACTGCCCTTACCTCAATCCGGAACAGGAAGAAATCGACAGGGTCATGACACTGCGCAGGCTGGTCCCTGGGGCCCTTCCATTGGTCAGGAAAGCAGACTGGCACTGCACAAAATGTACGGCTAACTACCATGGGGAGAAATATTGTAAACCCTGTCAGACCGGTATTCACAGTATCAAAACGTCTAAAAATGGCTTTTAAGCCCCGAGCTTCCCACCTTATCAGTTTTCTCTCTCATCACCCCATGCCAATGCCATCAACCACCGCACTGACCGGAGGGCAATTTAGCATGCATAAAACCTGGGGGATTAAGGATTAATCAAAGGATATCATCATGTATCAACGCATCAGAACGGCCCTGACGGCACAGGGCCATCAGGTTAATAGCACACACCTCTCTCCAGGTTCCATAACAGAGCACTATTATTGCCCTTCTTGCCATAACCCGCTGCAATTGCGGCATTCGCATTTTGCAGGACGTCTATTCATTCATAACCAGGAGCATCCGGATTTCCAGTCGGAGAGGGACTGCCAATACCGATACCCGATAAGAACAGCACCAATATCTTCACCAGCAACTCACTCCTTAGCCCCCCAGCAAAGCACTATCATGACGCCACCACTACCAAGGGCTACTCTGCCACACAGGATTTACTTCTGTGTGCTCTGCCAACATGAATACCGTGGGCCAAAGACGTGTCCCCAATGCCAACAGCACCTGTACACGGCGGAAACCCGTTAGCTTCGCTCACCTCAAGCGAATGATGGCAGCATTAAGTATTACATCACTGGATCACTCTGCTTATTACGGGAAAATAGATTCGATGATATTCTCAAGAATAATCTCAATATTAATTAAGACTATTCTTGCGTGAGTTGAATGTATTTCATTCTTTACCGCACCTCATCAAAAAAAATAACCCCGACCCTATTATAATTCCAAGCTGAACTGTGCTAATTTCAGCGCGCAAAAATATACAACAACACGCTTTCATCTGGGGTTAATAGCCCTTGAGATTCAGTATCTATCGAGTGTTAGTGTATTTTTCTCAATGTATATCGCCGCTGATAAACATGACTTTCAAGCCGTCTCAAGGATGGTCTATCTCTTTTTACAATCAGTGAGATGCCATCATCTCACCGCATTTAATCTTTTTGAGGTTTTATGAACAAAACATTATTGGCCGGCATTATCAGCCTGTCTTTCGTCACATTACCTGTTCAGGTCTGGGCTTTTACACCGATTGTAGAGGGGATAACCGTCAACAATGAAGTCGTTGATAATGGCGGACAAATTGTGCGTAACGGTGGTGTCATTAATAATGGCCGGGTTCACGGACACATCAATAATGGTATTGTTTCAAAATCCCACATTGCTGTCACCAACGGGAGCAGTGCCGGCACAGCCAATAATACCACTGTGGATGATGGCGGTTGGTTCGAGGTTACCGATGCTTTTGCAATCGGTACTATTGTTAATCAGGGCGGGTTGCTTGGGGTTAAAACTGCGGGGATCGTGACAAATAGCCAGATTAATGATGGCGGCTATATGACTCTGGGACTCAATAGCCAGTCGAAAGGCTATCTCAATATCGCCGCGGGTGCAGAACTTTTTATTTCCAATAATGATACCTATACCAGCGATGTGACCACCCACAATCCCGCCCTGCCTGCCAATGTCACCATTGAAAACCTCACTGTAGCGGGCTTAGTCGACCTTGGCCCTTCCTGGGTAGGCACGAGTGTGGTGCCGGTTTCGCCTCCTGAAGTCCTGGGGCCGGTGCTGGTGACCCGAATCAACAATGTGACAATGCAAGGGGGGCATATCAACCTGCAGCCCTATTCTGCCGGTGGGCAATTTAACCGGCTGGAGATAGAGAATCTGTCCGGTCAGGGTAATTTTGCCATGACCACCCAGCTTGCCAGCAATGCCGGTGATTTTATTACAGTCTCGCAGCAGGCGACCGGTCAATTTGGTATTACTGTTCAAGACAGTGGTAAAGAGCCGCAATCCGCCAGCAGCCTGGCATTGGTACATGTTAATAGTGGCGATGCTCAATTCAGTTTACTCAATACGGGCGGTGTAGTGGATTTAGGCGTTTATCAATATGGGCTATACAAACAAGAAACTAATGGCAGCACTGACTGGTATTTGGCGACTAACGCAGCAGACCTCCCCGTTACAGTACCAAATAAAATCGCTACAACCCCAGTGCTCAGTTCCGCGGCACAAAATGTGCTGAATATGGCCGCAGCACCGCGGCATATCCTGAATGCGGAACTGAGTACCTTGCGTCAACGCCAGGGCGAATTAAAAACGGATGCTGATGGCACTGTTGGTGTTTGGGCTCGCTATCTTACTGATGACAGTCGGTTGTCTGATAATAAAAATGTCTCTTTCAAAAATACTTTAAGCGGCATGGAGATTGGGGCTGATAAACAACTCGGATTGAGTCGGGGTAATGTGTTGCTCGGCGCATTTACCGGCTACAGTTCATCCGATGTCAAAGCGACTCGCAGTAATGGTGGAAATGGCGATATTCGCAGTTACAGTGGCGGCTTCTACCTGACCTATCTGGATCAAAGCGGGCTTTATATTGATACGGTGCTCAAAGCTAACCGTTTTAATAATGAGTTGAGTGCTCAGGGTGCCCGTGCAGAATACAGCCAGAATGCGTTTACCACCTCTTTAGAAAGTGGTTATCAGTTGCCTGTTTATACCAATCTTGTACTAGAGCCTTATGGCAAAGTAAGTTATTCACGTATTGGTAGTGCAAATTATGCCCTCAATAACGGTATGGTTGCGGACGTGGCTAAAGCAGATAGCATTCAAGGTGAGTTAGGCTCAATATTGGCGGCCTCTTATACTGTGAATCAAATGGCGATCAAACCTTATGTTAAACTGGCTATTGCCCGTGAATTTATCAAAACTAATGCAGTAGCGATTAATGGTATTGGCTTCGATAATAACTTTTCCGGTAATGTCGGAAAATATGGTGTGGGTGTTGATGCCACCGTTGCCAGTAATGCCACTATTTTTGCTGAAGTGGATTATCTCCATGGTTCAAAAATTGAAACACCAATAACGGCTAATATTGGATTCCGTGTTCGTTTTTAAATTTTTTGGCCCTCTCTTTGGGGGCATTACTTTTTAATTCTACGTTCCATCACTCGTATCATCTTTAAAAAAACAAGAATCAACCTAAAGAAATAAGATTTTTCCCACGATTTAATATTTATCTTGATGATATTTCCTACAATTAATGATGCCATTTCTCATTTATTTCTACGAGTTTAAAAACACGTTGTAAATGGTGATTTTATAAGCATACTGCGCGAAATTTATTTTACACTTATTTTCCCCCAATCAATGGGGAAGGGTTTTATCGTGCTGCGTTCCTGTTATTTGAGTTTACTCGCGGGTGTATTATTGCCCATGGTCGCCATTCCACATGCTAGTTATGGCGCAGAATTAGCACCTATCCAACAAAGTATTCACCAACAGGAACGACAACGCGCCCTGGAAGAACGTCTGGCCCCTGCAATACCGGATGTACGTTTATCTGCACCCTCAACCTCTTTGGGTCGCCTCTCTTTCCCGGCGGAAAAACCCTGCTTTGCCATTGATCGCATAAAAATCAGTGGCGCAGAGCCATTGCCGCGCTGGTTGCCACTACAACGTATCGCCAATCAGGCGCAAGGCCAGTGTTTGGGTGCCAAGGGCATCAATCTGTTAATGAGCCAGTTGCAAAATCGTCTGGTCGACCACGGCTATATCACCACCCGTGTGCTGGCCCCGCAACAGGATTTGAACAGTGGCACGTTGGCGCTGCAAATTGTGCCCGGCAAAATACGCAGTGTTGAGCTCACGCCAGACAGTGACCGCCATGTCACACTGTTCAGTGCCTTCCCTGCCCGCCCCGGTAACCTGTTGGATTTACGTGATATTGAACAAGGGTTGGAAAATCTCCAGCGTCTGCCCACCGTGCAGGCCAGTATGGAGTTGATCCCCGGTACTGAACCCGGTGAAACCGATATCGCCCTGAGCTGGAAACAGAGCAAAATGTGGCGATTGGCGGCTTCACTGGATGACTCAGGCACCCGCAGCACCGGCCGCTATCAAGCTGGCGCGACACTATTTCTGGATAATCCCCTCTCCCTGAGTGACCAGTTCTATGTCTCTGCCGGTGGTTCAATGAAGAATCGCGGTGATAAAGGCACCAATAACCTGACTGGCCATTACTCGCTGCCGTTCGGCTACTGGACCGCCGGGTTGACCGCCAGCAGTTATGACTATCATCAGACCGTAGCGGGTCTGAATGGCGACTATAGCTATCGTGGGGAAAGTGAGAATGTCTCGTTGCAACTTAGCCGCCTGTTGCACCGCAATGCCAGCCAGAAAACCACTTTGACCTATGATGTACTGACTCGCTCGTCGAAAAACTACATCAATGATACCGAAGTGGAAGTGCAGCGCCGCCGCACCTCGGCCTGGCGTGTCGGGTTACAACATCGGCACTTTATTTCACAAGCAACTCTGGACGCGGGTATCAGTTATCAACGCGGCACTCGCTGGTTTGGTGCGGTTCCTGCACAAGAAGAGTATTTCGGCGAAGCCACTGCGTTAAGCAAAATTCTGCGCATGAATGCGCAATTGGATATTCCTTTTGCCATTCAAAAACAAAACTTCCATTACAACCTGCAATATCAGCGCCAAAGCACTAACACCCCACTGACGCCGCAGGATCAGTTCAGTATCGGCGGGCGCTGGTCAGTGCGCGGGTTTGACGGCGAACGCACCCTTAATGCCGATCGTGGCTGGACGGTGCGCAATGATCTGGGCTGGTATACCCCACTGCCGGGGCATGAACTGTATGTCGGTGTGGATTACGGCGAAGTCGGCGGCCGTAGCGACCCTTACTTATTGGGCCACCATCTGGCGGGCAGTGTCGTCGGGGTGCGTGGCCGCGTGTTTCATACCCAATATGACTTGTTTGCCGGTAAACCGCTGTCTAAGCCCGATGGCTTTAAAACCGACTCGGTGACGGTGGGCTTTAACCTGAACTGGCAATACTAATGCGCCTGATTAATCACGACTCTTTGAGAATGAACCATGAATAAGAACCTGTACCGTATCGTGTTTAACAAGGCGCGTGGCATGCTGATGGTCGTGGCTGATATTGCTGCTTCCGGTCAGGCCGCCTCTTCTGCGTCATCAGGTGTCGGGCACACTCAAAGCCGTCGTATTAGTGCATTATCTCCTCTCAGTTTCAGCCTGTTATTGGCATTCGGCTGTGTCTCATTATCCGCTCAGGCCAATATTGTCGCCGATGGTAGTGCGCCGACTAATCAGCAACCGACCATTATCAACAGCGCCAATGGCACACCACAGGTGAATATCCAAACACCGAGCAGCGGCGGTGTTTCACGTAACGTTTATAACCAGTTCGATGTCGATAATCGCGGCGTGATCCTCAATAACGGCCACGGTCCCAACCAAACCCAGATTGCTGGCGTGGTGGATGGCAACCCGTGGCTGGCACGCGGTGAGGCCAGTATTATCCTCAACGAAGTGAACAGCCGCGACCCAAGCAAACTCAATGGTTATATCGAGGTGGCCGGGCGCAAAGCGCAGGTGGTGATTGCCAACCCATCAGGTATTACCTGCGAGGGCTGCGGTTTTATCAACGCCAACCGCGCGACATTAACCACCGGTCAGGCACAACTCACTAATGGCCAACTGACGGGCTACGATGTAGAACGAGGCGAAATTGTTATTCAGGGCAACGGCCTGGACAGCAGCCGTCAGGACCATACTGATCTGATCGCGCGTTCCGTCAAAGTGAATGCCGGTATTTGGGCCAAAGAACTGAATGTTACCACCGGACGTAATCAGGTGGATGCCGCGCATCAGAGCATTAATGCCAAAGCCAGCGATGGCAGCCCACGTCCTACCGTCGCGGTAGATGTCGCCAATTTAGGCGGCATGTATGCCGGTAAAATCCGCTTGATCGGTACTGAAACTGGTGTCGGCGTACGCAATGCTGGAGAGATAGGAGCTTCGGCAGGCGATATCACCATAACCGCCGACGGCATGCTGATGAACAGTGGCCAAATCAACAGCGCACAGCACTTAGTGGTGAAAACCGGCGCTGAAATAGAGAATACCGGGGTGCTCTATGCCAGTGCTAATACCCAGCTCACTACCGCAGGTAAACTGACTAACAGTGGCACTATTGCGGCGGCGGGTGACACTTCGTTGCGTGCGGCTGAGGTTAATAGCAGCCGAAATGCTGTGTTAGGTGCGGGCGTAAAATCCGACAACAGCAGCATTACCAGTGGCACACTGAAAGTAGAAGCCAGCGGCAAGTTAATCGCCCAAGGGAAAAATATTAGCGGCACGGCGCAGAGCTTCAATGCGCACAGTATCGATCTGAGCGGTAGTCAGACGCAAAGCCGTGATGTGGCCCTCACAGCACAAAGCGGGGACATCAATCTCACCGGGGCTGAGGTGCTTGCCAGCCAGAGCCTGTCGGCATCAACGACTTCGGTGTTATATACCAATAATGCCCGCTTGATTGCAGATAAAATAACCTTTAACGCGCAAACCCTCTCTAATGTGGGCGGCGTGATTGCGCAAACCGGAACCACAGATTTCAACCTAAATCTGCCGGGTTATATTGATAACCGTGATGGCACTCTGCTGTCTACCGGCACACTCTCGCTACAAGCCGAAGGTGTAAACAGCAACAGCAACAGCCTGCTGGGCGCGGGCATACAGAGTGATGGCCGCCTGACAGAATCCGGTAATTTGCTGGTCAATACTCGTCAGGAATTAATCGCCCAAGGACAAACCCTCGCCGCCGATACCATGATATTAACCGGCAGCCGGATTGATCTGAGTGACAGTTACACCCAAGCTCGTGAGATGAATATCACTGCCACTCAGGGAGATATCAGCACGCAGCGTGCCAATATACTCGCCCTTGGTACTCTCACCATCAATGCCAGTGCCAATGCCGGGCAAACCCTCAATAATCAGGGCGGCGTACTGGCAGCCAATAGCATCCATTTAAAACTGAGCCAACTGAACAACAATGCAGGCAAGGTGACGGCCAGTGAAGATTTGACGATCAACTTGCAGAGTGATTTCAACCATCTGGCGGGTTCTACCCTTCAAGCTGGGCGTGATTTCACTTTGACCACCGCTGGCGATGTGACCAATAGCGGGCAAATGCTCGCGGGTGGCAAACTCAGCACCGACTCAAACAGCTTACTGAATAGCGGCACGATTATTGCAACGCAAGCCGATCTCAAAGCTGTGGGCGCATTGATAAATAGCGGCGATATCTTGACCAGCGGCCTGCTCAATACCGACGTTAATACCCTGTTCAATACGGGCACCATTATTAGTGCACAGGCCACACTCAAAGCACGCGAGCGCATCACTAACTCCGGCCCGAACGCCCTGATCGGTGCCACGGATGAAAATGGTACTTTAGCCTTACTGGCTCCGGTGATTGAAAACAGCGATACCGTCACTCACACCGATACCGCCGCGACCACCACCATTTTAGGGATGGGCAAGGTTATCCTCGCCGGCGCGCTGGACAATAGCGGTAATTATCTGACAGCCGCTCAGGTGCTCAATATTTCCGGCTTGATTGAGTCCGGCAAAGATATGTTGATTTACGCCAATACGCTGACCAATAGCCGCCATATTCTCACCGCCAATAGCGACTTTGTGGTGGCCGACACCGTGACCGGTTCGGCTTACTGGACAGCAGAAAATCCCGATATTCCGGGGGGGCGCTACAAAGAACCCGAACATGGCGGGGCAAATAATAGCGATTATATTGGTACCGATTATACCTCGACTGTCGCCTATAACAGCATTGATAACATCAGCCCGGAGGCACAACTGTTAGCGGGGGGGAACCTGACCCCGCAGGTGGGCACGCTGGAAAACTTCTGGAGTAAAATCAGTGCACAGGGCGAGATTAATCTCACCGGCGTCACCCTGCAACAGGATGGCTGGGGCAGTGCACAACGCCTGATCGAACGCACCACCTCCAGTGGCACATGGAATTACCGTAACTATAAAGGCGGTTTGTGGAGTGATAATTGGGGGCCAGAAGTCAGTGAGCGCGCGACCAACCAATATGCCTCCAGTATTACTGCACAAACCCTCAGCGGCAGCGGCACCACGATCAACAATGGGGCTAATCCCGGCGCTATTGCGCCTCCCCTGGGTAGTAACAATAGCGGAAAAGATCTGGCCATCGAGTTTAATGGTATTTCTCTGACACCGCCTAATGGCGGGCTGTATCAGTTCAGTACTGACTACACCGTCAACAGCCAGTATCTGATAGAAACGAATCCGGCCTTTGCCAACCTAAATAACTGGCGCGGTTCCGACTACGTGCTCCAGCAATTGAATAATGACCCGAATGTGATATTCAAACGGTTGGGAGATAACGCCTATGAACAGCGTTTAGTACGCGACCAGGTGCTGGCGTTGACCGGCCAGGCTGTGGCCAGTGATTACCGCAGTGCGCAGGAACAGTTCGAAGCACTCTTTGCGGCGGGCCTGGAGTACAGCAAAGCCTTCAATATTGCCCTGGGTACCCATCTTAGTGCAGAACAGATGGCGGCATTAACCACCAATATAGTGCTGATGGAAAGCCGTGAAGTGGCCGGGCAAACTGTGCTGGTGCCGGTGGTCTATCTGGCGGGGGTCAAGCCGGGCGATTTACAGGCCAACGGCGCATTAATTGCCGCCGAGAATATCACCTTAACCGAGGTTCAGGGTTTCACCAATCAGGGCGCGATGAAAGCCGGCAATGACCTGAGCATCAGCATGGCACAGGACATCAACCTGAATAACCGTGGCGGCTTACTTGAGGCTGGCAATAATATGCTGCTCAGTACGTTGAACAGCGATATTGACCTGACCAGCGCGCGGTTAAATGCCACTAACCTGCAACTTGATAGCGGCCGCGATGTGATACTGCGTACCGGCAGTGAGCAACTCAGCAGCGATAATGGGGCTGTCCAGCGCAACCAAACCGTGCTGGGGCCGCTGGCGAGTATCAATGTCAGTAACAACGCGGTTATCAATACTGAACGTGACTTTATCATGCAAGGCGCTGGCCTCAATGTCGGCCAGGATTTGCAGGTCAATACTGGCGGCGACTGGCTACTCAATACAGTGGAGACCCGCGACCAGATAACGGCGAATTCTGGCCGTAGCAGCTCGACCAGTGAACATATCCGCCATCTGGGTAGCGAAGTGAATGTTGGCGGTGCGCTGACCGCTAACGTCGACAATTTAACTGCCGTAGGCGCTAATATTAATGCCAACACCATTGATATACAGGCGCAGAATATTAACCTCAGTGCCGCCACCGACAGTCTGCATGTCACGGGGGAATCCTCCAGCAATCGCCACACCAGCTCAGTGAATCTCTATGATGAAACCCTGCGTGGCAGCCAGTTGAATGCCACCGGCGATATCCATTTACAGGCAGCAAAAGACATCAAACTCAGTGCCAGTGCGGTACAAACCGACGGTGCGCTAAAGCTGGCTGCGGGCGGCGATATCACCCTCACCACCCAAACTGAGCAGCATGACGAGCAGCGCAATCATACCGGCACGAAAAAAGGACTGGCCTCCAGCACCACCACCCGTACCGAAGACAGTATTAGCCAGACGTTGGCGGTCGGCTCGGTGCTGTCAGCCGGCTCTATGGATATCAGTGGTAAAAATATCGCGGTCATCGGCAGTAATGTGGTGGCTGATAACGATATTAACCTGCGTGCGCAAGAGAACATAATTATCGGCACCGCGCAGCAGAGCGAAAGCGAATCTCACCTGTATGAGCAGAAAAAGTCCGGCCTGATGAGCACCGGCGGTATTGGGGTCACGGTGGGCAGCAACAGCACCAAAATGACCGATACCGGTCAATCGATTTCCAATGTGGGCAGCACCGTCGGCAGCCTACTGGGCAATGTCAACATGACCGCCGGTGAAAACCTGACGGTGAAAGGCTCCGAGGTGTTAGCCGGTAAAGACATCAATCTGACCGGGAAAAACGTCAGTATTCTGGCGGCCGAAAACCAGAGCAGCCAGACCCATACCGTCGAGCAAAAATCGAGTGGCCTGACACTGGCCCTGTCCGGCACGGTGGGCAGCGCCCTGAATACTGCCGTCACCACCGCCAAAGCCGCCAGCGAAGAAAGCAATGGCCGGCTGTCCGCATTGCAAGGCGTGAAGGCTGCGCTCAGTGGTGCTCAGGCGGTACAGGCTGGGCAACTGGTGCAAGCGCAGGGGGGCGATACCGCCAGCATGTTCGGCATCAGCGCCTCATTAGGCTCACAAAAATCGGCCTCACAACAGCATCAGGAACAGACCAGCGTGACCGGTTCGACCCTGACGGCAGGTAACAATCTAACTATCAATGCGACCGGTGATGGGAACCCCGCGAACAGCGGCGATATCGTGGTGCAAGGCAGCCAGCTCAAGGCCGGTGGCGATACTACCCTGGATGCGGCGCGTGATTTACTGCTGCTCGGTGCCGCCAACACGCAAAAAACCGACGGCAGTAACAGCAGCAGTGGCGGCAGTGTGGGTGTCAGCCTGGGGTTCGGTAGCGCTGGCGGTGGCCTGAGTATCTTTGCCAATGCCAACAAAGGACAAGGCAATGAGCACGGTAACGGTACGACCTGGACGGAAACACAGATTGACACGGGCGGCACACTGTCGCTCAGCAGCGGCCGTGATACCTCATTAGTGGGCGCTCAGGCGAGTGGCGAAACGGTGAAGGTTGATGTGGGCCGCGACCTGCTGCTGCAAAGTCAGCAGGACAGCGACAATTATGATTCGAAGCAGACCAGTACCAGCGGTGGTGTCAGCGTGGCAGTGGTCGGCGGCGGCGGCTCTGCCAACCTGAGCATGAGTCAGGACAAGCTGCACAGCAATTATGATTCAGTGCAGGAGCAGACCGGTATCTTTGCAGGCAAAGGTGGCTTTGATATCACGGTCGGTGAACATACCCAGTTAGATGGTGCCGTGATTGCCAGCACCGCCGACAAGAGCAAAAACAGTCTGGATACCGGCACTCTGGGTTTCAGTGATATCGAGAACAAGGCTGACTTCAAAGCGGAACATCAGGGCGGCAGCCTGAGCACCGGTGGCCCGGTCGGGTCTGACCTGCTGAGTAATTTGGGTGGCGTGGTGCTGTCGGGTCTGAGTAATGATGGACATGCCGAGGGCACCACTCAGGCGGCCATCGCGGATGGTACCATCACCCTCCGAGACCAGGACAAACAGCAGCAGAATGTTGAAGACCTGAGCCGCGACACCGAGAATGCCAACGGCAGCATCAACCCTATCTTTGATAAAGAGAAAGAGCAAAACCGGCTAAAAGAAGCGCAACTGATTGGTGAGATTGGCGGTCAGGCGATGGATATTGCGCGCACGCAGGGCAAGATTATTGCGACCAATGCGGCTAACGAGAAGATGAAGGATGTCCGGCCTGAAGATATTACGGCAGCCAAAGAACAGTGGGAAAAAGCCAATCCGGGCAAAGTAGCTACCGCTGAAGATATCAATAACCAGATATACCAAACTGCTTACAATCAGGCGTTTAACGAGTCAGGTCTGGGAACAGGCGGCTCGGTACAGCGTGCGATGCAGGCGGCCACTGCGGCAATACAGGGACTGGCGGGTGGCAATATGGCACAGGCACTGACCGGCGCCTCGGCACCGTATCTGGCAGAAGTGATAAAGGCCGGTACAGGTGATAATCAGGCAGCCAACGCCATGGCGCACGCGGTATTGGGTGCGGTGACGGCGTATGCCAGTGGTAACAATGCGCTGGCGGGTGCCGCAGGTGCGGCGACGGCAGAACTGATGGCACCGATTATCATCGCGGCAATGGGCTGGGACAAGAACACTCTCTCGGAAGACCAGAAACAGACGGTCAGTGCACTGGCAACACTGGCAGCAGGGCTGGCGGGTGGCTTGACCGGTGACAGCACCGCTGATACGGTTGCGGGTGCGCAGGCAGGGAAGAATGCGGTGGAGAATAACTATCTGAGCAATCAACAGCGTTCAGATAGAGATAAAGAGTTCGATGCCTGTAAAGGCAGTGTGTCCTGCCAATTGCAAGTGGGTGTCAAATGGGATGCTATTAGCCTAGGGCAAGATACTGCTTACAGTGCAGGCATGCTGGTTGGTGTTCCTCAAGGGCTTTACGACTCAGTCGAGAGTTTATCGAAATCCATCAGTGACCCTGCTGCGGCTTATGATGCAATCAAGCAACTGATAGCGAGCGATGATATTTTTAACACCATGTCAGATGCGGTTAAGCAAAGCTACATTGATCGCATCAACCTGATGGAGTCGGAGTATCAGAAAGCTGGCGCAAGTGGTGCGTATAATGCTGGAGTTGAAGCCGGTAAACTTGTGTCTGATCTGATTGGTGCTGTTGCAGGTGGCGTTGGTGTTGCAAAAGTGGGTACAGTACTCACAGAGAAAATTGCAGCGAAAGTGGTTGGCAAAATTGACTCACCAAACCTTAAAACACCATCTGGTAACCCTAACAGTTCAAGTGCTGTTACCGATTTTGAGGCAGGCGGGTATTCTTATTATGACCAATTCAAGAATGCTAATGGGGGATGGGATTGGCCTAAGAACTTGGGATTTGAAGGTGATCCTGTCAAAACTACAATCCCAGTAGGTACTCGTTTGGATAGATATGGAGAGCCCAATGGTTCTTTCCTTGCACCGAAAGGGACACCTTACGAACAACGTGCCCTTGCGCCGGGTGCTAAAGCTGAAAAATATTATGAGTATGAGGTAATAAAGCCCTTGCCTGCTATACAAGGAGAAATTGCTCCTGCTTTTGGTCAGCCAGGTGGAGGTGTCCAAATATTACCTAATATGCAAGACCGAGTGAATGTTGACTGGCTGGTGAAAAATGGATATCTACGGGAGATAAAGTAATATGCTGCTCTCTTTTTCTGAGATACAAAAAAAAGTCAACGACTTAGGGAAGTCTGTGGGGATTCCTGAAAGTGATTTGCACATTTTCTCATCATCACCTGGTGATGGTAGGCCACATATTTCCTATGATGGTGGGTTGTACAATTATATATATGCAGAGAGAGGGGTGGAGTTTTTTAGAAAAACAACGAGCTCAAAAGATGAGCTGTTTTATTGGATTATGTCTGACTTTATTTATAAATTTGCCTTTCAATATGAACTGGAAAATCGTGTTGAAAACAGAGATGGGCGGCGAATTGCATTTAATAAAGCACTTGATCTTATGGGGGGTATTAGTGATGAATGGAGATTAAAGGCTCAGCATGAAATTGATGATATCCTCACTAAAAATCCGTATACAGATACTCTTAAATCAAAGTAACAAAACCCCGTTCAACTGGCCGGGGTTCTTATGTCGGATAAGGAGAGCATAAAATTGGGGGCACTGCTGCAAATAGCCAGTGGTGATAAAATTAGCTCTCTTTTTTGCAGAAGGGGCAGCACATGAACCCTTTCCGTGGCCGGCATTTTCAGGGCGACATCATTCTTTGGGCTGTTCGCTGGTACTGCAAATACGGGATTAGCTACCGCGAACTCCAAGAAATGCTGGCTGAACGAGGCGTTAATGTTGACCACACCACGATTTATCGTTGGGTCCAGCGTTATGCCCCTGAAATGGAAAAGCGCCTGCGCTGGTATTGGCGCCATCCTACCGACCTGCGCCCCTGGCATCTGGATGAAACCTACATCAAAGTCAAAGGCCACTGGAAATATCTGTACCGTGCGGTCGATACTGCAGGCCAGACCATCGACTTTCTGCTGACCGCTAAACGGGATGGTGTAGCCGCGCTGCGCTTCTTTCGTAGGGGTCTGAAGCCCAACCGTACGAAAACGTACGCTAAGTATGTTTTTTAACCAGCCAAGCACTTTATTGCCTTGATAACTAGATCGTCATAAAGGCCAATCATCCGCCTCGTCCGCCTGCTTAAGAGGTCTGAGCTGGCCCTTTGTTACCTGTTCTGCAAGCGTAAATGTATAGTGCCCCAGCATATTGATATGTGCATGCCGCAGTGGCGAAAGCCGGGCTTCATCTTCTTCATTCATGACTTCGCCCTCATCATGCAAATGTGCCAGGGCGGCCTGCATATAAATGGTATTCCAGAGCACGACGGCATTGGTCACCAGCCCCAATGCACCCAGTTGCTCCTCTTGCCCATCCTGATAGCGTTTTCTGATCTCGCCTTTCTGCCCGTGACAAATTGCTCTAGCGACAGCATGTCTGCTTTCTCCCCGGTTGAGTTGGGTCAGAATGCGACGTCGGTAATCCTCATCATCAATATAATTTAGCAGATACAGTGTTTTATTAATTTTCCCAGCTTCGATAATGGCCTGTGTTAACCCTGAAGGGCGATCGCTGCTCAACAATGAACGAATTAAAACTGACGCCCGGATTGTCCCCAGCGTCAGAGAACCCGCCAAGCGCATCATGTCATCCCAGTGTTGCTCTATCTTTCGGGCATTGGCAGCATTGCGGGCGATGTCATTCAGTACGCCATAATCTGCATCTTTATCCACTCGCCAGAATACAGAAGCCCCGGCATCGGCCAGGCGGGGTGAAAACTGATAGCCCAGCAGCCAGAAAAGGCCAAAGATCAGATCACTGGAACCGGCTGTATCTGTCATTATCTCAGTCGGGTTTAGTCCGGTTTGCTGCTCCAGTAGCCCTTCCAGCACGAAAATGGAATCCCTTAGCGTGCCTGGAACGACAACGCCATGAAATCCGGAGTACTGATCTGAAATGAAGTTGTACCAGGTGATCCCGCGACTGGAGCCAAAATATTTTCGGTTGGGGCCTGCATGTACCGTTCGTACCGGGGCAATAAACCGCATGCCATCCGCAGAGGCCACCTCACCACCGCCCCATTTCTGAGCCAGAGGCAGAGTAGACTGGTAATCAACCAGTCTGGCGTTTGCTTTTACCAGCGTTTCTGCCCTGAGATAATTTTGTTTGGTCCAGCTCAGACGATAACGGGTCAGCGCCGGAATATTGGGTCGAATAAAGGGCTCCATGCCAATATTACAGGCTTCAGCCAGCAATACCGCGCAGATACTGACGGTCAGGTCATCCATACGCGCGCCCGCCTCGCTTGCATGGGTAAATTCATCTGCAAATCCTGTATGCGCGTTAATCTCAAGAAGAAGTTCTGTCAGATCGACAATTGGCAGCAGGTCAGATATACGTTTCGAGAGTAACTTCAGCGTCGGCGGCTCATCCAGTCCGTTCAGATGAGCAATGGTCAGCTTCGTGCGTTTACCGGTGAAATCCAGTGAAACAGCCTGATTATCTGCAAAATTTTTAGCGACCTGTCGGTACACAGTGTCAAGCTGCCGGGTCAGTGCATTGACGGCCTCTCCGGCGTTGAGGGGATGCCCAAGGGAGCGATATACCTGCACTCTGTTGGTGTGCCAGTCCTGCCCCTGGAGAAGTTTAGCCCGCGGATCTCCCCAGCGCTCGCTCCGTGCGACGTAAATATCCCGACGTCGCAGACTGTCCTGTAACTTATTCATAACACAAAGGGTATAGTCCTGTCGGGATAAATGGCCGTCTTTGCCATAGCAGAGTCGTTTCCAGGGGCCGGTAATTATCGCCATTGGCGCATCATCAATATGCTGCCTCCGGGTTGACCGGATCGCCGCAAGGTAGCGTATAGCCTCCAGCGTGGTTTCACCTGCCGGAGCGGCGCTGAATTCAATATTCTCCAGCAAACAGGGAAGAAAGCGGCGGACTCTCCCATACTGTTCCACCATTTCATCGTGAAAACTGGTGTCAGAAGGTCGGGCGATGGTGTTTATAAATGCGATGGTATCGGCCAGCCTGGCCGGAGGAAATTTCCCGAATATTGTCGAGCGGATCAACTCACTGTCAATATTTTCATCCAGGAGCACCGAGCAGATATGTGCCAGTTCTAATGCTGACTTATCAAGGTCTTTCAGTGTCTGCAGTCGTTTTTTCTGCCCAATTTTTTTCGCCTCCCGGCCAATATCAGCGATAATCCCATCCAGAACGTCCAGCGCGTCATCCAAGTGCTCCGCCTTATGAATGTAAGACGCACGCACAGAGTTACGTTCCTGATGGCTCATCTGCCGTTCTACTGCATCCTTCGACCACATCCCTGACTCAATCAACGAACTACACGCCATGGTTCTAAAACCGTGACCACAGACTTCCACCTTAGTGTCATAGCCCATAACCCTGAGTGCATTGTTAACCGTGTTTTCACTCATCGGTTTACGTGGGTCATGATCGCCAACGAAAATTAAATCTCGATTACCATTTAGCCGTTTTATTTTCTCAAGGACTGCAAGGGCCTGCCGGGATAAAGGAACCAAGTGCGGAGTACGCATCTTAGATCCACGGTGAGAATGCTTAACGCCTTCCAATGGTTCGCGGTCTGCCGGTATTCCTTCCATATGCTGCCGTGAGTATATAAGCATTATCGAACCAGCATATATACTCGGTTCTATACTCACAAGCATGTTGATGTGGGGTAACTCAGATTGACGTCGGTTGACTGAAAAGCGGGGCAAAGCCTTGCGGGGACTGGATTTTAGACATAAAAAAAGACCTCAGTTGAGGTCTATTTACATACTGTTGGTGCGAAGGCCGGAATCAAATCGGCCCCACAAATTCACCCTTTCTTATGAAGTTCAACAACGCCCCCAGCCCCCAGTTTCTCTAGCCCATCCACATAATCCCCATACCACTGCAACATCTCCCTACGCTGCTCCAGATACTGCGCATGGTTGTATGTCCCACGAATGGTGTTCTTATCCACATGCGCAAGCTGTAACTCGATCAATGCCGTGTTATAGCCCTGTTCATGCAGGATAGTACTCATCGTGTGCCGGAAACCGTGCCCTGTCGCCTTCCCATGATACCCAATTCTTTTCAGTACCTGATTGATGCTCGCTTCACTCATCGGCTTCGTAATGTCGTTACGGCCTGGGAAAACCAGGTTGTAACGGCCCGTCACTGCCTGGATCTCTCGCAGTGCTGCCACAACTTGATCGGACAGAGGGACCAGGTGCGGACGACGCATCTTCATCCTTTCGACCGGAACTTCCCAAACACGTTTATCGAAATCAAACTCTTTCCATTCAGCCTGGCGGAGTTCGACGGTGCGAACTCCGGTCAACATCAGAATACGAGTAGCCAGTCGGGTAATCGGGCTACCAGAGTACGCGGCAAGAGCCTGTAAGAAATCAGGGAGTTCATCAGCTAACAGATGGGGATAATGGGTGGATCTAGGTGCAGTTAAAGCACTTGCCAGTTCAGAGGCAGGGTTTGTTTCAGCTCTGCCGGTGACGATGGCATAGCGGAATACCTGATTGCAGGCCTGACGGATTTTACGCAGCTTATCGAGCACACCCCGCTTTTCAAGTTTACGCAGCGAACTGAGCACTTCGAGTGGTTTGATCTCAGCAATGGGACGCTTACCAATATCAGGAAAGATGTCGTTCTCGAATGCTTCCATCAGATCTTCGGCATAGCCTTTCGACCAGTTAGGCCGCTTGTACTCATGCCATTCCAGGGCGATAGCCTTGAAGGTATTTTCGACATTGGCCTTTTGAGCCAATTTTTCTGCTTTCTTTTCTTCTCCAGGATCTCCACCTAAAGCGATCACTTTACGAGCTTCTTCTCGCTTCAAGCGAGCATCAGCCAAAGAGATATCAGGATAAACACCAATAGAGAGCTTTTTTTCTTTACCCAAAAAACGATACTTCAAACGCCAGTACTTCGCACCGTTAGGCTTTACTAACAGATACAGGCCACCGCCATCAGTGAGCTTGTATTCTTTTTCTTTGGGTTTTGCAGTATCAATCTGTCGTGCATTTAGTGGCATAAAGGGGCCCCTAATTTCCATTGAACGAGATGAGCCCCCTCAAAGGCCCCCAGATACCACTTGATTTGGGTATAACTGAGTTGACTTCGGTAGAGCTCGTGACAGAAAAATTCAGTAATTTCAGGGAGTATAAAGGATAAAAAGCGAATTCAGTAGAGGTGTGTTGACTTCAAAATGGTACGCCCTACAGGGCTCGAACCTGTGACCTACGGCTTAGAAGGCCGTTGCTCTATCCAACTGAGCTAAGGGCGCATTTGATATTTACCGCAGCATAGAAACTGCCGGTAGTCAGTTGCGGGTTGGATTATACGGGCAGTCGCTTTCGAGTCAATGGGTTTTCGCCTTATGGTTTATCATCTGGCTATTTAATCGTTAATTAATCGTTATTATACGCCTGACAGCACGCCCCGCTTCTGACAAAATAGGCGGATTCCCGCTTTTTTAATTGATGGACCCTTCCACTGATGTCAGCAAAAATTATTGATGGTAAAACGATTGCGCAGCAGGTAAGAAACGAAGTTGCTGCGTTGGTACAGAAACGTTTAGCTGCGGGTAAACGTGCTCCCGGGCTTGCTGTTGTATTGGTAGGTGAGAATCCGGCGTCACAAATTTATGTCGCCAGTAAGCGTAAGGCTTGTGAAGAGGTCGGTTTTGTTTCCCGTTCTTATGACCTGCCAATGACCACCACTGAAGCTGAGCTGTTAGCTTTAATTGATTCACTGAATGATGATAGTGAAATCGATGGAATTCTGGTGCAACTGCCGCTACCTGCGGGTATTGATAATGTCAAAGTCTTGGAACGTATTCATCCAGATAAAGATGTAGACGGCTTCCATCCCTATAACGTAGGCCGTCTGTGCCAACGTGCGCCCAAACTACGCCCTTGCACCCCACGCGGCATTGTTACACTGCTGGAGCGCTATGAAATCCCCACTTATGGCCTAAATGCTGTCGTCGTCGGTGCATCCAATATTGTTGGCCGCCCGATGAGCCTTGAACTGCTGCTAGCCGGGTGTACCACTACGGTAACGCACCGTTTCACCAAGAATCTGCGCCAACATGTCGAAAATGCTGATTTGCTCGTGGTTGCAGTAGGTAAACCCGGTTTTATTCCCGGCGAGTGGATTAAACCGGGCGCTATCGTGATTGATGTGGGCATTAACCGCTTGGAAAGTGGTAAAGTAGTTGGTGATGTAGAATTTGATGTCGCTGTTGAACGCGCGGGTTGGATTACACCGGTTCCCGGTGGGGTCGGGCCGATGACCGTCGCAACACTGATACAAAATACCTTGCAAGCCTGCGAGGAATATCACGACATCAACGAAAACTGATAGAAAGGACAGTAATGGACATTTTTCATTTGGAAAAACACCCGCATGTCGAACTGTGTGACTTATTAAAGTTACAAGGTTGGAACGACAGCGGTGCCTCAGCAAAAGCCGCCATCGCTGATGGGCAGGTTAAAGTCGACGGTAATGTAGAAACGCGCAAGCGCTGCAAAATCGTGGCTGACCAAATTGTTGAGTTTCAAGGCATGAAAGTGCAGGTTAAGGCCTGACCTTAATCTCCCCTACTGGCAGCATAAAGTATGGGCAAAAAAATTGCGGTTACTGGTCAATGCCAGCACCGCAATTTTTTTAGAGTTCACTCGCCAAATGTGCCTATCTGGCGGAACCAGCACCCTTTATTTACGGCGCCATGTCGTCCCTTGCGGACCATCTTCCAACACAATACCCAACTCATTTAATTGATCACGGGCAGAATCGGCCAGCGCCCAATCTTTGCTGCTGCGGGCATCATTGCGTTGCTTAATCAGAGCTTCAATTTTTGCCACTTCATCGTCGTCAGTCTGCGCACCACTTTGTAAGAATAGTTCTGGATCCTGTTCCAATAAGCCCAGCACATGAGCCAGCTTACGCAGCTCTGCCGCCAAACCATTTGCCGCAGCGATATCTTCAGTTTTCAAGCGGTTCACTTCACGAGCGATATCAAACAGCACCGAATAAGCTTCTGGGGTATTGAAATCATCATCCATAGCAGCACGGAAACGCGCTTCAAACTCAGCACCACCTGCCGGAGTTGCATTTGCATCAGTTCCACGCAGTGCGGTATATAAGCGCTCCAATGAAGCACGTGCTTGCTTGAGATTTTCTTCACTGTAGTTAAGCTGGCTGCGATAGTGCCCGGACATCAGGAAATAACGCACAGTCTCAGCATCGTAATAGGCCAACACATCACGGATGGTGAAGAAGTTATTCAGTGATTTAGACATTTTCTCTTTGTCTATCATCACCATACCGGAGTGCATCCAGTAATTAACGTAAGGGCCGTCATGGGCACAGGTAGACTGTGCAATTTCATTCTCATGGTGTGGGAACATCAAATCAGAGCCACCCCCATGAATGTCGAAATGCGCGCCCAACTGCTTGCCATTCATAGCAGAACACTCAATATGCCAACCAGGGCGGCCCGGTCCCCAAGGTGATTCCCAGCTCGGCTCACCGGGCTTGGACATTTTCCACAAAACAAAATCCATCGGGTTGCGTTTAACATCAGCCACTTCGACCCGCGCACCCGCCTGCAACTGGTCCAAATCCTGACGCGACAATAGGCCATAGTCCGGATCACTGTCTACCGCGAACATTACATCACCATTTGACGCCACATAGGCATGATCTCGGGCGATCAAACGCTCGGTTAGCTCAATGATTTCGGGGATATGATGAGTTGCGCGCGGCTCTAAATCTGGACGTTCAAGATTCAAAGCATCGAAATCTTTGTGCATTTCGGCCAACATACGCGACGTCAGCTGCTCGCAGGTTTCATTGTTTTCAATCGCACGTTTAATTATTTTATCGTCAACATCGGTCACATTGCGCACATACGTCAGAGAGTAACCTAAATAACGCAAATAACGCGCCACAACGTCGAAAGCGACAAAAGTACGCCCATGCCCAATGTGACACAGGTCATAAATAGTGATCCCGCATACGTACATGCCAATTTTACCGGCATGGATAGGCTTGAATTCCTCTTTTTGGCGACTCAGTGTATTAAAAATCTTTAGCATCGGGACATTCCGTGGTTTTTGTTTTGCGGTACGCATGGTTTAAAAGGATATCATCAGATTATGAGGCAAATCAGCCTCTGATCCAGTACTTTTTCGCCTATAAAGGCGACGTTTCGAGTGCTGACTCAATCTCACAGATATGATATAAGAGCCGTCTAAAGAGTTACGACTCATTGTGAATACACTTATTACACTAGCAGGAACATTATTATGGTCACGTTTCATACTAATCACGGCGATATCGTCATCAACACCTTCGCTGATAAAGCGCCGGTTACCGTTGAAAACTTCCTGAACTACTGCCGTAAAGGTTTCTATGATAACACTATCTTCCACCGTGTTATCGATGGTTTCATGATCCAGGGTGGTGGTTTTGAGCCGGGCATGAATCAGAAAAATACTGATGCACCTATCAAGAACGAAGCCAATAACGGTTTGAAAAACACCCGTGGCACCTTAGCAATGGCGCGGACCAATGATCCACACTCCGCCACTGCCCAGTTCTTTATTAATGTTGCAGATAACGACTTCCTGAACTTCCGCTCAGAGCGCCCAGATGGCTGGGGTTACTGTGTATTCGCTGAAGTGGTTGAAGGCTTGGACGTGGTTGATAAAATCAAAAACGTGTCTACTGGCCGCAGCGGTATGCATCAAGATGTGCCAAAAGAAGATGTGATCATTAAAAGCGTTACTGTAAGCGAGTAATGACGGCTTAATGAGCACGCTTTTTATTGCAGACTTGCATCTTAGCGTTCAGGAACCGGCAATCACTGCCGGTTTCCTGCATTTTATCCAGCGTGAAGCTATTCATGCTGATGCGTTATATATCCTGGGCGATTTATTTGAGTCCTGGATTGGCGATGATGACCCCGAACCACTATATCGGCAAATCGCTGCGGCATTAAAATCACTCCAACAACAGGGCGTGCCCTGCTACTTTATTCACGGAAACCGCGATTTTCTGCTGGGCAAACGCTTTGCTATTGAAAGTGGCATGATCTTGCTACCCGAAGAGAAAGTGGTCGAATTGTATGGTCGTGACATTGTGATTTTACACGGCGATACCCTGTGCACTGATGACGCCGACTATCAACATTTTCGCCGCCGAGTACACAACCCGCTGATTCAGAAATTATTCCTGTGGTTGCCTTTGCGCTTTCGCTTACGTATTGCGGTTTATATGCGCAATCAAAGCCAGCAAAATAATAGCGGTAAATCGCAACTTATTATGGATGTAAACCCACAAGCTGTGGTGGATGCATTCCAGCGCAATCATGTCAGTTGGATGATTCATGGGCATACTCATCGTCCTGCAGTTCATACTGTAGAATTGCCAGCCACAACAGCGCATCGGGTCGTTTTAGGCGCCTGGCATGTTGAAGGATCGATGGTAAAAGTCACCAAAGAGAGTGTTGAGTTGATTAAATTCCCGTTTTAATCAGCTATCCTCACCTTTCACTACCTGACAAAAAAACCGATAAAACCCAGCAAAAGCCACGACGCAACCGTTTTCCTTGCCTTTGGCTCATGATATGCTCTACGCCCTCTTCGCCAGTCACGATTTATATAAAGTCGGTCTGGCCGACGCTTGCGCAATCACAGGAGCTTTACACCCATGGGAGCCAACCTCGATTCGGCTTATGCAGCCGGGGTTAAAATCGCTATCGTAATGGGGTCCAAGAGTGACTGGGCCACCATGCAGTTCGCCGCCGACGTGCTCACCACGCTCAATGTTCCGTTTCATGTCGAAGTCGTTTCTGCCCACAGAACCCCTGATAAACTGTTCAGTTTCGCCGAGCAAGCTGATGCCAATGGCTTACATGTCATTATTGCCGGCGCGGGAGGTGCTGCTCACCTGCCAGGTATGCTGGCGGCAAAAACATTGGTGCCGGTTTTAGGGGTACCAGTGCAAAGTGCCGCATTAAGTGGCGTTGATAGCCTGTATTCAATTGTGCAGATGCCGCGCGGTATTCCCGTGGGAACGCTGGCGATTGGTAAAGCAGGGGCGGCAAATGCGGCCTTGCTGGCGGCTCAAATACTGGCACTGCATGACCGTGAATTGGCAGTACGTTTGGCCGATTGGCGTAAAAGCCAAACTGACGAAGTATTAGATAATCCAGATCCGCGGGAGTCAGATCTGCCAGCGCCGAATTCACAGGTGAAAGCATGAAACCAGTTTGTGTATTAGGCAACGGTCAGTTAGGGCGTATGCTGCGTCAGGCTGGCGAACCGCTGGGTATTGCGGTGTATCCCGTGGGTTTAGATGCTGAACCGGAAGCAGTGCCTTATCAGCACAGTGTTATCACCGCCGAGATTGAGCGCTGGCCAGAAACGGCCTTAACTCGCGAGCTCGCTACACATACGGCTTTCGTCAACCGCGATATTTTCCCGCGTCTGGCCGACCGTCTGACACAAAAACAGTTACTCGATAGCCTGAATCTGGCGACGGCCCCATGGCAATTATTGGCCAGTGCTGACGAATGGCCACAAGTCTTCGCCACACTAGGTGAATTAGCCATCGTGAAACGTCGGGTCGGCGGCTATGACGGCCGTGGTCAATGGCGCTTACGGGCCGGTGAACAAGACACCTTGCCTACCGATGCTTACGGCGAATGCATTGTCGAGCAGGGCATTAACTTCTCTGGCGAAGTTTCGCTAGTGGGCGCACGCAGCCATCAAGGTAAATCAGTTTTTTATCCGCTAACCCATAATCTGCATGAAGATGGCATCTTGCGCGTGAGTGTGGCTTTGCCACAGCCAGACAGTCGCTTACAACAGCAAGCTGAAAAGATGCTGTCAGCCATTATGGATGAGCTGAATTATGTCGGTGTGATGGCGATGGAGTGTTTTATCGTTGGCGACAGTTTACTGATTAATGAACTGGCTCCACGGGTGCATAACAGTGGTCATTGGACGCAAAATGGAGCCTCCATCAGCCAATTCGAGCTGCATTTGCGCGCTATTTTAGATTTACCGCTGCCAACTCCGGTGGTGAATACGCCATCAGCCATGGTGAATCTGATTGGCACGCCCGTGAATATCGAGTGGTTGTCGCTGCCATTGGTACATCTGCATTGGTATGAAAAAGAGGTGCGCGACGGGCGCAAAGTGGGCCATTTGAATTTAAATGACCCGGATGGCGCGGCGCTACATGCCGCCTTGGTTGCTTTGGCTCCTTTATTACCAACCGAGTATCAGTCTGGTTTAATCTGGGCGCAGAACAAGCTGTAATCAGTCAACGGGCAGTCATTCACTGCCCGCTTTAGCACACACTAGCCTTCATATCCTCTGAATAATGCTCTGCCTCGTAACAACCGCGCGCCCAGCCAACCGCCACAAAGTGACAATAAAAGTGCCGCCGCCAATGGCAATAACCACCACATAACCCAGTTAGGTTGCCATGGGAAATCAAACACTAACCGCTGCAATGCCCAGAGTGCCGCTTCTGCACCGATTGCCGCCGCCAAACCAGCAACCAGTCCCAATAGCGCAAACTCCCACCACAGTGTGCCCCGCAGTAAGCGTTTACTTGCCCCTAGCGTGCGATAAACCACCAACTCCTGACGGCGCTGACGCATGCCGACCTGCACTTGTGCCAACAGCAGTAAAGTGCCACAAATAATGACCAGAACGACCATCACTTCCAGTGCACGGCTAACCTGTTGCAGCACCTGCCCGACCTGTTTAAGCATCGCGCCGATATCCAGCAAACTGAGTGTTGGGAACTGGCGGTTTAATTGCGTCAGAACCTCTCCATCCCCTTGATAGCGAAAGCTGGTCAGCCAAGTTTGCGGCTGGTTATCCAGTGCGCCCGGCGGGAAAATAAAGTAAAAGTTAGGGCGCAGACTTTCCCAATCTACCTGACGAATACTGCTCACCGTGGCCTCAAATGACTGAGTATCGCCGCTAAATGTCAGCTTATCGCCGATTTTAATTCCCAGTCGGTCAGCAATCCCCTGCTCCATCGACACTTCATTGGCCTTTGGTGGCCACTGCCCGGCAGTCAAAAGATTGTGTGCTGGTAGATCTTGCTGCCAGGTAAGATTCAACTCCCGGTTGACAGCCTCGCCACCGGGGTCGTCTTCATGTACCCGTTCCGTCGCCAGTTGCTGGTTAATCTCCGTTAAACGCACCCGGACGATAGGATAAAACGTTGACGGCGTTATCTGATGCTGGGTGAGGAACTCGGTAACTTGCGGCACCTGCTGCGGTGTAATATTTAGCAAGAAATAGTTCGGGCTATCCGGCGGCAACTGTTGTTGCCAGCGATCCAACAGATCTCCGCGCAGCACCAATAACAAAGCCAATAACATAAATGAGAGTGAGAATGCCGCCAGTTGAGTCAGAGTCATCCACGGTTGGCGCAATAACCGGTTGATCGCCAGCCGCAATGACAAGCGAGTGACAGTCAGGCGGCGTAGCAATAATAAACCGCCCCAGCCAATGACACCTAACAACAGCGCTAATACCACCATACCGCCGAGAATCGCCCATAACAGAGCGTTTCCACCCATCAATAGGGCCAAGAGCCCCACTACGACCGCGACCATCACCGGAATAAAGTAACGTAGCGGCCAAACATTGGCGGAAACATCACGGCGCAATACTCGTAAGGGCTGAGTTGCCAGTAATTGCCGATAAGGGCGAATCCCCACCAGCAACGAAATCAATACCAGCGATCCCATTGACCATACCCATGGCCACAATCCCGCCGGCGGTAATGCTGCCGGTAATACTGGGGACAATAAGCGGATTAATATTTTCTCGAACAATAGCCCAATGATGCTGCCACACAGACCCGCCAGCACCAAAACAGAGAGCCACTGGCCGATAATCAGCCGTCGCAATGCACTGCGCCCAGCCCCCAATGTTTTCAGCACCGCCACCAGATCATAACGACTGCGGCAATAGTGCCCCATCGCCACAGCGACAGCGGCAATAGACAGCAATAACGTCAGTAATGCTGATAACAGCAAGAACTGCTGCGCTCGTTGCAGGGATTTACCCAGCGCCCCACCGGACTCTTGTAAACCATACCAGCGCTGTTCTGGTGTCAGTTGTGGTGTCAGCCAGTCACTAAATTGCACGATAGCATCGGGTGTGCCAGCAAACATATAGCGGTAGCTCAAGCGGCTACCCGGCTGTATCGCACCCGTTTTTTCCACATCACTCAAATTAATCAAGATCCGCGGGGCAGTTTGGAATGGGTTAAAACCTGAATCTGGCTCCTGAATCACTTCGCCAATGATTTTCAGCGAGGTATCACCCACTTCAACGGTATCTCCCACCTTAACACCCAGCAACGCTAACAGGCGCGGAGCCACCAGCGCCGTGCCCGGTTCAAGCTTGACATCAGGGGGTAAGGTTTCTAACTCGCCATACAGCGGATATGCCAAATCAGTGGCTTTAACATCTGCCAGTTGTGGCCGGTCGCCAGCAAAGGTCATGGTCATAAACGAAAGCTGGCGGCTGACCGTCAGCCCCTGCTGCTTCGCTTCTTGTAACCAATTTTCTGGCGCAGGATGAGAGGTTCTCAGTACCCGATCACCCGCTAGAAAATCACGACTTTGCTGATTAAGCCCTTGCTCCATCCGAGAGCTAATACTGCCCAGCGCCAGTACACAAGCAACCGCCAATGTTAATGCCAGCCAGACAATCAGCAGTGAGGGTGAGCGCCACTCACGCCAAAACCACCGCCAAATCATGCTTCCTCCCACAATTTGCCGTCTTGTAAGCGCAGCCGACGCTGGCAGCGGCCAGCCAGTTGCACATCATGGGTCACTAGAATTAACGTGGTATCGTAGTCCCGGTTAAGCGAGAACAGTAAGTCGGCAATACGGTCGCCAGTGTGCCGGTCAAGATTGCCGGTTGGCTCATCAGCAAATAATACTTTTGGCCGACCACTAAAGGCTCGGGCTAACGCCACGCGCTGCTGTTCACCACCAGAAAGCTGAGCCGGAAGATGATGAAGACGTTTCTCCAACCCCACCTGCTTTAATAACTCAATGGCATGAACTTTACTTTCGCGTTCGCTTTCCCCGCGTAGCAGCGCGGGTAGCTGTACGTTTTCCAAAGTATTGAGTGTAGGGACCAACATAAATGACTGAAACACAAAACCGACGTTTTTGGCTCGCAGTAGCGCCCGTCCTTCTTCATCCATAGCAGTCAATGACTGCCCCAGCAAACTCACTTCACCACTGCTGCCATCATCCAGACCGGCCAGAATTCCCAGCAAAGTTGATTTACCTGAACCTGACTCACCAATCAGCGCAATTGTCTGAGCGGGTTTGACAACCAGCTCAACTCCGGTAAGGATGGAGAGCTGTTGCTCACCCTGACCGACGTGTTTATTAAGATGATGAACTTCAAGAACGTTTTCCGCTGGCATCTTCCCTTCCTATTACTGTTGGGATTATTCAGTTTGCGTGCCGCCGCAAACGACACACTTTTGATTCTCGGCGACAGTTTAAGCGCCGGTTACCGCTTGCCTATTGCACAAGCTTGGCCTTCACTGCTGGATAAAACATGGCAGACCACACCATCACTACCAAAGGTGGTTAACGCCAGTATCAGTGGTGATACTGCTGCACAGGGTTTGGCTCGCCTGCCCGCCCTGCTCAAACAACACCAGCCACGCTGGGTATTGATTGAACTGGGTGCCAATGACGGCCTGCGTGGTTTTCCAACACAGGATATTCAACGAGATCTCACACAAGTTATCAATCTGATAAAGGACGCGAAAGCCCAACCTTTATTGATGCAAATCCGCATTCCTCCTAACTATGGCCGTCGCTATACTGATGCTTTTACTGCAATGTATCCGCAACTGGCACAGCAATTTGACATCCCGCTGGTCCCATTCTTTATGGAACAAGTTGCCGTAAAACCTGAGTGGATGCAGGATGATGGTTTACATCCTAACGCAGAAGCCCAGCCTTTCATTGCACAATGGATGGCACAACAGCTCAAACCGTTAGTTATCAAATAACATTGAATTATAGTGATCAGTTAACCATTACTTTAGGCAAATAGATTCACTCACTAGGTAAAGTTATGCAAAAAGCAGTATTAATTACTGGTTGTTCCACTGGCATTGGCCTGGTTGCAGCAAAAGATTTGAAGAATCGCGGTTACCGCGTATTGGCGGCCTGCCGTAAACCCGCTGACGTGACCAAGATGACACAAATGGGGCTGGAAGGTATTGAACTGGATTTAGATGACAGTGACAGTGTCGAACGTGCTGCGGCACAGGTCATCGAACTGACCGGTGGGCGCTTGTATGCTTTGTTTAATAATGGCGGTTTTGGCCTCTATGGCCCACTGCACACCATTTCGCGCCAACAATTGGAGCAACAATTTTCCACCAACCTGTTTGGCACTCACCAACTGACACAGTTGCTGTTACCGGCAATGCTCCCCCACAGCGAAGGGCGTATTATTCAAACCAGCTCAGTTATGGGGCTGGTTTCAACCGCTGGTCGTGGTGCTTATGCCGCCAGTAAATATGCACTGGAAGCTTGGTCAGATGCATTGCGTATGGAACTGCACGGCAGCGGTATTCATGTCAGCCTGATTGAACCCGGCCCAATAAGTACCCATTTTACGCAAAATGTGAATCAGGCAGAAGCTGATAAACCGGTGAATAATCCCGGTATTGCAAAGCGTTTTACCCTGCCGCCGGAAGCTATATTACCGAAATTGCGCCATGCGCTGGAAAGCCCGCGCCCACAATTGCGTTATCCGGTCACCTTGGTGGCCCATGCACTGACAATACTGCGTCGTATATTACCGGGACGAATGTTAGATAAAGTCCTGCGGGGCAATTCTTGATAATAGTCGCCAGGGTTGAAGCCACATAATCTGCCCCCATCTACTGTTAAAACAGATGAGAGAAATAATTCATGCTAGCACCTACAACGATTGATATTACTGAAGCGAACCTCCATCAAGCATTAGAACAATCCATGGCTGTGCCGGTATTGTTCTATTTTTGGTCAGAACGCAGCCAGCACTGCCTGCAACTCACCCCGGTGCTGGATAAACTGGCTGCAGAATATGCAGGCCAATTCATTCTGGCGCGTGTCGATTGTGATGCACAACAAATGGTGGCGTCGCAGTTTGGTTTGCGTTCAATACCGGCGGTTTATCTGTTTAAAGACGGCCAGCCGGTCGATGGTTTTCAGGGGCCACAGCCAGAAGAAGTTATCCGCGAACTGTTACAACGCGTTCTGCCCAAACCTGAAGAGTTGAAAGCTGCTGAAGCGGCAAAGTTAATGAGTGAGGGGAATGCACAAGACGCATTGCCATTACTGAAAGATGCCTGGCAGTTGATGCAGCAAAATCATAGCCCACAAACCAGCGACATCGCGCTGCAACTGGCAGAAGCACAAATTCTGCTCAACCGCAGTGAAGATGCCGAAGGCGTGCTGGCAACCATTCCGCTACAAGACCGTGACACTCGTTATCAAGGGCTTATTGCGCAGATCGAGTTGTTAAAACAAGCTGCCGACACCCCTGAAATTCAGCAGCTACAACAGCAAGTGGCTGAGCAACCCGATAACGTCGAACTTGCAGTACAATTAGCGCTGCAATTGCATCAGGTTGGCCGCAACGAAGAAGCACTGGAACTGTTGCTAGAGCATCTTAAGAAGGACTTGGCAGCCGCCAATGGTACGGCACGTAAGACATTAATGGATATTTTAGCGGCATTAGGCACAGGCGATGCGCTGGCGGCCAAATATCGTCGTCAATTGTATTCATTGCTGTACTAATAGAGATATTTAACGGTCATTCACCGTAATTCTATTGCCATTAATTGCTACAGCGCGGGCTATCCGCGCTGTTTTATTTTGCCCCAATCGAGCTTTTTCTCATTTACACGCTTTTACCTGCCTTTCGTTAGGTATTTAGCGCTCTGTCACGTAATATTAAGATACAATATTCATTGCTGACAGGAAGTTAAATATGTTTACGGTTATCCCTGTTCTTATCGTTGTAGCCCTGATTGTGGTCTTCTCCTCAATCAAAATCGTCCCACAAGGTTTTCAGTGGACTGTCGAGCGTTTTGGCCGTTATACCAAAACACTGATGCCAGGCCTGAATATCGTTGTGCCATTTATGGATCGTATTGGTCGTAAAATCAATATGATGGAACAGGTTCTGGATATCCCATCCCAAGAAATTATTTCTCGCGATAACGCCAACGTGGCGATTGATGCCGTCTGCTTTATCCAGGTTATTGACCCGGTAAAAGCCGCATATGAAGTCAGCAATTTGGAACTCGCCATCGTCAACTTGACCATGACCAACTTCCGTACTGTTTTAGGCTCAATGGAGCTGGATGAAATGTTGTCTCAACGCGACAACATCAACAGCCGCTTGCTGCATATCGTCGATGAAGCCACCAACCCGTGGGGCATTAAAATCACCCGTATTGAAATCCGCGACGTGCGCCCGCCGACTGAACTGATTTCTGCGATGAATGCTCAGATGAAAGCCGAACGTACCAAACGTGCGGATATTCTGGAAGCTGAAGGGGTTCGTCAGGCGGCTATCTTGCGTGCCGAGGGTGAAAAACAGTCACAAATCCTGAAAGCAGAAGGTGAGCGCCAATCCGCATTCTTGGCGGCTGAAGCGCGTGAACGTGCTGCAGAAGCAGAAGCTCAGGCGACCAAAATGGTTTCTGAGGCTATCGCCGCGGGTGATATTCAAGCCATTAACTACTTTGTGGCCCAAAGATATACCGATGCACTGCAACACATTGGCTCAGCCAATAACAGCAAAGTCATTATGATGCCACTGGAAGCCAGCAGCCTGATGGGTGCTATTGGTGGTATTGCAGAACTGATTGGCGAGAGTAAAAACAGCCGGGGTAAATAACCATGCTGGAGGATATTGCAGTAAACCCAAACTGGTTTTGGCTATCACTCGGCGGCCTATTACTGGCTGCTGAGATGCTTGGTGCCAGTGGTTACATGCTGTGGAGCGGTGTGGCTGCAGTGGTGGTCGGCATTCTGGTCTGGCTATTTCCTTTTAGCTGGGAAATGCAGGGCGTGCTGTTTTCTGTGCTGACAGTGGTTTCTGCCATCCTGTGGTGGTACTGGTTAAGCAAACGCATCAAACCACAGCCCGCTATGCTGAACCAACGCAATCATCAATTGTTGGGAACACGCGCAACGCTAACTGAAGCAACCGTTGATGGCTATGGTCGCATGAAGGTGGGTGACAGTAGCTGGCGCATTTACAGTGCTATTGAGCTGAGTGCCGGCACCGAAGTTGAAGTGATATTAGTGGAAGGTAATACTTTGCATGTTCGTCCAATAATTCATCACTAAAAATTTAATCTAACGGCGTATTTATCTAAATACGCCAAGGTTAATGACAAAATATCAGCCACCGAATTCTTAGTTAACTCTCAACTTTTTGTCTTGCAGTGGCTGCTTGTTTATCATCCGTATGGCAACATCCCGCCAGATTATTAATAATCGGGCAATCCGCGCCATCATCTCCAGGGCACTCTTCGGCCAAGGCCAATAAGCGTAATCGCATCTGATTAAGATCATTAATATGCTGCTCGATTTCAGCGACCTTCTGCAACGTCGCGGCTTTCACATCGGCACTATGACGAGCCGGGTTATGAAATAATGCCAGTAATTCACGACACTCATCCAGTGTAAAACCCACCTGCCGCGCCTGACGCAATAGTGTTAATTCTTCAATGTGTTTAGCACTGTAACTACGGTAGCCGTTATCCGTGCGGATCGGCGGGGTCACCAGTTTTTTTTCTTCATAAAAACGGATGGCTTTACTGGTTAAGCCGGTTTTTTTGGCGACATCACTGATATTCATCTTTCCCCCTTGACCTTCCCCTTGCTGGAAGGTTTAACCTCTATCATTAGTGAAAAGAACGATATCGGTCAAGCAGAATAAAACCGGTACAGCTGAAGAGAATGTATCAGTCCGCTTCTGCCATGAATTCAGTATATGACGGGGAATACCGATTAAACTTATCCCTATAAAATTTATGGATAGGTACCTACTCGATAAGGAGTTAACTATGTTGCAAACCACAGTACTGGCCTTACACGGCCTATCCTGTATGAATTGTGCCAAACGCGTGAAAGCCGCGCTAGAAAGCCGGGAAGATGTTCATCATGCTGAAGTGAATGTTCACTATGCAAAAGTCACCGGTGAAGCTGAAACTCATGTGCTGATTGATACCGTCAAACAAGCCGGCTATCAGGCAGAAGAGGCGCAAACACCGGATGTTGAGTTACAGCTCTCCGGCCTAAGTTGTGGACATTGTACTGAGTCCACCCGCAAAGCACTGGAAACGGTTCCTGGGGTGATTGCGGCGGATGTGGCTCTCGATAGTGCCAAAATATACGGTAAGGCTGATGCACAAGCGATGATTGATGCCGTGGAGCAAGCCGGCTATCACGCCACACTGCAAGGGGCTGAATCCCCAAAAACTGAGCCGCTGACTCAATCAGCCCCATCTCAGCCGGAACATCTGGCAGCGGCCTCTTCAACGGTTCCGGCAGCCACATCCGTGGTAGAACCCGCAGCCAGTGATAGCGACAGTGTCCAATTATTACTGACTGGGATGAGCTGCGCCAGTTGCGTTTCTAAAGTACAAAATGCACTAGAAAGTGTTGATGGCGTCGAAGTTGCGCGCGTCAACCTTGCCGAGCGAAGTGCATTAGTCACCGGTCATCCCAGCAATGAAGCCTTAATCGCAGCGGTGAAAAATGCCGGTTATGGTGCTGAAATTATTGAAGATGAAAACGAGCGGCGCGAGCGCCAGCATCAAATGTCGCAAGCCAGTATGAAGCGTTTTCAGTGGCAAGCCGCTCTAGGTCTGTTGTTGGGTATCCCATTGATGGGATGGGGGTTATTAGGTGGCAGTATGACGCTAACACCCGAAACCCAAACACCGTGGCTGATTGTCGGGGTAATCACGCTGCTGGTGATGATATTTGCCGGTGGTCACTTTTACCGTAATGCCTGGGTCAGTCTGAAAAATGGCAGTGCCACCATGGATACTCTGGTCGCCTTAGGTACTGGTGCAGCTTGGCTCTACTCCATCACGGTGAATATCTGGCCAGATGTCTTCCCGATGGAAGCACGCCATCTTTATTATGAAGCCAGTGCCATGATCATCGGTTTGATTAACCTGGGTCATGCCATGGAGCAACGCGCCAGACAACGTTCGTCAAATGCGCTGGAGCGCTTACTAGACTTGGCTCCACCAACCGCACGGCAAGTCACAGACGAAGGCGAGCAGGTCATCCCACTCGCTGATGTTCAACTGGGCATGACATTGCGCCTGACGACGGGTGACCGTGTTCCCGTTGATGGTGAAATTGTACAAGGTGAAGTGTGGATGGATGAAGCCATGCTGACCGGCGAACCTATCCCGCAACAAAAATCAGCGGGTGATGTCGTCCATGCTGGGACACAAGTACAGGATGGGTCAGTGCTGTTTCGTGCCAATGCCATTGGCAGTCAGACCACCTTGGCGCGCATTATCAAACTGGTCCGGCAGGCGCAAAGCAGCAAACCGGAAATCGGTAAACTGGCGGATAGAATCTCGGCAGTATTTGTACCAACGGTGGTCGCGATTGCGGTTATCGCCGGGCTAATTTGGTATTTCTTCGGCCCGCAACCGCAGCTAGTTTACACCTTAGTGATCGCTACGACGGTACTGATTATCGCCTGCCCATGTGCTCTTGGGCTGGCAACGCCGATGTCGATTATCTCTGGCGTAGGCCGCGCGGCTGAGCTTGGCGTCCTGGTACGTGATGCAGATGCCTTGCAGCAGGCCAGCAACCTCGACACTTTAGTGTTCGACAAAACCGGTACCTTGACCGAAGGGCAGCCACAAGTGGTCGCCATTCATACCTTCAATGGCGTGAGCGAACAACAAGCGCTGGCATGGGCGGCAGCACTGGAGACCGGCTCTAATCACCCATTGGCGCGTGCTATTTTACAACGAGCAGAAGGGCTGACACTGGCGACAGTGAATCAATTCCGCACATTGCGTGGCTTAGGGGTCAGTGGTGAAGTCGATGGCATCCCGCTATTGCTGGGGAATAATCGTCTGTTGGAGGAACAACAGATTGATACCGCTGAGTTGCAATCCCTGATGCAGCAACAAGCTGAAAGTGGTGCTACACCGGTGATCTTGACTGCACAGGGTAAACCAGCAGCGCTACTGTCAATTCGAGACCCACTGCGCAGTGACAGTGTCAGCGCACTGCAACGATTGCATCAGCAAGGATATAATTTGGTGATGTTAACCGGTGATAACCCTATTACCGCGAATGCTATCGCCAAAGAAGCTGGTATTGATCAGGTGATCGCCGGAGTCTTGCCTGATGGTAAAGCAGAGGCGATTAAGCAACTACAAGCTGCCGGACATAAAGTGGCGATGATTGGTGACGGCATCAATGATGCACCAGCACTGGCGCAAGCCGATGTTGGGATTGCCATGGGCGGCGGTAGCGATATTGCGATTGAAACTGCAGCTATTACCCTGATGCGCCATAGCTTACATGGAGTGGCTGATGCCGTAGAACTTTCCAAAGCCACATTGCGCAACATGAAACAAAATCTATTGGGGGCATTTTTCTATAATGCGCTGGGGATTCCGATTGCGGCGGGTATTTTGTTCCCCTTCACCGGAACCTTGCTCAGCCCAGTAGTGGCGGGGGCGGCTATGGCCCTGTCATCGATTACAGTTGTCAGTAATGCCAACCGGTTACTGCGTTTTAAACCGAGCACTAACCAAGATCCAAAATAATTGGCGCTATAGTATAGGCTGCGAGTGAACACGGCTTGTAGCGACTCCGAATAGGTGAGAGCTGCGGATAACGGCATGCCGCTAGCAACACTGAGACTTTAAGTAAAAGGGGCTTTCCCGATAACCTAATGGCGCACAACACTTTCTTGTGCGCCATTTAGCGTTTAGCATGTTAGAAAACGCTAATAAGGGAACCACATGGGCCAATTATTACGCCGCATGGCAAAATTTCTGGGCATCACTGTCCCGGCGAGCTATACCTACCCCGCTTTGGATATCACGTTACCCGGTGAACGTCACTTTCACCTGGTCGGTAGCATTCATATGGGAACCGAAGGTATGTTTCCCCTTCCCCATACGCTGCTCAATAAGTTGAATCAGGCTGATGCCCTTATTGTCGAAGCTGATATCACTGAAACCGCCTCACCCTTTGGTAACGATAATCTTGATGAACCATTAGTCGACCGATTATCTGAAGAGTACTATCAACAGTTATTGCAACGCTGCGAAGAATTGGGTAGTGACCCTCAGTCAATGGCGTTTCTGCCTGCATGGCAGGTTGCCTTAATGCTTCAGGCCCGTCAGGCCCAACGTTTAGGATTACGTGGTGAATACGGCATCGATTACCAACTATTGAAAGCGGCCGCGGCACAGAGAAAAAACGTTATTGAGCTGGAAGGTGCGCAAATGCAGCTCGATTTACTCGATACATTGCCAGACAACGGCATGTCTTTACTGCTGGATACCTTAACCCACTGGCACACCAACGCCCGCCTGCTGCAAACTATGATGAGCTGGTGGCTGGAGCATCATCCGGTCAATGATTTGAGCACACTGGCGCCAACCTTTAGCCAGGGCCTGTATGACGTGCTAATGATTCAGCGCAACAAACGCTGGCAACAGCAACTGGAACAATTACCGTCCGGGCGCTACGTGGTGGCGGTCGGGGCGCTACATTTATACGGTGAAGGAAATCTTCCAGAACTATTGAAATCCGGCCTGCAATAAAAAAATGGCCGATATCGCTATCGGCCAGTCAAAGAGGAATTTTCATTATTTTAGTTATTAAGCTCTCATATTCCTTGCGGATAATATGAGCAGCAAGTACAGGGTAGCAACCTGACGATTAGATTAGCAACCGACATTCATCATAACCTGCATGACATTTGATCATTATGCTGATTTTGTTAGGTTAATTTTTAACCTCACGCCAATATTGATATGTCGGATAATCCACTGGAATAAATCTTCATTTTAAATCGGACGTTTATTATGACACCTGCAGTCGTTTTGCTGGAAAAACAAAAAGTTCCTTTCACCTTGCACCCTTATCACCACGATGCCACAGAAACCAACTTTGGTGATGAGGCGGTTAAAAAGTTGGGGCTCAATGCAGAAAGAGTCTATAAAACTTTGTTGGTTGCATTAAATGGCGATGCCAAAAATCTGGCGGTAGCCGTGACGCCAGTTGCCACTCAACTTGACCTAAAAAAAGTGGCCCGCGCATTGGGGGCAAAAAAAGCCGAAATGGCCGACCCGCAATTGGCACAACGCAGCACTGGCTATTTAGTCGGTGGCATTAGTCCATTAGGGCAGAAAAAACGCCTACCTACCGTGATTGATAGCCCGGCACAAGAATATGCCACTATCTATGTCTCCGGCGGCAAGCGCGGTTTAGACATTGAATTAGCAGCAACCGATCTATGCCGTTTACTGCAAGGCACCTTTGCTGATATCGCAAAAAGAGATTGATAAACCTGTTGGTTTAACAATGGGTGTGAAATAAGCCTCCATAAGTAAAAAGGAGGCTGCTAAATTCACTGCTTACTTATAAACAATCTCACCTTTCGGCTGATACTGACTGGCATCCAGTGGCGAGTGTTTCTCTATATACTGTTTCAGAACTTCTGCATCGATAAAACCAGTATTGACATAACCCGGCAAGGTATCAATCTTCGGATAGCCATCACCGCCTAGCGCGTTGAAATTTAATGTCGCCAGACGATAAGTTTTATTCGGCTCTAACGGCTTACCCTGTATTTTCACCTCGCTAACCCCCTCACCATCAGCCACCAGGCTAACATTGGCAAATTGAGCATAAGCGCCAGAATCTACTTTTTTATTTGCCACCACCGCCAGATACTTCTCAACCTCACGGCCTTTCATATCCGCGTAAACCAGAGTATTACCGAATGGTTGAACCTTAAGCACATCTTTATAAGTGATATCACCGGCTTCGATAGAGTCGCGAACCCCTCCGCCACTCATCACGGCAAAATCAGCACCCGCACGTTCCATTTGTGCGACCAATAACATACGGGCCAGATTGGTTTGCTCGAAACGGACTTTGCTGCGATCCCCTTCCAACTTGCCATTCACACTGCCCACCTTGATACCAAGCTGTGCTTTACCCTGCTCTTCAAATGGGGTCAAAAGCTTCAGCATGGATGGGTTTTGGGCAATCTCTTGCGTATAAAAAACTCGCTCACTGGTGCCATCCGCCTTCTCAACCTTTTTCTTCAAATTGATCGGGATTAACTGATAACTCACCAGTTTTAGCTCACCATTACGGAAGGTAAAGTCGGCCCGCCCCACATATTTACCCCATTCATGAGCCTGCACAATCCAAGTTCCATTTTGCCTGTCTGGGGCGCAAGGCGTCCCCGGTACATAATTCGCCTGTTTATGGTTCTCACTGGCCATACAAACCGGATCCTGCGAGTGACCACCCACTATCATATCCAGATAGCCAGCAGGCAAGCTGCGTGCCATCTCGACATCACCCGGAGCATTAGAGCCATGTTTGCCATCATCGTAATGCCCCATATGTGTCGCGGCGATAATGATGTCAGGCTTTGCTGTTTTTCTCAGTTGATCGACAACTTGCTTTGCCTCTACCGCAGGCACGCGGAACTCGATATCCGTGAAATACTCAGGATTCCCGATCTTTGCGGTATCGTCAGTGGTTAAGCCAATCACAGCAATTTTCACCCCTTGCTTATCAAACAAAGCATAAGGTTTGAATAACCGCTGTTGGGTACTTTTCTGGTAGATATTGGCGGATAATAGCGGGAAGGTCGCCCACTTTTCCTGCTGGCGCAGCACACTCAGTGGGTTATCAAATTCATGATTACCAATAGCCATGGCATCATAACCCACCAGATTCATACCACGGAAATCGGGCTCGGCATCCTGCAAATCAGATTCAGGCACACCGGTATTGATATCCCCGCCGGAGAGCAGTAGCAGGCTTCCCCCCTTGGCAGCAACTTGCTCGCGAATCTCATCAACAACTGTTTTTTGTGCCGCCAAACCATACTCGCCGTAATCGTTTTGCCAGAAATGCCCATGGTGATCATTAGTGTGCAAAATAGTAATGTCGTAAGTTTTGTTTTGTTCCCAGGCCGCCGCCCATCCCGGTGCAAACGCCAGCGACACAGCTAAGACACAGGCTGTGGTTGGTAATGAAAAACGCATGGCAAATCTCCATGTTGTCGTTAAAAACCAGCGCGATAAATGCCAGTTTAATGAGTGAAATTTGGGTGATACATATCAATATCATGATAAATCAAGATGATACTGTGACACACTTTGTATTGTAATGTGATGACGGAAGTACAAATTTCATAACTTTGGAATATATATCAAACTATGTCAGTAGTAGTAAAAATCATTCGAACTGCATAATATGTATTCGTTACCAACATATTATTAACAGTGAAAACTATTAGGCGAATACTCATTATGACCGATCGCTCTGAGACGGAATTCCAGCCTTCCGTTAATACTTCTGTAAAACGCACCTCTTTCTCTATTTTGGGTGCTATCAGCGTATCTCACTTGCTCAACGATATGATTCAGTCGCTGATCCTGGCGATTTACCCGCTATTACAAGCCGAGTTTTCACTGAGTTTTGCCCAGATAGGGTTAATCACCCTGACTTATCAACTGACAGCCTCACTATTGCAGCCCTTGATAGGTCTGTATACGGATAAACATCCCCAGCCCTATTCTTTGCCGATTGGCATGGGTTTCACCCTATCCGGTATTTTACTGCTCGCGGTTGCCACAACTTTCCCTGTGGTTTTACTGGCGGCAGCATTGGTTGGAACTGGTTCTTCAGTCTTCCACCCGGAATCTTCGCGGGTTGCTCGTATGGCATCTGGTGGTCGCCATGGTATGGCTCAGTCCATTTTTCAGGTCGGTGGCAATTTCGGCAGCGCTCTCGGCCCGTTGTTAGCGGCAATCCTGATTGCGCCTTACGGTAAAGGCAATGTTGGCTGGTTCTCACTCGCCGCCTTACTGGCGATTGTGGTGCTATTGCAAGTCAGTAAATGGTATCAACAGCAACAAAGAGCCAGTCATGGCAAAGTCATCAAGGTCTCATCGGCAAAAGTACTGCCGAGAAAGACGGTTGTTAGCACGTTAGCAATCTTAATGGTGCTGATATTCTCTAAATACTTCTACTTGACCAGCATTAGTAGCTATTACACCTTTTATCTGATGCATAAGTTCGGTGTTTCGGTGCAAAATGCTCAGATACATTTATTTGTGTTCCTCTTTGCTGTTGCCGCCGGCACCATAATTGGTGGCCCTCTCGGGGATAGAATAGGGAGGAAATATGTTATTTGGGGGTCAATCTTAGGAGTTGCACCATTTACCCTTATTTTACCCTATGCATCTCTGTATTGGATTGGAATTTTGACCGTGATCATTGGTGTTATCCTTGCATCGGCCTTTTCCGCAATATTAGTATATGCGCAGGAGTTGATTCCGGGGAAAGTGGGCATGGTATCTGGCTTATTCTTCGGTTTTGCTTTCGGTATGGGGGGATTAGGTGCGGCTGTACTGGGGTATGTGGCGGATTTAACCAGTATTGAACTGGTTTATCAAATATGTGCATTCTTGCCATTACTGGGGATATTTACTGCCTTACTGCCTAATATAGAAGATAAGTAATAGTAAAGACCTTATAATCCCGACCGAAACATATGTTTCAGTCGGGAGAGTTCCCTACGTAATCGTGATCAAAACATCAAGTCCCCCACAAACAAGCACTTCAAACAATTTTCATGCCAAACTAGTCTTTTAACGATAAAAATTTAATTTTTATCGCGCATTGATCGCATAAATGCAATAAACTGATGCTATTGCTGTGAAATGCTACCGCCCTCTATATCCCAATAGATCTTAACTTGCAGCGTAAGCCCGAAGAGTGGGCCCCTCATCAGGCTCACAATTTTGATAGCTTACTCAGGCAAATGATTTGCGCCGGGAGCAGATTTGGACACAGCCACACACCTGCAACTTAACAGATGGCGGGTATAACGAGAAGGAGTCTGGATGCACCACTCAACACCCTTAATTACCACGATCGTCGGAGGCCTTGTTCTCGCCTTCCTCTTGGGCACGTTGGCTCACCGCCTGCGCATCTCACCACTGGTGGGGTACCTTGCCGCAGGGGTGCTAGCCGGGCCATTCACGCCAGGTTTTGTCGCTGATACCTCATTAGCACCTGAACTGGCTGAAATTGGTGTTATTTTGTTGATGTTTGGTGTTGGACTTCACTTCTCGCTTAAAGACCTCCTCGCAGTAAAAGCCATCGCCATACCCGGCGCGGTGGCGCAAATAGCCGTCGCCACCTTACTCGGAATGGGGCTATCTCATTTATTAGGCTGGGACTTGATGGCTGGGTTTGTCTTCGGTCTTTGTCTATCAACCGCCAGTACCGTGGTATTACTGCGAGCACTGGAAGAGCGGCAACTCATTGATAGTCAACGAGGGCAAATTGCGATTGGCTGGCTGATTGTCGAAGATCTGGCGATGGTACTCACACTGGTCCTATTACCGGCATTTGCTGGCGTGATGGGAAATGAAACCACTAGCCTGAGCCAATTATTCACTGAGTTAGCAATTACCATTGGTAAAGTCATTGCCTTTATTACTTTGATGATTGTTGTGGGTCGTCGGTTGGTTCCATGGATACTGGCCAAAACCGCCAGTACTGGCTCCCGTGAGCTGTTTACATTAGCGGTGTTGGTATTGGCGCTCGGTATTGCCTACGGCGCTGTAGGGCTATTTGACGTATCCTTTGCTCTGGGTGCATTCTTCGCCGGAATGGTATTGAATGAGTCTGAACTGAGCCACCGAGCCGCGCAAGATACCTTACCACTGCGTGACGCCTTCGCCGTGCTGTTCTTCGTTTCGGTCGGGATGCTGTTCGACCCGATGATCTTGGTGCATGAGCCGTTAGCAGTAGTCGCTTCATTGGCGATCATCATCATTGGGAAATCAGCAGCAGCATTTATTTTGGTTCGGCTGTTTGGCCACTCAAAACGCACCGCACTTACCATTTCAGTCAGCTTGGCACAAATTGGTGAATTCGCCTTTATTTTGGCCGGGCTTGGGATTTCGCTTGGGTTAATGTCAGAGCATAGCCGTAATCTGGTGCTGGCAGGTGCAATTTTGTCCATTATGCTCAACCCGCTACTGTTTACTCTGTTAGACCGCTATTTAGCCAAGAATGAGACCATGGAAGACCTGATTCTGGAAGAAGCTGTCGAAGAGGAAAAACAGATCCCTGTCGATCTGTGCAACCATGCATTATTAGTGGGCTATGGTCGGGTCGGCAGCCTATTAGGGGCAAAACTGCATGCTGAAGGGATCCCACTGGTTGTTATTGAGAATTCCCGACCAAGAGTTGAAGCCTTACGTGAGCAAGGTATTAATGCAGTATTAGGCAATGCTGCCAGCGCTGATATTATGTCACTGGCGCGTTTAGATTGCGCCCGCTGGCTGTTGCTGACGATTCCAAATGGTTACGAAGCTGGGGAAATTGTTGCCTCCGCCAGAATTAAACGGCCAGACCTTGAGATAATTGCTCGCGCCCATTATGACGACGAAGTGGTTTATATCTCGGATCGTGGCGCGAACCAGGTTGTGATGGGCGAACGTGAAATTGCCAACAGTATGCTTAATATGTTGAAGATAGAAACGCTGACCGAAGAAGACAAACGCCCGCTTTGCCCAATTTAAAAACATTTCTGTATTATAAAGCAACAGGGCCAGCATATGCTGGCCCTGTTGCTTTATTTGACGACGATTATCTTTCCCAGTACGACTCTTCCAAACTGTCTTCCCGCTCAGGCAAGCCTCGGGTTAAACGCGGTGAATGCTGATTCAATACTTGATAACTTACTCTATTAGCGTATTTACACACTTGCGCCAATGAAGAATAACTCAGATAACTACGCACATGTTTGCTTGAGTTAGGAACATTATTACGGTGATAGCCATTAGCCGCAATGTCATGCAATACCGCAGATAAAGCACCATCTCCGGCCCCATTAGTATTCATTATTTTCTCAGGTCCGCCCATATAAGGAGCTATATGAGAATAAATACGTAATGGATTATCACAATGCTCTTTGCGCATTGCTCGACTAAATTCATACAAGTTAAACTCGGCAATGGCACCGGGTAATAATGGATGTTGAGTTTGGCGTTTATTAGCCTCTTCTGTATAACCTGCCATATACAGCCCATTAGGCCCAGCAGTACAAAGGACTAAATCAACCCAGTTCAATGCCATATCAGAGGCCATTAACGGATCATTCAGGCCCGTTAACTCATAGGCCTCATCTTCATTCATCGCTACGATAGAAACATGCTCCTTAAGGAAATCACGCCACCACTGCGGATTATCTGCAATGACATATTTCGTTCCTAATGTCATTACCACCGGAACATGGTGTTTCTTCGCATAACGAATAGCCTGCATAGTCGCATCAGGCATCGGCTCACCGGGTTTACAGCGCACCAGATAAGCAGTAAGGACCAGCGCTGATGCACCTGCAATGACATCTTCAGGAATACTTTCTGGCCGTAGTTGATTCATTTGGCCTGGACTGATAGCAAATGTTCGCTCACCATTATCCGTAATAAGAGTGAAACAACGGCCAATAGCGCCATCAACTGCCTGCAAATAGTTTAAATCTGTACGACTAGAGGTGTTACACAGATATCGATAGGCATAGCTACCAATTTTAATATTACTGCACATGGTACCTAACAAAATTGAACGGTCATCCGCTAGCACAGAATAATTGTGCAACGTATTACCGATGGTACCGCCAGCAAACTCATGAGTAATCAGTCCGTTAGCCGTCAGTTCTTGATAAAGGCGCTCTGCGACATCATCCTCGATAACCAAAGAGTGCCCCTGACTAAGGCCATAACGCACAATAAAGTCCTCATCGACCTTCGCTTCAATATCAACCAGCGTCTGATCAATGCCAACAATATAAGATGTACTCACCTCATTTTCTGTCTGAGCCGGTTGCAATAAGGGATCGCGGGCATTAACAGGAAAATAGTGTTTAGATTTGCGTTTGCCAGGAAATTTCATTGTTGTGAGTTACAAATTTAGAAATGAAAAGATAAAGAATTTTAGCACAACTCATCAGGTATTCAGCGAACATAGCCATTCGGATTGGATTGCTGCCATTTCCATGCGTCTTTTAACATATCCGTTAAGTTTCTTTTGGCCTGCCAATCTAATTCTTTGAAAGCAAGTTCTGCACTTGCCCAGCATTCTGCAATATCACCAGAACGACGCGCCACTATCTCAAAAGGAATTTTTTTACCGGATATACGTTCAAATTCCGTGATCATCTGAAGTACTGAATACCCAACACCGGATCCGAGATTATAGGCCTTGAAACCTTTAGTCAGTTTATTCAGTGCACAAAGATGCCCTTCGGCGAGATCCATAACATGGATATAGTCCCGAACACCTGAACCATCCACGGTAGGATAATCATTACCATAGACGGCTAACTTAGGGAGTTTTCCAATAGCAACTTGCGTGATAAAAGGTAACAAGTTATTAGGTTTCCCATTTGGATCCTCACCAATTAAACCTGATGGATGGGCGCCCACCGGATTAAAATATCGCAGTGCCCGAATAGAAAAATCTGGATGGGCAAAAGAGAAGTCTTTTAATATTTGTTCAACCATGACCTTGGAAGAACCATAAGGATTTGTAGTGCCACCAATACGGGCATTTTCGGTCAACGGTACACATTCAGGGTCGCCATATACCGTGGCTGATGAGCTGAATATCAATTTTTTCACACCAGCAATAACCATCTCTTCCAGCAAGATAATCGAGCCGGTAACATTATTGTGATAATACTCAATCGGTTTAGCGACTGATTCGCCAACTGACTTCAAACCAGCAAAATGAATAACGGCATCAATTTTGTGCTCAGAAAATATTTTTTTAAGGCAATGTCTATCTAATACATCACCTTGATAAAATATTGCATCTCGGCCAGTGATTTTAGCTACACGTAGCAATGATTCCGCTGAAGCATTAGATAAATTATCTAATACAATAACATCATCGCCTTGTTCTAATAAAGTTAATACCGTATGTGAGCCAATATACCCTGCACCACCGGTCACTAAAATAGTCATAATTTACCTATTCAATTTGATGAGTTAAGGCTGGTATTGTTGACCAAGAATAATTTCTCGACATTTATCTTTAACGCTATTTATATCAAATTTATTCTTTTGTTTCTGAGCCGCTTTATAGAATGAATCATAATTTGCGAATACAGTATTAAGTGCAGACTCCAACTCTTCTGTCGTATTCTCAATTAAAATGCCATTTTGATCGACAACCTCACCGCAACCACCAACGTTACTGAGAATCACCGGCAGACTCGCACTTGTTGCCTCAATGGCCGCCATTGGTAAACCTTCACTTTCTGACGTTAATACAAAAACATCGTACTCACTAAATTTATCGAACCCTTTGATTTCACCATAGAAATGAATATTCTCATAACGATCATATTCTTTCTTAAGCTCTTGGTAATACTCACCATCACCAACAATATCGAGATCATATTGAGGATTGGCTGCAGCAACTTTTAAAATTAAGTCAGGCCGTTTGGGATACGCTAATCTGCAAACGTAAATAATTTTATTCTGGCACTGACGATCTGGCCGCTCAACTAGTGGTGTTATAGCATTCAGTTGGGTCACGATTTTTTCAGGCTTAATACCGATAATATTAACGGCTTTATCAGCATCACTTTGAGAAACGCACCATACAACATCTGTAATATATGACAGTAATTTTTCGATATAACAGAAGATAAATCTCAACAGATTGCCATTATAAATACATGACCAACCATGAGAAACATAGACACCACGGAAGCGTAAGAATAAACGAGCCAATCGACTATAAAGACCGGCATTAGCCGAACTAGACACAACAACATCAACTTTATTATCTTTAAGAGTTTTATATAAAGAGTAAATAGCTTTGATGCTGGCCATTTTCCTAATCTCAGGAATAATAACCACTTTGTCACAAACAATAGTTTCAGTGAGCCACCCCGGCTCAGAGGTTATCAAAATAATTTTGCAATCATCTTTGAGTAGCTTAACTTGTTCAAGAACCCAGCCTTGAGCACCGCCAATGATTGATTTAGTGATAACAAATGCAATAGTCTTCATATCAGTTCCATAAACAACAAAATGCAAACATAGCCAGTGAACAGCCCACGAACTATCAATGAACAGTCATACTTTCTGCATTTTCGCCGTGAGTCTTTTGCCAAACTACGTCGCAGATACCATCTGTTGGCTGAAATCCTGCAGGCGCCTCTAATAATAAAGAGCGAATAGACTCATAATTAAAGTCATTACAGGCAGCTTCAATTCTATTTAGCAAAACCTCCAAGTTATGCCATTCCAGCATAACTTCAGTTGCTGTCATAATTCGCGGATGATAAGTATTTTGCACAGACTCTCCAATCAGCAGTTCTTCATATAGCTTTTCACCAGGGCGTAGACCTGAGATCTCTATTGCAATATCACCATCAGGATTGTCTTCACTCTTAATTGAAAGTCCGGAAAGGTTAATCATCCGCTTAGCCAGATCGATAATCTTAACGGGATCACCCATATCCAATACAAAAACGTCGCCACCTTGCCCCATAGCACCTGCTTGAATAACAAGCTGAGCAGCTTCTGGAATGGTCATGAAGTAGCGAATAATGTCTTTATGGGTAAGAGTGATTGGCCCCCCTTCTGCAATTTGTTTCTTAAAGAGAGGCACAACAGAGCCTGACGACCCCAAAACATTGCCAAAACGAACCATACAAAACTTCGTTTTATCTTGCTCTTTCGACAATGCTTGCAATATAAGCTCGGCCATTCTCTTGGTCGCCCCCATGGTATTGGTTGGTCGAACCGCTTTATCTGTAGAAATTAGAACAAATTTTTCCACTCCAGATTTGATTGCTGCTTTGGCACAATAAAGAGTGCCGAATATATTATTTCTAACCCCTTCAATAACATTATTCTCAACCAGAGGGACATGTTTATAAGCGGCTGCATGGTAGACAGTATTAACCTTAAAGCTAGACATTACTTGGACTAAGCGCTGCTCGCTTTGTACCGACCCAAGCAGTGCTACAAATTTTGTATCGATATGATGATTTCTACAGATTGATGCTATTCCATTCTCAATGGAGTAAAGAGAAAACTCAGAAATATCAAAAAGAATTAATAAGCTTGGCTTTTCAACAATAATTTGGCGACACAACTCAGAGCCAATTGACCCTCCAGCACCAGTCACCATAACTACTTTGTTAGTGATATTTTTAGCTAATAATTTTTGATCCGGCACCACCGGATCTCTTCCCAATAACTCTTCTATAGATACTTTTTTCAAGTTACTGATTTGTGCTCGACCTTCAACTAAGTCAGACATACCAGGAATAGAGAGAACTTCACAAGAAAGATTTTCAAGTTTACTGACTACCGCTCGGCGCTGGCTCTGGCTAACACTTGGCATTGCAAGCAATATTTTTTTGATCCCATAGCGACCAATTAAATACTCAAGTTTTTCTGAGGGGTAGACTGTAACACCATGAATAACAGCCTTATGTAACTTAGGATTATCATCGACAAATGCGATGGGGAAATATTCACTTGCTTGCATAAGAGCCGGTACGAGTTGCCGGCCTGATGCACCCGCTCCATAAATTACTACCGGGATTTGCCCCCTGACACCATAATTTAATAGCATTCGAAAGAATAACCGAGAGCCGCAAATGAAAACTGCTGAGAAAATAAAGAACATGACTGAGACTGTTCTTGGTAAGTATACACCTAAAAAGTAAGAGCCCAACACCAGCAAACCAGAGGATAATATAACTCCGACTATCACCACATTGACGATCTTTGCACTTACATAGCGTAGTACAGTCCGATATAAACCCAGTTTTATATAAACCAAAAGAGTCGGTGGTATAATTACAGCCAAGGCAACCCACTGTTCAACACTGGTAAATGGACTATCTACATCCAGTCGTACCCAAAAAGCGCCCCAATATGCTAAAGCAATTAGAATAGTATCTAACAACAACATAATGACTCGTTTGACAGGCCTTGGTAAAGATAACAAAAATACAATAAACATAGAGTACCAACCCCAAGACGAAATACGCCATTAAAAAATGGATAAACCGAGTTTCTTAATTATAAATTTAACCAGCTAGTTATTATTGATTCCTGCACTAAGTTTATAATCAATATACAAAAGAGGAGTATAGGAAATAATCAATGCAATGATAGGATTAACTATGTTTAGTCCAACCAGCAATGCAATTGGAAATAGCCAGACAACATTGATAGCAATAGCAAGTAAAGTCACTGGCAAGTGACGTTTAAATTTCCTAGAGGCAATCTGATAGCCATGGCTCCGATGAGCCTCATAAACTTTAAAACCACCAAGAACTCTACGTACCAAAGTCCAGGTGGCATCAACGATAAATAAACCTAATAAAATTAGCCAACAGAAGAAGAATTTAGTTTCTATCCAACCGGCACTTATCGCCAAAGAACCAATAATTAGTCCCAAAAATCCACTACCAGCATCTCCCATAAATATTTTTGCCGGTGGGAAATTCCACAATAAAAATCCTAAAACAGTACTCGCGAGTAACCAAAGAACCAAATAGCTATTCAGTTCAATGTGATCGCCACTGATAAGATAGATAACAATCGCGCCAATACAGGCAGTTACCGCTTCGGCGCTTGCTAAACCATCAATACCATCCATAAAGTTGTAGAGATTCAGCATCCATACCAGAAATAGTAAACCGAACAAGCTGCCAAAGAGCCCAAGATCAATGGTATAGTCTGAGATAGTTAATACAGGGAAACCCCCTAAACAGAATAGTAAGAATGCAGCAGCAGAAAAATGGGCAAGGAGACGCCAACGAGCAGCAATATGTCCATGATCATCCCAAAATCCAACTAGCGCAATTATTCCGCCAGAAATAATTAACCCAACAGTGGGTAAAAGGGTCAGATAACCTTGAAAATAGAACAATATAATACCAATGAGAAAACTCACAACTATAGCGACACCACCTCCCCTTGGCGTTGGGATAACATGCGAGCTACGAGAGTTAGGTGTATCAATAATATTATTCTTTAATGCATAAACACGTAATAAATACGTTAGCATTACAGATACAACAAAAAAAATTGACATTAACAATATTAAATTTGGCATTTTAACCCCAATTCAATCTATAGCTACAGTAACTATAAATATATCTTGTTACTTTAGATGAAATCAGCTTGTTTTATTTTTATATTGATTATATATAGATATCCAGCGTTCAATAATTTTCTCAATTGAATTTGTTTTTATAATCCGCTCTCGGACTCTATTACCTAACGCTTCTTTTTCTTCATTAGATAATTTTATCATTTTATTTATCTCTTGAGATAAACTCTCAGGATCTTTTACTGGCACAATAGATCCACAATCTCCCAAGGCCTCAGTGATGCCACCGGCATTCGTAGCAACAATTATTTTCTTACATGCCATAGCTTCAGTAATAACAAGTGGGAAGCCTTCCCATTCAGAAGATAAGACAAATATATCTGCAGCACACATTAGCTCTCTTATATCATCTCTCTGCCCAAGAAATGTTACATATTTTTCAATGCTAAGCTCTTTGACCATACTCTTGAGATGACTTTCAAGATGTCCCGTCCCGACAATAAAAAGACGAGGTACATTATAAAAACTGTTATCTTTAAGAAGTAAAGAATATGCCTTTAGTAAATTGGGATAATCTTTTGCTTCCGTTAATCTTCCAACACTGAGCAATATTGGAGTGTCATCTAAAATTCCTAACTCTGATCTTTTGGTGTTTCTATCATCTGCTGAAAAATCGAATTGAGAAGTATCAATACCATTTGAAACAACAATCATCCTGTCAACACTAGAAGCACCTTTACGAATGAAAGAATCAACAGCATCTTGGCTAACATTGGTAGAAAGAGAAGCCAGTCTGTCAGTATATTTATATGCCAACATCCGCAAAGAGCTTCCTTCATTAGTATTATGAGCTGTGCATATTAAAACAGGAATATTAGTAAACAACCGTAAAACTCTAGAAAATACATTAGCATGAAACATATGACTATGAAGAATATCTGGCGCGAATTTTTTTATTATTCGTCTAACTTCAAGCAAACCCTTAAAAAAGCTAACAGGTGTTTTCTCTAATTTTAATTCATTTAACTGAACACCATTCCTGGGATTGACTAAAGTCTCACCAGTAAGAGATATAATCATGACATTATGCCCGGCCTCATGCATCTTGTTAGCAATCAAAACGGTTTGTTTTTCAGCCCCTCCCATACCAAGCCCAGTAATAACATATAATAAATTCACTAGAATCCTCGCTACCTATTATCATATTCATACAATAAATATTATGACTTACAGTATTCAGCCTATATGAAAATATTGACTGTAATATTTTATCCATAATGGCTATATATTATCTATCAATATTTTCCATTTCCGACCTATAGTAGCTTCTATTTGATATTTTTCTGAGTTTACTAATGACCTTAGTGACATCGCTTCCCTTAGATTGTCATCATTCATCAGTTGAATAAGACGTTCTGAAAAAGTATTACTATCAGCAAAGGGAATCAAAAATCCGTCTTCATTATCGGTGATTAACTCAGAAGGGCCGGTATCACAGTCATATGCAATTATAGGTAATCCACACGCCTTGGCTTCAAGCAACACCATCGGGAAACCTTCAAATCGAGAAGTCATTACATATATGGCAGACTGATCATACAAATCGCGGACATTAGGAGTTGAAGGAAGTAACTCTACATTTTTTAAATTTAATTCATTGATTTTTTCAGATAATAAATTTTTATCCTCACCATCTCCTGCAATGACTAACCCCCAATCACTATTTACTTCTTCGACTTTTGCCCAAATATCAAGTAAAAGATCAAAACCTTTCTGATAGTTCAGACGGCCTAACGCCAAAATTGTTTTTGTATCTTTATTTTTGAGTCTACTTTGTGGCGCAAAAGGCAATGGATTCGATATTGATACTATTTTTTCGGGATATTTATTCTCTTCTAACCAATACTCACGATCTTTCTCTGTTAGGGTGACTACAACATCAGCATATTTAGCGGCTATAATCCTAGCAAGTTTTCGTGATTTTACAGTTAAATTACTTTTATAATTAAAATGTTCCCACGATATATGTTTTATATTTGTACCCACTAAAGAGACGGTACTGAACAATGCTAACATTGTATCAACATCAATAACTACATCTATTGATTCGTCTATTAAAATACGACGTAATCTAAAAACCACAGAGAAATAAGCAAGTGAAAAACGTCTTTTTTTATCAAAAAGCGATACTAACTTTATTCTTTCATCTACATGAAATTTAGGTGGAGCATTGCCGCTTAAACTTATAATAACGACTTGGTAACCCTCTTTAACAAGGTAGTTAGCAAGCGCCAAGCTAACTCTCTCAGTACCACCGGTATGACTGATATCACCACCAAAGAAAGCAATTTTTTTCATATAATCCCTTATTGCCTTTTAATCTTATTAATTATAAGACCGGGAAATGCAACAATTTTAACTAAAATGGAGGAGTTGCTATGATTAATATATTTTTTATCAATTATAGTCAAAGCTTGATTAAGCCGTAACACAGACTTTATAAAATCTAGTGGTCGGTATAACCATATTTTTTTAGGCATATTATCCAGTAACGCTTTACGAGATATATAGTGGCCCACAGCATGTCTTGTTATCGACGATTTGCTTAGTCGATTAGTATTTTCATCATCAAAGAAGATACGAACTAATATCGAGCTATAATAAAACTTATAATTTTTAGATACTGTACTATAAAGCCAGATTTCAGGAATAAAATTCACACCAGATTCTACCGGATAAAAATATTTTCGTAACAGTTCCGTTTTAAATAGATCAATCCGCTCACCACGAATTCCAGAGCTAAATTCTTCAAACCATGAATTTTTTTTATCTGCATTGAATAAATAACAATTATTAGGTCTCATTGTCTCTGAATTTACTGAAACAGCTCGAATTGCAATAATTTCTTTATCGTCAAATACTGTCTTTATTGAAAGCAACTTACTGATAGAGTTAGTAACAAGAGCATCATCTGAATCCAGTCCGATGAAATATTTTCCATTTGCATTTTTTACAGCTAAATTCCAAGCAGCTTGCTTTCCACTATTCACCTGAAAAATATAATTTATCTTTAATCTACTTTCATTTTGAAATTCTTTAACTACATCTAGAGTATTATCTGTCGAACCATCATCGATTATTAGCCACTCGATATCATCTCTATTCTGCTCCAAGATTGAAAGATAGCAGCGTTTTAATAGATGTGCTCTATTGAAAGTAGGGGTGAAAATAGTAACTGTTATCATCTTATTTTCTCACCTCATGTTCAACAGAGGAGATTAATCTAAAAAACAATTTATATTTGAACAGATAATATAGAATTGGCTTTAATTTCCCGGAGTGTATAATAGGTCTAAGTGGGACTATTTTGTAAGATTCATTAAAACTCTTCAACGCTACAGATTTATCTAAATGATATACTCTAGCACATTTTGATATATGAGAAATAAATACATTTGCTAAAACAACAGCCCAATATTTACTTTTATATTTTATATAGTTATCTCTAAAACGTTTTAATCCAAACTCACTATCACCAAGATCGAATACATTTAGATTTTTAGTAATACTACTTGAAACCTGTCTGTACTTAACTATTAAACTCTTACATTCAAATATAGAAATACAGTTATTAATTAGTACCGGGAGCAATAATTGATCTTCAAATCTTCGTCCAACATCAAAGTTGATACTATTGAAAATTTCTTTTTTGAAAATAAAACGCCATACATAAAACATTTCACTTTTAGCTATTTTAAGTTTTATAAAGTCAAGTTTATCGACAAAAAAGTTATTCTCTTTAGCTAGCTCGAATAGATTCTCCTTATCGCCTAAAACTTCAGAATAGTTAAAAAAAATACAACTTGGTGAATTGTCTAAAACTATTTTCTTGATAACTTTATATATTCCATCACACCATAAGTCATCAGAATCTAAGAAAGCAATATATTCACCGGTCGAAATAGATATCCCTTTATTTCTTACAGCTGCTATACCTGTATTTTCTTGGTCAATGTAGGTAAATTCATACTTTTCACCATAGTTTCTTATGATACTAGGAGAATTATCCGTTGAACCATCATTAATAACAATGACTTCGAGTGTATGGTCCCATTGTAGGAATACAGAGTTTAAACATGCATCAAGATATTTATCTACATTGTATACAGGTATAATTAATGAAAGTATTTTTTTATTATCCATTTCTATTTCTCGAAAGAATTTCAAATAGCAGTTTCTTTCTCTTAAGAATCATAACTAAGCATATGAATGATAAAGACTCAATCACAATAATAGAAACCACGCCCCCCCAAGCACCATACTGAGAAGCAAGATAGGCACAAAGAGGGATATGAATTACTGCTGAAACCATGGGTAAGATGGTATAGGACTTCCGGTGTCCGTGAGGTAATAAAATATAATTACCAAGAACAGTTGATTGTATAACCAGTAAATAGACTGGGGAAAATAAAATTAGAAGTTTAGAAACCTCTGAGTATTCATGTCCAAACATTATTGTCGTTATCAGCTTAGCGAAAATTATAACGAAAATCATTATTATAATGCATAAGATACCTTGCCAATAAAATATCTTTCTTATTAAGGAGTAAGCTTCCTCTTTTTTATTAACAAGTAAGGCATTTATTCTTGGATAGAATGCACTTCCCAAGACTAGAAACACACCAAGAATTGCCCCTTTTACTCGATCTGCCGCAGTGAAGATACTCACTTCATATACATTACTGAAGATACCAATGATAATTGTCGTACTCATGGTATAGAGACTAATAGACAGAGTTGCACAAAAGATAGGAAATGAATCTTTTAGTGTATAAACAACCCTCAAACTAGAGAAGTTAACTGTTCTTACTAATTTTTTTCGATATATATATATTATAGCAATGATTCCTGCCAATAAATTCATTGATGACTGGATCATTACAGCATACTTAACATCAGTATCACTATGAACAAATATAAAAAACAGAGGCAACATAGATAATTTTGCCACTATCATTAAGTTGGTAACAACAGATAGTTTTTCTATTCCCTGGAAAAACCATACTGGCATCAATGTCGTACCAATGAGCATAAGTATTGTGTAAATCAATTCACTCTTAATGACGGCATGTGAATTTGTCGTGACAAGTAGAATTACAATTGAAATAGAAACCAAGCATAATATTGATTTAGAATACAATGTTTCAAAGAAAACTTTGGATATATACTCAGGTTCATCTTGATGTTCAGCTATTTTTTTTGATGCTGATAAATTAAATCCAAAGTCGATTAAAATAACAAAATATTGGGCTAATGACAGTGTCAGACTATAGACACCAAATCCCTCAACTCCCAAGACTCGAGTTAAATAGGGTAATGTTAAAAGGGGAATAATATAATTACTTCCCTGTAATAAAATTAATGAAAAAATATTTTTTCGTAACACTGACATTTTAATTTCCAGCTCTTGGATTAAATTATATTTTTCATGAGTATTAAGCCTATTGATTAGTTCTTTTTCTAGTAGAGGAAAGCCAATATTGCGTAATTTATTGCGAGATAACGACTAAAACTAAGGCACGCTACCGCCCTTGGCTTACAGCTACCAATGTACTGTTTATTGAGTTCAGCATTCCAGTCAGCCTAAAAAATCAATTTTATAACAAAAAGTTACAGAATATGATGACAGGCCAATTCTTTATAATTATGTAATTCTCATACATCTAAACAGTCATTACAAGCAAAAGGCCGGGTAAAAAAGTGTAATGACGGGTCACTCAGAGGCTTATTGATATATAAAAATTATGAATTCAAGGATAGTGGAGTAATCTCTTGTTTTATCAATTGTTCTAAAAGATCAATATGACTCTCATCATCGTTTAGTGCCGGAATATATTCAAACTTTTCACCGCCCGCATGTAAGAAAATTTCTCGGTTTTGCTCTTTGATCTCTTCGAGCGTTTCTAGGCAATCAGCAGAAAAACCGGGGCAGATGAGCTGAATATGCTTCACTCCCTGAGAAGGTAGGCTTTTTAATGTCTCGTCTGTATAGGGGGTAAGCCAAGGCTCGCGGCCAAATCGAGATTGATAAGTCATCATAATTTGTTCGGCTGGCAAAGTTAATCCCGCGCGCAAAGCATGACTGGTATCTTCGCAGCGCTGTGGATAATCATCCCCTAGCTTGGCATAGCGTTTTGGAATGCCGTGGAAAGAGAGTATTAACCGATCAGGTTTCCCATGTTGCTCAAAAGCACGTTCAACACTTTGCTTCAGTGCCGCGATATAAGCGGGATGTTCAGCATAATCACGGATAAACGATACTGATGGTAAGCGGCGATAACCTTTCAAAATACGAGCAACAGCATCCCAAACCGCAGCACTTGTTGAGCAAGAATATTGTGGATAAAGCGGCAAGACTACCAGCTTGGTCACGCCTTGCGATAATAGTTTATCAATTGCATCAGGTAGATTTGGCGAGCCATAGCTCATACCTAACTCGACAGGAATATCAGGCATACGCGCAGCTAGTGCTTTTTGCTGTCGCCGGCTATAAACCAGCAAAGGGGAACCTTCATCCATCCACACTGATTGGTATAATTTGGCCACGCGCGGTGACCGAATCGGCAAAATAATACCACGCAATAAGGGCCACCAAAGCAAGGGTGAAGTATCAACCACCCGGCGGTCACTCAGGAACTCAGCCAGATAGCGTTTAACCGCTTGGGGTGTCGGGGCATCCGGTGTCCCCAAATTAACCATCAGTACGCCAAGCTTGCTTTGCATCATGCATAAGTCCTTGTTGTGGGTATTGCGCCGATTATTTGAACAGGTAAATACACTTTCGACGATATCCGTAAAATAAGAAAGGCGACCCTAGGCCGCCTTAGCTATCTTACCATCCAGAATTAACCGAGAATAGTCGCCAGTTCTGCACTGACTTCTACTACTTTACGGGTTCCGTCCAGTTTAAAATATTGTGTGTTTCCTGCATCAGCTTCTTTACGATAATAAGAAACCAAAGGCGCAGTTTGTTGATGATATTCAATCAGACGTTTACGAACCGTGGCTTCCTGATCATCTTTACGAATTGTCAGGTCTTCACCAGTGACATCATCTTTATCTTCAACTTTTGGTGGGTTGAATTTAATGTGGTAAACACGGCCTGAAGCAGCATGTACCCGACGACCGACGATGCGTTCAACAATCAGATCGTCCGGAACATCAAACTCCAGCACATAATCAACCTTGATACCGGCTTCTTTCATGGCATCAGCCTGAGGAATGGTACGCGGGAACCCGTCTAACAGGAAACCGTCACGGCAATCGTCCTGTGTGATGCGCTCTTTAACCAATGCAATGACCAGTTCATCAGTAACCAACTTGCCGGCATCCATAATTTCTTTCGCTTTCAGACCTAACTCAGAACCTGCTTTTACAGCGGCGCGCAACATATCACCAGTAGAGATTTGCGGAATACCGTATTTCTCCATGATGAATTGAGCCTGAGTACCCTTACCAGCGCCCGGAGCGCCCAGCAGAATGATACGCATTGCGTAAATCCCCTTGCTATGTAGTTTTTCTATACCCTTCATCTTTCAGGTGCAGAGGTGTTGCCTGCTCTCGGTCACCCCAATCACTTACTTAAGTAAGCTCATCGGGTTTCTCTCGTTTACCGACTTCCTGCATCATGAAATCTATTGGGTATATATGTTTTTTTTAAATTAAATCGAAATTGCGGAAAACAAGCAACCATACCATTTTCAGGGGGGTTGGCTCAAGGCATGCTAACCGAACCCGTGGCATTTGTTCAGTAATCATGCGTGAAAGTCTAAATATAACCCACTGAAATAAAATAAAAAAAACGCCCCTGACATATAATGTGCCAGGGGCGTTCTAATATTAAATTAAGCAGTTAATAGCTGGTTCATTCTACGAATGAACTGGTTAGGATCTTCTAATGTTCCACGTTCAGCCAGCAATGCTTGATCCAATAATAGCTCGACCCATTCAGCAAACTGAGTGTCATCAGCGACATCTGCCGCACGTTTGACCAAACCATGTTCTGGATTCAACTCAAAGATGTACTTCACTTCCGGCGCCTGTTGACCGGCAGCAGCAAACAATTTTGCCATCTGCGTGCTCATTTCGTCAGCATCGGTGGTCACAATCGCTGGTGTGTCCGTTAAACGATGTGTTAGACGGACATCTTTTACACGATCACCCAGCAGAGTTTTCACCCGCTCAACAAAAGGCTCCAGCGCTTTATCCGCTTCTTGCTGCTCTGGACGTTCTTCATCGGCCAGTTTATTCAGTGAATCATCCGCTTTGCTGACTGACTGGAAAGCTTTGCCATCAAATTCAGTCAGGTAGCTCATCATCCATTCGTCAATGCGATCAGATAACAGCAAGACTTCAATGCCTTTTTTACGGAACAGCTCCAGATGTGGGCTGTTCTTCGCCGCGGCATAGCTATCAGCAGTGATGTAATAGATCTTCTCCTGCCCTTCCGCCATGCGACTAACATAGTCTTCTAATGAAACAGTCTGCGCGGAGCTGTCGGTATGGGTTGAAGCAAAGCGTAATAGCTTAGCGATGGTATCTTTGTTACTGCCATCTTCCGCTGGGCCTTCTTTTAACGCCATACCAAACTGCTGCCAGAATTGCTGATACTTCTCGGCATCGTCTTTCGCCAGTTTTTCCAGCATTTGCAGTACACGTTTCGTCAGCGCACTGCGCAGATTCTGAGTCACACGACTGTCTTGCAGAATCTCACGCGAAACATTCAGCGGCAGATCATTAGAATCGATTAAACCGCGGACAAACCGCAAGTAATTCGGCATGAACTGCTCAGCGTCGTCCATGATGAATACGCGCTGGACGTACAATTTCAAACCATGCTTATGGTCACGATTCCACATATCCCAAGGTGCTTGTGCCGGGATATACAGTAAGCTGGTGTACTCTTGCTTACCTTCAACGCGGTTATGGCTCCAAATGAGTGGGTCAGTGAAGTCATGCGCGATGTGTTTGTAGAATGCTTTGTACTCGTCTTCGGTGATTTCTGCTTTACCGCGAGTCCACAGCGCCTGGGCTTTGTTAATTTTTTCCCAAGTTACGGTGCCATCTTCTTCATTTTTGCTTTGGATTTCGACCGGCAGTGCAATATGGTCTGAATACTTGCTGATAACAGAGCGCAAACGCCAGTCATCCAGATATTCATCTTCACCTTCGCGCAGGTGCAAGGTAATTTCTGTGCCGCGATCTTCTTTGGTGATATCCGCGATGGTGTAATCACCCTCGCCTGCTGATTCCCAGAATACACCGGCATCTGCTGGGGCACCCGCAGCACGAGTACGAACCGTGACTTTATCAGCCACGATAAAAGCAGAATAGAAGCCCACACCAAACTGGCCAATTAGCTGGCTATCTTTGGCTTGGTCTGAACCAATAGACTCAAGGAATGCTTTAGTCCCTGATTTTGCAATAGTACCAAGATTATCAATGACTTCATCACGGCTCATACCGATGCCGTTATCACTTAGGGTCAAAGTGCGTTTTTCTTTATCAAAAGATAAGCGCACGCGCAGCTCTCCATCCCCTTCGAACAGTTCTGGGCTAGACAGCGCGCGAAAACGGAGTTTATCTGCCGCATCAGAAGCGTTGGAGATCAACTCGCGCAAGAAAATTTCTTTATTGGAATAAAGCGAGTGAATCATCAAATGAAGAAGTTGTTTTACTTCAGATTGGAATCCACGGGTTTCTTGACCTTTCATACTCATTAATTACCTCAATCCAAATTACCGACAGGTATATAAAATCAAACAATGAGTATCAAGTGGGGCCAATAGAGGATGGTTTCAAGTCGTAACGCTGAAAAAAACAGAGAATCAGGGGCGATTCACTGAATATCAGGAATAGAAATATTCATATGATAATCAATGATAAAAACTATCGCCCACCAGATTAAATAGGATGGTATTTAATAAGCTTGTACTTGATGAGATTAGTACTTAATGGGATTACGCCCGGCTAATGAGTGGGACAATGTGGTGCCATCGACCATCTCCAACTCGCCACCAACAGGCACGCCATGCGCGATCCGGCTGGCGAGCACCCCATACTGACCACACATCTGGCCAATATAGTTAGCGGTTGCATCCCCTTCAACAGTCGGGTTAGTCGCTAGAATGACTTCACTGATAGTTTCAGTTTCAAGCCGTTTTTCCAGCAAATCGAGACCAATATCGCCAGGACCAATACCATCTAGTGGTGATAAATGCCCCATCAGCACAAAATAACGCCCACCAAACTGGCCGGTTTGCTCGATGGCATGGATATCTGCCGGGCTTTCGACCACACAGATCTGACCATTTTGCTGACGACGCGGATTGGAGCAAATAGTGCAACGATCTTGCTCGGTAAATGTACGGCAATCAGCACAGTGGCCAATTTCAGACATTGCACGAGTCAAAGATTGCGCCAGTCGCATTCCACCACTGCGATCACGCTGTAGCAGTTGGAATGCCATACGTTGCGCCGATTTCGGGCCTACACCCGGCAAACAGCGCAACGCCTCCATTAATGACTCAAGGAGTGGGCTGGTTTGCATCAGAATGGCATCTTAAAGCCTGGTGGCAATTGCATACCACTGGATACAGAAGCCATTTTCTCTTTCTGCGTTTCATCAATACGACGCGCTGCATCGTTTAATGCCGCAGCAATCAAATCTTCCAGCATTTCTTTGTCTTCTTCAACCAACAGGCTTGGGTCGATTTCAACCCGGCGGCAGTTATGCGCCCCATTAATTGTCACTTTTACCAAGCCCGCGCCAGATTCACCGGTAACTTCCAATTTGGCGACTTCTTCCTGCATCTGCTGCATTTTTTCCTGCATCTGCTGGGCTTGTTTCATTAAATTGCCAATACCGCCTTTACCAAACATAGTCATCTCTCATAGCAAGGGGCTGCGTCGGTGCACCATGCACTTATCACAGCGATTAAACCGGTCGGATACTTTCTTCATCCAGTTCAGCGTCGAAGAAACGACGCAGTGTCTGAATGTTATTATCCGCAATAATTGACTGGCGCGCTTGTGCCAGTTTTTCTTCATAAATGGCCTGCCGCCACTCCAACGGGGTACGTTCCGCCAGATTATCATCTTCAATAACGCTCAGTGTGACCGCGTTACCGTGTAATTCACTCAGTGCATCTGCCAGCGCCTTTTGTGCCGATGGCGAATTTAAATGGCGCTGAGCAGAACGCAGGTGAAGGCAAATATTACCCGGTTCTATTTCTTCTTTAAATGCATTCAGCGCAAGTTGTTGCACCAATTTCGGAATCTGTAACTTATCGATCTCTGCAGCCCAAGGGTCTCTCTCCATCGCGGCTTCAGCCAATTTTGCGGATAGCTCCGGAGTTTTTTCATGCTCCAGAGCAGAACGCAGTGCTTTCGGTGTGGCTACCGGCTCTGTCGATACCTCGGGCTGATTCTGAGCAGTCCAGCGATAAGCTTCTTTCTTCGCGGGTTTCTTTTCTTCTGTTGATTTCGCAGCCAGGCGCTGCTGGCTACGCTCAGTCACCGAAGCTAAACGCTCCAGTGCTGAGTTTGCCGGCCGCGCTTTTCCTGGCGCTGCCGGCTCATTCTTTTTTGGTGTGGTGCTCCCCGACTGCCGGAGTAATTGCGTACGCGCCTGAAGCAGTTGCGCAGTAGAATCCGGCAACTGAGCACTAACTTGTGCCGCCGCACCTAATGGTGGAGCCTCTTGCGCGGGTGTATGCTGAGTATAAACAGGAGATTGCAGGTGTTGTTGAGCTGCGGCGTTATTGGCTCCTACCATCAAAGCACTCACTGGCACCATCTGAGACTCAGCAATTATCGCTTTAGGGTGAAACGCCAACGCACGCAAGAAGGTCATTTCAACCCCCATACGACGATCAGGTGCAAAAGCCAGCTCTTTGCGCCCCACCAGCAAAGTTTGGTAATAGAGCTGAATATCCGTCGGAGGTAGCGTCCGAGCCAACTCGCGTAATCGCGGTTCAATGGTAGCGTAGTGATTATCTAACATTGACGGCAACAGTTGCACCATCGCAATGCGGTGCAGCAAACTTAAAGTTTCGACTAACAGATTTTCCCAGTCAATACCACGTGATGCCGCTTGTTCTAGCTGGGCCATCACCCTTGCACCGTCGGCGCTCACTAAAGCTTCAATAATCGCTAGCGGCTGCTCATCATCCAATGTTCCTAACATCTGGCTGACAGTGGTGGTGGTCACACTGCCATCCCCCATTGCAATGGCCTGATCCGTCAGACTTAGCGCATCTCGCATGCTGCCATCAGCGGCTCGCGCCAGTAACTGCAAGGCTCGGGCGTCACTGCTGATTTGTTCAGCCTGCAAGATTTTCTCCAACAGTGCACGGATAACTTCAACATCGATAACTTTGAGATGGAACTGCAAGCAGCGGGAAAGAATCGTCACTGGCAACTTCTGCGGATCTGTCGTCGCCAACAGGAATTTCACATGGGCTGGCGGTTCTTCAAGCGTTTTCAGCAATGCATTGAAACTGTGCCGTGACAACATATGCACTTCATCGATCAAATAGACCTTGAAGCGGCCACGGGCAGGGGCATATTGAACATTATCCAGCAGCTCTCGGGTGTCTTCGACTTTCGTCCGGGAGGCGGCGTCTATTTCGATAAGATCAACAAAACGGCCTTGCTCAATTTCCTGACAATTGGCACAGACACCACAAGGTGTCGCGGTAATGCCAGTTTCGCAATTAAGACCTTTGGCTAACAACCGAGCAATCGTGGTCTTGCCAACACCACGGGTACCAGAGAATAGATAGGCGTGATGAATTCGCCCTAACGAAAGGCCATTAGCCAACGCCGTCAGGACATGTTCCTGACCAACGACGTCTAAAAACGTTTTGGGGCGCCACTTACGGGCAAGTACCTGATAGCTCATTAATGCTTCATCGTTGATTTATGATGGATAATTTAACCTAGTATAGCTAATTTGGCCGTTTTTCGGACATATGCAAGTCGCATAATGACGATGCTTACCGTAGTGTATCAGTACGCCCATCCGCATTCCCATAAATTTACTTTGCCAGTGAATCCTACTCTGGCAGACAGTGGAGGAAGCTTAGAAGTCACACGAGGAAGCATCAGAATTTGCTGGTAGGGAGACGTTTGTCACTGAGTGCACTTCTCTTACCCAAATGTTATCAGGCTTGAGGAACAGGCTGGAACACTTAAATATAGCCTCACGACTGACGGCGAGGCTACTCTTTCCAGACAACCAATTTTCAATAAAATTAGTTTTTAGTGCTATCAGTGACCGCTGAAAGAGACCAGACTGTAGCAAGTGATCCCTTGCTGAGTTAGGCGAGTTTCACCACCCAATTCAGGTAAATCGATAATGAACGCAGCATCTGTCACTTCACCACCCAGACGACGGATCAGCTTAACCGTTGCTTCAATCGTGCCACCAGTAGCCAGTAAGTCATCAATAACCAAGACTTTATCGCCAGGTTGTATACTGTCAGTGTGGATCTCGAGTTTGTCGATGCCATATTCTAACTCATAGCTTTCGCTGATGGTTTCACGTGGCAGCTTGCCTGGTTTACGTACGGGAACAAAACCTACGCCGAGAGACAAAGCCACTGGTGCACCGAACAGAAAACCGCGAGCTTCGGTGCCTACGACTTTGGTCACGCCTGCATCCAGATAGCGCTCAACCAGCAGTTCAATACTGGCAGCATAGGCTAAGGGATCTTCCAGCAAGCTGGTCACATCACGGAACAGTATTCCCGCTTTTGGATAATCAGGGATGGTTTTAATACTGTTTTTAATATATTCAAGCTGTTGTGCTGAATTAGGTGCAGTAGCGGTCATAATTTGTGCCTGATAAAACTGCTGTACATACTAAAGCGCGGCCAGTCGGTGCTAAATTGGCATCAACTGAGTAACTTGTCTTATCCGGCAATATTTCTGTCTACCCATATCGCCTCAATAGAGCAAATTACTGCATCCTTAACCCTAAGGACGCAACGAGGGAATACCCCGCGCACGAAAACGCTCAAATCTATGCAAACTGATACTAAAAAGCAACTGGTGTGAACTGCTCAGGGCTTTTTTTGTTGCGATAGGTCAATAACTGGCATCCGTAACATGAAAGTCAGCAATACCGTTAATATAACGAGCAAGATGCCCCTGACCCACCAAATTTTCACTAACCACAACGAAAGAGCGAAAGTCAGCACAGTAACGAATATTGCTTTCCATTTTACCCCAGGAGGCAAAGCTCGGTGTTGTTGCCACGTGCGTATATAGCTGCCAAACCAAGAACGGTAAAGTAACCAATAATGAAAACGCGGAGAGGATCGAGCAAAACACCACGCGGCCAATAGCAAAAATGGTGTAGTCGGTAGCAGAGGCAGCACGACACCTAAAGTCGCCAACACTACCGCCAGCCAACCCAAAGCAATTAGCAACCAACGAGACATATACTCACTTTCATTAACTATACATTCCTAGTTGAAGCTCAGCGGCAACAGACTGATAAAGTGTTTGCCTAGTCCGCAGGATAAGCGATAGCAGCCCCCTGTAGCTTGAAAGATCACGGGGATATAATATTCATCAATGCAGCTCTATCAATAACGCATGTGTTAACCATCATCAATAGATATTCTGGCATGACTAGCACAATACATATATTTACTCGCCTCTTGCTTGTAACTCCGGCAAGCTAGCGAAAAACGCCGAGGAGAAGCGCCATGAGTACGGAAAAGTTATTACAGGTGCTTGAAAGCCAAATCGAAGCATTATCTGCACAGGTCGGCCCGCAAGCTAATACACCTTCTCAGCAAGCCCGCTTTGATCTGAAATTGTTTAGTAATCATGGTAACCGCTATCGTGATTATCTAATGGAAGTGCACAAAAATATGGCGCAACTGAAACAGGTTGTGGCAGAGAACCGGACACAGCAAGTTGCTTTTCTGGCTGAAAAGTTGGTTGCACAGATATCCGCACTACAACGAGAGTTAGCAACACAGAAGTTAAGGAAATCAAACCCTGAACCTCGGGATAATAAGCTGGACCCTTACCATAAACTGGCTGAACATCAAGATTATGAACGGCGCATTCTGGCAATGATTCAGGACCGAGAGAGCCAGCTTGGTAAGCAAAGTTTATTAACAGATCAGCAAAAGATACAGAAAGAGCTCGCCGCACTAGAAGGTCGTTTAATGCGCTGTAGACAAGCGCTGATAAAAATAGAGCGTAGCATTGAAAAGAAAGAGAACGGTTTTTGAATATTTGTCACATTTTTTGAATCATTGGGGTTCCGACAGCGTATAGTTCTCTATAATGTTAATACCCAGTGCTGGTATGTTGGCTGCTTTAGTTTGCAGCCTTAAGCACATTGAGACCTATTGGGCATAAAGATTGATATCAAGTCAGGTGAGAACCCATATTAGGGGTATTGCCACCCGACTTTCCCAATTAACTGAAAATCAAATGTTGGCCACATTATGTCAGTTGAAAAAGCTTCACCAGAACTGCAACTGGCAGTAGATCTTATCTACTTGCTGGAATGCAATGAGATAGCGCCAGAAACAGCACTGGCAGCGTTAGCGATCGTACAACTTGATTATCAGCGTAAGCTCCGCCATCAGACTTCTGAATAACCAAGTTCTGTCGATACTTTTATGCTTCGTCAAGGCGATACGCAACGGTATCGCCTTGTTGACTGACGGTAATGGTATTTATCCCTATTGCCCACCCAAGGATTTTACGCGAGTGGCTTATTGATATCCGGTAAATCAGGTTTCCTATCCCCAACGTCAGATTGACCTGACGGTAAACCTTTAGTATCAAATGAGCGGCTGACTTCCTGAACTTCTGTGCCATCAGATTTATGTAAATACACTTCTAACTGATTGAAGGCGATATTGATGTCATTCTCACGACATAGCTTATCGATCGCCCGGTTCAATTCATCTACCGTATAACTTCGGTCGCCTAACTCGCGCACATACACTCGCAATTCATGATCAAGAGTGCTGGCACCAAAGTTAAGGAAGAATACATGAGGCTCAGGGTCAGCCATGACCCGCGGATTTTCATGCGCTGCTTTTAGCAAAATCTCTTTTACTTTTGCTAAATCAGAGCCATAGGCCACCCCGACTTTAATGATAATTCGGGTGACGGTATCTGATAGTGACCAGTTGATCAGGCGTTCGGTAACAAAAGCTTTATTCGGAATAATCACTTCTTTGCGGTCAAAGTCGGTAATGGTTGTTGCGCGGATACGTATTTTGCTGACATTCCCAGAGAAAGTGCCAATAGTAATGGTATCACCGATACGAACAGGACGTTCAAAGAGAATAATCAAGCCCGACACAAAGTTAGCAAAGATTTCCTGTAAACCAAACCCTAGCCCCACAGACAGTGCCGCTACCAACCACTGTAACTTATCCCACGAAACACCCAGTGAACCTAGCGCGGTTACTCCCCCAATCGCGGTAATCAGATAAGTCAGAATCGTGGTGATCGCGTAAGAAGTCCCCTGCCGTAATTGCAAACGCGACAATACAACCACTTCAAGCAAACCTGGTAAGTTACGCGTCAGAATATAAGCCACCACCAACGCCATCAGAGCGACTAGCATATTACCCAGCGTAACAGCCTGTGTAACACTCGCGCCTGCTATCGTCGAGCTGTAATGCCACAACGAGATACTGTCAAGATAGGAGATAACAGTGATGAGATCAGCCCAAATCCCATAGAAGGCGCTGGCAAAGATCACAAACAGTGCCATGGTGGTCAGCCGTAATGATTGCTGGTTAATTTGATCCAACGCCAGTGGCGGCTCTTCTACTGGTTCACTACCTTCGGCTCCCTCTTTAACCAGACTTTGCCGCCGTGCAATTGCTCGCCGATATGCCAGACGCCGCGCCGCGACCCCCAAGCCACGAATCGCTGTTAGATAAACGATATTCCACAAGAATAATAAGTACAGACTATCAATCCAGCGGCCAGCTAACTGTAATGTGGTATAGAAATACCCAGCAATCATCAATCCAATCAATATGATGGGTGTTACAGCCACGGCGGTAACAATCACTAACCTGACCGCATGAGAGTCTTTCTCACGCCAGCTATCACGGCAGAAGGGATAAACGAACAAGGCCAGCAGTGCCAGGGAAATAACAATGACTACCTGTCCGATAACATCATCGACTAGTCGAAGTGGATTTTTCTCCCCTAGTACTGACCAGAAGATAACCGGCAATAATGCTGCCCCTAGACGTACCATCTGACGGCGATAATGTGCACATCGCTCAGCCGCTATCATAAAGTGCCGTTCAGTGATACCACCTGGCGATAACATGCGATATGTCAGGTCAAAAACGAGCCAGAACAGGGCCAAACGTTGGAAGAAGCTCCAAAGCACATCACTAAGATTGAAATCTGAGCGCAAACACCAGTAACCGACACCTAAGATAATCAGGGTGCCTGGTAGCACTTTTAGCAAAGTGAACATGATGGCAACCGGGGTGTGCATTTGGCTATCTCGTTTCAATTGCCCAACATCATCAGCCAGACTACCCAGATGCTTATTGATGATGGTAAAGCGAGAGCGGATCACACCCACCGCAATTAGCATCGGAACCAAGAACACCAGTGATTTAAGCAAGCCGGCGAAGACATCCCCCCATGACAGCGTAAAGTGGAAATTACTTATTTCTGCCTTGAGCGCCCCCGGTAGTGCTTTCAGCCAAGACCAATCCATCGGCTTGTTACTGCTAACCCAGAAAATCTGTTGTGTCAGCGTATGCTGTAGTGATTCATTGACACTCAATAACTGTTGCTGGTTAATTTGTAGATTGATAGCCAATGTCAGTTGGTTACCCAACTGCTTATTTAATTGGTCCAGCAGTTCGCGACGGATATCAACAATTTGCCCCAATGCATCTTCCACATCAGGGCTGATTTTTTCTTTACTGTCACTCGTCAGGGTCTGAATATAGTCATCCCCTTGGAAGAGTTGGTCACGCTGCTGATTAATTTCAAATTGCTCTAGTCGTAGATCGGCGATGCGCGGCCCCATATTGGTAATCAAACCAGAGGTCGGTAAACTGAGCTGCTGCTGATACAAAATGCGAGAAAGCAATAAACTGCCGCGTAACACAGTAATTTGTTCTTTTAAATTTCGCTCAGATTGTAGGGCGCGATCCAGCCAATTCTTAACCCGAATATTCTGTTGTACCAGTGTGTTGCCTTCTTTAGTGGCATTAATTAATCGCTGGCTCAATTCTTTGTTTATCGCTAATTCACGACTGACTAAAGGGTCATTTTGGATATCTGTCGCGTCAGCAGGTGCTTGCGCCTCTTTGGCCGTTTTCTCTGACAGAACTAAACGTTTACCACTCACCACTTCTTGCAGTAACTGGACATAGCGCTCCAGTTGGTTAATGTGTGCAGTGGTATAATCTCGTTGTTTTTGTAGCAAATCTTGCAAGGTAGTATTGGCTTCCAGATTTTTACGCTGCAAATCTAACTGCGCGTTTAGCATGACCTGTTCTGTCAATAACTCTTGCTGTTGGGTGGGTCGTAAAGTTTCTTGGTTCGGCGCTAACCCATTAAGTTGATTACGAATTTTCATTAAACGCATCGATGCATTATACATCGCACTCTGGACGCGCTCGGGCTGAGTTTGCAGGGAAATGAGCTGGCTATTATAGGCGGAGAGATCTTCCTGGGCGGACTGCAAATCATCCAGCGTTTCGTTTAAACGTGACTCCAACTGGCGCAATGAGTAGTTGGCCAGTGACTCACGGGTTATGGTGTCGGCCGAGTTATTCTTAAGAGCATCCAGCCCTTCTGTCGCCTGACGTAACTTCGCCGGAGCCTGCGCCAATTGCTGTCTAAGCTGATTGGTTTCCTGCTTGGTTCGCTCGATAGTATCGAGGTACTCAAGTGTCTTGGTCAGGTCCTGTTGTGATAGTTTTTCCGCCGGGGACAATATCTTTTGCTTTGATAATGTATCCAGTTGGCTCAGTACTTCATTACGAGTCGGTACATCTACATTTATTCCCGCAGCAAAGAGTGAAGGGGAAAATGATAATGTAATTATAAGCAGGATAAGTATTATCTGTAGGCGTAATAAAAACGCGCTTGTTGGCGCAATTACTGGCACAGCGAATGGTAAATAATATTGCTTGTGAAATTTGCTGCTCATATTTGAACTTCATTTCAGCACAGAGGATGAGATCCTATCACGTTCAATCTTGGCTCATAATAAGAAAAGTCTTTCAGAGCGTGAATAGCAGTAATAATGCGGGCAGTTACGCACTTGCTGCAAAATGTAATGTAACCGCCAGAAATATCAGTTGATTTAGGAAATCAACATCAGGAACTCCCTTGGAACTCAGAACGTCAGAACTTTCTCAGCCGCCAGTGTCCATTGTGCAAGTTCTACCAGCGTGCCAATTTCTACACCATCAACGAGCGTTAACTCACTAATTCCACGCGCATCCGCGCAGGTTTTACAAAGTTTAACGGGAACATTCTGTGCAGTCAGTATTTCCAGCATCTGCTGCAAATTATAACCTTCTCGTGGCTGCTGCCCATTCAGCCCGGCAATAACTGCATCAGACATTAAGAATAGACGTAAATCGAGAGTTGTTTGCTGTTCTTTCAAGGCAATAGATAAACGTAGGGCATTAAATAGTGACTCATGACCATAAGCAGCGCCATTGGCAATCACGACCAGTGAATTCACTTCATAACTCATATAAACCTCTCCAGTTAATCCGATACCTTGCTATTCGTCTCATTTCGCAATGAAAGGCTGTGGGCTAACATATCCATAAAGGCATCAATTAATACCGGTGCCTCTTGTTTTATATCAAAACTTTCTGGCATAAAAAGCCAGTTTTCCATCAAACCTGTAATATAGGCTCTCATGATTATCGCAGCACGGCGAGTATCAAGGTTGACGGGTAATTGATTTGCTTCAATACAGCCTTGCAAAACCGATTCAATTCGCTCATAACTAGCTAAATCAAGAACTTTGCGCGCATCATGAACAGAGGTCATCTCACCGACAAATTCACATTTATGGAATACAATCTCCATTAATGCGCGGCGTCGGCAGTCCTCACGTGTAGAAACAAGTACATAGATGAGTATCTCGCGCAGAATACGGAGTGGATTATCAGGATATTTTACCTGATACTCTAGTTCAAGCTGACCAATTTTAGACTCGGATAATGCCCAAACCTCGTTAAATAGGTCTACCTTATTCTTGAAGTGCCAGTAAATCGCGCCTCGGGTTACACCTGCCGCGGCAGCAATATCAGTAAGCGATGTACCAGAAACCCCGTGCGCAGAAAACTCCCGCACTGCGGCATCTAGAATTTGTTGCCGGGTCTCTTCGGCTTGCTGTTTGGTTTTTCGTGCCATAGCGTTGTTTTTTCGAGGGGGTGCGATTTACATACATTCACGAATGTATGTACCATAGCACGCACATATAATTTACGCAGCAATGGGTTTTAAAGCTTGTGATCCATTGGATTAAATTAAAAATCGGACACTTGAGGTTTATCTATGAGCAAAAACAGAGGGGTAATGCCTCTGGCTGCAATTCTGGTACTTTCAGGCAGCTTAGTACTTATAGGATGTAATGACAAAGATGCGGCGCAAGCCCATGCTCAACAAGCACCTGAAGTCGGTATTGTGACATTGAAAGCAGCACCACTGAATATCACAACCGAGTTGCCAGGCCGCACGTCCGCATTCCGTGTTGCAGAAGTTCGCCCGCAAGTTAGCGGAATCATTCTTAAACGTAACTATGTTGAAGGCAGTGATGTCACCGCCGGAACATCTCTTTATCAAATTGACCCGGCCACCTATCAGGCGGCTTACGACAGTGCAAAAGGTGATTTAGCCAAAGCGCAAGCTGCTGCTGAAATCGCACGCCTGACAGTGAACCGTTACAAACCGTTACTGGGTACTAACTACATCAGTAAGCAAGAGTATGACCAGGCAGTGTCCACTTCTATGCAAGCCAATGCTTCAGTTCTTGCGGCAAAAGCGGCGGTAGAAACAGCGCGTATTAACCTGGCATATACTCAGGTCACCTCGCCAATCAGTGGTCGCACGGGTAAATCTTCAGTGACTGAAGGAGCTTTAGTGACCAGTGGCCAGGCAACGGCACTGACAACGGTTCAGCAGCTTGACCCTATGTATGTTGATGTCACTCAATCAAGCGATGAATTCCTACGCCTGAAAAGAGAGCTGGCTGATGGCACGCTCAAACAAGAAAATGGCAAAGCCAAAGTTCGCTTGTTGTTGGAAAACGGAGCTGAGTACCCAGAAACAGGTACGTTGGAGTTTTCTGGTGTCACTGTGGATGAGACCACAGGTTCCATCACCATCCGTGCCATTTTCCCTAACCCGAACGAAGCATTACTGCCGGGGATGTTTGTCCGTGCCCGTCTGGATGAAGGTGTCAGACCTGACGCACTGTTAGTGCCTCAACAAGGTGTGACCCGTAACCCACGTGGGGAAGCAACAGCGATGGTTGTAGGTGCCGACGACAAAGTTGAAATGCGTACGTTGGTTGCGAATCAGGCTATTGGTAACAAGTGGTTGGTTACCGAAGGGTTGAAAGCAGGCGATCGTCTTATTGTTTCCGGCTTGCAGAAAATCAGACCGGGTGTGCAGGTAAAAGTGCAGGAAGTTACTGACGAGACACCAAAAGCAGCCCCAGCTGATACAGCGAAGAAGTCTTAAAAGGAGCCGGTAATTCATGGCTAAGTTCTTTATAGATCGCCCTATTTTTGCTTGGGTTATCGCTATCATAATCATGTTGGCGGGTGCTCTTGCAATAATGAAATTACCTGTTGCGCAATATCCGACTATTGCGCCGCCGGCAATTACAATCTCCGCCAACTACCCTGGCGCCGATGCGACCACTGTGCAGAATACCGTTACACAGGTTATCGAACAGAACATGAACGGTATCGATAACCTGCTGTATATGTCTTCCAGCAGTGACTCCTCCGGTAACGTTCAGTTGACGTTGACCTTTAACTCAGGCACTGATCCGGATATCGCACAGGTTCAGGTCCAGAACAAACTGCAATTAGCGATGCCATTGCTGCCGCAAGAAGTGCAGCAGCAAGGTGTGAGCGTTGAAAAGTCCAGTAGTAGCTTCCTGATGGTCGCCGGCTTTATTTCTGAAGACGGCACCATGCTGCAAGAAGACATTGCTGACTATGTTGGTTCTAACATTAAAGATCCGATTAGCCGTACTACTGGGGTGGGTGATGTTCAGCTGTTTGGTTCCCAATATGCGATGCGTATCTGGATGGACCCGCACAAACTGAATAACTTCGGTTTGACGCCAGTTGATGTGATCAGCGCCATTAGAGTACAGAACAATCAGGTCGCAGCCGGTCAGTTAGGTGGGACACCACCAGTACCAGGTCAGGAACTGAACTCATCAATTATTGCGCAAACCCGCTTAACGACAGCGGAAGAATTTAGCCAAATTTTGCTGAAAGTGAATACTGATGGTTCACAGGTTCGTCTGAAAGACGTCGCTATCGTTAAACTGGGTGCTGAAAGCTATAACATTATTGCTCGTTATAACGGTAAGCCAGCGGCAGGTATCGGTATCAAGCTGGCAACCGGAGCTAACGCCCTGAATACCTCAGCGGCAGTAAAAGCTGAACTGGCAAAATTACAGCCGTTCTTCCCAGCTGGGTTGAAAGTGGTTTATCCGTACGACACCACCCCATTCGTTAAGATCTCGATTAACGAAGTGGTTAAAACACTGATAGAAGCCATTATCCTGGTGTTCTTAGTTATGTACCTGTTCTTGCAAAACTTCCGCGCAACGTTGATTCCAACGATTGCGGTGCCGGTTGTATTGCTAGGGACTTTTGCCATTCTCTCCGCCTTTGGCTATTCGATAAACACCCTAACGATGTTCGGGATGGTGTTGGCGATAGGGCTATTGGTGGATGACGCTATCGTCGTGGTAGAGAACGTCGAACGTGTGATGCAAGAGGAAGGGCTACCACCGAAAGAAGCCACCAAGAAATCCATGGAGCAGATCCAGGGTGCATTGGTGGGGATCGCGTTGGTGCTTTCTGCGGTATTCATCCCGATGGCCTTCTTCGGCGGCGCAACTGGGGCGATTTATCGTCAGTTCTCTATCACTATCGTTTCAGCCATGGTGCTCTCGGTTCTGGTGGCGTTAATTCTGACACCAGCACTGTGCGCAACCATGCTGAAACCTATCGCCAAAGGCGAACATGGCCCGAAAACCGGCTTCTTTGGTTGGTTTAACCGCATGTTCGAGAAAAGTACCCACCATTATACCGACAGTGTTGCCAACATTCTGCGCAGCACCGGTCGTTATCTGGTGATCTATCTGGCACTGGTTATTGTGATGGGCTTGCTGTTCATTCGGCTCCCCTCTTCATTCTTGCCAGAAGAAGATCAGGGCGTGTTCCTGACCATGGTACAAATGCCTGCGGGTGCGACCCAAGAACGTACTCAGAATGTGCTAAATCAGGTTACTGACTATTATCTCGACAAAGAAAAAGATGTGGTTAACTCGGTATTTACCGTTAACGGCTTCGGTTTCAGTGGTCAAGGTCAGAACACCGGTCTGGCATTTGTTAGTCTGAAAAACTGGGACGAGCGTCCTGGTGATCAAAACAAAGTCCCAGCCATCGTTGGCCGTGCCTCTGCTGCATTCTCACAAATTAAAGACGGTTTGGTCTTCGCCTTTAACTTGCCGGCGATTGTGGAGTTAGGTACCGCTACTGGTTTCGACTTCCAGTTGATTGACCAAGGTAACTTGGGGCATCAGAAGTTAACTGAAGCACGTAACCAATTGCTTGGTATGGCCGCGCAACATCCAGATATGCTGGTGGGTATGCGTCCTAACGGGCTGGAAGATACACCTCAGTTCAAAGTGGAAGTGGATCAGGAAAAAGCGCAAGCACTGGGTGTGTCTATTTCTGATATCAATACCACTCTCGGCTCCGCGATGGGTGGCAGCTACGTCAACGACTTTATCGACCGTGGTCGTGTGAAGAAAGTTTACGTGCAGGCTGATGCACCATTCCGTATGTTGCCGGGTGATATTGATAAGTGGTATGTCCGTAACAGTGCGGGTCAGATGGTGTCATTTGCCACCTTCTCCAGTGCAAAATGGGAATATGGCTCACCACGACTGGAACGTTACAACGGCTTACCATCCATGGAGATTCTGGGTCAGGCAGCACCGGGTAAAAGTACCGGTGAGGCAATGGACCTGATGCAGGAGTTGGCGGCTAAGTTACCAAGCGGTATTGGTTATGACTGGACAGGTATGTCCTATCAGGAACGTTTATCCGGTAACCAGGCTCCAGCACTGTATGCCATCTCGCTGATTGTGGTCTTCTTGTGTCTGGCTGCGTTGTATGAAAGCTGGTCGATTCCATTCTCGGTTATGTTGGTGGTTCCACTCGGGGTGGTTGGTGCACTGATGGCGGCCTCTCTACGCGGCTTGGAAAATGACGTTTACTTCCAGGTAGGCTTATTGACCACTATCGGGCTCTCGGCCAAGAACGCCATCTTGATTGTTGAGTTCGCCAAGGACTTGATGGACAAAGAAGGCAAAGGGTTGGTGGAATCCACCTTGGAAGCAGTACGTATGCGTCTGCGTCCAATCCTGATGACCTCACTGGCCTTTATCCTTGGGGTTCTGCCGCTGGTTATCAGTAGCGGTGCAGGTTCTGGCGCACAGAATGCGGTGGGTACGGGTGTCATGGGCGGTATGATAACTGCAACCGTACTGGCTATCTTCTTTGTTCCGGTATTCTTTGTGGTGGTTCGCCGTCGTTTCAGTCGGAAAAACGAAGATGTAGAACATGCACATGCGGTTGACCATAAGGTGCCGTAAACCTTACTGACAACTGATGATGTCATACTTAAAAGGCCGCTAATGCGGCCTTTTTCTTTTACTGTTCTTTGCCACTTTGGCGCAGCAGAAAACAGGGCGCTAGCCCCGCGGTAAAGCGGTCAATTCCATCAATATGATTATATTGGGATCAATATACCAAATAGCGAGTTGGGCATTTGCAGCAAAGCAATAAGTGACTATGATGAAAATATTCATAAAAATGAAGAAAAATAAATTCCGTATCAAGGAAAGATAAATGGAAACCAGATTAAAAATCCTTTATGACGCGCAGGTTATTGATTCAGATGTTTATTTCGGCATGCTTAATGTTCTCAAGCGGCTGGAGCAGCATTGGCAATTAACTATTCGCCATCCTCAGGGTGAAATGCTAATCACCCATATGGCTAATGCGCTAATGCGGGCACGCCAAGGCCAGGTTATCCAGGCTATCGATGACGAGATATTAACAGAGATCGAAGCCACAGAAATTTTTGCCCATATCAGGGAAATTAATAACGACCTACTCTCACTATTTGCCTTCGAGGTGCCCAATTACGAAATTGGATATCTATTAGTCAATTTATATGGCCTGCACCTTGCCCAACAAACAGAGCACTAATCATAGTTGCATAAGATAAATACTCAAAAAAATGAATAATAAATTATCGATAGTTGGGAATTTAACATGTTATTGAAAGCTCTACAAAAACAGAACCCGGCACTGATGGATGCGGCATTTTTACTCTGGCAACAAGGAGCCATTAAACCTGACAGCTATGTCATTGATGTTGATCAGGTCAAACAAAACGCACGTTTATTGCTGGCAACAGCAGCGCGTTATGGCATCACACTTTATCTCATGAGTAAACAATTTGGCCGCAACCCACAGCTGTGTAGACTCCTGCTGGAATGTGGCTATCAAGGTATTGTCGCCGTAGATTTCAAAGAGGCTCGCCAGCTCTATCGGCATAATTTACCTGTGGCCCATGTTGGTCATTTGGTACAAATTCCCAGCGCAATGGTAGATGAAGTTGTTGCCCATCACCCAGAAGTGATTACGGTTTACAGCATCGCTAAAGCACGGGAAATTGCGGCAGCAGCTCTACGCCAGAACCGCGAGCAAGCTTTGTTGCTCAAAGTTTGGCACCACGGTGATCTTATTTATCCGGGGCAAGAAGCCGGATTTTCACTAGATGAATTGCCCAGCATTATCAGTGAAATAAAAACCTTACCGGGGGTTCGTCTGGTCGGTGTTACCCATTTCCCCTGTATGCTTTTTGATAGTGAAAAAGGAAAAATATTGCCCAGCCCCAACCTCAATACACTGATTGAGGCAAAAAGTATCTTTGAGCAACAAGGGATAGTGGTGGAACAGGTCAATGGCCCTTCAGCAACTGGGGTAGAAAGCCTTCCGCAACTGGCACGCCTTGGGGTAACACATGCTGAGCCAGGGCATTCATTGACAGGAACTATGCCTTCCAATCAACAAGGTAACCAACCCGAGCAGGTCGCGATGCTGTATTTGACAGAGATTTCCCATTGTCATCAAGGCAAAAGCTACTGTTATGGCGGCGGATATTATCGGCGTAGCCATTTAAGCAATGCACTGGTCTACGACCAACAATGGCAGGCCAGCAAGGTACTGAAACCCGCCAATGACAGCATCGACTATACCCTCAGTCTTGTCGAATCTTTCGCCGTCGGCTGCCCGGTTATCATGTGCTTTCGTACTCAAATTTTTGCCACCCGCAGTGATGTAGCCCTTGTGACAGGGATTCACTCTGGTCAACCGACACTGCTAGGAATCTATGATAGTCAGGGTAATTGCATTCCAATGTCCACAGGACAGGAGAGGCTATGAGTCAGTTTATTGTACTGGTCATCGACAGTTTTGGCGTGGGTGCTATGCCTGATGTTTCTGAAGTTCGCCCACAAGATAAAGAAGCCAACACTTGCGCGCATATTTTGCAAATCTATCCGAAACTGCGGCTACCCAATTTGGAAAAGCTGGGATTACTCAATGCATTGCATATCGGCTCACCTGATTTCACTGACAGTGTGATGCAAGATAATCCACACGCCAGTTTTGGTGTGGCGCTATTGCAACATGAAGGCGGAGACACCTTTATGGGCCATCAGGAAATTATGGGTACTCTGCCCCGCGCGCCCTTAAGCATGCCCTTCTCTACGGTAAAGTCACGGGTGGCAGATGCATTACGCCAACAGGGATACCAGGTTGAAGAGCGCGGTGCTCCTGATGATAGCAGCAATTTACAATTCTTATGGGTAAATGACTGTGTAGCCATTGGCGACAATCTGGAGGCGGACTTAGGCCAAGTATTTAATATCTGTGCAAATTTAAGTGTTATTGATTTTTCTCAGGTAGAGAAAATAGGCAGGATCGTGCGCAGCTGTGTTGAAGTGAACCGCGTCATCGCCTATGGAGGGCGACTGATCAACAGCCTGGCAATCATCAGTGCAGCTGAGGTTAAGCAACAAGACTATATTGGTATTAATAGCCCAAAATCCGGTGTTTATGATAACGGTTTTCAGGTTATTCATCTCGGCTATGGTGTTGATACGGATATTCAGGTGCCTCACCAGCTAGAAAAAGTCAATATTTCCACTGTTTTGATCGGTAAAGTTGCAGACATTGTTGCCAACCCAGCCGGGCGAAATTACCCACAATTGGTTGATTCTCAAGTTATTTTGGATATCACTTTGGCGGAAGTTCAGCGCGCAGAAAGTGCCTTCATCTGTAGCAATATTCAGGAAACTGATCTGGCAGGCCACGGGCAAGATGTTGAACGTTATGCCGAACGCCTGCAATTGGTCGACACAATGTTAGGCAAAATTACTGCAGCCATGGCTGCAGGTGATTGTCTGGTCGTGATGGCCGACCACGGTAACGACCCAACCATCGGTCACAGTAAACACACTCGGGAGCAAGTCCCACTGCTGGTCTATCATGCTGGCTTTAATCACTCACGGCCACAAGGCATTCAATTAGGTATCCGCAAAACAATGTCTGATGTCGGTGCGACAGTCTGTGAGTTTTTTGCCGCTCCCGCACCACAAAATGGCCACTCTTTCTGGCAACAGCTCACCAATGCCAGCAAATAAGGCAAAATTTTCGCATTAAATCTGGTGCAGGGAAAATCTCTGCTCAAATATTTACCAACCTGAATGCCACCATTGCTGTTGGGGTACTGGCAACACCTTCGCTGTTCTCGGCTGCATGTCGTCACCTAAAACACGGCAATAGCATCACCCACACTGCAAAATCTGCAGACTTAGGTTGGTAGATTTTTTTTATTCGGACTTGAAACTGAAAAATGAAAGGTGCATAATTATTGTTATAGTATAACATAACATATGGAGTTCTTATGAAACCTGGTATCCATCCTAACTATCGAACCGTGGTTTTCCATGACACCAGTGCAGACACCTATTTCACTGTGGGTTCAACCATTGCCACGCAACGCACGATTGAACGTGATGGTCAGATTTATCCTTATGTCACATTGGATATCTCCTCGGCCTCACATCCGTATTACACCGGTAAACAAAAAGAGTTCTCAAAAGAGGGCAGTACTGCACGCTTCCATCAACGTTTCGGCAGTTTCTTGACCAAAAAAGCCAGCTAATTCTGAGAGTTAATCATGCAAGTATTGAGTTCATTACGTTCCGCAAAAAACCGTCATCCTGACTGCAAAATCGTCCGTCGTCGCGGCCGGGTGTATGTTATTTGTAAAAGCAATCCACGTTTTAAGGCAGTTCAAGGAGGAACACATAAGAAGCGTTGATATTGAGTATGTTGTCAGCCTACTGATAAGCCCCGTTGCTGCCCAACGGGGCTTTTTTCTGTCACAAAAGGCACTGGAATTCAGCCTCTGACGCTAATGATCAGAGGCTGAATACTGCTTTACTGCCACTACTTCATACTGGCCACCAAAGTGTCTACATTATGCTTAAATGCCTCGGCATAGGTGGTGGCCGGGCCATCTGCGGCAGACAAAGCTTCTGGATAGAGTTCGCCACCGGCTTTAGCACCACTGGCTGTGGCAATCTGCTTCACCAGACGTGGATCCGTCTGATTTTCAATAAAATACGTTTTTATTTTCTCTTGTTTGATTTGATTAATCAGTGCTGCCACACCGCTGGCACTGGCTTCAGACTCAGTAGAGAAACCCACTGGTGACAAGAAGTTAACCCCATATTCTTGGCTAAAATAACCAAAAGCATCATGGCTGGTTAGCACTTTTCGCTGCCCTGCGGGAATGGCCGCAAATTGTGCTTTGGCGTAGGCATCCAGTTTTTCCAACTGCTGGATATACTCCCCTCCCCGTTTGCGAAAATAATCTGCATCTTCGGGATCAGCGACAATCAATGCATTCATTACGTTGTTAGCATATTTAATACCATTCGCCATACTGTTCCATGCATGGGGGTCAGTCACTTCCTTACCCTCTTCATCCATTTTGCGGGTATCGACTCCGGTTGATGCGATAACCACCTGGCCTTTATAACCAGAGGCAGTGATCAGCCGCTCCAACCAACCCTCCAAACCTAACCCACTGATAAACACCAAATCCGCTTTGGACAGCTGTTTGCTGTTTTTCGGCGTAGGTTCAAAACCGTGAGGATCACCATTTGGCCCAACCAAAGTCACCACATTGACATGCTCGCCCCCAACTTGCTGGACGATGTCACCTAAAATAGAAAAACTGGCAACGGCTTCAACCGTTTTCGCCATTGCCAATGGGCTTGACAGTAGGGCAGCCACCGCCAAACTAATAGGTAAACGCTTCATTTTACTCTCCTTTTATGACAGATACTTCTCAACGGCGCGCAGTTGCCAAAACACCACCACGCGTTCCAAATAAAATAGACCCAAAGAAAATCAGGCTGGCGCTAAGCACGATGGCGGGCCCCGCAGGCAGTGAAGCATAATAAGACCACAGCAGACCAACAATGCTGGCAATCATGCCAATGACCATCGCAATACCCAGAGTTTGAGGCAGATTTTTAGCCCAAAAACGTGCACTGGCTGCCGGTAACATCATTAATCCGACCGACATCAAGGTGCCAAGAATTTGGAACCCAGCAACCAGATTAAGTACAACCAAAGAGAGAAATAGTGCATGGACCACCATCAGCCAACGCCCCATACTGACCCGCAAAAAAACCGGATCGAACGATTCGACGACTAGCGCGCGATAAATAGCCGCCAGAGCCAGTATGGAAAATGTGGTGATAGTGCCCACCATGGTCATGGCGCTGGCATCAACGGCCAGAATAGAACCGAATAACACATGTAGCAGATCCATACTGGAGCCCCGCAATGAGACCAGCGTGACGCCTAAAGCCAGAGAGCCAAGATAGAAACCGGCAAAGCTGGCATCCTCTTTTAATAGTGTTCGCCTACTGACCCAGCCGGACATCATGGCAACAGCCAGCCCAGCAATAAACCCCCCAACGCCCATGGCGACCAGTGACATACCCGAAATCAGGTAGCCGATAGCCGCACCGGGTAGTACTGCGTGAGACAGGGCATCACCGACTAAACTCATTCGGCGCAATAATAAGAAAACACCTAAAGGTGCAGAGCTGAGTGACAGTGCCAAGCAAGCCACCAATGCCCGACGCATAAAGCCAAAATCCATGAAAGGATCGACAAGTAAGTGAAACACCATCATGGATTGATAGCCCTCAGTGATTGCTGCGGGACCAAAGAGGAAAGCGCGCAAGATGAACTGTGCGTGTGATGCCATTGCGCTAAAACCTGAAAAGAAGGCTGCCAACAGCACCCTTGAGGTGTCATCCACAATGTATGAGGAAAGTGATCGGCAACCATCAACATATCGTGCAAGACAGCAATAATAGTCCGCCCCTCGTCGTGAAGTTGATGAATAACCTCAAGTAATAACCGAACAGTCTGACTATCAATGCCGGTAAAAGGCTCATCCAGTAAAATCAGTTGCGCCTGCTGCACTAACAGGCGGGCAAACAGCACCCGTTGTAATTGCCCGCCGGAAAGCTCGCCCACGGGTTGGCGCGCCATATCCTGCATGCCAACGGTGTCCAGTGCCTGTTGAATGCGCAGGCGTGATTGATGATTAATCCCACCGAGCAAGCCACTTTGTGGCCAGCATCCCATTGCCACAACATCTTGCACAACAATAGGAAACTGTTTATCTAACTCAGCTTGTTGCGGAAGATAGGCCATTTGTGGTGCTTTGCCGCCAGTGAAGGTTATTTGCCCAGCAATTGCCGGTTGCAAGCCGGCCAATGTTTTAAGCAAAGTTGATTTACCTGTACCATTTGCGCCAATAATAGCGGTTAGAGAACCAGCCATAAAACAACCATCAATTGGCAGCGTCAGAGCATGGCGCTCATAGCCAATTTCAGTATTTCTCAAATTTATCATGGCAATACATTCGCCCAATAAATACCACACCACAGCAGCAGACAAAGTAGAGCAACACCCGCCATACGCTGTAACGAAGAAAGTGAGAACAATGTCCAGTAAGGAAGAGAGTTAAACCGAGCTGAAAGCTTATTCATATCAAGAAGAAATAGATGTTTTAATGATACATTATAACATCACATATAATGACGAAATTCAAGCGTCTCGCGATGACTCATCCATTCCAAAAGTAACAAACTATGGCGAGATTCGAATTGTGCCTAGGAAGCAAACCTTCCGCTGTGGATAAAACAAGCGGTACGAACAGGGTTAGTAACAGTAAATCAAGCCATCTTTACTGACGTTTTGCTGATGAGGGTAGGCCTGTTTTTGATACTCTAGTACCATAATTACTCGTGAATGCTCGCAAAATGGTAAATTACATAATAAAAAATACCGAATACGGCGGCACCTCTACTTGATAAAACCCGCTGAGCATTCTAAATTAATAGAGATGGGGTAAATTAACTGTAAGTAATAACCTTAAATATCGAAAATTCTATTTAAGCCTTGTTATTTCATTGAGAGATAGTGTTATTGGTCGATAGTGATCCAAATAACATCACTAGGTGTTAACTAAGCCTTTTGGTTGATAATCCTCATTAAACTTGAATTTTTTGATTCAAATCATATCAATAGTGGTTGAAAAATAAATATTATCGCATTTTTTGTAACGATAACGGCACTGTAATGAATTAATCTTAGCACCATGAGCGAACAATTAATGAACAATGAAATAGCTGGGACTTCTTATCAGGGTGTTACCCGATTTCATTACTGAAGAGTGTTATCAACAATAATATCCGTGAGATTAAAGGAAGTTTAGTTTCCGGATTAATGTATTATTCGGAAGATGCCAGATACCTGGTTGGGTCATTAGACGCTTTTAATATTTACAATCTAAAATACAACAATCATTCAATGACTTACCGTTACCCTTGATATATATTCAATCCCTGTTTGGATATCAACACTGAAGAATCACTAACAAATACTGTAACATTTATTGTACATCCTGAAAAAATCGTCTTTGATATAATTAACAATAACAGACCTTCAACCGCTGACGAATTGTAAGATTAAGTAATAAAGTTGCGCGGTGAGCGGAGAAATGATTTATATTCATAACAAGGCTAGTTTATTTGCGTTACTGATAAGCTTCTTCGTTTATATGATTACCGATCTACTCACATAGTGTTATCAACACCGAATTAAGAGTTTACGGAGGGGATGATATGGATGAGTACTCACCTAAGCGGCATGACATTGCCCAATTGAAGTTTCTATGTGAGAGTTTGTATGATGAAGGCATTGCAACCCTTGGTGATAGCCACCATGGTTGGGTAAATGATCCGACATCAGCGGTAAACCTGCAACTCAATGATTTGATCGAGCATATAGCTTCATTTGTGATGAGTTTTAAAATAAAATACCCGGATGGCGGCGACCTTTCAGAGTTAGTGGAAGAATATTTAGACGATACATATACTCTGTTTAGTAGTTATGGGATCAATGATCCTGAATTGCGTCGCTGGCAAAAAACCAAAGAGCGTTTATTCAGACTTTTCTCAGGCGAGTACATCTGTACCCTGATGAAAACTTAAGGGATAGTTCCCCTATATTATTTGTATATTGAGAAGAAAAATCACCATGACAAAAACTGACTACCTGATGCGTTTAAGAAAATGTACGACTATTGATACATTGGAACGTGTAATTGAAAAAAATAAGTACGAGCTAAGCGATGATGAGCTGGAATTGTTTTACTCAGCTGCAGACCATCGCTTAGCTGAACTCACGATGAATAAACTTTATGATAAAATTCCACCTACTGTTTGGCAACATGTGAAATAGGCTGCTTAACGCTGGTTAAGACACACAACGTTGAGCCGATAACCGTTATCGGCTTCAATGCAGCAAGCGCTTTGTAAGTGTTTTCGTGTGGGACAAATGTGGTAACAGAACTACGGTATTGAAGGCTAACTTCAATCCCGCGTTATTGCACGTCCACATTTTGGTGAAATTCTTGCCGTTATCATAACTGTTAAGTAAAGGTACATTATTACCCTATTTAATTTATTAAAATCTTAGCTGATAGCTAATAATGTAGAGACATTATAAATTCATTGCTAAACCTAAAGCGTAAATAGAAGATTCGATCTATATAAATATAAGAAAAATCCTATTTCACTATTCAAGACGCAACGTATGCGGTAACCCTGATATTTTTGCTGGAAAAGGTATAAATGCATAACCATAAGTAAGAGTAATAAAAAATAACACTAAGGCCAATGAAGACGTTTTTTCCCTTTCAGGTCATAGCGCTAAACCTTGCAGTAAATCGTCGTGCGACCAACATTGATACTGCTTTCAGCAAGCATTACCTAGAGTGAGCGAGAGCTGATGTCATATTTGTAGTATCAGCTCTCGCCCTAAAAATGTCTGCCATGGAAAGAGGTCATACGTTGCACCTTTTCCGCAGCCTGAAAGCTGAGGGAGTTAACTATTGTCGTTATGAAACCCAAAATCAGGGTGTCGTCGATTCACAGCCACTCCTTCTCAAAAACCTCTGTTTTATAACCATTATCGTACTAACGCTTTGTTACAGGCTTAGATAAGAAAATGGAATAATACATTTATAACTATGCGACTAAAGGTCTCTCACACACAGGCTCTTATTAAGGACGCTGGTGCCACCTGGGGTATATAAAGCTTGACTACTGCGCCCTCTCGATGAGTTAACAACATAGTAATAGTTGGAAGTGCCACTTTGTTCAGATGACCAATTGTTAGCTGCGGGAAAACCATAATCCATCATATCTCCCCACTCTCCAAATAATGACCCTATCTGGCGGATATACTCACCTGATGTCAATTGTGCGATAGTCGGCAATACTTCCGAGCGACTATTACAATCAGCATTTGCATTACCCCAATTCCTTGACGTGCTATCACCCTCAAACCAGTTTTCCACTGTAAATGAATAGGATTGAGGGCTTCCACCGTTATTCGGCGTCGCTGTTATGGTGACAGTTCCAGAAGGAGGACCATTGAACGTGACTTGACCACTACTATTGACGGTGACTGCCGCTGGCTGGTTTGAGCTCCAACTGTAATCAGCAGTCCCATTCATATTTATGGTGAAAGTTGCTTGATTGAACCCTGTTTTTGGGAATCCGTCATTCAAGGCGAAGTCATATCCACCGGCAATTATTCCCGTGAACACGGGGATAAACGTCGCATTCTGTGTTTGACCAATGTCTGTCGTGTTTACTGCTGATTTAGCCGTCACGCTAAATGAGCCAGTATTGGTACTTTTTAGGGTAAATGTGGCTACACCATGGGTATCAGTGGTGACACTGGACGCACTTAATACCCCACCAGTGGTATTTAAGATTACGTCAGTATTCGGTACTCCATGACCGGATGAGTCTTTTACCGTGGCTGTAAATGTTATTAGGCTATTGCCATCCGCGAATGTGGTGTGAGTATCAGCAGTCAAACTATCCACCACAAAAGTAGCTGCATTGGCTGTAAATATAACGTTTACAGCGTTTAGAGCCATACCATTAATCGATGAAGTTATTGTTGCTGTTCCTGGTTGGGTACCGGCGGTCAATGTAGCGTTGTACACCCCTCCCATAGCTTCGCTAACATCACTTATTTTCATTTCTGATGCTGCTGCAGCACGTATCGGGGAAGTCGATCCATCAACCACAAAGTTACTGGCCAGGATGATATTTCTGCTTGCACCAATAACCGGTTGATTATGACTATCCCGCAGCGTGATGGTTATTTGGCTGGTCGAGACACCATCGGCAACAAGTATACTGGGTGTTGCTGTCATCAGTGAATTCCCGGTGCTGAGGTTTTGCGGACTGACATTAATTAAAGTGCTTGAAGAGTTGGAACGATTACCCTGCGTGTCGAACGCAATAGCTGACAACGTATAACTATTTGGAGTATTACCCACTGATGCCTGATAAGGAGGTAAAGTAATGGAGATGCTATTGGATGAGCCCTTAGAGAGGGTTCCTCCTGCTGCAATTAAAGCGGCACTGTCCCAGTCAATACGTTCAAGACCATATTTCGACGTTACCTGAGCATTGACAGTAGCGATATCACCGGCTTTCCCCTCAACCCTCTCTGGTAAGCTCAGGCGTATCAACTCCTGCTTCTGATAATCCAGTACGATATTATTATTACGTTCAACCAGGTCATAGCGGCTCCCTGCCAATGTGCGAGTTGCGGCTACAGCTGATGGGTTAATATGGGACTGCCATGATTCTCCCAACCGGTAATTAAACTGGAAATTAATACTACTGTCATTCTTACTGCCTTTACCGGCACGATGCTCGGCACCGACTGTCAATAAAGGGATAGGGGTGTAATTAACCCCTGCCGTCACGGCATGTGGGTTCTTCTGGCGATTATCCTTACCGAATAATGCCACTTCTTCACCGCGGTATTTCTCATACATCAGTTTACCGCCTAATTGAGGATGAGACGGCAAATAAGCTTCAGCCCGCACATCATATCCGTTGGCCGGTCGTTCATTGTAGTCGGCAAAATCGCGGGACTGATGCCAGTCGGAAGTACCAATATAACTATTAGCGGATAGTTTGAGATAATCAGTCCAAGCTTCTGCACCAACACCGACTCGCCGATTTTTACCGGTCATATCATTATCAAAGAAAGTGTTTACCCCATACATCCAGTTATTCTGAAAGGTACGGACACCGGCACCGATATTAACGGTATTTCGATTATCTTTATTCCGCGCACCTAATTGGGTAAATAATATCGATTTCTGATTGTCGTAAATAGGAACTAACACATCGACGGCACTACCATCGAGTTTAAAATCGTCATTCACATTCATCTGTACCCGCGCAGTACCGAACTGACTTAACCACTGCTGCGCCGAGCTATTAAATTCATTGTTGGCAGCAGAGCGAATCATACGTTCACTGGATTTGGCTGCATTGCTGGTTGCTAATGCAGTTGCGCCAGTTTGCACATGACTGGCCAGCTTATTTTCCAGGAGAACATCCGCATTTTTATTCTTTTCACTATCAATGGAAAACGGGGATGCTTTGCGGGGAATATCAATCTCATCCCCGGAAGTTAATGCAGTAAAAGGTTTGGAAAATGTGCGATAAATATTGACTCGTTTAAGCTCATCGACAGAGATACCGTGTTTTTTAGCCACGGTATCTGCACTTTCACCAACACCAATAATATAGGGTTCAGTAGTCGTGCTTATAGTGGTGGCTTTGGGTTTCGGTGCCGCAGCAATCGCTGGCGTGAAGGATAAGCTTAAAGGAAACAATAATTGGAGCAGGATATTTGCCCAGGCGGTCACTTTCACTCTTTTTGGCAAGAGATTGGAGGTTGAACACTTCGCAGCTTGGGGAGCTTTAAATGATTTTATCGAAAAGTAGTGTTTCATTTACTGTTTTACCTAAAGATTACCAACAGGGATATCGGATCTAATACATAAATATTACTGATATGGCCCATTATACTGAGATTAGGATAAAACTAGGGATGCTATAAACTCATCGCTTCATACTATTTTTACCACTAGACCTTAAAATATTTACATTATTAAATTCTAGCGTGTTAATTTTTTGTTGATTTATATCCCGACGGATGTAATTAATTATGCTAATTTAACAAGTATTTGCGGTGCTGTTAATTTAAATGTTAATCATGCTCTTAAAGTTTAGATTTTTTGAACAAAGCACATATTAGAAAAAATGCATACCATACTGGAAGTTTGTTAAGCAATGAGCTGTACTTAACTCATTATCTAACTAGCTTAATAATAACTTGGTTATTTATGGCACTGTGCTTAAAATCAATGCAATCACTAACTCATTGTTATCATAACAAATAGCACTAGAGCAGCAGAGTAATATGAACAATCTACCTAAAATAAATCAGCTTAAAAACTTAAGGACAGTTATTTTTACTGGAAGTATACGCGCGGCAGCCATAGCAACAAATCAGACTCCATCAGCGGTGACTCGCAGTATGCAAGAACTTGAAAGTATTGTTGGGGCTCCTTTGCTAAAACGAGGGACTCATGGAGTTCAATTAACTGAAATGGGGAAGTTCTTTGAACCTTGCATGAATAAGGTACTTAATGAACTTGAACGAGGCATGAACGATCTGTCTCAATTTATCAGTGATTCACAAGGTGCGATTCGCTTTGGTTGTTCACATTTACCCGCTTACGGAATTATGCCCGGTATTATTAAGAACTTTCAAAATAGATACCCTCAGACAAAATTGACCGTTATTGAAGGACAGTTTTCTGAACTGGTGCAATCAATTCGCTCTGGTAAGCTTAGCTTTTTTGTTGGCATGATCATGCCTGATATATCTCTAGATGAGTTTCATGTGGAATACTTATCTAGTGAGCAGTTTCATGTTTTCTCTAGCAAAAATCACCCTTTGGTTAATAGTCATTCTTTAGAAGATCTCAGGAACGAAAAATGGTATTTGCCCGGAGCTGGGGTAGATATGTTTACTTCTCTAGAGAAAATAATATTCCCGTATGGTGTCGGTCCTGAACACTCAATTCTATATGGTGACTCAGTTGCTATTGCAGAACAATTGATCATTAATGAAGGTTATATATCTATTGGTCCCAAAGAGATATTGATGAATGAATACATTGGAGACAAACTATCAATTATAAATGTCTCTGAAACACTACCTATTGGACATTATGCAATTATTATGCGAATGAAAATGAAGCAACCGCCTATAACAAAATGGTTTATAGATGAAGTCAGGCATAAATTTTTATCCGACATATGCTAAAAGGCAGTGTTGAAATTTAGGGTCAGGGAAAAGATATTCCTTCTTCTCTTAAACAAACTTAAGTAGACCAAGCATCAGTAATTGAGGGTGTACCGGAACAAAGCGCCGTGAACTATCCGTTTTCAGGGTTTGATGAAAATTCAGATTATCAATATGAAAACACCAAATATCATCAGCGACCTTCAAGATACAGTTGTCTGTGAACCTAATAAGCTTCGTTTACTGAAGAGTTGTGGTGTCGAAGATAGATAAGCTTTACATGATAAATATCATGCACTTATTAGAAATGGTGGAGGCCCTGCCAGCTACATCCCGGCACACACCGCGCCTGCTACGGCTGCTTCCTTCCGGACCTGACCGAGTTCACAAGTTAGTGTTGCGAGAGAACCAACAGGGCCTCCATTGACGTTAACGGCCCCTAATACTCTGGAGCGGTGGGCATTATCGGCCATGCCCAATCAAATAGCAAGACAACCTACGCTAACCGGTGGTTTCTTACCCAGTCGTCTTCAATTATCAACTAAATTTATTTTCTTCTGGTACAGAAATCACTGATGATGTTATTCGTTCCTATAACAGCATGCAGATAGCAGACAACAAAGAGGATGCAGTGACATCATCAAAAATGGGGCAACAAAGCCAGGATGAAACTGAAGCGCTGGATGGCATAGCAGAGCAAAACAGCCCACCAGTCGTAGATAGCTTTCGCCAGCGGGTATTTCACGTGGTAGCTGCAATCCCTTACGGACAGGTGACTACCTATGGTGATATTGCCCGTCTGATAGGTTCTCCTAGAGCAGCGCGACAAGTTGGTGGTGTTCTAAAGCGTTTACCGGAAGGGTCTACATTGCCCTGGTATCGGGTTATCAATCGCCATGGCGAAATTTCGTTAGTTGGGCAAGACTATCTTAGACAGAAAAATGCGTTATTGGCTGAAGGTATTGATATAACGCCAGCCGGACGTATTGATTTACAACAGTATCGTTGGCAATACCAATAAATGGCGGCGCTACAGAATTATCAGCACTCTGTAGCGCGCTCAGTGGTTACTGTATTGTCCCAGTACCTGATGTTGTTGCTGTTGGCGCAGTTTCAATGGCCACCGAGGTCACAGGAACCAGTAACAGGTTAGCCTGGGTACCGGTGCCATTATTAATCACTTCCTGAATGGTATCAGTGATAAACATTAGCTGACCATTATGCGTGATAGCCGCGCTGACAATAATACGGGCATTTGGCTGAATTTCTGCTGGGTTAAACGGCAAGGCAAAAGTAAAAGGTGCCTGTTTACCCTCGGTACGAATCGCTTTTTGAGCAATGACCCGAGTAGGTGCATCAGCCAGTGAAGCATCCGACAGCGTAACCGTTACGACAGAATCAGGTGGTAAGGCAATGCGCTCACGGATATTTACTGTCCCTTGTACAGCAGGTTGCGCAATAGGTGCTGCTGCTGTCGTTGTCCCTGCAGGTGCTGGAACCGGAACATCAGCCCCTTGGTGAGCACACCCGGCCAGACTCACTACCAATGCTGCCCCACTCGCTATCTGCCATAATTTTATTGATTGCCAAGGTTTCATAGGTCGCACTCCTTCTTATTATTAAGATGCTGGCTATTCACAGAACAACCCGCGTTTAATAAGTGGCTTCAACCACCTAGCAAGCTAATTATAGCACAATATGCTAACCTCTGGCGCGAACTGCCTAATTAAGCTATTTATAAGACTATTCCTTATCAAATGCAGATCAACTGAACAGCCGTTGCGCAGCATTATATTGACGACCGACCAATGGATTCAGCACACTGTGTATGAACTCAATCATCAGGGGCCACAACATGAGTCAGGCATTAGAAAAACTGCTCGATCTACTCGATCTGGAAAAAATTGAAGAAGGGATCTTCCGTGGCCAAAGTGAAGATCTGGGCTTGCGCCAGGTGTTTGGTGGTCAGGTTGTGGGCCAGGCAATTTATGCAGCCAAACAAACGGTTCCGATTGACCGGCTTGTTCACTCATTTCACAGCTATTTTTTACGCCCAGGGGACAGCAGTAAACCCATTATTTATGACGTCGAAACATTGCGCGATGGCAACAGTTTCAGCGCTCGCCGAGTGAGCGCGATTCAGAATGGTAAACCTATCTTCTACATGACGGCGTCGTTCCAGAGTCAAGAACAGGGTGTTGAGCACCAAAATACCATGCCTGATGTCCCTCCACCGGAGGGATTAATGTCTGAGGCTGATATTGCCCGTAAATTTGCCCATTTGATCCCCGAAAAAGTGCGGGAGAAGTTTATCGGCCACCAGCCCATTGAAATGCGCCCGGTGAAATTCCACAATCCCTTGCAAGGTTCCGTAGAAGAACCCCATCGTCACGTCTGGTTCCGTGCCAATGGCAAAATGCCGGATGACTTACGCATTCACCAGTATTTACTGGGCTATGCTTCTGATTTCAATTTCCTTCTAACCGCTTTACAACCACACGGAATTGGCTTTCTTGAACCGGGTGTGCAAATTGCCACCATCGACCATTCCATGTGGTTCCATCGGCCATTCCGTATGGACGACTGGCTGTTGTATGCCGTAGAAAGCACGTCAGCCTCCGGTGCTCGGGGTTTTGTTCGCGGACAGATTTATACTCGAGAAGGGGTGCTGATAGCCTCAACAGTACAGGAAGGTGTTATTCGTTTGCATCGTTGAAGCAAGACTGCCTTTATCTGAATAGTTCAGGGGCGATGTTTCCATCGCCCCTGTTGCTATCATCATCTTTATTATTTTTTCTAGCCTATCAGCTGGTGATAACGGCTTAACTTACTGGTTGTATGCATTTTCGCCGTGACTGTTAACATCCAGACCTTCGCGTTCTTGTTCTTCTGGTACCCGCAGACCAACCACCAAGTCAGCAATTTTGTAGGCAACAAAAGCAACAACCCCAGACCAGACCAAACAGACACCAACACTGAACAACTGTACACCGACTTGATGGCCCATGGTCACGCCAGCCGCGAAACCGGTCCCCCCCAGAGAAGCAGAGGTAAAGACACCGGTCAGAATACAACCGACGATCCCACACACTCCGTGGACACCGAACACATCACAGGTATCATCCACCCGCAGCCATTTTTTCAGCAGCACCACACCCCACAGGCCAGCAACCCCACCAACCAGGCCGATAATCAATGCACCACCGACACCCACTGTCCCCGCTGCTGGTGTAATCGCAACCAGACCGGCGATACAGCCAGAACATGCGCCTAACAGTGAAGGTTTACCACGTAAAATCCACTCAGCAAAGACCCAGGAAAGGATGGCACCTGCGGTGGCAACAACCGTATTCAAGAAGGCAAGTGCAGCAATTTCGTTAGCAGCACTGGCAGAACCGGCATTAAAACCAAACCAGCCGATATACAGGATAGCGGTACCAGTGAACACCATTGGTAAGTTGTGTGGTTTGAAGGCTTCTTTGCCAAAACCGGCACGTTTACCCAGCAAGTATGCCCCCACTAAACCGGCAGTCGCGGCGTTAATATGCACCACAGTACCACCAGCGAAGTCTAGTGCGCCGTCCTGTGCCAGGAAGCCGCCTCCCCATACCATATGCGCCATTGGCAGGTATGAGAAAGTGAACCACAGCACCGCAAAAATTAATACTGCGGAGAAACGGATACGTTCAGCGAATGAGCCCACCACCAACGCGACGGTGATACAGGCGAATGAGGCTTGGAACACCACATGAATATATTGATAGAAAGTGCCGCTCAGGCTAGTCAAACCAATACCTTTGAGCATCGCCATATCAAAATTGCCGAAGAACGCATTACCGGAACTGAACGCCAGGCTGTAACCATACAATATCCACAACACGCAAATCAGAGCAAAGGTCACGGTAACCTGAGTCATCATCGATAATACGTTTTTAGAACGCAGCAGGCCGCCATAGAACAGGGCAATACCGGGCACAGTCATAAATAGCACTAAAGCGGTGCAAATCATCATAAAAGCGTTATCGGCTTTGTCAGCTACAGCCGGTGCTGCGGCCATTGCCAAAGAGGGCAGCATCGCTACCGAACTCAGGCCCAACACGGATAAAAGTTTTTTCATCATCAACCCATCCCTATTCACTAAATTTGAGCCTGCAAATTACAGTGCTGCTTCGTCGGTTTCGCCGGTACGGATGCGAATAACACGTTGCAATTCAGCAACGAAAATTTTGCCATCACCAATTTTACCGGTATAGGCGGCCTTACTGATCACATCAATAACTTCATCCAATTGATCATCAGCAATGGCGATATCAATCTTCACTTTAGGTAAGAAATTGACGCTGTATTCAGCACCTCGATAGAGTTCTGCATGTCCTTTCTGGCGACCAAATCCTTTCACTTCGGTTACGGTCAGCCCCTGAATACCTACAGAGGACAAGGCTTCACGCACATCCTCCAACTTAAATGGTTTGATCACCACGGTAACCAGCTTCATATTTGCCCCTTCTCGAATTAAGTCGAATTCATGTCTGCCACGAAACAGATAAAGCAAAGGCTATGCCATAAATATGAGTCATGAGAATTTAATGTCAAAATGGCGAACATAGGGCGGTTGGGATAGCCCCCCCAGAGGAACTATGGCTGAATCGATATAATTGAACAGTTTTCATGCACCAAATTAGTGCGATGCGCGTCACAGAAGTGCACGACCACTTCAGCGTGCTATTGCTTTGCCAGATTATGGTGCGCGAGTCGCACCGGATGGACATTAACGGGGATATTCACTGGAGGGATTAAATCGAGAAGCTCTCTGGCACAATCTACGGGGCCAGTCAGCCCCGCAAGTTGTTTTTTAATGCACGGCGGTTTCTACTTGATCAATGGCAGCTAAATCTTCGCTCACCAGCTGCAACTGATACATTTGATAATAGCGCCCATGAGCCGCCAGCAACTCTTGGTGCTTACCTTGCTCAACGGCGACACCACGGTGCAATACCAGAATGGTATCCGCATCAACTATGGTTGAAAGGCGGTGAGCTATCACCACTAACGTGGTATTTTTTCGGATAAGTTGCAATGCACGCTGGATCGCTTGCTCAGTACCAGAGTCAATATTCGCCGTGGCTTCATCCAGAATGAGAATTTGCGGCGCTTGCACCAATACTCGCGCCATCGCCAGCAACTGTTTTTGTCCGACAGACAAGGTGTTGCCCTGCTCGCCGAGCAAACTGTGCAACCCATCAGGTAAAGCATGAACTAACGGGGCCAGTTGCACGGTTTCCAATGCATCCCACACTTGTTGCTCACTGATATCACGACCTAAAGTCACATTGGCAAAAAACGAATCGGCCAATACCACGGGGTCTTGCTGCACCATTGCCACACCTTGGCGCAAGGTTTGGTGTGATAATTCTAAGAGAGGCCGGCCATCAAGCAGAATTTCACCGTTCTGCACCGGGTAGTAGCCCATCAACAGATTAGCCAAGGTGCTCTTGCCGCTCCCCGTGTGCCCAACCAAGGCAACAAAACCGCGCGAAGGTACCTCGAGGGAAATATTTTGCAGTACCATTTTATCGTTACGATAAGCAAAACTGACGTTTTTAACCTGAATGTGACCACTGGTCAGTGGGCGGTCATCAGTGCCGTATCCTTGCTGGGCGCGGTCCATCAGCTCGAAAATACGCTCCCCCGCCACCACGGCTTGCTGCATGATCGACTGCTGCGATGTCAACTCAATCAGCGGCTCATTAAGCCGGCCCAAATAGTTAATAAAGGCATATAACACACCAACCCCAACAGAGCCTTCTGGACTGAAGCCAAAAAGTAGCAACAAACCACACAACACCAGAGCAGAAAATAAGCTCAGCAGCGGGCGCAATAGAAAACCTTCCAGACGTAAGGTTTGCATACGCGCGACATAATGCGCACGGCTAGCTGACTCCATACGTTCCCCAAAGCGCGCTTGCTGACGGAACTGCTGAATCACGCCCATGCCATTAATGACTTCATTGAAACCGTCATTAATATCCGCCAAATAGGCCCGAACACGGCGGACTACTGGCGTGCTATAACGCTGATAAATGGCCATAACCACCAGCACAGCGGGGAAAATACAAATCGAAATCAGCGCCATACGCCAATCCAGACTGAACATCGCCACCAGCATTGCACCGATTAATGCCGCGCTTTTCAGCACGGTGGACACCACCATTACATACAAATCTTTTATAACTTCAGTGTCATTCGTCACGCGAGAAATCAATTGCCCGACCGGCTGGGTATCAAAAGCACTGAGAGGTTGGCGCAACGCCGCATCCATTACTTCAATACGTAACCGTTGAACCACCCCCACGGCGGCCCGATTGAACAGCAACGCCTGAAAGTAGTGCAACGCCGCAGCCAGTAACTGCAGCTGTAAATAAGCCAATGCCAAGCCACTAACCAGCCCCAGAGGCAACGTCCCCTTAGCGACCACATGATCGATAAAATAGCTGATCAACAGTGGGCCACTGACCTCAGCTGCCGCGGCGATCCACAACATCAATACCGCCAGCCCTAGGGGTTTGCGATAGGGTGAACCATAAGAAAGCAGGCGTTTTAGTGTAGGCCAGAGTTTACGTATCGGCAGAGGTTGCTGAGTTTTACTCATCAGTTTTAACCTCCGGTTCGCCCTCATCCAAAGCGGCCTCCAGTTGCTGATAACGGTACATTTCCCGGTACCATCCAGACTGATTAACCAACACGTTATGAGTGCCCCGCTGCATCACGCTACCATGTTGCATAACCAGAATTTCACTGGCTTCGGTCAAAGCAGAAAGGCGGTGTGCGCTGATAATCACGGTACGGTGTTCGCCCCACTCCCGCAGGTTTTTTAAGATTTCATGCTCCGTCTGACCATCAACCGCAGAGAGCGCGTCATCGAGAATTAAAATTTCAGTATCCAATAACAGAGCTCGTGCAATGGAAATTCGCTGTTTTTGCCCACCGGATAACATCACACCGCGCTCACCCACTTCAGTGTCATAGCCGTGTGGAAGGCGCAAAATATCTTCATGCACACTGGCTAAACGGGCGGCCCGTTCAATCTGTGCCTGAGTGGCATCGGGTTTCCCTAATGCAATATTGCCCGCGACGGTATCAGAGAACAAAAAGGGGGTCTGGCTGACTATAGATAAACGCCCACGCCAATCATTTAAGCGGATATCAGACAGCGGATGCCCTTGATAACAAATTCTGCCGTCATCAATATCAAATTGCCGCTGAATTAATGCCAGCAAGGTACTTTTGCCGGAACCCGTAGGCCCGCATAAACCCAGCATTTGCCCCGGAGCCAGAGTCAGCGAGACATCATGCAATGATGGCTGTTCAGCCCCCGGATATTGGAAACGGTGAATATTGACCGCTAAGGTGCCGCGCTCGTCAGATAATGCAATGTCACCGTCTTTTACTACCGGGGCTTCTTCCAGCAAGCTGCGGATGCGACTATAGGCAGCACTGCCCCGTTCAACAATATTAAACATCCACGCCAGCGCCAGCATCGGCCAAATCATCAATCCCAAATACATGATAAAGCTGGTCAGTTGCCCCAGAGTGATGCTGTGATTTACCACCATCCAGCTACCACCGCCGATAGCCAGTAAATTCGCGACACCAATAGCAATATAAATTGTCGGGTCAAAACGGGCATCAATACGGGCAACATACATATTCTTAGCACCCGCTTGTGCTGCGACCTGCGCAAACTGTTGTGACTGATGATTTTCCAGACCAAAGGCCTTGATCATGCGGATACTGGTCAGGCTCTCTTGCGCCTGATTATTGAGGGCAGAAAATGCCCCCTGAGCTGATTTAAACCGCTGATGCAGTTGGTCACCGTAATACTTGATAACTACCGCCATGATTGGCATCGGTAACAGTGACAGCAAGGTCAATTGCCAGCTGATTTGGGTGCTCATTACAATCAATACGGCACATCCCATCACCAGCGAGTCCACTAGCGTCAAGACACCCTCACCTGCAGCAAAAACCACGCGGTCGACATCATTAGTGGCACGCGCCATTAAATCGCCGGTACGATGACGTAAATAGAAGCCAGGGGTTTGCCGACTGAGTTGGCGATAAAAGTTTGCCCGCAGCTCTACCGCTAATTGATAGGAAGCACCAAAAAGTAATACTCGCCACACATAGCGCAGCAGATAGACCACAATGGCGGTGACCAGCATCACACCGACCCACACCAGTAACATATTGGTCGACATCTGTTTGGTGCTGATACCATCCACAATGACACCGACCAACTTAGGCGGCAATAATTGCAAGATAGCAATAATGATCAACAATAATACCGCGCCAATGTAACGGCGCCATTCTCGGCGGAAATACCAGCCTAATTGTGCAAACAATCTCACGCAGTTTTATTCCATGGTCTGACACCGAAAAGCCCGGTATTTCTCGTTATACGCAATAAGTAGAATACCATCACTTAATACTCTCTAGATTTCAATAAGCAGGAGTGCGGCAAAGGAGCTCATCCCGATGGTTCGATACCCGTCATGGATTGGGATGAGCACGAACAGCCAACACGGCTACAACCTGGCAGATGAAGAGTATAATTATTCAGGAACCGGTAACACAGTCGTATATTTAATCTTTTCCATCGCAAAGCTTGATGTGACATCAATCAGCCCCGGAACACCGTTAACCATACGTTTGTAAAAGCTGTCGTAGCTTTTCATATCGGCAACTTCGACTTGCATCAGGTAGTCATATTCCCCCGCCATACGATAGAACGCCAGCACCTCTGGCATTTTATGGATAAACTCAACGAACTCCTGATACCAACCGCTATTATGCTGTTGCGTTTTGATCAGCACAAATGCAGTGAGTCCTAATCCTAACTTTTCGCTATCTAGCAAAGCAACTCGCCCACGAATAAACCCTTCATCCTCAAGGCGTTTTAAGCGTTTCCAACATGGTGTAGAGGTCAAGTTGACCGCTTCAGCCAAGACTTGCAGTGATTGCGTACAATCTTCTTGCAGCATGCACAGGAGTTTACGGTCAGTTTTATCTAACATAGCCAGCAACCATAGAATAAATTTCTATCATTTGGCGATAAAGAAGTAAAAATAGCAACGTTTTTTTCTTTAGGAACCGTTAACCTAGTCATCATTAGTTTACTACCTACATCGCAGGCCATAAAATGACCAATACTTGGGTAAAAAATGCTATCAGTGAAATAGAAGCCGATTTTCAACGCTCCGCTGATACCCACCTGATCCGCTTAAACCTGCCAGCATTCCCCGGCATTTATCTCTATTTAAAAGATGAAAGTACGCATCCAACCGGCAGCTTGAAGCACCGTTTAGCCCGCTCATTGTTTCTCTATGGCTTATGTAATGGCTGGATCAAAGAAGGTACAACAATCATTGAGGCGTCATCAGGAAGCACTGCGGTGTCTGAAGCCTATTTTGCGCGTTTGATTGGTTTGCCTTTTATTGCCGTCATGCCAAGTTGCACCGCTCGACGCAAAGTCGAACAAATTACCTTTTATGGCGGCCGCTGCCACTTTGTAGAAAGTGCCGGGCAAATTTATGCTGCATCCGAACAACTGGCTCGTGAACTTAACGGCCACTATATGGACCAGTTTACTTATGCGGAGCGGGCGACAGATTGGCGCGGTAATAATAATATTGCTGACAGTATCTTCCGCCAGATGGCCCGCGAACCTTTCCCGGTGCCGGACTATATTGTGATGAGCGCTGGTACCGGCGGCACATCGGCAACCTTAGGCCGTTATATCCGCTATCAAGGTCATGATACTCAGCTCGTCGTGGTCGATCCGGAAAACTCGGTATTTTATGACTGTTTCTGCAACCGTGACCGTACTGTAACCGCCAACTGTGGCAGCCGTATTGAGGGTATTGGACGGCCACGCGCTGAGCCTTCATTTATTCCAGAGGTGATCGACAGTATGTTGCGCGTACCAGATGCCGCCAGTGTTGCGACCATCCATTGGCTGGAAGGTATTCTTGGCCGTAAAGTGGGGGCTTCAACCGGCACTAATGTCTGGGGAGCACTACAGTTAGCGAAACAGATGCGTGAGCAAGGTAAAACTGGTGCTATCGTGACATTACTTTGTGATAGCGGTGAGCGTTATCTCGATACCTACTACAACCCTCAGTGGGTAAGTCATAATATTGGCGATTTGGCCCCATTCAGCAGTGAATTAAATAACCTATAACTGACAGAGAAAGGGGCCAGTTTAAGGCCCCTTTGCAGAAGAAAAAAACCGGATGGTCATCCGGCTGGCTAATAGCTATCTCCAACGTCAAAAACGGAGGAGATAAACCTCAGAATTCGGGGGAATAGGTGAGGTGTGGTGAACTTAGCCAATGTTGCAAATAGTGCGCTACGCCTTGTTGCTCGCAGCGGCCAATAACCTGTAGCTGGGGTAACTCTTGCTTCAATTGCGGCAATGCATTCCCCATCACCAGCCCATGTCCGACTCGCGACAACATCTCTTTATCATTCATCGCATCGCCGAATGCCATACAATCTGCCAGGGTTAAATCAAGGTGGTGGCTTAATCGCTCCAACGCCGTTCCTTTATTGCAACCCAGGGGCAATACTTCCAAGCATTCCAGGGCAGAGAAACAGAAATCAGCTTTCCCTCCCATTTGCTGCTCAAGCTGAGTCTTCAACTCAACCAGTTCCTCATGCGGTGCAATAAAACAAATTTTGTGGTTGCCAGTCAAAGGTAATGCATCCCATGAGGTATGCTGGAACTGGAAACCACTGGTTTTATGTGCCGTCAGCAGCGCGGGATCATTGCAGTTAGTAAACCAGCCTTCATCACGGAAAATATGGATACTGGCATCTGTCTGCCATGGCGTGTGCAGTGCAAACTCCACCAGCTCGGCGGGTAAGTCCATACCGTAGAGTGGTTCGCCATCCATATCGCAAACTCGGGTGCCATTGCCAGTAATTAAATAACCATTAATACCAGAGTGGGATAAAATCCCCTTCATATCAATATAATGCCGACCAGTAGCAAATGTCAGAATGATTCCGTTCTCCACTAACTGATGTAACGCATTCAATGTCGCGCCACCAATATTATGGTCGCGCATCAGTAAGGTTCCATCCATATCAAAAGCGGCTAAACGGTACATTCAAAACCTCATAAACAATGAAACTGGTGGTATACATAAAATTATGGCGTAGTATTTACGGAACTAATAGTGAACAATTAATTTAAACTGTTCTGTATTTAGAACCAATGCCAATCAGCACGGCTATGCGATCACTGAATAGGCTTAAACTAGCTGATAACATCATGGAGTAGGTTATTGATTATGCGTATTATTCACCGACTAGCTCAATATCAGCGTCTATATCAGAAATTCGCAGACCAGCAAGTCGCTACCACGGTCGGTGAAGTCGCTAGCCTATTATTTTGCAGCGAACGCCATGCCCGAACCCTGATCCAACAGCTACAGGCGAATGACTGGCTTAGTTGGCATTCACAAGTTGGTCGAGGAAAGCGAGCACAGCTGCAATGCCTGAAAAACCCGGATGCATTGCGCGCAGCCTATCTGCAAATATTCCTTGAGCAAGGTTTCCATCAGGCAGCACTCGAATTAGCCCAACTGGAACCTGAACGTCTCCAAGCTTTGCTTAACCCTCATATGGGTGGGCAATGGCAAGCTGACAGCCCAATATTGCGAATTCCTTATTACCGTAAGCTTGAATCGTTAAACCCACTCACAGCTACAGGCCGGGCGGAGCAACATCTAATTTATACTTTGCACGCAGGCCTAACCCGGTTTAATACTGGTGACCCACAGCCAAAACCTGACCTGGCCCATCACTGGCAAGTGAGTGACGATGGCTTAACCTGGCAATTCTTTTTGCGTAGCCAGTTACGTTGGCACAATGGTGAACACATTCGCGGTGAGCAGTTATTGCAAACACTGGCGCAGCTACAAGCGAATCCGCGCAGTCGGCCCAGCTTTGCCAATATTCTCGCAATCACCCTTCCCCATGCCCTCTGCTTGCAATTTACCCTATCACAGCCAGATTATTGGCTGACTCATCGGTTAGCTGATTTACCCTGCCGACTGTTTCATCCAGACTATCCGCTATTAGGTGCAGGTCCATTTAAACTGGCGACTTTCGAACAGCATCTGGTGCGGCTAGAGCAACATGAATTTTATCATTTGCAGCACCCTTATCTGGAGATCATCGAGTACTGGATAACCCCGAACCTAATGGTGCAATCAGCAGACGGCAGTTGCCAACATCCGGTGCGTATTACTATCGGTCAGGAGGAAGACTTCCCACTAGCCCGCCCTGTCCAGCGCAGTATGAGCCTTGGATTTTGCTATCTGGCCATTAATCAGCATCGGCGTAATATTACCCCTCAGCAAATAACCAAATTACTGATGTTAGTGCAAACCTCCGGCATATTGGAGGAGCTATCCATTATGCGGGGCATCATAACCCCTAGTCATGAAATGCTGCCTGGCTGGCCTATTCCGCAATTTACATCTGATGAAGACCCACCACTGCCAGCCCACCTGACGCTGGTATATCAACCGCCAATGGAACTTAAGACTGTGGCTGAACAGCTTAAAACTGTATTGGCGGCTAATGGTTGCATATTAGAAATCCGTGCCAGCCATGATAAACAGTGGAAAAATATCGACCAAATTGAACAAGCTGACTTATTGCTTGCCGACCATTTAGTTGGTGAATCACCCGAAGCGACGATGGAAAGTTGGCTACGTCTTGATCCCCTGTGGCGCGGTATTCTCTCACCAGAACAGTGGGAACAACAGCAAGAGACATTGACCCAGATTCAGCAAATCGAACCGGCTCCAGAGCGTTTTCGCCAATTACGCGAACATTACAATGACCTAATGTTGTCAGGATTGATTCTCCCGCTGTTCAATTATCAATATCAGGTCAACGCCCCCCCGCGCATTAACGGCGTTACGTTAACCGCTTACGGTTGGTTCGACTTCAGCCAAGCATGGTTACCACCAGCCACCGACTGATGACTAAGCTCAGCTGCTACCCTTTATCACGCTAACTGAGTACCATACTGTCAGTTGTTAATTTTACTGTGGGCATAACATCTTAAAATCCCCATAGCCGCACGAGGTAACTGCATGAAACGCGCCGTCGTTGTTTTTAGTGGTGGACAAGATTCCACAACCTGTTTAATTCAAGCATTACAGCAATATGATGAAGTCCACTGCATTACCTTCGATTACGGACAGCGCCACCGCGCAGAAATTGATATTGCTCGCAAACTCGCCGCTAAGCTTGGCGTCAAAGCACACAAAGTGCTGGATGTCAGCATGCTTAATGAACTCGCTGTTAGTAGCCTGACCCGAGATAGTATTCCTGTCCCTACCTACGATGAAGACGAAAAGGATGCAGTTCCCAGTACCTTTGTACCTGGGCGTAATATTCTATTTCTCACCTTAGCTTCCATTTATGCTTATCAGGTACAAGCGCAAACTGTTATCACCGGGGTTTGTGAAACAGACTTCTCCGGTTACCCGGATTGCCGGGATGAGTTCGTTAAAGCACTCAATAATGCAATAGATTTAGGTATTGGCCGAGATATCGCATTCAGCACTCCTTTGATGTGGCTAGACAAGGCTGAAACATGGGCTTTAGCCGATTATTATCAGCAACTGGAACTGGTCCGCCATGACACACTCACCTGCTATAACGGGATTCAGGGCGATGGTTGTGGTCAATGCGCAGCATGCCACTTACGCGCTAAAGGACTAGAGTCCTATCTGATCAATAAATCCAACGTTTTGTTAAGCCTAAAACAAAAAACTGGGCTGGTTTGACTCTGTTGCTAAAGTAACGCGGATAACTGCCCTACTTTCACTACCTCACCCATCAGTGTGGTAGTGATTGATAATTAATAGAACACCGTTCTTTAGCGCCCTCGGTTGACAAACTCCTCCAATTTTTGGTGCAATTCTCCCTCAATAGGGACTACCTTTTGACTGCGTAGATCGATGCAAACAAAAGTTAATTCTGCATCAGCTACAGGTATAGACTCTGGTTCCAAAGTGATAGTTTGTTTCATCACACCACTTTTACCATTCAGCCTTAACAGTTGGCTGTCAATTCGCAATAAGTCGCCCAATACTGCAGGTCGACGATAATTAATATTGATATTAACAACGATAAAAGCGATTTGGTTTTCAGCCATCCACTGTGCTGCTGGCTCACCATCGAGCCACTCCCAACGGGCTTCTTCGAGAAACTCTAAGTAGCGGGCATTATTAACATGTTGAAAAACATCAATATGGAAACCCCTGACTTTAATATGAGTATGCATGACGACGAGCTTCTCCAAACAGTTAATGGTTATTATAGAGTGGCATACGTAACTGGTATGACCTCAAAAAGAAAGATTAGCAGAGGAAAAACACTTCATAGCGCGCTTACTATATAATCTAGAACAACGTCACAGTTTTACCCCGCAATTACACCTTACAGTATGAAATAATGGGGGTTATTTGTTGTGAAAATAGCGAACTGAAAAAGCCAGACAAATACTCGTCAGTACCTGTCTGACTGCAATATTCACATCTTAAGTTTGCTGCTGTTTTTCTCTAAAAATGAGGGACCAATACCTGGGACTTCAAGTAGTTGTTCTGCATCCGTAAAAGGGCCGAACTGCTCACGATAGTTAACAATCGCCTCAGCTTTCTTCCTACCAACTCCACTGAGGAACTGAGCTAACTGTTCCACATCCGCACTATTAATATTTATTTGGCTTTGAGCACTTTCTGGTGACCTATCTGCTGGGGCTGTTACCACCATTTTATCCTGCGTCGTTTTTACCGGATGATGGGTTGTTGTAGCCTTGGTTGTTTGGCTAGGTGCTTTTTCCTGCAGGGGACTGGTGGATGCAGCATAGGCTAAGGGTTGGATATTAAAGCCAGCTAACAATGTCGTAATTACAAATAACTTTCCTATAAATTTCATGCTGTATCCTCCTTGTATTTGACAGCATGACTACCTTGCAACAACCTCCGATTCACCGCAAAGAGCAGGTTCCAGATATGCGAAAGGCCGCCAAAGCGACCTTTCGGTGTTACATCGAATTGCAAATGAATGCGAGGCTTATTGCGGTTGCTGCTGTTCCGCAGGACCCATTTTGATGGTGGCCTGTTTGTGCAGGTTTGCCATCAGCGCATCAAAGGTCACACCACTGGAACCCTCTTGCATTTTAGCAATAAAGGTCTTCATCTCGCCTTCCGGCAATTTACCTGGCGTTACCGATAACAGTTCGATCAATACAATGTTGTCCTGACGATCCTGAGACAAGCCATAAACCAGCTGATCTTTTTGTGGATGAGGCAATGCAAAGATAGTCTGTACTAACTGATCGTCATCCGGTGCCCGAGACAAGGTTTTCTTCTCGCCAAAGCTGATACCTGCAGCTTTCATGGCTTCATCGCCCTTGCCTTGTTTCAGTGCTGTCAGGATCTTCTCGCCATCAACCCGAGCCACTTGTTCCGCTTTCTGACGCTTCACCAATTCAGCGACTTGATCACGGACTTGAGTGAATGGCTCAATACCTTCTGGTTTATGACCATCGATACGAATAACAAACGCGCGGTCACCATCAACGGTAATGACATCCGAGTTACTGCCCGGTGCGCCATTCTCGCCCACTAAACCCCCCTCAAAAATGGCTTGGATAACAGGTTTGAAATTGACGTCAGCAGGTACTGCATCACGAGTAAACCAACCCGTTTGCTTAGCTTTAGTCCCTGCGGCTTCTTCGGCAGAAGCGAGAGATTCGTTATCACTGGTTGCCGCTTCACTCACTTTTTGCTGTAACGAATAATAAGCATCAACAGCTTTTTCCTGCTTAACCTGTTTTGCCAGCGCATCATGGACTTCAGACAGCGGTTTAACCTGCTCTGGCTTGATGTCATTTAAACGGACAATCAAGTAACCCACAGAGGATTTAACCACATCAGATAGCTGGCCTTTTTCCGTCAGATTAGCTTGTTTTAGTTCATCTGCGGTAGTTTCTGGCTCTAACCAACCCAATTCACCGCCATTTTTACGGGAAATGATGTCAGTCGATTTTTCTTTTGCCATAGCGGCAAAATCAGCCCCTTTTTTCAGCTCATCCAAAGCAGTTTTGGCTTCAGCTTCAGTCTTAAACTGAATAACACTGTAGTTACGCTGTTCTGGCTGGCCATAGCTGCTTTTATGTTGGTCATAATAGGCGGCGATATCGTCTTCAGTAACAGTAATTTTGTCCTGCATCGCTGCAGCATCCATCGCAATGAAACTGATTTTCATCTGTTCCGGTGCAATGAAGCTATTTTTGTTCTGATCGTAGTAGGCTTGCAGTTCTTCATCAGTGACTTTCTGCTGCGCTTGAAGTGCTTTCAGGTCGATTGTCGCCAGACGGACGTCACGTTGCTGCAAAATCAGCGCTGACATGGCCTGTGCTTCGACAGGAAGAACAAAACCGGTATCACCAAAGGCCTGTAGCAATTGTTGATTAATGAGCTGTTGACGCTGTAATTGAGCGAATTGGTCTGGGGTGTAACCCATACGATTAACCAGCTCAAGATATTTGTTGTTATCGAACTTGCCATCAGTCTGGAAATAAGGTGCCTGACGAATGGCATCCTTAACTTGATCATCGCTGGCAGTCAGACCCAATTTTTTAGCATATTGGTCAAGTAACATATTGTTGACCAACTGCCCGAGCACCTGCTGACGTAATTGCAGCATGTAGCCTTCATTCGCAGCCAGTGCGGAGAATTGTTCACCTAATTGCTGTTGCAAGCGGCCACGTTCACTCTGTACAGCCTGTTCTAACTGAGCACGACTAATCTCTTGGCCATTAACTTTGGCTGCAAAGTCGTTGGAACCGCCAATCAGATAGCTGCCAACCCCAGTCAGGATAAAGGACAACATGATCAAGGCCAGAATGATTTTGAGCACGACGTTATTAGCAGCCGCGCGTAAATTGTCCATCATAATGTGACAATACTCCGCTGTAATATGGATTAAAACTGTTGCGCAGGTCTAAATAAACCCAGCATTCCTTGCGACAGCCCTTCGTGCTGCTGCGCGTTAAAACTGCTTACTGTACTTGCTAACGACTGTGTTTTTACTACAAGGTCGCAGATATTTTTCGCCAGACCAATATGTTACGTAACTTCAGCTATCAATCACTTCAACTGTTAGTCAATTCAGCCAGCTAAACGAAAAAAAAGCGCATCATTAACGATGCGCCTTGTATCTTACCTTACCAGCTCAACTGCGTCAGGTTATTGTTTAACACAAACAATATTCGCTGCAGATGAGAGTTGATGCGGTAATCAGTTTACAGCGTCTTTCAGGCCTTTACCGGCACGGAAGCCTGGTACTTTAGCTGCTGGAATACTGATTTCTTTACCGGTCTGAGGGTTACGGCCAGTACGTGCAGAACGCTCACGTACTGCAAAAGTACCAAAACCAACCAGAGCTACGTCATCCCCTTCTTTCAAAGATTCAGTAACAGAAGCAATAATTGCATCCAATGCGCGCCCAGCGGCCGCTTTAGAAATATCAGCACCTGCGGCAATTTTGTCGATCAGTTGTGACTTATTCACTCTTTCATCCCCTTTAGAATTCTATCGTCGCGCCGAAAATCCCTACGGACAACACGACAGCGCAGCTGTTATATCAATCCTGCCCAACCATATCAAGTAGCCCAAAGGCTTAAACTTTTGCCAGACAGCCGAACTAACTTAGCGGCACAAAAAATAGCTGGCAAGTAGGATTTCACTCACCAGCATCAGTTTTATCAATACTTCTTGCGATCCGTCACTATTTTGACGCTACCGGCTGTGCCCCGAAGGCAGGATTTTGCAAAGCAATGGCTAAAACATCATCAATTCGTTTCACCGGATGAATCTCCAGATCAGCAATAACATTGTCTGGAATCTCTTCCAAATCACGTTTGTTATCATCTGGAATCAGCACAACTTTAATCCCACCACGATGAGCAGCCAGCAATTTCTCTTTCAAACCACCGATTGGCAATACTAAGCCACGTAAAGTGATTTCACCGGTCATCGCAACATCAGCACGTACCGGGTTACCCGTCAGGCAAGAAACCAGTGCGGTACACATTGCAATACCTGCGCTTGGACCATCTTTCGGCGTCGCACCTTCAGGCACATGCACGTGAATATCACGTTTTTCATAAAAATCAGGATTAATACCCAATTTATCTGCACGAGCGCGAACCACGGTTAATGCAGCCTGAATTGACTCTTGCATGACTTCCCCCAGAGAACCGGTGTAAGTCAACTTACCTTTACCCGGAACACAGGCCGTCTCGATGGTCAGCAAATCACCGCCAACTTCAGTCCATGCCAGACCAGTCACTTGACCGACACGGTTTTCAGTATCAGCACGGCCATAATCTACCTTCTGTACACCAAGGAAATCTTTCAGGTTGTCACCGGTGATTTCAATATGCTTAACCGTTTTATCCATAAGCAGATTTTTTACTGCTTTACGACACAGTTTGGAAATTTCACGTTCCAAACTACGCACCCCAGCTTCACGGGTGTAATAACGGATAATGCTCATGATGGCGCTATCATCGATGGTCAACTCGCCTTTCTTAATGGCGTTACGCTCAAATTGTTTCGGCAACAGATGCTGCTTGGCAATATTGAGTTTTTCATCTTCGGTATAACCGGACAGGCGAATCACTTCCATACGGTCCAGCAATGGTGCCGGAATATTCATCGAGTTAGACGTCGCCACAAACATCACATCGGACAGATCATAATCAACTTCCAGATAGTGATCGTTAAATGCCACGTTTTGCTCTGGGTCTAACACTTCCAGCAAGGCAGATGCCGGATCACCACGCATGTCGGATGCCATTTTGTCGATCTCATCCAACAGGAAGAGTGGGTTTTTTACCCCAACTTTTGCCATCTTCTGGATCAATTTACCCGGCATAGAACCGATGTAGGTACGACGGTGACCACGAATCTCCGCTTCGTCACGCACGCCACCCAGTGCCATACGCACATATTGACGACCTGTTGCACGGGCAATAGATTGCCCCAGCGACGTTTTACCGACCCCAGGAGGCCCCACCAGACACAGGATTGGCCCTTTGATTTTACTGACCCGGCTCTGTACTGCGAGGTATTCTAGAATACGATCTTTAACGCGCTCTAAACCGTAATGGTCGGTATCCAGAACTTCCTGTGCTTTTACCAGATCTTTTTTAACTTTACTGCGGCTGTTCCACGGAACCTGCAACATCCAATCAATGTAACCGCGAACCACAGTGGCTTCCGCCGACATCGGCGACATCATTTTCAGTTTTTGCAGTTCAGCTTCGGTTTTTTCGCGCGCATCTTTCGGCATTTTTGCCGCTTCAATCTTGCGTTTCAGCGCTTCGTGCTCGTCAGGCGCATCGTCCATCTCGCCCAATTCTTTCTGAATGGCTTTCATTTGCTCATTCAAATAGTACTCGCGCTGACTCTTTTCCATCTGTTTTTTAACGCGATTACGAATCCGTTTTTCGACCTGTAACAGATCAATTTCAGATTCCATCATCGCCATCAGATATTCCAGACGTTCGGTGACATCGAACATTTCCAGAACAGCTTGTTTATCATTTAATTTCAACGGCATATGAGCCGCAATAGTATCAGCAAGGCGCGCCGCATCATCAATACTGTGCAATGAAGCCAGTACTTCTGGTGGGATCTTCTTGTTCAGTTTGATGTAACCTTCAAACTGATTAATTGCTGTGCGGACTAATACTTCTTGCTCACGGTCGTCCATCACTGGTGATTCTAGATATTCCGCCTGGGCAGCAAAATGCTCGCCGCTGTCGGAAAGCGTGGTGATACGCGCACGCTGTAGCCCTTCAACCAGCACCTTGACTGTGCCATCAGGCAATTTCAGCATTTGCAGAATCGAGGCTACAGTGCCGACTGAAAACAGATCGTTGATACCAGGCTCATCAGTTGAGGCTTCTTTCTGCGCAACCAGCATGATTTTTTTATCATGGTCCATTGCCGCTTCCAGGCACCGAATCGACTTTTCCCGGCCAACAAACAGTGGGATCACCATATGCGGATAAACCACCACATCGCGCAGAGGCAATACGGGGATTTCTATGCGTTCGGAACGCTCAGGGTTCATAGAGCTCTCTCTTAGTTTAGCTTCCGCCAGATTACTGGGAATCTCGTGAAACACGAGTCATCACGAGTTTCACTAAATAGGTAATTGAGTATATGGGGACGAATGTCTTACATTCAACGATTACAATGCGAGGAAAAAGAAATGGGGGATAAAATCCCCCATTGTCATACTAACCATCTGGATTATTTGGCTAATTATTCGCCAGAAGCTTGAGCTTCAGGTTGACCATAAATCAGCATTGGTGCAGATTGACCAGCAATAACTGACTCATCCACAACCACTTTTTCCACACTGTCCATTGACGGTAAATCGTACATGGTATCCAGCAGAGCGCCTTCTACGATAGAACGCAGGCCACGAGCACCTGTTTTGCGCGCCATTGCTTTTTTGGCAATGGCTGTCAACGCTTCATCGCGGAACTCAAGTTCAACACCTTCAAGATTGAACAATGCCTGATATTGTTTAGTCAGGGCATTCTTCGGCTCTTTCAGGATCTGAATCAGCGCGTCTTCGCTCAATTCACTTAAAGTAGCAACCACTGGCAGACGGCCGATAAATTCAGGGATTAAACCGAATTTAATCAAATCTTCCGGCTCAGCCTGGCGCAATAACTCGCCTTCTGTGGCCTTCTCTGACTTACCTTTTACCGTGGCACCAAAGCCAATACCGCTGCCGGTATTAATGCGCTGCTCAATAACTTTATCCAGCCCCGCAAAAGCACCACCGCAGATAAACAGAATTTTAGAGGTATCAACCTGCAAAAATTCCTGCTGTGGATGCTTACGACCACCTTGAGGTGGAACAGCCGCAATAGTCCCTTCGATCAATTTCAACAGAGCCTGCTGCACACCTTCACCCGACACATCACGAGTGATCGATGGGTTATCAGACTTACGTGAAATTTTGTCAATTTCATCGATATAAACAATGCCACGCTGGGCTTTCTGAACATCGTAATCGCATTTCTGTAGCAGCTTCTGAATGATGTTTTCAACATCTTCACCCACATAACCGGCTTCAGTCAGTGTGGTCGCATCAGCCATGGTAAATGGCACATCCAGGAAGCGAGCCAGTGTTTCTGCTAACAATGTTTTACCGCTACCGGTTGGGCCGATCAGCAGGATATTACTTTTACCCAATTCGATACCATTGCTGGTGTCGCCATTGCGTAAACGTTTGTAATGGTTATACACCGCAACCGCTAATACTTTTTTCGCCGGTTCCTGTCCGATCACGTAATCATCAAGGTGATGACGAATTTCGTGCGGCGTTGGCAGCGAACTACGCTCCCGATGCGGTGCGACTTCTTTGATCTCTTCGCGAATAATGTCGTTACACAAATCGACACATTCATCGCAGATATACACTGACGGCCCGGCAATTAGCTTACGCACTTCATGCTGGCTTTTGCCGCAGAAAGAGCAATACAGCAGCTTTCCAGAACCGTCTTTGCGCTTATCTGTCATCAGTAAACCTCTTTTTTAATATCTGCCACATCTGTAACCTGCGGCAGGGAGACTATTCTCGCTACTTCTGTACGCCACGTTAGCCTTCAACGGACAGCCGATATCATTGGGATTGTACAAACAACACGCTATTAGCCTTATTCAGCATCACGAATTGTTCTATTTACATTCACTATAGTATATAGGCTCACAGAAATAAGTCGTTAGTCACGACGGGTGAACACCGAATCAACTAAACCATATTCTACAGCCTGTTCAGCAGACAGGAAACGGTCGCGCTCAGTGTCTCTCTCTATTTCTTCAAGAGATTTTCCCGTGTGATGCGCCATCAGTTCATTCATGCGTGATTTCACTTTTAAAATCTCTTTGGCATGAATTTCAATATCTGTGGCCTGGCCCTGGAAGCCGCCCAACGGTTGATGGATCATCACCCGTGAATTCGGCAGGCAGAAGCGTTTACCCTTAGCGCCCGCAGTCAACAGGAATGCTCCCATTGAACACGCCTGGCCCATACAAATAGTGCTGACATCAGGCTTAATAAATTGCATGGTGTCATAAATTGACATCCCGGCAGTAATCACCCCACCTGGTGAGTTGATATACAAGAAGATGTCTTTCTCTGGATTCTCTGCTTCCAGAAACAGCATTTGCGCAGTAATCAAGTTGGCCATATGGTCTTCAACTTGACCGGTCAGAAAAATAATGCGCTCTTTTAGCAGACGGGAGAAGATGTCGTAAGAACGCTCCCCACGTGAAGTCTGCTCAACCACCATTGGCACCAGAGCCATGTTAGGTGCAAATTGATCTCGTTCGCCACTGTATGACATTACCGTCTCCTAATAGAATTTACTTTGGCGCCATTCATAACCGATTCTACTTGAGATAAGTAATGATGACTATGTTCATGCATCAAGGTCGCATGCAAACAGTCTGGGTATCCAGACACATTCGACGGTGGTAATCAGCCAGTGTTTCATCAACATCAGATATGAACGTCTATTAAGTTAATTGGGGGATTAATATTCTTTTTCAAGCCCCACCGCTATCTTTTAGCCTAACAACCGCCTGTGCTTCCTGCCGTAATCCTGACGCCCTATTGATTTTTTATCTGTTAAATACTTCATTTCACTTTTCAAATATAGCGCAGATTACGACGAAACATGCCAGATTAATCATACTATTGAGGGATTATTGTTACTAAAAGAAAAAGCCCGCAGCCAAGGGCAACGGGCTTTTTCAGTTTACTGCGCTAAAAAAACATTACGCTGTAGTGGTCTGATTCATCAGCTCACTAAAGGTCGTTGGTTTTTCAGTCACTTTGGCTTTAGCCAGCAGAGTTTCTACCGCTTGTTCTTCCAGAGCAACGTTACGCATATTGTTCATCAGCTCTTTGTTTTTGCTGTAGAACTCAATCACTTCTTGTGGATCTTCGTAAGCAGATGCCATTTCTTCGATCAGTGCTTTAACACGATCTTCATCAGCTTTCAGCTCGTGCTGGCTGATAACTTCGCCCAGCAACAGACCAACAACAACGCGACGCTTAGCTTGTTCTTCGAACAGTTCACGTGGCAGTTCAGCAGCTTGTTTCTCGTTACCACCGAAACGTTGCGCAGCCTGACGGCGCAGAACGTCGATTTCACCTTCAACCAGTGCAGCTGGAACGTCGATTTCGTTAGCGCTAACCAGACCGTCGATTGCCTGAGTTTTCACACGGTTACGCACAGCGCCTTTCAGCTCACGCTCCATGTTTTTACGCACTTCAGCACGCAGACCCGCTACTGAACCATCAGCAACGCCGAAACGTTTGATGAACTCTTCAGTCAGTTCTGGCAGCTCACGCACTTCAACTTTCTTCAACACGATGTCGAATTTCGCTGATTTACCTTTCAGGTTTTCTGCGTGGTAATCTTCTGGGAAGTTTACGTCGATGGTGAATTCTTCACCGGCTTTGTGGCCGATTACACCTTCTTCGAAACCTGGGATCATACGACCCTGGCCCATTGCCAGTACGAAATCAGTCGCTTTGCCACCTTCAAACACTTCACCATCGATAGAGCCGGTGAAATCCAGAGTTGCACGATCTTCAGCAGTAGCTGCAGCGTCAGTTTCTTTCCAGGTTGCTTGTTGCTTACGCAGAGTTTCCAGCATGGTATCAACGTCAGCGTCATTAACTTCAACAACTGGCTTCTCTACTTCAATGCTTTCCAGATCTTTCAGCTCAACTTCCGGGTACACTTCAAACTCAACGGAATAAGTAAAATCTTCACCCTGCTTGTACTCGCCCGGTACATAGTTAGGCGCACCAGCTGGGTTGATTTTTTCTTTAATGATCGCATCAACGAAATTACGTTGCATCAGATCACCCAGTACGTCCTGACGAACAGAAGCACCGTAACGCTGTTCAACGATGTTCATCGGCACATGGCCTTTACGGAAACCGTCGATACGAACATTTTTAGCGGCTTTAACTAATTCGCTTTTTACTGCTTTCTCAATGCTGTCAGCAGCAACAGTAATTGTTACACGGCGGCCAAGGCCTTGAGTGGTTTCAACAGAAACTTGCATCTTGTTACCTCAAAAAAATCACAGTGCTCGGTCAACTCCAGAAGCTGCAAACGAAGCAGCACCATTTCCCTTTCAGGAATGATGCGAACTCTGAAAACACCCTCTAAGAACCGGGACGGCCGCATTAAACAGAACCGAGTATCCCAGATGTCAGAAGCGTCCCGAAACCATTCCGGAAAAATAAGACGCGACATTATAGCGGCGCACAGGTTATGAGTCGAGGAAAGCAAGCGAATGTTGTCGCGGTAAAATTCACGCGTGAATCGTTCCCTCGGCTAAAACTCCTGCGGCGCACTGATGAAACTAACACGTCGCCTATACAGAAACAGAAGCGGCCCTATAGGCCGCTCGCAAAATTCTCACCTACTAATACCCTAAATCAGACCAGAATTACTACTGTTATCCAGTTTGGATTTGATTACGCTCGCAGATTAAGCCAATGTCCCCGCGCCACGACATGACGGTGAGGCAGGTACCGTATCTTGTAATCCAGTCCATTCTTTCTGGGTGTAAGTATGTAAGGCCAGCGCATGCACCGTGCTTGCCAGCTCATCAGCCAACACACTATAAATTGCCCGATGACGGCTTAAAAAACGTTGGTCTTGAAATTTATTGCTGACGATCACAATTTTAAAATGACTTTCAGATCCGGCAGGAACATTGTGGCGGTAACTTTCATTGATTACCTCCAGATGATCCGGTTCGAAGGCCACTTTTAGTTTTTCTTCAATTTGTTCTCGAATCAAAATCATCATGCTCTCCTTACTGCTGAGGCAGAAAACTGCCTACTCTCTATTGCAATATTAGTTGATTTTGGCTGTTTTATAACATTTCAGATACAAAATATCCTGAATATCTCAACTCAAGCAGTTTAGGTTAACGGACTCATCTGATAGTCAGTGAAAAGCTAACTTGTAAGGTGTTCATATTAAATAGGAGGAAACTTGGCAGGAAATTGTATTTTTTGGTGAATTTCTCTTCTTCGGGATCTTCCACCAATCCATCGCGGTGCTATGATGTCGCAACTGCAAACTCGCAAAATAACATGGCTGCTACCCCGCTCTGATTATTAAAAAATTCCATAACTATTGAGAAAGTGAACATGCTAAAGAAAATTCTTTTCCCACTGTTGGCTGTTTTTATATTGGCGGGTTGTGCTGCCAGTAACAACACCTTGAATGTCACCCCGAAAGTCGTATTACCGCCACAAGACCCGACGTTAATGGGGATTACTATCAGCATTAATGGGGCTGACCAGCGTCAAGATTCTGCACTGGCTAAAGTCAATCGTGATGGTCAACTGGTGGTGTTAACCCCATCACGTGATCTGCGCTTCCTGTTACAAGAAGTGCTTGAAAAACAAATGACTGCTCGTGGTTATATGATTGGTACTAATGCACCAGTTGACCTGCAAATCGTTGTAAATCAACTGTATGCCGATGTGCAAGAAGGCAATCTGCGTTACAACATCACCACCAAAGCCGATATTTCTATTACCGCTACCGCGAAAAACGGCAATAAGCAGGTGAAGAATTATCGTGCCAGCTATAACGTTCAGGGTGCATTTACTGCAACCAACGAAAAAATCACTAATGCCGTCAATACCGTGTTAAGCGATGTTATTGCGGATATGGCGCAGGACACCAGCGTCAGTAGCTTTATCAAGCAAAATGCTCGCTAACCTGCTATTTGCTTAGCATCATTATTACTGCTTAACAGAATGCTCTGCCCCGCACATGGGGTGGAGTATGTAGGTCTCACATGCCCAATCGCTATTCGAACCTTTTTACCCAGCGCAACTCTCTAGTTCTTCTCTTGTTGGGATTTGCTTCCGGCCTCCCTTTAGCTCTTACCGGCGGGACGCTGCAAGCCTGGATGACGGTTGAAAACGTCGATCTAAAAACTATTGGTATTTTTTCTCTGGTCGGTCAGGCCTACGTCTTTAAGTTCCTCTGGTCCCCGTTGATGGACCGTTACACACCCTCATTTCTTGGCCGCCGACGCGGTTGGTTGTTAATTAGCCAATTGTTATTAATTGTCGCCATTATCGCCATGGGCTTTATGGAACCGGCTAAACATTTATGGTGGCTGGCAGCTATCGCGGTGCTGGTTGCATTCTGTTCTGCATCGCAAGATATTGTTTTTGATGCTTATAAAACCGATTTACTCACCGCTGAAGAGCGCGGAACCGGTGCGGCAGTTTCTGTATTAGGCTATCGCCTAGCAATGTTGGTGTCCGGTGGTTTGGCACTATGGATAGCCGACCGTTATCTTGGCTGGCAATCGACCTACTGGCTGATGGCCGGGCTCATGTTAATTGGGGTGTTTGCGACTTTATTTGCTCCTGAGCCTGCTATTCGAATTGCCCCTCCAAAAACCTTAGAACAAGCGATCGTCGAACCCTTACGTGATTTCTTTGGCCGTAATAATGCGTGGCTAATCTTGCTGCTTATCGTGCTGTACAAAATGGGGGATGCCTTTGCTGCCAGTCTGAGTACTACGTTCCTGATCCGTGGGGTAGGTTTTGATGCCGGTGAAGTCGGCCTGGTCAATAAAACGTTGGGATTAATTGCCACGATTATTGGTGCTCTATACGGCGGCCTGTTAATGCAGCGCATAAGCTTATTTCGGGCATTGATGATTTTCGGGATTTTACAAGCCATCTCCAATATTGGTTACTGGCTGTTATCCATCACTGATAAGAATATATTCTCCATGGGGAGTGCCATCTTCCTGGAGAACTTGTGCGGTGGGATGGGGACTGCGGCCTTCGTCGCACTGTTGATGACGCTCTGTAACAAATCGTTCTCTGCTACACAATTTGCTTTGTTATCAGCTTTATCCGCAGTAGGTCGAGTCTATGTTGGCCCAATTGCTGGCTGGTTTGTTGAGACTCATGGCTGGCCTCTGTTCTATCTGTTCTCTATTGCTGCGGCGATTCCTGGGTTAATTCTGCTCTATATCTGTCGTCAGACATTGGAACACACTCAGAAAACAGACGAATTCATGCCTCGCACTGCGTTTAAAACAGCTTACCGTTGGGCGCTACGCTTTTTAACAATTGGCTGCATTTTATTAGCTGCCTGGCTGATTTTACTGATATGCAATGCACTAGATTGGACTGCTGCGCCACAAGTGGCCGATATACTACTGTTGCGAGGTATTCAGCTCAGTGTCATCGGTATGGTTCTGGGTGGCGTATTGGATTATCTCGCGCTAAGGCGAGAAAAATTAGCCTAATAAACTAGCTAGATTTACTAAAGCCGGTACTTGTGCCGGCTTTTTTGTATTTATCAGTCAGACAAACAACCTCACATCATCCAATCTTTGACACTCCACCAGTACATTTATTGAGTTACTTCACAATTTAAAGCAACACTTGCAAAATTTTATTCACAAAACGAGATCTGAATCACTTTCAACTATTTATCCTTTCGTGCTCTGGGACTATGATGTGCGCACTTTTTGTTAAGGACTGTGTCCTTTTGTTTCTCCTGACATCTTTCAACTACACAGAGGCATTTATGCGTAAAATTCTTATCGGCGCAGCCGCGCTGACTGCGGTCACGATGGCTCCCGCCGCACAAGCTGAATACCAGTGGGGATTTGCTAATATCAGCATGAACTACCTTGACTGGACTCGCAGTACTACGCATAAATCAGGTAACTCTTCACACAAAGATGACTTTGCCTATATTGAGTTGGAAGGTGGTGCAGGTTATAGCTGGGGCGAGGTCTATGGCTTCTTTGATTTAGAGAACCCATTTAATTCAAAAACGGCACAACCAGGTGACAACCAACGCTATACCTTCAAAACGACAGGTCGCTATTACTTAGGTGATTCCGGTTTCAACCTTTATGGCCATCTTTATGGCACTTACTCACTGCCGAGTGCTGAAGGTAACAATTACAGCAACTTCCACGAAGTGAATACTCTGTATGGTATCGGCTATAACGCCACGGTAGCGGGCGTGTGGATGAAACCTTTCGTGGCGCTGCACTATGTTGATCAAACCTATTATTCAGGCAACAACGGCTATGTAGTGGGTTGGGTCGCAGGTTATGACTTTACCGCATTCGATGAAAATTTCAGCATCACTAACTGGAATGAATTGGAGTTTAACCGTGCAGAACGTTATGCCGCAGGTAATGGTGGCCGCAACGGGGTAAATGGTGCTATTGCACTTTGGTGGACACCAATTAAACAATTCACCACAGGTATTCAGTACCGTTATGCTTATAACAAATTGGGTGAAGATTTCTTACAAGAAGCTATCGTTTACTCGGTTAAATATAATTTCTAGCTAAATGATTCAGGGGTGACTATTTATAGCACCCCAAAATATATTTTAATTTACTCTGGCATCACATATTATTTACATAAAATAAGTCTACGTATTAATTTAAAATCAGTATTTCCCGTGAATAAAACACTAATTACCGTTGTTTTTCCTTAACATCCGCTGTTTTCCCGCCAGGTACCATCGCCAACATATTGTTGCTATTAGTAAATTGTCACGCATGGCAACATCTGTGACCCCCTTAACATAAAGTGTCAACAAGCCGCTGACAGAATCTTAAGCATGTTTACAGTCCTGCAACCTTCCCGTAAAATGCCCGCACACATGAAACGACAATAGAGCCCTTTTGTAATTGAGGTCGTTAGATGAGACTTAAGAAATACATTAAAAATATGGGTATGTTGTCTTTATTAGCAGCCACAGTAATGCTTAGTGGTTGCGATATGGTATTGATGAATCCCAAAGGCGCAATCGGAGTCGAACAGAAAACACTGATACTGACAGCTATCGGTTTAATGTTGATCGTCGTTATTCCGGTTATTTTTATGGCGTTCGCTTTTGCATGGAAGTTCCGCGAGTCCAACAAAAGTGCGACCTACACCCCAAACTGGTCCCATTCCAACAAAATTGAGCTTGTTGTTTGGGCTGTTCCAATCATTATCATTGCTATCTTGGCAACGATAACCTGGAAAACCTCCCACGAACTTGACCCGTTCAAACCGCTTGAAGTGGCTGGCAAAGAACCGATCACCATTGAAGTGGTCTCCCTTGACTGGAAATGGCTATTTATCTATCCAGAACAAGGTATTGCTACAGTAAATGAACTGGCTTTCCCTACTGATGTTCCGGTGAACTTCAAAATCACTTCCAACTCAGTAATGAACTCGTTCTTTATTCCTCAGTTAGGCGGGCAGATTTATGCGATGGCCGGGATGCAAACCAAACTGCATCTGATCGCCAACGAAGCCGGTAAATACAATGGTATTTCCAGCAGCTTCAGTGGCAAAGGCTTCTCTGGTATGAAATTCACTGCGATCGCGACACCAACGCAGGAAGACTTCAACCAGTGGGTCGCACAGGTGAAAAAATCGCCGAATACCCTGAATACGACTGACGATTTCAATAAACTGGCTGAGCCGAGTGAAAATAACCCGGTTGAGTATTTCTCCAGTGTTAAACCGGAGATGTTTAAAGGAATTATTGGCAAGTTTATGGGTGATATGAACATGCACCAGAAAGGCGATGATACCCATAAAGGTATGGATATGAGCCAGGGCATGGATATGGGCGAACACGCCGCTCACGCCGGAGCCGAGGAATAAAACGATGTTGGGAAAATTAACACTTGATGCGGTTCCGCTACACGAACCAATCATTATGGTTACCGTTGCTGCAATTGTTTTGGGTGGGCTGGCATTGGTCGCTGCCCTGACCTATTTCGGCAAATGGAAATGGTTATGGAGCGAATGGCTGACGTCGGTCGACCATAAGAAAATCGGTATCATGTACATTCTGGTCGCCATGGTCATGCTGTTGCGTGGTTTTGCCGACGCCATCATGATGCGTAGCCAGCAAGCACTTGCTTCTGCGGGTGAGGCCGGATTCCTCCCGCCTCATCACTATGATCAGATTTTCACCGCGCACGGCGTTATCATGATTTTCTTCATGGCGATGCCTTTTGTGGTCGGCTTGATGAACGTGGTCGTACCGCTACAAATCGGTGCTCGTGACGTTGCCTTCCCGTTCCTGAACTCACTGAGCTTCTGGTTCTTTGTCGTCGGGGTGGTGTTAATCAACATCTCTCTGGGAGTCGGTGAATTCGCGCAAACCGGTTGGTTGGCTTATCCGCCACTGTCAGGTAAAGAGTACAACCCAGGTGTCGGGGTCGATTACTGGATCTGGAGTCTACAGATTTCTGGTTTAGGGACCTTGCTGACCGGTGTTAACTTCTTCGCGACTATCTTGAAAATGCGTGCGCCTGGCATGTCGATGATGAAGATGCCTGTCTTCACGTGGGCAGCACTGTGTACCAACATTTTGATTATCGTTTCTTTCCCGATCCTGACTGTGACCGTCGCGTTACTGACACTGGACCGCTACCTTGGCACCCATTTCTTTACCAATGATATGGGTGGCAACATGATGATGTACATCAACCTGATTTGGGCCTGGGGCCATCCGGAAGTGTACATTTTGGTTCTGCCGGTATTCGGTGTGTTCTCCGAAGTGACCGCGACCTTCTCAAGAAAACGTCTGTTTGGTTACACCTCTTTAGTCTGGGCAACCATCGCGATTACCGTCCTGTCGTTTATTGTTTGGCTACACCACTTCTTCACCATGGGGTCCGGTGCCAACGTTAACGCCTTCTTCGGTATAGCCACGATGATCATTTCCATCCCTACAGGGGTGAAAATCTTCAACTGGTTGTTCACCATGTACCAAGGCCGTATTCAGTTTAACTCCGCAATGTTATGGACCGTTGGCTTTATCATCACCTTCTCTATCGGTGGGATGACTGGCGTACTGCTCGCCGTTCCGGGTGCAAACTTTGTACTGCATAACAGCCTGTTCCTGATTGCGCACTTCCATAACGTGATTATCGGCGGTGTGGTATTCGGTTGCTTCGCGGGTCTGACTTACTGGTGGCCTAAGTCCTTCGGCTTTACGCTGAATGAGAAATGGGGTATCCGTGCATTCTGGTTCTGGATAATTGGCTTCTTCGTCGCCTTTATGCCGTTGTATGTGCTGGGCTTTATGGGTATGACCCGTCGTCTGAGCCAAGACATCAACCCAGAGTTCCATCCGATGTTGATGGTGGCAGCGGGCGGTGCAGCACTGATTGCTTGCGGTATCTTGTGTCAGGTTATCCAAGTGTTCGTCAGTATTCGTGACCGCGAGCAAAACCGCGATCTGACTGGTGACCCATGGGGTGGCCGTACGCTGGAGTGGTCTACCTCTTCCCCACCGCCGTTCTATAACTTCGCTGTCGTGCCTGAAGTTGTTGACCGTGACGAATTCTGGGATATGAAAGAGAAAGGCGAAGCGTACAAACGCCCAGCGAAATACGAAGAAATCCACATGCCGAAGAATACCGGTGCAGGTGTGATTATTGCTGGCTTCAGCTTGATCTTCGGCTTTGCCATGATCTGGTATATCTGGTGGCTGGCCATCGTTGGCTTCGTCGGCATGATTGTGACCTGGATTGTGAAAAGCTTCGACGAGGATGTTGATTACTATGTGCCGGTTGCAGAAGTTGAGCGCATTGAAGATCTTCATCATGAACAAATCAGCAAAGCAGGCGTGAATCATGTCAACTGAAACTCTGACTAACCACAACGTCGCCCATGTAGAGCATGGGCATCACGATGCAGGAGCAACGAAAGTATTCGGCTTCTGGATCTATCTGATGAGCGACTGTATTTTGTTTGCGACCTTGTTCGCAACTTATGCAGTGCTGGTAAACGGGACCGCTGGCGGTCCTTCCGGTAGGGATATCTTCGACTTGAACTTTGTTCTGGTCGAAACCTTCCTGTTACTGTTCAGTAGTATTACTTACGGCATCGCTATGCTGGGCATGAATAAAGGCCATAAAAACCAGGTAAACACCTGGTTAGGTCTGACTTTCCTGTTCGGTCTGGGCTTTGTGGCAATGGAAATCTATGAGTTCCACCACCTGATTGCAGAAGGCTACGGCCCGGATCGCAGTGCGTTCCTGTCCAGCTTCTTTGCTCTGGTTGCCACTCACGGTATTCACGTTACTGCCGGCCTGGTTTGGATCATCATTATGATGATCCAAGTAGCAAAACGCGGCCTGAATGAGATGAACCGTACCCGTCTGATGTGCCTGAGCTTGTTCTGGCACTTCTTGGACGTGGTCTGGATCTGCGTATTCACCGTTGTCTATCTGTTAGGAGCCATGTAATGAGTCATCCAACAACTACTCACGGTGGAGCCAGCCACGGTAGCTTGAAGTCATATCTTATTGGCTTCATTCTGTCGGTCATTCTGACAGTTATTCCATTTGCTATGGTGATGAGCGGCACCGCCTCCCATACGACTATTCTGGCCACAGTGGTCGGTTTAGCCGTAGTGCAGATTATTGTGCACTTAGTGTACTTCCTGCATATGAATGGATCGTCCGAAGAACGTTGGAATCTGGTGGCGTTCCTGTTCACCGCTATGATTATCGCAATCGTTGTTGTGGGCTCACTCTGGATTATGTACAACCTCAACATCAATATGATGGTTGACTGAAGAGCTGCATGTGATGATTAAGCAATACCTGCAAGTAACTAAACCAGGAATTATTTTCGGCAATTTAATTTCTGTCGTTGGGGGATTTCTCCTCGCTTCCAAAGGCGTGATTGATTACCCCCTTTTTCTCGCCACCCTGTTCGGTGTCTCGTTAGTTGTTGCCTCCGGGTGTGTTTTTAACAACTATATCGACCGTGATATCGACCGTATCATGGAGAGAACGAAGAATCGTGTCCTGGTGAAAGGGCTTATCGATCCGAAAGTGAGCCTGATTTATGCATCAGTACTGGGTATTGCTGGCATGCTGTTGCTCTACGTCGCCGCCAATCTATTAGCAATGATGCTGGCAGTCATTGGTTTCGTTATCTATGTCGGGGTTTATAGCCTCTACATGAAACGAAAATCAGTCTACGGCACGTTGATTGGCAGCTTGTCAGGTGCCGCACCGCCGGTGATTGGCTACTGTGCTGTTACCGGGCAGTTCGATATGGGTGCATTGATCCTGCTGCTTATCTTCAGCTTGTGGCAAATGCCGCACTCTTATGCCATCGCGATTTTCCGTTTTAAGGATTATCAAGCTGCCAATATCCCGGTTCTGCCGGTGATAAAAGGAATATCGGTCACCAAAAACCATATTACCCTTTATATTTTGGCATTTATGGTCGCGACCTTGATGCTAACCTTAAGTGGCTATGCCGGTTATAAATATCTGGTTGTTGCTGCGGCGGTAAGTGTCTGGTGGCTGGGAATGGCATTGCGCGGCTACAAAGCAACCAATGACATCGTATGGGCGAGAAAACTCTTTGTCTTCTCTATCATTGCCATTACGTCATTGAGCGTCATGATGTCGGTTGATTTCAATGTCCCTTCCTCGACGGGATTACTGACTTACGTCGGATAATTTCAACCCTATTGATGTAAAAATGGCTGTTTCTGACAGCCATTTTTTTATTTCTGCCCTACCCTGCTGTTATCTTAAAACTCGCCTGTAATACATTCTAAACATCAATAGATTTACCGGTTGACGTTAACATCATTACAATAGTGCAATTGGTTTTTCTGAGGTGGTAATGAACGACAATAAAATGACTCCGCTAGAGCTTCGGGCGACTTGGGGGCTAGGTACGGTTTTCTCTTTGCGCATGCTTGGCATGTTCATGGTGCTGCCGGTTCTCACCACCTATGGCATGGCACTTTCTGGAGCCAGTGAAGCACTGATTGGTCTTGCTATTGGTATCTACGGTCTGTCTCAAGCCATTTTCCAAATTCCCTTTGGGCTAGTTTCCGACAAAATTGGTCGCAAACCCCTGATCGTCGGCGGTTTGTTGGTTTTTGCGTTAGGTAGCGTGATTGCGGCACTGAGTGATTCTATCTGGGGCATCATTCTGGGTCGGGCATTGCAAGGCTCTGGTGCAATTGCTGCCGCGGTCATGGCACTATTATCTGACCTGACACGAGAACAAAACCGCACCAAAGCAATGGCATTTATTGGCGTCAGTTTTGGTATCACCTTTGCTATCGCGATGGTTATTGGGCCAATAGTCACTCATGCCTTTGGTCTGCATGCCCTGTTCTGGGGTATAGCCATACTGGCATTATTAGGTATTGTCGTCACTTTAGCGGTGGTACCTGATGCTGAGCGGCATGTACTTAACCGCGAGTCCAGTATCGTCAAAGGCAGTGTGAGTAAGGTTCTCAACAACAGCCGGCTACTTAAACTCAATTTTGGCATCATGTGCCTGCATATCTTATTGATGTCGAGCTTTGTGGCTTTACCACAAATTATGGCCAGTGCCGGATTAGCCCCTGCCCAGCATTGGATTGTCTATCTGGTGACGATGTTGGTCTCGTTCGCCGCCGTAGTGCCATTCATTATCTATGCTGAAATCAAGCGCCGCATGAAGCAGGTTTTCATGGGCTGTGTCGCCGTGCTGTTTGCCGCCGAAGTGATGCTGTGGTCAGCCGGGCAACAGCTGTGGGTCATCATTGCCGGTGTGCAGCTATTCTTTATCGCCTTCAATGTCATGGAAGCGATATTGCCTTCATTAATTAGCAAAGAATCTCCGGCGGGTTATAAAGGTACGGCAATGGGGATCTACTCCACCAGCCAGTTTATTGGCGTGGCTATCGGCGGGAGTTTAGGCGGTTGGATATTTGGTATGGAAGGGGCAAGCATGGTATTTGCCGCCGGAGCGGTTATCGCGCTGGTGTGGTTTGCCGTCAGCACCACGATGCAGGAACCCCCTTATGTCAGTAGCCTGCGAATTACGTTGTCAGAATTGGCGGTCAAAGACTCGGCATTAGAAGAGCGGATTAAAGCCCAACCGGGAGTCACAGAAGCGGTGGTGGTGACGGCAGAACGGAGTGCTTACGTGAAAGTTGATACGAAAAAGACCAATCGTAGTCAGTTGGAGCAGTTGGTTAACACCGCCTAACCAATGCGTAAAAAGCCTGCCAGATAATAAAATGAGGAACAAAAACCGCTCGGCGGTTAGCGTTCCTCTTTATCCACTGACTTAGTCGCGGAAATTATTAAACTGGAATGGCTGGCCCAGATCAGCACCGCGAACCAATGCCATCACACTCTGCAAATCATCACGAGCTTTGCCGGTCACGCGCACTTGTTCGCCCTGAATTTGCGCCTGGACTTTCAGTTTGCTGTCTTTAATTAGCTTGACCAGCTTTTTGGCCTGCACACTTTCAATGCCTTGTTTCAGCTTGGCTTCTACACTGTAGGTTTTGCCGCTGCGATCCATTTCTTCCGGGATCTCCAACGCTGCACCTTCAATGCCACGCTTAGTCAGTTGAGCACGCAAAATATCCAGCAGTTGCTCAACCTGAAAATCAGATTCACTAACAACTTTGATACTTTCGTTCTTCTCATTTAATTCAAAACTCGCTGGAACATTACGAAAATCCCAACGGTTCGCCAGATCACGGGTGGCGTTTTCAACGGCATTACGCACTTCCTGCATATCAATTTCAGATACGATGTCGAAAGATGGCATATTCCCTCCTCCTGATAAGATGAATGGCAAGCATAATAACTGCTTTATCCCCCACAGACAAAGCCAAGCTGCTGACAATGGCTCAACTAAGCTGCGGTTCTTCGCTAACCGAGCTGGTAGCTAACTCTGCTTTTAATGACCAAAAAGTCTATAATCAAAGCATAACACCTAGAAAAAAGTCGTGTATTACTGCTCACACCAAGGAGGTCTCAATGAAAATTACTGTGCTTGGTTGCGGAGCTCTCGGGCAATTATGGCTATCCGCGTTATACCAGCAAGGCCATGATGTACAAGGCTGGCTTCGTGTGCCACAGCCCTTTTGTTCAGTCAATGTCATTACGTTAAACGGCGAGGCTTTCAATCAGAACCTCCCGACGAACGATCCAGAGCATTTGTCGAAAAGTGAATTACTGCTAGTGTGCTTAAAGGCATGGCAAGTTTCCAGTGCCGTTAGCACTTTGCTACCTAAACTAAACCCTGAATGTCATATTTTACTGCTACATAACGGGATGGGAACTCAGGAGGAATTGCCTCGGGATGAGCATGTTTTCCTGCATGGTGTCACCACACATGCCGCTCGTCGCGACGGCAACACGATTGTCCATGTTGCCAGCGGTATTACTCATATCGGCCCGACCTCACCCACAATAATAGATATCAGCCATCTGGCCGATGTTTTGCATCAGGCACTACCGGATGTTGCTTGGCATAATGATATTTCAGCCGCATGTTGGCAAAAATTAGCGGTAAATTGTGTAATTAACCCACTGACGGGACTGTATAATTGCCGTAATGGTGATTTGCAACGCTACCCAGAGTTGATTACCCGTTTGTGTGCTGAGGTCGCCAGTGTGATGGAGATGGAAGGTTACCATACCTCAACTGACAGCCTACTTAGCTACGTTAACGATGTTATCCAGAATACGGCAGATAACATCTCGTCTCTATTGCAGGATTTACGTTGCCAACGGCACACCGAAATAGACTACATCACCGGTTATTTACTGCGACGCGCACGTAGCCACGGCATGGTATTACCGGAGAATTCCCGGCTGTATGATTTAATTAAGCGTAAGGAAAATGAGTATGAGCGTATCGGCGCTGGTTTGCCTGGCTCCTGGTAGCGAAGAAACAGAAGCGGTTACCACTATTGATATTCTGGTGCGCGCGGGTATTCAGGTTACGACCGCCAGTGTTGCCAGCGACGGTGCATTAGAAATCGTCTGTTCACGCGGCGTGCGGTTATTGGCTGATGCACGGCTAGTGGATGTGGCGGATGAAAAATTTGATGTGGTGGTGCTGCCCGGCGGTATTAAAGGGGCAGAATGCTTTCGTGACAGCCCGCTATTAGTCGCGACCGTGCAGCAAACCCATAATGAAGGCCGTTTGGTCGCAGCAATCTGTGCTGCCCCCGCCTTAGTGCTTGAACATCACAATCTGTTCCCGGTGGGGAATATGACGGGGTTTCCGGCGCTGAAAGATAAAATTACCGCCACTAAATGGATGGATCAGCGAGTTGTTTATGACCGGCGGGTGAATTTGGTGACCAGTCAAGGGCCAGGAACATCAATTGATTTCGCTCTGAAGATTGTTTTCTTACTGCTTGGGCGCGAGAAAGCTGAAGAAATTGCCTGGCAGTTGGTATTACCTCCGGGAATTTATAACTACCGCGAATAGTAGATAGAGAATCAAAAGAACCGCCCATTTTATCTGACCCAAAATGGGCGGTGTTATATTTGTGACAAATCAGGCCAAGGCTTCTTTGCCTATTTGAGCCTGCTGACTTTTACGATCGCGTTCCAGTTCCAACACCCCACGGTGTGACAGATAACAGAAAATAATGCAGCAGACAATTCCGCCCATCAGCAAATAGAAACCGCCGTGCCAACCCACTCTGTCAACCATAATACCGAACAGGCTGGTCCCTAACGATGCGCCCAGAATATAACTCATAAAACCACGCAAACCGACGGCGGAACCCACAGCAAAGCTCGGAACAATCTCCATGGTTTGTACTGAAGCCAGGAATTGCGGGACGTAGATTAAGCAACCAACAATAGCCGCAAAGAAAGTCACCATCAGTAACGAGTCACACTGCCAATAACCAATAAGGCAGATAAATATCATCACCATACAGATCATCGCCAGTGGCATCCGGCGTCCACGGAAGAACTTATCAGATAACCAACCCGCTAATAGCGTCGAAGGAATTGCCGCCCATTCAAAGAATAAGAAAGCGACGCTCATCTCTCCTTTGGTGAAATGCTTTTCTGTCAGTAAGTAAATAGGCAGCCAGCTAATCATGCCGAAGCGCACCATATAAACGAACACATCAACAAATGAGACATACCAGGCATGTTTATTCTTCAATACGTAAGTACAAAAAATCTGAAATGCTGACATATTCTCCGGGGCTTGTTGCCCGGCTTTTATCGGCTCCACAACCAAGTCTTCAGGCATGATTTTTTGTAGTGGAGGTAAGCCCTCACTTACCGGTGAACCTTTCCCTAGCAGTAAAACCAGTGAACCTAACACAACCGCAACACCTGCGGGCACAATATAACTGGCGGTTTGCCAATGTTCAGTACCTAAAATGGCGAATGCCCCGCCGACAATGGGCGCGACAATACCGCCTCCGACGTTATGTGAAATATTCCAGATAGCGCCGACTCGGCCTCGTTCACGGCGCGGGAACCAATTGGCGATGGTAATAAAAGAGGGCCCCACCCCCATGCCCTGGAAGAAGCCGTTAAAAATGACCAAGACCGCGAATAACCAAAATGCCCCGCTAAACCCCAGCCCGACGTTAACCAATGCACAAAGTAGTAATCCGACCGCCATATACACTTTGGGATTGGCTTTATCCGCCAAACTACTCATGATGCCTTTGCTGATACCATAAGCAATTAACATACAACTGCTCAACAAACCTATTTCTGTTGCGCTGAGATGTAATTGTTCTTTTAAATAAGGTGTTGAGAGTGTGAAGTTATTTCTCACAATATAGTAAGAAAGATAACCAATAAATATACTGAACAGCGCCTGAGCCCGATAACGATTATATGTAGCAATAACTTTATCATCGGGGACTTTATGCGTTGCAACTTTAGGCTTCATAAATGAGAGCATAGTTCACCTTACCGATTTATTATTAAATTCATTTTTAGAAAAATAGAAACCCTGGCATTGATGCCAATAATTATTTTTGTGGCAATATCACCATCGTAATAAATGGATGACAACACAGACATAAACCAGTTGATATTACTGGGTCTACTGCGTCATTATGTTGCCAGACCAGCATGCAATGATGCCTTGACGGATGCAACAGTGCTAATATGTTTCAATATCGACACAATGGGCGGGGAATTATGAGTCAAAATTAACTCATTTATCATTATTGTTATTTTATTTGTCTAAAAAAGATAAAAATGGGACAAACAAGAACAATATTCCCTGAAAAAATATAGCTTTTATTTATTGTTTTTTTGATATTAGTCACACATTGCCAGAGGAAATAAAATATATGCGAGCATTAACTACATTGCTGCTGAGTATAATTTTCACTGCCAGCTTTACGTGTGCCAGTATGGCGAATGAACTGGTTATTGCGACGACATTCTCCCCTGAAGCCACAGCGCATATTATTTCTCAGTGGCAAAAACAACCACAATCTATTGCCGTGCGTACCCTTAATCGCACCAGTTCTTCACTTGAACGGCTGCTGGATACTCCGATGGGAGAAAGTATTGATTTAATACTCACATCATCGCCCATGTTGATGCAGCACTTACAAGATCACCAACAGTTAAATCCTCTGCCACCACTGCCACGGCAAAACCAGCAACAGTTAGTCCCTGAATCCATCCGCAATTCTACTGTCGCGGTGGCAATTTCGGGCTACGGTATTTTGGCAAACAGTGCGCGATTAAAAGAGAAACATTTACCTACCCCGACGACATGGGAAGGGCTGAAAGATGCCCGCTATCAGGGAATGATTTTGATGAGTAGCCCCTCTCGCTCGGATACTAATCATCTGATGATAGAAACCTTATTGCAGGAACGTGGCTGGGAGCAAGGTTGGGCTACTTTGTTGGAGGTTTCGGGGAATTTGGCGACGATTTCATCGCGCAGTTTTGGCGTCTCGAATAAAATTAAAACCGGATTAGGTGTCGCCGGGCCAATTATTGATAACTATGCCACTTTACTATTAAAAGACCCGCAACTCACTTTCAGTTATTTTCCGCAAAGTGGTGCCTCCCCGACATTTATTGCAATAACTAAAAACAGTGCGCATCAGAGTGACGCCACCCGCTTTATTCATTTCTTGCTCAGTGATATTGGACAACAAGCTTTGTCCGACACCGCAACAGGTAAATATCCGGTCACTCCGCTGCCTGAAAGCGACCCTCGTGCCAAACAGCAACAACGTTTATTGCAACAAACACCACTAGATTATCGGCAAATCCTGCTGCGTCAGCAGTTAGTGCAACAACTATTCGATACCGCCATCAGCTTTCGGCTACATCAATTGCAGGATGCCTGGAAAGCACTCCACAATGCGGAAACTCGTTTGAAACGACCACTGCCTGAAATCCGTGCTTTGTTGACCGCTATCCCCGTTTCGGACCGGCAGGCAACTGATACCCGCTATTTATCATTGTTTAACCAAGCCAAAAATACCGATAATTCACAGGAAACCGAGCTAATGGCATGGCAGCAGTTTTTTCAGCAGCAGCAATATTTGGCGATCCAACAACTGGAATCGCTTAAATGAATCTGTTATGGCAGCGCATCACCATCAGCTCTCTCTTGCGCTGGGCATTTGCCTTTGGTGCCATTTTGACCCTGTTTGTCAGTGCAGTCAGTCTCTATTCCTGGAATGAGCAACGCCAGCAAATCCGTTACGCGCTGAATGAATACTTCCCTAAAATTCAGGCATCCTTTCAGTTAGAAGAAAATCTTAATGCACTCATTCAAGAATTAAATGAATTCCAACATGCCCCCAACACCAGTGCCCGCATTCAGATGCGCGACCAAATTTCACACCGTCTGGATACTATTGAACAAGCCAGCCACCGGCTGACACCTGATAATCAACAACAACTGGCCATTACTCTCCATCACAGCCGTGAATTGCTCTCACAGTTGGACAGCGCTCTGTACAGCAATTTTCTGGCGAAAGAAAAAGTGACAGAAATTGCCGCGCGGATTAACTGGCTACATGATGATTTTAATAATGAGCTAACGTCACTTTCACAAGATATCAGTTGGCAGCAAGGCTCATTAATTGATCAACTCACGCAGAAAACCAGTACGACGAAAAGCCAACAACTGCAAACAACACTGCGCAATGTGCAAGATGAGTTGCAACTGGTCTACGCACTGGCACATATCGAAACACAGATTGTCGATGATCTACGTGAGCAACTGAATAATACAAATATTGATAGCCTGAATAACCACGTTCGTTATCTCAGCTATCTTAAGCAAACCGCTGAATCAAATATGCAATCGCTGGCTAAACACCCCAGTACCATTACCTTACGCCAGACTATTGATGAACTGCTCAACCTCGGTATCGCTGATAAGAAAATGCCGGCTATTTTGCAAGAACGCGCCGCCGCACTGGCACTACTGGAGCAAACAATCGACGCCAAGGAGCAGACTCTCAGCCGGTTTCGTGCCCAAATAGAAAATCAGCTCGGCAGTAGCCACCAAGAGCTACAAACATTTAATCAACGGCTCGGGCATATCATGAGCATCAGTGGCCTGCTGATTGCTATTGCCACCCTGCTAGCGCTACTGTTTGCCTTTATTCTCAATCATTTTTATATTCGTTCCCGTTTAATCAAGCGCTTCACTCTACTGAATCAATCTGTCGCCCGCCTAGGTTGTGGTGAATTGGACACCACCATCCCGGTCTATGGTGGTGATGAGCTTGGGCGAATTGCCGGTTTACTGCGGCGCACTATCGGCCAAATAAATCAGCAAAAAAATCAGTTAAAACAAGAAATCAGCGAACGGATGGTGATTGAGAACAACTTGCGTACAGCTCAGGATGAACTGATACAAGCAGCAAAACTGGCCGTGGTTGGGCAAACCATGACCACTCTGGCTCATGAAATCAATCAGCCACTCAATGCGTTATCACTTTATATTTTCAGTAGTGAACGCGCGCTACAAAGCGATGATAAGCAGACGCTACAGAGTAATTTAGCCAAGATGCAGGGGCTTAACTTGCGGATTGTCAATATCATCAAGCAATTACGTCAATTCTCGCGGCGTAGCGATGCAGACCAACAATTACAACCGATTGATCTTAGCCGCAGCCTAAATGACGCGTGGGATTTACTCGCCTTACGTCACCGACCACTCAATGCGCGCCTTATCGCACCAGAGAGTATTCCCTCCGTCTATGGTGATGAAGTTCGTATTCAACAGGTGCTGGTGAACCTACTCACAAATGCATTAGAAGCCAGTCCGCAAGCCGCCCCAGTGATTACCGTCTGTTTGGATCAGCAGCCAGGTTATCTGTTATTGATACTCAGTGATAATGGTCAGGGTTGGCCCCTCGCATTGGCTAGTCGTTTGCTACAACCATTTACCACCAGCAAGGAAGTGGGGCTGGGGATTGGGTTATCCATTAGCCAGTCAATTATGGAGCAGTGCAGTGGAGAGCTGCGGCTAGCCTCGACATTAGATCGCCATGCCATGGTGATCCTGCAATTTAGGAGCCTTGACCATGTCAAATGACAAATTCTCGCCATTAACTCATGAGCATCAAATTCTTTTGATCGATGATGATGCTGATGTGCTAGAGGCTTATCACCAAATTCTGACACAAGAGGGATATCAAGTTTATCCCTGTAACTCACCCACCGCAGCGGCAGAGATGATCCCGCCAGACTGGCGCGGTATGGTGATCAGTGATGTTTGTATGCCCGGATTATCGGGAATGGTACTGCTGGAAGTCTTGCTACAACAAGATCGTCATCTGCCCATTTTACTGATAACCGGCCATGGTGATGTTCCTATGGCGGTCGAAGCAGTTAAAAAAGGAGCCTATGATTTTTTAGAGAAACCCGTTAATCCAGCAAAGCTATTACTCACTGTTAATCAAGCGCTTGCTGACCGCTATGCACTGATTACCCGGCGCTGCTGGCAGCGCGAGCAGCTAAGTGAGCACTTACTGGGTAGCAGTGGTTGGGTAAAACAATTACGTGAGCGATTACAGATGCTGGCTGATGTGGATGTGCCGGTGTTCTTCTATGGCGAACTGGGAACCGGTCGCACACTGGCCGCACGTTATCTACATCAATTAAGTCGGCGTAGAGATAAACCGTTACTGATGGCGGACCCTGCCAGTGAATCGGGTGCCCAACTGGATAGTTGGATAGCACAGGCATCAGGCGGCACTTTAGTGATTAAAAATATCGAGTTACTGAGCCAGCAACAGCAACGTTCATTAGCTCAGCAGCAAAGTCCTGACGATTGCTGTTTCCGCCTGATTGCCTTGAGCCACACCCCGGCAACTCAGTTGGCCGCACAGCAACAATTGGTGCCAGAGCTCTATTATCGTTTCTCACTGAGCCATATTGAGTGCCTGCCACTGTCCCGACGCCCTGGTGATATTGAAATATTATTCCGCCATTATCTTGAGAATGCCTGCACCCGACTCAATCGCCAGCGTCCTCAGCTCAGCGAAACTTTCGTGAAGAGCTTATGCCGCCGCCCTTGGCCGGGGAATATTCGTGAATTGCTTAATGCAGCTGAATTATTTGCCGTCGGCGTCATGCCACTGGCGGATACTACAGGGGAGCTGGCAGGTGATACCGACTGCACACCCCTAGATGAGCGAATTGATCAGTATGAGTGCCGGATAATTAATGAAGCGCTAAATATTCATCAAGGGCGAATTAACGATGTCGCGGAATATTTGCAGGTACCGCGGAAAAAACTCTATCTGCGGATGAAAAAATATGGCATCGATAAAAAAGATTACCGCTATTAGGGATTGAAAGAGGAACAATCTCCCCTAAGAAACGTAACGAACGAAAGGAGTTTGGGCGCGCCCTGTGCAGAACACGCAACCTACACATAGTACGCGAGGAGTTCAAGCACTGCGCAATCCCAGAATGGCAAAGCGCAGTAGCCGTCAATGATTCAAAAATTAAGGGCGATAAACTTTCACGTTGGTATAACCCTGCTCGCGCAGATACAACGCCTGCAAACGGCTCATCACACCGCGATCGCAATACAGCAGATAAGTCTTGCTCTGATCCAGATCGGCAAATTGTGTGCTCAGTTTATAGAAAGGCAAGGCCCGGACTGTAACACTGTCTAATTTCAGTGGCTTTTCTTCCTGCTCATCTGGCGCACGGATATCCAAGAGCACATCGGTATCAGCCAGCTCTGCAACAGTTTCAACTTCAATGACCTGTTCGCGGCTTTGCTCCGCGATTTCACGGATATCGACGTTTTTAGCTTCACTGACAACCCGGTCCAGAATAGAGAAGTCAAAGTGAGATTCTTCCTCTTCAATCTTGGCCTTAACTGCTTTCACTGTCGGGCTTTTTGAGATCACACCACAATATTCTGGCATAGTTTTCGCGAAATCTTCGGTACCAATTTCCCGCGCCAGGTTGATGATGTGCTCTTTATCATGCGAGATAAGTGGGCGCAGAATCAGGGTATCAGAAGCATTATCAATTAAGCGTAAGTTAGTCAGGGTCTGGCTGGAAACCTGCCCCAGAGCTTCACCGGTAACCAAAGCCTGCACACCATAACGTTCGGCAACCTGAGATGCCGCACGTACCATCATGCGTTTCAAGACCACGCCCATCTGGCCATCTTCGACTTTCTCTAAGATCTCGCCAACTACCGGCTCGAAATCAATGGCAACAAAACGTACCCGATGGGAACTGCCAAAACGATTCCACAGATAATGCGCCACTTGCTTCACGCCAATTTCATGGGCAGAACCACCAAGATTGAAGAAGCAATAGTGTACACGACAGCCTCGGCGCATCAGCATATAGCTGGAGACACCGGAGTCAAAACCACCTGAAATCAGAGATAAAACATCTTCCTGAGTACCGATCGGGAAGCCACCTAACCCTTCATGGCGTGCTTTAATCAGTGTCAGTTTATCCTGATCAACTTCCAGATGAACGGTCACTTGTGGATGATTCAGTTTGACTTTGGCACTTTCAATATGCTGATTCAGGCCGCCACCGACATATCGCTCAACATCGCCAGAAGAAAATTCATGTTTACCACGGCGTTTAACCCGCACACAGAAAGTTTTTCCGACCAGTGTTTCGCGGTAGGCTTCCAGCGTTTGCTCAAAAATATTGTGCATATCAGTGTAGCTACGATCTTCCACTTCGAGAATATGGTGAATTCCCGGCACGCGGGTCAGGGCATCACAAATCTGTGGGCCAAGATTGTCATCTTTGGTGCGGATTTCAATATGATCCCAATGACGGACCACCGCAAGGGTGTCATCCTCAAGGTTTTTCAGTACGTTGCGAATGTTGGTTGTGAGGATTTTAATGAAGCGCAATCGCACAGATTGACTCTTGATGGTGATTTCTGGGAACAATTTAATGATAAACTTCATGGCGGTCTTTAGTTGTCTGGTTATGGAGTGATGGCGTCGCTATCGATTAGCAACAGTCAAAGGCGTTAGCGAAAACATGCAAGCCGTGGAGTATATCACTATATGGGGAGCCACTGCGTACTAAAAACCAGACTTAAACGCCACGATTTCCCCTGCATTATCCGCTAGAATAGCCGGTAATAAGTTTCAGACATGAAAAGTTGCTTTCAGCAAGCAGAAAAAGATTACGCACCATCAAGGTTACGTTTCATAAAAGCTATCGAGTCAAATAAAAACTATGCCAAAAAAAGCCGCATCACCCGAAACCAAAGCTGCCAGTTTTGAGACATCGCTCAGCGAACTGGAACAGATTGTTACTCGCCTGGAGTCAGGTGAACTTCCGCTGGAAGAAGCATTAAATGAGTTTGAGCGTGGCGTACAATTGGCGCGCCTTGGGCAACAAACCTTGCTGCAGGCTGAACAGCGCGTTCAGGTTCTTCTGAGCGACGATGTCGATGCTCCATTAACCCCTTTTACTCCGGATGCTGAGTAGCCTTATGTCTAACGCCCACTCAACCGTTGATTTTAACCAGCAGCTTGCCGCACATCAGCAACGGGTTAATCAGGCAATACTGGACTTCATCGCCCCCCTTCCTTTTGGGAACAGTGACTTAGTCAAAGCCATGCGCTATGGTGCGGTGCTTGGCGGTAAACGGCTACGTCCTTATCTGGTTTATGCCACCGGTCAAATGTTTGGCTTGTCACTGGCTAATTTGGATGCCCCAGCTGCGGCAATTGAATGTATTCATGCTTATTCATTGATGCATGATGATTTACCGGCGATGGATGACGATGATTTGCGCCGTGGCCAGCCAACCTGCCATGTAAAATTTGGTGAAGCCAATGCCATTTTGGCAGGTGACGCGCTGCAAACCTTGGCTTTCTCTATCTTGGCAGAGAGCCCAATGCCCGACGTGGCAGATAAAGATCGCCTGTCGATGATTGCAGAATTAGCCTATGCCAGTGGTGTTGCCGGGATGTGTGGCGGGCAGGCATTGGATCTGGAAGCTGAAGCCCGCCAGATCTCACTGGACGACCTTGAGCAAATCCACCGTCATAAAACCGGTGCATTGATCCGCGCAGCTGTTCGCCTCGGTGCACTGGCAGCCGGGGCTCCTGGGCGCGAGGCATTGCCGTTGCTTGATCGTTATGCAAATGCCATCGGTCTGGCCTTTCAGGTACAGGACGATATTTTAGATGTTATCGGCGATACAGCTACAATTGGTAAACGACAGGGTTCAGACCAGCAACTCGGAAAGAGTACCTACCCGGCTCTGCTGGGATTGGATTGCGCCAAAGCTAAAGCCATGGATCTTTATCAGGAAGCTATTGACGCCCTGAATGCGCTGTCAGAACAATCCTATAACATAGCGCCGCTGCAGGCGTTAGCCTGTTTTATTATTGAGCGTGATAACTAGAAATATACTGGCAGTTCGTAAATGCCTACTTACAATTTTGATATGAGCATCGAATGAGTCTTGATATAGCCAAATACCCGACATTGGCACTTGCGCAGAACCCTGAAGAACTGCGCATGTTGCCAAAAGAAAGTCTGCCGAAGTTATGTGATGAACTCCGGCAGTATTTGCTCGCCTCTGTCAGCCGATCCAGTGGGCATTTCGCCTCCGGGTTGGGTGTGGTCGAACTCACTGTCGCGTTGCATTACGTCTACAACACCCCATTTGATCATCTGGTGTGGGACGTGGGCCATCAGGCTTATCCGCACAAAATATTAACCGGTCGCCGCGAGCAGATAGGCACAATTCGCCAAAAAGATGGCTTGCATCCTTTCCCGTGGCGCGGTGAAAGTGAGTATGACGTGCTTTCTGTCGGTCACTCCTCAACCTCAATCAGTGCGGGTTTGGGGATGGCAGTGGCTGCTGAACGTGAAGGTAAAGGGCGACGTACCGTGTGTGTCATTGGTGACGGGGCGATTACTGCCGGTATGGCTTTCGAAGCCATGAATCATGCTGGTGATATTCATTCAGACATGCTGGTTATCCTTAACGATAACGAAATGTCCATCTCTGAAAACGTAGGCGGCCTGAACAATCATTTGGCTCAATTATTATCTGGCAAGCTCTACGCCAGCCTGCGTGAAGGGGGTAAAAAAGCATTCTCCGGTTTACCGCCAATTAAAGATCTGCTGAAACGTACCGAAGAACACCTTAAAGGTATGGTCGTGCCTAGCACCTTATTTGAAGAGTTGGGTTTCAATTATATTGGCCCAATTGATGGGCACGATGTGCAGGCATTGACGCAAACTTTAAAAAATATGCGCGACCTGAAAGGCCCGCAACTGTTGCATATCATGACCAAAAAGGGCAAAGGCTACGCTCCAGCTGAAAAAGATCCTATCGGCTGGCATGCCGTGCCTAAATTTGATCCGGCCTCCGGCACTTTACCAAAAAGCCAGGGCAGCTTGCCAACTTACTCCAAAATTTTTGGCGAATGGCTATGTGAAACTGCCGCTAAAGATAGCCAGTTAATGGCCGTTACCCCAGCCATGCGTGAAGGCTCCGGTATGGTGCGTTTCTCACGCGAATATCCACAGCAGTATTTTGATGTTGCAATCGCGGAGCAGCACGCTGTCACTTTTGCAGCAGGCTTGGCTATTGGTGGTTATAAACCCGTTGTGGCTATCTATTCAACTTTCCTACAGCGAGCTTACGATCAGTTAATCCATGATGTTGCCATCCAGAATCTGCCGGTATTATTCGCAATTGACCGAGGTGGTTTGGTGGGTGCCGATGGTCAAACCCATCAGGGCGCATTCGATCTTTCATTCATGCGCTGCATTCCTAATATGGTCATCATGGCTCCAAGCGATGAGAACGAATGCCGCCAAATGCTGCACACCGGTTATCACCACCATGGGCCCGCAGCAGTGCGCTACCCACGCGGCAATGGCACCGGAGCAGTATTAGAGCCATTAGCGATCTTGCCTATCGGTAAAGGGATTGTGCGCCGTGAAGGTGAAAAAATTGCCATTCTGTGCTTCGGTACGTTACTGGCCCAAACACAAATTGTCGCCGATAACCTTAATGCCACTTTGGTAGATATGCGTTTCGTCAAACCATTGGATGAGGAGCTAATATTGGAGATGGCAGCCAGCCACGAAGTCTTCGTCACGGTGGAGGAGAATGCCATTATGGGCGGTGCAGGCAGTGGTGTGAATGAGTTGCTGATGGCAAAACGGCAGTTAGTCCCAGTACTTAACCTTGGTTTACCTGACCACTTTATTCCACAAGGTGAACAAGACGAAATGCGGGCTGAATTTGGTTTGGATGCCGCAGGTATACAGCGCCAGATTGAAGCATGGTTGGCGTAATAACTCAGTTTAAGGCATAACCACGCGGTTATGCCTTGATTCTATTCAGCACCGCCAACTCCCCCTGCATCTTCAAAGATGGCCAGCGAGATAGTCCCGATGAGCTTACATCAGTAAGTGATTCGGGTTATTAAGCGCAGCTAACACACCTGTAACTTGAAAGATGACCACACCTATACCCTATAGATTTCAAGGTACAGGAAGGCGGCCAGCGAGATAGTCCCGATGAGCTTACATCAGTAAGTGATTCGGGTTATTAAGCGCAGCTAACGCACCTGTAACTTGAAAGATGACGGGTATCAGTAAAACAAATCTATTGGCCAATAATGCCCGATAACAAAGATAATCGCGGCAGCAATTACACCAGCAATAATATCATCGATCATTATCCCCATGCCGCCATGGATATTGCGGTCAAACCAGCGAATCGGCCAAGGCTTCCAGATATCAAAAATACGAAATGCTACAAAACCGGCTGCTACCCATTGCCAATCATTCACCGGCAAGGCCATCAAGGTAATCCACATTCCGACAAATTCATCCCACACGATACTGCCGTGGTCATGAACTCGCATATCTTTGGCAGTTCGATGACAGATATAGACACCGATACAGATGCTGAACATCACCGCCAGAGAATAAACCTGCCAAGGTAATTGAATTAATAACAGCCAGAATGGGATAGCAGCAATCGACCCCATGGTGCCCGGAGCCCACGGAGACAATCCACTGCCAAAGCCGGTTGCCAATAGGTGCCACGGATTAGATAACCGCAGACGACGTTTGGCTTCATCCATGGGATTTACCAGCTAAGAAATGGTCAAACCCCTGAAAATCCAACTCAACAGTTTTACCTTCACGCAAGAACTTTAGCCCTTCCGATTGCGGGCCAATCTGGCCAATACAGGTATAGCCAGCGCCGGTATTGCTCAGCGCAACTTCCAATGCACCACGGTTTATCTCCGGTACTGTAAAGCACAATTCATAGTCTTCACCGCCACTCAGTGCCCAGCTCAGTGCTTGTTCAGCATCAACCTGCCGGGTGAGTGCCTCTGAATACGGCAATTCGTCCAGCTCAATACGTGCCCCGCAATGACTGGCTTTGAGAATGTGTTGCAGATCAGAAATCAGCCCGTCCGAAATATCAATCGCGGAACTGGCAAGGTCACGTAATGCTTGGCCCTGCAATATCCGTGGCTGTGGTCGCAAATGGCGATGAATTAACGTCGCACGGTCTGATTCATTATCAACCCGCAGTTCATTTTGCAAGATAGCCAAACCCGCAGCGCTGTCCCCCAAGGTGCCAGTGACATAAATCCAGTCACCAATCCGCGCTCCAGCCCGAGTCAATGCCCGCCCTTCTGGTACTAAACCTTGGATAGTGAGTGTCAGACTCAGTGGTCCACGCGTGGTATCGCCACCAATCAATTGCATACCGTAATAATTCAGTTGATCAAACAGGCTGTCGCTGAATTTTTGCAACCAGTCTTCATTGACATTAGGGAGGGTCAGTGCAAGAGATAACCAAGCAGGATCGGCACCCATTGCAGCTAAATCGCTCAGGTTTACCGCTAAAGATTTGTAACCAAGATCAGCCGGATCAATATCCGGAAGGAAATGAATACCGGACACCAGTGTATCTGTACTGATGGCCAACAGCTGTTTATCTGCCACTGTAAGAAGTGCGCAGTCGTCTCCAATACCCAACTCTACATCCCGGCGATTACTTCTGAACCGGTCAAAGTAGCGGGCAATGAGGTCAAATTCGCCACATGCCATAATACAATTCCAGAAATGTTTGCCGATATATGATTAAGGCCGGAAACCGGCCTTAATCAAACTACTTCAGGTATAGCCCAGAAAACGTCAAGTTGCAGGTAGCTAACAACCCTATCGCTTCAAGCACCAAGGGCATAACGAGATTATTTTTTCTTACGTACCATCGGAGCTATCTTATCAAGCACTCCGTTGACGAACTTATGGCTATCTTCCGCACCAAAAGTTTTGGCAAGTTCGATCGCTTCATTGATTGCCACTTTATAAGGGACATCATCACGTTTGCTCAGTTCAAACAGTGCAATACGCAGAACCGCTCTTTCAACCTGGCCTAATTCTTCGAGCTGGCGGGAAAGAACTGGCGCCATCAACGCATCCAGAGATGCGGCATTAACGGCAACCCCAGACAGCAATTCGCGAAAATAGGCGATGTCTACGTCTTTGACATCCTGCTCCGACAGGAACTGTAATTCAACATCAGCGATGTCGTTTTTAGACAACTGCCAAGAGTAAAGCGCTTGAACAGCGCACTCACGAGCGCGGCGACGAGCAGCAGGTTTCACGGAATTCCCCTTAACTTAACTAAATTCAGCTTTTAATAGCTTTGATTACATTAATCATTTCAAGCGCGGTCAGGGCAGCTTCTGCACCTTTATTACCTGCTTTAGTTCCAGCACGCTCAATGGCTTGCTCAATGCTCTCTGTGGTCAACACACCGAAAGCAACTGGGATATCACTGTTCATGGCGACACTTGATAGACCAGAACTTGCTTCACCAGCAACATACTCAAAGTGCGCAGTGCCCCCACGGATAACTGTACCTAGCGCAATTACCGCATCGTAACGATTTGTTTTTGCTAACACATTGGCAACCAGCGGCAACTCATAGGCACCCGGCACCCAAACAACAGTAATGTTGTCGTCCGAGACTTGGCCAATGCGCTTAAGGGCATCAATGGCACCTTCCAGCAGGCTGTCGTTAATAAAGTTGTTAAAACGCGCAATTGCAATCGCCACGCGGGCATTAGGAGTAGCAACAACACCTTCGATAACGTTCATAGCTTTCCTCAATATGGGTTCATACCCCGCAGGGGGGCGGATTCTATCATATTCTTTCACGCCCCGCCCCTGCGCATTTGTAAAACGCGGGCAAGACTGTGATTGAGCGTCGGGGATCTCAGCCGAATAATGTCATTAATACTTCGGTTTCAAACGTAAACGGAGATCTGGCCCCACCTGACGTACATCACTAAATTCGAATTCTGGGGCTTGCGATAAATGGGTTAATCCCGCTAACTGGCACAAGCCACGCGCATCGCTACCTAACAGCTTTGGCGCGATATAAAGTATCAACTCATCAACCACACCGGCCTGTAATAATGCCCCGGCCAATTGTGGCCCAGCTTCAACCCAAACTGAGTTAATTTGCCGTTTGCCCAGTTGCATCATCAATAAAACCAAATCCACGCCATTGCCATGACGGGGTAACAAAAGTTGCTCGACGTTGGCAGGCCATGGTTGCTCATCAGCCTCAACCCGAGCTAGCCAGCATGTACCCTCTTGTTGTATGACTTTGTGTTCAGGCGTCACACGGTTATGGCTATCGAGAATAATGCGTGTCGGTTGACGTAGCGTATCTTGGGGATAACGCGCTTGAGTCTCAGTATCTAACTCCTGCCAGCGTACCGTGAGTGATGGGTCATCTGCCAATACAGTGGCGCTGGTACTGAGGATCGCCGAGCTTTCGGCACGAAAACGCTGCACATCCTGGCGCGCCTGTGGTGAGGTAATCCACTGACTTTCACCCGAGGCCATCGCCGTGCGCCCATCCAAAGATGCTGCCATTTTCAATTGTAAATAGGGAAAACCAGTGCGCATCCGTTTCAGGAAGCCAAGATTAACGGCTTCAGCCTCAGCCAGCATCAGGCCGTGATCAACCGCAATTCCTGCTTGCTTTAGCTTATATAACCCGCGCCCGGCAACCTGTGGATTAGGATCTTGCATGGCAGCAACCACACGTACCACTCCCGCCGCCACCAATGCATCGGCACAAGGCGGCGTACGACCATGATGGCTACAGGGTTCAAGGGTGACATAGGCTGTAGCCCCCCGTGCTTTCTCACCCGCCATACGCAGTGCATGCACTTCCGCATGAGGTTCCCCGGCACGCAAGTGATAACCTTCACCGACAATCTCGCCGTCGCGCACCAGCACACACCCGACATTAGGGTTAGGTGACGTTGTAAAACGCCCCAACCGCGCCAATTCAAAAGCGCGGGCCATATAAAATTCATCGGGCTGCATGGTTTTCCTTACTTTTTATGCTGCAATACGGTGCTAAAAGCTTTTCGGATATGCCGACTAATCCTGTAAACGGGCAATCTCTTCACCGAATTCGCGAATATCTTCAAAGCTGCGATAGACCGAGGCAAAGCGGATATAGGCAACTTTATCTAAGCGTTTTAGTGCTTCCATCACCAAATTACCCACCATTTTGGTCGGTACTTCGCGTTCGCCAGTAGCGCGCAGTTGAGATTTAATATGGCTGATCGCGGTTTCGACGTCATCAGAGCTGACGGGCCGCTTTTCTAATGCTTTCAGCATCCCGCGCCGTAATTTATCTTCATTGAATGGCTCGCGCACATCATCACTTTTAATGACGCGCGGGAGCACCAATTCAGCCACTTCAAAAGTGGTAAAGCGTTCATTACAATCTAAACACTGGCGGCGACGGCGCACTTGCGAACCATCGCTCACCAGACGGGAGTCAATGACTTTGGTATCCACAGCGGCACAAAACGGGCAATGCATAGCGCTTCCTGATTGGTGAGCTTAAACTTAGCGACAGTTTACCGCGAACTGTCGCGACAACAAAGGCCGGATCAGTCAGTGTTGTGTATCAATGCGCTATTTGACGGTTCAGATAGGGTTGGCGCGGCTGCCTGCTCCCCAGACCACCAAGATTTAATCGCACCTTTACGATATTTCCATGCTTCTCCCCAACTGACATCGTGGCTATCCAGGTAAAAATCTTTTTGGTAAACCAAGCCTGACATTGCATCAGTCAGTTGTTTGCTCATCTCACTTTTTTCCAACTTGGGTTTACACTTTATAAAGAGATAGAAGATACCGATACAGCAGATTCCGATGGCAAGTATTGGAGCCAAAGTCGCACCGCCAACACCTGCAACAAGAATCCCCACAGACAGCACTGCAGCTAAAGGAGCAATAACCTTAACTCTGGTTAAGAATTTATTAAAATTGATTGATTTTGATTGTTGCTTAAGATCAACGCATTCCGATGCCACTGAATAGCAAAAGGCAAAAGTCACTTTTTTGGCCATATCTACCGACAGCATACGCTTGGATATTAAATTATTTAATGTTTTTGCCTGTTCTTCTATTCGATTAAGACCCTCGTTAATAACTTGGTATTTATAGTTATTTAAAGCCGTCTTTTCATAGTTTTGGTTATTTAAATTTCTATCGAGAATCTCTCTTAAGTTTCTTATGGTATCTATTGGTTTGTCACCTTCCCGACCAAAATAAGTCTTGGCTGTCACATCACCAATGATGCTTCCCCATTTCACATTTAACCACCGCTTAGCCGAAATAAACATCCCCTGTGGTTCGGTGTACATGGAGGGATGAATATCAAAAGCAAGAGTCTGGTCGAAATAGTACCCTTGCAATTCTTTAAGGGAAGTACCTTTAGCCGGTAATGCAGGAAAGTCATTTAATTGAGTATTAACATATTTTAGATGCTTTCCAACAAAATCCATTAAGTCACTTAAATGCGTTATTTTATCTCTTATCGACTCTTCTGTATCTTGGTTTAAAGCCACATGCACATTATCACCATTTAATAATAGCTGTAATTGCATATGTGCGCCAAGACGAGATACTTTCAAATACTCAGCTATCTTCTCACTAAATGAACCATTCGATTTATGCTTCTTTAGTAATTCAGTCAACATTAACGCTATCTTTTCGTTACTCTCAGGAAAGTTTCTGATAATAATATTCCCATTACTTTCTAATTCAATTGAGACAGTTGTACTTGATGTTAAGTTACCTAAATCAGTTTTTATTTTTTTATAATGATCTGATTGTGAGAGAGATTTATTTTTATCTAAACCATTCACATATTCATTTAGTATTTTCTGTAGTAACAATCCATTTGCACAATTTACCTCGCTGCCTTTAACATAAAAATCCTCTGGGTAACCCCTCATTTTGCCAAGTAGATCGTCGACTTCTTTATTCTTAAAAAAATCAACTAACAAGTTAAAACGTGAACTTTGTGATGACTGGCTGGTACTATTTTTTATTCTATTAATTTCTTGGCAAAAGCGTTCTATTGTGTCGATATTCTCTGTTAGGGTAATCACTTTCTTACCGTTATAGGCATTAACAACTTTCTCATTATACAGATTGATCAGTTGTTCAATCTTAGGCTCTGGAACTAGAAAAGGATTCCCATAAGGTTCACTAGGTCTTACTGCAACTTGCTGCCGATTGAGTGTAGTGCCGGCTGTCAATTCAACCGGCTTCAAAGGCATGGGTTCAGTTCTAGCGGCTATTGATTGGGACTTTAAATAATGAATATTATCCTCAGTAGAGTACTTATCATTTCTTTCGTTTATCACCTGGTATTCTTTATCGATTAGTTGGTAGAAAAAATTATTTTTTTTCTGAGTTCCTATCACATTCCTAACATCGTCACGCTTAGCAAAATCAGCCAATATAGGTTTAAGGTTACTACTCAAATGAGAAGTTATACGACCATAAACTTTATTAATTTCATGGCAAAAGTCCTCTATGGTGCAAACATCACCTTCCAACTCAATAGCTTTTCTCCCTTTATACTTTCCGATGACGTCAGTCCGGTACAACTCAAGTAACTCTTCAACTTTTGGGGTAGGGGCATCAAATGGATTATTCGACTCATTTACTAATTTTACTTTTCCGTCATCTTTATTATTCTGAGCCATTGGATAGAAGTGGTCGTGAACTTCTTTTATTTCATATTTTTCATTAAGCTTTGAATGATTATTCTGTCTAATTAAGTCAATAAAAGATCTACATTCACTCTTACTTTTATTTTCATTAAGATAAGAGTTAATGTTGTTTACAAGATCCTGTAATGAACAGCAATTTTCAATATTTTCATAAAGTTCCGGTTTTTTTATTTTTAAACTGCGTAGGTTCTGAATTACTTCTGTTTTTATTTTATCAAATGTATTATCGCCCCCCTGTTGTTTTTCTCTTGAATTGATATAGTTAGCATGAATATCATTACCTAAATTAATTGATGTAATCGCCATTGAATCCCCCTAACAAGAAAATACTGAAGCATATGCTTCAAAAAAATAACGATAGCGCTGGACTAATGTGATAACTATCAAATCAAAGCTAGATTTTATAAAATAGTGTTATTTAATATTTTCTTTTCATCATAAATATATTTTTAAAAATATACTCACTAGGAGTGATGGCTTACTCAGTGTCTTCAATAAATTTAAAAATCAAGATAAGGTAATACAAGTCTTTTTACTGCGGGAGAGTGGCAGGGAAAATAGTAAATGTACCGACAAAAAAAAAGCCCTGATGCCACAATCACAGCATCAGGGCTTATCTTAGATTAAGCTATCACGGCAGGATTGAAGGCTGATCAGCACCTTCTTTCTCAACTTTCTGCTGCAACATATGCTCACGTTTCATACCCAGTTTCAACGCCAGCGCGGACGCCACGTAGATGGATGAAACAGTACCGATGGAAACACCAATCAGCAGCGTCAGTGAGAAGCCTTGCAACATCGCACCACCGAAGATAAACAGCATCAATACCACCATCAGCGTGGTTGCAGATGTCATGATAGTACGGCTTAAAGTCTGGGTCAGAGACACGTTCATGATTTCGTAAGGCGTACCGCGGCGAATCTTGCGGAAGTTCTCACGAATACGGTCAGATACCACGATACTGTCGTTAAGTGAGTAACCAATAACAGACATCAATGAAGCGATGATGGTTAGGTCAATCTCAATATGGAATAACGACAAGATCCCCATGGTAATGACCACGTCATGCGCCAGAGCGATAACCGCCCCCAGCGCCAAACGCCATTCAAAACGGAAACCAACATAAACCAGAATACAGAGCAACGCGACCAACAGCGCCATACCACCCGCTTGAGCTAAATCACTGCCCACGCTTGGCCCGACGAATTCGATACGTTTTACTGATGCATTCTTATCAACTGACTCATTGATGACTGAGATGACTTTGTTACCCAGCTCCTGCCCGGCAGTCCCGGTTGCAGGTGGCATACGTACCATTACATCACGAGTGCTACCAAAGTTCTGCAGGATTGGCGACTCAAAGCCCGCCGCTTCCAGAGTGTCACGCAGTTGATCCAGATCCGCGGGCTTTTCTAGGTTAATTTCAATCACCGTACCACCGGTGAAATCCAGACCCCAGTTAAACCCTTTAGTGGACATCACCACAATGGATGCCACTAACAACAGCAGTGAGATGCCGAAAGCAACGTAATCCCAGCGCATAAAGTCATAGACTTTACGGCCATAGTTCAGTTGTTCAACAGTATAATCCTGTGCCACAACGTACTCCTCAAATAGACAGCTTGTTAATGCGCTTGCCGCCGTAAAGCAGGTTGACGATGGCACGAGTACCGACTATTGCGGTGAACATTGACGTTACAACACCGATTGCCGTTGTAATAGCAAAGCCTTTAATCGAACCGGTACCCACAGCATAAAGAATGATGGCTGTGATAAGTGTCGTTACGTTTGCATCGACGATACTTGAGAAGGCACCTTTGTACCCTTCATGAATCGCTTGCTGTATCGTCCGCCCGTTCTTGTACTCTTCTTTTATTCGCTCGTTAATCAGTACGTTAGCATCAACTGCTATCGCCAGCGTCAATACGATCCCGGCAATACCCGGCATGGTTAATGTCGCCCCCGGCAATAGGGACATCACACCCACGATCAACACCAGGTTAGCCAACAATGCGGTACTGGCAATCACACCAAACTTACGGTAGTAAATCACCATAAACAGGATAGAAACCGCCAAGCCCCACAAGCAAGCTTCCAAACCTTGAGCAATGTTCTGTGAACCCAAAGTTGGCCCAATTGTACGCTCTTCCACGATCTGGATTGGTGCAATCAATGCACCAGCACGCAGCAACAGGGAAAGCTGACGAGCTTCAGCTGGATTATCAATACCGGTTATGCGGAAACTGTTACCCAAGCGAGACTGAATAGTCGCGACGTTAATAACTTCTTCCTGCTTAACCAGAATCGCCCGGCCATTGGCATCTTTTTTACCGCTGTCTTTATATTCTACGAACAAAGTCGCCATCGGCTTGCCGATATTGTCTTTGGTAAAATTAGACATCAACGAACCACCGGCACTGTCGAGCGAGATATTAACCTGAGCCTGGTTATACTCGTCGGTACTGGAAGTTGAGTCGGTGATGTGGTCACCGGTCAGGATAACGCGTTTGTACAAGACAACCGGGCGGCCTTCGCGGGTATTTTTGACTTCTGAGTCACCCGGCACACGACCGGAAGCCGCCACAGAGGCATCAACATTGCTGTTTACCAGACGGAATTCCAGAGTTGCAGTCGCACCAAGAATTTCTTTAGCACGAGCGGTATCTTGAATACCGGGTAATTCAACCACAATACGATCTGACCCCTGGCGCTGAACCAACGGCTCGGCTACACCTAATTGGTTAACCCGGTTACGCAGAATAGTAATGTTTTGCTGAACAGCATATTCACGCGCCTCACGCAGACGGTCATCACTCATCACAGCTTTTAACGAATTGCTGCCATTGGAGCCAATCACCAGATCACGGTGGCGAGAAGAGAGGTAGCTGACAGCGTCATCGCGGGTTTTATCATCGCGGAAACGTACTTCAACACCATAATTGTCGAGTTTACGCACCGTTGCATACGGGATATTTTTCTCACGCAGATCGGTGCGCAGAGTATCCATCGTTTGCTCTTGCAGCTTGCCAAGTGCGGTATCCATATCCACTTCCATCAAGAAGTGCACACCACCACGCAGGTCGAGGCCAAGCTTCATCGGCTCTGCACCTAATCTAGCCAGCCATGAAGGCGTTGCTGGAGCCAGGTTTAGGGCAATTACGTATTGGTCCCCCATCGCAGCCATCAGTGCCTCACGGGCGCGTAACTGGACGTCAGGATCTCTAAAGCGAGCCAGAATTGCGCCGTTTTCCAGCGCAATGGACTTGCTCGCTATGTTGTCTTTTTCTAAAACGTCACGGACTTGGACCAGCGTTGTTTCACTGGCGGCGATTCCTCGCGCACCAGTGATTTGAACAGCCGGATCCTCACCATAAAGGTTGGGAAGTGCATATAGCAGACCGACGAAGATCACAACGATCAGCATCAGATACTTCCACAAAGGATAACGGTTTAACACGGCAATTCCCTTCGGGAAAATCGAAAATTACAGAGCCTTCATTGTACCTTTCGGTAAAACGGCAGCAACGAAGTCACGTTTGATCATCACTTCAGTGGTGTCGTTCAGTGCGATGACGATATAACCCGTTTCCGCTACTTTAGTGACACGACCAAGCAAACCACCAGTGGTCAGCACTTCATCACCTTTACCAATAGAATCCATCAGTTTTTTGTGTTCTTTAGCACGTTTTTGCTGTGGACGCAGGATCATGAAGTAGAAAATCAGACCAAATACCACCAGCATAATCACCAGGGAGTACGGGCTGCTCTGAGCCGGAGCCCCAGCGGATGCGACAGCATCGGAAATGAAAAGACTCATTAAAATTCCCTCATTGTTATCAATATCAGTGTGAAATCAGTGCGATAGAATCAGTAACAGCGAATCGTAACTGCTCAATCTATAAATACAAAGACAATAATTTTTAAATCAAACGCTTAATTGTGAAGATAATAGTGGTGGAACAGGTTTCCCTATCCGGCCATAGAAATCTTCGACGAAGCTCTCTAATTTACCCTCTTCAATAGCCTGACGTAAACCCGCCATTAAGCGTTGGTAGTAACGCAGGTTATGAATGGTATTTAGCCGTGCACCCAGTATTTCGTTGCAACGGTCGAGATGATGCAAGTAGGCACGACTATAATTGCGACAAGTGTAGCAATCACAGTGTTCGTCCAACGTTGCAGTATCGCTCTTATGTTTGGCATTACGGATTTTTACCACACCGTCAGTGACAAACAGATGGCCGTTACGGGCGTTACGTGTCGGCATCACACAGTCGAACATGTCGATGCCACGACGTACACCTTCAACCAAATCCTCTGGTTTCCCCACGCCCATCAAGTAACGTGGTTTATCCGCCGGAATTTGCGGGCAAACATGCTCCAAAATACGATGCATATCTTCTTTTGGCTCACCTACCGCCAAGCCGCCCACAGCGTAACCATCAAAACCAATATCTACCAGCCCTTTTACTGACACATCTCGTAAATCTTCGTAAACGCCGCCCTGAATAATACCAAACAATGCATTTTTATTGTTCAGTTCATCAAAGCGTTGGCGACTACGGGCAGCCCAACGCAGCGACATTTCCATCGAGCGCTTGGCATAATCCCAGTCCGCAGGATATGGGGTACATTCGTCAAAAATCATCACGATATCGGAACCGAGATCGTACTGAATTTCCATCGATTTTTCTGGGCTGAGGAACACTTTATCGCCGTTGATTGGGTTCTGGAACGTCACCCCCTCTTCTTTGATTTTGCGCATCGCACCCAGACTGAATACCTGGAAGCCGCCTGAGTCAGTCAGAATAGGGCCATGCCATTGCATAAAATCATGCAAGTCACCATGTAACTTCATGATTTCCTGGCCCGGGCGCAACCAAAGGTGGAAGGTGTTGCCCAGCAAGATCTGTGCACCTGTTTCTTTGACTTCTTCCGGTGTCATCCCTTTGACGGTGCCGTAGGTACCCACTGGCATAAATGCCGGAGTCTCGACGACACCACGTTCAAATATCAGACGACCACGACGAGCACGCCCGTCAGTTTTTTGTAATTCGTACTTCACATAACCTCCAGCATCGGAAAAACAGTCCAATGTTGTTTTGCCGGATCACACCACGAGTGTGACCTAAAATTTACGGGTTGACCGTCTCTTCCGGTGCCCGTGGATTACGGCTGATGAACATGGCATCACCGTAACTGAAAAAACGATATTGCTCTGCAACGGCCTGCTGATAAGCATTCATGGTATTTTTATAACCAGCGAAAGCAGAAACCAGCATTATCAATGTTGATTCAGGTAAATGGAAGTTGGTGACCAAAGCATCCACTACTTGATAGTGATATCCCGGGTAAATAAAGATGCGAGTATCACCAAAGAAAGGGGAGATAAGGCCGTTCTCGCTAGCCCTGGCGGCACTTTCTAATGAACGTACGGATGTGGTACCCACAGCGACCACTCGATTACCACGGGCCTTACAGGCCAGTACTGCATCTACCACCTCTTGAGGCACTTCTGCATATTCGGAATGCATAATATGCTCTTCAATGGTATCGACCCGCACTGGCTGGAATGTTCCAGCGCCGACATGTAAGGTGACAAAGGCCATCTCAATACCTTTATCACGTAATGCAGCCAGCAGCGGCTCATCGAAATGTAGCCCGGCAGTTGGTGCTGCAACGGCTCCTGGGCGCTGGCTATATACCGTCTGGTACAGTTCGCGATCAGCATCTTCATCAGGGCGATCAATATAAGGAGGCAAAGGCATATGGCCGACCAGATTCAGGATAGTGAAAACATCCCGTTCATCATCAAACCGCAGCTCAAATAAGGTGTCATGGCGGGCAAGCATAGTCGCTCGGATGCTTTCATCATCCCCCAGCAGCAACTCGGTGCCGGGTTTCGGTGCTTTTGAAGCTTTTATATGGGCCAGCACACGGCTATCATCCAGAACCCGCTCTACCAGTACTTCCAGCTTGCCACCGCTGGCTTTACGACCAAATAGCCGCGCGGGAATAACCCGAGTATTATTGAATACCAGCAGATCACCTGGCTCCAACTTATCCAGTAAATCGGTGAAAATACCGTGCGTTAGCATTCCCGTTGGGCCATCCAGTGACAATAAGCGGCAACCGCTACGCTGGGGCTGGGGGTAATGGGCAATCAGAGATTCCGGGAGCTCAAAAGAAAAATCGGCAACACGCATGGCTTTCCACTTCATATAAGGACAGATCCGGCCAACAAGTTATACTGGGCCAGTTCACAAAAATAGGCCGCTAGTCTAGAGCCCCCAAGGGCAGGCTGCAACTTAAAGTAATAAAGGTATATACTTCGTTCATGAATTTTCTCGCTCACCTTCATCTCGCAACATTGGCCGATAGCTCTTTATTAGGCAATTTAATGGCCGACTTTGTCCGCGGTAATCCGCAGGGTGAATATTCCCCTGATATCGTCGCTGGTATAATGATGCATCGTCGCGTTGATGTTATGACCGATACCTTACCGTTGGTTAAAGAGGCCCGCGGCTATTTCAGTGCTGATTATCGGCGGGTGGCCCCTATTACTCTGGATGTCTTGTGGGATCATTTTCTCGCACGCAACTGGGATAAACTGATGCCAAGCTGCCCATTACCCGACTTTATTGAACATGCGCAACACCAAATTTTACCGCATTTACCGCAGACACCGGCACGTTTCCAGAACCTAAATGCCTATCTGTGGCCTGAGCGTTGGCTGGAACGCTACGCTGAACTACCCTTTATAGCTGATGTGTTACAAGGTATGGCAAATAGACGGCCTAAGCTGGCGGCGCTCGCAGGCTCTTTTCACGACATAGAACAACACTATCAGCCACTAGAACAGCTGTTCTGGGCATTTTATCCTGCCATGATGGGACAGGCACAACATAAGCAAATATAGATTAAAACATTTTAGTTTGTATGGTTATTGACACGAAGCCACTTGCTCTTTCTGTGAGAATGGGTATCTTAGCAAGACTACGAAACTAAAATCGTTGTAACAATAGGTAAAAGCTATCACAGCAATTGGTATTTATCCCTTTATTCATTGAGCTTAAATACCTATGCTGTGCCGATACTTTTAAGACAACTGGTTAATCCATCCCTATTAACAGGAGTAATTTATGGTTCTGGTAACTCGTCAAGCCCCTGATTTTACAGCAGCTGCTGTTCTTGGTAGCGGCGAAATCGTTGAAAACTTCAACCTGAAAAAACACCTGAACGGCCGCCCTGCCGTCCTGTTCTTCTGGCCAATGGACTTCACTTTCGTTTGTCCTTCAGAGTTGATCGCTTTCGACCACCGTTACGAAGAATTCCAGAAACGTGGCGTTGAAGTTGTTGGTGTTTCTTTTGACTCCGAGTTTGTCCACAACGCATGGCGTAAAACCCCAGTTGATAAAGGCGGTATTGGTGAAGTTAAATACCCAATGGTTGCTGATATCAAACGTGAAATTCAGAAAGCCTACGGTATTGAACACCCAGATGCTGGTGTTGCACTGCGTGGTTCTTTCCTGATCGACAAAAATGGCGTAGTCCGTCACCAAGTGGTTAACGACCTGCCACTAGGTCGTAACATTGATGAAATGCTGCGTATGGTTGACGCGCTGCAATTCCACGAAGAACACGGCGATGTTTGCCCTGCTCAGTGGGAAAAAGGTAAAGCCGGTATGGGCGCTTCTCCAGATGGCGTTGCTAAATACCTGTCAGAAAACGCCTCTAAACTGTAATAACAGTTTATGCCTCCCCTGATTTATTCAGGGGATATAAAGCTAGTCAGTTCTCGCTGACTGGCTTTTTTATTTTGAGATAGCTTAAGTTCATAAATATTAAAAATGGGTGCCTGAAAACTGCAACCGACAATAAAATGGCTACCCTGACTCGGGTATTACAGAGAGTCTCGTATTAATTAACATTGATACGGGGCTTTTCTCTGTCTACTCTCAACGTGAAATAAGCACCTAAAGCAGACAGCTTCAAGCCCCCGTCACGAAGTCTATATAACTATTATTTCTAATCCCACCTTATCTTCCTTAAGAATATCGCTTTATTTTCAATCAGTTGCTTTCATTTCATTTAATTTTCACTGAGCAAAAATCAACCTATTAGCCCAGAAATAGCTGACTCAGCCACCTTCCGTCGCCAATTAATTAGCTGCTACAAACATTTATTCTGCTATTAATTATTACTGGTATGTGTTTTGCACATTCCATAAGCAGCGCTTTTAAGCTGCCAGACAAAAATGACCGGGTAATCCCTGGCGGCAGGAAATAACAGGAGTCAGAATGTATTTAAAAAAATGGAACAAGCCCTTGGCTATATTGGCTTTGTTGGTAAGCGGTACGCTACATGCGGCCTCAACACCGGCGGTAGAAGCGAAAAATGGCATGGTGGTAACCTCCCAGTATCTGGCTTCACAGGTTGGGACAGACATTTTAAAAATGGGTGGAAATGCGATTGATGCTGCGGTGGCTGTGGGTTATGCACAGGCGGTAGTCAATCCCTGCTGTGGCAATATTGGCGGAGGGGGATTTATGACCATTCACCTAGCTGATGGGACTGACACATTTATAAATTTCCGTGAGACAGCACCTGCCGCAGCCAGCGCTGATATGTATCTGGATAAAGAAGGTAAAGTCACCAAAGATGCCAGTTTATATGGCTATTTGGCCGCCGGTGTCCCAGGCACCGTGTTGGGTATGGACAGTGCCCAGAAGAAATACGGCAAATTGACTCGTCAGCAAGTGATGGCTCCAGCAATCAAACTGGCCCGTGAGGGCTTTATATTGACCCGCGCCGACACTGATATTCTGGACACAACTGTCAAAAGATTCCGGCAAGATCCTGAATCTGCTAGAATTTTCCTGCGCCAAAATGGGGAAGCACTGCAACCGGGAGATCGCCTGATTCAAGCGGATTTGGCAGAAACCCTGACGGCTATTTCTGCAAAAGGGCCGGATGCATTCTATCAAGGAAAAATACCGCAAGCAGTTGAAGTAGCAGCTAAAAAAGGTGGCGGCATTCTTACCGCAGCCGATTTTGCCAACTATAAAATCACCGAAACCACCCCGATTACCTGTAGTTATCGTGGCTATAAATTTGTCTCTTCCCCGCCACCTAGCTCGGGTGGGGTGACATTATGTGAAACATTAAATGTCCTTGAGGGCTATGACCTGAAAGGCATGGGTTTTAACTCTGCTGCTTACATTCATACGCTGACAGAAGCTATGCGCCATGCCTATATGGATCGCAATACTTTCCTCGGTGATCCGGAGTTTGTTAAGAATCCCATTGACCGCCTGCTGAGCAAAAGTTATGCCGCTGATATTCGTAAGCAAATCGTCGCCAATAAAGCGACGCCATCAGTAGAAGTTCAGCCGGGTATGCAGCCACATGAAAAACCGGAAACAACCCACTATTCTATTGTCGATCATGAAGGTAATGCCGTCTCTACCACCTACACAGTTAATGGCCGCTTTGGCGCAGTCGTGATAGCACCTGGTACAGGCTTTTTCCTGAATGATGAGATGGATGACTTTACGGTCAAAGTGGGTGAGCAAAATCTGTATGGCTTAGTTCAGGGAGCAACGAACTCCATCGCCCCCGGTAAGCGCCCACTATCGTCCATGAGCCCAACTTTAGTGACCAAAGATGGTAAGACATTTATGGTTTTAGGGTCACCTGGTGGCTCTAGGATCATTACTATTACCTTGCAAACAGCATTGAACGTGATTGACCACGGCATGGCACCACAAGAGGCGGTGGATGCGCCACGTATCCACCATCAGTGGTTACCCGACGAGGTTTACTACGAGCAACGCGGTGTTTCCGCAGATACTCTTAATCTGCTGAAGACAATGGGATATAAAATGGTTGAACAGAACCCATGGGGCGCCGCCGAGCTCATTTTAGTTGGCTTGGCTGGCGTTGAAGGGGTTAGCCCTGCCAATTCAGGGAATGATTCTGCCGTCTCAGGCAAAGTCCGCGAGGGCTACTTGTATGGGGCCAATGACGTTCGTCGCCCTGCCGGCGCCGCGATTGGTTACTAATAGGTAAATTATGTCGCCCCCCATCAATGCATCGATGGGGGATTTACCCGCTGAATTATATCACCAAGGCAATGTATGCCCCTGGTAGTCAATAAAGCCATGCCCGCCTTTACCTGAAGCGCGTTCAATTTGGTCAACAACCCCTTTCACACTGGTCGCAATGGTCAATGGCGCGGCATCTCCTCCCATATCCGTTTTTACCCAACCCGGATGAATGGATAATACGGTTAGCGATGGGTCGGCCACTTCAGCCACCAAATTGCGCGTCATCATATTCAGTGCGGCCTTACTTGCTGAATACAAAGGCTTATGCCCAGAAGCATTATGATCAAGGCTACCCAATTGAGACGACATAAAGGCCAATACACTGTGGGTTGGGTTACGTTGTGCTAGCAGATATTGGGCGATACGAATGGGTGAAATTGCATTAGTTTGGAACAATTCGAGGATCTCTTCCGGCTTAGCCTCAACCGCAGATTGATGTTCCGGCCCCGAAATGCCCGCGTTAACAAATATCAGGTCAAACTTCTGGCCCTCAACTTGTGGTAAAAATGCTTTAATACTTTCAGGTTGATTAATATCCAATGTCAACCAGTGAGCCGCATGCGCGCTGGTATCTTTTGCCGCTCCGCGTGTTGTCGCAGTCACTGACCATCCACGCCGATTAAGTTCATCAACCAGGCCCAGCCCCAAACCCCGGGAGGCTCCAATTATCAATGCCTGTCTTTTCGTTGTGCTCATATCATTTTCCCTTCGGTGAAGTTAGCTGGCAATAGCCTCTACCTGTTATAACGCTCTATCGCTGTCTTATATAGTATCTCACCTAAAGAAAAAGCGGCGCTTGGCCGCTTTTAATATCTCGCACGGTGGTCACTGTGCTTGAGTTAGTGCTCACCAACTCCACGCCACAATGTGACACTCTCGCCACTCAGTTGCAGATTGATACCGGCATCCGTGACATCCAACTCCGATGAACCTTCAATACGCTGCCATTGAGCAACATTAAGTAATGGAGAGACCGGCAATAAAATATCAGCATCACGGCTACGCTGTATGGCCACCATCACCCGCTCACGCTGATAGCTACGAATAAATATCAGAGAATCTCCATTGGCATGAATAACCTGACATCCACCACGTCGCAGCGCCATGCTTTTGTGTCGCAAAGCTGCCATTCGTTGGCACAGTCCCAGCAAGTCCTCTTGCCAGAGCGCTTTATCCCATGGGAAAGGTTTACGGCAGTATGGGTCATTCCCCCCCTCCAACCCAATCTCATCCCCATAAAATAAGCACGGCACCCCAATCCAGCTAAACAGCCATACCAGCGCCATTTGCATGCGGGTTTTATCGCCATTGAGCAGAGTGATAAACCGGGCAGTATCATGGCTATCTAACTGGTTAAATAAACGCAGTTGATGACCATGAGGCAATCCAGCACGGTATTCATCCATCCAATAGGCACAATCCTCAGCCTGCAGTTTTATCGGGTGATAGGCAACATCTTGACCGGCCAGGAAGCTGCGCACCGGCAAGGCAAACCCCATATAGTTCATTGCGGCATCTTCCACTCCGGCATGCAACCAATTACGTGCATCACCAAAGTGCTCCCCCAGAATATAAGCCTGAGGATTTTCTTCTTTCGCGGCCTGATAAATACCTGCCAGATGGCGTAAATTACCTTTTGCTCCGCCCTCTTCCCCTAACATATGCACCACATCCAGCCGCCAGCCATCAATGCTATATGGCGGTTTTAACCAATGGCGAACTACACTATCTTCACCGCGATAAATTGTATTCACCACGCCTTCATTGGCAAAGTTGAGCTTTGGCAGGCTGGCATTACCTTTCCAATCCAGTGCTCGTCCATCAGGGAAGAAATTAAACCAACTGCGATAAGGTGAATCCTGATGGTGGCATGCGCCATTCTCCCCTTGCTGATGGCGGTCAAACCAATGGTGAGAATCACCAGTGTGATTAAATACACCATCAAGCACCAATTTGATCCCAGCCTTATGAGTGGCATGGCGTAATTGCAGAAAGGCTTGCTCTCCCCCGAGATAAGGATCGACTTGGTAATAATCCTGCGTGTCATATTTATGGACGCTGGGCGCGGTAAAGATCGGGTTTAAATACAGCGCGGTAACGCCTAATTGCTGTAAGTAAGGGATTTTTTGACTGATACCGGTCAGAGAGCCGCCATAGAATGTTGAGGCGGCATTGGTATCATCCAGCGGTTGTTGCCATTCTCGGCGAGAGACAGAAACACCGGCAGCATGGTGGGTATAGCTGCCCTCCTGCACGCCATCTTCACCCTGGCTACTGGCAAACCGGTCGGGGAATATCTGATAAAAAATCTGGTCTGCAACCCAATCCGGGCCACTATCAGGCAGATCAATGGCAAACTGCGCCAATTGCGCTGGCGGTATCTTTGAAAATCCTAGTGGGCCAAACCACTGCTGATCATCATTCCACAACAGTTTGAAGCAATAGCGCCGTGTTGGCTGGCCTTCGTGTAAAGGTAATTTCGCGCGATAACACCAAAAATCATCACGTTGCAGCCCCTGCATGCTAAGCAGCCACTCTTCGTTATCTGGCTCACAACGTAAGAAAACCTGCTCGGGTAAATTATCACCCTGCAACCATAAAGTAATATGTAATGCATCGCCTCGTTGACGGACAAAAGGCGTGACCGGTAAATGCCAACCACTCAGCATAAAACTCTCCTGATTTAACCAAAACCATTCCTGTTAAGGCTATCTGGTGCAGACATTAACGCCGCGACACATTCACCCGTAAAATAATTAATCGATATAAACAGTGCCATGTTATTGGGCGCAGCCCATCATCTGTTGGCATAAATATCAGGGATGAGACCGGGGGCGGAGAGAGATGAATTAGAATATCTGCGAGACAAAGACCAGATACCGAAGATAAGAAAAAACCGGGAAATCTCCCGGCTTTACATTGAGTTCAATTCAGTCTTATTCAGCTTCTTTCGCCAGTATCGCTTGCTTCTTCTGATGGCTGACCTTGAAGTAATAGCCCACCAACAGTAAGGCAATCCACACCAGCCCGACATACAGTGAAATACGGGTGGTAGGGAACCAGCCAATTAGACCGATGATAAACACCAGGAAAATGATTGCCAGCACGGAGGTGATGGTGCCACCACGCAGCGGGAAATCCAGCGCCTTAATTTGATCTTTACTCAACGAACGACGAAAGCCAATCTGAGAGAACAGGATCATAATCCACACCCAAACAGTAGCAAAAGTCGCCAACGAGGCGATAACCAAGAACACATTCTCTGGCATAATGTAATTGAGATAGACCGCGATCAACATGGCAAACATCATCACCAACACTGTGACCCAGGGTACACCGCGTTTGGAAATTGCCGCAAAGGCTTTGGGTGCATGGCCCTGTTCAGCCATCCCATTTAGCATACGCCCGACACCGAACACATCGCTGTTAATGGCGGATAATGAAGCGGTGATAACCACAAAGTTCAGGATACCCGCCGCCACGGTAATTCCCATGTGCTGGAAGGTCAGAACAAATGGGCTGCCGTTAGTGCCTACTTGGTTCCACGGATAAATAGACATGATGACAAACAGTGTACCGACATAGAACACCAGAATGCGCCACGGCACCGAGTTAATCGCTTTTGGAATGGATTTTTTCGGATTTTCAGCTTCACCGGCAGTGATACCAATAATTTCAATACCGCCATAGGCAAACATCACCAGCTGCAATGATAGGATCATGCCAACAAAACCGTTACTGAAGAAGCCGCCGTTGGTCCATAGATTATGAATACCGGTCGGCTGCCCACCGTTACCAATACCCCAGATAATGATGCCAATACCGGCCAGAATCATGATGATAATGGTGGCAACTTTAAAGAATGAGAACCAGAACTCCAACTCGCCGAATACTTTGACACTCATCATATTGATAGCGCCAATAATAAGGACGACACTCAGTACCCATACCCAATGAGGCACATCTGGGAACCAGACCCCCATATAGATACCGAAAGCAGTCACATCGGCAATAGCGACAATCAGGATCTCAAAGCAATAGGTCCAACCGGTGATATAACCCGCCATTGGCCCAAGATAATCTTGTGCATAACGAGAGAAGGAGCTGGCTTGCGGGTTATTGACTGACATTTCGCCCAAGGCGCGCATGATGATGAATGCCACCACGCCACCAATAAGATATGCCAATAATACACTAGGCCCTGCCATTCTTATTGCATCAGCCGAACCATAGAATAAGCCGGTACCTATTGCTGACCCTAATGCCATAAAGCGAATATGGCGTGTCGTCAGGCCGCGCTTCAGCTTATTTTTGACTGGTAATTCCATGAACATTGTCCCGTCTTTTTTCAGCAAAAAGCCACGGGGATGAGCCGTGGCTAAAAATATCCTATGCCTGTGCAGTTATTGCTTAGCAGCAACTTCCTGGCGACAGCAGAGCCGATCGTACAGCCCCACGACGACGAATACCAGCAGTGAAGGCGATAACCATGCCAAACCTTGTGCTGCTAGTGGCAGATGCTGGGTCCATTCCGGCAGGAATTGCGCGAATGTCGACGCCTTTACCGCATCCAGGATACCAAACAGCAAGCTGACCAACATGACTGGCGCCACAATACGTGAGGCATGACGCCACCAGCGTAAAGTGAAACTCATCAGCACCAGCACAATACAAGGTGGATAAATCGCCGTCAGTACTGGGATAGAGATCTGAATCAGATGGCTCAGGCCCAGATTCGATACCATCATTGAGAAAATACCGAGGATAAAGACCAGCGCCCGGTATGACAATGGCAGGTACTGAGCAAAGAATTCAGCACAGGCGCAAGTCAGGCCTACCGCAGTAACCATGCAGGCGATGAAAATCAGAGCGGCCAGAAACACACTCCCCAACCCACCAAAAGTATGCTGAACATAAGCATGCAGCACTACGGCACCATTTTGGGCATCAGGCGTCAAACTGCCACTACCGGAACCCAACTTAAACAAGCTCAGGTAAACCAGCGTCAAACCCACACCAGCAATCAAGCCAGCCCAAATTGTATAGCGCGTCAACAGCCCCGGAGATACGACGCCACGTGAACGCGCAGCATTGACGATAACTATCCCGAAGACCAGCGCACCTAAGGTATCCATGGTCAAATAGCCATTAACGAAACCTGAGGAGAATGGCACTTGTTGGTAAGCATCGGTTGCCGGAATCAATGGGCCAGCAGGCCAAATCAAGGCAGCAATACCCAAAATAGCCAACGCCAAAATTTTCAGCGGAGCCAGAATATGCCCGACGGTATCCAGCAAACGCCCCGGATACAGAGAAATCCCGATAACTAGCGCGAAATAAACCACGCTATAGATAAACAGCGGCAGCGGGCCATCACCGGTCAAAGGTGCGATACCCACTTCGAAGGAAACCGTGGCAGTACGCGGGATAGCAAATAGTGGCCCGACGGCCAGATAACAGACGGTAGCCAGAACCAGGCCCGCACTACGGCCAATTGGCGAACTTAGAGCATCGATACTGCCGCCCACACGAGCAAGTGCAATAACGGTAATCACCGGTAATCCAACCGCAGTAATCAGGAAGCCCAGAGCGGCCCACCACACATGCTCACCTGATTGTAAACCAACCATCGGTGGGAAGATGATGTTGCCAGCTCCAACGAATAAGGCAAAGGTCATAAAACCTAATGCCATAATATCTTTAGACGATAAACGATGACTCATAGTGGTGTGCGTTGCCTAGTTAAATGACCAAAAGAAAAAGTGCTAAGTTGTGGCCTTTCCGACGTGATCGAAACGATATAAAGCTCTGATAAACGCAAATCCCAGCGGTTAATAAGCAATCTATTTCGTCAGTATGCAGTGTTTTTGAAGTTATTTGCAGGTGGAATAGGTCAACAACGGCGGTAAGTAGACCGTTTATAGCGGAGAAAGGCAAGTCAGGATCACAAAAGCAGAGTCTTCATCCAGACAATCTTTTCAAACCAGTCAATCATGCCAGATTTAGAGAAATACACGCCATATGATTTGTATCATTTATAGCCAGTCGTTAACATTTTAATGAGCAAAACCTAGCTCTTTTCGGGTATGACTGAGCATCTCGGGAGGTAATGGCAAATAACCGTCATGGATGACTCGTTTTTGTCCTTCGGGTGATAAAACACGCTCAAGAAAGGCTGCTGTTAAAGGTTCCAGCGGTTGTCCTGGCGCTTTATTAATATAGATGTACAGATAACGCGACAATGGATAGTTACCTTCTTTGACATTCTCGGCTGTTGGCATCACAAAATCCTGACCATTCACCGCCAGTGCCAACGGCTTAACCCCTGTGTTGCGAAAACCAATGCTGGCATAGCCAATACCATTTAATGAGCCAGCCACGGCTTGCACAACGGATGCGGATCCAGGTAATTCATTGACATTATTAGAAAAATCCCCATCACACAATACCTGATGTTTAAAGAAACCGTATGTTCCTGAGGCTGAATTTCGGCTATAGCGTTGTAATGAACGGCCCGCCCAACTGCCCCCCAACCCCAGTTCACCAAAACGGGAAATTCGATGAAGTTCCCCACAACGACGATTTTGCGAGAAGATGGCATCAAGCTGAGGCAAGGTTATTTTATTCAATGGGTTATCTCGATGAACAAACACCACTAATGCATCAACGGCCACAGGGACGGCAAGTGGTGGATAACCATAGCGTTGGGTAAATGCCGTGATTTCAGCAACTTTCATTGGCCGGCTCATCGGGCCAAGTTGGGTGGCCCCGGCTGCCAGTGCTGCAGGCGCTGTCGAGGAACCTGCAGCTTGTATTTGCAGATTAACACCGGGGTAATGATGATTGAAATCTTCGGCCCACAAAGACATCAAATTGGCCAAAGTGTCAGAACCAACACTGGAAAGATTGCCGGATAAAGTTTGACTAGCGGAAATTGACGATGATGGCAGCGCAGTCTCCATCGGCGTTAGCGCCGTCGATTGCGCTAAAACGCCATAGCTAAACCACAGCATGGCATGCAACAGCGCCCGTTTTCCCCATATCATCAGCTTGGTATCCATGCAGTCTTAGGATTTGACTGCATTCTCGGTTAAAACCGTCGGAACAATCAACCGATTCGGCAAGGTAAAAATAAATCTCGTTCCCAAGCCGATTTCGCTCATCACATCCAGACGGGCATCGTGGTGACTTAATGCATGCTTCACAATTGCCAACCCTAACCCGCTGCCGCCAGTTTGCCTTGAACGTGCTTTATCCACTCGATAGAAGCGTTCAGTAAGGCGCGGAACATGCTCAGGACCAATGCCCGGCCCATTATCACTGACCTGAAACTGTGCACCTTGCGGCGTTTGTTGCCAACACACCTCAATTTTAGTCCCTTCAGGTGTGTGATTGACTGCGTTATAGACCAAGTTAGAAACCGCACTGCGCAGTTGGTCTTCATTGCCGAAGACCTTCAGTTGCTCATTAATCCGAAACGTAATCTCATGACGCCCATTACTCAATGCCTGAACCTCATGCTGTAGCATCTTCAGCATGCGGGAAATATCCACCTGCTCATTCATATCCACATTAGGAGCGGCTTCAATTCGTGATAGCGTCAATAGTTGTTTTACCAACCCATCCATCCGTTTGGTTTGTTCCTGCATCGTCCCGAGGGCTTTCTCACGCAGGGGGCCTGCTAGCTCTTGGTCATGCATCATTTCCAAATACCCCTGCAATACTGTCAGCGGCGTGCGCAGTTCATGGCTGACGTTGGCAAAGAAGTTACGGCGGGCACCTTCCAACTGGCGCATTTGGGTAACATCCCGGGCAACCATAAGCAATTGTCCTTCGGAATAAGGCATCACACGGAATTCAACGTAATAACCATTATTCAATTGCAATGTCAGGGGGCGAGAAAACTCTTGTTGCTGCAGATACTGGCTAAATTCCGGGTAGCGCAATAAGTTGAGAATATGCTGACCATTATCTTCCGGCCAACGGAACCCCAACAGTTGCTGGGCCAATCCATTGCACCAGAAAATATTGCCGTCAATGGTGGTTATCACCACAGCATCAGGTAATGATTCTGCGCCACTGCGGAACCGCTTGATAAGCAAGGCTAATTCCCGCCGCCGCCGCCGATTACGCAACTGCATCTGGTATAAACCGTAAAATATAGGCTCCCAGCTCCAACGCCCAGCAGGAGGCGTCATACTGCGGTCTAACCACAGCCAGTGAGATAATTTGAGTTGGTTATAAAAATTCCAGACCAGCGCCGCTACCACTGAAACCAGTAATAGCCAAGGAAGGTACCCAATAAAGGCACCTAGTAATAATGCGGGCAGACAAAAAAGAGCCAGCTCTAAAGCCAGCGTTTTCCACGATAAACGTTCTAACACAACGAATTCTCCGGCACTGAAAACTCAGTAGCGCGTTGAGAAACGGTATCCTGTTCCTCGGACGGTTTGTACCATTTTGTCATGACCATCAACTTCAAGCGCCTTACGTAACCGACGAATATGCACGTCAACCGTGCGGTCTTCTACATAAACGTTAGTGCCCCAGACATAATTAAGCAACTGCTCACGGCTGTATACCCGCTCAGGATGGGTCATAAAGAAGTGCAGCAATTTAAATTCGGTTGGCCCCATATCAAGCGCCTGTTCATTCGCCATCACGCGATGCGAGGAAGGGTCAAGGCTCAGCCCTTGCATTTCAATCACTTCCTCTACTGCCATTGGTGATATCCGACGCATAACCGCTTTAATGCGCGCTACCAGCTCTTTTGGCGAAAATGGCTTGGTAATATAGTCATCGGCACCCACTTCCAACCCGCGTACCCGGTCTTCTTCCTCACCACGAGCAGTCAGCATCATTACCGGGATATCTCTCGTCAGTGCTTCGCGTTTCATATGCTTAATAAACTGAATACCTGATCCACCGGGCAGCATCCAGTCCAGTAGCACCAAATCAGGGAAAGGCTCCGACAAACGCGTTACCGCGCTGTCATAATCTTCGGCTTCTAACGGTTGGTAACCATTCTGCTCCAACACAAAGCACACCATCTCACGGATTGGTGCTTCATCTTCCACCACAAGTATGCGTCTTGCCATCATCAACCCTGCCAGTAAGTTAGTGGTCACTATGTTATGTCGCGAGCCATTATGCGTCAGTTTTGTGACATTTTTATGAAAAACATCACGCTATCGTAAGCAATAAGCATAGTGATAAATTTCATGTTAATTGCAAAATACAGCACTGAAATTTGCGAAGCTTCTCGGAGATTTCCACCATACCTTCTTTTTAGCCGCGACATCCCGCTAACAGCGTTTATAATCAGCGCCACTCCATGAAAGATAACCTGCCATAGCGGGAGTTTTATGCGCATTATTCATACCTCTGACTGGCATTTAGGCCAACATTTCTTCACTAAAAGCCGAGCTGCCGAACATCAGGCATTTCTGCATTGGCTCATTGATAAAATTGAAGAAAACCAGGTTGATGCGTTAATTATTGCCGGTGACATATTTGATACTGGCTCGCCCCCCAGCTATGCCCGTGAGCTTTATAACCGTTTTGTGGTCGAACTCCAACCCACTGGCTGCCAGTTGGTCGTGCTGGGAGGGAACCACGATTCAGTCTCAACGCTGAATGAGTCACGAGGTTTGCTTTCCTATCTGAATACCACTGTAATTTCCTGTGCCAGCAGTCATCTGGATCAACAAGTCATTATTCTAAAAGACCGCCAACATCAGCCCGCAGCTGTACTGTGCGCCATTCCTTTTCTACGACCACGTGATTTAGTGACCAGCCAGGCTGGTGAATCTGGTGGGCAAAAACAACTGGCATTGCAAGAAGCGATCGCAGGTCACTATCAGGTGCTCTATCAACGAGCGGTTGAACTGCGTAGCGAGCTAAATCTACCCTTACCGATTATCGCCACTGGGCATCTGACCACCGTTGGCGTGACCACCAGTGACTCAGTGCGCGATATTTACATCGGCACATTGGACGCTTTCCCGGCGCAAGCTTTTCCGCCAGCAGATTATATTGCTTTGGGCCATATCCATCGTGCTCAACAAGTTGCTAAAACTGAACACATTCGTTATAGCGGCTCCCCCATCGCCTTGAGTTTTGATGAGTTAAGTAAGGAGAAAAGTGTCTATCTGGTGGAGTTTACTCAGCAAATACTGTCGTCAGTTACCCCACTATTCATTCCACAATTTCAGCCAATGCAGTTAGTCAAAGGTGATTTACCGCAAATAGAGCAACAATTGGCTAAATTTGCTGACCATCAAGGTTTACCGGTATGGCTGGATATCGAGGTTGCAACTCAAGACTATCTCACTGATATTCAAAGACGAATACAAGCATTGACCGCAGAACTCCCAGTAGAGGTGGTGTTATTGCGTCGCAGTAAAGAGCAGCGCAATATCGGTATCGAACGACAAGAAAAAGAAACCCTTAATGAGCTGAGTGTATCTGATGTATTTGAGCGCAGGCTGGCACTGGAGGCTGATTTAGCCGAGCCACGCCAACAACGTATGCGCCAAATGTTCAATCAAGTTGTTGAAGAGATAACGCAAGGTAAAGATGCCGCAGAGGAGCAATCCGCATGAGAATTTTAAGCCTGCGCCTAAAGAATATTAACTCTCTGCAAGGGGAGTGGAAGATAGATTTCACCGCCGAGCCTTTCACCAGCAACGGATTATTCGCCATCACGGGTCCCACAGGGGCCGGTAAAACCACCCTGTTGGATGCAATTTGTCTGGCGCTGTACCACCAGACTCCACGACTGACTGTCACGCCCAGCCAGAATGAGTTGATGACTCGCCATACTGCGGAGTCACTGGCTGAAGTTGAGTTTGAGGTAAAAGGTACCCGCTATCGCGCATTCTGGAGTCAACGGCGGGCCAAAAATAGCCCGGAAGGAAATCTGCAAGCCCCTAAAGTTGAGTTGGCACTCTGCGAAAACGGCAAAATCCTGGCAGATAAAGTACGAGACAAGTTGGAGATGGTCGCGGCAATCACCGGGCTGGATTTTGGCCGTTTTACCAAATCGATGATGTTGTCACAGGGGCAATTTGCTGCGTTTCTCAATGCTGATGCCAATGATCGTGCCGAATTATTAGAAGAGTTAACCGGCACCGAGATCTATGGCCGCCTTTCTGAGCATGTATTTGAGCAACATAAGCAAGCTAAGATCTCGCTGGATGCTTTGCATCAACGCGCCAGTGGTATTGAACTGATGAATGAAGATCAACGCCAGGCTGTAGCACAACAAATAGATGTTCTAGGTGAACAAGAAAAGCAACTTGCTTCAGAGCAACAAGTTAATCAGAACCAAATCCACTGGCTAGCAGGTTGGCAACAGCAGCAAAAAAATCTGCTGGAATATCAGCAACAACAAAAAATTATCGAACAAGAATATCAGCAAGCTCAGCCGGAACTGCAACGACTAGCCCGTAGTGAACCCGCCGAGAAATTACGTCCTTTGTTGCGAGAGCGTTCACGTAGTCAGCAAGACTTGCAACAAATACAACTGCGCATCACCACACTGGCCCAACAACAGCAGCAACTTCAAGCACAGCTGACACCACTGGCTGTGGCACTAGAGCAAGCCAACTTGGCTCGCCAGCAGCAAGCGGCCAAACAGCATGAGCAGGAAACACTGATTGAACAAAAAGTGGTGCCACTGGATAACCTTATTACCCATCAACAGCAGATGTTAGAGCAGCTTACTGCACAACTACAGCAGTTGCGTAGTAAGGAACAGCAAGGTAGGCAGCAGCTTGAACAAAATGAACAACAATTGCGGCAAACCCGCCAACGCCTGCAACAACTGGCTGAATATGCACATCTTAATGCTCATCATCAACACTGGGAAAAAAATCTACCTTTATGGCGTGAGCAATTTCGTCAGTTACACATACAACAACAGCAATCTGTTGAAAGCGAACAACAGTTACAGCTACTGGTTACATTGCTCAATAGCTTGCAACAACAAACTGCCACACTGAACGAGCAGGATAAACAGCAACAAGCGGCGTTAGTGCAAGCCAACTCGCAAGCAGGTAGCATCCAGCAACAATTATCAGCACTAGAGCAGTTGCACCCCTCGGCACAATTACGCCAACAACTGATTGAACTCCAGCAACAGCGTACAGTACGGCAGCAATTAGCTGCATTATCTCCTCTAGCCCAGCAAGTTCAGACACAACATGATAAACAGCAGCAACAGTTAATTAGCCAGCAACAACAGTTAAAACAACTAGAACAGCAACTAGCAGAAAAACGTCAGCTATATAAACAACAAAAACAACATCTGATAGATTTAGAAGCCCTTCTGGATCGCGAAAAGCAGATAGTCAGCTTAGAAGCAGAAAGGACCAAACTGCAGCCAGGTGCTGCTTGCCCACTCTGTGGCGCACTGGATCACCCGGCAATTAAAGAGTATCAAGCGGTAAAACCGTCAGAAACCGCAGTACGAGTTGAGGAACTGCGCCTTCAGGTTGAGCAACTCTTCACTGCCGGAACGGAATTACGTACACAAGTAGAAAATGTGCAACAACAACAGTTGCGCCTGGAGCAAGAGCTACAACACAGCCTGCAGCAACTGGCGGATTATCAACAACGCTGGCAAACACTGACAAAACCATTGGCACTGGCATTTGTATTAAATGACGCAGTGGCGTTGGCAACCTGGCTGGAGCAACAGGAAAAATCGGAGCAATTGTGTCAGCAAAAACTGGCAGAATATGAACAACTTAACCAGCAATATCAACAAGCTAAAGATATGCTGGCCCAAGCAGAACAACTGCAACAAAAGCATCAGCAGCAATTGGCACTCCTCCTTCAACGTCAACAAGATACCCAACAAGCCCAGCAACAGTTACTTGCCCAACATCAGCGTCAACAAGATGAATTGGCAAGAATACGCCAAGGTTTCAGTGATGCTCTGGCCGCAGTTTCGCTATCAATACCTGAAACAAGTCAGCAGGAAAGTTGGCTGGCACAACGCGAAGAAGAAAATCAGCGGTGGCATCAGTATCAACTAGAACAGCAACAACTGGAGCTAGGGCAAAAAGCACTGGAAACGCAGATTGAAAATGAGCGTCGCCACTTGCAAGAATATGTCGACCAATTATCAGCCCTTGGCCTGCAACATCAACAAGCTGAAATCTTGTTGCAACAACAAAATCATCAACGCCACGCCCTATTTGGTAACAGCAATGTTGCCGAGGCACGCCAGCTATTACGCCAGCAACAGCAGCAAGTAGAATTAGCACAACAGAATGCAACGACTGCCCTGCAACAAGCTCAATCTCAACTTCACCTGATATCAGGTGAACTGGCAGGTTTAGAGCAGCAGCATCAACAAAATCAGCAGCGTGCGACCACGGCCCAAACTGAATTACAACAAGCACTAGTAAGCAGTGAGTTCATTGATGAAGCAGCCTTAACCGCGGCATTACTGAGCGAAGAAGAAAGGCAAGGTTTGCAGCAATTAAAACAACAATTGAGTGAACGCCAACAGCAAGCCAATATCCGCTTACAGCAAGCCAATGAAGCATTGGAGCAATATCTTCAAACCTGCCCAGCTGGTGTTTCTCCAACCACTGAATTAGCACTATTACAGCAGCAATCCGAGCAACTACTGGCACAGTTAAAAGCCAATGCATTGCGGCAAGGTGAATTACGCAACCAGCTAGAGAGCGACGCCGTTCGCCGTAACAATCAGCACGCGTTGTTTGAGCAAATTGAACGTAGCCAACAACAATATGATGACTGGAGCTATCTCAATCACTTAATTGGCTCCAAAGAGGGTGATAAATTCCGTAAGTTTGCGCAGGGACTCACACTCGATCATTTGGTCTATCTGGCAAATAACCAGCTTAGTCGTTTGCACGGGCGTTATCAGTTGCAACGAAAAACCAGTGATGCACTAGAGCTGCAAGTGGTGGATACCTGGCAGGCTGATGCTATACGTGATACCCGCACACTGTCCGGGGGGGAGAGCTTTTTGGTCAGTTTGGCTTTAGCTCTGGCGCTATCAGATTTGGTCAGCCATAAAACCAGTATTGACTCACTGTTCCTTGATGAAGGTTTCGGTACGTTGGATGCAGAAACACTGGATACCGCACTAGATGCGCTGGATAGCCTGAACGCATCAGGCAAAACCATTGGGGTTATTAGCCATGTTGAGGCCATGAAAGAACGCATCCCGGTGCAAATTAAAGTAAAAAAAGTCAATGGATTGGGTGTCAGCCGCTTGGATAATATCTTTAGGGTAAACCAAGACTAAGCAAATTCTGGTTACCCTCTTGTGGCTTCCAGTCCACAGGATAAATGCGTTTTCCACGGTCATTAGCATACAGCCTGGCGGCAAACGAATGCCCCCCGATGAACTGACTCAAGCCAGTGATTCGGGTAAGTGAGTGCGGCTAACAACACTGAAGCGTCAAGGACGAAGGGTAATGGCAGGCCACAACCAGGCTGCGCCACGCACCCCACTAGAATCGCCATGCAATGCTTTGCGGATTGGCGTTTCACACTCGCCGCCAAAGACCCAAGGGCTAATTAACTTCGGTAATGTTTTATACAACCGATCGACATTACTCATCCCTCCCCCCAATACCACCACATCGGGATCAAACAGATTTATGACATGAGCCAATGACTTTGCCAACCGTTGCTCATAATTGACCATAGCTTGTTCAGCTACCGCATCGCCCTGCTCCACCAAGGCTATAATTTCATGACCTTTAAGAGGTTTGCCGCTTAGACGGAAGTAATCGGTGGCAAAGCCGGTACCGGAAACGAAGGTTTCAATACAGCCTTTTTTACCGCAATAACAAGCAACTTCTTGCTGATATTGCCGCTCTTCATCATTCTGCCACGGTAACGGATTATGCCCCCACTCACCGGCGATACCATTACCACCAGTATGTACCCGCCCATCAATAGCAATACCAGACCCACAACCCGTGCCGATAATAGCCGCAAATACTAGATGTTTTCCGGCTCCGGCACCATCGGTGGCCTCAGAGACAGCCAGGCAGTTAGCATCGTTTGCCAGGCGCACCGAGCGAGAGAGCAACTCTGACAAGTCTTTATCTACCACCTGACCATTCAGCCATACTGAATTGGCATTTTTTACCTTACCGGTAAAAGGAGAAAGTGTGCCAGGAATACCCACACCAACACTGCCCAGCTCCTCAGTTGCTTGTTCAGCATCTGCAACTAACGCCGCAATCGCCAGCAAGGTTTTTTGATAATCATGGCGCGGAGTATCGATCCGTTTACGAAAAAGCTCCGTCCCGTCATTGGCTAAAGCAATGACTTCAATTTTGGTTCCACCTAAATCTATACCAATGCGCATAGCGCCTCACCTCATTGACAGGGTTGCTTTCTGTTCTGTAGACAAAAAATTTTATCGGCAAATATGTTTTTGACAGAAGATTCTATCAATTAGGGGTTTTGGCAAAAATACAAATCCTCTCACTCAGTTTGGACAATACCTCGTTGCGACACAATCTTTGTCACCTGCATTTTTGCATTCTGTGGTCTTTGAATCTCTTCAGATAGAAATAATGTTCAATGAATTGCTAACTGGCTCTGCTTTTTTCTTATTCTTTTTACTAGGGGCCAAGGCCTCAATTCGTTATCATGCCGCCCTGCGTTTGATTAACTCGCGCGCTCCGAGCGCGCACGAGCCAGGGATAATACTATGCTGTGGTTTAAGAATTTAATGGTTTACCGTTTGAGCCGGGAAGTTTCACTGTCTGCGGACGAAATGGAAAAACAGTTAAGCGCCCTGAGTTTCACGCCATGCGGCAGTCAGGATATGGCTAAAACCGGTTGGGTATCACCGCTGGGTTCACACAGCGATGCATTAACCCATTCGGTTAATGGTCAAATCGTCATTTGTGCGCGCAAAGAAGAGAAGATCTTGCCATCACCGGTGATTAAGCAAGAATTGCAGGCAAAAATCGAACGACTGGAAGGTGAGCAACATCGCAAACTGAAAAAAACTGAGAAAGACTCATTAAAAGATGAAGTTCTGCACAGTTTGTTGCCCCGGGCATTCAGTCGCTTTAATCAGACTTTCTTGTGGATTGATACTGTTAACGGCCTAATTATGGTCGATGCAGCGAGTGCCAAGCGAGCCGAAGATACTTTGGCATTATTGCGTAAAAGCTTGGGTTCCTTGCCAGTAGTGCCACTGACATTAGAAAACCCGATTGAGCTGACCCTGACCGAATGGGTACGCAGCAAAGAATTGCCAGCAGGCTTTGCCTTAATGGATGAAGCTGAATTAAAGGCCATTTTGGAAGAAGGTGGCGTGATCCGCTGTAAGAAACAGGATCTATTCAGCGATGAGATTGCAGTACACATTGAAGCCGGTAAGCTAGTCACTAAATTAGCGCTAGATTGGCAGGAGCGTGTTCAATTGGTGCTGTCCGATGATGGCTCACTCAAACGCCTGAAATTCTCTGACACGCTACGTGAACAGAATGAAGATATTGATCGGGAAGATTTTGCTCAGCGCTTCGATGCCGATTTTATTCTGATGACCAGTGAATTGGCCGCCCTGATTAAAAACTTGATTGAAGCCTTAGGTGGCGAGGCCCAGCACTAACAGGCTGTGGCTTAAAGAGATATATCGCCCTCTCTGGCATGGAGAGGGCAAAATTCAAAGAGGCAATTAGCTCAAATATTTACACAGATACGAAGATGCCTCAGCAACTTGCAGGTTAAATTCACTTTCCGCAGGGATGTAGAAAGTTTCGCCTGGCTTAAAGACTTCCCAACCTGATGAACCCGGAATCAGTACTTTTAGGCTACCGGTGATGACCGTCATCTCTTCCGCTTTAGCCGTACTGAACGTGTACTCGCCCTTTTCCATCACCCCAACGCTAGCTTGCCCAATGCTGTCACTGTCAAAACCAATAGATTTCACTTTCCCGGTAAAATACTCATTAAATTTCAGCATAGTTTTTGCACCCGCGTCTTAATCAAGATTGAGCTTTCATATTAGAGTCTCTCTAAATGCTCTGTCACTGATTATTATGGTGAAATGGGATCATAACCGGATTCACCGATAAAGTTGCCGAAAAAGCGCACGATTTACCGTCAAAAGACAGATATTCCTACCCGAAAAAGAGGTTATTCGGATAAAACAGTCAATAGCAAACCCCCTCACAACATAGGTGAAGGTTCATGAATAGAAAGCAAAGAGGGGGATATTAGAGGTTACGTAAAATATACAACGCCAGCGACGTTTCAAATACCACAATCAATATTGACCAGAACGCGGGCATAAAATTGGTGTGTTGGTGGATAAACAATTTGAAGGTTTTCATCGGCCCGCCTTGAATGGCCCTGCCTTGAGTGGCATTAGTCACGCAAATGATTTACGTGAAAATGATTACATAATTTATAATTGTACGCTTCGTACAACTAGCGGGCAATCAGATGGGCTAAATATTCATCCTACAAATAGAAACGCTCTGCTACTTCACTTTCTCACCCGATAAAATCTGCAAAATATGCTCAACAACCTCTTCTGGCGGCTGAGTTGCATCTAACACATGATGGGCAACCTCTTGATATAACGCCTCTCGACTCGCCAATACATCCAGCATCTCCTCTACAATAGGTTTGCCAGTAAGACTTGGCCGCTGGGCATCTTCCGGATCTTCTGCTAACCGCCCAGCCAACACATTGGCAGAGGCCCGCAGATAAATAACCAACCCGTGATTACGCATAAAAGTGCGATTTTCTTGAGATAATACTGCACCACCGCCGGTAGCTACCACCGTTTTAGCAGCCGTTACGGTCTGAAGGGCCATACTTTCCCGCATGCGAAAACCATCCCATCCTTCACGTGCGACAAGCTCAGCAACACTGGCCTGCAAGGTTTGCTGCATAAACAGGTCGGTATCAATAAATCGATATCCCAATGCTTGCGCCAATGCTTTCCCTATTGTTGTCTTACCTGCACCGCGCGCACCTACCATGAAGATAGTTTGTGTCATTACTTGAAAGTCCTTTCGCATCAACTTCTGAGGATAAATTCTCGCTATCAAGAAACCGGGCCACCCTTGTTGACCGGTTAAACAGGATTAACTCCCAGCTCTATGCTGTAGATGCAAATCATACCTATAATTGAGGGTAGTGCAAACTTTACATCCCTGTAAAATTAACTATACACAAAGTATGAGTGATATTGTACAACCCTCCCACGCATAACATTAATCAGTATCGATTGATAACCCTAATTAGAGATCAGCACAGGCAAGCAAAATAAACTATCGAGGTTCTCCAACAGCAACCCGTAAATTGCCACCGTTAGAAGAATAATAGATTTTATTAAAGATGTTTTTCACATTGAGCTACCATTTCACCCGATAATTATTAATGGGTAATGAAGATGAAATGAAGGCGTCTGCCACAGTGTAAGAATCTAAGGTAAAACTATTGGCTGCAGTACCCACCCGGCATATCGAGCAACGGCTGCAACACTCAGCCATCTCCGCTCAACCAACCTGTAATACCCAATGTCTGGGTCAGAATTAATAACGCGCTACCACGGCGATGCCAACATGATAATAACCCTTACTATCAGTATGTTACATTAAAATAACATTCCTATAGGCATAGACCACCATCACACTTAAGCGGTCAGTGATTACCCAGCCACATCGAATTCGACGCCTTGCGAGCGAACCCAACTAACAGTGCGGATCACTGTTTCACCATTAACTCATTCACATTACGCTTAGCAATATCAAACCCTGTCAGGGTGCCAGTAACACCATTGACTAACTCGACCTTGCTAGCAATTTCCCGAGATTACCCCTGCACCGGTGGCAACAAATCAATCTGTGTGGTGATAGAGAAATTAGGTATGAAGGATTCACTGTTGCTACTGTACAGAAAGACTCCAGACATCAGTTTATAGACCACACCCATTCATCGAATCAATTTACTGTCAGAACTATCAGTATTAGTGATCAAAGGCCGATCTTTACCCGCGAAAACATCGAAATAATCGTAACGTAAACCTGCCAGTACAATCCATTGATCCGGCAGCTCAACGAAACCTTGTATAAACCAGCCATAATTTTTTAGATTTTCACGCTGGCCGCTATCTTTAACATTGATAGCTGTAAATATTGCGCTGACAATATCTTGTAACCCAGAGGCTATGACCCAGCTAACAGCTGAGTATCGAGCCTTAGCGAGGCTGGCAAATATAGACTAGTGCTGGAGGGAAATTACGCACTACCCGTATTTTTTTCCACGTAAAATAGCGGGATAATAAGGGTTCAGAGAGATGACTGTATTGGAACAGGACCAAAACACCCTTGTTGGCACGTAAACGTTGTTGGGCCTGTTGTAATATCTTAATAGTGATCTTGGTTGGAATAGATAACAGTGGCAGGCAACAAAATACGGCATCGTAATCTTGATCCAACTGTTCAGCTGATCGAAATGCTACCTGCAAGCGCGGGTCGTTAATTTGGTGTAATGCGTGCGCGAAATGCGGCTGAATCTCATACGCCTGTAAGCGGGAGTTCACTGACATATGAGACAAAATACGCTTTGTCAGCACCCCATCAGCAGCGCCTAACTCAGCAATATTAAGATCTTGTTTCCAATCTACCTGATTCAACATCGCCTGGCATAACCAAGGTGAAGAAGGAGCCAATGAGCCAACAGTTCGAGGGGAAGCAATAAAACGCTGTAAATAAGAAAACTGACTTTTAAAATTACGCCGGACAGTGTTTAGCATAGCTGCTCCTCGGAACCCCGGATGGACTACAATAACACCTTATATTCCTGACGCTATCATTAAGATTACTCTAAGAGTTGATTATTTTCAGTCGATGAATAGAAAAAGCTGGCTATATGAAGGTGATCAATATTGAAATAATCAAGCGCAATATAACAATGACACGCTATTGTCATATTGCGCTGGTGATCAATATGAATACTGTCTCTAACTGTTTCATTAATTATCACTTTATGTGACAAATCAATGATAAATCTCAGCGCTGGCACTGTAGTTACTGGAGTCTCCGGGGTTACTTATGCCAATAATCCGGTAGTGGCTTGCGCCACCAGCGATAGCTTTCGCTTTAAGTGCAGATTCCACATCCATCGGAGAACCACTGACATTGGAAAGAGAAATCACCCCCATACTTTGTAATTTAATTGCTTGCTCTGGGCTAACTTCTTGTGCGGCCATAGTTGTAAACGAAGCAGTGGCAATAAGTGCAGCAACGATGACAGGTAATAGTTTCATAATATGCTCCAACTGACAGGTTATATGTAATGTCTTTGTGAAGTTAATTATGAACGGGACAATGCAAAGGGACGTAATACTGTGTAAAGAAAATCAATCATTATGGATGGAATAAGGAGGAAACAAATACATTTATGTCACAAGAAAATCGGCTAGAAAACACTAAAACATGGGCGAATATATATCATTATCACCCACATTAATAAATATTCAGTTACGCTTTGCAACAATCATCATAATATCACTGGTAAATGAGCCATCAGTTTGAATCTCATAATGATTAATCACACTATCAGAGGCTGATTTTTGTAGTTCACGGATCGCGATCGCGAAATATTCTGGGGTACGCATTCTGGCAATCCAGCTACTGAACTCCAAATACAATCTATCAGCGGTGACTTCATTAATGACCAATCCGGCGTCGGTAAACAATGCTAACCATTCGCCCGGAGCGTAATTTCGGACATGTGAGGTATCACGTAAAACTTCCACCGTTTGTAGATAAATATCTAACACTGGGTGACCGGGGGAGACCACATCCATAAAAATAATCTTGCCACCGGGGCGCAATACCCGCTTAACTTCACGTAGAGCCTGGCCAACATCATGCCAGTGATGGGCAGAATAGCGGCTAATAACAATATCAAAACTCTGGTCATCAAAGGGTAATGATTCAGCGATGCCTTGTTTTACCTCTATATTTGTCAGTTTTTTATCCGATGCCGCCTGACTGACTACTTGTAGCATTTGCGCTGAGAGATCATAAGAAACCACTGATTTAACCACAGCTGCGGCAGTAAAACTGGCATGCCCGGCACCACATCCAAGATCGAGCAAACGGGCATCACCATGAGGTTGCAGTAGTGTTGTCAGGCGCTGTAAATCTTTACCCTGAGCATGAACGGCACTGGTTAAATAAGCATTGGCTTGATCACCAAACTGCCTTTCAACTGCATCTTTATGGCTATTTTGTTTTATCATTACGTCCCCGTCGATAGTTAACCTTATGATTTACTTTATGTATCTTATTTACTGTAAAGCGCTAATATGTTTATCTCAAACTCAATTTACTATATACCCAAAGCCATTAGAGTTATAGATAGGCTGAAGTATCACAATAGTGCGATTTCATTAAGGAAAACATCATGGTAATACTCAGAGCAATGCGGACTGAGGAACTCACAGAGTATCGGAATTTATTTATAGCGGAATATGCACAAGATTTATCATCCAACAGCGGTTATAGCAGCGAACAAGCAGTGACACATGCGACACACAGCTTTGACAGCTATCTACCACAAGGTATTAATAGCCCTAATGACCACTTATATTGTATCGAAAATAAAGCTGGCCCAGACCAAGAACAACTGGTTGGCTATTTATGGTATGGTTTGAGTGAAAATGACAGTGCAGCCTTTATTAAAGATTTCTATGTGCTGCCACAGTATCAGCGCAAAGGTTATGGCTCATCGTGTTTACAGGAGTTGGAAAAGCAGTTAGTGGATCAAGGTATATTTGAGATAAAACTGCGAGTTGCGGCTGATAACCCACAAGCTAAAAGACTGTATGAGCAAATGGCATTTGTCGTGACAGGGTTTAATATGTCCAAATCACTCAAACTGACGGACAAACCATAATAGAGATAAAGGCAATAAACAGAAGACGTTTACAGAGATGCAAACGAAATGAAGTAACAGGCTGAAAATCGGACGAACAGTTCATCAGATACGGTACCTGCTGTTCCTCTGATAAATCAGTCTAATTAACGTGTTAGTTTTGGATTAAACCGTCTTATCGTCGCCCATCTGTTGCAGTTGATCTTTATAGGATTTCACTTTCTGCCGTTTCTTCATCCAGATAGAAAATGAGACAACAAAAATCCCACCTGCCAATGTTAATACACCCAATTCATGCTGATAAAACAACATAATAACAAAATAAACAGCAGAAATAATTGCTACCCATTTAGCCGTATGACCAATAGAGTTTTTCTCATTAGTCAAACGGCGGATACTCTCTTCCTCGCTGATCCCCATACTTAATCCTCCTTAGTGACAAGCTTATAATATTGGGGCAGTTGCATGATAATTCAACATATTTTTCAGCTTTTATTTTGTTCAGTCCAGATAGCGCCGATTGACTACCCATTTTATTTCACATTGCGGCGATAATCGCCACGGCAGTAACAATAATATTAGGGATTTCTACAGGCCGTCTTGAAATTTTCTCGCCTTGGCTGTTTGCTGTTTTTCCAGTTCAAAGATGGCACGCTGTAATCCCTTCTCCTGGATTGGGCTTAAACGAGAAAATTTAAAACTTAAGCGTTGCACAGTGAGAGTTTCACCTTTGTTATTCACAACCTGTTTATCGATGGCTCGGATAAACTGCAAATCCAATTTAAAAATACCAAAGCCACATAAATCAACCGAGACATCGCGCAGAATGCCACACCCCTGGACAGGGAATTCACTGCCTTTTACTGCATACAGCCCCATTCCGCCCAAAGAGACATCGGCCAGAGTATAGGAAAATTTACTGCCATCGGTGAATTTCCCTGAGCAGTAATAAGCTGGCCACTGAGGGATATTTACGCGGAAAAACTCTCGGCGTTGGATAAAGTAAAGGTTCTCAGGAATAGCCGTGCTAAAGGCGGGTAATGATAAATACTTTATCTCTTTCAGATGATTACAGGTAAATTCAATTTTTGCACCGGTAGGTTCTGCAATGACAGTCAGTTGGTTGGCAGCAAGGGCCGAGATATTCTCATGAGTAACGCTACCAAAATCAAAAATAAACTGATTAGTTTCAGGTACTACATCCAAGATACGGCTAATAAATTGCCCACGGGCATGAATCACCATCATTGCGGTATCATTCTTCTTTAAATCACGAAGAATTGCACAGATCGCTAATTTATTGGTTTTTACAAAATTCTCTTTAGACGCTTCGCTCACCTGCCATTCCCCATCTTTAATTTATTGCTCTGGCTACCCAGACTATTATTAAATAGCATATAAATATCAGAAATTGTTATCGGCAGGTGGCGACAATACTTTAATCAATATTTTATAAACTGTGGCTCTAACTCACCGTTACAGACCATAACGGTGTTTAGTGAGAACTAGTTCAGCGTCCAGTAGGATTTATTAGCCTCGATTAAATCATCTAAAATCAACTTTGCGACTTTCGCACTCGGAATGGTTTTAGATAATGTCAGCGCTTGCCACAACTTTTGGTAGGATTTTTCAACCCAAGCATCAACAACCAACTTTTCTACCGCATGCTGCTGATACAACAACCCACGCTGGAAGGTAGGAATATCGCCAATAGCTAATGGCTCAACACCTTCAGCCCCAACCAAACAAGGTACTTCAACCATTGCATCATCATCAAAGTTACTGATAGCTCCTTTATTAGGCACAATCAGTAACATGCGGCGCTTAGTATTAAATGCAATAGCCTGTGCCAAATCAACAATATAAGACGCATGTTCATCAATCTTAAGTTGAGTATTTACCGCACTACCCTCTGCAATAATTTTACGGCACTCATCAAAAACAAATTTCTCTCGGCCTTCCATTACTTCATTTGCTCTAGAGTGGTCTGGTGAGGTATGTGCCACCATATCATCGCCATACAGATAATATTGCAAATAGGTATTAGGGAAACTACTGGGGTCTAATGCAAAGCTATCGCGGGCTTTAGCAAAAGTTTCATTCCAGCTTACCTCCTCTTTACCTTCACCTTGCTCATCAGCATAGCCATATTGCCGCACATGTTCCGCCAGTCGCGGCATTAAATCTTCGCCGGTGACCTTATCACGCACCGAGTTCCACCAACCAAAATGGTTAAGACCGTAATAACGGGTTTCCAAATCTGCCGCCGAAGAATAGTGCAGTATTTTTGCCATTGCCTCTTCGATACTGATAGGCATATCGCAAATATGATAAATACGCGCCGTTGGCCGTAAGCGCCGTGTCGCTTCAGCAACAATAGCCGCCGGATTGGAGTAATTCAGCATCCAGGCATTTGGTGAATATTTTGTCATATAATCGAGAATCTCTATCACGCCGCCAATTGAGCGCATCCCATAAGCAATCCCACCAGCGCCACAGGTTTCCTGCCCAACACAGCCATATTTCATGGGGATTTTTTCGTCTTTTTCACGCATCGGAAGTTTACCTTGCCGAATATGTGCCATGACAAAATCAACACCACTAAAAGCGGTTTTAGAGTCTGTGGTATAAGAAAATTTTATTCCACTGGATTGCTCACGCAGAATAATTTCACAGGCTTTAGCCACAATTTCCTGGCGTGGCCCATCATTGTCATACAGTTTTATTTCCGAAATAGGGAAACGATGTAAATTATCCAATAGCATAAGAATAATGCCATGGGTATAGGTTGAACCACCACCAGCAATCAAAATGGATGATTTCTTCATCTAAAAAACTCCTTAATTCATCAACTCTGCAAATTGTTCATAAATATGCGTTACATTGTTGCCAACAATCACCTGCACATCATTACCATTTTTATAGACTTCAATTGCGGAATAAGCCTTAAATGCTGTGCTCGGCTGAACTCGGCTAATATCCTTTACAACTAATCTTAAGCGGGTAAAGCAGTGGGTATAGCTGGCGATATTGTCTTTCCCGCCTGCTGCCTCTAGATAAGCACTGGCGCGTTGTTGAAATTCATTACCCTGGTTTTCGCCTTTTTGCTTGTAGTCTTGCTTTGAATAAAGCTTGAGGTCGCTATCTTCACGGCCCAAAGTTTTAAAGTTAAATTTGAGAATCAAAATACGGAATATAAGGAAATAAACACCACTGAATATAAGGCCGACAATAATTTGAGTCACCATGACATTGGCATGTTGACTGAACATCGGAATCCAGTTTTGCGTTGCCCACTCAAGAATCCCAGAACCAAAGTTCCCCACCACACCCAAGCTATACATGACGACGGTCATGGTAGCGGAAAGCATGGCATGGACTACAAACAGTGCCGGAGCAATAAATAAGAAGGTAAAATCTAACGGCTCAGTAATACCGATAAACATGCTGGTAATGGTTGCTGGGATCAGTAATCCGGCAACTTTGGCTTTATTCTCCGGTTTTGCCGTGCTGTATATTGCTAACGCCATACCTAAGCCACCAAATACCGCCCCATTCCCCTGCATAGCAAAACCACCTGCCGGGAAAAGTTGTTTTAGTGGCTCAGTGGATTGACTGAACTCTTGTAAATGAGTCAGCCAGTACAATGTAGTACCACCGGGTACCGCAACATCGGTATATTGGAAAGGACTATAAACAAAATGGTGCAAACCAGTAGGTAATAAGATTTTTTCCAAGAAGATATAGCACCAGATACCAAAATTACCGGCATGCAAAATAAAGCTTTGTAATGAAATCATACCTAATTGCACTTTTGGCCATAACATCAATGTAATGAAGGCCAGCGGTAACATAACAATAAAACCGAGAATATTAACAAAAGCGGCTCCCTGAAAAATACTGACATAATCAGGTAATTTGGTGGAGTAATAACGGTTATGTATCCAAGTGACCAAACTGCCACATAGAATGGCACCAATCACACTGGTATCCAGTGTTTTAATTCCACCAATGGTTGCCAGCCCGCTGGTACCACCGGTATCTTGTGCAAAATTAACCCCCCAGTGCGCGCCCCATACTTCACACATGGCACCGAGAAAGGCATTAAAGGTCAGATAAGTAATTAAGGAAACCAGGCAAGCAGAAGCCGGCGCTTTATTAGCTAATTTTATCGGTAAGCCGACAGCAAATAGTAGTCCCATATTGTTAAATACAGTCCAACCACCGGATTCAATAATTTTCATTAATTGGAAGAATAAACTGTCTGGGCTGGCAAAGGTCGGATTTTGCAGCACCAGAGATATGCCAACTACCATCCCGGCAAAAGGGAAGAGTAGCACCGCACCGAGCATTGCCCCGCCAAATCTATTAAACGAACTTAACATGACTGCTTCCCTCGTGAGTATCAACAAGCATCACTCTATGGAATCATCCATTTATGACTTGGCGATTGATAAGAATTTGTGATCGGGACTGCATTAAATCGCCAAACAGATTTGTATATTATTCAGGTCAAAATTAGACATTTAAGCTATTTTTTATACCAGTTAAATTTTAATAATTAATTATCAATAAATTACATAACTATTTGTGATAAATATCACCCTCAAAATAGGTATAGAAATGGTATATAAAAATCTAGTCATCAATATCCGAAAGTTAATAAATCATCAGGATATTTCAGTCGGTGACTGCTTGCCGTCTGAAATTCAGTTAGCCGAGCGCTTTGGTGCATCGCGAATGACGGTCAGAAAAGCGTTGGAGGTCTTAATTCAGGATGGTTTGCTGGAACGACAACAAGGCCGGGGTACATTTATTATCGGGAAAGATCTTAAACACGATAATAATCATCTGAACAGTTTTACTGAACATATGAAAATGCTAGGTAAAACTCCTCATACTGAAGTATCTGAATTCAAAATTATTAGGGCACCACAAGCTATAGCCAGCCAGTTGAATATTCAACCAGAAGATAAAACTTATTATATCAAGCGATTGCGTTATGCTGATAAGCAGATTATTCAGATAGAGGAGAGTTATCTCCCGGTCGCTCTGATGCCCGATTTAACTTATCATCATCTTGAGTCATCAAAGTATGACTTTATTGAGAAACACGCTAATTATCAAATTGAAGGTTGCCGACAGACATTTTTGCCTATTGCGGCCAGCCAAGAGTTTGCTCTGCAACTTCATTGCGACCCACGCACGCTGTTGCTGCAATTATTAGCCGTGTCTAATACAACTGATGGGGTGATTGTAGATTTTTCGGTGATTACCTTTAATCCGGTAGATTATAAAATTAGTTATTATCTTAAGCGCCACCCTCTCGATTAAATGATGGGTTGGTGCATTAATCTCTTTCTCGCTGGATTAATGCACCAGAGCTATGTTGAACTGATTAAATCGCTAATAATCCTAGCCTGGCAGTAGACTCCCCAAGCCAATAAACAAACCGGCAATAGTGGCACTCATCAGATTAGATAATGTTGCCGCTAATAAAGCACGGAACCCTAAGCGAGCAATTTCGGATGCTCTTTCTGGTGCCACAGCGCTGAATGCCCCAACCACTACGGCAATTGAACCAAAATTGGCAAAACCGCACAGTGCAAAAGAGATAACAGCAATGGTTTTTACATCCAATGTGCCAATGGTCTCTTTTAGATAAGGGGAAAAACTCAGATAAGCGACGAATTCATTAATGGCTAACTTCTGTCCAATGAAGCCACCCGCCAATGAAGCATGCTCCCAAGAGACGCCCATAATATAAGCCAGAGGCGAGAACACATAGCCAAGGATACTTTCCAGACTCAACTGCTCAAAACCAAATAGACCACCGATGCCACCAATAATGCCATTAATTAATGCAATCAATGCCACAAAGGCCATCACTACAGTGGCTACCCCTACCGCAATTTTCAATCCCAACATCGCACCATTTGCCGCAGCTTCGATAATACTGGCAGGACGGGTATCACTGAAGGTCATTTCGTTAAATTCGACTTTTGACTCTTCTGTTGCGGGGCTGAGAATTCGCGCAAATAGTATCCCACCAGGAATCGCCATCAATGACGCAGCCAACAAATATTCAATTGGCACACCAAGACCCGCATATCCCACCAACATAGAGCCGGCGATAGATGCCATGCCGCTACAAATTACGGTAAATAGCTCATTACTGTTCATCTTATTAATAAAGGGCTTTACCACGGCTGGGATCTCATTCTGCCCCAGAAAAATGGTCGTTACTGCCGCAAATGATTCTACTTTGCTAATACCCAGTAATTTTTGGAATAGAGAGCCAAGAATATTTATCAGCCAGCCCATAATGCCAAGATAATAAAGAATGGAAATTAATGAAGTGATAAAAATAATGGCAGGTAACACATGGAAAGCGAAAACAAATCCTGCACCATCAAATAGCTCATTCATTTTTGGGCTAACTAAGCCGCCAAAAATAAATGCGCTACCCGCATCACTATAAGAAATAACTCGATTCACAGTATTAGCGATAGAAGAGATAAACCACTTTCCTGCTGGGACATAAAGCATGACCGCGCCTAAAGTGATTTGCAGCAATAATGCTGCCCCTACGGTCCTTAATCGTATTTTTCTTTTATTTACTGAGAAAATATAGGCAATAAGCAATAAAATGCACATCCCCACCAAACTACGCAATAAATCCATAAATCCCCCGAAGTATTTATAATAAGTCCATGCTCGAAAAGGTGCCCCTTGGACAACAAATGTGTCAGGGCACCTCAAAGATATGAGCTATTATTTAGCAACTGTAATAAGGACACTATTTAAGGCGTATTACCATTTTATATATTAAATAATACTCTGGTATGAACAGGCGATTTTCGCTGCTAATTTAGCATTATTAAATACCAATTGGATATTGGCATTTAAGCTATCCCCCCCGGTTAATTCAGCGACTCGGGCCAGCAAAAATGGAGTACTTTCCTTGCCAATAACCCCCTGTTCTTCTGATTCTTTAACGGCCTGTTCAATAGCGGTGTTTATCATATTTTCTGCTAGTGCATATTGCTCAGGAATGGGGTTGGCAACCACCATTCCCCCGCGTAACCCCATGCCCCACTTGGCTTTCATTGCGCCAGCAATTTGCTCAGCACTGTCTAATGTAATGCTGACGTCAAATGGGCTGGTTCGGCAAAAGAATGCTGGTAATGAGCGAGTTTGATAACCAATGACTGGCACACCGTTGGTTTCCAGATATTCAGTAGTTAAGCCCAAATCTAAAATAGATTTCGCGCCAGCACATACGACAGTGACATTTGTTTTTGCCAGTTCCTGTAGATCCGCAGAAATATCAAAGGTAGTTGCGGCACCACGGTGTACCCCACCAATCCCACCGGTTGCAAAGACTTTAATCTTAGCCATTTCCGCAATAATCATGGTAGAAGCGACTGTGGTTGCACCATGCTGCCCATTGGCGACGACAAAAGGTAAATCGCGGCGGCTAACTTTCATAATGCTGTGGCCTTCTTTACCCAGCAATTCTATTTCATCCCTTGATAAACCTGCTTTCATTCGGCCATTTATAACAGCGATAGTGGCAGGAACTGCGCCATTTTCACGAATTTTCTGTTCGACCAATAAGGCTGTTTCTACATTTTGTGGATAAGGCATCCCATGAGAAATAATGGTAGATTCCAATGCCACTACGGCTTTATTTTGCGCCAAAGCCTGCGCAACTTCCGGTGAAATGTCTAAGTAAGATTGTGCCATTGCGTTATTTGTCATGGTTGTAATTCCAATAGTTTTTTAACACTGCCATTTGACAGATTGGGGTTATTGGTCAGTTCCGAAGAGAGTGTTAATGCTGAGCAGCCTTGAGCAAAACGGATACTCTCAGCGAACTCCATATCATCCAGCCAGCAACTTGCCAGCCCTGACATCATGGCGTCTCCGGCACCGGTCACATTCACAATGTTGATATTCAGTGGCAGTGACCAGCCGGTCTGTCCGTCAACTTCGCTGAAATAAACGCCGTCTTTTCCCATACTTAGCGCCAGGCGCTGGACGCCTTGTTGATGGAACCAGTTCGCGACTGCCGGAATATCATCTTGGTGGTTAATCTTGATGCCACTCAGTATCTCTGCCTCCAGTCGATTAGGTTTCAAGGTATGAATATGAGATAGCCAATTTTTAATTCTGGGGGCTTTAAATGCCGAAACTGTATCGACGAATACTGGGACATTACCGGCATTGGTAAATATCCATGAAAGGGATTCTTCCGTTAAATTACAATCAACTACTAATATTCCGGCATGCTGAATTAATTCCTTGGTGGTGGCTAATAATGATGGCGTGAGTTTTTCTAAAATGCGCATATCATTAATTGCCACCAACATTTCCCCACTATTATCCAGCAGCGAAACATAGGTTGAGGTATTTTCCCCGTGCAAACTATGACAGTTACTGACATTGACTCCCGCCCGTTTAGCTTCATCAATCAGGGTGGCACCATAAAAATCATCCCCAACGACAGAAATCAAATGACATTCTTTGCCTAATAACGCGATATTCTCAGCAATATTTCGCCCTACACCACCCGGCGTACATTTTATTTTTCCTGGATTGGAGTCTTCATAAATAAGCTGACTGGCGGCATAACCACAAACGTCCATATTGACAGAACCAATCACCACTACATAACTGTGCTCAGATAATATATATCCCTTTCCTTTGATATAACCTTTTTGCATCAGATTCATAATGTGACCTGCAACCCCCGAGCGACTAATGCCTAGAATATCGGCAATTTCTTGCTGGGGGATCAATGGATCTCGTCTCAGAAGCTGCAATATTTGTTTTTCTCGGCTGGTCATAATGGACACTTGTTTGTTTTTAAACATGTGTCTGTTTTATTATTTTGATTAAATAGAGTAAAGCGTATTTTATTAATCTGTTTCAAAGTTGGGATAACGATCGTAAGCGTGTTTTCAAGCAGTTACAGTGCATTTTTTGTGAGACAACTCAAGGAATGCCTCTAATAAAAATGTACATAAATAGCAATATTCATAAAAGCAGAATATTGAGCTGAAAATAAAGATAGAGAATCAACGAGATAACAAACCAGAAAGAAATAACCAAACAAATGTTTGGTTGCCTCTTTTTCAGAAACTAAAATGATGAATGAGGATAAACACGTTTCATTGAATAATGATCTATTTCACACTTAATAGGATTTATTCCATTATTTTTATGTAAGGAATTAGTGTGTAAAAAAATAAAGCGACATTGGCGGAGGTCCAATGTCGCTTTAATATGCCTATTTTTATAGCTAGCTGCGGACTAAATCATCGCCATAGCCAATCCACTTGTAAGTCGTCAATGCATCCAGTCCCATTGGGCCGCGAGCATGGAGTTTTTGCGTACTCACAGCCACTTCTGCGCCCAAACCAAATTGGCCACCATCAGTGAAACGCGTACTGGCATTAACATAAACAGCCGACGAATCAACCGCGCGGACAAAATGTTCGGCACTGCTGAGTGAGCGGGTCAGAATGGCATCAGAATGGCTGGTGCCATGTGTGCGGATATGGTCAATGGCGGTATCGATATCGGCAACGATATCCACATTAAGATCCAGCGATAGCCATTCATCATCATAATCTGCCGCTTCTACTGCCACGACTTTGGCTTTACCTTCCGCTAAGTACGGCATGGCTTGTGGGCTGGCATGCAGTGTCACACCAAAGGTGTGCATTCTGGCACTCAATACCGGCAAGAAACGTTCGGCAATAGCCTGATGAACCAGCAGTGTTTCCAGTGAGTTACAGGCACTTGGTCGCTGAATTTTGGCATTCTCGATGACCAAAAGTGCTTTCTCGAAATCAGCACTTTCATCAACAAAAGTATGGCAAACACCGATACCGCCGGTAATCACCGGGATTGTTGATTGTTCGCGGCACAGTTTATGTAAACCAGCCCCACCGCGAGGAATCAACATATCGACGTAGTTGTCCATCCGCAGTAATTGATTGACCAACTCGCGATCCGGGCTTTCAATCGCCTGCACCGCAGCCGCAGGTAAACCACACTGCTCCAGTGCCTGCTGGATCACTTTCACTGTTGCCTGATTGGTGTGGTGAGTCTCTTTACCCCCCCGCAAAATAACCGCATTGCCAGTCTTAAGGCATAAGCTAGCCACATCGATGGTTACATTAGGACGGGCTTCATAAATAACACCTATCACCCCCAAGGGGACACGACGGCGTTCCAATTTTAAGCCGCTGTCGAGCAGACTCCCATCAATAACCCGGCCTACAGGGTCATTCAGGCGGCATACCTGACGCACATCATTAGCAATCGCCGCCAGACGTACGGGAGTCAGTAACAGTCGATCAAGCAGCGCTTCACTCATGCCCGTGTCACGCGCAGCCTTCATGTCTTGTTCGTTAGCCTGCAAAATAGTCTGACTTTCAGACTCCAGCAGATTGGCCATCACAGCCAGCGCCTGATTTTTCTTCGCGGTGCTCAGCATCGCCAATTGCCAGGAAGCCTGTTTTGCGGCTTTCCCCATCTGTTCCAACATGTTCATGCTTGCTCCTTAGCTGACAATCATATCGTCACGATGGACTGCCACCGGGCCATATTCATATCCGAGGATTTCACTGATTTGTTGCGAATGGTGCCCCGCCAGCAGGCGTAAAGCATCACTGTTGTAGCGCGACACACCATGAGCTAGGTCACGTCCACTGAGATTGCGAATACGGATCACTTCGCCGCGCGAGAAATTCCCTTTTACATCGCGGATGCCTTTTGGCAACAGCGAACTACCTCGTTCCATAATGGCGGCAACCGCACCATCATCGACGGTAATTTCACCAGCAGGTGGAGCACCAAAAATCCAGCGTTTGCGGTTTTCCAGTGGTGTTTCCAGAGAGTGGAATCGAGTCCCCACAGGCGTTCCCTCAATCACATCAGCAATGACACCTACTTGGCTACCCGCGGCTATCACCACATCAATACCCGCACGACACGCAACATCTGCGGCCTGCAATTTGGTCGCCATGCCACCAGTACCAAGGCCAGAGACACTGTCACCCGCAATTGCACGCAAGGCATCATCAATACCATGTACTTCACGGATTAATTCAGCTGCTGGATTATTTCGCGGATCGGCGGTGTATAAGCCCGCCTGGTCGGTCAGTAATAACAGCTTATCGGCGCCAGCCAGGATTGCCGCCAGTGCCGAGAGATTATCGTTATCACCCACTTTAATTTCAGCAGTAGCCACTGCATCATTCTCATTGATAACCGGAACAATGCGGTTATCTAACAAAGCATTCATGGTGTCGCGGGCGTTTAAGAAACGCTCACGATCTTCTAAATCAGCGCGCGTCAGTAGCATCTGCCCGACATGGATGCCATAGATAGAGAACAATTGTTCCCAAAGCTGGATCAACCGGCTTTGCCCGACTGCCGCTAATAGCTGCTTCGAGGCGATGGTGGCGGGTAATTCTGGATAGCCCAAATGTTCACGTCCGGCGGCAATGGCCCCGGAGGTAACAATAACAATACGATGACCTTTTGCGTGTTGCTGGGCACATTGGCGCACCAGTTCAACAATATGGGCACGGTTAAGACGACGGGAGCCGCCAGTCAGAACACTCGTCCCCAATTTCACAACCAATGTCTGGCTGCCACTCATAATTTTTCTGCCATTGAGATGAATAAAAGAAATGATTCAGGGATCGTTTTAGCAGGCGCGAGGCATTATGCCAACAGGCATGATAAGAAATTCCCCTTTTTATTGTGCTAAAGGGGAATTTCTCTTCTTATATGGCTTATTAATCAATATATCTAGGCGGACAGCTTTACAGGTTGGTCGCTAAAGTCCTGCGCGGGCTCCAGTCTCATTTCAATCGACGTCAGCATATCGGCAAGGCGTTTATGGAAACCACGCAAAGTGGTCTCCAGCTTCTCTTGTACTTCAGGGTCTTTAATCTTTTCCGCTTTCCAGTTGCCATCTTTATTAAACAGGCCGAGCTGGTAAACATAGGTAAAATGGTCTGCTGCAGGTTCCAGTTCTATCCACCATCCCCAGAACTCACGCTTCTCTGGAGCAAGCTTCACATTGACGCACACAGCTAAACAATCAAAAAAGAACCGGTCGTTCTGGCACTGCCCTTCACGCAGGTATGGCCCTAAAGCTGCAAAACGTTTCATAAGCTTGCTTTTAGGATGAGCACTGGTTGACGTCATTCTTAAATCTCCTTATGTAGACGCACCTTTTTAGCAAACTGTTAAAAATTAGCAACTCATTAACGCATTTTATCTTCTAACCACTGGCTGGTTTGCAATAATGCACGATGGAAATTGTCATACAGTGGCGTTGATGCTATAGCCAACAGTTTGCCGTCAGCAGAAGAAGAGCAGATAAGCTTAGATTCTTCTTTCGGGCTGAAAGGATCATTCTCCCAGAAACCGGCCAGCATCGGGGTTTGGCAACGCCGCCCCAGCAACCCCTGAGTTTTCAGCGAGTAGCGGTTCATTTCTGTTTTAAGAATTTCATCTGATGCATCGGCCATACCCAAGCGGCTAGCCATCACATCCATATACATATCCGGCACTTTGCGCTGACTATTGGCATCACACAAAAGATGATGAACAATCGGCCCGAGGCAAGCGACCGCTCGCACACGTTGTGGCTCCAGGTACCCCAATCGTACCGCGACATTGGCGCCAAAACGGAAACCAAACACACTGACACGTTGATGGTCTACCCAAGGAATATCCGGCAATGCATGTAGCACCTGCTGATGCAGGAAGCTGGTGTCCTGAGTGAGTTTCCAACGAGAAGACGCCCCAACAGATGGCATGTCGATGGTCAACATGGCGATCCCTTTAGGTGCCAGGTAATCACGGAACAGGCGATGATAATCACTTTGTAATGTATCCAAACCACCGCATATCAGTACCGTCGGGAAAGGCGCGCTACCCACTGTCGGCATATGCAGGAACCCCGCAAGGGTACCGCCATCTGAAAGGGTAAAATTCAGCTCTTTCAAGGTGTAAGGCAGATGATGAGCAGCCTCTTCATAAGCTCGGTTAGACAACACCTCGACTTGCTCGGCTAACTCATCACCTTTTAGGTGTGGATAACCAGCAATACTGTATAAATTGGCCGCATTCAGCCAATACTGGCCGGCATTCACGGGATCTGCTTCTTCCATGGCTTTTTTCTGCCATTGCATCCCCTGCTGGGCCCATTCATAAATCCAGTTACCATTGCGGTAGCCCACTACGGTATCGAGTAATTCGTTATCACTGTGTTCTGCTTTCGAGCAGGCAATACGTGACAATACCTCTTCGATTTCCAGCGGATCGACACCACGCCAAGTCCAGATCAAACGGTTGATCATGCGATACCAGTGGCTGGCGGTGTCGCCATCCAGTGCCGAATGAACACTCATAGGATGGTTACAATGAGCATGCCGCACTAAAGTCGAAGTTTCAGGATGCTTGAATTTTGGTTTGAACAGAATTTCAGAAAGGTTGGCTTGTGCCATGATAACAATAGCCTCCATAAGCCGTCGGGCCCGTCAAGGGCTGGTCAGATGAGGTCAAGTGTACTCATACTGCGGGGAAAATGAAACGCCCGGTGTCATTGAGCTACATCGGGCGCTCTAAAGCTTGTCAGATTACTTGCTGCTCAGTGGGGCAACGAAAGTTACCGCCATATCCCATGGCTGTTCAATCCATGTGTTCTGAGGGATATCAACCACATAGTCATCAACTAATGGGCGACCGGCAGGTTTAGCAAAGATAGTGACAAAATGTGCTTTCGGATACATATCACGAATCGCTTTCGCGGTGCCACCGGTATCAACCAGATCATCAATCACGATAAAGCCTTCACCGTCGCCTTCTGCGCGCTTTAAGACTTTAAGATCACGTTGATTATCATGGTCATAGCTAGAGATGCAAACGGTGTCTACATAACGAATACCCAACTCACGCGCCAGAATACCAGCCGGTACCAACCCACCACGGCTTACCGCGATGATACCTTTCCATTGCTCGGCTGGCAGTAAACGCTGTGCCAGTTTGCGGGCGTGAATTTGCAACATATCCCAGGTAACGACGTATTTTTCGCTCATAAAGTGTAATCCCAGCCAGTATAGAAGTGGCTTGCCATGTATCAGAAGGGGAAAAAAGGTTGCGCGAGATTATAGAGAGCCAGCCGGATAAAAACCAGCAATTATCTGGCTAATTAATCAGGTTAGGCGCAGTAATTGTGCGGCGATACGCGCGTAATGCTAATGAAAGTGATATTCTCAACACATCTCGCCATCATGATGGCGGTTTGTCATTACCCCTAAAATCTTTAGTCATCAACCCAATAGCATCTTTGACAGCTCCTTGATGAGTTGCCGGTATAGAAATGCTATTACAGGAGACTTACAGTGTCTGAACTGTCTCAACTTTCGCCTCAGCCGTTGTGGGATATTTTCGCAAAAATCTGCTCTATCCCGCATCCGTCTTACCATGAAGAAGCGCTAGCACAACATATTATGGCGTGGGCCAAAGAAAAAGGCCTGCATGCCGAGCGTGATCAAGTCGGTAATATCCTGCTGCGTAAGCCTGCTACCAAGGGGATGGAAAATCGTAAGCCCGTGGCGCTGCAAGCCCATCTGGATATGGTTCCACAGAAGAATAATGATACGGTACATGACTTTACCAAAGACCCGATTCAACCTTATATCGATGGTGAATGGGTTAAAGCCCGTGGCACCACATTAGGAGCTGATAACGGCATTGGTATGGCTTCTGCACTGGCAGTGTTGTCTGACGATAGCGTCGAGCACGGCCCGTTAGAAGTGCTGCTGACCATGACCGAAGAAGCGGGTATGGACGGCGCATTCGGCCTGCAACCTAACTGGTTAAAAGCCGATATCCTGATCAATACCGACTCCGAGCAGGAGGGTGAAATCTATATGGGATGTGCCGGTGGCATTGATTTTATCACCACCATGGCACTGAAACGGGAAGCTATCCCTGCCGGTTACCAGACACTGAAACTGACCATTAAAGGCCTGAAAGGCGGTCACTCTGGTGCTGATATCCATCTGGGATTAGGCAATGCCAATAAACTCTTGGCCCGCTTCTTGTTTGAACAAGCCAAAGGTTTAGACCTGCGAGTGTTGGATCTGAATGGCGGTACGCTGCGTAATGCCATCCCACGCGAAGGTTCTGTTACTCTGGCGATTGCCGCAGATAAAATCGATCAGTTGAAAAGCTTGAGCCAAGATTATCTGGCAACACTGCAAAACGAGCTAGCCGCCGTCGAAAAAAATCTGACAGTGGTGCTTGAGCCGGTATCCAGCGAAGCAAAAGCACTGACGAAAGAGACTCAACAGCGCTTGGTGGCATTATTGAATGCGACACCAAACGGTGTGATCCGCATGAGCGATGCCGTGAAAGGTGTGGTTGAGACTTCACTGAATGTGGGTGTGGTTACCATGAATGAAAACGAAGCAGAAATCATTTGCCTGATTCGTTCTCTAATCGACAGTGGTAAAGATTACGTAGTGAGCATGCTAACAGCCATTGGTCAGTTGGCTGGCGCTGAAACTTCACCGAAAGGCGGCTACCCTGGCTGGCAACCGGACCCTAGCTCACCAGTGATGGCGCTAGTACGGGAAACCTACGAGAAGTTATTTAACAAAACGCCAAATATCATGGTAATTCATGCTGGTCTGGAATGTGGCTTGTTCAAAAAACCTTATCCAGATATGGATATGGTCTCCATTGGGCCAACCATGACAGGGCCACATTCACCGGATGAACAAGTTCATATTGAGAGTGTGGGTCAATATTGGCAGTTGCTGACCGCGCTGCTGAAAGCGATTCCTGAGCGCAAATAATACTCGTCATAGTTCCAGCCGCTCGAGTTATTTCGAGTTTTGCTGTGGTAATGATGGTGGGTCTGACTGACCCACCATTTTTTATCTCATTTTGCGGCTATTCCCAACTCAGCAGCAATTGCCGTTCAAGTTGTGGATCGAGCAAAGTGACATGCAGCCCCACGAGCCGCACACCTCGCCCAGCGCGCCGCTCATTCCATGCCGTGCGTGCAACTTGCAGCAAATCGTCTTTATTGAGTTTCGGCCAAACATGCTCTTGTGTGGTTTGCTGAAAGTCATGAAATTTCAGCTTTACCCCCTGCCGGGCAATATGCAGATCGGGCCTCACCTTGCGCAAGCGGGTTTCCAGTTCAGTGTATAACTGCTCAATCAAGGATTCACAGCTTGACCAATCATGAATGTCCTCAGCCAAGGTTCTCTCGACACCCACAGATTTGCGCAATCGGTCTGGGGAAACCTCTCGTTCATCAATACCATGGCTGCGTTCCCACAGGACATGACCAAACTTGCCAAAACGCTTTAATAATTCGGCCTGTGAGAAGTGTTGTACATCACTACAGGTTAGCAATCCTAGCTCCTGCAATTTGCTGGCAGTAACTTTGCCCACCCCCGGAATTTTACTCAGCGGCAAATCGTGCAGAAAAGGCAAAACCTTGTCAGGGGTTATCACATACTGACCATTGGGCTTATTTAAATCAGAGGCTATCTTGGCTAAAAACTTGATGGGGGCAATTCCGGCAGAGGCCGTTAGATTAAGTTCAGCAGCAATAGATTGGCGGATTTCCTGCGCAATTAAGGTGGCAGAGCCACTGCATGCCGGGCAATCAGATACATCCAGATATGCTTCATCTAGCGACAGTGGTTCAATCAAAGAAGTATAGCGAGCAAAGATCTCGCGGATATGCAGCGAAGCTTCTTTATAGGCTGCCATTCTCCCGGGGATCACTTTTAGCTGTGGGCACAGTTTCAGCGCCATTGCGGTTGGCATCGCACTGCGCACACCATAGCGCCGCGCCGGATAATTCGCCGTGCTGATCACGCCACGCCGATCCCGGCTCCCGCCAATCGCAATGGGAATATCACGCAAGCTGGGATCGTCACGCATTTCGACTGCTGCAAAAAAGCAGTCCATATCGACATGAATAATTTTTCGCATATTCCCCCCAACTAACCACTGTATAAGTATACAGTCAAATTGGAGGAATTCAAGATTATCCTAATTTGTAGCGGTGATCATGCCGCTATATTGAAAAACTAAGTGGGTAACACAGCCACAGCTTCAATTTCTAAGGCTAATCCATAATGTAAGGCAGGCACAGGCACCACGCAGCGTGCCGGTTGGTGTGGCCCCAGCCAGTCTGCATAAAGTGTATTAAAATCTGGCCATAATGCCACATCACACAAATAGACCCGCACCTGGACCAAACTGGTTTTATTGCAGCCACAATCAGCCAGCACCCTCTCGATATTGGTAAAAACCTGCCGGGCCTGAATAGCAAAAGGCTGATTTGCTAGTGCCTCACCTTGTGCGGTCACGGGTAACTGGCCGGAAAGATAAACCATTCCGCCCGCACAAACTGCATGGCTATAATGGCCCGCCGGAGGCAGGCTCTGTGTGGCATTAACCAGCACCATCTCTGGCATCAGCAAGCCTCACCAATAAAAGTGGCTAAACGGGCTAAATCAACATTACCACCCGAAATAATCACCCCGACCCGTTTGCCGCGCAAATCGAGCTCATCGCCAAAAGCGACCGCCGCCCCTAAGCAGCCCGTAGGTTCAACCACGATTTTCATGCGGCTGGTGAAAAATTTCATCGCCGAGATAAGCTGCTCATCAGTGGCCGTCAGAATATTATCAACCCGCTCTTGAATGACCGGGAAGGTATAGTGGCCCAGCGCTTGGGTTTGAGCACCATCAGCAATAGTGGCGGGCGTGGCTATTTTAACAACTTTGCCACTACGAAAACTGAGTTGACCATCATTACCCGCCGCTGGTTCTACACCAATAACCTGACAATTTGGGTAAAGCGCCTTGGCAACCGTGGCACAGCCAGATAACAACCCCCCGCCCCCTAATGGCACCAGCAGTACATCCAACTCACCGACTTCATCAAATAACTCTTGTGCCGCAGTTCCTTGCCCCGCCATCACATCTGGATAGTCATAAGGTGGGATTAAAGTTAGCCCCTGTTCCTGTGCGAGTTTATTGCTAATGGCTTCGCGATCTTCCTGATAGCGGTCATACAGCACCACCTCACCACCATAGCCTCGGGTGGCGGCAATTTTCGCCGCAGGTGCGTCTTCAGGCATCACAATAATGGCGCGGATCCCCAATTTGCGAGCAGACAAAGCAATAGCTTGCGCATGATTTCCCGAGGAGAAAGCCACTACCCCTTTGGCTTTCTGTTCCGGCGATAATTTCACTAACGCGTTATAGGCTCCGCGAAATTTAAATGCCCCCATATGCTGGAAATTTTCGCATTTAAAAAACAGCTGTGCGCCCGTCATCTCATCTGCAGTGGACGAGGTCAAAACCGGTGTTTTTAGCGCAAAACCAGCAAGTCGCTGATGTGCTTGAATAATATCGTCATAACAGATTGCTAATGGGGCCATCTTCAGCTTCCTTCCGTCGGGAGATAGGTATAGACCGTAGACCGGGCGACACCCAGATTATTGGCAACAATAGTCTGCGCATTTTTCAGATCCATCAGACCGGCTTGTGCCAGTTGGCGAACAATCTCACGCCGCTGTGCCGGGTTCAGTGCGCGTGGGGTGGTGTTGTGGGCAGCAGCAAACTGCTCCAGTTCAGTACGCAGCATCTCAAGGCGCGGTGATGCCAGAGATTCCTGCACCTCGGTTGGCGTGGTTTGTGTCAGTTGAGACAAACTGGCACTAACAGCCGAAAACAGCGAGATATCCATATTGAGACACAGTGCCCCAATGAACTCCCCTTGACTATTTTTCAGGCCAATTGAGGTACTTTTCGCCGGGCGACCATCAGGAAACTGGTTCGGATAATTGAGGATAACCTCGGGAAAGTTAGGATCTGCAATGCGGCTTAAACCCAGCTCAGTGGCGGGCTCGCCCACTTCTCGACCGGATAAATTGTTGGAAATAGCCGCAATGGCATGTTCTGGTTGCGTGAGATCGTGCAAAACAAATTCCACCAAAGGTGCAAAAGTTTTACCCAGTGCCTCAACGATTTTTTTGCTCTCCCGTAACAGGAGTTGGTCTTCTGTAAGTTTCATAAATGAATTATTGTCACTTTATGACATTTTGTCAACAAAGTTATCTGCAAAGAAAGGCAATAAAAAAAGCTGCACGCGGCAGCTCTTTTTCGATTGAAATGACAGTAGGAATCGTTATTGCACAATGGAGCTTTTTAGCCCTTTATCTTGCTGATGGCGCTCTAAAGCCAACTCAATAAGCCTTGTGATCAGCTCGGTTGAGCCCACACCGGTGGCACGCCATAACTTAGGATACATACTGATATTGGTAAAGCCGGGCAAGGTATTTATTTCATTGATAACAATGCAGTTATCAGGAGTTAAGAAGACATCAACTCGCGCCATGCCACAACATTCAAGGGCCTGAAAAGCGGCTAATGCCACAGCACGGATACGGTCGCTGACATCTGTGTCTATCGCCGCAGGAATAATGACCTGTGCGCCGGTTTCATTAATATATTTTGTATCATAGGAATAAAACTCATCACTGATAACCACTTCACCACACAAACTGGCTTGCGGATGGTCATTTCCCATAACAGCACATTCTATTTCGCGCCCAACAATGGCAGACTCCACCAGCACTTTATGGTCAAAATCAAACGCTAACGCCACAGCCCGCTGGTATTCAGCCTCATTGCGAACCTTACTGACTCCCACTGAAGAACCTTGATTCGCGGGCTTAATAAATAATGGCAAACCGAGTTTTGCCGTGACCTGCTCAAAACTGTAATGGCCTTGGTTAGCCCGCGTCAGGGTAATAAAGGGAGCAATGTTCAGCCCGGCATCCCGGAGTAAGCGCTTAGTAATATCTTTATCCATACTGACCGCAGAACCGACAACACCCGAGCCAACAAAAGGAATATTTGCCATACGCAGTAAGCCTTGTAAGGAGCCATCCTCCCCTAATGTACCGTGTACAATAGGGAAAATGACATCCAACTGAGCCAGCGCAGAGGCATTATCGGTAGTGATCAGTTGTTGACTGGCTTGACCGGGGATCAAAGCGACATTTCGGTTTGAATGGTTGAGAGAGATCAAGGCAGGATTTTCTGCATTTAACAAATAACTGGATGCATCATTAACATGCCATTGCCCTTGCTTATCAATACCCAGTAGCGTCACATCAAATTTTTCTTTATCAATTGCATCTACGATGTTTTTTGCTGACTGCAATGACACCTCATGTTCAGCCGACTTACCGCCAAAAACCACTCCAACCCGCAATTTCGACACACTGTATTCCTTCTTAAAGCCTGGCACCAAGGGCTACCGACACATAGCACTAAAACAAGTTTTGTATGCATAACTATACCTACAGAACTTTCTCAATACCAACCGATATCAGGTCACGATCATAATCATCCTAATCAAAAAACCATTTAATTCTACTAATAACAGAATTGAACTCTGTTATTGGTATATTTATACTTTTTGTCATTTATTTTTAATAAAAAATCATTAAATTCGACAAAGCGAAAGAATATTATCTATATGATTAACATGCCCTAGAAAAATTCATTATCAATCAATGGATGGAAACTAAATATTATGCGAAATTATATAATGGCTACTATATTACTCTCTACTAGTTTTGTAACAAACGCTAATTCAGCCACATCGACAACCTCTATCGACCCACCACAGATTATCGCCCATCGCGGTGGAACAGCAGATGCACCTGAAAATACCATTCCAGCAATTAAGAAAGCATTGGAGAACGGTGCCAATGCAATCTGGGTCACGTTACAGCTGTCAAAGGATGATATTCCGGTATTATATCGCCCTTCAGACCTTAAGGAGTTGACGAATAAGTCTGGTAAAATTTCCTCCTATAACGCAGAGCAACTTGGCCAGGTTGATGCCAGTGTGGCTTATAATGAAAAACATAAAATTCACCCTAAACCAGATTCACCGGTTGGTATTCCCACCCTTGATAAAGTATTGAAAACATTCCCGACAACAACCTTTTATCTCGACCTTAAATCCCCGGATGCAAATCCTGAAACCTTTGCAAAAGCACTACAAAAAACACTCGCCACAACGCCCAAAGGTGAAAAAAACCGGCTGACCCGAACACGAATCTACTCAACTGACGATAATTACTTAAATGCACTGGATAAGGTAAACAAAAGCAGCGATGACCAGCATCAAATCCAACGTTTTGAGAGCCGCGATTTTACTCGAACACAATTAGTTAACATTACGATGGATCATAAATGTGAATTACCAGCTGATGATAAGGATCGCTGGTATGGTCTGGAATTACATCGTAACGTCGAGGTTGTAGAGAAATATACCTTAGGTGAAGGTCGGTCTAAGGCCATATTAAGCTGGGATAAGGAAGCCGTTGATTGTTTCCGTAAAAATACTAACGCCCATATTATTTTCTTCGGCATTAACAAAGTTGAAGATTATAATGAAGCGAAGAAATTAGGTGCTAATGGCGTGATGGTAGATTCTCCGGCATTATTCAAAAAAATCTTAAATGACAAAAAGTAGATATATATAAATAACCTATAGCTAAGCTCATTAGAATCGCTAGATGTTAAAACCCCAGTTAATGAGTCATTAGTTGGGGTTTTAACAATTATTCATTATCTATACCCAATCGATTTCAAGATGCAGGAAAGCAGCAAAGAAGAGAGCCCCACTGAGCTGACATCAGTCAGTGATTCGGTTGAAAAATCTGCCGGGAGCAGATTTGAACGCGGCTTGCAGCGGCCTCGAAGAAGCGAGGCCCAGAGAAGGGCCGAGTCACTGGAAACAACCCCTATACGACTTGAAAAATGACAGGGATATCCCATGAAACAATTTGGATTCTGGTTATAGAATACGGTATTGATCCAGAGCCTTCTTCCGCGCAGCCTCTTTTGCCAAGCGGGCCTTACGTGAATCACAAGGCTCAGGGCAATCACAGACTTTCTCCATTCCCAAAGCCCCAATACCGCCGCAGCTACCCTGCAAAGTTTTACGTTTTACGATATATCCCAGCGACATCCCAAAGATGGCCAAGAGAAAAAAGACAAAGGACGCGATAAAAACAGTCAACATATTCTCTCCTATTAAGGCCGCTGTTTCAGATAAGGTTTGAATGACTCAGAGTGGTGTTCCTCAAAGCCCTTATCGGTTTTGACTATCATAAATACCGGTATGCCCAGTAAATTAGCGAGCGCCATACCTCGCTCTGGCCCAAGAACACCTAGTCCAGTAGACAATCCATCAGCAGTCATACAGCTTGGGTCTAATACTGTTATTGACACTAACCGATGATTGATTGGCCGGCCAGTTTCAGGATCAATGGTATGAGAATAACGTACACCATCCTGTTCAAAGTAATTACGATAATCCCCTGAAGTGGCAATAGCCATGCTCCCTGGCTCAATAATTTCTTGCGCACTTTGCGTAGAACCCACCACCGGCTTTTCTATCGCAATGCGCCAGGGCTTATTTTCCCCATTGTTGCCATGGGTTCTAACTTCACCGCCAATATCGACCATATAATTGTCGATATTTTGAGACGCTAAATATTCAGCAACAACATCGACGCCATAACCTTTAGCTATAGCAGAAAGATCAACATAGAGCTCGGGGATATGCTTAATTAAGGCCCCATTTTCTACAGCAAGATTATCGATACCCACCCATTCGCGCTTTTTGGCAATTTCAGCCTCGGTAGGGACAACATTTGGCCGTCCTTCCGGGCCAAAGCCCCATAAGTTGACCAAAGGCCCGACAGTCACATCCAGAGCACCATCAGTCAGGCGGTTAATACGGATAGCTTCCCGCACCACCTTAGCTGTCGCCACTGACACAGGAAAAGGCGTATCTACTTTCTGGCTTTTATTGAAGCGACTCAATTCGGAGTTTGGCCGATAAGTCGACATCTGGTCATTAACCTGTTCCAGCTCGCGGTCTATTTCCTGCTGTAACTTTTCAGGGCTGGGTGCTGATGAGTCACTCACATACTTAATTGAGTATGAAGTGCCCATGGTTTTACCTTCGAGATTGATTTGCTCAGGGCCACATCCTGTCAGCAGCAAGAAACCAACCGCAGCCATCATCCAATGTAATATATGTCTGTGCACGATATCCTCAATTATTGAGTCCCTGTCGTACCTGGAGTTGCGGCAGTATTAGCAGCAACCCCAGGCCTTTGTGGATATGTTGACTCACGGCGAAAACGTGGGTGATGACGCATCAACCACCAAAATCATCGAGCATGATATTTTCGTCTTCCACCCCAAGATCTTTCAGCATCTTAATAACTGCCGCATTCATCATCGGTGGACCACACATATAAAATTCACAATCTTCAGGTGCAGGATGATTTTTCAGGTAATTCTCTAATAATACGTTATGAATGAAGCCGGTATAGCCGGTCCAGTTATCCTCAGGTTGCGGATCAGACAAAGCAACATGCCAGCGGAAATTCTCATTCTCAGCCTGTAATTGGTCAAAATCTTCTTCATAGAACATTTCTCGCCGTGAGCGGGCACCATACCAGAAGCTGATTTTACGTTTTGAATGTAACCGTTTAAGCTGATCAAAGATGTGTGAGCGCATCGGTGCCATACCCGCACCACCACCAATAAAGACCATTTCTGCGTCGGTATCTTTGGCAAAAAACTCACCAAATGGCCCTGAAATAACCACTTTATCTCCGGGTTTCAGCGACCAGATATAGGACGACATAATCCCAGGAGGGGCATCAGGTACTGAAGGTGGCGGCGTGGCTATACGCACGTTCAGCATGATAATACCGCGTTCTTCCGGATAGTTTGCCATGGAGTAAGCACGTACTGTTGGCTCGGTCACCACTGACTCAAACCGGAACAGATTGAATTTATCCCAATCACCGCGATATTCCGCTGGCACATCAAAATCAGCGTATTTCACTGTATGCGGTTCGGCCTCAATTTGAATAAACCCACCTGCGCGGAATGGCACGACTTCACCGTCAGGAATTTTCAGCTTCAGTTCTTTGATAAATGTGGCTTTATTATCATTAGAGATAACTTCACATTCCCACTTTTTCACCCCAAAGATTTCTTCCGGCAACTCAATTTTCAGATTTTGCTTCACGCTCACCTGACAAGCCAGTCGACAGCCCTCTTTTGCTTCGCGTTTAGAAATATGAGAAAGCTCAGTTGGCAGAATATCCCCGCCGCCTTCTTTAATCGTTACACGGCACTGACCACAAGAACCACCGCCGCCACAAGCTGAAGAAACAAAAATACCGTGACTGGAGAGCATGTTGAGCAACTTATCTCCAGCAGGCGCGGTAAAGCTTTTATCCGCGTCATCATTGACTTCAATGGTAATATCACCCGTATTCACCAGCTTTGATTTGGCGAATAAAATCATCACCGTCAATGCCAGTACGATGAGGGTGAACATCACTACGCCCAGAATTATTTCCATGAATTATTCCTGCCTTTATAAGTTCACACCGGAGAAAGACATAAACCCTAATGCCATCAATCCGGTGGTGATAAAGGTGATCCCTAACCCCTGTAAGCCCGCAGGCACATTGGCATATTTCATTTTTTCGCGAATCCCCGCCAGCGCGACAATCGCCAGCATCCAACCGATACCGGAACCAAAACCATAAACAATGGATTCAGGGAAGTTGTAATCGCGTTGTGCCATAAACGACACGCCACCAAAGATGGCGCAGTTCACGGTAATCAGTGGCAGGAAAATACCAAGAGCGTTGTAGAGTGCAGGGAAATACCTATCAAGGATCATTTCTAGCACCTGAACAATGGCAGCAATAACACCGATAAAGGTAATAAAGTTCAGGAAGCTCAGATCCACACCTTCAACCAAGGCGCTATCACGTAGAACCAGGTTAAAAACCAGATTGTTCGCAGGTACTGAAATACCTAATACCACGGTTACCGCAATGCCAAGACCGAAAGCGGTTGCTACATTCTTGGAGACAGCCAGGAAAGTACACATCCCCAAAAAGAAAGCTAACGCCATATTCTCGACAAACACTGCGCGGACAAACAGACTGATGTAATGTTCCATCGTCAATTACTCCTTCTCAATCTGCGCAGGCTTCAGGGTTCGCAGACCCCAAATCAGCAAACCAATGATAAAGAATGCACTCGGTGCCAGCAGGAACAATCCGTTTGGCTGATACCAACCACCATTCTGGACCGTTTCCAATACTGGTAAGCCAAACACTTTACCTGAGCCAACTAGCTCGCGGATAAAGCCCACCAAGACCAGTACCACGCCATAACCTAAACCATTACCGATACCGTCCATGAAGCTTTCAATCGGCGGGGATTTCATCGCATAAGCTTCTGCGCGGCCCATCACAATACAGTTGGTAATAATCAAACCAACAAATACCGATAGCTGCCGGGATATCTCAAAGGCATAAGCACGCAGGATCTGGTCCACGACGATAACCAACGAAGCAATAATGACCATTTGAACAATAATACGGACACTATTGGGAATATGGTTACGGATCAGGGAGATAAAGAAACTGGAGAACGCGGTCACCAAGGTTACCGCCAGTGTCATCACTAACGCGGTTTCCAATCGAGTGGTTACTGCCAGCGCTGAACACACGCCAAGGATTTGTAACGCAATCGGGTTGTTATCAAATAACGGCCCGAGTAAAACCCGTTTAATCTCTTTGCTATCAGCCATTTTTTAATGCCCCTTCGCGCACTTTTCTCAGGAATGGACCGAAGCCATTTTCACCGAGCCAAAAATCAAAGCTATGTTGTACTCCATTGGAGGTCAGTGTCGCACCTGACAGTCCATCTATTGCATGAGGATCATTAGCAGGCGCACGCCCCTTAACGATACGAATAGCTGGCTGTCCTTGATCATCAAATAATCGCTGACCAATCCATTGATTACGCCAAATTGGGTTCTCAACTTCCCCCCCCAATCCCGGCGTCTCACCTTGATCGTAGTAGGTAATACCACGCACCGTGGTACCGTCGGTATCAATGGCAACAAAGGCATACATCATTGACCACAAACCCGAGCCATAAACCGGCAACACAAGCTTGTCAATTTGCCCCTGCTCGCTGCGCACCAGATAGATTTCCACAATGTTAGCGCGGCGACGAATATTGGCAATATCCTGAGCTGGCGTTAGCGCAATACTCATTTGATTATCACGCAGAGCTACAGCACGATTAAATGTTGCCGGATCTTGTTGGACAAACTCACCACTTTGCAAATCGACCAGGCGTGGTTCAATGCGCTGGGCAAATGTACTTTGTATTTCTTCTGCGGGCATTCTTGGTTGCAGTAAACCCGCCACCGACAGAATGTTGCGTTGTTTGTCTAATAGGCGCTGCTCTTGCTGTCTGGCTTGCAAGCCAACTGCCGCACCTGAAACGATGACTGAGCACACCAGGCACAACACAATCACCACCAACAGTGTTTTGCCAATACTGTCATTGTTTCTTGGTTTATTATTTGCCACGGGCTTTCCTCCGCTTGATATTGGCCTGAACAACCACATAGTCGAACAGTGGCGCAAACAGGTTGGCAAACAGGATTGCCAGCATCATGCCCTCTGGATAAGCCGGATTTGCCACGCGGATTAAGACACACATCGCACCAATTAAACCGCCATACCACCACTTTCCTTGATTAGTAAAGGAAGCCGATACCGGGTCAGTCGCCATAAAAATCATGCCGAAAGCAAAACCGCCGAGCACGAGATGCCAATACCACGGCATGGCAAATAATGGATTGGTCGTGGAACCGACCCAGTTAAACAGATAGGCCGTCGCCATCATGCCAATCATGACCCCAGCAACAATTCGCCAGGATGCCACACGAGCAAAGAGGATAATGGCACCGCCGATCAGGATCATTAATGTGGAAACTTCACCGATAGAACCAGGAATGTTACCGAGGAAAGCATCCATCCAAGTGATAGGTTGGCCGCTAATGGTATTGACCAGACTGTGGCTACCGTTAACACTCCACTGCGATAAGGGGGTTGCACCAGAGAAACCATCCGCCGCCGTCCAGACTAAATCACCTGATATTTGTGCCGGATAAGCGAAGAACAAGAAAGCCCGCCCAGCCAGCGCAGGGTTGAGGAAGTTACGCCCGGTACCACCAAAGATCTCTTTACCAATAACCACGCCAAAAGAGATCCCCAATGCCGCTTGCCATAGTGGCAAAGTTGGCGGAACAATCAGGGAAAATAGAATCGAGGTAACAAAGAAACCTTCGTTAATTTCATGTTTGCGGACAATGGAAAAAACCACTTCCCAAAAACCGCCCACCACAAATACCACGGCATAAATCGGCAGAAAATAAGCAGCACCGAGCACCATCTTACTAATCCAACCGGCATCGGGTGCCAATGATGCACCCAATATTTGCGCCAGTTGATAATGCCAATCACCGCCAATAATCTGTTGCAGCTCTGCACCACTGTAGAGTTGATTCAAGGCCGGAATCGCCTGTGCCCCTACGTTGTACATGCCCCAGAACATCGCCGGGAATACAGCCAACCATACCAAAATCATCATACGCTTCAGATCGATAGCATCTCGAACATGAGAAGCTCCCGGAGTAACTTTACCCTGCGTATAGAAAATAGTGGCGGCAGCTTCATACAGCGGATAATACTTCTCTAGTTTTCCACCCGCTTCAAAGTGATGTTCTATTTTTTCAAGAAAACTTTTCAGGCCCATCAGTTATCCTTCCTGCTCAATCTTGGTCAGTATGTCGCGCAATACCGGCCCATATTCATACTTACCGGGGCAGACAAATGTACATAGAGCCAAATCTTCTTCATCCAACTCCAGACACCCCAAAGCTTGCGCACTGTCGGTATCACCGGACAGCAGATCACGCAACAGATGGGTGGCCAGAATATCCAGTGGCATAACACGCTCATAGTTGCCAATTGGCACCATAGCGCGCTCCCCACCATTCAAATCGGTGGAGAAAGCAAACAATTTGTGTTTGAAGAAATGCCCCAGAGTGGTGCGGGTAATAGAATATTTATCGCGCCCTGGCATCACCCAGCCGAATAGCTCTTTTTCTCGCCCTTCGCGGATAACCGATACTTGTTGATGAAAGCGCCCCAGATAGCCATGAGTGGCTGAGAATGCCGTGCCACTCAGCACTGAGCCTGAAATAATGCGGTTATCGCCCTCTTTTAGTCGGCCAGCTGTCAGTTCGGATAAACTGGCCCCGACCCGGGTGCGCAGTAAAATCGGCTGATTCACTTGTGGGCCTGCCAGTGCGACAACACGATCTGTGCACAACTCACCACGGGTAAACAATTTACCGATGGCAATGACATCTTGATAACCCACGTGCCAAACGATTTTGTTCAGGCTCACTGGTTCAAGGAAATGGATGTGAGTCCCCACCAGACCTGCAGGGTGCGGGCCGGAGAACTCATTATAAGTCACCTGTGCATTCTGATGGCTGGCAACCGCCTGCCCAGGTGCATGACAAACATGCACTTTACCTTCAGTCAGGCGAGTCAATACCGTTAAGCCTTGATTGAAAGCATCATATTCTGTAGCAATAATCACTTGAGGGTCGGCAGCCAAAGGCTGGGTATCCATCGCGCTGACAAAAATAGCTCGTGGGCTGCTACCTGGAACCGGAGTTTTGCTGAAAGGTCGAGTGCGCAGCGCAGTCCAAAGGCCAGAAGCCAACAAGTGTCGCTGTACCTGCTCATTGCTCAGTTGATTGAGGTCTGCCTCAGCATAATGTTCGAAAGGGACCTGTTCATCCCCGTCGATTTCAATCACGACCGATTGTAGCACCCGACGCTCGCCACGATTGATGGCACTGACCTTGCCACTGGCAGGGGCGGTAAACAACACCCCCGGATTTTTCTTATCTTCAAACAGCGGTTGGCCTTTCTTAACCCAATCACCTTCGTGCACCAACATTGAGGGGCGCATGCCCACATACTCTTCACCGAGTAAAGCGACATGATGAATAGCAGGACCATCCTCTATCACTTGTGCAGGTACTCCAGCGATGGGAAGGTCGAGGCCTTTCTTTATTTTAATCATATAGTTGGACAACTTTATTGGTTATATCAAATGCTGTACTTAGCCCAGAGAGTACAGCCACGTAAAGAGAAGATACTTCCATGGTTCTGTTAAACGACGATTTTACACTTAGCCAGTTAGGCATGCATGAATACGGACCGAAGAAGCCCAGCCATTAATACTGGTATTATGTTGAATGCCACTAAGACTAACAATGGCAAAAAATAACCATTAATTGAGCAGGTCATCAGCCGCGGGCAATTTTAGCATTTCCATACCGCACTGTCTGACAAATGCAGTGACTTACGTCAAGCAAACACAAATAATTTACTGCTAAATTTTGTATATATTCGGTAAAATCGTTCTCTTAATTCATATTTACCGATTTTGTATTTATTTTATACAAAACATATATTGCTAAAAATTTTCTGACTGATAATCTGCGCCTATAAATCAGAAAAGTCAGTGGCATCTATAAATATAAGTGGGAATAATAATGCGCAAAATCGCGCCATTTTTTGCGATGATAATGTTTGCGATGATAATGTGTTTGCCTGTGGTCTCCTTCACCAGTTCAGCCAGTGAGCCCGTGGCAGTATCCAAAGATCTCAAACAGCAATTACTAGGGTCATCGGTCTATATTCAGATATTCAAAGAAGAACGTACCCTGGAATTATATGCCAGGTTACAAGGTGAGTATCGTTTGGTACAAAGCTACCGTATCTGTGAATTCTCAGGTGGCCTTGGCCCGAAACGCCGTGAAGGGGATTTTAAGAGCCCAGAAGGTTTTTACACTATTGATATGCGCCATTTAAAGCCTGACAGTAAGTTTTATCGGGCAATCAATATTGGCTTCCCAAATGATTATGATAAGTCGCAAGGTTATTCAGGGAAATATCTGATGATCCATGGCGCTTGCAAATCAATCGGCTGTTATGCGATGACAGATGCCTATATGGACGAGATATTTAACTACGTGCAAACGGCATTTATCTTCGGGCAGGAAAAAGTAGATATCAGTATCTATCCATTCCGTATGACTGAACAAAATATGCAGCGCCACCGTAACTCTTCAGATTACAACTTCTGGCGTCAGTTGCAGCCGGGCTATGCTTACTTTGCCAAGAACCGCATGCCGCCATCTGTTTCAGTGATAAATGGGCAATATGTATTGAGCCGACCACCTGTTTCTAGTGAACCGGTGTCGCAGTATGCCTCAACCAAATCGAGCTCAATGCTTCAATCAAATACGCTCGCCAAAACAGAATAAGGCAAATTCGCCTGGTGCAATTTTGTGCCAGGTTTCATTCCCTGTCAGTGGCTGAGTCGCAATCACCGTGACCACATCTTTAGGGGTGGTCTGGCGCTGAAAATCAATTTCAACATCCTGATCCAACAAAGTGGCTTTGCCGAAAGGCGCACGGCGAGTTATCCAATATAAATTGGTCGAACAGAACGCCATCACAAAACGCCCATCCGACAGCAACATATTAAACACCCCTTTGGCGCGTAGTTGCTCACACAAGGTGCCAATATAGCGAAACACCGCAGGCCAGTTGCTTGGCGTGCGAGGATAGCGTTTTGCCAGTTGATTCAGTAGCCAGCAGAAAGCATATTCGCTATCAGTCTGACCAATGGGACGGAAAGTGCCGGTATCTAATTGGCGATAACCCTTAAGCTGACCGTTATGAGCATAAGTCCAGTTGCGCCCCCACATTTCGCGGGTAAATGGATGAGTATTCTCTAATGCGACTTCACCGCGGTTTGCCTGGCGAATATGGGAAACCACCGCGCAGGATTTAATCGGATAATCTTGCACTAGCCGGGCAATGGGAGAATTAAAGCTAGGTTGAGGGTCTTTAAAGGTGCGGCAACCATTACCTTCATAGAAAGTGATTCCCCAGCCATCTTTATGTGGCCCTGTTCCCCCGCCTCGTTGCACCAGGCCGGTAAAGCTAAAGCAAATATCCGTTGGAACATTTGCGCTCATCCCGAGCAATTCGCACATGCCTGCCTCCCGAATATCCCCTTCATTTTGCAAAATGGAGGGGATAAATAAACAACTGGTCAATAACTAACTCGACCTAACTCAAGCTTTTACCATCTCTTTTTCAATCAACTGAATCAAGATATGAATCGCTTTGATATGAATTTCCTGAATACGATCAGCATAACCGAAATGAGGAACCCGGATTTCGATATCCGCAGAGCCCGCCATTTTACCGCCGTCTTTGCCGGTCAGGGTGATCACTTTCATGCCTTTGGCGCGAGCCGCTTCAATCGCCTTGATGATATTACCTGAATTACCTGAAGTAGAAATGCCCAACAGCACATCCCCTTCACGGCCTACAGCTTCAACATAGCGAGAGAAAACATAGTCATAGCCAAAATCATTACTGACACAAGAGAGATGGCTAACATCAGAAATAGCAATCGCCGGATAGCCTGGGCGGTTTTCACGATAGCGGCCGGTTAACTCTTCGGCAAAATGCATGGCATCACAATGGGAGCCGCCATTGCCGCATGACAAGACTTTACCGCCAGCTTTAAAAGAGTCAGCCAGTAATACGGCTGCGCGCTGGATGGCATCAATATTGGCATCATCTTTTAGAAAGTTGGCCAGCGTGTCTGCTGCTTCGTTCAGTTCACTGCGGATTAAATCGTGGTACATGGGAGCCTCTTTAATAGTCCTATGGCATCAATGTTCTTCCTGCGCCAGTGTACCGGATAGCATAAACTGCGAGAAGTACTGTGATGCATTAGCGAGATCACTATAAATTCGACCGAGCGTTTTTAGCGCTTAATGCAAACAATTTGTGAGATGAGTTGTAAATGACATGTAATGGTATTGATAAATAGAATGAGATGGACTACAACAAATGTATCACTCAACAGGTCAGACCTCCTACATCTCAGGAGCTTCATTATGATGGTTCTTAGCATTGTTGCCTTGCTGGTTCTTATTGGTGTGTTGTTCTATCACCGGGTGAACCTGTATCTCAGTAGTTTGATCCTCGTGGTTTATACCGCCGCCATGGGAGCCGCACAGTTATGGTCATACTGGGCATTATTGCCGCTGATGATTGTTCTGCTGCCATTAACACTAACACCACTGCGTCAATCTCTGTTTTCTGCCCCAGCCTTGCGCATGTTCCGTAAAGTCATGCCTGCAATGTCACGCACCGAAAAAGAGGCGATTGATGCGGGTACCACCTGGTGGGAAGGCGATTTATTCCAGGGCCAACCAGACTGGAAGAAATTGCACAACTATCCAAAACCGCAATTAACGGCGGAAGAACAGGCCTTTATCGATGGGCCGGTTGAAGAAGCTTGCCGTATGGCTAACGACTTCCAAATTACCCATGAACTGGCAGACTTGCCGCCAGAACTCTGGGCATATCTAAAAGAAAATCGCTTCTTTGCGATGATCATTAAGAAAGAGTACGGCGGCCTTGAGTTCTCTGCTTATGCTCAGGCACGAGTGTTGCAAAAACTGTCTGGTGTTTCTGGCATATTGGCCATCACTGTGGGGGTACCTAACTCCCTCGGCCCCGGTGAATTGCTGCAACATTACGGCACTGAAGAGCAAAAAAATCATTATCTGCCGGGATTGGCCCGTGGCGACGAAATTCCTTGCTTCGCCTTGACCAGCCCGGAGGCCGGTTCTGATGCCGGTGCAATTCCAGATACTGGTACTGTTTGTATGGGTGAATGGCAAGGTAAACAGGTACTGGGCATGCGCCTGACCTGGAATAAACGCTATATTACTCTGGCCCCGATCGCCACAGTGCTCGGGCTGGCATTTAAGTTATCTGACCCTGAGCATCTGCTGGGCGAAACCGTTGATTTAGGCATTACCTGTGCACTGATCCCAACGAACACCCCAGGGGTAGAAATCGGCCACCGCCACTTCCCGCTGAACGTGCCATTCCAAAATGGCCCGACCCGCGGCAACGATATTTTTGTGCCGATTGATTACATTATCGGCGGGCCAAAAATGGCCGGCCAAGGCTGGCGGATGCTAGTGGAATGTCTGTCAGTCGGTCGTGGCATCACCTTGCCATCCAACGCCACGGGCAGCCTGAAAAGTGTGGCAATGGGTATCGGTGCTTACGCCTATATTCGTCGTCAGTTCAAAATCTCAATCGGTAAAATGGAAGGGATTGAAGAACCATTAGCGCGCATTGCCGGTAATGCCTATGTGATGGATGCCGCAGCAACCTTGATTACCAGCGGTATCATGCTGGGTGAAAAACCCGCCGTATTATCCGCCATTGTTAAGTATCACTGTACTCACCGCGGCCAGCGCGCCGTGATGGATGCGATGGATATCGCCGGGGGCAAAGGTATCTGCCTTGGCCCAGCTAACTTTGTGGCCCGTAGCTATCAAGGTGCACCTATTGGTATCACGGTGGAAGGCGCTAACATCCTGACGCGTAGCATGATTATTTTCGGTCAGGGCGCTATTCGTTGTCATCCGTTTGTATTGGATGAAATGGCCGCCGCGCAATCCAATGATGTTTCAGCCTTTGATAAAGCCCTGTTTGGTCATCTAGGCCATGTGGGCAGCAGCAAAGTGCGCAGCTTCTGGTTGGGGCTGACCAATGGCCGCACCAGTGCTACGCCGGTAAAAGACAGCACGCGCCGCTATTACCAGCACCTGAATCGCCTAAGTGCCAATCTGGCATTGATGTCTGATGTCTCGATGGGTGTGCTGGGTGGTAGCCTGAAACGTCGCGAACGTATTTCTGCCCGCTTGGGGGATATCCTCAGCCAAATGTATCTGGCTTCTGCCACTCTGAAACGCTATGAAGATGAAGGCCGTCAGAAAGAGGATTTACCACTGGTGCATTGGGGCGTGCAAGATGCCCTGAATCAGGCAGAAATTGCGCTGGATGATTTACTGCGCAACTTCCCGAACAAATTTATTGCCGGGGTTATGCGGTTTGGCATCTTCCCACTGGGTCGTGTACATCAAGCACCGTCAGACCGACTGGATCATCAGTTAGCCCAACTGTTACAAGTACCATCAGCCACCCGCAGCCGCATTGGTCGTGGTCAATATCTGACACCGAGCGAGTTTAACCCGGTTGGTTTGCTGGAAGCCGCATTGCAGGACGTGATTGCCGCTGAGCCAATTCATAAACGCCTAAGTAAAGAAGCAGGTAAGAGCCTGCCATTTACACGGCTGGATAAGTTGGCCAAACGTGCACTGGCTGAAGGTAAAATCAGTGCAGAAGAAGCCGCAATACTGACCAAAGCAGAAGAGAGCCGTCTGCGTTCTATTAATGTCGATGAATTTGACGCTGATGCACTGGCCACCAAGCCAGAAGTGAAGCCGACAGTCAAACAACGGCATACTGAAGCCGCCTAACATGTTGCCTTATTGATGTGTGTCTAACACTCCAAGCCTCCAATTACTGGAGGCTTTTTTTATCCGCCAACAAACGGCGGACAATCACCCCAAACTGCTCCGGCTTGCCAGTAAATAAGACATTATCCGGCTGAGTCTGTAGTAACCGCCGACGCAAATTATCGCGCCACTTTTTATCGTCAATCAACCGAGCTGACACCGCGATATATTCGGCCAAGTTATGCGCAACCAACTCTTCAGCCAATCCGAGACGGCGAAATAGCCCCTCATCAATATGTTCATGGACTTCGGCACCACTCAGGCACACACCCGGCAACCCTTGACGCACTGTATCTACGATGCCATTGGTATTACCGAAAGGAAACGGATTGATGAATAGATCGCATTGATTAATAACCTGTAAATAGTCTAAATACCCCAAATGCTCATAGACTCGGGCTTGGGGAACACTGTCATTGACCGCTTTTTCCATGACTCGATGAGTGATGCCCCAGCAAAAACCGACAAGAAAATGAAATATCACCGGTGTTGAGGCTCGCTGAGCTATTTCAGCACAGGTGGTTAAAAAGCGCGGATTTATCTTCATCGCTGATGCGCAAACCGCAATATGCACGGCGGGTCGCTCATCAAAATACAATATAGGTTCCGGCTGACTGATATTGGCGGGAGGTACATAGGGCAGGCAATCTTTAGGTAATGAAACCACCTTCTCGGAGAAACACGCACTATTACCCAAATAATCCTCTTCCACTAAAACAGCATCAATATAATCTGAGTGTGTCGTTGCCGGATGACCTAATGCCATCACCTGTAACGGAGCCAGGCGCAAATTGGTGAGCGCTATAGTCAGTGGGAACATACCAACACTGGGGAAATAAATCACATCGGGCAGCAGTTGCTGGGCCAATGTCACGACAGTTCCGACAGCTTCGGCACGATTAACCTCAGTGAAATCATCGAATACATCGCGGGTTATGGCATCGGTTGCCTCAATAATAGTGACGCCATGGGTAGAAAAGTGCTCACGAGCCGCGCGCAATGTGCTGGAATGGGTGCGATAAATAGAATGGCCGCTGTTAAACCACTCAAGGATAACCAGCATCAATGGTTTATTACGTGGCGGTGGCGGCAAGTGGTTATCGGATAATCCATTGTGAAGCAGTGCCTTGCGCAAGTGAAAATTGATGCTGCGCTTTATGGCATGTTTTTGTGTCGTATCAGCATAACTGCAATGCATATAAACATCGTGCAAGATACGCTCCGGCAAGTGCTCGAGGCTATCCAGAGTTAACAGTTTCTCTGGTAACCACGCCAAGAGTAATTCACGTTTTGCGTGCCCAACCGTGCTGGGTAAAATCCGCGGTGATAATAAAGCCAAAAATAATGCCGCAGTAGCATGCGGATTGAATTGCCATAATATATCGGGCTGAAGAGGGATACCTGATTCAGGTAAATACATGACACAGAATTTGAGGAAATTGTTTCGTTCAAATCGCAGAGGATGCACACAGCCTTCTCCCGCCTGATTGAGATTAGTAATGACATGATCAGCATGACCAAAAGGAGAAGCGGCAAAGATCAAGGCAATCCAACGATGGAAATTGATTAACTGTAAAAACCCTTTTTCCGAAAGCACAAATCCAGGATCGGAAAAGAGATTCCCAATGGCAGCAGCCAACCTATTACAATAATGCTCTTGCTGCCGAATAGACTGTTTATTCAGTGCAAAAACATCCCAACGACCATAATGGGTATCTAATTGTTCCAGCATGAGTATTAATATTCGCCCCGCTTCTTCATAGCGGCGAGCACAAACTAAAAATTCAAAATAAGGCAGCGAAAATATCGCTGTATCCTCGGTTCGCGGTGATATTTCAGTCGTTTTTTCCACCATAATCTGCTCTCCCTGGCAATTTAGCATTCACCCGATGAACGTACTTATTAGATAAATCATCAACCTCAATGGAATCTTGCTATTTTTACGGTTCGGTTTGAGTCGATGGTGCCCATCGCCCTAAAATATGCTCGTCACAAGGTTCCGGCCCAGTAACAACATCCCGTGGTATGCAAAGCGAGATACTGATATTGGCGGCCATATCTTTTGTCAATTCAGTGACGATAGAGGGAAGGAAATGCTGACTTTCAAGAGAACTGAGAATTTGTTCGCGCTTCATCAACCTAGATGCAGTTTCTCTCTCTGGCAAAGGTGCGGTTATTCTTGCTGCTGAGGTTTTCCCATCGGAGCTGGGATTAGATTTACCAATACTCGAATTATTAGCACCAAGCACGGTGTTTCTTCCAAACTTGGTTTTATCGACGGGTTTTCCGTTAATCGTGACATTTTCACTGATAAGTTCCGGTGATGTTATATGTACGGGGACTTTACCTGAGTCAATGACAGCCAGTTCTGTTAGTTCAGCATCGGCATCAAAATAAACGCCGTGGCTATTCCCTGAAGTACCATTTATCGCGCCCCCGCTGACTGGGCCATTAATATGCACCCCATGGCCATTGTTAGAAGCATTCCCCGTAATGGTGGCGTTACTCTTATTGGTCACCGGCCCAGTGATCTTTGCGCCATGCCCATCAATGGCATTACCCGCCAACGAAGTGTTATCGAGAATATTATTGCCATACAGCTGCACACCGGTACCTTTATCGCCCGTGGCATTGCCGATGATATCCAGTAGGTCGCGGTCTCCGCCGCCGATCAGCACGGCATTGTTACTGATCGCCACACCGGTGCCATTGACCGTGTCGCCGTACACTGCACTACCATTGATGCCGGTGAGATTAGCGGTGATCCCCACGCCCTGGCCGTCAGTGCTATTACCAATAAGCGTGACACTGTCGAGGCTGCTGTCACCATCAATCTTCACTCCCGTCCCGGTGTTTGAACGACCATTGACGGTGCCGCCAGTAACCGCGCCGTCAAGTTGCACCCCATCACCCTTATCAGCATTGCCCGTAATGGCGCTGTTGCCGGTATTCACCAGCGGCCCACTGATAGCCAGTCCAATGCCGTCGATGGCATAACCATTGAGCGAAGTGTTATCGAGGGTATTATTGCCATCCAGCTGCACACCGGTACCTTTATCGCCCGTGGCATTGCCGATGATATCCAATAGGTCGCGGCCTCCACCGCCGATCAGCACGGCATTGTTACCGATCGCCACACCGGTGCCATTGACCGTGTCGCCGTACACTGCACTACCATTGATGCCAGTGAGATTAGCGGTGATCTCCACGCCCTGGCCGTCAGTGCTATTACCAATAAGCGAGACATTGTCGAGGCTGCTGTCACCATCAATTTTCACTCCCGTCCCAGTGTTTGAACGGCCATTGACGGTGCCGCCAGTAACCGCGCCGTCAAGTTGCACCCCATCCCCCTTATCAGCATTGCCCATAATGGCGCTGTTGCCGGTATTCACCAGCGGCCCACTGATAGCCAGTCCAATGCCATCAATGGCATAACCATTGAGCGAAGCGTTATCGAGAATATTATTGCCATCCAGCTGCACACCGGTACCTTTATCGCCCGTGGCATTGCCGATGATATCCAGTTGGTCGCGGCCTCCGCCGCCAATGAGAGAGGCATTATTATCAATCATCATGCCAATGCCATTAACTGAATCACCCTGCACCACGCTGTTCTGGTTCCCAGTCAGATTGCCTGCAATTTCTACCCCTTTACCGGCAGTACTATTACCCATCAGCGCGGTATTATTGAGAAGCGTATCACCATCAACTTTCACGCCACTGCCGCTGGCTGAAGTGCCATTAACCACATGGCTATTCAGCACCCCAGTGATATGTACACCAGTACCGCTAGCGGAAGCCGTGCCATTTAATCCCGTATAACCCCTGTTGTTCAGTGGGCCATCGATATCTAATGCAATACCATCGACAGCAGAACCATTTAAGCTGGTATTACTTAAGTCATTATTACCATTCAGTTTTATGCCAGTGCCGAAGCCCGTTGTCGCAACACCTTTCAAGGTAAGTAAATCGGTTTCACTGGTACCCGTCACATTTACATTTTCAGCAATATCAAGACCATAGCCGGTACCATTAATTTTTGCATTAATGATACTTTGGTGAATACCCTTCACCTCACGGGTTATTTCCACCCCTTTGCCATTAGTACTAATGCCATTGAGTCTGGCATTATCTAATACAGTAAGAGTGGCAGCATTAGCGTCAGGGAATGAATCAATTTTCACTCCGCTACCCTTAATTGAGTCACCATTAAGTGTGGTATCCATAATTGTCACATTCCCACTCATTCTCAGCCCCTCAGCATGAGTGGAACACCCAGTAATATTAATCCGATTAACTTGATGTTTAGTGCTAAAAAGGTGAACCCCAGTTCCATCAGTGCTAATGCCTGCTATTGTGACCGGGCCTGTACTGTTATTTACTACCCCGGAAATAACCACCCCACTACCGGCAATACTGCCACCTTTAATAATAGCCCCTCCTTCCCCATTTATTATCACTGTATTATTACCTTTGGAGAAATTAATTCCTGAACCACTAGTTGAACGCCCCTCTAATTTTAAATATCCATCGTTATTAATAGTTAGCTTAATTGGGCCTGAGTGGCTGATACCATGGCCATCAGCAGTATCTTGTACACCTTTACTTTCTCCACTTAAAGAGAGTTGGCTTCCTTTAACAATATTAAGTGTATTCTCGCCATAAAAATCAACACCTTTACTTGTCACTCCTATACCTTCAGTTTCGCCTTGAAAAGTAATGTTACCTTCAACTGATAAAATATTATTCTCTCTAAAACCAATACCGCCCCCTTGGCGGGTATTTAATGCTTTACCAACCACGATGCCATTCCGGGCTTTTATAGTATTATTCCCCTCCAGACTTAATACTGAGCTGGCAGTTGATATTAAATCTGTTCCTGTCTCAGCATAAACAGCCATATTTCCCACGGAGGTATTTAACTCTATGTTAGTAAAATGGGCACCTCCACCCCCAGTGCCATTAATAGCTATGTTGCCAGTTTCTGATGCCAGATTAACATTGTTTAGAATTAGTGATGAACTTTGAGCCGTAACATTATTATTGGCTGTTAGTAATATATCAGCCCCTGCAATAATATTAATCCTATTACTTTCTGTAATTCCGCTAATTTTTATAGCGTCAGCACCAGCCAAGAGCCCCATAGTTACCCCTTGTAAAGCAATATTACCACTGGCATTTAAACTACTATTCTCTGATATCCACACCCCTTTATTGGTTGTGGTAGTGTTCATGTTAATATCACCCAAAGTGGCTACAATATTACTGTTAGACAATAACACTCCATCAGCCCCGGTAAGGTGACTCTCAACATTGACTTTCTGTCCACTAACTTGTGAACCATGACTAAAATTAACACCTTGGTTAGACTCAGAAATAATATTGCCATTTAAATTAATAAAAACATCACCCGCTTTAGCTGTTAACTTACTGGAGTTAAAGGCTACCCCCCCCCATGCATTACCCTTCGCTTGGAATGTAACGTTTTTATCACTGGTTATTGTCGTATTAGAGAAAACGCCCATCCACGCTGTCTTGGAATTAGAAATAAGGGTAACGGCTACATTCCCCTTTCCGACAATCGCTGAGTTATCAGATATTTCAATGCTGCGCCACCCTTGTCCATTTAAATTGCTGCTTTCACCAGTTATACGAGTTTCACCTGCTACTGTTATATTGGCAGCATTACTAATATTAACCCCCACCTGTGATGCGGCACCCGTATTCCCCTCCAAAGTCAGATTACCAATATTATAATACCCCCCTACTATTTCAATGCGTGCTGTGTTATTTTCACTCGCATTCTTTGCAACCAAATCTCCACCATTCAATAGCACCTCATTATTATTTAATGTAATAACGGAATCTACTGTTAAGTTACCTGATAATAAATTAATATTCAGTTTACCTGTATTCGCTGTGATATTATTGTTAGCAACAATATTACCATCAGCATGTAACGTCAGCGTTGCATCTGAGCCAGCTGTTTTGTTGATGTCGGCTAGCAAGGTAATATTACACCATCGGCAACTTAATAAACGGCTATTGCTGGTCGTCACTGTTACATTTGTGCCACTATTAAGTTGAGAATTGATACTGCTATTTAATATTTGTGCGACATTGGCCGTTGGGATGAAAACCTGTGCATCTGTTACATATTCGGTTGGCATATTCCCTGCTTGAAGCGATGCGCCACTTTCAGCACCACTGCCAACAATGTTTACCTCTGCCGGATCAAGTAACCATACTCCACTTTCTCCAGCCAAAGCCACGGCATCAACCTGACCAAAAGCCTGTAAATTACGCCGACTGGATGTTTCGACTTTCCCGCCATTACCTGACTCTAATCCACCTCTGGTTTTAATATCACCATAGAATCCGGTGTAATTTTCAGACCAGAGCACTACAGTACCGCCATGCCCTTTGCGAGTGGCTGACGCATCAATCTCGGCACCTTTATCCATAACGAGTGAGTGCGCATTTCTTACCTGCTTATTTTCACCTTGCCAGCCGCCGCCAATCAAAACTTGGCCACCGCCGTCAACTCCACCCGCAGCTATTTTACTGCCAGCATCCAAATGAATATTTTTACCTTGAAAGGTAACATCCCCGCCACGTCCCTGTGGATGTGCAACATTAACCACGCCTTGCTGTCTTATAACTCCTTCATCACCACCATCAAGGTGGATAACGCCATTTTTTTCCGACAATCCGTTAGCCTGTAAAATACCGGTATTATTAATCACGGTATTCATCAACATATCTTTACCACGGGCCGTTAATTGAATAACGCCACCGTCAGCCTGAATTAACCCACCGTTTTGTATTAGAGCGGCAACCTGCTCCCCTTGGACTTGTACACCGAGCAATTGTCCATGGTCCAAATTAAGTGTGACACGTTCCCCGGTCGCTAATATTACCCTCCCCTTAGCTGTGTTAATGACACCCGAATCCAGGTTATTAACCCGCAGCCCCACTAGAGCAATATAACCTCCCGGAACGGTGCGTAAATTGGCCTGATTAATTACGCTACCTTCCTGTTTCGGGCTTGTCAGTATATAGCGCCCATTAATGAAGTCCTGATCAGACAGTGATTTCGTCGTGGCTACCAACCCCCCAACATTAATCTCTGCCCCGTGGGCAAACAAAATGCCATTCGGATTAAGCAGAAATATCTGACCGTTTGCCTTGAGGCTGCCATATATTTGAGATGCATGACTCCCCAGCACCCGATTCAGTGCGATACTCTGGGTTCCTGGCTGGTTATAAATAACGCTATTCCCCGGTGCAATATCAAAACTGTGCCAATTTATCGCTAACTTATCGGTTTGCTGTGTCACTGTCAGTGTCGTGTTATTGATATCTAATGCACCTTGGCCAATCACAACTTTGCCGTTAACCGGCAACAAGGGCTGGGCTAAAACCAGTAAGGGGATTGTGCCAAGAGCTAACCCAGTCACGATGGCTAGACAATTTAATACTTTGATATGGTTCAGCTTAATTATTTTCCGACCTGAAGGTGAATAGGATTTACCATAGGCCCGAGTGAATTCACCGACAGCTACCAAACATCCCAACCGATAACAAAAAACAAGTTTGTATAATTTACTGTTCATTATTCACGTCCATTAAATCTGACAAATATGTAATAAGCGCTAAAACATCTTGTAAGCGCTGAGCCACAGTTGGTCGTTATTTTGATTGCGCGTTATTTTCTGGCCAGTTCGATGCGCCCAAGTCATATTTAAGGAGTAATCTGCCGAACGAGTGAGTGTGATATAAGCACCAAAGCCAGATAAGTTGATATTATTTCCTAACAATCCTTCAATCGGCTGACGAGAATAATCGCCCCATCCCTGATCAAAAAACGCAGCAACCGTAATTTGATGCCCCACGCCTACCCATTTAGAAAATGACGGCTGCCAACGAGTACGTAACTCCGTGGTAAAAAGAGTGCCTTTATCTACAGCCCCATCACCAATACCATAAGCACGAACCGCCAACGGCCCGCCCAGTAATAGCTTTTGAGAACTATCTAGATTCTTACTGGTCATTTGGCCAGTAAATTGATTAAATAATGAAAAGTAAGGGCCAATACCCTGATCATGACCAATACGATAATTGAAGCGGGCAAAAGTGCCGCTAATACCAGTAAGACTATTTATGCTTTGGCTAAATTCATCATCCAGTGAAAGATGCCCTGCCGTGCCCAGTAAATTGATATGGCTCAGCCCACGAGATAATGTGCTAAATCCACCGTCAATACCCAACTCACCAGCATCCAGATTTCTTTTTTGCTTTGGTAGCATAATGATGGAATCACGCATTCTGGCTTGATAATAACCTGTATTGGCATTAATCCGAGCCTGAGAGTTACGTATCCACGGATGTCGTAAATGAATACCCCAAGTATCAGAATATCCATGGGCATCCAGTACCTCAAATGGACCGGTCAGGGTATAATTCAAATGACTATAATGAATTGCTGTTCGGGTACCATAGCTGTTAATTGGAAAGCTATAATCCAGTAAACCACTAAACACATCTGTTGAGCTGGATAAAATTAAATCTGTTCGTAATTGATCTCCCCAGCCCGTCAGGTTATTCAGTGATCCTCCTGCTAATAGCCTATTATGCCCTGAATAATCATTACCTTGATTATCAACACCGATATACCCCATGGCTAACTGCCCCGGTGTTATATCGGCATAAATCCGCGTCATTCCTGACTGGGATCCCGGCTTTAATGTCAGCGAAGCATCAATGCCAGGAATTTCATTTAGAATAAGTGCAGCACGCTCCAATTGAGATAATTCTGCCAGAGAACTTGAGCACTTTGTTTCACCAAAGAATCCGACTTCTTTACTGCAACTATTCCTTTTAATCATAGCCGTCACGAATTGAGTATTTAGCCTACTCTGGTTATTCACTTCCGGTTTATCTAATCGGCCAGAAATAACCCTAATTAAAATAATTCCATCATGAACAGTTTGTGGCGATAATATTGCCTGAGCAGCGACCCACCCTTTATTTCGATAAAAACGTGTTATCGCCAGCGTCATGTTCTGTAAATCAGTAAACGTTAATGGTCGGTTTAACCAAAGATTCAATACAGCTTGCAGATCCTTATTATTGGTATTTAGGATGCTTGTTTCTCCTTCGAGTTTCACCTCTCGTAGGGTAATATAACTCGATGCAACAGATCGATTTGATGATGGTATGGCTAGTTTTGGCAGTTGGATCTCTGCTTCATGTGGTAAAATTTGTGGCTCGATTGTTGTTTGCCTAATTTCATTACCAAGAGTACCCGCATTGGGTACACTTTTTATTGGGGGAACTGCAATAAGGGGAGAAATGTAAAAAATTGCTGAATAAGAAAAAGCAATAAATAATATTGAACTGACCTTGGATTGATTTAATGATGCCGCTAGACAATAAAGATATCGCATAAAATATGCCCATTTAAATAGGGGTGACACCAGTATAAGATAACAACCACACTAATTATTTATAACTAGCCCGCATGGTCATTATTTTCATTAGCAAGTAATTTTTCATTCACCAATAACCGTTAGATAGGAAAAATAAGACAACATGAGTAATAACCAAAAGGCATATTTGTTATCAGAACACTATCTACACATTATTGAAACAGACTAATAGGGTCGATATCTTTATCACAAATAGTTATTTTAGATAAAATTATTCTTATCTATTTAAGATTATGGTAAGTTATAATAAATAATTATTTTTACATGTAATTTATATATATCAATAAGAAATAAAACTCACAACACAATGAAATATATCAATTAAAAAAACAAATCAATTAAAGCAAAGGTAATGATGTTATTTTAATATACAAATAAGTAATCAAAAAAACAAAAAACAGATTAAATAACACTAAAAAACCGTCACCTATTTATATGAAAATAAATATAATATTAGTTATATTTAAAATAATATAAAAACCCCGCATTACTCTGCGAGGTCTCTATTTTGTTGATAGGGATAATTTAAATACAGCCCTGATGATAACTTTAATTATCCATTTTGTCTGATACGAGCAATCAAACCATCGACAGTATCAATGTGTGGTGCCGCCAAAATCAATGTTTGTCCTAAACTCAGCGCATGGCGCTGGCATGCTCTGCGCATTTCATCATCAGTAATGCTATCCAGATCAGCAACATGTGCCAAGCCGATGGTACGTCGGATTAATTCACTGCCGCAATAGCCTATAGCATCCTGCCAAACATGTTGCAGAAACAGCTGAGCATAACCTTCGGTTGCCAGAACCGAGTCTTGTGTTTTTTCCTCGCTTAATGCCAAGAAGCGGTTGGCAAAAGTTTCCCAGAGGGTATGGATGTCATCTAGCCGCTGTTCCCGGCCCGCAGCAGCATCTCGCGGGCCCGCTAGGCCCGGTAAACCACAGTAGTTAAGCAATAAATTGCCCAGCGCAGTTCCTATATCAAAACCAATCGGGCCATAGAAACCAAATTCCGCATCAATAGCTTTCAAGCGACCATCAGCAACAAAAATTGAACCGCTGTGAATATCGCCATGAAGTAATGCCTCTGCTTTGCTTAGGAAGCCGTGCTTCAATGAGGCCACCGCCAGTTTAAGTGCATTATCCTGGCGCAGTGCTAGCACATCCGGTAATAGCGCCGGATCAAAATTATTACGCTCATGGTCGATATAAGGGTCAGTAAAGAATAAATCTTCGGTTATTTGGCACAATTCCGGATTGGAATATTGGCTTACTGCGGCTTTTTTAGCTTGTGCTGACTGATAAAAATCTGAAGTGTGGAATAAGGTTTGCGCCAAATATTCAGCCAGTTGCCCAGCAGCCTGCGGATAATATTTTCCTGCTAGCAGCTCACTACGCCAAATATGGTGATCAGATAGATCTTCTTGCACCATAACGGCCAACTCCGCATCGTGGTGCAGTACATTGACCGTATGTTGCGGGCAGAATTGGCTGTGTGTCAGCAGAGTTTCAGCTTCAATTCTGGCGCGATCCAAGGTCAAAGGCCAAGATTCTCCGACACACCGCACATAAGGTAGCGCTTGTTTGACAATCACCCGACTAACGCCCGCTGCATCACGGATTTTAAAGACCAGATTAAGATTTCCATCACCAATTTCATCCGCTGAGACTAATGTCAGTGGGTCAGCCACCTGGCCAAATTGGCGAGCATATTCAATAGCATCCGCAGCAGTAAATGTATGGTAGCGCGACATCTTCAACCTCTTTATTCTTTATCTGATTCTGATTCACTCACTGCCAACCATTTGCTTAGCTGTGAAATTATTCCCTGTTAGAGTAAAAAATTCCGTATTTAGGCGTAAAACCATATAGACGTCTACACATCCATAAGTTATGTTGGCAGAATAAGAAACCAGATGCAATAACGCAACATGGATTTAACTGACAATGCAGACGTTTAACACGCTCGATTTACACACTATTGGTTTACAAGCTATTGATTTACAAACCACCAGCTTAAAAGTCATGGATAACCAGCTGTGGATCCTTGACCAGCAGGCTTTGCCACAGCGTCAGGAATGGTTGTCAGCAGATACCGTGGAGTTGCTCATTGAGCATATTCAAGCACTACGTGTACGCGGTGCACCGCTAATTGGCTTATCTGCCAGTCTTTTGTTGGCATTGCTGGCTCAGCGGGGTTTATCGCAAACTCAGCTTGAGCAAGCACTCATTGCCCTGCGGGATTCGCGCCCAACTGCAGTTAATCTGATGAATAATCTGGCACGGATGCAGCAAGCGTTATGGCAAGCCAACTGGGTTGAAACCATGACCCACGAAGCATTGCGTCTGGTAGAGGAAGACCGCGAATTATGTGAGCGTATTGCCCAACATGGCGCAGCATTAGTGAAACCCGGTAGTAATTTACTGACTCACTGCAACACTGGCGGGTTGGCAACGGCGGGTATCGGTACCGCTATTGGCGTATTGTGGCGCGCTCATCAGCAAGGCAAAATTCGCCAAGTGTGGGTTGATGAAACCCGTCCCTTGTTGCAGGGGGGGCGCTTAACCGCGTGGGAGCTTGGGGAGTTGGGTATTCCATATCAATTGATATGTGATTCAATGGCTGCCAGCCTGATGGCACAAGGTCAAGTGGATGCCATCTGGGTCGGTGCAGATCGTATTGCCGCCAACGGCGATGTTGCAAATAAAATAGGCACCTATAGCCTGGCAGTTTTGGCTCACTATCATCGCATTCCATTCTATGTTGCAGCCCCCCATACCACCCATGATCCGGCTTGTCCTAATGGTGCAGCCATCCCAATAGAGCAGCGTGCGGCCAGTGAAGTCATGGGAGTGTCAGGGAGTTTTGGTCATTGCCAATGGGCACCCCAGGATGCCAATGTGTATAACCCGGCATTTGATGTTACCCCGGCTACATTAATCAGCGGCTGGGTGTTGGACAGCGGCGTTATCACGCCAGAGCAAGTCGCAGCGGGTTTCTTCCAACCGCAGAGTTAACAATTAGCCTCAGGTAGCTTAGTTGCCGCCTGAGGCTGACCACAGGTTAATTCAGTCGAGGATAAGCATCTGCAATTTTATCGCCAGTAAAATGCGCTACCCAACCTTCTGGATTATCAAATACTCGAATTGCGGTGAAATTCGGTGCAGAGCCCATATCAAACCAATGGCGCGTATCGGCAGGGACGGATATCAAGTCATTCTTTTCACACAAAATTTGATAAATTTTGCCGTTTAAATGCAAACAAAATAGCCCGCTTCCCTCCACGAAGAAACGGACTTCATCTTCACCGTGGGTATGTTCCGATAAAAATTTCTCACGCAAGACTTCGCGCTGTGCGTGATCGGGGCGCATGCTGATCACATCCCAACTCTGATAGCCTTTCTCAGCCACTAGCCGGTCAATTTCATGCTGATAAGCGGCGATCACTGCTTCAGGTTGCGGGTTTTCTCCCAACTCACGATCAGCTTGCCAGCGTTCAAAACGTACACCTATTGCCGTCAGTTCTTGTTGGATTTCATCAGCATCGAAGCTTTGCCACAGCGGCTGTTCCGGCTGTTTTTCACTGAAAATAGTTAATCCGCTCATACTGTAAAATCCTCAGCTTTTAGTTAAAACGCGCTAAATCTATCTGATCAAAGCGGTTTACTTGTAAATGGCGACTCTCGTTATCAGGAAGGTCGCGAATCAACTGGCAGGTATGCCAGCCTGCCAGTTGAGCAGCATCCAATTCTTGGCGGATATCCGACAAAAATAGCAATGTTGGCGGCGCAATCGCCAGTTGGCTGGCAATATTCTGGTAAGCACTCACTTCGCGCTTGGCCCCGACGTGGGTATCGAAATAGCCACTGAATAATGGTCGTAAATCCCCGGCATCGCTGTAACCGAACAGCAATTTCTGAGCATCAACCGAGCCAGAAGAGTAGACATACAGACCCAGGCCTTGCTGTTGCCAGTCAGCCAGTTGCCCGGCAACTTCCGGGTACAGATGGCCGCGAAAATCCCCTTGCAGATAACCGCTGCGCCAGATAATGCCCTGGATGGCTTTCAAGGCAGTGGATTTGCGGTCTTCATCCATAAAACGGTGCAAAGCGGCAATCAACGTTTCGATATTCGCTGCGGGTTGTTCAATCTCTCGGCGTAAATCAACCAGAGCGGCTGCAACCTCTTCATCTTGCTGATGTTGATGTAGAAATGGCGTCAGCCGCTCTCTGGCATAAGGAAACAGCACTTGATGAACAAAACGAATATCCGTGGTGGTGCCTTCAATATCGGTAACAATTGCCTGAATCATTTGGCCTCCAGCCTTAAGGGTTTATGTCAAACAAGCGCCGTTGCAGCTCACACTGGAATAGGAATTCCAGCCCTTCCAAGTGGCGGCGGGCTTCAGACACGCTATTCCCCCAGCAATATAGGCCATGACCGCGTACTAAAAAACCATAACGCAGTGGGTGGTTATCCGCCAACGTGGCAATCCGTTGTGTCAGCGCCGAGATATCCTGATCATTATCGAAAATAGGGATTATCACGGTATCAAGATGGCTGCGCTGCCCTGATAGCGATTTCTGCATCTCATAACCTTGCAATACCAGCTCATGGCTGCGCTCTACCCGTGACAGTACTGTGGCATTGACCGAGTGAGTATGTAAAACCGCATTGATTTCAGGATACAGACGATAAAGTAAGGTATGTAAGCCAGTCTCTGCCGACGGAGTTCTGCCGCTAGGCACATGATTATTAGCCGTTTCCACCAGCAAAAAGTCATCTGCAGTTAGGCTGCCTTTATCTTTACCAGATTCCGTCACCAAACATTGTGTTGAGTCCAGACGCAGGGACATATTGCCGCCGGTCGCCGGGCACCAGCCCTTCTCTCCGATCCAGTGGCAGGCGGCTAACAGTGCGCCGAGTTGTACATTTTCTGTCATTGCATATCCCTGTTGTGATGTTGGTGTGCCATGGCATGTTGCCACCGCGATCAGCCAGACAAATTATTGTTAGCACAATTTCATCTATGCTTAGCAAATTACGTCATTTAGCCGTTTAAACATCTAAGCGTCTTGATTGCCAAATCTTAACATCGTGTTATATTGACGGCAACATACAGCGCCAGGAGTATTCACCTGTCATGAGCACTTTATCTTTTATTCCAGACAGTAAATTGCCAGCACAAGGCACCACAATCTTTACGCAAATGAGTGCGTTGGCGCAAAAACACCAAGCTATTAATCTGTCGCAGGGCTTCCCGGACTTCGATGGCCCTGATTATCTAAAGCAACAATTGGCCTATCACGTCAGCCAAGGTGCTAACCAATATGCCCCAATGACCGGTGTCGCTCCGCTGCGCCATGCCATTGCCGAGAAAACCGCTAAAACCTATGGCTGGCAGCCCGATGCAGACAGCGAAGTCACTATCACCACCGGGGCCAGCGAAGCCCTATTTGCAGCGATTACCGCCTTGGTTCGGCCCGGCGATGAAGTGATTTGTTTTGATCCCAGCTACGACAGCTATGCGCCCGTGGTCAAACTGGCGGGCGGCGTACTCAAGCGCATTGCCCTCAAACCCCCGGCGTTCGCCACCGATTGGGCCGAATTTGCCGATCTGGTTTCTGAGCGCACCCGTCTGGTGATTGTGAATACGCCACATAATCCATCGGCTACCGTGTGGCGCGCCGATGATTTTGAACAATTGTGGCAAGTCATTGCTAAGCGCAATATTTATGTGCTTAGTGATGAAGTGTACGAACATATCTGCTTTAGCGCCGCAGGTCATGCCAGCGTATTGGCCCATCCACAGTTGCGGCAGCGGGCTATCGCCGTTTCCTCTTTTGGTAAAACTTTCCACATGACTGGCTGGAAAGTGGGTTATTGCATTGCACCTGCCGCTATCAGTGCTGAAGTACGAAAAATCCACCAATATCTGACTTTCTCGGTATGCACGCCTGTGCAGTTGGCACTGGCGGATATGCTTAATGCTGAGCCGGAGCACTGGCAGCAATTGCCAGAGTTTTACCGCACTCGCCGTGACCGTTTCGTCAATGCATTGTCTACTAGCCGCCTGAAAATCCTACCCAGCGAAGGAACCTATTTCCTGTTGGCCGATTACAGTGCGATTTCGGATCTTGCTGATGTGGAGTTTTGCAAATGGCTGACCGAGCATGTGGGCGTGGCAGCAATACCTTTATCCGTCTTCTGTGAAGGCCCTTTCCCCCATAAACTTATCCGGCTATGTTTCGCTAAACAGGATGCTACGTTGGATGCCGCTGCGGAGCGCTTGTGTCAACTTTAAAACTGACTCTACTGCAACAACCGCTGGTGTGGTTGGATGCACAGGCTAATCTGCGTCACTTTGACATGCTGCTGGAATCTTTGCCGCAGCGGGATGTGATTGTGCTGCCGGAAATGTTTACCACCGGTTTTGCCATGAACGCGGCGGAAAATGCATTACCGGAAACTGAAATCATTGACTGGCTGCGTCATTGGTCGGCGCGTACCGATGCCCTCATCGGCGGCAGTGTGGCGCTAAGTACAGCAGAGGGGGCAGTTAACCGTTTTCTGCTGGTTGAACCGACCGGCAAAATCCATCGTTATGACAAACGCCACTTATTCCGCATGGCGGGTGAACATCATCATTATCAGGCGGGTAAAACGCGCAAGGTTGTAGAGTGGCGTGGCTGGCGTATTCTGCCGCAAGTCTGTTATGACCTACGCTTTCCGGTATGGTCACGCAACCAGCAGGATTATGATTTAGCCCTGTATGTGGCTAATTGGCCCGCGGCTCGAGCCAAACACTGGCAAACCTTGCTGGCAGCCCGTGCGATAGAGAATCAAGCTTACGTTGCTGGCTGTAATCGTGTTGGTGATGATGGTAATGGCCATCACTATCAAGGTGATAGCCTGATTCTGGATGCGCAAGGTGAGATTTTAGCGCAAGCAGAACCTGGACAAGCGGCACAATTGGATGCTGAGTTATCGTTGGAAATACTGCAAAGTTATCGTGCAGCCTTCCCTGCTTACCATGATGCCGACAAGTTTTTATTAGTGTAAATGGGAAAGCGTGCCGAATGGCACGTTAACCCGATGACCCAGTCCAATGATTCACTTAGCCCATGATAATACCGTTTCCAGATATGCCTGGATGCCTCTGGCTATATCATTGCTGGTCACTGATTCATCTGGATGATGACTCACGCCACCTTTGCAGCGAACAAACAGCATTCCCACCGGCCAACATTCACCAACGGCAATCGCATCATGGCCTGCGCCGCTCGGCAGAGCTAACGAACGCCCTTGTGTTTGGTGCACACTGTCACTGATACGTTGTTGTAAATTATCATCACAGCGGGTTGCATTGATACGGTAAAACTCTTCAGCCGAGAAGGTCAGGCCACGGCGGGCGGCTATCACTTCAGCTTCAGCCAATAAGCGGGCTAGCAAATGGCTTACGCCATTGTCTTGTGGGCCACGAATATCCAGTGTCAACTTTATCGCCCCCGGAATGACATTCACCGCGCCGGGTAAGCATGCCAGCGTCCCGACTGTTGCGACTAAATGCTCACCGTAACTCTCAGCCAAATTTTCAACCGCACAAATCCATTCAGCAGCACCGGCTAATGCATCCTGCCGCTGGCCCATTGGTACCGTTCCGGCATGGCCCGCCAGTCCGGTAAATTGGCAATTTAGGCGGCGAGCACCATTAATGGCCGTCACCACCCCCAAGGCCAAATCAGCCTTTTCCAAACAGGGGCCTTGCTCTATATGGAGCTCTAGGTAAGCACAGAAATCGCTGATGGCCCGCTGTGATTCCCCCACAACCGCTGGGTCAAAACCGGCATTTTCCAGTGCCTGCGCCACACTGATACCCTCGGCATCCGTTTTACTTAACCAGTCAGTTGGCCAGCGCCCGGTAATTCCTTTGCTGCCCAGCAAGGTGATACCAAAGCGTGTTCCCTCTTCATCCGCAAAACCAATGACTTCAATGGCAACCGGTAACCGCCGCTGCTGTTGATGCAGATATCCCACCACTTCCAATGCACTTAATACCCCGAGCATGCCATCATAGCGGCCCGCATTGCGCACGGTATCAAGATGGGAACCCAGTAAAATGGCCGGTGCAGCGGATTGCAAACCTTCATAGCGGCCACAAATATTACCAACCGAGTCTTGCCAGACGCGCATTCCGACAGCTTGCATCCATTCCCCCACTTGCTGATTTGCTCGCAAATGTTCAGGGGACAGATACACTCGCGTGAGCATCTCTGCTGACTCACTGATTGCCGCCAGCACATCACAACGGGCCAGAACCCGGAATGCGGCTTGCTCTGCCTCGGCATCAGGCAGGGTCACGGCCATTATCTTGCTCCGCAGGTTTTGTCTGTAGCCTGCTTATCACTATCAGCTTGATAAATATCCCATGCTGCCTGCAAACCTGCCCCCTGAACGGTGGCAAATCCCAGACGGTTTAATACTGCCTCCAATGCCACCAGCGTTTGCATCACGCAATCTTTTCGGGCGTTATATCCCATGGTCCCGATGCGCCAAATTTTGCCATTCAACGGGCCAAATGAGGTACCAATCTCGATACCAAAATCATTTAGCATCAGTTGACGTACTTGTTCCCCAGGAATTCCTGGCGGAATAACCACACCCAATACATTGTTCATGCGGTGTTTTAAGTCACCAAACACCGCCAGCCCCATGCCCTGAATACCCGCCAGTAGCGCGGAGCCATGTAAAGCATGACGGGCAATCCCATTATCCAGCCCCTCTTCCAGCATCACCCGCGCACATTCTCGCGCCGCAAAAAGCATACTGGTAGCTTCAGTATGATGATTGAGCCGCTCTGGCCCCCAATAATCCATGATCATGCCCAAATCAAAATAATTGGAGTAAATCATCTCTTCGTCGCCGTCGGCGTGATCCTCAGTGCGGATGCCCTGCTCAATACATTTACGACGACGAATTTGTTCAGCGAATTGTGGACTGAGAGTGACTGGAGAGCTGCCTGACGGCCCACCGAGGCACTTTTGCAACCCAGCCGAGACAGCATCCAACCCCCAAGCATCAGTTTCCAACCGGTTTCCGCCCAGTGAAGCCGTGGCATCGGTATAGAATAATACTTGATGGCGACGACAAATCTCGCCCAATTCAGCCAATGGCTGCAACAAGGTCGTTGAGGTGTCGCCATGCACCGTCAGTAATAAGCGTGGTCGCACCTTCTTGATGGCATCTTCAATCATGTCTGGGCTGAAAACTTCGCCCCACGGCACCTCGATGGTATGCACCTCGGCGCGGCAACGGCGGGCAATTTCGCACAGCAGATGGCCAAATCGACCAAAAACCGGCACCAACACCTTATCGCCAGGGCGAATGGCCGACAAAAAAATCGCTTCGATACCGGCGCGAGAGGTGCCATCCACTAACATCGTCCACGGGTTTTCAGTGCGGAAAATCCCGCGATACAGTGCCATTACCTGATTCATATAGTCAGTCATTGCCGGATCGTACTGCCCAATCAACTGGCTGGACATTGCACGCAGCACTCGCGGATCGGCATTGATCGGCCCCGGCCCCATCAGCAGCCTTGCGGGCGGATTAATCTGACTAAACAGTAAGTTATGGCTGAGCACTGACATAATGAATCTCCATTTTTCTAAATCAGTAAAATTTTTTATAAACCGCGAACCGACGAAACAAACTGCTGTAATTCTGCCGTCTGTGGGTTAGCTAATAGGGCGCGACTTTCTCCCTGTTCCCACACCTGCCCCTGATGCATAAACACCACCCGGTCACCTACTTCGCGCGCAAAATTCATCTCATGGGTGACGAGGATCAAGGTCATCCCTTCTGCGGCTAACTGTTCAAGGACTTTTAATACTTCGCCCACCAGTTCCGGATCCAGCGCGGAGGTTATCTCATCACAGAGTAATACTTTGGGTTGCATTGCCAATGCTCTGGCTATAGCCACCCGCTGTTGCTGGCCGCCAGAAAGATTGGCCGGATAATAATCCATCCGATCCGCCAACCCGACTTTGGTCAACATCTCGGTGGCCAGTTGGCGACTCTCGGTGGCACTCTTTTTCAATACCCGACGTGGCGCCAACATCACATTCTCCAGCGCAGTCATATGAGGGAATAAATTGAAGCTCTGGAATACCATCCCGACTGAACGGCTAATCTCCCGCGCCTGAGAGTCACGATGAGTCACCGTCATTCCGCCCAGTTTGATACTGCCGTCCTGATACTCTTCCAGACCATTGATGCAACGCAGTAAAGTACTTTTACCGGAACCACTGCGACCTATAATCGAGATAACTTCCCCCATCTCGATATCCAGATCCACGCCTTTCAGCACATGGTTCTGACCATAGTATTTTTGAACCTGATTAATGGTGATCAGCGGCATGGAATTTCCTCTCCAGATAGTGGCTATAGCGCGATAAGGGGTAACACATCAGGAAATAGCCTAGCGCCACCAGCCCGAAGACTTTAAACGGCTGATAAGTGACATTATTTAGCATGGTGCCCGCTTTGGTCAGCTCAACAAAACCAATGATTGATGCCAGCGCCGTACCTTTAATCACCTGCACCGAGAACCCCACAGTGGGGGCAATGGCAATACGCATCGCCTGTGGAGCAATAACCCGGAATAATGTCTGACTGAAACTCAGCCCCAAACAGCGCGAGGCTTCCCACTGACCTTTTGGCAAAGCATCAATACTACCGCACCAGATATCCACCAGAAATGCGCTGGTAAACAAAGTCAATGCCATCGCCGCCGCCGTCCACGGGCTCACATCAATGCCCAACAGAGCCAAACCGAAAAAGGCCAGAAATAGCTGCATCAATAAGGGCGTGCCTTGAAATAATTCGGTATAACCACGAACAAAACGCGCCAACCCACGCCAACGGCTCAAGCGCATTAACATCAGCGGTAATGTCACCAGAGTGCCACCAATAAAGGCGGTCAGTGACAGCAAAAGTGTCCAGCGGGCCGCCAGTAGCAGGTTGCGGATGATATCCCAGTCAGTAAACATCATGAGGCTCGGCCTCCAAAGAAGCGACGCCCGGCCGCCAGTAGCAATTGGCGCATCGCAATGGACAACAGCAAGTACAGCAATGTGGTCACCAAATAGACCTCAAAACTGAGAAAAGTGCGCGACTGAATTAGGTTAGCGGCAAAGGTCAGTTCTTCAAATGCCACTTGCGACACCACCGCAGAACCGAGCATCACAATAATGCACTGGCTAACGAGCGCCGGATAAATCCGCTGTAAGGATGGTGGCAGGATCACGCGGAAAAATGTCTGACTGCGGCTCAATCCCAACACCCGTCCAGCTTCCCATTGGCCTTTGGCGCTGGCCTGAATCCCGGCGCGGATAATCTCGGTGCTGTAAGCACCCAAATTTATTATCATCGCTAGCAAAGCGGCTTGCCCGGCACTGAGCTTCAGCCCCAGCGCCGGTAAACCGAAAACAATAAAAAATAGCTGCACAACAAATGGGGTATTACGCACTATTTCCACATAACCGCCCCACGCACGCCGCAATATGACGCTACCGCTAGCATTGTTGTCACTACAGCGGATCGCCGCACCGACAATCCCCAGTGCCATACCGCCAATCGTCGCCATGGCCGTTAGCTCAATGGTGGTCAACAGGCCCGACAATAATTCAGGCAAGTAAGGCCACAGGGCAGAGAAATTTAGCTGATAGGTCATAGCCAGCTCCCGTTATGCGCCAAGAGAAGCAGGTAACGGAGCCTTTAACCATTTTTCTGACAAGCCATTGAGCGTCTGATCCTGCAATGCTTCCTCAATCAGGGCATCCACTTTTGCTTTCAGTGCTGGTTCACCTTGGCGCAAGCCGATATAGCAGGGCGAATCTTTCAGCATAAATTTTGCTACTGGCGCATGAACTGGGTTCTGGCGAGCTAATGCACTGACCACCAAATTGCCGGTCGCCAGATAATCTACTTGGCCCGACAGATAGGCTGATAAGGTAGTGTTATTATCTTCATAGCGCTTGATTTGCGCCTGTTTGGGCGCTAACTCACTTAGCACCATGTCTTCAACCGCCCCACGGGTCACGCCGACAGTTTTCCCCGCCAATTGTTCAGGTTGCTGTAATGCATCATCTTTTGCGCCAAATACGCCAAGGAAAAACGGCGCGTAAGCCCGACTAAAGGCGATAGCTTTTTCTCGCTCCGGGTTTTTACCCAAGCTTGAAATCACTAAATCCACTTTATCGGTTTGCAGATACGGTACCCGATTCGCACTGGTCACCGGCACCAATTGCAACTTTAGTTTCATTTTATCGGCCAGATAATGGGCCATATCGATGTCATAACCCTGTGGCTGAAGATCTGTCCCCACAGAGCCAAAAGGAGGAAAGTCTTGTGGAACTGCTACGCGTAATACACCACGTTGCTGAATTTGCTCTAATTGATCGGCTAACACTGAAGGTGCCTGAACCAATATCAGTGCAGCACCCAACCAGGCCAACATCCGCTTTTTCATGTTCATAGCATATCTCCGATAAGTCAGTAATGAAACGATGGATTCTTAAAATCAAATTACTGAAACTATCGTTGCAACTACTGTGCCAATGATCATTGCGGCAAAAAGGCTGATATTCAGCAGCCTTATGCAGGGGGAGGGAATTAATCGAGCAAGGGAAATCACAAGAAAGGTGCAAATCAACCATCAAAGCGCACCATAAAAGAGCGCGAATCCTCAAGGAAGGAGAAGGTTGTTACGGCGACAGTATCGGCAGATACACCGAGGTTACCACTGCTCTAACTCACCGAAAGAGTCATACAGATCAGCAATTTGATGAATTCTTTGTCGCCCTTGCGCCAGCATCTCATGCAGCAACGCATTACTCAGTAAATTGGCCAAACTCATTGCTGCAGAATAACTATCAAAAGCAGAGACACTGTCGAGTGGTGTGGTCAAACGCCAGCGTGCTAACGGCAGCAATGACTGAGCCTGCGGCTCACAAATCAGCAGTGTTGGTACACCTAGCACCTGCATTTGCAGCAAAATTTCGCGAATGACTTTAGGCCGACGGCGGAAGGCCACCACAATGAGTACATCGCGCTGGCTGACATCTACCAGTTCCTCTGACAACGTCTGCCCCACTTGCGGTATTAATTGAACATGCTGACGGACTTGCAGCAGTTGCTGACGTAAATGCAGCGCCACCGGATAGCTATTACGCAACCCCAACAACAGGATGCGCGGTGCTTGCACCAACCCACTGATAACCTCGCCAAATTGCTGACTATCTAATTGATTTACCCAGTGAGTCAGATTCGCCATCTCCTGCTTATAATGGCGCGCCAGCAAAGTATTCCCCTGCACGGCGTCACGGTTATCAGTCAATGGCATTCCGCTTTGACGCAAGGTACGCACCTCGTCCCGCATCTCCCGATAACTGCTGTAACCAAGCCGCTTAAACAATCGGCTGACCGTGGCCTTAGACACGCCGCTTAGCCGCGCCAGTTCGGCACTGTTATAACTGATTAGATCATCAAAATGGTCAAAGATAAAATCGGTAACACGCTGCTCCTGCGGGGTTAATTGCGCATAATGCGTCCGCAAGCGCTCATCAATCTGTTTCACACCTTTCTCCGACCAATGAAACTATCGTTTCAATATAGCTATTTTGCGGAACATAGCACACAAGCCCTCGCGGATAATATGATAATTTTCATTCTCAGCACCAAACTCAACATTCTGGAACGCCTCTTGCTTAGCTTCTGCTACCGCAGCCGGTTATGGATTTCACCGCAAATTAGAACAGGAATTGTCATGAAAAAAACATCAGAAAAAACCGCCATGGATTGGGCAGCTTATATTCAGCAAATGGAAGTCTTGTTGGCATTAGAGCTCGATGACACCCGCCGCGCCGCATTGCTAGTGCAATTTGAACGTATCGCCGCCATGGCTGGCCCATTGATGGCGGTGCCCTTGGATGAGCAACAAGAGATAGCCGGAGTATATCGGCTATGAAACAGATTCCAACCCTGACCATCAGCGAGATCCATCACGCCCTAACACACGGCGAACTCTGCGCACAGGAGATCGCCCTACAAACACTCGATACCATCAGCGCAGCCAATCCTGCTATCAATGCCTATACCCAAGTCACTGCGGACCGAATGCTCAGCGAAGCTTATCGGCTCGATACACTGCGCGCCAAAGGCCAAAGCTTACCGGTACTGGCGGCCATCCCCTACGCCGTGAAAAACCTGTTTGATGTTGAGGGACACACGACGCTGGCCGGTGCCAGCCTGTTTTGTGAGCGGGCACCAGCCAAGCAAGATGCGGTGGTTATTTCGCGTCTGGCCAGCCAAGGAGCGATGCTCTCCGGTATGTTAAATATGGATGCCTATGCCTATGGTTTTACTACCGAAAATAGCCACTATGGTGCAACTCGTAACCCTCGGGATCTCAGCCGCATCGCCGGAGGCTCCTCAGGAGGCTCGGCGGCAGCGGTTGCCGCAGGACTGGTGAATTTTTCACTTGGCAGCGATACCAATGGCTCTATTCGGGTGCCAGCCTCATTGTGCGGTATTTTCGGGCTGAAACCGACCTTTGGTCGTTTGTCACGTCGTGGCACCCATCCATTTGTCGCCAGTTTGGACCATGTCGGCCCAATGGCGCGCTGTACGCAAGATTTGGCGGTGGTGTATGATGCGATGCAAGGCGCTGATATAAATGATAGTTTTCAGTCAGAAAAGCCGGTTACTCCCTGTTTGAGCCAACTGCAACGCGGTCAACAAGGTTTGAGGAGTGCTGTTCTGGGGGGCTATTTCCATCAATGGTGCGACGATGATGCTAAAGCTGCGGTACAAACTGTTGCTAAAGGGCTAGAAGCCAGTGCTGAAATCGAGATGCTGCAGAGTGAATTAGCCCGTTCAGCCGCATTTATTATCAGCGCCGTTGAGGGCGGAAATCAGTATCTCCCCGCACTGAGAAAATCGCCCCAGCGCTTTGAGCCGCTGTCACGTGAACGGCTGCTAGCGGGGGCCATGTTACCCGCTAGTTGGTATGTTCAGGCCCAGCGTTTTCGTCATCATTTCCGGCAACAAATTCTGTCGTTATTTGAACACTGGGATATCTTGATTGCCCCCGCCACCCCTTGTAGCGCCACACTGATTGGTCAGGAAATCATGCATATTAATGGCAGCGACTTACCTATTCGCGCCAGTATGGGGATGCTGACTCAGCCTATTTCTTTCCTTGGCCTGCCTGTCGTCACTGTGCCACTGAAAACTGCAGGCGGGCTGCCTATAGGCATTCAACTGATTGCAGCACCATGGCGAGAAGATTTCTGTTTGCGGGCCGCTTATGCATTAGAGCAACAAGGATTGGTTAGCGCCCCTATCAGCTCCGTCATCTAATAAGCACTTTTTCCGATGAGAATAAGCCAATGAAAAATGAGTTTATCGATCGCCCGGCGATCCTGGCGCAAGTGAATGCGGCATTTTATCGCTATGAACAAGCATTGATCAGTAACGATATTCCTGTTTTGGACGAACTGTTTTGGCACGATGATCGTACTGTGCGTTTTGGTGCGGGAGAGGATCTGTTTGGGATTGATGCCATCAGGGAATTTCGGCAAAAACGCCCTTCACAAGGTTTGGGGCGCCGGTTAGAAAATACCGTGATCACCACTTTTGGTGAGGATATGGCGGTAGCCAGCACCGAGTTTTACCGCGAAGGCAGTTCAAGGGTTGGCAGGCAGATGCAGACGTGGGTTAAGTTACCCTGCGGTTGGCGGATTGTGGCAGCACATGTGAGCCTGATTTCAGAGTAGGTCTTTACTAAGGGGCTTTGGGAATCGTAGAGTTGATTCCATTCTTATGTTTAGAGTTCGCTATCGGATCTGAAATTAATCAATTGAAAATTATCTATTGGTTTATCATTCCCGTTTATCTAATACTGTCACTCTTTTCAATTCAGAATCATTTCCCATGACACAAAAAACCGAAAAAACCGGTTTAAGCCCAGCATTGATTGTATTGATGTCAGTCGCCACCGGACTGGCAGTTGCCAGCAACTATTATGCCCAGCCACTGCTGGAAACTATCGCTCAAGCTTTCAACCTTTCGGTCAATCAGGCCGGTTTTATCGTCACAGCAGCCCAGTTGGGCTATGCCGTCGGGTTGATGTTCCTAGTTCCACTCGGCGATATGTTTGAACGCCGTGGCTTAATTGTCAGCATGACTCTGCTGGCTGCGGGCGGAATGTTGATTACCGCCCTGTCGCAAAACCTCACTATGATGATTATCGGCACCGCCCTCACCGGCCTATTTTCTGTCGTGGCACAATTACTGGTGCCTTTGGCGGCCACACTGGCGGCACCGGAAAAGCGCGGTAAAGTGGTCGGCATTATCATGAGCGGCCTATTGCTGGGTATCTTACTTGCACGAACAGTGGCTGGGGCATTGGCATCCATTGGCGGTTGGCGCACCATCTATTGGGTAGCCAGCGTATTAATGATAATCATGGCTCTAATATTATGGCGCTATCTGCCGCGCTATAAGCAGCATACCGGTTTGAATTACGGCCAACTACTCGGTTCAATATTCTCTTTATTTATCCACACCCCAGTGCTGCGCACCCGTGCCTTACTTGGCGCACTATCTTTTGCTAACTTCAGTGTGTTATGGACCTCAATGGCCTTTTTGCTGGCCTCACCGCCATATGGCTATTCAGAAGCCGCAATCGGGCTATTTGGTTTGGTCGGTGCTGCCGGAGCATTGATGGCAACCAAAGCAGGTCAGTTAGCCGATAAAGGTAAAGCGCGCATCACTACCAGCGTTGGCTTGGTATTACTGCTGCTGTCATGGATACCCATCGCATTGGGGCAACACTCAATTCTGGCGCTGATTATCGGGATCATTGTGTTGGACTTGGCAGTTCAAGGAGTTCATGTTACCAACCAGAGCGTGATATACCGCATGATGCCGGAAGCCAGGAACCGGTTAACCGCGGGCTATATGACCACCTACTTCATTGGTGGGGCTTTGGGTTCACTGATATCAGCCGCAGCATATCAACATGCAGGCTGGTATGGCGTGGCAATCGCCGGTTTAGTGCTGTGTATCTTGAATATTACCACCTGGTTAGCTGGCAAACGATTTGATCCTCCCGCCAATCAACCTGTCGAGTGATTGCTATCATGCCCCGTATTTTTAAGATGCAGGGCATGATAGTTGCCAAGAAAGATATTACCCTAGGTTGTTAATTAGCTAACTACTAATCAATGTAGATATAAAATTGGGTTATAGGGTATTAAGACAATTACTACTCTGGTAATGTTACCTAACTTGTTATTTTACCCTGCAACCCAAAGCTGACTTTATGCAAAGCCAAATCACCGACGCGCCACCAGCAACTAAGTCGACCGCCACTTTCGTTGAAGGTATTACTGATAGCCTACCCATTGTTATTGGTTATTTGCCTGTGGCTTTCGCCTTTGGTCTGAGCTCGGTAAAACTTGGCTTCGCGCCGTTGGAAGCAATTTTCTTCTCTTGCATTATCTATGCAGGGGCCAGCCAATTCGTTATTACCGCCCTACTCAGCGCAGGCATGTCATTGTGGGTTTCTGCACTGACGGTCATGGCGATGGATATCCGCCATATTTTGTATGGACCGGCACTTAAACACCGCATTCTGGCTAAATTATCCGGTAAAAAAACCGCTCTATGGGCTTTTGGCTTGACTGATGAAGTGTTTGCCGCCGCCACGACCAAGTTAATGAAAGACCAGCGCCGCTGGAGTGAAAACTGGATGCTCGGCATAGCGTTCACCTCTTGGTTATCTTGGGTCGCAGGTACCGCCATTGGCGCAATGTTTGGCAATGGCCCGTTGGAAAATTACCCTGCCATTGAAGCTTCCCTTTCCTTTATGTTGCCTGCGTTGTTCCTCAGCTTCCTTTTAGCAGCCTTTAAGCGCCAATACAGCCTGACGGTTATCGCTTCACTGGCGGGTGCTTTGCTCGGCGTACTATTGTTCTCCATTCCGGTCGCTATCTTGGCAGGCATTGGAGGCGGATGCCTGGCAGCGTTGCTCCAACCTGTACCAGAAATGACTACAGAACCGAATGAGAATAATGAACAGGAGCAGACACCGTGAATACTGATGTTCTGGTGATTGGTTTAGTGGTGGGAACCGTAAATTATTTGTTTCGTTATTTGCCGCTGCGCCTGGGGCCAGCACGCAAACAAGCAGGCCTGCAACGGGGCAAAATGTCCCTGCTGCTAGACAGCATCGGTATCGCCTCTATTTGTGCCTTATTGGTGGTTTCCAGTACGCCGGAAATCATGCATAACCCACAGAAATTAATTCCTACACTTATTGGTTTTTTGGTTATCTGCGGATGCTTTTATAAAACCAACAGTATTATCTTCGCCACCTTACTCGGCGCACTCAGCTACGGCCTGACATTCAAACTACTTATGATTTTGGCGTAACAATCTGCCTGAATTGTGAGCTAAGACACAATATCCTTACATATAGTGATACTAACTACTTACAAACAGTGACTGAATAACACGAATTGCTAAATTTTTCTGTAATTATAACGTTTACATTATTAGTCACTATCGTTACTGTACCATTTGAAATTAATGAGGCTCCTTATAATGGAAAGTTCGTTTAGTCCCATAGAACAGATGCTTAATTTTCGTGCAAAACGCCAGAAAGATTTCCCTTATCAGGAAATTTTGCTGACGCGCTTGTGTATGCATATGCACAGTAAATTGCTAGAAAATCGCAACAAAATGCTGAAAGCGCAAGGGATTAACGAAACCCTGTTTATGGCATTAATTACGCTGGATGCGCAAGAAAGCCGCAGTATCCAACCGTCAGAATTAAGTGCTGCACTGGGTTCTTCACGTACCAATGCCACGCGTATTGCTGATGAGCTGGAAAAGAAAGGCTGGATTGAACGCCGTGAAAGCCATAATGACCGTCGTTGCTTGCATTTGCATCTGACCGAGGCTGGCGTTGAGTTTTTAAATCAGCTGCTCCCCCCACAACATAAGTGTCTGCATTTTCTTTGGTCAACACTTGACGCTGACGAACAGCACCAGCTTGAAACGCTGACGCGTAAGTTACTGGCACGTTTGGACCAAATAGAGATACCGGAACAGTAATTCCACTGTTTCTATCCAGATAAACAGCTGTCCAGGTAAATAACTATGTCATCCCCACATAGCTGGAGACTCACGCCCTTGTTCGTCGTATTTTTACTGGCGGGCTGTGCCTCAAGCGATAATATTGCTCCTCAGTCTCAAATGTTGGAGAACCAACAACTGCAATTGGCGCAACCCAAAGTCAGTTCGTTGGCGTTAAGTCCTCAGTGGTGGCGGGTACTGGAAGATCCCCAACTTGATGCTTTGATGTCGCAAAGTTTGCACACATCACCTTCACTCAAACAAGCCGCAGCGCGAGTGCGGGAAGCACAAAGTGTCATGGGTCAGGCCGATGCGGCCAATGGCCCTAATATTGATTTAGCCGCCAGCAGTACGCGGGAAAAAATCGCACAAAATACGCTGCAACCCTTCTTGCAGGCTTACCCCAGCAAACCACTCTATGAGACTGCCAATACGCTTGGCCTGAATCTCAGCTATGAGTTTGATTGGTGGGGAAAATATCGCAATCGGGTCAATGCCGCTAATGCCCAGGTTAATGCTGCCCGTGCAGAACAGCAGCAAGCCGCACTGACACTCACCAGCTCGGTGGCGTCGGTTTACTATCAGTTACAGAGCAACTTCGCGGTGCAAAAAGTGTTGCAACAGGAAGTCGATAACAACGACCGTCTGGCTCAATTGCGCACCAAGCAATATCAGGCAGGTATCTATGGTATTGAAATTCCGCAACAAACACAGGCGCAGGCTGACACTGCCAAGCAACAGATTATCCAGTTGCAGTCGCAAGGTGAACAACTGAAACATCAGTTAGCCGCCCTCACAGGTCAAGGCCCGAGTGGCACACAGAATATTCGCCCGGTGCCCCTGCCAGCTATCTCGCAGTTGGCACCTAAAGGTGAACTGACCACCGATTTACTCGGTCAGCGCCCTGATATTACCGCCCAACGCCAACTGGTTGAATCTTATGACCAGCGGGTAAAAGCAGCACGTAAAGAGTTCTATCCAAGCTTATCAATTACCGGATTTGCCGGGTTCTCTACCACCAATTTCCAAGGCACTAACCCCAATCTATTGGAAGCGGCCAGTCAGGCATGGAACTTTGCTCCTGCAATTTCGTTGCCTATTTTCCATGCCGGCGCATTACGCAGCAAGTTAGGCGAAGAATCAGCACTTTATGATGAGTCGGTTGAATCTTACAACCAGACCATCCTCAATGCCGTGCAAGAAACTGCCGATGCCATCACCATCCAGCAAAGCAGCCAACTGCAACTCCAGCAGGCCACGTCAGCGTCACAATCCATGCAGAAGGTTTATAACGTTGCCAGCGCCCGTTATCAGGCCGGGATTATCGGTCGCGATGAACTGTTGATTAGCCAGTCGCAATACCTACAACAGCAGCAATCAGAATTGAGTGCCAGCAACAATTTATTGCAGGCCAAGATTGGATTGATCCGTTCACTCGGTGGTGGTTATCAAGCCCCGGTCAGTGACGGTTCACAGAATAAAACAATATAAAATAATATAGAGCTTGGAGAACACCATGAGTGCAAACGCGGAAGCTCAAACCCCGCAACAACCGCAGAACAAAAAGCAGCAACGTAAACGCGTGCTGCTGTTACTGACGGTTATTTTTATCCTTATTGGGGTGGCCTACCTGATTTATTGGTTCCTGGTACTGCGCCATCACCAAGAGACTGATAATGCTTATGTGTCTGGTAATCAGGTACAAATAATGTCCCAGGTTCCCGGCAGTGTAGTCAGTGTCAATTTTGAAAATACTGACTTGGTCAAAAGCGGTGATGTCCTACTGACTCTGGACCCGACCGATGCTGAACAAGCCTATGAGCAGGCAAAAACCGCGCTGGCTAACAGCGTGCGCCAAACCCACCAGCTCATGATTAATAGCAAACAGTATCAGGCTAATATTGCCCTGAAAAAAACGGAACTGAACAAGGCACAAAATGACCTGAAACGCCGTGTGGTTCTGGGCTCGGTTGATGCAATTGGCCGTGAAGAATTGCAACACGCCCGCGATGCCGTAGAGTCAGCTCAAGCCTCATTGGATGTGGCGATTGCGCAATACAATGCCAATCAGGCGCTGGTTCTTAATACTCCACTGGAGAAGCAACCGGCTGTCGAACAGGCGGCGGCCAAGCTGCGTGATGCCTGGTTATCACTGCAACGTACCAAAGTTGTCAGCCCAATCACCGGTTTTGTTTCGCGCCGCAGTGTGCAAGTGGGTGCTGAAATCGCTAATGGTGCACCGCTCATGGCCGTTATTCCGGCTAATGAGATGTGGATTGACGCTAACTTCAAAGAAACACAGTTAGCCAATATGCGCATTGGCCAATCGGCTACGGTAGTGACGGATTTCTATGGCGATGATGTTGTTTATCAAGGGAAAGTCGTCGGTCTGGATATGGGGACCGGCAGTGCTTTCTCACTGCTACCAGCACAAAACGCCACCGGTAACTGGATCAAAGTGGTTCAGCGCCTGCCAGTCCGTATTGCGTTAGAGCCAAAACAGCTGGCTGAGCACCCGCTGCGCATTGGTCTCTCTTCCACCGTAAGAGTGGATACCGCCAATACCGAGGGTCAAGTGTTAGCACAAGATGTGCGTAAAGATCCGGCATTTGTCACTGACGCTCTGTCAATCGACTTAGCGCCAGTAAATCAAATGATTAGCGATATTGTTCATGCGAATGCAGGTTAATGTTCATGCAAACGCAGGTTAAGCGCGCCGGAGGCCACTGTGGCACAAAAACCGCTTGAAGGTGCCCAACTCGCCTGGATGACTGTCGCGCTATCATTAGCGACCTTCATGCAGGTGCTGGATTCAACCATTGCTAACGTGGCTATTCCGACCATTGCCGGTGATCTGGGTTCATCCAACTCACAAGGCACGTGGGTTATCACCTCGTTTGGTGTGGCCAATGCTATCTCCATCCCTATCACCGGCTGGTTGGCAAAACGTGTCGGCGAAGTTCGCCTATTCTTGTGGGCAATCGGTTTATTTGCGCTGGCTTCATGGTTGTGTGGCATTTCAAACAGCCTGGGGATGCTTATCTTCTTCCGGGTGATTCAAGGGCTGGTTGCCGGGCCATTGATTCCATTGTCACAAAGCTTACTACTGAATAACTACCCCCCCGCGAAGCGAAGTATGGCCCTGGCATTGTGGTCGATGACAATTGTTGTCGCCCCGATCTTTGGGCCGATCCTTGGCGGTTATATCAGTGACAACTATCACTGGGGCTGGATCTTCTTTATCAACATCCCTATTGGGATAGTGGTTGTTTTAATTGCAGGCAGTACCCTGAAAGGCCGAGAGACTAAAACTGAGATCAGGCCAATTGATACGGTGGGATTAGTATTATTGGTTGTCGGTATCGGTGCCTTGCAGATCATGCTTGACCAAGGTAAGGAGCTGGATTGGTTTAACTCGACCGAGATTATCGTCCTGACGGTCGTGGCCGTGATTGCCATTGCCTTCCTGATAGTGTGGGAGCTAACCGACGACCATCCGGTGATCGATTTGTCATTATTCAAATCGAGAAACTTTACTATTGGTTGTTTGTGTATCAGCCTGGCCTATATGTTGTACTTTGGCGCGATTGTTTTGCTGCCCCAGCTACTTCAGGAGGTCTATGGCTATACCGCCACTTGGGCAGGTCTGGCATCCGCGCCAGTGGGGATATTACCGGTATTGCTGTCGCCGATAATTGGTCGTTTCTCTCATCGAATTGATATGCGGCAGTTAGTCACATTCAGCTTCATTATGTATGCAGTTTGTTTCTACTGGCGGGCATATACATTCGAACCGGGAATGGATTTTGGCGCTTCGGCATGGCCTCAATTTGTGCAAGGCTTTGCGATTGCCTGCTTCTTTATGCCACTGACTGCGATAACCTTATCCGGTTTACCTCCAGAGCGTATGGCCGCGGCATCCAGTTTATCTAACTTTCTGCGAACACTGGCCGGTTCGATTGGTACCTCAATCACCACCACCTTGTGGACGCAAAGAGAATCTATGCACCATTCGCAGCTGACGGAGTTTGTTAATCCGTTCAACCCAAATGCGACACAGATGTATCAGGATTTGGAAAAACTGGGGATGAATCAGCAACAGGCTTCGGCCTATCTGGCACGCGAGATTACTAATCAGGGGCTGATTATCTCGGCTAATGAAATATTCTGGCTGGCGGGTGGTGTCTTCCTGCTACTGCTGGCATTAGTCTGGTTTGCTAAACCCCCCTTTACTTCCGGTGGCGGTGGTGGTGGCGCGCACTAAGTCAATCAAAATTGAACCTAAAAAAATGGGCGCTGACTTATCATCAGCGCCCATTTTTCATACTGAACATACCCAAGATAGACAGCAAATAAATGCTGCTAATCCCCCTGCAACGTCAGGGACGAAGGGTATTATTGGGCGCTATTTTGACGCCACCATTCTGACAGCAAAATACCCGTCGCCACCGACACGTTCAGACTTTCAACACGCCCGGTACCGCCGATAGACACACTCATATCCCCCTGCTGCCAGGCACTGTCGGTCAGGCCATCACTTTCTTGACCTAACACCAGCACCATTTTGGCTGGCAGTTCAGCTTTCGCCAGACTGACACCTTTATGGCTTGAAGTGGTGACGATGGTGTAACCCGCTTTACGGAAGGTATCGAGCACAGAGAGGAAATCATCGGCATTGATTGCCTTGATATGCTCTGCACCGCCTTCTGCTGTACGTACTGCGGCACCTGATTCCAGCATCGCCGGATCTTGTAACAACACCCCGTTAATACCGAAGTGCGCACAGGTACGCATGATACCGCCCAGATTATGCGGGTTACCCACATCTTCCAGCGCCAATACACAATCTTTCGCCTGAGTCTGTTGCTGCAGATAGGTTTCTGCATCCAAACCCTGACGTTTCTTAATCAGGAAACACACGCCACCGTGGTGCTCTGTGCCGGACGCTTTCGCCAGCTCGTCTTCTTCAACCACATGGTAAGCCTTGCGGTTAGCCGCCATCCATTTCAGCGCTTCACGGAAACGAGGGGTCACTGACTGCACAAACCAGGCGCGCACGATAGCATCAGGGCGGCTTTCAAACAGCGCTTTACAGGCATTCTCGCCATAAACACGTGTTTCTTCAGCCCGCTGACGGCGCAATTGTGCCGGGTCCACATGGCTTTTACCGCTGATACCGCCATGATCAAACTCTGGCTCTTCAGATGGCGCACGAGACACGGTTTTCCACGGTGAATCGTAAGGGCCATTGCTGTCAGAACGTGCCGGACGGCTAGGACGATCGCGTTCATTACGGCCGGAATCGTTACGACGTGAGTCATTATTACGCGATGAACTGCCTCGACCAGCATTATCACCCGGACGACCTTTAGCTGCCGGACGTTGCTTGTTACTACGGTTATTGCTGTTACGGTCGTCGCTGCTTTCGTCACTGCGGACGTACATCACTTTAACTTTGCCGTTCTTGCCACTAAATGAATCGTTCATTGTCTTCTCCACCAACGCGCAGGGCGCGAAGATTACCTGATGTCTGTTCGGTTATCCATAAGCAAGCGCTAAAAGCTACCAACTATCGTATTCATTGAATAAACCTTTTTGGCACTGACCTCATTTATACTCATAATAGATAACAACAACGAAACAATTCAGCTCACTTTGACTGTCTGGTTTCTCTTATCTACTGAGACACAAAATAAAGGCTAATTTATGAATACGGTATGTACAGCTTGTATGGCGACCAATCGCCTGCCGGAAGCTCGTATTGATGACGGCGCTAAATGTGGGCGCTGTGGCCACTCTTTATTTGATGGCGAAGTTATTAACGCCACCGCCGAAACACTGGATAAACTGCTGCAAGATGACCTGCCCATCGTCATCGATTTCTGGGCGCCTTGGTGTGGCCCTTGCCGCAATTTCGCCCCCATTTTTACCGATGTTGCCGCTGAGCGCGCGAGAAAAGTCCGCTTCGTCAAAGTGAATACTGAAGCAGAACCAGCACTCAGCACCCGTTTCCGTATCCGCAGCATTCCCACCATTATGCTGTATCGTAACGGCAAAATGGTCGACATGCTTAGTGGGGCAGTACCAAAGGCACCTTTTGACAATTGGTTAGATGAGCAATTAGCCCTAGAGCCCATGCCTCGTTAAGCTAGTTTACTTCATTTATTGCTCATTTGGAGGTATTCACCCGCCAAATGAGACTGACGCCCTTGACAGCTTTCTGCCTGGGGCGTGACTTTATCTATAATTCAGGCCAGAGGTTCATTAGAATAGCGCTATTTCTTCAGGAGCCCGTCGTGACGGAGACATTGAACAACGAGCAGCTATTGCCCGTAAACATAACGACGGAAAATGCGGTATTGCGCCTGCGTCGCCAGCGGCTAGCACTATCCACTCGCCCTTATCGTGCCCGTGGCTGCCGCGCTATTCGCTGCCAAGGCTGTCTGCTGACTGAGCGCTTTTGTTTGTGCGATACCATCAAGCCTCAACCCGCCAGTAGCCGCTTTTGTCTGGTGATGTTCGACACCGAACCACTCAAGCCCAGCAATACCGGCCGCCTGATTGCCGATATCTTGCCAGACACCCAAGCCTTTCTTTGGGCCCGCACAGAAGTAGATCCTGAGCTATTAGCCGCGATACAAGACCCTCGGCGTCAGCCTTATGTGGTTTTCCCGGAAAAATATGCCGAACCTGAACGGCTAGTGCTCAATCAATTGCCTATCAGCGATAAACCACCGTTATTCATTCTGTTAGACGGGACTTGGACTGAGGCCAAAAAGATGTTCCGCAAAAGCCCATATCTCGCGAGTTTACCGCTGTTATCGTTGAATGTTAGCAATGCCTCTGATTATCTGCTGCGCGAAGCACCCCGCCCAGAACAACACTGTACTGTCGAGGTGGCCGCAGCCTTACTCCAGCAGGCGGGCGATATTCAAGCCGCTGATGGGTTAACCGCGCATTTCCACTATTTCCGCCAACAATATTTAGCCGGAAAACCTCACCATCCAGTGGGCCGAGTCACAGCAAGTATCGAAGATATCGCATAAAATCAGGTAAGTTGCCCTTAACTTATACCCGATAGATTTCAGGGTGCAGGAAGGCGGCAAAGGAGAGAGCCCCGATGAGCTTACATTAGTCAGTAATTCGGGTAACCGAGAGCAGCCAACACATCTGCAATGTGAAAGATGACGGGGATAAATATGAGCCAACGTGGATTAGAAGCACTACTACGGCCGAAGTCTATCGCGGTCATCGGCGCTTCTGAAAAACCTGAGCGTGCTGGTTTCTTGATGATGCGTAATTTGCTTGATGGCGGGTTCAACGGCCCTATTTTGCCGGTAACCCCCACTCATAAAGCCGTTTGTGGCGTGCTGGCTTATGCGAATATTGCCAGCCTACCCATCACGCCAGACTTAGCTATCCTGTGTACCCATAACAGTCGCAACCTAACCCTGCTGGAAGATTTGGGCACGCATGGCTGCAAGGCAGTAATTATTTTGTCGGCAGCAACCGAGCAATTCTCAGAGCTGAAAGCCTGTGCACAGCGCCATCATATGCGCCTGCTTGGCCCCAATAGCTTAGGTTTGCTGGCTCCGTGGCAAGGGTTAAATGCCAGTTTCTCACCAGTTCCAATCAAAAAAGGTCGGTTGGCATTTATTTCCCAGTCGGCAGCTGTGGCCAATACCATTCTGGATTGGGCGCAACAGCGGGAAGTTGGCTTCTCTTACTTTATTGCGCTGGGTGACAGCCTGGATATTGATGTCGATGACTTACTCGATTTCTTAGCCCGTGACGGCAAAACCAGTGCCATCATGCTGTATATCGAACATATTAGTGATGCCCGCCGCTTCTTATCCGCCTCGCGTAGTGCGTCACGCAACAAACCTATTCTGGTGGTTAAAAGTGGCCGCAGCCAACGCGCGCAGCAGTTGCTCAATGGCCAGCAAGGGCTGGATGCCGCCTATGATGCCGCCATTCAGCGCGCGGGATTACTGCGAGTCCAAGACACTCACGAGCTGTTCTCTGCGGTCGAAACACTGAGTCATATGCACCCATTACGTGGCGAGCGGCTGTTAATTGTCAGTAATGGCGCAGCCCCGGCGGCTATGGCCTTGGATGAGCTGATTAGCCGCAATGGCAAGCTGGCGACATTATCTGATACAACTCAATCCGCCCTGAGTGCCGCGCTACCGCCTTTTGTTTCCTTACGTAACCCAATAGACCTACGCGATGACGCGACTGCTGAGCGCTACTTAGCGGCGGTTAAACCCCTATTGGACAGCACCGACTATGACGCGCTACTACTGATCCACTCGCCAAGTGCCGCAGCACCGGGCAACAAAACTGCCGAGTTATTGATTTCAGCTATCCGCCAACATCCACGCGGCAAACGCATCACGTTGCTGACTAACTGGTGCGGTGAATATTCATCACAAGATGCCCGCCGTTTGTTTACCGAAGCGGGGATCCCGACCTACCGCACACCGGAAGGGGCGATTACCGCTTTTATGCATATGGTGGAATATCGTCGCAACCAAAAACAACTGAAAGAGACCCCTGCACTGCCTGTTGGCCTCACAGCGAATACCGCCCATGTGCATCAGTTAATCCGTCAGGCGTTGGCAGAAGGAACAACCCAGCTCGATACCCATGAAGTACAGCCGATTCTTGAAGCTTATGGCCTTCGCATGCTACCAACCTGGATTGCCAGTGATAGTGTCGAAGCAGTACATATTGCTGAGCGACTCGGTTACCCGGTTGCCATCAAATTGCGCTCGCCTGATATCCCACACAAATCAGAAGTTCAGGGTGTTATGTTGTATCTGCGCACCGCGCTTGAAGTACAGCGGGCTGCTGACGATATCCTTGATCGGGTCAAGCGAACTTATCCGCAAGCCCGTATCCACGGTTTACTAGTGCAAAGCATGGCAAACCGTGCCGGAGCACAGGAGCTGCGAATTGCTGTCGAGCAAGATGCTATTTTTGGCCCGCTGATCATGTTGGGAGAAGGGGGGGTCGAGTGGCACCATGAAACCCAAGCCGCCGTCGCATTGCCACCACTGAATATGGCACTGGCTCGCTACCTGATCATACAGGCCGTCAAAGGCGGAAAAATTCGCAGCCGTGGTTCACTCCAACCTTTGGATATCCCTGGGTTAAGCCACTTGCTGGTACAGGTCTCCAATCTGATCCTTGATTGCCCTGAAATCTCACGTTTAGATATTCATCCCGTGCTTGCTTCTGGCAGTGAGTTCACTCTGCTGGATGTCTCAATGCAATTGGCACCCGTCACTGGCGACCCGCAGGCTCGGCTGGCTATTCGCCCCTACCCTCATGAGCTTGAGCAAGAAGTGGTGCTTAAAGATGGTTCTCAGTGTTTATTCCGTCCAATCTTGCCGGAAGATGAGCCGCTGCTGAAATTGTTTATTGATCAAGTGACTAAAGAAGATCTCTACTATCGCTACTTTAGTGAAATCAATGAATTCAGCCACGATGATTTGGCGAACATGACGCAGATTGACTATGATCGGGAAATGGCTTTTGTCGCAGTGCGCCAAAATGTAACTGGCCCAGAAATTATTGGCGTCACACGTGCACTATCGGATCCTGACAATATCGACGCGGAATTTGCGGTATTGGTACGCTCAGATCTCAAAGGGTTGGGATTAGGACGAGAGTTACTCGAAAAAATGATTCAATATACACGCAGCCACGGGCTAACAAGGCTCACTGCGGTTACCATGCCCAATAACCGCGGCATGATAGGTTTGGCGAAAAAACTCGGTTTTAGTATTGATGTACAGATGGAGGATGGAATCGTTAATCTTGAGCTGACACTTTGATTTTAAGTGTACGAATCAAAGTGACATGGACCACATAGATTAGCGATTCGGTCTGCGGCAGGCAAAACTTGCGCACAATCCGGAAAAGTAGTGGTATTATCGCCCGACTCTATGGATTAGTGTTTTTTTGGATATGGCGGTTCTGCCATCAAATAACAAGAGAAGAAGCGCACTGTGATGTTGTCAAAATTCAAACGTAGCAAACATCAACAACACCTTGCACAACTGCCCAAACTCCCCCAGCCAGTTGATGATGTCCAAACGCTTTATTGCCCCAAGGTTTTTCGCTCAACACTGCTGGAATCAATAGGCCAGGCAACCAAACGTATCTATCTGGTGGCGCTTTACCTTGAGCAGGATGATGCAGGCCGTGACGTAATGAATGCCCTCTATCAGGCAAAGCTTCTGAACCCTGAACTGGAAATTTGTGTGCTGGTCGACTGGCATCGCGCCCAGCGCGGTCGCATCGGAGCTGCGGCAGTCAATACCAATGCTGATTGGTATTGTGATATGGCGAGCGAGCATCCCAATGTCTGTGTTCCGATTTACGGTGTTCCAGTTAATACCCGTGAAGCCCTTGGTGTGTTGCATCTGAAAGGTTTTATTATTGATGACACCGTAATTTACAGCGGTGCCAGTATCAATGATGTCTATCTCCATCAAAATGATAAGTATCGTTATGATCGTTACCAATTAATCACGAATCCATCATTAGCCAACATTATGGTTGATTACGTGAAACAGCGGGTATTGAGTGCAGGAGCGGTTCAGCGCCTTGATCGTACCGATCGGCCAACCAACCCTGAGATCAAAAACGAAACCCGGCAGTTTCGCTCATCATTACGTGATATCGGTTATCAATTTCCAGCACAAGCTGGCAATGATGAGTTGGCTGTCACCCCGCTAGTTGGGTTAGGCAAAAAGAGCCAACTGAATAAAACTATTCATCATTTAATGGCTTCAGCCGATGAGCGTCTCACGATTTGTACGCCCTATTTTAATCTGCCAGCACTGTTAGTACGTAATATCATTTATCTGCTGCGCGAAGGTAAACAGGTCGAGATTATTGTTGGCGACAAAACAGCAAACGACTTTTATATTCCTGAAGATCAGCCATTTAAGATTATCGGTGCATTGCCTTACTTATACGAAATTAACTTGCGCCGCTTCCTCAGCCGCTTGCAGCGCTTTGTTGATAGTGGGCAACTTATTGTTCGATTATGGAAAGATGGTGATAACACCTATCATCTGAAAGGCATGTGGGTCGATAATAACTGGCAATTAATTACGGGTAATAACTTGAATCCACGGGCATGGCGTCTGGATCTGGAAAATGCCATTTTGATCCACGACCCTAAACATGAGATGCATGAGCAACGAGCAAAAGAGCTCGAGTGTATCCGTACTCATACTAAAGTGGTTTCACACTACCTTGAGCTGGAGAATATTCAGCAATATCCTGTCAAAGTACGCAAACTGATCCGTCGTCTACGTAGAATTCGTATCGACCGCCTTATTAGCCGTATTCTGTAAATTTAAAACAGAAAACCCGGTCATAGGCCGGTTTTTTTGTCTCTAGCTAGAGGAGAGACAGCATGTGGTGCTCATCTTATCTTCGCCCTTTAATTATACCCCCGCTCCTTTTTATCAGTACTGCATGTACCCATATGGCCAATGACAGTTGGACAGGGAAAGACAAAGCACAACATTTCTTTGCTTCTGCAGCTTTAGCCGCCGCAGGTACAGCCTATGGCGAACATCAAAATTGGTCAGACGCGAAAAGTCGTAATTTTGGTTTACTGTTCTCGATAGGTATAGGTGCGGGTAAAGAGTTATATGATAGCCGCCAAGGTGGTACGGGCTGGAGCTGGAAAGATTTTGCCTGGGATGTCGCCGGTGCCGTGACCGGCTATAGCCTCTATCAAGCGGTTAACTAGCGTAAAATCAGCTAAATACCCGCATAGGCGATTCATCTTTCGTCAAATCCCCCCCCAATTGCAGACATAAAAAAAGCCCTCTGCGCAGCAGAAGGCTTTCTTTTACATCCCAAATCCCACACAGCAAAAACCCCACGCTTTTGGCATGGGGTCTCGGCTAAATTTGATGCCTGGCAGTGTCCTACTCTCGCATGGGGAGACCCCACACTACCATCGGCGCTACGGCGTTTCACTTCTGAGTTCGGCATGGGTTCAGGTGGGTCCACCGCGCTATGGCCGCCAGGCAAATTCTGTTTTAATCAACCCGCCACATGATTTCTATCACGCAGCCAGCCAATTCAATCTGTAAACATCGCTGAAAATCAACTCTCAAATAACAAAAACACCTTGGGTGTTGTAAGGTTAAGCCTCACGGATCATTAGTACTGGTTAGCTCAATGCATCGCTGCACTTACACACCCAGCCTATCAACGTCATAGTCTTTAACGTTCCTTCAGGGGGCTTAAAGCCCCAGGGAAGACTCATCTCGAGGCAAGTTTCCCGCTTAGATGCTTTCAGCGGTTATCTCTTCCGAATTTAGCTACCGGGCAATGCCATTGGCATGACAACCCGAACACCAGTGATTCGTCCACTCCGGTCCTCTCGTACTAGGAGCAGCCCCTCTCAATCTTCCAACGCCCACGGCAGATAGGGACCGAACTGTCTCACGACGTTCTAAACCCAGCTCGCGTACCACTTTAAATGGCGAACAGCCATACCCTTGGGACCTACTTCAGCCCCAGGATGTGATGAGCCGACATCGAGGTGCCAAACACCGCCGTCGATATGAACTCTTGGGCGGTATCAGCCTGTTATCCCCGGAGTACCTTTTATCCGTTGAGCGATGGCCCTTCCATTCAGAACCACCGGATCACTAAGACCTACTTTCGTACCTGCTCGAGCCGTCACTCTCGCAGTCAAGCTAGCTTATGCCTTTGCACTAACCTCACGATGTCCGACCGTGATTAGCTAACCTTCGTGCTCCTCCGTTACTCTTTGGGAGGAGACCGCCCCAGTCAAACTACCCACCAGACACTGTCCTCACCCCGGATCACGGGGCCGAGTTAGAACATCAAACATTAAAGGGTGGTATTTCAAGGTTGGCTCCATGCAGACTGGCGTCCACACTTCGATGCCTCCCACCTATCCTACACATCAAGGCTCAATGTTCAGTGTCAAGCTATAGTAAAGGTTCACGGGGTCTTTCCGTCTTGCCGCGGGTACACTGCATCTTCACAGCGAGTTCAATTTCACTGAGTCTCGGGTGGAGACAGCCTGGCCATCATTACGCCATTCGTGCAGGTCGGAACTTACCCGACAAGGAATTTCGCTACCTTAGGACCGTTATAGTTACGGCCGCCGTTTACTGGGGCTTCGATCAAGAGCTTCGCCTTGCGGCTGACCCCATCAATTAACCTTCCAGCACCGGGCAGGCGTCACACCGTATACGTCCACTTTCGTGTTTGCACAGTGCTGTGTTTTTATTAAACAGTTGCAGCCAGCTGGTATCTGCGACTGGCTTCGGCTACGAGAGCAAGTCTCTTTACCTAATGCCAGCGTGCCTTCTCCCGAAGTTACGGCACCATTTTGCCTAGTTCCTTCACCCGAGTTCTCTCAAGCGCCTGAGTATTCTCTACCTGACCACCTGTGTCGGTTTGGGGTACGATTCAATGTTACCTGATGCTTAGAGGCTTTTCCTGGAAGCTTGGCATCAACTACTTCTGCACCGTAGTGCATCGTCATCACACCTCAGCGTTGATAAGCGACCGGATTTACCAGGTCACTCCGCCTACATGCTTAAACCGGGACAACCGTCGCCCGGCTAGCCTAGCCTTCTCCGTCCCCCCTTCGCAGTAACACCGAGTACAGGAATATTAACCTGTTTCCCATCGACTACGCTTTTCAGCCTCGCCTTAGGGGTCGACTCACCCTGCCCCGATTAACGTTGGACAGGAACCCTTGGTCTTCCGGCGTGCGGGTTTTTCACCCGCATTATCGTTACTTATGTCAGCATTCGCACTTCTGATACCTCCAGCAGACCTCACAGTCCACCTTCAACGGCTTACAGAACGCTCCCCTACCCAACAACACCTAAGTGTCGCTGCCGCAGCTTCGGTGCATGGTTTAGCCCCGTTACATCTTCCGCGCAGGCCGACTCGACCAGTGAGCTATTACGCTTTCTTTAAATGATGGCTGCTTCTAAGCCAACATCCTGGCTGTCTATGCCTTCCCACATCGTTTCCCACTTAACCATGACTTTGGGACCTTAGCTGGCGGTCTGGGTTGTTTCCCTCTTCACGACGGACGTTAGCACCCGCCGTGTGTCTCCCGTGATAACATTCTTCGGTATTCGGAGTTTGCATCGGTTTGGTAAGTCGGGATGACCCCCTAGCCGAAACAGTGCTCTACCCCCGAAGATGAGTTCACGAGGCGCTACCTAAATAGCTTTCGGGGAGAACCAGCTATCTCCCGGTTTGATTGGCCTTTCACCCCCAGCCACAAGTCATCCGCTAATTTTTCAACATTAGTCGGTTCGGTCCTCCAGTTAGTGTTACCCAACCTTCAACCTGCCCATGGCTAGATCACCGGGTTTCGGGTCTATACCTTGCAACTAGACGCCCAGTTAAGACTCGGTTTCCCTACGGCTCCCCTATACGGTTAACCTTGCTACAAAATATAAGTCGCTGACCCATTATACAAAAGGTACGCAGTCACACCACGAAGGTGCTCCCACTGCTTGTACGTACACGGTTTCAGGTTCTATTTCACTCCCCTCGCCGGGGTTCTTTTCGCCTTTCCCTCACGGTACTGGTTCACTATCGGTCAGTCAGGAGTATTTAGCCTTGGAGGATGGTCCCCCCATATTCAGACAGGATGTCACGTGTCCCGCCCTACTCATCGAGTTCACAGCAAGTGTGTTTTTGTGTACGGGAGTATCACCCTGTACCCTGCGACTTTCCAGACGCTTCCACTAACACACAGACTGATTCAGACTCTGGGCTCCTCCCCGTTCGCTCGCCGCTACTGGGGGAATCTCGGTTGATTTCTTTTCCTCGGGGTACTTAGATGTTTCAGTTCCCCCGGTTCGCCTTGCATGGCTATGTATTCACCATGCAATAGTGCAACGAATTGCACTGGGTTTCCCCATTCGGGTATCGTCGGTTGTAACGCTTCATATCAGCTTACCGACGCTTTTCGCAGATTAGCACGCCCTTCATCGCCTCTGACTGCCTAGGCATCCACCGTGTACGCTTAGTCGCTTAACCTCACAACCCGAAGGTGTCTTTCGACAACTTGCGTTGTGATTATTTGAGAGACTCTATTACAGGTTACTTCTTATCTCAGTACAGCTACGGAGAGATAAGTTTCAGCTGTAATGTTTCAATTTTCAGCTTGTTCCAGATTGTTAAAGAGCAATATTTCACAACCCACTGAGTCTTGCGACCGCAGTACGTTTTGAAATAGTTTTTTTATATGGTGGAGCTAAGCGGGATCGAACCGCTGACCTCCTGCGTGCAAGGCAGGCGCTCTCCCAGCTGAGCTATAGCCCCATATAAAAAGCAAAATCACCTTATTGCTGCAACTCAACAGGGAATGGTGAGTTGGTGGGTCTGAGTGGACTTGAACCACCGACCTCACCCTTATCAGGGGTGCGCTCTAACCACCTGAGCTACAGACCCAACAAGGTACTAAAGCCCGACTAATTTCTCAGCCCGGCCTTATTTGCTCGTTACTTTCTATCAGACAATCTGTGTGGACACTGCGCAATGCGTATCGTTAGGTAAGGAGGTGATCCAACCGCAGGTTCCCCTACGGTTACCTTGTTACGACTTCACCCCAGTCATGAATCACAAAGTGGTAAGCGCCCTCCCGAAGGTTAAGCTACCTACTTCTTTTGCAACCCACTCCCATGGTGTGACGGGCGGTGTGTACAAGGCCCGGGAACGTATTCACCGTAGCATTCTGATCTACGATTACTAGCGATTCCGACTTCATGGAGTCGAGTTGCAGACTCCAATCCGGACTACGACAGACTTTATGTGGTCCGCTTGCTCTCGCGAGTTCGCTTCACTTTGTATCTGCCATTGTAGCACGTGTGTAGCCCTACTCGTAAGGGCCATGATGACTTGACGTCATCCCCACCTTCCTCCGGTTTGTCACCGGCAGTCTCCTTTGAGTTCCCACCATTACGTGCTGGCAACAAAGGATAAGGGTTGCGCTCGTTGCGGGACTTAACCCAACATTTCACAACACGAGCTGACGACAGCCATGCAGCACCTGTCTCACAGTTCCCGAAGGCACCGAAGCATCTCTGCTAAGTTCTGTGGATGTCAAGAGTAGGTAAGGTTCTTCGCGTTGCATCGAATTAAACCACATGCTCCACCGCTTGTGCGGGCCCCCGTCAATTCATTTGAGTTTTAACCTTGCGGCCGTACTCCCCAGGCGGTCGACTTAACGCGTTAGCTCCGGAAGCCACGCCTCAAGGGCACAACCTCCAAGTCGACATCGTTTACAGCGTGGACTACCAGGGTATCTAATCCTGTTTGCTCCCCACGCTTTCGCACCTGAGCGTCAGTCTTTGTCCAGGGGGCCGCCTTCGCCACCGGTATTCCTCCAGATCTCTACGCATTTCACCGCTACACCTGGAATTCTACCCCCCTCTACAAGACTCTAGCTTGCCAGTTTCAAATGCAGTTCCCACGTTAAGCGCGGGGATTTCACATCTGACTTAACAAACCGCCTGCGTGCGCTTTACGCCCAGTAATTCCGATTAACGCTTGCACCCTCCGTATTACCGCGGCTGCTGGCACGGAGTTAGCCGGTGCTTCTTCTGCGAGTAACGTCAATGATTGAGCGTATTAAACTCAACCCCTTCCTCCTCGCTGAAAGTGCTTTACAACCCGAAGGCCTTCTTCACACACGCGGCATGGCTGCATCAGGCTTGCGCCCATTGTGCAATATTCCCCACTGCTGCCTCCCGTAGGAGTCTGGACCGTGTCTCAGTTCCAGTGTGGCTGGTCATCCTCTCAGACCAGCTAGGGATCGTCGCCTAGGTGAGCCATTACCCCACCTACTAGCTAATCCCATCTGGGCACATCCGATGGCGTGAGGCCCGAAGGTCCCCCACTTTGCTCTTGCGAGGTCATGCGGTATTAGCTACCGTTTCCAGTAGTTATCCCCCTCCATCAGGCAGTTTCCCAGACATTACTCACCCGTCCGCCGCTCGCCGGCAAAGTAGTAAACTACTTCCCGCTGCCGCTCGACTTGCATGTGTTAGGCCTGCCGCCAGCGTTCAATCTGAGCCATGATCAAACTCTTCAATTTAAGATTTGTTTGATTTGCTTAATTAAAAGCGATGCTCAAAGATTACTTTCTGCAAATATGCATTCGAACCGAAGTTCAAATGTGTACTGCTTTGGTCACTCTTCAAGACTTTGATATTACTTCTGCCTGCCGAAACAGGCTTCGATATCGTCTTGCGAGTGCCCACACAGATTGTCTGATAAATTGTTAAAGAGCGTTCGTTACCCGTTTGCCTTGCGGCGAATCTTACGGTAACGCGGGAGGCAGATAATACGCTTTCCCGCTGAAGAGTCAAGGTTTTCTTTTGTTTCTTTCGAAGTCAAAAGCGTTCTTTTCTCTTCCTGACCCGGCGAAGTATGTTTCGTTGTTCCCGGTCAGTGGAGGCGCATTATAGGGAGTTCCTGACAGCCTGCAACCCCTAATTTCAAAAAACTTTTCAACCGCTCATTAATGCGGCAAAAATGCCAAATGCGGTGAAAAAGACAACAAAAAGGGGGCGATTTCTCGCCCCCTCAAGGATTAACCATTACTGCTTAGCAACGATATGCCCATTTTCGACATCCAGAGTCACTGGTACTCCCGGTATTAATTTGCCGGAGAGTATCTGCTGCGACAGCGGATTCTCGATTTCCTGCTGAATAGCACGTTTCAATGGCCGTGCACCATAAACAGGATCGAAGCCGGTTTCACCCAGGAACTCCAACGCAGGTTGAGTAATGGTGACTTGGTAGCCACGCTCTTCCAGACGTTTGTACAAACGTTCCAGTTGGATACGGGCAATGGAAGCCAAATGCGCCCGACCCAGCGGATGGAAAACTACAACCTCATCTATACGGTTAATGAATTCAGGGCGGAAATGGTGAGTCACAACGTCCATCACCATATTCTTCATTTCGGTGTAACTTCTTTCACCGAAACGTTCCTGAATCAAATCTGAACCGAGGTTAGAGGTCATGATGACTACCGTGTTACGGAAGTCGACTGTCCTACCTTGCCCATCAGTCAAGCGTCCATCATCCAACACCTGCAATAGAATGTTGAATACATCCGGATGCGCTTTTTCTACTTCATCTAGCAGAATGACTGAATAAGGACGACGGCGTACCGCTTCCGTCAGATAGCCACCCTCTTCATAACCGACATAGCCTGGAGGCGCACCGACCAACCGAGACACGGAATGTTTCTCCATAAACTCGGACATATCAATACGTACCATGGCATCGTCACTGTCGAATAAAAAGTTCGCCAGCGCTTTGCACAATTCGGTTTTACCCACCCCAGTCGGCCCCAGGAATAGGAAAGAACCAATTGGGCGGTTTGGATCTGATAACCCAGCGCGGCTACGACGAATCGCATTAGATACCGCTTCAACCGCTTCATTTTGCCCAATGACGCGTTTATGCAGATCTTGCTCCATGCGCAGCAGCTTATCTCGCTCACTTTCCAACATGCGAGAAACCGGAATACCGGTCCAGCGCGCCAGCACTTCAGCAATCTCTGCTTCAGTGACGCGGTTACGCAGCAGCTTCATGGTCTTCCCTTCAAGCGCCGTTGCCGCTGCCAGCTGTTTCTCCAGCTCAGGGATTTTACCGTACTGAAGTTCTGACATCCGCGCCAAGTCACCCACGCGACGAGCTTGCTCTAAGGTGATTTTGGCTTGTTCCAGTTCAGTTTTAATATTCTGAGTCCCGGTGAGAGAGGCTTTTTCTGCTTTCCACTCTTCTTCCAGCTCTGAATATTCACGTTCTTTCTGCTCTAATTCGGTTTCTAGCATTTCCAGACGTTTTTTACTGGCGTCATCAGACTCTTTTTTCAGTGCCTGCTGCTCCAGTTTCAATTGAATAATCCGGCGTTCCAGACGATCCAGTGATTCTGGTTTTGAATCCATCTGCATACGAATGCTAGAACCGGCTTCATCGATAAGGTCGATAGCTTTATCCGGTAATTGGCGATCCGAGATATAACGATGCGACAGTGTGGCCGCAGCAACAATTGCCGGATCGGTTATTTGCACATGGTGATGCAGTTCATAACGCTCTTTTAACCCACGCAAAATCGCAATCGTGTCTTCAACTGTTGGCTCAGCTACATAAACTTTCTGGAAACGCCGCTCCAGCGCCGCATCCTTCTCTATATATTGACGATACTCATCAAGAGTAGTGGCCCCCACGCAGTGTAATTCACCACGCGCTAGTGCAGGTTTTAGCATGTTACCGGCATCCATTGCCCCATCGCCTTTACCGGCCCCGACCATGGTATGCAATTCATCAATGAACAAGATCACACTACCTTCTTGTTTTGATAAATCGTTCAACACACCTTTCAAGCGCTCTTCAAACTCACCGCGATACTTAGCACCCGCAATCAGTGCGCCCATATCTAAAGAAAGCACACGTTTATGTTTCAAACCTTCAGGTACTTCGCCATTCACGATGCGTTGTGCCAAACCTTCCACGATGGCCGTTTTACCAACACCAGGCTCACCAATTAGCACTGGGTTATTTTTGGTGCGGCGCTGTAGCACCTGAATAGTACGGCGAATTTCTTCATCACGGCCAATAACCGGATCGAGCTTGCCTTGTTCCGCGCGCTCGGTCAGGTCGATAGTGAATTTTTTCAATGCCTGACGCTGATCTTCTGCGCCCTGATCATCGACTTTGTCACCACCACGCATATTTTCAATTGCCTTATCTATATTACTTATTGTTGCACCTGCGGCCTTTAACATGTCAGTTAAGGTGCCGCGATCTTCAAGGACTGCCAAAACAAACAGTTCTGAAGAGATAAATTTATCTGCGCGTTTTTGCGCTAATTTGTCACACAGATTCAATATGCGGACCAGCTCGTTTGATGCTTGAACATCACCGCCGGTACCTTCAACTTGCGGAAGTCGACCCAAAGCTTGCTCAATATCGGTACGCAAACTAGCGACATTAATACCCGCCGAGGTCAACAATGGTCGAACCGTTCCCCCATCCTGATTGAGCAATGCGCTCATCAAATGTAACGGTTCAATAAATTGGTTGTCGCGCCCGAGAGCTAAAGACTGGGCATCGGCGAGGGCAAGCTGGAATTTACTAGTAAGACGATCCAGACGCATAACACCTCCAATGTTGGTCAAAATTGCTACTGGAGATTAGATGAGGTCATCCCTCAAATTTTCAAGGTTATCTCGACACTATATTTAGAGTAAAACATTATGCGCCAGCGGATCGTCCTAATTTCATAGGTTATATCAGCCAGACTAAACTTGCCATACGCCCGGTGATTCCATCGCGCCGATAGGAGAAGAATTGTTGTGTTTCACTCACAGTACAGCGATCCCCACCATAAATGGCATGAATACCCACAGCCTGTAGCCGCTGTCGGGCTAACAAATAGATGTCGGCAAGATATTGGGTGCCAGAAGGTATGAATGCTGCGGTGGCTTGTGCATCGATATTGATAAATGCCTGTTTGACCTCTTCACCCACTTCGAACTGCTGCGGGCCTATCGCTGGGCCTAGCCAGGCAATAATAGAGGCAGGAGCAGCATTAAATTGCGCCATTGTCTGTTCAAGGACACCCGCACATAAGCCACGCCAGCCTGCATGCGCTGCTGCAACTTCATCGCCAGCCAATGAGCAAAACAGTACTGGCAAGCAATCTGCAGTCATGACCGCGCAAACTTGCCCAGAGACACGGCTATATACCGCATCTGCCTGTACATCTGAAATGGTCGAGCCATCAAGATGCAAGACTCGTGTACCGTGTACTTGCTCTAACCAAACGGGCATTTGTGGCAATCCCGCTTGTTCCACTAAACATTGACGATTAGCTATCACTGTGGCGGTAATATCCCCCACATGAGTGCCAAGGTTTAATGAATCATAAGGGAATTTGCTGATACCACCGCGCCGGGTGGTACTGCATGCCTTAACTCTGGCAGGCGCTGGCCAATCGGGAAGTATCAGCTTATTCATTACCAATCCATCTGATCTTTGAATTCTTCAGTATCGGCTTTCAGTGCATTAATCAGCTCAACCATATCTTCTGGTAATGCTGCATGCCATTCCATTTGAATGCCACTGATTGGATGATACAAACGCAGCATAGTTGCATGCAGCGCCTGGCGGTCAAAGCCACGCAGAATAGAAATGAAGGAATCAGATGCCCCTCTTGGCGGACGCGGGCGGCCACCGTACAGCTGATCACCCACCAGCGGATGGTTTATATGAGACATATGCACGCGAATCTGATGCGTACGACCGGTTTCTAGACGTAAGCGCAAGCGAGTATGGGCACGGAAATGCTCCATAATACGGTAATGTGTCGTCGCCGGTTTGCCCATTGGGTGTACAGCCATGTGTGTGCGCTTGGTAGAATGACGAGAAATAGGCTCATCAACTCTGCCGCCAGCTGTCATATTCCCGATAGCCACGGCTTCATACTCACGGGTAATTTCGCGCGCTTGTAATGCCTCTACCAAACGAGTCTGGGCCGGAACGGTTTTCGCCACCACCATCAAGCCTGTGGTATCTTTATCCAGACGATGTACGATACCCGCACGAGGAACATCCATGATTTTCGGGTAGTAATGGAGCAGTGCATTCAGAACTGTACCATCTGGATTACCGGCACCAGGGTGCACGACTAAACCACGGGGTTTATTAATGACCAGAATATCGTTATCTTCATAGACGATATCCAGTGGGATATCTTGAGGCGCCCAGCGGGCATCTTCCTCAATTTGCGCGTCAATTGCGACGAGCTCGCCACCCAACACTTTTTCTTTAGGCTTGTTAATTTTTTTACCGTCGACTGTCACTCTGTCATCCAAAATCCACTCTTTTATACGAGATCTTGAATAATCAGGGAACAATTCGGCCAAAGCCTGATCTAACCGTTGACCGAGTTGTGATTCGGCCACCGTTGCGCTGAGTTGTACTTGTTGTGCCATATGCAGCTTCTTGTTCGTTAACGTTGGGTTTTGACGGCGATGCCGTTTAATATAATGTGCTATTGTATTTAGATCTTTGTCGGGAGCTTAACGGACAGTCTCCCGGAATAACACTTCGAGGATAATCAAAACGTCATGACGCGTATGAAATATCTGGTGGCTGCCGCCACGTTGAGCCTGGTGCTGACCGGTTGCTCCAGTAACAAGGACGTGGTTCCCGATAACCCGCCTTCTGAGCTCTATGCTACCGCTCAGCAAAAACTGCAGGACGGTAACTTTAAGGGAGCAATTACGCAACTAGAAGCGTTAGATAACCGCTATCCTTTCGGGCCTTACTCCCAACAAGTTCAGCTTGATTTGATTTATGCGTATTATAAATCTGCTGATCTGCCGTTGGCGCAAGCCTCAATCGATCGCTTTATGCGCCTTAATCCCACACATCCTAACATCGATTACGTATTATATATGCGTGGTTTGACTGACATGGCTCTGGATGACAGCGCATTACAAGGCTTTTTCGGGATTGATCGTTCAGACCGCGATCCGCAGCATGCTAAGGCCGCATTCCGCGATTTTAACCAGTTGATTCAAAGCTATCCGAACAGCCAATACGCAACTGACGCGCAAAAACGCCTGATATTCCTGAAAGATCGTCTGGCCAAGCATGAACTGGCCGTGGCGCAATATTACACTAAACGAGGCGCTTACGTCGCGGTAGTTAACCGTGTTGAGCAAATGTTGAGAGATTATCCTGACACTCAGGCAACACGCGATGCGCTGCCGTTGATGGAAAATGCTTACAAACAGCTGCAACTGAATGCTCAGGCAGACAAAGTAGCCAAGATAATTGCGGCAAACCCTGCCTGATATTATCGGATGATAAAAATAACAAACGGCAGCTTAGGCTGCCGTTTTCAATTCTGCCTATATCGCCACAAACTGATGAAATTCATGGTCTCAGACTATCGCGCTGCTATTGCATCCCAAACACAAAAATAATGCCATTTTTAGCTAGATGCGGGCGACATAACTTATCGATAATGCGGCATTCTAATCAATGATTCAAGCCCTCAACATCTATTCCTGACGTTAAATCACAGTTCCCATGACCTTTGCAAAAAGTGACAAAAATAAGTGATCTTGATCATACATTTTGTGAAAAAGAGAGGTATGCTGAAGTTATCCAAGACGGAGTAGACAGAGAGGTAAGTCATATGACAGTCAACATTACCAGTAAACAAATGGATATTACCCCAGCAATTCGTAAACATGTTGAAGACCGTCTCACCAAACTGGATAAATGGCAGGCCCAGTTAATAAATCCACATATTGTACTGTCTAAAGATCCGCAAGGATTTGTTGCCGATGCAACTATCAGTACCCCAATGGGCCCCTTGGTTGCCAGTGCCAAACATGACGATATGTATGCTGCAATTAATGAACTGATCACCAAACTAGAACGCCAATTAAATAAAGTTCAACATAAAGGTGAAGCTCGTCGTGCGGCAAGCAGTGTTAAAGACGCTAATCTGGAGTCAGTAGATGTAGAGGAAGAAGAGTCCGAGCAGCAGCAATAGCCGGGAAATCCATCTCATTTCGGATCTAACGCGCCTTTGGGCGCGTTTTTTATTGACAGCAATTCAGACTGGCGGTTAATTTAGACTCTGTCTCTTCTTAAGAACACCGTTTAACGTCGAGCCTTATTAGTGACCTTTTCTCTTGGGTGCCAATAAGTAGCAGTGATACATAAACAAGGTTCATAACAGGTAACCAGTAACAATGATCAATAAAGTGTTTTTCTTCGCATTCTTTTTTACCTTCCCCTGATTGGGAGGCGTTTCGTCGTGTGATAAAGAATGCGAAGACGAACAATAAAGCCTCCCAGACGGGAGGCTTTTTTTATGCATAAAACATTCAGGATGATAATAAGGCAAACCCTATGAGCGATAACCCATTACTGGTGCTACGTGAACGCATCAGCGCAGTTGACTTAAAACTGCTGGCTTTGTTGGCAGAACGGCGTGAATTGGCAGTGGATGTCGCTAAAGCCAAGCAACTTCACCATCGTCCAATTCGCGATAAAGAACGTGAGCGTGACTTGCTGGATGCGCTAATTACAGCTGCTAAGCCTTACGACCTCGATGGATTCTATGTCACCCGCTTGTTCCAACTGATTATCGAAGATTCGGTATTGACCCAGCAGGCCCTGCTACAGCATCAGTTGAATCAAACAGCTCAGCACTCTGCCCGTATCGCCTTCCTTGGTCCAAAAGGTTCATACTCACATTTAGCCGCACGCCAATACGCTGCCCGTCATTTTGAGCATCTGATTGAATGTGGTTGCCAGAAGTTCCAGGATATTTTTACCCAAGTGGAAACCGGGCAAGCTGATTACGCCGTATTACCAATAGAGAACACCAGTTCGGGTTCCATTAATGATGTATATGATTTATTGCAGCACACCAGCTTGTCTATTGTCGGTGAAATCACCAATCCTATTGACCATTGTGTACTTATTGCTACCGAAACCAGTCTGAGCCAAATTCAAACCGTCTACAGCCATCCACAACCTTTCCAGCAATGCAGCCAATTCATTAACCGCTTCCCACACTGGAAAATCGAGTATTGCGAAAGTACTGCCGCCGCGATGGAGAAAGTAGCTCAGTTAAACTCACCAACAGCAGCAGCCCTAGGAAGCGAAGCCGGGGGCGCACTTTATAACTTGCAAGTGTTGGAGCACAATTTAGCCAACCAACAGCAAAATATTACTCGTTTTATTGTTCTTGCCCGCAAAGCCATTGATGTATCTGAGCAGATCCCAGCTAAAACCACCTTAATTATGGCAACAGGCCAACAGTCAGGGGCATTGGTTGAGGCACTATTAGTATTGAGGGATCACGGGATCATTATGACCAAACTTGAATCCCGGCCCATCAATGGCAATCCATGGGAAGAGATGTTTTATATTGATGTGCAGGCTAACTTACGCTCTGATGCTATGCAAAAAGCCTTGGCAGATTTAACGCCGATAACCCGTTCACTCAAAGTCTTGGGCTGCTATCCCAGTGAGAATGTGGTTCCGGTCAATCCAAGCTAACCTTTCAGCACTTGTCGATAAGCGCAAAAAGTCACCCCGACACTGTCGGGATGACTTTTTAAAATAAAGAGGCGTTACTGGCGGTTGTCGTTCGCTTGCCGCAATAATGAACGGCTTTCTACCAAGAAGCGCTCAGCATAATCGCCAAACCAGTGCTCAACTTTCTGGAAGCTTTGTACAAAAGCTTGCTTGTCACTTTGCTCAAGCAAGGTAATCGCCTCGCCAAAACGTTTGTAATAGCGCTTAATCAACGCCAGATTATCTTCCGATGACATAATGATATCGGCGTAAAGCTGTGGGTCTTGCGCAAACAGCCGCCCAACCATCGCCAGCTCTAGACGATAAATCGGTGAGGACAGTGCCAGCAATTGCTCTAACTGCACATTTTCTTCTGCCAAATGCAATCCATATGCAAAGGTCGCAAAATGGCGCAGCGCCTGAATAAACGCCATATTCTGATCATGCTCAACCGCACTGATTCGATGTAACCGTGCGCCCCAGACCTGCAACTGCTCCAGTAGCCACTGATAGGCTTGCGGGTCGCGACCATCGCAATACACCACAACTTGTTTCGCCAAACTACCCACATCAGGCCCAAACATAGGGTGCAGACCAACAACCGGCCCTTCATGGGCGGCCAACATGGCTTGCAGTGGTTTATTCTTCACTGAAGCAAGATCCAGTAAGATGCAATCTGACGGCAGTTTTGGTAATCGACTGATGACATCTTCAGTAATATGAATAGGCACACTGACAATCACCATACCGGCATCAGCCAGAATAGACTCAGCCTGCGGCCAGTCATCTTGTTCCAGTGTTTTTACCTGATAGCCAGATAGCGTCAGCATTCTGCTAAATAGCCGCCCCATCTGGCCCTGACCCCCGATAATAACTACCGGGCGCAATTGCGGGCATAATGTCTTAAAACCTTTGTCATTTTCGCTGGTATAAGACTCTCGCATTATTCGGCGCAATACGTCTTCAATCAAATCCGGCGGAACACCTAGAGCCTCAGCTTCCTGTCGGCGTGAGGCCAACATTGCCGCCTCACGGTCCGGAACATAAATAGGTAAGCCATAACGACTTTTAACCTCGCCTACTTCTGCCACTAAATGCAGACGCTTGGCCAACAAATCCAACAGGGCTTTATCGACTTCATCAATTTGATCACGTAAAGCGGTCAGTTCAGCCACCATACTTACTTTTCCTCTGCAGTCCGTGCCGCCAGTGCTGAACGTAATTCTTGGTGCATTTCACGTAACAAGGTCTCAGTAGTTTCCCAGTTAATACAGGCATCGGTCACTGAAACACCGTAGCGCATATCTGCACGTGGTTGTTCAGAAGACTGATTCCCTTCGTGAATGTTGCTTTCCAGCATCACGCCAGTAATTGAACGATTGCCAGCCTTGATCTGTTCAACAACAGATTCAGCGACTGCAGTCTGACGACGGAAGTCTTTATTCGAATTCCCATGACTGCAATCTATCATTAAGGATGGAATGAGTCCCGCATCCTGCATCTGTTTTTCACACTGAGCAACATCTTGTGCACTGTAGTTAGGTGTTTTGCCGCCACGTAAAATCACATGACCGTGTGGGTTACCTTGAGTTTGCAACAAGCAAACTTGACCAGACTGGTTAATCCCCATAAAACGGTGTGGCATCGCTGCTGCACGCATTGCATTAATGGCTGTACCTAGGCTGCCATCAGTCCCATTCTTGAACCCAACCGGCATAGACAAGCCCGAAGCCATTTCACGGTGCGTCTGCGATTCAGTGGTACGCGCGCCGATAGCAGACCAACTGAACAAATCACCCAAGTATTGTGGGCTATTTGGGTCCAGAGCCTCAGTTGCCAATGGCAAACCGATATCCACTAAATCCAGCAGTAATTGACGTGCAATTTGTAAGCCTTTTTCTACGTCGAAAGAACCATCCATCGCAGGGTCATTAATCAGGCCTTTCCAACCAACAGTGGTTCTTGGTTTTTCAAAATAGACACGCATAACGATATACAGGCTGTCACTAAATTGTGCAGAGAGAGTTTTCAAACGACGCGCATAATCCAAAGCAGCATCCACATCGTGGATCGAGCATGGCCCACAGACGACCAACAAGCGTGGGTCTCGTCCCTGAACAATATCTGCAATCGTTTTGCGCGCAGCTTCAATTGCATACTGACCATTGCTGCTCAATGGAAACTGGGTTTTCAGTTCTTCCGGTGTCATCAATACTTGTTCAGCACTGATATGGACATTATTGAGCGCGTCTTTTTGCATGATCATATTCTTTACCTATCTCTGTTTAGCCAATGTCATTTAGCGTGTTTATCGTTTGAGGACTCTACAATACCATTGCGTGTAAAGTTTTCAATCCATATGTGTAAATAAATAATTACCACTAAATTTAAGGGCATATTTTTGTCTGACTTTTGCGGTAAGTCGCAGTTTCTGCAGATGCTCCTAACCTGCCCCTGAGGCCATGATAAAATGCCGGAAATTTGTGGAGGCAGTATGTTAAGAGTCATCATCGTCGACGATGAACAACCCGCGCGTGAAGATTTGCGTCAAAGATTAAGTGAAGAACATGATATTGAGATCGTCGCCGAATGCAGCAATGCATTAGAAGCTATCCCCGCAATCCAGCGTCTGCAGCCTGATGTGATATTTCTCGACATCCAAATGCCCAGAATTAATGGTCTGGAATTGGCCTCAATGTTGAATCCGGAAAGTATGCCGCATATCGTGTTTGTTACCGCTTACGATGAATATGCTATCCGTGCTTTTGAGGAACATGCCTTTGACTATCTGTTAAAACCCCTCGACCATCAACGGTTGACAAAAACACTAATACGCTTAAGAAGAGGCCTTTGTGTAAATAATAATTTACACAAAATCACGGAGCCGATGCTAAGACACATCCCTTGCTCTGGCCATAACCGGATTTTTTTATTGAAGATTGAGGAAGTCGAATATCTCAGTTCTGAGCTGAGCGGCGTGCATGTGATTGGGACAGTGCAATCAGGTTATACTCAGCTATCGTTGAAAACGCTGGAAGAAAAAACACCTTTTGTTCGTTGCCATCGGCAATACATGGTCAATACTGAGCAGCTCGGTGAGATTCAACTGATGGATAACGGCTCGGCGGAAGTGATTACTCGCAGCGGCAAACATATCCCTGTGAGTCGTCGCTACTTGAAATCCCTCAAGGAAAGATTGGGGATTAACTGAATGAAGCAACAATTTATATAGACCGGGATATAGACTTAACAAGTTTCCCGATTGAACAAGACTTTTTATATTCAATTACCCGTCAATTAGTTCATTAATTGAAAACAATATTCACACATTAATTTCACATTCAAGAACTTATATTCTATTTACCCCCTCCGATTCCACTTTAATTAATTAGAAAAGTCCGAGCTGATATAAAAATAGAGGCAGATCTCAGATTTAATTAATTACATAACTGAACAATATAGCCTTGGTATTAGCAAGGTTTTAATCAATGCCGTCTGTGCTCCGATAGAGAAACCGAGAAAGAGCCAGGCTCATTGCTTAAAACAAGCAAATATAGAATCGAATTTCATTCATGTTGGAAGCAAGGTAATATTATGATAACACTACAATTTATAATTATAATTCTATGTCTATTACTGGGTACCCGGTATGGCGGCATGGGGCTGGGGTTAATCAGTGGCATTGGCTTATTTATTCTGACGTTTATCTTCGGCCTTGAACCCGGCAAACCTCCAGTTGATGTTATGCTGACTATATTAGCCGTTATTGGTTGTGCGTCGGTATTACAAACTGCTGGTGGCTTAAATGTCATGATGCAATTTGCTGAACGATTATTACGCCGGCACCCGCAACATATTACACTACTGGCACCATTCACCACTTGGTCATTAACCTTCCTATGTGGTACTGGGCATGTTGTTTATACCATGTTCCCTATTATTTCTGATATTGCCATTAAAAAAGGGATTCGTCCGGAACGTCCAATGGCTGTTGCATCAGTGGCATCACAAATGGCAATTACCGCTTCGCCGGTATCCGTAGCCGTTGTGTCATTGGTATCAATTATCGGTGCTAACCATGGTATTGGACAGGCATATAGTATTCTGGAAATTCTGGCTATCTCAGTACCCGCATCATTAGTTGGGGTGTTGATGGCAGCATTGTGGAGTCTACGCCGTGGTAAAGATCTGGATAAAGACCCCGATTTTCAGGAAAGAATCAAAGACCCTGAGCAACGCAACTTTATCTATGGCTCGACAGATACATTATTAAATAAAGTTTTTCCTAAACAGGCTTATTGGTCTACTTGGATATTCTTCGCGGCTATCGCACTGGTTGTATTACTCGGTGCTTTTGCAGACCTACGCCCTGCTTTTGAAGTTAAAGGTAAATTACAGTCATTATCGATGAATTTGGTTATTCAGATGATGATGCTGATTGCTGGTGCAGTTATTCTGATTGGCTGTAAGGTGAAGCCTAGTGATATCTCTAATGGCGCAGTATTCAAAGCTGGCATGGTCGCCATATTCTCGGTATTCGGTGTAGCATGGATGAGTGATACCTTCTTCCAGGCTCACATGGGTGACTTGAAGCTGGTACTGGAAGATGTGGTGAAAAGCCATCCATGGACCTATGCTATTGTCCTATTCCTAGTCTCGAAGCTAGTCAATAGCCAAGCAGCAGCACTGGCCGCTATTGCCCCGATGGGATTACAATTAGGTGTTGAACCCAAGATGCTGATTGCCTTCTTCCCAGCAGCTTATGGTTACTTTGTACTGCCTACGTATCCAAGTGATCTTGCCTGTATCGGTTTTGACCGTTCCGGCACTACCAAGATTGGCAAGTTTATTATTAACCATAGTTTTATTATCCCAGGACTTATCGGGGTTATCTGCTCATGTATCACCGGCTACCTACTGGTGACCACTTTTATGTAATAACGAGTTAGAATTGAAATAGGGTCAGATGATTTCTGACCCTTTAATTATATTCCTATCTTACCCCGATAAATCTTCATCCATAATGACCAATAAAAATGTCAATGCGTGACAAACTCAGAACCTATTTATAACATCTTAAGAATGAACTCATCAAAAAAACCCGTTTATTATAATTAATTATTCAATCCGAAATATCTTCTGAGTAAGTTGAAGAGCAACTGCTACAATGCGGGCCGCATCACAAACATCATCTTTTTCACCATGGACCTATTATGTTTTCTTTGCGTCATACCAGGGCGTTGCCGTTTTATATCAGCACACTCGCTTTATCCTTAATCAGCACTTCAGTTCTTGCTGACGCGACTGTTTTTACTGCCTTAGACGATCCAGCCACAGCCAAGAAGAGCTTTGATGGTACCGTTGAAGCCGGTTATACCGCACAGTCAGGCAATACAACCAACTCAACACTGACCGCTAACTCAACGTTAACCTGGTTTCAGCCCAACACCGCCTATAGCTTGTGGGGAGCTGCACGCAATACCAGCGCTAACGATCAGCGTTCTTCTGAGCGTTATCAGTTAGGTGGACGTACTCGCTATAATCTGACCGACAGAAACTACCTGTTTGGGCAAGCCAGTTGGCTGAACGATCGCTATAACGGTTTTGATTCCCGCTCTGTTCTAACCACCGGTTATGGTCGTCAGATTATGACTACGCCATTACATAATTTACGGGTGGAATTTGGTCCAGGCGTTCGCCATGATGAGTTCTATGAAGGTGGCCGCGCGACAAAAGCATTGGCCTATGCCGGTGGTAACTATACTTATCAGTTAACTGATAACACAGTATTCAGTGAAGGTGTTTCAGCATTAGCGAACGAAGAGACCACCCTGAACTCTGAAACCGCATTGAATGTAGCAATCAATAAGAGCTTCGCATTGCGTCTAGCTTATGTTGTAACCTACAACACTAAACCACCTGCCAGCGCTCCCAAAAATACCGATACCACTACTTCAGTCAGTCTGGTCTACGGCCTGTAATTATCCGTCTTTTTAGCGTGGTGCCATGCCACGCTACTTCCAGCCAGTTCCTTGAGCACATCCCCTAGACGCTTTTAAAACAGACTATTTAACCGTGAAAATACTCATAAAAAAAGGGGCTAGCACATGGCTAACCCCTTCATACTATTAACTTTTGGATGAAGCCTGAGCTGTACCTTAGTTAACGCGGTTAAGACGCTCTTTGATACGAGCAGACTTACCAGTACGCTCACGCAGATAATACAATTTCGCTTGACGAACGGCACCACGACGTTTCACAGTAATGCTGTCGATTACTGGGGAGTGAGTTTGGAATACACGCTCAACACCTTCGCCGTTGGAAATTTTACGAACGGTGAACGCAGAATGCAGACCGCGGTTACGAATAGCGATAACCACGCCCTCGAATGCCTGCAGACGCTTTTTAGAACCTTCAACAACCCATACCTTCACTTCCACGGAATCACCCGGACGGAATGCAGGTACATCTTGCTTCATCTGCTCTTGTTCGATTTGCTTGATAATATTGCTCATAATAAGTCTCTTACCCTAGGTAAACTGATATATCAGGAAATCGGCACGCGGCACAATATTCCTTTCATAGTTCTGTTGCTCAGGGCTTATGTTCCCGTTGGAACTCAGCCAGCAACACCATTTGCTCGTCAGTCAGAGCTAGGCTTTCTAGAAGTTCAGGTCTTCTAAGCCAGGTACGGCCCAGCGACTGCTTTAAGCGCCAGCGACGAATCTCGGCATGGTTACCCGACAGTAATACTGGCGGAACCTCCATCCCTTCTAACACCTCAGGCCGAGTGTAGTGTGGGCAATCCAGCAACCCATCAACAAAGGAATCTTCCTCTGCTGAGGCCTGATGACCCAGCACACCCGGGATAAAACGGGATACTGAATCTATCAGAGTCATTGCCGGCAGCTCGCCACCGCTGAGAACGTAATCACCAATTGACCATTCTTCATCAATTTCGGCTTTGATTACGCGCTCATCAACTCCTTCGTACCGACCACACACCAGAATCATCTTCTGATGAGTAGCCAGTTCGCAAACACCCTGTTGGTCCAGTTTGCGCCCTTGAGGTGACAGATAAATCACCTTTGCTCCCTCGCCTGCCGCTGCTTTTGCTGCATGAATGGCTTCCCTTAGCGGTTGCACCATCATCAACATTCCCGGGCCACCACCATATGGGCGGTCATCCACGGTACGATGCCGATCGTAGGTAAAGTCACGAGGACTCCAACACTGCACGCTCAGCAGGCCATTTTTTACTGCCCGGCCAGTTACCCCGTAATCGGTTATCGCGCGGAACATCTCGGGAAACAGGCTAATAACACCGATCCACATTGTTTTGTTCCACTCACTTTTGCCGTTTAATTCGGAGGTCAAAAACCAGGATCCCAATCTACTTCAACACGTTGAGCAGTGAGATCGACATTCTTGATAACCTGCCCATGAAGAAACGGGACCAACCGCTCCTTCATACCGAATGCATCTTTCAGATTTGCCTTCACTACCATGACATCGTTAGAACCGGTTTCCATCATATCAATGATTTTACCCAGTTCGTAACCGGTGGTGGTGACTACCTGACAGCCCATAAGGTCTTTCCAGTAGTAATCATCATCACCCAGTGTGGGTAGTTGCTTCGAATCGACGACAATTTCGCAATTGGTCAATAAGTTCGCGGCATCCCGATCATCAACACCTTTAACTTTAATGATCAGATCCTGACTGTGGCGCTTCCAGTCTTCCAACTCGACATGCTGCCACTTACCGGCCTGCTGGATAAACCACGGCTGGTAATCAAAAATGCTTTCGGCGTTCTCGGTGGATGAAAATACTCTGAGCCAACCGCGAATGCCGTAAGTTGAACCCATTTTACCGAGAACAATCGGCTGATCGGGAACCACTGGATTGAGTTGTTTGCTCATAATAACCACCACCGCGACAGATTAAGCTGCTTTCTTAGCGTCTTTGATCAGCGCAGATACGCGATCAGAAACTGTTGCACCCAGACCAACCCAATGTTCGATACGGTCTAGATCCAAACGCAGAGCTTCAGCCTGACCAGATGCGATCGGGTTAAAGAAGCCTACACGTTCGATGAAACGACCGTCACGAGCATTACGGCTGTCGGTCACTACTACTTGATAGAACGGACGCTTTTTAGCGCCGCCACGAGCCAAACGAATTGTTACCATAACATCCTCTTTAGTTAATAAAACAACTGGACCCCATCGGGGAACGGGGTCCAGTTGCAATATAAAAAGCCCGAAAATTTTACTCATTTTGGCGCAAAAAGCAATCTAAAGCGTAGATTCCTATGCGCTAGTTTTGTAATGAGTTAAATTCTCTTCGTTTACCGCCGTTTTCAGCGGGAAATCTTTATTCACTTCACACCGGTTAACCTCACAGCGTGAAATGACATTTAGCGACCTGGGAAACCCGGTGGCATCATACCTTTCATGCCACGCATCATTTTGGCCAAGCCACCATTTTTCATTTTCTTCATCATGCGCTGCATGTCATCAAACTGCTTAAGTAAGCGGTTGACATCCTGCACCTGCACGCCTGATCCGACTGCAATACGGCGCTTACGTGAACCTTTGATAATCTCTGGTTTCATGCGTTCTTTCTGCGTCATCGAGTTGATGATAGCTTCCATACGCACTGTTACCTTGTCATCCATCTGTGATTTCACGTTGTCTGGCAACTGACCGGCACCTGGCATTTTGCTTAACATACTCGCCATGCCACCCATATTGCGCATTTGCTTCAGTTGATCCAGGAAGTCATTGAGATCGAAGCCATCGCCTTTTTTCAGCTTGGTTGCCAGTTTTTCCGCTTGTGCGCGGTCAACTTTGCTTTCGATATCTTCAATCAGCGACAGTACATCGCCCATGCCCAAAATACGGGAAGCCACGCGATCGGGGTGGAACGGTTCAAGCGCTTCTGACTTTTCGCCTACACCGAGGAATTTAATCGGTTTGCCCGTAATATGGCGAATAGACAGGGCAGCACCGCCACGGGCATCGCCATCAACTTTGGTCAGTACCACGCCGGTAAGTGGCAAGGCTTCGTTGAATGCTTTCGCCGTATTGGCAGCATCCTGACCGGTCATGGCATCAACAACAAACAGTGTTTCAACCGGCTTAATCGCGGCGTGAACCTGTTTGATTTCGTCCATCATCGCTTCGTCGACGTGCAAACGACCGGCGGTATCGACAATCAGAACATCATAAAACTTAAGCTTCGCCTGCTGCAGAGCACGATTGACGATATCAATCGGTTTTTCCTGCACATCAGACGGGAAGAAATCAATGCCAACACCCTGAGCCAGGGTTTCCAACTGTTTGATCGCCGCTGGGCGATACACGTCGGCAGACACCACCAGCACTTTTTTCTTATGTTTTTCTTTAAGGAACTTACCCAGCTTAGCCACACTGGTGGTTTTACCCGCCCCTTGCAGACCCGCCATCAACACCACTGCTGGCGGTTGTGCTGCCAGATTCAGTTCGTTATTGACCTCACCCATGGCGGCAATAAGTTCATTTTTAACTATTTTGACGAATTCCTGGCCTGGCGTAAGGCTTTTGTTCACCTCGTGCCCGACCGCTCGCTCTTTTACCCGGTTGATAAAATCACGAACAACCGGCAGAGCTACGTCAGCTTCTAACAACGCCATGCGCACTTCACGCAGCGTTTCTTTAATATTTTCTTCTGTCAGCCGGCCACGGCCGCTGATATTGCGCAGTGTGCGCGACAATCGATCAGTTAAGTTCTCAAACATTGTCTCATACTCAACGTGGAAACAGGCCGCTCTGGCGACACAATGGGGGGATTATAACACGAAGCTTAAACGATCTCTGCCCCCACATCCGAGAACGGTTGGAGAGGAACGCTCTCAACGCTATACTGGCTATCTAATTCACTTAGCCGATGCCTATATAACGCTATGCCCGTGTTCTCCATTTTGGCTTTGATCGCTTATTCGCTCAGCTTGGGCTTGATTGTCCCAAGTCTGGTGCAGAAAAATAGTGCTTACCGGCGGTTAGCGCTGGTTTCTGCTGTCGTGGCGCTAGTGTGCCATGCTATTGCTCTGAAACATCAAATTTTTGATGTTGGCGGAGGTCAAAACCTCACGTTACTGAATATCGGCTCCATCGTCGGGCTGATGATCTGCACTATTATGACTATTGTCGCCTCACAAGGGCGTGGCTGGTTCTTACTGCCAATTGTCTACAGTTTTGCCATGATCAATTTGGCGCTAGCCAGCTTGCTGCCGGGTGAGTTTATTACCCATTTGGAGGCCAGTCCGGCCATTTTCGTCCACATTGGGCTAGCCCTCTTTGCTTATGCCACGCTTATCATCGCGGCACTTTATGCCCTGCAACTGGCTTGGCTCGATTATCAGCTGAAGAACAAAAAAGTCACATTTAATACTGACATGCCTCCGTTGATGAGCATTGAACGTAAAATGTTCCATATTACGCAAATTGGCGTGGTATTACTGACACTGACACTCTGCACCGGCTTACTTTATATGGACAACATATTTAGTAAAGAAAACGTCCATAAAGCGGTGTTATCGATCATGGCCTGGTTTGTCTATATTGTTTTACTATGGGGTCATTATCATGAGGGTTGGCGTGGACGTAGAGTTATCTGGTTCAGTTTTGTGGGCGCCTTTTTACTGACACTGGCTTACTTTGGTAGCCGTCTAGTTCAGGAAATCATGGTCCCTTAATTGTGATTAAAACCGTCCACATATGGCCTGTATTGTAATTAAGGAACACTGCGTTGGATCAGGTATCAACTAGTACATTGATCATTATTCTTGTCATTATGATCGTGATTTCGGCTTATTTTTCTGCTTCTGAAACCGGCATGATGACGCTGAATCGCTATCGTCTACGCCATTTATCCAAGCAAGGTAATCGCGCGGCACGCCGGGTAGAGAAACTATTACGCCGCCCTGACCGCCTGATAAGTCTGGTGTTAATCGGCAACAATCTGGTCAATATTCTGGCTTCTGCGCTCGCGACAATTGTCGGTATCCGCTTATATGGCAACGCAGGGGTCGCTATTGCCACCGGGATTTTGACGTTTGTGGTGCTTATTTTTGCTGAAGTGATGCCGAAAACCATTGCCGCTCTTTATCCTGAGCGCGTCGCCTTTCCCAGCAGTGTATTACTGGCCCCATTGCAAAAAATCATGTTGCCGCTGGTCTGGTTGCTCAATACCATCACCCGAGGATTAATGCGTCTGTGCGGTATTCGCGGAAATGTACATAGCAGTGATGCCGTGAGTAAAGATGAACTACGTAGTATCGTGAATGAATCCCACTCACAAATTTCTCGCCGTAATCAAGATATGTTGATATCGGTACTAGATCTGGAAAAGGTGACCGTTAGCGATATTATGGTGCCCCGCAATGAAGTGGTTGGCATTGATATCAATGATGATTGGAAATCAATCATGCGGCAGCTTACCCACTCCCCTCATGGCCGCATCGTGTTATACCGCCAGTCACTCGACGATGCGATTGGCATGTTGCGAGTGCGGGAAGCCTATCGGCTGATGACCGAGAAAAAAGAGTTTAATAAAGAAAATCTGTTACGTGCAGCTGATGAAATTTACTTCATTCCAGAAGGCACGCCATTGAATGTGCAGTTGGTGAAATTCCAACGCAATAAAGAAAAAGTCGGCATGATTGTCGATGAATATGGTGATATTCAAGGGTTGGTGACGGTCGAGGATATTTTGGAAGAGATCGTGGGTGATTTCACGACCTCAATGTCCCCAACGCTGGCCGAAGAGGTCAATCCACAAAGTGATGGTTCAGTTCTGATTGATGGCAGTGCCAGTGTTCGTGAACTCAACAAAGCATTCAACTGGTCGCTCCCTGTGGATGCTCGCACTATCAATGGCATGTTACTGGAAGAACTTGAAGATATTCCGCAAATAGATGCTCAGGTTCGCATTGGGAATTATTTGATTGATGTGCTGGATGTACAAGAAAACATGATTAAGCGAGTGCGGGTAACACCTATCTTGCATGATAGCCATTCTGGGTAATTCTCTATTCCAAGGCTTGGTCGAAAATAAAAAAGACGCCTTATCAGCGTCTTTTTTACGTTTATCTACTCAACAAATCCGGCTACTGAAAGCTAGATATGCAGCTCTTTCAGCTTTTCTTTCGGTAATGCAAGTTCTTCGTTGTGGTTAACGCCCACATCATTATCAAGAATATCTCTAGCGATAGCCTGTGCCTCTTCCAGCGAGTGCATATGATAAGTCCCGCACTGAAACTCATTCAGCTCAGGAATTTTTCGCTGATCGGTGACTTTCAACACATCTTCCATTGCTGCTTTCCAGGCTTTGGCAACTCGTTGCTCATCAGGAGTGCCGATCAAGCTCATGTAGAAACCGGTACGGCAGCCCATTGGCGAGATATCGATGATCTCAACACCATCACCATTAAGATGATCACGCATAAATCCGGCGAATAAGTGCTCCAGTGTGTGGATTCCTTTCTCCGGGAGAATGTCTTCATTCGGTTTACAAAAACGCAAATCAAAGACAGTAATTGCGTCCCCATGAGAGGTTTTCATGGTTTTAGCTACCCGAACGGCTGGCGCATTCATTCTTGTATGGTCAACGGCAAAGCTATCCAATAATGGCATTTAGACACCTCCTCATAAAAAAAATAATTTTTATTCGATCTTTTTTCGCAACCCGTGAAACTTTTTTCTTTCCTGAGCGTCTTAATATGTGAAAGACGCGCATTTGTTATCATCATCCCTGTTAACAGAGATGTTAATTTGGCCACAGCAATGTGGCCTTTTCTTTTTATTGGCCGCCGTGAAGCGCCAAATACTCTTCAAAGCTTAGCTTATCTTTGAGTTCCAGCTCACGTTGACGTACCCATGATGCTGCACCTTCTTCAGATAATTGCTCTTCTGTCAGTAATTCCAGTGGTTCACTTTGCAGCATTTCTCGATAACGTTCAGCTAACTCCAGCCCCACGCCACCAATACCACCTTCTTTCATCGCTTGCAAAATACGCGCAGAGAACGTCAAACTCGGATCATCAAAAGACGCGACCAGCTCGTCACAAACCTGTTGATACTGGGTGCTATCTGTACCATCCAAGACTTCTGCAACGCGGCGTAAGTCGGCAAACAGGTCTTTACCTACCTTCTCCAGTGGCTCACGAGTATCGTTGCATCCCATACCAATTGTCTGGTCCGGTTTACGCCCTTCCAAAATGACTCGATTCCAGTTCTTGCGGGTACACAGCAATTCATCACTGCTCATTTCAGGCGCATCCGCCAATACACACCAAATCAAAAATAGATCAAGGAAACGGGCTTGTACTGCATCAACCCCAATGGGTGAGAATGGATTGATGTCCAGCGAACGCACTTCGATATACTCAATGCCACCACGTAACAAAGCGTCAGACGGAGACTCACCAGCACGGGTAACCCGTTTAGGTCGGATTGGTGCGTACAGTTCATTTTCAATCTGCAACACATTGGCATTCAATTGCAGATGATGGTCACCGTCTTTTAGCCCCAAAGCCGCATATTCTTCTGATGGCGTTTGAATGGCGCGTTTCAGAGCAGCAACATAGGTGTGCAGGTCATTAAACGTAATGCCCAAATTGCTTTGTGATTTATTGGTATAACCTAAATCACTCAGGCGCAATGAGGTCGCATAGGGTAAATAGCACATTCCTTGGTCATTGCGTTCAAACGGTAATGCCGTCTCACGCCCTTGCAGGAATGATGAGCAAATGGCCGGAGAAGCACCAAACAGATAAGGAATAACCCAACCGAAGCGGTAGTAGTTGCGGATCAGGCGGAAATATCCTGCGGAAATCTCTTCCTTGCCACTTTTCTCATCAGTGACACCCGCCCATGCCTGCCAAAACTCTAGCGGCAACGAGAAGTTATAGTGCACACCAGAAATAGTTTGCATCAGCGCACCGTAACGGTTTTTTAAACCCTCACGGTAAAGAGTTTTGAACCGGCCAATATTAGAAGATCCATACTTAGCCAGTTCGATATCCTGCTCAGCGCCGATAAAACAAGGCATGCTAAGCGGCCACATGCGCTCATCACCCAGTTTACGTGCGGTATAGCGATGAATATCACGTAAAAAAGTCAGCAGATGGTCGATATCGCCATCTACTGGTGTAATGAATTCCAGCAATGCCTCGGCAAAGTCAGTGGTAATCCATTGATGTGTCAGTGCTGCACCCAATGATTCTGGATGCCCCGTCGAGGCAAGTTGGCCATCGGCAGTGACTCTCAATGTTTCCCGCTCGATACCGCGACGGATCCCTTTCAGGGCTTTTGGATGCGCTTCCAACCAAGTTAGCGCGTGTGATACATCCGGGATCAAATCGACCTCCCGCTCTTGAAAACCATAACTCGCCAGCATACTGAAACTGCAGAGATGTGACTACGTAAGTTTGTCACACTCTTTACTGCCACCAGGCGATTCCTTGCAACGTAATGACCGTTAACACGATATAACGTAATGCTTTTCCCAAACACAGAAAAAAAGCCACAAGACCCCAAGGCATACGCAACCAGCCTGCCAACACACACATCAAATCGCCTACCACCGGTAGCCAGCTCAATAATAAAGCTGCTGGACCAAAACGCTGAAGCCAGCCAAGAGCTGTGCTCATTCCACGCTGTGGTTTTAGTTCCGGTAATAAACGGCCTATAACAACATTTGTTAGCCCCCCCAGAGTATTTCCGACGGTGGCAGACAACACCAGCATCATTACTGGCGCACTACCTGTCGTTAATAGGGTGACTAACAGAATTTCAGAATTTCCGGGTAAGAGTGTCGCGCTGAGGAAACTACTCCCAAATAGTGAAGCAATGGCTAGCGTACTACTCACAGTAGGCGCACATCAACTATTGCCATATTTGCCCTTTTCGCGGCCTCAATACCAAAGTCAGCATCTTCAAAGACCACGCATTTATCGGGATTAACACCGAGTAATTGTGCACAACGTAAGAATGTCTCAGGCTCTGGCTTATGTTTGGTGACATCATCGGCGCCAACAATAACATCAAAATAGTCGCGCAGACCAAGATGGCCTAAAAGCATCTCTGCCATGGCGTGCTCGCTTCCTGTCCCTACAGCCATAGGTTTACGACCATGATAGGCTTTAACCACGTCTATGAGCGGTAGAGGCTTCACATTGTCCAACAGCATCGTTTTCACCAGAGCAGTTTTCTCAGCAGCCAATAAATGCGGATCCAGATCTGATTGATGATTTTCAATGATTACGCGGGCAATTTGCCATGTTGGCGAACCATTTAGAGCCACCATCGCTTGCTCGTCAAACTGCATACCATAGGGGGTTAGCACCTGACGCCATGCCTGACGATGGGTCGACTCCGTGTCCAGGATGGTACCATCCATATCAAAAATCAGACCTTCATAGCGATCGTACATCGTGACTCCACGACCAATAAGAAAATGAAAAGCTACTCTATCGCAAACTAATCAAATTGTCGCTCACTGCGTAATACATTGAATTAAGTCAAAAAATAACTTTCACCAATAGATTGCCACGCTATTTTGCCTAGTGAAAATCAATATATTGGGAAGTTAATAGCAAGATAGGAGGGTTAAAAGGCTTAAATTGACTAGTGACTAAGTGCCAAAGGGCCCAAAAGCAGAAAACCCCGCCGTAGCGAGGTTTCTTAATATGGTGCACCCAGGAAGATTCGAACTTCCGACCGCTCGGTTCGTAGCCGAGTACTCTATCCAGCTGAGCTATGGGTGCGATTTTGTTTATCTGATTTTTTAGAGGCGTTTCAGCGAGTGAAACTTAACAACAAGATTTATGACCTAGAAGATGGTGCACCCAGGAAGATTCGAACTTCCGACCGCTCGGTTCGTAGCCGAGTACTCTATCCAGCTGAGCTATGGGTGCAATTAATTCTTTGACACTACCTGATGTTCATTTAACTATTTCACCATACTGCAAAATATGGTGCACCCAGGAAGATTCGAACTTCCGACCGCTCGGTTCGTAGCCGAGTACTCTATCCAGCTGAGCTATGGGTGCATAGTAAATGGCGGTGAGGGAGGGATTCGAACCCTCGATACAGCTTTTGACCGTATACTCCCTTAGCAGGGGAGCGCCTTCAGCCTCTCGGCCACCTCACCATACGCTTCTTGCGAATTGTGCCTAACTTGCTTTTGAAGAAGCTCATCGGCACTGCGTGGCGCACATATTACTTTCCCGCACTTATAAGTCAAACAATTTTTCCTAACTCACGTTCATTTGCACAATTCACACGCAACATGACCAGTTTGACGCCAGAAAGAGTGTTTTATCAACAGTCAAGATAGTGGTTATTACGATGTAATCGAAGAGAGGGGAAAAAGAAATTATCCCGATAGCCCAGTTAAATGGGTCGCAAACAGAAAATTATTACCGGAATAAGAACACAAAAAGTGGATAAGTAGCAAAACAGGGGGAAATAAACAGCAGTAGCGCCTCGTGTAACACGAGACGCTTCTTCAAAATCAGTAAGTCGTCGGTTGAGACTTTTCTGCTTGGATACGCTGGTAGATTTCTTCACGGTGAACAGAAACCTCTTTCGGAGCATTTACACCGATTCGAACTTGGTTGCCTTTAACCCCTAATACAGTAACCGTAACCTCATCGCCAATCATGAGTGTTTCACCAACTCGACGAGTCAGAATAAGCATTCTTTGCTCCTTGAAAAATTAAAAGAGTCGGGTCTCTCAGTTTCCCCGCCATTATCCATCATACACCGTGAAAACGTAAGCCATCACATTCACATAAAATGTAAGTAGCTTGGTCATGTCTCTAACTAATACAAGTTTAGCTGAAGCAAACAACTTTGCGTTTAACTTTGTTTTCGAACTATGACAGGAAAATTGAAAAACGCCATACCTAGCAGAGAGATATGGCGTATTGATTTAATAGGTCATTACTTGCTTATAAACGGGATTCGACCCATGCCTCAACGCTTGCCAAGGCTGATGGCAATGCCTGCACATCAGAACCTCCAGCCTGAGCCATATCAGGGCGACCACCGCCTTTACCGCCAACCTGCTGAGCGATATCAGCGATCAATTCGCCGGCTTTTACTTTGCTCGTAAGGTCTTTGGTCACCCCAACAATCAAACTGACCTTATCATCGGCTGTCGTTGCCAGCACAATAATAGCCGACCCCAGCTGATTTTTAAGATCATCAACCATAGTACGCAGCATTTTTGGTTCAACATTATCCAACTGACTCACTAAAAGTTTCACCCCTTTGACCAATTTTGCATTGGACGACAATGAGGCACTTTCCTGAGCGGCTTGCTGATCTTTCAATTGCTGGAGCTCACGCTCAAGCATTTTACTACGGTCCAGCACTGCACGTACTTTATCAGCCAGATTATTAGTATCACCTTTCACCAGATGAGCAACATCTGCCAGTAAGTCGCTTTGCTGATGCAGCAATGCAATAGCACCTTCACCGGTTACTGCTTCAATACGGCGAATCCCCGCCGCAGTACCTGACTCTGATAAGATACGGAACAGACCAATATCACCCGTACGGTTGGCGTGAATACCACCACACAGCTCGGTTGAGAAATCCCCCATGGTCAAGACGCGAACTTGATCGTCATATTTCTCACCAAACAGAGCCATCGCACCTTTTTCTTTCGCTGCTTCCAATTCCATGACTTCAGTTTGGACTGGCATATTACGGCGAATCTGCTCGTTAACAATATCTTCTACCAAACGTATCTGCTCTGGCTTCATTGCTTCAAAATGAGAGAAGTCAAAACGCAGATATTTATCATTGACTAACGAGCCTTTCTGAGCAACGTGTTCGCCCAGAGTTTTACGTAATGCCGCATGCAGTAAATGAGTTGCAGAGTGGTTCAGACGGATACGGTTACGTCGCACAACATCGACTTGAGCATCAACACTGTGGTTAACCCGCAGCGTTCCATGAGTTAATTGCCCTAAATGTCCGATAGCCTGACCATATTTCTGGGTGTCTGCCACAGCGAAAGTCGCCGTCGCATTTTTTAACTCACCCTTATCGCCAACTTGACCACCAGACTCACCATAGAATGGGGTTTGGTTCAAGACAACAACCGCTTCTTCACCTTCATGAATTTCATCTACAGCTTCACCATTACGGAACAATGCAGTCACTGTTGCTTGCTGATGAACATGGTCATAACCAGAGAACTGGCTTGCACTATCAACCCGGATTAGGTTGTTATAATCAGCACCAAAACCACTAGATTCACGAGCTCGGCGGCGCTGAGCTTCCATTGCTTGCTCAAAGCCAGCTTCATCCACTTTCAGATTACGCTCACGGCAAACATCTGCGGTTAAATCAATCGGGAAACCATAGGTGTCATACAAGCGGAAAGCAGTCTCACCATCAAGGGTATCACCCGTCAACTTATCCAGCTCTTCGTCCAACAGCGCTAAACCACGCTCTAATGTGCGTGCAAACTGTTCTTCTTCGGTTTTCAGAACCTGCTCTACCATCGCCTGCTGTTGCTTCAATTCATCAGCAGCAGAGCCCATCACCGCAATGAGTGGGGCAACTAACTTATAGAAGAAAGTCTCTTTAGCGCCCAGCATATTACCGTGACGGATCGCACGGCGAATGATGCGACGTAGAACATAGCCACGGTTTTCATTCGACGGAATCACGCCATCAGAGATAAGGAAAGCACAGGCGCGGATATGGTCAGCAATCACGCGCAGTGATTTACTGGAAAGATCAGTCGCACCGGTAACATCTGCTACGGCACTAATCAAATTGCGGAACAGGTCAATCTCGTAGTTAGAGTTAACATGTTGTAATACCGCAGCAATACGCTCAAGCCCCATGCCCGTATCAACTGACGGCTTAGGTAATGGCAGCATAGTGCCATCAGACTGGCGGTTAAACTGCATGAAGACGATATTCCAGATCTCAATATAGCGATCGCCGTCTTCTTCTGCTGACCCAGGAGGCCCACCCCAAATATGGTCACCATGGTCAAAGAAAATCTCTGTACATGGGCCACAAGGGCCGGTATCACCCATTTGCCAGAAGTTATCTGATGCAAAGGCGGCACCTTTGTTATCACCAATACGGATGATACGCTCACGCGGTACCCCGACTTCGTTGGCCCAAATTTCGTAGGCCTCGTCATCAGTTTCGTAAACGGTTACCCAAAGTTTTTCTTTCGGTAGATTAAACCACTGTTCGCCGGTTAATAACTCCCAAGCGAAATTGATGGCATCGTGTTTGAAGTAATCGCCGAAGCTGAAGTTACCCAACATTTCAAAGAAGGTATGATGACGCGCGGTATAACCTACGTTTTCAAGGTCATTATGCTTACCACCTGCTCGCACACAGCGCTGAGAGGTCGTCGCACGGGAATAAGCCCGTTTATCCAAACCTAAGAAAACATCCTTAAACTGGTTCATCCCGGCATTGGTAAACAACAGCGTAGGGTCATTATTAGGGACCAAAGAGCTGCTTGATACAACCTGATGTCCCTTGCTATGGAAGAAATCGAGAAACGCTTGACGAATCTCAGCGGTGCTCTTGCTCATAATTGTCCCGGAAACAAGCTAAAAGAATAGCCCGTGAGCCAATCGGGTGCCGATAACTGACAACACAATGGGTAAGCTCACGAACAAAAAGTGGGACTAAGATAAATTTTCTTCGAAGGGAAGTAAAATCCCGCGTGCATTCATTCGTCAAAATTACTGAAAATAGACTGAATTTCTTCCTGGAAAAAACCACGATAGAGAAGATATCGCTGAACCTTGGCCTTTTCTTTCCATTCAACAGGTAGAATTTCACTAAATTTACGCTGTGCGACCTCTTTTGCGAGCAAACTCCAGTCAATTTCACTAATTTCAAAAGCAGCTTGAATAAGTTCTTTATCGACACCTTTTTGCATCAATTCAGATCGGATACGTTGTGCGCCATATCCTTTACGACTGCGGCTATTAATGTAGCTGGTAGCAAAGCGGGAATCATCCAGCCAATTATGTTGATAACAATAGGCAATAACCTGCTCGATAACTTTGGGGTCGATATCCTCGACAGGCTCTCCATTTTCACTAACTGAACGCTTTCCCCAATGACCTTTTGCCGAAAATGGGCGCGCTGCAAGTTTGTGGCGCAGCTCGGATTCACTATGATCGCGTTGAGACAGGAGCCTCATAGCACGGCTCAGCAAGTCATTCATAATTACTCTCCTTGCTTGAAGTTGCAGCGGTGTTAACTACACTCTTTCACCCGAATGACTAACCAGTGTCTGCTCATCAAGATTTATTTGTTTGCTGCCTTGCTGTCACACTCATTATGTTGGTAATACCCTGTTGTTTGAAATTGCAGGAGTATTAGCAATACTTTTCGTCAATATTTACTGACGAAAACGGCCCACTATGTGAGCCGTTTATTCATTGGTTACCGTACAAACTTGGTTAAAATTTTACGAGTTAAAACTCTTCGCTGGTTTCATCAGTTTCATCGGCAAATGCTGCGGTGGTAACAGCTTGTTCGCCATTGCCGCCATTAAGCAGCATTTCACGCAATTTTTTATCTAACTCAGCAGCTACTGCCGGATTTTCTTTTAAGTAGTTACTGGCGTTCGCTTTACCTTGACCAATTTTGTCACCGTTATAGCTATACCATGCACCTGCTTTTTCAATCAGCTTGTGCTTAACACCCAAATCGACAAGCTCGCCGTTGATATTGATACCTTCACCGTACAGGATCTGGAATTCAGCTTGCTTGAATGGCGCTGCAATTTTGTTTTTTACAACTTTAACGCGCGTCTCGCTACCTACAACTACATCACCTTCTTTTACTGCACCAATACGACGAATATCTAAACGTACAGAGGCATAAAATTTAAGTGCGTTACCGCCAGTGGTCGTTTCAGGGTTACCAAACATAACGCCAATTTTCATACGAATCTGGTTAATGAAGATTAACAAGGTATTCGCATTCTTCAGGTTACCTGCCAACTTACGCATAGCCTGGCTCATCATACGTGCCGCAAGGCCCATATGGGAGTCGCCGATTTCGCCTTCAATTTCAGCTTTTGGTGTCAATGCTGCCACGGAGTCAACAATGATGACATCTACTGCACCAGAGCGAGTTAGTGCATCACAGATTTCCAGTGCTTGTTCACCGGTATCTGGCTGGGAACACAGCAGGTTATCGATATCTACGCCTAATTTTTTGGCATAAATTGGATCAAGAGCATGTTCGGCATCGATGAACGCACAAGTTTTACCTGCACGCTGTGCAGCGGCGATAACTTGTAAAGTCAGCGTTGTTTTACCTGATGATTCAGGTCCATAAATCTCAACAATACGCCCCATTGGTAGGCCACCCGCCCCCAATGCAATATCAAGAGAAAGAGAACCTGTAGAGATGGTTTCAACATCCATTGAGCGGTCTTCGCCAAGGCGCATGATAGAGCCTTTACCGAATTGTTTTTCAATTTGGCCCAGTGCTGCTGCTAACGCCTTTTGTTTATTCTCATCAATAGCCATTTTTACTCCCTCTCTGGTATGCCGGGTTACCCCTGTCATCACCACTGAATGTTGTTTTGTGCAGGAAATTACCGCTAATTATACTGTACAATCATACAGTATCAAGCCTATTTTTACAGAAAATCATCTAATAGCGTTTGTAGTGCGAAAACAGTTGCTTGCAGCCGCACAGCATCACGGTCGCCGTGAAAAAGCTGTTTACTAGCCACCACCAACCCTTCACCTGTTGCAAAAGCAAACCATACCGTACCCACCGGTTTATCCGCACTACCACCGTCGGGCCCAGCAATACCACTGATTGATATCGCGAAGTCTGCATTGGCTTCCCGTAATGCACCATGCGCCATTTCTTGCACGACAGCTTCACTCACTGCGCCATAATTTTCCAGCGTGCTTTCTTTCACGCCCAGCAAATCATGTTTTGCGGCATTGCTATACGTTACAAAACCACGGTCAAAATAAGCTGAACTGCCTGCAATATCAGTCAATACTTTAGCCACCCAACCACCAGTACAAGATTCTGCACAAGTCACCCAGGCACCACGTTCTTTTAACTTATTACCGACCGCAATACTGAGCTGGCGTAGTTGTTTCTCGTGCATTGTTCCCCCGACTCACATGAGATTTTATGTCGCCGATAGTAGCACTTCTTTAGCCTGAAGCGGCAACTGCACTCAGTTATGCGAAACACTTCGCAGGGTGCAATGAAAAAAAGCACTTTTCTGTACAAAGCTTTACCTCAGGAACTCAGCTGTTAGTATCAAAATAAAGAGGATGCGGCTGGCGACATCTGCAGTTCCGGCAATTTATCCGGAATGATGAACTAAGGACGTGACAGTGAAAAAAATTCTTAACGCCTTCTTCCCCCTTTATAGCGCCACGGTGTTGATGCTATTAGGCTCAGGTTTATTGACGACCTATATCTCGCTACGTCTCACTGCCATCCATGTCTCTGGTGCATTAATCGGGGCAATTATCGCCGCAAACTATATTGGTTTAGTGATCGGAGGTAAGGTTGGCCACTTCCTGATTGCACGAGTAGGCCATATTCGGGCTTATGTGGCTTGTGCAGGTATTATTACCGCGGCGGTGTTAAGCCATGGCCTTACTGAATATATCCCTGCGTGGGTGGTTCTACGCTTGATTATTGGCCTCTGCATGATGTGTCAGTTCATGGTGTTGGAAAGCTGGCTTAATGATCAGGCGGAGTCTAATCAGCGCGGCACGGTATTTGGTTTTTATATGGCGGCAACCTATGCCGGTATGGCATTGGGCCAAGTGGTATTAATGCTTCAGCCCGAGCTGGGTTTAAGTACATTAATGATAATCGCCCTGTTTTTTGCCCTTTGTTTGGTGCCGGTCGCACTGACTACTCGCAGCAATGCTCAGCAGATGTCCCCAGCACCTATGGAGTTGAAATTCTTTATCAGTTCGATTCCCAAAATACTGGCATCAACACTGGTTATCGGCATGATTGTCGGCTCGTTTTATGGCCTTGCGCCGGTCTATGCCAGCCTGCAATCGCTTTCAACCCAAGAAACTGGCCTGTTCATGGCGTTATCTATTTTTGCCGGTTTGGTTGCTCAACTGCCACTCAGTTGGTTGTCAGATCGCTATAACCGTACGCTATTGATCCGAATTAATGCTTTATTGCTGGCACTAACCGCACTGCCACTGGCCTTAGTGCCTCATATCTCGTTCCATTTTTTGCTGGGTTTAGGTTTTGTCGTCAGTATGTTGCAGTTCACGCTTTATCCCTTGGTCGTGGCACTGGCCAATGACCTGATTGCGCCAGAACGGCGGGTCTCACTCGCGGCATGTTTACTGATGTCATTCGGGGTGGGTGCCAGTATCGGGCCACTTGCCGTCGGTGCACTAATTGCACCTCTGGGCGGTAATATACTGTATGCGTTCTTCTCACTCTGTGGCCTAAGCCTGATAGCATTCAGCCGAACAGTGAAACAGGATCAAGATGAATTTGTTAACGATGCCCCAGTGCCACATATGGCGATACCAGACAGTCTGGTCAGTTCCCCACTGTCTCCGGCATTAAATCCAAGCTTTGATGAGCAATTAATCCACGACATTATGCCGCCGCCTGATCAACCCGAAGGGGAGAATGGCCCCACGGAGAACGCGTCAGAAGATAAGACTAAAGTGCAGTAGCACGCTGAGTGTCGATTCGGTACTGCTTGTTATTTATTCGGCTTTGAATAAAAATACCAGCATCAAGTAATTAGCGGGATGGAACCATGTCGAGACAAGATGAGCAACGGTTGCTGGTGAAAATCGCCACGCTGTATTACACCGAAGGAATGAAGCAATCTGAAATTGCTGACAGCCTGCATTTATCTCAGTCTTTTGTATCCCGTGCGATAACTCGTTGCGTCAAAGAAGGCGTGGTTAAAATCAGTGTTATCCAGCCTGCTAACATGTTTATTGGCATCGAATCACGCATTCAAAAACACTATGGTATCGACCAGGCCATAGTGGTTGATATTGCCGATGACGCCAGCCCGATGCAGATAAAACAAGCGATTGGTTCTGCTGCAGCTCACTACATGCAAACCAGTATTCGGCCAAACGATATGGTCGGTATCTCTTCGTGGAGCAGTACCATCCGGGCGATGGTTGATAACCTTCACCCCCTTAATATCAAAACCAGTGGTGTCATCCAATTATTGGGCGGAGTTGGCCCTAACGGCAATGTGCAGGCCACATTATTAACTCAATCATTGGCAAACATTTTAAATTGCCCGGCTTATTTACTGCCAGCACAAAGTATTGAACGCTCAACAGAAGACCGTGCCCGTTTGATCTCCAGTGGCGAAGTCGCGGATGTGGTGAATAAATTTGCTGAAGTGGACCTGGCTCTCGTCGGTATTGGCGATCTGGAGCCCTCGCAATTATTGAAAAATTCCGGTAACTATTACCATGAAGAGATGCTGAAATTACTGGCAGAGCGCGGTGCCGTGGGGGATTTATGTCTGCATTACTTTGATGCCGCAGGTAACGCGGTACTCAGTGACGAAGAAGATCCAGTGATTGGTATGTCTTTACCGCAATTGCGTGCCTGCCCACGGGTCGTGGCGCTAGCTGGCGGGATAGGTAAAAGTGCCGCTATTCGAGGGGCGCTGAACGGTCACTATATAGATGTATTAATTACTGACAGATTAACCGCCGAGACATTGCTATAACCATATAATTAGCCGCATAACCATGCCATTAAGCGCACCGTCCTTGGTGCGGAATCATTGTCTCGCTAAATGCGAAAGCTCTTACTTCGCGTGCCAGTAGCAATCAACACCCAGGTATTTACTGAATGCTTCTTGCAGCACTTGAGCTGTAGCTGAATGGTTCATCGCCACATGGTGCTCAAAACCATTATTGCAGATATGGGTCAGTAAACTTTCCAGTTGCGGTACTTCAACCACCGCACGGCATCCTACGGTGTCTAATTCGTCACTCACAGAGCGCCCCTCGCCAACATAAGCCCGCACTTGCCCTGTAAAATCATCTGAAGATAGGCGGAAATAGGTCAAAGGCCCGGACTTCATGCGGCCATGGACGGCACCACACGTATTCTCACAACCCACGGTTGTGCCAATAATATCAGCTGTCCCCATGGTCGAACTCTCCAGACTTTCACTGGCAAAGTTACCGCAATGGAATAGCACGCATTTATCACGCTCAGCGCCAAAGTTATTGTTCCAGTCAGCAATAGAGGCGGGAGCCAGAGAGCAACTCGCCAGCGCATACATCGATAATGCCCCCATAACATCGACTTCGCAGGCACTTGGCATCAATTGCCCGGACATCACACTCATAATGGAACAGACGTTAATGCCTAGATTCTGTTGCAATGATGTCCAGCACTGCATGGCCGTGGTATCAATATCATTGGCGATAATCCATTCACTGATGACCACAAACAATTTTGCCATTTTGTGCAGTTTATCTTGTGGGATAGCGCTGGTATCGCCATTGGCTTTTAACAATGCCAGTTTTTCACCGACACGGATATCGTTATCACTGAGGTTAGCTACCCGGAAAAACACCTCGGATAAGTCGAGGGTTTCAACAGTAATTCCTAGGTTCTCTAATAACTTCTCACTGTAACGTACAGTATTGAAGTTAGTCGGACGAGCACCAATAGCCCCAACCCGCACCCGTTTCATGGCATGAACCACGCGGCACAATTGCACAAACTGCTCGACATCACGACTGAAGATTTCGCTGTTTAAGCTGCAAACATGCTGCTTCGTCAATGTGAATGGAATGCCATATTGGCGCAGGTTGTTGCACAGTGATATTTTGCCGCAGAAACTGTCTCGACGTGTCGCCAGCCCCATTTTATCCAGTGCATCTTCTTCTGCTTGCACCAACACTGGCACTTTAAGGCCCGAAAGGCGGATGGCATCAGAGACACTTTTTTCATCACCAAAATTGGGCAGAATGACCACCACGCCGTGAATTTCTTCACTATGCTTGCGGAATAACTCGGCACATACTTTAGCATCGCGCCAGTTTTCTACCCCACCCAGTGGGGTCTGCTCCTCACTGAGCATAATAGTGTTAATTCCCAGACGGTCGAACAGTGCCTGAGCATCACGGCGCGCGTCTGCCACTAGATAGCTTGGGAAGAATCCCCGATTGCCGATAATCACCGCAAAAGTTAACTTACGAGGTATTGCTGACATATGCTTACTCCTAGTGTGGGTTATTTCGGCTGGAAACGCGCGCGCGCGATGGCCGATTGCCAGAGGCTATAGTTATCTTGCATCTCCGCACTTTGAGCGCGCGGTTCGATGTATTCCACTTCACGGGGGAGAGCCGCCAGTTGCTGGTTATCCTGCCACCAGCCAAGGGTTTTCCCCCCTAAATAGGCCGCACCCAGTGCGGACACTTCTGCGGTGTGGTTGCGTATCAGGGTGCGCTGGAGTAAATCGGCCTGAAACTGCATCAGCCAGCGGTTGCTGGTAGCGCCGCCATCGACACGTAATTGTTCGAGGCGGTGATGACCGGCCTGCTCCATAGCAAAAAAGACATCCGCTATTTGATAGGCAACCGACTCCAACCCAGCGCGAGCCAATACTGCGGGCGTAGTCGCATCGGTCAGACCGCAGAACAGACCGCGCGCCTGGCTGTCCCAATAGGGTGCGCCCAATCCTGATAATGCCGGGACAAAGTAAACCCCTTGATTCCCCGGTTGGCTTTGTGCCATTTCGGTCAGAAGGGCTAGGTCGGTGATCCCCAACATGCGCGAAACCCACGCCACCCCAGAGCCGGTATGAGTGATATTTCCTTCAAGGGCATAACGCAACTCGCCATCATGCCAGGCAATCGTGGTACTCAGCCCATGGCTCTGCGCGCTAGCTTGTCTCACGGTGGTCATCAGAGAGGAGCCGGTACCATAAGTGGCTTTGATTTCACCGGCACGGTCACCGCCTTGGCCATAGAGCGCGGCATGTGAATCACCAATTTGTGCCACTATCGGCACACCTTGGCTCAGACCGATAATGCCAGTATTACCGGTATGTCCGTGGATAGCCGCTGAGGGTAAAACCGCTGGTAGACAAAGGCTGGGGATGCCAAATAGTGCCAACAGGTCTGGATCCCACTGGCCCGAATGGATATTAAATAGTTGAGTACGGGCGGCATTGGAAAAATCGGTAGAGAAACTTTGGCCGCCACTGAGTTGCCAGGTCAGCCAACAATCGATGGTGCCGACACAGAGCTCGCCGTGGGCTGCACGCTCAACACCTTGTGGGATGTCCGCCAGCATGCCATGGACCTTGGCTGCCGGGAACAAAGGATCAATCTGTAACCCGGTGCGCTGCGCGACCATTGCCGCTTCAGGTAATTGACTCAGAGCCTGACAGAAAGCCTCTGAACGTCGACACTGCCAACTCACCACAGGAGTAAGTGGCGTCCCGGTCGCACGCTCCCAAATAAGCACTGATTCGCGCTGGTTACTGATAGCGACACCGGCAACTCTGGCACCGGCCAGTTGGCTCAGACAACCTTCAATTGCCAAAGAAACGGCTTGCCAGATCGCCAGTGGGTCCTGCTCCGCCCAGCCGGGGCGCGGGTGCTCTAGCTGTAGGGGAACCGAAGCTTTCGCCCGAATCTGCCCGGCCGTATCCACCGCAATAGCCTTAGCATTAGTGGTGCCTTCATCAATCGCCAAAATAATCGGTGTCGACATCGCTTGCTTGCCCGGCGACTCGGTCTTTCTACTCAGCGGCATAGTTACTCTCCCCGACAAAACCGCAGAGCACGAGCCACAATGCCTGCCGCATCAAAACCATGGTAGGCACGCATATCTGCCCTATCGGCAGCAATGGCATAACCACCGTCAGGAATCCCCAGTCTTACCAAGGGAATACCGCTCCCCGCTTCGGCCAACACTTCAGCCACCAGACTGCCCACACCGCCATTAATATTGTGTTCTTCGATGGTAATCACCCGCTGGCTGTTTTGGAGAATGGCTAACAGCTGCTGAGTATCACACGGACGAATAGAAGAAACATTGACCACCGCAGCAGAAACATTGTTGTCTGCCAGTATGGCTGCAGCACTTACAGCCTCATGCACTGTAGAACCCATAGCCACCAGAGTAATATCCTGACCTTGCTGCAAAACATCAATTTGGCCGGGAGTGAATTGGTAGTGTTCATCATGCAGTGGTGGTAATGATTTACCGTCCAGACGGATATAGACCGGTCCAACATGTTGGAGGGCATAATCGATTATCTGGCGACACTCTTGTGGGTCAGATGGCGCATAAATCTCAATATTGCCAAAGCCACGTAAGATAGCGATATCATCAATACAGTGGTGAGTACTCGCCAGTGGCCCATAACTGGCACCGGAGTTAAGGCCAAACAGTTTTACATTGCTGTTGTTGTAGCAAACATCAATTTTAAGCTGTTCGTTAGAGCGTGAAATCAGGAATGGCGCGGCATTGCAGGTCACGGCCACTTTCCCCCCCATGGATAATCCCACCGCAGTGCCCACCATGGCTTGCTCGGCAATACCGACATTAACCACCCGATCTGGGAAACGAGTCATAAAAGGCCCGATTTTCGCCGTCGAGGTTGAATCAGCCACCACGGGGACCAAATCTACACCGCTGTCGACGGCTTTAATAAACTGCTCGACCATCACTGCGGCCAAATGTTCTGCATTACTCATCGCTCAATTCCTCCAGTGCCAGATCAATTTCAGCGCCTTTCGGCACCCGGTGATGCCATTCCACGCGCCCTTGAATAAAGGAGATTCCGGCACCTTTTTCGGTGTTGGCAATCACCACATGGGGCTTACCCTTGGGTTGTAAAGCTTCGAGAGTGTCCACCACCGATTGCATGTTATTGCCCTGACATTCAGTGACTTGTAGACCAAATGCCAGCCATTTATCCGCCAACGGGTCGGTATTCATAATGGATTTCGTGGTGCCTGCCAGTTGGAGTTTGTTTTTGTCGTTAATGATGATGAGGTTGTCTAACTGATAGTGAGCAGCCACTAACGCAGCCTCCCAGTTACTGCCCTCAGCCAATTCACCGTCACCGGTTAAAACAAATACCCGGCGCTTGCTGTTGGCACGTTTTGCCGCCAATGCAATTCCCACCGCGACCGGTAAGCCGTGGCCCAAAGCACCGGTATTCAATTCAATTCCGGGCGTTTTATGTTTGACCGGGTGGCCCGGCAAATGTGAGTTGGCGTGCTGGTAAGTTGCCAACCATTCTTCAGGAAAATAGCCCGCCTCCGCCAAACAGCAGTAATAGCCGCCCACAGCATGGCCTTTAGATTGCACATAGATATCGCGCTCAGGGTCGGTAAGCCGATCGGGGGCGCAATTGAGGATGCGAAAATAGAGTGCAGTCAGAATCTCTACTTGCGAAAGATCAGCACCGGTATGCCCCCCTGCAGGGCTGTTCGCATTGAGCAGGACTATCCGGCGACGGATTGCCCGTGCCTTTTTCACCAGCTCATCGACTGACAGTGAATACGGATTCATGACATTACCTCTCTTTAATTTTTATCCGTAAGTGAATTTTTACTCACTTAGGAATATTTATTCCTGATGGTGCTAAAAAATAGCTTTCATCAAGCCTGTCCGGAAATCGTCCCCCGGCATGACATCTTTCGTGTTCTGTGGTCAGGAAATGGAGATTATCCTTTTGCTGCTATCGGCTTTTTATGCCTGCTCGCTCTTCCCAACAGCCACCACGCTAGACTTTTGCGAGACAATGGCGGCCTTGTGCTGCATTCGGTTTTGCATCTGGTCGATAATAACGGCCACAATAATCACGATCCCTTTGATAACCATTTGCCAAAATTCGCTGACCCCCATCATGACTAACCCATCGGCCAGAATGCCGATAACAAATGCACCAATTAGTGTTCCCAGAATGGTACCGCGGCCCCCGGCCAGAGAAGTCCCGCCGAGCACAACGGCAGCAATTGCATTCATCTCAAAGCCACTGCCATTTGCTGGATGGCTGGCTACCAGTTGAGCAGAAACAATGATCCCGGCAATCGCGGCACAGAAACCGGATATGGTGTAAACCCACACTTTGACCTGCCGCACTTTGACGCCAGAAAGTTCTGCGGCACGTTCGTTATCACCGATGGCATAGACATGGCGACCAAAAGGCAGGCGGCGTGCAACATATGCAATGACCAACGCCAGAATAAACATGATCCAGATAGCAATCGGCAAGCCCAGCAGCGTGCCTGACCCCAACAGATCAAAGCCGGTATTCCCCAGTTGCGGATTCCCTTGTAAACCTGGGAAAGTCTCACCACCGGAAATCAGCATGGCCGCGCCGCGGACCACATACATGGTGCCGAGGGTGCAGATGAAAGGGGCGACGTTATAGCGAGTAATTATCCAACCATTGACCGCACCAATCAGCGCCCCGATAACCAATACTACCGGCACCACAACCCAAACACTTGGGAAAATGGCAATACCAAACATCGGTAAAACAATGCCTTGGGTAATCATCCAGCCGGCAATCATGCCGCAAAGCCCCAAAGTGGCCCCAATAGAAAGGTCAATACCGGCGGTGATAATGACAAAAGTGATGCCTAAGGCGAGGAAAGCATTGATCGCAATATGCTTCACCATAATGATCAGGCTACCAGTCGCCAGAAACCCCGGAACCATCACCGAGAAGAAGCCAAGGATCAGGAACAGGGCAATAAAAGTGCGCATCTTTAGTAGAAGCAGCAGCATGTTTTCCCGTGACCACGACGCTCCACCGGGCTGGTGACTCGCCAACGCAGTGCCAGTTGTTGCTTTCATCATTCAAACCCTTGTGCGCTTGCCGTAACCAATGCCGATTCACTGGCCGACTGACGAGAAACATTCGCCGTCAGTTTGCCGTTCGACATCACCAGAATGCGGTCCGATACCGCCATAATTTCTTTCAGATCTGAGGTGGAAAACAGAATGCCAATTCCCTGCTCAGAGAGTTTCACCATCATTTCAAACACATCTGCTTTCGCGCCAACGTCAATACCCCGAGTTGGTTCATCCAGCAGTAAAATGTTCGGGCTGGTCAGCAATGACCGGCCAATCACCACTTTTTGCTGATTACCACCACTAAGTGCCTGAATTTCGACTTCCGGTGAAGAGACTTTGATCGATAAGTCACCAATAACCGATGCCACCACCTGTAACTCACTCTCCTGCCAGATGGCAAAACGGTGCTTCAACCGACGCCATAAGCTAGAAATGGTCAGATTGTTAGCCACTGAGGAAACAGGGAAAATGCCGGTTTTTTTACGGTCTTCGGGCACCAGACTCATGCCTAGACGGATGCGCTCTGCCGTTGAAGTTTTGGCGTTAATCGCGGTGCCATTAAGCCGAATAGTGCCAAGATAGTTTTGCTGAGTGCCCAGCAGGCATTCGAACAATTCAGTACGCCCCGCCCCCATCAAGCCATAAATACCGACAATTTCACCCGCGCGAACCGCCAGAGAAACCCGATTCACTACGGTATTACCGGATTCATTGATTAAAGTGACGTTATCCACTTCCATCATTGGCGCACCGAAAGTCCGATCGGGATGGAGGAAGCTAGAAACCGGGTCACTGCCCAGCATTTCACGCACAATCCACGGCACATCAATATCTTTAACAGCAGCTTCCGCTTGGAAACGCCCATCACGCAGGATGGTGATGTAGTCGCCAATCGCCATCAGCTCTTCCAGCCGATGTGAAATGTAGACGATGGAAACCCCCTGCCGCGTCAGCTCACGAATCACCCGGAACAGAATGTCGACTTCCGTTTTGCTTAGTGCAGAGGTCGGCTCATCCAGAATTAGAATGTCTGCCTGCTCTGCCAATGCCTTGGCAATCTCAATTAACTGCTGCTGGCCGACTTTGAGATTTGAGACCATTTCTTTCGGTGAAATGGCCTGATCAAGACGCACCATCAGTTGTTCAGCAATCAGTTCCTGCGCGGCCTGATTAATAGGTTTCAAACCTTGCTGGATCTCGCGGCCCAGGAAAATATTTTCCGCGACATTGAGATTTTCTGACAGGTTTAGCTCCTGATGCACCATGCCGATACCGAGTGCCGCTGCCTCGCGAGTATTGGCAATGGTTACCGGCTGCTGATTCAGGTAGATTTGCCCAGATGTCTGTTGCTGCACCCCGGCCAAAATCTTCATTAGTGTCGATTTTCCGGCACCATTCTCACCAATAATCACATTCACTTTGCCGCGATACACATTGTAACTGACGGCATCTAATGCCAACGTACCAGGAAAACGCATGGAAATGTCCTCAGCACGCATGACAATGTCAGGTCTGTGGTCCATTAATGGCTCTCCTTATTCAAACTGAGTGGCACCGCATTAGTCAGGCTGGTCGGGGTTAATGTCATCGCGGCCAAGACCTCGACTTGCTGCCCGACCCAACTGGCATCGGGTTTTGCCACATCCTGCAAAGCACGTTTGCTTAATGCCTTAGAAAGCTGGGCGTATTGCACTTGGTTCTTAAAATCTTCGAAACGGATAAAGGTTGATGCATCACGGATAGCATTGCCTTTGACGATGGGCCCCAATTGCAACACTTGCTCATCACCATCGACTGCGACTTTCATCACTCCTTCCCGCCCTTCTGTTTCTACCGCCACCACTTTGCCACTAAAGCGAACAAAGCGACTTTGGCTATTTTTCCCTGGTACTGGCTGATTTTGCTGCTGTTTAATCTGTTGCCAACTCACCGCATTACTGTTGGCAAATGGCATCACTTTGCTCACCCAAATGGTGGAGGCGACTTTGTCCGGTGGTTGGTTGTAGTCACTGACTACCGCATTGGGATCGACCGGCAGAATCGGCTTGCCGTTTTCATCCAAATCCACCACGGTGCAAGCCACCAGCACAGCGCTGATAACCATCAACCCGCCTGCTTTCGATAGGGCACTGAACCACATACTGCCTCCTGTCAGGAGGGGCAGTGACGCCCCTCATTGCCTTTAAACGCGTGTTTAGTGAACCTTATTCAAGGCGTTACTCTTTCAGCGCAAAGACATTCAGGTTCTTGGCATTGTTTTCATCAATTAATACACAATCCATCAGCTGTTTTTCTTCCTGGCCGGTTGAACCGGTTTTCAGATATTTATCAGCTTGAACCACCGCCATCTGAGCTTGTGCCCAACCCGGCTGGAGAACGGTGGCTTTGATATTGCCTTTGTTGATGATTGAGTCACGAACATAGTCGCTGCCGTCAAATCCGACCACGATGACATCATTACGCCCAGCCGCTTTTAATGCTGCTTCAGCGCCTAACGCCATGGTGTCGTTACCGGAAATAACCCCAGTAATATCTGGGTTAGCCTGCAAAATGGACTCCATCCGGTTGAAAGCTTCAGTCTGGCTCCAGTTTGCAGTCTGTTGGGCGACCATTTTCATGTCGCTGTGTTCGTCAATCACATCGTGATAGCCTTGTGAACGGACATGGGCGTTGGTATCAGATTCACGGCCCAGCAATTCAACATATTTGCCTTTGCCGCCCATCAGTACGACGAATTTCTCTGCGCCCAATTGCGCGCCCTGATAGTTGTTCGACACAATTTGCGAGACCGCAATACCGGTTTCATTGATTTCACGGTCAATCAGGAAGGTCGGGATCCCGGCGGCCTTAGCTTTTTTCAATGGTCCGATAGTGGCATCAGAGCCCGCATTATCCAGAATGATCGCCTTGGCTTTACGGGCAATGGCTGTCTCCAGCAGTTGGTTCTGTTTGTTCACATCATCATCATGAGAAGCAACCAGTACGGTGTATCCCAGCTCCGTCGCTTTGGCCTTAGCGCCTTCAGCCTCTGCTTTAAAGAATGGGTTATCGTGGGACGGGGTGATAATGGCGATCAGGCCGTTACTGGCAGCGCCAGCAACACCCGCCATTGAGATCAATGCTGCGGTAAGACAGGATTTCAGTAGGGTATTTTTCATTATTTTTCTCCGCATTGAATATATATTCACTATTAAATTTATATTCAACCTAATAATACAAACGCCCTTGGCCTTGTCCAATATGAGAGCATGGAAAGTAGAAGCCGGTCACAAATTAGTCGATGGGAGACAGGAAATACTCGTGAGTACAACAGTAAGAGTGAAGCAGAGAAATGGAATATCTAAGATAAAAAGCCCATCGAAGAATGGGCTTTAAGCTGTGGGATAGTGCTAGCGATATAACTTAATTACTGCTGGTGTTACCTGTAATTCATGCTGCCACTGAATCAGTGTTAAGGTCGCTAACTGAGCTAGCCCCTGATAAAACGGGTGCCCGGCGTCGGATTGCAATAAATCCAGGTAGCGGTAAGCCCAAGGTAGTAAGTGTTCCGCCAGCAAATCAGCTAGCTTTTCGGGTTGATTTTCTGCCAGCCAGGCCGCCATCATCAGCAATAAACCGAATTGATCTTCCGGTTCTTCCATATCCAGTGTGACTTCCACTTGCTGCTCGGCCATCCAGTTGCGCAGTTTTAGGGTCGAATCGCCAAACAGCACATTTTCTTTATCCAGATAGACTGAACCCCAAGGTGGAGCGGGCAAGGCATAAGGGCCAATAAATAACCGCTGCCATGCTTCTTCCCGTGTTTCCTGTACATCCGGCTGCGCCAGCAAAGCGGCAATAGAAGCCAGCTGTTCTTCACTCCCATAGGGCCATTGTGCTACCCATGAACCACCACTTAATTGCGCCACAATATCACTGCATGCCGGGCTATCTGGCTCACAATAAAACAGCGCGCCTAGCACTCGGCCAGTGAGCGCAATGTGTTGATAAGCAATATTGTTTTCAACCATTAAATATTATCCTGAATGATATCGGGTTCAGACTAAGCCAGCTACTGCACCAACCCTGAATGGCGAAGCGCAGTAGCTGTCTGGTAAACAATTACCCGCCGACTGCCATACCAACCGTCATATGCAGCCCATAAAATACGCCACGGCCAATCAATTCACCGGCAATAATCAATAGCATGGCAAAGATCATCCCCAATGTCATTGGGTTACGACCACGAATTAATGGGCAAATCCAGCACCCCAGCCCCAAGACCAGCAGTACTAACCGCCATACCATTAACGTACCGTAATGGGGGATCAGCTCTGAAGCCTGTTGTACTGAGCTATAAATGGTCGGTAAACTTGCCGCCTGCATGATGACACTGGCAATACTGATAATCAGCGCCAATACACTGATCATCGGCAATTGCAGCATCATGCGCCCATAAGCTGTATCCCTGGTAATGCCAGCCAATTGCAGCAGCAGATAGCCTAACATCGGGCCACCGATAAAGACCGTCAATACAAAGCCTAGCGGGGTATAGAGATTATCCCAAGTTGGTACCGTATCAATGGAATAAACCCTGCACATGGCATAAACAAATACCACGCCCAATACCATGGCAACCACCAGCCAGATTTTGCCGAGCATGGCAGGCATTTTGTCCAATACTGCCAACAACCAGTAAAAACCAGCCACAGCAAAGAACACCGAACCGGCGGCAATCTCATTACTCAGTGCCGATTCTCCAACTCTATTTAATGAGTTGAACGCACGCATGGGCGAACCTAAATGCAATGTCGAGGCGATGAAGGCCAGCGCCATTAGCACCCACAAGACAAACATACTGCGGTGAACCCGCTGCTGTTGTCCGCGATTCAAACCACCGAATATCAGTGCCAGCCCAAGGACAATAAAGCCCCCGACTACACACTGCCCCAGTACCGTAAAGACCATTAGTGGCCATTCATGCCATCCCATGCCCATATTACACCTCCTCCGGATTTGCCAGATGACCGGTGGTATCTCTGACCGGGCGGCTGTTGGCATTCGGTTTCACGACAATATTCGGCAGTGTGAAATGCGCTGCTGGTAATGGCGCTATTTCGGCTAAATCCCCGTATTTTTCACGCAGTTCATCGATAGGGGCCATATCCAACGCCCGTAATGGGCAGGATTCGACACAAATCGGCTTTTTGCCTGCAGCCACACGTTCGTAGCAACCATCACACTTGGTCATATGCCCTTTTTCGGCATCATATTGCGGCGCACCATATGGGCAAGCCATATGGCAGTAGCGGCAACCGATACAAATATCCTCGTTCACTACCACAAAGCCATCGTCTCGTTTATGCATTGCCCCCGTCGGACACACTTTAGTACAGGCGGGGTCACTACAGTGGTTGCAAGCAATAGACAGATAGTAAGCAAACACATTCTGGTGCCATGCGCCGTTATCTTGTTGCCAATCCCCTCCAGCATATTCATAGATGCGCCGGAAACTGACATCGGTTGATAAGTTTTTAAAGTCCTTGCAAGCCAGCTCGCAAGTTTTACAACCCGTGCAACGGCTGGAGTCGATGTAAAAACCATATTGCGTCATCATTTAGCTCCTTATGCCTTGGTTACTTGAACGAGGTTGGTATGGGATGGATTCCCTTTCGCCAACGGAGAAGGTCGCTGAGTGGTCAAGACGTTAATACTGCCCGCTCGGTCGATACGTTTCTCATCCGGGCTATACCACGCTCCTTCACCCAGTGCGACAACCCCCGGCATCATGCGCGGAGTCACTTTAGCGTTAATCTGTACCTCGCCACGACCATTGAATATCCGCACCATATCGCCATTCTTGATATTGCGTTGACCGGCATCTATCGGGTTAATCCACATCTCCTGACGACAAGATGCTTTCAGTACATCGACGTTACCGTAGGTAGAGTGGGTTCTGGCTTTATAATGGAACCCTGTGAGTTGCAGCGGATATTTCTGGTTAAGAGGATCGTCAAAGCTTTCGAAACCGGCGGCATAGACCGGCAGTGGATCGATAACATCGTCCGGTTGTAGCTCCCAAGTGGCCGCAATTTGTGCCAGCTCGGCAGAGTAAATCTCGATTTTGCCCGATGGCGTGCTGAGTGGGTTAGCCTCCGGATCCGCGCGGAACTCTTTATAGGCAACATGATGGCCTTCAGGATCACGTTTTTTAAAGATGCCCTGCTGACGGAACTCCTCGAATGAAGGCAACTCTGGAATGGCTTGCTGCGATTGCTGGTAAAGGTAGCGCAGCCAACCTTCCTGAGTGCGCCCTTCGGTGAATTGCTGCTCGACCCCCATGCGTTTTGCCAGCTCAGTAGTCATCTCATAGATATTTTTGCATTCAAAGCGCGGTTTGATCACCTGATCGGCAAAGATGACATACGCCATATTGCCGCTAGAAGCATCAAGGCAGAAGTCCATCTGCTCGGAAGCGGTGCAGTCTGGCAAAATAATATCGGCATATTTAGCCGACGACGTCATGTGGTTATCGATGACCACAATCATTTCGCACTTCGTATCATCTTGCAGAATTTCATGAGTGCGGTTGATTTCAGCGTGCTGATTAATTAGGCAGTTACTGGCGTAGTTCCAGATAAACTTGATGGGTACATCCAATTTATCTTTGCCACGCACCCCATCACGGGTCGCAGTCATTTCCGGACCACGCTCGATGGCATCAGTCCACATAAACATGGAGATGCTGGTTTTAACCGGATTTTCCAAGGTCGGCATACGGACAAACGGTAAACCATAGGAACCTTCACGAGCCCCTGAATTACCGCCATTAATCCCGACGTTACCGGTCAGTATTGCTAACATGGCAATAGCACGGCTAGTATTCTCGCCATTGGAATGGCGCTGCGGCCCCCAACCTTGAGCAATGTAAGCCGGTTTGACCGAGCCTATTTCGCGCCCCAGTTTGATAATTTTTGCGGCAGGAATACCGGTAATTGCTTCTGCCCATTGTGGCGTTTTAGCGGTTTTATCTGCCCCCTGCCCTAAAATATAAGCCTTATAATGACCATTTTTCGGGGCACCTTCCGGCAGGGTTTTCTCGTCATAGCCAACACAATATTTGTCGAGGAATGGCTGATCGACCAGATTTTCGGTGATCATCACATAAGCCAGCGCAGAGGCAAGTGCCGCATCGGTTCCCGGCCGCAGTGGAATCCACTCATCTTCGCGACCTGCTGCGGTATCAGTATAGCGGGGGTCAATCACTATCATCTTGGCATTGGATTTTTCCCGCGCTTGCTCCAGATAATAGGTCACGCCGCCGCCACTCATCCGGGTTTCGCCAGGGTTATTACCGAACAACACCACCAACTTACTGTTTTCAATATCTGATGGACTATTACCATCAGCCCAGCCGCCATAGGTGTAATTCAAACCTGCGGCGATCTGTGCAGTACTGTAGTCACCATAATGATTGAGATAACCACCGCAGCAATTCATCAACCGCGCCAATAAGGTTGAACCCGGCGGCCAAGAGCGAGTCATGGTGCCACCCAAGGTACCAGTGCCATAGTTCAGATAGATGGCCTCGTTACTGTATTCCTTAATGATGTGCTGCATACTGGCGGCGATAGTATCAAATGCTTCTTCCCACGAAATGCGTTTGAACTTACCTTCCCCACGTGCGCCAATACGCTTCATCGGATATTTTAACCGGTCAGGGTTATACACTCGGCGGCGCATTGAGCGCCCTCGCAAACAAGCGCGCACCTGATGTAGCCCATCAAAATTATCATCGCCGGTATTATCGGTTTCGACGTATTTAATTTCGTCATTAACCACATGCATACGTAATGGACAGCGGCTACCGCAGTTAACGGTACAAGCACTCCATATCACTTTATCGCTGTTGGCCGGGCTTATTGCCGATTGAACAGCTCGAGCCGTGCGGGAGAACGGCAGCGAAAACGTGCTGGTTGCTACGGCCAGCCCGCCAATCAGTGTCGTTTGGACCAGTTTTCGGCGGGTGACTTCTGCGGTTAACAGTCGGGATTCGTTGGTCTCTTTCATAAGATTCCCACTTGGTTGCATTCCAGAAAATGGAGAACATCCGTGAGGATGACGTCCGATTAATTCAAAAAAATGAGTAAATAAGCAGGAGGGTGATTACTTAATTCAGGCCATTGGCCCAATTACGGCAAGTTTTATAATTAGGAGAATAAACAACCCGTCCCGCCTGCATTATTTTTACCTCTTTTGGCTAGCGCGAGAGTTGCTCAGCATCAATAAAGCAATGAGGATTAGGATTTCCTCACTGCTTTATGGTGAATTTGTGACAAATAGCCGTTCTATTTAGCAGGCTTGATGGTAAAGCGCCATAATCTCATCAATTGAGGGTTCTCGCGGGTTTCCTCCGGTACAAACATCAGCAAATGCAGCGGCGGCCAATGCCGGAATATCATCGGCACGCATCCCTACTGCACTCAAAGAAGATGGAATACCGATATCGCGATTCAAGGTAATCACCGCCTCAATTGTTTGCTCACGCACCTGTTCCAGCGGTGAACTTTGAGCATTATCCACCCCCATTACCCTAGCGATTTGGCGGAAGCGCTCACCGGTATAAGCGGCGTTATAACGCATGACGTAAGGCAGTAAAATGGCATTAGCGACGCCATGAGGCATATTATAAAATGCCCCCAGCGGATGAGCCATTCCATGTACCAATCCAAGGCCCACATTCGAGAACCCCATACCAGCGATATATTGCCCAAGTGCCATATCTTCGGTCGCAGCCTCATCCCCTGTTACCGAGGCGCGCAATGAGCGACATATAACCTCGATAGCTTTAAGGTGCAAAGCATCCGTAAGCTCCCAGGCTCCTTTTGTCAGATACCCCTCGATAGCATGAGTCAAAGCGTCCACGCCAGTGGCTGCTTTGAGCGCGGCGGGCATGCTGTCCATCATATCCGCATCAATAAATGCCACCGCCGGAATAGCATGGGGGTCGACACAAACAAACTTGCGCCGCCGCTCTTCATCAGTAATCACATAATTAATGGTGACCTCTGCCGCAGTACCGGCCGTTGTCGGGATGGCCATCATTGGCACACAAGGTTTGCGGGTATCGGCGACCCCTTCCAGGCTGCGCACATCGGCAAATTCCGGATTATTAATAATGATGCCAATGGCTTTACAGGTATCTTGCGGCGAGCCACCGCCAAGGGCTATCAGATAATCCGCACCACTTTGGCGAAAAGCAGCCACCCCTTGTTGCACAATACTAATAGTCGGATTGGGTTTGACGGCATCAAAAACCGCAAAATCCAGACCCGCCTTTTCCAGACGGCTAATTAAGCGCGTTGCTACTCCGCATTCGAACAACATTTTGTCTGTTACGACCAAGGCTTTTTGATAACCACGCCGCACCACTTCGTCGGCTAAGGCATCCAGTGAACCCCGGCCAAACCAGGCCATTTCATTTAAAATCATTCTGTTCATGATTGATTCCTCAATGTGTTAATCCGCCTACTCGTTGTCTACTCTTCTACCCGCAAACCGTAGGTTTTGAATTTCTCCAAGACCACGCTAATTTCATCAACGGATAACACCGGAACCTCATCAACAATCGGTAAGATTGCCAGCAACAGCGTGGCTAACACTTCCACTTCGTGGGCCAACCACAGGGCTTTTGCCAGATTTTCTTCACACGCAATCAGGCCGTGATGCTGTAATAATGTCGCCTTACGGTGTTTCATCGCCACAGCTACATGTTCTGAAAGTGCTTTGGTGCCAAAAGTCGCGTAAGGCGCGCAAGGAATATCATTACCTCCCGCAGCGGCAATCATGTAATGGATGGCAGGAATTGGCCGATTAAGAATTGAAACCGCTGTGCAATGAACAGAATGGTTATGGACGACCGCGTTAGCATCTGGGCGAGTTTGATAAACTGCCTGATGAAAACGCCACTCACTGGAAGGGATTTTACCGGCTTCATGATGGCCGTCAGCATTGATATAAACAATATGCGACTCCGTCAGTTTGTCGTAGGCAATACCGGATGGCGTAATCAAAAAGCCATCTTGATAGCGCACACTAACATTGCCAGCAGTCCCCTGATTTAGTCCCAGGCGGGTCATCTCCAGGCAAGTATTAATAATATCGCGCGCCAATGCTTCTTTTTTCATTTTGTCCTCTCTTAGGATACAAACACCTAAATATAAAATTCATTAAATGATGGATATAGGCTAATGAACGTTAACAACTGTGAATATGTGCGATATTTTTCTCTTATTTAATTGAAGTAAGAAATCAAGCATAAAAAATTGTGATCACCGTCATGACTATTGATCACTTTGTGGTGATTTTAATTTCATTTATTTTTATAAAATGTCCGTTTGAAAACACAATATGATTAAACGGTCAAATCACTGTCCAAGAACAAAATACATGTCTATTTATGATGAGTTGACCGTTTGTGACGGAAATAAAAAAAATCGGTCATTATGTTTGTGGGTTTGAAACAAAATTCCTTTCAAACGGTCATGAAATATTTTTATTTAAAGTGATTATCATCACAAAATATCAGCATTGAGTTATCAATGTGATTCAGCTCATACTTTTTAGTTATTTTTACCTTATAAAGAACGGGACTTAACGCAATGAGGATATTTTAATTTTCACTCCGGCACTCATATCTGCCAGATAAAATAAAAGTGTCATTCATTAAATAAAAGACTTCCGTCGAATATTACGTATTTCAAGACGAGTAGAATAAGTGCAACATCTGACGAGGGCATCATGGGAAATATTTTAATACAAACAGATAGCAGCAAAATTTCCGCCTCGGTAAGTGACGAGTCGGCAAATAAAAAAAGATATCTGATACCTTTCGCATTGCTGTGCTCACTGTTCTTCCTTTGGGCAGTAGCAAACAACTTGAATGATATTTTATTACCCCAATTTCAGCAGGCGTTTACCCTAACCAACTTTCAAGCTGGACTGATTCAATCCTCTTTCTATTTTGGCTATTTTTTAATCCCGATACCTGCAGGTATCCTAATGAAAAGATTCAGTTATAAAGCGGGGATCATTACCGGTTTACTGTTCTACGCCTTTGGGGCCGCTCTGTTCTGGCCTGCCGCTGAGACAATGAATTACACCTTGTTTTTAATCGGTTTATTCATTATCGCTGCGGGTTTAGGCTGCCTGGAAACGGCCGCTAATCCTTTTGTTACTGTATTGGGGCCTGAAAAAACCAGTCACTTTCGTATCAATCTGGCACAAACATTTAACTCGTTTGGGGCCATCATTGCCGTAGTGTTTGGACAAAGTTTAATCCTCTCCAATGTTCCTCATCAGACACAGGAAGTATTAGACAAATTGTCAGTTGAAGACTTAAACAGCTACCATCATAGTTTGGTCAAAGCCGTACAATTACCTTATTTAATTATTGTCGCCGTGGTTATCTTTGTTGCGTTATTAATTCTTGTCACTCGCTTCCCGGTAATAAAAAGCGAATCAGATGACGCACATAATGGCTCTTTCTTTGCATCATTACCGCGTTTATTAAAAATAACACATTGGCGTTGGGCGGTATTAGCACAATTCTGTTATGTTGGTGCTCAAACAGCTTGCTGGAGTTATTTAATTCGTTACGCCATTGAAGAATTACCCAATATCACCCCTGGATATGCTGCAAACTATTTAACTGCCACCATGGTCTTTTTCTTTATTGGTCGTTTCAGTGGCACCTGGTTAATTACTCGCTTCGCACCAGAAAAAGTGTTAGCCGCTTATGCATTCATCTCAATGTTGTTATGTATTATCTCTGCTGCCTTTGGCGGACACCTTGGATTATTAGCATTAACGCTATGCAGTATGTTTATGTCGATACAGTATCCAACTATATTTTCTTTAGGCATCAAGAATCTTAATCAAGACACTAAATATGGCGCTTCCATCATTGTAATGACCATTGTCGGCGGCGGCATTGTCACACCTATTATGGGGTTAGCCAGTGATGCTGCGGGTAATATACCAACAGCAGAACTTATCCCGGCATTGTGCTTCGCTATTATCTTTATTTTTGCCAAATTCAAGACATCACCAGTGAATTAACAACCTGGATTACTGATAAATTAAATTTTGCTATAGAACATAAGGAACAATTATGAAAAAGACAATTCAATTACCTAAAATTGGTATTCGTCCGGTTATCGATGGTCGCAGAATGGGCGTGCGTGAATCACTGGAAGAACAAACCATGAAAATGGCCCGTGCCACCGCAGAATTTCTGCAAGAAATAGTACGCCATCCTTGTGGAACGCCAGTTGAGTGCGTCATTGCCGACACCTGTATTGCTGGCATGGCTGAGTCTGCCGCTTGTGATGATAAATTCAGTGCGCAGAATATCGGTCTAACCATCACAGTGACGCCTTGTTGGTGTTACGGCAGCGAAACCATTGATATGGACCCATTCCGCCCGAAAGCCATTTGGGGTTTCAATGGTACCGAACGTCCAGGGGCTGTTTATCTGGCTGCCGCACTGGCGGCGCATAATCAGAAAGGGCTGCCCGCTTTCTCTATTTATGGTCATGATGTGCAAGACGCCAATGACACCAGCATCCCTGCTGATGTGCAGGAAAAACTGCTGCGTTTTACCCGTGCAGGCTTGGCCGTCGCCAGCTTAAAAGGCAAAAGCTACCTTTCACTCGGCGGTGTATCAATGGGGATCGCCGGCTCCATTGTTGACCATAACTTCTTTGAGTCTTGGTTGGGGATGAAAGTGCAGGCAGTGGACATGACCGAACTGCGCCGCCGTATTGACCACAAAATCTATGATGAGCAAGAGCTCGAACTGGCACTGTCATGGGCAGATAGCAACTTTAAATTCGGGCCTGATAAAAACGCCGAACAGTATCGCCGCTCTGCGGAAAGCAGCCGCGCGGTACTGCGCGAAAGCCTGCAAATGGCAATATGTATCCGCGACATGATGCAAGGTAACCCGGCACTGGCAACCAAGGGTTTTGGTGAAGAAGCATTAGGCTATAACGCCATTGCGGCCGGTTTCCAAGGGCAGCGCCACTGGACGGATCAATACCCGAACGGTGATACCGCCGAAGCCCTACTAAACAGCTCATTCGACTGGAATGGGGTGCGCGAGCCAATGGTTATCGCCACCGAAAATGACAGTTTAAATGGCGTCGCGATGTTGTTTGGCCATACGTTAACCGGGACTGCGCAGATCTTTGCCGATGTTCGGACCTATTGGTCACCGGAGGCGGTACAGCGGGTGACAGGTCATCAGCTTGAGGGGGTAGCCGAGCACGGCATTATCCACCTGATTAACTCAGGTTCCGCCGCACTGGATGGCACTTGCCGCCAAAACGATGCTCAAGGTAAACCGACCATCAAACCGCATTGGCAAGTGAGCCAGCAAGAAGCCGATGCTTGTCTGGCAGCGACCGAATGGTGCCCGGCGATCCATGAATATTTCCGTGGCGGCGGCTTCTCTTCTCGTTTCCTGACCCGTGGCGGTGTGCCATTTACCATGAGTCGCATCAACCTGATTAAGGGCGTAGGGCCTGTATTACAAATTGCCGAAGGCTGGAGTGTTGAGTTGCCAAAGTCTGTCCATGACACTCTGGATAAACGCACAGATTCAAGCTGGCCAACCACCTGGTTTGCGCCGCGTCTGACCGGTAAGGGCCCATTCAGTGATGTGTATTCAGTGATGGCGAACTGGGGAGCGAACCACGGTGTGCTGACTATCGGCCATGTGGGGGCTGACCTCATTACGCTGGCATCAATGTTGCGTATCCCGGTTTGTATGCACAACGTAGAGGAAGAGAGTGTCTACCGGCCTACCGCTTGGGGTGCACACGGTATGGATATCGAAGGGCAGGATTACCGTGCCTGCCAGAATTACGGCCCATTATATAAAAAATAATAATCCGTAATTTTTAAAAGATTTGATGGCCTGGCTCAGGTAGGAACCCCTTCTTACCTGAGTCAGATAACCATCCTTGCTGCCAGATGGTAGTTACAGGAGCCTTTATGAAGCGCGATGTGGTCATCGTTTTAGATTGCGGCGCAACCAATATCCGAGCGATTGCAGTCGATCCTCAAGGTGTGGTAGTTGCCAAAGCCGTGCTGCCCAACCATAGCCAGCCCGACTTGGCCAATCCACAATGGCAGTTGTGGCCGCTGGAAGACATTTTGCAGAGTTTTGCCCAGTGCTGCCGCCAGTTACTGCCACAAATTCAAAAAGATAAAATTCACGCTGTGACAGTGACTACCTTTGGCGTGGATGGGGCTTTAGTCGATGCCAAAGGCAAGATGCTGTACCCGATTATCAGTTGGAAATGCCCACGTACCGTTGCAGTGATGGAAAACATCGCCAGTTATATGTCGGCCGAAAAATTACAACAGATATCGGGCATTGGTCAGTTCAGTTTTAACACCTTATACAAGCTGATTTGGTTACAGGAGAATCGGCCAGATTTAGTTGAGCAGGCCCATGCTTGGTTATTTATTTCATCATTGATTAACCACCGCCTCACCGGGGAATTTACCACTGACCGCACCATGGCGGGCACCAGCCAACTACTGGATGTAAAACGTGAACAATTCAGCGCTGCAATTTTGCACAAGATAGGTATTCAGGCTGATTTATTCCCACCAATGGTGGCTGCGGGTGACATCATCGGCCAGTTGTTACCGAATATCGCCACGACCTTGGGGCTACCGGTGGGCTTGCCGGTGATTTCTGCGGGTCACGATACCCAGTTTGCTTTATTTGGCTCCGGAGCCGATTTAGATCAACCGGTGCTGTCATCCGGCACTTGGGAGATTCTGATGGTGCGCACACCGCAGGTTAATACTGCGCTGCTGCCCCAGTTTGCAGGATCCACCTGCGAGCTGGACAGTTGCCCGCGCTTATTCAACCCCGGTTTGCAGTGGCTAGCTTCCGGCGTGTTGGAATGGGTTCGTCAACTGTATTGGCACGATGATGCCTGTGCCGATGTCTATCGGCGGATGATTAATGAGGCCGAGGCTATCTCGCCAGGTGCTGACGGGGTACGTATGGATTGCAACTTACTTGGCAACACACGCCACCATTTATCCGGCGGCTGGCAGGGCGTTTCGCTCTCCAGCGGGCGTGGGCACTTTTATCGCTCCGCATTAGAAGGTCTGGCCTGGCAATTGAAAAGTAATCTGGCGCTACTGGAAAGGATTGGCGAATTCCATACCAAGGAGTTGCTGTTAGTTGGTGGCGGTAGCCGCAATGCGCTGTGGAATCAAATCAAAGCTGATGTGCTCAATTTACCGATTAAAGTCATTGATGAAGCCGAAACAACTGTGTTGGGCGCGGCACTATTTGCTTGGCACGCCACAGGCTACTATGCCAGTGCCGAAGAAGCTCGGGCACAGGTTAATTACCACTATCAATATTATCAACCGGGCGACCAACAGCCACTTTATCAGGCGATCACTCACTGCCCTCCCCCGGTAACTGAAGCCATGCCTTTGAAAGGAGAGTGTCATGCTTAAAACTATCTCGCCGTTGCTATCACCACAATTGCTCAAAACACTGGCAGAAATGGGGCACGGTGATGAAATTATCTTCTCAGATGCCCATTTTCCGGCCCATGCCATCGGTAAAAATGGCGGGCCGCAAGTGATTCATGCCGATGGTTTATCCGTCAGTGCATTACTGGAGGCCACCATTCCACTCTTCGAGCTGGATAGCTACGCGCCACCGCTGGTAATGATGGCGGCAGTTGACGGCGATACACTCGATGCTTCGGTTGAAAAACGTTACTTACGCGCCCTATTTGGTGCTAGCAAAGCACTTCCGGTAGAGCGCATTGACCGTTTTGCGTTTTACCAACGCGCCCAACAAGCATTTGCGATCGTCATCACAGGAGAGACGGCCAAATACGGCAATATTCTGCTAAAGAAGGGGGTGACGCCTGTTTTTTAAACTGACTATCACGTAACCTCACCCTTTTAGCCATGTATTCAGTGCTGATATTAATCAGGCATCAGATACATGGCTTTGCTGACGGAGAGGATCATGAAAGCGTCTCGTCATCAGGAAATTCTGCAACACATCAAGCAGCATGAAACGCTGACGACAGCAGGTCTGGCCCGCTTACTTGCGGTCAGCCAGGAAACTATTCGCCGTGATCTCAATGAGCTACAAGCTCAGGGGCTGATCATCCGCCAGCATGGACGAGCCAAAAGCATTAAGCGCGCCACCAAAGATAGCGGCGATCCTTTTACCAAGCGCCTGAAAAGTCACCTTTCCAGTAAAGCCAGTATTGCCGCTCTTGCTTTGTCATTGATTGATAGTGGGATGGTGATTGCGCTGGATGCCAGTTCCACCTGTTGGTATTTAGCTAAAAAACTGCCAGATATCGATATCACGGTGTTTACTAATAGTGTGCGAATTTGTCAGGAACTGGCGAAACATCAAAATATCGAGTTGATCAGCGCCGGAGGTTTGCTGCAACGCAAATATGCCTGCTACGTTAATCCGGCACTATTCTCACTACTGAAAAACATTGAAATCGACCTGTTTATCTTCTCATGTGAAGGTATTGATACTGATGGCGTGCTGTGGGATTCCAACCCGTTTAATGCTGAATTTAAAACCATGCTGCTTAAACGCGCCACGCAATCTATTTTGCTGATTGATAAAAGTAAAATGTGTAGGACCGGAGAAGTGAGAATCGGCACATTAGACGATGTCGAGCAAGTTATCTCGAATGTGGATGCCGAATAACGGGTGGGTGGCGTAGCCACATGTCTACGCCAACGGCCAGCCAATCCATTCAGGCTTTAGCTCGGCACGGTTACCAACAGCCGTCCTTGATCGTGGCGTAAGCCGTCTTCACCGATTTGAAGCCTGGCATCTAATTGATTATCCACCGCAGCTTACCGTGGTCACCTTCAATCAGGCTGTTGAGGTATTTAATTTGTCGGTCCCCTGCATCTAAAATAAGCACAATAAAAAAATCTGGTGCTTAAACTCTTACTCAAAAATATGATTTCCAATACAAAAACGGATCAGTTCCTGGCTTGAATCAACATTTAATTTTCTCATTGCCGAGTTTTTTTGCAGACTTACCGTTTTTGCACTGCGGTTGAGTCTTTCGGCAATATGCGAAATAGAGTCGCCTTCAACAAAATAGCGCAATACCTCAAATTCCCTCGGCGAAAGGCTATTGATACGCTCACGAAGAAAGATTTCACGTTCGTCGCGGCGGCCTTCACTTTGAAAAGAGGGTGGGTAATATCTATTATTGGCACGTAATGCTCGAAGTGCAGAGGCCATTTCATCTAAAGGATCCTGCTTAAGTACCACGCCCGAAACCCCTTGATCATAGAGTGCAGAGACAATCATCGGGTTAGAAATCATCGTCAGTACCAATAGTTTGATATCGGGAAACATCCGCAGAAGATAGCCCACGAACTTCAGCCCATCTTTGTACTCCTCATCTTTGGGCATATTATAATCAGTAATGATCACATCGGGCGGATCACCAGTGACATGGCGGATGAGATCGGCAGATTGAGTAAAAGTGTTAACGACAATGATCCCTGGGATTTGCTCCAGATAGTATTTCATCCCGGCGAGAACCACCTTGTGGTCATCAAGAAGAACGACACGTAGCATTTTCATCATTTTTTCTCATGGAGTTGATTCGATTTGCACAAGTAACTGGCTTATCTCAGCCGCCATCGCGACCACATCAGCCAGGCTTTCCTCATTCAGGTGACTCTCTTGCATCTGTTGTTCTAGCATTTCCATTTCCGATGCGAGCTCCCGAAACTGAGCCAATACCAGCGCACCACGCATACGATGCAACGTCATGATAAGAGAGTCAGCATCTTTTTGAGCAATGCCATCCTCCAAATGCTGTAAATCTTCCTTCATGCTCGCCAGAAAAATACTGCGATGTTTTTCCAACACATTTGGCTCAGGCAGAATGAAAGTATTTTCGTTCCCCCCGTCGTCAATCCAGCCTGGTTGCACGTGCTTACGTAGCAGTTCAGCCAGCTCTTTAAGCTCGATAGGTTTGACGAGCCAGGCATTCATTCCGGCTTCAACGCAGCGTCTCTCTTCATCACGCATTGCATTGGCCGTGACGCCAATTATTGGTGCAGTCACGCCTTCATTTCGTAGTTTACGCGCCAGCTCGTAACCGTTGAGATAAGGCATATTGACATCGGTCATGACCATGTCATGTGGGCTGATATCCCACAACGCGAGTGCCTCTTCACCATCATCGGCAATTGTGACCTCGCAACCCAGCTTTTCCAGTTGGCCTTTAAGAGTAACCTGATTAAGCGGATTATCTTCAGCGACCAATATACGCAAATTAAAATGTGGCAGAGTCGGCACCGGAGATTTGGTGCATTGCACGCCATGATGCAAACGTTCAAGACCAAATCCTATACTGCTTAAATTGTAGGCATCCACATCTGAACTCGCAACTGCCTCCCCAGACAAAGAGAGATCGAGGCGTAGCCACGGCCATCCCTTTGGAATGTCAGTAACTCTTCGCACAATATTCAGCACAATGGTTTGCCTTTCCGTCTTTAAGAGTGCGTCAGTCTCAGTGACAACCTCTGCTCCCCAACGTTTTAACCAGTTGCAGATATTCTCGGTCAGTTCCGGGTGTGGCGTGCGAACCAGAACGGATATGCCATTAAGTTGCGGGGTCAATGTATCACCCGCCTCTACCAGCTCGGTATTCAGTTCGACAGAGAATTGGCTTCCTATCTGGGGTTCACTGCGGAGCTGGATTTTGGTGTCCATCAGTTCAGCAAGTCGCGCACAGATAGACATCCCCAACCCTGCCCCACCAGCCATATTACGTTCGGCATCAATCATATAGAATGGTGTAAACAGTTTTTCCTGTTCCGCTTTATCTATCCCCACACCACTATCACATACTTCCAGCAGAAATTTGGCACTAAGGGAAGAGCGTTCCAACTGGCTCAAACGAACAACAACCGTCCCTATTTCTGTGAATTTAATCGCATTACTGATGAGGTTATTCAGGATTTGCCGGATCCGCGCCGGGTCCCCTATCACCCGCTCAGGGATATCCGTTGCAATAATTGAGAACAACAGAAGCCCTTTTCGGTGCGCCATTCCGGCGTAAGTTCCTGTGCATTCCTGTACAAGTTCACGCGGATTGAACTCACTTTTATCCAGTTGTAATTGCCCGGCCTCGATCTTACTAATATCAAGAATATCGCTGATAATCTGCAATAACATCTGTGAAGCGCTCTCGATCCGATCAACATACTGCCGTTGCTGGTTGTTTAATTGGGTTAGCGAGAGGAGTTCCAACGTACCGAGCGCACCATACAGTGGAGTACGGATTTCATGGCTCATTGTCGCCAAGAAAGTAGATTTTGCATCATTTGCTTCGTCGGCTGCTTGTTTGGCCCACGTCAAATGTTTTTCCATCTCGGCATGGGCACTAACGTCTGTAAAAGCACAAAGGATAACAGCCTGTTGCCGATAGCGTGTTGGCGCATAAACGACATACACTATTCTTGCGTCAGGAAGAGTGAGCCGTTCTATAGCGCCTCCCTGCTCTACATTTTGCAGCTGACTGAAAAGTGTTTTAATCGCATCGTTTTGGTGAGGTCTTGCCTCTTCGTCCACACCCAGCCAGTCTAGCGCCAACGCGTTGGCAAAAATCAATGTAGCTTCAGAGCGGTCAATAAGGCACAACGCCACGGGAGCGGTCTCGATCAGTGTGCGATTAAACGCCTCGCTCGCAAGGATTTCACGCTGCGCTTCCTGCGCAGGTGCGACAACCCGACGGTTATACCAACGCATATAAACGAAACAACCCGCAACGCTAATCATCAGTAACACCAGCGTACTGATCGGAAGCCAGACATTATTTCTGAAGAAACTGCCGTAGCTCACCCGGTAGATACCTGTCCAGTCACCACTTTGATCAGACAACTTCAGTACAATCCCAGTAAGGGTGTAATGCAGGCCCGTACTTTCAAAATTTGGTATGTTGTCTTCACCTAACAACAATCCATACTTTCGGTGAGTCAACCACCTTTCATGACTATGCTGGAGCCAGAAACTGTGTTCGGGAGCCGGGTTTAGTCTTTTTTCCAGTACCCCTAATCTTGAACGGTTCAGCAGCGTCGCGGCATAAATGCACTCCGTGTGAATAAGGGAATTTTTCCAAACACCTTGAGGCAACCCCGCCGAGACCAGCCCAATAAGCTGGTCAGATAATGTTTTGGCGCGAAACCAGATAACCTCACTGTCTTTCTGACGATGTTGTTCGGAACCACAGCCATTCAGCTCGTTGCCACGCAGCTTGTGGCGTACCGCTTCTGTGGTTGCATGGTAGGTTTCGATATTAATCGGTTCATAGCCGGCATTCACATTAATTGCCGGCACGCTGATGCTCATCTCATCAGCCCCATCAACAAAAAATACGGTCGTAGCAGGAAAATAAGAGGCAGCCCAGAAGGCAGAATAAAAATCAGCTAGATAACTGCCGAGTGAAGAAAACGTCTCTTTCAGATCAGGACAGCCCGTCTCATTTTCACACACGACAGAAAACGGCATACTCACTCTCGATTCACGTCCGACAAATAGCCGACCACGTGCATCCGTCAATTTTTTCTCTTCGTAAAAACTGGCAACATGTAGGAGAGGAAGCGTGGAAAGGCGCTGATTCTCGCTGCGTAAATTTCGCAGGAAGACTTCCTGTTCATTCACGTAGCCAACCAACGTTGAGAAATCGAGCGTAAAACGACGCCGTTCCTGGTCAATGATACGCTGTGACCCCCAATAAAGGCCCACGGCTAGAATCACAGTGATCAGTAACAAAGTGAAAAACACCCAGTTTTGCCTGCGTGATGTGTACGTAATTCTGCTAAACGGCGTTTGCGGCATGAATAATAATGACCTATCAACGAGGACTGAAGGTGAATAAAATTCGCACTACTCCGTATACAGGAGCATTTCAAGGCTCTCAGCGCTTACCGCTGCGGAAATCAAGAAACCCTGAGCGAAATCACAACCAATTTGGCGCAAAAATTCTAACTCGCGCACGGTTTCAACACCTTCAGCGGTAACTTTCAGCCCCAATTGTTTACCCAGTTGCACTGAGGAGATAAGCGCTATTTTCTGGGCATCGTTTTGGAGAACACCACTGACAAACGATCTGTCAATTTTCAGGTCGGTAAACGGCATTGAAGTAAGGTTATACATTGAGCTATAGCCGCAGCCAAAATCATCCCGTGCCAATCCAAAGCCTTGCTGACGTAATCGTCTAGTTCCTTGATAATAATTCACCGGGTCCGAAATTGCTTCATCTTCGATTAACTCGATGCTCACATTTGCTACATCAATACCGCTCGCATTTACCCGGCGATATAACTCATCGAGGAAATCCATATCGTCAAGCAGCGGAACCGGGATGTTTATCGACACAGGTAGAATATGTCCAACTCGCTGCCATCTAAGATGTGCGTCCAGTGCATCACTGAGTATTTTAAACACCAACGTCCGCTGGAGGTTATAGTGGCCGATAGCTTCAAAAAACGACCCCGCCAGCATGAAACCGTACTCAGGATGATCCCAACGAGCCAGCGCCTCAACAGCCACAATTTTACCACTGGATAATGCTATCCTGGGTTGAAACCAAGCTTTGATCGTCCCCTCATCCAAGCCTCGTTCTAGCATATTCCGGTCAATTAAATGCCGGGAATAAGCATTAATCCTTAACTGCGGTTTCAGTTGGTTATATCGTAACTGCATATATTCAATTCCTGTGTGTGTCTAACTTATGCAGCAACGAGTGGAGCTGCACAAGTGACAGAGGCTTACGCAAAAGGCGGTTCATACCGGCCTCTTTTCCCTTGCGTTTTTCCTCAGGATAAGCACTGCCTGTCAGTCCAATGATCTGGCCGTTATATCCCTGTCTACGCAGGGTCCGAGTGAGTCCATAACCGTCTAGCCCTGGCATATATAAATCTGTCAATACGGCGTCAAAAGTATGTATGTCAGAGAGATTGACCACTTCATATCCCTCGGTGGCAGTGACCACTTCGCAACCCAACCGAGTTAACTGCTCGCGCAATACTGTGTGGCTTATCGGACTGTCATCAACCACCAGCACACGCAGATCCAGCTTTTCAGCGGCAAATGCCTTACTGATAGTGGACGCAGAAAAAGTATTTTGTTGAACGGCCTGCACGGCGCGCCCGATCGCGATCACGCTGTATGCCCCGACTATCAAAGCATCGTCATCTCGAACTTGTTTTGGCCCTAGGGTTAGCGGCAGAGCGAGAATGCGTTTCCCTGTCCACTCAGGTGATTGCAGTGATGGAGGCCAAGCTTGGATTAATATTCCACGATGGTGATTACGGGGGGTGACATTGCGAAAAGGCAAAGCTTGAGCCCCCCAGAGCCGTAGCCATTGACACAGGTTCGAGACCACTTCAGGCACGGCACCATCGATAAATACGGGTTCAGACAATAGCCGGAGCTGCGTGGCCATATTATTGCCATCAGCAAGAGAGAAAGTGGCTTCAAAGGTAATGCGCGTCCCCAAATTACGCTCACTGATAGCCTGTAGGCCCCCTCCCATGAGTTGGGCGAGACGAGAGCAAATAGACAATCCCAGACCCGATCCTGACTGCGGTTCCGCCGGGTTTTGCTCAGAGAGAAAGTACGGTTCAAAAAGGTAAGGCAAATGCTCAGAATCAATACCTACCCCCGTATCCACCACCTGAAAAGTGAGATTGACACTATCCCCAGACTGCTCGGAAGCATACAAACGTAATATGATATGGCCGGAAATGGTGAACTTGATGGCATTGTTAACCAAATTATCCAGCACTTGTCGCACCCGGATGGCATCGCCCATCACTTGCAACGGAACCTGAGTGTCAGAGATGGTATAGATTTGCAAACCTTTGCTTTCCGCTTTGGCGGCGTAGGCTTCCACGACCAACTCGGCCAGTTCCATTGGGGAAAACGGCATAATCTCCAGCGTGAGTTGCCCTGCCTCAATACGCGATAAATCCAGGCTGTCATTAACAATGCGCAATAAACTGGAAGAGGAATGCAGTAATGTTTTCATATACTCGTACTGCTGTCCGTACAAGTCACTTAATGCGAAAAGCTCAAGCGTGCCAAGAATGCCATACAGCGGTGTACGAATTTCGTGGCTCATGGTGGTGAGAAACAGTGTTTTTGCCTGGTTTGCTGACTCAGCCATTCTACGGGATTCAACTAGTGATCGTTCGATGGCTTTCAATCCCGAAATATCACTGATGACACTCAGGATCACCGCATCACCACCGTAAGTGGTAGGAATGCAGCTCAACTGGATCGTTCGGCCATCGCCCAACGACAGTTCATAGTCGGCGGTCTTCCCCTCAGCCGTAGGGATACGCGTCTGCCAGTCTCGGTCGTTCTCGATCCATGCCTTCACGAGATCGTTAGAAAAAAGCAGTGCCCCGTCCGTGCAACGTACCAAACCCAGCCCGACAGAGGCCGTTTCAATCATCTTACGATTCAGTTTTTCACTGTCTACCAATGCAGAAAACTGATTCATGGCTGGCTGCAAAACACGGCGCGATAGATAATACAAACTAACAATGACACATATAATCAACGAGATAAAAATAAAAAATGCCGTTCTAACCATCGGCAAGTTGTCTTTAAAAAGCTGCCTAATGGGAACCGTGTAAACCAAGCTCCAGCCTGCATGACCCACGGATTTTCGCAGCACCAGATACTCTGGAAACCATTTTTTGCCCGTGAGTCCAAACATATCCTTGATAAATTTCCCCTCCCAGTGCCGGGATTCATGGGAAACATTATTGCTGTGCAGAGCGGGTAAACCCTGAGGGTCTATCAGGTCGTAACCGACTCCCTGTAGCGTAGAGAGATCAATACTCGCTGCAATCTGGTGAAACGTTAACCCTAGCCAGCCTGCGTCGAGATCGTCAACTTCTAACGGTGTGAAGAGATAAAGCGTGCTGTCGTTATCATTTGGTGGGTTGATCCAGGCAATAGGCAATGCACCTTCTTTGCCCGACTGCCAGTCATGACTGGCCAAAAAACCAGCTATCCAGACCTGACTTTCAGGAGAGATAACCGGGAGCGAACCACCTTCTACAGGTATCACTGTGCTGGTTTTTCCGGATTGCATGGAGGTATAGATCAGGTGTGTATGGCTACGTTCTAATGCAGCTTTATCCCGCTGAGTAATAATGATTCCATGCTGCCTGTCACCGCTATTTTGGAGTGGCAGGACGATGACTTCCGCAAGGGCGGCAGGTTTTGAGTTCTCAACGGCGATGATTTTGGGTAAATGAATGGCAGACGCAGCCATTGACCGCAATAGCTCTTCCCGCTCGTCAAAGAAGTACTGGGCGTTATAAGCCGCGGCATTCATCTGTCGGCGATAATCCGAAATGGTACTATTGATCAAAAAATAGACGTAGAAAACCAATGCAACAATAAGGCAACACAAAAGCGCCGTAGCAAACAGGTACAGTAATGCTTTGGGCAGATGAGGAGCCTGGCGCGTGGGATTTAAAATATTATTGCTACTTTTAAACATAGCAACAGCGTAAGAAGATTCTGAGGCGAGTGATATAAGGTAAGCCTTATTCTGCTACCTGTTTTTGCAACTCTCGGTTCAGGGCTGACGGTGTCTCACCAATACCGTCTTGCCGTTAAAACCGGCAGATTCGCCGGTTTTTATGGTTGTTAAATACCGCGGTCACTGGTAAGAAAAGGTCACGGTAGCTCTGGCCTTCACGCTTCCTGCCACCATGCCCGTCTCTGTCTGTACATATCTGGCCTTCAGTGGGATGGTAAAGAGCTCACTCCCCCCGCTGCTAGCAGTGCCGATGTACCACTGGTTGGTATTCCCTGACATAGAGGAGTCAGGACCAAAGAAAATGGGCGAGCCATCACGGAGTATCTGGACGCCCACACCCGATGCGGTGGTCCCCTCAGCAGGTTTGAGTATATTGCCGGTATTGCCGGGGTCGGAACCATCGGTCATCGTGGCGTACAGCTTGACGCCGCTGCCGCAGAGTGTCGTCAGCGAGAAATTAGCGTCGGCACCTGCCGATGTGCCCACGCCGGAGAACTGGTTCTTGCTGACCGGCAGCAACCGCACGTTCTGCGTGGTAGCACTGCTCATCTGGCAGGTGCTGGCCCTAATGATCACCGTGCTGGCGTCGAGCATCAAAGTGCTGCCATAGGTGGCCGTATTCGCGACCGAACCATTGGCATAAACATTGACCAGTTCCTGCCTGGCAATAGGGTAAACACCGCTGGTTAGGCGACCAATCACGATCAGTTTGGCATGGATGGTTATCCCCATGCCTCGTGATGGTCTGGGGTTTGGGTAGAAAATAATATCTGGAGGGCGCATTACCGGCTTGTAATCCGCCACCCCCGTCGCTTTTATCCCCATAATGATGCCGATACTCGGTACGCTGGTGGTATATATCGGGTAAATCTGGCCATCCTCGGTATAGGTGATACCCGGGACTACCGCCCCATTGTACGTAGGCAATATAATACCTCTATCAATTAGGCAGTCGGCATCGCCGGTCAGGAAGTTGGGGCTGTTCATCACAGCCCCCCAGCCGCTCGAGATAGGCTGGCCAATGGTCGGGCCATCCGCCCCGCCTTCAAAAACCACCGTCGGGAACGAGAGAGAAATCGGCGGCGTTGGGTTGCATATAGTAATAACAGCATAGGCCTGGGAACTGCCCAGAACTGCCAACGCCATGCCACACAGCGATAGCGCAAACAATCTGGTGCGCGATGCTTGCTTTGTTTTCATTCTATTTATCATCTTCTGAAAGTGAGTATTCATCGTCCGAACTCTGTCTGGTGCCGCAGATGGTAAACCTGTTGGTCATGGCGTCAGTGGCGTGGTTTGCTCAACGGCTGCGCCGTAGTCATTGACCCAACTGTACGTCACATTGGTTTGCCCCGTTGGTAACGCACCCGCACCTTTCAGCGTGATATCTTCTGTGCTGAACGGGGGTAGGGTTTTCCCCTCGGTATCTTTAAACACCGCACTGCCGCTTTTCAGGCTGACATTGGCCAACGAGACATAGAAGGGGCTATTGTTACGCACCTGTAGCGCGACGCCGCTTTTGCCCGGAGCTCCCCGCGACCAGGTGAGGGATTCGGCAGCCTTAACCGGGTTACCCGCCAACCCGTCAGGGCGATAAAACAGTTTGATACGCGAACGGTAAGCAACCTGCATCACATTGGCCTCCGCGTCTTTCGGCAGCGGCGGCACGTCGAGCAGGTTGAACCAGAATATCGACTCCCGATCTTTCGGCAGTGCTGCGCCGGTAAACACGATGCGAAACGCCTGTCCTTTGTTGGGCTCAATGCGCACCAACGGGGGAGTGATCAGGAAAGGAGCATTGGCATTATCGGCACGGCTATTGGGATCACCGCGATCGATCCACACCTGCACCATTGAGGGCTCTTTACCCATATTCGTGGTTTTGACCGTGATTTCACGATCCTTTGCCGGGTAAACCAGCCGGGTACCGGAAATGACCACATTGGCCTGCACCTGAAATACCCAACTGCACAGCACAGCAAAAAGGAGGGGGATAATCCGCGATCTGTTCATGATTAATGTCGTCCTAAAAAATGAGAGATGCCTGCGTTTTACATAATCATAGTGACAAAAAAACAACTGTGCAGGCTCTTTGGCTCGTGGCAACGGCCACTTTCATTGATTATTCAACCCGGCGTGGTCGGGCTAAATAATTTATTGCAGCACGCACTTCGCCGCGACTTTCAGGTAATTCTGCTGTTTGTCCGCGTTGGCCGGTAAGCTGTATGGTAGCGAACAGCGCTGATCAGCCCCTTGCCCCCACTTCACCACCAGTTGCCCTTGGGGAGCCAGACCGCGCACAAAGATCAGATCGCCCTGGCCAACCATTGTCAGATATTGTCCCTTGTCATCCAGTACCTCTGCCCCCAGCGGGATCGGTTTACCGTCCGTCCGGGTGGCCTGCAACATCACCGGAGCACCAGTCTCAGTCTCGTATTTCAGCATCGTGATAGCCCCAGCGCTGGGAGCCACCTGCTGGGAGCTGCCCAGGATCTCCACGTTCTGCGACGTCCCTTTCGGATCGAGGGCGATGTCGTTCTGGCGGTATGGCATCAGCCCGGAGACGACCCCATAACCATTGCTCTGGATGGCCGCGCCGACATTACTGCTGATGGTGGCACCTTCCGCACCTTTGGCCTGTAGTACCGCCATAGTTTCCCCTTGATACTGCGTCAGGTTGACGCCACCTGGGTGGGCGACCACGCTGCCACTCAGTCCCAGATTCAACTGCCGATTGCTGCTGCCACTGCTGGCACCGCCGTTCATTACCGCATAGGGAGAACTGTACTGCACGTTCCCGCCCAGCGAATTGGCGCGGTGGCTATCAGCCTGATTACTGCTGCCGAACGCGCTGTAGCTCAGTTGGCTATACTCACCCATCGTTCCGCTCAGGGTGGTCTGCGCGGTGGTGTTTTTGTTGTCGCTATAGTTGAGCGAGGTGGTTAGCATCGGCGCACGTGAATGGTTGCCGAATGGAATACTGACGCTGGTCAAATATTGCGTGTCCGATTGGCCCGCCGAGCCGATTGTCTGGCTGACACCGATGTTAATGCTACCCCAGCGGTAACTGTTGCCATAACCCGCCTGAAACGTGGTGCTGGTACCCCCGCCGTTATGCCAATAGTTCTGCGCCGACCCGCTGAGGAACAGGTTGCCGTAGCCCTCAGCCAGCGGCTGACTGATATTCAGCTGATAGCGGTTGCGCGGCCGGGCAGACTCGGAAACGCCGCCAGTTATACCGGGCAGGCTCCCCATGTCATTAAATGTCGGTGTCTGGGTACTACGAGCCCGGGCAAAATCACCAAAACTCAGATAGCCATCACTCGAGAAACGGTAGGCGGCCAAGGTAAAGTTAGTGCGCGTTTCTGGCAGCAGCTTACTGTAGGTTGCTCGGTAGCTCTGTCCCTGCATCTGCTCATCAATGCCACTGGCATTGCCCTTCAGACCAGTAGCCCGTGACTGGGTAATGTCCACCGCCAATGCCCCCAGTCCGGTGTTTAATGCCAACCCGCCCTGCAACGACTGATACTGATTGGCAACGATGCCGCCGGTATAGGTAGTTATCAGGTTGGAGATCCCTTGCTGCCAAGTGCCCAACAAAAAATTGGGGGTATTGTTGAGATTACTGTCGCGGTATTGCCCCATCGACAGGCTGAAACGTGACGCGCCCGGCCGCAGCATCTGGGGGACTGCCGCATAGGCCACGGTAAAGGTGCGGGCCTGTCCGTCGGCTTCCGTCACAGTCACCAGTAAATCGCCGGAGTAACCGGTACTGTGGAGATCGTCAATGGCAAACGGGCCTGGGGGCACGCTGGTCTCGTGGATCACGTTACTGCCCTGGCGGACGGTAACCTTGGCGTTGGAGTTGGCTATTCCGCGGATCACCGGGGCAAATCCATTCTCAGTATCGGGATTCATGCGGGTATCGCTGGTTAGCTGCATACCAGTAAACGGCACACTATCAAACTGGTCGCCGGGGGTGAAATATTGTCCCAGCGTAAGCTGTGACTTGAGCGACGCGACAGCACGCTGGGCGTAGGTACTAATAGCCTGATAGTGACCAGAACTACCGTCAGTCCGGGTATAGCTACTGTTATGGCGCAACCGCCAAGCCCCCAGATTAATCCCACTGTTAAATCCGCCAAAATACTGGGTGGTATTGCCAGCATCGCGGTTATCCGTATGAAAAGCGTTGAGGTTATAGCCGACGAAACCTGCGGTAACGCCATGATCCCAGAGTTCAGGCGCAACAACACCACGGCGTGAGCCGATAAATGCCTGGGGCACAGTGATATCCAGCATCAGCTCACCGGTGTTGGCACTCAGCTTAAAACTGGGAATAAATTTCGCAGCGTCAAAGCATTTCTCGTCTTTCAGTGCTTTTTGGGCCAATGCCGCCTCGGGAAGTTTGCTGGCATCCAGCCCCCATTGCAGCAATTGTTCAGGAGTAAAACAGTAGTTCACCTCCGTCTCAGGAGCGGTATGGGTGACAGCAATCTCTTGACGCCCTACCCACACTTCATTGACGTAGACATCAAAGCGATAGTGGCCGGGTGTCAGGGCATTGCCTTTGCTGAAGCGGGAAAGGTCGGCAGCCTGACCACTGAGACCGCGGAAAAAACCGGGGTCGAACTCGGCAAGTTCCGGAGAGTCATTGTCTGTGGCATGGGCAGCCGTACTTACCGCCATAGCCAACAGACTAGTCATAAAGATCTGACGTGTCTGACGGGGGGCAAGTAAGTTTATGAAGCCAGCAAACATGAATATTTCTCCGGGAAGGGTGAGCCGTAGGATAATAAAGCGTGATGAAATTCTTTTTTTAAGGGCACTTTGTTGCTGATACCCTTAAAAAAGAAGGGGATACCGGTATCGCGGGTATCCCTAGGGGATTTAGTTGTAGTTCATTGAGAATTCAACGTGTGAGACCACCTGACCGGCAGTCGCGGCGCCATTTTTGGAGAAATATTGCGCATAGAATTGCAGAGTGCCAGCTTCACCGGTGATTGGGGTGGTCACGGTGTCTGTCGCCAAGTCGATTGCATCACCATTTGCATCCAACAGTTGGACTTCCACGTTGGTTGCAGCGTTGGTGCCAGCCAGGTTCTTCATATTGCCATTAGCGCTGATATTGGTACCGTTTTCAAACGTGGCCGTGGCACCCGTGGTTCCCACGTCACAACCTGACAACTGGAAGCTAACAGGAACGCGACCAGCCCAAGAGTTGGCGCTGGTCAGTGAGGACTTGGACAGAGTTGGCAGAGTGACGTTCTTAACGGCCGGGCTACTGGCTCCGTTGATCAAGCAAGTGGATTCAGTCAGCTCGCCGGTGATATTAATCTGCGCATCATAAGCAAAAGCGTTGCTTGACAGGCCAATCAAGATCAGGGAAGCCAGGGTTGTTTTGATAGCGATTGTTTTCATGTTGATATTCCTAGGTTTTACTATAGATATAAAAAAAAACAGCCAACAATGTGCTGTTTTTTTGTTCAAACTCAATTGATGGCGGCTATGCTATAGAATCGTCATTTCTAAAAGAATAAGGATTTCCTTATTCCTACATTTCCCCTGTAATAAACTGCGATTCATATAACGTTGGGGGAGATAGGCAATGAAAAATTTAACAACAGCAGCCTGCTTGGGATGAGAGTTAACCCACTGTTATAACGTGATTTTTTTCATTATTCATCGTTCTCTATCATTCCGTTCATCCACATCCCACGACTTGCTAAATACGGTTACACCGTCCCCAAATGACAGCGCATCACCTTCACGATGTCCGATGATCTTTGGCCAACCACAAGCCTGACGTTTTATTGCCGAGCATGTCTGACTCTCTTGGCATGGCAATGAGGGAAAAACTGCAGATGGTTGCGGCAAGCCGCAGAAGGAGGCACTGTCAAAAAGCCAGATGATTATGCAAAAAGCACACTAAGTGATGAAAATACCGGCGAATGCCTACCGACGGCATGGATTATCAGTCGTCAATATCGAAAAACAGGGGCAGAAGATAGGGACAAAAGAGTGATTCAGCGCCCTTAGCTTGGGGCCTTAAGCACGGTGACGTAGCAGCACAACATTCAGAATTTAGCGGTAAAAAGCCCGCTGATAGCAGAGTTATCTGCTGGCGGTCGGTCAGTGTCCCACCATCATGCTGTTAGAGCCATCGATAAGTGCGGAAAATGAGATCCATCCTTTATAAAGAGGGAGGAGCCGTCGCTTAAGTCAGACAATCTATAGTAAGATCATGGCTAAAAATAGATAGGCTCGATTGGCTATACCCAAAATAATTCGAATTGCTGAAAGACGGCAAGCACTGGCCCGACGGGTGATGGAGTGCAGCCAACGCACATGCAGTTTGAAACATGAAGGGTAAAAAGCTTGTTTCTGTTATCGAACGCTTTCGCTAACTGATGTTGAATGTGAGAAAAATATGTCAAACAAACCGTTCCACTATCAGGATCCCTTCCCACTAAAGGAAGACGATACTGAGTATTACCTTGTCAGTAATAATCATGTCTCGGTTGCACAGTTTGAAGGCCACGACATTCTCAAAGTCGAGCCAGAAGCCCTGACCCTCCTCGCCCAACATGCTTTCCACGACGCCTCATTCCTACTCCGCCCCGCTCACCAAAAGCAAGTCGCCGCTATTTTGGATGACCCACAAGCGAGCGAAAACGACAAATATGTGGCCCTGCAATTCCTGCGCAATTCAGAAATCTCGGCTAAAGGGATTTTACCGACCTGTCAGGATACCGGCACCGCGATTATCGTAGGTAAAAAAGGCCAGCGCGTTTGGACCGGCGGGAATGACGCTGAGGCACTGTCACGCGGCGTGTATAACACCTTTATTGAAGATAACCTGCGCTATTCGCAAAATGCCGCGCTGGATATGTATAAAGAGGTGAACACCGGCACCAACCTGCCGGCACAGATTGATTTGTACAGCACCGAGGGTGAGGATTACAAATTCCTGTTCGTCACCAAAGGCGGCGGTTCGGCTAACAAAACCTATCTGTATCAGGAAACCAAGGCGCTGCTGTCACCGGGTAAGTTGAAAGACTATCTGGTTGAGAAAATGCGCACCTTGGGAACTGCGGCCTGCCCGCCATACCATATTGCCTTTGTTATCGGCGGCACCTCCGCTGAAAGCACCCTGAAGACGGTTAAGCTGGCTTCGACCAAGTATTACGATGGTTTGCCAACCGAGGGGAATGAACACGGGCAAGCTTTCCGTGACATTCAACTTGAGCAAGAATTGCTGGAAGCCGCACAGGACTTAGGTCTGGGCGCACAGTTCGGCGGCAAATACTTTGCTCATGATGTCCGAGTGGTGCGGCTACCGCGCCATGGTGCATCCTGCCCGGTGGGGATGGGAGTTTCCTGCTCTGCCGACCGCAATATCAAAGGCAAAATCAACCGCAAAGGGATCTGGCTGGAAAAACTGGAGCAAAATCCGGGGAAATATATTCCTGAGCATTTGCGCCACAGCACAGAAGGTAAAGTGGTTAAAATTGACCTTAACCGCCCAATGCCAGAGATTTTAAAAGAGCTGTCGCAGTATCCGGTATCTACGCGGCTGTCACTGAGCGGCACTATTATTGTTGGCCGTGATATTGCCCATGCCAAATTAAAAGAGCGGCTGGACAACGGTGAAGGTCTGCCGCAGTACATTAAAGACCATCCAATTTATTATGCAGGCCCGGCCAAAACGCCTGAAGGTTATGCGTCTGGTTCACTCGGGCCAACCACTGCGGGCCGCATGGACTCCTACGTGGATCTGCTGCAATCCCACGGTGGCAGCATGATCATGCTGGCAAAAGGGAATCGTAGCCAACAAGTGACCGACGCCTGTCACAAACACGGTGGTTTCTATCTGGGCAGTATCGGTGGCCCAGCCGCTGTATTGGCGCAAAACAGCATTAAGAGCCTGGAATGTGTGGAATATCCTGAACTGGGGATGGAAGCCATCTGGAAGATTGAAGTAGAAGATTTCCCAGCCTTTATCTTGGTTGATGATAAAGGAAATGATTTCTTCCAACAGATTCAGGCAGCAAAATGTAATCGCTGCGGTTAACCTCGTTCTTCAGCCCCGGTGACATCACCGGGGTCTGTTATCTGATAAATTCTGTCTCACTTCAGTGTTTTTCATCCTTTGCTGCTAAATAGTTTTTAAGCACTCTGCTGGTGCAATTTATTAACCTCGCCACAAGATTGTTGTAGGGGCCTTTCAGTTATCCTGCCAATAAATCGCCGCTTTATTATTGCTCATCAATAGTTAGCCATTGCTGTCTGGGGTCAGATTGATGGGCTATTTTCGTGCAATAAACAGCCCTAATTTAGTGCAATGATTTTCAATTTTACTATTTGATTTTTATTGAAAATTCTTCGTTGACAATCAACCGAAATGCTTTTTATAGTGACCCTAACTTCTCCGCAAGAACGCCAACGTTGTCGGCTTGTGGTTATGGCAATAGAGCCCGCGCAAATGTCATCTGACTTTGCTGGGCTTTTTTTTTGGCTTTTTTTCAGACCCACTTTTTTAACCAATGCCAGGGGTATTTACTTATGTCTAGAATAAAATGGTCCAGAATAAAATGTCATTCCACCGCGCTCTCAATCGCGTTGACCGCTGCATTTGCCGTGAGCTATTCAGGAATGGCGACAGCGGCAGAAAAACCGGTAAAAATTGGCTTGCTGGAAGATGCATCCGGTAATTTTGCTTTGCCAGTTATCCCCAAGATTCATGCAACAGAGCTGGCTGTAGAAGAGATTAATGCCAAAGGCGGCATACTCGGACGCCCAATCGAGCTGGTCAAATACGATACGCAATCCGATAACACCCGCTTCCAACAAATGGCTCGGCGCTTAATTAAAAATGACAAAGTGGATGTGATATTCGGGGCTTTCTCCAGTGCCTCGCGGGAAGCTATCCGCCCAATCATGGATCGTGAAAAGCAGCTCTATTGGTATAATAATCAGTATGAAGGCGGCGTGTGTGACTCTAACGTCTTCGTCACCGGCGCAGTCCCTGAGCAACAGTTCTCAACCTTGATTCCGTGGATGATGGAGAAGTACGGCAAAAAAGTTTATACCATCGCCGCCGACTATAACTTCGGGCAAATCTCTGCCGAATGGGTACGCAAAATTGTTGAAGAGAATGGCGGCACCATGGTGGGCGAAGAGTTTATTCCACTGAGTGTTTCGCAATTCGGCCAAACCATCCAAAACATCCAGAAAGCCAAACCTGACTTCGTGATGACCTTGCTGGTCGGGGCGAACCAATCCTCCTATTACGAGCAGCAAGCCGCAGCCAAACTGAACTTGCCAATGGGCAGTTCGGTCAATGTCGGCCAGGCTTATGAGCACAAACGCTTCAAAGCACCGGCACTGAAAGATATGTATATCACGGCTAACTATATTGAAGAGGTAGATAGCCCAGCCAGTAATGATTTCAAACAGCGTTTCCACGCTAAATTCCCGAACGAGCCTTACATTAATCAGGAGGCTGCTAATGCCTATGATGCCGTCTATCTGTACAAAGCGGCGGTCGAAAAGGCGGGCAGCACTGATATGGATGCGGTGCGTAAATCGTTGGAAAGCGGCGATATTTGCACCGACGGCCCTTCAGGAAAAGTCTGTATTGACCCGAAAAGTCACCATTTGAGCCACACCATCTATCTGGCGCATGTGAAGGATGACCACTCAATCGAGATCCCCAAAGTGTGGAGCGATATCAAGCCTTATTGGTTAGGTGAGGCCGGCTGTAATTTACCGGTCAAACCTGATAACAGCCAATACACCCCATCCTCACCACCGAAAAAAGCCTAAATCTGGCTTCTTGGTAGGGAAGTGACCGTCAGTGGCGGGCTTCCCTGTGTTATCCATTTTCAATGGTGTCAATCAGGACACCGGGGATTGCCAAACGATGTTAACGCTATCCTTTCTCTATTCGGTGATTTATCAGTTTGGCGATAACTTCGCCTATCTGGTGCTGGCAGCACTGGGGCTAGCAGTTATCTTTGGCATGATGGGCGTGATAAATCTGGCACATGGCGAGTTCATTATGTGTGGGGCTTACGTCACCATCCTGATGAATAAAGCTGGTTTGCCACTGCCCTTTGCCATGCTGGCCGGTACATTGGCGGCTGCATTCTTCGGCGGTGTGGTGGAGCGCTTGGTAGTGCGCCATCTTTATGGTCGCCTGTATGATTCAGTGGTAGCTACTTGGGCTATCAGCCTGATTGTGCAGCAAAGTATGCTACTGATCGCCGGGCCTTCACTCGAAGGGCTGTCGACGCCGTTCGGCTCTTTCACCCTTGGCGAATACTCTTTTGCCACCTATCGCGCACTGCTGCCCTTCTTCGCGATTGCCATCTTAATGGTGCTCTATTGGCTGTTCTTCCACACCAATTATGGTGTCTGCGCCAGAGCCACGATTCAAAACGCCCGCATGGCATCTTGCCTAGGCCTAGAAACGGATCGCATTTACACCCTGACATTTGCACTGGGTGCGGGGCTGGCTGGGCTGGCGGGGGCAATTTATGCCCCGACATTGACCGCCGTCCCTACCATGGGCAGCAGTTTTATTGTGCAAGCCTTTGTTTCTGTTGTTGTCGGTGGCGCAAATGTTCTGGTTGGCACCATTCCTGCAGCCATTGCATTGGGTGCCATACAAACCGGGCTCAACTCTTGGTATGGGCAACTGGCCGGGCAAATTGGTTTGCTGGTCACCGCCGTACTGGTTATCCGCTTGCTGCCGAATGGTATTGGCAGCCTGTTTACCCGTAACCGCTAGGAGCCGCATGTGACAATGACTTCTCTTAATGTATCGACAGCGAGTGCCCAAAAAGGCACGCCATCCACCACTCGGCGAGTCGCTCTATTGGTGGTTATGGCCGCGCTAGCTCTGCCGCTGGTAGTCGATAGCGCCATGATCGGCGATTTCTCTTACTTCTTGTTATGGACATTCTGCGCCATCGGGTTAGCGGCAATGTGGGGGCATGGTGGCATTTTATCGTTTGGCCAGACCGCGTTCTTTGGCCTTGCTGGTTACACCTACGGCGTGATGACCCTGAATTTTGGTGATGGCGTGCTCTCCACGTGGTCTGGCTTGATAGTGGCGCTGCTGGTGGCCGCCGCCGTAGCTGCCGCACTGGGCTATTTGATGTTTTACGGCGGGGTAACCGGCATTTTTATCGGCATCGTGACCTTATCTTTCACTCTGGTACTGGAAACCTTTATGTCGCAGACCGCAGGCCCGCACTGGGCTATCGGCAGCGCGCGACTGAATGGTTTTAATGGCATGTCAGGGATGCCACCCCTCTCTCTGCCTTGGTTTGGTGGCGAGCTGCTGACACTGGAGGGCAATGCATTCTATTACCTGATTATCGTGCTGCTGGCCGGAGTCTACTGGGGGGTGCGGCGGTTATTGCGCTCTAATTTTGGTCTGACGCTGGCCTCTATTCGTGAGAATCCACGTCGGGCCGAAATGCTTGGTATTGATATCCGCCGCTACCAATTACTGGTGTTCGTACTCGGCGGTGTGCTCTCCGGGTTATCCGGTGCGCTTTATACCCTGTGGGGCTCTTACATCACGCCATCGTCCATGGGACTGACCGCTGCGGCAATGCCGGTTATCTGGGTGGCGACCGCCGGACGTAAGAATATTTTTGGCACCGTGATCATCACGGCTCTGCTGGTGTGGTTATCCCAATGGTTGGCTATTTATGGCAGCGAATACGCCATGATTTTACTCGGTGCCATTCTGCTGTTTGTGGTACTGGCCGCACCTAATGGTTTATTGCCGTGGCTGGCAGAGAAAATCACCCGTTTGGTTGCGGCACGCCAGAAGCGAGGAGAGCCGCTATGAATCAGTTATCAGAAGATTTGATCCTCGAAACCCGAGGGTTAAGCAAACGCTTTGGTGGCATTCAGGTTATCAATCAGGTGGATTTGCAAATTCGTCGTGGCGAGGTGCGCTGTGTTATTGGCCCCAATGGGGCCGGTAAAAGTACCTTTTTCAAATTGCTCACCGGTGAACATACCCCCAGCGCTGGAGATATTCGTTTCTTTAATCAACGGCTGAATACATTAGCCCCTTTCCAGCGTATTCGGATGGGCATGAGCATTAAATTTCAGATTCCCGGCATCTTTCCAGAACTGACGGTTGAGCAGCATTTGCAACTGTCGCTCAGCCACTTACGCCCGGAGGCTCGCTCGCAAGCGGCCAGTGTCGATGAGCTATTGGAGCGCTTTAAGCTCACCACTGAATACCATCAGTTGGCCGGTAACTTGTCTCACGGCAAGAAACAGTGGCTGGAAATTGCTATGGCAGTATCACTTCGCCCCACCTTGCTGATGCTTGATGAGCCAGTCGCCGGTTTATCTATCGACGAAACCTATCTTACTGGTGAACTCATCAAACAGATGCAAAACGATGGCCTGACACTGATGGTGGTGGAGCACGACATGACATTTGTACGACAGATTGCCTCACAGGTCACGGTACTGCATGGCGGGCATGTTTTTGCTGATGGCAATGCCGCCGAAGTGCTGGCGCGCGAGGATGTGGCGGATATCTATTTGGGGAAAGCGGTATGAATAGCGTGGTTTTACAAATAGACGGACTGACCGGCGGTTACGGCGGCGGGCAAGTGCTCAACGGCGTCACATTGCAGCTGCATGCAGCTGAAGTCTTGGGCTTAATTGGCCGCAATGGCGTAGGCAAAACCACCTTGATGCGCACTTTAATTGGGGCAGTGCCCGCCAAGCAAGGCCGTATTTTGTTAGGCGAAATGGATATCACGCATGCATCACCGCAGCGCCGTGCTCGCCTAGGTATTGGCTATGTGCCACAAGGACGTGAAGTGTTCGCGGGCCTGACCGTGGCCGAGAACCTGCAAGTTGGGATGCAGTTTGTGCGTGAGCACCGCGAGTTCGCCAAAGACTTGCTTGAGCGGGTACTGGATTACTTCCCAATTTTGCGCCAAAGGCTCAAACAGAAAGCCGGCACCATGAGTGGTGGCGAGCAGCAACAGCTGGCTATCGCCAGAGCCTTGGTGGGGTCGCCCAAAGTGTTACTGCTGGATGAACCCTCTGAAGGTGTTCAGCCCTCAATCGTCAACATCATCGCCGATACCTTGGTACGAATAGCTCGCGAGCTGCATGTGGCAGTGATTCTGGTGGAGCAGGATATTGCGATGATCCAGCGAGCTGCACAGCGTTGCAGCGTAATGGATAAGGGTCAGGTGGTTGACACTCTGACACAGCAACAGCTTTCCGATGATCTTTTAATGCGCCGCCATCTGGCTCTGTAAGCAGATATCACGACGGCGCAGATACCCTTACGACATGGAGAATTGCTAATGAAATGGCTGGAAGAATCAATTATGGTCAAACGCGGTGTTGGTGCTGGACGTAAACCAGTGACCCACCATCTGACGGAAGAGATGCAAAAAGAGTTCCATTACACCATCGGCCCTTACTCAACCCCGGTATTAACCATTGAACCCGGAGACAGAGTCATTGTGGACACCCGCGACGCCTTTGAAGGGGCCATCAACTCAGAGCAAGATATTCCGAGCCAGCTGTTAAAAATGCCATTTCTCAACCCACAAAATGGCCCCATCATGGTTAATGGTGCCGAGAAAGGGGATGTGATTGCGGTATATATCGAATCCATGCTGCCGCGTGGCGTCAATCCGCACGGCATCTGCGCCATGATCCCCCACTTTGGTGGGCTGACCGGAACAGACCTGACCGCCATGCTAAATGACCCACTGCCGGAAAAAGTGCGCATGATTAAGCTCGATAGCGAAAAGGTCTACTGGAGCGAGCGCCATACCCTGCCCTACAAACCCCATATTGGCACGCTGAGTGTGTCTCCAGAGATTGACTCCATCAACTCGCTGACCCCGGATAACCATGGCGGGAATATGGATGTGCCGGATATCGGGCCAGGCAGCATTACTTATCTGCCGGTACGCGCCCCCGGCGGCCGCCTGTTCATTGGTGATGCCCATGCTTGCCAAGGGGACGGGGAAATCTGTGGTACGGCGGTGGAGTTCGCCTCAATAACCACCATCAAAGTGGATTTGATTAAGAACTGGCAACTCTCTTGGCCACGGATGGAAAACGCAGAAACCATCATGAGCATTGGCAGCGCACGCCCATTAGAAGATGCCACCCGCATTGCTTACCGTGACCTAATTTACTGGCTGGTGGCCGATTTTGGCTTCGAGCAATGGGATGCATACATGCTGCTGAGCCAGTGCGGCAAAGTGCGGCTGGGTAATATGGTTGACCCCAAATACACCGTCGGCGCCATGCTGAATAAAGAACTGTTAGCGCCATAATCCTTGCCCCGGTGCAGGCCGGGGTGTTTTTCGTGTTCGCTCAATCACCATCTTCAAATGGCATAAGCAGGTGCATATGGATTCAGAGACCCCCGTCAATATTGGCTTACTGTACTCCTTCAGTGGCGTGACAGCGGCACAAGAACTGTCGCAATGGCGTGGAGCGACACAGGCTATTGCTGAAATTAACCAAAATGGCGGCATCAACGGTAGGTTACTGAATGCTATCCATTTTGATCCACAATCTGACGATACCCAGTTCCGTGCACTGGCTGAACAATTGATTGTAGAACATGAGGTTAATGTGATTTTTGGCGGCTACACTTCCAGTAGCCGCAAAGCTATGTCACCCGTGGTGGAAAAATATCGTCGACTACTGTTCTATTCACAACTGTATGAAGGCTTTGAGTTTTCTGACAATATTTTCTATGGCGGTGCCGCCCCTAATCAGAACTGCTTACAGTTGGCTGACTATCTCACTGGCCAGTTTGGTGCGCGGGTTTATCTGATTGGCTCTCGCTATATTTACCCTTACGAATGCAATCGCAATATGCAGGAGCTGATTTTGCAACGCCACGATGGCGCAGTGATTGGCGAGCGCTATCTTGATCTGAATGCGCCTTATGAGGCTTTCCTCCCTATCATTGAGGAGATTGCGAAAAAGCAGCCAGACTTTATTTTCAGTACCGTAGTTGGGCAAACCGTGCCCTTTTTGTATCAAGCTTATCAAGCCGCAGGCTTAGATCCCGCCCGTATGCCGATCGGCAGTCTGAATACATCAGAAACCGAAATTGCCATTATGGGGGCGGAAGTGGCACAGGGCCATTTCAGTTCCGCGCCCTATTTCCAAAGCATTGCCAGCAAAGCGAATCAGGCGGCCCTCAAGCAATTCCACCAACAATTCGGACCGGAATTCACCACAGATATGAATTGGGAAGCCACTTACAGCCAGGTGCATCTGTTCGCTAAAGCCATGGCAGAATGTGGCAGTGACCACATCTATCCACTATCAGCCGCACTGCGCGGGAGCCAGTTTGATGCCCCACAGGGCCGCATTCGTATTGACCCACTGAATCAACACACCGGGCTATATCCACGCATTGGTATGGCAAATGAAAGTGGGCAATTTACCATCGTGCAGGAATCTCGCCGTATCGTCGAACCCGACCCTTACATGACTAACCAGATTCAAGGCGATTGGGTCACCAAACTCACGACAGTGGGGTATCCACATGCGACCTAGCGATAGCCGAATCAGTGCGACGGCCCTGTTACTTAGCCGGGGGATACGTTGTGTGGTGTTGCACCCTGATGATGAAGATGGCGAAACCCTCACCAATCATTTACGCCGCATGGGCTTTAAAGTTCAGGCTTTCTGGCCAATTCCCGAACAACTGCCCGCAGATACTGACCTGATTTTCTATGCATTACAGTCAGATAACCCCGAGCCGGACGTGTCATGGCTCGACCACCATCAGCATGCCCTGATAGCCGTGATTGCTTATGAGAACCCAACATTCATTGATCAGGCTCTTAGCATGGGGGCGGGTAGTACCATCACCACGCCCATCCGAGCCTCAGGATTACTGTCAGCCATGGTGCTGGCTTTGCATCATGCCCAACAGCAGAGGCAGATGAGTGCCCAAATTGAGCGGCTGGAAAAAAAAGTGCTGGGGATCCGCCAAGTCAGTGAAGCCAAAGCCATTCTGATGCGGATGCACAGCATTGGTGAAGAACAGGCCTATGAGATCCTGCGCCATCAGGCGATGGATAAACGTATTACCGTCGAAGAGATTTCATGCGCATTGATTCAGGCCAATGACATCTTGTCCTGGACGACACCGACAGCAGTCCATAACCGGAAGAACTGAGTCTTGATTGCTCGGAAACTCTGCGAGCATAACATTCATTATTTGTGAGGATAATCATGTCAATAGCCCCCTTTCTTGCCGCCGCAGTTCAGTTTGAACCCTTGATGTTTGCCAAAGAGGCCAATGTGCGTCAGTTACTGACGTTAGTTGAGCAGGCGGCACAAAAAGGGGCGCGCCTGATTACAACGCCAGAAATGGCCACCACGGGTTACTGCTGGTTTGACCGGCAGGAAATCGCGCCCATGGTAGAAACTGTTCCTGGTGACAGTACCGCTCGCTTTGCTGAACTAGCGCAACGTTATCAATGCTATATCGTGTTGGGGATGCCGGAAGTCGACCGGCAAACAGCCCTCTATTACAACAGTGCCGTACTAATCGGGCCACAGGGAGTGATAGGTTGCCATCGCAAAAGCCATCCCTATATTTCAGAACCCAAATGGGCTGCCGCCGGTGATGTCGGGCATCAGGTTTTTGATACCCCACTGGGGCGCATTGGCATGCTGGTCTGTATGGATATTCACTTCCCCGAAACCGCCCGCTTACTGGCGCTGGACCGGGTTGATGTCATTTGTCACATCAGTAACTGGCTGGCAGAGCGCACGCCCGCCCCTTACTGGATCAGCCGGGCGATGGAAAATGGCTGCTACCTGCTGGAAAGCAATCGCTGGGGGCTAGAGCGAGGTGTCCAATTCAGTGGCGGCAGTTGCATTATTGAACCTGATGGTAATATTGCTGCTGTGGTCGATGGCGGGGATGGCATTGCCTATGCCGAAATTGATATCAGCCGGAGCCGACAACGTCAGGTGCTGGGTGAGCCGGTGTTTGAACAACGCCGGCCTGACTATTATCACTCGCTCTTGAGCGACAGTTTTTTATGGAATCCACAAAATTTCTTTGGGCTTTACGGGCAACAACCTTTACCAGCGGGTAAACACAGCCGTATCACCGTCGCGCAATTCTCCTCCACTGAGCGGGTGGATGACAATCTGGCGACCATAATAGCCATGACAGAAGAAGCCGTGCTTCGGCAAGGTAGTGAAATGATTGTATTCCCTGAATTAGCACTGACCGGCTACCTCACAGGCGCAACACATGCGCAAACACGGCAAAGCCCCGCAGTGGGGGCATTGGTCCGGTTGTCCATGAAATTACGAGTCTATCTGGTGGTAGGCATGGCCGAAAAGCAGCAGGATAAAAACTATAACACTCAGGTTCTGTATGGCCCGGAGGGACTAATTGGCTGCTATCAGCAAATACATCTTTCTCAGACCCAGCAACAGTGGGCCAGCGCTGGGGAACAGTGGCGGGTATTTGATACCGCACTGGGGCGAGTTGGATTGCTGTCAGGCCATGATGCCTTGCTGCCAGAATCAGCTCGGATTCTGGCATTGATGGGATGCGATATTATTGCCTGTTCAGCCGCCGTGGCTGCGGGCTTTACTGGAGCACATCAGGGCAGCACTGTCTTGCAAAGTTACCCTATTCCGACCGGAGCCGATCCACTTCACTGGCACTTATTCAGAACCCGTGCAGGGGAAAATAATCTGTATCTGGCCTTTGCCAATGCAATCGATAGCACTCATGAGCTGGGGGGATACAGCGGAATATTCGGTCCTGAAACTTTCGCCTTCCCACGACAAGAACAGTTACTGTGGCAAGAACCCCAAACAGTGACGCAAACCATTGATACCCGCTCTCTGGTGGGCAGTCCTTACCCCACCAATGTGGTGCGCCGTAAAGATCTGGTCACCATGCGTCAACCGCATCACTACAAACCACTACTGAATTAATCCCCATCCCCAGATAAAACTCGGTCAAATAGGGCCAGGTTTTATCTGCCACACTATATTTCTGCACATATGTGCAAAACCCATCATATCACGCAAAATAAAAATGTGATCGAAATCCAAAATTTGTCCAGAATAAAGTGAAGGAACACAAAAACCACTTTTCTATTTATTTAATACAAATCAAACCATTAAAGATGTATGCACATCTGTGCGATATCTGCGGTTAATTTTAGTGTGGGTATTAGATGATTATGACAGAGTGGCGAGCTAATTCATTATTTCGTGCTTTTGACTTAAAAAATGGAAAGTGATTATATCAAGTCATAGATAACTTAATGATATTTGCACTAATGTGCAAGAGGCTGAAATGGAAAAGAGCGATGATCTACGCCTGATGGTGAAAATTGCACAAATGTATTACGAGCAAAATTTCACACAAGCAGAGATAGCGCGGGCGCTGGGAATTTACCGAACCAGTATCAGCCGAATGCTAAAGAAAGTACGCGAACAAGGTATTGTCACTATTTCAATCAACTACAACTATAACGAGAATTTGTTGCTGGAACAGCAGTTGAAATCGCGCTTTAAATTACGCGAGGCAATTGTGGTCTCTTCAGAACAGGACCAATCGCCAGAGCAGCAACTGATATTAATGGCAAAACAGTGTGGCGCGCTGCTTAATCGAATTATTGAAAATGGCGATATTCTAGGCTTCTCTTGGGGCAGTGCTATTGCCGCGCTGGTTGAACAAATGGATACATCGCCAGTGTCGCGCCAACTGACCTGTATCCCGATGGTTGGCGGCCCGTCTGGGAAATTAGAAAGTCGCTTTCATGTCAATACTCTGGTCTACAGCGCTGCCATGAAATTAAAAGGTGAGTCACTGCTGATCGATTTCCCGGCTATTCTGGAAGAGAGTGTTATCCGTGATGGTATTATGCAATCTCAGCATTATCAGGCCATTGCCGACTATTGGCAGCGACTGGATATCGCTATATTCGGCATTGGTTCACCAAGTATTTCCGGTAATTCTACTTGGCGAGCTTTTTATGGTAGTGATGTGATTGACCACTTTAATGACCGACAGGTTGCTGGTGATATTTGCTCACGTTTTTATGATTTACAGGGTAATCCGGTTGAAACCTATATCTCGGATAAAACGATTACCATTCAATTAGACAAAATTAAGAAAGCCCGTTACTCCATTGGTATTGCCCACTCCCACGAAAAAATCAGCGGAATTATCGGTGCTATCAAAGGAAAATATATTAATAGCCTAGTGACGACAAAAGAAACGGCTGAGGAGATACTTAAAATAACGGCATAAACTAGAGGTAAGTATCTATTTCTAGATAAGGTGTAGGTAAGATTACTTCAATAAGAGGCTAATTTTACCCTAATATAAAATAACAGTTTACGAAATCACACGTTTCAGTGTGTGGCGGAGTATTATCCAAATTTAGATGGGCAAGGGAATGTAATAACAGGAGGAAAAATGGTTAAGGTTATTTTTTGTGCTCACGGTGATTTAGCCGTTTCAATGCTGAACTCCGTCAATATGGTGTATGGCGCAACACAGAATATTACTCCGCTACTGTTTAACCGTGGTGAGAATGCCGAGAACTTAGTCGAGAAAATGCAAGATGTCATGGCAAAGAGTGAGCATAGCTCTTGGCTAATTGCAGTGGATTTACAAGGTGGTAGTCCTTATAACGCTGCGGCTCGTCTGGCATTCGGCAAAAGCCACATCCAGGTTATTAGTGGATTATCACTGCCACTGGCACTAGAAATTGCCGATAACCAACAAACCATGACGGCGAAAGAACTCACGGATTATTTACTCGAAATTGGTACACAGTGTGTCCAGTCATTCCACCACCAACAATGCTGTGAAGAAGAAGAGGCCGACTTTATATGAAAATCAATCTGGCAAGAATTGACGACCGGCTGATTCATGGTCAGGTCACCACGGTATGGGCGAAAGAAGCCAAAGCCGGGCGTATTATTATCTGTAGCGATGAAGTTTATAACGATGAAATCCGAAAAACATTATTAAAACAAGCTGCTCCACCGGGAATTAAAGTGAATGTCGTTAATATAGAAAAGGCCGTAGCTGTTTATCACAATCCAAATTATGCCAATGACACTGTGTTTTATTTATTTACCAATCCAACAGATGTTTTACGATTGGTGGACCAAGGGGTGAAAATTGACGTTATTAATATTGGTGGCATGGCTTTTAAAAAAGGAAAAACACAATTAACCAAAGCTGTTTCGGTTGACCAGGACGATATTAATGCTTTTTATGCATTAGGTGAACGTGGCGTTCATTTAGATTTACGGGTAGTCACTTCTGACCCTCAGGTGGATGTGATTAAAAAATTACGTGAGCTGGAGTCTAAATAACGACACCTAATTTGATAAATAAATAATAACCCAGGCTTTATTAAACATTTAAATCCGATTACTTAATCTGGACAGAAAACCATTTTTATCGCGCACCACGTGAGAGGTTTTATATTGTCCAAAGAGGTCACCATGGAAATAAGTTTAGTACAGATAATTTTAATATTTATTTTCGCCTGTATTGCCGGTATGGGAAGTGTGCTGGATGAGTTTCAAACTCACCGCCCCTTAATAGCCTGTACTATCACTGGTCTGATCCTCGGTGATATGACCACTGGCGTTATCCTCGGCGGTACCCTGGAGTTAATCGCTTTGGGCTGGATGAATGTCGGGGCTGCGCAATCCCCTGACTCTGCGCTCGCCAGTATTATCTCCACTATTCTGGTCATTGTTGGCCATCAAAATATTGCCACAGGTATTGCCATTGCCCTACCTGTCGCAGCGGCCGGTCAGGTACTGACCGTCTTTGCCCGTACTATCACCGTCGTTTTCCAACATGCAGCAGATAAGTACGCGGAAAAAGCCAATTTTGCCATGATCGATTTAATGCATGTCTCGGCGTTACTGGTACAGGCATTACGGGTAGCCATACCGGTATTGATTGTCTCCATCTTTGTCAGCGCCGATACCGTCAGCCACATGCTCAGTGCCATCCCAACCGTCGTCACCCATGGGTTACAAATTGCAGGTGGATTTATCGTGGTCGTGGGTTACGCCATGGTGCTCAACATGATGGGCGTGAAGTACCTGATGCCCTTCTTCTTCCTCGGTTTTATTGTTGGAGGCTACCTCGGTTTCAGTTTGCTCGCCTTCGGTGGCATCGGCTTGATTATTGCCCTGCTATATATCCAATTAAATCCGCTTTATCAGAAACCGGCGGCACCTGTAGCGCAGGCTAGCCAAGCCAAACTTGATGAATTAGAAGACTAGGAGACGCTGCCATGACCACATTAAACAAACGATTAACCCGGTCTGATCTGTTTAAAATGTTTTTACGCAGTAACTTGCAGCAGGCCTCTTTTAACTATGAACGTATCCATGGTCTTGGTTTCTGCTATGACATGGTACCCGCGATTAAGCGCTTATATCCGCTGAAAGAAGATCAAATTGCGGCCTTAAAACGTCATCTCGTGTTCTTCAACACCACCCCGGCCGTTTGTGGCCCGGTTATCGGCGTGACGGCGGCGATGGAAGAGGCGCGTGCCAATGGCGCTGATATTGATGAAGGGGCGATCAATAGCCTGAAAGTCGGGTTGATGGGGCCATTGGCTGGGGTGGGTGACCCGCTAATTTGGGGAACCTTGCGTCCAATTACCGCCGCCTTGGGCGCGTCGCTGGCACTGAATGGCAACGTGTTAGGGCCGATTCTGTTCTTCCTGTCATTTAACTCTGTCCGTCTGGCGCTGAAATGGTTCGGCCTGCAATACGGTTTTGTTAAAGGGATCAATATTGTCAAAGATCTCGGTGGTAATTTACTGCAAAAACTGACCGAGGGTGCCTCGATTCTGGGCTTGTTTATCATGGGGGTTTTGGTCACCAAATGGACCAGTATCAATGTGCCGCTGGTGATATCAAAAACACCGGGTCACGACGGTGCCACCGTAACTATGACGGTGCAAAACATTCTTGATCAACTGTGCCCCGGCCTGCTAGCTCTGGGATTAACCCTGCTAATGATGCGCTTGCTCAAGCGAAAAATTAACCCTATTTGGCTCATCTTCTCCCTGTTTGGCCTCGGAATTGTAGGCTCATGGCTTGGCATTTTGGCTTGATTTAATGCCAGGGAGTTTTTTTATTCGACCTGCTGTTTTTATATTTAAAAAATATTGAGGTGGTTCCACATGAAAACTAAAGCACTACGTTTATATGGCAAAAATGACCTGCGTCTGGAAAGTTTCACCTTACCGGAAATAGGCGACGATGAAATTCTGGCGACCGTCGTGACTGACAGTATTTGCCTCTCTTCATGGAAAGAAGCCAATCTGGGTGCCGACCATAAAAAAGTACCCGACAATGTGGCGGAAAATCCAATTATTATTGGTCATGAATTTTGCGGTGATATCCTGCAAGTCGGTAAGAAATGGCAGCATAAATTCAAACCCGGTAGTCGTTATGTGATTCAGGCTAATCTACAATTACCAGACCGTCCTGACTGCCCCGGATATTCTTTCCCTTATGTCGGAGGGGAAGCTACCCACGTGGTTATCCCTAATGAAGTGATGGAGCAAGATTGCTTGCTGCCATATGAAGGTGAAAGCTATTTCGAAGGGTCTCTGGTAGAGCCACTTTCTTGTGTTATCGGCGCATTTAATGCCAATTACCATCTGGTTCCTGGTACTTATCAACACAAAATGGGTATCAAACCCGGCGGTAATGTGTTGATCCTTGGCGGTACCGGCCCAATGGGATTATTAGCCATTGATTATGCTCTGCACGGGCCTGTTAATCCGCAACTTTTGGTGGTTACCGATCGTCATCAACAAAAATTGGATTACGCCGCACGCCTCTATCCAAGCGAGCCGCAAACCCAGGTGAATTATCTTAATACCAAACAAACCGACGATCAGTTTGAACGCTTAATGGCACTGACCGCGGGCCAAGGTTATGACGATATTTTTGTTTTTGTACCTTCAGCGCAATTAGTGACATTGGCTTCAAGCCTATTAGCCCCGGATGGCTGTTTTAACTTCTTTGCTGGCCCGCAGGATAAGAATTTTATGGCGTCGGTTAATTTCTACGATATCCATTATTCGTTCACCCATTATGTCGGTACTTCCGGAGGAAATACTGACGATATGCGTGAAGCTGTAAAGTTAATTGAAGAAAAGAAAGTGAATGCTGGGAAAGTGGTCTCTCATATTCTGGGACTCAATGATGCGGCAGAAACCACATTGAATTTACCGCAAATTATCGGCGGTAAAAAGTTGGTTTATACCGGAAAAAATATGCCACTGACATCCTTAAGTGAGCTAATGGAACAACCACAAGATTTGCCGTTATTGCAGGAACTGCAAACGATTTTGCATAAAACTGACGGATTATGGTCGAAAGAAGCTGAAGATTTTGTTTTGGCCCACGCCGAAGAGATTTAATCATTCACGGCACAGATAATTTTATGAACCTCACCGGCGAAGATGCCTATTTCGCCGGTGATTTTATTGATCAGATGCGAGCAAGTCATTCATCACTATTAGCACCGCACAAAAATTCACAACTCTGTGTGAAAGGTTATTTTCGTCAACCTTGCTAATTTCCACTATATTTCAATCAATTAAATAAAAAACCTCTTTTTTCCCCGTTATAAAGTTTGTGATATCAGTCATCTCAATGTTAAGCACAAAACCTAACAATAGAGTCAATTAAATACGCTGTTGCAGGAGGGGTTGAGATGTCTATCCAACTTGGCGTGATTGCCGATGACTTTACTGGCGCTACCGACATCGCCAGTTTCATGTCAGATAGCGGCTGGAAAGTCGTACAAATTATCGGTGAACCGTCAATTGATACGGTATGCCCCGCTGATGTAGATGCTGTGGTTATCTCATTGAAAAGTCGTTCTATTCCGGCTGAAATCGCCGTAAAACAGTCACTAGCCTGTTTGCGGTGGTTAAAAGAAACGGCGCAAGCACGGCAAATTTATTTTAAATATTGCTCCACTTTTGATTCCACGCCAGAAGGTAATATCGGCCAGGTCAGTGATGCGCTGATGGCGGCATGTGGAGCCCAGCAAGTCGTACATTGCCCGGCTCTGCCACAGAATTTGCGCACAGTTATCCATGCTCATCTGTTTGTGAATGGTCGGCTACTGAATCAGTCCGGTATGGAAAACCACCCGATTAACCCAATGCGTGATGCCAATTTATGTCACGTATTAGCACCACAAGTAACAGGCCATGTCGGTTCACTCAATTTAGCAGTGATTCAGCAAGGTACGGCGGCGGTCACTCAGCAGCTCACGGTGCTGGCTGGACAAGGGATAAACCATGTTATTGCCGACACACTGACGGTTAACGATCTGGCCCCTCTGGCTCACGCATTAGCAGAGCAGCCACTGCTTGCTGGTGGTTCCGGGCTGGCGGGTTCGCTGGCGAAATACTTGCCTTCACAAACCACAGCAGCAGCGCGCGCCCTCAGCTTTCCTGTACAGAAAAAAACTGTGGTGCTTTCCGGCAGTTGTTCAGTGATGACCAATCGTCAGGTCACGAATTACCGCCAGTTTGCTGCACATTTTGCACTGGACGTTGAGCGCTGCATTTCGGCAGATTCTGCTTATATCCACCAGATTGCTGACTGGGTTGAGCAACATCTTGCCGATCTTTTTGCGCCATTAGTGTCAGCCACCCAACCACCCGCGGAAATCTCGGCGATTCAGCAACAATATGGCGAACAACGTGCCAGCCTGGCCGTCGAAGAGACTTTTGCCCAGCTCACCCGCCAATTACTGGCTCGAGGTGTCAATATCTTCATCGTGGCAGGTGGAGAAACCTCCGGCACTGTCGTCAACCAGCTCGGAGTGAATATATTGGAGATCGGCAAATCAATCGCGCCAGGTGTGCCATGGGTGCGAGATGCACAGCATGGGCTGATGATGGCGCTTAAATCTGGCAACTTTGGCAATGAAGACTTTTTCCGTCTGGCGCAGGAGTATGTCGCATGAACACCATGCCATTATCTGAACAACAGCTGCGCGATGATTTGGTGAAGTATGGCCGTTCACTGTTTCAGCGCGGATTAAGCAGCGGCGGTTCAGGCAATATCAGTGCGAAGTTACCTGACGGCGGTTTTTTGGTGACCCCCACCAACTCTTGTCTGGGTGAACTGGATAACCAGACTTTAAGTAAACTGGATGCCGATGGCCACCATCTCAGCGGTGATAAACCGTCCAAAGAGGTGCCAATGCATTTGGCGATGTATCGAGCACGGCCACAGTGTGGCGCGGTAGTCCATCTCCACTCACCTTATCTGACGGCGCTATCCTGCCTGACAGATATTGACCCAATGGATTGTTTGCCATCAATTACACCGTACTATGTTATGCGTATCGGCCAACTGCCTTTGCTGCCTTATATGAAGCCGGGCGATCCTGCCATTGCCGCCGCATTGGCAGAATCCGCGCAGAGCCACAATGCCGCACTGCTCGCTAATCACGGCCCAGTAGTCAGTGGCTCGACCCTACGCGAAGCTGTATTTAATGCCGAAGAACTTGAAGATACAGCCCGGCTGTATTTTCTGTTGAAACCTTATGCTTACACCCAACTGAGCGCATCAGATATCGATGAGCTACGTCAAGTGTATCGCAATAAAATTGGGTGAACGCCATGCTCCCTGAACAGCGTCGTGATTTTATCTATCGCTATGTGCATGAACAGAATGTCGCGTCTTTTAAAGATCTTGCCGACATCATGAATGTGTCGCACATGACCGTGCGTCGAGATATTCAGGTGCTTGAAGCTGAAGGTAAGGTGGTGGCGATTAATGGCGGCGTCAAACTGAATAACATGCTGAAGCTGGAGCTGGCCTATAGTGAGAAAGCGTCGCTGAATCATGGGCTAAAGCAGAATATCGGCGCATTGGCCGCAATGCTGATCGAACCGGGGCAGACGCTGTATTTAGATGCAGGCACCACGCTGTTTGAAGTCGCTAAAGCCATTGCTGCCAGCAACTGCTTTAATCTGACCGTGGTGACCAATGATTTCACCATCAGCAGTTATTTAATGGATATGCCGCATATCACGCTGTATCACACCGGAGGACTGGTCGATCGTCGCAATCGCTCTTGTCTGGGCAACAGCGCCGCTAATTTCTTTAATGCAATCAACATTGATGTCGCGTTTCTAAGTAGCAGTTCATGGGAGTTGGAGCGCGGAATGTCGACACCGAGTGAAGGTAAAGCGATGGTCAAGGCGGCGGTAATGCGGGCATCCCGGCGCAACATACTGGTATCGGACAGTAGTAAGTATGGCAAGTACGGTATGTTTCATATCTGCAACTTACAGCAGTTGAGCGACATTATTTCTGATGTGCATCTGCCGCCTGATGCGCAGCAGCAGATTGGCGAACTCGGGGTTAAGTTGCATCTGGTTAACACAGAAGCGAGAAAATCATGCTCAAATTCGCAGCCAATCTAAGCTGGCTATTTAACGAAGTCCCGCTGATTGAGCGCTTCAGTCAGGCCGCCGCCGCCGGATTTCAGGGTACAGAGTGTCTGTTTCCCTATCAGGAATCGATTGATAGTTTAGTCAGCGCTCAGCGCACAAGCGGGCTGCCAGTGGTGTTGATCAACGCGCCACCGGGAAGATGGGATCAGGGAGAACGGGGACTGGCCTCACTGCCACAACGTGAGGAGGAATTTAGACAAAGCCTGCAACAAGCACGGGAATATGCGCGGGCATTAAGGTGTCAACAAATACACATAATGGCCGGAAACAGAAATAGCAGCATCACTGAAGAAGAACAATACGACACACTAGTAAAAAGATTAAGTTATGCAGCAGATTATTTATTAGCGGATAACATTAGGGTCCTTATCGAACCATTAAACACTGAAGATATGCCCGATTATTTTATTTCAACATTTACGCGAGCAGCACAATTAATTAAAACGTGTAACAAAGAAAATATCTTTCTTCAGTTTGATATTTATCATTGCCAGAAAATTCAAGGGAATATTACGCGCAGCCTACAACATTACTGGCCATTAATTTCACATTTACAAATTGCCTCGGCACCCAACAGAAATGAACCCAATGGCGGAGAAATAAATTACTCATGGCTGTTTAATTATCTGGCGTCACATCATTATTCGGGGTGGATTGGCTGTGAATATCAGCCAGAGACTACCACGCTAGAAGGATTAGGTTGGTTTACTCATTATAAAACAATTAATTAATAACCTACACCCAAAATATCTCTGTATGGCGGGTCATATTTAGGAATTCAATTATGTCTAATCACGTTATTATTTCGCTAGCACCAGTAGCCGCAGATTCGACCCGAGTAGAACCCGCCGAGGTGGCGCAGGATATCTTAGCCTGTGCCGATGCCGGTGCCGCCGTCGTTCATCTTCATGTTCGTGACCGGCACGGCAAACTCACCCCGGATGTCAGTGATTTTGCTGCCACCATTGCGCCGGTTCTCAGTCAGACCGAGATGATAGTTCAGGCCTCTACCGGCGGGGTTTCTGCAATGAACATTGAGCAACGCTGCGCTCCACTGCAATGTAAAGGTGTGGGCATGGCTTCACTTAACGTCGGCTCAGTGAACCTGGGTGACAGCGTTTATCTTAACCCAACGCCAGACGTGGAATATTGTTCGCGCCTGATTGTAGAGAAAAATATCATCCCTGAATTTGAAGTGTTTGAAATTGGGATGATTAATAATATTCTTCTACTTCAGGAGAAAATAAAATTCAAACAACCCCTGCTGTTTAATATTGTATTGGGTCATCGCGGCTCTACCCCCGCAACAATTGATGCATTAATTGCTATGCGCCAATTTATTCCCCGTGATGCACTGTGGGCAATTACTCATTTTGGCCGCCGTGACTTTTCATTGATTGCCGCGGCAGTAGGTATGGGGGCCACAGAAGTCAGGATTGGTTTTGAAGACAGCCGATATATTAATGCCACTGATACCGTGGAATCTAATCTGCCATTGGTAAAAAAATTGGCCAACATTATTACCAGCATGGATAAACAGGTCGCTACGCCTAAGCAGGCGAGAAAAATGCTAAATATCGATATTAATAATCGTTAATTAAATTATCTGTTTACCCTACTATTTAATATGTCGCATTTCAATTAGCGACAAGTGAGGTTTATTATGGCTATCAGCACGTCTGTCTATAAAGCCGGATTACTGATTTCTGCATTGGGTGTTATTATCTCCCTTGCTGGAATGGTGATGCAATCCACTGGCTTATGGCACCCAGGATTAGTGATATGTATTACTGGTTTTGCCATTGGTGCCGGGTATTGGCCGGGATTACGCAGTTATCAATTCACCTTATGGATTATTGCCGGATTTGTCGCGGCGATGATCTACTCCAAAGATCTGATTATCTGGGGTGGCTTCAATATCACCCATAAATGGATCGTCTTTTTAGTCATTCAGGCCACCATGTTCAGCATGGGGACCAAGCTCACCATCAAAGACTTTGCTGATGTGGCGAAAATGCCGTGGGCGGTATTTGTCGGCACCTTCTGTCACTTCTTAATCATGCCGCTACTCGGCTATGCTCTGACGCAAATTTTCAGTTTCCCACCAGAAGTCGCGGTTGGCATTATTCTGATCGGCTCATGTTCCAGTGGCCTGTCATCAACGGTAATGGTCTATATCGCCAATGCCAATCTGGCGCTGGCAATCTCCGTGACGGCGGTTTCAACCTTGGTCGCCACGGTAATGACCCCACTGTGGGTTAATATTCTGGCCGGTTCGCTGATTGAGGTGAAATTGCTGTCGATGGTGATGGATGTCATCAAAATTGTGATGATCCCGATTGGGGCCGCCATTTTGCACGATTACCTGAAAACCTATGCTAGTCAACAAGGCCGCCGCGTGGTCCAAACCATCGCCGCAGGTTGTGCTGTATGGCTGCTGTTCATGATATTGGGTGGCTGGGATCGTCTATTCGAAACTGCCTCAGCCGATGCACAAATGCTGGCTGTGGTCGCTAATTTCTTCGCCGGCGGCATCATCTGGAGCCTGTTCTACAACTGGTTAACCACCAAATCCGACAAAGTCCTGCTGGCGATGCCAAGAATTTCCATGATGGGCATCATCTTCTTCACCACCACGGCCGCCGCTGCTGGGCGCGATAACCTGATGCAAGTGGGTATTTTACTCTGTGTCGCGATGTTGATTCATAACTGTGGTGGATTCTTGATCGGCTACTGCATGAGCCGCTGGGTATTTCGTCTGGATGTCGAATCATCGCGCACAATCGCTTTTGAGGTCGGTCTACAAAATGGCGGTATGGCATCTGGCCTGGCTGCGGCGATGGGCAAACTGGCAACAGTCGGGCTGGCATCGGCGGTCATGACGCCGCTGGGTAATGTCACCGGATCGCTGCTAGCCAACTACTGGCGCAGAAAGGACTTGGCTCATCAGCGCACCCGAACCGGCACTACTCAACCTGATTCATCACTTTCTGAAACTCACTCTGCATAGGAGGCTGTATGCTTACGCAACTCACATTGGATACCGCGCAACAGGCCGTCAGCCATGCGTTAAATCTGGCAAAAAATGACTATAACCATCGGCCGCTGAGTGTTGCCGTTTGCGACCAACAGGGATTCTTACTGGCTTTTGCCCGGATGGATGGCGCAAAGTTACTGACCATCGAACTGACGCAGCGTAAGGCTTATACCAGCTGTCAGCTCGGCGCCACCACCGACACCTTTTTGCAACGGCTGCAAAACGAGCAGTTAGATATCAGCTACTTCGGCGATGCGCGGTTTACCGCTCTGCCAGGAGGTATTCCGCTGCTAAATGCGAATAAACAGTGTATTGGTGCCGTCGCCGTGGGCGGATTATCCGCCAAAGAAGATCATGAAGCGGCAGTCAAAGTCGCCCAGTTTATGCATGAATTAGCCTAACCTTTTACCCGCAGAACAATCTGTGAAGGATAACAAAATGAAAAAAATTGCCCTATTTCACACCAGTGCTGCCACGCTCGGCATGATGCAAACACTGATTGCCGACCATATGCCGCAAGCCGAAGTCATGCATATCATTGAAGATTCGATGATTAAACAGGTTATGAAGCACGGCGGTGTCAGCCCTGAAATCAGCGCTCGCATCGCCGGTTATATCAATAATGCCGAGAAAGCAGGCTGTGAGATTTTTATGACCGCGTGTTCGTCAATTGGCGGCGCGGTGGAACAGTGCCAGTTTATGACTCCGTTACAGCTCACGCGCATTGATTCTGCCATGGTCGATGAGGCGATTACTCTTGGCGGGCGGATTTCAGTGCTGGCTACAGTCGCTACCACGCTGGAACCGACGCTGGAATTTGTGCGCCGTAAAGCCACAGAGGCAGGTAAAAAACTGGATATAGTGCCGATGCTAATGCCTGAAGCATTCATCGCACTACTGGATGGCGACAATGTCACCCATGACCGTATTGTTGCCGCCGGGCTACAAAAGGCGCTCGCCAGTAGCGACGTGGTGATGCTGGCGCAGGCGTCAATGGCCAGAGTGCTAACCACACTGCCAACACCGCCATCCATTCCGGTACTGACATCGCCAGAGCGCGGTATTCTTTGGCTGAAACAGCTTGCTCAAGCCGTGTAAGCTGGTCTGCATCAGCCACAAACAGCGGGGGATGTTTCTCCGCTGTTATACACAGCCTTTCGCTGCGCGCAATTCACTCTCCGGCAGATGCTTTGCCGTCGACTCATCAGTGGTAGAGTCATTTTCCACCGCATTCAGCAGCACATCCAACAAACCGGGAAAACGAGCATCAATATCATCACGCCGCAGAGATAACAAACTCTCTCGTCCGCAGGGACGTTGCCAGATAACCCCACTTTCACGCAGCACACGCCAATGATGGGTCAAGGTAGATTTAGACAGCCCGTGCACCAAAGTGCCACATGCATGTTCGCCCCCTGCCGCCAGCCTACGTACCACCGCCAGCCGCAGTGGATTACCTAAAGCCGTCAGCACATTTTCCAATCGGATCTGCTCACGCTCAGGGTGATTTGCAATCATAGTGTTCCTATTAATAAACGACAGCCCGCGACCAGACTGCCTGATTTGGCCATATCCACCGGCCCTTAACCGGCGGCAATATAGCCTATACTCCATGTCGACCCAACTCATAAATCCAGTGTAAGGGCAAATACCCTGCCAACCATTGCCCCCAGCCATTATTGCACAGTTTCAGAACAAATAATTAAATTGTACGTGTATATTCGAACAATGGGACTATACTGATCGCGATCACCTGTTGATCAACAGTAATGTACAACTTAAACCAACAACTTCCCGGCAGAGCATCAAATCGCCCGCCCCGAAATTGCCATCATCTTTTAAGGACTTAATATGGCACGTAAAACTCCTATCGAGCGCTATCGCAACATCGGTATCTCAGCCCACATCGACGCCGGTAAGACAACCACTACCGAGCGCATTCTGTTCTACACCGGCGTCAGTCATAAACTGGGTGAAGTGCACGATGGCGGCGCGACTACTGACTGGATGGCACAGGAGCAGGAACGTGGCATTACCATTACATCGGCTGCCGTGACCTGCTTCTGGAAAGGTATGGACAGAACCCTACCGGAGCACCGCATTAATATTATCGACACCCCAGGGCATGTGGATTTCACCATTGAGGTGGAACGCTCCATGCGGGTACTCGACGGTGCGGTCATGGTGTATGACGCGGTCGGTGGCGTACAACCGCAATCTGAAACTGTCTGGCGTCAGGCCAATAAATACCGTGTACCGCGGCTGGCATTCGTCAATAAAATGGACCGCCCAGGTGCTGACTTCTTCCGCGTGCGGCAGATGATGATTGACCGCCTGAAAGCCAATCCGGTGCCGATTGTGATTCCAATTGGCAGTGAAGAGCACTTCACCGGCGTGGTGGACTTGCGACTAATGCGCGCCATTATCTGGGACGAAGCGTCTCAGGGGATGACATTCAATTATGAGGCAATCCCGGAAAATTTACTGGCGACGGCTAATGAGTGGCGCGAGAAAATGGTCTCCGAGGCAGCTGAAGCCTCTGAAGCACTGATGACAGAATATCTGGAAACTGGTGACCTCACCGTCGATGAAATCACCCAAGGTCTGCGTATCCGTACTATTGCGGGTGAAATCCAGCCGATGATGTGCGGCAGCGCATTTAAGAACAAAGGCGTGCAGCGCATGCTGGATGCGGTCGTTGAACTGATGCCATCACCGGTGGATATTCCACCGGTCAGTGGCACCGACGAAGATGGCAACGAAGTGAGCCGCAGGGCGGATGATAATGAGAAATTCTCGGCATTGGCGTTCAAATTGATGACTGACCCCTATGTGGGCCAGCTGACTTTCGTGCGAGTTTACTCCGGCGTGCTGAGCAAAGGCGACAGTGTTTATAACCCAATTCGAGGCAAGAAAGAGCGCATTGGCCGCATCGTCCAGATGCACGCCAATAACCGGATTGAAGTGGATGAAATCCGTGCTGGTGATATCGCCGCCTGCGTGGGCTTAAAAGATGTCACTACCGGGGAAACACTGTGTGACCCGGATGCCGTTATTACGCTGGTGCGCATGGAATTCCCTGAGCCGGTGATTTCACAAGCCATTGAGCCGAAGACCAAGGCCGATCAAGAGAAAATGGGGTTGGCGCTACAGCGGTTGGCATCGGAGGATCCGTCGTTTCGTATCCGTACGGACGAAGAGTCCGGCCAGACCATTATCTCCGGCATGGGCGAATTACATCTGGAGATCATTGTCGACCGCATGAAACGCGAGTTTAGTGTGGAAGCCAATATCGGTAAACCGCAGGTCACTTACCGCGAAACCGTGCGCAAAACCGTGACCGATGTTGAAGGCAAATTTGTCCGTCAATCCGGTGGTAAAGGGCAATATGGTCATGTGGTCTTTACTCTAGAACCACAAGAACCGGGCAGCGGCGTCGCCTTTGTCGATGCCACTAAAGGTGGTGTGGTTCCCCGTGAGTTTATCGGGGCGGTAGAGAAAGGGGTACTCGAAGCTACCAATACCGGGGTTCTGGCCGGTTATCCAGTGGTGGATGTGAAAGTCACCCTGACGTTCGGTTCCTACCATGAGGTGGATTCCTCCGAACTGGCGTTTAAAATGGCGGCCATCTTTGGCTTCAAAGAAGCCGCCAAACGTGCGTCACCGGTGATTTTGGAGCCAGTCATGAGTGTGGAAGTGGAAACACCGGAAGAGTATGCCGGTAACGTGATGGGCGACCTTTCCTCTCGCCGTGGCCTGGTGCAAGGCATGGAAGAGATGATTGGCGGCGGGAAGATTATTCGAGCAGAAGTGCCGTTATCTGAAATGTTCGGCTACTCGACCGTATTACGTTCCATGTCGCAAGGCCGTGCGACCTACACGATGGAGTTCAAGCACTACGCCGAAGCGCCACGTAATGTTGCCGATGCAATTATCGCTGCGCGGGGCAGTAAAAACTAACCCGCTAAAATAAAACTATAAAGCCGCCAGTTGATGTTAGCTGGCGGCTTTTTTTATTGGCAACTAGTGCCAGCAGTACTTAAAAAAAGTTAATCGGGTAAATCTGCCAGAAGCTAATTTGTCCGAGCCAAAGCTAGCAGAGATTAACCTGAGCAAGGCTAATCTCTACCGGGCAATACTAAGCCAAGCCAATTATCTCATGAACCCAAAAGATATTACTGACTGGCAGGGTACAATAGGAAAGCCGCAATACTTTTGCTGCTGACTCGCCGGCATTGCGGTAACCGTCCGGGACATGGCTGGGAAAATAAATTGATTTGGTGATTACATCCGCCCCTTACTACAGCCAACTCACTGATATTAAAGTCCGGTTTTCCCCACTCACTGACGGTTATTCGGCATAAAAACGGGGCAGAAATTTAGCCCCGTTTTTATACTGTTATCCGGTTATGGCCTTAAATCTTCGCTGTCGCCAGATACTTTTTCATCTCTTGCGCAGGCACCATACCGCCGCCGGTCGCCCACACCAGATGGGTTGCATTTTGCATTTTCTCAGCACTAAAGTGATTATCTTTCAAATAATCGCTACTGCTGCTAACTCGTGCCGGACCGGGCATCCCCGCCAGTGCCGAAGGCTCCAACTGAATACCTTCATGGCGATTAAGCAAGCCCAACAGGTCATACATTTCAGCATCACTCAAGGTATAGAAGCCGTCCAGTAAACGTTCCATGGCGCGACCAACAAATCCAGATGCCCGTCCAACGGCCAAACCATCTGCGGCAGTGATATTATCAATACCGATATCCTGCACGGAAATACCATCATGCAGACCGGTATAGACGCCCAATAACATGCAAGGTGAATGCGTTGGTTCGGCAAAAATACAGTGGACATGGTCACCAAATGCCAATTTTAAGCCGAAAGCCACACCACCGGGGCCACCACCCACGCCACAAGGGAGATAGACAAACAGTGGGTGATTTTCATCTACCAGAATCTGTTGCTCAGCAAACTGCTTTTTCAACCGACTGCCTGCTACCGAATAACCGAGGAATAAGGTTGGCGAGTTTTCATCGTCAATAAAGAAGCAATTTGGGTCAGACTCTGCCTGTTTGCGCCCCTGCGCTACCGCCACGCCATAGTCCTGCTCATATTCAACGACATTGACGCCGTGTTCACGCAGTTTACGTTTCTTCCATTCACGGGCATCAGCGGACATATGCACACTGACACTGAATCCTAACTTGGCACTCATAATACCAATCGACATCCCCAGATTACCTGTAGACCCCACAGCAATGCGGTACTGACTGAAGAACTGGCGGAAATCATCTGAGAATAACTTGCTGTAATCATCAGTTTCAGCCAGTAAACCGGCTTGTAGCGCCAGTTTCTCTGCATGCGTCAAAACTTCATAAATACCACCGCGTGCTTTAATCGAACCGGAAATCGGTAAGTGGCTGTCTTTCTTCAACAGTAAGCGGCCCGTGATTTCAACCCCATAGCGCTGTTGCAGAGCTTGCTGCATGGCCGGAATTTCCACGATATCGGACTCAATAATACCCTGCGTTTTTTGTGTTTCTGGGAATGCCTGACACAAATAAGGGGCAAACCGCAGCAACCGAGCTTCAGCATCAGCCACATCCTGTTGCGTCAGCCCGACATAAGGCAGCCCTTTTTCAAGGGTGGTCGCCTGCGGGTTAAACCACGTGACTTCCTCCAAATTGATAAGCTTTTTGACCAAAGGGGAGTCGGTAATTAATTTATCAATTTCAGTGCTTTTCATAGAATGTCTCTTTTCGATCATATAATGTAAGAAAGTAGGAAAGTGGTGCCTAATGCAATCACCGACGCGATAAACGTCGCGGTGGTGTAATATTTAAATGTCTCACTCAGCGTCGCACCGCAATACTGTTTTACTAGCCAGAATAGTGAGTCAGTGACAATGGTGAAACCAATGGCACCGGAGCCAATAGCCAAAGTAATAATTTCTGGGCTGACATTGGGGTACATCGGCAATATAGGTGAAACAATGGCCGTCGCACCCATCATCGCCACTGTCGCCGAGCCAACCGCAGCATGTAGAATCAGCGCCACCAACCACGCCAATAGAATCGGGTGCATATCCAGATTGGATAAAATCACCGCCAGCGCATCTGCCAATCCACTGGCTTTTAATATTCCGTTAAATGCACCACCGGCCCCGATAATCAACAGAATATTGGCAATAGAGGAAAAACTATCTTCAGTTTTCGCCAGTAGCGTACTCATCCCCATATTTTGCCGGATGCCTAGAGTGTAATAGGCAACAAATGCGGCAATAAACATGGCGGTAATAGGATTACCGATAAACTCTAATAGCAAGTAGAGACCAGTGCCCTTCTCCATATTCAGTTCTGCGGCAGTTTTTGCCAGCATCAGAATAATCGGCAGCAATACGGTAAATAGGGTGGCCCCCAATGACGGCAGCTCATCCTCATTACGGACTTTAATTTCAGAGAATGCTGCTGGCACGGTTTTAAATGGCAGGCGTTTACCCACAATACGTAGGAAGAGTGGCCCGCCAATTAATGATGCCGCCAACCCGACGACCAGCCCGTAAACAATCACGGTGCCAATATCAGCCCCTAAGGCATTAGTGACGTACATAGCAGCCGGATGCGGTGGTACCACGCAATGGACCGCCATCAAAGCAGTACACAGCGGGATAGCTAACTTCAGCAATGAAGTATTCGTCTTTTTGGCGATGGAAAATGCCAATGGAATCAGTAAGACAACACCCACCTCAACAAACAGAGTGATGCCGCAGATTAACCCGACCAACACCATAGTGACATCCGGTGATAGCCAGCGGCAACGTTGTAAGGTAATACCGATACGCTCTGCGGCACCGGATATTTCCATCATTTTACCGAGGATAGTTCCCAACCCGATCACTGCGGCTAAAAAGCCCAGAGTTCCGCCAATTCCTCCTTCAATGGAATTCACCATTTCCAGCGGATTCATGCCCATTAATAACCCGACATAGAAACTCGCTAATAGCAGCGCCAGAAAGGGATGTATTTTCAGTTTTACAATGGTGAAGATAATAATAATGATGCTCGTTAATAACGTCCCCACTACCCATATTTGTGAGTCCATAGCCAACCTCTTCTAATAATAAGTTCTGCCCTTATTGAATAAGAATTAGCCGGTACTGACAAATGATAAATAATGGCTTTCAGATGAACTGGATTGAACCAAAAGTGCAATATTGGTCAAAGTTTTACTGTTAACTCTGGTTTGCATCACATTAGATAACCCTAATCACCGTTCTGGTGGGCCATTGCGGTATACTATTTCAACAAAAAGATTGCCTGAGAAACCGCCATGTACCCAGAAAAAAGCTATATCACCCGCAATAAATTACTGAATGGCTATCAGCTATCGAAACTCTATACCTTCGAAATTGCCGCACGGCACTGCTCATTTGCGCTGGCGGCTGATGAGTTATCTATCAGCCCCAGCGCAGTTAGCCACCGGATTAATAGCCTGGAGGAAGAGTTAGGTTTTAAACTATTCCAGCGTTTTCACCGCAAAGTGGAGCTCACTGCGGAAGGGGAGCGGGTGTTCTGGGTGCTGAAATCGTCACTGGAATATCTGAATCAGGAAATCCTGGAAATAAAGAATCAGGAACTCTCCGGTACACTAACCCTCTATTCTCGCCCTTCTATTGCCCAGTGCTGGTTAGTCCCCAAGCTGGCTGATTTTGCCCATCACTACCCCGCCATCAGCTTGAATATTCTGACCGGCAATGAAAACGTCAATTTCCAAGGTGGCGGCATTGATTTAGCCATTTATTTTGATGATAAAACGCCGGAGAAGCTCTCTTATCAGCACTTGATGGATGAATCTATGGTGCCCGTCTGTAGCCCAGAATATGCCGAAAAACATCAGCTTGATGGCAATCTTATCAATTTGCGGCAATGCACCTTGCTACATGACCGCCAAGCCTGGAGTTATGATTCTGATATCAGCGAGTGGAATACTTGGGGCCAGCAAGTGGGTTTTGATATTGATCCCACCCAGCGCAGTATGGGTTTTGACCGCTCAGATTTAGCAATTATTGCTGCAATGAATCATGTCGGTGTCGCCATGGGACGTAAGAAATTAGTGACCAAACGGCTGGAAAATCAAGAGCTCATCATGCCCTTCCCCGATTTGGAAGTCAGGTGCGAGCAGCGCTATTACATCTCTACTCTATCAGACCGGCAATGGCCGAAGATTAATGCCTTTATTCAGTGGCTCAAAAAGATGGCGGATGAGTCCTGAAAAATAGGCGCTTATGTGCCATAAGCGCCTGAGAATATTATGACATTGCAGCCGCTTTCTGCGCCAAATCGCGGCTGTATTGCTGGCTGGCATCCACCAGCATATGAGTATAAGCCGTTTTTTCGCAATCGGTGGTTAAATCCTCGGTATTCAGCGTTTCCAGTATTCGGCCATGTTGCATCACCGCCACGCGGTGACACAGATGCGCGATGACCCCCAGATCGTGTGTCACCATCAGATAAGTGAGTTTCTCCCGCTGCTGTAGCTCAGCCAGCAGATTTAGAATTTCGGCTTGTACCGACACATCCAGCGCCGAGGTGGGTTCATCCAGTAGCAAGACACGCGGCTCAAGAATGAGCGCCCGTGCAATGGCCACCCGCTGGCGCTGGCCGCCCGAAAGCTGATGCGGATAACGCTGGCGAAACAGCCGATTCAAACCCACTTTTTCCAAGATTGAGTCAATGCGTTTATCACGATCACCAATACCGTGGATAATCAACGGCTCTGAGAGAATATATTCAATAGTATGGCGGGGATGCAAAGAACCATAAGGGTCTTGAAATACCATCTGCACGTGGCGGCAGCGATCGCGCTCAATCCGGTGCGCCAACGGAATTTGGTTCAATGTTAACTGCCCTGTCCAGTGGTTAAACAACCCCGCCAGACATTTCAGCACCGTGGTTTTGCCCGAACCGGACTCCCCCACCAAACCAAAAATCTCCCCATTGTTAACGGACAGATTTACATCAAACAGCACCTGATTCTGCTGGCTACCCTCACCAAAAATAAGGTTAAGGTTATTAATTTCAATCATCGCATTTGCAGACATAACAGGCTCCTTAACCATTCATCCAGGCAGGATCACGCACCATCACTGGCAGACGATCGCGGCGGTTATTCAGAGAGGGAAGTGCGTTGAGCAGGCCGCGTGTATAGGGGTGTTGTGCATTCTCAAGATCGCAAGCTGCTATCGACTCCACCACTCGTCCGGCATACATCACCAGCACCCGATCGCAAAAGCTGCGCACCAGATTGATATCATGGCTGATAAAAATCAGCCCCAGCCCGCGCTCTTGGACTAAATCATCCAGCATCGCCAAGACCTGTAACCGCACGGAGACATCCAATGCCGAGGTCGGTTCATCGGCAATCACCATTTCTGGCCCGGTGATCAGCATCATGGCTATCATGATCCGCTGCCCCTGCCCGCCAGAAACTTCATGCGGATACAAGCTATACACCCGCTGTGGCTGGCGAATACGAACTACTTCAAACATTGATAACACCCGCTCCCGCGCCTCCTGACGCGACACTTTATGGTGTGCCAGATAAGCTTCCGCCACCTGATCGCCAACACAGACCACCGGGTTCAACGAATATTTCGGGTCCTGCATAATCATCGACATCCGCTTGCCGCGTACCTCACGCATCTTGGCTTCACTGGCGTGCAATAAATCCACTTCAGCAAAGCGCAAGGTGTTGGCATGGATTTGTGCACTGGCGGGATGCAGTTTTAGCAACGCGCGCCCCACCGTGGATTTGCCGGAGCCGGACTCACCGACAATCGCCAGTTTCTCTTTGCCCAGTGCAAATGAAACGCCGCGCACCGCGTCAGTCACCTGTTTGCCATTGACGAAGCTCACCCGCAGGTCATCCACTTCCAGCAAAGGCACTGATTTATTCTGTTCTGGGATCGAGAATGTCACGTAGGCCATCTCCTAAGAAGTTAAACGCCAGACTGTTCAGCAGGATCGCCAAACCGGGGATCGTCACCAGCCACCAGCATTCCATCATGTAACGCCGACCACTGGAGATCATCGCACCCCACTCAGGATCCGGTGGCTGAGCTCCCAAACCAAGGAAGCCCAAACCCGCAGCGGTCAAAATAATACCGGCCATATTCATGGTGATGCGAATAATCACTGAAGGCAGACACAGCGGCACGATGTGGCGCAGCAAAATGCGCAGCGGCGATGCGCCCTGTAATTTTACCGCCGAGACAAAATCGGCATTACGTAGCGAGAGAGTTTCAGCTCGGGCTAGACGGGCAATAGGCGGCCAGGCGGTCAATGTTATCGCAATAACCACATGCTCCAGACCGGGGCCTAAAGCCGCGACGAATGCCAGTGCCAGTACCAAACTGGGGAACGAGATAAAAATATCGGTAATACGCATTAAGATGCTATCGACCTTGCCGCCGAAGTAACCGGCGACCACGCCAAGTAACAGCCCGATAGGGCCGACCGTCACCGACACCAGTGCCACTATGTACAATGTGGTACGTGCACCATAAATTAGACGGCTGTATTGATCCCGGCCAAATTCATCAGTTCCAAACCAATGCTGGCTACCGGGGGCCTGTAATGCATTGCCGAGATCTTGTGCTAGCGGATCATGGGTCGCCAGCCATGGCGCAAAAAAGGCCACCACCAACAACAAGCCAATGATGGAGACACCAATGGCGGTAAGGGGGTTTCTCATTAAGGTGTGGAAGAAGTTTAGTACCCGCCGTAGCCCGCGCTTCCAACCCTGATTTTTCATTTCAGGACGTGCCACGACATTATCGGGTTCAGAGGAAAGCATCATTGATTCGTCCTCGGGTCAAAGATCTGATACAGCATGTCAGACAGTAAATTCAGTGAAACAAAGATCAGGCCAACCAGTAGCACGCACCCCATCACCGCATTCATGTCGCCGAGCAATAAGCTGCCTGTTAAATACGAACCAAAACCGGGCCAAGAGAAGACCGTTTCAATCAATACCGCCCCTTCCAATAATGAGCCGTAAGCCAGCGCGACAACCGTTAGTAATTGCACCAGAATATTGCGAAAAGCGTGGCCCCACAGCACTTGAAACTCAGACAAACCTTTCACTTTGGCGGTAATAATGTATTCCTGCGATAACTGCGCCAGCATAAAACTGCGGGTCATTCGGCTGATATAAGCCAATGAGTGGAAACCGAGAATGGTGGCAGGCAGCAGCAAGTGATTAACCGCGCTGCGAAATACTTCCCACTCGCCAGCCAGTGCCGAGTCAATCAGCAGTAAACCGGTACGCCGGTCGACTAAACCGTCATAGGCCATATCAACCCGCCCGGCCCCACCCACCCAGTTTAACCAGGCATAAAACACCAGCAGCCCCATCATCCCGACCCAAAAAATCGGGGTTGAGTAGCCTGCCAGACTGATAAAGCGCACCACATAATCGGCAAATTTTCCACGGCGTGCTGCCGCCATGACGCCGAGTGGAATACCCAGGCCGGCCCCCACCAGAATCGCCATGGTGGCCAACTCAATGGTCGCAGGGAACACGCGAATGATGTCATCGACTACCGGGCGGCCCGTCAATAAAGCATTGCCGAGATCACCGTGGATGAGTGAGTTAAAGTAGATAAAGAACTGTGTCCAGAGCGGCTTATCTAGCCCCAATTGCAAATAAACTTGCTGGTAGGTACTTTGATCCGCATCCTGGCCGACGATTGCCAAAACCGGGTCAATCGGCATGACCCGGCCAATAATAAACGTCAGGATCAATAAACCGAATAGGGTCACGGCCACCTGGAAAAAGCGCTTTGATAAACGTCGCGCGATGCCATGCGGTGCAAACCAGTCTGAAACCTTCATGCTATCCTCCCGAAATGGGCAAAGCACACTGACACCTTGCCCTGGGTTTAGGTTACTTGCCGTGAATTATCGCTGCTTATACACCTGTAGCAGGCGGGTCGTAGTTGACGGATGCGGGACGTAATCAACCACGTCTTTGCGCACCACGACGGAATCAACCATTTGTGAAATCGGTAAGATGGCTGGGAATAGCGCGTCATAGCGCTCCTGTACTACCACGTACATTTGCTTTTGTTTGGCCGGATCTTTCTCAATAAGCGCGTTATCAATCAAATCATTCAGTTGTTTATCGTAGAAAGAGGTGCGCCAGCCCTGGAAGTTGGTCAACTTGGCGGCATCACTATTATCCGGGTTATAGGCAATTGAGCGCAGGCTAGAGTGGGGATGTGGATCAACACCACCACCACCACGGCCCACCAGCATGTCGAACTGGCGATCGCGCATGGCACCATAGACCTGATTACCGGTGCCGGTCAGAATTTTGGCCTGAATCCCGGCCTGTGCCAGTGTGGATTGAACCGCGGTGGCGACATTGATAAACGGTGGATCAGACAACACCCGCAGGGTAGTGGTGAAACCGTCTGGATACCCTGCTTCGGCTAACAGTGCCTTGGCTTTCGCTACATCGAGTTTATAGCCGGGATCGGGCAGTGTGACATCCATCCCTTTCTGGATCGGGCGTTGATGGAAGATCCCATAGCCCGGCATGATAGTTTTATTAATCCCATCATAATCAATTAAGTACCGTACGGCTTCGCGCACCTTCGGATTGGCGAAATGCGGCTCTTTCAGGCTCATCGCAACATAATAAATAGTGCCGCGCTGAACTTCATCGACTTGAATTTCCGGATTATTTTTCAGCGCATTAATATCGGGTACTGACATGCCACTGGCAATATCAATATCCCCTTTTTCAATCATTAACCGCAACGCTTGCGACTCCGTCATATGGCGGAATATCACTCGCTTCATTTTGGCGTCACCTTGCCAGTAATTATCCACCCGGTTGATACGCAGCACATCTTTTGCCTGCCAAACATCCAGTTTGAATGGGCCTGAACCCGCTTCATTGGTGGTCAGCCAGCCATTGCCCCAATCACCATTTTTCTCATGTTGCATCACCGTGGCACGGTCAAGAATCGAGCCACTGCCCAAGGTTGCCAACGAATAAATCACCAGTTTCGGGTCGGTCGGCTTAGGCAGCTCAATCTCCACCGTGAGAGGATCTTTAGCACGGATCAACTGCTCCACGTTATCTGCGGTAAAACCGTAGGATTTCCAGGTGGTTGCTTGCGCCAGATTCAAATGCATCAGGCGATTCATTGACCAGGCAAAATCGGCTGCCGTCACCGGATTGCCAGAGTGGAACTTCATCCCCTCACGCAAGGTAAAAGTAATTAACTTGCCGTCATCACTGATTTTCCACTCGGTGGCCGCACCGGGCAGGACTTTGCTCGGTGTATGTGGATCCAACTCCACCAAAGAATCATACAAATTAACAATGATAGAAACGGCATCATTGCCGGTCATAGCGGCCGGATCGAGTGACAGTAGGTTGTTCATATTCATGCCAACAATCAGTTGGTCATTGGGCGTTTTCGCCATACTGACACCCATCGACGTCAGGGTAATCAGTAGGGTAAGGAGGAATGTTCTAACTATTATTATCGCGTTCATGGACCATCTCCGGTAAGAAAAGGCTAGATCTGAATGCTTGTTTTTATAGGTCGAAATAATTTTTTAGCCGCGAAAGATCACCCTGAGTCATTGACGTTGCAGGTAGGCTGTGAGCAAACGCATCCCGATAAGCTTATTTATGTAATAACAACGACAAATTAGTGATTCGGGTGAGTACGCGTGGCTAACAACCCTGTGGCGTCAAGAATGCAGGGTATTGGCTTCGATATAGTCGAAGTTAATATCCTCGCCTAATCCAGGGCGCGTCGGTAACGAGACATAACCGTCACTGTCCATCGGATCGATGATGCTGTTGAGGTATGCGGCTGGCTCATCGTAATCAAGGAATGGATGCAGCAACCCACGCTCATACCAGCGGCAGTTACGGATAGCACCGACCACCGCCAGATTTGGCGCGCCGTTACCGTGGATTTCACAATCCATCCCGAAGGACTCCGCTAAATGGGCCACTTTCAAGCAAGGCGTAATTCCGCCCACACCTTGAACACCAGCACGTAAAATATCGCAGGCACCGGCTTTTACCCAATCAGCACGGCTGAAGTATTTCCCCGCCAGACTTTCAGGTCCGATGATGTCTATCTGTAGGTTTTCCCGCAGCCAGCAATAAGAGGCCATGCTCTGTTCTTCCATCGGCTCTTCAAACCAACTGAAATTCAGTTTTTGCAGTTCGCGGCCAATATAGAGTGCATCACTGCGGCTGTACCAATGGTAACCATCCAGCATCAAAGCAATATCGGGGCCGACGGCTTCACGTACCGCAGCACAGGCTCGGACATCCATTTGTGGACTGGGCGCAAAGGAGACCGGCGGCATCCAGGTATGCAATTTAATGCCCTTATATCCTCTGGCCACCAGTTGTTCGGCAAAACGCGCATACTCATCTGGGGTGGAGAGCCCACCGGCTAACTCATCACCGCACATGGTGCTGCCGTAGGCCAACACTTTGTCGCGATAACCTCCCAGCAATTTATAGACTGGCTGACCCAGTTTACGCCCCAGCAGATCCCAAATAGCCTGCTCAGCGATAGCCAGCGCCCGATCAGTTAACTGATTGGCACTGCCGCGCTGCCAATGGACCAAATCATTCCACAGCCGCTCACGGTCAAATGGGTTTTGTCCTATCAAGACTTTCTTAAAGAAGCTGTTGATGATGTGTGGACGAATCACTTCCGGTGGTGCAAATGCATAACCACAGTCACCCTCGTCAGTGGTCAAAGTCAGCATGGCCATTTTTGCCAGTGATTCCTCACCGGGGTGCGAATGCCCTGCGCTATCAGAAACACGCCGGGTTGGATAAGAAAATACAGTTACGTCTACGGATATTATTTTCACCTGATTACCTGCCTTTAGAGTTCATTTTGTTTTCAGTCGGAACAGTGATTGCCTCGCTGATATCTCCTGACTAAATGGCCGCTATCCCTGTGAGCTCAAATCGTTAATCCCTTATTTTTAATGATGATTTACTCATGCAAAATATTAAAACGACGGATCTTTTAAAGTGGAATTGCATTTCACTTGACCAGTATTGAAGATAACTGTCGATTAGTCATTAGGAAATTGGCTGCAAAAAAGACAATAAAGGCAGGGTTTTTTGGGCAAATGCATAAATTGTTGTGAGCCACATCACGATGAAATAGGGGGAAAGTGTCAGACATCACAAAATTAGCTGAGATGGTGTCGGTCATAAACTCTATTGACCCCAATGCTTATCAGCCACTACGTTTTTCTGCAGTTAATAGACAAAGGCTATCTCAACGATAGGCAAAGCTGCCCTACTAGCTTGATAAAGGTCAACCATCAGTTAACACAGCCCAGAGATAATCCCATTCAATAAATAAGGTTATTAACAGGATAAAAACCCTATACCCAACGTAATTGGCGTTGCAGGTTGTCGGCTTCAAATACGAAGGGGATAAATGTGAAAGTGACTTATCACTTTCCACACAACAAAGGAGTGCTGCTGTGATAAGAAAATGGTTAATTGGCGGAGGTATATTAATAGTTGCAGGTTATCTGGGTATGGCTGGCTATATCTACATGGCGGATAACGCACGCAGTAAGGCATTAATCAGCGAGGAAGAAATCATAACCAACGATGCAATTCCCTCTGCGGGCAATACCACACTAACCAATCAACAAGTCAGTAATTTGTTTTATCAAAAGGGCTGCGATTATTGCCATACCAGCAGTGCATCCCTGCCGTTTTATGCTGTTATTCCAGGCGTGAAACAATTAATGGATTACGATATTCAACAAGGCAGCCAATATTTTTCATTGGAACCCACCTTATTGGCTATTAAAGAAAATAGCGCCTTACCGGAGGCTGATTTAGCTAAAATTGAATCGGCTATTGCCCGCGAACAAATGCCACCACAACGTTTTGAAGTTTTACATTGGTCTTCTGGTATCAATGCCGAGGAACGTAACCAAATCCTGGATTGGGTAAAATCACACCGGGCAGAGCATTTCCCTTCAAACAGCAGCAGTGACATGAAGCACCTGACATTGCAGCCTCTGCCGGATGCCCTGCCAGTAGACGGTAAAAAAGTCGCGCTAGGTGCACGTCTCTTCCACGACCCGAGACTATCCAGTGATAACACCATCTCCTGCGCAAGTTGTCATCTGCTGACAAAAGGCGGGGTCGATAATCTGGCTACCTCAACTGGGGTTGACGGTCAGAAAGGCGGAATTAATGCCCCAACCGTCTTCAATGCCGTATTTAATGTTAATCAATTCTGGGATGGCCGTGCCGTTGATTTACAACAGCAAGCTGGCGGGCCACCGCTTAATCCGGTGGAAATGGCCTCAGCTTCATGGGATGACATCATTAATAAACTGCAACAAGATACACAGTTAACTCAAGAATTTGTTCAGGTTTATCCGCAAGGTTATTCCGAACAAACCATTACTGATGCCATTGCTGAATTTGAGAAAACCCTAACCACACCCAATAGTCCTTTTGATCGCTATTTGAAAGGGGATGTTAATGCCTTAACGACCAGTCAGAAAAATGGCTTAGTGTTATTCCAAAAAAATAAATGCGATACCTGCCACGTTGGTAAGAATCTTGGCGGACAGTCTTATGATCTAATGGGATTAAAAGCCAATTACTTTGCCGATCGACCAAAAGAGCTGACGGCTGATGACCATGGCCGTTTTAATGTTACTCAAGCCCCCCGTGATATGCATCGCTTTAAAACACCGGGTCTGCGTAACATTGCGCTGACAGCCCCTTATTTCCACGATGCTCAAGCCGAAGATCTGATTCAAGCGGTCGAGATGATGTTGAAATATCAGGTCGGCACTAACCTGCCACCACAGGATGTTCTCGATATCGTTGCGTTCCTCGAAAGTCTGACCGGGGAATATACGCCTTATCAAGAATAAGTATTAATATCAAAAGTATCCGCAGAGTCGTTTATCTGCGGATATTCTATTGATAAAAGAATAAACCAAATAGTATTTAAACATGATTATCTTGCTTGAAGGTTAATCCCATTTATTGACCTCGATCATTATCGGTAGAGCCTGGGATTTTTCCTACATAGATGGGTATCTGTTCCCATACACCATAACTCATTCCTTTGTTACCATCCTCCCACTGATTTAGAACTCAAATATTCATTAAATTGAGTTAATAATTAATATGGCGTAATTACATTTGTAATTATACCCATTAATTACATCCAATAGCACTAACCTTATTAATAACGTTTCAGTGGAGAACATTTAGACACCAATAATTTTATATAAATTAACCAGGAATTTTACCTCAATGAATATTCATATAAAAAGAACCTACCTAAGTATCGCTATTTCTTCCATTATTTATACAGCGACCTCAATGAGTGCTAATGCGGCACCTTGTGTGGGTTATACCGTCTCCGATATTTGCGAACAATCTAAATTTGGTGCAGGTGAATTTCACAGTATTTCACTAGGCGATGGTGTAACGGCAGGTACTGAAGATCATCACTTTATTTTTAATGGTGATGGATATGAATTATATCAACCTCACAACTATTTCGGCGCAGCCGTTGCCCTCGGCACTATTCGTTATACTGAAGTTAATAATAGTCGTTTCACAATCACTGGTACTCACTATCAGGGTGGTCCTACCTATGAAGGTCGGGCAGAAAATACCACACTAAATAATAGTCTGATGTGGGTAATGACCTCAGCCGACCAGACTATTGCGAAAGGTAATTCCGCCGTAGTTGTCTCAACCCAATTTGCTATGAGCGGGAATGTTTACACTGAAACGGCAGAAGATGGCAGTGTTCAATTCAACCCCTATATCTCCAATAGCCACTATCAAGATACCTCCTATGAAATGCTTTGGGGTATCAAGAACGAGTCGAAAAACTGGGATACTAAAGCCACATCTTACGACTCGGAATTTGTTGATTCCAGCCGACAGGTTGTTGCCGCTAATGGCCATAGTGTTAATGCTACATTCGCTGATACGGCCTCCCAGCGTATTGATGCTACCGGGCTTTCCAGCGACGCAACATTTAACGGTTCGTCTTACCAAAATATCTATACTGGTGGTGAGTCGCACAATACAAGCTTATTTGATCGTGCTTATTCTTGGGTGCGTGCTGGAGCGAAATTAACCGGACTGACCGAAGTCAATAACACAGCATCAGTCTATCTAGATACCGATGAAACTAACGGTGCTTATGCTCAGAATATCGTTCTTAATGGTGACGATACCCATTTAAGAGTGCGATATAATGCAGCGAATAATGCTTCTGCTACCGTTGATAACTTAATGTTAAATAGCGGTCAAGTTTCATTTCTGGCAGGCACCGGTAGCAATTATACCTCACTAAATATCGGCACACTTTCTGGTTCAGGTTCTTTCTTATTCAACACCTCAATTGCTGAAGGTAAAGGTAACTTCGTGACCATCGCTAATGGCAGCGGGTCACACAAAGTGATGGTGAATGATTCTGGTGTTGAAATAACTGCACCAGGTGAAACAACTTTAGACCTTATCCACGATCTCAGTGGTAATGCTCATTTCACACTAGCCTCCTTTACTGGAGCTAACATCACTGAAATCGATGGCGGCACATATGTTTATGGCTTGCAAAAGTGGGACAACTCGGCCAGAGCCGGGGGAAATCTGTGGTATTTAGGTAGCACACTGGATGCAGGACTTGAACCAGAAGAACCTGGCACCGTGGAGCCTGGACCAGCACCGGTAGAGCCTGAAGCTAACCAGAAAACCACTCCATCAACTGACGCCGTATTAAGTATGGCCTCGGCCAGCCAGTTTATTTTTGATGGCGAATTGCAGAATCTGAGATCACGTAAAGGCGATTTAAATAATAGTAAAGGCGACAATGCCAGTGTTTGGGGCCGCTATTTGACCAACAATACTCGATTCAGTGCAGCCCATGATGCTGCTTATCGTTTACAGCAGGATGGTTTTGAAATAGGTGCTGATAAAGTATTTGGCCTCTCTTCAGGACAATTAGTATTAGGGGGCTTTACCTCTTACAGCAATAACCGCTTGAAGCATGCTCGTGGTGGTAACAGTACAATTGACAGTTATAGCTTGGGCGCGTACGGCAGTTATTTCGATAACAGTGGCTATTATATTGATGCAGTTCTCAAAGCTAACCATTTTAAGAACTCACTGAATGCCAATATGACAAACGTAGGTTCTGTACAAAGTAATTACGACCAGAATGCATTAGGTGGTTCGCTGGAAGCTGGCTACCATTACAAACTGTCCGATAATTGGTTTGTTGAGCCTTATGTTCGTACCAGTTATTTCACGGCACAAGATAAAGATATTGCACTGAACAATGGTATGAAAGCCAAAATTGATAGTAACCGTTCAGCAAAAGGCGAGTTAGGAACCCATCTTGGGACAAAATTCGACCTGAAGAATGGTGCTATTGTTCGCCCTTACGCTAAAGTCGCGATGGAAAGAGAGTTTATTAAGTCAAATACCGTGACCATCAACCAGGTAAATGACTTTAATAATGATTTCTCTGGCAATACCGCAAAATATGGGCTGGGTGTAGATGTTAATCTGACAAAGCAAACGACGCTTTATGCTGAAGCGAATTATCGTAAAGGCACACATGTTGAGTCACCCATCATGGCTAACATCGGTTTTCGGATTAACTTTTAAGTAGTGTTTTATAAATGGCTTCTCGTAGCAATACGGGAGGCCATTTTTGCTTTCGGCTACTTTCCCACAACATTCCCCAATAAAATCATTGATTAAAAATAAGACAACACGTTATTCTCATTCTGACTTTTATAAAAATAACAGGAATAAAAATGAAGAAATTATCTCTGGGCATAATGATCGTGGCATTACTCGGCAGCCAACAAGTATTGGCAAAAAGCTGGCAGGAAATAAAACAGAGCGGGGAATTACGGATTGGTGTCCCCGGTGACTATGCACCTCTGGCATTTCACGATAAGCAGGGGCAATTAGTGGGTTACGATATTGATATGGCAAAATCGCTGGGTGAAAGTCTAAAACTTAAAATTAATTTTGTGCCGAGTAGTTGGCCAACACTGTCTGAAGATTTAGCGGCAGACAAATTTGATATTGCGATGGGCGGAGTCACAGAAACACCTGGCCGTGCTGCACAATTCGCACTATCCAGCCCGGTTGTTAAAAACGGTAAAATTGCATTAGCCAACTGCCAGCAAGCTAAAAAATTCCCTACACTCGAGGCCATCGATAAAGAAACGGTGAAAGTGATTGTGAATCCGGGTGGCACTAATCAATCTTTTGTCGATGCAAATATCAAGCAAGCACAAATCATCCGCACCAAAGATAATGTCGCCAATTTGCAGGGCGTCCGAGATAAAAGTGCCGATATTATGTTTACTGATTTAATCGAAGGGGATTATTACCAGAGCAAAGAACCGGGGGTATTTTGTGTCGCAACACCGGAAATATTACCCGGCACTGGCAGCTACAAAGTGTATATGATGGCCAAAGATAATCAGCCACTTCTTAGCGAAGTTAACCAATGGCTGAGTGGAGAGACAAAATCCACCTTAGCCCACAAGTGGAATATTTCCGAATAAGCGGCCATTAATTACCCATTATTTTCATCTTAAAATCATTGAAGCTACAGGTAGACAGCAAGCGAGTTCATCTCGATGAGCTAACTCAAGTAAGTGATTCGGGTGAGCGAGAGTAGCTAACCCCCCTGTAGCTTCAAGTAATTTGGGTTTAAGCCGTTAATCCGCCATCCAGCACTAATGCCTGCCCGGTCATATAACGGCTATCATTACCTATCATAAAGGCACTGACACGAGCGACTTCTTGCGCATCACCTAAACGACGTAATGGGATCTGCTTACGTAATCCTTTTAAGGCATCAGCAGGCATATTACGCGTCATATCACTGTCAATTATTCCCGGTAGCAAGCAATTTACCCGAATACCAAAGCGGCCCATCTCAAGAGCCAGAGAGCGACCAAGACCAATCATTGCCGCTTTACTGGCCCCATAAGCACTCTGTCCGATATTGCCTTTGATGGCGGTAACCGAAGACATCAGCAACACAGCCCCCTCGCCCTGCATCATCATTGACGGCAAGAGGTGCTTATTCCAGTAGAAAATAGCATTCAAATTGGTATCCATGACATTACGCCAGTTATCACCATTTTGCTGAATATGTAAGCTATCGCCAGTAATGCCAGCATTATGGATAACCGCACCGGGCGGACCATACTTTTCTAATAATTGTGGGGCCAATGTATCAACATCAGCTTCATTGCTGCCGTCACAACGATAGCGAGTCACCCGACCGGGTAATCCTTCACAACTTTCGATGACATCGTGACTTTGCTGTTCACCATGACGCCAGGTAAAAACAACATCCCACTCTTTGGCCAGCTCTTCAACCAATGCCCGGCCAATGCCACGGCTGCCGCCAGTAATTAACACCCATTGCCTGCTCATAGTATTACTTCTTCTGCTCAGCCAGCTTCTGACAAAGCTCGCCTAAAGTCATGTCCGGGCTTTCCATAAACATTTCGGCATTCAGCGTGGCACCGAATTCGCGTTTTGCCAGCACCATCAATTCAACATAATCCAGACTGTCGAGTTTTAACTGATGCAGAGGCATTTCAGGTGACAGCGCCGACATTTCCAAATCTTTGGCGTCACATAACATTTCACATACGGTGTCATAAACGTGTTGATACTTTTCCATGGTTTTATCCTTTCTTAATGCGCGGCTAATGGCCACGTTTTTAATGTTACAGCGGTGGTAATTAATGGCCCGATGTCGGTCCGGGCCGCAATAGCCGAGCGCAATACCCAGCCATCTTCAGGATTACCAACAACCAGTGTCGGCTCGATGGCATAGTGCAGTGCACTGCGGACAAATAAATTCGGTTGGTTGATGCGCAGCAAATCAGCACTGAAATGCACATCATGATGCGTCTGAATAACCGGCACATGCTTGAAGACATCGATCAAGGTTTCCGCCTGAATGCCTGGCAACACCTCTTTGGCCGTTGCCAGTGTTTGCGGAGCTGCGACCAGCAACTTAAACAGCAGTGCATCGAAAAACGCCCAACACTCTGCCGGATGCGATGTATCACCGGGAAATTGCTGGCTGAGTTGATAAACATCGTCCGCAGGCAAAGAGCTCCATGGCTCACAGTCAGTTTGTCGCAACGCTGGCGCACTGCGCAGCTTGCCGTTAAAGCAACTTTCACCATTAGCACTGTCGAGCAGATTGCCACTCACCTGCCCCTGCGTTTGACTCAGTTGTAACTGATACGGCGTATGGCATAACACCGGTTGGCGCAAGCGCGCATTGAAACGCAAAAAATCAGTGTCGGGTAGTGCAGTTAATAACGCGGTACTAAGCTGATATTTAATATCCAGCATGGCGCGCATACCGTGGACAGTCAGTTGCTCCTGCCCCAAATGCTGTGCATGTTGCAGATCAAAATGGATTGGATTGTAATCACCGGAAAACTCAGCCCAACGTTCAGCATCACTGAGGCTGTAATGGTAATTAAACGACGAGTTAAAGGTCATATTCAATCCAGCCCGATGACCAATGCAGCATTCGCGCCGCCAAAACCAAAGCTCAGGTTTAGGGTGTTGCGTAATGCCGCTGAACGATGCCCTTCGCTGATGTAATCAAGGTCACATTGCGGGTCGGCATTCTTCAGATTACAGGTGGCTGGCATCATCTGATGTTGCAAAGCTTGCAAACAGATAATGGATTCAAAGCTGCCTGCTGCTGCAATCAAATGGCCTGAATAGGATTTGGTACTGGACAACGGCGTGGTATAAGCCGCGTCACCAAATGCCTGTTTAATGGCTTGAGTTTCATTCAGATCGTTAAGCTGAGTGGAGGTGCCGTGCAGGTTAACGTAATCAATGTCATCGGCACTCAAACCCGCCTGCTGTAAGGCATGTTGGATAGTTTTCACGCGGGCCACTTTATCTTCTGCAGGTGCTGTGAAATCAAAGGCATCGGAGTAGTTACCGTAACCTTTTATCTCGCCGAGGATATGAGCGCCACGGGCAATAGCCCCTTCCCGCTCTTCCAGACACAGCACTGCCGCCCCTTCGGACAGCACAAAACCATTGCGGTCTAAACTAAACGGACAGCTGGCTTTGCTAGCATCTTCCTGCTCGCGCGCCAGTGCGCCCAAGATATCGATATTCCACACTGCGGCATCACTGCGCAGTGATTCTCCCGCTCCCGCCAGCATCATGGACGCTCGTCCGCTACGAATGATTTCAAAGGCATCACCAATGGCAATGGTACCGGTGGCACAAGCGGCGATCGGTGAGTTCTGGTAACCGCGCAATCCCCAGTACAAGCTGCATGCCGCCGTCCCGGCATTCGGCATTGACAGGAAACAACCGAATGGGGTACCCAGCCCGGTTTCCAGATAACCTTCATAGTTATCATGGGTTTCATCCTGACCTGCCCAGCCACTGCCGATGATGGTGCCGCAATCGAGCAAATCGTAATAGTCTGCCGGGGACTTCTCGGCAAAGGCCATCGCCATGGCTTCTCGTGCTGCAGCCAGCGCCAGTCGGGCATAGCGCGGCAGGCGGCGGCGTATCGCAGCGGGTACCGCTTTCAAATTAGGCTCTGCATCAAGCAAGCCAAAGAATCGCGATTTAATCCCCTGCTCGGATTTATCGTAATAACGGTAACCCAATTGGTAATCCATAATCGCCGCCCAGCTCTGCTGCGCGTCCATACCCATTGGGGTCACACTGCCATAGCCAGTCACTACAACCCGGCGCTGTTTAACGGTATTCGTCATGATTTAATTCCTATACTTTCCCTGCTGCTATCAACACCGCCACCTAAGGCTAACCACAATTTCATGGTGGCATTCAGGTAGTTATATTGAAGTTCGAGCATACTGGTTTCACTGGTCAGCAGGGCATCCTGCGCATCCAGTAAGGTCTGAAATGAGACTGCACCTGCCTGATATTGACTGCTGGCTAGGCTCAGTCGACGTTGGCTGAGTTGCAGGTTCTGCCACTGATTCTGTTTTTGTTGCTGATAACTCAGCCGTTGGGTCATTGCGTCATCTACATCTTTCAGTGCGCTGTAGACCTTGCTGCGAAAATCGACCGCTGCCAATTGCACGTCCAGCTTTGACTGGTCGATGGTAAGCTGCACGGTATTCCACTGTAAGAAAGGCAATGCGCTGTTAACACTCAGTGTCCGGCTTGGGTTGCTAAACCATTGTGAAAATACCGAACTACCGGCATCCAAGGTGGCCCCCAGTGAAAGTGTCGGGTAGAAATTCAGTTTGGCGACATCCGAGCCGGCTAATGCAGCACGTAAACGCCACTCGGCAGCCTGTACATCAGGCCGCAGTGCAATCACCTGTAGCGGTAAACTTTCGGCGATCGGCACCTGCTGTTGTAAATCCAGTGCCTTACGTTCGGCCTGACGATAATCAGGTGCACGATTAAACAGCAATGCCATAGCATTGCGTGCGGCTTCCCGCTGCTGTTCGAGATTGTGATACTGATTTTGACGTTCCAGTAAGGTCTGTTGCGCCTGTAACAGCTCGATTTCACCCGCATCTCCCGCCTCTATGCGCGAGCGCACGATTTTGAGGGTATCTTGCGAAATAGCCACTGCCGCCTGCTGGTAGCCCAACTGTTGATTGAATTTAGCAATCTGCCAGTAGAGTTGAGCAGTGGTGCCAATCAGTGAAAGCGCAGTTTCCTGCCGATCTTGTTCAGTCGCATTGACCAGCCAAGCCGATTGCTCACGGGCACGGGCTAATTTACCCCACAGATCCAGCTCGTAGCTCAAGCCAAATGAAGTGCTGTAGTTTTCTCGTGGCTGAGTATTTTCATTCAATGATCGAGTATTACTGCCAGTGCCCGTCAATGTGACACCAGGATTCAAATTGGTATTCGTCAGCCCCGCCGTTAAGCGCGCCTGCTGCAATTTCAACCCCGCGGTCGCGAGGTCATTATTGCTGATCAACATACGGCTGATGCTTTCTGACAATTGCGGATCATCGAAATTTTCCCACCAGTGCACACTGTGGTGCAGGTAGCCACCACCACTGTCTTTGACTCGCCACTCATCAGGTACTGACAGCATGGGACGCTGATAATCACTCTTCAGTAAAGAACCGCAACCGGTCAGCAGCAGGGTAATAATCCCAGCGTTAATTAATTTCATCATTCTCGTGCCAGCGCCTCGGTTGGATGCAAACGAGCGGCATTGCGCGCCGGGAAAAAACCAAATCCCAGCCCGATAAGCGCGGAGAAACTACAAGCCAACACTAACGGCGGCCAGGTGAAGATCATGGTAAAGGTCTGGGTAACCCAAGAGAAAATCACCCCTGCCAGTGCAGAGCCAACAATGCCAATCAGGCCGCCGAGGGTGCAGATCACTACTGCCTCAATCAGAAACTGAAGCATAATGTCGCTCGGTCGTGCACCCACGGAGAGACGAATACCAATTTCATGAGTACGCTCAGTCACCGACACCAGCATGATATTCATCACACCTACCCCGCCCACCAACAGAGAAATAGCGGCAATCGAGGTGATCAGCAGTGTCATGGAGTCAGATGTTTTCTGAATCGCTTTGCTCATCTGGTCATTGCTGAGAATGAAAAAGTCCCGCTGACCATGGGCTTGCTCCAGCAACTTTTCGACATCTTGTTGCACATCATTCAGCGAGTAACCTTCACGAACCCGCACCGAGATCGACTCCAACGGAATATCCCCCGAAATACGCTCGGTCAGAGAGGTATAAGGCATCCAGGCGGTTAATAAGCCCCCGAATGATGAATTGCCGCGCTTGGCAACGCCCATAACGCGTAGCGGAATACCATCCAACTGAACAATTTCACCAATCGGATTTTCTCCAGCAGCAAACAAGGTATCACTGAGCTCAGGTTGCAGAATGACCACTGGCTCGCGGGCATTAACGTGGCTCTGGGTAAAACCATCACCGGCCATAAAATTCAGCCCTTTTACCTGAAAGAAGCCATCACTGACCCCAGAGAGCGAAACCATCACTTGTTTATCGCCCCGCACCGCGGCAACCACTTTGTTCACAACGGGTGATAAGCTATCAACATAAGGCTGGTGGCGAAGCAGCTCAACATCGCTGGGTGAAAGTGCACGTTCAAAATCAGGCCGGGGTTTATCCCAACCTAACCCTGGACGAACATCCAGATTACTGGTTCCCAGTTGACTGATTTCATTCAGGATTTCCTGACGAGCCCCTTCCCCAACCGCCATTGAGGACACCACCGAAGAGATGCCGATAATAATGCCGAGCATCGATAAAAAAGCACGAATACGGTGCCCAAGCAGTGAGCGCCAGGCCATTTTGATAGCCTCTTTGACACTCAGCCACCAGTGTGGACGGCCAGTGGCGACGGTCGCGGGCAGTGCTGCATTGACAGCCGCAGCGCCGGTAGCCTCATTATTACGATCAGAAATAATTTCACCGTCACTGATCTCGATAATACGCTGCGCCTGATTAGCGATATTGCGGTCATGGGTCACGATGATAATGGTGTGCCCGGACTGATGCAGGCCGTGCAAAATCCCCATCAACTCCTGCCCGCTGGTGCTATCAAGTGCCCCGGTCGGTTCATCGGCCAGAATAATACCGGCCCCATTCATCAGGGCACGGGCGATACTCACTCGCTGCTGTTGCCCACCGGAGAGCTGCGCCGGTTTGTGCAGCAAGTGCTGGCCAAGGCCTAAACGGCGCAACAAATAAGTCGCGCGATCCTGGCGCTCATCCGCACTCATTGCGGTATATAGTGCCGGGATAACCACATTTTCGGTCGCTGTTAAATACGGCATTAAGTGGTAGCGCTGAAAAATAAAACCAATGTACTGGCTGCGTAATTGCGCCAGTTGTTCACTGCTGGCCTGCCGCGTCGGGATGTTATGAATCGACATCTCCCCTTGCGTCGGTTTATCCAGGCAGCCAATAATATTCATCAGTGTTGATTTACCGGAACCAGAAGCACCAATAATCGCCACCATTTCGCCACGGTGAATCGACAATGAGATATTCTTGAGTACCGCAACCGACGCGCTGCCAGAAGCAAAATGGCGATAGATCCCCTTGAGTTGAATCAACGGGGCGTGGTTGGTGTCATCGTGATGAACAGGATTAATGTCCATTATTCACTCCCGACGACGCACCACTGAGTACAACCTGCTCACCCTGATCTAACCCTTCTTTCACTTCAGCATATTGACTATCACGCAGGCCAATAGAAACCCAGCGTTCGGTAGTCTGTTGGTCTTTGGTCACCTGAATACGATAGCGTTTGTCTGCTTTGGGCTCTGAAACAGGTTGCTGTTCACCTAAAGCAGCCAGTGGCACGCGCAACACATTTTTAGCTTGTGCGGTAATGATGAAGACCTGCGCAGTCATTGATGTACGCAATAGCCGCTCATGGTTGGCAATGCTAAATAGCCCGTTGTAATAAACCGCAGAAGGCTGCTGGTTGTTTGCTTGCCCAGAACTCTCTTCACGCAAGCTGTCTGCGGAGGCTTCCTGAATAGCATCCATCCGGCTCTCGTAGCGGCGCTCAGGGTCAGCCACCACGTAAAACCACAAAGGTTGTCCGACACTGACTTTGAGGATATCGGTTTCTGAAATCCGCGTCTGTACTGTCATGGTATCGACATTTGCCAATACCATAATGGTCGGCGCAGTTTGTGAGGAAACAATAGTCTGCCCCTCTTTGGTGACGATCCCCAGTACTTCACCGTCAATAGGTGCCATGATGCGGGTAAAACCGAGATTAGCTTTTGCGGTCTCTAAAGCCATTTGGCTTTGTACAATTTGTGCTTCATTAACATTAAGTTGCGCTAACTGACTGTCATATTGTGCCTGCGCTTTTTCCAGTGTACTTTGTACGCCAGAGCCCTCTTTTGCCAACTTCTGCTGGCGACGGAGTTCGAGCAAATATTGACGCAACAAAGCTTGAGTCGCCTGCTTTTGTGCTTGCGCGCTTTGTAATTCGGCTTCCGATTTACGCAATTCGTTTTGCTGCAAGGTTGGATCAATTTCAGCCAACAATTGACCACGAGTGACGCGCTCACCCTGTTTGACATAAAGTTTAGTGAGCTGCCCGTTGACCTGCGCCCCCACATTGACCTGCAGTGAAGGTTTTAAACTGCCACTGGCCATGACATTACGTTCAATATCACCGCGATCCACAGTGGCGGTTAACTGCGGCGCATCTTGTTTATCACCCGATAACAACAGAGCCACGACCCCACCGATAACCAGCAGCACGATAATCAGCAGGGCCAGCGCTAATCGCTGTTTTTTGTTCAACATATTGATACGCATCAGTTTACCGCCGCTGGAGTAAGATGACCGGATACTACTGGCTGAATACAACGCACCAGCTGTCCGTCATTTAGGCGGACGATTTTGTCAAACATCGGCAGCACACTTTCACTGTGAGTCACGGTGATCAATGTTTTCTGATATTCACGGCAATGGTCCAGTAAGGTCTGCATTACCTGCTTAGCCGTCTCTTCATCCAGATTGGCCGTCGGCTCATCCAGCACCAGCACTGGGCAGTCGCTGTACATCGCGCGAGCCAGTAACAACCGTTGGCGCTGCCCTAAAGAGAGTGCCGAATGGCTTTCACGTACCAACGCACTGAGGCCACCTGGCAATTTATCGATAACATGAGTTAATTGCAGACCTTGCAGTGAGCGCTCAATACGCTGGCGTTTTTCGGCATCAAAATGCCCATCAAACAAGGTGATATTTTGTAATACCGAGGCATTAAACAGGATATCTTCCTGACTTTGCAGGAAGAACAGCGCATGGGCCTGTTGAAAATCAACTGGTTCCCCATCCACGATAACTTGCCCTTGCTGTGGCGGCATCAGCCCTGCCATCACTTTCAGCAAGGTACTTTTCCCGGCACCGGATTCCCCCACGATCGCCACACTTTGTCCACGCGTCAGTGACAGCGACAAATCACGCAATACCGGTTGGCTGGCATCGTAAGCAAAACGAATATTTTGATAAACCAGCTGATGGTTAAACACCGGCGGAGCTTTCGGTACTGCTGAGCGACTTTCTGTGGGTGTCGGTTGTCCGGCTGGGAATAAGTCGCGCGCGCGGATATCAATGACGTGCAATTGGTTCTTCTGCAAAATGGCATAGAATATTTTAGTGATGTAGGAGGTGAAAATTTCGCGCACAAAACTATAGGCAAAAAACTCCCCCAGACTCAGTGTCCCTTGCTTTAACAATGGCAAGGCAAGCAGCATGAAGAACACCATTTCCAAGCTGCCAATCAGTTGATAAAGGCTATTTTTAACCTGATCGTAGATTTTCTTCTTCTGTAATGCCGTGAACAGTGACAGCGCCAGACCGGCAAACACCCCTTGGCGTTGGCTGGATAAACCGGCAGATTTAATGGTAGAAAAACCCTGAATACTCTCCAGAATAAAATCGCTTTGCTCAGCACCTTTCACTTGCAATTGCTGGGTGTAATAGCGGTCACGATAGATGGCCCAAATACTGATAAGCCCCATCAACATCACACCGATAGCCGACACCATTGCCAACAGTGGGCTCATATAGCACATCACTGCCAGTGCAATTGCGCCGATGATCCAGTCGGTACGCAGGCCATTATCCAGTTCGATTTTCTGTGTTGCAGCCATCTGCCAGTTGGAGAACCGGCTGAAGATGTCACCCGGCGCTCGCTTATCAAAGAAGTTAAGCGAGTGACTGAGTAAACGGGAGAAACCGGCCACACTGTTAAGCACCACAAAGTGTTTGATATAACGCTCGGTGATATATCGCACAGCAAAAGCTAATGACGTCGAGACCACAAAGGCCAATAGAAAATAGAAATAAGGAAAATCTTTATCGCCCGCAGAGGAAAACACATCATTAATAGCGCTGCTGACCATGGTCGGCATAATAAACAGAGTCAGAGAGATCAAAAATGCCAGCGTCATCAGCCAGTAGATTCCACGGATACTCGCCGTCTCTTTTAAGCTCATGCAGTCGAGTGCACTGAGCCGCTTACTTTGTTGAATTTTCTTCACAGCGTCTGGATCTGCCGGAGTTTCAGGGTCCAGTACCAACGCGTAACCACTGATTTCTGCTTTTAAGGCATCCATTGGCAGCAACTGCTGGCCAATAGCCGGGTTCATTACGCAGACATAGTTACCTTGGCGGTAGGCGAGCAACACATAATGGTTGGCACCATAATGCAGAATGGCCGGCAGCGGTAACGCTGACAGCTCCTGATGTTCAAACACCACCGGATAAGCCGGTATGGCCAGTTCAGACAAAATAGTACAAAGCCTGGCCAGTGATGTGCCATGCCCTGAGGCAGGATAACGCTCACGCAAGCTTTCCAGTGGTGCATCAATGCCTTGCGTCTGTGCCAGCATCGCAATACAGGCCAAACCACATTCATTGGTTTCGCTTTGAAAAACTAGCGTTGGGATTATCTTTTCCATTTTCTACTATTCTTTGTAGGTAACATTATTCATTAATAAAAAACAACGAATGTGAGTGCCATAGCAGCCAATCTTGTGGATGCTTCGTCATTGATGTTTCAATCAATTCGGGTAGTTTATTTTTAACTTCCCGTGCATTAAGCGCTGGATAAACATGGATTTTTATTCCTTTGTCGTAATACAGATAATAAAAAACCACTTGCGCTGAAAGTGCTCTGGCCAGGCGGATAATTCCACTGTGTAAATTGGCAGGGCGACCGAACAATTGGCAGGGAATTTTGGCGGTTTCGGTCGTCTGGTTATTGACGGTGTAATCCGGTGTAATATCCGGAAAAATCATAATATTTCGCTTATGCTCTGCCGCTTCCATAATGGCGTCCATCAGGTTGCCGGCAATAGCACGGCTATCCGCATGAATAGAGCAATAGGAGATATTCACTCCCCCCATTTGCCGAGCTTGCTCTTCATATGCTTCTGCGCTGGCTGAAACCACCACCGTCGCCAAACCTGGATAAGTGCCCGCACCAACCATACCGGCGAGCACATCTGAGACCATATGCAGAGGTGCCAGAATCACTGGAGAACCCGCTTCGTGCAGCGCACTGACTTGGCTATCCAACTGCTGAGTACAAGCCGCCAATTGAGCTAAAATCCGCCGATTCTGCCCAAAGGTTGCTGCCAACTCTAATACCTGACGACGTTGCGCGGTACGGATAAAACTGCGTGCCGATGGGCTTTTCTGCCCGGTCAACAAACACTGACTATTAGCCGCAGCCACCCGAGCCAGGTTCTTCTGACGCCGTGACGACAAACCGAAAGCCCGGCGCAAAGCACCGAGCATCAGTAAAATGCGATAATCGCCATGCCGTAATAACCCGACAGCCAGTTTGGCTTGCAAGTGAGTCAATGCTCGCCCACTGAAAGCCAGCTTATCTAGCTGGTTTCTCCAGGCGAAATAACCCCATACGGCTAACAGTCTCATTATTTCTCCAGCGCCTTATCGTGCTCGAGTAATGACAAGAGATGATCTGAGAACTCTGGGAATTGACGATCCTGTAGCGCTATCCATTTTTTACCGACAATAAAGGTCGGAGTAGCGTCAATTTTGTAATGCGCGGTGACTGCCGTCATATACGCGATCAATTCTTTAACTTCAGCTGACTGGCTTACTTGCTGATATTGGGCAACATCAATGCCATTGGCTTTTAGCCAGGTTTCGAGTTGGCTGTTATCACTCAGATCAATGTTGTCTTCAAGTACCGCTTTGTAGGCACTTTGGCGATGCTGCGATTCAATACCCATGACGGATAAAGTCGCGAAAATAGGTGCAAAACGCCCCAAGCCGGTGGTTTTATCACTGCTGATATGCAGGCGAACAAAACGCGTCCCTTCTGGCATGCGGTTTTCTAATTGGGTCACATTCTCTTCATTGATGGCGCAGTAATGGCAGCCATAAGAGAAGATCTCGATAATAGTTTTATCGTCTTTGATTGGGCTGTTTTCAACTTCACTGTTGCTGACAGCGAATAGGGTTTCCTGTTCATCCTGATTAAGAACGAAATAGTGGAAATAGGCCGTTGTTATCAATGAAGAAATAAGGATAACTAACAGTGTATAGCCTATAAAAAATCCCTTACTCCTAAACATATTGTATTTGGTAGACATAGTTAATTTTATTCACAATCAGAGTTCAGGTAAGACATAAAATAGAGTCAAATGACATTTATGCCCACGAAATAATCTTTCTAACATTCAATTAATGCGAAAATTCTTGAATTTAAGCATCGATGACACATTTGAAGAAATAAATAAGGCAAGTACAGAAATTCCTCCCGCACTTGCCTGGGATACTATTAAATATCGATAAAAATTAACGAATACTTAATTTATATCTTATTTGCAGTTAGCAATGTTGGTCGCTGTAGCAGTACGGCTAGTGACTGTACCGTGCTTGTCAGTACAAGTAGTAACAGCCTGGCAAGTCAAAGTAGTACTACCTGACAGCCACTCATAAGTATCTTTACAAGTTACACCAGTACCGCCAACGATTGTATTTGCTTCAGCCATGTTCATTTTTTTCATGAGAAAAATCCTTAAAGGAAAATAAAAATTTATAGCCTATTATCTAATAGCCCATTGAAGTATGCGTTTTAAATATCAGGTTTATCCCAACACTTAATTAATATAACGCACGAGATCCATACTATAACAACAATAATACAAGTTACAACATAAAATAACATTTATTTAATTTAAATTAATAGATAAATAAATGCCGCAAGGGTTCGCCACCATATAAAAATAACAGCAACGAAATCTTGACTCATGGATATAAAATAACGACTTGGAATCGTTATTTTATATCTACAATAATTATGCACGCAGGGAACACATATGCATATATATCACTATTTACTGGTATGACATAATCACTACTCCACTACCAGTAAACGAGCCAGCATCAGGTAATGCGGGTGCGTGCAATGTCGATTCAATCAAGAACGGGGTATTCCCCACATTCCCTGTGACTGTCACACCACCGGATAAATCTTGCCCTGACACTTTTAATGTCGATGTGAGATTGCCATTTTGTCCAAGAGGAATACTTTTCCCCCCCACAAGGGTCAACTTCACCGATGTTCTGACAGTACAGTTGATAATTAATTGTTCACTCTTTATTGCACCATCAACGGCTTGTTGACTAAGCGAACCATAATTAATATACACATCACCGGTTACCTCACAGGTTTCTGGAGTCGGCGGGACCGCGCCACAATAAGAGCCGGGAATAACCCTACCAGTGGTATTATTTCCAGTCGAGCCTTGCCAATACATCACACCAAAACAACTACCGGCGGCATACAACGGCAGAGTAGTATTCGTGCTCCAACTTCCCGACACCCCATTTTTAGCAACAAAGGCCGCTCTCATAACCTCGGCAGTCGCCCCTTGAGAAACAAAAACTCGTGTCAATGCGTTCTCCGGGTTACCACATATTTCAGCACCGGGCGCCGACGAGTAGTGACATATCGCCACAGAACAAGTTGCAGCAGTACAAAGTACCCCCTGCATTTCTTCGCTCGGCCAAGAATATGTCCCTTGGTATTGTTGCCCTACCCGCGTTTGGGTCGACACCCAGGCACTGGCCTGGCTATAAAGTGGAAATAAAAACAGCACGCAAGCAATTAGCCAGAAATATTGACTACTTAAGCGTATATTAGGCTGTGTCATTCGTTTAAGTTCCATTGTCTCTATCCGCATATCGGCATTTAAGCTGTTGATAATAAATTTCAGCATTGAAATATTCTTATTGAAATAAAATTAGTGGGGGAACCCATTAATAATATTGCAGATTAAATGTTGCGACTGCATTGAACTCACCGCGTTTAATTGTGCGTTGAGCTATAGCGTCTGGTTCACCTCTGACATAAGCTTTCAATGTAATAATATTAGAACCCGTATCCAGTGGAATATCGTCACTGGATTGATTCAGTGGCAACGCTTTTCCTGCCATTGTTTCAAGACCAATAGCAATCCCCACATCATTACCATCAACCGCTAATAATCCCGGTAACTTAACGCTGTCATTGCCCGTGAACATAATATTGGCAGTAGTGCCTAAGCTGATATCGCAATCAACCAGATGAATTTGAAACTGTTTACCTAAGGTACGCTGATTCGAATAAAGATATTTATCGACTACCGTGCCAAAGTTCAGACTAATAGCCTCATCACCAGGGCGAATTGTGCACGGCTCAGCCACTAATGCGCCATGAAAACGCATATTATCCGCCGCTGATACCGATATAACGCCAAAAGCATTCAGAACCAGAACACTTAAAATAATTCGCCCGTGGCGCATCAGCAGATTTAAATTAGTCATCATTTGATCCTATTGGTAATCCACTAATAATGTAGCGGTAGCCTCAAAGGCCCCTTCACTTAATGTTGCCCCCGCCGCCTGAACAGGTACAGCGGTCAGAACTGGCGGATTATTTTTGTCATAAGCAACACGCGTATTAAGTACAAAAGGGGTACCATTCCTCATTAAACGAATACCCAAGTCTTGGACATTGGTTTGTATTGCGGAGGAATCAAATGTGGTAACCGACGCGCTAACAATCGTCAGACCTAATTCCAAGCCGCCAGAAACAGGATCACACGTAATGCTGTAAGGCACATTCTGGGTATAATTGGTGCCATCAATCTTTTTCACCCCCAGATTTTCCCCAAAAAACACATCTATGGTGTCACCACCGCTAATTACGCAAGGTGGGGGATTAATTAACGAGCCGGAGAACAGCATGTCATCGGCATCCGCTAACGAACTACTCAATGCAAAAACAACAGCAACAGAACAGCATGATATCAGTGAGATATTTTTCATTACTGATACTCCACAACCATGGTCGCTGTACCGTAAAAATATCCTGTACTCAACGTCGCCCCTGCTTGCTTAACCGGTACTGCCTGTAATACCGGTATCGTCGGGTAGGTGAACGTAAATGTAGAATTCAGTGTTAATGGCTGATTATTTCGTACTAACTTGATGCCCAGGTTCGAATTACTCGTTTTCAAGACCGTAGTATCAAAGCCCGCACCATCACCCTTAATCGTCATTTTTAGCGAATTGGACACCGCACTCGTACAATTCAATGTATAAGTCACCGGTTTTATATACTGAGCACCGTCAACATGCGAAGTCAGGATATCATCACCAAAATCAACGATAATGGTGCCAGTGTTGTTAATCACACAAGGTGGTGGGTTAATTAACGTGCCCGAGAACTGCATGTTATCCGCATACGCTAACGTACTACTGAGAGCCAGAACCACAGCAACGGAACAACACGATGTGAGTGAATTCATTTTCATTATTGGTACTCCACAACCAAGGTTGCTGTGCCGGAAAAATATCCCGTACTTAACGTCGCATTTGTTTGCTTAACCGGTATTGCCTGTAAGACAGGGACAGCTGGGTAAGTAAAATTAAATGTGCTGTTAAGCGGCAATACTTGCCCACCCTGTATCAATTTTATGCCCAGGCTCGAATTACTGGTTTTCAACACTGTGGTATCGAAATTCGCGCCATTACCCTTGATGCTCATTTTCAGTGCATTCTTTGCCGCCGCAGTACAGTTCAGGGAATAGCTCACTGGCTTCATATACTGAACACCATCAATGTTTGACGTCAGCAGGTCATCACCAAAATTAACGTTGATGGTATTGTTGCTATTAATCACACAGGGCGGTGCAGCAATAATACTGACCGAAACATTAACCGTTGCAGTCTTATTTAGCGCCCAAACAGGGCTGCTAAATAATGTCATTGTTCCTACGATGGCCGTCATCCCAATCATGGCCTTCATGACCATCGGGGTCAGCCGGGTAACTAATCCCTTACAAACAACAGCCATCCCATATTCCTTATTGCTATTATGACCATACTTAAGCAGTGGTTATTTGATGCTTTCAACCACGGAACACGTACTGCCCGCACAGCTAAAGATCAGCTTTGGACGACCGCCGAAATCATTGACATAAGTCAGTACAGGTTTGCTCCCTAATGCAGCGGCGCTAACATCCAACATGCCCTGGGCTTTTGGTGCGATCATCAACGGTTTGAAACCCGCTGCAGTTTTCCCAGCTTTACTATCACTGGCATCTACCAGAGTGATGTAGTACGGCGTCGGGTTATTAACTTGATAACGGTCGCCCTGACGAGTCAGCTGTAACTTTTCCTGCCATGGTGTCGACATGTCGGCCTTTTGGGGCACGATGCTGGTCGGACGATAAAAAAGTTTAATGCGCGTTTGCAGAGCAATCTGCAAAGTATTGGGCTTGTCTGAACGCGGCGGAATTTCGCGCAGGTTAAAATAGAACAGCGTTTCCCGGTCTTGCGCCAACTGGCTCACTGCAGGCAAAGTCTGTACTTTTAACTGGCTGAGAGCACCTGGCTCAACACGCTGAACCGGTGGAACCACCGTCAGTGGAGTATTGATTTTGTTACCCTGCTCATCCTCAATCCAGCCCTGTGCCAGATAAGGCAATTGCTTATTCTGGTTGCTGATGTTCAGGCTGATCGATTTATCACTGCCATTAATGATCGCCCGAGTTCTGTCCAGTGCGATCGCAGCTGTTGCTTGCTGAGTGATAAGTGCCGTCACCAGAATCGTGGTGATACGCAATTTGTTATTCAATTTCATTACCTTATTTCCTTCAATTATTCATGTCAGAACCAGATGGTGCCAATCGTCTTCTTTTATGTGGACGAGCGGCTATCCGCAGGGTTCATTACTCAACGGTTCTACTGTGACACCGGGGGCTTATCCCCAACCGCTATCGGCTGGCAAGGCAACAGTAAATTTGCCAGCACTGCCGGAGACAGCATCTTCGGTAGAGTGACGCTGCATTGCGCCTGCCCATTCCACTGTACTGACATGGTTTCACCGGCTTTGATCCCACTGAGATAAGTAGAACCGTCGTCGTTAACAATGCCGGTTTCTTGCTGATTTTCATTTAATACAGTTGCCCCGAATGGCGGCGATGTACCGTCTGCCATGCGTATCATGGCCATCGCTTTTTCACCGGAAATCACATTAAAGCGGCGATAACCGATGGCACCTTCAGTCAGGGTAACCTGCGCGACTGTTCCTCTCGCCTCAACATCATCTGCCAGGTTATCAATATCAATACTGGCTCGGTTGCGGTAATAACTGTTCACATCACCGACTACCGCTTTACCAAATTGGTTGGTGCGAATTGTTGAGCCATACCCTTGCACCGGCACACCGGCTACACCTTGGGTATCAAGCAGTAATCGGGTACCACCGAGCGTATTAACCCGATGTAGCGCCCCACCCTCAGCAGTGACTGTTGCGCCACCCTGAATACCGATACCCACAGAAGAATATTGCCCTTCTTGATAACTGGCATTGGCGTTAATATCCGCACTATTCCCTATGTGGTTGTAGTTACCACTCACTAACGCGCCGCTACGTGCCACACCGGTATTGACCTGGTAATTGTTGTGAGCATCGATACGGTCGGCATATCCCACTCGCTGACTGTTTTCGCGGCCATTGACTGTCGCGCTATAACTGATTGTTGCGCTGTTGCCAAACGGCATGGACATAGATAAATACATCCCATCGTCGTTATTTTCGTTATAACGGTTGCGATACGCTGACAAAGTAATACTGACGTTCTTAAATTTACCTACATCAAAATAGCGAGCTAACGACAAGTTATAACGGTCATTAGCCGAGCGATCCCAATACGTCTGATGGCTATAGTTCAGATACGCACTCAACCCCAGATCACGGAACTGCTGGTTGAAACTGACGGTATACATCTCTTTATTGCCACCCACGTTATCGCCACGATAACGTGCATCAATATATTGGCTCATACTCATAAAGTTACGTTCAGAGAAGCGATAGCCCGCAAACGTCACCTGACTGCCGGTTTCCTGAAAGTTTTTTGAATAGTTGACTCGATAAGAGCCACCACTCAAGGTGCCTTGGTCCGGTAAGGTCGCCCAAGATTGGGTCATATCCACCGACACCGCACCAAACTCCATCAAGTCACGACCAATACCCATGGACGCCGCTTGGTACTCGTTTTCACCACTGATCCCACCGCCAAACAGTGACCAGCCGTTATTGATCCCCCAAGAAAATTCCCCAGTACCAAATACCGGCCCTTCAGCCTGATGGCCCATCTCAGAAGGCCTACCCGCAGCAACTCTGTAACGCACCATTCCTGGGCGAGTCAAATAAGGAATACTGGCGGTATTCACTTGAAATTGTTGAACTTGTCCATCAAGTTCTTCTACACGAACATCCAGTGCCCCGGACACAAAACTGTTAAGGTTCTGAATACGGAAAGGACCTGCGGCAACCAAAGTCTCACTCAATACACGCCCTTGCTGACTCACAACGACGCGCGCATTGGTCCGAGCCACACCGGTAATTTCTGGTGCATAGCCACGTAAATTCGGCGGCAACATATTGTCATCAGTCACCAAACTGACACCGCTAAAGCGAAAACTATCGAAAATAGCGGAGTTCAAGAAATCCTCACCCAACGTCAGCTTGGCACCCAAATTAGGTATCGCACGGTAGGCGTAAAAGCGGCTCCAATCCCATTGACGTTCAGTTGGCGAACCAGAAACCTCATCAATACGCGTCTGCCAGTCAGCACGAAAACGCCAGGCACCCAAGTTAGCTCCAGTCGTACCATTACCGCTCAAACTATTGTTGCTGGTATTGTTCGTCTGTTGGCGGTTCAGTTGCCCTAACAAGTTGTAATCGAAAAGAACCCCAGAAATACCCTCCTCCCAACGTGAAGGTGGATCCCAATCAGGTTCGCTGTATTCCAGCCAAGCTTGCGGCACACTCAAATAAAGTGATGAAGTGGCTAAATCGCCTTGCACGGTCAGACCAGGCAAGCTGCTGATATCCAAACACTCCCCATCACGCCACCAAGTTAGTTTTTTAAAGCTATCTTCTTTCAGTGCCAGTAATTCAACCAACTTGGGTGTTAAACATGCCTCACTTTTTTTAGGGTCTTTTTCCGCGGCATAAAATGTTACTGGCTGCTCACCAATATCTTGCTTATTCATATGAACCAATAAGTTATAACTCCCCGGCATGATAAAACCACGTTGGGAGAATTGGCTCAGATCGAAATTGGCTCGATCCTTGGTGTCCAATACATCGGTATTAAACTGAATATCATCACTGGCTAACGCGCCATAAGCATTGCCACTTAACGCAACTACGATCAAAATGCGTAATAAATCACGACGGGCAATACCGGTGGTGATGGAACGAGCGGATAGCATGGGATATGTCACCTTACTCATTGAAATCAGTAATAATCCAATGTGAAACGAACGCTAGAATGATAAGTTCCAGCACGCAGCATCTTGCCATTGCCCACTAAACGCAGGGCATAATTGAGTTTCATATCAGCAGGAATAATATTTATTTCCGGTGACGCGACGCCAGGAATAGAAGCATTGCCTTTATCATCAATGATTTGCATTGCAATCCCTTCGGCTTCACCGTAAACCGCATAATTACTACCGTCCGCTGTACCGTCAAAAGTCACGGTAAAGTGCTGCCGGTTAGATTTGCTCGAATCAGCATGGGCAATAGTGCAATCATTCAGACGAATCTCGAATGGATGATCATTTCCCACACCGTTTTGGACTAACTGACCTATTGGCAAGATCGCCATATCAATGGTCTGTTCCAAACTTCCTGGATCTATCGCACAAGCAGTATCAATAATACTTCCTTCCATACTCACGCGGCCCCAGTCTGTTTTCATGGGGTCAGCCATTACCGGTAAACTCAGTAATGACGCCATCAGTAAGGAAGGAGGCACTAGCAAAAAAAATGACTTGGACATAAATCACCTAACTCACCCAACACGTATCTTTCTCAGGAGAAAAAGACATGCGGACGAATCCGCATGCCGAATTAGAAAAGGGATACTTATTGGTAAGCCAGCGTGAAGTCTGCAACGCTAGAGAAACTACCTGGTTTGATCGCGTCAGAAGCAGTGCTGCCCTGCAGGTAAGCAGAGAATGCCAGGGTGTTGTTACCAGCAACCAGAGTCTGTTCGCCAGTTGCAGTACCCAGAGTAATTACAGAACCTGAACCATCAACGATTGCGATACCAGCGCCTTCAGCAACACCAGTGATGCCCAGCAGGCCAGGTACTGCTACTGATTCCATACCGCCGAAAGTGGTGGTTACAGTTTTCAGAGTAGAGATGTCGCAGTTTTCCAGCTTGATGTTGAAATCATGAGCTGATGATTTGCCACCATTCTGCAAAGCAACGTTAGAGATCTGGCCCATTTCAACAGTCTGTGAATCAGAACCCGCAGCGATTGAGCAAGGTGCATCAATGATGGAACCATTGAAAGTTACAGTACCTTGGCCTTGATCAGCAGCGTTAGCCATAGAAGCAAAACCTAATACCAGTGCAGCAGCCAAGATAGTTTTATTCAGTTTCATTACATGATTCCTTTATACACAATTAAAATTTTGCCCGCCGATTTACCTCAATAAAATCAAGGTAAATACCGCTTCGAAGTAGTTTAAAAATAAATATTCATGTGGTTTCTTATCGATTAAATACGAGAAGTTTAACCAAGAACTACATAGAGCCATAAAGTCGATGAGAAGACATTGATGAATGCCTACATCATTAAGAAAACATTTAAATAACGTTAAAGCCCTTTTTGTTCGCCGCAGATAATACAAATATAGGAGACTACTTCATAGCTATTTAATTCAAATAACTAAAATTCAGAGTCTTTAACTTAATTAACTAATTTAACACAATAATATCGATAACTTTGATCGATAAACATTGCACCTTCGACATATAGCACTGCGAAAAGAAGCAAATCGACACATTAGATCGCTAAAAGTCGCTTTTTCGAAATTAATGATTGCTTATTCCATAAGTCAAATTATAATCGATATTAAATACTCGTCATTGTAATGCCTGAAGCAGAAAAAGCTTAATAATAATACAGTTAAACCTTGCTAACTCTTTGAGCCTCTATGAGATAAGCGAGGTTTTTTTATGTCAAAAAAAACCGTAACCACATGAAAATAAACATAAAAAAATATAAAATTCAGTTTTTCCATCAAGCTTAAAAAAACATATTTCATTTACTAGTTGAATAAAAAATAGTATTTATTAACCACAAAACCCGTGTCTAATTGTTAAATTTAACAAGTCGTTTTTCATGGTAAAAATAAGGATCTAAAAAAAAAGAAGAAATAAATAAGAAGTCATTTCATTTGTCGTATGAATTATCTTTTTATTTGTAGGAAAAATCCCACCACCAGGTGAGAAATATAAACAAAAAATTGAGAATATAAGAAATAAAACATTCTCAAAATATACATCGCATGAGGAATTAAATAATGAAACCCAAGGATAAACGGAAAGAAGAAGTTATGGGAATTTTGGAAGAGCATTGTAATGCTCTAAAGGAGCAGTTTTCTGACACACCACCTCCTGTTATTAATTGGCCAAAAACCAGAGAACTTGCTGACAAAGCACAGTTGGATATTTACACGGCGAGGCTGGTATTAATGAAACTGGTCGACGAGAACAGAGCCAAAATGTCCGAAACTAAAGTTATGAATTCATTACGTTGGTTTATTGCTCATCCAACGGAAAAGTAAACATAGTCACTATTAATAGTGGTTATAAATCAAACATAAAATAGTTAGTTAACTGACTATAGTGCATTACTTTGTTCGAAAAAATACTAACCACATGAAAATTATGAAATTTCCATTTATAAGACCTATTTTATCCGGGCAAAGAATTAACCTTGTTATTACGGTGGTTGTGGCCATGACCTTTATTGCCATGATGCACTATGAAATCAATCGAGGTGGTTCAGGCCTTCATCTTCCCACCAATATAGTCATCTGGGCCATGATGGCACTCCTGGCGATAGCACTCTATTGGCCGCACAGTGAAAAGACCTACTTCGTGAATCCTTCGAGCGATCGGTGGTTACTGTTTGGGGCATTATTGCTGACACTTCCAGGGTTATGGCCCACCTCATTACAATACGTAGGCGCTTGGTTACCTCGGATTCTGGGTTTGTGGGGGGGAGTCATACTGCTGCTGGGGCTGTTTCGTCTGAAGCTAAGTAACAATACGCGGCAGGGCTGGCTGCTGCTGATACTTCTGTCAGCCTGGGGACAAACCATACTGACCCTACTGCAATGGTTTGTTTTTACCTCTGATAACTGGATGGAGTTTGATACCGCACAGCGCCCTTATGGGATCTTCCAGCAAACCAACGTGCTAGCCAGCTATCTGGCAACAGGTTACGCCATCGCAACCTACCTATTTATAATCTCTAGCCGTCGGGCCATTCGTGGCATAAGCACTCTCACACTGCTGGTTTTCCCTGGTGTCTTAATGCTTTTGCAATCACGGATTGGCTGGCTCGGCGGAGTGACTACCTTAGTTTTACTTTCCCTCTATTACTGGCGTCAACGGCAACTAATCGGCTTGTGGCTTTGCAGCCTACTGAGCTTACTGGCCGCTTTTTACCTGCTAGAGATTAAAAGCACTTTTCTAGTATCAAAGGATGGCAGCAATGCCGACCGCTGGTTAATACTGGAATATACTTGGCATATGATACAGCAGCACCCTTGGCTAGGTTGGGGAATGGGCCGTTTCGAATATGCCTTTGCCCACACTTTGGCGCAGGCTGGGCTGGTGCCCACTCACTATACTTATCCTTCTCACCCCCATAATGAAATTCTTTATGGTTGGGCTGAGGGTGGGATCGTCGCACTGATCGGAATGTTGCTATTGGCTATCGGATATATCAAGCCACTGTTAGTTCAACCCAAGAAGGTTTTCCCTTTTTGGGTGCTTAGCTTACCGATAGCCTTACACCTGATGACTGAGTGGCCTCTTTATCAATCCGCTGGTCACTGGTTGGTACTGATTTTACTGGGTCGGCTGATGGTTCAGGAAAACATGCTGGTTGCAGCAACATCCACTGCGAGCTTATGGCGGCGCTGGCTGCATGGCGCTATTGTTTTATCGGCGTTCTGCACTCTGCTATTTATGCTGACAGGTTTCAAAACTGGTCGGGTACTGACACTCTCCGAAAGAAGTGGTTTAGTGGATATGCAGCCACTAGATAACCTGATAAATCCCTATATCCAATGGGAAAGATATCAATATATCCGTCATATCAACCTGTTACTGCAATTTAATCACAACCCTGATCCGGCGTTCCTGACGCAGTTCAGGATGTGGGCAGAGCAATACATTCAGCTTCACAATGACCCCAATGTTTATCAAAGCCTTATCATGATTACCCAGTATCAGAATGATATCGCGCAAGCCAACCAGTTGCGCCAGGCTGCTCAAGCTCTATTTCCTGGTAACCCCATCTTTAAATAACCCCAGCCAGATTCGCAGTCAGTATTGTCAGCCCCTTAATCAAGGGGCTGATTTTCGTGGCTACGTAAGGTTAGAGTTTTTACCTATGTCAGTTTTCGGGCTGCTAAGCTAGTATATCGGCTGGTAAAAGGACTTGATAAGCGGTAGCAAGATTCCCGTGTTAACCGTAAAATCATGTGATGCCAACGATAATAATAAAAATCACAACTAACTTTAAATTCAATGGATTATAGACAAAAGCCGCATGAATAATACCGATAAACTCGACTCCCACACGCCGATGATGCAGCAGTATCTACGGCTCAAAGCCCAGCACCCTGATATCCTCCTGTTTTACCGGATGGGGGATTTTTATGAACTGTTCTACAGTGATGCCAAGCGGGCTTCACAACTGCTGGATATTTCACTGACCAAGCGGGGAGCATCAGCCGGTGAACCCATTCCGATGGCAGGAGTTCCCTACCATTCGATAGAAAACTATCTGGCGAAACTGGTGCAGTTGGGTGAATCCGCGGCTATCTGCGAGCAAATCGGTGACCCGGCCACCAGCAAAGGCCCGGTCGAGCGTAAAGTCGTGCGTATCGTCACCCCTGGCACCGTGAGTGATGAAGCTTTGTTACAAGAGCGACAGGATAATTTATTGGCCGCTATTTGGCAGGATGCCCGTGGATTTGGTTACGCAACCTTGGATATCAGCTCCGGCCGCTTTAGAGTGGCAGAGCCCGCCGACCTCGAAACTATGGCCGCCGAGCTGCAACGAACCAATCCTGCAGAGCTACTTTACCCAGAAAACTTCGAGCAAATGTCGCTGATCGAACATCGGCATGGCCTACGCCGCCGCCCATTATGGGAATTTGAGCTGGAAACAGCTAAACAGCAGCTTAATTTGCAATTCGGCACCCGTGATTTAATCGGTTTTGGTGTGGAACAAGCGCATCAAGCATTACGTGCCGCAGGTTGTCTGCTGCAATATGTTAAAGATACTCAGCGCACTTCCCTGCCCCATATTCGTGGTTTGACGATGGAGCGCCAGCAAGATGGCATTATTATGGATGCCGCGACCCGTCGTAATCTCGAATTGACGCTGAATTTGTCAGGTGGAACTGAGAATACACTGGCCGCAATCCTTGATTGCAGCGTGACCGCGATGGGCAGCCGTATGCTCAAGCGCTGGCTGCATATGCCAATTCGTGACATCAACATCCTCACTGACCGCCAGCAAGCCATTGGTGGTCTGCAAGATATTACTGCCGAACTGCAAGCGCCATTGCGTCAAGTCGGTGATTTAGAACGTATTCTAGCGCGTTTGGCCCTGCGTACAGCCCGTCCAAGAGACTTGGCTCGTATGCGTCATGCTTTCCAACAGTTGCCGGAGATTCATCGCTTATTGCAACCGGTGAATGTTCCCCATGTGCAAAACTTACTATCACAAGTTGGTCAGTTTGATGAATTACAAGACCTACTGGAGCGCGCAATCGTTGAAGCACCGCCGGTACTGGTGCGTGATGGCGGCGTTATTGCACCGGGATATAATGCTGAGTTAGATGAGTGGCGGGCGCTAGCCGATGGTGCAACTGACTATCTGGATCGGTTGGAAATCCGTGAACGCGAAAAGCTGGGGCTGGATACACTAAAAGTGGGTTTTAATGGTGTACATGGCTATTACATTCAGGTTAGTCGTGGCCAAAGTCATCTGGTTCCTATCCATTATGTCCGCCGACAGACTCTGAAAAATGCTGAACGCTACATTATTCCTGAGCTAAAAGAGTATGAAGACAAAGTTCTAACCTCCAAAGGCAAAGCGCTGGCCATTGAAAAAGGGCTATACGAAGAGATTTTCGATCTGCTATTGCCACATTTATCCGAATTGCAAACCAGCGCCAATGCTCTGGCTGAATTGGATGTACTGGCGAACCTGGCTGAAAGAGCTGAAACACTTAACTACAACTGCCCTATTCTGAGTGATAAACCCGGGATCAAAATTACCGGTGGCCGCCATCCAGTTGTCGAACAAGTGCTCAGTGAACCCTTTATTTCCAATCCACTGACCTTATCACCTCAGCGGCGAATGCTGATCATTACTGGCCCAAACATGGGTGGTAAAAGTACCTATATGCGTCAAACTGCATTAATTGTTTTGCTAGCGCACATGGGGAGCTATGTTCCTGCAGACCAGGCAACCATTGGCCCGGTCGATCGCATCTTCACCCGCGTCGGTGCGGCTGACGATCTGGCCTCTGGCCGCTCGACTTTTATGGTGGAAATGACAGAAACCGCCAATATTCTGCACAATGCCACAGAACAAAGTCTGGTATTAATGGATGAAATTGGTCGTGGGACATCGACTTATGATGGTTTGTCACTGGCCTGGGCCTGCGCTGAAAATCTGGCTAGCCGGATTAAAGCCATGACCCTGTTTGCTACCCATTACTTTGAGCTGACCACCTTGCCGGAAAAAATGGAGGGCGTGGTCAATGTTCATCTTGATGCACTGGAACATGGTGAGACCATCGCCTTTATGCACAGTGTGCAAGATGGCGCAGCCAGTAAAAGTTATGGATTGGCGGTGGCAGCACTGGCCGGTGTACCGCGAGATGTGATTAAGCGGGCACGACAAAAGCTGAAAGAACTGGAATCGCTGTCAAACAATGCCGCCGCAAGTAAAATTGATGGCTCACAAATGACCTTGCTCAATGAAGAAGTGCCGCCAGCGGTTGAAGCATTAGAAGCGCTGGATCCCGATTCACTGTCGCCGCGTCAGGCACTAGAGTGGATTTATCGCCTGAAGAATATGGTGTAGTGCTCTCTAAAACAGCCAGTAACGGGTCAAAAGGTCAGTGACAGGCATAAAAAAACGGTGAACATCAGTTCACCGTTTTTGTGTTTTATCAGCAACATTTATTCACGGAACAACGCTTCAATGCTCAAGCCCTGCCCTTGCAGAATTTCCCGCAAACGGCGTAAACCTTCGACCTGAATCTGGCGGACACGTTCACGTGTCAAACCAATCTCACGGCCAACATCTTCCAGTGTTGCAGCTTCATACCCTAGCAAACCAAAACGACGAGCCAGAACTTCGCGCTGTTTTGCATTCAATTCAAACAGCCATTTCACGATACTTTGCTTCATATCGTCATCTTGCGTAGTGTCTTCTGGACCATTTTCGTTTTCGTCAGACAGAATATCTAACAAGGCTTTCTCTGAGTCGCCGCCTAAAGGTGTATCAACAGAAGTGATACGCTCATTAAGACGTAACATACGGCTCACATCATCAACCGGTTTGTCGAGTTGCTCAGCAATCTCTTCAGCGCTCGGTTCATGATCCAATTTATGAGAAAGTTCTCGTGCGGTACGCAAATAAACGTTTAATTCTTTAACGATATGGATAGGCAAACGAATAGTACGGGTTTGGTTCATTATTGCCCGTTCAATTGTCTGGCGAATCCACCAAGTGGCATAAGTGGAAAAACGAAAACCGCGTTCAGGGTCAAACTTTTCCACCGCACGGATCAGGCCGAGGTTACCCTCTTCAATAAGATCCAGCAGCGCTAAGCCGCGATTACTGTAACGGCGGGCAAAATAAACCTCTTCTTCTGCGGTCAGCAGCGGCGAATAACCAATCTCACCAAGATAGAGCTGTGTTGCATCCAGCACTCGCTGAGTAACACCTTGCGCCAACAGCTCATCTTCTGCTAACTCACTTTCGGTAGGTTCATCTTCAACTAATGCTTTTTCGTCGAAAATTTCAGTTTCCGTACTGTTTTCGTCAAAATCAACATCTTCCTGCAACTCGTTAACTTTCAGCGTATTTTGGCTCATATGCTGCTCCTACCCGTGAATCCGGCGAGCAGAATACAGCGTATTCTGCCCAATCTATCGCTGCGGAAGGTAACGCAGCGGGTTTACGGATTTCCCCTTGTAACGAATTTCAAAGTGCAATCTTACTGAACTGGTTCCGGTGCTACCCATGGTTGCTATTTTTTGACCCGCCTTCACTTCTTCTTGTTCCCGGACCAGCATTGTATCGTTGTGAGCGTAGGCGCTCAGGTAATCATCATTGTGTTTGATGATGATAAGATTACCGTAACCACGCAGTGCATTCCCGGCATACACAACTCGCCCATTTGCTGTAGCGAAAATTGGTTGACCACGAGAACCGGCGATATCAATCCCTTTATTGCCCCCTTCGGAAGCTGAGAAGCTATCGATCGTTTTACCTTCAGTTGGCCATTTCCAGCTACTCACTGGACCACCATTACTGGTAGGGTCACTGATGACACTGCTAGGTGCAGTAACAGGGGCGGTCGTTGCGGCAACTGCTCCTGCTGCTGGTAACATTTTACCAACATTCTGTTTACCCGAGTTTTCAGAATACGCGCTAGTTGATTGAGAATCAACCATTGTAGTTGTGTTCTGAATATTTGCTGGCGGTTTTGTCATTCCGCCTGATGTGGCATCAGTTGCAGCTAACATCCCACCGCTAGAACCATTACCAAGTTGGATGGATTGCCCCACATTCAGGCTATATGGCTCAGCAATATTGTTTTTTGCCGCCAGATCTCGGAAGTCATTTCCGGTTATCCAAGCAATATAAAACAGCGTGTCACCGCGTTTAACGGTATAGGTATTGCCGTTGTAACTTCCTTTGGGGATATTGTCGTAGCTACGGTTATAAACTATGCGCTCACCTGAACTATTGGTGTTCGAGCCGCCTAGCATGGTATCTGAACGATCACCACCGACACTGCTAATTGGTGCAGAGGTCGTATTATCATTGCTACAACCCACCAACCATAAACTCATAACCGTACATGCCGCGACCCGGCGTAATGTAATCATTGGGCTTCCCGTGCTCATGCTTCCCCCATGACAGCAATAATAAGCGATATATCAAAAATACCTTTTACACTGTAGTTATCAGTGGTCGATAGTTAAAGTGCTCAACTGACGATAATCAACAACATCAGTCTGATAGCCACTACGCCACTCATTTTCGAGTTTTAAAAGGTTCCACAGTGTGAGCCACATCTATACGAGCCCAAACTGAAGAGACAAAATGCGCAAGCGCGCATGCTATCAATACCGCGCCTGCCACACCATAAAATTTATGTTACTGATTTTTGTCCGATATTTAGCATAAAAATTGTGCTAAGGACGTAGTAAAAGATTAAGGCTGAAATAAGAATATTTTATTTAAGCCAATTCTCCTTTTACCAAAGGAACAAAGCGTACCGCTTCTACCGTCTCAATCTGGAACTCATTGTTACGACGCTGCACACATTTTAGTATTTGAGATTGCTCCCCCACCGGCAGGACTAATATCCCCCCCTCGTCCAATTGCTCAAGTAATGCATTGGGTATTTCTGGCGGAGCCGCTGTCACAATGATCGCATCAAATGGCCCGCGTGATGCCCAACCTAGCCAGCCATCACCATGGCGGGTAGAGACATTATGCAGATCAAGCTGTTTCAGGCGACGTTTTGCCTGCCACTGTAACCCTTTGATTCGTTCTACTGAACATACATGCTCGACTAAATGCGCCAAAATAGCAGTCTGATAACCAGAACCCGTGCCAATCTCTAATACCCGCGAAGTCGGCGTCAATTGCAACAACTCCGTCATGCGCGCCACCATATAAGGCTGAGAAATAGTTTGCCCTGAACCTATAGGAAGGGCTGTATTCTCATAGGCCTTATGGGATAACGCCTCATCCACAAAACGCTCGCGCGGCACAGCTTCGATCGCCTGTAACAAGCGTTCGTCTGTAATGCCCTGCTGACGTAACTGCATCAACAATGTTTGCATGCGTTTATTTACCATTCTCCGTCAACCTCGGTATTTGCTAACGTCATGTTGGTTAACCAATCTTCAACCACCTGTTGCGCCGCATAGGCGGTTAAATCAACCTGCAATGGTGTGATAGAAACATAACCTTGCTCAACTGCTGCGAAATCAGTGTCATCCGCCACATCAAACTTTTCCCCCGGCGGCCCAATCCAATAGAGATCTTGTCCCCGTGGGTCTTGTTGACAAAATACCTGCTCTGCCGGGTGACGGCTACCACAACGTGTTACCCGAATCCCTTTAATTGCAGATAAAGGTAAGTCAGGTACATTAATATTCAGTATTTTACCGGTACGCAACGGTTTATGCTGTAACGCACGCAATATCCGGCAAGTGACTGCCGCCGCCGTAGCATAGTGCTGGTGACCATTGAGCGAGACGGCCAATGCAGGGAATCCCAAGTGCCGCCCTTCCATCGCCGCCGCCACAGTACCAGAGTAGATAACATCGTCCCCCAGATTTGGGCCCGCATTGATACCCGAAACGACAATATCAGGCCGGGGACGCATTAACGCATTGACGCCCAAATAGACACAATCGGTCGGCGTACCTTGCTGAACGGCAATATCACCATTGGACAACGTCGTGATACGCAAAGCGCTATCTAGCGTCAAGGCATTAGAAGAACCGCTGCGATTACGGTCCGGTGCCACAATCTGTACCTGGGCAAACTCTCGCAATGCTGATGCCAGTGTTTGGATACCCGGCGCAGTAATGCCGTCGTCGTTACTCAGCAATATCCGCAGCATCGGCATTGTCCTGATTCATAATTTCTCGCACCACACTGGTGGCAAAACTGCCAGCGGGCAGCCAGAAGCTGAGTTCCAAAGTGACCTCATCCCACCAATTCCACGTCATATTCTGTGGTTTCAGCAAGATAGCCCTACGGGCTCCCTCAACACGCTCGCGTTTAATCAATGCCAATAGCTCGGTTTGCTCTGCTAAGCATGCCTGCTCGAAAGTCAGTGCTTCGCCCTGGGTACCCAGCTCGCCATCACCCGGCAATGGCGCAGTGACATTCAATTCACCCGCATCAACGCGTTGCTGTAACGTGGCCAGTTCTTCTGCTTCAGCCACAAACCAACTACCGCGCCCCGAGAGCTGCAATGCATCGCCAGCCAATACGGTCGTCGCCTGCTGTTGTGCCAAACGGCAGCTGCTAATCAGGTTGAACATGGCACTGCGGCTAGCTGACAAATAAAAGCTGCGTTTACTGCGTTCTTTTACTCGAATTTCATTATTAGCCCATAACCGAGCCTGCACCAGATTATTGCCACCACGACCAAATCGCTGGCTCCCGAAATAGTTAGGCACGCCCTGCGCGGCTATCTGCTGCAATCGCTGTTCTACGTCCTGATTATCGGTGATATGGCGCAAAATCAAGGTAAAAGCATTGCCTTTCAATGAACCTATCCGCAGTTTTCTTTTTTGGCGCACAGACTCAAGGACCTCACAGCCTTCCAGCTCAAAAGTGGACAGGTCCGGAGCTTCTTTGCCCGGCAAGTGTAAGCAGAACCATTGCTCGGTGACGGCGTGACGATCTTTCAACCCCGCATAACTTACCAAACGTGGATGAATCTTGGCAAAACGCGCCAGATAGTCAGCAACAAACTGGGTATTGCAGCCATTTTTGCGGATACGTACCAGTAAATGCTCACCTTCACCGTCAGGTTCAAATCCCAGATCTTCGACTACCACAAAGTCTTCTGGATTGGCTTTTAACATACCATTTGCTTTGGGTTTGCCGTGCAACCAGGTTAGATTTTCCATGTCCATCATTTATGCCTTAACCAATAACTATTTATTAAGCGACAACAAGGCGTTAACCAACAACTAGGCTTTAACCAACAGGGCCACCGCTTCACAGGCAATACCTTCACCACGGCCAGTAAAGCCGAGCTGTTCAGTGGTCGTGGCTTTGACGTTGATATCATCCATATGACATTGTAGGTCTTCCGCCAAATGAACGCGCATTTGCGGAATATGAGGGGCCATTTTAGGGGCTTGGGCAATAATCGTAATATCCAGATTCCCTAGTTGGTAGCCTTTAGCCAGGATACGGCGATAAGCTTCACGCAAGAGCGCACGGCTGTCTGCGCCTTTAAATGCCGGATCGGTGTCGGGGAATAACTTTCCAATATCGCCCAAAGCAGCAGCACCCAGTAATGCATCGGTAGCGGCATGTAATGCGACATCGCCATCAGAATGTGCCAACAGGCCCTTTTCATAAGGGATGCGCACGCCGCCAATAATCAGCGGGCCTTCGCCGCCAAACTTATGAACATCGAAACCATGGCCAATTCGCATTAATTGCACTCCAGTTATTGGGGATTTTGTCGTTGAGTTAAGTAGAACTCTGCCAGCGCCAGATCTTCTGGGCGCGTCACCTTGATATTATCCGAACGGCCCGAAACCAGTATCGGATGATAGCCGCAATGTTCTAATGCTGAAGCTTCATCGGTGACTACCGCCCCATCTTGCAGGGCGCGAGATAAGCACATTTTTAATAACTCAAGTGGGAAAAGTTGAGGTGTCAGGGCATGCCACAGTGCTTGGCGATCCACCGTATGGGCGATGGCTTGAACCCCTGCTTCACTCCGTTTCATGGTGTCGCGCACCGGTGCCGCCAAAATACCTCCGACCTTGCTGTACTCGATTATCGATAATAATCTTTCAAGATCATCAGCATGCAAACAGGGACGCGCCGCATCATGCACCAGTACCCATTCGGCCCGCCCGGCATAGCGCAAACCTGCCATGACAGAATCAGCTCGCTGCTCACCACCGTGAACCACACTGATACGCGGATCCTGAGCAATAGATAATGACGAAAACTGCTGATCCTGTGGATGTAGCACCACGATAACCCGCTGGATCCTTGGGTGATTCAGCAAAGAAAAAATAGCATGCTCAATGATTGTCTTGCCCCCAGCAATTAAATACTGTTTGGGGCAATCAGCCTGCATACGGCTGCCAATACCCGCCGCCGGTAATACGGCGACGATTTCAGGAAGGGAAACTGCGAAATTACTCATTATTTATTGTTGTGCGTTATTTTGCGTCGAAGGGATACTCGCATTGCGTCCGGATTGGTCAGGGACCAGACGATAGAAACTTTCGCCGGGTTTAATCATACCCAGTTCGTTACGTGCGCGTTCTTCGATCGCCTCTTGACCACCGTTTAAATCATCAATTTCAGCGAATAGCTGGTCGTTCCGAGCTTTAAGTTTGCTGTTATTGACCTCTTGGAGGGTAACGTCATCCTTAACCCGAACAAAATCATGAACCCCATTCTTGCCCAGCCACAATGAATACTGTAGCCAGCCAAGTAAAATCAGCAATAATAGTGTAAGTTTTCCCATTCCCGCCCCCTGAAAAACTGCCTAATCATCCCACAACTTTTCGTCGGACTCCACTGTGTGACGGAAATAGGCCACAAGGCTCAGATTAAGGACGATTTCCGGCAAAAATACCATGCAAATCTACAAAATGTCATTAAATGCTAATTTTCAGCACAGTTTCACCCCACCATTATCGGTTAATAAATCATGCAGAGATAAACACTGGGAAAGGTAGCTTTGCCGTTAACTTATGTCTACCAACAAAAGAAATGTGAATATTTAATGTCGCCATAAATAAATAATCCCTATCACGGTTGAGTTTACATTTATAAAAGTTTATTTTTATGCACTCAAACTGCATAAATAAAAAATCATGCTTTCACTTACCTTTGCCTTTTAACCGGGAGATTTACATGTTTAAACGTTTAATGCTGGTCGGGACATGCCTGGCCGCCGTGTTGTCTGCAAGCAGTGCAATGGCCGCCGAACCAACTTATGTAGTCGGTTCCGGTGGTACCTACCGCCCATTCGAGTATGAAAATAGCCAAAAACAGCTGGAAGGTTTTGATATCGATATTATTAAAGCTATCGGTAAAGCTGAAGGTTTCCAGGTCAAACTGGTGAATACACCGTGGGAAGGCATTTTTGCCACCTTGGGATCGGGTGATCGCGACATCATTATTTCTGGCATCACTATTACCGACAAACGTAAGCAAATGGTTGATTTCTCAGACCCTTATTTCCCGGCTGAACAAACTATCGTGGTGCCTAAAGATTCTAAAGTGGACTCCATTGCCGCATTGAAAAATCTGAATGTTGGTGTGGTGAACTCCAGCACCGGCGATATCGTGGTATCCGATGTTCTGGGTAAAAATAGCACCGCAATCAAACGCTTTGATAATACGCCGCTGATGCTGCAAGAGTTATATGAAGACGGTATTGCCGCTGCGGTTGGCGATGTGGGTGTGGCCAAGTTCTACCTGAAAACTCATCCGGAAAAAGCCTTCCAACTGGTTTCTGATGACAAATTCGAGCGCCAATATTTTGGTATTGCGGTCGCGAAAGGTAATGAAGAATTACGCAATAAAATCAACAGCGGTTTACAGAAAATCGTTGCTGATGGCACCTACGCCAACATCTACGAAAAATGGTTTGATACCCAGGTACCTACTTTGCCTGCGGCAACACAGCCAGCAAAATAATTTTTTAATACACCTTTTTAGACCCAAAGCTCTTGGCGTTACAGCCCGGTTGTGAATACCGCTGTAACGTCAACGACAACGGTTTTTTGGATTGTCTTATGTCAGGATTTCGTTGGGAAATCATCCAGGAATACGCGCCACTGTTTATGGACGGCGCCTGGATGACGATAAAGTGCACCATTATCTGCGTGATTCTGGGAACCACCTGGGGGTTAACTCTGGGGCTGGGGCGGTTAGCGCAGGCACCTCATGGTATCTGGAAACCCGTATTGTATTACTTTGTTCAATGGCCAGTGCGTATCTATATCAGTGCCATACGAGGAACACCGCTCTTTGTGCAGATTATGGTGGTGCATTTCGCATTAGTGCCACTGTTTATCAATCCACGGGATGGCATTCTGGTCACCAATGGCATTATGTCCTCTGATTTTGCCAGAATGCTGCGCTCCGATTACGGTGCATTCTTATCTTGTATCGTGGCTATCACATTGAATGCTGGAGCATATGTCTCCGAGATTTTCCGTGCCGGTATCCAGTCAATTGATCGTGGTCAGATGGAAGCCTCTCGTTCACTGGGAATGAGCTACGGCAAAACCATGCGCAAGGTTATCCTGCCGCAAGCTTTCCGCCGCATGCTGCCGCCATTGGGTAATAATGCCATTGCCATAGTGAAAGATTCATCACTGGCATCAGCCATCGGGCTGGCCGATTTAGCCTATGCCGCGCGTACCGTATCCGGTGCCTATGCGACTTATTGGGAACCCTATCTAGCCATTTCACTGGTTTATTGGGTTATTACGTTCTTGCTTTCGCTGTTAGTGCGGCATATGGAAAAGAGGTTCGGTAAAAGTGATTCACGTACATAACCTACAAAAACAATTTGGCGAAACCCATGTGTTACGCGGCATTTCCTGCGAAATTCAGCCGAAAGAAGTGGTCTGTATCATTGGCCCGTCAGGCTCGGGGAAAAGCACCTTTTTGCGCTGTATCAATGCACTGGAAACATTGTCCGGCGGTGAAATAACGGTTAATGGTTTTGAGATCCACAATCCCAAAACAGACCTTAACCGCATGCGCGAAAGTGTCGGCATGGTATTTCAGCGTTTTAATCTGTTCCCCCATATGACGGTACTAGAAAACCTGATTATGGCGCCGATGGACGTCAAAAAGCTGCCGCGTGCACAGGCCATAGAACGGGCTGAGTTATTGTTACGTAAAGTTGGGCTACTGGACAAAATTGATGCTTATCCTAGTAGCTTGTCCGGCGGACAACAGCAGCGAGTCGCCATTGCCAGAGCCTTGGCGATGGAGCCGAAAATCATGCTGTTTGATGAGCCCACTTCTGCCCTTGACCCAGAATTAGTGGGTGAAGTACTGGCCGTGATGAAAGCCTTGGCACTGGAAGGGATGACTATGGTGGTCGTCACCCATGAAATGGGCTTTGCCCGCGATGTTGCCGACCGGGTATTGTTTATCGATCAAGGAGTGATTCAGGAAGAGGGTCAACCGGAAGAGATCTTTACCGCGCCAAGCAACCCACGAACTCAAGCCTTCCTCAGCAAGGTGCTTTCAGCACAAAATTAACCCTCATCTTTCAAGTTACAGGGTTGTTGGCTGCCATCATTTACCCAAGTCATTGAGCTATCTCAACTCCTTGGGTTCATTCTGTTGCCGCCTACCTGTATCTTGAAATCTATTGGATAGAGATGTGAGGTTGTTACAGATTGGCTTTATTCAAAACTGAAGTGGGCGGTTATCGGGTTAAACCCAAACCCGCCCGCTGAACTCGCGCTCACCAGCCGGTGAGAAATGAGAACAGCATCCAGAATAAGCACACCACCGCAATCCCTGTACCACCGACGGTAACGAGCAGATTACCGCGCGATAGCATGCTCAACGTGATACCGATTAGCACCGAAACCGGCATCAAGGCCAAAAAGAACGGCCAGGTATAGAGTAAGAAGAAGACCGTATTGGGGCCATAGACAAAAAATGGGATAGCAAACGCCAGCCAATAGAAAACAAAACCAGTGACGCCCCCAAGAAAGGAGTATGACGGATCCTCTCTCTCTTGCTGTTCGTCGATAATAATCTGGGTGACATTCTGCATAGAAATCCCGTGGGCACAGTTTACCGGCACGCTCTGAGGTCGTTTCGCCGGGCAGTACATGTAGCCAAAAAGTACATTTAGAGTTTGATAATAGCTCTACCACGGAGTACGTCTAACAATTGTTCAATCAAATTTGTTACTAATTGTTCACCCTGCAAATGTATATCAGGGTGCTCAGGAGCTTCATAAACAGAGTCGATGCCGGTAAAGTTTTTCAGCTCACCGGCACGGGCTTTCTTATAGAGTCCTTTCGGGTCGCGAGCTTCACAAATCGCCAACGGCGTATCCACGAATACCTCGATAAACTGGCCCGATACCAGCATATCTCGCACCATTTGGCGCTCAGCCCGATGAGGAGAAATGAAGGCGGTCAGTACCACCAGACCTGCATCAACCATCAATTTGGCAACTTCCCCGACCCGACGGATATTCTCGCGCCGGTCCGCATCAGAAAAACCCAAGTCGCGGCATAGACCATGGCGAACATTGTCGCCATCGAGTAAGTAAGTACTAACCCCCTGGGCAAACAGCGCCTGTTCCAGTGCGCCGGCCAAGGTTGATTTACCGGAACCCGATAAACCGGTAAACCACACCACCACACCCCGATGTCCATGCTGTTGCTCACGATCTTCTCGGGTCACAGTATGAGGATGCCAGACAATATTCTCATCCGCAGGCACGCTATTTACCCCCTAACAAATCACGCGCACCCCAGTGTGGGAAGTGGCGGCGAACCAGTGCATTCAGCTCTAGTTCAAATGCGCTGAATTCAGTTGTTTCTTGGTAAATCGACTCTAGCGTCTCACGGATCAAACCCGCACCAACGGTGACATTACTCAAGCGGTCAATGAAGATCATGCCGCCGGTATCCCGATTACGTTGATAGCTATCAAGCAGCAGTGGCTCATCAAACGCCAGTTCAACCAAACCAATGCCGTTAAGCGGCAGGTTTTCAACTACCCGCTGAGTCAACGAGTTGATTTCAACTTGATATTGGATATTTTCAACACGGGCCCGGGTCTTTTTCCCCGCGACTTTAATATCATAACTTTGTCCAACCACCAGTGGTTGCTCGGCCATCCATACCACATCCACCAGCGCATTCTGTGCCGCTTTGAGGGTCTCACTGGCATCAACCAGTAAGTCGCCCCGACTGATGTCCACCTCATCTGTCAGCACCAACGTAATCGCCTCACCGGGCACCGCTTGGCTCAAATCGCCATCGAAGGTCACAATACGCGCCACCGTTGATTCCACACCGGAGGGCAATACTTTTATTTTTTGCCCCACCCGGACAATACCGGCAGACAAGGTGCCCGCATAACCACGGAAATCCAGATTAGGCCGGTTCACATACTGCACCGGGAAACGCAGTGGCTGCTGACGGCTGGCATTCACCACATCAACACTTTCCAGTACTTCAAGCAGCGTCGGTCCGGAGTACCAATCCATTTTCTCACTCGGTGAGGCGACATTGTCACCGTCCAGCGCAGATAGCGGCACAAATTTAATATTGAGGTCTGTCGGTAACTGCTCGGCAAAACTCAGGTAATCCTCTTTAAACTGCTCGAAGACACTTTCCTGATAATCCACCAAGTCCATCTTATTCACTGCCACCACTAAGTGGCGGATACCCAGTAACGTGGCGATAAAACTGTGGCGGCGGGTTTGGTCCAGCACCCCTTTACGCGCATCGATCAACAAAATAGCCAAGTCACAGGTAGAAGCACCGGTGGCCATATTGCGGGTATATTGCTCATGCCCAGGGGTATCGGCGATGATAAACTTGCGTTTTTCAGTCGAGAAATAACGATAAGCTACATCAATGGTAATGCCCTGCTCACGTTCAGCCTGTAAGCCATCCACCAGTAATGCCAAGTCCAGTTTCTCGCCCTGAGTACCAATACGTTTACTATCAGTATGCAGCGTTGTGAGCTGATCTTCGTAGATTTGGCGGGTATCGTGCAACAAACGGCCAATCAACGTGCTTTTGCCGTCATCCACACTGCCACAGGTCAGAAAACGCAGCATCGTTTTGTGCTGCTGTGCATGCAGGTAAGCTTCTACGCCGCCTTCGTTAGCAATTTGCTGGGCAATAGACGTGTTTGCTAAAATCATTGACCTGTTCTGTGTAGCTGACTGACGTTCTAAAGCCGATTGGTCTTGAAATTTTGTGCTCATCGGGCGCTCCTCAGAAATATCCCTGACGCTTTTTAAGCTCCATGGAGCCGGATTGATCGCGGTCGATCATACGACCCTGACGTTCACTGGTGGTCGAAATAAGCATCTCTTCGATAATGGCAGGCAAGGTTTCAGCCTCCGACTCAACTGCGCCGGTCAGCGGCCAACAGCCGAGCGTACGGAAACGCACCATTTTCTGAGTAATCACTTCACCTGGCTGTAAATCGATACGATCGTCATCCACCATCAGCAACATACCGTCACGTTCCACCACCGGGCGTGGCTTCGCTAAATACAGCGGCACAATGTCGATTTTCTCCAGGAAGATATATTGCCAGATATCCAGTTCAGTCCAGTTAGACAAAGGGAAAACACGAATACTTTCGCCTTTGTTAATCTGGCCGTTGTAGTTATGCCACAGTTCTGGGCGCTGATTTTTTGGGTCCCAGCGATGGAAACGGTCGCGGAACGAATATATGCGTTCTTTGGCTCGAGATTTCTCTTCATCACGCCGCGCGCCACCAAAAGCGGCATCAAAACCGTACTTGTTCAGTGCTTGCTTGAGGCCTTCGGTTTTCATGATATCGGTATGTTTGGCACTGCCGTGAACAAAGGGATTAATCCCCATCGCCACCCCTTCCGGGTTACGGTGTACCAATAATTCGCAACCGAAAGCTTTGGCGGTGCGGTCGCGGAACTCGTACATTTCGCGGAATTTCCAGCCGGTATCCACATGCAATAATGGGAAAGGTAAATTACCGGGGAAAAATGCCTTACGCGCCAGATGCAGCATCACAGAAGAATCTTTACCGATGGAATAGAGCATCACCGGGTTACCGAATTCGGCGGCCACCTCACGGATGATATGGATACTCTCCGCCTCCAATTGCCGCAAATGTGTGAGTCGTTTTTCGTCCATAACAGATCCTTTATGCCAAATTCACGACTGATGGGCTAAGCGCCTGTTCAGTCTGCGGTTGTTGCCCAAACCAAGCAATTTGGTGATGTAAATCCACCACTTCACCAATCACCAGCAGGGCTGGAGTGGGTGCCTGATGTGCGAGTGACTCAAGCTGAGCCAGTGTGCCGGTCAGCACTTGCTGGTCAGCACGTGTGCCCCGACCAATCACGGCCACTGGCGTGGTACTGTCTCGACCGTGGGTTATCAATTGTCGGCTGATTTCAGCCGCTTTCACCGTACCCATGTAGATAGCCAATGTCTGACGACCACGAGCCAGTGCTGGCCAATCCAAATCGTCACCATCAGAGCGGCAATGCCCGGTAATAAAGGTCACACTTTGCGCGTGATCACGGTGAGTTAATGGAATACCGGCATAGGCTGTCGCCCCCGCCGCCGCCGTCACCCCCGGCACCACTTGAAAAGGAATCCCCGCACGCGCCACAACTTGTAACTCTTCACCACCCCGGCCAAAGATAAAAGGATCGCCCCCTTTTAGCCGCACTACGCGTTTGCCACGCAGCGCTAATGTGACCAGTAATTGATTGGTTTCCTCTTGAGCTACCGAGTGCGTTCCAGCCCGTTTGCCAACACAAATCCGCTCGGCGTCGCGCCGCACTAGATCCAGAACTTCCGGGCTGACTAAATGGTCATACAGCACTACATCAGCTTGTTGAATAACTTGTAGACCGCGCAAGGTCAGCAAACCCGGATCTCCAGGGCCGGCACCCACTAATGCAACTTCGCCTTGAGTGCTGCCCTGCCCCTCTAGTGCCAATTGCAGTTCCTCTTCTGCCTGTGTTAGCTGACCACGACTGATTAAGTTGGCAAACCGGCCACTGAAAGCATTTTCCCAAAAACGTCGCCGCGCCCCCATTGATGAAATTTGCTGTTTAACTCGCCCACGCCAGCGCCCGGCCACTGCCGCCATATCGCTCAAGCTGCTGGGCAGCAAAGCTTCCAGTTTCTCACGCAGTAAACGTGCCAAAACAGGCGCTTGACCGGCAGAGGAGATCGCCACTACCAATGGCGAGCGATCAACAATCGACGGGAAGATAAACGAACAACGCGGTTGATCATCAACCACATTGGCCAAAATATGCCGTTCATCAGCCGCGGCGAAAACTGCAGCGTTCAGTTCGGTGTCGTTAGTCGCAGCAATCACCAAAAAGACGTCATCCAACTGCTCAGGCAAGAAATCTAATGCCAGCCAATCAATGCGGCCTTCTTGATACTGTTGTTCAAGTTCAGATGCCAGAGTCTGTGCCACTACCCGCACCTGCGCGCCAGCGCGGTGGAGTAAGTCAATTTTTCGCGCAGCAACTTCACCGCCGCCAACAACTAATACCGGGCGTCGTTTCAAGTCGGCAAATAGAGGTAGATAGTCCACAACACCCTTCGATTACATGATAAAGCGTAGGGTGACTATAGGGGGGGGTTATGGCCTTATGAAATGACGAAAAGTAATTACAAGTTCCATAATGATATATATGAGTGATAGTCAGGCTCACAGCGGTGTTAGCCAATTATCACTGTGAGTTTTTTTCTTATTTGCTCACCTATAGCCAATAGATTCGAGTTTCAGATAGACAGCTACGGAATGAACTCAAGGAGTTTAGATAACTCAATGAGTTGAGTGACAAATCTGTTAGGAGCAGATTTGAACGCTGCTTGCAGCGGCCTCGCAAAAACGAGGTTCATGGATGGGCCGAGTGGTGATGGCAGCCAACAATCCTGCGGCTTGAAAAATGAAGGGGATAAATATCTGCAGTTTAGGAGCCATACAGATTGTCTATTGGGCCTGACGCTTCCATACTGATTGCGTTATCCAGACCAGCGACTTTAACAAGGATATTTCGGTATGTTTTCCCGCCGTTGCCTAAAGTGGGCACTATTTACTCTGAGTTTCAGTACCGTCCTGCCACTCCAGGCGGCGACAACACCCGCTACCGGTCAAATTGCTGAACAGCAAATTCGCCATATTAGCACTTACTTTCCCGGCCGTATGACGGGTAGCCCGGCCGAACTGCTGGCTGCTGAATACATTAATCATCGTTTCCAGCAGATGGGTTATCAGAGTAATTTACGCGGTTTTAATACCCGTTATCTCTATACCAGTAAAAATGGTAAACAGAGCTGGCGAAATGTCAGTGCCACATCAGTGATTGCGGCTCGCAATGCATCAATAGAGAAACCTGACGCCCAAAAGCAGATCATTATCATGGCGCATTTTGATACTTACACACCGCAAAGTGATCAAGATTTAGATAAAAATCTTGGTGGCCTGACACTACAAGGTGTTGATGACAATGCCGCCGGGGTGGGTGTGATGCTAGAATTGGCAGAGCGCCTTAAAGCAGCACCGCTGCGCTATGACCTGCGTTTTGTGGCACTCAGCGCCGAAGAAATTGGGGCACAAGGCACGGAGAACTACCTGAAACGCATGAGCCAGGCAGAAAAAGCCAACACCTTGCTGGTAATTAATTTAGATAGCCTGATTACCGGTGAACGACTCTATTTTAATGCCAGTAACCAGCCCGCAGCCATTGCAGTAAGGGACCAAGCTCTAGCATTGGCGCGGCGCTATGGCATCACTGCCAGCACCGTAAAAAATCAAGCGACCTCGCTCTGTCAGGCAGAGAAAAATGTCTTTGATACTGCGGGGATACCACTGTTATCTGTCGAGGCCAGCAACACTAAATTAAGCAACAAAGAGAGCCGGGGTAATAACGATGGCTGCCAGCAACGGGCTATCAGTAAGCATTTTCCGCAGGGGATCACTCGCCACCAAAGCCAACTGGATAATTTAAATTATCTGGATAAGTTTTTGCCCGGCCGTATCACTAAACGTAGCCATGACAGCGTCAAAGTTTTGCTGCCACTGATACAAGAATTGGCGGTGGCTAAACAATAGCTGTTGTCATGTGCGCTAAGACAGCAAGCCAATACAGCATTCAAATGATTAGCAGTAAAAAAGGGCGCTATTTGCGCCCTGACTGTTTCTTTTGCTCTCATTCAACCTTCATGCAAACCGCATTCGCGTTTCAGGCCAAAGAAGCGCGTCTCTTCCTCACTCATGCCCGGTTCCCATTTACGGGTGGTATGGGTATCCCCGACAGAGAGATAGCCCTGCTCCCACAGCGGGTGGTAACTCAGGCCATTTTGCGTCAAATATTGGTAAATCTGCCGGTTATCCCAATCAATGATGGGAAGCACCTTAAAGATACCGCGCGCAATAGCCAAAACAGGGAGCTGTGAACGGCTATCCGATTGCTCACGGCGCAAGCCTGCAAACCACGTTTGGGCCCCTAGCGTCTCTAGTGCTCGGTTCATCGGTTCAACTTTGTTCAGGTCATTATAACGTTCAATGCCCTCAACACCCTGTTCCCACAGTTTGCCATAACGGGCTTCTTGCCAGGCTGGGCTTTGCTGCGCACGAAACACCTGCAAATTAAGCTTAAGCTTCTCGGTTAAGTCATCAATAAACTGATATGTTTCAGGGAACAGATAGCCGGTATCCGTCAAAACCACCGGAATATCAGGCTGTTGGCGGGTTACCAGATGCAAACAAACTGCCGCCTGAATACCAAAACTGGAAGAGAGTACAAACTCACCGGGCAAGTTCTCCAGCGCCCAACTAACACGTTCCTGCGCCGTTAAATGCTCAAGCTGCCCGTTAACCACCGCCAATGCCGCAGCTTGTTCTGCCTTCGGCAAGGCTTTCAGTTCGCTCAAATTAAATTGGCTCACACCGCCTCCTGAACATCATAAAAGTCGCGGGCAGAATCAATCACTGGGGCAATGACACCGATACGAATTACAAAGTCACCGAAACCTTCATCTGTCAGGCGCTCTTTAGCCCACCTTCCGACTAATTGGTCAGTGATAGCCAGAATTTCATCTTCGGTAATATTTTCACGATACATCCGCGGTATCCGAGTGCCTTCGCGGTTGCCCCCCAGATGCAGGTTATAGCGCCCGACAGCTTTACCCACCAGCCCGACTTCTGCTAGCAAAGCACGACCACAGCCATTCGGGCAACCGGTCACCCGTAAGACAATATGCTCATCAGCAATACCGTGCTGTTGCAAAATTCCTTCCACCCGGGTCACAAACTCCGGCAGGAAACGTTCGGCTTCAGCCATTGCCAGTGGGCAGGTAGGGAAGGAAACGCACGCCATTGAATTTTCACGTTGCGGGCTGACACTGTCATCCATCAAACCATGTTCGCGGGCCAGAGCCTCAATACGAGCTTTATCTTTCTCTGGCACCCCCGCCACAATCAGGTTCTGATTCGCCGTCAGACGGAAATCGCCCTGATGAATTTTAGCAATAGCCGCCACGCCGCTTTTCAGGCTACGCCCTGGGTAATCCAGCAGACGACCGTTTTCGATAAATAGGGTCAGATGCCACTTTTTATCGACGCCCTTCACCCAGCCAATGCGATCGCCACGACCAGTAAATTGATAGGGTTTTATCGCACCAAAACTCACACCAGCACGCTTTTCAACTTCAGCTTTAAAGGCATCAACACCGACACGCTCCAGCGTATATTTGGTCTTGGCATTCTTACGATCGGTACGGTTGCCCCAATCACGCTGAGTCGTCACCACCGCTTCGGCAATAGCCAAGGTATGTTGCAGTGGGATGTAACCGAATTCACTGGCTTTGCGTGGGTAAGTGTTCTTATCACCATGGGCAATGGATAACCCGCCGCCCACCAGCACGTTAAACCCGACCAACCGGCCTTTCTCTGCGACAGCAACAAAGTTAAGGTCATTGGCATGGAGATCCACATCATTTTGCGGGGGAATGACAACCGTAGTTTTAAATTTGCGCGGCAAATATGTCGCACCCAGAATCGGCTCTTCGTCGGTGGTCGCTACTTTCTCTGCATCCAGCCAGATCTCAGCATAAGCGCGGGTTCGTGGCAGCAAATGCTCAGAAATCTTCTTCGCCCACTCATAGGCTTCTTGATGCAGTACCGACTCCACTGGATTCGAGGTACATAGCACGTTACGGTTAACGTCGTTCGCCGTTGCCAGTGCATCCAAACCTAATTGATTAAGCAGCTGGTGAGCTGGTTTCACATTCCCTTTAAGAATGCCATGGAACTGAAATGTCTGGCGGTTGGTGATACGAATGCTGCCGTACAAAGTGTTATCCGCAGCAAACTTATCAATCCCCAGCCACTGCTGCGGGGTAATTATCCCGCCGGGCAAGCGGCAGCGCAGCATCATGGCATGGCGTGGTTCCAACTTCTGCTCAGTACGTTCAGCACGAATATCACGATCATCTTGCTGATACATGCCGTGGAAACGAATCAGCAGGAAATTATCGCCGTTGAAACCACCGGTCAGCCCATCATTTAAATCTTCAGCAATCGTCCCACGCAGGAAATTGCTTTGTGATTTCATGCGCTCGCCATCGGACAGTTTTCCTGTCACGACCAGTGGCCCTGGGTGTTTTTCATTCATCAGTACACATCCCGCTGATAACGGCGCGCCAGGCGCAGCTCACTTAAATATTCATCAGCCTGCTCGGCATCCATTGCACCGTGCAGAGCCACCACGTCCAGTAAAACCTGCTCGACGTCTTTAGCCATGCGATTAGCATCGCCACAGACGTAAATATGGGCGCCTTGTTGAATCCAGCTCCACAGTTCTGCGCCTTGTTCACGCAGTTTGTCTTGTACGTATATTTTATCGGCCTGATCCCGTGACCAAGCCAGATCAATCCGAGTCAGCAAGCCGTCTTTGACATAACGCTGCCATTCGACCTGATAAAGAAAATCTTCGGTAAAATGCGGGTTACCAAACAGTAGCCAGTTTTTGCCCGTAGCTCCCTCCGCTTCCCGCTGCTGCATAAAAGCACGGAATGGCGCGATGCCCGTACCGGGACCAATCATGATCACGGGTGTCTCTGGATTAGCCGGTAAACGGAAGTTATCGTTATGTTCGATAAAGATGCGGATATCGCCATCCACTTCCAGCCGATCAGCCAAATAACCTGAAGCACCGCCAGTACGTGGACGGCCCTCAATGTCATAGCGCACCACACCGACGGTGATATGCACTTCATTCTCAGTTTCAGCTTGAGATGAGGCAATGGAGTAAAGCCGCGGGGTCAATGGCCGTAATAGCACCACTAATTGATCAGCATTCAGGTCAGAAGGTGCTTGACGGACCATATCAACAATTGGGGTATTCTTTGCATATTGTTGCAGTGCCGGTTTATCTGCCAGCAATGCTATTAGTTTCTCATCACGGGAAAGTGCGGCATATTTATCGACAATCACCGTGGTATTTTGTGTTAGCTCAAGATGGCTGCGCAGCGCCTGTGACAGTGGCATATTCTGTCCATCGATACTGACCAGTTCGTCGCCTTTGAGCCACAAGAGTGCTAGCAGCTCATCCACCAGTGCCGGGGAGTTATCAAACCAGACCCCAAGCGCATCACCCGGTTGGTAGCGCAACCCAGAGTCACCTAAATCAATTTCAATATGGCGCACATCTTTCTCTGAGTTACGGCCAGTGATTTTTTGCTGTACCGACAGCTGCGCAGTCAGTGGCGCGGCCTTGCTGTAAGGGCTGGAGGTAATTTCATCAACCACACCACTTTGGGTGATGGTCGCCGCTGCTGTTGATTGGGCTGGCGCTCTGGCCTGCAACGCCGCAACCACCTGTTGCCGCCATTGCTGCGCTGACTCTTGATATTCCACATCCGCATCGACACGATCCAATAGCCGCTCAGCACCTAATTCAGCCAGCTTGTTGTCGAAATCTTTACCCGCCTGACAGAAATGCTCATATGAGGTATCCCCCAGACCAAATACCGCAAAGGCGGTCTCTGGCAATTTCGGGGCTTTTTTAGACAAAAGAAACTTATGCAGCGCCACAGCCTCTTCCGCAGGCTCGCCCTCCCCCTGGGTGGACGCGACAATGACTAATAAGCGTTCTTGTGCTATCTGTTTAAACTTATAATCACCGGCATTGACCAAATTGACATTAAGCTTGGCCGCCAGAAGGTCATCGCGTAGCTGTTCAGCTAAACGCCGCGCATTACCGGTTTGGGAGGCAGAAATCAGAGTAATAGTTAGCGCCACAGGGGCTGCCACCGCAGGAGCAATCACTGCGCCGGGTTGTTGGTTAACCATGCCCCAGAAGTAGCCAGATAACCATGCCATTTGAGTTGGGGAGAATTCACCAACCGCAGCCTGTAAACGGGCTAACTGCTCCGGCGAGAGCGGGAGTATAGAAGTAGGAGGAGCCTGAGTCGTCATTGCGGTACGAATTCCCTTATGCTTTATACCCTTCGTACTTGAAGCCGCGGGGTTGTTAGCGGCGCGAACTCACCCGAATCACTTGACTGTGTAAGCTCATCGGGATGAGTTTGCTTGCTGCCTACCGGCAACTCCAAGTTCTTTGTGTATGACTGTTAGTGCCAGTAAAAACAGTTTGCGCCCAAAAAAGCTTTATAGACTGTAAGGTTAACCATCTCGATAATAACAATTAAAGAAGCGATAGAAATAATAAATAACCAAAACGACTAAGCGGTTTTTCAGGTAATCGATATGAGTTAAAGTGTTCAACTTATTAGAGAAATTAACTCTCGCTAATTTCACACGCTTAAGTTAGCTCGTCTGTATAAAAATCAGTAAGCTACGTGAAAGAGACAGGGGCGTAGTAGACGGAGTATTTCTCTCTGTTACGCGCATTCATAGCCAGCATCGCTGCTTTCCGGTACTATGCGGCGGTTTTTTGAGTCAATAAGGTCAGGACTATGAGCACCACCCTATTTAAAGATTTTCAGTTTGAAGCCGCTCACCGGCTGCCCCATGTTCCAGAAGGTCACAAATGCGGCCGCTTACACGGTCATTCATTTATGATCCGTATTGAGGTCACAGGTGAAGTTGATGCTCACTCCGGCTGGGTGATGGATTTTGCTGATCTCAAAGCGGCATTTAAACCCATTTGGGAACGGTTAGATCACCATTATCTAAACGATATTCCGGGTTTAGAGAATCCGACTAGTGAAGTGCTAGCCAGTTGGATTTGGCAGCAGCTTAAGCCGCAATTACCCGAACTCAGTGCAGTGATGGTGAAAGAAACCTGTTCAGCAGGCTGCGTCTATCGTGGGTAAAGATTCATAGCAAAAATCCTTGGCGTGCAGCAAGGTGGCAAACAGACTTCTCCCAATGAGCTTACATCCGTCAGTGACCTGGGTAAGGGAGTGCAGTCAACACCGCTGCAGCGCTAAGGACGCGGGTATCAAGCTATATTCAAATATTTATGAGTCTGCATAGATAAACGCCAATTCTTGACAATACAGGTTTCAATACAGAGTTTGGTCGCATCTTCTTTCTGACTAATGGGCTGTAAGGCAATAATCCGTTTTTTATCATCATCTAGTGTTGCCAGTAGCGCTTCAAGAGCCTCGATATCCCGTAAACGCCCCACCGGATGCTTAATTTCATCTGCTCGCTGCAATGCTTGCGGCAATACCTTCAAACCACCGCGCATATTCACTTTGGGCGAAACTGTCACCCAAGTTGTTGCTGAACACTGCACTTCATGAGTGCCGCTGGTTTCAATCTGGCAACTGTAACCAGCTTGTTCCAGGTGTGAAGTTAAAGGAAATAAATCGTAAATAGCAGGCTCACCGCCGGTTATCACCACATGGCGAGCGGTATAGCCTTGTTGAATAAAAATATCCAACAGCTGCTGTTCAGTAGCCGTTCCCCAAGCATCACTTTCTGCTGTTTTCACCATGATGCGCTGCATGTCGACTTCCCGATTAGCGTCTTTTTCCCACGTATGTTTGGTATCGCACCAACTGCAACCCACTGGGCAGCCCTGCAAACGCACAAATATCGCCGGAACACCGGTGAAGTAACCCTCGCCTTGCAAGGTCTGAAACATTTCATTAATCGGGTACTGCATCTGTATCTCTATCGTGATTCAAATCAATGGGCGATTATCGCAGATTCCACCGCTGCGACCAAACTGGCACCCCAGTGACTGCCAGTTTGTTTGTATCAGGCCGTTACTCAATGACGCCACAGGCCATCCGCGCACCGCCACCACCCAGCGGCATTGGGTGGTCAGAATAGTTATCACCGCCTGCATGAATCATTAGCGCATGCTGTTTCAGCTCTGATAACAATTTCAGGCGCGGGGCTAACACCTGATAAGTTGCGGTACCGTCGGCATTCACCACCAGCCCCGGCAAGTCACCCAGATGCCCTTTATCACTATAAGGCCCAAGGTGTTCAGCGGTTTTTTGTGGATCAAAATGCCCACCAGCCGCCAGTGCAGGGACGGCTTTGCCATCTTTCTGCCCCGGCGCACAGCTTGGATTTTCATGCAGATGGAAACCATGAATTCCCGCTACCAGCCCAGTCAGATTGGGAGTAAATAGCAAGCCATAAGGGGTTTCTGTCACGGTAACAGTACCCAACGCCTTGCCATTGCCGGTTGGCAGTGCTTCATTCATGGTTACGATGACATCTGCCGCCAGTAGACTGCCAGAGAAAAGCACTGCCGGTAACAGTAAGTATTTCAGCTTCATCGGTTATCTTCCTTTATCAATTATTATTGAATCATTCAGGTACACATTAAGAATAACCACAGTTCAATTATCTGCACGCTAGCAGTGTTATAGATGAGAGCCAGGGGTGTGAACCCCACAAAATTCAGATTAATCTCGCGGGGAAAGGGTGGGATAATAGTAGGTTGCTATGATTACGTTTGTTCTCTACATGTCATTAAATTCCCTAGAGGATTTTTATATATTCATCCAACGAGAACTATCCTTCATATATTTGATTATATTGATTTTTTATAAAAAATATTTATAGTTCCGTAAAATATTTTCGCCAAATTACCTAGCCTATAACTCATTACCTCCCTCTCTCACATTATCTTTATAACTATTCTTTATTTCAGATAATTACGCCATAAAAAAACCCGCCGAAGCGGGTTTTTCAATCAACTGTTACAGAAGATAATGCGCAGTAATTACTGGCCTTTAACTTCTTTCAGACCGTTGAATGGTGCGCGGTCACCCAGCGCTTCTTCGATACGAATAAGCTGGTTGTATTTAGCAACACGGTCAGAACGGCTCATAGAACCGGTTTTGATTTGGCCTGCTGCGGTACCTACTGCCAGGTCGGCAATGGTAGCATCTTCGGTTTCGCCTGAACGGTGAGAGATAACCGCGGTGTAACCTGCATCTTTCGCCATCTTGATAGCAGCCAGAGTTTCGGTCAAAGAACCGATCTGGTTGAATTTAATCAGGATAGAGTTAGCAACACCTTTCTCGATACCTTCTTTCAGGATCTTGGTGTTGGTTACGAACAGATCATCACCAACCAGCTGGATTTTGTCACCCAGAACTTCGGTCTGGTATTTGAAGCCAGCCCAGTCAGATTCGTCCAAGCCATCTTCGATAGACACGATTGGGTACTGTTTGGTCAGGTCTTCCAGGAAGTGAGTGAACTCTTCGGAAGTGAAAGCTTTGTTGCCTTCGCCAGCCAGAACATATTTACCGTCTTTATAGAATTCAGACGCTGCACAGTCCATAGCCAGAGTAACGTCTTTACCCAGCTCGTAACCTGCTGCTTTTACCGCTTCAGCGATAACAGCCAGTGCTTCGGCGTTAGAACCCAGGTTTGGCGCGTAGCCACCTTCGTCACCAACAGCCGTGTTCAGGCCTTTAGCTTTCAGAACTTTAGCTAGGTGATGGAACACTTCAGAACCGATGCGAACCGCTTCTTTCAGAGTTTTAGCGCCCACTGGCTGAATCATAAACTCTTGAATATCAACGTTGTTATCTGCATGCTCACCGCCGTTGATGATGTTCATCATAGGCAATGGCATAGAGAATTTGCCTGGGGTGCCATTCAGTTCAGCAATGTGCTCGTACAAAGGCATGCCTTTAGACGCTGCTGCTGCTTTAGCTGCTGCCAGAGAAACAGCCAGGATGGCGTTAGCACCAAACTGGGATTTGTTCTCAGTACCGTCCAGATCGATCATGATTTTATCGATGTTAGCCTGGTCTTTGGCATCTTTACCCAAAACTGCCTGAGCAATAGGACCATTTACTGCTGCAACGGCTTTCAGAACACCTTTGCCCAGGAAACGGGATTTGTCACCGTCACGCAGTTCCAGTGCTTCACGGGAACCAGTAGAAGCGCCTGATGGTGCCGCAGCCAAACCAACAAAGCCGCCTTCCAGATGAACTTCGGCTTCTACAGTTGGATTACCACGGGAGTCGATGATTTCGCGACCGATGACTTTAACGATTTTGGACATTAGATTTTCCTCAGTACAAGTTAAACTAAAACTCCAGACAGAGGGGGCGACATCGCTGCCGCCCCTTCTACCAAATATTTTATTTCACCTGGCGCTTCTGATACTCACCAGCCGCTTTCACAAAGCCGGCAAACAACGGGTGACCATCACGTGGCGTCGAAGTAAATTCTGGATGGAACTGACAAGCCACAAACCATGGGTGGTTTGGTAACTCGATAATTTCCACCAGTTTGTTATCCGCAGAAAGCCCTGCTACACGTAACCCAGCGGCTTCAATCTGCTTCAACAACATGTTGTTTACTTCATAGCGATGACGATGGCGCTCAACGATGGTTGGCTCGCCATACATCTGACGAACTAGGCTACCTTCGACCAGATGGCATTGCTGCCCACCCACTCGCATGGTACCGCCCAAATCGCTTTCTTCCGTACGGACTTCAACGTTGCCGTTCTCATCACGCCATTCGGTGATTAATGCAACCACCGGATACTTACAGTCTGGCACAAATTCTGTGGAGTTCGCGTTTTCCATCCCCGCAACATTGCGGGCGAACTCCATCAGGGCAACTTGCATACCCAGGCAAATGCCCAGATAAGGAATATTGTGTTCACGGGCATAACGCGCCGCCAGAACTTTACCTTCCACACCACGGTAGCCGAAACCACCTGGGATGAGGATAGCATCCAACCCTTTCAGCATCTCTTCGCCGCGTGTCTCAACATCCTGCGAATCGATAAGCTTAATGTTCACCGTCAGACGATTTTTCAGCCCACCGTGCTTCAGCGCTTCAATCACAGATTTGTAGGCATCCGGTAATTCTACGTATTTGCCAATCATCCCAATGGTCACTTCACCACCCGGATTCGACTCTTCGTATAATACCTGCTCCCACTCGGCAAGATTTGCTTCAGGACAAGTTAAGCTGAATCGTTTACAAATATAATCGTCAAGGCCCTGTGATTTCAAGAGGCCTGGGATTTTATAAATGGAATCAACATCTTTTAGCGAGATAACGGCTTTTTCCGGCACATTACAGAACAATGCAATTTTGGCACGTTCATTAGCAGGAACTGCGCGATCAGAGCGGCAAATCAGCACATCAGGCTGAATACCGATTGAAAGCAGTTCTTTTACCGAATGTTGCGTTGGCTTAGTTTTCACTTCACCGGCCGCAGCCAGGTAAGGAACCAACGTCAAGTGCATGTAAAGTGTATGCTCGCGGCCAACATCTACCGCCATCTGGCGAATAGCTTCCAGGAATGGCAAGGATTCGATGTCACCGACGGTGCCGCCAATTTCAACCAATACAACATCGTGGCCTTCGCCGCCTTCGATGATGCGTTCTTTGATGGCATTGGTGATATGAGGAATAACCTGAATGGTCGCACCCAGATAGTCGCCACGGCGTTCTTTACGCAGAACTTCAGAATAGATACGGCCAGTGGTGAAGTTGTTACGACGGGTCATTTTGGTGCGAATGAAGCGCTCGTAATGCCCTAAATCCAGATCGGTTTCAGCACCATCTTCGGTGACGAAAACTTCCCCGTGTTGTGTCGGGCTCATGGTGCCCGGATCCACGTTGATGTACGGGTCCAGTTTCATGATGGTAACGTTGAGGCCACGGGCTTCAAGTATAGCCGCCAGAGAGGCTGCGGCAATGCCTTTACCCAGAGAGGATACGACCCCGCCGGTCACAAAAATATAATTAGTTGTCATGCTGAACCTGAGAGTTTAGGTTTAAAGACGATGGAAGAACCAAGACGGGAAAGTAGTATACCCGAACCTTGGTTTCGCTACAAATGATCTCCGCACCAGTGGCCGTTTTCACCGTTTTTATCGCGCAGAACATCGTCTTGCTATCCGTTATAATTCAATATATTAACGTAATTAAAATTCAACAACCATCCGTCGAATGAATTAAAACACCTTACATTTCAGTTTCTTGCTTTTTAACTTGCTGCCAGGCAAGTTCCATCTCATCAAGAGTTGCACTTTCCATACTCTTACCGGATGCCTTAACTATTTGTTCTACCTGGCGAAAACGACGTTCAAACTTACGATTTGCGGCCTGTAAGGCATTTTCAGCTTTATGACCTAAATGACGGGATAAGTTCACCGTGGCAAACAGTAAATCACCAATCTCCTCGCCTAACTTCTCTTCATCCACCACCGCTTGTCGCGCTTCGAACATGACCTCATCGATCTCTTCATAGACTTTGTCTAACACTGGCCCCAATGTGTCCCAGTCAAAACCCACTGCGGCACAGCGCTTTTGGATTTTATGGGCTTTCATCAACGCAGGCAGTGCATCGGGGATATCATCCAAAGCCGAATACAGCGCCTTTTCCGCCCTCTCCTCAGCTTTACGCGACTCCCAGCCAGCAAGTGCTGCCTCACTGCCAATCATCGTTTCTGAAGTGTTTTGCGGCGCATCTGGGAATACATGTGGGTGGCGGCGAACCAGTTTGTCGCTAATGGCATGGCAAACATCATCAAACGCAAATAACCCTTGTTCCTGCCCCATCTGGGCATAAAACACCACTTGGAACAGTAAATCACCCAATTCATCACGAAGATCGTCGAAATCTTTACGCTGAATCGCGTCAAGCACCTCGTAAGTTTCTTCCAATGTATAGGGCGCTATAGTGTCAAAAGTTTGCTTACGATCCCATGGACAACCCAGATCTGGATCACGTAGTTGGCGCATGATATCCAGCAGCCGCTGCAAAGCTAACGCCGTCGAGTCAGATGTAGTTTGATTTTGGTTTTGATTCATTATTTTCACTATATAAGTCAAGGCAAAGTGCCGTGGCCGAACTATCCAGAAACCTTCAACAAGTCAGGGCGTAGCGAGCGCAGGCAGATTGATTGCGGCCAGCGCGCAGCCCCCGGAATGTACACGTAGTACATGAGGAGGGCGAGCACTGCCCAATATCAATATGCCAAAGCGCAGTAGCCCCAGATAGCACACTTAATTGCCGTGGAGCCGGCGGGCATCGATCACATCCGGCAACTGATTCAACTTCGCCAACACCCGCCCCAATACCTGCAAATTGTAGATTTCAATATCCATATCAATGGTTGCAACCATCTTCTTGGTATCGCTGCGGCTAGCAACCCCCAGTACATTGACTTTTTCGTTCGCCAAAATGGTGGTGATATCACGTAATAGCCCGCTACGGTCATTGGCGGTCACGCGCACCACTAAAGAATAACCACTGGAGTAGCTTTCGCCCCAGACGGCATCGACAATCCGCTCTGGCGCATGAGACTGCAATTCAGCCAGTTGTTCGCAATCCGCGCGGTGAATGGATATCCCCCGCCCTTGGGTGATAAAACCAATAATCTCATCACCCGGAATTGGCTGGCAGCAGCGGGCAATATGGTGCATTAGGTTGCCAACACCTTCGACAACAATGCGCCCGCTATCTTTATTGGCATTGCGCGCCGGTTGCTGATTTTTATTGTTCAGATGGCGTAATGCTTCTAAATCCGCCTCTTCCGCCGTTGGCTTGTTAAGCTTCCCTTGCAGGAAATTCACCATTTGATTCAGCCGGATATCACCACCGCCAATCGCTGCCAACACTTCATCCATAGAGTTCATGTTGTAGCGCGGTACCAGCAGCTTCTCAGCCTCTTTCAGACTGATATCCATATGCTCGAGTTCATCATCCAGCATCTGCCGACCAGCAAGAATATTCTTGTCTCGGTCTTGTTTTCTAAACCAGTTATGTATCTTAGAGCGCCCACGGTTGGTAGTGACGTAACCGAGGTTCGGATTAAGCCAATCGCGGCTCGGATTCGGCTGCTTCTGAGTGATAATTTCAATCTGATCACCCATCTGTAACTGATAGGTAAATGGCACTATTCGGCCACTGATTTTGGCACCGATACAACGGTGGCCTACATCGCTGTGGATATGATAAGCGAAGTCCAGTGGGGTAGAACCGGCAGGTAAATCAATGACATCGCCTTTCGGGGTAAACACATATACCCGGTCGTCAAATACCTGACTGCGCACTTCATCCAGCATTTCGCCGGAATCAGCCATCTCTTCCTGCCAGGCAATCAGTTTACGTAACCAGGCAATCCGGCCTTCATAACCAGAGCGCCCCGCGGCTACTGCACCTTCTTTGTACTTCCAATGTGCCGCAACCCCCAACTCAGCATCTTCATGCATCTGGCGGGTACGAATTTGAATTTCCAGAGTTTTGCCACGCGGCCCCAGCACTACCGTATGGATCGACTGATAACCATTTGGTTTAGGGTTGGCAACGTAGTCATCAAACTCATCAGGTAAATGACGGAAATGGGTATGAACTATCCCCAATGCGGCATAACAATCTTGCAGACGCTCCACCACCACCCGCACAGCACGTACATCAAACAGTTCATCAAAAGCCAACGACTTTTTCTGCATTTTGCGCCAGATACTGTAGATATGCTTGGGACGACCATAAATATCGGCTTTGATGCCTTCATCGGCCATGGCTTTACGCAAAGATGCAACAAAGTCATCAATGAATTGCTCACGATCGATACGACGCTCATGCAGCAATTTGGCGATTTGTTTGTATTCATCAGGATGAAGGTAGCGGAAACAGAAGTCTTCCAGCTCCCACTTAATCTGGCCGATACCCAGGCGGTTAGCCAGTGGAGCATAAATATTGGAGCACTCTTTGGCCGCCAGCACGCGCTCATCTTCTGGCGCATCTTTGACTTCACGCAGATGAGCAATACGCTCTGCCAGCTTGATGACCACACAGCGGAAATCCTCCACCATTGCCAATAGCATACGGCGCACGTTGTCTACTTGCTCAGAACTCATGGAGTCGTTGGTGGTGGCTTTCAACTGACGGATAGCATCCATATCGCGCACACCGTGCACCAGATAAGTAATGCTTTTGCCGAACTGTTCGGTCAATGTGGCTTCATCAATCACATTGGCATCCACCAGCGGGAACAGTAGCGCCGCGCGCATACTGTCGTTATCCATACTTAGGGTGGAAAGGATTTCAACCATTTCAAGACCGCGCCACAGCAATAACGAGGCATCGGGGTGGTTTTGCGTCTGTTGCTCACAGTAACGCCAGGTTTCGGCTAATCGCTCACATGACTGCGGATTGGGGAGCCCCAAGCTGGCGATCCAATCGTCGAGAGCAAACTCGCCCGCCGGATTCAAATGTGCACTTCGTACCGCAACCATAACTTCTCCCTACTTTGCGACCCCTGGCTCCTGTATGAACAGCGCCATAGATTCAAGATGCCCGGTGTGGGGAAACATATCCAACATTCGCACCTGAGCAAGACGGTAACCGGCGGCTAATAACACCTGACTATCTCGTGCCAGCGTGGTGGGATTACAGGAAACATACACCACCCGCTTTGGCGCCAGCTTGATAATATGTGACATGACCCCGGCCGCACCTGCGCGTGCGGGATCTAATAATACTTTATCGAATCCTTGTGTCGCCCATGGCTGACAACTGATATCGGATTCCAGATTCTCATGAAAAAATGAGGCATTGGGTAGCGCGTTATTGAATGCATTATACTGCCCATTCGCCACCAGCGCCGCAACTCCTTCCACGCCGACCACTTCTCGCGCCAGTTTTGCCAATGGCAATGTGAAGTTGCCCATACCACAGAACAGATCCAGCACCCGCTCATCAGGCTGGACATCAAGCCAGACAATAGCCTGAGCCACCATTTGCTGGTTAACGGCATCATTGACTTGAATAAAGTCGCGCGGATGAAACGCTAAGCGTAGACCCTCTATCTGATAATAGGGATCCTCACCGAAGAGTTTTTCCAGCTTGTCACTGTCGGCGGCCAGATAGACCGCAACTTGCTCGCGTTTTGCAAACTCAGTCAGCGCCACGCGATCTACCTCTTTAAGGGTATCAAGGTGACGTAAAACCAGCAATGGCCCATTGTCAGCCAACACCAGTTCGGCATGCCCTAAGCGGCGCACGGCTTGCAAGGCAGATAAGCATTGATAAAGTGGTGATAACAGGCGCTCCAGTTCAGGCCGCAGGACCGGACAGTATTTCACACAGACTAAATCATGGGACTCGGTTTGGCGAAACCCCATCTGTAATTGTTGCCGTTTTGGCTGATACAACAACCCTAATCTCGCTCGCCGCCGATAACCATATTCTGGCCCACAAATAACCGGATCTAATTCTGGACAAACACCCATCTCACGAACCATCAGACGCTGAAGAGAATCGGCTTTACTTTGTTGCTGTAGCTGACTGCTGGCATGTTGCTGCTGACAGCCTCCACAAATCCCGAAGTGAGGGCAAGGAGGAGTGACTCTTTCACTACATTGGTTCACTAAACGTTTAAGTTTACCGCGGCCGTACTGGCGCTTTTGTTCGACTAGCTCAATTTCAGCTTGCTCTCCCGGCAGAGCTCCGGGAATAAAGATAGCTTTACCTTGATGGCGCGCAACCCCCTGCCCAAAAGGGTCAAGAGAGTTTACTGTCACAGTTATCGTTTGTTTGGTCGTCACACGCCGGTTTGCAGAGTAGAATTGCGCCATATTGATTGATCAAGCATCAGTTTCGTCAGCTGCTAATTCTCCCACATTGGAATACCATGACCAAATACAGTCTTCGCGCGCGCATGATGATTTTAATCTTGGCCCCCACGCTGCTTCTTGGGCTGTTACTCAGTACTTCCTTTATGGTCAATCGTTATAATGAGCTACAAAAACAATTAGTTAATGCAGGCACCAATATCATCGAACCGCTGGCGGTTGCCAGTGAGTATGGAATGACCTTTCGCAATCGCGATACCGTGCGTCAGTTGATTAATCTTCTTCATCGCAGACACTCGAATATTGTTCGGTCAATATCGGTTTTTGACGCGGATAATAATCTTTTTGTCACATCTAACTATAATTACAATTCCTCACAATTAAGATTACCCAAAGACGACTCGATCCCCAGTTCGCTGATGCTTTCCTATCGTGGCGATTCCTTAATTATGCGGATGCCTATCGTTTCGGAATCCAATCTATCCAGTGACCGTACATCGGATTCAGATATCACGAACCGGCCATTGGGCTATATCGCTATGGATTTGGACTTACAATCAGTGCGCCTGCAGCAATATAAAGAAATTTTTATTTCAACTCTGTTACTGCTGTTCTGCATGTGCGTGGCCATTTTATTTGCTTATCGCTTGATGCGCGATGTCACCGGCCCCATCCGTAATATGGTCAATGCCGTTGACCGCATTCGTCGTGGACAGTTAGACAGCCGCGTTGAAGGGCATATGCTCGGTGAGTTGAATATTCTGAAAAACGGTATTAACTCGATGGCCATGTCATTGGCGGCCTACCACGAAGAGATGCAGCAAAATATCGACCAGGCGACTTCAGACTTGCGTGAAACACTAGAGCAGATGGAGATCCAAAACGTCGAATTGGGGCTGGCGAAAAAGCGGGCGCAAGAAGCAGCGAGAATTAAATCTGAATTCCTGGCCAATATGTCCCATGAGTTACGAACGCCGCTCAATGGGGTGATTGGTTTTACCCGCCAAACATTGAAAACCTCACTGACTCCAACCCAAACAGACTATTTACAAACTATTCAGCGGTCAGCCAATAATCTGTTATGCATCATTAATGACGTTCTGGACTTCTCCAAACTGGAAGCCGAAAAACTGGTTCTTGAGCATATCCCTTTCCCATTGCGGGGTGCGCTAGATGAAGTCATTATTTTGCTGGCACATACCGCCCACGAAAAAGGTCTGGAACTGACGCTGCATGTTAATAAGGATGTCCCGGAGCAAGTCATCGGAGATGCCATGCGTTTGCAGCAAATCATCACCAACTTGCTGGGTAATGCAATTAAATTCACCGAACAGGGCAATATTGACATTCTGGTAGCGGTGCAGGCTAAAACGACACAGCAAGTGACCATCGTAGTAGAGATTCACGATACCGGTATTGGTATCTCGGAATCCCAACAGAGTCAGTTATTCCAAGCTTTTCGTCAGGCCGATGCCAGTATCTCACGCCGTCACGGTGGAACCGGGCTTGGCTTGGTCATTACCGAAAGGTTGGTCAAAGAAATGGGCGGCGAGATCAACTTCCACAGCCAGGTCGATCGCGGCTCTACCTTCAGATTCCACCTCACTTTGGATCTCAATGAAGCCGTCCACTACCGCCAGCCGGATATGTCACATCTGGTAGGTAAAACTCTGGCTTATATTGAGCGTAATGCCGCAGCGGCGAGGGCAACACTGGATATCCTCAGTATAACTCCTTTGCAGATAACCCACAGTCTGACGTTAGCTCAATTGCCAAAGCAACATTATGATTTCCTGCTGGTAGGGGTACCCATTCCATTTCGCAATAATATGGCTGTTCATCAAGATAAACTGATCGCCGCCTTGAAGATTTCAGAGCAAGTCATTCTGGCTCTGCCAAGCCAATCACAGGTTGAGGCGGAACAACTTAAACAGATTGGTGCGAAAGCGTGCTTGATTAAACCCATGTCATCCAACCGCCTGATTCCTTTATTATCTTATGAATCAGATAATTGTATATCTCCAATCACAGAACAACCACGCAAACTACCCAAACTTCCTTTCAAAGTGATGGCTGTTGATGACAACCCAGCTAACCTAAAATTAATTGGCACTTTGTTAGAAGAATTAGTTGAAGAAACGATGTTGTGTGACAGCGGGGCTAAAGCCATTGCTTATGCCCGAGAAAATACACTGGATATTATCTTAATGGATATTCAAATGCCGGAAATCGACGGGATCCGCGCCAGTGAAATTATCCATCAGATGTCACATCATCAAGACACCCCCATTATCGCCGTCACTGCTCACGCAGTTAGGGGGCAGCAAGAACAGTTGTTAAAATTAGGAATGGCAGATTATCTGGCAAAACCTATTGATGAAGCCCGACTGATACAGGCACTTTCGCGCTATCAGCCCGACAGTTTTCCACAGCTCAAAGAGGAGATGGATATCCAACCCATTGCGCAATCAGAATATGAAGGGTCAATAGACTGGATACTGGCCGTCAGGCAAGCAGCAAATAAAGAGACACTCGCTAAAGACCTCTTAACCATGTTGCTAGATTTTATGCCACAAGTGACAGGCCGTGTGCAGGCTATTCTGGCAGGTGCCCATGACGATGATATTCTGAGTCTAATTCATAAATTCCATGGTAGCTGTGCATGCAGCGGTGTGCCGCGATTGAAACAGCTGTGTATGACGATTGAGCAGCAATTACGCCGACAAACAGATTTACAAGATCTACAACCAGAGTGGCTTGAGTTGTTAGATGAGATGGACAATGTTCGCTATGCCGCCAGAAATTATTTGGACGCAATCTAATGCTCACGCCAGCACAGTACTAGCAATAGAAATGAAAAGGGCACAGCGATAATCGACTGTGCCCTTTGTTAAGGTATTCATGGAATGAAAGTATGGATACCTAATACTTTATTAATAGTGATTACTGCATCAGTAAGTACAGCGTGGTATCACCACGCTGAATATTCAGCGCCAATACCGATGGTTTGGTATCAAGGATTTTACGCAGCTCACCCAGGTTCTGAACCGGTTGCTGGTTGATACCCATGATGATGTCGCCTTTTTTCAGGCCAATACGTGCAGCAGCAGTACCGGCTTTCACGCTATCGACTTTCACACCTTTCTTACCATTAACATCAGAATTGCTCAGTTCAGCACCTTCGATGCCAGTGTAGAGATTACCGGAATCAACCTGAGTCTGGCTGCTCTGCTCCAGTGTCACTTCAACATTGACCGGTTTGCCATCACGCAGCAGGCCTAGGGTCATTTTGCTCCCCACTGGCAGAGTACCAATTTCAGCACGGAAACCGGCGAAGCTGTTGATAGCTTTGCCATTCATGCTGACAATCACGTCGCCTGCTTTGATCCCTGCTTTAGCAGCAGCAGATTTTGGCAGTACCTGACTGATAAAGGCACCTTTCTGTGCATCTACGTTCATGGCTTTCGCCAATTCAGAATTCAGCTCTGTGCCCATGATACCCAGCTCACCGCGTTTCACTTGACCAAACTCAACCATCTGAGATGTCAGGTTTTTCACCATGTTACTGGGGATAGCAAAACCGATACCGATGTTCCCGCCATCTGGTGCTAGAATCGCGGTGTTAATACCGATCAACTCACCATTCAGATTGATCAATGCACCACCTGAGTTACCACGGTTAATGGCCGCGTCAGTCTGGATAAAGTTTTCGTAGTTTTCCACATTCAAGCCACTACGGCCCAAAGCCGATACAATACCGGACGTGACGGTTTCACCCAGACCATAAGGGTTGCCGATAGCTACGGTATAATCCCCCACGCGCAACTGATCGGAATCAGCAATCTTAATCGCGGTCAGGTTTTTAAAATCTTTCAGCTGCAACAGCGCAATATCAGTGCGTGGATCTTTACCGATAACTTTTGCTTCATAGCTGCGACCGTCACTCAGCTTGACGTTAATTTTTGTTGCATTATCTACTACATGGTTATTGGTAACGACATAACCCTTAGCGGCATCAATAATTACACCCGAACCGAGCGCACGGAAATCCTGCTTACTTGGCATGCCACCTTTGCTACCTGGCCCACCTTGACACATTGGTGAAGCCTGGAACGGTGAACCGTCTTGGCAGAAAGGCGAGTCATCGCCAAAGAACTGCTGGAACTGTGGTGGGATACCGTTAGCACCCGCATTGCTTACTTGGGTGCTCCCCTCCACATTGATACTCACAACCGAAGGCATCACCTTCTCTAGCATTGGCGCCAGGCTAGGGAGCTGCTGGCTGCTAGAAGAGGCTGTCTCTGCCGAAATGGCAGAAGAAACCGGCCCCATGGCTAAACCGATGCTCAATGCCAATGCACTTAACACTAAAGTTGTTTTTTTCATGTATTCAGGCTCTCGCTATACAAATAATAATGAATCAATAAATGGTATATAACAGACTTATCCCAAATGAATTGGCATTGCCGTTGGCATTGCATGCGAACCCCGATTATCTAACTCATCTTAGTGATTCAGATGAATAAAAACCGCAAGTAGCACAGCAACTTCAAGCAAGAAGGATATAGTCGTCTTGCATAGTAAGATTAAATATGGGGGATGAAGTTCAGATAACCAATAATTGGAAAAGTAAAAAATATTGTCCGTCTTTACAAATCTATATACCCACGTCAGTGATTCACACAAACGATTCTCCCTTCCCTCCGGGAATTTGAAAGGTGCAGAACTTAGTTAATTAAGCTAAAAACTCAATTTCCTTGCATACTATTCCGCAGCCATCAAGCGCCGATATTCATCGTAGGCATAAAGGTCTGTCATACCACTGATATAATCCTGAATTAAGCGAGCACGATAATAATATTCATATATCTCATGTTGTTCTGGTGGTAATTTACGTAACTGCTCTGCTGATTCAGCATAAGCCAGGCGATGTTTAGTCGACAGTTTATGGAACAATCGAGTCTCTATCGGGTACTGACGATGGCTATCTTCCGCGACCAATTGCGTGAATGCAGATTGTGGCATAGCCAGTAGGGGGCTATAGATATCAAGCAAGCCACTAATAACTCTATATCCTTGTAATTCAAGCTGTTCCACTTCCGGGTAATTAAATACGTGTTTTACCGCTACCTTCTTAAAAATTTGCAGTAATTTACATGCTGGACTGGAATCTTCTAATAATGCCTGATTAAACGAGCCTGAAAATACCGCCGGTAGATTATCAATAAAACGCTGCGCAGCATGAGGAACCAATTTCCCCACCGTATTCACGCGTAAATACATGAAGAATTGATCTTCTGAACTACGCCGCCCCTGCCCCCGCCCTAATTGACGAAATGCACTACCAACAACTTTATCAAACAAATCACCATGTGTAACATCGCCCCACTCTTGCATCATATGGTCATAAAGTTGTTCAACACTGAAGATATTTTTTTCAACTGCATCTTCCAGGTCAGCAATACAATAAGAAATATCATCCGCAGCTTCCATAATATATGTCAGCGGGAAACGATTAAATTCCCCCATATTGAGCTCGCGGCGTAAGTCTTTAACATACTCTTCTTCTGCAAGATAAAAGCCCGGTTTCTTCATCAGATAATGATGAGAGGCGGGAATATCACCTGACCAATAAGCCGGTTTCGTGTATTTAAGAATACAACCGACCTGGGCATAGGTCAGATTCAATTTTAATAAACTATAAACCAGGCGAATGGCTTGTGCATTTCCTTCAAACTGGCTTAAGTCATGGCGGATTTTACTGCGCAGGATATTGAGTTCGGTCTCCCCTTCCCGCAACCTTAATGTATTAACCTGACAAAGATCCTTGCCACGCGGCTCAGCCCCTCCCCCATTGGGATCCATCTGCTTAGTAAACCAGTTATTAATGGCTGACTCACCAAAATGGCCGAAAGGTGGGTTACCGATGTCATGCATCAGACACGCCATTTCCACAATGCTTTCAAAAGGATCAAGCAGTTTATCCAGCCCATAGGCAGTAATTTTTTTATCCTGCTTAAACCTATTTAAGATCTCTTTGGCAATATAGCGACCAACTTGCTGTACTTCTAATGAGTGGGTTAACCGACTACGTACCGCGGCATTACGTTCCAGTGGGAATACTTGAGTTTTTTGCTGTAAACGCCGAATAGCAGCAGAGTTTACAATCCGGCCACGGTCACTCTCAAATACTCGGGTAATCTCATATTCATCTTCAGCCGAACTGGGTTTACCAAATGGTCGCTGAAAACTGATTTTTTGCTTAAAGTCGATCCCAGACATCTTCCCCCCCTAAGTATTTAAGTACATCCCCAACATCATTGGTGTTACGGCAAGTGCCAAAGGGATAAATAGTGATACCCACTATCAGCAGAAGATGCAATTGATTACGCATGAACTGCGGCAGATTACGCATTATCTTTGGTGAGCTACCCGACAGTCTTACTTACCTGATAAACTGTCGGCCGCTAATCACAGATTAATCCACTCCTTAACTAGGCGGGTACCCAGATGAAAGTAGGAATTATTGGTGCGATGGAAGAAGAAGTCACGTTACTGCGTGGCAAAATTGAGAATCGCCAAACCTTCGCACGTGCAGGCTGTGAGATTTACACTGGGCAGCTCAATGGTGTGGATGTCGCTTTACTGAAATCCGGTATCGGTAAAGTCTCTGCGGCCATGGGCACCACTTTGCTGCTCGAGCATTGCCAACCCGATGTTGTTATCAACACCGGCTCAGCAGGTGGCTTAGCCTCTGACTTAAAAGTGGGCGATATCGTGATTTCTACTGAAGTTCGTTATCACGATGCCGATGTAACTGCTTTTGGCTATGAACCAGGCCAAATGGCCGGTTGCCCAGCGGCTTTCGTTGCCGACACTGACCTGATTGCCCTGGCAGAGACTTGCATCGGCCAATTGAATTTAAATGCAGTACGCGGCCTAATTTGCAGCGGTGATGCCTTTATTAATGGTGCCGCGCCTCTGACTCGCATCCGTGAGACTTTCCCGACAGTTGCCGCTGTTGAAATGGAAGCTGCGGCTATTGGCCATGTTTGCCATCTATTTAAAACTCCTTTCGTTGTCGTACGCGCCATTTCGGATGTGGCAGACCAAGAGTCCCATCTTAGTTTTGAGGAGTTCCTGGTCGTCGCGGCTAAGCAGTCGACATTGATGATCGAAGCAATGTTAACCCAGTTGGCGCAACGCGGTTAATGGTGCGGCTCACTCTTTTCTCTCCGCCGCGAGCAGCAATAATCCGGCCACAAGCCGCAATCATATTGTTGCTTGGCCTATTGATACTGAGCGCGCTTATGTCACGCGCTATGGCTGTAGAGCGGATTATCAGTTTATCACCCAGTACCACAGAATTGGCCTATGCCGCTGGGCTAGGAGACAAACTCATTGCAGTAAGTGCTTACTCAGACTATCCGGAAGCGGCTAAAAAGCTTGAGCATGTGGCTTCTTGGCAAGGGGTGAATGTAGAACGGATTTTGGCATTAAAGCCAGATTTGATCCTCGCCTGGCGAGGTGGTAATCCACAGCGCCCATTGGAGCAACTGGCGTCCTTTGGTATTCCGATCTTTTATTCTGATCCGGTAAATATTAATCAGATTGCAGATGATCTGGATAAACTGGCGCAATACAGCCCACACCCTGAACAAGCACATCAGGCGGCTGAACAATTGCGCCTACAGGTTGTAGAGTTGCGTAGCCATAATACCCGCAGTCAACCACTACGGACTTTCCTGCAATTTGGTACGCAACCGCTGTTTACCAGTTCAGCTCATACATTGCAGAGTGAAGTAATCTCCCTGTGTGGCGGTGAGAATATTTTTGCCCATAGTCGGGTGCCCTGGCCGCAGGTCAGCCGTGAACAAGTGATAATCCGCAAACCACAGGTAATCGTAGTCAGTGGCGATGGGTCTCAGACCGAGAACATCAATACTTTCTGGCGGCCACAACTTGCAGTACCTGTGATAGCACTTAATGAGGACTGGTTTAATCGCGCCGGTCCACGTATTGTGCTCGCCGCGAAACAGCTGTGCCAGCAAATGGCCAGCCTCCCATCTACTGTGGCGGAGTCACATTAATGCTGGTCTATTGGCTGGATATTTTAGGTACTGCGGTATTTGCTATCTCCGGGGTGTTACTGGCGGGCAAGTTGCGCATGGACCCTTTTGGTGTGTTGGTTTTGGGGGTGGTCACCGCCGTCGGTGGGGGTACGATACGCGACATGGCCTTAGCCAATGGCCCAGTATTTTGGGTGAAAGATCCTACAGACCTGGTTGTTGCAATGGTAACCTGCCTGGCAACGATTTTGCTGGTACGCCAACCACGGCGAACACCTAAATGGATCCTGCCAGTGCTGGATGCCATTGGTCTGGCGGTATTTGTGGGCATTGGGGTCAATAAAGCCTTTGCTGCCGGAGCCAGCCCGCTGGTGGCTATTTGTATGGGGGTTATCACTGGTGTTGGTGGTGGGATTATCCGCGACGTTTTAGCTCGCGAGATCCCAATGATCCTGCGTACTGAAATTTATGCCACCGCCTGTATTATTGGTGGCATCGTTCATGCGACGGCGTTTTATACTTTTGGCATGCCATTACAGCAAGCAATGATGCTGGGCATGGTTATAACCTTAGGTATCAGGCTGGCGGCTATTCGCTGGCGTTTAAAGCTGCCGACCTTTGAGATAGAGCATTAAAGCACCGCAGAAAATTGGATATTCTCTAATTGGGTTAATTTGTGTACAATTCATAAATCACTCTGATACCCCATAACTCTCGTTTTTATAACGACAGGGGAGCAACGGTTGACGATTTAAATGTATTGGCGCTATAAATCTTCAAGTTTTTAAATAATTAGCCGATATATAAATCAAACTTGCTCCCTATCAATTTACCCAAGTAAGTGATTTGGGCGAGTGAGTGCCGCTAACAACGCTGTAGCGTCAAGAAAGCAGAATATCCCCATTTAGCTGACTGAGTGGGATACCGCTGTTATACATGCTGTTGATAATTATGAAATACTTAATGTTTTATTTTTGGCTGGCATTATTTGCCAGTCCGTCGCTGGCCCAGGGGCTAAGCGGCACAATAGATTTAAACCTGACTATCGTGTCATCTTGTCAGGTGCAATCACCAAGTCAAAATAAATACCTGGCTAATAGCCTGAAAAGGAATTATCCACAAATACAATGTAATAGAGGGAATGGATTGATTACAGAACCTATCATTAGCCATTCCTTTATTGCACCAGATAGCTCGCTACTGAGCAAAACCAGTGGCGACCCAACAGTGCAATTGATTACTGTAGAATGGTAAAAGTTAGATGTAAAAAACCGCAGCTTTAAAAGTTGCGGTTTTTTTATCGAATATTGAACAGCAGATTTATGTCCAAAGTCATTGGGGCTATAGCGCCAACAGCGAAGGATAAATTAGATACTGAAAGAAGAGCCGCACCCGCAGGTACTCTTCGCATTCGGGTTCGTCACGATAAAACGCGAGCCTTCTAACCCTTCGGTGTAATCTACTGCACCGCCGACCAGATATTGTAGGCTCATTGGATCAACAACCAGCTCAACACCTTGTTTTTCAATGGTCATATCGCCATCGTTGATTTGATCATCAAAGGTAAAGCCGTACTGAAACCCACTGCATCCGCCACCGGTAATGTAAACCCTCAGCTTCAGATTTGGATTTTCCTCATCTGAAATCAGCAGTTTAACTTTTTTTGCCGCCGCCTCGGTAAACTGCAGGGGCAGTACTGTTTCGTCGCTCATACTATTACTCCCAACCGGTGTTCGAGTTGCAGGTTACTACAATGGCAGCCTGATCTATAGCCAATATACTTTAAAAAGATAACGGGCCTATTTATCAATTATCTAATACCTGAGTATTTCATTCAAGTATTGCTGGCCAATGTTATATATTATCTACCTGTTTGAGCGGGACTTTCAACTACTGCTTGTTGCGCCGCAGCCTCGTTTGCTGCCTGCTCTTGTCTTTGTAATGTGCGGGCTAAAATAGCTGAATACAAGGGCTTACCCCCCATAAACTGAGCTAACAGGGTTGCTCCTAGACAAGTCACAATCATCGGCAAAATGAGCTGATAATTATCAGTCATCTCCAGTACCAGCACGATCCCTGTCAGGGGAGCACGTACCGAAGCGGCAAACAGTGCGCCCATTCCGGCAATGGCGAAAGTGCCAGCATCAATACTGTATTGCGGGAAAAAATGTGCGCAGGATAAGCCAAAGGCGGTTCCCAAAATGGTGCCTAAAGCCAGCATCGGTGCAAATATTCCCCCTGGCGCACCAGAGCCAAAGCACAGCAAAGTGGTGATCACCCTGGCAATAAAAATGAACAGCAACATGCCAACACTAAAATTACCGGCTACCGCAATTGGGATTAATGCAAAACCGCCGCCCACTGCATCGCCATGAATCAATGTCAATAAACCACACATTCCCCCCAGCAGGCCACCGATCAATACCAGTTTGCGCCAATCGCCACCGTGGAAACGCATAAACATATCTTGTGTACGAAATATCAGCGCGTTGAACATCACACCAACAGCACCGAAAATAATGCCCAGCAACAAATAGAGCCACAGGGTATTCAGTGGGACATCACTGAGCTTACCCACATCGATAACCGCCCTTTCACCATTAAAATAGCGGTAAACAATGGTCGAGGTAATAACACCAACAAATACTGCTTTGATTGACACCAGACTATAGCGAAACTGCGAGCGCATCTCTTCAATGACGAATAAAATCCCGGCCAGCGGAGCATTAAAAGCCGCAGAGAGCCCAGCAGCAGCACCGGTTGCCAATAATGAGTGGCGCGCTTCAGGGCTACGTAAACGGAAAATATCGACAATCATCCGCCCACTATTCCCCCCCATTTGCACCATCGGTCCTTCTCGGCCTAACACCATGCCAGCCCCTAACGTACCCAGCCCACCAATGAACTTAACCGGAATGACCCGCCACCAACGAACCGGGCGCATCTCTTCCATTGCCCCCTCAATTTCCGGTATCCCTGAACCACCGGCTTCCGGCGCAAAACGGCGCACTAAGAAATACCCAACCATTGCCAGTAGAGCCGATATAATAAAAGCCAGCGGCCAAACAAAAATGGCAACATCCGCCACTTTAGCCAGGGTTGCCAGTCTTTGTTGCGTAATCCAATCAACACCACGATCAAATCCAACCCCCAATAAGCCAGTCACTACGCCGACGAGGGCGGCCATGATAAGAATCACTAAGGGAGTTTTGTCGCGGTTAACCAATGCATTAATAAAGCGGCCACGTTTAAGTTCAGGAACGTTTTGAGCGGATATATTCTGCGTTGAATCAGTCATGGTTTATATACTTGTCAGTTAAACAATAAGTAATACAAATGCGCGATAGGCTGATTCTAGCCTACACCGCCATAATGTGCTTGCTTAAACGCCGATAAAACGAGCCGATCCTGTAAACCGCCATAGATCCAATTTGCGGCACGTTACGCAAGCTTGCAGTTAAATACGCCCAATCATTTGATAACCGCAGCCAGTTCTTTAGAATAAGCCGCATTCTTTATTACTAAGGCTGATGTTACTAACACTAATGTCACCAAGCCCAATTCAGGAGCCCGTTTATGAGTAAATCCGAAAGTCTGTATGCCCAGGCAAAACAGTTGATCCCAGGCGGGGTTAACTCTCCAGTGCGTGCATTCACCGGTGTCGGTGGCGTGCCACTATTTATTGAACGTGCTGATGGGGCTTATCTATTTGATGTGGATGGTAAAGCCTATATTGATTATGTTGGCTCCTGGGGACCGATGGTCTTAGGCCACAATCATCCGGCAATTCGTCAGGCCGTGATTGAAGCCGTCGAGCGCGGGCTGAGCTTTGGCGCGCCAACCGAAATGGAAGTCAAAATGGCTGAGTTAGTCACAAATTTAGTGCCAACCATGGATATGGTACGGATGGTTAACTCCGGCACTGAAGCGACCATGAGTGCTATTCGTCTGGCTCGCGGTTTCACTGGCCGCGATAAGATTATCAAGTTTGAAGGCTGCTACCACGGCCATGCAGATTGCCTGCTGGTTAAAGCTGGCTCCGGCGCTCTGACCCTCGGTCAACCAAACTCACCGGGTGTACCCGCTGATTTCGCCAAACACACGTTGACCTGTACCTATAACGACCTTGCCTCGGTGCGCGAAGCCTTTGAGCAGTATCCACAAGAAGTCGCCTGTATTATTGTCGAGCCTGTCGCCGGTAATATGAATTGTGTGCCACCATTGCCGGGGTTCCTCTCAGGCCTGCGCGCACTCTGTGATGAATTTGGCGCGCTACTGATCATTGATGAGGTCATGACCGGTTTTCGTGTGGCCTTAGCCGGGGCGCAAGACTATTACGACGTTATCCCTGACCTGACCTGTCTGGGTAAAATCATCGGTGGTGGTATGCCAGTCGGTGCGTTCGGTGGCCGTCGTGATGTGATGGATGCACTGGCACCAACAGGCCCGGTTTATCAGGCTGGCACTCTCTCTGGTAACCCAATCGCAATGGCTGCAGGTTTTGCTTGTCTAACTGAGGTCGCTCAGGTAGGTATTCATGAAACCCTGACAGAGTTGACCGACTCACTGGCTAGTGGTCTGCTACATGCCGCAAAAGCCGAGAATATTCCATTGGTGGTTAATCATGTCGGCGGGATGTTCGGTATATTCTTTACCAATGCCGAAACCGTGACCTGCTATCAGGATGTAATGAATTGTGATGTTGAACGTTTCAAGCGCTTCTTCCATCTGATGCTAGAAGAAGGTGTTTATCTGGCACCATCTGCTTTTGAAGCTGGTTTTATGTCAGTTGCGCACAGCAAAGAAGATATTCAGAAGACTGTAGATGCAGCTCGTCGGTGCTTCGCTCAACTGTAATATCAATGACTATTTTAACCATCTTCTGAATCTAGGAGATGGTTAAAAATAAAATCATGCCTTCTAAAAAATACAGATTAAATTTACTATCGATTAATATTATTACGCAACTCAGGTATCTCAATATATTGTGACGCATTACCGTTACTACCATTCCAACTCGGCCCCATAGGAATAGATGGAATTTCAACCTCAATTGGACAATGATTGACTATGCTATTGATTACCGGTTGAATAGCATTTGAAAAAATAGCTAAAAAATCAGTCAATATATCGGCATTGAGTAATATGCCAAAGATTAAAACGAATAAGCTATAAATTAATACCGTTCTGGTAATACCTTTCCTTTCAACATTATTAAATCTATAATTGTGTTCCTCATAATTTATTTCAGTCATATTATATCCCTCTAATATAATCATCACTAACTCACCCACAAGTTACTTTATAAAATAAACAAGGAAAAACAGCAAAATAAGCTGTATTTATTAACTAAATAATATCTCAATAAATTAGATTGTGATTAACATAAGAATAACCAACAGAGATTTTGTTGATTATTTTTACATTAGCATAAAGATATAGGTGTGCAATACCTCTTATTAAATAGACACCTACCCCGCATGGGTAAGTGTCTATCGATAATATGCTGTTATCGCCCCTGTTTACGCAATAAATAAACAAAATAGGGGGCGCCAATGAAAGTAGCTAACAACCCCGCGGGGATCTGATTCGGGAATAGCAGCATCCGACCGCACCAATCGGCGAAGACCATGAGCAAACCACCCAAAATAGCAGCGATAAACAGTTGTGGAATAGCACGGCGGAAGCCCAGCATACGAGCCATATGTGGAGCCATCAATCCGACGAAGCTTAACGGCCCCACCGTCAACGTGGCAGCTGCTGTCATTGTGGCCGCCAACAGTAAGATAGCTAACCGGCTGGGAGCCAGTGCCACTCCTAATGCCCTGGCTGTCACACTGCCCAACGGCAAAATCATGAGCCAGCGACGGCACAGGGGTGCCAGAGCCATCAGTGCCAAGGCGATGAAACCGGTACTCAGTGCCTGTGGGCCATCAACGCCATAGGTAGAACCGGAGATCCATGCCAGCAAACCACGCATCCGAGGATCACCACTGGCCAGCAACATGGTAATCACCGTAGTAAAGGCAGTGCTCAGCGCGATCCCTGCCAATAACATTCTGCCAGGAGAGAACCCACCTCGCCCAGCAACCACCAAAATCAGTAATAAGGTGGTCGCGGCTCCCAAGCTCCCGGCGGGTAACAGCCATGCCAGCGCATTGCCAGGCACGATAAACATCATTATCACCACGCCAAATGAAGCCCCGGAGCTAATACCCAGTACTTCGGGGCTCGCCATTGGATTACCCGTCAGTTTTTGGATTAATGTTCCTGCCACCGCCAGCATCATACCGGCAGCTAATGCTGCCAATACCCGCGGCCAGCGCCAATGCAATAACGCCTGAGCATTATCACCAGAAATCCAACTCCAGCCCTGGCTGTCACGACCAAACATCAGCGCCAGCGTTAACCCGGCCAGTAGCAACAGCAAACCGCCGCTCACCCACCATACCAAATGGTGCCGCTCAGCCGGGACATTGTCGCCAAAATCCATGCTAGGTGCGGTTGCACTATGTAAGCGCGGTAATAGCCATAGCAATAGCGGCGCGCCAATCAACGCAGTTGCTGCCCCCGTCGGGATCTCTTGCCAAACTTGTGCCAGCCAGAGGATACTTTGATCCGTAACCCAGAGCAGCAAAGCCCCTAATATTGGGGCCAAAATCAAGCGCTGCGATAGCCGTCTGGCACCCAAAATTTTCGCCAACAGCGGAGCGAATAGACCGATAAAACCAATCACACCAACAGCGTTAACCAACATGGCGCTGAAAATTATAGCCAGCCCCAAAGCACTCAATCGTGCCAATGACAACCCTAATCCCAGATTGCGAGCAACACCATCATCCAGCCCCAACAAAGTGAGTGGGCGAATTAATAATGCCGCTAAGACACTGGTGATTAGCAATCGGGGTAGCAAAAACTGCACCGTACTCCAATCCTGCTGATTCAGTGCACCACTGCTCCAGAGGAATAGCCCTTGCAGTTGGTCATAATTAAAGAGCGCCAGCAGATTACTGACCGCGCTACAGTAAAGCCCTAGCACCAACCCCGCCAAAATTAGCGTTACTGGCGACATCCGTTTGCCCCAAGCCACGCCAAATACCAGTACGCCAATAATAATGCCGCCTGCCATAGCAGCCAGTTGGCGGGTCAGTTCACCACCGGGAAACATCCACAACGTAGCAACAGTCAGGCCAAGCTGAGCCCCCGCAGCCACGCCCAGAGTTGCCGGTTCAGCCAGTGGGTTACGTAATACTTGCTGGAACAAAACGCCCACCAGCCCCAATCCCGCACCAGTGAGCAGAGCTACAGCCAAGCGGGGAAGTTGGCTGTAATGAAATAACATTTGCCGCACATCGTCGCTGTCGGGTTGCCATAAAGCAGTACCCCAAAGCGCGGCTGGTAATACCTGATTAAAATTATGCAGTGTCAGCGCCACGGCGATAATCAGCAGCAAGATAAGTAAGCAGGCAGGCATAAGCCAGCTTTTACGTAGGTTCGTGGCCATCATGAAGTTTTACCCCAAACCGACTCCAAGAGGCGCACAAATCGCATAGCTGATAATGTCGCGCCATAGAACCAAGCTGCTGGCAGTATCTGCAATTGGTTTTGGCGCACAAACGACATTGATTGCCATAATGGCGTATTGCTAACCTGCTGTAACATTTCACTATTACCATGAACAAAACAAATTGCTCGGGTCGGTTTTATCGTGGCTAAACGTTCAATACCAACTACAGTGCTGCCCCAGAGATTGGTCTCACCTTGCCAGGCGTTTTTGATATTCAATTCGTTTAATACATCCTGGAACAAGCTACCTTGCCCAATAATCAAGGCATGGCGAGTATCTAATAGCGTAAACATCAATAATGATGTTTTTCCATCATCAAATAGGCGCTGCCGAGCCGCTTGCATAAAGTGGTTAAAATCGTTGATATGTTGTTCTGCCGCAGCTTCCAACCCCAAACGCTGACCCAACGCACGCAACGAGTCTTTGCCTGTTATCAGCGGTGAACTGCCCTCTTTATTAAAAGAGAAACTCATTGAAGGAGCGATAGGCGCGAGTTTTTCTGGCGAGGGGCCAAACCCTTCGGACATCAGGATCAGTGACGGCGCCATTTGCTGGAGCAACTCCAAATTGGGTTCTGTGCGCAACCCAACATCAATGACACTGGCTGGCAGTTCTGGCTCTTCCACCCATAAACGATAAGTATGTATATCCGCCACGCCGTAGGGAGTAACCCCTAGAGCCAGCAGTAGCTCAACAGGCATCCACTCCAGTGCCACCACCCGGCGGCTATCAACTTTAGGGTGGTTCACTGCCCATCCCGGCAATGAATAGAGTAACGGCGATAATGCCAATGCGGTGAGTAGTCTGCGCCGGGTGTGATCCGGTGCTGTCAAATGGGACTGTTCCATGGGTAAATAGGCTTTCATTAATAAACGAAACTTACCGGCGCACCACCGGCCGGATGCGGTAATATTCCCATCGGAATGCCGTAAATTTGTTCCAGCACTGTGGATTGCATCAGACTGTCTGCCGGGCCTTGCGCTATCATCTCGCCGCCACGCAATGCCACCAAATAGTCGCAATAACGGGCCGCCATATTAATATCGTGTAATACCGCAATAACTGTCAGACCGCGCTCATGGCTGAGACGCTGAATCAGCCCCAACACTTCAACCTGATGAGCAATATCCAGTGCCGAAGTGGGTTCATCAAGCAGCAGACAACGGCTATTTTGCGCAACCATCATTGCCAGCCAGACGCGTTGGCGCTCACCACCAGATAAGCTGTCCACCAAGCGATTTGCCAGTGGTTTTAAATCTACCAGCGCAATCGCCTCTTCCACTTGCTCACTATCTTTCTGACGAAAACGACCTAAAGCGCCATGCCAAGGATAGCGGCCTATCGCCACCAACTCGCGCACCGTCATCCCCTCTGCCGCCGGTAATTGCTGAGGTAAATAAGCCACTTCACGGGCAAAAGCTTTACTGTCCCACAGCGCCAGTGGCACATCATTGAGCAAAGCCTCTCCACTGGAGGGAGGTTGATGACGGCCCAGCATTTTTAATAGTGTCGATTTACCAGAACCATTGTGGCCGATAAGCCCGCAGACTTTCCCTTGTGGAAAAGTGAGTGACAGTGGCTGTAATAAGGTTCGACCGGGAACCGAAAAACTCAGCTCACGGAGTGTGAATATGCTGGATTGGCTTGCCTGTTGGTCCAAGATGGTGCCCTGCGATTAAAAGTTAACGGATATCATTGTTAACTCATGTTGTTAACGGATGCTGTCGTTATTGCAACCCAAACGTTATCGATAAATAACGAGAAAGTGAATCGAAACGATAATAATTCTCAAAGAGAATAGTTTATGCGTAACCCACCGCGAACTGCAAGCGCTAAGCCTGCCGACTTAAAGGGGGATATAGCCAATAGTGCCGTGGGAGGGTAAAGCAGAAGAATATATTGGGATGTGGATGGGCACCATACCGGTGCCCATCCCTATAACATGATTACTGGCCGAACATATCTTTGATCCAACCCGCGACACCATCGCCATCAGGTTTGGCTTGCTCTGCTGGCTGAGCGGCCTGACACAACCCTTGCGGGTTCTCAGTCCAAACCGGAATCGAACGCATGCCGCTCCCGTCGCCACAGACAAAGTTCCCCGCCGAATCAATACTCATCTGGCTAATCCCCTCTGGTGGTTGCAATACCAGCGGCAACGGCGTTTGGTTCTCAAGATAGCGGCGATACAAGGTCAGTGCCCCGTTAGCCCCGGTCAATTTGGCCGGACCATTGTTGTCACGTCCCACCCAGGCAATGGCGACTTCCTTGCCATCAATACCGGCAAACCAACTATCACGCAGGTCATTGGTGGTACCGGTTTTCGCCGCCAGATTGTATTTAGAGAATTTCACTGATAATGAGCGCGATGTCCCGCGAGCCACCCCTTGTTGCATGGCGTACAGTGTCAGATAAGCCGCCTGTGCCGGAACCATTCGCTCCGCCTGTGGGAAGCTCTGATACAGCACCGTGCCATCTTCAGCCATCACCGAACGCACAGCAGATAATGGCGCGCGATTCCCGCCACTGGCGATAGTTTGGTATTCCTGTGCCACTTCAACTGGCGTCAGGTCAATTGCCCCCAGTAACATGGCCGGAACCGGGTTAATTGCCGTTTTCGGGATACCCAGACGTTGCAACATAGCGCTAATTTGATCCAACCCAACGGACATGCCCAGATTGACGGTTGGCACATTCAAAGAGTTCGCCAGAGCGTCGATTAACATCACCTGACCACGGAACTGGCGATCATAGTTTTTCGGCTGCCATGTTGAGCCGTTAGGTAATTTGATCGACAACGGTTGGTCCGACAACCAAGTATTGAGTCGATATTTATCCGGCTCACTCAAGGCGGCCAGATAAGTTGGTGGCTTGGCAAGTGAGCCCACCAAACGGCGAGCCTGCATGGCCCGGTTAAACCCGGCAAATTGTGGCTGAGCGCCGCCAACCATGGCACGAACTTCACCACTAAAGCGGTCAACAATCACCATTGCCGCTTCCAAATCATCCAGATGACGGGCTGCTTTCAGCGCCGGGATCCCATCTTCGATGGCTTTTTCTGCCGCATCTTGTGAAACCGGGTCTAGCGTGGTGAAAATTTTCACGCCGGACAAATCATTGATTTTGTCACCCAGCTTCTGCTGTAGTTCCTGACGCACCATCTGCATAAAAGCAGGCTGAGGCGTGATAACCCCGCCTTTCGGCTGCACCCCGAGTGGACGGGCGCTCAGCATGGTATAGAGTTCGCCGTCAATGACCCCCTGATTCTGCAGCAAACGCAGCACCAAATTACGCCGTTCAAGCGCCAGTGTCGGATTACGCCATGGGTTATACAGCGACGCCCCTTTCACCATCCCCACCAGCATAGCTTGCTGGTCAAGGCTCAGCTCATTCACCGGACGACCAAAGTAATACAAACTTGCTAACGGGAAACCACGAATTTGATCACTGCCACTCTGCCCAAGATACACTTCGTTCAGATACAGCTCCAAAATACGGTCTTTGCTATAACGGTAATCCACTAACAGCGCCATATAGGCTTCGTTAAGTTTACGCCACAGTGAACGTTCGTTGGTCAGGAACAGGTTTTTGACTAACTGCTGAGTCAGTGTACTGCCCCCCTGCACTGCTTTGCCAGCAGTCAGGTTGGCAACGACCGCGCGGCCAATAGAATAAGGGCTGATACCATCGTGCTCGTAAAAGTGACGGTCTTCTGTCGCCAGCAAAGTATCGACCAGTAAATCAGGGAAACCGGCGCGTGGCACAAACAGGCGCTGCTCACCATTAGGTGATTGCAACATGGTAATCAGCTTAGGATCGAGACGCAGGAAGCCAAAATCACGCTGATTATCCAAATTTTCGATCCGCGCCAGACGATCATCTTTAAAGATCAAGCGCGCACGGATCTGGCCCTCTTTTGCATCAGGGAAATCAAACGGGCGCCGCAAGATATCAATGCTATCGCCCTGCACAGTGAATTCACCTGGGCGAGTCATCCGTGTAACCTGGCGGTATTGCATTCCTTCCAGCAAATCGATCATCTCTTTTTTGCTGTAGGACATTCCCGGTTCAAGGCTAACCATACGGCCATATACGGCCGCTGGCAGTTGCCACACCTTGCCATCAATACGGCTACGAATTTGCGAGTCGAGGTAAACACCATAAATAGCCAATACCACTGCACCAACCAAGAACAGTTTGATAAATAGGCCAAGCCAACGGCGTTTTTTGCGGGGTGGACGTGATGCTACCTTTCTTGGCATCGGTTCTTCCTCGTCGTCATAGTCATCATCGTCTTGGTCATCGTCATCTAAATATTCTTCTTCATATTCATCTTCATCACGCCGCCGACGCAATGGTCGTTTTGGTGCAGCTTTGGGTTGGGCTTTCTTGCCCTTGCGCCCTATTGGCTCGCGGTCATCCCCAGACATGTATTTCTCTCCACGCGCATTGGCGATTATTGCGGCTTAATGTGTCCCCCAATTAACCAAATAGAAAGGGGAAACATCTGAAATTATGGGCTCTTAGCCCTGTGTATCACTTATCCTGATACTTTTTGGTTCTGCGAGTTGGCTGAGCATTGGCAGGGTCATCTGGCCAAACATGTTTGGGATAGCGCCCTTTCATCTCTTTTTGCACCTCGCGGTATGCCCCCTGCCAGAAAGCGGCCAAATCACCAGTAATCTGTAGTGGTCGATGGGCCGGGGAAAGCAATTCAAGTACCACCGCGACCCGCCCACCCGCTAACATCGGGCTATGCTGTTCACCAAAAACCTCTTGCAAACGCACCGCCAGCACCGGTGGTCGGTCGACATAATAACGGATTGGCAGGCGGCTACCTGTCGGCACAGTGTAATGAGTTGGTAGCTCAGTATCCAGCCGTTGACGTAACTGCCAGCTTAACAAGCGAGTAAGTGCTTCCGAGATATTCACTTGCCGTAATCGGCGCAAATCCCGCACTCCGGACAATGACGGCAGTAGCCATAGTTCAAGCTGGCCCAGTAAACTGTCGTCATCGACAGCTGGCCAAGGCTCTTCAGACAACCAGAGGTTAGCGCAATGTAGCCGGGTGCGGAACTGTTCAGCATTCTCATCCCAATTAAGCACTTGCAATCCTTGCTCACGTACCCAGTTCAATAAAGCTGATTGCAATGCCTCATCACTCGGTTTTGCCAACGGTTGTGCTCGTAGGGTCAAGCGCCCGATTTGCCAGCGCCGCCAGGCACGCAATGTGCCCTTTTCTTCATCCCACTCCACTGCTGTCCGTTCTTCAACCAGACGGGGCAATTGCTTCGCCAATTGTTCAACATCAATGGGCAGCGCCAGTAAAATGCGCGCATCCGGCCCGCTGTTGCTTTGTAATAAGCTGGCAGCCACCAACCAGGGAGTGCGTGACAGCGCCTCGTCTTGCGCCATTACAGCCCCCATGCCATTAGCCAATAGATAGCGGCTATCTTGTCCTCGAGCACTCGCAATGCGATCCGGATAGGCCAGCGCCAATAATTGACCGGCAAGATCGCTATCGACGGCTCCAACACGAGCATTAATTCTTTGTGTCAGTTGCCTTGCCCGCCGCTGCCAATGGGGCTGTGGGCAGCTAAGCCAGTGGTGAAGATTAATCTGACCGGAGCGAGGAGGCTCCTCCAGAATGGCGGCCAGCAGTGCCGCAGTTGCCAGCGCATCCGGGCTTTGTCCGGCAGCAAAACAGAGCATAGCGGCCAAACGCGGTTCACACCCCAAGTTCGCCATTGCACGCCCGGAGCCAGTTAGTTGACCATTGGCATCGATAGCCCCCAACTGCTGCAATAAATCACTGGCGACGGACAGTGCTGCCAGTGGCGGTTGATCAAGCCAGCTGAGCTGGTTTGCATCCTGACATCCCCAGTTCAACAACTCCAGCCACAGACTGCATAAATCACTGTTAACAATTTCCGGCTCGCTGTATTGCGCCGCTCGCTCGGCCTGCTCTTTAGCAAATAGATGCCAGCAGATACCCGGCTCTAGCCGCCCGGCACGCCCGGCGCGCTGTACCATTGAGGCCTGGCTTATCCGCTGTGTCACCAAGCGGGTCAGACCATTTTTGACATCAAAGCGCGCCACCCGTTCCAAACCACTATCAACAACCAACCGGATCCCTTCGATGGTCAGACTGGTTTCAGCAATATTGGTCGCCAGCACCACTTTGCGCCGCCCTGCCGGGGCCGGTTGAATCGCTTTTTGCTGTTCACTGAGCGGTAAAGCGCCGTACAGTGGGCAAAGGTCGGTATCACTGGCAACCTCACCATCCAGCCGCTCGATGACTCGATGAATTTCCCCGACGCCGGGTAAAAATAGCAGCAAAGAGCCAGTTTGCTCGTTCAATAAGCGCTTAACCCGGTTAGCGACTCCATCTTCTAGCCGCTCATGGCTAGACAGCGGCTGATAGCTACGTTCCACAGGAAAACTGCGCCCAGCGGAAACAATGGCCGGTGCCGAGGGCAATAGCGCAGACAGACGCTGATTATCCAACGTCGCGGACATGATCAGCAGCTTGAGGTCATCACGAAGCCCCTGCTGCACATCCAGCAACAGCGCCAGCGCTAGATCGGCCTGCAAACTGCGCTCATGAAACTCATCGAGAATAACCAAAGAGACTCCCGTAAGCTCCGCATCTTGCTGCAGCATGCGTGTCAAAATACCTTCAGTGACCACTTCCAGACGTGTATTCGGCCCGCTTTTGCTTTCGGCTCGCATGCGATAGCCCACGGTCTGACCCGGTTGCTCACCCAGTTGTTGCGCCAACCGGTATGCTACATTTTTTGCCGCCAGCCGCCGCGGTTCCAGCATGATAATGCGGCCATCAATAAACTCACTGCATTGCAGGATTTGCAGCGGTAACCACGTCGATTTCCCAGCCCCAGTGGGAGCATGGAGCAAAACTTGCGGTGAGGTGCGCAATGCAGACAATATCTCGCTGAGCACTTCACCTACTGGTAAAGCGACCATCTGCGCATCACTTTCTCTCTGACTCACCACCACATTCTTCTCCATTCCCTCTACTTTTATCATCAGCCATTGTAACATCATGGCCGTATAGCGTATTTAGCCGAGTGATTATTCCAACCTGATGATTAATGTTGTTGATAAAGCAATCGTGAGCAAAACCATGCCGAAGACAGCGAGTCCTCGTCGCCTGTTCTTTGCTCTGACACTGCCGAAAACCATGCAGCGGCGCATTGTACAGTGGCGAGCTGATAACTTCCCGCCAGAGGCTGGCCATCCTATTGCTGCGGCCAATCTTCATCTGACGCTGGCGTTCCTCGGGGAGGTCAGTGCCGCCAAAGCTCAAGTATTGCAGCAACAAGCCGGGCGCATCAGTCAGCCAGGTTTTGACGTAACACTGGATGATATCGGCCATTGGCCCAGTTCCGGTGTGGTCTGGCTGGGGTGCAAAAATCCGCCACGCGGCCTGTTGCAGTTGGCTCAGTTACTGCGCTCTCAAGCGGCCCGCAGCGGCTGTTACCAATCACCGCTACCCTTTCATCCCCATGTAAGCTTGTTACGTGGCGCTACCCGCCCGGTCGCGATACCGGCCAAAACCGCAAACGAAAGCTTCCGTGCAAGCCATTTTTCATTATATGAATCGGTATTCGTGCGCGGGCGTACCCGTTATAACATCGTGCAAAGCTGGCCACTGGTTAGCAGCGAAAGGACATTAGATGGCAGCTAACCCACAGTCATTTTCTCATCCCCAATTACTGTCGTTTAATCCCCGGTTACAACCGGCCACACTTATCCTGCGGTATAAACGCTTTTTAGCTGATATTGTGACGCCCGCCGGAGAAACATTAACTATTCATTGCGCTAATACTGGAGCGATGACCGGTTGTGCAACTCCAGGAGATACGGTCTGGTATTCGACCTCGGATAACCCGAAACGTAAGTATCCTCATAGTTGGGAATTAACACAGACCCAAACCGGTGATTGGATATGCGTAAATACCTTACGTGCCAATGAGTTAGTCAGTTCTGCGATAGATAATAACCACATAGTTGAATTATCTGGTTACACTTCTGTCAAAAGAGAGATTAAGTATGGGGACGAGAACAGCCGTATAGACTTGTTATTGCAGGCAGAAAATAGGTCTAACTGCTATATTGAAGTCAAGTCGGTTACCTTATTACAGCAACAGTGTGGGTATTTCCCGGATGCCGTCACCCTGCGGGGTCAGAAACATCTCAGGGAGTTACAAAGCATGGTTGCCAGCGGTCACCGGGCGGTACTTTTTTTTGCCGTATTGCATACGGGCATCAAGCAAGTCGCTGCGGCCCGACACATTGACAATCGCTATGCAGAATTGCTGGCCCAGGCTCAGCAAGCAGGAGTGGAGGTGATTTGCTACGGTTTTCAACTATCGCCTGACGGTATCGCGCTGGATGCTCGTTTACCGTTATTACTGGACGAAAAGCTCAATCCATAATGCTTAATAAAGAAGCAACTATTGGGTAAAGCCGCTCGCCAAATACGCCTTCCTTCACACCATTGTCAAGCAGGCGACAGGAATAATTGCCAACCTACCTTCCTTCTGTTATTTATAGCGGCCTGATTTTTCCCCGCATTGGGGATTTCGATAGTGCGTATGAATGTAGGAGAAGCATCATGCAAGAAGGGCAAAAACGTAAAACCTCGTCCTTGAGCATTCTCGCCATCGCTGGGGTGGAACCGTACCAAGAGAAGCCAGGCGAAGAGTATATGAATGCCGCCCAGCTGTCGCATTTCAAGCTGATTCTTGAAGCATGGCGCAACCAGCTCAGGGATGAAGTGGATCGTACTGTATCGCACATGCAAGACGAAGCTGCTAATTTCCCCGATCCGGTAGACCGTGCCGCGCAGGAAGAAGAGTTTAGTCTTGAACTTCGTAACCGCGACCGTGAGCGTAAGCTGATTAAAAAGATCGAGAAGACACTGAAAAAAGTTGAAGATGACGATTTCGGTTTCTGCGAGTCTTGTGGCGTCGAGATTGGTATTCGCCGTCTGGAAGCGCGACCAACAGCAGATTTGTGCATTGACTGTAAAACCTTAGCCGAAATCCGCGAAAAGCAGATGGCAGGCTAATACAGCAATAATACGGTGCCAGAGTGATTTCTGGTGCCGTATTTATCACGTTGAACCTCCCTTTCCTTATATGCCTGAAGCTATCAATACTCAGCGATTTATTACCCAACAAGCAGCTCTGAAGCCAACCCACTATGTCGGGCGTTTTGCGCCATCACCGTCCGGGGATTTGCATTTCGGTTCGCTGATTGCCGCACTCGGAAGTTACCTGCAAGCCCGCGCTCAAGGTGGGAGCTGGTTGGTTCGCATTGAAGATATTGACCCTCCTCGTGAAATCCCCGGTGCCGCCGCCCGTATTTTAACCACACTCGAGCACTATGGCTTGCAGTGGGATGGTCCTGTTATTTACCAATCTCGGCGTCATGAAGCCTATCGCGCAGCCTTAGAGTGGCTGAAACAACAAGGGCTGAGCTATTACTGCACCTGTACCCGCAGCCGTATTCAACAAATTGGTGGGTTATATGACGGTTATTGCCGTGAACGTCATTTACCTGCTGATGGCGCGGCTATCCGTTTACGACAGACTCAACCGGTTTATTCCTTTTATGATAAATTACTGGGTGAGTTGCATGCCGTGCCAGCGCTGGCAGAAGAAGATTTTATTATTCGTAGGCGCGATGGCCTGTTTGCCTATAATCTGGCGGTGGTAGTCGATGATGCCTTTCAAGGCGTAACCGAGATTGTGCGTGGAGCCGATTTGATTGAGCCAACAGTGCGCCAGATAGCCCTCTACCAGCTATTACAGCAACCAGCACCCGGTTATTTACATCTACCGCTGGCGCTGAACCCTGATGGTAATAAGTTATCTAAGCAAAACCATGCGCCACCGCTGCCAAAGGGCGATCCGCGACCAATTTTGATCGATGCACTGAAGTTTTTGCGTCAACCTCTGCCAGAATGCTGGCAAGATCTTGATTTGCCGTTATTATTACGTTTTGCAGTCGAAAATTGGACATTGGCAGCAATTCCGCTTCAGGGGGCGATAGCCGCCACTGAAAACACAACGGCATTCTCAAAGGAAGCACGGTGAGCTATGATTAGCCGCTGTTTTTCTGTTGTTTTGTTAAATATTGCCACTATCGAGGTGTACCATTTTTACCCGAGTAGCCAATTTCTGCCGTAAGGTACTGATTCGCGATGATAAATCCGCTCGCGATGGTAAAGCTGTCCGTGATGAGACGGCCCGTGATAGTAGTGCCCGTAAAGATAAAGTGCCCGGTGAAGATAACGTGGCCCGCAAAGAGAGAAGGTCTGCCAGAACAAATACTGGCCGCAAAAATCAGGCGGGGCCTGCTTCGGAACTGAGTCCGATGACAATTATTCCACGAGATCAGCACAATATTTCCCGTAGAGACATCAGCGATAATGCGCTGAAGGTTCTCTATCGCCTGAATAAATCAGGTTATGAAGCCTATCTGGTCGGTGGTGGCGTCCGTGACCTGTTACTGGGCAAAAAGCCGAAAGATTTCGATATCACTACCAGTGCCACACCAGAACAAGTGCGCAAGTTATTCCGTAACTGCCGTCTGGTAGGCCGCCGTTTCCGTCTGGCTCATGTGATGTTTGGTCCGGAAATCATTGAAGTTGCCACTTTCCGTGGTCATCATGAACAACAGCAAGCGGAAGATAGCGATAAAAACTCTTCCCAGCAGGCACAAAATGGCATGCTGCTGCGTGACAATATTTTCGGCACCATTGAAGATGATGCCCAGCGCCGCGACTTCACCATTAATAGCCTCTACTATGGCATTTCTGATTTTGCACTGCGTGACTACACTGGCGGCTTGCGCGATCTGAAAGAAGGGATCATCCGCCTGATTGGCGATCCTGAAACCCGCTATCGTGAAGATCCGGTGCGGATGCTGCGTGCTGTACGTTTTGCCGCTAAATTGGACATGTCTATTAGCGCGGAAACCGCCGAACCGATCCCGCGTTTGGCGTCACTGCTGCACGAGATCCCACCGGCTCGTCTGTTCGAAGAATCGCTCAAACTCTTGCAGTCTGGTTATGGCTATAAAACTTACTTAAAACTGTGTGAATATCAGCTTTTCCAACCATTGTTCCCGCTGATTGCCCGTAATTTTACCGAGCATCACGATTCGCCAATGGAACGTATTCTGGTTCAGGTTTTGAAAAATACTGACCATCGTTTGCATAATGATAAGCGCGTCAATCCGGCATTCTTATTTGCCGCTATGCTTTGGTATCCGCTCATTGAACATGCACAGAAACTGACGCAAGAAAGTGGCCTGGCCTATTACGATGCTTTCGCGCTGGCAATGAATGATGTACTTGATGAAGAGTGCCGTTCACTGGCCATTCCAAAACGGATTACTTCACTGGTGCGCGATATCTGGCTACTGCAATTGCGGTTGTCACGCCGTCAGGGCAAACGAGCACATAAGCTGATGGAACATCCAAAATTCCGCGCGGCCTATGACTTGCTAGCACTGCGTGCCGAAGTGGAAAATAACCATGAGTTACAGCGTTTAGCGCAGTGGTGGGGAGAGTTCCAGGAAGCTACGCCATTACAGCAAAAGAATATGTTAAACACGTTAGGTGCGGATCCGGCGCCGCGTCGCTCTCGTCCTCGCCGCCCACGTAAGCCTGCAGCACCACGTAAAGAAGGGGCATAATTTATATCATGATCCGGGTCTATATCGCGTTGGGCAGTAATCAGTCCATGCCACTGCAACAGGTTAAAGCAGCACTGGAAGCGCTGGAGCATCTACCACGCACCCGGTTAGTGGCGTGTTCACCGTTTTACCGCACCAAACCCTTAGGCCCGCAAGACCAGCCAGACTTCCTCAATGCTGTGGTAGCCTTGGATACATCACTTCCACCAGAGCAGTTGTTGGACTGCACCCAAGCCATTGAGCGCAATCAAGGTCGGGTGAGAAAAGAGCAGCGCTGGGGGCCACGGACACTGGATCTGGATATTATGCTGTATGGCGATCAGGTGATAACCACAGATCGCCTAACTGTGCCGCACTATGGTCTAAAAGAGCGTGAGTTTATGCTCTATCCACTGGTAGATATTGCGCCTGACCTGATTTTCCCTGATGGCGAATTATTATCAGAGCGCCTTAAACTCGTAGACAAAAATGGTCTGGTGCCTTGGTAACTGATGTCTGCCAGCACCAACCTGCATCCCTATCTAATATCACCTTTATCTTTAATTCTTTATTCTATGCTGCATTCTTAGCTATCAGCCGAGGATAAGCCCTCTATCTATATGATTAAATGCATAAAATAGCACCACTCGCCGTTGTGCTACGGTTACAGTAGAATGACGTTATTAAACTGACGACTTCAGGAGAAAGAGTGATGAAAGCCACCACCATGAGCCACTTACGTCAATGGAAACAAGAGAAACGTAAGTTCGCCACACTCACGGCCTATGATGCCAGCTTTGCTCAGTTATTTGCTGAGCAGGGCATTGGGGTTCTGCTGGTGGGTGATTCGCTCGGAATGACACTACAAGGCTTCGATTCTACCCTACCAGTGACCACCGCGGATGTAGCTTATCATACCCGCGCAGTGCGTCGTGGTGCGCCTCATTGCCTGTTATTGGCGGATATGCCCTTCATGAGTTATGCCACACCAGAGCAAACATTCACTAACGCGGCAGAATTAATGCGAGCTGGGGCCAATATGGTCAAACTGGAAGGCGGCAGTTGGTTGTGCGACACCATCCGTATGCTGGCAGAGCGCGCAGTTCCTGTCTGTGGGCACTTAGGGTTAACACCGCAATCGGTCAATATTTTCGGCGGCTATAAAGTGCAAGGCCGGGAAGAAGTCGCGGCGAACAAACTGCTGAAAGATGCTCAGGCGCTGGAAAATGCAGGGGCGCAACTGCTCGTTCTGGAATGCGTACCGGTAGAATTGGCCCAGCGAGTCACTGAAGCACTGACTATTCCGGTGATTGGTATTGGCGCAGGCAATGTTACTGATGGGCAAATTCTGGTTATGCATGATGCGCTAGGTATTACTGGCGGTCATACACCTAAATTTAGCAAAAACTTCCTGGCACAAAGTGCCGGTGATATTCGCACCGCTATTCAGCTTTATATTCAAGAAGTTGAGAGCAGCGTCTATCCAGCTGAAGAACATACATTCCAGTAAATTTTTACTGCTTAAATATGGCTATTACACCCTAGAGACTTCGTGGTGCAGGAAGGCGGCAAGCAAGAAAATCCCGATGAGCTTACATCAGTAAGTGATTCGGGTGAATGAGTGCAGCCAACACACCTGCAACTTGAAAGATGACGGGTATACCGGAGAAAAGGATGCTAATTATCGAAACCTTGCCATTGTTGCGCCAGCAAATCCATCGCTGGCGTCATGAAGGCAAGCGAGTTGCACTGGTGCCAACCATGGGCAACCTGCACCAAGGGCATATGACTTTGGTCGAAGATGCCAAAATGCGTGCCGATGTTGTGGTCGTGAGTATTTTTGTCAATCCACTGCAATTTGAACGCCCGGATGATTTAGCCCGCTACCCGCGCACTTTGCAAGAAGATTGCGAGAAGCTGACCCGCCACGGCGTTGACTTAGTGTTCGCTCCGGCGGCGGCCGATGTTTACCCGGCAGGATTGGAAGCCCAGACCTATGTTGACGTCCCCGCTCTATCTACTATTTTGGAAGGTGCCAGCCGCCCCGGCCATTTCCGTGGCGTCTCGACAATCGTCAGTAAGTTGTTCAATCTGGTTCAACCAAATGTGGCCTGTTTTGGCGAAAAAGATTATCAGCAACTGGCATTAATCCGCAAAATGGTGGCGGATATGGGCTATGACATCAATGTTATTGGCGTCCCCATTGTGCGGGCAAAAGATGGCCTGGCGCTAAGCTCTCGCAATGGTTATCTGACGACTGAAGAGCGGAAAATTGCACCACGGCTCTATAAAATAATGCAGGCATTAGCCGAGAAGCTAACCGCGGGTGAACGGCATATTGATGATTTACTGGCCGATACCGCAGAGCAGTTACGCCAGGCTGGCTTTACACCTGATGAGCTTTTTATTCGCGATGCTCAAACGTTGTTACCGTTGACTGCCAAGAGTGAGCAAGCGGTTATTCTCATGGCCGCCTGGTTGGGTAAAGCACGACTGATTGATAACCAACAAGTTGATTTGTGTAGCTGATTATCTGGCCCGACACAGGCATCGGCCTAGGGCCAATACAATAAAGTCAGTCATAGACAAGTGATATAAAATCAGCAAAACTGGGTGCTTCTCCCTAAATCAGTCGGTGAGGGGATGGGTTGCCAGACTTATTCTGGGCAATAACTGGGGTCAAAGGTAAGAGTTATGATACGCACTATGTTGCAAGGCAAACTGCATCGGGTCAAAGTCACTCAAGCTGATTTGCACTATGAAGGTTCCTGCGCTATTGACCAGGATTTTTTGGAAGCTGCAGGTATTCTAGAATACGAAGCTATTGATATTTATAACGTTGATAATGGTCAGCGTTTTTCAACTTACGCGATTGCCGCCGAGCGCGGTTCACGGATTATCTCTGTGAATGGTGCCGCAGCACGTTGTGCCTGCGTCGGCGATAAACTGATCATCTGCTCTTATGTTCAGATGTCTGATACTGATGCCCGCCTGCACCACCCAAAAGTGGCGTATTTTGAAGGTGAAAATCAGTTGCAGCGTAAAGCGAAGGCCGTGCCGGTTCAAGTCGCCTAATCGCAAGTCATGCTTGAAATTACACCATAAAAAAGGCGCTTAATTAAAGCGCCTTTTTTCATACCCTAAAACCACGCAACAGCTAATCAGACTCCATCACCGCCGGTGCTGCTGGGGCTGGAACCTGACCTGGCTCATTAGCAATGCGCTCGGCCATGGTCGGGATTGAATCTGTACGCAGAATATAAAGCCGCTTAAGAGTAAACGGATTATCACCCGGCTTTACCTTACCCCGTACCGTCGTGACCGCTAAATGGAAGCCTGCATTTTTTGCAGCATCAATAGCGATCTGATTAAAGCCGCCAAAGGGGTAAGACAGAAAAATCACATGCGGATTAAACTGAGATAATGCCCGGCGCGAATGCTCAAAATCAAAAACAATATTATGATAAGAACGGCTCAATAAAATGGGGTTACGTTTATTATCTGTGCGATGTAAAAAATGGGTATGAGACTGAATATCAAATACATCCTGGATCTCTTTTAATTCAGAAATACTCATAAACTGCAATGAGTCAGGATTCCATTTCTGTGGATGACGTTTAATACGCGAAGAAATAATAAATGCCGTTGCCCGGAAGCCCTTTTCTTTTAATATCGGATACGCGTAACGATTGACCGATTTAAGGCCATCATCGAATGTCAATACCACCACTTTCGCTGGCAGATTAATTTTATTATTGAGATAACCTTCAAGCTGATAGAGAGAAATCGTGTCGTAGCCCGTCTCTTTGAGATAGGTCATTTGGTTACTAAACGCCGCATCCGAAGTCGTCGTTGATGTGTTCAGAAAACGTTTATTTTCTTCATTTCTCAACATATGGTGATAAGTCAGGATAGGAATGCCGTTATCTATTTCGGCATCCGCGCTACTGATATATCCCAAACTATCGCCAATATTAACCTGATACCAAGTATTACTTAATCGGTCTTTCAGTTTACCAACTATCGGGTAGCGCAAGTTCTCAACCAATGTAGCAAATTGCTCACTGTCTACATCTGCAGCAAGATAAACCGGCGTTTCACGCTTGATAATGATATTTTGGTTCGGTAAAGGCTTATTTAGATCCCCCAATATGTCATTGTTTTTTCTTTCTTTCTTGATATCACGCAGATCATCTTTATCAATAAAACCAATGCCGTTACCAAATTTAAATTCATAGTATTCCGCAGCCGCAGGTAGAACTTGAAGAATCTGGTCTTCTTGAATCTCACCGACCGGAATGACCTTATCGCCAACCAATGAATATATTTCGCTATCACGGTCTGCAATCATATATTTAGGGGTAAGTGCTGCTTCATCTGGCAGAAGGTCTGCATGCGTTGCCGGTATCATTACCGACATGACAACACCGAGTAGCATCCCAATAGCTATTCTGTTTTTATGCCACATTATCGTTCTACTTATGCGCATTCGGCGCTGAATTGAAAAGGAGAAAATCGGGTGCGCCAGCATAGCACGAGACTATTAGACTTGAGAAAGCTGATATTAGACGAGGACATTATTTATTACGATTAAATTCCAGCATTAACAACAATTAACTAACTAATAATTTACTATCCCGACCAATAACACGGGTAATTGACGTTGCAGCATGGCCCATCTGCAACGTCAATTACCAAAAAAACTAGGTACGTAAACCGCGCCCGCGCTCGATCAAATACCACGCCCAAGCATAAAATACCGCGATAAATACCACTAACACGCCAATGGTAAATACCAGTGGCACATCAGTAATGCCAAGGAAGCCGTAACGGAAGCCACTAATCATGTACACGATAGGGTTAAGTTTTGAGACCGCCTGCCAAAAAGGTGGCAGTAAGGCTAACGAGTAAAACACCCCGCCCAGATACGTCAACGGTGTCAGCACAAAAGTGGGCACCAAACTGATGTCATCAAAGGTTTTGGCAAAAACAGCATTCAATAACCCTCCAAGGGAGAAGAGAATCGCCGTCAACATTAATGTCAGTGCAATCATTGACCAAGAGTGAACATGCAGTGGCACAAAGAACAGTGAAATAATGGTAACCAGAATACCGACACAGAGCCCACGCGCCACGCCACCACCAACATAACCGATAATCACAATGTGGGTGGGCACTGGAGCCACTAGCAGCTCTTCAATACTGCGCTGGAATTTTGCCCCGAAGAAAGATGCCGCAACGTTGGCATATGAGTTCGTTATCACCGCCATCATAATCAGGCCGGGAACAATAAACTGCATATAATTAAAACCGCCCATATCACCAATTCGCGACCCAATCAGGTTACCGAAAATGACGAAATAGAGCGACATGGTAATCACTGGCGGTACCAGCGTTTGAATCCAGATACGGGCAAAACGCGTAATTTCTTTGATCCAGATACTCTGTAATGCTACCCAATACAGGCGGCTCATGCTTTTTCTCCCCCGTTACTATTAACCAAGGTGACAAATAGCTCTTCCAGACGGTTGGCCTTGTTGCGCATACTCTGTACCTGAATTCCCTGAGCATTTAATTGACTGAATAAACCATTCAGGCCCTGCTCGCGCTTTACATCGACTTCCAGTGTTGAGGTATCCGTCAGGCGATAGCTATACCCTTCCAGCTTCGGCAGCGGGCTTTTAATACCCAAGTCAAAGATGAAGGTTTCTGACTCTAGCTTGCCAAGCAACTGTTTCATAGTGGTATTTTCCACCAACTCACCATTTTGGATAATACCAATGTTACGGCACAGCATTTCTGCCTCTTCCAGATAGTGGGTGGTCAGAATAATCGTCGTTCCCTGCGCGTTCAGCTCTTTTAAGAACCCCCACATAGAGCGACGTAGTTCAATATCAACCCCAGCGGTTGGCTCATCCAGAATCAGTAACTTAGGTTCATGCATCAGCGCGCGAGCTATCATTAAGCGGCGTTTCATCCCGCCGGATAAACGGATGGCGCGCTCATTACGTTTGCTCCACAAATCTAACTGGCTGAGATATTTCTCTGCTCGTTGTATCGCTTCACGCCGCGTAACACCGTAATACCCAGCTTGGGTAATCACAATCTGCAACACCGTTTCAAACGGGTTGAAGTTAAATTCTTGTGGCACTAATCCGAGCTGGCGCTTGGCGTTGACGATATCTTGATCGATGTCGTAACCAAAAACCTTCACCTTGCCAGAGGTTTTATTCACCAATGAACTGATAATGCCAATGGTGGTGGATTTCCCCGCCCCATTAGGCCCGAGCAAAGCATAAAAATCGCCTGCCTCTACGTGCAGATCAATACCACGCAGTGCCTGAACGCCACCGGCATAGGTTTTGGTCAGCTGCGTTATTTCCAGTGCATATGTCATAAGTAAAAAACAACCTTATTCTATGAGTTTCCCAGTGGTTACAGCATACCCATATCTGGCTTAACCCACCCTTTTCAGAGCAAGTTACGAGGGCAGAAGAGAGTCTGGGTCGATACCGAGAAGATGTTACGCAGACAACATTGCGCTACCAAAGGAACAACTGTTCCGATTTCAAAATCGTCATCCTTGCCGTATATTACCCTATCGCAATCCGTTCATTACAGGCTATTTACATTTATGAAAGAAATAGAAAAGCTCATCGCGAACAACCGGACTTGGTCAAATGCTATCAGTAAAGATGACCCCGGTTTTTTTGAGCACCTGGCGCTAGCACAGAAACCTCGCTTCCTGTGGATAGGCTGTTCAGATAGCCGCGTCCCGGCAGAAGAGCTGACGGGCCTGAAAGCCGGTGAATTATTTGTTCACCGTAACGTTGCCAATCTGGTTATCCATACGGATCTAAACTGCCTGTCCGTGGTTCAATACGCCATCGATGTTCTACAGGTTGAGCATATCATTATCTGTGGTCACCTCGGTTGCGGCGGTGTTGAAGCGGCAACCAAGAAAGACCTCGAATTAGGGCTGATTGATAACTGGCTACTGCATATCCGTGATCTTTGGTTTAAACACAGCTCACTACTAGGCCGGCTGCCCGCTGAAGAACGTAGCAATATGTTATGTAAACTCAACGTCGTGGAGCAAGTGTATAACTTGGGTCATTCAACTATTGTCCGCTCCGCTTGGAAACGTGGGCAGAAAGCCATGATTCACGGCTGGGTCTATGGTATTGAAGACGGCCTACTGACGGATTTGGAAGTCTCCGCTACCAGCATGGAAGCACTTGAACAGGTGTATCGCAAAGCCATGGCTGAGTTATTGCCTAAAGACCCTAAAGAAGACTAAGCTAATCGCTATGGGAGGGTACGTTAAAACGCGCCCTCTCCCAGTGAATATCACCGATAAATCAAAATCTTAAAGTACCAGCGCGCAGTAGCCGAGCCCAAATTACTCATCCAACATCACAACTTTACCAACATAAGGTAAATGTCTATAACGCTGCGCGTAATCGATACCATAGCCCACTACAAACTCATCAGGAATGGCGAAACCAACCCACTCTACTGGCACCTGTACTTCACGGCGCTCTGGTTTATCCAACAGTGTGCAAATAGCCAATGACTTCGGCCCACGCAGTTGCAAAATTTCACGAACTTTACTTAATGTATTACCCGAATCGATTATATCTTCGACGATAAGCACATCTTTACCACGGATATCTTCATCCAGATCTTTGAGGATTTTGACATCACGGGTGGTGCTCATGCCATTGCCATAACTGGAGGCCGTCATAAAATCAACTTCATGCGAAACATCAATAGCGCGGCATAAGTCAGCCATAAACATAAATGAACCACGGAGCAACCCGACCAACACCATTTCACTGCCACTCTCGCGGTAATGTTCAGATATTTGGCGGCCTAATTCGGCAATTCGGATTTTGACTTCCTGCTCGGAAATCATGACTTCTACAGTGTGTTTCATAGGTATTAACGTCGCTTTTTTACGTTGGTTGCCGGAAGAAAGCCGCTGAGTTTACCATAGCCCAAACCATGTTGCGACGGACTCACCACGTCGGCGTCGCAGCTAACCACTCTGCAACGCCAAACCCGTGGATAACCCTAGGCGCTGACGGTAAAGCCCAACATCATGCCCGTATCTTCATGTTCCAACAGATGACAGTGGGCCATGTAAGGCATATTGGTAGGAGCCAAATGATTAAAGCACACCAATATCTCGCTGCGCGCACCTTCTACCCGCACGGTATCTTTCCAACCACGGCGATGCTCTGCTGGAGGTTTGCCGTTTTCGCTCAAAATACGGAACTGCGTACCATGAACATGGAAGGGATGGAGCATCATGTCGCCTTCACCCGAAATGGTCCACTTCTCGTATTGCCCAAGTTTTGCATCAAATGCTGGTTCAGTCATTGAGAAGGCTTTGCCATTGATAGTATTAGCATGGCTGAAATCAAACGCTGGCGCAGTTTTCATCGCGCCATGATCCATACCTTTCATATTTGCCATACCGGCCATATGACCACTATCCATGCCCTGCATAGCACCGTGATCCATATTCATTCCCGCCATGGCCTGCATACCATAACGGCTCATCAGTGCTTGCATTCCCAGCATATCCAATTTCGGGTCCATCATCAGCTGGAACCAGCGCTCTTGTAGGCCGGTAGCATCCGCCAACGCCGGTACCACCACCAAAGAGTCTGGCAAAGTTTTGCTGCCGGCAGCCAGTGAGGGTTGGATGCGCAATACCGGTAGCGGCTTATCAAATGGCGCCAATGTCATCCCCATTTGTGTCACCGGTAACGTGACCAAATCGAGCGCTTTGCCGTCTGAAGTATCCACCAGCACCTCAAAACGCTCCCCCATCAATATCGGCAACTCGCGCACTGCTACCGGCTCCGCCAATAACCCACCGTCGCTACCAATGACATACATCGGACGACCATCACTGAGAGCCAGATTCAACGAACGCGCATTGCAGCCATTAAGTAGTCGCAGACGCACCCAGCCGCGCGGGGTAACTTGCTGTGGGTAACTCGCACCATTGGTGAGCATCCGGTCGCCAAACCAGCCAACGGCGGCGGTCATCACATCCAGTTGATAATCAATCTGGCCATCTTTATCCAAGAGTTTATCTTGCAAAATGACCGGGATATCATCGACGCCCCACTGCTTCGGCAGAGGTAATTTCTCGCTATCACTATCATCAATCAATACCAGTCCCCCCAAACCCATGGCTACCTGATGGCCGGTTTTACCGTGAGTATGTGGGTGGAACCAGCAGGTCGCTGCCGGTTGCTCTACTGTAAATGCGACCTGACGTTTGGCTCCCGGCTGAATCAGTGCTTGCGGCCCGCCGTCGACTTCACCGGGGATCTCCAAACCATGCCAATGCACGGTAGTTGCCTCTGGCAAAGAGTTAGTCACGTGGATAGTTACCGGTCTACCACGTTGCAAACGAATCGCTGGCCCCAGTAAATTACCGTTATAACCCCAAGTCTGTGTTGCCGCAGCAGGTAACCAGGCCATGGTGCCGGTTTGGATATTCAGATTAATGTTGCCGTTAGCATCTGGCTGAAGTAATGGTGGGATAGGTAAAGGTGAAAAGTCTGCGGCGAGTGCCGCACGGCTCCATAAAGGCAGTGAAGTGGCGGCTCCAAGAGCTGCCGTTAACTTGATAAAATCACGGCGATGCATGGTCGTCTCCATTCTTGATTATCAGTAGATGCCTATATGGCACAGAAACAGCATTACGCATCAGCATAAACCCTCCCCTAACAGGAAGGTCAAGGCACAATCCATCACTCGGTGAAACAATCTATATTACGGAGGATAATAAAATTTACTTTGTCGCATCACAGTGTGATAACGTCTGTTTACAATGAACAAGCCTGTTTCCGCTATGAAAAGAACAACGTTAGTTATGCTGCTGCTTACTCTGTGCGGATTCTCATCTGCCAGTTCTGCATTAAGTGAATCTGAAGCAGAAGATCTTGCGGATCTGACTGCGGTATTCGTGTATCTAAAAAATGACTGCGGTTATAACGAGTTACCCAATAATGAAATCAAGCGGGCAATTGTCTATTTTGCTCAGCAAAATCGCTGGGATCTGCGTAATTACAATAGCTTTAATATGAAAGCCTTGGGTGAAGAGAGCTATCGTGATTTGCGTGGTATCGCGATCCCCGTTCCGACTAAATGCAAGTCTCTCGCCCGTGACTCTTTAAGTTTATTGGCATACGCTAACTAACGATCCCACATTTACCCTTTCAGCCTGAAATTCTGCCGTGCAACCTCTGGCAGAGTTGGCTATTATGTTGCCCCCATTTTTCATGGCTGTTACTGCGAAGGAGAAGCCCCGAACATGTCACAGAAAGAACTATGGTATGAAACATTACATGCCAACTTCGGCCAGTATTTTTCAGTAGAAAATATACTGTACCGCGAAAAAACCGAGCATCAGGATCTGGTGATTTTTGAAAACCCGGTGCTGGGTCGGGTAATGGCTCTGGACGGCGTCGTGCAAACCACTGAACGTGATGAATTTATCTATCACGAAATGATGACGCACGTCCCTTTGCTGGCCCATGGCCAGGCGAAGAAAGTGCTTATCATCGGCGGCGGTGACGGCGCGATGCTGCGTGAAGTTAGTCGCCATAAGAATATTGACCAAATCACCATGGTAGAAATTGATGCTGGTGTCGTCGAGTTCTGTCGCCAATATTTACCAAATCATAGCGCCGGAGCCTATGACGATCCCCGCTTCAAGTTAGTTATCGATGATGGCGTCAATTTCGTTAACCAGACCACTGAAAAATTTGATGTCATTATCTCTGACTGTACCGACCCTATTGGCCCAGGAGAAAGCTTGTTCACATCAGCTTTCTACGAGGGATGTGCCCGCAGCCTAAACGAAGGCGGCATTTTTGTGGCACAAAACGGAGTATGTTTCCTGCAACAAGATGAAGCCGTCGATAGCCATAACAAGCTTAGTCACTATTTCAAAGATGTCAGTTTTTATCAGGCAGCAATTCCGACATATTACGGTGGTATCATGACCTTCGCTTGGGCGACACAAAACCCACAGTTGCGTCAATTGGATATCACCACGCTGCAACAACGTTTTGCAGAAGCCGGCCTGACCTGCCGCTACTATAACCCAGCCATTCATGTCGGCAGCTTTGCTTTGCCACAGTATCTGCTGGATGCCTTAACGACCACTCGTTGAGCATAATCCGTAAGGAGGTGAACTAAATTGTCCAAGCTTAAACTACACGGCTTCAACAACCTGACCAAAAGCCTGAGTTTTTGTATTTACGATATTTGTTATGCCAAAACCGCAGACGATCGCGATGGCTATATCGCCTACATTGACGAACAGTATAATGCCAATCGCCTGACCGAGATCTTGAGCGAAACCTGCTCGATCATTGGTGCGAATATTTTGAATATCGCCCGTCAGGATTACGATCCTCAAGGTGCTAGCGTCACCATTTTGGTCAGCGAGGAGCCGGTTGATCCGCGCGATGTCGATACCTCCGAGCACCCAGGCCCATTGCCCAATGCGGTGGTTGCTCATCTGGACAAGAGCCATATCTGCGTCCATACCTACCCGGAAAGCCACCCAGAGGAAGGGTTATGTACTTTCCGTGCAGATATTGAAGTTTCTACCTGTGGTGTTATTTCACCGCTGAAAGCACTGAATTATCTTATCCATCAGTTGGAATCTGATATCGTCACCATGGATTACCGTGTGCGCGGTTTTACCCGTGATATCAATGGTGTTAAACATTTTATCGATCACAAAATCAACTCGATTCAGAACTTTATGTCTGACGATATGAAGTCGCTTTATCACATGATGGATGTGAATGTTTATCAAGAAAATATCTTCCATACCAAGATGATGCTGAAAGATTTCGATTTGAAGCACTATCTGTTTAATGCCAAGCCAGAAGAGCTAAGCCCGGAAGAAAGAGAGCGAATTACCCGCCTGCTATATAAAGAAATGCAGGAAATCTACTATGGCCGTAATGTGCCAGAAGTGTGATGTGGTAGGGGCGATATCCAACTTGAAATCCCGGTTTTTAGCCGGGATTTTAGGTTAAGGCAGTTGGGCAAGTAGAGTGCTAACTTTAGCGCTATCCTCAGGATGAAGTTGCAGATATTTTTCACAGGCTAATCTGACATAACTGAAACCAACTGATTCAGGAACAACAATTTCATCCTCACAAACACCAAACATTATTCCCTCAAAGTGCCATTCAGGATCATAGTTATTCAAGTCAGGGAAATGACAATACATCTCATTTATTACAAACCCAGTTCTGTTGATTATATTACTTACACCATCAAGTAATTTTTCAGAGAGATTAAGTGAGTTAAAAAAACTTTTTATTACCCAATATTTATCATTATCACAATCTATTTTATTAAAAATATATTCGTTCATCATTTAATTACCGGAAAAAAGTTAATCACAGTGCCAGAGTGTTGATCTAAAAAAACTTGAAATTTTATACCACTAGATTCCGCTCTATACTCTCTAACACCTGAATCTCTAGCTGAATGATAGCCATTTGCTGCTGCTTGTTGCCCAAGCATTAACATCTTCTCATCAGAAAAAACCTTAGGATCATAGAGGGTTTTTTCAAATATATCAGCTTTGTATCCAACGGTATTTCCTGTTCTATCTTTTGCTGGGATTTGATATTTGACATGAGTAATACCTTTTACTTGCCCAAATGCTCGGCTGATTACCTTTACTCCGTTAACAGATACCGCCTGATTAAAAGCATTGGCATTGTGTGTTCCGTGAATACCTTTTCTCTGAGAGAACCCATCAAACTTAGCTAAGTGATGCTTCTGATTTATACTAAAGCTAATTCCTGCTGGATAAACCGACGCTCTCTGCTCAAATCTTTTTCCTCGTAACGATGCTGCCAGAGACACTGACAACCCAAGGGTTTCTATCGTCTCTTTAGACCAACCGGTAGAATTATGAACTTCTTCAACCCACTGATTTTTCGCGAAAACTTGGCTGTCAGAAAGTTTATCCGCATCAGTATAAGTAAATAACTGGATTTGTTCAAAACCCGTGAGAGCTGGGTAATTGCCAAAACGCTGTTTTTCTTTTTGTATCCAATAACGTGCCAGAATATTGTCTTCTTCTGGTGTTTCAGGATACTTCGCCATTAGCGCTTCAGCCCGAATACGCTCACTGGAATTGAGCGACTCCTGCGCACTACAGTTTACCTGACGGCAGGATGCGGCCATAAAGCGTTCTTGCTTAATGTTGTTACCTTGAGCCAGTTCATTAATCGCCTTGATTTCTTCCAGATGCAACTGGCGGTTAAATCTCTCGACAACTTCGGCAGCACCCGCGCCACTATATGCACCCTCAGCTTTACCACTCGCCAGTGCTCCGGCTAAAGCCCCAGCCACACGGCTAAGTTGCGCCTGCTGCTCTTGCCAGTGCTGGGGGGACATTAAAGTCACTGTAGCGATTATGAGAGACGCCGGAGGCATTTGGCCTAGCAATATTAACCACTGGAATCTGATTGTGAATTTGGACTTTAGTTTGGGACTGTGCTGATTCAATACCAGCAGCAATAGCCGGGTGTAAAGGTTGTAAACCTATGATATATATCAACGGCCAACTGACGATACGCCTGAGTCGATAAGCAAATCCAGCCATAAAATCACCATCCTGGTGTTGTGTTGGTTAGCAGCAAATTCGCAATCTGTTGAATAACAAAACGGCGAATCTGTCAGAGAGAACAACTCACTGACTAAGCTACACAATTCAACGTGGAATTCTTAGAGTAGTTTGGCTGATTTACTTATTTAATCCGTTGTTTATTAAAACAATAATCATCAATCATGGACTAAAACATGATAACCATAATGTTTATATCGTCTTGTTAAGAGGAAGCCGCAATTAATAAAATTGTGTCAAATCTCTGATCTGGTTTATCAATAATTGTACGTTGCTATTCCCATCATCCAGATAGACGATGTATAAGAAGATCCTATTTTTCAATCTAATGCTGCACAAGGACGATCTCCCACTCATGAACCGCCTTCCCACCTTATATGGCATTATTGCAATCCTGCTTTGGAGCATGAGTGTCGCGTTGACGCGCGGATTATCTGAAACGCTAGGGCCATTTGGTGCGGGTGCAGCAATTTATACCGTCAGTGGGATATTGGTGTGGTTGGTCGCCGGTAAACCGACGCTACGTGGGCAGCATCCCGCTTATCTGTATGGCTGTGGTTTATTGTTTGTGGTGTATATGGTGGCCTTTGCTTTAGCCATCGGCATGGCAAATGACCGCCAACAAACACTGGAGATTGGCTTGATTAACTATCTGTGGCCCAGTCTGACTCTGCTATTGGCGGTACCATTGCTCAAACTTAAGGCGCGTTGGTGGCTGTGGCCGGGGGCGGCTCTGGCGCTGTTTGGCGTTATCTGGGTAGTGAGTGGTGGCGATGGGCTGGATATTGACGTCCTGCGCGCTAATGTTAGTAGCAACCCGCTGGCCTACAGTCTGGCACTGATTGCCGCCTTTACCTGGGCCGGTTATTCCAATTTAGTGCGGATCTACAGCCAAGGACCGGGCGCATTGCCGCTCTTTTTACTCGCCTGCGCCCTGTGCTTATGGGTGATGTTCTTCATGCTGACACCCGGTAAGTTGCATTTCACCTCGCGCGCAACTTTTGAGCTGCTGCTGATGGGGGCGAACACCGCACTGGCCTACCTGTGTTGGGATATCGCCATGAAAAAAGGCAACGCCACACTGGTCGCTGCCCTCTCTTACTTCACACCATTGCTGTCGATACTGATTGCCAGTTTATGGCTCAATACCCTACCCTCGCCCGCATTCTGGCCGGGTGTGGCGATGGTGGTGGTCGGCTCACTATTATGCTGGTCTGCCAGCCGCAATCCCCTTCGAACTTGAAGCCGCAGGAAGGCACCAAGTTCTTTGGGGATAAATTGTCTTAATTGGATGTAATAAAATTGCGATAGCCTTTTAGGACTAACAGGAAATCCTCCAGACCACACAGGCAAAGGCTCTCTTCATCATAGTAATTCATGCCTTCTTCCATCTCGTCGCCTTCAAGGTCCAGTTGATTGGCTCGCACCATCACTTCTTCGCCGTCCAGCCACAAGGTGTATTCATGACCGGTCAGTTGCCATTGGCGTTCACTGCCTTTAACTTCATGTGCGGCGGCTTCAATTTGGTCTAGTTTGGCCAAGTCGCCTTTAATCTCTTCATTGAGCCAGTGGCCGATCACTTCATGCCCCATGGAGAATCTGACGAGCACTTGCCCTGTTAAATCACGCAAGAATTCATAATCCATAGCACGCCCTCCTAATGCTCTTTTAATGAGTTTAATCGTTATTGGCAGCCTGACTTGGCGCAAACTCGCAAAGCCGGTAAATACCTGCAAAATTCCAATCAGACATGTGGTTAAAAACGTTTTTTTAACATAAAAAAAGGAGGCCAATGGCCTCCTTTTTAGCAGGTGCGAAATATAGCGATTTACACGGCGGTTTGGAAGATCACGCCATCCGCTTTATCGGTATATTGGCTCAACTGATCAAAATTCAGATAGCGGTAAGTATCTGCCGCCGTCTTATCAACCTGAGCCATATAAGTTTGATATTCATCAGGAGTCGGCAGACGCCCAAGCAGTGATGCAATCGCCGCCAGTTCAGCCGAAGCCAGATAAACATTCGCCCCTGTCCCTAAGCGGTTCGGGAAGTTACGAGTTGAAGTAGAAACAACCGTCGCGCCATCCGCAACCCGTGCCTGGTTCCCCATGCACAGTGAACAACCAGGGATCTCGATACGTGCGCCACTCTTGCCAAAGACGCTGTAATAGCCCTCTTCAGTAAGCTGCGCGGCATCCATTTTGGTTGGTGGCGCAACCCACAGACGGGTTGGCAACTGACCTTTATGTTGATCCAATAATTTACCGGCGGCACGGAAGTGACCAATGTTGGTCATGCATGAGCCGATAAAGACTTCATCAATCTTGCTGTTGGCAACATCAGACAACAAACGAGCATCATCTGGATCGTTCGGTGCGCACAGAATCGGCTGGGTTATCTGCGCCAGATCGATTTCGATCACTGCGGCATATTCCGCATCGGCGTCACCTTCCAGCAGATTTGGATTCGCCAGCCAGCTTTCCATGCCATTAACACGACGCTCCAGTGTCCGGCGGTCGCCGTAACCTTCAGCAATCATCCACTTCAACAGGACAATGTTGGATTGAAGATATTCAATAATCGGCGCTTTATCCAATTTAATGGTACAACCGGCAGCAGAGCGCTCGGCAGAAGCATCAGCCAGTTCGAACGCTTGCTCGACTTTCAGCTCCGGCAGACCTTCAATTTCCAGAATCCGGCCAGAGAATATGTTCTTCTTGCCTTGCTTCTCAACGGTCAACAGGCCTTCCTGAATCGCGTAGTAAGGGATAGCATGCACCAAATCACGTAGGGTAATACCCGGTTGCATTTCACCTTTAAAGCGCACCAACACCGATTCAGGCATGTCCAGAGGCATTACGCCTGTTGCCGCCGCAAACGCCACCAAACCTGAACCCGCCGGGAAGGAAATCCCGATAGGGAAACGAGTATGGGAGTCACCGCCGGTGCCAACAGTATCTGGCAACAGCATACGGTTCAGCCATGAGTGAATGATACCGTCGCCTGGGCGCAGAGAGACACCGCCACGGTTCATAATGAAGTCTGGCAATGTATGATGAGTGGTCACGTCAACTGGCTTTGGATAAGCCGCAGTATGACAGAATGACTGCATCACCAAGTCAGCGGAAAAGCCCAGACACGCCAAATCTTTCAGCTCGTCACGGGTCATCGGCCCGGTGGTATCTTGCGAACCGACCGAGGTCATTTTAGGTTCACAGTATTCACCCGGACGCACGCCGGTAACACCACAGGCGCGGCCCACCATTTTCTGTGCCAGTGAGAAACCTTTATTGCTTTTCGCAACCGGCTTCGCCACACGGAATACTTCACTGACAGGCAGGCCCAAAGATTCGCGCGCTTTCGTGGTCAAACCACGGCCCACGATCAATGGAATACGGCCACCGGCACGGACTTCATCCAGCAATACATCGGTTTTAAGCTCGAAGGTTGCTAAGATTTCACCGGTATCATGGCGACGGACTTCACCCAGATACGGGAAGATATCAATGACATCGCCCATGTTCATGTTGGCAACATCAACTTCAATCGGCAGAGCACCGGCGTCTTCCATGGTGTTAAAGAAGATTGGCGCAATTTTGCTGCCCAGCACCACACCGCCGCCGCGCTTGTTCGGCACGTAAGGGATGTCGTCGCCCATAAACCACAGCACAGAGTTAGTGGCGGATTTACGGGAAGAACCGGTACCGACCACATCACCGACATAAGCCAGCGGGAAGCCTTTTTTGTTCAGTTCTTCAATCTGTTTGATTGGGCCAACACTACCGGGTTGGTCCGGATGAATACCTTCGCGCTCATTCTTGAGCATTGCCAAAGCATGCAATGGAATATCTGGACGAGACCAGGCATCAGGAGCCGGGGACAAGTCATCAGTGTTGGTTTCACCGGTTACTTTAAACACAGTTACGGTGATTTTCTCAGCTAAGGCTGGGCGGGAAAGATACCATTCGGCATCAGCCCAGGATTGCATCACTTTCTTGGCGTGCGGGTTACCGGCTTTGGCTTTTTCTTCTACATCATAGAAGTTATCAAACATCAGCAAGGTATGAGATAACGCTTTGCCCGCAATCGGTGCCAGCTTTTCATTATCTAATGCATCAATTAGCGGATGAATGTTATAGCCGCCCTGCATGGTACCAAGCAGTTCGATAGCTTTCTCTGCGGTAATCAAGGGAGAGTGGGCTTCGCCCTTAACGATTGCAGCCAGAAAACCGGCTTTAACGTAGGCTGCTTCATCAACACCAGGTGGCACACGGTTAATCAGCAGGTCTAACAAGAATTCTTCTTCGCCCGCAGGCGGATTTTTTAATGACTCAACCAGCGCTGCCATTTGTGACGCATCTAATGGCTTGGGGACGATACCCTCAGCAGCACGCTCGGCTACGTGCTTACGGTATTCTTCTAGCACGACTCTCTCCTCGCTTTAATTATCATTTATTTTGCCAGGCTTATTGTTACCACCAGCCATCATCACTGATGCAGTAGGTGTAAGGTAAGATGCCCAGTTTCGCTCAGCCAGCATACCAGTATTTAAACTCAGTGTTAATTCGTTCACATAAAAGCAACATTAAATTTTTGCTGAATCGTTGAGCGCAGTGTAATCATCTTACATATTGATAACTGATCTCAGTTAGCCCATCACTAAAGGCAAAAACACCTGCTGATTGCAAGATGACAGGTATAATAACCATAACTAATGAATGGATACCATCGCTCTCTGATTGTCTCGTGCTGTTGATAGGATTTTTACGGTGGTGAATAGCAAATGGAAAATATTGTGGAGATAAAGAGAGCAGAAACAGCCGAAAATGACTGTTTCTGCACTTGGTAGAGCGGTAATTTTAGAATTGAGTATTTAAACTCACAAAGAATGTCCGACCCGGCTCATTGTAGGTTGCAGCCCCAGCACCGGCGATATTTGCCACGTTCTGAGCATTACCCGCGCGGAACTGGCGTTTATCAAACAGGTTTTCGATACCCGTGGTAACACTGACATTTTTTGTCACGGTGTAGCTGGTGCTCAGACCAAAGACCGCATATGGACTGACTTCATTGAGTGCTGTACCGGTAACTGGCAGGCCCTGATAATCATATTTCTTTGGTTTTTGACGCCCATACCATGTCACCGTCGACAGGAAGGACAAATCATCCGTCGCCTGCCAACTAAGTGAGCTGTTCAACGTGAACTCAGGGGTGATGGATAAGTAATCCCCGGTAGTTTTGTTCTTTGATTCCAGCATGTAAGTCAGGTTACTGCTCCATTGCACTGTATCGGTGAATGGCACGGTCAGGTTCCCCTCCAGACCTTCAACCAATGCTTTCGGCACATTCTCCCACTGGAAGATATCGGAGTTAGCATAAGCTCCGGTCCCGCCACTGGCTGTACCCAGCGAGACCAAGCCCGGCTCAATCTTATTGCGATAATCATTACGGAAGTAAGTGATACCAGCAATAATGCCGTCATTGTGGAATTCAAACCCAATCTCTTTGTTGACACTGGTTTCAGCCGACAGAGAGTCATTCCCCATCAGATAACAGCTGCCGCCACCGCCATAGCAACCCTGACCACGGCTATATAACAGATAGTTAGGGTTAGTTTGGTAGAGGTTTGGCGCTTTATAAGAACGTGCGATACCCATTTTCATGGTGAAGTAATCGCCCAATTCTTGTGACAAATTCAGTCCCGGACTCCAATTACTGCCCGCAGTACTATGATGGTCAAAACGCAGCGCTGGGGTGAGCATAGTGGTATCCGTCAACTCAATATTGTTCTCAACAAATACCGAGGCTATCTGCGCTGACGCGCGAGTATTGCGTCCTGTGCCCGTTAATCCACTGACACTGCCACCTTCCGCCGTCGTCTGAGTATTGGAAGTCGGGTCATTCATTTTCTGATCATTCCATTCGGCACCCACAGTCAGCACCTGATTAACACCCCAATCAAATGGCAGGTTAACTTCGGAGTGGGCCAAATAGTTGTCCAGCTTGATAGTACTGAAATGACTATTTGAGAAGATACCTTCCGTCCCTCCCGCCAGTCCCTCATTAATGCGCGAGTTACGCGTCTCTTCATATCGAACGTAGGAGGTAGTGCTGACGCCGTTATCCCAAAAACCACGGTGTGTGAGTGAGAAGTTATCGCGGTACATCACGTTGGTTTCTGCACCATATAAACTGCGCACAATGGCATTGCTGTTGGTGTTTTGCGTATCACCCGCGTAAATATTCCCCTGGCGGCTATAACCTGCCTCAAACTCCAAGGATTGACCTACTGCAAAATCCCAACGCAGTAACCCATTGATATCTTTATTGCGTACCCCTTCACGCCCTGCCGGTAATGTCCCGACCTGATTACCCGTTCGGGCCGACTCATGGCCAGAGTTGATATCCCAATCATCAGCATCAGTTTTATTGTATCCACCGTATAAACGGAAACTGAAGGTGTCACTTAATGGCCCCATAAGACTGAAGTCAGTACGGCGAGTGGCCCCTTCTTCACTGTGCTGCGGCAGGTTCATGTAAGCATTCCAGCTACCGTGCAGCTCATTATCTGGCTGTTTGGTGATGATGTTTACCACCCCACCGGCAGCACCATTACCATAGCGAGCCGCCGCTGGGCCGCGTAACACTTCGATTTTTTCTACCATATTGGCAGGAACCCAGTTGGTGTCACCACGGGTATCGCGCTCACCACGCCAACCATAACGCACCGCATTGCGGCTCGAAACTGGAATGCCGTCGATCATAATCAGTGTATTTTCTGGCCCCATGCCGCGAATATCAATCTGACGGTTATTCCCGCGCTGACCACTGGCAGAGTTACCGGACAGGTTAACCCCCGGCATGGTACGGATAATTTCGGACAGATCATTCGCTGGAGGGCGTTTGCGGATATCTTCCGCCGTAATCGTTGATGCCCCCAGAGCCTGACGAACTTGCTGTTGCGCCGTCACAACCAAGGTATCGCCAGTTGCCGCCTTGCCCTGTGCTGCTGAGGATTCTGATTGCTGTATAGTTTGTGTTTTTTCTGTCGCGGCTGTATCAGACCCTGCCGGAGTAGTATCTTGTGTCTGCGCCCAAAGCGGGGCCGCAATACAGATACCCATCAAGCTCGCCAAGGCCGTCAGAGAGCGCCGCTGCCATTTTAGTTTCATTACACTTTCCCCGATGCAAAAGCCCACAGCAACTGTCAGCAGAGGAAAATCTCTACCAATCTATTAATGGGGCAACAAAAACGAACAAGATTGATAATTATTTTCATTATCAATTCATCTTGCTAATTGTTACATTTGCAATCAGAAAAAAGGTTTGAGTAAACAGCAAAGCTCTTTGTTAGAACGTCAATGTCAGTGGAGAGTTCGTCAATGTCAGCGGTGAATAAAAACATGTCTACCGGGAAAAGAAATAATTTGCGCAGTATGGGTTTGGAAAAGGGAAACGATAAGGTACGCAATGCTTCTCCCTCCGCCAAACCCATTTACCGCGACCAAATTGTGCAGCAATCGAATCTGGTGGCTAGTGACTACCAGATGAGTGGCGCTAAATCATGGTCGACTGACCCGGTACTATTTGGTGATTTTCAGGTATTGCGCCTGAATCCACATCTGATTTTACATACTGCTAATGTGACTAACCTCATTGAGATCAAAACCCAGAATCAGCTCAATCCGGCGCTAAAACTGGCGATTGTCGTCAGCGGCAGCGCGCATATCTCATTTGGTGGTCAGCAACTGCATTTGCAAGAAAAAGGCAATGCCTCTCTGGTATCACTGACTGAAAGTACCCTATTTACTCGTCACGGTAAGAACAACAGCCATGAACGCACCCTGACACTCACCTTTGACCGTGAATGGCTGTATGGCGATTTACTACCACAAGCTGGCTCGTGGGATGCGTTATACAACTTTACTCAACAACATCTGGCGATTCATTTATGGCAACCATCAGTCCATGCCCAAGCCATTGCTCAAAAAATAGCAAGCGCTCCCCCTTTCTCAACCCCCTTGGAACGACTGCATTGCGAGACACAATGCATCGGCCTGATTATTGAAGCATTTAGCTCACTGGAACAGCAGACAAAACAGCAAAAAAAAATGTCACTGCGCGGATTAAATCGCATTCAACAGGTGCGTGATTGGCTGGAAAGTGGCGAGGCTGACCATCTATCAATGAGTGAGCTGGCCCGCAGGATCAATATGAGCCAAAGTACTTTGCAGCGGCGTTTTCGGGAAAGCTACAACATCACGGTATTTGAATACCTGCGCCATTGCCGCTTAAAACGCGCCATGCTGGCACTCCAAAAAGAAGGTATTAGTATTGATCAAGCCGCCACCATTGCGGGCTATACCAGCTCGGCCAACTTTGCGACGGCACTGCGTCGGACATTTAATCTTACCCCCAGCCAAATTCGTGAAGGAATCTATCCTTAATTAACAACCCCCTTAATTAACCGCACCAATAGCTATTTATCATCCAGAAATAGCAGCAACTATTATATAAAATAGAATACGTTTACTGCCTTGATTTAAATTACCATTAGATGTCGGCTACAAATAGTCAGTCTCTTATGTAACTAATGGGTTATTTAAACACACGCGGAGTGAATATGAGCTCAAAAACAAAGTCACTAACAATGCTGCTCACATTATTATTTCTCAACACGGCTAATTCACGCGAAGCCCAACCTATATGGCAGTCTAATAAAGAGAGTTGGTCAACTTATCAATCTCGACACTGTAAATGGGAACAGGGGGTTCCTTGTAAAAAGGTCCCCAAGGATCAAGGAAATACACCGCCAAAATCAGCTGAAGAAATTGCTCTTGAAGTCAGCACGGGTGTATTGACGATGGGGCCAACACCACAGCCCAGAGGATTCAAAGTCGGTATTGGAAAACCTAGCCCAAGTGGTACCAGACCTGGCATCAGTGCTACCAAACCAAGAGTTGCGGTATCAAAACCATCACCTCGTATAAACCCAAACTCTGAACGCACTCCACTGTTGCCCCCAAGTCCTAAACCTAAATCCAAAGTCTCGGGGAGATTACAAAGAGTCAATGGAAAAATTGGTTATCTACTCGGGGATACGGACCCTCCAATATTAGATGCGGGTCCCTCAGCTAAACGAATTAAACTAGAGAATTTTAATACTAATGGAAATTCAGCAGAATCAGAATCAACTACCAACGCCGATATTAGATTGATTAATAGAACTGAATCCATAGATACTGACGATATTGACGATATAATAGACGAAATAAAAAGTCTGTATGATGAAAAAACGCTGGAAAATAATCAACTAGATATTAGTGAGGAAATAGAAAACTACAATTCCTCATCCGCCTGTGAAAAGGTGAGTTTTAGAGAGTACTATGCTCTCAGGAACTATAAAGAGAATGGGTATTTGGAAATAAACAAGGCAATGCGCACAGGGGAAATCAGCAACGAGGTAAAAATAGAAATAGCTGAGGTATATAGTGCCTTAAATCAGAATTCAGATATTAGCATTTCACTTAGAGATAATGGTGAAATTATTTCTGAAAGAGAAAGCACCGTGAGTAAGCTATATCGGGGTGAGGTTAGAAATCGCGATGAATTTTTTTCTCAGGTAGTAGCCGAGTCAGTTATTGAAATAGATTCTTTTTTTAGCACCACTTCTGACGAAGAAGTCATTGTCGAATTTAATACTGACGAACTGACTGATGAACAAATCAACGTAATATATACAATAAAATATCAACACGGGCGGACTAACAGTACCGATATAACCCGGATACTGGGTGATACTGAAGAGGAGAGGGTTTTTTTACCCAAAAGCCGTTTCTTGGTTGTTAGTGTGAAAAAATCAGACGACGGCGAAAGTGTTAAAGTCAGAATGTTTGCTATCTCGCCAGAAAACACTTCGTCCGCATTGTATACGCCAGCAGCGTCGTAAATTTGTACCTATTCAGAGTCAGAGAGACATCTCAACTCCGGCACAAAAAAACGGCCCCTTTTCAGGAGCCATTTCAGTAAACACATTAGCGAGAAGAAATTATTTCTTTTTCGCTTTTGGGTTTGGTAGGTCGGTAATGCTACCTTCATAAATCTCGGCAGCCAAACCAACAGATTCGTGCAGCGTCGGGTGAGCATGGATAGTCAATGCGATATCTTCAGCATCACAACCCATCTCGATTGCCAGACCGATTTCACCTAACAGTTCGCCTCCGTTAGTGCCAACAATAGCACCACCAATAATACGGTGAGTCTCTTTGTCGAAAATCAGTTTAGTCATACCATCGGCACAATCAGAAGCGATAGCACGGCCCGATGCCGCCCACGGGAAGGTGGAGGTTTCGTAGCTAATGCCTTTTTCTTTTGCTTCTTTCTCGGTCAAACCAACCCATGCGACTTCTGGTTCAGTGTACGCAATGGATGGAATAACTTTCGGATCGAAGTAATGCTTCATGCCAGAAATAACTTCAGCGGCAACATGACCTTCGTGAACACCTTTGTGTGCCAGCATTGGCTGACCGACGATATCGCCGATGGCAAAGATGTGCGGCACGTTAGTGCGCAGTTGTTTATCAACGTGGATAAAGCCGCGTTCGTCAACTTCAACACCAGCCTGACCTGCATCCAACAATTTACCGTTAGGTACGCGGCCAATAGCAACCAATACTGCATCATAGCGCTGTGGTTCTGCTGGTGCTTTTTTGCCTTCCATTGTGACATAGATGCCGTCTTCTTTGGCTTCTACCGCTGTCACTTTGGTTTCCAGCATCAGGTTGAATTGCTTGCTAATGCGTTTGGTAAAGACTTTCACGACGTCTTTGTCAGCTGCTGGAATAACCTGATCAGCCATTTCCACTACATCGATTTTTGAACCCAGGGCATGGTAAACCGTCCCCATTTCCAGACCGATGATACCGCCACCCATGACCAGCAGGCGTTCTGGAACAGTTTTCAGTGCCAGTGCGTCAGTTGAATCCCAAACACGTGGGTCTTCATGAGGAATAAACGGCAGTTGGATAGGACGAGAACCCGCTGCGATAATCGCATTATCGAAAGTGATGGTCGTTGGGCCATTTTCACCTTCAACAACCAAGGTATTCGCGCCAGTAAATTTACCCAAACCGTTAACCACTTTGACTTTACGGCCTTTAGCCATACCTGCCAAACCACCGGTTAACTGATTGATTACTTTTTCTTTCCAGACACGAACTTTATCAATGTCAGTCTTAGGCTCGCCAAAAACGATACCGTGTTCAGCCAGTGCTTTGGCTTCTTCGATAACTTTAGCAACGTGCAACAATGCCTTAGAAGGGATACAACCCACATTCAGGCAAACACCACCGAGGGTAGCATAACGCTCAACCAGAATGGTTTCTAAACCTAAATCCGCGCAACGAAAAGCAGCAGAGTACCCTGCTGGGCCTGCCCCAAGTACCACGACCTGAGTTTTAATTTCAGTACTCATCATGACCTCTTAATTGTTTGTCCGGCGGGTCTGACGTCATTTTTTAGGCTAATTAATTTCATAACGCCCTCATCCACCGTGACGTTCTTGCCTATTCCTGGATACAGACACTTTCAGGGATACTGACACGCGGCAAGTTTACAGAATTGTTAACAAACTGAAAAGCCGCATCGCGTGACGAGTGTCTCAACAACCTTGTCGACTAATGTAACAGCCCGACAAACTCGGTATATAAGTGTCTTTATCTGTCGGTATCTGCCTGTATAACAACGAGGCCGGCACAAGGCCGGCCCAGGAGATTACATGACCAGACGGCGAATATCAGCCATAATGGTCGCGATATACGCGGCGAAACGAGCACCAGCTGCGCCATCGATCACCCGGTGGTCGAAGGACAGAGACAGAGGTAGCATCAGACGCGGAGCAAACTCTTTACCATTCCAAACCGGCTTCATGGATGATTTTGATACACCCAAGATAGCCACTTCTGGCGCATTAACGATTGGCGTAAACGCTGTACCGCCGATGCCGCCCAGGCTGGAGATAGTGAAACAGCCACCTTGCATGTCAGATGCCGTCAGTTTGCCATCACGTGCTTTCTTGGAAATAACAGACAGCTCGCGAGACAACTCGACAATACCTTTTTTGTTCACGTCGCGGAATACCGGAACAACCAGACCGTTAGGCGTATCAACCGCAACACCGATATTGATGTATTTCTTCAGTGTCAGTTTCTGACCATCTTCAGAAATGGAGCTGTTAAAGCGAGGGAACTCTTCCAACGCCTTAGCTGCAGCCTTCATCAAGAATACCAGCGGAGTGATTTTCAGGTCTTGTTTCTTCTTCTCCGCTTCGATGTTTTGTTGCTTACGGAATGCTTCAACTTCAGTGATATCCGCTTCATCGAATTGAGTCACATGTGGGATCATGACCCAGTTACGGCTCAGGTTAGCACCAGAGATTTTCTGGATACGACCCAATTCCACTTCTTCGATTTCGCCGAACTTACTGAAATCAACCTTCGGCCACGGCAGCATGCCTGGCAAAGCGCCGCCGGTAGCAGCAGTTGGCGCCGCTTCAGCACGTTTAACCGCATCTTTTACGTATGCCTGAACGTCTTCGCGCAGGATACGACCCTTACGGCCAGTCCCTTTCACTTTCGCCAGATTCACACCGAATTCACGGGCCAGACGACGGATAACCGGCGTGGCATGCACGTAGGCATCATTCTCAGCAAATTCACCTTTGCTTGCTGCTGGTGCTGCGGCCGCTTTGGCAGATGTAGCAGCAGGAGCCGCTTGCTGGGCTGGTGCCGCGGTAGATGCGGCCGCAGGAGCGGCGCCTTCTACTTCGAACACCATGATCAGAGAGCCGGTTTTTACTTTATCGCCGGTGCTGATTTTGATCTCTTTTACAGTACCGGCGAATGGTGCTGGTACTTCCATTGAGGCTTTGTCGCCTTCAACGGTAATCAGTGATTGTTCAGCGGCAACTTTATCGCCCACTTTAACCATCACTTCGGTCACTTCAACTTCGTCACCGCCGATATCTGGCACTTCAACGTTTTTAGCTGCAAGAGCTGCTGGCGCAGTTGGTGCTGCTGTTGGAGCAGGAGTCGCCGCTGGTGCCGCAGCACCGGCAACTTCAAAGACCATAATCAAAGAACCGGTACTGACTTTATCGCCAGTATTGATTTTGATCTCTTTCACTATACCGGCAAATGGTGCGGGTACTTCCATAGAAGCTTTATCGCCCTCTACGGTGATCAGAGATTGTTCAGCGGCAACAGTATCGCCCACTTTAACCATCACCTCAGTGACTTCAACTTCATCACTACCAATGTCAGGCACTTCAACATTTTTCACAGCAGATGCCGCAGGAGCCGCTGCTTGAACAGGGGCCGCTGGTTTCTCTTCTGCTTTAGCTGGGGCGGCTTCGCTACCCGCAGCTTCGAAGACCATAATCAATTTGCCAGTCGCGACTTTATCGCCCACTGCAATTTTGATTTCTTTAACTACACCCGCCTGCGGTGAAGGAACTTCCATGGAAGCTTTATCACCTTCAACGGTGATCAGCGATTGTTCCGCTTCAACGGTATCGCCTACTTTCACCATAATTTCGGTGACTTCCACTTCATCTGCACCGATGTCTGGTACGTTAATTTCAATAGCCATTTGTTCTTTACCTCTTATGCCAGACGCGGGTTAACTTTATCGGCGTCGATACCAAACTTAGTAATTGCTTGTGCAACTACGCTGGTGTCGATGTCACCGCGTTTAGCCAATTCACCCAGAGCTGCAACCACAACGTAAGAAGAATCAACTTCGAAGTGGTGACGCAGGTTCTCACGGCTGTCAGAGCGGCCGAAACCATCTGTACCCAGAACGCGGAACTCGCTGGCAGGAATAAAGTTACGAATCTGTTCAGCGAACAACTTCATGTAGTCAGTTGAAGCAACCGCTGGCGCGTCGTTCATCACCTGAGCAACATAAGGAACACGTGGAGTTTCTGTTGGGTGCAGCATATTCCAACGCTCACAATCTTGACCATCACGGGCCAGTTCAGTGAATGAAGTTACGCTGTATACATCAGAACCTACGCCGTAGTCGTTAGCCAGAATCTGAGCCGCTTCACGAACGTGGCGCAGGATCGCACCTGAACTCATCAACTGCACTTTGCCTTTGCTACCTGCAACAGTTTCCAGTTTGTAGATACCTTTACGGATACCTTCTTCTGCGCCCTGTGGCATTGCTGGCATGTGATAGTTTTCGTTCAGCGTGGTCAGGTAGTAATAAACGTTTTCCTGCGCTTCGCCGTACATACGTTCCAGACCATCATGCATGATGACAGCAACTTCGTAAGCATAGGCTGGATCATAAGAGATACAGTTCGGGATAGTCAGTGACTGAATATGGCTATGACCATCTTCATGTTGCAGACCTTCGCCATTCAGTGTTGTACGACCTGAAGTACCGCCGATCAAGAAGCCACGTGCCTGTTGGTCACCCGCTGCCCAGCACAAGTCGCCGATACGTTGGAAACCGAACATAGAGTAGTAGATGTAGAACGGAATCATTGGCAAATCATTGGTGCTGTAAGAAGTCGCAGCAGCCAGCCATGATGAAGCAGCACCCAGTTCGTTGATCCCTTCTTGCAGGATCTGGCCTTTTTCGTCTTCTTTGTAGTATGCAACCTGCTCACGGTCTTGCGGGGTGTACTGCTGACCATTCGGGCTGTAAATACCAATCTGACGGAACAGACCTTCCATACCGAAAGTACGGGCTTCATCGGCGATGATTGGAACAATGCGATCTTTAATCGATTTATTCTTCAGCATCACGTTCAGCACACGGACGAAAGCGATAGTGGTAGAGATTTCTTTATTCTGCTCTTCCAGCAATGAGCTGAAATCTGACAATGCTGGGATTTCCAGCTTCTCAGTGAACTTAGGCATACGAGTTGGCACATAGCCTTCCAGCGCCTGACGACGTTCATGCAGATATTTGTACTCTTCGGAATCTTTCTCGAAGGTGATGTATGGCAGTTTTTCGATATCAGCATCAGCAACAGGCACATTGAAACGATCGCGGAAGTGGTGAACCCCTTCCATGTTCATTTTCTTCACCTGGTGAGCGATGTTTTTACCTTCAGCTGTTTCGCCCATGCCGTAACCTTTAATGGTGTGGGCCAGGATAACAGTAGGTTTGCCAGTGGTTTCTTGCGCTTTTTTCAGTGCAGCAAAGACTTTCTTCGGATCATGACCACCACGGTTCAGGGACCAGATCTCGTCGTCGCTCATGTCTTTCACTAATGCAGCAGTTTCTGGGAAACGGCCGAAGAAGTGTTCACGCACATAAGCGCCATCTTTGGATTTGAAGGTCTGGTAGTCGCCGTCCAGAGTTTCGTTCATCAATTGGATCAGTTTACCGCTGGTATCTTTACGCAGCAGCTCATCCCAACGACTACCCCAGATGACTTTCAGCACCTGCCAGCCAGCACCACTAAAGATACCTTCCAGCTCATTAATGATTTTGCCGTTACCTGTAACCGGGCCATCAAGGCGCTGCAAGTTACAGTTGATAACGAAGACCAAGTTATCCAGTTTTTCACGGGTCGCGATGGTGATCGCACCTTTAGATTCTGGCTCATCCATCTCGCCGTCGCCCAAGAAGGCATACACGGTCTGTGCTGAAGTGTCTTTCAGACCACGGTGAGAGAGGTATTTCAGGAACTTGGCCTGATAAATTGCACTGATTGGGCCCAGGCCCATAGAGACAGTCGGGAACTGCCAGAACTCAGGCATCAGTTTAGGATGCGGGTAAGAAGACAGCCCCTTACCGTGAACTTCCTGGCGGAAGTTATCCATTTGCTCTTGAGTCAGGCGGCCTTCAAGGAAGGCACGTGCGTAAACGCCCGGAGAGATGTGGCCCTGGAAGTAAACCAGATCGCCGCCGTCTTTTTGGTTACGAGCACGGAAGAAGTGGTTGAAGCAAACCTCGTAGAAGGTAGCGGAAGACTGGAAGGATGCCATATGACCGCCCAAATCCAGATCTTTCTTCGACGCACGCAACACGGTCATCACAGCATTCCAACGGATGGCAGAACGAATGCGACGTTCCAGATCCAGGTTGCCAGGGTAAGCGGGTTCGTCTTCTACTGCGATAGTGTTGATGTAATCACGGCTGGCAGAACCTGCTGCAACACTCACACCACCTTTACGGGCTTCGCCCAAAACCTGATCAATCAGATACTGAGCACGCTCAACACCCTCTTCACGGATGACCGATTCGATCGCCTGTAGCCAGTCGCGGGTTTCGATCGGATCCACGTCATTATTTAAACGTTCTGACATGGTGGTATTCCTTATCTGTTTCTAATGGTTTATTTGGAGCCTATCTTCCTGTGCTTTAACCCGGGGCTAAAGCACGTGCCCTGGTGAAAACACCGGAAGATAGGCCCATCAGTTTAGTTGCCGCTAATGATTCTCAAATGAGAACCTATACCCACAGGAAGTGGAGTTGCAGATAGACAGCAAGAGAACGAATCCCGATAGGCTTACTCAAGTAAGTGATTCGGGGGGTTCACGCAGCTAACAACCCTGCATCTTCAAGTACAAAGGGTACAAAACGAGTTATTGAGGTCTTGCAGAGGCGCAACCTGAATGATTCGTTTCTAGTCCTTGCGCTGTTGGAGCCGACGCAAAGATCGCTCACGGCGACTGTGCTCCCGACTGAGGTCCAACAGAATCTCCTCAATAAACGCCAAGTGACGGTGTGAAGCTTCGCGGGCTTTTTCTGGCTCGCGGGCCACAATCGCCTCAAAAATCCTGGCGCGGTGACTGCTCACCGTTGCCAGCATTTCACGGCGCGAGTAAAGCAATTCAAAGTTTTGTTTAACGTTTTGTTCCAGCATCGGCCCCATGCAACGCAATAAATGCAGTAAAACCACATTATGTGCAGCCTCTGTGACCGCAACTTGATACTGCATGACAGCATCAGCCTCGGCATCCAAATCACCGCTGTCCTGTGCTTGCTGAATAACGGTATGGCATTCACGAATACGCTGTAGATCTTCATCAGTACCCCGCAGGGCCGCATAATAAGCAGCAACACCTTCGAGGGCATGACGAGTTTCTAACAGGTCGAATTGTGATTCTGGATGGTCGGCCAGCAGTTCGGCTAGCGGATCGCTAAAGCTTTGCCACAGATTGGTTTGCACGAAAGTACCACCACCCTGACGGCGCAGCAGCAATCCCTTAGCTTCTAAGCGCTGAATGGCTTCTCGCAGAGAAGGTCGGGAAACATCAAATTGCTTCGCCAACTCGCGCTCAGGCAGTAATTTCTCACCTGGACGTAGCGTCCCTTCCAAGATCAGGTATTCGAGCTGCTGCTCAATAACATCTGATAATTTGGGTTGGCGGATTTTGTTGTAGGCCATAATTTATTGTCAGTCGCGCTGTAAGCCGTATTGAGTGAATCGTCTCTGCGAGTAGCGCGGAGTCAATTGGTAATACCAATTTCAAAAACGTGACGATAAAGTAACAAAGTATTCACTACCTGTCCATACGGACCTTGACCGAAATCATGAAACCCAGCACATTTTAACAACTTTACTAAAAAAGCAGTGCAAAGTGATAACGTAGCGATGGTAATACCATTACCTGACATAAATGAGTTTTAACTTTTATGAAACGGATAATTAGGCAAGCTGAAGCGTTATAGTCATTTTATTTATGAATTTAAAGTCAATTTTTACGAATTTAAATTCATTAAAAAACAAGAAAACTCCTTATTCCTCCTTAGTCCCTGCAAAACACTGGTATGACCATTATAAAAATGGCTAACTGGCGACTTTTTGTGCAACAACTGCTTATTAGTCCTTTTCTGGAAAACAACCGCTTGATCACGCATCAACATTTTTCTTCGCATTTTGACCAAAAATTCGCCGTTTAAAATAAAAACCAGATGCAATAATTCTCGCCTACCACTATTCTCTTTTAAACGGTAGCCAAGGCAGTAAATTCCATACAAAGCGACCGTAAATAAAATAATACAATAATGTAATCAAAACATTACACATAGCAAAAGGCACCCGTTTAGCCAGCTAATAAGTGACAACGACAGAGGATGCAACGATGAGTGTTCAACAGGAAGGTGCGGAGCTAAAGAGGGGGCTTAAAAACCGCCACATTCAGCTTATTGCCTTAGGTGGTGCTATTGGTACCGGACTATTTCTTGGTATTGCACAAACCATCAAAATGGCGGGACCTTCAGTCTTACTGGGGTATGCAATAGGTGGTTTTATCGCGTTTCTGATCATGCGCCAATTGGGGGAAATGGTGGTCGAGGAGCCTGTAGCAGGTTCTTTCAGCCACTTTGCTTATAAATACTGGGGGAACTTTGCCGGTTTTGCTTCCGGCTGGAATTACTGGGTACTCTACGTATTAGTTGCCATGGCTGAACTAACTGCCGTGGGTATCTATGTGCAATATTGGTGGCCTGAGATCCCAACATGGGTATCTGCTGCCGTCTTCTTCCTTGCCATCAATGCCATCAATCTGGCGAACGTCAAAGTCTATGGTGAGATGGAGTTCTGGTTTGCCATCATCAAAGTGGTTGCCATCATCGCGATGATCCTGTTCGGTGGTTATCTGCTTCTGAGTGGCCAAGGCGGCCCAGAGGCTACTGTAACCAACTTATGGGCGCAGGGAGGATTCTTCCCAAATGGTATTATGGGTCTGGTGATGGCCATGGCGGTCATTATGTTCTCCTTCGGTGGGCTTGAATTAGTTGGTATCACCGCCGCAGAAGCAGAAAATCCAGCCAAAAGTATCCCGAAGGCCACCAATCAGGTTATCTACCGCATCCTACTGTTCTATATCGGTTCCCTGGCTATCTTATTGTCACTTTACCCATGGGGTAAGGTAGTTGAAGGCGGCAGCCCGTTTGTTCTGATCTTCCACGCATTGAACAGTAACGTGGTCGCAACGGTATTGAATATCGTGGTACTGACTGCGGCATTGTCGGTTTACAATAGCTGTGTTTACTGTAACAGCCGCATGTTGTTCGGTTTAGCCAAGCAAGGTAATGGCCCGAAAATACTGCTGAAAGTTGATGGGCGTGGGGTCCCGGTGATTGCTATCGCCGTCTCTGCATTTGCCACCGCGTTCTGTGTCCTGATTAACTACCTGCTACCGGGCCGTGCTTTTGAATTGCTGATGGCATTAGTGGTTTCAGCACTGGTGATCAACTGGGCAATGATTAGTCTGGCGCACCTTAAATTCCGTGCAGCCAAGAATCGTCAGGGTGTAATCCCACAATTCAAAGCATTCTGGTATCCGTTCAGTAACTATTTATGCTTACTGTTCCTGACCGGTATCTTGGTCATCATGTACTTGACTCCAGGCATCCAGATTTCTGTCTTATTGATCCCTGCCTGGGTATTACTTCTAGCTATCGGTTATATCCTTAAAAACCGCCAGCAACGGGCAAAATCCTAATAGCAGAAATTCGCCTGCTAGTCATGGAAATTTGACCATATAGTCTCTAATGAGCCAGCCTTCAGCGCTGGCTCATTTATTTTATTATTTAGCAAAAATAAACCTATCTCTCTGTGACCGGGACTAGCCCCTCATAACTTACTGATCTTTCTACATGACAAATGTAAATTGTGGATTTGAAACAGAATCAAGTTCGATACTGCTTATCTGTTCAATTTTTTGCATCTATTTTTTGCTATTTGGCTCACACTTCGATGGCGATGACACATTTGTCCATCTCTATAACCATAAACTTCTGATGCCTCAGCCAGTTATGCAGCAATAATCCATCCCCAATGACTGTTTTTGATCCATTACGGAGAGAATATCCATGAACACCGCATTAACAGTGAAGGAAAAAATCGGGTATGGGATGGGGGATGCTGGCTGCAATATGATTGGCGGCGCAATCATGCTTTTCCTCAACTATTTCTATACCGATATTTTCGGTCTTGCACCTGCATTAGTGGGTGTTCTGCTGCTTTCAGTCCGGGTTCTCGATGCCGTGACTGATCCAATTATGGGTGCTATCGCCGACCGCACACAAAGTCGTTATGGTCGTTTTCGCCCCTATCTGCTTTGGATGTCCCTGCCCTATGTCTTATTCAGCGTCCTAATGTTTACCACACCTGAATGGACCTATAACAGCAAAGTTATCTATGCTTTCGCTACTTACTTTTTGATGTCACTTGCTTATACCGCAATTAATATTCCTTACTGCTCATTAGGTGGCGTGATTACATCCGATCCTAAAGAGCGCGTATCTTGCCAGTCATATCGCTTTATTATGGTTGGGATCGCCACTTTGATATTATCAATGACATTATTGCCAATGGCTGAATGGTTTGGTGGGGAGGATAAAGCTCGCGGATATCAAATGGCAATGGGTGTATTGGCGACAATCGCCTTTTTCATGTTCTTATTCTGCTTTGCCACCGTGAAGGAGCGAATTAAACCCGCGATCCCAACCAATGATGCCCTAAAAGCTGACCTGCGCGACGTGTGGAAAAATGACCAATGGGTTCGTATTTTACTGCTGACATTCTGCAACGTATGCCCTGGTTTTATCCGCATGGCTGCTACGATGTATTACGTCACCTATGTCATGCAACAGTCATTCTCCTTTGCCAGTTTGTTTATCAGCCTCGGCGTTATCGGCATGATGATAGGCAGCGCACTGGCGAAACCTCTCACAGATAAGTTCTGTAAATTAAAAGTCTTTTTCTGGACCAATATCATACTGGCAATTTTCTCATGCAGTTTCTATTTCCTCAACCCACACCTGACTTCATTGATTGTGGTGGCTTACTTCCTGCTGAATATACTGCATCAAATCCCTTCCCCACTGCACTGGTCATTAATGGCTGATGTTGATGACTACGGCGAATGGAAAACCGGTAAGCGCATCACCGGCATCAGCTTCTCCGGTAACCTGTTCTTCCTAAAAGTCGGGTTAGCTGTCGCAGGTGCTATGGTCGGTTTTCTATTATCAGCAACGGGTTATCAGGCGGATGCTATCAATCAGGCACCAAGCGCATTAAACAGTATTGTATTACTGTTCACCGTGATCCCTGGAATTGGCTATTTGATTACCGCAGGTGTGGTTCGTTTATTGAAAGTTGACCGTAATCTGATGAAACAAATTCAAATCGATCTGGAAAAACGCCGCCATAACTATCAAGAACTCAGTGACTATCGCACTGGTAAGCAACTGGAAGCTAAGGAGTCAGTATGACTGAGTATAACTACCCTAACCCATTGATTGAGCAGCGAGCAGATCCATTTATCTATCGGCACACTGATGGTTATTATTATTTCACTGCTTCAGTACCAGAATATGACCGTCTGGAATTACGCCGTGCAGAATCACTAACAGGACTTGCTCAAGCTGAAGCAGTAACGGTGTGGAATAAGCCACAACAAGGCTCAATGAGTGCATTAATTTGGGCACCTGAACTGCATTTCATTGAGGGCAAATGGTATCTCTATTTTGCCGCAGCGCATTCACCGGAAATCGCTGGGGGTTTATTCCAGCATCGTATGTTTGCACTAGAGTGTGATGCCACCAATCCGCTCACTGGCAAGTGGATAGAAAAAGGGCGTATCGCGACACCATTGGACAGTTTTTCGTTGGATGCAACACACTTTGAACATAACGGAAAACACTATTATTTATGGGCTCAAAAAGATCCGGAGATTCAAGGGAATTCAAACTTGTATCTTGCCGAAATGGAGAACCCATGGACACTAAAAGGCGAGCCGGTCATGCTGAGTAAGCCTGAACTACCTTGGGAAACCATCGGTTTTTGGGTCAATGAAGGCCCGGCAGTTATTAAGCATGGAGAACGTATTTTTATTAGTTATTCAGCCAGTGCTACCGATGAAAATTACTGTATTGGGCTGCTCTGGGCTGATATCAACAGTAATATTTTGGATGCGACGCAATGGCATAAATCACCAGAACCTGTATTTCGGACTCAATACCAGAATCGCCAATTTGGCCCTGGTCACAATAGTTTTACCCGCAATGAACACGGTGAAGATATGTTGGTCTATCACGCCCGCAACTACACTGAAATTGAGGGCGACCCACTTTATGACCCTAATCGCCATACTCGAATCAAGACTATAAGTTGGGATGAACAAGGTATGCCGATATTCGGTGAGCCACCAGCAGATACAGCTACTATCGTTTAAAATACAGGGTTACTGGCTGTCATCATTTGACCGAGTGATTGATATAGTACTGGCCGGAAGCAAGCACTCCAGCCAGTACAGTGAGTCAACCGGTTATATCAAAGCACCATAAATTGTCAGTAACGCCACAACCACAATCACCGCCAGAGTGACTTTTCGCGCCATAGAAACAGCGGCTCTCGGTGTTTGTACGGGATCTAAATGAGGTTCTCGCGCTAACGAATATTGGGCGAGGCGAGTCAGTACCTGATATTGTTGGGAACGAAAATCCCCTAATGAAGCAAACCAGGCCGGTAGCGCCCTTTCACCATGGCCCAATAATGCATAAGCGACTCCCACTAACCGCACGGGGATCCAGTCCAGCCAATGCAAGATACTATCAATACCGGATTGAGAGCGCTGTAAAGGTGTGTGATGGCGTGCCAGCCAGGTTTGGTATCCGCGTAACATTGCGTAGCCCGCTAGCGCCACCGGACCGTAGCTAGCGCAAACCACAAACCAGAAAATAGGTGCTAAATAATAACGAAAGTTTATCCATAGCAAGGCATTTTGCAGAGATTGCAATCTGACCTTTTCACCACTATCCATCGGTAAGCCATGGATAAGCGCGAGTTCATCCGCCATTTTATCAGTGGCATGAGCATCACCCTGACGGGCTGCTTTCAAATAAGCGCGGTAATGTCTACGAATTCCCCCCGCCCCAATGCACAATAGGCAAATCAATATCCAGAGCAGTAAAAGAGGGAAACCAAACAAGATGTTTTGCACTAACCGTAAAACCAGCCATACCACCGCCATCCACACCACTGTCAGTAAAATCGTTTGTACCAACGAAAAGTGACGTAAACGCGTAAATACGACTTCAAGGCGGTGATCTAACTGCCAATGTTCGCCCAGTTTAAATAAGCGCTCCCATGCAAGCACCAGCAACAGCGTAAACAGTGTCATTAGCTCTTATTCTCCCTTTGCACTTAACCAACCCTGAAACAGGGCGTATGCCTCCCGGCATGCATAAACAACAATATTAGGCGAGGCTAAAAACCAATAAGCACTCGACAATAAACCTCTGGTTAATACTGAGTTATCAGCTCATTACAATGGCTGAGATAATGCTGCCAAACGCTGTTGATACAATATCCAGTCAAAAGCGGGACCTGGATCAGTTTTACGGCCTGGCGCAATATCGCTATGGCCCGTCACCCGTTCTGCGGTTATTGGATAGTGGGCAAAGAGTAATGCACTTATCTCGGTTAGGCGGCGATATTGTGCAGACGTAAACGGTAACACATCTGTCCCTTCCAACTCGATACCAATAGAGAAATCGTTACACCGCTCACGCCCAGCAAAAGCTGATACTCCGGCATGCCAGGCTCGTTTATCAAAAGGAACATATTGAATAACTTCACCATCTCGGCGAATCAGGCAGTGAGCCGAAACACGTAAGTGAACAATATCGGCAAAATAAGGGTGTTCGTTAGCATTGAGTGTGCCGGTAAATAGTTGGTCGATATACGGGCCACCGAACTCACCAGGAGGCAAACTAATATTATGGATCACCAACAAAGAAGGGTCTTCACCTTCGGGTCGCTGATCAAAATGGGGAGAAACCACTCGTTTAACCCCTGAAATCCAGCCATTATCTAACTGCATTGTTTATCTAAACCCTCTAATCATAGACTTCAACCGGCTCTTTTAACCCCAAAGGGCTTGGTTTTAAAGATAAGCCAGTAACTCGCTCATCTCGATAAATTTACCCAGCTAAGTCAATGCCAGCGACGGCAAGTACAAAGGGTGTATGGCACTTCTGTCTGCAACAGAGTAGCATGTTTGGATAACTATCCATCCGCCATTTCGGAGTTTTCTATGCCGACCCGCAGCTATAATGCCGACAGCCGCCGCGCCGAGCTATTGGAACGAATTCAATATGATATACCTTCTACTGTTGCCCAGGCTTTGAGTGAAGACCTCGGCGGCGAGGTCAATCCAGACCGTGACCTCACCGCACAATTACTGCCAGCAGATAAGCACGCAAAGGCCACGATTATTACCCGCGAAGACGGTATTTTTTGTGGTCAACGCTGGTTGAATGAAGTGTTCATCCAACTTGGAGCTCAGGTATCAGTTGAATGGCTCGTTAACGATGGCGACAAACTGACTGCGAATCAGGTGCTTTGCCACCTGGCAGGACCTGCCCGTATCCTATTAACAGGTGAACGTACTGCTCTTAACTTCCTGCAAACGCTATCAGGTGTTGCCACTGAAGTGAGCCGCTATGTTGCACTGCTCTCTGGGCTAAATACTCAATTACTCGATACTCGAAAAACACTTCCAGGGCTGCGTACTGCGTTAAAATATGCCGTTCTTTGTGGTGGTGGTAGCAACCACCGACTTGGTTTATCCGATGCTTTTCTTATTAAAGAAAATCATATTATTGCTGCCGGGTCTATCAAAGAAGCTGTCGCCAAAGCATTTTGGATACATGCTGATGTCCCTGTTGAGGTTGAAGTTGAATCCCTTGATGAACTACAGCAAGCACTGGAAGCAGGTGCTGACATCATCATGTTAGATAACTTCACCATTCCTATGATGTATGACGCGGTAAAAATGCGTGATGAAGTTACCAAGACTTTGAACAGCGCCCAACTAGAAGTTTCAGGTAATGTCACACTAGAAACACTGCGGAGCTATGCTGAAACTGGCATTGACTTCATTTCAGTCGGTGCACTCACCAAACATATTACTGCTTTAGACCTTTCTATGCGTTTTCAATAATCCTAGCAAAATATCTTCGGCGGAATACAACTATTAACAGGCTCTGACTCTGTTTTGCGAAGCCCGCCGAAGTTATCTGTCCTGCCATTGTAACAGCCTAAATATTCGACAATACACTCCGCAAATCAATGTAATGCCCCTATCACCATGAGTCAAAAAGTTTCACTCTTACCTCGTTTTTTCACACACAAGGAAAGTGATATATGGCTAATCAACAGGGTTTTACATTAATTGAATTGATGGTTGCGATTGCCATCATTGCTGTTCTCAGCGGCATTGGCATTCCGTCCTATCAGCGTTATATCCAGAAAGCAGCACTGACCGATATGTTACAAACTGCCGTTCCTTACAAAATGGCAGTAGAGCTTTGTGCGATGGAGCATGCCAGCTTTGATAGCTGTAGTGCAGGTAAGCATGGGATTCCTAAAGGAGAAACGTCACGTTACGTTAGCACCACAACAATTGATAAGGGCGTGATTACGTTGATAGGTCAACATACTCTCACCGGTTTAACGTTGGCTATGTCACCAAAATTAAATCCGAGCGGAAATATCATCTGGACAAGAACATGTACAGCAAAAGATAACAGCCTGGCTGATAACTGTAAGAACGTGTTCCATTTCAATGACAGGGCCTTAATAAAATGACCGAATTTATGGCATCCTCACCCCAAACAATTAGTGATGAATTACATGCACTTTGTCGCCGTCATCGAACAATAGCCTTAAAACTTGATGGACAAAGTTTATCTATCGCCTCATCAAATCCTGTCGATGATGGGCTATTAACAGCGCTGCGCTTTACCTGTGGCCGTAAGATAAGAGTGGAATATTGGCCAGAAGCCAAAATTGAACAGTCATTAAATCTGGAGTTATTCGAGAACACTAAATTCAAGGAAACCCATCAAGGGATTTTTATAAAAGGGCAGGAACAGACAGGGACTGCATCGTCAAACCTATCACTACAGAATTCTGATGAACAGTTGCTGGATAATGAAAGTGATATTCCTGTTATTCAATTTATAACCCAAACACTGAGGTTAGCTATTGCGAAGCGGGCATCAGATATTCATTTTGAACCTTATCAGCATCACTATCGCATCCGCTTAAGAATTGATGGTGTATTGCATGAAGCTCCACCACCCATAACCGAATTAGCCAGTCGAATCAGTAGCTGTCTGAAGGTGATGTCTAAACTGAACATTGCTGAAAAGCGGTTATCACAGGATGGCCAACTCACTCTACAATTAGATGGTACCCGCTATTCCATGAGAATAGCGACTCTCCCGGTACAGTATGGCGAAAAAGTAGTGCTGAGAATTCTCAATACGCAGCAACAACCGACTCTAGAAAAGCTGGGGTTAACCACAATCGCCCATCAACAGCTATCACAAGCATTATCCGCACCACAGGGCTTGGTTCTAGTCACTGGGCCGACAGGCAGTGGCAAGACAGTGACCCTTTATTGCAGTTTGGACCAACTTAACCAGCCACAGATAAATATCTGTAGTGCTGAAGATCCTATCGAGATCCAGGTTGATGGTATCAATCAAACTCAGACCAACAATAAGATTGGGCTCGACTTCTCTAGCATATTACGTGCGATGCTGCGACAGGATCCGGATGTGATTATGCTCGGTGAGATTCGTGACAATGAAACAGCTGAAATAGCCGTTAAAGCGGCGCTTACTGGGCATTTGGTTCTTTCTACATTACATACCAACTCAACGGCTGAGACGCTAATACGTCTGACACAAATGGGAATAGAACGTCACTTAATTGCGTCCAGCTTAATATTAGTTATCGCTCAGCGTTTGGTACGCAAACTCTGTCGGCACTGCCGGCAACCATCCCCCACACCTTTTCAAGCTTCCTCTGGCGTGCGGGCCGCTCCATTACAGCATTATCTTGCTGTCGGCTGCGAACACTGTTGTTCGGGCTATTATGGACGAACTGGAATTTACGAGATGTTAAATATAACTCCATCAATTCAACAAGCTTTACTCAATAATGTTAGCCCGCCAGAACTCACTCGAATGGCACAAGACCAAGAGCAAATAACATTACTCTCCGCTGGCTTAGTATTGGTCGAGAACGGTGTAACTAGTCTTGGTGAAATTAATCGTGTTGTGGGGTTACTAACTGAAGGCGAGGTAGTTCATTGAGTTATCAGCGATTATTTCACTGGAGAGCAATTAATACTGAAGGCCAGCTACAAACAGGCGCGCTATTGGCAACAGAGAAAAATACTGTCTACGAACATATGTTCCGTCATGGATTACAACCCTTAGGCGTCAAGGGTGGCAAACGGTTATCAATTGGCTACTGGCGTGGCGAGCATTTGCTCACTGTTACTCGCCAATTAGCCACTTTACTGCAAGCTGGACTACCTTTGGTCAATAGTCTGCAACTATTAGCCAAAGAAATGGATACCCTCCCCTGGCAATGCTTATTGCAGGAGATAAGTCAGCAGGTATCACAGGGGCAATCATTATCAGAAGTAATAGCACGCTACCCTAATACCTTTCCCAGATTATATTCCCCAGTGATTGCTATGGGGGAAATGACCGGGAATCTTGAACAATGCTGTGTTCAGTTAGTACATCATCAGGAGAGACAGCAAAAACTACAAAAGAAAGTGGTTAAGGCACTTAAGTACCCGATATTTGTCTGTGTTATCGCACTGACAGTCAGCATTCTCATGCTGGTCATGGTACTACCTGAATTTGCTAAGATATATCAATCATTCGATACTCCATTGCCAGTACTAACAGCCACACTGCTCTTGATGTCAGCATTTATTACTGCCCATGGGCCATTTATAGCATTGTCATTAGCGTCACTGGGTATTGGATATCTGTATATACGAAAACATCAAGCCCACTGGCGACAAAGGGAGCAACGGCTTTTATTACGCCTCCCCGTCGTTTCTGCGTTAATTCGCGGTAGCTGCCTGAGCCAAGTATTTCAAACACTGGCGATGACTCAACATGCAGGGCTACCACTAACAGCTGGGTTGGAAACTGCTCTCGTATCCATCAATAACAGCAGCTATCAGCAAGCACTGAGACATATTCGCACACAAATCAACCAAGGGGTTCCTCTGCATGTGGCCCTTGCTCAGCAGACGTTATTTCCTGCCTTGTGCCAGCAAATGGTCCGTGTCGGTGAGGAGTCTGGCGCACTGGATGTGCTACTAGAAAAGTTGGCAAGTTGGCATCAGCAACAGACCCAAGATTTGGCCGATAATCTGACTCAAATGTTGGAACCACTTTTAATGCTAATCATTGGCGGTATTGTTGGGATTTTAGTGATCGCGATGTATTTACCCATATTCCAGTTAGGAGATGTTATCGGATAAATAAAGTCATCAGGATAAAGGAGTTTACAACAAAGAATTGAGCCTAAGAATTAAGAGGAAAACATAGAAAAAGGGCGCTGAGTGAATACGCCCTTTTCATATCAATATCTAAACGTCATCGAAAATCAGGGATTAATTACTGCCGAATACTCGGTTTTCTTGCTCTGCAACACGGATAAATGTTGTGCGCTTGGTGAGCTCTTTCAAATGCGAAGCACCCACGTAGGTACAAGCGGAACGCAAGCCGCCCATAATATCGCGTACTGTATTATCAACAGAACCACGTAATGGCAATTTAACTGTTTTGCCTTCTGCGGCACGGTATTCAGCAACACCACCCACATGACGTTTCATCGCAGACTCAGAGCTCATACCGTAGAACAACATAAACTTCTCGCCATTCTCTTCAACCACACGGCCTTCACACTCGTCGTGCCCAGCTAGCATACCGCCAAGCATGACAAAGTCGGCACCGCCACCAAAAGCTTTTGCCACATCACCCGGTACTGAGCAGCCACCATCACTGACAATCTGACCACCCAAACCATGAGCAGCATCAGCACATTCGATCACTGCCGATAATTGTGGATAACCGACACCGGTTTTAACCCGAGTCGTACAAACAGAACCTGGGCCAATACCTACTTTAACAATGTCAGCACCAGAGAGAATTAGCTCTTCTACCATCTCGCCAGTCACTACATTACCTGCACAAATAACTTTATCTGGGCAAGCTTCACGCGCTTTTTGCAGGAAAGAGACAAAATGCTCAGAGTAGCCGTTAGCGACATCGATACAGATGAATTTCAATGCTGGTGATAACGCCAAAATTTGCTTCATTTTGTCGAAATCGGCAGAGGAAGTCCCGGTTGAGACCATGACATGGCGCAATACAGATTCAGGAACCCGTTTTACAAACTCGCCCCATTGCTCAACGCTGTAGTGCTTATGAACTGCAGTAAGAACATCAAATGATGCTAAGACTTCTGCCATGCGGAAGGTGCCAACAGTATCCATATTAGCGGCGATGATAGGCACACCAGACCAATTCCAACCTGAATGTTTGAAGGTAAACTGGCGTTCCAGTTCTACTTCAGAGCGACTTTTCAGTGTTGAACGCTTAGGACGGATTAACACATCTTTAAAGCCTAATTTCAAACCTTCTTCAATACGCATGGCTAATTATTTCCTGGTTAGTGGCGATAGATCGCAAAATGTGATCGGGCGTAAATCACGCCATCCCAGTGAAGCTATCATACGCATGAATAATTCTACGGCAAGACTGCGAATACACCTTTATTTACGCTACAATTCCACAAATTACCTGAAGAGTGCTATCAGCTCATTTATCACCGTGTTCACTTCATATATTTTTCCACGTAGCTCAAACAGAATGCATACCTTACTATGCCTTCTTACCTGCTTTCAGATACAATTCGGCCACTCATTCACAGTATACAAGGCTAGGCAATGACCTATATTGTGGCCCTCACCGGTGGAATTGGCAGCGGTAAAAGTACAGTAGCAAATGCATTCGCCAATCTCGGTGTGCCCCTTGTGGATGCTGATATTATTGCTCGTCAGGTCGTTGAACCGGGGATGCCTGCATTAGCGGCTATCGCCTCTCACTATGGTGAAACTATCTTACAAGCGGATGGCACGTTGAACCGAGCAGCATTGCGCGAAAAAATTTTCAGTGAGCCGCAGGAAAAAGCATGGTTAAATTCATTGTTGCATCCATTGATTCAGCAGGAAACTCAGCGCCAACTCGCTGCTATTGATAAACCATATGTACTTTGGGTTGTTCCTCTGTTGGTCGAGAATGGTTTACGTCAACGTGCTAATCGTGTGTTAGTGGTAGATGTAGCACCTGAAATACAACTCGCTCGAACGATGGCGAGAGATAGTATTACCCGCCAACAGGCAGAACATATTTTAGCCTCACAGGCTTCGCGGCAACAGCGACTGGCCTGTGCTGATGACATTATTGACAATAGCGGCGATCCCTTAGTTATCGCCCCGCAAGTTGCTGCGTTACACCAACAGTATTTAAAATTGGCAGCTGCGGCCCAACAGGATCTATATCGATGAGTGACCTCACCTCAACAATACTTTTTGAACATCCGCTTAATGAAAAGATGCGTACCTGGTTAAGAATGGAGTTTTTACTACAACAATTAGAAAGCCAGCGTTCGTTAAATAATATTGCCAATGCATTGACGTTTTTCCGAACCGCATCTGATTTAATCGATGTTCTTGAGCGCGGTGAAGTTCGTACTGATCTACTTAAAGAGCTTGAGCGCCAACAGCAAAAGTTGCAGCAATGGGCTGATATACCCGGTGTAGATATCTCTCGGGTAGATTCTCTGCGCAGTCAGCTAAAAAACCGGGCTTCAGTATTGATGTCTGCACCACGTATCGGCCAGTCGCTAAAAGAAGACCGTTTAATTAGTGTTGTTCGCCAGCGTCTGAGCATCCCTGGTGGCTGCTGTAGTTTTGACTTGCCCACTTTGCATACCTGGTTGCATCAACCACAAGATCAGCGTAATCAGCATATTGCTAAATTGCTGGAAAGCCTGACTCCACTCAATCAGTCACTGACCATCATTTTAGATTTAATTCGCCAATCAGGCCCATTACGAGCACAAATCAGCTTAAATGGCTTCTTCCAGGATAATGCGGAAGGCGCTGACTTGCTCAGATTGCGTCTACCGCAGGAGCCGCAACTGTACCCGCAGATTTCTGGTCATAAAACACGATATGCCATTCGCTTCTTACCACTCGATAGTGAAAATGGTACCGTGCCCGCTCGTTTATCGTTTGAATTGGCCTGCTGCTGAGTTGATAGATTTTAGGAGAAAAAACATGGAAACCGAAGAAATAAAGGTTAACTGCCCAACATGTGGAAAGGTTGTTGTCTGGGGTGAACAAAGCCCTTATCGCCCGTTCTGTTGCAAGCGTTGCCAGCTTATTGACTTAGGTGAATGGGCCGATGAAGAAAAACGTATACCTAGCCATGGTGAACAATCCGACAGTGATGAATGGGGTGAAGAAGACCCTATCAAGCACTGATCGTTTTAACCACTAGTTACCGTTTTACATGGGTGGAGCAAATCATCTGCTCCATTCACCTCAGATCAAATACCAATCATATTTGTGGCGCGCGCTATGCGGTGAGTAATTCTATGATTGTGGTATTAGCAGGAGGGAATTCTTGCGCCAACAACTCAGATTGTTTCACCCAGCGCATCGGTTGCCCTTCACGACCAAAAGGTTCACCATCCCAAGCGTCGACTATATAAAAATGTAGTGTCACGATACGATCTGCATAAGCATGTTCAAGCACGTTAAATAAAGTGGCGTTTCGCACCACAATGCCGGTCTCTTCCAACAGTTCGCGCTTCAAAGCTAGCTCTGGCGTCTCACCTGGTTCAACTTTCCCGCCGGGAAATTCCCAAAATCCGGCCATATGGGAATCAACCGCGCGCTGAGTAATAAAAATCTCCCGCTGTGGGTTACGAATAATCCCCACTGCAATAGGTAGGTGTTTCAATTATCTTGCTCCTGAAAGGGGCTCTAAGCATTCGCCTGGCTGTTTGTCCTAAAATCTATCGGCAAAAAAGAGCCAAAATAAAGGGCGGTTTTTACACCGCCCCCATTAACAGTATCAATCCTAGCCTAAAATATTACTGTAAACGGCCATGGCACTGTTTGTATTTTTTGCCTGAACCACATGGGCACGGATCATTACGACCCACTTTGCGCTCAAGGCTGGCAGCAACACTAACTTCTTCCTGCGACATCAATGCGCTGTTATCAGACTGATGGCTTAGTTGCTGCTGCTTAGCCAGACGTTCTGCTTCTTCACGACGCTGGACCTCCAGTGCTTCAACTTCTTCTGGCATCCGCACCTGTACTTTGCTCAGTACACTGATCACTTCATATTTCAGTGATTCCAACATGGCAGCAAACATGGCGAAAGATTCACGCTTATATTCTTGCTTAGGATCTTTTTGCGCGTAGCCACGTAGATGGATACCCTGACGCAGGTAATCCATAGCAGCCAAATGCTCTTTCCATAAGGAATCAAGTGTTTGTAGCATCACGCCTTTTTCGAAGTTACGCATCATTTCAAGGCCAACAACTTCCTCTTTGCGCTGATACACTTCAATAGCCTGTTGCAGGATCCGTTCACGCAATGTTTCTTCATGCAACTGTGGCTCGTCTTCAAGCCATTGAGCAATCGGCATATCCAAGTCAAAATCGTTTTTCAGGCGCTGTTCCAGACCATCAACATCCCACATTTCTTCCAGCGACTGGGTTGGGATATAGCTGTCGATAACTGTTTTGAAGACGTCTTCACGGATGCTGTTGATGGTTTCGCTAACATCAGACACGTCTAACAACTCGTTACGCTGGCTGTAAATCGCCCGGCGTTGGTCGCTTGCCACATCATCATATTCCAGCAATTGCTTACGAATATCGAAGTTACGGCTTTCAACTTTACGTTGCGCGTTAGCAATAGCTTTGGTGACCCATGGGTGCTCAATCGCTTCGCCCGGCTTCATTCCCAATTTACGCATCATGCCGGACACTCGGTCAGAGGCAAAAATACGCATCAAGGCATCTTCCATTGACAGGTAGAAGCGTGAAGAACCCGCATCACCCTGACGACCCGCACGACCACGTAACTGGTTATCGATACGACGCGATTCATGACGCTCGGTACCAATGATATGTAAACCACCTGATGCCAGTACCGCATCATGACGAATCTGCCATGCCGCTTTAATAGCAGCAATTTGGTCTTCAGTTGGGTCTTCCAGCAGGGCAATCTCGCTCTGCCAACTGCCACCTAACACGATGTCAGTACCACGACCTGCCATGTTGGTCGCAATAGTGACGGCTCCTGGCTGACCAGCTTGAGAAACAATTTCTGCTTCCATGGCGTGGAACTTAGCGTTCAGAACTTTATGTTCGATACCGGCTTTGGTTAACTCAGCAGACACCACTTCAGACTTCTCAATCGAGATAGTCCCCACCAATACTGGCTGGCCGTTCGCAGTACGCTCACGGATATCTTCGATAATTGCACCAATTTTTTCCTGTTCCGTCATATAGACCAAATCAGCCAAATCCTTACGGATCATTGGGCGGTTGGTAGGTACAACGATGGTATCCAGCTTATAAATAGAGCTGAATTCGAACGCTTCGGTATCCGCAGTACCGGTCATACCAGCCAATTTTTCATAGAGACGGAAGTAGTTCTGGAAAGTGATAGAAGCCAGCGTCTGGTTTTCGTTCTGAATTTCCACACCTTCTTTCGCTTCAACTGCCTGATGTAAACCATCAGACCAGCGACGACCTTGCATGGTACGGCCGGTGTGTTCATCAACAATGATAACTTCACCATCTTTCACGATGTAATCAACATCACGGGTAAACAGCACGTGAGCACGCAGAGCCGCAGTAACATGGTGCATTAACATGATGTTAGTTGGAGAATACAGCGATTCCCCTTCATCCATAATGCCCGCCTCCACTAACATCTGTTCTATCAGAATCAGACCACGTTCAGTTAAATGGACCTGACGCGATTTTTCATCTACTGAGAAGTGCCCTTCACCTTGGAAGGTATCGGAATCTTCTTTTTCCTGACGAATCAGTTTTGGAATCAGTTTATTAACCCGAATATACATCTCGGAGCTATCTTCAGCCGGACCAGAGATAATCAGCGGGGTACGGGCTTCATCGATCAAGATGGAGTCAACCTCATCCACCAGCGCATAATGCAATTTACGTTGCACACGCTCTTCAGGGCTGAACGCCATGTTATCGCGCAAGTAGTCAAAACCGTATTCGTTGTTAGTACCGTAGGTGATATCCGCAGCATAAGCAGCGCGCTTAGCCGGTGCCGTCATATTCGGCAGGTTGATACCAACACTCAGGCCCAAGAACTCAAATAATGGGCGGTTATTTTCGGCGTCACGTTGCGCCAAGTAGTCGTTGACGGTAACCACGTGCACACCGCGGCCACTCAAGGCATTCAGGTAGGCTGGCAGTGTTGCTGTCAGTGTTTTACCTTCACCCGTACGCATTTCTGCGATGCATCGTTCGTTCAGTACCATACCGCCTAACAGCTGCACGTCGAAGTGACGCATACCGAACACACGTTTACTGGCTTCGCGCACCACAGCAAAAGCCTCAGGAATCAGAGTTTCCAGCACTGCACCTTTTGCCAAGCGCTCACGGAACTCATCAGTTTTGGCGCGTAATTCAGCATCTGTCAGTTTTTCAACTTCTGGTTCCATCCGGTTGATAAGATCAACCACTTTGCGCATACGGCGCAGGGTACGATCGTTACGGCTGCCAAAAACTTTGGTTAATAATTTGATTAGCATGATTCTTAATATCTCTTACAAGACCACCAAACCGGCGGCCAAAGGTTGTATAAAATTGGGGTAAACCAAGAGAATAGTTAGCTTAAATTGGCAGGTCCGGCTCGGATACCTTGCACTTGTGCAAGCCAAAGACCGGGTTTATGTAACGAAAGAACTGGCCGTTCAACCTGCTCGGTATAACGAATGATAGCGGGTGGTTTGAACTCATGAGTCAGGAGTGCATTCAGCGTATCCAACAATGCAAGTTGCTGAATTTGTGATGGCTGCACCCGCTCAACTTCAGCAACCTCTTGCCCTCTTGCATAAGCGGCTTGGGGAGCCAGTGCAAATGAAAGGTGACGAATGACCGTACGCAGTGCATGCTGTTGCCAGTAGTCTACGCTGAATGAAGGGCGACGATGCATATCATGCAGCAATGCCAAACTGTTAAAGTTTGTTGCACCGTAATTCTGACGGCTCTGGCTTGATGAGGTATTGGGTATCGCAGCTTGATCAGGAACGCCAGACAGATTTGATGGCACGCCAAGACTCGCCGCTACCATCCCCAATAGGAGATGCGGCCAGAAATAACGTCTACCAAATTGTCGCCAACGATTTAGAATACCGATCACGAGTTTAAAATCCGCCGGAGCCTTGTCAATGCGTGAAAGCCGCCCACAATTATTAGATGTTCTGTTCGATGATGCCATTGCAGCAGAAAACGGACCGCTGCATAACGTACAACAACGCGCTACAGCACTGTTAAAACTTAACCGTGCGGTAAAAGGATTACTCCCTTCACAGTTGCAGCCGTGGTGCCGTGTCGCTAACTATCGACAGAGTGTTTTAGTGCTAGAGACCGCGAACGCCAGTTGGTTAATGCGACTACGTTATGAACAGCCCGCTCTACTCTCTGCACTACGAGCGCAAATTCTACCATCATTGTCTTCAATCGACATCAGGATTAATCCGTCGTTAATGGCTAAGGGTCATAACATTACGCAAGATGTCGCAAAATCTGCGCAAAATTCTGAGAAATCGCCGCCATTACGTCATTTAAGCTTAGAAAGTGCTAAGGAATTAAGAGGATTAGCGAGCCGTAGCCCTGAAAAACTGAGGACAATATTGGAACGATTGGCTGCGTTGGCCGGAGAGAGTGCCAACGCAACCAAAAGTGATAAATAAGCTTAGTAAGCTAATACTGTAGACGGCGCTTTGAATGCCAATGGCATTTCGGCTTCGTCTTGGAACGTCACATATTCCCAAGCTTCTTGCTTAGCTAAAACAGCCTGCAATAGCTTGTTGTTAAGTGCATGACCAGATTTGAACGCAGTAAATGCGCCAATAATATTATGGCCGCACATAAACAGGTCGCCAATGGCGTCCAGCATTTTATGACGAACAAATTCATCTTCGAAGCGCAGGCCATCTTCGTTCAACACGCGGTAATCATCTACCACGATGGCACAATCGAAACTACCGCCCAGGCACAAACCACGGGACTGCAGATACTCGATATCACGCATGAAACCAAAAGTACGCGCGCGGCTGATTTGACGGACGAATGAATCGGCCGAGAAATCTAAACGGTAACGCTGAGTACTTGAGTCTATCGCCGGGTGATTAAAATCAATGGTAAAATCTAAACGGAATCCATTGAATGGAGACAATTCAGCCCATTTATCACCGTCTTCAACCCGCACAGTCTCTTTCAGACGCAGGAATTTCTTCGCAGAGTTTAACTCTTCGATACCGGCATCCAGCAGCAAGTACACAAATGGACTGGCACTACCGTCCATAATAGGTACTTCGGGAGCGTTAACTTCAATAATAATGTTATCAATCCCTAACCCTGCCAGAGCAGCGTTGAGATGCTCAACAGTAGAAATACGCACGTCATGCTCATTGACCAGGCAAGTACAGAGCATGGTATCACGCACGGATTTTGCATCTGCCGGAAAATCAACCGGTGGATTCAAGTCAGTGCGACGATAGATGACCCCGGTATTAGCCGGCGCGGGTCGCATTGTCAGTGTGACTTTCTTACCGGTGTGCAAACCGACGCCAGTCGCCTGAACAATACGTTTTAAAGTCCTTTGTTTGATCATCGTTTTATCTCGCAATGTTATCCATCCTACCGACCAAGTTTATAACAAGATCGGCGGGACAGTTTAGCACAAAGAGCGGAGATTCCAATTTTTTCGGAAATTAGTCGGCTTGCTTACGCAAAAATGCCGGAATATCCAAATAATCGGGCTCTTTATTTGTTTGAGCAGTTGGATCATTGACCACTTTAGCCGCAGGTTTAACTTCCTGAGGTAAAGGAGACATACCATGCTGCTGGTAACGGTGGTCCATAACAGGCTGTGTTTGCTTGTTGGTAACCAGCGTAATTTCAGGGCGTTTGTCCATGCCGATGCCGGTCGCAACAACAGTTACGCGCAGTTCATCGTTCATTTCCGGGTCTAATGATGTACCGATAACCACGGTCGCATTATCAGACGCGAATGCACGGATAGTGTTACCCACAGTTTCAAACTCATCCAAACGCAAGTCGAAACCAGCCGTGATGTTAACCAGAACGCCACGGGCACCAGACAGGTCGATATCTTCCAGTAATGGGCTAGAAATAGCCATTTCTGCTGCTTCTTCAGCACGATCTTCACCACAAGCAACACCCGAGCCCATCATGGCATAACCCATTTCGGACATCACAGTGCGCACGTCAGCGAAGTCGACGTTCATCAGGCCTGGGCGGGTAATCAGCTCGGCGATACCCTGAACAGCGCCTTTCAATACGTCGTTAGCTGCACCGAATGCATCCAGTAAAGAGATGCCACGACCCAGAACTTTTAGCAACTTATCGTTCGGAATAGTGATCAGTGAGTCCACATGTTTGGACAGTTCAGCAATACCCTGCTCAGCAAATGCCATGCGTTTCTTGCCTTCGAAATTGAAAGGCTTGGTAACCACAGCAACTGTCAGAATACCCAGTTCTTTTGCCACTTCTGCAACAACAGGAGCAGCTCCAGTACCAGTACCACCGCCCATACCTGCGGCGATAAACACCATGTCTGCGCCTTCAAGGGCTGCACGCAGAGCTTCACGGTCTTCTTCAGCCGAAGTACGGCCCACTTCTGGGTTTGCGCCAGCACCCAAACCTTTGGTAATACCGCTACCAATTTGGATAGTTTGGCCAACAGCCGTCTTACGTAGCGCCTGAGCGTCTGTATTAACGGCGAAGAATTCAACACCTTCGATGCGCTCGCGCACCATGTGTTCGACGGCATTGCCACCGCCACCACCGACGCCGATGACTTTAATCACCGCGTCATTGGTTAGTTCCATAGGTTCAAACATAGTTTCTCTCCGTTTTGTGCCTGTCGCTTCGAGATCAAAAAATATGTTCAGCATGATCTCTTTGTTGAAACATTAAAACTCTTTTCTCAGCCAGCTATTGATACGTTTAAACCAATTGCCCACTGAGGCACGTTTTTCTACTTCTGACTCACCACTGAGATGAGATTCTTTACCATAGTGCAACAACCCAACAGCAGTGGAGTAATAAGGTTCCTGTGCATAATCCGTCAGCCCGGTGATATTGAGCGGTTGACCGATACGCACTTGGGCATGAAACACCCGTTGAGCACATTCCGCCAAACCATCAATTTGTGCCGCTCCCCCCGTCAGCACGATACCGGCTGCCAGATGATGCTTCACGCCTTGCTGACGTAATTGCTCCTGCAATTGTAAAATCTCGTCATTAACCAAATTCAGCAACTCGGTGTAGCGTGGTTCTATAACCTCAGCGAGTGTCTGTCTTTGCAGACTACGAGGAGGGCGTCCGCCAACACTTGGCACTTCTACACTTTCGTCCTTGCTGACTATCGACCCGAGCGCACAGCCGTGTCGAACTTTAATCGCTTCCGCATCTGTTGGCGGTGTCCCGAAGGCATAAGCTATATCGCTGGTGACCACGTTCCCGGCGTAAGGGATAACTTTGGTATGGCGCAATGCCCCACCGGTATAAACCGCCATATCCATGGTGCCACCGCCGATGTCGACGACACAGACACCCAGCTCACGTTCATCTTCGGTCAATACTGCATAACTTGCGGCCAAACCGGCGAAAATCAGTTGGTCCACTTTCAGACCACAACGTTCTACCGCTTTAACAATATTCTTTGCCATATCGTTATGGCAGGTAATCAGATGTACCTTGGCCTGCATCCGCACACCAGAAAGACCTACAGGATTTTTAATACCTTCCTGATAATCGATGGCATATTCCTGCGGAATAACATGCAAGATTCGATGCTCATCACGCACACGCACCGACTTCGCGGTATGCACTACGTTTTCTACATCTTCCTGAGTTACTTCCTCTTCTGAAATAGGAACCATCCCTATTTCATTCTGGCAACTAATATGTTTGCCCGACAATGCCAGATAGACAGATGAAATTTGGCAATCAGCCATTAACTCAGCCTGATCGATAGCGCGCTGAACGCATTTCACTACCGATTCAAGATCGTTAACCCCACCCTTATCCATGCCACGGGATGGGCAACTGCCAACCCCAATAATATTGACCATGCCATCGGGCAGAACTTCCCCTACCAATGCGGAGACCTTTGCCGTTCCGATCTCAAGACCTACTACCAATTTTCTGTCCGTCGACTTGATCATTGTTGTTTTGCCTGTGCCTGATTCTGTTGCTGATTACTGTTCTGCTGGCCATTTATTGGTGGTTCACCACCCTGACTGCCGATAAATACCGGAGCCCAACCTATTGCAGCCCCTGTCTCATATCGCAAATCAACATAACTGACCCGTTTATCTGGCTGCTGTTGCAACATCGGATATAACTTGATGAAACGCTGCAAACGTCCCATCCGGTCATCTCGTCCCAGCTCCAGCCGAACATCATTATCTAAGGCCAACTGCCAAGAATGTCTGGCGCTCATCGCCACCATTTTTAGCTGATACTTATTGGCCGCTAACACCTTGCTCATTGCCCGGTAACCTTCCAGAACATCCTGTTCGCTACCTTCCGGGCCATACAGTAATGGCAATTGCTGCTTTCCGGCTCGCTCAGACGGTACGCTGAATGAACGCCCCTGTTCATCAACCATATGCAAATCATTCCAGCGGGCAAAGGGCACATACTCTACCAGATGGATTTTCAGCTCATCCGGCCACTGTTTACGCACACTGGCCTGCTGAATCCAGGGTAATCTTTCAATCTGCTGCTGGATGATATTGACATCCTGCGTCATAAAAGTACCCGGAGCGCCCAATGCCAGAATCGCCTGGCGAATATCATCATTGGTGGTGTAATGGCGCTCACCCGTCACCACCAATTTTGACAGTGGTAGTCGGCTGGCATCTTTCATCCACCCCACAACTACCCATCCACCCCAGAGGATGGTCCCCAGCACCATCAGCAGGAAAATCAACCCTGCTAATTGGCCTCCGTTACTGCGCCGGGCTACGCTATTTTCAGCCGCACGTTCACGCGCATTCAGGGCAGCTTGCGACATATCAGTCAGCCAACATCAGAATTCGGGCCACCAGTTGGGAGAAACTCAACCCTGACTCGCGTGCAGCCATCGGCACTAAACTGTGGCTGGTCATACCCGGAGAAGTATTCACTTCAAGCAGATAGAAACGGCCATCGCTGTCTTGCATGACATCAACCCGCCCCCAGCCACTACAACCCAGCGCCTGATAAGCCTGTAATGCCAATTCTGCCAACTGTTGTTCCAACTCGGCACTCAAGCCACTTGGGCAGAAGTACTGGGTCTCGTCAGACAGATATTTCGCTTCATAATCATAAAACACGCCGGGAGCCTGAATCCGAATAGACGGTAAAACTTCGTCACCCAGAATAGCGACCGTGAATTCCGGCCCGCTCAACCATTTCTCAATCAATACATCTGTATCATGGCGAAAAGCTTCAACCAAGGCAGCCTGCAACTCACTGGCTTGGTCAACCTTGCTCATCCCGACACTCGAGCCTTCGTGGCTGGGCTTAACAATTAAGGGCAGGCCAAGCTTAGCGACACATGCCGACAATTCCTCTGACGAAAGTGTTTCAAACTGTTGACGATTTAGTGCGACATAAGGCGAAATCGGCAAATCTGAAGCTTGCCACACCAATTTAGTGCGTAATTTGTCCATCGTCAGCGCTGAAGCCATCACGCCGCTGCCGGTATAAGGCAGTTGCAAAAACTCCAACACACCTTGCAGCGTACCGTCTTCACCGCCACGGCCATGCAGAGCGATAAAGACTTTATCAAAACCCTGTTCTTTCAGCTGAGTGACGGGAGAGTCTTTAGTATCAACGCCATGAGCATCAATACCCGCTTCTCTTAAGCCCGCTAAAACAGCCTGACCTGAAAGCAATGACACTTCACGTTCAGCAGAGGTGCCACCCAGCAGTACCGCGACTTTCTCAGCCATGATGTTCCTCGTCTTTTCTCTGTGGCTGCAATTTAAGCTCAGCCAATTTACGGGCAACTTTACCAATGTTGCCTGCGCCCTGAACCAGAATTAGGTCATTACCATTCAGCACTTGCGCCAATACTTCGGGTACGGTCTCGCTGTCTGAAACCAAAATCGGGTCCAACTTGCCACGATTACGAATGGTACGGCACAACGACCGGCTATCAGCCCCTGGGATCGGCGGCTCACCGGCGGCATACACATCCAGCATCAGTAAAACATCAACCTGCGATAACACATTGGCAAAATCGTCATACAGATCACGAGTACGGGTATAACGGTGCGGCTGGAAAACCATCACGATACGTTTATCCGGCCAGCCCGCGCGCGCCGCTTTAACTGTGGCATCCACTTCTGTCGGATGATGACCATAGTCATCGACCAACATCACGCTACCCTCTTTGCCGTTAACCGGTGCCAGTGGGAAGTTACCAAGAAAATCAAAACGGCGACCTGTTCCCTGGAATCCTGCCAGCGCGCGCAGGATGTCATCGTCTGCAATACCTTCTTCGGTTGCCACCGCCACCGCCGCTGCCGCATTTAGTGCGTTATGGCGGCCCGGTGCATTCAAGGTCACTGTCATTAACGGCTTATCCAGACGCTTCAGGGTAAAGTGCCCCTGCGGACCGTCCTGACGATAGCTGGCAATCTGCACATCAGCGTCATCGCTGAAGCCGTAAGTGGTGATATGGCGGCCCACGCGCGGTAATAACTCACGCACCACAGGGTCATCGATACACATTACGGCACGGCCATAAAACGGTAAGTTGTGCAAAAAATTAATAAATGTCTGTTTTAAATTCTCAAAGTCGCCCTGATAGGTATCCATATGGTCGGCTTCGATATTGGTGACAATCGCCACCATCGGCTGTAAATGTAAGAATGACGCATCACTCTCATCAGCTTCCGCAATCAGGTAACGGCTGGAACCCAGACGAGCATGGGTACCGGCAGCTTTCACCAAACCACCATTAACAAACGTTGGATCCAGACCCGCTTCAGCATAAATACTGGAGACCATTGCTGTGGTGGTTGTCTTACCGTGTGTGCCTGCAACTGCAATCCCATGGCGATAACGCATCAATTCTGCCAACATCTCTGCACGGCGGATCACTGGAATACGTGCCTCGCGAGCGGCAACAATTTCCGGGTTGTCCGCAGAAATTGCGGTCGAAACCACGACCACACTGGCATCCAATACATTTTCTGGACGGTGGTGGAAATAAATCTGTGCGCCCAATGAAGCCAAATGCTGAGTTACCGGGTTGGGTGCCAAATCTGAACCGCTAATCTGATAACCTTCGTTTGCCAACACTTCAGCGATACCACCCATGCCAGCACCACCGATGCCAACAAAGTGAATGTGCCGGACGCGACGCATCTCGGGCACGATAGTACGTAGTTTCGCCAATTGTTGTGTATTCACGTTTCTCTTCACTTTTTTATCTGTTGCATATTCACAGCCCGCATTAACTGCCAGCCATTCATTATCTATTTTACTTACTGGCGGCAACCACTTCGGCGGCCACACGTTCAGTTGCATCAGGAATGGCTACCTGTCTTGCCTGCTCAGCCATCGCCAATAAAGTGTCGCGGTCCCACTGTGCGAGTAGGTTACTCACGGCCTGCGCAGTAAACTGTGGTTGCTCAATAATTTTGGCTGCGCCCGCCTTCTCTAGCGGTAGTGCATTCCAATATTGCTGCCGGTCTTTATGCTGAAAAGGCACAAAAATCGCCGGTAACCCTGCGGCTGCCACTTCACTGACTGTCAAAGCACCGGAGCGACAGACCACCACATCAGCCCAAGCATAAGCCGCAGCCATATCATCGATAAACTCGACAATCTGATGTTTACCGCCCTGCCCTGCTTGCTGGTAAGCTTCTAATACATCTGGTAAAGCGCCTTTCCCCACTTGATGCCAGACAGTAATCTGCTCACCCAGTGTGGCAGCAACTTGTGGCAGAGTTTGGTTCAGTACCCGCGCACCCTGGCTACCACCGATAACGAGCACACGAATCGGCCCTTCACGGCCACTGAGGCGCTCAGCTGGTAATGGCAATGCTAATACGTCGGTTCGAACCGGATTCCCTACCACCTCTGCATGAGGAAATGCGCCTGGGAATGCCTGTAAAACCTTTTTCGCGATTTTGGCTAGCCAGCGGTTAGTCAAACCCGCAATCCCGTTTTGCTCATGCAGAACCACCGGGATACCACATAGCCACGCAGCCAAACCACCTGGGCCAGATACATAACCGCCCATCCCCAGCACCACATCTGGCTGGTAATCACGCATGATTTTCTTCGCCTGACACACCGCGCGATAAATGCGCACTGGGGCAGTCAACTGGGCCATCAGCCCCTTACCACGTAAACCAGAAATCTGAATGAAATCAATTTCAATGCCGTGCTTGGGTACCAATGACGCTTCCATTCTGTCTGCGGTGCCTAACCAACGCACCTGCCAGCCTTGCGCTATTAGATGATGTGCAACGGCCAAACCGGGAAAGACATGTCCCCCAGTGCCACCCGCCATCACCATTAAACGCTTGGTCTTGCCACTCATCTGGCACTCCTTACAAACGCTTGGGCTTTTGCCAAACGTGTTTCAAAATCAATACGTAACAACAGCACTATCGCGGTTGACATAATAATCAGGCTCGAACCACCGTAACTTATCAGTGGTAATGTCAAACCTTTGGTTGGCAACATCCCGGCAGCAGCCCCAACGTTAACCAGCGCCTGAAAGCTAAACCAGATGCCAATCGAACAGGCTAAAAAGCCAGAAAATCGCTGATCTATCTCTAATGCGCGGCGCCCAATGGACATAGCACGAAAAGCGACGAAGAATACCATTAACAATGCAAGAACCACACCGAAATACCCGAGTTCCTCACCTAAAATCGAGAAAATAAAGTCGGTATGCGCTTCCGGCAAATACTCTAATTTCTGCACCGAGTTCCCCAGTCCTTGTCCCCATAACTCACCGCGACCAAACGCCATCAGTGATTGGGTTAGCTGGTAACCACTGCCGAACGGATCAGCCCATGGGTTCCAGAAGGATGTCACACGGCGCATACGGTATGGTTCGGCAACAATCAACAAACACACGGCAAAGACACCGGAGCCAATGATGGCCAGAAACTGCCACATTTTTGCTCCCGCGAGGAACAACATCGCCAGCGTAGTGACAAACAGCACCACCACGGTACCTAGGTCAGGCTGAGCCAATAGTAATACCGCCAGAATAACCATCACGCCCATCGGTTTGCAGAAGCCCCAAAAGTTACTGCGGACCTCTTCAACTTTGCGCACCAGATAGCTGGCCAGATAGCAAAACAGTGACAGCTTGGAGAGCTCCGCAGGCTGAATACGCAGTGGCCCCAGTGCAATCCAGCGGGATGCCCCGTTTACCGAACTCCCCACCACTAATACAACCAACAGCATCACTATTGAAATCAATAACATAATATTACTGTAGCGCTGCCAGATTTCCATCGGGATACGTAGAGTTACCAACGACAAACCGAATGCTAACGTCAGATATAATGCATCACGCTTGGCAAACAGGAACGGGTCACTGGCCAGACGCTGACCAATTGGCATTGACGCAGAGGTCACCATCACGAAACCGATAATCGCCAAACCGAATGTCAGCCACAGCAAGGTTCTGTCGTAAAGCACCATACTGGTGGTATCGCTCTCCCGCGATCCCATCACAAAATGCTTTAGGGTATTAAACAGCCCCAGCCCCGGCATGCGCATCAGCCCAACTCCTCTGCCAAACGAGCAAATTCATCACCGCGCTGCTCAAAGCTGCGGAACTGGTCCAAACTGGCGCAAGCTGGTGAGAGTAAAACCATATCTCCCGGCGCTAAATTTTTTGCCAGTAGCACCATGGCCTGTTCCATTGTCTCTGTCAGTTGCGAGACTTCAGGACGAAGTTCAGCCAGTTGCTCACCGTCACGACCAAAGCAATAAATCTTGATATGCTCGCCTTGCAAGAAGCGAGTCAAACCAGAGAAATCAGCGGATTTGCCGTCGCCACCCAGCAACAGATGCAAAGTGCCATCGACCTGTAATCCATCCAGTGCCGCTTCGGTGCTACCCACATTGGTGGCTTTGGAATCATTAATCCAACGCACACCATTGTGCTCGAACACCAATTGGAAACGGTGTGGCAGGCCAGTAAAGGTCGTCAATGCTTTCAAACTTGATGAGCGCGGAATACCAACAGCGTCAGCCAGCGCGAGGGCTGCCAGTGCATTGGTGTAGTTATGACGCCCACTCAATTTCATCTCTCGGGTATTCAGTACTTTCTCGCCACGTACGCGCAACCAGATTTCGCCCTGTTGCTTATTCAGATGATAATCACCGACATCCACACCAAAACTAATACAGCGGCTATCAGCACCACGTACCGGCATGGTGAGCGCGTCATCGGCATTCACGACACAAACTTTAGCGTTTTCATAAACCCGCAGTTTGGCTGCACGATATTGCTGCAAACCGAATGGATAACGGTCAGTGTGATCTTCCGTGACGTTCAGTATGGTGGCAGCGCTAGCCCGTAAACTGGAGGTCGTTTCTAACTGGAAGCTGGACAGCTCCAACACCACCAGTTGGTTTTCTTGTTTCAATAGCGTGAGAGCCGGGACACCGATGTTGCCGCCAACACCAACCTGCCAGCCAGCTGCTTTTGCCATCTCGCCAACCAGCGTGGTCACAGTACTTTTACCGTTAGAGCCGGTAATGGCGACCACGGGGGCTTGATTCTCACGACAGAACAGCTCGATATCACCGACAATCTCGATACCGGCATCCGCCGCATCACTCAACGCGGGATGCGCCAGAGCAATGCCGGGGCTGGCAACAATCAAATCAGCCTCTAGCAACCACTGCTGATTGAGATCACCTACATGGCGCTCGACACTTTCAGCGAGCTTATCCAGGCCCGGAGGATTGATACGGGTATCCATAACACGCGGTGTAACACCACGAGCCATAAAGAAATCAACGCAGGAAAGGCCGGTTAGCCCTAGCCCGATAATGACGACTTTTTTACCCTGATAATCAACCATAATTACCGCACCTTCAGCGTCGCCAGGCCAATCAGCACCAGCATCAGCGAAATAATCCAGAAGCGCACAATCACCCGTGGTTCTGGCCAGCCTTTAAGTTCGTAATGGTGGTGAATCGGGGCCATGCGGAAAATTCGCTGCCCACGTAACTTAAAGGAGCCGACTTGCAAGATTACCGACAGCGTTTCAACCACAAATACTCCGCCCATAATCACTAATAAGAACTCTTGGCGCAGCAATACCGCAATAGTGCCCAGCGCACCGCCCAATGCCAACGAGCCAACATCGCCCATAAATACTTGGGCTGGATAGGTGTTAAACCACAAGAAGCCTAAACCGGCCCCGACAATCGCGGTGCAGACAATGACCAGTTCGCCAGCGTGGCGTAAATAAGGAATATGCAGATATGCCGCGAAGTTCACGTTACCCGTCGCCCAGGCCACCAATGCAAAACCACCCGCGACGAAAACCGTTGGCATTATTGCCAGCCCATCCAGCCCGTCAGTCAAGTTGACCGCGTTACTGGTACCTACAATCACGAAGTAAGCTAGCAGGATATAGAGCAGCCCCAACTGCGGCATGATGTCTTTAAAGAAGGGCACCACCAGCTCGGTTGCCGGGGTATCTTTACCAATACTGTACATAGCGAAGGCAGCCGCCAGCGCAATCACTGACTGCCAGAAATACTTCCAGCGAGCAATCAGACCTTTAGTGTCTTTACGCACCACTTTGCGATAGTCATCAATAAAGCCGACAATCCCATAACCGACAAGAATGAACAACACACACCAGACATAAGGATTAGAGGGATAAGCCCACATTAGAACTGAAATAGTGATGGAGAACAGAATCATCAGGCCGCCCATGGTTGGCGTACCGCGCTTGCTGAAGTGAGACTCTGGCCCATCATTACGTACAACCTGACCAATCTGTAATTTCTGCAAGTAAGAAATCAGGTGCGGCCCCATCCACAATGAAATCACTAATGCCGTCAACAGACTAACAATGGCGCGGAACGTCAAATAAGAAAAGACGTTAAAGCCTGAGTAAAATTTTACTAAGTATTCAGCCAACCAAACTAACATGATGCCTTCTCCTGTAACGCACGCACGACATTTTCCATGGCGGCGCTACGTGAACCTTTAATTAAAACAGTGATAACCGGATGTTCGAGCAGCAATTCACTCACACGGGTGACTATTGCACTCTTATCCTGAAAATGTTCGCCACATTCGCTTGCATCACTCAGAGCCAGGCTCAAGGTGCCAACACTCAGCACTTTATCAACGCCAGCTTGTTTTGCCGCTTCACCCACCTGACGGTGGCAATCGACTGCGGTATCGCCCAGTTCAGCCATATCGCCGACCACCATCACCCGATAGCCCGGCATCTCAGCCAGCACTTGGGCTGCGGCAGTCATCGAACCCACATTGGCGTTGTAGCTGTCATCCAGCAGCAACTTACCTGCGGCGAGTTGAATGGGGAATAAGCGGCCCGGAACAGCCTGTAGCTGAGTCAGCCCTTGACGGACGGCGGCTAAATCAGCGCCAACTGACATGGCTAACGCCGCGGCGGCTAACGCATTGGCAATGTTATGTCGCCCCGGCAAAGGCAATTCAATATCCACAATGCCGAAGGGGGAATGCAGAATGAAATACGTCGTTTGTGGCGTAATACGCACGTCACTGGCATAGAAATCGATATCTTCTGCGGCATGGGGTGAAAAACGCCAGACTCGTTTGTTATGCAAAGTTTCCTGCCAATGCGGCCAGTCGTGGCTATCAGCATTGATAATTGCAGTACCGTTTGCAGGCAATCCGGCAAAAATCTCACCTTTAGCTTGCGCGACACCCGCCAATGAGCCAAATCCTTCCAGATGTGCGGCAGATAAGTTGTTTACCAAGGCACTTTCCGGGCGGCTTAAATCTGTGGTGTAGGCAATTTCACCCACATGATTGGCACCCAACTCAATGACCGCGAAGTCATGTTCTGGCGTCAAACGCAGCAGAGTCAGTGGCACGCCGATGTCATTATTGAAGTTACCGGCGGTATACAGCACATTGCCACATTGGCGCAAAATCGCCGCAACCATTTCTTTTACTGAGGTTTTACCTGATGAGCCGGTTAATGCAACCACCCGAGCTGGCACTTGCTGGCGTACCCAGGCAGCAAATTGCCCCAATGCCAGACGAGTGTCTTTAACCACTAATTGTGGAGCCCCCACCAGTAAGCGTTTACTTACCAGCAAAGCTCCGGCTCCAGCGGCAACAGCATCTTCTGCAAAGTCATGTCCATCAAAACGCTCGCCTTTTAGCGCAACAAACAAACACCCCGCAGTGACCTGACGGGTATCAATGGTCACTTCAGTGATATCGACGTTATCGTGCGCTTTATCGCCCATAACATATTCAGCGTTAAGCAGCGTGGACAAAAAATGCAGGGAGACCTTAATCATGCCATCACCCCCAACAAGCGGGCGACAGTGACACGATCGGAGTAATCCAGACGGCGGTTTCCCACTAATTGATAATCTTCATGTCCTTTACCCGCAATGACCACCACATCGTCTTCTTTGGCTTGCATAATGGCGCTGGTGACGGCCTCGGCACGGCCATGAATGGCCTGCGCATGCCCAGCATCCAACAAGCCACTGAGAATATCAGCCACAATCGCCTGTGGCTCTTCGCTGCGTGGGTTATCGTCGGTGACCACGACACGGTCAGCCAGTTGTTCCGCGATACCGCCCATAAGTGGGCGCTTACCTTTGTCTCGATCGCCACCGCAACCGAATACACACCACAGTTGACCTTTACAATGTAAACGAGCTGCCGCCAATGCTTTTTCCAACGCATCTGGAGTGTGGGCATAATCCACCACCACCGTCGGTTTACCCGGCGCGTTAAACACTTCCATCCGCCCACACACCGGCAGCAACTGAGGTGCAGCAGCTAATAGCTGGGCCAGCGGGTAACCCAGAGAAAGCAATGTTGACAGTGCCACCAACAGATTACTGACGTTGAATGCCCCCATCAGGCGGCTTTCGAATTGACCTTGGCCCCAGCTTGAATCAAAGGAGATGCTGGCACCGTTGTCGTGATAGTCGACCTGAGTGGCCGATAACCACGGGCCTTTCCAGCCAGCGGGAACATTGTTTTCCATGCTGACAGCAACAGCTTGCGGCAACTGGCTTAACCAGCGGCGGCCCACTTCATCATCAGCATTAATAATTTTGTGTTCAGATTGATGGGTAGAGAACAGCAGCCATTTCGCCGCTTCGTAACTCGCCATATTGCCGTGGTAATCCAGATGGTCGCGGCTCAAGTTAGTGAACACTGCGGCAGCAAACGGCAATGCAGCAACACGGTTTTGAATCAAACCGTGGGAAGAAACTTCCATCGCCGCAAAAGTGGCACCCTGGTCAACCAAGTTTCGCAATAAATGCTGGATATCTACGGCTGAGCCCGTGGTATTTTCCGTTGGGATAACTTGCCCCAACAAACCATTACCCACAGTTCCCATCACCGCACTGGTTTCGCCCAGCGCCTGACCCCACTGCGCCAACAGTTGGGTGGTGGTGGTTTTGCCGTTAGTTCCGGTCACGCCAACCAAACGTAATGCCGCACCCGGCTGATGGTAAAACTGCCCCGCTAATTTGGATAAGTGTTGATTCAAATTACGCAGATAAATAACCGGAACACCATGCATCTCAGCCATACTAGCATCAGGTGCGACACCATCAGCTTCAGCGACCACTGCCGCCACACCTTGTGCGATGGCTTGTGGGATATAACGACGCCCATCCGTTTGGTGGCCGACAACAGCGACAAACAAATCCCCGGCAGCGGCAACACGGCTGTCTAATGTCATTTCCCGTAGCGCACGCTCCGGGACGTCTAGCCCCCAAGGAGCGAGTAAGTCGCGCAAGTTACGATCTGCCACCTGAACCCTCTTTTGTATTAATCACTAATTCGCTTTTATCACCAGTGGGTAATGCATCTGGCTCAATGTTCATGGTGCGTAATACGCCGCCCATGATGGCACCAAACACCGGTGCAGAAACCGCACCACCGTAATATTTCCCTGCCTGCGGGTCATTGATGACCACAACCAGAGCAAATCTAGGGTTACTCGCGGGCGCTACGCCAGCGGTGTAAGCGAGGTATCGGTCGATATATTTACCATCTGGCCCGACTTTTTTGGCTGTACCGGTTTTGATGGCAATCCGGTAGCCTTTGATGGCAGCTTTGGTGCCCCCGCCGCCAGGTAATGCCACGCTTTCCATCATATGAACCACGGTACGTACCAGCGGTTCAGGGAAGACGCGTTCACCTGCCACTGGCGGGTCAACTTTGGTTATCGACAGCGGGCGATAAATCCCCATGCTGCCGATGGTTGCATAGACTCGCGCTAGTTGTAACGGTGTTACCATTAGCCCGTAGCCGAAAGAGAAGGTGGCCCTCTCTATGTCAGACCACCGTTGTTTTTTAGGATATAAGCCACTGCTTTCTCCGACCAACCCCAAATTGGTCGCTTTCCCAAACCCAAACCTTGAGTAAGTATCTACCAAGGCTGAGGATGGCATCGCTAACGCCAGCTTAGAAACACCGACGTTACTCGACTTCTGCAAGATCCCGGTCACGGATAGCTCTGCGTAACGGGCCACGTCTTTAATTTGGTGACCGTTTACAAAGTACGGCAAGGTATTCAGCACGCTGTTTTCTTTCACTACGCCATGCTGCAATGCCGTCATTACTACCATTGGCTTAACTGTCGAGCCGGGTTCAAAAATATCGGTTATTGCCCGGTTACGCATGGCGTCTTTCGGGGTACCGGTTAAGTTATTCGGGTTATACGATGGGCTGTTCGCCATCGCCAGCACTTCGCCAGTATTAACATCAACCAGCACTGCGGTACCCGATTCAGCCTTGTTGAAGGCGACGGCATTGTTCAGTTCGCGATATACCAGCGCCTGTAAGCGCTCATCGACGCTCAACACCAGATTGTGCGCCGCCTGACTATCTACCGAGGAGATGTCCTCAATGACGCGGCCATAGCGATCTTTACGTACCGTACGCTCGCCAGGTTGCCCAGTAAGCCAGCGGTCAAAACTTTTTTCTACACCTTCAATACCTTGGCTGTCGATGTTGGTCACACCGATGATATGCGCCATCACCTGACCTGCCGGATAGTAACGGCGAGATTCCTGACGCAAATAAATACCGGGTAATTTCAGCTTGTGGATGTAGTCGCCTATCGCGGGGTTAACCTGACGAGCCAGATAGACAAAACGCCCTTTCGGGTTGGCATTAATGCGGGTAGCCAGTTGATCCAGCGGGATTTCCAGAGCATCCGACAGAGCTTTCCAGCGAGTATCTAGCGTAATCCCACCGCGTTCGATTAGCTCTTTCGGATCGGCCCAAACCGCATTCACCGGAACACTAACAGCCAAAGGACGACCGGAACGATCACTTATCATGCCACGAGCCGTCGGCACTTCCTGTACCCGCAGTGAGCGCATATCTCCCTCACGCACCAGCCTATCGGGGTTAATCACTTGCAGATAGGCGGTACGCAGCATCAACCCAACCAATGCCAGCAAAATACAGCCGCACAGCAACGCAAAACGCCAGCTTACAAAGCTGGCTTGTTCTTCTTGGCGCTTTAACTTCCCGGGGCGCGCTGCTTTCATGCGTTACCTTGGCTACTACGAGTCATGGTGGCGACAAATTCCTTTATTTATTAGAAAAACCTATTGCTGAACCACAATATTTTCTTGTGATGGATCAACATGTTGCATTTTCAGCTTGTCGGTTGCGATACTTTCGACACGGCTGTGGTCACCCAAGGCATTTTCTTCCAGAATCAAGTTGCGCCATTCAATATCCAGCGCATCCCGCTCCAGTACCAACTGCTCACGTTCTGCAGTCAGCAAACGTGTACGGTGGGCAGTGGTCACAACAAAAATGGCCGACACCAACACCGCAGTCAGTAGAATCAATGGGATTTTCGCATTACGGAGTAAATCCCCGCCGATAACCCCCACCAGACCGTGGCGTTCGTTGCCTATCACGCTTTAAGCCTCTCGGCAAAACGCAATACCGAGCTGCGCGCGCGTGGGTTTTCAGCCACTTCGGCATCCGGGGGCATCATCTTGCCGACAGATTTCAAGCTGCGCCCACCCATGCTACGTAACTGTGCTTCCGTCAATGGCAGCCCCGCTGGAACCTGCGGGCCCCGACTGTGATGACGAATAAAGTTTTTCACAATACGGTCTTCAAGAGAGTGGAAACTGATAACAGACAAACGGCCTTCAGGTGCCAAAACTTCAAGTGCACCATCAAGTGCACGCTCTATCTCTTCCAATTCACTGTTGATATAGATGCGGATAGCCTGGAAGCTTCGCGTTGCCGGATGCTTGTGTTTTTCACGGAATGGGCTGGCGTTAGCGATCAAATCAGCCAGTTCTTTGGTGCGAGTCATAGGCTGTGTGAGGTTACGCTCAACAATAGCCTTGGCTAAACGTTTAGCAAAACGCTCTTCACCAAAGGTTTTCAGCACCCACGCGATATCATCGGCGCTCGCTTTCATTAGCCAGTCGGCAGCAGATAACCCACGGGTTGGGTCCATCCGCATATCCAACGGCCCGTCACGCATGAAAGAAAATCCGCGTTCAGGATCATCCAATTGAGGCGATGAAACGCCCAGATCCAACAGCACGCCGTCAATACGACCGACTAAATCCAGTTCCCGCACATAATGCGCCAAATCAGAAAAGGGACCGTGCACGATAGAAAACCGTGGGTCTGTAATAGATTTTGCAGCTTCAATAGCTTGTGGGTCACGATCAATTGCTATCAAGCGCCCTTCTGGCCCAAGTTGGGACAAAATCAGACGCGAGTGGCCACCACGGCCAAAAGTTCCGTCAATATAGATACCGTTATCACGGATGTTCAGGCCATTAACCGCCTCATCCAGTAATACGCTTGTATGTTTGTAGTTGTTATCAACCACGTTTTTATCATCTACCATGCTTATAGCGATAAGTCCTGTAGCCGCTCAGATAAAGGTTCCTGAGTGGACTGTTCTGCGTCAATATCATCCTTGACTTGTTGATACCAGGTCTGTTCATCCCACAGTTCAAACTTATTGAACTGTCCAACCAGCATCACTTCTTTATTCAGCCCGGCGTGTTGACGCAATGTTCCCGCAATCAATAAGCGCCCAGCGCCATCCATCTGACATTCACTGGCATGCCCTAACAGCAAACGCTGAACTCGACGTTCAGCTGGGTTCATGCTCGACAGCTTGGATAGCTTTTGTTCAATGATTTCCCACTCAGGAAGTGGATAAAGCAACAGGCATGGTTGGTGAAGGTCTATAGTACAGACCATCTGCCCTTGCGATTCCTCGTTCAGCAAATCCCGATAACGGGTAGGTACGGCAAGCCGCCCTTTGCTGTCGAGGTTAACCATCGTTGCCCCACGAAACATGACTGAGTTACCTCTTCATGACCCAATTCGCCACTTTATCCCACAAATCCCCACATTAAAGAGTTTACGGATGGTATGAAAACCTTGTCAAGCCAGAGCGGATGCGCTTTGACAATATTTATGGGCTGTTTTTGAGATATATCTCGTATAAGAGGCTATTTTCGCGGTTGGAATAGAAATTAACGTCATGATAAACGGGCTATTTTTCCGCCAGTAATTCCAGCAACTTAAATAAATAATAAATTGTCAATTAATTGACCCATTATTTCCTTCTGCAAGGAATGTCTCATTTCTAGTATGAAAATTGTACGGTTCAAAATTAGACAGCCCGAGCACAAAACCCGCGGAAACTGGCGTTTCCTAAGGAAGAGCTGAGGATAACGACCGCAAAAACCACGTCAATACAATAATACCCTTTGGAACAATGAGTGTTACTGATGGGACATTTTACTTCAATTAACCGGTTGGGATTAATCTATTTTGAAATAAATTATTGAGACATATTTCCGAGCATCACTGAAATATGAATATCTTCAGACAGATAAATCTTAAATTAGGAAAATACTGCAAATTAGTATTTTTCTTACCTGTTATTTTAAATTTGGCTTAAGCGAAGCAGTTTTCCTCAGTTAGCGCACAAGGAAACGTAACATTTTGTTTTTAAATAAAAAAGGCTTACATCACCATTTAAAAAACCACGAAAAGCTCAATTCCTTGCAGTACAAAGTATAAAAATCAGGCAAATGTTAAAAATAAAAATTTTAAGCTGGTTATATTACAAACAATAGCACTGTAAACTACACAAAAAGCAATATCACAATACAATCACCTGCAAGTTAAATGATGAGCAATACATAAACCCTATCATTAATTTCAATGCTAGGCGATTTAACAGATTTTTCCCCCAATTAGGGAGTTAATGACAATGTTTTCAACTGGGTCCCGTCTGCGTAGTGCCGCAGCCGATACTTTTGCGCTCGTGGTGTATTGTTTTGTCATCGGCATGCTAATTGAAATAGTGATTTCAGGAATGACATTCCAGCAGTCGCTCTCTTCTCGGCTGGTCTCAATTCCAGTCAACATCCTGATTGCCTGGCCTTACGGTGTGTATCGGGATGCATTCATCCGTTTTGCCCAGCGCCATGCGGGTGAGCATTTTTGGGCGAAGAATCTGGCCGACTTACTGGCTTATGTCACTTTTCAGTCGCCAGTTTATGCCATGATTTTATGGTCTGTTGGGGCGGATATAGAACAGATAACCACAGCGGTTACCAGTAATGCTTTGGTTTCAATGGCAATGGGCGTGGCTTATGGTTACTTTTTGGAATACTGCCGCAGGCTGTTCCGCGTCGCGGGCTATGTCTGATATTCCCTTCATCTTTGTATGAGGGAACAAAAATATATCCAGACCAAAACAATCAGGGCGCTTAGTGCGCCCTGATTCGTTATGAAACTCGTTTTACTGTCTATTTTCGGCTTAAACTACCGCGCCGGAACAGATTACGCCGAATTCGGGTCAGCCCCGGTTTTGGCTTATGCGGCTCATCCAAACTGGCTAATACTAGCTCCAACACTCGTTCGGCAACATCCCGATGACGTTGCGCCACAGCCAGCACTGGACACTCAAGGAAATCCAACAGTTCGTTATCACCAAAAGTGGCAATCGCCAGATTACTCGGCAGACGCCCATTTTGTTTTAAAGTGACATCCATAACGCCCTGTAATAGCTGGAATGAGGTGGTGAACAATGCCTGCGGCATTGGGTGAGTCTTCAACCATTCGGCGAACAGTGCACCGGCAGCCTCGCGCTCATAGCTATTGGCATACAGGTAATCCACTTTGCGTGGGTCATCTTTCCACGCTTCACGGAACCCCATCTCCCGCAAGAAGCTAACTGACAGCTCGGGTAATGCCCCCAGATACAATATGGACTCCGCGGGGAAAGAACGTAGTTCTTGCGCCAACATCAGGGCATCTTCTTGATCCGCCCCTACGACACTGATGAAATGCTCCCGATCAAGCGCGCGATCCAAGGCAATGATTGGCAACGGATCATTGGCCCAGCGCTGGTAGAAAGGGTGCTCTGGCGGTAAAGCCGTGGAAACAATAATGGCGTCAACCTGGCGCTGCAACAAGTGCTCAATACAGCGCATTTCATTATCTGGCTGGTCTTCAGAACAGGCAATCAGCAGCTGGTAACCACGCTGACGAGCCTGACGTTCCAGATAATTAGCAATTCGGGTGTAGCTGGTATTTTCCAGGTCGGGGATCACCAAACCGATCGAGCGAGTTCTACCCGCGCGCAGTCCTGCCGCAACAGCATTTGGGTGATAGTTATGTTCCCTAACAACCGCCATAACTTTGTCTACTGTTTTATCGCTGACCCGGTACTGTTTCGCTTTGCCATTAATGACATAACTGGCCGTTGTGCGCGAAACACCCGCAAGGCGCGCGATTTCATCCAGTTTCACATTATCCCCTTATAAACCTAAAAAAATGATGTTGTAGGCTAGACCAACTGATATACCGAATGAACGTCATCTCGCAGAAAGGCAGCAAACGAGAAAATCCCGATAAACTTACATTAAGTAAATCATTCCGGTACCCGAGAGCAACCAACCATCAGCAACTTGAAAAATGTCGGTATAGACATAGTTTAACCATGGATATGATCTAACAGCAGAACTCACTATTGAGCAACCGCTTTAACTGTCATATAACGCTATACAGGTTAAAAAATAAGAAAAAAAAAGCTCAACATACCTGCTGAGCCTGATAATTGGAGATTAGCCAGTATTAATCACCATGGTTAACGCATGATTTTGTCACCACGAGACACACCGACAATACCGGAGCGAGCAACCTCAACAATTTCGGCCACTTCCCGCACAGCATTTAAGAATGCATCGAGTTTGTCGCTCGTACCGGCAAGTTGGACGGTATAAAGCGTGGCGGTAACATCAACAATCTGCCCACGGAAGATTTCAGCGCAGCGCTTCACTTCCTCACGCCCGTAACCGCTAGCCTGTAGTTTCACCAGCATGATTTCGCGCTCAACGTGTGAGCCAGAAACCAATTCACTGACACGTAACACATCCACCAGCTTATGCAGCTGTTTTTCAATCTGTTCCAGAACTTTGGCGTCACCCACGGTTTGAATAGTCATGCGAGACAGTGTTGGATCGTCGGTCGGCGCAACCGTCAAACTTTCAATGTTATAACCGCGCTGAGAAAACAGGCCTACCACTCTTGATAAGGCCCCTGATTCGTTTTCCAGCAGAACTGATAAAATCCGGCGGCGCATAATTATGTCCTCTCCGTTTTACTAAGCCACATTTCGTCCATGCCACCACCGCGAATCTGCATCGGGTAAACATGCTCGGTTTCATCGACAGTCACATCCACAAATACCAGACGATTGGTCTCGGATAATTGTGTCAATGCCTCGGCGAGTTTGCTTTCCAACTCATCCGGCGTGCGGATAGAAACACCAATATGGCCATAGGCTTCTGCCAATTTGACGAAATCAGGTAGAGAATCCATATAAGATTGTGAATGTCGACCCGAATAGATCATATCCTGCCACTGTTTCACCATACCGAGGTAACGGTTATTCAGATTCAGAACCAATACCGGCAAGTTATATTGCAGAGCGGTAGACAATTCCTGGATATTCATCTGGATGCTACCATCCCCCGTGACACAAACCACCGTTTCATCCGGGAGAGCCAATTTCACCCCCAAAGCTGCCGGTAAACCAAAGCCCATAGTGCCAAGTCCACCTGAATTGATCCAACGGCGCGGTTTATCAAATGGATAATAAAGTGCCGCGAACATCTGATGTTGGCCAACATCAGATGTGACGTATGCATCACCTTTCGTCAGGCGGTGCAGTGTTTCAATCACCGCTTGTGGTTTGATTTTGCCACTGTCTTTGCTGTAACTCAGGCAATCACGGGCGCGCCACTGTTCAATGGATTGCCACCAGTCACGTAAGCTATCAAAATCTTGTACGCAATCAATTTGAGACAGCAGATCTAACATCTGCGTCAGTACTTGCTTGGCATCGCCAACAATCGGGATATCCGCCGTAACGGTTTTGGATATTGAAGTTGGGTCGATATCAATGTGCAATACAGTCGCATCCGGGCAATACTTCGCCAAATTATTGGTGGTACGGTCATCAAAGCGCACACCAACAGCAAAAATAAGGTCGGTATTATGCATGGCCATATTGGCTTCAAACGTCCCATGCATCCCCAGCATGCCAACACTTTGGCGATGTGTTCCGGGGAAAGCGCCCAATCCCATCAAAGAACTGGTCACAGGTAAATTAAGCTGCTCAGCCAGTGTCAGTAACTCCGCATGACAGGCTGAGTTAATCGCTCCACCACCGACATACATGATAGGTTTTTTCGCGGCCAGAATGGTTTGCAACGCGCGTTTGATCTGCCCGCGATGGCCCTGCACCGTCGGATTATATGAGCGCAGGCTAACCTGGTCAGGATAGGCATAAGGCATTTTTACCGCAGGGCCAACAATATCTTTCGGTAAGTCGATAACCACCGGGCCTGGGCGGCCAGTAGAGGCCAGATAGAAAGCTTTTTTCAATACACTCGGAATATCTTCGGTACGTTTGACCAGAAAGCTGTGTTTGACGACCGGGCGGGAGATACCCACCATGTCACATTCCTGGAAAGCATCGTAGCCAATGAGTGAGCTCGGTACCTGACCAGAAAGCACCACCATGGGCACTGAATCCATATAGGCCGTCGCAATACCGGTAATCGCATTGGTTGCACCGGGGCCAGACGTCACCAGCACTACGCCCACTTCGCCAGTGGCTCGCGCATAACCATCGGCCATGTGAACCGCACCTTGTTCGTGGCGTACCAGCACGTGATCGATGCCTCCGACCGTGTGCAGGGCATCGTAGATATCAAGTACGGCCCCGCCGGGATAACCGAATACATGCTTAACGCCCTGATCGATTAACGATCGGACCACCATCTCGGCTCCTGACAACATCTCCATGGGTTTTGCCTCCAGACTTAGTTTGCTCATTGGATAACGGGAAATCATTTCCACGCGATCCTGTAGGAAAGGCACGACGCCCCATATTCCTATTCTTTGTTATAGTTCGAATGTTTATTAACGTAACTAACTTATTAACATAACGTCAGAATTTCTGGCAGGCAAACAGCAATTCTCTGCACTAAAGGCAATCTTGCACCACACCCACTGAATTTTCCCACTTCACAAAAATAAAACACTACCCAGATGGATATAATCTTGTTCTTCACACCGTAGCGGTCGCTAATTATAGAACTAAATCAGGCTAAGGGTTTTTACACCTTGGTTACAGTAAAACGGTAACAACTACACAGAAAGAGGTAAGAATTAGGCGGATTGCTCAGAAAGGCAGCGACGGTGCATATCGTCAGACCGATACATGCCGTCGCCGTTAACATGTGAATAGATTAATCGCGGTACATAGAGTCAATTTCATTCTGATAACGCTGGAGAATGATTTTACGGCGTAATTTCATGGTTGGCGTTAGCTCGCCGGTTTCCATAGTAAATGCCTGTGGCAAGAGGGTAAAACGCTTCACTTGCTCGAATTTCGCCAACTCTTTTTGCATATCTTTTAGCCGCTGTTCGAACAAAGCGACAATATGGCTATGACGCAATAGCTCTAATCTGTCGTGATATTTCAGATTTATCGAGCGGGCGTACTCTTCCAGTGATTCGAAACACGGAACAATCAGCGCCGAAACAAACTTGCGGGTATCAGCAATAATGGCGATCTGCTCGATAAAACGATCCTGACCCAGCGTGCCCTCGATCATTTGCGGCGCAATGTATTTCCCACCAGAAGTTTTCATTAGATCTTTCAAGCGCTCGGTGATGAACAAATTACCCTGAGTATCCAATGCACCCGCATCACCGGTTTTGAGCCAACCATCTTCGGTGAAGGATTCTGCTGTCTCTTGTGGCTTATTAAAATAGCCGCGCATCACAATCTGGCCGCGTACCTGAATTTCGTTTTCGGCCCCAAGACGCACCTCAATCCCTGGTAATGGTTTACCAATAGACCCAAAGCAGAAGTCTTTTTCTTCCCAGCAAGAGACCGTGGCACAAGTTTCAGTCATGCCGTAGCCGTATTTAATATTGATACCAATAGACTGGAAAAACAGAATGATATTGTCATCTAATCGCGCGCCAGCTGCCGGTAAGAAGCGCACTTTGCCACCCAATATCCCGCGCAACTTGCTCAATACCAGACGGTCTGCCAGCTTATACATCTGCCTGGAAAGCGGTGACAATGTTTGCCCATTTTGCAGACTTTGGAACTGGCGCTCACTACACCCAATAGCCCAACGGAACAACAGGCGGCGATGCCATTTTGCTAACGCAACTTTGTCATGGATGGCACTGAAAACTTTCTCGTAAAAGCGGGGAACCGCACACATGACGGTTGGTTTTGTGGCCTGCATCGCTGCACGCACCCAATCAGTGTTGCTGATATACACATTTTGCGCACCGGTATGCATCACATAGAAACTCCAGGCCCGTTCAAACACATGAGATAATGGCAGGAAGCTCAGAGAAACATCTTCTGTTGTCAGGGTTAGGCGCTGGTCATGCAAATAGAGTTGGGCTGCCATATTACGGTAATCCAACATCACACCTTTAGGCTCACCCGTAGTCCCAGAAGTATAAATCAGCGTGAATAAATCGTTTAAATCACAGCTTTCGATTCGTGCGGTTAAAAGATGCTGCTGTACTTCATCGGGCTGCTGCTCGAAATCGGCCAAATGCTGTGCATATTCACAACCACACAGATCTACTGCCGGATCTAACACAATAATATGAGTCAATTGCGGACATAACGTTTTTAACGTGATGGCAATATTAAATTGAGTTTGCCCGCCAACAAATAAAATACGTACATCGGCATCATTAATTACATAAGCGGCCTGAGCTACGGTATTGGTGGCATACAACGGCACACTCACGCCGCGCAATTGTAAAATGGCTAAGTCAGCCAATGACCAGGCCATACTGTTATTGGCAAAAATCCCAATACGCTCTTGGATTGCTGCGCCCAACGCTAACAGCGCTGCTGAAATCCGCGTGACATGAGTGTCAACTTGTCGCCAGTTCAGTTGCTTTTCGCCTTCTGGAGACCATTCACGAAAAGCAATATGGTCAGTTCTCTGGTCTATTTGTTGGCGCAAACGGCGCACAAGGTGATATTGGTCTAATGTGGGGATCATAAAATTGCCGCTCGCTATATACCCTTTATCTTTCAAGTCACAAGTGCGGTAGTGGTGCTCAGTAACTTAGCCCTTCCCTGCATCATGAAATCCATCGGGTATAGATTATTCATTAAGTGGACCGCTACTTTTTACCTATTAGCATTCAGCTTACATGCGTTCACTTTTTTTCGCGCAGTCTACCCACTCTATCGGTTATGGCAAATAAAATTCAGCGTAGAAGTGTGAGCTGAAATCGATTTTGATGAAAAACACAGCAATTGGGAGCAATGAGGAAGGAGTTAAAGTAGATAATCGTTTTTTGCCGAATGGGATAGAAAACAAATAATAAATCCAATGCTGAATTCAGATTAAGTTCTTGCCTGCTACTGATCAAAATACGATTTCAGTAGCAGGACTTAACAAAAAATTAAGACGAAATACTAAGTTGGCTGAGTTGCTCTTTCATCCACTGATGTCCCTTATCCCTATCGGTAGATTCGTGCCAAGTGAGATAGCATGGACGACATGTTTCTTCCCAAGGTAGCGGGATCATTTTTATATTAAGGGTTTCACTGTATATTTGAGCTAACCAGCGGGGGGCGATTGCGACAAAGCAAGTTTGAGATACGATATTCAGTATGCTATTCATATCCGTACTTTCGTAAGCAATAGTTTGAGCATTTATGGCGGAGGCATAATAGAGTTCACTAAAAGAACCTACTTTATCTAATGATACTACCGCATGTAACTCTGCAAGGAGTTGCTCTTGAGTAATTAAATTATCAATACGCGGGTGATCTTTAGCAACAACCAAAACTGACTCATCATTCGAGAGCGATATATCATGAAAATCGGGACGTTCGAACTTGGTATAGCCTATAACAAATTCGGTTTCTTGATAACGTAATTGATGTTCAATATTTTCATTAAGATAAGACTTGATAATGAGCTGAACATGAGGTGCTGATTGTTTAACACGCTGTATAATTTGCGCAGTCAGCCTGATATCTAATGGACTACAAATAGATAAATTAAATATTCTCCCACTGTTTTTGGCTTCAAACCCCGCGCCTGGTAACTCATTTTGTACTAATTGCAAAGCCTGTCGAACTGGGCCAAAAAGTTGACGCGCTCTAGCGGTAGGCTGAATACCTCTGCCATAACGGACAAATAGTTCATCATTAAACATCACTTTTAGGCGAGCAACCGCATTACTGACGGCCGGTTGAGACATGCCAAGTGACTGTGCTGCGCGTGTCACATTATGCATTTGCATCACAGCATCGAAAACAGTTAATAAATTGAGGTCGACACTGCGTAAATGAACATCATTGCCTTCCTTTTTAGTGACTTGATTGTCGGTTACTAAGTTGTGTTCAAACATGCTTAACTCCACTAAGCTTTATGCAGATGGCGTGATTAATAAAAAACCTCACAGATACTTATTGTGACTTCAAAATATCTTTGAATACTTATTATTAATGATGCCAATATTCTCTTTAATACCTCGACGAGGTAAAATCGAGTCTCATCCTTGTATAAGTGTGAAATATAAACCACACTCAATGCATTTGGTGATTCAGTCAACACCCATAGATAAAAATATAAACAAGAAAAATATGCAAAGTATTTTGCATCATAAATATAACCAATTTACATTATCAATACCAAGACGGCACATCATAAGCATCAATAATAAGACTCACGATATGATCACATCACAAGATGAGAAGATTAACAACTATGGCATTAATGAATAATAAATTCTTCATTTAAAACTTACCAACCCTTAATTACATTTAAAAGAACACAAATAAAATCAAATATCTCATTTTATTTAATTATAATTAGCGACAAAAACTATAAAGCATAAAAATAAAGAATGAAATTGGCTACTAAGGAAAAATAATTAATATATAAATATATTGTATGTATAAATTAAAATAAAATCTCCTGTTGTTCATCTGTCTAACGATTAATCTATAAAGGCTATTGTTTTCCGCCCTTCGATAAAGCTGAGGGCAAATCTTCTAACAGAGTCATCAACAGGAAGTAAACAGTCTACGGGTTCATAAAGTCGTTAAAAAGCACAATAATCCATATTCCGAGCATTATACCAAACAAAGCAAAATCAACCGCTTGATTATTTAGAATTAAATACTAAAAATTTTAACTTTTAAGACTTTTATGCCACTCCATGGAATCAAGTCTCTACCAAACCAGTTGAACACGCCATTTTAAACAAATATTGACATACCCATAGAATTCACGTATCAATTTAGGCAACGCAATAATTTAACTGATGAGAAACTGAAAAATTATGTTCTACTCAACCCGTCTACTAGGCCTACTACTTAACGCATCTCTCTTGCGCGGTATGTTGGTGGACGGAAATCAGAACTGATTCAGTCATCAAGATTAACAAGCCCGCGCAAATGCGCGGGTTTTTTTTTACCCGCAAAGCGCAAATGTAAACACGACAAGGAATATCCAATGAGCCAACAAGTCATTATTTTCGACACAACATTGCGTGACGGTGAACAAGCATTGCAAGCCAGCCTGAGTGTAAAAGAGAAGCTGCAAATCGCGCTGGCACTGGAGAGAATGGGTGTCGATATAATGGAAGTCGGCTTCCCGGTTTCCTCCCCTGGCGATTTTGAGTCAGTACGCACCATTGCCCAGCAAGTCAAAAATAGTCGGGTTTGCGCTCTGGCACGCTGTGTCGACAAAGATATTGATGTGGCTGCTGAAGCTTTGCGCATCGCCGAAGCATTCCGTATTCACGTGTTCTTGGCGACCTCTACCTTACATATCGAATCCAAGTTAAAGCGCTCGTTTGACGATGTATTGGCAATGGCCGTGCATTCAGTGAAGCGCGCTCGTAACTATACCAATGACGTAGAGTTTTCCTGTGAAGATGCTGGCCGTACGCCGATTGATAACTTGTGCCGCATCGTAGAGGCTGCGATCAATGCCGGTGCTACAACCATCAATATCCCTGATACCGTAGGCTACACCACACCATATCAGTTCGGTGGAATCATCACCGACTTGTATGAACGAGTGCCAAATATCGATAAAGCCATTATCTCCGTCCATTGTCATGACGATTTAGGTATGTCGGTCGCCAACTCCATTACCGCGGTACAAGCAGGGGCTCGTCAGGTTGAAGGGACGATTAATGGCTTAGGTGAGCGCGCCGGTAACTGCTCACTGGAAGAAGTGATCATGGCAATTAAAGTGCGCGAAAACATGTTGGGCGTGCATACCAACATCAATCATCAAGAGATTTATCGCACCAGCCAATTGGTCAGTAAATTATGCAATATGCCAATACCGGCTAACAAAGCCATTGTCGGTAGCAATGCTTTCGCTCACTCATCCGGTATTCATCAGGATGGTGTACTGAAAAATCGCGAAAACTACGAAATCATGACCCCAGAATCTATTGGCCTGAAAGGTGTGCAGTTGAACCTGACTTCACGCTCTGGCCGTGCGGCAGTCAAACACCGCATGGAAGAAATGGGTTATCAAGATAAAGATTACAATTTGGACTCCCTGTATGACGCGTTCTTGAAGCTGGCGGATAAAAAAGGTCAAGTCTTTGATTATGATTTAGAAGCATTAGCTTTCATTAATAAGCAGCAGGAAGAGCCGGAACATTACCGTTTGGACTATTTCAGTGTCCAATCGGGTTCCAGTGTCATGGCGACGGCATCAGTCAAATTGGTGTGTGGTGAAGAGATCAAATCAGAAGCTGCCACAGGTAATGGCCCGGTTGACGCGGTGTATCAAGCAATCAACCGTATTACCGACTACCCGATTGAACTGGTGAAATATCAACTGTCTGCCAATGGTCAGGGTAAAGACGCATTGGGCCAGGTTGATATCGTGGTTGACCATAAAGGCCGCCGTTTCCATGGTGTCGGCCTGGCAACTGATATTGTCGAGTCATCAGCCAAAGCATTGGTTAACGTATTAAATAACATCTGGCGCGCTCATCAGGTAGAAATCGAGAAGCAGCGTCTGCAACAAAATAATCAGGAAATGGTGTGAACATGACTAAGACTTATCATATTGCCGTTTTACCCGGAGACGGTATTGGCCCTGAAGTAATGACTCAGGCAAATAAAGTATTGGATGCTGTTCGTCAGCGCTTCGGTATCAAGATTTCAACCAGTGCTTATGATGTGGGTGGCGCAGCTATCGACCGTCATGGCAGCCCGTTACCACCAGCTACTGTCAGTGGGTGCGAGCAGGCTGACGCCATTTTGTTCGGCTCTGTGGGCGGCCCAAAATGGGAGCATTTGCCACCGGCGGAACAACCTGAACGTGGAGCCTTGTTGCCATTACGTAAACACTTCAAATTATTCAGTAACTTGCGCCCAGCGCGTTTGTATCAAGGGTTAGAAGATTTCTGCCCATTGCGCAGTGATATTGCCGCCAAAGGCTTCGATATTCTGTGCGTACGTGAATTAACTGGCGGTATCTATTTCGGTCAACCCAAAGGCCGTGAAGGCCAAGGCATGCACGAACGTGCATTTGATACCGAAGTTTATCATCGCTTTGAAATTGAAAGAATCGCTCGCATTGCCTTTGAATCTGCTCGCAAGCGCCGTGGCAAGGTAACATCAATAGATAAAGCCAATGTGTTGCAAAGTTCAATTCTGTGGCGTGAAGTGGTTACTGCCATTGCAGCGGATTATCCTGATGTCGCGTTGTCCCATATGTATATCGACAATGCCACCATGCAGTTAATTAAAGATCCTTCCCAGTTCGACGTTTTGTTGTGTTCTAACTTGTTTGGCGACATTTTGTCTGATGAGTGTGCCATGATCACCGGCTCCATGGGGATGTTGCCGTCGGCCAGTCTGAATGAGCAAGGCTTCGGTTTATACGAACCGGCAGGCGGCTCCGCTCCTGATATCGCGGGTAAAGATATTGCCAACCCCATTGCTCAAATTCTCTCTTTAGCCCTGCTGTTGCGTTTCAGTTTAGGTAAAGACGATGCTGCCGACGCTATTGAAAATGCAATTAATCAAGCATTGGAACAAGGCTATCGCACCGCTGATTTAGCCGGTGATGGCAACGCCATTGGCACCAACGAAATGGGCGATATCATCGCTAAATTTGTGGCTGAGGGGGTTTAAAATGGGCAAGACTTTATATCAAAAACTGTATGATGCGCACATTGTTCACGAAGCGCCGAATGAAACCCCGTTGTTGTATATCGACCGTCATTTGGTGCATGAAGTGACATCGCCGCAGGCCTTTGATGGCTTACGGGCTATGGGCCGCCCGGTACGCCAACCGGGTAAAACCTTTGCCACCATGGACCACAACGTTTCAACACAAACCAAAGACATCAATGCCAGCGGCGAAATGGCCCGCATTCAGATGCAAGAGTTGATCAAAAACTGTGCTGAGTTCGGCGTGTCATTATATGACCTGAACCATCCATTCCAGGGCATCGTACACGTCATTGGCCCAGAGCAGGGTATGACCCTGCCGGGCATGACTATCGTCTGTGGCGACTCCCATACTGCGACTCACGGCGCATTTGGCTCATTGGCATTTGGTATCGGCACCTCTGAAGTTGAGCACGTGCTGGCCACCCAGACCCTGAAACAGGGCCGAGCCAAGACCATGAAAATTGAAGTGAATGGTGATGTCGGCCCCGGCATTACCGCCAAAGATATCGTGTTAGCCATTATCGGTAAAACCGGCAGCGCTGGCGGGACCGGCCATGTGGTGGAATTCTGTGGTAGCGCCATTGAAGCGCTGAGCATGGAAGGCCGCATGACATTATGCAATATGGCTATCGAAATGGGAGCCAAGGCGGGTTTAGTTGCACCGGACGACACCACATTTAACTATCTCAAAGGCCGTCAGTTTGCCCCGACCGGCGAGCAATGGGAACAAGGTGTAGCCTATTGGCGTAGCTTGAAGTCTGATGCTGATGCCAAATTTGATACCATTGTGACCTTAAATGCTGCGGATATCGCGCCACAAGTCACTTGGGGCACCAATCCTGGGCAAGTGATTGCAGTGAATCAAATGATCCCAGCCCCTGAATCTTTCAGTGATCCGGTGGAGCGCGCTTCAGCAGAAAAAGCCTTGGCTTATATGGACTTGCGCCCTGGCATCAAGTTAACCGAAGTAGCCATTGATAAAGTGTTTATCGGTTCTTGCACCAACTCACGCATTGAGGATTTACGTGCGGCGGCGGCGGTGGCACAAGGGCGTAAAGTTGCCAGCGGTGTGCAGGCCATTGTGGTTCCCGGCTCAGGCCCGGTGAAAGCGCAGGCCGAAGCGGAAGGTTTGGATAAAATCTTTATCGAAGCCGGTTTTGAGTGGCGCTTACCAGGTTGCTCTATGTGTCTGGCGATGAATAACGACCGTCTGGAACCAGGCGAGCGTTGTGCTTCCACCAGCAACCGTAACTTTGAAGGGCGTCAGGGCCGTGGGGGCCGTACCCATTTGGTTAGCCCGGCGATGGCTGCTGCGGCTGCTGTCAGTGGCCATTTTGCTGATGTTCGCGATTTATCTACCGCCACCCACTAACCGGAGACACCACCATGGCAAAATTTACTCAACACGTCGGTTTGGTCGCTCCGTTGGATGCGGCGAATGTCGATACTGATGCAATTATCCCAAAACAGTTTTTGCAGAAAGTGACTCGCACCGGCTTTGGTCAACACCTGTTTAATGACTGGCGCTTTCTCGACGATGCCGGCAAAGAGCCAAACCCTGAATTTGTGCTGAATCAACCCCGCTATCAGGGCGCGAGCATTTTGTTAGCACGCGAGAACTTCGGCTGTGGTTCATCCCGTGAGCATGCGCCTTGGGCTTTGACCGATTTTGGTTTTAAAGTTGTTATCGCGCCAAGCTTTGCCGATATCTTTTATGGCAACTCGTTTAATAACCAGTTATTACCGGTAACATTAAGCGAAGCGGATATTGATACTTTATTCCAGTTGGTTAAAGAGAATGAAGGCATTGAGTTTATTGTCGATTTGGAAAAACAAACCGTTAATGCCGGTGGAAAAAGTTATTCTTTCGAAATAGATAGCTTCCGCCGCCATTGCATGATTAACGGTTTAGACAGTATTGGCTTGACGTTACAACACGAAAGTAATATTTCAGCTTACGAAAAACAACAACCAGAGTTTCTGCGTTAATTATCTTTAAGGTTGGCGATATTACGCTAACCCATTCTGTGAGTATATTGTTGGTGTCAGAGGTCATCCTGACCCAACAATTAAAACCCGCCTAGAATATTAATCAAATATATCTCCCATTTCCTTTCCTTTATCACTCAAAAATATAAATATCCGCACAATCAATCTGTTATATAACAGAACGGCAAGCCATTAGTTTACATACATATTAGCCACTCTAATATAGTTTATATTGATTGTATTTTGTGCTGACGGTCACTTTTTATTTCTTAAACAACGCTATGCTGTCAACTCATCATCCACTCCTAGAGGGCGCCTTATGACACGCATTACCTTGCGTTATGAAGCACGCATCTCCGGCGATAGCCGAGCTTGGTTTAATATAGATTACCGCCTCGCCAACGATTTCCCTCGCTAGTTTCCTGCTGCTTATTCAGCTTCGGCTGAAAAACTCATTTCTTTTATTTTTATTGCCATCATGGGCAATACGAACTGTTATTTCTTATTTTAACGGTTCTTATTATCCACGGCATAACTATACCCAAAAAAATAATATTTGGAGTAATAAGCCATGAAACGCATTCCTGAACCCTTCCGTATTAAAATGGTAGAAAATATTCGGATGACCAACCGGGAAGATCGTGAGAAAGCATTAATTGAGGCAGGTTATAACCCATTCTTACTGCCTAGCGAAGATGTCTATATTGATTTACTGACTGACTCAGGCACCGGTGCCATGAGTGACCGTCAGTGGGCTGGATTAATGATGGGTGATGAAGCCTATGCCGGTTCACGTAACTATTATCACTTGTGTGACCAAGTGAAAAAACTAATTGGCTACCCATTTACTATCCCGACACACCAAGGCCGTGGTGCAGAGCAAATCCTATTCCCTTGCCTGATTGCAAAAAAACAAAAAGCAGGTGGCGGTAAGAAGCCGGTATTTATTTCTAACTTCCACTTTGATACCACTGCCGCCCACGTCGAGATGAATGGCGCCAAAGCCATTAACGTGGTCACACCAAAAGCCTTTGATACCGTCTCTTATTATGACTGGAAAGGCGATTTCGACTTAGATCAGCTGAAAGCCACCATTGCAGAACATGGTGCTGAAAACGTGGTGTCTATTATTACCACCGTCACCTGTAACAGCTCCGGTGGACAGCCGATATCAATGAGTAATATGCGCGAAGTGTATCGTATCGCTCAGCAGCATAATATTCCGGTGGTCATTGACTCAGCCCGCTTCTGTGAAAACGCCTGGTTTATTAAGCAACGTGAACCGGGTTATGGCGATAAATCGATCAAAGAGATCATTCTGGAGATGTACCAGTATGGTGACATGCTGACCATGTCAGCCAAAAAAGATCCGATGGTTAATATTGGCGGTTTGTGTTGTTTCCGCACTGATGAGGACTTGTTCAACGACGTTCGCATCCGTTGTGTCCCTATGGAAGGCTTTGTAACTTATGGTGGCCTGGCGGGTCGCGACATGGAAGCACTGGCCATCGGGCTGGAAGAAGGGATGAATGAAGACTTCCTGACTTACCGTATCGGTCAAGTGGAGTATCTGGGCGAACGTCTGCGCGCTGGGGGCATTCCTATTCAGTACCCTACTGGCGGCCACGCGGTGTTTGTTGATGCCAAACTTTTGCTGCCGCATATTCCGGCTGAGCAATTCCCGGCACAGGCGCTTAACAATGCATTGTATCTGGAAGCCGGTATTCGCAGTGTTGAAATCGGTTCATTGCTATTAGGTCGAGATCCAGAAACCGGCAAACAAAAACCATCCCCATTGGAACTGCTACGCCTGACTATCCCGCGTCGAGTCTACACCAATGACCACATGGACTATATTGCCGATGCCCTGATTTCACTCAAATCACGGGCCGAGGAAATCAAAGGCCTCACCTTCACCTACGAACCTCCTGTTCTGCGCCACTTTGTTGCTCGATTAAAACCAATCGAATAATCGGCAACCGCGACTCCAAGAGCACGCCCCCTGCCGCACAGACAGGGGGAATACAGCGACCAAATTGCTACCTCTATAAGTGGTAAAACCACACGAGGACACCCTACTATGGCCCAAACTACACTAGAAGATCAGGTCACAGCCGCAAAAATTAAAAATCCTTCTCTGCTCGGTGGTGCAATGATTATTGCCGGCACCATCGTCGGCGCAGGGATGTTTTCATTACCCGTTGTTATGTCAGGGATCTGGTTTTATTGGTCTATTGCTGTTCTGGTTTTCACCTGGTTTTGTATGCTTCATTCCGGATTGATGATCCTCGAAGCCAACCTCAACTACCACACCGGTGCCAGTTTCGACACCATCACCAAAGATTTACTGGGTAACGGCTGGAATATCGTCAATGGCCTGACTGTCGCCTTTGTGCTCTATATTCTGACTTACGCCTATATTTCTGCCAGCGGCTCAGTGATTCAACATACCCTGCGCGGAATGGGAATAGACTTTCCGGCTCGGCTTGGCGGTCTATTCTTTGCATTATTCGTCGCTTTTATTGTTTGGCTCAGTACCACCGCGGTAAGCCGAATGACTACCATTGTGCTGGGTGCCAAGATCCTCACCTTCTTTATGACCTTTGGTGGGTTGTTAGGGCACGTCGAGCCGGTGAAATTGTTCAATCTCAGTGAAGCCAACCCCAGCTACCTGCCCTACCTGCTGATGACTCTACCATTTTGTCTGGCCTCATTTGGTTATCACGGTAACGTCCCCAGCCTGATGAAGTATTACGGCAAAAATCCCCGCCGCATCCGCAACTGTCTGCTGATTGGTACGCTGCTCGCCCTGACGCTCTATATCATCTGGTTGGTCGGCACCATGGGGAATATTCCGCGACCACAATTTCGCGAAATAGCCAGTCAGGGCGGAAATATTGATGTGCTGGTGAGTGCCTTGGGCGGGATCTTACAAAGCTCGTCGATGGATCTGCTACTGACGGTGTTTTCAAACTTCGCCGTTGCCAGTTCATTCCTAGGCGTGACATTAGGATTATTTGATTATCTTGCTGATTTATTTAAATTTGACGACAGCCGCTTTGGCCGGGGGAAAACGGCTGTCATAACATTCTTGCCGCCGATATTGGGTGGGTTGATATATCCAGATGGCTTTATTTACGCCATTGGCTATGCCGGGCTGGCTGCCACTGTCTGGGCCGCCATTGTGCCAGCACTGTTGGCCCGAGCTTCCCGTAAGCGCTTTGGTAGCCCGCTGTATCGCGTTTGGGGCGGCACTCCATTGATTGTATTGATTTTACTGTTTGGGGCGATTAATGCCATCGCCCATATTCTGTCCAGCTTCAACCTGTTGCCGACCTATTAAAATCCGATAACAAGCGCCCTGCGGGGCGCTAAGCTTCTCTTACCCGCGCACAAATGATCAGTGAGATAATAGCCAGGATCATCGCCATCACATAGACCGAATTATGCCCCCAAGTCTCCGTCAAGACCCCTTGTAGCACCCCAGCCAGAATCACCCCGGTAGAAATGCTATTGGTAAACAAAGTGGTAGCGGCCCCCGCCCTGCCCGGCATTAAATCCTGAAAATAGAGCATGCCAATACCGGCGACGATACCAATAAAGATGGCATTAAAAATCTGTAATAGCATTAACGCAGATTTGAATTTAAACAGTACTAGTCCGGTGTAAAACAGCACGCCAGCCAGTACCGCGAAGAGCATAATTTTGCGCTTACCAAAACGCCGAACCGAATAGCCCGCCAGTAGCATAATAGGGATTTCCAACCCGGCGGCGGTTCCCATCAATAAGCCCGCCAACCGCTCAGGCAACCCCAAGCTCGCCGTGATATAGAGTGGCATATCAATGATATACATGGTATTGCATGTCCACATCAACATTGAGGCAATGAACAGCAGCAAGACGTCTTTATCGGCAAATAAGCTACCCTGAGCAATGGCTGGCGTATCTGCCACTGGCTCCACCCGCTGCACTGAAGGCAAAATAAACCACACCACCAAGGCACTGAGCACAAAAATACCGGCGGCGATGCAGAACATCAGGGTAAAGCCATAATTTAGCGCCAGCATAAATGACAGCGGTGGGCCAATAACCCAGGCCAATGATAACTGAGCACGCATAATCGAGCTGAACATCACTACTTCACGGGCCGAGTTATCGGCATACTCGCGCGCCAAGGCAAAAATCTGTGGCATTGCGGTGTTGGCGACAGCGGCAAGCAGCACACCCGCAGTGATTAATGTCAGGTAATCACGATTAAAAGCAAATAACAGACAGTTTCCCACCGCCATCAAATAGCAGACCAAAATAAGTTTGCGGCGATCGCCGCGCAAATCTGAACGCTTTGCCAACACAAAACTGACGCTGATCCCGGCGATGGCATTGACGGTGTAAAACAGCCCAACCCACAGCGGGCGCACTTTCACTTCGGTGCTGAGAAACAAGCTTAACGTCGGTGCTTGTAAAGCCCCAGCAATACCGGAAAGAAAGGCCACTACAAAAAACGCGAGAAAAACCGGGTTAATACGACGGGAAAAGGTTAATGCAGATTTCATTCCAGGCTCCAACGCCAGAAACAGCTATTGCCGATCATGCTACAGAAATAAATAGAAAAACCGAATAGATTCTATACCCAAATATTGCAGCCGCTAACAACGCTGTGGTGTTAAGGACGCAGAGAAAAAAGAAAAAAAGCCAGCAGGCTAGCCCACTGGCTGGTGAAACACACCATTACTCAGAAATTTTAGTACAGGTTTTCTCACTACTACAGCAGACTCACAACACTTAACTACATCAACTAAAACAGAAAATTACAGGGTATGTTCGGTTCGGGCGATAATATCGTCCTGCGCATCTGGAGATAGCGCGGTGAAGAAGGCCGAATAACCGGCAACCCGAACCACTAAGTCACGGTAACGATCGGGATGCTGCTTGGCATCAAGTAGGGTCTCGCGCGATACAATGTTGTACTGCACGTGCCAGCCCAGATACTCCTCAAAGAAGGTGCGCAGCATCATCATCAGTTTTTCACGATCCCGCGGGTTATCCAGTGTCGATGGATTCAGCTTCTGATTGAGCAGTACGCCCCCCAGAATAGAGGCTGTCGGCAGTTTCGACAGTGAGTTAAACACCGCCGTTGGTCCTAAATGGTCAGTACCAGACGCTGGGCTTGCGCCCTCTGCCAGTGGGCTGTGAGCCTTGCGACCATCCGGTGTTGCCATGGTTGCAGCCCCAAAGGGAACGTTGGCAGAAATTGATGATGTTCCGGCATAATAGGTGCCGCCGATAGGTCCACGACCAAATCGGGTATTATGATATTGCTTCAATTCATCAATATAAGTCTGGTAAGCACGCACTAACAGTTGGTCGACATCATCAACATCATTGCCATATTTAGGTGCTGAATTAATTAGATGCTGGCGCAGTTGCTCGCCATTCAGACCTGCAAAATCATTGGCTAATGCGGTTGCCAGTTGCTGCTGACCAATAAGTTGTTGCTCAAAAACCAACTTACGTACCGCCGCCAAACTGTTCCCCAAGTTAGCAATCCCAACTTGCAAACCAGAAACCCAGTCATAGCGCGCGCCACCTTGTTTGATACTTTTCCCGCGCTCAATACAGTCATCCACCAGCGCGGAACAGACGATATCGTGGGCGTTTTCTTCCAGCACGGTATCCACCACACACTCGATTTCGATGGATTTGCGAGTGTAATAACGGATCTGTTCGTCCCATTGCGCCATCACTTGAGAAAAATCAGCGAAGTTCCCCTTCGATAGCCCCTGCTTCTGCGGCAAGAATACCTGCCCGGAGGTTGCGTCTCGGCCCTGCTCCAAGGCCGCCAGCATCACTCTGGCAAAGTTAATGAAACTCATACCGGTGCAGCGATAGCCCCACTTGCCGCCGACCGCGGTTTCAATGCAACCAATGGCGGCATAATCGTAGGCATCTTGTGGCTCGACACCCAACTTGATGAATTCTGGAATAACAATTTCGTCATTGTTAAAGGCCGGCATACCAAACCCACAGCGGATCACTTGTACACAAGCATCAAGGAAGTCATCGCTGATTCCGGCATGGTAGCGAACACTGAGGTTAGGCTGAGTTGATCTTAAGCGCCCGCATGATTCCAGCACCGCATAAGAGAGTGGGTTGACGGCATCAATGGCCTTGCCCTGCACCAGTTTTTGCCCACCAATAGTGACGTTTTGATACAGCGGGCTGCCCGCCGAAGCTTTGGAGTGCGAGCCTGAGCGGATTTTGTTCACTTCCAGCAGTTTCAGCCAGCAGCTATGTAGCATCTCAATCGCTTTCTCGCGGCTCAGGGTGTTTTCCAGCTCAACATCACGGCGATACCACGGATACAAATATTGATCCAGACGACCAAATGAGACTGAATGGCCATTGGATTCAATTTGTAGAATTAGCTGAATGAAATAGCACAATTGCAAAGCTTGCCAGAAAGTCTGCGGCGGCTGATGGGCGATTAAGTCACAGTTTACGGCGATAGTTTGCAACTCAATCCGCCGCCATTCGCGAGTTTCTTCCGCTGCCATTTGCCGCGCAACTGCAGCATAGCGCTCAATATGTTCGCTCAATGCCACCAGCGAAATATCAATCGCTTTCAGGAATTGTTCTTTATGCAGGTCGCTCCAGTCTGTGAGTTGCAGACGAGAGCGACGGTGGGTCACTTTAGCGCGTAAGCCATCCAGCCCTTTTTCCAACAACAGCGGGAAGTTAACCGCTAAATGCGCATCACCGGAGGTCATATTGCCTTCCGCTTTGATGATGCCGGTTGCCAGCAGCGCCTTTTGTTCATCGGTGAACATGCCATAGCAGCGATCTTGCACTGTTTGACCACGCCACCACGGGCATATCTGGTGCAATACCGCTTTATCTTGTTCGCTGACCGAGAAGCCCGCGCCGGGACGGTCGGCTAATTCGTCAATCTCATTTTCTATCCAACTGACGGTATATTCAGGGAAAATCGGCGCGGCGCGTAATTGGCTAGCCTGATTACCAATAATCAGCTCATCATTTTTAATCCACACCGTACGTTGCTGCAAGTGATGGGCCAGAGCCAGCGCGCGCCGGACAGGTAAAGGTTTATCCTGATGCTGTTGATAAGCTTCGGTATAATGCTGCGCTCGCTCAGTACAAACTGGCGGTTTTACAATGTGAATTAGCGCGTTTTTATGCTGTTTTGTCCGTTCGCTTAAGGTTACCAAATCGAGAGTGGTCATTGCGTCATCCTCTTAAAATTGCGGTAAGGCCCTTGTCACGGGCATAACTTTCCGCGAAGGCCAGCAGGTCAGGAGAGTCTAAAGGGGTACTGGCTGCCAGATATTTTTCACCCAGCAGTGAATATTTATTGATACCCAGTGTGTGATAAGGCAAAAAGTGAATCTCTTTCGCGCCAATTTCATCGGCGGCAAAATCAACAATTCCTTGCACCGAGTGGTTATCAGCATTGAAATCCGGGATTAGCGGCACCCGTACCGTGATATTGGTGCCTGCGGCGGCTAATTGGCGAAAGTTATCCATGACGCGTTTGGCTGAACCGCCGGTCCACTGCTGAAAACGGTTTTCATCGGTATGTTTTAAATCCGCCAACATCAAATCAAGCCACGGTAAAGAGGGGGCGATATAGCGCCACGGCGTATGCAGGCAAGACTCAACCGTAGTATGGATACCAAGCTTATGACAGCGCTGCAATAATTCTGCAGCCACTTCGGGTTGCATGAAAGGTTCACCGCCGGATAACGTCACGCCGCCGCCACTGCGCCGATAAAATGGCAAGTCGCGCAATAATGTGTCCATGGTGGCATCAATATCAATCGGGTTGCCGCACTGCGTCAAAGCGCCACTGGGGCAGCTAACCGCCAGCGCCTGAATATCATTTTCTGCCAACAACTGGCGATGAATAACAATTTGATTATCAACGCGCTGAATCGCTTGCGGGCAAGCTTGATGGCATAAATCACAACCGGATAAACACAGGCGAGGATCAAATAGCACCTCAGGTTTGCGTGAGCGACTTTCTGGGTTTTGGCACCAGCGGCAGCTTAGCGAGCAGCCTTTCAGGAAAACCACACTGCGAATACCGGGGCCGTCATGAGTGGAATAACGCTGTAAATTAAAAATCATCTTACCCCTCCCATTCGCTGTGACTGCACTGGCATCGCTGTGACTATTCACTTTCATTGGTAACCAGTATCTGCGTAATATAGGGAAAGAAAAATTGATGAAATTTGCTGCGGAGTTCCTCTTTTATGTCTGCCTCACGCTTGCAACAACAGTTTATTCGCCTCTGGCAACGTTTTAATGGTCAACACACAGAAACCACCTTACAGGAACTGGCCGAAGTGCTTTGTTGCTCGCGCCGCCATGTTCGTTCCTTACTAGGTAGCATGCAGCAAGAGGGCTGGCTAAGCTGGCAAGCGGAAGCTGGCCGAGGTAAGCGCTCACAACTGACTTTCCTTTATTCCGGGTTAGCATTGCAACAGCAACGGGCCGAAGAGTTGCTGGAACAAGACCATATTGACCAATTAGTACAACTGGTTGGAGATAAAAAAGCTGTACGCCAAATGCTGCTATCCCAGCTAGGGCGCAGCTTTCGGCAAGGTAAACATATCCTACGGGTGCTCTATTATCGCCCACTACAAAACTTATTACCCGGCACCGCGCTGCGTCGTTCAGAAACCCATATGGTGCGGCAGATTTTTAACGGTCTGACCCGGATAAATGAGGAAAATGGGGAACTGGAACCGGACTTATCTCATCACTGGCAGGCCATTAGTCCTTTGCATTGGCGCTTTTATTTACGCCCAGCGATTCATTTTCACCATGGTCGTGAACTGGAAATGAATGATGTGATTACCAGCCTGACGCGATTAATCCCTCAGCCGCTGTTTTCGCATATTACGGCGGTGCGCTCACCGACACCCTATGTGCTTGATGTGCATCTCAGCACCCCAGATAGCTGGTTGCCGTGGTTGTTGGGCAGTGCGCACGCCATGATCTTGCCGCAAGAGTGGGAAAATCAGCCGGATTTTCGTCGGCATCCTATTGGTACTGGCCCCTATTCCGTAATTCGTAATCACCATAGCCAATTGAAAATTCAGGCCTTCGATAACTATTTTGGCTTTCGTGCATTAATTGATGAGGTCAATATCTGGGTACTACCCGATCTGTCTGATGAGCTGATTTACACCGGAGTCCAGCTGCAGGCTGATGACACCAGTAAAAATGAACTGGAAAGCCGGTTGGAAGAGGGCTGCTATTTTTTGTTATTTGACCAGCGCTCGCCCCAAACCTGCCATCCAGAGATCCGCCGCTGGCTATGTGAATTGATCACGCCAGTCGCCCTACTCAGCTTTGCCGATCCCTTTTATCAACGTTACTGGTCACCCGCTTATGGCATGTTACCGCGCTGGCATCACAACCGGCTCACCGCACTGGAGCCGAAACCCGCCGGGCTAACTGAACTGACACTGACTTTTTACAGCGACCATTCTGAATTTGATGCCATCAGCCAAACGTTAACCCAACTGCTGGCAGCCCATGGTGTCACCTTAAAAACACAGGTGTTGGATTACACCCAGTGGTATCAGGGTGATGCGCAGAGTGATATCTGGCTTGGCAGCGCAAATTTCTATCTGCCGCTGGAGTTTTCCCTGTTTGCGACCTTGTATGAACTGCCGCTGCTGCAATATTGCCTGGATGAAGAACTGCATCACGATGTTGAATTATGGCGGAATAATGCTTTGCCAATGGCCGATTGGAGCCAGCGACTGGTCAGTCAGAATCAATTCCATCCGCTGTTCCATCACTGGCTTGAGTTATATGGACAGCACAGTATGCGCGGGGTGCGCATGAATACCCTCGGCTGGTTTGATTTCAAATCGGCTTGGTTCACACCACCAGAGGGATAAAGTCACTTTCACCCGCCCAGATTAATCTCTACAATAGCGCCGTCTCAACGGGGTGCAAGAATATCGCTAGCCAGGTTTTACCCAGTGTCGTGAGTGTTAAAAACACAGCGAACCGGGTTCAGACAGTGGCGGACAGCACGCAGAAACCGCAACGTACACATGACCTTGTAAATCATGACTACGTGAGGATTTCGAGTACTGCCCAACACACTGTATCAACCACGGCGCAGCACGTTTTTGCTGAGAGCAAACCCGTCGAACCTGATCCGGTTAACACCGGCGGAGGGATTTGAGAAAGATAACACTGGTACCCCACGGATACTGCTGTTAGCTACCGCCTCAGATACCTTTGCCACCTTTATCTTTAAGGAGTGCAAAGTGTTTAAACGCATTATTCCCTGCTTGTTCTTACTGTCTGCAGCCGCTGTTGCTGCTGATAAACCGACACTGACGGTCTATACCTATGACTCCTTCGCTGCCGACTGGGGGCCAGGGCCGGCAATTAAAAAAGCCTTTGAAGCCGAGTGCGATTGCCAACTTAAATTTGTGGCGCTGGAAGATGGCGTGTCACTGCTAAACCGTCTGAGAATGGAAGGAAAAAACAGTCAGGCCGATGTGATTTTAGGCTTAGATAACAACCTGGTACAGGCGGCGGAGCAAACCGGATTGTTCGCCCCAAGTCAGGTAGACACCAGCCACCTTACTTTGCCGGAAAAGTGGCAAAATAAAACCTTCGTCCCTTATGATTATGGCTATTTTGCCTTTGTGTATAACAAAGACAAATTGAAAAACCCGCCAAAAAGCTTGCAGGAATTGGTCGACAGCAAAGAGCCGTGGAAAATAATTTATCAAGACCCGCGCACCAGTACCCCTGGCCTTGGCTTAATGTTGTGGATGCAAAAAGTATATGGCGATAAAGCCCCACAAGCATGGCAACAATTGGCGAAGAAAACCGTCACTGTCACCAAAGGCTGGAGTGAAGCTTACGGCCTGTTCCTGAAAGGTGAAGGGGATTTGGTCCTGAGCTACACCACCTCTCCGGCTTATCATCTGATTGAAGAGAAGAAAAGCAACTATGCCGCAGCTGATTTTAGCGAAGGTCACTATCTGCAAGTTGAGGTCGCAGGTCAGGTTGCCTCAAGCAAGCAGCCAGAACTGGCGCAACGCTTTATGCAATTTATTGTTACTCCCGCCTTCCAGGACAATATTCCGACCGGCAACTGGATGTATCCGGTGATCAAAATGACACTACCGGCTGGATTTGAAACACTCACGGTGCCACAAAAAGCATTGCAATTTGATGCTAAAGAGGTGGCTGATCATCGCGCTAAATGGACTCAGGCATGGCAATCCGCCGTCAGCCGCTGATCCCAACATGGTTGTGGCCGGGGCTATTGGCTGCCGGACTGATAGTCGGTGTCGCGCTACTGGCGTTCACCGCTATCTGGCTCCATGCCCCCACCGCAGACTGGCACGGTATCTGGCAGGATAGCTATCTGTGGCATGTGATCCGCTTTACCTTCTGGCAGGCGTTTCTCTCTGCACTGCTGTCGGTAACACCTGCGATTTTTCTGGCCCGCGCCTTATATCGCCGCCGTTTTCCCGGCCGTCAACTGATGCTGCGATTATGCGCGATGACACTGGTACTCCCGGTGTTAGTTGCCATCTTTGGCATCCTGACGGTTTATGGCCGCCAAGGCTGGCTAGCAGGGTTATTTGGCTGGCTGGGAGTGAATTATCGTTTCTCTCCTTATGGCTTACAGGGGATTTTGCTGGCACATATCTTCTTTAATATGCCACTGGCGACTCGCCTGTTATTGCAGTCATTGGAAAGCATTGCAGTGGAGCAGCGCCAATTAGCCGCACAACTGGGCATGAACGGCTGGCAGAATTTTCGGCTGGTCGAATGGCCTTATCTACGCCGCCAAATTTTGCCCACTGGCGCGCTGATTTTCATGCTCTGTTTTGCCAGTTTTGCCACTGTGCTATCTCTGGGGGGCGGACCACAAGCCACCACGATCGAATTAGCTATTTATCAGGCGCTTAGCTATGACTATGATCTCGGTCGCGCCGCATTACTGGCACTGATCCAACTGGGCTGCTGCCTGGGATTGGTGGTGCTAAGCCAGCGGCTAAGCTCAGTATTGGCAGTGGGAAATACTCACGGGCAAATTTGGCGCAACCCACAAGATAGCGCCTGGTCGCGCATCAGCGACACTGTGTTAATTGGAGCCGCATTATTATTGATGGTGCCGCCATTGCTCGCTGTCGTGGTTGATGGCAGCAATAAAACGATACTGACAGTGTTGCAACAACCCGCACTGTGGCAAGCTTTCTTCACCTCTCTGGTCATCGCCATTGGTGCCGGATTATTGTGTGTCACCTTGACCATGATGCTGCTATGGAGTAGCCGGGAGCTAAAGCTACGCCAACGTGCTGCTTACGGGCAAGCATTGGAAGTCAGTGGCATGGTGATTCTGGCAATGCCGGGTATTGTACTGGCGACGGGCTTTTTCTTATTGCTCAACGATACTTTTGGCTTACCGCAATCCCCCTATGCTCTGGTGATTTTGACCAATGCACTGATGGCGGTACCCTATGCCTTGAAAGTGTTGGATAACCCAATGCGTGACTTGGCCGAGCGCTACACACCACTATGCTTATCACTGGATATTCGTGGTTGGCACCGTTTACGCCATATTGAGTTAAGTGCGCTGAAACGCCCGCTCGCTCAGGCGCTGGCCTTTGCCAGTGTTCTCTCCATCGGCGATTTTGGCGTCGTGGCGCTGTTTGGTAATGAACACTTCCGCACCTTGCCATTTTATCTTTATCAGCAGATAGGTTCTTATCGCAGCAATGATGCCGCAGTCACTGCCTTGCTGTTGCTATTGCTCTGTTTCCTACTGTTTACTCTTATTGAACGACTGCCGAGCCGCCATGCTAAAGCTTGAGAAAATCACCTACCTGTATGACCACTTACCAATGCGTTTTGATTTGCGCGTTCAACCCGGTGAGCGAGTGGCTATCCTTGGCCCCAGTGGCGCAGGCAAAAGTACCCTGCTGAGCTTGATTGCCGGTTTTTTACAGCCAGTCAGTGGCCGAATGCTGCTGAACAATCAAGATCACACTCAAACCGCGCCTGCCCAAAGGCCGGTATCTATGCTGTTTCAGGAAAATAATCTGTTTTCACATTTAACTGTCGAACAGAATATTGGGCTGGGTTTACATCCGGGGCTGAAACTCAATCATGAGCAAAAGTTATTGTTACGCCAAATTGCTCAACAAGTGGGATTGGAAGAGTGCCTCGACCGGCTACCGGCGCAGCTCTCCGGTGGTCAACGCCAACGAGCCGCATTGGCACGTTGCCTAGTACGCAGCCAACCTATTCTGCTGCTGGATGAGCCGTTTTCCGCGCTGGATCCGGCCCTGCGTAATGAAATGCTGCAATTAGTTAACCAAGTCTGCACTCAGCGCCAACTGACGTTATTGATGGTGTCGCATAATCTGGATGATGCCGCCCGTATCGCCGAGCGCACCTTATTGGTGGTCGATGGGCGAATTTACTACGACGGCCCAACACAAGCACTGGTAAGCGGCAGTGCCCAAGAAGCCAGCGTGCTGGGTATTGCTATCCATCAGTAGTGGTTGAATTATGGTCAATACCTAAAGTCATTGGTGTTGCAGGTAGGCAGCAAGTGAATGCATCCCGATGAGCCGGTTCAAATAGGGCCAACTACAAGTAAATGATTCGGGTAAGTGAGCGCAGCTAACACCCCTGCGACGCCAAGGACGAAGGGTATTTATCCGGCCAGAACCTTCCACAACAAATGCCGATACACCGGCATAAGTGGCTGCATATGTAACCACACAAAACTGGCGATAGCCGCAACAATGGTCAATGCAGTCACCCAGCGCAAACGGGCCAGAGGTAGCCATTGATTCAGGCGGTCCGGGCTACGTTTACCAAAACGCCACCAGCGCCATGACAACCACAATGCCAGCCAAATCAGCACCACGACCACAAATAATAGCCACTTGAACATATAGCTATTAGCACTTGGTGGAATATCAATCGCCACCCCTGCCAATATGCCGGGGAAGAAATAGATTGGCGGCCATGTCAGGCAACCGATAATATTCGGTAATGCGAATTTTATTGGCGGCAGGTTTAGCATTCCCGCCACCATCGGAACAATAGGCCGCGCCGGGCCAATAAAGCGCCCCAGCAGTACCGTCGCCATGCTGTGATTGTGCAGCGCATGTTCGGTTTTATTCAGCATTGATTTATGTTTTTTCAGAAAAGACCAGCGGTGCAGTGGCTCTTTGAAACGGCGGCCAATAAAATAGGAAACCCAATCTCCCATCAGGCAACCCACTGTCGCGGCGGCCCAGGCCGAATAAAACCCGACTTCCCCACTGCCAATCAGTGCACCCACACTGGTCATCATCACCGTGCCGGGCAATAACATGCCCACCAGCGCTAAAGATTCAAGAAAAGTGACTAACATGACGACAAATAGCGTGAAAGCCAGAGATTGTGTCAGTAAATGTAATAAATAGGCTTCCATAAATGTGTCCGTCAGTTAACAACGAGTGGATTGTCCAGCCCACCGACAAATGAGTCAATCATCAATTCACCCCTTCATCCATGAAGCGCTAGGATTCTAGCTGCAACGCCAATGGCTTTAGCCAAAAAAAAATTAATGGGAAAACCATTAAAATAGACAATTACTGTATAAATAACCATAATAAAGATCTCAGACATTCAGGCGTTATTGTTGCAGTCAGTTTGGATGCGGACAGCGCGCAGAAACCGCAGCGTACACAAGTACGTGAGGATTTCGATCACTGCCCCAGTTCAAAATGACAAATAAAATAGCCTATACATAGTTTAATCATTTTTCTTATTAAGGTAGTTTCGTGGGTCAAACCCGTCAGGGCTTCCTGCTCACTCGCCACTGGCGCGACACGCAGGCCGGCACCGAAGTTGAATTCTGGTTAGCAACCGATGAGGGGCCACAACAAGTGAGGTTACCCCCTCAACCCTCGGTGGCTTTTATCCCGGCCGAACAACGCCAACGGGCCGAAACCGTGCTGCGTAATGAACGCCGCTGGCAATTGCGCCCTCTTGAACTCACCGACTTCCATCAACGCCCGGTTCTGGGGCTATATTGTAGCCAACATCGCCAATTAATCCGCTTGGAAAAACTGCTCAGAGAAAGCGGTGTGAATGTCTATGAAGGTGATATTCGTCCGCCAGAACGATTCCTGATGGAGCGTTTCATTACTGCACCGGTATGGTTTAGTGGTGAAGAAAATGGCAATGGCCCGCTACTTAATAGCCAAATGAAACCCGCTGATGACTATCGTCCTACCCTGAAACTGCTGTCGCTGGATATCGAAACCAGTGAAAATGGCGAGCTTTATTGTATTGGTTTGGAAGGTTGTGGTCAGCGCCAGGTTTACATGCTCGGCCCGCCGAATGGCAATGCAGCGGATGAAGCCGCATTGGATTTTAAACTGGAATATGTCGCCAGCCGCCCGCTACTACTAGAGAAATTGAATCAGTGGCTGGCAGAGCATGATCCTGATGCCATTATTGGCTGGAATCTGGTGCAGTTTGATTTACGAGTATTACAAAAACATGCTGATCGCTATCAGATTCCACTGCGCTTTGGTCGTGGAGGTAATCTGCTGGAGTGGCGGGAGCATGGTTTTAAGCAAGGGCATTTCTTTGCCTCCGCTGCGGGTCGGCTGATTATTGATGGCATTGAAGCACTCAAATCCGCCACCTGGAATTTCCCCTCATTTAGTCTGGAATCTGTCTCACAGACCTTGCTGGGTGAAGGCAAAGCCAGTGATAGCCCCTATCAGCGGATGGATGAAATCAACCAGCGTTTCGCCCATGATAAACCGGCGCTGGCCCGCTATAACCTGAAAGATTGTGAACTGGTAACGCGGATTTTTGCCAAAACCGAGCTGCTCAGTTTCTTGCTTGAGCGCTCGACAGTCACCGGGCTGGCGGCTGATCGCAGTGGCGGATCCGTTGCCGCATTTACCCATCTTTATCTGCCACGGATGCACCGTATCGGCTATGTTGCCCCCAATTTAGGTGAGTTACCGGAAGAGCACAGCCCTGGTGGATTTGTAATGGACTCCCAGCCCGGTTTATATGACTCAGTGCTGGTGTTGGACTACAAAAGCCTGTATCCATCAATTATTCGCACCTTTTTGATTGATCCGGTCGGTTTAGTGGAGGGCATGTCCCAGCCGGATGAAAAGCATTCGGTACCCGGTTTTCGCGGTGCCTGGTTCTCACGCGAAAAACATTGCTTACCCGCCATCGTTAACCAAATCTGGCAGGGGCGAGAAGCCGCGAAACGCCAGCAAAATAAACCATTATCACAAGCATTAAAAATCATCATGAATGCCTTTTATGGCGTCTTGGGTTCCAGTGGCTGCCGATTTTTTGATCCCCGACTGGCCTCATCAATCACCTTGCGCGGCCACGATATCATGCGCCAAACCCGTGAATTGATTGAAGCACAGGGCTATCAGGTAATTTATGGCGATACGGACTCAACCTTTGTCTGGCTGAAAAGTGCACATAGTGAGACGCAAGCATCCCGTATTGGCAAAGCGCTGGTACAGCATGTCAATCAATGGTGGCAGGCGCATATTCGGCAAACTTATGATTTACCCTGTGCACTGGAACTGGAGTTTGAAACTCATTATCGGCGCTTTTTGATGCCCACCATTCGCGGAGCGGAGCAAGGCAGTAAAAAACGCTATGCCGGACTAATTTCAACCCCGACCGGCGATCAGATGATATACAAAGGGCTGGAGACGGTTCGTACTGACTGGACACCGCTGGCCCAGCAATTCCAGCGTGAGCTGTATCTACGCATTTTCCAACAGCAGCCTTATCAAGACTATGTGCGCGACTATGTGGCCCGTACCTTAAAAGGTGAATTGGATGAGCAGCTCATTTATCGTAAGCGCCTGCGCCGACGGCTAGATGATTATCAGCGCAATGTCCCGCCACATGCCAGAGCCGCACGTCTGGCTGATGAATACAACCGTAAGCTCGGCCGCCCGTTGCAATACCAAAATGGCGGCTGGATAAGCTATGTCATGACCACTGCGGGACCTGAACCATTAGAAATCCGACAATCCCCTATCGATTACGATCACTACCTCACTCGCCAGCTGCAACCGGTGGCAGACGCTATACTTCCCTTTATGCACGACGACTTTACAACACTGATAACCGGTCAGATGGGGTTATTTTAATCGTAATTGGGTTGTTTTAAAGGTGACGAAGCGCTCTCCTTCCATTACCATAGCGCCCTTGCCAAAATTCGCATCAATCACATTTACATCACCGACCCGAATTCTGTCTATGCGTGCTTTTTCAGACAGACTCGTTAGCCACGCAGCTTACGGGGACGGTAAACTATTGCCAGTAACTTGATTATTGATGTCTATAAGTGATTATTTACCAAAATATTATCTACCAATAACTGTCCAACAAAAAAATCGAGCCGATAATTTATGCCTTTTACACTTGGTCAACGCTGGATCAGCGACACAGAAAGCGAACTTGGATTGGGTACGGTCGTTGCCATTGACGTACGCATGGTCACCTTACTGTTTCCCGCAACCGGTGAAAACCGCCTTTACGCCAGAAATGATTCGCCAATCACCCGAGTAATGTTCAATCCGGGCGATACCATCACCAACCACGAAGGCTGGCAGCTGAAAGTGGAAGAAGTGACTCAAGAAAATGGGTTGATTACCTATATTGGCACCCGTTTGGATACTGAGGAAACCGGCGTTTCAATGCGTGAAGTTTTGCTCGATAGCAAACTGACTTTTAGCAAACCACAGGATCGGTTATTTGCCGGCCAAATCGATCGTATGGATCGCTTTGCCCTGCGTTTTCGTGCCCGGAAGTATCAGAGTGAACAATTCCGTCTGCCATGGAGCGGGCTGCGCGGTATCCGTGCCAGCTTAATCCCGCACCAATTACATATCGCTTATGAAGTGGGCCAACGCCATGCACCGCGTGTATTGCTGGCTGATGAAGTAGGATTGGGTAAAACCATCGAAGCCGGGATGATAATCCACCAGCAACTGCTGGCTGGCCGCGCTGAGCGCGTACTCATTGTGGTACCGGAAAGCCTGCAGCACCAGTGGCTGGTCGAAATGCTGCGCCGCTTCAATCTGCGTTTCTCCCTGTTTGATGACAGCCGTTATTCCGAAGCGTTGCTCGATAGCACCAATCCGTTTGAAACCGAACAAATGGTGATTTGCTCACTAGACTTTGTGCGCCGTAATAAGCAGCGCCTGGAACAGTTGGCTGATGCCTCTTGGGATCTGTTGGTGGTGGATGAAGCGCACCACCTGGCCTGGAGCGAAGAGGCACCAAGCCGCGAATATCAAGTAATTGAACAACTGGCCGAACATATTCCCGGTGTCTTACTGCTGACCGCAACACCAGAACAATTAGGCCAACAGAGTCACTTTGCCCGTCTGCGTTTGCTGGATCCAGATCGCTTTCACGATTACGAAGAGTTCGTCAATGAGCAGCAGAAATATCGACCAATTGCCGATGCAGTGACACTGTTGCTGAGTGGCGAACGTTTAGCGGATGATAAGCTGAACCTACTTGGTGAACTCATTAATGAGCAAGATATTGAGCCATTGCTGAAAGCCGCAAATAGCCAAAGTGAAGATAGCGAAGCCGCGCGCCAAGAGTTGGTGACCATGCTGATGGACAGACATGGCACCAGCCGCATCTTATTCCGCAACACCCGTAATGGCGTGAAGGGTTTCCCGCATCGCGTCTTGCACCAGATTAAGTTGCCATTGCCGACGCAGTATCAAACAGCGATTAAAGTGTCCGGGATTATGGGCGCGAAGAAGACACTGGAAGCTCGTGCCAAAGATATGCTTTATCCTGAGCAAATCTACCAAGAATTTGAGGGTGAAAACGCCACCTGGTGGAACTTCGATCCTCGCGTTGAGTGGTTGCTTAACTATCTGATTGCTAATCGCAATGAGAAAGTGCTGGTTATCTGTGCGCAAGCCGCCACGGCTTTGCAACTTGAGCAAGTGCTACGTGAGCGCGAAGCTATCCGTGCGGCAGTGTTCCATGAAGGTTTGTCTCTGATTGAACGTGACCGCGCAGCCGCCTACTTTGCCTCTGAAGAAGATGGTGCACAGGTGTTGCTGTGTTCAGAAATCGGCTCTGAAGGGCGTAACTTCCAGTTTGCTTGCCAATTGGTGATGTTCGATTTGCCATTTAATCCGGACTTGCTGGAACAGCGTATTGGCCGTCTGGACAGGATTGGTCAGAACCGTGAAATCCAGATAATGGTGCCGTATCTGGAAAATACCGCCCAAGCCATATTGGTGCGTTGGTATCACGAAGGTTTGGATGCTTTTGAGCACACCTGCCCGACTGGCCGCACCATTTATGATAGTGGCTATCAAGAACTGATTGGCTATCTGGCAACCCCGAATGAACAGGAAGGCTTGGATGAATTCATCCACACCTGCCGTCAACAGCATGAAGGGCTAAAACTCCAGTTGGAGCAGGGTCGTGACCGCCTGTTGGAAATGCATTCCAATGGTGGTGAGCATGGACAAGAGCTGGCACAAATCATTGCCGACCAAGACAATGATGTTAACTTGGTCAGTTTTGCGCTCAATCTATTTGATATTGTGGGTATCAATCAAGAAGATCGCAGTGACAACTTGATCGTGCTGACACCCTCTGACCATATGCTGGTTCCGGACTTCCCGGGCTTGCCACAGGATGGCTGCACAGTGACATTCGATCGCGAACAAGCTTTATCGCGAGAAGATGCTCAGTTTGTCAGTTGGGAACACCCAATCATCCGCAATGGTTTGGATCTGATCTTGTCCGGCGATACTGGCAGCTGCGCTGTTTCTCTGTTGAAAAACAAGGCATTGCCTGTGGGTACTCTGCTGGCCGAATTGGTTTATGTGGTAGAAGCACAAGCGCCGAAACATCTGCAATTGACCCGCTTCTTGCCACCAACGCCAGTGCGGATGCTTATGGATCGTAATGGGACTAATCTGGCGGCACAGGTTGAATTTGAAAGTTTCAACCGTCAGCTTAATGCAGTCAATCGCCATACTTCCAGCAAATTAGTCAACGCCGTTCAGCAAGAAGTTCACACCATGCTGCAGCAAGCAGAGGCGTTGGTTGAAGAACAAGCACGCGTCTTGATTGAGGCGGCCAAGCATGAAGCTGACGATAAGCTGAGCACCGAGCTGGCGCGCCTGGAAGCCCTGAAAGCGGTAAACCCCAATATTCGCGATGACGAAATAGAAACATTGGAGCACAATCGCAAAATGGTGCTGGAAAACTTGAATCAGGCGGGCTGGCGTTTAGATGCTATTCGTCTGGTTGTGGTCACACACCAGTAATTCTCTCGTGTCAGAAAGAGCCGAAAATCATTCGGCTCTTTTATCCATTTTATGAACACAATAAGACTCGATAGTCTTAGCCCTGGTAGCCAACACTGCTACGACGTACAAAATGAAGAAAACAAATAAAACCCGATAGATTTCGCGTTGCAGCAAGACGGCAACTGAGAGAATCCCTAGGAGCTTAGTTCACTAAGTGACTGGGGTGAGTGATGGCAGCCAACACCGCTGCGGCGTGAAAGATGAAGGGTATTGGAAACTATGATGGAACCTTACAACCCCCCACGCGACCCCTGGCTACACATCCTCTATCAGGATGAGCACATCATGGTGGTCAATAAACCTAGCGGGTTACTTTCCGTGCCTGGCCGCGCACCAGAAAATAAAGACAGTGTAATGACTCGCATCCAAGCCGATTTTCCTCATGCTGAGTCTGTGCATCGGTTGGATATGGCGACCAGTGGTGTGATTGTGGTGGCGCTGACGAAAGCGGCCGAACGTGAACTGAAACGCCAATTTCGCGAACGTGAGCCTAAAAAGTCTTATGTTGCACGAGTCTGGGGCCATCTGGCGCAAGACGAAGGCTTGATCGACCTGCCTTTAATCTGCGATTGGCCGAATCGGCCAAAACAGAAAGTCTGTTATGAAACCGGAAAATCTTCACAAACTGAATATCTGGTGCTTTCACGTGATACTGACGGCAGTACGCGAGTGAAATTATCCCCCATTACCGGTCGCTCACATCAACTACGGGTTCATATGCTCGCCATAGGCCACCCCATTCTGGGTGATCGCTTTTATGCGCATCCGGAGGCTAAAGCGATGGCATCCCGATTACAGCTACATGCACAGGAACTATGTATTACTCATCCAGAATTTGGAACAGTAATGCATTTTAAATGTGAAGCCCCTTTTTAATATTTATTAATCGTAATGAGCTGCATCTTCTTAATTTAGGGGCGGCCTCATTATTCCTCTATTAATGATAAGAGAATAAATATAATATTTTCACATTGCAAATAAATACAAAAGCAATAAGTTGAATAATAATCATCCATTCATTGTATAAAATAATGGAATGATATTATGTCAGCAATAGAAACTAGCTTAGAAAACTCTATTAATTCAGAAAGTATTAAAGGCGAAAAAATAAGAAGCCGTACCCATCGGTTTGATCAAGGTGGCATTGACGCATTGGCAGGGTATTCAGTTAGTATGAATACTCACTCACAAAACTGGCACCAGCGGGAAAACACCACACCAACCGAAGCGGAAAGAGAGAAAAAAAAGGCTCTTGAATCGCAAAATATCGCTATCCAGCAGAAAGAAGAATCAGATGAAAACGATAAAGAAATCACTTTTTATTTACCTAAAGAAAAGGGTAACTATCGTAGTGAAATCTCAGCTCCTGGCGCGATAAAAATAGATTCAGAGTCATCCTACTCATTTGACTTTAAACCTATATCAGTACCTAACGACTTGATTATATATCAAATAAGAGAGCTTGAAGGGAGTATGCATACATTGGGAGGAGACCGTCCTTCTTTTGCCTTACGTATAAAACATGATGGGACGTTAATGTGCTCATTCAACAGCGTCAATCAACACATTTTACCCACTGAATTTAGTAGTAATACTTTCCAAAACGAAAATATACCGCTAAATAAACTTGAACTGGGGAAATATTATAATATAAAAATTGATATAATCATGCACCGGGATCATCCATCGATTAAGATCTCAGTTGATGATGAACTAATATTCCAACGAGACACCCCCTTTGGAGCTTCAGATTCGACGAAGTTTTATAGTAAATATGGTGTTTATGCTGCTCAGCAGAAGAATAAAGAGGGTCTTAGTGACTCTAAAGTCAGTTTTGATAATTTTAAAGAAGCACATTATAAATACCCGTCACCAATAATAGCAGGAAATAATACCAGTCCAGTGCCCTTAACCGAAAATAATCTATTACTTGATGCTATTGCTACCTTCAATGTAGATGAACATAGTGTAGAACCACCAAGTCTTGGCAGTCAGTCAATCATGCCAGAAGCAGCCTTAATTATGCATACATTAATACTTTAAAACTACTTTCAGCATTTCAATAAAAAGCGAAAGAGGTCAAATACCAGACATCTTTCGCTCAGTGTTACTTAAATCCTTTCTCACGTTTGATCAAATCATACGCAGCTTGAATCTCTTGGGCCTTTTGCTTCGCCATGTCCATCATTTCAGGCGGTAAACCTTTCGCCACCAATTTATCCGGATGGTGCTCACCCATAAGCTTACGATAAGCACGCTTGATGGTCACACTATCATCAGAGCTACTTACCCCGAGCACTTTGCAGGCGTCCTCCAGTGTCGGGCCATTTGATGCTTGCTGGTAGCCTCCCTGAGAATATCCTCCCTGATGCCCCTGCCAACCACCCTGGCCACCAAACTGGCGTCCCCCTTCAATCATGCTTAGGAACTGATCAAACTGACCGCGAGAGATTCCTAGCTCTTCAGCAATCACATACAGCACCTGACGCTCATTAGGATGTAAAGAGCCATCCGCAAATGCAGCTTGTAGCTGAATTTCCAGAAACATCCGAATCAGATCAAAACGACCAAAGCAAACACCGCGTAATTCTTGCAGCCTTTCACGTAATGGGAATCCACTCTCTTTCCCTTCACGAAATGCTTGCTGTGCCGCTGTTCGGGCCTCGCCATGCAATTGCATTCTATCCATCAATTGACTGGCAAGCTGAATATCAACCTCCGTAACCCGCCCTTTCGCCTTGGTCAAATGCCCCATGACCTGAAAAGTCGCTCGGAAAAAAATTAATTGTCGTGTTTGTTGATCGGCAAAAAAGCCGCGGCGCTTTGTGCTGCGCGCCCTGTCGACCATATGGCCGACAAGCAACCCTAGTATCGCACCCCAGACTCCACCGGACATAAAGCCCAGTACCAGACCGAGCAGTTTTCCCCAATACTGCATATACTCCTCAATTCATCATGCCGTCAGTCAAAATTTGCATTATCATACTCGGCATTCAGCTCAGCGCCTAACAGCGAGACGTGTAAGCGGCCGGATTTAACACTAGCGCAACTGTGATGAGTAATATAGTCTCAGACCGTTTGCCGGCATGATGCCACCCGATGACGGAACACCAAAACCGCGTATGAAAAAAAGATTCCCAACACTGCTGGCCACATTAATATGGACGGCACTCTATAGCCAGCACACTCTGGCAGACCTTGCTGAGCAATGTATGCTCGGTGTACCTACCTATGACCAGCCACTGGTCACAGGCGATCCGAATCAGCTACCGGTTCGCATTAATGCGGATAAAACCGAAGCTAATTACCCGGATAATGCCCTGTTCACTGGCAATGTCATTGTCCAGCAAGGCAATAGCACCCTAACCGCCGATCAGGTCAAACTAACCCAAGTACAAAAATCGGGTGAAGCTATCCCGGTTCGTACTGTAACAGCGACCGGTGATGTAAATTACGACGATCCGCAAATCAAGCTGAAAGGCCCGACAGCTTGGTCAAACCTGAATACCAAAGACACTGATATGGATAAAGGCAAATATCAGATGGTCGGCCGTCAGGGGCGTGGTGATGCAGATTTAATGAAATTACGCGGTCAAAACCGCTATACCATTCTGGAAAACGGGACGTTTACCTCTTGCTTGCCAGGTGATAATAGCTGGAGTGTGGTGGGTACTGAAGTTATCCACGACCGTGAAGAGCAAGTGGCTGAAATCTGGAATGCCCGGTTTAAAATTGGCAAAGTCCCGGTGTTCTACAGCCCGTATATGCAGTTACCAGTCGGTGACAAACGCCGCTCTGGTTTCTTGATCCCTAACGCTAAATACACCAGTAATAACGGCTTGGAATTTATGTTGCCGTATTACTGGAATATTGCACCAAACTTCGATGCCACCATTACGCCACATTATATGGAACGACGTGGTATGCAGTGGCAAAATGAGTTCCGCTACTTGCTGGCACCGGGCTCGGGTACTATGGCGTTGGACTGGCTACCGAGTGACCGCCTATACAAAGGGGTTGATGGCACAGAGCAAGATCCGACCCGTTGGTTGTACTACTGGGGCCATTCAGGTGTGATGGATAAAGTTTGGCGTTTCAATGTCAACTATACCCGAGTCAGTGATCCGAACTATTTTACTGATTTAACATCACAATACGGCTCTACCACTGATGGCTATGCCACACAGATTTTCAGTGTTGGTTATGCGGATCAGAACTGGGATGCCACCTTAGCATCCAAACAGTTCCAAGTATTTACGAATGCTGGTAACAGTAATGCTTATCGTGCCCAACCACAGTTGGACATGAACTACTATAAAAATGATATCGGTCTGTTTGATATGCATGTTTATGGTCAGGCGGCCAAATTCACCAGTGTTAATCCGGATAATCCGGAAGCTAGCCGTTTCCACATTGAACCATCGATCAACCTGCCGTTATCCAACGAGTGGGGTAGCCTCAATACAGAAGCAAAATTACTGGCAACACACTATCAGCAAGATATTCCGCAAGGTTTTGCCAGCTACTTTTCCGGTGCTAATAATGGTGAAACTGCACCTAATTTGAAAGACTCGGTTGATCGAGTGATGCCGCAGTTTAAAGTGGATGGTAAAGTCGTATTTGATCGGCCAATGGATTGGGCAACAGGTTTTACTCAAACCTTGGAACCGCGCGCCCAGTATCTCTATGTTCCTTACCGGAATCAGGATGATATCTATATTTACGACACCACGCTGATGCAGTCGGACTACTCCGGCCTATTCCGTGACCGTACCTATAGTGGCTTGGACCGCATCGCTTCGGCCAACAAAGTGTCTACCGGTTTAACTTCTCGCATATATGATGATGCGCTGGTTGAACGTTTTAACGTTTCAGTAGGTCAAATCTATTACTTCAGTCGTTCCCGTACGGGTAAAAGCGAGACAATTGATAACAGTAATGACACTGGCAGCCTGGTTTGGGCTGGTGATACATTCTGGCGCATTAGTGATCAACTGGGCCTGAAAGGCGGCGCACAGTATGATACTCGCCTGGGGAGTCTAACCCTCGGTAATGCGGTAATGGAGTATAGAAAAGACTCAGAGCGTATGATTCAATTGAATTATCGCTATGCCAGCCCAGAATATATTCAGGCAGCAGTATCGAACGTGAAAAGTCCTGGCTATCAGCAGGGTATTTCTCAGGTGGGGACCACCGCCAGTTGGCCGATTGCTGACCGTTGGGCGTTGGTCGGTGCTTATTACTACGATACCAAAGCGAATCAACCAGCCAGTCAATTGGTTGGCATTCAATACAATACCTGTTGCTGGGCGATTAACTTGGGCTATGAACGGAAAATCACTGGCTGGAATTCACAGAATGAAACCAGTAAATATGACAACAGAGTTAGCTTCAACATCGAATTACGTGGTCTGAGCAGCGACCATAGCTTAGGTACCGCACAAATGCTTGGTTCAGGTATCCTGCCTTATCAAAGTGCATTCTGATACTGTGTAACACACTGAATACAGTGAATTTTAACCCGCAAAAGCGGATTACATAAATGGAAAAGGTATGAAGAACTGGAGAACGCTTATTCTCGGATTGGTTGTCTGTGCCAATACCGCGTTCGCAGCACCACAAGAAGTTGATAAAGTTGCCGCTGTGGTTGATAACGGTGTAGTTCTGCAAAGTGATGTCGACGGCCTGTTACAGTCAGTAAAGCTGAATGCACAGCAGGCAGGGCAACAAGTTCCAGATGATGGAACATTGCGTCATCAAGTGCTTGAGCGTCTGATCATGGATAATATCCTATTGCAGATGGCCAAGAAGATGGGGATTACCGTCAGTGATGAAGCATTGGATAAAGCCATTGCTGATATCGCCGCGCAAAACCGTATGACACCGGATCAGATGCGCAGCCGTCTGGCCGCTGATGGTCTGAATTACAATACTTACCGCGAGCAGATCCGCAAAGAAATGCTAACGTCCGAAGTACGTAATAACGAAGTGCGCCGCCGGATAACTATCCTGCCGCAAGAAGTTGAGTCATTGGCTAAGCAAATTGGCAATCAAACTAGCGGTGATGCAGAGCTTAACCTCAGCCATATTCTGATCCCATTGCCAGAGAATCCATCCCAGCAGCAAGTTGATCAAGCTGAAGATCTGGCTAATAAATTAGTGTCTGACATTAAAGGTGGCGCTGATTTTGGTAAACTGGCGATTGCAAACTCCGCAGACTCTCAGGCGCTGAAAGGCGGCCAAATGGGCTGGGGGAAATTACAGGAGTTACCTTCTTTGTTTGCTGAAAGACTGCAATCGGCGAACAAAGGTGATGTGGTCGGCCCGATTCGTTCTGGTGTGGGTTTCCACATTTTGAAAGTTAATGATATCCGTGGTGCTGATAAAACCGTTTCAGTCACAGAGATTCATGCACGCCACATTTTGCTAAAACCGTCACCAGTGATGACTGACGAGCAAGCTCGCGCCAAGTTATCAGCGGCGGCTGCCGATATTAAAAGTGGGAAATCCAGCTTCGCTACTATTGCCAAAGAGATCTCTCAGGACCCTGGTTCTGCAATGCAAGGCGGTGATCTTGGTTGGGCATCGCCAGACATTTATGACCCCGCGTTCCGTGATGCCGTCATGAAGCTGCAAAAAGGTGAAATCAGTGCACCGGTTCATTCTTCTTTCGGTTGGCACTTGATTCAGGTGATTGATAACCGTCAGGTAGACAAAACTGATGCCGCCCAGAAAGATCGGGCGTACCGTATGCTCTTTAGCCGTAAATTTGCTGAAGAAGCTCAAACCTGGATGCAAGAGCAGCGTGCTGCTGCTTATGTAAAAATTCTTGATGGTAGTAATGCACAACCACAATAAACGAATTGTTATTACCCCCGGCGAGCCTGCCGGGGTTGGGCCGGATTTAGTCGTCGCCTTGGCTCAACAGGATTGGCCTGTTGAGTTAGTGGTGTGCGCGGATCCGGCCTTACTCCTTGCGCGCGCCAGTCAGCTTAACCTGCCCTTGCAATTACGTGAGTATCAGCCAGACCTGCCACCATTGGCGCAACAAGCTGGGACGCTCACCATCTTGCCCGTAAAAACAGCCACTGAGGTGGCGCCAGGCAAGCTCAACGTCAATAACAGCCACTATGTTGTTGAGACTCTAGCTAAAGCCTGTGATGGTGCCATCAGCGGCGAATTTGCTGCATTGGTTACCGGCCCGGTACAAAAGAGTATTATCAATGATGCGGGTATCCCTTTTATTGGGCATACCGAGTTTTTTGCTGACCGCAGCCACTGCCCACGAGTGGTGATGATGTTAGCGACACAAGAACTGCGTGTTGCTCTGGCGACCACCCACTTGCCTTTGCTGGCCGTGCCGGGGGCAATTACACAAGCCAGTCTGCATGAAGTGATCACTATCCTTGATAATGACCTGAAAACTAAATTTGGTATTCGCCAGCCACAGATTTATGTGTGTGGGCTTAATCCTCATGCGGGTGAAGGTGGCCATATGGGCCATGAAGAGATCGATACAATTATTCCTGCGCTCGATGCACTGCGTCAGCAAGGGGTAAATCTTATCGGCCCTCTACCGGCAGATACATTATTTCAGCCCAAATATCTGCAGCATGCAGATGCTGTTCTCGCGATGTATCATGATCAAGGGCTACCCGTGCTGAAGTACCAAGGGTTTGGTCGAGCAGTCAATATCACTCTCGGCTTGCCTTTTATCCGCACATCAGTAGACCACGGTACCGCTTTAGAACTCGCCGCAACCGGTTCTGCCGACGTTGGCAGTTTCATTACGGCATTAAACTTAGCCATTAAAATGATAAATAACAGCAATGAATAATAGAGTCCACCAAGGGCATTTTGCCCGCAAACGCTTTGGACAAAACTTTTTAAATGATCAGTTTGTCATCGATAGTATTGTTTCCGCGATCCATCCCGTCCCTGGTGAAGCGGTCGTTGAAATTGGCCCCGGTTTAGGTGCATTGACCGAACCGGTCGCTGCTCGCATGGATCACATGACTGTCATTGAGTTGGACCGTGATTTAGCCGCTCGTTTGGCAAGCCATCCTCAACTGAAAGACAAGCTAACCATCCATCAAGAAGATGCGATGAAAGTAAATTTTTCTGAGTTGGCCAAGCTTGCAGGGCAGCCATTACGGGTGTTTGGCAACTTGCCATACAACATCTCGACCCCGCTGATGTTCCATCTTTTCAGCTATACTGATGCAATACGCGATATGCATTTCATGTTGCAAAAAGAGGTGGTTAACCGTTTGGTGGCTGGGCCGAACAGTAAAGCTTATGGCCGTCTGACGGTTATGGCGCAATACTATTGCAATGTCATCCCGGTGCTGGAAGTACCGCCAACCGCGTTTACTCCAGCCCCAAAAGTTGATTCAGCTGTGGTGCGTTTGATTCCTCACGTACAAATGCCGAACCCAGTGGGCGATGTGCGTATGCTTAGCCGTATTACTACGCAAGCGTTTAATCAACGTAGGAAAACAGTGCGCAACAGCTTGGGTGACTTATTCACCCCAGAGCAGTTAATCGAATTAGGTATTGACCCGATTTTGCGGGCAGAGAATATTTCGGTAGCGCAATACTGTAAGCTGGCTAATTGGCTTTCAGCTCAATCGACACCGCAAGAATAAGCAGGAGCACATTATGATTGAACAGCCCCGCGTTTGTGTACAGGTGCAAAGTATCTATGTAGAAACCCAATCGATACCCGACGAAGAACGTTTCGTCTTTGCCTATACTGTGACGATTCGTAATTTGGGCCGTTCAAATGTGCAGCTAATCGGCCGCTACTGGTTAATCACTAATAGCAATGGTCGGCAGACTGAAGTTCAGGGCGAAGGGGTCATTGGTGAGCAGCCGTTGATCCTGCCAGGTAATGAGTTCCAATACACCAGCGGTGCTGTTTTAGAAACTCCGCTGGGTACCATGGAAGGACATTATGAGATGGTTGATCACCTCGGTCAGGCCTTCCGTACTGCGATTCCGGTCTTCCGCTTAGCGATCCCAGCGCTGATCCACTAACCCTGACCTCAATTATGTCTACTTATCTTATTGGCGATGTTCATGGCTGCCTTGATGAATTGCTGGCGCTATTAGCGCAGGTAAACTTCGACCCGCAGCACGATACTCTGTGGCTGACGGGTGATTTAGTTGCTCGTGGCCCAGCTTCACTGGATGTTTTACGTTATGTTCGTTCATTGGGGCCTGCGGTACGTATGGTTTTGGGTAACCATGACCTGCATTTACTGGCAGTTTATGCGGGCATTAGCCGTAATAAACCCAAAGATCGTATTACTCCACTACTGGAAGCCCCTGATGCTGATGAGTTGATTAATTGGTTACGTCGCCAGCCAGTTTTGCAAGTTGATGATGAGCTAAAGTTGATCATGGCTCACGCGGGTATCACCCCACAGTGGGATGTCGAAACCGCCCAGATGTGTGCCCGTGAAGTCGAAGCCGTCTTAAGCAGTGACAGCTATCCACTCTTTCTGGATGCAATGTACGGCGATATGCCGAATAACTGGTCACCCGAACTGACAGGGCTAGCGCGTTTACGCTTTAGTACTAACGCATTGACCCGTATGCGCTTTTGCTTCCCTAACGGGCAGTTGGATATGATCTGTAAAGACACACCAGAAAATGCTCCGGCACCACTCAAACCCTGGTTTGACTTACCACGCTTAGTTAATCCTGAGTATTCGATTATCTTTGGCCACTGGGCTTCACTGGAAGGTAAAGGTGTTCCCGAGGGTATTTATGGGCTGGATACAGGCTGTTGCTGGGGAGGCAATTTAACCCTACTCCGCTGGGAAGATAAACGTTACTTTACCCAGCATGCATTCAGTGTTGAAGCCACCATAAATCAGATTGATGGGCCTTCTGATATATCAGAAGACCCGCCTAATTACTTATAATCATATTAAAATAAAGGCACCCATTCATCGGTGCCTTTATTTTAATCTATATAAGACAGTTATTTCTTACTTAATTGATGACTATCAAACACTATTTTTCTGAAGCCATTTGGGGTAAAACAACCTGAATGTCTGATGTTATCGCAGCAATAGCGAGGTCTGACACCCGATTAAATGAGCAATCTTTCGCCTTATCTGCTCGACAAGTATAACTAATATAAGGTGCAGTTTCTTCATTCTTAATCCAGGCAGGCTTATCTACTATAGAGATATATAGCCCATTATTAACCAACGCTTTGTTGTCTCTTAGTTTCATTTGTAGAATACCGACATCAAGCTGATAACTACATTGTACCAATACCCCTAAAGCTCGGTCATTTACCCCATGCGGGTAGTAAAATGCCTCAAGAAAACGGACTGTATCGCCTTTATTTTCAGCGCCTTGAGCAGAGCCATGCCAACGTTGATTGTCCGATATATACGTACTCATTACTCGACTAATTTCATTCGATTCTGGACATGCGGTTATTTCAATTGCCGAAGCCAAAGGTGATAATAAAAGTAATCCACAGGTGACGATGTATTTTATCTTTCCCATTTCACACTCCATAGATAATATAATTTAAAGTTAAATAAATATATTTTCATGTGTAACGAGCAGAGCGTAACATTAGAGTAGAAAGTCAAAAACCTTAAAAAATAACTAATTAACACTATTAATTAATACGTTTCCCCGTGAGTAATAAATAAAAAAAGCCCATAAAAATGGGCCTTCAAGCGAAAATAGAATATATATCAATTCACTTCTAGCGACGTTCCAAAATCTCAAAACAGTAGCTATGCGAATTAACTTCGTCAGCATCATGGAATTCACTAAAGGTACTTTCCCACTCATCTGGCTCATAATCAGGGAAGTGTGTATCCCCACCAACTTCAGCATCGATATGAGTGAGATACATGCGATTCGCGCGGTCTAAGAATTGCTTATAGACTCGTCCACCGCCCATCACCATCACTTCTTCCACATCACCCGCTAAAGCAAGTGCTTCATCAATAGAGTTAGCCCACGTCACCCGGTCATCAACCCCTGGTTGGCTACTGATAACAATATTCAGTCGACCTGGTAGCGGACGACCAATAGATTCAAAGGTCTTACGACCCATAATTACCGGTTTATTTAGCGTGTTACGTTTGAACCACGCTAAATCAGCCGGTAAGTGCCATGGCATGGCGTTTTCCATACCAATAACGCGATCCGCTGCCAGAGCAGCAATCAGGCTGATAATCATTATTAAACCCTGTAGGCTGCAAGAGCCAGTACCGAAAAATTGCTCACACTATACGTAAAGCCTAATCAAGCGTCGATAGAGATAAGCAGGCTAATCGCATATATAAGACTGCTCTTAGCCCGGTACAAAAACAGGGAAGAAAAAAAACCTTATACACCAGGACGTTTGCGATAAAGCCACAGCCCTGGTAAAGATAAACCAATCGACAACGCACCAACAATAAATGAAGCTTTCAAGAAATTGGTCACCATAACGGACATTAATTCTTCGGTATAACCTAGATGAGAAATCTCCACCACCGAGATCATTGCAGTATACGCCGAGATCCCAGGGAACATGGGGATGACTGCCGCGACAGTGAAGACCTTAGGATGTGCCAGTAACCAACGTGACCAATTAATCCCGATGACGCCAATCATTATTGATGCCAATAGAGAAGCCAGCTCGATATTCATACCAAAATGAATCATCAACATCCGCGAGCCGTGGCCGATAGCCCCCAGCAAAGCACAATAGCGCAATGCACGAACTGGCACATTGAATACCATGGCAAAGCCAAGTGCCGGAATGGCAGCCAGTACCATGTCCTGTAATAACGCCCAAAGTAAACTCACGACCACCCCCGCAATCCCCACAAAGCCATGGCGAATACCACCCCAATACAGGTTGATAAGGTTAATAAGCTTGCCATTGCCCAGCGGGCCAGACCGGTATTAACATGTCCTTTGAACATATCTGCAACTGCATTAATCAGTGGGAAGCCGGGGACTAGCAGCAATACGCTGGCCGCCATCGCCACACTGGACGCCCCTTGGAAAAACGGCAAACGCATTAATAAGCCAGATGCAGAGGTCGCTACAAAAGCAGTGATACAAAAGTTAATCAGTGGGTTCATATGGCGGGCAGTCAGGCTTTGGCGCACGTACATTGCCAGCCCACTGGCGAAAAAGCTGATGGAAAAGGCATCCCAACCACCACCATTTAACTTGCTAAAGCAGCCACATGACAACGCAACCATCACCACAACCAACCAGCGCGGATAACGCAGCGGTTTGATGTTCTCAAAACGCTTGTCTACACCCTTGGCATCCAACAAGTGATGTTCAACCAAGATGACAATATGTTGCACCTCGGTCACCACTTGCATATTGATGCCGCGATCCGTATTTTTGCGCGTCGATGTCAGACAGTTCCCTTGACTAATGGTAGTTAACACCACGGCATTGGCTGAGATGGAGCTCTCGACACTATCCATCCCTAAAGCCATACCCAGTCGGGCAGATAACTGCTCAACTAGCATACTTTCGGCCCCATGCTGCAGCAGTAACAGGGCACATTTAATGCACAACCGGGTAATTTCCCGCTGTTGCTGATGCGGTTCCTCACTGTTTATTACATTCGCCTGGCTCATATTCGTGCATCACTATCCATCAAAAGAGTAAAAGATAAAGGCTCAATTCCATCACTGCAGACAACAAAACCACCACCTACCATCAATAACAATAATGCACAGAAAGCCAAGTGGCGCTATTATCGCCATAACGCACCATTTCTTACTCGGTAATTCCTATGCTTGAAACCTCTATATTCGTCGCCACCATTGCTACATTGGGGATGCTCTCTCCTGGACCCGATTTTTTTCTGGTCATTAAAAACGCCGCCCGCTATCGTCGCCCTGCAGCCATGATGACAGCGCTCGGTGTAATTTTAGGTGTCGCGACACATATGTCTTACTGCGTAGCAGGTCTGGCAGTGGTTATCACCACCACCCCGTGGTTATTCAATTTTCTGAAATATGCCGGAGCCTGTTATCTGATTTGGATTGGTATCCAGGCACTGCTTTCGCGCGGGGAAAGTAAACTTAGCCTTGATAGCGCAGCACAGTATCCCATCACACTAAAAGCCGCATTTTTGCAGGGATACCTTTGCAATCTATTGAATCCCAAGGCGACTCTTTTCTTCCTCGCCGTTTTCACGCAAATATTACAGATTAACTCCGGCGTGGGTGAAAAACTGTGGTACGCCTCAATCATCTGGGTACTGGCCGTTATCTGGTGGCCTTTGCTGGTGATTCTGATTCAAAGTGCACCCGTGCGCCGTGGTTTGGCGAAAGCACAAAAAGTTGTCGATAAATTACTGGGCGGCCTGTTGATCGGCTTAGGCATCAAAGTGGCATTAAGCTAGCTATAGCGGCTTTTGATTCGCAATCCGTTAGATACTATCCACAATCCCGTGGGCGGTAACATTGGTAAAGATCAATGTTGTTTATGAACAATATTATTGTTTATGAAAAATACTGTTTTTATGGATAAAAGCCGTAATTCTATAAATAGTGAGCATAAAAAAGGGCGATGTCGCCATCGCCCTCTCATTTACTGGCTTATCACCCGCATTAGCCTTTCATATTCTTAATCTTGGCATGCATCTCTTGCACTGAAATCACTTGTTCAGTTGGATCTGCATTCAGTGCCATGGCTGTTGCGAAACCGCCATTTAGCGTAGTGTCGTAATGCACCTTATATTGTAAAGCACTGCGGCGGATCAGTTTGGAGTCTTCAATTGCCTGACGTCCTGCCGTTGTATTCACGATATAAGTGTATTCACCATTCTTGATACGGTCTTGAATGTGTGGACGCCCTTCATGCACCTTGTTGACCAAGCGTGGATTGATACCCGCCTCACCCAGCACCACCGCAGTGCCGTGAGTCGCATCCAATTCAAAGCCCTGTTTAAGCAGTTTTGCCGCCAAATCAACCACACGATGTTTGTCACCTTCGCGCACCGATAACAGTGCCCGGCCACTCTTTTTCATACCAGACTGGCTACCCAGCATCGCTTTAGAGAATGCTTCAGCGAAGGTACGCCCAACCCCCATAACTTCACCGGTAGAGCGCATTTCTGGCCCTAAAATCGGGTCAACACCTGGGAATTTATTGAATGGCAGCACCACTTCTTTTACAGAGTAATAAGGAGGAATAATTTCTTCCAGAATGCCTTGCTCTGCCAAACTCTGCCCTACCATTACGCGCGCGGCAATTTTTGCCAGCGGCATACCGGTCGCTTTAGAGACGAAAGGCACAGTACGCGCCGCTCGTGGGTTCACTTCAATCAGGTAAACTTCGTTATTCTTCACAGCAAACTGCACGTTCATCAAGCCGCGAACACAGAGCTCAAAGGCCAGTTTTTCAACTTGCTGGCGCATAACATCCTGAATTTCCTTGCTCAGGGTGTAAGCAGGCAATGAACAGGCTGAGTCACCGGAGTGAACCCCTGCTTGCTCGATATGCTCCATGATGCCGCCGATTAATACCCGCTCACCGTCACAAATGGCATCCACATCCACTTCAACCGCGTCATCAAGGAAACGGTCCAGCAATACAGGCGCATCATTCGACACACTGACAGCATTTTGGAAGTAACGACGCAGGTCAACTTCGTCATACACGATTTCCATCGCACGCCCACCCAGTACATAAGATGGGCGGACCACCAGCGGGTAACCCAGACCGGAGGCTTTCTCAACTGCCTGTTCAATGGTGGCAACAGTGGCGTTAGCCGGTTGTTTCAAGCCCAGACGGTTTACCGCCTGTTGGAAACGTTCGCGGTCTTCGGCACGGTCAATAGCATCCGGGCTGGTACCAATCACCGGCACACCAGCAGCTTCCAGCTCACGAGCCAGTTTCAGTGGCGTTTGTCCACCGTACTGCACAATTACGCCGGTCGGTTTCTCGATGCGGACAATTTCCAGTACATCTTCCAGTGTGACAGACTCAAAATAGAGGCGGTCGGAAGTGTCATAGTCAGTGGAAACAGTTTCTGGGTTACAGTTCACCATAATGGTTTCATAACCATCTTCACGCAGTGCCAGTGATGCATGAACACAGCAATAGTCGAACTCAATCCCTTGGCCGATACGGTTCGGCCCGCCACCTAGCACCATCACTTTCGGGCGGTCGCTAGTTGGGTTGGACTCGCACTCTTCTTCATAAGTTGAGTACATATAGGCAGTATCGGTAGAGAATTCTGCCGCACAGGTGTCAACGCGCTTATAAACTGGATGCAAACCATATTTGTAACGCAGTTTGCGCACTTCACTTTCAGCCGCACCGACCAATTTCGCCAGACGGGCATCAGCAAAGCCTTTGCGTTTCAGTTGGCGCATAAACTCGGCAGTCAGACCATTGATACCGCATTCTGCGACGCTCTCTTCCAAACGAACCAGCTCTTCAATCTGCACCAAGAACCAGCGGTCAATATTGGTCAGGTTGAAGACACCGTCAACAGACATTCCTGCGCGGAATGCATCGGCGATATACCAGATACGCTCCGCACCCGCTTCTTTCAACTCACGGCGAATTTTAGTCAGTGCTTCAGGGTCATCAAGGCTGACTTTAGGATCAAAGCCGGTGGCGCCAACTTCCAGACCGCGCAAGGCTTTTTGCAGTGACTCCTGCTGAGTGCGGCCAATCGCCATCACTTCACCAACAGATTTCATCTGTGTGGTCAGACGGTCATTCGCTCCCGCAAATTTTTCGAAGTTAAAACGCGGAATTTTGGTCACAACATAATCAATGGAGGGCTCGAAGGAAGCTGGAGTGCGGCCCCCCGTGATGTCATTCATTAACTCATCCAGCGTATAACCCACAGCCAGCTTGGCGGCAATCTTGGCAATGGGGAAGCCGGTTGCTTTAGAGGCCAGAGCAGAAGAGCGGGATACACGCGGGTTCATTTCAATGACGATCAAACGGCCATTCTTCGGGTTAACCGAGAACTGTACGTTAGAGCCACCGGTTTCGACACCGATTTCACGCAGTACTGCCATCGAGGCATTACGCATGATTTGATATTCTTTGTCGGTCAGCGTCTGAGCTGGAGCTACCGTGATAGAGTCACCGGTATGGATGCCCATGGCATCGAAGTTCTCGATGGAGCAGACAATGATACAGTTGTCATTTTTATCGCGGACAACTTCCATTTCATACTCTTTCCAACCAATCAGTGACTCATCAATCAGCAACTCTTTGGTTGGCGATAAGTCCAGACCGCGCTCGCAAATCTCTTCAAACTCTTCACGGTTATACGCAATACCACCACCGGTGCCACCCATGGTAAAGGATGGGCGAATAATGCATGGGAAGCCGACATCAGCCGCTACGGCCAGAGCTTCTTCCATGTTATGCGCGATACCTGAACGAGCTGTATCCAGACCAATTTTCTTCATCGCAATATCAAAGCGACGACGGTCTTCTGCTTTATCGATAGCATCGGCGGTCGCACCAATCATGGTGACGCCAAATTCAGCCAGAACTCCCTGACGTTCCAGTTCCAACGCGCAGTTCAGCGCGGTTTGCCCGCCCATGGTTGGCAGCACTGCATCTGGGCGCTCTTTTTCAATGATTTTGCGCACCACTTCCCAGTGAATTGGCTCGATATAGGTCGCATCGGCCATCTCTGGGTCGGTCATAATGGTGGCAGGGTTAGAGTTTACCAGTATGACGCGGTAACCCTCTTCACGCAGGGCCTTACAAGCTTGAGCACCGGAGTAGTCAAACTCACAAGCCTGGCCGATGACGATTGGGCCAGCGCCGAGAATCAGGATGCTTTTTATATCGGTACGTTTTGGCATGGTCTTAGCTCCTGATTACTTGCTATTAGTGCTTGCTGATGATGCGCGATAGGCTTCAATCAGTTCGATAAAGTGATTAAACAGCGGAGCGGCATCGTGCGGCCCTGGGCTGGCTTCAGGGTGTCCCTGGAAGCTGAAAGCTGCTTTATCAGTGCGGTGAATCCCTTGCAGGGAACCATCGAATAGAGAAACGTGTGTCGTGCGCAGGTTGGATGGCAATGTGGTTTCATCAACCGCGAAACCGTGGTTCTGTGCGGTGATCATCACACAGTTTGCATCCAAATCCTTGACTGGGTGGTTACCACCGTGGTGACCAAATTTCATTTTTACCGTCTTCGCGCCACTCGCCAAAGCCAGTAATTGATGGCCTAAGCAAATACCAAACACTGGAATATCCGTTTCCAAGAAGCGTTTAATCGCCGCGATAGCATAATCGCATGGCTCTGGATCCCCTGGACCATTGGATAAGAAAATGCCATCTGGATTCAGCTTCAGAACCTCTTCAGCGGGCGTTTGTGCTGGAACCACGGTCAAACGGCAGCCGCGATCCACCAGCATGCGCAGAATATTGCGTTTTACACCGTAGTCATATGCCACAACATGGAATGGCAGTTCTTCTGGCTGTTTCGCCGCCGGTAAATCACCTTCCAGAGTCCAACTGCCTTGCAGCCAGTTGTAAACTTCTTTAGTGGTCACTTCTTTCGCCAGATCCATCCCCTTCAAGCCAGGGAATGCTTTGGCTTTTTCCAGTGCCAAAGCGGCATCAGATAAGTCACCCACAATAATGCAGCCATTTTGAGCGCCTTTCTCGCGTAGCAACCGGGTCAGCTTACGGGTATCGATATCCGCAATCGCCACAATATTGTGCCGCTTGAGATATTCAGATAAGCCTTCTTCATTACGGTAGTTGCTGGCAATCAATGGCAGGTCGCGAATGACAAGACCTTGGGCGTGTACTGCGGAGGATTCTTCATCGGAAGCATTGGTGCCGACATTGCCGATATGGGGATAAGTAAGAGTAACGATCTGGCGGGAGTAGGAAGGATCAGTGAGGATTTCTTGATAACCGGTCATCGACGTATTGAAGACCACTTCCCCCACTGCCGTACCCTCTGCCCCGATGGCCCGACCGTGAAATTGGGTTCCGTCTTCGAGAACCAATAGCGCTGACTTAATCAAAACACCCTCCAAGGAATAAACAGTCACATTATTTGCATATTAATTCACATCTAACGATCTAAATCAATGCAAAAACCGCCCTCAAAGCTAATTTTTGGCAAATTGGGCGCATTTTAATGATGAGTGACGCTTTTGTCTAGCCAAAGCACCATTTTTTCTCTGTTTTTTGCGGTTCTCGTTAAAATGAGCTAATTATAGCGGCAAAAATACAAGCTAACTTAACATAGTAAACGGTTGCGGGGGTAGGTGACTGAAAAATACCATTCCAGGTAGGGATAAATGAGGGTAAATGCTAAACCAAGATAACAAACAACAAAAAAACGAAGATAAACATACATAAACAAAGCTATAAACATACAATCAGTCAAAACAAGCCATTTTTATGAAAATATAAAAAAGGACAATAAAATATTGCCCTATTATCAAATAATTATGATAAAAACAACCACATCACTGGCTGTGCTTTACACCTTTAAAGTTCGTTCAAACTCAGCACATCTCGCATATCAAACAAGCCATTATCATGCTTAGAGACCCAAATAGCCGATTTAACTGCTCCATTAGCAAAAGTCATACGACTAGTGGCAATATGTGTGATTTCAACCCGCTCACCGATATCAGCAAACATCGCCGTATGCTCCCCGACGATATCGCCAGCCCGTACTGTCGCGAAGCCAATAGTGCCTGGTTTACGCTCTCCGGTATGGCCTTCCCGGCTATAAACCGCACAATCTTTCAGTGACCGCCCTAACGAATCAGCAATAGCCTCCCCCATTGCCAGCGCGGTACCTGATGGCGCATCAACTTTATGACGGTGATGTGCTTCAATAATCTCAATGTCGGTGTAATCACCCATCACTTTAGCCGCTTTCTCAAGTAGCTTAAGCACGACGTTTACACCAACACTAAAGTTCGCAGCGAAGACAATACTTATGTCAGACGCCGCAGCGCTGATGGCTGCTTTGCCCGCATCATCAAAACCAGTGGTGCCAATCACCATAGCTTTACCCTGCTGGCGGCAAATAGCTAAATGTTCTAGCGTGCCCTCAGGGCGAGTAAAGTCGATCAACACATCGAAATGATCAGTTACTTTAGATAAATCATCATTTACCTGGATATTTAGTAAACCCGTACCGGCCAGCTCACCCGCATCACTTCCCACTAATGTGGAGCCTGCGCGTTCAACAGCAGCACCCAGCACAACACCTTCTGTTTGTGTAATGGCCTGAATAAGCTGTCGCCCCATACGTCCACCCGCACCAACTACTGCGATACGAATTGTTGAATCAGTCATTAGTTCTCCCAATATTGTGTCATCTGCCCTGACAAGGGTTCAGATTAGCTGCCTGCTATGGACTCTGCCAGCCTATTTAATCTGTATTAGAAAAAAATGATATACGCCGACTTTTATCAGTGAAACCACTTAATTCCTTACATTACATTCAGTAACCTGTAATCCAGTGGATTTCATGAGTAACCCAACCCCCTATTTATCCTAATCTGATGCCATAGTCTTCTATAGGGCAAATTGCGCTTATTCCGCATATTCATGCAGTTATGATGCTATACATTCTATCATTCGTAATACTCCACCAACGGGCTAGACGAGTTCTAACGAGAAAACAGTATCTGTAAGCATAAAAAAGCAGCCACTGAGGGCTGCTTGATGTGCATTAATGAATTTATGTCAGAGATAATCAATGCCAGATCAGTCGATCTGCTTAACCTCAACACGCAATTCTTTGGGGACTTCGAAGACGATATTCTCTTCTCGGCCACGGAGTTCAACCGACCCGCCCGCCCCAAAGGATTGCAAGCGCTCGATGACCTGTTGTACCAAAATATCAGGGGCAGATGCGCCAGCAGTAACGCCAATACATGCCGCATTCTGTAGCCATGACTCTTGGATATCATCCGCAGAATCAATCAGATAAGCCGACTTACCCATTCGCTGTGCTAACTCGGCTAAACGATTTGAGTTAGATGAGTTTTTCGAGCCAACCACCAGGACCACATCCGCATCACTTGCCAAATTCCGCACCGCTTCCTGCCGGTTGGTCGTGGCATAGCAGATATCATCTTTACGCGGACCGATAATCTTAGGGAAACGCTTATGTAAGGCATCGATAACAGCAGAGGTATCATCAACTGACAATGTTGTTTGGGTCATAAAGCAGAGATTGTTCTCGTCTTTAACATCCAGTTTCCAAACATCATCAGGGGATTCAACCAGATACATTCCCCCTTTCGGATTGCTGTATTGCCCCATCGTGCCTTCCACTTCAGGATGGCCAGCATGGCCAATCAGGATAGCTTCTTTCCCTTTGCGGCTGGCGCGCGCAACTTCCATATGAACTTTGGTCACCAATGGACAAGTGGCATCAAACAACATGGTTAAATCCCGCGCACGGGCTTCTGCTCGAACCGCCTGCGACACACCATGGGCCGAGAAAATCAGAATGGAGCCATCTGGCACCTCAGAGATATCCTCGATAAAGATAGCACCGCGCTCGCGTAAGCTATCAACCACATAGCGGTTATGCACCACTTCGTGACGGACATAAATCGGCGCGCCATACATCTCGATCGCGCGCTCCACAATACTGATAGCCCGATCAACCCCGGCACAAAAGCCACGTGGATTAGCCAGCAATATCTGCATGCATTTCCTCCTGTTGGGGGTCAATCTCCAGCACTTCAATTTCAAAGCTGACGATATGCCCGGCCAACGGGTGATTAAAATCAACAGTAATAGATTCTTCAGCCACTTCGCGCACTACGCCCGGCATTTCACTGCCATCGCGAGAAGTAAACAGCATGATAGTCCCCGCATCCGGCACACCGGTTTGTGCAAAATCACGCTGAGTGAAGTATTGAATCAAATCAGGACTTTCCAAACCAAAAGCATCTTCAGGCTGCAAGGTAAAAGCGTGCTTATCGCCTGCCTTTAAACCCATCAACTGCTGTTCCAGCGCATCGGAAAGGCTGTTATCGCCTAAACGAAACAGCGCGGGTTTCCCGTGGATATGGGTTGATTCTGCCGTCGAGCCATCTTCCAGCTTCAGAGTGAAATGCACTAATACAGCGCTGTTCTCTTGTACTTGATTGCCTTGTACGTGCTCGGACATCTCATTCACCTTTATCGATCGCCGTTTTTTCAGCCGGGCTTAAGAAGCCTTCAAATATCACCAACGCAGCACCGATACAGATTGCTGTATCGGCAATGTTAAAGGTTGGGAAATGCCAGTTATTGACGTGGAAATCGATAAAATCGATCACCGCGCCATGCACCATACGATCAAACAAGTTACCCAATGCCCCACCGATAATCAGAGCATAAGCGCAATTAAGTAGACGTTGTTTAGCGGTAGAGCGATACATCAGCACCATCAATATGACTGAAATACCGATAGCTATCCCCGCAAAGAACCAACGCTGCCAACCACTTTTATCCGCAAGGAAGCTAAATGCTGCACCAAAATTCTGGGCATAGGTCAGGTTGAAAAAAGGAATCAGTGGCACAGATTCATACAGAGCAAAGTGGGTCATGACCCACTGTTTGCTACCGAGATCCAAAATCACCACCAGTACTGCCAGCCATAACCAGCGCAATCCGGTCGAACAAATAGGTTTACTCATCAGGCGTACTTACGCTCTTCACCGTCTCCGGCAACGTTAGTGACACAGCGGCCGCACAGCTCAGCATGTTCCGCTACCAAACCGATATCTTGAGTGTAATGCCAGCAACGTGGGCACTTCTCACCATCAGCTTTATTAAAGGTAATTTTCAGCCCGGCAATAAGTTCGCTTTGCTGCGCATCATCACCCGCATCAGCGTAATCGGCGACTTTAGCCCCTGAGGTTAGCAACACGAAGCGCAACTCATCTTGCAAGCTGTTCAGACGTTCAGCCAGTTCCGGTGTGGCATACAAGGTCACAGCGGCTTCCAGTGAACCACCGATCTGTTTGTCACTACGAGCCTGCTCCAGCACCTTGTTGACTTCGCCACGGACTTTCAACAGCTCAGCCCAAAAAGTATCGTTCATACTTTCGTCACCCGCCAACCCGAATAGCCCTTCATACCACTCTTCAGTGAAGACATACTGTGGACGTTGACCTGGTAATTGATTCCAGATTTCATCCGCAGTGAAGGACATGATAGGTGCCATCCAGCGCACTAATGCTTCGGCAATATGGAACAGTGCAGTCTGGCAACTGCGGCGGGCAACACTGTCACCTTTTGCAGTGTACTGACGGTCTTTAATGATATCGAGATAGAAAGAACCCATCTCAACCGAGCAGAACTGCATCAAACGCTGTACCACTAAGTGGAAATCATAATTTTCATACGCTGCCATGATTTCGGCTTGTGCGGCCTGTGCACGGCCTACGGCCCAACGGTCAACCACCACCATATCTTCCGGTTTCACCTGATGCTGTGCGGGATCAAAACCATTCAGGTTCGCCAGCAAGAAGCGCGCGGTGTTACGGATACGACGATATGAATCAGCGGAACGTTTCAGAATTTCATCAGATACAGCAATTTCACCGGTGTAATCCGTTGATGCCACCCACAAACGCAGGATATCGCCACCCAGTTTGTTCATGACATCTTGCGGACTGATGGTGTTGCCGATGGATTTGGACATTTTGCGCCCTTGACCATCAACAGTGAAACCATGAGTCAGCACTTGGCGATATGGCGCTTTACCTTTCATCGCCGTCGCAATCATCAATGACGACATAAACCAGCCACGATGTTGGTCAGAACCTTCCAGATACATATCCGGGCTGTGGCCATTAAACTCAGGACGCACATCAACCACTGAAGAGTGGGTTGAACCAGAGTCAAACCAGACGTCCAGAGTGTCGGGAACTTTAACGTAATCTGCGGCGTCAGCGCCCAGGATTTCAGCAGGATCCAGATCCCACCACGCCTGAATACCGTCTTGCTCTACGCGCTTGGCCACTTCTTCCATCAGTTCAGTGCTGCGTGGGTGGAGCACTTCGGTCTCTTTATGGACAAATAGAGACATCGGCACGCCCCAAGTACGCTGACGTGAGATGCACCAATCTGGGCGGTTTGCCACCATGGTTTCGATACGCGCCTGACCCCAATCCGGGATCCACTGCACACCTTTGATCTCTTCCAAAGACTGCTTACGCAGACCCTTTTGATCCATACTGATGAACCATTGCGGGGTAGCGCGGAAGATGATTGGCGTTTTGTGACGCCAGCAACATGGGTAGCTGTGGACCAGTTTTTCGACTTTCAGCAATGCGCCTTTTTCACGCAACAGCTCCACAATCACATCGTTGGCTTTAAATACAAACAGGCCGTCCAGCGTTGGATAGGTTCCTGCGAGGTAGCAGCCGTTCGGCCCCACCGGATTGGCAACTTCCAAACCGTACTTCTGGCCGATAACAAAGTCATCCGGGCCATGACCTGGTGCCGTATGGACTGCGCCGGTACCGGCATCCAGAGTGACGTGATCGCCTAAAATCGCTGGAACATCAAAGCCCATAAATGGATGAGCAAAGCGCAGCAGTTCAAGATCAGCACCTTTACATTCACCCAATACCGTCCACTGGGTAATACCCGCGCGCTTCATAACGCTTTCAACCAAATCAGCGGCTAAAATCAGGCATTCACCTTCAACCTGCACCAACTGATAAGCGTATTCGGCATTCAGGGAAATGGCGCGGTTAGCAGGCAAGGTCCACGGAGTGGTAGTCCAGATAACCAGCGAAATCGGACCATTGACCTGAGTTACACCAAATTTTGCGCTCACTGCGGCGACATCAATCGCGTTAAAACGCACATCAATAGACGGCGATGTTTTATCGTAATATTCGACTTCAGCTTCAGCCAGTGACGAACCGCAATCTGTACACCAGTGCACAGGCTTCGCGCCTTTGTGCAGGTGCCCGTTATCAATGATTTTGCTTAATGCGCGAATGATATTGGCTTCAGTCTTGAAATCCATCGTCAGGTAAGGATGGTCCCAATCGCCCAACACGCCCAGACGGATAAAGTCGGCTTTCTGGCCTTCAACTTGTTCAGCGGCGTATTTACGACAGGCAGCACGGAATTCCGCGGCACTGACCTTCTCACCCGGCTTACCAATTAACTGCTCAACTTTTAACTCGATCGGCAAACCATGGCAGTCCCAACCTGGAATATAAGGTGAGTCGTAGCCAGCCATTCCTTTCGATTTAATAATAATATCTTTGAGAATTTTGTTAACAGAGTGACCAATGTGAATGTTGCCGTTCGCATATGGAGGGCCGTCGTGCAAAATAAAGGTCTTTTTACCCTTCTTGGCCGTACGAATAATCCCGTACAGATCCTGCTCATACCAACGTTTCAGCATGTCAGGTTCACGCTTAGCCAGATCGCCGCGCATCGGGAACCCTGTTTCAGGCAAATTCAGGGTATTCTTGTAGTCACTCATTAGATTCTCGGTTCCGTTTCGGCTAGAAATATTAAACCGGTGTCTTTAGCCCGAAAAATGTTCGGGCCGTCACCACATCATTGGCGATTTGCTGCTTCAACGCATCGAGCGAAGCAAAACGCTGTTCATTGCGCAGTTTTGCGCGGAGCACCACATCAATATGGCGCCCATAGAGATCCATAGTTACATCAAGCAGATGAACCTCTAGCTGCTGGCGAATGCCCGCAACGGTAGGCCGAGTGCCAATATTGGCAACGCCGGGCAATGGCTTTGGACCCAAGCCATACACATCAACTGCATACACTCCTTTTACCGGAGCAACCAAACGTTTTAACGGCAAATTCGCCGTCGGGAAACCCATTGTGCGCCCCAGTTCGTCACCGTGAACCACGCGGCCAGAAATGCTGTATGGATGGCCTAGCAGTGTCTCGGCCAATACCAAATCGTCGTCATTAAGTGCCTGACGAATCGCGGTGCTGCTAATACGCAACCCGGCATCACAAAAGCTGTCGGTGCTGATAACATCAAAACCAAACTCAGCTCCCGCTTGCTGTAATAGATGAAAATCACCCTGACGCCCAGCACCAAAGCGGAAATCATCACCAACGGTTAAAAACTTAACACCCAACTTCTCTACCAGCAACTGAGCAACGAAAGCTTGCGCAGTATTAGCAGCAAAACGCGGATCAAATTTAACGCACAATAAATAGTCAATACCGGCCTCGGCCAGATACTTGGCTTTATCACGCAAACGCGTCAGCCGTGCTGGTGCTTTATCTGCAGCAAACAATTCCAGTGGTTGCGGTTCAAATATCATTACCATAACAGGCAGCCCCAAGCGCCGACCTTCACGCTTTAGCTGCTCCAATAAGGCCTGATGTCCGCGATGGACACCATCAAAATTACCGATAGTTAACACGCAACCATGGTGGCGTGCCCGGATATTATGTATACCGCGAATTAGCTCCATAGCTGGCTCAAAACAGTGGAAATCGCCGGATTATACCTTGTACAGCGGTTAAGGTTAACCCGCGATTGGCACCTTTAATCGAAAGTCATACCATTTTGCCAATAATCTGCAGGTAAAATCCCTTTTACTGACTTTATCCTGTAGAATACGTTCGCCGTTGAATACAGAAGCAGGCTGAGATTTTTGCAAGAATCACCATCCGCAAGAATCACTGTCGAATCCCTTCGAGGCAGTGAACTGTGGAATTTTCTTTCGAAAGACTGTATTCCGCAGCGCGAAGCTGGTAAAATCCCGCTCCATCACAACGTAGCAAGTGCCGCCCGTACAAACGGCGCTTATTTGCACAAATCCATTGACAAACGAAGGCTAAAAGGGCATATTCCTCGGCCTTTGAATTGTCCTCAATAGAATATATTTGGGAGTTGGACCTTGGCTAATATCAAATCAGCTAAGAAACGCGCCGTACAGTCTGAGAAACGCCGCAAGCATAACGCTAGCCGTCGCTCAATGGTGCGTACCTTCATTAAGAAGGTGTATGCGGCAATTGCAGCTGGCGATAAAGACGCAGCGCAAAAAGCATTTAATGAAATGCAACCAATCGTGGATCGTCAGTCCTGTAAAGGTCTGATCCACAAAAACAAAGCAGCGCGCCATAAGTCAAACTTAGTAGCGCAAATCAACGCAATGCAGTAATTGCATTACGTCGACTGCTTAGTAAAAAGACCGGCCTAGGCCGGTTTTTTTACATATTTTGCAAACCCACAAACTCTTTTTAGTCTGCAAATTTTAGCCCCTAAAGAGTGCAGAAAAATCTTTGTTACATACCCGCTGTACCGCCGGGTGCTGGATCATACGCTCAGCAAAAATAACGTAATACTCTTCCTGTACATTATCTAAGCGGCCAATTTCTACAATTTTGTCATCTTTAGCATAGGTGTCAGCTGCATATATTGTCGGTGCAACAAAAATGGCATTGTTATAGAGAGCAAAAGCATTCATCAATGCCGCGTCATCAAACTCCCCCAAAATCTCCACTTTGAGCCCTTTGCTATTAATCCAGTTCAATAATTTACGTCCCAACATAGAACGGCGCCCTGGAATCAACAAACGCTTTTGCTGTAAACAAGCCGGGAACGGTAACTCCGGAATGGGCTGACGACAGTAAAAACTGACACTGCACTCGCCAAGCTTCACAGAGAATAGCCCTTCTTGTTGGCTGGAATCGACAGGGCAATCAGACAAAATCATATCCAGTTTATGCTGGCTTAACTGCTCCAGTAGCATTTCATGGGTTGATTCAAAACAGCGCAAGTGAATTTTTTCATGGTCTGCCACGGCAGTCTCTAGCACTTGGCTAACCAGCCGCTTGGATAGTGCATCGGCAACACCGACATCAAAAAGTAAGTTAGCTTCTTTACGGTAATTAACGATATCCAGCATTTCATGGCTGAGCATAAACATTTTATCGGCATAGCGAAAAACCAACTGCCCTAGCTCTGATGGCACCAGCCCGCGCCCTTGGCGCTTAAATAATTTGCCGCCCAGACGTTCTTCCAAAGCTTTAATTTGCCCGGTTATGGTCTGTGGTGTCAGAAATAAAGCTTCCGCAGCACCAACGACTGAACCTTCCTTACACACCTGCCAAAAATAATACAGATGATTAAAATTGATATGTGACATTCGCATGTTGTTATCTCCTTAACATATCGCCGAGCCAAATAGAGGGCTCCATGCACGACTAAACATTCCCTGTTCCGAGACTTCACAAAATGAAAGCCAGGAAATCCATCAAGTAAAACGCCAGTGCCGCAGCCTGCAGCACTGGGAATTTAGTTCTGAATTAGTGAGTCACTTTTTTGTTCGCGGGCAACGCCGACCGCAGTAAACAATAGCCCACAACGGCTGCGGAGGTCGAACCTAGCAATATACCCAATTTAGAATAAGTCGTCAGGGCAATATCGCCGCCTTCAAACGCCAGTGACGCAATAAATATCGACATGGTGAAGCCGATACCGCATAACACGGATACTGCAAAAATCTGCTTAAAGTTTATCGCCTCAGGCATTTTAGCAATCCCTAACTTAACCGCTAGCCAACTAAATAAGAAAATTCCCAGCGGTTTACCAATAAACAAGCCGCTGGCAATTCCAAGAGGCAGTAGCGAGGTCAATCCTGAGAGAGACACGCCTTGCAATGAAACGCCCGCATTAGCAAAAGCAAATAACGGTAAAATCAAATAAGCCACCCACGGATGCAAACCATGCTCCAGAGATTCCGAAGGCGAGCGCTTATCTTTTGTGTGCAGCGGGATCATAAAGCCAACAATCACGCCGGCTAACGTCGCATGTACCCCGGATTTAAGAATACAGACCCACAGAACCAATCCCACCAGTAAATAGGCTGAGGTTTTCCCGACACCACGCCAGTTCATGTAACCCAATAGCGCGATGGCCGCAGCAGCAATTGCCAAGGCTTGCACGGAAACCTCATGGGTATAAAACAACGCAATAATAATGATGACACCCAAGTCATCAATAATGGCTAATGCCAGTAAAAAGACTTTCAAGCTGGTTGGAACCCGATTCCCCAGCAATGCCATCACACCCAATGCAAAGGCAATATCGGTGGCGGCGGGTATGGCCCAACCCTGGCGGGTAACATCATCCGCCCCATTAAACAGTAAGTAAATCAGGGCTGGAGCCAACATGCCGCCTAATGCGGCAATGGCCGGGAACACCGCTTTATCGCGCCCTGCCAGTGATCCTTCCATCAGTTCGCGCTTCACTTCCAGCCCGACAACCAGGAAGAATACCGCCATTAAGCCATCGTTAATCCATAGCAACAGCGGCTTGCTAATATCCAGTGACGCTATCTTTACCGACACCGGTACATCAAGAAATGATTGATACAGCCCTTGGAGTGGGCTGTTTGCCATAAATAAGGCCACTAGAGCGGCAAAAATTAAAATTAAGCCGCCTGCAGCCTCTTGGCGTAAAAATTGACGAATAATATTTGTCACAATGAATGACTCCTTACATCGGACAGTGAGCTTATGCTCGGCAAATCAATTCATAAATATTAGGATAATCCTTAACTCGAAAAAAGTCGTTTTTATGGCAATAAATACTCGGCAAAACCGAGTCGTTGCTGATGTGCATCACAGATATTCCACTATGATGATGAAAAAAATCCCCGATAATTATCGAGGATTTTAATTTTCATCTGCAATATTTGCTTGTTAGCAGCTAAATCACGACTAGCGAGTCAGATCATCAAAAAATTTCTTTACGCCATCTAAAAAGCTTTTAGAGCGAGGGCTATTTTTCTCACCCGCCGCACCTACAAAGCTTTCTTCCAGTTCACGTAGCAACTGTTTCTGTTTTTCATTCAGATGGACCGGAGTCTCAACTACTACACGGCATAGCAAGTCGCCTTGACTACCACCGCGAACAGATTTAACCCCTTTGCCACGCATACGGAACAGTTTGCCTGTTTGCGTTTCCGCCGGTACCTTCAGCTTAACTCGGCCATCTAACGTCGGAACTTCAATCTCGCCGCCCAAGGCTGCCATTGCAAAGTTAATAGGAACTTCGCAATAGAGGTTATTGCCTTCGCGCTCAAAGATTGGGTGCGCTTTGACCTGAACCTGAACGTACAAATCGCCCGCTGGTGCACCATGTTCGCCGGCTTCACCTTCACCACTTAAACGAATCCGGTCACCGGTATCCACGCCTGCTGGGATTTTAACCGACAGAGTTTTTGATTTCTCAACCCGACCATGTCCATGACATTTATTGCACGGGTCTTTAATAATTTGACCACTGCCATGACAAGTCGGACATGCCTGCTGTACGGTGAAGAACCCTTGGCGCATATGAACCTGACCTGCCCCACGGCAAGTCGAACACGTTACCGGAGAGCTACCTGGTTTAGCACCGCTACCGTGGCAAACATCACACTCATTTAGCGTCGGAATACGGATTTCTTTGGTCACACCCCGGACAGCTTCTTCCAGTGTCAGATCCATGTTGTAGCGTAGGTCTGAACCACGGGAGGCACGTTGACGACGGCCACCACCAAAGATATCACCGAAAACATCACCAAAAATGTCGCTAAAATCGGCACCACCGCCACCAAAACCGCCACCGCCCATGCCACCTTGTTCAAAGGCTGCATGACCATATTGATCATAGGCTGCGCGTTTTTGTGGGTCGGTCAGAATTTCGTAAGCTTCCTTAACTTCTTTAAAATTTTCGCCGGTATCGTTCTCGTCCTGATTACGGTCCGGATGATACTTTACCGCCAGGCGTTTATAGGCCTTTTTGATTTCACGTTCATCGGCGTCCTTTTTAACGCCTAAAACCTCGTAATAATCTCTCTTCGCCATTCTCTTTTTTTCCTACCCTTAACATGCGTGCACGGGCGTAGAGTTTCCTCGACGCCCGTGCTGGTTTCCAGCAACAGTAAGGCCTACCACTGCTGTGCCCGCTTAAGGGCGATTATTTTTTGTCTTTCACTTCTTCGAATTCGGCGTCTACGACGTCGTCTTCTTTCTTGGCACTGGTATCACCAGCATCACCGCCTGCGGCAGCTTGCTGCTGCTGAGCCATTTCCAGCAACTTGCCAGAAACTTGCACCAGAGCCTGAGTTTTCGCTTCAATTTCAGCTTTGTCTTCGCCTTTCAGCGCAGCTTCCAAAGCTTTCACCGCATCTTCGATTGCAGTTTTATCTTCAGCTGGCAGCTTGTCACCGGCTTCTTCCAACTGTTTACGAGTGCCGTGAATCAGATGGTCAGCCTGGTTGCGAGTCTGTACCAGCTCTTCAAACTTGCGGTCTGCTTCAGCGTTAGCTTCCGCATCGCGTACCATTTTCTGGATCTCTTCCTCGTTCAAACCAGAAGATGCCTTGATAGTGATCTTCTGCTCACGACCGGTATTTTTGTCTTTAGCAGACACATGCAAAATACCATCGGCGTCGATATCAAAGGTCACTTCGATTTGCGCCATGCCGCGAGGTGCAGCTTGGATACCGTCCAGATTGAACTGACCCAGAGATTTGTTATCCTGGGCACGTTTACGCTCACCCTGAAGCACATGGATGGTTACTGCAGACTGGTTGTCTTCCGCAGTAGAGAACACCTGGCTGTGCTTAGTTGGGATAGTGGTGTTTTTAGTGATAAGCGGAGTCATCACACCACCCATGGTTTCAATACCCAGTGACAGTGGGGTAACGTCCAGCAACAGAACGTCTTTCACTTCACCAGACAGAACACCACCCTGCACTGCCGCACCAATAGCTACAGCTTCATCTGGGTTAACGTCTTTACGTGGTTCTTTACCGAAGAAATCAGCAACTTTCTTCTGAACCATTGGCATACGAGTCTGACCACCAACCAGGATAACGTCCTGGATGTCGGAAACAGACAGGCCAGCATCCTGCAGAGCCACTTTCAGTGGTTCAATAGAACGGTTTACCAAATCTTCTACCAGTGACTCCAATTTAGCGCGGGTCACTTTGATGTTCATGTGTTTTGGACCATTGCCATCAGCCGTGATGTACGGCAGGTTGACGTCGGTCTGCTGAGCTGAAGACAGCTCAATTTTCGCTTTTTCAGCCGCTTCTTTCAGGCGCTGCATTGCCAGTGGATCGGTACGCAGATCCATGCCCTGGTCTTTCTTAAACTCATCAACCAAGTAGTTGATCAAGCGGCTATCGAAGTCTTCACCACCCAAGTGGGTGTCACCGTTGGTTGCCAGAACTTCAAAGGTTTTTTCGCCATCAACTTCGTCGATTTCGATAATTGAGATATCGAAAGTACCACCACCGAGGTCATAAACCGCAATAGTACGGTTGCCGACTTCTTTATCCAAACCATAGGCTAATGCTGCTGCGGTTGGCTCGTTAATGATACGTTTTACTTCCAGACCTGCGATACGGCCAGCATCTTTGGTTGCCTGACGCTGAGCATCGTTAAAGTATGCAGGTACAGTGATAACTGCCTCAGTCACTGGTTCGCCCAGATAATCTTCAGCCGTTTTCTTCATTTTCTTCAGCACTTCAGCAGAAATCTGCGGTGGTGCAATTTTCTGGCCTCTCACTTCCAGCCAAGCGTCACCATTATCAGCAGCAACGATTTTGTACGGCATGATGCTCTTATCACGCTGTGCTTCTTCGTCTTGGAAACGACGGCCAATCAAACGCTTAATAGCAAACAGTGTGTTTTCTGCGTTAGTGACAGCCTGACGTTTAGCTGGTTGACCAACCAGAATCTCACCATCTTGGGTATACGCAATAATAGAAGGCGTTGTGCGATCGCCTTCGGCGTTTTCCAGCACGCGCGCAGTTGTGCCATCCATAATTGCTACACAAGAGTTGGTAGTACCCAAGTCGATACCAATAATTTTACCCATCTAGAACGCCTCCACTAAAAAGTCATATTCGGTCAAGTTACTAATCTATATGTGGGCGGATTGTTTATTTTCAACTGCCCGTATTTTCACAATCAATGATTTCACACCCAGATTTCTACTGATGTATGTTTCCGCTGATCCACGATTAGTCCTTGCGGTTGGGAATAAGATGGGGCCACGAAACGCAGCATCAAGGGGGGAGATGAAAAAAAATTACTTTTTATCACCTTCAAGATCATTGTTTCCAATCGCGCAGATCATTATGATGCCGCGCGCACTGAGGGAATAGACGACTTTTTAGTCATTCAGGCGCCTTATACTTATTCGGATAATTATCCTTTTTTATTGGCATTCTGTTACTTGCAGAGGACTTATGAACACCACCAAGTTGGCGAATCCTGGCCCATTAGGCCTGATGGGCTTTGGGATGACCACCGTCTTGCTTAACCTGCACAACGCAGGCTTCTTTCCCCTGACCTCTGTTATTTTGAGTATGGGGATTTTTTACGGCGGTCTGGCACAAATTCTAGCGGGTATGCTGGAATATAAGAAAGGCAATACTTTTGCTGCAACAGCATTTACCTCCTATGGTGCATTCTGGTTGAGCCTGGTCGGTTTGCTAATGTTGCCGAAAATGGGCATGGCGGAAGCAACTGATGCGCAATTCCTTGGCGTTTATTTAGGCCTATGGGGTATCTTCACGCTGTTTATGTTCTTCGGCACCTTGCCAGCTAACCGTGCCTTACAGTTTGTTTTCGGTAGCTTGACGCTGTTGTTTGCTCTGCTGGCGGTCGGTAACTTCACCGGTAACCATTCGCTGCTGGTTTTCGCTGGTTTCGAAGGCATTATCTGTGGTGCTAGCGCAATTTACCTGGCAATGGCAGAAGTATTGAATGAACAATATGGCCGTACAGTGCTGCCAATTGGCGAACCGAGCCAAACTTTACCAGCACAAGCTGTAGCTTAATTACAACTCACTTAAAGAGTTTATATTTTCTAGCCCCCTAAGTGTTAATATTTAGGGGGCTTTTTTATACTTAATTTATCGTAGCACCTCTGCAAGCAGCTCTTATATATAACCTGATTATTACATATGAAAACATATCTATTTATTAATACTATAAAATAGTTAAATAGAATAATTAAAATAGATAAAGAAAATAAAGAACTCGTCAGATAACATATCAATACCGTTGATAATATTGAATGAATAACAAGAAACCTAAAGGTCACCTATGAAGATAGTCACAAAACTATTCGCTAGCACTATATTAATAATTTCACAATCAACTTGGTCAGATGAGGCAAAAATCTGTTTTTATGAATTAGCCGATTATCAAGGAGAGTCATTTTGTGCGGAAGAAAGTGAGGCAAACTCCACCTATAACTATGATGATAATTTTGATCATGGTATCGCTTCTATTTCAGTACCACCGGGAATGATTATCACTATTTATGATGGTATTAATTTTTCCGGCACCAAGAAAAAGTTAAAGAATGATATTAATCTACCAGAATTAATATCATCAGGTTTATATCAAAAAATAAAATCCTATCAAATAGAACCTGCAATCTGTTTTTATACTGAAGACAATTATCAAGGCGACAGTACTTGCTTAGCGTCAAATCAACAAATAGACTTATATCATGACAGTCAGGGAATAATTAATTCTGACCGAAATGTACTTCTTGTTCATAACGATAGTATCAAATCAATTACCATCCCTGATGGGATGATGGCGACAATTTATAAAAATGACAATTTCAATGCACCTTTTTTCGAGCTAACCGAAAGTATTACTGTTAATGGTTTAAAATCACTAGGAATGGACAGTGAAATAACCGGCATGAAAGCAACAGAAAGCAAAGAACTTAATTGTGATCAACAATGTATTATTATAGGAAGGCGTAGGATAAACCTAACTGATGCATTCGGTAGTTATTGGGATAATACTCTTCTAAAAAACAAACAATTACTCCTTGTTTTTAATAGTGAAGGAATTTATAGAGATACCACTTATGACATTAAATTATTCGGTGGCCCGACAATTAGCCTGAATAAAGGTAATATTATATTTTCCGATCTGAGTATGATCAGTAAGTTTTATTTTAGTCTTCACAAGGAGATAGATAGACTATCATTTATTATACAGATAGAAGATGGCATCGTAAAAACCCAATATATACAAACATTAAATAATAACTTAGTTGATATATCGCCCATCATATTATTTGAATGGCAAAATACAATCAAAGAAAATCCAGAAATAGAAATAATAAACTACAATATAGAAAAACCACTCATTTTAGCCAAAACGATACTAACAGCAGATACTGGCATCAAATCAGAGAAAAAAAGAGACGCAAATCAAATAAGTAAAGCAAGCAAAATAATATGTGCCTTCACTCCTTTTCTAAATATTTACAACTATATTACACAAGGTAAATGCCAACAATTAGATAACATTGTATTTAGTGCACATCAATATTTCAATAATAATACGGCAGGTAAGACTTTACATATTGCCGGAAGCAGTCGCCCACTTAGTAAAGAATCATTAACCGGAACAAAACCACCTGATATAAATAGCTTTAATAGTTATGCGCTATTAACCTATATTGACAGTACTAAGCATAATCAATCACTAAGTTTACCTGCCGTCGCAAAAGCCTGCATGGTTTCTATCTATTCTTTATTCAATTCACGTCAGACTCGCCAAATAAAGCCTCACTGTATCGATTGGACACTAGAAATCATGACTGATTTCACCTTATTATTCGGCCATAGTTTGGAAACTTGGAATGCCGTATTTTTTGGCCAAATTATAGATTCTATTACTAGAACGGGAAGCACTGGGGTCGAGGTAAAAGACCATGATGTGGAAAAGCGATTAATCAATGCTGTAAAAGAAAAAATAATGGAAAAAAATACGGAAGATGCTTTTAATCATGTCAGAACCGCCTTTGACTATGCGCAGCTTAGCTATTTAGGAAACAGATTTCGTTATTTATCGGATGAGTCTCCCTCACAAGTGGAATTATTACCTCTAGGTGTCTATGAGTTAATATTAGATACATTTATATACAGACCAATCCCACCTACTTTCATAGTGCAAAATGAGCCTATTGTGCAACATGACTTAAACTTTGAAGTGGAAATATTGACAACACTCTCCCCTGAGGAAGAGGAAAAGCTGTCAGATGCCGAAATTCAGAATGCGCAAGCTATGCGCAGAAGACTCAGCGAAACTATTGCTCAATGGGGAGAACAGTATCAAGGCACACATATGGGAGCAGATCCCACTACTGATGATACACAGACCGTGCTCAGTAAAATCCTACATGCTGGGCATATTGTTACCGGGATAATCCATCGGAGATTAATTATTCGCCGTCCTGGTGAAATTTATGTAGTCATCAAGCTACATGGCAGAATTATAGCCATTATTCTGGCTGACCGTTTTAATAGTCAAAGTGAAGTTGAACTGGTCGCATCAGCAACACTGCCAGATTATGTGTTATTCCCCGAACGTGAAGGAACAGTAAGGGGAGCAGGAACCGCCGCAGTCAGTGAGCTTGCCCGCTATTTACAACGACAAGGGGCTCGGACTTTATTTTCTGAAGTCATTTCTCACCCTTCAGCACGAGTCAAACAGAAACTCGGTTTTAATTTTAAAAACGAGTTTTAAAATTATTTGAGCAAAAAATAGCCCATAAATTCATGGGCTATTGGTGCGAAGACTTATTGGATGATAGTGTTATTTAGCCCATCACCTTCTTGGTTATCTGAACTTTTACATCACTGTTAATATCGTTACGCAGATAAATCCCTAACAACAGCCCTACCAGTGATAATAACAACATGTAATACGCTGGAGCCATTGGGGTCACCTTCATCAATAAAGTCACCAGAATAGGTGTCAGGCCACCAAAAATGGCATACGCCACATTGTAGGAGAAGGAAATACCGGTGAAACGGACTTCAGCAGGGAAAGCGCGCACCATGACATAAGGTACCGCCCCAACAATACCGACACAAAAGCCAGCCATCATATAATGGCTAAACAGTTGAGTCGGATCAGTCAAATTAGAGTGATAAAACGACCACGTGGATACAGCCAACATCAAGCTACCAATAATAAAGGTCTTACTGGCACCAAAGCGATCAATCGCTAATCCTGCAACCACACAGCCAAATACCAACGCAACAATGGCCAAGCTATTAGCTTGTAATGCCAGTGCCGGTAAAACACCAAACTGTTTCTGTAAATAAGTCGGCGTCATCAGGATAACGACCACAATACCGGCCGAGAGCAGCCAAGTCAGCAGCATTGAAACAAACACTTCTTTCTTATGATTGACCACGACAGATTTCAAGGGCAATTCGTCTGCCAAGGTTTTACGGGCCTGCATCTCTTTGAAGATAGGTGTTTCTTGCAACCAACGGCGTAAATACATCGCAAACAAGCCGAAAATCCCACCGAGGAAGAACGGTACCCGCCATCCGCCATCTAAAATAGCTTGATGACTCAGCATGGTGTTCATCGCCGTCGCTACCAGTGAACCTAACAAGATCCCAGCAGTTAAGCCTGCTGTTAAGGTGCCGCAGGCGATGCCAATACGCCGGCGTGGTACATGTTCAGCTACAAAGACCCATGCACCGGGAACTTCACCACCGATTGCCGCACCTTGTAATACCCGCATCAGCAACAGCAGTAATGGTGCAGCAATACCGATAGAGGCATAAGTTGGCAGCATACCAATCGCCAGCGTTGGTAATGCCATTAACAAAATACTCAAAGTGAACATTTTTTTACGGCCGACCAAATCACCAAAGTGCGCCATGATGATGCCACCCAGCGGACGAGCCAGATAACCGGCGGCAAAAATACCGAATGTTTGGACCTGACGTAGCCACTCTGGCATATCTGTCGGGAAGAATAGGTCACCAATAACCGCCGCAAAAAAGACAAAGATGATGAAATCATAAAACTCTAGCGCCCCGCCCAGTGCGGCCAGCGTGAGTGTTTTGTAATCTTGCTTATTCAACCGGCGATTATGATTATGCTGTTGGCCAGTATGAGACTGGGATAAGTCATTTTGAGTTGAGTTGAGTTCTTGAGGCATATGACACCGTAGTAAACCAGAGTAGGGGAAGAAAAATATTTCCAACTTTTTGTAAAGTAAACATGACTATACCGTACAAAATTCCCCACACGCTTACAACGGAGTTTTATGCTATAGAAAATTCTAATTTAGCCTTTTGCACCAATAACAGCACTCTTAGGACGAAAAGACGCTACCACTTCACTGTTAGTTTCGACGTAAGGTCCGTCCAATAATTGGATGCAATAAGGTACACTGGCAAAAATACCGGCGACGACAACCTTTGACTGAGCATCTTTCACTCCTTCAAGGGTTTCTTTGATCGATTTAGGCTGCCCAGGTAAGTTAATAATCAATGCTTGCTTACGAATAACCCCCACCTGACGAGACAATATCGCGGTAGGAACGAAATGAAGGCTGATTTGACGCATTTGTTCGCCAAAACCTGGCATTTGACGATCAGCGATAGCCAGAGTGGCGTCAGGAGTGACATCACGTCTTGCCGGCCCCGTTCCCCCCGTAGTCAGCACCAAATGGCAACCCATTTCATCGACTAACTCACACAGGGTTTGCTCAATCAGCGTTTGTTCATCGGGGATAAGACGGGTTTCGATTTCAAAAGGGGTCGTTAACGCGCTCGCCAACCACGCTTCCAATGCTGGAATTCCTTTATCTTGATATACCCCACTCGACGCGCGATCTGAGACTGAAACTAAACCGATACGTAATGTATTCATATGACTACCTCGACGAAAAGCCTTTTATCTGTAGCGAATAATAGCATATTCAACGTCATTGGAACTGCTCTCCGGCGCGAGTGACAGGCAATAAAAAAGGCGGCTTACGCCACCTTTTCATCGAATAACTGCGGATAATCAATTACTGCAAGCTATAGAAATTACAGCAGGTCTGAGATCATTTTCTCAAGTTTGCCTTGGTCGATGGCAAATTTACGGATGCCATCAGCCAGTTTATCAATCGCCATTGGGTCTTGGTTGTGCTGCCAGTAGAACTCAGCTTCAGTCAATGGAGCAGGTTTAGCCTGGACTTCACCGGTATAAGACAATTTACGCTCTACCGGGCCTTCACTTTCTGCCAGCTCTTTCAGCAAAGATGGCGCGATAGTCAGGCGATCACAACCTGCCAACTCGATGATTTCGCCCAGATTACGGAAGCTTGCGCCCATAACCACAGTCTTATAACCGTGTTTTTTGTAATACTGGTAAATCTCGGTGACGGAAACAACACCTGGATCTTCGTTTGGTGCGAACTCTTTTTTGTCGCCATTGGCTTTATACCAGTCAAGAATACGGCCAACAAAGGGTGAAATCAGGAACACACCCGCTTCAGCACAAGCACGCGCCTGAGCGAAGGAGAACAGCAGAGTCAGGTTACAGTTGATGCCTTCTTTTTCCAGCTGTTCCGCAGCACGAATACCCTGCCAAGTAGAAGCCAGTTTGATCAGAATACGGTCATTGCTGATGCCAGCTTCGTTATACATTTTGATCAGACGCTTGGCTTTTGCCACGCTGGCAACAGTGTCATAAGACAGACGGGCATCAACTTCAGTAGAAATACGGCCTGGGATCAGCTTCAGAATTTCCAAACCAATATTGACAGCCAGTTTGTCTGTCGCATCAACGATCTGTTGAGCATGGTCGCTACTTTGTTCACGCGCCCAAGCAACAGCCTCATCAATCAGTTTGCGGTATTCAGGAATTTGCGCAGCATTCAGAATCAGTGATGGGTTGGTGGTTGCATCTTGCGGCTGATACAGTTTCATTGCCGCGATATCCCCAGTATCTGCTACTACCGTGGTGATTTGACGTAGGGAAGTAAGTTTATCGGTCATGTTGTCGTTTCTCATCGTATGTGCATGAACTTTTGGCATGTCGCTGCTTTTTATCTCTGTTGAAACAGCTAATCACCCCTTTTCCAATGTTAGCTATTTCTCACAATTGGCTATTTCGACACTCTGCCTTGTCTTGATAATAACATGCGTAAGCCTCGGTGCAAGGCAGTTAAACAGACTAAAAAAGGCGCAAACCAACACTATCCGATTCGCAACCGTTTTCGCCTTTTAAAACAGCTGGAAACCGGCAGGTTAATAGCAACTTAGTCCATTATTGTGGTGCTGAGACGATTTAGCCAAACAACGTTTTCAGTCATTGGAGACCTAAGTTGTAAAAACTATATCCCTTATCAGGCAGACCGCCTACCTATCTTAGCAATCGACCAATCTTCTTTTAGCTGACGGCTGCTTTTTGCTACAGTGTGTTATTTGGATATACCCTAAATAATTCGAGTAGTAGGAAGATGGCAAATAAGTGAGTCCTTGGCAGCTTACATAAGTAAGTGACTGGGGTGAACGAATGCAGCCAACACCTGCAGCTTGAAGTATGACGGGAATAAATAGGATGTCGCCATGCTTATTATTATTTCCCCAGCCAAAACCCTTGATTTTCAAAGTCCATTAGCGACCAAGAAGTTTACTCAGCCTGAAATGTTGGATAAATCACAACAACTTATCGAGATTTGCCGTGAGTTGACGCCCGCGCAAATCAGCAGTCTGATGGGGATTAGCGACAAACTAGCGGGATTAAATGCCGCCCGCTTTAGCGAATGGCAGCCAGATTTCACGCCGGACAATGCGCGCCAGGCTATCCTGGCCTTTAAAGGTGATGTCTACACCGGGATGCAAGTACAAGATTTCAGCGCTGCTGATTTTGATTTTGCCCAACAACATTTGCGTATGCTCTCTGGTCTATACGGTGTGCTACGGCCGCTTGATCTGATGCAGCCTTATCGGCTGGAAATGGGGATTAAGCTGGCTAATCCAAACGGCAAAGATCTCTATTCATTCTGGGGTGATCAGATAACCGAAAAACTGAATCAGGCACTGGAGCAGCAAGGCGATAACGTGCTGATTAATCTGGCTTCTGATGAGTACTTTAAGGCAGTAAAACCAGCCAAATTAACCGGTTCACTGATTAAGCCGGTCTTTTTGGATGAGAAAAACGGGAAGTATAAAATCATCAGTTTCTACGCCAAAAAAGCGCGCGGGCTTATGAGTCGTTTTATCATTCAAAACAAATTGACCAAACCAGAGCAACTGGTTGATTTTAATTTGGAAGGTTATGAATTTGATGCCGGGTTATCAGCTAAAAACGAGTTGGTATTTAAGCGAAGCGAAAATTAGGTTTTGGTATTAAGTTGTTTAGGGACTGAGTTTGAAGGATGGAGGGTTGAGTGAGCGGGCAATATCTCGTGCCAGCCACAGGAGTAGGAGGCCGACCGGCCCTCCTACTCAACAGCCTGGCTAAATAACTAACTCATAAAAATCACTTCGGCAAGGCCATCAAGAAACCACGTAATTCGGCAAAATCTGCTGACAAATCGTGGGATAGCAAAGGTAATTTCGCCCGTACCGCCAGTGGTTTTGGCAACGGCAACTCTTGCCCCAGAATCTCTTCTACGCTCTCTTTGAATTTCGCCGGATGTGCAGTTCCGATAAACAACCCGAATTCACCATCTTGCAATTGGTCACGCAGAACACGGTAAGCAATGGCAGCATGAGGTTCTGAGATATAGCCCAAGCCAGCCAGCTCACGCATGGTGTCTTTGGTTACATCATCACTGACCGCACCATGGCCCAAATCCTTCAACTGCCAGATTTTACGGCGATAGAGTTCTTCAACCCGTGGCCAGTTATTTGGCTGACTGACATCCATGGCATTCGATAACGTCGCCACCGTAGGTTTTGGCTGCCACTGGCCATTAACCAAGAAGCGCGGCACGGTATCATTGGCATTGGTGGCGGCGATAAAACGCTTAACCGGCAATCCCAAGGATTTAGCCAGCAGGCCAGCCGTCAAATCACCAAAATTACCACTTGGCACAGAGATAACCAGTTGATTACGTGCCTCTTGTGGCAGTTGGGCTACGGCTTCAAAGTAATAGCAGATTTGCGCCAATAAACGGCTGATATTGATTGAGTTAGCAGAGTTAAGGCTCAATTCCTGCTTTAACTCTTCATCATCAAAGGCTTGTTTCACCAGTGCCTGACAAGCATCAAAATCGCCATCAATTGCCACGGTGTGAATATTGCCACCCAATGTACAGAACAGTTTCTCCTGCAGTGGGCTGATTTTGCCGCGGGGATAGAGGATAACCACACGCACGTTTTTCAGGCCATAGAACGCATGGGCTACTGCTGCACCGGTGTCGCCAGAGGTCGCCGTTAGGATAGTCACCGGCTGGTCGCCTGCCACTTCAGCCAGCATTTGCGCCATAAAACGTGCGCCGAAATCTTTGAATGCTAATGTCGGGCCGTGGAACAGCTCCAGTGCGGCGATATCATTCTCAACCTGCGCTACCGGTGCCGGGAACTCAAAAGCCGCCTGCACGCGTTTGGTTAAGACTTCGGGAGCAATTTCACTACCAATAAATGCAGACAGAATACGGCTGCTGCGTGTCACAAAATCCAGATCCAGCAATTTATCAATTTCAGTCAGTTCAAACTCAGGTAATTCCAGCGGGAAAAAAAGCCCCTGCTGCTTGCCCAGGCCCTGTGTGATCGCTTGCGCGAAGCTGACCTGCTCGTTGTGATCTTTAAGGTTATACAGTTTCATGCGTTATCCCAGTAGTCGTGCGCCTGCGGTATCCAGACGGCAAATATGAACAAAACCTTCGTCGTTTTGCAGGTAATGATTTTGTAGCCAGTTCGCCATACGCTGCGCGGTTTCTGAGTCGTTACAGACGGCAAACAGAGTCGGGCCGGAGCCGGAAATACCACAGGCCAATGCACCGATATCATGCGCAGCTTGCCGCGCAGCCGCAAAGCCCGGCAATAATTGGGTGCGATAAGGCTCGGCGATGACATCTTTCATCATTTTAGCGGCCAAATCTGGTTGCTGAGTGTGGCAGGCGTGAATGAATCCGGCGACATTGCGCCCGTGCGTGATGCAATCCTGACGGCGATACTGTGCTGGTAAAATCGCCCGCGCTTCAGCCGTTGACACTTTGATGCCCGGATATGCCATCACCCACAGCCAGTCATCAAAACCAGGCACTTCTTGGCTAATATAGCCATCCTGCTCAAGAATCAGCTGCATTCCACCCAAATAGCACGGTGCAACATTATCAAAATGAACACTCCCGGATACCCGCCCTTCCAGTTCCCCCATCAGGCCAAGCAAGGTGACTTTGTCCAACGGCTGGCCACAAAATTCGTTCATTGCCATCAACCCGGCAACCACCGAACAGGCGCTAGACCCCAGCCCTGAGCCAATCGGCATATTCTTTTCCAATACCATCGCCACCGGGATCTCTTTGCCCATTTCTTGGCAAAAACGCTCCCAGCATTGATAAACAATATTCTGTTTCGGGTCGTCAGGCAGTTTACTGACAAAACGGCCTTCATTGCGCAGACTAAAACTCTCTGCCGCCGTCACACTGACACAATCACCCAGCAAGGTGCCGTCAATCGGTGAAACCGCCGCACCCAGCACATCAAACCCGACGCTGACATTGCCAATCGATGCCGGAGCATAGATCTTAACCATATTTAAACTCCCAACTTCCATGATAATGTGCGTAAAAGATCGGCGAACACCCCGGCAGCAGTCACGTCATTACCCGCACCATATCCGCGAAGTACCAACGGAATTGGCTGATAATAGTGGGTATAGAAGGCCAACGCATTCTCACCATTTTTAACTTTATACAGTGGGTCGTTACCGTCCACAGCATCCATCCGGACAATACAACGCCCTTCTTCGATAACCCCGACATAACGCAGCACTTTGCCCTGCTCGCTGGCATCTGCCACCAGACGAGTGAACTCAGCATCCAGTGATGGCAGGCGCGCGAGGAAGCTATCGACATCACCTGAAGCATCAAAGCTTGCTGGCAGAACTGACTCAACCTCAATATCCGTCAGCTCAAGTTTGTACCCTGCTTCACGGGCCAAGATCAACAATTTACGCGCAACGTCCATCCCGGAAAGGTCATCACGTGGGTCGGGCTCGGTATACCCCAGCGCCTTGGCTTGCAACGTCGCCTCCGATAATGTCATCCCTTCGTCGAGCTTACCGAAAATAAAGGAGAGTGAGCCAGACAGAATGCCAGAGAAACGCATCAGCTCGTCACCAGCATTAAGCAAATTCTGTAAGTTTTCGATTACCGGTAAGCCAGCGCCTACGTTGGTGTCATACAAGAATTTACGGCAGGATTTCGCCGCCGCTGCCCGCATCTGACGGTAATAATTCATCGACGATGTGTTCGCTTTTTTGTTTGGCGTCACAACATGGAAACCATCTGCCAAGAAATCAGCATATTGGTCAGCCACCGCCTGGCTGGAGGTACAATCAACAATCACCGGATTGAGCAAGTGGTACTCTTTCACCAGACGAATCAGGCGGCTCAGGTTAAACGGCTCTTTCACTTCGGCCAGCTCGTGACGCCAGTTATCCAGCGCAATACCGTGCACATTGGTCAGCATGGCTTTGGAGTTGGCAATACCACAGACGCGCAAGTCAATATGGCGCTGTTTCAGCCAAGGTTGTTGACGATAGATTTGCTCGATTAATGCCCCACCGACGCCACCAACACCAATGACAAACACTTCAATAACCTGATCGGTATTGAACAGCATCTGATGGCAAACACGCACACCGGTAGTGGCTGCATCATTGCTGACTACCACCGAAATAGAGCGCTCAGATGAACCTTGAGCAATGGCAATGATATTGATATTGGCACGGGCCAGCGCTGAGAAGAAACGGGCCGAAATCCCACGCAGGGTGCGCATACCATCACCGACCACTGAGATGATCGCCAGATGCTCCATGACATCCAAAGGCTCCAGCAGGCCGTCTTTCAGCTCCAGATAGAACTCGTCTTCCAGTGCTCTACGGGCGCGGGATAGCTCTGACTGCGGCACACAGAAACTGATGCTGTATTCAGAAGATGACTGAGTAATCAGCACCACTGAAATACCGCTGCGAGACATTACCGCAAAGACACGGGCTGCCATACCGACCATCCCTTTCATGCCGGGACCTGAGACGTTAATCATCGCCATATTATTCAGGTTGGTGATGCCTTTAACCGGGAAGCCATCGTCGCTGCTCTCGCCACCAATTAAGGTGCCGGGTGCTTGTGGGTTCGAGGTATTTTTAATCAGGCAAGGAATTTGGAATTGGGCAATGGGAGCAATAGTACGAGGGTGGAGAACTGAGGCACCAAAATAGGAAAGTTCCATAGCCTCTTGATATGACATCGATTTCAACAATCGCGCATCAGGAACAACACGCGGGTCACAAGTATATACCCCATCAACATCAGTCCAGATCTCACAACAGTCAGCACGTAAACACGCCGCCAGAGCAGCAGCGGAATAGTCGGAACCATTACGGCCCAGCACCACCAGCTCACCTTTATCATTACCGGCGGTGAAACCCGCCATCAGGATGATGTGGTCAGCAGGAATAGCACTGGAACCGATACGGCGGGTTGACTCAGTGATATCAACTGTGGATTCAAGGTAATGGCCATGAGCCAGCAATTTCTCCACCGGATCAATCACGCTGACTTTATAACCTTTGGCTTGGAATACCGCTTCCATGATGGCAATGGAAAGTTTTTCGCCACGGCAGATGATTGAGGCATTGATACTCTCCGGGCATTGACCCAGCAAAGAGATACCGTGCAAAACATGTTTGAGTTGCGCAAACTCATGGGCCACCAGTGCTTTCAGGCGTTCATAGTCTAAACCGGGTTGCGCATCAGCCAATCCACGCAGCAACTCGGAAAAAATCCGCTCTGCATCGCTAATATTTGGTGAGATATCTTGCCCAGCGACCATTTTGTCAATCATCGCAACCAGGTGATTAGTAATTTTAGCGGGAGCGGATAACACCGTAGCCACTTGCCCCTGACGCGCATTATTTTCAATGATATCGGCAACACGCATAAAGCGTTCTGCATTTGCTACTGATGTCCCGCCAAATTTCAGCACTCGCATTTCTGGTTTTCTCCCGCTTTCGCGCTATTTTTATCGCAAACTTTTTTGCAAAGATTTGATTGAAAAAAAAAGCCCGCACTGTCTAGGTGCGGGCTTTTTTTTGTTGTTTCCTGTACGCGTCAGCCCGCCCCGTAACCTGTGGTTTCGGTGGTGGTAATAATTGTTGTGTTCAGGCTGATGTATCGCATGTCTCTGTCTGTCTCGTAAATTAAGTTCTCCCTCTATTGGTTAAAGCAATCGTCCTCTCAAGTCAAATTTTTTCATCCGCCGCCACCAAGAAATTAGCCCCCGTATAATGGGTAATCGTCTAATTCAGGAAGCATTATCAGCGGATACACATAAAAATCCCCCTAAAATAATAGGGAATAAAACTATTTAATTAGCCTTGGTCAATACAATTAACTTTACTCATTTTTTTTCACCTTAATGATATGAATCCTCCTGGCAGACAATCGATACCCGCTACAGGATAAAACCTCATTGAAGGGACAAAATAGACTGGCTATGGGTTCAAATGGTTTTAAACGCAACAAAAATGAAAACTTTGTCACTTCACTTTACATTTGACTAACATTGATGATAATTCTTCTTATGCTTTTCGATGAAATAGACCGCTGACAAGAAAAAGCTGTTCATTGGCTTTATGTCGAAAGAATATTGATTTTAAACAATAAAAATCAATAGATTAGAAATTTCATTTTTTTGTTACGTCTGTCTTCCAATTTTTAATATTAATAACACTGAATCGATCACATAATTTAACCAACTATCGCTTAAGCTGGTATTCTTGTAAGTCTTTTTCACAAAAGTGTTAACGTGCTACAATTGAATTTGATATATGTCAACAAAGCGTAGTTTTGTTGGGTGGTACATTCGGCTCACACTGTTATATTGCTGTTAATAAGGTTAGGATATGCGCCGCTTTTGTCACCTTTGGGGCTGTAGGGAGTAACACCCCGACCAAGCTAGTGATGTTGTTGACGTTGATGGAAAGTGCATCAAGAACGCGTTTACGTACTTTAGTCATGTGATGAACGGGATGACGAGTAACAAGTCAATAAAAATCCTAATATAACAAAGACTTCTGTACTTCCTATTTCTATTTTGTTGGCAATTTTAGGTAGCAAACATGCAGACCCCGCACATTCTGATCGTAGAAGACGAGATCGTTACTCGTAACACCCTGAAGAGCATTTTCGAGGCGGAAGGCTATGTGGTTCATGAGGCCAATGATGGCGCAGAAATGCACCACATTCTGTCTGAGAATGATATCAACTTAGTTATCATGGACATCAATCTGCCGGGCAAAAATGGCCTGTTGCTAGCACGAGAACTTCGTGAACAAGCAAGTGTTGCCCTAATGTTCCTGACAGGTCGTGATAACGAAGTTGACAAGATCCTTGGTTTGGAAATTGGTGCTGATGATTACATCACCAAACCTTTCAATCCGCGCGAATTAACCATTCGGGCACGTAACCTGCTGTCACGCACCATGAATTTGGGTAGCGTAGGTGAAGAACGCCGCTTGGTTGAAAGCTATAAATTCAATGGCTGGGAGCTGGATATCAATAGCCGCTCACTGATAAGCCCTGCTGGCGAGCATTATAAACTGCCACGCAGTGAGTTCCGCGCCATGCTGCACTTTTGTGAAAATCCAGGCAAGATTCAGTCCCGTGGTGAATTGCTGAAGAAAATGACTGGCCGCGAGCTGAAGCCGCATGATCGTACGGTTGACGTCACCATCCGTCGTATTCGTAAGCATTTCGAATCTACGCCGGACACCCCTGAAATCATCGCCACTATCCATGGTGAAGGTTATCGTTTCTGTGGTGACCTGGAAGAGTAAATCTCTGCCTGTCTACTATAAAAAAAGCCAGCTACAAATGCTGGCTTTTACTTTTGTAGCATTATTACCAAGGCATGATTGGCACTGCACTTATCGCATTTTTCGGTGAACCGTCGACAATCCTGTCTGAGTAAGTGAGATAAACTAAAGCATTACGGTTCGGGTCATAGAAACGAACCACTTGTAGCTTTTTAAAGACCAATGATGTCCGCTTCTGGAAAACCACCGAACCTTCAGATTTCCTATTCTTAATTTTGTCACTTAACTCGATTGGCCCGACTTGCTGACAAGAAATGGCGGCATCAGAAGTATCTTCCGCTAATCCTAATCCCCCCTTGATACCACCGGTTTTTGCCCGGCTGATATAACAAGTTACATTTTTAACATCAGGGTCATCGAAGGCTTCAACCACAATTTTATGGTCAGGTCCCAGCAATTTAAATACCGTATCAACGGAACCAATCTCCTCCGCATGGGCAGTTATTGCCCCTAAAGAAAGTAGGCAGCCAAGGAATATCCAATTTTTTTTCATACACTTACTCCATGTCGTTGAATAACGTTATTCAACGTTAAATATTTATTGCTGACAATAGAGCTCTCGTTAAAAAACCATTTTATAAATCTTAGGTACTTTTTTAACACACAAGGTCAGTAAATTCTTAAGCAGTAGTGAACATAAAAAGTTGCTACTATGCGCCAGAGCTATTCTTTTAATATTACTAATACCCTAAATTTAGGCCGCTTTACGAGGAAGATCTATGGATCAAGCCAGTATCATTCGTGATTTGCTTAGCTGGCTAGAAAGTCATTTAGACCAGCCTTTAGCATTGGACAATGTCGCTGCCAAAGCAGGCTATTCAAAATGGCATTTACAGCGAATGTTCAAGGATGTCACCGGGAATGCTATCGGTGCTTATATCCGTGCCAGAAGGCTATCTAAAGCCGCTGTCGCATTACGATTAACCAGTCGCCCTATTCTGGATATTGCCCTGCAATATCGTTTTGATTCGCAGCAAACTTTCACCCGCGCCTTTAAGAAACAGTTTGCGCAAACACCTGCGCTATACCGTCGGGCGGAAGATTGGAATTCAGCGGGAATATGCCCACCTATCCGGCTCGGGTCATATACTCTACCTCAGCCTGAATTCATTACTTTACCTGAGCAGCACTTGGTGGGTCTGACGCAAAGTTACTCTTGTACACTAGAGCAAATATCGACTCATCGTACTGAATTACGGACTCATTTCTGGCAACAGTATCTTGGTGGTGCCGATCAAGTGCCGCCAGTGCTCTATGGTTTACATCACTCCCGACCTAATCAGGAGAAAGATGACGAGCAAGAGGTTTTCTACACCACAGCTATCGAACCACAGCATGTACCGGGTAATGTGCAGGAAGGGCAACCGATTATCTTGCAAGGTGGCGAGTATGTGCAGTTTAGCTATGATGGGCCACTGGAAGGGTTGCAGGATTTCATTCTCACACTCTATGGCACCTGCTTGCCGCAGTTAGAATTAACGCGTAGGAGTGGATACGATATCGAGCGATTCTTCCCGCAGGGGAGGCCAAAAGATGGGCCTCCGTCCACGTTGAAGTGCGAATATCTCATTCCAATCAGGCGTTAACGCTGTAGTTCATCGAGTGCTGGCATATCCAAGTGGGCGGTATCGCCAGCACTTTCAATAACCCATCCGGAAGCCAGCCAAGGGCTTTCCTGATAATCAACACGTGATAGCGAACAGTTGCGCAAACGTAACCGCCGTTCAGCATAAGCGGGCAAACCAAGCAAGGTACTCAATAAGCACCCTAGCGCCATACCGTGGCTAACTAATAGCGGCTTACTCCCCGCCGGCAGCTCCAGACAGCTATCCAGCGCCGCACGCATCCGATACCCCAGCTCCGTCATCGACTCCCCTTGAGGAATTCGACCACCTTCAGTACCGTTGACCATCTGCTTGCGCCATTGCTCTTCTTCCGGCGTTAAGCTTTCTATCGGGCGTGTTTCTAACACCCCCATATTCAGCTCACGCAGACGCGGGTCTGTCACCATTTCTAACCCACAAGCATCAGCGATGATTTTTGCCGTTTGCTGCGTGCGCCCAAGGTCGCTGGTAATAATATGGGTAATGCCCTGGCTGCGAACTCGTTGTGCAACCAAGTGTGCCTGACGTAGACCAACATCAGTCAGAGGGCTGTCTGATTGGCCCTGAATCTGGCGCGATGCGTTCCACACGGTTTCGCCGTGGCGCACGAGATATACCTGTAACATGTCATTTTTCCGTTATACTGCGTGAAATATACACCAACGCTATTTAAATCTATTCTGAGACTTATTATGTACCATGTTGTTGCCGCAACTACCAACCCTGCAAAGATTAAGGCTATTAGCCTCGCATTTGATGATGTTTATGGCCCCGGCGAGTATCACATTGAAGGTGTTAATGTTGATAGCGGTGTTCCACTGCAACCCATAGGCAGCACTGAGACACGCACCGGTGCCAGACAGCGAGTGAGCAATGCACGTCAGATGTGCCCTGAAGCTGATTTTTGGGTCGGAGTTGAAGCCGGCATTGAAGATAATATGACCTTTGCATGGATGGTAATTGAACACTTGCAGCTCAGAGGGGAATCCCGTTCAGCCAGCTTGATGCTGCCGGATATTATATTGCAAGGGATTCGCCAAGGCCGTGAGCTGGGCGACGAAATGGCAGATTTAACCGGGATATTGAATGTAAAACAACAGGGCGGCGCGATTGGTATTTTTACTGACGGTAAACTGACCCGTACCAGTGTCTATCATCAGGCCCTACTGCTGGCACTGGTGCCATTTCACAATGAAATTTACCAGCGCCCTGAAGCGTAATTAGCTTTTGCCTGTCAATAACTGCGCTTCCAGCCAGCTTTTCAATTCTGGAGGCGCCACTTTCAGGCTATTTGAACCACGGGTGATGGTCGCAATGCCGGCACCCAATTGATTTTTCAGTTCACGCTGGCTCAATTCACCCCGCATTAACTCCTCAATGATACGCACCCGAGTCCCCAGCGCGGTACGCTCATCCGGTGTCAACATTAATTGCAACAGGGGTAAATGGAGGTCTTGCGCAATGGCGTCTTGCAACAGCGCAACGAAAGTCAGCCAGTGCTGATTATCCTCAGTCGACAGATTCGGATCGGTCAATCGTAGTTTTGTCATGATATGCAGCCATACTATTTAACTAGTACAGAAGCATACCATAACCTCACCTATCCCCAAAGTCATTGGCGCCACAGGTAGCCAGCCAGTAAACGCACCCCGATGAGCTGACCCAAGTCAGTGATTCGGGTAAGTGCATGCCACTAGCACCCCTGTGGCTTCAAGGACCAAGTAGAGTCCCCAAAGTCATTGGCGCCACAGGTAGGCAGCCAGTAAACGCCCCCCGATGAGCTGACTCAAGTCAGTGATTCGGGTAAGTGCGTGCCGCTAACACCCCTGTGGCTTCAAGGACGAAGGGGAATCAGTAACGCCGCTGCCACTCAGCATCACTCAGCACCTTCGCTGGGCGATTCATAAAGTGGCGATAAAATGCATCGTAAGCCAATACGTTTTTCACGTAGCCACGGGTTTCTGAGAATGGAATACTTTCGATAAATGCCACGGCATCCACTTGCCCGCCACTGTTCCCCAGCCAGGTATTGACCCGCGATGGACCGGCATTGTAGGCCGCGCTGGATAAAATACGGTTACGACCAAATTGCTGATAAACCTCTTCCAGATAGCTGGTTCCTATCTCTATGTTGGTAATGGGGTCGAGCAACTGGCTGCTATTAACATAACCTGGAATGTTATTCAGTTTGACCGTGTGTTCCGCGGTTCGTGGCATCACCTGCATCAGACCTGTGGCCCCCACTGGCGATTGTGCTTTCGGGTTCCAGGCACTTTCCTGGCGAGCAATGGCCATAGCATAGCTTGGCGTGATTCCTTTGCCTTCAGTCGCCTGACGGAACTCTTTCGGCCATGCCAGAGGGAAGCGCTCTTCCAGATGGTCCCATAATTTAGCCACGATGGTCGCCTGCACACTCAGGTCTGCCCACTTCTGGTTAAATGCATAGCGCGCTAATGCTTCCTGCTCAGGTTTGCTGCGGCTGGCAACCAGATAGCTCCACTCATTACGTGCCAGGTTATCCATATTCCAATACATGAGTTCACGCACTCGAGCGATTTCTGGCCGCTGTGCCAGTGAAGCATCAGGTTTGGTGGCAACCTCCACATTGATAGGGTAAGGAACACCCAGTTTTTGGGCGGCAACCATCGGATAAAAACCACGCTCCTGCATCAGGCTGCGCAAAATAGCTTCGCCCTCGGTTTTCTTACCTTGCTCTAGCAGCAATGAAGCACGCCAGTAGCGCCACTCATCTTTGTTTTGCGACTCAGCGGGTAAACGAGCCATCCAGGTTGCCAGCCCTTGGCGGTCGCCACTGCCCAGAGACATGCGGATACGGCGCTCCAGCAATGGTGTCGAATGACTGCGTAAGGTCACTTGATCGCGCCATTTGGCTTGGTCGTAAGTCGCATCATTGCCCATCAAACGCCAGGCCACCGCTTCTTCCAGCTCCAGCTTTTCGCTGTCACTCATTTTTTGCAGCCGTGCCAACGTGGGTATCATCGCCCGTGCATTTTCCACGTCCTGACGAGCCAACCGGGTAAAGGCAATAATGGTGGCTGAGCGAGTAAAGTCTGTCGGCCCAACGGTACGGGCAAAGCTTTCAACGCTAGCAGGGTCACTTTGCAATTTCGCCAGTGCCGTCCCCATCGTCTGATAATCTGCTGGCAATTGTTTGAGTAAGTAACTCACCAGACTGGCATTGCCCTCTTTAAGGGCTAACTTCATCCGTGCCAGTGTTGCCAAGGGTGTTTGATGTCCGGCTTGCTGCCAAACACTGAATAATTTATCGCAACTGCCGGGTAGTGTCTGACCATTAAGCCAAACTTCACTCGCCCCATCCCACGCGACTTGCTGCTCACCGGTTGCCCATTTGGCATAGTAATAATTACAGCGGGCGGCGACCGGTTGCGGAGCTTGCGGGCTGAACGCTAATAACCCGCGCCAATCCTCACGACGTGCCAGTTCATTAACAAAACGCGATGACAGCGAACGTGCTGGTGGCAACGTCGGGTTACGAGTCAGAAAATCGTTCACTTGTGCCGCACTCACCTGACTCAAATCTTGTGTTAACTGGCGGTATTCCAGATACGGATACAGAGGATAGTCGCGCAACGTCGGCATCAATTGCGTCACGGTATCCATCTGATTGCTGTCCCAAGCTTGTTTAACTTGTTGATAGCGTTGCCGTTGGGCATCAATGGAGTCTGCGAAGGCCACTCCTGAAGTCGTCACCAGACATACGCCAATCGCCAGATATCGCCACTTGTCCATACTTACTGTTTCCTCACTGGTTGTTGGCTACTGCACTTTGCTTACCGCAACTTCTGATTAGCATAGTCATAATTAGTTCCGGCAGCAGGACATACTAACTAAGAGTTTCACCTGATAGCCAGCGATTACACGCACCAATGGATAGAGAAAATTAATATTTCTGAATGAAGGTTTCACGTCAAGCGAAGTAAGGGAGATTACTGGCTGGAGAGTTCATCGTGTAATGACTTATTATTCACAATGTTAGTCGCTATTTATGGTCAAATGCTTCGACTTTATTATCTCAGATCAAGACACTATTTTGATAAAAATCTACTATCCTTGTCTAATATAACTATGTTGTTGTAAATATATCATTCAGAATCATTTTTTGTCTTTTAATAAAAATCAAAAAATTAAGGAGCAGGATCTTTTCATGGAAGAAAGAAGATTATTCTCTCTGCCCCACATTGGTGAAATAGTCCGATGACTCAATCAAATGGATAGATAGACTTCAGATTTATTAATTTTTAAGAAGGTTCTTTCAATGCAAAACTCATCAAACCATACGTCCGGAGCGAAGCCCCCAGAGGGAAAGGCCTGGTATCAGCTTACTGCGGAAGAATCTTTGCAGCATTTAAATAGCCGCGAAGAAGGTTTAACCCAACAAGAGGCGGAAGAACGTCTTAAACAATACGGCCCCAATGCACTACCGGCCAAAAAAAGTAAGCATCCCTTACTGCAGTTTTTAGCGCACTTTAATGATGTCCTGATTTACATTCTATTAGCTGCGGCGTTAGTTAAAGGTCTAATGGGCCACACTGTTGACACTATTATTATCCTTTGTGTGGCAGTCATTAACGCATTAATTGGTTACATTCAAGAAAATAAAGCCGAGAAATCTCTGAAAAGCATTCAGAATATGCTTTCCAGTAAAGCCGTCGTAATACGTAATGGCAACGCACAAACTATTGATGCACAGAATTTAGTCCCCGGTGATATCGTCACATTGAAACCAGGGGATAAAATTCCAGCCGACTTGCGGCTACTCGAAGCCCATAATCTCCAGATTGAAGAAGCTATCCTGACCGGTGAATCAACCGTCGTTGAGAAACAAATCGGGGTAATTGAAGACGAATCAGTCATTGGGGACCGCAAAAACCTGCTGTTCTCAGGCACCACTATCAGCGCAGGTACCGCAAAAGGTATGGTCATTGCCAGTGGCGGTGACACTGAACTCGGTCATATCAACCAGATGATGTCGACCGTCGAATCAACCCGAACGCCACTGTTACAACAGATGGACCGGTTGGGTAAAGCCATCTTTATTCTGATTCTGGTGATGATGGCCTTCTTGTTCGTCTTCGCCTTTATCTTGCGTGACTTGCCAGTCAATGAACTGCTGTTGGCCTTGATAAGCCTGGCTGTGGCATCGGTTCCTGAAGGGCTGCCCGCCATTATTTCGATTATTCTATCCTTGGGTGTGCAAGCGATGGCGCGCAACCGCGCGATTATCCGCAAGCTGCCAACAGTAGAAACCTTAGGTGCGATGACCGTCGTCTGTTCCGATAAAACCGGTACATTGACGATGAATGAGATGACAGTCAAAGCGGTGATTCTGGCTGAGCATTGCTATCGAGTGGAAGGCGAAAGCTACGAGCCAGTCGGTAATATTTGTCCTGAGGGCAGCGATGAGCAAGCCACTCTTGCTGGGCCGTTAAAAACATTTATCACTGCGGTGAATTTATGTAATGACAGCCAGATTCAAAAGAATGACCAAGGTCACTGGGCCATTACTGGCGGCCCCACTGAAGGCGCACTGAAGGTGCTGGCTGCCAAATCTGGCATTGATCTGGGTCAGATCACTCAACACGGTAAAATTCCTTTCGATTCTGCCTATAAATACATGGCCACCAGCCATCAAGTTCAGTCAGAAAACAGTATCTTCCTGACCGGTGCTCCTGATGTGCTGTTTACTTTCTGCCAGCAAGAACTGACGGACACCGGTGTTGCACCATTCCGTCGTGACTACTGGGAAGCCGAGATGGCGCGCTATGCCAAGCAGGGCTTGCGTATGGTCGCCGCCGCCTTCCGCCCAACAGAGCAAGCGATCAGCGATTTAGACCACAGCGATATCCAGCAAGGTATGGTGTTTGTCGGTATCGCCGGCATGATGGATCCACCACGCCCAGAAGCTATCGATGCGATTGCGACCTGCCAGCAGGCTGGTATTCGCGTCAAGATGATAACCGGCGACCATCAGGAAACAGCCATGGCGATTGGTGCCATGCTGGGGATAGGTAATGGGAAAGACTCCATTACCGGTGGTCAGTTGGAGCACATGGATGATAAAGAACTGGCCGAAGCCGCCGTTCGTTATGATATTTTTGCCCGTACCAGCCCGGAACATAAGCTGCGTCTGGTAAAAGCCTTACAAGAGAAAGGCGAAATCGTCGGAATGACCGGCGATGGCGTAAACGATGCTCCGGCGCTGAAACAAGCTGACGTGGGTATCGCTATGGGTATCAAGGGTACCGAAGTCACCAAAGAAGCTGCCGATATGGTGCTATCTGATGATAACTTCGCCACCATCGCCAGTGCCGTTGAAGAAGGCCGTCGTGTTTACGATAACCTGAAGAAAACCATTCTGTTTGTATTGCCGACCAACTTGGCGCAAGGGTTGTTAATTATCTTTGCCATCCTGGCTGGTGCCGTGATCCCACTGACGCCATTGCAAATCCTCTGGATAAACATGGCAACCTCCACCACGCTTTCCTTCGGTTTGGCCTTTGAACCGGCAGAAAGAGGCATTATGCGCCGTAATCCACGTGACCCATCAAAACACGTGTTAGATGGTCATGCCATCTGGCGTATCGCGTTTGTCGGCACCTTGATTGCTTGTAGTGCATTCGCCCTGGAAGCCTATTTGGAACCACGCGGTTACAGCACTGAATTTATCCGGACTGTGTTGATGCAAACATTAGTGACCGCGCAGTGGATTTATATGTTTAACTGCCGCGTAATGGATAGATTCCCGTTGAATAAAGAAGTCTTTGTTAACAAGGGGCTGTGGTTGGTTTCTGGTGTCCTGATCGTATTGCAGTTAGCTATTATCTATCTGCCATTTATGAATACCGCTTTCGGTACCGAGCCATTACCGGCTTATTACTGGGGCCTGATACTGTTGGTTTCTATCGCGATCTTCCTAGTGGTCGAAGTAGAAAAATGGGTCATCGGACGTTTCAAACGCACCTCGAATCCTATCTAATATCCATCCGTCATCACGACACAAGCCCGGCTAATCAGCCGGGCTTTTTATTTATCGCCAATTAGCCTGACACTGTAGCTAAGATAAATCACAGATTGCCGATACCATGACTATTATTGCATCAATAAAATCTTATAATAGAATGGTAGCGATTAATTATTTGACCGCTGCAACTCATGTCGCCCTACAGGAAGCGCAGAAATGAATATCGCACCTTGCGCAATTAACGGCGTCAGCAATTATAAACGCTATTATCCGCAAAATCTGATGACATCACAGCGTGTCTGGCGCGCCTGTGCCTGCGGTTTATTATTTCTCGCTATTTTATTTACATCGATGCCTTTAATGGCCACAAATAATATCAGTGACGAAGTGGTACATGAGCGCAGTAATGCGGCCGCAAAAATGGTGTTGGGTATTATCAGCTATTCGCGCTGGCCAACCCCCCTGCCCGTCACTCGCCTATGTGTTGTAGCCCCCACCCACTACGCAGAAGCGCTATTTAACCCGGCATTAATGAAAACGGCACATCCAATTAAGACACAGCGCTATTCACTGCCTGATGCCTCTATAGCGACTCATTGTGATGTCGTTTATCTGGGTATTATTGGGGATAAACAGCGCCAGGAACTGGCTATCCAACTCGCCGGACATTCAATTCTTACTATCAGCGAAGATTATGAGCAATGCACCTTGGGCAGTGCATTTTGTCTGCTACTGGAAGATGAGCAAGCCTCATTCAAAGTCAATATGGATGCATTAGCACGCGGTGGGGTTCGAGTTCATCCCAACGTGTTGCAACTTGCCCGTAAAAAGGCTGACGCATTATGAGTTCAATAAAAGATAAATCTGCGAGTCAGATAAAAAATCAAACTAATGCTGTAAAGCTCCCCACACTTGGCCGTGTATTGGGAAAAATACATTTAACAGTGGCAATAGTCTCCGTCGCGACAGCGGGTATTTTCCTGACATTAGCGGCTCTATTTGCACTGCGGGTTTATGCTGACCATAACCTGCATTTGATCGCCCGCTCCATCAGCTATACCACCGAGGCGGCGGTGGTCTTCGGCGATAAGATAGTTGCCAACGAGGCGCTGTCGCTGATTGCGACCAATGAGGAAGTCGCGCAGGCCAAGATTTTAGATGTGAAAGGCCGAGAGATAGCCAGTTGGACGCTACCTGATGATGGCCCGATACATTATATGGAGCAAAGCGTTGCCCGCTGGGCACTACCAGAACCGGTGGTACTGCCGATGGTTCATGCAGGTACTGAAATCGGCAAAATAGTGATTGTCGGTCATGGCGGCAGCCTGCTGCGTTTTCTGCTGCAAGGATTAGCCGGGCTGCTTATCTGTCTGGTTCTCAGTACTGCGGTGGCACTATTCCTATCACGCCGCATGCTGTTTGGCATCATCGGTTCACTGAATCGCATTACTGAAGTGGCTCATAATGTCAGTCGCCATCGCAGCTTTGGCCAACGTGTTCCTTCGGCGCAAATCGCCGAGTTGAATGAGTTAAGTCATGATTTCAATGGGTTGCTAGAAGAACTTGAAGTTTGGCAGAAACACTTAACTCAGGAAAATGACTCGCTCGCACACCGCGCAGCCCATGATAGCCTGACCGGTTTGGCCAACCGTGCTTTCTTTGAAGGCCGTTTAAGCCGAACACTTAAGGATTGTAAAACCAACGAACACGCGGCGGTTTTGTTCCTTGATGGCGATCGTTTTAAAGAGATCAATGACAACTATGGCCATGCCGCAGGCGATGTGGTGCTGACGACCATTGCTGACCGTATTCGCGCGCTATTGCGTGAGTCTGATTTAGTGGCACGTCTGGGCGGTGATGAATTCGCGGTATTACTGGCACCCATTCATGACACAGATGACGTGCTCACCATTGCTGATAATATTATTGAAAGTATGACCCAACCAATAGTACTGGTGGATGGAATTGAAATTACCACCTCCCTCAGTATTGGTATTGCTGTTTACCCTGATCATGCGCAAACGCCGGAAGAGTTATTACAAAGAGCAGATGAAGCAATGTATCAGGCAAAGAAAGGTTTCCGGCCAAGCGAACGAGGCATTGTTCATCAGTCGGGCTTGATTTACACAGAAGATTCTCAAACAGAAAGCTTAGGGTAGGTGACATGCTGGATTTAAAAAGTCTTCGTCAGAGAAATCCCATTTGGCTCAGTTTTTTTGCTATTTGTTTGTTGGTATTAACGGGGTGTCAGGCCAAACCACAAGGGCTCACACCGGAACAAATTGCCGCATTACAGGAACAAGGCTTTAAATTAACAGACAATGGCTGGGAATTTGGACTCACCAATAAAGTCTTATTCGACAGCGACGTTAGAAAGTTAAACTCGTCTGGCACACAAACCGTGCAAAACATTGGTCAGGCATTGCACAATGTCGGCATCAATCATCTGCGCGTTGATGGCCACACTGACGCAACGGGTGAAGATAGCTATAACCAGAAGCTCTCTTACGAGCGCGCCGCCGCAGTAGCGGATTCACTGGCAACTATTGGTATTCCAAGAACCAATATTGATGTGCGTGGCCGGGGTAAATTAGAACCGGTGGCGGATAACCGCAGTGCAAAAGGCCGGGCAGAAAACCGCCGCGTAGCCATGATAGTGACCGTGCCATAACCTTTTTATGCCAGTCTAGCGGATGAGCTTCCAGTATGAAGCTCATTACCTGACATACCATAAGCGTAAGCAACTTATACACCGGCGACTTGAAAGATGACGGGTATAGTAAAACGGGCTACACTCCGCACCAGACATCCTATAAAAACTGATATATAGAGAGGCAGACGCAACGTGGCTCAATACGTCTATTCCATGCATCGCGTCGGCAAAGTAGTTCCGCCGAAACGACATATTTTGAAAAACATCTCCTTAAGTTTCTTCCCAGGGGCCAAAATTGGTGTGCTGGGGCTTAACGGTTCAGGTAAATCAACCCTGTTGCGCATCATGGCGGGGATCGATACCGACATTGAAGGCGAAGCTCGCCCACAGCCAGGGATCAAGATTGGTTACCTGCCGCAGGAACCCAAGCTGAACCTTGAACAAACCGTGCGTGAGTCGGTTGAAGAGGCCGTTGGCGAAGTAAAACGCGCCCTGACTCGTTTGGATGAAGTTTATGCGCTGTATGCCGATCCTGATGCTGACTTCGACAAACTGGCGAAAGAGCAAGGCGAGCTGGAAGCCATTATCCAATCCCACGACGGCCACAATCTGGATAACCAACTAGAACGTGCTGCGGATGCTTTGCGCCTGCCACCTTGGGATGCCAAAATTGCCAACTTGTCCGGTGGTGAGCGCCGCCGTGTCGCCATCTGCCGCCTGCTGCTGGAAAAACCAGACATGCTGCTGCTGGATGAACCGACCAACCACTTGGATGCCGAATCCGTGGCTTGGTTGGAGCGCTTCCTGCATGACTACGAAGGCACTGTCGTCGCCATCACCCATGACCGTTACTTCCTTGATAACGTGGCGGGTTGGATTCTAGAGCTTGACCGTGGTGAAGGTATTCCATGGGAAGGTAACTACTCCTCATGGCTGGAACAGAAAGATGCCCGTCTGGCACTAGAGGCCTCTTCCGAAGCTGCACGTCGTAAATCTATCGAGAAAGAGCTGGAGTGGGTTCGTCAGAATCCAAAAGGCCGTCAGGCGAAAGGTAAAGCACGTCTGGCCCGCTTTGAAGAACTTAACAGTGTGGAATACCAAAAACGCAACGAAACCAGTGAGTTATTCATTCCACCTGGCCCACGTTTAGGTGACAAAGTGCTGGAAGTTGAGCATTTGAGCAAGTCTTACGGTGACCGTGTGCTGATTGACGACCTGACTTTTGCACTGCCAAAAGGGGCCATCGTTGGGATCATCGGGCCGAACGGTGCCGGTAAATCCACTCTGTTCCGCATGTTATCTGGTCAGGAGCAGCCTGATTCCGGCACTATTTCACTGGGTGATACCGTGCTGTTGGCCTCGGTTGATCAGTTCCGTGACAACATGGATGACAGCAAAACCGTCTGGGAAGAAGTCTCCGGCGGTCAGGACATCATGAAGATCGGCAACTTTGAAATCCCAAGCCGCGCTTATGTCGGCCGCTTCAACTTTAAAGGGATTGACCAAGGTAAGCGAGTTGGCGAGTTGTCTGGCGGTGAACGTGGCCGTATCCATCTGGCCAAGTTGCTACAGGTTGGCGGCAACATGTTGCTGCTCGATGAACCGACCAACGATCTGGACATCGAAACGCTGCGCGCACTGGAAAACGCCTTATTGGAGTTCCCTGGTTGCGCCATGGTTATTTCCCATGACCGTTGGTTCCTTGACCGTATCGCTACCCACATCATCGACTATCAAGATGAAGGTAAAGTGGCGTTCTTTGAAGGTAACTTTACTGAATACGAAGAGTGGAAAAAACGCACTCTGGGTGCCGAGGCACTGGAACCACACCGTATCAAGTATAAGAAAATGACCAAATAGTTTTCTTTCCGGCTAACACCGTAAGAAGATGATTTAGTGATATTAAGGGCCTGCGACTGCAGGCCTTTTTAATGGCGAAAACTGGCCCATTAGCCATGTTAAAGAGCTGAATTTCTGCTGCCATCGCCTTCACCATTAAGCCGCCCGTCACCAGAATTCCATTCTGTGATCATCATCATTGTTACCCACTGAATTTTGCCAGCTTTCCTTGTCTTAAGGCAGTCAGCCGAAGGTGACAACACGGCACACTATTTAGACTCCTTCGTCATCAGCGGTTTGTGCGCCCTTCCTGTTGCGCGCCTCCCCGCACTATCACAACGAAGGATAATAAGATGAACAATGCGATTATATTGGGGATAATTTGGCATCTGGTGGGCGCTGCCAGTGCGGCGTGTTTCTACGCGCCGTTTAAACAAGTTAAAAAATGGTCATGGGAAACCATGTGGTCCATTGGCGGGCTGGTCTCTTGGCTTATTCTGCCATGGACAGTCAGCTATTTGTTATTACCCGACTTTTGGCAATATTATGGCTCTTTTAGCATTGCCACCCTGCTGCCAGTATTTCTGTTCGGTGCCATGTGGGGGATTGGTAATATCAACTACGGCCTGACCATGCGCTATCTCGGCATGTCGATGGGAATAGGGATTGCCATCGGTATCACGCTGATTATCGGCACATTAATGACGCCTATTCTGCAAGGGCGTTTTGATGTGCTGTTCGGTACCGCGGGCGGACGTATGACCTTATTAGGAGTATTTGTGGCCCTAATAGGTGTTGCCACCGTCAGTTATGCAGGGTTACTGAAAGAGCGGGCCATGGGGATTCAGGCAGAAGAGTTCAACCTGAAAAAGGGGCTAATACTGGCCGTGATGTGCGGTATTTTCTCCGCCGGGATGTCATTTGCCATGGATGCCGCCAAACCAATGCATGAAGCCGCCAGTGCATTAGGCATCAACCCGCTTTATGTGGCACTACCCAGCTACGTCATTATTATGGGTGGTGGCGCACTCATCAACTTAAGTTATTGCTTTATCCGCCTGGCGACACTCAAAAACCTGTCAGTCAAAGCGGATTTCTCGATTGCCAAGCCATTGCTGATCACCAACATTCTGTTCTCAGCGTTAGCCGGTTTGATGTGGTATCTGCAATTCTTCTTCTATGCTTGGGGCCACGCCAAAATCCCACAACAGTATGATTATATGAGCTGGATGCTGCACATGAGTTTCTATGTATTGTGCGGTGGCATTGTCGGTCTGTTACTCAAAGAATGGAAATGCTCAACCAGAAAACCGGTGACAGTGCTGTGTATTGGTTGTCTGGTGATTATTCTGGCAGCCAATATTGTTGGCTTGGGTATGGCTGCGTAATACCCATTATTAAAAATTATTCTATTGACGGGCAGAGTGGCAAAACCTGCCCGTTATTTTATGGGAAACAGTGACAAAAATAGGGCTAAAGGAGAGCACGGCAACTATCACTGCCATTTTTAGCCGGTGATACTGGGGAGCGGACAAAGCGCTGACGATAATCTCGCGGAGTCATACCGGCTTCACGAGTAAAAACAGCCGAGAAATAGTTGCTGTCTTCAAAGCCACAGCGCGCAGCAATATCACTGATACGATGCTCACTACAACGCAATAAACTCTTAGCATGGCATAGACGAATCTGGCGCAGATAATGGCTGATACTCATGCCAGTCTGCTGGCGGAATAGTTGCTTAATAGATCGTTCAACCAACTGATTTTTATGGCAGAAATTAGCCATGTCAAAATGAGCCCCCAAACTTTGCTGTAGCGCCGCCATAATTAAATCAAGCTGCTCGCCATCGGGCAATAAGTGAGCCAGTTCAGCCCTGTAGCGATGACGTTTCAGTACAATGGCGAGTTGCAGCAACAGTGCCTCGGTCAATTGTATTGACCAGGAGTCTGTCTTGCGCGACTCCTGTGCTAGCTGCTGAATAATAGGCCGCGCCTGCGCCATTCCTTGTGTCGTTAGCCGCCAGTATCCCTGATTCTGTTCATGCCCAAAAGGAGGCAGTAACTTGTGCCATTGAGCATTCAGGCGGAGCCGCTCGGGGCAATAAATAATATTGTCTAATACCAAGTCATGTACGGATTCGTAGCTATGATGGTCTGCGGCTTGAATATAGAAAACGTCCCCGCAGGTAATGCGGTATGGGTGGTCATTCAGGATATGTAAACCATTTCCCCGCCAGACAATCACGATTTCGCAAAATTGATGGGTGTGCTCTGCAAAGACTTCCTGCGGATATCGGTTGGTTACCGCCACTGGCATCTGTTCCGATGGCAAATAGTCCCGGCTTTCTAACAGCAGTGATGTCCGCATGTATGCAGCCTTATTGTTATAGATTATTTAATGAGCAGGTCATTATCTTGAATCTGCCGATTTTTACCGTGATGCTATTCACGCCCTCGCCGGTTAGCACGGCAAGGCGCTAAAGTTGGCTACGTAAATCACGGGGTGATTGCGAAAACTCGCGTTTAAATAGGGTCGAAAAGTGGTTGCTGTCGCCAAAACCACACTGATAGGCAATATCAGTGACACTGTTGTCGCTGTAGCACAACTGATGGCGAGCTTGCAGTAAGCGCAACCGTGTTAGATAACGTTGGGGAGTCATACCGGTTTGGTTTTTTAACTGGCGGTGTAAAGTCCGCATTGGCAATGCAAAACGGTCGGCCAATTCTGACCACTCAATCGCCTCGCTATAGTTGTTCTGCAGCCAATCCAGTAGTTGGCATAAGCGCCCTTCCTGATCATCCCCCATCTGCGCCCGGCATCCTTGCCATAACTTCACCAATAACTGCATAAAAATACTCTCATGCAGGGCGATATCTTCCGCCAGATCACTTGGCGGCGCGTGTTCAAGGCAAGCAATTAAGCATTTTACCTGCTGTAAAACCTGGCCATTCACCCGCCAATGAGAGGGATAGACGCCATCACACTCTTGGGGAAGGAAGTGCCCGACACCGGATAAAAAGCGAAAAGCATCAGGGGCACGAAATAAGACATTGGTGAGAAACAAATCATCTGTTGATTCAAACAAATGGCGGTCATGGTCACGAACAAAACAGACACAACCACTACTTAATGTATAAGGATTGCCATTAAAAACATGCACGCCAGCACCTTCTTCAACAATAACGATTTCATAAAAATCATGATGATGCTCGGGAAATTCGGGTTGCGGCGCACGAGTCTCAATAGCCACTGGCGACAAGCTGGAAGAGAAAAAATCAATACTGTGCAATACAGTCATCTTTTGCCCTCTTGCGAAAGGCACGGCGAAATCGCCCTGCTTCAGCCCTCGATAGTAAAAGCAGCGGCGGTGACTAAACCTTCAACTTTTGACACTAAAAACCACTTTGACGGCGCTTTTTTTTAGATAGACGCAGCAATGTTGAAAAATATGCGCAAGGTCACAGGTGGGGAGTGTGGCGCATAAATACGGAATTGTGAGCTGTTTCACTTTCACTTTCGTCATTCTGCCAGCAAGCCATAGCAGCTGGCAGTGATGAGAAGGTCGCAGATCAGGCAAATTTCTACACTGTTGGACATCGAGAAACGACAGGCCGCTTATTATGCCCACACCATCCACCTTTTCATCATCAACAGTCACTCCACCCAATGCCCCACGGCATATGGCCGCCATTGACCTTGGGGCCTCTAGCGGGCGTGTGATGCTGGCAAGCTATTATCCCGCTCAGCAACAGCTGACATTGCGTGAAGTCTGCCGCTTTACTAATCAGATTAAATCCATTGATGGCTCAGATGTCTGGGATCTAGATGCCATTGAGCAATCTATCCGTCAGGGTCTAAATCAGCTCGACAGTGAAGGGATCGCGCTGGACAGCATTGGTATTGATAGCTGGGGCGTAGACTTTGTTTTGCTTGATAAGCAAGGAAAGCGGGTCGGGCAACCGGTATCTTATCGCGATAGCCGCACTCATGGTGTGATGGCGCAGGCGCAGCAGACACTAGGCAGCCAGGCGATTTATCGTCGTACTGGTATTCAATTTTTGCCATTCAATACCTTGTATCAATTACGCGCATTAAGTGAACAGCAGCCCCATCTACTTGCCGAGGTGGCCCATCTCCTCCTGATCCCGGACTACCTGCATTTTCGTCTGACCGGCCAGCTTAACTGGGAATATACCAATGCCACTACCACCCAGTTACTCAATATTGACACCGATGACTGGGATTGCGACCTACTGGCTTATGCCGGTGTACCGGCGCACTGGTTCGCTAAACCCGGCAAACCCGGCAATACCATCGGCTACTGGCACAGCGCCCTCGGTCAGCAGGTTCCGGTGGTTGCCGTTGCCACCCACGATACCGCCAGCGCGGTTCTTGCCGCCCCGCTGATTGATGCTGATGCGGCCTATCTTAGCTCCGGGACTTGGTCACTGATGGGCTTTGAGAGCGCTGTACCGCTGACTCACCATCAAGCACAGTGCAGCAATATCACCAATGAAGGTGGCGCAGAAGGCCGCTATCGGGTACTGAAAAATATTATGGGTTTGTGGCTACTGCAACGCGCCACCGATGAATTGCAGATTGACGATTTACCGCAATTGATTGAACAAGCGGCACGACAACCGGCTTGCCGCTCGTTGATCAACCCCAATGACAGCCGTTTTATCAACCCACCCAATATGTGCCGCGAGATCCAAGACGCCTGCCGCGAGCATAGCCTTCCCGTTCCCATCACTGCCGCCCAACTGGCCCGCTGCATCTTTGATAGCCTCGCCATGTTGTACCGTCAAGTGGCTCAAGAGTTAGCAGAACTGCGCGGACGCCCCATCAGCCATTTGCATATTGTCGGTGGTGGCAGTCAAAACCAATTTCTCAATCAACTCTGCGCCAATGCTTGTGGTTTGAATGTGAGCATGGGGCCGGTCGAGGCCTCAACACTCGGCAATATTGGTAGCCAATTAATTTCGCTGGGAGAGGTGGCTGATGTCACTCATTACCGCCGCATCGTGGCGAATAACTTCCCACTCCACCATTTATCCCCTCACGACAACACTGACTTTGCTGCCCATTGGTCGCAATTCCAGTCACTGAGTCAATTACCTAAGGAACTTTGCATATGACGAACTCTATTGAACAGGCCTGGGAGCTGGCTAAGCAACGCTTTGCCGCTGTCGGCGTTGATGTAGATGCCGCACTGACTCGTCTAGATACGCTACCGGTCTCCATGCATTGCTGGCAAGGCGATGATGTCACCGGCTTTGAGAATCCAGATGGCGTATTAACCGGGGGAATTCAGGCAACCGGAAGTTACCCCGGAAAAGCACGCAATGCTGCCGAGCTACGCTCTGACCTGGAACTGGCGCTGACCTTAATTCCTGGCCCCAAACGACTAAATTTACATGCCATTTATCTGGAGTCTGACACCCCAGTCGCGCGCAATAAAATCGAGCCACGCCACTTTAGCCGCTGGGTTGAATGGGCTAAAAAACACCATTTGGGGCTCGATTTTAACCCCTCTTGTTTCTCACACCCACTGAGCGCTGACGGTTTTACCCTGTCACATGCCGACCCAGAAGTCCGTCAGTTCTGGATTGAACACTGTCAGGCTAGCCGCCGAGTTTCCGCCTATTTTGGTGAGCAATTAGGCACGCCGTCCGTCATGAACATCTGGATCCCCGATGGCATGAAAGACACTCCTATTGACCGCCTTGCTCCCCGCCAGCGCCTGTTGTCAGCTCTGGACGAAGTCATCAGTGAAAAGTTAAATCCGGCTCATCACATTGATGCGGTGGAGAGCAAATTATTTGGGATTGGTGCTGAGAGCTACACCGTCGGTTCCAACGAGTTTTATATGGGCTATGCCGCCAGCCGCCAAACAGCGCTATGTCTGGATGCCGGTCACTTCCACCCCACTGAAGTGATTTCCGACAAAATATCCAGCGCCATGCTGTATGTCCCGCGCCTACTGTTGCATGTCAGCCGCCCAGTTCGTTGGGACAGTGACCACGTAGTGCTGCTGGATGATGAAACACAGGCTATTGCCAGTGAAATCATCCGCCACAACCTGTTTGATCGGGTTCATATCGGTCTGGACTTCTTTGATGCCTCGATTAACCGCATTGCCGCTTGGGTTATTGGCACCCGCAACATGAAGAAAGCTTTGTTACGCGCCTTACTAGAACCTACCGAGATGCTACGCCAACTGGAGCTACGCGGTGATTACACCGCACGGCTGGCACTGCTGGAAGAGCAGAAATCCCTGCCATGGCAAGCCATCTGGGAAGGTTACTGTCAGCGCAATGACATGCCGGTCGATGCCCGCTGGCTCGATGCAGTACGTGAATATGAACAACAGATTCTCAGCCAACGTTAAGGACTCATGATTATGCAAGCGATTCTATCTTCCTGGTTTATTGAGGGAATGATTAAAGCCACTAGCGATATGTGGCGCAAAGGGTGGGACGAACGTAACGGTGGCAATATCAGTTTGCGACTGCTGGCTGAAGAAGTGGAACCTTATCGACGCGATTTTTACCCCCAACCGCGTCACGTAGAACTCACGCAACCGGCTCCCGAACTGGCAAACAGCTGGTTTCTTGTCACCGGTTCCGGCAAGTTTTTCCGCAATGTTGAATTAAACCCCGCTGAAAATCTGGTGCTACTGCAAGTCAGCAATGATGGTATGGCTTATCACATTCACTGGGGCTTGACTCAGGGAGGGCTACCCACCTCTGAGCTGGCGGCACACTTCCAATCCCACATTGTACGGATGCAAGTCAGCGATGGTAGCAACCGAGTCATTATGCATTGCCATGCCACCAATCTAATTGCTCTGAGTTATGTACAAAAACTGGATAACGCCAGTTTCACTCGCCTGCTATGGGAAGGCAGTACTGAATGCCTGGTGGTGTTCCCTGATGGGATTGGCATTGTGCCGTGGATGGTGCCGGGCACCGATGGGATTGGCGCACAGACAGCGGAACAGATGCGTGAACACAGTCTGGTTCTTTGGCCTTTCCATGGCATTTTCGGCAGTGGGCCCACACTGGATGACGCCTTTGGCCTGATTGATACCGCCGAGAAATCAGCCGAGATCATGGTGAAAGTTCTGTCGATGGGCGGCAAGAGACAGACTATTTCTCGTGAGCAACTGATTGCGCTGGCGGCACGTTTTGATGTCACGCCGCTGGCCGCTGCGCTGGACGTCTAAGCTCCCAACCAAAGCCCCGGCAAATGACGTCGGGGCGAATCATCACTTATGCGTTATTTGAGGAGTACAGTATGAGTTTCATGTTGGCACTACCAAAAATTAGCTTGCACGGCACCGGGGCTATCGGCGATATGGTTAAATTGCTTAGCGGCAAACAGTGGGGAAAAGCACTGATTGTGACGGATGGGCAACTGGTCGAACTGGGGTTGTTGGACAGCTTATTCGCGGCATTGGAGCAGCACCAGTTACCTTATGCACTGTTTGCGCAGGTATTTCCTAATCCGACCGAAGAGTTAGTACAAGCCGGTTTTAGCGCCTTCACACAGCATCAGTGTGACTATTTAGTGGCCTTCGGTGGTGGCAGCCCCATTGATACCGCCAAAGCCATTAAGATACTGACCGCCAATCCGGGGCCATCGACGGCTTATTCCGGCGTAGGTAAAGTCAAACAAGCCGGGGTGCCGCTCATCGCCATCAATACCACGGCCGGAACCGCGGCGGAATTGACCAGTAATGCGGTTATTATTGATAGTCAGCGGCAAGTGAAGGAAGTCATCATCGACACCAATATCATTCCTGATATTGCGGTGGACGACCCGTCAGTCATGCTCAATATTCCCGCCAATGTCACCGCCGCAACCGGAATGGATGCCCTCACCCATGCGATTGAAGCTTATGTTTCGCTTGGCGCACATACGTTGACTGACCATTCAGCACTCGAATCAATCCGCCTTATTAGTCAGTGGCTACCAGTAGCGGTTGCAGACGGCAAAAACCTGCAAGCTCGCGAGATGATGGCTTGTGGCCAGTATCTGGCGGGCATGGCATTTAATAGTGCTGGGCTAGGTTTGGTTCACGCGCTGGCCCATCAGCCGGGGGCCACACATAACCTTCCTCACGGTGTCTGCAATGCTATCTTACTGCCGGTGATTGAAGAGTATAACCGCCCGCAAGCAGTCAGCCGCTTTGCCCGTATTGCCCAAGCAATGGGAGTAAACACTCAAGAAATGAGTGATGAGCAAGCTAGCCATCAGGCAATAACAGCTATTCGTCAGTTGTCGCGGCAAGTCGGCATTCCTGCCGGGTTCTCCGCCTTAGGTATTGAGGAAAATGATATTGAAGGCTGGTTAGATAAAGCGCTAGCCGACCCTTGTGCACCTTGTAACCCACGTCCAGCGAGCCGTGAACAAGTCAGGACCTTGTACTTACAAGCACTTTGACCGAGGTAATTTCATGATACGCAAAGCCTTTGTTATGCAGATCAATCCAGATTCTCATGCTGAATATCAGCGCCGACACACGCCAATCTGGCCGGAACTGGAGGCCGTACTGAAAGCTCATGGCGCTCACCACTATGCTATTTTCCTCGATGAAGCGCGCAATTTACTGTTTGGTTTTGTCGAAATTGAATCAGAAGCGCGCTGGGATGCAGTGGCGCAAACCGCCGTGTGCCAACGCTGGTGGCAACATATGGCAGATGTCATGCCGAGTAACCCTGATAACAGCCCAGTGAGTCAGCCCCTGCGCGAAGTGTTTTATCTGGAATGAGGAATAGATAGCCCAAAGTGGAGTCGGTAGCCCGCACTCCACTTCTTTTACGACTTGGTCAACCCCTGCACATAATCCTCGAATACCGGATGCCCCATCACCACATCAATAAAACAGCTCAGTGCCGGTGAGTTCAATTTGCGGCTCGGATAGACCAAATACAGCTCATTTCCCTCAGCCTGCCATTGCGGCAATACTTCAATTAACTGCCCGTTTGCCACCACTTCACGGCTTAAGAAAGCCGGCAGTAACGTGATGCCACCATGGTTCAGCGCACACTCACGGGCATATAACAGATTATCGGTAACATGTAGCACCGGCACTTGCCAGCGATAAAATTCCTCGTTGCGTCGTAAAATCAGCGCCTGCCAGGCACGATGGGCAATGCAACGGTGAATATCCAATTGGCGTGGATGCAGCAATGGCGGGTGTTGTGCCAAATAAGCAGGAGAAGCCAGCAGATATCGCGGGGCATATCCCAGCCGCCGACCAATCAGTGACGAATCCTGTGGTTTACCGGTACGCAGCGCCACATCAAAGCCATCTTCGACCAAATCCACCATGGTATCCGACACCAAAACCTCCAGCAGAACATCCGGATATTGTCGCTGAAAGTCTGCCGCCAGCCGGGCCAGTAACGTGGCCCCTAGCCCTGCTGGTGTGGAAATGCGCAAACGCCCACTGGGGTTATCCTTCAGCCGTTGTAGTGCCAAATCAGCACGCTCGGCAGCTTGCAACATCTCCTGGCAATGCACTAGATAGCGCTCTCCGGCAAACGTCAGGTTCAATTGACGCGTAGTTCTGTTGAGCAAGCGAATCCCCAGGTTTTGCTCCAACTGGCTAATGCGCTGGCTAACGCTAGATTTGGGTAAACCGGCCATTGTCGCCGCACGGGTGAAGCTGCCACACTCTGCGACCTTGGCGAACAGCGCCATATCCTGAAGTTGCTTAAACATAGTGGGGCTTCTTAAGCATGATTGTTTATCCCAGACGAACACTGCGTTAGTGATTGTCCATCTTATCACTGTCGTCAGATAGGTCTAGACTCAGTTGCTATGCTAAACAGGAGCAGGAACCTCATCATGTCCATTAAAGCCATTGCCGTAAACCCGCAACAACCCGCTGATTTTATTGAAATCACATTAGATGCACTCACACCCAGCCCATTTGATTTACTGGTAGATGTCAAAGCCGCATCGATCAATCCGGTGGATACCAAGGTACACAATGGCCTGAAGAAAAATGGCCTACAACAGCCGCGGATTCTGGGTTGGGATGCTGCTGGCGTAGTTGTCAGTGTGGGTGAGAAAGTGGCGGACTTTCGTGCCGGTGATGAAGTTTGGTACGCCGGTGATATCACCCGCCCCGGCAGCAATGCCACACACCAATTAGTCGATGCTCGTATCGCCGCCCACAAGCCAAGCTCACTCAACTGGGCACAAGCCGCAGCTCTGCCACTCACCGCCATCACCGCATGGGAAGCCCTTTTTGAACACCTGAAAATTCAGCAAGCCAGTGCCGATAAAAGTCTACTCATCATCGGCGGGGCCGGTGGCGTGGGATCATTGGCGATCCCATTGGCCGCATTACGTAGCCCGGTAAAAGTGATTGCAACTGCATCACGCCCAGAGTCTGCGGCTTGGTGTCGCGAACGCGGAGCTGACTTAATCGTGGATTACCGCGGCCTGAAAGCACAGTTGCAGCAAGAAGGTATTGATAAAGTTGATTATATCCTTTGCCTGAATGACACAGACGGTCACTGGCCCGCCATCAGCGAACTCATCGCGCCCTTAGGGCAAATCTGCACCATCGTCGAGAACGAAAAACCGCTGGATCAGAATCAATTGAAACTGAAAAGCGCGGCCCTACATTGGGAATTTATGTTCACCCGCAGCATGTTCTCTACACCAGATATTGCCCAGCAAGGGGAAATTTTAAAACAAATCAGTCAGTTGGTTGATGAGGGCAAACTGCAAGGCACGCTAAGTGCAACGCTGCATGGCCTGACGGTCGAAAATCTGCAAACGGCCCACAGCCAGGTAGCTGGTGGGCACATGCGCGGCAAGGTCGTGATTGCTTACTAATTAAAAAGGCTGCAACAATTACGCCCTTGAATACTAAATTCACATCAATCTTCTTGCTGTATTTCACTTAGTACTGATGGGCGGGCTAGCCTTTGCAGGTCGGCGGCCAGTAACTGTTGAACCAGTTCGACACAGCGCAGGAAGCGCTCGTCGTAGTCTGCCGACTCAACATGGACGTACTCAATATTATTGCTGCGCAGCATCTGCTCCAGCAATTTCTGGAAAGATTTGCGGTCACGATCACTGCCGAGGCTACGCAAACCATCAGCGACCCACGGCGTGTTATTCTCCAGCAAAATAACCAAATCAAAGCGATACTCATCAATCAGCGCCTGCACAAATGGGTGCTCTCGCCCTTCATATTTCTTACAAAATGCCTGTGTGGTAACAAAGTCGGTATCAATAAAGGCCACTTTGTTGGCATATTTTACTGCAAAATCAACATATTGTGCTTGGCCCAGTGCAATTTTGTCATAATCAGAATATTGCAGCGCCATCTCATCGCCACCCAGATGAGAAAAAACATAATCACGGCCATATTCCCACGCACTGGTGGTATTGAAGATATTGGCTAACTTGTTGACCAAGGTAGATTTCCCACTGGATTCCCCCCCCAATATCGCTACAGTGCGCACAAAGAAGGGCTTCACTTCGGTTGGGATATAGTCCCAATAACGGAAAGGATCTCGACGGATCTGGCGGCCACTGATATTCATAAATGAGCGCTGCGGGTCGATCAGTATAGTTTCAATGCCAAATTGTTCATGATAATGCGGCGCATCCTGACTTTCGCTGGAGTAAATAAAGTTCGGGACAATCCCTTTTTCGCCCATGAATTTTTTGACTCCATGGCTCCAGACATCCCAGCCATGGGGATAGGGTTCAATACCGTGCTCATCAAATGAATGAATATGGATATTTTTCTGGTACTTAAAGGTTTGTAATAACCAACGCAAGCGGTCACTGACCGTCGGTTGTTGCGACATAGAACTGTTTTCGAATAGCTCGCGGTCACGCGGTTCATCGAAGCAAAGGATGATATGCAGCTCATCAACCTGGCTACAAGCGCGTTGGATAAGATAGATATGACCGGTATGTAGCGGGTAAAATTTACCAAACACCACGCCGACTTTTTTCTCACGACGCGGAAATTCCAACTCAAGGTAACGGTGCAGGGCTTCTAGCTTTTGTGCGCTGGGGCTTTTGATTTTGTCATTGAGTAACTGACTTAAGTAACCTTTGGTCATGCCACTGGCATCGGCCACCTGCTGTAAAGTACAGCCTTTTTGCTTAATCGCTGTTTTGAGATAGTCGAACTGCAGCATACCGCCTCCTTGTTTAGTGCACTAAACAAAAATAACACAGTATGCTGCGAGATTAACACGACTAAATGTGCGGTATGACGTTACAAATCTTCCAAAACCGCCAGAGCATCGGCCAGTTTTTTCACCCCGAAAACCTGCATATTGGGCAGTGGCTTCTTCGGCATATTGGCATAAGGCACGATAGCGCGTTTAAAACCGTGCTTGGCTGCCTCTGAAATACGTTCCTGACCACTGGGTACCGGGCGAATTTCACCAGCCAAACCCACCTCACCAAATACCACTAAATCCTGTGGTAGCGGGCGGTCTCGTAGGCTAGAGACCAGTGACATCAGCAATGCCAGGTCAGCACTGGTTTCTGTTACTTTCACGCCTCCCACCACATTGACGAATACGTCTTGGTCAGACATTTGCAAACCACCATGGCGGTGCAAAACTGCCAGTAAAATTGCCAGCCGGTTTTGTTCCAGCCCGACCGCCACCCGACGCGGATTCGACATCATAGAGTGATCCACCAGCGCTTGAATCTCAACCAGCAGCGGGCGCGTCCCTTCCCACACCACCATCACCGAGCTGCCCGCGGTGACTTCATCACCCCGGCTGAGGAAGATTGCTGATGGGTTACTGACCTCGCGCAGACCTTGTTCGGTCATAGCAAAGACACCCAGCTCATTGACAGCACCAAAACGGTTTTTATGGCTGCGCAGAGTACGAAAACGTGAGTCACCGTCTCCATCTAGCATCACTGAGCAGTCAATGCAGTGCTCCAAGACTTTTGGCCCGGCCAGCGAACCATCTTTGGTCACGTGACCCACCATCACAATGGCGACACCACGGGTTTTAGCAAAACGCGTGAGATAAGCTGCGGTTTCACGCACTTGCGCCACACTACCCGGCGATGATTGAATATCCGCCATATGCATCACCTGAATAGAGTCGATAACCATCAAGCGTGGCTGTTCTTGTTCAGCTATCAGGCAAATCTGTTCAATGCTGGTTTCTGACAACATATTCAGGCCGGCGGTGGGCAACCCCAAGCGATGCGCCCGCATGGCAACCTGTTGCAGCGACTCTTCCCCGGTGACATACAGGGTTTTCATGTTTTCGGACAGTTTGCAGAGGGTTTGCAACAGTAAAGTACTTTTCCCTGCCCCCGGATTGCCGCCGATCAAGATCGCGCTTCCCGGCACAACCCCGCCGCCTAATACCCGATCAAACTCAAGAAAGCCGGTAGAGAAACGCGGCAGTTCTTCCAGACTGATATCGGATAACTTTTGTACTCGGCTAATACCAGCGTCGCCCGCATAGCCACCAAAACGCTCATTACGCGATGATGACGTCGCCGCCGCCAGCCGAATTTCGGTAATCGTATTCCAGGCATTGCAGGCACTGCACTGCCCTTGCCAGCGCGGATAATCAGCCCCGCATTCATTACAGACAAATGCCCGTTTTGGTGCTTTAGCCACGGTTCACCTCAATATGACGGCCTAACAGTGAGTTGATGACCCACCATTTTATTGTTCAAAGTCTACTGGGATAACTTGGTCATCGACTCAAATAGGCGTCATTGTTGCAGACAGTTTGGATGCGGACAGCGCGCAAAAACCGGAACGTACATGGAGTACGTGAGGATTTAGAGCACCGCCCAAATTCAAAATGGCAAATAAAATAGCCTATTTTAGCGTTCTTCGTGCTTAAGACTGCCAGTCAAAATACACAACACACTCAGCAAATCGCCATGACGAATTGCCACTTTTGCTTTGGCATAAACTTTCGGTTTGGCATGGAAAGCCAGACCCAGACCGGCGGCTTGCATCATTTTCAGGTCGTTAGCACCGTCGCCTATCGCCACGGTTTGAGCAATGGGAATATTCAGCTTTTCAGCTAATTTGAGCAGCGTGTCGGCTTTATATTGCGCATCGACTATTGGCCCGAGCACTTTGCCAGTCAATTTGCCGTCTTTGATTTCAAGCTCATTGGCAGCCACCTCCACCAAGTGCAATTTATCGCGTAGGTATTCGGCATAATAGGTAAAACCACCGGATGCAATGGCGACATGCCAATCCAATGCCTGAAGTTTACGTACCAGGCTGGTTAGCCCCGGCATCAAAGGCAATTCGTCACGAACTTGCTTAAGAATATTGGCATCGGCCCCTTTCAGGGTAGCCACACGTTGGCGCAAGCTGGCGGTGAAATCTAGCTCGCCCTGCATGGCGCGTTCAGTGACCGCCGCCACCTCTTCCCCAACTCCCGCCAACTTGGCAATCTCATCGATGCACTCAATTTGGATGGCGGTGGAGTCCATATCCATCACCAACAGGCCCGGAGTGCGCAAGTGTGGAATCGCCCCCAGCGGCGCCACATCTAGCCCGCTCTCGTCAGCCAGAGTTTTAATACGTGGGGTCAAACTACCTGCCAGGCGAATCACTTGATAATCTTCCACACACCAAGCGGAAACAATCACCATCGCCGCACCCAAGTGACGTTGGAAATGGGTAATGCGCTTTTTATCCAGTTTTCTGCCATACAACAGCCAACCCGTATGACCGGCACGATAATCCAGCGGCATGACTTCATCACCACTGAGTGAAAGTGGCAAACCCGGCCATTGATAGATCTCCGATGGGAGATCGCAATAGGTCAGACTATTAGACATGAACTGCTCCTGTAGAAAACAAAACTCGGCAACCTGCAACCCGGTAGATTGCGCGTTACGGCAATATGAAATATGCAGGGTAGAAATAACGCATCAAACTATCCTATCGTCATAACTTCTGGCAACATAAAGTCACTAAATACGGCAAGGAACCTGCATGGCCAAGGCCAAATTAAAATTTCGATTGCACCGTACTGCTATTGTGCTGATCTGTCTGGCATTATTGGTTTTGCTAATGCAAGGTGCATCCTATTTCAGCCTCAGCCACCAACTGGCCCGTTCGGAACAAGTTGAAGAACTGGCGAAAACATTAGCGAAACAAGTCACTTTCAGCCTATCCCCCATTATGGATAGCGGTGACGATGATATTGATAGCCAGAAAGTCGATGCTATCCTCCAGCAATTAACCCAATCAAGCCGCATATTGGATGCTAGCGTATATCAGAGTGACGGGACACTGGTTGCCGCCGCCGGAGAGAACGTAAAAGTACGTGACCGGCTAGCCTTAGATGGTAAACGCCCCGGCAGTTATTTCAATCACCAGATTGTCGAACTGATCCCCGGCAAAAGCGGGCCCAGTGGTTTTTTGCGCATGACGCTAGACACCCACGTGTTAGCCACTGAATCTAAGCAGGTGGATAATACCACCAATTTGTTGCGGCTGATGATACTGGTCGCGCTTGCGGTTGGCATTATCTTGGCCCGCACTCTGCTACAAGGCCGTCGTAGTCGTTGGCAACAATCACCTTATCTGCTAACCGCCAATACGCCAGTCAAAGAAGATGATAATGAAGATGACGCATCAGATGCTGCGCCGGAAGTCGACAAAAAACCGGATGATAAATAGTGAGATAGCTTCATTGCGCTAATTTGGCATGAATAGATTTAGCGGCAGAGATCTCTGCCGCTAAAGGGGAAAGGCTTGATAGGAAATTACGCTTTGTCACCCAACAGCACAGATTCCAATGCAATCTCAATCATGTCATTGAAAGTGGTTTGGCGCTCGGCTGCAGTGGTTTGTTCACCGGTACGGATATGGTCAGACACGGTACAGATAGTCAGCGCTTTTGCACCGAATTCTGCGGCAACGCCATAGATACCTGCGGCTTCCATTTCTACACCCAGAATGCCGTATTTTTCCATTACATCAAACATTTGCGGATCTGGCGTATAGAACAGGTCAGCCGAGAAAAGATTGCCCACACGGACATCAATCCCTTTTGCTTTAGCAGCATCAACCGCGTTACGCGTCATTTCAAAATCAGCAATTGCCGCGTAATCGTGGTCTTTAAAACGCAAGCGGTTGACTTTGGAGTCCGTACAAGCGCCCATACCGATAACCACATCACGCAATTTAACGTCAGCACGAACTGCACCACAGGAGCCCACGCGGATAATTTTCTTCACGCCGAAATCCGTGATCAGCTCTTTGGTGTAGATAGAGCAGGATGGGATACCCATACCGTGGCCCATCACTGAGATTGGACGCCCTTTATAAGTACCGGTGAAGCCCAACATGCCACGCACGTTGTTCACTTCGCGCACATCTTTCAGGAAGGTTTCGGCGATAAACTTCGCCCGTAGCGGATCCCCTGGCATCAGTACAACGTCAGCGAAATCACCCATTTCAGCATTAATATGTGGCGTTGCCATAATCACTTTCCTTAAAAATCAGAGAATTAAAATTTATATAACCAAACCATTTTTGAGTTTGAGCTGCTTTGCACAGTTTGGATAAAATCAGCCATCACCAGCGTAGATGAGCACAGGCAGCTTGGACACGACCAGTGCTCAGCCCCCGGAGCGTACACGCAGTACGTGAGGAGGGCGAGCACTGCCCGGGTTCAAAATGACACGCTCAGCGTAGCCGAATGACTTAAAGCATATTCTTACCGTAATCCATTGGTGACAGATTGAAATACTTGGCAACCGTCTGGCCAATATCGGCAAAGGTTTCACGATGCCCAAGTGAACCCGGCTTAACTTTCGGGCCGTAAACCAAGACTGGAATATGCTCACGGGTATGGTCGGTGCCCGGCCAGGTTGGGTCACAGCCATGGTCAGCCGTCAGGATCAGGATGTCGTCTTCTTTCACTAGTGCCATCAATTCTGGCAGGCGACGGTCAAACAATTCCAATGCTGCAGCATAACCTGCAACATCGCGGCGGTGACCGTAAGAAGAGTCAAAATCAACAAAGTTAGTGAACACAATAGTGTTGTCACCGGCTTTTTTCATCTCTTCTACTGTGGCATCAAACAGTGCATCCAACCCCGTGGCCTTCACTTTTTGAGTGATCCCCACATGGGCATAGATGTCGGCAATTTTACCGATGGAAACCACTTCACCGCCTTTCTCTTCCACCAGTTTTTTCAACACGGTTGGCGCTGGCGGTTCAACAGCCAAATCGTGGCGGTTACCGGTACGCTGGAAGTTACCCGGTTTATCGCCGATAAACGGACGCGCAATCACACGGCCAATATTGTAGCCGCCTTCGGTCAGTTCTTCGCGAGCTATCTCGCACAATTCATACAAACGGTCCAGACCAAAAGTCTCTTCATGGCAGGCAATTTGGAACACCGAGTCAGCCGAGGTATAGAAAATCGGTTTCCCGGTTTTCATATGCTCTTCACCCAGTTGATCCAAGATCACGGTACCTGAAGAGTGGCAGTTACCCAAATAACCTGGCAAATTGGCACGTTTGACCAGTTTATTCAGTAATTCCTGTGGGAAACTGTTTTCCACATCACTGAAATAGCCCCAGTCGAACAAGACAGGTACACCGGCAATTTCCCAGTGGCCTGATGGGGTGTCTTTGCCAGAAGATAACTCGCTGGCATAACCATAAGCACCAATGATGTCTGCATTCTTATCCAGCCCTACCGGGAATTTACCGGTAGATTCTTCGGCTGCTTTACCCAAGCCTAAACGGCTCAAGTTAGGTAATTTCAACGGGCCGCTACGACCAATATCCGCTTCACCACGAGCGCAGGCCTCAGCGATGTGGCCCAAAGTATCGGCCCCTTCGTCGCCAAATTTCTTAGCATCAGCACTGGCGCCAATACCAAATGAGTCTAATACCATAATAAATGTACGTTTCATCATTTTCTCCTGCATAGGGTCGCACGCTTAGCGGCTCCCTTTAAAGTATGGCGTTTATTCAGTAATACGACGATAAACCACCGGAGTTTCTTCCACGGCTTTATCACCCAATGTAATTGCTGCGCGAACCGCATCTGCCGCCTGCTGCCAGTCATCTTCGTTATTGGCATGAATTACGGTTAATGGCTGCTGACTGTCAACGCGAGCCCCCAGACGGGCCATATCGGTAAGACCGACACTGTAATCAATAGGATCGGTTGCCCGACGACGGCCTCCACCAAGGGAAACCACAGCCATGCCTAAGGCGCGGGTATCCATGGCAGTGATAATACCCGGTCGCTCAGCGAATACAGGCTTGCTCAGCATGGCGGCAGGTAAATAGCTGTCATAGCGTTCAACAAAATCGCTCGGGCCTTTTTGCGCCGCAACCATGCGACCAAACACTTCCGCCGCTTTGCCGTTATCCAATACCGCTTGCAGCTTGGATCTAGCATCAGCAACATCTTGCGCCAAGCCACCTGATAGCAGCATCTCGACACACAGTGCCATAGTCACTTCCAGCAAGCGCGGGTTACGGTATTCACCGGTCAGGAAGCGCACCGCTTCGCGCACTTCAACTGCATTACCAGCACTGGAAGCCAATACCTGATTCATGTCGGTCAACAGCGCGGTGGTTTTACAACCCGCGCCATTTGCCACACCCACAATGGCCTGTGCTAAATCTTCAGATAACTGATAAGTCGGCATAAAAGCACCAGAGCCGACTTTAACATCCATGACCAATGCATCCAGACCTTCAGCCAGTTTCTTAGCCAGAATCGAGGCGGTAATCAGTGGGATGGAATCCACTGTGGCGGTAATATCACGGGTAGCATAAAAACGCTTATCCGCAGGTGCCAGTGAGCTGGTTTGGCCAATAATGGCAACGCCGACATCCTGAATGATTTTGCGAAATGCACTGTCATCGGGGAAAATATCAAAACCGGGAATAGCTTCCAGCTTGTCCAGTGTTCCACCGGTATGGCCCAAACCACGGCCTGAAATCATCGGTACATAACCGCCGCAAGCAGCGACCATTGGGCCGAGCATCAGAGAAGTCACATCGCCAACGCCACCAGTGGAGTGTTTATCCACAATCGGACCGTTGAGCTTCAAGCTCTTCCAGTTCAATACTGTGCCCGAATCACGCATTGCCATGGTGAGCGCCACGCGTTCAGGCATGGTCATATCGTGGAAATAGATGGTCATCGCCAAAGCAGCAATCTGCCCTTCGGAAACCACATTGTCGCGAATACCATTGATAAAGAACCGAATTTCTTCTTCGCTCAGTGGCTTACCGTCGCGTTTTTTACGGATAATTTCTTGTGCCAGAAACAAGGCATCCCCCTGCTTGACGTCAATATGGAAAAAGCGGCACTGCGGCAACCTAGCCCGCAATACCTCTGTTCAGTTCAATAACGGTGAAAACGGTTAGTAGCCGCTGGTTTTGCTGTCGCTTTGATGACCCAGTGTTGTCAACAAGCTGCCTAACAGACTGGAGGCACCAAAGCGGAAGTGGCGAGCATCAGCCCAGCCTTCACCCATCAATTTATCGGCCAGTTGCAAGAACTGTGCGGCATCTTCAGCGGTGCGTACGCCCCCCGCAGGTTTGAAGCCAACAGTTTGCCCCACACCTAAGTCACGAATAGTGCGCATCATGATGTCGGCACTTTCCAGCGTGGCATTGACCGGCACTTTACCGGTTGAGGTTTTAATGAAATCAGCACCCGCTTTGATAGCAATCTCGGAAGCCTGACGGATCAAATGTTCTTGTTTTAATTCGCCCGTTTCAATAATCACTTTCAATAACACATTCGCGGCAGCACAGGCTTCTTTACACACTTTCACTAATTCGAAGCCCACTTTATCGTTACCAGCCATTAAGGCACGGTAAGGGAAAACCACATCCACTTCATCCGCGCCATAGGCAATTGCCGCACGGGTTTCGGCCAGTGCAATGGCAATATCATCATTGCCATGTGGGAAGTTGGTCACCGTTGCAATACGAATTTCAGGCGTCCCTTGCTCACGTAATGTCTTACGGGCAATAGGAATAAAGCGAGGATAAATACAGACGGCTGCGGTATTACCAGCAGGACTTTTTGCCTGATGACACAAAGCGATAACTTTATCGTCGGTATCATCGTCATTCAGGGTGGTTAAATCCATCAAACTCAGCGCGCGTTTGGCATAATCATTTAGATTCGCGCAGGCGGTTAAATCGGTCATAAAACTCTCCAACACTTTTCAGCTTCAGCACATTGCCAAAACTGAGCATTTATTTATGAGCGGGCAAAGAGACCAGATTGGTCTCTCTGATAATTAAGCTCAATACGTTGGCGAGCGGACTTGGTTCCTTGAAGATAGCCCCACGGATAACACCTTGGGTAGCAATTGAGATCCATCTCACCGCACTAACTTATAGCTCTATTTGAACACGTTACCAGGCTGCGAAGAGTGTTCAAATTCACACTTATCAATAGTAACTTGTAACGAAACTAAATTATATGTGATTAAAATCACAAAATAACCTGATTTAAGCCCGATTGAGAATAAATGCCCACTCGCATCAAGAATAGCTTATGGGCAGGAATAGGGTTAACCAGCAGTGATCACAGTGCTAAGAAGAAACCGGCAATAGTGGCGCTCATCAAGTTTGATAATGTCCCTGCGGCTACGGCTTTTAGGCCAAAGCGCGCAATGTCATGGCGGCGGCTAGGGGCCATACTGCCTAATCCACCCAATAAAATGGCGACAGACGACAAGTTGGCAAAACCACACAGTGCGAAGGAGATAATGGCTTTAGAATGTTCAGATAGCACCTGTAAACCAGCAGCTCTGACGAGCTCCTCAGCCTGAAGATATTGGCCGAAGTTCATAAATGCCACAAATTCGTTCACGATGATTTTCTGACCGATAAAGGACCCCGCGACCATCGCCTCACTCCACGGAATGCCGATCAGATAAGCAATTGGCGAGAACACCCAGCCCAGAATCAGTTCCATCGAGAGTTGCGGATAATCGAACCAACCGCCAATCCCACCGAGGATCCCATTGAGCAATGCAATCAATGCAATAAAGGCTAATAGCATCGCCCCGACATTCAACGCCAGTTGCAAACCGGAAGCCGCACCCGATGCCGCAGCATCAATAACGTTAGCCGGACGATCATCTTCAGCAATTAAGGTAGCAGCATCAACAGTATCACGGGTTTTCTCGGTTTCTGGCACCATCAATTTAGCGAACAATAACCCACCGGGTGCTGCCATAAAGGAAGCTGCAATCAGATACTCCAGTGGTACGCCCATTTGCGCATAACCGGCCAATACAGAACCCGCAACCGAGGCTAAACCGCCACACATTACAGCGAACAATTCAGATTGGGTCATGGTGGCGATATAGGGACGCACCACCAATGGGGCCTCTGTTTGCCCAACAAAGATATTGGCCGTTGCAGAAAGGGATTCGGTACGCGATGTCCCTAACAGCTTTTGCAGCCCGCCGCCTAATACCCGAATAACCAGTTGCATCACGCCGAGGTAATATAAAACAGCAATTAATGAAGAGAAAAATACGATGACGGGCAATACTCGCAGGGCAAATACAAAGCCACCACCGCCAAAAACTTCAAACATTTTGTCGGAAACCAAGCCGCCAAACATAAATGAAATACCGTCATTACCATAAGCAATAACGTTCGCCACTCCTTGAGACATGCCACCAAGGATACGACGACCGATTGGCACATATAATACCAGTGCGCCAACGCCCACTTGGAGAATAAAGGCCCCAACCACAGTGCGGATATTAATTGCCCTAAAATTACTGGAAAGAAGTACGGCTATTAATATCAGTACCGCCATTCCGACTAAACTCATAAGCATGTCGATAATCCTGTTAATGATTTATATTTAAATAATGTGTGTGGGGAGGATTATACTGGCATGGTCTCGCTATCAAACAATCTCTGTCACAAATAAACACAACTGGAAGCAACTGCAAGATAATTAATGTGATGCAAATCACACTAAAAAGAAGGAAGAAGTGAAAGCAAGCTAACTATTAGCCTGTTTTGTATGTTTTGACTCGGGATCTACCAGGTGAATGTCTTGAGCGAGGGCAACTGGAATAATCGCTGACTATTTTCTAATAACTGGGCGGCAATCTCCTGTGGTGCTTCTGGCCGTAACTCGCATAACACAGCAAACACCTGTTCCGCCCGCTCTGGCCGGTTAGGTTGGCCCTGAAAACCTGCAAGTGGCATATCTGGGGCATCCGTCTCTAGTAATAATGCCGATAACGGTAATGCCGCCATAACATTTCGGGTTTTCTGCGCCCGCTCATAAGTGATGGTTCCACCCACACCGATGTAATAACCCAAGCGAATGAATGCCTGCGCTTGCGCCAAACTCCCGGCAAAGCCGTGTACCACCCCCGTGCGTGGCAAGGTTATTTTGCGTAACGCAGCAGCCAACTGATCGTGTGAGCGGCGTGAATGCAGTATAACTGGCAGGTCATGCTGCCTGGCGAGCTTCAATTGGGCATGCAATAAGGCGAGTTGTCGTGGTAACTGCGGCTCATCCATATAGAGGTCCAGACCAATCTCCCCCACAGCGACCAGTTTGTCCGTTTTATCCGCCAGCGATGAGGCCAGTAGGGCTAAATCCACTTCTTGATGCTGAGCAATATAGAGGGGATGCAGACCCAGTGCAGCAAAGAGCGGTGGATAATTTGCAGCCAAATCAACAATGCGCTGAAAATAAGCAGCACTCACCGCCGGCACAATAATTTGCCGGACATTTGCCTGCGCCGCACTCTCTAAACTGGTCTTTTCTGCACCACTGAATGGCGGAAAATCAAAATGACAATGCGTATCAACAAAATAGAGTGTGTCGGAAAAACATGGCATCTGCCCACGAGTCGGTGCCATTACGCCGTATCACCTTTGGTATTTTCCGCCCCCGCAGACCGAATAATCTCGGCTGGCAACGGTTTCTTTTTACTCCGCGTCGATGCCGGAATATTCAGCCCACTCTCAGCCACGGTCATCTGAGGGGGAAGGTGACTTTCCGCGGCCTGTACTGCATTAACCGGAGTGATAATATCTGGCGATTTATTGATATCAAAAGAAGAATCCTCAGCATCAATTAACTCTGCCATATCATCTGGCTGGTTAATATCTTGTGGCTGAATCAATCGACGAGAGAGGGAAATCGTGTTTTTTTCGCCCTTGATATCAAACGGCGTCAAAGGATCCTTTGGCAGCAACCAGTGACCGACCGTTGCCAGAAAATAGCGCCCACAACGGCGGCCTAAATGGTAATCATGATTTAGCGCCGCAACCCGGCTACCTAACGCATTACTGGCAAGGGGTTTAGGGGGGAAAATTTCGAAAATGCGTAAATCACCCGGTGGCTTCTCGATAAATTGCTGAATGCGATGATAACTTTGCTCATGTTGCTGCATAATTCGCACCAATTGCTGCAAGCTACTTTCACTCAGCCAATGCTCCATCCGTTTCATCCATTGCGGCGTATAATACGCCTGCGAAGGAACTGTACGAATAACCACAATCGTATCCGCCCCACGCCGATAGGCTTCTTCGACGGGAATGGCATCACTGATACCTCCATCCTGATAACTTATACCATCTAAATCAACACCTTGACGATATAATCCAGGGATAGCACTGGACGCTTTGATGGCGGATAACCAGCTTTCTCGGGTTGGGGATATATAGGTGGGCTCGAAATCATCACTGCGGCAAGCGCACATGAGAAACTCGCGGCCATTTTGGAGATGCTGTTCGGCATGGTCTATTGCCAAAGGTAGCTGCTGAGAGGTGATATCCACCAGCCAGTCCAGATCAATTAAGTGACCACCACGAACAAAACGCAGCGGATTGAAGAAGTTAGCAGTTGTTGTGTAGCGGGTAATGACACGGCGAGCGTAGCCGGGTTGGCCACAGATAAAAGCAGAGAGGTTTTGTGCCCCGGCAGAAGTACCAATCATTAGATCAAAAGGGTTAAAGCGGGCGCGCTGGAATTCATCCAGCACACCGGCTGTAAAAATCCCTCGCTGCCCGCCGCCCTCACAAACCAACGCCATTTTACCGGGCTGGTATGGCTTATAGGCGAGTGGCTCAATATTACCGAGCGTGATAGGTATTCTGTATCCCACCATCCATCCTTAATTCGTTACAACAGGCGTTGAGGATACCCGTTCTTACCTTTGCTGTAACCATCACGCCTAACTAAAGCCGCTTACGTCCTGTAAACAAACTGATGAGGAATAGGATAATACCCACAACGAAGACAACTTTTGCGGCCCAGGCTGCCGTACCGGCTAGCCCACCAAAACCTAATGCCGCAGCGATTAACGCAATGACCAGAAATATAATGCCCCAGCGAAACATAAGCTTCTCCTTACCATTTGAAAAAATGACTTCATAAACTCTCGTTCAGAAAATCACTATTTAATTACCTCTGCCTATCTAACAGTAGCGCATATAGCAGAAGTTGTATTAGTTGGGTTTATCGGATGAATTATTGGGCTATCGGAGTGATTAAAAGGTATTTCGTGGATGATATTATTGTCCACGAAATACCCATCAGCCGAATAATAATTAAGGCTTGATGCTGAGATCGTTTTTAACGCTTTTCACGCCATCAACGGCTTTAGCAATACTTTCTGCGCGCTCGGACTGAGCTTTATTCTCAACATTACCGGACAGTTGCACCACACCATCGGTCGTTTCTACCTTAACTTTACGTGACGGTACGATGTCATCTGCCAGTAATTTGGCTTTGATTGAGCTGGTTGTTGCCGCATCGCCAGCATATTCGCTGACAGATTGTGTTTTCTGATCTTTCACATGTAGCTTATCGCTGACGGATTTTACCCCTTCAACATTACCGGCAATTTCAACTGCCGTTTCAGCTTCAGCCTGAGAAGTCACGAAACCACTGAGAGTAACAACGCCATGGTTAGTTTCAACTGAGATATCAGTGCTTTTAAGGGACTTTTCTTCCAGCAACGCACTTTTTACTTTGGCTGTCGCTGCGCTATCCCCCATGTAGTTATCAACTTTCTTCATGGAACTATCGAGTTTAGCACCGGTACTGTCCACAGCGTTGGAGGCTTTATTGAGCATAGTGTCTTCGGCGAACACACTCCCACTCATAAGCGCAGTACCTAAAACAACAGCCATCACTGAACGGGCAAATTTTGTGTTTGTCATCGATTTCTTCCTTTTTTGATTTGAATTCCAAATCGGATATAACGCCCCGATTTGCAAATTCTTACGCCACCTTATGTAGGTGGGTATTTGATGAATACTTTACGATTACTGCAGGTTAACTGATCTTAATTTGATGCAAGTCAGTCCTGCTGGTACCTATAAAGATAGAGCATCTCGGAAAAAATACAGTCGGAATCGGACTAAAGTCAGATTTTTATCACTAAGTGAGAGTTATCTTAGAGGTGGAATAGTGAAGGAAATTAATGAATCGGGGTACTTAATACCCCGATAGAATGCGGCTTGTAGCTCGATTAATGCTCGCGAGTTTTACGGAAACGGACTTCCGGATAACGTTCTTGCGTAATATTAAGATTAACCATCGTTGGGGCAATATAGCTCAAATTATCGCCACCATCCAATGCCAGGTTAACCTCATTCTTACGTTTAAACTCCTCGAACTTCTTCACATCATCACATTCAACCCAGCGGGCAGTTGAAACGTTGACCGACTCATATACCGCTTCCACGTTATATTCGCTTTTCAGTCGTGAAGAAACCACTTCAAACTGCAGAACACCAACGGCACCAACAATCAGATCGTTGTTGGTCAGTGGACGGAAGACTTGCACCGCGCCCTCTTCGGACAACTGAACCAATCCTTTCAGCAATTGTTTCTGTTTCAATGGGTCACGCAGGCGAATACGACGGAACAATTCAGGTGCAAAGTTCGGAATACCGGTGAACTTCATATCTTCACCTTGAGTGAAGGTATCACCAATCTGAATGGTACCGTGGTTATGCAGACCGATAATATCGCCAGCATAAGCTTCTTCAAGGTGCGAACGGTCACCCGCCATAAAGGTCAGCGCATCGGAAATCACCACATCTTTTTTAATGCGGACCTGACGCAGCTTCATGCCTTTTTCAAAACGGCCGGAAACCACGCGCAAGAAGGCAACACGGTCACGGTGTTTAGGGTCCATATTTGCCTGAATCTTAAAGACAAAACCGGTAAACTTCTCTTCAGCCGCAACCACTTCACGAGTATCTGTTTTACGTGGCATTGGCGCGGGAGCCCACTCAACCAGACCATCCAACATATGGTCAACACCAAAGTTACCCAGAGCGGTACCAAAGAAGACCGGTGTTAAATCACCGGACAGGAAAGCCTCATGATCAAATTCATGAGATGCGCCCTGAACTAATTCCAGCTCCTGACGGAACTGTTTAGCCAAATCTTCACCCACAGCGACATCCAGATCCGGGTTATTCAGCCCTTTAACAATGCGCACTTCTTGGATGGTGTGGCCTTTACCGGTCTGATACAGGTAAGTTTCATCTTTATAAAGGTGGTAAACCCCTTTAAATAACTTACCACAGCCAATCGGCCAGGTTATCGGTGAACAGGCAATCTTCAGTTCACGTTCGACTTCATCCAACACTTCCATCGGATCACGGATATCGCGGTCCAATTTGTTCATAAAAGTCAGAATCGGTGTATCGCGCAGACGGGTAACTTCCATCAGCTTGCGGGTTCGGTCTTCTACCCCTTTCGCCGCATCAATCACCATCAGACAGCAGTCAACTGCGGTCAGAGTACGATAAGTATCCTCGGAGAAGTCTTCATGCCCTGGGGTATCAAGCAAGTTAACCAGACAACCGCCATACGGGAACTGCATCACGGAAGTCGTGATGGAGATACCGCGTTGTTTTTCCATTTCCATCCAGTCAGATTTGGCATGATGGCTTGAGCCACGGCCTTTTACTGTACCGGCGGTCTGAATGGCGTTCCCGAACAGCAACACTTTTTCGGTAATGGTGGTTTTACCGGCATCGGGGTGAGAAATGATCGCGAAAGTACGTCTTTTCGCGACTTCCTGTGCATATTCACTTGGAGACATAGTTTGAATTTTCTACTTTTAGGCCGCCCTGCTCTGGCATGGCATCTGGTGCAATGCGTGATTCAGGAAAGCGGGAATCGGTGTTATAGCGCGGTATTTTCCCTGATTTAACCGGGATAGACAATTTATTATCCACAAAACGGTGCTACCCCATAGGTAACGCCATCATAATGGCATCTTCGCGCCCATTAACACTTGGATAATAGTTGCGACGCACGGAAACCTCGTTAAACCCGAGGCTTTCATACAAGGCTATCGCACCTGCATTTGAGGCCCGAACTTCAAGCCAAAGTGTGAAGATATTACGTGTTTCCAACTGCGCAATCACATGCTCAAGCAGCAAACGACCATAACCCTGGCGCTGATGCTGTGGGTCAATGGCGATATTAAACAGCGTGGCTTCATCCAATACCATTTGGGTAATAGCAAAGCCGACCATGTGCTGGTCAACACTCAACTTGAAATTGAGATAGCGCTCACCTTGATTACTGGCTAAGGTTTTTTCCGTCCACGGAAAAGCGTGGCTGGCTTGCTCAATTTGATACGCTGTGGCCAGATCGGCTGGCGTCAGGATAGAAATCTGCTTCATGATGACAAATCTGCTGCCAAAGTGCGCGCTTAGCGCTCGCGTCGTGATAAAGTCCGGCCAGTGCCGGGCTGTGTAATTGTGCACCCGCAACGGCAAGTGGTTCACTGATGCCCAATCGCCAACTGTTGCACTGTGTTTTTTCGGGTAACATCGCCACCTGCTCCGGCGTCAGTGTATAAGCCTGACTTGGAGTGAGCCCCAAGCTGCGCAACACATCGCACAACAGCGGGTCATCGCGTTCAGGAAGCGGGTCTGCCACAATTAACAGGCGGGTATCTTCGGGTAAGTGTATCGCAATTTCACCCTGCAAGACGGCTGGGCGGCGCAATGTCCACTGCGTGATGCCAAGCTGTTGTAACAGTAAGTCTCGTCTTGATGCCATGCCCTTTCCTGTCAAAGCAACCCCTATTTCGACGCTATGCTAGCAAACCCATCGAACATGCGCCAACAAACCTCTATAATCCCCGATCATATTATTGAGGAGCCAAAGACTGATGTCAGCATTAACCCCAGCCAGTGAAGTGATACTGCGCCATAGTGATGAATTTATAGCCCGCCACGTGTTGTTTGCCGGTGATTTACAAGATGCGCTGCCAGCGCAATTTGATGCCGCCGGGGTACGGGTTCACACCAATCAATATCACCACTGGCAATTACTGAGCAATACGCTGGAAGAGAATGTTCAATTCGGTCTTTTGGCGACAGCTGAAACCGTCGCCACCTGCGACACGCTGGTTTATTACTGGCCAAAAAGCAAACAAGAAGCCCAGTTCCAACTGGCTAACCTGCTCTCTTTATTGCCGGTGGGCAGTGATATTTTTGTGGTGGGTGAGAACCGCAGTGGCGTGCGCAGTGCAGAAGAAATGCTGTCCGATTTCGCCCAACTGACCAAGATTGACAGCGCTCGCCGTTGTGGTCTTTATCATGGCCGCCTGGATAAACAGCCAGAATTTGATGCCGATGCCTGGTGGGAGAGTTATCAAGTCGGTGATGTGACAGTCAAAACGTTGCCTGGTGTCTTCAGCCGCGATTCACTGGATTCGGGTAGCCACCTGCTGCTGTCAACATTCAGTGAGCCGTTTAAAGGCAGTGTGCTGGATGTCGGGTGTGGTGCCGGGGTATTGGCATCGGTTCTGGCGCAGCAATTACCTAAAATCAAATGGACGCTAAGTGATGTGAGCGCGGCAGCCATAGAATCCAGCCGGGCAACATTGGCAGCGAATAATATTGAAGCACAAGTGATTGCCAGTAATGTCTACTCTGACATTAAAGGCCGCTTCGAGATGATTATTTCAAACCCACCCTTCCATGATGGGATTCAAACGAGCCTGACTGCGGCTGAAATGTTGATCCGTGGTGCGACCGCACACCTGCATGTGGGCGGTAAATTGCGGATCGTGGCGAACTCCTTCTTGCCTTATCCTGCGCTGCTGGATGCCGCATTTGGCAGCCATGAAGTATTGGCACAGAATGGCCGGTTTAAGGTGTATCAGGCCACTGTCGGGCGCCCGCCACGTGATGCTAAGAAAAAACGTTAATATTACGCGTTAAGATGAAGCATCCCTTCTGCGCCGTAGCGCTCACCCGCTGCGGCCTGCAAGGGGAATACGGCATCAAGTGCTGCCAACTCTTGCGGGCTGAGCACCACATCAACAGCCGCTAAATTCTCTTCCAGATAAGTTCGGCGTTTAGTTCCAGGAATTGGCACAATGAAACTTCTCTGTGCCAGTACCCATGCCAAGGCCAATTGCGACGGTTTAATGCCTTTCTCTTGTGCCATTTTCGTCACGGTATCGGCTAACGTCAGATTCAAGACAAAGTTGTCACCCTGAAAACGTGGATTATTACGGCGGAAATCATCAGCAGCTAAATCATCCGGGCTACGAATCGCCCCGGTGAGGAAACCGCGCCCCAATGGGCTATAAGCCACAAACCCAACACCTAAACGTTCACACGTTGCCAAGACCGATGTCTCTACATCTCGCGTCCACAATGAGTATTCACTCTGTACTGCGGTAATCGGGTGTATCTGATGGGCTTTCTCTAATGTTGCTGCTGAGACTTCACTCAAGCCGATGTAACGAATTTTTCCGGCGGTAACCAAATCCGCCAAAGTACCAATGACCTCTTCCACCGGTACACTTGGGTCACAACGGTGTTGGTAATAAAGATCAATAACATCAACCCCCAGCCGCTTCAGGCTGCCATCAATAGACTTACGGATATAATCAGGATGACTGCTCACACCACGAACTGTCGGGTCTGCCGGATCACGCACAATACCAAACTTGGTGGCTAAGAAGACTTGATCACGTTTTCCCTTAATCGCCCGCCCTACCAACTCTTCATTAGTAAATGGGCCATACATATCAGCGGTGTCCAGCAAGGTTACCCCCAGTTCCAGTGCCCGATGTAAAGTGGCAATGGACTCATTGCTGTCTTGATTGGTGGAGTAGAAATCACTCATTCCCATGCAGCCAAGGCCGAGAGCAGAAACCAGCGGACCATTCGAACCTAATTGACGTTGTTGCATTGTGATATTCCCCATTAGTGATGTCGGAATAAAGTGTGGTTGTTTAGCAGAGAAAGATAAATAATGCAGATAGCTCATCACTGTTCAAAAAACGCCAACAATAAGCAGGTGTACCGATGGACCAGATACAAGCCATGCGGATTTTTGTCCGTATTGTTGAGTTGGGCAATTTCAGTCGTGCCGCAGAAAAACTGCAATTACCACGCGCCACCGTCAGCCATACGCTAAAACGACTTGAACACCGACTAGGCGTCCGTCTATTCGTTCGTACCACCCGCCAGGTAAATATTACCGCCGAAGGCTCCCTCTATTACCAGCGCTGCCTCCAATTACTGTCAGCTTTTGAAGAGGCTAACTCACTGTTCAGCCATCAGCGGCTGCAACCGGAGGGGAAAGTGCGTATTGATATGCCACATTCGCTAGCTCGCAATGTGGTTATCCCGGCCTTGAGTGACTTTTATCAGCGTTATCCGCATATCACATTGATTCTGGGGGCAAACGACACCACCATTGATTTACTCCGTGAAGGTGTGGATTGTGTGTTGCGGGCTTGGTTGCCCCATGATGAACAACTCACGGCGCGGAATATTGGCCAGCAGCCACAAATAACCTGCGCCTCTCCGGCTTATCTCGCGAAATATGGCATCCCGACATCACTCGACGATTTGACGGGCCATCAGGCTGTGGGTTATTTCTCGCAGTTAAATAGCCGCGATTATCCATTGGAATTTGTTTCTCAAGGGAAGATTGAAAGCCGCATATTACCCAGTATCTTGAGTGTCAGTGGTGCAGATGCCTATATTGCGGCAGGTGTCGCGGGCTTGGGGCTAATTCAGGCCCCCACACCTGGAATTCACCGCCAATTAACACAAGGCGAACTGATTGAGGTATTACCCGATATGCCGCCACCGACAATGCCACTGTTTATTATGTTCCCACCGGGGCGTTTTTTGGCCCCCAGAGTCAGAGTCCTAATTGATTGGCTAATCGAGCTATTTGCACATTATCCACACGAATCCCCCGATATAAAGAACAGGGCCTAAAATTGGCAATACTTGGGTAATCAAATCAATTGCTCAACATATGATGCTTTTTACAGCAAACGTCCCGCTTAGGGGAAATAAGTATTGACCTGAACGTGAAAATCTCTAGAATTCGCCCCCGTGGTTGCATCAAAAAAGTCATGTTTCCGGTACGCGATGGTGGCGGAATTGGTAGACGCGCTAGCTTCAGGTGTTAGTGTTCTTACGGACGTGAGGGTTCAAGTCCCTCCCTTCGCACCAAACATTTCTTTCTTAATGAACAACTTCAGCAGTAAAGATTTATATTGCACAGCACATGCGATGGTGGCGGAATTGGTAGACGCGCTAGCTTCAGGTGTTAGTGTTCTTACGGACGTGAGGGTTCAAGTCCCTCCCTTCGCACCAAGCTGGTGATATAAATCCTAAGTTTTATTCTCTTCAAGATAGACAGTAAGAAATCATTTGGGCGATGGTGGCGGAATTGGTAGACGCGCTAGCTTCAGGTGTTAGTGTTCTTACGGACGTGAGGGTTCAAGTCCCTCCCTTCGCACCACGATGATTTCAGTTATTGTTGCCAACTATAATGATTGTTCACTCTAGTCTTATATCTCATCGCCTTTTCAGGCTAAAAACTCTACTTATCAATGTATGCCGTTGTGCATCAATATCGCCGCCATACCGCCTAATAGTGCCAGGCAAGATGGTAATAGCAGAAAATGCCGTAATCGAACGTGATACAACATGCTGACGGTTGCCAGCATCGCCACAATGATCAGCACGCGCAACTCCCCGACCGTGACATCAGCCCAGCCCAACACCGGTAGCAAAGCGAAAGGCAATAATATTCCCCATCCACTAGACATTGTCCTGCTCAATAAACCACTGACCCCCCATAAACGGTAAGCTGCTAGTCTCGCTGTAATCATAATGACGGCTCACTCAAGTGATAATGATAACCAATATCATATAACACCACGAAAAAATCTGCACTACTTTGCACAATGAAGTTGTCGATAGAAAACGCCTGATTTGGTAGGAATAGCCTGATTGATACTGTCTGGTGATAGGGTTTAGCAGAGTAAATTGATGAGTTGGTCGACATCATGATGACAGGCTGAAACAAAAATGGTAATTTTAATTAAGAAAATTCCTAAAACAATATAAAAAGCGTCAAATCAAAATAATCACTTAGAAGAACCATTTATCGTGATGCCTGAATAAAATGGCCTCATGAGGATATTGTTTATTTGTCTACTGACAGCATGCCATTATGCAGAGTGAATTGAATATGAATAGCCATTCCTACGATCAGCTGCTGAAAAGTAAACATCGGCTCTCTTTACTGCTTTTTCTCTTTCTTAATGCCGCATCAGCTATTTTCAGTATGATATTACCATCACCTGAAACGCCAGCGATGACATTGCCGATTGTTATGATCACGATTATCAGTCTCAGTGCGGCTGCTTATTTGATTTTCATTTCGAAGAATTATGTCGATAAATTGAATTTATTTTCAATTATGATGGGGCTGCTCTGGGCCTGGCAAATCATTCTTAAATATGAATATCTGGGTACTAATGAAAATAACTACTTATTACTCAGTTTGTTTACCATTTTCTTCATCGGCACCATTGCGCTGTCCGATAACTTTCTTGCCTTTTGTTTGCATACTGCCCCTTCTGCATTCACGGTTATTTGGCTGGATGATTTCCACAGTATCTTTCGCATCATATTCACGTTAATGCTGCCTCTGATTGGTTTTTCTTTACATCATTTGATGCTGCGCCGCAGTGATGAATTCACCCGAAAATTGGTTGCCCGCCTGTATAACGAGCGGGAAAAATTCAGTGATTTAAGTATGATAGACCCCTTAACCGGCTTATATAATCGCCGTGGGTTGGAGAATAAACTCGAGACCCTATTAGCCCAGTCTCCCGGTAATCACTATGTGCTGCTACTCGATATCGACCATTTTAAGGCTTACAACGACAACTATGGTCATACGATGGGTGACCAAGCACTGGTCCGGGTTGCGGCGGCGATTCGTGATGCCGTGCGCTCGCGGGACATCGTAGTGCGCTATGGTGGTGAAGAGTTTTTGGTGTTATTGACACATGTGAGTGAAGAATACGCCAGCCAGTTAGCGGAACGAGTGCGTCAGCGCGTTTTAGGCCTCGATATTCCGCATGTTTTCAATCATAAAGTCTCCACAACTGTGACCTTGAGCGCAGGGATTTCCCCATTACAATCCTATGATTTGGTGTCTTCACTCAAGGCCGCAGATGAAGCACTTTATCGGGCTAAGAAAAATGGGCGCAATAAGGTTGCATTTGCCGAGGAAAAACTCTCCAGTGTTGAGTCATCACCTTGATAAAATCACGCAGCATAATGCTCAACTAATATCCCCTCGGAAATGGTTGAGTTTAATACTATTATATTTATCTGTTATTCTGTTATTAAACGGCGTCATTACATATAAAAAATAGATCACTGGTTAATCAGTGGATAGGTAATATCTATTTAAGCTAGTCATTCTACGCCCGTAGATTAAAAAGTAATGAGTTCTTAAATGATAACACACTCTATTATTTCCATTTAAATCCCCCCATCCTCCCGATAATGCAGTGTTATACACAGTTCATAACTTGAATATTATTCATATTATATAAATTTGAATAATGATTCTCATTTATATTAAAAGGATAATTCAGAATTGCACAAAATCCTCAGCATTCTTTTCCTCACCAAACACTTTACCGAGCAGTTGCCTACTGGGAACAATATTGGTCAATAGCGGCTGACAGAAATCAGTACACAACACCGGAATCGCAGATTTATCCAACGACGCCAATACCCACTGGCTTTAAGTCTTGCCTGCAATCCAGTATCAAAAATGATGAGGTCGGGTTGCAAAGAGACCGCCCGTTCACCACTGAAATCATTGTCTGCGGTGTGGCGATAAATTCTTTTGAATCGCGTTATTCGCTGTTTTTCTCTATTGCAGATTATTTTGTTGCTTTGCTAAACCGATTCTTCTACTTTTAGCAGCAAATAGGATTGAAGAAGATAGGGGTTTATCATGGAAAACACCATTTGGGTTTTAGGCGATGCAGTCATTGATCTGGTCCCTGAAAATTCAAACAGTTACCTTAAATGTCCCGGTGGAGCACCGGCCAATGTTGCTGTTGGTATCGCCAGACTGGGTAGCAAAAGTGCTTTTATTGGTCGGGTTGGGCAAGACAGCTTTGGGCGCTTTATGCAGCAGGTGTTGCAGCAGGAAAATGTTGATACCCGCGCACTGAAGCTCGATCCAGAGCACCACACTTCAACGGTGGTGGTAGATTTAGATGAACACGGTGAGCGCACCTTTACTTTCATGGTGACCCCCAGTGCTGATTTGTTCCTCCAACCTGCTGACTTACCTGAATTTAAGCCAAATCAATGGCTGCATCTGTGTTCTATCGCCCTAAGTCAGGAGCCTAGCCGCAGTACCGCATTTGAAGCCATGCGCCGTATAAAAGCCGATGGTGGCTGGGTCAGTTTTGATCCTAATATTCGGGCCGATATCTGGCGGCAACCGCAAGAATTACTGCCCTGCTTACAACAAGCATTGCAGCTGGCTGATGTGGTAAAGCTGTCATTGGAAGAGCTGAATTTTATCTGCCCACAGCAGGAAATCACTGCCGCCATGGAACAACTGATGGCTAACTATTCCTGCAAATTACTGCTGGTAACATTAGGTGCTGAGGGGGTTTGGGTGCATAACCGCCGTGGTTTGCAACAATATCCAAGCCGAAAAATCACGCCAATAGATACAACCGGAGCAGGAGATGCTTTTGTGGCTGGGTTGCTGGCGGCACTGGCACAGAAGCCAGATTGGTACCTCGATACGGATCTGGCCGCCGCTGTCGACCAAGCGCAAGCTTGTGGTGCTCTAGCCACCAGCGCCAAAGGCGCTATGACCGCCTTACCGAATGCTCAGGAACTGGCACGGTTTCTACAACAACATCGCTAGCCTACCCCAACAGAGTAACCGGATGCCCACGTAAGCATCCGGTTACTCTGTTCACGATTTTTATGTGTTTTATCCCCTTTCAACACCTTATTTCTCACGCCATATCACTCGATTTGCAGTCCAGATCACAATAGCTGAATCGGGTTAGCAAAATGTTTTGCTAATCCCCAAGGATCACCCTTATGTTAGCCATGAAAAACCGGTTTAGCTGTTTAGCATAAATACAATCAATCACATACCGAGTGATATAAAAATGATGATAAAACCAAGCTATCTTGCTGTATCAATAGGACTTATCCTTTCTTGTGCAGCGGCCTCTACCTCAGCAGCCTCTTCTTCGAGTAGGGATATCGAAGCCCGCCTTAATGCTTTAGAACAGCGACTGCAACAAGCAGAACTTCGCGCCAAAAATGCAGAGACACGGGCCGAAATAGCAGAAAAACAAGCACAAAAACTAGAAACTCGCACGGTTGCAGCCGAAGAGAAAACCGTTCAGGTTGCTAAACGTACCGAGAAGTTAGAAAGTAAAGCACAGAGTGACAATGGCTTTGAGTTCCATGGCTATGCCCGCTCTGGCTTGCTAATGAACAGCTCTGGCACCGGCACACAAGGCGGCCCGTATGTTTCTCCCGCAGGCAGTACTGGTGGCGCCATTGGCCGTTTAGGCAATGAGCCTGACACCTATGTTGAAGTTAATCTTGAGAAAAAACAGAAGCTGGATAACGGCGCTACCACTCGCTACAAAGTGATGCTGGCCGATGGTCAACGTAGCTATAACGACTGGACCGCCGATAGCAGTGACCTTAATGTCCGCCAGGCATTTGTCGAATTGGGCACTTTACCGACGTTCAATGGCATCTTTAAAGACAGTACCTTGTGGGCCGGTAAGCGTTTTGATCGCGATAACTTTGATATTCATTGGCTTGATTCCGACGTGGTCTTCCTTGCCGGGACCGGTGGTGGTATTTATGACATCAAATGGGCTGATAATCTGAAAAGCAACTTCTCGTTATATGGCCGTAATTATGGCGAAATCGAGAATGTTAACAGTGACATTCAGAGCTATATTTTCACCACCAATAACTATATTGCAGTCAATAACAGCGGCGGCTCATTCCAATGGATGTTGAGCGGCTTGCGCGCTAAAGATAATGAAGCACGCCTCAATAACGGCGAAAGCGTGAATACGAATGCGGCGGATAAAGGTATTCACGCTATGCTGGCCTATCACGGTGATAGCTTCTATGGCTTACGCGAGGGTACCGCGAAAACCGCATTACTCTATGGTCATGGCTTGGGTGCAGAGGTGAAATCCATTGGCTCTGATGGCAATTTGACAAGCGGTGCCGACACTTGGCGTCTGGCTTCCTATGGCACCACGCCACTGAGCCAAAATTGGAGCCTGGCTCCAGCAATTTTGGCCCAACAAAGTAAAGATCGCTATGTCGAGGGCGATAGCTATAAATGGGTAACATTTAATGCCCGCCTGATTCAAGAAATTACCGAGAACTTTGCACTGGCTTATGAGGGCAGCTATCAGTATATGAATCTGGACCCGCAAGGTTATAAGGATTACCACAAAGTCAGTGGCGGCTTCTATAAATTGACCTTTGCCCCGACCTTCAAGGCAGGTGATATCAGTAATTTCTTTAGCCGGCCAGAAATACGCCTCTTTGCCACCTATATGGATTGGAGCCAGGATCTGGATAACTACGCCAAGGATGATGCCTTCGGTAAGAATGATTTTGCTGCCGGCGGTCAATGGAACTTTGGTATCCAGATGGAAACCTGGTTCTAATAATCCCCCGCCGCGCAGGGGATTGGCTGTGACGGCGGGAACCTATTTTATGACAATCCATGACGATGAACGGCTGGCGTTGATCAATAGCGGCACAAAACTCGGAATGGATATGCGAGGGATATAATGAATATTAATGAGACCGCAAAGGCTCTGCTCCCATTGCTTGGCGGCAAAGAAAATATTGTGAGTGCGGCACATTGCGCCACCCGGCTGCGTTTGGTGTTGGCTGATGACTCTCTAATACAGAAATCCGCGGTAGAAAAGCTGGAGGGAGTTAAAGGTTGCTTTAGTAATGCTGGGCAGTTACAGATTATTTTCGGCACCGGGCTGGTGAATAAAGTGTATGCCGAATTTATCAAAGTCGCGGGCATCAACGAATCCAGTAAGTCTGAAGCAGCTGATGCCGCAGCCCGTAAGTTGAACCCCTTCCAGCGTATTGCTCGCCTGCTATCCAATATTTTTGTCCCCATCATACCAGCCATTGTTGCCTCTGGTTTGCTGATGGGCTTGCTCGGCATGGTGAAAACCTATGGCTGGGCAGATGCCAACAGCGCACTGTTTATCATGCTGGATATGTTCAGCTCCGCCGCCTTTATCATTCTGCCGATTTTGATTGGTTTCACTGCGGCGAAAGAGTTTGGTGGCAACCCTTATTTGGGGGCAACGTTAGGCGGCATTCTAACCCACCCGGCTCTCACCAATGCCTGGGGAGTCGCCGGTGGATTCCATACCATGAATTTCTTTGGTATGGAGGTGGCGATGATTGGCTATCAGGGGACGGTATTCCCGGTACTGCTTGCCGTGTGGTTTATGAGTATGCTGGAAAAACGCCTGCGCAAAGTGATCCCGGATGCACTGGATTTGATCCTCACGCCATTTCTCACTGTGATTATTACCGGTTTCGTCGCACTGCTGTTTATCGGCCCTGCCGGGCGAGTTTTGGGTGATGGAATTTCTCTGGTACTCAGCACGTTAATTACTCATGCCGGTTGGCTGGCCGGGTTGCTGTTCGGTGGGCTTTATTCGGTCATTGTGATAACCGGTATCCACCACAGTTTCCATGCTATCGAAGCAGGTTTGCTGGGTAATCCAAATATCGGTGTTAACTTCCTGCTGCCTATCTGGTCGATGGCGAACGTAGCACAAGGCGGCGCTTGTCTGGCGGTCTACTTTAAAACCCGTGATGCCAAAATTAAGGCGATTGCCATTCCATCAGCATTTTCCGCCATGTTGGGGATTACCGAGGCCGCTATCTTCGGGATTAACCTGCGCTTTATTAAGCCATTTTTAGCGGCTCTGGCCGGTGGGGCATTAGGTGGCGCATGGGTAGTCGCCAATCATGTCAATATGACCGCCGTTGGCTTAACCGGCATTCCGGGTATCGCCATTGTGCAAGGCAATTCTATTGTTAACTACCTGATTGGTTTGGTAATTGCTTTTGGTGCCGCCTTTGTTATTTCTTTACTCCTTAAATACAAAACGGACAGCGAATAATGCAAGAAGCCAGTTTACTCAAACATCTTACGCTGGCAGTGATGCGCGGTCAGATCCGCGCATCGCAAGATCCACACCGGCCGGGCTGGCATCTGGCCCCCTGTGTCGGGTTGCTGAATGATCCCAATGGATTTATTTATCATGCTGGCTATTATCATCTGTTTTATCAATGGAACCCGCTGGATTGCCGTCACGGCAGTAAATATTGGGGCCACTGGCGCAGCACTGACCTGGTTCATTGGGAGCATCAGCCGGTGGCGTTGGTACCCAGTGAAGCCTACGAAAGTCACGGCTGTTACTCCGGTTCAGCCGTCATTGCTGATGACCTTATCACCCTAATTTACACCGGTAATGTGAAATATCCCGATGGTTCACGCACCGCATTCCAATGCTTAGCACAAGAGAATGACAGGGGGGAGTTCGATAAACTGGGGCCAGTACTCCCACTGCCTGCGGGCTATACCGGTCATGTACGTGACCCAAAAGTCTGGCAGCACAATGGCCAATGGTACATGGTGTTAGGGGCGCAAGACCTGCAACGGCAAGGCAAAGTTCTGCTGCTACGTTCAGATGATTTACACCAATGGCAGAATTTAGGTGAGATTGCGGGTTCGAACCTCGGTGGTCTTGGGCCTTTTGGTTATATGTGGGAGTGCCCGGACTTATTTAGGTTAGCCGAGCGGGATATTTTGATTTTCTGCCCGCAGGGTATCCCTGCTGAAGCCGAACGTTATCGTAATACTTTCCAAGCGGGTTATTTGCTCGGTCAATTGGATTATCCCCACGCGACCTTCAGCCATCAGGATTTCCATGAACTGGATGCCGGTTTTGAATTCTACGCGCCCCAAACCACGCAAGCCGCTGATGGCCGCCGTTTGCTATTCGGCTGGATGGGTATTCCAGATGAGGATGAGTTGTATCAACCCACCGTGGCCTATGGCTGGATTCATACCATGACCTGCCCGCGTGAGCTGAGCTTGCAGGGTGACAGACTGATTCAGCAACCCGCGCGCGAGTTAACCGCACTGCGTCGTGAGCACCGCCAATGGCAAGGACCGGCTCACGATGCTCCACATTTTCCTATCAGCAGCGCTGAAATAATCGTCGACGTCAGTGCACCTTTTACCCTCGAGTTGGGTCATAAATTGATGTTGGAATGGGATGGCGCGCGCATAACATTGAGTCGCAATAACCTGCGCACCGGGGGGCGGGAGTTCCGTTACTGGCGTGGTCAACTGCATCAATTACAGTTGCTTTGTGACCGTTGTAGTATAGAAATCTTTATTAATCAGGGGGAGGCTGTCATGACCTCAAGCTACTTCCCGGCAGAACCCCCACAGGCAATCTTCACTGGAAGTGCCGAACTGTGCCTGCAACACTGGTTGTTGTCTTCGCCCATGATAGAATGAGTTATCTTTCAAGGCGACAGATTCACTCAGTGAAAAATAACAAACGTATTACCATCAACGATATTGCCAAGATGGCGGGTGTGTCGAAGTCGACCACCAGCCTGGTGCTCAATGGACGCAGCAAGGAGTATCGTGTTTCGGATGAAACGCGGGATCGTATTATAGCCTTGGCCAGTGAGCATAACTATCAACCCAGTTTTCATGCTCGCTCACTGCGTTCAACTCGCAGCCATACCATAGGGCTGGTGGTGCCGGAGATGACCAACCACGGTTTTGCCCTGATTTCTCGTGAGTTGGAAATGTTATGCCGCGAAGCAGGGCTACAGTTGCTTATCGCCTGCACTGATGAAAATCCCGGTCAGGAAATGATGGCCGTCAACAGCTTGGTGCAGCGCCAGGTCGATGGCTTAATTGTCGCCTCTAGCCAGCTCAATGATGGTGAATACCAAAAAATTAATGCTCGCCTGCCAGTGGTGCAGATGGACAGATTAATTGGCGAGTCAGATTTGCCGCTGGTGATTACCGATTCTGTGGCCTCGACCAGTGCATTGGTTGAAAACGTGGCCCGTCAGCATCCAGATGAATTTTACTTTCTCGGTGGCCAGCCCCGCATCTCTCCGACCCGCGATCGTTTGGCCGGTTTTCAACAAGGGTTGCAGCAAGCGGGGGTCGAATGTCGGCCGGAATGGATCCTTAATGGCCATTACCTACCCAGCTCTGGCTATGAAATGATTGCTCAGCTATGCGCACAGTTAGGCCGTCCGCCCAAAGCGGTGTTTACTGCGGCTTGTGGCTTGCTCGAAGGGGTGCTGCGCTACCTCAATCAGCATCAATTAATGGACAGCGACATTCACCTTTGCAGCTTTGATGATCACTATCTTTTTGATTGCTTGCCGCTAAAAATTGACACCATCGCACAAGATTGCCAAGGGCTGGCACGCCATAGTTTTGAGATGATCACCGCATTAATAGCCGAAACACCGCTGGCGCAAAATCAGCTGATTCTGCCAGGCCAGATCCATTGGCGTCATCCGGGATCTAAGGCGCTCAATGAGCCACACTGAGCCGGTCGCAACACCCGCGCTGATTGGCTCATGGCTGCGCTGCCAAAAGCTGATGCAAACTCAGCAATGGCGGGCGCCACACCGCGCCGCCGGGGCAACTTTCCAATCAATTTGTCAGCGAAAAAATGACTTATTAGTGTTAGGCCAGGCGGCATTGGAAGATGCTTACGAATACATGGAATCGCGCCACTGCGTACTATTCATTCTCGATGAAAGTGGCTGTACCTTGTGGCAATGTGGCCATCCGCAAACCATAAGCCAGTTACGAGAATTAGGCATTGATTGTGGTAGTTATTGGACCGAAGGGTTAATGGGGACTAACGCCCCGGCTCTAGCGATAGCTGAAGGGCATCCGGTACAAGTCAGCGGGCAACAGCATTTCAAGCAAGCCCTGCATCCATGGCGGTTTTGTGCCACTCCGGTCTATGATAATAGCGGCCGTCAACGCGCAGTCATTGTCTTGGGCAGTTTACTGGCCGATAACGCCGCCAGTGATTTGCCGCTAACACTGGCAATTGCCCGTGAAATTGGTAATTACCTCCATGCAGATACCTTATTGGCAGAAACTAACCGCCATCTCAATGAGTTAAATGCCCTGCTTGATGGGGTGGAAGATGGCGTCATGGCGTGGGATCAACGTGGCTGTCTGTTATACCTTAATCGTCGTGCCGCGGCTATTTTGCAACTCGATGAAACCAGTAGCCTTGGCAAACCAGTCACTGAGTTGCTCACCCTGCCCGCCTTACTGACTCATGCTATTTTGCAGCGTAACCCTCTCAGCCATGTGGAAGTCACCTTTGAAAATCAACAGCAATTTATTCCCGCGCTGTTAACCCTTAAGCCGATTCCTGATGGCGATCGCTGCGGTTTTATTGCATTACTGCATCCACAAGAATTACTACGCCAAATGGTTCACAACCAATTAGGGCGAGCCAGTTATACTTTTGATGATATGCCCGTGGCATCACTGGAGATGCGCCGCCTGGTACGATATGGCAAACAGGCGGCTAAAGGCCGGCATCCCATTTTATTACATGGGGAAGAAGGGGTCGGTAAACAGCAATTAGGGCAAGCTATTCATAATGCCAGCACCCGTGCCGATGGCCCATATATCGTATTGAATTGCCAAGCATTACCACAAAATCTAATGGCACGGGAGTTTCTTGGCAGCGATGCCAGCGAGGGGGAATCTGGTCAACCCAGCAAATTTGAATTGGCTAATGGCGGCACGCTCTATCTGGAGCAAGTCGAATACCTGTCACCAGAAATGCAGTCGGCGCTACTGCAAATCGTCAAAACCGGTATGGTAATGCGGGTGAACTCCAATCGGGTGATCCCGGTGGACGTGCGGATAATTACAGCTACCGGTGCAGACCTGCCACTGCTGGTAAAACAGGGGCGTTTTCGCCGCCAACTGTTCTATACCCTACAATCTTTTGAGCTGCATATTCCGCCATTGCGCCAGCGCCAACAAGATATTCCACTGCTGGTTCAGCATACACTGGCAAGCCTGGGGCAACATTTCCACTGCCAGTATCAGCCGGACGAAAGTGTTATCCGCCAGTTATGCCAATACCCTTGGCCGGGCAATGATCAGGAGCTGAAAAGTGTGGTAGAACGAGCCGCCATGGCGTGCCGTAATAATCGTATTAATCTCAATGATCTACCGGAACATTTATTGGGCGAGAAATTACTTTTGGAACCCGATATGCCGCAACCCCAGCCAGTGCTATCACTACAAGAATTAGAACGGCAGGCTATTATTCGTGCGGCACTGGTATGCCAAGGCCAGTTAAATGAAATGGCGGCCTTATTAGGCATAGGCCGCACCACATTATGGCGAAAAGTGAAACTTCACCGGCTGGATATCCATCAATTTAAAGGGGGCGAGTCACTGCCTGTCTAGACTCAATAATTGCTGGCCCTTAATAAACATTTATCCTCAATAAACAATCCAGTCAGGAAAGATCATGGGCAAAGTGAATGCTTTAAGCTGTTCAGCAGATAACTGGCGACGCCCTACATTGATTTCAGCCCCCGGTCCCTGACTATTTGCCTCAAAGAAACGGGAATCTTGCGGATAAAACCAAATTTTCTCACCTTGCTTGTCTTTACCGGACATTTTATCCCAGCCATAAATATGGTCATCCATCGTCGTATTGATAAATACTGCCTGACCAATCGCCGCCGGATCTGCATAACGGCCATCATCAAAGGCTGTTGTTGGATGCCATGGACGGCCCAAAGCAAAACTTTTGGCGGGAACGCCGGGTTCTTTCGTCAAACGACTATTCATAAATATCAAACCATAGGGTGACGTTTTTAATGTGCTGGGGGCGGTAATATAGCCATAAGGTGGCTCAATATCACTGCGATCGCGGGCCACAATATCGCAATTATCAAATACAGTGACACCGGAGCCAAAAATAAAATCAACATGACCACTGATTTCACAATCAGTGAAATAGCTTCGGCTACCTGTTTTGCTATAAAGCGTATCCTGATAGCCCTCAAGTTTCACTTTCTTGAAACGTGCTTTATCACTTTTTTCAGCCAATAATAGTGCTACGGCCTGGGTATCTTTTAATTTTGTCGGATCGGTATCAGCTTTTCTTTTATTGGCTGGAAAATCAAAATCATTACGAATGGTGAGATCTTCAGCGGTAAAGTTGGGTGCATTGACTAATACAGTGCTGCTGCCTGAAGTCCCCCACTTCTCACCTTGTGAATTGAGCATCCCTGCGGCAGTATCGGCACCAATTACCGTACTATCTCGGTTCTCTCCCTTCAACGTAACATTCCCACGAGTGATCTCAAGCCTTTCAGTATAAACGCCATTTTTAAGGAAAATAACAAAAGGAGAATTATCCAGCGGAGCTGATTGCAACGCAGCATTAATCGAAGAAAACTCATTACCCTGAGGAGTGGTAGAAACAACCGCATTATACTGTGCACTTGCCTCACCAAATACAGCAAATGACATTAATCCTAACAATAGTGTTTTACCCAGAAAATTAATTGGCATCTCATGATCCTTAGTCGCTAATACTCGTCAGATTAAACTCACATTACGTTATTATTGATTAGTTGAAGGATTATTTAGTATTGAAAACACACAATACACAAAATGAAACGCAATTCCATTTATGTGGATCACATTTTTCACATTACTCAGGAGATCATATTAGATTTAGTCATTCAATTTATTGGTTTAAAAAACACTTCTTCTAATAAAACAAAATAGTAACGAAAAAGTGTTATCCGAATAAATTATTTATAAAAATAATAAGAAAAATAGACTCATATAAAACAATAGATAAAAACAAATAAGATAAATATAATTTGAAAAGTATGCATAAAAATGTATTTTTATAAAACTTGCCGCAGAGCAATCTTTGATATATAAAAATAAAGAAATTAAAAAAAGCTTACGAACACAATTCAGAAAATTCATTTTAAATATAATTAAATCCATATGATTTATTTATATTAATTTAAATAACATTCAGTAAAACAGGATGATAGTTTAATTATGGGAATTAAATATAAAATAATTCAATTTAATATAAATGAATTTGGTGTAAATATCGACGCAGTAAAGAAAGAACTATCATTTGAATCATTAGGATGGGATAAGAATGATATAAAACTTTCTCAATTGAGATTTCTAATAACTAAATATATCAATGATAAAAAAACTATTTTGCAAGAAGCACAATGCTTTCTTGATGGGAATTTAGTCCCCAATAGCATTCAAGAGTTAATATCAAGTTTATCCATAGAAGACCAGCGAAAATTTCATGCCTATAAACCCTTTAGAAAAAGAGGTATTAGTCGATTTATGGTTGAATATGTTAATAAAAAATGGGAAGTAAATCATATTATTCTCCCAGAGTTAACAGAATTTTCTCAACATGAAGACCACCCATTAGACTTGCGGAAGTTAATACGTAGATTTCCGCCTATGGACAGGACATTAAGCCACTCAATTCTACTGAAAATTCTTATTAAAAAATGTGTGGAAATGTTATGTGAGTGCGAACCTCAGGTAAAACTAAAAAAAGTTGAAGTCACTTGCCATCAAATATCTTTACTTATTGATAGCTCGACACTTTCAGCTTGTAACTCACCCGAAGGTTTACATCAAGATGGGAGCAACTATATTGTATCTGCATTAGTTATTGATAAATACAATATTGAAGGTGGCACCAGTGAACTCTATTGTATTGAGAAGAAACGGATCATTAAATCACATACATTAGAATGTGGAGAGGGATTATTCCATATAGATAAAAACTCAACTATATGGCATAAAGTAACACCTATAAAATTAAAAAAAACATCTTTAGGAATAGGCTATAGAAATATATTAGGCTTCGATTTCAATTATATATCTTAACTATAAAACCCACGAAAAAACCATAATGACTATAGAAATACAAAGAAAAAAAAGCATTACTTTAGCGATACTCTTTTTTATTCACGGAGTTGTATATGCCAGTTTAGTTCCATGGATTCCAGATATAAAAGAAAAATTCAATCTTAACAACTATATGGTTGGAGTGATGTTGTCGGCAATTCCTGCTGGATCAATCATTTTTGGGTTACTTTCTAAAAAATTTATTAACTTTATCGGATTGTATTGGGCAACAATTATAAGTTTTCTGTTCCTAATTATTTCTATATCAATTGTTTCGTTTTCGTCATCATGGTATGCCATTGTATTATTACTGTTTCTGTTCGGTATTTTTGATTCCTGGGGTGATACCTGCATCAACGTACAGGCCATCAATATACAAAAACAATATGGGCAAAGCTTTATCAATCGTCTTCATGGTGCAGGCAGTATTGGGACAATATGGGGGGGACTTATCGCTGTATCTGCTATTGGTTTTGGTTTTTCCATGGAAAAATTTAGTATTACGGTACTATTTGTCAATTTAATCATGCTTATAATTTATATAGTATATTTCTGCAATGAACAGTTAGACATTAAATTTATTTCACATAAATATACGCAAAAAGGTGTAAGACAAACAGAAAAACAACTATTTGCCCTTGCTTTAATTATACTTGTATTTACATGTGCAATAGAAGAAACAGCAAGTATCTGGGGCGCAATATACATGAAGGACTCATATGACGTTTCATCTGTGATTTCAGGTTTACCGTATCTTGCATGTCAAATATTAATGGTTGTCGGTCGAGTTTCTGGTGATTACTTTACGAATAAATTTGGCAGAATAATAATTCTCAAATGTGGGATTACATTATCGGCTCTAGGTGTAATTCTAATTATAGGTATTAATTCATTTATTTCTACAATACTGGGATTTTCGTTAATTGGCTTGGGTATATCAGTTGTATTTCCGCTAACCATATCATTTATTGGTCAATTACCGAATATCAATGCAACCAGTGGGATCACTTTCGCTACTTGGATGTCACGAGTTGGTCTGTTAATCACACCACCACTAATCGGTATGCTAGCGGATAAAACATCCTTGAGAATTGCATTTTTTTATGTATTTATCAGTTGCATAGCAACCTTTGCACTGACGAGCATACTATCATCAAAATCGATTAAATTAAATATTTAACCTTAGGAGATACATAATGAAGAAAATGAAGTGGGCTCTTATATCAGGAGATGGTCTTCCTACAAGCGGCCTGCTAACCATATTTAGAAACGTGGTTGAAATCGCTATAAGAAAAAACATCATATTTGATGTGATACCAACAGATTTAGGGTTCTCATGGCGGCCAGATAAAGTAAATTTCTTCCCTTACGGTAGCCAGGATTCACATTATCCAACATGGATGAAAGTCAATTCCATTCACCAATACTCAACATGCAGTGAGGATTTCAGCTCTCAATTTATTAATATAAGGAGTAAAGTGGCAAAATATGATTCCTTAAGTCAGATGGAAATAATCGCTATTGAAAAAGAGATAATTTCAATTTCTGAATACTATCAAGATTATTTTACCCATTGGCTTGAAGATAATGACATTGATTGGCTTTTCTGTTTAAACATGACGCTCTCTGATGCCGTGCCGGTCAATCTGGCAATCCATAATGCGGCGAGAAAATACTGGGATGAAAAAGACTATGGTGGAGTGATTTTCTGGGATCATGACCTCTTTAATAGCTACGCTATCTATGAACAGACAGAAAGATTATACCCTGAAATGCCAAATATTTTGACACCGATCCCACAGGATAATATTTACACTAGATGGATCGTCGCGTCAGAGGCTTTAGCAAATGAATGCAAAAGTTATCCAACAAAACTGACAGCAGATGTGATCCCGAATATATTACCCGATATAGATACCTCAAACTTTAGTCACATTCATGTTAACTTTTTAAAACAGCATAATATCTCTACAAATTCGTCCATTATTATAGTTCCAGTTCGTATATTTCGAGTTAAAGGTATAGAGATATCAATCGATATATTTAATTCTCTATTAAATATTTACAAAGAAAACAATTTAGACACCCCAAAACTACTTATATTTGGCAATATGAATGAAGACCCCGAATATGCATATTATCTAACAGAACAAGTTGATTTATTGAACCTTAATGAGGACATTATATTTTTGGATGAAGTTCCACTTCAGACGTATAAAAATAGAGATAACAAATGGTATTTAGATGAAATTGATTTGCTTATTATTTGCCATGTATTATCAGGTGCGGTTTTATTTACCCCCAATGTGGAAAATGTGGAGAGTGTCGGCTTAGGGCCTGCTCTAGCAGCAATAGCTGGTCTCCCTTGCGCAGTAACAGAGTATTCCGCTTTCACTGAGTTTTATGGATCAGAATATCACCATATAAAAGTGATGCCAGATCGTCCTACAGAAGCGGCTCAGCAGTTATTTGAATGGATACGAATGCATGCAATAGGGGAATTAGAGATAGGAATTCGATTGGCGAGTAATAAAAAACTTGTACAAGCTAAATTTCCTAAAGAACCTTGGGAGGAATTTACATATCGATTGCAGCATAGATGAAATTATTTAGTTTTAATACTATTAACTTTTAAAAAAACATTTTACATTAGAGGATATACAATGAATATCAGGTATTCTAGCACACACAAAACGGCACCAGATATCCCCTCAAAAATTCACATTCTTATATTAGGGGCCGGAATGTCAGGTTTGGAGTTAGCTAAGCATTTAAATGAAAGAGAGATTGAAGATATCGTTGTTATTGACGCGGGGCCTGCTGACGATTTCAATCATATTAATGCTGGAGAGGATTACCTGCGTGCCGATGAATTTTGGAAAAATGAAAGTACCGATAAATATGCCTATCGTTCATGGCGTTCATTGAGTGAACCTCATTTTTCGAAAGGTACCTGCTTACGGCGAAGGGTAGGTGGCCGCTCACTATATTGGCATGGTGTAATCCTACCAATAGAAGCAAATACTCTTAAATACTGGCCCACCAACGTTGTCAGTGATCTCACCGAAAGTTGGTTGGGTGGCCCGGCACTTTATACACAAGTTCAGTCTGAACTGTTGGCATGGGCAGAAAAGAGTGATGATAATGACTATTCTTTTAAACTTGCTAATTTTGAATTTAAGATTACACCTCAAGTAACCAGAATGATTGATTCATCGGATCGTTGGGAAGCCTATTCCCCTTTATCCTACTGGAAAAAAAATAATCAATTAAGGATACCTCCTCCCATCATTTCTGGATATGAAGCCGTCGCACTTATTATTAGAAATGGAAAATGTGTGGGAGCCAAACTCAAGAATATGGGCACGAATGAGATACATCATGTTTGGGCTGATAAATGTGTTCTTGCCTTAGGTACTATTGAAAACTCACGTTTAGCCACTCAAGTGCTCTATGATACAGGGCATTCTATAGCAAAAAAAATGACTGGCCTGGTTGATCATATTGTTCAGGGATTTAATGTAACATTTGAGCGAAACAACGTCCCTAGCAAGTTGAGAGAATTAATGGATAACAGGCCCGATGCTATCTTTTTTAGCCCCAGCCTGTATGGTGAGAGGTTTAATTTATTCTTTACTATTAGTACATCAGATTTTGGTATTGAATTAGAAGCCTGGACGATGGGTGAACAAATTCCATCTGTTCATGGTTGTATCACCACAGAAATAGATAATAAAGATATGCCGTTATCCATATCCTGTGATTTAGGTAATGCGGAAGACACATTAATACAAAGAGAAAAGGATGAGTTAAATACATTTTGGTGTGGAATTTGCCATGATGCAAATATCCCTTTTGAACCTTTGGCTTTTGAAGCCAAATTTATTGTACATGTCCGGACAATGGGAGATGTACATCATCATTTTCGCTCCCCATCAAGGATAGTCAATTATAATGTTCCAGTGACATGGATAAGCCCTCTTGGTACCGAAAATCACGAAAGTAGTACTCTGCCACTAGGTGATATATTGAATGAAAACCAAGAGTTTAATCATATAAGTAATTTATTTGCTGTTGGTCCAAGTACATTCCCACGCCCTGGAGCCGCTAACCCATCCCTAACCACGCTGGCACTATCACGCCGACTCGCCTATCTACTTAACTGAGTTTGCTCTAAATTAATAAGGATATTAATTATGCAAAAACCTATTTATATTCTTGGCACAGCTCTCTCTCATGATGGTTCAACTTGTTTAATGAAAGATGGAAAAATTATATTCGCTGTAGAAAAAGAAAGAATATCAAGAATAAAGCATGATGGATTCAATGATAACATGACTATTCAATACTGTTTAGATGCGGCCGGCATTGAATACAGTGACCTCACTCTGATAGTTGAGCAAAACTCTCATAACCCACTATTCAGCGAAAAATTAGAGTACCGAAAGAATAGAGTATTACCGTCTATGGTTCCTGTAGTCACACTCTCTCATCATTTGGCTCATGCCTATAGTGCAATAGGAACATCGCCCTTTGATGATATGGGGATTGTAGTTATTGATGGACATGGTGGCAGCTTGGATAACTGCAATGATCTGAGTGAAGGTGTCTATGGCACGAATAATATCCACATCAACAATCGCTATCGCTACTGGGAAACGTGCAGTTATTATGTTTACCAAAATGGGAAAATAACACCTATATTTAAAGATTTTTCCCGCTGGGTTAATCGCAAAGATAGAAAAGAATATCCCGCAGCGACATGGGAAATAGAAAATTCTATTGGTGAATTCTATGAAGGGATTGCACTGTATATTTTTGGGGAACTTGATTGTGCGGGTAAATTGATGGGGTTAGCACCCTATGGCAGACCTGATATTATTGACTGGCAACCTTTCTTTTTCAATTCAGGCAAAGTCATATTGCGTAATGACTGGTGGATAAATATTGACCCACAGTTAAACAGTCACCCAACGCATTTCCATGATAACTTCCAATACTATGCAGATCTGGCTTGGTGGGCACAAACCAAGCTTGAGGAGGCTCTATTCTATCTGTTCAACTATTACTACCAGCTTTATCCTATGGCGAATTTTGCTTACGCTGGCGGCGTGGCATTAAATGCAACGGCTAATGAGAAACTTATTAATGATTGCGAGTTCGAGCATCTCTATATTCAGCCTGCGGCAGGTGACAATGGGCTTTCGATCGGTTGTTGCTATTATGGTTGGCTGGAGGTCCTTAAAAAAGGACGGACCCGGCACTGTGGCTCAACATTCTTCGGTAAAAATTATAATGATATTAGCGTACTAACGGAGCTGGAAAAGTATAAGGAGAGAATTGAGTATACCTATGATGATGAGATTGAAACCAGGGCGGCAGAATCTATTGCGGCAGGCCACGTTATTGCTTGGTTCCAGGGAGAGTCTGAATTTGGGCCACGAGCCTTAGGGAATAGAAGTATTCTTGCTGATCCTCGCAACCCGCAGATGAAAGATCATATTAATGCCAATGTTAAGTTCCGGGAGGATTTTAGACCATTTGCGCCCGCAGTTTTACATGAAAAAGTACATGACTATTTCAATCTAACTCATGACAGTGATTACATGCTCTTTATTGCTTATGTAAAAGAACAATATCGAGCTGATCTCCCCTCAATTGTTCATATCGATGGCAGTGCTCGAGTGCAAACTGTTAAACAACATCTTAATAAAAAATTCCATAAATTAATTACGGCTTTTTTTGATAAGACCGGAATTCCTATACTACTGAATACATCATTGAACACTAAAGGGATGCCAATAGTTGAAACGCCCGCCGATGCAATCCATTTATTTTTAAATTGTGGTTTAGACTATTTATTCATCAATAACTATAAGATATCTAAAAAATGACAGGTGATAATGTGAGTCAATAAACATTTTACTTTCTGGTTAAAATCGAGGTTTTTATGCCAAGACATAAAGTTAAGTACAATCGTAGAAATAGCCTAAAAATTGGCATTATTCATTTAGCCACTGAGGGTATTCAAATTTTTGTTGGTGGCGTCGGCTCTTATATAAGAGGCCAGATTCAGGTTTTACCCGAAGTAATTAAATTTTTATCTCATAACAACATTCACTTAGAACCACACTTTATTGAAATTGCATGCAGTAAATACAGTGAGTTCTTCGATAAAATTAACCGCGCTCGTTATGTAGATAAAATTCATCATATGCGCGGGACCTTTTCCACTGTACCTAACATGACATCCGGTAAAGGAACTGGATGTTTATGGCCATATGGGGATACTTTTCTTGGGGATTTACAAAATTGGAAAATATCCTCGGCGGCAGCGGCGGCAAAGGTCATTGATATCAGTGATAACTATGATATTACGTTGGTATTCTGTCATGAGCCGTCATTCGCATTTACCCCTTTAATTGCTAGCTTACACGCCGCTCTTGAGGGGGTTAATTTAAAGATTATCTATATTTCTCATGGCACCGCATTTAATCATGAAATGCCATTACCTAATCCAGAACGTCTTATGGCTGAATCATTACCTATCCATTGGGCTAAGATCGACTCGACAATTAAAGTTGGTCATATCAGCCACTTTCTCGCTAATCATTTAGTGACACAATACGGCGCAGCTCCACAAACATTGCTACCGGTTCCCGCCGGAATAGATATTAATGACCCTTGGTTCCGAATCCGTAGTGATCGCGAAATCAGTAACATATTGTCATCTCATGGAATACCCCTGGAACAACCTCTCGCCGTTACACTCGGAAGAGGTGTACGCTACAAACGCCATGATTTATTACTTAAGGCAATCAGTTATCTGAATGGTGAAATTCATCCTGTCATTATGAGCGAACCTATTTTACCGGAACTATCGGCATTAGCTGGCTTACTCAACATACAATCTTCAATCGTACATTCGTTTGATCGCGAACTGATGGCATGTCTTATTCAATGGCGTAATACGCGGGTATGTGTTCTTTCTGCTGAGAATGAGCCGAATGGATTGATTCCTATGGAGTCACGCTGGTTAGCCAGAAAGCAGGGAGCACTATTAGTCGTTGCCGACTCAGGAGGTTTCAGTGAGCAAGTTGAACATGGTATTAATGGATTTCGACATAATCCGGGGGATGCGGCTAATTTAGCGCAAGTGATTCGTCAGATTTGCCAGTTAACCCAATTTGAAATAGATAAGATCAGGCAAGCCAGCGCCACATTAATAAAAGAACAATACAACTGGAAAAAACAAATTTTGACGCCACTAGGTTATTTAGTACCGCAAATAGCAGCCCTACGTTAGGCTGCTATTTCCATGAGTTTTACTGAAGTTTAAGAACACCGATTGCCGTATCTAATAACGCTTGTTGTCCATTGCGGCTGGCCTCAAGACATCCAATCGCTCCCACTAGCATCGGAATATCTAACTCTTTAGCCAAAATAGCACTGTGAGACATAATATGCCCTTTGCTTGAACAGATGCCTTTGACTTGCTGATGGCTCAGTCCAACCATCTGTGAAGGGAATAGCTCTTCAGCTAACAATAAAACCTCACTGCTAACTGAGAGCGGAACAGGAGGCAACCCCGTCAAATGGCCTAATGTACGATTAAGAATATCGCGAATATCCAGTTCCCGGACGCGTAAATAGTCATCATCCAGTGCCTGATAATCCGCCACCATGGACATCAACTCATCTTGTAGTGCGGATTCGGCACCCACCAACTGCTGCGCTATCCGGTTATCCATCGCCAAATGTAACTCTTCATCATCTATTAGCATTGCGTGTGCATTGAAAATAGCCGCCGCCTCAGTACTAATTTGCTGTTCTGCCTGCTGTGCCAATTGCTGTAAATCGGTCGTGGTTTGCACCAGAGCCTGATGTAGCCGCTGTTGCTGACTCGCAATTTGCCCGGCATGAATGGTTTGCGGTAAAAAAACCGGGGGCTCAGGCAGCCACTGCAATACAGGGGCCCTAATAGCTCCGCGTGGAACCATTACGCCAGTAAATCCACTGTCACTGGTGGTGGTGACTGACTCGCCAAAATGCTGATGAGCCAGTTGCATAAAGGCATCCAGTGCCTCTCCGGCTTGTGCACCACTGGCTAGCAGGCGAATAGTATCGCCCTTGCGTACTTGCAGAATCGCTAACTGATTCAAGCTGCGCGGATTGACGCACTGACCATTCTTTTCCAGCATTAGATCCGCGGCAAAAGGTGCCAAAACTTCAACCAATTTGGCCGCAGGCCGGACATGCAGCCCATTAGGATTACGCACGACCCAGCTGACACTTTGTGCATCAGGTGCGGCTTTAGCAGCCTCGGTCTCATGAATAGCCGGTGTTGAGGTATTGACGCCTAACTGAGTTGCCTTAGCCGCCATGGCCCCCATTGCTTCAGCACTGACCTCAGCCAGCGACGCCCCGGATGATGCCGCCACCACCGCGGCCAGAGTCCCCTCGACCAGCGGCGCTGCACAGAGTTGTACGTTTTGCGCCATCTCTGGGTCCAATAACTCCAGCGCGGTTTCGGCGCTGAGCAAGGCACTGCCTAAATCCATCAACACCAGTACGCCAGATGGGGAATAAACCGATTCAATGGCTTCCATCACTTTAATAGCATCCGTGCCGATAGGATGATCCAGGTCGTCGACGCCGGCGGCTACGGCTAACTGACAGCCCCCTTGAGCCATCTGCTGTGCCAGTTCGGCCACTCCCTGAGCCAGCAGCGCGCTATGAGAAACTACAACCAGATTGACCATCTTTCCTCCTGATAATCTTGTCGGTTCAGCCACATTAGCGGCTGGCAACCTGCCATAGAGCTTGCATCATCAACATCGCGGATGTCGCTCCAGGGTCTTGATGGCCAATGCTACGTTCACCAAGATAGCTAGCACGACCTTTGCGAGCTTGCATGGTGATAGTCCCAGCCAGTGCCTGCTGGGCGCGTTCGACGGTTTGCTGTAAAGCCTCTACTAGCGGAACACTCTGTTGATTGGCTTGTTCAAGTTGCGCGACAACTGCCCACCAAACATCACACATGGTTTTATCGCCCGGCTCCGCTTTGCCGCGCATCACCACGCCTTCAACTCCATCTTTAAACATCTGACAAACTGCTGGCAAATCCAGGCTCTGCTTAGCATTGGTGCTCTGGGCTGCGCGAATAAAGAATGTCCCAAATAAAGGGCCACTGGCTCCACCAACACTTGAAAGCAGGGTCATGCCGGTATTTTTCAAGATGAAACCGATGTCTTTATCAGCAAATGAAGGTAATTTCTCGACCACTTTATTAAAACCGCGATTCATATTCAGGCCATGGTCGCCATCGCCGATTTCGGTATCTAACTGCGTCAGAAAATCGCGTTGTTCGCTAAAAACCTCAGCGCAGAGCTGTAACCAACTGACAATTTGTTGTTTGGTAAGTCCCATGGTTTTCTCCAGGCACATTATTTTATAGGTAATATATTGATTTATAGGTAATATATTGTTTTACATTAAATTTATTATCACCCAATAGATTTCAAACTGCAGGAAGGCGGTAAATAAGCTGACATAAATCAGTGACTCAGGTCAGCAACTGCCGCCAACATACCTACAATGTGAAAAATTCAGAGTATTAGCAGCCCCAACGTAGTGCCGGGGTGTTGACCGGCGCATCCCACAATGACAGCAGCTCATCATCCACTTTTAGCATCGTAATAGACATACCTTGCATATCCAGCGAGGTGCAGTAAGAACCTATCAACTTGCGCTCAATGGTCAAACCAAACTCGGCACAACAGACCGCCAGACGGTGCCAAACACCATAAAGCTCTGACAGTGGAGTCGCTCCCAAATTATTCACCAGCACAACCACCCGATCGCCTTTTGCCAGTGGCTGCTTAGCTTGGCGTGTTTCGCTCCAATCTCCAGCTTGTCGGTCCCAATGGCGTAAAGTGCGCTGATAGCTACCGTGCTCAATCAGGGTCTGGAACATGGCATCGACAGTCTCATTCAACGAAGTAAATGGACGGCGTTCGATACCCGGTTCACCATGAATTCCCACGCCAAACTCCATCTCATTTTCCGCCAGAATAAAGGACGGTTTGCCAGCTGCGGGCACAGTACAAGCGCCAAGTGCGATACCGATAGAATGCCCCTGATTATTAATTTTCTGGCCCAGTGCGACGCATTCATCCAATGAATCACCCCGAACCGCAGCAGCACCCAGCAATTTTTCGATAATGACAGTATTAGCCACCCCACGCCGCCCTGCGGTATACAGGCTATCTTTGACGGCGACATCATCGTCAATCACTAAGGTGGCAACCGCCGTACCCTCGGCATGCAGCAGTTCTGCGGCCGTTTCAAAATTAAGAATGTCGCCGGTGTAATTCTTAATCAGCATCAGCACCCCCTGCCCGCCATCAATGGCTTGGCCGCATTCATACATTTGATCTGGGGTTGGTGAGGTAAAAATCTCGCCGGGACAAGCACCGTCCAGCATTCCTGCTCCGATAAAGCCACAGTGCATTGGCTCGTGGCCACTGCCACCACCAGACATCAATGCCACTTTACCTTTTACCGGAGCATCTATCCGAGTGATAAAAAGCGGTTCCTGATGCAATACCAGCTCAGGATGAGCCTCAACCAGCCCCTGAATTTGTTCCTGTAATACACTCTCAACGCTATTAATTAATTTTTTCATTTTATGCTCCGCGAACGGGAATGCCGGGAAAATAGAGCTGCCGATGATGAGGGGCACCGGCAAGCTCAGTCAGTTAGCTTATCTGTCACTCAGCTTAGTTAAGGAAAGCCTGCCCTAAACTGTCCGCTACAATAATTGCAGCATAAACGTTGTCTGGTGTGACGGTGAACGGCATATTGTGGATGGTTTCACCTTCCGCGCAGCTGGCCTCGGCTACCGCGCGAATTTTGCGTTCGATATCCTGCTCAACACCCATTTCTGCCAATGTGATTGGTAGACCTAATTGCTGGCAGAATGAGAGCACTGTTTCAATCTCTTCCATGCTGCTGTTTTGTAAAACTAATTGTGTCAGGGTGCCGAAAGCCACCTTCTCACCATGGTACAAGTGATGGCACTCTTCCAAAACCGTAAAGCCGTTGTGGATGGCATGAGCCGCCGCCAAACCACTACTTTCAAAACCAATACCACTTAGATAAGTATTGGCTTCAATGATGCGTTCAACCGCTTCGGTGACAACACCGGCTTCTACCGCCAGCTTGGCTTTGTAACCCTCTGCCAGCAATGTTTCATAGCATAAACGGGCCAATGTGACCGCCGCCAACGTTGATGCACCGCCCGCCATGCTGATGGCTTTAGCATCAAAACAGGCCTGTGCTTCAAAATAAGTCGAGAGCGCATCACCCATACCGGCAATCAATAAACGCACCGGTGCTTTGGCAATAATGGCTGTATCCATTAGCACGATATCTGGGTTTTTCGGATAAATCAGATATTCGGCAAACTCCCCCTGTTCGGTATAAATCACTGACAGTGCGCTGGTTGGCGCATCAGTCGAGGCAATCGTAGGCACCACCACCACTGGGATATGTTGGTAGTGAGCAATCGCTTTGGCTGTATCGAGGGTTTTCCCACCACCGATACCAATCACCCCATTACAATTATATTTTTTCAGCTCCACGGTCAGACGCTCGATCTCCTGACGAGAACATTCGCCGTTGAAGCGGCTGAAATGATTTTCCAGCCCACTATTTTGCAAACTTGAGCCTACGGTATCGGCCGTCAACTTCATCACAAAATCATCAGCGATGATAAAATAGTTATTAGCCAGTAACTTAGAGAATTCACCAATGGACTGTAGTGCATTGGCACCTTGAATATATTTAGACGGAGATTGAATGACTTTCAGCATACCTTGCTCCTGTAGCGTAAGAGATAACGTGCTAATGAATAATTTTTAGGGTCAATTTGATGAAACTGGAACCACTATAAGCGCAAAAAATAAGCTGAAAATGGATATCGAAAACGTTCCATAATGGAACAATAATGGAGGAATGATGTTTCATATTGGAACAACACGACGAAGACTCAGGGGCAGGAAGAGAAGTAGCGCACAATTTGGTTTTGTGTATGAGTTAATATCGCCTATGCCCAGTCGAGAGGATCATCTGCGGTCCACTAATTTCATTTAATTGTCATAAATTACCCTCCTAATATTAACTAATAAAATTCGACTAAATTACTTATTTTATACATAGAAAAACCTCAGAAGAATATAAAAAGAAACTCTTAAAAAATAAACTTAAGATTGTATAAATTGAGAGTATCACTTAGCCTATTCTAGTCATTTATTTTAAGTGACTAAAACAACCAATTAATAAAGTCCAACCTAATAAATTCATAAGGTATTTATAATGAACAAAATATCTATAGAGCCAAGCCTTTCATATCAATCCAATGATGCTTATACAGGCCCCGTTAATCCCGTGTAACCATAGTTTTTAATATCAATCGGCGGTCAGTCCACCTGACTGCCATGCTTATAGATAAGTAGAGTGAAAATGAAAAAAGCTGACCCTTTTATTTTTATAGCGATAATTAATGGTGAATTTATTTTATGGGATTATAGATATCATAATCAATATGAGATAAACAATGATTATATAAAAAGAATAAGAGAACTTGTCAATGGAGATTCGTTTACTAACTCATTAATAGATAAAAACATTCTGGATAGTAAAATATTAGATAATGATGAAAGAGATATGTCTTACTGGGGTTGGGATTGTCTATCAAAAATATTTCACATTGGAACTCAAGTTATCTTAAACAAAGGAATGGACTTACCAACTGATGATAATTATGAAGGATATGTAAATTACTGCGCATCAATAACAGAGAATATTCCCAAGTTAGACTATCAACGCTCAGGTAAGAAAATCCCATTACCAAAACCGAACAAAAACTTCTTATCTGATAAAAAACTGATGGATACTCTATTGGCACGAAAAACCAGTAGAGAATTCAAGATAGAAGCGATTTCACTGCAAAAAGTTGCCGAGGTATTATTCTGGACGTTTGGTATACCCCATGGTCCAAACCGTACCGAAATGACAGCCGTAGGACTAAAACCTATTGGTTATCGCCGCACCTCCCCATCAGGAGGTTCCCTACAAACGAGTGAAGCTTACTTGGTTGCTTTAAATATTATCGGACTAGTACCAGGAATATATCACTATCACTCTCATAGACATGAATTGACACTAATCAGTACCGATATTAGTGGTGAAAAATTAGGTAGTCTGCTTTGTGCCCAAATGTTCGCTAAAGACTTGGCTTTTGGTATATTTATCACATCATGCTTTAAAAAAATGTGGTGGAAATATCCTCACTCCAGAGCCTATCGAGTCGCATTGTTTGATATAGGCTGTTTAGTTCAAACATTTCAACTAATTACTACTGCCATGCAGTTAGGCTCTTGGCCAACAGGTTATTTTTTAGATAGGGAAATAAATAAGTTACTTAGCGTAAATGAAGTCGAAGAATCTGTAATGTTCTTCTTAGGAGCTGGGCCTAGTTCTGGTTCCCCCTTTGCCCCTAAATTACTTGAAACTATAAAGCGTCAAGCTAGCCATGGGAAAAGTAACCAATGAAAATTTTATCGTTTAAACCAGGGCATGATGGCAGCATTTCTTATATTAAAGATAACCAGTTAATTTTCTCTCATGAAGCAGAAAAATGTTCTGGATTTCGTTATTGTGGTATTACTTCAGAGTGCATTATAGAAGCATTATCAACTATTAATGACTCACCAGATATTATTTCTCTTAGTGGTTGGTCATCAGGAAATAGTTTGCATAGTTCTAATATTGGGGCTGGTTACTTCGGATTAGAGTTAACCAAGCCAACAAAAATAAATTTCCTCAAGTATGACGCTCTTTATTTTACCTCTTCTCATGAAAGATCACATTTATTGTGTGCCTACGGTATGTCGCCTTTTCACCAAGGAAAACCTTGCTATGCACTTCTTTGGGAAGGACGTATTGGTTCATTCTATTATATAGACCAATATGTTAAAATTAAAAAACTGGCTGATATTATTCCTGATATAGGCATTCGTTATGCTTTCTCATATGGAATTGCTGATAAAACCTTTCCATTTACTCAAGGCCAAGTAAGGTTAGGTGATGCTGGTAAAATAATGGCTTTGGCAGCTTACTGTAATAGGGAAAAGAGAACAATTCAGGATGATGAATTAATATCCTATTTATTATCAATACCATTGTGTCATGAACGACTATGTAAAACTCAATTTGTAAAGTCACACTTATATAATATAGGCGTCGAAAGTGATGTTTTTAAGCAATTTGCAGGGCATTTTTCTGATGCTATTTTCAGAAAATTCTATAATAAAGTCAAAAAACTTGTTAACAAAAAGTTACCACTATTAATAAGCGGTGGTTGCGGTTTAAATTGTGACTGGAATAGGAAATGGCTAAATTGTGGATTATTTGATGATGTATTTATTCCTCCATGCACAAATGATTCAGGTTCTGCTATTGGAACAGCCATTGATGCACAACTTTATTTTACAGGTCATGCAAAAATTGATTGGAGCGTTTACTGCGGCCAAAAATTTAATGATGATATAATAGATATAGTTGGTCTTGAATATAAAAATTTAGACTATGACAATATTGCTGCGGCATTAGCCGAGGGAAATATAATCGGTTGGGTGGGTGGTAATGCTGAGATCGGCCCAAGAGCATTAGGAAATAGGTCAATATTAGCAGCACCTTTTAATAAATCTACACTAGCACGTTTAAATACAATAAAAAACAGAGAATCTTTTAGGCCAATAGCTCCCATTTGTATACAAAGTGATGCAATTGATATTTTTGGTATAAAAAAAACCAGTCCTCACATGTTATTTTTTACCTATGTTTTAGATAAAAAACTTCAAGCAATTACTCATATTGATGGTTCAGCGAGACCACAAACAGTTAATGAAAATCAGAATAATCATATTTACCAACTTCTCTTATCTTTTAAAAAGCTAACCGGCTATGGAGTACTATGTAATACCTCTCTGAATTTTAATGGAAAAGGTTTCATTAATAAAACAAGTGAATTAGCAGAGTATATGCAGCAAAGAGATCTTGATGGTTTTGTTATCAACAATCGGTTTTATACAAAAAAACATTCACATGAAATAAATAAGAAATATTTTTAATGCTAAAATTATTTATTATAGCTGGATTCCCTTATTTATTTACATCTCGAGTGTTTAACTCTATCTCAGTTTGGATTGATTTTACTCTTATATTCACTATAATGAGTTTCCATTTTAATGCCCCCGCCTACCAGCTAGGAATCGCAGCGGTATTATATGGTTTCCCTGGGCTATTATTAGGGCCATTTATTGGTCAATTGGCAGATAGATACTCGCCGGTGGTAATATTATTAGCAAGTTCATTAGCTCGATTGACAACTTCACTCTGGCTTGCAACTGAAACTAATCAGGAATTATTTTTTATTGGGATTTTTTTAAAAGGAATCAGTAATTTAGGGTTTTCACCAGCTGAACAAATACTTATCAGGGAATTATTAAATAAAGAGCAAATATTATCAACTACCGCATTAAGTAATATTAGTGATCAATGCATAAAAATAGCCTCACCTTTATTTGTATCTTTCATCTCTATAACAATAAACTTGCAAAGTATTTTTTATTTAACAGCCATCATGACACTAACCACAGTGTTACTTACCATAAGAATGGGCTTTATTATTGGATGGGTTAAAAAACCAAAAACAGCAACAGAAACCCTGCCTAGATTCAGACTAGCATATAATATTATTCGGAAAAAACCTGGATTTTACTCTTCTTTTTTAGTCGTTATGGCCGCCTCGCTTACACTTGGTTTATATGATTCCATTCTTTCTGCTTTATTAAGAGAACAGGGGTTTGGTCCCAATACATTTGGCATTATTGTGAGTTGCACCGCTGCTGGTGCTATTTTATCTGGGTTTTTATTCAAGAGAACACATTCATTATTTGGCAACCAATGGTTGATGATTTTTGGGCTTATTGGCTTTAGTATAACGGTACTTATTGCCGGTACCTTCTGTCTGATTTTTGACAATCTCCATATTTATATTTTCTGTACTATTTGGTTTATTAATGGTTTTTGTTACTCCTGCATTATGATGTCATTTAATATTGTTTTACAGAATGAAGCACCCACAAGTATGTTAGGTATCATTTCAACCAGTTGCCGCAGCGCGCAATTAGCAACACTGGTTGCTGGCTCCGTTATCGGCTCCGGTTTTGCTCATTATATCGGCATCCCAATAACATTCGTTATCGCTGGCAGTACTGGCCTTGCAATGACAGGATATTTATTATTTACCCATCTAAAAAAGATCACCAGATAAAAAAACAGCCCCGATAGTGGGGCTGCTGAGGTTATGACAAGCGGAATAACATGATAAGCGAGCTATTCACTCACCGGCTCATCATGGAGTTTTTCTTTAGGTTCTGGATTCATACTGCTGTAAATCACTGGCAGCACCAGCAATGTCAGCACGGTTGCAAAGCCCAAGCCGAACATAATAACCACCGCCATACTCTGGAAGAAAGCATCACTCAGCAGCGGTGCCAGCCCCAGTACAGTGGTAAATGCTGTTAGCATGATTGGCCGCAGACGCGCGGTAGAGGCATCAATAATCGCCTCGCGCAGCGGTTTTTCCTGCCGCTGCAAGCCTATCTCTTCTACCAGTACAATACCGTTACGAATCAGCATCCCACTTAAACTTAGCAGCCCCAACAAGGCCATAAAGCCAAACGGAATACCGGTAAGCAAGAAGCCCACGGTCACGCCAATCAATGCCAAGGGCACTGTCAGCCAGATAGCCACCGCGTTGCGCACAGAGCTGAACATCAATACCGTCACCACAAACATAATCAAGAATGCGACAGGTAAACTGATGAAGATACCGCGTTGAGCTTCCTTGGTACTTTCATAGTCACCGCCCCATTCCAGTTCATAACCACGTGGCAACTGCACAGCCTCAACCCCCGGTCTGATACGCCGCAATAGTTCCGCCGACGTCTCTCCACCCTGTTGGGTCGGATCTGTCTGTACCGTCAATGTGCGTTTGCGATCCAGGCGCATAATCAATGGATCTTCCCACTCGGTTTCAAAGCTGGTAACGACGTTATCAATTGGGATAAAGGCCTGACGAGCCTGGCTCCATACCATGACATCATTGAGTCGTTCGGCATTGAGCCGTTCGGCATCCGGCGTTCGCAGTACAATCGGCATCAAGCGAGTACCGTCACGATATAACCCTACCGGCAGGCCACCAAAGCTCATGCGCAACGTGCCATCAACCTCGCGTTTATCCACCCCCAGCTCACGGCCCAGATAGTCGGAGAATTGTGGCCGGATCATTTTACTACGTCCCTGCCAATCATGCCTTGCACCATCAGCCATTGGATCAGCAATGATCGCTTTCTCCGCTTGCGCGGCCAGTGAGCGCAGAACTTCTGGATCCGGGCCAATAAAGCGGGCTTCAATGGAACTGTTGTTTGATGGCCCAAACATGATGCGTTTTATCTGTGCATCAACTTGCGGGTATTCGTCATGCATGTAGGATTCGATTTCATCAATCAAACCCGGTATTTGGTCAAGTTGGTCGGTACGAACCATAACCTGCGCATAGTTAGGATAGTGACGCTGGGCATTGTAGGTCAGCATAAAGCGCATCGCGCCCTGACCAATTGTCGCCATGGTGTCAGCCACCCCTTTTTGCTGCTTGATATACCGCTCAACCTTGTTCGCCACCTCTTCGGTATAACTGATATCCGTCCCATAGGGTAGCCAGATATCAACAAAGAAGACTGGCGTGTTGGAGGGAGGGAAGAAGCTTTGGCGCACATTGCCAAACCCAACCACCGATGCCACCAATAATGCGGCCAACAGCACCAAAGTGACGGTACGGTGTTGCAGCAACTTGTTCAGAATCACGCGATAATAGCGGAACAACCAACCATCATAAGGTTGCTTGGCGGGCTTATCAGCCTCTTCCTGCGCGGGTTTCTGGTTCTGGAATGCCCACTTGGCAAAGACTGGCGTCAGTGTCAGTGCAGTGAACCAACTCAGCATCAGCGAGATCAATAACACCTGGAATAACGATTTACAGTATTCACCGGTTGCATCATTGGACAAGCCGATAGGTGCAAAGGCCAAAATAGCTATAATAGTGGCACCCAATAGTGGCATCATTGAGCGCTTAACCACATTACTGATAGCCGTAAAGATGCTCTCGCCGCGCTGGCGGCCCACGACGACACCCTCCACCACCACAATGGCGTTATCCACCAGCATACTGAGCGCAATAATTAACGCCCCTAACGACACTCGCTGTAACTCAATATTAAATAGCCACATAATCAGCAAGGTGCCGAGGACATTAAGCGCCAGCGAGATGGCAATGACCACACCGCTGCGTACCCCCATAAAAATCAGTAGGGTGACAACAACAATTAACAGTGCCAGCAAGAAGTTCAGGATAAAGCCGTTTACCGCCCCTTCAACTTCATGCGACTGATCATAGAACACGTTGATGTACATGCCAGACGGGCGCTCACCTTCAAGCTGTGCCAGTCGAGCTTTTATGGCATTACCCACGTTAACAACGTTGACGTTCGGGGCGAATGAGATCCCCAATGCCAGTGCAGGTTTACCATTAACGCGATAAATATTGGTGGGCGAATGACCAAAGCCCTGTGTTACCGTCGCGATATCACGTAGATAAACGCTCTTCGGGCTACCGGGCTGGCTAACCAGTAAGTTCCCCAACTCTTGTACACTTTGGAATTCACCGGTGGGGTGCAAACGAATCGACTCACTGCCCACCTGTAGCTGACCGGCATCGGACACCACATTCTGGCGGCTCAACAAATCGGATAGCTGTTGTGGCGTAATGCCAGCTGCCGTCATCTGTGCGCGGGAAATTTCTACCTGAACTTCTTCGGGCAGAATACCGACGATCCCCACTTTACCGACCCCAGGTACCAGTACCAGTTCACGCCGCAGTTGCTCGGCGAAATTACGTAAATCCTGATTACTGTAGCCATCACCGGTCAGTGAGAAGAAGAAGCCGTACACATCACCAAAGTCGTCATTGACCATCGGAGCACTGGCTCCAGGAGGCAAGCGCACACTGTTGTCATTTATCTTACGCCGCAATTCATCCCAGATTTGCGGTAACTCATTCGCGCCATATTGCGCACGGATATTAATGGTTATTTGCGATAAACCGGCGCTGGAAATTGAAGTGACATCATCAACAGAAGAGAGCTCCTGAATGGCATTTTCCAGGGGTAATGTCACTTCCTCCTCAACTTGCTGTGCCGAAGCGCCATCATAGCGGGTCACAACCACTGCCGTTTTGATGGTAAAGGCTGGGTCTTCCAGCCTGCCTATATTGAGATAGGCAATAACGCCACCAATACCCAGCAACAGAATCGTTAGCCAGATACGGGTATTATTATTGATGAAATTATCAGTCAGCTTCATTAGAGACCCCGCTCACGTACCCAAGCCCGGACGATTTGATTTGGGCGAAGCTCACCGGTACCTGCGGAGACGATTTGTTCGCCATCAGCCAACCCGGAAGTGATTTGAATACCATTCGCGGTAAGCTGACCCACTTGAACGTTGCGTTCTTCTACGTGCATCTGCCCGTCATCATTCTTGATGACCCAGACCCGCGCATCATTCAACTGGGTACTGTCAGGATTAAATACCGCTTCTACCGGCACCACGATAGTCGGTTGGGCGGTACCAGACAGATTGCCGGAGTTAATTCTTACCCGGCCACTGATACCTGAAAGCAATGGCATATCCGGTGGACGCTTCATGGTCAGCGTCACCTGGAAGGTCTGGGAAGCAGAGGTTGTTGAGGTGGTATGCTCTTTATATTCAGCAATAAATTCACGCCCCGGCAGATGGTTAAGTAATACCGTAGGCCTGTAGCTACGATTGCTGATATCCAGGGTGGTAAACAGACGTTCAGGCACACTGAAGACCACATCCAGCGTATCTAATGCACTCAATGTTGCCACCGGTTGACCTGGGGCCATAACCTGATGATTACGCACATTAACATTGGCAATAATGCCGTCAAAAGGCGCGGTAATAGTGGCATCACTGAGTTCTTTTTGTGCAATTTCTAACGCGGCACGGGCAGATTCCATCTCAGCGCGACGCACGTCCAGCTCGGCACGTGAAACCGCTCTTTGCCCTTGTAATGTATTAAAACGGTTAAACTGATCTCGCGCCAAGTTAAAGGTCGACTGACGATCCCTGACCCGCAAATTCAGATCAGTATCATTAAGCATGGCAATTCTCTGGCCTTTTTTGACCTGCTCACCTTCGCGAACTAGCAACTGCTGTAATTGTCCGCTGCGTTTAAAAGAAAGCTGAGTTTCATCGCCAGCTTGCAATCGAGCCGGAAAATAACGAGTTCCATTTTGCCCACTGTCTTCGACGGTAAATATTTTTACCGGACGCACACTTTCCACGACTTCTGGGGGAGTTCTGTCGCAAGCAGCGAGAAGAAACGTTAATAGCAAGGTGACGACTGTTTTTATCTTCACTATAAGATCTCGTTGAGTCAGATTTTCAAAAAATTATTGCAGATTAGTTATTCACACTTTGTTATCTGTTTTCTGTGACATACGGCGCAGCAGCGCTCTTATCAGTGTGACTAATAATCCCCCTGTAAACATCCCTAAAAAATAGATCAGCACAATTAGTACAGAAATAGGTAGTGTTATTTGCGTGAAAAGTAAAGATAAGTTAACCGCACCACTATTTTGGAAGGCAAACAGTGTGGTCAGAACCACAATAAGCAAGAAGCACACTACATAAACGTATTTCACTCGACAGTCCTTTTCAGCTCATCACAACACATTTCAGTATTAATAAAATAAGTTAACATTCCTTTCCTGCCATCCCACGGCACCCATTAAACAAGGGATAGATTCAGATAGCCGATAGTAAAATAGCGCTACTTTGCTATTCACTATCGGCTATTTTTTTAAGAGCAGCTCTATCTACACTCAAAGTCATTGGCGTTGTAAGTAGGCTGCCACTAAGCGCATCCCGATAAGCTTACATAAGTCAGTGATTCGGGTAAGTGCACGTAGCTAACCCCCTACGACTTCAAGTACAAAGGGAATTAGTAGTCAACGGCATCCCGAATAATTGGGCACGTCATACAGTGACCGCCTCCGCGCCCACGGCCTAACTCACTGCCAACAATTTCAATCACTTCCACCCCTTCTTTACGCAACTGGGTGTTGGTTTTTGTATTGCGGTCATAAGCCATGACCACACCAGGTGACAGAGCAACCATGTTATTACCGCTATCCCACTGCTGACGTTCAGTGTCGTAATCATTACCCTCCGTCTCAACTACACGCAGTTTTTTCAGGTTCAATGCCCCAGCGACGGCTTCCACAAAAGTGCCCTTATCGCGGCTTAACTTAATGCCGGTTGGGCCTTTATCTGGACGCAATGAGAAGGTTTGGATCTGATTAACAATCGCCGGATAGAGAGTGACCACATCGCGGTCGCAGAAAGTAAACACCGTGTCCAAGTGCATTGCAGCACGCAGTTTTGGCATGGCGGCAATCATGACGCGCTCGACTTGCCCTTCACTTTGTTTAAACAGCGATTGAGCCAACTGAGTAATGGCCTGATGAGAGGTGCGCTCACTCATACCAATTAACACCGTTTTATTGCCAATCGGCATAACATCGCCGCCTTCCAATGTCGCGGTACCGTGGTGCTGTGTCGGGTCTCCCCACCAAACTTTCACATTCGCGTCACCAAAGTCTGGGTGGAATTTGTAGATTGCGGTAGTCAGGATGGTTTCTTCATGACGTGCCGGCCAATACAGTGGATTCAGTGTCACGCCACCATAAATCCAGCAGGTGGTATCACGGGTATAAAGTGTATTCGGCAAAGGTGGCAATAGATATTCCGTGATGCCAACCGCTTCGCGGATCAGCTTCAGTTCTTCTTTGTCGCATTTGCCATCTCTATGCAGTTCAGTGGTAGACAACCCACCAATTAGCACTTCGGCCAATACGCGTGATGTCAGACTTTCAAGATAACTGCGAGTTTCCTGCAAAATACCCAATGACACTTCGTTGGGCACTATTTGTTGATCCAGAATCCACTTTTTCGCTGCAGGATTGTCGAGAGTTTCCGCCAGCAAATTATGCATTTCAACCACATCAACACCGCGCTCACGCATTTTGGTCATAAAATCAAAATGGTCACGTTTCGCTCTTTCTACCCACAGAACATCATCAAATAATAATTCATCACAATTACTGGGGGTCAGACGGTTATGCGCGCGACCAGGAGCGCAAACCATCACTTTATGCAACTTCCCGACTTCAGAGTGAACACCAAACTTCGTTTTGGCGTGAGTTTTCTTAGCTTTATCTGACATAAGAACTCCAATAAATTATATGGTGATAATTCCGGTGAAGATGCTGTAAAGCGCAACAACCGCCGCCACAATAAGCACGATAAACAGTATTCTTTCGTAGGTATTAAAGGCTTTTTGATGCTGTTCACGTTTGGCAATCAAATACAAGATAGTTCCAGGACCGTAGATAATGGCCGACAACAGCAAGTATTTCAGACCACCTGCGTAAATCATCAGTGCGGAATAGAAGGTCGCAATGAGGGCAAAAATAAGATCTTTTCGGTGACCACGCGCATTTGTTTCGTAAGTCTCACCGGTCCAGGCCAGTTTTAATCCGTAAGCCCCAACTAATAGATAGGGAATCAAGGTTAATGAACTGGTTAATTCCAATGCTAATTGGAAAGCATAGTCAGTAAACAGTGTCAGAATTAAGAACACTTGAATAAAGATATTGGTCAGCCATACCGCAGATGAAGGCACAGCATTACTGTTCTCAGTGGCAAATACTTTCGGCATGCTTTTACTCTTAGCTGCCGAGAACAGCACTTCCGCGGCCAATAGTGACCAAGATAAATAAGCCCCTAATACCGAGATAATAAGGCCTATGCTGATAAAGATTGCCCCCCAACGCCCAACAATAGCTTCCAGTACACCGGCCATTGATGGTTGGCGTAATGCCGCAAGATCTGGACGCAGCAGAACACCATAAGACAGCATAGTGATCAGCACTAACAGACATAGAACCCCAATAAAACCGAGGACAGTCGCAATACCAACATGGCTACGTTCTTTGGCATAACGTGAATAAACACTCGCCCCTTCAATCCCTAAGAACACAAATACGGTAACCAACATTGTGCTACGTACTTGAGAGAATAAAGACTCGGGTTCCACTACCGGGGCCATAACTGCCGCCGCATGTCCAACATAGCCATAATCATTCAAGTGGGATAAATCGACGCTTTTAACGACATCTGGCGTACCCCAGAAGTTCAGTGCAAATACATCCCCTTTAAAGGCAAAAATCAGCACGATGACGAAAATGAAAATGGGAATAATTTTAGCAAAGGTGGCAATAGTATTAATCGCTGCCGCCTCTTTAACTCCCCGCAATATCAGGATATGGAATCCCCATAAAATAACGGAGGCAACTAATACAGCGGGAATGGTATTACCGTCACCAAATATGGGGAAGAATGCCCCTAATGTTGATTTGATAAGCACAAAGTAAGAGACGTTGCCAATGCAAGTACCGGCCCAGAAACCTAATGCAGAAGCGAATCCAAGATAATCCCCAAAGCCCTCTTTTGCGTAAATGAACACACCGGAATCAAGATTAGGTTTGCGCTGAGCTAATGTTTGGAAAACAAAAGCCAGCATTAACATCCCACCCCCAGCAATACACCAGGCAATAAGTGCACCGAATCCACCGGTTGCCCGCCCGAAAGTTGCTGGTAATGAAAATATACCGGCACCGATCATTGAACCGACCACTAATGACGTTAGGGCCGGTAAAGATAATTTATTCGTAGATGAATTGGCCATGATGTTCTCAATGACGTTGGATAAATTAAGTTGAATGTAGATTCTGCTTATCCTACAAACAGATTCACCTGGACCCACTTATCAATATAAATACATAGTTATGATAGCTTCCTTTAAAACTATTGCATAATGCCCGGAAAGTAGACCAAATTTTACAATATGTAAATTGTTGCAAAAATTATCACATACATCAGAATTTTGTAATAGTGATCAAAGTCATCATTTACTATATTCATTGGACTATTACCCAGTATAATTCACTGCATAAAAGTCACTCAGTTAGCATAGAAATCTGTTTTTCTTAAATGAGTCATTTAGGGTTATAACAGTATGTGAGTTCATTCAATAAAACAGGAATGGGTAAAGATATATACTGACTTGCACACCATAATTTCATGGTCTAATATTAAAAGTTTGACGCATAAGTTAAAATAAAAAATAACCATTAAAATCAATAAGTTAAAAACAAAGTCATCTCAAATAAAAAATAGTCCATATCTTATAAAGATTATCTCTTTTTTAACTTAACCATTGCATCCCCCTACCTCATTATTGCAGGTGATTAGCTGGATTTTAGGCTTGGTTTTAGGCTGCGTTTCATTTTTTATAAAAAGTAGCCTGATACTTTTCTTATATTTTATTCAGGTAGTCATTTTTGTACGAAGAAGCAATAAAATGGGCAATATAACCCGTGTTACTTAGCTTTCATTTAGAATTCATTTACATTTGTTAGCTTAAAGTTAAAAAACAATCGTTACATTTACCCTAAGACAAACTCTCACCCACTAACCCCACAGCAAAACAATGCATCGGTACATTATCTTAAATAAACAACAAAATTCAGCATAAAACACCAGAATAGAAAATTAATTGAAATAAAGAAAATATCCATTACTTCTAGTTATCACATTAAAAAGATTGATATTTTCTGTTGAAATGTCTGATGGGAGATGAGGCTATAGTGATGAAATGGTGTGGGAATTATCCTTTCATACTAACTTGGAATTATTACTATATAAGAAGTGACGTAAATAAAATGGGCAAATTTAGTATAAAAAACTCACATTACATTAAACAATGCTTCATTCAGATCTACATATTGCTCTGTTTGTTAAGATCGTCATCTTAATTTTAGGCTACTCATTATCAAGATCTAATGAGTGATAAAACCCCATAGTAGTCGATTAAAAATGTCGCGGTGGCAAATAGAACAACACCACGAAAAACGGCCCCCATAGTGGGCCGTTACATTGCCTGCCATCTTGTATGAATAGGCTGTTATTCTCTATACCGCTTATCCAAGGCTGGCTGAGAACCCGTCACCGAGTAACCCGCCAAAATAGCCACGAATGTCATAAATAGATGACCTTCAGAGGAATCCAATAAGAATGAGTTAAAGAAGTTACAGGCCATATAACTGGTTAGTACTGCCAGCAAGATATTGCGCAGAGCCGGTGGTTGTTGCCAGATAACTCGATAACAGCAGACCATCCATGCGAGGAAGATAATCAACCCAACCACACCGGATTGAATGGTTTCCAGCAGATATTGGTTATGTGGGTTATTTATTTTGTAATTTATTTCTGGATTCTCGTAATAGAAGCCACCAGCACCATGACCAAGAATCGGTGACTCTTTAATTAATCGCACTGCCTCTATAGCAAATGCCGAACGTTGCCCCATGGAAGTTCGGCAGGCATCGTTTACATTATCTGATGACGCAGCCATACAGACTTTTATCTCATCAACACCCTGAGTGATACGCTGTGTTGCTTTATTAGGAATAAACAGCAATGCAGTGAATGCAATTACACCCAACACCACCAATAGCCCGCGTTGATGATTACCCAGTGAGAAGAACAGCCACACACCGAACCCAACCACTAATGCGACATAACCTGTTCGTCCCAAGATCAAGAACAGAACACTGTAGCTTGCCAGCACTACAAGCAAGCCATAGCCCCAGCGCTTCCAGCCCTGATTTTTCACCGCCAATGCCAACCACAACGTCGCCGCCAAAGCCATAAAGAAGTTTTGGGTAATTTGCAGTTTAAAGATAGTGGGATTGGTTGGGTCCACATTACCAATAGGGATGTGCAACACCCCAACGGCCAATGTACCGGCCAATGCCACAGCGTTGGCCGTTAAGAATCCAATACAAAATAGCTTTATCAGGCGAGGTTGGTTAATAAAGAAAAGGGCCAACGGCAGAACATAGAGAAATTTCTTATCCTTACCCACCATATCCGGGCCATAACTATTGTGATGGAACAGCAATGACAATGCCAATAACGCAAACATCGCAGCAGGTAGGTAGATTAACGGATTTGTCAGTAAGGGTTTGAATTGTAATGATTTACGATTAATAATTAGACAAATTAAGACTAAAACCAGCGATATATTAATAAGGGAACTGGATGACGGTAAAGAAATACCTAGCAGCAATGCTGTCATACCGCTCAGCATTTCGCTACGACGGTTAGCCGGTGCAGTGACCGGCGAAGAAGTCGATGGGGTTATCATAATTCTCTCAGCTTGAGCGGGTTAGAAGATAATAATGTTACTGATATATAAGCGTTTTTACGCAATCTTAACTGCTATTGCACATCACTGGCTTTGAGCGCGCCAAGTATCAACAGCCGCTATAACATCACTCACCGGAATAGCATTCAAATAGCGATCGGTGGTGTCAGTGTCTATCTCATTAGGATGTGGCAACGTTCGGTAGTGACCCGCCCATAACAGAGTGTGTGGAGCCTGCCATGGATGCCATTGATTAAGATTGCTGGGGCCAAACAGCACGACTGATGGGGTTTGTAGTGCCGCAGCCATATGCATTGCAACTGAATCTACACCAACAAATAGCTTAGCGTTATCGATCAATACTGCCAGTTCCGGCAGTGCCAACTGACCAGATAAATTAATAACTTTTTCTGTCTGCGTACAACCGGCAATGATTTCAGCAATATAGTCTAGTTCAGCTTGATCTTTGCCCCCGGTCAGCAGCACAGTTTCACTCTGTTCAGTTAGATGGTTTATGAGTTGGCTGAATGATTCACTGGCCCAAGTTTTAAACTTCCAACGGGCAGAAGGCTGGATCACGATATAGTTATGAATAGGGTCATCGCCCATACCGTATTGCTGGCATAGCAGTTTTACCCGCTCAACATCCTGCGCACTATAAGACATAGTGACGTCGGTGTTGATATCAGTCAGCTGTAATGGCTCGAGGATATCCAGGTTATTCAGCACGGTGTGCCGTTCACCCGCATTGGGAATATCCACCAAAGTAGAATGGCAGTAGCGCCATAGCCAAGTGTCGCGTTTGGGGTAGTGGAAACCAATACTAAAGCCGGGCTTTAATAAGCGGCAATAGGCCGCCGCACGCCATTGATCAGATAGATTAAGAATCAGATCATAATGGTGCTCTTTTAATGCATTAAACAGTGCTTTTTCACCACTGATCTGGGCTTTCAAACCTGCATGTTTGAGGCCACGATCCACAATAAACGCGTGATTGACGGTGTTGTTCTCTCGCAGCATGTCTTGCGTGCCGCCATATAATAGAACGTCAATTTTGGCCTGCGGATAGTTCGCTTTTAGTGTATTCAGTAAAGGGGTCGTGAGGAGAACATCGCCGAAATGGCGCAATTTAATAACTAAAATGCGCTGAACGTTCTCTTTCTCCCGCAATATGTTTGGCAGGTTAAGTTGCCCAGCAGGTGATTCTGTCTTATTTGATGTATTCATCATCGGATGTGGCATCATCGGCAACAAAAGGGGGCAACAATGCTATCCAAGCACTTGCAACATAGCAATGGTTTTTGGTGTTGCGCAGAGAGAACAGGTAGATCGTAAAGACGCCGTAAATCCATCCCGGAGGCTCGAGCCGCGCCATTCCTGACGCGGACGCTTGACTCTTCCGCCTATCGTTTTGTTTTATATTTTTGTTGTCGATTTACTCCACGAAACCAATTGACGTTATCGGTACAGGCAAATTGAGGGAGGACAGCGCGCAAGAACCGGAGCATACATCAGTATGTGACGGTGATGAGCACTGCCCCGAAGCTCAAGCTGGCAAACAAGATAGTCAATTTTAGAGGCCGGGTGCCTTCCATAAAGACGTCGTCAACCCACTATCCACCAGCGTCAACTGGTCGGTATACACCGCTTGCCAGTTTGTTTTGGCTGCTTGATAGAGTGCTTTATGCTCGGTATTTGGCGTATATTCTCGCTCCCAACGAACCAAGCGCTCACCGGTTTTATCCAGCGCCTCATAGAGCCCAACACCGACGCCTGCCGCAATGGCGCAACCTAACGCGGTGGCTTCCTTAACAACCGGCACGCGCACGGGAATTCCGATGACATCCGCCAAGATTTGGCTCCACAATTTGCCTTTTGATCCTCCGCCCGCAAAGACGACGGAAGAAGCTTTGACGCCAGAAAATTCGGCAATTTGAGCCAGATTACAGGCCGAAACTATAGCGGCGTTCTCTTCCAACGCGCGGAATAAGGTGGCTTTGTTGCATTTTTCAGGGTCGAGTGAAAGGTTGATAAATGAAGGTGCAGCGTGATACCAAGATTTAAAACGCATCACATCGGAGAATATAGGCATTACCCCGTAAGCGCCTGCGGGGACGCGTGCCGCCATATCTTCTAACAAACTGTAAGTATCTATACCCAGCCGCTGTGCCAACAATTTCTCTTCGGCACAAAATGCATCACGGAACCAGCGCATCGTCAGGCCGGTAAAGAAGCTGATGGACTCTGCTTGCACCATACCGGGAATAACATGGGGATTGATGCGTGTATTCATTTTGGGGTCGGTGATTGGTTGAGGCAAGTTGACCACCTGTTGCCAGAAGGTACCGCCCAATATCGCCGTTTGTCCCGGTTGTACCACTCCAAGCCCCAAGCAGCCAAGTTGTACATCGCCACCGCCCATCACGACTGGCGTTCCTGCCAGCAAGCCACACTCTTCTGCTGCTTGTACCGTGACATGGCCAAGTAAGGTGCCCGTCTCTTTGACCGGCGATAAAATATCGGCACGTAATCCGGCCATTTCCAGCAAGTTTGGCTGCCAGTTACGGGTGACTAAATCCAACATTCCGGTGGTGCCTGCATTAGAAGGGTCAACCGCCAATTCGCCACTGAGCATATTCGCCAACCAGTCGCTTATCATGGTTAACGTCCCCGCCTGACGATAAATATCGGGCCGGTAATGTGCCAACCACAGCAGCCGTGGCATCGCACTCAGCGCCAGTGTCTGGCCAGAGCATTGATAGACTTCCAGTTCAAATCCATCATTATGCAGCTCTTTCAGCTCACTCACTTCACGACTAGCACGCGCATCCACATTGGCGCAGGCCCAGATTGGCTTGCCGCTGCGATCATAGAGCACAATACCCTCGCGCATTGAGCAAGCCGCCACCGCGCGGATAGCGCTGGCCGGGAGTTTAGCCTGATGCAGTGCCTGGCGAATGCACTGGCAAGTCAATTTCCAGTTGGTGGTTAAATCAAACTCCATCGACCCTGGGACATCAGGCACCGGAAGATGTAGCCATTCAGCCTGCCCGGCTGCTATCTGATGACCATTAAGATCAAATATCACAGCCCGAACACTGCCAGTGCCGGCATCCAGAGCCATCAGGTATTCACCCGACGTGGTGGTCGTACAGAGTTGACTCATTGCGCTATCCTCTGTTTTATATGGATTTATGAATAAACCAGTCCTCTACTGCCATAAATGAAATTTTGTAAAAGAAAAAACTATTGGCGTCATTGTCGCAGTCAGGTTAGGTGCGCCCAGCGCGGAAAAACCGGAGCTGGCAAGTAAAATAGCCAATCAAATCAGTTTAATAATAGAACGTGCGGTTAGCTCATCAGTGACTAACGCATTCACATACTTGCCTTGTAGCGCAGCAACAATTGCCTCTGATTTCTCAACCCCACCCGCGACACCAATGACCGTCGGGATATTGGTCAGTTCTGCCAGTGAAATACCGATCAATTCCTGATGAATTTGCATATCTGGCACTAATGCGCCATCGGCCTGCATAAAGTAGCCGAGAATATCGCCGACCGCCCCTTTGCGGCTGAACATCAGTTGTTCACCTTCACCGATATAACCGGAGCGCAAAATAGTGGCTTCTTTTTGCTGATTCACCGAGCCAATACCAACCACCGCAACATCCGCCGCTCGTGCCGCTAGCATCACATCCCGCACACTGTTTTCCTGACGGAATGTTTCGGCCACTTTGGCACTGGACGCACGCAACGGCGCAGGAATAATACTGACCTGACAAGCGGCATCTAGCTGACCAATTCCGGTCATATAAGAGCCAACTCCGCCGGACAGTGTCACCAAGCGAACTTGCTGTGAGGCGATAAAACCACTCAAATGCTGTAGTGCACACATGGTGGTTTCGCCAAACCCCACTGCCAGCAGTTGTTGCGGTTGTATCAACGCCATCAATAAGTGCGCGGCACCAATACCCAACCGGCTACTGATACTAAGATCTGCCAGAGAAGGCAGGATGCGGATATGCTTGAGGCCAAAATGCTGTTGCAGTTGGTTTTCCAGTTCCAGACAACCTTCATAACGCGAATTAATCTGTACCCGGATTACCCCGGACTGACGGCCTTTCTCCAGTAATCTGGAGACTTTCAGCCTGGTCAGCCCCAGCAGTTCGCCAATATCCCCTTGTGTTAAGCCATCGTGATAATAAAACCACGCAATGCGAGCGAGCAGTTCCTCTTCACTCATGCTATTACCCGGATATTTGTATTCATCGTTGGACGACATGGGTTTTTCTTTCATTACCGCTTTTTCTTTCATCATTCCCGACATTTCTCTTCTGACTTTACTGATCATTCATCGGCTCAATCCCAGAGCCATGAATGTTAAATATCACTTGATAACTACGCTAACAGCTTAAACAACATATTTGAACATATTTTAATTTAAATTTTTTTATTCACAGAAATGTGATCTTGATTACGCCATAAATGGGATTATACAGCTATCTTTTTTGAACACTTTTAATTTTAAATTATTTTTGTTCACTTGGAGCTACGATGTCGCAGACTATCATCCCCCCGCTACCGCTGCTCCAAGTACGTGGTATCAGCAAACAGTTTTCTGGTGTAGTGGTATTGAAAAGTATCGACTTTACGCTGCTGCCGGGTCAGGTCCATGCCCTATTGGGGGGGAATGGTGCAGGTAAATCGACATTGATGAAGATTATTGCCGGCGTGCTGCCACCAGACAGCGGCACCATCGAGATCAGTGGGCAACCCTGTCTTAACCTCACGCCTGCCAAGGCTCATCAGCTAGGTATTTATCTGGTGCCGCAAGAGCCAATGCTATTCGCCAATCTGTCAGTGCAGGAAAATATTCTGTTCCGGTTACCCAAGCACCAAGCCGATAAAAAGAAGATGGCGCAGTTGCTGCAAAGCTTGGGCTGTCATTTGGATTTATCGGCCAGTGCCGGTTCACTGGATGTCGCCGACCAACAATTAGTGGAGATCATGCGTGGTTTGATGCGTGACTCACGTATTTTAATTCTTGATGAACCCACCGCTTCGCTAACACCAGCGGAAACCAATCGCTTATTCAGCCAGATAAAAATGTTATTGCAGCAAGGTGTCGGCGTGGTCTTTATCTCCCACAAATTGCCGGAGATTCGTCAGTTGGCCGATTGGGTCAGTGTCATGCGCGATGGCGGCATCGCCCTGAGTGGGGCAACCGCCGATTTCTCAACCGACACTATTATTCAGGCTATTACCCCGCAGGCTAAAAATAGTGAATTATCTGACACCCAAAAATTATGGTTAGAGCTACCCGGCAACCGCCGCTCTCAAGCTCGCGCTCAGTCAAATCAACCGGTGATACAAGTGAGCGATCTGAGTGGTGAAGGTTTTGCCCATATCTCTTTTGAGGTTCGTGCTGGTGAAATTCTGGGGTTAGCGGGCGTCGTGGGTGCGGGCAGAACTGAGTTGGCCGAAACCCTCTATGGCTTACGCCCCGCCAGTGGTGGCCGCGTCTTACTAGAAGATATCGACATCACTACCATGAAAACCGTCAATCGTCTGGCTACGGGCCTGGTTTATCTGCCAGAAGACCGGCAGGCGTCCGGCCTCTATCTGGACGCTCCATTAAGTTGGAATGTGTGCTCATTGACTCAGAGCAATCAAGGGTTATGGACTCACCCGGCACAGGAAGCTGCCATTCTGGAACGTTATCGTCGAGCGTTGAACATCAAATTCAATCACCTCGAGCAACCGGTGCGCACTTTATCCGGGGGTAACCAGCAAAAACTGCTGATTGCCAAGTGTCTGGAGGCCAATCCGCTTTTACTGATTATTGATGAACCCACTCGTGGTGTGGATGTGTCAGCCCGCAGTGATATCTATCAATTGATCCGCAGTATTGCCGAGCAGCATGTGGCGATCATTTTTATCTCGTCAGATCTAGAGGAAGTCGTGCAGATGGCGGATCGCGTGTTGGTAATGCATCAAGGAGAAATCAGTGGCGCACTGGATGGCAGTGCCATGAACGTCGATACCATTATGCATTTGGCTTTCGGTGAACATCATACCGACGCCCATCAGTCCGCTGAAAATGAGGGCGCATCATGTTGAAATTTATACAAAATAACCGTGAAGGCACCGCACTACTGGCGATTCTCGCCTTATTTGCCCTACTCGGCGTGATCGACAGTAACTATTTTAGTCTGCAAACCTTCACCATGATCTTCAGCAGCGCGCAGATCCTGATCCTGTTGGCGATCGGTGCCACGATGGTGATGCTAACCCGCAATATCGATGTCTCTGTCGGCTCCATTACCGGTTTATGTGCAGTGACAGTGGGTATGGCACTCAATGCCGGTTTCGGATTGGCACTCTCCTGCTTGTTTGCTCTGCTGGTGGGCATGTTGGCCGGCTTCTTTAATGGCATTTTGGTCACTTGGCTGAGGATCCCGGCGATTGTCGCCACCCTGGGTACGCTGGGGTTATATCGCGGCCTGATGCTCTTACTAACGGGTGGCAAATGGATCGAAGGGTTACCCGCCGATCTCAAAAGCTTATCAACGCCCATTCTGTTTTCTATCTCGCCCATTGGCTGGCTGATTATGTTGCTGATTATCGCCATGGCCTTATTACTGGGGAAAACAGCCTTTGGCCGCAGCATCTATGCCACTGGCGATAACTTGCAAGGTGCACGTCAACTGGGAATCCGCACTGACAGTATTCGCATTTTTGCTTTCTCAATGAATGGCGTGATGGCGGCGTTGGCCGGGATCGTCTTTGCCTCACAAATTGGCTTCATCCCGAACCAGACTGGCAATGGGCTGGAGATGAAAGCCATCGCCGCCTGTGTGCTGGGTGGGATCAGTCTGTTGGGTGGCACTGGCACCATTATTGGCGCGATCCTCGGGGCTTATCTACTGACACAAATCGACAGTGTGCTAGTCCTACTGCGCCTCCCGGCTTGGTGGAATGACTTTATCGCCGGTTTGGTCTTGCTAGGAGTGCTGGTGTTCGATGGCCGCCTGCGCTGCGCAGTAGAACGCAATCTCCGCCAACAGAAATATGCCAGATTCTCCACTCATCCAGTCAGGGACGATAAGAAGAAGAAAACCAATAGCAATAAATCGTCGAACGATAAATCCGTTAATAACAACAAGCCTTTTAACAAAATCAAAAAAGAGGTGGCACGATGAGTCTTTACACGAGCTTTCACCGGCGTTACGGATGGGAACTGGCTCTGGCTGCTTTGTTGGTGCTGGAAATCCTGCTGTTTGGTTTATCAAATTCGCGCATGTTGGATATCAATGTGCTGCTGTTCAGTACCAGTGACTTTATCTGTATCGGCATAGTGGCTCTGCCGCTGACGATGGTGATTGTGAGCGGCGGTATCGACATCTCATTTGGCTCCACAATTGGATTGTGCTCAATATTCTTAGGCGTGATGTTCCAAGCCGGTATCCCGATGAGTATCGCCATCCCACTGACATTGTTGGTCGGTGCACTGTGCGGGTTGATTAACGCCGGGTTGATTCTGTATACCGGCGTCAACCCGCTTGTGATTACCCTCGGTACCATGTATCTGTTCGGTGGCAGCGCACTGCTGCTATCAGGTATGTCGGGTGCCACAGGTTATGAAGGGATTGGCGGCTTCCCAACCGCCTTTACCGATTTTGCCAACCAAACTCTCTTCGGCCTGCCAATACCATTGGTTATCTTTATGGTCTGCGTATTGCTGTTCTGGCTGCTTATGCACCGCACCCACAGTGGCCGCAACGTTTTCCTTATTGGGCAAAACAGCCGAGTGGCACGTTACAGCGCTCTGCCTGTCGCGCGCACCCTATGCATTCTGTATGCCCTAACCGGCGTGGCCTCTGCCATTGCAGCCGTCTTATTGGTTTCTTACTTCGGCTCTGCGCGCTCTGATTTAGGGGCATCATTCCTGATGCCGGCTATCACTGCCGTCGTCTTGGGGGGCGCCAATATTTATGGCGGTTCTGGCTCCATCCTGGGTACAGCACTGGCGGTATTACTGGTGGGTTACTTGCAACAGGGCCTGCAAATGATTGGCACACCAAACCAGATATCCAGCGCACTGTCCGGTGCATTACTGATTCTGGTGGTGGTTGGCCGCTCCATTAGCCTGCATCGGCATCTGATTTATGAATGGCTGCAACGTCGTCGCAGCAGACACACCCTAGGTTAACACTTTAATTAATATAGAAATTATTGTAGCGAAATGCCAACACCTCTCTACCCCTTACAGAACAGTGATTCGGAGAATGCAATGAAAACACCAAGATTAAAAAAGCTGGCGCTGGTTTGTGCCCTCGGATTTACCTGTATCACTTTTGGCTCTATACATGCCGCGCAAGCGGCGGAGCGCATCGCATTTATCCCGAAACTGGTCGGGGTTGGCTTCTTCACCAGTGGCGGTAAAGGTGCCGTCGATGCGGGTAAAGAGCTGGGCGTGGATGTCACCTATGATGGACCGACAGAGCCCAGTGTTTCGGGCCAGGTTCAGTTGATCAATAACTTCGTCAACCAAGGCTATAACGCCATTGTCGTCTCTGCGGTTTCACCGGATGGCCTGTGCCCGGCGTTAAAACGCGCCATGCAGCGGGGCGTCAAAATTCTGACTTGGGACTCTGACACCAAACCAGAATGTCGCTCGATTTATATCAACCAAGGGACACCAAATCAATTAGGGTCAATGTTGGTTGATATGGCAGCCAATCAGGTGAAAAAAGACAAAGCCAAAGTGGCGTTCTTCTATTCCAGCCCAACAGTGACCGACCAGAACCAATGGGTGAATGAAGCGAAGAAAAAAATCCAGCAAGAACACCCAGGCTGGGAAGTGGTAACCACCCAGTTTGGCTATAACGACGCCACCAAATCATTGCAAACCGCGGAAGGCATTTTGAAAGCATATGGTGATCTCGATGCCATTATTGCCCCTGATGCTAACGCCCTGCCCGCCGCAGCCCAGGCCGCAGAAAACCTGAAACGCGACAATGTGGCGATTGTCGGCTTCAGTACCCCGAATGTGATGCGCCCTTATGTTGAACGCGGCACAGTCAAAGAGTTCGGCCTGTGGGATGTGGTGAATCAAGGCAAAATCTCAGTGTACGTTGCCAATGAAATGCTGAAAAAAGGCGACCTGAATGTTGGCGATAAAATTGATATCCCGAACATTGGCATCGTCGAAGTGGTACCAAACAGCGTGCAAGGTTATGACCATGAAGCTAAAGGCAACGGTATTGTCTTACTGCCGCAGCGGGTCATTTTCACCAAAGAGAATATCGACAAATACGATTTCTAATCTCGGCGGCCCGCTGCATGGTGGCGGCGGGCCACACTATTATTTCTCACCTCCGTTTGGAGTAATTACAGATGGCTGATTTAGACGATATCAAAGACGGTAAAGACTTCGGAATTGGCGTGCCGCAGAAAAATCCTGCGTTTACGCTAAAAGGCTGCGGCTCGCTTGATTGGGGAATGCAATCTCGTCTGGCGCGGATTTTCAATCCAAAAACCAACCGCACCGTGATGCTGGCATTTGATCACGGCTATTTTCAGGGGCCGACCACCGGTTTGGAGCGGATTGATATCAATATCGCCCCGCTGTTTGATTATGCCGATGTCTTAATGTGTACTCGCGGTATTTTGCGCAGTATCGTTCCTGCGGCCGCTAACCGCCCAGTGGTGCTGCGTGCATCTGGAGCTAACTCGATTCTGACCGACTTATCCAACGAAGCCGTGGCTGTAGCGATGGAAGATGCTTTGCGGCTCAACTCCTGCGCCGTGGCGGCACAGGTTTACATCGGAACCGAGCATGAGCATCAGTCAATCAAGAATATTATCCAGTTAGTCGACCAAGGCTTGCGCTACGGTATGCCAACTATGGCGGTAACTGGCGTCGGTAAAGACATGGCCCGTGACCAGCGCTACTTCTCTTTAGCGACACGTATCGCCGCCGAAATGGGTGCGCAGGTGATCAAAACCTATTATGTCGACACTGGCTTTGAGCGCATTGCTGCCGGTTGTCCGGTACCTATTGTGATTGCTGGCGGTAAAAAATTGCCAGAGCGGGATGCGCTGGAAATGTGCTATCAGGCCATCGACCAAGGTGCGTCTGGCGTGGATATGGGCCGAAATATCTTCCAGTCAGAAGCGCCCATTGCCATGCTGAAAGCAGTACATGCTGTGGTACATAACAATGAGAATGCAGAAACGGCTTATCAGCTGTTCCTACATGAAAAAGGTTAAATATAAATAGCTGCCAGCCTTTGGCTGGCAAGCGATGACAAGGAGAAAGCCATGCATGTCACCCTCGTCGAAATTAATGTAAAAGATGACAAAGTTGAGCAGTTTATTGAGGTTTTCCGTGCCAATCATTTAGGTTCTATTCGCGAGCCCGGAAATTTACGTTTTGATGTGTTGCGGGACGAAACTATTGCAACCCGCTTTTATATCTATGAAGCCTATGCCGATGAAGATGCAGTGGCAGCCCATAAGAAAACGCCGCATTACCTAAAATGTGTCGAAGAACTGGAAGGGTTGATGACCGGCCCACGTAAGAAAACAGTCTTTATTGGTCTGATGCCTTAATCGATACGGGCAGTAGAACTTTTATGCTGCCCACATTTTCTGCTGTAGTTTCTCTTTTGTTTCATTGATTAAATCTCTCACGCAATTGTTTAATTTCATCCGGTTTGAATTCATGTCCACTAACAATGCAACTTTCATCAAATTTTCGCATTGTTTCTGCTGGGATGGCACCGACAGAAAATAATCCTAAGGCAGCGCTGTGACTTCAAATGGAATATCTTGCTCGAAACAACTAAGGGTAAAAGTGGCCAACACATCCGAATAGAAAACTTCAGCTATCTGCCGTGAAGGATTAGTCTCTGTGATGCGAACTTCCATATACATGCCATCGCGCACAACATCACTGCCACAGATAAATTCATAATCCACACTACCGACTCGCATTTTATTCAGCCTTTTCCGTTTTCTCGGTAACTTTCCATTTTCCGTTAACCCACTCGCGGGTGGTCAATACCACTGACTCACCATCTGCGGTATAGGCTTCGGTCACTTCCTCTATCAGCACCGGCTTATCATTGGCAAGCTGATAAGTTGAGGATTGATGCCAACAGCAACCACTTTTGGTAAAAGTAGTAATGGTTTTCGTTTTTTTGTCGACGCCAAATAGACCTAGATTAGTACTGGCCAGTTCCGTCAAACTAGCATTAATACGGAACTGTTGTTTGGCAACATCGAACAGATAAATATCGTAAGATGGCCCACCATAACCACCGCTATTACCATTACGTAGCGCAATATCATCATGGTTATCAAAGTTAATATCTTCGATAACCAATCCACTATTATTATCGCCATACATCTCTATCAAGTTAGTTGTGGCTTTACCTTTGGTATCCAGCTCAATAAAAATATTCTCCATCGCAATACGCTGGAATAGTTCACCACGATCTTTCTTGAAAATATCTAGGGCGCCCGCCCCTTCGCAAGTCGGATAGGATTTATCATCATTGCACCCCGCCACACTGAGAATAAAATCCCATTGCTCGGAGGCACCTTTAATAACAGAAACATTGCCACTGCCAGACAGCGCTTTAATACGGTTTATCATGCTATTACTCAGACAGACATCATCCTGACACAGGTCACGCTCTTTCAACCAGGCCAGCTGTTGCTGTTTCGCCACCACTTTATCCTGCTGCTTAATATGGGCCTGATAATCTTTATTTAGTACCGCATCCAATTGCAGTAACTGGCTGCTGGAGCAGATATTCTTCTCTGTCACTGTCGTCGCTTTACTGCAATCCATGGCAAAAATTGCGTTGGAAAATAATGAGATGGGAAGAAAAAGCAGCAAAGATAAGTTACGCATGATAGTCCTGTGAAATAGAGAGCATCGGTTAGGATAAATGCCAATAAAACAGTAGCATGAAGCTGACAACATTTCATTGAGCTAGTTATCGTGCTCAACCGACTTATGATAATAAATAGCTCGGTTATCAGATAACGCCTATCAGAAAAATGCATCTTGTACGTTATTCTTAGCGCCGAAGATAATGATTGGCAGCCTTTCTGCGATATTGCGCGCTATCGCTGTGCTCTCCACTGTAAACAGGAGTTTCTATGAATATCACTCATCGCCTGACACTGGCTCTGGCGTTCTCCACCACACTGCTAGCCGGTTCAGTTAATGCAAATAGCTTATTGGACTCAGTAAAAAGTGCCGCAGACCAGTACAGCAAATCAGGCGACAGCTCATCTTCACTGTCGTCACTAACCGGTTTACTTAATGGTGGAGATAAAGGCCTGAGTGCCAGTTCCATGACTAATGCCACCGGTATATTGCAATATTGCGTGCAAAATAACGTGCTATCCGCCAATGGTACCACTGCCATTAAAGACCAATTAATGAGTAAATTGGGGATCACCAGTACTGAAAATGCCAAGAGTCAGGATTATCAGGAAGGTTTAGGTGGATTGCTGAAAATGGGCGAAGGCAAGAGTTTGAATCTGAATGATCTAGGTAGTGAGCAAATCACAGAAAAAATCAAAACCAAAGCCTGTGATTTAGTGCTGAAACAAGGTAAATCATTCTTATTGAATTAACAAAATGAGAAATAGCAAAGCGCGGCTTATGTCGCGCTTTTTATTTATGGATATATTCTATCTAAACATCCCACTTTTAGTTCATCCCTATTTGCCGCCTAAGAAAATATTTTGCCGATGGTAGGCCAGTTGCCCCTCATCAGGAGAAAACTGAACTGGTAAACGCAGTTTACGTCCTTCATATTCAGTAAAATTAACTTCGCTGATACGGCTTTTGAGTTTTTTGATTTGCGTGGATAACACCATTTCCAAATGCTCATTAAAGGTAATGAGTCCTTTATCAAAAGCCCGGTCATGCAAGCTGGAAAGGCACAAACCATTGCTGGGGTTAAGCCGATGCTCTGCACCATGGCTCCAAGGGCGAATATGGCTAGCCACTAATAACATCGGCTCTTCTAATTCAGTAATACAGCAGCGATTCTCATAGATCTGTAGAACATTTTTACGGAACAACTGCTGACCAATTCGAGCATTAATAATGGAAACTCTTTCTTTACCACTGAAGTCTTTAATCCCGCTATCAAAGAGTTGAGTCACCGGTTTTTCTAGCTGGCTAATTGCCTGCTGACATTGCTGTTCAAAAGCTTCTGTATTCTCATTCATTTCTCGCCACAAGAGCCGATCGGCGTTAGAAGCCCCAGTTAGCCCCTTGCGACCTGAGTCGATAATAAAAGGGTCCAAACTGGCGAAATTAACTAACTTCATGGCTAATGCTGAAGGTGTTCGACCTATCAACTCGGCATAATGAATAATATCAGGATTCCTGGAATGTAATTTTCCAAAGGGGATTTGGCTATACAGTGTAAATGCCACTAACAGCTGTTCTCGTGTCCAATGATTTGCCGCCGCCATGCATCGCCGTCCAAAGTTAGTGAGCCATTTTATTGAATGGATTAACTATGCCAGGTACATAAGGAAATAGGGAGTCACTTGTTTTATTAAATAATAACGACAGTCACATTGGCGACCAAAAGCAGCTGAGAGGCTTTCCTGAGCTATACTTTTCACAATGTGCCGACTAGGCAATATCTTGATGATTTGTGAATTAATAAGGGTCTGATGGAACAATAAGTGTTTTCAGCAGCATGGCATCTTGAAGATGAAGGCGATCCAAATACAGTACTGTCGATCGCCAATAGCGCGTTTAATGCACTACAACGTTATTATTTCTAATCGCAAGTCGTCATTATCGAATTAAAAACTCCCCATGCTCTGAGGAGTTTTTATACGATTTACAACAACATTAAATCGCCTTTTCTGATTCAACTGGGTTTTGATTGCGACTGATGGCCACTTTGAATACCCAGTAGATAACGCTGGCGGCAACCAATGAGTTGATGGTCGGAATCCCCCACTCAGTCACCAACCCCACCACACTGCCGACAATACTGGCAATAATCGCCACCCAGCCGATGGTTGGTGTTTCGTCAGGTAGTTTTCCTTCCTGGCGGCTTTTATCCAGAATCTTGCGATGAGTTCGCAATATATAATAGTCCACCAGCATAATGCCGATAATTGGCGGGAACACGACGCCCAGAACAGTGAGGAAGTCGACAAAACGATCCAATATTCCCAAAACAGACAGTGTGGTACCCAATACACCAATAACTAACGTGGTGAAGGTATATTTCAGTTTTTTACCCGTTAAGCCTTCAACTGCGTTAACAATACCGAGTGATGAAGAGTACAAATTGAGGTCGTTGACCCTTAATGTAGAGAACACCACAACCAGCAGGCCCGCACCACCAGCCGCTTGAGACATAATGGTCACAACATCCGCTGTACCAAGAGTTTTCGCAATCAGAATAGCCAGGCCGTTGACGATAAACTCCCCGGCTATGATAGTGAAGATTGTCACCCCCAGAACATGCTTACCATTTTTGGAGTAGCGCGTCAGGTCAGGGGTCATCAGGCTCGCCACAATGGCTCCCCCCACAACAATCGTAATACCCGCGCTAATCGGCAGAGGGTCACCCGGTGGAACTAATTGGATGATTTCGTGGATATTATGACCTGACAAGGTGGTTATTGAGATATAAGCCACCAGCAAAATAAACATCGGCACCGCAATGCGGGCAGCAATACGCAGTGCTTTAAAACCAAAGGCAACCAAGATGGTGAGCAAACTCCCCGATAAGGCCGCCGCAAAGCCGAACCCCAGTTTATGGCCTAAGGCAAAATCGAGAGATTTAGCAAAAATCGCGTTTTGAATGCCAAACCAGCCGAGCAAACTGACAGCAACGACAATGCCGATAAGTACAGAGCCTAAACGACCAAAACCACACCAACGGGCCAGCAAACTGCCGGAAATCCCTTCACGCATCCCCGCCAGACCAAGACCGTAAGTCACCACACCAAATATTATGCTGCCGATAAGGATCGCAGTGAATGCATCAACCAAAGTCATGGAATTACCGAGTACTGCGCCCAGCATAAATTGATCCAGCGCAGTCAACATTCCCATATGAACAATAGCAACACTTAAAAACGAAACCCTTTTATCCTGTGGCACTCGGCTCAATGGATAATCTTCAATTTTGATCACGATAAGGTGTACCCTTAGTTGTCAGATAAACTGGATCCCTTTTGCCACCAGTCGATCCGGAATATAATTATCCAAATGTGCAAATTTGCAAAACTCCTCAAATTGTTGCAACGAGTGGACATCAGATTTTTGATAAATAGTATATATTCTATTTTCTATCGTTTTAGTACTGATGTTATATATCTTGGCAATTTCTTTAACAGAAAATCTTTGCAGCATTAAAAATATAACGTCAAGCTCAGCCCGAGTGAAGGTACTGCTATTAATTTCAGTTGTGAGAACACTGGGTTTTTGTTGGTTTATATATTTTAGTGGGGATAAAGTATTAAGTGGTTTAGCACTCCACATAACACCGATAACTTCTTTTCTATCATTATAAATAGGCAGCTTTTCACTGATATAGGGTGTCAGAGTATCTTTACCATACCAATAATGTGTTTCTATTACGGTAACGCGGTCTTGGGACTCTTCTGTCCTTTTATCATGTTCAATAAACTCTGGAGAAAACTCAGCCCAATGAGCTGGAAACTCATCATCCATCTTCCCTTCTATCTCAAAACTCAATGGCGTATTGGTATAGAGGTAAGCAGCCTTATTCATATAAATATGACGAGAGTTTAGATCTTTAATGCCCCATGGCTCACTTAAGTGTTCCATCATGGCAATAAGGCCCTTGAAATAAATTTCATTATTTTTATCGGGCAAATCCATGATGACCTCGTCGATCAAAAATGGGTTAAAGTTCTTTCGCCAAGTAGAATCTGGTATGTTTTTTGGCATACCCTCCTAAATTGCCATATACGCTATAACCTAACTTTTCATAAAAACCTCTGGCCTGAAAATCGAAAGTGTCCACATAAGCCATGTGACATCCACGCTTAATCGCTTCTTCTTCAGCCTGTTCCATTAACTGGCGACCATAACCACTTTTACGATATTCATCACTGACCCAAAGATATTGGACTTCAAGCCCGCCCCACCATGTCCTGGCAACTAATCCTGCAACAATTTTACCGTTGTCATCGGTAACAGTGAGGAGTAACGGGTGAATGTCTACGACTTCTGTTTTATTATTGTGAGCCCAAAGTCCATTGATGACATACTCTTCGTCTGCTGGATTTGGCGTATCCGTAACGTTGATATTCATTTTCGCAACATACCTTCCGTGTTAATAATTGTAATCAAATTAATTAATCTTAACCACCTGTAATATCATTTTCCTTAAAGTGTTACAAGAGTGGTTTTCACCCGTTCCCCCCATGGTGTTAAGTGTCTATATTTATTGTGACAGAGCTAAAAAGTACCAACACGATTTGCATGGATATCCTGTTTTTATCAAGCTCTGTCTACAAATGCTGATATCGCCTCACCAGGGCCTCATCGGGGAATCCATTCATAATTCACGGCTCCACCCGTAGAGCAAGAGCAACTTGCCACAGGGAGGAGCCGCTCATCAATGCAGCAATCCATAAACCCTACTACTTAATATTGATGGCCCTATTGCAAATAGTCTGTGGTGATAAGCTAATATTGGCTTTAAGAGGCAGGAACAAGCATGGACCTTTTCTATGTCCGTCATTTTCGGGCCAAGAATCATGCGCCAGACTGGAAATAGAATATGTTGCGATAACCGGGATTTTAAGAAAGTTAGCCTCCGAAATGCGCAACGGTGTACGCCCCCGGAAGCCACGAAGAATAGCGTGATTACTCGTCGAAGAACCAATAGCCCTGATTCACCAAGTCGGTTAACTCAGCGATAAAAGCTGGATTTTTCAAGGCTTCACCCAGCTCTTTCTCCCCAATAATGGTGTAGCGACACAGTACATCAGCCGCTTTAGGATCGACAGTATCCAGACGCTCATTGTTGATGAAGAAGCTGTCAGCAACTCGCAGAACCCGTAGCCCACTCAAGCGCGTCAAAACCGCCCCTTGCTTCAAGGCGTCGGCAATCTCATCTTGCTCGTAAGGCGGCTCTGCCGGGGCGATATCCAGCTCGTGGCGCGGCGTTGTCGCGAAACGGCCAAACCACTGTTTAAAATCTTCCGGCTGATTAATCATGTCGAGCATCATTTGGCGCAAACGCGCAAGTTCATAATCCTCTACCTGCCCCGGATGCTCCCGGCAGGTTAAATCAGGGTCGCTATAGTGCTCACCGCCAAGATCGTTCTCCAGCACATAGTCCGCGAAACTGCTGATTAAATCCCGGCCGTTCGGCCCACGAAAACCGACCGAGTAGTTAAAAGCGGTTTCATGGGTAAAACCGTCATGTGGGAAGCCCGGCGGAATATATAAAATGTCCCCCGGAGCCAAGTCTTCATCAATGATCGGCGTGAAAGGCTCGACGTGCAGCAGTGCTGGGTGTGGGCAAAACTGCTTCAGTGGAAGCTTATCACCAACGCGCCAGCGACGGCTGCCCATCCCTTGAATGATAAAAACATCGTACTGGTCGATATGGGGCCCGACACCGCCGCCCGGAACAGAAAAGGAGATCATCAGGTCGTCTAAGCGCCAATCCGGTAACACCCGAAATGGGCGCACCAGTTCGGCTGACGGGGCATGCCAGTGGTTAACCGCCTGTGCTAACAGCGACCAGCCGGTTTCGCCCAGATTATCAAAGTGCTCAAATGGCCCATTACTGGCCTGCCACAGGCCATTTTTATGGCTGACCAGACGGCTATCAACCTCAGCTTCCATCGCCAGACCCGCCAGCTCATCCGGCGTAATAGGATCAACAAAGTTCGGGAAGGCATTTTTCAATACAACAGGCTGTTTTTGCCAGTATTTCTCTAAAAATTCGGGCCAATTAAGATTCAGTTGATAAGCCATGCTTTCATACCAGTAAGAGGAAAAACGGCCCTGATTATAAAGTGGCTAATACCTTAGCCGCCTTGTCATTGGTCAAGGCGGTGCGAATCTTGGCAAACGGTGCTCCGGCAATAGGAGGATTGCCACCGTGTGCTAGTTTTCTTTTTGCGGATCACATTTTTCGGACATGGCTATTCCCACACAAAAACCACGTGTTATTATTCACGATGTAAATCCCTTTCAACTCATACCGAGGCTTGATGCTGGAGAATGTAATCATCCGATAATCAGCTTACCGACCTTTTCAGGCCGGACTGGTTATCAATGCGCCGAAATCGAATGCGGACACCGCTGTGTGTTTGCACGTTTTGCACATGATGATTAACAGGTTTTCCAGTATGAATTTATCCCGTCAGGAACAACGTACCTTACACGTTCTCGCCAAAGGTGGACGTATTGCGCACATCCGCGATACCTCCGGGCGCATCACATCGGTTGAATGTTATAGCCGCGAAGGGCTGCTGCTCAGCGACTGCACACTCGCCGTCTTCAAAAAACTCAAAACCAAAAAACTGATCAAGTCCGTTAATGGTCAGCCATACCGCATCAACACCACCGGGCTGAATAATGTTCGAGCCCAGTTGGATAACTGCTAAGGAGATAGCGATGGACGCCATATTTTCCCGTGACTTGTTTTCCCGTGACTTGTTCTCTCGTGAATATGTCCACGCCAATATGATGGGGCCGAACGCCCTGCTACTGGCGGAAGAAGTCTGCGCGTCACTGGCGCTAAAACCCGGCATGCGAGTGCTCGATTTGGGTTGCGGCACCGGTCTGACGTCAATGTATCTTGCGAGTCAGTTTGGTGTTGAGGTGGTCGCAATGGATTTGTGGATTGCCGCTGCAGATAACGCACAGCGCTTTGAAGAGAAGGGAATGAGCCAGCAGATTACGCCCTTGAATATGGATGTGGCTGACCTCCCACACCAGAAGCCGTTTCCTGAAAACAGTTTTGATGCGCTGCTAAATATTGATTCGTACCACTACTTCGGTGCCAGCTCGTCGTTTTTCGATAGCCACCTCGCACCGGTTATCAAACCCGGCGGGCGCGTAGCGATTGTTGTGCCCGGATTAAAAACACCTTTTAACCAAGGAGTCCCACCAGAGTTGGCACCTTTCTGGCAGCCGGAGATAAACTTCTTTACTGTCGACTGGTGGCGACAACTTTGGCAACAAAGCGCATTTTTACAGATAGATATGTGCACCGAGAGCGAATGCTGTGAGCAAGCCTGGTTGGAGTGGTTGGCCTGCGATAACCCCTACGCGATTCGCGATCGCGACATGATGAAGGCGGAAAATGGGCGCTGGTTCAATTTCACCAAAATGACCGGAAGCATCAACAAATAAAATCACGCCCCTATCTTAGGATTGGGGCACAAGGAGTTTCTATGGATATCAGCGATATCATTCTTATTAGCCAACCGATAAAACTGTCGGCAGATGAAAGCAAAATCCCTTGGGATGCCCCCGACTTTAGTCAGCGCATGCTGGATAACCACCTGTCGCAGGAGCACGATTGGGCCAGCCGGAAGCTAGCGATCATCGAGCAGCAAGTCGACTGGATTACCCAGCAACTTCCTGCTAACGCGCGGGTTCTCGATCTCGGTTGTGGTCCAGGGTTCTATAGCCAGTTACTGGCACAACGCGGCTTTCACTGTACTGGGGTGGATTTCTCGCCCGCCTCTATCGAGTATGCCCGCCAACAGTCGCTGGCAGCAGGGCTCAACATCGAATACCAACAGCAGGACGTCCGGGAATATACCCCGGCTCAACCATTCGATTTCATTATGATGACCTTTGGTGAAATCAATGTTTTCAGTGCCACAGAAGCCCGGGATCTGTTGCGCCACTGCGCACAGTGGCTGACTCCGAAAGGTAAATTGCTAGTTGAAGTACATGATTTTGCTGAAATAAAACGTCAGGGTCTGGCAGAACCAAGCTGGCAACGCTGCCCGCAGGGGCTGTTTCTTGCCAATCCTCACCTATTACTGACGGAGAATATTTGGGATGAAGAGGCGCAGACCAGTTCAACCTTATTCTGGGCAATAGAAGAAAATGGTGCTGTCACGCGGTTCGGTAATCAAATGACGGCATGGCGAGATGCTGAGTATCAGCAATTGCTGACCGAGTGCGGTTTTCATCTCCCACAGCGGGTCGATATTACCGCATGGCCGGTGAGTAAGACATTTGAAGGAAAATTGTTTGCTCTACTGACTCATGTTAGCGATTAAAACTTTATCAGCCTGGTGCTTTAGCCAGGCTGAATAGTGAGCAGAGAGTTATGTGGGATGATTACACTCGCCACCTTGATATCGATAACCAGTGCCATGCACGGTGCGAATCAATACAGGATTAACGGGGTCGAGTTCAATAGTCTTGCGAAGCTTGGAAATGTGCTGGTCCAGTGTCCGGCTCTGCGGCAAATGGTCATATCCCCACACCGCATCAAATAACATATCCCGGGTAACGACTCGATTTTTGTGTTGATAAAGATAACGCAGAATATTGACTTCGCGCAGTGACAGCTCAAGGCGCTGCTCACCTCGGGTCGCGCACAGCTCATTCGGAATAACCGTCAGATCACCAAACGGGAAGCCAGCATCCTCTTCCGAGAGGGGGGCTTGTCGTAGACAACGGCGGGCAATAGTCTTGATTCTGGCGCGCATCTCATGAATACCAAAGGGTTTACTGATGTAATCATCCGCCCCCAGTTCTAATCCAATCACCCGGTCAATCTCTTCATCCTTGGCGGATAGAAAGACAATAGGTATCTGCCAGTTGTGCTTGCGGATCTCCCGGCAGACTTTATAGCCATCAAGTTCCGGCATCATGATATCGAGAATAATAAAATCCGGCTGCTGTTGACGGTAAAGCGCCAGTGCCTGAACACCATTTTCTGCCGCGATAGGGTGATAACCTTCATGCGCCAAAACCTCCATCAGGCCATTGCGAATATGGGCATTATCTTCGGCAATTAATATTTTCACGTTGATGGCTCCTTGCCTATGTTGGCTTTTTCATACGGTGTGATGGGCAGTTTAAGGGTAAAACAGCTGCCTGTTGGGTCACTGCTGACTAAAATTTCGCCCTGCAAACTTGTCGCCAGTTGCCTGGCAATAGTGAGCCCGATACCGGTACCTGAAACACCCTCGGTAATGTGGCTTTTCACGCGATAGAAAGGCTGGAAAATGGCTCTCAGTTCTTTGGCGGCAATACCGCTGCCGTAGTCTTGTACCCGAATCAATACCATGCTGTCGGACTGCTCGGCCATCAATTCCACCCGCTTTCCCTGCGCCGCATATTTTTCGGCGTTGCTGAGAAAGTTACTGATAATTTGTGTCAGCCGATCGACATCAGTTGTGAGGTGAATATCGCCATTAACAATTAGCACCAATTCCATATCTTTCGCGGCAAAAGCGGGAGTAAAGGCGTGGTAAATATTGTTGAGCAATGGGCGCAACATTACTGGCTGCAAGTGGACTTTTGGCGCATTGGTAAAGCTGAGGATATTTTGAATAAGACGAGAGAGCCGCTGGCTCTCATTGAGGATCACCGCAAGATAGCGCTGACTGGGGCTAGAGGGCGGACTTTCCTCCGGTTGTAATTCCTGAAGCATTTCGGCATACAGAGAGATGTTGGTCAACGGCGTTTTTAGCTCGTGAGATACCTGCCCCACAAAACTAACCTGCTGTTGCGCGAGCCGCAACTGACGGGTGTACTCGCGGTACAGGTACAACATTGCCAACCCAATAATCACCATCAGAAGCCCCAACATCAGCCCGCCCCAAAGGTACAGAGGAGTGCTGTTCACCGCTTTGGCATAATAGTCGATCTGCCAGGCGCTTAGTGGGTAAGGCAGGTGTTGGGAGTTCAATGCCACCCGATCGCTGGCTAACGTTTGATAATCACTTTGGTAGAGCAAGCGCCCATCATCCAGCACCTGCAATGTGTTCGGTGCATAGTCAAAATCCAGCGAGTTAATCACATCAGACAATAGTTTGACGTAGGAAACCTTAAAACCAACCACGTGGCTGCCCTGCTGCTGCCAATAAATGAGCAACGGATCGCTAGAATCACGACTAAGGTACCAGCCGGAGGTTGGCTGGGTCTGTTCGTCGGTAAAATGGTGGCTGTAGAGTAGACTCGGATCTTGCACAATAGAAGTGATGGCCTGCACCCAGCTTTTTTCTTTTTCCGTCAGCGCAAACTCGGCATTGGGGAATAAAAGCTGATTTTTCTTCAGCACAAACAGAGCATCAATACTGCTCTCCTGTGCGACCAATGCATTGAGAGTTTTGCTGTCCAAATTAATATAGGAAGCAATCGAGCCAAGGCGCACAGCATTTTGATTCAGTAGAGCCAAAATAAAAGTACTAACTTGCTCAGTATGGCTTTGGGCTAAACGTTGGTTTTGGTAGTGACGTAACAGAGTTTCATGGGTCAGCGTACGATAGCCAAAATAGGCAATCGCGGAAAAAATCACTAATGTGATAAAGGTAAAAAGAAACAGACTTTTCGACGATTTCATCTTCCATCCCATGGAAACGCTGAGCCAACCCACTGACTCAGCATAAAATTAACTGTTACTTCTGCTGTTGTTTGACATTGTAGTTCTGTTCTTTTAATTCCTTACGGTAGGTGGCGGCATCTTTACTGTCAATATCCTCCGCCAGCTTGAGCTGCTTAGTCGTGCTCTCTCTCACTTTTCTCTCGGCGACAGGGCTGGAGAATGACATAGAGCCTAATGCGGCAGCATTGGATTCTAATACTTTCTTCGCCTCTTCCTTATTCCCTGCATCGATAAGCCTGATGGCTTCGTCATTGGCCAGAGCCGTTTTTTGAATCTCTGACTCTGCCAAGACTTCTTCCAAAACTGCATCACTGACCTTGGCGGCCGACTTGCTGTAGCTGACGATAACCCGCTCATTGACATTATCTTGCTGCTTGCTGCTGAGATTAAGGTAACTGACACTGACGTCAGCCAGATTTTTTTTCTGATTATCACTCCCCTTCTCTGGTATCACCTCCAGCAGAATGTATTTCTCCTGATTGGAATAAAGCTGGTTTAGCTTTACGTTAACCGTATTACCCGAGATAGCCCCGTCACGACCTAGCAGCCGGATGGGTTTCACTTGACTGCTCGTTTTAATCTGGACGATGACATCTTGTGCTACCACCGACATCACATCTTGAAACTCTTTGGTAAAAGCACTCTCCAAATCGGCAGAATTGGCCACGAAGGAGTGATTACCGTCACTGTAGCCAGCAATAGCAGTCATCAGGTCTTCGTTATAGTCTTCACCCAGACCGATAGTGGTAATAGCAATCCCCTTTTTCGCAGCCATTCGAGCCAGATCGGAGAGCTCACTGATAGAAGTTGGGCCGGTATTCGCCTGTCCATCAGACAGCAGAATGATGCGGTTCACTTGCTCAGGATTCAGGTTTTTATCCACCTGACCAATGCCCTTGCTGACACCGGCAAATAAGGCCGTCATTCCCATCGGGTGGATATGCTGTTGAATCTTGGCAATCAGCGCTGGCTTATTATTGACTTTAGTTGCCGGAATAATCACTTCAGCATTGTTGTCATAGGCCACCACCGATAACGTATCACTGGCATCAAGCATATTCACTGCCAGAATTGCAGCTTCTCGCGCCTTCTCGATACGGTCGCCGGTCATTGAGGTAGAGCGGTCAATCACCAATGCCAGATTAATTGGGCTACGACGTTTGCTGTCGAGATTAAAACCCGTCAGAGATATTTTTAGGTAATTTTTATCTTCACTGTTGGCCAACATGACTGGCGCAGAAAGTTCTGATTTCACAGTGACGGCGGGAGTTATCGCCTTGGCCATAACAAATAGCGGGAGCATGAATAAGATAAATAAAGTTGCTGCCTGTTTTATTCTCACGACCTGTTTTATTAACATGATAAAACCTCTTGTGCAGGACTCGGGGAGTAGTGCAGCGATTATTCATCTTATCATGCGGCGAGTTGTCTGTTTGCTGTATAAAGTTGTCAAAAGTTTGTAAAACAGAGCGATAGCAAGACTCCCCCCCTAAATTTAAAACCAAAATCAGTTCTATTTTAAACAATAAAAGCCCTAACTTTTTAATCAGGACTTTGCCAGCGTGAATATAACCTAATAACAGGCTATTAGTTTTTGGGCTTCAGAGTGACTGAGCCATCATTCTTTTTCTTCGCCCATACTCTTAGCCCAAACAATAATCATAATCCCCCGATGGCAACAGCCATGAGGCAGCGAACCGATCTGACGATATAGCCCACAGTTAAGCACTACTCAATCAACCAGACAGCAATCGTTATGAATCGAAACAGCAAGTTATAAGTGGTAGTGATGGTATGGGGTGCTGACAGCAGCTTGGTAAATATGCGCACCATTCATGCTGTTGACTGAAAAACAAAAATAGCCCTACAGGACTGGATTTCAGCTACAAAAAGGTGTCCGTGGCCCCCCATTTACGTACTCATAGTGGTTAAAAAATCTAAATAACATCATTTCTGGTTAAATTGACAACATAAAATACCGAGTAAGCCACTAACTGTAATTTAGTCCAGTAAAGGTCTGAGTGGCTATTGAAAGATTTACCACCACACATTAGGATTAGCACAATATATTGCGTTGCATTTAAATTTAAGCACAATATATTCCACATCAATACTTCGACTAAAAGGATTTAGGCCATGAGTAAAAATACAAAACAAACATCTGGTAAAGTCGCTTCCGTTGCAGCCAAGACTTTAAATGATCCTAACTCTTCTGCAATCCAGAAAAGTCTGGCTGGTTCGGCTCTCTCTCAACGAGGAACACCCAATCAGACAAGTGGAGAAATGGAACATAAAGCATCTGTTGCACTTGATAATCCGCATTCTAGTGCATTAACCAAACAGTTAGCAGCGTCTGTATTAGCACAAGCGAACAAAGAGCGTAAATAAACGCTGTCTTGATTAAATATTGGGGGCTAAGGCCCCTTTGGGAAGACTGACCAACTGGAGGCCCAAGAGCCGCGCGCAGTGGTAATTTTTATAGATTATTTTTTGGATCGAATCATTCTCTCTCGGTTGTCATCTACATAATCAGCCCATCACTGAACCATTGGTCCTTCAAAAATCGAAAACCTCCCCTTCTCATGCTTTGTTTAATAATCTCGTTTTTAAGTTAACGCTGCTCGCCTGCAGCGAATAATAGCAATATTAAGACTGACATCCCTGAATTATCCCACTTTATGTAATAAAATATATTCGACGATATTTTCAAGAATATTCTCAATATAAACTAAGATTATCCTCTTATGAATTTTACGTATTTTATTTTTTTTGCCAATTATTATCAAAAAAACAACTTCAACCTATTATAAACCCAAGGTGAACTGTGCTACTTTCATCGCGCTAAAATATAAATCAGCATTCTTTTATCTGGGGTAAATAGCCCTTGAGATTTAGTATTCGTTACGTGTCAGTGTATTTTTATCAATGCATATCGCCGCTGATAAACATTGCTTTCAAACCGCCCCAAGGGGGTACGGTACGTCTCTTTTTGTAATGGGTGATATGGCATCATCTCACCGCATTTAATCTTTTTGAGGGTTTTATGGACAAAACATTATTGGCCGGCATTATCAGTCTATCTTTCGTCACATTACCTGTTCAGGTCTGGGCTTTTACACCGATTGTAGAGGGGATAACCGTCAACAATGAAGTCGTTGATAATGGCGGACAAATTGTGCGTAACGGTGGTGTCATTAATAATGGCCGGGTTCACGGACACATCAATAATGGTATTGTTTCAAAATCCCACATTGCTGTCACCAACGGGAGCAGTGCCGGCACAGCCAATAATACCACTGTGGATGATGGCGGTTGGTTCGAGGTTACCGATGCTTTTGCAATCGGTACTATTGTTAATCAGGGCGGGTTGCTTGGGGTTAAAACTGCGGGGATCGTGACAAATAGCCAGATTAATGATGGCGGCTATATGACTCTGGGACTCAATAGCCAGTCGAAAGGCTATCTCAATATCGCCGCGGGTGCAGAACTTTTTATTTCCAATAATGATACCTATACCAGCGATGTGACCACCCACAATCCCGCCCTGCCTGCCAATGTCACCATTGAAAACCTCACTGTAGCGGGCTTAGTCGACCTTGGCCCTTCCTGGGTAGGCACGAGTGTGGTGCCGGTTTCGCCTCCTGAAGTCCTGGGGCCGGTGCTGGTGACCCGAATCAACAATGTGACAATGCAAGGGGGGCATATCAACCTGCAGCCCTATTCTGCCGGTGGGCAATTTAACCGGCTGGAGATAGAGAATCTGTCCGGTCAGGGTAATTTTGCCATGACCACCCAGCTTGCCAGCAATGCCGGTGATTTTATTACAGTCTCGCAGCAGGCGACCGGTCAATTTGGTATTACTGTTCAAGACAGTGGTAAAGAGCCGCAATCCGCCAGCAGCCTGGCATTGGTACATGTTAATAGTGGCGATGCTCAATTCAGTTTACTCAATACGGGCGGTGTAGTGGATTTAGGCGTTTATCAATATGGGCTATACAAACAAGAAACTAATGGCAGCACTGACTGGTATTTGGCGACTAACGCAGCAGACCTCCCCGTTACAGTACCAAATAAAATCGCTACAACCCCAGTGCTCAGTTCCGCGGCACAAAATGTGCTGAATATGGCCGCAGCACCGCGGCATATCCTGAATGCGGAACTGAGTACCTTGCGTCAACGCCAGGGCGAATTAAAAACGGATGCTGATGGCACTGTTGGTGTTTGGGCTCGCTATCTTACTGATGACAGTCGGTTGTCTGATAATAAAAATGTCTCTTTCAAAAATACTTTAAGCGGCATGGAGATTGGGGCTGATAAACAACTCGGATTGAGTCGGGGTAATGTGTTGCTCGGCGCATTTACCGGCTACAGTTCATCCGATGTCAAAGCGACTCGCAGTAATGGTGGAAATGGCGATATTCGCAGTTACAGTGGCGGCTTCTACCTGACCTATCTGGATCAAAGCGGGCTTTATATTGATACGGTGCTCAAAGCTAACCGTTTTAATAATGAGTTGAGTGCTCAGGGTGCCCGTGCAGAATACAGCCAGAATGCGTTTACCACCTCTTTAGAAAGTGGTTATCAGTTGCCTGTTTATACCAATCTTGTACTAGAGCCTTATGGCAAAGTAAGTTATTCACGTATTGGTAGTGCAAATTATGCCCTCAATAACGGTATGGTTGCGGACGTGGCTAAAGCAGATAGCATTCAAGGTGAGTTAGGCTCAATATTGGCGGCCTCTTATACTGTGAATCAAATGGCGATCAAACCTTATGTTAAACTGGCTATTGCCCGTGAATTTATCAAAACTAATGCAGTAGCGATTAATGGTATTGGCTTCGATAATAACTTTTCCGGTAATGTCGGAAAATATGGTGTGGGTGTTGATGCCACCGTTGCCAGTAATGCCACTATTTTTGCTGAAGTGGATTATCTCCATGGTTCAAAAATTGAAACACCAATAACGGCTAATATTGGATTCCGTGTTCGTTTTTAAATTTTTTGGCCCTCTCTTTGGGGGCATTACTTTTTAATTCTACGTTCCATCACTCGTATCATCTTTAAAAAAACAAGAATCAACCTAAAGAAATAAGATTTTTCCCACGATTTAATATTTATCTTGATGATATTTCCTACAATTAATGATGCCATTTCTCATTTATTTCTACGAGTTTAAAAACACGTTGTAAATGGTGATTTTATAAGCATACTGCGCGAAATTTATTTTACACTTATTTTCCCCCAATCAATGGGGAAGGGTTTTATCGTGCTGCGTTCCTGTTATTTGAGTTTACTCGCGGGTGTATTATTGCCCATGGTCGCCATTCCACATGCTAGTTATGGCGCAGAATTAGCACCTATCCAACAAAGTATTCACCAACAGGAACGACAACGCGCCCTGGAAGAACGTCTGGCCCCTGCAATACCGGATGTACGTTTATCTGCACCCTCAACCTCTTTGGGTCGCCTCTCTTTCCCGGCGGAAAAACCCTGCTTTGCCATTGATCGCATAAAAATCAGTGGCGCAGAGCCATTGCCGCGCTGGTTGCCACTACAACGTATCGCCAATCAGGCGCAAGGCCAGTGTTTGGGTGCCAAGGGCATCAATCTGTTAATGAGCCAGTTGCAAAATCGTCTGGTCGACCACGGCTATATCACCACCCGTGTGCTGGCCCCGCAACAGGATTTGAACAGTGGCACGTTGGCGCTGCAAATTGTGCCCGGCAAAATACGCAGTGTTGAGCTCACGCCAGACAGTGACCGCCATGTCACACTGTTCAGTGCCTTCCCTGCCCGCCCCGGTAACCTGTTGGATTTACGTGATATTGAACAAGGGTTGGAAAATCTCCAGCGTCTGCCCACCGTGCAGGCCAGTATGGAGTTGATCCCCGGTACTGAACCCGGTGAAACCGATATCGCCCTGAGCTGGAAACAGAGCAAAATGTGGCGATTGGCGGCTTCACTGGATGACTCAGGCACCCGCAGCACCGGCCGCTATCAAGCTGGCGCGACACTATTTCTGGATAATCCCCTCTCCCTGAGTGACCAGTTCTATGTCTCTGCCGGTGGTTCAATGAAGAATCGCGGTGATAAAGGCACCAATAACCTGACTGGCCATTACTCGCTGCCGTTCGGCTACTGGACCGCCGGGTTGACCGCCAGCAGTTATGACTATCATCAGACCGTAGCGGGTCTGAATGGCGACTATAGCTATCGTGGGGAAAGTGAGAATGTCTCGTTGCAACTTAGCCGCCTGTTGCACCGCAATGCCAGCCAGAAAACCACTTTGACCTATGATGTACTGACTCGCTCGTCGAAAAACTACATCAATGATACCGAAGTGGAAGTGCAGCGCCGCCGCACCTCGGCCTGGCGTGTCGGGTTACAACATCGGCACTTTATTTCACAAGCAACTCTGGACGCGGGTATCAGTTATCAACGCGGCACTCGCTGGTTTGGTGCGGTTCCTGCACAAGAAGAGTATTTCGGCGAAGCCACTGCGTTAAGCAAAATTCTGCGCATGAATGCGCAATTGGATATTCCTTTTGCCATTCAAAAACAAAACTTCCATTACAACCTGCAATATCAGCGCCAAAGCACTAACACCCCACTGACGCCGCAGGATCAGTTCAGTATCGGCGGGCGCTGGTCAGTGCGCGGGTTTGACGGCGAACGCACCCTTAATGCCGATCGTGGCTGGACGGTGCGCAATGATCTGGGCTGGTATACCCCACTGCCGGGGCATGAACTGTATGTCGGTGTGGATTACGGCGAAGTCGGCGGCCGTAGCGACCCTTACTTATTGGGCCACCATCTGGCGGGCAGTGTCGTCGGGGTGCGTGGCCGCGTGTTTCATACCCAATATGACTTGTTTGCCGGTAAACCGCTGTCTAAGCCCGATGGCTTTAAAACCGACTCGGTGACGGTGGGCTTTAACCTGAACTGGCAATACTAATGCGCCTGATTAATCACGACTCTTTGAGAATGAACCATGAATAAGAACCTGTACCGTATCGTGTTTAACAAGGCGCGTGGCATGCTGATGGTCGTGGCTGATATTGCTGCTTCCGGTCAGGCCGCCTCTTCTGCGTCATCAGGTGTCGGGCACACTCAAAGCCGTCGTATTAGTGCATTATCTCCTCTCAGTTTCAGCCTGTTATTGGCATTCGGCTGTGTCTCATTATCCGCTCAGGCCAATATTGTCGCCGATGGTAGTGCGCCGACTAATCAGCAACCGACCATTATCAACAGCGCCAATGGCACACCACAGGTGAATATCCAAACACCGAGCAGCGGCGGTGTTTCACGTAACGTTTATAACCAGTTCGATGTCGATAATCGCGGCGTGATCCTCAATAACGGCCACGGTCCCAACCAAACCCAGATTGCTGGCGTGGTGGATGGCAACCCGTGGCTGGCACGCGGTGAGGCCAGTATTATCCTCAACGAAGTGAACAGCCGCGACCCAAGCAAACTCAATGGTTATATCGAGGTGGCCGGGCGCAAAGCGCAGGTGGTGATTGCCAACCCATCAGGTATTACCTGCGAGGGCTGCGGTTTTATCAACGCCAACCGCGCGACATTAACCACCGGTCAGGCACAACTCACTAATGGCCAACTGACGGGCTACGATGTAGAACGAGGCGAAATTGTTATTCAGGGCAACGGCCTGGACAGCAGCCGTCAGGACCATACTGATCTGATCGCGCGTTCCGTCAAAGTGAATGCCGGTATTTGGGCCAAAGAACTGAATGTTACCACCGGACGTAATCAGGTGGATGCCGCGCATCAGAGCATTAATGCCAAAGCCAGCGATGGCAGCCCACGTCCTACCGTCGCGGTAGATGTCGCCAATTTAGGCGGCATGTATGCCGGTAAAATCCGCTTGATCGGTACTGAAACTGGTGTCGGCGTACGCAATGCTGGAGAGATAGGAGCTTCGGCAGGCGATATCACCATAACCGCCGACGGCATGCTGATGAACAGTGGCCAAATCAACAGCGCACAGCACTTAGTGGTGAAAACCGGCGCTGAAATAGAGAATACCGGGGTGCTCTATGCCAGTGCTAATACCCAGCTCACTACCGCAGGTAAACTGACTAACAGTGGCACTATTGCGGCGGCGGGTGACACTTCGTTGCGTGCGGCTGAGGTTAATAGCAGCCGAAATGCTGTGTTAGGTGCGGGCGTAAAATCCGACAACAGCAGCATTACCAGTGGCACACTGAAAGTAGAAGCCAGCGGCAAGTTAATCGCCCAAGGGAAAAATATTAGCGGCACGGCGCAGAGCTTCAATGCGCACAGTATCGATCTGAGCGGTAGTCAGACGCAAAGCCGTGATGTGGCCCTCACAGCACAAAGCGGGGACATCAATCTCACCGGGGCTGAGGTGCTTGCCAGCCAGAGCCTGTCGGCATCAACGACTTCGGTGTTATATACCAATAATGCCCGCTTGATTGCAGATAAAATAACCTTTAACGCGCAAACCCTCTCTAATGTGGGCGGCGTGATTGCGCAAACCGGAACCACAGATTTCAACCTAAATCTGCCGGGTTATATTGATAACCGTGATGGCACTCTGCTGTCTACCGGCACACTCTCGCTACAAGCCGAAGGTGTAAACAGCAACAGCAACAGCCTGCTGGGCGCGGGCATACAGAGTGATGGCCGCCTGACAGAATCCGGTAATTTGCTGGTCAATACTCGTCAGGAATTAATCGCCCAAGGACAAACCCTCGCCGCCGATACCATGATATTAACCGGCAGCCGGATTGATCTGAGTGACAGTTACACCCAAGCTCGTGAGATGAATATCACTGCCACTCAGGGAGATATCAGCACGCAGCGTGCCAATATACTCGCCCTTGGTACTCTCACCATCAATGCCAGTGCCAATGCCGGGCAAACCCTCAATAATCAGGGCGGCGTACTGGCAGCCAATAGCATCCATTTAAAACTGAGCCAACTGAACAACAATGCAGGCAAGGTGACGGCCAGTGAAGATTTGACGATCAACTTGCAGAGTGATTTCAACCATCTGGCGGGTTCTACCCTTCAAGCTGGGCGTGATTTCACTTTGACCACCGCTGGCGATGTGACCAATAGCGGGCAAATGCTCGCGGGTGGCAAACTCAGCACCGACTCAAACAGCTTACTGAATAGCGGCACGATTATTGCAACGCAAGCCGATCTCAAAGCTGTGGGCGCATTGATAAATAGCGGCGATATCTTGACCAGCGGCCTGCTCAATACCGACGTTAATACCCTGTTCAATACGGGCACCATTATTAGTGCACAGGCCACACTCAAAGCACGCGAGCGCATCACTAACTCCGGCCCGAACGCCCTGATCGGTGCCACGGATGAAAATGGTACTTTAGCCTTACTGGCTCCGGTGATTGAAAACAGTGATACCGTCACTGACACCGATACCGCGCCGACTACCACGATTTTAGGTATGGGTAAGGTTATTCTGGCGGGCGGGCAAGACAGTGGTGGGAATTACCAGCAGGCGGCTCAGGTGCTCAATATTTCCGGCTTGATTGAATCCGGCCAGGATATGCTGATTTACGCCACAACTCTGACCAATAGCCGCCATATTCTCACCGCCAATAGCGACTTTGTGATGGCCGACACGGTGAATGGGTCAGCTTACTGGACAGTGGAAAACCCCGATATACCGGGTGGGCGCTATAGCGAGCCGCCTCATGAGGGGGCAGATAACAGCGATTATATTGGCACCGATTATACGTCGACTATCGCCTATAACAGCATCGATAACATCAGCCCGGAGGCGCAACTGTTAGCCGGCAGGAACCTGACCCCACAGGTGGGCACGCTGGAGAATTTCTGGAGTAAAATCAGTGCTCAGGGTGAGATTAACCTCACCGGAGTGACCCTGCAACAAGATGGCTGGGGAAGTGCACAACGCCTGATGGAGCAGACCACCTCCTCCGGTCAGTGGAATTACCGTAACTATAAAGGCGGGTTATGGCACAGAGATTGGGGCCCCGAGGTGAGCGCGCGCGCGACTAACCAATATGCCTCCAGCCTCACCGCACAAACCGTCAGCGGCAGTGGCACCACGATCAACAATGGGGCTAATCCCGGTGCCATTGCGCCTCCCCAGGGTAGTAACAATAGCGGAAAAGATCTGGCCATCGAGTTTAACGGTATTTCTCTGACACCGCCTAATGGCGGGCTGTATCAGTTCAGTACTGACTACACCGTCAACAGCCAGTACTTGATAGAAACGAATCCTGCCTTTGCCAACCTGAATAACTGGCGCGGATCCGACTACGTGCTGCAGCAGTTGAATAACGACCCCAATGTGATATTCAAACGTCTGGGGGATAACGCCTATGAACAGCGTCTGGTGCGCGATCAGGTGCTGGCATTGACCGGTCAGACGGTAGCCAGTGATTACCGTAGCGCCCAGGAGCAGTTCGAGGAATTATTTGCGGCAGGCCTCGAATATAGTGAAGCCTTCAATATTGCCCTCGGCACCCACCTTAGTGCGGAGCAGATGGCAACATTAACCACCAATATCGTGCTGATGGAAAGCCGTGAAGTCGCCGGGCAAACTGTGCTGGTGCCGGTGGTCTATCTGGCGGGTGTTAAACCGGGCGACTTACAGGCCAACGGCGCGCTCATTTCGGCAGAGAATATCGCCTTAACCGAGGTTCAGGGTTTCACCAATCAGGGGGCTATCAACGCCACCAATGACCTGCAAATCAGCATGGCGCAGGACATCAACCTGAATAACCGCGGGGGTTTACTTCAGGCGGGCGGCAACATGTTACTCAGTACACTGAACAGTGATATTGACCTGACGGGCAGCCGATTAACTGCCACCAACCTGCAACTGGACAGCGGCCGCGATATCATTTTGCGCACCGACAGTGCGCAGCTCAGCAGTGATAATGGGGCCGTCCAGCGCAGCCAAACCGTGCTGGGGCCGCTGGCCAGCATCAATGTCAGCAATAACGCGGTTATCAATACTGAACGTGACTTTATCATGCAAGGCGCTGGCCTCAATGTCGGTCAGGATTTACAGGTCAATACCGGCGGCGACTGGTTGCTCAATACGGTGCAAACCCGCGACCAGATAACGGCAAATTATGGCCGTAGCAGCTCGACCAGTGAGCATATCCGCCATCTGGGCAGTGAAGTGAATGTCGGTGGCGCACTGACCGCCAACGTTAACAATCTGGCCGCCGTGGGAGCCACCATTAATGCCGGCAGTATTGATGTGCAGGCGCAGAATATTAACCTCAGTGCGGCCACTGACAGCCTTAATGTCACCGGTGAATCGTCGAGCAAACGCAGTCGCAGCTCGGTGGATCTCTATGATGAAACCCTGCTTGGCAGCCAGTTGAACGCCACCGGCGATATCAACCTGAACACGGCACACGACATCAATATCAGTGCCAGCGCGGTACAAACTTCGGGTGCGCTGACACTGGCGGCGGGCGGGGATGTCAACCTCACCACCCAGACTGAACAACATGATGCGCAGCGCACTCATACCGGAACAAGCAAAGGGCTGGCGTCCAGCACTACCACCCGCACTGAAGACAGTATTAGCCAGACACTGGCGGTGGGCTCAATGCTATCGGCGGGTTCTATTGATGTCAGCGGTAAAAATATCGTGGTCATTGGCAGTAATGTGGTGGCCGATAACGATATTAATCTGCGGGCGCAAGAGAACATCATTATCGGCACCGCGCAGCAGAGTGAAAGTGAATCTCATCTGCGTGAGGAGAAAAAATCCGGCCTGATGAGCACCGGGGGTATTGGTGTGACGGTGGGCAGTAACAGCACCAAAGTCACTGATACCGGCCAATCGACGTCCAATGTGGGCAGCACCGTCGGCAGCCTACTGGGCAATGTCAACATGACCGCCGGTGAAGACCTGACGGTAAAAGGCTCCGAGGTGTTAGCCGGTAAAGACATCAATCTGACCGGGAAAAACGTCAGTATTCTGGCGGCCGAAAACCAGAGCAGCCAGACCCATACCGTCGAGCAAAAATCGAGCGGCCTGACACTGGCCCTGTCCGGCACGGTGGGCAGCGCCCTGAATACTGCCGTTACCACCGCCAAAGCCGCCAGCGAAGAAAGCAATGGCCGGCTGGCTGCTCTGCAAGGTGTGAAGGCGGCACTCAGTGGCATGCAGGCAGTGCAAGGCGGGCAACTGGCCACATTGGATGCCCGTGACCAAAATGCCATTGGTGTCAGTCTGTCTTATGGTAGCCAGTCGTCAAAGTCAGAACAAACCGTTAATCAAACCACCCATCAGGGCAGCACCCTGACGGCGGGCAATAACCTGAATATCACCGCCACCGGTAACGGCGTGAAAGGTCAGGATGGCGACATTGTGGTACAGGGCAGCCAGTTACAGGCCGGTAAAGACGCCAGTCTGACAGCCAATCGCGATGTGATTCTGCAATCCACTCAAGAGAGCCAGACGCTGGACGGCAGTAACAGCAGCAGCGGCGGCTCACTGGGCGTAGGTATTGGTGCCGGTCAGGGTGGCTGGGGCATCAATGTGTCGGCCAGCCTGAATAAGGGCAAAGGCAGTGAAAGCGGCAACGGGGTTTCTTACACGGAAACCACGGTCAATGCCGGTAACCAGCTCAACATCACCAGTGGCCGCGACACCGTGCTGCAAGGCGCGCAGGTCAGCGGGGAAACAGTCAAAGCGGATGTGGGCCGTGACCTGCTGCTGCAAAGCCAGCAAGACAGCGACCGTTACGATTCGAAGCAGCAAGACGCCAGTGTCGGTGGCAGCTTCAATTTCGGTTCGATGACCGGCAGCGCCAGCATCAATGCCAGCCAGGACAAGATGCACAGCAACTTTGATTCGGTGCAGGAACAGACCGGCATTTTTGCAGGCAAAGGCGGCTTTGATATTACAGTCGGCGAGCATACTCAGCTTGACGGCGCAGTGATTGGCTCCACCGCTACCGCCGATAAAAACACACTGGATACTGGCACGCTGGGCTTCAGTGATATTGAAAATAAAGCCGATTTCAAGGTTGAGCATCAAAGTGTGGGCATCAGCACCGGCGGCAATATCGGCGGTCAGTTTACCGGTAATATGGCCAACGGCTTGCTGACGGGCGTCAACAATGAAGGTCACGCCGATAGCATCACCCATGCGGCAGTCTCCGATGGCACCATCACCATTCGTGACACCGAGAAACAACAGCAAAATGTTGATGACCTGAGTCGCGATGTCGAGCACGCCAACAACGCCCTGTCGCCTATTTTCGACAAAGAGAAAGAGCAAAACCGCCTGCGGGAAGCGCAGCTGATAGGTGAGATAGGCAGCCAGGTCAGTGATATTGTGCGCACACAGGGCGATATCAACGGCTTGAAGGCGGCGGAGAAACAACTTGGCCCACTAAAAGAAAATGCCACCGAGAAAGAGCGCGCAGCTTATATGGCAGAGTTGAGAGACTCTGATGCCTATAAAAAAGTGATGAAAGAGTACGGCACCGGCAGTTCGCTGCAACAGGGTATTCAGGCCGCGACAGCCGCCATACAAGGGCTGGCTGGGGGTGATATGGCTAAAGCACTGGCGGGAGCTTCTGCACCGTATCTGGCTGAAGTTATTCACAATATGACTACCGATGCTAACGGTAAGGTCAACACCGAAGCCAATCTGATGGCGCACGCGGTATTGGGTGCTGTCATGGCACAGGTGAATGGAAACAGTGCGCTGGCGGGGGCTTCAGGCGCGGTGATGGGTGAGTATATCGCCCAACAGATGTATCCAGGGATTAATCGTGAAGATCTGACCGAAGAGCAGCGACAAACCATCAGCGCGTTGGGTACACTGGCGGCAGGATTAGCCGGTGGATTGGCGGGTGGCAGCACCGCAGATACGGTTGCGGGAGCGCAAGCGGGTAAGAATGCGGTAGAGAATAACTTCTTGCTGCAAATATTGGTGCCACCTCCACCGGTAGCAGGGCAAACGCCGCAGAGTGAAGCTAATGCTGTGATATCGCAAAAGCTGGATGCAGCGGTGAACGAGTTTGGTAAAGATGTTGTGACGAAATGCCTCTCTGGCGGCGATTGTCCAGTGGCCGTACAAGTTGCTCTCTTGGCTATTCAGGCAATGATGGGACAAGGGGAGAATGGGCCTTCTAATACTGGTGGTGACCAGATAGCGGGATCAGGGCCAACGAATACAGGGGGAGATCAGCTAGCAGACCAAGGGGCAAACCATACTGGTAGTGATGGCAGTCAGATTAATACCGGACCTGGCCATACAGGTGGGGATCAAGCTGTAGATCAATTACCCAATAACACGGGCAACACAGAAGTTGTACCTAACTTGCCAAATAATATGACAAGTGATGGACATGATAATGGGGCAGAAAAGCCATCTAATATAAAAATGGCAGATGATAACTATTTAAAAAATAATGGCGTAGATGCTCATGCTTTGAAGGAGGACTTCTTGGGTGATGGTAAGAATTCTAATTATGACATCTATGTAGATAGAGACTCTGGGCAACTGTGGATCTTTAAGAAAGGCGGCAAGGGTGAAGGTATACCGACAGGTGAGTACATTAAATAGGATATGATTATGGGTAAAACAACAGTATTGGCATATTTTTCTATTTATGGTGACTCTTTCGATGTTGATGATGTTACCCGGAAACTTTGCCTTCAGCCTAATGAAGTAAGGATAAAGGGAAGTATTCCTGACGGCAGAAAAAGGCCAAGCATTGAGACAAGTTGGAAATTGTCTACGGACGATGAAGTATCTCATGATATTAACGAACAGCTAGATAAAATAATTTCATTGCTTGATGGTAAAGAAAATGAGTTACGGTATGTCAAAAGTAAATATAACGTAAATTTTATTTTTTCATTTGTAGTTAAGATTGAAAATGGTGAAAAGCCAGGAATGAGTTTTACTACAGAAAAACTGGCTTTTATAAGCAAGATCGGGGCTGAGATAGATATTGATTTATATATTTATAGTTAAAAACAATATGGATTAGTTGTATAAGACCTCGGCCAATTGGCCGGGGTTCTTGTATACCAGTTCAGTGGATCTCTACGATGAAACGCTGCGCGGCAGCGCCGTATCTGGCGCACGAAATCAGTAAATATCTGCCCGCCGCTCAGAACCAGACTGCGAATCTGATGGCCCATGTGGTGTTGGGTGCGGTGGTCGGGTACTTTAACGGCAATGTGACAGTCGGTGCTGTATCGGCCTTTACGGCAGAGGCCGCAGCACCCGCAATTATAAAGGCGATGGGCTGGGAAGAATGCGGTTGAGAATAACTCGCTATCGGGAGATCAAGCCCGCGAATCTGTTAAGCAGATTGCTGGAAATATGAAGGGTCAGGTTAGGGATAAGCTGGGTGAAGGCAGACTCAGGCGATGCGTTGCTTGGCGCAACAGATTATGGTGCCGATGGGGCGATGGCTCTCACCACATGCGCCATAGGCGACAGTTACTGTACTCAGGCATTACATGGCGCGCGGTCAGTGATGTGTTGTGTGAAAAAACGCGATGATAGCCTGGGTCTGTGGCTGAAAAAGCACAGCAATCAATGTACTGATTGAAACGGATATTGTCAGTGCGCAGAAGGTGATAAAAGCGAGCGGCAATGGTGGCGCAGACAGCGCCGCCTGCGCCCAAACCAGGCTGGATGTGATAGCGGCCAAAGGCGAGTATGAAACAGGTCCATATAACTCGAAAATCAGCCAGCAGTATGCGGATGCTTACGGCCAGATAATGAGCCTGCTAAATATCACCAGTGTTGATGCACAGAATCAACAGCAGGTGAAGGATGCGATGATCAACTATTTCATGGTTACAAGTCATGTTGATTACCAGACTGTGAAGGGATATACAGAAACCAAGCAGAAGGGAGTGATGTCCACAGAAGGGCTAAATATAGTGGACGCTTGGGTATCCAGCATTAACTAATGACCAGAGACACAGTCGGGAATAACTATATAATAAGAATAAAAACAAGGATAATAGGGGCAGTAATGCAGCGACAATAGCAAACGGCCTGGTTTCAATAGATAAATTCAAGATCAGAAAATCACTATCTACTGATCCTAGAACTTGGCTCCTACCCCGCTCACTTTCTAGTTTGAAGATTGTCCGGGGTGAGTATGAGATTAATTGATATTCATTTTATTAAGGATGATATATGTCGTATAAGCGTTCTATCTCAGTTTTATTTACCGTGATTTTCTTATCTGGTTGTCAACTCGATACGAGAAGTTCTGTCGATGATTATACCGGTGCCGATGCAGCAAAAATAAGAGTGCTGGATAGAGGAATTATTGGGCTTGTTGTTTATGAGCCATTAGGAAATTGTTATAAAGAAGTAGACTCACGAAAGTTAACATCCACTTTTCATCTATCTTTGATAGACCAAGCTGATCAGAGTGTGGGTTCTACAAAGAGTATAGGTATGCAGAAGCCTGGGAAGTTTCAAAATAAAGTTGTAAAAGAATACTCAATTAAATCTGGGCAATACCTGGCTATCGTTAACACAACACGGCAAGAAACCTATTCTGGTGCCACTAATGTTTATAATAATAGTACATACTTTATACCTGAAAAAAATCATGAATATGAAATTCATGTTGAGCCGAGTAAATACCTAAGCAGTCCAGCAAGCGTTACTATTGATGATTTAACGAGCAATGATAAATTAAAAGAGTGGAAAGGCGAACTATGTAAAAAAACAGGCTTCTTTTCATAAACATTAACTTTGGTCAAATTCTTTGAACCACAGTACGATGATAATGATTTTTCTGTTATCTAACCATGTTATGCATGGTTAGATAAGCATTGTTAATAAAACTCAGCCACCATTGCAGAATATTTATGGGAAATAATATGAAGTGCCTTAATTGTGATACCGAAGCTCTAAAAGAATCTGGGTTATGTTTGACATGTGAAGAACTAGAAGCTCAGAAGATTAATGGTATTCTATACTTACCTGCTTTAGGGTTAATTGTGACATTAATTCTAACTCCATTCTCAATTTTCACCCTAGCAAGTATGATGCTAAGTCACTTTGAGAATACTGGAATTGTCACTTATTACGGTATATTCGCATTCTTATGTATTTTGATATATTTTGCTATGGCGGTTATTGCAGCACTGGCTTTTTTTAGAAGAAAGAAAATAACAAAAAAATTAATGATTACTTATTATATTGTTAATTTTATCACCACAGCCGGAATGACCGTCCTCCCCGCAGCCTTATTTAATCTATCCTTAGATAGTAATGATATTCGTACCATAAGTTCAGCGATTGTTGGTATATTCGCGTGGATACCTTATTTCATTCTATCAAAACGTATTCCTGTCGTATTTCATAAGTAGATTATTTGCACGAACTGTAACCCTTTACGAAGAACACACCTTGATCGCCTATACCGGAACTGTGTGATGCAGAACCGGTAAGCCACATCACTTACGCAAGTGAAAATTTATCCGAACCAATAAACCACCTAATAATTCACTGTGCAATAACTCTGGGCGGGTCTTATGGTACGTCGTAATGTCTTTTACCAAGGCTAACCCCAAACCAGCCCCTGGCTGCTCACCCACATTGTCCAGTCGGTGAAAGGGTATCAGCGCTTGCACGGCTTCATCTTGTCCAATACCGGGACCACTGTCCTCTATTTCCAACAAACAGCCCTCAACTTCACTGCCTATAACCAACCGTACCGTCACCACACCTTGCTTTGGCGTGTATTTCAACGCGTTGTCCAGCAGGTTGTCACACAGTTCGGTCAGCAACAAAGCATCCCCCTCGATCCAGCACTCGGACGCCCCCTCATAGCCCAGATCAATCTGCTTGCTACGGGCTTGGGCAAGATGAGCAAAACACGCATCTCGTAATAGTGGGCCGAGATTAACCGGTTGTAATCTGCGCTCGTGCACTTTCATCCGTGATAACTGCAATAACCGATCCGTCAGGGAAACCGTGTGATCCAGCGTCCCGCGCATCGCTAATAGGCTTTCACGCCATTGTTGCGAATCGTCGCTGGCCAGAGCCACCGCCACCTGCGTTTTCAATACCGTTAGCGGTGTACGCAATTGATGAGAAGCATCGGCACTAAAGCGCCCCTGCCGTGCCACCATTTCCCGTAAACGCTCGATGTAGCGATCAAACGCCAATAACAAAGGTTCCATTTCTGACCATGGCAACACTTTGGGGAGCGGGGTCAGTTCACCAGGATCGCGACGCAGCATCAGACCGGACAGCTTGCGTAATGGCTTAAGAATACCTTTGAGTAAGATATACGCCATTATCAGTGTCAATAGCACCAGTGTACCTTGGGTCAAAACTGCCGACATCATGATCTGCTGTGCCAGGTCATGGCGGGAAGCTAGCGTTTCAGCCACCAGCACCATCGCCATACCCATAACTCCGGACTCATTAACGGGTTGATAAAGTGCCGCCACGCGTATGGGTTTGCCTCGGTACTCGGCATCATAAAAATGTACCAATGCAGGGTAGAGCAAAGATCGCGGCGTATTGGGTGGGAAAGGCGGTAAATCATTGTAGCCCGCAATACTTTTTCCCTCTGGCGTAATCACCTGATAGTAAAGCTGATCATTCATATTACGTTCAAAGCTGTCGAGGACAATATAAGGGACATCAACCTCTAGCTGCCCATGACGGACAACCAGCCGCTCCGCCACCGTCCGGGCAGAAGCTAATAGGGTACGGTCATAAGCTAACGTGGCTGCATTCATGGCACTGATATAGTGGGTATAAATAGAAATCCCGCCCAAAATCAATAAGGGTACGCCAAAAAACAGCAGTAATTGATGAAACAGCGAACGCGGTGCCTTAAACCATCGTGACGTAATAGTATTAGAGCGCTCCATCGGCACATTCCAAACTGTAACCTAAACCGCGTAAGGTCTGGATAGACACGTTAGCGCCGTGGAGCTTTTTACGTACCCGATGCACATACAGTTCAATACTTTCTGGATTAGCATCATCGGATAAGGTAAATACCTGCTCAAACAGTTGTTGCTTGGCAACCGGTCTCCCCCGGCGATGCATCAGTGAAGTTAATACTGCCGATTCCCGCGGTGTCAGCGCCAATGGCTTATCAGCTAGCAGAAAGTATCCTTCGTCGTGGTAGGTCAAATCACCAAACTGCACCACCTGCCCGTTCCCACCGACACTACGCCGTAATAGAGCACGTATCCGCGCCTCCAGCTCATCCATTTCGAACGGTTTCGTCAAATAATCATCAGCCCCCAAGTTCAGTCCTTTCACTCGGTCTGCCACTTCCGTTCTGGCGGTTAGCAACAATACAGGCAGCGTTTGCCCACGTTTACGTAGCCGTGCCAGCAGGTCTAACCCGTTCAGGCGCGGCAATGCTACATCCAATACCACCAGTGCGTAATTTTCGTTTTGCAGCAAATGATCGGCGGCAACACCATCATTTGCCACATCCACAGCGAAGCCCACATGGGTCAATGCTTTTTGTAACCAGTGAGATAACTCGGGATGATCTTCTACCAACAAGAGACGCATATCACATCCTGCACTTTTTCCTGCCCATTGAAAGGTAACTGAAAGGTTAATCTATTAACAATTCAGCAACCTCGCAATCGCGGGAAAGCTCACAGTTTAGAAGAAAATAATAAGGGAATAATATGAAAAGAATAATTACCCGCACCTTAGTCGCCTCAGTTTTAATACTAACGGCGCAAATGGCACAAGCTCTCGATGCACCCGGCAGAACCGAATGTATTGCTCCAGCCAAACCCGGCGGCGGCTTTGACCTGACCTGTAAATTGATTCAGGTTTCCCTGCAAGAGACTAAAGCGATTGAGCGCCCGATGCGGGTAACTTATATGCCAGGTGGTGTCGGAGCAGTAGCCTATAACGCCATTGTGGCGCAACGCCCGGCAGAATTCGGCACCGTGGTCGCATTCTCCGGCGGTTCTTTACTGAATCTGGCACAAAATAAATTTGGCCGTTATAGCCCTGACGATGTGAAGTGGCTGGCGGCCATCGGTACTGACTACGGCATGATCGCCGTGCGGGCTGACTCTCCCTATAAAACGCTAAAAGATCTGATGGATGCCTTTAAACAGGATCCTAATAGTGTGGTATTCGGAGCCGGTGCCTCAATTGGCAGCCAGGACTGGATGAAAACAGCGTTACTGGCCCGCGAGGTGGGCGTCGATCCCCATAAAATGCGCTACGTGGCTTTTGAGGGTGGCGGCGAACCGGTTACCGCATTGTTAGGCAACCATATTCAGGCAGTATCCGGGGATTTAAGTGAAATGGTGCCCTATCTGGCAGGCGACAAACTACGGGTGTTGGCCGTTTATGCTGAACAACGCCTGCCCGGTCAACTCGCTGATATTCCAACCGCTAAAGAACAAGGTTTTAATTTAGTCTGGCCGATTATTCGTGGTTTCTATCTGGGGCCGAAGGTCAGTGAGGCCGAATATCAGTGGTGGACCGATACCTTTAACACTCTGGTACAAACTGACGAGTTCAAAAAACAGCGTGAATTACGCGGCTTATTTGAGTTCAACCTAACTGGCAAAGAGCTGGATGTTTATGTCAAAAAACAGATAGAACAATATCGTGAACAAGCTAAAGCATTCGGGCTGGCCAAATAATTAAGGAGAAAGATAATGAGCGATCGTATTTTTGCCAGTATCTGGATCCTACTCTGCATCAGCGGCTTATTTATCGGCTGGGGAATTCAAAGCGAATACACTTACGAGCCGCTAGGCCCGCGCCCTTTCCCCATGGCCATTCTGGCATTAATGACTCTTTGCTCGGCACTATTGCTGCTGCGTAAACCTGATGTTATCGCCTGGCCGCACGCCAGAGTATTACAGCGTTTATTGGTGATGGTCATTACGCTGGTGCTCTATGCCTGGGGGTTTGAGTCGCTTGGATTCCCACTGGCGACCGCCCTGCTAACATTCAGTATCGCATTGTTATTTGGGGCAAAAATATGGGTCGCTGCGCTGTCCGGCGTGGTTCTGGGCACGTCATTATTCTACGCCTTTGACTATTTACTTGATGTCACCCTACCGCTTGGTGTTTGGCTGAGCTAACGAGGTTGTGATGGAAACTTGGATGTATTTATCGCAAGGATTTGAGGTGGCATTAACACCACAAAACCTGATGATTGCCCTGATAGGCTGCTTTATCGGTACCATTGTTGGCTTACTCCCAGGGCTGGGGCCGATCAACGGCGTGGCCATTTTGCTACCACTCGCTTTTGCTCTAAAACTGCCCGCAGAGTCTGCACTGATCTTGCTGGCCACTGTTTATATCGGCTGTGAATATGGTGGGCGTATCTCATCCATATTACTTAATGTCCCCGGTGATGCTGCCGCCATCATGACAGCCCTCGATGGCTATCCGATGGCGCAGCAAGGCCGTGCTGGTGTGGCGCTATCCATTTCAGCCGTTAGCTCATTTGTGGGTTCCATCCTGGCCATTGGCGGGATCATTTTGTTTGCACCACTGCTGGCACAATGGTCACTGGCCTTTGGGCCATCGGAGTATTTCGCGCTAATGGTCTTCGCCATTGCCTGCCTTGGCAGCATGATGAGCCAAAACCCTTTAAAGTCACTGCTCGCCGCCTTAATCGGATTGGGGCTGGCAACAGTGGGTGTTGATGCAAACACCGGCGTTTACCGCTTCACATTTGATAGTGTCCATCTCTCGGATGGGATCCAATTTATCGTGGTGGTAATCGGCCTGTTCTCGGTCAGTGAAATCTTGTTGATGCTGGAAAGTACCAGCACCGGCCAGAAGCTAGTGCGCAAAACCGGTCGTCTGATGTTCAACCGTAAAGAAGCGGCAGAATGTGTTGGGCCAACACTGCGATCTTCAGTAATCGGTTTCTTTGTCGGGATTTTACCGGGCGCGGGGGCAACCATCGCCAGTGCATTGACCTACATGACCGAAAAGCGTATCAGTGGCAACAGCGACAGCTTTGGTAAAGGTGATATTCGCGGTGTTGCCGCACCTGAAGCGGCGAATAATGCATCTGCCTGTGGATCTTTTATTCCCATGCTCACTCTGGGCGTCCCAGGCTCAGGCACCACAGCGGTAATGATGGGAGCATTGACTCTGTATAACATCACACCGGGGCCGGCGATGTTCACCGAGCAACCAGATATTGTCTGGGGGTTAATTGCCTCTCTGTTGATAGCCAACGTCATATTACTGCTGATGAACTTGCCTCTGGTTGGCTTTTTCACCCGCATGTTAACCATTCCGTTATGGTTCCTTGTACCCGCCATTGCAGCCGTCTCTGCGGTAGGGGTTTATGCTGTCCACAGCACCACTTTCGACCTGATGCTCATGGTGGGATTAGGCATCTTTGGCTACCTGCTCAGAAAAATGAATTTCCCAATGTCCCCGCTGATTTTAGGATTTGTGTTGGGAGAGATGCTAGAGCAAAACCTGCGCCGTGCACTGTCCATTAGCAATGGCAATTACGATATTCTGTGGTCGAGTCCCATCGCAAAAAGCTTGCTAATATTGGCTGTTGCGGTGTTGGTTCTGCCGCCACTCCTACGAGTAGTACGTAAACTTCGCCAATCAAAGTCGGCAGTAAATGAAGGGTAAAAACTGACTCACATGACACCGGGGCTAATAATTATTAGGTTATTAGCTCCAACTTATTGGGGTTATTGCAACTAACGATTGCGCGTTATCAGATAATACCCTTCAGTAAGATGATTAATGGGGGAAACCACGCATCACCAGTACCAGAAATACCTAGACCTTAATTATAATGAAAGTAAATAAGTCTACTCATGATAAATAACGAGGCAAAACGATGTCAGACAAAATCGCTGCTAATACCAAAGCCAGCCTGTTAGGTGAGAAATTATAATGAGGGTGTAACGGTAATTTTGACAGTGACAAAAAATGACATAACTAAGTGACTGCGGTATTTAACTCAGGAGGAAGGTCAGGGATATATCCACAATTGCACTCAAATTAGCAATATTGATATAGATTGAATCAGGTTGCTTGAAAAGCACGGCAAAGCCTTGTTGTGACTTCATATTTATACTAATGGTGCGAAGGCCGGACTCGCACATAAAAGACAAAACACTGATATAATTATTGTTTATAAATAGTCGCGTATGATTATACCCACACTTGTACCCACAAGTTAAAATCCGTACAAAAAATAGACGCCACAAGTGGGTGAAGTGCCATATGAGTACAGCACCAATATGCCTAACCGCATGCAAGATAATAACACTTTTAAATCAATGTTTTCCCATCAGGGAAACGCAGGCCAGAACTTTGCAAACTGGCACCAATGAAAAATGGCACAACCCATAAACGCAACGGATTTTCCGTTTGATGGCTGAATTCATATGGATGAGGTAATGGCTGACTAAAACCCTCATGCGAAGGATAAATCAGCAGCATATCTCCTATTCCCTCCTGATAGTTCACACCGTAAGCCAGCATCTGGTAGAGGTCAGCCTGCGACTGTTCGAGCGTCGCCTTTCCGCTCTCCACCATTTTCCATTTAACATCACAAATCATCGTCTGCTCCCAATTCTCCCCACGAGGCCGTAGATGGATATCAGGTCTAAGCTTAAATAATCCGTTGCCGTTGAGACGAACCAAGGTGTGTGAATCCACCTGTGCCTCCACGTGCCAGTTATCGTCATAACGATGACGCATCCACGCAGTCACAAAAGACTCAAACACAGCTTCCATTGGAAAGAGCAGTGAAATGGCGTTGGCGTCGCCCTGCATGCAGTGAGGCGACTGCCCCATCAAAATCAGCCGCGCCCAGGCCAAGGCAAGTTCATAGTGACGCATATGTCGGTCGAGATGTACCTGGTCGAAGGCGATGCGGGCATCACCGACAGGCGCAATATCCTCAAAGTGCACCTGCAAAGAGTTAACTTGTAGTAGTAGCTGCGGGTTACTGATCTGACGGCGGATTTTATCGATGGCGGTTTTCAGTATCCGGTTTTCCAGACGTTCGGCGCTGTAATCGTCAAACTCCACCTGAAAGCGATCCCGACGCACACAGTTTTTGCTTAATTGAGCGGAGACCCGTAACTTCCCTTTCATCCAGGGCAGATTGTCCTGCTGGCGTAAATAGTCACGCTTTAGACCCTGGCGCACAATCTGCTGTACGCTATCGATAAACTGCTGAATAAAAACATCCATCAGCGGCATCTTCGAGGTTCGGACTCTGGATGCTGAAGTGGCTATATGGCGAAATGATTTTAGCGTGCGTAGCATCATCAAAAGCTGCTGACGTGCAATATCAATGTTCTCATCACGCCGCCCCGTTTTTGGCAACACTTCGATAAACGCATTACCCGGAAGAGAGATAACACCAGCATAGTTTTTTACCTGCAGCGTTTTTACGCCCCCCCGACTTCCAAGGGTGAGCAGACGGTGAGTGTTATCCGCGTCATCTTTCAGGCAACGTTGCTCAAGCCACTCAAACAGCTGCGGAGGCAGCGAGACCGCATTATTTATGCGGCCACTGTCTTTGTCGCTAATCAGGTGCCCATATTCGAAGACGGTAAAGTCCTTACGAGACTTCATTCCCCACTCACCGGGTTACCTTTATGTGGCGCATAAATTTGTTGCCAGGCGAGCGGATTATCCCAAACCTTGTCGTCCTCAGGGGCCAGATGGAAACTGGCACCGATATCATGCAGATCTTCAGTTCCGTTATTGCCAAAAAGATCGGCAAACTGTTTCTGGTCTTTCACCTCGCACACGAACTGTAGTTGCGGGTTTCCGCTTTTCTGATTGTCGCCCAACACCATACGAATTTTTTGCCAGTCGTTGTAGAAGTACTCCTCCAACAGAGGCAGCACCTTGTTTCGCATGATCCGCTTGAGCCTTTCAAATGCCAGGTCTTCGTCCTCTTTTACCTGAACTACTGGGATGAAAAAGGCATGGCCCAGTGTATGTTCTCTGTCGTACAGCACCTCAATGCGGTCATTCAAGGTCTGCAGTAGACGTGGCAGATCAATACCTTTGACAACAGTTTCTTTCAGAACCGTGATATCCGGCAGCATCGCTTCAAACTCGAATCGGCGACGCAGGGCGGTATCCAGTGCGGTGAGCGAACGGTCAGCAGTGTTCATGGTGCCGATTAAATAGAGATTATTCGGTACGCTGAACGAGCTGGAAGAGTAAGGCAGCATCACGCTAAGCGCCTCCGGTTCCCCGGCACGTTTAGAGGTTTCTATCAGGGTGATCAGTTCGCCGAAGATTTTGGAGATGTTGCCACGGTTAATCTCGTCAATAATCAGAACGTAGTTTTGCCGTTTTTCAGATACAGATTCCTGTGGGTTGGAAGGCAAACCTTCCTGTTTAATGAGGTAATTAAGGATACTACGTACATATGAAGGATTGTGTACCTTTGCCTGAGGGTTTTGGTAAACCAGACTGATATTCTTGAGGTAAGCATTGTAACCCTGCCCTAAATCCTCTTTTTTCGATTGCGACGGGAAGATACCAAAGGTGGTCTGGCTCTTGTAAGCCAGTTGGAAGGCTTTGCCCTGCAGCGTTTCAAGGGTAATGCTTCCACTTTCAGATAAACGTTCTTGTAGGCGGGCAAGCGCCTCGTCAAGCTTCTGCTGAACACCGGCGTGACCAAAAGCAGCATCTTCACAAATTTGCTTAAAAATGCCCGCTTTGATTTCGTAGCGTACATTACCATCATCGGTGGTCTCTGCTCTTAGCCCTTCGATAAACTCTTCATAGCCAAAACTCTGATGGAAGGTGATAAAGCGCACCCGCTTTTCAGCAATCAGGCGGTCATAAATCTTTTTCAGCTCACGGCGTTTTTCGTTCTCCTCTTTGCCTTCCTGCAGCGAGTAGGCTGCTGGTTCGCAAGCGCGTACGGCTAGCTCGATGGTACGGTAAGTTTTACCGGTACCTGGAGGTCCGTAGAGGATAGTATTTTTTGGCAGTTGCGGAGTGGTAAGCTCCTCGTCTTGCCCGTCCTCCGGCAAGGCAGTCTCACTACCGATTAACCCAATATCATTCTTCTTCTGAATCACCTGCGTGTAGAGATGCCAGAGCGACATATTCAGTTCGATAGGATCGACATCATCGCCCAATGCTCGGTGCAACGCTTTCTTGAGATCAAGGTTGCGGGCGAACCACTCCTGATCCTCAGAAAGGCCAAGTTGAAAATGGTTATTGCAATAGTTGTAACTGGTGAAAAAGTTGCTGACATTCACGACGTTGGTAATTTTCGACGGGTAGAGCGCGGCAAAAGCACGATGGCAAAGAGCCCAATACACTTTGTTTAATATCCCATCTGTTTTAAGTTTAACAAGACCCTTAATCACCCGGTCATAGTTCTCCTGCGTACACTCCTCTGCCATCTGATGGGTTAGAGCGAGCAGATGTTTTTGCGCCATTTCAAATTCTAACTGGGACATGCCACCCTGTCTGAGGCTGGAAATGCCATTACTACGTTCGTACCAAATCTGCCGAATCGTCTCAGCAGAGAAGTTGGGCTTTTCAGCTTGGATCTGTTCTACAAGTTGGCGATAGTGCTTGCCCCAGTTTGGGTTGTATTGATTGTTTTTTGCGATATGAGAACGAAAGAAAGGGGCCAATGCCGACGAATCCTGAACCATCACATACTCCGTGTGTAGGGTAATTTAAAATTGGGATACTCGCATCTTATCGAATTAATCTGAAGTTCGTCACTGCCTGTTCAGGGGAGGCAGCGGAAAATTCAGTTAAGTGCGATTAAGAACATATTCAGTGAGTTACTTCCCTGGTAGCTCACTGCACTATCCGAAGGCACCAAAACTCACAGTAACTATTTCCCCAACATTCCTGGATAGTGCTTTGCGATGATGTCGTTCATCTTTTCTATGAGCTCTGGACGCTTGAATGTCAGATGCGCGGTTCCCTTCTGAAAGTAACGAATGTTGAAGAAACCATCTTCATACAACTGCCTACCCGGATGATCGCGAATATGTTCCATTAGCCGGGTCGTGACATCACCGCGATTGTCAGGAATGGGTTTGCCATCCAGCAGGAAGAGCATTCGTTCCAGATCTGCCAATTGGTCACGACGCCAGCCCCAGTTCAGGCTAAAGCCCCAGCGATTGTGGGTGACCAGGTTGTTGAGAATGATCTTCTTACCAAAGCTGCATGGGCTGTTAGTTTTGTAATCCCATGAGAGTCCCTTGAATACGTTGACCACCCCACGCTCGAACACTTCCCTCTTGCTGTAGTGCAAATGCTCAAAGGTGGCCAAAATGTTTTCCTCGCTGATTTCGGGCAGATCCCCCTCTTCCAGATTCTTATGCCACTCATCACGGGCCTGCGCATCCATAAGAGAAATCATCCCGGATTTCAGCATCAGGTCACGCCAGACACTGCGATCAATGTTACGAGTAATGGCCTGAATGCCCGTATCAACTTTGTCCGTCAGCCAGGAGTCGTAACCGTGCCCCTGACGCATGGCCCAGTCTTTTGCCGTTCCCCCTCCGATGCTGTTGGTCAGCGCCGATATCTCATCCAACTGGTGTATTAGGGCTGTAATCTGCGCCAGAGCTGCATTACGTCCAGACACAACGCGTTCGATGCTGGTGGAACAAATCACCTCTGTACGGTCAGTTAAAACTTCGGGTTCAGTCTGCATATTCTTTCTCCATAAACGCCAACACCCGCCGGTTTAAGGGCGGGTGTTTGGTAGTGATAGTGTTAAAAACATTGTGGGCTGTACTGCACTGGACGCCGGTAATCAGCATGCCAGCAGTAATCCGGACAGGCTCATGTCTGCTTTTCGCCCCGGATAACTGAGGTGATAGTCTGGTAACCCATACGGGCCATCAGGCCAGTGGCTCGACGGGCACGGAGAATATCGATAGCCGTGATGAAAGGAGATTGTTCCTGGCAGGAGAATCCCCGGCGATCGATGCGAACCAGGTCGAACTTTTCCACCGTAAAATTTAACGCATCAGCCAGAGAGATACCGGCATCAATATGTTCGTGGATAACGGCGTCATCACTGAACTCGGTGTCACTCAGCACCAGGCCGTAATGCTGCTCTAACAGATACGTGAGCATGGATTGCCAGACAACAACGGGTGATGGGCAAGCGTAGGCCGCCCGTTTCAGGGTGATAGGTAAGGTCTGCATGTTGGTTATCTCGTAGTTAGCTAGCTGAAAGGAGGAAATCGATAGGTATAAAAGGCGAAGATTTATGCTGTTGATTGGGGTGTAGGATAAATGGCGAGATACACATAACCGTGTGAACCCAGACTATCGGCTTCACAGGTTAGTCCCTTGTGGTAGAGCGTGACGCAGTGTTGATAACGTGGATTGAGTTCACCGGAGAGCAGCATCAGTTCCAGGTGGTTGATAAACTGCGGGAAGGCGTTATTTAAATCACGTACCTGCGCGTCACTGAATTTCCCGCTGATATCGGCACGGTCGGCCAGAAAATGCAGCTGGTCGCCTTCCTGTACCAGACGGGCACCCAACTGCGGAGTGACGTTGCGTTTAAGTCCCCAGGCTGGGGTAGTGATTGATGGCATCGTATTGCCCCTATAACAAGCCGTGTTCAGCAAACGAATACACCGTCATGCCACCGACAATACAGTGATCCAGCATCCTGACCTCAACCAGTGCCAGTGCGTCTTTAATCTTGCCGGTAATTTGCCGGTCAGCGACACTGGGCTCAGCGTGGCCGGAGGGATGGCAATGCGCCAGAAGTACCGCAGCAGCATTGTGTTGCAGTGCCGCTTTCACGATTTCGCGGGGGTGGACCTCGGTACTGTTGATACTGCCGGTGAACAACGTTTCGTGGGCCAACAGCCTGTGTTGATTGTCGAGCCAGAGCACCATAAACACTTCACGCTCCAGTCTAGCCATTCGCAATCGCAGCCAATCGCTGACGGTACCGAGTGAAGTGAATGAGGTCCCCGGTTCACGCAGATGTGTTTCCAGCAAGAACAGAGCTCGTTTGACAGTACGCTGCGTACTTAATGGCAGTTCAGTGACCACCGGGGATAAGGTTAAGTTCATGAAGTTTTTCCCGTTGTTTTCAGTCGTTCATATGCATGATGGCGCTGTATTCAGGGCTCATTGAGCAGTAGCGCAGGAAACTGCTTGAAATAGGTCATCTCGGCTCCTTAATACAAAAAGCCCCATCGCGATCAGCGACAGGGCTCGAAGTGAGTAGCAGAATGATGGCGTTATTCAATTAGCTATTGGTGATCAACAAGGCGCTTGAGTGGTGATAACTGACTATTGCCTGATTTGATGTCGCATGATGTAGCCTTAGCATCAACCAATGCCTTCCCAAGAACTGGGGCCAGCAATTTCGCAGGGTATTGGAAGCTGTACGCCAAAGGGACATGATCGAAGCTGCTGTCATTATGGTAGAAGTGAAAAACAAAAGTTCCAGTCTTGTGATCCAGCATTTTTGAAACAGCCTGTGCCAAATTGGCTGTCAGCAGGCTGTCCATCAGCGTATCGGGATGATCGATACTGATGTTCATTTGATGAGCCCCTGCCGGGTAATACTGCAGAGTCATTCCCATTGCCCCCTCAGCCTTATCGCCATAGATATCTTTCAGGTAATACAGGATGCCCAGACGTGCTTCATCGGCGTTGCAGGTGAGCCGGAATTTCTCAGTGATTTTCCCCTTCTTCCCCGTGATGATAAATTCATCAACGCCCGCCATAATACGGTCATGCTCAACCTGTACGTTGTCAGCCACCACATTCTGGTATTCCACAGGTTTAGGGTCATACGCCGCTGCATATCCGGCCTGGCTCAACAGAGCGCTGACCAACAGGGTAAACATCATTATCACTTTATTCATGTTCATCATCTCCTTGATAAAAATCACTTATTCCAAATCCGTGAGCGTGACGTAAATATTCCCGCCTGAGCGTACTTCTATCGTCAGCGGTTCTTTTGATCCGGTATTCAGCAAAGCCTGAGCCTGATAAAAGCGCTCCGCCACCTCCTCCCTGATGCCTGTGATACGGATACAGTGCTCCTCTATGCCCTGACGCTGCAGGATTTTAGTGACCACCGGGCAAGCACTCTGCGCCAACTGCTCGGTACCTGATTGCGTTTTAAAATGATTACCGGCCACGGCTGATAACACGGTGCAAATCAGCCATACCTGTAACAAGCGCCAGGGCTTCCCCTGACGCTCGTCACGTTGACGCAGATAAACCATCGGCAGCAGGAACCACATCAGTGAAGGGGCCGTTATCTCCTGTTTCATCAGGTTCAGTCGGTCGAGTAGCACCCAGACCAGGGAGCAAAGCATATAAAGGCCAAGTGCTACCTTCTGTGGGAGGAAGATAGCGGAGAGACCCCAGATAACCGGAAGGCCAATGGATAAGCACCAGGCGTAGGTGTCTTGCTTAAGAAACGGATAAGGTTTCAACATAGTGAAATAGTCCTTTATTAATAATTAATTAGAAAATGTTGGGATTGAACGACCTCCCCAGCGAGGGGATCGTATCGGGATGTAAAGAGGAGGGATAATCGTTAGTGAAGATCAATAAACCGAAACCGATCGTTGAAATCTATCGTTAAAAACGATCGTTAATATCAAATTAATAGCCAAAAACTATAATAAATCTATATTCGATCGGCGAAACAGATCGAACGCATGGCCTCTTTCTCGGCATAGGTTAAAAGAAGCGATGCCAGAGCAATTTGGCCAGAGAGATCAGTCGAGAGCGCACTTGTTTTAACCACTTTCTTAATGTGTGAGACGTCAGCAGGGCCTCCACGCTTTCGTCAAAGATGTCACCTACAACGCGGCTAAAGCCCTCCTGTGCCGTGGTGGTCACCTTATCCGTCCGATACGCAGGCTCAAGCTGACGGGTAACCGCACTGCTGGCTTTGTCGGGTAAAACGGTGATTAGAGTTTCGACCCACCGAGGGATATTGAAACCTTCAGAGGCAGAAACCGCCAAGACAGGATGAACGGGAGAAAACACGGTATTCACCTGAGTCACCTTCTCCTGCAGGTTCTGCATCTGCCGCAGAGAAGGTTGGTGGGCTGCAGCATCCCAGTCCCGGCAAGGCTCGATTTTATCGGCCTGGTTGATAACGAACAGAAAGCGGGCGGGATATGCGCCCTGAGAAACCAACTGCCGGTAACATCGGATATCATCATTCCATGCGCGGTCATCAGCTTTCAGCACCCAGACGATCAGGTCCAGCCTATTCAACCAGTGTTGGTACAAATGGGCATACATCTTATCAAGCGTGGGTGTTTCACCGATCCCTGGGAAATCAACAATGTTGAGAGCATGCAGACCGTCAGAGGTTTTGTACTGTTGAGCAAGACGGGTACCCCCCTTCACCGCATCCACATTGGCAGGAGGAGACGTAAAAAGCGTATTACACAGGCTGGATTTACCTGCACCGGTTTTGCCCATCAGTCCGATTGTCGGTTCATAAGAGAGGGCACGACTGAGATTATGCTGGATCTCACGTACTGTGTTTGCTGGCAGACGGGAGAGTATCCTCGCCAGCGGCCTATTTGCCGGATGTTCGTTGTTCATCAATATCACCTGTGATAAAAATTTAATTTGGTTATCACAGAAGTAATATCGGTCTGAATATTTATGGAGCGAAAGGCTTTAAGATCCTTTTGAATTTCACATCTCTGTGATGAATGTGCACCATGCAGTTTACAGATTTCCGTCCAGTATCATTGTCTATAGAGATGCAATGAAAATCCTTATACTCATCCGCCATGTAATCCAGTTTGTACAAGGAAACACCAACGAAGTACCCTCCCGAGCGGGAAGTAGATGCATTATCGATTAAAATAAGCCGCTCATACTTGCTCTTATCCCAACCATTTACGGCCACATCTTTGAACTGTTTAAATCTGATCTGAAGAAAGTCCAGCCTGCTGTTCATGGCATCGTCAATGATGAGAGGTAACACATGCAACTCAGGTCGAATGTTGAAGTGTAACTGGTCATGGTCATCACAATAATACTGAACCAATGCTTTTTTGACGAACAAATGAAGAATATCAGGCACACCACCCAACTGACCTATGATTAAGGGGACCATATTGGTGACATGCTCCCGTAGTGAATCTCGGACTGTTTTTTTTAATTCATTACTAATTTTACTGTTTAAAAGTTCAACCTGAGTATTTCTCTCAAACTCCGCGGTAAGGCGTTCATATTGATAATCACGCAGCACCAGTGACCTGGCATTGAGCGTAACCCGTTTGTCTGATGTGTAGTTTTCTCTCTCCCTCATCACGGTACTATGAAGGATTCGTGTTAAATCCCGCTCCTGTATCTCCACTTCGTCTGGGCTTGTATCTACGCGTAACCCCTCCAGAAACACAGTGTCCGTTACATCAGACCTGAGACTTGCGATAACGATTTTCTGCACAAGTCCTGAAAGAGTGAGCTCCGTCTTTTGGGCTAGTTTTTTCAGGTCACTGTAGAGTGACCTGGATGGGAGATTAACGGTGATCCGGTTGTGGCTAGGCATGAGCACCTCTCAAGGTGCGGCACTTTTATCATCCAAAGAAGTGCTGCACTTTCTATAACATACTGACATAGTAACATAACGTATCACTCACACAATAAGATCGAAACTCAACGCCTCTAGCTCTTTACGGCAGCAACCCAGGCTCTCCAGCTGTCTTATGTGATTTTTTACTGGGCTTTGTATTGCATGTAAGACCTTACCTTTTGGTTCTGCTCACCCCCTATCTTGCAGATGACTACGGCAGTCTCCCCCTCCCGATGATAAGATTGTTGTTCTTGCTGGCTGCTCAGCAGCACCCCGTCACCCTTGCTGAATGTGACACCTTCCACTTTTCCGTCAGGAGCCCAGAACTCATCTCGTTAAGCGACAAGGTCCGTATACTCCTGCTGTATTTTGCCCTGTTCTCCCGAGGATAACTCCCGAGTAAAATTGAGGGGGTGAAAAACCGAATTTGTATCATCCAGGCCTCAGTGCTCCAGGGTTGCTTTCCCTCGCATGGACCAAACGTCTATCGGATATAATAATATATATTTATATATAAATAATAAGGATTATATAAATCAAATTAATACACAAAATTAATTATATTTATTTTAATAAATATTAACCAATCCCATAAACATGACTTGATATATCACCTGCAATCCTGATAGCCAATAACTCCGTAGTAATACTATGCGAAGCCCTAACCCCAAACCCAGCGTGAGAAGCGAAACTCAACCCCCCACACTTACCGCCAAGCCGCTCCGCCAGAAATGACTAACGCACAACACAGGTTCCGCCACAGCCCCACTGACCGTGCTTTCCCATATCCGATAACGCGCTCACTCACGCATCCCGTCATTTTCAAGTGAGCTCGTAATTATCTGTAAAATAACAACCCGAGACAGCGTCATGACAAAAAGCACCTCTGAGACCCATAACCTCCATTACCTTTTGCGATTCCGTAGCACGCTGAACAATGCCCTGATAACACACCCGAGAACCTTTGCTGTCCGTGTAGACCTGCGTTTTCCGGATGGCTATTGCGTTGATGACAACAAAGCCATTGAAGCCTTTACACCAGCCATCAGGTCTCGCCTCACCGCGGTGTTCAAACGAAGAAAGAAAAAGAACCCTGGTAAGCAAGTCCATAGTTCAGACCTGCATTTCATTTGGGTGAGAGAGAACAATCAGTGCGGGGAAAAGATCCACTATCACGTGCTGCTGATGTTTAACCGAGATGCCTTCTGGCGGTTGGGGGAGTATCAGAAAAAAGGGAGCCTGGCAGACCTGATTACTCAGGCATGGTTAAGCGCGCTGAAGCTCAAGGGGGATGAATACCGGGCTCTGGTCTCGTTCCCGGAAAATCCTTGTTATCACCTGTTCAGGGCCAAGCTGGGGGCCACGGATGACTGTCAGGCGGTGTTCCAGCGCATTGATTACATGGCCAAACACCGAACCAAGCAGTACAGCAACAAGGTACGTACATTGGGATGTTCAGTCTCTGCACAAGGAACTTTCGATGAAGACTAAAAACCGTTGGAAAACACTCTGACGAGATTTCAGGTAATGCAGACGCATCACCATTCTGAAAATTAGGATTATCAGTACTTTTTTACACGGCCTTCCATCCACTGAGGAAGGCTGCAACACAAACTTAAAGACAGTCATTCCTCCTTTAACCAATTGACTTAAAGGAGATTTAATTATGAATACCAACACACAATCCCTGCTAAACGATCAGCTTGTCGATATGGCCTTTATCACTGGCTTTACGCAGCTTACAGACAAGTGGTTCTACAAACTGATTCAACTCGGTGAATTCCCTAAGCCCATCAAGCTTGGACGCAGCTCACGTTGGCTACAGAGTGAAGTGGAAGCGTGGGTGCAACAGCGTATTCAGCAATCACGCCCGTAATCATCGGAAGGCTCGGGGTCGGTTCAAGTGCCCCCATGCAAAACGCATGCATTTGCGCCGAGGTCACATTCGCCGTCTGGATGAACAAGTCTGCTGATTAGCCGTTGCCTGGCTCACTCATTTAGCAAAATCTTTTGTGCTATCTTTCTTAGCCCCTCCCCGGCGATTGTTCCGGATAACAACCTGACGCAGCGTGCTTAACTCCTTACCATACCGCGCTGAACCCTTGTTCCTTCAGCCGATGACGGGTCCGCTTCACGTAAGCGGCATCAATAATCTCATCAGGAGGCAAATCGCGCGTAATGTTGCAAATGGTCGCCAGCGCGGCATCTGAGAGTTTAAAAGTCCGTGGTAGCGAGTAACCGTGGCCTGTCTTGTTCTCATCAATACGATTAAACAATTCCCTGAAGAAATCCGTCAGAGAGGGCCTGCGGGCTTTAATAATTGCTTCTGTCGCTTCATCGACGCACGTAACATTCACATCTTCCATCCCCAGGGAGCGAAGAATATCAGCAATGCCAGGCCAGTATTGGAGATCATAACGCTTAAGTCGTTGTAATTCTGGTTTGAGGTAAAGCTGGTAATGGCCATTGCCCTCTCCAGCATCATCAATGAAATCCGTCAGGCTGTGCATCCGCTCACAGTAGAAATGACCACTATGATTCAGCAACGCTGAACGTCTCTCTAACATTTCCGCCAACCGGATACTCATTATGCTGATGTCTTCATTCAGCCTTGTCAGCTCCTGGTGATCAGCTCGCAGCTCAGCATAGCGTTCCTCTGTCCCGAAGCTACCCGTATGAATAAACTGTTCTAGAATAAGCCACAGGCGTTGCCTGGTAATATTGAGGGAGGTGATTTCCCTATAAACCGGCGCCATTTCATCATGGCGATCAATGAGATATTCAAAAACCGGCCAGGTTGTAGGCCATACCGGGCTGGGCGAATCCCGCCATTCATGGAGTTTTTCTTTCAGGAGCTTCAGCGCAATCATAGGGGCATCATCAACGTCAATAATCATCGTTATTTCCTCTGGTTATCATCTGCGTATGCCCATTATTCACTGAAGTCTCCTCCGTGTCGGTAACGGGAATACAGTTTTTATACCGTCTTCGGGTTACTTCACTTCCTGTCCTTCGTTATTTAGGGCATATCTGCGCTATCCCATGACTTCAGTCAAGAGCGACTATGTTCGCTGCATTAACTGATGTGACGGAGAAAAACGGGATACCTAGCCAATACGCCCATATCACCAGCGGGGCCCAGGATGCTGCGAATCAACACGACAAACACGAATTGGCGATGTACCTGACGTGGACACCCTTGCTACGGTCAAAAACAGTGCCCTGATTGTCATGAATGGATCTATGTGCCTGATACCAATCGTTCGAATGAAGATTTTTAAACCTAACGTTTTCAGGAGGTGTTACGAAACACGACGCCCCCCTGACGACCCCACATGGGCATCGGCATGCTTATGGCCGAAAGCTTAAAACAGCGGCATCGACCCGTTGTTAATTTAACGATGTATGCACCATGATTCCCAGAAAAGTCAGCGTGTTTAACCAAATAAAAAACATGTTATTTGAACTCTCTGGAGTTTCCAGAGAGTTCACTGATTAGATGGCTATTTAACCAATCAATTTAGTGTAAGCCGACGATAAAGGTGGCTTTGCTTGTTTATCAGACTTTCCCTCCCACACCTTTGAACTTCTCGACAAACGCCGCGATCTTCTGGAAAACACGTTGCTTTGTCGGCAGATATTGTGAATTAAGCGGGCTCATTTTGGGCAGGATGGAATTGAGCTCGGTGCCATTTTCGCTGGCAAATTCACGCTTAAGCGAGGTGGTGATATAGCGTCTGGTTGCCTCATCATTCAAACTTTCAGAGCTGATCAGTTCATCAGCTTCACGTTGTTGCTCAATCTGGGCAAAGGTAAAGAAGGCCTCGATCACGCTGGCTTTATCGCCAATCTGATCCAGATCGGTTTGATTGATAAAATCAACCAGCAAGCTCTCTTTAGCGCGGTTACCTAGGCTTGCGCGGATCAACCGGCGTACTTCATCAACCAGATCGGCTTTGCTTCTGGTTTTTTTGTTGTGTTCAAAGATCAGCTCCAGAATGTAATCGAGGTTGATCTCCTGGGATTTCAGCAGATCTACTTCGAACACTACATCATCCCAGTCGATGGTGGATTTGTCTTTGTCCTCTGCCGATCTTTGCCGACGCTGCCAATCGCGGATGTCGTTGTAGGTCGAACGGTAATCCTGGATCGTGCGCTCGGCGGGCAGGCGTATGGCCTGCAACTCGGCCAGCTTTGCATCGTCCAGATAGTGTTCGGCTTTAAACGCCTCAACCGCTTCTGGATCGTTCATATCTACGTTTTGCAGGGCTTTCAGGCTGGCAAACTCATCGTAGTTTTGTAGCACATTCTCAACACGCAAGTATTCGCCAAAGAGTTTAACAAAGGCTTTTTTGTCGGCTTCTTTTTCAATGGCGGCAGGATCAGCAAAGCGCTGCTCCAATTCGCTGACAACATCCATAAAACCGCGCCGCGCCTGACCCGTCACCACATCAGTAAAGCCTTCCATGTATTCCTGGTAGCTCTTTTCCAGCACTACGTTTTTGGTGTTGTTGTTACCAAACAGAGTAATGGCATCCACCGTTGCTTGTTCCAAATCACGGAAGGTAACGATATTGCCAAAGGTCTTGGTGGCGTCGTAAATACGGTTGGTGCGCGAATAGGCTTGCATCAGGCCGTGATAACGCAAGTTTTTATCCACAAACAGGGTGTTCAGCGTCGGGGCATCAAAGCCGGTAAGGAACATGCCCACCACAATCAGCAGATCAATCTCTTTGGCTTTAACCTGTTTGGCCAAATCACGGTAATAATTCTGGAAGCCATTACTGTCTACGCTGAAATTGGTTTTGAACAACGCGTTGTAGTCGGCAATAGCTGCGCTTAAAAACTCTTTGGCGCTGCTATTCATAGCTGAAACATCAAAGCTTTCATCCTGAATATCCCCCACGGCATCCTGTTCTTCATTGGCGGTGAACGAGAAGATGGTGGCCACTTTCAGTGGGTTATGGCTGTGCTTTTGCAACGTCTTGAACGACTCATAATAAAGCTTGGCCGCATCCACGCTGCTCACCGCAAACATGGCATTAAAACCCTTGGCATTTGATTGTAGGCGATGCGTTTTTTGCCGGAAATTGTTCAGGATGTACTGGGTAATTTCGCGGATACGATCAGGGTGCAACAAGGCCTGTTGGTTTTCAGCGGCACTGAGTTTTTTCTCATCCTTCTCGGTTTCGATGGCTTTGAACTGTGGGCGGACATCGTTGTAGTCCACTTTAAACTTCAGTACCTTTTCGTCACGAATGGCATCAGTGATGACATACGAATGCAACTCTCGGCCAAATACGCTGGCTGTATCTTCTGCGCCCAGAGCATTCTTTCCAGCAAAGATCGGCGTACCCGTAAAACCAAACTGGTAGAAGCGTTTAAACTTCTTCTTCAGGTTCTTCTGTGCTTCACCAAACTGGCTGCGGTGGCACTCATCAAAAATGAAGACCACTTGCTTGGTGTAGATGGGCAAATCACCTTCGCTTTTCATCAGGTTGTTGAGTTTCTGGATAGTGGTGACGATGATCTTATTGTCGTCTTTATCCAGATTGCGCTTGAGGCCTGCGGTACTGTCAGAGCCATTGACGCTATCCGGCGAAAAGCGCTGGTACTCCTTCATAGTCTGGTAATCCAGATCCTTTCGGTCCACAACGAAGAATACCTTGTCGATAAATTCCAGCTCGGTGGCCAAACGCGCCACCTTAAAACTGGTGAGGGTCTTGCCAGAACCTGTGGTGTGCCAGATAAAGCCGCCGCTTTCCGGCTTGCTCCAGTTTTTCGCCTCAAAGGCGCTTTTAATTTTCCACAAGATGCGCTCAGTGGCGGCAATCTGGTAAGGGCGCATCACCAACAGAGTGTTACTCACGTCAAACACTGAATAATGCAGCAACACATTTAGCAAGGTATGCTTCTGAAAGAAGGTAGCGGTAAAGTCCTTCAAATCCTTGATCAGGTTGTTATCTGCCTTCGCCCAGTTCATGGTGAAGTCGAAGCTGTTTTTATTGCGTGCCGTGGTGTTGGCAAAATAGCGACTATCAGTACCGTTAGAAATGACAAACAGTTGCAAATACTTATAGAGAGAATGCCCGCTGTTAAAACTCTCCTTGCTGTAACGGTGTACCTGGTTAAAGGCTTCTCGAATAGCAACGCCACGTTTTTTCAGTTCAATCTGCACCAAAGGCAAGCCATTGACCAGAATGGTCACATCGTAGCGATTGGCATAGCTACCGGTTTGTTCAAACTGCTTGATCACCTGTACCTTGTTACGGGCGATATTCTTCTTATCCAGCAGATAGATGTTCTTGATGCGGCCATCATCGAAAACGAAGTCGTAGATGTAGTCATCGTGAATTTTGCGGGTCTTATCCACAATGGTATCGCTGGGCTTATCGAGGTAGGTTTCTACAAAACGCGTCCATTCACCATCAGCAAATTGCACATTATTGAGCGTTTGCAATTGCACTCGCACATTGGCTAGCATGGCTTCGGGAGTATTCAGACTGAGCAGGAACTCATAGCCCTGGTTGACTAAGTCCTGGATCAGCTCCCGCTCCAGATCGTTCTCGCTTTGGTAGCTTTCAGCTGCCATCCATTCTTTCTTGTACTTGTCCAACACGATAAAGTTGTTGGATTCAGCGATGGGCTTGGTGTAATCAACCATGTTGTTCTTCCTGCTTCCAAAAGCCATACTCATCTTTCAAGTGTTCAAGCAACAGCTTTACCGTTTGTTTCTCGGGCTCTGTTGGCTCGGCCACTTCTTCATTGGACAATGTGCGATGGCTATAAAAATTCATCACCAGCCTTGAATAAGACTGTTTGTTTTCGGGCAATAAGTCAGACCACTGAGGGTAGCCTAGAAAGTTAGCAGATTTTTCGTACAGGTTACGAAGTAAAGTAAAATGGTAGCGTTGAACTTCGTTCTTTTCGATGGCTTGTTCAATGAGGCGCTTTATATACAGATGGTAAGAAAAGCTTTTATTGCTATCTCCTTTCTTATCTTCAATTTCAAAAGTGCCATCTTCAAAGCGTTTAAGGATGTAACCACCTTTGGCTTTAACCTCATTGTAAAGCACGTTATAAAATAAAGGGTTGTGCGTGGAAACAATGAATTTAAGCCCAGATTCGCTGGATCTTATTAGCTGTGCCAGATCAAGAGCCAGCTCAATCAAGTGGTTTTCATCCAATGAGCTCACCGGGTCGTCTATAAACACATATTCCAACTGGTCAAATTGATTCGACTCGCGCTCACTAGGCTCGGCCACATTGAGGATCGTTATCACTTGGTCTAACAGGGTGTAAAAGATACTCCAGATAAAGTTACTTTGCTCACCTTTGGATATTTTCAGATTACCAAAGTGATCATCATCCCCCCGCTCAAGGGAAAATGTCACTTCTGAAAACGCTTTTACTGTAACTTCTTTTTCATCTTTGTTTTTGGTCTTATATTCCTCGTTAAACCGTGGTGTAAGCTTATCATTGGCGTAACGCTGGAAATTGGCGATGATATTTTGGTCTTGACCCTGTTCAATCAGCACCCAATCCGTGAAAGAGTTCGTCTGAATCTTCAACTTGGGTTCGGCATCACTCTGCAAATCGTTATCCCAATAGAAGAGATCTTCGGTAAATGCGTTGTAATAAAGAATTTTATTTCGTGATAACCCTACTTCGTCAGCCTGCTCATCGCCAGCATTTTTAGGCGCAACCAGCTCCTTAAATTCACGAGACAGGCGTGTTTTACCCGTACCATTAAAGGCATAGATCAACTGTACCTTCTTATCAGTCTCTTTTAGCTGCTGGGCTATTTCCGTTAGCGTCTTGCTCATATCAGGCTGCTACCTCCGAGTCCGGTTTTGGGAAGCTCAACAACAAATCGCGATAATACTCGTATTGTTTTTTTCGCTGATTGATTTCACGTGGCAAACCTTCGCTAAGAGAGTTGGTCAATATATCGAAATTGTCGAGAATTGACGCAATCTCCTTTTGCACTGAAAGTGCCGGGATAGGCACAGGCAAAGCTTTAATAATATCTGCATTCAGGTTGCTCACTGAGCCACTATTGATCTTTCCTGCCCAGTAGTTCTGCACACCATTCGATGAAAGGTAGTGATACAGAAAATCTGAATTTAGCGTTCCGTTAAAACCACTGATAGAAGCCCATCCGTCATGAATAGCCCCTCTTATACCCAGAATGTAAGGACGCCCAAAACTCATTGAGTTGGAGATAATGAAATCGCCACTATTCAGGATACGTGACTTTTGAGCACCTTCCTGAGTGATTTTCTGCGCTGTCTGGTTGACATATTTTGAGCCATGCGAAGTATCACCAATCTTGATCCAAGGCACGCCATTTTCATCATCAGTAATATATTTTGCAATTGGTCTAGGCGATGCACCGCGCTGGACGATCGCTACCTCCCCTAAGGCCTTCCACTCGACTCCACCTTCCTCAAAGCTCAACAACTGCTCGCGATAGTAGTTGTATTGTTTTTTGCGGGCGGTAAGCTCGGCGGTAAGCTCGGCGGTAAGCTCGGCGGTAAGCTCGGTAAAGGTATCCAGAATTCGGACGATTTTCATCTGGATTTCCAGCGATTTTTTGGGGTTGTCTGGGTAGGGGATGGGGATCCGAAATTCTTTTACCTTCGCATCAGAAATTGCTGGGTATGCCGAGCCACTTTGATTTTCTTCAAGGTATTTTTTAAATTCTCTTGAGGAGAGCCAATGCAATATCCATTTAGGTAACACTTCATCTTTTTTGACTCGTAAAACACAATAGCCAGTGCTAGCAACTTCGCCAGAGTATTTTTCATCGATCAAGCAATAGCGCATTTGAGTAGGACGAGTAGTTGCAAAAATCACATCGTCTTTTTCAACAAGTTTCTGCGCCCGGCTGGGGGCATTGTTAGCTGCAACCACTGATGTCTCTGTGATTTTTTTTGTTTCAATGCTGACAGAAGCTAGATCAATATATCGATAACTGCGAGTAGAATCCGACCACTTTATATTATTAGTACGTAGAGTCACTTCTCCAATAGGCTTCCAAGCCACCTCACCCCCATCAAGCAACTTTTTCAAGAAGTTCATGTCGCTCATGCTCTAGCCCCCTCACCTTCAATTTCTGCAACTATCGCATCAATTTCGGTACGAAGTTGCTCAATTCTGGCAACGGTAGTTATCAGCTCGGCATTGAGCTGGGCAATATCCACCTCTTCACGAGTATCTTTCGCCTCGATGTAGCTGCTCACCGACAAGTTGTAGTCTTTTTCATTTGCTATTTCTTCGTAAGGTACCGACCTCGCAAAGTGATCGACGTTCTCTTTGCTAGCAAACACCCTCATTATTTGCTGAATATGCCCTAGGTTTTTCTCGTCATCATTGTCAGTCAATACGTTGTTATTGGTTTCTTTCTTAAACAGGCCGCTGGCGTCGATGAACTGGGTAGTGGTCTCTGTTTTGTTTTTTGCCAGCACCAGAATATTCACCGCGATGGTGGTGCCGTAGAACAGGTTGGGCGCGAGGGAAATCACCGTCTCCACATAGTTGTTGTCAACCAGATATTGGCGAATCTTTTGCTCAGCCCCACCGCGATAGAAGATGCCGGGGAAGCAGACGATGGCGGCACGGCCTTTGCTGGAAAGGTAGCTCAAGGCGTGCAGCACAAAGGCAAAATCGGCCTTGGATTTGGGGGCAAGCACTCCGGCAGGGGCGAAGCGTTCGTCGTTGATCAGCGTCGGGTCGTCTGAACCTATCCATTTCACCGAATAGGGCGGGTTGGAGACAATGGCATCAAAGGGCTTATCGTCTCCAAAATGCGGCTCCGTTAGGGTATTACCCAACTGGATATTGAACTTGTCGTAGTTGATGTTGTGCAAGAACATGTTCATCCGCGCCAGGTTGTAAGTGGTGTGGTTGATCTCCTGGCCAAAAAAACCCTCTTCGATGACATGCGCATCAAAGTGCTTTTTAGCTTGCAACAACAGTGAGCCAGAGCCACAGGCCGGATCATAAATCTTGTTGACGCTGGTTTGCCCGTGCATGGCGAGCTGCGCGATCAGCTTGGAAACATGCTGCGGGGTGAAGAACTCGCCACCCGACTTACCGGCATTGGCAGCATAGTTGGAGATAAGGAACTCGTAGGCATCACCAAACAGGTCGATATGGCTCGCAGTAAAGTCACCAAAATCCAGCCCGGCTACGCCTTTAAGTACCGCGGCCAAACGGGCATTTTTGTCTTTTACCGTGTTACCCAAGCGGTTGCTGGTGGTATCGAAGTCGGCAAACAGCCCCTTGATATCGCGCTCTGAGGGGTAGCCGCTGGCTGAAGCCTCAATGTCGGCAAATATGTGGGCAAGATCAGTATTCAAGCTCTCGTTGCTATGAGCATTTTTAGCCACGTTCACGAAGAGATCGCTAGGGCGAATGAAGTAGCCCTTGGTCTTGATCGCGTCCTCTTTAATCTCCTGAGTAATGACGCTATCCGGCAGCTCTGCGTAGTTGATGCTGTCATCACCCGCTTCTATGTAGCTGGTAAAGTTCTCGCTGATAAAACGATAAAACAGAGCTCCCAAAACATACTGCTTAAAGTCCCAACCATCAACAGCACCACGTACCTCGTTGGCAATCGCCCAAATCTGGCGCTGTAGTGCGGCGCGTTGTTGAATACTTGTCATACTGTTTTCCTATTGAAAATCGTTCAATTGATGCTTGAATGTCTTGCTCAAGTTTGGTTCGAATTAAATGAACAACCGGCCTTGCCGAACTTTGGGCTACCATCCTCATTGAGCCTGATGAGGCCTCTGCCATTCAGGCGATATGGCAAAAAGTATATAGCTATGCCAGCTAGACATCACCTTTGGTGAGGCTACGGTATACCGACAATTCTCAATTCAAGGCTTCCACTTCACTAAACCAGACAAAAAATAAGCTACCACAAAAATCGGCAGTATCAGCACCACTGCTGATACTGCCGCTCCCCTTCAAAAAACCACATAAATCTAAGCGCGACACTCAAAACTCCCTTGCATAATATTCCCATCACGCTCCAAGCTATCTACACAGTCGGTATGCCGCTAAAGCATCTCAAGCCTGCCACGTAAGGATGGCACATAGTTTTAAGTATCGTTATTATCCACATGAGGGAAACTGTGTCTCAATCCAAGCCGAGTGGCCCTTGCATATATAGAACTATCCATACAATGCAGAAGAAGGCATGGTTGATCACCGCCTAAGCTTTGCAAAATCAAACGGACTCACCCCCTTCTCCCGATTAGCATCCAGATAATCAGCCCACCATTGCACCATCAGCCTCCGCTCTCCTAAGTGCTCGGCCTTATGAATATAAGCCGCACGCACAGAGTTACGTTCCTGGTGACTCATCTGCCGCTCTACCGCATCCTTCGACCACAACCCCGACTCAATCAATGAACTACAAGCCATTGTTCTAAAACCGTGACCACAAACTTCCACCTTCGTGTCGTAGCCCATTACTCGTAGTGATTTATTAACCGTGTTCTCACTCATCGGTTTACGTGGATCATGGTCACCAACGAAAATCAGCTCACGGTTTCCACTCATGCTTTTGATCTTTTCCAGAATGGCGAGAGCTTGCTGCGATAAAGGAACAAGATGAGGAGTGCGCATCTTTGATCCTCGATGTGAATGCTTCACACCTTCAAGCGGATCACGCTCCCCCGGAATCGTCCACATAGCAGTTTCAAAATCTACTTCTGGCCAGCGTGCGAAACGCAGTTCACTAGATCGTATGAATACTAATAGTGTTAATTCCACCGCCAGTCGAGTGAGAGGTCTGCCAGTGTAGGTATCAATTCGATGAAGTAGTTCAGGAATGCGATTAAGTTCTAACGCAGCGCGATGCTGTCGCTTAGCTGTAGCAACCGCTCCAGCGATCTCTTGTGCGGGGTTGTAATCGATTAAACCGCTCTGCACGGCAAATCGCATAATTGCTGTTGTTCGTTGTTGTAGACGTGCAGCCACCTCAAGACGTCCAGACATCTCCACGGCCTTAATCGGTGTAAGCAGATCTCGGGTTTTTAACTCTGCGATACTTCGCTTACCAATCGCATCGAACAAATTATCTTCCAGACTTTTAAGAACACGGCCACTATGCGACTCAGACCACTTTTGATTGCTGGCGTGCCAGTCTCTGGCTACCACTTCAAACGTTATCGCCTCTTGCTCCTGCTCTACCTTAACGGCTTTCTTGCTCTCACTAGGGTTCATGCCATTAGCTAACTGCTTACGCGCATCGTCACGTCGTGCCCTTGCATCCGCCAGCGACACTTCAGGGTATTTCCCCAATGCCAGCATCTTTTCTTTACCACCGAAGCGATAGCGTAGCCGCCAGTATTTCGAGCCGTTAGGGTGAACCAGCAATACCATGCCTTCACCGTCAGTAAGCTTATAGGCTTTTTCTTCAGGCTTAGCCGTACGAACCTTTACATCACTCAGAGCCATATTGAGTATCCTTTCAAGGGTTCTGTGTGGGTACAAACATTATCGAACCGGGATATACCCGCATTTGTACCCGCATCAGTAAGTTGATGTAGATTGAATCAGGTTGACTTATGTTGACTGAAAAAGCGAGAGGAGCCTTGCGGAGACTGGATTTTAGGCATAAAAAAAGACCTCAGTTGAGGTCTATTTACATACTAATGGTGCCGAAGGCCGGAATCGAACCGGCATGCCTCGCGGCGGTTGATTTTGAGTCAACTGCGTCTACCGATTTCGCCACTTCGGCACTGAAGTAGTATGCGGAGAACGAGGTGAATTATACTTACCTGAGATCCGCATGCAACTGTTATCCCATCATGTTTAGTCTAAGTGTTGAAAAAACCGCCATCAACGCCGTTTTAGCAGCAAATAAACACTGATTAGGAGGAAAAGTATACTAGGCAGCAACGCACCAATGACCGGTGGGATGTTGTAAACCAAGCTAAGTGGGCCAAAAATTTGATCCAATACGTAGAAAACAAAGCCAAAGAAAATACCGGTGACGACCCGAACCCCCATTGGCACGCTGCGTAATGGACCAAATATAAATGACAGAGCCATCAGCATCATTACCGCAACCGAGAATGGCGCAAATATCTTGCCCCACATGTTCAGTTCGTAGCGGTTCGACTCCTGGCCACTTTGTCGCAGGTATTTACTGTAATCATGTAATCCACTGATGGAGAGTGAATCAGGATTCATGGCAACCACACCCAGCTTCTCAGGTGTTAGGTTAGTTTTCCATTCACCGGTTAATGTCTGCGAGCCAGTCACCTTATTAGGATTACTTAGGTCAGATTCATCAACTTGCGATAAACGCCACAAATTGTCTTCAAAAGTGGCGGTTGCCGCATAGCGAACCGAGAGCAAACGATCCTGTTTATCAAAATGATAAATATTGACCCCTGTGAGCTCTTTGTCGCCCGACACCCGCTGGATATAAATAAAGTCGGAGCCGTCTTTCGCCCACAAGCCAGATTGCGTCGACAACAATGAACCGCCGTACATTTGCTGTGCACGGAAGTTACGCGCCATTTGCTCGCCTTGTGGTGCAACCCACTCACCGATCGCCATGGTAAGCAACACGAGTGGAATAGCGGTTTTCATCACCGAGGCGGCAATCTGCATCCGAGTAAAACCAGAGGCTTGCATAACAACCAATTCACTACGGGTAGCCAGTGACCCCAAACCCAACAACGCCCCTAACAGCGCAGCCATCGGGAAGAAAATCTCAATATCTTTTGGCACAGTTAGTAGGGTAAACATCCCGGCCGAAGCGGCTGAGTAATCACCCTGCCCTACTCTACGCAGTTGTTCGACAAACTTGATGATGCCGGATAACGACACCAGCATGAATAAGGTCATCAAGATAGTATTGAGGATAGTCCGCCCGATATAACGGTCTAATACGCCAAACATCAGAAAATACCTCTCAAACGGGCGCGTAACTTACGGGCAGCCAGGCTGTCCCACAGGTTTAACAACACGGCCAGAGCCAAATAAGCACCGTTCACTGCCCATAGCCATACTAGCGGGTCCAATTTGCCTTTACTGGCATTGGAGCGCAGCGAAGTTTGCAGTAGGAAGAAAATCAGATACAGCAACATGGCCGGTAGCATGCTTAATACTCGTCCCTGACGTGGGTTGACCACGCTCAACGGCACCACCAGCAATGCCATTATCACTACCGATACAATCAGTGTCAGACGCCAGTGGAATTCAGCACGAGCATCAGGCTCGGTGGCGTGCCACAACTGGCGCATTGTCATCTGTTCTGCCACTGAGTTATCTTGCTGAACTTCCTGATGACCAATGATTGTCTGATAGTCGACAAAATCGGTGATGCGGAAGTCACGCAATAGCGCAGTGCCTTCATAGCGAGTACCTTTGTTCAAGATAACCACTTGTGAGCCATCAGGCCGTTCAGTCATATGACCACTGTCAGCCACTACAACCGAGGGGCGCTGATTACCGTTTGGCCGCAATTGTGCCAAAAATACACGGTTAAACTCTTTGCCCGACACATTACCGATAAATAAGGCTGAATTGCCATCAGTTGAAGATTTGAACTGCCCGCCAGCCAAGGCGGCCAGGCTCGGGTTCGCTCTGGCATCAGTCAAGACTTCATCTTGATGTTTAGACGACCAAGGCCCTAGCCAAATAGTGTTAACTGCAGCGAGCGCCGAGGTGACCAGCGCCAAAATCAATGCTGCCATAATTAAGGACTTCTTACCCATGCCGCAGGCATGCATCACGGTGATTTCACTCTCCGTATACAATTTTCCCAAAGTCATGAGCAAGCCAAGGAATAAACTCAATGGCAGGATAAGTTGCGCCATTTCTGGCACGCCAAGCCCTAAAAGGGATAAAACCAAGTTTGTCGGGATTTCACCATCGACCGCAGCGCCTAATATCCGAACTAACTTCTGGCTAAAGAAGATTAATAGCAGGATGAACAGAATCGCAATTTGGCTCTTAAGTGTTTCCCGTACCAGATATCTAATGATGATCACGCTAATACGCCTGTGAAAACTTGTCTTTTTGCAGGAAAATCGATAGTTTCATCGTTAATCCGCCATTTATTCTCATCATATGGCAACCTTCACAGCTAAAATAGTATTACAGCATCTAGCGTTTAGGTGTCCTATAGGAACATGCTTATAGTCGCCAAAACAAAACAACTTATGCCGTTAAGGTTAACACACGTCGTTAACACAACGGAGAGAGATCGTTGCGGAGTGCTACATTCTAGCCGTAGCTCCCGCCTTTGTCTTTAAGATTCAGGAGAGTGCATGGAGTTCAGTGTAAAGAGCGGCAGCCCGGAAAAACAGCGCAGTGCCTGTATTGTAGTCGGCGTTTTCGAACCTCGCCGTCTATCTCCCATTGCCGAACAACTCGACAAAATTAGTGATGGCTACATCAGCGCTTTATTGCGCCGTGGTGAACTTGAAGGCAAAGTCGGGCAGACGCTATTGCTGCACCATGTGCCGAATATTCTCTCCGAGCGCATCTTGTTAATTGGCTGTGGCAAAGAGCGTGAGCTTGATGAACGCCAATACAAGCAAGTGATCCAAAAGACCATCAATACCCTTAATGACACCGGCTCAATGGAGGCTGTTTGCTTCCTGACGGAGTTGCATGTCAAAGGCCGCAATACTTACTGGAAGGTGCGTCAGGCAGTAGAAACTGCCAAAGAAACGCTTTACACCTTCGATCAACTTAAAAGCAATAAAACCGAGCCTCGTCGTCCGTTGCGTAAAATGGTGTTCAACGTGCCAACTCGCCGCGAACTGACCAGTGGTGAGCGTGCAATCCAACATGGTCTGGCTGTGGCGTCCGGTATTAAAGCCGCGAAAGATCTGGGCAATATGCCGCCAAACATTTGTAACGCCGCATATCTGGCATCTCAGGCGCGCCAATTGGCCGATGCATTTAGCACCAACATCATCACTCGTGTGATTGGTGAGCAGCAAATGAAAGAGCTGGGAATGCACTCTTATCTTGCTGTCGGTCATGGTTCGCAGAATGAATCATTGATGTCGGTGATAGAATATAAGGGCAATCCGAATCCTGACGCTAAGCCAATTGTGCTGGTCGGCAAAGGGCTAACCTTCGACTCCGGTGGTATTTCGATTAAACCTGCCGAAGGCATGGATGAAATGAAATACGACATGTGCGGTGCTGCAACCGTGTATGGCGTGATGCGGGTGGTGGCTGAGCTGCAATTGCCATTAAACGTGATTGGCGTGCTGGCCGGCTGTGAAAACATGCCGGGTGGCCGTGCTTATCGTCCAGGCGATATCTTGACCACCATGTCTGGCCAGACAGTTGAAGTATTGAATACTGATGCTGAAGGGCGGCTGGTACTGTGTGATGCGCTAACATATGTTGAGCGTTTCGACCCAGAGCTGGTGATTGATATTGCTACACTGACTGGCGCGTGTGTCGTGGCGCTGGGGCATCACATTACCGGCTTGATGTCGAACCACAATCCATTGGCTCATGAGCTAATCGGGGCGTCGGAGCAAGCCGGTGACCGTGCATGGCGCTTGCCGTTGGGTGATGAGTTCTACGAGCAACTGGATTCCAATTTTGCTGATATGGCCAATATTGGTGGCCGTGCGGGTGGAGCTATTACCGCAGGCTGCTTCCTGTCACGTTTTACTCGTAAATACAGTTGGGCGCATTTAGATATCGCGGGCACCGCATGGCGCTCAGGCAAGAACAAAGGCGCAACAGGCCGACCGGTCGCGTTGTTGTCTCAGTTCCTGCTTAACCGTGCAGGGCTAAACGGCGACGATTAATTGTTTGATATATTCCATTTGATATACACCCAGAGTCATTGGTGTTGCAGATAGGCGGCAAACGTACTCATCCCGATGAGCTGACATCAGTCAGTGATTCGGGTGAGTGAGAGTAGCCAACAACCCTGCGGCGTCAAGGACGAAGGGTGCTGAGAACCTATGAAGGTTTGATATATTCCATTTGATATATACCCAAAGTCATTGGTGTTGCAGGTAGGCGGCAAACGAACTCATCTCGATGAGCTGACATCAGTCAGTGATTCGGGTGAGTGAGAGTAGCCAACAACCCTGCGGCGTCAAGGACGAAGGGTGCTGAGAACCTATGAAGAACGCCACCTTTTATCTGCTCGAACACGACACGCCCGTGGGTGAGCTGCGTGCTCATGAAGCGTTGGCCTGCGAGGTTGCCGCTGCTCGTTGGCGGGCAGGCAAACGGGTGCTGATCGCTTGTGAAAGTCAGGAGCAGGCCCAACGGCTGGATGAAGCCCTATGGCAACGTGCACCTGAGCAATTTGTGCCTCATAATTTAGCGGGTGAAGGGCCAAAATATGGCGCACCAGTTGAACTGTCATGGCCAGAACGACGCGGAAATTCCCCTCGTGACCTCCTTATTAGCCTGCTGCCAGAGTTCGCAGGTTTTGCCACTGCTTTCCATGAAGTGGTAGACTTCGTCCCTTACGAAGAAAATTTGAAACAGTTGGCGCGCGACCGATATAAGTCTTATCGCAGCGTCGGCTTCCAATTGACTACGGCAACGCCGCCAACTAATTGAAATAAAAAATAAAATGGAAAACACACCTTCTAATATCGACAAAGCTGAGCCATCCCTCGATAAAACATACAGCCCGCAAGAGATCGAGCAGCCGCTGTATGAGCATTGGGAAAAGCAGGGTTATTTCAAGCCGAACGGCGATACCAGCAAAGAAAGCTACTGCATTATGATCCCGCCGCCGAATGTGACCGGCAGTTTGCATATGGGCCACGCATTCCAGCAAACCATCATGGATACCTTGATTCGCTATCAGCGCATGCAAGGTAAAAATACCTTGTGGCAAGCCGGTACCGACCACGCCGGTATCGCGACCCAGATGGTTGTTGAGCGCAAGATTGCCGCAGAAGAAGGCAAAACCCGTCACGATTATGGCCGTGATGCGTTTATCGATAAAATTTGGGAATGGAAAGGTGAATCTGGCGGCACCATTACTCGTCAGATGCGCCGCTTGGGTAACTCCGTGGATTGGGAACGTGAGCGTTTCACCATGGACGAAGGCCTGTCCAACGCGGTTAAAGAAGTGTTTGTCCGTTTGCATAAAGAAGATCTGATTTACCGTGGCAAACGCCTGGTGAACTGGGATCCTAAGCTGCGTACCGCTATCTCTGATTTGGAAGTGGAAAACCGCGAATCCAAAGGTTCAATGTGGCATTTGCGCTACCCTCTGGCTGATGGTGCTAAAACCGCTGAAGGTAAAGATTATCTGGTCGTCGCCACCACCCGCCCGGAAACCGTGCTGGGTGATACCGGTGTTGCGGTAAACCCAGAAGATCCGCGTTACAAAGATCTGATCGGCAAAGAAGTGATCTTGCCGCTGGTCGGTCGCCGTATTCCGATCCTCGGTGATGAACACGCCGATATGGAAAAAGGCACCGGTTGCGTGAAAATCACCCCCGCCCACGACTTTAATGACTATGAAGTCGGTAAGCGCCACGCCCTGCCTATGATCAACATTTTGACTTTCGACGGTGATATCCGCGCAGAAGCTGAAGTGTTCGATACCAACGGTGAAGCTACCGATGCTTGCAGTAGCGCAATTCCAGCCCAGTTCCAAGGTCTGGAGCGCTTTGCTGCCCGTAAAGCAGTGGTGGCTGAATTCGATAAACTCGGCCTGTTGGAAGAGATTAAACCCCATGACCTGACGGTTCCTTATGGTGACCGTGGCGGCGTGGTGATTGAACCGATGCTGACCGACCAATGGTATGTTCGCACCGCTCCACTGGCCAAAGTCGCCATTGAAGCAGTCGAAAACGGCGAGATCCAATTCGTACCTAAGCAGTACGAAAATATGTATTACTCGTGGATGCGTGATATCCAAGACTGGTGTATCTCCCGTCAATTGTGGTGGGGCCACCGCATTCCAGCTTGGTATGACGAGCAGGGTAACGTGTACGTTGGCCGCGATGAAGCGGAAGTACGCCGTGAGAATAATTTGGGGGCAGATGTCGCACTGCGTCAAGATGAAGACGTACTGGATACCTGGTTCTCATCCGGCCTGTGGACTTTCTCCACACTGGGCTGGCCTGAGCAAACAGCAGCACTGAAAACTTTCCATCCGACCAGTGTGGTGGTCAGTGGCTTCGACATTATTTTCTTCTGGATTGCTCGCATGATCATGCTGACCATGCACTTTATGAAAGATGAAAATGGCAAGCCGCAAGTGCCGTTTAAAACAGTGTATATGACCGGCCTTATCCGCGATGACGAAGGGCAGAAAATGTCCAAGTCCAAAGGAAACGTTATTGACCCGCTGGATATGGTTGATGGCATTTCGCTGGAAGAGCTGCTGGAAAAACGTACCGGAAACATGATGCAGCCACAACTGGCTGAGAAAATCCGCAAACGTACCGAGAAACAGTTCCCGAACGGGATTGAACCACACGGTACTGATGCCCTGCGCTTTACCTTGGCTGCATTGGCCTCCACTGGCCGTGATATCAACTGGGACATGAAGCGCCTGGAAGGTTATCGCAACTTCTGTAATAAGCTGTGGAACGCCAGCCGTTTCGTGCTGATGAACACTGAAGGACAAGATTGTGGGCAGAATGGCGGCGAGATGGTGCTGTCACTGGCTGACCGCTGGATTCTGGCTGAATTCAATCAGACCATTAAAGCCTACCGTGAAGCGATGGACACTTATCGCTTCGATCTGGCAGCCGGTATTCTGTATGAATTCACCTGGAACCAGTTCTGCGACTGGTATCTGGAACTGACCAAGCCGGTGATGAACAGTGGTTCGCAAGCTGAACTGCGCGGGACTCGCCACACCCTGATTGAGGTATTGGAAGCACTGTTACGTCTGGCGCATCCTATTATTCCTTATATCACTGAGACTATCTGGCAGCGGGTTAAAACCCTGAAAGGCATTACTGCGGACACCATTATGTTGCAGCCTTTCCCAGAATATGACGCCAGTCAGGTCGATGAGAAAGCCCTAAGTGATTTGGAGTGGATCAAGCAGACTATCATTGCCGTGCGTAATATCCGTGCAGAAATGAACATCGCACCGGGTAAACCACTGGAAGTGATGCTGCGTGGTGCCAGTGCCGACGCCCAACGTCGCGTGCTGGAAAACCAAAGCTTCATCCAGTCATTGGCACGCCTCTCCTCTCTCACCTTGTTAGCAGAGGGTGATAAAGGCCCGGTATCCGTGACCAAATTGGTTGAGGGTGCTGAAGTGTTGATCCCCATGGCCGGTCTGATTGATAAAGCGACCGAACTGGAAAGGCTGGCAAAAGAAGTGGCGAAGCTGGAAGCCGAGATTGAGCGCATCGAAAGCAAATTGAGTAACGAAGGTTTTGTGGCGCGCGCGCCAGAAGCCGTCGTTGCCAAAGAGCGCGAAAGAATGGCCGCCTGTGCTGAAGCCAAGCAAAAATTAATTGAGCAGCAGGCAGTTATCGCCGCACTGTAATTAATCTGCGACTCACCAAACCAAAACAGCGGGATATTCATGATACCCGCTGTTTTTTTATCATTGCCTCTTTGCGTCATTCAATGGTATTACAGATTATTACTAAGTTATTACCATTCGATTTATAGAGTAATACGCCATGACCACAGCTACACCTATCCGCCTGCTGGTGCGCCCTATCACTGCCGCTGATAATCTTGCTATCGCTAATGTTATCCGCGACGTTTCGGCTGAGTTTGGCCTAACGGCAGATAAGGGCTATACCGTGTCTGATCCCAATCTGGATCACTTATATGAGTTGTATAGTCAGCCACGTAGCGCATATTGGGTTATTGAGGTGGATGGTCGGATTGCGGGTGGGGGTGGTGTAGCACCGCTGTCTGGCGGTGAAGCTGACCTTTGTGAATTACAGAAAATGTATTTCCTACCGATCTTGCGCGGCAAGGGGCTCGCTAAGCAATTGGCACTGCAGGCGCTAGAGTTTGCTCGCCAACAGGGGTTTGGTCGCTGCTATTTGGAAACCACCGCTAGCCTAACCAGTGCCATCGGTTTATATGAAAAGTTAGGTTTTGAGCATATCGACCGTTCGCTGGGCAATACCGGCCATGTCGATTGTGAAGTGACTATGTTGAAAAAACTGTAATTATTCAGGGCACATTAAGCACCCTGATATTATTTGCTAATGACTTTAAGTACGCAGGGCATCCCCAAAGTCATTGGAATTGCAGGTAGGCAGCAAGAGAACGAACCCCGATGAGCTTACATCAGTAAGTGATTCGGGTGAGCGAACGAAGCTAACAACCCTGCGATTTCAAGCACGCAGGGGATGTTAGTGACGCTTACCGTCGTCATCCTCATCAATCAACTCTTCGTCGTCGAACTCGCCGTCTTCATCTTCGCCGTTAGGATCTTCATAGTAAGTTCCCCAACCGTCGTAATTCACGCCACAGGTTTCAGCGAGCGCAATCAACTGTTCTACCTGCGCATCAATAATTTCGGCATTCAGAGCAACTTCACTTATCACATCACAGCACATCACCACAGAGCCATCTTCCACTTCCAGCTCTTCAGCATCGGTCACTTCATAACCCAGCTTGAATGCTTCAACGGCAGCTTTTTCCAGCACTTCGAACTTCTCGGCTGAAAGGTGGTGTTCAATGGTGTACAGCGCATCCGGATCGCTGCCATCTTCCAGCAGTTCTTCGATGATCAGGCGAGTCTCGTCACGTTGTTCGTCTAGCATTTCGCGGTTTGCCATGCCTTTATCCTCAGTCAATGGGCTTTGTATTGCGCTATTTTCCCACACCCGCGCGGTTGCCTCCACTACAAACGAGAAAGATTTGTTGATTGGGGTTGTAATTGCATATTTATACGTATAAATTGAATTTAAATTCATATTGAAGTTAAATTAAACTCAACGTAATTGATGTTGGCGCTAAACATCAAAGATGTTGGGCCACAAGGAGATGAACAGATGAGTCAGTTCTATAAACGTCACTTTCTGAGGTTACTGGATTTTACCCCCGCCGAGATAACAGCCCTGCTGGCGTTAGCTGCTGAGTTGAAGCAAGCCAAGAAATCCGGCAATGAACAGCAAAAATTGGTAGGTAAGAATATCGCGCTCATCTTCGAAAAAGACTCGACCCGTACTCGATGCTCTTTCGAAGTTGCCGCATATGATCAAGGTGCACGCGTGACTTACCTCGGCCCAGGTGGGAGCCAAATTGGGCATAAAGAGTCCATTAAAGATACCGCCAGAGTCTTGGGCCGTATGTATGACGGTATTCAGTATCGTGGTCACGGCCAGCAAGTGGTCGAAACACTGGCAGAATTTGCAGGTGTCCCGGTATGGAATGGTCTGACGAATGAATTCCACCCTACCCAATTGCTGGCTGATTTACTGACTATGCAGGAGCACTTGCCAGGTAAGCCGCTGAGTGACATGAAGTTTGCTTATCTCGGCGATGCTCGTAATAACATGGGCAACACCATGCTGGAAGCCGCGGCTTTGGTGGGGATGGATTTACGTTTGGTCGCGCCAAAAGCGTGCTGGCCCGAGGCCAAACTGGTGGCAGCTTGTCAGGCTCAGGCGCAAAAGACGGGTGGCAAAATCACCCTGACAGAAGATATTGCTGAGGGGGTAAAAGGGGCTGACTTCCTGTATACCGATGTTTGGGTCTCAATGGGTGAGCCGAAAGAGGTATGGCAGGAGCGTGTGGCTCTGTTAAAACCTTATCAGGTCAATATGAATGTGGTGAAATTGACGGGCAACCCGCAGGTTAAATTCCTGCACTGCCTGCCAGCATTCCACGATGACCAAACCATTGTTGGCAAACAGATGGCAGAGCTTTATGACTTGCCGAATGGCATCGAAGTGACGGAAGAAGTCTTTGAATCCGCACACAGCATTGTGTTTGATCAGGCAGAAAACCGCCTGCACACCATCAAAGCCGTGATGGTCGCTACTCTGTGTAATGCATAAAAATAGTTAGCATAGCAAAGGCCAATACAGTCACTGTTTGGCCTTTTCTGTTATAAAACCCAACCAACTAGCCTATTTCACTGCCATTTTAACCACGGCTTTACGCACATTGGCAGGCTCACCCACGGCACACAGCGGCTTATGCACTTCTCCTGGGTAGAACACCACAAAATCACCGGTTTGCATCACAAACTGTTTCTCATCAATACCTGCGGGTAAAAAGGCAATATCTTTGTCCGCTAACCAGTCGGTATCAGGTTTACCGGCCGGTAGATTACTGAAAGTCATCCCCTCCACCCCAGCCAGCACAATCTGGATATCCAGATACTTAGCATGATATTCCGCCCGACGATTTTCCAGATAGTCCGTGCTGTCATTGGAAATCAGCACAAACAGATTATTACCATCAATATCATGCTTACCCAGTGGGGTTTCTGCAGTGATATGTTTTTTGACGTATTCAATAGCGTCTTTCAGTGGCGCAGGCAGATAAGGTAATAATTCCAAATGATGAATATTTCCGGCAATCATACTTTTCCCTTTTGTATAAATAAAATGAAATAATGTTCCATTATAACTAATTCACCCTATATTTAGTGGGAGATCACTAACATTTTAAGGCCACTCACAATCATTACTTTTTTGTAATATTTCTTTATCACAAATTGTTATAACAAATAGCTGTTGAGACTTTGACCACAGACAGCAAAGCCATTATCGTGAGAAACTGCGATGAAATAGTAGAAAAAACAATAATTTCCTATTAGTGTAACCATCTGTTACGCGCAATATTTATTAAACAGCATAATGGCATTAATCCATTTTCAGGGAGTCTCAATGAAAGCTAAAATTCTGTCATTATTGGTTTTGACAGCATTATCTGGTAGCGCGCTGGCAGCAACGCCTCCGGATACTCTGGTCGTGGTGCAATCCCTGGATGATATTGTTAGCCTTGACCCGGCTGAAAGTAATGAATTATCCAGTATTCAAACTGTTCCAAGTCTGTACCAACGTCTGGTACAGGCCGATCGTGATAATCCGGCACAAGTGATACCGGTGCTTGCTGAAAGTTGGCAAGGGGATGCTGCTGCCAAAACACTCACTGTAAAATTGCGCCCAAAAGCCGTGTTTTCCTCTGGTAATCCAGTACAAGCCGATGACGTCATTTACTCCTTCACCCGTGCGGTCAAAATGAATCGTTCACCGGCCTTTATCCTCAACGTGCTGGGCTGGGATCCGAGTAATATCGAGAAGAATCTGAAGAAGATTGATAACAATACTGTGCAACTGAGCTGGAGCGCTGATGTCAGCCCGGCGGTTGCCCTGAATATTTTATCGACACCGATTGCTTCGATTGTGGATAAGAAAGCCGTTACTGCTAATGTGAAAGAAGATGACTATGGCAATGCCTGGTTGAAAATGCACTCCGCAGGGAGTGGGCCGTTCAAAATGCGTGTTTATCAACCGCACCAAGCTATCGTACTGGATGCTAACCCAACGTCACCAGGCGATAAGCCACTGATTAAAAATATCATTATCAAAAACGTGCCAGATCCAAGTGCTCGCCGTTTGCTGATTCAGCAAGGTGATGCCGATATCGCGCGTGAATTAGGGCCAGACCAGACAGCAGCATTGAAAACGCAAGCGGGTGTTAAAGTTGTTGAGATCCCATCAGCTGAACAAAACTATTTGGTCTTTAACACCGCCAATCCAGCCAACCCAATTCTGAGCAAACCAGAATTCTGGAAAGCTACTCGCTATTTAGTTGATTACCAGGGTATTACTAAAGACTTGCTGAAAGACCAGTATTTCGTACATCAAAGCTTCCTCCCGGTCGGTTTACCGGGCGCACTGGAGAGCAATCCATTTACCTTTGATCCCGCTAAAGCCAAAGAAATTCTGGCTAAAGCAGGCATTAAAGATGCCACACTGACACTAGATGTTGAGAACAAACCGCCATTTATTACCATTGCTCAGTCACTGCAAGCCAGCTTTGCCCAAGGTGGGGTGAAATTGGTGCTGCTGCCAGCTGCAGGTAGCCAGGTTTATGGCCGCGTACGTGCCAAACAGCATCAGTCAGCTATTCGCCTGTGGATCCCTGATTACTTCGATGCGCACTCCAACGCCAGTGCCTTTGCCTATAACGACGGTAAGAGCAGCACGGTTGCTGGCTTAAATGGCTGGGTTATCCCTGAATTGAATAAGCAAACACTGGCCGCTGTCGCAGAAGCCGATCCAGCTAAGCGCGCGGCTCTCTACACCCAAATGCAGCAAGAGCTGCAACAGAACTCGCCTTACATCTTTATTGATCAAGCCAAGGCACAAGTTGTATTGCGAGATAATGTAAAAGGCTACCAACAAGGTCTGAATGCAGATATGGTCTACTATGACCGTGTCAGCAAGTAAGATAGCCGCGCTGACTTATCAATAAAGTATATTTAACGCGAGCACGTCGATGTCTGTAGCATTAAATCATACGCCGGGAACCCAATCCCGGCGTCGTTTTTGGGGTTTTTTACAGGGGCTATTTACCCTGGCCCTAACCTTATTCGGTCTACTGGTTATCACCTTTTTCCTGTCGGCGTTGTCGCCAGTGGATCGGGTGCTACAAATTGTGGGCGACCACGCCAGTGAAGCCACTTACCAGCAAGTTAAACACCAACTTGGGCTGGACCAGTCATTACCTGTACAGTTCTGGCATTATCTGGAGCGCCTTGCTCATGGTGATTTGGGGCTTGCCAGTGCCAGTGGTCAGCCGGTTTTACACGATCTGCTCAACGTATTCCCTGCAACATTAGAATTGGCAACGTTATCTCTTATCATCGGTGCATCACTGGGGGTTATCCTCGGTTTGTTGTGTGCTCGTTGGGCGGGGAGCAAGCTGGATGTCACTATTCGTTTTATTACCTTGCTGGGTAACTCGGTGCCCATCTTCTGGCTTGGCCTGCTGATGCTGCTGCTATTTTATGCTCGCCTACAATGGAGCCCCGGCCCCGGTCGCCTTGATGATATCTATCAATATACGGTGGAAGCGAAAACCGGTTTTGCCCTGATCGACACTTGGCGCTCCGGTGATGCCGGTGCCTTTGGTAATGCTATCGCCCATTTGATCTTGCCGGTGGCCCTGCTCTCCTACTATGCCTTGGCCAGCATTACCCGCCTGACACGTTCTGCATGTTTGAGTGAACTGAATAAAGAGTACATCACGCTAGCCAGAGCCAAAGGCGCGGGTGAGATGCGAATTCTGCTGATGCATGTGCTGCCCAATATCCGTGGCACATTACTGACAGTGATTGCACTGGCCTATACCAGCATGTTGGAAGGCGCGGTATTAACAGAAACCGTCTTTGCCTGGCCGGGTATTGGTCGCTATCTGACCAGCGCACTGTTTGCCGGAGATACCACCGCTATTATGGGGGGAACTCTGCTGCTCGGGATGTGCTTTATTTTGATTAACAATGTGACGGACCTGCTGGTTCGTCTGCTGGACCCGAGAACGCGCTGATATGTCAATCATAAAAATCTGCCACGCGCTGAAGCGTTCCCCTTCCACCAGCATCGGGCTGTTTATTCTCTCTTTGTTGGTCATCATCGCGATTTTCGCCCCTTGGCTGGCACCGCAAGATCCTAACTGGCAAAACGCGGCTGACCGGCTGTTACCGCCTGGGGGACATCACTGGCTGGGTACCGACAGTTATGGTCGCGATATGCTGTCGCGCCTGATTTATGGCACTCGCCCAACCTTGGGGTTAGTGCTGCTGGTTACCGTGATCACCTTGCCATTGGGGCTGCTGGTCGGGGTACTGTCTGGCTATTACGGCGGCTGGCTCGAACGTATTTTAATGCGTGTCACTGATGTGGTGATGTCGATGCCACGGCTGATTTTGGCCTTTGCTTTTGTGGCCATGCTTGGCCCAGGTTTAATTAACGGCGCACTGGCTTTGGCCCTGACCACGTGGCCAGCTTATGCCCGCCAGGCCCGAGCCGAAATTCAGCTATTACGCAAAAGCGACTACCTTGCCGCCGCTGAAATGATGGGTATCAAAGGCCTGCGCTTGCTGTGGGGCCACATTTTACCTATGTGCCTCCCTTCTGCGGTGGTACGTCTGGCGCTCGATTTAGCGGGGATTATTTTGGCGGCAGCCGGATTAGGCTTCCTCGGGCTGGGAGCCCGCCCACCTATGTCTGAATGGGGTTCAATGGTTGCCGACGGCATGCAGGTTATTTTCGACCAATGGTGGATTGCCGCGATCCCAGGCTGCGCCATCTTACTTAGCAGTATGGCATTTAACCTGTTAGGCGACGGCCTGCGAGATATTTTGGACCCTCACCATGACTGATAAAATTTTCGTCGTCGACAACTTGTGCGTCGATTTTCAGCAACAACGAGTGGTGGATAATATCTCGTTCCACCTCGGCCACGAGCGAGTCGCGCTGGTAGGTGAGTCTGGTTCTGGCAAATCTATTACGGCCAGAGCCTTGATGGGATTAGTTCGCTCGCCGGGGAGAGTCAGTGCCAAAAAGCTGAGTTATTATGCGGATAATACCGACGAGCAAGGAAATTCCGGTCAGGTTATCGAATATGATTTAACGCGCCTAAAATCTAAGCAATGGGGCGCATTACGTGGCAGTGAAATTGCCATGGTGCTGCAGGACCCCCGCTACGCACTGAATCCGGTGCGCACGGTTGGAAAACAAGTTGAAGAGTCCCTACTCTTGCATAACTCCCTTTCCGGTGCAGATACGCGCGAGCGCGTGTTAAACGCGCTGGCCTCGGTTGGATTGAATGAAAGTGCTTATCACAGCTACCCCGGCCAGCTGTCGGGTGGTATGGGGCAGCGGGCGATGTTAGCCATTGCTTTAGTGAATAACCCTAGAGTACTCATCGCCGACGAACCCACCTCAGCATTAGATGCCAAACTGCGCAATCAGATTCTTGAACTGATCGTCGAGCAAACTGAGCAGCGCAATATGAGCTTGTTGCTGATCAGCCACGACCTGCCGTTAGTCGCCGAACATTGTCACCGGGTACTGGTGATGTATCAGGGGAAATTAGTGGATCAAGGGCTGGCAGCTGATTTGCCTCATTCAACTCATCCTTATACCCATACACTTTGGGCTTGTCGTCCGAACGCCAGCACCTATGGCACTGATCTGCCGGTACTGGATCGCAATGCCGATTTCTCTGGAGGCCACCGTGGCACTGATTGAAGTTAACAATCTACAAGTCAGTTTCGCTCAGAAAAATCAGGTAAAAATGGCGGTTGAGTCGGTCAGTTTTGCCGTGCAAGAGGGGGAAACTTTCAGTCTGATCGGGGCTTCGGGCTGCGGTAAATCGACGGTATTGCGCACACTGGCCGGTTTGCAGCGGGAGTGGCAAGGCGAGATAACCTTGCTGGGCCAACCGCTACAGCCGGGGCAACGTTTTACCGGTCAGTTGCGTAAAGAAGTGCAGATGGTGTTTCAAGACCCTTATGCCTCGCTTCATCCTCAACATAATATTCAGCGCACACTGGGGGAGCCATTAAAAATCCACGGCGAGCAGAATATTCAGCAAAGAATTGATCAGGCACTTGAACAAGTGGGCCTACCCGCCTCTGCGGCACAGCGCTATCCCCATCAATTCTCCGGTGGTCAACGCCAGCGGATTGCCATCGCCCGCGCCCTGTTATTACGCCCCAAATTGTTGCTGCTGGATGAGCCGACGTCAGCATTAGATATGTCTGTTCAGGCTGAAATTCTCAATCTACTCAATCACCTGAAACACGAGCATGGCATGACTTATTTGTTGGTCAGTCATGATAGTGATGTGGTCGCGCATATGTCCGAGCGTGCCGCAATTATGGAAAGTGGCAAGATAGTGAGAGAGTTTACCCGACGGGATCTGGAGTTGGCCGAGCATTTTATGGGGTAGATTTCAGGTGATTAGTTCGGTTGCTAATGCACTGAGCTTACTTAACCACCGATGAAGTGGACTAACGATACGTGCGTAGGCGCAGGATCGTTAAGGGTGTGCGCCAACACACCCTTGACTGTTTAAGGTGACAAGGGTTAGGTGAGCCGTGAAGCTGTACAACCGAATCTAAAAACCTAAACCAAAATCATGACAGGAACTCACACTAACAACCAAACTGATCACTAAAACTGAAAACTAAAAACCCTCCATCACTCTCACCACTCCTTGAATATACTCCTGCAAAGTATCCTCCTCCATGGCATTGGCCCCCTGCACCAAGAACGGCGGTAAAAAATCCATCCCGGTCATATTTGCCATCGCGCGGAAAGGCAGTAACAAATCTAACGCCGGGTAACGGTTATAACCTTGTGGAGTATAGTCCTGTGCTTTCCCCCCGGTAGACACCACCAACTGCAAGGGTTTGCCCTGCAACCTATCCCCGCGGCTGCCATAAGCGAAACCGTAAGTTAAAACCGCATCCTGCCATTCACTTAAAATCGCCGGCGAGCTGTACCAGTAAAAAGGAAACATCATCACAATCACATCATGCGATTCCAGCAACTGTTGCTCGCGAGCAACATCAATCTGAAAATCTGGATACTCACGCATCAATTCATGCACGGTGACATTCGGTAAGAGACTAACTGCCTCTATTAACTGGAGGTTGATACGGGACTCATCTGGGCTACGGTGGGCAGTTAACACTAAAATACGGGACATAATTCACTCTCCAACAGGTTTGATAACGCTATTTTTTCATTTTTCGTCCTGCCCGAGTAGACTGCTATCAGTCACATCAATTTCAACCCAAGGTATCAACCAATATGTCGCTGCCTTTTGATATTCACCGTTTGTTACCCGCTTTTCTAAGTGCCGCCCAAAATGAGAACTTCTCTGCTGCCGCACGTCAGTTGGGAGTGACACCCGCCGCGATCAGTAAAAATATCCGCGTATTGGAAGAGCGGTTGGCTGTGCGCCTGTTTCAACGTAATACCCATAGCGTGATGCTGACGGATGAAGGCAAAGTATTATTGGCGCGGGTCGCACCACTGTGGCAGGCATTGTCACAGACTCTGGATGCAGCGCGTCATGATGAGCAACATCCTAGTGGCACTGTGCGAGTCAGTTTGATCCCCGGTTTTGGTCGCCAGTTATTAATGCCACTGATCCCAGCGTTTATGGCGCGCTACCCACTGATTGACCTCGACCTTTCACTGGAGCCCAGAGTGGTTAATCTGGTCGGGGAAGGATTTGATGTTGGCATCGGTACCCATATTGATCCCGATAGCCGGCTGATTGCCCGTCAGTTTTACCCCATGCAAATGGTACTGGCAGCTACTCCTGCTTATCTGGCGCGTTATGGCTCGCCGAGCACTCCGCCAGACCTCCATCAGCATCAATGTTTATTGCACCGAAACCCATCAACAGGGCGGATAGTCAAATGGTTACTGCAACACAATAATGAGGTGCAATCTCTAGAATTATCTGGCCGCCTGGTTATCTCACAGCCCGAAATATTATTGAGCGCAGCACTGGCTGATATGGGAATAACCTATGTAGCACAGTGGCATGCAGAACCCCATTTTGCTGACGGCAGTCTGGTGCCGGTGTTAACCAATTACTGGCCAGCACCGGTACCACTGTGGCTCTATTATGCTTCAGCCGATTTGCCCCCACGGGTGCGCGTATGGGTTGATTTTTTACTAGAACATTTCCGCCCATAGGCGTTCGAGTCCACAGCATAAAATGCCCATATTGGCGAGCACTGAGCAGGAATAAACCTAACGCCGATTTCCTTGTCCTAAGTCAAACTTGTTTGCCATCACCCATATATAGTGTTTGCAGGAATTAAGATATCTATATGTAGTAGTTATCCACAAAACCATCCACACCCTCTCGCAGCCCTTATGTGCTGCGGGTTGTCTTGTGGATAACCCTACGCGGCAGGAAACAGGAGCGACATTGTGAAAACAGTAGTGATTAAACGGGACGGTTGTCAGGTACCTTTTGATGAGGTACGAATCAAGGAAGCTGTCGAGCGTGCAGCCTTGGCTGTTGGCGTTGTGGATGCAGATTATTGTGCAACTGTTGCTCGTGTGGTCGCTCAGACGATGGAGAACCAGCCGAAGGTTGATATCCGCGATATCCAAACCGCGGTAGAAAACCAACTGATGGCCGGTCAATACAAGCAGCTTGCCCGAGCTTATATCGAGTATCGCCATGACAGGGATATCTCGCGGGAACTGCGTGGTCGCCTGAATCAGGAAATCCGGGGTTTAGTGGAGCAAAGTAACAAAGCGCTGCTGAACGAAAATGCCAACAAAGACAGCAAAGTTATCCCGACTCAGCGTGATCTGCTGGCCGGTATTGTTGCCAAGCACTATGCCAAACAACATATATTGCCACGGGACGTAGTATTGGCTCATGAGCGCGGCGAGATTCACTATCATGATCTGGATTACGCGCCATTCTTCCCGATGTTCAACTGCATGCTAATTGATCTTGATGGCATGCTGACTCAGGGCTTTAAAATGGGTAACGCGGAAATCGAGCCGCCAAAATCCATTTCAACCGCCACCGCAGTGACGGCGCAGATTATCGCGCAGGTTGCCAGCCATATTTATGGTGGGACAACCATTAACCGCATCGATGAAATTCTGGCGCCATTCGTCACTGAAAGTTTTAACAAACATAAGACTGTTGCTGAAGAGTGGCAGATCCCAGATGCCGCAGCATATGCTATGTCGCGCACCGAAAAAGAGTGTTACGACGCTTTCCAATCACTGGAATATGAAGTCAATACGCTGCACACCGCTAATGGCCAAACCCCCTTTGTCACTTTCGGCTTTGGGCTAGGCACCAGTTGGCAATCACGCATGATTCAGCAAGCCATTTTACGTAATCGTATTGCCGGTTTGGGTAAAAACCGTAAAACGGCGGTATTCCCGAAACTAGTTTTTGCTATCCGTGATGGCCTGAACCACAAATTTGGCGATGCCAATTACGATATCAAACAGCTAGCGCTAGAGTGCGCCACCAAGCGCATGTACCCCGATATTCTGAATTACGATCAGGTGGTTAAAGTCACTGGCTCCTTCAAAACCCCAATGGGTTGCCGCAGTTTCTTGAGCGTGTATGAAGAAGATGGTAAGCAGATCCACGATGGCCGCAATAATCTGGGAGTTATCAGCCTTAACCTGCCGCGTATCGCACTGGAAGCCAAAGGTGATGAAGAGAAATTCTGGCAATTACTCGATGAGCGCCTGCTGTTAGCCAAAAAAGCGTTAATGACCCGCATTGCCCGTCTGGAAGGGATCAAAGCGCGAGTCGCCCCTATCCTGTATATGGAAGGCGCTTGTGGTGTACGCTTACAGGCGGATGATAATATCTCTGAAATCTTTAAAAATGGCCGCGCATCTATTTCTCTGGGCTTTATCGGCATCCATGAAACTGTTAATGCTCTGTTTGGCAATCAGACCCATGTCTTTGACAACGAACAGTTACGCGAAAAGGGCGTAGCGATCGTCGAACGTATGCGACAAGCAACAGATGCCTGGAAAGATGAAACCGGTTATGCCTTTAGCTTGTACAGCACTCCGAGCGAAAACCTGTGTGACCGTTTCTGCCGCCTGGATACCGCCGAGTTTGGCGTAGTAGAGGGCGTCACCGACAAAGGCTATTACACCAACAGCTTCCATCTGGATGTTGAAAAGAAAGTTAACCCCTACGACAAGCTGGATTTCGAAGCACCTTATCCCCCATTAGCTAATGGCGGTTTCATCTGTTACGGCGAATATCCCAACTTGCAGCATAACCTCAGAGCATTGGAAGATGTCTGGGATTATAGCTATAGCCGGGTACCTTATTACGGCACCAACACGCCGATTGATGAGTGCTACGAATGCGGCTTCACCGGGGAGTTTTCTTGCACCAGCAAAGGCTTCACCTGCCCGAAATGCGGCAATCATGAACCATCAAAAGTGTCGGTAACTCGCCGGGTATGTGGCTATCTGGGGAGCCCAGATGCACGGCCATTCAATGCCGGTAAGCAAGAAGAAGTCAAACGGCGGGTAAAACACCTGGCTAATGGGCAATTGGGCTAATGACTAAAAACGATTACCCAAAGTAATTGGAGTTGCAGGTAGGCGGCAAAGGAACTCATCCCGATGAGCTTACATGAATAAGTGATTCGGGTGAGTGAATGTAGCCAACACCCCTGCGACATCAAGTACGAGGGAGGCACTTACCATAAACTACCATCAATACTATCCGGTCGATGTTATCAATGGTCCCGGCACTCGCTGTACGCTATTCGTTTCCGGTTGCGTACATGAGTGTGTGGGTTGTTATAACAAAAGTACCTGGCGGCTGAATTCGGGTAAGCCATTTACCTGTGAAATGGAAGACCAGATTATTGCGGATCTGAATGATTCCCGTATCCGTCGGCAAGGGTTATCCCTCTCCGGTGGCGATCCGCTACATCCGCAAAATTTGTCAGCTATCTTGCAACTGGTAAAACGTGTACGCCAAGAGTGCGACGGCAAAGATATCTGGCTCTGGACAGGTTATACGCTTTCTGATCTGAGTGAAGAACAACAGCAAGTAGTTGATTTAATTAATGTGCTGGTCGATGGCAAATTCGTGCAAGATCTGAAAGACCCTTCACTTATCTGGCGCGGCAGCGGCAATCAGGTCATCCATTATCTGCGTTAATGACGCCCTGATTTAATTAGCAAAGTTATAAGTCAACGTGGCATTAAAGCGCCAATCACGGCGCGAACTATCACTGGGCAGGTCACCAATTGGCCTCGCCCCTTCCAGTGATATCGAATAATGTTTGTTATCACCCAAGGTGACGCCCACAGCATAAGAAGCCAATTTTTGTGCACGGAATATCGGCGAGTTATACCAAGTATGAGCCGTATCCAGCACGGCGTAAGGTTGGATGGTTTTGAGCCAGTCGCCATTTTCCCGATTATGCATGTAGCGCATTTCTACTTGCCCACCATAGCCATAATCGCCGGTAGCTTCGCTATCTGGATACCCCCGCCCAAACCGCAACCCGCCAAAAGTAACATGTTCCGCTTCCGGCAGATCATTGTCAGACCAATCCCCTTCAGCCGAGGCACTTAGCCGCCATTTCTCTGCCATTAAATACGCCGCATCCCCGGTCAGTTTCCAGCGAGTAAAACCCAAGTCCCCCCATGGAACTGAACTGGATGCCAAAGCCCCATTTATTCCCTTGCGCACACTGGCGCGAGTGCTCCAATAAGATTGGGTATATTCCTGATAACCTGTCAGTGCCAATTCAGCTGCGGGATAACGCATTCGCTGGTTTTGATCTTCCAAATCGAGTAATGCATTATTAAGCGAATTAAAACGTGCTCGACTTTTTAAATTATAACTTTTCTCCAGATAATCTACGCCACCACTTACTGTCCATTGTCGCTTACGGGTTAATTGCAGCGGATAACTTAATACCAACCCACCAGAATATTGCGTCTGTTCAGTACGGCTGGATAAAGTAATATTCTGCGGATACAGTGTCAGTACATCGGTATAATCTTTAGGTTCCTGTTTATAATAACTGCCACGAGTTTGCAGTGATAAACCATTACTGCCTAAAAATTGCTGATAGTTTAAACCCAGATATTGGTCTCGATTCTTGCTATTTAATGGTAATAACGTCGCCACCCCAAATTGTTCAGCATAAGGTGTAAATCCACTTAAGGTTGCATTCAGTACTCCACTATAAACCCCTTTACGGCTATCCAATGCGGTAGTGACATTCCAGTAACGCGGATGGTCAGCTTTAACTTCCAATAATGTTGCACCATAAATATTATCCGGGTTTTTAGCCGTGGCGATAACCTTAGTATCTGGTGTCCGACTCATTAAAATACTGTAACGTTCAAAGGTATCTTGTGTCAGTGGCTTCTCTGCCATAATGCGTTGGGACAGCTTAGTCAACCAACGCCCTATTGCTGCGTTTTCACTTTGGATACGAGTATTGGCGATATAGCCTTCAACCAAACCTATTTTCAACGTGCCATTGGTGAAATTATCCGACGGCAAATAAGCATAAGAAAGAATATAGCCATCTTGCTGATACAATTTAGTAATAGACTGTGTGGCGACCAGTAAACTCTTTAATGGTACCTTTTTACCAATATAATCAGCAAAGGGTTCACTGAGGGCAGCAATGTTATATCGAGTACCACCAATAAATTGAATGTGCTTCACCTCAATTAAGGTATCCAGTGTTAATTTAGAATGCGGCGTTGGGGTGGAAATTGTTGGTGGCACTGTCCGTGTAGCTTGTGGTTTAGTAATATCACGCGATATTCTGGAAGGGTTATTCTGATCAATCAACATGGGAACGGTATTAGCTAAAGCACTGTATTGCCATGCACTGCCCGCACCAAATAAAAACAATAGCCACACTCTATTATTCATAGAATACTTCCTTATGCGCACATTAAATTATAGTTTTAATATTTTTTATTATTTATATAGCCTGGCACCCTCAATAAAGAAGGTGTCAGGCTAAAATACATCACCAACGTCATTAGCGTTACGGGTTAATTGGTTGCTGTCGGCTTCAGTAATCCACCGACACCACTTAATAACCCACCACCAGCGCTGGCATTGGCGTTAGCTGAAACATTGGCATTCACTCCGCCGGTGACACCACCAACCACACCACCGACAGTATTGGTCACTCCTGCCAGCAAGCCATTCGAGCCTCCCGTAGTCGTTGGTGGAGTAACTAAGCCACCCGCTTTCTCAACTGCTTGCCCGGTACCTTGCAGCACCTGCCCAACCCCAGCCAAAGCAGGTGCGTTGGTAGCAACTTGAGTCCCGGTGGTGGTGACAGTGCCGCCAACGGCAGTCAGCAAATTGTTAACCGGAGCACCAATGCCCGTGGTCGTTCCCACGGTCTGAGTAATATCTTGTACCTGACCGACTACTGGCGTCACTATGCCGGTCGCCGCCGTGGTTAACTTGCTGGTCGTCCCGGTTTGCAGGTCTTGTGCCAATCCATTACCAATGGAAGTTACCGCCCCACCCGTCTGAGTCACTAATCCGCCCGCCGTGCCAGTAACACCGCCCAATGGGGTATTAGCGGCGATACCTGAAACTGTGCCACCTAACCCTGAAACACCGGTTCCTACATCCGCCACGGCCTTCGGTACACCAGCAGCCGTCGTGCCCAATGCATTAGGATTATTTCCTAATTGTCCCACGCCGTTCTGTAAACCGGTTCCCACTTCACTCACCGCATTGCCCGCGCTATCGACCACGGTGACCAAGCCCCCCCCGACAATGGGTAAGCTGCCAACCGGTGTTTGACTAACAACATCACTGACAGTATCGCCTACACCATCCACGGCAGTCCCGACACCACTGACCACATTTCCGACAGCAGAATTATTCGCCGTGGTGCCACCACCATTACCTGTGCCACCACCAGTCCCGCCCCCAGAGCCATTACCACCACTGCCATCCCCGCCACTACCATCGCTTCCGCTGCCACTACCATCACTGCCAGAACCGGTTCCACCGGTTGTCTGGCCGGCACTATTCTTCGCAGTATTGTGAGAACCGCCGCCACTTCCACTGCATGCTGCAAGCGAGCAGGCCAGTAATATTGCCAGACTTATTTTGCTCAGACGGCTAATTTTATTAGGGCACATGGTATGACCCCCCAGAGAGAACGCCACAGCGGCGTAGAAGTAACTATAAGAGACACTTATGTTTCTCTCAAGTTAAGGCAATGTTTATTTTTTGTTTAAAGTGAGGTTTTTAGGTGAGGATATGTATCAGATTGATAATGCGATAAATCTTTTTACTATAAGCAGATCGATTTACTAGACAAAAAAGCTCGCCGATAACCGCAAATAAACTTCATCGTATCGCCATCTGAGCTTAACCCAACTGTCATTAAAAACCGCCAGCATAGCGATGAGATCACTTACTGGTTATCGCCATGACACTCCACCACCTGCCGGTCCATATTCGTCCTTTTGCCATTTTATCGTGGATAGCAGCCAGTGGTGATAATACTGAGAGAGGGTATATCCGCTATGCACTTATCTAGACCACCGACCAGTTATCCCACCCGCTATCAACAAATTGCGGCTCAATTAGAGCAGGAACTACGCGGCGCATATCGCTGTGGGGATTATCTCCCTTCTGAGCAGCAACTGGCTGATCGCTATCAAGTTAACCGCCATACTCTGCGCCGGGCTGTGGATGAATTAGTTGAGCGCGGTTGGTTGCAGCGCCGTCAGGGTATTGGCATTTTGGTGCTGATGCGCCCTTATGACTATCCGCTGCATGCCAATGCTCGTTTCAGCCAGAACTTGCTTGACCAAGGAAGCGACCCCACCAGTGAGCGCTTACTAGCAGTCTTACGCCCGTGTATTGGGCATGTTGCAAAAGCACTATCACTGACTGAAGGGGCAACCGTTATTCATTTGCGCACATTACGGCGCGTCAATGGCGTGCCAGTCTGTGTTATCGATCACTACCTGCCAGACCTGAATTGGTGGCCCGCTCTGCAACATTTTAACTTCGGCTCACTGCATCAATTTATCACCCAGAATTTGCAACAGCCGCTGAGTCGTAGCCAGACCCGAATCAGCGCGCGCCGTGCCCAGGCCAAAGAGAGCCGTTTACTGGAAATTGCCACTCATGCCCCACTGCTATGTGTGCGGACGCTGAATATCTGCGTTGATAGCCTGCAGGTGGCGGAGTACTCCGTCAGTCTGACCCGTGCCGATATGATTGAACTGACCATGGAGCACTAGATGGAAAACGCCTCTACAACCAGGCAGCGCTGGATGTCGATATTGGCCCATAGCCAACCGGATGAATTACTCGCCCACTGGCAACCCTTAAATCTATCACCGCGCTATCAGGTTATCCGCGCACCAGAGATTGGCTTGAACCAATTGCAAGCCCGAATGGGTGGCACGGGTCGCCGCTTCATTCTCGGCGATATGACCCTCACCCGCGCAGTGATCAAACTGGACGACTACGCAGATATTTACGGCTACAGCTACATTGCCGGGCGCAATAAACCCCATGCTGAACTTTGCGCACTGCTCGATGCTTTGCTGCAACTCTCTACCCTGAGTAGCAAATCAGCAGGGTTAAACGAGTTACTGCTTAATACCGTTATTCACCCGCTGGCAGCCTCACAACAGGAACGACGAGAGTTACGCGCCCGTGCTATTGCCACCAGCAAGGTTGATTTCTTCACATTGGTGCGGGGAGAAGATTAATGAGCTTATTAAGCCATTTCGACCATCCGGTAGAGGATGCCCAACATACTTTTCGGCGTATTCTCAAGGCATTAAGCGAACCCGGAGTGTTAGTTGCCCTGCCGCACAGTACCGGCTGGCAGCCGCTGAACCCTGCAACCACCAGTCTCTTGCTGACATTGGTAGATCAGGAAACGCCACTCTTTCTGGACGAGTTTCTCAACAGTGATACTGCGCAACAGAATGTGCGTTTTCACACCGGAGCACCTCTGACAGCCTGCAACCGTACCGCCTGTTTTGCTCTATTTAGTCCGCAGATAACAGAAAAACAGCTGGCAGACTGCCCGGCAGGTAATGAATTGTCACCAGAACACTCAGTAACCGTGATTATTCAGACTGACAGCCTGCACCAAGGCACGCCGCTGCGCCTACGAGGGCCGGGAATTGAACATGACCGCAGGGTCGCCCCCTGCCTGCCCGCCGTTGTGCTGAATTATCTGCTTAACCGCCCTGTGGCATTTCCTGCTGGTATCGATTTCCTACTCACCTGTGGTGGGAATTTAATGGCTATTCCACGAACCACCCATGTGGAGGTGTGCTGATGTACGTTGCAGTCAAAGGGGGCGAAAAAGCCATTGAGGCAGCCCATCAATTGCTGGAGCACCAGCGGCGCGGCGATACACAGATCCCGGCGATCGATTGTGAACAGATCGAGCAACAGTTAGGTCTGGCGGTTGATCGGGTGATGACCGAAGGCGGCATCTATGATCGCGAACTGGCGGCATTGGCGATCAAACAAGCCAGTGGTGATCTGGTGGAAGCCATTTTCCTGCTGCGCGCCTATCGTACAACTTTGCCGCGCCTGGCTATCAGTCAGCCGCTAGCAACTGAGAATATGCGACTCGAGCGGCGCATTTCAGCGATTTATAAAGACTTACCCGGCGGGCAAGTGCTCGGTCCGACCTACGATTACACCCATCGGTTACTGGATTTCACTTTGCTGGCCTCTGGGGATGCTGCGCTTGCCCCCAAAGGCAGGGAGCCGATGCCAGACGAGTTATCACCGCATAACTGTGCTCATGCCTTTGATTTACTGACTCAAGAACAATTGGCTCAAGCAGAGCTTGATGACGGCGCACCACCGGAAGATATCACCCGTAACCCGCCGGTTTACCCCTGCAACCGCTCGGCACGGCTGCAACAACTGGTGCGTGGCGATGAAGGTTTTCTGCTGGCGCTAGGCTATTCCACCCAGCGCGGTTATGGCCGTACGCATCCATTCGCCGCCGAAATCCGCACTGGCTATCTGACTATTTCCCTTCAGCCAGAAGAGCTGGGATTTGCTATCGATATTGGGGAAATATTGCTGACTGAGTGTGAAATGGTGAATGGTTTTGTCAGCCCAGATTCCGCAGCGCCGCATTTTACTCGCGGCTATGGGCTGGTCTTTGGTCGTGGTGAGCGCAAAGCGATGTCGATGGCGCTAATGGATCGCGCGCTACAAAGCCACGAATATGACGAAAACGTCAGCAGCCCGGCCCAGGATGAGGAGTTTGTCTTGGCCCATGCCGATAACGTCGAGGCCGCCGGTTTTGTCTCTCATCTCAAATTACCTCATTACGTTGATTTTCAGGCCGAATTGGAGTTGCTGAAACGTCTGCGCCGTGAGCATTTTTCATCCTCAATGCCGCCATCCCATGAACAACAGGAGCCACACCATGACTGAGGTTCTCAGCGGTTACAACCTGGGTTATCTGGATGAGCAGACCAAAAGAACGCTGCGCCGCGCCTTACTGAAAGCCGTGGCAATCCCCGGCTATCAGGTGCCGTTTGGTGGGCGAGAGATGCCGATGCCATATGGCTGGGGGACGGGTGGCATTCAGCTAACAGCCTGTCTGATTGGCCGTTTTGATGTCTTAAAAGTGATTGATCAAGGAGCTGATGACACCACTAACGCGGTCTCGATCCGCCGTTTTTTCCAGCGGGTCAGTGGGGTTGCTACCACCGAAAAAACCACTGATGCCACCCTGATCCAGACCCGGCATCGCATCCCCGAGACACCCCTGAGTGAGGATCAGATCCTTATCTATCAAGTGCCGATCCCCGAACCGCTGCGGTTTATTGAACCGCGCGAAACCGAGACCCGAAAAATGCATGCACTGGAGGAGTATGGCGTGATGCAGGTGAAACTGTATGAAGATATCGCCCGCTACGGCCATATCGCCACCACTTATGCCTACCCGGTGAAAGTTAACGATCGCTATGTGATGGACCCGTCACCGATCCCCAAATTTGATAACCCCAAAATGCATATGATGCCCGCCCTGCAACTGTTTGGTGCAGGCCGCGAAAAACGTCTTTATGCTCTGCCGCCCTTTACCAAAGTGGAAAGTCTGGATTTCGACGACCACCCGTTTACGGTGCAGCAATGGGATGAACCCTGCGCGCTGTGCGGCTCGCGCCACAGTTATCTTGATGAAGTGGTGATGGATGACCAGGGCAGCCGGATGTTTGTCTGCTCGGATACCGATTTTTGTCAGCAACAACAGGCTCAGGCTGCCGCACAAAATAGTGCGACACTCAGGGGAAATATCCAATGATTACAACACAAGCACAACCCCTCGCCCATCCGCTGCTGTCGGTGGAGAATCTCACCCATTTGTATGCGCCGGGAAAAGGATTTAGCGAAGTCTCTTTTCAACTGTATCCCGGTGAAGTCTTGGGCATTGTCGGCGAATCTGGCTCAGGTAAAACCACACTACTGAAAGCTATTTCAGCCCGTCTTCCCCCGCAACATGGGCATATTATTTACCGCCCTGATGCACAGCAGCCCATTGATTTGTATCAAATGGCTGAAAGTCAGCGCCGCCGTTTGCTACGCACTGAATGGGGGGTGGTTCATCAGCATCCGCTGGATGGTCTGCGGCCACAAGTTTCGGCTGGGGGCAATATCGGGGAACGCTTAATGGCTATCGGCCAGCGCCATTATGGCGAAATACGCCAACAAGCAGGCCGCTGGCTAGAAGATGTCGAGATCCCATTATCCCGTTTGGACGACTTACCCACCACCTTTTCCGGCGGCATGCAGCAGCGGCTCCAAATTGCCCGCAATCTGGTGACACATCCAAAGCTGGTATTTATGGACGAACCCACCGGGGGTCTGGATGTCTCCGTGCAAGCGCGATTACTGGATTTACTGCGCAATCTGGTGCTGGAAATGCAGTTGGCGGTAGTGATTGTCACCCATGACCTTGGCGTCGCCCGCCTACTGGCTAACCGCCTGCTAGTAATGAAGGCGGGGCGAGTGATTGAAAGTGGCCTAACTGACCGGGTACTGGACGATCCACATCATCCTTACACCCAGCTTTTGGTTTCATCGGTGCTGCAAAACTGATTTTTAGCTTTCGACCTTAATCCGCAAGTCGGCTAACGAGAACTCACTATGGACCACCTGCAACTCAGAGTTGAAAATCTCAGTAAAACCTTCGTGCTGCACCACCAGCACGGTATTCGCCTGCCGGTATTGCATAAAACCTCTTTGGAGGTCGGCAGGGGTGAATGTGTAGTGCTGCACGGTCATTCCGGCAGCGGTAAATCCACTCTGCTACGCTCTTTATATGCCAACTATTTACCTGATAGCGGCCATATCTGGGTCAAACATCAGGGGGAGTGGCTGGATATCGTCACAGCCGAAGCCCGACAAATTATGGCGGTGCGTCGCCATACCCTGGGCTGGGTCAGTCAGTTCTTACGGGTGATCCCACGGATCAGTGCCTTGAATGTGGTCATGCAACCTTTGCTGGAGCTGGGGGTTGACCGAAACCTATGCCAACAGCGCGCTCAGGATCTGTTAACTCACCTCAATGTTCCACCACGGTTATGGGATCTGGCGCCGTCTACTTTCTCCGGCGGCGAGCAGCAGCGGGTCAATATCGCCCGTGGTTTTATTGTGGATTATCCCATTCTGCTACTGGATGAACCGACAGCCTCACTAGATAGCATCAATAGCGCGGCGGTGGTTAGTTTGATTGATAAAGCCAAGCAACGCGGGGCCGCTATCGTCGGTATTTTTCATGATGAAAATATACGTAACCGTGTGAGTGACCGCTTACTGGTGATGACGCCACCGCCTTCTCATACCAGCACGGAGATCCCGGTATGATCCTCAATAACGTTAATCTTATTCTTGAAGATCAGGTGGTCAGCGGATCACTGGAAATCCACAATGGTGTAATCCACAGCTATAGCGATCGCCCGACCCAACTCTCAGCCGCTATTGATGGACAAAATAGCTGGCTATTACCGGGATTGATCGAGCTGCATACCGATAACCTAGACAAGTTTTTTACACCACGCCCCAAGGTCGATTGGCCAGCCCATTCCGCAATGAGCAGCCATGACGCCTTGATGGTCGCCTGCGGGATTACCACGGTTTTGGATGCCGTGGCAGTTGGTGATGTGCGCGATGGCGGCCATCGACTGGATAATCTGCAAAAAATGATCAATGCGGTGGTGGATAGCCAGCGGGCGGGATTGAACCGAGCCGAGCATCGGATTCATTTACGCTGTGAATTACCCCATGACAGTACCCTACCCCTGTTTGAAAAACTGATGATGCAGCCTGAACTTTCATTGGTGTCGCTGATGGATCACTCACCGAGCCAGCGCCAGTTCGCCTCGCGCGCGAAATACCGCGAGTATTATCAGGGTAAATATCACCTTAATAATCAGCAAATGGCAGAGTTTGAAGAGGAACAAATCACCCTTTCCGCTCGCTGGTCAGGGCCAAATAGAGAGGCAATTGCCAGTCACTGCCGCCAGCGGGGAATTGCACTCGCCAGCCACGATGATGCTACCGCCGAACATGTGGTGGAGTCCCAAGCGCTGGGCAGTGTGATTGCCGAGTTTCCAACCACTGAAGTGGCGGCCAGAGCCTCACATCAGCATGGGTTACAGGTCTTGATGGGCGCGCCAAATATTGTCCGTGGTGGCTCCCACTCCGGCAATGTCGCAGCCCACCAGCTGGCATCATTGGGGGTATTAGATATTTTATCTTCTGACTATTACCCGGCCAGCCTGTTGGATGCCGCATTTCGTATCGCGCAAGATGAAACCAACAGTTTCACCTTGCCGCAGGCGGTCAATTTGGTCACCCGCAACCCGGCCAAAGCCTTGGGGCTGGCGGATCGCGGAGTGATTGCAGAAGGCAAACGGGCTGATTTGATACTGGCACGCGCTCATGACGGTTCGCAGAGTAAACATATTTACGTGCAAAACGTCTGGCGTCAGGGAATACAGGTGTTCTAATGGCGCGCTTAATCTATTTGATGGGGGCTTCCGGTGCTGGCAAGGATTGCCTGCTGTCTGCTCTGCGGGCTGCCATGCCGGCCAATATGGTGGTGGCACACCGCTATATTACCCGCGAGGCCCATGCCGGTGCTGAAAATCATATTGCGTTAAGTGAACAGGAATTTTTATTGCGGGCAAAACAGGGGTTATTTGCTCTCTATTGGCAGGCGCATCAGCACCATTATGGGGTCGGCATTGAGATAGATATCTGGCTGCAACATGGGCTAGATGTGGTGGTGAATGGCTCTAGAGCCTATTTACCCCAAGTTGAGCTGCGCTATCACCACCAATTATTGCCACTGTGTTTGACGGTTTCCCCGGCAATTCTGGCGCAGCGCCTACAACAGCGTGGGCGGGAAAACAGCGAGCAAATCAGTGAGCGCTTACTGCGGGCGCAACATTATCAACAGCAGCTCCCCCTCAATTGCCTGCGGCTGTGTAATGATGGTGAGTTACAGCACACACTAGAGCAGTTTCAGCAATTACTGGCAGATAATATCCCTGTAAATAACGAAATGGGGAGTCAAACATGGAACTAACATTGCTCGGGACGGGATGCGCCCAACAGGTGCCGGTGTTTGGTTGTGACTGTGTGGTTTGCGTAACCGCCAGACGACAACCCGCACTGTGCCGTCAGCCTTGTAGTGCCATGCTGCGTTATCAGGGGGAAACCACATTGATTGATGCGGGGCTACCCACACTGGAAAATCGGTTTACGGCGGGGCAAATTCAGCGTTTTTTGCTTACACATTACCACATGGATCATGTTCAGGGGTTATTTCCGTTGCGCTGGGGGTATGGAAATTCAATTCCGGTTTACGGCCCACCGGATCCTGACGGTTGTGACGATCTGTATAAGCACCCGGGAATACTGGCTTTTCAGCCGCCGTTAAGCCCATTTAAACCTATCCTATTTGGCGCTTTACGAGTGACTCCGGTGCCCTTAAATCACTCCAAAATCACCTTTGGCTATTTGCTGCAAAGCCCTAATAGGGCGATTGCCTATCTGACGGACACTATTGGGTTACCTGCTGACAGCGCGCTATTTTTGGCCAGTAAAGAGATTGATTTACTGGTGATCGATTGCAGTCATCCGCCACAATCACCGGCACCGCGCAATCATAATGACGTGACATTGGCACTTGCCATTAGTGATTTATTGAAGCCAAAAACAACATGGCTGACACACATCAGCCACCAGTTGGATGCATGGGCGCTCGATAATGTACTCCCGGCAGAGGTGATAATTGCCCGAGATAATCAGACAATATCCTTATTATGATGCGCGCTGCATCTGGGCAGAGGTCAAAATTTTAACGCCCTCTTGTGGCGGGGCAAAAGCCTCATCCAACAGTGCTTGCGCGACATCCTTGGCTTTAATTAAGCGCCATTTATCCGGTAGTAAGGCAAACAGAGGCGCACTGAGACTTTCCATCAGACGTGGGGCTGCGCGCTTGCCTGCCAACATAGAGGGGCGGGCAAACGTAAGTTGTGGCCAACCTTGGCTTTGTAAATCCCGCTCGGCTTCACCTTTAGTACGGTTATAGAATATCCAAGAGTTGGGGTTAGCACCCATCGCGCTCACCAGCAGAAAATGCCGCGCCCCCAGCCGTAACCCTGTTTCACCGGCTGCCAACACTAGGCGATAATCGACCTGACGAAATGCCGATTGACTTCCTGCTTGCTTACGCGTGGTACCCAAGCAACAGAAGACCAAATCCACCGGTTCAGCCAAGGTTTTCAGCAACTCGGTGATATTCTCACCCTGCGGATTAATCAGTTTATTCGAAGCAGGTAATGGCTGACGAGTCGGCGCAATAATGGATGTTACTCTGGCATCCAAACGTAGCAAGCGCAGCAGTTCGCCCCCGACTAAGCCACTCGCTCCCAGCAATAATACCTTCGTCATTTGACCTCCCGATAAATACCCGTCGCCCTTCAAGATGCAGGGGTGTTGGCTGCCCTTGCTCACCCCAGTCCTTAGATATCTAAGCTCCTGGGGATTAGCTCGATTGCCGCTTACCTGAATCTCGAAGTTACTTGGATATAGGCGCTAACGCCGCAAAAAAGCGCGGAGATAATTATTTAAATTAATTGTTATCGATAATACATACTAGAAACACTATGACATAACACGGGAAAACAGCCAGTTATAATCAGAACCAAGAGATTATGCCCAAAGTCATTGGAGTTGCAGATAGATGAACGCGGCCAACACCCCTGCGGCTTTAAGGACGAGGGGCATTCCAGTGCAATTTTTTACCGAAACCGAGGGTATTATTGGTCATCTTGATTTCCAGCAGCGTCAACTGCCAAAGAGGGGCGGAAGCCACTTTTGCCACGGGGAAACGGCGGCAATAGCGTTGACGGGCAGCTTGTTCAGCCTCGCCCTGTAATAGGGTTATTTCACCGCGATATTGAATACCTTTTATCAATGCCACACTGCTTGCTGCTGTAGCGATAGTGCCGACAACCTGCGGGTTAATCTGCATCAGTTCGCCGTGACGGGTATGCTTTTCTGTCATCAGATAAAGCGCCATTGTTGCTTCATCAAACACATAAAAACAGTTGGCACACCACATATCCATACCGCTACCAGCGCACAGCGTCAGTACATGCTGCCGGCGCAGGAAGCGGGTAATGATCGACAGGTCATCAGGATTATTCACATCACTCATTATTGACATCACTCACTGACTGAAAAACAGCCCTGATTGTACATCACATGTGCCTTTCTACTCACTCTGCCATAACAGACGATCACGGGATGTCAGTGTCTCTGGCGGTAAAGTAGCGAGTACCGCCTGATAACGTTGAGCTTCTTTTGGATAACCCCTGGCCGCCTGTAATAACAGCCGCAGTGCGCTGTCATAATCGATGCCGCGTAGATCACGGTAGGGCCACAATTCAGGTTCAGCAATAAAGGGCAGTAGATAGTCGATTCCCTGCTGCACATTACGGCCATCCTGCACCCACTCCCAGCGATCAATTTCAACATGTTCGCCATAGCGGCATAACAGCAGATGCGCCTCCAGATTGAACAAGGAATAGTGGAACGGTACTGTTCGTTCCAGCTCCATCCACTGCTTGCCATCTTGTGCAATTTGCGCTGCGAGCCGCTGCGTTATTCCTTGCCTAATAATGGTGGAGACCAGCCCGCGATCACCATAAAACATGGCATTAGCTGCGCGCTGTACGTCATACCAAGTGCCGTGATTGTTGTGCCAGACATATTCAGAGTGGCCCACTTCACTGTGGAACATCCAGTGGTTAAAGTCGCGGAACCATTGCTGCAAGACGGCGGTATCCTCGGTATCCAGCAGCTTGGCGGGCAGTATCAAACCGATAGTATCAATCACCATCCACATCAGGCGGGTATCAATCAGCCCCGTGCCTCGGCCAGAGACAATACCAGGAATGGCTTGACCATAGTTCAGATGCGGATTCATGCGCGTTTTGGCATCTAAAAACCAGCAACGAATCTGTTCTGCCGCCACCTGTGCATAGCGGCTGTTGCCGGTAAAATAGTAAGCCAGCCCCAGTGTCAGGCAGCGGTCACACATGCGCTCAATGCGCTGGGTATCAGTATCGTCATTTTGGCTTTGCGGATTAGTATGACCATCACGACGCACATAAGGCAATCCGTTGGGTTTGCGCGGATTCGGCCACCAGTAAGTACCAAAACTGTAGTAATCGTGAATGTCGCCACTCACCGGCAGCAGTGTTTTGTGCGTCACACTCTCCGGCGGCTGGTCCCGCAGAGCATCTGCTTCACTTAATAACCGGCGTAACGCTGGCTGCAAAGGTGAAAATGGCTGCTGCAATACCGCCTTGGCTTTCATTAAGCAATCAGTATCCAAGGTATACAATTTCATCGGTGTCGCAGACGTTTTTATTGGCGTCATGGGATTACGTCCTTATGCAGCCTGACAGGCAACCCGCACGCCGGTGGCAGCATCAAAAATGTGGATACCGGCCAGCTTAGGCTGCAGGTAGACCGTTTCCCCCTCATTCACCGCCAGGCGCTGTTTAAATACCGAAGTAAAACGCCCGCCGCCAGTGCTGCAAAACAGCTGCATATCCGAGCCCGTATTTTCAATCGCCGTAATAGTGGCTTTTAGCGCGCTGGCGCTGTGGGTCTCATCCACCACATTGACCTGCTCTGGACGAATGGCGTACACCACGTTTTGCCCTTCCGTTACTTGCAAACCTGCAGGCAGTGTCAGTAAGGAGCCGTCTTCAAGCCGTAGCAGGAATTCTGCCCCCTGTTGCACCACCGTCCCTTTCAACTGATTGATCTCTGGTGATCCGATAAAGCCGGCAACAAACAGATTGGCCGGGCGATCATAAAGATCTAATGGTGTGCCGACCTGCTCAATCTGCCCTTCACGCAGCACCACGATCATCTGCCCCATGGTCATCGCTTCTATCTGGTCATGGGTCACATAGACCGAGGTCGTTTTCAGCCGCTGGTGCAATTCGCGGATCTCGCCTCGCACTTGAGTACGCAATTTGGCATCCAGATTCGACAAAGGCTCATCGAACAAAAATACCTGTGGATTACGCACAATGGCCCGCCCCATGGCGACACGCTGGCGCTGTCCGCCAGATAAATCTTTGGGTAGCCGCTCCAACAATGCCTGCAAGCCCAGTAACTCTGCCGTGGTTTCGACTTTTTTACTGATGTCGGCTTTGGACATTTTGGCCATTTTCAGCGCAAAACCCATGTTCTCACGCACCGTCATCTGCGGATAAAGGGCATAGCTTTGGAACACCATGGCGATGTCACGCATCTTAGGTTCGACGTCAGTGACATCTTTATCATTGATACCCACCGTGCCGCCGGAGATCTCCTCCAGCCCGGCAATCATGCGCAATAAGGTGGATTTCCCGCAGCCACTAGGGCCGACTAACACACAGAACTCACCATCAGGAATTTCCAGCGATACATCGCGGATCACATGGGTGTCACCGTAAGATTTACAGACATTTTTAAGTACAACCGATCCCATTTTGTTTCTCCCTAGCCTTTAACCGCGCCAGACATGATCCCGCGATTGAAATGTTTTTGCAGACCCAGATACACGATGATGCTCGGCAACATCGCCAACAGAGTGATGGCAATAAAGATATTTGGTGTGATGCTCTCGTCAGTACGTAAGGTGCCGAGGATCACCGGAATGGTATTCAGACTGTCCTGATTCACCACAATCAGTGGTAGCAGGTATTGGTCCCAAATCATGATGAAGCCGAAGGTTACCACCGTGCCCAATGCTGGTTTAACCAATGGCAGGATGACGTGGAAGAAGATTTGCCATTCACTGGCACCATCAATACGCGCCGCCTCTTCCAGCTCTTTCGGGATAGCCGCCATAAACTCAGTCAGGACAAAGATAGAGAAAGCCCAGCCGACAACCGGCAAGATCATGCCCAGATAGCTGTTGTACAGCGAAGCGTCGATCACCGGCAGTCGCCAGTTGATGATCATATAAAGAGGGATGGCGATCACTTCTTCCGGCAGCATCATAGTAGAGAGAATGATCAAGCTGGTCAGAGAAACCCCGACAAACTTTTTACGTGCCAGGGCATAAGCCGCCAACGCACTGACTGACACTTGCAAAACCGTGCCGAAGAACACCACGATGATAGAGTTCAGCAGGTATTGCCAGACGCCGATATCCATCCAGGCAAAGATAAAGTTCTCCCACGAGAACTGATTTGGCCAGGCCAGCAGCTCACCGGGTTTTACTGGTGCCCCACTGAATGCGGTGGCGATAATGCCCCAGTACGGGCCAACAAAGACCACCAGCAGCAGACCATAAATTATCCAGCGGCCGATACTGTTCCAAGTTTTACTTTTCATTACCAGTCTCCGGCTCAGGTTAATAACGGGCGATGCGCTTTTTCAATGTGAGATGACAAATCGTCAATACCACAGTGAAGGCGAATAATAGGAAGGACACCGCGGAGGCATAGCCATAGTCAAACTGCTCAAAGCCCAGTTTGTAGATATGGGTCATGATCATTTCCGTCGCATTAGATGGGCCGCCGCCAGTCGTGGCATAGACTTCAGCGAACACACGGAAACCACGGATAAACGACAGCATCAACACCACAGAAAGCGCGGGGATCATGCCTGGCAACGTGACATAGCGCAGGCGATTCCACCAGTTGGCACCATCAACATTCGAGGCATCATACAAATCGCGGTTGATACCCGCTAACCCGGCAATAAAGATAACCATGTTGTAAGGCACGGCTTTCCAGATATGCAGCATCATCACAGTCCACAGCGCCTGATCGGTATCGGCCAGAAAACCCTGCGCTTCAATGCTGAACCACGACAAGATGTGGTTCACGACACCGTTACTGGTTGGGTTAAACAGAATCCGCCACATTTCGGCGACGATCGCCGCACTGGTTACCGCAGGCAAGAAGATAGCAGTACGGATAAAACGCAGGTGCCGAGCCGGTCCTTCCAATAGCATGGCTAAGAAAAAGGAGATAAAAGCGGCCACCACCATGGTGACCACCACATATAACAGCGTATTGATAACGGCAGAATGTAGTGCTTCATCACCCATAGCGCGGGAGAAGTTATCAAACCCGACCCACTCATTTGGCTGGTTAAAGTTAACCTTGTAAAAACTCATCACCAACCCTTGCAGCATCGGGATGAATTTAAACCAGGTGAAGATGACCAGTGCCGGGGCCAGGAACAGCCACGGGACCAGATTACGTTTTAGTCGGGGGGTTAGCGTTATCATGATTTACTCACTGCCCTAAGACATTCTGTTTAGCCAACTCATCATTCACTTTCTGATTCACTGCTTTCAATTCGGCAGGGATATCACTGTCACAGCTGGCTAAGATGCGGTTGAAACCTTCAGACGTCACTTGGCGAATCGGCGTCCAGTTAGGCACTTGCGGAATATAGCGACCATGCTCGGCGTACAAATCAGCAAACATTGCCCAGCGCGGATCGTTGTAAACCGCTTTGGTATCAACCAGTTTGTTAATCGACAACCGCACTACCGGCATATTCTTGCTGCCCATTCCCATGCCGATTTGCTGCCCTTCAGGTGAAATCATGAATTCGATGAATTTCTGAGCGGCTTCTTTTTGCTTGCTGCTCTTCATCATAAACACCGTGGTGCCTTCAGCCAGTGTTGCCTGCCCTGTTGGCCCTGCTGGTGGCGGGATCACTTCGAAAGCGTCTTTACCGGGATCTTTATCAAATAAAGCAATGTGATACGGGCCGGAGAAGAACATGCCGCTTTGGCCAGATCGGAATGAAGGGATAGCATCTGCCGTCGTGGCGTTAATTGCCCCCGGCTGAACGGTTTTGTCACACACCATGCCACGCATGAAACTCAAGGTTTCAGTCGCTGCAGGCTCTTCCAAAGAACCTTTAAACTTGCCCTCACCTACTGGGCGAATAAAGTCACCGCCGGCTTGCCAGAGATAGGAGCTGATAAACCAACTGGCATAACCGCGGGTGGTTGATGCTGGCAGAATAAAGCCGTAGGTGTCGTTTTTGCCATTGCCATCGGGGTCATTAAAAGTAAATGCCTTAGCCAACGCGCTGATATCTTGCCAGTTTTTCGGTTGCTCTAGCCCCAGTTTTTCCCGCCAATCTTTGCGGATAAACAAGGCAAAAGTTTGTGCTGAAGTTGGCACGCCATAATATTTGCCATCAATATATTGAGCACTTTTCCAAGCGGTATCGAAGATATTCTCTCCGCCAATGATATTTTTTGGCTCTATCGGCTCAACAATACCCAGTTGAACAAACTGGCCAATTGCCACCGCATCATTGAAAATCAAATCTGGCAGCGCGTTACCCGCAGCAGCCCGCGCCAGGCGCTGTTCAAAATCTGTTGTTGCATTGAAATATTCAATCTTAATGCCAGTTTTTTTCTCAAATGTCTCGGCTTCGGTTTTATAAATATTCTTGGAATCATTACTCGCACGGATCCACACTTGCAAGGTTTCTGCTGCGTGAAGAGAAGGAATCCCCATGGCTAAATAAGTTAATAACAGCAAAGATTTTATTTTTACTTTTGACATTATCATTTTTGTCTTCATCTCAGCGTCCTCGTTGATATCTAGTTTTTTTGAATTTACCCAGGAATTTAAATAACAGAATAAAATCACGAAACACTCGATAACATTAGAACTCAGAGAAAAACAAAAAACTACACCATAAAAAACAAAACTTAATTCCATTTATGAATTTCTGCTTGAGATCACATTTGAAAAATGACAAAAAAATGGCAATAAATAAAATAAACCATATAAAACAATAAATTAAAATCTTCATTTTAAGAACTAAAAAAAACACATAATTATTTAAATTGACTAAAAAACGTCTAAAATGGATATTTAATTTGATATCAATCACAGTTTAAATCATTTATTTACAGATAATTCATAAGATAGATCTGGATCACAAAAGTCCAAAAACTTTGCCCTAGAATTCAAATCCACCTGAAATGGAACAGTGTTCTTTTTTATAAATTTAGTATCAAAATATTTAATAACCTTATTTTAGTAAGGGTGATAAATATATTTAATAAAAAATTAGTCATTAATTAAATTAACCAAATTACATTATTTTTAGTCATGTAAACTATAAAGGATAAGGAAAGTAATGATGAAAATTCTGGGTAAAAGAAATCTATTGCTGGCTATTCTTCTGGGGTCATCCCCCTTTATTTATGCGGCAGAAAGTCATCCATTATTATTAAAAGTGGATGATATAAACTATAGCATTGACCAGGTTAAGCAAAACAATCCGTTATACGAAAAATCCTATAAAAATCTGATAACTAAGGCTGACGTTGCGCTGAAAAAACCACTCTATTCCGTTATGGATAAAAGCCTGTTGGCTGCCAGTGGTGATAAGCACGACTATTACAGCTTCCCGCCTTATTGGTGGCCGGACCCAAGTAAGAAAGAGGGTATGCCTTATTTGCGTAAAGATGGCGAAACAAATCCAGATGCCAACAGCGACGCAACTGATAAGAAACGCATGAATAGCTTCAGTGGAGATGTCTATTATCTGGCATTGGCTTACCGCTTTACCGGCCAGCCGGAGTACGCCGAAAAAGCACGAGATCAATTGGTCAACTGGTTCGTCAATCCAAACACCCGAATGAATCCGAATCTACAATATGCGCAAGCTATACCCGGTATCAATGAAGGTCGTGGGATTGGTTTGATTGATAGTCGGGCGCTCGTCGATGTTATTGATGCAGTTGAATTGATAAGACCGGCCAATGTGCTTACTGAAGCTGACTATCAGGCTATCAAAGCTTGGTACAAAGATTTCTATCAATGGATGACAACCAGCCAAAATGGCTTTGAAGAGGATAATTGGCACAATAACCACGGCACCTATTTTGATATGCAGGCAGCCTCTTTTGCTCTGTTCAGTGACCAAAAAGCCGCGGCTCAAAAGCGCCTGGAAATCACTCAATTACGCCGAATTCCATCACATTTTGATATGCAAGGCCGTCAGAATGCTGAGCTGGAACGTACTCGCCCGTGGCATTACAGCAACTTTCATCTTGAAGCCTACAACAAGCTGGGTCGCCTTGGCGAAGTTGCCGACAAAGATATCTGGAACTTTAGCCTGGACGAACACAGCCTGAAAAAAGGCTATCAATATGTGGCTGGTTTTATCAATACCGACCAGGCATGGCCGTATAAAGACTTGGATGGTGTGCAAGATAAAAAAGCGTTGGTCAATATGATCACTGCCGCACGGGCCTATCCGGCAGACCCTGATTTCCAACACAAAGCGCAATACCTGATAGCAAAATACCCGGATGCTGTTGAAATCCTGCTCTACCCGATAACACAAAAATAAGCCCAGCCGAGGACACACCAGATATGAAGCAGTTTACGGATCGGCAGATGGTTAAAATCCGCCAGCGAGTGGTACAGCATCCGGAGATTATTGCCACGCTGATTGCAGATAATCGGGTAGTTTTGGACTCGGAAACACGAGTCCCTGCTACCGGCATCGCGACTTGGAACCATTACTATTATTGCCCCGACCATGGTGTGCGATTGGAGTGGGATCGTTATTCTCCCACCCAGCACCGTTGCCCGGTGGACTCTCAGCTGTTTAGTGGTGAACCTTATGACGGTGCCTGGTGGCGGGCACTCAATGGACTGAATGCCAAAGCCTGTAATCAATTGGGGCTACTGTGGCAATTAACTGGCGAGATAACTTACTTCAATAAAGTGCGGGATATTTTGATCAACTATGCCCGCTACTACCCTGATTACCAAGTTCATGGCGGCATCCCATACAACGGGCCGGGCAAGGCAAATGCTCAGACGCTGTGTGAAGCCAATTGCTTGCTCGATTTTGCGCTGGGTTATGATTTTATCGCCGATACACTCAGCCAAGAACAACGCGACTGTATTGCCGGGCGCTTATTACGCGAAGGGGCTGATTTCCTGATGCAGCACCGCACCCTACAGCTGCATAACCATGAAGTCAAAATCAGTAGCGCGATTGCAGTGATCGGGCTGATCCTGGCTGAAGAGCACTATATTGAGTTTGCGGTTAATGCCGATTATGGCCTGCGCTATCAGTTAGAGCATGGGTTATTCAATGAAGGATTGTGGTTTGAAGGCTCGGTGCATTATCACTTTTATGCTCTGCAAGGCTTCTGGTCATTTGAAAAGCTGGCAGCAGATAGCCGCTATAGTTTGCTGGCTCTGCCCTATTACCGCGATATGCTCAGCTTCCCCCTCAAATTGTTGATGCCGGACGGTACCTTCCCACGTATCAATGATTGTACCGCCGGGCAAGAGCAGCTTAATCATGCACATTTGTATGAGTTTGCTTTTAAAACTTATGGTAATGATGAATATGCTGCCGCCCTGCACCATATTTATCGTCAGCAGCCGCGCCTCAATCTAGATGCTTTACTGTATGGCGTTGAGGAATTGCCACCACCAATGGTAGATGTCATACCAACAGATACGTTGCATGCCCCAGATTGCGGTTTGACCATTTTGCGTCAACCACAGTCTGGCCGAGCCTTGCTGGTAAAACATAGCCCGTATGGGGGTGAGCATGATCATTATGATCGGCTGAATTTAATTCTGTTCGAACAAAAACAAGAGATTCTGCCGGATTTAGGCACTACCGGCTATGGTGCGCAACTACATTATGGCTACTACAAAAATAGCGCCACCCACAATACACTCAGTATTAACCAAGCCAATCAACCGCCAGCTGTCCCGTTTATCCATAACTGGCATCAAGCGGCCAACTTCAGTTGGCTGGATACAGAGGTGGATTGGAGCCAGGAAGCGCCAGAACTGGATAGCCATACCCGGGTGCAATGGGATAGCCAGGCTTATCGTGATGTGAAATTTCGCCGCCGTATTTTATGGCTAGAAGATGCCATCATCGATATCAGCAGTATTATCAATCCACATCAGCAACAGTGGGATTGGACTCTGCATATCGACGGAGTCGCTACGGAGGTGATCGGTGAAAGCACCACCTTCAGTGACCACGGACCGATGCAATATCTACATCAGGTTACCGCCCGGCAACTACAAGGGGTTATCCAATGTAGTTATCAAACCGCAGCGCGTCAGCTATCTCTGTGGTTAGCGGCTGATGCCACACTTTTTCAAGGGCTGGCGCCTGCCAATCCATCAGTGAGGGATATTAGCTATCTGATTTTGCGTCATCACCAACCTGAGGCTCATGTAACAGCGGTATTCGATATGAACAACGAAAACCCACTTTCATTGGTGCAAGTCCAGAACGATGGCGAGATATTATCTATCGAACTGACACGTCAACAGCAGACTGTACAGGTAAAAGTCGCCTTAACCCGCAGTAGTCTCCCGCTATTCAGTTGAGTTTATTCATGTTGGGGTAGCCCTTGCCCCTCTTTCCCCAAACTTATCGCTGATCCAGCGAGTCATCCCAGCATATCGTCCCTGATATTGGCGCTTTTGGTGAAAAAGTATCTTATAACGTGATTTAGTTAGCATTTACTGCAGAAGGTGAACATGAATTTATATGCAAAATGTGTGTATAAATGAGAATGTAACAAATAATTTTGGATTAACAAATAAAGTACAAACTTTATTAAGAACCCGCTCTCATTGCTGATATAGCATAATAATAGACCAGCCAATGTATCCGCCGTGTTAAATATAACCCTAGTGTTTTGCATAACATACAGTACAGTTTTGAATAAATACCGTTTAAAATGAATAAATAGAGTTATTTATTCATAATTTAGTCAAAACACATTTTAAAATCGGTGAAAAACATGATGTGAGTCACAGAATGAATAAGTGTTATGACTAAAATAGCCGCCATCAGTTCGTTTTTATAAATTACTGTTTAAAACGAAAACCTTGTTTAAAACCAAAATTTGTTTAAAAAAACAGAGACCTTACGCAAATGGAAAATAACAACAAGAAAATGGCACATATAAGGCGGACAACGCATTTAATGATGCCGGCACATCGTAGTTATTTTAATTTTTCTTACTTCCATTTTAGATAATATCCTTCCTGCGATGACATCCGTTTTTATTGGATAGTCATTGTCTATGCACAATATTTAACAGATACGAAAAGTGACTATTGCCTTTGCGTGATGTTAACTATTGTCTGCTTTTTTTCGAAGCCCCTAACACTCAGCTATATTATTACGCCAATTAGATTGTTGCGGATTATTAATCAATCAACATCGGCCAAGTGTTTTGAGTCTTCCAGCAGAAACATAGCTATCCCGTAAAAAATAATGTCGCCTTTGTCATTCGTGCTAAATGACATGAGGAATGCTATGCCTGAAATTCAGCCATAGCGTTGCGCAGACAAGCAGATCATTTATTAATGAATTCTATTTCATTGATACGGACTGCTATACACAAAATTTATTAAACGACTAAATCCAACGTGTAAAAATGTTGGACGGGTTCATATACCCTAAATAAAATAAGAGAGAAAAAATAAATGAAAAAATTAAATATCGCGGCAAGCACCTCAGCTATAGCTTGCTTTGAATCACAGCGAGAAATAGTGGATGTTTTACACACGGATTTTACTGATGTTGCTGCCGTAGTGCTTTCTGTTCAGGACATTAATAATGGTGTCATTGATAGTATCCATTCATTAGGTCTTGAGATTCCAATTTTTGCCGCTGTTTGTTGCGAAGAAGAATTAAATTCCGATGTATTACCGTCGTTAAACGGGGTATTTGAACTGTGCGGTGACAATACTGACTTTTACGGTAAACAACTTGAGTCAGCTGCTGAAAAATATGAAAAAGAGTTGCTGCCACCTTTCTTTAATACATTAAAAAAATATGTGGAAATGGGGAACTCAACCTTTGCTTGCCCAGGGCATCAAGGGGGGCAATTCTTCCGTAAACATCCAGCTGGCCGTCAATTTTTTGACTTCTACGGCGAAACTATTTTCCGCTCTGACATGTGTAATGCTGACGTAAAATTGGGTGATTTGCTTATTCACGAAGGTGCACCTTGTGATGCTCAAAAGCATGCTGCAAAAGTATTTAATGCTGATAAAACCTATTTCGTACTGAACGGAACATCTGCCTCAAATAAAGTCGCTACCAATGCGTTATTAGCCCGTGGCGACCTGGTTCTGTTTGACCGTAATAACCATAAATCCAACCACCATGGTGCACTGATTCAAGCGGGTGCCACCCCAGTATATCTGGAGACTGCCCGTAACCCATTTGGCTTTATCGGGGGTATTGACGCCCACTGTTTTGAAGAAAAATACCTGCGTGAACAAATACGTAGCGTAGCACCTGATCGTGCTAATGAAGCGCGTCCATTCCGCCTGGCGATCATCCAACTGGGGACTTATGACGGCACAATTTATAATGCCCGTCAGGTAGTGGATAAAATTGGCCACCTTTGTGACTATATTTTGTTTGACTCAGCTTGGGTGGGTTACGAGCAATTTATTCCAATGATGAAAGATTGTTCACCATTACTACTTGAACTGAATGAAAACGATCCGGGTATTATCGTGACTCAATCAGTGCATAAACAACAAGCTGGTTTTTCACAAACTTCACAGATTCATAAGAAAGATAAACATATTAAAGGCCAGGATCGTTACTGCAACCATAAACGCTTTAATAACGCCTTTATGCTGCATGCATCCACCAGTCCATTCTATCCATTATTTGCCGCATTAGATGTTAATGCGAAAATGCATGAAGGCAAAAGTGGTCAACGTATGTGGCTCGATTGCGTTAAAAATGGTATTGAAGCCCGTAAAATGATTTTAAATACCTGTAGCATGATTAAGCCTTTTGTTCCGGTAGAAGTTGACGGTAAACCATGGCAACAATATGACACCGATGCCATGGCTCAAGACTTGCGCTTCTTTAATTTCATTCCCGGTGAAAAATGGCATGCTTTTGAAGGTTATGAAGAGTCACAATATTTTGTTGACCCATGCAAATTGTTATTAACTACTCCTGGTATTGATACTAATACTGGCGAATATACTGCATCCGGTATTCCGGCAACTATTCTGGCTAATTTCCTGCGTGAAAATGGTATTGTGCCAGAGAAATGTGACCTTAACTCCATCCTGTTCTTATTAACGCCAGCAGAAGACTTGGCGAAAATGCAACACTTGGTCGCACAAATTGCTCGTTTTGAACGTTTCATTGAAGAAGACGCACTGTTAAGCGATGTATTACCGACGGTTTATCGTAATAACGAAACTCGCTATAAAGGTTATACCATCGGTAAATTGTGTCAGGAAATGCATGATCTTTATGTTAGCTACGATGTTAAACAGCTGCAAAAAGAGATGTTCCGTAAACAGTATTTCCCTAAAGTTATGATGAATCCTCAAGATGCCAATATTGAATTCGTCCGTGGGCATGCTGAATTAGTTCCATTATGTAAAGCCGAAGGGCGAATTGCCGCTGAAGGCGCACTTCCTTACCCACCGGGAGTATTATGTGTTGTCCCTGGTGAAGTATGGGGTGGTGCTGCTCAACGTTATTTCCTGGCACTTGAAGAAAGTATTAATTTATTGCCAGGCTTTGCACCTGAATTACAAGGTGTTTATTTACAAGTCGATGAAGATGGATGGAACCGTGCATACGGCTATATGATGAAATAATGAATAGAATAAAACAATTTAATCTCCAAGTTATTTAGAAACACAGCCGGCAGCAAACCACGCTGTAAATTTAAATAAGAAGGGGACTTTACAACACCAACCTTAGCTCAAACCTGCGGGAGTAAATTATTCCCGCAGTCTCTGAAATTTAAAAAGAGATAATAAAAATGAGTAAAACAAATAATAAGATGGGAGTAGTACAGCTGACTATTCTGACGGCCGTCAATATGATGGGGTCAGGCATAATTATGCTGCCAACCAAACTCGCCGAAGTTGGGACGATTTCTATCGTTTCATGGTTAGTCACCGCAGTCGGTTCCATGGCACTGGCTTATGCTTTCGCCCAATGCGGTATGTTCAGCCGTAAATCAGGCGGCATGGGGGGATATGCAGAATATGCCTTCGGTAAATCTGGCAACTTTATGGCCAACTATACCTATGGTGCCTCACTGTTAATCGCCAACATTGCCATAGCCATATCCGCGGTCGGGTACGGGACTGAATTATTGGGAGCGACCTTAACACCACTGGGGATCTGTATTGCCACCATCGGCGTCCTGTGGCTGGCGACTGTGGCTAACTTCGGCGGTGCACGTATCACCGGGCAAATCAGTAGCGTTACCATCTGGGGGGTTATTATCCCGGTCGTAGGTATCTCTATTGTTGGCTGGTTCTGGTTTAGTGGTTCAGCGTATGCCGCAGCATGGAACCCACACGGTATACCGACCTTTGAAGCCGTTGGCTCTTCCATCTCAATGACATTGTGGGCTTTCCTGGGTTTGGAATCTGCCTGTGCCAATACCGATGCCGTAGAAAACCCTGAACGTAATGTTCCGATCGCCGTATTGGGTGGGACTTTAGGTGCAGCGGTTATTTATATCATTTCCACCAACGTGATCGCCGGTATCGTGCCAAATATGGATTTGGCTAACTCTACTGCGCCATTTGGTCTGGCATTTGCTTATATGTTCACCCCTGCGGTAGGTAAAATCATCATGGCATTGATGATTATGTCCTGCGTAGGCTCATTGCTCGGCTGGCAATTCACCATCGCCCAAGTCTTTAAATCTTCTGCAGATGAAGGCTTCTTCCCGAAAATTTTCTCTAAAGTCAGTAAAGCTGATGCGCCGATTAAAGGGATGTTGACCATCGTTGTCATCCAGAGCGTACTGTCCCTAATGACCATTAGCCCATCACTGAATAAACAGTTCAATGTGCTGGTCAATTTGGCGGTAGTGACCAATATCATCCCTTATATTCTGTCGATGGCTGCATTGGTGATTATTCAGAAAACCGCCAATGTGGCACCAGCAAAAGCTCGGAAAGCCAACATCATTGCCTTTATCGGCGCAATGTATAGCTTCTATGCGCTTTACAGTTCAGGTCAGGAAGCCATGACTTGGGGGGCTATTGTGACCTTCCTCGGTTGGACACTGTACGGCCTGGTTTCACCGCGTTTTGAATTCGCAGCGAAGACTAAGTAAGCAAAATAGATTCGATTTCATCAGTTAAGGTGCCAGCAGATAAAAAAAGACAGGATGCAACGTGGAATTCCGGTAATAATGTTCCGAACCGCTACCCCCGGACTGGAATAAAATTATGTCGGACAGCCTTTGGCATCTCTATCTGCTGCGCACCGCCACTGGCATGCTGTATACCGGTATTACCACTGATGTCACACGTCGATTGACGCAGCATCAGGCAGGGAAAGGCGCAAAAGCGCTACGCGGCAAAGGAGAGCTATCGCTGGTATTTCACTGTGAAGCAGGGGATCGTTCCACTGCATTGAAACTGGAATATCGGGTGAAGCAACTCAGTAAGCAGCAAAAAGAAAAGCTGGTGATGAACCAGCCTTCTTCATTGGCAACATTACTGATTGAGAAGCAGATGACGGATTAAAACCGATTGAATGGATCAGAAAATACCACTTCACCGTCGGCACTCTTCAGTGCATCTTCCGCCAGCGCGTAGACCTGGAAAGCCTGTTCGGTTCCAGGCCAACGGCAAGTCAATTGATGACCCGCGGCCGGAACAAAGCCAAAGCGCTGATAATAGGCGGGTTCGCCTAGCACCACGACCGCGGCATAACCGAACTCATTCAGGGAATCGAGGCCTTCATACACTAGCTTCTCAGCCAAACCCTGCCGACGCAGGCTCTCTTCCACCGCCAGCGGAGCCAGTGCGACCCATTGACGATCTTCACCGCCGACATCGACCGGGCTAAATGCCACATAGCCGACGACACCACCTTCATCATCTGTCGCCACAACACCCAGCGTCAGTAAGCCGTCTTCACGTAATTGCTGCACCAGTTCTGCTTCGTCATCTCGCTTGAAAGCCTGGCGTAATAGCGCGTCGATCCCCGGCGCATCCACTGGAATTTCAACCCGGATCAGCACGATGCTAATGTACGGGAAGTACTGGCCGCACCCTCTTGTTGACCCGCTTCAATAAATTCAGCCAATTGTTGCAGACCCACCCTCAGTAGAGTCGGCATAGATTCCAACTCAATGGCATCCATTAGATTTTTCACATACAGGCCCAATTCGGTATCCCCTTCAATTCGTAACCGGCGCTGGAAAAACAGCGTATCCGGATCTTCTTTACGGGCAGCGATCAAAATAAGATCGTTGGCATCACCACTAAAGCTAACATCGGCTTCAGCCTGTTGGCTTACCACCAGCCTACCGCTTTCTACCGTCATAAACCATTGCAATGCGAGGTCGCGTACTTCAATTTTTAACCAGCGGGACTCCAGAAACTCCAGATCACCATCCAGCAGTGCTTGGCGGAATTGCCAGCCCAGCACTTGTTCCAATACCTGGCGTTGTAAGGCAAACGGGGTCAGTTTTAATGGGCCTCGTAGCAGAGCCGGTCCTTGACGCACGAGGCGTGCTCGTAGTTGTTCCAACACTGGCTGTAACTCCTTTTGGCAATATACCCTTCGTGCTTGAAGCCGCAGGAATGTTAGCTGCGTCCACTCACCGAATCACTTACTGTTGTTCGCTCATCGGGATGAATTTGCTTGCCGCCTACCGACAACTCGAAATCTATTGGGTATAAAAAGTGATGTTGAATAAAAGCATTTTGCCACACTGGTGAAATAGGAAAGCGGGTTATATCAATAAATTTTGCATCAGATCTTGGCTAAATCTTAGAAGAAAGCCATCAATGCGAAAGAAACTGCCTTAAATCAAGGTCAGGGCTCGGCAGGTTAACTAAAATCGCCACTCGATAAAATATGAATATCATCTTCGGATGGGGAAAATTCTATGGAGCTGCTTTGTCCTGCCGGCAATTTACCCGCCTTAAAGGCCGCCATCGATAATGGTGCCGATGCAGTTTATATCGGCTTGAAAGATGATACCAATGCTCGCCATTTTGCCGGGCTTAACTTCACAGATAAGAAGCTACAGGAAGCGGTCAATTACGTTCACAGCCGCAAGCGTAAATTACATATTGCCATTAATACTTTTGCTCATCCTGACGGCTATTCCCGTTGGCAACGGGCAGTGGATATGGCAGCACAACTGGGAGCCGACGCCCTCATTTTGGCCGATTTGGCCATGCTGGAATATGCCGCCGAGCGTTACCCGGAAGTGGAACGCCATGTCTCGGTACAAGCTTCGGCCACCAACGACGAAGCCATCCGCTTCTATCAGCGCCACTTTGATGTGGCACGGGTAGTTTTACCGCGCGTGCTCTCAATGCATCAGGTAAAGCAACTGTCGCGCACCAGCCCGGTGCCACTGGAAGTTTTTGCTTTTGGTAGCTTATGCATAATGGCTGAAGGCCGCTGTTATCTTTCATCCTATTTGACTGGTGAATCGCCTAATACGGTGGGGGCTTGTTCACCAGCACGTTTTGTGCGCTGGCAGCAAACTCCGCAGGGGATGGAATCCCGTCTCAATGAAGTATTAATCGACCGTTATGAAGATAACGAAAACGCCGGGTATCCGACACTGTGCAAAGGGCGCTATCTGGTGGATGGCCAGCGCTATCACGCACTGGAGGAGCCAACCAGCTTGAACACGTTAGAGCTGCTGCCTGAATTATTTGCCGCCAATATTGCTTCGGTGAAAATCGAAGGACGCCAGCGCAGCCCTGCTTATGTTAGTCAGGTTGCCAAAGTCTGGCGGCAGGCCATTGACCGCTATCAGGCCAATCCGGCGCAATTTTCTGCCAAAGCGGAATGGATGGAACAACTGGGCGCAATGTCCGAAGGCACCCAAACTACCCTGGGCGCTTATCATCGTAAGTGGCAGTAGCCCGGAGGAAATATGAAGTACGCCTTAGGTGCAGTACTCTATTACTGGCCAAAAACCGATATTGACGCTTTTTATCAGGCCGCCGCCAACAGCAGCGCCGATATTATTTATCTTGGTGAGAATGTTTGTACCAAACGCCGCGAAATGAAGGTTGGTGACTGGCTGGCACTCGCCAAAGAAGTTGCCGCCAGCGGTAAGCAAGTGGTGATTTCCACCTTGGCGCTACTACAAGCGCCATCAGAGTTAAATGAGCTCAAACGCTATGTGGAAAACGGTGAATTCTTGCTGGAAGCTAACGATTTGGGGGCGGTAAATATGGCGGCGGAGCGCGGCTTGCCGTTTGTCGCGGGCCATGCGCTAAATTGCTACAACGCCTATACCCTACGAATTCTACACCGTCAGGGCATGATGCGTTGGTGTATGCCAGTTGAACTCTCTCGTGACTGGCTGGCGAATGTGCTGCAACAGTGTGAAGAGTTGGGTTTCCGTAACCAGTTTGAGGTTGAAGTGATGAGCTACGGCCATCTACCGCTGGCTTATTCGGCCCGCTGTTTTACCGCGCGCTCAGAAGATCGGGCCAAAGATGAATGTGAAACCTGCTGCATTAAGTATCCGCAAGGGCGGCCAGTGCTATCACAGGAAGAGCAGCAGGTATTCATCCTCAATGGTATCCAGACCCAAAGTGGCTACTGCTATAACCTCGGTAACGATCTGATTTCTATGCAAGGCTTAGTGGATATTGTTCGTCTTTCACCGCAAAGCATCGAAACGCTGGCAGTGATTGAACAATTCCGGGCAAATGAGTTGGGATTGAACCCGCTGACACTGGCGGATAAAGCCGATTGCAACGGCTACTGGCGGCGGCTTGCCGGATTAGAGTTAGTGTCATAATCCACCGTCAGCCAACGATAAACAGGGGGGCATTACTGGCCTCCCTGTGATTCATATCTATCAGAGCATCATCTCAAATATCGATGATCCTGTGGCTGTCTGAGTAGCACCACCACCTAATACTTGTTTGCATCAAATTAAGCTTGAATCAGACTCAATACTTTTTACGACGCAGCAATGCCCGCAACTCCACGCGATTACGTAATATCCCCACGCTAATCCCTATCAGGGTATAAATCGCGCCCAGCAGCAATAACATCAGCATATCACCCACGACATCACTCAGCGGCAACCCCATCTGATTGACCCCAGCGATTGCTTTGGTCGCCCAGGTTGAAGGGAGCATGGAAGAGATCGCCCGCACCCACCCTGGCATAGCTTGTAGCGGCCAAATCGTGCCAGAGATGTAAAAAATCGGCATGGTGACAAAAGAAAGTGTCAGATAAATCATTTCGACACTGCGCAGACACTCGGTCACCAGCTTGCCCAACCCCAGTACCGCCAGCAAGAATGGGAAGGTCAAAAGCAGCACTTCAGGAATCGATGCAGTCTGACGATAGCCCAGTACCCACGGCCACAGCACAAACAACACAATTGATAAAAATAACCAGATAGGCAACAGTGCTGAAAGTCCGCCCAGATAAACGGGAATCGAAGGTTTCCCCGATGGCGCACTCTTCAAGGAGATACTGACGCGCACACAGGCAATCAATAATGAGTGTTGCAGCAACATCACCAGCAAACCGGGGAAAATAATGGCGGCAAAGCTGATTCCGGGGTTAAACACCCCAAGAATCTGCCCGCGAATGGGAGTTAACAGCACTTCAGCCTGACCGGGGGTAAAACCACTGCGTAATAACAAACCGCTATTATATTCATTCAATAGTTGCTGGTAAGCGGCGACCACATCCTGCTGGATCTGCCCATTAGCCAAGCGGTTAGTGGCATCACCGTAAACCGGGATCACAATACTTTCGCCATTGAGGATCTTTTTCTCCAGATCCATCGGCATAATGATCACTGCAAATAATTTCCGCCACGCCAGATCCCGCTGAGCATCCGGCAAATTGTCATAAGTCTTGATGGAAATTGCCGAGGTAGCATCCAACTGGCGAATTAATTGGCGACTGGCAGTGCTGTGGTCATAATCCACTACCGCCACCGGCAGATCCCACACGGTACGATTGGCATACACCATACTCATCACGCACAGTGATACCAATAACATCAGCCACATGGGCTTTTCCAGCATCCCCATCAGCACCCGACGGAATGTCTGCCAATAGCTTTTAAAGCCACTCCTCATCAAATGGTCTCCTGCTTTTGTAACCGGATCAGCAGGCGATGACGTACCAGTAGAGAAGTGACCAGAGGGTAAATCAGCAAAATAGCGCAGACACTGAAAATAGCACTGGCCGGTACCTGGCGCAGGAACACATCAAACATGGCATAGAGCGCATGGGTCAGTGGCTCAATATTGGAAATAATACGAGCGGGTAATGGCATCGACAGCTCAGGTACCGCCATACCAGAAAAGGTTAATGCGATACTGACGATAATCCCGATCAAACTGTAGGCGGTAATTGCGCTACTGGTAAAAGTGAATAGCAATACCCCAATGCTCTGGGCTGCCATAACATAAAAGAACCCAATCAGCGGCATAAATAGCGGATTACCGCTGACTCTGGCCCCAAAGAACCCCACCAACATCGCAATCTCTACCATCAATAACGTGGTAAAAAACAGGGTATAAGGGGCCAGCTTACCCAGTAGAGCCAAGCTGAACGGTTTGGCGGTCAGTAATGCTTTGCTGCGAGCCAAAACATAAATCATCCAAGTGATAACAAATAGCTGCAGTAAATGGATAGTGGCGGCAAACTGCTGATAATAGATATAGCTGCCACTGGCATTGAACAAACTGCCATAAGAGAGCGTCACATTGGCCAGCGGTGGCAAGGTTTCCCCCATCTCACCAGCAATAATCGTGCGAAAAGTGGTATTGGCTTCTGTTATCAAGCCACTGAAGTCTTGCGTGGAATATAAACCAGCGCCATAAAATAATGCATTGTAATACAACACAATACTGGGTTGGCGGCCTGCCAGAGCATCAGCTTCAAAATCAGTTGGAATATACAGTAAGGCATAATCCTGCGCACTACGCAGGCGGCGCAATGCTTCATCTAATCCCCCCTCATAGGCCACGACATGGGCGTGAGACCCGGCATCCAGCTTACGGATCAATGATCGGGATAATGGCGAATGGTCGTTATCAACGACTGAAACCGGTAAATCCAGCAAAGTCCCTTCAGAAAAATTGCTACTGATTAAGATAAACAGCAACAGAGGGAAGCACCAACTGAGCCAGTGAAACACCGGGCTGCGAAATGCCGAGCGGGTTTCCTGACCAAAATAGCGACTAAAACAGCGCCAGCCAGCCTGTATTCTGTTGATGACTCTGCCTCTGACCTTTCCCACTTACTCTTTCCACTGCCAGAGCGTACTCATTCCTGGACGCAGACCCTCAATAGGCGCTGCGGGATAGAGGCGAACTTCAAAAGTTTTCAAGTCAAAATCACCAGTAGCACGGGTTGCACGCTTGGTAGCATAGTCGCCCAACGGGGCGATATAGCGCACTTCTGCCATGATTTCTTTATCTTTCAGCGCCGGTACGCGCAGTGAAACTTTATCTCCTTTGTGCACATCAGCCAGAATATCTTCGCGCAGGTTAAAGACAAAATAAGCCTGCGGCAGGCGAATTAATGTCAACAAGGGGCTGGAAGCATTGAGCAATTCACCCACTTCTGCTGGAATAGGGCCAACTTCACCGGCGACCGGTGCACGTACCTGCAAATCGTCGGTTTGGGCTTTCAATTGCGCTAAATCTTCTTCGGCCTGACGAACGGCAGCTGCGTATTTATCACGTAGCTCAATGCGGTCGCCATGCAAACCTTCATCCAGATTAGCCTTGGCGGCCTGAACCTGCTGATAGGCAGTATCCTTGGCGCGGCGTGAGTCCTCCAGTTCAGCGGCGGAAATAAACCCTTTGGCCGCTACACTATTGTTACGGTTATAGGTATGGAGCGCATTGTCATATTCTGCCTGCGCTTGCGCCAAACTGGCTCTTAAATTGCGGATACTCTCCTCCCGCACGCCATGCAGCGATTCATCCAACTGTGCCTGCGCTTGGTCACGAGCCGCTTCCAGCCCGGCTAATTGGGCCATCAGTTCTGGGCTTTCTAACGTGATCAGCAATTGCCCCTCTTTAACGTCATCGCCACGTTCCACATGACGTTCAATTACTCGGCCTTTGGCTTTTGACGACACAATCACTTCCGGTGCATCCACTTCTCCCTGCAATAGCAGGTTTTGATTATGGGCCCGGAACAGCACCGCCATGGAAATCACCACGACAACTAACAGCAGGGTAAATAACGTTTTCTTCTTCATAGGTTCAATAGTCCTTTAATCGCCGCATTTATTACCCCTTCGCCATTCACTATTTATATTATGCTGCTATAGGTAATAGCTGTGCATTTTATGTCATTTTTTGTACGTGAATAAATGCAGTATCACTCAATATAGCGTTAAAAATATGGCTGTAAATTAATGTGTTCGCCCTTCAAGCGACTCGACATGAGATTAAGATGGACGATTCTATGACTGATAACAATGTATCTATGGCTAATAACAAGCCTGTACCGCTTTCTGTTCTCGATTTATCCCCAATAGCCGAGGGTAAAACACCACGAGATGCATTTCATGCCTCGCTGGATCTGGCTCAACATGCTGAAAAATGGGGATATCATCGCTATTGGCTAGCAGAACATCATAATATGACGGGCATTGCCAGCGCCGCAACGTCAGTACTGATTGGCTATATTGCGGGTGGCACCAGCACCATCCGGGTGGGCTCCGGTGGAGTTATGCTGCCTAACCATTCGCCATTGGTGATTGCCGAGCAGTTTGGCACCCTCGCCTCACTCTATCCTGATCGTATCGACCTCGGCCTTGGCCGCGCTCCCGGCAGTGACCAGCGCACTATGATGGCCCTGCGCCGCCATCTATCTGGAGAGGTAGATAACTTCCCTGCAGATGTCCGCGAACTGCAACATTACTTTGCCGAAGTACAGCCCGGACAAGCAGTACAAGCTGTCCCCGGTCAAGGCTTACATGTTCCGCTATGGTTGCTGGGATCTAGTCTGTATAGCGCACAACTGGCTGCGGCTATGGGCCTACCCTTTGCTTTCGCTTCGCATTTTGCTCCGGATATGTTGTTCCAAGCTCTCAAGTTGTACCGGGAAAACTTCAAACCGTCAGCCCAATGGCCCAAACCTTATGCCATTGTCTGCGTGAATGTTGTGGCCGCAGACAGCGAGCGTGACGCCCGCTTCCTGTTCACCTCAATGCAGCAACAGTTTGTTAATCTGCGCCGTGGTACACCGGGCCAGCTACCGCCGCCAGTTGAAGATATGGCGACCATCTGCTCGCCAGCTGAACAATTTGGTGTCGATCAAGCGCTGCGCTTATCCATCATTGGTGACAAAAGCAAAGTCCGGCACGGCCTTCAGTCATTATTACGAGAAACCCAGGCTGATGAATTAATGGTGAATGGCCAAATTTTTGACCATCAAGCTCGGTTGCACTCATTTGAGCTAGTCGCCAGTTTGCAGCAAGACTTGCAACCGACTGATCGCCTGTAACTTATTGTTGAGCTAAATATCGCAGACATAAAAAAACCAGCCCGAGGGCTGGTTTTTATGTTTAATCATCAAAGATGACTAAGACTTATGCATCACCGAAACGACGACGCGCAGGTGCTGGAGCAGCAGGTGCTGCGGCATCATCACGACGTGGTGCAGCTGAACGTTGACCATCACGTGGTGGACGACGTTCGCCACCAGCAGCAGGAGCACGGTCGCTGCCGAATGAACGACGAGGAGGAGCACCGGCACCATCACGACGTTCGCCACCGAATGAACGGCCACCGCCACGACGCTCACCACCGTTACCACCAGCAGGACGCTCACGACGTTCATGTGGCTGTGCATCACCCAACAGCTGCATGTTCAGCGGCTTATTCAGGATACGGGTGCGGGTGAAGTGAGATAACATTTCACCCGGCATGCCTTTTGGCAGCTCGATAGTTGAGTGGGAAGCAAACAGCTTAATGTTGCCGATATAACGGCTGCTGATATCACCTTCGTTAGCGATAGCGCCAACGATATGACGAACTTCAACACCATCATCACGGCCCACTTCAATGCGGTACAGTTCCATTTCGCCAACATCGCGACGTTCACGACGTGCTGGGCGCTCGCCACCATCACGGCTGTCAGAGCGGTTATCACGACGGCTGTCACCACGATCACGGTCACGACCACGATCGCTACCACGGTCATCGCGAGAATTGAATTCACGCTGTGGACGACGCGGAGCTTCTGGTGGCAGAATCAATGGACGTTCGCCCTGTGCCATTTTCAGCAATGCAGCAGCCAGAGTTTCGATATCAAACTCTTCTTCTGGTTGCAGTTTAGCCAGCAACGCACGGTACATATCCAAATCACTGCTTTCCAGCTGTTGGCTAACTTTAGCAGCAAACTTGGCTAAACGACGTTCGCTCAGCAGTTGTGCATTTGGCAGCTCAACTTCAGGAATAGTCAGCTTCATGGTACGTTCAATGTTCTGCAACAGACGACGTTCACGGTTCTCAACGAACAGTAACGCACGGCCAGCACGACCTGCACGACCAGTACGGCCGATACGGTGAACGTAAGACTCTGAATCCATAGGGATATCATAGTTTACAACTAGGCTGATACGCTCAACGTCCAAACCACGTGCAGCAACGTCAGTTGCAATCAGAATATCCAAACGGCCATCTTTCAGACGCTCCAGAGTCTGCTCACGCAGGGCCTGGTTCATATCGCCGTTCAGTGCAGCACTGCTATAACCGCTACGCTCAAGGGCTTCTGCAACTTCCAGAGTGGCGTTTTTAGTTCGCACAAAAATGATAGCCGCGTCGAAATCTTCAGCTTCCAGGAAACGTACCAGCGCTTCGTTTTTACGATAGCCACCGCCCACTTTCCAATAAACCTGGCTAATGTCAGGGCGAGTTGTCACGCTAGACTGAATGCGGACTTCCTGTGGCTCTTTCATAAAGCGACGGGTAATACGGCGAATCGCTTCAGGCATAGTCGCAGAGAACAACGCAGTCTGATGTTCTGCTGGGATCTGAGCCAGAATGTTTTCGACGTCTTCGATAAAGCCCATGCGCAGCATTTCATCTGCTTCGTCCAGCACTAAACCTTTCAGGTTGGACAGATTAAGGGTACCGCGTTTCAGGTGGTCTAACAGACGACCTGGGGTGCCAACAACAACTTGTGGCCCCTGGCGCAAAGCGCGCAATTGGACGTCATAACGCTGGCCGCCGTACAGGGCCACAACGTTAACGCCTTTAATATCTTTAGAGAAGCTAGTTAATGCTTCAGCAACCTGAATCGCCAACTCACGGGTTGGAGCCAGTACCAGCACCTGTGGTGCTTTCAGTTCTGGATCAATGTTGTGCAACAGCGGAAGCCCGAAAGCAGCGGTTTTACCACTACCGGTTTGCGCCATACCAAGAACATCGCGACCGTTCAACAGGTGCGGAATACATTCCAATTGAATTGGAGATGGTTTTTCGTAACCCAAAGCAGTAAGGGCAGAAAGAATAGGAGCAGATAGCCCCAAATCAGCAAAAGAGGTTTCAAGCTCAGTAGTCATGTACACGTGCCTCATTAATAATGGCAGCCAGTCTACATAACTCGTCGAGAAAATTTTCAGTCATTTTCATTGAAAAGTGTGAACCGGCTCAAATTAGATTGTAAAACGAACAAAAAGGCCATCACCCGTTAAGGTGATAAACATTGGTAAAAAACCAAGGTATATCAGGCTAATAGTTGTTCGTCAGCTATTGCTGGTCCGATTCCGATAGGTCGTCTTGTTCTTGGCCCAAAAGCGCCAATTCCAACAATGCATAGCGGTGCTCAACAAAGTTATGAACGTTGTTAGCTACCGTCAGTTTGAACAGCGCCGAAGCGGTGTCCTTGTCCCCCAGACTTAGGTAATGTTTACCTAAATAGAAGTCAGTTTCACTGAGATGCTCAGCGAGCGAAGTGTTATCCGTTGCATCTGCCTTGAGCCTTTCCATCAGCGTTTTCTCGCTGATCGTGCCCAGGTAGAATTCGACAATATTCCATCCCCATTGCCCTCTGTCCGATTTTTCATAGCGCTGTTGTAACGCTACTGCAGCTGCCTTGGGATCGATTTCTCTTTCCACCAGATACAGCCATAACGAACGGAAGGGATCATTTGGATCGTCTTGATAAAACGCCTGCAGATCATCCTGCGCCAACGGGAGTCGACCGCCATAATACAAAGCGATACCCCGGTTTAAACGCGCGTAATTGTAAGTTGGATCAAGCTCTAGTACAGAATCAAACGCTTCATAGGCAGCATCAAAATTGCCTGCCTGCGTTAAATAAATGCCCAGATAGTTAAAAACTTCTGGCATATCAGGACGAATAGCTAACGCTTGCGAAAAATCATTTCGCGCTAGTGCCCGTAGCCCGAGGCTATCATACAGCACTCCGCGCTCATATAAAAGCTGTGCGCGCTCATCATCCGTAAGTGCCCGACTTGCAAGGATTTGTTCCATGCGAGCCAGAATCACTTCCTGCTGCAACGTAGGTTGCAACGGGATTGCCAATACCTCGTCTTTACGCCAATCATGGTTGCTGCATCCTGCCAGCATGAGTGCTGTCACAACGTAACACCAGCGCAAGAAAGGCTTCATTTCCTACTCCCGAAGACAAACATTGGATAAATATCCTTTCATCCATTTGTTTAACACAAGAGCATCCTGCCCTCGAGATAACACAGCCCCTCACTAATGAGTAAGGAGCCGTGGAATACTACATTACTCTGCTGCTTCTGGAGCTGGTGCTTCTGCGTCAGGAGTAGTGGCTTCTTTGATGCTCAGGCGGATACGGCCCTGGCGATCAACTTCCATTACTTTCACTGGCACTTCTTGGCCCATTTGCAGATAGTCAGTCACTTTCTCTACACGCTTGTCAGCGATTTGAGAAATGTGAACCAAACCTTCTTTACCACCGCCGATAGCAACGAATGCACCGAAATCAACGATACGAGTTACTTTACCCGCATAGATACGGCCCACTTCGATTTCAGCAGTAATTTCTTCAATACGACGGATAGCGTGTTTTGCTTTATCGCCGTCTGTTGCTGCAATCTTAATGGTACCATCATCTTCGATTTCAATAGTGGTGCCAGTCTCATCAGTCAGCGCACGAATCACAGAACCACCTTTACCGATCACATCCTTGATTTTCTCAGGGTTGATTTTCATGGTGTAGATACGTGGAGCAAACTCAGAGATATCGCCACGAGGTGTGCTGATAGCCTGTTCCATAACACCTAGAATGTGCAGACGCGCACCCTTAGCCTGGTTCAGAGCCACCTGCATGATTTCGCGGGTGATACCTTCAATTTTAATGTCCATTTGCAGTGCGGTGATACCGTCACGGCTACCGGCCACTTTAAAGTCCATGTCACCCAAGTGATCTTCGTCACCCAGAATGTCAGACAGAACCACAAAGTTTTCGTCTTCTTTAACCAGACCCATTGCGATACCTGCAACAGCGGCTTTAATTGGCACACCTGCATCCATCAGAGCCAGAGAAGCGCCACAAACAGAAGCCATTGAGGAAGAACCGTTAGACTCGGTGATTTCAGAAACCACACGTACAGTGTAAGGGAACTCGCTCGGGCTTGGCATCACAGCCATTACACCGCGTTTCGCCAGACGGCCATGGCCAATCTCACGACGTTTCGGTGAACCAACCATGCCTGTTTCACCAACAGAATATGGAGGGAAATTATAGTGTAGCAGGAATGAGTCAGTACGCTCACCCATCAGCTCATCAATATTTTGCGCATCACGTGCAGTACCCAGTGTTGCAGTAACCAATGCCTGAGTTTCACCACGGGTGAACAACGCAGAACCATGGGTACGTGGCAAGACACCAGTACGTACATCCAGACCACGGATCATGTCTTTTTCGCGGCCATCGATACGTGGTTCGCCACGTAATACACGGCTACGAACGACGTCTTTCTCAACGCTGCCCAGGATATCCTGAATTTCCGCAGCATCTAAAGTATCGTCTTGCGCCAACAGAGCTTCAGTCACGTCAGCTTTAATCGCATCAACTTGGGTATAACGCTCTTGTTTCTCGGTGATGCGATATGCGTCACCCAGACGAACTTCGGCCAGTTCAGCAACGCGTGCATGCAGCGCTTCGTTAACAACTTCTGGCTGCCAATCCCACTTAGGTTTGCCTGCTTCGGCAACCAGTGCATTGATGTTTTCAATCACAACTTGCTGTTGTTCGTGGCCGAAAACAACCGCGCCCAACATTTGATCTTCAGACAAAATGTCTGCTTCTGATTCAACCATTAATACCGCAGCAGCAGTACCGGCAACAACCAAGTCCAGACGGCTCTCTTTCAGTTCGTCAGTCGTTGGGTTCAGTACGTACTGGTCGTTGATGAAACCAACGCGTGCAGCACCGATTGGGCCGTTGAATGGAATACCTGACAGACTCAGCGCCGCGGATGCACCAATCAGTGCCACGATGTCTGGGTTAATTTGTGGGTTAACAGAAACAACGGTCGCAATAACCTGAACTTCGTTCAGGAAGCTGTCTGGGAACAGTGGACGAATCGGGCGGTCAATCAGACGTGAAGTCAGTGTTTCGCCTTCACTTGGGCGGCCTTCACGACGGAAGAAGCTGCCTGGGATACGGCCAGCAGCGTAAGTACGCTCCTGATAGTTAACAGTCAGAGGGAAGAAGCTCTGGCCTGGTTTAGCTTTCTTTTGGCCAACAACAGTAACGAATACTGCGGTGTCATCCATGCTTACCATTACAGCAGCAGTTGCCTGGCGAGCCATCATGCCGGTTTCAATAGTGACGGTATGTTGGCCGTACTGGAATTTACGAATAATCGGAGTCAGCAAAGTAGTATCCTTATACTATATGCGGTGCCGGATCGTATTGACGATCTCATCCACCTATAACTAATACCTTCACACTGCATCCTCGCGACTAATGACAATCCTTAACTCTAATTGAGTTAAAGTCTCTCATTAGCCGCGCGAACCTCTGCACCGGAAGATCCTATTTTATAAAAATATAAAACAACAACAATAATATACTAGCGTATTTTATCATTGCTTCTTAGAAAAAAGGGGCCAATTTGGCCCCTTTCTCCCGAAACTCGCAGACTTAGCGACGCAGACCCAGACGCTCGATCAGGGAAGCATAACGTGCTACATCTTCACGCTTCAGGTAGTCCAGCAGCTTACGACGCGTGGATACCATACGCAGCAGACCACGACGACTGTGGTGATCTTTTTTGTGCTCGGAGAAGTGACCTTGCAAATGGTTAATTTGAGCAGTCAACAGAGCAACCTGAACTTCGCTTGAACCGGTGTCATTGGCACCGCGACCGAAGTCAGCAACGATTTTAGCTTTCGCTTCAACACTTAGAGACATGATACAACTCCAAATATATAGATAAATTAAGACAGGCGCCGATCTCTAATTCAGCAACCCAATATGTAAGCCGCACTATTCTACTCTTTGAACTGCGGGATCGCAAGAAAGGCCGCTTGGGCTTACTCCGCGTATTCCACAACCAAACGCTTCGGTGCTACACGGCCATCTTCTGCAATGGTGCCAATACCAATGAAGTTACGCTCTTCACCTTCAGTGATACGCACCATACCTTCGCCAGGAGCACCTGATACATGCACTGGCTGCCCTTGCTTAACATACGCAGCAACCGCAGGTAACAGATTGACTTCAGGGAAGTTTAACACCGCGCTGTCCATCGGTAATAACAGCAAATCTAGTTCAGGATTAGGTGAACGCCCTTCTGCCTGTGCGGTTTCAACCATGGCGGTCAGTTGCTCTAAAGTCACCATACGATCACTGGGGTAAGTGGCCACTTGCAACCGGCGCAGATAACTTACATGAGCCCCGCAACCTAACAATTCACCCAAATCATCAATGATTGTGCGAATATAAGTTCCTTTGGAACAATGAATTTCCAGCTCAAGATCATTGCCTTCCCAGCGGATAAACTGCAGTTCATACACGGTAATACTGCGCGCTTCACGTTCTACTTCAATCCCCTGACGGGCATATTCATACAACGGTTTACCCTGATGCTTCAGTGCAGAATACATGGACGGTACTTGCTGGCTATCGCCACGAAAACGGTCCAGAGCAGCATCCATCTGAGCCTGAGTCACCTTAACTTCCCGTTCGCTGATTAACGCCCCTTCGGCATCCGAAGTATCAGTGCGTTGCCCTAAGCGAGCAACAACCCGATAACGTTTATCTGAATCGAGCAAAAATTGGGAAAATTTGGTTGCTTCACCCAAACAGATAGGCAACATACCGGTCGCCAGTGGATCAAGCGCACCGGTATGGCCTGCGCGGTTAGCACTAAAGAGGCGTTTTACTTTTTGCAAAACGTCATTAGAGGAGAGGCCCAGCGGCTTATCCAATAACAGAACGCCGTTAATGTCACGGCCGCGACGACGTGGACGCCCCATTACTTCTCCTCGTCTTGACCTGGATTAACCTGACGCTCTACATCATTTTTGATGACATTCGTCACCAGGTTAGACATCCGCATCCCTTCAATCAGAGAGTTATCATAAGCGAAGGTCAATTCTGGCACGATGCGCAAACGCATCGCTTTACCCAGCAGGGTGCGGATATAGCCGGAAGCATCTTGCAATGCTTTAATGCCATTTTTAACCGTATCCGGATCAGCGTTATCGGTTAACACATTCAGGAAGGTCACAAAGACTTTAGCGTACGCCAAATCACGGGACAGCTCGATACCGGACACGGTAGCCATGCCAACACGAGGGTCTTTGATTTCACGCTGTAGGATGAGTGCGATCTCTTTCTGCATTTCCTGTGAAACGCGCTGAGAGCGGCTGAATTCTTTTGCCATTTGGATTCTCCAGACAATTTGGGGGGCCAAGGCCCCCCAAATGGATATAAGCAAATCAGAGGTGGTTAAGCGATGGTACGTTTGATTTCGATAATTTCGAATACTTCGATCACATCACCAGCACGGACGTCATTGTAGTTCTTAACGCCGATACCACATTCCATGCCATTACGAACTTCATTAACGTCATCTTTGAAGCGGCGCAGGGATTCCAGCTCGCCTTCATAAATAACCACGTTGTCGCGCAGAACACGGATTGGATTGTTACGCTTAATCATACCTTCAGTCACCATACAACCAGCAATGGCGCCAAATTTCGGTGATTTAAATACATCACGAACTTCAGCCAAACCAATAATTTGCTGTTTGTATTCTGGTGCCAGCATACCACTCATCGCCTGTTTAACTTCGTCGATCAGGCTATAGATTACTGAGTAGTAACGCAGATCCAAACCTTCAGTTTCAACAACACGACGCGCTGAAGCATCAGCACGGACGTTAAAGCCAAGGATGATTGCGCCAGAAGCTGCTGCCAATGTTGCATCAGTTTCGGTGATACCACCAACGCCTGAACCAACAATGCGAACTTTCACTTCATCGGTAGACAGTTTTTCCAGTGAATCACAGATGGCTTCACAAGAACCCTGTACGTCAGACTTGATGACGATATTCAGTTCAGAAACTTCGCCTTCGGTCATGTTAGCAAACATGTTTTCCAGCTTGGATTTCTGCTGACGAGCCAGCTTAACTTCACGGAATTTGCCCTGACGATACAGTGCAACTTCACGTGCTTTTTTCTCGTCACGAACAACGGTAACTTCGTCACCGGCAGCCGGAACACTGGACAGGCCCAGGATTTCAACTGGAATAGACGGGCCCGCAGAGGTGATATCACGGCCCAGCTCGTCACGCATCGCACGCACACGGCCATACTCAAAGCCACACAGTACGATATCGCCTTTGTTCAGCGTACCTTGTTGAACCAGCACAGTAGCAACCGGGCCACGGCCTTTATCCAAGAAGGATTCGATAACAACACCACTTGCCATGCCAGTACGAACTGCTTTCAGTTCCATAACTTCAGCTTGCAGCAGAATTGCTTGTAGCAAATTATCAATACCCGTACCGACTTTCGCAGACACCTCGATGAATGGAACATCGCCGCCAAAATCTTCGGATATAATACCGTGTTGAATCAATTCGGTTTTAACACGGTTTGGATCAGCAGCTGGCTTATCGATTTTGTTCACTGCTACCACAACCGGCACGTTCGCCGCTTTGGCATGCTGAATAGCTTCGATAGTCTGCGGCATCACGCCATCGTCAGCTGCGACAACCAGCACTACGATATCGGTCGCTTGAGCACCACGAGCACGCATTGAAGTAAATGCGGCGTGTCCTGGAGTATCCAGGAAGGTGATCATGCCGTTTTCAGTTTCAACGTGATAAGCACCGATGTGCTGAGTAATACCGCCGGCTTCACCTGACGCCACTTTCGTGGAGCGGATGTAATCCAGCAGAGAGGTTTTACCGTGGTCAACGTGGCCCATGATGGTCACTACCGGAGCGCGATGCTCAGCAGCGGCTTCAGCGCCAGTATCACGGTCGCTCATCAGTGCTTCTTCCAGTTCGTTTTCACGACGTAGAATCACTTTGTGGCCCATCTCTTCAGCAACCAGCTGAGCTGTTTCCTGATCGATAACCTGGTTAATGGTTGCCATTGCACCCAGTTTCATCATTGCTTTGATGACCTGAGAGCCTTTAACAGCCATTTTGTTTGCCAGTTCAGCAACAGTTACCGTCTCGCCAATGACGACATCACGGTTAACAGCCACAACAGGCTTGTTGAAGCTCTGCTGCAAGGTGCTTGGTTTACGTTTGCCTTTGCGGCCAACAGCACGTGCTTCTTCGCGATCAGCTTTAGACTCAGAGAGTTTATTGCCTTTCTTCTGCTTAGTTGCCTTACCACCACGAGTGCGGCTACGGCGATCACCTTCAACTTTGGCGTCGTTTTCATCTTCCGCGGCGCGCGCATGTTGTGAAGTGGTCACATGGTAATCCGCAGACTCAGTCTGCTCAGCCACAGGTTCTGGCCATTTACCTTCGTTTTCGGCTGCCATTTTACGGGCTTCCTCAGCAACGCGTTTAGCGTCTTCTTCGACCTTACGGCGTGTTTCTTCTTCTACTGAGCGTTTCAGCTCGGCAGCTTCAGCTTCACGGCGTGCTTTATCAGTCTGAGCTGGCTTGGTTTTTTCGTCGGTTTGTTGATTCGTCACTTTTTCTTTTTCCGCTGCTTGGCGTTTAGCTTTTTCAGCGGCCTCACGTTTGGCTTGTTCTTCGGCCGCTCGTTTAGCTTTTTCTTCAGCGATTTTCTGCGCTGCTGCTTCCGCTTCACGTTGTGCCTGCTCTTCCGCTTCACGCTGTGCCTGCTCTTCCGCTTTCGCTTGTTCAGCTTCCGGCGTATTTACATAAGTGCGTTTCTTGCGGACCTCGATTTGCACCGATTTACTTTTTCCGCCGGTGCTCGGAATATTCAAGGTGCTACGCGTTTTGCGTTGCAACGTGAGTTTATTAGGCGCACTACCGTGTTCACGGTTTAAGTGTGCCAGCAGTGTTTCTTTTTCTTGCTGAGTAACTGAGTCTACGTCAGACTTCTTGATCCCTGCATCAGCAAATTGCTGTACCAGGCGATCAACTGGAGTCTGAATCTCAGCTGCCAGCGATTTTACGGTTACATCTGTCATGCTGTTCCTTCCTGCTACAGTTTATTACGCGTTATCGCCAAACCAACAGATATTACGTGCGGCCATAATCAGCTCGCCGGCTTGCTCATCGCTAAGCCCTTCAATATCTGCCAGATCGTCGATACCCTGCTCGGCAAGATCTTCCAGCGTACACACACCGCGCGCAGCCAATTTGAATGCCATGCTACGTTCCAGACCCGCTAAATTCAGCAGATCATCAGCGGGTTTTTGGTCGCCAAGACTTTCTTCTTGTGCCAGGGCCAGCGTGGTCAATGCAGCTTTGGCGCGGTCACGCAGCGCTTCAACCGTATCTTCGTCAAGACCATCGATTTCCAGAAGTTCTTTCATTGGCACGTAAGCCAATTCTTCCAGAGAAGAGAAACCTTCCTCTACCAAAACAGTGGCAAAGTCCTCATCGATATCAAGATATTTGGTGAAGGTATCAATAGCGGCATGAGCCTCGGCCTGATGCTTCGCCTGAAGATCGTCCGCCGTCATTACGTTCAGTTCCCAGCCACTCAGCTGTGCAGCTAAACGCACGTTCTGGCCATTACGGCCAATTGCCTGTGCCAGATTACTGGCTTCAACGGCAACATCCATCGTGTGTTTGTCTTCATCCACCACAATTGACGCAACATCAGCTGGCGCCATGGCATTAATAACAAACTGGGCTGGATTATCATCCCACAATACAATATCAATACGCTCGCCGCCAAGTTCGCTGGAAACAGCTTGAACACGGGCACCACGCATACCAACACAAGCACCGACGGGATCGATACGTTTGTCGTTGGTTTTAACCGCAATTTTAGCACGCGAACCCGGATCACGGGCAGCTGCTTTAATTTCGATCAATTCTTCGCCAATTTCTGGCACTTCAATGCGGAACAGCTCAATCAGCATTTCAGGGCGTGAACGGCTAACAAACAGCTGAGCACCTCGAGCTTCCGGCCGCACATCATATAGCACACCACGGATACGGTCGCCTGGACGGAAGTTTTCACGCGGTAGCATGTCTTCACGGCCAATAACCGCTTCAGCATTATTACCCAAATCCAAGGCAATACTGTCGCGGTTAACTTTTTTCACTGTACCGGTAACGATCTCGCCCAAGTATTGGCGGAACTGTTCAACAACCATAGCGCGTTCAGCTTCACGTACTTTTTGTACGATAACTTGCTTGGCGGTTTGAGTGGTAATACGGTCAAAAGTGACAGATTCAATCTGATCTTCAACATAATCGCCCAATTGGAGCGAAGGATCTTCAAACTGAGCCGCATCTATTGTGATTTCACGGGTTGGCATCGTGACTTCGTTAACAGCAACCCAACGACGGAAGGTATCGAAATCACCGGTTTTACGGTCGATGCTGACGCGAACTTCAATTTCTTGTTCGTATTTTTTCTTGGTCGCTGTCGCTAGAGCGGTTTCCAACGCCTCAAAAATCTTCTCGCGCGGAAGGGATTTCTCATTGGAAACTGCTTCTACAACAGCCAGAATCTCTTTGTTCATCCTAGTTGCCTCATCCAAACTTTAAAAGTGGGGTACCAGGTTCGCTTTCTGGATGTTGCTCAGCGCGAACACTTCATCTTTTCCATCCACAGTAACCGTGATCATTTCACCATCAACGGCTTTGATAATGCCCTGCCATTTACGGCGGTTCTGCATTGCCATACGCAACACCAAAGTGACTTCTTCACCAAGGTAACGAGTATAGTGTTCAGCAGTGAACATTGGGCGATCAAGGCCCGGAGAGGAAACTTCTAAGTTGTAAGCGACCGTAATTGGATCTTCTACGTCCAATACAGCGCTGACCTGGTGGCTGACATCAGCACAAGCATCAACAGTGATTCCGTCGTCACTATCAATATAGATTCGTAGCGTCGATTGGCGCCCCCGGATGAACTCGATGCCGACTAATTCATAGCCTAAGGCCTCAACCGGTGCTGAAATTATCTCTGTTAACTTTTGTTCTAATGTGGACAAGCCCACCCCCAAGACATAAAAAAAGGGCCTAATAGCCCAGTGATTCTGCTGTCAAATAACAAAAAACCCCGAAATTCGGGGCTTTATGCAACTGGACCCTGTTTGCCGCAAAGCGGCTTCGGTACAACTTTCTGACAAGTATTTTTTTCAAATTGAAATCGAAAGTATCTGAGGTCTACCGAATACAACATTTGAAAAAAAACACTTTAGGAAAGTGGTTGCGGGGGCCGGATTTGAACCGACGACCTTCGGGTTATGAGCCCGACGAGCTACCAGGCTGCTCCACCCCGCGTCCGAAAACGTGGCAAATATTACGTTGATAACGACAAAAAAGCAAGTTATCTGTCTGATTTGGTACCGAGGACGGGACTTGAACCCGTAAGCCCAATCGGGCACTACCACCTCAAGGTAGCGTGTCTACCAATTCCACCACCCCGGCACTGATTCAACTGGTTGTTTTTACTATTTAAGTCATCACAACCATTTTAAAACTTTCTTTCTATATCTACTGCTTTTGAAACATTACTGCGGGATATCACTACTCGGCTTAGTCGGAGCTACAGGCGCTGTAGTCTGCTCAGTTTTCGCTGGCTGACCCAAATTTTCCCATTCGCTACCTTTATTGCCCTGGTTGGTGCTCATATTCCCCAAAATCAAACTAATGACGAAAAACAGCGTCGCCAATACAGCCGTCATACGGGTCATAAAGTTACCGGAACCATTCGAACCGAACAGAGTTGCAGAAGCACCTGCTCCGAATGAGGCTCCCATATCCGCGCCTTTGCCTTGCTGTAACATGATCAGAGCTACCAGCCCAATCGAAATCAGCAAGAAAATAACCAGAAGAGCTTCGTACATAGTTGTACCTGTATCCTTGCGGGTTCACCGCATGCCAAATGCTTCTCACCCATCAAGCGGGGGACTTATTCACCCACTTAAGCGGGTGTGAATACTAACCAAAGCGTCTAGTACACGCAAGGGCAATTTCACTACCGGGGTTCATTTGCGGAAAAAAGCGTCAAGTTATTCAACTTCAGCATAATTTACAGGGGAAGAGTGGGCCCTTCCCCTACAAAAACAATTAACCAGCCTCTTTCACTGCATCAGCAATTCGGTTAGCCATTTCAGAAATCAGTGATTCTTCCGCATCACCTTCAACCATGACTCGGATTAATGGCTCAGTACCTGACTTACGCAGTAGAACCCGGCCACGATCACCCAGCTCTTTTTCAACCTGACGAGTCACTTCTTCAACTTTCTCTGATTTCAGTGGGTTATGTTCGCCCGAGAAACGCACATTGACTAAAATCTGTGGCAATAATTTCATGCCGCTACACAAATCATGCAGACTCATATGATTACGAACCATAGCCGTAAGCACCTGTAAGCCAGCCACAATGCCATCGCCCGTTGTGGTTTTATCCAGCAAGATGACATGGCCTGAGTTTTCAGCACCAATACGCCAACCTTTTTCCTGCATGGCTTCGAGAACGTAGCGGTCGCCAACTTTGGCACGAACAAAAGGAATACCTAGCTCTTTCAGAGCCAATTGCAGCCCCATATTGCTCATCAGTGTGCCAACGGCACCGCCTTTTAGTTGCCCCTGTCGCAGCCCTTCTCGAGCGATAATATAGAGGATCTGGTCGCCATCAACTTTGTTACCCAGGTGGTCGACCATCATCAGCCGGTCACCATCACCATCAAATGCCAAACCAACATGAGCCCCTTCGGCAAGAACACGCTGTTGCAGCATACGAACATCTGTAGCACCACATTCTTCGTTGATGTTCATGCCATCTGGCTCACAGCCAATGGTAATCACGGTTGCACCCAATTCACGCAAGACACTTGGCGCGATGTGGTAAGTGGCCCCATTGGCGCAATCGACCACAATTTTCAGCTCATTCAAGCTGAGCTCACTGGGGAATGTCCCTTTGCAAAACTCAATGTAACGCCCCGCAGCATCCACAATGCGGTTTGCTTTACCCAACTCTGCGGACTCTACGCAGGTTAAGGGTTTTTCCATTTCGGCTTCAATTGCCTCTTCCACATCATCCGGCAGTTTAGTGCCATCAATTGAGAAGAATTTAATGCCGTTGTCGTAGAAAGGATTATGAGATGCTGAAATAACGATACCGGCTTCCGCACGGAAAGTTCGGGTCAGATAAGCCACTGCAGGTGTCGGCATAGGGCCAGTGAATGAAGCCGATAACCCGGCAGCAGCCAGGCCGGCTTCAAGTGCGGACTCCAGCATATAGCCAGAAATACGCGTATCCTTCCCTATGATAATTTTACGAGAACCATGTCGAGCCAGAACCTTACCGGCGGCCCAGCCGAGCTTTAATACAAAATCTGGCGTAATCGGGCTGTCACCCACTTTGCCGCGAATGCCATCTGTACCAAAGTATTTACGGTTACTCATAATTTTTGTTTATCCCTTCGCTGAAAGTGTTGCCTCGACGATACGCATCGCCTCGACAGTTTCTTTGACATCATGCACTCTGACAATCTGCGCGCCTTGCATTGCTGCAATAACAGCACAAGCGACACTCCCGATGACCCGCTGCTGTGGCGGGACATTCAACAACTGGCCAACCATCGATTTCCGTGACATCCCCACCAATAGTGGCAATCCAAAATGGTGAAGTTCAGCCAGATGTGCCAATAACTGGTAATTATGCGCCAGATCTTTACCGAAACCGAAGCCTGGGTCGAGTAACAATTTACTTTTTGCGATGCCAGCCGCAACACAACGCTCGATATGGTGCACAAAGAACTGATTTACATCGGCCATTAAGTCATCGTAATGAGGAGACTGCTGCATACTTTGTGGTTGCCCTTGCATATGCATCAGACATACCGGCAAATCGGTTTTTGCTGCGGCTTCAAGCGCACCGGGCTCTTGTAATGAACGAATATCATTGATTAAGTGAGCACCAGCACGGGCCGACTCGGTAATAACAGCCGCTTTGGATGTATCTACCGATAGCCAAACATCAAAACGTTTTGCCAACGCTTCGACCACAGGTACCACTCGGTCAAGCTCTTCTTGTTCGCTGACTTCAGCTGCGCCGGGACGGGTAGATTCACCACCAATATCAATCAGCGTAGCACCTGCTGATAACATCAGTTGAGCATGTTGCAGCGCGTTATCAAGATTATTGTGATGCCCGCCATCAGAAAATGAATCTGGGGTGACATTCAAGATACCCATGACCTGTGGATGAGTGAGATCCAAAGCCCGATCTCTGGCAATTAATTTCATGCAATAGCGCCTTAAAGTGGCAATTCACTTTGAATCTATACAACAGAAAAAGAAAAACCCCGAGCACAAGCTCGGGGTTTATATTAATCACAACGCTTTTAGATGCCAACAGTAGACTTACTTATCGCCCAACTGCTCTGACATTGTATTACCCGGCGTTGGTGTACGCGGTTCATCAACCGGCGTAGGTGCCTTTGGCGTACTATCATTGTCAGTTGATTTATTTTTGTTCGCATCATCCCAACCTGCTGGCGGACGAACTTCTTTGCGATTCATCAAATCATCAATCTGTGGCGCATCAATGGTTTCATACTTCATCAGCGCATCTTTCATGGAGTGCAATACATCCATGTTTTCTAACAGCAACTTATGTGCACGCTGGTAGTTACGCTCGATAAGTACTTTAACTTCCTGATCGATAATACGCGCAGTTTCATCGGACATATGCTTAGGTTTCGCCATAGAACGGCCAAGGAACACCTCGCCCTCTTCTTCAGCATACAGCAATGGCCCCAGTTTCTCGGAGAAGCCCCACTGTGTCACCATGTTACGCGCAATAGAAGTCGCAACTTTAATATCATTTGATGCACCGGTAGAGACTTTTTCCGGGCCATAAATGATCTCTTCAGCAATACGACCGCCATACAAAGTAGAGATCTGGCTTTCCAGTTTCTGGCGACTAGCACTGATAGCATCACCTTCCGGCAGGAAGAATGTCACACCCAACGCACGACCACGTGGAATAATGGTCACTTTATGTACTGGGTCATGTTCAGGTACCAAACGACCAATGATCGCATGCCCTGCTTCATGGTATGCCGTAGATTCTTTCTGTGCTTCTGTCATTACCATGGAGCGACGTTCCGCACCCATCATAATTTTGTCTTTCGCTTTCTCGAACTCAACCATTGAAACGACGCGCTTGTTACCGCGAGCGGCAAACAGCGCAGCTTCGTTTACCAAGTTAGCCAAGTCGGCACCAGAAAAGCCTGGTGTACCACGAGCGATAACTGAAGCATCAATGTCGATATCTAATGGCACGCGACGCATATGAACTTTCAGAATCTGTTCACGGCCACGGACGTCTGGCAAGCCAACCACAACCTGACGGTCGAAACGACCTGGACGCAGTAACGCCGGGTCAAGAACGTCTGGACGGTTAGTTGCCGCGATCACGATGATGCCTTCATTGCCTTCAAAGCCATCCATCTCAACCAGCATTTGGTTCAGAGTCTGCTCACGTTCGTCATGACCACCACCCAGACCAGCACCACGCTGACGGCCTACTGCATCAATTTCATCGATAAAGATGATACAAGGCGCAGCTTTCTTAGCCTGTTCAAACATGTCACGGACACGGGATGCACCCACACCGACGAACATTTCTACGAAATCAGAACCGGAAATAGTGAAAAATGGCACTTTAGCTTCACCTGCAATGGCTTTCGCCAGCAAGGTTTTACCGGTACCCGGAGGCCCAACCATCAGCACACCTTTCGGAATCTTACCACCCAGTTTCTGGAAACGGCTTGGCTCACGTAGGTATTCAACCAATTCACTGACTTCTTCTTTGGCTTCATCACAACCGGCGACATCAGCAAAAGAGGTTTTTATCTGATCTTCTGTCAGCATGCGAGCTTTGCTCTTGCCAAAGGACATCGCCCCTTTGCCGCCACCGCCCTGCATTTGACGCATGAAGAAGATCCAGACCCCAATCAACAACAGCATTGGGAACCAGGAAATAAAGATAGAGGCCAGCAAGCTCGGTTCTTCCGGTGGCTCGCCAACAACTTTCACATTTTTAGTCAATAAAACATCTAACAGCTTTGGATCGTTGACCGGAATGAAAGTCGTATATTTGCTGTTATCTTTCTTACTGACGTTAATTTCACGTCCATTAATACGTGCTTCACGAACCTGTTCTTGGGTTACATCGGACATGAAAGTAGAGTAATCCACTCTACGGCCATTCGATTCGCTGGGTCCAAAGCTCTGGAATACAGACATCAATACGACTGCAATAACTAACCAGAGAATTAGGTTTTTCGCCATGTCACTCAAGGGATTAACCTCATATTACAACTGTGTTAACAAACAGCGTTAGGGTACTACAGTTTCCGCCCTGTCGCTACAATGTACACTTCACGCGATCGCGCACGAGAAGCGTCTGGCTTACGAATCTTGACTTTCGTAAACAGGGAGCGAATTTCCCGTAGGTATTCATCAAAGCCATCTCCCTGGAACACCTTCACCAGGAAACTTCCACCTGGTGCAAGTACATCACGACACATATCCAAAGCTAATTCAACCAGATACATTGATTTAGGTATATCGACTGCCGGAGTACCACTCATATTCGGGGCCATATCAGACATGACCACCTGAACTTTTTTATCCCCAACACGCTCAAGTAAAGCTTTCAGGACCAGTTCATCACGAAAATCGCCCTGAAGGAAATCGACACCAACGATAGGATCCATTGGTAGAAGATCACATGCGATGATCCGCCCTTTACCACCGATCTGGGTTACAACATATTGGGACCAACCACCAGGTGCCGCACCTAAATCCACTACGGTCATACCCGGTTTAAAAATCTTATCGTTCTGTTGTATTTCATCAAGTTTAAACCAGGCGCGGGAGCGTAGCCCCTTTTTCTGCGCCTGAATGACATATTTATCGCTAAAGTGTTCTTGTAACCAGCGACTGGAGCTAGCCGAACGCTTTTTATTAGACATCTCTTTTTCCAACTATCTTAATTAAGAGCCCGCGCATCTATTGCTTAGCTCGCGTAAACTTCCTAATCGACGTAGACCGATTTGGTGATACACATGAGATGGCGGTAGAATGAACCGTTTTCAATCCCAACTTAAGCAAAAAAGACGATGAATCTGAATAACAAACAAAAACAGCACCTAAAAAGCTTGGCCCATCCGTTAAAACCAGTAGTGATGCTGGGCAATAACGGGTTAACCGAAGGGGTGCTGGCTGAAATCGAACAAACGCTGGAACATCATGAACTTATTAAGGTGAAGATCACTGCTGAAGAGCGTGAAACCAAGGCCCTAATTGCTGATGCCATCGTGCGTGAGACCGGTGCCGTTAACGTCCAAATCATCGGTAATATTTTAGTGCTCTATCGCCCAGCAAAAGAGCGCAAAATTATTTTACCGCGTTAATGACGCTTGTTTTAGAGAAAAGGTGCCATGCACTTTGTTCTGATAAAAGGCCGCAAGCGGCCTTTTACTTTTCTTTACAACTTCATTTCTTATAAAAAATGTGTGCTTACTGTTCAGATGAACAAGTATTACACATAATCTACATGAAGAATTTCATATTCTACTTCGCCGCCTGGAGTACGAATAACAACCACATCATCGACTTCTTTACCAATCAGGCCACGAGCAATAGGTGAGTTAACTGAAATAAGATTTTGTTTAAAATCAGCTTCGTCATCACCCACAATCCGGTATTGCTGCTCTTCTTCGCTATCGACATTTAAAACACGCACAGTAGCACCAAAAATAACACGCCCATTATTTGGCATTTTGGTGATATCAATCACCTGCGCATTAGAAAGCTTAGCTTCTATTTCTTGAATACGACCTTCACAGAACCCTTGTTGCTCACGGGCTGCATGATATTCCGCATTTTCTTTTAAATCGCCATGCTCACGGGCATCAGCAATATCAGAAATAATTTTAGGCCGACGAACGCCCTTTAAATAATCCAGTTCTTCACGCAGTTTATCTGCGCCACGTACCGTCATCGGAATCTGTTTCATCTTTTAAATACCTCTAAATCTATCCTGTTCAAAAAACCGTCATCCTAACGTCTTCGAATGAAAATGCGGTTAGTCTGATGCTCTATCCGCCTCCAGGCGATAAACAAAAAAAATCCCCCCGGAGCCAAAACCCCAAGTCAGGACCAATTTTGCATTTTGATATGCATTTTAACGTAGAGTTCCTTTAGGGTCATCGTTTACTTTCGCCCTCGTTGCACCGTAGTATGGCAACACGTTATTCAGCAGTTATACCGAAATTATGCATTTTTCACGAATTGTCAGTGGATTGGCCTGTGCTATTGCGCTCAATATCAGCATATCTAACGCCAATGCGGCTCAGGTTGAGAATTACACACAATATCTGCCTGATGGGGCAAATCTTGCGTTAGTCGTACAAAAAATCGGGGCCACCACCCCGGCAATAGACTATCACGCCCAGCAAATGGCCTTGCCAGCCAGTACGCAAAAAGTCCTAACGGCACTGGCCGCACTGCTACAACTTGGCCCTGATTTTCGCTTCAATACCACATTAGAAAGCCACGGTACGATCACCGATGGTGTATTGCGTGGCAATTTAATTGCGCGTTTTGATGGTGATCCCACCTTAACACGTCAGCAGTTGCGTAATATGGTAGCGACGCTAAGAAAAGCAGGTATAAAGCAAATAGCAGGCGATTTGATCATTGATACCTCGGTTTTTGCCAGTCATGACAAAGCCCCCGGTTGGCCGTGGAATGACATGACGCAATGCTTTAGTGCACCACCAGCAGCTGCTATTGTCGATCGTAACTGTTTTTCTGTCTCTCTGTATAGCGCCCCCAACCCCGGTGATATGGCATTTATCCGTGTTGCCTCCTATTATCCTGTGCAGATGTTCAGTGAAGTTCGAACATTAGCCAAAGGCTCGCCAGATGCACAATATTGCGAGCTAGACGTCGTTCCTGGTGAATTAAACCGTTTCACTCTTACCGGTTGCCTGACACAACGTAGCGAACCTCTGCCATTAGCCTTTGCTGTACAGAATGGTGCCAGCTATGCCGGGGCTATTTTGAAAGATGAATTGAAGAGAGCGGATATCCAAATTGACGGGAGTTTACGCCGCCAAACCACGCCAAATGCCGCAGGAAACGTGTTAGCGCAAGCACAATCAGTACCGCTACATGACTTGCTGAAAATCATGCTGAAAAAATCTGACAATATGATTGCCGATACCGTATTCAGAACGATTGGCCATCAGCGTTTTGGGGTGCCAGGAACATGGCGAGCAGGCGCTGATGCTGTACGTCAGGTTCTACGTCAAAAAGCGGGCGTGGATCTAGGGAACAGTATTGTCGTGGATGGCTCGGGATTATCGCGCCATAATTTGATTTCCCCGGCAACTATGATGCAGGCATTGCAATATATTGCTCAACATGACCAAGAGCTTAACTTTATCTCAATGCTGCCGTTATCTGGCTATGATGGCACATTACGTTATCGTGGTGGGCTACACGAAGCGGGAGTGGACGGTAAAGTTTCGGCTAAAACCGGCGCACTACAAGGCGTGTATAATCTGGCCGGATTTATTACTACTGCCAGTGGGCAACGTATGGCATTTGTCCAATTCTTGTCGGGCTATGCTGTGCCTCCTGAAGATCAAAAAAATCGTCGGGCACCTCTGGTTCGTTTCGAAAGCCGCCTATATAAAGACATTTATCAGAATAACTGAGAACCATGAAACTACTGATTGTTGAAGATGATGAACTGCTGCAACAAGGGATAGCGATGGCACTGACCAGCGGTGGTTACGCCTGTGATTGTGCCGGTACCGCAGCGCAAGCGCACAGTTTATTGCTTACCAGTCAGTACACCATGATTATTCTCGATCTCGGTTTGCCAGACCAAGATGGCACCACCTTATTACGTCAATGGCGGCGCCAACATATCACGCTACCGGTCCTGATCCTCACCGCCCGTGATGCACTTGAAGACCGGGTTGATGGATTAGATGCCGGCGCTGATGATTATCTGATAAAACCTTTCGCTTTAGCTGAATTGCTGGCTCGAGTCCGAGCACTTATCCGCCGCTATCAAGGGCAGAGTGACAATCTGGTGCAACAAGATGACCTGAGTCTTAACTTATCAACGCAGCAAGTCTGTTTGCAGGATCAACCGCTGGAAGTGACCCCGAAGGAGTTTGCCATTCTCTCGCGGTTAATTATGCGCGCGGGCCAAACCGTCAATCGTGAAATGTTGCAACAGGATCTCTATACCTGGAATGATGATCTCGGTTCCAACACGCTGGAAGTGCATATCCATAACTTACGGCGTAAATTGGGCAAAGATCGTATCCGCACAGTACGCGGTATAGGCTATCGACTGGAAGTTCTATGATGATCAGCATGCGCCGCCGCCTTATTTTAATGCTGGCATTAATACTGCTGGTCACCCAGTTGATCAGTGCATTCTGGCTATGGCATGAAAGCCAAGAACAAATCAGCTTCCTGGTCGATGAAACTCTCAGTGCAAAAGTACGTAATGAGCGAGTAGATACCGAAATAGCGGAGGCTATTGCTTCACTGCTTGCCCCGTCGCTCATCATGATGGCAATCAGCCTACTACTCTCTTTCTGGGCGATCAGCTGGATCATTCGGCCACTGGATCAATTACAGCAGAAATTGGCTGAACGCTCAGCAGATAATCTCACTCCAGTGCTTGTTAACAGCGACATGCAAGAAATTGTCTCTGTCACTTCAACCCTCAATCAGCTGTTATCTCGGCTTGCCAATACCATCCAGCAGGAACGCCTGTTTACTGCCGATGCGGCACATGAGCTACGCACCCCTCTTGCCGGAATTCGGCTGCATCTTGAGTTGATGGAGCAGCAAGGTATTGTTGAAAGTAAGCCGCTCATTAAACGCATTGATTTATTAATACGCACTATTGAGCAATTACTCATGCTATCCAGAGCTGGGCAAAATTTTGCCAGCGGGCTTTATCAAACATTGGACTGGATTGAAAATGTGGTGCGACCATTGCAAGAAGAGTTGGAGGAAATGTGCGCCCTTCGCCAACAAACATTGCAATGGAAACTCCCTCCCGCAGCCCAAACACAGGGCGACGCCACATTGCTACGTCTGATGCTGCGTAATTTGGTCGAAAATGCCCATCGCTATAGCCCGGTTGGCAGCCAAATTTCTGTTAATCTTTTCGCACAAGAGCAAGGGACAGTATTACAAATCATTGATGAAGGGCCGGGAATAAAACCAGAGCAAGCGGGCGAATTGACCCAAGCGTTCCGCCGCATGGATCAGCGTTATGGAGGCAGTGGCTTAGGATTAAATATTGTTATTCGTATTGCCCAATTGCACCAAGGCCGGCTGACACTGGAAAACCGCCTTGACCGCTCCGGGTTAGTGGCACAATGCTGGATACCGACAACCACTCATAGCTAAATATCAGCAGATTAAACAAAAGGGCCACCACGAATGGCAGCCCTTGTTCAAAACTTACTTTATTGATGAATAACCGCAGTGGGACTTAACGTTCGTAGATAAACTCTACGCCGTCATCATCTTCTTCATCCCAATCGTCGTCATCATCTTCTTCAGCTTCTGCTTCCACTTCAGCCAGTTGCTCACGGTGATAATCATCCCACATGAATTCAACTTTTTCTGGCGCGCTTTCAGCAATAGCCATCGCTTTGGGTTGCGAGTTAAGGAAGTTCATGACATCCCAGCAGAGCGCATTCACATTTTCGCGATTCGCCGCCGAGATCATATAATACTTATCTTCCCATCCCAGAGCTTCTACGATGGCTTTAGCACGTGCTTCAGCTTCCTCTGGGTCTACCAGGTCGATCTTGTTGAAAACGAGCCAACGTGGCTTCTCAGCAAGATTCTCACTGTACTGCTGCAACTCATTAATAATGATTTTGGCATTTTCAACCGGATCAGATTCATCAATCGGTGCCAAATCCACTAAATGCAACAAGACGCGGCAACGTTCCAGATGTTTCAGGAAGCGAATACCCAGGCCAGCCCCTTCTGAAGCGCCTTCAATCAGCCCTGGAATATCGGCCACCACAAAGCTCTGCTCGTGATCCATACGTACCACACCCAGACTTGGGATCAGGGTGGTAAATGGATAATCAGCCACTTTTGGTTTCGCCGCAGAAACTGCGCGGATAAAGGTCGACTTGCCAGCATTAGGCAGCCCTAACATACCGACATCAGCTAGCAACAGCAGCTCTAACGTCAGATCACGCGTCTCACCTTCGGTGCCCATGGTTTTCTGACGTGGCGCACGGTTTACTGAAGATTTGAAACGGGTATTACCTAAACCGTGGAAACCCCCTTTCGCAACCATCAGGCGCTGACCATGACGGGTCATATCACCCAAAATCTCGCCAGTGCCTTGGTCCAGTACACGAGTACCGACAGGAACTTTAATAGTGATATCTTGACCACGTCTCCCGGTACAGTCGCGGCTCTGGCCATTCTGCCCACGCTCAGCGCGGAAAGATTTCACAAAACGATAGTCAATCAAGGTGTTGAGGTTTTCATCAGCCAGCAGATAAATATCGCCGCCATCACCACCATCACCACCGTCAGGGCCACCATTAGGAATATACTTTTCGCGACGGAAACTGACACAACCGTTGCCACCGTCACCGGCTACAACCAGAATCGTAGCTTCATCTACAAACTTCATTTACTTTCTCCGTAACTCATTCACCGGGCTGCTATTTTTGCGGAGCAACCCGATTTATTTCTGTCCGACGTGGCCACCAACGGTGTCCAATTGCGGAAAACATTGCACCTGCCACTACCACGAATGCGCCGACGTATCCCACAAAATTGAGGGAGGGTGCGGCGAACATATCTGGCAAGATCTGCGCCAATAAAATTGAAAAAAACAAGGTAAACAGCGGCGTCAATGTGACGAGAGCGCTTACCTGCGCTGCCTGCCAGCGCGCCATGGCTTCAGCCAAAGCACCGTAACCCACCAGAGTGTTAACCCCGCAGAACAGTAAACAGGCAAGTTGCCACCCATTTAGCTGCAAAATAACGGCTGGCTTCGCGAATGGGAACAGTGCTATTGCACATAAAGTGTACAACAATAATAAGATTTGTTGCGATGCCATACGTCTTAATAGCACCTTCTGGGCAACACCATAACTGACCCAGACAACCGCCGCACAGATGCCTAATACCACACCAAGAGTGTAATCCGTCAACCGAGTAAAGATTTCATGCAAACTGGTGTTAAAAAATAACAGCAGGCCGCAAATCAACATACCCGCGCCAATAACTTGGGTGATGCGCATCCGCTCCTTTAAAATCAGGACACTGGCAACCATCATCCCAACCGGTGAAAGCTGCCCGATAACCTGAGATGTCGTCGGACTAAGATATTGTAATGATGAGCTGAAGAAGATGAAATTCCCCAGCAAGCCACAGGTCGCAATGATCAGTAATACCAACCAGCGACGTTGGCGAAAAAGTTTAAGAGAGGGCAACTGACGACGCGAAGCCAGAATAATCCCCAAGCCGATAGCTGCCATCATAAAGCGATACCAAACAATGGTATAAGGCTCCATAACGTCGAGCACTTGCTTCATTGCAATCGGCAAGGCACCCCAGAATACGGCAGTGGTTAGTGCCAAAAAAATACCTAAACCAGCCTGCTGCTTCGTATCCATTTTTTACCAGGGGGGTTAACCCAGAAATGTAAAAAGCCCCGCAACGAAATTGCAGGGCTTACATCTATTTACAGGACGCGAAAAACTTATTCAGCTTCGATGCTGATAAATTTACGGTTTTTCGGGCCTTTAACTTCGAACTTGACTTTACCGTCAGCCAAAGCAAACAGAGTATGGTCTTTGCCGCAACCTACGTTGATGCCTGCATGGAACTTAGTGCCACGCTGACGAACGATGATGCTGCCTGCCAGTACTGCTTCGCCGCCAAAACGTTTTACGCCAAGACGTTTACTTTCGGAGTCACGACCGTTACGAGTCGAGCCACCAGCCTTTTTATGTGCCATTTATCCGCTCTCCTAAATCTTAAGCGCTGATGCCGGTGATTTTAACATCAGTGAACCACTGACGATGACCTTGCTGCTTACGGTAATGCTTACGACGACGGAATTTAACAATCTTAATCTTCTCGCCACGACCGTGAGCAACTACTTCAGCCTTGATCTTGCCACCATCGACTAAAGGAGCGCCGATATTGATTTCTTCACCGTTAGCAATCATCAGAACTTGGTCAAACTCAACAGTTTCACCAGTTGCGATGTCCAGCTTTTCCAGGCGAATGGTTTGACCTTCGCTTACTCGGTGTTGTTTACCACCACTTTGGAAAACCGCGTACATATAAAACTCCGCTTTCCGTGCACTCCACTTTTGTAGTCCAGAGCGCACTATAAATATTCACAATAGGGCGCGAATTCTACGCAAAAATGTTGTGAATGACAAGTATATAATCAGCTCAAGAGAAGAAAAAAAGCACAGTTTCTTACATCTCGTTTATTTGATAGATTTTTCAAGTACAATCATAGTCTCAGGGAACGTCATGTAATAATGTGGGCGGTAATCTCATCGCAGTTAAAGAGAAAAACAGCTGAATATAACAATGAACCTAGAAAAGATTATCGAGTTAACCGCGCCAGATATGGCGGCAGTAAACACAACAATTCTCGACCAGTTGAACTCGGATGTTGTCCTTATCAATCAGTTGGGCCATTACATTATCAGTGGCGGTGGAAAACGAATCCGTCCAATGATTGCTGTTTTGGTCGCCCGTGCACTGAATTATCAAGGCAATAAACATATCACGGTCGCAGCATTGATTGAATTTATCCATACGGCGACTCTGCTGCACGATGATGTGGTCGATGAATCAGATATGCGCCGTGGTAAAGCCACTGCTAATGCTGCATTTGGCAATGCTGCCAGTGTACTGGTGGGCGATTACATCTATACACGCTCATTCCAAATGATGACCAGCCTTGAATCACTGCGTGTCCTTACGTTGATGGCGGCAGCAACTAACGTTATTGCTGAAGGTGAAGTTTTGCAGCTCATGAACTGCAACAATCCTGACATCACTGAAGAAAACTATATGCAGGTCATCTATAGCAAAACGGCGCGCCTATTCGAGGCAGCATCGCAATCTGCTGCCGTGCTGGCAGATGCCAGTGAAGAGCAGGAGCTGGCATTACAGAACTATGGTCGTTATCTGGGTACCGCTTTTCAGCTTATTGATGACTTGCTGGATTACAGCTCTGATGGCACCACTTTGGGTAAAAATACCGGTGATGACCTCAACGAAGGCAAACCGACGCTGCCGTTACTGCATGCCATGCATAATGGCACACCAGAGCAAACCGCGATGATTCGACAAGCAATTGAACAGGGTAATGGCCGTCATTTACTTGAACCTGTATTGCTGGCAATGCAACAGTGCGGCTCTTTGGACTATACCCGCCAGCGTGCTGAGGAAGAAGCGGACAAAGCCATTGCTTCATTACAGATTTTACCTGATAGCGATTATCGTCAAGCCCTAGAGGGATTAGCGCATATTGCAGTACAACGCTCATTTTAAGAAAACATTAGGAAACTCTGGCATAAGTGCCCGAGTTTTCCTTTTGGTTAACAAATCCAACACCATCCAGCGCCAACCCATTAATATTTCAACCTTTTTGTAGATTATATCGACTTTAGTTTATGAAAGGTGAGAGCTGATTATTGCTCCCACTGGATCGCACTAATCAGTCTTAAGTCGCTCTATAAGGCTTTTAGCACCCTCGCGAAAAATAAACGTAATGACCTGCTCCCTTTCTGCCTCGGTAAAACGATAATACGCTTCAACCCATAGGGACAGTGGGTCTTGTCGCGTCGGTGTATACTTGGCGGGATCTTCTCTTAACTGTAATGAATTCAATATGGTGGTTGGTAAACTCTCAATATGATACTCAACCGCCTTTCCCTGAACGCCACGGCGACGACGCTGTTCCCAGCCCTCACGTTTAGCCATGAGGTTTACTCCTTGTGGTGATGACGGTAACCCATCAAGACCTGCCAATTCCTTAGCGGCAAACCACTCTTTTTTCATGGTGTTGCTTCCTAATATGCGTTGTGACACAAAAAAGGAATATTTAGAAAACATTTAAAATTTTTCAGAAAATAAATGTTACTATGCTTCTAAATGATTACTTTATGTTCACAGTACGATTAACAATGTACCGTTATTTATATCACTAACACGTCAGCTGCTTAGAAAAAAAAAGGATTAAAGATGATTTTAAGGAAATCGGATTGGCATCCAGCCGACATCATTGCTGCGCTACGTAAGAAAGACACTACACTGGCGGCCCTCTCTCGAAAAGCGGGCCTAAGTTCATCCACATTGGCCAATGCGTTGACACGTCCTTGGCCTAAAGGGGAATGGCTGATTGCCGAGTGCCTGGACATTCACCCTTCTGAAATCTGGCCAACACGCTATTTTGATGCGAAAACAGGGGCTCTTCTTGACCGAAAAGTAAGGATACGTCAGGTCAATGTACCGGCATAAAAAAACCGCCGATAAATAACGTCGGCGGTTGATGAGGCCATTTTCAGAGGTCACTTTCGCCTTCTGTAATGGTCATACTCTTTATTATAACTTTCTATGCCCAAGTCATTAGCGCTATGGCAAGACACCTGAATCATTAACCTTAGTCAGTGATTCAGGTGAACAAAAAGCCACTGCGACATCAAACAACTTAGAGATATATGTTATTTGACGAACTCTTCGCCCAATTTGATATCGTTATGTAATACATCAAGCATGCTGTCCAGTGCCTGTTGTTCAAAAGCACTCAGTTTGCCAATGTCTTTACGTTCAGCCACACCGTTTTTGCCCAACAGAATTGGTTGAGCAAAGAAGCGGGCATACTTGCCATCGCCTTCAACGTAAGAGCACTCAACAACATTGCTTTCGCCTTGCAGAGCACGAACCAAAGAAAGACCAAAACGTGCCGCAGCCTGCCCCATAGACAGAGTCGCAGATCCGCCACCGGCTTTTGCTTCAACAACTTCAGTACCCGCATTCTGGATACGTTTAGTTAAATCGGCCACTTCTTGCTCTGTGAAGCTGATACCTGGGATTTGTGACAACAATGGCAAGATAGTCACGCCAGAGTGACCACCAATAACCGGCACTTCGATATCCTGAGGTTGCTTCCCTTTCAGTTCAGCAACGAAAGTGTTAGAGCGAATGGTATCCAGTGTGGTGATACCAAATAATTTATTCTTATCGTAAACACCGGCTTTTTTCAGTACTTCTGCAGCGATAGCTACCGTGGTATTGACCGGGTTAGTGATGATACCGATTAGCGCTTTCGGGCAAGTACGCGCGATTTGCTCAACCAGATTACGGACAATACCCGCATTCACATTGAACAGGTCTGAACGATCCATGCCTGGCTTACGAGCAACACCAGCAGAAATCAGAACAATATCTGCCCCTTGCAGTGCTGGAGTAGCATCTTCGCCGCTGAAACCTTTAATATTAACCGCTGTAGGGATATGGCTCAGGTCAACCGCGACACCGGGAGTCACTGGCGCGATATCATATAATGAGAGGTCTGAACCTGAAGGAAGCTGGGTCTTGAGTAGAAGAGCGAGGGCCTGGCCGATACCACCAGCGGCACCGAGAACTGCAACTTTCATCCTATACTCCTTATTATATTTAATTTAAATTTGCCGTGAATTCATCTATTTACGCACCTTAATTTATTGCGATTTTAAACACAATCTATTAACAGTCAGATTGAGATATCACGCATCAAAAAGGCGCATAATGATCCTGTATTTTAGAGTAAATCGCTTATTCATTAATGATATAGCGCACATTATTCTAAAATTTACTGAAGTATTCATGACAGGTTAATCGGCGGTTACATTACACCCTTCTGTTACATCAGAACAACATCATTTTAATAACATTTTGGTTACCAATACCGAATACTAATAAAAGGCTGATTTAGCATAATCGTAACAGTAAGATGATGTTAAAATTCCAATACACCTTGATATCAGTGCTTTTATCGCCAATACTTCATAGTCATGTTGAATAAAAATTCATTTAAATGCATAATAATCCCATTTACTATTGACTGCTCAGGGCATAAAAAATGCGTAACCCCGCAAAACAAGAAGATCTTATCAAGGCGTTTAAAGCGTTATTGAAAGAAGAGAAATTCAGTTCTCAAGGTGAGATCGTTTTGGCCTTGCAGGAAGAAGGCTTTGAAAATATCAACCAATCCAAAGTTTCGCGCATGTTGACTAAATTTGGAGCGGTCAGAACGCGTAATGCAAAAATGGAGATGGTTTATTGCTTACCTGCTGAACTGGGTGTGCCAACCACCAGCAGCCCGCTGAAGAATCTGGTCTTAGATGTTGATTATAATGATTCAGTGGTGGTCATTAATACCAGCCCAGGTGCAGCGCAGCTTATCGCTCGCCTGCTAGATTCATTGGGTAAAGCAGAAGGCATTCTTGGTAGCATTGCCGGTGACGATACTATCTTCACCACTCCCGCCAGAGGTTTTACCGTTAAACAGTTGCATGAGGCTATCCTCGGGCTATTTGAGCAAGAACTTTAATCTCGCGCCTGACTATCTGATTTCAAGATGCGGCTATATCTATATATGATGATATGCCGCATTTGCTCCCTAAACCCCACAGAGATACCCCACCTTTCGAATAAAATAGAGAATATCACTGCTTTTCTTTTTTAAACCCACCCGATAGCACTGCCTTTTCCCTGTAGATGGTCAAAACTACCATTCTATTTCGCACTTTTGGTTAAAAATAAACATCTCTTTGAAATCATTACACTTTCACTAAATTATGCTGTTTTTTAACCACTTTTTATTCCTTTTCGTTCTTAAAAAATAGTAACTAACGATAAAGTGACGTTAAATATTATTAGTGAGCTATTAATATTCTCAGTTACTAGATGTATACTCATTTTCGTGACGCAAATCACACTTCCTGTGAAGTGATAAAAGAATAAATAGAGGCCATAACATGAACGTTAAAACTACTATCGCAACCATTAGTATTCTATCTGCACTGTCATTTGGCGTTTTTGCAGCGGATTCCATCAATGATAATCAAGCCGCTAACTTGAAACCCATGGGCACGATTACGGTTAGTGGTATCAACGGCGCACCATCTGATATTCGTCAGGCTCTGTCTGATAAAGCCGATGCTATGGGTGCAAAAGCGTATAAAGTTATCGAAGCACGCGCAGATAATAACTGGCACGCCACCGCCGAGATTTACCAGTAAGTCTTTGCTCGCCACTATTGGCAATAGATGTGTAAGACAACATCGAAATTCGAATTAAATAACCAGTAAAAACAACAAACTGAAAGTATCAAAATCCATGATAAGCACTTTTGGGTTGTTGTGAACTATTGAGGAAAAATCATGAAAATCAAAACGACTCTGACGGCTCTTAGCCTACTTTCTGTTGTTGCTTTCGGTGCTCAAGCCGCGGAATCAATTAATGCTGCTCAAGCCAGCAAAATGACTGATTTAGGTGCTATCAGTGTTAGCGGCATTACTGGTGCCCCTTCTGATATTGAACAGGCAATCGCAGATAAAGCAGACAGTAAAGGCGCTACCGCTTACAAAATCATTGGTATAAATGATAATAATGGCTGGCATGCCACTGCGAAGATTTACAAATAAAGCTAAGTAATAAGCATGAAAGTAAATGCCCCATTCAGAGGGGCATACTTTCGCACACGATGGTTTATCCAATCGGTTGAAACATTCATTTTCAGCATATTGAATAGAGTATTGATTGAAACAAGGTCTTGATGGAGCCCTTTGGGGAACGTCAGCACCACGACAGCATAATCCCTCGTCGTCTATCCGACGAACCCTTTTACCCCCGCTCTGCGGGGGCTTTTTTTATCCGGTTTAATCCTGAGGTTGAGCGTCTTGCTCCGCTTTTTTACTTAAAGCAGCCAATAGCTTATCGTGAATCCCACCAAAACCACCGTTACTCATAACCAGAATATGATCACCGGGTTGAGCGGTCTTCACGATCATCTCAACCAACGTATCAATATCAGCACTCCAATGCGCGGGCTGAATACAAGCTTCTGCGACTTCCACAACTTGCCAAGGAATGTGTTGCGGCTGGAACAAAAATACTTCATCTGCACGACCTAATGACGGTGCCAGCTCATTTTTACAGAGCCCCAGTTTCATCGTGTTAGAGCGAGGCTCCAGTACTGCCAGGATTCGTGCAGTCCCACCCACTTTGCTGCGCAGTGCCGCCAGCGTGGCAAGGATGGCGGTTGGATGATGAGCAAAATCATCATAAACAGTCACCCCATGCGCTTCACCGCGAAGTTCTAGACGGCGGCGGGCGTTAATAAATTCACCCAAAACCCGACAAGCATCAGCTGGCAAAACCCCCACATGGCGGGCAGCAGCAATGGCCATCAAGCCATTATGCATATTATGCTCGCCCACCAGTGACCAACTGACCTCGCCTACCAATTCATTATCGAGAAGCACTTCATAGACACTGGCATCAGTCGATACTTTACGAGCAAACCAACTGCCGGTTTCACCGACCAGCTCTTGTTCACTCCAGCACCCCATCGCCATGACTTGCTTGAGATGATTGTCATTATCCGGAACAATGATTTTGCCTTGACCTGGGACAATACGGACCAGATGGTGGAATTGCTTCTGGATCGCCTTCAGATCATCAAAGATATCAGCATGATCAAACTCAAGATTATTCATGATCAAGGTTCTTGGGCTGTAATGAACAAATTTGGAGCGCTTATCAAAGAAGGCGCAATCATATTCATCAGCTTCAATCACAAAGAATGGGCTATTGCCCAACCGGGCTGAAACATCAAAATTTCCCGGCACACCACCAATCACAAAACCGGGTTCATAACCGCAAGCTTCCAGAATCCAGGCTACCATCCCGGCAGTGGTGGTTTTACCGTGGGTACCGGCGACAGCTAATACCCAACGCTCTGGCAACACATGGTCATGTAGCCATTGTGGGCCGGAGACATAAGGGATGCCCTGTTCTAGCACTGCTTCAACACAAGGATTACCACGGGTCATGGCATTGCCGATGATGACTAAATCTGGCGCCGGATTCAGTTGTGCGGGATCATAGCCTTGGATCAAGTCGATCCCTTGATTCTCCAACAGTGTGCTCATCGGTGGATACACGTTAGCATCCGATCCCGTCACTTCATGCCCTAATGAACGGGCGAGCATTGCCAGACCGCCCATAAAAGTGCCGCAGATACCTAATATGTGAATGCGCATAAATTTTCCGTATTAATAAGCTTCGAATTTGTAGCCATTCTACCGCTCAGAATCAAAGAGAAGAAATGGAATTGCCTATGAATCATTCTCACCTTTGGGCTACACTGCTGCCATTGGGTGAGTTGTTCGTTAATAAATCGATATTTAACCGTAGATTCAGGGATTGTGTCATGAAAACGTTAGGCGAATTCATCGTTGAGAAACAGCTAGACTTCTCTCACGCCACCGGCGAATTAACTGCATTACTTTCAGCAATCAAACTCGGCGCAAAAATCATTCATCGCGATATCAATAAAGCCGGTCTGGTTGATATTTTAGGTGCTAGCGGTGTTTCTAATATTCAGGGCGAAGACCAGATGAAACTGGATCTGTTTGCCAATGAAAAATTGAAAGCCGCCCTTAAAGCCCGTGGCGAAGTGGCTGGTATTGCCTCCGAAGAAGAAGATGACATTGTTATCTTTGATGGCGGGCGAGCAGAAAATGCCAAATATGTGGTTCTGATGGACCCACTGGATGGTTCTTCAAATATTGACGTGAATGTGTCCGTCGGTACCATTTTCTCCATTTATCGTCGTATTACTCCATTTGGCACTCCAATTACCGAAGCCGACTTCCTACAACCGGGCACCAAGCAAGTTGCGGCAGGTTATGTGGTTTACGGCTCTTCAACCATGCTGGTATATACCACGGGTTATGGCGTCCATGCTTTCACTTACGATCCTTCACTGGGTGTCTTCTGTTTATCCCATGAAAAAGTTCGTTATCCCGCAACCGGTTGCATGTACTCCATCAACGAAGGGAACTACATTAAATTCCCGCTGGGTGTGAAGAAATACATCAAGTATTGCCAAGAACAGGATGAAGCGACCAAGCGCCCATACACCTCGCGCTACATTGGTTCACTGGTCGCCGACTTCCATCGCAACCTATTGAAAGGCGGAATTTATATTTATCCAAGCACCGCGAGCCATCCACAAGGGAAACTGCGTTTATTGTATGAATGCAACCCGATGGCATTCCTGGCAGAGCAAGCCGGTGGTAAAGCGACTGATGGGGTTAACCGCATTCTGGATATCGTGCCGGAGAAACTGCATCAGCGTGCACCTTTCTTCGTGGGGACGAAATCCATGGTTGAAGATGCAGAAGGCTTTATTGCTAAATTCCCGGATGAAGAAGCGAAGTAGCTGTTGGTAATGAGGTAAAAAAGCCACCGATTAGTCGCGGGATATTTACGGCAAAGATCAAAAAAACAGCGGCCACTAAGCCGCTGTTTTTTTATGCTATAACCGTCAGTTCATCATCCTGCAATTTAAATACCGCCATGCTGGGCAACCTGATCCGTTTGAGCAATAACCACATTCACTTGCTCAATTCCGCTACTTTGTTCATAAATTGCAGCAGAAATCTCACGCATCAATACCGTCATGCGGCTGACTTCACTGTTAATGCTATGAGTTAAATCACCATCAGCTATATATTCAAGCTGATGAATTGATTGATCCAAGGGCTGCAAAATAATGTACTTAAGCGCGAACTCTCTTGATTGAATTTATTCCAATAACACTGATAATTAAGAGAATCAAAGACATAAGGCTTAGTTGGGCAATAAGCCCATTCTTAATGGTAATCTTTTTTAACATCGTTTTTTTTCCGGTTATGTGCAAATGGTTAAAATTACAAAGCGTTAGCATTACAGCGGACTGTCTTATTGTTTGATTTAGTGATCGGCTGTAACAATATCGTCTTGAACTGTCGCCGGAAAAACAGCTTAAAATAGATACATTTAGATAATGACAGTATTTTATCTCAATGGAATAGCCTTGATTCAGGCAATCCCACCACCATTAAGCAGTGAAAAGGACAGGAATTCACATAAGACTTGGCTATAATAGCCGGCACTCCATTTCTGGTTTGATAAAAGGAAACCGACATGAGCTTGAACCAAGTACCCGCAGGTAAAGACCTGCCAGAAGATATTTATGTTGTGATCGAAATCCCTGCTAACGCCGATCCAATCAAATATGAAATCGACAAAGAAACCGGTTCTCTGTTTGTTGACCGTTTCATGTCTACCGCTATGTTTTATCCATGCAACTACGGCTACATCAATAACACCTTGTCATTAGATGGCGACCCAGTTGATGTATTGGTGCCAACGCCGTATCCGTTACAGCCAGGTTCAGTTATTCGTTGCCGCCCAGTTGGCGTGCTGAAAATGACCGATGAAGCGGGTGAAGATGCCAAGTTGGTAGCGGTTCCACACAGCAAACTGACCAAAGAATATGATCACGTTAAAGACGTGCAAGACCTGCCAGAGCTGCTGAAAGCACAGATCAAACACTTCTTTGAACATTACAAAGATCTGGAAACTGGCAAGTGGGTGAAAGTTGACGGTTGGGAAGATGCCGCAGCCGCTAAAGCCGAGATTCTGTCCTCTTTCGAACGTGCGAAGAAATAATTCTTTGTCGCGGACGTCATAAAAAACACCGCCCTTGAGCGGTGTTTTTTTTATGGCTATGTAACTTTACGGCTTATTATTTTCTTCATGGCGCTTTAACCAATCGCCACTGTAAATACGTGGTAGCCCTTCAATCGATAGACGATAAAGGTATATCCACGCACTGCCATAAGGCGTCTGGATCAACTCACGCCGATAATCTTTAGTATTACTTTTTAGCTCATCTAACTCATTCATAATAGACGAGTTAATACGATAAACTTCACAATGCACGGTGCCATCCCCGGGCACAACTGCCGGATAATGACCTAAATCGTACATATCAAAACCTTCCAGGTCATGTTCACCCAATAACTGGGCGTCCGTCATCCAATGACTATTACCTTGCTTGCGTCGTAAACTACCGTAGACAATAATTCGCATTGTTAGAACTCAAACTGATAAAGCACATCTAATGCCTGATCAATACCAGACACCGCTTCCAGATACAACCTTGGCATCAACCGATAACGTAATGTTAACGTAGCCAGCGAGTCAAATATACCCACACCGTATTTTACTTGCAGATCTTTGGTGACATACCCACTTACGACTACTTGTGAGCTATCACCCACCCCCTGAGTATCCAGTGCCAGGTTGCTTACACCAAATGCCTCGCCAATTTTACCCACAAGCTTACCACTTTGAGCAACTCCCATACCGACCAGCATGGACGTCATCAGGCCGCTGTCAGCCCCAGAATTACCCAACCCCTGCCCACGTAGCAGATAAGATAACGCTTCTTGCTGGGACATCGCCGGATCCGAGAAGATCTCCAGCCGTGGTGAGTCAGCCATGCCTGTCACCCGCACGCCTGCCGTCACTCCGTCTGCAGTGGCATCAGGATTTCGAATTGCTTCAATGTTAAGTAGTGGTTGATCCGGTGGGCCAGAGAACAACAATACCCCTTTGTTGACAATCAAATCCTGACCATAAGCGCGGAAACTACCGGACGGAATATTAATCTGCCCATTTAGACCTAAACCGCGCTGGTCCTGTACCATTTTCAAGTCGCCTTGTAAGCGCGCTTTCAGGCCAAATGCATTCAGGCGGACATCATTACCAACATGAATCACCAGATTACTGTTAATTGGGATACTGGCAGAGCGCGGCGAAATAGGTTTCAAATCATTATTGAGCATCACTTCATCAGGCGAAACCCCTACAGCACTTTCCGGCACTTCCTGCACAGTAATACGCGCCCATGGAATATCGACTGAGCCATTAAGAGTAAACAGTTGTGGCGTGGCTTCAAAGACAATGTCCGGTGACACATCGATCCGCACCATTGGTGGAACAGTGACCCGCAGCTTGTTACCTTTGGCAGCAATCCGGGCGCGCCAGGCATTAATATCACGCCAGTCAGCATCGCCTGAAAGATTGAGCTGCCCTTGAGATGTTCGGATTAAGCCCTCTAATGTTGAGGTCATACCGTCAAAATTCATCACCAAACGCCCTTCGGTGATATCAAATGGCATCCAACTGCCATCGACATCCACGTTATCCAGCGCCAGGCGGCCAAAAACGAGTGGGCTTTTCGCATTGCCCCCCAAACGCAGGTTAGCATTTAAAGTACCCGCGGCTTTTTCGCCATCACTCAGAATCGGGTTAATCATTGCCAGCGAGAAATTACTGATGGCAATGTTACCGGATAGATTGCGCCGCCCTTCTGGATCAGCAACCTGCACCTGCCCGGAGAACTGGCCGTTATTGACCAGCTTAACCAACCAGTCAGCCCGTACTTGCCCATTGGTCAAGCCACCATTCAGGTTCAATGTTTCAAAGGCAATCGGTAGCGGGTTACCCTGCACCATTTGTTGCACTTTGACGCCATTGCCACTGAGTGATACCCGCACATCGGGCAAAGTACCACCTGCTCTCCAACTAACATCAGCACGGCCGGTGAACACACCGTTCATGGTGGTATCCGGGCCAAGGAAAGGTTTAATCATGGCTAAATCAAAGCGATTGAGTACTATACTCGCCTGCCCACTTGGCCCAGCTTCTATCGCCCGCGGCACGCACAGCTCCGCATTTGGGTTAAGCCAACAATGTGGCCCAATAGTGACCTGCTGTAGGGTATTTTGGTAATCCAATGCAATGGCACGGCTGATACGCCATTCACCAACCGGTGTATCAAAGCGCGTACTATTGAGGGTGCCGCGCCAGCGCTCTTGCTGCCGATCGAAGCTCCCCTCTAGCGCCAACTGGCCAGACACCGGTTCACCCTGCATGTTTAGGCGCAACTGATGCTGCCTTTCACTGCCGCGTGCATCCAACGTCAATAAGCTAATCAGCAAATCCGCTTGTTTAAGCTGCTCGATCCTGATGGCCAACTGGCCTTGAATTTGGTCTGTCGAACGCACATCACCGTCAATTTTGACCCGATTAATGGTCAGTTCTTGCCATTGTAGGCGGTTCGCTGTGAGATCGGCCAGCAATTGTGGCGCTTTAAGATTGCCGCGTAATTTCAGTGTTCCTTTCACCACGCCACCTAACCCTGGCAACGCGCCATCAAGTTGCGGGGCGTCAACATTGGCATCTAACTGCCAGTTATCGCCAAGGTTACCTTTTACATCCAGATTATTGCGCCCTAAAGCCAGTTTGATACCGGGAATATGCCACTGACCCGCCGCATTCCCAGTCAAAGAGCCACGCGCGGTTACGCGATTTTGCTTCACATTGCCGTCCAGCGTGAGCTCCGGCACCTGTAATTGCCAGCTGCCGCCATGGATACTGCCGCGAGTCACAATCTTGCCATCCAGTTTTGCTGGCCACTCCGGCCACTGCTTCGCGGTATTAATACCGGACAGAGTTAACACCGAGTTCCAGCTAATGGCTTTGCTCCAATCCACCACACCGGTAAGGTCCGTGTTACCTTGCAATGCCGCCAGACGCAAACGTGTCAGATTGAATTGCTCAACATTACCTTTGCCGTCCAAAGTAAATACCGCGGGCGGTAAATCTGTTCCTTTAAAATCAGAGCGAATTGAGAGTGCATAATCTGTCGCCTGCCCGTTAAAATGCATTCTGAGATTATCGAGCTGAAACTGAGGTTCGCCACTCAATGGCCAACGCAACTGCTTGCTTTGCAGGGTTAATGCCAGAGGCAATCCCGCCTGAGCCAGCGCAGTTTCTGCGGCTAACTGTGCACTGACTGGGCCAGATAAATTGAGATCAACCTTAAGTTGCTCACGCAATGCGCCGCCAACCGTCAGCTTTACTTTTTCGCCTTTCAGCGGTTCGATGTTCAACGCACTGTTCACCACCATACTGAGCGGCCACTTATCAGCAAGTTGCGCCTCACCATGGGCCGACAACCCACCCTGTGGCGATTTGATATCCAGCGTATCCAGCGTTATCCGGTTGTCTTGGGTAGTGGCACGCAGTAAAACGCTGCTGATAAGGACATCGGTATCGCCAGTAAGTCGCAGCTGTTGCCCTGAAATCTCCTTAATATTCAAATCCAGTGGCAAACGAAAATCAGGCAAATCAGGCAGCAGAGGCTTGGCGAACAACTCTTTTAGTGTTTCCCCTAGAGGGGTTTCTGGCTCAGCTGGAGCTGCGGCCTGTTGCTCAACCGCCTCTTTGGCGGCAATCGCGGTTTCAACCACCGGTTTCGCCGCATCAGGGACAATAGCCGGTACCGTTTTCGGCAGCGCTATCAGTAACCCGCTGATTTTAGTTGGCATTAAGTCCAGCGCACGCTGTCGCCAATGTGCGCCAGTACGGAATTCAGCCAGTGAAATCGCCGTGTCATCAATAGTGACTTTGACATTATTGAGTGACAGCAGGCGCAAGGTAATAGGATACGGAGTGCTCAGCTCGCCCATCGGCTCAGTGCTAGCTGGTGCGGGAGCCGCAGGCGGCATCGCCTTGGTATCCACCACCACATCGACATCTTGCGCAGTCAGGGCATTGACACATAATTCGCTGCGTTTTAGGCAAGAGAGCTGCAATGACAGATGAAATTGCCCCGCGGTAACTGTCACACCCGGCATTTGGTACCGAATACCGTTGAGTGTCAGATCACGCCAGCCACCGCTGACACTGGCAATATCCAAGCCGGGCACCCAGCGTACGGCGCTGTTGATGACAAAATGCAAGCCACTGGTGGTGCCGAGCAAACCCGCCAGCGTTCCAACCAACAGTAGGATAATGAGCAGAAAGGCGATACAAAGTCTCTTTACCCACCGCCATCCCTTTATCGACATCATAGTTCTGGCCCCAAACCGATGTAAAATTGCACGCCATGTGCTTCGTTGTCACCAATAGGTTTCGCGATATCCAGCTTGATCGGGCCAACGGGAGAAGCCCAGCGCACCCCAAACCCGGCACCGGTTTTCAACTCACTCTTGCGGATATCATTCACGGCTTCACCAGTATCGACAAATACCGCCCCCCACCAGCGTCCAGTGACGTTATATTGATACTCCACAGAGCCAGTCGCCAATTTAGAGGCACCGGTTAACTTACCTTCGCTATCACGCGGGGAAATATCACGGAACTTATAGCCACGAATACTACGGTCGCCACCAGCAAAGAAGCGCAATGAAGGCGGAACACGGTCAAAATTATTGGTTTCAATCCAACCCAGGTTGCCGCGCACCACAAAGCGGTTTTTCTCACCCAAGGTGCGAATCCACACGTTTTGCGCCTGGAAAATGCCGAAATCAACGTCAGAACCCCACGTAGTATCCGACACATCAATGGAATAACGCTGACTGTCGCCCCAGACCGGCATGGCCCCACCGCGCTGGCGGGTACGGTTAATACTGACCCCCGGATACAGCAACATGGTGGTGTCCGTCACACTGCCCTGAGTAAAGTGATCCAGACTCCAGCGCAGGTTTATCGCCCGCTGCCAACCACTGGAGAGATCCCAGAAACGAGCGACGTTAAGTGTCGTGGTATCAGATTTAGTATCATTGAGGTCAGTTCGTTTAAACCCACCCTGCAACAGGTAATACTGCTCAAGAGGATTTTTTAACAGGGGAATGCGATAGCTGAAATCCAATGTCTGCTCAGGTGCTGACAGTGTGGTGCTGGTCGTTAGACTGTGGCCGTAGGAGTTCATCCAAGGTTTACGCCAACTGGCGGTCAGACGCGGACCAACGTCGGTGGCATAACCGCCCCCCAGCTCAACCGTATTTTCGGTGCGTGGAGTGACAACCGCATCGAGCGGCAAGATTTTGGTCTTTTTGGCATCGCGGAAATCTGGCGAAACCACCACTGAGTTAAACCAGTTAGTGGCAGACAAACGACGGTTCAGTTCGGCCAGATCATCAGCCGAATACAACTGCCCATCATGAAAAGGCACGAGATTTTGCAGGAAATCCTCACGGATTTGCGAACCTTGGAAGATTACTTTACCGAAGCGGTAGCGCTCGCCGCTGTCAAAATCAATATCCCAAAAAGCCTTACGCAGTTCGGCCGCAACGCCTAACTGGCTTTTAATCATATTGGCGTCAAAATAACCACGACGTAAAGCCAGCCCCGTCAGTGAGCTTTTGAAGTTATCAAATTCGCCATGATTAAGGACTGAGCCAATTTTTGGCGTATCTCGGCGCACCAGCGCCAGATAATCGGGATCGGTTTTCGCCCCACCTTGTAGCACGATATCCGCACCGGCAATCAACACCGGTTCTCCGGGCACCACCTTGGCGATTAAAACCGAGCGGGCCGGAGCCGGACGCTCTTGTAAATCAAAGGTAATGGTGGGGTCGTAATAACCCAAAGCCCGCAGTCCCTGACGAATCGCTTCATCTACCCTGGAGCGGAAACGCCCATCAGCGGTGACTTCATCAGTACCAATTGTTGATAAACGCGCCCTGACGTTTCTCTCTAAATCCCCGCTAAGACCCTCAACCTGCAACCGAACATTGGCAGCATAGGCGATAGGTGTAGCGAGCAATACACACAAAAAACAAAGAATAGGGTATCGTGGCACGCGTACTCCTAGCTTATTAATTATACTTTCCTGTAAAACGGCCTCGCGGACGATCAAAAATTCAGTGGCAATACTCACACTATCATTCCGCATTCAAAGACTGATTTAAGCCTATTACTCCTAAAACTCCACCTTAAGCCGCTACATTAACGCAGAATGGGTCTTATTGTGTGCAAACTCGCAATCAGATACAACTGTCTGTAGTGATTCACTGTAAACATCTTGTTAGTCATTTGCTGTAAACTTAATATTCACAGTCAACATCGGAGTCTATTGTGATGCAAAATTTTGATAAAACCGCCGTCATTGATGCAGCGCATGCTTTGTCAGGGCGACTGACACCGATGCCAGTCGCAACTCTCCATGTTGTAAATGGACACTCCATGACTCATGTTCCTGAAGGCATGGAAGTAGCTATCTTCGCCATGGGCTGTTTCTGGGGCGTCGAGCGCCTGTTTTGGCAGCAACCGGGGGTCTATAGCACCGCCGCGGGCTATAGCGGTGGCTATACGCCAAACCCAACCTACCATGAAGTGTGCAGTGGGCGTACCGCTCATGCCGAAGTGGTTCGTGTTGTCTTTGACCCCACTATCATCAGCTATAAGCAACTATTGCAGATTTTCTGGGAAAATCACGACCCAGCACAGGGAATGCGTCAAGGGGGTGATGTTGGAACACAATATCGCTCAGCTATTTACGTCTTGACGCCAGAGCAGGAAGCAGAGGCTACAGCGAGCAAAGCGCAGTTCCAGCAAGCAATGGAAAAAGCGGGCGACCACCGGGTGATTACCAGCGAAATGGCTCCCGCTCTGCCATTTTATTATGCCGAAGATGACCACCAGCAATATTTATACAAAAATCCACATGGATATTGTGGCCTAGGCGGTATTGGTGTTTGTATGCCAGCCAATTTGTAAGGCTGGCGGCGCTCTCATCGCTGCTGCTATACTAGCCGGGCTGTTCACTCAGCCCGATTACGGTTTTCTGCCGTTGTCTTAAAACTCAACATGAACTATATACCCTATATATTTCAAGGTGCGGGAAGGCGGTAAGCAAGAGCCTCCGATGAGCTTGCGCGAGTCAGTCATTTGGGTGAGTTGAGCAGTCAAAGCATCTGCAACTTGAAAGATGACCGGTATGGCCTTCCTTACGATCGCCGACGCTATCGTCGGTACGACACGGATAGATTATGTTAAACAGTATTTTACTGATTCTTTTTTTAATTGCAGTGAGTGCCTTTTTCTCGTTATCCGAGATTTCACTGGCCGCATCACGCAAAATTAAATTAAAACTTCTGGCAGATGAAGGCGATATCAACGCCTTACGGGTACTTAAACTACAAGAGACTCCGGGGATTTTCTTCACCGTGGTCCAGATTGGGCTGAATGCTGTTGCCATCCTGGGTGGTATTGTCGGTGATGCTGCATTCTCTCCATCTTTCAAACTGGTATTCGAACGCTTTATGTCACCTGAGCTTGCCGACCAAGTGAGCTTTATTTGCTCATTCGTTCTGGTCACCAGCTTATTTATTCTGTTTGCCGACTTAACCCCGAAACGCATCGGTATGATTTCACCTGAGGCGGTTGCCGTCCGAATCGTCAACCCGATGCGCTTCTGTCTGATGATTTGTCGTCCATTAGTTTGGTTTTTCAATGGAATGGCCAATCTGATCTTCCGCCTATTTAAGCTACCAATGGTTCGAAATGACGATATAACCTCGGATGATATCTACGCCGTCGTGGAAGCGGGCGCATTGGCTGGGGTGCTGCGTAAGCAAGAGCATGAATTGATTGAAAACGTATTCGAGCTGGAATCACGTACGGTTCCGTCTTCAATGACGTCACGCGAAAGTGTAATTTATTTCGATCTGCGGGAAAGTGAAGACAGTATAAAAGAGAAGATTTCGACCCATCCGCACTCGAAGTTCTTGGTTTGCGATGGTCATATCGATCAAGTGGTAGGTTATGTTGACTCCAAAGACTTATTGAATCGGGTTTTGGGTAACCAGAGCTTAGTACTCAGTAGTGGCGTGCAAATCCGCTCGGCCTTGATTGTGCCGGATACTCTGACACTGTCTGAGGCGCTCGAGAGCTTTAAAACGGCGGGTGAAGACTTTGCAGTTATCCTTAACGAATATGCTTTGGTTGTTGGGATAATTACCCTGAATGACGTGATGACAACCTTGATGGGGGATTTAGTCGGTCAGGGGCAAGAAGAGCAAATTGTGGCCCGTGATGAAAACTCATGGCTGATTGAGGGCGGAACTCCAATTGAAGACGTGATGCGCGTGCTGCATATTGATGAATTCCCACAATCTGGCAATTATGAAACCATCGGCGGCTTTATGATGTATATGCTGCGCAAAATTCCGAAGCGCACCGATTTCGTCAAATATGCCGGTTATAAGTTTGAAGTGGTGGACATTGATAGCTACAAAATCGATCAGCTACTAGTAACCAGGCTCAGTGACCTACCCGCCCCAATACTACCAAAAGCCCCGCACGAAAGCAGTGATGCGTAGATAATGCATCCTAATAGATTGAATTAATGATAGTTTGAAACATTAGCGGCCCCTATAAAGGGGCCGCAATTAAATTAGTCTCGGGTATGACCCAAAGTTATTGATGTTGCAGCCAGGCTGAATCCCGATGAGCTTACTCCAGTCAGTAATTCGCGGCTAACAACACTGCAACAGAGGATTAGCCCATCTCGGCTTGCAAGCGCATCACCTGCCGATTAACTTCGGACATCACCTCAAAGTGGCGTTTATCCCTAACTTTCGGGATTAAAATCTTGCCTTTATCAAACTCAAAAGCCCCCATATCTTTGATATACAACCGACCGCGGAATAACGTTTTAACGTACATCGCGATTTTTGCCGGATTGTAACGTTGGAAGATCCTCATTGTTTTACTTTCCTCCCATAGCACCAATACGTACCTTTTGGCGACTTAGCGACCAAGATCACAGGTAGCGTAAGATAATTGCAGAGTAATAGACCTAGAGTATGGGCTTAAGTTCCCCCAAAATCAGTCATTGATGCTGGATTTACATAAAATTACAGAGCCATGCAGAGAAAATGAGAGATAGAGACAGAATAACCATCTAGTAAATGTCAGAAATAATTATTCCCAACAAACAGGACAGACCTCCGATCTGCACCTATTATTGGAAAACTGATACCCAATAATTTCCAAGGTACAGGAATAAGTGCCCAACATGACTCATAAGATCCTAAAGGACATTCCATGATAAAAAATAGCCTGCTTATCCTATCGCTGCTGTTCACCCCCTTCATCGCCAGTGCTCATACACTCCAACTTGACCAGCGGGTACCGCCGGTGGGGGTCAGTGATAAAGGCGAATTAAATTATGATAAAGCTACTGATCAGTTTAGCTATAAAAGCTGGAATAGCTCGCAATTGCCCGGCAAAGTGCGAGTCGTCCAGCATATTGCTGGCCGCACCTCGGCAAAGGAGCTGAATGCACCGCTAGTGGAAGCCATCAAGCATGCTAATTTGCCACACGATCGTTACCAAACGACGACAATCGTCAACACCGATGACGCAATTATTGGCACTGCAATGTTTGTGCGTAGCAGCATTGAAAGTAATAAACGTGAATTCCCTTGGTCACAGTTTGTAGTAGACAGTAACGGGAATGTTCAAAAAGCCTGGGATCTGGCGGCGAAAGGTTCGGCAATTGTGGTGCTGGATCAGCAAGGAAACGTTAAATTTGTCAAAGATGGTGCGCTAACCCCCGAAGAGGTGCAGCAGGTTATTGCCCAACTGCACCAATTGCTAAAGTCTTAAAACAGCGACACTCTAAAGCCGGGGTTCAGGAAAGATTCACGCGGGGTATAAGAAAGTGGTTTACCCTGCCAATCATGGACCAGTGCCCCGGCAGCAATAGCGACAGCATGCCCGGCTGCAGTATCCCACACATTGGTTGGCCCAAAACGCGGGTACAATTGCGCTTTCCCTTCCGCCACCAAACAAAACTTGAGTGATGACCCGACCGAGACTGTCTGATGCTCACCCAGTTGCGACAAATAATCTTCCAACTCAGCATCACTGTGAGAGCGGCTGACTACCACTAGCGGAGGCAGTGCATCTCGCACTTGAATTTGCATACGTCTGCCCCCCTCCTCCTTCCACGCCTTGCCATTTTCGGCGCTGTACATCACTTCAGTCACCGGGGTATAGACCACCCCCAACACCGGTACCCCTTGGTCAATCAAGGCGATATTGACGGTGAATTCACCATTGCGGTTTAGGAACTCTTTGGTGCCATCGAGTGGATCAACCAGCCAATAACGCTGCCAGTGCTGGCGCACCGCCCATGTAGGTGGATCTTCTTCAGATAACAGGGGAATATCGGGAGTCAATGCCGCCAAACCAGCTTTAATAATCTGGTGAGCCGCCAGATCAGCTGCAGTGACGGGTGAATCATCTTTTTTATGGGCCACATCAAGGGGCTTATCACCCTGATAGACCGCCATAATCGCCACACCTGCCTCGCGGGCTAACTGGCAAATTTGCTCTAACATTATCCACCCCTTGGTATTATGAGTCATGTCGAATATTGATAGTCAGAATACATCTGATAGATCTCTGTTGATCTGAAATGGTCTAGGGACTTCTCGCCCACTCTACATTCATTTTAGAACGCAAAGCTAAAATAAAAATTAATCATCTCAATCCTTATCATCGGCGGGACAGACTAATAATCTCCCTGCCAAATAGCCACCTTTGTCATTTAACTTCCAATAAAATCAGTGGCATCAACCTGCTGCAACTGTGAGCACCTGCGCGTTATCTAAACGTATTTTCTGCCAAACTTCACACTTTATTATGACAATTTCTTAAATTTACATATTCTTTTGCGATATATGTCGAATTGTTTTCTTAATGGAAAAGCCACGATGGAGAAAGCCATGTCTAAGCGTCCGCTGACGTTATCCCTGCTTGCCAGCCTGATTGCTGTCGCGACATCAATGTCTGTGTTCACAACACAAGCCGCTACCGTTGACTTGCGAGTACTGGAAACCACCGATTTACACAGCAACATGATGGATTTCGATTACTACAAAGATAAGCCCACCGAGAAGTTCGGCCTGGTGCGCACGGCAAGCCTCATTGAAGCCGCTCGCCAACAAGCATCCAACAGTGTATTGGTGGATAACGGCGACCTGATTCAGGGCAGCCCGCTGGGTGACTATATGGCAGCCAAAGGGCTCAAAGCCGGGGAAATTCATCCCGTCTATAAAGCAATGAATACCTTGGACTATGCTGTAGGTAACATCGGCAACCATGAGTTTAATTATGGTCTGGATTATCTGAAAAAATCACTGGCAGGTGCCAAATTCCCCTATGTTAATGCCAACGTTATTGATGTCAAAACAGGTAAGCCACTGTTTCAGCCTTATTTAATTGTCGACACTCCGGTAAAAGATCGCGAAGGGAAAACGCACAACCTGCGGATCGGCTACATCGGTTTTGTGCCGCCACAAGTGATGATATGGGACAAAGCCAACCTGAGCGGCAAAGTCACCGTTAACGACATCACCGAAACCGCTCAAAAATGGGTACCGGAAATGCGCAAGCAAGGTGCGGATTTAGTGGTGGCTATCCCCCACTCCGGCCTCTCCAGTGACCCTTATAAAACCATGGCTGAAAACTCGGTTTATTACCTCAGCCAAGTGCCGGGTATCGATGCCATCATGTTCGGTCATGCCCATGCCGTCTTCCCAAGCAAAGATTTTGCTGCTATCAAAGGCGCGGATATTGCCCAGGGGACATTAAATGGCATTCCCGCCGTGATGCCGGGCCAGTGGGGCGACCATCTGGGTGTCGTGGATTTTGTCCTGAATAATGACCAAGGCCCATGGCAGGTGACTCAAGCCAAGGCCGAAGCGCGCCCTATTTTTGATAAAGCGGCGCAAAAATCGCTGGCTGCCGAAGATGCAAAATTGGTGAAAGTGTTGGCCGCTGATCATCAGGGCACCCGTGATTTTGTCAGCCAACCGATCGGCAAAGCATCAGATAATATGTACAGCTATCTGGCGCTGATTCAAGATGACCCAACGGTACAAATCGTCAATAACGCCCAACGCGCCTATACCGAACACTTTATTCAGGGTGACCCTGATTTGGCTGACTTACCGGTGCTTTCTGCCGCTGCGCCGTTTAAAGCTGGCGGACGTAAAAATGACCCGGCCAGTTTTGTCGAAGTCGAGAAAGGTGAGCTAACCTTCCGTAATGCCGCTGACCTGTACCTTTACCCAAACACGTTGGTGGTGGTAAAAGCCAGCGGTGCAGAGGTTAAGCAATGGCTCGAGTGCTCCGCTGCGCAATTTAATCAAATCGATGTGAACAGTAGCAAACCGCAATCGCTCATTAATTGGGATGGTTTCCGTACTTATAATTTCGATGTTATTGATGGGGTTAAGTACGAAATTGATGTGAGCCAACCCGCTCGCTACGATGGTGAATGTACGTTGATTAATGATAAAGCCGAGCGAATTAAAAACCTGACATTTAACGGCAAGCCGATTGACCCAAAAGCGACGTTCCTGATTGCTACCAATAATTATCGCGCCTACAGCGGTAAATTTGCTGGCACTGGGGACACCCATATTGCTTTCGCTTCACCGGATGAGAACCGAGCAGTTTTATCTGCTTATATCAGCGCTGAGACCAAAAAACATGGGCAGGTTACCCCACAAGCAGATAACAACTGGCGTCTGGCAGTGCTTGAGAGCAAACAGCCGTTGGATATTCGTTTTGAAACCTCGCCAAGCGCTAAAGCAGCTGAATTTATTAAACAAAAAGCACAGTATCCGATGAAAGCCACCGGGACTGACGAAATTGGTTTTGAGGTTTACCAAATCGATTTACAGCAGAAATAACCGCTAGCAACAGCGCTTGACGGAGCGCTGTTGCTCTCTTGGCATACCTCTTAAGAGCTATATCGCATTCTATAACATGTATTTATTATGCATGTTATAGATATTTAATAACTCAATGAGGTGTCATCATGGATTACCGTAATCAATCTCTCGGCGCTCTGGCTATCGCTATCCCACGAGCCACAAAACTCTTCCGTCAGCATCAATTGGATTTCTGCTGTGGGGGTAAGCAAACACTGCTGCGGGCAGCCAATAAGCTGAATCTGGATATCGATGAATTGGAAGCACAGTTGAGTGCATTACACATCGAACCTCAGTCATCTGAAGATTGGCAACAACGTTCCCTGACTGACATCATTAATTTTATTATCAGCCGCTACCACAACCGTCACCGCGAGCAGTTGCCAGAGCTGATTCTGATGGCTGAAAAAGTTGAACGCGTCCATGGCGAAAAACCGGCATGTCCACGCGGATTGGCAGCGGAACTTACCGCGATTTTAGAAGAACTAACCCAGCATATGTACAAAGAGGAACAAATTCTGTTCCCGATGATCAAACGCGGCATGGGTTCGCAAGCCAGTGGGCCAATATTTGTGATGGAAGCGGAGCACGACGCCGTTGGGCAGCAATTGGAAGTGGTGAAACAATTGACACAAAATATGACCCCACCAGAAGGTGCCTGCAATACCTGGCAGGCACTTTACAACGGTATCAATGAATTCATCACTGACCTGATGGAACATATTCATCTGGAAAATAATTTACTGTTTCCCCGTGCGCTGAAAGGCGAATAATTTCGCTATTAATCGTCATCGTGGTGAATAAATGCAAAAAGGGCGACATGATGTCGCCCTTTCTCATATCACTGCTGGAATATTACAGAATTTCCAACAGTTCCACTTCAAACATCAACGCACTGAATGGAGGGATAGTCGCACCGGCGCCACGCTCGCCATAAGCCAGGCTGTGTGGGATGTACAACTTCCACTTAGAACCCACTGGCATCATAGACAGAGCTTCAATCCAGCCTGGAATGACACCACTGACCGGGAACTCTGCGGGTTGGCCGCGCTCAACTGAGCTATCAAATATGGTACCGTCAACCAAGCGACCGGTGTAATGCACACGTACGCGGTCTTGGCGGGATGGAATTGGGCCTTCACCCACCTGCAACACCGAGAACTGCAAGCCAGACTCAGTCGTGGTAACGTCATCACGTTTGGCATTCTCTTCCAGGAAAGTTTTCCCTTCTTCAACCAAAGCCTGCTGGCGCTCAACACGGACTTTATCAGCACGCTCGTGAACTTCACGCAGTGCGCGGTGCACAACATCAACAGGGACGGTCGGTGTATTCCCTTCCATTGCGTCACGCAAACCTGCCAGTAATGCTTCTGGCAATAAACCTTCCAGCCCGGACTCTTGCAATTGTTGCCCGATTTGTAAACCAATTCCGTAGCTTGCTTGCGCTTCAACGCTTTCAAAAGAAGGGGTTGTCATGGATTTTCCTTTAGTCGCTAATCATGTCGAAGCCGCAAGCATAACAGCAGCAGGGGAGTGCGGTAAAATCTTGCTTTGCGAATGATGACTTTTGTCGAAGAAAAAGAAACAATGGCAGCAGGCTAACCGGGAAATCCCCTGTTTAAGTATTATAATGTTCTGTCTTTTGGCATCAATCAGTTAGCTACTCAGCCCAACTTCAAGTAAGAAGAGTTATACTTAGAAGCCTATTAGTGCATTACTATTTTATTATTTATGTAGTTTTACGTCGTTGAAGAGAGGTCACCATGGGCAGAATCGCGCCCAGGAGAAGGAAAAGTACCCGGGTTTATCAGCCACTGCTGCATACCTGGCTGAATATCAGGCAGAGGATTTTGCCGGATGCTAAAACGACGGATGACCAAAATCTGATGTCTGAAGTCAATGCATCTGAACACATTGCTCCTGCTGAGGATATTGCCGCTACTGAAAATCATGTTTCCCCTGAATCTACGGCTGCGGCTGCTCAGGAAACAGGGATTAAAAGACTGTTGCTGAAAATCTGGCACTTACCGGACAGTTTTCAGTGGATGGAGCCATTGCCCTTCTTCCACCGTCGCTGGATTATCATTGCGACGACAGTATTGCTGCTAGCGCTGCTGTGGCCAGTATCACGTGACAATACCGACCATTCATTCCCGGTCAGCGCTCCGTCAACTGAGGTGCCGCTACAGGCCCAATTGCAAAGCGACCTTCACTCACAAAACAATCTTGATGCTCCGCCACCTCCTACGGTGGCGCCTCCCGTGGCTCCAGAGGCCATCCCCCCAGTTCAGGGAAATTGGCAGAGTTATCAGATTCAATCAGGGAAAACGCTGGCGCAACTGTTCCGCGATAATAACTTACCGGTCAATGAAGTTTTTGCGATGGCACAAGTTGAGGGTAATGATAAACCGCTGAGTAATCTCAAGGCCGGCCAAGAAGTTAAAATTATGCTGGATGCTCAGGGAGTGGTGGCGGCACTGGCCATTGAAACCACCAGTAACACGCAAGTGCTGTTTACCCGACAAAGTGATGGCAGCTATCGCCGCGATCGTTAAGCGCGATACCCCATCACCTGCTTTTATCAACGAACTCTCTTCTCGCGACTCTGACGCCTATTTCCCTTACGCCAGACAGCAAAACGCCAGCACAAGGCTGGCGTTTTAGCAGGTTAACAACAGCGTAACTTACGCTTCTGCAACCACGATCACGTTCAATTGCGCGAACACGTCGCTGTGTACCTGGAAGTGAACTTCATGATCACCAGTGGTACGCAGAACGCCATTCGGCAGACGAACTTCGCTCTTGGCCACTTCAACGCCAGCTGCAGTTACAGCGTCAGCGATGTCGCGAGTACCGATAGAGCCGAACAGTTTGCCTTCATCGCCAGATTTAGATGCGATGGTGACGCTGCCCAGTTCGTTAATTTTAGCTGCGCGAGCTTCAGCAGCAGCCAGAACGCCAGCCAATTTGGCTTCCAATTCTGCACGGCGTGCTTCAAAGAACTCTACGTTTTTCTTAGTTGCCGGAACAGCTTTACCTTGTGGAACCAGGAAGTTACGAGCGTAGCCCGCTTTAACGTTCACTTGGTCACCCAGGCTGCCCAGGTTTGCTACTTTATCAAGCAGAATAACTTGCATTACCTTATCCTCTCAAAGTCGTTAATGGACAGTGGCCGATTACTGATGACGATCAGTGTACGGCAACAAAGACAGGTAGCGTGCGCGCTTGATACAACGGGCGAGCTGACGCTGGTATTTTGCACGAGTACCGGTAATACGGCTCGGGACAATTTTACCACTTTCAGTGATATAGTTTTTCAGCGTAGCGATATCTTTATAATCAATCTCTACAACGCCTTCCGCGGTAAAACGGCAGAACTTGCGACGACGGAAATAACGTGCCATTTGGCTAGTCTCCAGAATCTATAAATTCAATCTGCTCGGCATGCAGAACCAATTTGTTTAGCCCATTGCGGCCTTGATGGCAGCTAATGAAGCCTTCAACGGTTAACTGACTGCCGACCGTTATACTGTGAGTTAATGCTTGTGACTTTTGCCCGCTGACGATGATGGGCATTCTGCACCATGTTTGTCGGCTAAATCCGGCTTCCTGCTGTGTTGATCGGTGCTCAAGCACAAATTGACAATGCGGAATTCCAGAAGGACTTACTTTTCGAACCGGTGTCTTGCACACAGTGCCAGAGAGTACCAGACGATTAGTGGTCACCACGGCAATTACTCTTCAGAATCCCCAGCTTCAGAATCATCATTGGCTTCTGACGCGAAGTCGTGACGCTCACGGCGTTCGTCTTTCGCTTTAACCATTGGTGATGCTTCAGTTACCGCGTGTTTAACGCGCATAACCATGCTACGGATAACGGCGTCGTTGAAGCGGAAGTTTGTTTCCAGCTCATCGATCGCTTCCTGCGGAGCTTCAACGTTCAGCAGAACGTAGTGAGCTTTGTGCAGTTTGTTGATCGGGTAAGCCAGTTGACGGCGGCCCCAGTCTTCCAGACGGTGGATCGTACCAGCAGCATTAGTGATAGTTGCACTATAGCGCTCGATCATGCCCGGAACCTGTTCGCTTTGGTCAGGATGGACCATAAAAACGATTTCGTAATGACGCATCGATTATTGCTCCTTACGGATTATTCAGCCTCCTGATAGGGTCAACCGCGGCCCATGGAGGCAAGGAACGTGTTTGTGTGCGGCTGAAAAATGACGCGTAACTATACTTGCGGGCGGCTGGAAACTCAAGGACCGGCGGGGATTTATTCTTGTTCTAACCATTACTGAGCTAAAACCGCACTTTTTGTTCATTAAACAACCAATGGATGTAGATCCATTAGTTTAATAAATCTTTCAATAAAATCATTAGCTCAGCATAAATATCATTCACTTTTTTTGACAAAGTGAATCAATTACCAGGTATTTTTAAATTAACAAAAGCGACTAGAATTATTTACATCCACCGCAAAACAAGCGGCGTAGCAGATAGATAACTTATTCAAAGTATATAAATAAGATTTTGGAGTCACCTATGAAACATACACTCGCCATCGCAACCGCACTCGGCTTGGTATTATCGACCAGTGCGTTCGCCGCTACTGAAATAACCGCCCAACAAGCTATGCAGCAACAGCGCGTCAGTATTGGTGCTCTGTCATTGGGTCACAATGTCGTTTCTCCTGATGATGCCACTGCACAAGTCAGTAAATTAGCGGATGAACGCGGGGCAACTTCTTATCAGATAATTGCTATGCATGAACCCGGCGATAATAGTTCTATACACGTTAATGCCGTTCTGTATCGCTAAGATTCAATAGACAAATACAACACCAGAGAAATACCAACAAAAAAGAAAGCCCATACTCAACTCCCCCGCCTGTCGGGGGCTTTTTTTATAGATACTGACTGAAAAAACGCGCCCCTGCCGCCAAGGCAGTAGGTGTGATTTTATGGCCAATGCCCGCTTCGGTAAGATATGTCAGGTAATTATCCCCTCCGCTCGCCCTCAATTCTTGAACCAACCGTGCACTCTCTGCTGCAGGCACTACATCATCAGCGTCGCCATGCCACACCAATAATGGGCGATCCGTGATTTTTCCCAACTGGTGCGAGAGTTCATAATCAGCCAAAGGGGACACACGGCGCTTCAATTCTGCCGGGCTAACCTTTTCCCCCGCCTTCAATGGCGGAAACAGTGTCTGTGCCAACGAGGTAAAATAACCGGACCCCATAAAATCAGCAGCAACCCTGACCCATGGATAGCGGGCAAAGGCCCCCAAAGTGGTCATTCCCCCCATCGATGCGCCCGCCACCCCAATACGTTCGCCATCAATTAACCCCGCCTGCTGATAGTGCTGTTTAAGGGCTGGCAACTCATCAATATTTGATTTTAAGATCTCCCAGAAGTGGGATAGCCGTTGAGTTTCATCACCGTTAAATCGAGCACCATGCATATCCGCATCCGGCGCTATAGTACGAAAACCCGCTTGGGCAAAAGCATAGGCAAAGTAGGAGTAAACCTCTTTTGACGAGGTATAGCCGTGGAAAAAGAAAATAGTGGGTAACGGCTGCTGGCGCTTACCCGCAGGGGCCGCATGGATGACTTCAATACCATTAATATTTTCCAGCGACATCTCAATCATGGTGAAAACCCTTTGTCTATTAGGCCGAGCATAAACAGGAAAAACCGATTTATACCGCATAAATTCAGTGTGCCAAAACAAAGATATAAAGTCTTAAATCAATTTCTTCCAAGATATTACCCACAGATGGGCAGTGGCAGAGTTACACTTGAGCCATGACGGGCATGGTAGTGACCGCCCTACGGATAAAGAGGCAAAGATGAATATAAAGCGTGCGATGGTATTCTTACTGATCACTCTGGGGCTCTCGGCTTGTAGCGCCTTTTACGTTACTCCGGTTCCCCCTCCTGCGGTTCAGCCTTATGCGCAAGAAATCACTCGAGCCCAAAGTGGCAACTTACAAAAAATAGGCACAATTTCGGCTCAGGTGTTTGGCAGCCCAATGGATATCGAAGCAGAAATTAAGCGCAAAGCTAATGCCAGCGGTGCGCCTTATTATTTGATTATCATGATGTCTGACAGTGTTTACCCCGGAATCTGGTATGCCAACGCTGTGCTATATCAGTAATTGGCTCTATCAGAAGAGAGCCATAGGGTTAACGTGAGCCGGATGCCCGATTCAGTAGCAATGAACAAACCTCTTCCGGCAGCATGTACTGGTCACGATGATCCAGCGTCATGCGGCACCAGGCATCGGCTAATGGCGGTGAGGCAAAACGCAGTAATTGAGCTGCACAACACAAATCAAACAGTTGCTGGGTTAGCGCCCGTCCCTGCTCTTCCTTCGGATTTTTCAGCCGTTGCTGCAACTGCCGCCAGGCACGATCAAATAGCCGATTTTGCCCACGTATTGGATAAAAGTCTTGCTGAAGCATGTCCAGCGCGGTTGGCAACTTACGTAATGTGCGCAATACATCCAGGCACATAATATTGCCAGAGCCTTCCCAAATACTGTTTACCGGCATTTCACGATAGAGTCGCGGCAACTCACTTTGCTCGCAATACCCAATGCCCCCTAGCACTTCCATCGCCTCCGCGACAAACGCACAACCCAGCCCGCAGACCCGATACTTAGCCGCTGGGGTGAGTAATCGGCTGAAAATCTGCTCCTGAAGGTCGTAGGTTTTGCCCATCGCACTGGCTAAGCGCATCAGCAAGGCTGTATGGCCCTCTAAGCGCAATGCCATACGGCTTAGCACTTGTCGCATCAACGGCTGGTCCACCAATGCCTTGCCAAAGGCCTGCCGCTGCCAGGCGTGATACAGCGCGACGGAGAAAGCGCGTCTCATCAAACCATGGCTGCCCAAAGCACAATCAAAGCGGGTATACCCACCCATTTTCAGTATTTGACGAATACCGTCGCCCTCATCACCCAATAGCCAGGCAGTGGCATTATCAAACTCAACCTCACTGCTGGCATTGGAGCGGTTACCGAGTTTCTCTTTCAAGCGCTCTAATCGAACAGCATTATAGGTGCCATCTGGTAATATTTTAGGTAGGAAGAAACAGGATAATCCGCCCTCAGCCTGCGCCAAAACAAGGTGCGCATCACTTTGCGGCACGGAGAAAAACCATTTATGCCCCACCAGACGGTAAGCCTCACCATTGCCGCGCACCTCTAGAGGTTCCGCCCTGGTGGTGTTGCTGAGCACATCAGAACCGCCTTGTTTTTCTGTCATGCCCATGCCAATCAGTAAGCCCCGTTTTTCAGTGGCCACAACTTGATGAGAATCATAGCGATCTGAAAGCAGTGACGGTAACCAACTGTGGAATTGAGAAGGGAGTGTTTGTTGCAGCAGTGGTATAGAGCCGAATGTCATGGTGATGGGGCATAACGAACCGGCCTCTACCTGTGCATGCAAAATAAACCGTGCTGCGCGCGCCACAAAAGAACCTATCCGGGCATCTTCCTGCCAAGGTAAATTATGTACCCGGTGATTGACCAGCTCTTGCATCAACACATACCAGGCGGGATGAAAGCGCACCTGATCCAACCGCTGACCTGCGGCATCGTAACGTAATAACTCTGGAGGATTGGTGTTTGCCAGCCGCCCTAATTCAAGCGACTCTTGTGAACCAAGTTGTAGTCCAATCCGCGAAAGATCCTCGCCATCCCAGCCAGCATGTTCCCGCATAACTGCTTCCCGCAAGGCCATGTCAGACAGAAATAAATTACTGTTCGACAAAGGCTCTGGCTGATTGAAAACCAAGTGAGTCTGCCACTCCATACCTTCCTCCATTTCGGTACTCATTACGAAACCAGCATTCATAAATCAGGATTAAGTATGGTGCAGACTGGGCTTTTTGCTGGCGGGCTTATCACAAATGGAGATTAATCTACTCTATATGACTGATAGTGATTAAAAATTCCTCTATCCGAAAAAAAAGACCAACATCCGAAAATATTGGCCTTTTTGAAATGATGGAATGAAATGCATATACCCAAGTTACTTCGAGGTGCAGGTAGGCGTCCCCAGGACGCTTACACCAGTAAGTGACTGGGGTGAGTGAAGGCAGCCAATCCCTGCATCTTGAAGGGCGACGGGTATATTAGGCTTTCAGTGCTCGCTGGCGTACCGCTTCAAATAAACAAACGCCCGTCGCGACTGACACATTCAGCGAAGAAACACTACCGGCCATTGGAATACTGATCAGCTCATCACAGTGTTCGCGGGTCAGACGGCGCATACCTTCACCTTCCGCTCCCATCACCAATGCCATTGGGCCCGTCATTTTGCTCTGATACAGCGTATGGTCTGCTTCACCGGCCGTCCCGACAATCCATACATTGTGCTCTTGCAACACACGCAAAGTACGCGCCAGATTAGTGACTTTAATCAATGGCACATTTTCAGCAGCACCACTGGCAACTTTCTTGGCAATCGCATTAAGCTGTGCAGAACGATCCCTAGGCACGATAACCGCGTGGACACCAGCTGCATCTGCACTACGTAAACAGGCCCCTAAATTGTGTGGGTCAGTGACACCATCCAGCACCAGTAAGAAAGGTGTTTCCACGCTTGCCAGCAACGCCGGTAAGTCATTTTCCTGATACTGACGCCCTTCACGGACTCGCGCCACGATACCCTGATGGACGCCGCCCTCAACCTGTGAATCCAACCACTGGCGGCTCGCAACCTGAATCACCAAACCGGCAGCTTCCAGCTCGCTAATCAACGGCTGTAGGCGACGATCGTCACGACCTTTCAGAATAAAGACTTCCAAAAAACGTTGTGGATCATTGTCTAACAAGGCTTTGACGGCGTGAATGCCGTAAATAATTTCGCTCATGATGCTCTTTTACATGTGTCGGCAGGCAAAATGTACCCGTCATACTTCAAGCTGCATGTGCGTGGGCTGCTTGCTTTCACCCGAGTTATTGACCGGCGTCAACTCATCGGGGTTCACTCGCTGCCTTCCTGCAACTCGAATTATTTAGGGTATGATTGGCTTGCCAATGATTAAATTAATGCGGGCGACCGGGGTCACCCGACAATTCAGCAGTCAAATCATGCAGCAGACCATTACTGGTCGCTACTGGTTTTCTTCTTAGCGCGTTTAGCCTTGGTGGCTGCGGCGATTTTCTTGGTCTTGGCAGACGCTCTTTTCGCCTTAGCTTTGGCCTTTTTCTCAGCCAGCGCTTTCTCATCTAACTTGGCAGCGGCATCTGTTGGTCGGAAAGCACTGTCCGGCTCAAAGTTTGCCGGCTTTTTAGCACGACGAGGGCGTTGTTGCCCACTCCCTGCTGGTGCACTATCACGACGCGACGAACTCGATGAGTTGCTGCGACCACCACGGCCAGTGGAGGTGTCGCGCAGGGTTCGTTGGCCATCTACTTTCTTGGCTTTATCACGCGCAGTCTTACCTTCTCCCCTCGGCTTACGGGTACTGGAGACCAGAGCAAAGTCAATTTTGCGCTCGTCCATATGTACCGCTTCTACACGAATTTCCACCGTGTCGCCCAACCGATAAACCTGACCCGAAGATTCGCCAATAAGACGCTGGCCGATGTTGTCGTAACGGTAATAGTCATTGTCCAGGCTGGAAACATGCACCAAGCCGTCAATAAACAGGTCATCCAGCCGCACGAAGAAACCAAAACCGGTAACACTGGCGATAATACCGGTGAAGACCTTGCCCACCTGATCCTGCATAAAGTCACACTTCAGCCAATCGGCCACATTACGGGTGGCTTCATCGGCGCGACGTTCAGTCATTGAGCAGTGTTCGCCCAATTGCAGCATGTCTTCGTATTCACTGTGCCAGCCACCGGTTGGTGTCCAGCGCTCTTTAACATTGCCGTGTTCTTTTGCTAACTGATATTTGATAGCACGGTGCATTGCCAAGTCTGGATAACGACGAATTGGCGAGGTGAAATGCCCATAAGAGGCTAGCGCCAGACCAAAGTGACCACGGTTTTCTGGATCGTAAATCGCTTGTTTCATTGAGCGCAGCAACATCGTTTGCAGCATCTCATGGTCCGGGCGATCGGCAACTTCATCCATTAACACCGCATAATCTTTTGGCTCAGGCTTCAGACCACCGCCTAACGTCAGACCCAACTCACTGAGCACACTACGCAGTGCTGAGATATGGTCATCACTTGGGCGGTCATGCACACGGAACAGCGCTGGCTCATTGTGTTTTTCCACAAACCGCGCAGCAGCAATGTTCGCCAGAATCATGCACTCTTCAATTAGCTTATGCGCATCATTACGCATGGTCGGTTCAATACGTTCAATGCGGCGTTCAGCATTGAAGATAAACTTGGCTTCTTCTGTTTCGAAGGCAATACCACCACGTTCCGCACGCGCCTGATCCAGTACTTTGTACATCGCATGAAGTTCTAACAAATGCGGCACTAGCGGCTTATATTGCTCACGCAGTGATTCTTCACCATCAATGATTCGCCACACTTTGGTATACGTCAGACGAGCATGAGAGCTCATTACCGCTTCATAGAACTTATAAGACGAAAGCTTGCCCTGTGAGGAGATTGTCATCTCGCACACCATACACAGGCGGTCTACCTGCGGATTCAAGGAGCAAAGGCCGTTTGACAGCACTTCCGGCAGCATAGGGACTACTTGCGATGGGAAGTAGACCGAGTTACCACGGCTGCGGGCTTCATCATCCAATGCTGTGCGCGGGCGTACATAATAGCTAACATCTGCAATGGCAACCCACAAACGCCAGCCACCGCCGCGTTTTTTCTCACAATACACCGCATCATCGAAGTCACGGGCGTCTTCACCATCAATGGTGACCAATGGTAAATTACGTAAATCTACCCGGCCTTTCTTCGCCTCTTCCGGCACCTGTTCTTTCAGGTCTGCTACTTGTTTTTCAACTTGTGGCGGCCAGGTATGTGGAATTTCATGGGTGCGCAGCGCGATATCCACCGCCATGCTGGTGCCCATATTCTCACCGAGCACTTCCACTATTTTACCGACCGCTTTTGTGCGGCGAGTCGGGCGCTGTGTCAGTTCAACCACCACCACGTAGCCCATACGAGCACCGCTGATAAATTCTGGTGGGATCAGAATGTCAAAACTCAGACGGCTGTCATCTGGCACCACGAAACCCACACCAGCATCGGTAAAGTATCGACCGACGATTTGGCTGGTTTTCGGCACCAAGACCCGCACAATACGCGCCTCACGACGACCTTTACGATCAGCCCCCATAGCTTGAGCCAGCACCACGTCACCGTGGATGGCCATTTTCATCTGCTCGGCAGAAAGGTACAGGTCTTCTTTACTTCCCTCTACCCGTAAGAAACCAAAACCATCACGGTGACCAATAACAGTACCGCGTAATAAGTCCAGGCGCTCCGGCAAGGCATAGCACTGACGACGAGTGAAGACTAATTGCCCATCACGCTCCATCGCGCGCAGACGACGGCGCAGCGCTTCTAAAGCCTCTTCACCGGATAAATTAAGTTCATTGGCCAGCTCTTCACGGCTGGCAGGTGTTTCGCGCTTCGCGAGATGAGCCAAAATGAATTCCCGGCTAGGGATCGGCGACTCATATTTCTCTGCTTCTCGTTCCAAGAATGGATCTTGTGACATTGCGGTTCCTCCGTTGTCATCAGCAGGTCTTATACCCTGCGTACTTGAAGTGGCAGGGGTGTTAGCTGCGCGTTCTCACCCGAATCACTTACTTGTGTAAGCTCATCGGGATTCGTTTGTTGGCTACCTACCTGCAACCCAAGTTCTTTGGGCATATATTTCTTTGGTTAAGAAAAAAACTACTCAACAAGTAATAGCTTATAGAGTGGGGCATTATCTTGAACCATATCGGCCAAAGTATAGTTATCCAGCTCGTTTAGGAAACTTTGCACTGCCTGATTAAGCACTTGTTTCAGACGGCAAGCAGGTGTTATATGGCAAAAATCACTGCTGCAATTCACGAGAGAGAGTGGTTCTAACTGGCGCACAACATCACCAATCCGAATCTGATCAGCGGGCTTACCCAGCCGTATCCCGCCATTCTTCCCTCTTACAGCCGTGACCAACCCGACACGGCTCAACTGATTGATTATTTTAACCATATGATTTCGGGACACGCCATAGACCTCAGTCACCTGAGAAATGCTGGTCATTTGTCCTTCAGGTAGCGAGGCCATATAAGTAAGTGCCCGCAAACCATAATCGGTAAAACTTGTTAACTGCACGTATACCCCTGAGTATCAGTTTACCCGGCTTAAACCCATCTAAGATGACACGTTTTGGATAGATTATAAGTGCGATTCTAAGTGCTATTTAGAAAACCTATACTTTGAATGATAAACCAGCCACAAAGCTTGCGGCTAATCATTTAGGTGAAGGGTGGGTCTTTTGATGTAAAAACGGCTTACCGAAGGAACAACAAACCGGGCATTAGCCCGGTTTGGATGTTTTGATCACGTAGATTTGACAATAATGCTGTCAATTACGCATCAAATGGGTCGCGCAGGATCATAGTTTCTTCACGATCAGGACCGGTAGAGATAATATCAACCGGAACACCGGTCAGCTCTTCTACACGTTTGATGTAGTTCAGCGCTGCCTGTGGCAATTTACTGTGTTCTTTCACGCCAAAGGTCGTTTCTGACCAGCCTGGCATAATTTCGTAAATTGGCTCAATACCTTCCCAGCCTTCTGCAGCCAATGGCGTGGTATCAACTTCACGGCCATCAGGCATACGATAACCCACACAAATCTTCACTTCTTTCAGGCCATCAAGCACGTCCAATTTGGTCATGCAGAAGCCAGATAAAGAGTTTATTTGTACAGCACGGCGCACCGCAACAGCATCCAACCAGCCAGTACGACGGCTACGGCCAGTGGTTGCGCCATATTCGTTACCTTGCTTACGCAGGAATTCGCCCGTTTCATCGTTCAGTTCAGTCGGGAATGGACCTGCACCAACACGAGTAGAGTAAGCTTTTACGATACCCAGCACATAATCAACATAACGTGGACCCAGGCCTGAACCTGTTGCTACGCCACCAGCAGTGGTGTTAGATGAAGTGACATACGGATAAGTACCGTGGTCGATGTCCAGCAAGGTGCCTTGGGCGCCTTCGAACATGATGAATTCACCTTGCTTACGAGCATTATCCAGCAATTGGGAAACATCAACTACCATTGCGGTCAGAATATCGGCGATAGCCAATACTTCATCCAGCACGGTTTGATAGTCAACAGCATCTTCTTTGTAGTAATGCACCAACTGGAAGTTGTGGTAATCCACAATTTCTTTCAGTTTGATAGCGAAGGTTTCTTTATTGAACAAATCGCCGACACGTAGACCGCGGCGGGCAACTTTATCTTCATAGGCAGGACCGATACCACGACCGGTAGTACCGATAGCTTTTGCACCACGTGCTTTCTCACGCGCATTATCCAGAGCCACATGATAAGGCAGGATTAATGGGCATGCTTCGGAGAGTAACAGTCGCTCACGTACAGGCACACCGCGCGCTTCAAGTTCTGTCATCTCTTTCATTAAAGCGTCAGGCGCCAATACAACACCGTTACCGATGATGCTGGTTACGTTTTCACGTAGAATACCTGAGGGAATTAAATGAAGAACGGTTTTCTCACCGTTGATAACCAAAGTATGGCCAGCGTTGTGACCACCTTGATAGCGCACAACATATTTAGCCCGTTCAGTCAGCAGGTCAACGACCTTGCCCTTACCTTCGTCACCCCATTGGGTGCCCAGTACGACGACGTTCTTACCCATCTCAAAAATCACCAGGTTGCTTAAAAAAGGATTCTAACATCTCATCAGGCTGCTTTCAGTACTTTTTAACACATAACTGCACAATTTTTGTGCTTACATTTAGCCACCCATGCGGCTACGCAACATGTAGTAGATAACCACGCCAGCAACCACTAATCCTCCGCCAAAACGGCGTAAAGTGGTATCAGGTAATTGGGTCATCGCTTGAATCATTTTGCGCCAGGCCTTGGGATAAAGCATCGGGCCAAGCCCTTCGAGTACCAAAACCAAACCCAATGCTAGCAATATGGTTGAATTCATTGTTTATCTCAGCGGGAAAAGGCTGCCTCAAATAAAAAAGGCCCGCGTGAACGGGCCTTACTGTTACGGTCGAAAATGGACAGTCACAACCACCGTTATGGGCGTTTGCTAGAGTTATCCGGCGATCTCATGTAGCGGAAGAAATCGCTATCCGGGCTCAGAACCATCACATCATTGCCGCTGCTGAAACTGTTTTCATAAGCGCGCAGGCTACGAATGAAAGCATAGAAGTCAGGATCTTTACTGAATGCATCTGCAAACAGACGAGCCGCTTCGGCATCGCCGCCACCGCGAGTAATACGCGCCTGACGTTCTGCTTCTGCCAGTGTACGTGTCACTTCATAGTCAGCAGTTGCACGCAACTTCTCGGCTTCTTCCTGACCTTGTGAACGGTGACGACGAGCTACCGCTTCACGTTCAGCACGCATACGCTGGAAGATAGCGTCAGAAACTTCAGCTGGTAAGTTGATTTGCTTGATTCGAACGTCAACCACTTCAATCCCCAGTGCCGCCATGCTGTTTGGGTTAACCGCTGGCTGTTTGCCACGGGTTTCCTGTTCAACACGCGCTGCTGCAGAGGCAATAGCATCATCCGCTTCAGTCGTTACCGCTTCTTCACCATCACCCACACTCCCGGTGTTCAGCGCATCACGCACATCTGAAGTCAAACGACCACGGGAGTCAGTGACGATATCGCGAACATTCAGGCGACCAATTTCAGAACGCAAACGGTCACTGAATTTACGTTTCAACAGCACTTCAGCCTGAGAAACATCACCACCACCGGTGGCCAGATAGTAACGGCTGAAATCGCTGATACGCCATTTCAAGTATGAGTCAACAATCAGGTCTTTCTTCTCGTTGGTCACAAAACGGTCAGCTTGGTTGTCCATGGTTTGAATACGGGCATCCAACGTCTTCACTGTTTCGATAAACGGTATTTTGAAGTGCAGGCCTGGTGCATACACCAATGGCTTGTTATCACTATCACGCAATACCTTACCAAAGCGCAGCACGATGCCGCGCTCACCTTCTTGTACCACAAACAGCGAAGCGTAGAGTGCTACCAACACCACAACGACGATAAGTAAAAAAGACTTACGCATTGGTTATTCTCTCCCTACGCGAGTGGAAGTATCACGCTGGGCATTCGCCCGGCGCTGATCCATGATAGAGCCACTGGTTGAACCGGTGCTTGAGTTACTTGCACTAGATTCTTGGCTGCTATTAGCAGAGGAAGGCGGATTCAAACGAATCAGACTTGTGTCTTTACTGCTATCCGCTTTATCTGCGCCTTGTCCGCGCATCAGTTGATCCAGCGGTAACACCATCAGACTGTTGCCTTTGTCATTAGCCAGCACTTTGCGGGTATGACCGAGGACCTTCTCCATGGTTTCGATGTACAGACGTTCACGGGTAATTTCCGGTGCAGCCTTATACTCAGGCAGCAACTTGGCAAAACCGGCAACCTCACCTTGCGCTTCCAACACTTTACGTGCGGCATAAGCACGAGCATCTTCTAACAGACGCTGCGCCTGACCATTAGCACGAGGCTGAACTTCGTTGGTGTAGGCTTCTGCTTCACGAATATACTGTTGTTCGTTTTCACGAGCCGCAATCGCATCATCAAATGCTGCTTTAACTTCTTCCGGTGGCCGAGCTGCCTGGAAGTTAACGTCCAGCAGAGTAATACCCATGTTGTACGGACGAATGGTTTCTTCCAGTACACGCTGAGTATCGCTACGAACGATAGTACGGCCTTCGGTCAGGATTTTATCCATGGTGTATTTACCAATAACACCACGAACTGCACTGTCAGTTGCCTGACGCAGGCTGTCATCCGGATTCGTCACGCTAAACAGATAAGCGGCCGGGTCAGTCACGCGATACTGAACGTTCATTTCGATGCGAACGACGTTCTCATCAGAGGTCAGCATGACACCTGAAGCCGCCAATTCACGCACCGACTCGACGTTCACCGGGGTCACTGCATCGATAAAGGTCGGTTTCCAGTTCAAACCAGGTTGCACGATGTGGCTTAATTTACCCAAGCGTGTAACAACACCGCGCTCAGCTTCTTTAATTGTATAGAAACCACTTGCTGCCCAGATAACCACAACCGCAACCACAGCAATGCCAACAATACGACCACTCAAACCAGGGCCTCTTGTGGTACCACCGTTATCATTGCCGTTTCCGCCACCTTTGCCACCGAGGCTACTCAGTTTTTTGCTCAGTTTACGGAAGATATCATCCAGATCAGGCGGCCCTTGGTCACGACCACCTTTATTATTGTTATTTCCGCCAGAGTTGCCGCCATTATTATTGCTGCTCCCCCACGGATCGCGGTCCTGTCCGTTATTACCGGGCTGATTCCACGCCATGTTTTAGCTCCATTCTTCTATGATTGGTTTTCTTCAGGCCAAGAGCACATGCCAAAGAAGCTGGCTCTCAATCTCACAAGAAAGATCAGATATTCCCTTCGCACTTGAAATTGTTGAGGCGCTAGCGGCGTTCATTCACCTGAATCATTTACTTGTGTAAATTCATCGGGATTTATTCACTGGCTGTCTACCTGCAATCCCAAACTCTTTGGTAATAATCAATTAATTAGCCACGACGGATTAATTAATAATATAACTGATCAACTCCTGCTCTTGTTTACAGAGACGACGCCAATCAACGATAGGCATTCTTACCACCATACCGACGCTCCCGTCCTCGTCTATCCACTCTTTTTCAATTGCCTGAAGCTGGTAAAAACGGCTACGCAAACGGCCTGCCTGAGGCGGCAAACGCAATTCAAAGTGTGCGATCTCACCTGAAAGGCGCTCCGTCAACGCTTGAAAGAGCAACGGGATACCTGCGCCGGTTTGGGCTGAAAGCCAAACTCTGACTGGCAGATTCTCTTCGTTGCGATCGATTCGCGGGACAAAATCATCCAACAAATCAATTTTATTCATTACTAATAGTGTAGGAATTTCATCCGCCTCGATCTCTGCCAATACAGAATCGACCGCGGCCATATTCTCGGCTACCCGAGGATCAGCTGCATCAATAATGTGTAACAGTAATGAGGCTTGCCGCGTTTCTTGTAATGTCGCTTTAAAAGCAGCAACCAGATCATGCGGCAAATGCCGGATAAAGCCTACCGTATCCGCCAACACTGTGTCGCCCACATCAGCCACATTAATACGGCGTAAAGTGGGATCCAGGGTGGCAAATAATTGGTCAGCTGCATAAACATCAGCTGCCGTAATTTTGTTAAACAGGCTGGATTTACCGGCGTTGGTATAACCCACCAAAGATACTGTTGGAATATCAGCACGGGTACGCGCACGCCGCCCTTGCTCTCGCTGTTTTGCCACTCGCTCCAATCGGCTTAAAATCAAGCTGATTCGGTCACGTAACAAACGACGGTCAGTCTCCAACTGGGTTTCACCTGGCCCTCTTAGGCCAATTCCCCCTTTTTGACGCTCAAGATGCGTCCAGCCACGTACCAAACGGGTCGCAATATGACGTAATTGTGCTAATTCGACCTGTAATTTACCTTCATGGGTACGGGCCCGTTGGGCAAAAATATCTAAAATTAGCCCAGTACGATCAATAACCCGGCATTCGCATAAACGCTCAAGATTTCGCTCTTGCGCAGCAGAAAGGGCGTGATCAAACAAGACAACAGACGCGCCACTGGCTTTTACCGCGTCAGCAATTTCTTCGGCCTTTCCCTCACCAACAAAATACTTAGGATGCGGTGCTTTGCGACTACCCGTCACAATTTGCAAAGCCTCTACACCCGCAGAAGATACCAGCGCTTCAAACTCACGCAGATCCTCTGAGTTTTTATCTTGTGAGAAATAAATATGAACCAGTACGGCCTGCTCACCGGCTTCATAACGGTCAAACAAACGTGCAACCTCTCAAACGGATCAAAACCGCTAGTGCGGAGAACATAAGCCCGAATCCGTTGCCTATGTCCCCCGTCATAGTTGACCAGCAATGCGCTTTATTCAGCGTCATCGCTATCCTGCTGCGGTTGTTGCGGCGCAGATGGATTACTACCATGATAATTATTGGTGCTACCACTCGGATTATTGCTGTGATGCGATACCGGGCGAGAAGGCACTACAGTAGAAATGGCATGCTTATAAACCATCTGACTAACTGTGTTCTTTAACAGAATGACAAACTGATCAAAAGACTCAACTTGGCCCTGCAGTTTAATGCCATTCACTAAATAAATAGAAACCGGAACCCGTTCACGACGCAATGCGTTCAGGAACGGATCTTGCAAAGATTGCCCCTTAGCCATTCTATATTTTCCTTATTTGCTTGTTGTTATTAACTAAGAACCTATCGGCTCGAAAATAAACTGCGTAAAAAAAATCCGCGCGTTGAGTACTAATCAATTGTACACAATCATTCAACCTATGCACTAACAACCTGTATTACAGAGTCTAAAGCCTCTCCCGGCTTATCACTGTCGAGCCACTGGACTGAACCCCAGCCCCGCAACCAGGTCATTTGGCGCTTTGCCAGTTGACGTGTCGCACAAATTCCGCGGTAAACCATTTCGTTGTAATCAATCTCACCAGACAGATAAGACCACATCTGCCGGTATCCCACACAACGAATGGCAGGCATATCCGTATGCAAATCACCACGGTCAAAAAGCGCCCTAGCCTCTGTTTCAAACCCAGCATCCAGCATCTGATGAAAACGTAATTCAATCCGCTGGTGCAAGAGTTCCCGGCTAACAGGCGCAATCGCAAATTGGTGAACCCGGTAAGCTAAGGTTTCACCTGAAATTTTAGTCAGTTCTGTTAGAGTTTTACCTGAAATCAAAAAAACTTCCAGTGCTCTGGAGAGCCGTTGAGGATCATTAGGATGAATTCGCGCCGCGGCGACCGGATCGATTTCGGCCAACTGCTGATGTAATGCCTCCCAACCCAGCTCTGCGGCCTGCTGCTCAATACGTTCACGCACTTGCGGGTCAGCCGACGGCAATGGTGATAATCCATCCAATAAGGCTTTAAAATACAACATTGTGCCCCCCACCAGCAGCGGAATGCGTCCGGCGGCAGTAATCTCGGCCATCTCTTTTAAGGCATCTTTACGGAAATCGGCTGCGGAGTAGGATTGCGCAGGATCGCGGATATCAATCAGGCGGTGTGGCGCCAATGCCAGCTCTTCAGCACTGGGTTTCGCCGTACCGATATCCATGCCGCGGTAGATCAGGGCGGAATCGACACTAACGAGCTCAACAGGTAGCCGCTGTCTCAGCGCGATGGAGAGCGCTGTTTTACCCGAGGCAGTTGGCCCCATAATAAAGATTGCCGGTGGCCGGTCTAGCGTTTCAATGTTATTCATGTTTCAGGGTTGCCAATGCAGCCTTTATATCAATAGGTTGTAATAAGCCAGCAGGCGGTGATTTTACCAACTGTGGGCAAAGACGTTCAACATCCGTCAATAACTGTATCGCTTGAGACACATTCCATACCTCATGTTCACTGCCAAGATGGCGAGAAATCCATGTGGCCAGAGCATCTGGCGATATCTCTTCATGTTGCGACAGATAGCCTAACAGTTCCGGTATCAGTTTTTGTAAATTTTGTTGGCGTAATGGTAAAGATACCGCACGTAAGGTCGCTCTTGCGTGTTCAACCGCCAACTCTATCCCCATAGTTGCTAACAATTTTTGATGGCGCTGACAGGCGGCGGCCTCATTTTTATCTAATGTCAGTTTTAGTGGGATCAATAAGGGTTGAGGACGCAACCCTTCAGCTGGTGGATTTAATTGAGCTTGCTTCAACCAGCGCTCGGCAACTGTTAGTGCCAGTAATGCTAAACCTTGCTTATATTCAATCAAAGCATAGCAAGGGGGAAATACCGTTAATACTCGGCCAAAGCTGTAGCTATCACCATTAAGTGGCTCTTCCGCCGGTATCTGACGAATAACAGGGGCCAGAGTAAGTGTGTCTACCGGTTTATTCTCCGCCGCCGGTTGCACCAGTTGACGATATAACTCGCCTTGCTGCTTTTGATAAGGCTGGCCCGGATGATAGGCCGGAATATGTTCGCGAGCAGAGGAGCGCCCAGTTGTTATTGACTGTTCTGCACTTGCTGCTCGTTCTGCAGGCCGTGTTGGTGAAGAGGGGGGCCGCTCTGCTGGCTGGGCTATCGTCGATTCCGGTTGAGCATATTTATTAACCCCCGCCGCTACACGATTTTCAGGTTGCCAGCGCGGGGCCTCTATCTCTTCACCATCTTCATTAATGTTCAGAACTGGGGTGGCAGCTTGCTGTAAGACGGTGGTGACTGCTTGATAAATAAAATCATGTACCAGCCGTGCCTGATGGAAACGCACCTCATGTTTCGCCGGATGGACGTTAACATCAACCTGATGTGGGTCGATATCCAGATACAATACATAAGCCGGTTGTTGGTCGTCTTTAAGTAAATCCTGATAAGCCTGACGGATTGCGTGGTTTATCAACCGATCGCGCATCATGCGATTATTGACATAACAATATTGCATTTCACTGAGTGTTCGGCTGGCGGCAGGATCAGCCACCCAACCTCGGATGGTCAAATCGCCATGTTGCCAGGAAATCGCCAATGCATGCTGCAAAAATGCCGGGCCACAGATACTCGCCAGACGACGCTCATGTTGGGAAGGATCTGGGGCTGCGCGATAGTGGCGCATTAACTTACCGTTATGGCTGAGATTAATCGCCACATCAAAGCGCGCCAGCGCAATGCGCCGCACCACTTCATCAATATGGCCAAACTCAGTTTTTTCAGTGCGCATAAATTTGCGGCGAGCAGGCGTATTATAAAACAGGTCCAGCACTTCAACAGTGCTACCCACTGGATGGGCTGCGGGCTTAATGGTCACGGCCATATCGCGGCCTTCGGCATAAGCTTGCCAAGCCTCATTCTGCTGTGCGGTGCGCGACGTCAACATCAACCGGGAGACAGAACTAATACTGGCTAAGGCTTCACCGCGAAAACCCATACTGAGGATAGCTTCCAGATCCTCCAGCGAGCTTATCTTACTGGTTGCATGGCGAGCCAACGCCAATGCCAGATCATCTTTGCTAATACCGCAGCCATTATCACGGATACGAATCAATTTAGCTCCACCACGTTCGATATCAATATCAATCCGTGTAGCTCCCGCATCCAGGCTATTTTCTACCAACTCTTTCACTACCGACGCAGGCCGCTCTACCACTTCACCGGCGGCAATTTGGTTAGCAAGCTGTGGTGGCAGAATCTGAATCGGCATCGCAGTTCCTTTCGCTTATGACTGTGGGATCGTGAGGGTTTGCCCCAGTTGGACATTGCCTGACTTTATCTTATTTGCTCGCTCAATTTCGCTCATCGACACACCATATCTAGCCGCAATAGCTGACAAGGTATCGCCGCGTTTTACCTGATGTTTAACCGGTTTTGCTTTAGCAACTGCTTTGGGTACGCTAACCGCTGCACTACTGCCCGATGCCGGAACTTTTAAACGCTGACCGACCCAGACCACATCATTTTTCAGCGTGTTATTTTGCCGCAATACCGCCATGCTAACACCGTATTGATTGGCAATGCCGGATAAGGTTTCGCCACGCTGCACTTTATGGATCTGCGTTTTTCCCGTGGCAATTGGCTTGGCGGCAGTTGACCTGCCGCTTTGTGCGGTACTAACAACTGGCTCAGGCTGATTAACACTAGAGCGCCGTGAAGAAGAATCAACCGCCGCTGTTTCAATGAGCGGGCGGTTTTCGACCTTTGGGTCGGCTTGTAGCGGATGCGCCAGGAAATAACTGCGTAAGCCTTTATAAATGGCATTCGCAATTTTCTCCTGATACGCGCTACTGCCAAGCAGCCGCTCCTCCGTACTATTACTGATAAAGCCGGTTTCCACTAACAACGAGGGAATATCCGGTGAACGTAACACGCCAAGGCTAGCGTGTTCCGGCCGACGCTTATGAATGTCGCCGATTGATTGCAGCTCATTTAGCACTTTAGTTGCCACGTCATAACCCACGCGCTGTGAGTGACCAAATTGCAAGTCCAGTACTGCCTGACTCAAATAAGGGTCTGATGCAGTATTTGCCAGCACATCCCCCGCACCACCAAGTAGCTCAGATTGCTTCTCATGCTGCTCTAACCAATTACCCATTTCACTGTTGGCGCGACGATTTGATAGCACCCAGACCGACGCCCCCGTTGCACTCCGGTTCGGTGCGGCATCAGCATGAATCGAAACCAATACGTTCGCACCCTGCTTACGCGCCACATCAGAACGTCCCATGACTGAAATAAAATAATCGCCATTACGGGTCAAAACCGGTTTAAACATGGGGTCACTGTTAAGCAGAGCCTCAAGCCGACGGGCCACCGCAATAGTGACTCTCTTCTCTTGCAGACCATTTTGCCCGATAGCCCCTGGATCCTGGCCACCGTGCCCTGCATCGATGGCGACCACGACGCGATTACTATTATTCGCAACACGGGTGGTTTTAATCGGGCGAGCGGTATTCGTGGTGGTGCTCTCGCTACTCATCACTACGGTTGGCTTGTTGTTAAACGGATTTTTAGCCACTGACGTCGTATTGGCGCTAGTCACTCGCGACTCGGTATTCGTATTTGCCGCCTGTGATGTCAGCCGTCCGGCATTAGGGCTAGGTGTATTGGTTTGGCTTAGTGGCGTATTATTTTGGGTTAATGATGTACTGTTCGGACTCGGCGTGGATTGGACCTGACGAACCGGAGCACTACCCGCTGCGGTCATGGTAATCACGACGGTGTAATTATTGCCCGACTGTTGAGTCACCGCGCGGGTTTTCACTTTTTGCGTCAGTTCCAGCACCAGCCGGGTGCTTTGCTCATCTTTGGGAGTACTAGAGCGAATTCTTTTCAGCAGATTTTGCCCACTGAACTCCAGTGGCAATCCTGAGAGGTTGCCACTCTGACGCACATCCAACACCACCCTTTCTGGCGCGTTTAATGAGAAGAAAGCATAAATCGGTTGCCCATCAAAACTGAGTGTAACCCGGCTTTCGGTCGGGCCATTATTGACCTTAATATCTGTTAGTTTCATGGCCAATGCGGACGGCTGAGTGAATAAACTCACTAGCATCAGCATTACTGTGGTCAATGTTCGTTTCCAGCGCATTTTTTGCGTTAAACAATTTATTCGCGTCAAGCTATGCGTCATTATCAGATTATCCTTGCACAGCAGCTAAACGGCGCAATACATCGGCACCGGCATCAGAAATAGCCATTAGACGTGCTTCACGTCCTTCATCCTGATAAGCCAAATGCAGCTCCACATCCGCCTGAGGCAAGAATCCAGCCCCTTGCTGTGGCCATTCCACCAGACAGATTGCCTGCTTATCAAAATAATCACGAATACCCATAAACTCCAGCTCCTCGGGGTCAGCCAGACGATATAGGTCAAAATGGTAAACCGGTCTTGGTGTTAACGCATAGGGTTCTACCAAAGTATAAGTGGGGCTTTTAACATGCCCTGAATGGCCGAGGGCTTGCAGAAAACCCCGGCTGAAAGTCGTTTTTCCGGCACCTAAATCGCCGAACAGATAAATCACGCTGGCACCATTGAAGACATGGGCCAAAGAAGCCCCTAATGCAACGGTCGCTGCCTCATCAGGCAAAGGTAAAACGAGTTCTTTCATTCTATGATATCTATCTTGCTAACTCAGGATTAACGTACTTCGGAATAACTGGCAGCAAATCGGTCGCCAGTAACCCCCGGGAGCCTTGAACTTCAGCCAGTTTGTCTGCGGCGACGCCATGCACCACACAACCCGCGCAGGCAGCATCATACAGCACCAGCTTTTGTGCCATCAAACTACCAATAATACCGGACAGAATATCCCCCATACCGCCAGAGGCCATACCGGCATTACCCACATCGGCAATTGCCATTTCGCCCTGTTCACTGGCTATAAGGGTACCAGCCCCTTTCAATACCACCACACCACCATATTGTTTAACAATGTTACGGGCGGAAAGTAAGCGGTCACTCTCAATATCAGCGATGCTGCAACCGAGCAGGCGCGCAGCTTCGCCAGGATGAGGAGTCAATACTCGATTCTGACGCCTATGCGGATTTAATGCCAGCAAGTTGATTGCATCGGCATCCCATAATGCTGGTTTATCACTTTGTTGCAATAAATTCAGAGCATTCCTGCCCCAGTCGGACTGACCTAACCCCGGCCCAACCACCAATACATCAGCCCAACGGATACTTTGTTCCAGTGCCTCATCCGTCAATTCCTGCACCATCAACTCTGGACGGGCAGCCAGAATCGGTGCCACATGCTCAATGTGAGTGAGTACTCGCACTAACCCTGCACCAGCGCGTAAAGCGGCTTCCCCCGCCATTCGAATGGCTCCACCCAACCCTTTGTCGCCACCGACTAGCAATAAACGTCCATGCTCACCTTTGTGCGCACAAGGCCGACGTGGTTTTAACCACTGCGGCAGATGTGCCGCAGTCATGCGCTCAATTTGTACCGGTTGGGCTGCTAACCATTGCGTGAGCCCCAAATCATTACAATGTAAATGCCCCACCCAATCTCGCGCCTGGCCTGTAAGTAAGCCGGGTTTTAAGGTGACAAAAGTCAATGTATGGTCGGCACGAATAACTGAGCCTAAGGCAGCACCACTGTCGGCACTCAAGCCAGAAGGAATATCTAGCGCAATTTTGGCGGCCCGATGGCGGTTCGCGGTATCAATCAGTGTGGCATAAGCACCTTGCGGCGCAGCTCGTAGGCCAATACCCAGTAATCCATCGATAATTAAATCGACATGCTGTGGCCACGGAATATCTGGCTGATGAATAACACCACCCGCCGCTAACCATTGGGCTTGGGCCTGATGAGCTTCTGCGGGGAGTGGCCGGTTGCCCCCACAGGCAATAAGCGTGACATTCAGCCCCGCCTCTAGTGCCCGGCTGGCAACGATATAACCATCACCACCATTATTGCCGTGACCACACAAAATCAGCCAATGTCGCGCCGTAGGGTATTGCTTACGCGCCAAGTCAAACGCAGCATTTCCTGCTCTAACCATCAAATCAAACAAGGTCAGGGAGAAATATGCAGCAGCGATTGCCTCATTCTGACGTACCCAATCCGCAGAAAAAACAGAGTGTGGTAAACTAACACCGATTTGTTTCTTACTATGGTCCGTCATGGCACACCCCCTCTTTCTGAATCAATTAGCCCAACATATCAAGCAATGGGGGCAATCGCTAGGTTTCCAACAAGTTGGTATCTGCGATACGGATTTGTCTGCGGAAGAACCGCAGTTACAGGCCTGGCTTGATAAACAATATCATGGCGAAATGGCCTGGATGGCCCGCCACGGTATGTTGCGCGCGCGCCCCTATGAATTATTACCGGGAACTTTGCGGGTGATCAGTGTGCGGATGAATTATCTGCCTGCAAAGGCGGCATTTGCCAGCACGTTAAAAGATTCAGAGCTAGGTTATGTCAGCCGTTATGCATTAGGCCGTGATTATCATAAGTTATTGCGCCAGCGCCTGAAAAAATTGGGCGATCAAATCCAAAACTATTGTCTTGAGCAACAGGAACCAGGAGCGGGCATTGACGTTAATTTTCGCCCGTTTGTTGATTCAGCACCAATCATGGAGCGGTCACTGGCGGCGAAAGCGGGGATCGGCTGGGTTGGTAAGCACTCACTGATTTTAAATCGTGATGCTGGCTCCTGGTTCTTTCTGGGGGAATTGCTCATTGACCTGCCCCTTCCCGTCGATAAACCACAAGAAGAGCAATGTGGTCGCTGCGTCGCCTGCATCACCACCTGCCCAACCGGTGCGATTGTCGCCCCTTATACCGTTGATGCACGCCGCTGCATCTCCTATTTGACGATAGAACTAGAGGGCGCAATACCCGAAGAATTCCGGGCGTTAATGGGTAATCGGATTTATGGTTGCGATGATTGCCAGCTAATCTGCCCGTGGAATCGCTTCTCACAGTTAACCGATGAAGAAGATTTCAGCCCACGAGCGGTACTGCACACACCACAGTTATTAGATTTATTCTTCTGGAGCGAAGAGAAATTTTTACGCGTCACGGAAGGTTCTGCTATTCGACGAATTGGCCATCTGCGCTGGTTACGCAATATATCGGTCGCACTGGGTAATGCGCCTTATCTCGACCGTATTGTATTGGCATTGGAAGCACGCAAAGGTATTCATCCCATGTTGGATGAACATATTGAATGGGCAATCTCACAACAATTGAAAAGACGGTCTACACTGATTGTGGACATTCAAACGCCGCAGAAAAAACGGCTGGTAAGAGCCATTGAAAAGGGCCTCCCCCGAGACGCCTAACGCCACTGTCACCTAAAGTTGAATAACTTTTGGTGCGGTGTTTTAAACTATTTTTGTAATGAATGAACTCAGAGTTTTCCTGTGCATAAAAATAAAAACACCTTGTCAATCAAGTGCAAAAAAAAGCACAAGTGATCGGCATAACGTTTTCAAATAAAAATATATGCAATTAAATCAAGGGAATATAAAACAAGAAATAAAATCGGTTAAATCATGAGCTGAATACAAAAAGAACAGAATCTGTGGATAACTCTGTTGAAGAAGTTAATACAATATATGTAAAACGAGGCATAGCGCGTAATTTGGCTGTGGATAATTAAAACTGAATTGAATGAAAAAATTTGGAGCGGGAAACGAGACTCGAACTCGCGACCCCGACCTTGGCAAGGTCGTGCTCTACCAACTGAGCTATTCCCGCATTGAGATGCTAATACACCCTGCTGTCATCTGACGGCATTTGATATTCATGGCTGAAGATTGGAGCGGGAAACGAGACTCGAACTCGCGACCCCGACCTTGGCAAGGTCGTGCTCTACCAACTGAGCTATTCCCGCATCACATGTATTAGTGAGTGCTCACCGATACTGTTAGCTTCTGCCACTACTTTTTAAAAATTTGGAGCGGGAAACGAGACTCGAACTCGCGACCCCGACCTTGGCAAGGTCGTGCTCTACCAACTGAGCTATTCCCGCTCTGGTGCCCTACTTTCCAGTACTGAATCAGTTTGCGCAAGCTTGCGAATTCTTCATCGGTACGGGGTGCGCATTATACGAGAAATCCGTTTTGCCGCAAGCCCCTGAAAGCAAAAAAATCATTTTTCGGTTTAAGTGCCGATTAAATCGGCAATATGCGCATTTTGCCAGCACTGCCAGTAAATTAAAACATCATCGAGACTAATTTATTAAGCAAGGCATAATTTTAAAGCGAAAATACAGTATATACCCAAAATCCCTGGAACCGCAGATGTGCGGCAAACACACGTACCTCGATGAGCTTACTCAAGTAAGTGATTCGGGTAAGTGTGTGCAGCTAGCGCCCCTGTATTTTCAAGGATGAAGGGGATTAAGGCTGAATAAAATGTTCACGATAGTAAGCTAGTTCAGCAACTGACTCGCGAATATCATCCAAGGCTTGGTGTGTATTCTGTTTTTTGAAACCCGGTAGAATTTCAGGTTTCCAGCGGCGAGCCAGCTCTTTTAAGGTGCTGACATCCAGATAACGGTAATGGAAGTAGGCTTCCAGTTCTGGCATATAACGGAACAAGAAACGCCGGTCTTGGCCCACGCTGTTACCACATATAGGTGAAGTACCCGCCGGAACCCACTGCTGCAAAAATTCAATGGTTTGCAATTCAGCATCATGATCATTAAAGGGGCTGGCTTTAACCCGCTCTACCAAGCCACTGCCTGTATGAGTGCGCACATTCCATTCATCCATTAGAGCGAGTTGTTCATCAGACTGATGGACTGCCAACACCGGGCCTTCTGCCAGGATGTTAAGATTCGCATCGGTGACCAGAGTGGCGATCTCGATGATCCGATCCCGCTCAGGATCAAGACCGGTCATTTCCAGATCGATCCAGATCAAATTATTTTGATTCTCTGCCATGATATTTCCTGCCTGTTAGCTGGGGAGACTACCGAACAAACGGTTAATTGATAAAATAATGTGTATCATAGCCTTTTTGGTCGCAACGAGCGATATACACACAGAACTTGGTGTTGTAGCGATTATCGCTAACCTCCCAACAACATTAAGTCCGAAAGGTATACCCGGAGTCATTAGGGTTGTAGGTAGATGGTGGGCGAAAGAGTGCCTATAGGCTGACTCAAGCGCAACCAACACCTTTGCAACGTGAGTACGAAGGGTAAAATGTAAGATTCAAGTGAGGCGCAGTGAGCAAGAACAAACTGTCCAAAGGTCAACAACGACGTGTGCAGGCTAACCATCAGCGTCGGCTACGCACGGATAGAAAACCTGAGTTAGATGACTCTCAGCTTGGCGATGCACAAGAAGGTATTGTCATCAGCCGTTTCGGTCAGCATGCCGATGTCGAGGCCACTGATGGTGTTCAGCACCGTTGTAATATCCGTCGTACCATCAAGTCACTGGTGACCGGCGACCGTGTAGTCTGGCGTCCCGGTCTGCAAGCGCAAGAAGGTGTTCGGGTTAAAGGTATTGTCGAGGCCGTTCATGAGCGGACCTCCGTTCTAACGCGTCCTGATCTTTATGATGGCGTAAAACCGATCGCCGCTAATATCGACCAGATCGTTATCGTATCGGCGATCTTACCTGAACTTTCTCTTAATATTATCGATCGCTATCTGGTGGCCTGTGAAACACTGGATGTTGAGCCATTAATCGTACTGAATAAAATCGATTTACTGGACGCGGACGGCCGTAAATTCGTTGATGGCATGATGGATATTTACCGTCGTATTGGCTACAACGTATTGGAGGTCTCCAGCCAAACCCGCGAAGGGATGGAAGCCTTTGAACAGGCACTGGCCGGGCGCATCAGTATTTTTGCCGGTCAATCTGGTGTGGGTAAATCCAGTCTGTTGAATGCCTTGTTACCGCCAACAGACAATGAGATTCTGGTCAATACTGTTTCCGACAATTCGGGTTTGGGCCAACACACCACCACCGCGGCTCGTTTGTATCATTTCCAGCATGGTGGCGATGTTATTGACTCACCAGGGGTACGAGAATTCGGCCTCTGGCATCTGGCTCCGGAACAAATTACGCAAGGATTTGTCGAATTCCGTGATTATCTCGGTCATTGCAAATTCCGCGATTGCAGCCATACCAATGACCCTGGTTGTGCACTGCGCGAAGCCGTGGAACAAGGCAAAATTGCCGAAGAGCGTTTTGATAATTACCATCGAATTCTGGAAAGTATGGAGCAGGCAAAACCTCGCAAGACATCAGATAGCGACGAAAAATGATGTCTTAATGACAAATGCCATGCCCAAATTCATTTGTGGGTGCATAAAGCGATACCCAATAGATGTCGAGTTGCCGGTAGGTGGTCACTGAGCAAACCCAAGGAGTTGAAATAACTCAATGCCTTGGGTGATTGATGGTAGCCAACACCTCCAGCAATTTGAAAGATGACGGGTATATAATGCGCCCCTTAATTTTACCGTTTACCCAAGAGGTCTACGTGCTGGACAGTATCAAAATCAGATTACAGTATTTACTCCCAAAACTTGGCCTGACCCGTTTGGCTGGTTGGGGTGCAGATAAGCAAGGTGGCTGGTTAACACAACTGGTTATCAAGGCGTTTGCCCGCTATTACAATGTCGATATGAAAGAAGCACAGGATCCTGAATTCTCTGCTTATCGTACATTTAATGAGTTTTTTGTGCGCCCACTACGCGCAGGCGTTCGCCCGATTGTGGCTGAAGAAAATCTATTAGCTCAACCGGCTGATGGTGCCATCAGTCAGTTAGGCACCATTCATGACCAACAAATCTTGCAGGCAAAAGGCCACCATTACAGTTTGGAAGCGTTGCTGGCGGGTAACTATATGCTGGCCAATGAGTTCAAAAATGGTCAGTTCGTTACCACCTATTTAGCCCCCCGTGACTATCACCGGGTACATATGCCTTGCGATGGCACTTTGCGTGAAATGCTTTATGTTCCCGGCGATTTATTCTCTGTCAACCCGCTGACCGCCGCCAATGTACCCAACCTATTCGCCCGTAATGAGCGCGTGATTTGTATCTTCGACACCCCAGTGGGCCCGATGGCGCAAATTCTGGTGGGTGCCACTATCGTGGGTAGCATAGAGACAGTCTGGGCTGGCACCATTACCCCACCACGGGAAGGTGTGATTCGCCGCTGGACTTATCCGCAGGCGGGTACTGAAGGTGCGATAACTCTGGAGAAAGGGCAAGAAATGGGCCGCTTTAAGTTGGGTTCCACAGTGATTAACCTGTTTGCTGAAGGTAAAGTGTATTTAGCGCCACAACTTAACAGTGGCTCTGTCACCCGCATGGGTGAAGTGCTTGCTGAAGCCGTCCCTGCGACTCCGCCGTGCTAGCCTTTGGCTTACGACGTAATTGATGCTTAAGGAGCCCTGACTTGCGCCCAATTATTTCCCGACCTTTTGGCACATTACTGTCTTTGAGCAAGCGGCTATCTTTTGCTCTATTAGTGTCATTTACCCTGCTGTTATCCCTGCCGCTACAGGCGGCAACTCAGCCGAATGAAGATCAGCTTAGACAAGAGTTGAAACAGGCTGAAGCGAATAAGGGGATAGCAAACCAGGCAGAAATTGTTCAGGCACTGCAAGGGGCTCTTAGCTGGCTCGCGGATGCTAAAGAGTCTGATATCCGCGCCCAGCAGTATCAAAAAGCGATTGATGACTTCCCCAAGCTCACCCGCGAACTACGTCAACAACTGGCGCAGGAAGGGGATAAACCCCTACCTGTACCCAGCAATATGTCGACGTCCGAACTTGAACAACAAGTGCTGCAAATTAGCAGCCAGTTGTTAGAATTAAGCCGCCTGTCGCAGCAAGAGCAGGATCGTGCACGGGAAATCAGTGAATCCCTCAATCAGTTGCCACAGCAGCAATCAGAAGCGCGGCGAATTCTGACTGAAATCAGCTCCCGTCTTCAGGCACAAAGCAGCCCTACCACCCCAGCAGCACAGGCTCAGTTCGCATTATTGCAAGCAGAAGCCGTGGCACGTAAAGCGAAAGTCAATGAATTAGAACTTTCCCAGCTGTCAGCCAATAATCGGCAGGAACTGTCACGGTTACGTGCCGAACTATACAAAAAGCGTCAGGAACGGGTAGACGCCCAGCTCCAGACCTTGCGTAACAACCTGAATAATCAGCGCCAACAGGCGGCAGAACAGGCACTTGAGCGCACTGAGTTACTGGCAGAGCAAGGTGGTGATTTACCTGAGTCCATTACTCAGCAGTTGCAAATTAACCGCGACCTGTCTTTGGCCCTAAATCAGCAAGCACAGCGCATTGACCTCATTTCTTCTCAGCAACGTCAGGCGGTTTCACAAACTCAACAAGTTCGGCAGGCACTCAGCACTATCCGTGAACAAGCGCAGTGGCTGGGAGTGTCAACCGCATTAGGGGAAGCGCTGCGAGCACAGGTTGCCCGATTGCCCGATGTGCCAAAATCCCAGCAGTTAGATCGTGATATGGCTCAACTGCGGGTACAGCGCCTGCAATATGAAGATATGCTGGAGAAGTTGCAGCAGCAGAGTGTCAAGTTAGTCCAAGACGATGGCACGCCACTCACCACTGAACAACAACGAATTCTGGATGCCCAGTGGCGTACACAGCGTGAGTTGCTTAACTCACTGCTATCCGGTTATGACACCCAGATTCTTGAGTTAACCAAACTGAAAGTGGCGAATAGCCAGCTAGTGGATGCACTGAGCGAAGTTCGCGAAGCGACCCACCGTTATCTGTTTTGGGTGGCGGATGTTAGCCCGATATCACTCTCTTATCCGTTTAACGTCGCCCATGATCTTACCCAACTACTGTCGCTAGATACTCTTTCGCAGCTTAGTAAAGCGTTCGCTATGATGATGACCAGCCAAGAAACATTGCTGCCAATTATTGGTGCTCTGCTGTTTGTCGGTTTCAGTATTAGCTCCCGCCGCCACTATCATGCTTTTCTAGAGCGCGCCAGCAGCCGGGTAGGCAAGGTTACGCAGGACCATTTCTCCCTGACTTTGCGCACCGTGTTCTGGTCAATTTTGATAGCGCTGCCACTCCCTGTCTTATGGTCGGCAGTCGGTTATGGGCTGCAAAATGCCTGGTCATTCCCGATGGCTATCGCGATTGGTAATGCCGTCACTGCAACGGTACCGGTGCTATGGGTGTTTATGATAAGTGCCGCATTTGCCCATCCTCATGGCCTGTTTATCACTCACTTCCGCTGGTCACCGGCGCAAGTTGGGCGAGCAATGCGCTTTTATCGAATGTCGGTGTGGCTGATTATCCCGCTGATGATGGCGCTAATTACCTTCGAGAATTATAACGACCGTGAATTTGCAGGAACACTTGGCCGATTGTGCTTTATTTTACTGTGTATTGCCTTGAGTTTGGTGACCAATAGCCTGAAACGAGCCGGTATCCCGCTCTATCTGGACAAAAAAGGCTCTGGCGAGAATATCGTTAACGTGGCGCTATGGGGGCTGCTACTGTCGGCACCACTGATTGCGGCCTTGGCATCTGCACTGGGTTATCTCACCACCTCGCAGGCTCTGCTGGCGCGGCTGGAAACCTCGGTCGCTATTTGGTTCTTCCTGTTGGTGGTTTACCATATTATCCGCCGCTGGATGCTGATTCAGCGCCGCCGTATCGCCTTTGACCGTGCCAAACAGCGACGAGCCGATATTTTGGCGCAACGTGCCCGTGGCGAAGAAGATACGCCGCACACTAACAGCACCGAAGGGTCGATTGATGTGGAAGAGCCGGTGATTGATCTTGATGTGATCAGCGCGCAATCTCTACGGCTGGTACGATCAATTTTGACCATGATCGCGCTAGTTTCAGTGATCGTCTTGTGGTCTGAGATTCACTCAGCTTTTGGTTTCCTGGAAAACATCCGTCTGTGGGATGTGTCATCCACCATTAACGGTATTGAGTCGGTACAGGCGATCACCATGGGGTCATTGCTGATCGCCGTTCTGGTGATGATTGTGACCACCCAACTGGTGAGAAACTTGCCCGCCCTGTTGGAGCTGGCACTATTACAGCACTTGGATCTGACACCAGGAACAGGTTATGCCATCTCCACCATCACCAAATATCTGTTGATCCTGTTTGGTAGCTTACTAGGCTTCTCAATGTTGGGGATCGAATGGGCTAAATTCCAGTGGTTGGTTGCCGCTCTCGGTTTAGGTTTGGGCTTCGGCTTGCAGGAGATTTTTGCCAACTTCGTCTCCGGCCTGATCATCTTGTTCGAGAAACCGATCCGTATCGGCGATACCGTGACTATCCGTGATCTCACCGGCAGCGTGACCAAAATCAATACCCGAGCCACCACCATCTCTGACTGGGACCGTAAAGAAATTATCGTGCCGAACAAGGCCTTTATTACTGAGCAATTTATTAACTGGTCACTGTCGGATTCCATTACCCGTGTGGTGCTGACCGTGCCAGCACCGGCTGAAACCAGCAGTGAGGAAGTGACCGAAGTATTACTGACTGCCGCGCGTCGCTGTACGTTGGTATTGGACAACCCGCCACCGGAAGTCTATTTGGTCGACCTTCAACAGGGGATTCAGATTTTTGAATTGCGTATTTATGCCGCCGAGATGGGCCATCGTATGCCGTTGCGCCATGAGATCCACCAGCTGATTCTAGTCGGTTACCGCGAGCACGGCATTACTCTGCCATTCCCACCATTCCAGGCGCGTCTGGAAACATTGGGCCGTGGGCGAGTGGCGTCTTCAAACCGTAGCCGCACACCGGGCAGTTTGTAAGATATAACCGCTATCTTTCACGCTGCGGGCATGTTGCCTGCGGCGTGAAGGACGAAGGATAATTAGGCGATATCGACAGGAAACGCAATAACATCACTCAACTTCTCGGCACCTAACGCCAGCATCACCAGACGATCAACTCCTAATGCGACGCCAGAGCAATCCGGTAGCCCGTGTTTCAAGGCAGCAATCAGATTCATATCGATGGGGTGTTCTGGCAAACCTCGTTTAGCACGACTGCGGTTATCTTGCTCGAAACGTTGCAGTTGTTCATCACCGTCGGTGAGTTCATGGAAACCATTCGCCAGCTCGATACCTTTGAAGTAAACCTCAAAACGTTCTGCTACCCGATGATCTTCGGTGCTAATCACGGCTAAGGAAGCTTGAGATGCTGGGAAGTGATACACAAAAGCAGGTTTATCGCGGCCAATGTGGGGTTCAACTCCGACAGTGAACAGCAATTGCAAAAGTGTATCGCGATCATCTTCAGTGTCGGCAATATTACTGAGATCCAACTTTGCCGCCGCCTCACGCAATTGTGCTTTGTCTGCTGATAATGGATCGATATCCAAATGACGCAAAAACGCCTGCTGATAAGACAAGGTTTCCGCACTATTGCAATCCAGTATTTGCTGCAACAGATCATCAACCTCATTCATTAAGCGATACATATCATAATGTGGGCGATACCATTCCAGCATGGTGAATTCAGGATTGTGATGGCGGCCAGCTTCTTCATTGCGGAAACTGCGCCCTAATTGATAAATAGAGCCACTCCCCGCCGCCAACAGGCGCTTCATGTGATATTCCGGGCTGGTCATCATGTACAACGTCAAACCATCGGCAGCGCCCGGGCCAACAAACCGGGTTTGAAATGGGACCAAATGAATGTCCGTCACTGTCGCTTGGCTCATGGTTGGCGTTTCAACTTCTAATACGCCACGATCGGCAAAAAAACGCCGGATCTCTGCCATTATCGCTGCGCGCTTCAACAAATTGGCGATAGGTGCACTCGGCTGCCAGCTTGCCGTTTCGCTCATGGTGGTTAACTCCGAAATCAAACAGGGGCTGCAGTCTACTCGTATCTCCTCATTCAGACAAATCTGTCATCCATTTGGTAGATTTTGCCCTTTAATTCAGCATTTCACTCTGTAATAGAGACTTTCACCCAGCAGATCCTGTTTGGGATCACGTTTTCGTCAGTAATGCTCTTGAGACGGTTCAAATAAAACAAAACAATCGATCACATCAAATTTCTACCACTTAGCATTAGGTATAATTATTTCCATACAAAAAGTAAGAAATAGCTATTCTTAATACCATGATTCTCATTAGTGGCTAGTAGGTTAGCCCAATAATAATATTAAAAAACATAGTAAGAATAGAGATTCACTTTATATAGCCAAAGTCAGTAGAGTTGCAGGTAAACCAAACAAACAATCCCCTGCAGCTTCAAGTACTAAGGATATAAGATTTTCACTTGAACAATGGAGAAGCGCAGTGCAAACCTTTAACGCCGATCTTGCCATTATCGGGGCCGGAGGCGCTGGTTTACGTGCAGCAATAGCCGCAGCGGAAGCCAACCCTCAGCTGAAGATTGCTCTGATCTCGAAAGTATACCCGATGCGAAGCCATACTGTGGCCGCCGAAGGGGGATCAGCAGCTGTCACACAGGACCACGATACCTTTGACTACCACTTCCACGATACTGTCGCCGGTGGCGACTGGTTATGCGAACAAGATGTTGTTGACCATTTTGTTCACCATTGCCCGGAAGAAATGGCACAGCTGGAAATCTGGGGCTGCCCATGGAGCCGTAAACCCGATGGCTCTGTTAACGTTCGCCGCTTTGGCGGGATGAAAATCGAACGTACGTGGTTCGCCGCCGATAAAACCGGCTTCCACATGTTGCATACGCTATTCCAAACCTCTTTAAAATATCCGCAAATTCAAAGATTTGATGAACACTTCGTGCTAGATATTCTGGTCGATGATGGTCAAGCCCGCGGTGTTGTCGCCATGAATATGATGGAAGGCACGCGAGTACAAATCCGGGCCAATGCCGTGGTCATGGCGACCGGCGGTGCAGGTCGAGTTTATCGTTATAACACCAATGGCGGTATTGTTACCGGTGATGGTATGGGGATGGCATTCCACCACGGCGTCCCGCTGCGGGATATGGAATTTGTGCAATACCACCCTACCGGTTTACCAGGCTCAGGTATCCTGATGACCGAAGGTTGCCGTGGTGAAGGCGGTATTCTGGTCAACAAAGATGGCTACCGTTATTTGCAAGATTACGGCATGGGCCCTGAAACCCCGCTCGGCGAGCCAAAGAACAAATACATGGAATTAGGTCCGCGCGATAAAGTCTCGCAAGCCTTCTGGCATGAATGGCGTGCTGGTCGCACAATTGCGACGCCACGTGGCGATGTGGTCTATCTGGACCTGCGTCATCTGGGCGAAAAGAAACTGCTTGAGCGCCTGCCGTTCATCTGTGAACTGGCAAAAGCCTATGTTGGTGTTGACCCGGTTAAAGAGCCCATTCCGGTGCGCCCAACTGCGCATTACACGATGGGCGGTATTGAAACCAACCAACAGTGTGAAACTCGAATCAAAGGGTTATTCGCGGTTGGTGAATGTTCGTCTGTTGGCCTGCATGGTGCAAACCGCCTGGGTTCCAACTCTCTGGCTGAACTGGTGGTCTTTGGTCGTGTGGCAGGCGAACAAGCTGCACTGCGCGCCATGGAAAGTAACCCGGCAAATGGCAGTGCACTGGATGCACAGACCCGCGATGTGGAAACCCGCCTAAGTAACCTGATGAAGCAGGAAGGGACTGAGAACTGGGCTAAAATTCGCGATGAGATGGGCCTGTCAATGGAAGAAGGTTGCGGTATTTATCGTACACCGGAACTGATGCAGAAAACCGTAGATAAACTGGCCGAGCTGAAAGAGCGCTTCAAACGCGTGAAAATCACTGATAACTCTAGTGTCTTCAATACTGACCTGCTGTATACCATCGAGCTCGGTTATGGTTTAGATGTCGCTGAATGTATGGCTCATTCTGCACTGAATCGTAAAGAGTCCCGTGGCGCGCATCAACGTCTGGATGAAGGCTGCACCGAGCGTGATGATGTTAACTTCCTCAAACACACTCTCGCCTTCTATACCCCAGGCGGCGCACCACGTCTTGAATACAGCGATGTGAAAATTACCAAGCTGGCACCTGCGAAACGTGTTTATGGTGGTGAGGCTACCGCACAAGATGCGAAAGATGCAAAAGATGCGAAAGATTTAAAGGATAAGGAGCAGGCGAATGACTGATATGAAAGTCCTGAAAATGGAAGTCATGCGCTATAACCCGGAACGTGATAGCGAACCCCACTTCGAAACCTTTGAAGTGCCTTACGATGAGCAAACTTCTCTGCTCGATGCTCTGGGCTATATCAAAGATAACCTGGCCCCAGACCTCTCTTATCGCTGGTCTTGCCGGATGGCAATTTGCGGTTCGTGCGGCATGATGGTTAACAAGGTGCCGAAGCTGGCCTGTAAGACTTTCTTACGTGAATATACTGGCGGCATGAAGGTTGAGGCGCTGGGTAACTTCCCAATCGAGCGTGACTTAGTGGTTGATATGACTCACTTTATCGAGAGTCTGGAAGCCATCAAACCTTATATCATTGGTAATGAGCGCAAGGCGAAAGACGGCCCGACGAAGCAAACTCCAGCTCAGATGGCCAAATACCATCAGTTCTCCGGCTGTATTAACTGTGGTTTGTGCTACGCCGCTTGCCCACAGTTTGGGCTAAACCCTGAGTTCATCGGCCCGGCAGCTATCACTCTAGCGCATCGTTACAATCTGGACACCCGTGACCACGGCAAGAAAGAGCGTATGCCTCAGCTTAACGGGAAGAATGGCGTCTGGAGTTGTACCTTTGTTGGCTACTGTTCTGAAGTTTGTCCGAAGCATGTTGACCCGGCTGCAGCTATCCAGCAAGGCAAGGTTGAGAGCGCTAAAGACTTCATGATCGCCATGCTGAAACCACAATAAGGGAGGGGAAACAGCAATGACTACTAAACGTAAAGCTTACGTCCGTACCATGGCCCCGAACTGGTGGCAACAGCTCGGTTTCTATCGCTTTTATATGCTGCGTGAAGGCACCGCCGTCCCCACTTTGTGGTTCAGTATTCTGCTGATTTACGGTGTGTTTGCGCTGAAAAGCGGCCCAGCCGGTTGGGAGGGTTTTGTCGGATTCCTGCAAAATCCACTGGTGTTATTGATTAATATCATTACGTTATTGGCTGCCGTGTTACATACCAAAACTTGGTTTGAACTGGCACCGAAGGCCGCCAATATTATCGTTAATAGTGAAAAAATGGGTCCAGGGCCAATCATTAAGGCGCTGTGGGTTGTGACTGTCGTGGCTACCGCGATCATTCTGGCTGTCGCCTTACTCTAACCCGGAGGAGAACAAGATGAATCAAGTCCCTAAGCGCTCCGATGAACCTATCTTCTGGGGCCTGTTTGGCGCTGGTGGTATGTGGAGTGCCATTATTGCACCTGCCATTATTCTGCTGGTCGCTGTTTTGCTACCACTGGGCGCTTTCCCTGGTGATGCACTGAGCTATGAACGAATTTTGGCATTCTGTCAGAGTTTCATTGGCCGAATCTTCCTGTTGCTGATGATTATTCTGCCACTGTGGTGTGCTTTACACCGTATCCATCACGCAATGCATGATTTGAAAATCCATGTTCCTGCAGGGAAATGGGTCTTTTATGGTTTGGCGGCCATTCTGAGTGTGGTCACAATCATTGGTGTTCTGACACTATAGTTTTTCGTTATCACAGTCTATCAACGGCCCGCACACCTCTGCGGGCCATTTTTTTGTTATTCCGCTAACATTCCCATCAATAACTCAGATTCTTCTATTTGCCTCTTGCATAGACGATAGCTATTCTCAATTAAAGACTAATCATTGAAATACTAAGGAATGCAGATGCACCTGTGGTCAAAATTATCCGTATTAATGGCGGCATTACTCTCTGTTGCCTGTAGTGTTACACCACCAAAAGACGTGAAAATCGTCGATAACTTCCAATTACCCCGTTATCTTGGCACTTGGTATGAAATTGCCCGCTTGGATCATTCCTTTGAACGCGGGCTAGATCATGTCACAGCCAATTACTCACTCCGTGATGATGGTGGTGTAAAAGTGGTTAATCGCGGTTATAACGTGAAGAAACAGCAATGGCAGGAGAGTATTGGCAAGGCCTATTTCATCGGTTCGCCGCAGCAAGCTTCACTGAAAGTTTCATTTTTTGGGCCTTTCTATGGCGGTTATAACGTTATTGATTTAGATGATGGCTATCAGCATGCCCTGATTGCTGGCCCTAACCGAGATTACCTGTGGATTTTATCCCGCACACCGACGATTGATACTCATACCAAACAGCGACTGGTTGCTGTGGCGCAACATTACGGCTTCCCGGTGGATAAATTGATATGGGTTGAGCAAGGAGAGATGAAGCTAGGCCAATGATCGCGTGGGCAGTTACCACTGAGTATTCATTAAGGGGGGAATATCCCCCCTTATAATTTATGAGGCCAATTTCAACCCAATAATTCCCGCCAAAATCAGCCCTAAACTGAATACTCGCGCCAAACTGGCTGATTCCCCCAGCAACACAATACCTAAAATGGCTGTCCCCACGGCACCAATGCCGGTCCAGACAGCATAAGCTGTGCCTGCTGGTAATGTTTTCATGGCGTAGGCCAAGAGGAAAACACTGGCTGCCATTGCCACCAGAGTCACAATACTGGGTGTCAGTCGTGTAAAACCATGGGAATACTTCAGGCCAATGGCCCAAATAACCTCTAACAGACCGGCAATAACTAGAATAATCCAAGCCATGGTAACCACCTCGCTCATGCGGGGTCGTCCCCGAGAAAACAGATGCGTGCTGGGTCGTCCCAAGCAGCAGATAGATAAGAATGATACGTTAGCACGCTAGATAATAAGCAGCAATATCATAAGCAGTCAAAAAATCCGGCGGTCAATGCCGCCGCTAGCAAGACAAACAGAGGGTTATTCTGCGCTACGTTCAATGGCACTGCCGGCGCTTTGTACATCTTTGCCAACACCTTTGGTGGTATTGCAGGCGCTCAATGAAGAGATAACTAACAATGAGAAAATAACTGCGATGCTTTTCTTCAACATTATTAAAATTCCTTATAGTGCGTGAGTATGTTCGCCCTATAAGGATAGTCAAAAAAACAACATTGCACTTTTTCTGACTTAAAATGCCAGCATCAGGCAAACTCCAGATAGCAGAAAACCGCCAATTCAGCGGTTTTCTTTCGTTCTCAGCGTAACCGACTTACTTCACGCGAGAAACGTATTCGCCAGAGCGGGTGTCAACTTTGATAACTTCGCCAACCTGTACGAATAGTGGCACTTTGACCACTGCACCGGTGCTCAGAGTTGCAGGCTTACCACCGGTACCGGCAGTATCACCTTTCAGACCTGGGTCAGTGTCAACAATTTCGAGTTCAATAAAGTTTGGTGGAGTGACAGCGATAGGCTGACCATTCCACAGAGTTACGATACATTCTGCCTGATCAATCAGCCATTTAGCATTGTCGCCAATGGCTTTAGCATCAGCTTGCAGCTGTTCGTAAGTCTCGTTATTCATGAAGTGCCAGAACTCACCGTCGTTGTACAGGTAAGTCAGGTTCAGATCGTTAACGTCCGCACCTTCCAGAGAATCGGTTGATTTAAAGGTCTTTTCAACACGTGAGCCGGTCAACAGGCGGCGCATCTTAACACGAGCAAAAGCCTGACCTTTGCCGGGTTTTACGAATTCGCTGGACTCAACTGCATAAGGCTCGCCCTCGAACATGATTTTAAGACCGGGACGAAAATCGTTGCTATAATAACTGGCCATTATGGTCCTCAAGAAACTGGTAGTAAGCCTAAAAAATGGCAAGTATTGTAACCCGAAACATGCCAATTAGAGAAGATTGGTTGCAACAACTCGCCGATGTAATTACAGATCCGGACGAATTGCTAAGAATTTTGTTCTTAAATGAACACCCTAGCCTGCAACAAGGTAGCGCAGCGCGCCGTTTATTTCCCTTAAGAGTGCCCCGTGCATTTGTCGCACGTATGCAACCGGGAAATCCATCGGACCCTTTACTGCTGCAAGTCCTCACTGCACGCGAAGAATTTATCGCGGCTCCCGGCTTTACCGACGATCCACTCGATGAGCAACGCAGTGTCGTCCCCGGTTTATTGCATAAATACCGCAACCGCGCATTATTGCTGGTCAAAGGCGGCTGCGCCGTCAATTGCCGCTACTGCTTCCGCCGCCATTTTCCTTATCAGGATAACCAAGGCAACAAAGCCAACTGGCAGCAAGCCCTGGATTATATCCGCCAGCATCCTGAACTAGATGAGATTATTTTCTCGGGCGGCGATCCATTAATGGCAAAGGACAGTGAACTCAGTTGGTTAGTGGGTGAGTTAGAAAGTATCACTCACATCAAACGGTTACGTATCCATAGTCGATTACCGGTGGTAATCCCCGCACGTATTACTCCAGCATTGTGTCAGTTGCTGGGTGATTCACGATTACAGGTATTGATGGTTACACATATAAACCATGCCAATGAAATCGACTCATCTTTCCGTGACAGTATGGCACAGTTGAAACGGGCGGGAGTCACACTGTTAAACCAGAGTGTATTGCTGCGTGGGGTCAATAATGATGCAGACGTATTGGCAACATTAAGTAATGCTTTGTTTGATGCTGGAATTCTGCCTTATTACATCCATGTGCTGGATAAAGTTCAAGGCGCGGCCCACTTTATGGTCAATGATGATGAAGCTCGGCAATTAATGAAAGGGTTATTGAGCCGGGTATCCGGTTATTTGGTACCCCGTCTGGCACGAGAAATTGGTGGGCAACCCAGCAAGACACCACTGGACCTTCGATTAATGCAGAGCGAATAATCATACGTCAGGGGGCTATGTGTCCCCTGACTTATTGACATTAGTGCCTAATCTATTAAGGGCACTTGTAAACTTCACCGACCATTTTGCTGTCGAGCGGTGCGAAGCTTGATAAGAAGGTTTCGCTTGGGCTGGTTGCGCCATAGATAACATTGCCGCCCATGGCTGCTGCTTTGTTACGCAGGTCATTTGCTGCACCGCGCATAGAGCTGCTTTCACCGCCGCCGCCAGATATCCAATTGCTCTGAGTACCGGTGACCTGACCCACTAACTGGCATTCACTACCCGGTTTGGTATCGGAGAACTTCACTTGCTCGCCCGCCGAACTCAATTGATTAGTGGAGCTACAACCTGCCAGCAACAGTGCTGCTGAAAGACCAAGTAACACTTTAATCCGCATTTTTTTCCCCATTCGAAGTTGAGAATCACGCTAAAGATTACCAGAAAGCACCGCCGCCGCTTAGGCATCCGTTGCCGAAATTATCCAGGTACCCGATTTCGAGACTGATGGTTAATGGGTAACAGTTTACACATTAAATCAGAAACTAAGATAATAAAAAGTCCCGCAATCATCACACTGGCAAAATAAAGCCGCTTTTAGCGATACTGAGTTGCAGAATATGAATCAGAAAAGATCTCGTTTCCAGATAAGACCGAGTATAAAGCTCAGTTGGGGCGAGGTTATGACAAGTTTGATTTATAGCCGGTTTTTTATTTTCATAAAGAAGATGATTGAATCTCACCAAAAATAAAAGCGAGCAGGTTTCCCCGCTCGCTTTCATCAACAGCTTGTCCCTTTTGCTACCGATAATGGTCGCTCAAAGGGTTGGCAGCATTACATCATGCCGCCCATGCCGCCCATACCACCCATGCCGCCAGCGCCCATATCAGCACCTTTGTCATCACGTGGCAGGTCAGTGATCATGCACTCGGTGGTGATCATCAGGCCAGCAATAGAGGCTGCGTACTGCAGAGCAGAACGAGTCACTTTAGTTGGATCCAGGATACCCATCGCGATCATGTCGCCGTATTCTTCGCTGTATGCGTTATAGCCGTAGCTACCTGAACCCGCTTTAACGTTGTTCGCGATAACAGAGGCTTCTTCACCGGCGTTAACCACGATCTGACGCAGTGGAGATTCCATCGCACGCAGAGCAACTTTGATACCCACGTTCTGGTCTTCGTTGTCGCCTTTCAGGCCAGAAGCAGTGATAGCAGATGCAGCACGAATCAGTGCAACACCACCACCAGCAACCACGCCTTCTTCTACCGCAGCACGAGTTGCATGCAGAGCATCTTCAACGCGAGCTTTCTTCTCTTTCATTTCAACTTCAGTTGCGGCGCCAACTTTGATAACGGCAACGCCGCCAGCCAGTTTAGCCACACGCTCTTGCAGTTTTTCTTTGTCGTAGTCAGAAGTCGCATCTTCAATTTGCTGACGGATCTGAGTCACGCGGCCCTGGATTGCAGCTTCGTCACCTACGCCATCGATGATGATGGTGGTGTCTTTGTTGATAACAACACGTTTTGCCTGACCCAGATCTTCCAGAGTGGTTTTTTCCAGTTCCAGACCGATCTCTTCAGAAATAACGGTACCAGAAGTCAGGGTAGCGATGTCTTGCAGCATGGCTTTACGACGATCGCCGAAACCAGGTGCTTTAACTGCAGCGACTTTAACAATGCCACGCATGGTGTTAACCACCAGAGTTGCCAGCGCTTCGCCTTCAACATCTTCTGCGATGATCAGCAGTGGTTTACCAGCTTTCGCTACTGCTTCCAGAACTGGCAGCATTTCGCGGATGTTAGAGATTTTCTTGTCAGCCAACAGGATGAATGGGCTTTCAAGTTCAATAGAACCCGTTTCTGGTTTATTGATGAAGTAAGGAGACAGGTAGCCACGGTCGAACTGCATACCTTCTACTACGTCCAGCTCGTCTTGCAGGCCTGAACCTTCTTCAACGGTGATAACGCCTTCTTTACCGACCTTTTCCATCGCTTGTGCAATCAACTCACCCACAGTTGAGTCTGAGTTTGCAGAGATGGTGCCTACCTGTGCGATAGCTTTAGAATCAGAGCAAGGCACAGACAGTTTTTTCAGTTCTTCAACTGCAGCGATAACAGCTTTGTCGATACCGCGCTTCAGATCCATTGGGTTCATGCCGGCCGCTACAGCTTTTAGGCCTTCAGTGATGATGGATTGAGCCAGAACAGTTGCAGTGGTAGTACCGTCACCAGCCGCGTCATTCGCTTTAGAGGCAACTTCTTTAACCATCTGTGCACCCATGTTCTCAAACTTGTCTTCCAGTTCGATCTCACGTGCAACAGATACACCATCTTTGGTGATAGTTGGAGAGCCAAAAGACTTGTCCAGAACTACGTTACGGCCTTTCGGGCCCAGGGTCACTTTCACTGCATCAGCAAGGATGTTTACGCCGCGTAGCATTTTGATGCGTGCGTCGTTACCGAATTTTACGTCTTTAGCTGCCATTGGTATTTCCCTTAACTCGTTCAGTTCAGAAGATTAGAGAGCGTGATTACGCTTCAACAATTGCCAGAATGTCGCTTTCGGACATGATCAACACTTCTTCATGGTCGATCTTTTCTGACTTCACGCCGTAACCATCGTTGAAAATAACGACGTCACCAACTTTCACATCCAGCGGCTTAACTTCACCGTTATCCAGGATGCGACCATTGCCGACAGCCAGAACTTCACCACGGGTAGATTTACCCGCTGCAGTGCCAGTCAGAACGATGCCGCCAGCAGACTTGGATTCAACTTCTTTGCGCTTGACGATAACGCGATCATGCAATGGACGAATTTTCATTGATAGCTCTCCTATGAGAAGGTCCGTATCAGATTTAGGATTAATATCGGCATGCCTTCATAACCGATACCGTGCCTTCCTTAATGGGGGCGGCTTCTCATCCCTTCAAGGGAGACGACAAAAAAAAATTCATTTTTTTCTCGTCCAAAGAGGGTTGTTTTTGGCCCCCGCACCGCCCACAGTGAAAAGAAAACACTGCGATTTACTTTATAAATTTATGATTAATAAACAGGCTATTAGAGAAGACCTTCGGTTTACTTATCATCTTTAAAACGATTATCTGTCGATTTATCATCCTCATCCGGACGATGCTCGACAATGAAGCTTTCATCAGCTTTACGCTGAAACTCACCGTCAAAGGTATTTCCGCCCCCCATTGGGCCGCTACCTGTGCCAAAACTACCGCCACGGTAAATGTTCAGATGTGGCATCAACTTTAAAGTTAATGACTTTTGAATCGGGGGTAAGAGCAGCAGCAAACCGAGGAAGTCGGTAAAAAAGCCCGGGATCAACAGCAAGAAACCCGCCAATACTAGCGATACACTTTTGACCATTTCTGCCGCAGGGCTTTCACCCGCAGCCAGTTTTTGCTGCATCTGCATAAAGGTTTTTATTCCCTGATTGCGCACCAGAGAGATCCCCACACAAGAGCTCAGGATCACCAGCAGCAGGGTAACTAGCACACCTAATACGGCTGCAACCTTGATAAATATCGATATTTCTATATATGCCAATAAAAATATCAGCGCTAACGGTAACCAACGCACCGCATTCTCCTTATTTCAATCATTCAGTATCCCTCATCAGGTTGAACCTGACTGACAAATACCATGAAAACCTTGACCCCGCTGGGCTGACACTGCCTTTTCACCCTATGGGCAGATTTCGGCGTCAGCTCCTCTCTTCGACGTGGGTCGACAATCATAAAGTGGTGGTGGCGCAAGCACTTTTCAAGTTACAGAGATACTTTTATTACTTCTTTGTACAACTGTGAGAGAAATCACAGATATCAGATCCTCTTAATTAATTCCGACCATATAGTGATCCTAGTTCAAGGCTTTTTATCACTAAGCAGCATATGATCCTGTCAGCAATATGATGAATGGTTAATCTTTCCGCACTAAAGGTTCATGGCGGCATCATGTTTGCACACGGCGGCATAATTTAGTTAACAAATACAAAACAAGACAGCACATTAGAGAAGGTTCTCATGTCAAATAACATTCGTATTGAAGAAGACCTGTTAGGTACACGAGAAGTCCCCGCAGAGGCTTACTACGGTGTTCATACCCTGCGTGCGATTGAAAACTTCTATATTAGTAACAGCAAGATCAGTGATGTTCCAGAATTTGTACGCGGCATGGTTATGGTAAAAAAAGCGGCGGCAATGGCGAACAAAGAATTACACACCATCCCACGCAAAATTGCAGACATCATTATTCAGGCATGCGACGAAGTTCTGGATAAAGGCAAATGCATGGATCAGTTCCCGGTTGACGTGTTCCAAGGCGGCGCCGGTACCTCTTTAAATATGAATACCAACGAAGTTCTGGCCAATATCGGCCTGGAACTGATGGGGCACCAGAAAGGGGAATATCAATATCTCAACCCTAATGACCATCTAAACAAGTGCCAATCCACCAACGATGCCTACCCAACTGGTTTCCGCATTGCGGTTTACGCCTCTATTATGAAATTGATCGACGCGATCAACGAACTGGGCGAAGGTTTCGGTAGAAAATCCAAAGAATTCGAAAAAATTCTGAAAATGGGTCGTACCCAATTACAGGATGCAGTACCAATGACTCTGGGGCAGGAGTTCCGTGCCTTCCAGGTATTGTTGAACGAAGAAACCAAAAACCTGCAACGTACCGCAGAGTTGCTGCTGGAAGTGAACCTAGGGGCAACCGCTATCGGTACCGCCTTGAACACACCAGAAGGTTATCAACAACTGGCGGTACAAAAACTGGCTGAAATCAGTGGACTGGCATGTGTACCGGCAGAAGACTTGATTGAAGCAACATCTGACTGTGGTGCTTACGTGATGGTGCACAGCGCACTGAAACGTCTGGCAGTTAAGATGTCAAAAATCTGTAATGACTTACGTTTGCTCTCCTCTGGCCCACGTACAGGTCTGAATGAGATCAACCTGCCAGAATTGCAGGCCGGTTCCTCAATCATGCCAGCCAAAGTCAACCCGGTTATTCCTGAAGTTGTTAACCAGGTTTGTTTTAAGGTGATCGGCAACGATACTTGCATTACTATGGCGGCCGAAGCAGGCCAGCTCCAGTTGAACGTCATGGAGCCAGTGATTGGCCAAGCTATGTTTGAGTCCATTCATATCCTGACAAATGCTTGCTATAACCTGTTGGAAAAATGCATTAATGGCATTACGGCCAACAAAGAGGTCTGCGAACGTTACGTCTTTAACTCTATCGGTATCGTCACCTACCTTAACCCATTCATTGGCCACCATAATGGTGACATTGTCGGTAAGATTTGTGCGGAAACTGGTAAGAATGTGCGGGAAGTGGTTCTGGAACGCGGCTTGCTTACTGAAGCCGAGTTAGACGATATTTTCTCAGTCGAGAACCTGATGCATCCTGCCTATAAGGCGAAACGCTATACCGATGAAAATGAACAATAAAATAATCATTCGGTAGCCCTATAAGGCACGTATGCTCCTCTGGACAACGTGCCTTTTTACTTTCTGGTAAACACAATTTTTTAACTTTTAAAGTTCAATTTAAACAAGTTGTTTCAAATTATAAACAAGGGGTAAAGCTATGATAGCCGTAGAATTAATCATTGTTCTGCTGGCCATTTTTTTAGGGGCCAGGTTAGGCGGTATCGGTATCGGATTTGCGGGCGGGATTGGTGTTTTGGTGTTGGCGATCATTGGCGTTAAACCAGGCAGCATTCCCTTTGACGTTATTTCAATCATCATGGCCGTTATCGCCGCAATCTCTGCAATGCAGGTGGCGGGCGGTATGGATTATCTGGTGCAGCAAACTGAAAAACTGCTGCGTAAGAATCCAAAGCACATCACCATCCTTGCTCCGCTGGTCACCTATTTTCTGACCATCTTTGCCGGGACAGGTAATATTTCCCTGTCAGCCCTGCCGGTGATTGCTGAAGTGGCGAAAGAACAAGGCATCAAACCTTGCCGCCCTCTGTCAACCGCAGTCGTCTCCGCGCAGATTGCTATCACCGCATCACCCATTTCTGCGGCAGTTGTCTATATGTCTTCCGTCATGGAAGGCCACGGCGTCAGCTACTTACATTTATTGATGATAGTTATCCCATCCACCCTGCTTGCGGTGTTTGTGATGTCACTGATTGTCTCTTGGTGCTTTAACTCCAAACTGTCCGATGACCCAATCTATCTGAAACGTTTGGAAGAAGGTTTGGTAACACTGCGTGGCGACACAGTAAAAGTGATTAAACCACGGGCTAAAACCTCTGTGTTGCTGTTCCTGGCGGGCGTATTGTCTGTTGTGGCTTATGCCATCATCAACAGCCCAAGTGTCGGTTTGGTGGCAACACCACTGATGAATACCACCAATGCTATCTTGATCATCATGCTGAGTGTGGCGACCATCACCACATTGGTTTGTTCGGTTGATACCGACTCAATCCTGAACTCCAGCACATTTAAAGCCGGTATGAGTGCTTGTATCTGTATCCTCGGTGTAGCCTGGTTGGGCGATACCTTTGTACAACACAATCTGGAGTGGATTAAAGAAACTGCGGGTAGCTTGATTCAAGCTCACTCATGGTTGCTGGCTGTTATCTTCTTCTTCTGTTCAGCTTTGTTGTACTCTCAGGCGGCAACTGCCAAGGCATTGATGCCAATGGCAATGGCACTGAACGTATCACCACTGGCAGCGATTGCGTCTTTCGCTGCGGTTTCTGGTCTGTTCATTCTGCCTACCTACCCAACACTGGTTGCGGCAGTACAAATGGATGACACCGGCACCACGCGTATTGGTCGCTTCGTGTTCAACCATCCGTTCTTCATCCCAGGCACCATCGGGGTGGCACTGGCTGTTTGTTTCGGCTTTGTGATGGGCGGTTTGGTACTGTAACCACTTAAGTTATCGCATCGTTTGGGGCGCATCATGCGCCCCATTTCCTCAGTGATATCCCATCGTTACACAAATCATCTTCTGACCCAGCCAAGCTTCGCGTTATAGTGCTGTTGTTATCCATGTCCCTTCTCGTCATATAAGCCACGCAACCTACGAGGTTAAAATGTCTGATTGTGATGCAATTGTGGTATTGTGCACCGCTCCTGATGAAGCCAGTGCGCAGGACTTAGCCGCGCAGGTTTTGGGAGAAAAATTGGCCGCCTGCGCTACCTTGTTGCCGGGTGCGACCTCGATTTACTACTGGGAAGGTAAGCTCCAGCAAGAGTATGAAGTCCAGCTATTGTTCAAAAGCAATACGGCTCATCAGCAGGCGCTTCTCAGCTATATCAAACAACATCACCCCTACCAGACACCGGAATTACTGGTGCTGCCGGTACGGGATGGAGATAAAGATTACCTGTCATGGCTCAACGCTTCATTACTCTGATTCTGCTGCTGTGCAGCGTTTTACTCGCACCGCACAGCGCACAGGCTTCACTGTTTGGTGAAAACGCCTCTTTTGGCCAGAAAAGCAGCCAGAGCCGGTTTATACCTGTCGATCAGGCGTTTGCCTTTGATTTTCGCCAGCAAGGTGACCAGCTCACCCTAAGCTGGCAAATTCATCCCGACTATTATCTGTATCGCCAACAAATCAAAATCGTGCCGCAGAATGCCACTTTGGGTGCATTTATGCTGCCAGAAGGCATTGCTCATCATGATGAATTTTATGGTGAAGTTGCGATTTTCAAGCAACAACTCACACTGAAAATCCCCATTACGCAGGCCGGTGAGCAAGCCAGTGTCAGTGTGACTTATCAGGGCTGCGCTGAGGCCGGTTTCTGTTACCCGCCAGAAACCCGTGTGGTTCCGCTCTCCGCCGTGATCGCGGGTACAGAAGCTGCGGCGGGTATAGAAGCTGCGGTTTCTCCTGCGGCCAATAATGTGACTCCAGTGCCTGCAGAGCTACCGTTCTCACCATTATGGGCGCTGCTCATTGGTATCGGTATCGCCTTCACCCCTTGCGTATTGCCGATGTATCCGCTGATTTCTGCCATTATCCTCGGGCGCGAAAAGCCACATAGCCAGCGGCGAATATTGCTGTTGGCGGTGGTGTATGTGCAAGGGATGGCGCTAACCTACACCTTACTTGGCCTGGTGGTTGCTGCTGCAGGTTTACAATTTCAGGCGGCATTACAACATCCTTATGTCTTGATTGGGTTATCCGCCCTGTTTGTGCTGTTGGCGTTATCCATGTTCGGCCTATATTCCTTGCAATTACCTTCCTCATTGCAAACCCGGCTGGTGCAGTGGAGCAGTACTCAACGCGGAGGCTCACTGGCTGGCGTCTTTGCCATGGGCGCACTGGCAGGGCTGATTTGCTCACCCTGCACCACCGCCCCACTCAGTGCCATTCTGCTGTATATCGCCCAAAGCGGTAACATGCTGGCCGGTGGCGGTACCTTGTATTTATATGCCTTAGGGATGGGGATCCCATTGGTGATTGTGACGTTGTTCGGCAATAAGCTTCTCCCGCGCAGTGGCCCATGGATGCAGTACGTCAAAGAAGCTTTTGGTTTTGTTATTCTGGCGCTACCGGTGTTTTTGCTGGAAAGAGTGTTAGGTGATGTCTGGGGCTTACGTTTATGGAGCTTACTGGCGATCGCCTTCTTCGGCTGGGCATTTGTATTAAGTCTGAAAGCGCACTCCGGCTGGGCGCGGGTTTGCCAGTTATTACTGCTGGCAGCTCTGCTGATTGCCGCCCGCCCGCTACAAGACTGGGCTTTTGGCAGTAGCGCACAACAGAGTGAAATTAAGCATTTAGCCTTTAAACAGGTGGCTGATTTGCCGCAGTTACAAGCGGCGTTAGCCCAGGCTCAGGGTAAACCGGTGATGCTGGATCTGTACGCTGACTGGTGTGTAGCCTGCAAAGAGTTTGAGAAATATACCTTCAGCGATGAACAGGTTCAGCGCCAGTTAGCCAATACGGTGCTGCTGCAAGCTGACGTGACAGCAAATAGTGCGGAACATGCAGCACTATTAAAGCAGTTAAATGTGTTGGGCTTGCCGACCATCTTGTTTTTTGATGCTCAAGGCAATGAAGTTAGCGACGCTAGAGTAACCGGCTTTATGAATGCCACTGAGTTCTTGCAGCATTTACAGAATAAGACGCGGTAAACCACCATTGTGGCCTACCGCAATGAATGACTGATTGCTACTGGACGGCGGCATCTGACAGCCGCTTTTTCAGTTGGTAATACTGTTGCTCAACATATTGCTCTGCCGCGCGTTGGTCACTAATGGCCTCCACTTTGACCGCACAATGCTTAAATTCCGGTGTTTTTGACACCGGATCGACATGATCCACCGTCAGCTCATTACAAGCACCAATCCACCACTGATAAGTCATATATACCGCGCCAAGATTCGCCCGCTCAGTGACACTGGCGCGAGCAATCACTTTACCTCGCCGTGAAGAAATCCAGATCAGCGCCTGATCGACCACCTTTAGCTCACCGGCATCTTCCGGGTGAATTTGTACATAACCCGGCTCATCTGCCAGAATTTTCAATGTGGTGCAATTGCCAGTCATTGAGCGACAGCTGTAGTGCCCCACTTCACGCACAGTACAGAGTGCCAGTGGGTACTCACTGTTAGTCTGTTCATGAGGCGGCTGCCACGGCGAACAACTGAGCAAACCTTTGCCATCCTCGGTGGCAAATTGGTTACCGGTATACAAGTAAGGTGTGCCAGGGTGATCTTCACTTGGGCAGGGCCACTGCACATAACCCAACCCCGCCATTTTTTCATAGGTTGCGCCAAAGAATGGTGGGCACAAACTGCGCATTTCATCCCATATTTGTTGAGTATTTTGGTAGGCCATCGGATAACCCATCGCCGTAGATATCAGGCTGATTATCTCCCAATCGGGCTTCACGTTGCCTTTTGGCTCTATGGCTTTATTAAAGTGCTGGAAGCCGCGATCGGCGCTGGTATAAACCCCTTCATGCTCCCCCCAAGAAGTGGCCGGGAGAACCACATCCGCCAGCGCGGCGGTTTTGGTCATAAAGATATCCTGCACCACCACCAGTTCTAGTGCCTCAAACGCGGCGCGCATTGCGGCTAAATCAGGCTCGGTCTGGATCGGGTCTTCACCAAATACGTAATAGGCTTTGAGTTTTCCTTCGGCCACTTTATGTGGAACATCGGTAATCGAGTATCCCACATGAGCCGGCAATTCAGGAACACCCCAGGCAGCGGCGAACCGGCCTCTGGCCTCATCATCCGTGACTTTCTCATAGCCGGGGAAGGTGTTGGGCAACACCCCCATATCACAAGCGCCCTGCACATTGTTCTGACCGCGAACCGGCCCGACACCGACATTGGGCCGCCCAAGATTGCCGGTTAACAGCGCCAATGAAGACAGCCCTTTCACCACGTCCACTGCCTGCCCCCATTGGGTGACGCCCATCCCCCACAGAATCGTCGCCGCCGGCGCTGCGGCATAGGTACGCATCGCCTGACGAACAGCTTGCGCAGGCAGGCCGGTAATGTGTTCGACATCCTCTGGGCGGTAATCTACCACTCCGGCTTTCAGTTCATCAAAGCCACGGGTATGCGCGCGGACATAATTATCATCAAAGAGTTCTTCTTCAATCAGCACATAAATAAAGGCATTCACCAACGCCATGTTTGCGCCATTTTTCAATGCCAGCCATTGGTCAGCAATACGCGCAGTTTCAATGTGCCGAGGATCGCAGACGATCAGTTTGGCACCTTTATTTTTGGCTTTGATAATCCGTCTGGCGACAATCGGGTGGGAATCAGCGGCGTTATAGCCAAACACCAAGATGCAATCGGTGTTCTCAAGTTCGCCGATGGAATTACTCATCGCACCATTACCCAAAGTCTGCTGTAAACCCGCCACCGAAGGGCCATGGCACAAGCGGGCACAGCAGTCGATATTGTTAGTGCCAATCGCGGCACGAGCAAACTTTTGCATTACATAATTGGCTTCATTGCCCGGCCCGCGCGAGGAGCCTGTCATCATGATGGCATCCGGCCCGTGGCGTTTTTTAATGGCTTTAAATTTGGTGGTGATGAAAGCAATGGCTTCTTGCCAGCTCACACTCTCAAATGGCTCGCCCCGTTTGCGGCGCAATAGTGGGGTCGTCAGCCGTGGGGTAAGCAGGCGGGTATCATTAAGAAAATCCCAACCATAGTAACCTTTTAGGCACAGCTCACCTTGGTTAGTGACGCCATTGGCCGGTTGTGCGCCGACAATCTCGCCGTCTTCAACCAGTAAATTTAATTTGCATCCGGAACCACAATAGGGGCAGACCGTGAGGATCTTTTCCATTTTTCTATCCTTATGACCGCGGACGTTATCGGGCAAGACCCGGTAACGTGCCACGAGCAGCGCGCAATTGTCTGTCCCGCTGTAGAGTTTCCAACGCCATCGGCGTCACCAATTTCAGTGCCTTAGTTGGGCAGACTTCAATACAGGCCGGACCTGCTTCGCGTTGATGGCATAAATCACATTTATGCGCCTGTGCGCTCACCGTGGCGTTATGGCTAATCTGCTCAACCATGTTCATCGCACCAAACGGGCAGACCAACATGCAGGTTTTACAACCAATACAACGGGATGCCATTACCTGTACCCCATGATCGCCGGTCACAATCGCGCCATTTGGGCAGGAATTTTCACAAGGCGCATCCTCACATTGATGGCAGAGGATGGGAGTGCTAACCGCAAAACTTTTCATCACACTCAGGCGCGGGTGAAATTTATCCGCTGTAATACTGCTGACCTTATTATCTGTGCTATGCGCCACCACGCAGGCAATTTCGCAGGTGCGGCAACCAATACACTGAGTCATATCAGCGATAACAAATCGGTTCATCTTTTCTCCTGGCCGCTGGCGTTATAAAACATCAAGATAATAAGCAATGCTTTCAGCCGCTTTACGTCCTTCGGCAATGGCGGTGACAATCAAGTCAGCACCACGCACAATGTCGCCGCCGGCAAAGATTTTGGGGTTGCTGGTTTGATAGGGATAACCGGAGATAGTCGGCGCAACCACCCGCCCTTGTTTATCCAGCACCACATTGTGTTCAGCCAACCACGACATCCGGTGTGGGCTAAAACCAAAGGCCATAATCACCGCATCGGCGGGAATAATGTGTTCAGAACCGGGGATAGGCCGCGCCTGCCGCCGTCCTTTTGCATCTGCCTGGCCCATTTCAGTTCGTATCATTTTGATGCCGGTAACCTGCCCCTGTTCATCTACTTCAATCCGCTGCGGTTGCAGGTTAAACATAAATTCAGCGCCTTCCTCGCGCGCATTTTTCACTTCGCGTTTGGAGCCAGGCATATTCTTTTCATCACGGCGATAAGCACAAATCACGCGGCTGGCACCCTGGCGCAACGAAGTGCGCACACAGTCCATCGCCGTATCCCCACCCCCCAACACCACTACCCGCTGATTCTCCATACTGATATATGGATGGGCCCCAATGGCGCTATACCCCATCAAATGTTGGGTATTACCAATCAGGAATGGCAAGGCATCAAAAACACCGGGAGCATCTTCATTTTCCAATCCGGAACGCATCGAGCGGTATGTCCCTACCCCGAGGAAGAGAGCATCAAACTCACCCAGCAGACTTTCCATGGTGATGTCGCGGCCAATTTCGGTATTCAGGCAAAACTCGACCCCCATCTCACTAAAGATCTCGCGGCGGCGGGTCATGACTCCTTTTTCCAGCTTGAAGGCAGGAATACCAAAGGTCAGCAAGCCACCGATTTCTGGATAACGGTCAAATACCACTGGCGTGATGCCATTTCGAACCAAAATATCCGCACAACCCAGACCTGCTGGGCCTGCGCCGATAATAGCCACACGCTTGCCCGTCGGCTTAACTTCAGACATATCGGGCCGCCAGCCTGTGGCCAAAGCCGTTTCAGTAATATGCCGTTCAATCTGGCCGATGGTGACCGCGCCATCATGGTCATTCAAGGTACAAGCTTGTTCACACAAGCGGTCTTGCGGGCATACCCGGCCACAGATTTCCGGCAAACTGCTGGTTTGATGTGACAGCTCCGCCGCCTCATGGATGCGCCCAAGATGTGCCAACGCGATCCATTGCGGAATGGCGTTATGTAGCGGGCAGGTCCACTGACAAATGGTTTTATCACCACAATTCAGACAGCGTTCTGCCTGTTCAAGAATTTGGCCTTCAGTGAAAGGTAAGTAGATTTCAGCAAAGCTGGTTTTACGCTCTTCCAGTGGAATTTTTTTCGCTTCCAACCTTGGCGTACGTGGCCGTAGCAGTAAATTGACGGGAGCGGCATCACGGATATTTTTGCTTAGCGGGCTAAAAGAGTGAGAGACACCTGCACCAGTGGCTGTACTGAACAAGCGGCCATTATGATCATTCAATGCCGAGCGCTGGCGCTTTTGTCGCTGTTGATTCAGTAAATAATTCTGATCCACTAGAGTCAACGCTTGAGTTGGGCACGTTTTGATGCAAGCTGGGCCATCAGGTTGGTCAATACATAAGTCGCATTTTTGCGCTTCAGTACGTTGATAGGCATCAGCCAGACGATGACTGGCGGGTTGTACGGTTTCGGTCACCACTGTCATCATGCCGAATGGACAGGCAATCATGCAGGTTTTGCAGCCGATACATTTTTCCTGAATAACCTGAATGCTATTATTGATTTCAACAATGGCCCCATTCGGGCAAGTGCTGGCGCAAGGAGCATCTTCACAATGGTGGCAAAAGACCGCTGTCGCGCTGTTATTATCTTTAAATACCTTAACGCGGGGGGTGAAATAGTCCGGCTTATCCGGGAATTGCCCCTCATGGTGGGCGACGACACAGGCAACTTCACAACTGCGGCAACCAATACAGCTTTCAGCATCTGCAACAATAAATGGATTCATATTATTTCTTCCCAGAAGTCATATCATTGCCGATAAATAATTATTATTTTCAACAACCATTTACAACTCTACAAAATCATTAACCTTATAAACATAGTGGCTATGATATTTTATTATTACAATTAATTTTTAATGCAAAAGAATTGTGCTTTTGTTGATATTTATGACTAATTAAATTGGCAAATGCACGAGAGCATCATAATAAAAATTGGGAAGAATCGATTAAGCACAGGGAATTATCGCTATTAATACCAATAATTAAGTGGATTAATTTGCACGGTGTTAATTGAAAGTTGATTTAACCAATACAATCATTCGATACAAAATTGATCCAGATCAGTTTGATATTAAAATCCAAAACAATTTTATTAGAAAATAACCAAAGTCATTGGTGTAACAATCAGGCCGCAAGCGAATAAACCCCAGCGGACTGACTCAAGTCAGTGACTCGAATGTATGAGAGAGGCGAACAATGCTATCGCGCCAGGAATGCTGGGTATTTGTGATGATAGCCCCACTTTACTGTACAGCAACACAACAATTAGATAATTTCCCCGCATTTTTTTGGGCCTATGCACAATGCGAATTATTTCCCCACTCCATATAATGGATACAGCGCTAACAAAGACATTTATGAGAATTAATTTTTGTATTTATATAACACCAAATAAAAAATAGGTTATTGCATCTTATTCATAAAGAATTTAAATGCGGCAACCTTAAAAATGATTTATCGAGGGTATAAAAATGAGTCTGGATGCCGCTGTGACCGAAAAACGGACCCATGTCCGATATATAATATTATTAATTATCTTTATTGTAACTGCAATTAACTATGCTGACCGGGCAACATTATCAATTGCAGGCACTGAAGTGGCAAAACAGCTGCAATTAGATGCAGTTGCAATGGGATATATTTTCTCTGCTTTTGGTTGGGCTTATCTGTTAATGCAAATACCCGGTGGCTGGTTGTTAGACCGCTACGGCTCAAAACGCGTTTATACCTATAGCCTGTTCTTCTGGTCGCTCTTTACCTTCACCCAGGGCTTTGTTGACATGTTCCCGATAGCCTATGCTGCTATCTCCATGTTTATCATGCGCTTTATGTTAGGTTTCTCTGAAGCGCCTTCCTTCCCGGCTAACGCCAGAATTGTTGCCGCCTGGTTCCCGACCAAAGAGAGAGGAACAGCATCGGCAATCTTTAACTCAGCCCAATATTTCTCGCTAGCCATCTTCTCTCCATTATTAGGTTATTTAACCTTTGCCTGGGGTTGGCAGCATGTATTTACTGTCATGGGTGGGCTAGGTTTTGTATTAACCATCGCTTGGGTCAAATTTATTCATAACCCGACAGATCATCCAGATATGTCGGCATCTGAACTGGAATATATCAAACAAGGTGGTGCAGTTGTTGATATGGACCACAAGAAGGCAGATGGTCATAAAAGTGGTCCTAAATTAGATTATCTTAAGCAATTGTTAGCCAGCCGAATGATGTTGGGCGTATTTTTCGGTCAATACTTTATTAATACCATCACTTGGTTCTTCCTAACTTGGTTCCCGATTTATTTAGTACAAGATAAAGGGATGTCTATTTTAAAAGTTGGGATGGTGGCATCTATTCCAGCATTGTGCGGATTTGCCGGTGGGGTGTTAGGAGGCGTATTCTCTGATTCATTAATTAAACGAGGTCACTCACTGACTTTCGCGCGTAAAGTCCCTATCGTGTTAGGCATGTTATTGGCATCAAGCATTATTCTGTGTAACTACGTCGATAGTGATGTGGTGGTGGTCGCACTGATGGCATTGGCGTTCTTTGGTAAAGGCTTTGGTGCCTTGGGCTGGCCGGTCATTGCGGATACCGCGCCAAAAGAGATCGTCGGTCTGTGCGGTGGCTTGTTTAACGTGTTTGGTAACGTGGCCTCCATCGTCACCCCTTTAGTCATCGGTTATCTGGTAAAAGAACTGCATTCCTTTAATGCCGCGTTAATCTTTGTCGGTTGCTCGGCCATTATGGCGATGTTCTGCTACTTATTTGTGGTCGGTGATATCAAGCGCTTGGAATTGAAAACCTCTTGATAGAACAAAAACAGGTGCCTCTGATGGGGCACTTGTTGTTTAGAATATATAAGATAAATATTATAAGGGTAATATTATGAGCATTTGTCATAGTCCGGTAGAAAACCCGCTTTATATTAAAGTGCAGGATGCGGATAACGTTGCCATTGTGGTTAATAATAATGGGCTATGTGCCGGCACCCGGTTTAAATGCGGTCTTGAACTGATTGAGCATGTGCCACAAGGCCATAAAGTTGCCTTGGTTGATATCCCTAAAGGTGGAGCCATCATTCGCTATGCGGAAGTCATCGGGCTGGCGGTGCGCGATATTGCTCGTGGTGGCTGGATTGATGAGTCGTTAGTCGAATTGCCCGCCGCCCCCGCACTGGAAACTCTCCCTCTTGCCACCGCAGTTCCTGAGCCCCTGCCACCACTGGAAGGTTATACTTTCGAGGGTTATCGCAATGCCGATGGCAGTGTCGGCACCAAAAATCTACTCGCCATTACCACCAGCGTGCATTGTGTGGCCGGCGTGGTGGATTATGTGGTCAATATTATTGAGCGCACCCTGCTACCCAAATACCCCAATGTTGATGGCGTGGTCGCCCTGAATCACTTATATGGCTGTGGGGTGGCCATCAATGCACCGGCGGCAGTGGTACCCATCCGCACCATCCATAATCTGGCACTCAATCCCAATTTTGGCGGTGAGGTGATGGTGGTCGGCCTCGGTTGTGAAAAACTCCAGCCGGAACGGCTACTGGAAGGCACCCCGGATGTACAGGTTATCTCACTGGATGAGAGCAATATTGTGCGCTTACAAGATGAGAAACACGTCGGCTTCCGCTCCATGGTTGAAGATATTCTGCAAGTGGCTGAAAAACATTTGCAGCGTCTGAATCTTCGTCAGCGTGAAACCTGCCCAGCCTCTGAATTGGTGGTCGGCATGCAGTGTGGTGGCAGTGATGCGTTCTCTGGCGTAACGGCTAACCCTGCGGTGGGCTATGCCTCTGACTTGCTGGTGCGCTGCGGTGCAACCGTCATGTTCTCGGAAGTCACCGAAGTGCGCGATGCCATCCACCTATTAACCCCACGCGCTATTAATGAGGACGTGGGCAGAAGGCTGCTGGAAGAGATGAAGTGGTACGATGATTATCTCGAAACCGGCAAAACTGACCGCAGCGCCAACCCTTCTCCAGGCAACAAAAAAGGCGGACTGGCTAATGTGGTTGAAAAAGCACTGGGTTCAATTGCCAAATCAGGCCGCAGCGCCATTGTTGAAGTGCTGTCACCGGGCCAACGCCCCACTAAGCGCGGGCTAATTTTCGCCGCGACACCGGCCAGTGATTTTGTCTGTGGTACCCAACAACTGGCCTCCGGCATTACCGTGCAGGTATTTACCACTGGCCGCGGCACACCTTATGGTCTGGCGGCAGTGCCAGTGATCAAAATGGCGACGCGCACTGATCTGGCGAATCGCTGGCATGATTTGATGGATATTGATGCAGGGACAATTGCCACCGGCGATGCCACTATCGAAGAAGTCGGCCAGCAATTATTTGAATTTATTCTGGATATCGCCAGTGACCGCAAACGGACATGGTCTGATCAATGGGGGCTACGCAATGCGCTGGCAGTGTTTAACCCGGCACCCGTGACCTAAGTTATTCTGCATTATTATCAGGCCGGTAATTTACCGGCCTACTTCCCTGTTCAATACTATTCCTGCTCACCTAGCTGCAAAGCCACATACAGCAACAGACGATCGTCAAAGTTTGCCAAATCCAGCCCTGTCAGCTCAGAAATACGATTTAGCCGATATTCCAAGGTATTGCGGTGAATAAACAGCGCTTTTGCCGTAGCGGTGGGCTGCACATTATTACGGAACCAACAGGCCAAGGTACGCCGCAGTAGACCATTGCTGTCCATCGCCCGCAATTTAGCTAATGGCAGAGCCAGTTCATTGGCTTGCCAACCGCCTCGTAAACTGTCGAGCAAAACCGGTAAAACCAGATCCTGATAATAGTAACTGCGCAGCTCCGGCATTCGCTGTTTCCCTACCGCCATCGTGGTGCGGGCGGTACGATATGAGCGGGCGATACTGCCAGGGCCGGTGAAAAAATTCCCTAAAGAGAGGCGCACACGTAGGCGACCGCGCTCTGTCATGCGCGAAAGCAGCGACTCCATACGCCGCCGATGATCGACGGCATCCCAGCGACCATGGCTATTCAATGCCGGTTTCAGCACCACCATTTCCGTCAGGGAGACAATCGCAATCAGATTGTTGCGCTCCGGTGTAGTCAACAAAGTTTGCAGCTCTTGCAATTCCGACATGGCGCTGTCAACACTGAGCTGACCGCTGTCTACATCCACCACTGCCACCACGCGGGGCTCATTAATATCCACCCCAAGACGCTGCGCCCATTCCATTAGCGCGGGCGATATCTCTTCGGTGCGGATTAGGTTTAATACCAGCTCTTCGCGCAAGCGGCTATCTTGCGCCAACAGGTGCACCAAGCGCGCCTGCTCCATCATCATTTCCGCCGCCATACACACCAGCTCGCCATACTGCCGTAATTGGCCCGGATTCCCCGTCAGACCAATCACCCCAACAATTTCGCCCTCAAGGCGCAAGGGCAGATTGATACCGGGCTTCACGCCATGTAATTGGCGCGCGACAGCTTCGTCAATGTCGACAATCCGGCCATGGGACAGCGACAACAGCGCGCCCTCATGCAGCTCACCGAGGCGCTCTTCATCACCGCTACCAATAATCCGTCCTTTGCCATCCATCACATTAATGTTGGTATCAATAATCTTCATGGTGCGGGTGACAATATCCTGGGCTAGCCGGGGATCGAGATTATAGACGCTCATGAGTAAGACCTCTGTTTAGGCTAATGCACCAGCATATGTGGTCTGTAGTGGGATTACATTGGACAACCGCCCAATTTTGTAGCGCAAGAGAAAGAGTTGAGGCGATGCTCACAAAAATGATAAATCAGGGCGAGAATAGAGGGGAAAGAGTGATAACCCGCGGGCATTATCCATAAATGCCTATAAAGGCATCAGGGCCAGCAAGTGTTAGCCCTGATAGATAAATGACTATTATGGATAAATGATTATGATTGAGCAGCAGCCATACCAATCGCCAATGTGGCAGCAATATTCCGCGCCGTCATGAATACATTGTCTGCGGCATTATCCAGTGCCTGCTCTAAGGTGCAAATACTGTAAATCACACTAAATACGGCATCCAGACCATGTTCATACACCACATCCACATCGGCAGTCAGGCTACCTGCAATCCCAATCACCGGTTTGTTATAACGTTTGGCCACTCTGGCAACACCGATAGGCACCTTGCCGTGAATGGTTTGGCTATCGATCCGCCCTTCACCAGTAATAACAAAGGTGGCATCGCGCACTAAGGCATCCAGACCCAGGGCATCAGTCACAATATCAACCCCCGGACTTAAGGTCGCGCCGCAAAAAGCCAGTAATGCCGCACCTAAGCCCCCCGCTGCACCCGCACCTTCAACCTGATCAACATCAATATCCAGATAGCGTTTAATGACACTCGCGTAATGCAGCAACCCTTCATCCAGTTGAGTCACCATCGCCGGGGTTGCCCCCTTCTGCCGCCCGAAAATAGCCGAAGCGCCTTCACTGCCGGTCAGTGGATTAGTGACATCACAGGCAACGTCGATTTGACACTGTTTAATACGCGGGTCTAACCCGGAAATATCAATTGAATCCAGTTCCGGTAGTTTCCCGCCACCGAACCCAATCGGCTTGCCATGCTTGTCTAATAATTTGACACCCAGCGCCTGTACCATCCCCGCGCCACCATCATTGGTCGCGCTGCCACCTATTCCGATAATGATATGTTTCACGCCCTGATCCAGCGCATTACAAATCAATTCACCCGTGCCATATGAGGTGGTTTTCAGTGGGTTGCGTAATTCAGGTGGGACCAACTCAAGTCCACTGGCCGCAGCCATTTCGATAAATGCAGATTTTTCATCACCGGATATTCCGTAAAAGGCGTCAACTTCTTCCCCTAACGGGCCGGTCACATTGACCTTAATGATCCGCCCGGCGGTGGCTGCAACCATGGCTTCTACTGTGCCTTCGCCACCATCAGCAACCGGCAATTTAATATATTGCGCATCAGGAAACTGGGTACGGAAACCCGCTTCAATCTGCACCGCAACGTCCAACGCGGATAAACTTTCTTTATAAGAGTCCGGAGCGATGACTATTTTCATAAATGATTTAATCTCATGAGTTATCCGGTGTCACACGGGCACCGGCACCACTGATTAACGTGTCACTTCAACTTTAGCCAGTTTCTCGTAATAACAAGCCAATGCGCTGTGGTCTGCGGTTCCCAGCCCATCAGCTTTCAATGCTTGCATCATCTCCATGACTGCGGCAGTTAATGGCAATTGTGCGCCGACGCCGTGCGAGGTATCTAAAGCATTCGCCAAATCTTTAATATGTAAATCAATGCGGAAACCCGGTTTGAAGTTACGATCCATCACCATCGGCGCTTTGGCTTCTAACACGGTACTGCCCGCCAGGCCGCCACGGATGGCCTGGAACACCAGATCCGGATTCACACCGGCTTTGGTTGCCAGCACCAAGGCTTCAGACATCGCGGCAATATTCAGCGCAACCACCACCTGATTAGCCAACTTTGTCACATTACCCGCACCAATATCACCAGTATGAACGACTGAACCGCCCATAGCTTTCATCACCTCAAAACACTGGTCGAACACAGCTTTATCGCCACCCACCATCACTGACAATGTGCCATCAATCGCTTTCGGCTCACCACCACTGACTGGCGCATCCAACATCGCAACCTGTTTTTCTGCCAGCGCTTCGCTGATTTCGCGGCTGACCAGTGGTGCAATCGAACTCATGTCAATCAGCACTGTGCCTGGCTTTGCACCTTCAATCACACCATTCTCACCCAACACCACCTCTTTCACATGAGGTGAATTGGGTAGCATGGTAATAATAATATCGCACTCTGCTGCCAGTGCTTTTGGCGTTGCCGCCACGCTGGCCCCAGCACTGAGCAACTCATCCAGTACCGCAGTATTTCGATCAAGGACAGTTAACGAGTAGCCCGCTTTCAGCAGATTTTTACTCATTGGTTTTCCCATAATTCCTAAACCAATAAAGCCGATTTTCATTTGTCACTCCTCAATTAAGTCGCCAGGCCGTCAATGCGGCTGCACTGAATAGTTAAAACAGGCCGAACATTATTTTTTAAATTTGTCGCACAATGCCTGGGTGGCACTGCGGAATACCCCTAAGTCGCTTCCCACCGCCACAAAAGTTGCGCCCCACTCCAGATAACGGCGAGCATCAGCGTCTACCGGAGCCAGAATGCCACTCGGTTTCCCCTGCGCTTTGGCGCGGTCGAATATATGGCGAATCACTTTTTGGACTTCAGGATGATTTGGCTGCCCCAGATAACCCAGCGCAGCAGAGAGGTCACCCGGACCAACAAAAATGCCATCCACACCATCAACGGCAGCAATAGCATCCAGATTATCAACCCCTTGCTGACTTTCGATTTGTACCAGCACGGTAATATTGTCGTTAATGGTGGCGAAGTAATCCGGCACGGTGCCGTAATTATTGCCACGATGAGAGACCGAAACTCCTCGAATACCTGCCGGTGGATAGCGGGTTGAGGCAACAGCACGAATGGCCTCTTCTTCACTTTCGACAAAAGGAATCAAGAAGTTGTAGAAGCCGATATCCAGTAATCGTTTGATAATAATGGGTTCGTTACACGGTGCACGGACAACTGGCGCGCTATTGCTGCCTTTCAGCGCCATTAACTGTGGGATAAATGTCGTGACGTCGTTCGGGGCATGTTCACCATCCAACACTAACCAGTCGAAACCCGCCAGACCTAATACCTCGGCTGAAATATGATTTGCCAGCGCGCTCCAGCAGCCAATCAAGGTTTGCCCTTGTTGTAGGTTGCGGCGGAACTGATTAGGATAATTTTGGAGACTCATTTTCAATCCTTATTCTACGATTCACGATAATCATTATAGAAACCGCGTTCCAATAAACCATCGGGCAAAAGAACAGGAATAATGAGCTATTAACTTATCGTTATAGGCAGATGCACAATAAAATGCGCCCTGCTTCACAGACTGTGTAATGCTGGCAATGGCATCACTCATTCGACGCCCTGGATAAGCAAAGCCGTAATGGCAAAGAGTTCACAAAATCCCGCCACAGTAGTGATAAGGTACAAAGTCAGCAGGTGGAGAGTGCTGACCTGTTTTGAGCTATTTGCGCAATAGGCGATGGTCAACCACACTTGCCAGATGAGAAGTTGGAGGAGAGTAACGTGCAACGTGAACAAGTTTTAAGCAGTGCGCTCAATCTGTTAGAGCAGCAAGGGCTGGCAAATACCACGCTGGAGATGCTGGCAAAAGAAGTCTCGGTCGAGGTCAGTGATCTGGCCCGATTTTGGCCTGACCGCGAAGCATTATTGTATGATTGCCTGCGCTATCATGGTCAGCAAATCGATACCTGGCGGCGGCAGTTGCAGTTGGACGAGACATTATCACCCAAACAGAAGCTGTTAGCGCGCTATCAGACCTTGAGTGAACAAGTTCAAAATCAGCGCTATCCCGGCTGCCTGTTTATTGCTGCCTGCAGTTTCTATCCTGATGATGATCACCCTATTCACCAGTTAGCCGAGCAACAAAAATTAGCTTCATTGCACTATACTGAGGAGCTGTTGCAAGAGATGGATGCTGATGACGCCAACATGGTGGCACAGCAGATGGAGCTAATTCTGGAAGGTTGCCTAAGTAAACTGCTGGTTAAGCGCCAATTGGTGGATGTTGAAGTCGCCAAACGCTTGGCTGAAGATGTTTTGGACGTTGCTCAGTGCCGTAAAAATGGTGCGTTAAGCTAAGGTGTTGCACCGAATTTTATAGCAATTCACCGTCATTTTTTCTTTTTTTGCCTGAAAAGAGAGCGATCAACACAATTTTAGTGGTTTTAGGCTATAAATCCGTTGACGATCAGCAGCCAATACGGTTTAATGCGCCCCGTTGCCCGGATAGCTCAGTCGGTAGAGCAGGGGATTGAAAATCCCCGTGTCCTTGGTTCGATTCCGAGTCCGGGCACCATATTTAAAGAAACCAGCTTAATAGCTGGTTTTTTGCTTTCTAACGTTTGGACTCTTCATCGAACAGGTTCGACTATTCGCCCTGCAAGCAGTGCTCACCCCGACGGGGCCGTCGCAAGCGACGTTCAACTCCACAGATATTCCGCAAACCTACTCTGATTTAAACGCCACACCATCCAACATACAAAGACAGCTTTCATTAACAAAATCAGTAAATAATGTTGTTCTTACTGGATATTGCTGCTCGGTAAAATACTCCGGGAAAACATTGCGGGCTTTATCGAAATCAGCACGGTTTCGTAAATAAAGATTCAGTTGAACCATATCCTCTAATTCAGCATTAACCGAACGTAATGTTTTTCGTAATGCATTCAGAGAAGCTCTGATTTGGAACTCAATATCAACTTTCTCGTGCCCTCCCGAATGGTGGGCAAGAAAGATAAAACCGCCAGCAACGACGCAAGATGGGCAGGTATCGTCTTTACAATGTGTCTTCATTCTGGTGATCATGATGATATATCCCTATATTTTATATGCCTATATACTGTTTATTTATACAGCCATAAGAAAAGAAAGGGAACAGGGCTGATATAAAAAACCAGATATTGGACTCCGGCCCTTGTTTCTCGCCATTCAGATCAGAGAGTTAACCCCTCATGCTCAAGCCTCGATAGTGCTTTCGGATACCATGCCTGACGGTACGAATACCTTGTCGGTTAACACGGCTGACCGTCGTTCCGCCATAGTCGACAACATAGACGGCATCCTCCCCTGCGATATTGCTTACCAATAGATCACCATTAAGCAATTCAACGGCACCCACCGGGGTTAGTAATCCTTCGGCTACAACCTCTATTTCTCCGTTAGGATGCGTGGCAAGGATCTGATTAGTCCGACAGTTTGCTATCAACAATCGGGCCCTACTATCAAAAGACAACCCCGCAGGAATAGCCAGCCCACGGACAAAAACAGTCTTATTGCCGTTCGACGTAAATTGCCAGACCAAATCTTCATTGTAGGAAGCGACATAGATATCACCCTGGGGAGAAATGGCTAATCCGGAAGGCCCACTAAGCCCGCTGGCAAAAACCATTCGCTCACCTTGAGACGAAAAACGTATCACACGGCCTGAAGACCAGTTAGCGGCATACAGATTGCCATCGGTTTCATAGGTTCGCCTCATGGGAGAAAACTTCTTTTGCTGCAAACAAACCGTTGAGGGCGGCAGGAAAACCTGCATAAACAGCCATTTGGATAATAACTTCAATTATTTCTTGCTGAGAGCAACCAACATTGCGAGCGCCATGAAGATGGACTTTGAGCTGTGGCGTAGCATTCCCCATAGCAGTCAGCGCGGCCACCACCGCAAGCTCTCGGGTTTTGAGGTCAAGCCCTGGCCTTGAATAAATATCGCCAAACGGAAACTCAATGAGCAACTGTGCAAAGTCAGGGGCAATGTCTTTCAGGCTGTTAATCACGCCCTCTCCAGCCTGACCATCTATCTCTTTGAGCTTTGCTAACCCTCGGGTATATCGTTCGTTATTCATGGATTCACTCCTTCAGTTTTTGATGACTGAAGTATATGTTTTGTCCAAAATACTCATCCAATACCATTTATGTGATACCTTTTCGGTATGGGTAAATGGATTGATTTACGCCGAAGGACAAGCGTATTGATCGATGGCGGTTTAGTGTTCAGATAACTCAGGTCACATCAAGGTATGCCGTTCTTTTAGCTACCTCCCCTTCATGGTTAAAAAATGTTCAACAGTCACTCTGCTATCTGCTAAGTTAATATTTTACGCCCGATGGAAGGAGCATGCCGATGTCCCGTCTTACCGCAAAAGATTTTGCCCCTGAATTGCTCGAACTCTATGACTTTTATGCCCACGGTAGGATTACCAAGCGGCAGTTCCTTGAATTGGCGGCAAAATATACCGTCGGCGGGCTGACAGCCATAACCATTCTGGGCCAACTCAGTCCAAATTATGCACTGGCTCAGCAAGTTGAGTTCACTGATCCAGATATCATTCCTGCGTATATTACCTACCCCTCACCCAACGGGCACGGTGAAGTCCGAGGCTATCTGGTTCGCCCCGCCAAAGCGACTGGCCCACTTCCTGCGGTCGTCGTGGTTCACGAAAATCGTGGGCTAAATCCTTACATTGAAGACGTGGCACGCCGCGTGGCTAAAGCCGGGTTTATTGCACTCGCGCCTGATGGACTCAGCTCTGTAGGGGGCTATCCCGGTAATGATGATAAAGGTCGTGAATTGCAGCAGCAGATCGACCCAACCAAACTGATGAATGATTTTTTTGCAGCAATAGAGTTTCTGATGGCGAGTAAAGAAACCACCGGTAAGGTCGGGATTACTGGCTTTTGTTATGGTGGTGGTGTTGCCAATGCCGCCGCAGTTGCCTATCCCGAACTTGCAGCGGCGGTACCTTTCTATGGGCGTCAGGCGAAATCAGAAGATGTTCCCCGCATCAAAGCCCCGCTATTACTGCATTATGCCGAATTGGATAGCAATATTAATGCGGGCTGGCCCGCTTACGAAGAAGCCCTCAAGGCTGCAGATAAAACCTATGAAGCCTATATTTATCCGGGGGTTAATCACGGCTTTCACAACGATTCAACACCGCGTTATGACAAAGCCGCTGCTGACCTTGCCTGGGAGCGCACAATAGCCTGGTTCCGGCATTATTTGGCCTAAAGATGAGTGGGCAGAGCTAGCGTCAATCTTATGGCGTTAGCTCACCTTTCTACCACGGCCAGTATTTTCAACATAAAATAAAGATAATTCCACTTATCTAGCTCTAAAAATCCGCACAACCCTATTCAATAGCCTAAAAATCTATCAGATTTGAATGCTTGTCATCCTTATTTACTGGTACGGATCAACGTTTCTCACTTTAGTGATTCATTGAATGATTATTATTATAATTTAATCCATCAACTACAGCTTAATTAGCTGACTATAAATATTGATCTGAGCGAATTAGTGGCCAATCAGAAGACAAAATTACCAGGCGATGACCTTGCTGGAGCACCCGTTTGAGGCTTATGGCATGGTCACGCGGGAAGATGTAGCACGTAATATCAGCCAAATGATTGAAGGCCCGACAACATATCACCAAGTCTACACATTAATTGAACAGAGATTAGCTCGCTTATTAAAAGCAAATTAACAATAAATATGTCTTGATGTAACATTGAATCATGACTGATAATGCTTATCATATTGATACAGATTATCATTGCTGATTGTATGGATAAACAGTTGAATAAGACGCCAATATTGAACGACGAATCTGCTGTCGCGCATCCAACAGCAAGTAAACCCTTGTCTGTCAACAGCGAACAGCTACTGAGAGGGCACGGGGTGGCCTTTATCGTCCATCAGGGCGAGTGTTATCAACTGCGTCAAACTAAGGCCGGGAAACTGATACTGACTAAATAATATGCATCCTAAACCTGAGTTATTGATGTTGCCGTAATACAGCCACATCCAGGACGAAGGGATGATGCTCAATGCAAGCCACCCAGATTCTAAAATCAAGGCAGCCAGCAACCTATCTATTTGTTTTGCAGATTAATTTTTTGCATAGAAAATATGGAGAATTGCCGACATGCCTCGTTTCACTTCTGACCGTTTCCGCTGGTCGCCACTCAGTTTGGCAATCGCTTGCACCCTGCCTCTTGCTGTTCAAGCGGCTGATACCACCACTGCAACCAGCAGCAAAAAACACCCCACCGATACGATGGTCGTTACTGCCACGGGCAATGAGCGCAGTAGCTTTGAAGCCCCGATGATGGTGACAGTGATCGAGGCAAACTCACCGACCAGCGAAACCGCCACTTCTGCAGCCGACATGCTACGCAAAATACCGGGACTGACCGTCACCGGAAGCGGTCGTGTTAATGGCCAGGATGTGACCTTGCGCGGTTATGGTAAGCAAGGTGTACTGACGTTGGTTGATGGTATCCGTCAAGGCACTGATACCGGCCACCTGAACTCGACGTTCCTTGACCCTGCGCTAGTCAAACGTGTTGAAGTGGTTCGTGGCCCATCCGCACTGCTCTATGGCAGTGGTGCATTGGGTGGGGTTATTTCTTATGAGACAGTGAATGCTGCGGATTTACTGGCACCGGGCCAAAATAGCGGTTATCGCGTATATAGCTCAGCTGCCACGGGTGACCATAGCTTCGGTCTGGGTGCCAGCGCGTTTGGTCGCACTGATGATGTTGATGGTGTTATCTCCTTTGGTACCCGTGATATTGGTAATATCCGCCAGAGTGACGGTTTTGATGCACCCAATGATGAAACCATCAGCAATGTGTTGGCAAAAGGAACCTGGCGCATTGATCAAGTACAGTCATTGAGCGCCAATCTACGCTACTACAACAACAATGCGATAGAGCCAAAGAACCCGCAGACCAGCACGGCGTCTAGCAGCAATGTCCTGACAAACCGCTCAACAATCCAGCGCGATGCACAGTTCAGCTACAACATTAAGCCGCTCGACCAAGAGTGGTTGAATGCCACGGCGCAAGTTTATTATTCCGAAGTAGAAATCAATGCACGCCCACAAGGCTCCCTTGAAGAGGGGCGCAAGCAAAAAACGGAAGGCGGAAAACTGGAAAACCGTACCCGTCTGTTCACTGATAGTTTTGCCTCGCATTTACTGACTTACGGTACTGAAGCCTATAAACAGGAACAAACGCCAGGTGGCGCCACCGAAAGCTTCCCACAGGCCGACATTCGTTTTGGTTCTGGTTGGCTACAAGATGAAATCACTCTGCGTGATCTGCCGGTGTCCCTTTTAGCCGGGACGCGCTATGACAACTATCGCGGTAGCAGTGACGGCTACGCTGATGTCGATGCGGATAAATGGTCATCACGCGGTGCGGTTAGCATTATGCCGACTGACTGGTTGATGCTGTTCGGCTCCTATGCTCAAGCATTCCGCGCACCAACCATGGGTGAGATGTATAACGATTCGAAGCACTTCTCGATCCCTATCGCTCCGGGAAGAGTGATCACCAACTATTGGGTGCCAAATCCCAATCTGAAACCAGAAACCAACGAAACTCAAGAATATGGTTTTGGTCTGCGCTTTAGCAACCTGTTGATGGCTGACGATGATTTGCAATTCAAAGCCAGTTATTTCGATACCAATGCTAAAGACTATATCGATACCAAGGTGAGCATGGCTGCCATGACCACCACCTCGGTAAATATCGATCGGGCAAAAATCTGGGGTTGGGATGCCACCATGACTTACCAGACCAGCGTGTTTAGCTGGGATCTGGCCTATAACCGTACTCGGGGCAAAAACCAAAATACCAATGCTTGGCTCGAATCCATTAACCCGGATACCGTCACGAGCACTGTAGATGTACCGGTTGCCAATAGCGGTTTTGCTGTCGGCTGGATTGCTACCTTCGCTGACCGTTCTCAGCCGTTAAGCACAGGTAAACGTCAGGCAGGTTATGGCCTCAATGACTTTTATGTCAGCTATAAAGGCCGGGAACAGCTGAAGGGGATAACCACCACCGTGGTATTGGGTAACGCCTTTGACAAAGAGTATTACGCGCCACAAGGCGTGCCTCAAGATGGCCGCAACGCTAAGTTGTTCGTGAGCTATCAGTGGTAACTGATACAAAAAAGATAGTCTGAAATAACACATCCGGTAATCCAATCTGTGGATTACCGGATTATCATTTACATCTGTCACCTGCATATAAAAAATCAATAGAACAAGGGAGTTATCATGAGCAAGTCAATATATGAGCAGTACGTCCAAGACAAAGCGGATAATCCGGGCAAATATGCGCGCGATTTAGCCACCCTGATGGAGATTTCAGAAGCGGAACTGACTCACAGCCGTGTTGGACATGATGCTAAACGTTTGCACGCCGATGCTCGCACTCTATTGGCAGCATTGGAAACGGTGGGTGAAGTCAAAGCGATCACTCGCAACACTTATGCCGTACATGAGCAAATGGGCCGTTACGAGAATCAACATCTGAATGGTCATGCCGGTTTGATCCTCAATCCACGGAACTTGGATTTACGTTTGTTCCTCAATCAGTGGGCCAGTGTCTTTACTTTGACCGAAGAAACGCGCCACGGTGTGCGCCATAGCATTCAGTTCTTCGACCATCAGGGCGATGCTTTACATAAAGTGTATGTCACAGAAGGGACTGACATGGCCGCTTGGGATGCACTACTGGCAAAATTCATCAGTGCAGAAAACCCTGAATTGCAGTTGGAGCCACTAAGCACAATCGAGGTGACTGAACCGACTGCCACTGATGATACCGTTGATGCTCAATGGCGTGCCATGACTGATGTGCACCAGTTCTTCCAGTTGCTCAAACGTAATAATCTGACTCGCCAACAAGCCTTCCGTGCCGTCGGCGATGACCTGGCTTACCAGGTTGATAACAGCTCACTGACGCAATTGCTGAATATCGCGCAACAGGAGCAGAACGAAATCATGATTTTCGTCGGTAACCGTGGTTGTGTACAAATCTTCACTGGCATGATTGAGAAAGTAACCCCACATCAAGACTGGATTAATGTTTTCAACAAGCGCTTTACGCTACATCTGATCGAAACAGCCATTGCTGAAAGCTGGATTACCCGCAAGCCAACCAAAGACGGGTTTGTCACTAGTCTGGAACTGTTTGCCGCCGACGGCACCCAACTTGCTCAGCTTTACGGTCAGCGTACTGAAGGCCAACCAGAGCAGAACCAATGGCGTGACCAGATTGCTCGCCTAAACAATAAGGATATCGCCGCATGAGACTAAGGTTGCTGTCACTCCCTTTCATTCTGTCACTGAGCGCCTGGCTGTTGCCGCTGAATACATTGGCTGCAGAACGTATTGTCACCATTGGTGGTGATGTAACAGAAATCGCCTATGCACTGGGTGCAGGTGGCGAGATTGTGGCCCGTGACAGTACCAGTCTGCAACCTCAGGCAGTGCAGAAGCTGCCTGATATTGGTTATATGCGCATGCTCAACGCCGAAGGGATTCTGGCAATGAAACCAACCATGCTGCTGGTCAGCGAACTTGCGCAACCTTCACTGGTGCTCAAACAAGTCGCAGACAGTGGTGTGAACGTGGTCACCATACCGGGTCAAACAACGACAGAAAGTGTGGCAGCGAAGATAAATGCGGTCGCTACAGCACTGCATCAGCAGGAAAAAGGGCAAGAACTGATTAAAGACTATCAGCAACGTTTGAGCGCAGTGAGCAACACGCCACTGCCAGTCAAAGTGCTGTTTGTCATGAGCCACGGCGGCTTAACGCCGATGGCCGCAGGTCAAAATACTGCAGCAGATGCCATGATCCGAGCTGCCGGTGGCAATAATGCGATGCAAGGCTTCAGCCGCTATCGTCCATTATCGCAAGAAGGGGTTATCGCCAGCGCACCCGATTTATTACTAATTACCCGTGACGGTGTAAGAGCTCTGGGTGGCAATGATGGTATCTGGAAATTACCGGGCATGGCATTGACACCCGCTGGCAAAAATAAACGCCTGTTAGTGATCGATGATATGGCATTGCTCGGCTTTGGTCTGGAAACACCGCAAGTGCTGGCGCAACTGCGCAAAGGCATGGAACAAGCGCAATGAATTGCCGTATCCATCCACGCCTGATGCTCGGCATCTTGCTGATGATTCTGATTCTATTAGCGCTCGGTTCGGCCAATATGGGGGCATTAACCCTCTCGTTTCGCACGTTATGGCATGCATCATTAGATGATGCCATGTGGCATATCTGGCTGAATATCCGCCTACCCCGCGTGCTATTAGCCGTGGTTGTCGGATGTGCGCTGGCGGTTTCCGGCGCCATCATGCAAGGGTTATTCCGCAACCCGCTGGCAGACCCAGGCCTATTGGGTATCAGCAGCGGCGCGGCCTTGTGTGTCGGGCTGATTATTGTCATGCCATTCAGCCTACCGCCACTGTTGGCGCTTTATAGCCATATGGTGGGAGCCTTTATCGGCAGTCTGGCCATTTCTGCCATTATTTTTACCCTCAGCCGCTGGGGGCATGGCAACTTATCGCGCTTGCTGTTGGCGGGCATTGCAATCAATGCACTATGCGGTGCGGCGGTCGGGGTACTGACTTATATCAGTGATGACCAGCAGTTACGCCAATTCTCCCTATGGAGCATGGGGAGCTTGGGTCAAGCACAGTGGTCGACACTTCTGGTCGCCACATCGTTAATTTTACCCGCTTGTGTACTCGGTTTATTACAGGCACGTCAGTTGAATCTATTGCAGTTAGGGGATGAAGAAGCGCATTACCTTGGCGTCAATGTGCGGCAAGCCAAGCTGCGCTTGCTGTTACTCAGCGCAGTATTGATTGGTGCCGCGGTGGCAGTCAGTGGGGTTATCGGTTTTATCGGCTTGGTTGTCCCACATCTTATCCGCATGCGGATTGGTGCTGATCATCGCTGGCTGTTGCCCGGTGCTGCGTTGGGTGGGGCTTGCTTATTACTGACTGCGGATACACTGGCGCGAACCCTCGTTGCTCCGGCTGAAATGCCTGTCGGGTTGATAACCAGCCTACTGGGTGGGCCTTATTTTCTGTGGCTGATTTTACGTCAGCGGGAGCAACGTAGTGGTTGATATGGCAGGAATGAACACTGCAGCAATAACACCGACGGCGTTATTAGAAGCAAATCAGCTTTCCTATCAGGTACAGGGCCGAAAACTGATTAATAACGTTTCACTACAAATTGCCAGCGGTGAAATGGTGGCGATTATCGGGCCAAACGGTGCAGGGAAATCCACGTTACTGCGGTTATTAACCGGTTACCTTAAGCCATCAGATGGCGCGTGTCAGTTGCTGGGGAAAAACCTCAATAGCTGGCAGCCACAAGCATTGGCCCGCACCCGCGCAGTGATGCGCCAATACAGTGATTTGGCGTTTCCGTTTAGTGTCAGTGAAGTGATTCAGATGGGGCGCGCGCCTTATGGGGCGACGCAAAACCGGCATGCATTACAAGAAGTGATGGCCCAGACGGACTGTCTGGCGCTGGCACAGCGTGACTATCGTGCACTGTCCGGTGGTGAGCAGCAACGAGTACAACTTGCGCGGGTGTTAGCACAATTATGGCAACCCGAACCGACGCCGCGTTGGCTGTTCCTTGATGAACCGACATCCGCATTAGATTTGTATCATCAACAACATACGTTGCGTCTACTGCGCCAGCTCACCCTCCAAGAGCCTTTAGCAGTGTGCTGTGTGCTGCATGATCTGAATCTGGCGGCACTGTATGCCGATCGTATTTTGCTGCTGGCGCAGGGTGAACTCGTGGCCTGCGGCACACCAGAAGAAGTGCTCAATGCTGAGACTCTAACTCGCTGGTATCAGGCCGATTTGGGCATTTCACGTCACCCTGAAACGGCCCTACCGCAAATTTATTTACGTCAATAAATATCTGCCAAATTAAATTATACCCAGAGCCAACCTATGGTTGGTTCTGCTTTTCTGGTGCTTTCGGAGATTCAGTCTCTGCCAACAATTCATAAATCGTCTTACCCACCTTTTGTACTGCACGTTCAATTTCCATCGTCATCGGCTTACTGTAACTTAGGCGCAAACAGTTACGATATTTTCCCGAAGCTGAGCTAATAAGCCCGGCGGCAACCTGCACCCCTAGCGGCAACAAACAGCGATTAAGCCGCTGGCTATCAAATCCGTGTGGCAATTCGACCCATAACATAAAACTCCCCTGCGGCCTGCTCAGGCAAGTATTCGGTGGGAAATACTTCATCACCCAACTGGTCATAATGTCGCGATTACGTTGGTATTGTCGGCGCATCCGGCGCAAGTGCTGCATGTAATGCCCCTGCTTGATAAATTCAGCCATTGCTAATTGAGGCAGAGAGGCGACCCGCCCGGCAGAAATATATTTCATATGCAGCGCTTTATCTAAATAGCGCCCAGGGGCAATCCAGCCAATACGCAAACCGGGAGCGACTGTTTTAGAAAAAGAGCTGCATAGCAATACACGCCCATCATCGTCAAATGAAGCAATCGTCGGTGGGCGCGGATATTGATACGCCAAAGCACCATAAACATCATCTTCAATAATCGCAATGTCATAGCGCTGAGCGAGTGACAGTAGCGCTTTTTTACGTTCATTGGGCATATTGTAGCCCAGCGGATTATTACATGTCGGTGTAAGCTGAACCGCCTTAATCGGCCATTGATCCAAGGCCATTTCCAAGGCTTCCAAGCTGATCCCGACTACCGGATCCGTCGGAATTTCAATGACTTTCATACCCATTCCTTTCAAAGTTTGCATCGCACCATGAAAGCTTGGGGAGTCAACAGCAACAATGTCACCGGGTTGGCAGACCGCGCCCAGCGCCACAGCTAATGCGCCATGGCAGCCAGATGTAATAATGATATTCTCAGCCGATTGGTGATTACCGCTGTCCAGCATCAAGCGAGCAATTTGCTCACGCAGTGCCAAAGTGCCGTAAATATTGTCATAATCCAGCACTTCTTCACTCTGATGGAGGCTAACGCGGCTTAACAAGCGACTCAGTATTTTAAGCCCCGGCGCAGACAGATCCGGTGAACCAGCCCCCAGATAGGTGATATCTTCCTGCCCGCTTCTTTGTAAGAAAGCCAGCGTATTTTCCCACTGAGAGATCTCTACTGGCCGCTGTGCATGAGTGCAGGTCGCGGGTAAAGAAGGTAGGTTTGAGCAGCAACGTACGAAATAGCCTGATTTTGCCCGCGCTTCGATAAGTAGGCGCTCTTCCAATTGTCGATAAGCCTGTTGGACAGTACTGATGCTGACACCATGTTCGTCACTCAATACTCTGACGGAAGGGAGTCGTTCACCGGCGCTATACAACCCTTCTTTAATCCGCTGACTAAGAATGTCAGCCAGTTGTTGGTAACGAGTCATTGATATCACCTAATTAAGTAGCAACCAGTACAGATGGCATTAATTTGCACCATTCAGTTCATATATCTCACATCTGTATGGAAATAATAGTCCTAATTTGCATCTGTAATGTTTTACGCCAAAGTTTCATGCTAATGACTCAGCTACTGACGAGGAGTCATGATGAATAATATAATTGAAGATCAAATAGATGAGTGCTGCTCGTCAGTCGTACAAGCCACAAAGAATCGCCACAACATTTTTATTCGATTATGGAAAAAAACATACAGATATGCATATCAATGGAATGAGCGGCGTAAAACAACCAATATACTGGAGCGATTGAATACAGATCAATTAAAAGATATTGGCCTGAGTCGTGATGATATCAAACGAGATTACAGCCGCCCATTTTGGCGTTAAGTATCGATAGCGGCCCATCAATATGGTGGGCTACGAGCGCCACTCAATGAATAGCTTCGATTGTTCCTTGAGTGAAAGTTATTTCATCTACCAACCTAGTATTAATAAACATACTTGTTCTCTGACCTGTTCTAGCACGGTGAGAGTGTATGGACACTTTGATCTGCATTTGCATATATTCGCTATAGCATTTTGTTATTGCATCAATGACTGCCTGTGATTTTTGGCAGGAAGAAGCATTATCTAAATAAGCTAATGGATGACCATTCGCCATAAAATACCTCAGTTTTATAAATGTGCTTTAATACTGTCACGAGCATCTTCCCTCTCCATGTGCTTTGTTATTTATTTTTAAATAATAAACCCGCCATATAAGCGGGTTATGTAATGAGTCACGTTATACTAATGCATCAGAAGTCGTAACCTACAGTAGCCTGCACTGAGCGCTCAGCCCCCCAGTAGCAGTAAGAGGTACTGTAACAGGCGGCAACGTATTTCTTATCAGTGATATTATTCACGTTCAATTGGACGAATGCCCCCCTCAGTGATGCTGCCCAAGTGCCTAAATCGGCGCGAACAGAAGCATCACCCAGCGTATAAGAAGGCACGCGTAAGGTATTGGCATCATCGGCCCACTGCTTGCCAATGTAACGGATACCCGCACCAACATTGATGCCGTAGCCCGCCTCATATTGCGCCCACAGTGACGCCATATTTGACGGCGCTAACACCGGCGTATTGCCATCATTACCATCAATAGCATCTTTGAATTTCACGCGGTTATAGGTATAGCCTGCAATCACACTTAAGCGCTCGTTAATCTGGCTTCTGGCTTCCAACTCCAGCCCCTGTGAATTCACCTTACCTGCCGGCACATAATAGGTCGCCGGAACCGCACGGTTTGCAACATCATTTTGTGTCAGGTCGTATAAAGCGGCGGAATAGAGTGAAGAACTGCCCGGCGGCTGATACTTGATACCCACTTCATACTGCTCGCTGGTCATCGGTTTCAGCAGTTTTTGCTGTGCATCCGGGAATAAACTGGGTGTGATGGCCTGACTGTAACTGACGTACGGTGAAATACCGCTATCGAAGCTATATAGCAATGAAGCGCGTCCACTGGCGTGTTTATCCGTGCGTTCATCACTGGTATTGGCCGTCTTATTAATATTTTCCGTTTTCATCCGATCATAACGGCCAGACAAATTCAGATGCCAATTATCCAGCTTCATTTCATCTTGCAGATAAATGCCACTCTGCTCATAACGGCGATTTAAATAGGATGTATTAATGCCAGGGGTCGTCAGCAGATAATCGCTGTACAGTGTACTGCCACCAGAAATACCGGTGTAAGGATTCAATGTGGTGGCAAACGCGCTGTCGCTACGCAAATTATTGCGGAACTTCTGGAAGTCGATCCCCAGTAGCACCTTGTGTTCGACAGCTGCTGTAGCAAAATCGGCCTCCAATTGATTATCCACCGCAAATGCATTGAGTGAGGAATCTTCGCCAGAATAATAGCGACTCATCAGCGTGCGGTCGCTATTCCAGCCCCCCTGATAAACCTGTTCTAACTGACTATTAGAATGGGTATAGCTGGCATTTTGCCGGAAAGACCAGACGTCATCGAACTGGTGCGCAAATTCAGAACTGTAGATTTGCTGCCAACGTTTAAACACGTTGCGGTTGGTTTCGCCATCAAAGAAACCACGACTGAGCTTCTGCCCATAGATGCTACCATCCGCAGGAACCGCACTGTGATAACCACCGGAAGGATCTTTTTGCAAATTAGCCCGCAATAACAATGAAGTATTTTCGTCTGGCTGCCACAACAATGACGGTGCAATCGCATAACGCTCTTCACGCTGATGGTCATACATGGTGTCACTGTTGCGAGTGATCCCTGTCAGGCGAAAAGCCCAATGCTCGGAAATCGCATCGGTATAATCAAAAGCGATGTTTTGTGTATTGTGATTACCTGCAGTCAGACGGAAGTGGCCTTCAGAGGTAAATTGCGGGCGTTTGGACGTCATCATCACCACGCCGCCGGGGATACTTTGACCATACAATGCCGAGGACGGGCCTTTGATCACGTCAATGCGCTCAAGAAACCACGGATCGACCTGTAACACATTATAACTGCCGCCATCACTGAGCAGCCGCAGGCCATCAAGGAAGGTATTGTTCACATCCCCACCATGGAAACCCCGCAAGGCGACAGTGTCATAACGGGTGGCTCCGCCAGAAAAACCGGTGAAGACACCGGGCGTGTAATTCAGCGCCTGATTAACCGTCGCCACATTTTGATCATCCATTTGCTGACGGGTAATGACCGACACCGACTGCGCTGTCAAAATTAGCGGCTGGTCAGTTTTTGTTGCCCCTTTTGTGGTTTTGGCGGTGTAACCCAAGGTGGGTAAATCGGCTTCATGACCGGCTTTTGCCGTGACTTCTATCGTATCGTCAGCCATTGAAGTGAATGGAATAAAAATAGCCAGCGAGCACAAAACAGCAGAACGCTTTATTAAAAAAGCCGAGAACATAGTTATCTTCCCCAGATAATTATCCCCAAAGAACTTGGCGTTATTGATTGACAGCCAGTTAGAAGGGTATAGGCATATAAAATAGATGATGATTAATCAGCGTCCATGCTATTTCCGCAGCGCACAATCTATTAAATGAGAGTGGTAATTACAATGATAATTATTATCTTTATTATTAAATTTATGAAAGTAATTATCAGAGTAAGATTATTCCGTTACTCGCCGTCTGTGCCACAATGGCTTTCTGCTAGGCATTAACGGCATACATCTACTTAATGAATGGGTTTATTGTGGCACTCACTTTGGGGCTAACAGGTTTTATGGAAAAGAATGGGTACGGTGTTTCATGGCGTTATGATCCCCGACAATTTCTGCTACAAGCATGCTCGTTACGAGCATATCTGCGGCTAACATGTCTGCTGATCACGCTTGTTTTTGCATCAACAACAAATACTGCTTTTGCAGCGACAACCTCTGATAACATAGCGGAAAGCAGTGAAACACCGCCAAAACCAGCGGTATCAGTACAATTAATTAGTTTGCAAAAACAATTAGATAAACTAAAGCAAAATGTTTCTGTCAGTACATCTGATAACGAGTTAAATGCGCTAAAAGAAACATCATTGGCGCTGGTTAAGGATGCCGACATACTGCTTGAAGAACTGAAACCCAAGCGGGAACAACTGCAAGCACAGTTGGATGTTTTAGGTCCGCAGCCTGTCGCGGGATCACTGACCGAAACGCCGGTAGTGGTGCAACAGCGCCGAGTATTGAATACTCGCAAAGTTCAGTTGGATGGTCAGAATGACCAGGCTCTGGCTATCAAGACCAATGCAGAGAATCTGGCGACACAAATTATCGCCTTACGACACTCGGCATTGAAGACACAAATCGCCCTAAACTCCGGTAGTATTCTGGGAGCCAATTTCTGGGCGCCAGTCATTAATCCCAATGTAGATGACGATCGGCGGCTGAAGGGTTTTATCCAAGAACTTAGCGATGCCTGGAATACCGCCTGGGAGCCTGAATGGCGCTTTGGCACCACAATATATCTGCTGTTGGCACTGTCTATCAGTGTCTTTGGCTTTAAGTTCCTCGATAGTCTGACGGCCTGGTTCTGCACCAAATGTTTGCCGCCAGGCCCGCTGCGCCGCAGTTTTATGGCTTCGGCAACCACGCTCTATACCGTATTGATTACCGTCACAGTGGCACAATGCATCACCCAAACTTTCACCCGCACGCCAGACATATCACTGGTAGTGATGAATTTTTCGCAGGCTTTTATTCAGTTGATGTTTTTCTCAGCACTCGTGGCGGGTCTTGGGCGAGCATTCTTATCTAATCAGCGCCCCTCATGGCGATTACCCGCCATTGCTGATGAAGTGGCCGCCTCACTGAAACTATTTCCACCACTATTAGCCAGTTGCATTATGATTTTTGGTGCGATTGATCAGATGAACAATATGATCAATATCAGCGTGTCGGGGACAATTTTTGGTAACGGGATATCGGCCTTGTTAATGGCCCTCACCGCCGCAATTATTCCCTTACGGGCGAACAGAATACGCCGTAATTTAGTCGCCAATGGTGAAAAGCCGGAGGCCTATTCTACACTGGCCGGATTGATTCATTTCGCTATTGGCGTGACTGCATTAGCCATATTGCTGTCACTGTTGGTGGGCTATATCGCACTGGCTAAATTCTTGAGTTATAAACTGGTCTGGAGCTGTTTGGTACTCGCGTGTTTATATTTACTGATCCACCTCTTTGTTGATTTAGCCGAAAGTATTTTTTCGCCCACCAGCCGTGCTGGTAAAGCGATTAAACAATCACTGAATATTGACGAACGTCATTTGTCACAAGCCGCCACATTATTATCCGCCACGAGTAAAGTATTACTGATATTGCTGGCACTTCTTGCTCTGCTCGACGGTACTTTTGGCTCTACCACTCCCATTTCATTAATACAAAAGGCCGTCGGGCTATTAAGTGGTGAAGGGCTGGAAGAGTTGAATATTGTTCCAGCCAATTTACTGAACTCGGTGATTTGTTTGCTCGTTGGGTTGTACGTGCTCAAAGCTGCTCGCCATTGGCTAAGTCATGAATTCCTGCCAAAAACCCAGATGGATTCCGGGATAAAAACCTCGGCGGTTACACTATTTAGTAATATCGGCTATGTATTGGTGATTCTGCTGACCTTATCGGTGCTTGGCATTCAGTGGAATAAATTAGCCTGGATTGTCAGTGCCCTGTCGGTCGGTATCGGTTTTGGCTTACAAGAGATTGTGAAGAACTTTATTTCCGGCATTATTTTGCTGACCGAGCGGCCCGTTAAAGTCGGAGATTTGATCAGTATCAGTGGTGTGGAAGGAGATATTCGCCGTATAAATGTTCGTGCCACTGAAATTCAGCTCAGTGACCGCTCGACAGTGATTGTGCCGAACTCTCAATTGATTTCACAGAATGTGCGCAACGCTACCATGGCCAATGCACAAGGGGTGGTGACCATTGCCCTGACCTTCCCGCTGGACTTAGATGTTGAATTGGCACAAGAGCTGCTAATAGAGGCCTATAAAGAGCATGAGTCGATACTCGATACTCCAGAGCCGTCGGTAAAATTCAGCCAGTTAAGCCCGGATGGTATTGTGCTCAGTGTCACAGGCTTGGTGCCAAGCCCACGTATGGTTAGCAACACCAAAAGTTCGTTGTTATACAGTATATTAAAACGCCTTCGGGCGGCTGGCGTTTCACTGGCTACCGCAGCACCGACCAAAACCACGACCACAGAGAACTAACTTGAGTGGGCCATCAGTATTATCAGAACGATAACGCTACTGGCCCACCCATTTTAGCGCTGAATTAGATAGCGGATCGTCGGGCCATCCTGCTGGATATCGAGCACGGTATAGCCGTAATTTCGGGCATCCAACGGAATATTATTGATGGATTGTGGGCAATCACTGATCACTTCCAGAATTTCACCAGGTTTCAATTGCGGCATAGCTTCCAGTGTGGCGACTGCAGGGTATGGACAGGGTTCTCCCACCATATCCAATCGGTAATCAGGCACAATAGCGGTATTCGCTGGCGAATGATTGGTCGATGAAGTGTTGCTCATGATAGCTCCTTAGCCAGGGTTGATGCGCTTGCTTTTTGTTTGCGGAAGAAATGCTTTTCCCACCACAACATGGCCGCAAAGGCGATGGCTAACATTAGGTAAGTTACCAACAATCCCCCTATTGGCCCGAAAGTTTCCAACAGATTAACCTTGTCATAATTGGTTGCCAGTGCCGGAGCAAAATCATCCCAGTAATATGCCAGCAAGGTTGCACCAATAATGTTACCCAACCCTACCCACCAATAGTGAATTTGCCCTTCCACCGCACGGTACATCCAGCCGGTTTCACACCCCCCCGCCAGCACAATCCCAAAGCCAAACAGCAAACCACCAATAACAGCATTTGGCCCGGCCCATAAAATCTTAGGTGCCACACCCAGTTGAATATAACTGAAAATACCTATCGCACTGACCGCCATCCCCAGAATAATGGCCTTCGCCATATGGGTACGCCCAGTTATCCACAAGTCGCGGAACGCGGAGGTAAAACAAATCTGTGCCCGCTCAATCAACAAGCCAAAACCAATGCCACACAGCATGGCAATGCCCAGTTTCGGGTGGCGGAACAACTCAATAAGTGACCAACTTAGCGCCAAAACAAACACCACCATGCCGAGGCGAAAACGGCGTACCGCTCTGGCTGGATGCTGTGTCAAAGGTGACGCTGCTGTCACTTTTTGTAATTTCACCGGGATACGAAACAGCGGCAAGAGTGTAAATTTAGCGCCAAAGTAGGAACCCACTGCCGTCGCCAGTGCGAAGAACCATGCATGCAGTGAGAATTGCGGAATACCCGTAAAAAAGGCTGCTAAATTGCAGCCCATTGCCAGCCGAGCACCAAAGCCGGCAATGATACCGCCAACCAGTGCCTGCGCAATGCGAATACCGTGCTGGGGTTTACGTAGCTTCACGTTGTTGGCCCACAGCGCAGCAGCTATACATCCGGCAAACATGCCGATGATCATCATGCCATCGATGCGGTCTAATGGTGTTCCTTCCAGCCCGATAACTTTAAAGTAACCCCACTCCTGCGGATGTGCGCCAAACAGCTGCATCAGATGACCACCCCAGCGGGTGAACTCTCCGGTAACAGCCCAAAAAGTGCCGGTCAAACCAAAGTAATAAGTCGATAAAATACCGGCGGCAATGACCGCGGGCAGTGGCGCCCAAAAGCGTATCAAATATTGAGACTTAAACATCTGCCAGCTCACACTGACACCTCCAAAATGTGTGTTGTCACCTGCAATACCAAGGTTTTCGCGGCGACAGAGAAATAGACCTAATAATAATAAGTCAATTATCTATTTAATGGAGCAAAATGTGTTAATCAAAAGTTAACCAAGGAAGACAGAATTTGCTACGGATAGCGGCTTATCCCCTATCACGAAGGTTCATCATCATCTGATGCCTGATAATCCAGAGCCATTGCCATACGCAGGATAGCAGCGACTGGCTCAAATAAAGATTCTGGTATGGTATTGCCGCAATCGACATCGCGATGTAATGCGCGCGCCAGCGTAATATTTTCAACCACTGGAATACCCTGCTGCTCCGCTATTTTAACAATCAATGCGGCCCGCTCTCCGGTGCCTTTTTCAATCACAATCGGTAGAGGGGCATCGTCAGCATGATAAAATAGACAAACGGCAAAATGAGTGGGATTACGCACCACGGCGGTGGAACGTTGAACATTTTTAGCGAAGCTGCCACTTTGTACTTCCTGCTGCAACTGCCGCCGTTTCTGTTTGATATGCGGATCGCCGTCACTGTCTTTGTGCTCCCTTTTGACCTCATCATGAGACATTTTTAATTGTTTCATGGTGTTATAGCGCTGAAAACTATAATCCATCAGGGAGAAAACCACATAACAGGCAATCAACGCCCCCAAAATCCAACTCATTAATGTGGTAAATACCGGAATAGCACAGCTACTGCCGCAATAAGCCAGATAACCAAAAGAAGGGGCATAACGTATTAATAAATAGCCAAAAATAAGGGTTAACACCCCAACTTTCAGTAAAGATTTACTCAGCTCAAATAAACTGTGTAGTGAAAAAAGCTGCTTGGCATTATTGATTGGATTAATGTGCTCGCCTTTAAACTCCACAGCTTTGGTGGCTAATAATGGCCCGACCTGCGCGATGCCGGAAAGTAGGGTCATTAAAACCAATGCCCCTCCCAGTATCCCCATAATATGGATAAATACCTCCATGCACTGTGTGCCAATCCGCATTAATGCCATGCCAATGGGTTGTTGTAATTGATGAATGGAACTACGAATGAGTGCTGATGCCTGATCAATTAGCGTGTAGCCCGTCAGGAGGAAGTAAGCCACCAGCACCAGCAACTGTATCCCAGAGATTATCTCAACACTCTTGATTACTTGCCCTTTTTCCCGCGCTTCCTTGAGACGTTTAGCGGTAGGCTTTTCATTCTTTTCACTGCTCTCTGCGCTCATCAGCAACCTCATTTATCAGTGGGATAAGGGTACTTATCTTCTGTTCGGTCTGATTAATGCCAACCAAGTAGTGATGCAGGGCATAGGGCAAGCTAATCACAAGCAGAAACAGTGCTAATGCACTTTTAATCGGCATCGCCAGGAAGAAAACATTCAGTTGTTGGGACGAGCGGTTGACTAATCCTAAAGATAAATCCGCTAGCACCATCACCAATAGCGCGGGTAATGCAAAGTTTAGGCAGAGTTCATACATCAGTTGCCATTCACTTTGTAGAAATTGCAGCATTACCGGTGAGGGCTGAATGCCACTGCCTGCGGGCAAGATGCTATAAGAACCGTAGAGTGCAGCCAGTACTAGATTGAACCCGCCAGAGATCAAAAACAGTACCGTGAGCAGTTGGGTAAATAACACACCAAAAATTGAGGATTCCATCCCCATGCTGGGGTTAAATAAGGTGGACATAGTGGCACCGCGCAAGGTGTCTATCAGGAAGCCCGCCATATCAATGGCCCAAAAAGGTAATGCTGCAACAAAGCCAATCATTACTCCAATCAATAACTCCATGCAAAGTAACCAGAACCATGAAGTGAGGCTATCCTGGAGCAGCAATGAAGCACTGAAAAACAGGGGAGTAACAGGCAGAGCAATGGCAAAAACCAGGCTATTTCGTAATAAGCTGCTACCCAAGCTACGGGCGGTAAATAGAGGCAATATCAGCAACATGCCATACGGGCGCATCATCGCCAACCCCAAAGCTCCTAACCAATGTAGACAATCATGCATATCAAGACCGCATACTGGTGATTTGTAAAAAGGTCTGCTGGGTATAATTCAGCAAGGTTGAGCCCATCCAGTGATAAGTCACCAATAACGTGGCTGATACCGCCAGCAATTTAATCAAAAACTGCAATGTCTGATCTTGTATTTGGGTCAAAGCCTGCAGCAAGCTGACGACTAACCCGACTACCGATGCCACCAGTACCACCGGCATTGATAGCAGTAAAACTATCCATAACAATTGGGTCGCCAGGTGAACAACAATGGCATTACTCATTGATGTTTCCTCTGATGATGACTCATAAATAAGAGCCCACCAACTGCCCCAATAGCAACCCCCACCCATCAATCAGTATAAAAATTAATAATTTAAATGGCAGCGAGATAGTAATGGGGGAGACCATCATCATGCCCATGGCCAGCAAAATATTGGATACAATCAAATCAATTGCCACAAAGGGTAAGTAGAGTAGCAAGCCGATTTTAAAGGCTTCTGTCAGTTGGCTCAGGGTAAACGCCGGCATTAATATCAGCAGTGAATTTGATTTGATGGTGTCTCGGTAACGCTCAGGCCACTTGGTTTGGACAATATCGGTGAAAAAATGGGTTTGCTCTGCATCCGTATTACGTTGTAAGAAATCACGGTATGGTCCCAAGGCATGCTCATCAATATGGTGTAGCAAAGGGCCGATTTCATTGGGCAGTGGCTCATCCTGAAGGCGGGCATGTACATCTAATCCGACTGGAGCCATGATAAAAATGGTCAACACTAATGCCAAACCGTAAATGGCAATATTGGGGGGAACCTGCTGAACACCCAGCGCATTGCGCAGTAATGAAAAGACGATAGATAGCTTGAGAAATGACGTTCCCATCACCATAAGTAGTGGCAGTAACGACAAAAAGAAAAGCAGGACAATCAATTGAGAGGACGAATTCAATAACTCCATAAGTGATTCCGCAAAAGGCTGGCCTGTTGAGTGAAAATAATACTCACAGTATTTATCTACCCACCCTTCTCCGGTATCAGGTCATAGCCCCAATAAGGTCAATGAAGTATTAACCCAGAATCATTGGTGTTATGGGCTAAGCGTGAACCACTGTTCAATGCGCACCACCAACTCCCCATCACAACTCAATAAACTACCACTCCCCACTGGCTGCCCATGCAACCGAATATTAACCTCGCCGTAGCAGCGAGTTTGGCACGCCAATGTTTGGCCAACCGCCAACTGTTTAATCTCCCTCAACGGTAGAGTTAGACGGCCAATTTCCATCACCAATGTTTGCGGTAAATCATCAAGCGTTACGACTTGTGATGCTTTTGGTATAGCAGCAACATCCAGTTCCAGCAGTTGATCAATATCGTCATTAACTTGTTGAATTGTCATTTTATTTCCATCCTCCAACTTGATGTAAATCTGTGGCGACCCCATTTGCCATAACCAACAACTCTCGTGGTCCAAATTAGCCGCTGAACTGATTCGTACCCCATCCCCTGGCTTAATTTGCTGCAACTGATGTAGGGATAAACGGCTCCATCCCACCACTAAACCGGCTTGCCACAGTAAGTTATGCTCAGGAGCTTGCTCACTGCACCAGTGAGATAAGGTTTCGGCTAATGTCGTCAGTGGCCAGTCAAATAACATACCACTGAGTTGTTGCCCCTCCAGTTCGAAAGTCAGTACCACCGCCCATTGATTCAATAACGTCATCGCCCGTGGCGCGGGGTCGTCAATCGTCAGTGCCGGTAACACGGTTAACAGTGGACTGGCGGCCCAATGGGCCATGGCGGTCACTAACTCGGCAGCCAAAAAATGGTGGTCATCAGTTGCCAACGAAGATACCAGCCAGTTATTCCAACAAGATTGGGATAGCCAAAAACCGCACTCAGTTGGGACGTTTCCCGGTTCCCTATAGCACAAGGGTAAGTAAACACCCTGCCCATCAATCTGCATCAAGGTGGCGGAAATACCGGCATTATTTCGCCCGGAACCTATCACTGTACTGATTTGGCGCAGCTCAGCCGATAACATCCCCAACATGAGTCACCTCCAGTAAACAAGGAAAACCCAACTGATGTAGCTGCCGCTGCCAGCGAGTTTGTATCCGTTGCAAACGGTCTATCAGTTCACGACGGGTATGGCTGAGCACAATATGCAGACCATTGGCGGTTAGACTGACATGGATTTTAGCCCCACGCAGTGGCCCACTGACGAGGCGATACTCAGCCTGCATCAGATTATCGCCCCCCATGCTGGTAATGGTATTGGTCATCTCCTGTATCGGAGATAAATGAGCCGTCAGATAGCGTGCAAACTGCTGTTTTTGCTTATCATTATCTAAGTATTGTGGCTGATTCTCTGTAAAAAAGCGTTCGCCTGACGGGGGTAATGCCCCCTCAATATCGATTCGTCTCATTTTTTATTAGTATCCGTATTTTTTCCTGTTCCCGCTGATTAATCCTTAGCAGCGTCTGTTGTGACTCAATGGCTACCTGCTGTTGCTGTTGTTGCTCCGCCAATTCACAGAGTGACTTTTGCCGCTCTCGCTCCGCCAGATAGACTTTGTGCTGCAAAGCTCTTTGTTCATTGGCCTGATCAGGGAGCAACTTGCCACGCCATTCAGTCAACTGTTGTAATTGAAGACATAACTGCTGACGTTGCTGGCGGAAATCTATCAATTGTTGTTGCTGCTGTTGATATATCCGACGCAGTTCCAGCAACTGCCGACGCAACCGACGCTCTTTGCGCTGCCGCAGTGCCAGCAAGCGTGGCAAAATATCTAGTGCTGAGTTGATACTCCCAGTGCTTGCGCGAGTTGTCCCAATGTATGACCGAGGTCGGCGGGGGTTTTGCCCGATGATAATGCATACTCCTGTTGCAAGAAGGCACAGATTGCCGGGTAACGTTGTAGCGCTTCGTCAGCGTGTAAGTCTTGCCCTTCCTGGTACTCACCCACCCGTACCAGCAATTCGATCTCTTGATAGCAGGCCTGCATTTGGCGCAATTTTTGTGCCAAAGCTCGATGCTCTGTACTGACTATTTGCGGCATGATACGGCTGACACTGGCAGCAATATCAATGGCCGGATAGTGCCCGGATCCCGCCAGTTGCCTTGATAGCACGATGTGCCCATCCAACAGAGAACGGGCTTCATCGGCTACCGGTTCATTCATGTCATCGCCTTCAAGCAAAATCGTATAAAAAGCAGTGATACTGCCACTCTCACTGTTACCCGCCCGCTCCAGTAACCGAGGCAATGCCGCAAAAACACTGGCGGGGAAACTGCCCATCGCCGGAATCTCTCCTGCCGCCAGACCAATTTCGCGTGCCGCTCTGGCATAGCGAGTCAGAGAATCGGCCATCAGCAGCACTTTTAGTCCGCGTTCGCGAAAGTACTCCGCTACCGTCGTGGCGGTATAAATACCTTTTAGCCGCTCCAGCGCCGGACGATCTGAGGTTGCCACCACCACCACGGTGCGGGCGCGTGCTTGTGGCGTAAGTACCTGTTCGAGAAATTCCCGTACTTCGCGCCCCCGTTCGCCAATCAATGCCAATACCGTGATATCTGCGCGACAGCCTGCACATAGCATACTCAGCAAGCTACTTTTCCCCACACCAGCGGCGGCAAAAATACCGATTCGCTGCCCCTCACCACAACTTAACAAGCCATCGATAGCACGAATGCCGGTGGTTAAGATTTGTTGTACCGGCTGGCGGGTTAATGGGTCTGGAGGGGAAGAGTCCAGCTCACGCCAATACCCGCTAAGGGGCGGGCCGTCATCAATGGGCACTCCCAAACCGTCCAGCACCCGTCCGACCAAATCGGGGCCGACTCTGATGCGGTGCGCATGTCCAAGCGGCGATACCCATTGCCCACAACGTAAACCGGCGGAGGAAGCAAACGGGGATAACAGTGCCGTTTGCTGCTCAATGGCAACCACCTCAGCCAACATATCTGCTGAGGTGATACGGCATAATTCTCCTAATGCAATACCGGGCAAGTGGGCTCGTAACAGCGTCGGGCCAACAGCCAAAATTTGTCCGCGACATTCCACGCCATCGGGTGGGGAGGAGGTTAAGCACAGTTGCTGCTGTAACTGGAGGCTTAATATTGAAACATCAGGCAGCTTCATCAAGCTCATCACCAATAAGTTCAATGGTACCCACCACTTTGATGTTCATTTCATCCCCTAGCTCCTGCCAGGACAGCACCGGCAGCGCGAAAATATCGCGCTCAATAATCTTACGCAGAAAGCGCCGCACATCGATGGCCGTCAGCAGCACAGCATCACGGTTTTCAGCATAAGCGCTCTTGATTTTGGCTAGGATTAGCTGCGAGTGCTTATCCCCCAAGGCCGAATAAGTCCCCGCAGATGTCTGGCGAATCGACTCACGAATCAAGTTTTCTGCGCCTTCCCCCAACCGCAATACCGGTAACCAGGTTTTATTTTTACTAAACCGGCCACACACATGGCGGCGCAGGGCGATCCGAACATATTCAGTCAACATCACGCAGTCTTTCTCTTTGGGAGCCCAGGCCACCAGCGCGCCAAAAATAGCGCGTAAATCCCGGATAGAAACATCCTCCTCTACCAGCCGTTGCAGTATTTCCGCCACTTTACCGACAGGCATCTGGCGCTGTAGCTCTTTTACCAGTTCACCGTAGCGCCCTTCCATTGCATCCATCAGATAGCGTGTTTCCTGCACACCAATAAACTCGGCGGTATGTCGCTCAAGCACTCGGGTTAAACAGTGAATAACTCGCTGCTGACCTTGTGCATAAGGAAGGCCCAGCGTGCTGGCATGATGGCCCTGTTCAGTGGATAACCACTCAAAGGTGCCCATTTTCACCCCAAGATATTGGCTGCGTGTCTCTAGCTGGGTACTGGGCTGAAGCAGTAACAGATCCTCCGGCGGCAAGGTCAGTTGCAATACTTGTTCCTGATAGACTCGGACCGATAAGCTGTTCTCAGTTAATGCCGGATCACTGCGGACCACCACCTCTGGCAGTGGCACGCCAAGATATTCAAACCAGCGCCAGCGTAAGCCATCGATATCCCGCCCCAAATGGGGATAACGTAAATTGGGGGCGCAAGACAGTATTAGCGGCACAGCTCCTGGGGTCATAGTATTGGCGGGAGACAAGATATCTTCGCCAATACTGCTGGCTCCGGCGCTGTGTTTTTTTTTGCGATAAAGTAGGAATGCCGGAGTGGCAACCAATGCCGCCAGAGTGATAAAAATCAGAAAAGGGAAGCCCGGTAAGAGGGCAAAAACCGTCAGAATACCTGCCGCCAGCCACAAGGCATCGGGCTGACGCCCCACCTGCATCGCTAAGTCTTTAGCCAAACTCTGTTTATCAGTGTCAGGGACCCGGGTCACAATAATCCCGGCGGTAATCGAGATAAGTAGCGATGGAATTTGAGCACATAGCCCATCACCGACAGAGAGCACCGCATAAGTGGTCATTGCCTGTTCGGCGGACATATTATGTTGCAGCACACCAATAGTAATGCCGCCAATAATATTCACCAGAATGACAATTATCCCGGCGATAGCATCCCCTTTAACAAATTTCATTGCCCCGTCCATCGCACCAAACAGACGGCTCTCTTTCTGCACTCGCTCGCGCAATCGCCCCGCTTCGACTGAGTCAATCACCCCAGCGCGCATATCGCCGTCAATACTCATCTGCTTACCCGGCATGCCATCGAGCGAAAAGCGCGCACTAACTTCGGCGACCCTTTCCGAGCCTTTGGTAATGACGATAAATTGCACCACGGTGATAATCGTAAAAATAATCAGCCCCACAGCCAGATTGCCCCCGACGACAAACTGGCCGAACGCCTCGACAATCTCACCAGCATCATGCTGTAACAGCACCAAGCGCGTAGTACTGATGGTCAGCGCCAGCCGATAAAGTGTGGTGATCAACAATAACGAGGGGAAAACTGAGAATTCGAGTGGATCACGCAAGTAAATCGAGATCATCAACAGGATCACGGAAAATGCCAGATTGATAGCAATCAGCACATCCACCATCATCGTGGGCAGCGGCAAGATCATCATAAAGATCGCCACCAGCAGCATGATCGCTAAAAAAATATCTTGCCGCGCCGTGATCATCATTAAGCCACGCGAAAATGCCGAATTTCTCATCGGCATTCCCCCGGTAAACGACGAAGCAAAGCGCGTTGTTGCTGATAAAGCTGGAACCAAAACTCGGCACCGGATAAAGCTGGAGGAGAGCAACTGACCATCATGCCCAGCTTAAGTAGGTAGATTCGCTGAGGCACACCATTGAAACGTTCAAGCTGCCAACACTGCTGGAGCAGTAATAAATCATCATGATGATAATGGCGCTGCTGTATCCCGCAAGTTAGCAGCAATCTTGCATTACGCCACTCAAGAAAAACCAGCTGTGCTCCTATCTGCCACTGCATGCGGGCCGCTATGTGCGTACAGGGTAATTCTGCCATTCGGATAAACAGCTGTAGGTTGCGGGTGACCACTAAATCCATTTCCATAACCCGCACCCCATTAATATGACTAATTGATAGCAAACCAGAGGGAATAATAAGAAATCCCCTCCCCAGTCACTATCAGGCGTTCGCCTGAACCACCGAGCCATATCTACAATGATTTAAGTTATCTCTGCGGTAAGTTATATTTCCAGCAATGTCGCCAGAATTTGCCCCTGCTGATCCTGATCGTCGAAACAATCAATGGGCATAAGATTGAATAACTCATAAAACCGACGAATAAAGTTGCGCCGCATGGTGATGTCCGAACCCACAATGGCCTCAATACGTGGTTGTAGCCAACCACTAAACAACCAATGCTGGCCAACCACCGCCAGTACTTCATTGAGGATCACATCCCCCGCCACGCCGCAGGCTTTTCCCATCCGGTTACAATGGTCTTCCAATCCCAGAAACATCAGCAAGCGGCGCAGCTGATAAAGTGTGGCTGACAAACGCTCGCCGTGTTGAGAGGGCGGCTGACAAGACAATTCAAACGCCATTGCGCGCATCAGTACCCGAACACGCTGCTGGCGTTGTGGCCAACGGCTGACTCGGGTAAACCATTCCACGATAGAAAACTCGTCTTGATAAATACTTTGTGTAAACAGTTGCTTGACGGCACTCAGCTCACCGCTTTTCTGGCTGCCCAATTCCAACAAGCCAAACAATTCGATTTCCCAACCCGCGTCTGCCAGTAGTGGTGCCATTAATTGCGATAAGCTACGGCGACGTAACGGATTATCTTTCGTTTCCGCGATCATTGCGGCTAATAGCAGGATCTGCTGTCCTGGCGATAACTCGCCTTGCCGCAGCTTGCTGGCTAGCAAAGAGATATCCAGCCCCAGCGGGATATTGGATGGCAATAAGTGGTCTGTGCCACCGGATAGTTGTGCGATTAATTTCACCAATAACTGCTGACGGCGTTGGTTCCGTTTTTCGGTTTCAATGGACTGCTGATCTCTCATGCGGGAGCTAAGACTAAACCCTATTCCCTCCATGGTTTCTTCCAACGCGGTTTGCCTAACCTCCAGCAATTCCAGACCCGCTAACTCCATTACCGAATGCGCGGGAGCGATTTCACCTTGCGGCTTCGCATCCCTCAAAGGAGAGCCATGAATGGCAATAACATCAGATATATTATTAATATTGGTCATCGGTGACGTCCTGATGTGGTTGCCGCTCGTGTAACCAAAGGATAAGTTGCGATAAGTGATGATGAAGAGAGAGTGTAAGCTGAAGGAGTGGGGAGCTTAGTTGCGCCTGATCTTGCGCCATGTTTTCATCTGCAACGCACTGTACTCGCGCGCCCAAAGCAGCAACTACGGCAGGCAAATGTTGCGGATGAACCCGTAAAACCAACTCATTATGGTGCGCCATTTTCTCTACCTGCGCTCCCAACCGGTCTATCAGAATTTGATTGACCGGCTGCTGGCCAGCCCAAGTGGTCACTACCACCGTAATTGCGGCCAGAATCTGCTCTCGGGCCTGAGTGACCAATGAAGACTCCGCCTGCTCCGCCGCCACCAACCACGCCACATGCTGCGCTAATATATCAGTTTCCATAGCGTGGCGAGCCTGATGTATTAGTTTGTCAGCTTGCCGTTGTGCCTGAGCCAATAGTGCATCTCTTTCAGCTCCAGCAGCATGTACAATTTCTGCCGCTTGCTGTCTGGCATCAGACAAAAGATCGCGACTATGTACCATTTCCTGTAACTGAGCCGCAGGGATAATCCTGCCCCCCGGCAGTGAATAATCGAATTTTTCCACCCGAATATGAAAAGGATTCACAGCAAATGCTCCAAGCGGCTTAACCAATTATCAACCGAAATTGATAGTGCCTGCGACAACGTTAACGCACGCGGCTGGGGAGGTAACGAAATAGATATCGCACGCCAAATTAGACAGTTAGCACGAACGTGATGAGCAAGACTGTGCCCTAACCTAAAAGCAATATCGGGCAGATGCTGTGGGCTTAATGTGGCAGGAAGCCGGCCACGATATCCCATCCCCATCAGTTGCTGAATGTCATCTTCACTCAATAGCGGCGAAAGCGCCTGTCGGTAACGGCGAAGGCGCAAATAATCATCACATTGCAAATAAACCAGACCCAGTGCCACACTGCGGGCTGATACACGCTCAGGCCCGACTATTTGACACTGCTGCTGCTTATTCAGTACCGCTGGCAATGCTTGCTGTGGAAAATTTCTCAGTCGATTTAAGGCACTATCTAACACCGAATCCAACTCGCGGTGGCGGCCATAGCGGTAGTTTTCTGCTCTAACCCCCACCGCCGCCAACCATAATGGATGAGCAAATTGCGCAGGCCGCCAGGCTAACTGGTGTAAATACCGGATATCGGCGGTTAGAGGTAATATCATCCTGCTCTCCTCACCCTATTTATCGACGCAGATACCGTAGCAAACACGCTATTGATAACCCGACTAACAGCACCAGAAGCAGGCCCAAAGCTATCTGCACGGCTCCAGCATGGCGCAATAACCACTGTAAACTGGCTGCTGCATGGCTTGGCTGCTGTGGTGCCGAGGCACTGAACCGATAATTAGCTGGCTGCATCACTACACTGATTTGTGAGTAATCGATGCCGGGGATCCCATCGCGGATCAGATTCTTGATTTGCGACTGATAGCTCAGCAAGTTGACCTCGGGAGAATATTTGATAAACACTGAAGCGGCATGAGGAACACTGCTTTTCCCATCGGTAGGTGCAGGCATAGCAATGGTTACATCAGCTCGAATCACCCCATCCATATGACTCAGCATACTTTCTAACTGCTGCTCTTTCAGATAAACCATCTTGGCTTGTTCTTGCCCAGGTGACGTCACCAACTGATTCGGCGGAAATAACTCATCTACCGAGGTAAACCGCTGACGAGGAAAACCATGTTGGCGCAGCAGTTCTACCGCATTGATAAACTGACTCTTATCGACACTCAGCCCAACAGTTCCGCCCTTCTCAGGCTGCTTTTCTGCTTTGATTTGATGCAACATTAATAACGCCAGCATCTGATTGGCCTCTCCCTCTGAAAGCCCGGAATACAGCGCTATGCCGCAGCCAGAAAGAGAGAAGACGATCAGTAAGAGCGCTATCATGCGCTGCATCTGTTTCATTGCATATTAACCAGTTTATTGATGTTCTGGCCGACAACACCGGTAACTTTAGCTGTTAAATCAACAGCTAATGTAGCGTGCATCCATTCAGATTGGATCGACAATAATTGATCCGGCGGCATCATGGTAGTCAGCGGCTCAGTCTGTTGCATTAACTGAGCAAACTCAGCGATTTTCTGCACGTCAGCTGGGGGTTTAAATGATGTAAACTGCGCGGCGGTGGCCTTAATGGCATCAATATCCATCGAATGCTCCCTTATTAATAAATTGGATCAATTCATTGTGTTCTGCTGCTGCGGTTTTACCGGTTCATCAACCGAAGACATTCCTTGTTGCAGCAACGCCAGCATGGCCTGCGCCTCTGTTGATGGCGAGGCCGCCAATAACGCCAATGCTCTCTCTTGCTCATTTAGCCCAAACCGCAGCATAGCCTCAAGAATCAAGCGCGACTGTGGGTCTGGGATTAATTGGGGCAACACATTAAGGATATTGCGTGCTTCTTTCAGCACACTATGGTTGACGCCAGCCAAGGCCGCCTCAACCATCAATTGGCGGCACGGTTTTGAAAGTAAAATCATATTTTGGCAATAATCCCGCTGGTCATATCCTTAATATTTTTCATCAAAGCACTGCTAAAATTGATATATGAGGAATATTGCTGCATAGCGAACTGCATTTTTAGCATATGCTCAGGATCCGAAGGATTGCCGGATACCATCTGGCTTTGAAAGTCCTGCCCAATTTTGCTGATACTTTGTGTCAGCTCATTTATTAGTGCGCTTATATCCATTAGACCCCCTATTCCATGAGTGATCGCATGTGGGACGGGCACTGCTGAAAACGACGACGAAAACTATCGGAGAAATGGGCGTGATTACTAAAGCCGCACTCCATAGCAATATCGGCCACCCGTAATCGGGTAGATAGCAGCAGTTCACAGCCTTTTTTCAGACGTTGATCCAGTAGCCACTGCTTCGCTGACATTCCGAATTTCTCATAGAACAAAAAGTTTAATTTACGAGTTGAAATACCTAACTCATCGGCATAACGTGAGACTGTCCATGGATTCAGGCGGTTCTTCTCAAAAAACTCCAGCAACTCATTATTCGTACCAACCATTGATTCCAGTAATCGGGAGAAATAAGTTGGGTCTAATCCTAAACAATAAAGATAAAGAAATCGTAATGATGCATTTTTTTCAATATCAGCCAGCTGTTCAGTTGCACAAATAATATCATTACTCACGGGTAAAATTTTATGACAGTCATATATCTGGTGCGGTAGACGGAATTTATTTGCTTGCACCATCTTACTGGCTAAATCCTGATATATGGGTAAAAGATCGATGGAATGACACAGAACCGAGATGAAGGTACTCTGTGAAAATGAAGACACACTAGCCTGCTCGTTGGTAACCACTAAATTTCCCGCAGGCACGCTGTGACATATCCCTTCACTACGTAATATCCCATCTTGCCGAAATAGAATAAACTGTATTGATTTCATAATATTCCTTCGAGTGTCACGATCCTTCTGTAAGATTGACAAATAACACAGCGAGGCGATATCCGGTTTAAACCTTAAATCACATTATGAGTATTTCAGTTGTTCTTCTTCTGACGATATTATTAAATCTTTCCAACTAGTGGGTATATGGCAAACCGCATCAAATTTAGCTAATTTCTCGACAAGACTCTTTTCATTTACAGTCAATTTACCCTCTGTTGCCAGTCTTTCATCATTATGATTATTAATCCAAACATCTAAAGCACCTGAAATAATAACATTCAACATCGAAAATAACAGTGGAGAATAATTTTTTGCAAGCATACATAAACCATCATAAATAGTAGGTTGAATAGTTATCCCCAGCGCACCTAAAGAAACGACTATTCCCACATGGACGAAATATGAAGTAAAGCGCGCGATTTTTTTTGCACTCTCAGGTGAGGCCTCACAATATCTGGCTAACACAAAAACAGCCTGCTGCATTGCATCATTGCCCATTGTCAGTTTATCTTTATTTTTACTGGCACAATTCCAGTTATGATAAGCACAAGCAAGATTTGATACTGATAACATCAGATTCAGTCCTGTAATCACCGCGATAGGTATTGTGGCACCGCCACTACAAATACTAATCCCAATACTAACTGTAAATGACGTCAGAGAGACCGTTAATTCAATAACATTGATAAAAAATTGTTTTTTGGCTAACTTAACTCTGAGATGGTGTAATTCATCCAACTCATGTTCCTGAGCATCACAAAGTTTATTGACTGTCTCGTCTATGTCTTGAATATAATTAGTGGTAAATCCAGGTGGGTGTAATGTCGGTTTTTCAACTTTAACTGTCTGGCCAGGTTCTCTTGGGTATTGAGAATATCCAAGAACTGTAGTTTGATAGTCGACTATAGAATACATAGTTATCCACCTTAAATATTGCTCACATAAAAAATATTATCTATTTCAGATACTTTCTAATAATTGATTGGCTTTTTTAGCCGTCGGTGCATATTCGATACTCACATAGCTCATTTCTATCGCTGTCTGTAATGCTTCTCTGGCGTCGGCATCTTTACCCAGTGCTAACCAACAGATGGCTATCTGATAAAGGGGCTCAGGATCTTTCACTTCTAAAAACAGTGCATTAGCATAAGCCCCCAGCGCCAGAGCAAATTCCTGCTGCATTTGCATGACTGCGGCCAGGGCTAAGTGGAACCTTGGCTCTGACGGGCAATATAATGTAAGCCAAGAGAAATCAACGGTGGCAGCAGCATAGTCATCCATCAACCATGCCTGATAGCCTTGAGCATACCGAGCCTACACCTCTAAAGCAGTTACTTCCCGATTATCATTCACCCTTTGTGGGCAAATGATACGCTGACTTTTTAAGTCATTATCTATTTTAGCGAAGATATCCTGTACATCATTGAAGCTATAATGACTCATTTTATCCCTTTTTCTACTTGTCAGATCTGACATCAAATAACAGCCAATCATCACCATCTATATTTTTACTGAGCGCTCCTTTTGCTATAAGTATTTTAATTAACCGACACCGCATTGTTTGCAGCGTCGAGTTAGCAATATTATCAATAATCAGCATTCTGACACTCGACAGCTCAGCGATGTTTCGACCTAAATTGCGCAGAAAATTAAAAAGCCTTAAAAAATCACCGGGCAGAGCACCACGATTACTGACCTCCAGAGAACAAATAATAAACTCATTGTTCTCTATGCGATAAACGATGCGATAACCATAAAGAAAAAACGCGTTTCCTATTTTTATTTTGCTATTTTCAAAATAGGCCGTTTTAACGGTATGGCCTCTATTAGCCAGATACTGTATTACATCAAGAGAATTAGCGCACATATATCATAATTTCACCGCCATGGATATTTGCCCCATCATATTGTTGATGGTACTACTCAAGTCCTTTATGTTTTGTCGGGATTCACTCACCTTATCCAATAACTCATTAATATTTTTATTATAAGTTTGTGCGCCACTGCTTTGCAGGTCACTGGTCATGCGAAGCAAGTCCGCATTTCTGGCCATATCCCCCTCAACCAATTTACCACTGCCGGCACCTAGCTGCCCAAGAGCAGCACTACCATGTGATGCAATATCACCCACTTTGATGCTGGCCATGGCTCCCACACCACTGACGACACCCGAAAGAATAGAACAAACACCACTGGCAATGGCTCCAGAGGCGGTTTTATCGATCGCCTCACGCTTATTATTCATTGAATGTACCTGAATGTCCCAACCTAATACTTGCTGTTTTTGATTATACGTATTAAGTAAGTCCCGCATTTTTTTAAAAAGAAGGGTCATTTGGAAAATAATATCTGATAAATCTGACATGATATTTTTAGAATTATTTTCGATGTCGTTTTTCCCGTCTGAGGAAATTGCATCTTGCTCTGATATTGCTACCTTATCGTTGACTATCATATTCATAATAACCTCGCTATACCAATGAACCCGCAATTTTCACCTGTAACATACCGTTTTGATGGATGTTATCGTTTAATTTAGTCAATAGGTCTTGTGCATCCTGAGACGTTGCTTTGAGCTGTTTCAGTTGGTGTTGCTTATTCTTCTCAACCCATTCATCCATAAACTGAGTAAAGTCCTGATCAAGAATTAATTTTTCGATCTCTTTTTGCAAACCCGCATTCTGCACAGTCAGTTGGCCATTATTAATAAGCACGCCTGCACTACTGCATTTTTGCAGAATCAATAATGGTGAGGTACAGAGATCTTTTAAAATGGTGGTGACAGATTTTTTCATAATGGCTTTAACACATTGTCGGCTCAATTCTTCCGCCGTGAGAGTGACACCTTTTTTGATGGCCTCCTGAAGTACATTTTTCGTCACTTCACCAACCATTTTTTCTATTCCAACCTGGGTAAAGGACTTAGTGATGTTATTGACCAACGTCATTTCCGCCTTAATTGCCTGCTTAGCGGCAGCAGCAGCCATCTCACTGGCCTCAACCATCTCTATTTCCATTGATTTCATTGAGATATCGCGACAGACTTGCTTGCAGACATCCTTACCAAACTGCCCAGCGAGCTGCTCAACCTGCTCGCTAGCACCATGTTTAATAACGTCCGTCAATACTTCACTGCTGCCCGCTTTCAGCACATCGCCAGCTCCTTTAGTCACTGCACGAGCAGCATTGATCGCGCGTGCGGCCTGAAACAGATCAATTGCCATAGCAAAGCATTCGCAAGACAGCTGAACTTTAGATGCCACATCAATAACTTGCTGGCATTTTTCTTTCGATGCACCCAATAGCATGGCGGTTTCTGCCGCCGCTTTGACTAAACCTGCCGTGCCCGCCGCCAAATAAGCCGCACCAGAGGCCATGGCAACAGGGTCACCCGTTAACACACCTTCGGCGACTTTAAACGCACCATAAACCACTTCTACTGCGCCGATAACCCAATCCAATACCGCATTAAAAATTCCCGCTTTTTTGGCTTTATCGGCCTGTTCAATCGCTTTATCGATCTGTTGTTGGTATTCAGCAACGCGTTTATCACGCAAAAAAGCCTGAACATCTGTCGCACGCGCCATCTGTTTACCAATCGATTTGCACAAGTCAGAGAATACCCCGAGGCTCAGATTACCGGCCATCGACATGATGAGCTGCATATCGGTGTTACCCAGCCGATCAAGGGATAAGCGACTACTATCCTCTTGTTTTACCTTGGTCTGTGGTAAATAAGTGAGTAAGCGATCGAGCGCTCCTTGTGCATCTTGCTGTGTCACTTTGGGAGAACTTATGTTCACATCCATCGTAGGAGGTAGCCCGGCAATACCTCGCCAGTCAGGCATTTTTATCGATGATAACGTCGGAGCTTTACCCGCCATTAACGTTGCCCAATCATTTAGAGCTGTCGTTCTCATTCCTATGGCATCAGACATCTCGTATCTCCAATAATAAAGCGGCCAACCCGCATTCGGCTTGCTGCTGTACTTGCGTCCATTCAGAATGCGAATTGCACCAATTCAATGCCATTCGGAAGGCTTTTTCCGCATAGGCCGTATTACCACAAGCCATATAACATTCGGCGGCTGAACAGGATGGGCGAGGGTCATCTATCTGAATTTGTCCCGCTCGACTGAAGCAATAAATTGCCTGATGAAAATCAGCAGTTTGTTGATAACACAGGCCTAAGGTCAGCCAATAAGAGAAACTCCAATGATCCAATCTCACTAAAAGATTAAGCAAACGCTTGGCACCGTCATACTCCCCTCCTTGGCACAGTTGCACGGTATATTCATAAACTAATGACAGATCTTTCGGGTCCATTTTAGCCAACATGCGCAGAGACCCACCCCGCTGCATAAAGTTAATGACAGCATCACTCGGTTGAGTATTCATCTCACCCCCTCCTTACCGCTGGAATTAGCAAAGATTGCGAGCAATGGTCATCAGTAAATCTTTCAAACCGGACTGCAATGTACTGATGTTATTAGCGCAAACGTTATAACTCTGCATCATTTTCTGTAGTTGTAATTGGTCCTGGCTCATAGTATCTGTGGCACGATTCTTCTCATTATCTAGTGACGCTTTTACTGCCTGCAGTTGGCCTTTATCTAATTCTGGTCCATTCTTTTTTAAATATTCGTCGATACTCATACCATCAACAGTAATACCGTTCTTTCGCATAAAATCGATGACTGAATCAGGGAGTGGTTCTTTGGTTTTATCATCTCCCTTAGCAGCTTTTGCAATAATCTCATCAACTTGATTAGATACACCTTGTGTGTCATTGGCATATTTTGAGCGCGCCTGCATACCTTTAAAATTCGTACTGGCTAAATTGGAGAGTACATCGAGAAAGGAATATAAAACCTTTAGCCCTATACTGAAAATATCATCTGATTGATTAATAATATTGGGAGAATCATAATACTTCATGACATCTTTTCCTGATGATTCAGCCATATGCTTAGCAATAAATTCAGGTGTTTCCACATAGTAATTACTTGACATATAGATACTCCTATATTCTTGTTAAAGGGATCTTTAAGAAAGAATGCAACTATTTATTATTTGTAGTATTCATATTTTCAAGCTGCGTTTCCAATTGTTTAAACTGTATTTTAAGTTGTGAAATACAGCTCATTATTTTGGTTTTTTCTTTTTTAAAACCATCAGGAAATGCCGCATCTAATCGCAAGAGAACTTCTCTTGCTTTATCATCAAAATTCGCACGATTTTGCAACAACTCAACATTTTTTTGATGATCCTTAAGTTTCTCTAAATCAGAATTTAACTTACTATATCTCCCTTGCAAATCATCCAACATTGACTGAATAGGATTATTATCAATCATATGACATTTCCTTCTCTATTTATGGTTGTTAAATTTACTATGGATTAATAGTTAATTATTGTCTTTTATATTTATATTGTGATTTTAAGAAATGGCACCGAACATGAATTTATTTTTCATAGCGGACAATTAGTGTTTCTATGATCGTTTCTGCACTCTTCAATGCCAGCATCAAATCATTTAGTTTTTTATAATCATCAGGTGTTTGCTGTATAGACAATTGATGAGTTATTAATATTTTCTCCTTTATCAATAAAGCTTTTTTCTGCTGGATTGATATAGCTTTATACTTAATACAGTCTTCCAGCTCTGTAATATGTCGCATAAATTATTTACCTATCGTTAAAAGTTCATTGGTATTTGTATTAAGTTATTTTCTTTTAATAATGAAAGACCCAGCTCTGAGATAAAAATAATTTTATAACCATTTTTCAATATGGTTCCTTGCTGCAAGCGAGTTCCATTGGCTAATTGTACAAATTTCGAATGACTATTTCCGCCATAGCTGATAATAGCGGCAGGAAGAAGTTGAGCCGCTTGGTCTGAGGCAGGGATATTCTGATATCTGACGGGTAATACTTCAGATTGCTGCTCAGCGACTGTTGTCAGCAGTTGTTTAAGCTGCTGCTGTTGCTCGGGTGATAGCACCCCACTAATAACAATATCTTTAGGACTTTGTGTCATGCTCAGATAGCCTAATAATCCCAACGCTCTCAGATGCTCAACTAATCGTGGAATTTGTCCATTATGGGAATTAACCACTGTCCAGCCTTTTAACCCAGCAACTGTCGCCAGTGTTTCCTGCACTTTTACCCAGTGTTCTCCCATCTCAATTGCCCCGTAGAGAATAACATTTCCGGGGGTTTTTCCTGTACTAACCTCGATATCCTGATAGCCATATTGATGTAATACATCACTGACACTGGCCGTAAGGTGATCATCACAAACTAACTTATTTCGGAAGGCTATCTGATTTCTAACCAGAAAATTTTGCAGCTGAATCACCGCTGAGGATGACGTACAGTGCCCACTTAGCATGACACTGCCATCCGATAACCAACCTGCCTTTATTCCCTCTAAAGCAGGCTGTTCCAATTGCGTTGATAATTGGGTTGGAATATCAGGAGGCAGGTAAGAAAACAATCGGCTAGATTGCTGTGTAAACCAAAATATAAGCATAACGATCAGAAACAATAGTATAAATGTCACCACAGATAGCCAAAGTAATAACCGAGCCCCTGCACGGTGGGGTATTTTTATTCCACTGAGAACATCAGTTTTCTCGCCGAGGACCAATGCGAGTCCAGCAGCCTCAATGACTTGGTGTAAGGGAATAGGATGTTGCAAGTCGTGCCTAAGACCATTAACCCACACAGTCCCTGGCACCTGTAACATTATTTGATTTTCACTTATTACCAAGGTCAACACTTGCCCTTCAGGTAATGGCAAGAGCACATCACACCCTTGCTCTCCTAAAGTAAATTCGCCCTCGGGTAGGTTCAACTCACGTCCATTCAGCTCACCACTCAATAAACGAAGTTTGAATCTGACTGCCATATTATTCCCCTGTGTTAACCGGTACGGCCTTGATTAGAAATAGCCGGACAACACTATGAGATTGCTTCTCGGTACTACGAAACAATCCACCCAATAAAGGAATATCACCCAATAGTGGTATTTTGTTTTGCGATTCAATTTGCTTGTCTTGAATGAACCCACCCAAGAGTAAACTTTGCCCAACACGCAAGGTAGCCTGAGTCGAAATATCAGAATTTTGAATTTCAGGTAGAGGTTCACTGCTGCTGATAGGTGCCTGTTGTTGGCCATCCTGTATATTAAGGTTAAGCATAACTTCTTTTACACCATCAGAATTAATCATTCTTGGTGTCACTCGTAATAATGAACCTGATGTTACTGATTCCAACTTTGCCACTTTGTCACCTTGCAACTTTGTATAAAATGTTACATTTTTATCTAATACCGCTTGAATATTATTCAAGGTAACAACCGATGGACGAGATAAAACTCTGGCTCTTGAGTTTTTTTGTAATGCATTCAGACGAACCATAAAGTTTCCGGTATCACCAATCACAGTGGAGAATCCATCGGCATTGCTTTTGGCATTGCCACTATTAAATGAGATCCCTGCCCCACCAATAGAGGTAGACGCTGACCAATCGATACCAAGTTGGCTAATATCCCCAGCATCTACATCAATAATAGTTACTGAGATTTCGATTTGAACTGGCCGCTGATCTAATTGTGCAATCAAACTACCATAGAGCGGCATATTGACTTGACGATCACGGATAATAACAGCATTTTGTCGAGGGTCAGCAGAGAAAAGCGGTACACTGACAGGAGTATCTCCTTGATCTTTTACACCAACCAAAGGCAGATTATTGCCGGCACTCATCTCGCGTAACACACTTACCAGACCAGGAAGCTTGACCAATTGATCACGGTACTGATAGCTTGAGTCGGCCGCAGAAGCATATTTTAGCTGGAAGACTTTTACTGTTTCTTTATTTTGGCTTTGTTTACGAACTTGTGAAGACAACATTTTGCTCAGTGTCGTCACCCGCTCTATGCAAATAGGTACGCCAGTAACCTCAATTGCATCAAGACGAGAAATAGCCTTTACTGCGCAATTCTTACCCGCAGGTACCTCACTGTGCTGGAGATACTTGATTAGTGTGGTCGTCGATAGCCCATCTGGTGATATAAACGCCTTTCTGATGGATTGGGTCTTATAGAAATAGAGTATTTCGCCATCGTAGTACCACGTAATATTGTATAACCCGGCTAACTCGGTGAGTATTTGGTCCGGTGTCTTATCCAGGATTTTCCCACTGAATCTTTCATTTATTTCAGGGCTAACGATGACTGAAACACCATAGTTCATCCCTAAGTCTTCCAACAAATTTGATACGGTTATGCCACGGCTATAAATAAAGAAAGGTTCGCCTTGCCATGGAATGTTTTTCCCATAGGCCAACGGCATAAAAAGCAGCAATATCAAGCCAGTAATCTCTTTCATGAAATAACCTTGCCTATGTTCTTTTCATTCTCACATAAGACATTTGATTTAGAAGAATTTACGGTGACTGCCAATGAATTAAGATACTGAATAACAGCATAAATTTGCTCTAACTTTACTGATAAATAATGACGCGTATTCTTTATATTATCTCTATCATCAATAGTATATCGACACCAAAACCACCAATAACCATCTTTAAGCTGTAAAGCACAATCCTGAGTATCGTCAAGAGCGACCAGCATGAGAGTGATATAGTGAATAACTGTATCTGATATCATTTTTTTCTCTATAAAAAAAATCCCCATGCAAATGGAATGGTTATAATCCACTGCTCTGGCGGGAATCTCATTCAACGTAAATTTCGCCATATTTTTATCTGAGAAATCAATGTCTCTGACTAAAGGCTGCATCTTCAATATTTCCAGCATCAGCGGTTACTCCTGAAATACCACACAGCAATTATCCTCCGTAATTAAACATTCGTTATACAGCAAAAGCCTGATTTACTCTTTTTCCAGAATTAAATGAATCTATAACAAGTAGCGATCAAATTAGTGTAATTCTTGATATCAAGTTTTGACTGTGGCGTACTGAAAAAAACAGTCAGGTGACTATTATGGAAAATTCATCATCACTCGTCACTCGATTGACACTATTACTAGGCATAGCTTTGACGGCTATTTGGCTAATTTCAATTGCAACAACGGCATTCTTTTCATATGAGAATACACGTAAGAGATTAGTGAATAAATTAACACACATGGCCTTATTACGCACAGATTTGAGTAACTACCAGTTTGAAGGGGCAGAGCGGGATGCGACCTCACTTATCAATAGCCAGGTAAATTATCAAGCTGGCAGGCCATTACCTGTCTCCTTCAAAAAAAATGATATTAATAACAATAATCTTATTAATTCAGTGAACTGCAATTCTCCTCAATCTAAGCATAGCCTTCCAATAACACAAGCTTACGGCACTGCTGGTCAAACCTATTATCTTGATAGTTTTACAATTAATAGAAAAGATGGAATTACCATTTTTAAACCACAAGAAGTATCCAATGATTATTTGAAGCAACGGCGAAAAGAATTACAGCTACTCCCCATATTCCCCACCCACGATAATATTTTTTGGGGTATGCCGACTTATACTCCACAAAGTGGCTGGCATATCTCTGTTGCTGCGTGCGACCAAACGGGCGCATTGGCTGGATTTTCATTAAAACTGAATGAATTAGTCACATATAATCAACCAATAGAACAACGAGATATTAATTTATGGCTGGACCAATATGGTGAGTTACTGTCAATGTCCACCCAAAATATACCGTCGAGTCAGTTATATGAAATCCTTAAGCAACTAAAAAATAGTAAGTTGCATGATGGCTGGCAACAGACCTCCGATTATCTGGTATTCCGAACTCAGCTAAAAGGCCCAGGCTGGCAACAATTAGTTATTTATCCGCGAATAGGTTTTGCCTGGGAAGCAGCAAAACCTGCGTTGCATCAACTTCCCTTTGCGCTGGCTATTTTACTGCTACTTACTCTGATACTTTTCTTATTACTACGATATTACCTCGCCATTCCCTTGTGGAATTTCGTCAATATTATTGGAGCGACGAGTCCACAGGCTATGGAGCCGCGTTTGCCCATTAAGCGAATGGATGAATTAGGGAACATAGCTTGTGCTTACAACAAGTTGCTGGATAAGTTGAATGAGCAATACGATACATTGGAAATAAAAGTAAAGGAACGTACACTCGCGTTGGCAAAATCAAAACAAGCTGCAGAACAAGCCAACCATCGTAAGAGCGAACATCTGACAACCATAAGCCATGAAATCCGTACCCCACTAAATGGTGCTTTGGGCGCGATCGAACTATTACAAAATACCCCTCTGACATCAGCACAAAATCGTTTAGCAGAAACCGCCCGCCAGTGTTCGCACTCTTTATTAGCAATAATCAATAATCTCTTGGATTTCTCTCGTATTGAATCAGGTCAATTAGAATTAGCCCAAGAGAGAACGGCCATATTGCCTTTATTGGATCAAGCAATGTTAACTATTCACAGCCAAGTTTTGAGTAAAGCAATTACTCTCTCGACCTACGTCAGTGCAGAAGTACCACTGCAACTTGTTCTGGATGGTCAGCGACTCAAACAGATTTTGATTAATTTATTGGGCAATGCCGTTAAGTTTACGCAGCAGGGCCATATACGCCTTAATGTTGAACGTGAAGACAGTCAACTTTGCTTTACCGTGGAAGATACCGGTTGTGGTATTGATTTACAGCATCAACAGCAGATATTTCGCCCCTTTGCCCAGACCAGCGACTATGGGCAAGGAACCGGTTTAGGACTCACTATTGCAGATAATCTGGCAAGAATGATGGGGGGGCAGATTACCCTGTATAGCCAACCTAACTGTGGTAGTCGTTTCGTATTAATCCTACCCTTTAGTGGAATAGCGGGAGCCACACCTTTTCAGGGTGAATGCTATGCACCACTCCCCTTACATGCTCAATTATCTGCTTGGGGAGTTACCTGCCTAACAGAGAGTAATCAATCGTTAAGCATGCAGCAGACACTTCTGACTGATAACGAATTATGCTATTTGCCCGGCCGCTTATATACCAAAGTAAAAAAATATCTGGATATTCAAAATCAACTAATACCGTATCAGCAAGAGACAAAACAAAACCTGCCATTACAGCCATGGCAGATGGCTATATTATTAGTCGACGATGCAGAAACTAATCGTGACATTGTTGGCATGATGCTACAAGAGTTAGGCCATCAGGTTACATTGGCAGAGAGTGGCGAAGTGGCGTTAAGCATCGGTCAAACTCAGCGTTTCGACCTGGTGCTGATGGATATACGTATGCCGGGTATGGATGGGCTAACAACAACTCGATATTGGCGCAATGATGTGGCTAATAGAGATAATTGCGGCATGATAACGGCATTGAGCGCAAATGCTAATCCAGACGAAAAAATAAAAGCTTATCAGGCAGGGATGAATCATTATCTCTCGAAACCCGTCACTTTCTGTCAATTGGCTGAAATATTAGACCTGGCAGCACAATTTCAACTCGAACGTGGGATTAATCTCACACCCCAAATATCAGCGCCCAAGCCATTATTAGATTTGGCTGATCCCTCACTCCATCTTAAATTAGCACAATCACTGCAGCTGTTGTTGCAGCAGGCTAGAAACTCCCTAGTTCATATACCTACATTATCAGAGCACCTACATACGCTGAAAGGCTGTGCCGGACAAGCAGGACTCATTGTATTGCACGACGCCGTAATTCAACTGGAAATAGCAATAGAAGCTCAGGAAACCATTACACAACAAGACATCACTCGCCTCGACGAGATAATCCATGGGCTGTTTCAGCCTCGGAGTCTTCCCGACTCCATTTAAATCATCAGGTAAAGGAATAACTATATGAATACTAAATTATTAATTGTCGACGATCATGAGCTAATTATTAATGGCATTAAAAATATGCTTATGACTTACTCCCGCTATCAAATTGTTGGTCAGGCGGAAAATGGGCTGGATGTTTATAATTTATGCCGTCAGACCGAACCAGACATTGTCATCATTGATTTGGGGCTACCGGGGATGGATGGCCTGGATGTGATTATTCAGCTTCTTCGTCGCTGGCCAACCATGAAGATACTGGCATTAACAGCACGTAATGAAGAACACTATGCTAGCAGAACATTAAACAATGGTGCTCTAGGTTATGTACTAAAGAAAAGCCCACAGCAGATCCTAATGGCAGCCATTCAAACTGTCGCCGTAGGCAAGCGCTATATTGACCCTGCACTCAATAATGTTCTGATGAATAAACTGGCCCAAGGCACTGATACTAATCAAGCCGTATTAACACCGCGCGAGAGACAGGTTTTAAAACTGATCACTGAAGGTTCTTGTAACCGTATTATTGCTGACCAGCTGTCGATCAGCCAAAAAACCGTTGAAACCCATCGCCTTAATATGATGAAAAAACTGGATGTCCACAAAGTTGCCGAGCTGATTCACTGGTCATATCGCCTAGGCTTAAATTAATTATGTCCGTCAATCACCTGCACACTTATTCCTTATGACACTTAAAAATAAAACCCCCTATTAGTATTACTCTAACAGGGGGTTTTGGCTGACAGATAACTTAACCGCTAGTTTTCAACAGGTGTCTGTTTCGGTGCAAACAACGCTTTTTCATAAGCCTTAGCTTTTTTATGATCAAATTGATGTTCCCACTTGGCGATAACCAATACCGCTAATGCATTTCCCACCACATTGAGTGCCGTACGTGCCATATCTAAAATACGGTCTACACCCGCAATAAAGGCCAACCCCTCCAACGGAATGCCCACACTGCCTAGTGTTGCCAGCAGAACAACAAAAGAGACGCCCGGAACACCGGCAATACCTTTCGAAGTGACCATTAAAGTCAGAACCAGAATAATCTCTTGTCCGATGGAGAGTTCAATACCGTATAGCTGGGCAATAAATATGGCCGCGATACTTTGATAAAGTGTGGAGCCATCAAGATTAAATGAATATCCAGTCGGTACGACAAAGCTGGTGATGGATTTTGGCGCACCATAAGCTTCCATTTTTTCAATGATTCGCGGTAATACTGTTTCAGAGCTGGCCGTAGAATAGGCCAGAATCAGCTCATCTTTGAGAATTCGAATCAAAGTCCAAATTCGCAACTTACATATTCTTGCCACAGTGCCCATGACCACTAAAGCAAAGAAAATAATAGCGGCGTACACCAGAATAACCAGCTTGGCGAGCGGGATAAGAGATGCAAAACCAAAATTGGCGACAGTCACCGAGATCAAGCCAAACACCCCGATAGGCGCATAGCGCATAATCATGTGTGTGACTTTGAACATGCTTTCAGAAACGGCTTTAAACACATTCAACAGTGGTTCTTTGGTTTCTTTTGGCAATGAAGACAGCCCTAAACCAAACAACACTGAGAAGAAGATAATCGGTAACATGTCGCCTTTCGCCATTGAGGCAAAGACGTTGGCCGGAATCAACGACAAGATAGTGCTCACCAGACTGTGGCTACCATTTTGTACTTGTTCGGTGGTTTTTTCGTACTGAGATATATCAACGACAGTCAATGCCGACATATCAATGCCGTGCCCTGGCTGGAATACATTCGCCAAGGTGATCCCGATGATAATGGCTATTGTGGTGATAACTTCAAAATAGATGATGGTTTTCAAGCCAATTCGGCCCAATTTCTTAGCATCACCCACACCCGCAATACCGACGATCAAAGTTGAAATAACAATCGGCACAACAATCATTTTAATTAAGCGGATAAAAATATCACCCGCAGGACTTAAAACATTACTAACTAGCCATTCTCTTGATTCAATTTGGTTATGTAAAATCGCACCAACCAAAATACCCAGAACCAGTGCAATGAGAATTTGCCAAGCCAGACCTACTTTTACACTTTTCATACCCTAAAAATTCCTCAAAGCATTCCATAAAATGCAAGTTACCCAGCATCTCAAATAGAATACTTAATCATTAAATACGGGGCTATAGTTGATAAAACTTATGGCTCAGCCTCCCGCCAGCCGTCCACGTTTTAAATCAGTATCACTTCCAGGCACTTCTCTGCAACCCTTGTTTACACTCAGCCTACATGGACACTCTGGATAAGATAAGTCAAAAAAAGCCATTGGTTCGTAGTAAATATTTGTTATTAAAACAGTAAAATACATCAATGACAAATAACACCCAGAGCAATGAGTATAGAAAGTAAGCTAAATTAAATTGCCACATAAATTTTGATTATGTTTTATTTTTTGATGATAAATGTATGTACTTTGTTAATATCCACTATCGCAATTCTCCGCTAATTTTGGATACTCTGCAACCAAAGTCTATTTTTTAGGGAAAGAATGAGGTCATAAATTAAGAAAATAAAGATATTAAAAATTCTATTTGTGCCATGAGAATTTTTTATTTTTATATGAATATTTCAAGTTGGAATATATACCGTTTTTTAATTCCGGTGAGATATTAAAATAATACTCCCACTCCAGTTGTAAATTAATATATTATTTTTTAGTTAACAACTTACATTGATTTGCATTAATCACGCAAAGTTAATGCTTTTCATTACCAAGGCCTATCAATATCCCCTTTTCATACTAAAAACGAGCTGACGAGCACATTTCTTTCCTTTATTACATAACCACATCGCGCCTCTCCTATCATTAAGATATCGATTCACCACGCAACGCATTAAGTAAGTCACTAAATCAACATCTTTTATGCGTGATCTGTCGCCCAAAAAAGAAACAAAACAGCCTCTCACACTATAATTAACTTTTGATTGACATATTATTAACAATCTCAAGGAGAACTATTATGAGCCAAATACATAAACATCCTATTCCAGCTGCAATTGCAGAGCATGCCCTGATAAGCCCAGAACAATATAATCAATACTATCAACAGTCTGTGCAGAATCCAGATGAATTCTGGGGTGAACAAGGCAAGATTATTGATTGGATTAAACCGTATAAAACAGTGAAAAATACCTCTTTTGACCCCGGACACGTCAGTATCCGCTGGTTTGAAGATGGCACTCTGAATCTTGCGGCCAACTGCCTTGACCGTCATCTGGCAGAACGTGGTGATCAAACCGCAATTATCTGGGAAGGTGATGACCCAAACCAATCCAAAACTGTCACCTATAAACAACTTCATCATGATGTATGCCAGTTTGCCAACGTTCTGAAAAAGCTGGGTATAAAAAAAGGTGATGTGGTTGCTATTTATATGCCAATGGTGCCAGAAGCGGCCGTTGCCATGCTGGCGTGTGCACGTATTGGTGCTATTCACTCGGTGATTTTCGGTGGGTTCTCACCCGATGCTGTAGCTGGCCGTATTATCGACTCTAACTCAAAACTGGTGATTACTGCCGATGAAGGCATTCGTGCCGGTCGTGCAATTCCACTGAAAAAAAATGTCGATGAAGCCCTGAAAAACCCAGCAATTACCAGTATCAAGAATGTCGTCGTATTTCAACGTACCGGCAATGCTAGTTATTGGAAAGATGGGCGGGACTTGTGGTGGCATGATCTGATTAAAGAGGCTTCTGCCGATTGCCCTCCAGAAGAAATGAATGCAGAAGACCCGCTGTTCATCCTTTATACCTCCGGCTCCACCGGTAAACCTAAAGGGGTATTGCATACCACTGGCGGCTATCTGGTGTATGCCGCGCTGACCTTTAAATACGTTTTTGATTACCATCCAGGTGATATTTATTGGTGTACTGCCGATGTTGGCTGGGTTACCGGGCACAGCTATCTGCTGTATGGCCCACTGGCTTGCGGTGCAATTACTTTGATGTTTGAAGGTGTACCTAACTATCCAGGCGTCAATCGCTTGGGTCAGGTTATTGATAAACATCAAGTCAATATTCTGTATACCGCACCGACGGCTATCCGCGCGTTAATGGCCGAAGGTGATAAAGCCATCGAAGGAACCAAGCGCACTTCGCTGCGCATCATGGGGTCAGTCGGTGAGCCGATCAACCCGGAAGCATGGGAATGGTATTACAACAAAATAGGCAACAGTCAGTGCCCGATTGTTGATACCTGGTGGCAGACGGAAACCGGTGGTTTCATGATTACCCCACTCCCTGGTGCCACTGAACTGAAAGCGGGCTCCGCCACGCGCCCATTCTTTGGCGTGCAACCTGCGTTAGTTGATAACTTGGGTAACCCACAAGAAGGTACAGCGGAAGGTAACCTTGTCATAACCGACTCGTGGCCAGGTCAGGCCAGAACACTGTTTGGCGATCATGACCGCTTTGAGCAAACCTATTTCTCAACCTTTAAAGGGATGTATTTCAGTGGTGATGGCGCGCGCCGTGACGAAGATGGCTACTACTGGATAACCGGCCGAGTCGATGATGTGTTGAACGTTTCAGGGCACCGTTTAGGGACTGCTGAAATTGAATCGGCATTAGTCGCACACCCGAAAATTGCAGAAGCTGCGGTGGTTGGGGTACCTCACAATATTAAAGGGCAGGCAATTTATGCCTATATCACCCTGAATCATGGCGAAGAGCCAACACCAGAGCTGTATACCGAAGTGCGTAATTGGGTGCGTAAAGAGATCGGCCCAATCGCAACACCCGATATTCTGCACTGGACTGATTCACTGCCAAAAACTCGTTCGGGCAAAATCATGCGCCGGATCCTGCGCAAAATCGCTGCTGGTGATACCAGCAACTTAGGGGATACCTCAACACTCGCCGATCCGGGTGTTGTAGACAAATTACTGGAAGAAAAACAATCAATGCAAGCACCGTCGTAACTTGTGCCGCCTGCGGGCGGCAACCTTAATTAATGCCTCAAAGGAGAGACTCTGATGAATGACAACATTTATCAAGAGATTGAAAATAACCCGAGCTTCAAAGAGCTGGTGCAAAAGCGTAGTCGCTTTGCCTGGCTCCTGTCGCTGATTACCCTCGCGTTATATGTCGGTTTCATTTTCCTTATTGCTTTCGAACCACAATGGCTCGGCACCCCGCTCTATGCTGGGTCCAGCATTACTCGCGGTATTCCCGTCGGTGTGGGGCTGATTGTAATTTCTTTTGTTCTTACCGGTATTTACGTTATTCGTGCTAATGGCGAGTTTGACCGTCTGACGGCAGAAATTCTTCGTGAGGTGAAGCAATGAAGACTCGCCATTGGTCCGTACTCTCCTTATTGGCTCTGCCTGCGCTGTCACAGGCAGATGCAATTACTGGCGAAGTTCATCGCCAGCCGCTCAATATTCAGGCGATCGTTATGTTCGTTCTGTTTGTTGGCGCGACACTATATATTACTTATTGGGCATCAAAACGTACCCGCTCCCGACAAGACTATTACACTGCTGGCGGGCGTATTACCGGTTTCCAAAATGGTTTGGCGATCGCCGGTGACTTTATGTCTGCGGCATCATTCCTCGGTATTTCCGCATTGGTCTATACCTCCGGTTACGATGGCTTGATTTACTCCATCGGATTCCTTATCGGGTGGCCAATCATTCTATTCTTAATCGCCGAACGCTTGCGTAACTTGGGCCGCTATACTTTTGCTGATGTGGCATCTTACCGGTTGAAACAACGACCTATCCGCACTCTATCAGCCTGTGGCTCATTAGTGGTTGTGGCTCTGTATCTGATCGCGCAAATGGTCGGTGCTGGTAAATTAATCGAGTTATTATTCGGCCTCAACTATCACGTCGCCGTGGTATTAGTGGGTATCCTGATGGTGCTGTACGTTTTGTTTGGTGGCATGTTGGCCACGACATGGGTACAAATAATCAAGGCGGTATTGCTGCTGGCCGGTGCATCCTTTATGGCCATCATGGTTATGAAGTCTGTTAACTTCAACTTCAACACACTATTTAGCGAAGCCGTCAAAGTTCATCCTAAAGGTCTGTCTATCATGAGCCCTGGGGGATTGGTATCAGACCCAATATCCGCACTGTCTCTTGGTCTGGCATTGATGTTTGGTACTGCCGGTTTGCCCCATATTCTGATGCGTTTCTTCACTGTCAGTGATGCTAAAGAAGCTCGAAAAAGTGTGTTCTATGCCACTGGCTTTATCGGTTACTTCTACATATTGACCTTCATCATTGGATTTGGCGCCATCTTGTTGGTTGGCCCGAACCCTGCCTTTAAAGATGCGGCTGGCGCGTTACTCGGCGGCAACAATATGGCGGCAGTCCATCTGGCTGATGCAGTCGGAGGGAGCTTCTTCCTCGGCTTTATCTCAGCAGTGGCCTTTGCGACTATTCTCGCCGTCGTCGCTGGCCTGACATTAGCCGGTGCATCTGCTGTGTCTCATGACCTTTATGCCAGTGTGATTAAGAAGGGCAAAGCTCGTGAGCGCGATGAGCTGAGAGTCTCTAAAATTACAGTTGTCGTTTTAGGATTCGTTGCTATTGGCTTAGGTATTCTGTTTGAAAAACAAAACATTGCCTTCATGGTAGGTTTGGCATTCTCCATTGCCGCCAGCTGTAACTTCCCAATCATTTTCATCTCGATGTATTGGTCAAGACTGACCACTCGTGGAGCAATGATTGGCGGCTGGCTGGGGTTATTAACCGCCGTTATCCTGATGATTCTGGGCCCAACCATCTGGGTTACTATATTAGGACATGCAAAACCCATCTATCCGTACGAATACCCTGCATTGTTCTCAATGATAGTGGCCTTCGTTGGGATATGGTTCTTCTCCATTACCGATAATTCAGAAGAGGGGCAGCAAGAACGCCTACGCTTCAAAGCACAGTTTGTTCGTTCACAAACCGGCTTGGGTATTTCTCAAAGCAGTTCGCACTAATAACGTTCACTCTATAAAAGGCCCCTAGGGGCCTTTTTTTATGGTTTTAACCAGCGATCTAACCACGGGAAAACCACTGCTTGTTGTTCTTGATAAAAAACATGCCCCAATGCGGGCCAATTGCGAGTCACTAATCGGGACTCAGCATTTTGTGAACGCCAAACAGCATGCACTTTGCTGTACGCCTGTTCTACTGCATCTGATGGAAATAACTTATCTTTTCCACCATTAAAAAGCAGCATTGGTTTCGGTGCCGCTAAGCTGGCGATATCAGGGAAATCTAACTTATTGGCGATGCCGGGATGAAGCATATAAAAGGCGGATTGCCCGCGGAGTACATTATTACCCGGTGTCATCAAACCTTGGTAGTTACCAAACCACGATATAGCAGCGGTTACAGCGACTTTATCTGACAGTGCAGCCAGCTGCCAGGCGCGATATGCCCCCATAGAAAAGCCCAGAACACCGATGTGTTTCTGGTCAACCGATGGCAATGTTGCCAAGAAATCAACAGTTCGCATATCCTCATAAGCCATAGTGCCAGCTAATGAGCGGCCCAGATTAAAGAAGTTACTGGCCAAAGCTTGCTGCTGATCATAGTTCATCGGCCCTCGATCACCCCAGCCAATAGCATCAATGGATAGCACCACATAACCACGTTTTGCTAATTCATCGCCAATAAACTTACCACTAAAGAATTTGTCAGACCATGCCTGCGCCGAGGCAAGCTGTGCACTATCACCCCATGGGCGAATCATTTTCTCTTTGCCAATATCAAATTTGGAGCCATGGTCATGCAGTAAAACAATTGCTGGATGAGGTCCTTTGGTTTTAGGTGTTAATAACAATCCCTGCACTCGGCTTTCATCAGTGATATTAAAAGCTATTTTCTCTGCAATATAGTTTCCACGATCTTGCTGATCTAGCTTTTCTGCAGAGAATGCAATGGTTGAGTCCGGAGTGAGCAATGCCTGTCTGAGGATTTTTCTGGTATCACTCTTCCACAGTGCAAAATCAGTATACTTTCCTGCCAGCCATGAACTTTGGTAAGTCATCTGCTGTTTAAGCTGTGGATAAAATACCGGTAGGTTATTTTCAGTAATGGCTTCTTTTTGATATGTCACTGAACTTGCCTGGACTGCTGTGCAGCTAAGCATTGCAACCAATACTGCTGTATATGCAAATCGACCAGCATTCATTTGAACCCCATAATCAAAACGTCGTTTCAATTTAAGAGTCAATGATTTTAAGGCAATAACGTTTTTTTTCTGTGGCTGAGATTATAAAAATGGCAGAAAGATTTAATATGATAACAAAGTCTATTTGAGCATATGCGATTCATCTTTCGTCAAATCCCCCTAATTGCAGACATAAAAAAAGCCCTCTGCGCAGCAGAAGGCTTTCTTTTACATCCCAAATCCCACACAGCAAAAACCCCACGCTTTTGGCATGGGGTCTCGGCTAAATTTGATGCCTGGCAGTGTCCTACTCTCGCATGGGGAGACCCCACACTACCATCGGCGCTACGGCGTTTCACTTCTGAGTTCGGCATGGGTTCAGGTGGGTCCACCGCGCTATGGCCGCCAGGCAAATTCTGTTTCAATCAACCCGCCACATGATGTCTATCACGCAGCCAGCCAATTCAATCTGTAAACATCGCTGAAAATCAATTCTCAAATAACAAAAACACCTTTGGTGTTGTAAGGTTAAGCCTCACGGATCATTAGTACTGGTTAGCTCAATGCATCGCTGCACTTACACACCCAGCCTATCAACGTCATAGTCTTTAACGTTCCTTCAGGGGGCTTAAAGCCCCAGGGAAGACTCATCTCGAGGCAAGTTTCCCGCTTAGATGCTTTCAGCGGTTATCTCTTCCGAATTTAGCTACCGGGCAGTGCCATTGGCATGACAACCCGAACACCAGTGATTCGTCCACTCCGGTCCTCTCGTACTAGGAGCAGCCCCTCTCAATCTTCCAACGCCCACGGCAGATAGGGACCGAACTGTCTCACGACGTTCTAAACCCAGCTCGCGTACCACTTTAAATGGCGAACAGCCATACCCTTGGGACCTACTTCAGCCCCAGGATGTGATGAGCCGACATCGAGGTGCCAAACACCGCCGTCGATATGAACTCTTGGGCGGTATCAGCCTGTTATCCCCGGAGTACCTTTTATCCGTTGAGCGATGGCCCTTCCATTCAGAACCACCGGATCACTAAGACCTACTTTCGTACCTGCTCGAGCCGTCACTCTCGCAGTCAAGCTAGCTTATGCCTTTGCACTAACCTCACGATGTCCGACCGTGATTAGCTAACCTTCGTGCTCCTCCGTTACTCTTTGGGAGGAGACCGCCCCAGTCAAACTACCCACCAGACACTGTCCTCACCCCGGATCACGGGGCCGAGTTAGAACATCAAACATTAAAGGGTGGTATTTCAAGGTTGGCTCCATGCAGACTGGCGTCCACACTTCGATGCCTCCCACCTATCCTACACATCAAGGCTCAATGTTCAGTGTCAAGCTATAGTAAAGGTTCACGGGGTCTTTCCGTCTTGCCGCGGGTACACTGCATCTTCACAGCGAGTTCAATTTCACTGAGTCTCGGGTGGAGACAGCCTGGCCATCATTACGCCATTCGTGCAGGTCGGAACTTACCCGACAAGGAATTTCGCTACCTTAGGACCGTTATAGTTACGGCCGCCGTTTACTGGGGCTTCGATCAAGAGCTTCGCCTTGCGGCTGACCCCATCAATTAACCTTCCAGCACCGGGCAGGCGTCACACCGTATACGTCCACTTTCGTGTTTGCACAGTGCTGTGTTTTTATTAAACAGTTGCAGCCAGCTGGTATCTGCGACTGGCTTCGGCTACGAGAGCAAGTCTCTTTACCTAATGCCAGCGTGCCTTCTCCCGAAGTTACGGCACCATTTTGCCTAGTTCCTTCACCCGAGTTCTCTCAAGCGCCTGAGTATTCTCTACCTGACCACCTGTGTCGGTTTGGGGTACGATTCAATGTTACCTGATGCTTAGAGGCTTTTCCTGGAAGCTTGGCATCAACTACTTCTGCACCGTAGTGCATCGTCATCACACCTCAGCGTTGATAAGCAACCGGATTTACCAGGTCACTCCGCCTACATGCTTAAACCGGGACAACCGTCGCCCGGCTAGCCTAGCCTTCTCCGTCCCCCCTTCGCAGTAACACCGAGTACAGGAATATTAACCTGTTTCCCATCGACTACGCTTTTCAGCCTCGCCTTAGGGGTCGACTCACCCTGCCCCGATTAACGTTGGACAGGAACCCTTGGTCTTCCGGCGTGCGGGTTTTTCACCCGCATTATCGTTACTTATGTCAGCATTCGCACTTCTGATACCTCCAGCAGACCTCACAGTCCACCTTCAACGGCTTACAGAACGCTCCCCTACCCAACAACGCCTAAGCGTCGCTGCCGCAGCTTCGGTGCATGGTTTAGCCCCGTTACATCTTCCGCGCAGGCCGACTCGACCAGTGAGCTATTACGCTTTCTTTAAATGATGGCTGCTTCTAAGCCAACATCCTGGCTGTCTATGCCTTCCCACATCGTTTCCCACTTAACCATGACTTTGGGACCTTAGCTGGCGGTCTGGGTTGTTTCCCTCTTCACGACGGACGTTAGCACCCGCCGTGTGTCTCCCGTGATAACATTCTTCGGTATTCGGAGTTTGCATCGGTTTGGTAAGTCGGGATGACCCCCTAGCCGAAACAGTGCTCTACCCCCGAAGATGAGTTCACGAGGCGCTACCTAAATAGCTTTCGGGGAGAACCAGCTATCTCCCGGTTTGATTGGCCTTTCACCCCCAGCCACAAGTCATCCGCTAATTTTTCAACATTAGTCGGTTCGGTCCTCCAGTTAGTGTTACCCAACCTTCAACCTGCCCATGGCTAGATCACCGGGTTTCGGGTCTATACCTTGCAACTAGACGCCCAGTTAAGACTCGGTTTCCCTACGGCTCCCCTATACGGTTAACCTTGCTACAAAATATAAGTCGCTGACCCATTATACAAAAGGTACGCAGTCACACCACGAAGGTGCTCCCACTGCTTGTACGTACACGGTTTCAGGTTCTATTTCACTCCCCTCGCCGGGGTTCTTTTCGCCTTTCCCTCACGGTACTGGTTCACTATCGGTCAGTCAGGAGTATTTAGCCTTGGAGGATGGTCCCCCCATATTCAGACAGGATGTCACGTGTCCCGCCCTACTCATCGAGTTCACAGTAAGTGTGTTTTTGTGTACGGGAGTATCACCCTGTACCCTGCGACTTTCCAGACGCTTCCACTAACACACAGACTGATTCAGACTCTGGGCTCCTCCCCGTTCGCTCGCCGCTACTGGGGGAATCTCGGTTGATTTCTTTTCCTCGGGGTACTTAGATGTTTCAGTTCCCCCGGTTCGCCTTGCATGGCTATGTATTCACCATGCAATAGTGCAACGAATTGCACTGGGTTTCCCCATTCGGGTATCGTCGGTTGTAACGCTTCATATCAGCTTACCGACGCTTTTCGCAGATTAGCACGCCCTTCATCGCCTCTGACTGCCTAGGCATCCACCGTGTACGCTTAGTCGCTTAACCTCACAACCCGAAGGTGTCTTTCGACAACTTGCGTTGTGATTATTTGAGAGACTCTATTACAGGTTACTCCTTATCTCAGTACATCTACGGAGAGATAAGTTTCAGCTGTAATGTTTCAATTTTCAGCTTGTTCCAGATTGTTAAAGAGCAATATTTCACAACCCACTGAGTCTTTCGACCGCAGTACGTTTTGAAATAGTTTTTTTATATGGTGGAGCTAAGCGGGATCGAACCGCTGACCTCCTGCGTGCAAGGCAGGCGCTCTCCCAGCTGAGCTATAGCCCCATATAAAAAGCAAAATCACCTTATTGCTGCAACTCAACAGGGAATGGTGAGTTGGTGGGTCTGAGTGGACTTGAACCACCGACCTCACCCTTATCAGGGGTGCGCTCTAACCACCTGAGCTACAGACCCAACAAGGTACTAAAGCCCGACTAATTTCTCAGCCCGGCCTTATTTGCTCGTTACTTTCTATCAGACAATCTGTGTGGACACTGCGCAATGCGTATCGTCAGGTAAGGAGGTGATCCAACCGCAGGTTCCCCTACGGTTACCTTGTTACGACTTCACCCCAGTCATGAATCACAAAGTGGTAAGCGCCCTCCCGAAGGTTAAGCTACCTACTTCTTTTGCAACCCACTCCCATGGTGTGACGGGCGGTGTGTACAAGGCCCGGGAACGTATTCACCGTAGCATTCTGATCTACGATTACTAGCGATTCCGACTTCATGGAGTCGAGTTGCAGACTCCAATCCGGACTACGACAGACTTTATGTGGTCCGCTTGCTCTCGCGAGTTCGCTTCACTTTGTATCTGCCATTGTAGCACGTGTGTAGCCCTACTCGTAAGGGCCATGATGACTTGACGTCATCCCCACCTTCCTCCGGTTTGTCACCGGCAGTCTCCTTTGAGTTCCCACCATTACGTGCTGGCAACAAAGGATAAGGGTTGCGCTCGTTGCGGGACTTAACCCAACATTTCACAACACGAGCTGACGACAGCCATGCAGCACCTGTCTCACAGTTCCCGAAGGCACCGAAGCATCTCTGCTAAGTTCTGTGGATGTCAAGAGTAGGTAAGGTTCTTCGCGTTGCATCGAATTAAACCACATGCTCCACCGCTTGTGCGGGCCCCCGTCAATTCATTTGAGTTTTAACCTTGCGGCCGTACTCCCCAGGCGGTCGACTTAACGCGTTAGCTCCGGAAGCCACGCCTCAAGGGCACAACCTCCAAGTCGACATCGTTTACAGCGTGGACTACCAGGGTATCTAATCCTGTTTGCTCCCCACGCTTTCGCACCTGAGCGTCAGTCTTTGTCCAGGGGGCCGCCTTCGCCACCGGTATTCCTCCAGATCTCTACGCATTTCACCGCTACACCTGGAATTCTACCCCCCTCTACAAGACTCTAGCTTGCCAGTTTCAAATGCAGTTCCCACGTTAAGCGCGGGGATTTCACATCTGACTTAACAAACCGCCTGCGTGCGCTTTACGCCCAGTAATTCCGATTAACGCTTGCACCCTCCGTATTACCGCGGCTGCTGGCACGGAGTTAGCCGGTGCTTCTTCTGCGAGTAACGTCAATGATTGAGCGTATTAAACTCAACCCCTTCCTCCTCGCTGAAAGTGCTTTACAACCCGAAGGCCTTCTTCACACACGCGGCATGGCTGCATCAGGCTTGCGCCCATTGTGCAATATTCCCCACTGCTGCCTCCCGTAGGAGTCTGGACCGTGTCTCAGTTCCAGTGTGGCTGGTCATCCTCTCAGACCAGCTAGGGATCGTCGCCTAGGTGAGCCATTACCTCACCTACTAGCTAATCCCATCTGGGCACATCCGATGGCGTGAGGCCCGAAGGTCCCCCACTTTGCTCTTGCGAGGTCATGCGGTATTAGCTACCGTTTCCAGTAGTTATCCCCCTCCATCAGGCAGTTTCCCAGACATTACTCACCCGTCCGCCGCTCGCCGGCAAAGTAGTAAACTACTTCCCGCTGCCGCTCGACTTGCATGTGTTAGGCCTGCCGCCAGCGTTCAATCTGAGCCATGATCAAACTCTTCAATTTAAGATTTGTTTGATTTGCTTAATTAAAAGCGATGCTCAAAGATTACTTTCTGCAAATATGCATTCGAACCGAAGTTCAAATGTGTACTGCTTTGGTCACTCTTCAAGACTTTGATATTATTTCTGCCTGCCGAAACAGGCTTCGATATCGTCTTGCGAGTGCCCACACAGATTGTCTGATAAATTGTTAAAGAGCAGTGCGTTAGCAACCGGTGGTTGGTAACGCGAGGTGCGCATATTACGCTTTCCTCATTCAGAGTCAACTACTAATTTCGTTGAATTTCTCTGTTTTCTTTGCCGGTCACTTAACTACTTGATTCGTTGTGTGCCGTCTCGATGGATGCGCATTATAGGGAGTTCTGAGCTGCCCGCAACCGCTAATTTCAATAAAAATGACTGTTTGCTGCATTCCACAGCAAAACCCCACCTTATACCCTGTTGTACACAAACTTATCCACAGATTGAATCTGAACTCAAAATTGACGAGCATCGCGCAATCGTTTTCGCTACAATTCCCCGCGTCGAAAAGAGTCACCTTATTGGCAAAGTTTGGGACGTTATCTGAATCTGTTCTTCTCTTTATAGCGCTATATAGATAGAAGAGATCCACATAACGCTCTATTGAGCGATTGCGAAGAACAATTGCGACTCCAAAGCCAAGGGATAAAACCATGCAACAACGCCGCCCAATCCGCCGTGCTCTACTCAGTGTCTCTGACAAAGCCGGGATCATCGAATTCGCTACTGCACTTTCACAACGTGGTATCGAGCTACTTTCTACCGGCGGGACTGCCCGTCTGCTGGCTGATGCTGGTCTGCCAGTCACTGAAGTTTCAGATTACACCGGTTTCCCGGAAATGATGGACGGACGCGTTAAGACTTTGCATCCCAAAGTGCATGGCGGCATTCTAGGCCGTCGTGGTCAAGATGATGGCATCATGGCCCAACATGACATTCAGCCAATTGATATTGTGGTTGTGAACTTATATCCATTTGCTCAGACGGTAGCCCGCCCTGATTGCTCACTAGCAGATGCAGTGGAGAATATCGATATCGGCGGCCCAACCATGGTGCGCTCAGCAGCTAAGAACCACAAAGATGTTGCTATTGTCGTCAAGAGCAGCGACTACCCGGCGATTATTGCTGAGCTCGATGAGAATGAAGGTTCACTGACTTATCCAACCCGTTTCGACCTGGCGATTAAAGCTTTCGAACACACCGCCGCCTACGACAGCATGATTGCCAACTACTTTGGCGCGCTGGTTCCTCCTTATTATGGCGACACTGAACAACCTTCAGGTCGCTTCCCACGGACTCTGAATCTTAACTATATAAAGAAACAAGATATGCGTTACGGTGAGAACAGCCACCAGCATGCCGCTTTCTATATAGAAGAAGATGTTAAAGAAGCATCCGTTGCAACTGCAACACAATTACAAGGCAAGGCTCTCTCTTATAACAACATCGCCGATACCGATGCCGCACTTGAGTGTGTGAAAGAGTTCAGTGAACCCGCTTGTGTGATTGTCAAACATGCCAACCCATGTGGTGTCGCTATCGCTGACTCTCTGTTGGCGGCTTACGATAAAGCTTATAAAACTGACCCGACATCAGCTTTCGGCGGCATTATCGCCTTTAACCGCGAACTGGATGCCGAAACGGCGAGCGCCATTATCAGCCGTCAATTCGTCGAAGTGATTATTGCACCATCGGTTAGTACTGAAGCTTTGACACTGTTAGCCGCCAAGCAGAATGTTCGCGTTCTGACTTGTGGTCAGTGGCAAGAACGCACTGCGGCGCTGGACTTCAAACGCGTCAATGGCGGTTTGCTGGTGCAAGATCGCGATTTAGGTATGGTAACCGCCGCGGATCTGCGTGTGGTATCCAAACGCCAGCCCACCGAGCAGGAACTGCGTGATGCACTGTTTTGCTGGAAAGTAGCCAAATTCGTAAAATCCAACGCAATTGTTTATGCGCGTGACAATATGACTATCGGTATAGGCGCAGGCCAAATGAGCCGCGTGTACTCCGCCAAAATAGCTGGTATCAAAGCGGCCGATGAAGGTTTGGAAGTCGCAGGTTCTGCAATGGCCTCTGATGCTTTCTTCCCATTCCGCGACGGTATTGATGCTGCAGCAGCCGTGGGAATCACCTGCGTAATCCAGCCGGGTGGCTCAATCCGTGATGACGAAGTTATTGCTGCCGCTGATGAACACGGTATTGCCATGATTTTCACCGACATGCGCCATTTCCGTCATTAATTAAACCTCTTATATAAGTAGGGTATGCGCTCTGGCGTATATCCTACGGAGTGACCCAAATGAATATTTTGATTATTGGCAACGGCGGGCGCGAGCATGCGCTGGGCTGGAAAGTAACACAGTCTCCTTTGGCGGATAAAATTTATGTCGCGCCGGGGAATGCGGGGACGGCACTGGAGCCTCGGCTAGAAAATGTCGATATCGCCGCTACTGATATCGCCGGTTTACTGGCTTTTGCCCAGAATAATGACATTGGCCTGACTATCGTTGGCCCGGAAGCTCCGTTAGTGATTGGTGTCGTTGATGCTTTCCGTGCTGCTGGCCTGACTATCTTTGGCCCAACGCAAGCTGCCGCTCAGTTAGAAGGGTCCAAAGCTTTCACCAAAGACTTCCTGGCTCGCCACAATATCCCAACCGCGTTTTACCAAAACTTCACCGAGGTCGAACCTGCTTTAGCCTATGTTCGCAAGATTGGTGCTCCAATCGTGATTAAAGCGGATGGGTTAGCTGCGGGTAAAGGTGTGATTGTCGCCATGACCTTAGAAGAGGCAGAAACTGCCGTTCATGACATGCTGGCAGGCAATGCATTCGGTGATGCAGGCCACCGTATTGTGGTAGAAGAGTTCCTTGATGGTGAAGAAGCCAGCTTTATTGTGATGGTTGACGGTGAGAACGTGTTGCCAATGGCCACCAGCCAAGACCATAAGCGAGTGGGTGATGGTGATACCGGCCCGAATACTGGCGGCATGGGCGCTTATTCTCCAGCGCCGGTGGTCACTGATGAAGTCCATCAACGGGTCATGGATCAAGTTATCTGGCCAACCGTGCGCGGCATGGCGGCGGAAGGCAACGTGTATACTGGCTTCCTCTATGCGGGCTTGATGATTTCGGCTGACGGACAACCCAAAGTTATCGAATTCAATTGTCGTTTTGGTGACCCTGAAACTCAGCCCATCATGCTGCGGATGCGTTCAGATTTAGTTGAGCTCTGTCTAGCCGGTGCTCAAGGTAAACTCAATGAGAAAACCTCTGAGTGGGATGAACGCCCATCACTGGGTGTCGTGCTGGCCGCGGGCGGTTATCCGGCTGATTATCGTCAAGGTGATGTCATTTATGGGCTGCCACAGCAAGAAACCGCTGATGGGAAAGTGTTCCACGCGGGAACTAAGCTAGATGATCAGAATAATGTTGTGACCGCCGGTGGTCGCGTGTTGTGTGTCACGGCGCTCGGTGCAACCGTCGCTCAAGCACAGCAACATGCCTACAAACTTGCTGAAAGTATTCAGTGGGAAGGCGCTTTCTGCCGTAAAGATATCGGCTATCGGGCGATTGCGCGCGGGAAATAACTCGCGATAAAGATAATGGTCGCCACGTTCAAAGGGGTAGCTCGCTGTGCCCCTTTATATTACAAACTGCCCGCAGTAGGCTCCCAGCGACAGAAATCCTGATTAGCAACCAACAGTAATTGCTGGCCTTCAGGTGAATCCAGCCATGCAACACCCAGAGGTTCTGCGCTATTCGCGCCTCGCTTATTCAGCCATGCCTGCGAATTATCATCAAGACTCAGACGTAGTGTCTTTCCAGCACAGGTCGTAACGATGCCCTCCTGCCAACGCCCCTGAATTAACCTAACATTTCCGGCACGCAGCGCACTGCTCAGCTCCAGGATCCGCTTGGCTTCCAGTTGATAAACCGCAATATTATCCATAGAAAGTTGCTCACGCCGTGTCGCTAGCTGGCGCTGCATAAAACTGACCTGACCTTGATCATCAAAACGTAATTCGACACTTTGCGGATTATGGCCCAAATCATTGCGCCGGATTTCCCGTAATAGGCCATTTTGATATTCGTAGAAGGTCACGCGGGTATTATCCCCTGAATAGGGGCTATAGACGCTCATCAACACGAGTGGCTGCTGCTGTGCATTATCCTGACGCCATAAACGAACGACACCGTTATCGGCGATATATCCGCTGGCACTAAATTGAGGAGTGCCTGACTGGCTGCTACAGGCGCTGAGACCAAAGGCTAAACCGAGGGTCATCAGCACCCGCTGCATAAACAAAAGGGGCCTTGTCACCCCCCTGTCTATTATTTTCACTGACACACTATTATTTAACAGAGTCTTTCAGTGCTTTACCAGAAACAAACGCTGGCACATTAGCTGCAGCAATTTTGATTTCTTTACCGGTTTGTGGGTTGCGGCCAGTGCGCTCATTACGATGGTTTACTTTAAAAGTACCGAAACCAACCAATTGTACTGGATCACCGTCTTTCAGAGATTCGGTAATTGCAGCCAGTGTGGACTCCAAAGCTGCTTTAGCTTGTACTTTGGAAAGGTCCGCTTTGTCCGCGATTACGTCAATCAGTTGAGTCTTATTCATAAGTTATCCTTACAGTGTGTTTATCGTTTGCAAAGCATCGAGTGCGACGGATATGCCGATTGACAGCACTCTCCTGCATACACGCACCGATAGCCACTTTTTTTCGCCCCCCAAATGTAGAACAGACAGGGGGCAGATGTGAAGCCTTAAGACGTGACAAATCAGGCGTTAAATCACGTTTTCTTGCCTTATTGCGTTAAATTTATGCCAATGTTGCTAACAGCCGCTTCCCGCAGGTCAGATCGTAACCCTTTGATCAGATCTAGGTCGCGCTCTTCGCAGTCAGCTAACAGGCGGAAAATCTCCCATTGGATATCCCATTCTTCTTCAATCGCGGGCAGGATTTTCAGTTCTTCATCGGTCATTTCTTTACCGGCCAACGTCATTTCCAGCATCGCAACCGTGCGGATTGACGTTTCACTGATAGCGATAGCATGTTCCAGAGTTTCGCCACTCAAACGCGAATGAATAGCTTCACTTAATGCAATACAAGCATCGATAGCAGGGTAAACACCGTAGATAGCATAGTCATCAGCGGAAGGAATTGCCTCTTCCAATTTCTCTAACTGGCTATCAAAATTGACCTTAGCGTCTTTTACCACCAATGTTTCCCAGATAAGATCCAGAATACGTCGGTAAACAGCCGGATCACCGAACTCGGTTTCCAAGCAAAATTGCTGATAGTTGGGATACATCCGCTCGCATAAGCAAGCCATGAACGTCAGATGTTGCCAACTTTCTAGCTTTTCGAGACGTAGATGAATCGGATTACGTATCATGATGAGTTCTCATTATTCATTATCTGCGCGGCAGTGTACCCGAAATTAAATCATATCCCTATGCTTGCCAAGCAAATCAGGATTTTTCCATATCCAACGCTGAAATTGCGGACGGTTTGATGCGATAGCATCTGCCCAACGCGTCGGCTCTGGCAAACGGTAACCCGCCATACAATGCTGAACCCATTCCAGCGCACGGTTCACACTTACCCGATGACCAGGCGAAATAAACAATGGATTACAGCGAGCTTTACTACGCCATACCCAGCCAAGTTGCTCATCACCATCCACCAGCGGCTGTAAGGCACCACTTTCACTCTCCAATGGTTGAAAGTGCCCACACAAACGGCTTTTGGCAACACCAATGGTAGGGACATCAACGAGCAAACCAAAATGGCTGGCAACCCCTAAACGACGGGGATGCGCGATACCCTGCCCATCAACAAAAACCAAATCAGGCCGTTGCTGTAACTGCTGCCAAGCAGCTAATAATGCAGGATATTCACGAAAAGAAAGTAAACCGGGGATATACGGCAGTGAAGTTGCTACTCGGGCAATCTGATACTCCACAAGCTCGAGTGAAGGGTAGCGTAAGACTGCGATAGCAGCACGGGTAACCTCCCCTTGCTGCTCAAAACCGACATCCGCACCAGCAATAAAGCGCACCGAGCTGCTAGCAATATCATCTTGAAGACACACTTCAGATGCTCGTTGTCGCTGTTCTGCTCGTAGTGCTTGAGTATCAACCATCAGTCTAGTTGCCCGCTAACTTATTGATGATATGGCTTGGATAAACGATGCACCGCGTCAACAAAAGCCCCTGCATGCTCTGGTGGAACATCCTGATGAATACCGTGCCCCAGATTAAAGACATGCCCTTCCCCCTGACCAAAACCAGCCAAAATCGTGCTAACTTCCTGCTCAATACGCGCAGGTGGAGCATAAAGGATGGAAGGGTCCATATTACCTTGCAGAGCAACTTTATCGCCCACACGGCGACGCGCATCAGCGATGTCCGTGGTCCAATCCAGCCCCAAGGCATCACAACCGGTAGCCGCCATTGCTTCCAGCCATTGTCCACCGCCTTTGGTGAATAAGGTCACCGGCACTCGCCGTCCGTCATTTTCGCGGATCAGACCATCGACAATTTTATGCATATAACTCAATGAAAATTCAGCATAATCACGCCCGGTCAGCACCCCACCCCAGGTATCAAAGATCATAACGGATTGCGCGCCGGCTTTAATTTGAGCATTGAGATACAAAATGACGCTTTCAGCCAGTTTATCCAGCAGCAGGTGTAAAGTTTTCGGCTCGGCATACATCATTTTCTTCAATTTAGTAAAGGCCTTACTGCTACCGCCCTCGACCATATAGGTTGCCAGTGTCCACGGACTGCCGGAGAAACCAATTAATGGTACTGCTCCTGCTAACTCACGACGAATAGTTCTTACCGCGTTCATGACATAGCCCAACTCCTGTTCCGGGTCAGGAATGGGAAGTTTTTCAACATCGGCGCGGCAGGTAATAGGAGATTGGAAACGCGGGCCTTCACCCGTTTCAAAATAGAGTCCCAATCCCATAGCATCAGGAATAGTCAGAATGTCAGAAAATAAAATCGCCGCATCAAGCGGATAACGACGCAATGGTTGCATCGTTACTTCACAGGCCAATTCAGCATTTTTGCACAGTGACATAAAATCCCCGGCTACAGCACGAGTGGCTTTATATTCTGGCAAATAGCGGCCTGCCTGGCGCATCATCCACACCGGGGTTATATCTACCGGTTGGCGTAATAAAGCACGCAGATAGCGATCGTTTTTCAACTCATTCATGTGGGGCTCCCTTAGTTATCTGGCGCTATTGTAGCATGCCAGCTTTAGCTGTCCTGCTCGCTGCGACACAATGCTACGGTATCTTCAATCAGCCGACGCGCCACGGTGCCCGGCGGTGGCAATAATGGCAATTGGTCATAACGATACCAACCGGCATTCAGCAGCTCTTTAGGGTCATGGCGCAGCTCGCCGTGGTCATAATCCGCCATAAACGCCATCATTAGCGAATGCGGGAACGGCCAGGGTTGTGATGTCACATAACGCAGATTTTTAATGTGGATATTACTTTCTTCCAAAACTTCACGGGAGGCAGCCTGTTCCAAGGTTTCGCCGACTTCGACAAACCCGGCCAGCACAGTATTAATACCACCACGATGGCGAACATGCTGCGCCAATAACATTTCATCACCACGGCGAATGGCGACAATGACGCAAGGGGCGATTTGCGGATAGTAGCGTTCACGGCAGTGGTTACACAGGCAAGCCCACTCAGTCCGGCTGGCATGCATTTGATGACCACAATAACCACAATAGCGATGAGAGCGATAAAACTCCGCTAATTGCACACCACGCCCAGCTAATTGGAATAAACTGCGGTCTACATCCAGTAATTGCCGCACTGACCCCATATCCGTGGACATCTGCTGGCGGATAAGCCAAACAGCCTGTCCTTGCCATTCACCAATCTGTCTGGCGGTTGCGCCTTGTAATGACCAATTGGCGGCATTACCTTGCGGTAACTCCCCTTTTGGTAACCATAATTTGTTTTCATGACTGACAATCCACCAGCCACTTTCTTTACCTGTAAGTTGTAGTTCCATATCGTTGTTGCACAACCTCGACTTCACTGGCAATCTAGAATCTGGTTTGTTACATTTCCGTAACCCATATTGACGTATTCTTACTCATGGAGTCGCTTATGCTCAACCGACTGGAAAGCCTGACTCAACGCGTTGGCGGCAGTAATGAATTAATTGATCAATGGCTTCATGCACGTAAAGAACTTTTAGTCTCGTATTGCGCAGTGATCGGTATTAAGCCGCAAAAAGAAAAGCATACCCCGCTTAATGAAAAAGCGCTGGAGAACTTTTGCCATAATCTGGTGGATTATCTCTCTTCAGGGCATTTTCATATCTACGATAGAATTATCAAACAGGTAGAAGGCGCATCCAGCCCGAAAATGGCGCTGACGACCAAAGTTTATCCTGCCTTAAAAAATAACACTCAAACTATCATGGCATTCCATGATCGTTATACAAACATTGAAATAGACCAAGATAGCTGCACCGAGTTTCAACAGGCTTTATCCGATATCGGCGAAGCCCTCGATGCCCGTTTCAGGCTAGAAGATCAATTAATTCAATGGGCAGCCGAATCATGGCAAGCCGCTCAGTCGATTGATCTGCAAACAAAAGCAAATTGATATTAGTGATATGTAATAAGCCAATTATTCTGATGGGGTTGTAGTTTTAAGATAACCTCATATACTCAAGGCTCTTGTCGGAGTGCCTAGCACCTGCTTTCTTAGGGAAGCAAACGCAGGCTGAGACCGTTAATTCGGGATCCGCGGAACCTGATCGGGTTAATACCCGCGAAGGGAACAAGAGTAATTTATCGCTACAGGCCCGTCTTCCCCTTACAGGTGGCTGCCGGTCACTGGCAAACATCGTTACTCCCGCCAAGCTCCAGACAAGCAATTTTCCCTATAAACCACACTGGTAGGAATTTGCTATGTCTAATAATATCACCCAAAACTCATCACTCCCGCGTAAAGCTATACCACGTAAACAAGTACGCGAAGAGGCGCAACAATTTATCGATACCCTGCAAGGGGTAACTTTCCCTAACTCGCAACGAATTTATCTGCAAGGCTCACGGCCCGATATTCAAGTCCCCATGCGTGAGATCCAGCTCAGTCCGACTATGATCGGCGGCAGCAAAGACTCCCCACATTATGAAGATAACGAAGCTATTCCGGTTTATGACACTTCCGGCCCTTATGGCGACCCAAGCGCCAAACTGGATGTCCATGCCGGTTTACCCAAATTGCGTGATAGCTGGATAGCCGATCGCCTAGATACCGAGGCACTAACCACCCTCAGCTCTGGCTTTACCCAGCAGCGCTTGGCTGATGAAGGTTTGGACCATTTGCGTTTTGAGCATCTCCCACGCCCTAAAAAAGCTATTGATGGCAAATGTGTCACGCAATTGCATTACGCCAGAGCCGGTAAAGTGACACCGGAGATGGAATTTATCGCCCTGCGAGAAAATATGGGCCGTGAGCGAATTCGCGGTGCAGTATTACGCCACCAGCATCCGGGGCAAGCCTTTGGTGCCAATTTGCCGGAAAACATCACGCCGGAGTTTGTTCGCCAAGAAGTAGCCGCCGGTCGTGCGATTATCCCCGCCAACATTAACCACCCTGAATCTGAGCCTATGATCATTGGCCGCAACTTTCTCGTGAAAGTGAATGCCAATATCGGTAACTCAGCCGTGACCTCCTCCATTGAAGAAGAAGTAGAAAAACTGGTGTGGTCTACCCGCTGGGGTGCAGATACCGTGATGGATTTGTCCACCGGTCGTTATATTCATGAAACTCGTGAATGGATTTTGCGTAACAGCCCAGTACCTATCGGCACGGTTCCTATCTATCAGGCACTGGAAAAAGTCAATGGGGTGGCTGAAAACCTGACCTGGGAAATATTCCGCGACACTCTATTAGAGCAGGCTGAGCAAGGGGTTGATTACTTTACTATTCATGCCGGTGTGCTGCTGCGTTACGTACCGATGACAGCCAAACGATTGACCGGAATTGTCTCTCGCGGCGGGTCAATTATGGCGAAATGGTGCCTCTCTCATCATCAGGAAAACTTTCTCTATCAGCACTTCCGCGAGATTTGCCAAATTTGTGCGGCCTATGATGTTTCATTGTCTCTGGGTGATGGTTTGCGCCCTGGTTCTATTCAGGACGCCAATGATGAAGCCCAATTCGCTGAGTTACATACCTTGGGGGAATTGACCAAAATTGCCTGGGAATATGACGTACAGGTGATGATTGAAGGCCCAGGGCATGTGCCAATGCAGATGATTCGCCGCAATATGACCGAAGAACTGGAGCATTGCCACGAAGCTCCGTTTTATACCTTAGGCCCATTGACCACGGATATTGCTCCCGGCTATGACCACTTTACCTCAGGTATTGGAGCCGCCATGATTGGTTGGTTTGGTTGCGCCATGTTGTGCTATGTCACCCCCAAAGAGCATCTTGGCCTACCCAATAAAGATGATGTGAAGCAAGGGCTTATCACTTATAAAATTGCGGCCCATGCAGCAGATCTGGCGAAAGGCCACCCCGGTGCACAGATCCGCGATAATGCCATGTCAAAAGCCCGCTTCGAATTCCGCTGGGAAGATCAGTTCAATTTGGCACTCGATCCAGAAACCGCCCGAGCTTATCACGATGAAACTCTGCCGCAAGAGTCAGGAAAAGTGGCTCACTTCTGCTCAATGTGTGGGCCGAAATTCTGCTCGATGAAGATTTCACAAGAAGTGCGCGACTATGCTGCTAAGCAAGAACTGGCGACAGTGCAAGAAACCCCAGCTCAGCCAATAGAAGTTTTGCAATCCGGCATGGAGCAGATGTCGACCGAGTTCCGCTCCCGTGGCAGTGAGCTGTACCACAGCCCAGCCAATCTGAAAACGGAGGCAAATAATGAACCCGTCTGATCGTGCTTCATTTTCTACTGAGCAAGGCTTCCCAGCAACCAAACAGCGCCTTGGGTTGTACCCCGTTGTGGATTCACTACTGTGGATAGAGCGGCTATTGGCCGCGGGCGTGACCACCATCCAACTGCGCATTAAAGATTTAGCGGATGCACAGGTCGAACAAGATATTGCTGCTGCCATTGAGTTGGGTAAACGCTATCAGGCGCGGTTATTTATCAATGATTATTGGCGGTTGGCGATTAAGCATGGCGCTTATGGTGTTCATCTGGGGCAGGAAGATCTGGAAACCACTGATTTAGCGGCTATTCAACAGGCCGGATTACGGCTGGGTGTTTCCACCCACGATGAGCATGAGCTGGCAATCGCCAAGGCAGTGCGGCCGTCCTATATCGCGATGGGGCATATCTTCCCGACCCAAACCAAGCAGATGCCGTCATCCCCTCAGGGGCTGGCGGTGCTCAAACAGATGGTCGATAACACCCCTGATTACCCCACCGTGGCTATCGGTGGCATCAGTATCGCGCGAGTCCCTGCGGTATTGGCAACCGGCGTCGGCAGTGTGGCAGTGGTCAGTGCCATTACTCAGGCTGATGATTGGCAGCAAGCAACTGCACAATTGCTGCACCTGATTGAGGGTAAGGAGTTGAGCGATGATCAACAAGCATGAGTTGAGTGACAGTGAATTCTTGCGCTACAGCCGTCAATTGTTGCTCGAAGACATTGGCCCTGAAGGTCAATTGAAGCTGAAAAGTGCCAGTGTATTGATTGTCGGGCTGGGTGGTCTGGGTTCCCCTGCGGCCCTTTATCTGGCGGCGGCGGGCATTGGTCGGCTGTTATTGGCTGACGATGATCAGCTCGAACTGACTAATTTGCAGCGCCAAATCCTATATCGCACCACGGATATCAGTTCCACTTCTTTTAGCCAAAATAAAGCCCGCTTGGCACAACGCCATCTGCAAAGTCTCAATCCACTGATTGAAGCTATCGCCTTTGATACGCGACTCGCAGGAGAAGAATTGATTGATGCCGTCGCTGGGGTCGATTTGGTACTTGATTGCAGCGACAACATGGAGACGCGCCATCAGGTCAATGCGGCTTGCATTAAAGCGCAGAAACCGTTGATTAGTGGCAGTGCGGTGGGGTTCAGTGGGCAGTTGCTGGTGATTGAGCCGCCCTATTCCCATGGTTGCTATGCCTGCCTTTATCCAGACAAAGAGCTGCCACAGCGAAACTGCCGTACAGCTGGCGTATTGGGGCCAGTCGTGGGAGTGATTGGCACTTTGCAAGCTCTCGAAGCCATCAAAATGTTGGCGGGGCTTCCTTCACCATTAAGCGGCAAGCTGCGGCTATTCGATGGTAAGCAGCAAAGCTGGAGCACCCTGCAACTCACGCGGGCGGCACATTGTCCTGCCTGCGGAGGTGGATTGTGACGACAAACTCCATGCTCATTATGCTCAATGACCAGCCGTTAGAGGTGGAGGTCAACATCACCGTTGACAAGCTACTCAATCAGCTAAATCGCCACCAGCCGGGTACGGCACTGGCGATTAATCAGGTCATCATTCCGCGCACTGACTGGGCAAAATATCAGTTGTGCACCGGAGATAACATTTTGCTATTCCAAGCGATTGCCGGAGGCTGACATGCTGAAAATCGCCGATACTACCTTTACCTCACGTTTATTTACCGGCACGGGCAAATTTGCCACGGCTGAATTGATGTTAGCAGCACTTCAGGCCTCCGGTTCACAGCTGATTACTATGGCAATGAAGCGCGTGGATCTGCATGCTGGCAATGATGCCATTCTGGCACCATTGCGCCAATTAGGGGTGCGTTTGCTACCCAATACCTCAGGAGCCAAAACTGCGCAGGAAGCCGTTTTCGCCGCTCGCCTGGCACGTGAGGCACTGGGGACTCATTGGGTAAAGCTGGAAATTCACCCAGATGTGAAGTACTTGCTACCTGACCCAATAGAAACTCTGAAAGCGGCCGAAATACTGGTGAAAGAGGGCTTTGTCGTTTTGCCTTACTGCGGCGCTGACCCGGTATTATGTAAACGTTTGGAAGAAGTTGGTTGTGCGGCCGTGATGCCATTGGGGGCACCCATTGGCTCAAATTTGGGATTACGTACCCGCGACTTTCTGCAAATCATTATCGAACAAGCCAAAGTGCCGGTGGTGGTCGATGCTGGGATTGGTGCCCCAAGCCATGCTCTTGAAGCTATAGAGTTGGGCGCAGATGCTGTCTTGGTGAATACCGCCATTGCTGTTGCCCGCTCACCAGTACAAATGGCGCAAGCATTCCGGCTGGCTGTTGAAGCCGGGGCTCTGGCACGCCAAGCCGGTTTAGGCACGAGTCAGCTGCAAGCCAACGCCACCAGCCCATTGACCGGCTTCCTTAGCCAGCTAGAGGAAAAAAATCATGTCTGAAGATTTTACTCAGCGCTGGCAACAATTGGATTGGGATGATATTTCGCTGCGCATTAACAGCAAAACCGCCATGGATGTTGAACGAGCGATTAATGCCACTAAACCTAATCGTGACGATTTGATGGCATTGATTTCACCGGCGGCGTCAGCTTATTTGGAACCCATGGCGCAGAAAGCGCAGCAACTAACTCGCCAACGTTTTGGCAATACCGTCAGTTTTTATGTGCCGCTTTATCTCTCTAACCTTTGCGCCAACGATTGCACTTATTGTGGTTTTTCAATGAGCAACCGCATCAAGCGCAAAACCTTGGATGAAGCGGAAATCATTCGTGAGTGTAAAGCTATCAAAGCATTGGGCTTCGAACACTTGCTACTGGTTACCGGTGAACATCAGGCAAAAGTTGGGATGGACTATTTCCGTCGCCACTTTCCTGCGATTCGCAACCAATTCAGTTCGCTGATGATGGAAGTTCAACCATTGGCAGAAGATGAGTATGCGGAGCTCAAAACATTGGGATTGGATGGCGTGATGGTTTATCAAGAAACCTATCATCCGGCCACTTATCAGCAACATCATTTGCGCGGCCATAAGCAAGATTTTCACTGGCGACTGGCAACCCCGGATCGCTTGGGGCGCGCGGGGATCGATAAGATCGGATTGGGTGCCTTGATTGGCTTGTCTAATAGTTGGCGCACTGACTGCTACATGCTGGCGGAGCATCTATTTTACCTGCAACAAACTTATTGGCAGAGCCGCTATTCTATCTCGTTCCCACGTTTACGGCCTTGTGCTGGGGGTATTGAACCCGCCTCTTTGATGAGTGAGCCACAACTGCTGCAACTGATTTGCGCTTTTCGCCTGTTTGCGCCAGATGTGGAATTGTCCTTATCCACCCGTGAGTCGCCTTTCTTTCGCGATAACGTGATTCCGGTGGCGATTAATAATGTCAGTGCTGGCTCGAAAACTCAGCCGGGGGGATATGCAGATAATCATCCCGAGCTTGAACAGTTTGCTCCACATGATAATCGGACTCCGGAGCAGGTTGCACAGGCATTAACGCTGGCAGGGCTACAACCGGTTTGGAAAGATTGGGATCGTTATTTAGGCCGATCTCTCCCATAACCTTCCGTTTTCATCCTGAAAAATAAGCAAAAAAAACCGCCCCAAAAGGAGCGGTTTTTACGTTGGTGGTCAACAAAGAGATTAGTCTTTGCTGTTACCAAAACCGGCGTTAAGCAATTCAGCCAGGTTAGCAGTCGCTTCATCCGCGCTAACTTGCGGAACCACTGGAACTTCACCCAGGGCTTTACGACGCATACGATCCTGATGATAAGCATAACCGGTACCGGCTGGGATCAGACGGCCCACGATTACGTTTTCTTTCAGGCCACGCAGTTCATCACGTTTACCGGCAACAGCCGCTTCAGTAAGAACGCGCGTGGTTTCCTGGAACGAAGCCGCAGAGATGAAGGACTCGGTCGCCAAGGATGCCTTGGTGATACCCAGCAGGTCACGTGTGAACGTAGCCTCGATTTTGCCTTCAGCTGCCAGCTTACGGTTAGCGATTTTAACGCGAGACATTTCTGCCTGCTCGCCTTCCAGGAAGTCGGTGCTACCTGCATCAACGATGGTGCCTTTACGCAGCATCTGACGAACGATAACTTCAATGTGTTTATCGTTAATCTTAACGCCTTGTAGACGGTAAACTTCCTGCACTTCGTTGGTGATGTAACGGGTAACCGCGTGAACGCCACGCAGACGCAGAATGTCGTGTGGAGATTCTGGGCCGTCGGAAACCACGTCACCGCGTTCTACAACTTCACCTTCGAACACGTTGAGCTGACGCCATTTCGGAATCATCTCTTCGTATGCATCGCTACCATCCAACGGTGAGATCACCAGGCGACGCTTGCCTTTGGTCTCTTTACCGAACGAGATGATCCCGCTGATTTCAGCCAGGATTGCAGGCTCTTTCGGACGACGTGCTTCGAACAAGTCAGCAACACGTGGCAGACCACCGGTAATATCCTTGGTACCGCTTGATTCTTGCGGAATACGCGCCAGGGTATCACCCGCACCGATCTGAATGCCGTCTTCCAGCTGAACAATCGCTTTACCTGGCAGGAAGTATTGAGCAGGCATATCTGTACCTGGGATCAATACATCGTCGCCTTTGGCATCAACGATTTTCAGTGCCGGACGCAGGTCTTTACCGCTACCGGTACGCTCTGCGCTGTCCAGTACTACCAGAGAAGACAAACCAGTCAGTTCGTCGGTCTGGCGGGTAATGGTCTGGCCGTCAACCATGTCCGCGAAGCGAATGAAACCGCTCACTTCGGTCACAACTGGCATGATGTGCGGATCCCAGTTAGCAACGGTTTCGCCGCCCTGAACTTCTGCACCATCGCCTTTGCCCATTACAGCACCGTAAGGCACTTTGTAGCTTTCTTTAGTACGACCGAATTCGTCGATCAGCTTCAGCTCAGTGTTACGAGAAGTAATCACCAGCTTGCCAGCTGCATTGGTAACGAACTTGGCGTTGCTCAGTTTCAAGCTACCTTTGTTCTTAACCTGGATACTAGATTCTGCTGCCGCACGAGATGCCGCACCACCGATGTGGAACGTACGCATCGTAAGCTGGGTACCCGGCTCACCGATGGACTGTGCTGCAATAACACCAACTGCTTCACCTTTGTTGATGATGTGACCACGTGCCAGGTCGCGACCATAGCAGTTAGCACACACACCGAAGTCAGTTTCACAGCTTACTACGGAGCGAACTTTAACGCTGTCGACGGAGTTTTCTTCTAACAGATCACACCATTTTTCGTCCAGCAGGGTGTTACGCGGAACCAGAATATCAGCCGTACCCGGCTTGATAACTTCTTCTGCGGTCACACGACCCAGTACGCGATCACGCAGTGGCTCTTTAACATCACCACCTTCGATAACCGGGGTCATCACGATACCGTTATGGGTACCACAATCGTCCTCAGTCACCACCAGATCCTGTGCCACGTCAACTAAACGACGGGTCAGGTAACCGGAGTTCGCAGTTTTCAATGCGGTATCCGCCAAACCTTTACGAGCACCATGGGTTGAGATGAAGTACTGAAGTACGTTCAAACCTTCACGGAAGTTCGCAGTAATTGGCGTTTCAATGATCGAACCATCTGGCTTAGCCATCAGGCCACGCATCCCTGCCAGCTGACGAATCTGTGCAGCAGAACCACGCGCACCGGAGTCGGCCATCATAAAGATGCTGTTGAAGGAAACCTGCTGTTCAACAACGCCGTCACGGTTGACAACATCTTCAACAGACAAGTTATCCATCATCGCCTTGGCAACACGTTCGTTAGCCGCGGCCCAGATATCGATCACTTTGTTATAACGTTCACCTGCAGTTACCAGACCGGATTGGAACTGTTCCTGGATCTCGGCAACTTCAGTTTCAGCTTCTTCGATGATCCCTGCTTTCGCTTCTGGGATAACCATGTCATCGATACCTACAGAGGCGCCTGAGCGTGCTGCGTAAGCAAAACCGGTGTACATGATCTGGTCAGCAAAGATAACCGTTGGTTTCAAGCCCAGGATGCGGTAACAGGTGTTCAGCATCTTGGAGATGGCTTTCTTGCCCAGCGGCTGGTTAACGATAGAGTAAGGCAGGCCTTTCGGGACAATCATCCACAAAATAGCACGGCCTACAGTCGTATCGATGATGCTGGTACGCGAAGTGCTTTCGCCTTCGGTATTACGAATTTCTTCGGTAATACGGACTTTCACCCGGGCATGCAGAGATGCCAGGCCAGCGCGATAAATACGCTCAGCTTCTTTCGGGCCAGTCAGTACCATGCCTTCGCCTTTAGCGTTAACACAGTCACGGGTCATGTAATACAGACCCAATACAACGTCCTGAGAAGGAACGATGATTGGCTCGCCGTTCGCAGGTGACAGGATGTTGTTGGTAGACATCATCAACGCACGCGCTTCTAACTGAGCTTCCAGTGTCAGCGGTACGTGAACAGCCATTTGGTCACCATCGAAGTCGGCGTTATATGCCGCACAAACCAGTGGGTGCAACTGAATTGCTTTACCTTCGATCAGAACCGGTTCAAACGCCTGGATACCCAAACGGTGAAGGGTTGGTGCACGGTTCAGCAGTACTGGGTGTTCGCGGATAACTTCATCCAGGATATCCCAAACAACCGCTTCTTCACGCTCAACCATCTTCTTGGCAGCTTTAATGGTGGTAGCAAGACCACGCAATTCCAACTTGCCGTAGATGAACGGTTTGAACAGCTCAAGAGCCATTTTCTTCGGCAGACCGCACTGATGCAGACGCAGGTATGGACCAACGGTAATAACCGAACGACCTGAGTAGTCAACACGTTTACCCAGCAAGTTCTGACGGAAACGACCTTGCTTACCTTTGATCATGTCAGCCAGTGACTTCAACGGACGCTTGTTAGAGCCGGTAATTGCACGACCGCGACGGCCGTTATCCAGCAATGCATCTACTGCTTCTTGCAGCATACGCTTTTCGTTACGTACGATGATGTCCGGAGCTGCCAAGTCCAGCAGGCGTTTCAGACGGTTGTTACGGTTGATCACGCGACGATACAAATCGTTCAGATCAGAAGTCGCAAAGCGACCGCCATCCAACGGTACCAATGGACGCAGATCTGGCGGCAACACAGGCAGCACGGTCAGGATCATCCACTCTGGCTTGTTGCCAGACTGTACGAACGCTTCCAGCAGCTTGATACGCTTGGTCAGCTTCTTACGCTTGGTTTCAGAATTTGTTTCGTTCAATTCTTCACGCAGGATCTCGCACTCAGCTTCCAGATCCATGTTTTTCAACAGGGCCTGAATAGCCTCGGCGCCCATTTTCGCGTCGAACTCATCACCAAACTCTTCCAACGCGTCCAGATACTGCTCTTCAGTCAGGATCTGACGACGTTCCAAGTTGGTCATACCGCCTTCAACAACCACATAGGATTCGAAGTACAGTACACGTTCGATGTCACGTAATGGCATATCCAGCAGTAAACCGATGCGCGAAGGCAACGATTTCAGGAACCAGATGTGCGCAGTTGGAGAAGCCAGTTCGATGTGACCCATACGCTCACGGCGTACTTTGGTTTGAGTCACTTCTACGCCGCATTTCTCACAAATAACACCGCGGTGTTTCAAACGCTTGTACTTACCGCACAGGCATTCGTAATCTTTTACTGGGCCAAAAATACGGGCGCAGAAAAGACCGTCACGTTCTGGTTTGAACGTACGGTAGTTAATGGTTTCCGGCTTTTTAACTTCGCCGAACGACCATGAACGGATCATGTCTGGCGAGGCCAGAGCAATTTTGATCGCATCAAACTCTTCGGTCTTAGTTTGCGCTTTCAGAAACTTTAATAAGTCTTTCACGGATTGGCTCCTGTCGGAGTTAGACCTGATAGGCGCCCAAACCTAAGTTTGAGCGCCCCTGTGACCAGTGCGAACCACCAGCAGACTCCCGGCTATGAGAGCCTGCCGTCTGGAGAAGAATTACTCTTCTTCCAGCTCGATATTGATGCCCAGCGAGCGGATTTCTTTCAACAATACGTTGAAGGACTCCGGCATGCCTGGTTCCATACGGTGATCGCCATCCACGATGTTTTTGTACATCTTGGTACGGCCGTTTACATCGTCAGACTTGACGGTAAGCATTTCTTGCAAGGTGTACGCGGCGCCATAAGCTTCCAACGCCCACACTTCCATCTCACCGAAGCGCTGACCACCGAACTGAGCCTTACCACCCAGCGGCTGCTGAGTAACCAGGCTGTAAGAACCGGTAGAACGCGCATGCATCTTGTCATCAACCAAGTGGTTCAGTTTCAGCATGTACATGTAGCCGACAGTAACCTGACGTTCGAATTGCTCGCCGGTACGGCCGTCAAACAGAGTAATCTGACCAGAAGTTGGCAGGCCACCCAGCTGTAACAGTTCCTTGATTTCTTTCTCTGTCGCACCATCGAAGACGGGTGTTGCGATTGGCATACCTTTTTTCAGGTTCTCTGCCAGACGCAATACTTCGTCATCGGTGAAAGTGCTCAGATCAACTTTCTGACAAACGCTATCGCCCAGATCGTAGGCTTTCTGGATGAACTCACGCAGTTTGGCAACTTCTTCCTGCTTCTTCAGCATGGCGTTGATTTTCTCGCCAATACCTTTCGCTGCCATCCCCAAGTGGGTTTCCAAAATCTGACCGATGTTCATACGCGATGGTACGCCCAACGGGTTCAGAACGATGTCTACCGGCGTACCGTTTTCATCGTAAGGCATATCTTCGATCGGGTTAATCTTAGAGATAACACCTTTGTTACCGTGACGACCGGCCATCTTGTCACCCGGTTGAATCTGACGTTTAACCGCCAGATACACCTTGACGATCTTCAGCACGCCTGGTGCCAAATCATCACCTTGGGTGATCTTACGACGCTTGGCATCCATCTTCTTCTCGAATTCGGATTTCATTTCGTCGTACTGCTCAGCCAACTGTTCCAGCTGGTTTTGCTTGTCTTCGTCGGTCAGGCCAAGTTCCAGCCAGCGGTCACGTGGTAATTTGCTCAGCTTGTCAGCTTCGATGCCACCAGAAACCAGTACTGCGTGGATACGTGCAAACAGGCCCGCTTCCAGGATCTGCAACTCTTCAGTCAGGTCTTTCTTAGCCTGTTTCAGCTGCATTTCTTCGATTTCTAACGCACGTTTGTCTTTTTCTACGCCGTCGCGAGTAAAGACCTGCACGTCAATAACCGTACCGGAAACACCGTTTGGTACACGCAGAGAAGAGTCTTTAACATCAGACGCTTTCTCACCGAAGATCGCACGTAACAGTTTCTCTTCTGGCGTCAGTTGGGTTTCACCTTTAGGTGTTACCTTACCAACCAGAATGTCACCGCCAGTCACTTCAGCACCGATATATACGATACCGGACTCATCCAGCTTGGAGAGCGCAGCTTCACCCACGTTCGGGATATCAGCAGTGATCTCTTCAGGCCCTAACTTGGTGTCACGGGACACACATGCCAATTCCTGAATATGGATGGTGGTGAAGCGATCTTCTTGAACCACGCGCTCGGAGACCAAGATGGAGTCTTCGAAGTTGTAACCGTTCCAAGGCATGAACGCTACGCGCATGTTCTGACCCAATGCCAACTCGCCCAGGTCTGTAGATGGGCCATCTGCCAGCACGTCGCCGCGCTCGATTGGCTCACCCAGATTCACACACGGCATCTGGTTGATGCAGGTGTTCTGGTTAGAACGGGTGTATTTGGTCAGGTTATAAATATCAATGCCTGCTTCGCCCGGATACATTTCGTCTTCGTTAACTTTAATAACGATACGGGATGCATCTACGTACTGAACGGTACCGCCACGTTTGGCTACAGAGGTTACCCCTGAGTCAACCGCTACTGCACGTTCCATACCGGTACCTACCAGCGGCTTATCAGCACGCAGAGTAGGAACCGCCTGACGTTGCATGTTCGCACCCATCAAGGCACGGTTGGCGTCATCGTGTTCCAAGAATGGAATCAGAGAAGCACCAACGGACACCACCTGTTGAGTGGAAACGTCCATGTAGTCAACTTGGTCGCGGCTGAACAGGCTTGATTCGCCTTTGCTACGACAAGTGACTAAGTCTTCGATGAAGCGGCCATCTTCGTCCAAGTTGGAGTTCGCCTGAGCGATAACGAAGTTGCCTTCTTCAATAGCAGACAAATAGTTAATTTCATCGGTCACCACACCATCACGCACGCGACGATAAGGTGTTTCCAGGAAACCATACTCATTGGTCTGTGCGTACACGGACAAGGAGTTGATCAGACCGATGTTTGGACCTTCTGGCGTTTCGATTGGACATACGCGACCGTAGTGAGTCGGGTGTACGTCTCGAACTTCAAAGCCAGCACGTTCACGGGTCAAACCGCCCGGGCCCAATGCAGAAATACGACGCTTATGCGTAATCTCAGACAACGGGTTGTTCTGGTCCATAAATTGTGACAACTGGCTGGAACCAAAGAACTCTTTCACCGCAGCCGAGATAGGCTTAGCGTTGATCATGTCCTGAGGCATCAGTGTGTCGAGGTCGCCCAGAGACAAACGCTCTTTAACTGCACGCTCAACACGAACCAGACCCACACGGAACTGGTTTTCAGCCATTTCACCAACAGAACGAATGCGACGGTTGCCTAAGTGGTCAATATCATCCACTTCGCCTTTACCGTTACGGATATCGATGAGCTTCTTCATCACTTCAGTGATGTCTTCTTTACTCAGGATACCGGAACCTTCGATCTCGTCACGCAGCAGTGAACGGTTGAACTTCATCCGGCCAACTGCAGACAAATCGTAGCGGTCTTCAGAGAAGAACAGGTTCTCAAACAGATTTTCAGCTGCTTCACGTGTTGGTGGCTCACCAGGACGCATCATGCGATAGATCTCAACCAAAGCGCTCAGACGATCGCTGGTTGGGTCAACACGCAGGGTCTCGGAGATATAAGCACCGTGATCCAGGTCGTTGGTGAACAGAGTTTCGATTTGCTTGTGACCCGCTTGGCTCAGTTTAGCCAACAGATCCAATGACAGCTCCATGTTGGCTGCACAGATAAGCTCACCGGTGTTCTCGTCGACATAGTCTTTTGCAACGACTTTGCCAGCAATATACTCAACTGGAACTTCGATACGATCGATGCCGTCTTTTTCAAGCTGGCGAATATGACGTGCAGTAATACGACGCGCTTTCTCGACGTAAACTTTGCCATTCGCTTCAATATCAAAGGATGCCGTTTCACCGCGCAGACGCTCTGGAACCAATTCCATCTGCAGTTTGTTGTCACGAATCTCAAAGACCACTTTCTCAAAGAACAGATCCAAGATCTGTGCAGTGGTGAAATTCAATGCACGCAGAATGATGGTTGCCGGCAATTTACGACGACGGTCAATACGAACAAACAGGTTGTCTTTCGGGTCAAACTCGAAATCTAACCATGAACCGCGGTAAGGGATGATACGTGCGTTATACAGCACTTTACCCGAGGAATGGGTTTTACCCTTATCGCTGTCAAAGAATACGCCAGGACTACGGTGCAGCTGAGATACGATAACCCTCTCAGTACCGTTAATGACAAAGGTACCGTTTTCGGTCATGAGTGGAATTTCACCCATGTAGACTTCTTGTTCTTTGATGTCTTTGACCGTACCTTCCGGAGCTTCGCGCTCATAGATTACCAGGCGCAGTTTAACGCGCAGCGGTGCGGAATAAGTCACACCACGGATCTGGCACTCTTTGACGTCAAATACTGGCTCACCAAGACGGTAGCTAACGTATTGCAGCTCCGAATTGCCGCTGTAGCTCTGAATTGGAAAAACAGAACGGAATGCTGCTTCTAGGCCGTACTGCCCTTCGGGATCTTGCTCGATAAACTTCTGGAACGAGTCAAGTTGGATAGAAAGGAGATAAGGTATGTCCAAAACTTGTGGACGTTTACCAAAATCCTTACGAATACGTTTTTTCTCGGTATAGGAGTAAACCATAGGGTTCCTCAGCTCGCTGATCAGTGACCCACTCTGTCCGCCCTAAACTAGGACAGGTCATGCAACACTATTATTTAGACTGAGAAGTCGAAACACTTCTCGGAATACTCTTTTCTATCACTCTTAAACCATTTCATCGCATTACTTTGACTACCGAGCTACCCGAGTGGGTCGTAGCTGAGAACGCAGTATATTAAGTCGTCAATAGAAAGGAATATTTGGGGTTAGTTAGTCGCTAAACAGTGTGAAATGCGACTAACGCCCTACAGCGCAAAAAGGCTGATGACTAAAAAGTCACCAGCCATCAGCCTATAAGTCAGGCTGCGAACTCAAAGCTTAACTTACTTGATCTCAACAGAAGCACCAGCTTCTTCCAGAGATTTTTTCAGAGACTCAGCTTCGTCTTTGTTCACGCCTTCTTTCAGAACTGCAGGTGCAGATTCAACCAGGTCTTTAGCTTCTTTCAAGCCCAGGCCAGTTGCGCCGCGAACAGCTTTGATTACTGCAACTTTGTTGTCGCCGAATGAAGCCAGAACAACGTTGAATTCAGTTTGTTCTTCTGCAGCTTCAGCAGCAACAGCAGGACCTGCAGCAACAGCAGCAGCTGAAACGCCGAATTTCTCTTCCATAGCAGAGATCAGTTCAACGATTTCCATTACAGACAGAGCTGCAACGCCTTCCAGAATTTGGTCTTTAGTGATAGTTGACATAACAATTGTTCCTAAAATACAGAAATAGTTTATACGTTAAAAAGCAACGATGGATAAGAAAGGCTATTAAGCCGCTTCTTTCTGATCGCGCAGTGCAGCCAGAGTACGAACCAATTTGCCAGCAGCGGCTTCTTTCATGGTTCCCATCAGTTTTGCAATTGCTTCTTCGTAGGTTGGCAGAGTTGCCAGGCGGTCGATCTGAGCCGCAGGGATTAACTCGCCTTCAAAGGCTGCTGCTTTAACCTCAAATTTCGCATTATCTTTAGCAAATGCTTTGAACAAACGAGCAGCTGCGCCCGGGTGTTCTGAAGAGAATGCAATCAAGGTTGGACCAACAAACGTGTCTTTCAGGCATTCGAATGGAGTGCCTTCAACAATGCGACGCAGCAAGGTGTTACGAACAACTTGCATGTGAACGCCAGCTTCACGACCTGCTTTACGCAGTTCAGTCATTTTATCAACGGTAACGCCACGAGAATCCGCAACAACCGCAGACAGCGCACCTTTGGCTACTTCTTTAACTTCAGCAACAATCGCTTGTTTGCCTTGAAGATTTAGTGCCATTAGTTCTTGCTCCTGGATTAACCGGGGAGTAATTCCCCGGAACTCACGTCACCCAAAACATTACTAAATTGTAATGAGTGGGCGTTGAAACACGGTGAGCAGAATCCAGCAAAGACCATTCTTTATCAAAAAGAAAAAATGCTTTAGGTTCTGTCACCGTCTACGCAGGAAATTAAGTGTTTCTTACAACACACCTGCGGTCTTGGACGGAGGCTTGGATAAGGCCAAGCTCCAACCGAAAATTCTGTTTTCCTGTCGAACGAACATTTGTTATCAATAAACAAACTATCGACAGAAGCATGGGCGTAAGATTCTAGACAAACCTTACGCCCACGTAAAGCGATAAAAGCAATTAGTGATTAGTTCACTACTGCACTCAGACCGCTTTGATCAATAGCAACGCCGGCGCCCATGGTGGTGGACAGGCTGATTTTCTTGATATAAACGCCTTTCGCTGTAGCAGGTTTAGCACGCTTCAGCGCAACAACCAGAGATTCTAAGTTTTCTTTCAACTTCTCTGAGTCGAAATCAACTTTACCAATGGTAGTGTGGATAATACCGTTTTTGTCGTTGCGATAACGAACCTGACCTGCTTTAGCATTCTTAACTGCTTCAGCAACGTTAGGAGTAACAGTACCCACTTTAGGGTTAGGCATCAGGCCACGTGGACCCAAGATTTGACCCAATTGACCCACAACGCGCATTGCATCCGGAGAAGCAATTACAACGTCGAAGTTCATTTCGCCTTTCTTGATCATATCAGCCAAGTCGTCCATACCTACCAATTCAGCGCCTGCTTCTTTCGCAGCTTCAGCGTTTGCACCCTGAGCGAAAACAGCAACGCGTACTGAACGGCCAGTACCATGTGGCAACACAGTTGCGCCACGAACGTTTTGGTCAGATTTACGTGCATCGATACCGAGGTTAACGGCAACGTCCACGCTTTCTACGAATTTAGCAGTAGCCAGCTCTTTCAGCAGGGCAACAGCTTCGTTGATATCGTACTGCTTAGTAACATCAACTTTGTCACGGATCACGCGCATGCGCTTGGTCAGCTTAGCCATTTATTAACCCTCCACTACCAGGCCCATGGAACGAGCAGTACCTTCGATTGAACGCATCATGTCGTCAATTGAAGCACCAGTCATATCCGCAGCTTTGGTTTCTGCGATTTCACGGACCTGAGCACCGGTCACAGTCCCTACTTTGTCTTTGTTCGGCTTGCCAGAACCAGACTTAATACCTGCCGCTTTTTTTAGCAGAACTGCTGCTGGCGGGGTTTTAGTAACGAAAGTGAAAGAGCGATCAGAATAAACAGTAATAACAACAGGGATCGGCAAGCCTTTCTCAATGCTTTCAGTCTTAGCATTGAACGCTTTACAGAATTCCATGATGTTAACACCCTGCTGACCCAGAGCCGGACCGACTGGTGGGCTTGGGTTCGCCATACCAGCTGCTACTTGCAGCTTGACATAGGCTTGTACTTTCTTAGCCATTTACGATTTCCTCGATTTGGGTAGTATCGCCTCGATTGAGGCTCCCCGTGTTTTGTCTCGCTATTATTTACGATGAAATAAGTTGCCACGGATGACACAAGCAAGACATCTAAAAACAAAAGGCGCGAAATTATATTGTAATTTCGCGCCTAAGACAAGACTCAAATTTCAACCATTGTCGAAAAATGAATCAGCCTTTTTCTACCTGACTGAAATCCAGTTCGACCGGAGTAGCACGACCAAAGATGGAAACAGACACTTTCAAGCGACTCTTTTCGTAATCCACTTCTTCGACGACGCCGTTGAAGTCTGCAAACGGACCATCGCTAACACGCACCAGTTCACCTGGTTCAAACAGTGTTTTAGGACGTGGTTTATCACCCACCTGCTGAAGACGATTCATAATCGCATCAACTTCTTTATCACTGATTGGTGCAGGGCGATCGGATGTACCACCGATAAAGCCCATTACCCGTGGCACGCTACGCACTAAGTGCCAGCTGGCATCGTTCATCACCATCTGGACCAGTACATAGCCTGGGAAGAATTTACGTTCACTTTTACGACGTTGACCGCCACGAATTTCGACGACTTCTTCCGTTGGAACCATGACTTCGCCAAACAGCTCTTCCATGTCATGTAACTTGATGTGCTCACGCAGCGATTGAGCTACGCGGCCTTCAAAACCGGAAAACGCCTGAACGACGTACCAACGCTTTTTGGGTGCTTCAGACATCTTAGAACCTCAGGCCAGTAATAAATGATACCAGGCGGACCAGAATACCATCCAGCCCCCATAGAATCAGTGACATTACAGCAGTTACCGCAGCAACGATTAACGTTGTGTGCAGAGTTTCCTGACGGGTAGGCCAAATCACTTTACGCACTTCCGTGCGAGCTTCACGAGCAAACGCTACAGTGGCTTTGCCTTTTGCCGTCATCAATGCAACAGCACCGGCAACAGCGATAATTACTACAACTGCCAACGCGCGTAACGGTAGGCTGAAATCACGGTAATAATAATTACCCACAATCGCTGCAACTAAAAGTACAGCAACGATTAGCCATTTAGCCGTTTCCAGGCCGCGTCCGCTCCCTGGAGCCTCGGTATTCGCACTCATAAACCAACCTGTCACTATGATTCAGAACAAACAACTTTGCTTCGCACCGCAAAGCAAACCAAGCCGAAGGATGCTCTAGAGACTCTCTAATCGGCACCACTCAGCACTATTCGCCGTACTTCCAGAGCCCATCTCACCAGTAATTATGATGAAAAAACCACTGATGAGATAGGTTCTAGTATGACAACGTAGAAAAAGGGCATCAAATGATGCCCTTTTATCGCATGTCGCGTCAAATCTTATTCAATGACTTTAGCAACAACGCCAGCACCAACAGTACGGCCACCTTCACGAATCGCAAAGCGCAGACCGTCATCCATTGCGATAGGAGCAATCAGGTTAACAATCATTTGAATGTTATCACCTGGCATCACCATCTCAACGCCTTCTGGCAGTTCGATAGTACCGGTCACGTCAGTTGTACGGAAGTAGAACTGAGGACGATAACCTTTGAAGAACGGAGTATGGCGACCACCTTCATCTTTGCTCAGAATATAAACTTCTGATTCAAATTTGGTGTGTGGCTTGATAGAACCTGGTTTTGCCAATACCTGACCACGTTGTACGTCATCACGTTTAGTACCACGTAGCAGAACACCAACGTTCTCACCCGCACGGCCTTCGTCCAGCAATTTGCGGAACATTTCAACACCAGTACAGGTAGTCTTGATGGTATCAATGATACCAACGATTTCGACTTCTTCGCCGACTTTAACGATACCGCGCTCTACACGACCGGTGACAACAGTACCACGGCCAGAGATTGAGAATACGTCTTCGATTGGCAGCAGGAATGGTTTATCAATCGCACGCTCTGGCTGTGGAATATAGCTATCCAGCGCCTCAGCCAATTCGATGATTTTTGCTTCCCACTCAGCTTCGCCTTCCAGCGCTTTCAGCGCAGAACCACGGATAACTGGAGTGTCGTCGCCAGGGAAATCGTACTGAGACAGAAGTTCACGAACTTCCATTTCTACCAGTTCCAGCAGCTCTTCGTCGTCAACCATGTCACATTTGTTCAGGAAGACCAGGATGTAAGGAACACCCACCTGACGCCCTAACAGAATGTGCTCGCGAGTCTGTGGCATCGGGCCATCAGTGGCAGCAACAACCAGGATCGCGCCGTCCATCTGAGCAGCACCGGTGATCATGTTTTTAACGTAGTCAGCATGCCCTGGGCAGTCAACGTGAGCATAGTGACGTGACGGGGTGTCATACTCAACATGTGAAGTGTTGATGGTGATACCACGCGCTTTCTCTTCCGGAGCGTTGTCGATCTGGTCGAATGCACGAGCACTACCGCCGTAAGTTTTAGCCAGTACGGTGGTAATTGCAGCAGTTAGGGTAGTTTTACCATGGTCAACGTGGCCGATAGTACCCACATTAACGTGCGGTTTTGTACGTTCAAACTTTTCTTTAGACATCGATTGTCCCTCTAAGACACGGAATCGGTGGTTTCACCACATCAACCAAGCGCATGCTTGCTGAATCCATAACACAGAAAGAAAATCAGGGGACGAGAGAATGAGAAGTGGTGCTGATAGGCAGATTCGAACTGCCGACCTCACCCTTACCAAGGGTGCGCTCTACCAACTGAGCCATATCAGCACATCTTGGAGCGGGCAGTGGGAATCGAACCCACATCATCAGCTTGGAAGGCTGAGGTAATAGCCATTATACGATGCCCGCATCTTAGAACTCGGCTACCTGACTTAATCTGTAGAAACTTGAAAGGAAGGGCTTGGCCACTTCACTCTTCATCGAGAGCGTTGCTCTCGCCTTGAGTGTTTATTGGGGTTCGGTCTTCTGAATCACCCTGAGACTCAAGGTTAAATATGGTGGTGGGGGAAGGATTCGAACCTTCGAAGTCGATGACGGCAGATTTACAGTCTGCTCCCTTTGGCCGCTCGGGAACCCCACCTAATTTTTGTACTTGAATGGTGCCGGCACCAAGAGTCGAACTCGGGACCTACTGATTACAAGTCAGTTGCTCTACCAACTGAGCTATGCCGGCATCAAGTGCTGCGCATTCTAGGTAGAGTGGGCTTACGATGCAACTAAAAAATTGCATAACTTGCCACTTTGCTCATAAAACAGTCATTTTTTAAATGTGCGCCGTATTATTAACCATAGTTAGCTTAATTAGCACCCAGTAATTTTGCTACTTTAACCCATTCTGCAGATAAAAATCATCCCTAAAAAAACCAGCTAATGTCGCAATTTCTGACAATCTTATCCTTAGTCAGATACAAATTAATTTCGCTTTATGCCCCAAAATGGGGAACTGCCCCCAATACAGTGCATATGCGCGCAAAAATAGTGACTTCAATTCAGATAATTACGCTATTACTTGTTTGGCTTGTTTATTGCTTAAGCATAGATATATGCGCGGAGCGATGGCTGGAGAGGAGTTTTATCATGAAGATAGTTTTGCTTAATGCAGCAACATTACCTATTTATCGAAGTGAATTGGCAGACTTGCTAATTGACGCTGTATCTCATGGGGCCTCAATAGGCTATGACTCACGGGCTCTCTCACAGGAGGTTGCTGAGAGTTATTTCCACGGACTTCGTCCTGCCATCGCTAAAGGGACATTATTATTATGGATAGCACGCGATGACATAGGAATTGTTGGCTCTATCCAATTAGATCTTTGTCAAAAACCAAATGGCTTAAATCGAGCCGAAGTGCAGAAATTATTGGTACATAACCGTAGTCGTCGTGCCGGCATAGGACATAAATTGGTTACTGCCATGGAGGATACCGCCATTCAGCTCCGTCGCGGTTTATTGTATCTCGATACACAAGCTGGCTCTCCCGCAGAATCTTTCTATCGAGCACAGGGTTATTATCGTATGGGCGAAATACCTGATTATGCCTGCACACCTGATGGCTATTATCATCCAACAGCTATTTATTTCAAACGGCTATTCTCTGTAAATCAAAGGCATACTGCCATTGCTAGTTAGTAAAGATAGATATGAACGATAAAAAAGCGTTAGCTCACCACTATCCTTCTTAATTGATTGGAATAGCAACACGCATCAAAGAAATCACTCACTAAATACAAAAATGTCTACGCCAAAAAGCAAGCTGCCTATAATATGCAGCTTGTTTCTTATCTGGAGTTGGCGTCCAGCGCCTTTCCCAACCTGCGTTAACAGGCAGAATTTGGCTTATGATAAAAAGAGATCAATCTTTAGCGACGCCTTATCTACAGTTCGATCGTACTCAGTGGGCTGCACTGCGCGACTCCGTACCATTGACACTAACAGAAGAAGAAATCGTTAAACTCAAAGGGATTAACGAAGACCTTTCATTAGATGAAGTGGCACAGATTTATCTACCACTTTCACGTCTACTTAATTTTTATATCAGTTCTAATTTGCGCCGCCAGGCTGTTTTGGAACAATTTCTCGGAACGGATGGCCAACGAATTCCTTATGTTATCGGTATTGCCGGTAGCGTTGCGGTAGGCAAAAGTACAACTGCACGTTTATTGCAGGCATTGCTAAGCCGTTGGCCGGAGCACCGCAGTGTAGAACTGATTACTACAGATGGTTTCCTTCATCCCAATAAAGTCTTGAATGAACGTGGATTGATGAAGAAAAAAGGCTTCCCTGAGTCTTATGACATGCATAGTTTGGTGAATTTTGTCTCGGAAGTTAAATCAGGTGCGAGTCAAGTTACAGCGCCAGTTTATTCACATTTGATCTATGACGTTGTGCCCGATGGAAACAAAGTCATTAAACAACCTGATATCCTTATTCTGGAAGGATTGAATGTATTACAAAGTGGTATGGATTATCCTCATGATCCTCACCATGTATTTGTCTCTGACTTTGTAGATTTTTCTATATATGTAGATGCACCAGAAGATTTACTGCAAAGCTGGTATATCAACCGGTTCCTTAAATTCCGACAAGGTGCATTCTCTAATCCAGACTCTTACTTCCATAACTATGCCAAACTGCCTGAAACAGAAGCAGTCAAAATTGCAACTCAGTTATGGAAGGAGATTAACGGATTGAATTTAAAGCAAAATATACTACCCACTCGTGAGCGGGCAAGTCTAATAATGACTAAAAGTGCTAATCATGCCGTTGAGAGTGTGCGATTGAGAAAATAATAAATAGCGGGTAGTTATAACTGCCCGCTTACCTTATTAATTAAATACCGCGAAGAGATATCTCACCACCAATATAAGGTTTTACATTACCGTCTTGCTCTAACAATAATGCCCCTTGTTGGTCTATACCCCGAGCTATCCCAAATATTTCTTGGTTTCCAATAATTAACTTCACCGGGCGATCAAGGTAATTATCCATTTCTCGCCACCGAGAAATAAAGGCAGATAGCCCCTCATTTTCGAATTTAACCACCGCTAACCTTAATTCAGATAACAGTTCAGCCGTCAGTTTATTACGATCGATAATAACACCGGCCTCCTGTAAATTAATCCAATCTTGGCTAATAACATTGGTTGTTGATTCGCGCATTGTCAGGTTGATACCCGCACCAATCACTAACTGAGCGGCATCACCCGTTTTTCCAGTGAGTTCGACTAATATACCGGCTAATTTTTTGTCATTGAGATACAGATCATTTGGCCATTTAACACGCACCTGCTCAGCACCCAGCTTATGCAGGACTTCTGCCATGACAATGCCCACGACTAGACTCAGTCCCATTGCAGCTGCAGGACCTTGCTCAAGGCGCCAGAACATAGATAAATATAGATTCGCACCAAAAGGAGATACCCACTGACGCCCGCGTCGGCCCCGCCCGGCTTGCTGATATTCGGCAACACAAGCATCACCAGACTTAAGTTCGGTAATGCGATCCAGGAGATACTGATTCGTAGAGTCTACGACCGGTAGCACAGCTACCTGTCCTGTGGGTAAATAATGTAATATCGCTTGTTCATCAAGTAGCTGGATAGGTGCTGGCAGACTGTAGCCCTTACCTGGAACGGTAAAGACATCTAATCCCCATTCTCTGATAGTTTGCATATGCTTGTTAATCGCTGCACGGCTCATGCCTAATGTTTCACCCAGTTGTTCACCGGAGTGAAATGCGCCATCAGCAAGTATGCCGATTAACCGTAAGGGGACTTTGATATCTTTCACGACAAACGCTCCACAGCATTAACCTCACCATGACTTGCAATAAAGCGAACCTCTGGTTCCAACCAGATAGCGAATTTGTCTGCGACCTGCTGGCGAATATAGCTAGCAAGGCCCAGAACATCCTGCCCAGTCGCTCCTGCGAGGTTAATCAGTACTAAGGCTTGCTGTTGATGCACTGCAGCACCGCCAATTTGGTATCCCTTAAGTGCACATTGATCAATCAACCAACCTGCGGCCAGTTTTACTGAGCCATCAGGTTGCAAATAATGAGGTGCATTGGGGTAACGCTTTACTATGTCTTCAGCCACACTGGCATCTACAAGCGGGTTTTTAAAGAAACTACCTGCATTACCCGTCACTGCCGGGTCAGGCAATTTACTCCGGCGCATTGCACAGACTGAGTTGAAGATATCTTCTGCGGTGACCGTCAAAGGGTCCATACGCGTTAAGTCGCCATAACCCAATGTTGGAGTCCAAGATTTTATTAATTTGATCCCCACGGCGACGATGGCAAACCCATTTCCATAACGATGCTTAAATATGCTGTCGCGATAACCGAACTGGCAATCTTGAGCCGAGAGACGCAGGACTGTGCCCGCCTCCATATCAAGTAAATCTACGTACTCACATACCTTTTGCAACTCAACACCATAAGCACCAATATTCTGGATTGGCGCAGAGCCAACACACCCGGGGATTAACGCTAAGTTTTCCAGCCCCGGCATGTTGTGTTGCAGCGAATAGCATACTAGTTGATGCCAATTCTCCCCGGCACCAACATGCAGACGCCAGGCGGTATTATCTTCAGTAAAAGTGATGCCTTTGATGCGATTCAATAATACTGTTCCTGCATAATTCTCAATGAACAGGACATTGCTGCCTTCGCCAAGCAAAAGTACAGGTTGCTGCTTAGAAACTGACTCACGCCATGCGTTAATCAATTCTTCCGTAGAATTGGCACTGATTACGTTGCTCGCGTAGGCTGATAACGCGAAAGTATTGAGATGTTTTAGCGGGGAACCTTGACTCGACATTGCATTGGATACTCATTCTAACTAGCTCTAGCGCTAGTCTAACCGATCATAATACTCATATTGTATTTTGTTTTAAGTGCAGACATAAAAAAAGCCCTCTGCGCAGCAGAAGGCTTTCTTTTACATCCCAAATCCCACACAGCAAAAACCCCACGCTTTTGGCATGGGGTCTCGGCTAAATTTGATGCCTGGCAGTGTCCTACTCTCGCATGGGGAGACCCCACACTACCATCGGCGCTACGGCGTTTCACTTCTGAGTTCGGCATGGGTTCAGGTGGGTCCACCGCGCTATGGCCGCCAGGCAAATTCTGTTTCAATCAACCCGCCACATGATGTCTATCACGCAGCCAGCCAATTCAATCTGTAAACATCGCTGAAAATCAATTCTCAAATAACAAAAACACCTTTGGTGTTGTAAGGTTAAGCCTCACGGATCATTAGTACTGGTTAGCTCAATGCATCGCTGCACTTACACACCCAGCCTATCAACGTCATAGTCTTTAACGTTCCTTCAGGGGGCTTAAAGCCCCAGGGAAGACTCATCTCGAGGCAAGTTTCCCGCTTAGATGCTTTCAGCGGTTATCTCTTCCGAATTTAGCTACCGGGCAGTGCCATTGGCATGACAACCCGAACACCAGTGATTCGTCCACTCCGGTCCTCTCGTACTAGGAGCAGCCCCTCTCAATCTTCCAACGCCCACGGCAGATAGGGACCGAACTGTCTCACGACGTTCTAAACCCAGCTCGCGTACCACTTTAAATGGCGAACAGCCATACCCTTGGGACCTACTTCAGCCCCAGGATGTGATGAGCCGACATCGAGGTGCCAAACACCGCCGTCGATATGAACTCTTGGGCGGTATCAGCCTGTTATCCCCGGAGTACCTTTTATCCGTTGAGCGATGGCCCTTCCATTCAGAACCACCGGATCACTAAGACCTACTTTCGTACCTGCTCGAGCCGTCACTCTCGCAGTCAAGCTAGCTTATGCCTTTGCACTAACCTCACGATGTCCGACCGTGATTAGCTAACCTTCGTGCTCCTCCGTTACTCTTTGGGAGGAGACCGCCCCAGTCAAACTACCCACCAGACACTGTCCTCACCCCGGATCACGGGGCCGAGTTAGAACATCAAACATTAAAGGGTGGTATTTCAAGGTTGGCTCCATGCAGACTGGCGTCCACACTTCGATGCCTCCCACCTATCCTACACATCAAGGCTCAATGTTCAGTGTCAAGCTATAGTAAAGGTTCACGGGGTCTTTCCGTCTTGCCGCGGGTACACTGCATCTTCACAGCGAGTTCAATTTCACTGAGTCTCGGGTGGAGACAGCCTGGCCATCATTACGCCATTCGTGCAGGTCGGAACTTACCCGACAAGGAATTTCGCTACCTTAGGACCGTTATAGTTACGGCCGCCGTTTACTGGGGCTTCGATCAAGAGCTTCGCCTTGCGGCTGACCCCATCAATTAACCTTCCAGCACCGGGCAGGCGTCACACCGTATACGTCCACTTTCGTGTTTGCACAGTGCTGTGTTTTTATTAAACAGTTGCAGCCAGCTGGTATCTGCGACTGGCTTCGGCTACGAGAGCAAGTCTCTTTACCTAATGCCAGCGTGCCTTCTCCCGAAGTTACGGCACCATTTTGCCTAGTTCCTTCACCCGAGTTCTCTCAAGCGCCTGAGTATTCTCTACCTGACCACCTGTGTCGGTTTGGGGTACGATTCAATGTTACCTGATGCTTAGAGGCTTTTCCTGGAAGCTTGGCATCAACTACTTCTGCACCGTAGTGCATCGTCATCACACCTCAGCGTTGATAAGCAACCGGATTTACCAGGTCACTCCGCCTACATGCTTAAACCGGGACAACCGTCGCCCGGCTAGCCTAGCCTTCTCCGTCCCCCCTTCGCAGTAACACCGAGTACAGGAATATTAACCTGTTTCCCATCGACTACGCTTTTCAGCCTCGCCTTAGGGGTCGACTCACCCTGCCCCGATTAACGTTGGACAGGAACCCTTGGTCTTCCGGCGTGCGGGTTTTTCACCCGCATTATCGTTACTTATGTCAGCATTCGCACTTCTGATACCTCCAGCAGACCTCACAGTCCACCTTCAACGGCTTACAGAACGCTCCCCTACCCAACAACACCTAAGTGTCGCTGCCGCAGCTTCGGTGCATGGTTTAGCCCCGTTACATCTTCCGCGCAGGCCGACTCGACCAGTGAGCTATTACGCTTTCTTTAAATGATGGCTGCTTCTAAGCCAACATCCTGGCTGTCTATGCCTTCCCACATCGTTTCCCACTTAACCATGACTTTGGGACCTTAGCTGGCGGTCTGGGTTGTTTCCCTCTTCACGACGGACGTTAGCACCCGCCGTGTGTCTCCCGTGATAACATTCTTCGGTATTCGGAGTTTGCATCGGTTTGGTAAGTCGGGATGACCCCCTAGCCGAAACAGTGCTCTACCCCCGAAGATGAGTTCACGAGGCGCTACCTAAATAGCTTTCGGGGAGAACCAGCTATCTCCCGGTTTGATTGGCCTTTCACCCCCAGCCACAAGTCATCCGCTAATTTTTCAACATTAGTCGGTTCGGTCCTCCAGTTAGTGTTACCCAACCTTCAACCTGCCCATGGCTAGATCACCGGGTTTCGGGTCTATACCTTGCAACTAGACGCCCAGTTAAGACTCGGTTTCCCTACGGCTCCCCTATACGGTTAACCTTGCTACAAAATATAAGTCGCTGACCCATTATACAAAAGGTACGCAGTCACACCACGAAGGTGCTCCCACTGCTTGTACGTACACGGTTTCAGGTTCTATTTCACTCCCCTCGCCGGGGTTCTTTTCGCCTTTCCCTCACGGTACTGGTTCACTATCGGTCAGTCAGGAGTATTTAGCCTTGGAGGATGGTCCCCCCATATTCAGACAGGATGTCACGTGTCCCGCCCTACTCATCGAGTTCACAGTAAGTGTGTTTTTGTGTACGGGAGTATCACCCTGTACCCTGCGACTTTCCAGACGCTTCCACTAACACACAGACTGATTCAGACTCTGGGCTCCTCCCCGTTCGCTCGCCGCTACTGGGGGAATCTCGGTTGATTTCTTTTCCTCGGGGTACTTAGATGTTTCAGTTCCCCCGGTTCGCCTTGCATGGCTATGTATTCACCATGCAATAGTGCAACGAATTGCACTGGGTTTCCCCATTCGGGTATCGTCGGTTGTAACGCTTCATATCAGCTTACCGACGCTTTTCGCAGATTAGCACGCCCTTCATCGCCTCTGACTGCCTAGGCATCCACCGTGTACGCTTAGTCGCTTAACCTCACAACCCGAAGGTGTCTTTCGACAACTTGCGTTGTGATTATTTGAGAGACTCTATTACAGGTTACTTCTTATCTCAGTACAGCTACGGAGAGATAAGTTTCAGCTGTAATGTTTCAATTTTCAGCTTGTTCCAGATTGTTAAAGAGCAATATCTTAAACACGACTCGTTAAAGTCATCTTTAAGATACTTTGTGGTTCATCAAGAACCGGTGATAATGTCTTTCACACATTATCGGATTGGCGTCCCCAAGGGGATTCGAACCCCTGTTACAGCCGTGAAAGGGCAGTGTCCTAGGCCTCTAGACGATGGGGACACGAAATTCCGATTAAACCGAAATCTAACCGTTTCGTATCAGCATGAGTCGAAACTCACGACATCAACAGGTGCGCTTGCTCGTTTACATTCATCAGACAATCTGTGTGGACACTGCGCAATGCGTATCGTTAGGTAAGGAGGTGATCCAACCGCAGGTTCCCCTACGGTTACCTTGTTACGACTTCACCCCAGTCATGAATCACAAAGTGGTAAGCGCCCTCCCGAAGGTTAAGCTACCTACTTCTTTTGCAACCCACTCCCATGGTGTGACGGGCGGTGTGTACAAGGCCCGGGAACGTATTCACCGTAGCATTCTGATCTACGATTACTAGCGATTCCGACTTCATGGAGTCGAGTTGCAGACTCCAATCCGGACTACGACAGACTTTATGTGGTCCGCTTGCTCTCGCGAGTTCGCTTCACTTTGTATCTGCCATTGTAGCACGTGTGTAGCCCTACTCGTAAGGGCCATGATGACTTGACGTCATCCCCACCTTCCTCCGGTTTGTCACCGGCAGTCTCCTTTGAGTTCCCACCATTACGTGCTGGCAACAAAGGATAAGGGTTGCGCTCGTTGCGGGACTTAACCCAACATTTCACAACACGAGCTGACGACAGCCATGCAGCACCTGTCTCACAGTTCCCGAAGGCACCGAAGCATCTCTGCTAAGTTCTGTGGATGTCAAGAGTAGGTAAGGTTCTTCGCGTTGCATCGAATTAAACCACATGCTCCACCGCTTGTGCGGGCCCCCGTCAATTCATTTGAGTTTTAACCTTGCGGCCGTACTCCCCAGGCGGTCGACTTAACGCGTTAGCTCCGGAAGCCACGCCTCAAGGGCACAACCTCCAAGTCGACATCGTTTACAGCGTGGACTACCAGGGTATCTAATCCTGTTTGCTCCCCACGCTTTCGCACCTGAGCGTCAGTCTTTGTCCAGGGGGCCGCCTTCGCCACCGGTATTCCTCCAGATCTCTACGCATTTCACCGCTACACCTGGAATTCTACCCCCCTCTACAAGACTCTAGCTTGCCAGTTTCAAATGCAGTTCCCACGTTAAGCGCGGGGATTTCACATCTGACTTAACAAACCGCCTGCGTGCGCTTTACGCCCAGTAATTCCGATTAACGCTTGCACCCTCCGTATTACCGCGGCTGCTGGCACGGAGTTAGCCGGTGCTTCTTCTGCGAGTAACGTCAATGATTGAGCGTATTAAACTCAACCCCTTCCTCCTCGCTGAAAGTGCTTTACAACCCGAAGGCCTTCTTCACACACGCGGCATGGCTGCATCAGGCTTGCGCCCATTGTGCAATATTCCCCACTGCTGCCTCCCGTAGGAGTCTGGACCGTGTCTCAGTTCCAGTGTGGCTGGTCATCCTCTCAGACCAGCTAGGGATCGTCGCCTAGGTGAGCCATTACCTCACCTACTAGCTAATCCCATCTGGGCACATCCGATGGCGTGAGGCCCGAAGGTCCCCCACTTTGCTCTTGCGAGGTCATGCGGTATTAGCTACCGTTTCCAGTAGTTATCCCCCTCCATCAGGCAGTTTCCCAGACATTACTCACCCGTCCGCCGCTCGCCGGCAAAGTAGTAAACTACTTTCCGCTGCCGCTCGACTTGCATGTGTTAGGCCTGCCGCCAGCGTTCAATCTGAGCCATGATCAAACTCTTCAATTTAAGATTTGTTTGATTTGCTTAATTAAAAGCGATGCTCAAAGATTACTTTCTGCAAATATGCATTCGAACCGAAGTTCAAATGTGTACTGCTTTGGTCACTCTTCAAGACTTTGATATTACTTCTGCCTGCCGAAACAGGCTTCGATATCGTCTTGCGAGTGCCCACACAGATTGTCTGATAAATTGTTAAAGAGCGTTCGTTACCCGTTTGCCTTGCGGCGAATCTTACGGTAACGCGGGAGGCAGATAATACGCTTTCCCGCTGAAGAGTCAAGGTTTTCTTTTGTTTCTTTCGAAGTCAAAATCGTTCTTTTCTCTTCCTGACCCGGCGAAGTATGTTTCGTTGTTCCCGGTCAGTGGAGGCGCATTATAGGGAGTTCCTGACAGCCTGCAACCCCTAATTTGAAAAAACTTTTCAACCGTGTTTTATTTCAACGATTTGCGGTGATAATCGCCACTATTGCTATTTTTTGTACGACAATACCGAGAAATCCTGAGCAAAACTGCTTACCTGTTGCCAATCCGTATACTCAACTTCTTTACTGGTATCCGTTTCTCCGCCCGTCATACGCATAATAAGTTGAATCATTATCCGATCGATCCAACGGTAACGCGGATAACGTAGGGCTCCAGCGAATACCGTGCACAATGTAGGTTGCCAAGGTGTGCTGAGTAAAAACTTACGCAGATAAGCATTAGTTTGTGGCGAACGCTTTTCTGGCTTACGAGCGGTCAGATTGACTGCAAAGAATGCGCTCGGCATTTGATTTAGCTGTTCAACGTGTTTGTTGACGAATTTACTCAAACTCTGGTTGAAATGCCCATAGCGCACTGAAGCACCAATCATCACTTGCTGGTATTGACTCAAGTCGATTTGCTCTACTTCTGCCAAATCCTGTATTTCACAGGTAGCAACTACTGATAACTCCTTAGCTATATAAGAAGCAATGGTTTTCGTTTGGCCATCACGGCTGGAGTAAAGTATCAGTACTTTCATAGCAATGTTCCTTAATGCAGAATTACTCACGCCAGAATGTCGGGGTGAAAAGAACCAGTAAAGTGAAGACTTCCAGTCGTCCAAATAGCATGGTTATCACCAGTATCCATTTTGCCGCTGGGTTCATAGAGGTAAAGTTATCAGCAACAACCCCCAGACCAGGCCCAAGATTGTTCAAAGTTGCGGTGACTGCCGCAAAAGCAGAGAACTCATCAACACCTGTCGCAACGATGGCCAACATACTGATGATGAAAACCAAAGCATAAGCAGAGAAGAACCCCCAGACAGCTTCCAGAATTCTTTCCGGCAACGCCCGCCGCCCAAGCTTAATGGTGTAAACCGCATTCGGATGAACCAAACGTTTTAACTCACGCGAACCTTGCAGGTAGAGCAATAGGATACGGATAACTTTCAGGCCACCACCGGTTGACCCTGCACAGCCCCCGATAAATGCAGAGCATAATAAAAGTATTGGCAAGAACAACGGCCACTTGGAAATACTATCGGTGGTGAAACCCGCCGTGGTCGCCATTGATACCACTTGGAAAAAGGCCTGATTTAACGTTTCCATGCCCGATTTGTACACATTATGTTGCCAGAGCACCAAGGTGCACACGACAACCAAGGTCAATTGTACAAAGATAAACATACGGAATTCGGGGTCACGCCAATACACTTTCAAACTGCGGCCACTGAGTACCGCAAAGTGCAGACCAAAGTTACACCCTGAAATCAGTAAGAAAATACCAATAATGGTGTTAATGGTTGGGCTATTGAAGTAACCGATACTGGCGTCGTGGGTAGAGAAACCGCCAATGGCTATCGTAGAAAAGCTGTGAGAGATGGCATCAAACACCGACATCCCCGCGCCCCACAAGGAAAGCGCACAAGCAATCGTCAGTAAGACATAGATAAGCCACAGTGTTTTAGCAGTTTCAGCAATTCGAGGTCGCATCTTATTATCTTTCAGCGGGCCGGGCATTTCTGCGCGATAAAGCTGCATCCCCCCAACCCCCAGAATAGGTAAGATTGCCACCGCCAGCACAATGATCCCCATACCACCAAGCCATTGCAGCATTTGCCGATAGAATAAAATAGCTTTAGGCAGTGAATCCAATCCCACTAGTGTGGTCGCCCCGGTGGTGGTCAAACCGGAGAATGATTCAAAAAACGCATCAGTTAAGGAGAGATTTGGCCGCTCAGAGAATAAGAAAGGTAGTGCCCCCACACTGCCCAGTACCGTCCAAAACAGCACGACAATGAGAAAACCCTCGCGAGGCTTCAACTCATGCTTCTGTTTTCGGTTTGGTAGCCAAAGCAAAAGGCCTATCGCCAGAGCAACAAAAAAGGTTTCGCTGAAGGCACGGCCGGCACCATCACGATAGATCAAGGCCACTAGTCCGGGAATAAACATTGTCCCGGAGAATAAGATGACCAGCAGGCCAACAATACGGGTTATGGCACGAAAATGCATTCCGGCACGTTCCTTAGCAATTCACTTGGATGGGGATTATTGCGAAATGGGCGTCAATTGCAACGTACCACGACTGAGATCACGCAATTTATCCCCGACCTGACTGGCTTGAGTTGCTGGCAATGAGAGGTGAAGTGTCACGAGTTGTGCATATTCACTCTGTAAAATCTGGCCTTCAACCTGCTGTAATAATGTTTCTACCATGGCAAGCTGCGCATAGTCACACTGCAAAGTATATTCTACCTGCGGGACTTTATATTTTACTTCAATCTGTTTTAACGCTTGCTGAACGCCGCTGCCGTACGCCCTGACCAGCCCGCCGGTCCCCAGCTTTATACCGCCATAGTAACGCACAACCACGGCAGTAACTTCACCAATATGACTGCCCATCAACTGGGCCAGAATGGGTTTACCCGCGGTACCCGAAGGTTCACCATCATCGGAAAAACCTAATTGCTGTGAATCTGTTGGTGTACCGGCAACAAAAGCCCAGCAATGATGCCGGGCTGTAGGATGTTGTTGCTTAACCTGCTGAATAAAACCCTTCGCTTCATTCACCCCACAGGTATGTGCCAGCAAGGTAATAAAACGACTTTTTTTGATTTCCTCGCTGATAGTCACCGGTGCAGCAGGTATCAGATAAGGCTGCATCAGGCCAGCTTCAGGTCACGAGTCATGTTCTCAACCCGGTTATCGTGAATAACGATATTATCTTCTATACGAATACCGCCAAAAGGTTTCAGCGCATCAATACGTTCCCAATTGAAGTGCTTGCTGAACTCTCCTGAGCGCCATGGGGCCAGCAGAGATTCAATAAAGTAGAGACCCGGCTCAATAGTGAGCACCATACGAGGTTGCAGAATTCGTGTACAACGCAGATAAGGATATTTGGCTGGCGCACTCAGGTGAGTACCCGTGTCATCTTGCATAAAACCTGCAGTATCATGCACTTGTAACCCAAGAGGATGACCCAGCCCGTGCGGTAAGAATGGGCAGGTAATGCCTTGTTCGACCATAGCATCCTCACTGATACCCGTGACCAGGTTATGAGTGCGCAATAACTTGGCAATGCGCTGATGCATCTGGACGTGATAATCAGTATAGCGCTCACCACTTTTAATAGTTTTGATCAGTGCCAGTTGCTCATCATTCAGGTCTTGGATCAGTGCAGCAAAATCGCTATCACTATCAGCGGCATAAGTCCGAGTCAGGTCAGCGGCATAACCATTATATTCAGCGCCTGCATCCATCAGGAAACTGCGTATTTCTGCCGGTGGCTGATGCTGTAACGTGGTGTAGTGAAGCACGGCAGAGTGTTCATTCAGCGCAACAATATTATCGTAAGGCACATCAGTATCACGGTGACCTGTCGCCATCAAATACGCCAGATTGATATCAAACTCACTCATTCCAGATTGGAATGCTTCATGAGCAGCCCGATGCCCGGTGACCGCCATCTTTTGCGCTTCGCGCATACATGCCAGCTCATAGTCCGTTTTATAAGAACGGTAGAAATGCAGATAATCTAACACCGGCTGTGGATTAATGTTTTCGGCGCTGAAACCCAGAGCCTGAGCACGTTGCTGCGCATACCCAATATAGGCTACGCGATCGCGCTGCACAGGTAATTGCTGCGCAATATCATCTGCATTAGCTAATGGCTGGATATCAATCGATTTTGTCCAGAAGCTGTCTGGTAATGGCTCGACACTGTGCCAATAGTCGACTGGCGAGTAAAACCATAACTTCGGCGTATTGACCCCATCCACCCATAACCAGCAGTTTGGAACTTGCGTCACCGGCACCCAAGCTTTGAACTGGGCGTTAGCTTTGAAAGGATAATCACGGTCATCAAGGAAAATGCGTTGTAATTCACCGGAATGAATCAGTAAAGCGTCTAGCTGATGACGCTCCAGCACATCACGGGTGCGCTGTTGTAGGGTGGACAAATGTTCGTTATATAAAGAAGCCAGCGTTTCCATCACAGTACCCTTTGCTATTAGAACTTAATTTTTTCATCTTATCATAGTCGCCAACGCCATGTTTCGGCGACCACTTATCTGTCTGAAAAATGCGTTACAACTCGCAATAAATGGATTATTTAACCGCTCAAACACCACGAATAAACATGATAAAAATCAATTAATCTTTCTGATTGACTGTGATCTTCACTGCAAAAAATCAATCTCTTGTTTGCATTTCATTAACAAAATATCCACACTTCCTGAATATCTGGTCATACCAGATCACATGCGCTTATTCAGGAGATAGATATGCTCTACCAAAGCGAAACACTACAGCTTCACTGGCTGGAAAACGGCATCGCCGAGTTGGTATTTGATGCACCGGGTTCAGTTAATAAACTGGATACTAAAACCGTAGCCAATCTGGGTGAAGCCCTGGCTGTGCTGGAAAAACAAAGCGAACTTAAAGGGTTGCTGCTGCGTTCCGCCAAAGCGGCCTTTATTGTCGGTGCCGATATCACCGAGTTTCTGTCTCTGTTTAATGCGCCACCGGAAAAACTGCACCAATGGTTGGTCTTTGCCAATGATATTTTCAACCGTTTGGAAGACTTACCAGTCCCGACTATTTCTGCCATCAATGGCTATGCACTAGGTGGCGGTTGTGAATGTATTCTTGCTACTGACTTCCGTGTTGCATCGCCAGAAACCCGTATCGGCCTGCCAGAAACCAAACTGGGTATCATGCCGGGCTTTGGCGGATCTGTGCGTTTGCCGCGCTTATTAGGGGCTGACAGCGCATTAGAAATCATTGCAGCTGGCAAAGATATTATTGCTAAAGATGCCTTAAAAGTGGGATTAGTTGATGCTGTTGTGGCATCTGAAAAGCTGGCTGATGCCGCTTTGGTTATGTTGAAACAGGCAATTGACGGAAAGCTTGATTGGCAAGCGGCACGCCGCCCGAAATTAGAACCACTGAAACTCAACCCAACGGAAGCCGCCATGTGCTTTACCATTGCCAAAGGCATGGTCATGCAAGTGGCAGGTAAGCACTATCCAGCGCCATTGACCGCCGTCAAAACTATCGAAGCTGCGGCGAAGTTTGGCCGAACCGAGGCATTGAAACTGGAAACCAATAGCTTTGTGCCCTTGGCAGGTTCCAATGAAGCTCGTGCATTGGTCGGTATTTTCCTTAACGACCAATATGTTAAAGGTCAGGCCAAAAAACTGTCCAAGGGTGTCAGTGCACCAAAACAAGCTGCGGTATTGGGTGCCGGAATTATGGGCGGTGGGATTGCCTATCAATCGGCACTGAAAGGCGTGCCAGTCATTATGAAGGATATTAATGACAAATCGCTGGCCCTTGGCATGAATGAGGCTGCCAAGCTTCTCAATAAACAGTTGGAACGCGGTAAAATCGATGGTCTGAAAATGGCGAATATTTTGGCAACCATCCAGCCGACACTGGATTATGCCGGAATTGAACGCGCACAAGTCATCGTGGAAGCGGTGGTGGAAAATCCAAAAGTGAAAGCCGCTGTCTTGGCCGAGGTTGAAGCGCTGATTGGTGAAGAGACTGTTTTAGCCTCGAACACATCGACCATTCCAATCGATCAATTAGCTAACTCACTGAAACGCCCTGAAAACTTCTGCGGCATGCACTTCTTTAACCCCGTTCATCGTATGCCGCTGGTTGAAATTATTCGTGGCGCGAAAACCTCAGATAAAACTATTGCTGCTGTTGTGGCATACGCAACACAAATGGGTAAAACCCCAATCGTGGTGAATGATTGCCCTGGCTTCTTCGTTAACCGCGTCTTATTCCCGTATCTGGCTGGGTTTGGCATGTTGGTCAGAGACGGCGGCGATTTCCGTCAAATTGATAAAGTGATGGAAAAACAGTTTGGCTGGCCAATGGGCCCGGCTTATCTATTAGATGTGGTGGGAATTGATACCGCGCACCATGCACAAGCCGTGATGGCTGTGGGCTTCCCAGACCGTATGAATAAAGATTATCGCGATGCAGTTGATGTGATGTTTGATAATCAACGATTTGGTCAGAAAAATGGTCAAGGTTTCTACCGTTATACCCAAGATGCCAAAGGCAAGCCGCGTAAAGAAAATGACGAGCAAGCCGATGCGTTATTGGCACAAGTCAGCCAACCTGTTCAGAAATTTAGCGACGACGATATTATCGCGCGCACCATGATACCGATGATCAATGAAGTGGTGCGGTGTCTGGAAGAAGGCATTATTGCCAGCCCGGCTGAGGGAGACATGGCATTAGTTTATGGTCTGGGCTTCCCTCCATTCCATGGCGGTGTCTTCCGTTACCTTGATACCATCGGCAGTGCAAATTATGTCGAAATGGCTCAGCGTTATGCTCACCTTGGCGCGCTGTATCACGTCCCGGCAGGGCTGAGAGCCAAAGCTGAACATAACGAAAGTTATTATCCTGTGGCAGCAGCGCTGCTTGATGTTTCTACCAGTCAACCGGCATGAGGTCTGAGAACATGGAAAATGTAGTCATTATTGACGCTGTCCGCACGCCAATGGGCCGCTCTAAAGGAGGCGCATTCCGTCAGGTTAGAGCAGAAGATCTCTCCGCTCACTTAATGCGGGAAGTATTGAGCCGCAATCCTGGGCTAAATGCCGCCGAAATCGATGATATTTATTGGGGTTGCGTGCAACAAACGCTAGAGCAGGGCTTTAATATCGCCCGCAATGCCTCTTTACTGGCTGAAATTCCACATAGTGTTCCGGCAGTGACAGTGAACCGCCTATGCGGTTCATCTATGCAAGCTCTGCATGATGGCGCCCGAGCTATTATGGTGGGTGATGCACAAGTCAGCTTGATTGGTGGCGTGGAACATATGGGCCATGTGCCAATGAATCACGGTGTCGATTTCCATCCTGGTATGGGCCGTACTGTTGCTAAAGCTGCGGGTATGATGGGTTTAACCGCTGAAATGTTGGCAAAAATCCACAATATCAGCCGCCAGTCACAAGATGAGTTTGCTGTTCGCTCTCATCAACGAGCCTATGCGGCGACACAAGCGGGCCATTTTGCCAATGAGATAGTCGCGACCAATGGGCATGATGCTGATGGCATCTTAAAACGCTTTGATTTCGATGAAGTTATTCGCCCTGAAACCAATTTAGCCGGTTTGGCAGCTCTGCGCCCAGCCTTTGATCCAGTCAACGGAACCGTGACGGCCGGAACATCATCGGCACTTTCCGATGGTGCATCTGCCATGCTTATCATGAGTGAATCCCGTGCTAAATCATTAGGTTTAACACCACGCGCTCGTATCCGCTCAATGGCTGTCGTCGGTTGTGATCCTTCAATTATGGGATATGGCCCAGTGCCTGCCAGCCAACTGGCATTAAAACGTGCGGGGCTAAAACTGGAAGATATTGGTTTATTTGAATTAAATGAGGCATTTGCCGCTCAATCACTGGCTTGCCTGAAAGGTTTGGGTTTGCTGGAGAGCATGGATGACAAGGTAAACCTGAATGGTGGAGCCATTGCACTAGGCCATCCATTGGGTTGTTCAGGGTCAAGAATCTCAACTACATTGCTCAATCTGATGGAACGCCGTGACGTACAGTTCGGTCTGGCAACCATGTGTATCGGTTTAGGCCAAGGCATCGCCACCGTCTTTGAACGCGTATAACCTCTGAATAACTTATCTTCAAAACATTAAGGGCCTGAATTCAGGCCCTTATAACCGCTGTACCTGGTGTTTAGTTGCCGTTTTCCCGCCTGTCAGGGGCGGGCTTTTTTTATTCTGAATAAAATCATTCACTCAGATAAAGGCAAATGCGTCACCATAGATATGCGCTTCCTGCGCGCCACGTTCAGCACAAAAACGTTCACGGGCAATCTTAGCCATTTCAAAACGACCGGCGATATAGATATCTTGCTCAGCAAGAGAGCCGTAATCTTGCAATACCGCACTCAGCACTGTTCCGGTGCGGCCACGCCAACCTTCTTCCGGTTGCTCAACCACAGGAATAACTTTCAATTGCGGATATTTAACCGATAGCGCTTCCAGCTCGCTTAGATCGTATAAATGCACGGCTTCGCGGCCCCCCCAATAGACGGAGACTTCACGGTCAGGACATTCCGCTAACGCCGCTAACAAAATGGAGCGCACATAGGAGAAACCGGTGCCACCGGCAATGAGAAGCAATGGGCGGTTACTGCCCTCACGGAACCACGCCTCACCATGAGGAATATCCACATCCAATGTTTTCTCTTTGAGAATTCGGTCCATCACGGCCATGGCATACAGATTAAGTTCCGAAGCCCCAATATGCAGCTCAATAAAATCTTGTTGCAACGGCGTGGATGCCATAGAGAACGGGCGCTTATCACGCTCGTCCATTACTACCATCAAATACTGCCCAGCACGGAAAGAAAATGCAGATGCAGGCACCAATTGCACCCGGTACACCGTATCGGTAATGGCCTCTACGGAGGTTACTTTACAGCTTAAAGTTGTCATGCCTTCCCTCTGTCGGGTCATCAAATGCAAAACCAAGGACAAGAACGATGCCGGTTAGCGTTTCGTCTCTTTGTCACTGAAAATGGCGAGTTCATCCCAAATAGCATCAACACGGGCGCGGACTTCTTCATCCATTTTAATTGGACGCCCCCATTCACGCGGAGTCTCAGCTGGCCATTTGTTGGTGGCATCCAGCCCCATTTTAGATCCCAAACCGGAAACCGGTGAGGCGAAATCTAAATAATCTATTGGCGTATTTTCAATTAACACCGTATCGCGGGATGGGTCCATCCGGGTCGTAATCGCCCAAATAACGTCATTCCAATCACGTGCATTAATATCATCATCACAAACAATAACAAATTTTGTATACATAAACTGGCGTAAAAACGACCAAACGCCCATCATCACGCGTTTAGCATGACCTGCATACTGTTTCTTGATTGTCACCACCGCCAGACGGTATGAACAGCCTTCTGGTGGTAGATAGAAATCGACAATCTCTGGAAACTGCTTTTGTAAAATAGGGACAAATACTTCATTCAGCGCAACCCCCATCACTGCCGGTTCATCCGGAGGACGGCCAGTATAAGTTGAATGATAAATTGCGTCTTTACGCTGGGTAATATGGGTAACGGTAAAAACAGGGAAGCTGTCAATCTCGTTATAATAGCCGGTATGGTCACCATAAGGTCCTTCTGGCGCCATATCACCCTGCTCAATATATCCTTCCAATACAATTTCTGCACTTGCAGGTACTTCAAGATCATTGGAAAGACACTTCACGACTTCTGTTTTGTGTCCACGCAATAAACCGGCAAAAGCATATTCAGACAGGGTATCGGGCACCGGTGTTACCGCAGCCAAGATGGTTGCTGGATCAGCACCAAGTGCCACCGCCACCGGGAAACGTTCACCGGGATGAGCTTCACACCATTCTTGATAATCTAGCGCGCCACCACGGTGGGATAACCAGCGCATAATTAATTTGTTTTTACCCAGAACTTGCTGGCGATAAATACCCAGGTTTTGACGCTCTTTATGTGGACCACGCGTTACCGTTAGCCCCCAAGAGACCAAGGGAGCTGCATCCTCTGGCCAGCAGTGCATGACAGGGATTCGGCTCAAGTCGACATCATCCCCCTCCCAAACTTGCTCCTGACAAGGCGCGGAGCTTAAGCATTTCGTTGGCATATTCAATACCTGCTTAAATTTCGGCAGTTTATCGAATAAATCGCGAAATCCCTTCGGAGGGTCGGGTTCTTTCAAGAAAGCCAACAGTTTGCCAACGTCCCGCAATGCACTGACATCTTCTTGTCCCATCCCCATAGCGACCCGCTTGGCGGTGCCAAACAAGTTACATAGCACTGGCATGCTGTAACCCTTAGGGTTTTCAAAAAGTAATGCAGGCCCGCCAGCGCGCAAGGTGCGATCGGCGATTTCTGTCATTTCCAGATAGGGATCAATAGGCTGGCTAATACGTTTAAGTTCACCCCTCTGTTCCAGCAACGAGAGGAAGTCACGTAAGTCACGGTATTTCATGCTGATCATTTCGGCGGCTATGTGATGCGCCATTATAGGCTGTCTTTATAGCAGTTGCTGTCTTTTTGTTAAAAATGGATACCGGCTCACTCGAAAAAATATCATGCTGCGCTTTACTATTAACAATTAGTAACCCAGATATCATTCTATCGACAAAAAAATAAGGCTAAATCATTGTATAACAATCAGTATGCTATAAATGACACATCTATACTTGCTGTTTATATATCGCCACTTTTGTTATGCTGCCAAGTAGTATCTAAAGGCATGTGAAATTATGAAATATTGGCATTTATTATATTGTAAACGTGGCCAACTGTTACGCGCTAAGGAACATCTGGAACGGCAAGACGTAAATTGCTGGACACCAATAGTGACTATCGAAAAGATAGTGCGCGGAAAACGGGCTGAAACGACAGAGGCGTTATTCCCTAATTATCTGTTTGTGGAATTTGATCCGGAAAATATTCATACCACGACGATAAGTGCCACTCGAGGTGTAAGCCACTTTGTCCGGTTTGGTGTGCAACCTGCGGTCATTCCAGCACTCGTTATCGCCGAGATGCAATCTCACACTGCAGATAAAATCATTGCGCCAGAAGTTCCGATTCCTGGTGATGTTGTGACGATTACAGAGGGTATTTTTTCTGGGCTACAGGCGATTTATACCGAACCAGATGGCGAAGCACGTTCAATGTTGTTACTGAATATGCTCAATAGCCAAGTACTGCAAAGCCTGGATAATCGTCAGTTCGAAAAACAATAATATCCCGGTATAAAAATAAATCGAGGTAGGTACATCCGCACCTACCTTATTACTGATATGCAAAGAGTTATCGCTGCATTTGCTCGTCATGCAACCATTGTGCAACTTGCTTAGCAAAATAGGTTAATACCCCATCCGCACCGGCACGTTTAAAGCATAACAGCGACTCCATTACTGTCGGTTTTTCTTGCAGCCAACCATTTTGAATGGCTGCCATGTGCATCGCATATTCACCCGAAACCTGATACGCAAAAGTCGGAACCCCAAAGGTATCTTTCACCCGGCGCACTACATCCAAATATGGCATTCCTGGTTTGACCATGACCATATCAGCGCCTTCCTGCAAGTCTTGGGCTATTTCTTGTAAAGCTTCATCACTATTAGCCGGGTCCATTTGATAGGTTTTCTTATTCCCACCTTTTAAATTGCTGCTAGAGCCAATAGCATCGCGGAATGGACCATAGTAGCAAGAAGCATATTTTGCTGAGTACGCCATGATTTGCGTGTTCACCAACCCTTGCAATTCTAACTGATCGCGAATAGCGCCAATACGGCCATCCATCATATCGCTTGGAGCAACAATCTCGGCCCCTGCTTCTGCATGTGACAATGCCTGGCGCACCAAAATCTCTTTGGTGATGTCATTAATCACATAGCCATCAGCATCAATCACGCCGTCTTGCCCGTGGGTTGTGTAAGGGTCGAGTGCGACATCGGTAAGAATACCGAGCTCAGGTACCGCATCTTTTAAAGCACGTACCGTTCGTTGCACCAAGCCATTTGGGTTATAGGCTTCTTCCGCATGCAATGATTTCAGACCTGCCTCAATAACAGGGAACAACGAGATGACCGGAACACCAAGCTTGGCAATCGCCTCCGCTTCCTTTACCAACAAGTCAATCGTCATACGCGAGACTCCGGGCATGGACGAAACCGCTTGCTGCTGGTTATGCCCTTCCATGACGAACACCGGATAGATCAGATCATTAACTGTCAGTTGATTTTCAGCGACCAGCCGGCGACTGAAATCATGACGGCGCACACGGCGCATACGGCGACCAGGGAAGGTGCCCGGGAATGCATAGCTCATATTGTTCTCCTAACTCAAACCAACCGGAAAATCCGGCGGGCGTTTTCATCAGTTTTCTGTCCCAGCCATTTAGGATCTTCTTGTCGCCATACAGCAACTTGCTGGACGATATGAGGCAGAAAGCTAGGTTCATTGCGACGGGATGCAGGTTTTGGATGTATATCCCTTGGCAATAAATAAGGGGCATCAGTTTCCAGCAACAATTGTTGAACGGGAATGCGTGGCAGTAATGCTCTTAGTTCAAGGCCTCGGCGTTCATCACAAACCCAACCGGTGATACCAATAGATAAACCTAATGCCAGGCAAGAGTCTAGTTCATCGGCAGTGCCAGTAAAGCAATGCACAACAGCGGCAGGGATTTTATCTAACCAAGGCGCAAGCAGAGCGATAAAACGTTCGTGAGCTTCACGACAATGTAAGAAAACAGGCAAAGAAAGCTCTGCTGCCAATGCCAACTGGGCAGTAAATGCCATTTCTTGCTGTGCTGGTGTGGAGAAATTGCGGTTAAAATCAAGTCCGCACTCACCAATGGCGACTACCGAGTTATTCGCCGCCAATGTCCTGATTTGCTGCTCCACAGCAAGTTGCCAACTGCTCGCATGATGAGGATGAACTCCTGCAGTTGACCAGCAGTAACCAGGGTAGGCACGGGCAAGCTCAAGTGCAGCCTGGCTTTCCTCAGCATCAGTACCGGTAATCAGCATACCGGTAACCCCAGTTTTTTTTGCGCGGGCAACAACCTGAGGGCAATCTTTGGTAAATTGCGAGCTGGTTAAATTCACACCGATATCAAACATGAGCGTCCCAAAACAGAAGCCGCCCCAGAGGGCGGCTAAACATCAATCCAGAGATTTAAGGTACCTTCGGATTATCGGTTTCTTCATCTTCTTCCTCAATATCTCTACGTCGTTGTTTGCCAGTATAAAAACGAGCAAAGAACAAACCAAGTTCAAATAACAGATACATTGGAATTGCCAATAATGTTTGTGACAGCACATCAGGTGGCGTGAGTAGCATGCCCACAACAAAAGCACCAACAAACACATAAGGGCGTTTTTTCTTCAATGCTTCAGGTGTTGTCACCCCTGCCCAGCACAGAAGAATGATGGCAATCGGAACTTCGAAAGAAATACCAAACGCCATAAACAGCGCCATAACAAAATCAAGGTATTTGGTGATATCCGTCGCGATCAATACGCTTTCCGGCGCTGTTTTGGCAAAAAAACCAAAAGCTAACGGGAATACAATAAAATAGGCAAATGCCATACCCAGATAAAACAAGAAGCTGCTGGATATCAGCAGTGGGACCATCAAGCGGCGCTCATGTTTATACAACGCAGGAGCTATAAATGCCCAAACCTGATAGAGGATCATCGGCGCGGAAACAAACACCGAGACCATCATGGTTAATTTAATCGGGGTAAAGAACGGTGATGCAACATCAGTTGCGATCATACTGGAGCCAACAGGCAGTTGTTTGATCAACGGTGCTGAAACCAGGTGATAGATATCATTGGCAAAAAAAACCAATACTAAAAAAACCACTAAAATAGTGATAATACAATTCAATAGCCGCTTACGCAGTTCTATCAAATGAGTGATAAGGGGTTGGGTATCATCAACAGCCATGTTTACCGATCGCCGCCAGGTTGGTGAGTTCGAGGTTGGTCAGCACTGATTGAGTCTGTGCTATGGGAGTCAATTGTCGCTGTGTTTGCCTTGGTTACTGGGGTATTTGTAACTGGCACACCCTCCCTCTCTACTGGAGGGATAGACTCAGAAAATGCCTTAACCTGAACAACGGGTTTCTCGACGTTATCAGGGGGAGTCTCAGCCACACTAGAGGAGCTCGCCTCATCAGTGCTCGGAGCTTGAGGCGATGCTTGAGCTTGCGTCGCCGATTCAGCCGGCGTAACACCATCATGAATTGCTTCTGGCTCGGTTACCAACGGATTATGGATCGTGTGTGGTGCATCCGAAGCAATATCAGAGTGATAAGAACGCTTCAATGCTTCCGCAGCCTCTTTGAGTTCATCCATTGAGGCTTTTAGCTCAGGAGTCAGATTCTGCAAACCAGCCTGTTCTGCTTTTTTCAGACTGTCTTGCAACTCTTGCAACTTAAGCTCTTGCGCCAATTCGTTCTGCACTGTTGCTGCGAGTGAGCGCAATGTACGAATCCAGCCAGCAACGGTTCTTACCGCAACAGGCAGCCGTTCTGGCCCAAGCACGACCAGACCAATAACAAGTATCAGTAGCAGTTCACTAAACCCAATGTCGAACACAGCTTATCCCTGCTCTTTGTCGTGACTCTTCGTAGGTTCTTCAGCTTTGGCTACCGGCTGTTGCTGCTTCTCAGTAATCGATTTTGCAAAATCAGCATCATTACTAGTCTTATCAGCATCAGTTGGAGGAGTCTGTGTCTCATCACCTATCGCTTTTTTAAAACCTTTGATGGATGCACCTAGATCTGACCCTAATGTCCGCAATTTGTTAGTACCAAACAGCAGAACAACGATCACAGCAATGATTAATAACTGCCAAATACTTATACCACCCATTACATTCACCTCTATATACAAGGGTTATCCCACAGAGGCCGCATTATACGTCATATAACCTCTGTGAATACTTATCTAACTTACCGCACTTTGAACTAGCGCATAGCTTCTTGAACAAATAAATGACTTCTTGAATAACTTTTACATAACTCATAAGTCACGCAATAAGAAAATTAACTAGTTCGTCGCCAACCAATAAGCCAAACCAATACTCCAGCAATAATGAATCCCGTTGAGATTTCTACCGCACCAGCCAAGAATAAAATGGTACCACTGACTAATAGTGTAGCGCCAACCCCAAACAAATACCGTGATTGTCCTTGACGTTGTTGCTGGCCTTGTATCTGTGTAGTGAGTTTATCGACACTTTGCTGCAATAATTTGTGCTGCTGCAAGCTGTCATAAACCAATTCAGGCAGCTCTGGGAACTTCTCAGCCCAGAACGGCGCCTTCTCTTTCAATGCCCGGATTACTGCTGGCAAACCAACTTGGTCCCGTAACCAGCTCTCAAGAAACGGCTTAGCAGTCGTCCAGAGATCAAGCTGAGGATAGAGTTGACGCCCTAAACCTTCAACATACAGTAACGTTTTCTGGAGCAAGACCAACTGGGGCTGCACTTCCATATTAAAACGACGTGCTGTGTTAAACAGATTCAATAACACATGTCCGAATGATATTTCCGCCAATGGCTTTTCAAAAATTGGCTCACAGACAGTACGGATAGCGAACTCAAAATCTTCAACATTGGTATCACGAGGCACCCAGCCCGAATCAACATGCAGTTCAGCAACGCGCCGATAATCACGGTTAAAGAAAGCAATAAAGTTTTCAGCGAGATAGCGTTTATCTGCTTTGTTCAACGAGCCAACAATACCGCAGTCAATGCCGATGTACAGTGGGTCGTGAGGATGCTCATAACTGACAAAAATGTTCCCAGGATGCATATCTGCGTGGAAAAAGCTGTCACGGAAAACCTGAGTGAAGAATACTTGCACTCCACGTTCCGCCAACAATTTCATGTTTGTGCCTTGATCTTCTAAAGCAACAATATCAGATACGGGTATACCGTAAATACGTTCCATCACCAATACACTTTCCCGACAATAGTCTGAATAGACCTCAGGAATATAGAGCATTGGGCTGTCTTCAAAATTACGGCGTAGTTGAATAGCGTTAGCAGCTTCACGCAGCAGGTTCAACTCATCAAGCAGCGTTTTTTCATATTCACGTACAACTTCTCGTGGGCGCAGTCTGCGACCATCAGGTAAAAGCTTGGGTACCCAGCCAGCAAGACGATACATTAAGCGGACGTCGGCTTTAATAATCGGCAAGATATCCGGGCGAATAACTTTCAGCACAACTTCTTGACCGTTTTCTTTTAAACGTGCCGTGTGTACCTGAGCAATGGAGGCAGAGGCCAAAGCTTGCTGTTCAAAATCGTCAAACCATGTTTCTAACGGCCCACCCATGGCAATTTCAATCTGCTTGCGGGCAAGCGCACCATCAAATGGAGCAACTCTGTCTTGCAATAACGCTAGTTGATCGGCAATAGCTGGTGGGAATAGATCGCGACGCGTAGACATCATCTGACCAAATTTGATCCAGACAGGTCCTAACTCCTGTAACGCAAGACGTAACCGCTCACCTAAAGGTTTATCTTTATGACGATTAGGCAACCAGAAAAACAGATAACGGCCAATGCGTAATGGCAACGTCAAACGTATCTTCGGAATTAATTCTTCCAGCCCATAGCTCAAGAAAACCCGAATAATTAGATACAGGCGCCGAAGTTCTCCTGGCGTCATGGTTTTGTCTCCATAGTTGCCAACCTTGCACTTAAAGCCTCTGTGGCACGGACGATGGCATCCACCTCTTCGTTAAACCACACAACCTCCAGTGGAGCAGGCGCTATTTTCCATTCTTCGGTTATTGCTTCAGCCACATAATGTTGCTGCTGCCGTAACTGTTTACTAAGAAAACGACTACTTTTATGCACTATCTGCCCTATCGATTCAGCGGCAATATCACCGATATAGGGAGCCAACCATTCTGCAGGTTCCCACTCAGCAAGGTCTAATAACGCAACAAGTTGTTGCACCACCTGAATATCACCTTCGACAATCAGTTCACCACTTCGCATCAAGGGTGAGAGTTGCTGGCGGTCACGCAATTTTGCTAATACAGCAACGTCGGTTTTCACTCTACAATCCGCTTCACCACTCCATTGGCTTAAAACATCTACCTGCCGTTCGCTAAAAACGAGTAGCAACGGAAAGCTCATCTCACGCAACTCAATGCGCAGAACTTTCCCTGCTAAGCGTAGACGTGCAGCTTTCATGCTGTTATCGCGAAATAGCACACTATTGAGTGATGTTTCTATAGCGGCTGTAATTAGCGGCGACAATAAAACAGGTTTCAATGACAAAGGCTTAAACAGCAGTGATTTTAGTGACATAAACCCATTCCTGTTAGAACTTAAAGCCCCGATGTAACGCAACAATGCCACCGGTTAAATTGGAATAGGTTACGTTTTCAAACCCGGCATCCATCATCATGCCTTTCAGTGTTTCTTGGTCGGGGTGCATTCGAATAGACTCCGCCAAATAGCGGTAGCTTCCAGAGTCCTGCGCCACAAGCTCACCAATTTTAGGCAGAATATGGAAAGAGTAAGCATCATAGGCTTTGCTCAAAGGAGCAAGAAGTGGTTTAGAGAACTCGAGAACTAACAAGCGACCGCCGGGCTTTAATACCCGATACATAGAACGTAGCGCCTTTTCTTTTTCGGTTACATTTCTCAAACCGAATGAAATGGTGATGCAATCAAAGTAATTATCAGGGAAAGGCAAGGCCTCAGCATTGGCCTGCACATAACTGACATTACCGACAATACCTTTATCACGCAGCTTTTCACGGCCCATACGCAGCATAGATTCATTGATATCAGCCAGAACCACTTCGCCCTGTTCACCCACGAGACGAGAAAATTTAGCTGTTAAATCTCCTGTACCACCCGCCAGATCCAATACCCGTTGACCGCGCCTAACACCGCTACAGTCAATAGTAAAACGCTTCCAAATACGGTGAACACCGAACGACATCAGGTCATTCATCAGATCGTATTTGGCGGCTACGGAATGAAAAACTTCTGCCACCATGCCTTCTTTTTGTTCTTTGGCTACGGTGCGAAAACCAAAATGAGTGGTTTCCTTGTTCTGATCTACCATTTTCTGTGCCTGCTTTTCAGTCAATCTTTCGAGGAAGTGTACCAGAACTCCGATGAAAGCCCCACCTCACCTGGTATTAAGGTACCTGCTTAATCGCAGTCTTCTCAACATCATACAGAAGAGGAACATGCAACTAACCCTAGTACTTCAGCGGTGCAGAATCATTGATTGCCGACTCTGCATCATCGGATAGCGCTAAATCGCCCTCTGGGTTCTCATCCATACTGGCTTTCTCTGCCAGTGATGGGCTAATAGGCCGTTTTACCTCGACCCCCAGAGTGCGAAAACCTTCAACTTGCCCTATCAGGTTACCACGGCCTTGCGACAGTTTGTTCATTGCCTGACGATAACTTATCTGAGCTTTATCGAGGCTTTGCCCTAAGGACTCCATATCATCAACAAATAAGCGCAATTTGTCATAGAGTTTGGCCGCTCTTTCGGCGATACGTTGCGCATTTTGGCTTTGGTGCTCATATCGCCATAAGTTAGTGATAGTTCGTAGAGCCACTAGCAGAGTTGTCGGGCTAACCAGCATAATATTGTGCTGTAATGCTTCACTGATCAATTCTGGCTGGCGGTCTATTGCGACCAGAAAAGCCGGTTCTACCGGGATGAACATCAAAACATAATCAAGCGAACGTAAGCCGGGAAGTTGCTGATAATCTTTGCGGCCTAGCATTCTAATATGGGCGCGTAGCGAGGATAAATGCTCATTTAATGCCGCTTCTCGTTCAGCATCATCTTCACTATTAAAATAGCGCTCATAAGCCACCAGCGACATTTTAGCGTCAATGACGACATCTTTACCCTGTGGCAAGCGAACGATAACATCTGGTTGCATGCGGTTATTGTTATCAATCTTGACACTAACCTGGGTTTGATATTCATGACCTTCACGCAGACCTGAGGCTTCTAACACTTTAGCCAAAACGACTTCGCCCCAATTTCCCTGCGTTTTATTATCCCCTTTGAGAGCTTTGGTCAGATTTAACGCTTCGCGTGCCATTTGAGCATTGAGCTGTTGCAGACTACGGATTTCATGGGTCAGAGTATGGCGCTCACGCGCTTCTTGCCCAAAACTATCCTGAACCTGTCTACGAAAACCATCCAACTGTTCGCGCAGAGGCAACAATAAGCGATCCAAACTTTGCTTATTTTGTTCATCCGCACGGCGGCCAGTTTGTTCAAAGATACGGTTTGCCAGATTTTCAAACTGAGTGTTTAGCCGCTGTTCGCTATTAAGGAGCAAACGTTGCTTTTCTTCTGCAGTCAGGCGGGTTTCTTCCAGGCGGATAGTCACTTCGCGTAGTTCGGCTTCTTGCGCGCTATTCACTTCCCTTTGAGCACGTAGCTCTTGATTAAGTTGCTCGCATTCATCGCGCCAATGAGCTAATTGTTGTAGCTTTTCAGCATTTGCCGCTAGCTGACTATGTAAATTGCGCAGTTCTAATTCACCTTGCCGTAATTGTTGTTCATTACGTTGTAAAGACGTCTGTAATTCTGCGGTATTCTGTTGAGACTGTTGTAATGCCTGTTCCAGTAACCGCCGTTCAATATCCTGCTGTGTTTTATTACGCTGCTGATACAAGCTGGCAATCAGCCAGCCAATAAGGCCACCAAGCAGACAGCCCCCCAGCCCATAAAATAAACTGATATCCACGGTTATCTCCCCATTAACCTATTGTTAGTCAAGGTAAGGGGATACTGTATGGATGTCCAGAGTGTTTTTCCGTTACATGCCATCTTGCGAAGCGGTACGCATAAATAATAAGCAGTTTAAAAAACACTTACTTTGCCACGAAGGAATAGGCTAAAACTGTCAGCCGTAGAGCACTGATGACGGGCCATTTGTTCAGGTAGGGCTAATCTATCCAGTGAGAAAGCCACTGAATACCAAATGCGCCTGGAGCTAAAATACCGAATGCCCAAATTAAGGCGGAAGTGATGTTAGCTAACTGGAAATAGAACTTTGGCATACCACAAATACCGGCCACCAGTGGAACGACTGCACGTAGTGGACCAAAGAAACGACCAATAAAAGCACCAAAGAATCCCCAACGTTCAAAGAACACGTGACCACGGACCAATAGCTGAGGATTACGAGAAAGTGGCCACAAGGTGCCGACGCGATCCTTGTAATGGTCACCTACCCAATAAGAGAGCCAATCGCCAAAGAAAGCACCGGCTACGGCAGCGGTCCAAATCGGCCAGAAAGAAATACCACTTTCACCGATTAATGCTCCCAATCCGAGCAAAATAACTGTTGCAGGTAGAAGCAAAGAGATAAAAGCGAGTGACTCGCCGAAGGCAAGAATAAACACGATAGGCATAGCCCATGTTTCATGTTCGCGAACAAAATCGATAGTGGTAGTAATGACATCATTCAGGGTCACAGGTATTTTCCTGTTATCAATAAAGTGGCCATTAGCATACGCAATGTGTCGACATTTTGGCTTAACAAAAAATAAACGGCCGGAAGATTCCGGCCATTCTGACAAGTTAATACAATAAATTTAGTTTATCAGGCGTTAGCAATGGCAACTTTATTGCCTGCCATTTCGGCTGATCTGCGGATCCACAATTCACGCCATTTTTTCAAGGCAGATATCAAGATGATGACACCCAATGTCATCATGATGATAGAGATGATGCCATTGAATAGGTTGTAGCCTTTTGCTGCTGAGTTGAAATACACGTGAGTGATCATCCAGTAACCAGCATAGTTGACGGTAACAAACAGATAAGCCAGTGGAATAACACAGGTCAGCATGTAAATCCGTTTAGTCGCTAAACGCAGAATGATAGTGGCACCAATGATTAAGCCAACAGAAGCCATTAACTGGTTTGACACACCAAACAATGCCCATACCGAGTTGATATCACCAGAGTTCAGGAGGTAGCCCCACAATGCACAAGCGATAACACTACAAGCCAATGTGCCAGGTAGCCAATCAGTGCGTTTCAATGGTGCCCAGATATCACCCAAGAAATCTTGCAGTAAGTAGCGAGCAACGCGAGTACCAGAGTCAACTGCGGTCAGGATAAATACCGCTTCAAACATAACAACAAACTGGAAGAAGTAAGCGGCGAGACTACTAAACCATGGCACACGAATGAAAATATCCGTCATACCAACCGCCAAGGTGACAGCACCACCAGTACGGCCATATAAGTCCAGACCAATTTCCTGACTCAGTTTTGGCAGATTAACTACTTCCATGCCAAGCATACTCCAGGCTTCAGCAGATGAGTTAATCGCGAAGTAGTCAGCTGGATGCAAGGACGTTGCAGCGATCAGGGCCATAACCCCAACCATACATTCAGCCAGCATCGCTCCAAAACCGACGGGTAAAATATCACTCCATTTATCGATTTGCTTTGGTGTGGTACCTGAACCGATAAAGGCATGGAAACCAGAAATAGCACCACAAGCAATAGTAATGGAGATAAACGGCCAGACCGGCCCTGCCAGAACGGGGCCACCACCATGAATAAACTGTGTCAGTGCTGGGAATTGAATCTCAGGGTTGATAAATACAACACCAACAATCAGTGCACCAAATACACCGATTTTCATAAAGCTAGAGAGGTAACCACGAGGAGTTAATAACATCCAGACAGGCAGTGCAGTCGCAAAGAAAGCATACATTGGCAGAATAATGCTGACGGTATCGGCTTTCAGCATTAACCATTCGCCAAGCCAGGTGCCTTCAATATAGGGGCCGACAAACACGCACACCATAATGGCGGCGATGCCGACATAAGAAGCCCCTTTCATGCTACCTGTCATCCGTTCCCATAAACCAACGCAAATAGCGATAGGGATGGTCATGAATACCGCGAAAGTCCCCCAAGGGTTACGTTCCAGGGCATGTACCACCACCATCGACAAACCAGCCATGGTAATCGTGATGATGAATAGCATAGCCAGTCCGGTACACCAACCTGCAACCGGGCCGAGCTCTGACTTAGCGACTTCAGACAGTGATTTGCCCTGATGCTTCATTGAAGCAAACAGAACCACGGTGTCGTGAACCGCACCACCGATAACACAACCAATCAGTAACCACAGGAAGCCGGGTAAATAGCCATATTGGGCTGCCAGCACCGGGCCAACCAAGGGACCCGCCGCAGCGATTGCTGCAAAGTGGCTACCAAAGTTCACCCATTTTTTAGTTGGAACGTAATCTTTGCCATCTTCAAAGGTGTGGGAAGGTGTTACTTCACTGTCATCGACGCGCAGAACCTTACGAACAAAAAAGATACCGTACAAACGGTAACAGATCGTAAGGATACACGCTGAAGCGATAACAAAGGTAATCGCATGTTGCATGAGCATTCTCTCCAGGGAATTTGTCAGGCGTTAACATACGCTTGGTCCCTAAGAGAAATATCAGCGAACTGGTTAAGCGGTAGTTTGCATCATTAAGCGGTTAAAAAGAGCCACTCAGTGGCTCAGTAGGAGGCGAATTGGAAAAGCGGGTGATAGAGAGCCCCTATTCCAGAAAATATGACTGTAACTTTTCTCGCTCTATGCTGCCAAGACCAAACTCCTGTTGAAGCCAATGCTCCCGGCTACCATAGCGCTCATGAATACTACGTAGCGCGGTTTGAATAAATTCTTCTCTGGCTGACAGTACAAAAGCGAATTGTCCTAACGCCTGATCATTGAGTTTTAGTGCCAGTTCCGCCAGCATATGCTCACGAAAAGGCTTCAATGTGGTTTCGGTCAACAGATAATCTTCCAACACCGTCGATTCATCTGCCCCTAAAGCGAACAACACTAGGGCAGAACCCACACCGGTACGGTCTTTCCCAACAGCACAATGCTGAACTACCCCTGTGGCAGGGTGCTGTGGTGAAGCGCTGTTTTGCAGCAAACTAACCAGTTGCTGATAAGCTTGATTACTAAAAGGTAACCGACGATAAAGCTCTAACATGAAAGCGCGAGCATCAAAGGTCGCTAAGGTTTCATTAGTCAGCTTTTCCAGATTGGCATTAACTTCACTGCTGAGTGGGTTGGCAGGAATATTGTGATAACTAGCCCCATGCCACACTACATCAGGTTTGGCCCGAACTTCATCAGCATCTCGATAATCAAGAATTTGAGCAACAGAGCCGCTGCTGAGTAAGTCACAATCCTTGGCACTCAAACGATCGAGTGAACCGGAACGAAACAGCAACCCACGTTTGATACGCCGCCCATCAGCAACAGCATTGCCACCGAGATCACGAAAGTTAATACCACCATCCAGTGGCAGTAGGGAAGGATGAGATAGAGCAGGTGTCGTCATGTTTTCCTCTTATTATTGTCCATTATAAGAGCTACGACATTAACAGATAAATCGACGAAATAGAAAACGGGCCAGTAAACTGACCCGTCGACGCTAAGCATGAGAATAACCGGTACTACAGCAAGTGGCGCGCCGCTTCTACCACGATTTTTACTGCGTGGCTTTCAGTGGCTTTCATGGTTTCTTCGTTCGGGATCTCTTGCTGGGTACGGTTTACAATCACCCCGGCAACCATACCGGCGCGCAGGCCTTGGCTGGCACACATGGTCAGCAAGGTTGCAGATTCCATTTCATAATTCATCACGCCCATAGATTGCCATTCCTCCATGGAGCCTTTAAAACGGCGAACCACACGGCCAGAGAAAGTATCGTAACGTTCTTGGCCCGGATAGAAGGTATCTGAAGATGCTGTAACACCAATGTGGGTGGTTGCACCTACCGATTTAGCCGCGTTAACTAATGCCGTAGTGCAGTCAAAATCAGCTACTGCCGGGAATTCCATCGGTGCAAAGTGCAAACTGGCACCGTCTAAACGAACTGCAGCTGTCGTGACCAACACATCACCAACATTAATATGTGGCTGAATAGCGCCTGTAGTACCAATTCGCAGGAAAGTCCGCACACCAAGCTGTGCTAATTCCTCAACGGCAATAGAAGTTGATGGCCCACCGATGCCCGTTGAACAGACAATCACAGCTTTGCCATCGAGTTCAGCACGCCATGAGGTAAATTCACGATGTGACGCCAGATGTATTGGGTTATCCATCAATTTAGCGATTTTCTCAACACGCTGTGGATCACCCGGAACGATAGCCAGAGTCGCCCCTTGCAGATCGCTTTTAGTCAGGCCTAAGTGAAAAACGTCGGATTTAGCCATGTGTGAGACTCCTCTTTCATGAGAGATGTTATAGGGAGGTACAAAGGAATACTTTACTCAAAATCACCCCATCATTACGTGACGGACATCACCTTGACAAAAGAAATGATTATATCCAATACATTAAATTAGTGATTCCAGTCACAAAATTAAGCCGATGAGACTATTTTTCATACAAAGACAATCACAGTTATAGTCATTTATATATGAATCACAAGAATAGAACTCATTGATTAATATTGTATGCATATCTTTATTCACTGACTTATTAGACAGACCTTATGTTGCAATAAAACACTGAATTACTGCAAAACCGGATCTCATTAATCTCAAAGATTACCTATAGTTAAATTCCAGAACAGCAAATATAGCGGCGACAGGTCATTCAGCCCAGTCAGTATTAATCGCGCAATACTTTCCTCATTTCGCAAGGAGACCACAGTGAAGACAGATCAACTTATGACTCTCAGGCCTGCAGCAGGCGGTTTCACATCTGCGGTCGCTCCTCTGGCCTCGACAACCCGCCATACCGACCAACAAGGTATTCACTGCGGAGAAACCACCATCCCCTCCCAAGGCGATGAATTACCAGCTTATATTGCCAAACCAGCTCAACATACCGGCCCTTATCCGGTCATTATTGTGGTGCAAGAAATTTTTGGTGTGCATGAGCATATTCAAGATATCTGCCGCAGGCTGGCAAAACAGGGCTATCTAGCCATCGCTCCTGAGCTATTTTTCCGTCAGGGGGATGCTAAAGAATATGATGATATCAATGCGTTGTATAAGAATTTGGTCAGTAAAGTACCCGACCATCAGGTTATGGTGGACCTTGATCACGCGGCGCATTGGGCTTCCCGCCATGGCGGCGATACCAGCAAACTGGCGATTACCGGGTTTTGTTGGGGGGGGCGAATTACATGGCTGTATGCTGCCCATAACCCGCAGTTAAAAGCCGCTGTAGCTTGGTATGGCAAATTGGTTGGCGAAAAAACTTTGCTGCTGCCGAAATACCCGGTAGATGTTGCCGTTGACCTCAGTGCGCCCGTGTTAGGCTTGTATGGTGGCATTGATGGCAGTATTACACCAGAGCATATCGACACCATGCGTCAGGCATTACGTGCCGCGAATGCTGATGCAGAAATCATCGTTTACCCTGATGCAGGACACGCTTTTTATGCTGACTATCGTCCAAGTTATCATGCAGAGTCGGCATTAGATGGCTGGCAGCGCATGCTTGACTGGTTTGCTCAACATGGGGTAACCGCCCATCCGGTACCTGAAGAAAATAAATAACAGCCATAAAAAAGGGCGCCCAAAAGCGCCCAAAATCTCACACACAGAGTAACTCTTTGTTAAATCTGTTCTTCACGCAGACGTTGCGCAGCCAGTACCATGTTTGCCAGTGCCTGACGAGTTTCCGGCCAACCGCGAGTTTTCAAGCCACAGTCTGGGTTAACCCACAGACGTTGCGCAGGAATACGCTGAGCAGCTTTACGCAGTAAAGCTTCAATCCATTCCACACTTGGCACATTCGGCGAGTGAATATCATATACGCCGGGACCAATCTCATTTGGATAAGCGAAATCTTCAAATGACTCCAACAGTTCCATATCTGAACGCGAGGTTTCGATGGTAATGACATCAGCATCCAGCGCTGCAATGGAATCCATGATGTCATTGAACTCGCAATAACACATATGGGTGTGGATCTGAGTATCGTTTTGCGCCACCGCAGCATTCAACTTGAAGGCATCAACCGCCCATTGCAGGTAGGCTTGCCACTCAGCACGGCGCAGAGGTAAACCTTCACGCAGGGCTGGTTCATCAATCTGGATGATACCAATACCGGCTTTCTCCAAGTCTTCCACTTCATCACGCAGTGCCAGTGCAATTTGCTTGGCAATGGTTTCACGACTGACATCTTCGCGTGGGAATGACCAACACAGAATAGTAACCGGCCCGGTCAACATCCCTTTGACTGGTTTGTCGGTCAGGGATTGCGCATATTTCGCCCATTCAACAGTAATGGCTTCAGGACGGCTGATGTCACCAATAATGACCGGCGGCTTAACACAGCGCGAACCATAGCTCTGCACCCAACCATTTTGCGTAAAGACAAAACCGTCCAGATGTTCGCCAAAGTATTCGACCATGTCATTACGTTCAGCTTCACCATGCACCAGCACGTCCAGACCCAAACGTTCCTGCTCTGCGATAGCTTGCTTGATATGTTCACTGATGCCAGTGCGGTAGTTTTTACCGTCCAAGCGGCCTTGTTTGAAGTCCAAACGCAGGCCACGGATCTCAGTGGTTTGCGGGAATGAGCCGATAGTGGTGGTCGGCCATGCTGGCAAATTAAAGCGTTTGCGCTGCGCGGCGGCACGCTCTTCATAAGGTAGTTTGCGTTCAATATCTTGTGCGGTAATGGCCGCCAAACGTTTTTCCACTTGTACATTATGAACACGGCTGGAAGCACGGCGATCACGAATTGGTGCGCTGTATGCTGCTAGCTCAGCCAGTTTGGCTTCGGTTGGCGCATTCAATGCCTGCGTCAACAATGCCAGTTCGCTACATTTCTGCAGGGCAAAGGCAAACCAGCTTTTCACTTGCGCATCAAGGCGCGTCTCTTCACTCAAATCAATCGGGCTATGCAATAAAGAACAAGAGCTACCCAGCCATAGTGGACGACCATTAACCAGTGGTTGCAGACGTTCGAACCAGTTGCTCAGGTCAGCCCGCCATACGTTACGACCATTGATAACACCCAGTGATAAAAGCCACTCTTTTGGCAGTTTGGCATTCAGGGTAGCAATGTCATCGTGACCCGTGACCACATCAACATGCAGGCCTTGCACCGGCAGTGCACAAATAGTGTCAAGGTTGTGGCCGATGCTATCAAAATAGGTGGTCAGCAACAATTTGACTTGACCTTGCAGCGCCTGATAGGCCGGTTGGAAGGCGGCCAACCACTCTGCGGGTAACTCCAGCACCAGTGCTGGCTCATCAATTTGTACCCACTCGATACCGCGTTTTGCTAATTCAGCCAGCACTTGCTGGTAAACCGGAAGAATATCTTTCAGTAAAGACAGGCGGTCGAACTGCTCACCTTTAACTTTACCCAGCCACAAATAGGTGACTGGGCCAAGCAGTACCGGTTTGATTTTGTGGCCTAATGCCAGTGCTTCATCCACTTCATCTAACAGTTGAGTCCAACCCAGTTTGAACTGCTGGCCTTTTTGGAACTCCGGCACCATGTAGTGATAGTTAGTATTAAACCATTTGGTCATTTCTGCCGCTGCTGCCGGTTTACCGGTTGGAGCACGACCACGACCAATACGGAACAGAGTATCCAAATCAATAGAACCATCAGCATTCTGATGACGCTCTGGAACATTACCCAGCAGCAAACTGGTAGTCAGTACATGGTCATACCAAGCGAAGTCGCCGACTGGCACTAAATCAACGCCAGCTTGCTGTTGCTGTTGCCAATGGCGAGCGCGCAATTCGCGACCCACATTGAGCAATTCTTCTTGCGTGGAGTTGCCTGCCCAGTAACTTTCTTGTGCTTTTTTCAGTTCACGTTTCAGACCTACACGCGGAAAACCCAGTGTGTGATTTAAAATTGTCATCGTCTTATTTCCCATTTAGCCATCCAGATGTTTACACATCCATAATCCGCAGGTACTGTATAATCCACAAGCGCAATTTGTTCACTGTCACTGTGAAGGACTCTCATGATCGAACTGAAACACTTACGCACCCTGCAAGCTTTGCGTAATACCGGCTCACTGGCTGCGGCTGCGACACAACTTCATCAGACCCAATCGGCCTTGTCCCATCAATTCAGCGATCTGGAGCAACGTCTGGGTTTTCGTCTGTTTGTGCGAAAAAGCCAGCCGCTACGTTTCACTACCCAAGGTGAAATCCTGTTGCAGTTGGCAGAACAGGTACTGCCACAAATTAAGCAAGCCCTGCAAACGTGCAACGAACCGCACCAAACTGCCCTGCGTATCGCCATTGAGTGTCATAGTTGTATTCAATGGCTGACGCCAGCGCTGGATAGCTTCCACAAAAACTGGCCGCAAGTGGCGATGGATTTCAAATCAGGTGTGACCTTCGATCCGCAACCGGCATTGCAGCAAGGGGAGCTGGATTTAGTGCTCACCTCAGACATTTTGCCGCGCAGTGGCCTGCACTATTCACCTATGTTTGATTTCGAAGTACGTCTGGTACTGGCTCCAGACCATCCTTTAGCCAATAAAGCCCGCATTGAGCCAGAAGATTTGGCGCAAGAAGTGTTAATGATTTACCCGGTACAGCGCCAAAGATTAGATGTCTGGCGACATTTCCTGCAACCCGCGGGAATTAATCCCCAATTGAAGAACGTGGATAACACCTTACTGCTGATTCAGATGGTATCAGCCCGCATGGGTATCGCCGCCCTGCCACACTGGGTGGTAGAAAGCTTCGAACGTCAGGGATTAGTGGTGACAAAAACGCTGGGAAATGGTTTATGGAGCCGGTTATACGCTGCTGTCCGTGATGGGGAACAGCGCCAACCGGTCACTGAAGCTTTTATTCGTTCGGCCCGGCAACACGCTTGCGATCATCTGCCGTTTGTAAAGAATGCGGAGCGACCCAACGCCGGTGTACCCATAGCGAAGCCATTATCACAATTGCCCCAATGATAAAGCTGGGCCAATGGGGCTTCTCTTGCCAAATGGCTAGATTCACCAGTAACCCTGCCGGAACATGCACGTTATTCATGATACCCAAGGTGCCGGCATCTACCTGTGTCGCACCATAGTTCCACATGAAGTAACCCAGGGCAGAAGCTCCCACTCCGAGCCAAACCAGTACCCCCCATTGCAACGATGTCGTTGGCAGTTTTTGTGGGTTGCCAAAGGCAATCCAGGCCACTACCGCCACAATCAAAGCGCCAACATAGAACCATGAAAATGCCACATGTTGCGGGATTGGATGAATTTCCATCAAGCGCTTATACCCCACTTGGCCAATGGCAAAACAGATATTTGCCGCCTGAACCAACATCAGCCCCCACCAAAAGTGTTCGCTCAGATGGTCATAACGAATAATGGCCGCGCCAACCACTGCCAGCAATGCACTTAGGGCATAGCTCCAACGTAGACGCTGACGGCGCAACAAATCATAGATTAAGGTGACATACAGCGGAGTCATCACAGTGAACAGCAAAAATTCCGGCACTGTCAGATAGAGATATGCGCGGAAGCTGAACAAGTACATGATGCCTAACTGAATTGCGCCCACAATCATATACAGCACAATCACCCGCCAGTGGATATTGCGCCAACGCAAGAAGGGCAAAAAGACCAGCGCCGCCAAGCCAACACGCATCAGCACAGAGAACCAGCTATCCACATGCCCTGCCAGATATTCGCCAATCAGGCTAAAAGAGAACGCCCATAAGATGGTGGTAATGACCAGTAAAAACACAGTAAATTGGCTCTTTGAGGTGATAAAGTGCCATTGTAGCGGAAGCGGAACACAGTTTTCACACGAACTAGGTTTACATGAGTTCAATAAATAACCAATCAAGTGACTGAAATAATGTTATAGCGGCCAAGATAGGGGTTGAATGAGGGCCATCCGATGAAAAAAAGTCATTATCTTTGCGCAATCTTACTAGTTTTGTCTGGAGTCAACTGGGCACAGCAACCCAGTGCGACATTATCCACTGGAGCGCACCGCACCCACAGTTACATCCCGGCACCAATAATGGTCAGAATTAGCGGCGTAGTTACAGCCGCAAGCACCGTGGACATCACTAAACTGGCCGCCGCAGGGCCCGTCAGCACATTAAATTGACGCGACATCAAATAAACATTCACGCCAGTTGCCATTGAGCCCAGCAATACCACCACCTGAGTTTCCAGTGCCGGTAGATTCATGGCCCATGCCAGCGCCCAAATCACCATTGGCTGCACGATTAACTTCATAAAACTGATGGCACTGCTAATTTGCCAACCTTCGGTCACACGATATTCCGCCAGCCCCATTCCCAACACGATTAACGACAACGGCGGGGCTATTTGCCCTAACATAGTGACGGGTTGGTCGATAACCTGCGGGAGTTGCAAACCGGTTAGACTGAATAAGGTGCCCGAGATAATCCCAATAATCAGCGGATTGGTCAGCACACTGCGGGCTGTTTTGGCAAAACCGGCTAAAGTTGGCGAACCATTGCGCGCCCACTCCACGGAGATAGTCACTAATGTCCATAAAATCAGGCCATTAAATACCAAGACTAGTGCTACTGCCGGGATCGCTTTTTCGCCTAACATAAGGGTGGCAATAGGCAGCCCCAGCATCACGTTATTGGAAAAAATCCCACCGAGGGCAAATACCGAACCGGACACACCATCCAGATGAAATACTCGATTAGCCACAATGCGCCCGATAACAAACACCACCAGACAACTGCCAAAATAAGCAATGAGTAGGCGAGCATCCACCGCAGGGCGTTCGGAGAAATCACACATCATGCGAAACAGCATGGCGGGCAAGGCGAGGGAGAAGACAAAACGGGTTAGACCATCAGTGATGGTAGACGGCCACTTGCCAAATCGCACCAAACAATACCCCAGTGCGAGCAAAACAAATAGCGGTGAAGACAATACAATCTGGTGCCAAAGCGAAATAACAAAGGCGGGCATGGTTAACTTCCTGTCAAACTGGGCCAGGTCAGCCCGTAACGGTAAGAATGGCTGACCTGTTCTGTTTTCCGTTTTATTTATACCAAAGTCATTGGAGTTACAGGTAGGCAGCAAATGAACAAATCCCGATGAACATACTCAAGTATGTGATTCGGGTGAGTGAGTGCGGTGAACACCCCGGTGACTTCAAGTACGAAGGTAGAAGTCTGTACCCATTAAATCTATACGGTCAGTACAGATACAGTCAACGCCCCAATTTAACAATTCCTTCGCCCGGGCAGGTTGGTTGACGGTATAGACCAAAATACGTAACCCAGCAGCTTTGAGTAATGCCACCCGCTCTGCCGTCAGTTGCTTATGGTTAATATGCAAAGAAACACAATCCAACTGGCGAGTCATCGCCTGCCAGTTATCATCCCATTGATCCAACAATAAGCCACGTGGCAACTCAGGTACCGCATGCTGTGCGGCAGCTAATGCGTCAAACGAGAAAGACGACAATAGCGGCGGTATCATCTGACCTTGCCACAAGGCGCGAGCCGCCAGCGCAATGGCCCGCCCAGTGAGGATTTCAGTGCCAGTGGTCGGTTTAATTTCAATATTAGCGGCCATGCCGTACTGAGCACAACGAGCGGCGACTTCAGAAAGCAGAGGTAAACGCTCACCTCGAAAGGTGCTGCTGTACCAATCGCCCGCATCCAACTGAACCAGTTTTTCCCAAGGTAAATCCCCAGCCACACCCCAGCCATTGCTGGTTCGCTCCAGCGTATCGTCATGAAGGAGAAATATTTGGCCGTCTTGCGACAACTTGGCGTCAAACTCGATCATCTTATGGCCGTGACTTGCGCCGACATCAATGGCTGCCAAGGTATTTTCTGGTGCCAATGAACCGCCCCCACGATGGGCAACAATAGCAGGATAAGGCCAGTTTTTACTCATGATTCCATCCGTAATCCGCTTTCTGAATCAAAAAAGTGCAGCGCTGCTGAAGGCAAATATAAATAGAGCATACTGCCCGCCACGGGCATTTCTTCATGGGATAACCGAGCAATAATGCTCTGCCCACCCCACTGCCCGTGCGCTAAATTATCTGCCCCGAGTAATTCCAGAGTTAATAATGCCATCGGCACGCCCAGCGCTGAAGTGGTTTGCTGAATATGCTCTGGACGGATACCCAAGGTCAAACGCCGAGAGGCCCATTGTGGCCGCGGAACGTCCAACGGCAAAGCCATTCCATCAGATAAAATAAAGGTGTGTCCATCAGGGCTAACGGTTCCGGCTAATAGGTTCATCGCTGGCGAACCCATAAAACTGGCGACAAACAGTGACGCCGGCTGTTTGTAAACCTCACTCGGTGTGCCAATTTGCTCCGCCACGCCTTTGTTCATCACAATCACCCGCTGGGCTAGCGTCATGGCCTCAACTTGATCATGAGTCACATATAAACTGGTGGTTTTCAGTCGGCGATGCAGTTGTTGCAGTTCAAGGCGCATCTGCACCCGCAACTTGGCATCCAGATTAGAAAGCGGCTCATCAAACAGGAACACCGCCGGTTCACGCACAATAGCCCGGCCCATAGCAACACGCTGACGCTGACCACCAGAAAGCTCGCGTGGTTTGCGCTTTAGTAGCGGTTGTAGCTCCAAAATACGTGCAGCTTCATCAACCCGCTGGCGGATCTGTTCTTTACCAAAACCACGGATTTTTAGCCCGTATGCCATGTTGTCAAACACACTCATATGGGGATATAGCGCGTAATTCTGAAAGACCATGGCGATACCACGGTCTTTGGGTTCCAAATCGGTCACTCGTTGATTATCAATATAGATATCCCCGCTAGTGGTACGCTCCAACCCTGCCACCATGCGCAGCAGTGTCGATTTACCACAACCGGACGGGCCGACCATGACGATAAACTCACCGTCGGCAACATCTAAATCAATCTGTTTAATCACCGGCGTGACGCCGTCATAAGATTTGGTGACTGCCTGAAGCTTTAAACATGCCATATCAGATTACTTCTCACTGTCTACCAGGCCACGTACAAACCAGCGCTGCATCAGAAGGACCACCGCGACCGGCGGAATTAACGTCAAGATCATCGCCGCCATCACCTGATTCCACTGGGTTGGCGCACCGGAGGTGGAAATCATGCTTCTTATCCCTGCTACCGCCGTCCCCATCGAGGCATCGCTGGTAATCAGAATTGGCCAGAGATATTGGTTCCAACCATAGATAAAAGTGATAACAAACAGCGCCGCCAAATTGGTTTTTGACAGCGGCAAAACGATGTCCCAGAAAAAGCGCATCGCACCAGCGCCATCAATACGCGCCGCTTCCAACAACTCATCCGGCAGAGTCATAAAGAATTGGCGGAATAAGAAAGTGGCGGTGGCGGATGCCATGAGTGGCAACGTCAAGCCGGTGTAGCTGTCTAGCATATTCAGGTTCGCAATCACCTGAATAGTCGGGAAAATTCTCACTTCCACCGGCAACATCAAAGTAAGGAAAATCAGCCAGAAAAACAGATTTCGCAGCGGAAAACGGAAATAAACGATGGCATAGGCCGACAGCATCGATACCGTGATTTTTCCGATGGTAATCGCCAAAGCCATCACAAAGCTGTTAAACAGCATCAGTCCAAAAGGAGCGCTGTTATTGCCCACACCGGCATGCCAAATATGGCTGATGTTCTGCCATAAATGAGGGCCAGGGATCAGGGTCATTGGCACCTGAAAAACCTGCGAGTCATCCAACGACGCCGCCACAAAAGCTACATACAGCGGGAATAGGATCAGTAGCACGCCAATAATCAGCATGACATGACAGAAAATATCCAGCCCGCGACGATTCTCAATCATTGGTAACGCACCTTACGCTCAACAAAACGGAACTGAATAACCGTCAGGCCAATCACCAGCAACATCAAAACCACCGACTGGGCAGCCGAACTGGATAAGTCCAGCCCAGCGAAACCTTCGCGGTAAATTTTAAAAATCAGGGTTGTGGTGGCCTGTACCGGGCCTCCGCCAGTCGCTGCATCAATGACCGGGAAAGTATCAAAGAAGGCATACACCAAATTCACCACCAGCAGGAAAAAGCTCACCGGGGAAATTAGCGGCAACACTAAATTGAAGAAGCGGCGCACTGGCCCGGCTCCATCAATAGCTGCGGCCTCCACCAAAGATCGCGGGATGGATTGCAATGCCGCGAGAAAAAATAAGAAGTTATAGCTGATTTGCTTCCACACAGAAGCCAACACCACCAGAAACATTGCTTGCCCGCTATTTTGAGCATGGTTCCAGGTATAACCCAGTGTGGCGAGAAAGTGGGTTATTAACCCTAGCCCCGGATTGAACAGAAAAATCCACAATACCGCCGCCACCGCAGGGGCCACGGCATAAGGTAAAATCATTAATGTCTGATAGATACGACTGCCGCGCAGGACGTAATCCACCATCGCCGCCAGAAATAGCGATACAACCAAACCGATCCCCGCCACCAAAGAGCTAAAAATCAGCGTGGTATAAAAGGAAGCTAAATAGTATTCATCCTGAAATAGCTGAATAAAGTTACTCAGCCCAACAAATTCGCTAGAGAGGCCGAACGGATCCAGTGTTTGCACCGAATACCACAGTGCTTCACCAGCAGGCCAGAGGAAGAAAACCGCAGTAATTACCAGTTGGGGTAATACCAACAGATAAGGCAACCAACTACAGGAGAAACCGGGACGGGGAGATGACATAGAGTTAACCGTTTATCGAACTAAATGCACAAAACTTATTTGGCGTTACAGGCGCAGCCAGCTTGGGTGCGTAGACCGCAAGCCCAAACTGGCAAATAAAATAGCCAAATAACGTTATTTATTCGCTTGCTCGAAGCGACGTAGCAACACATCACCCCGCTTCACTGCGGTATCCAAAGCTTCCTGAGGTGTCTTCTTGCCCGTCCACACGCCTTCCAGCTCTTCATCAACCACGGTACGAATCTGTGGCATATTGCCCAAACGCAAGCCTTTGGTATAAGGCAATGGCGGTTTATTCAGCATTTGACGAGTGGCGACATCAGCGCCCGGATTCTTATCATAGAAACCTTGCTGTTTGGTCAACTCGTAAGCCGCAGTCGTAATCGGTAGATAGCCGGTTTTTTGGTGCCATTCCGCAGCAATTTCTGGTTGCGCCAGGTATTGCAGGAACTCTGCCACACCTTTATAGGTATCGTTGTCTTTCCCCTTCATCACCCACAGACTCGCACCACCAATAATGGCGTTTTGTGGGGCATTTTTGGCATCGGCGTCGTAAGGCATCATGCCGACGCCATAGTTGAACTTAGCGTAATGACGAATATCGGCCAGTGAGCCTGAAGAGGCGGTGGTAATGGCACAATCGCCATTATAGAACTTGGCAGTTGACTCATCTTTGCGGCCAAAATAGGTGAAATCACCTTTCTTGTTCATCTCTGACAGCAACTGAATATGCTTAACTTGCAATGGCTTATTGAACTCCAGCACCGCATCGATACCATCAAAGCCATTATTTCGGCTGGCAATCGGTTGACCATGCCAGGCACTGAAGTTTTCAATTTGAATCCAACCCTGCCAGCCGCTGGCGTAACCACAACTTGAGCCCGCAGCCCGTAACTTAGCGGTATCTTCCGCCAGTTCTTGCCAGGTTTTAGGCGGTTGGTCAGGGTTCAGGCCCGCTTTCTTAAAAGCATCTTTGTTGTAATACAGCACCGGCGTGGAGCTATTAAATGGCTGTGATAATAAGTGCCCAGTTTTGGCATCGGTGTAATAACCTGCCACCGTTGGTACAAAGACGGATTCATCGAAATTGATATTCGCGTCTTTAAACACCTGGAATACTGGCTTAATAGCTTTACTGGCCATCATTGTTGCAGTGCCGACTTCATAAACTTGCAAAATAGCAGGGGCTTTTCCTGAACGGAAAGCAGCAATACCTGCGGCCAGGCTTTGTTCGTAGTTACCTTTATAGACCGGTACAATCTTATAATCGGTATGCGACTGGTTAAAACGATCAGCTAATGAATCGACCTCTTTACCTAACTCCCCTTCCATTGAATGCCAGAACGGAATCTCAGTGACAGCCATTGCATTGGCACTGAATGCCAAAGTAAGCGCGATACAAATCGACGTTTTACGAATAGTATTGTTAAACATATCTAGCCCCTGAATAAATCTGTATGGCTCACTTCAATGAATTGCTGCTGGTGAGCGAAATAAATCAGTTTTTGTTCGGAAGCAAACATGACACCATTTCATGACAGAAATATAACCTTCACATGACAGAAAAGTGACACGAAAATCAGAATAGAAACGAAATTAACCTTTAATACTACCGCGAGTAACGAATATAATTAGTATTTCCGCTAAATTCATTGATAGATAAAATAATATTTACCCGCTGATATAATAAAAATTAAAGCATCAATTAGGAATTTATTTAATTAATATCACCAATTTAATTTTCTTTCCTTAAATTGGTTGAATCATTATTGAACCACCTTTATCCGACATGTTACTGTCTCTTCGCCTTGTGGGAGCACGATATTAATAAGACTATATTAACGCCCTCGTTATCGTCGATTATATAACCCACAAGAACCGTTAGAGGAAATAACACCTATTCATTTTGAATAGAATTTTATACAAAGGACTATTAGGTATCTACGATGAAAAAGACTCTATTATCTATTATAACTATGGCAACATTAGTCGGTAGCATGGCTGCTTATGCTGCCCCAATGGAAAAAGAAATCCCCGTTTCAGTAACAATTAATGGTGTGATGAGCTTGACAGATGATAAAGATGTCGATATTAGTTCATTAACTTTAGGTTATGATGCTATTGACAAAAAGCACACACTGGTACAGCCGATTAAAATAACAAGCAACACAGGAAATAAGGTTAATGTTGTAGTCAATGAGGCGCTTGTTCTGGCAGAAAAAGATGATACTAGCAAAGTGTTTAGTGGCGTAGAGGTGAAACTTGGGGACGAAGTATTAACTCTCAATCAAGTTAAAGATTTTGAATTAATTGCTTCTGCATTCAAGGCTGATCTAAGTATAACAGCGAAACAACCAGACGATGCTGCATCAGGTGAAGTTTACTCTGGAACTCTAAAGCTTAGTATTGAGGCTGGAGTTTAACCACACATAGTACATACCAGTTAAATTAATCTATACAGTCAGGAGGCTAACTTCCTGACTGTATTACCCTTTGACCTCAATATATAACACAGTGGTTTAATGAAAACCATTAACACAAAAATATATTCGTCGGGGAAACATGCCTCTGTAAAAATTAAATCATTAATAGTGGAATATAATTCAATGGAAAACACTATAATAGCCAGGCCGGCACTCTTATTTATTATATTACTACAAACATCCAATTCAATACATGCAAAAAATATAACTATAGAGCATTTAGTTCCTGCGGGTTTTTCAGCTATTGACGAGCATAGGACACTGCAATTACTTGGTATATTCGATGGTAAAACATTACCTGGCCCAATATTTTTCTCAGAAAGTAAGAATGAATTAAGCTTCGACCAGCAGCAATACCGTAATAACCACATTGATGAGTCTTCAATAACATTATTAGAACAGATTTTACCTCAAATTCCTTATTCACAATGTGAAAATGGCTGCGACTATATTTTGTCAAACCATCGCGTCATGTTGGATAAGGTGAATAACGTTGTCACTATCACCAATAATAATAGCCGCTATTTGATGCCGGTTACCACTTGGGGACTCGTGCATAACCAATCTTTTGACGTACGTATGACCGCAAGAAACTACAGTGCCATGTCTGCCCGTGGGCAGGGTTATCTTGGGCTACCCCTGCAATCTTATGGTTTTGTACAGTGGTTTTATAATAGCGTTCGCACCAAGAACCATTACCCGTTCGCAGGCCAATCACAATTCCAGCAGCAAACTCAAATCGGGATGGGCAGTTGGTACTTACAAAAAAACTTTCAAGCCCTCTATTTACGCGCGGGTAAACAAAATAATCTCGATAACAGCGCGGGTAGTATTCATACCCTGATCAATCCAGCGTTAGACCAATTTATCACCTTAGGTAGCCAGAGCTATTTAGCGCTAGATAAGCCCTCGGCGGGCAGCTTAGTGTTATATGCCACTGTTGATGGTGATTATGAAATCTACCGTGATAACCAATTGATCCGCCGTATTCCCGCACAATTGGGCCGTAACGAAATTGATTATAACCGGCTCCCCGGTGGTTACTACAATATTGATATTCGCTTAGTGGACCATACTGGTCGCGTTGTTAGTCAGGAAAGTCAAACCATCAGTAATATCGGCACACAAACTAATCATGGCTGGTTCCTAACCATGGGTAAAAGTGCGATACAAGATAAAAGTAATCCTTACCATCTGGCACAATTTGGCCGCAGCATGGCCATACAAAACATTCAAACCAATATCTCGCTGCTGGTCGATAATGCCCGCCACTGGGCGGCCGAAGGGAACATATCGCATCCATTAGGTTTATCCTCTCTAAATATCACCCCAACTTTAGGTGTGATGTCTGGCGAGAAACGCAGTGGCGGTTATCTGCGCCTAAATGGCGGCAATTCTACGGTAGGATATCTATCTGTCGCCCGCTATCAAACGCCAGATATATCAATATACGCACCAAATTCCGGTAGTACTTCAGCTTCTTATAGCCGTCGATTTGGGCCGACCCAACTTAGCTATCAATTCAATCAATATAAAAATAACCAGCAGCACCGTATCCAAAGCAGTTGGCACTGGCACCGGCCGAAATTTGGCCTAAATCTATCCGTTGGTGCACAAAAAGGTGGGCAATGGCACAGCCAAAACAACTACGGGGTTTTTATTAATACCACACTATCACTGCGCCAAAGTAGCGCCAGCATCAACAGCGCCTATACCCGACAACAACTAAGCACCAGTGCTAATTATCAAAAAGAATTTACCGATAACCATGGCACCAGTTCTTTGGGTATCAGTGGCAGCACCAGTGGGAAATCTAATGGCATCGGTACTTTTGCCCAACGTAGCGGCAGTCGTGGAGATATTTCAGCCCGAATGGGGGTAGATAACAAGATAGCTAATGGCGGTATCAACTATAACGGCATGTTAGCCATCAGCCCACAGGGGATAGCTCTAGGGCGCAGTAGTTATAGTGGCTCAGCATTACTGATCAAGACACCAGAATTATCAGGTACTCCCTACAGCTTCAACGCAGAAGGGAACCCGATAACCGGTAGTGGCCTCTACGCGATCCCCATTCCTCGCTATCAAGACCGTTTCTTTGTTCGTACACATAATAATCGCAGTGACCTGGATATAAATATTCAGCTACCGGTCAATATTGTGCGTGCCCACCCAGGTCAAGTTTTTGTTAGTGAAGCTGATATTACGCTAGACATTCTTTACAACGGTTTTCTTAAAGACTCACAGGGACAACCGGTTAGTGGAACAATTAAGGAAACTGGCGATAACGTTCACCCTAATGGGCTCTTTGCCATTAATTCTGACGTCATATTGAAAAGTATTACGGTCCAAAATGGCTCGGTCCGTTATCACTGCGATATGCAGCAGCAGCGTAACCATATTTACCTTTGTCACTCCAATTAATACCGACGGAAATAACTATGAAATATAATAAATTACTTACAAGCATCGCATTACTATTAGCCTCGACCACTGCAACTTATGGGCAGTTAATGGCGATACCTATCCGCACTACGGTTGAAGCTATGGACCAACACCACACCGTACAAGTCTCTAATAGCGGTGATACACCATTGTATTTGAATATCTCTCTACAGCAGGTTGAGAACCCGGGGATGACCCCAGAGAAAAAAACGCTGATCAGTGATATCGCTCAACCTGAAATGATTTTTAATCCTAACCGCATCACATTAGGGCCAAAGCAAAAACGCGATATAAAGTTGCTGCCATTAAAGTCCCCTCAACAAGAAACCCTATACCGTTTGTATATTGACCCCGTAGTCGATATCAAAGCCGTGGGTGACGGAGATAAAAGCAAGATCCACACACCCATTGCTATCAGTGTTGGCTATGGCGTACTTATCCACCATGTCCCTCCAGCCGCAGTACATAATCACCATTGGCAACATCAATGCATGCCTGATGGCATAACTCTCAGATCTACAGGTAGCGTCCACAGTAAGTTTACACAACTGAAATCATCAAATAACACCACGCTTGCAGATAGCCTGAATTTGTATCCGGGCACTCCCATCACCTTATCAGTCAAACAACTTAGCGGGCAGGCTGACAATGAAACCTTTACTCTTCGTTGCAGCTAGCTGGCTGCCACTGAATGCTTTCGCAGCAATAGATATACAACCCCATGTGTTGGAAATACAACAGGCCAGTGCCGTTGTGAATGTTATCAACCACAGCTCAGTTACTGAGTACATCACGGTTCAGTTGTATCAGATTAATAACCCTGGGGTACCGCCGGACCAAGAGTCATTAATCTCAGTTGGAGAGCAGCTGCAACCATCATTATTTGCCGTACCATCCAAACTCACTCTCGGCCCAAAGCAGAGCGGAAGAATATTACTTAAAGCACTGCAAGCCCCAGATAAAGAGCAAATATATCGATTATCAGTCATGCCAGAAAAGAACCTACAGGTAGGAGGAGGCCATGGTGGGGTTGTCGCTGTACAGCTAAGTTATATGGGATTGGTCAGGCACCTCCCCGCATCATCATATCCCCAATGGGTACACCACTGTATTGACGGAAAATTGAAATTACAAAATATCGGTAATACTCGCCTGCATTGGCAACAGTTGAAGACCCAACAGGGGGAAATAGAAAATTTTAATCTTTATCCCGAGAAATACCGGCAACTAACCGTCAGCAATCTACAGGGAATCGTTGAGGATAAATTCTTCAGCTTACAGTGCTCTACGGGTTAAACATTAAGGAACGTTATGAACATTATAAAAATACTGGCTATCTCATTATTTATTCCATGGCAGGTCAATTCTGCTGGAACCCCAGTTCAACTTGGGAATATTGACGTCAAATTAGAGGTAACCGCACAACCCAGAATTGAGGTTGAAAGACCACAAGGTGGCTGGTATGACAGTATCAAACTGGATAACAGCCGAGATGATCCCAATATTTATCAATCTGAAGTGCCTGTCACAGTAAAACTACGCAATCAAACGGGATTTCGAGTCTCAGTTAAGAATCCGCTAATACTCACTCGTCAGGCTAATAACGTTGGCGATCCCGAACTGACATTCTCACCGGCTCAAGTCTATTGGGGCAGAAATCGCACTACCTTGCAGAAATTAACGGCAACTCCGGAAACATTTATGGTGGATAAAGGTACATCCAGCCTGGTCAGTACTGACTATGTATTGCGTATTTCAGCTCTGGCACCCAGTGAGCCAAATAACACAGGGAAGTATCACGGACAGCTGACATTAATCTTTGAAACAAATAGCTAACAGTCATGGAGAGAGACTAAGTGAACATAAAATATAAACAATTATTGATGGGGTTAATGCTATTAATGCTGCAACCCACAGCTATCGCTGCTCCCCTTTTTTACAACAACTTTGTTCAAAACTACTCCAATTGTTCAGTAAAACTATTAGATGACAACAGCGTCAGCGTCTCTTTTAAGGTAGATTTGGTAAATAACCTATTTGTCCAGGATTCTCCACATCAAAAATCATGGGCAAGATTAACCGGTCTCCCGCGTGACGAAGCAACATATATTGACTTAGATAGATACTACATCCTACTATCACTCTATTTCTACCATGCTGATGGTTCACCCAATGTCAATATTGGTGTTAAGGATCTAAATAACATTTCGCTCAATGGCGCGATACTGGATAGTTCTAATGATAATATTAAAGAGATTAAGTTTAATAGCCACAAGACATTTAATAATAGACATAAAAGCTATGATGTGTCATTTACAGTTAATCCCAATGTGCTTAAATCTATCCGAATCGGTGCCACTGTTGGAGGCGAGTTAAGTTTTGTTAACGATGATTATATTGATGATGTAGATAAGAAGCCGCGACCATCGGCATACTCGCTATTTGCATCAAAAGGGGTATCTTTTGGCCCATATGGTAAGGCATGTAAAGATTTTGACCCTCAGGCTAATATCGCACCAGCCGCTTTTAAAGTAGCGCCTAAATTCCGGTTATCTTCCGCAGTATGGCAGTTAAAATCTGTCGATCTTGACCATTTGTTAGAAAGAACCACTGACGATATTACAGGCTTACATATCCCATTGGAAAATGAATCAACAAATCGCTTCTGTATAAACTATCGCGCGATGGGAACACAAAATAATAATTATATGATCAGTGCCAGCAATATAAATACATTAGATAATAGTGGTCAATATTTTCAATTAAAAGAAAAAGAAGGCAATAACCTGATTAACTATAATGTAAGATTAAGAAATGAGGACCCCAGTAAAAATTTTGTATTGCCAAAAGAGAAAAAGTTTATTCAGTTAAAAGCGGATAATTACACGAGTGACGAAGAAATGTGCTGGTCGCCCGAGATATCCCTTTACCGTACCAATTCCATGGATAAAGGAAGCTACAGCGATACGCTGACTTTTACTATCACTCCTGAAGCTTAAAACTAATTAAATAATAGAATAAGGCCCACCAGTGGGCCTTAAAAAATCATCTATGGGACTTAACCGCCCAAATAAGCTGAGCGCACTGCCTCATTCGCCAGCAAGGCAGCACCGGTGTCTTCCAGCACAATACGGCCATTCTCGAGTACATAACCACGATCAGCCAGTTTGAGTGCCTGATTAGCATTCTGTTCAACCAAGAAGATAGTCATGCCTTCTTCTCTTAATTGTTGAATAGTATCGAATATTTGCAGAATAATAATCGGTGCCAGCCCTAGTGACGGCTCATCCAGCAACAATAATTTAGGCTGGCTCATCAGCGCACGACCAATCGCCAACATTTGTTGCTCACCACCAGACATAGTCCCCGCCCGTTGAACACGCCGTTCAAATAGCCTTGGGAACAAGTCGTAAACCCGCTCGATACGTTGTTGATATTGCTGGCGATCGGCAAAGAAGCCGCCCATTGCCAGATTCTCTTCAACAGTCATACGGGAGAAGACCCGACGCCCTTCAGGCACAATCGCAATCGCCTCACGCATAATGCGCGCAGTTTGCCAGTCGGTAATATCTTGCTCACCAAAAACAATGCTGCCCTCGGTGGCTCGAGGTTCACCACACAATGTCCCCAACAAGGTGGTTTTACCCGCGCCATTGGCGCCAATTAGCGTAACAATCTCACCCTGTTGAATATGTAGGCTAACTTGATGCAAAGCCTGAATTTTGCCGTAATGGGCTGAAACTTTATTAAATGACAACATGGTATGTTTATGCCTCGCCCATTTTTTATTCGCCCAAATAGGCGCGGATCACATCCGGGTTATTACGAATCTCTGCTGGAGTACCATGAGCCAGCGGAGTCCCCTGATTCACCACATATATACGATCAGAAATCCCCATCACCAGTTTCATGTCATGCTCAATGAGCAATACCGAAACCTGATGCTGGTCGCGCAATTCCATAATCAACTGATTCAGTTCATCAGTCTCTTTCGGATTCAAACCCGCAGCCGGTTCATCTAACATCAATAACTCAGGACGGGTCACCATACAGCGAGCGATTTCTAGGCGCCGTTGCTGACCGTAAGCTAGATTCCCTGCCTGGCGATTAGCCAAATCTAATAACCCAACACGATCCAACCAGGTTGCCGCACGTTCCAATGCATCAGCCTCTGCTCGGCGAAAACCCGGAGTTTTCAACAAACCAGCAAATACGCCGCTTTTAAGGTGCTGATGCTGTGCTACCAGCAAGTTCTCCACTACCGTCATTTCACGGAACAAGCGCACGTGTTGAAAAGTACGAATGACCCCCATGCGGGCAATCATCTGGCCGGGTAACCCTTCAAGATGACGATCACGCAACTTAATGGTGCCGCCAGTCGGGCGATAAAAACCGGTTAAACAGTTAAAAATGGTGGTTTTACCGGCCCCATTTGGGCCAATCAGCGAAACAATCTCCCCTTGATTGAGGGTCAGACCGACATTGTTTACCGCCAACAATCCACCAAAACGCATCGACAGCCCTTCAACAGCCAACAAAGGTTGCGTACTCATGCTTGTTCCCCCTGTTTAGCCTTGATATCTGCCACTTTCAGCTTCAGTTGTGGCCGTTTCATTGGCAACAGACCTTGTGGACGCCAAATCATCATCAATACCATCAATGCCCCTAACAGCAACATACTGTAGGCATTGAGATCGCGCATTAATTCACGCGAAACCACCAGCAACACAGCGGCCAGAATGACCGCAAACTGCGACCCCATCCCACCTAATACCACAATCGCCAGCACGAAAGCCGATTCAACAAAGGTGAAGGATTCCGGGCTGACAAATCCTTGGCGGGCAGCAAATAACGTACCGGCAAAACCGGCAAACGCAGCACTGATGGTAAATGCTGTTAGCTTGATTTTGGTTGGACTGAGGCCCAATGAACGACAAGCTATTTCATCTTCGCGCAGTGCTTCCCATGCCCGACCCAGCGGCATACGCAACAGCCGGTTAATCACGAACAGGGTCAGAATGACTAATAACAGTGCGACCATATACAAGAAAATGATGCGGTCACTTGGGTCATAATTCAGGCCAAAGAAATTGTGGAAGGTGTCCCAACCACCATCTTTCGCTGTACGGCTAAATTCCAAGCCAAACAGTGTTGGTTTAGGAATTTGGCTAATACCATTAGGACCGCCGGTAATCTCGGTATTATTGAGCAGCAAAATACGCACAATCTCACCGAAGCCCAATGTCACGATCGCCAAATAATCTCCGCGCAAACGCAAGACCGGGAAGCCCAGTAGAAATCCTGACAGGGCCGCAACAATACCTGCCAGAGGCAAGCTTTCCCAGAAACCTAAGCCATAATAGTGATTTAGCAGAGCATAGGTATAGGCGCCAATAGCATAAAAACCGCCATAGCCGAGCACCAGCAAGCCGGATAGCCCAACCACGACATTCAACCCCAAGCCCAACATGACATAGATAAGTGTCAATGTAGCGATATCAACTGAACCGCGGGAAACCAGAAATGGCCAAGCTATTGCGGCAATAATAATTGCAGCAGCCAATAGTTTTTGCCGTGGTGTGGTGCCGTCAAAGCTAGGTAACACCCAAGCCGGGCCAGAGACTTTTTTAATACCTTGCTGTATGTACGGGCGCACAAGTTGGAAGAAGAAAACTACGAGACAAGCCGCGCCAATCCACAACCAGCGAACCTCTGAAGCACCTTGTACGATAAGTTTGGTGCCATCTAATTGCAGCTGCAAACCCATCACAAACGAGGCAAGTACCAGTAAAACAAAGCTGGAAAGAATGGCGTTAAGGAAATTGAGTTGTTTCATACTTTTTCAACCTCCGGACGACCTAAGATCCCGGTAGGCATCACTAGCAGCACAACAATCAACAGCGCAAATGAAACTGCGTCTTTGTATTCGGTACTGAGATAAGCAGAGGTTAATGCTTCAGCCACACCCAGAATCAAACCACCAATCATCGCCCCCGGAATACTGCCAATGCCGCCCAATACTGCAGCGGTGAAAGCTTTCATGCCAGCCATAAAACCGATATATGGGTTAATCACACCATAAAACTGCCCCAGTAAGACCCCGGCAACTGCAGCCATTAACGCGCCGATAACAAAAGTCAGCGAAATAACTCGGTCAGTATTAATGCCCAGTAAACTGGCCATTTTTAAGTCTTCAGCACAGGCACGGCATGCTCGCCCCATACGGGAATAACGAATAAACAGTGTCAATGCCAACATGGCGAGGAAGGTGACTATCCAAATAGTCAGTTGCATGGTGCTGATGGTTGCGGCAAAACCATTGGTTTCTGCCAGAGTCCACTGACCCGTCACCAAACTGGGTAATGCCAGATCGCGGGAACCTTGGGTCAAGCTGACATAGTTTTGCAGGAAGATAGACATCCCGATCGCAGAGATCAGTGCGATCAAACGCTTAGAGCTACGAACTGGCTTATATGCTACCCGTTCAATGCTCCAACCATAGGCACTGGCGATCACGATCGAGACGAGAAAAGCGGAACCGATCAGTAACCAACTGGCATCGATCCCCATCATCATCAATGCCGCGATCACGATAAATGAGACGTAACTGCTGATCATATACACTTCGCCGTGAGCGAAGTTGATCATGCCGATAATGCCGTACACCATGGTATAACCAATGGCGATCAGCGCATAAGTGCTGCCCAACGTAACACCGTTGAACATCTGCTGCAGAAAATAAAGAAACTGCTCTGACATACCCTAACCCTTTGATTCACTTGCCTGGCTGCCCTAGCCAACTGCGCCAAATCTACTGTGTGCAGAGAGGAAAAAATCCCCCCAGGACTTGGGAGGATGCAGTTGGTAAAAGGGGCCGGATTGCTGCGAGAGCAACCCTACAACTTGATGATTCTAATATTATTGTTATTTGACTGCGGTAGATGAGCCATCCGCGTGCCATTCAAAAATACCGAACTCAAACCCTTTCAAATCGCCTTTTTCATCCCAGTTCAATGGCCCCATCACTGTTTCAACCGGCTTACCGGTTTTCAGATCTTTAACCAAATCAGCAGGTTCCTGGCTGCCACTGCGCTCCATAGCCGTAGTCAGTGATTGCAGTGCGGCATAGGTTGTCCAAACGAACGGGCCAGTTGGGTCAAGCTTCTTCGCTTTCAGCGCATCAACGATAGGCTGGTTAGCAGGAACTTGGTCATAACGTTTTGGTAATGTCACTAACATGCCTTCAGAAGCATCACCAGCGATATTAGACAGTGAGGAGTTACCAACACCCTCTGGGCCCATGAAGCGAGCGGTCAGACCGGCTTGCTTAGCCTGACGCAGAATTTGCCCCATTTCTGGGTAGTAACCACCAAAATAAACAAAATCGACGTTCTCTTTCTTCAAACGGGCAACCAATGTAGAGAAGTCTTTATCGCCCGCAGTCACACCTTCAAACAGCACAGGTTCTGTGCCCTGCTTTTTCAGGCTGTCACGTACAGAACGCGCCAAACCTTCACCATATTGCTGTTTGTCATGCACAACGGCGATACGTTTAGGTTTGATGGTCTCAAGAATATATTTTGCCGCGGTAGGGCCTTGGTCAGAGTCCAGGCCAGTGGTGCGCATAATCATTTTGTAACCACGAGTGGTTAGATCCGCGTTGGTCGCCGCTGGGGTGATCATAATCACGCCTTCATCTTCATAGATATCTGAAGCTGGCTGAGTTGAAGAAGAGCATAGGTGGCCAATGACATAGCGGATACCATCGTTAATCACTTTGTTAGCGACAGCCACTGCTTGTTTAGGGTCGCAGGCATCATCGTATTCTACGCCAACCAGTTTATCGCCTTTAATTCCGCCTTTAGCATTGATATCAGCAATAGCCTGACGTGCACCGGTAAATTCCATGTCACCATATTGGGCAACCGGACCGGACATAGCGCCAACAATGGCAACTTTAATGTCTTTCGCCAGCACAGAATGGCTCATCGCCATTGCTATACACCCAGCCAGCAACACTTTACCTTTTGTTAATTTCATCCGCGAATACCCCATCTGTCGTTGTGAACGTGCTTATTGTGTTTTTCTTAACGTTTTTTATCGTGCTTTAACGTTTTATTCATAATTAATAATGATTTAGTCTCAAAAGTCATGCTTTTTTCTAATAAGACTTTATTTTTCATGCTATTAAACAGGAGTTTTATGCTGTAAATCAACTGAGACAAGCAGAAACAAGCGGTGTAAACAGCATAAAATTAGGATTAAATTGAATGGGTTTTGCACAAATGCTAGTGAGTTGTGCTGGATATGTGATCATTTACTCTGCTAAAACTCGGAAAATGCAGTATCGAAAAAACATTTTCCCCCATGAACGTACAGAAAAACTTACACAACGCTCTGACCTGTGATCTAGTACAATAAACCACAACCCCATAACCCTTATCTCTTTGTGGTCTAGCAACGATGAAACTGACTATTGAACGATTAACAATCCTTACTCATCAGGACCTTATCGATTTAGCTAAAATTTGGCCTGCGCAACAGCCTGCTCTCTGGCAGCAATGGATTCAAGATGGTAAACCCCTCTTCGCCGCACGTTTTAATGAGCGTCTGTTAGGTGCAGTTAAAATCAGGGTAGATGGTGAACAAGCAGAGCTTCAGGACTTATGGGTCAGGGAGGTGACGCGTCGTCGTGGAGTGGGGTTATATCTGATTGAAGAAACATTGCGTCAGCTGCCAGCAATCAAGCACTGGCATCTAAGTGATGAGCAAGTCACGATCGAACACCGTGCAGCAATGGACGGCTTTATGCACGCCAACGGTTTTACCCGCAGTACGCGAGGCTGGCAGCGGCAGTCGTAAGGGTAGCATGGCGCTACTGTATCAATCGCCACCGTAAATATCAGAAAAGCAAAAGGGCGATATCAATCGCCCTTTTTGTCGTATTACCGCATCGTCATCGCCTTATTAGGCTTCGATTGCCATACGTAATTTTTTCATCGCGTTCTTTTCAAGCTGACGAACACGTTCAGCAGATACACCATACTGATCAGCCAGCTCCTGCAACGTAGACTTATTATCATCGTCCAGCCAACGGGCACGAATAATATGCTGGCTCCGCTCGTCCAATCCTTCCAACGCATAAGACAGTTTATCTGCCGCGTGGTTATCCCAGTTGTCCTCTTCGATGCCATCAGCAAAGTCAGAGGTTTTATCCTGCAAATACAGGACTGGGGCCATAGATTGACCGTCACGAGCTTCGTCATCTGGAGATGGATCGAAAGTCATATCCTGAGCGGACATACGTGATTCCATCTCGCGAACATCTTTACTGGTCACACCCAGTTCTTTGGCAACCAGCTCTACTTCATCCTGATTAAACCAGCCCAGACGCTGCTTGGTTTTACGCAGATTAAAGAACAACTTACGTTGAGCTTTCGTGGTCGCGACTTTAACAATTCGCCAGTTACGCAAAACATATTCGTGAATTTCTGCTTTGATCCAATGTACCGCGAAAGACACCAGACGCACCCCAACCTCAGGGTTAAAACGGCGAACCGCTTTCATCAAGCCAATATTACCTTCCTGGATAAGGTCAGCTTGTGGCAAGCCATACCCAGAATAGTTGCGGGCAACATGAGCGACAAAGCGCAGGTGAGACAGGATAAGCTGTTTAGCCGCTCCCAGATCGCCCTGGTAATGCAGCCGTTCAGCCAGCTCCCGCTCTTCCTCTGCAGTCAGCATCGGATAGGCATTGGCAGCCCGAATATAGGCTTCCAGACTACCTTGGGGTACTAAGGCTAAAGTTTGCATTTCTTTGGTCATTCAAAACCCTCTCATTGCATCTATAGGTTAGGTATAGTGCGGTTTTATCTCAACGCCGATATTTTAGCATCTGCTTAGGCAGATTCAAGCGCTGGGCACCTTATCATTTCACTGTGTTATTCGACTGGTTATTGCCAAAAAAGTTCAAACTGGATCACATTCTTCAACTGTAGATCCTAGCAGATAACCCGGAGTGTGTCAGGGGAGAGTCAGCGGAATTAACGGGCAAACAACCACTCTTTCCCTGCCTTAATTTAAACACCGCAGGGAAAGAGTATAACAAACATTTTTTACTGCGGTGTAAATCGGCGTAAATGTTGAACCGTCGCCAGCCAGGCAGCGATCCAGCCAATCATGGCAGAGATCAATACCAATAATAGGCACTCATCCCAGCTTAAGCCGTGTAATGTAAAGCTGGTGCCAAACACTGTGGCTACCTGCGTAACCACCGAACCCAGCTTCCATACCAGTGCTTCAGACAGAATCAGTGATAACACTGCGCCACTAAAGCCCAACATGGCCCCGCCGTTCAAGAATGGTCGCAAAATAAATCCATCGGTTGCACCAATCAGTTTCATGACATTGATAGTGTCTCGCCGACTGAAGATGCTTAAACGTACGCTGTTACCAATCACCAAGAACACAGCAACTATCATTAAAACACCAATCATTGCAGCAACTTGACCAACTAACCCCGTTAAGGCTGCCAGACGAGCAAACCAGCTGTCGTCCATGCGAACTTCAGCGATACCTTCAACCTTGCTCACTCGGTCACGGAGAGTATCCAGCGTTCCTGAACTCTGGAAATCCAATTTAGGGGTGATAATAGCTACTGCGGGCAATGGATTCTCTTCCAGCATATCCAGTGCCCCCCCAAAACCAGACCAGTTGCGGAACTCACCCATCGCTTCTTCTCGCGACAGATAGTTAACCTTCTCAACACCGGCTTCAGCTTTCAGTGCGGTTACGACATTTTCAGCCGCATTATCATCCAGAGCCTTATCCAGATAAACGGTCAGTTGCGGAGTCGGATACCATTGATCGGCTGCCTGACTGACGTTTTTCCATACGATATAGCACACACTTGGCAGTGTCAGTGAGATAGCAATGACCATCACGGTTAACAACGTCGCCAAGGGTTGGCGCATCATATCGGCAATGGCATTAACCCACGAATAGCGCCACTGTTCGCGCCAACCGCCTTTCAGCGCCTTGGTTTTTGCTTTCTGCGCATTATTCGCCATGATGCGCTCCTAACATCCGCCCCTGACTCAGAGTCAAGATTGGGTAGCGTCGCCGGGCAATCAATGATGTATCGTGAGTTGCCATTAACACGGTAACACCCACACGGTTAAACTCTTCAAACAAGCGCAAAATACCTTCTGATAACGCATCGTCCAGGTTACCTGTCGGTTCATCCGCCAGTAATACCGCAGGCTTGTTCACCACCGCCCGAGCAATACCGACACGCTGTTGCTCACCACCGGAAAGTTGGATAGGGAAATTCTTCGCCTTATCCAATAACCCCACTTTATCCAATGCTGCTGACACTCTACGGCGAATATCTTCGGTGCTGGCACCAGCAATAATCAAGGGCATAGCAACATTGTCATATATCGTTCTATCGAGCAGGAGATGGTGATCCTGGAAGATCATCCCGATCTGGCGACGCAAGAATGGTACTTCGCGGTTTTTCAAGCGGCTGATATCGTGACCACCAAACCAGATATGGCCGGCACTCGGCCGTTCGATACCACAAATCAGTTTCAGCAGAGTACTTTTCCCAGCACCAGAGTGGCCGGTCAAAAACGCCATTTCCGCCGGACGCAGATGAAAATCTACCCCTTGCAGTGCCTGTCGACCGCCTAGATAAGCTTTACTGACCTGTTCAAAGCGAATCATCCGTATTAATCCTCTCGGGCAAAAAGAGCCTCAATAAAATCGTCAGCCTTAAATGGCCGTAAATCTTCGATACCTTCCCCAACACCGATATAACGGATTGGGATACCGAACTGGTCTGCAATGGCAAAAATTACCCCGCCCTTGGCGGTGCCATCCAGCTTCGTCAGGGTGATACCCGTCAGACCCACGGCTTCATTAAACAGTTTCGCCTGACTAACCGCATTTTGTCCGGTACTGGCATCCAACGTCAGCATAACCTCATGTGGGGCATCGCCGTCCAGCTTTTTCATCACGCGGACAATCTTCTTCAGCTCTTCCATCAAGTGAGCTTTATTCTGCAAGCGCCCCGCAGTATCAGCCAACAGCACATCAATACCACGGGCTTTAGCTGCCTGAATAGCATCGAAAATTACCGATGCGGAATCGGCACCGGTATGCTGTGCCACAACAGCAATCTTGTTGCGATCACCCCAAACTTGCAGTTGCTCTACCGCAGCAGCGCGGAAAGTATCACCCGCGGCCAGCATGACGGATTTACCTTCAGCCTGGAATTGACGCGCCAGTTTACCGATGGTGGTGGTCTTACCCACACCATTAACACCGACCATTAAGATGACGTACGGACTTTTGCCGCTGACATCCAATGGTTTGTCTACTTTAGACAGAATTTCAGACATTTCCTCTTTGAGCTTGCCATACAGCGCTTCAGCATCTTTTAGTTGCTTACGACTGGCGTGTTCTGTCAAAGAGGTAATAATTTTACGGGTCGTTTCGACGCCAACGTCGGCGATCAGGAGCTGTTCTTCCAGCTCATCAAAGAGATCGTCGTCAATTTTTTTACCACTGAACAACCCCATAAAACCGGAGCCGAGATTCTGCTTGGTTTTAATTAAGCTGCGTTTTAACCGGGCAAAAAAGCCTTCTTTAGTTGGCCGCTCTTGCTCCTGGGCAGCTACGGGTACGAATTTCTCTTCCGTTTTATCGTCTTCAATGTCAACGATATCAAGCTCTTCAATAACCTCATTCAGCGGTTCTTCCACAACGGCTTGCGGTTCCGGAGTATCAATAACAACATTATCTTCCATCAACGGCAGTTCTGGCGCACTGACAGAGCCTTCATCCCATGAAGTAATATTCTTATCATCACTCTGTTGTGAAGAGTGATGCTGCGAGAAATGATGCTGTAAATACTGAGGGTCTTCAGCAGAATCTATAGATTTTTCAACGGCTATAGGTTTCTCAATGACTATAGTTTCTTCAATAACTATAGGCTCTTCAACAAATTGCGCAGTGGGTTCTGCTACCACTTCTGGTAAAATTTTAGCCGCAACTTCACTAATGGCAGCGCTATCCCACTCACCTGGAGTGAGTGCCGAGTGTTCTGCTACAGGCTCGGTTATAGTGCTTTCAGGCGCTATATTAGCCTGTTTTTCGCTGATAGCTTGCTCTTCGACAACCGGCTCTGCAGCATTGTCTTTCTCAGTAGCCAATGGCTCTGCTGTGTTTTCTTCATTCTGCCGGCCGAGACCCAGCCAGGAAAAAAATCCACGTTTTTTATCTTTTGCCATTTTTGGACTCTAATTACTTTGGGTTTGCATAAATAAGATAATAGTTCGCAAGTCTATCACTTTCCCCTGAACAGCAACACGCACACGATGCTGCTTTCTATTGTGAATTCAATCAACAAAGGTTTAACGTTTCCCCCACACTGCACACAAAGGTAGAATAGGAACTAATTTTTTATTTAATGCTGCAATACTGGCCAATTCTCACATAAAGCGATCTATGGCAAAGCGACCGATAGTAAAAGCAAAACAAGCCCCATCACCATCTGCAGGGCAGATCCGTATCATTGGTGGTAAATGGCGAGGGCGAAAATTGCCTGTACCCGATAGCCCAGGGCTGCGTCCCACCACTGATCGGGTTAGAGAAACGCTGTTTAACTGGCTTGCGCCGATGATTCAAGGTGCCCGATGCCTGGATTGTTTCGCGGGTAGCGGTGCACTAGGGCTGGAAGCACTATCGCGCTATGCCGGTGAAGCTATATTGCTGGAGGCTGATCGGTATGTCGCGAAGCAGCTGAGCAACAACCTGACGTTGTTGAGTGCCGAAAATGGGCAAGTCGTGCACACCAACTCCTTGCAATGGCTGGCCCAACCGGGGCAACCTTTTGATTTGGTATTTCTTGACCCTCCTTTTCGAAAAGGCTTATTGGCTGAAACCATCAATTTACTGGAACAATTTAACTGGCTAGCGGCAGATGCCTGGATTTATGTCGAAGCTGAGTCTGAAAGCGCTGCCGCGGATGTGCCAGCCAGTTGGCAGTTACATCGTGAGAAAATTGCCGGGCAAGTTGCTTATCGCCTCTATATTCGTAACAAACAGACTCATCAATACGCAGAATCCGTTGAAGAACAGGAGCAACATCATGTGGATTAACCTCGGCCGATTATTGATGCTAGGAGTATGGTTTTTCCTGCTCTTAAACTTATTTAAACCGTTTCCAACGCCGTTAAAATATTTTATTAATGTTGCGATGATATTCATGGTGTTGATGCATGGGTTGCAATTGGTATTGCTCAAATCTACCCAACCTAAAGACCAACCCATCAGTGGATTACAACAATTTAAAATTTTTGTATTCGGAGTTTTTGAATTGCTGGCCTGGCAAAAGAAGCAACCGTCTATTCCTAAGAAATAATGCCCTTTACCCGTCATCTTTCAAGTTGCAGATGTGTTGGCTGCGTTCGTTCACCCGAATCACTTACTGATGTAAGCTCAGCGGGACTCTCTCCTTTGCCGCCTTCCTGCATCTTGAAATCTATTGGGTATAGATATGTTGTCATCTTTCAAGTTGCAGATATGTTGGCTGGTTTCGTTCACCCGAATCACTTACTGACGTAAGCTCATTGGGTCACTTGTTGGTCACGGCTGAGTTGGGAGTGAAATCAATATAGCGGGTTCCCTGTAGGCGTAGCGTCCCTTGGGCGCCCTGCTCAATCCGATTATATTCCTGCAGTGGGAGTACCATTTTGATTTCACTGCCACTTTTCGACGCTATCTCACTGAAAATAGGTCGAAAATTAACTTCATAACGTTTTTCTTCAGCAACAATCTCTTCACGTTGACGTGAACGACGATTGGGAGCCAATACCTCTCGCTTATTAATGACTTCAACTTGTAAGCTGCGCACCGGTGAGCGGTCATTTTCCGCATCTTGCCTTTTTTTCTGCCAATACTGACGGGTTGCCAGCACGGCAATCAGTACAACTACGGCAATAAATAGCAAAGGAGGTCTGTTCATAAAATTTTACGAATTTCACTCAGGATATGTATTTAAGGTTTATTACCCGGTAAATAAGGGAAACTCATCACGTTACTGCCCAATTCGGAAATCCGAGCACTGCCCTTTTCCGTTACCGCATCAATACGAATCACGGAATGAAGCGGAATATAACTACGGTTAACGCCGGAAAATTCTGTCTTTAATTTTTCGGTTGAAGGATCCACCAGTAACGTGGATTGGCTATCAAAGACAAAATCAGCAATTTCAATAAACCCAAACAAGGTACTTGGGCCTACCTCACGGACATAGAGCTGATAATTCTTACCGTTATTTATAAATTGAATACGATAAAGCAATTGTTCATTAGCCATGGCGTATTGCCTCTATCCCTTGATTTAACGAACGGAAATCGGCGTTAACATAACATGTGGGCCAAACAAGACCAAGGGCTCGGCCGGTCGATTCTTCCGCGAAATCTGATTATGCGTGCTGCTACGCATTAAGTGGCACAAATCATGCAAATCACTTCAGCGTATCTATCACTCTTTGTTTCCATCCCTTACACTTGATGGATGTATACTCAGAATTATTGGCGTTGCGGATTGTCATTACAACACAGGTAGTTTCATTAAAACCTGTATAGAAAAAGGATAAATAATGAGCTGGCCATTCCTTGCTGTATTCTTTTCCGGTTGGTTGTTTGTTGATGCAACTTACCGAGGCCCACGTTGGCAACGTTGGGTATTCAAACCCGTTACCTTGTTACTGTTGCTATTACTTGCATGGCAAGCACCTATACTCGGCCCTGCGGGCTATCTGATTGTGTTGGGTTTGGTGGCAACGCTGGTTGCAGACGCCTTATTACTGCTCCCCAGTGAGCGCTTACTTTATGCTCTGGGTGCATTCTTCCTCTCTCATTTACTCTATACCATCAGCTTTGCTAGCCAGATGACCTTTACCCTATTCTGGCCGCTTCCCTTGGTTTTAATTATTGTTGGCGCGCTATTGCTGGCGACAATCTGGAGCAAATTAGCAGAGATGCGCTGGCCGGTAGTCGCTTTCATCGGCATGACATTACTTATGGTGTGGATGGCAGGTGAACAGTACTTTGCTCGTAGTACCGACCTGAGTTTCTCATTGCTGACGGGTACGGTGCTATTACTGGTATCACACACTATCTGGCTACTTAATCGTTATCGTTTATCTTTCCGCGCTGCACCTGCCATCGTCGCTGGATGCTATTTTGTTGGGCATTTCCTCATTGTCCGATCACTGTATTTGTAATTAACCCATGACAGTACAAAAATTTAGCAACATGCTGATTTTTAAGACCAATGAGACACAGCTCCAAGGACGGAGCTGGAATATGTAGCGTAAGATATGTTCCCCTTAGTCATTCCTTCGCCGCCGATTAAGCCACCTGCTTAGTAATTATTCTCATTTACCCTCTTGACTCTGGAGTTGACTCTAAGGTGTAGAGTGCAGACATACCGGTTAAATCCAAGATCTCTCTTACATCTTGTCCAGGAGGCATCATGCATTCACATTCTGAACATCGGCATTCAACTGATACACCTAACCACTGTGGTTGTGGCCAAACCCATGCGAAAAAACAAACGGGTTGCAGTAGCAAACAAACAACCAATACCAGTAGTGACAGTACAAATACAGTGAGTGAGCATTCACATCATGAAGGGAGCTGCTGTAGTCAAAGTCATGCCGATGAGGGTGATGACGAAAGTGACATACTTGCGGCAACGCTAGCTTCAGGAAGTCAACGTTTTAGCTGGCAAGTCAAAGGGATGGACTGCCCAAGTTGTGCCCGCAAGATTGAAAATGCGGTCAGTAGCCTGGTCGGCATTGAAAATGTAAAAGTTATCTTCGCCACGGAAAAATTGGTGGTAGATGCCAGTTCGGATATTCGCCCCCAAGTCCAAAGCGCCGTCATAAAAGCTGGGTTTAGTCTGATAGATACTCAATCAACCGTTGCGAACCCAGCCCCAAAATCACGCTTTAGTGAATATCTACCAATCGCATTATTAACCACGCTGATGCTTATCAGCTGGGGGATCTCGTTATTTAGCACTGAGCTGAGTGAATTTGCCTTTACCGCGACCACTATTGTCGGGCTGATTCCTATAGTCACTAAAGCCTGGAAGCTCATCCGTTCCGGTACACCTTTTGCCATTGAAACCTTGATGAGCGTAGCTGCTATCGGGGCGATGTTTATTGGCGCAACAGCTGAAGCCGCTATGGTGTTGCTGCTGTTTATGATTGGTGAATTACTCGAATCCTATGCCGCAAATCGCGCTCGACGTGGAGTCACTGCGCTAATGGCGCTGGTCCCAGAAGAAGCGCTGTTGTTGAAAGATGGCACGCGCAGACTCGTCCCAGTCGCCAGCTTACGCCCCGGCGATATTATTGAAATCGCGCCGGGTGGCCGCCTGCCTGCAGACGCAGAATTAATGACCGCATTTGCCAGTTTCGATGAAAGCGCCCTCACCGGAGAGTCTATTCCTGTTGAGCGCCAGCAAGGCGAGAAAGTCGCAGCGGGGAGCTTATCTGTTGATCGCGCCACTGAAATGCGCGTTATCTCGGAGCCAGGTAATAATGCCATTGACCGCATTTTACAACTAATTGAATTAGCAGAAGAACGGCGCGCACCTATTGAGCGCTTCATTGACCGTTTTAGTCGAATTTATACCCCTGCAATTATGTTTCTCTCAGCGTTGGTGATACTAATTCCACCTTTGGCTTTTGCCGAGCCTTGGGAGACCTGGATTTACCGAGGCCTGACACTATTGCTCATTGGTTGCCCATGCGCGCTGGTTATTTCCACACCGGCGGCGATTACCTCAGCATTAGCGGCGGCAACTCGGCGTGGGGCGCTGATTAAAGGGGGGGCGGCATTAGAGCAACTTGGCCGAATTCAAACCGTCGCTTTCGACAAAACCGGCACTCTGACTGAGGGTAAACCGCAAGTTACCGATATTCTGCCCGCATCGGGTGTGAGTGAAAGTCGCCTGTTAGCGATGGCAGCAGCGGTCGAGGCTGGGTCACATCACCCATTGGCTGTCGCTATAATGCAATCTGCCAAACAGGGTAGTACACAAATGTTACCGCTAGCTGAAGATCGCCGCGCACTGGCTGGTGTGGGGGTTGAAGGTGTGGTTAACGGCCTAACTGTTCGCGTCAGTGCGCCAGGGAAAATATCACCGGCATTATTAACTGCCGAGTGGCAAGCTCAACTTGATCAGTTGGAAAGCAGTGGTAAAACTGCGGTCGCGGTACTGGAAGATGAGAAACTCATCGGCTTATTGGCACTGCGTGACACTTTACGTACCGATGCCAAACAAGCCATTGATTCACTCAAAAAATTAGGTATTCAAGGTGTGATGCTCACTGGCGATAATCCCCGAGCCGCAGCAGCAATTGCCAGTGAGCTGGGGATTGAGTACCGCGCCGGATTGCTACCCGCCGATAAAGTACAAGCGGTTATGGTGCTAAATGAGATGCAACCAACCCTGATGGTTGGCGACGGTATCAATGATGCCCCGGCCATGAAAGCCGCCAGTATTGGCATTGCTATGGGCAGCGGTACGGATGTCGCATTGGAAACCGCCGACGCCGCACTGACCCATAATCGGCTGACCGGATTGGCCGAAATCATTCTGCTATCACGAGCTGCTAACGCCAATATTCGCCAAAATATTACTATCGCCTTGGGGCTAAAAGGGATTTTTCTGGTGACCACATTGCTTGGCTTAACCGGCTTGTGGCTGGCGGTATTAGCAGATTCCGGTGCTACCGCCTTAGTGACCGCCAATGCCTTGAGGTTACTGCGTAAAAGAGAGGTTTGAATCGCTGGGCAAAAGCGGCGAAGTTACTCTGCTTTTGCCCCTTTTTTAACCAGATACCGATAGGGTGTCTGTGCAGTATCTTGCGCCAGTAACTGGTGGTCCATAAAACGGCAAAAACCGGGGATATCACGGGTGGTGGCGGGGTCATCAGCAATAATGAGCAGCGTTTGGCCATCTTCCATATGCCGGACAGTTTTACGTACCATCATCACTGGCTCCGGGCAGCGCAACCCCAATGCATCAAGGGTTTTATCCGGATTGGCAAAAATATCGGTCATTGCGGTTCTCTTGTCAGTCAGTAGCAATATAAAAGAGGTTCGATAGTTTACTCTGCTGTTTTTCAGGTGCAAGCCGCGCTAACGTTTGCGTTAAAATTAACCATTGCATTCGTTGCGCAAACGCGTATTATGCCGCGCGTCGCAGAAATTGCGGCACATTCTGTTTGGGTTCCCTCACCCCAATAACCAAAAAGGTCACATTTATGTTTTCGTTTACTGCCCAACAGCGGATGACCGCTTTGGTATGGCTGTCGCTATTCCATATTGTCATCATTACCTCCAGCAACTATCTGGTGCAATTACCGATCGCTATCTTCGGTTTTCATACCACTTGGGGGGCTTTTACCTTTCCGTTTATCTTCTTAGCCACTGACCTGACAGTGCGAATTTTTGGTGCTCCTTTGGCGCGCCGGATTATTTTGTCTGTCATGGTGCCTGCACTGCTCATTTCGTACCTGATTTCAGCCCTGTTCTATCAGGGGAGCTGGCAAGGATTCCCGGCATTAACCAGCTTTAATTTGGTGGTGGCACGCATCGCTGTAGCCAGCTTTATGGCCTATGTGCTTGGGCAAATTCTTGATGTTCAAGTATTTAACCGCCTACGCCAACGCAGTGCCTGGTGGGTTGCCCCTACCGCGGCGATGTTCTTTGGTAATATCAGTGACACCATGGCGTTCTTCTTTATTGCGTTCTATCGCAGCACTGATCCGTTTATGGCAGCAAACTGGGTGGAAATCGCCTTAGTGGATTACAGCTTCAAACTACTGATCTGCATGATTTTCTTCCTGCCAGCTTATGGTGTGATGCTCAATGTGTTACTGAAATATTTTGCCCGAAAAACTAGTCAGCAAACGCTAACTCAGATGAGTCCCGCTGAACAATAGATTGCTTTTGGCGTCTGAATAAGGTGCGATAAGACGATTAATCATCAATAAGGGATTCTCATGCATAAAATAACCAAGTTTCTCGCCGTCGGCCTGCTCGTTGCCGGATTAAGTGCCTGTGATGGTAACAGCGATAACAATGTAGGCCAGCCGGTCAGTCTGTTGGAAGGAAAAGTTGCTTTTAGCTTGCCAGCAGATTTATCAGACCAAAGTGGGAAAATGGGCAGCCAAGCTAACAATATGCACGTTTATGCCAACAAAACTGGCGATAAAGCAGTTATCGTGATTTTAGGTGACAATACCGATGAAGGCTTAGATGTCCTGACCGAGCGCTTGGCTGCACAGCAGCGCGCCCGCGATGCCAATCTTCAGGTTGTGACAAATAAAGCGATTAAAGTTGATGGGCAACCCTTCCAGCAACTGGACAGCATTATTACCAGTGGCGGCGATAAAGCCTATTCGTCAGTATTAATGGGGAAAGTTGATAATCACTTGATAACCTTGCAAATTACTTTGCCGGCTGAGAATCAACAACAAGCACAGACTGAAGCAGAATCCATCATCAGCACCTTGAAACTGAAATAATTCGCGCCACCTATCTGTACCCATAATCATTGGCGTGACAGCTAGGCGGCTGACGAACTTGAACGGGTGAGGCCCAGGGAAGGGCCGAGTCATCAAGTACTGCTAATTAAGAACGCAAAGTAAGAGCTTGTGCCAGCAACGTAATCGGATGCTCACACTTCTTACTCGTCGACATCTCAATCTGCCATTTGCAGGTTTCGCAGTCGGTAATCACCAGATCAACCCCACTCTCCTCAATCTGCTGGAATAATGATGCCCCAATCCCTTGGGCTGTTGCGTAATTCTCTGATTTAAAACCATAAGTCCCGGCAATCCCGCAACATTGAGAATCCAAAACCACCAGCTCAATACCTGGAATGCGCTGCAACAATGCCAAAGTATAGGCCGTCCAACCCATTTTCTCCATGTGGCAAGGCGTGTGATAGGCAATGCGCAATGGTTTGTTTTCTTTAGAGAATAAAGGTTTCAGCGGTAACTCTCGTCCTTGATCCAATAAGCGGTAAATGTAGCGAGTCGCCAGCTCCACTCTGTCGCGCACTGGAGCGGTATCGACATCCAATAAATGCGGATACTCATCTCTCAATGTAAAAGTACAGCTTGAAGAGGTAGCAACAACCGGGATATCCCGGCCAATCACCGCATCAGTCAGTGACTCAAGATTCACCCGCGCCTGTTTTTTTGCCTGCTCGATAAATCCATTCGCAATCAGTGGCACACCGCAGCATTTTTCCCGCTTAAGTAATTGAACGCCGATATTCATCGCGTTGAATACGCTGACTAAATCCTTTCCTAGTTGCGGATGGTTGTAGTTAACAAAGCAACCATGGAAAAACGCTACCTGTTCAGCATATTGCTGCTGTTTTTCCGCTTGTTTGTGATACCAACGGCGGAAGGTGCCAAACGAATATTTTGGTAATTCGCGCCGATGGTCAATTTTCAGGGCTTTATCCAGCAAGGCCCGCACTGGTTTTAAGCCCGTGACCGCATTAATCACTGGTGCGAACGGTGTAGATAACGTGCCCATGATGTCGGTATGGCTAAGAATAGCATCGCGCAGTTTGGGTTTATGGCTGCTGTAACTGGCTTTCGCGCGCTGGATGATGTCACCGATTTTCACGTCTGACGGGCATGCCACTTCACAGCGTTTGCAGTTAGTACAGTATTTCAAGGCATCGTCATACAACGCCGGATCTTTCAGGCGCAGGCGCTCACCATCAGGGCCTGCCTGTTTTGGCCCCGGATAAAGCGGATTAACCTTGGCGACCGGGCAATAAGTGGTGCATACCGTACATTTGATGCAACTTTCAAAACTGTTATCACGTGCCAAATGTCTATCCTGAATGTCTTCGTCCTGTGGTAACCATGTCATAGTGTCACCTCCATAGCGCTGACAATTTGCTCTGCAGCAAACAAGGCACTGGTCAGAGAAACTCCGGCGCCGCAGCCTTGCTGCAGCGGATCGTAACCGCCCAGTACCGCGCCAATAACATGCAAATTATCCAACGCAATGCCGCCACGTAGCGCCCGTAGCCGGTTATCGGTATTCACGCCAAACTGCAAATAAGGTTGTGGCGCGAACATATTGCTGTGGCTCCAATCGGCGCGGTTTGGCAGCGATAAAATATCCAGATCCAAGATGGGCTCATAGACATGCTCAAAGGTCGCCACCAGTCCATTGCTGAAGAAACTGCCACTGGCCAGAACCATCTGGGCGGCACGCAATGGAATATCCCCGTGGTTACGGCTATAAAGCCCGGTAATCCGGTTCCCCACCAGTTCGGCACGTAATACCGCATCACCCGGCATCACAATCCCGCCAAGTTGCTGAAAACGGTGACGCAGGGCTTGATGCAGGCGCATGCCAAGTAACGACGGCGGCAATGTTGGTAACAGTTGAATAGGTTTGCCCACGGCAGCTCGTAGCGCTTCCAATGGGGCTGACTCATCCAGACCAATACAGGCGGGGAGCAAAATCATTTCTGCGGCAGATGACAAACGTGCTAGCTCGTCGGCCAGCGGTTGCAGATTTTCTGGTTGGTCTAATACACGGGCAATGTTTACCGCGCGAAATTCGCTAGGGTTATCCCGCAAACGATCCAGTGCAGGTAGGTGTAGATAGTCAGGTGTAGCCTCAACACCCTGCTCTTGCAAGGCGCTGGCGACCATTTGCGGTTGAAAATCGAGGAAACCCTCAATACCAATTACCGCCACTTTGTGCCACGGCAGTGGGCCTTCCAATGGCGCAACCGGAATATCCACCGGGCTGAGCCAAGTGGGGCGGCAACTGCCCAGTGGCGTAAGCCGTAAATGATTTTTAGCCGCGCTGCCGACCAGCTCCAGGCCGCATCGTTGTAATAAGGATTCAGCTTGTTGCGCCAGTTCTCCCACCAGCCCGACTTGCCCCATCTTGCTGTAAGGGTGTTCAGGCGCTAATTCAGCTAATGCTTCAAGCGCGCCGAGGGGTTGGCTGACTGCCCGCCCATCCGGTAATTTTGCTAACAGATCCAAAGAACCAGAGGAAAAGTGCAGCGCATTTTGACCAGCACTGACAATGGCGCAATATTTGCCTTGCTCGGCTAGACGAATACCGCAGGCCAGCCCAGCTAATCCACCACCGATGATAATCACATCAAATTTCATCGTGTTTCTCCTGCACATTGGCCAAACGCGGGGTATCATCCAAGCCACAAAGCCCTTGATAAACCCAATGAGTAAACTCACTTTCCCGTAAAGCATCACCCCAAGCTATTGGACGCACCCCTTTCCAACGCTCATTAAGGAATTGCACGAGCTGTTCACGGGATTGTTGTGGTGTCGTCACCTTAAAACGGTTGAGTAAACCTGCCGCACGACAAGCACAAAGCTCTCCCTGGCAGGTTCCCATACCAACACGGGTGCGGCGGCGTAAATCCAGCAGGTTATTGACTGAAAGAGATTCAATGGCATAGCGCACTTCACCGGCAGTCACGGCCTCACACTCACACACCAAGCTGTTATCCAGACGATTACCGGCCAATAATTGTGTCGCACGGTCGCCATGGCGATAAACCGCCGAGCCGCGAATGCTGGCAGGCAAAGAAACCACTTTGCTGAGAGTTTGCTCTGCTGACTGCTGTGAACCGGGCAGTGGTTCTTGGGCCGTGGTACAGGCCGCCGTCACGCCAAGCTTTTCACAGACTTTGTCTGTCGCCCATTCCGCCATCAGCCGGTAGGTCATCAATTTACCACCAGTGATGGTAATGAAGCCCTCCAGCCCATCACGGCTGGCGTGGTCCAGCAGTACAATGCCGCGACTGACATTTCGACCCGAAGGGTCATCATCACTGGCAACCAAGGGTCTAACCCCCGCATATGCGCGTAAAATGCGCGTTTGCGCCAGCTGTGGTGATAATTTTGATCCTTCGCGAATTAAGGTATCCACCTCTTGTGGCGTGACAACCATGTTATCTATCTGATCGTATTCGATATGTGTCGAGGTGGTGCCGATCAGTGAGATGGTATCGCCCGGTACCAGAATATCGGCATCTGCCGGTTTACGGCAGCGGTTGATCACCATGTTGTTGATCCGATGCCCCAAGATCAGCAACGCGCCTTTGGCTGGGAACATGCGGATCCGCAGATCGGCGTACTCCGCAATATGTTGCCCCCAGATCCCGGCAGCATTTACCACGATCTGCGCATGAATATCATACTGTCGCTGATTCTTATGATCGAAAACGCGCACGCCTGTTACGCGATCCCCTTGGCGTAATAACCCGATAACCTGATGGTAAGTTAATACATTAGCGCCGTGCTCACGGGCATCCAGCATATTAGCAGCGGTTAAACGGAAGGGGTCAACAGTACCATCCGGGACTCGGACTGCAGCAATGAGTGAAGGGTTGACGGCCGGTTCCAGACGCAGAGCCTGTTTCGGATCAATGGCTTGAGCTGCTATTCCTGCTTCCTGACAGCGAGCAATAAATTGCTCCTGATAATCCAGGGAGTCTTCAGGCAAGGTGATAAACAAACCATCCGTTTGCTCAATGCAATGACGAGCAATACGTTTCAGAATTCGGTTTTCTTCAATACATTCACGGGCGGACTCACCGTCAGTCACGGCATAGCGCGCACCGCTGTGTAACAAGCCATGGTTACGACCAGTCGCCCCGGTAGCAATGTCATGCCTTTCCAGCAGCGTACAAGACAAACCACGTCGGGCACAGTCTCGGGCGATCCCCGCGCCGGTCGCACCACCACCAATGATGATGACATCCGTTTCTGTGTAAGGAGAACTGTTCGTCATGAAAGACCCCACATTATCAGACAGCCGCCTGGCGGCTAATTATGAGTCTATTGAGCCACAATCTTTATGGTTATTGTTTGATAAGGAACAAAAACGAACGAAAAACGAAAGTGAGATGGTGTTTAAAAACCATGATTGTGATCAATGTCACAGGTAATTTATGATTACAGGTTTCAAAATGTTAACCGATCGCTCAAAATTGCCGCCGCTTTCATATAACTGTAACAAATGCGCCTTCACTCACAGATAAATACCACGAATTTATCTAGCATGGCGCTCGTTATGGAACATAAACGACAGTCGCGGTGCCGTTTAATGTCGGATGCCGTTTAACTACCGGGTAGATACCAGGCTATACCGGAGTCAAAAACAACAAAAAAGCCATCGGAGGCACTCATGTTGAGTATTTTTAAGCCCGCGCCACATGTGGCACGGCTTCCCGCAGACCAGGTTGACCCCACCTATCGCCGCTTACGCTGGCAAATTTTCATGGGTATCTTCTTCGGTTACGCAGCCTACTATTTGGTACGTAAAAACTTTACTCTGGCCATGCCGTATTTGATCGAACAGGGATTCTCTCGCGGGGATCTCGGTTTCGCGCTATCCGGTATTTCTATTGCTTATGGTTTCTCAAAATTTATCATGGGTTCGGTTTCTGACCGTTCCAACCCACGAGTATTCCTCTCTGCCGGTTTGATTCTCTCTGCGGCCGTGATGCTGTTTATGGGCTTTGTACCCTGGGCAACATCCAGTATCGCCGTAATGTTCGTGCTGCTGTTCTTGTGCGGCTGGTTCCAGGGTATGGGGTGGCCGCCATGTGGCCGTACCATGGTGCACTGGTGGTCGAAGAAAGAACGTGGCGGGATTGTTTCTGTCTGGAACTGCGCCCATAACGTGGGTGGTGGTTTGCCGCCATTGCTGTTCCTCCTCGGGATGGCTTGGTTTAACGACTGGAAAGCGGCGCTATACATGCCGGCTTTCGGTGCCATTTTAGTGGCATTGATTGTCTTTGGCCTGATGCGTGATACTCCTCAATCCGTGGGTTTACCGCCAATTGAAGAGTACAAAAACGACTATCCAGATGACTACAGCAAAGAAGCAGAAGAAGAGCTGACCGCCAAGCAAATCTTCATGCAGTATGTGTTCCCTAACAAACTGCTGTGGTATATCGCCATTGCTAACGTTTTTGTTTATTTGCTGCGTTACGGCATCCTCGACTGGTCACCAACCTACCTGAAAGAAGTCAAACACTTTGCACTTGATAAATCGTCATGGGCTTATTTCCTGTATGAATATGCTGGTATTCCAGGGACGCTGCTGTGCGGTTGGATGTCTGACAAAGTGTTTAAAGGCAACCGTGGTGCCACGGGTGTGTTCTTTATGACATTAGTGACTATCGCGACCATTATTTACTGGCTGAACCCAGTCGGTAACCCAGGTATCGATATGGCTTGTATGATCACTATCGGCTTCCTGATTTATGGTCCGGTCATGTTGATTGGTTTGCATGCCCTTGAATTAGCACCGAAAAAAGCGGCAGGTACTGCAGCAGGCTTCACCGGTCTGTTTGGTTATCTAGGCGGCTCGGTCGCGGCCAGTGCCATCGTAGGTTATACCGTTGACTACTTCGGTTGGGACGGCGGCTTTATGGTCATGATTGGCGGCAGCATCTTGGCTGTGCTGCTACTGCTCGTTGTGATGTTTAGCGAGAAAAAACATCACGAAGAGATGGCGAGAAAGCAAGACTTATAAGTCTGGCTAGTTAAGTTGTTCTACAGGCTGTGTCGTTATCTATGGATGTATAGCGCCACAGCCTTTTTCATACCTTGAAATTGATAAATGGAGCACAATCAATGCAAATTCATATAAAAACCTTGGCGGCGAGCATCATTTTGGCATCTTCAGTAGCGGGTATGGCGCACGCGGCAGAGCCATCTTCTTCGGATAAATCCACACTCACCAAACCTTCAGCAGATAAAGTCGTTATCGCGCATCGTGGCGCCAGTGGCTATTTGCCTGAACACACACTGCCAGCCAAAGCCATGGCCTATGCGCAGGGTGCTGATTATCTTGAACAAGACTTGGTGATGACCAAAGATAATGAGTTAGTGGTCCTGCATGACCATTATCTGGATCGGGTGACGGATGTTGCCGAACGCTTCCCGGATCGCGCACGTAAAGATGGCCGCTATTACGCCATTGATTTTACGTTGCCGGAAATCAAGTCACTGAAATTTACCGAAGGCTTTGATATTGGTAAAGATGGCAAGAAAGTACAAAGCTATCCTGGCCGCTTCCCTATGGGCAAATCTGACTTCCGGGTACACACCTTCCAAGAAGAGATTGAATTTGTTCAGGGACTAAATCATTCGACCGGTAAAAATATCGGTATCTACCCTGAAATCAAAGCGCCTTGGTTCCATCAGCAAGAAGGGAAAGATATTTCCACCAAGGTATTGGAAGTCCTTAAGCAGTATGGTTACACCACCAAAGCCGATAAAGTTTATCTGCAATGCTTTGATGCGAATGAATTAAAACGTATTAAAAATGTGTTAGAACCGAAGATGGGTATGGACCTGAAACTGGTTCAACTGGTGGCCTATACCGACTGGAATGAAACCTACGAACAAAAACCTGATGGCAAATGGGTTAATTACAGCTACGATTGGATGTTCAAGCCAGGCGCAATGAAGCAAGTTGCACAATATGCTGACGGTATTGGCCCTGACTACCATATGCTGGTTGTTGAAAGCTCCACGCCGGATAACATTAAGCTGACCAATATGGTGAAAGAAGCTCATGCCAGCAATATGATGGTTCATCCGTACACCATCCGTGCTGACAAGCTGCCTAAATACGCCACTGACGTTAATCAGCTGTTCGATATTATTTATAATCAGGCACAAGTTGACGGGGTATTTACTGACTTCCCAGATAAAGGCGTGCAGTTCCTGCAAAAACAGGCTCAACATCAGTAAGTTTATGGCCTGAGATTAGCGAGAATAAGAAAATGGCGCACTTATAATGAGTGCGCCATTTTTTGTTTATAGCGCTATTTTACTCTACCCAGTAGATTTCGATTTGCAGGTAGGCGGGTATAAAATGATCAGTTACTTATCTGTACCTAAAAACATTTTACGCAGATAGTGCGGGACCGCATCATCCACATTCGAACCAATCACTTCCAGATTCGGCAGCATATCTTTCAGGCGCTGATGCGCATCACGCATGATGCAGCCTTTGCCAGACATAGACAGCATTTCCAAATCATTCATACCATCACCAAAGGCGATGCATTCTTTCAGTGAATAACCAATGATTTTAGCCACTTGTTCAAGCGCATGGCCCTTAGAGACACCGCCGCCCATCACTTCCAGACAGGTTGGGAAGGAAAAACTCACATTAACTCGATCGCCCCAACGTGCATTGATGGCTTCTTCTAAAATCAATAACTTGTCATGATCTTCGCAAGTGAAATAGACCTTACACACCCCTTCGGTTGGCAACAACGCGGGTTCGAACACTTGGTAGTTGAACACTGATTCACGGAAAAACTCTTTCTGCGCCGGACTTTCACGGTTCATATACCATTCATCGTTTAAATAGACGTTGGTCAAGATATCCGGATTATGGTGTTCGATATTGTACAAATCACGGGCGATATCAGCATCAAGGTTATGGCTGAAAATCAGCTCCCCTGCCGTGTTGTGCACGCGCGCACCATTGGAGGTGATCATAAAAGCGCTGATCTCCAGGCTATCGCGAATTTGCGCCACATCGATATGATGGCGGCCAGTCGCAAACACAAAGTGCACATCACGCTGCGTCAGCAACTTAAGTGTTTCTTTGGCATATGGCGTCAGGATGTGGTCAGGTGACAGTAAAGTGCCATCTAAATCGGAAGCAACAACATGATACATAGCGGTATGTTCTAACCTCTGGTGACGTCGGGGTCTAATGGCCGACTGATTGTTTTATGTGGCAAGAAGGGTGAGATTGCGCGAAAAAACGCAATATGGCGCTAAGCGCCTCGGCACGCAGCTGGTCCCGCTCGAACAGGATCTCATGGCGCGCCCCTTGAATGACCATAGGATGCCCCCCTTCGCAAGGGTGCCCCGCCAGAGTCATAGCCTGAGAAAAAGCATTGTGGGCCGGGTTATGGACTACCCGATCCTCACTGGCCTGCAATAACAGAACCGGTGTGGTGATTTTGTCTGCTTCAGCGATAATTTGCTCCCCCACCAGCAGACTTTCACGGACCCAGTGATACGTTGGCCCACCGACACGAATTTCCGGTGTATCCGCATATTGGCGCAAATAGCGGCGATAGCGCTCGCGACTGTGGGTCAACATATTGACCAGATAGGGCAATGGCCGCCACTGACCGGTTCCGATAGCGTAATAATCCCGCAACTTTTGGTGCCCTTCGGCCCAATCGACAATCCGGTGGGCAAGCCAACCTGGCATCGGTAAATGAATACCAAACATCGGCGCACAAAGTGCAACAGCATCAAAGGCGTTAGGTTCTCTCGCCAGAAAACGTGCCAGAATTGCGCCGCCCATGGAGTGAGCCAAAGCAAAGCGCTGCTGATAACGGCTATTTGTGATCTCGCGCTGCACTAATAGCGCAAAATCCTCAATATAATCATCGAATTTGATCACATGGCCACGATTGTGATCCTCAAGCATCCGCCCGGATTTACCCTGCCCACGATGATCCAGCACAATAACATCATAGCCCTGCTGAAAAAGATCATAGGCCACTTCAGGATATTTAACGTAACTTTCAATGCGGCCGGGCACCACCACCACTACGCGGGTATGTTGCGGGGCACAAAAACGGACATAGCGAATAGGAATATTATCGACTCCCATAAACTCGTCTTCATCGCGCTGCTGCCAGAAATCTAGCAATGGGCCGTTAACAAAGGCCGCAAACTGCTCTTCACGGGTCAACCAGCCAGTCATATGATTATCTAACGGCATAACATCGCTCGCTGTTCAGTGAACAAATTGTCGTTCTGTGAGCCATAGCACAACTATTAGCAATAGAGTATTGTGGCATAAATTTACGCATTCCGGGAGCTTTGCCGATGACCTTAGACTGGTGGTTAACTTATTTGCTGACAACACTTATTCTCAGTCTGTCCCCCGGCTCTGGCGCCATCAATACCATGAGTACCACTATCAGTCATGGTACCCGTGGGGTGGTTGCCTCAATTTGCGGATTGCAGCTGGGGTTAGCGGTACATATTGTGCTGGTTGGTGTCGGTCTTGGCGCACTGATTTCACAATCGCTACTGGCATTCGAAATATTAAAATGGCTTGGGGCGGCTTACTTAATCTGGCTCGGTATCCAGCAATGGCGTGCTGCCGGCGCACTGGATCTGCATGCATTAGCCAACAGTATGCCACGGCGTAAACTCTTTAAACGCGCGGTGTTTGTTAACCTGACCAACCCGAAAAGCATTGTGTTCCTGGCCGCATTATTCCCGCAATTTGTGCTGCCACATCAACCACAAGTGGCGCAATATCTGATTCTTGGTAGTACCAGTGTGATTGTCGATATCATAGTGATGATTGGCTACGCCACCCTTGCCACACGAATTGCAGGTTGGATAAAATCACCGCACCAAATGAAATTGCTGAATCGGATATTTGGCGGCTTGTTTATGCTAATTGGCGCATTATTGGCAACCGCTAGAAAAGTATAAGGTTAGTGGTCCCAACCGGTGCAGAACCGTTGGGATTATCCATTAACGGGACAAAATCAGATGAATACCAAAACCGGTGAATAATACCCCAGCCAAGCCATCAATCCATTTGGACAACCGCTGATAGCCACGGCGCATCACGGGTAAAGCGAATATGCAGGCAACCACACTGAACCACACGAAAGTTTCCCCGACAATCAGGACAAACAATCCCCAGCGCGCGCCCGCACTAACATCATCACCGACAAACAGTGAGAATACGCTGCCGAAATAGATAACAGCTTTAGGATTCGAGAGGTTGGTCAGAAACCCGCGCAGGAAAGTCCGGCCACGAGCGGGCAGCACAACCTGTACTTCAGTTTCTGTGGTATCACGTTTGGTACGGGCAGATTTTAGCAACTGCCAGCCCATCCAGCACAGGTACAATCCGCCACCGACCATAATAATCTGATGCAACCACGCCATTTTCTGCAAGATCAGATTCAACCCCATCAAAGCCACACCTGCCCAGATGACAATCCCGAGTGAAATCCCAACCACGCCCATCATCGCCTCACCGCGCGAGCGGCTGGCGGCAGTTTGTGAGACAAAGAAGAAATCAGGCCCTGGGCTCATCAGAGCCACCAGGTGCACCAGTGCGACCGTCAGAAATAGCATTAGCATGAATAGGTTCTCATCGACCCTGCGGGCTTGCAGCCGCAGCGGCATTAGTCATCGTTATTGTCTACATGGTCACGGATCATGGCCATAAAGGGTGCGCCAAAGCGCTCCAGCTTGCGCTGCCCAACACCATTGACACTCAGTAGCTCGCTGGCAGTAATCGGCAGCTGCTCGGCCATCTCCAGCAAAGTGGCATCGTTAAACACCACATAAGGCGGAATATTGCCTTCGTCGGCGATAGATTTGCGTAACTTACGTAATTTGGCAAATAACTTGCGATCGTAATTGCCACCGTAAGATTTTTGATTGGCACTGCTGCGCACTTTCAGGCTCTGAATACGTGGCACCGCCAATTGCAATGGCAATTCAGCTCGTAATACCGGGCGCGCCGCTTCCGTCAATTGTAAGGCGGAGAACATCGCAATATTCTGGCTCAACAATCCGAGGTGAATAAGCTGGCGCAATACACTGACCCAGTGTTCATGACTTTGCTCACGACCAATGCCATATACTGATAGCTTGTCATGACCAAATTCACGAATGCGCTGGTTATTAGCCCCACGCAGCACTTCAACGATATACCCCAGACCAAAGCGCTGTCCAACTCGGTAAACACACGACAGCGCTTTTTGTGCATCGGCTAGCCCATCGTAGCGCTTGGGTGGATCAAGACAGATATCACAGTTGCCGCATGATTGCTGCTTGCCTTCGCCAAAATAGTTGAGCAAAACCAAGCGGCGGCAGGTTTGCGCTTCAGCAAAAGCCCCCATCGCATTGAGTTTATGCCGCTCAATATCCTGTTGTGCGCCTGCGGGCTTCTCTTCCAGACAGCGGCGTAACCACGCCATATCTGCCGGGTCATACAGCAGCATGGCCTCGGCGGGTAAGCCATCACGCCCGGCACGGCCGGTTTCCTGATAGTAAGACTCGATAGTGCGCGGAATATCAAAATGCACCACAAAGCGGACGTTAGGTTTATTAATCCCCATACCGAAGGCTACTGTGGCAACCACCACTTGCAAGTCATCACGCTGAAAGGCTTCTTGCACTTGTGCACGGCGTTCGTTATCCAGCCCGGCGTGATAAGCGGCCACACTCAGGCCACGACTTTGCAAACGAGCGGTGGTGTCTTCCACTTTTGCCCGGCTATTGCAGTAAATAATGCCACTTTTTCCGCGTTGGTCTTGCACAAAACGCCACAGTTGATCGAGCGGTTTAAACTTCTCGACCAGGGTGTAGCGAATATTAGGACGGTCAAAACTACTGACCTGAATCAATGGCTGATCCAGATTGAGCAAGCGTACGATATCACCACGCGTCGCTTCATCCGCCGTTGCAGTCAATGCAATAACGGGCAAATCAGGGAAACGTTGTTTTAACTGACCAAGAGCACGATATTCCGGGCGGAAGTCATGCCCCCATTGGGAGATACAGTGGGCTTCATCCACTGCCAATAACCCTGGCCGCCACTGATGCAATTGATCAAGGAAGCTCTCCATCACCAAACGTTCTGGTGCGATGTACAGCAGCTTAATCTGGCCGCTGCGACACCCGTCCATCACCGCCAATTGCTGTTCGCGTGTTTGTGACGAGTTTAAACATCCCGCCCCGACACCATAGGCCAGCAGTTGGTCAACTTGGTCTTTCATCAACGAGATTAAAGGGGAAACCACCAGTGTCAGTCCATCAGTCACCAGTGCCGGAATCTGATAACACAAGGATTTACCCCCACCGGTTGGCATCACTACCAGGCAATCTTGCCCTGCTAGGGTGGCGTTGATAATTTCCTGCTGTCCGGGCCGGAATTGCTGATAGCCGAAAGTATCTCGCAATACTTGCTCTGCCAGTAACTCCCTATTTATCACTGCTGCGGTTGACACACTCTTCCCCAACTATTAGATCTGCACAGGCAGGAAAACCTGCCTGTGTCTGAAACTTTTCTAACGCCGGATGACGTTAAAGGACATCATTCAACATGATACCCACACCCACCCGTGTTTGCCTAAAGTTATAGTCAATCATTGACTCACCATAGCCACTGAACACTTGGGTATAGAAACGTACATGTTTAGTGATTGGGTAGCTCCAGCCCATTTCAGCGCCGCCGTAGCCGGTATTCCAGTTATAGCGCCCATCCAGACTGAAGACGCTGTCACCCAAGGCATAACCAACTTTCAGGCGATAGTAACCCATGTATTTATTGATATCGGGGTTGTCATCTTTTGCGTCACTTTCGGGCAGACGATACCAAGGTTTCAGGTCAATTTCCAAGTTACCGCGTTGTGCCATCAAGCGAGTATAAACACGATCCCAGCTACGTGAAGTTGGATCGGCTTTACCATTAGATTGGTGGTTATAACCAAATTCGACCTCACGAAAAGTCCAACCCGCCAACTCATATTCCGTTGCCCACGCCAGGAATATCTGCGGTTCGTAGTTGGTTTCACGGAAAGGCGAAGACTCATCACTGTTGGATGCCTGCCACCAAGAACGCTGGGTATAAGAGGCACCGAGTAATGAGTTATCACCCGCAATACCACGCCAGATAGGGAAGCCTAAACTCAATTGGAATTTAACTTCATCTTTCTTAGCATTATTAGCCCAATCATAAGAGCTGATAGCATCTTTATTGATATCACTGGTATAGGTATATAACAGATAGTTTGTTTCATACGGATAAAGCAGGAATGGATTATCGTGGTCCTGCAACATTGCCGCAATAATACTGCCACGCACCACAGGTGCATCGTGAATCTTCTCAACCGTCGCCACATCTGCCTGCGCCAAGGTTGGTACCAACAATAACGCTATTAATATCTGCCAAAATCTACCCATAACTCCCCCATCACCTTACGAATTATTTCTATTTGTAATGAAAACAGCTCATTCTACACACAAATGTTATCTTGGATTAGTGTTGTTTATATTTATGATTTAACGACTGGAAAACAACAAAATAGGAGCATAAAATAAACAACTCATTAACTTGCGGGATAATTGCCCGTAAATAGTCACTAAGAGAACAGAGTGCAATGTCAGTTACACCACTAACGCTGGAAGGCGCTCGTCGTATCATCGGGGATATCTTTGTCTATCACATGCCTTTCAATCGTGAATTAGGCTTAAAATTAACCCGTTTCGAGCAAGATTACGCTGAAATTACTTTTGATAATAATGACAAGCTGGTCGGTAATATTGCACAAAGGATCCTACATGGTGGGGTTATTGCCGCAGTACTGGATGTTGCCGCGGGTTTGGTGTGTGTCGGTAATAGCCTGGTTCGTCATGAACCCTTGATTCAAGAACAATTGCAAATGAAGCTCGCTAAAATGGGCACTATCGACCTGCGTGTTGATTATTTGCGCCCTGGTCGTGGTGAGCATTTCATCGCCAGTAGCAGTATTTTACGTAGTGGTAATAAGGTCTCAGTTGCCAGAGTTGAGCTACATAATGAAAAGCAAATTCATATCGCCAGCGCCACAGCGACCTATCTGGTGGGTTGATTTGACTTTCAGCGGTGATGATTAGTCGCTCGAAGTTAAGTACACTCACCGCATCTCCTTTCTTGTTTTGAGCTACACCATGGATAAACAACGAACTCGTCAGGGCATTTTCTTTGCTCTGGCTGCCTATTTTATTTGGGGTATTGCCCCTGCTTATTTCAAGCTAATCCAACAGGTGCCGGCTGATGAAATCTTGACTCATCGAATTATCTGGTCATTTTTCTTTATGCTGATACTGCTGACTGTCAGCCGTAATTGGCCACAGGTACGCAGTGCCTGTAGAAATCGTAAACGTCTGCTTTTACTGGCTGTGACCGCCGTATTGATTGCCAGTAACTGGCTATTGTTTATCTGGGCGGTGAACCATAACCATATGCTGGAAGCCAGCTTGGGTTACTTTATTAATCCGCTGGTCAATGTGCTATTTGGCATGCTGTTTCTGGGTGAACGTTTCCGCCGTATGCAGTGGGTCGCGGTAGCATTGGCTTTTGGTGGCGTGTTAATTCAGCTGTGGCAGTTTGGCTCACTCCCGGTTATCGGTTTGGGTCTGGCGATTACTTTTGCCCTATATGGCCTGATACGTAAAAAACTGGGAATTGATGCCCAAACAGGAATGTTGGTGGAAACCATGTGGTTGCTGCCCATCGCGGCGGTCTATCTGTTCTTTATTGCCGACAGCCCTACCAGCCATCTGAGCGCCAATACCTGGTCGCTGAATGTATTGCTCGCTGCTGCCGGGGTGATAACCACTATCCCGCTGCTATTCTTCACCGCTGCAGCGACCCGTTTACGGCTATCGACATTGGGCTTCTTCCAGTATCTGGGGCCGACACTGATGTTTATTCTGGCGGTAACCTTCTACGGCGAGACTATCGGCAACGATAAAATGGTGACTTTCGCCTTTATTTGGGCGGCATTGTTACTGTTCACGCTAGATGCGCTCTATACCCAGCGCAAGCTGCGCGCCTAATAATTACTTATCACCCAACAACTGGCGTTGCAACTAGCCCCTGCAACGCCAAGCCTCAAGACTAGAGCCAGTTTTTGCGCTTGAAATACAAGTACGGAGCCAAACCGGCAACAATCATCAGGCTGATCGCCGCGGGGTAGCCAAATGACCAATTCAACTCTGGCATAAACTCAAAGTTCATCCCGTAACTCGATGCCACCAGTGTTGGCGGCAAGAATACCACCGAGACGACCGAGAATATCTTAATAATGCGGTTCTGTTCGATGTTGATAAAACCCATCGCTGCCTGCATCAGGAAGTTAACTTTCTGGAACAGGGATTCATTGTGTGGCAACAGGGATTCGATATCGCGTAAGACTTCGCGCGCCTGTTCCAACTGGCCGCTTGGCAAACGGGCTTTACGTACTAGGAAATTCAGCGCCCGCTGGGTATCCATCAGACACAGCCGCACTTTCCAGCCGATATCTTCCTGTTCCGCCAATGTAGACAGCGCCGCATCATATTCATCACCTTGCTGGCCTTCCATGATAACCCGGCTTAATGCTTCCAAATCGCTGTAAATATTCTCGATTTCATCAGCCAACTGTTCAATCTTAGTCTCGAACAGATCCAGCAGCAGCTCATAAGCATTGCCATCAACCAGTGTCTGGTTGCGCGCACGCATACGGTACAAACGAAATGCCGGTAATTCACGTTCACGCAGGGTATAAAGGCGACCATCACGGATAGTAAATGCCACGGTTGAGTTACCAGCGTGATCTTCAGCATCTTCGTAATAGAAGAAGGAGTGGATATGTAGGCCATCCTCATCTTCAAAGAATCGCGCGGAGGCCTCAATGTCATCTAGCTCTGGCCGAGTTGCCAGGCTTTGCCCTAACTCAGACTGGACGCGTTCCCGCTCCCCCTCTTCCGGCTCGACTAAATCGACCCAAAGTGAGGTAGTCAGGTCATCTGATTCATCCAGCTCCAAACGGGATAAGCGATTGTTACTTAATTTAAATGCGCTCAGCATGTGCCAAAACTCCCTTGCGGTGTGGATAGGGGAAACGCATTGAAGCACAGAAACAGGTGAGTATTGAAATACCGTTTGTTTCAGACCATAAGGAGATCTGACTCACAGCGACGGTTTAGCGGGGTCGCTGACAACCACGAAGGCTATCAGCAAAGATGAGGATAGCCTTAGAAGTTGCACCATATGAACAGGTTATTGAGCCAGTATCTACTGGGTGTGTCCAAGGCGAATGTCCTCATCAAGAATAGTGCGCGCATGTTACGCCGAGAAGAAAAAGACTGTCAACCGGTTAAAAGTGGCTACTCCACAGCACCAATGAGAAAGCACGACATTTGGATGATGTGAGTAAAAAAAACCGAAGCCAACTTCGGCCTCGGTTTTGCGTATCCTGCATCTTCATTTAACCAATGATCAGGTGAAATTCACAAACAGGCTTTCCCTTTGGTATTGGCAAAATATCAACGCTTTATGTTTTTAAACTGTTTAGTGGTGTCGGTCAGTGCAATCTCTGTCGGGAGTCGTTCCATAGAACTAGCACCGTAGAAACCATCACATTGTGGGCAATTGTCCATGATGTATTGAGCATCTTCAGGGGTCGAAATTGGCCCGCCGTGGCACAAGACAATAATATCCTCACGCACAGCTTTCGCCGCCGCTGCCCACTCATTAATCAGTGGCACGCAGTCGGCCAACTTCAGTGCAGTATCAGCACCAATATTACCGCCGGTCGTCAGCCCCATATGAGGAACAATAATATCGGCTCCCGCTTGGGTCATGGCGACAGCATCCGCGGCACTGAAGACATAAGGTGTCGTCAGCAAATCTTTCTCATGAGCCAGACGGATCATATCCACTTCCAAACCATAACCCATGCCGGTCTCTTCAAGGTTTGCGCGGAAGTTACCGTCAATTAAGCCGACAGTAGGGAAGTTCTGCACGCCAGAGAAGCCTAAGTCTTTCAAATGGTCCAAGAAGTGATCGAACTGACAGAATGGGTCAGTCCCATTAACCCCAGCCAGCACCGGTGTTTTCTTGACGACTGGCAACACTTCTTTGGCCATATCGACTACAATTTCATTCGCATTACCGTACGCCAGCAGCCCTGCCAGCGAACCACGGCCCGCCATCCGATAGCGGCCAGAGTTATAGATGACGATTAAATCAATACCGCCAGCCTCTTCGCATTTAGCAGACAGCCCTGTACCCGCACCGCCGCCGATAATCGGCTCACGGCGGGCAATCATTTCCCGGAATTTGGCCAATATGGCCTGGCGTTGAAATTTTGGCATATGTTTCTCCACACATTAAATGGCCCTAATGGAATGGGCTCTTTGCTATTTCTTTAAAGTTTTCTACTGCAGCTTGAGCAAATTTCGGGTCGTTAATATTGAACGGATAATGCACCAAGCGGCGTTTTTCGGTTTGAATGACGGTCTCTTCCAATGTTTGAATAAAGGCTTTCAGGGACTTTTCATCCCAGAATGGCTGGCCGGGAGCATCCAGTGCCGAGAAGCCGCCCTCTGGAATTAAGAAACGGACTTCGCCTTGGCAGCGATTTAGCTTCTCGCCAATCCAGCGTGCCATTTGGATATTCTCTTGCTCGGTGGTGCGCATCAGCGTGACTTGCGCATTATGCTTATAGAATAAACGGTCCGCATATTTCGCCGGAATTGTTGCTGGGCTACCAAAATTAACCATATCCAAGGCACCACAGGAGCCGACGTAGGGAATATTGGTATGAGCAATAGCATCGAACCGTTCAGGCCCGCAGGCTAATACCCCATCAAATAACAAGTCGCAAACTTCAGTGGTCGTCAGATCCAGCGCCCCGGCCAATAAACCACTTTCGGCCAATTTTTCCATGGCTTTACCGCCGCTACCGGTGGCGTGGAAAACCAGGCAATCATATTCTGACGATAATGCGGCGCTGACGGCTTGAATACAGGGCGTGGTCACGCCAAACATCGTCAGCCCCAGCGCCGGTTTGTCATCAGTGGCTGTCTCTGCTTTCGCAAAGAAAACTGCACCGGCAATTTGATGGGCGGCATTACTCAATACCCGGCGAGAAATGCGATTAAGCCCAGCAATATCAGTGACTGAATACATCATGGCGATATCACTCGCACCGATATAACCGGAAACATCACCCGAAGCCATGGTAGAAACCATCAATTTAGGAATACCGATGGGCAAACTTTGCATAGCGGGAGTTATCAGTGCCGTACCGCCAGATCCCCCCAGACCTAAAAGCGCAGCGACGTCTTCGCGACTATTGATAAAGCACTCAAAAGCCTGCGCCATCGCGCTGATTGCCCGCCCTCTATCACCACAGAAAACCGCCTGACGCCCATCCGGGTGATGGCTCGCCACGGTCTCGGCCGAAATATCCGCGCCACCGGCCTGCTGACCTTCTTTCGTTGATAAATCCACCGTGACTGTCGTCAAACCGGTTGCTTTAATCAATTCACTGACATACGCCAGCTCTTCGCCTTTGGTATCTGTCGTGGTAGCAATATAAATATGACGAGGCATCTGAACATCCTTCTATGAATGCGCGAACAACTCACTTTTATGGAAAGTTTATTTTCTTTTACTGCCTGACAATTAAGCGAGTTGGTTAAGATAGAATCATATTGAGACTGCCGTATCATTTACGCAAAGAGCATAACCCAAATATGAGACGATAGTCTCAAAATTAGTTTGAATGCGGAGTGCTTTCATGACGATTTGTGCAAACGGTTTGTTATAGTGGGCAGAAATACCATCTGTAGCTCTGGAGTGACCGTGAATAATCAGGATAAACAGGAAAGCTCCTCTCCATCATTAACCACCATCCGGGCCAGAACCCGGCGGTTACTTATCGACACAGCCATGTCGATGTATGAGCAAGGCGCGTTTCCCTCAATAACCGAAGTAGCAAATGCTGCCCAACTTTCTCGTGCCACAGCTTATCGCTATTTCCCGACACAAAGTGCGCTGGTCTCGGCGATGGTCGATGAAAGCCTTGGTCCGATATTGTCGTGGCAGCCGACTCAGCCCGATGCACGCCAACGCATTGCTGAATTACTTTCCTTTGCTTATCCGCGTATGTTGCAACACGAAGGAGTGTTGCGGGCCGCTCTGCATCTCTCTTTACAACAATGGGCTGATGACCGTAACCATTCAAATAATGAAGATAAGTTAGTTCGTGGTAACCGTAAGCGGCTGCTAAAGCTCGCCGTCGAGCCATTGGAAGGAAAGTTAGAGCCAGAAGCGCTACAACGGGTGATTTATGCCTTTTCACTCATTTATGGGTCAGAAGTCTTTATGGTGCTAAAAGATATTTGGCATTTAGATGAGGCTGGAATTCAGGATGTCACTCAGTGGATGGGTAAAGCCATTTTATTGCAGGCAGAAACCGACGCGCATCTGATAGCCCAAGGAAAAAGTGGTGAGCAAGAATAAACGCGCGAGCCACTTTTTCCGCTGCAGCATTAAGTTCTCAGGGTTTACCCAAAGTCACAGGCGTTGCAGCAAGGCTGCAAATAAACGCAGCCCGATGAGCTTACTCAAGTAAGTGACTCGGGTAAGTGAATGCCGCTAACACCGCTGCGGCGTCAAGGCTACAGGGTAAGTTTAGACGGCTTCCAGACGTGCATATGCCGCCACTAGCCACTTAATGCCTTCACCGGGGAAAGCAATCTGCAACCGGCTGTGCTCACCGCTGCCTTCTAGATTCACCACCGTGCCCTCACCGAATTTAGGATGGCGCACTCGCTGCCCCAATGAGAAGCCGCTGTCATTTTCGTGCATCGGCGTCCCCATGCGGCGGTGATTGACCGGGCGAGAAACTGTCGCACGCAGCCGTACTTCTTCAACACACTCTTGTGGCAGTTCGCCGATAAAACGTGATGGGCGATGATTGACTTCTTTGCCATACAGACGGCGGCTCTCAGCATAGCAGAGAGTCAATTTCTGCATGGCGCGGGTAACACCAACATAAGCCAACCGGCGCTCTTCCTCCAGACGTCCGCCTTCATCCAAAGACATCTGACTTGGGAACATGCCCTCTTCCATACCCACTATGAATACCTGTGGGAACTCCAAACCTTTTGCTGAATGGAGCGTCATTAGCTGCACCGCATCCTGATAAGCATCGGCCTGCCCCTCTCCGGCTTCCAGCGCTGCATGAGAAAGAAACGCCTGCAGTGGCATCAGGTCTTGATCTTCATCCTGATAGCTATATTGGCGGGTAGCATTGACCAGCTCTTCAAGGTTCTCAATACGTGCTTGACCTTTTTCGCCCTTCTCCTGCTCGTACATTGACCACAAACCAGAATCACGAATGACACGGTCAGTTTGCACGTGCAGCGGCATATCGGCGGTTTCATGGGACAGTGAGTCCACCAGCTCGATAAAACGTTGCAGCGCGGAGGCTGCACGGCCTGCCAGCACTTTTTCCTGCAACATGGCGCGGGTTGATTGCCATAAGGTTAACTGGCGGTCACGGGCGGTTTGGCGCACCACATCTAAGGTGCGATCGCCAATACCTCGCGTTGGTGTATTGACCACCCGTTCGAAGGCCGCGTCATCATTACGATTAGAAATCAGGCGCAAATATGCCAATGCATCTTTAATTTCCTGACGTTCGAAGAAGCGCTGACCGCCATAAATACGATACGGCATTGCCGTCTGCAATAAAGCCTCTTCCAGCACACGTGATTGGGCGTTGCTGCGATACAAAATGGCACAATCATTTAGCGCGCCACCATTGTCTTGCCAAGCTTTAATACGGTTAACCACGAAGCGGGCTTCATCCAGCTCATTAAAGGCGCAATAGAGCGAGATAGGCTCGCCTTCAGCTCCTTCCGTCCACAGGTTCTTACCCATACGACCATCATTATGGGCAATCAGGGCGTTAGCGGCGGTCAGGATATTGCTGGTTGAGCGGTAATTCTGCTCCAGACGGATAGTTTCGGCACCAGGAAAATCTTTCAGGAAGCGCTGGATATTCTCTACTTGCGCCCCACGCCAGCCATAAATTGACTGGTCATCATCGCCAACGATCATCACATTGGAGCGCTCACCTGCCAGCAGGCGAATCCAGGCGTACTGGATATTGTTGGTATCTTGGAACTCATCCACCAGAATATTGGTGAAACGTTCACGATAATGATTAAGAATATGCGGCTTGTTCAGCCACAATTCGTGAGCGCGCAGCAGCAACTCGGCAAAATCTACCAGACCCGCACGGTCACAGGCTTCCTGATAGGCTTGATAGATACGCAGCCAAGTAGCTTCGACCGGGTTACCGTAGCTCTCAATATGCTGCGGACGTAGCCCTTCATCTTTTTTGCCATTGATGTACCACATTGCCTGACGCGGCGGCCATTGCTTCTCGTCTAAATTCAAGGCCTTAACCAAGCGTTTTAATAACCGAAGTTGGTCATCGCTATCAAGAATTTGGAAGTCCTGCGGCAGATTGGCGTCCATATGGTGAGCACGCAGCAACCGGTGCGCCAGCCCGTGGAAAGTACCAATCCACATCCCGCCCTGACTGGTTCCAATCAAGTGCTCAATGCGGTGGCGCATTTCAGCGGCGGCTTTATTGGTGAAGGTCACCGCGATAATGGAATAGGGAGAGGCGTTTTCGACCGACAATAGCCAGGCAATACGATGAACCAGCACTCGGGTTTTGCCACTGCCCGCCCCGGCCAGTACCAACAGGTTGCAGCGTGGCGCAGCCACGGCTTCGCGTTGTTTTTCATTCAGGCTGTCGAGCAGATCAGAAACGTCCATAGGCACCGTTCATCGGGTAAGAGAAAATAGCTAAATCGCCGGTTATCCGGCTATTTTACCAGCATTCCACTGTGAATTTATACAGAGTTATTGCAGAGGATTATAGCAATGCTGTCAGGGAAGCCAACTGCGAAATCTCAATATGTGGCAATAACCGGCTATCACGGGCGGTCATCAGGCTTTGTTGCCGGTCGTTAATCCAGCACGCTTGCATGCCGCAACGCAGCGAACCGGCGACATCGGTGGTTAAATCATCACCAACATGCAAGATATGTTTTAGTGGAATATCCAGATGGTTCGCCGCTTTATGGTACATATCGCGGAAAGGTTTGGCGCGACCATGAGGGCCGGAGCGCAACACAAACTGGAAATAACTGTCCAGACCGCAAGCTTTAGGGTCGGCATTGCCATTGGTGATGGCCACCAGTGGATAATGTTCAGCCAGAGCACTCAAGGTGTCATGCGTGGCTGGCGGCACATAAATACGGCTACGCCATACGGCGAAATTTTCCATGGCGGCATCAGCGCCACATTGCGCTTCTGACTTGCTCAGGCCATGACGAATCAGACCCAGCTCGATAGCATGCCAGCGCCACTGGGTGACATCGTGGTAAATATCGGGGTCTTGTGCCAGTAACTCGCTGCGAAAACGTTGAAAATCTGCGGCCTGTAGCTGCGCCAAATTGGGATGGTACTGCTGTAAAAATGCCACAGACTCTTGTTCTGTACGGGTTATCACTGGCCGATTGTCGTACAGGGTGTCATCCAAATCGAAAGTAATGGCGAAAATCCGCTCCAGTGGACGATAAAAATGCATCAAGATTTGCCTCGTTTGGCCCGTGGATGAGCAGCATCATACACTGTTGCCAGATGTTGAAAGTCAAGATGGGTATAAATTTGTGTGGTGGTCAGATTGGCATGCCCCAGCAGCTCTTGTACTGCGCGCAAATCTCCACTGGACTCCAGCATATGAGTCGCAAATGAGTGGCGCAGTTTATGGGGATGAATATGGCTGCTGACTCCCTGCTTCACGCCCCATTCAGCAAAGCGTTTTTGTACATTACGCGCTGAAATGCGCTTACCGGTATTGGCCAAGAAAATGGCGTCATCTTGCGGTTCAAACAGCTCACGCAGCGCTAACCAATGTTCTAACCAGGTGACCGCCGTTTTGCCAATCGGGACTTTGCGCTCTTTGCTGCCCTTCCCCATTACCCAGACTTCGCCGCTGGCTAAATCGACGTGTTTGCAGTTCATGCCAACCAGTTCGGATAGACGCAAACCCGCGCCATACATCACTTCCAGCATGGCCCGGTCGCGCACCGCCAAAGGGTCATTCAGATCGATATCCAGCAGCTTATCAACTTCATCGACATCAATATTTTTCGGCAGATGGCGACCAGAACGCGGGGTGCTGATCCCCTTGGCAGGGTTGGCTTGCAGTACACCCTGGCTCACCAACCAGTCAAGGAAACTGCGCAACGCCGAGAGCCGCAAAGCAAGGCTAGAAGAGTGCAGACCGGCACGTTTACTGCGGGAAACCAGTGAGCGAACCTGAGCGGCATCCAGCGTTTGCCAGTGCGCGAGGCCCATTTGCTCGCCAATCTCCATCAGCGCCTGTAGCTGGCGCCGGTAGCTTATGATGGTCAATGGGCTGAGCTGACGCTCAACCTTGAGATAACGCAGGAAAGCCTCTACCTGTGGGGCAAGCGAGGCACTGAATTCGGTCATACCGGCTCTATCCAACGCTCCAGCAAGCGCGGCAATAAGGTCGATAACTGATTCAGCATCACAGTCCCCATGCCTTGCTGATAATGTTGTGTATCGCGGCTGCTGAAGATAATCACCCCCAAATCACCGTCTTTACCCAATAATGACAGTGCCACGGAACCCACCTGCTTAGCTTGCGGTAATAACAACAGCAGTTCCGGCCCATTTAAGCTGCCCAGATAGTGGCGTTCATTACCTAAACGTTGAATACGCATGGGTTCAAAAGCATGGCGAGACAGGCCTAAATGCGTGAAATCAGACGGTGCGCCTATTTGCCAGCGGTCAGTGAATAACCGGACATTCGCCCCCGCCAGCCCGAAATCTCTGGCCCAGCGCTGCAAACGGTTGAGCATATCTTGCAAGCTACTGGCGGCAGCAAGATTGCCCTGTAGTTGCAGTAAGCGGCTGAATAGCACTTCATTCAAGCCCGCCTGCTCCATCAGTAAGGTGATTTCTTCTTCCAACTGGCCTATCTGGTTACGCTGACGCCCCAGTTGCCACTCCACCAGCGAGACCGTGCCTCTCACCGGATGAGGGATATGCATCTGTTCAACCAAACGCGCGTTGCGGATAAAGAAGTCGGGATTTTGCAATAAATACTGCATGACGGCATCGTCATCTAACTCGATACCGGCTAGCGCCTGCTCCTCATAACTTTTCATGTAACACCCGTCATGCATCAGCACTCGTTATAAATGGATAAATCCGTCGTAAACATGGGTCGCAGGCCCGGTCATGTACAGTGGATGACCCGGTCCTTTCCAACTAATATGCAAACTGCCACCGGGCAGTTCGACATGAACCTCTTCACTCAATAGCTCTTGCTGGATCCCGACCGCAACTGCGGCACAAGCCCCACTACCACAGGCTTGAGTTTCACCGGCACCACGTTCATACACTCGTAGGCGGATATGTTCCCGGCTCACGACCTGCATAAAACCGATATTGGCACGTTCTGGAAAGCGTTCATGGCTTTCTAATTCTGGGCCAAGCAAGGCAACATTGGCAACTGAAACATCATCAACCTGCATCACACAATGGGGATTCCCCATTGATACCACACCGCAGAGCACCGTGTGTTCTGCCGCACGTAAAATGTAGGTTTTCTCGGCTTTTGCCGCACGGAAAGGAACAGTTTGCGGGTCAAAATTGGGCTCACCCATATTGACACAAACCAGTTCATCTTCCGTGACACTCAATATCATGCGGCCCGTTTGGGTACTCACACTGATATCGCGCTTATTGGTCAACCCTTTCAGTCGGACAAAACGAGCAAAACAGCGCGCGCCATTGCCACACTGAGAAACTTCGCTGCCATCGGCATTAAAAATACGGTAGTGAAAATCCAGCTCAGGATCGTAAGGTGGCTCAACCACCAACATCTGATCAAAGCCCACGCCAGTGTGCCGGTCTGCTAATCGACGGATTAACTCCGGCGAAAAGTAAACATTTTGGGTAACTGCATCGACAACCATAAAGTCGTTGCCAAGACCGTGCATTTTGGAGAACTGCATTTCATACTCCGCTGACTTTCATTTACCTGCTAAATATTCGGTACTGGCTAACTTCGGTACTGACCTTATCTGGCGGCGATAGGAATAATCACTGAGGCCCGGCGATACTCTGGGTCTTTGAATTCTGCTGATTACGCTCAATGTTCCCGCTATCTTGCTTGGTTGTTTCTACTGTTGGTTTATCTGATGGCGGGAAGTACAACGGGCCCTTCAGACCACAACCGGAGAGTGCGAACACCATCATTGCCGTTAACAGCCAACGTAATTTATTTTTCATTTTTAATGCCTGTAACCTGTTTTGATATCAATAAAGCGTTTTGACGCAGGTATTCGTATTAATGCCTGTAATTCTTGCGCCCAAGGTCTCTATAATCGCAGGTGGATCATGAAAAGCAATAGGAATTGAATATGAACGATAGCGAGTTTCATCAGTTAGCCGATCAATTGATGCTTTGCATTGAAGAGACCCTGGATAGTTTTACCGGCGATAGTGATATCGATTATGAAACTAATGGTGGGGTGATGACCCTAACTTTCGAGAATGGCAGCAAGATTGTGATCAATCGCCAGGAGCCATTACATCAGGTCTGGCTGGCGACTAAAGCGGGCGGTTATCATTTTGATTACCGTGAAGGGCATTGGTATTGCTCACGCAGCGGTGCAGAATTTTTCCACCAATTGTCTGAAGCGGCCACCGCCCAGGCGGGTGAAGAAGTGCATTTCAGCTAACCACACAAAAACATGCCAGCCCGGTCACTGGCTGGCATGGCAAGACCTGACATATAACCCTCTATTTACTGCTTACTGCGGTTTCCTGAGCTAAGTAAGGCTAATACCCGGTACTTAGAAAAGAATCACAATGCAATAATCCCTATGAAAATCCTTTACCTTTTCTATATGTAATTATTTTATAGGACTCAATGTAAATGATGCATATTTCAAATAATACCATCCTAGCTTCAAATTTTCATGACACTCAAAACCACACTCTTAGTGATGCCGACAAAATTAAAATAATGGCTAAAGAGATATCAAAATGTCATACAGAGGAAGATCGAAATTCACTTAGAGAATTAAAACGAGAGATAATAAAAGAACAATGTGAAAATAATATCTCAGGTAGAACGACAACTTATAATGGATATGATCTTCAAGGCGTGGATCTAAGTAATCTTAATTTATCCTATGTTGACTTCACAAATGGTGATCTTCGCTCTACCAATATGACGAACACTAACCTGAGTCATTCTATTCTTTACGGTGCAATGCTAACGGGTATACAGTGGAACAACACTAATATTACTAATGCAAGAGTCGATCTGGATAATATCTGCCTACTTCCTCTCTCTACTGAGGAACAATACGAAAAAATAATAGAGTGTGTAGGCGAAATTAAAAGTAATGATACTCTTCACCAAGAGAATGATGCCATAGATGCATTCAGAGCTTCTTTGGATACAGAAAACAAAATGCAAGCAAGATTATCTAAACTAGATAATCAACAATTACAAATTTTGCTTCCTTACTTATACGTTGAAGCCACCCACTGGCAAAATCCTATTATTGCCTACAATATGAAAGACATTGGTTTTAATTATAGCAAGGAGGATGATAATGCCCTTATGATAAAAGGATATGCCCTCTTCCTTTCAAGTCTAAATGCTATATATTATGACAATAATAGCCGCTATGAAGATAAAGTAAGAAGAGTGAGTTTCAATATAGAACACCTTCCCGAGCTATTAACTGTCGAAAATGTCATGACCTCCGAAGATCGCAGTTTATCCTCAACACATAGCAGCAGTATCTTTAATGTTAAGGACATCATAGATAACAAGATAAAAAATGAAAGGCTCACACTCGATACGTTAAAATATGAATTAGAGATAGCTACCAATCATGATGATTCCATAATAACAACAAAGGGAATAGTTGATGATTCCACTGAAAGTAGAAGAAAAATAATCAATAAATTTTCATGTGAATTAGTCAATGCACATGCTGAAAGTGATATCGCCAGAATATTTAAGTTAACGTCAGATTTTCAATATCTGCATTTATTGCCAAATGCTAATGGCAGAACTAGCCAAATTATTCGGGATTGCTTTGCGCTTCACTTAGGTGAATTACCTTTTTCCACATTAGCCTGTATGTCTCATTATATTTATTTGAGTGGTCCAGTTAATCAAAAACATTTAGATTTCATGCAGAAAAATTCAAATGTTATCCTCACCGCTATTGAAGAAAAAAGACTAACGACCAATATTTATAAAGAAATAATTGACGAACAGATTCCTTTTATAGAGAAGGACTCAGCAACACACTTCGATGCTACTATGTTTTACTCTGCATATTATCGCAATGAAAATGCTAAAAATAACATACCGGAACATAGAGAATTAGAACATCACGATTTAGATTAAATTCATTGCCTATCCAACATAACCAATAAAAATATTTTTATTGGTTATGTTTTGTCGACATATCAATGTAGCTGAAATTGTTGTGCGGGTGCACTGGTGTCTTTATCGACAATATGCAGATGAGACAAGGTGTTGCTGCGGAAAGGAATCACCTGAGTCCGGCCATCTAACTGCACAATCTGATAGAATTGTGGCAAGTTGAAGTTGATAAAGCTGGAACCGTAGGTAAAGCGATCGTGAGAAGATGAATAGAAACGACTAACATCTCGCACTAACTCCTCTTTACTGCCCTCGCAATGGTGATAAACCTCAACCCGGTTTGTCTCATCTAGGATGTAAATATTAAAGCCTTTCTCATCTGCGGTACCCTCGAAGAAGAACTGAATAATCCCTTCGCTGGCAAAACCGTCTACCACGGGTGGCAGATGAATTTGATCAGTTTCGACCTGAATTGATAACCCATGCAGTTTATTATTGGAAATTGCACCATAGAATTCGACAGCGTTTTCCAATTTCTGGACCGAGACACTCAGGCGCTCAAAGAACAATCCCCAAGTCTGGCCAGACACCCGTACCGCTTTAAAACGGCCCGGTTCCTGACGGGTACTGGACAAGCGCAGATCAATACACTCAGAAACCAGCTGTTGAATGCGGGTCCGAATCAAACCACGCAAATGCTGGCTATAGCAGAACACATCCACCGACTCTGGCGGAGCCGCATCCTGATGCATTTTGCCTAAAATGGTTTTCAGTGCTTCCAATACCGCCTGCTCACCACTGAAATGCAAGGTTCTCACTTCGTTCCATGAGTTGCGGTACAACAAATCGATACTGCCAACCAGACACTGCTGCTGCTCACCAAAACTGAATACATCCAGTTTACGGAAGTCAAAATGCACGACTTGATTGCGGAAGGCCGCGGTCGGGTCATTTTCCAGATTGACGATAATCGCTAAATGGCGAATTTCGCACGGACTGTACAGCGCTTTTGGTGTCGGTGCGGGCAGGCGTAGTGGGAAGTGGTGAGAAATATCAGTCACTAACTCTTGCAGTTTCACGGTATCGCACAGATTGGCACTTTTAATATGCAACCGGGTCTTACTGGTCAACAGGCCGTTGAAATAAGCCCACGACACCAGTTTATTCAAGTAACGGTTATATTCCAGCGGCTGATGGCTGACAATAGCATCCATTGACGGCGCTTGATTATACAAATACCAGCCGGGGCGATTGGCTCGGCCTGCCGGAACATGAATAAAGGTCAAATGCTCTTCAGAAAGATCGGGTGAAATCTGCGGGTTAACCAGTGTTACTTTACCTGGTAAAGCTTCAAATGCCGCATACAGTTTACGGGTCAATACCCCAATATCCTGCGGGCTGGCGCTGACACTCAAGTTATTACGGCGCGCAAAACGAATCAAATTACGATAACTTTGCATCATCGCATCCAACAGTTCGTTATGTGCTTCACGCACACGTTCAATCTTCCAGTTAGCACGGTTATCTAATACCGCTAAACTCTCGTCACTCCAGCCCCATTCACTGACTAATTGGCTGAGAATTTCACGCCGCCAACCCACACTCGCTGGCGTGCGAGACAACTTTTCACACACTTTCAGATAGAAACAGCGACGCACCAGGTTCAACCGAGTGGTGTCATTGATTTGGGTAAGATAACGAGTGACGCGGTCGAGCATCATGCAGTAAGCATCAAGACCAAACGCCACGATTTCACCGGCATGCAGGCGCTGTTTGATTTCCATCGCCAACAGTTGAGAATTCGGGTATTCCCAGGAATAAGCCTCAAGCAGGACAGTTTTCAATACTGCCTTATATGGCGAATCGATACTTTTGTACAATTGCCATAGGCTGGCACCGAAATACTCTTCCGCGGACAGGGTGCTCAAACCGCCCAAATCCAGCCATTCATTCGGCGTTAATACGCCCTGCGCGTAGAGCGACAGCACGTAATCATCGTAATTATCTTCTTCTTCGATCGGAACCATATTCCAAAGAATACGTTTCCCCGCCAGACGCACCGCACTGCGGTAAAATTCGTCCAGTAATAAAATATGTTGGGTTGAACCGCAATCTTCACCGCCCAAACTACCGCTGGCGTTATGACGGAAGCGGTTTTCATCTATTAGGAAGAAACTGACTTCAACACCCATTGATGCGGCCCATTTTTCCAGCAGGCTACATTTTTTTTGCAGACGGTTACGTTCTTCAGTATCAAGCCAAGCCTGGTGGCATACCCAGATATCCAAATCGGATGTATGGCACTGACCAATAGACGAAGTGCTTCCCATAGAGTAAACGCCGGTAATCGGCAATTCACCGCCGACACTCTGCTGTAAAGGCTGACCCCATTTGGCTTCAACCTCAGACAGATAATCCTGCTGTGTTTCATTAGGCGTGAAAAGGCAGATGCCATGGGGAACGTTACCATCAAGGTAACCCGGCATCAGCGGGTGATGACAATGTAGTAAGGTTGGTAGCAGACTGTAGACCTTTTGGAAGGCTGGCCCCATGGCCGCCAAGGCGCGATCGACTCGTAATTGGTTGATCGCATCCAGTCGCTGTTTCAGTGTCTCGATGTAGAGGTACAAGACGTCTCGCCTGATTGTTCCGGTGCTTAGAAAGAAACCCGTGTTCCAGATTCGTTTATTGTTTATTTGCCTCTCAGCAAAAGAATGTACTTTTTGTTGAAATGACCAAAAAACATTTTGTTTGAAGAATATTTAACGAATTATTGCTGGAAACGTGATCAATCTAACACCTTGCCGATTGACCGTAAAGAAAGTAAAGCTATCCCAACAATTATAATGCCTCTCTATAGTCAAAGTCATCGGCATTGTAGTTTGGTCACTGGCCGCCGTGGATCATAGAAAAAGGTATAAACCGCGTATCTCACCGTGCATTTGTTACAATAGTTGCTTTCTTATGCTCTTACCCGCCCTGCTCTTGTGGCTACCGCACTGACAGTATTCATCGGTCAATGGTAGGATGGGCCATAAAATATAAAACGGTAACAAGCAATGTTAGACAAAATTATTCGAATTGCTACGCGACAAAGCCCGCTCGCCTTATGGCAAGCACATTATGTTCAAGATTTATTGCAAGCCAATCACCCCGGCTTGCAAGTTGAATTGGTCCCGATGGTGACTCGTGGGGATATCATTCTAGACACGCCACTGGCAAAAGTCGGCGGTAAGGGCTTGTTCGTTAAGGAATTAGAACTGGCATTACTGGAAGGTCGGGCGGATATCGCCGTGCATTCCATGAAAGATGTGCCGATAGCCTTCCCTGAAGGGCTGGGCTTGGTCACTATTTGTGAGCGTGATGACCCACGCGATGCTTTCGTTTCACCAAATTATGCTCATTTGGATGACCTACCCGCTGGCAGCATCGTCGGCACCTCTAGCCTGCGCCGCCAGTGCCAATTGCGCGAACGCCGCCCAGACCTAATTATTCGCGATCTACGGGGTAACGTAGGGACTCGCCTTGCCAAACTGGATAACGGTGATTACCACGCGATTATTCTAGCCGTTGCTGGCCTCAAACGCCTCGGCCTGGAGACGCGTATCCGCTCCGCCATGCCAGCGGAAGAGTCCTTGCCTGCAGTTGGCCAAGGTGCTGTTGGTATTGAATGCCGTCTGGATGATGATTTTACGCGCCAGCTACTGGCACCATTAAATCACCGCGAGACTGAATTACGGGTCTGTGCGGAGCGGGCGATGAATACTCGCCTTGAAGGTGGTTGTCAGGTACCAATTGGCAGTTATGCCGAATTGGAAGGCGATATATTGTGGCTGCGCGCACTGGTGGGAGCACCAGACGGTAGTGAGATTATTCGCGGCGAGCGCCGAGGCCCGGCACAGCATGCTGAGCAAATGGGCATTGAACTGGCCGATGAGCTGCTATCTCGCGGCGCGCGGGAAATACTGGCTGAAGTTTATCAGGATAATGCACCGCTATGACGATTCTGGTCACCCGCCCATCCCCTTCTGGAGAGCAGTTAGTCAGCCGCCTGCGTGCGCTGGGCCGGGTTGCCTATCATGCGCCATTGATTGATTTCTCACCCGGTGATGACCTGCCTAAGTTACCGGCATTACTGCAAGAAATGCAGGCCGGCGACTTGGTTTTTGCGTTATCACAGAATGCTATCCGCTATGCTAACCCGCTGTTAAAAAGAAATAACCTGTCATGGCCCGCACAGTTATCTTATTATGCTATTGGTCGTAACACTGCATTAGCATTGCATACCGCCAGCCGTTTGCACGTCACGTTTCCCCCAACGGGAGAGACCAGCGAGATGCTGCTATCATTGCCCGACCTGCAAAAACTGTCTGGTAAAAAGGCACTGTTATTGCGTGGCAATGGTGGGCGCGAGCTACTGGGTGAAAGCCTGGCTGAGCGGGGAGCAACAGTCACTTTTTGTGAATGTTATCAGCGCAGCCCCATCTTTTATGATGGCAGTGAACAGAGTGCGCATTGGCAACGCTCCGGCGTCGATATTCTGGTGGTAACTAGCGGCGAAATGTTACAACAGATCTATACTTTAGTTCCTGATTATTATCGTTCTTCCTGGTTGCTACGTTGCCGCTTAGTCGTCGTGAGTGATCGTTTGGCTGCCTTAGCTGCCCAGATGGGCTGGAGTGATATCCAGATAGCAGAGAATGCTGATAATGACGCGCTGATCCGCGCGCTACAAGAATTTCAATAAACCTGAAACCTGACTATGGGATGCCCAATATGACGGAACAAAATACCCCATCCGCACCAGTGGAAGAGACAACCACCGCGGCTGAGAGGCACCAACAGCCAGAACCAGAAGTTCGCCGGGAGAAACGAACCGGCCCAATTCTGGGCGCCATTGCTATTGCACTGGCCATCGCGCTGGGTGCCGGGCTTTATTACCACGGACACCAGCAGGCTCAGTTACAAGATGCCGCAACGCTCGCATTGCAAGAGCAGTTGGCAGAACTTAAACAGAGTCAATCACAGGAAAAACAACAGCTTGAGTCATTGCTACAACAGCAGGGTAAAGCACTGGAAGCCGCCGATCGCCAGCAGACTTCGCTAATCCGCCAACTTAATGAATTGCAGGAAAAAGTTGCCACGATTTCAGGTAGCGATGCAAAAACCTGGCTGCTGGCACAAGCTGATTTTCTGGTAAAAATGGCCGGGCGCAAACTGTGGAGTGATCAAGATGTCACCACCGCAGCCACTTTACTCAAAAGTGCCGATGCCAGTTTGGCTGACATGAATGACCCAAGCCTTATCGATGTTCGCCGAGCATTGACCGAAGATATCAGTGCCCTTTCTGCGGTCAGTCAGGTCGATTTTGACGGTATCATCCTCAAACTAAACCAGTTGTCCAATCAGGTGGATAACCTACGCCTGGCTGATAACAACATTGATGATTCACCCATGGATGCCAACAGCGACGAATTATCCAGTTCGCTGGCAGAATGGCGTCAGAATCTAACCAAAAGCTGGCACAGCTTTATAGCTGACTTTATTACTATTCGTCGCCGTGATAGTAGTGCAGAGCCACTGTTAGCTCCGAATCAGGACGTTTATTTACGTGAAAATATCCGCTCCCGTCTACTGGTTGCAGCACAAGCCGTGCCCCGCCATCAAGATGAAGTCTATAAACAGTCGCTGGAGACAATCTCCACCTGGGTTCGCGCTTATTTTGATGTAAACGACCCGAGTACCAAGGCTTTCCTGGATGAACTGGAGGGTCTGAGTCAGCAATCAATCTCAATGGACGTGCCTGATCAATTGAAAAGCCAGCCAATGCTGGAAAAATTGATGCAAACCCGGGTTCGTAACTTACTGGCACAAGCGCCAGTTGCCGCTCAAGGGGAATAAGTATGCTGCGAGTGTTACTGTTATTCCTCATTTTGACCGCCGGAATAGTGCTTGGCCCCATGCTAGCCGGGCATCAAGGTTATGTGCTGATCCAAACCGACAACTATAACGTTGAAACCAGTGTGACTGGCTTGGTCATCATGCTGATATTGGTACTGGTAGCCTTCCTGATCATTGAATGGATATTGCGCCGTATTTTCCGTACCGGTGCACGCACCCGTGGTTGGTTTATGGGCCGCAAGCGTACTCGCGCCCGTAAGCAAACCAAAGCTGCATTGATCAAACTGGCCGAAGGTGATTTCAAACAAGTTGAGAAATTGCTAACCCGAAATGCCGATCATGCTGAACAGCCAATGGTGAACTACTTACTGGCGGCCGAAGCCGCTCAGCAACGTGGCGATGAATTCCGCACTAACCAATATCTTGAGCGCGCGGCAGAAGTCGCCGACACCGAGCAATTGCCAGTGGATATTACCCGAGTGCGAATTCAACTGGCGCAAGGGCATGTCCACGCGGCACGTCATGGTGTTGATCGCCTATTGGATCAGGCACCACGTCACCCTGAAGTGCTGCGGTTGGCTGAGCTTGCTTACTTGCGCTCTGGAGCTTACAGCTCATTGTTGGAAATTCTACCGGCAATGGGCAAGGTTCAGGTACATACCCCAGATGAGATCGCCGCATTGGAGCAACAAGCTTACATTGGCATTATGAATCAGTGTATGGCGGAAGAAGGCAGTGATGGCCTGAAACGTTGGTGGAAAGATCAAAGTCGTAAAGTACGTAATGAGATCCCGCTGCAAGTCGCATTGGCAGAGCATTTGATTGAATGTGATGATCACGATGTGGCCCAGCAGATCATTCTCGACAGTCTGAAACGTCAGTACGATGAGCGCTTGGTGCTGCTGATCCCGCGTCTCCAGTCAGGTAATCCAGATCCGTTAGAGAAATCATTGCGCCAGCAAATCAAACAACATGGTGCAACACCGTTGCTCAATAGTACCTTGGGTCAGTTGATGCTAAAGCACGGTGAGTGGGAGAAAGCCAGCGAAGCCTTCAAAGCAGCACTTGCACAGCGCCCAGACGGGTATGATTATGCCTGGCTGGCAGATGCCTTGGATAAGCTGCATCGCCCTGAGGATGCTGCGCAGGCTCGCCGTGAAGGGTTACTGTTGACGTTGAAGCAAAATGGCGAATCTCTTTGATTCTGCTAATAGTAAAATACCTATGAAATATCCGAAGTCATTGAAGTCGCAACCCCGAAGGATGAGCCTACGCCGGTAGGTGATTAGGGTGACAAATTTGCCGGGAGCAGATTTGAACGCTGCTTGCAGTGGCCTCTAAGAGGTGAGGCCCAAGGATGGGCCGAGTAATAGAGAGCCGCTAACAACCCTGCGGCTTCAAGTACAAAGGATATGCAAAAAAAAACGCTTGCCGATAGGGGCAAGCGTCTAAAATTTTCAGGTCTACAGACAACAATGTCGGCGCCTCACTCAACGTTTTGCCCGGTATGTGATGAAGATATTCAACATCGTTTACATGGACAATAGGCACCCTAAAATCGGCTCTGCATCATCCCTGGGTTTATGAAGCACAATTGGCTATAAAAACCAGGCTGTCATAATAAGTGGGATGAGCATCTACGTAATGGATATTGCACTTTGCGTGCCAAGTCGCACTTTGGGCAACCATTTCACTCCGTCAGGCCTAAATAAATTCTTAATCGGCTAATTTATAATAATTTTATTTTTACCCTTTCTCATCTGCTTATGCACCTTGCCTGCAACACCAAGAGATCGACATCCAGAGTGATCTGTCGCTACAAAACGACGTTATACATGAGTGTTAATTTTATTAATATTTATCAGTCAGTTATATGTCACCTTTCAGAGACAAAGCATTCGTCTTTTGTCGCAAAAAGCCAACACTCATGCTTTCGCCCAATAAATCGTGGTTCTGCCCATGTCATCAAGCCAATTTGATCAAACAGTGCCAATATGGCTTTAGAGTGTCAGGGTTTTGGGCTGGCAAGATATTGCAGATAGCTATTCACAAGATCAGAAGTACGAGAGGATATACCGCATAAATCGCGATGATGGGGACGAAATGCAGACGAAAAAAAACCCCGCATTGCGGGGTTTCTTCTGAAATTGGTCGGCGAGAGAGGATTCGAACCTCCGACCCACTGGTCCCAAACCAGTTGCGCTACCAAGCTGCGCTACTCGCCGATTTCTTACTGTCTACTCTACATGGTCTCTCGACCTATGTCCATGTAAATATTAATAAAATTTACATGTTTTGTGTGGTGCGAAGGGAGGGACTTGAACCCTCACGTCCGTAAGGACACTAACACCTGAAGCTAGCGCGTCTACCAATTCCGCCACCATCGCATGTTCCACAAAATTTGGGGTGGCTAATGGGGCTCGAACCCACGACAACTGGAATCACAATCCAGGGCTCTACCAACTGAGCTATAGCCACCATAACTTCTTACTACTTTACAACCGTCGTACGCGGCAATCTTACCACCGCAGCTCTTGCACACAAAATTAATGGTGCGCCCGACAGGATTCGAACCTGAGACCTCTGCCTCCGGAGGGCAGCGCTCTATCCAGCTGAGCTACGGGCGCTTAGCGCCGTTGCGGGTGGGGATACTACGGTTTTAATGCTTGGCTGTCTAGTGCTTTTTTAGAAGAAATGGTGCGTTTGCTTACGCTTTGCTCACTCTGCCACAAAAGTCAGCTCCTGATAGCCTCTCCGTCACCTTGTTTGCTGGTTTTATGGGCATTTTGCTTCGGACCGGGTCTTTTATGCATTCCCAGCCCAAAATAGCATGCCGTCACCAATCCAAGGAAAATAGTCCCGACTAATAAAGATAAGCGAGTGTCTGGGTTAATCCCCATCCCGACCAATACACAAATCAGGAAAGCGATAGTGAGGTAGTTTACATACGGGAACATGATGGATTTAAATGGATGTTGTTTCAAGGCCTCTTTATGTACCTGACGAAAACGCAGTTGGCTGACTAACACCACAAACCACGGCACCATACCCGGTAATACGCTGGCACTGTACACGTAAACAAACACCTGCTGTGGATTGGGAATGATGTAATTGAGGCTAGAGCCTATCATCAGGCAGATAATCGTCACGGCAATACAATAAACCGGCACACCGCTGGCCGACAATTTTGTCAGGCAAGCAGGGAGTTGGCGGTTTTTTGCCAAAGCATACAGCATGCGCCCGCCGCTATACATGCCGCTATTACATCCCGATAGCGCGGCGGTAAGCACCACAAAGTTGATAATCCCTGCAGCTGAGACTATCCCTATCTTGGCAAAGGTCAGGACAAACGGGCTACCCGTGGTACCGATACCGTCCCACGGGAAGATAGTGACAATGACAAAAATGGCACCGACATAGAAAATCAGAATACGCCATAGAATGTTATTAATGGCACGCTTCAATGTAACTTTAGGAATTCTAGCTTCACCTGCGGTAATCCCCACCAACTCAACACCTTGGTAAGAAGCCACCACAATACACAGTGCAAACATGAAACCTTTCCAGCCCCCTGCAAAGAAGCCACCGTGGGCCGTCAGGTTATCAAAGCCAATAGGTTGACCATGATTACCAAAGCCGAAGAAGATTACGCCCAGGCCCACCAGAATCATCACAATGATGGTTGTCACCTTGATCATCGCAAACCAGAACTCCAGCTCGCCATACAATCTCACTGCGGCCAAGTTAGCCAGCGCCACGACGGCTACCCCTGCAATGGCGGGTAACCATTGCGGTATCTCTGGGAACCAGAACTGGACATATACCCCAATAGCGGTGATTTCAGATATCCCCACCGCTATCCACATAAACCAATAGCCCCAAGCAGTCAGATAGCCGAAATAGGGGCTAAGATATTTATGTGCATACACGGCGAAAGAGCCTGCAACTGGCTCCAGATACAACATTTCGCCCATCGAGCGCATTATGAAGAACACAAACAAACCAGCAATAATGTAAGCCAGTAATACTGAAGGTCCAGCCCACTGTAATGTACTGGCAGAACCCATAAACAGCCCGACACCAATGGTGCCGCCTAAGGCTATTAGTTCGATATGCCGGGCTTCCAGCCCGCGGTGTAATTCTTTTTTCCCTTCGTTATCTGCCATATATCCTCTATCAACTTACTGGTGTGTATGTCCGCTCCGGATTTCCCGGTTGTTGTTATTAATAGAATGCCGCGATTCAAAAAAGCTGAATTAAGGTATCCAGCCTAATAATTAATACATTAGCGAATGCAGGCTAAAGCATAAGGAAACAGCTCATTACAAAAGCAATAATGTCCATAAAACCGTAGCCGGCGCGTATCGTTCCGTATCTGAGGTAGATTAGCAAACAAGAAACTAAAACTTTATGGAATAAAAATATAAGAATTGATTCCATAATGGAATTAAGGCGAGTTGGTATTGATTGAGGGAATCGCTAGAGGAGGTTTTATAACAGCAGGGCCAGAATGACCCTGCTTTGGGCACATGATTACAGGCGACCGCTGTAATAATAGCCAACAAACTTGAGCAGTTTGAACTGGCGACGAATGCGGCTTGGCTGAGCCAGTAGGCGATAAAGCCACTCCAGCCCCAGATTCTGCCATATCTTAGGTGCACGTTTAACATGGCCGGTAAAGACGTCATAAGTGCCGCCTACGCCCATATACAGCGCATTCGGATATATTTTACGGCAGTCACGCATAAACATTTCCTGCTTAGGCGATCCCATAGCCACAGTGACTATCGCCGCACCACTGGCCGCAATCCGGGCAAACAGAACCTCACGCTGCTCAGGAGTGAAATAGCCATCTTGACTCCCTACCAGATTGACGTTCCATTGCGCGCGAAGTTTAGCTTCAGTTTCTGCCAAAACCTCAGGTTTTCCACCGACTAAAAATACTGGCGTCCCTTGCTGGCCCGCGCGCTGCATCAGTGCCTCCCACAAGTCAGCACCGGCAACCCTTGAAAGCTTAGCCTGCGGGTATTTACGGCGGATAGCGCGCACCATACTGATACCATCGGCATACAGATATTCTGCCTCACAGATCAGTTCGCGCAGCGCGGCATCATCTTCAGCTTTCAGCAGTTTCTCTGCATTCATTGCCACCAAGGTGCCAGTCTTCACCGGGCCACTGCTCAGCAGATGGTCCAGCGTCTGAGCCATGTCACGAAAACCCCAGATATCGAAACCCCGGACATTATATTTAGGAATGCCGGTCTCTTTTGGCGTAGCAGTATTCGGTTCCATTACGATCCTTACAGTTGGCTGCCCGTTTGAGGCGCAGATAGACCCTTAGATTGACTAACGCGGCGCTGTACCCGCTGCGTTATCAAACCCGCCGTATCGAACAACCAATACAACAATTTTGCCAGTACCAGACAGGCGCCAAAAATCACGCAGAAAAACACCACGCGCGAAACAAAGGAATCTAATCCTTCTCGCGCCAACACGATGATGTTAAATACCGCCCCAAAACAGAAGCTTTGCAGAATGGCCGCTTTGTAGCGATTAGTTTCTGCTTTGCCTTGTTCGTACAACCAATCGAACCATTTAATGATGAGCCCCACCACGATGGCACCCAATGGGATAAACAACACGCCGCCCATCACCACCAAAGAGCCAATCAGGGTTGGCGAGATAGCAAGCCCGGAGTGGTTATCCAGCACATCCCAGGTAAAGTAATTGGCGGTATTCAATACCAAATCAGGGCGAGCAGGCCACAAGGAGCTGGGAATAAACACATAGAAATCACGGATAATCGGTGCCAACCCCTGGAAATCTATTTTGTCGTAATTTTGTAGCAGCAAGCCCAGATTTTCCCATGGAGAGAACGTGTCTCTCGTCAGGTACAGGAAGGTATAAAACGCCTCTGCGCCATTAACATCCAGACCATAGCGTTTCAGGGCCAACCAGAACATGCCGACAATCCCAAAGACCCCAGCCGCCGCGAGCATCCACAGGGTTATCCAACCGCGAACGATACCAATAAACAGGAATAATGAGAACGCGATGATGATATTCGCGCGAGTCCCACCAACGATAACGTAGGTTAGGATGCCAAACGCGACGGTGCAGACCAAAAAGAAGAACCAGGCTCGCATATCCTGTTTCAGGAAATAGACCACTAACATCGCTGGGATGAAGAAGTAGAAAAAGCGCTTCAGAGCCACACCAGAGACATCACTGGAGAAGATTTTGCTGTAAGAATCCAGTTTAAATAGCAGGAAACCATTCTGCATAAAGAAGATACCGACGGTACCAATGGCCACCAGCGCCAACAGTATCCAGGTCAGATTGGTTTCTACCCGGTTCATCGTGAATATTGGCGCCCGTGGCTGACTGCGCGGCTTACGCAAGCGAGTCTTATAACTCACATAGTAAATACCGTAGAACGCCGTGGCAGAGAGCATGGCATACAGTAAGTACTCAACTGGCACGACCTCGACCCCGAACTGGAACACCAACATGCAGGTGAAAGGGAAACCAAAATAGAACGTCAGCAAGTAAAGCATTGAAAACAGTACATTGAAGTTAAAGCGGACACGCCGAAACTCCTGATACGTCAGCGTCAGGATAAAAATCACTGCCATCAGATAGACACAAAAAAGACCGCCAAATTGGCCCAGCGTCATGGGTGTTCTCCTGCGGCAAGTGCCAGCGCTTGTTGCCAGCCCTCAATATAATTAGGGTTAAAGAATGCAATCGCGTGCTTATCCAACCCGGCTAATTGGCGCTGTGCTTCACGAATCAAAGGTTCATCTAATGAATCACCATAGAAAAGCACCGGAATGTGCTGCTCAGCCAAATCTTGCCAGAACGGATTCTTGCGGCTTAAGACAAAAGGCACACCAAACTGAGTTAATAGGCACAGAGTGCCGATGCCTTGCTGGCGATTGAAAATAAAATAGCCCAAATCACATTCACGCAAGATATTCAGATAATCATCAAACGGGATCTGCTCAGTCAGAATGCGTAGATTCTCTGACGCAAATAACGCCAGACCCGCTTGCCTAACCTGCTCAATATACAGCTGATTATTAGCCGGATATCCCATTGGCAGAATAACTCGAGTATCCGGACCAAATTGCTGATGAATCGCCTTTAGTGCTTCAATATGGCGGTTAGTGGTATCGCCAGAGTTGCCTACCAGAATCGTCATGGGCCCAGCAAGAGGCTTCTCAATATTGATGCCCGTTAATGCCGGGTCCATACGCGTGGGGAAATAGAGCAGTGATGCCGGCACTCGCGGATGACGTTGTTGGAAATGAATTAAATCACCACGGGTGGCAAAAACATGGCCGACTCGCCCTTGAGCTATGCGGCGCAGTATGTAAAACAGGCGAAACTTCCAGGTTTTGGCATCTTCATATAAATCAGCCCCCCAAACATGCCAGTAAACTTGGTGCCGTTTGATTTTCCCACTCAGTAAAGCTAGCCACAAAGTGGCATTAAATTGCCCATGCCAGAAGAATCGAGTATTACGGTCAGCTTGTGCTCGGGCAATAACCGCCTCAGCCAAGGTTTTCTTATTGCTGTGCGTCTCGATATCCAACTGAGGGAATGATGAAAAAGCCGCTGTCTCTTTGGCCGCTACCATAAAATACCGTACCTGCTCTGCTGGCACGCGAGTAGCCAGCACGTCATTAAAGAAGCGCAGTACAGTCAGATTATGGTGCGGGATATCAGATCCCAGTACATGAATCAGGGTTGTCATTTTTTTCTACTGTAAAGAGTGTTTACGGTGATGAATGTCTACGATACATAACGAATACGCAGCTACAGAGTGCGAAATAGACAATATAAGTCGCCATGTAGGCCTGTGCCGCACCCAAGGAGCCATTCATTGGGATTAACCAATGGGCAAACCCGGTCAACAGTAAGAACTGACTGACTTCCGTCAGAATATAAAAGCGTAAAGAGGCTTTGGCGATAACCAAGTAACCAAATACATACGACCCGACTTTCAACACATCGCCCACGAGTTGCCAGGCAAAGAGGTCACGCATTGCCGTGAACTGGTGAGAAAACAGCAACCAGATCGCAAAATCACGTAACAGCCAGACCATCAGACTGGCGGTCGCCACAGCTGGCAAGACAAACTTCAATGAGCGCAGGATTTCACGAGAAATTGCCGCTTTATCCTTGAGTCTCGACAACGTAGGTAGCAAATAGACGGTAAATGACGCTGTGATAAATTGTAGATAAGCATCTGAAATACTGCTCACCCCCTGCCAGATCCCGACGGCATCCCAACCATAGCGGTCAGCCAGCAAGTTACGCATCATCACATAAGCAACCGGCAAGGTCACCGAAGTAATCAACGCCATAATGGTAAACTTACCCAAATGGCTCGCTAAGGCTTTATCCCAGCTAAGTTTAAGATAACTTAAGGGAATAGTCTTGCGACGAACGAGCATTATACCCGCTGGGATAACCACCAGCGCAGGAACCAATGCCAGCCCCACCAAAGCGCCGGGATATCCCCCAATCTGAAAGCAAATATAATACGCCACCACACCAATCAGGCTACCGCCGATCACCGCCAGCGCATTCCCCATGGCATCGCGATAGCCCTTAAGGATTGCCAGAAACAGGTTGGCGTAGGCGATACCCATCTGAATAAGTGCGACGGCTCGCACCACATTCTGGTAATCACTGTGACCAAATAGCGCCATGCTGACGGGCTTGGCCGCCAACAGGAAAATCAATGCTAACAACGTAGAGAACCCCAGCACAATCGCTGATGAAGTCCCTAATACTGCTCGCAGACGTTCTGGTTGCTGATGATATTCAGCAACATATTTAGTAATACCATTGAAGATACCTGCGCCAGAGAGCACGCCGAGTACCGTAATGAGCTGGCGGAAGTTTCCCGCCTGCCCAACACCACTGGGGCCGAAGGTCACCGCCAGCAGTTTAACCACTAACAGCCCTACGCCGATCTTAATCAGCGTAGAGCCAGCAGTCCAAATCGATGCTTTTGCCAGCGACATATCAGGCGAAGAAACTGAGTACAGTATTAATGACCGTGCTCTGATTAACATCAGTCAGGTTATAGAAGATTGGCAAGCGAACCAGACGTTCACTTTCCTTGGTGGTAAAGCGGTCTTCACCATCCATACGACCAAACTCTTCACCTGCCGGGCAAGCATGCAGTGGAATGTAATGGAATACCGCCATAATCTCAGCTTCTTTTAAATAGCTGATGAAAGCTGAACGCTCTTCGATGTCACGCAGTTTGATATAAAACATGTGCGCGTTCTGTGCCAAATTACCGGGAATAACCGGCAAATCAATACGACCGGCATCCGCCAACGGTTTGAAAGCATCATAGTAAGTGTGCCACAGTGCCAGACGGCGTTGGTTGATTTGCTCCGCGGCTTCCAACTGGCCCCACAGGTAAGCCGCCTGTAAATCAGACATCAAATAGCTGGAGCCGATATCACGCCAAGTGTACTTATCTACCTGACCGCGGAAGAACTGGCTGCGATTAGTCCCTTTCTCACGGATAATTTCTGCGCGATCAATCAATGATGGGTCATTGATTAGCGTCGCACCCCCTTCACCACCCGCGGTGTAGTTTTTGGTTTCATGGAAGCTGAAGCAACCAATATGGCCGATAGTCCCCAGCGCTTTGCCTTTGTAAGTTGACATCACGCCCTGAGCTGCATCTTCGACTACAAACAAATTATGTTTTTTTGCCAGTGCCATGATGGTATCCATTTCACAGGCAACACCCGCATAGTGGACTGGCACGATAACTCTGGTTTTGTCGGTAATAGCCGCTTCAATCTTGGTTTCATCAATGTTCATGGTGTCTGGACGAATATCAACAAACACCATTTTCGCTCCACGCAATACAAAAGCATTGGCAGTAGAGACAAAGGTGAAACTTGGCATGATCACTTCATCGCCGGGCTTGATATCCAGCAGCAACGCGGCCATTTCCAGTGAGGCAGTACAAGAAGGGGTCAGTAACACTTTCGGGCAATCGAAATGTTTTTCCATCCACTGCTGACAGCGACGGGTAAACCCACCATCACCGCATAACTTGCCGCTATTCATTGCGGCCTGCATATAACCCAATTCAGTGCCGACTACCGGTGGAGCGTTAAATGGAATCATCTCATCCCCTGCATAACCAATATGCGGTGCTCTCAATCGAGGCACCACTACGAATATAAAGACGTAAAGCAGCAATATTGCTCATTTGTGTCGCTACCAGTAACCGGTGTAATCCGTGACTCTGGCACCACTGCTTTGCCGCCGACATTAATGATGAACCTATGCCTTTACCCTGCGCATCCGGGAATACCGCCAACAGGCCAATACGTGCGCTACCATCATGCAAATCACGTAGTGTAACAAAACCCGCAGGTTGCCCCGACGAATCCATCACCAATAAACACTGATGATCAAAAGTACCTAACACCGCCTTTTCAGCCCACAATGCATAAAATCGTCCACTGTCCTGTGGGTCATACCACGGGGCCCGAAAACGACTCAATGCAAAGGCATTGGCGGCCACACTACGCAATAGCGGAATGTCTTCCGTGGTTGCAACCCGATAGGGATAAGTTGTGACCCGATGTTGGCAGGTTCCGGTATCAGTCTTAGCATCTACTGAAAATGAAGCATTTTCCGTGCCAACCGTGTCGTTCACACCCACTGACAGCGACAGATCGACTTCCCCTTCAACTAACTTGAAGCCAAGCTGGCCGAGAGCATCAATAAGATCAAGGCGATGAGTCGGAACTTTGGCTTGGGTAAGGGTAAAAACATCCAACTCAGCCGGGTTGACTTGCGGGGCTGAGTCGGAGAAATGAAGTTTTGCACTCGGCCGCTGGAAAAATTCACTTTCCCAGGCCAGTGGCTCAATACTGGCGCGGACGAGCATGGAGCAAGTCCAATAGATATTTACCGTAACCGGTTTTAGCCAATGCAGTTGCTGCACGTCTTACGCCATCGTCATCCAACCAGCCATTACGCCAAGCGATCTCTTCCAGACAGGCAATTTTGAAACCTTGACGTTTTTCAACAGTTTGTACAAAGGTACTGGCTTCAATCAGACTGTCATGTGTACCAGTATCCAGCCAGGCAAAACCACGCCCTAACAACTCAACCGTTAGCTCACCGCGCTCTAAATACATCTGGTTGATACTGGTAATTTCCAGCTCACCACGAGAGGATGGTTTAACGTGCTTGGCGAAATCAACAACTTGATTATCATAGAAATAAAGCCCGGTCACCGCCCAGTTGGACTTCGGCTGACTTGGTTTCTCTTCAATAGATAACGCGCGGAAGTTGTCATCAAATTCCACCACACCAAAGCGCTCTGGGTCCATGACCTGATAACCGAAGACGGTAGCCCCTTGCTTACGTGCAGCTACCGCTTTTAGTTTCGGGCTAAAGCCTTGACCAAAATAGATATTATCGCCAAGTACCAAACAGCAAGGTTCATTACCAATAAACTCTTCACCGATGATAAATGCTTGTGCCAGCCCATCAGGGCTAGGCTGCGCGGCATAACTTAGTTTTATACCAAACTCATCACCATTGCCCAGCAAACGCTGGAATGATGGCAAATCTTCTGGAGTCGAGATAATCAAAATATCGCGGATCCCTGCCAGCATCAGCACTGACAGCGGGTAGTAAATCATCGGTTTGTCGTAGACGGGAAGCAGTTGCTTAGAGACGCCACGGGTGATGGGGTGCAACCTTGTGCCTGAGCCACCAGCCAGAATTATGCCTTTCATACTCACTCCTGAAACCATCGGACTAGACATCATTAACACCAGTCAATAACGTCATTCCAATGATTAATAGATTTTTCAGCCGACCTAAAGGGTAATCCGCAATAAGCAAGAACCTGCTGAATCAGTCACTCAGACCCAAGCGCTCACCGGCGTAAGAACCATCCTGAACACGACGCCACCAAGATTCATTATTCAAATACCAGTCAATGGTTTTGCGAATGCCGCTATCGAATGTTTCTTGTGGCTTCCAACCCAATTCCCGCTCAATCTTGCCCGCATCAATGGCATAGCGCATATCGTGCCCAGGTCGGTCTTTGACATAGGTAATCAGATCACGGTAACGAGCAATCCCGGCGGGTTTCTCCGGAACCAGTTCATCCAATAAAGTGCAGATGGTTTCAACCACTTCAATATTCTTGCGCTCATTGTGACCGCCAATATTGTAAGTTTCACCCACCACGCCTTCGGTAACGACCTGATACAAAGCTCGGGCATGGTCTTCAACATATAACCAATCACGAACCTGAGCGCCATTGCCATAAACTGGCAGTGGTTTACCCGCCAATGCATTCAAGATAACTAGTGGTATCAATTTCTCTGGGAAATGATACGGACCATAGTTATTCGAGCAATTGGTCACTAGGGTCGGAAAACCATAAGTTCGCAGCCAGGCACGCACTAAATGGTCACTGGATGCCTTGGAGGCTGAATAAGGGCTACTAGGCGCATAAGGCGTAGTTTCAGTAAAGAGATCATCGGTACCGTGCAGATCACCATACACTTCATCGGTTGAGATATGGTGGAAACGAAACGCCAGTTTTGCCTCGGCACTCAGTTGCTGCCAGTAATGACGCGCTGCCTCTAACATCTGGTAAGTACCCATGATGTTAGTTTCAACAAAAGCAGCCGGACCATCAATAGAGCGGTCAACATGGCTTTCTGCTGCCAGATGCATCACGGCATCCGGCTGATATTGCGCAAAAACCCGATCCAGCTCAGCGCGATCACAGATATCAACTCGTTCAAAAGCATAGCGCTCACTTTGCGCGACAACAGCCAGTGACTCCAAATTGCCAGCATAAGTGAGTTTATCAACCACTACCACACTATCTAAAGTGCTATTGATAATATGTCTTACCACTGCGGAGCCGATAAAACCGGCCCCACCGGTGACTAGAATACGTCTCAACGCCATACTCCTTTGGTGTCCACAATCCACGATTGCTTCACATCTTCAGGTTTAATAGCCTTAAATTGGCTGTGATCTACCAGCATCACCAGCACATCGGCTTGCTGCAAAGCTATTGCAGTGTCTTTTAGGGTAACGTGACCCGCCAGAGACTTCGGCAATTGTTCAACATTAGGTTCAACAACCAATGTTTCACCGGTATGCCATTCAGCGATCAAATGAGCAATCTCAACCGCTGGGCTTTCACGCAAGTCGTCAATATTGGGCTTAAATGCCAAACCGAAGCAGGCAATTTTTACTTCAGATGCACGTTTGTCAGTTGCCGCCAGACAATCCGCCACGGCGGCTTTAACCCGGTCAACAACCCACAGTGGTTTGCCATCATTCACCAAACGTGCAGTATGAATTAGACGAGCCAATTGTGGATTTTGAGAAACAATGAACCATGGGTCAACAGCGATACAATGGCCACCAACACCCGGTCCTGGCTGCAAGATATTCACGCGTGGATGGCGGTTAGCCAGGCGAATCAGCTCCCACACATTGATGCCTTGTTCATCACAGATCAGTGACAACTCGTTGGCAAAGGCAATGTTAACGTCGCGGAAGCTGTTTTCAGTCAACTTACACATTTCAGCGGTACGGGAGTTAGTCACCACGCACTCACCTTCCAGGAAAATTTTGTACAGCTCACTGGCACGGGCAGAACATTTTGGCGTCATACCGCCGATAACACGGTCATTTTGAATCAGTTCAACCATCACCTGCCCCGGCAATACACGTTCAGGGCAGTATGCGATATTGATATCGGCATCTTCACCCGCTTGTTGCGGGAAACTCAAATCAGGGCGGGCTTCAGCCAGCCATTGCGCCATTTGCTCTGTAGCACCTACCGGAGAAGTCGACTCCAGAATCACCAAGTCGCCTTTTTTCAGCACGGGAGCAATAGATTTAGCGGCTGATTCGACGAAAACCATATCCGGTTCATGATCGCCTTTAAATGGTGTTGGGACGGCAATGAGAAACGCATCTGCTGCCAACGGTTTGGTTACTGCTTGTAGGTAGCCCCCTTCAACAGCAATCTTCACCACTTTATCTAAATCCGGCTCCACGATATGGATAGCACCGCGATTAATAGTTTCAACAGCATGGGCGTTAACATCAACACCAATCACTTTCTTCTTGCGCGACGCGAAAGCAGCAGCCGTTGGCAGGCCAATATATCCAAGACCGATAACAGAAATAGTTTCAAAACTCATAGCGTCACCTGATGATTCTTTAAAGCTTCAAGGATGCGTTGACAGGCGTGCCCGTCACCGTAAGGATTATGTGCCCGTGTCATTTGATGATAGGCAGTCTCATCAGTCAGTAAGCGGGTCACTGCATCGACAATTTTATTAATATTAGTGCCAACCAACAAAACTGTACCGGAATCGACTGCTTCCGGGCGCTCTGTGGTATCGCGCATTACCAGTACCGGCTTACCTAATGAAGGGGCCTCTTCCTGAATACCACCGGAATCCGTCAAGATAAGATAGGCGTGGTTCATCAGGTAAACAAATGGCAGATAATCTTGTGGGTCGACCAGAATGATATTATCAATCCCTTTCAAGATGCGGTTAACCGGTTCACTGACATTCGGATTGAGATGCACTGGGTAAACCACCTGAACATCAGGGTGCCTACGAGCAATTTCAGCCAATGCACTGCAGATCCGCTCAAACCCACCGCCAAAACTCTCACGACGGTGCCCCGTAACCAAAATCATCTTCTTATTGCTATCAAGGAATGGGTAACGTTCGGCCAAACTTGCCCGCAATTCTGGATTATTCATCACCCGATCACGAACCCAGAACAGCGCATCAATCACAGTATTGCCAGTAACAAAAATACGGTTCTCCGGCACCATTTCACGTAACAGGTTCTGCCGGGAGTTTTCTGTCGGCGCAAAATGGTACATGGCAAGGTGGCCAGTCAGTTGACGGTTGGCTTCTTCCGGCCACGGAGAATAGAGATTCCCAGTGCGTAAACCTGCTTCAACATGCCCGACAGGAATGCGGTGATAAAATGCCGCGAGGCTGGTCGACAGGGTTGTCGTGGTATCACCATGCACCAAGATAACGTCTGGCTTAAACTCTGCCAAAACAGGCTTCAGCCCTTCCAGAATACGGCAGGTTATCTCCGTTAATCCTTGGCCCGGCTTCATGATATTCAAATCATAATCCGGCTGAATCTCAAATAAACGCAGCACTTGGTCCAACATCTCGCGATGTTGGGCAGTGACACAGACTCTTGATTCAAAGGCTTCATCCTGAGCCAAAGCATGCACCAGAGGAGCCATTTTAATGGCTTCAGGCCGGGTGCCAAAAACAGTCAACACTTTCACAGTGAATCTCTTTAAGGTCAGTTAGCTGCAGGCCACGCCTGCAAGTTGGGCGCACAATACGCCCATTAACGATTTATATTCTTCGACAGCAAGGACTTACGCTTGCGTACGGGTACGACGAACTAACACCACGCCCGCCCCAACCAATGCCCCAATTGCACCCCACATAATCAGTAGGAATACACGACGCGGGCTATCACGAGTGACCGGATCTTCTGGCGTACGTAAGTAACGATAAGCTTGGAATGTTTTATCCAGTGTTGGACCAATATTCAATGTTGCCAGCATTGCACGGTTCTGATCGTAATCAATATCAAAACTTGGACCGGTAGCCTGCAAGGTTTCCAGGCGGGCTTCAAGCATCGGTTTACCTAACATAAACATTTTAGAGTCAGGTAACTGTTCAGCCGGGGTATCGGTTTGACTGCGATTTATCCCTTGCTGGCTCGCTACTTTCAAGGCTTGCTGAACGGCAGCAATCTCACGATTGTACACCGCTTGAGCCACCGCTTCTTGCCGCTGAACCTGCGCTTTCATTGACTGAGTCCGTGCTGCCCAAGCGCCCTGAATTTCGTCATTCAAATGGCTGGCTGCACGTTGGCTAGCAAACTCAATGTAACTGCGCAGTAATTTATTTGAGTCACTGGCGGTTTCTGCCGTTAATTTAATGCTGTCATTCAGTATTTTTTTGTCATCACGTGGCGTGAAAACAATATTATTTACCAGCTCATCCAATAATGCGGCATCTGCTTTAGCATCACCTTCCAAGCGCTGCTTGTAATAATCACTTTGCAGCCAAAAATCACGGCGGGTATCGTAGGCGGCTAGTTGAGTAATAAACTCGCTGTAAGCTTCGTCGGAAATACCAGGCTGTTCAATAACTGCGCCACTATTAACGCGAGAATCCAGATTGCGCAAAAACTGCTGCTGAGAATAATAACCACCTAAGTTATTGACAGTTGGTCTGTCTGTAATGGCCATCGCACTCCACTGTTGTTTCACCATATAGGAAACACCCAGCGCTATTGCAGCAAAAAAAATTGCCATTCCGATAATCCATACCTTACCGCGCCAAAGAGTGCGGCACAGGCTACGGATGTCTAATTCGTTATCTACAGCAGGCTCATTATTGGTAGACCCTGTTTTATCAGTCGACATAGATTCTGGTTTCATCACTGCCTAAAAGCCTCTGGTTAAGATTCATGCTTATTTTGCGATGTACGACGCATCCGACGCTTAAGGCGTTTGATAAAACGTGCCACTCGCCATGCCCGCTTAATGCAATAGCCATACAACAGAAATGCAAGCAAGAATAGTGCCAACATTACCCATTCAGGGACAAATGCCAGCCGTTCTCCAATAACACCCACTGCCGCTAACAACGCCGCAGCCAGAGTGATTAAGACAAAAGCCTGCCGAGACGTAAAACCGGCACGCATAATCAAATGATGGATATGCTGGCGGTCTGGTGAGAAAGGACTCATGCCTTTACGTAAACGCCGATACATGATGGCAATCATATCCATCAATGGAATAGCAATAATCCATAATGCAGTCACTGGATTAATCGGATGGGCATTCCCTTGAGTACTTTGCAATAGCAACCAAATAGCCGTAAAACCAATCAGAGTACTGCCAGCATCCCCCATAAAGACTTTATAGCGACGCCCTAATAAACCAAGGTTCAGCAAGATATACGGTAAAATGGCGGCGATCATCGCAAAACACCACAGTGCCAATGCCATCTGCCCGCTTTGGTACAGCAAAATACCCATGGCACCAAAGGAAACGCAAGACAGCCCCCCCAGCAAACCATCAATACCATCCACCATATTGAACGCATTTATCGCCGCCCATACCGCAAACAGTGTGACAACATAACCGAATGGCCCTAACACCATCTCCCATGGACCAAAAGCATGCCCCAGGCTACGCAAATAAAGCCCACCGATCGCCATCATGGCAATACCGACCAATGCCTGCACAAAGGCTCGGATTTTTACACTGATATCAAAGCGATCATCTAAAGCCCCAACAAACACCAATAAACCGGCGCAACCGAGGTATAAACGGAAATGGGGAACCTGCTGGTTAGTAATCAGGAAGGTAAAACAAATACCCGCAAACACGGATATTCCGCCCACTAATGGAATCAACCCTTGGTGGCGTTTACGATAATTAGGTTTATCGACGAGTCCAATTTTCTTGGCAACTTTGCGAGCAACAAATAAAAATGCCAGAGAAAACAGGAAAATAACAAATATTTCAGTACTCATAGTGAGTAAGTTCACGTTTAACCGCTCTCTGCAAAAAAGATACAACAGCTTAGCATGTGGCTTGGCGTATACCATGCCTTCCCCATGCTTTCAGTTATTTCTGAATATGATGACAGCCTTGCTTGTTATTCCCAACTCTATTTTTAGTATTTTCTCATTGGTAATGAGAATAAGTCCAAAAATAGTGGTGAGTTCGATCTTTTCACCCATATGATGGATAACAATCCCGACTATCGTATATTCCAAATGCAAAAAACGCCACGGCTGAGCGTGGCGTTTTGATTGAATTAGCTAAACTTACGAACGTCTCATGTTATCGAAGAACTGGTCGTTAGTTTTGGCTGTAGCCAATTTGCTGATGAGGAACTCCATTGCATCGATCTCACCCATTGGATGAAGGATACGACGTAAGATCCACATTTTTTGCAGCTCTTCAGTGGTGGTCAACAGCTCTTCTTTACGGGTACCTGAACGGTTGAAATCAATCGCCGGGAACACGCGTTTTTCGGCAATCTTGCGTGACAGATGCAGTTCCATGTTACCGGTACCTTTAAATTCTTCATAGATGACTTCATCCATTTTAGAACCGGTATCAACCAATGCGGTGGCAATGATGGTCAGGCTACCGCCCTCTTCAACATTACGTGCAGCACCAAAGAAACGTTTAGGGCGATGCAAGGCGTTAGCATCAACACCACCGGTCAAGACTTTGCCTGAAGCAGGTACCACGGTGTTATATGCGCGGGCCAGACGAGTAATCGAATCCAGCAAAATGATAACGTCTTTTTTATGCTCAACCAGACGTTTAGCTTTCTCGATAACCATTTCTGCAACTTGAACGTGACGGGATGCTGGCTCGTCAAAAGTAGAAGCAATAACTTCACCTTTAACCAGACGTTGCATCTCGGTCACTTCTTCCGGACGCTCATCAATCAGCAATACCATCAATACGCAATCAGGGTGGTTATAAGCAATGCTGGTCGCAATGTTTTGCAACAGCATGGTTTTACCCGCTTTTGGCGGAGCCACAATCAGACCACGTTGACCGCGACCGATTGGCGATGCCAAATCAAGTACACGAGCGGTTAAATCTTCAGTCGAACCATTGCCTCGTTCCATGCGCAAACGGGAGTTGGCATGTAATGGAGTTAAGTTTTCGAACAAGATTTTATTACGGGCGTTTTCCGGTTTGTCGTAGTTAACTTCGTTAACTTTCAACAATGCAAAATAACGCTCACCTTCTTTCGGTGGACGAATCTTACCGGCAACAGTATCACCAGTGCGGAGGTTGAAACGGCGAATTTGGCTTGGAGATACATAGATGTCGTCGGGACCGGCGAGGTAGGAGCTATCAGCTGAACGGAGGAAACCAAATCCATCCTGCAATATCTCCAACACACCGTCACCGAAGATATCTTCTCCACTTTTCGCATGCTGCTTAAGAATAGAGAAAATAATATCTTGTTTACGCATCCGGGCCAGGTTTTCCAGCCCCATATTTTCGCCAAGTGTTATCAGATCAGAAACCGGCGTGTTCTTTAATTCGGTAAGATTCATAATGGTGGGTTCTTAAACTCGGGGTATGTCTCGAACTATGGTCGTGAATGGTATGGCAGCGTCATCCGTGCCTGTTTAACGGGACATTCAATCACCGGACTTGGACAAACCACGCAAGTAATCACTTACGCAAGATTTGTGCGACACAACGGTATAAAGATTGAAGGTGCCTTAGACTGATTTTGTAAAACACTAGACTGTCAAAAACCGATTGAGTTCATACATATTCTCAACACAAATCATTTCGACATAGAGTAAAACTTTAGATTCAAACTATTTAGATGCTACAGACTATTTCTTAGGTACTAAAGAATAAGCTAGATGCTACAAACCCGGACTCAATACACAGGAATGTTCTATACGCAGTGAGGTAAACTTAACACGCTTCTTTGCAGGCGTCTAGCGGTCAGTGTGAGAAATCACAACTGCCGCTAGACACACCCGACGGCCTTGAAGCCGCAGCACCGTTAGCTGCACTTACTCACCCGAATCACCAACCTGAGTCAGCTTATCGGGACTTGTTCGTGTTCAGCCTTGCTGTAACGCCAATGTCGTGGGGTGTAGGCGATTTAACGCCGCTTACAGATTTGCATCCAAGAAGGCTTTGAGCTGACCTTTAGACAAGGCGCCAACCTTGGTGGCCACAACTTCACCGTCACGGAACAACAACAACGTAGGGATACCACGGATACCATATTTGGGTGCCGTGCCCTGGTTTTCATCAATATTCAATTTAGTGATGGTCAGTCTGCCTTCATACTCTTCAGCAATTTCATCCAAAATCGGAGCAATCATCTTGCACGGACCACACCATTCAGCCCAGAAATCGACCAGAACCAGGCCGCTGGCTTTCAGCACGTCAGTGTCGAAGCTGTCGTCACTCAGGTGAATAATTTTATCGCTCATGTTCTACTCCAAAGGATTGTGTCTACCTCGTTGGTGTAGCATTAACCAACAATAGGATGACTTTATTTCACCGGATACGCTTTCGTAAAGCAATAGTTAGCTGATATTCTACCACACTATGAGCAAAACACACTTGACCGAACAGAAGTTTTCCGACTTCGCCCTGCACCCGCTAGTTATTGAAGCCCTTGAAAACAAAGGGTTTCAATATTGCACGCCTATCCAGGCGTTAGCATTGCCACTCACCCTATCCGGGCGTGATGTAGCGGGTCAGGCGCAAACAGGAACCGGCAAGACGCTGGCATTCTTAGCGTCTACTTTCCATTATTTGCTTTCTCACCCGGCAGAAGAGGGTCGCCAGACTAATCAACCACGCGCGTTGATTATGGCACCAACGCGTGAATTAGCAGTGCAAATTCACTCCGATGCAGAATCACTTTCTCAGATGACCGGGCTGAAATTAGGCTTGGCTTATGGTGGTGACGGCTACGACAAACAGCTTAAAGTGCTAGAAAGTGGCGTTGATATTCTGATCGGCACCACTGGCCGTTTAATCGACTACGCAAAACAAAATTACATTAATCTTGGCGCAATTCAGGTTGTGGTCTTGGATGAAGCGGATCGGATGTACGATTTAGGCTTTATTAAAGATATCCGCTGGTTGTTCCGCCGCATGCCTTCTGTTGATAAGCGCTTAAACATGTTGTTCTCTGCCACTCTCTCGTACCGGGTACGTGAATTGGCATTCGAGCAAATGAATAACGCAGAATATGTTGAAGTGGAACCGTTACAAAAAACCGGTCACCGCATCCAAGAAGAGCTATTCTATCCTTCAAATGAAGAAAAAATGCGTCTGCTTCAGACGTTGATTGAAGAAGAGTGGCCAGACCGCTGCATTATTTTTGCGAATACTAAACATCGTTGCGAAGAGATCTGGGGCCATTTGGCTGCTGATGGTCATCGTGTCGGTCTGTTGACCGGTGATGTCGCGCAGAAAAAACGTCTGCGTATTCTGGAAGATTTCACCAAAGGTGATTTAGATATTCTGGTTGCGACCGATGTTGCCGCCCGTGGTCTGCATATACCACTGGTGACCCATGTCTTTAACTATGACTTACCAGATGATTGCGAAGACTATGTGCACCGCATTGGCCGTACCGGTCGTGCTGGCGAAAGTGGTCATTCCATCAGTCTGGCATGTGAAGAGTATGCATTAAACTTACCGGCTATTGAGACCTACACCGGTCATAGCATTCCGGTAAGTAAATATAATAGCGATGCGCTATTAACAGATTTGCCGGCGCCAAAACGTCTGGCCCGTACCCGTACCGGGAATGGCCCACGCCGTAATTCTGCTCCACGCCGTAGTGGTGCACCACGGAATAACCGTAAGCGACCGAGCTGATAAATGATGCTAAGTTCCACCTCACTTTATGCTGCCATCGATCTTGGCTCCAACAGTTTTCACATGTTGGTAGTACGTGAGGTGGCAGGCAGCATTCAAACACTGGCTCGCATCAAGCGGAAAGTCCGTTTGGCTGCCGGTTTGGATACCCAGAATCACTTATCGCAAGAAGCGATGGAACGTGGCTGGCAATGTCTGAAACTTTTTTCAGAGCGTTTACAAGATATTCCTCTGGATCAGATCCGTGTGGTGGCAACAGCTACTCTGCGTCTGGCTTCAAATGCTGAAGAGTTCCTGCAAACTGCAACCGAGATCCTCGGTTGCCCGATTCAGGTTATCAGTGGTGAAGAGGAAGCACGCCTAATTTATCACGGCGTGGCACATACCACCGGTGGTCCAGAGCAGCGTCTGGTGGTCGATATTGGCGGTGGCAGTACTGAACTCGTGACTGGCAATGGCGCGCAGGCGAATATTCTGGTCAGTTTATCAATGGGTTGTGTCACCTGGCTGGAGCGTTACTTTAGTGACCGCAATCTGGCAAAAGACAATTTTGAACGTGCTGAACTGGCCGCCCGTGAGATGATCAAACCCGTCGCCAAGCGTTTTCGTGATCATGGCTGGCAAATCTGTGTCGGAGCCTCAGGTACCGTCCAGGCGCTGCAAGAAATCATGGTTGCTCAGGGGATGGACGAGCTGATCACCTTAGCTAAATTGCAACAGCTCAAACAAAGAGCCATTCAGTGCGGCAAGCTAGAAGAGCTGGAAATCCCTGGTTTAACTCTGGAACGGGCACTGGTTTTCCCCAGTGGCCTCTCTATTTTAATTGCGATATTCCAGGAATTGGCAATTGAAAGCATGACACTGGCAGGCGGCGCGCTGCGTGAAGGGCTGGTCTATGGCATGCTTCATTTACCGGTTGAGCAAGATATTCGCAGCCGAACGGTGCGAAATTTGCAGCGCCGCTATTTACTCGATACTGAACAAGCTAAGCGTGTCAGTAAATTGGCTGATAACTTTTTGCTTCAGGTAGAAAAAGAGTGGCATCTCGATAGCCGATGTCGGGAGTTATTGCAAAATGCCTGTTTGATTCATGAAATCGGTCTAAGTGTCGATTTTAAACGAGCTCCCCAACATGCTGCTTACCTGATCCGTAATCTGGATCTACCTGGTTTTACCCCTGCTCAAAAGTTGCTGCTTTCTGCCCTGTTACAAAATCAGAGTGATACTCTCGACCTGTCGCTGTTAAATCATCAAAATGCTTTACCGGTAGATATGGCACAGCATCTGTGCCGTATACTGCGTCTGGCAATTATTTTCTCTAGCCGTCGACGGGATGACACTTTACCGGCCGTCAGGTTGCGGGCGAATGGCGAGGAACTTTATGTGCTGCTGCCTAAGGGCTGGTTGCAACAACATCCTTATCGGGCCGAAGCATTAGAACAAGAAAGTCATTGGCAGAGCTATGTCCAATGGCCTCTATTGCTAGAAGAACTCAATTAAGTTTTCATGTTATTGGGTGGCCTTTGGCTACCCAACTGTTCTTTATATCCCCCTCTAAAATCTGTATCTCGCTGCTGTTACTTCTTACAAAATAAAGCAAAAATATCAGAATGTGATCGTCGCCAGCTTAAAATAGAAACAATGTGTGTATTTTTATAAAACAGCGTTTCTTTATTGAGTCATTTACTTTATACGTCACCTTCAGGGGAAGAACGCTGCGTCCAAATTGCTTAATCTCATTGATGAGGAACAAAAATGCGAGCACAGCTTCAACGCCACCATACTGCAAGTATGCTGGTGATTATTTCCGGCCTGATGGTTGGCACTCCCATGGCGATGGCTGCCAAATCAAATAGTCACGATGCTCCTATGCAAGTGCAGGTGCCCACTCTAGCCTATGACGAAAGCAGCATTGTTCTAGTGTGGAAAGCACCTGAAGATACTCGCAAAATTGTCGACTATCAGATTTATTCTGCTGGAAAATTGTTAGGTAGCGCCAACGACAACAATGATAAATTCTCACCAGCCAAGCCCTATATCACGAATTTCTATGCCAATGATAAAGATAATTTTCAGCATAAAATCGTGATGCAGAACTTTACAGCTGTGGGCCTTAAACCTGACACCAACTACCAATTTACGGTGAAAGCACAATACGCTGATGGTTCTTTATCTGCGGCCAGCAAGCCCATCACGGCAAAAACCACCGCCAAACCACAGATTGTGAATGTACGTGACTTCGGCGCAGTTGATGATGGTAAGACTCTGAATACAAAGGCGATACAGCAGGCAATTGATAGTTGTAAACCAGGTTGTCGCATTGAAATTCCTGCAGGTATCTACAAAAGTGGCGCGTTGTGGCTGAAAAGCGATATGACCCTCAACCTACAAGCCGGGGCCACATTGCTGGGCTCAGAAAATCCAGAAGATTATCCAGCAGGTTACCGTCTGTATCCTTATTCCACTATTGAGCGCCCAGCTTCACTGATCAATGCCATCGACCCAAATAACAGCAAACCCGGCACATTCCGTAATATCCGCATTACCGGTTCAGGGATCATTGATGGCAATGGTTGGCTGCGCGCGAAAACCGCTGAGATTACAGACGAATTAGGCCATCCATTACCGCAATATGTTGCCAGTAAGAACAGCAAAGTACATGAAGATGGCATTCTGGCCAAAAATCAGGTTGAGAAGGCTGTTTCTGAAGGTATGGATTTGAAAAATGCTTATGGTCAACGCCGCTCTAGTTTGATGACCTTACGTGGGGTAGAAAACGTCTATCTGGCGGGCTTTACCGTACGTAACCCCGCTTTCCACGGCATTATGAATCTGGAAAATCATAATGTTGTCGCCAATGGGTTAATCCATCAAACATATGATGCGAATAATGGCGATGGCATTGAATTTGGCAATAGCCAAAATGTCATGGTGTTTAATAATTTCTTTGATACCGGCGATGACTGCATCAATTTTGCGGCGGGCACTGGGGAAAAGGCGCAACAGCAAGAGCCAATGAAAGGCGCATGGTTGTTTAATAACTATTTCCGCATGGGACATGGTGCAGTGGTCACTGGCAGCCATACTGGGGCTTGGATTGAAGATATTTTGGCTGAAAATAATGTCATGTATCTGACTGACATTGGCCTGCGAGCCAAGAGCACCAGCACCATTGGCGGCGGGGCACGTAATGTAACTTTCCGTAATAATGCCATGCGCGACTTGGCTAAACAGGTGATGGTAATGACATTGGATTATGCTGATAGTAATGCCAATATCGATTATCCCCCCGCCAAGACCCCAGCTCAGTTCTATGATTTCACGATAAAAAATGTGACGGTGGATAATACTACTGGCAAGAATGCGTCCATTGAAATCAAAGGGGATACTGCCAATAAAGCCTGGCACCGCTTAGTGCACGTTAACAATGTGCAACTTAACAATGTTACCCCGACGGCTATCAGTGACTTGCGTGACAGTGAATTCAATAAAGTGACTTTCACTGAATTGCGCGGCGATACACCTTGGCACTTCAGTGAGATACAAAATGTCACGGTTGATGGCAAACCCGTCACACCTTAGTGCCTGCATAGCTTAGTTTTAATCGATAAGAAACGGGCGGGAATTGATAGCCGCCCGTGATTATTTCGTTACATTCACAACTATTTTTTGGCTTTCGCTAATTGAGCACGAATATTGGCCAGATGACTCTGCCCTTTTTGCATTCGCTCTTGCGGGCTAACAACTTTGCGCTCATTTTCCCATTGCAAATCATCCTGCGGTAACTCCATCAGGAAACGGCTAGGCTCTGGCCGGATCAACTCACCATACTGACGCCGCTCTTTGCACAAAGTGAAGAACAGCTCGCGCTGAGCACGAGTAATCCCCACATATGCCAACCGCCGCTCTTCATCCACATTATCTTCATCAATGCTGCTTTGGTGTGGCAACAAACCTTCTTCCATACCAACTAAGAACACATAAGGGAATTCCAACCCTTTTGAAGCATGCAGCGTCATGAGTTGCACTTGATCTAATTCTTCGTCACTCTCCCCGCGCTCCATCATGTCGCGCAGGGTAAAACGCGTGACAACTTGGGTTAGTGTCATCGGCTCATTCAGTTCCGACCCTTCCAGCATTTCGGTCATCCAACTGAATAATAGATTCACGTTTTTCATTCGCATTTCAGCGGCTTTCGGACTCGGAGAAGTTTCGAACAGCCAACTCTCATAATCAATGCCGTGGATTAAATCCCGTACCGCCGCCACCGGCTCACGTTCTACCAACCGAATAATTCCGTCCATCCAATGCGTAAAACGCTGTAATGACTCTAAACCACGCCCTTTCAAATGCTCGCCCAGCCCCAAGTCAAAGCTGGCACGGAACAAACTTTTATTGCGCACATTGGCCCATTCACCCAACTTTTGAATTGTCGCTGAACCTATTTCACGTTTCGGCGTATTCACGATACGTAAGAATGCACTGTCATCGTCCTGATTGGTCAATACTCGCAAATAAGCCAATAAGTCTTTGATTTCCGGCCGGGAAAAGAATGAATCGCCCCCTGAAATACGGTAAGGGATACGGTTCTGCATCAACAGTTTTTCAAATAAGCGCGACTGATGGTTGCCACGGTACAAGATGGCATAGTCGCTATATTGCGTCTTTTTAACAAAGTGATGGGCGATAAGTTCACCGACTACTCTCTCAGCCTCATGATCTTCATTATTGGCAGTAATGACTTTCAGTTCATCACCATATTCCAGCTCAGAAAACAGCCGTTTTTCAAAAACGTGGGGGTTATTGGCGATCAAAATGTTTGCCGCTTTGAGGATTCGGCCAGAAGAGCGGTAATTCTGCTCAAGCTTGATCACTTGTAGCTGCGGGAAATCCTCATTCAACAAGACTAAATTCTGTGGTCTTGCACCGCGCCATGAATAGATCGATTGGTCATCATCACCCACTACCGTAAAGCGAGCCCGGCTGCCGACCAATAATTTAACCATTTGATATTGGCTAGTATTAGTATCTTGATATTCATCTACTAATAGATAACGTAGACGATTTTGCCAGCGCTCGCGCACTTCCAGATTATTTTGCAGCAACAATGTCGGCAAAGAGATAAGGTCGTCAAAATCCAACACGTTGCAAGCTTTCAAATGGGCGTCATATAAGCCATAGCAATGAACAAATAGCTTATCGCGCTCGGATCGTGCCAATGCCGCAGCAGCGGCTGGGGAGAGCAGATCATTTTTCCAGTTGGAGATCTGGGATATCAGCTGTTGCAATAATGTTTTGTCGTCTTCCAGCCACTTATGGGTCAGATCTTTCAACAGACCTAGCTGATCTTGTGCATCGAACAGCGAGAAATTCGATTTCATCCCCAACGCCGCATACTCTTTTTTGATGATTTCCAGCCCCAAAGTATGGAAGGTTGCAATCATCAGCCCCCGTGCTTCTTTTCGCCCCAGAGTTTGAGCCACACGCTCTTTCATCTCGCGCGCCGCTTTGTTGGTAAAGGTCACCGCAGCAATATGTTTTGGCTGATAACCGCACTGGCGAATCAAATGGGCAATCTTGTTAGTAATGACCCGGGTTTTGCCCGATCCCGCACCGGCCAACACCAGACAGGGTCCAGTGACAAATTCGACGGCTTGTTGTTGGCTGGGATTTAATTGCATGACACTCGAAAGCTCTGTGGGTTAACAAGGAGGAACAGGATTGTAGCAGAAAGCGGCCAATGAAAAAAAACCACCTGCAGTTTTTGATTTGTAAAACACCGCCTACAAGGGTCCCATCACCATCAAAATAAGCTACACTGGCGCGCTTCGAAACCCTATTGAAGATAATCTTCCTTCAAGACTCAATAAATTAGTGGTGATTGTTACTATGGCAAACAAAGCTTCCGCGCTGCACATTCTGGTTGATGATGAAAAGCAGGCGAATGATATTCTGGCACAGTTGAATAATGGTGCTAATTTCCAAGAGTTAGCGAAAAAGTTCTCTAACTGCCCATCAAAACGTAACGGTGGCGACTTGGGTGAGTTCAATAAAGGGGATATGGTTCCGGCGTTCGATAAAGCGGTATTTAGCTGTGAATTGCTGCAACCTTATGGCCCAGTAAAGACCCAATTCGGTTATCACATCATTAAAGTGTTATACCGTAACTAAGTGAGTCGTGCGCTGCCTTATATAGGTGGCGCAAATACCTCCCTAGCCTCTCGATCTCCTCTCTGGCGCAACATATATAACACTGTATTTCAGAATAGCGACGAAATACCATTAACCCCCATAACTGTTTCAATCATTACAGTAAAAAACTGATTATATTTATAAATAGACGTCGTAACTATATCAATAACGGCACTTTTCATAGAGTCAAAATAGCGACAAGAACAGGTCTTGCAGTAAAAACAACAAGAAAGATCTCATTAGTTACTTTTTTGAATTAAAAAATTACCTTTATAATCAATTGGTTGAATTAAATATATGTGATCTTTAAATTTTGTAGGAAAAATCCCACATAAATCGGTGTGATTATCCTATGTGCAATCAAACCCACTTTCTATATTATTTAACCATCAAGTAACCGACGTGGTCAAAATAATTACCACTAAATTACTTTCAGTAAAAATACGTGGAAAGCTGACGAGTATAATCGAATTACATTCGTACATATAGTCATTAACCACTTCATATTATTAATTTAAACATTCACTCTTATTTTAAGATCGAGTGAACGTTTGATTTATATCTAATTATTATATTGGAGTTTTAAATGAATAAGATTACTTTGGCTATCGCATTATTCTCTGCATCTACAACTGTTGCCATGGCTGCCAGTAATAATACAATTACTTTCCAAGGGGAAGTAACAGCACAAACCTGTTCAGTTACTGTGAATGGGGCTGATGCTAACCCAATGGTATTATTGCCAACAGTATCCAGTAGCGATTTAGACGTCTCTGGCAAAACTGCAGGTAAAACAGCCTTTACTCTGGGTGTTACTGGTTGTGCTCCAGGGGTTGATGATATTGATATCAAAACTGTTTTCCTCGGCAACCAAGTTTCAGCTAGCGGTAATTTAAAGAATACAGGCACTGCCTCTAACGTTGAGCTTCAATTGTTGAAAGACACAACCACCACAGCAGGTATCGATCTGAATAGTGGTTTGGCGCAAGATGGTATAGTGTTGAAAGCAGGTGAGACCTCAGCAGAACATGATTTTGCAGTTCAATATTATGCAACTGGGCAAGCGGGCCCTGGTTCTGTGATTGCATCGGTACAATACGCAGTCTCTTACCTGTAATATCAGTATTACTGGATAGGATATCCTCAAAGTAAATAGCATTGCAGGAAGTCGCAAGCACCGGGATCCCGAACCACTTTAGCTGTCAGTGATTCGGGTGAATGTGCATAGCGTCTTTTCTGCCGTCTAAATACCACAACATAACCATTTACTCGTTTCTTCAGAGGATATCCCCATGACGATTAATATACATAGTTACCGTTATCTGTTTATTGCTTTATTCATTTTTATGGGGATCTCTTTTGCTAACGCCAGTGTCGTTATGAATGGTAGCCGTATTATATATTCGGCGGGCGAGAAAGAGCACAGTGTACAATTAACCAATAATGACAATTTTCCTAACGCTGTTCAGGTTTGGTTAGACAGTGGTGATGCCAAATCAACACCAGAAACAGGCAAAGCCCCTTTTATTGTCACGCCTCCGTTCTTTCGTATTGAAGCAAATGCGGGTCAAACATTGCGCTTGAAATATACGGGCAGTGGCTTACCAACGGATAGAGAATCTGTTTTCTACCTAAATTTCTTACAAGTCCCCCCCGTCAATAAAGCAGAAAAAAATAATAAAATGTTAGTGCTGATGCGTAACCGCATTAAAGTCTTTTATCGTCCAGAAAGTATTGCGGGCCGAGTTGACCAGGTATCCAGTGCTCTCACTTTTAGTGTTCGTCAACAAGGTAAAGATGTTGTTGTCACGGGGAAAAACCCAACAGGTTTCTATGCCACCCTTGCCAGTGGTGAGGTCGTTGGGGCAGGTAAAAAACTCAAAATGAAATCAGAGATGATCGCACCAATGTCTCAAGCTCAATGGATTATCCCAAATTCATCTGCACCTTCTAATGCTACGGTTAATTTCTTAATAGTGAACGATTTTGGCGGGCAAGATACCGGCAGTTATAAAATTCAGTAGTATCTTCCCGGCAAAGGAATATTTATGGGGTTTACTCGAGTTACTCTAAAAAAAACGTTCTCTGGTCGCAAAACAGCATTAACGTTATGTATTACTTTGATTTTACATGTTGATGCTGCTTTGGCCCAAGGAGAGCCACAAAATCTCGAATTTGATGAATCTCTCTTTTTAGGTACAAAATTCGCTTCAGGTTTGGATCAGCTGAATAAAGAAAATTCAGTGACCGCCGGAAGTTACGATGCTGTCGATGTCTTGGTTAATAACAGACCATTAAAACGTACGACTATTCAATTTGTAAAGAATGCTGATTCGTCAGAGGTTTATCCCTGCCTGAATGATGAATTTTTAACTGCGGCGGGCATTGAACTGACCGACAAAAGTAATATTGCTCCCCAAATGCCTCATACGACTGAGACAGAATCAACTTCCGATTCTGTCCCCCCACCAACAGAGCAATGTATCCCCTTGGCCGAGCGGGTAAAAGGGGCATCTTTTCATTTTGATCAGGCCAAATTACGGTTAGAGCTGTCAATTCCACAAGCCTTATTACAAAAACGGCCTAGAGGTTATATTGAGCGGAGCGAATGGGAAGAAGGTGAAAAACTCGTATTCGTTAATTACAGCACCAACTTTTATCGTAGTGACACAAAATCTCAACTGCAAAATAGCACCTCTGATTATGCATTTATGGGTTTAAAAAGTGGCCTCAACTTGGGTCTGTGGCAAATACGTCAACAGTCAAACGTGCGTTATTCCAATAATAACAATGGCAGCGATACCCAATGGAATAATATTCGTACTTATCTGCAACGCCCTATCCAACAATTGGATAGTCAATTAACGCTGGGTGAAACCTTCACCGACAGTACATTATTTGGCACCATGTCATTTCGTGGAGCGAAAATGGCGACAGACCAGCGTATGTGGCCAGAATCAATGCGTGGCTTTGCCCCTGAAGTCCGTGGCGTAGCCAGTACTAATGCGCGGGTTATTATTCGCCAGAATGGGCGTGAAATCTATGAAACCAACGTTGCCCCCGGCCCATTTATTATTAATGATTTGTACAGCACCACAAGCCAGGGTGACCTCAATGTTGAAGTGATAGAGGCCAATGGTAGCCGCTCGACATTTACTGTGCCATTCAGTGCAGTTCCTGATTCAATGCGTCCAGGAGTCAGCCGTTATAGCGCCGTTGCAGGGGAATCGCGCGATTTCACCGATATAGACAATTATTTCACTGATTTTACTTATGAGCGCGGTCTCACAAATCAGTTAACAGCTAACAGCGGTCTGCGTTTAGCGAAAGATTACACGGCAGTGCTGGCAGGAGGGGTCCTGGGGACACCTATTGGCGCATTTGGCCTTAATACCACTTACTCCCACGCCAAAGTTGAAGATAATAATACTCAGGATGGCTGGCGGATGCAGGCGACATATAGCCAAACATTCAGTGAAACTGGAACAACATTCTCATTGGCAGGGTATCGCTATTCTACCAAGGGGTATCGTGATTTAAATGATGTGTTCGGTGTTCGTTCTGTACAAAAAGAGGGTGGGACATGGGATTCATCGACCTATAAACAACGCAGCCAATTTACCACCACGATCAATCAGAATTTGGGTAATTTTGGCCAGCTGTTCGCCTCAGCCTCAACCAGTGATTATTATAACGATACCCAGAGAGACACCCAGTTACAGCTAGGTTATTCAAATAATTACCGCGATATCAGTTACAACGTGGCGATCAGCCGCCAGCGCAGCGTGTATACCTCGACCATGTATAATTGGGAGAACGATGACACCAATGAAACCACGACTTCAACTCGCTATGGTAATACTGAAAATATTGCGACATTAACGGTATCCATTCCGCTGAATATCGGTAATAGAAATCAATACTTATCCATGTCAGCCAACCGTAATCCAAAAAGTGGTAATAACTACCAGACATCATTATCGGGTGCTGCGGGTGAGCGCAATAGCTTTAACTATTCTGTCAATGCAGGCTATGACGACAGTAATGTCAGTAGCAGCTCGACAAGTTGGGGGGCCAATGTGCAACAACAATTCCCTAATGCGACCGTTAATGGCAACTATTCACGCGGGAGTAATTACACCCAATATGGTGCCGGAGCTCGTGGTGCAGCGGTAATACACAGCAAGGGTGTGACACTTGGACCTTATCTTGGTGAAACCTTTGGCTTGATTGAAGCGGATGGTGCGCAAGGTGCGACCGTTCGCAATGCACAAGGAGCGAGGATTGATAATAACGGCTTTGCTCTGGTCCCTGCATTAACACCGTATAATTACAATACAGTAGCGTTGGATACCAAAGGCATTAATCGCAACACTGAGCTAAAAGAGAATCAGGGCCGCGTGGTGCCATATGCTGGAGCAGCAGTAAAAGTAAAATTTGAAACCTTGACAGGGTATGCAGTGTTAATTCAAACCCAAACTGCTAATGATGAAGGATTGCCGCTGGGTGCAGATGTATATAACAGCAAAGATGAAATTGTCGGTATGGTGGGTCAAGGTAACCAGGTCTATGTTCGCGTGAAAGACAAAAAAGGTTCACTTTATGTGCGCTGGGGTGAGAATAGCGGTGAGCAGTGCGAGCTACCTTACTCCTTTAACGACCAAGATACCGAACAAGATATTATTCACATAACAGGCAGTTGCCGCCGTTAACAATTATGAGAAAAATAATGTTAAGACCAACGAAGCAGTTAATGTCTTGCGAAGTCTCACGGCCAACGACTGCCACCCATTACCGTTATCCAGCCGTTGTGGCCGGCATGATGCTACTGGTCGGCCTGAGCAGTACATCTGCCTGGTCGGCCTGCACCAAAATTACCCTGCAAAGCCAGCTTGGGGCCGGTGATGGCACTGCCAGTGCATGGGCCGGTTCTCTGGATTACAATAACGGTTCACTCGGTTTGCCGGGTGTTATTGACCTTAGCACCAATGCAAATTTCCAACCGGACGGTACGTTATTAGCGGCTGCCACATCAAACTTTACGACTTTTGCTTTGAATACCGGGTATGACCCTGAACGGGTGCTATTCCGCTGTGCGGCCGCCGATGTTGATCAGCTGTTTGAGATGTATGCCACTAACGGCGATAATGATTTTGGCGGCAAGAATGAAGATGGAAAAATTGCAGGCAACGTTCCCTCTGGTTTTGCCACCTATGTCCGCAATGTTGTTATCAGGCTAACAAACTTATCTACTGGTGAGTATTATTCTCGCTTATGGAAAGGTCGCCGCTTAACCGATCTTGATAAGGACAGCACTGGACGTATTCTGGTCAAAGCGAAAAACTTCAGTAATCTGTATACCGAGCTATTTCGTATTGATTATGCCCGAGCTGCGACAAATAATGCAGCCTCTTATGCCTACGCTTATACCCAGCCACATGCCTATATCGCCTTTAAAGGGCCTGGCATCAATGGCCCCGTTGAAGGTACTGACTCGGTAGCGAACTGGCCCGGTTGGTATGATACCTGGCCGGCATCGATAGGGCTGTACAACTATGTTACTTTTCGCCGCACCACGATTTGCGCAGTTACCAATTTCACACCGACGGTGATATTACCCAGAATTTCTGTCGCAGAACTCAATGGTGGCAATACCAGCTCAGCTGAGTTTAGCGTGGATTTTCAGTGCCAAACGGGCATTACCTCTGGTGTTACCGCAGGGACGGTAGCAATGGGCTTTTTGGTCCCTGCGGCTAATGCCGCCAAAGCCCAATCATTGGGATTAATGAATGGCAGTGGGGGAATCAGTCATTTGGTATCTGATAATTATGGCGCTTCTGGTACAGCAAGTGGCGTCGGGATTCGTATTTACCGCAATAATAGTCCGATCAATCTGTTATCAAAAAATGTCACACTGACGGGCAATAGTGGCGGCTGGTATGGCATCTTCCAAGGCGCACAAGAAATAACCGGCGCGGTGAGCGGGGGCAATAGTTACACTGAGAATTTTCGGGCTGAGTTAAGCAAAATCAGCGGGCAAACTGTGACGCCAGGAGCTGTGAATGCGCATGCGCAAGTGGTTATCCGTATCCAATAACAAGCCTTTCAAGCACATCAATAGCGGGATTGTGAGTTTACTGCTATTGCTAATGGTGACTTGGAGTGTGCCAGCCATGGCAAGCGTGATTGCAGAGAGGACACGTATTATCTTCAGTGGAGGTAGCACTGAAGAATCACTGCAACTGGTTAACAGCAATAATTATCCGGTAGCGGTACAGGTTTGGGTAGATGACGGTGACTTGATGGCAACGCCGGAGAAAGCCATTTCGCCTGTATTGGTGCTCCCTCCACTGTTTCGGCTACAACCACAGGCACAGCGCAGCCTGCGGTTAATTTTATCCGGTGCCAGTAAATTACCGGCGGATAGGGAATCTGCATTTTGGCTTAATGTTTACGAAATTCCCCCTAAGGCTGTCACTAAAGTTGAGGACGAATCTTTCGTTACATTAGCCTTGCGCATGCAATACAAAGTATTTTACCGCCCTAAGAATTTACCTGCACCGGGTGAAACACTGAGTAAAGCATTAACGTTTACGTTAGCTCGTAACGATAATACGGCCTTGGTTAAGGTTAATAACCCGACGCCTTATTATGCATCATTAGCCTCTCTGACATTAGGTGCGGCAGAAAGCTTACCGGAGATGATAGCGCCTTTTTCTGCACTCGACTTTCCACTCAACCGCTCACCAATTACTGGCAGTAACACGGTCAACTTTGTCTTAATTGATGATTTAGGGAACTCGAAGGCTTTTAGCAGTAATCTACAATAGAGTTGAGTCATGGCGGGATATAAACCCGCCAGGCAAGTCAGATAGCTTGATTAACCCGCAACTGCGATACGTTTCATATCGGTCATATACCCACGCAGCTTATGGCCTACAGCTTCGATTGGGTGATTGCGAATGGCTTCGTTAACATCGCGCAGTTGAGCATTATCTACCGCTGTACCGGCAATACTTTTACCTAAGTCCCCGGCTTGCAGAGAATCCATGAATTTGCCTTTCAGCAATGGAACTGCCGCGTTAGCAAACAGGTAGTTACCGTATTCCGCAGTATCAGAGATAACCACGTTCATCTCATACAGACGCTTACGGGCAATAGTGTTAGCAATCAATGGCAGCTCATGCAGAGATTCATAATAAGCAGACTCTTCGATGATGCCTGAATCAACCATAGTTTCGAATGCCAATTCTACCCCAGCTTTTACCATCGCAATCATCAACACGCCATGGTCGAAATATTCTTGCTCAGAGATTTTGCCTTCATATTGTGGCGCATTCTCAAATGCTGTTCTGCCAGTCTCTTCACGCCAGTTCAGCAATTTAACGTCGTCTTCAGCCCAATCAGCCATCATCCCGCTGGAGAATGCACCGGAAATGATATCGTCCATATGTTTCTGGAACAGCGGTGCCATGATCTCTTTCAGTTGCTCGGACAACGCATAAGCACGCAATTTAGCTGGGTTGGACAGACGGTCCATCATCAGCGTAATCCCGCCTTGTTTCAGTGCTTCAGTGATGGTTTCCCAACCGAATTGAATCAGTTTTTCAGCATAAGCGGCATCGGTACCCTCAGAAACCAGTTTGTCGAAGCACAGCAGTGAACCGGCCTGCAACATACCACACAGGATAGTTTGCTCGCCCATCAAGTCAGACTTCACTTCAGCCACAAAAGAGGATTCCAACACACCAGCACGGTGGCCGCCAGTCGCCGCAGCCCATGCCTTGGCAATCGCCATACCTTCGCCTTTAGGGTCGTTTTCCGGGTGAACCGCGATCAATGTCGGCACACCAAAACCACGTTTGTATTCTTCACGAACTTCGGTACCTGGGCATTTTGGCGCAACCATCACCACCGTAATGTCTTTGCGCACTTGCTCGCCCACTTCAACGATGTTGAAACCATGAGAATAACCCAGTGCTGCGCCATCTTTCATCAATGGCTGAATCGCCTGCACTACCGCAGAATGCTGTTTATCTGGCGTCAGGTTAACCACTAAATCTGCCTGTGGGATCAACTCTTCGTAGGTGCCTACTTTAAAGCCGTTCTCGGTCGCTTTACGCCATGAAGCGCGCTTCTCGGCAATCGCTTCTTTACGCAGGGCATAAGCCACATCCAAACCGGAGTCACGCATGTTCAAGCCTTGGTTCAAGCCTTGTGCGCCACAGCCGACAATCACCACTTTTTTCCCTTTCAGGTAGCCTGCTTCATCGGCGAATTCATCTCGTGCCATAAAGCGACACTTACCTAATTGCGCCAACTGCTGACGCAGGTTCAATGTGTTGAAATAGTTAGCCATGGTATTACTCCGTTCGGGTTCTGTTTTGTGGGTGCAGCTATTTTTTTTGGTTACTGCAAACGAATGTTGTATTTGTGTGCTGAATATTTTTCACATCCCCTGTCTGTGCTAGGGATTAGCTTGAATTCACTATATGACAGGAAATCCATTGCGGAAATTGATATATTGACAATGTCACATTGCAATTTTCGCAACGTTCTTTTCACATTCCCCGCGAGGGCAAGCGGCTATGGATTTACGCGACCTAAAATTATTCCTGCATTTGGCTGAAAGCCGCCATTTTGGCCGCTCAGCCAAGGCCATGCACGTCAGTCCATCCACCTTGTCGCGCCAGATCCAGCGGCTAGAAGAGACTATCGGCCAACCGCTATTTTTGCGTGATAACCGCACAGTACAATTGACGGATGCCGGTACTCAGCTGAAGGCTTTTGCTCAACAAACCTTGCTACAATATCAGCAATTACTTCATGCATTAGGCCAACATGGCCCGTCATTAAGTGGAGAGTTGCGGTTATTTTGCTCGGTCACTGCCGCTTACAGCCATTTGCCGCCCATTCTCGATCGTTTCCGAGCCCGCCATCCACTGGTTGAAATCAAACTCACCACTGGCGATGCGGCCGATGCTGTCGATAAAGTGCAATCCAATGAAGCTGATTTGGGGATTGCCGGTCGCCCTGAAGTTTTACCCACCAGCGTGGCCTTTACCCAAATTGGCGAGATCCCATTGGTGTTAATTGCCCCGGCTCTCCCCTGTGCAGTACGAGAGTTAGTGTCGGTTGAGCAGCCAGACTGGGCCAATGTTCCCTTTATTTTGCCGGAACACGGCCCATCACGAAAACGTATTGATTTGTGGTTCCGCCGCCAACGCATCACTAACCCATTGATATATGCTACCGTTTCCGGTCATGAGGCTATTGTGTCGATGGTGGCGTTAGGATGTGGCGTGGCGTTGATTCCATCGGTGGTCGTCGATAACAGCCCGGAACCGGTACGTAATCGAATCTCTCTATTGGATGATATCTCGCTGGTCGAACCCTTTGAGTTAGGTGTTTGTGTGCCCAAAAAGCGGCTCGATGAACCGCTGATTGAAGCATTTTGGCGGCTATTATAATAACTATGCCTTGAGTTAACTGGCATCAATAGCACTGACCCATAGCGTTTTAAATACTATTTATTGCTGAATACTGGATGGGTTATCCGCTGTTACAAAAGTATTGAGCATATTACTTTCTACATAAAAATCGATGCTCGAAAGTGGCGATTCTTGAGCAAGGAAGCTCCCCATTGCCCCGATTAATGAATTTATATCAGGCCCAACGTTAGCAAAAGTGTTGATAGTTCTATCTTTAATATTGATAATCTCCTGACCATAAATATCATATTCTTTATTCTGCCTACCTAGGATATCTTTAGACTTATTATATTTATATTCAATTTCACTATAGCCACTAACATTTCCATCAGTATCATAATTGGTATTAATGGTAACATTACGCTCACGAACACCTGAATCATTAAAATAATTCTCACTTGCACCTTTCAGAATATGGTTGATATATAACATCTCAGAGTATTTTATTATATTCCCCTGCATATTAAAACACTCACTTACAACCTTGGATCCCCCATTAACACTATATGTTATAAAAGTAGTAACTGACTTATACCTCCTATTCGCATTGCTGTCTAAAATTGCATACTCTATTATATTCTCTTTATCAACAACATTATCAATATATACTTTTAAATTAGTCTTTATTATATTCCCTTGCTTATCCAAACATTCACTTTTAATCTTTTTGATATCGCCTTCACCCTCAGGGCCATAGTGCGTAGTAATAACCACCGATTTATCAGTCTTACCAGTATCGCCGTCTGAAACTGTATATTTAGTTTTAACTCTCTTAATAAGAAGATCATTAACATAGTGTTCTTCAACCTCTTTGGTGATCTGTTGATTATAATTATAATTCGTAATTTTGACATTCTTCGAATCGTTCTTATGATCGGTCTCATGAACATTTTTTATTTTATTTTCCTGTTCATCAAAATAATCACTGTCGATATGTTCTTCACCTAATGGGCCATAGTATGTAGTCGCAACAGACGATTTATAATTCTTACCAGAATTGCTATCTGAAATTTTATATTTAGTTTTAATTTCATTAGAGGTATTTATCTCATTAGACTCTATTTTATTTCCCTGTCCATCAAAATCTTCACGGCAGGTACTGTAGACTTTACCCTTGGGGGTATAACGTGTAGTCAAAATGAATGATTTATAAATCTCACCAGTATTGCTATCTGAAACATTACTTTTAGTTTCAACTGTCTTATAAAGAACATCATTAAGCTTGCATACTTCAAACATGTTGATAGTATGTTTATTATTCTTATAGTGATAATTATATCTCGTGACGTTTACGGCCTTCCAACCGTTACGATGAGTGGTCTTATTAATAGTGCTTTTTTTCTTTCCATATTTATCTAAATAATCAGTTTGGATATTTACTGCACCACTTTTTAAGTAGAGTGTAGTTATAGTGGCCGATTTATAATCCTCACCAGTATTGCTGTCTGAAACTGTATATTTGGTTTCAATTTCTTTTGTCAAGATACCATTAGCACGGTACTCCTCAACCACTTTGGTGAGATGTCCATCTTTATTATGATATGCAACTTTGACGTACTTCGAACCACCACCAGAATCCACCTCAGTAACAATCTCTGTGGTATGGTTATTTTTAATATCACGCTCAATATGGACTTCTGTATAATTTTGATAATATGAATAGTACTTATTAACACTATCTGTTATTTTTTGCTCTTCAGTATAGGATAAATGATGGGAACTGATTATATCCCCATTACTATATACTTCAATATTAACTGACGCTCTATAAAGCTCATCACTGGGGTTATTTGAAAAAGCATAATTAGTTTCATGCAGAAAATAAAACGCACCATATTTATACAATATAATGACATTTTTTCTTACATTACCATTTGCATCTTTATATACATAGCTATTCTGTTTTCCAAGTTCATTAACTTCAGTTTCAAAATCAGAAATAGTTAGTGTATCTGATATAATTTTTGGTTCAGATATACTACTATTGGCATTATCTGAATGATTCGGTTCAGCATTAGAGGCCTTTTCTTGGGTAGCTACCAAACTTACCAAAATACTCATGTTTATAAACTCCATTATTTCATTAAGGACTACTCAACCCTATTAAGGGCAATACAATCGTGATTTAATAGATCATTAACTTCAGTCACATGATGATAATCAATTTAATTTATATTTCTCATATTTAAAGAATGTTTGAGGAAATATGAAATTTCAAAGTATTATTAATGCGGGAATGATAAATATAAAAAAACCCAACCTCGATTGAGATTGGGTTTAAATAAGGCAGGAAAATGAAGTTATATCTAACTACACCGACTAACCCGCTAAAAAGAATTTAAATGCCGGGTTATCCGTTTCATCATGGCAATCGTAGCCCAGTGCGCTCAAGTGCTGTTCAAATTGCGGTTCAGTTGCCGACAACTCAAACCCCGCCAGAACCCGACCAAAATCAGTGCCATGGCTGCGATAGTGAAACAGAGATATATTCCAATGTGTACCCAAGGTATGCAGAAACTTCAGCAATGCACCGGGTGACTCCGGGAATTCAAAGCTGAAAAGGCGCTCACGCAGCGGTTTGGAAGGACGCCCCCCAACCATATAGCGCACATGTAACTTCGCCATTTCGTCATCGGACAAATCGACGACCTGGTAACCTTTCTCCTGCAACTCGGACAAAATCTCCGCCCGCTCGGCATAACCGCGGGTTAAACGTACCCCGACGAAAATGCAGGCGTTATCTGCATCGGCATAACGGTAGTTAAATTCCGTCACTGAACGGCCGCCCAACAACTCACAAAAACGTAGGAAACTGCCCTTTTGTTCCGGGATGGTCACCGCCAGTAAGGCTTCGCGCTGCTCACCCAGTTCACAGCGTTCTGACACATAACGTAAACCGTGGAAGTTAACATTAGCGCCAGACAGCACATGAGCCAGCCGCTCACCTTTAATATTGTGCTGCTGAACATACTTTTTCAGCCCCGCCAGTGCCAACGCGCCTGAAGGCTCCGCAATGGCACGCACATCTTCAAATAAGTCTTTTACCGCCGCGCAGATAGCATCACTGTCGACAGTAATAACTTCGTCCAGATACTCCTGACACAAGCGGAAAGGCTCATCACCAATGCGTTTAACGGCCACACCTTCAGCAAACAGCCCGACACGCGCCAGATCCACCGGCTTACCTGCCTTCAACGCGGCCTGTAAACACGCGGAATCTTCAGCCTCAACCCCAATCACTTTAATCTGCGGCATCAGTTGCTTGATAAGCACCGCCACGCCGGCCACCAGCCCGCCACCGCCGACCGGGACAAATACCCGGTCAATATGTGCGTCTTGCTGGAGTAACTCCATCGCCAGTGTTCCCTGCCCGGCAATCACTGCCGGATGGTCAAACGGAGGCACAAAGGTATACCCCTGCTGCTGGGACAGTGTAATAGCTTTAGCTTTGGCTTCATCAAAATTGGCACCAAACAGCAGCACCTCACCACCAAAACTACGCACCGCATCAACTTTGATGTCAGCGGTTGCCACCGGCATCACAATCAGAGCCTTAATACCGAGTTTACTGGCCGAAAGCGCCACACCTTGCGCATGGTTACCCGCCGACGCGGTTATCACGCCACACGCTTTCTGCTCTTCATTCAACCCTGCCAACATGGCATACGCACCGCGTAGTTTAAAGCTGTGCACCGGTTGCCGGTCTTCTCGCTTCACCAAAATGGTATTACCCAGGCGGGAAGAGATTTTTTCCATCACTTGCAGCGGGGTGACTTGCGCCACCTCATACACCGGCGCACGAAGTATCGCCCGCAGATATTCTGCCCCACAAGGGGCAGCAGATAAGGGTTGAGATACCGCCATGGGTATTAGCCTCCCAGCTTACTTTTGTCGCGTACTGCACCTTTGTCGGCACTGGTTGCCAGCAGGGCATAAGCGCGCAGGGCATAAGAAACCTGACGTTCGCGGGCTTTAGGTGACCATGCGGCATCACCACGGGCCTCTTCAGTTTCACGACGAGCAGCCAGCTCAGACTCACTCACATCCAATTTAATGCCACGGTTCGGGATATCGATATCAATGAAATCGCCATCTTGTACCAAACCAATCAGGCCACCACTGGCCGCTTCCGGAGAAACGTGACCAATTGACAGACCAGAAGTCCCGCCAGAGAACCGGCCATCCGTCAGCAATGCGCAGCTCTTACCCAGCCCCATGGATTTCAGATAAGTGGTCGGATACAGCATTTCCTGCATCCCCGGCCCGCCTTTCGGCCCTTCGTAGCGAATAACAACCACATCACCCGCCACCACTTTACCGCCCAGAATAGCGGCTACTGCATCATCCTGACTTTCATAAACTTTAGCCGGGCCACGGAAGGTCAAACTGTCTTTATCCACACCCGCGGTTTTCACAATGCTCCCATCAGCGGCGATATTACCGTACAACACGGCCAAACCACCGTCCTGGCTGTAAGCATGTTCACGGGTACGGATACACCCCTCTTGGCGGTCAGTATCCAGTGATGGGAAACGGCAATCCTGAGAGAAGGCTTTGGTGGTACGGATACCCGCCGGGCCTGCAGAGTACATGCTTTTGACCTTTTCATCGCCGGTCAGCATCACATCATAAGCCGCCAATGTTTGTGGCAGATCCAGCCCTAATACGTTACGGACGTCGCGGTTAAGCAACCCGGCGCGATCCAGCTCACCTAAAATACCGATGACACCACCGGCGCGGTGCACGTCTTCCATATGGTATTTCTGAGTGCTCGGCGCCACTTTGCACAAATGAGGCACCTGACGAGATAAACGGTCGATATCGCTGATATCGAAATCAATATCCCCTTCCTGTGCCGCTGCCAGCAAGTGCAGCACGGTATTGGTGGAACCGCCCATAGCGATATCCAGCGTCATGGCATTTTCAAATGCTGCTTTGTTGGCGATGCTACGCGGCAAGGCACTGATATCATCCTGTTCGTAATAACGTTTGGTCAGCTCGACAATATGCTTGCCCGCATCCAGGAACAGTTGCTTACGATCCGCATGAGTTGCCAGCAATGAGCCGTTACCCGGCAGAGCCAGCCCCAGCGCTTCATTCAGGCAGTTCATCGAGTTGGCGGTAAACATCCCAGAACAAGAGCCGCAAGTTGGGCAGGCAGAGCGCTCAATCTGCTCACTGTCGGCGTCACTGACATTGGGGTTAGCCCCCTGAATCATGGCATCCACCAGATCCAGCTTGATGATTTTGTCGGACAGCTTGGTTTTACCGGCTTCCATCGGGCCGCCGGACACAAAGATCACCGGAATATTCAGGCGCAGAGATGCCATCAGCATCCCTGGGGTAATTTTGTCGCAGTTTGAAATGCAGACCATGGCATCCGCGCAATGGGCATTAACCATGTACTCTACAGAGTCGGCAATCAATTCACGTGAAGGCAATGAATAGAGCATGCCGCCGTGGCCCATTGCTATCCCATCATCCACCGCAATAGTGTTGAACTCTTTAGCCACGCCGCCAGACGCTTCAATTTGCTCCGCTACCAGTTTTCCTAAGTCGCGCAAATGAACGTGGCCCGGTACAAACTGGGTAAATGAGTTAACTACCGCAATAATCGGTTTGCCGAAGTCATCATCGGTCATACCGGTAGCGCGCCACAGTGCGCGGGCGCCGGCCATATTGCGGCCATGGGTGGTGGTATGGGAACGGTACTTAGGCATTGTCTCTTCACTCCAGGTTATTCTGTATTGCAGGTGGCGAACGAACCACCTGCTTATTCTATCTGCGATAAATTAACGCGGGTTGATTGGATCCAACCAGCCCCACTTGTCCTCGGTCTCACCGGTGAACAGGCCGAAGAAGGCTTGTTGAATCTTGCCGGTAATCGGGCCGCGTTTACCAATGCCGACCTGAATGCCATCCACACTACGAACCGGGGTAATTTCTGCCGCAGTACCGGACATAAACACTTCATCCGCTAGATAGAGAGATTCACGTGACAAGACTTGCTCACGGACTTCCAGACCCATATCTTTAGCCAGTTTGATGATAGCGTCGCGCGTGATACCTGGCAGAGCAGAAGAGGTAAATGGCGGTGTGAACAGAATGCCATCTTTCACTTCAAACAGGTTTTCACCGGCACCTTCAGACAGGAAACCGTGAATATCCAGCGCAATCCCTTCTTGATAGCCGTGGCGGCGTGCTTCACTGCCCACCAGCAAGGAAGACAAATAGTTGCCTCCAGCTTTAGCGGCGGTTGGAATGGTGTTGGGTGCAACACGGTTCCATGAAGAAACCATGGCATCAATACCTTGCTCCAGAGCTTCTGCACCCAGATAGGCACCCCATGGGAAGGCCGCAATGATGACATCCGTCTTATAACCATCTGGCGGATTAACACCCATGCCGACATCACCAATAAACACCAATGGGCGGATATAAGCGCTGGTCAGATTATTTTTACGCAGTGTCTCGCGACAAGCTTCCATCAGCTCATCCACCGACTGAGAAACTGGCATACGGTAAATTTTGGCGGAGTCATGCAGGCGCTGCATGTGTTCGCGGTGACGGAAAACAACTGGCCCTTTATGGGATTCGTAGCAACGGACACCTTCGAAGACTGACGTGCCATAGTGTAACGCGTGAGACATCACATGAACTTTAGCCTCTGCCCACGGAACCATTTCGCCGTTAAACCAAATGTAATCAGCTTTCTTCGTCATTCTTTTCTTTCCTTGTGGCGCATCAGGCGCGTATCTGTAATGTATTAGGTTGTAGGATCTCGACGCAGGCGACATCCATAAGCTTACTCAGCTGAGAAGACAGTAAATCGACAGGACGTTGGCTGGCAACGGTCAATTCAATATTAATATTCTCGGCATTAATCGTTGGCGACATATTCATAGCACAAACCTGAAAACCGCGGTGCCGCACAACCCGCAATACACGCTCTAACATCTCAGGGCGGAAGCGGGCTTGGATAGAGAGTTGATGTTGCATCATGAGATTTTCTCCAGCATGGTTTCATTACCTGCGCCTGGCGGCACTAACGGCCAAACGTTTTCGAGTTCGTCGATGGAAACCTGGAGTAAATAAGGGCCTTCACTGTTAAACAGCGCATCCAGAGCGGCGTCGACTTGGTCTTTGCGGGTGATACGTTGGCCGGGGATATTGAAAGCACTGGCCAGTGTGATGAAATCGGGGTTATCAGAAAGATTGGTTTCGCTATAACGTCCATCAAAAAACAGTTGCTGCCACTGTCGTACCATACCCAATCGCTGGTTATCCAACAAAACGATTTTCAATGGCAACTGTTTTCGTTTTATCGTGCCCAACTCCTGAACATTCATCATAAACGAGCCATCGCCGGAGACACAGATAACCATGTCATCAGGGCGAGCCATTTGCGCACCAACGGCTGCGGGAACACCAAAGCCCATCGTGCCCAAACCGCTGGAAGTGATGAAATTCTCAGGGCGGGTAAAGCTCATGTGCTGTGCAGTCCACATCTGGTGCTGGCCTACATCGGTGGTTACCACGGTTTGTGGGGCTTTGCGTTCAGAGATTTGCTTAAGCAATAATGGGGCATAAATTGCCTGGCCGGGGTGATCATAACGCCAGCTATGCTGTTGTTTTAACGTCATAACCTCATCGCGCCATGGCTGAATATTCAGCGATTGCTGTAAAGCGGGCAATAATACTTTTAAATCGCCCTGTAATGCGACGTGCGCCTGACGCAATTTACCCAGCTCGGCCGGATCGATATCCATATGGATAACTTTTGCTTTTGCGGCGAATGTATTCAGTTTCCCTGTTACGCGGTCATCAAAACGGGCACCCACAGCGATTAATAAATCACAATCTTGTACCGCAAAGTTCGCCGCTTTAGTGCCGTGCATACCTAACATACCCAAATAACAAGGATGCTCACTATCGGGTGCGCCCAAACCTTTCAACGTCGCGACCGCAGGCACACCGGTGACGTCGATAAACTGGCGTAATGCCGGAACCGCCTGCGCCATGCCAACACCACCACCAACATACAGCATAGGTTTTTTAGCTGTCGCCAACATATCCCAGGCCTGTTGTAACTCCGCGGCAGAATCAACCAAATGCTCTTCAACTGGCATCAAGTGTGGGGTCAACTCGCCTACAGCTAACTGAATGTCTTTCGGGATATCGATTAAAACCGGCCCAGGGCGGCCGCTGGTAGCAATAGCAAAAGCTTCAGCCATAATGCCCGGCAATGCATCCAGTGATTCAACCAAGAAACTGTGTTTGGTACAGGCCAGCGACAGGCCCAGTACATCAATCTCCTGAAAGGCATCGGTACCGATTAATGCGGAACCAACCTGGCCGGTGATAGCAATAACTGGCACAGAATCTAGTAAAGCATCAGCCAAACCGGTGATCAGATTAGTGGCTCCGGGGCCGGAAGTGGCAATACACACCCCGACTTTACCGGTTGCACGCGCGTAACCGATAGCGGCAATCGCAGCGCCCTGCTCATGGCGGCAGAGCAAATGCTCGACACCACCATCATACAAAGCATCGTAGACAGGCATAATCGCCCCGCCCGGATAGCCGAATACCGTATCAACACCCTGTGCACGCAACGCTTGAACCACCCACTGAGCACCATTCATAGTTATTTCCCCGACCTTTTGCGGGAGGCACAGGATTTTATTCTGTTGTGCATTTTATGTTCCTCGCGTCTTTTAACGTACCAATAAAAAAACCCCCGGACCTTTCGGTGCGGGGGTTCTCTTGAGATTAAGGCTTGATTTTTATGCCTTTATTCGTCCAAGTGCAGCCCCGCACGGTGGGATAATAATCACCACCACGCTAATTAGGACTAGGTTAATCACTTGGACAATCGCTTTCATAATTAGGTTGTTCATCTATCTAGTGTCGAACGAATACCTACAGAGTTATCACAGTTATTGGTTATCTGACAATGTTTATTTAAATTATTATTTTGTGAGTGTCGCCGCGAAATACAATAAACATATTATTTATCAACCAGTAAAAGCCACATTGATAGTTTGGTCTTTTTTTGCAGCCTGTATCGCAATTTTTGATTTTCACATTGTGATTGCAGAAAAACTTCTCGTGAGGTTTCGCAAACCAATCCTTTTTCTGTGTGCCGAAAAAAAACCTGCGGCATTCTACAGCCACGCCCAGACACCAAGGACGCATCACGGTAGAGGAAGGCATCATGTCACTGGCAACTATTCATACTCGCGCCACTTTAGGTATTCAGGCTCCTTCAGTCACCGTTGAAGTCCATATCAGCAATGGATTACCGGGGTTGGTCTTGGTTGGCTTACCAGAAACGACGGTAAAAGAGGCGCGGGATAGAGTCCGTAGTGCATTAATCAACAGTGGTTTCACCTTTCCCGCCAAACGGATCACGGTCAGTTTGGCTCCGGCGGATTTACCCAAAGAAGGTGGGCGTTATGACCTGCCTATCGCTTTAGCCATATTGGCAGCTTCAGAACAGATTCCTGCGGATAAATTAACGCACTATGAGTTCCTGGGAGAGCTAGCCCTATCGGGGGCGCTAAGGCGGGTTAACGGCGCGATTCCAGCGGCGCTAGCCAGTAGCCTGGCCCATCGGCAATTAATTCTGCCAACAGCGAACAGCCTTGAAATAGGGCTTATTCCACAGGGCAACAGCTGGGTTGCTGACCATTTGTTAGCGGTATGCGGTTTTTTACAAGGCGAAAATACCCTCGAGCAAGGTCAATCTATTGAACATGCTACAGAGTATGATAATCATCTTGATCTACAAGATATCATTGGGCAATCACAGGCTAAACGCGCACTAGAGATAGCGGCTGCCGGTGGTCATAACCTGCTGTTACTCGGGCCACCGGGTACTGGCAAAACCATGCTTGCCAATCGGTTAACCGGATTATTACCACCACTAACAGATCAAGAAGCACTGGAAGCCGCAGCCATTAATGGCTTACTACACAGCAATGAGCTACCGACTCAATGGCGCTGTCGAGCTTTTCGCGCCCCACATCATAGTGCCTCGATGGCCGCACTGATTGGCGGTGGTTCCATTCCCCGCCCTGGAGAAATATCACTTGCACACAATGGCGTCCTTTTTCTGGATGAACTGCCGGAGTTTGAACGTCGGGTACTGGATTCACTGCGTGAACCACTAGAGTCTGGTGAAATTATTATTTCCCGTGCGGCAGCCAAAGTGTGTTTCCCGGCTAGAGTACAGCTTATCGCAGCAATGAATCCTAGCCCTAGTGGTCACTATCAAGGTATCCATAACCGAACATCACCACAGCAAGTCCTGCGCTATTTGGCAAAATTGTCTGGCCCGTTTTTGGACCGATTTGATTTATCGATAGAAGTACCCTTACTGCCCGCAGGAATGCTGGGCGCGCAAAAACATCAGGGGGAGAACAGTGAAACCGTCAAGCAGCGGGTATTACAAGCAAGACAAAGGCAGTTGGATCGGACAGGAAAAGTAAACACGCAACTTAGCAGTCAGGACGTGGCCGAACATTGTTATTTAACACCTGAGAATGCTGTATTTTTGGAACAAGTTCTGCTGACTCTGGGGTTATCTGTGCGCGCCTGGCACCATATTTTGAAAGTCGCCCGGACGATTGCGGATCTCGCTCTGGAAGACAATATCCAAAAAAAACATCTTGCCGAAGCACTGAGCTATCGTTGCATGGACCGGCTACTTTTGCAGTTGCATAAGAGCCTAATGTGAAAAATAAAAAAGGGGCATAAGCCCCTCAATATCGTACCTAATATCATTAGAGTCGCAGAAAGGTAGCAAGCAACTGCATCCCGATAAGCTTACAAAAGTAAGTAATTCGAGTGGATGCACATAGCTACCCCCCTACGGCTTTAGGTACGATACTAATCGTCGCTATCGGTATAGTCTTCCACTGCATCCATCTGCGGCTTGCCGCCAGACAGCGTGTGGAAACGTTTAGGGCGACGAGTCCGGGTCACATATTTGGACCAGACTTTTTCCTCAGCACTGACAGGCTCACGTTCGCCGCGGCATACAGCTACAAACGAATGCTCTTCTTCAGTTGCTGGTTCGCGTTTCCCGAGATCGAGTTCGTTAAAAGCATGGCCGTAGCGCTCTAGTAATTGCGCCTCTTTAATGGTGAAATCGCCGTGACGCGAGAACCCGCGAGGATAATGTTTATTATCAAAAAAACGATTGGTCGTGATGAAGCTATCCGCCATCTGACACGCTCCTAATTCTCTCATGGTCGTGCTGTTTATGGCGCGGAGTATTAGATAGGCTTGACATCGTGTAAAACAAAACATTTAAATCTTAACGACAAAAAAAATTGGAGATAGGTGTGGATACCGAATTACTGAAAACCTTTTTGGAGGTCAGTAGAACTCGCCACTTTGGTCGCGCAGCTGAATCTTTGTACTTAACGCAGTCCGCGGTAAGTTTTCGTATCCGTCAGTTGGAAAATCAATTAGGTGCAAATTTATTCACTCGTCATCGCAATAATATTCGTCTGACCCCGGCAGGCGAAAGGCTGCTGCCCTACGCCGAAACCTTGATGAGTACCTGGCAGCTAGCCAAAAAAGAGGTGGTACATTCGCTGCAACACACCGAGTTGTCCATTGGTGCAACCGCATCACTTTGGGAGGCCTATCTCACTCCCTGGTTGCAACAGTTATATAAACAACGCGAAGCATTGCGCCTTGAGGCACGTATTGCACTGCGACAATCATTGGTGAAGCAGTTACACGAACGGCAACTGGATTTATTGATAACGACCGAAGCCCCTAAAATGGACGAATTGGCCAGTTTGCTGTTAGGGCATTTCTCGCTACGGCTGTTCTCATCTTCCCCCCTTGATCTAGCAGAAGAAGCTGATGGTGAAACCGAGCATAAAAATGCAATTGAGGCACCGTATATCAAACTTGAATGGGGGGCTGATTTCCATCAGCAAGAGAATAGATTGCTCAATAGCGAGCAGATGCCGGTACTGACCACGACCTCGGCCCATTTAACCCGCAAACTGTTAGAAACTACCGGTGGTTGTGCTTTTCTACCCGAACATTGGCAAAAAGAGTATCCACAGCTGGTCATTAACGCTGATATACCGCCAATCGTGCGGCCACTGTATGCCGTTTGGTTGCAAAACAGTGACCAGCAGACATTAATCCGACAGCTACTAAAAACACCAATGAATAACGCAGCACAGAGCGCTATACAGGATTAAGCGGTGGCGGCTGAGGGCGAGTTCGACGATTTAAGTAAAAAGCACTCATCGCCTTCTGGATAGCAATAAAGCTGAATAACAAAATTCCGATGACAATTTTGGTCCACCATGAACTGAGTGTGCCATCGAAAGTAATGTAGCTCTGTATCAGGCCCTGAATCAAAACACCAAACAGGGTGCCAAAGACGGTACCGATGCCACCGGTTAGTAATGTGCCACCGATAACAACAGCGGCAATAGCATCCAGCTCAACACCACTGGCCGCCAATGCATAACCAGCTGAGGTATAGAGAGAAAAGACAATTCCAGACAGTGCTGCCAATGTGCTCGACAGCATGTAGATTTTTATCGTAGTTTGTCGGACTGGAACCCCCATCAGAGCAGCTGAAACGCTGTTGCCCCCTATGGCATAGACGTTATGGCCAAAGCGGGTTCGATGGGCCAGCAAAATACCAAACGCTACCACCAAAAGCATGATGAGGGCTAGCAGAGTAAAACGCCCACCACCGGGGACCTTCCAGGCATAATTCGCCAACGTGGCATAAAGCGGGTGATCAATGGGGATGGACTCTTCAGAGACAATAAAGCTCATACCGCGAACAAAAAACATCCCGGCGAGGGTAATGATAAATGCAGGCAGTTTCAGGGAATCAATAATCCAGCCCATTAATGCGCCAAACATCGCCCCCATCACTAGAACTATGGCAAAAGCATACACTGGGTGAATACCATAAGTGCCAATTAACTTCGCCAGCAGCACCCCCGTAAATGCAATGACGGAGCCGACAGATAAATCGATACCTCCCGATAAGATGACAAAAGTCATACCCACAGCAACAATGCCCAGAAAGGCATTATCTGTCAGTAAATCACACCACACTCGAGTAGATGAAAAGCTAGGGAACTGGCTGAGACAAAATGCATATCCCAGAATAAAAACGGCGATAGTCATCAGCAAAGGGATATTACGCTTTAACATTATTTTCGCCTCCGGAAGATATGGCTTAATGAAATCATCGGTGACTGCACCACCAGAACGGCAAGCACAACAATGGCCTTAAGAACCAGATTGAATTCCGGTTGATAACCCGAAAGTAAAATCCCAGTATTCATTCCCTGAATAATCAAAGCGCCAATAACTGAGAGCAAAAGATTAAAACGTCCCCCCATTAATGAAGCTCCACCGATAACCACAGCTAAAATGGCATCCAGTTCCAGCCAGAGGCCGGCATTGTTCGCATCTGCGCCCCGAATATCTGCGGTCACAATAATTCCCGCAACTGCCGCGCAAATACCGCAAATCACATACACGGCAATCAGTACCAGACGAGTACTCACCCCCGCATTACGTGCTGAGCGTAAGTTGATACCGACCGACTCAATAAATAGCCCCAGTGCTGTTTTACGAGTCAATAACCACACAATAATCAGCATACCCAATGCAATAACCACTGACATCGGCATATACATCAAAGTACTGCTACCTAATTTTGCCAAACCACCGCTATCAAATGTAACGATTTGCCCTTCTGTAATCAGTTGGGCTATACCTCGCCCTGCTACCATTAACATCAATGTGGCGACAATCGGTTGAATTTGTAATACCGCCACTAAAAAACCATTCCATAGTCCACACAATGCTCCGACCGTAAGTGCCGCTACCAAGACCATTGGTAAAGGATATCCTGCGCTAGTCAGCGTCGCCGCTGTCGCACCCGCGATTGCCATCACGGCACCGACAGATAAATCAATACCCCCCGTCGCGATAACCAATGTCATCCCCAGCGCCAATAAAGCGACGGGAGCACCACGATTTAAGATATCAATCACACTGCCAAACAGCCGCCCGTCTTGAATATGAATTGAGAAAAAATGTGGGGCAACCAGACTATCAATCAATAAAATAACTGCCAGAGCACCAAACTGAGTGGCACCTTTCGGCAAGACCCATTTAACTTTGCGCGGCCGTTGTGTCATTGACAGGCTCCTGTTTCCCATAAGGTCACTCCTTATTGCACCGCGATCGCCTGCATGATGGCAGGAACAGAAATCTCATCATGACTGAGTTGCGCAATATGCCGACGATCACGCAAGACAATGACCCGATCGGCATAACCTGCCAACTCCTCCAATTCGGAAGAGATAATTAACAGTGCTAATCCTTCGTCACACAATTTCTCAATCAACCGAATAATCTCTGCATGCGCGCCCACATCAATACCCCGAGTTGGCTCATCTAAAATTAAAAATCGAGGTTTTGTCGCCAACCAACGGGCTAATAATACTTTTTGCTGATTTCCACCGGAGAGATACTGAATTTGCTGTTCAGGGCCAGGAGTACGAATACCCAATTGCTGGATAAAATCTTCCGCAATTTGGGTCTGTTCACGCATAGAAATTGGCCTCAGCCACCCACGTTGAGCCTGTAGGGCCAGAATAATATTTTCTCGAACGGTGGCAGCACCCACGATGCCATCTGTTTTGCGATCTTCTGGGCAGTAACCAAAGCCAGATTTAGAGGCTTTACGAGGTGTTCTAATTTTAACGGGTTTGCCTTGTATTTTGGCTTCACCATTATCCGGAGTGGTCACACCAAAAATTAATTGTGCCGTTTCGGTGCGGCCAGACCCCAGTAACCCGGCAAGCCCGACGATTTCACCAGGAGAAACAGATAAGTCAAAGTTCTCAACCACGCCACGGCGACCATAATTTTTAAATTCGACTAGTGGCTGGTTCGCCGCAATATTATGTTCACCACGTTTTAATAATTGCTCATCAAAACTGTGGCCCAGCATCATTTGAACCAATTCAATACGAGGGAGCTCTGTCGTGGTTTTAGTGCCGACGAGTTTACCGTTACGCAAGACCGTTATGCGATCACTGATTCGATAGACTTGATCGAGGAAATGAGTCACGAAAATCATGCCAATGCCCTGATCACGCAGCTGGCGTAGAATATCCAACAACATGCTGACTTCTTTTGCATCCAGGCTCGCCGTAGGCTCATCCAGAATAAGTACTTTGGCAGAGAGGTCAACCGCCCGAGCGATAGCGACAATCTGTTGTATTGCAATAGAAAAATCAGCTAAAGGACGTTGAACATCTAGTAATAAACCATAACCTTTCAGTAATTTTTCCGCCTGTTGGTTCATGGTTCGATGATCAATAAACCCCCAACGTAATGGCTCACGACCAATAAAAAGATTCGCCGCAATAGAAATGTTGGGTAGTAGATTGACCTCTTGATAAACGGTGCCAATACCCATCTTTTGAGCATCAGCAGTATCAATGGGACAAATGGCCACACCCTCTAAATAAACCTCACCGCCGGCGCGCTTATAAACTCCGGTAAGTGCTTTGATTAACGTCGATTTCCCTGCACCATTTTCCCCTAGCAAAGCCACAACCTCACCACGATGCAGAGAAAAATCCACAGCGTCCAATGCCTTAACACCAGGAAATTCAACTGACAAGCCACGGACTTCTAACAGTGTTTCCATCAGATGTACCCACGTTCAAAAACGACTCAGATATTGTCCAAATACAGGTGACGAAAGTAGGCGGGGCAAGCCCCGCCATTTGAATCAATAACCAAGGCTCTTCTTGGATTCATACTCCTGTTTAGCCGTATCTGGCTGCAACAGTCGAGATTCTGTCTGGATAAATTTAGGAGGTTGGGTACCGTCTTTCTTCAGCGCAATTAAAGCATCAAAAGCTGGACCAGCCATATTTGGTGTCAATTCAACAGTAGCATTTGCCTCACCACTGCTCATTGCTTTGAAAATATCAGGAACGCCGTCGATAGAAACGATTTTGATTTCTGAGCCCGGTTTCAAGCCTGCTTCTTTAATGGCTTGAATAGCGCCAATCGCCATATCATCGTTATGTGCATAAACTGCACAGATATTCTTGCCATTTTGCTCTGCTTTAATGAAGCTCTCCATAACCTCTTTACCTTTACTACGTGTGAAATCCCCTGATTGAGAACGGATTATCTTCACGTTAGGTGCCGAGGCTATCCCATCAGCAAAACCTTTTTTACGGTTAATCGCCACACTAGAGCCGACAGTACCTTGCAGTTCAACAACGTTACAGGGCTTGCCTGCAACCTCTTTCAGCAGCCATTCACCGGCAACTTTGCCTTCATATACACTGTCCGAAGCTACTGCGGCTGTATATAAAGAGGGATCATTCACTTCAATCATACGGTCCAGTAGGAATACCGGGATTTTGGCTTCTTTCGCTTCCTGTAAGACTGGCGTCCAGCCAGTAGCAACGACAGGAGCGATAAAGATGGCATCAACACCCTGAGCAATAAAGGATCTCACCGCTTTGATTTGGTTCTCTTGTTTTTGTTGGGCATCCGCGATTTTTAGTGTTATTCCGCGTTTTTCAGCCTCTTGCTTAGAAACCTTGGTTTCCGCTGAGCGCCAACCGGATTCTGAACCAATCTGAGAAAAACCCACGACTAACGGAGCCGCCTGAACTGCACTACACATTGCTGCTGTTACAGCTGCTGCTAACAGTAAACGCCTGTACATATTTCTCTCCTCACTTGCCATCGTCGAGCCGTTGACCCGCTACTATTGCGAAGAACAGTTAAGATCATTCAGGCCATTTACTGCCCTGAACTTCGGCCAATTTGCAGATAATGTTGATCTAAAAGCATATGATGTTTTCTAAGGTGAGCTTCCTGATAGCTAAAATGTTAATTAGTTTTAGTACATTTTGTGAAAGTAATAATGAGCAGCGTCACACCACAGAATAACAATCGTTTTGTACATAAATTCAGCCAAATAGGTATGCATTGGGAACGTTACCTTCTAAATTTTCATAGAGGATTTCAAAGAAATATGGGTAATTAAAGATTATTAATTGGGCAAGAGATATTTGGTGAATGGAAAAAATAAGCAGGATTTTCTATGTGGAAAAATAGGAAGAGAGGGTTCATATAGAGGAAAAAGTTTATTTAGCGGAAGGGTAGGAGTACAGAGAATGGACCAGATGACTATTTTAGACATAAAAAAACCCCTCGTTTTCACGAAGGGTTTTCAATATGGCAGGGGCGGAGAGACTCGAACTCGCGACACCCGGTTTTGGAGACCGGTGCTCTACCAACTGAGCTACGCCCCTAAATTACGCTTAACATTATGCCTGCTAAAATTAGCAGGCATAATTTAAATAAGTGGCGGAACGGACGGGGCTCGAACCCGCGACCCCCTGCGTGACAGGCAGGTATTCTAACCAACTGAACTACCGCTCCACCGATTCTTTTACGTGTATCTTCCTGATACTTACCCTCTTCAGGGCCAGCGTTCCTCGCTGTGCAAAACCGCTCATGGCGATTTTGTCCATCACCAGATGTCACTCTGATAATGCGTGTTTGATGCCTGGCAGTGTCCTACTCTCGCATGGGGAGACCCCACACTACCATCGGCGCTACGGCGTTTCACTTCTGAGTTCGGCATGGGTTCAGGTGGGTCCACCGCGCTATGGCCGCCAGGCAAATTCTGTTTCAATCAACCCGCCACATGATGTCTATCACGCAGCCAGCCAATTCAATCTGTAAACATCGCTGAAAATCAATTCTCAAATAACAAAAACACCTTTGGTGTTGTAAGGTTAAGCCTCACGGATCATTAGTACTGGTTAGCTCAATGCATCGCTGCACTTACACACCCAGCCTATCAACGTCATAGTCTTTAACGTTCCTTCAGGGGGCTTAAAGCCCCAGGGAAGACTCATCTCGAGGCAAGTTTCCCGCTTAGATGCTTTCAGCGGTTATCTCTTCCGAATTTAGCTACCGGGCAGTGCCATTGGCATGACAACCCGAACACCAGTGATTCGTCCACTCCGGTCCTCTCGTACTAGGAGCAGCCCCTCTCAATCTTCCAACGCCCACGGCAGATAGGGACCGAACTGTCTCACGACGTTCTAAACCCAGCTCGCGTACCACTTTAAATGGCGAACAGCCATACCCTTGGGACCTACTTCAGCCCCAGGATGTGATGAGCCGACATCGAGGTGCCAAACACCGCCGTCGATATGAACTCTTGGGCGGTATCAGCCTGTTATCCCCGGAGTACCTTTTATCCGTTGAGCGATGGCCCTTCCATTCAGAACCACCGGATCACTAAGACCTACTTTCGTACCTGCTCGAGCCGTCACTCTCGCAGTCAAGCTAGCTTATGCCTTTGCACTAACCTCACGATGTCCGACCGTGATTAGCTAACCTTCGTGCTCCTCCGTTACTCTTTGGGAGGAGACCGCCCCAGTCAAACTACCCACCAGACACTGTCCTCACCCCGGATTACGGGGCCGAGTTAGAACATCAAACATTAAAGGGTGGTATTTCAAGGTTGGCTCCATGCAGACTGGCGTCCACACTTCGATGCCTCCCACCTATCCTACACATCAAGGCTCAATGTTCAGTGTCAAGCTATAGTAAAGGTTCACGGGGTCTTTCCGTCTTGCCGCGGGTACACTGCATCTTCACAGCGAGTTCAATTTCACTGAGTCTCGGGTGGAGACAGCCTGGCCATCATTACGCCATTCGTGCAGGTCGGAACTTACCCGACAAGGAATTTCGCTACCTTAGGACCGTTATAGTTACGGCCGCCGTTTACTGGGGCTTCGATCAAGAGCTTCGCCTTGCGGCTGACCCCATCAATTAACCTTCCAGCACCGGGCAGGCGTCACACCGTATACGTCCACTTTCGTGTTTGCACAGTGCTGTGTTTTTATTAAACAGTTGCAGCCAGCTGGTATCTGCGACTGGCTTCGGCTACGAGAGCAAGTCTCTTTACCTAATGCCAGCGTGCCTTCTCCCGAAGTTACGGCACCATTTTGCCTAGTTCCTTCACCCGAGTTCTCTCAAGCGCCTGAGTATTCTCTACCTGACCACCTGTGTCGGTTTGGGGTACGATTCAATGTTACCTGATGCTTAGAGGCTTTTCCTGGAAGCTTGGCATCAACTACTTCTGCACCGTAGTGCATCGTCATCACACCTCAGCGTTGATAAGCAACCGGATTTACCAGGTCACTCCGCCTACATGCTTAAACCGGGACAACCGTCGCCCGGCTAGCCTAGCCTTCTCCGTCCCCCCTTCGCAGTAACACCGAGTACAGGAATATTAACCTGTTTCCCATCGACTACGCTTTTCAGCCTCGCCTTAGGGGTCGACTCACCCTGCCCCGATTAACGTTGGACAGGAACCCTTGGTCTTCCGGCGTGCGGGTTTTTCACCCGCATTATCGTTACTTATGTCAGCATTCGCACTTCTGATACCTCCAGCAGACCTCACAGTCCACCTTCAACGGCTTACAGAACGCTCCCCTACCCAACAACACCTAAGTGTCGCTGCCGCAGCTTCGGTGCATGGTTTAGCCCCGTTACATCTTCCGCGCAGGCCGACTCGACCAGTGAGCTATTACGCTTTCTTTAAATGATGGCTGCTTCTAAGCCAACATCCTGGCTGTCTATGCCTTCCCACATCGTTTCCCACTTAACCATGACTTTGGGACCTTAGCTGGCGGTCTGGGTTGTTTCCCTCTTCACGACGGACGTTAGCACCCGCCGTGTGTCTCCCGTGATAACATTCTTCGGTATTCGGAGTTTGCATCGGTTTGGTAAGTCGGGATGACCCCCTAGCCGAAACAGTGCTCTACCCCCGAAGATGAGTTCACGAGGCGCTACCTAAATAGCTTTCGGGGAGAACCAGCTATCTCCCGGTTTGATTGGCCTTTCACCCCCAGCCACAAGTCATCCGCTAATTTTTCAACATTAGTCGGTTCGGTCCTCCAGTTAGTGTTACCCAACCTTCAACCTGCCCATGGCTAGATCACCGGGTTTCGGGTCTATACCTTGCAACTAGACGCCCAGTTAAGACTCGGTTTCCCTACGGCTCCCCTATTCGGTTAACCTTGCTACAAAATATAAGTCGCTGACCCATTATACAAAAGGTACGCAGTCACACCACGAAGGTGCTCCCACTGCTTGTACGTACACGGTTTCAGGTTCTATTTCACTCCCCTCGCCGGGGTTCTTTTCGCCTTTCCCTCACGGTACTGGTTCACTATCGGTCAGTCAGGAGTATTTAGCCTTGGAGGATGGTCCCCCCATATTCAGACAGGATGTCACGTGTCCCGCCCTACTCATCGAGTTCACAGTAAGTGTGTTTTTGTGTACGGGAGTATCACCCTGTACCCTGCGACTTTCCAGACGCTTCCACTAACACACAGACTGATTCAGACTCTGGGCTCCTCCCCGTTCGCTCGCCGCTACTGGGGGAATCTCGGTTGATTTCTTTTCCTCGGGGTACTTAGATGTTTCAGTTCCCCCGGTTCGCCTTGCATGGCTATGTATTCACCATGCAATAGTGCAACGAATTGCACTGGGTTTCCCCATTCGGGTATCGTCGGTTGTAACGCTTCATATCAGCTTACCGACGCTTTTCGCAGATTAGCACGCCCTTCATCGCCTCTGACTGCCTAGGCATCCACCGTGTACGCTTAGTCGCTTAACCTCACAACCCGAAGGTGTCTTTCGACAACTTGCGTTGTGATTATTTGAGAGACTCTATTACAGGTTACTCCTTATCTCAGTACATCTACGGAGAGATAAGTTTCAGCTGTAATGTTTCAATTTTCAGCTTGTTCCAGATTGTTAAAGAGCAATATCTTAAACACGACTCGTTAAAGTCATCTTTAAGATACTTTGTGGTTCATCAAGAACCGGTGATAATGTCTTTCACACATTATCGGATTGGCGTCCCCAAGGGGATTCGAACCCCTGTTACAGCCGTGAAAGGGCAGTGTCCTAGGCCTCTAGACGATGGGGACACGAAATTCCGATTAAACCGAAATCTAACCGTTTCGTATCAGCATGAGTCGAAACTCACGACATCAACAGGTGCGCTTGCTCGTTTACATTCATCAGACAATCTGTGTGGACACTACGCAATGCGTATCGTTAGGTAAGGAGGTGATCCAACCGCAGGTTCCCCTACGGTTACCTTGTTACGACTTCACCCCAGTCATGAATCACAAAGTGGTAAGCGCCCTCCCGAAGGTTAAGCTACCTACTTCTTTTGCAACCCACTCCCATGGTGTGACGGGCGGTGTGTACAAGGCCCGGGAACGTATTCACCGTAGCATTCTGATCTACGATTACTAGCGATTCCGACTTCATGGAGTCGAGTTGCAGACTCCAATCCGGACTACGACAGACTTTATGTGGTCCGCTTGCTCTCGCGAGTTCGCTTCACTTTGTATCTGCCATTGTAGCACGTGTGTAGCCCTACTCGTAAGGGCCATGATGACTTGACGTCATCCCCACCTTCCTCCGGTTTGTCACCGGCAGTCTCCTTTGAGTTCCCACCATTACGTGCTGGCAACAAAGGATAAGGGTTGCGCTCGTTGCGGGACTTAACCCAACATTTCACAACACGAGCTGACGACAGCCATGCAGCACCTGTCTCACAGTTCCCGAAGGCACCGAAGCATCTCTGCTAAGTTCTGTGGATGTCAAGAGTAGGTAAGGTTCTTCGCGTTGCATCGAATTAAACCACATGCTCCACCGCTTGTGCGGGCCCCCGTCAATTCATTTGAGTTTTAACCTTGCGGCCGTACTCCCCAGGCGGTCGACTTAACGCGTTAGCTCCGGAAGCCACGCCTCAAGGGCACAACCTCCAAGTCGACATCGTTTACAGCGTGGACTACCAGGGTATCTAATCCTGTTTGCTCCCCACGCTTTCGCACCTGAGCGTCAGTCTTTGTCCAGGGGGCCGCCTTCGCCACCGGTATTCCTCCAGATCTCTACGCATTTCACCGCTACACCTGGAATTCTACCCCCCTCTACAAGACTCTAGCTTGCCAGTTTCAAATGCAGTTCCCACGTTAAGCGCGGGGATTTCACATCTGACTTAACAAACCGCCTGCGTGCGCTTTACGCCCAGTAATTCCGATTAACGCTTGCACCCTCCGTATTACCGCGGCTGCTGGCACGGAGTTAGCCGGTGCTTCTTCTGCGAGTAACGTCAATGATTGAGCGTATTAAACTCAACCCCTTCCTCCTCGCTGAAAGTGCTTTACAACCCGAAGGCCTTCTTCACACACGCGGCATGGCTGCATCAGGCTTGCGCCCATTGTGCAATATTCCCCACTGCTGCCTCCCGTAGGAGTCTGGACCGTGTCTCAGTTCCAGTGTGGCTGGTCATCCTCTCAGACCAGCTAGGGATCGTCGCCTAGGTGAGCCATTACCCCACCTACTAGCTAATCCCATCTGGGCACATCCGATGGCGTGAGGCCCGAAGGTCCCCCACTTTGCTCTTGCGAGGTCATGCGGTATTAGCTACCGTTTCCAGTAGTTATCCCCCTCCATCAGGCAGTTTCCCAGACATTACTCACCCGTCCGCCGCTCGCCGGCAAAGTAGTAAACTACTTTCCGCTGCCGCTCGACTTGCATGTGTTAGGCCTGCCGCCAGCGTTCAATCTGAGCCATGATCAAACTCTTCAATTTAAGATTTGTTTGATTTGCTTAATTAAAAGCGATGCTCAAAGATTACTTTCTGCAAATATGCATTCGAACCGAAGTTCAAATGTGTACTGCTTTGGTCACTCTTCAAGACTTTGATATTACTTCTGCCTGCCGAAACAGGCTTCGATATCGTCTTGCGAGTGCCCACACAGATTGTCTGATAAATTGTTAAAGAGCGTTCGTTACCCGTTTGCCTTGCGGCGAATCTTACGGTAACGCGGGAGGCAGATAATACGCTTTCCCGCTGAAGAGTCAAGGTTTTCTTTTGTTTCTTTCGAAGTCAAAATCGTTCTTTTCTCTTCCTGACCCGGCGAAGTATGTTTCGTTGTTCCCGGTCAGTGGAGGCGCATTATAGGGAGTTCCTGACAGCCTGCAACCCCTAATTTCAAAAAACTTTTCAACCGCTGAATCTTTAGTCAAAACGCTGCTAAATTGGCAGTTTTTCCAGTGTTGGGAAGCCATAACCCTGCAAAACGGGCAATAAAGCATCAGTGTCTGCGTTCAGTGCCATGCAATATGCAATGTTCTCATCCGTAGAAGAAATGATATTTTCCTGCGAAGAGATAAGCCAAGCCGTTCGACGTGCAATGGCGGCACCGGAATCGACCATGCGCGTCCCTTCCGGCAACACTTGCGCTAACTCTTCCGCTAATAGAGGGAAATGCGTGCAGCCCAAGACAATGGTATCTGGCGGTTCACGCATCATTAACCACGGATGAAGGATTTTCTTTAATGCTTCAACTGGAACCACACCACCATGCAACTTGCTTTCTGCCAGTTCCACCAGCTCGGAGGAACCCAGTAACTCAATTTTGCAATCTGTAGCAAAGCGTTCAATCAAATCCAGAGTATAAGAAGCATGAACCGTGCCGCGTGTGGCCAGTAGGCCAACAACACCATTACGGGTTAGCCGTACTGCAGGTTTGATGGCAGGAACCACACCAACGACCGGGAACGCAAAACGTTCACGCAATGCAGGAAGGGAGACGGTGCTGGCGGTGTTACAGGCGATAACCACTATTGCTAATGGATGGCGCTGCTGCACTGCCGTGACAATTTCCAGCACGCGTTCAACAATAAACTCGCCTGACTTCTCCCCGTAAGGGAAAGCGACGTTGTCGAAAGCATATATATAGTGGAGATCCGGCAACAACTGCCGAATCTCTTGATAGACAGATAGCCCGCCAACACCTGAATCAAAAATCAGCGCTGTCGGGCGAGGAGAAGAATCAGCCTTAGAAGTTATAACTTCCTGTGAGGTAATACTCTCGTCCAGCGGTTTTATAGCCATAAGCCGTTTCGTATTCTTTATCGAACAGGTTAGCAATTCTACCACGAACTGTTAGATGAGAAGTAACCGGATAAGCAGCGGAGACGTCAACTGTGCTGTAACTGGATAATTCACGCTGAGTCGCGCTATAGATAGAGGTGCTGTTGTCGTAGCGTTTGCTGTAATACTGATAAGAAACGTCCATATCAACATTGAACATTGTCCAATCCAACTGATACTTGGCCTGCTGTTTAGAGCGGCGAGCTAACACTTCATTATTCAGGTCATTACGTGGATCAATGTATTGCAACGTGATTTGGTGGTTAAACATCCCGGTATCAACGTTTCCGGTCAATTCAACCCCTTTTATGGTTGCAGAATTCACATTGTAATATTGCCCTTTATACGTCACTGGGTCAGAAGTGTAATCAATCAGATTTTCAATTTTGTTGTAGTAAGCAGACAAACGCCAGTCAACTGGCCCTGTCAGCCCTTCCAAACCGGCTTCCCATTGGCGCGACTCTTCAGGTTTCAGATCACTGTTTGACATAATATCGAAGCGCTGCGAACCATATTGCTGACCCAATGAAGGAGCCAGGAAGCCGGTGCCGTAAGATAACGTCACACGATAGTCAGGAACAAACTCCCAGCCAGCGGCTGTTTGCCATGTTTCGTGCCAACCAAATTGCTCATCTTTATCTTCACGACCTGAAGCTTCTAATGTCACATTGCCGAGCTTCTGCTGGCCACTCAGGTATAAACCGGTGTTATCCCGCTTATAGGTGTCGGAGACTGTTTGGTTAGAGGACGTCAAACGCTGTTGTTGCCAATCCACCCCTGCACTCAAGGTCGCACTATCAAAACTGTAGGTATTGCCCCATTGCACATTGCGCTGATCCATATTGTCCAGCGTGGTAGCAACCCCATAGCGGCCATACTGGCTACTGAAGTTATAGTCTTTATATTTCTGATAGCTACCGATTAATTGAGAAGAATAAGCCCCTGACACATAACGTAGCCCGGCATCATAAGTATGGTTATAAAGTCGCTCTTCATCGCCACTGTATGCCGGAGAAGAGAGGCTACCAACATCATAATCAGTGTTGTTGGTATAGCCATATCCTCTAACAAAGCCGGATATCTCTTGGTTGAATTGATGCTCCAGCCCGGCCCAGAAATTTTTATTACGGAAACCGTCCCGGTCACTATCAATAGGATTTGGTGAGTTAGGTTTGATGTTATAGCCGTTAGTGGTTTGATACCCACCCGCCAGCGTTGCCAAAGTATCTCCAAAACGTTGGCGAACACTGCCATCATATTGCTGGTAACCTTTAGAGCCGACGCCGGCATTAATCTGTGCGCCTTCTTGGTCCGATTGGGTAATCACATTAATAACACCCCCAATCGCCCCAGAACCATAGACGGCAGAACGCGGCCCACGGATATATTCAACCCGCTGCACTAAAGAAATGGGAATCTGATTGAAATCGACGCTGTTGAGGATACCGGTGCGCGCAAGAGGAATGCCATCAATCAATACCAGTACATGCCGAGCTTCAGTACCACGGATGTACATGGAGGAACCCTGACCTAACCCCCCAGTTTGAGCGATATCCACACCTGGTAACCGGCGCATCACTTCATTGAGGCTTTTTGCCTGCCAGCGGTCGATATCATCGCGAGTGACAACATCGGTCGGTGCCAATACCGTGGAAACCGGTTGCTTGAAACGGCTGGCGGTAACAACCATTTCATCTTTATTACCTGTTGTAGTGTTGTCCTGCGCCCATCCAGAAAATGCCGTCACAGAAAGGGCTGTGAGCAGCGTATATGTTTTAATTGTCATTAGAAAAGCATCCAAACTCAAATAGCGGATGCCGCAGTGCCGTGGCCGGTAGTACGCGACGACCACGAATATTGCGACGTATACCGGCAGGTCTTCGGGCTTGGGATCTCTGATATCGCCTTTAATCACTGCAGTAAATAATACTGAGATGAATAATTAGCATGAAATAGAGCGGGCGATGACTTCCCGTCCTTACGGACAGTGTCTGGATGAAACCTATCGCCGTGACTTCCCCTTACCGCTGCGCGTCAGCTCCGGATTTACACCGGATTCCCTTTTAACTCTTAGGTGTTTAAGTAACAGCATGAGGCCGGACCGCAATGCTACGATCAAGTCAAACGGATGTCTAGACTTCTACTCTTGTTACGAGGAATATACCCAATAAACTTCATGGTGCAGGAAGGGGATAAACACGACAAAACTGGACATCACTTCCACTTTCCCTACAATCCGCAGGAATAAACCTCTTTTATAACGCTCAGACGAGAAGAAACATGACTCCCGACATCCTGCCGACTGACGGCTATGACCACCAACTGGCGGAAAAATCGGCCCGTCTTCAGGCGATGATGTCGCCGTTTCAGGCCCCCGCACCCGAAGTATTCCGTTCCCCTGCAGAACATTACCGCATGAGAGCCGAGTTTCGTGTTTGGCATGATGAAGACGACCTGTACCACATTATGTTTGATCAACAGACCAAGCAGCGGATTCGGGTCGAACAATTCCCAGTAGCCAGTGTGTTAATCAATCGTCTGATGAGCGCGCTGATGACCGCCATCAGGGCTGAGCCCATTTTGCGCCGTAAGCTATTCCAAATTGATTACTTATCTACCTTGAGCGGCAAACTGATTGCATCTTTGCTGTACCATCGCCAATTAGATGAAGAGTGGCAACAGAAAGCGCTGGAGCTGCGTGATCAGCTGCGCGAGCAAGGTTTTGATCTGCAACTGATTGGCCGAGCATCAAAAACTAAAATCATGCTGGACCACGACTATATTGATGAAGTGTTGCCTGTCGCCGGTCGCGAGATGATTTATCGTCAGGTTGAAAATAGTTTTACTCAGCCTAATGCTGCGGTGAATATTCATATGCTGGAATGGGCCATTGATGTCACCCAACATGCCAGCGGTGATTTGCTGGAGCTGTACTGTGGCAATGGTAATTTCTCACTGGCATTAGCGCGCAATTTCGATCGGGTGCTGGCAACAGAAATTGCCAAGCCGTCAGTGGCGGCTGCGCAATACAATATTGCCGCGAACAATATCGATAATGTGCAAATTATTCGTATGTCCGCAGAAGAGTTTACTCAGGCCATGCAAGGTGTGCGTGAGTTTAACCGCCTGAAAGGCATTGATTTAAGCAGTTATAACTGTGAGACCATTTTCGTTGATCCGCCGCGCAGTGGGCTGGATGACGAAACCGTCAAACTGGTACAGGCTTACCCGCGCATCCTTTATATATCTTGTAACCCAGAGACGCTGTGCGCCAATCTTGAACAGCTGCAGCACACACATAAAATCAGCCGGTTAGCGCTATTTGATCAGTTCCCTTACACCCATCATATGGAGTGTGGGGTTTTACTGGAACAACGAGACTAACAACCAGCAAAAACTATAGACAAATAAAAGGGCAACGCAATGTTGCCCATACTATTTTATTGCTGAACTCACTCAACATGCTGCCGGTAAAATTGACGACCCGAGAGTTATTGTGGCTGCTGGTTATCACTATCTGAGTCGGTGTCGGTATCAATCTCTGTCTGTGCTGATTTACGGGTTTTCAGTTTGAATAAGATCCAGAACACCAGCACCACACTAAGGATAGAGGGGACGAAATTGGAACCAATCGCCGGATGCTCAACGCGTACAATCGCGCTATACAATAAAATGCCGAGTAAGAAACATGCGGAAGCCAGCACTGGCAGGCCTTGCGGCATGGCAAAATTAAGATAGCGCTGATGCAAGCAATAAACCGCCAAAATGAGTGTCAGTAGCGGGAAGACTGAAAAAGGCACAAATGCGCTGAATATCGCATTAAATGAACCATTTATTGCCAAACCAGTAATCAATGCCAACAGTAGGGTGCCGGTTTCACGGCGGGATTGTTCCATCATTTTCCTTACCTTATTCAGCGCGGGATACTGCGAGCTTTTCCTGCTCGCGACGATACCAATAATAGGCACCCTTCGAGATCATCCGCAGTTGTAAGACCAAGCGTTCTTCTAACTGTCGCCGCTGTTCAATATCCACGTCCAGTACTTCCGCACCTGCACTGAAGACAATTGTGACCATGGCCTCAGCTTGAGCTTCAGTGAAGCTGCGCGGCATGTGATTTTCCAGCTCGAGGTAATCGGCCAGTTCAGCAATAAAATGCTGAATTTCGCGCGCCACTGCCGCCCGGAATGCAGCAGAAGTCCCGGAGCGCTCTCGTAGCAATAAGCGGAATGCATTCGGATTATTGCCGATAAACTCCATAAATGTAGATACAGAAGTGCGGATAACACTGCCGCCCTTGGCAATCCGCTGGCGTGCCTGGCGCATAAGTTGGCGCAGCATCAGGCCACTTTCATCAACCATCGTGAGGCCAAGCTCGTCTACATCACGGAAATGCCGATAAAAAGAAGTCGGTGCGATACCTGCTTCACGAGAGACTTCCCGCAAACTCAGGCTGGCAAAACTCCGCTCAGCACTCAATTGGCTGAACGCCGCTTCGATAAGGGAACGACGAGTCCGCTCTTTTTGTTGTGCTCTGACGCCCATAATCGTACCCAAGGGATATCCAATTTCTCAATCTAAGACATATAGTCAGCAATATACCAAACTTTATAGTAACAGCCGTTATACAAACGTATCATCCCAATACAGAATTGCCGTTTTACAGCACACATCTCGGTGATTTACCCATTGTTTATTGGGTTATACTTGGGATGATGTTAATGTAGCGTTGTAATTTTGTATAATAATAGGTCTCTCCTACATGCAACAGCACTTCCATTTTGATGCCATAGTTATTGGCTCGGGTCCTGGCGGTGAAGGCGCCGCTATGGGGTTGGTTAAGCAAGGTGCCCGCGTTGCCGTCATTGAACGGTACAATAATGTGGGCGGTGGATGTACCCATTGGGGCACCATCCCGTCCAAAGCTTTGCGCCACGCCGTTAGCCGTATTATCGAGTTCAATCAAAACCCACTCTATAGCGACAATGCCAGAACCATCAGCTCTTCTTTCGCTGATATCTTAAACCATGCGGATCGCGTTATTAATCAGCAGACCCGAATGCGTCAAGGCTTTTACGATCGCAATCACTGCCAGATGTTTTCCGGCGATGCCAGTTTCATTGATGCTCATACTATCAATGTGCGTTATGCCGATGGCACCAGCGATACATTACAGGCCGATAACATCGTTATTGCGACCGGTTCACGCCCTTATCGTCCAGCAAACGTTGATTTTAGCCACGAACGTATTTACGACAGTGATACCATTTTACAGCTCAGCCACGAACCACAGCACGTTATTATCTATGGCGCTGGGGTTATTGGTTGTGAATATGCCTCCATTTTCCGTGGGTTGAGTGTCAAAGTGGATTTAATCAATACCCGCGATAGGTTGCTGGCTTTCCTTGATCAGGAAATGTCCGATGCCCTCTCTTATCACTTCTGGAATAACGGCGTGGTTATCCGCCACAACGAAGAATTTGAGCAGATTGAGGGAACTGTGGACGGTGTCATCGTTCATCTGAAATCAGGCAAAAAAGTCAAAGCAGACTGTTTGTTGTATGCCAATGGTCGCACCGGTAATACCAGTGGTTTAGGGCTAGAAAATATTGGGCTTGAAGCAGATAGCCGTGGCCTGTTGAAGGTCAACAGTATGTATCAGACAGCACTGCCCCATGTATATGCGGTGGGTGATGTGATTGGTTACCCAAGTCTGGCCTCTGCGGCCTATGATCAGGGGCGGATTGCAGCACAAGCGATGATCAAAGGCGAAGCGCACGTTCATCTAATTGAAGATATCCCGACCGGCATTTACACCATTCCGGAAATCAGTTCTGTCGGTAAAACCGAGCAGGATCTGACCGCGATGAAAGTCCCCTACGAAGTGGGCCGGGCCCAGTTTAAACACCTCGCCCGTGCACAAATCGTTGGGATGAATACCGGCAGTTTAAAAATCCTGTTCCATCGGGAAACCAAACAAATCTTGGGCATTCATTGCTTTGGCGAACGTGCGGCTGAAATTATCCACATCGGGCAAGCCATCATGGAGCAAAAAGGAGAAGGCAATACTATCGAATATTTCGTTAATACTACCTTCAACTATCCAACCATGGCGGAAGCCTATCGTGTGGCGGCGCTCAATGGGTTAAACCGCCTGTTCTGACTTTTCGTTTATCACTTCCGGGCTCATGCGTGGTTGCATGTGCTCACGTATCGCCTCGGCAAGTTGTTCATAGCGGCCACGCAATGGGGAACCGGGGCGATACACCAAAGCAATCGTACGCTTGGGTACCGGTTTGTAGCATTCCAGATAGCAAACGCCATCACGAGTTCTTTCATTTGGCACGGCCAGTGAAGGCAATAGCGTAATGCCGCTACCTGCGGCCACCATGTTGCGCAGTGTTTCTAAACTGGTGGCACGGAAATGCGTGTCTTCCTCGGCACCCGCCTGGAAGCAAAAACCCATCGCTTGATCACGTAAACAGTGGCCATCTTCCAGCATCAGTAATTTCTCACCAGCCAGTTCGTGCATTTGCACTTTTTCACGTGAAGCCCATGGGTGGTCGCTATAAATCGCCAGTTGCATCGGTTCGTCAAAGAGCGGAACTTCAATAAAAGCCTCAGTCTCTTTGACCAGTGCCAGAATGGCACAGTCGAGCTTGCCACTATCCAATTGAGCCAAAAGATTTTGGGTCTGCGCTTCGTGCAGATACATTTCCAATTTTGGGAATGTCTGATGCAGCATAGGAATGATTTGCGGCAATAAATAAGGCCCGACCGTAGGAATAAGCCCAATATGCAGCGGGCCAGACATACTCTCGCCCTGCAAACTGGCCATCTCTTTGAGGACTTTCACTTCCCGCAATACTGTTCTGGCCTGTTCCACCAGCAATAATCCAGCCTGCGTAAACAGAACTTTTCGGCTAGTGCGCTCCAACAACATCACGCCCAGCTCATCTTCTAATTTACGAATCTGGCCACTTAATGTGGGTTGGCTGACATGACAAGAGTCGGCGGCGCGCCTGAAGTGCCTGAATTCAGCCAGCGCCACTAGGTATTCTAAATCACGAATATTCATCGGTGCTCCGCTTTATGATAGTCATTGACGATAGATAAGATAGCAATCAGTGATTAGAACTATCAAGTGATAAAATGAATAATGTGTCCCAACGAAAAGATACTCAGAAAAATTTAAATATTTTATTTTTTAATTAAGGAGTTACATATGTTTACTAACCAAGAAGGTAAAAAAATCCCACAAGTGACTTTCCATACCCGTCAGGGCGACCAGTGGGTTGATGTAACCACCGACGAATTGTTCAATAACAAAACTGTGATTGTATTTTCACTGCCGGGTGCCTTTACCCCGACCTGTTCTTCCAGCCACCTGCCACGTTATAACGAATTGGCCGGTGTGTTTAAACAACACGGCGTTGATAGCATTCTCTGTGTGTCTGTTAATGACACCTTCGTCATGAATGCCTGGAAAGCCGACCAGCATGCCGAAAATATTACTTTCATTCCAGATGGTAACGGTGAATTCACCAAAGGCATGGATATGTTGGTAGAGAATGCTGATCTGGGCTTTGGTCCTCGTTCATGGCGCTACTCCATGTTGGTACGTAACGGCGTGGTCGAAAAAATGTTTGTCGAACCAAACAAACCAGGTGACCCGTTTGAGGTTTCTGACGCCGATACCATGCTGAAATATCTGGCTCCTGATTTTAAAGTACAAGAATCTGTTTCTGTCTTTACCAAACCGGGTTGCCCGTTCTGCGCCAAGGCAAAACAGATGCTGCAAGAGCGCGGTATTCAGTATGAAGAGATCGTACTGGGCCAAGACGCAACCACCGTCAGTCTGCGGGCAGTGACAGGCCGTGGGACTGTGCCACAAGTATTTATTGGTGGTCGTCACATCGGTGGCAGTGATGATTTAGAGAATTATTTGTCTGCCTAATGACATTAATAAATATGTGCATCAATAAAAACGAAGATAACGTGAAGTAACTTGGTAGGCTCCGGCCTACCCTTTTTTTCTGTTAGGAGCAGACATGAAAACCTTAAACGTTGATGTCGCCGTGATTGGCGGCGGTACTGCTGGGCTTGGCGCTTATCGCGCTGCCAAACTGTCAACCCCAAGTGTGGTGATGATTGAAGGTGGCGAATACGGTACCACCTGTGCTCGCGTTGGTTGCATGCCATCCAAACTGCTGATTGCGGCGGCTGAAGCTGTGCATCAGATTGAAAAAGCCCCCGGATTTGGTATCCACCCACAAGGTGAAATTTTCATTAATGGCCGTGAAGTCATGGACCGCGTTAAGCGCGAACGCGACCGTTTTGTTGGCTTTGTCTTGGAAGGTGTAGAGAGTATTCCAGCCGCTGACAAAATTCAGGGTTATGCCCATTTTATTGATGACAATACCCTGCAAGTTGATGATCACACTCGCATTGTCGCGCAACGTATTGTCATTGCGACCGGCTCTCGTCCAACTTGGCCTGCGCCTTGGAATAAACTGGGTGACCGGTTGATTGTTAATGATGATGTTTTCAACTGGGATGACTTACCAGAATCTGTGGCGGTGTTTGGCCCAGGAGTTATCGGGCTGGAGCTTGGACAAGCGCTGCACCGACTGGGTGTTCAGGTCAAAATGTTTGGCGTCGGTGGTGGTGTTGGCCCGCTGACTGACAGCATTGTGCGCAGCTATGCCGCGAAGACATTGAGTGAAGAGTTCTATCTGAATCCCGATGTGAAAGTTGAAGTGATGCAGCGTGAAGGGGATAAGGTCTTTATTCGCTATCTGGATGACGCCGGTAAACCACAAGAAATCATGGTGGATTATGTTTTAGCCGCCACAGGCCGTCGCCCAAATGTTGATAAACTGGGTTTGGAAAATACCTCACTTGTGCTTGACGAGCGCGGTGTTCCATCAGCAGATCGGCTGACGATGCAAACCAGCGTGCCACATATATTTATCGCCGGTGACGCCAGTAACCAACTACCATTGCTCCACGAAGCCAGTGATCAGGCTCGTATTGCTGGAGTGAATGCTGGCGGATTCCCCGAAGTGGTGCCCGGCTTACGTCGTAGCCCGATTTCAGTGGTTTTCTCAGACCCACAAATCGCCATGGTAGGCTCTACTTTCCGCGAATTATCACAGAAATTCAGTGCATGCGGTTGTTTTGAAATCGGTGAAGTCTCTTTTGAGAATCAGGGCCGCTCACGTGTGATGCTGAAAAATAAAGGTATCTTAAGAGTTTATGGTGAGCAAGGTACCGGACGTTTCCTCGGTGCCGAGATGATGGGGCCAAGTGCTGAGCATATCGCGCACCTATTAGCTTGGGCACATCAGCAGCAAATGACTATCGACCAGATGCTAGATATGCCGTTTTATCACCCAGTCATCGAGGAAGGTTTGCGTACCGCACTACGTGACTTGCAGTCTAAATTGAGATTGGGCACCGATGAGGCTGAGCGCTGCCTACGCTGCCCAGGTGAATAATATCGCTCACTCATACTTTCTCATTGATTAAGCCGGGCTTTATGTCCGGTTTTTTTATCTGCTATTTTTGAATGCTGCTGCCACAGAGATCGATTCTTGTATGATATGCCCGCCAATGGTGAAACCCGCAGCGCCTCTTGGCTGCAGGGAGGCAGTCTAAACTTTTATCTGTGAGCACAATTCGATTGGTGGTCTGAATAAAATCAATAGGGCGAGATATTCACCCACCCTACTACTTTGTAGCCATTATCAATGACGTTTATTTTTAATATTAAAACCAACGGGTAGAGTTAATGTTATCTGCCCGTGAGGTATGAGCTCCGCAGGTGGCTTAGGTAGTGGTTGAGCACGCTTAATCGCCGCCAGTGCCTCAGTATCTAAAACCCCTATCCCGCTACTATTAATCAGTTTAGCCGACAATACATACCCATCCTGATTCACCACAAAACGAATCGTTGCGGTTCCTTCCTGACGTTTTTTTCTCGCATCAAATGGATAGCGCTTAAAGTTGGTCAGATGCCCTTGTAAGCGGCCTCTCCAGTTCATTCTGATATTTTGAATATGCGATGAATTACTATTGGCAGCAGCGGCTACTTGGTGACTATCCCCAGACAAGAGGGCGCTAGTGGCTGCTGCCGGAGGTGCTGGTTGACTGTGGCTATTTGGCATGGGCTCAATGACGGGTTGGCGCGGCTCCCTTACCTTAGATTGCAACGGTTTAACTTTAGCTGGCTCCTTTTTAGCGGCAACTACTTTTTTTTCGACTATCAATGAAGCATTAGGTAGCTCGGGTAACGTAATCAAATCATTAACTTCTTCTGGCTGAGTTTCAAACTGCTCTGCCATTGATTCATTGAAAGTTTGGAGAATACCTATTGCCGGTATTTGCTCCAAAATAGGCGTAAATTCTGGTTCGGCCGACAATTCGACCATAATGGCGACCGGAGAACCATCGGTATTATTGATGGGTACAAATGTGTTACTCAGCAACCAAATAAGATAAATATGGAAACCGCTCGTGAGTAAGGCACTTCCCCACCACAGCATCACTGCGCCATTATTCTGTTGTATTTTCATGAATTAATTCACTGCATTCCTTTATTTTTAATGAGTTAACTCAACATGACTATTCTTCTGCAAAGGCGACATACAGGCGGTCAGTGAGGGGTTTAAACAGATAATTAAGTAACGAGCGTTCCCCAGTACGGATAAAAATATCAACTGACATACCGGGCCGGATTACCAGAGGCGTTGTGGGATTATCGATAGTTACAGTTAAGGGGTAGTAAGGCTCTAAAGTATGTGGATGCTGTATACGATCAGCGCCTACCCGTAATACAGCACCTTGTAATCTCGGCGTATTGCTTTGATTAAAAGCGGAGAAATTGAGGTCAACCGGTAACCCAACAGTGACCTTGTCAATTAATGAGACGGGAAGTTGAGCTTCAGCTAACAATGGCTGCCCATTGGGCACCAGCTCCATTAAGGTTTGCCCGGTACTCACGATGCCTCCAACAGTATGCTGAGCCAACGCAATAACCGAACCACTCACCGGGGCGAAAATGCGGGTATTAGTTAATTCATACTCGGCAACCCCCAGACGTTGTTTCAACTCCTGGGTGGTGTGCTGCGCTTTAGCTAACTGTTCACGATTCTCACTTTTAAACTGCTCGCGTCGTTGTAATATATGCTGTTCTATTTCGCCAATCTGCTTATGTAACTCTAAGATCTCACTGGTATTTTTTTCTACATTTGCGCGCAGTGAAATGGATTGGCGCTCCATATCCAATAGTTGGCTTTGGGATGCATGGCCATTTTTCGCCAATAATTGTACCCCCTGCAATTGCCGCTGGAATAAATCAAATTGGCGCTGATTATGGCCCCGGATCGTTTGTAACCCATCCAACCGGCTCTCATGGCGGACCATTTGAGCGGATAAGCGAGCAACCTCACTCAGTTGGGCTTGTCGACGATGCTGAAAAAGCTGTTGCTGCAAAACTATATTCCGCTCAGCCAAGGGTTGTTCGGGGTACTGGAGTAACTCCGGTGGGAAAATAATGGTAGGCAGGTCATGTTGCTCAGCCGTCAAGCGGGATTCCTGAGCAAGAGCACTCAAATACTGCTGCTGTAAATTATCCCGATGGCTACGTATCGTGGTATCGTCCAAAGTAATAAGTAATTGCCCTTCTATCACTTCATCTCCCTCGACAATATGTAATTGCTGGATGCGCCCACCTTGTAATGGCTGGACAACCTTGCGGTTTTCAGCGACAACAATATGCCCCATCACGGCAATCCCTTTGTCTAAAGGCGCTAATCCGGCCCAAAGCAAAGAACCGATGAATCCCCCTAAAACTAACAGTCCGCCAAGACTAAGATATTTTCCGCTGTTAGTTTGCAGTTGGCGGTTTATATCCTTTATTGGATATCCATCTGATTCAGATGACATCTATTTTCTCTCCATCCATGGATATATTAGTTAACGTCACGATTTTTGTGATGCTGTGCGCACTTGAGCTACGCCATATGGCGGCCCACTCCCCCAAGGCTTTTTACTGTTCGCTGTTTTCATTTCAGCATTAACCGTAGGTTTATCCTGGTCCTTAACCTTTGGTAAAACGGTCTGTGTGCGATCAAACCATTCCATCCGCCCATTATTTAGGAACAACAGATAGTCGCTCCCTGATAAGAGCTCAGGCTTATGAGTAATCATCACTATGGTGCAACCTTGCTGTTTGAGCTGAACGATGCTTTCCAGTAAGGCTTTTTCACCTTCTTTATCCAAACTGGCATTGGGTTCATCCAGCACAATAAACGGTGGCACGCCATACATGGCCCGTGCCAAAGCAAGACGCTGACGCTGACCTCCGGATAATCCCGCCCCTTCATCTCCAAGCTGAGTATCGTAACCTTGTGGCAGATGTAAGATTAAGTCGTGCACTCCGGCCATCTGAGCCGCGGCCGTCACTTTTGCCGTATCGATCGGGCCAAAACGCGCAATATTCTCGGCAATCGAGCCACGAAATAGCTGAATATCTTGCGGTAAATAACCAATAAATACCCCTAAGCGGGATTTATCCCATTGAGAGAGATCAGCGCCATCTAACCGCACTGAGCCACTAAGCGCCGGTTTACACGCTACCAATAGCTTTGCCAAGGTAGATTTTCCACTGCCTGATGGGCCTAATACACCCAATACATCACCGGGTTGCAATTCAAAGTTGATGGAAGATAAAACAGGAGTATGGGTACCCGGTATGCAGACGGTGAGTTGTGCCACACTGAGTTTTCCCGTTGGAGCAGATAAAGCCATACCCGGCTGTATTGGGGGGTGTTGAGCTAACAAAGATGTCAGGCGCTGATAAGAGAGCCGCGCCTGGCTCCATTGTTTCCAAACTGCAATGATTTGATCAATTGGGCCCAGTACACGACCAATTAATATTGACCCCGCAATCATCACTCCCGCAGTAATTGCGCTATCAATAACCAACAATGCACCCAAACCTAACATCATTGATTGCAAGGCTTGACGGCTGGATTTAGATACCGCGGTAACCTGACTACTTTTGTCACTGGCTATATTTTGCTGATAGAGGAAGTGCGAGTGCTGTACTAGCCAACGTTCACGTAAAGCATTTAACATGCCCATTGCTTCGATAGCATCAGCATTCCGTAAATTCGCATTGGCTTGCTGAGTGGCGTGCGATGTGACAGTTGATGCCTCTTTCAATGGTTTTTTACATACCCAATGGTTCAGCCAGGCTAAAAAGATCAGTACACAAGCGCCTACGGCCGCCAGTGCACCTAGCCAAGGATGGAGTACAAAAATCACCAACAAATAGAGAGGGAACCAAGGAGCATCAAAAAAAGCAAATAGGGCGTTGCCCGTGGCAAACTGGCGCAAAGAGGTGAGGTCATTTAATGCTTGAGCTGCTGGGGCTTTATGACCCATAAGTTGAGAAGCAAATGCAGCATTAAATACCCGTTGATTAAGTTGCATATCAATGCGAGTTCCTAAACGGATCACCACGGCACTACGCACCCACTCTAATAAACCAATAAATATAAATATGCCCAGAACCAGAATAGTGAGCATCAATAATGTCATGGTATTTGCCGAAGCAAGAACGCGGTCATAAACTTGCAACATATAAATAGCAGGGGCTAACATCAGCAGATTGATTACCGCAGTAAATAATCCGATACCCCAAAGGCTTTTTTTATGATTAGCTAAAATAGAAATAATCGTTGGAGAGGCTGGCATAAGCCCAGGTATTTTATATGACTTCATGGCATCCCTTTCCATACTGAAAGTAGCGTTATCATCTGGGTTCGTAATATTCTATTTCTTGACGCAATGCTTATTGCACCCAATATCAACACTGAGATATAAGTTATCGAAAAGTATGGCGGTGGTGTTCTTATCCAGCCCCAAAATTATTTTCCAATGCTCTTTATTAAGCAGCGAGTAACACTTCGCTTCCTTCAGTAACACCGATAGTATCAATCACAGGAGAGTTAACCGGCATGGCATAAAACTGATTAGCTATAGCCATATCTTTAAGTGGTATATCCACATCAACACCTTGCGCTTTTAACTTTGCCAATATTGGCTCAGCATCCCCCCTCAATAAGCTGTAGACGCCAAGAGATTTACCACTGGGACAATGGGGATGTGACTGTGAATGGAAAAACATATAGAACGAATACTCAATATCGTCAGTATTATCTAATCCCTTAAATGATAGTTGTGTATTCTGAAGCTGAAAATATATGTTATCTCCATCAGGTGAATTATCTAACTCACTCTCAGGAATAGGTATGATACTCTCGCCAAATGCCAATTTACCACTGAGACCGGGAGTTATATGTTGATCAAAATCATTTTCCACTGCAACTTTTGTTTTAAACCCCGTCACCATTGCAACATTAATATCGTCCTGTTGGTCACTCTTCTTCATAAAAGCATATAGATCACCAAACCCATCAGAATTATACGTCCCAGATTGAAAGTAGTGATTATCACCGGTGTCATTTTCTATCAGCATATCACCAAACTCAGTTGCCCATTTACGAGTATATGATGATATGGTTTCATTTTTAATTTCTGCGTGATACTTTATTTCCACGGTCATATTAAAATCCTTTTAATTGATTACTCTATATAGCTCATCATTGAACAATATTAACCTACAGAAGAAATTATCAATTTATTAGAACCACCGCCAATAAGATATGCCAGACCAACCAGAGAATATGACGGTGGTATTATTTCATTTATATAACAAAAACATGATTATTTAATCTCTGACATTAAGCGGCCATTAATATTTCAGCACCGTCATATGACCCAATAGTATCAATGACAGGTGCATCGGCCATCACATCACTGCTAACATCAAATTGGCTGGCGATGGACAGATCTTTCAGCGGGGTATCTACATCAATACCTTTGGCTTTGAGGATATCCAGGAATGGCGTGGCATCACCACGCATAAAGCCATAGGTGGCTTTATGCATCTCGCCTTGGTGGTTCTCGTCCTTAGTTTTGGCGGGATCAAACTCACCAGTAATATCTAATCCACTGAATTTCAATTGGGGTTCTACAAGCTGTTGGCCCACACCATTGGTATTATTCTCTAATTTATTACCCAGTGCCAAGCTGTCTATTTTGCCGGAGAAAGTATGTTGCGGCATAAAGGAGTATTTTAGTTCTCCTTCCACAATCATCGCCTTATCTGTGCCATGGGAGCTGGGCACGGCATATTGAGTGCCATTAAAAGTGCCACCTCCGGCAAAACTTCCGTATTGTTTGGCGCTTGATGTGGTGATATCACCATTTTCGGTGGCCCATTGCTGGCTGGCAGAGGAGATAGACTCATTAGCAAAATCCCCATAATACTTAATAGTCATTGTCATAATAATATCCTTTTAATTAAAAATTACCCTGTAATTCATCATTGAATCACAGTGACTACAGGTGAAATAATAAATCCACCTGAATGCTTTAAATTCTAAATAACATGATAAATTAATATTCACCCTCACATTTAAAATCTATATTCAATACCCCCCTGAATAGTACGACCACGATTAGGGGTAAGTGAAAGAGAATCGCCATAATTAACAACATAGGCACGGTTAGTGATATTTTCTATTGTGCTGCTAAAAATTAAATTATTAGTAAACTTATAACTGGCATAAATATCAAATAGCGTATACTTCGGCCAGTCTGCTACATAGGCGGTATTGGGGAAGCCACTATTATTCGTCACTGACTTGTCTTGATGTCCTTTGTTATAACGGATAGTAGTACCGAAATCCAGCTTTTGATCAAATATTCTTCCACCCAAAACCAAACTGCCTCTATCACCCGGTAAATAAGCTGAAGAACCAAATAAATTGCTTGCTCTGTAGCATTCTATCTTATTATTTGCATGATTATCATCAATGGGATATGAAAGAGCTTTCCAAGAACCGTTCCTAATAATGCCATGCCTTTGTACTCCACCTAACCAGGCTGTTTTTGAGCAAACACTATTAACACCAATCATTCTGGTATAATTAATCGTCGTATAAAACAAACCCATATCATAACTTAATTGATATTCCAACCCACGGAAATGGGTTGTCAGTAAATTATTAATATAGGTTGCATTCGCAAAGGATTTACCACCAAACTTTGGTTTTTGTTTAGATAGTTCAAGATTAATATAATTAGTTACCCGAGTATCAAAGTAGGCGAACTTAGCAACCAGGCGATCTTCATTGATAAACAAACCGGTGTGCTGAATATTCAGGCCCGCCTCCCAGGCTTTGGCGTTCTCTGCCGCCAACAAAGGATTAGGCAAAATCCAGCCGTGACCATGCGGACTACCGGTAGCTAGCATTTCGGTCATCGCCGGTGGCCGCCAGGATTTACCGTAGTGGCCAAAAAACTCTAACCAAGGAACACCAGGCTTAATACCAATACCGGCCGTGGGTGAAAACTGTCTTGCGTGGCGATTCACATCCCATGCCATCGTTTGGTGTACATTAGAAGAACACCGGGTATTTTCCTGCTCAGACTGCTCATGTACTCTTGAGTCACAAGGATTATCACGAGTATAAGGGTGGCGCTGCCCTCTCGTTGGCATCCAGGTGTTACCTTGTATGCGAAATTGATCATGCCGCAGCCCACCTTCTAACCGCAACCAATCATTATAATCGTAATTAAGCTGGGCAAAGGTGCTGGTGATGGCACGCTGACCCGCAGGCGTCAGCCCATTTACCCTTTTATCCACTGGAGTTATAGCATCCAGATAGTCATTCGTCGTACGCCCGCGGGAACGGTCACTAAACCACTCAAGGCCATATTTAATGCGTAATTGATAGTGATCAGCATCAGTCAATAAGCTGGTATTTTGTAGTTGTAAACCGTGGGTAGTCAGGCGGGTTTGGGTCCAATATTGTTTGCGGTAAACGGCATTCGCGTTGTGGGTATCGGTGTAATCATCAGTATCCACGTAATAGACTTTGGCGGTGACGTCCAACCAGGCAATATGTTCCGGCTTTAGGCTATAATCCAACCCGATATTGCGGTTCATCACTTCACTAACACTGTTGCTTAACCAACCATATGTGAAAATATGTGGTGTGGCCCTATCATATAAAAGAGTAAACATACCAGCATTGGGGCTGTGTACTTGTGTCTGTAAATAACTGAGTTCCAAGCGTTGATCGGCGGGTAAATTCCAGCCTATTTTTGCTAGCCGGGAATGCATTTTATAATGCGTAAACGCGATTTTATTATTCTTAATATCATGGTCAAATTTACTTTCTTTCTCTCCCATGCGTATTTCACCAAGGTAACCTTTATTCCCCGGCCAATAGTCTTTTAGATTACGATCACTGGCTGCGATTAATATATCGCCATATTCATTACCTAATGCCAGCATGGCGCTACCAATAAATTGTGTACCATTATCACCGGTTATAGCGCGGAGTTTGCCGCCAATTTCTTTTCCCGGTTCAAGGAAGTCACTGGCATTAATGGTATTAAAAGTTGCAATTCCGCCAATCACTCCCGCACCACCAATACCGCTGGAGACACCTTTTTCAATAACCACATTGCTCAATATTTCTGGATCGATATACATCACACCATGGCGCTGGCCATGCCCGCTTTTCATAAAGTTCTGCCGCATGCCATCAATATTCATATTGATGCGGCCATAATCTTGTATGCCACGAATATTAACCGAGAGTGCAGGGTCGTTCTGGCTAACACTGGAGTAAACTCCCGGCGTTTGTTCCAAAATATCGGCGGCATGACGGGCTGGCCTGTTGTCCATTTGTTCGCGCGATATCTCACTCACTGAGCGAGGTACATCATAGACCCAATCACCCTCATTAAGGGGGCTTGAACCCTCCACTTTGAGTTCATCTAACACCATGTCATTCTCGTTAGCTGATTCAGCATTCACGCACTCTGAATAACCTTGCGCACTGAGAGCAAAAAAAAGACTTAATGCCATTTTATTCATTGGTCTTATTGTGGCTTCTTTATCTCTAACTATATTTTCCATTTATGAGATTTCATCCTTACTAATATAAAAACAATATATATATTAATCATTAGCCATAATTTAATGGCCTTTGAAATAAAATTTAGAAATAGGAGTACCGCCAAATAATAAAATTTATCCGGTGAGTGATATTGTGTTATTTTCTATAAATTAAATATGTTACTACATCAAATAAATGGAACATTACATAGGGAATAAAGTGCTCTACTTTATTAGAGGGCAAGGTAATTTGTTTCAGTAAAATACATTGCTATTTCAGTTAAATTGATTCATTTTATTTTTTAATGCTAGTAGAGGTTTTACTATAGCGCCATTATTTGATAATAATTATCATAATCATTTCTGGTTATAAACTCAACAATATATTAAAAATAAAACAGCATGCTATTGAGTGCATTGGTTTTATAAGAAAAATAAGTAATAAATAGTGGTTGGCGTTAAATGAATTAAAATCCCTACGTAAAGTCGGTAGAAATAAAATATTTACGTGTTCCTCTAACGCAAAACGGACCACAATAAATGTGGCCCGCTCCCAGTATTAATGTAATTCATTAATACTCTGCAAATTAAAATAACCGCGATTTAGCTTCAGCAATGGCCGATGCCACTTGCTGAGGCGAAACACCGCCTTTAGCGACCCGCTTATCCAGACAAGATTGCAATGACAGAATCGGATACACATCATCATTAATGACCGCACTGAATTTCTGCAAATCACTTAGCGATAAAGCCTCTAACGCTTTACCCTGACGAATCGCCTCAACAACCGCCTCACCGACGATATGATGAGCTTCACGGAAAGGCACACCTTTGGCAACCAGATAGTCAGCCAGCTCTGTCGCATTGGCATAACCTTGTTCAGCTGCTTCTTTACAGCGCGGGCGTTTTACTTGAATGCCATCCAACACCAGCGCCGCCATATGCAGGCAATCAAGCCAAGTATCGAGTGCATCAAACAGCCCTTCTTTGTCTTCCTGCATGTCTTTGTTATAAGCCAGAGGCAAGCCTTTCAACGTCATCATCATCCCAGTCAATGCGCCTTGTACCCGACCACATTTCCCACGGATTAATTCCAAGGCATCTGGATTTTTCTTTTGCGGCATCAGGGAAGAGCCTGACGTAACGCGATCAGATAAATCAACAAAAGCCGCTTCGCCACTGTTGAAGAAGATCAGGTCTTCTGCAAAGCGGGATAAATGCACCATGCCAATGCTGGCATCAGACAGCAATTCCAGTACATGGTCGCGGTCGGAAACGCTGTCCAGACTGTTACGTGTTGCCGAAGCAAAACCTAACCAGCCCGCCAGTTGTTCACGATCGATGGCATAAGCTGTTCCCGCCAGCGCACCACTGCCTAACGGGCTAACATCCAAACGCTTTAGCGTGTCTTGCAGGCGGCTTTCATCACGGGAAAGCATTTCAGCATAAGCCAAACACCAGTGTGCGAAGGTGACAGGTTGTGCCCGTTGCAAGTGGGTATAGCCCGGCATGACGGCATCTTGGTTAGCTTCAGCAGTGATAACCAGCGCCTGCTGCAACTGCTGCACCGCGGTTTTTAATTCCGTTATCTGGAACTTACACCACAATTTCAGATCGGTTGCCACCTGGTCATTACGGCTACGCCCGGTATGCAGTTTTTTGCCTAAATCACCCACTTTTTCAATCAGTTTGGTTTCAACCCAGCTATGGATATCTTCCGCATCACTGGCCAGAATAGCGTGTGGATCGGCCTGCACTTCTTCCAATAAAACAGAAAGTGCCTGCTCAAGTTGTTGCTGTTCAGAATCTGTCAAAACGCCAACTGTGACCAGTGCTTTCGACCAGGCAACAGAACCGATAATATCCTGTTCAGCCAGTCGGTAATCAAACCGCAGGGAATCATTAAACTGCTTAAAACGCTGATCTGCCGCCTGACTGAACCGTCCGCCCCACAATGCCATAATTTTGCTTCCCTAGATTGTGAATATACCCATCATCTTAAGGGATGATGGGTATTGAAATTGTGTTGATATCAAAAATCATAATATACCCAAAGTTGTTGGCGTTGCAGCAAGGTAGCAAACGAGCTCATCTTGAAGAACTAACTTGCGTCAGTAATTCGGCTGCAACTTCAAATACAGCGGGTATTAAGCCAGAATACGGGTACCAATCGGCACACCATTAAACAGTGCTGGCAGTTGATCGGCATGACGCCAACTGGCGATATCTACCGGACGGCCTAATGAACGTGCCGCATCCAGCGCCGCATTCACTTTAACCACCATACCGTCAGTAATGATGCCCTGAGCAATTAATTGCTCAGCTTTTTGCGCCGTCATCTCCGCGATCCGTTGGCCCTTACCATCCAGAATGCCACTGACATCTGACAGTAAAATCAAATCTGCACCCAGTGTGGCGGCCAATGCTGTTGCGGCCTGATCCGCATTCACATTCATCAATTTGCCATCAACAGTAATACCAATAGAGCTGATGATTGGCATGTAATCCGCCGCCAGTAAGGTTTGCACCAAAGCCGGAGAACCCGGCAGTGCTTTACCTACATGCCCCAGCTCGGCATCTAGTGGCGTAACGTCTACGGTATTGCCATCGCCCAGACACAGACCGACAGCATTGATTTGGTGTTTTACCGCCCAAGCCAGCAGGGTTTTGTTAGCAGTACCGGCCAATGCACCGGTAATAATATCAATCTGATCGGCTGGGGTAACACGCAGGCCGTTTTTCTTCACCACTGGCAAAGCGAGTTTTTTCATCAAATCATCAACCAGGCAACCACCACCGTGCATAATCACAAGCGGACGCTCATGTTTCTCACGATAGGTTACCAATGCAGTAAACAGGCGTTCCAGCGCTTCTTCGCTGTCCAGCAACACGCCACCTAATTTAATGACTAATGGATTCATTATGTTTCGCCTCGATGTACCCGTCATCTTTCAAGATGCAGGATTGTTGGCTGCCATCATTCACTCAAATTATTGAGTTATCTCAACTGCTTGAGTTCATTCTGTTGCCGCCTACCTGCAACTCGAAATCTATTGGGTATAATTAGATAATATTTCAGTGTTTTCTGGTTCTGGCTCGATGCCTTGCCCTCTATTGCCTACAGCAGCGACTGAGTTTCCGCAAAGCCAAAACGTATATTCATGCATTGGACGGCCTGTGCCGCCGCACCTTTCAGCAAGTTATCTTCTGTTGCGACAATAATTAAATGTTCGCCCTGTACAGAAAAACCAATATCACAGAACGGTAAACCCACCACCGCTTTCAGGGCTGGCACACCTTGCTGATATAACCGCACCAGTGGTTTATCCTGATACGCATTGTGGTATGCCTCGGCGATATCTTGCGCTGTCACTCCGACTTTCAAACGGCAAGTGATCGTCGCCAAAATGCCCCGGGCAAAATTCCCCAAATGCGGAGTAAAAATGACCGGTGTACCAAGGTGAGCAACAATTTCCGGTTGATGACGATGGTTAAACAAGCCGTACGGCTGCAAACTCACTTCACAAAAGCTGTTGCCAATACTGGCTTTACGCCCCGCTCCACTCACACCACTGACGGCGTTAATCACCGGCCATTGTGCATCATTGAGCAAACCGCCATCGACCAATGGCTTAAGTGCCAGTTGTGATGCGGTTGGGTAGCAACCCGGTACGGCAATCAATTGCGCCTGTTTAATATTTTCGGCCTGCCATTCAGCTAGCCCATAGACCGCTTTATCCAGCCACTCAGCATGTTGATGCTCAAAACCATAATATTGGCTATAAAACGCCGCGTCCTGAACCCGGAATGCACCCGAGAGATCAAAGACCACACAACCCGCCGCCAGGAATTGTGGGGCTAAATCATGGCTAACTTCATGGGCGGTGGCGAGGAAGACAACATCAACACCTTTTGCCGCCTGAGCCACATCCACCAAGGGTTGCAGCGGAAGATCAATAATGCCTTTGAGTTGCGGATGCAGATCAGAAAGTAATTTTCCTGCATCTGCACTTTGCGCTGAAACCGTTAAACCGGTTATGTTCATATGTGGGTGACGATTCAGGTAAGCCGTAAGCTCCGCTCCGGCATAGCCACTGGCACCAACAATCAGCGTATTCAACATGGGTTTAGTTTACCTTCTGACTAAATTGTATTTATGCGTTTAAAGACATAAATACTCAAAACCGTTATCCGGGTTCTCAGCAAGGCTTTACTGTTCCCCCACGTGATTGAGCATTGACATTTACGTAAAATTAAGGGTGCTTTTGGGTTCCCTTACGCTCAAGCTTAATGTATTTTTATTCATAATTACTGCATGAATATTGATACTATCCTAACCAAAGGCTGTCAACAGTGAAGATGAAATTACCTCCATTTATTGAGCTATATCGGGCATTAATCGCCACACCATCGATCAGCGCCACCGATAGTGCTCTCGACCAAAGTAATGAGTCGCTAATCAACTTGTTGGCCGGATGGTTTGCTGAACTGGGTTTTCGTGTCGAAATCCAGCCCGTGCCTGATACCCGCCACAAATTTAATCTGCTTGCCTCTATTGGTGAAGGCCAAGGTGGATTACTACTGGCGGGCCACACCGACACCGTACCTTATGATGAAGGGCGCTGGACACGCGACCCTTTCACCCTGACCGAGCATGACAACAAGTTGTATGGTTTGGGAACCGCCGATATGAAAGGTTTTTTTGCCTTTATTCTGGATGCGGTACGCGATATTGATGCCAGCAAATTGAACAAGCCGCTGTATATCCTGGCAACGGCTGACGAAGAAACCACCATGGCAGGCGCACGCTACTTTGCCGCCTCTACCCAATTGCGCCCCGATTTCGCGATTATTGGTGAGCCAACATCACTACAGCCGGTGCGGGCACACAAAGGGCACATTTCTAATGCCATCCGTATTACCGGCCAGTCTGGCCACTCCAGTGATCCCGCGCGTGGGGTGAATGCCATTGATTTGATGCATGAATCCATCACTCAGTTGATGAAACTGCGCACCACTCTGCAAGAGCGTTATAACAACCCGGCGTTTGCCATTCCTTATCCGACCATGAATTTCGGTCATATTAATGGCGGTGATGCCGCGAACCGCATCTGTGCTTGCTGTGAATTACATATGGATATCCGCCCGCTACCGGGCCTGACATTAAGTGATCTGGATGAGTTAATGACTGAAGCATTGGCACCGGTAAGTGAGCGCTGGCCGGGCCGCTTGAGTATTGATGAACTGCATCCGCCGATTCCGGGCTATGAATGCCCCACCGATCACCATATGGTGGGGGTTATCGAGAAATTACTGGGTGAGCGCACTGCGGTAGTTAACTACTGCACCGAAGCGCCGTTTATCCAGCAAGTTTGCCCAACATTGGTATTAGGCCCAGGGTCTATCAATCAAGCCCATCAGCCGGATGAATTTATCGACATGGCCTTTATCGAGCCAACCCGCGAGCTAATTGGTCAGCTCGTTGATCACTTCTGTCAGCAGAAATAACCCTAATGGGGTAGGCGGATCAAAGTTACCGATTAGCCAGACTGATAACCTGACCTCGGTAATTAAATTTCAACAATATCCCTAAAATTGATGTTTTTTTGCTAAAAATAGTGTCAATTGGGGTATGAAATTGAACGCGGCGAGTGGAAATGTCCATCTCAGCCTTTTGAGTGAAATTAATTTACAAAAAGAAATCGTATACCCAAAGTCATTGGCATCGCAGGTCGGCAGCAAGTGAACGAGTCCCGATGAGCTTACTCAAGTAAGTGATTCGGGTGAGTGAAAGTAGCTAACAACCCTGCGGTGTCAAGGACGAAGGGTATGTGGGTCAGGGGTCATATGAACGAACAATATTCCGCAATGCGAAGTAACGTCAGTATGCTCGGCAAACTACTCGGGGACACCATCAAGGAAGCGTTAGGCGAACACATTCTTGATCGGGTAGAAACCATCCGTAAATTATCTAAATCTTCGCGTGCTGGTAATGAAGCAAGCCGTCAGGAGCTACTGACGACGCTGCAAAATCTGTCCAACGACGAGTTGCTGCCGGTAGCCCGTGCTTTTAGCCAATTCCTCAATCTGACGAATACGGCAGAGCAATACCACAGTATTTCACCACATGGTGAAGCGGCCAGTAATCCGGAAGCTCTGGCACAATTGTTCACCCGCTTAAAAGATAAAAATTTGAGCGAGAAGGACATGCGCAGCGCGGTTGACGAGTTATCCATCGAGCTGGTGTTAACCGCTCATCCAACCGAAATCACTCGCCGCACCCTGATCCACAAACTGGTTGAAGTGAATACTTGCCTGAGCCAACTGGATCACAATGATTTAGCCGATTACGAACGCAACAAGATCATGCGTCGTTTGCGTCAGTTAGTTGCACAATCATGGCATACTGATGAAATTCGTAAGATTCGCCCTTCCCCGGTCGATGAAGCTAAATGGGGCTTTGCGGTAGTTGAAAATAGCCTCTGGGAAGGTGTGCCAGCATTCCTGCGTGAGTTTAACGAGCAGTTACAAAACTCCCTCGATTACCGCTTGCCTGTCGAGGCGGTGCCGATTCGTTTCACCTCATGGATGGGCGGCGACCGCGACGGTAACCCAAATGTCACCGCCGAGATTACTCGCCATGTGCTGTTACTGAGCCGCTGGAAAGCGACTGATTTGTTCCTGCGTGATATTCAGGTGCTGGTGTCCGAGCTTTCTATGTCGGAATGTACGCCGGAATTACGTGAACTGGCCGGTGGCGAAGAGGTGCTTGAACCTTATCGTGAACTGATGAAGCGCGTGCGCACTCAGTTGACCAATACTCAGGCTTATCTGGAAAGCCGTCTGAAAGGCGAGCGCGTATTGCCGCCAACTGACTTGCTGGTCAGCAATGATCAACTGTGGGACCCGCTCTATGCGTGCTATCAGTCCCTGAAAACCTGTGGCATGGAAATCATCGCCAACGGCCAATTGCTGGACACTCTGCGCCGCGTACGCTGTTTTGGCGTGCCATTGGTGCGTATCGATGTGCGTCAGGAAAGTACCCGCCATACCGATGCGATTGCTGAACTGACCCGCTATCTGGGCCTTGGCGATTATGAAAGCTGGTCTGAGGCCGATAAACAAGCCTTCCTGATCCGCGAGCTGAACTCCAAACGCCCATTGGTTCCACTGAAATGGGAACCTAGCGCCGACACACAAGAAGTGCTGGAAACCTGCCGGGTTATCGCCGAAGCGCCTCAAGGCTCTATCGCCGCTTACGTTATCTCCATGGCTAAAGTGCCGTCGGACGTGCTGGCGGTGCATTTGCTGCTCAAAGAAGCCGGTTGTCCATTCACTCTGCCGGTAGCGCCACTGTTCGAAACCCTTGATGACCTCAACAATGCCGACGACGTGATGACCCAGTTGCTGAGTATCGACTGGTATCGCGGCCTGATCCAAGGCAAACAAATGGTAATGATTGGCTATTCTGACTCGGCGAAAGATGCCGGCGTGATGGCCGCCTCTTGGGCGCAATATCGCGCGCAGGATGCATTAATCAAAACCTGTGAGAAAGCCGGTATCTCCCTGACACTGTTCCATGGCCGTGGCGGTTCGATTGGTCGCGGTGGGGCACCGGCTCACGCCGCCCTGCTCTCTCAGCCTCCGGGTAGCCTGAAAGGCGGCTTACGTGTCACTGAGCAAGGTGAGATGATTCGCTTCAAGTTTGGCTTGCCGGAAGTCACTATCAGCAGTTTGGCGCTGTATGCAGGTGCCATTCTGGAAGCTAATTTATTACCACCGCCAGAGCCGAAGAAAGAATGGGTTGAGGTGATGGATTTGCTGTCTGATGCATCCTGCGATATGTATCGCGGTTACGTGCGTGAGAACCCAGAGTTTGTTCCTTACTTCCGCGCGGCAACACCGGAGCTGGAATTAGGTAAATTGCCACTGGGTTCACGCCCGGCCAAGCGGCGTCCAAATGGTGGCGTAGAGAGTTTGCGGGCCATCCCATGGATTTTCGCCTGGACGCAAAACCGTCTGATGCTGCCAGCCTGGCTGGGTGCGGGTGCAGGTTTGCAAAAAGCGATTGATGCCGGTAAGAAAGAAGCATTAGCCACTATGTGTCGTGATTGGCCATTCTTCTCTACCCGTATCGGTATGCTGGAGATGGTGTTCGCTAAAGCCGATTTATGGCTGGCTGAATATTATGATCAGCGCCTGGTGGATAAATCTTTGTGGCCGCTAGGTCAGCAATTACGCGACCAATTAGAAGCAGATATTAAAGTGGTGTTGGCCATTGCCAACGATGACCACTTAATGGCTGATTTGCCGTGGATTGCAGAGTCTATCGCGTTGCGTAACGTATACACCGACCCATTAAACGTGTTGCAAGCCGAGCTGCTACACCGCTCGCGCCAACAAGCACACCCTGATGCCCGTGTTGAGCAGGCATTGATGGTGACAATTGCTGGTGTTGCGGCTGGGATGCGCAATACCGGCTAGAGTTTGCTACACAGGATGTGGGTTTAGGTGATTGGGTGATAGGTTCGGTTGTTATAACACTGAGTTTATTTAGCCTCCGATGAACCAACCGCCAAGGGTGTGAAGCGTACACCCTTGGCGGTTGCGGCGATGGAGATTGAGTGAGCCGTAAAGCTTTAACAACCGAACCAGTTACCGAGTGACTAAATCATGGAGATTAAAGGGGCTATTGCCCCTTTAAAAAACTAAGGCCTCACCCCGAGGGTATGGCAAATCGCATAACTCAACTCAGCACGGTTCAAGGTATAAAAATGGAAATCCTTTACACCTTCACGACTCAGAATCTTCACCATATCCATCGCAACTGATGCCCCGACCATTTTACGGGTCTCAGGATCATCATCCAGCCCTTCAAAAATAGTGCTCATCCAATTAGGCACCCGCACATTGGTCATCGTGGCGAAGCGCTGGAGCTGTTTAAAATTGGACACAGGTAAAATACCTGGAACTATCTCGACATCAATACCGGTGGCAACACAGCGGTCGCGAAAACGCAGATAACTTTCAACATCAAAGAAGAACTGAGTGATAGCACGGTTAGCGCCAGCGTCAATCTTACGTTTCAGGTTAATCAGGTCTGCCTGCGCACTTTTTGCTTCAGGATGCACTTCCGGGTAAGCCGCAACAGAGATATCAAAATCCCCCACGTCTCTCAGCAAGGTCACCAAATCAGAAGCATACATTTCCGGCTTGCCGCTGTTCGGTGGCAAATCACCACGCAAGGCAACAATATGGCGAATGCCGCTATTCCAATAATCGGTCGCGATAGCACGTAATTGAGTCGGAGAGGCATCAATGCAGGTCAGATGCGGCGCTGCTTCAAGGCCAGTACGCTCTTTAATGCCTTTGATGATGCTATGGGTGCGATCGCGCTCACCAGAGTTAGCGCCATAAGTCACTGAGACAAACTTCGGCTTCAGAGTGCTCAAACGGTCAATTGAGCTCCACAGAGTGTCTTCCATCTCGCTGGTACGCGGCGGGAAAAATTCAAAAGAAACATTAATCTGGCCTTGCAGCTCTGCCAGACTTTGATTCAGCGCTTCCCGCTGGTTTGCGTGAAAAAAACTCATACCCTGTTACTCCATTGCCTATGATTGTCGTTTTGACGACTTATGTTATCTGTCACTGTTTATTTATGAGCGTCTATACGTTTAGACGTCTAAATAGAAAATGACCGAAGTTAGCGAAAGAGTCAACTTTTAAATAAGTTTAGGCCGATGATTAATCTTCACACGCAATACGCGAAAAATTCATGCAGAGAATAAAGGGATATTTAGCCTCCCTTACACCAGGTAAAGGAGGCTAGAAAAAGCAGATTACAACAGTTGAGACAGGCGGTTTAAATCCGACTGAATAGCTCCAGCGGTGACATCACGACCCGCCCCAGGGCCACGAATGACCAACGGATTATCGCGATACCAACGGCTCTCAATGGCGAATACGTTATCGCAAGGTAGCAAGGAGGCCAATGGATGGTCAGCGCGAACGGCTTCAACACCCACCCGCGCCTTACCATTGGCATCAAAGCGTGCCACGTAACGTAATACTAGCCCCATCTCATTCGCCGCTTCTAAGCGCTGAATCATTTGCTGATTCAATGCTTCGCCATTTTCAAAGAATTGATCCACTGATCCGACATCCGCTCCTGCAGGCACCAGTGATTCTACTCGCACCTGATTCGGTTCGATGTCGTAACCGGCTTCACGGGCCAAAATAACCAGCTTGCGCATAACATCCTGACCAGAGAGATCCACTCGTGGATCAGGTTCCGTCAGACCTTGTTGCCAAGCTTGATCCACCAGCTCAGTAAAAGGCACCGTGCCATCGAATTGCAGGAACAACCAAGACAGCGTTCCGGAGAAAATACCGCTGATGGCCAAGATGCTGTCACCACTATCACGCAGGTCACGCACGGTGTGGTTCACCGGTAAACCGGCACCGACAGTGGCGTTATACAGCCAATGGCGGCCTGTTTTGGCAAAAGCATCACGGATTTGGCGGTAATTATTACTGCTAGAGGCACCAGCGAGTTTATTGGCACTGATCACGTGGAAACCGTAGCTGGCGAAATCCAGATATTGCTCAGCAAGTGACTCGCTGGCGGTCACATCCAGCACCACCAAATCATCAAACGGATGCGCCCGCATCCATAAGAACAGTGACTCTTCATCCTGTTCTTTGGCTTCATCATCATAAAATGCCAGTGTGCGGCTGGCATCCAGCCCGTCATAGCTCAACAGACTGCGGCGGCTGTCGACGACTCCGGCCAGCACGAACTCAAAGCCACTGCGAGCCGAAATATTTTTTTGCTCACGGGCAAACAGCTCCAGCCAGCGGGCACCAATGTTGCCTTTACCGAACAGCATCAAACCAATGCGTTTCTCGGCGCGGAACAATGACTGGTGCAACCCCTGAATCAAGTGCTCTGTTGGCCCAAGACGCAGAACGGCAACCATGCTGATACCGTCTTCTGCCTGCCAGATAAATTCAACTGGCTGATCTTTCAACTGTTGGTAAAAACGGTGGCTGTGTAGCGGATTTTTACTCACTCCCGCACCAACCAATGCCACCAGAGCCAAGCCCTCACGCAGAGATAATTTCCCCGGCAGCGTGGCGTCTTCCAGCACTCTTAGCGCACTGTTAACCACTTCTGAGGTATAGCAAAGTTGCAATAGATTTCGGTCAGGATGGATACCCGTCGCCAGCGGTTTGATTTGCGCTCGTTTGAGGAGTAAATCAATCTCTTTTTGTGCCAGTGAGAAATCGTGATGGCTGGCAATCTGTAATTCGATCAGGCAAACATCATCATGGCTGGTCACAATCTTGGCACCAGACCCAGAGGCCAGTACGCGCTCAATACGGGTTGAACCTTGCTCCGGTTGATAGCTACAGCGCAGTTGTAAATCAATATCGCTGCCTGAAACCGGTTGTAACGTGCGGGTATGCAGCACCGGAGCCGCCAACCGAGCCAATTCACTGGCTTCATCCAGCCGCAGTAATGGCAGTAAACAGGCATCTTTCACTTTACGTGGATCAGCGCTGTATACCCCGGCAACATCACTCCAGATGGTGACGCGCTCAACACCCGCCAGCGCACCAACTTGGGTAGCGGAGTAGTCACTGCCGTTACGCCCCAACAACACGGTTTCACCGGCGTTATTGCGTGAAATAAAGCCAGTCACCACTAAGCGCTGATGCGGATGTTGCGCCATCAATTGCTGCAACAACGGATAAGATCGGCCTTCATCAATTTGTGGCTGTGCTGCACGTTCCGCGCGCAGGAAGCTGCGGGCATCAAGCCAGGTTGCATCCATATCTAGCTTGTTCAGTACCGCAGCCATCAAACGGGCCGACCAAATCTCACCATGGCCAACCACTTCAGCATAAATGGCATCGTCAACTTTGTTATCCAGCAGACCGGCCAGGCGCTCCAAATCATGGATAAACTCGCTAATCAGTGATTCGGCTATTTCTGGCGACAATAAGCCACTAATCAGGTCGTGTTGATAACGACGCAAATTTTGCTGCACCTGATGAGCAGAAAGACGGTCACTTTGACTCAGCTTCAACCAACTAATCAGCTGGTTAGTTGTACTACCTGCCGCAGACACCACCATGAGATCGCCGGGGCGACTGTAGTTGGCCATAATGTTGGCCACCCGCAGGTAACACTTCACATCTGCCAGGCTACTACCACCAAACTTATGCAGTTGACGACCCGTAACCGCCGCTGCTACCGCTGTTGCATTCATGCTTACCTCGTTCCCGCCAACTGGAAGGCATTTTCCAAGTCGGCAATCAAATCTTCGCTGTCTTCAATACCCACGGAAATACGCAATAAGCTATCAGTAATACCTGCGGCAATGCGCGCTTCTGCCGCCATACCGGCATGGGTCATGGTCGCTGCATGGGATATCAGGCTTTCGACGCCGCCCAAAGACTCTGCCAGAGTAAATAATTCAAGGGCAGAGAGGAAACGGCGCAGTAGCTGTTCATCACCATCGAGCTCAAAACTAAGCATCGCACCAAAACCCGTTTGCTGACGACAAGCAATTTCGTGGCCGGGATGTTGTGGCAGAGAAGGATGATACAGCTTTTTCACTAAAGGCTGCTGCTGTAAATAACGAACAATGTCATCCGCGTTACGCTGCTGCTGTGCCATACGTGGCGATAAAGTGCGTAAACCACGTAATAACAGATAGCTATCAAATGCCGCACCGGTTACACCGATATTATTCGCCCACCACGCCAACTCCACGGCTAATTCCGGATCTTTGGCAATCACCGCACCGGCAACCACATCAGAATGCCCATTGAGATATTTGGTACAGGAATGTACTACCAGATCCGCGCCTAAAGAGAGAGGCTGCTGCAACGCTGGGCTGAGGAACGTATTGTCGCAAACAGTCAGAGCGCCAACGGCATGAGCGGCTTTACAGATCGCCGCGATATCGACCACTCGCAACAGCGGATTACTTGGCGTTTCAATTAATACCAGTTTGGGCTTTTCAGCCAATGCCCGGCTCAGGGCGACTTCATCGCCTTGGTCAACAAACAACACCCGATAAGCACCACGTTTACTGAGGCTATCAAATAAACGGTAGCTGCCACCGTAGCAGTCATGCGGAGCAACCAGCAGGTCACCCGGTTTGAGAAATGTGGTGCATACCAAATGAATCGCTGACATCCCACTGCTGGTCATTACCGCGCCAGCTCCTCCCTCCAACTCTGCCAGCGCTCGCTGCACGACATCACGCGTCGGATTACCGCGACGTGAATAGTCATGGGCACGTGGCTGATTAAAGTCGATAAAATTATAGGTACTGGAGAGGTGAATTGGGGGGACAACACAGCCGTATTGCTCGTCATCGTTTAACCCGCTACGGACTGCTATTGTTGCCTGTTTACGCGTCATATGGATTACCACCAGCCGGGATCGAGAAAATGTTATGCCAGAGTAGACTCACAAATTACGGACGTCAATACATCTGGACATCTAAACTTCTTTGCGTATAGATTGAGCAATGGAATAATAACCGCTAAAATTATATAGGTTTTAGATATCTTAATGATGTCAGTCAGGTTTCGATGGGGTTTTGTTTAGCCATAAAACTGGCAAAGAAAGGCAATGGCTATCAATAAATAGCAAAAATGGTTATTTCAGTGACCTTAGTCTAGTAAAATTGACATTTATTTAGTGAGAACAGCGAAGATCGGGCATAATTGGCCGGTTTTCAGAATTTTGTATTTTCCGACAAATTTAAGGTGTCCCATGGCTGAGTGGAACGGCGAGTATGTCAGCCCTTACGCTGAACACGGTAAGAAAAGCGAACAGGTCAAAAAAATTACGGTATCCATTCCGCTGAAGGTTTTAAAAATCCTCACCGATGAACGGACCCGTCGTCAGGTGAATAACCTGCGACACGCCACCAACAGTGAATTGTTGTGTGAGGCTTTTCTGCATGCATTTACCGGTCAGCCGCTACCGAACGACGAAGATCTGCGTAAAGAGCGCAGTGATGAGATCCCGGAAGCCGCGAAGATTTTAATGCGTGAATTGGGTGTTGATCCCGATACCTGGGAATATTGATTTCCGGCAGCAACTCGTTTCATGAGTCATAAAGTGGAGTGGGCTGTAGAAATGAAAAAAGGCGCCCAAGGCGCCTTTTTCGTCTGACGGGTAATAATTACTTCTTAGCACCCGGCACGCTGAAACGCTTGTTGAAGCGGTCAACACGGCCACCGGTAGCAACATCACGCTGCTTGCCAGTGTAGAACGGGTGGCATTCGCCGCACACGTCCAGATTCAGGTCATGACCAACAGTTGAGTTGATCTTGATAACGTTACCGCAAGAGCAAGAAGCAGTAACTTGATCGTATTTAGGGTGGATACCTTGTTTCATGGAAAACCTCTATATTTAGGCCGTGTCGCTATCCAGCCCTGTTCCGCCAGACACCACACGATTGATAAATAATAATTTTATTGATAACTAACTATCGCTGGTAAAGTAAGCAACGGCTGTTAACAGAGTTTGATATCGAATTATATCAAAGGCGGCGAATCATACAGAATTTGACCAAACCGCGCAATCGAATCCGCACATTTTGAAGCACGCAGTGTAAACTATTCAATCTTTTTTTATTCAAACCCATTTATTGATTCAGGATAACAACACATGTTGGTTGTTCAAGTGGCATTACCCGTACCGCTGAGCCGCACCTTTGACTACCGTTTAGACAGCGCCATGGCCTGCCCGGTAGTTGGTGCTCGCGTCAGTGTGCCATTTGGTAAACGCAAAGCCATTGGGATTGTCGTGGGTATCAGCGATACCAGCGCATTTCCTCTTGAACAACTCAAAACCGTTGATGCCGTTTTAGATAGTTACAGTTTATTTCCACCCAGCCTGTGGCGCATTCTGTGTTGGGCGACCGAGTATTATCACTATCCCATCGGCGAAGTGCTGTTCCATGCTCTGCCCATTTTACTGCGCCAAGGGAAGCCTGCACAATTGGCCCCTTTGTGGCAATGGTTCGCTACTGAGCAGGGGCGGGCCACGCCACCTGAAAGTTTAAAACGCGCCCCCAAACAGCAGCAAGCTCTTGCCGCATTATTGCAAAAACCCGTCTATCGCCATCAGGTTAATGAGATGGCATTAACAGAAAGCGCATTGCAAGCATTGCGCAGCAAAGGGCTGATTGACCTGCGAGCACAGGAAGTGGCAACCACCGACTGGCGCATTGGCTTTTCCGTGTTGGGTGAACGTCTGCGACTCAATACCGAGCAGGCCACCGCCGTCGGAGCCATCCGCAGTGAAGATAACCAGTTTGCCGCCTGGTTGCTGGCGGGGGTCACCGGCTCAGGTAAAACCGAAGTTTATCTCAGCGTGCTGGAAAATATTCTGGCGCAAGGACGTCAAGCCTTGGTTTTGGTCCCTGAAATTGGCCTGACACCACAGACTATCGCTCGGTTTCGCGAACGCTTCAGCGCGCCGGTTGAAGTACTCCATTCCGGCTTAAATGATAGCGAACGTTTATCGGTCTGGCTGCGAGCGCGTAACGGCGAGGCCGCCATCGTCATCGGCACCCGCTCAGCTCTGTTTACGCCGTTTTCCCGGTTGGGCGTTATCATTATCGATGAAGAGCATGATAGCTCTTATAAACAACAGGAAGGCTGGCGTTATCATGCCAGGGATTTAGCCGTATTCCGGGCCCGTGAAGAAAATATCCCTATCGTGATGGGCACGGCAACGCCGGCATTGGAAACATTACATAACGTGCAGATGGGGAAATATCGCCAGTTAACCCTGTCAAAACGGGCAGGGAATGCTAAACCGGCGATGCAGCACTTGTTAGACCTAAAGGGCTTACCCCTAAAAGTCGGCCTTTCTCAGCCCCTGCTAAAACGCATCAAAACCCATTTGCAGGCCGATAACCAGGTGATTTTATTCCTCAACCGCCGAGGTTATGCGCCCGCTCTGTTGTGTCATGAATGTGGTTGGATTGCGGAATGCCAGCGCTGTGACCACTATTACACACTCCATCAGAATCATCGCCAGTTACGTTGCCACCATTGCGACAGCCAGCGACCGGTACCGCAACAATGCCCTAAATGTGGCTCAACGCATCTGGTCTCGGTAGGGGTCGGCACCGAACAGCTAGAAAATGAACTTGCCCCGCTGTTTCCGGAGACCCCGATCACCCGTATCGACCGCGATACCACTAGCCGAAAAGGTTCGCTAGAGCAGCACCTTGCGGATGTTCATCAAGGTGGCGCACGCATTTTGATTGGCACTCAAATGCTGGCAAAAGGCCATCACTTTCCCGATGTCACTCTGGTGGCATTACTGGATGTCGACGGTGCGCTATTCTCGGCAGATTTTCGCTCAGCGGAGCGTTTTGCTCAGCTTTATACCCAAGTATCTGGCCGTGCAGGGCGGGCGGGTAAGCAAGGCGAAGTGATTTTACAAACTCACCATCCGGAACATCCGCTACTGCAAATTCTACTACAGCAAGGCTACGATGCCTTTGCCAAGCAAGCATTGGCCGAGCGTAAAAGCGTATTTTTACCGCCTTATACCAGCCATATCATCGTGCGCAGTGAAGACCACGATAACCAGCAATCGGCGCTGTTTCTGCAACAGTTACGTAATTTGCTGGAGGCCAGCCCACTGAAAGATGATGCATTATGGATTATGGGGCCGGTTCCGGCATTGCAGGCTAAACGCGGTGGGCGCTTCCGCTGGCAATTATTGTTGCAGCACCCTTCTCGGCAATTACTACAACGGCTGATTAAAACTTCTCAGCCACTTATCAATACATTGCCGCAAGCACGAAAAGTTAAGTGGACGTTAGATGTCGATCCAATCGACAGCTAAATACCCCGCTTACTTGAAGTTGTAACTGGGGTTATTTACGTGATTTATTGTTTGATTTGCTACTCAAAGCAATCGTTTCCCCTGCTTTGTGCGAGCCAGTTCGAAAAAACCTACTTATGTCACACTTTTAATGCAAATTAGGTAACAAATTGCCCTCACTATCTGTATAGAATGACGGAAAGTCTGTATTTAACCGAAACCACACTGCCATGAAAGGATATGAGCGCGCTTACCGGACCTACCGGTTTACGTGTGACAACCCGTTAATATTCTGAGCCATTGGCCACGGGATATCTCAAGCATTAGTGCTGGCTCGGAGCCAGAGCAAGGAGAAAGGCGTTGGAACATAAGAAAGAATTCACGATGGCCACCATGAAAGACGTTGCCGAGATGGCAGGTGTTTCTACTGCGACGGTATCACGCGCGTTGATGAACCCTGAAAAAGTTTCAACAGTGACCCGGCAAAAAGTGGAGCAAGCGGTGCTGGCTGTGGGTTACTCTCCTCATGCTTTATCTCGCAATATCAAACGTAATGAATCGCGCACTATCCTGGTTATCGTCCCAGATATCAGTGACCCATTCTTTGCCGATATCATTCAGGGTATTGAACATGCCGCAGCCCAGCAAGGTTATCTGATATTAATTGGCGATTGCGCACAACAGACGCAGCAAGAGCGCACCTTCGTTAATTTGATTATCACCAAGCAAATTGATGGCATGCTGCTGTTAGGTTCTAACTTACCTTTTGATGCCAGCAAAGAAGAACAACGCAATTTGCCACCGATGGTCATGGCAAATGAGTTTGCCCCTGAACTGGAACTGCCAACGGTACATATCGATAATCTGACGGCCGCCTTTGACGCCGTACACTATCTACATGAGTTAGGGCATAAACGTATCGCCTGTATTGCCGGGCCAGAAAGTATGCCGCTATGTCATTATCGGCTACAGGGTTATATTCAGGCACTGCGTCGTAATGGTATTGCGGTCGACAGTGACTATATTATGCGCGGTGACTTTAGCTACGAAGCCGGTGCTGAAACTTTTGCCGCGCTGATGGAGCGCCCTCAACCACCAACAGCAATATTTTGTCACAATGATGTGATGGCGATAGGTGCGATGTGGCAGGCGAAGAGAATGGGGCTACGTGTCCCGCAGGATGTCTCGGTGGTCGGCTTTGACGACTTAAAACTGTCACAGTATTGCGATCCCCCCTTGACCACAGTGGCACAACCACGTTATCAAATTGGTCAGCAAGCCATGTTACTATTACTTGAGCAGTTACAAGGGCATTCAGTACAAAGTGGCTCCCGCTTGTTAGATACCGAATTAATCGTCAGGGAAAGTACTGCTGCGCCTAAACGCTAGGCAAATATTCAGGGGTTCAGTAACATGACGGACTTATTCCATCATCACGACGCAGCGAAACGATAGTGGCACAAAGAGATTATGTAAGCCGAGGGCGCTCAGGAGCGCGGCGCAAAAGCACCAGCCGGAAAAAACGCAGTGCTCCAGCAGTATCCAAAACCGTGATGGCACTGGCCGTCGCGCTATTAGTGGTATTTGTTGGTGGCCTTTATTTCATCACCCACAATAAGCCGGGTGAGCTTCCGCTACTCCCTAACCATGACCCACGCGCCGGTAACGGGTTACCACCTAAACCGGAAGAGCGCTGGCGTTATATTAAAGAGTTGGAAAATCGTCAAATTGGCGTGCCTACACCGACAGAGCCATCTGCAGGTGGTGAAGTGAATTCTAAGACGCAACTGACCAACGAGCAGCGCCAATTGCTTGAGCAGATGCAGGCAGATATGCGCCAACAGCCGACGCAATTATCAGAAGTGCCGTATAACCAAGGGATGCAAGTGCCGCGCTCTGCTGTGACCATCAAACCGCCGGTCACTGATATGCAGCAGCAACCACTAACGCCGCCGCGTCAAACGGCCATACCGGTACAACAGGCACCACAGACACAAGTACAGCAGCAGGCACCGACACCACCACGTACGCAGCAATCTACAGCTCCGGTAACACAGGCCGCGACACCGCCTAAACCGGAAAAAGAGAAAGAAAAAGCGCAACGATGGATGGTGCAATGTGGTTCATTCAAAGCTGTTGACCAAGCCGAATCTATTCGCGCTCAATTAGCATTTGAAGGTATTGAAAGCCGCGTAACTGCCGGTGGTGGTTGGAATCGCGTGGTACTCGGCCCTTACAGTACCAAGGCCGCCGCTGATACTGCCTTACAGCGTTTGAAAGGCGCTGGTCAATCAGGATGCATTCCCCTCGCTGTGGGGGGTTGAAAAGTAGTAATCCTCCCCCATCTATAATCTCAATATACTCCATACTGTTTTTCTGAAAGACAGTATGGAGACTCATTCAGTCTGCAACGAGGGTCCGCTCGTGACAACAATTGTAAGTGTACGCCGTAATGGTCATGTCGTTATCGGTGGTGATGGCCAGGTCACTCTGGGTAATACCGTAATGAAAGGCAATGCCAAAAAGGTACGTCGCCTTTATAACAATAAAGTCATTGCTGGCTTTGCTGGCGGTACGGCTGATGCCTTTACGCTATTTGAACTATTTGAGCGCAAGCTGGAGATGCACCAAGGCCATCTGACTAAAGCGGCCGTCGAGTTAGCCAAAGATTGGCGAACTGACCGCATGCTACGCAAGCTTGAGGCACTGTTAGCTGTGGCTGATGAAACTGCCTCTCTAATCATCACTGGTAATGGTGATGTGGTACAGCCTGAAGATGATTTGATTGCTATCGGTTCTGGCGGGCCTTACGCCCAGTCTGCGGCTCGTGCGCTACTGGAAAATACCGAATTGGATGCCCGGGATATCGTTGAGAAGTCTCTGAGCATTGCGGGGGATATTTGTATCTATACCAACCGCTTCCAAACCATTGAAGAATTAACGTACTAAACGTTATTAACATACAAAGCGTAAGGATAGAGTGACATGTCTGAAATGACCCCACGCGAAATCGTCAGCGAACTTGATAGCTACATCATCGGTCAGGATAAAGCTAAACGTGCAGTGGCAATTGCCCTGCGTAACCGCTGGCGTCGGATGCAGCTTAACGAAGAGCTGCGTCATGAAGTTACCCCGAAAAACATTCTGATGATCGGCCCAACCGGTGTCGGTAAAACTGAAATTGCCCGCCGTCTGGCCAAACTGGCTAATGCGCCGTTCATCAAAGTTGAAGCCACCAAGTTCACCGAAGTGGGTTATGTTGGTAAAGAAGTGGATTCTATTATCCGCGATCTGACCGATGCAGCGGTGAAAATGGTCCGCCATCAGTCAATTGAAAAAATGCGTTATCGGGCTGAAGAATTAGCCGAAGAGCGCATTCTGGATGTACTGATCCCACCGGCAAAAAATAACTGGGGCCAGCCAGATGAAACTCAAGAGCCATCCGCTACCCGTCAGGCTTTCCGCAAGAAACTGCGCGAAGGTCAACTGGATGACAAAGAGATTGAAATCGATCTGGCTGCTGCACCGGTTGGTGTTGAAATTATGGCACCTCCGGGCATGGAAGAGATGACTAACCAGTTGCAATCCATGTTCCAGAATATTGCTGGTCAGAAGCAAAAACCGCGTAAAATCAAAATCAAAGATGCATTCAAACTGCTGATTGAGGAAGAAGGCGCGAAGCTGGTTAATCCTGAAGAGCTGAAACAACAGGCAATTGATGCAGTTGAGCAGCACGGGATCGTGTTCATCGATGAAATTGATAAAATCTGTAAACGTGGCCAGACTTCAGGCCCGGATGTGTCCCGCGAAGGGGTACAGCGCGACTTGCTGCCATTGGTAGAAGGTTGCACCGTATCAACCAAACATGGCATGGTAAAAACTGACCATATCCTGTTTATTGCCTCCGGTGCATTCCAGGTCTCTAGCCCGTCAGACCTTATCCCGGAACTGCAAGGCCGTTTGCCAATCCGTGTCGAATTACAGGCGCTGACGACAGATGATTTCGAGCGCATTCTGACTGAGCCGAGTGCCTCACTGACCGAGCAGTACAAAGCATTGATGGCGACCGAAGGGGTGACCGTTGAGTTCTCCCGCGAAGGTATCCGTAAAATCGCGGAAGCGGCATGGCAGGTTAACGAACGTACCGAGAATATTGGTGCTCGCCGCTTGCACACCGTACTGGAACGTCTGATGGAAGATATCTCTTATGACGCCAGCGAAAGTAATGGTCAATCCATTACTATTGATGCTGAGTATGTTGGTAAGCATCTGGACGAGTTGGTAGCAGATGAAGATCTGAGTCGTTTTATCCTATAATTCGCTTTATAAGCCTATGCTGGATAAAATGGTTCGCCAAAATAATATTGAGTGGGAGGCATCGCCTCCCACTGTTATTTTTATCGTATGATTTTTGTAACTCGCCGATAATAGGCGAACCAGAGACTCCTAAGACCCAAAGTCATTGGAGTTGCAGGTAGGCTACCACCGATGAGCTAACTCCCTGCAGCGTCAAGAACTAAGGGTTTATAATAAAATGAAGCGGAAAATGAGCCAATCAACCAATACCAGCCAGACCCAGGCTTGGCTGGAAAGCCTGCGGCCACGAACCCTGCCACTGGCTTTTGCCTCTATCGTTACCGGTTCAGCTCTGGCTGTCTGGCTCGATAGTTTTAAGCCCGCCGTCGCATTGCTCGCCCTATTAACTGCTGGCCTGCTGCAAATTCTGTCAAACCTTGCCAATGATTATGGTGATGCCATTAAGGGCAGTGATACCGAAGAGCGTATCGGGCCACTGCGCGGTATGCAAAAAGGGATGATTACTCGCCACCAGATGAAAGTCGCGCTGATCATCACTGTTAGCCTAACTATCATTTCTGGCATTGCGCTGATCGCCGTGGCCTGTGAAAAACCCAGCGATGTTTTAGGATTTTTACTGTTAGGGCTGATGGCTATTGTGGCAGCAATTACCTATACCGTGGGCAGTAAACCCTATGGTTACATGGGGTTGGGTGATATTTCCGTATTGGTATTCTTTGGCTGGTTAAGTGTTGCCGGGACTTACTATCTTCAGGCCGGGCACTTTGACAGCATCGTTATGCTCCCTGCCACCGCCTGTGGTTTACTGGCTACTGCCGTTTTAAATATTAATAATTTGCGCGATATCGAAAACGACGAAGCCAATGGTAAAAATACACTGGCCGTGCGTTTAGGTCCGGTCGTTGCCCGTTATTACCATGCCCTGTTAATCGCCGCAGCTATCTTCTGTTTGGCATTATTCAGCATGCTGAATCTGCATACTTGGCAGGGGTGGATTTTTATTCTGGCCGTTCCATTGCTGGTTAAACATGCCTTATTTGTCCTGCGTGAGCCGACAGCTGCAGGTATGCGCCCAATGCTTGAGCATATGGTTAAAGCCGCACTATTGACCAATATCCTATTTGCTGTCGGCCTGGTATTCAGTTAATCCCGCCACTCTTGTTCTCCGGGCGGTTGGTAATAAAACCCGCTCGGAGAAATTTAACAATTGATGATTTTGCCAACAGTAGCCAGAAAGGGATATACTTAACATCCCAGCCGCAACCAGACGTTAATCCTATGAAATATGATACTTCCGATCTCTGTGATATCTATCATGAAGAGGTAAATGTGGTAGAACCACTGTTCTCTAATTTTGGCGGACGTACTTCATTTGGTGGCGAGATAACCACTGTAAAATGTTTCGAAGATAATGGCTTATTGTTTGATCTGCTCGAAGAGAATGGTCTAGGTCGTGTTCTGGTTGTCGATGGCGGTGGCTCAGTGCGCCGTGCATTAATTAATGCTGAATTAGCTCGTCATGCATTGGAACACGAGTGGGAAGGCATTGTGGTTTACGGTGCTGTCCGCCAGGTTGATGAACTGGCCGAGTTGGATATCGGTATTCAGGCGATGGCCGCAATTCCAGTGGGTGCTGCAGATGAAGGCATTGGTGAGAGTGATATCCGCGTCAACTTTGGCGGTGTGACTTTCTTCTCTGGTGACCATTTGTACGCAGATAACACCGGGATTATCCTGTCTGAAGAACCTTTGGATATTGAATAATATCTATCTGACTCACTGACGAATAAGAAAGGGCGACATTGATCGCCCTTTTGCTTTTTACCCTAAGTAAGGGTACTTGAAGTCACTACGTTGCAAATTTCTTTAAATAACATAACGATATTATACAGCCAAAATAATTGGAGTTGCAGGTAGGCAGCCAACATACTCAAGTAAGTGATTCGGATGAGTACGCGCAGCTAACAACCCTGTGGCTTCAAGTATCAAGGGTGTAAGAAATCAGACTTCTTCCATCTTTCCCAACAAGGCCCGCAGACGATCCTGCCAAACATGCTGTTCTTGTTTCAGTTGCTCATTTTCGCGCACTAGCGCTTCACGGCCACCAGCTGCCTCCTGAACTTCTTGGGACAGAGTGTGATTTTTCTCTTTCAGCTCTTCAATTTCCATCTGTAACAGAGTGATGGTATCAATCGCCTGCTGAACTTTAACTTCCAATTTCTCAAATACTTCAAATGACATTCTTCGGTCCCCTTATAGTAGCAAGGCGTACATCTCTTGATCGCAGTCATCATTCTTAGCTTCAGCTACTGCATTAATCAAAACAGCAACGAGCAGATGAAACTGCTGTGAATACTTATCGCGCTTTATTTGTCGAACTATTGGCCTATCGGACTAATGTAACAAGCGCAGGTTTTAGCGCGTCCCTCAATTAAGGCGACGCCGCTTAATAAAAACGATGACCTTGTAAAGCGATTGTATGTAGCCAGCCCCCCCCTGTCTAGCGCCATACCGGCCCAAACCACACTCTGTAGCAATTTCTTGTCTGGAACTATCAGTAAAAACTGAAAAACTCTAATGACCAATCCTGTAAAGTTATACATGCTCTTAACAAGTGGGAATGAAAGTACTGGTCTGATCACACTTTCAAAGTACCTTAACAGCCGTGAATAACGCGAAATCGCTCATTTTTATGACGCACCACACACATTTTGATTTCGCTATTTCTCGTTTTTGCTCGTTAACGATAAATTTACATCACTCCCTTCGCAGTTCGAAGGGCAAAAATAAGAAATACCCTATAAATCTCTGTCTCTAGGACATCTACTATGAGCCAAACCGCTAGTTCGACCTTGAAGGGCCAATGTATCGCGGAATTTCTCGGTACTGCTCTACTCATCTTTTTTGGTGTGGGCTGTGTTGCTGCGTTGAAGTTGGCAGGCGCCAGTTTTGGGCAGTGGGAAATTAGTATCATTTGGGGCCTGGGTGTTGCCATGGCCATCTATCTAACAGCAGCAATTTCAGGTGCTCATCTTAATCCGGCAGTGACCATTGCATTGTGGTTATTTGCCTGCTTCGATCGCCGGAAAGTTATCCCCTACATCGTGGCGCAAATTGCAGGTGCATTTTGTGCAGCGGCATTAGTGTACGGCCTCTACTACAATCTGTTCGTCGATTTTGAACAAACTCATCAGATAGCTCGCGGCAGCGTCGAGAGTCTGAATCTGGCCGGTATCTTCTCTACTTATCCAAATCCACATATTTCTGTTTTCCAGGCTTTCCTGGTTGAAACCGTTATTACCGCTATTTTGATGTGCCTGATTCTGGCGCTGACTGACGATGGTAACGGCATTCCACGCGGCCCACTGGCACCGCTACTTATTGGTATTTTGATCGCTGTTATCGGTGGTTCAATGGGGCCACTCACAGGGTTTGCACTAAACCCGGCTCGTGACTTTGGTCCAAAACTCTTTGCTTACTTTGCAGGATGGGGCGAAATCGCCTTCACTGGTGGGCGGGATATTCCTTACTTCTTGGTACCAATCTTTGGGCCTATCGTCGGCGCACTGGTCGGTGCATTCGGCTATCGTGCTTTGATTGGTCGCCACTTGCCATGTGATGTGTGTGTTGTCGATGATGATGAAACCACGGTGACGACCACAGAACGCAAAGCGTAAATAATAGATACTTAAAAACGGCAACTTAAAAGTAGGCTAATTATGACAACTGAAAATACTACTCAAAAGAAATATATTGTCGCGCTTGACCAAGGAACCACCAGTTCCAGAGCAGTAGTGCTGGACCATGATGCCAATATCGTGAGTGTTTCACAGCGCGAGTTCACCCAAATTTACCCGAAAGCAGGTTGGGTTGAGCATGACCCAATGGAAATCTGGGCAACTCAAAGCTCAACACTGGTCGAAGTGCTGGCCAAAGCGGGTATCAGTTCTGATGAAATCGCCGGTATCGGTATTACCAACCAACGTGAAACGACCATTGTTTGGGATAAAGCGACCGGCAAGCCCGTGTATAACGCCATTGTCTGGCAATGTCGTCGTACCGCTGAAATCTGCGAAAAACTGAAAAAAGAAGGGCTGGAAGAGTATATCCGCCATAACACCGGTCTGGTAGTTGACCCTTACTTCTCTGGCACCAAAGTTAAATGGATCCTCGATAACGTAGAGGGCGCGCGTGATCGTGCTGAGCGCGGTGAGTTGCTGTTTGGTACCGTAGACACCTGGCTGGTGTGGAACATGACACAGGGCCGCGTACACGTTACGGATTACACCAACGCATCACGCACCATGATGTTTAACATCCGCACCAAAGAGTGGGATGAGCGCATGTTGAAGGCGCTGAATATTCCGCGCGCTATGCTGCCTGAAGTTCGCCCATCGTCTGAGATTTACGGCCAAACCAACATTGGCGGTAAAGGCGGCACTCGTATTCCAATCGCCGGTATCGCCGGTGACCAACAAGCGGCGCTGTTTGGTCAGTTGTGTGTACAACCGGGGATGGCGAAAAACACTTACGGTACTGGCTGTTTCTTGTTGATGAACACCGGGACTGAAGTGGTTCAATCCAAAAATGGCCTGTTAACCACCATTGCCTGTGGTCCGCGTGGCGAAGTGAACTATGCGCTGGAAGGGGCTGTGTTTATTGGCGGGGCATCGATTCAATGGCTACGTGATGAGCTGAAACTGATTAGCGACTCATTCGACTCTGAATATTTCGCCACGAAAGTTAAAGACAGCAATGGCGTATATGTGGTGCCAGCCTTCACCGGTCTGGGTGCCCCCTATTGGGACCCGTATGCCCGTGGCGCTATTTTTGGCCTGACCCGTGGTGTAAACAGCAACCATATTATCCGCGCGACACTTGAGTCTATTGCTTATCAAACTCGTGATGTATTGGATGCAATGCAAGCAGATTCAGGCGAACGCCTGAAAGCACTGCGTGTTGATGGTGGTGCAGTAGCGAACAACTTCCTGATGCAGTTCCAGGCCGATATTCTGGGAACTCGTGTTGAGCGCCCAGCAGTTCGTGAAAGTACCGCTCTGGGTGCTGCATTCCTTGCAGGTCTGGCGACAGGTTTCTGGAATGATCTGGACGAAGTACAGAGCAAGGCCACTATTGAGCGTGAATTCCGTCCAGGGATCGAAACCACTGAACGTGACTTCCGCTACAAAGGCTGGAAGAAAGCAGTGGCCCGCGCCCAAGCATGGGAAGAGCACGACGAGTAACGGTTCGCCTGTTTTATACTGAACGTCTCTTTTACCGCTAACGCGCTATCACTCCCCTGATGGCGCGTTTTTTATTTGTGCCCCCTCTGCTCATTCTTCAATGTGTTAGAATTCCCACTCATATCCCGTTCTTCCATTGTGCAATCAACAGGTCTAACCATGAAACGTGAATTAGCCATCGAGTTTTCCCGTGTCACTGAAGCTGCCGCACTGGCCGGTTATAAGTGGCTGGGTCGGGGCGATAAAAATGCTGCCGACGGCGCGGCTGTACGAGCCATGCGTATTATGCTTAATCAGGTCAATATTGATGGGCAGATTGTTATTGGTGAAGGTGAAATCGATGAAGCGCCGATGCTGTTTATCGGTGAACACGTCGGTACCGGTCAGGGTGATGCTGTTGATATCGCGGTTGACCCCATTGAAGGCACCCGCATGACCGCCATGGGCCAAGCCAATGCACTGGCCGTATTGGCCGTGGGAGACAAAGGCACATTTTTACATGCGCCGGATATGTATATGGAAAAGCTGGTGGTTGGCCCCGGTGCGAAAGGGGCCATTGATCTTAATTTGCCGCTGGAACTCAATCTGCGCAATATCGCCATCAAGCTGAATAAACCCTTGACCGATTTAACCGTTATCACACTGGCGAAGCCGCGCCATGACGGTATCATCGCCGAAATGCAGCAACTTGGGGTAAAAGTATTCGCTATTCCAGACGGTGATGTCGCAGCCTCGATTTTAACCTGTATGCCAGAAAGTGAAGTGGATGTGATGTATTGCATCGGTGGTGCGCCTGAAGGGGTGATTTCAGCGGCAGTGATCCGTGCACTGGATGGCGACATGCAAGGCCGTTTATTGCCGCGTCATCAAGTAAAAGGCGATAACGAAGACAACCGCCGTATCGGTGAGCAAGAATTAGTGCGCTGTAAATCCATGGGCATTGAGGCAGGCAAAGTATTATTGCTGGGTGATATGGCCCGTAATGACAATGTAATTTTCTCTGCCACCGGGATTACCAAAGGTGATTTGCTGGAAGGTATCTACCGCAAAGGGAACATGGCGACCACCGAGACACTGCTGATCCGCGGTAAATCCCGCACCATCCGCCGTATCCGCTCCACCCATTTCCTTGACCGCAAAGACCCGGCACTGCATGAATTCTTACTGTAATCCGGCTCAATAATATTGTTGGCATTAATTAAAGACGGGCACCACATTCAAGCAGTGCCCGTTTTTATCTGCGGATTTTTATCCATTAAACGCGATGTTCTTGCGGTTGCATCCGATGAGATAATGGCCACCAGCACAACAAAATCAGCACTGCCATAGCAAACATCAGCAGCCCCAAACTGAACTGCCCGGTTTGTGGCAACATGGCTGACAACCAAGTCGCTAAACCTGACCCGACATTCTGCAAGCCGCCGACCAAAGCCCCTGCGGCTCCGGCCAGATAAGGGAAAGGCTCCATAGCACCAGTGGTAGCAAGTGGGAACAACATCCCAGCGCCGAAGAAGAACAGCGCTGCCGGTATCACCAACGTCCATATATTCATAATGCCAAACCAACCGGGTATCCACATCATTAACCCAGCCAACAAACAGCTAATCACTGAGTGCCACATCAGGTTATGGAAGGTTTTGCCATCACGGCCGGCATACCATGCACCAAAGAATGCCGCAGGAATTGGCAGAATAAATAAAATACTGACCGTGACCCCACTCAACCCCAGAACCCCGCCCATCAACACGCCTGCACTGGCCTCAAATACGGCAATCCCTGCCAGCGCCCCAATCAGCATCACCAAATAACAGCTAAAAGCGCGGTCAGATAGCAACAAGCGGAAGCTGGCTAACATTCGCCGTTTTTCAGTTTGTTGTGGACGGGTTTCAGGCAACCAGCGGAACATACAAAATGCGACTCCACCACATAAAAACAGCAGAAATGCATAGCATGCGCGCCAACCAAACAGACTAGCCAACACGCCACCAATCACAGGAGCCATCAGTGGACTGACCAAAATCCCCATATTTAACATGCTATTGGCATAGCGCAGCGCCGTACCTGCATATAAATCCCGCGGCATGGTTCGCGCCATCACCCCCGCAACGCCGGTGCCCATTCCCTGCAAGGCACTGGCCGCCACCAGCATCGTCAAACTACCCGATAACCAGGCCCCTAATGCGCCCAGCATAAATATCATCATACCCGCCAAAATAACCGGGCGACGCCCAATCCGGTCTGAGAGTGGGCCGTAAATCAATTGCGAGAAGCCATAGGTCAGCAAGTATGCCGCCATCACGCGCTGTACCACACCAGTACGAACCGATAAATCACGGGCGATATCCGCGATAACCGGCACATAAATGGTTTGCGCCATTTGACCAACCGCAACCAACATGATCAACATAACCAGCAGGTGGAAATTTTCTATTTTTCTCATTATCTTAACTAATTGTTAGCCGGACTTCGTGCCACACTTAACCGCTAAAAAGCCGTATTTTGGGACACACCTCACTATTGGCGCATAAGCTAACAAATTCAGATTATTTAGCGAGCCAGCATGACATATTGCCAAGTAGCAAGCTGGCAGATAAAAACACCAAATACGTAAACTAAAGTGTCCAGATTAACAGATAGCACCAAGGAGCCAGGGGATAACATTTAATCGATAATACTTTCCAACCAGATCCCCTAAAATACCGTCTGCGTTTTTGGCATTACTGAATAACAGGGACCATCATTATGGCTGAATGGGTTAGTGGCAAGATTACTCACGTCGAACACTGGACCGACGCTTTGTTTAGTATTCGGGTCAATGCGCCCGTCGATCCCTTTACCGCTGGCCAATTTGCCAAGTTGGCATTAGACATTAATGGTGAGCGAGTGCAGCGGGCCTACTCCTACGTTAATGCGCCGAGCGACGATAATCTGGAGTTTTATCTGGTGACGGTCCCAGAGGGGAAGCTCAGCCCACGGCTGGACCAACTAACGGTGGGCAGCGAAGTGATGGTCACCAAACAGGCTGCAGGCTTTTTTGTGCTGGAAGAGATACCAGATTGCGATACGTTATGGATGCTGGCAACCGGCACCGCAATTGGGCCTTATTTGTCTATCTTGCAAGAAGGGCGCGATTTAGAGCGTTTCCAAAATATCGTGTTGGTTCATGCTGCTCGCTTTGCCCGTGATCTTAGTTATCTGCCACTCATGCAACAACTTGAGCAACGTTATAACGGCAAGCTGCGTATCCAGACGGTTGTCAGTCGTGAAGAATCCCCCGGCTCATTGACTGGTCGAGTTCCTGCGCTGATTGAGAATGGCTCACTCGAAGCGGCTGTCGGCTTAAAAATTGATGCACAAGATAGCCATGTAATGCTGTGCGGTAACCCGCAGATGGTGCGTGATACCCAGCAACTGCTGAAAGAACAACGTGAGATGCGTAAACATTTACGCCGTAAACCGGGGCATATGACCAGCGAACAGTATTGGTAACAAACCGTAAGGGCAACCCACAGTTGCCCATATTAAAGGGCGCAATGGCGCCCTTTTGTTTTACGATATGGCTGTCTTTTACTGTGTTTTCTTGGCAATAAACTTCACTGGCACCGCTTCTGGGCCAAAACGGTTATCGCCATCAGTACCCAGAAATGCTCCACAGTCGATAAACATCATGACCATGATAAGTGTGGGAATAAATCGGCCAACCCCCCATTGCCAGATAGGAGCTAACATCTGCCAGTTACCGGCCATCAGCATCCAGGCCAGTACGACCAATAGCGCCCACCAACCTGCTTTATTACGATCATGAAGTCGTTTGACCACCACTGCCGCCGTAGGCCACAGCAAAAAAACGAGAGCAAAAGCAGCGGTCTGAATGGGGATCCAATCCTTCCCTGCCAGAGTAAAAACAACCAGCATCGCCAATAGCCACAAGCCAATCCAGATCCAAAAATCTCGTCGCCCGATACGGCCTCTAAACGAGAAACACCATTGCTGTATTGTCATCGATGACTCAATCCATTTACCTGATATAATTTTGCCAAAGTGTAACCTAACACCCCAACTAACCTATAATCTTTGCAGTGAATTTTGACAATCACCATCGATTACCGCTTTAATCCCCCTATACACTTCGAACCACGGCGTAAGTCATGAGAAATGAAATAACCGCAATGCTGACAATACTGCTGCTGATAGCAACGGTTAGCCGCGCTCATGCCGATCCCACCGACGGCAGTGCTCAACCAACAGAAGAGACGCAGCCGACGGCCCCTTATTTGCTCTCCGGCGCACCCACTTTTGATTTAACACTGGTGAAATTTCGTGAGCGTTATAATCATGCCAACCCGACACTCTCCATCAGTGAGTTTCACGCTATTACCGTAAAAGATGATGCCTCGCCACTGACTCGTGCGGCCAGTAAGATTAATGAAAACCTTTATGCTTCAACTGCATTGGAGAAGGGCACCGGTAAGATCAAGACCATCCAGATTACTTACTTGCCGATTAAAGGAAATGAAGAGAAAGCCGCTCGACGAGCCGCTATCAATTACATGGCAGCGCTGATGCGCCAGTTTGAACCTACATTGACGGACGAACAAAGTATCGACAATGTGCAACAACTGCTAGCGCAAGGTAAAGGCTCATCTTTCTATGTCCATCCTGTCGGCGCAATTCGCTATGTTGTGGCAGACAACGGCGAAAAAGGGCTTACTTTCGCTGTTGAACCGATTAAGCTTTCGCTATCTGATACATAATCTCGCCGCAATTAATGACGAAAAGCAAAGCCATTGCCGCTAATCATCTCTATACTGTTGGACAGGTAAACTGCCTGTCGGGCAGTCATTATTATTGACCCTCGCGTCCCCTTGTTGGAGGAAGAAACATGCGTCATCCATTAGTTATGGGTAACTGGAAACTGAACGGTAGCACCCACATGGTTAATGAGCTTATCGCTGGCCTGCGTAAAGAACTGAGCACGGTTGAAGGTTGTGGCGTTGCTATTGCCCCACCTGCTATCTACCTGAGCCAAGCTAAACATGCGTTAGCGGGCAGCCGTATCGCTCTGGGCGCACAGAATGTTGATGTGAATCTGTCTGGCGCATTTACCGGCGAAACCTCTGCTGAAATGCTGAAAGATATTGGCGCGCAATACATCATTATTGGCCACTCTGAGCGTCGTACTTATCACAAAGAAAGTGATGAATTCATCGCGAAGAAATTCGGTGTGTTGAAAGAAGCGGGTCTGATCCCAGTATTGTGTATCGGTGAATCTGAAGCAGAAAACGAAGCGGGCCAAACTGAAGCTGTTTGCGCTAAACAACTGGATGCCGTGCTGAACACTCTGGGTGTAAAAGCATTCGAAGGCGCAGTTATCGCTTATGAGCCAATCTGGGCTATCGGTACCGGTAAATCAGCCACTCCAGCACAAGCTCAAGCGGTTCACAAATTTATCCGTGACCATATCGCTAAGCAAGATGCTGCTGTTGCTGCACAAGTTATCATTCAGTACGGCGGTTCTGTTAACGATAAGAATGCAGCAGAACTGTTCACCCAGCCGGATATCGACGGCGCGCTGGTTGGCGGTGCATCTCTGAAAGCAGATGCCTTCGCTGTTATCGTGAAAGCTGCTGCAAAAGCTAAAAAAGCTTAATTTTTGCTTTTAAGTGGCTTATAAAGCCGGGGTTATTGCTTCGGCTTTATATATATGTCTTTCGGCCTGCCTTTCCATACATCAATCCCTCCAGCCCCCACTGAACCGATGAATTTATTTATCTCAGCGCTCTTTTCTGCCATCTGATCCAAGTTACAGCTAAAATGCGTTCTCTTTTGAGTATCAAGAAAATGAATAACATTACTGTCTTTAAACTTAATTACATTACAACTATGCCCTTGTGTCGCACCCGGTAGCATACGCATTATTACTGGGCGGCGAATGGCGAGAAGAGTATTGAGTTCATCATTTTTTTCATAATGACTTAATTGATTGATCAATTCCTCCGTGGATATCCCTGTGTGGAGGCGTTTGACCATATTGGCAGCAATAGTGGCTTCTGGTAAATCAGCTACTGCAATCAATGGCATGTCGTTTTCTAATGAATCAATAACGGCGGTGGCGCAAGATACACAATTTTGCTGACCAAAACCATGAATCCCAAATAAAGCAAGTAACGCAGCTAAAGGCCGCAATAATAAAGGGGCTGTGCCATTGCGATTGACATTTTCTAACAAATAACTCTCAACATATTGATTTTTAATATTAATTTCCTTGCTCTCTACGTATTTACTTACATTACTTACGTAGTTGCTTAACTTTACACCAAGAGGATTCTTTTCATTTTCTACGGGTGGTTCATAGCTATCAAGACTACCCAAATATTCAGATCCTAATAATTCATATGAAATACCAACTGGCTCAACTATTTTGTACTCCGTCTGTATAGAATATCTATCCGGTAATTCGTCTAATAAAGGCTGTTTATCATCACTTTCAAGGATTGAATTTAAGCTGCTATTGCTATTACTGACTTGCATATCCCTCTCCCTATAAAATTATCAGTTCAATCAGTCGAGATAAATAAATAACGCATTTAGCTCTGTCTGCCGAATCAGGGAGTTCTTATCTATAAGAATGAGAGAAATAGTGAAAATAATGAGATTGTTGGTGTAATCAATAAAGATATTTAATTTGCAAAACAAACGCCCGTAAGCATTAACCTACGGGCCTGAGTTAACTACCTAATTAATTTTAACGCTTACTAATTTCATCAAAGACACCACCGGTAGCAAAATGCACCTGCTGTGCTTTAGTCCAACCACCAAACACTTCATCAATGGTAAACAACTTTAGTTGTGGGAATTCATTAGCAAACTTAGCGGCAACCGCTGGGTCACGTGGACGATAATAATTCTTGGCGGCAATCGTCTGGCCTTCAGGGGAATAGAGATATTTCAAATAAGCATCTGCGACTTCACGTGTACCGCGCTTATCGACCACTTTATCCACTACCGATACCGTCGGCTCAGCCAAAATAGAGACGCTTGGCGTGACAATCTCGAATTGGTCTTTACCCACTTCATTGACAGCCAACAGAGCTTCGTTTTCCCAGGCAATCAATACATCACCAATACCACGTTCAACAAAGGTATTGGTCGCACCACGCGCACCGGAATCCAATACTTCCACATTTTTGTACAGTGTTTTGACGAACTCTTGTGCCTTAGCCTGATCGTTATTGTTGTGCTCTAGCGCATAACCCCACGCCGCCAAATAATTCCAGCGCGCACCACCAGATGTTTTTGGATTCGGAGTAATAACCGAAACCCCCGGTTTCACTAAATCTGACCAGTCATGAATTTGCTTAGGATTCCCTTTACGTACCAGGAATACAATAGTTGAGGTATAAGGTGCGGAGTTATCCGGCAGACGTTTGATCCAGTTTTTATCAATACGACCACGCTCAGCAATAGCATCGACATCATAAGCCAGAGCCAGAGTCACAACATCAGCTTCAATACCATTAATAACCGAGGTCGCCTGCTTACCAGAACCGCCATGTGATTGACGCACGGTTACTTTATCGCCAGTCTGCTCTTGCCAATGCTTACTGAATGCTTGGTTATATGCTTGATAAAATTCACGTGTCGGATCATATGACACATTCAACAATTGAATATCTTTTGCTATGGCACCTGACGCCAGCAGCAGTAATGACAAACCTACACCCCATTTACGCATCGACCCGCTCCCCAGATTTGTTGTTAGTAACCTAATGTTATTAACCTAAATTCTAATCAACCCAATTGCTTGGCTTGATACAGAGCGTGCCAGAAACTTTTCAATCAATTAAAGAATAAAAAAGTTCTGATTATATCAATACGAAATATACCCGGTGATACCCAATAGCTTTCAAGGTACAGGAAAGTGGCAAATAAGAGAGTCCCGATGAGCTTACACAAGTCAGTGATTCGGGTGAACAGCAAGCTGCCAACACACCTGCAACTTGAGAGATGCCGGGCATAAATGCAAAAAGCCCCCGCGTGCGGAGGCTTTCTCTTCAGGCTATTGGCTGTTTTAGAACAGTTTTTTCGCCGTATCGTACCAATCTTCTTTAAATTTACTTTTCTTGTTCTCTGGTGCGATACAAACCGAGATTAATTCATGCACCATTTTCTCGTTCTGTACACCGACGCAGAAACCGCCCTGCTTATAGTCATGATCCTGTAATAGCAGGTCAACAGCATAAGCCCCCATACGGGATGCCAGAATACGGTCATATGCCACTGGAGCACCGCCGCGCTGGATATGACCTAACACGGTACCGCGGGTTTCACGGCCAGTTTCTTTCTCGATATATTTAGCCAGCTCGTCGATATCATCCAGTTTTTCAGTGATGGCAACGATAGCGTGTTTCTTGCCTTTAGCGATACCGGCTTTGATTTCGTCAACTAAATCATCACGTTTGAATTCAACTTCAGGGATAGCGATAAATTCACACCCCCCGGCAATGGCCGCCGCCAGAGTCAAATCACCGCAATAACGACCCATCACTTCAACGATAGAAATACGCTGATGTGAAGAGGAAGTATCACGTAAGCGGTCAATAGCTTCAACCACAGTACCCAATGCGGTGAAGAAACCGATGGTGTAGTCAGTACCGGCCACATCGTTATCGATGGTACCTGGTAAGCCGACGCAGTGAATACCCCCTTCTTTGGTCAGCAAATCTGCACCAGCATATGAACCGTCACCACCGATAACCACCAGGCCATCGATACCACGGTCTTTCATATTCTGCAGCGCAACTTTGCGTTTTTCTGGGTCACGGAATTCAGGGAAACGCGCAGAACCCAGGAAAGTACCGCCACGGTTAATCATATCGGACACGCTATAGCGATCCAGTTTTCTCATACGGTTTTCGTACAAGCCAAGATAGCCATCTTCAATACCGTAAACTTCCAATCCTGCTGACAAAGCGGCACGAACAACACCACGAATGGCTGCGTTCATACCAGGCGCGTCACCGCCGCTTGTGAGTACACCGATTTTCTTGACCATGACTACCTCTAAACTTGTAGATGCGATTTTTTAAAATTCTTTATTTGCCGATTATGTCTTGCACAGGTGAACAGTACAGAAAATCAGCTTTGTAAGCTTAATATCGAATATTATAGCAAAAACACCAAGCTGAATTGATTCAAGTCATGCCATTTGGCGGTATTTCCTTCATGACTTACCATTATGTAACCGCAGTTTACCTGCCATTAATGTAGCAATAATTGATGAAGAAATTATAACTCCCAATGTGCATGACGTTCTTTTGGCACCACAGAGCTGGGATCTTGATGGATAAGAACATCAGCACCGGGGAAACGGTGCAATAATGCTCGCTCAACCTGCTCGGCTAAAATATGCGCCTCCATCAGTGGCAGCATATCTTCCATTTCAAGATGAAGCTGAATAAAGCGAGTTGGCCCCGACTGGCGGGTACGTAAGTCATGGGCTCCAATCACACCCGGCCATGACATCACGATATCGATAATTTCCTGCCGCTCAACATCAGGTAATGCCCGGTCCAGTAGGGCTTGCACCGCCTCATATCCCATACGTAATGCGCTGTAGAGGATATAAACACCGATACCCAAGGCAAAGAGTGCATCCGCACGATGAAAACCATACCAACTCAATGCCAATGCAATAAGGATAGCACCATTCATCATTACATCAGATTGATAGTGCAACATATCGGCCCGAATAGCCTGACTGTGGGTTTTTCGTACCACCCAGCGCTGAAATGTGACTAATATCAGTGTACTGAATAATGCGACTAACGTTACCCAGATACCTATACTAGGATCTTGCAACGGCTCCGGTGAAGCTAAATGCTGGAAACCCGTCAAGAACAAGAATAATGCCGAACCAGAGATAAACATACTTTGCGCCAGTGCCGCCAAGGATTCGGCTTTACCATGACCAAAAGTATGTTCTTCATCCGCAGGCTGTAGAGAGTAGCGCACCACAAAAAGGTTTGTCAGAGAAGCCGTCAGGTCCACCAGCGAGTCAACTAACGCCGCCAACAAACTTACCGATCCGGTATGCCACCAGGCAAAAATTTTAATAATCAGTAAGGTTGATGCCAGCACAGTGGCACTCAGCGCAGCAGCTTTAACCAGTCGCGCATATTGCGGATCCATAACTCATCCCAAATGATATTTAAGGATGATTAGTATAACGGAAATGGACAAAAAAAAGCCCCGCCATCATGGCGGGGAAAGACAGGGATGGTGTCTATGGCAAGGAAAACAGGGTATTACTTGGTACTACTGGGTATTACTAGGTACTACTACTTCTGGGCAGAAGCGGGTTGTGCTGCTGGTGCTGGCACCTGCCGCATTTTCTCAATGCGCTGCTGGTGCTTTTGGTTCAGGGCAGCTTTTTGCTCTGGAGTGAGCAAGTTAAACATTTGGTTACGGACTTTGGCCATTTCGACCTGACGGTCAACTTGGTCTTTGGACATTTTCTCAGCTTGTGCTCTTACCGCAGCTTCGTCGAATTTATCGGCGGTAATCAGCTTGTGCATAGCTTCTCGGTCAGCTATATCCATACGAGGTTGGCCTTGACGAGACTGGCGCATTAAGTCGCGCATTTGCTGGCGCTGCTGTTCGGTCAGATTGACGCCATCAAACATGTTATGGTGGCCGCGACCATCTTTCTTGTTCATCATCATACCGTCACCGTGGCACCAGCCATCATTGGGCCCGGTCTTATCGACGGCGAAAGCGGCTTGAGAGCCGAGAACTAACATTGACGCCATGATTAACGTTGATACTTTAGTTACTTTGCGCATCATTAACTCCTGGGTTTCTATCTGCTAAGCGATTTACTGCTATGCGATTCAATGAGAAGCAGTCTATCGGTCTGGCTGCAAACTAGCGTCAGTGGGATGTAAAACTGGAGTCAGGGCATGTAAAGCTAAGTAAAGTCATGGAATACCGGCAATTGATAACGTATTTTGCGTCAAGAGGAGAAACAATCATGCATAAAATCCTATTAGTCGATGATGATCGTGAACTGACGTCGCTGTTGAAAGAATTACTGGAAATGGAAGGCTTTAATGTGGTGGTTGCTCACGATGGTGAGCAGGCATTAAACTTGCTAGACAACTCTATCGACTTGTTATTACTCGATATTATGATGCCACGTAAAAATGGTATCGAAACATTGAAAGAATTACGTCAGCACCACCAGACTCCCGTGATTATGCTTACTGCCCGTGGCAGCGAGCTGGATCGGGTACTTGGCCTGGAGTTGGGTGCCGATGATTATCTGGCAAAACCCTTTAATGACCGTGAGCTTGTCGCACGTATCCGTGCCATTTTGCGCCGCTCGAACTGGAGTGAGCAGCAACAAAATATCGACCAAGGTGCGCCAACACTGGAGGTTGATTGCCTGCAATTGAATCCGGGTCGTCAAGAGGCGAGCTTTGAAGGCCAGTCGCTAGAATTAACCGGTACTGAATTTACCTTGCTCTACCTGTTGGCCCAACATCTTGGTCAGGTGGTATCGCGAGAACATCTCAGCCAGGAAGTGCTGGGGAAACGATTGACACCTTTTGACCGTGCCATTGATATGCACATTTCAAACCTGCGCCGTAAGTTGCCGGACCGCAAAGACGGGTTACCTTGGTTTAAAACCCTGCGTGGCCGCGGGTATCTGATGGTTTCTGAAACATGATTAACAGTTTAACGGCGCGAATTTTTGCTATTTTCTGGTTTACCTTGGCACTGGTATTAATGCTGGTGCTGATGGTACCCAAGCTCGATTCGCGCCAAATGACGACCTTGCTCGAAAGTGAACAGCGTCAGGGAACGATGCTGGAACAACATATCGAAGCTGAGCTGGCAAGTGACCCGGCCAATGACCTTATGTGGTGGCGCAGGCTGTATCGCGCTATCGAAAAATGGGCACCGCCGGGCCAGCATTTAGTGTTAGTGACCACAGAGGGCCGCGTTATTGGTGCTCAACGTCACGAAATGCAGATTGTGCGCAATTTCATTGGCCAGTCAGATAACTCAGACCAGCCGAAAAAGAAAAAGTATGGCCGCATCGAGATGGTCGGCCCCTTCTCCATCCGTGATGGGGAAGATAACTATCAGCTCTATCTGATTCGCCCGGCTAGCAGCCCACAGTCTGATTTTATCAACCTGATGTTTGACCGGCCGCTACTATTATTGATTGCCACTATGTTGATCAGTGCTCCCCTGCTGTTATGGCTGGCATGGAGTCTGGCGAAACCGGCACGTAAACTGAAAAATGCCGCTGATGATGTGGCGCGGGGCAACCTGAAACCGCACCCAGAGCTGGAGTCCGGGCCACAAGAATTTTTGGCCACCGGGGCCAGTTTCAACCAGATGATCGGCGCTCTCGATAGGATGGTTGTTGCCCAACAACGGCTGATTTCTGATATTTCCCATGAACTACGTACCCCGCTGACTCGCCTGCAACTGGCCACCGCGCTAATGCGCCGCCGTCATGGTGAAGGGAAAGAGCTGGAACGTATCGAAATGGAAGCGCAGCGCTTAGATAGCATGATCAATGACTTACTGGTGCTATCTCGCAGTCAGCATAAAAGTGAGCTACACCGCGAGCCGATTAAAGCTAATGATTTGTGGTCTGATGTGCTGGAAAACGCGCAGTTCGAAGCCGATCAAATGGGTAAAACACTGGAGGTGACAGCTCCGCCGGGGCCATGGACGCTATTTGGCAATCCTGCGGCCCTCGACAGTGCGCTGGAGAATATCGTGCGTAATGCACTGCGTTATTCTCACCATCACATTGCCGTGGCATTCAGCTCGGATAATCAGGGCATTACTATCACTGTGGATGATGATGGCCCAGGTGTCAGCCCAGAAGATCGTGAACAGATATTCCGGCCATTCTACCGTACGGATGAAGCGCGTGATCGTGAATCCGGTGGAACCGGTTTGGGGTTAGCGATTGTCGAAACTGCGGTTAATCAGCACCGCGGATGGGTACGAGCCGAAGATAGCCCATTAGGGGGTTTGCGCCTGATCATCTGGTTGCCGCTGCACCCACTCAAATAGATACCCTTGCACTTGAAGCTGCAAGGTTGTTAGCTACGCGTACTTACCCGAATCACTTACTTGAGTAAGCTCATCGGGATGCGTTTTCTTGCTGCCCGATCAAGTTAGATCGGGCAGATCTCTGGCACTCAAACCCTCTTTTTCCAATAACAGTTTCTTGCGCTCAACGCCCCAACGATAACCTGACAATGATCCATCCTGACGAATGACCCGGTGGCAAGGAATAGCGACGGCCAATATATTGGCGGCACAAGCGCCAGCAACAGCACGTACGGCTTTTGGTGAGCCGACCTGCATCGCAATCTCGGCATAGCTGGCCGTCTTACCCACCGGTATTTCGCGCAATGCCTGCCATACCCGCTGCTGAAAAGCAGTTCCGCGAATATCCAATGGCAAATCAAGCCCAAGCTGAGGAGCTTCGACCAAACCCACGACTTGAGCAAACCATTGCTCAAACTCGGCATCACCACCAATTAGCTCGGCATGGGGAAATTTGTCCTGTAATTGCTGTACCAGCAGGAGTGGATCATCACCCAGCAAAATGGCACAGATTCCCAGTTCACTTTTCGCCACTAAAATGGCACCGAGAGAGCTCTCCCCAACGGCAAAATGCAGCCTGACATCACGGCCACCTTTGCGGTAGCGGGTCGGCGTCATTCCTAACAATTGATTCGATTGCTCATAAAAACGGCCATTAGAGTTATAACCGGCGTCAAAGATGGCATCAGTCACCGAACCTTGCCCCGCCAATTGTGTGCGGATTCGCGCACTTCGGGTTGCAGTGGCATACGCCTTGGGGGTGACCCCAGTGAAAGTTTTAAATAACCGATGGAAATGGAAAGCACTGAGGCCCAGCATTGCCGCCAGTTCCTCAAGCTTAAATGGCGTTTCGGCTTGCTCAATTAAACGGCATGCCTGGCTGATTTTTTCAGCGTGCTGCTGCTTTTGGGATAGCTCAGTTGGTCGACAGCGTTTGCAAGGCCGATAACCCGCAAGCTCGGCGGCATGGTTATCAGCAAAGAATTCAATATGTTCGGCTTTAGCCTGACGGGATGCACAAGAGGGTCGGCAATATACACCGGTCGTTTTCACCGCATAAACAAACTGACCATCAGCGGCCTTATCGCGATGGGTCACAGCGATAAAACGTGGGTCTTGTGCAGTGTCTAGACATCCTTTCGCTGATTTCATGATGAATACCTCTTTGATACTGACTGTGGCGACCAGTGTATAAAAGCGTCACTATTGGTGCTCTCCGCTCCTTGCGGTTAAATTTTTGTTTTACGGCTCAATCGCTGCACTGAGAGGAGGTTTCTGATATCCTGCGCCCCTTATTATTGGGGGACATATGCTTAATATCGTTTTATTTGAACCCGAAATCCCGCCGAATACCGGCAATATTATCCGGTTATGTGCCAATACCGGCTGCCAGCTCCACCTGATTAAACCTTTGGGTTTCACTTGGGACGACAAGCGCTTACGCCGTGCGGGTCTTGATTACCATGAGTTTGCTAACATTAAGCATCACCATGATTATCAAGCTTTTCTTGACAGTGAAAACCTTGATGGTGCGCAATCGACCGGCCCACAATCGGCCCGTTTATTTGCACTGACGACCAAAGGAACACCCGCTCACAGTGCCGTCAGCTATCAGGCCAATGACTATCTGCTGTTTGGCCCTGAAACCCGTGGTTTGCCACCCTTTGTGCTGGATGCATTACCGGCTCAACAAAAAATCAGAATTCCAATGCAAGCCGATAGCCGCAGCATGAATCTGTCAAATGCAGTATCGGTTGTGGTTTATGAAGCCTGGCGGCAATTGGGTTATCCGGGTGCGTTACTGAAAGAATAGCCAATATATGACAGCGGCAACATATTCGCTGCCCCATATAACATGTTTATCCCAAAGTAACAGTTTTATCCCCAAAGTAATTGGGGTTGCAGGTAGGCAGCAAGCAAACGTATCCCGATGAGCTTACATAAGTCAGTGATTCGGGTGAGTATGTGCCGCTAACACAGCTACAGCTTTAAGTACGAAGGGTACTATCAGATACCATCGCCGTACTCAAAACCGTGGCTCATCCCATTGAAATACTGGTCCATATCCAGCGACGGTTTGTCACTTTCTGGCTTGCCGACGATGCGAGCAGGAACACCGGCGGCGGTAGTGTGAGCTGGAACCGCTTGCAACACCACTGACCCGGCACCAATTTTGGCACCACGTCCAACTTCAATGTTTCCCAAGATTTTCGCGCCAGCGCCAATCATCACCCCTTCACGGATCTTAGGATGGCGATCACCACTGGTTTTGCCAGTCCCGCCCAAGGTCACGGATTGCAGGATGGAAACGTCATTTTCAACCACCGCAGTTTCACCAATCACGATACCGGTGGCGTGGTCCAACATGATGCCGCAACCAATGGTCGCCGCAGGGTGAATATCCACTCCGAAAGCGACAGAGACTTGATTTTGCAGGTAAATAGCCAGCGCTTTGCGATCTTGCGCCCACAACCAATGACCAATACGGTAGGCCTGTAAAGCATGGAAGCCCTTCAGGTACAGTAATGGCGTGGAATATTTGTCAACTGCGGGGTCACGCAACCGTACGGCCAGAATATCGCGCGCAGCAGAGACGATCATCTGTGCATCAGCACGATAAGCATCTTCAACCACTTCACGGATAGCAATAGCGGGCATGATAGGATTAGCTAACTTATTCGCCAGAATATAACTCAACGCGCTGCCTAAATTTTCATGCTTCAATAATGTCGCGTGAAAAAAACTTGCCAGCATCGGTTCACACTCTGCCAGTGCTCTCGCTTCTGATTTAATGCTACTCCAGACCAGCTCTAACTCTTCTGACGACATTGCATACTCCTGCCCATAAACAAGCCGCTTTGGGGAACGACCAAAGCAACTCATACCCAATGTCATTGGAGCTGCCACTCCCATGACATTGGGTATATCATTATTATTTTATTGCAGCTAACCAGCCCAACTTATCAGATACCGCTTTTCTCATCTTTTTTGGTCCGACCCAACAAGGTCAGAGCCGCTTCACGGGCATTCTTGTGGCAATACAACACCTGATAAATTTGTTCGGTTATTGGCATCTCGACACCATAGCGCTGCGCTAATGCCAGAACTTCCTTGGTATTGCGGTAACCTTCAACCACCTGACCAATTTTGTCCTGCGCTTCTTGTACGCCTAATCCCTGACCTAACATGATACCAAACCGACGGTTGCGGGATTGATTATCTGTGCAGGTTAGCACCAAATCACCTAACCCTGCCATGCCCATAAAGGTGGAGGAATCCGCACCTAATGCAGCACCCAGACGAGACATTTCAGCCAAGCCACGGGTTATCAAAGCAGTACGAGCATTGGCACCAAAACCAATGCCATCAGACATTCCGGCACCTATGGCAATCACGTTTTTAACCGCTCCCCCCAACTGCACCCCGATGAAATCAGGATTACTGTAAACCCGGAAGCTTTTGCCACAGTGCAATAACTGTTGTAGGTCTTCGCTAAATTGCACATCAGTTGATGCCAGCGCAATCGCAGTGGGTAGACCCGCAGCCAGCTCTTTGGCAAAGGTTGGGCCGGAAATCACCGCCAGTGGGATGGCCTCGCCCAACACTTCACGGGCCACATCTGCCAGTAAACGGCCAGTTTCTGCCTCAAGTCCTTTGGTTGCCCAAACAATGCGCGCATCTGGGCGTAAATGAGGTTTCAACTGGTTTAATACCGCCCCGAAGACATGGCTGGGTACGACCACCAGTACATCGCGACTGGCTGCCAGTGCGTGGGTAAGGTCAGTTTCCAGCAACAGAGTATCTGGGAAAGGAACATCGGGTAGGAAAGCTTGGTTACAACGGTCTTGTTGTAGAACCTGAATATGTTTAGGGTCATGACCCCATAACACAACTTTATGGCCATTACGCGCCAGCGTAATGGCCAAAGCGGTGCCGTAAGAGCCGGCACCGATTACAGTCATTGAAGCATGGGTGGTGTTCATCAGGCATCCTGACGTTGTTCAGCACCTTCGCCTTCACCTTCAGCCTGCTGTTGCAGATAGTTCATGAACAGGGCATCAAAGTTAACCGGTGCCAAATTCAGCTGTGGGAAAGTACCGCGAGAAACCAGACTAGTGATGCATTCGCGCGCATACGGGAACAGAATGTTCGGGCAGTATGCACCTAAGCAATGCGCCAGTTGGGTGCCTTCGATACCAGCAACAGAGAAGATACCACCCTGCTGAACTTCACACAGGAATGCAGTTTCTTCACCCAAAGAAGCCGTTACCGTCACACGCAGTACCACTTCATACACATCTTCAGCCAGCTGACTGGAAGCAGTATCAAGATCAAGTTTAACTTCTGGCTGCCAATCCTGCTGGAAAACCTGCGGAGCATTAGGTGCTTCGAAGGAGATATCTTTGGTGTAGATACGTTGGATCTGGAAAGCCATCTCGGTGTTGTTTTGTTCTGACATGTGTATAGATACCCTAAAGTTAGACGTCCTTATTAAACAGCACTGCCGCCGTGGGCTCTTTCCATTAATTTAATGGGACCCACTGACGAGTTAAAGCAGCGGGTCAAGCCCACTGCGCGCATCCAGGGCATGTAAATCATCACAGCCACCGATATGCTGCCCATCAATAAATACCTGAGGTACCGTCGTCCGCCCGCTACGAGCAATCATCTCTTCGCGTTTAGCCGGGTCATTATCAATTGCGATTTCATGGAAAGCCGCACCTTTGCTGCTCAACAGTGCTTTAGCACGATGGCAGTATGGGCAGGTTGCTTTGGTATAAATCTCAATTTTCGCCATGGGTACACCTCAGTTAAATTTATAATCTATTGATATAGCGAATTATTATAGCAATTACTTACCGCGCGCCAGTGGTAGATTCTCACCACTCCAGCCAGAGATACCTTCTTTCAAGGTAAACACTCGCTCAAAACCGGCTTTATTCAGGAGCTCAGCAGAAGCACGGGAAGTTGTCCCGGTGGCACAAACTACAATAATAGGCTGTGCTTTGTGCTTTTCCAACTCGCCCAGACTGCCGTTTTTGATATCACTTGGCAGCAAATTGATAGAACTGGCGATATGACCCTTGCGATAATCATCACGCGTGCGGATATCAACCACAACCGCATCTTCTTTGTTAATCAGACGAGTCGCTTCACCACGGGTAATCTCTTTCACTTTTGACAATGTGGTTTTAAAGCTGGTGAAAATTACGGCGACGAACAACGCCACCCAAGCCAGACTCAAAACTGGATGCAGGCTAATGAATTGCATAATTTCTTGCAACATGGGGGTAAAAACTCCCGTTAGTTAGGGGATAATATTCAAGGTGACAGAGTATACCTGCGCGTTGCGGCAAATACAGCCAATATGCAAGCGCTATTGCAGAAACTGCGAGCAATCTCGGGAAGTTTTATCACTGCTTTGATGATATTTCCCCAAAACCTCACCCCAATGTTGATCTCTTTGGGCTATTTTTAACCGGTTTTGTAGTAAATTACCGCCTTTCTACATAATAAAAAGGTTATGCAATGTCGAGCACTAAAAAACCACTGGTTCTCACTATTCTGGACGGCTACGGCCACCGTGAAGAACAACAGGATAACGCCATTCTGAATGCCAAAACGCCAGTTATGGACCGTTTATGGCAGCAACAGCCTCACACATTGATTGCCGCTTCCGGCCTGGATGTTGGTCTGCCTGATGGGCAGATGGGTAACTCTGAAGTAGGCCACGTCAATTTAGGTGCCGGCCGTATTGTTTATCAGGATTTGACTCGCCTCGACAAAGAAATCAAAGACGGTGACTTTTTCACGAACCCAACACTGACTGCCGCCATTGATAAAGCGGTTAAAGCAGGTAAAGCCGTCCATATCATGGGACTGTTGTCTGCCGGTGGTGTCCACAGCCACGAAGACCACATTCTGGCGATGGTTCAGTTGGCAGCCAAACGCGGCGCAACAGCAATTTATCTCCATGCTTTCCTCGATGGACGCGACACCCCGCCGCGTAGTGCTGAGTCATCACTGAAACGATTCACTGAGCAGTTTGCCAAACTGGGTAAAGGTCGCATCGCCTCTATCATTGGCCGCTACTATGCCATGGACCGCGATAATCGCTGGGATCGTGTACAGCTGGCTTATGACTTACTGACTCAAGCCAAAGGCGAGTTCACCGCTGATAACGCGGTGGCTGGGTTACAAGCCGCCTATGCCCGTGATGAAAATGACGAATTCGTTAGACCAACCGTGATTAAAGCAGCAGGTGAAGCTGATGCCGCCATGAACGATGGTGACGCATTAATCTTTATGAATTTCCGTGCTGACCGCGCCCGTCAAATCACTCGCACCTTTGTTAATAAAGATTTCGACGGTTTCAAACGCGATAAAGTGGTTAACTTCGGCGATTTCGTGATGCTGACTGAATATGCTGCGGATATTAAAGTCGCTTGTGCTTATCCACCAGCATCACTGACGAATACTTTCGGCGAGTGGCTGATGAAGCATGACAAAACTCAGCTTCGTATTTCTGAAACTGAAAAATATGCTCACGTCACTTTCTTCTACAACGGCGGTGTTGAAGAGCCATTTAAAGGTGAAGATCGCATTCTGATTAACTCACCGAAAGTGGCAACCTATGACTTGCAACCAGAAATGAGTTCCGCAGAATTGACGGAAAAACTGGTAGGCGCTATCACTAGCGGCAAATATGATGTGATCATTTGTAACTATCCAAATGGCGATATGGTCGGCCATACCGGCGATTATGATGCCGCAGTGAAAGCAGTAGAAACACTGGATAATTGCATTGAACAAGTGGTTGCCGCAGTGAAGGCTGTTGATGGCCAATTGTTGATAACCGCTGACCACGGCAATGCTGAGCAGATGCGCGACCCGGCAACCGGTCAGGCACACACCGCCCATACCAGCCTGCCTGTTCCGCTGATTTATGTCGGCAACAAAGAGGTTAAAGCGGTCGAAGGTGGCAAACTTTCAGATATCGCGCCAACCATGTTGTCACTAATGGAAATGGAAATCCCGCAAGAGATGACTGGTAAGCCGCTGTTCATCGTGGAATAATCCTTCGTTATGAAGGAAAAGGCGTTATTTGCGATATCAATGGTTACGGAAGATAGCATCGCCGGCAATAAAGAGCTCACTTCTATATTGCCGGGTAACAGAGTGCCTCGTCCGTGGTCAGCACTGTACGCCAGCGTTTTTTGCGCTGGCGTATTGTTGTTGCCATTATCCGGCAATGCCGCTGATGCTCCGGCAGCCGCTAAAGCGGCAGATAACAAAACCCAGTTGAAGACTATTCAGCAGGATATCGCCGAAAAAGAAAAAAGTGTTCAGCAACAGAAACAGCAACGCAGTTCGTTGCTCGATCAGTTGAAACAACAGGAAAATACTATTGCTCAGGCCAGCCGCAGCCTGCGTGAAACTCAAAGTACCCTGACGGCACTCGATAAAGAGATCGCCAGTCTTACCGCCTCAATTACCAAGCTACAAAGCAAACAATCCCAGCAACAAGACCTGCTATCAAAACAACTCGATGCCGCCTTTAAACAAGGCCAGCATAGCGGTTTGCAGCTTATTTTAAGTGGTGAAGAGAGCCAGCGCAGTGAGCGTATTTTGGCCTATTTCAGTTATCTCAATGAAGCTCGCCAAAAATCAATTACCGAGCTGGAACAAACTCGTACCGATTTGTCTGCAGAGAAGAAGACGCTGGAGCAAAAGCAAAATCAGCAAAAAGCGTTATTGGATGAGCAAAAAACTCAGCAAGAAAAGCTGGAGCAAGCACGCACTGCGCGCAAGAAAACCCTGACATCACTGGAAGCCTCGCTGGAAAAAGATCAGCAAGGTCTGGCAGAGCTAAAACTGAACGAATCACGTTTGCGTGATCAAATCGCCAAAGCTGAGCGGGAAGCCAAAGCTCGAGCAGAGCGGGAAGCAAAAGAAGCGGCGCGCGTACGTGAACAAGTGAAAGTCAAAGAACAGCAAGCCAAGAAAACCGGTTCCAGCTATAAGCCCAGTGAGAGTGAACGCTCATTAATGGCAAGAACTGGCGGTTTGGGGCGGCCAGGTGCTCAAGCCGTTTGGCCAGTTCGTGGCAATGTGACCCACCGCTTCGGCGAAGCGTTGCAAGGTGAGCTACGCTGGAAAGGCATGGTGATTTCTGCACCAGAAGGCAGTGAAGTCAAAGCGATTGCTGATGGCCGGGTACTACTGGCTGACTGGCTACAAGGCTATGGCCTGGTGGTGGTCGTTGAGCATGGCAAAGGGGATATGAGTTTATATGGCTACAACCAGAGTGCGTTGGTCAATGTTGGTGCGCAAGTGAAAGCAGGCCAGCCAATTGCTCTAGTTGGGACCAGTGGCGGTCAGGGTGAACCCTCGCTCTATTTCGAAATTCGCCGTCAGGGACAAGCTGTTAACCCACAACCCTGGTTAGGAAGATAGGGAACAACGTTAGGGAATATGTATTGCGTTATTTCAACACACGTCGGTTTATCATAGTAAGCACCCTACTCATCGCCAATGCCGCACAGGCGGGCAAACTTTCAATTGTTATTGATGACTTTGGTTATCGCCCGCAGAATGAAAATAAGGTATTACAGATGCCGCTACCGATTTCGGTAGCAATCCTGCCTAATGCCCCTTACGCCAAAGAGATGGCGGTCAAAGCTCATAATCAAGGGCGTGAAATCCTGATTCACCTGCCGATGGCGCCGCTGAGCAAACAGCCATTAGAGCGCGATACTTTACAGCCATCCATGAGCAGCGAAGAAATCCAGCGTATCATTCGTCAGGCGGTGAATAATGTTCCCTACGCGACCGGTATGAATAATCATATGGGTAGCGCAATGACCTCCAGCTTGCCTGGTATGCAGAAAGTTATGCAGACGCTGGAGCATTATCAGCTCTATTTCCTCGACAGCGTGACCATCGGTAATAGTCAGGCCAGCAAGGCGGCCGAAGGGACTGGCGTCAAAGTAATTAAGCGAAAAGTCTTTTTGGATGACTCACAAAACGAAGCGGCGATTCGCCAGCAATTTAACCGCGCAGTAGATTTGGCGCGTCGCAATGGCTCCGCGATTGCTATCGGCCACCCACATCCAGCCACTATTAAAGTGCTACAACAAATGTTGCCCCAGTTGCCTGCTGATATCGTATTAGTCAGGCCAAGTGCACTGCTTAATGAGCCGGTAAGCAATAATAATGGTAGCAGCGGCGTCTCACCAGGCAAGACAAAACCGCACTTTCCAGCGAAAGGTGAACGTCTGAAAGCTATCAAGCAGTGCCATGCAAAAGCCAGCTATGTACCAGAAAAGGTCTATGCCGATAGGATGTTTATTGTTATTGGTGAGAGCCTGATACAGAGCCCGGCGGTAGCATTTGTGCAGCGGTATTGGCAACAATATTTCCCGCCAGCACCGGTAATGCCTGAAAGTGAAAAAACAGAGCCACCGGCAAGCAAATCAACAACTCAAAAATAGATAACAACAATGGGGCAGCCATCACTGACTGCCCCATTTTGCTCTACTTTAAAAGATACAACCCAAAGCCATTGGAGTTGTGAGTTGACGAGCCAACCTATCTCAACATATCTAGGTCAGCGGAGGAATATTAATCCCAACTCAGTACCACTTTCCCAGATTTACCCGAGCGCATGGCATCAAACCCTTGCTGGAATTCATCGATAGAGAAACGGTGAGTGATAATTGGGGTTAAATCCAAACCAGACTGAATCAATGCCGCCATTTTGTACCAGGTTTCAAACATCTCGCGGCCATAAATCCCTTTGATAAACAGCCCCTTGAAAATCACCTGATTCCAATCAATAGACATGTCAGATGGTGGTATTCCCAGCATCGCAATACGCCCGCCGTGATTCATTGAGTTTAGTAATGTACGGAATGCAGGTGGCGCACCGGACATTTCCAGTCCCACATCAAACCCTTCAGTCATACCCAACTCAGCCATGACATCATTCAGATTTTCTTTACTGACGTTAACAGCGCGGGTCACACCCATTTTACGTGCCAGATCAAGACGATATTCATTCACATCAGTGATAACGACATGGCGGGCACCGACATGCTTACACACCGCAGCGGCCATAATGCCAATCGGGCCAGCACCAGACACCAACACATCTTCCCCAACCAAATCAAAGGATAACGCGGTATGTACCGCATTACCGAATGGGTCAAAAATAGCGGCTAGCTCATCCGAGATATTGTCGGGGATTTTGAAAGCATTAAAGGCCGGGATCACCAGATATTCGGCAAAAGAGCCAGGACGATTCACACCAACACCGACAGTATTACGGCAAAGATGGGTACGACCACCACGGCAGTTACGGCAATGTCCGCAGGTAATATGGCCTTCGCCAGACACCCGGTCACCAATATTAAAACCTTTAACTTCTTGGCCAATAGCGACAATTTCACCCACATATTCGTGGCCGACCACCATAGGAACAGGAATAGTTTTTTGTGACCATTCATCCCAGTTATAGATATGCACATCAGTGCCGCAAATAGCTGTTTTGCGAATTTTGATCATGATGTCGTTGTGGCCCAGCTCTGGCTGTGGCACCTCGGTCATCCAAATACCTTCTTCTGCTTTCAGCTTGGACAGGGCTTTCATAGACGAGACTTTCATGAACAATTCCTTACGCGATAACGTTAAGCTGTTTACCAATACGCACGAAGGCTTCAACAGCCTGCTCAACCTGCTCTGGCGTGTGATCTGCCGACATCTGGGTGCGAATACGCGCCTGACCCTTCGGTACCACCGGATAGAAGAAACCGGTGACGTAAATACCCTCTTTCAACAACGCATTAGCAAACTCTTGTGCCAAGGTCGCGTCTCCCAGCATCACAGGGATGATGGCATGGTCGGCACCAGCTAATGTGAAGCCAGCGGCGCTCATTTTCTCGCGGAATAAACGGGCATTAGCCCATAAGCGATCGCGCAGTTCGGCACCCTCTTCCAATAGCGACAACACTTCAATTGAGGCAGCAACAATTGCTGGGGCCAATGAGTTCGAGAATAAATATGGCCGTGAGCGCTGACGCAGCCACTCAACCACTTCTTTACGCCCTGCCGTATAACCACCCGATGCGCCGCCCAGTGCCTTACCCAAGGTGCCAGTAATAATATCAACGCGGCCCATCACTTCGCAGTATTCATGAGTACCGCGCCCATTGGCCCCTACAAAACCGACCGCATGGGAGTCATCAACCATCACTAGCGCCTGATACTCATCGGCCAAGTCACAAACCCCCTTCAAGTTGGCAATGACACCATCCATTGAGAACACACCGTCGGTGGCAATCATAATATGGCGCGCGCCGTCTGCTTTGGCTTGTTTTAGCTGGGTTCTCAGCTCGCTCATATCGTTGTTGGCATAACGATAACGCTTCGCTTTACATAACCGTACTCCATCAATGATGGAAGCATGATTCAGTGCATCAGAAATAATGGCATCTTCTGGCCCCAAGAGGGTTTCAAACAGACCGCCGTTCGCATCAAAGCAGGAGGAATAGAGAATGGCATCTTCCATCCCCAGAAAGCTGGCAAGCTTTTGCTCCAGTTCTTTATGGGTGTCTTGAGTGCCACAGATAAAACGAACCGAGGCCATACCAAAGCCATGAGTATCCATACCTTTTTTGGCAGCCGCGATCAGTCGAGGATGATTTGCCAGCCCCAAATAGTTATTGGCGCAAAAATTGATCACATGGCGGCCATCCGCCACAGCAATATCCGCTTGTTGGGCGGAAGTAATAATCCGTTCGTTTTTATACAGCCCTTCAGCACGGGTCGTTTTGAGTTGTTGTTCTAATTGCTGATAAAAAGGGCTTCTATCAAAGGGCAGGGACATGCGTTTATCTCCAAGATTGGCAGTTTCACCGTGCATTTTACTGCCTGACGGAGGACCTGACGAGAAACCTTGTCTTATATTGTAAAAAATGCAGCACATATCACGGTGAAGATGACTAAACCCACATAGAAACGTTGAGATTAATCCCTTTCGGCTGTGCGCTATCCTATGAAATGTTATGATAACGGCAAATTAGCGTGGGACATGGTGTCCGACCAAGAAGATTAGCAAGGGTGAACCTGATGATTATCGTCACTGGCGGCGCCGGTTTTATTGGCAGCAACATCGTTAAGGCACTGAATAATATCGGTTATAAAGATATTCTGGTTGTAGATAACCTGAAAGACGGCACCAAATTCGTCAATCTGGTTGATCTGGATATCGCTGATTACATGGATAAAGAAGATTTTGTCGCCAGCATTGTTGCCGGTGATGATATGGGTGATATTGACGCAATTTTCCATGAAGGTGCCTGTTCTTCCACCACAGAGTGGGATGGCAAGTACATGATGGATAACAACTATCAGTATTCTAAAGATATCCTGCACTTCTGCCTGGATCGCGGCATTCCATTTCTGTATGCCTCATCTGCTGCCACCTATGGCGGGCGTACTGATAACTTCATTGAAGATCGTCAGTACGAACAGCCACTTAACGTTTATGGCTATTCCAAATTCCTGTTTGATCAGTATGTGCGTGAGATCCTGCCGCAAGCTGATTCACAGATTTGTGGGTTCCGTTATTTCAACGTTTATGGCCCACGCGAAGGGCACAAAGGCAGCATGGCCAGTGTTGCCTTCCATCTGAATAACCAGATCAATGCCGGTGAAAATCCTAAATTGTTCTCCGGCAGCGAAAACTTCAAACGCGATTTTATCTATGTGGGTGATGTCGCTGACGTTAATCTGTGGTTCTGGCAAAACGGGGTATCCGGTATTTTCAACTGTGGCACTGGCCGCGCTGAATCTTTCCAGGCTGTTGCTGATGCGGTGGTGGATTTCCACCAAAGCGGGCCAGTGGAATACATTGAATTCCCAGAGAAACTGAAAGGCCGCTATCAGGCATACACGCAAGCTGATTTGACTAATTTGCGTGCTGCCGGTTATGACAAGCCATTCAAAACTGTCGCTGAAGGCGTCAAAGAATATCTGGCTTGGCTCAATCGCTCAGTTTAAATCACTTGCTGCAAGGAATTGATAAACGGTATGAAAATACTGGTCATCGGCCCTTCTTGGGTTGGCGATATGATGATGTCGCAAAGTCTGTACCGTACCCTGAAGGCCGAATATCCGGCAGCAGATATTGATGTGATGGCACCCGCGTGGTGCCGTCCGCTTTTAGCCAGAATGCCAGAAGTGCGTCACGCAGTCCCGATGCCATTAGGTCATGGGGTTTTTGCTTTTGATGAGCGCCGTCGCTTAGGGTTGGCATTGCGTGAAACCGGCTATGACCGCGCTTACGTGCTACCCAACTCGTTTAAATCCGCACTAATTCCTTATTTTTCAGGCATTAAACAACGCATTGGCTGGCGAGGTGAGATGCGCTATTTCTTGCTCAACGATATGCGTATTCTGGATAAACAAGCTTTCCCAATGATGGTACAGCGCTATGTGGCGCTGGCCTATGATAAGGAACGAATCCAATCAGCCGACGATTTACCGCAGCCTTTGCTATGGCCGCAGTTACAGGTTCGAGATGAAGAAATTGCCGAAGTTACTGCATCATTCAATCTCACCGATAGCCGACCTATTATTGGATTCTGCCCCGGCGCAGAGTTTGGGCCAGCAAAACGTTGGCCACATTATCACTATGCTCAGTTGGCCCAAAAATTGATTGATGCGGGTTATCGCATCATTTTATTAGGCTCAGCTAAAGATAATGAAGCCGGTGAAGATATTCGTCAGGCACTAGACGAGAATGCTCGCGAATATTGTCTCAATTTAGCGGGTCAAACCTCGCTAGATCAAGCGGTTGTCATGATTGCAGCCTGTAATGCCGTGGTCAGCAATGACTCTGGTTTGATGCATGTTGCTGCAGCATTAAATAAGCCTTTAGTCGCCTTATATGGCCCAAGCAGTCCGGACTTTACTCCCCCGCTATCTGACAAAGCCACGGTTATTCGCCTGATTACCGGCTATCACAAAGTGCGTAAAGGCGATAGTGCACAGGGCTATCATCAGAGCTTGATTGATATCCAACCGGAACAAGTGATGGCAGCCCTTGAAGCACAATTAGCTTCACTTAACAGCACTGTCCGTGAGGCTGATTAATGCATGTATTAATCGTTAAAACCTCTTCAATGGGCGATGTTTTGCATACTTTGCCCGCACTGACGGATGCAATGAATGCCATTCCCAATATTCGCTTTGATTGGGTGGTAGAAGAAGGATTCAGCCAGATCCCCAGTTGGCATCCAGCGGTAGATAAAGTCATCCCGGTGGCTATCCGCCGTTGGCGTAAAAATTGGTTTGGTAGTGATACCCGGCAAGAACGCTGTGATTTTAAACGTATTGTGCAGCAACGCAGTTATGATCTGGTGATTGATGCTCAGGGGCTGATCAAAAGTGCTGCATTGATTACTCGCATCGCCAAAGGGATTAAACATGGCCCGGATTGCAAAAGTGCTCGCGAGCCTTTTGCTAGTTGGTTTTATAACTGCCGCCATGAGATTGATACCAAACTGCATGCCGTCGAGCGCATACGCCAATTGTTTGCTAAAAGTCTCGGCTATGACAAACCAGAAAGTTACGGCGATTATGCCATCGCACAACGTTTTTTAAATCAGCTACCTGCAGATGCTGGTCAGTATCTGGTTTTCCTGCATGCGACAACCCGCGACAGCAAGCATTGGCCTGAAAATCATTGGTTAAAACTGATTGAGTTGGTCGCGCCTACGGGGTTAAAAATAAAATTACCCTGGGGGGCGGAACATGAATATCAACGAGCGGTACGGTTAGCCGCAGATTTTCCTCATGTTGAGGTATTACCTAAACTCAGTCTCCAACAAGTGGCTGAAGTTTTGGCCGGGGCAAAAGCGGTGGTGTCCGTGGATACTGGTCTGAGTCATCTAACCGCAGCACTGGATCGTCCCAATATTACGCTGTTTGGCCCAACCGACCCCGGTTTGATTGGCGGTTACGGGAAAAATCAAATTGCGGTTATTTCCGAGCAAAAAAGCATGGCTACTATTCCTGCTGAAACTATCATTGCGCGGCTGGAAACAGGGCTCTCATAAGCGGCAATGATTTCTAGCCGGATGATGCGTAGCCAAAAATTCTGTCAGTTAATATTTACTGTGTCATCCCAATCAACTCTGCTGATTTAACAGAGTTGATTGGTGCTGCCACACAAATCGTTAAGATATTCTAATATATTATTCAGGTTATTAAGAGAGTCTGTTAATTCACATACAGCTAATAACAACTCATTGTTTCTTTACGTGTCTAATTAATTATTCAACATAATGCCAATATACCTAAAGTAATTGGGAAAGGTGATAACGCGCCAGGGAAACAGGTATTATTAGTTAAAAATATTACTGGCGAATAAACTGGTGGCATCTATGGCTAGATCATTAATTACATCAACACTTAATGACAATAATTCTCATCTTTAAGTTCTAAAAATCAATTTTACAACCTCTCATTTGTTGAAATTTTATATTCTTTTTTATGAATGGCCTTACCTTGCTTAGGTTATCAAGCGGCCCCAGTTGAAAAGAGCCTTTCTTGCTCAAATATGGTATTATTCTTAATAATCCATATAAATGAAATTGATAGAATGTTGCTGCGTTTATATCAGGTATTACTCTACCTTATTCAACCTCTGATTTGGTTGCGGCTGCTGTTGCGTAGCCGTAAAGCCCCTGCTTATCGTAAACGCTGGGGAGAACGCTATGGTTTTTGTGCCGGTAAAGTTGTCGCTGGCGGCATCATGCTGCATTCAGTTTCAGTCGGTGAAACACTGGCTGCTATCCCGTTAGTCAGAGCATTACGTCATCGCTATCCATCCTTGCCGATTACAGTAACGACCATGACCCCCACCGGTTCTGAGCGAGTCCAATCTGCTTTTGGCAAAGATGTTCACCACGTTTATCTTCCCTACGACCTTCCCGGTTCGGTGAATCGTTTTCTTGACCAGGTCAACCCTAAGCTGGTCATTATCATGGAAACAGAACTGTGGCCTAACCTGATTAATGCCCTGCATCACCGCAAAATACCCTTGGTGATTGCCAATGCGCGCCTTTCTGCCCGCTCAGCTGCCGGTTATAAAAAGATCGGTAGTTTTATTCGCAATATGCTGCAACGCATCACATTAATTGCTGCTCAAAATCAAGAGGATGGCGATCGCTTTATCGAGTTGGGCCTTCGTCGCTCACAACTGACCGTAACAGGTAGCCTGAAATTCGATATTTCTGTAACACCTGAATTAGCCGCCAGAGCAGTCACTTTACGTCGCCAATGGGCACCGCATCGCCCTGTCTGGATTGCCACCAGCACCCATGACGGCGAAGAGACCATTTTACTGGAAGCCCACCAGCAATTATTACAGCACTTTCCAACATTATTACTGATTCTGGTGCCTCGCCATCCTGAACGATTCCCTAAAGCGGTTGAATTAACACAGAAAGCAGGGCTGAGTTACACATTGCGCAGCAAAGGCGAAGTTCCTTCGCCCAGTACGCAAGTGGTGATCGGCGATACCATGGGTGAATTGATGCTGTTGTACGGCATTGCTGACTTAGCCTTTGTGGGCGGTAGCCTGGTTGAACGTGGGGGTCATAACCCACTGGAAGCAGCGGCTCATGCCATCCCCGTATTGATGGGGCCACATACATTTAACTTTAAAGATATCTGTGCCAAGCTGGAACAAGCTGAAGGGCTGATTACCGTTACCGATACTCTCTCGTTGGTAAAAGAAATTACCCTGTTACTGACAGATGAGGATTGCCGCCTCTATTATGGCCGCCACGCCGTTGATGTATTGCATGAAAATCAGGGCGCACTTCAACGATTATTACACTTGCTGGAGCCTTATCTACCGCAGCGGAGCCACTAAATGAGTGCAAAAAAACGTCTGTCAGTGGTGATGATTGCCAAAAATGAAGCCTCGTTACTGGCGGATTGTTTGGCATCCGTGACTTGGGCTGATGAAATAGTGGTGTTGGACTCAGGCAGTGAAGATGAAACCGTCGCATTGGCTCAACAATATGGCGCAAAAGTTTACAGCAACACCGAATGGCCGGGTTATGGTAAGCAGCGGCAATTAGCTCAGCAATATGCCACTGGCGATTACATTCTGATGCTGGATGCTGATGAGCGTGTCACCCCAGAGCTTAAAAGCGCGATTCAAGCGGTCTTATTGGCACCGGAAGATGGCGCAGTTTATAGCTGTGCGCGGCGAAATCTGTTTTTAGGCCGCTTTATGCGCCACAGTGGCTGGTATCCTGATAGAGTGACCCGGTTATATCCGCACCACCAATACCGCTATAACGATGATTTAGTTCATGAATCACTTGAAAGCGGCACCGCTAAAATTATCCCATTGGCGGGTGATTTATTACATCTGACCTGTCGCGACTTCTTTGATTTTCAACGTAAACAACTTAACTATGCTCAAGCATGGGCCAATCAGCGCCATCAACAGGGCAAGAGTTGCAGTTATTTTTCAATTCTCAGCCATACTCTCGGGGCATTTTGTAAGACATGGTTATTACGTGCCGGTTTCCTCGATGGTAAACAAGGGTTATTGCTGGCGGTGGTAAACGCGCAATATACCTTTAATAAATATGCGGCTCTGTGGGCATTGAGCCATCAATATCAGAAAAGCGAGAACTCATGACCACTAAAGCCATCTATCCGGGGACATTTGATCCTATTACCAATGGGCATTTGGATTTAGTCACCCGTGCGTCAGAAATGTTTAATCACGTGATTCTGGCTATTGCGGACAGCTCCAGCAAAAAGCCGATGTTTACTCTGGCCGAGCGGGTAGCCTTGGCAAAACAAGTGACTGCGCCACTGAAGAATGTTGAAGTCTTGGGATTCAGTGAACTGATGGCAGAATTCGCCAAAAAGCATGATGCAAATATTTTGGTACGCGGTTTACGCTCAGTCTCAGATTTTGAATATGAATGGCAACTGGCCAATATGAACCGTCACCTGATGCCAAAACTAGAAAGTGTCTTTCTGATGCCATCAGAAAAGTGGTCGTTTATCTCATCCTCACTGGTCAAAGAAGTGGCGCGCCATGGTGGAGACATCACGCCATTCCTTCCTGCACCCGTCACCAAAGCGCTTATGGCCAAACTGGCTAAGCAACAGATAGATAATAGATAAATCGCGTTAGTGCTGGCAGTGACGGCAAAAGAATGTGCTGCGCTGCCCATGTTTTGCAATTTCAATCAAATGCCCACATTGGCGGCATGGCTCACCTGCCCGCCCATAGACCTGTAACTCTTGAGCAAAATAACCGGGTTTGCCATCTGACTGTAAAAAATCACGCAATGTCGTACCTCCTTGCTCAATAGAGTGCAATAACACCGCTTTTATCGTGGCCACTAGCCGTGCAATTTCTGATTCGGTTAATGAGCCGGCAGCACGCTCTGGCAAAATACCAGCAGCAAATAAAGATTCACTGGCGTAAATATTACCCACCCCCACGACAATTTTGTTATCCATCAGCCACTGTTTAACCACAGTACGTTTGTTACGTGATTTCTCAAACAGATAGTTGGTCGTGAATTCATCGCTCAAAGGTTCTGGCCCTAAGTGCGCAAGAACATTACTGGTTTCAAGGTCTTTCGCCCATAACCAGGCACCAAAGCGGCGTGGGTCGGTATAACGCAATATTTTGCCATTGCTGATCACCAAATCGACGTGATCATGTTTTTCCGGCTCAGTTTCTTCCGACAAAATGCGCAAGCTACCTGACATCCCCAGATGTACGATAATCCAGCCAGTTTTCAGCTCTATCAGTAAATATTTTGCCCGACGTTGAACACTTAATACCGGTTGGTCACTGAGTGCGAGAATTTCATCGGACACCGGCCAACGTAAGCGAGCATTTCTCACTACAGCATAGAGAATAGTCTGGCCGGCAAGATAAGGTTCGATCCCGCGTCGGCTGGTTTCAACTTCTGGTAATTCAGGCATGTAACCTCCCTAAACGTATCTCACTGTACTTTATATAATAAAAAACCCGGCCGAAGCCGGGTTTTCTTAATCCACCAAAATTAAAATTATTTAATTTTAGCTTCTTTGTAGATCACGTGTTGACGGACAACTGGATCAAATTTCTTCAATTCCAATTTTTCCGGCTTAGTACGCTTGTTCTTCGTAGTGGTATAGAAGTGACCAGTACCAGCAGAAGAAACCAGCTTGATCTTCTCGCGAACACCTTTAGCCATGATTCAGTTCCTTAATACTTCTCACCGCGGGCGCGAAGTTCGGCCAAGACCGTTTCGATACCCTTCTTATCAATAACACGCATACCTTTAGCAGATACACGCAGAGTTACAAAGCGCTTCTCTCCCTCAACCCAAAAACGGTGAGAGTGAAGGTTCGGCAGAAAACGGCGTTTGGTCGCGTTCATTGCGTGGGAACGGTTGTTACCGCTCACCGGGCGCTTGCCAGTAACTTGGCAGACTCGGGACATGTCTATTCTCCAAAAATCAAATCAGCTCGAGCTTCGTATAGGATTTGGCCGCCTCGTCAGGCTTTAGAGCCCATCTCAGCAAATTCACTGAGAAGACTCACTGTCATCAGGTCAGAAACCCCTGTCACCAGGCTATAAACCTGCTGAGATAGGCTCTTCACGCCAAACCCAAGATTCTCAAAGGTGGCGTAGTATACGCTCTGAAGCGTAAGTGCTCAAGTCCCGAACAGCTAAAGATCCCGAAAGGATCAATTATTATTTCGCTAAAGCCATCCGCGTTCGGCAAATGAGACACATTCACCCCGTCCAACCACCAAATGATCGAGCACTCGAATATCTAATAATGAGCAGGCTTTTACGACCTGCGTGGTCATCAAACGGTCGGCTTGGCTCGGTTCAGCCTTACCCGAGGGGTGATTATGCGCCAGAATCAGCGCGGCGGCATTAACCTTCAGCGCTGCACGCACAATTTCTCTCGGATGGACTTCTACGCTGCTGATGGTACCAGTAAACATCTCCTCATGGCGAATAACACGATGCTGGTTATCTAAAAACATCACTAAAAAAATTTCACGCTCGCGGTGAGAAAGAATATTTTGTAGAAATTTTTGGGTGATATCGGGGTTGAGCATGACACTTTCCCGCATCAGATGAGTTGAAAAACAGCGACCGGCCAATTCTGCGATGGCTTGAATCTGGCTGTATTTCGAAACACCAATCCCTTTTTTGGCACTTAAAGTGGCGTAATCTGCCGATAACAACTCATGCAGTGAGCCAAACTCTTCAATCAGATATTCCGCCATTCTCATTACGTGCATTCCGGGAATACCAGTGCGCAGAAAAATAGCGAGCAACTCGGCGTCAGTCAGTGCTGCTGCCCCATATTTCAGTAATTTTTCCCTTGGGGCCACCTGCCCACACCACTCATCCATGCCTTGGCTCCTGTTATCCCTAAGCAGCGCGAACAGCATGCCTGAAGGCTTAGGAGCTTACGAACCAGCAATTGACAGCATGCGTAGCGTCTCGCAAATTTGATGATTGATGGCATCAGGAGATGCCCTGATAGCTAATCTGCCCTGCGGTTATGCTAAAATATCGCCTCTTACAGCTTTCATTCGGACAATCATGATGACGGGACTTTCCGGCAAACATATTGTGCTCGGGATTAGCGGGGGCATTGCCGCGTATAAATCTCCTGAGCTGGTGCGCCGCTTGCGCGACAGAGGCGCAGATGTGCGCGTGGTGATGACCAGCGCCGCCAAAGCGTTTATTACGCCACTCACGCTGCAAGCAGTCTCGGGTTATCCCGTCTCTGATGATTTACTCGACCCTGCAGCAGAAGCGGCTATGGGCCATATTGAGCTGGGTAAGTGGGCTGATTTGGTGATTATGGCTCCAGCGACTGCCGATTTGCTGGCCAGAGTCGCGGCCGGCATGGCAAATGACTTACTAACTACCGTTTGTCTGGCAACGCCAGCACCGATTGCTGCAGTGCCTGCCATGAACCAGCAAATGTACCGGGCAGCGGCAACCCAAGCTAACTTACAGACACTCGCCAATCGCGGAATGTTATTGTGGGGGCCAGATAGCGGCAGTCAGGCTTGTGGCGATGTCGGCCCAGGTAGAATGCTAGACCCGTTGGAAATTGTGGCTCTGGCGCAGGATTATTTTTCTGCAAAACAAGATCTGCAACATTTAAGTGTCATGATTACAGCTGGACCAACACGTGAAGCACTTGATCCGGTGCGCTTTATCAGTAACCAAAGTTCGGGCAAGATGGGCTTCGCAATTGCTCAAGCCGCCGCCGCCCGAGGAGCAAGTGTCACTCTGGTTGCTGGGCCAGTGGCTCTACCAACGCCGGTGGGAGTTAAGCGTATTGATGTCGTTAGCGCACTTGAGATGCAACAAGCAGTCCAGCACTTAGCCGCCCAGCAGAATATTTTTATTTCTTGTGCCGCAGTAGCGGATTACCGCGCCGAGCACGTTTCTGACGAGAAAATAAAAAAACAGGGCGATGAAATTACCCTTAAGTTGGTGAAAAATCCGGACATTGTGGCGGGGGTCGCTTCGATGACTAAAAATCGTCCATTTGTTGTTGGATTTGCTGCCGAAACCCAGAATGTGGAAGAATACGCGCGACAAAAGTTAGCGCGAAAGAAATTAGACCTTATTTGCGCTAATGATGTATCGCTCGCAGAGCATGGTTTTAACAGTGATACTAATGCCTTGCACCTTTTTTGGCCGACGGGAGAGAAACGCTTACCGCTTAGCGATAAACACCTCCTTAGTCAGCATTTAATAGACGAGATTGTCAGCCGTTATGATGAAAAAAATCGACATTAAAATTCTGGACCCACGTGTTGGCAATGAATTTCCTTTACCAACTTATGCGACAGAAGGCTCTGCCGGTCTGGATTTACGCGCCTGTCTAAGCGAGGCCGTTGATTTACTGCCAGGGCAAACAACCTTGCTACCCACTGGCTTGGCAATACATATCGGTGATAACGCACTGGCGGCTGTTATTTTGCCGCGTTCAGGGCTTGGGCATAAACACGGAATAGTATTAGGTAATCTAGTCGGGCTTATTGATTCTGATTATCAAGGACAGTTGATGGTTTCTGTCTGGAACCGTGGTCAGCAGCCTTTCACTATCGAACCTGGCGAGCGTATCGCACAAATGGTGTTTGTCCCTGTGGTACAAGCAGAATTCAATCTGGTTGAAGATTTTGACCTTAGTGAACGTGGTACCGGTGGTTTTGGTCATTCTGGGCGCCAATAACCTACCCTAGACCTCGATACCGTAAAAAAGCTATCACATAAGCCGCCGGGGCCTGGCCTCAGTGCGGCCGGTATTTGGGTTTTTGTTATTAAGTCATTTTTAGCAAGGGTCTACTCGGACATGGCAGAAAAAGAAAATACGAAAAGGAACAGGCGCGAGGAAATCTTGCAGGCTTTAGCGCAAATGCTGGAATCCAGCGATGGCAGCCAACGCATTACTACCGCCAAACTCGCCGCTAATGTGGGGGTTTCTGAAGCAGCGCTTTATCGGCATTTCCCCAGCAAAACGCGGATGTTTGATAGCCTGATCGAGTTTATTGAAGACAGTCTGATGTCCCGCATTAATTTGATTCTGCAAGATGAAAAAGAGACATTTAACCGTCTTCGGCTAATCTTGCTGCTGATATTAGGCTTTGCAGAACGCAACCCTGGGCTTACCCGTATCATGACTGGGCATGCACTGATGTTCGAGCAAGACCGCTTGCAAGGGCGAATTAACCAACTGTTTGAGCGTATTGAAGTGCAATTACGCCAAGTTCTTCGTGAGAAAAAACTGCGCGATGGGCAAGGTTTTATTCATGATGAAGCCCTACTGGCCACTCAGTTACTGGCGTTTTGTGAAGGAATGCTTTCACGCTTTGTTCGTTCGGAATTCCGCTACCGGCCAACACAAGAGTTTGATGCCCGCTGGCCTCTGATTGTGGCTCAGTTGCAATAAACTGAGTTTAGATTTGGTTGGAAACTATGTAAAAAGGGCCATTTGGCCCTTTTTTGTATTTTCGGTTGAGGAAACCTTAGATGCCATATTTTTGACGATACTGACGCACAGCAGCCAAATGGTCGGCCATTTCGGGTTTTTCTTCCAGATAACTGATGACATCTTTCAGGGTCACAATAGAAATCACTTTGCAGTGATAATCACGCTCAACTTCCTGAATTGCAGAAATATCACCGCGACCACGTTCTTGACGATCCAATGAAATCATCACACCAGCCAGAGTAGCGCCATGAGCATTGATAATTTCCATAGATTCACGAATCGCAGTACCCGCAGTAATCACATCATCCACCAGCATTACGCGACCTTGCAGTGGGCTACCCACCAAACTGCCGCCTTCACCGTGATCTTTCGCTTCTTTACGGTTAAAGCAGTAAGGTACATCGCGCTCATGATGCTCCGCCAAAGCCACAGCCGTAGTGGTGGCAATAGGAATACCTTTATAGGCTGGCCCGAATAAAAGATCGAACTCAACACCACAATCCATTAATGCTGCTGCATAAAAGCGCCCGAGTTTTGCCAGATCAAGCCCGGTATTAAACAATCCTGCATTAAAGAAATAGGGGCTAATCCGCCCTGACTTCAGGGTAAACTCGCCAAACTTCAACACCTGCTTGTTAAGCGCAAACTCGATAAACTCGCGCTGATAGGCTTTCATTGGTACTTCTCCTCTCCAAATTGTGACCGTTTTCGTTAATCACTTTGTTTCGTTATTTGGTACACCGTCAGCCTGACTCATTGCGATGTGTACATCCAGGCGATAAGTCCTGGGCTAGCGGGCAAAAAAAAGGCGACTACCAAGTCGCCTAAATCAATTATTGTTCTAACGCCGCCTTCTGCGCCTGGAAGATAGTTTCTATCCCTCCCCGGGCCAAATCCAGCAACGCTAATAACTCTTCATGACTGAACGGTTCGCCTTCAGCGGTGCCTTGCACCTCAATCATCCGACCATCTTCCATCATGACTACATTCATGTCCGTTTCTGCTGCAGAATCCTCTACATATTCCAGATCGCACAGGGCTTCACCTTTAACGATACCGACAGAAACAGCGGCAACTAGCCCTTTCATTGGATTAGCTTTCAATTTACCGCTAGCAACCAATTTATTTAGTGCATCGGCCAACGCCACACACGCACCGCTGATTGAGGCAGTACGGGTGCCGCCATCAGCCTGCAAAACATCACAGTCTAAAGTGATGGTAAACTCACCCAGCTTCTTCAAATCAACCGCTGCACGCAAAGAACGAGCAATAAGGCGCTGGATTTCTAGAGTACGGCCACCTTGCTTCCCTTTCGCGGCTTCGCGGGCATTACGGCTATGAGTGGCACGCGGTAACATGCCATATTCAGCTGTTATCCAACCTTGCCCTTGGCCTTTCAGAAAGCGCGGTACACCCTCTTCGACCGTGGCGGTGCACAATACTTTGGTATCGCCAAATTCAACCAACACTGAACCTTCAGCGTGTTTCGTGTAATTACGGGTCAGGGTCAATGGGCGGACTTGTTGTGCTGCTCGGTCTGCTGGACGCATGGGCTTTCTCCGGCTTTAAATCGATATTGGTCGCGCATTATACGGCCTTAGTGATGTAATGCCTATCCTGCCTGCGCCCCGGAGGCTATAATCCCTGCATCTTTTCTTTAAAACGGGTACGCAACAATGATCCGCAGCATGACCGCCTACGCCCGGCGTGATATTAAGGGCGAGTGGGGTAGCGCAGCTTGGGAGCTGCGTTCCGTTAACCAACGCTACTTAGAAACTTATATTCGCTTACCTGAACAGTTCCGTAGTCTGGAGCCGGTTATTCGCGAACGCATCCGTGGCCGCTTAACCCGTGGCAAAATTGAGTGTAATCTGCGTTTCGAACTGGATGCCAGCGCACAAAGCTCTTTGATCCTGAATAAAGAACTGGCGAAACAATTAGTTGAAGCTGGTAACTGGGTCAAGATGCAAAGTGACGAAGGCGAAATCAATCCAGTCGATATTCTGCGCTGGCCAGGGGTTATGGCCGCAGAAGAACAAGATTTAGATGCTATCAGTACTGAGCTGATGCAGGCGCTGGATGTGGTACTGGATGACTTTATCATTTCCCGCGAAACCGAAGGTGCGGCACTGAAAGCTCTTATCGAGCAACGCCTCGACGGTGTTAGCGCAGAAGTAGTTAAGGTTCGTGCGCATATGCCAAACATTTTGCAATGGCAACGTGAGCGGCTGCTGAGCAAACTGGAAGAAGCACAAGTTCAGCTGGAAAATACCCGTCTGGAACAAGAATTAGTACTGATGGCACAGCGTGTGGATGTGGCTGAAGAGCTGGATCGTCTGGAAGCGCATGTCAAAGAAACACACAATATTCTGAAGAAGAAAGAAGCCGTTGGTCGTCGCCTTGATTTTATGATGCAGGAGTTCAACCGCGAGTCGAATACGCTGGCATCAAAATCTATCAATGCAGAAGTCACCAACTCAGCTATTGAGCTAAAAGTGCTTATCGAGCAAATGCGCGAGCAGATCCAGAATATCGAATAAAACTTCAAGTAATCTCTAATCGCCTCATCTAGATAAAAAGCCATTATAAATAATGGCTTTTTTGTTTTAGGCGGTCCCATTCTATATCACTAAGACGCGCTCTGTAGGTATACAGCAATGGGCTAGGATGATTGGCACATATTCTGATCTATCTCTCGCTAAAGCATGATTAACAGCCAAAGAGCGACCAGAATATGCTTGATATATAAGCCATTTATTATGCTGATTATAATTTTCTGGCCGACTTATTTATATAGCTTAGCGCTCATCATCACTTTATTACCCATACGGGCGCTAATTATTTTGTAACCTGATGCATTCATCTCTTTCGCTTTTTTAGCAATCACCGCTTCAACTGAATCTAGGGTACTGCCTGTAGCAGTCACTGTCTGTGCCGAAGCACCAAAAGCAATCAGGGAAAGAATGCTGGCGGAAATAAGAGTGTTAATGGTTTTCATGTTCATAATCCTGTAAATAGTTAATTAATATATTCATATGGTTAGGAACACGCCGGAGAGTTGGCGCATTCCTATTGATTCGATACGATTAAGCATCAAAGTTATTTTTCAGCGCCTCTAGGCCACCGCGATAAATACCGGAGAACAGTGCTTCAGCTTCTGAATCACTGACGCCGACTGGCGTAAAGCTGCCGGTCCATTCCACTCGGGTAATACTGTTATCGGCAGTGGTGTGAACCGAGATAGTCGATAAATAATCAACTATCGGGAACGGTGCCTGAATAATGGAGTAGCTGTAGCTGCGCTGACGGTTATCAAACGCTTCCAGACGCTCGATAACGGTGCCGCCGTCGGCGGTGATCAGAGTACGTACGCGACCTCCTTCTGTAACGACACTTTTCGGGATGAATGGCAGCCAATCAGGCAATGAGTCAAAGCCGCCCATCAGTTGCCATACAGTGTCTGCGGAAGCAGGGATTTCAATTGATACAGTAGTATTAGCCATTTTTTCCTCTTAATTTCAGTCAGATAAAATTACATTGTCAGGGTGTCAATGACACCGCCGTCGACGCGCAGAGCAGCGCCAGTGGTTGCCGAAGAGAGCGGTGAAGCAAGGTAAACCACGAGGTTTGCCACTTCGTCGACATCCGCCGCACGCTGGATGATGGAGCTAGGGCGTGCGGTTTTGACGAACTCGTCGGCCTGTTCGCGCGGACTGAGGCCCGATAACGCGGTGGCATCCGCCAGCATCTCTTGCAGGCCTTCAGTAAAGGTTGGGCCAGGTAAAATGGCATTGACTGTCACGCCGGTTCCCGCCAGGCGTTTTGCCAAACCATGCGACACGGCCAGATTGGCGCTTTTGGTGACACCGTAGTTGATCATGTCAGCCGGGATTGCCACACCTGATTCAGATGAGACAAAAATGATGCGTCCCCAGCCCTGTTCAACCATCCCTTTGGCGTAGTGGCGCGACAGCCGTACGCCAGAAAGGACGTTGACGTTATAAAAGTGCATCCATTCCTCGTCGGGGACACTAAAGAAGTCTTTATCGTTGAAGATACCGAGATTATTGATAACGATATCGGCTTGCGGCTCCTCGGCGCACAGAGTGGCAACCCCTTGCTCGGTGCTAAGATCAGCAACGACGCCACGCAGCGATGCGCCCGGCAGTTTTGTGCTGATCGCAGCGATGGCACTATCAACACCCTGTTTTTGGCGGCCGACGATGACCACGGTGGCACCAGCTTGTGCCAGCCCTTTGGCAATGCCAAGCCCGATGCCAGATGTTGAACCGCTGACCACTGCGATTTTGTTGGAAAGATCTAATTTCATGTTATTACTCATAGCGTGGAGAGGGCCTTCTGGCCCCACAAAAATTAACGAATCGGCAGCGGCGCGTTATCAGCAACCAAATTTTGACGGCGCATTTCATCCCAGAATTCAGCTGGAATAGAGGCTTGCAGTGCAGCCAGATCTTCTGCCATACGGCCTGGACGACTAGAGCCTGGGATAACCGCAGCAACTGCTGGGTTAGCCAGCGCGAACTGAAGTGCGGCAGCTTTCACGTCAACGTTGAAACGGGTAGCAATCGCATTAATTTGCGTGACCTGCTGGCGAATCTGTGGAGAGGCTTTCTGATATTCGAAATGGTCACCGCCGGCCAATACGCCAGAGCTGTAAGGGCCGCCAACCACGATATCGACATTCTGTTCCAGCGCTTCCAGCATCAAGCGCTGTAAGGCACGTTTGTGATCCAGTAAGGAGTAACGGCCTGCCAGCAAGAAAGCATCTGGTTTTGGCTCGTCGAGTGCCAATGTCAATTCACATGGCTCAACACGGTTAACACCCAGTCCCCAAGCCTTAATCACCCCTTCGTCACGTAGACGGGTCAGCGCACGGAAGGCACCGGTACGGGCAATGTTGAACTGCTCCAGCCAGCTATCACCATAAAAATCCTGAGCCGGGTCGTGAATCCAGACGATATCCAGATGGTCGGTTTTCAGACGTTTTAAGCTATCTTCAATAGAACGCAAAGTGCCGTCGGCAGAGTAGTCGTTGAGAATTTTGTTTTTCAGACCATGCTCAAACAAACCGCCTTTTTCACCGAAATCGCGAGCTGCCGGGTCTTCCATTTCATCCAGCATGATACGGCCGACTTTGCTGCTTAAGACGAACTGGTCGCGTGGATAGTGAGAAAGTGCTTCACCCATGCGAATTTCGGACAGGCCCGAACCGTACAACGGCGCAGTATCGAAGTAGCGAACGCCCAGATCCCATGCTTCGGTAACGGTGGCGTGTGCTTCTTCTTCAGGAATGGCGCGGAACATATTGCCCAGCGGCGCGCCGCCTAAACCGATGTTGCCTGGAAGAATATTTTTAATGCTCATTAAGATGTCCTCAATATTTTTTCCCGTATCGGGAGAGTTCAGTTAGGGTGTTTTGCTGCTTCCCTGTGACGGCGCTCACAATATCTTGCAATGTTAGGACTTGATAGGACATAATTTGTCTAACTTAAGTCCTTTGAGGTCTCACGTGATTGATTTACGCCAACTGAAATACTTCGTAGTGGTTGCCGAAGAAGAGCACGTCGGCCGCGCCGCCGAGCGCTTACATATCTCGCAATCGCCATTGAGCCGCCAGATTGCCCAGCTTGAAGAACGTTTGGGTTTAATGCTGTTCGAGCGCAACCAACAGCGCATTCGCCTGACGGCAGACGGGCAGACTTTTCTTGCAGAAACTCGCTCATTATTGACCCACGCCAATCGTCTGGAGTCACTGGGCAAGCGTTTAGGGCGAGGGGAAGACGGGGGGTTGTGTATTGGTTATATCGAAAATGCCATGCATTCAGGTGTGCTCTCTACCGCGCTGCGAACTCTGCGCACCTCGCGCCCAGACGTGCATATTGCACTCTATAGCCAGCCACCTGCCACACAGATTGAAGGTCTGCGCCAGCGCAGCCTGGATTTCTCGCTGGTAGACACAACGCCACCGGAAGGAGAGCAGGATCTCGAGTATATTCGGGTGCTTGATGACCGCATGCTGCTGGCTCTGCCGCAAAACCATCCGCTGGCACAAGTGGAAAATATATTACCGAAGCAGTTAGCTGATCAGCAGTGGATTGCGGTGATTCACAATGATGACGCACACTCGCGCGATGATTTTGTCGCCGCCTGTGTCAGATCTGGCTTTAATCCGGACATTCGTCTGGAAGCAGGAGAACCATTGACTGCGCTTGGGCTGGTAGCTGCGGGCCTCGGTTTGGCATTAATCCAAAACAGCTTGCGCCACAATGCACCAGAAGGTGTTGTGCTACGTGAAATCCCGTGGATGCAATATTCGACCCAATTGTGGGCAGTGTGGCATAAAGCAAATCAACGCCCGCTGGTGATACATTTTCGCGAAATATTACGGGAGCAATAAGTTATTTGGCTAACTCAACTTTGACGAGAGTAAATAGACTGCACCGATATAACCGGGGTTTTATTACTCAGGCTGCGCTAAGTGAATCAGTGGGAAAGGCTTTCCCTCGCCATCCCGTTCTGAACGGCCCGTTTTTATAAATCCGTAATGTAGGTAAAAAGCCAATGCAGCTGGATTTTGCTCATTCACATCAACACATAGTTTTCCCTTTAAATGTTGAGCATGAGCCAGCAGCGCTTTACCAATTCCTTTGCCGTGATAAGCAGGATCCACAAACAACATTTCTACTTTATTACCATCAAGGCCGATAAACCCTACAGCCTCTGCATCCTTTTCAAATAACCAAACCTCCAGTGCAGGTAAATAAATGTCCCGCACTTGTGGCAAATAAAATTGAATATCAGCCTCAGTTAAAAACAGATGCGTTTTTCTAACCGCATTTTCCCAAACTTCGATTAAACGGCTGGTATCCGCAGGCATCGCTTTTCTTATCATTTGTTTCTTACCCTCTCGTGATTACCAGCTATAGGATAATTATCACTGACTTGTAACGCGTTAAACAAGACCCCGGTTGATATCAAACAACCAAGAACGGGCACTATTTTCTCCCTATTATCTGGAGTATGTTGAGCAAATAGAATCCAGCACCACGATGTTCCAGTAATTACTGCGGAGAAAATATGATTGCCACATCCACTTTACTGCTGTTTTCTGGTGCTTGTGTTGCACTTGCAGCAACACCGGGGCCAGATATGCTGCTAATCACTTCGCGCAGTATTAGCCAGGGGCGGGCTTCAGGCTTTGCCTCGCTAGCTGGCATTCAACTGGGAACTTATTGCCATACTTTGGCTGCTGCATTAGGGCTTTCACAACTTTTTGTGGCCGTCCCCCTGGCTTATGATGCAGTGCGAATTCTCGGTGCTTGCTATTTACTTTATCTGGCATGGAAAACATTGGCATCTGCCCGTCACATAGCAGCGAAAACATCACCAGAGCCAGCTTCCGCCCATAAGGCATTCCGGCAAGGGCTATTGACTAATTTATTGAATCCTAAAATGGCGCTGTTCGTATTAGCGCTATTCCCGCAATTTATCACGCCGCAGTCTGACTCAGTTGTTGTGCAAATGCTGTTACTAGCAACCATCCTGAATGCGATAGGTCTAGTTATTAATGGCAGTCTGATCTTGCTCGTCAGTAATATGCGTAATCGCTTTAATACCGGAGCATTCTCAGCACGCTGGCCTAACTATTTGCTTAGCGGCGTTTTTACCGGATTAGCCTGTAAATTACTTTTCGATAGCCGAAAATAGTCACGGTATTGGAATAACACGAGTACACAAGGAAAGGGATATGCAGTTAACAGTACTGGTTGATAACAATACTCTGATAGATAAATACCTTATCGCTGAGCCAGGCGTTTGCTACATTACTGATAATCCGCTTTTTTTAGGTGAAATTGAGCGTGGTAACGATACTCGACAGAATTTCCGACTATTTCCAACAAGTTAATGCTAAAGCACTATACCCTTGTCACTGTACTGGCCTCAAAGCAAAAATAGCACTGGCCAGTACGGTTGATATAGAGGAAGTTGGTGTTGGAATGGTACTTAACTTTAAGTAAAAGTGCTCTCGAATAAGGAAAAAAAACCAGAAATATCTTATTATTTCATTCCCATATCATTAATGTGGATAAACATATGGTCAGCCATTTAAAGCTAATGCATAATCGCAGCAGGGAATTTAACGTTTAAATAAAAAGGAACTCGTAATGCTTAAAAATGTACTTTTTTTTGATTCACTGCTGACACCAAAAATTCTTACCGGTTTATATTGGGCTTTACTGGTACTTATCATTATTTCTGGCGTACTTGTAATGGTACAGGCTAGCATCATCGCAGGCTTTTTCAGCATCATTGGCGGGTGCCTGACTTCTCGTATTTGTTTTGAGATGATTATGATTGCTTTCAAAAACAATGAATACCTGAAAAAGATCGCTGAAAAGTCCTAATTAGGACTTATCTTGGGTATTCTCATGTCCATTCAAAATGGAATACCCAGATTGCTTACCAATGCATGCAACCATCATTAACTCGTTAAAAACGGCATTTCCCTCTCATTTATCTACATAAATAAAACGTTCATCTTCTTTACCGTTTCCCTTTTAAGATTTCACCTAAATGAACATAACGACATAAAAATTATATGTTTTTTATTTTTTTCATGCTTAACTTTAATCACAATACGAAAGTAGAAAAGGCATTTAATATAATTATCGCTACTATCTACGATCAGCTATGAAGAAATTATACATATACTTTATTCGTTGAGCACTCTCAATAGAGTCATGTTCCAGAGGCTAGAATTACGATCATGACTGAGGAAGCTAGGGATAGGCAGTCTAAATTTCTGGCTAAGATAAGTAACAGACACATATACACTTTTAGAGGATCGCATATGTTCGAAGACCAAGACACATCGATCCTTAACACTTATTTTGGTACCCATAGCCCATTTTGGCGACTTGCTTTTGATAGTCAGGCTTTAGAGCTGTCTGCGATTAAAGAAACGACAAATATTGCAATACCTCTGAATTCAGTTCAAACAATGAAAATCCGGGGGTTAACCGGTATTACCGCCAGTTTAGATATTGAAATTCAAATTTATGGTCATCCCCTTCATTTACACCTCGTGGGCCGTAAAATTAATGACAAAGAGTGGGGCGGAACAGCTTCTGCCTACGCTGATACTGAATCTGTCGCTCGTGATTTAGTGATGGGCCTTTCCTTTGCAGAACAGGTAGTTTCTGAAGCTAATTCAGTTATTGTCATTCTTGATAAAGATGGTTACGTCCAACGTTTTAATCATCTCAGCGAAGAATATACCGGCAAAAAAGAACAGGATGTTATTGGCAAAAATGTCTATGACTTGTTTATGACCGCCAAAGAAGGGGCCTCATCTCGCAAGAATATTGAAGGTTTCTTCCAGCGTGGCGCTTCTTATGAAGTTGAGCGTTGGGTTAATACTGTCAAAGGAAAGCGTCTTTTCTTATTCCGTAATAAATTTGTTCATAGTGGTAGCGGAAAAAACGAACGTTATCTTATCTGTTCCGGCACAGACATTACCAAAGAGAGGCGCGCTCAGGAGCGCCTCAGGATTCTGGCTAATACCGATATGATTACTGGATTGCCTAACCGCCACGCCATTCATGAACGTATTAATAGTGCAATCCAAACCCGTGGTGATACTTCAGTAGGTATTATTTATCTTGATCTCGATAACTTCAAAAAAGTGAATGACCATTATGGACATATGTTTGGTGATCGATTACTAAAAGATGTCTCACTCGCTATTTTGAGTTGCTTAGGTGAGAACGAAATGCTTGCCCGATTAGGAGGTGATGAGTTTATTGTCCTAGTCGAAAATGCCATCATGAACTCGCTTGAAACGACGACTCAGCGGATACTAAACCGCATGAAATTGCCTTTCCGAGTAGGATTAATTGAAGTATATACCGGGTGCTCAATTGGTATCGCTTTATGCCCTGAGCATGGTGATACACTGGAAAATATTATTCGTAGTGCAGATACAGCCATGTATACAGCAAAAGAACATGGAAAGCAGACCTATTCCATTTTCTCGCAACAGATGAATAAAAAAATTTCAGAATATGTTTGGCTAGATACCAATTTGCGTAAAGGTTTAGAACAGCATCAGTTGCAAGTATTTTACCAACCTAAAATATCCACCAAGACAGGAAAAGTGCACAGTGTCGAAGCACTGGTCCGATGGCTATCACCTGAAAGAGGTTTAATTGCTCCTTTGGAGTTTATCTCATATGCAGAAGAATCAGGATTGATCAGACCACTTGGAAAATGGGTTCTACAAACGTCAATGCAACAAGCTGTAGATTGGAAAAAACGTGGGATTAACCTACGAATTGCAGTCAATGTCTCTGCCCGCCAATTAATTGATGAGGCGATTGTCACCAGCTTCATTGAATCCCTTGAAGCCAGTGATCTGAAATGTAGTCTGGTTGATGTTGAATTAACAGAAAGTTGCTTAATTGATGATGAAGATGCTGCCATCAACATCATGAAACAGTTACGAGACTTAGGTGCTCAGGTTCATTTAGATGATTTTGGTACCGGCTACTCTTCACTTTCTCAATTAGCGCGTATTCCTATTGATGCGATTAAATTGGACCAAAGTTTTGTTCGCCATATTGATAATAATCCTATTTCACAATCTCTGGTTCGAGCCATTATTGTTGTCGCTGAAGCACTTAAAATGCGAGTGATTGCCGAAGGGGTGGAGACTCAAGAGGAAGAGGCATTTCTCGACTCCATTGGCATTGATGAAAAGCAGGGGTTTCTTTATGCCAAACCAATGCCCGCAGATGAACTGGAGCATTGGCTGGTAACACAACACCCTCACCTTTTAGTGGATTAGGTGCATAACACTATATTGCTTTTGGCATTGTCGAAGTATGCCGGTCTTGCAACATGACTAACCGCTCAATATAAGCGATATCTTTCGGTTCAATGGAAAATGCCGAATCTACCCAATCTTCAGTAATATCCATTAATTCAGAGCGTGTTAATTGCAAAACACGCTGCCGAACTCGAATCATAGCCCTCATACCATTTAGCTTAGGCCTGATCGTGTCTATAAAGGTGCGCGTCGCAATATAAGCATCACCCGGCTGAAATAACTTATCAACTAACCCTCGGCTCTCATACCATTCAGCAGCATGGGGTTCACCCGTCCAAATCAATTGTTCCGCGACCCTCATTCCTGCCTTTCTGGTAACAAGTGAATACCCCCCCATACCCGGAAATAAATTAAATGCTATCTCAGGAAAACCCATTCTGGCTGTGGTTTGCGCTAGCACAAAATGGTGAGCCAATGCTGCCTCAAACCCTCCACCTAAAGCACTGCCCTCAATCATTGCGATAGATATCGCCCCAGTATCAAATCCACGTGCTGCAGCATGGACGCAATCGACACACGCGCGAGCATATGCCATGAGAGCTTCGCGTTTACGGTTCCGGATCATTTGTGCAAAAAAGTTTAAGTCGCCTCCCACATTAAACATATTGGGCACCACCGAGCCTGTTACCCAAAAGTCGATGGGTAATTTTGACTCTTTCGCTGCCTGAACTAACGTCATAATATTTTCAATTAACTCTAGATTAAAACAAGGACGCGGATGAGCGCGTAGTAACATCCACATGGTATTACGGCCTTCTTCATAATAAGCCGATATTTGAGATAAATGGCCGGCTTCAGTAAAAGGGCGGCAACTAGAGAGATTAATCATATTCATATTCCATCCAATGAGTTGGTTGAACACAGATAGTGCTATCGCCTTATCCTCTTTGAGGAAACGCTACATTTGCCTTAATGACGGCAACTTAAGCTGGCAGATAAATAGTGAGTCACCCAATGGATAAATGACGGGGAATGCAGTAAAAATTTAAACAAGCGGGATGTTTAGGGGACAATTAAAGAATGGGTAGAATATATATGTTCAAGAAGGTTGAATTTCAGATGAAAAAAACCTGCTGTTATGGATAAAATGCTGACTGAATTTTTATCCCTGACGGATTTCTTATGCTGCAAATTCTCCATTTTCTCTTGGCGCTGATTGCTATTGCGGTCCTGGCTTTACTCGCAAGTCATGATCGTAAAAACATCAAACTGCGTTATATTTTTCAGTTACTAATTATAGAAATTGCATTGGCCTATTTCTTTTTACACTCAGAAAGTGGATTGGGGTCGATAAAATACTTTGCTGGATTATTCGAATCACTGATGAAATTTGCCGCAATAGGTACCAGTTTTGTTTTTGGTAACATGAATGAGCAAGGGTTGGCATTTATATTCCTCAATGTCCTTTGCCCCATCATTTTTGTGTCTGCATTGATTGGTATTTTACAGCACTTTCATATCTTGCCGCTCATCATCCGGGTCATCGGCACATTGTTATCTAAAGTAAATGGCATGGGAAAGCTAGAATCTTTTAATGCCGTAAGTACGTTGATTTTAGGGCAATCAGAAAATTTCATTGCCTACAAAGGAATTATTGCTGATATATCGCCGCGCAGAATGTACACCATGGCCGCCACTGCGATGTCGACTGTGTCCATGTCAATTGTAAGTGCTTACATGACCATGCTCGATCCAAAATTTGTGGTTACAGCGCTTGTGCTGAATATGTTTAGTACTTTTATTGTTCTTTCTATTATTAACCCATACCCCGTCACAGAAGAACCCGAATTAAAACTAAATAAGCTTCATGAAGACCAAAGCTTTTTTGAAATGCTCGGGGAATATATTCTGGCTGGATTTAAAATCGCCATGATTATAGCCGCCATGTTAATCGGGTTTATTGCCATAATTTCTGCTGCTAACGCTTTATTTAGCACTTTATTCAATATCAGTTTCCAAGGTGTTATGGGATATCTATTTTATCCACTCGCACTACTGATTGGCATCCCTGCTCAAGATGCTTTGCAGGCTGGGAGCATTATGGCGACCAAGTTAGTAGCCAATGAGTTCGTTGCCATGATTGAGCTAAAAAAAGTTGCAACCGAAATGTCTCCGCGCGGTTTGGGGATTCTTTCTGTCTTTTTAGTCTCTTTTGCTAACTTCGCCTCAATTGGCATTGTTGCTGGTGCCATTAAAGGGTTGAATGAACAGCAAGGTAATGTAGTCTCACGATTTGGATTAAAGCTAGTGTATGGTTCAACTTTGGTCAGTTTACTTTCTGCTGCTATTACTGGGCTTGTCTTATGAGCCAAACATGCTCTAACCGCACAGCATAAATATTAAGTCGGCCTTTTACCTTTCATTATTTAGAAGGCAAAGGGCCTAAATTGACACTCAAAATTTTCAGTTAGAAATCAACGCAAACAACGGCATCAACCCGCATGACCGATTCTTGTGCAAACTGCTGCTTATAACGGGAACGCAGATCTTCAATCGCACTTTCTTTATCATCTTTATGGATAAGCACCAACGTCCTGCTGTTTTCTTTGGCAACCTTGCCATCATTCCCCAACCATTGTCCTTTAGCCTCAATAACTGTCAGGCCATCTTTGAAGCGGCTGGTGACATCATTATCGACGAAAGACTGCCATTCAGTAGATGAAATTACGGGGCCATGAGGGCGGTTCAAGCCAAAATAAAGTGTTGTTTGTGTCATTGCTTCACCTTTAACACAAACCGGAGGTGCAACCTTCGCCACAGATGTATTTGCATGACCTGAGCTATCGACACAACCCGTCAGTAATGCCCCAACGGCAATCACACCCACTAAAAGTACAGCCCGATATTGGAATGGATTAACACACTTATCCATGAACAAATTCCACTGAAATAAAAGATAAAATAGAAATAAAAGCTATCATCCGACGAATAACTCTGCAACAAGGCCAGGTAATCATAAAAGTACTCAGTAGTGCCACCATCCCTCTTCAATAGTGAGCTATTTCACCTAGAATTATTAATGAATAATTATCACGTCATTCATTTTTTATGAATATATATTAATAAGATGGATAATTTTTTGATTAGATTAAGTAATCTAAAATGCATGACTTAGAAAATCTCAGTCGCGCTGTTATCTCTTAGTGATTACTCTGCGTCCTTTGCAGCCCTTAAGAAATTTAATTCATTATGCTACTCAGTGTGCTTTATATTATTGGTATCACAGCTGAAGCCATGACCGGAGCACTGGCTGCTGGTCGTCGTCAAATGGACATGTTTGGCGTCATTATTATTGCCTCTGCAACGGCCATTGGCGGTGGTTCGGTCAGAGATATGCTCTTAGGCCACTATCCACTTGGCTGGGTTAAACATCCTGAATACATTGTCATTGTCGCAATTGCAGCAATAGTCACAACTTGGATGGCGCCATTAATGAAGCATTTGCGCCATTTATTTCTAGTGCTTGATGCTATTGGGCTTATTGTTTTTTCCATTATTGGCGCACAAATTGCGCTCGACATGGGCCACAGTACCATCATTGCGGCCATTGCAGCTGTGATTACCGGCGTCTTTGGTGGTGTTCTGCGCGATATGTTCTGTAACTGTATTCCATTAGTATTTCAGAAAGAAATCTATGCCGGTATCTCATTTGCCGCCGCTTGGATCTATATTGCTCTGCAATACACTCCACTGTCTCATAACTGGGTTGTTATCATTACCCTCGTCACAGGGCTGAGCGCACGATTACTGGCATTGAGATTCCGTCTTGGCCTGCCAGTATTCAAATATGAGCACTCAGAGCATTAATCCAAGCCCGCAGAGGATCACTCTTCGGGCCTGAAACCTGCAATTCCCTGTTGTGATAAAAAATCTGCCTGCGCTTGCACCTCTGGGTGGTGTAAAAAATTGCTCATCTGCTTTGCCCGTACCAGCCCAATCCCTGGAATTAAACGCCATTCGGCAATGCTACGTTGCTGCAAAGAGTGCCACTGAGTACCAACAGGCATCCCCTGTGGGAATCCTAAGGCTGGCAGCCACTGAGAAAAAGGTTTCTTTCTAGTTAGCTGAAATTGTTGATGAATTTTTTCTGCCCGTACAGGCCCAACTCCCGGAACCGCAGCTATTTGCTCAGCAGTCAGCGATAACCACCCAACCATATTATTAATGAGCCCATGATGGACAATCTCTTGCCAAAATTTACTGCCAATACTCTGCATATCCAACCCATTAGGACCACTGAGCCATGTTAACCGCGCTATTAACTGCTGTTCACACTCAAGGGGTGGTAAGCGAAAACAACTCAACTGATGAAATCTATCTGCCATAGGTGGGTTGAATTCATGCCTCTGATCAACACGCCAGACGACCTTATCGAGCCGCGGAATACCCTGCCCTGCCAATGCGATGGTAACTTGATCTCCAGATGTAATATTCCACTGTCGCCAGCGCGCCATGGACCCAATATTCACGCGTCGAATCCATTTATCATCAATTTTTACGGGAGAAACCTGTAAAACCACGGTGATCTTACCCGTTCGTCCTACGGTAAAATGGATATCTTGGATTTCAGTTAGTTGCTGAATAGGTGGATATTTCCACGCTACCGACCAGTTTCCTGATGCTGATCGCCAGTAACGCCCTGCGGGTTCCTCTTCTTGGCGGATAACAACACCATCCGTCACGAAAGGTAGTGGCGCTCGATACCAGTGCTCTCGCCACTGAATGACATCCTTACTTGAAGTGACCGACTTGCTGTATTGAGCAGCCAACGGGAAGCCCATTATTTGCAATAATGTGGTTCTCTCCACCATGTTCCTGGGCCCATCCGGCCATGCCCAAATGAAAATACCCAGTTTGGCCAGCAATGGTGATGCAGACTTGCGCATTAGAGCTCCTGCAACTGAAGTTCTGGCATTGACTCCCCCTGATTGGGCTTGTTGGTGGCCTTCCATCTGTAGGAATAGCTCCCCTTGCAAAGTTAACAGAGGGGGAGCCATCGCAATATATTGTGGAATGGCAGAAATGAATGGCGCTTTATCAATCCAACTTTGGCCTTTCAAGCCATTCCCCCGGCTAAGAAGTTGTGTCAGCTTTCCAGCCTGATATACCAGTGTCACTGCAACACCATCGACCTTGGGTTGCACCCAAAGATTTTTCCTTCCCGACATCCAGTTAGTCAGTGCCATCTCATTTTTAAGTTTTTTTAATCCGGTGTGTGCCACTGGATGAAGTCGTTTCCCATTCCCTGGTATCAGCCTATTATTCGTTTTATCGGGTAGCCCACGGCACTCCCGCCAGCCACGTAATTTATCCTGTAATTGATCATAAACATTGTCATCCAGCAGACTAACTCCTTGCTGGTGATATGCTATATCCCACTTACTCAGCTGTTGGTCTAACAAATTAATTTCATTAGATATTCGGCTTTCTGTCCATTCAGGGCAGATAGATTCAGCCCTAGCTTCCCAATTGATAAAACCAATAATTATCAGACTTAGTATTTTCAAAATTTGCACATTCATTAGCGCCTCCTCCCTGGCTACCGGCAGTAAAACCCGAAATGTTTTATCCGTCGAAGACAAAAAGATTTAAATGCGCGCGCTGCCGAACAATACTTTTATGTCTACTGCAACTCGCTAAAATTACGCAGCACTCCCCGCAAAAGCATAAAATCGTGCTGTATATAGACAAAACATTAAGGTGAAATGCGTTGTAACGCTGCATGACGCGTAGCAGCCGTGTATACTGTGCGGAGATTCACACTTCTGCTTTCTATATACACCCAACATAATTGGCGTTGCAGATAGTCTGTAAGCGAGCAAATCCCGGATTCACTGATAACAGTGACTCTGGCGAGAGCACCCCGCGAGCACCACTGTAACTTCAACTAATAAGGGTATATCAACCTAATCAACTGAAACGTCATCATGGTTCAAGGCACGCTTTATATAGTTTCCGCACCCAGTGGTGCTGGGAAATCAAGTCTGATTCAGGCTTTGTTAAAAACACAACCTTTGTACGACACGCAGGTTTCTATTTCTCATACCACACGTGCAAAACGTCCAGGGGAGAATCACGGCGAGCATTACTTCTTTGTGTCTAAAGAAGAGTTTTGCCAGATGATTGATGATGATGCTTTTCTTGAGCATGCCAAAGTATTTGAAAATTACTATGGCACCTCACGTCGGGCAATTGAGCAGGTTCTTGCAACCGGTGTCGATGTATTTTTAGATATCGACTGGCAAGGTGCGCAGCAAATCCGCGCGAAAATGCCAACCGCGCGCAGTATTTTTATTTTGCCTCCATCCAAAGAAGAATTGGATCGCCGATTACGTGGCCGTGGGCAAGATAGCGAAGAGGTTATTGCTAAGCGAATGGCGCAAGCCGTCGCTGAGATGACCCATTACGCAGAATATGATTATTTAATCGTGAATGATGATTTCAATCTGGCACTGTCTGATCTGAAAACCATTATTCGTGCAGAACGACTGCGTTTAGGCCGCCAAAAACAGCGGCATGACGCTTTAATCAGCAAATTATTGGCAGACTGAACAGAGTTTCAGTATCATGCCCAGTCATTTCGTCACCTGTGGAGTAGCAGAATTATGGCACGCGTAACTGTTCAAGACGCTGTAGAGAAAATTGGTAACCGTTTTGACCTGGTGTTGGTCGCTGCTCGTCGGGCACGTCAAATCCAGTCCGGCGGTAAAGACGCACTGGTTCCAGAAGAGAACGATAAAGTTACTGTGATTGCGCTGCGCGAAATCGAAGAAGGCCTGATTACTAATCAGATTCTTGATGTGCGTGAACGCCAAGAACAGCAAGAGCAGGAAGCCGCTGAGATCCAAGCGGTAACCGCAATTGCTGAAGGTCGTCGTTAATTAGACAGCGAGTCTGCTTTGTACCTGTTTGAAAGCCTGAATCTGCTGATTCAACGTTACCTGCCAGAGGAGCAGATTAAGCGCCTCAAACAGGCATATCTTGTCGCACGTGATGCTCACGAGGGTCAGACACGCTCCAGTGGTGAGCCTTATATCACTCACCCGGTCGCTGTGGCCTGTATTCTCGCGGAGATGCGGCTTGATTACGAAACCCTAATGGCGGCGCTTTTGCATGACGTCATTGAGGACACACCTGCTACATATCAAGATATGGAGCAGTTGTTTGGGAAAAGCGTAGCCGAGCTGGTCGAGGGTGTCTCTAAACTCGATAAACTGAACTTCCGCGACAAGAAAGAAGCCCAGGCGGAAAACTTCCGCAAAATGATCATGGCGATGGTGCAGGATATCCGCGTCATTTTGATTAAGCTGGCTGACCGCACACACAATATGCGAACGCTGGGCTCGTTGCGTCCGGATAAACGTCGTCGTATTGCCCGCGAGACCCTTGAAATATATAGCCCACTAGCCCATCGGCTAGGTATTCACCATTTAAAAACCGAGCTGGAAGAGCTGGGTTTTGAAGCGCTCTACCCAAATCGCTACCGCGTCATTAAAGAAGTCGTGAAAGCGGCTCGCGGCAACCGCAAAGAGATGATTCAGAAAATCTTGGCGGAGATTGAAGGGCGACTAACAGAGGCAGGAATCCCTTGTCGCGTCAGTGGTCGAGAAAAGCATCTCTATTCCATCTATTGCAAGATGAACCTGAAGGAGCAACGTTTTCACTCCATCATGGATATCTATGCTTTTCGGGTTATCGTTAAAGAAGTCGATACTTGCTACCGTGTTCTGGGTCAGGCTCATAGTCTGTATAAACCCCGTCCCGGCCGCGTAAAAGACTATATCGCTATCCCTAAGGCTAACGGCTATCAATCGTTACATACCTCATTAATCGGCCCTCATGGGGTTCCGGTAGAGGTGCAAATCCGTACTGAAGATATGGATCAGATGGCCGAAATGGGGGTTGCGGCACACTGGGCTTATAAAGAGCAAGGTGAGTCCGGCACCACCGCACAGATCCGCGCTCAGCGCTGGATGCAAAGCTTGCTGGAGCTTCAGCAAAGTGCGGGCAGCTCATTTGAATTTATTGAAAGTGTAAAATCTGATCTTTTCCCTGATGAGATTTACGTTTTCACCCCGGAAGGGCGCATTGTTGAATTACCTGCCGGCGCAACACCGGTCGACTTTGCTTATGCGGTGCATACCGATATCGGTCATGCCTGTGTGGGTGCTCGTGTTGACCGCCAGCCATATCCGCTTTCTCAGTCACTGAGCAGTGGTCAAACTGTTGAGATAATTACGGCTCCGGGTGCACGGCCAAATGCGGCCTGGCTGAATTTTGTGGTCAGTTCGAAAGCGCGCGCTAAAATTCGCCAATTACTGAAAAACCTTAAACGTGATGAATCGGTCAGCCTTGGCCGTCGGTTACTGAATCACGCATTGGGGAATGGACGAAAACTGTCTGATATTTCAGAAGAAAATATCAAACGCGAGCTGGATCGCATGAAGCTGGCTACGCTGGATGATTTACTGGCGGAAATTGGCTTGGGTAATGCAATGAGTGTCGTGGTGGCTAAAAACCTTTTAGGTGACCCATCAACACTGGCAACCTCCGGTGGTACTCGCAATTTGGCAATTAAGGGTGCGGATGGTGTCCTGATTACCTTTGCCAAGTGCTGTCGTCCAATTCCGGGTGACCCGATTATCGCCCATATCAGCCCAGGCAAAGGTTTGGTTATCCATCACGAATCCTGCCGTAATATTCGTGGTTATCAAAAAGAACCTGAGAAATTTATGGCGGTTGAATGGGATAAAGAGACTGAGCAAGAGTTTATTGCTGAAATCAAAGTCGATATGTTCAACCAACAAGGCGCTCTGGCAAATCTGACGGCGGCGATTAATGCCGCGGAATCTAATATTCAGAGCCTGAATACTGAAGAGAAAGATGGCCGGGTATACAGTGCCTTTATTCGCCTGACTACTCGTGACCGAGTCCATCTGGCTAACATTATGCGGAAGATTCGTATCATGCCAGATGTGGTTAAAGTCAGCCGTAATCGTAATTAACGCCTATGAATCCTCAACGCTATGCGCGGATTTGTGAAATGCTTGCAACCAGACAGCCGGACCTAACGGTCTGTCTGGAGCAAGTCCATAAACCCCACAATGTATCCGCAATTATTCGTACTGCTGATGCCGTCGGTATTCATCAAGTACATGCCATTTGGCCGACCACTCAAATGTATACGCGGCTCTCTTCTGCCGCAGGAAGCAACAGCTGGGTTCAGGTCAAAACACATTCTCATATTGCCGATGCTATTACCCATCTGAAATCGCAAGGTATGCAAATACTAGCGACTCATCTATCAGACAACGCTGTTGATTTTCGTGAAATCGACTATACCCGCCCTACCTGTATTCTCATGGGGCAGGAAAAAACCGGCATCTCTCAAGAAGCACTGGCACTGGCGGATCAGGACATCATTATTCCGATGATCGGCATGGTGCAATCACTGAATGTATCGGTTGCCTCCGCGCTGATTTTATATGAAGCACAGCGACAGCGGCAAAATGCGGGTATGTATCAGCGGGCACAGAGTGTTTTGCCAGAAGAGCAGCAGCAGCGGCTCTTGTTTGAAGGTGGATACCCGGTATTGGCGCAAGTAGCCAAACGCAAAGGGCTTCCCCAGCCTTATATTGATGACCAAGGCCAGGTTATTGCCGATGCGCAATGGTGGTCAGCCATGCAATCCACGGAGTCTTAAATGAAAGGCCGCCTACTGGATGCCGTACCCCTCAGTACACTTTCCGGTGTTGGCGCAAGTCAGGCTGGGAAACTAGCTAAAATGGGTCTGGAGACTATTCAAGACCTGCTGCTTCACCTGCCGTTACGTTATGAGGACCGCACTCGACTCTATCGTATTGGTGATCTATTACCTGGCCTTTCAGTGACGGTTGAGGGCGAAGTCATTCGTTCCGACATCAGTTTTGGTCGGCGGCGGATGATGACTAGCCAAATCACCGATGGAACCGGTGTCCTCACCCTGCGTTTTTTCAACTTCAATGCTGCAATGAAAAACAGCCTGTCTCCGGGCAAGCATGTTATTGCCTATGGTGAAGCTAAACGGGGTAATACTGGGCCGGAAATCATTCACCCTGAATATCGGGTGCATGGAGAGAATATTGGTGTTGAATTGCAGGAATCACTGACGCCGGTGTATCCCACCACTGAGGGGATTCGTCAGGCTACTCTGCGTAAACTTATCGATCAAGCGCTGGCAATGTTGGATACCTGTGTTATTGCCGAACTATTACCCATAGAGCTAAGCCGCTCTCTCATTAGCCTGCCAGAAGCTATTCATACCCTGCATCGCCCACCAGCAGACATTCAGTTGTTCGATTTAGAGCAAGGTAAGCACCCTGCCCAGCGGCGGCTGATTATGGAAGAGTTGCTAGCCCATAATCTCAGCATGTTGGCGGTCAGAGCTGGGGCACAAAGCTATCGGGCGCTGCCACTGCTGGCTGAAGAACAACTTAAGCAACGTTTTCTAGCGGCGCTGCCTTTCACGCCAACCCGTGCTCAACAGCGTGTAGTGGCGGAAATTGAGCAAGATATGACCCATAATTTCCCCATGATGCGGCTCATCCAAGGTGATGTGGGATCAGGTAAAACATTGGTTGCCGCACTGGCAGCCCTGCGTGCTATCGCTCATGGTAAGCAGGTTGCGCTAATGGCCCCCACCGAATTATTGGCCGAGCAACACGCGAATACATTTCGCCAATGGCTTGAGCCATTAGGTCTAGAGGTCGGCTGGCTGGCCGGGAAACAAAAAGGTAAAGCTCGGCTGGCGCAACAAGAAGCGGTTGCCAGTGGCCAAGTTTCCATGGTTGTCGGCACCCACGCCATGTTTCAGGAACAAGTACAATTTTCCGGACTGGCACTGGTGATTATTGATGAACAACATCGTTTTGGTGTTCATCAGCGGCTCGCTTTATGGGAAAAGGGCGAGGAGCAAGGCTTCCATCCACACCAGTTAATTATGACGGCGACGCCGATTCCACGAACCTTGGCGATGACGGCCTATGCTGACCTTGATACCTCGGTGATTGACGAACTGCCTCCAGGTAGAACCCCCGTCACGACAGTGGCAATTCCTGATACTCGCCGCAGTGATGTTATCCAGCGAGTCAAAAATGCCTGTTTGGAAGAGGGACGGCAAGCCTATTGGGTTTGCACCTTGATTGAAGAGTCCGAATTGCTGGAGGCTCAGGCCGCCGAAGTCACCTGCGAAGAATTGAGAGTTGCTCTGCCAGAAATTAAAGTCGGTTTGGTTCATGGCCGCATGAAAGGGCCTGAAAAACAGGCGGTTATGCAGGCCTTTAAACAGGGTGAATTGCAATTATTGGTTGCCACCACGGTGATTGAGGTCGGGGTTGATGTACCCAATGCCAGTCTAATGATCATCGATAACCCAGAACGTTTGGGTTTAGCACAATTACACCAATTACGTGGGCGTGTTGGCCGTGGAGCCGTGGCTTCTCATTGTGTGCTGCTCTACAAAACACCACTGAGCAAAACCGCTCAGATGCGCTTGCAAGTATTGCGCGATAGCAATGATGGCTTTGTTATTGCTCAGCGAGACTTGGAAATTCGTGGCCCTGGTGAATTATTGGGAACACGCCAGACAGGGAGTGCCGAGTTTAAAGTGGCTGATTTGCTGCGTGATCAGGCAATGATTCCTGAAGTACAACGAGTCGCCCGCCATCTACATCAACAATATCCTGAACATGCTCGGGCATTAATAGAGCGCTGGCTACCAGAGCGAACGCGCTATACCAATGCGTAATCAAGTATAGGGCTGGTGTATAAATCAGCCCTATATATTAATTACCCGACGGCTGCTGGGAAGATTGGTAGCAACAGATAAAGCTTAATGACTATTACGTTGACGATATCAATAAAGAACGCGCCAACCATAGGTACCACCAAGAAAGCTAAATGTGACGGGCCAAAACGATCAGTAATCGCCTGCATATTAGCAATGGCGGTCGGTGTTGCGCCTAATCCAAAACCACAATGCCCCGCCGCCAGCACTGCCGCATCATAGTTTTTGCCCATCACCCGGTAAGTAACGAAAATAGCATACAGCGCCATCGCCAATGCCTGAACCGACAAGATAACCAACATTGGCAATGCCAGTGATGCCAACTCCCACAGTTTCAGACTCATCAGCGCCATCGCCAGGAACAATGACAAGCTGACGTTACCCAATACTGACACTGCGCGATCAAAGACTTTATAGAAACCTATCGCCGACAGTGTATTACTGAGGATAACCCCGATGAATAACACACAGACAAAGGTCGGTAGTTCAAACATCGTACCTTGCAACCAACCCGAGATGACTTGGCCCGCCATCAGGCAAATAGCAATCATGGCAATGGTTTCGACCAATACCAATGAGGTAATCATGCGGCCAGCAGAGGGTTTTTCAAAAGCGGAGGGGACTTCGCTATCCTCCGGTGTACCATCTGGCGTGGAAGAGTGCTTAACCAGATAGCGAGCAACTGGTCCGCCAATCAACCCACCAAGCACTAAGCCAAAGGTCGCACAGGCCATGGCAACTTCGGTAGCATTTTCAAAGCCATAGCGCTCAACAAACACTTTACTCCATGCCGCTCCAGTGCCGTGCCCACCGGATAGTGTAATAGAACCTGCTAATAGCCCCATTAATGGGTCAAGCCCCATTAATTTCGCGAGCGCAATGCCGATCGCATTCTGCACGAGCAGCAGACCGACGACGACAAATACAAAGACACTCAGAGCCTTGCCACCAGCACGTAGACTGGCCAGGTTGGCATTCAGACCAATAGTGGCAAAAAACGCCATCATCAAGGGGTCTTTCAGCGACATATCAAAACTGATTTCCCAGCCGAGGGTCTTTTGCATCAGTAGCAACATTAAGGCCACTAACAAACCACCCGCAACCGGCTCAGGTATGGTGTATTTTTTAAGAAAAGGGACAGTTTTTACCAGCTTTCGGCCTAACAATAAAACCAGACAGGCCGCGACTAGCGTGCCATAGGTATCGAGATGAAACATCTTCGTACTCCATGCGATTAAAATATCGAGTGAAAATATGACGTTAGACATTTCCTTAATAAACGCCAAAGCAGTTAGAGGGGGATTAGAAAAAAAAATGCCGTTAATTACAAGTTTAGTAATAGAAAAACATGAATGAGCACCCGATAAGAATATTTATAAAAATACGGCGCAACCGATTGCTTTTGTGAGGCGGATCATTAAAATGCCCTCTTTGCCGATCCGGGAATGCCACTCCATGTCTACGCAATCCGTCGAACTTGATGTACCACAGCAGGCAACAACTCGCCCCAGCGAACTCATTTATCGTTTAGAAGACCGCCCACCCATCGCCCAAACACTGTTTGCTGCATGCCAACACTTATTGGCCATGTTTGTTGCGGTAATAACCCCTGGCCTGTTGATTTGTCAGGCATTGGGATTACCGGCGGAAGATACCCAACGCATTATCAGCATGTCGCTGTTTGCATCTGGTTTGGCATCACTGCTGCAAATTAAAACTTGGGGGCCGGTGGGCTCCGGTCTGTTATCGATTCAAGGCACCAGTTTTAACTTTGTTTCTCCACTGATTATGGGTGGACTGGCGCTGAAGAATGGTGGGGCGGATATCCCTACCATGATGGCAGCACTGTTCGGTACTTTGATGGTCGCATCCTGTACTGAAATTATACTCTCCCGCTTCCTACATCTGGCACGCCGCATTATTACACCACTAGTATCCGGGATTGTGGTGATGATTATCGGGTTATCATTGATTCAGGTTGGGCTGACATCTATTGGTGGCGGTTATGGCGCAATGAGCGACCATACCTTTGGCTCACCGAAGAACCTGTTATTAGCCGGTTCAGTACTGTTAGTCATTATTTTACTCAACCGCCAGCGCAACCCGTATCTGCGCGTCGCTTCTCTGGTTATCGCTATGGCGGTAGGTTATCTGCTGGCCTGGACGCTGGGTATGTTGCCGGAAAGCCGCCCGGTCGTCGATACAGCCCTAATTACCATTCCCACGCCGCTATACTATGGTTTGTCTTTTGATTGGAATCTACTGGTGCCATTGATGCTTATCTTTATGGTTACCTCGCTTGAAACCATTGGCGACATCACAGCAACCTCAGATGTGTCAGAACAGCCTGTTCATGGCCCGTTGTATATGAAACGCCTGAAGGGCGGCGTATTAGCGAATGGTTTGAACTCCATGCTATCAGCCGTGTTCAACACCTTCCCTAACTCTTGTTTCGGTCAGAACAACGGCGTGATCCAGTTGACCGGTGTTGCCAGCCGCTATGTTGGTTTTGTTGTGGCACTGATGCTGATTGTTCTGGGTCTATTCCCCGCGGTAGCTGGATTTGTGCAACACATCCCTGAACCAGTTCTGGGTGGAGCAACCCTCGTGATGTTCGGCACCATTGCTGCCTCCGGCGTGCGTATTGTGTCACGCGAAACTCTTAACCGCCGCGCAATTATGATTATGGCATTATCATTAGCAGTAGGTATGGGTGTAGCACAGCAACCCTTGATTCTGCAATTTGCACCTGACTGGGTGAAAACTTTACTTTCCTCAGGGATTGCCGCCGGTGGTATTACGGCCATTGTACTTAACCTCCTCTTCCCACAAGAAAAATAATCTTTTCACTAACACGTCACAGAAATGGCCGGTCGTAAACGATACCGGCCATTTTTTTATGCTTCGATAACTGATTGTCTATTGAGCTAATGGACAATTTGCGGCATAAACAGGGTTCCGTATACCGATAGGCGTGGAAAAACCGGATGAAATTTCTCGGGAAAGTGCTGCTAACGTTATTATTGCTACTGGTGCTGTCTGTAGTGCTGTGTTACGTATTGCTCCAGACCAGTTGGGCTGCCGGCTGGTTAAGCCGTTGGGTCAGTGATAACAGCGAATATCGCCTCTCTCTGGGGAAAATAGATCACTCATGGTCACAACCCGGGCAAATCAGTTTTACTGATGTCACACTGGGCCGCGCGAATCAGCCGCCATTACTGACCGCCCAGCAGGTCCTGTTTGGTCTGAGTTGGCGGCAGCTGACAGAGCCGCACCATCTTCTCAGCCTTACTCTGCAAAATGGTAATTTAACTCTCAATAACAGCACCTCGCCATTACCTTTGCAGGCCGATACCTTACAACTGACCAATATGGCGCTGAACACCACTATTGAGCCCAAAAGTGCAACAGGTCAGTGGAAAGTTACCGGTCAGCAAGTCAATGGCGGCCTAGTCCCTTGGCTGCCACTACCGGGCAACAGTCTGGGTGAAAATGCCCAATTCCAGTTTAGTGCGGGTTCGTTGACCATTAATGGCATCACCGCTCAGAAACTTTATCTGCAAGGCTCAATACAGAAAAATGCACTTACGCTGAATAATTTCGGCGCAGATATCGCGCAGGGCGAACTCACGGGTAATGCCAGTCAAGCCGCCGACGGCAGTTGGTTGGTTGATCGCATGCGCTTAAGTAATATTCGTTTGCAAACACCAGCATCACTAGAAGATGTCTGGAATACTTATTTGCAGCTTCCCCCCATTACGTTAAAACGCTTTGATTTAATTGATGCTCGTGTCGAAGGGAAAAACTGGGCCTTTAATGATTTAGACCTGACACTAAGAAATATCACGTTTAAGCAAGGTGACTGGCAAAGTGATGATGGGGAGCTGTCCTTCAATGCTGGCGATATTGTTAAAGGTAATATTCATCTTATCGACCCGATCGCGACATTTATCTTATCGCCTACAGGTGTTGCCATTAGCCAGTTTTCCACTCGTTGGCAAGACGGCCTATTAAGAACTCAAGGCAGTTGGGCACGCAATACTGGCCGCTTACAGCTAGATGAGCTAACCCTCGTGGCGTTGGTTTATACCCTACCTGCCGATTGGAAGCAGCAATGGCAACAGACTCTGCCTCACTGGCTGTCAGAAGTGTATGTCGGCAAGTTGAATGCTAATCGTAACTTGTTGATTGATATTAGCCCTGACTTTCCATTCCAGATTACGTCGCTGGACGCCGCTGGGACTAACTTGCTGCTGGCCAAAAATCATCAGTGGGGAGTGTGGTCTGGTTCATTGATGTTGAATGCCGGAAATGCGACTTTTAACAAAAACGATGTTCGTCGCCCATCGCTCGCTCTGAACGCTAATGAACAACAAATAACATTTAGTGATTTAAGTGCTTTCACTAAAGAGGGGTTATTGGAGGCTACCGCCAGCATTGATCAAACACCCGACCGAGACCTATCTTTAGTGTTGACTGGCCGTTCTGTTGATCTCGATATCTTACAAAATTGGGGGTGGCCAGCATTACCTCTGCAAGGGCTAGGTAATCTGAAATTACAGATAAAAGCTCGTCTGGCAGCAGAACTCGCATTAAAACCTACCGTGAGTGGCTCTCTACACGCGACTGACAGCCACGGGCAGCAAGTTAATCAAACTATGCAGCATGGTGAGGTGCACGCCGTTACGGGGCAATAAAGAGGCATACAGAGTATCTTGATTTTCATGTCACATTGAATAAAACCGCCGATTGCATGAAAGAGTGACCGCAATCGGCATAAAAGATCCTACATAAGTGGGAAGGACCCAGAGTATTCAAAGAAGCTTTGGGGAACATAATTATGGATCTTGTTTTCATAACAATATTCTATAATCTGCTTTTTGCTGGTAACACCGGATTTTCTATATATATTCTGGATGACATTATTCACCGTTCGTCGTGATAGATGAAGTTTTTCAGCAATTTCATTACTTGAAAATGCATGTAAAATATAAAATAACACCTCCCACTCTCTTTTGATGAACAAATCAGATGGTGGGGTAAACATCAGGGATGTGGGAACTTTTATTTTAGTTAAGCGGGTTAACACAAGATCATTGACTGGCCTACCATGAAAAATAACTCCCTGAGAGATCCCATTTTGATCTATTAATGGAAATTTTTCACTGAAATAGGGCTGAAAATATGAATTCCCATCCCATGTATGTATTTCAATTGTTGTCACCCGGTCTTGTAATAGTTCCACCTGACGGTCATGTTCCTGCCACTCAGTCTGAAACTCTGAGGTGGGTGAAGGAACATCACCATCGACTCGCCCTTCCAAGCTGTACTTATTGGGTAGAGACAATAATTTATGATACCTAGGATTTGCATAAATAAATCTAGATTGATTATCTCTTGCGCCCCAAGGTTCTGCGCTGCGCTCCCAAAATGGTATTAATAACTTCAGTGAGTTGAATAGTGTTTCATCCATCACCGCCTCCCTTTTAATTTTACCGATTCCTTACAACTACATAAGTGGGAAGGACCCTGAGTACTCGAAGAAGCTTTGAGGAACATAATTATCTATTTTATTTTCATAACAGTACTCTACCGCTTGCCGCCTATTAGTTACGCCAGCTTTACTATAGATTTTTTGAATAATATTGTTCACACTCCCCGATGATAATTGGAGCCTTTTGGCAATCTCGCGGCTTGAGAACGCATGTAAAATATAAAAAAGCACCTCCCACTCTCTTTTAGAGAATAAATCAGATGGAGGGGTAAACATCAGGGATGTGGGAACTTTTATTTTATTTAGGCGTGATAATATTGTGTCTGTCACAGGACTACCATGCCAAATAATACCCTGAGACACACCATTCTCATCTATTAATGGAAATTTATCACAGAAATAAGGAGTGAAATATGAAACCCCATCATATAACTGTATATCAACAGATGTGACACGATCTTGTAATAAAACAACTTTGCGGTCTTGCCTCTGAAATTCCTCCTGAAATTCTGCTGCTGGAGTGGGAATTTCGCCATCAAGTCGTCCTTCTATATTATATTTATCGGGTAAATTGAATAATTTATTAACTCTGAGGTTTGCATAAACAAATCTTGATTGACTATCTTTTACAGCCCAAGGCTCTGAACTGCGCTCCCAAAATGGTATTAATAACTTTAGTGATTTGAATATTTTTTTATCCATCACCATGTCCTCTCTATTTTAATTAGATCTTATCTTACATTAGTGGAAAAGACCCCAAGTATTCAAAGAAGCTCTGTGGAACATAATTATGGATCTTCTTTTCATAGCAATACTCTATAATCTGCTTTTTGCTGGTAACACCGGATTTTCTATATATATTCTGGATGACATTATTCACCGTTCGTCGTGATAGATGAAGTTTTTCAGCAATTTCATTACTTGAAAATGCATGTAAAATATAAAATAACACCTCCCACTCTCTTTTGGTGAACAAATCAGATGGTGGAGTGAATATCAGTGATGTGGGGATTTTTATTTTATTTAAATGGGTTAATATTATATCTTCCACTGGCCTTACATGGAAAATAACCCCTTGAGAGATACCATTCTCATCTATTAATGGATACTTATCACAAAATTTAGGCTGAAAATAGGATCGTCTATACCATTTATGTATTTCCGCCGAGGTTATCCGATCTTGTGATAACTCAACTTTACGGTCATGCGCTTGAAATTCAGCTTGAAACTCTGATATTAGAGTAGGAAGTTCCCCATCTAACTGCCCCTCCACATTATACTTATCAGGTAACCCCATTAATTTATTGTTCTCCTTATTTGAATAAACAAATCTTGACTGATTATCTCTTATCCCCCAAGGTTCAGAACTGTGCTCCCAAAACCGTATTAATGGTTCTAGTGAGTTTAACAGTGATTTATCCATCTCTGTTTCTCTCCTAAAATAAGTTATGCCTTATCCTATCTCAGAGGAAAAGACCCTGAGTATTCGAAGAAGCTCTGTGGTACATAATTATGGATCTTCTTTTCATAGCAATACTCTATAACCTGCTGTTTGTTGGTAACATCAGATTTTTTATATATACTCTGGATAACATTATTGATTGTTCGGGATGATAAATGGAGTTTTTTAGCAATCTCACCACTTGAAAATGCATGTAATATATAAAATAGTACTTCCCACTCTCTTTTAGTAAATAAATCAGATGGTGGGCTGAATATCAGTGATGTGGGGATTTTTATTTTATTTAAATGGGTTAATATTATATCTTCCACTGGCCTTACATGGAAAATAACCCCTTGAGAGATACCATTCTCATCTATTAATGGGTACTTATCACAAAAATTAGGTTTAAAATATGAAAGACCATCCCACTCATGTACCTCAACAGATGTGATACGATCCTGTAGTAGTTCAACTTTACGGTCATGCTCCTGAAATTCTACCTCAAATTCAGATATGGGTGTAGGAAGTTCACCATCTGAACGTCCCTCAACATTATATTTATCAGGTAAGTCTAGTAGTTTATTAAATCGATTATTAGCATAGATAAACTTTGATTGATTATCTTTTATCCCCCAAGGTTCAGAGCTATGCTCCCAAAATCGTATTAATACATCAAATGAATCAATCGCTATTTTTTTCATCACTATGTCCCTATTAAACTGACAACTCCTTATGACTGCACAAGTGGAAAAGAGCCTGAATATTCAAAGAAGCTTTGTGGTACATAATTATTAATTTTCTTCTCATAACAATATTCCACTATCTGGCGTTTGCTAGTAACACCTGCTTTGCTGTAGATTTTTTGAGTAATATTACAAACAGTTCGTGATGAAAGATGGAGTTTCTTAGCAATCTCACTACTTGAAAATGAATGTAAAATATAAAATAGCACTTCCCACTCCCTTTTAGAGAATGACTCTGATGGAGGAGTGAATATAAGCGATGTCGGGACTTTTATTTTATTCAAATGGGTTAATATTATATCTTGTACAGGCCTGGCATGAAAAATAAGCCCTTGAGCTGTCCCATTCTCATCTATTAATGGGTATTTATCACAAAAGTAAGGTTGAAAATAAGAACGCCGTTCAAAGGCATGTATTTCAATCGTTGTTGCGCGTTCTTGTGATAATATAGCCTGGCGATCATGCTCCTGAAACTCAGCCTGAAACTCTGCAGTAGGAGCGGGAAGTTCCCCATCTAATCTCCCTTCCACATTATATTCATCTGGTAAACCTAGTAACTCACCAAATCTATCGTTTGCATAGACAAATATTGATTTGTTATCTTTTACCCCCCAAGATTCAGAGCTGTTCTCCCAAAAGGGGATTAACATTTTAAATGAGTCTAACAGTGATTTCCCCATTATACTTTCCTCCTGAATTTAGTTTTTCCTTATCCTTCTAATAATGGTACACCCGCTATAATCTATAAATCTGCTGGGCCATATCTCTTGAGGGGATATCCCAATAGCTTCCGCTATAATCATTTCACCCTTTGGCCACGGGCGTGTCAATGCATTAGACAGTGTCCCTGGTGAGAGCCCACTTTCTCTTGATAAAGCTGAAAGAGAGCCTTTCTTCTTCCGTATAGCCGCCAAAATTTCTTGTCTATGCCAGTCTTTGTTCATCTTATTTACTCCTATGCTTTATAATAGCAAGTAATATAATAATCATTAGGTTTTAATAATTAATATCGAACCGCAGTTAACAATGATTATTGAGTCATTAAATAACGATCCCCTTCCAGCGTCTAGTGTATTATTTACTCTATTTACTTTTCAGACTATTGTATAAATCATTTAAAAAATTAATTGAAAACTACCACTATAAAATTAAATAGTGGCATTCTGATTACAAGGATTTTTAAGAAATAAAATATCACTTTTTTATAAGAGGTACTTTGATGAGAGATGCATTTTTTCTCTGATAGCCATTCAGGGTAATCAGTAATGGTACATTGTGATGTCCCAATTTATAAAATGCTTTTATAGGTTTATTTCTCAATAATTTCGTATTTTTTATTTAGCCCAATACGGAAAATAAATATTAAACTGATATTATACTCAGAGCCCTGACAGAACTCTGTTTAATAGTACAGTGACAGATAGAAACTAAATACCCGCTTATCTGTTATTAGTAAACGGGCCTGTATAAAAATCAGTTAACGCCATCATTCCTACCGTTGACAGGCAACACCATGTAAGTCCCAGAAAATACAGCCCCAGCATTTTCATCACCGAATAAATTGACGTCTAATTGTACTCTGGCACGGCGGCCGCGCGCCAATCTATCCAAATCTCCACTTAGGGAACTTAACTCAGCAACGGCTCTTGGCCGCCCGGTAACGGGTGCACTATAGCGAATGTGGGCATCAGCGAGGATTATCGTGCCGCCAAGATGGCGCTCACGTAGTAACAACCAAATGAGCCCCCAGCCTGTCAAAGTCGCCAGAGAGAAGAGACTACCGGCAAATAAGGTATGATGAGGATTCTGATTACCTGCTTCCGGCATCGTCGTGACAAACCGTTGGCCAGTGTATTGGCTGATGCGCACCCCCATTTTTTCACTGAGCGGAATATGATCATACCAAGCTTGCTGTAACTGGGCGCACCAATCAGGACGATGCAGGATATCATCCATGGTCACAACCGGTTTGATCATTAAGAAGTGGCGCACTGGTGTAGTTTGCGGAGCAGTGATTTCTCCCTGACTCACAAAACCCAGCTTAGCAAAGAAGTCGACCGCATCTTCACGAGCACTACAGACGACCCGCTTTACCCCCTCTTGACGTGCGACCGACTCTAACGTCATTGCCACCAGCGTCCCTAAACCTTTGGCGCGAACTGACGGATCGACGGCCAGAAAACGAATAGCGGCCTCATTATCAGCATTGATATACAATCGACCAATAGCGACAGGTTTACCCTGCTCATCCACCACCATTTGATGGTGGGCCATCACGTCATAGGCATCTTTTTCAGAACCAACCGGTTGGTGCAACGGCTTGCGTAACATTTCCCAACGGAATTGATAATAATCTTTGAGTTCTTGTTCTGTTATGGGCACACGCAAGTGATACATAGGAGCATTCTCTCTTTAAAATCATCAATAAAATCTATGTCATAGCCCTCAATCCTGAGGCAATATTTGGCATCTAAACTTGCAACCAGAAAGTCACTGGGCCATCGTTCACCAGACTGACTTTCATATCTGCGGCAAATAACCCCGTTTCAGTTTTTACACCACGCTCACGACACTGAGCAACAAAATACTGATAAAACCGGTCAGCTTCTGCAGGAACCGCCCCACGGGAAAAGCTCGGTCTCATGCCCTTTTGAGTATCGGCAACCAATGTAAACTGCGAAACCACCAGCACACTGCCCCCAGCCTGCTGAACGTTGAGGTTCATTTTGTCGTTTTCATCGCCAAAAATCCGATACCCCAACACTCGCTCACATAAACGCTGTGCTTTTTGTTCGGTATCCCCTTGTTCCACACCGAGTAATATCAACAACCCAGGGCCAATCTCACCTACAACACTCCCATCGACTACGACATTGGCGCTAAGCGCCCGTTGAATCAACGCAATCATAATGCCTTACATCTCCTGACTCTGGCTTTCCTCAATGCTAGTGATATGGCGCTGAGCACGATATTCACCCAAGGTGACCGTGATTTCTGCCCCCAGCAATACTATGCACCAACTCCAGTAAACCCAGAGGAATAAAATGGGGATAACCGCCAGCACCCCGTAGATCAACTGATAAGAGGGAAACAGCGTGATATACATCGTGAATCCTTTCTTACCTAACTCAAAAAGCAGTGCTGCGACCAACGCACCGATGATGGCATCTCTGGCGGGTACTCTGACCGTTGGCACCACACTGTACAGTAACCAAAACGAAACCCAGGAGATCAGTAACGGAAATAGCCGTAATACTTCATCAATCATGCTGTCTACTTGAGCATTTGCCAGCCACTGTAGCGACAATAGATATGAGCTGATAACCATACTGGCTCCCACCAGAATGGGCCCAAGGGTGAGTACCATCCAATAAACCGCGAATGAAAATACCAGTGAGCGCGGGGTTTTACTGCGCCAAATCGTGTTGAGTACACTGTCTACTGAGTAAATCAGCAGAAGTGCGGTGACAATCAAACCGCAGGTGCCCACCACTGTCATCCGATTTGAGTTGGCGACAAACTGCTCCAGATAGTTTTGGATAATGTCACCGGTAGCTGGCATAAAATTGGCAAATATGAAGGCTTTCAATTTTATGCTGATATCGGCAAACATCGGAAAAGCAGCGAATAGAGCAAAAATAACGGTGATCAATGGCACCAGAGATAGCAATGATACATAGGCCAAATGCCCGGCTAGCATTGTTAACCCATCTTTCTCTATCCGGTTATAAAGCATGCGCCCAAAGGTGACGCAGGGTTTAAACGGTGGAGATCGCAGAAAACTCGCCATGTTCATCTCTCAGTCAACACAGTTAGACACGTTTCTGAAGCCCGCGTGATAAAGGTTCGCGGCTCTATGGCTATTCCTTCTGACTTGAAGTTGTAGCGGTGTTAGCTGCGCTCACTCATCCGAATTGCTTACTGTTTGTCGTGATGCTCATCGGGACTTACTTAGTGGCTGCCTACAACTCCAAGTACTTTGGGTATAACTCATAAAAGACGTAAGTAAGAACTTATCAGGGAAAATAAGCAGGGATAACCTTTCGGTCAGTGACATGGATGGCTGTAATACCCTCGATTCTGGCTGCGACAATATTTGCCTCAACATCATCAAAGAACACGGCTTGTTCCGCCGGGATGTTTTCTGCACTCAGCACATGTTGATAAATTCGGGCCTCTGGCTTGCGCATCCCCAAGTCCTGAGACAAATACAGATGGTCAGCGGCAGCGGCAACTTCCGGGTAGTGCTGTGGCCAATGATTACAATGAAGCCGGTTTGTATTGGATAGCACCACGACTCGATGCCCTTCCTTACGCAACCTTTGCATTATCGTGATCACTTCTGGGCGTAAAGCGACAAATACCGCCTGCCAGCCTTCAGCAAACTGTTCAAAACTTAAAGACAGCCCCATCTCATCACTGAGTTGGCGAGCAAAGTCTTCATCGCTAATTTCGCCGCGCTCATGCTGCTGGAAGACCTCCCCCATCGTAAAGCGCTCACTCAGTGTAGCCAAAGGTACACTGCTTAATTTACTCCAGACGCCCAACACACGTTTGAAGTCGATATCAACAATCACATTCCCTAGATCAAAGATATACAGCATAGCGCTCTCCCAATTAGATGGTGAGTTTCACTGTAACGGGAAAAGAGAAAACTGAACAGAGAGAGGAAGAAAAAGGAGGGGTTAGTCAGAAAAAATAATTTTTATAGCATGATGACAAAAAAAGAAAGTATCCCCAAAGACATTGGAGTTGTAGCAAGGTAGTAAGAGGTAGAGCCACTAACACAGCAGCAATTTCAAGGACGAGGGGGATAAAAGAACTCAGGGCGCCTTGAGCGCCCTAAGTATCAGCAGAACTAAGAAGAATTAACCTTCTTTAGGACCACGACCTGCACGCTTACGATCGTTTTCCGTCAAATGACGCTTACGGATACGGATCGATAACGGGGTAACTTCTACCAATTCATCGTCATCGATGAATTCCAGAGCCTGTTCCAGAGTTTTCTTCAGGAAAGGAACCAGAGTGGTAGCTTCGTCAGTACCCGATGCACGCATGTTGGTCAGTTGCTTACCTGTCAGGCAGTTTACAGTCAGGTCGTTAGAACGTGAGTGAATACCGATAATCTGGCCTTCATACACTTCAGTACCATGACCGATGAACAGCTTGCCGCGGTCTTGCAGTTTGAACAATGCGAACGCAACAGCTTTACCCTGACCGTTAGAGATCAGTACGCCGTTTTGACGTTGGCCGATATCGCCTGGACGCACATCATCATAGTGACTGAATGTGGAGTACAGCAGGCCAGTACCAGAAGTCATGGTCATGAATTCAGTACGGAAGCCAATCAAGCCACGGCTTGGGATCATATAATCCAGACGAATACGACCTTTGCCGTCTGGAACCATGTCCTTCACATCACCTTTACGCTCACCCATGGCTTGCATTACTGCGCCCTGGTGCTGCTCTTCGATATCCAGAGTTACGCTTTCAAATGGTTCTTGATTGCGACCGTCGATAACACGGTTAATAACTTTAGGACGAGATACAGCCAACTCGAAACCTTCACGACGCATGTTTTCGATCAGAACCGACAAGTGAAGCTCACCACGGCCTGAAACACGGAATGCATCAGAATCTTCAGTTTCTTCAACACGCAATGCTACGTTATGAACCAACTCTTTGTTCAGACGGTCAAGAATCTGACGCGAAGTCACATACTTACCTTCTTTACCACAGAATGGAGAGGTATTAACGCAGAAGTACATGGTTACAGTTGGTTCATCAACAGACAGTGCTGGCAGCGCTTCAACAGCGTTCACGTCACACACAGTGTCAGAGATGTTCAACTCGCCCAGACCGGTGATTGCAACGATATCGCCAGCTTCAGCAACAGTGGCTTCTATACGTTCCAGACCCATATGAGTCAGAACTTTACCAACTTTACCGTTACGCGTTTTGCCTTCGCTATCAATGATAGTTACTTGCTGGTTTGGCTTAACTTTACCGCGTTTGATACGACCGATGCCGATAACACCAACATAGTTGTTGTAATCCAGCTGAGAGATTTGCATCTGGAATGGTGCTTCCAGCTCAACTTGTGGCGCAGATACATGATCAACAATCGCTTGATACAGCGGAGTCATATCTTCCGCCATATTATTGTGGTCTTCACCAGCAATACCCAACAATGCAGATGCATAGATGATTGGGAAGTCCAGTTGTTCGTCAGTGGCATCCAAGTTGACGAACAGGTCGAATACCTGATCCACAACCCAGTCAGGACGTGCGCCCGGACGGTCAACTTTGTTGATTACCACGATTGGTTTCAGACCATTAGCAAAAGCTTTTTTGGTCACGAAACGGGTCTGCGGCATCGGGCCATCCATTGCATCGACGACTAACAGCACAGAGTCAACCATAGACATTACACGCTCAACCTCACCGCCGAAATCGGCGTGTCCTGGGGTATCCACGATGTTGATGCGGTAGTCTTTCCAATTAATGGCGGTATTTTTTGCGAGGATGGTTATCCCACGCTCTTTCTCCAAATCGTTGGAGTCCATTACACGTTCAGTTGCTTCAGTACGTTCACCGAAAGTACCAGATTGTTGTAGCAACTTATCAACCAGGGTAGTTTTCCCATGGTCAACGTGCGCAATAATGGCGATGTTACGCAGATTCTCGATCACAGCTTTTTTGCCTCAGGCATTTAGAAATAGCGCGCTATTGTACACGTATTAAGCGAGGGACTAAACAAGATCACAAACTTCTCTTATAAACAACCTAACGGCGGTTAGTTTGTGATCCCTTTCACGGTGCAAAAATAGCCTCTCGGCCCCTTTTTGCACCAATACAGTGCCCAACGGCGCAAATGAAGCACCAAAATAGTGCAATATGACTATCCTGGTGCATACTGAATATCAGCAGACCCCTATGATATGGCATAACCGGGGGATTTGGAAAGTTGGCATAGATTTCGCAATGTATTTTAGCATGAATAGCCAGCACGAATAACAGTACGAAATAAAAAGTCACAAGTTTACTGTTTTGAGTGACGCATCCTTGCAGGTAAAAAGGTTTTTTGAAGTTACAGGTTGTTGAAATAAGAAATTTTTACCGGCAAAAATGCCAGAGCACCATAAACCTTAGTAATACACGGTAATCGTTCCACGACGACGACTATGACAAATCCGGGAGATATAAGTATGTCCGCTGAACATGTTTTGACGATGCTGAATGAGCACGAAGTAAAATTCGTTGATTTGCGCTTCACCGATACTAAAGGGAAAGAACAGCACATCACTATCCCAGCTCATCAGGTCAACGCTGACTTCTTCGAAGAAGGCAAAATGTTTGATGGCTCCTCGATTGGTGGCTGGAAAGGCATTAACGAATCCGACATGGTCCTGATGCCAGATGCCAGCACCGCTGTTATGGATCCGTTCTTCGAAGATTCCACACTGATTATCCGTTGTGACATCCTTGAGCCAGGCACCATGCAAGGTTATGACCGCGACCCGCGTTCTATCTCTAAGCGTGCAGAAGACTTCCTGAAATCTTCTGGCATAGCTGATACCGTATTGTTTGGGCCAGAGCCAGAATTCTTCCTGTTCGACGACGTTCGTTTTGGTAGCAGCATCCGTGGTTCCCACGTCTCTATCGATGATATCGAAGGCGCATGGAACTCCAGCACCAAATACGAAGGCGGCAACAAAGGCCACCGTCCAGCAGTAAAAGGCGGTTACTTCCCAGTTCCTCCGGTCGATTCTTCACAGGATCTGCGTTCTACCATGTGTTTGACCATGGAAGAAATGGGTCTGGTGGTTGAAGCACATCACCATGAAGTAGCTACAGCAGGTCAGAACGAAGTGGCAACCCGCTTCAATACCATGACCAAGAAAGCTGACGAAATTCAGATTTACAAATATGTGGTGCACAACGTGGCACACGCATTTGGTAAAACTGCGACCTTTATGCCAAAACCAATGTTTGGTGACAACGGCTCAGGCATGCACTGCCATATGTCCTTGTCCAAAAATGGCACAAACCTGTTCGCAGGCGACAAATACGCTGGCTTGTCTGAAATGGCGCTGTTCTATATCGGCGGTATCATCAAGCACGCTAAAGCCATTAATGCCTTGGCTAACCCAACAACTAACTCCTACAAACGCTTGGTCCCAGGCTACGAAGCACCGGTCATGCTGGCTTACTCAGCTCGTAACCGTTCAGCTTCAATCCGTATCCCAGTGGTTGCCAGCCCGAAAGCCCGTCGTATTGAAGCGCGCTTCCCGGATCCAGCGGCTAACCCATACCTGTGCTTCGCCGCACTGCTGATGGCAGGCCTTGATGGTGTCATCAACAAGATTCACCCTGGTGATGCGATGGACAAAAACCTGTACGACCTGCCGCCGGAAGAAGAAGCTGAAATTCCAAAAGTTGCTGGTTCTCTGGACGAAGCGCTGGCTGCTCTGAGCGAAGACCGCGAGTTCTTGACTCGTGGTGGTGTGTTTACTGACGACGCAATCGATGCTTACATCGACTTGCGTAAAGAAGAGATGGACCGCGTTCGTATGACTCCGCATCCAGTCGAGTTTGAACTGTATTACAGCGTTTAATTTTAATTAGTCGTTTTTTTTGTTGCCGTGGAAACTTTTGGCCCATCTCACGATGGGCTTTTTTCTCCACCGTTCATTTTTTGTCACAATTCCTCTGGCTCAACTGAGGTTGAATCAATAGGATGTACCCATCTATGGGTATAAATGCACCAAGAGTGTGCAGGAGTCTGCATGATGGCAACAGGCACGCTGCCCGATGCTGGGCAGATCCTCAATTCTCTCATTAATAGCATTCTGCTATTGGATGACTCACTGGCTATTCATTATGCCAATCCCGCAGCCCAGCAACTTCTGGCGCAAAGCTCGCGTAAACTTTTCGGTACACCCTTACCTGAGTTATTAGGTTATTTTTCCCTGAATATTGCCCTTATGAGGGAAAGTCTGGGATCGGGACAAGGTTTCACCGATAACGAAGTGACATTGGTCGTTGATGGCCGGGCGCATATTTTATCGCTGACCGCGCAGTCACTAGCGGAAGGTTTTATTTTGTTGGAAATGGCACCGATGGATAATCAACGTCGGTTAAGCCAAGAACAATTGCAGCATGCACAACAAGTTGCCGCTCGTGATTTGGTGCGTGGATTAGCGCATGAGATAAAGAACCCGTTGGGCGGCTTACGTGGCGCCGCACAATTATTGTCAAAAGCCTTGCCCGATCCAGCCTTGCTAGAATATACCAAAGTGATTATTGAGCAGGCTGACCGTTTACGTAATTTGGTTGACCGTCTATTAGGCCCACAGCGGCCCGGTCAGCATGTTACACAAAGCATCCATCAGGTTGCTGAACGCGTCTGCCAGTTAGTCTCTCTGGAAAAGCCGGATAACGTGACGTTAATCCGTGACTATGACCCAAGCTTGCCTGAGCTGGCTCATGATCCAGACCAGGTTGAACAAGTGCTGCTGAATATCACCCGCAATGCATTACAAGCTTTGGGTGAAGCCGGTGGCACCATCACGCTTCGTACCCGTACGGCATTTCAGATAACACTGCATGGCATGCGCTATCGTTTAGCGGCCCGAATTGATATCGAAGATGATGGCCCAGGCGTGCCAACGCAATTACAAGATACCGTGTTCTATCCGATGGTCAGTGGTCGCGAGGGGGGGACTGGGCTTGGCTTATCTATTGCCCGCAATCTTATCGATCAGCATTCGGGTAAAATTGAATTTAACAGTTGGCCGGGACATACCGAATTCTCGGTCTACCTGCCTATTCGCCAGTGAGGTTTCTATGCAACGAGGGATAGTCTGGATCGTCGATGACGATAGCTCCATCCGCTGGGTGCTTGAGCGCGCGCTGACTGGAGCAGGTTTAAACTGTGCGACATTCGATTCCGGTAATCAGGTGTTGGATGCTTTGGCGACGCAAACCCCGGATGTGTTGTTATCAGATATCCGTATGCCTGGTATGGATGGATTGGCCCTGCTGAAACAGATTAAGCAGCGCCACCCAATGCTTCCGGTCATCATAATGACTGCGCATTCTGATTTAGACGCCGCAGTTAGCGCCTATCAGCAAGGGGCGTTTGATTATCTGCCAAAACCTTTTGATATTGATGAGGCTGTGGCACTGGTTGAACGAGCTATCAGTCATTATCAGGAACAGCAGCAACCCGCACGCACTCAACCCGCCAGTGGCCCGACTGCCGATATCATCGGTGAAGCTCCGGCGATGCAGGATGTGTTTCGCATCATTGGCCGCTTGTCGCGCTCCTCTATCAGTGTGCTGATTAATGGTGAATCGGGTACCGGTAAAGAGTTGGTCGCCCATGCATTACACCGCCATAGCCCTCGCGCCAAAGCACCGTTCATTGCGCTGAATATGGCGGCAATCCCAAAAGACTTAATTGAATCTGAGCTGTTTGGCCACGAAAAAGGGGCTTTTACCGGCGCCAATCAGGTGCGTCAGGGCCGCTTTGAACAAGCTGATGGCGGCACTCTGTTTTTAGATGAAATCGGTGATATGCCGCTGGATGTGCAAACCCGCCTGTTGCGCGTTCTGGCTGATGGCCAGTTTTATCGGGTCGGGGGATATGCCCCGGTCAAAGTGGATGTGCGCATCATTGCGGCAACCCACCAAAATCTAGAGCTGCGCGTTCAAGAAGGGAAATTCCGTGAGGATTTATTCCATCGGCTCAATGTGATTCGAGTCCATTTGCCTCCGCTGCGTGAACGCCGTGAAGATATTCCACGTTTAGCCCGCTATTTCCTTCAAGTGGCTGCGAAAGAGTTAGGGGTGGAGGCCAAAAATCTGCATCCTGAAACGGAAGTCGCGCTAACTCGCCTGCCTTGGCAGGGTAACGTGCGCCAACTGGAAAATACCTGTCGCTGGCTGACAGTGATGGCGGCTGGGCAGGAAGTTCTGATTCAGGATTTACCTTCTGAGTTGTTTGAAACCAGTACGCCAGATGCTTCTGGTCAGCGGATGCCAGATAACTGGTCAACGCTGCTGGCACAATGGGCGGATCGCGCACTGCGTTCTGGCCATCAGGATTTGTTGTCAGAAGCACAGCCGGAGATGGAGCGCACACTGTTAACTACCGCATTACGCCACACTCAAGGGCACAAGCAAGAAGCTGCGCGCCTATTGGGCTGGGGCCGCAATACATTAACGCGTAAGTTGAAAGAGTTGGGGATGGAGTAGTTGAGAAGAGAACTATTCTGACTTTAGTTGCCCCTCAGGGCGATTATTATATACCCAATAGATTTCAAGTTGCAGATAGGCGGCAATATAATGAACCCAAGGAGTTGAGATAACTCAATGACTTGGGTGAGTAGTGGAAGCCAACAACTCTGCATCTTGAAGATCGGGTAAAACCACTGAGGGGAATATCGTCAGATCACGCGGGAGAACTGCTGCCGGCGAGCCTGTTTACGTAAATAAATGTCGAAACACATACAAATATTACGAATGAGTAACCGCCCACGCGGCGTCACACGAATACCTTTGTCATCTCGATCCACCAGCCCATCTTGTTCAAACGGTGCTAACAGCTCAAAATCTTCAGCAAAATAATCTGCAAAACGAATGCCATAATGCTGTTCAATTGGTTGATAACTGATTTGGAAATTACAAATCAGTGTTTTAATCACATCACGACGTAAGCAGTCATCTTCGGTCATGGTCAGGCCACGCCATAATGCATTGCCACGCTGTTCGACCACGGCATAATAGGTCTTTAAATCTTTTTCATTCTGAGCATAACTGTCACCCAACATACTGATCGCTGATACTCCCAACCCAAGTAAGTCACTCTCACCTTGGGTGGTATAGCCCTGGAAATTACGATGTAATTTACCGTCACGCTGGGCAACCGCCAACTCATCATCTGGTCGGGCAAAGTGATCCATACCAATAAATTGATAGCCGGATTCAGTTAAGAAGCTAATGGTATGCTGCAAAATATCCAGCCGCTGCTCAGCAGTGGGTAAATCAGCATCTTTGATTTTACGCTGCGCGGCAAACAGGCTCGGCAAATGGGCATAATTGAAGACACTCAGGCGATCAGGGTTGAGTTCAACCACCCGTTTAAGCGTAAAAGCAAAGCTTTCTGCTGTCTGTTTTGGCAAACCATAAATCAAATCAATATTAGTGGAGTTAAAACCCAAGGCTTTGGCACGGGCAATGAGTGCAAAGATAAAGTCTTCATCTTGCTCACGATTAACCAGCCGTTGCACCTCTTTATTGAAGTCCTGCACCCCCATGCTCAGGCGGTTAAAGCCTTCGGCACGAAGATGGTCAAGAACATCCAACTCAATTTCACGTGGATCGACTTCAATTGACTGCTCTGCGCCGGGCAGAAAATCAAAGTTTTCACGTAACAGATTCATCAAATGAGTGATTTGCGTTTTATTCAGATAGGTTGGCGTGCCGCCGCCCCAGTGCATCTGGCTAACCTGACGCCCGGCAAACAGTACCGCACGCTGGCGGATCTCTTTTTCCAAGACCACCAGATATTCATCAGCTTTATGTTGCTGACGCGTCACCAGCTTATTGCAACCACAGAAGTAACAAAGCTTATGGCAAAACGGGATATGCACATACAGCGACAAAGGGCGCTGCGGGTAACGTTTCACCGCCTGCTGAAAAGCAGATTCATTGTAATCTTCACTAAACTCAAGCGCAGTGGGGTACGAAGTGTAACGCGGCCCTGAATAATTATATTTTTGAATCAGGGACAAATCCCAAACTATAGCGTGCTCAGACATATTTATTCCTTCCGATATTTTCGCTTACCGGGCCGGTTAGGGGGCAGATGTTTTCGTTGTCTGGCCGCAGCAGCGCTGCGCAATCGTGACCTACGTTGCGACAGCCGCCATAGTTTACCCAATAACCACAATAGATAACATGTCAGTAGTAGGGCTATTGTCGGGATCACCCACTGCATACTTTAAAATTCGTCTTTTGGATTACCGCTCTTCAGTAATTTTAGAATATCTTCCTGCTTTTCTTCTTTCTCTTCGTCATCTTCATCGTCACCCAACTCAATACCCAATTGTTCCATCAGGGCATCGATACGGTCTAATGTCAGATCAACATAAGCCTGGTCTTCTTTGCTCAATACTTCGTCGTTATCCAAACGATCCAGTAATGCATCCAGACGCTCGTCGTTTTCCAGCTTAGTCAGCTCTTCTTCCGGCGTCAGACGTGGCTTAGCTTCGACTTTTGCTACCAGCTTAGTGGTTGGCTTAGCTTTGACCTTGCTATCAATCACCAAAGGCACAGGCACTTTGCTGCCAATCCGTGGATCTTTCTCTTGTGTTTGGGCCTGACCTTTTTTATTGCTGCCTTCCACATTGGTTCTCGCCCCAGAGCGATTGCCACTGTGTCTCTTCTGACGCTTACGCTCGCGTGCTTCTATATCAAGCTCTACACGGGTCTTTTTGTGACGCTTTGGCGTCGCGGTGCCTTTGGGGGCGGCACTATTAGTGCGTGGTGCTTTATTTGGCTGCTTCATAACCTGTGCTCTTAAATGAGTATGGGATCGGATTTAGTATAGGATTGGGCCGGAATCTAGCAGAAAGCAGAGAAAGAAAAAAGGCGGCAGATTAACCTGTCGCCTTTTTTCGCACCTTCTGCGGAAGGATATCCTTACAGCGCACTCCCTGCACTTAGTTAACATCCCGGTTTCTCCCTTCTGCAATGTGCCATCCTTGCCATCCCTCCAACCTTGAAGGCGACTCACCCAGCACTCCGGCCTGTATCCATACACATCCTGTTAAATAAGCTCCCTATATCATCCCTGGCTCACAGTATATCCATTACATTCCTTAAGCATAAGCCACTCTTCCTGAGTGATTAAGCTCCTTGCCAGCGCATCCCGCACTGTTTAAAGCATAATCAGTTATTTGTTTTTATTCGAAAAAACATGACGAAAAAAAACTAACCGTTGATAATGATAGCGCATATTTAATAAAGTTTTTCTTAACAGTTTATAAATGATAAGCCATTAACTTTATCTACAATGACCGTCAACTCACAAAAATTAGAATTGACCGGAAAAAACAGGAAAAGAGATGCGTTAGCCCCTCTGTAGCTTCAAGTACTAAAGGGATAAATATAAACCCCCTTTTTTCTGCCTGATGCAGTTATAATCGCTCCATGTAAGCAATCTCTCACGGAGACGACAAATTTTGACCATCAGAAACTATAACTATCACATGACTCACTTCGTCATCAGTGCTCCGGATATTCGCCATCTGCCACGTGATGAAGGTATTGAAGTGGCATTTGCTGGCCGCTCGAATGCAGGTAAATCAAGTGCTCTCAATACGTTGACCAACCAGAAAAGTTTGGCCAGGACCAGTAAAACGCCAGGCCGTACTCAGTTGATTAACTTATTTGAAGTGGTTGAGGGTGTACGTTTGGTCGACTTACCGGGATATGGCTATGCCGAAGTCCCGGAAGAGATGAAACTCAAGTGGCAACGTGCATTAGGGGAGTATTTACAGAAACGTAACTGTCTGAAAGGATTAGTGGTGTTGATGGATATTCGCCACCCGTTAAAAGATTTGGATCAGCAGATGATCACTTGGGCGGTAGCGGTAGGAACTCCGGTTCTTTTATTACTGACCAAAGCGGATAAGCTGGCTTCAGGTGCTCGTAAAGCCCAATTGAACATGGTGCGGGAAGCAATCATTCCATTTATGGGTGATATTCAGGTTGAAGCTTTCTCATCATTGAAAAAGATTGGCGTTGATAAGTTACGGGAAAAACTGGATACCTGGTTTAGCGAAATTCCACCCGAAGTCATGATTGACGAGTATGACGACGAAGGCGAGTAATCAATAAAGCAGCCCACAAGGGCTGTCTCTCGGCCCATCAAACCTATCCATCCTGCCAGCAAAAGCCCAATAAAAAACGCCCCAGTCAATAAATGACTGGGGCGGCTAATATACAGCCAAATCCGATTACGTGAAGTAAAAGGTCTGAAAGATAGAACATCTTACCTCTGTACCCTACATCTGTAACTCTACATCATTTTTTCGCAGGGCAAAAGAATTTTTTGTTGTATAGTTACACAAATTGTCACGATTCAGCGCACAACATCCCCGCATTATCACTCTTAAATGTAGCTTAATTACATAAAATGCTTTATTTATCACCACTTACTCGCACAACTAGTGAGCCTGATCCCAGTTATCACCCACACCGATATCTACCTTCAATGGCACCGCCAGTTGCATACTCTGCTCCATCAGCTCACGAACTTTCTGTTCAGTACTCTCTAATACACTTTCATGCACCTCAAACACCAATTCATCGTGTACTTGCATGATGACCCGAACCTTTGGTTCCGGCTCTTGTTGTAACCAGGCATCCACAGCAATCATGGCGCGCTTGATAATATCAGCAGCCGTACCTTGCATCGGCGCATTGATAGCCTCACGTTCAGCAGCTTTACGACGAGTGGCATTACGTGAGTGAATCTCCGGTAAGTAGAGACGACGCCCATCCAGCGTGGTGACGTAGCCTTGATCCGCCGCTTGCTTGCGCGTGCGCTCCATATACTCCAGCACACCAGGGTAACGCTCAAAATAGAGATCCATATAGCGCTGGGCTTCCCCACGTGGAATATTCAACTGCCGCGCCAAACCAAATGCACTCATGCCATAAATCAGACCAAAGTTAATTGCCTTGGCACTGCGGCGCTGTTCATGAGTGACTTTTTCCAGCGGTAAGCCGAAAACTTCAGCTGCGGTAGCGCGGTGAATATCTTTTCCAGCCGCAAATGCCGCCAGTAATCCTTTGTCCTGCGACAGATGAGCCATGATGCGCAGCTCAATCTGTGAGTAGTCAGCTGCCATGATGCGGTAACCTTTTGGTGCAATAAAAGCCTGACGTATACGACGCCCTTCTTCATTACGTACCGGAATATTTTGCAGGTTAGGATCACGAGATGACAAACGTCCAGTCGCAGTGACCGCCTGATGATAAGAGGTATGCACTCGCCCGGACACCGGGCTAATCATCAGTGGAAGCTTATCGGTATAGGTACTTTTCAGCTTGGCCAAGCCGCGGTACTCAAGAATGACTTTCGGCAGAGGGTAATCTAGCGCCAATTCTGCCAGCACCTCTTCATTGGTCGAAGCCGCACCACCAGGGGTTTTCTTCAAGATAGGCAGTTTTTGTTTTTCATACAAAATCACCTGTAGCTGCTTTGGAGAGGCGAGGTTAAACGGCTCTTCAGCCAATTCGTGCGCCTGTTTTTCCAGTTCATCAAGCCGAATAGTGAGTTCTTTGGAGTGAGCCGCCAAGATATTTTGGTCAATTAAGACGCCTGTTCGTTCGATACGGGATAAAACCGGCAACAGCGGCATCTCGATTTCTTGGAATACCTGCTTCAGACCTTCACTTTGTTGTAATTTCGGCCATAGCACCAAGTGCAGTTGTAGAGTGACATCGGCATCTTCTGCAGCATAAGGGCCAGCTTGTTCTAACGCAATTTGGTTAAAAGTCAGCTGATTTTTACCCTTACCAGCAATCTCTTCAAAGGTAATGGTTTTATGGTTGAGATAGCGCTCTGCCAAGCTGTCCATATCATGTCGGCCTGCAACGCTGTTTAAAACATAAGATTCCAGCATGGTATCGAAAGCAATGCCACGCAGATTTATGTCATAACGTGCCAGCATACTTTGGTCAAACTTGAGATTCTGACCGACTTTAAGGGCCTTATCGTCTTCCAATAATGGTTTAAGCTGGGCCAGAACCCAATCACGATCAAGCTGGGCAGGGGCATCCAGATAGTCATGTGCTACAGGCAAATAAGCGGCCTCACCCGGAGCAACAGCAAACGAAAGACCAATCAGATTACTGCTGAGGGTATCAAGGCCATCAGTCTCAGTATCAAACGCGAAAACTTCAGCTTTTTTAAGGCGCTCAATCCAGTCAGCTAAAGATTTCTCATCCAGAATAGTTTGATAATTATCTTGTGATAACACAGCAGTAACTTCAGCTGCGGCAACTGGTTCTGAGGTGACAAAGGCTCTATTATTGGTCTGCGCTGTTGGCCGGTCTTTTTTACCCTCCAGCCATTTACCGGCTTCAACATCTGCCAACCAGCGCTTAAATTCATAACGGCTGAACAGCTGATGCAATTGGTCATCATCCGGTGGTGAGACTTTCAGCTCATCACAGGTTATGTCCAATTCAACATCCGTCTTAATGGTGGCTAATTTATAAGAGAGATAAGCAACATCTTTATTCTGCTCTAACTTGGCAGACATGGTTTTAGCACCACGGAATGTCAATGTGGATATTTTGTCTAAATTACTGAACAGCGCATCCAACCCACCCAAACCTTGCAATAAAGCCTGAGCTGTCTTTTCGCCAACCCCCGGTACTCCCGGAATATTGTCGGAGGAATCACCCATCAGGGCCAGAAAATCAATAATCAGTTCAGGAGGAACGCCATATTTTTCGCACACTTCCTGTGGCCCTAAAATAGCGTTATTCATTGTATTGATGAGAGTGATATTTGGCGTAACTAATTGCGCCATATCTTTATCACCAGTACTGATTAATACTGCATGACCTGCTTTTTCAGCTTCCTGTGCCAAAGTACCAATAACATCATCGGCCTCAACACCAGAAACCACCAATAAAGGTAACCCCATCGCCTTAACCATTTGGTGAAGCGGCTCAATTTGAGCCCTTAAATCATCAGGCATTGGTGGACGGTGGGATTTATATTCAGCAAAAAGTTCATCACGGAATGTTTTGCCTTTAGCATCGAACACCACCGCCACATGGCTTGGCCGATATTGTAGCAACAGACTGCGTAGCATGTTCAACACACCGTACATTGCACCAGTAGGTTCACCACTGCCGTTGGTTAGCGGCGGGAAGGCATGGTAAGCACGATAGAGGTAAGAGGAACCGTCAACGAGGATCAATGGGTTTTCTGCAATCTGGGCCATAGGGTTTCTTCATCTTTATTTAGCAAGGTCTGACGCTAAGAATGCCATAGCTAGCTGCAAGAGACGAATTTTAGCGTCCATTCTTGTGCGAAGCTGAGCATTTTTACATGAAGATCCATAGGATCTAACCTGTGGATAACTTTGTGTGTAAAAACGTGTATATTTTATATCTGTTGGAGATGCCTTGGATTCGTAATGTTTAAAACCATAATAATCATTGTGTTACAGTTATTTCTTTTTTATTTTTCTGTCATTATTTCTTTATCTAAATTGTGGATATTACTTATTCAGTCACCTGCGTAAGGTAAATAAATTTTACTTATGGTAAATTTTTCGTCACTACCTTATTTATTACTAACCACAACCTATTCTTATCTTTTAGCCCCGCAAATATCGGCAATTACCTATCACTGAAATAGATAAACCAACCATAAGCAACACCATAATAAATAATAGTTAGTATTATCTAATATGCCTGTCACATTAGATAATATGATAATTCTATGGCGAATGAGAGAAACAGACTTGAAGCCAGGCAGATATTAAGTCAATAAAAAGAGGGATGAATAAATCCATCCCTCTTTTTTTACTCTTATTTTTGAGTCAGTAGGAACTTAACGACATCCGCATACTGTTTAACATAGTTATCCATTGAGCTGGTATCCATGCCATCGTTCTTAATCATATATTTGCCATTAACAAACATGGCTGGCACACCACGTAATTGTAAATCTTCAGCTGCTTTTTGCTGCTGAACAACCAGTGATTTAACCACAAAGCTGTTTAATGCCGCATCGTAGTCTTCGCCACTCACACCCGCTTTAATAAATACGTTACGGATATCATTAGGAGTTTGTACTGTTTGGGTTTTCTGTACACCTTCAAACATCAGTGGCGTCACTTTCTCCTCAACACCCAACGCCATCGCGACAGCCCATGCCTGGGTTAGTTCTTTACCCAATGGGCCAAGGAATTCAACATGATAACGGGTCATTTTAACCCCTTCAGGCAGTGCTTTTTTGACTGTCTGAGGAACATGGTAAATCTCTTCAAATTGATAACAGTGTGGACAATAGAAAGAGAAAAACTCTAAAACCTGAGGCTCGCTAGTAACTGGTTTGTTTAACGTCTGGTATTGGGTACCATCAGTAAATTGTGCGGCCGATGCACTAAATGCCATCACCATGCCAACGAGTGCTAACCATACATTCTTCATACTATAACAATCTCCATTATCTTAGCTTTAGTACATTGGCATCAGCTGCAAAGGGGGTGCCTGCAACAGCTTAACCTGCTCGGTAAATGAGGCAGTCTGCTGTAACCAAAAATCAGACTCCGCCATCCACGGAAAACTTTTAGGAAATGCCGGGTCCTGCCAACGTCTGGCGACCCATGCAAGGTAATAAACCATCCGCATTGCGCGCAAAGGTTCAATCAGTGCGAGTTCCCGCTGATCAAAATCAGCAAACTCACCATAGGCTTCTAACAAAATATCTAACTGGATTAATTGCTCACTGCGCTCCCCATGTAGCAACATCCAAAGATCCTGAATTGCAGGGCCGTTTCTCGCATCATCAAGGTCAACAAACATCGGCCCATCACGCCACAGAATATTACCTGGATGGCAGTCGCCATGTAACCGTAATGGTTGCCAGTCGGTATGCCAATACTGCTTTATGGTACTTATCAGTAAGTCAGTCGCCACCAGAAACTTATCTCGCTGTTTTGCTGGTACCAATTCACTGCTGGCCAGCAACTGACGTGGCTCAGTCAGATATTCCTCGATACCGATCGTTGAGCGGGCAACAAAAAGACTATCGCGACCCACTTGGTGAATGCGCCCCAGAAAGCGGCCAACCCATTCTAATTGGTCAAGATTATCTATCTCATACTGACGCCCGCCCACACTTGGAAAGACGGTAAAGAAAAAGCCACCATGAGTATGTAAGGTATGCCCTTTAAGCGGCAATGGGGCAATAACCGGGATCTCGGACTCCGCCAAATCAATGGAAAACTGGTGCTCCTCAATGATTTGCTCGCTGCTCCAGCGCTCAGGGCGATAGAACTTCACCACATACCGTTTACGGTCTTCATCCATAAACTGATAAACGCGGTTCTCGTAGCTATTAAGAGCAGTTAACCCTGAATCCACTCGTAACCCTACCCCTTCAAGGGCATCCATAATCAGGTCAGGAGACAACGTCTGAAAATTAAAAGCAGAGCTGTTCATAACAACATTCAGTCTATATAAGTGACAGCGGCTCGCTGAGAATAAGAAATAGTATCATCAAAGCCCCTATCTACGCAGACAGGAGTATGTCTAATCTTTAATGATGCCACGAGCACGCAAGATGGCTGTTTTGAAGTCCTCTTCATAATCTTTTTTCAGACCAGGAATAGCTTCTGTTGATGCTGAGCCACGCATTTTTAGATGATAAATAAGAATATCGTCTGTTAGTTCTGAAAGTTCGCCTTCAAAACCCGCTTCGGCTGACAACTTTTGTAAAAACTGCACCAGATTTAAATCAGGATCTTGCTGCCAGGCCGGATGTAAGAGCTCAATCAGTTCATTAACGCGATGACATTTCATAGCAAATTTATCCTATTCAAAAATATGCTGACAAAGTAACAGGGATATTCACACAGTGAAAGAGAGCCTATTGTCAATAAAAGTAAATCCTGACGTATTCTCCTATTTAAAGATACAATTCGTCTGCTAGTTGAATACAACGGAGTGATAGAAATGCAGCCCAATATTACCGGTATTATTCTTGCAGGAGGTCGTTCATCCCGAATGGGGGGAAACGATAAAGGACTTATTCCTCTTCATGATAAACCGTTGTTTCAATATGTAGTTGATCGACTTAAACCTCAAGTGAGTCATGTACTGATTAATGCTAATCGTAATCAGGAGCGCTATCAAGAGAGTGGTTTTCCTGTCATTAACGATGTCATTACCGGCTTTGTAGGCCCATTGGCGGGCATGCATGCGGGATTGAGTCATTCCTCTACTGAATGGGTTGTATTCGTTCCCTGTGACGTCCCAATGCTCCCTACCTATTTAGTGTCTCAACTTTGGCAAGGTAAACAGCAAGCATTAGCGGCTTATGCCCATGATGGTGAGCGAGCACATCCAACATTAGCGCTAATGCATGTGAGTTTGAAACCACTGTTGGCTGAATATTTAGCAAATGGTGATCGCAAACTAATGATATTTATGGATAGTATCCATGCCCAACCCGTAGTATTTAGTCAGCAACGCAACCCATTCAGTAATCTCAATACACCTGCAGATTGCGATTTATGGGAACAAGGTAACAGGGGGGAGTTATGAATCAAAAAGTACCGCCACTATTAGGAATAGCTGCATACAGTGGTACAGGGAAAACAACATTACTAAAAAGGCTGATTCCCTTGCTACAACAACGCCAGGTCCGGGTAGGTTTGATCAAGCATACGCATCACAATATGGATATTGATACACCGGGCAAAGATAGTTATGAGTTACGTAAGGCGGGCGCTCATCAAACTTTGGTCGCTAGCGATTGTCGTTGGGCATTAATGACGGAAACACCAGAACAAAAACCGTTGGATCTTCGCTACCTGGCCAGCAGGTTAGATACCGCAACTATCGATTTAATCCTAGTTGAAGGTTTTAAACACGAACCAATCGATAAAATAGCACTCTACAGAGAAGCGGTGGGTAAACCTTTCTCTGGTTTGATTGATAGCTATGTTATTGCTTTAGCAAGCGATAAACCGATTGATACCCTATTGACACAACTAGATATTAACCAGCCAGAGCAAATCGCAGAGTTTATTTGCCACTGGCTTAAAATGAACCCATCAGGGTCATAAAAACAAAAAGGCCACCTGCTAGGGTAGCCTTCTCTTACTCTTCACGCGATGCGTCAATATCCACGGCCAATAACTCTCTCGGCGGTTTTTCCTACTCTATACGCCTCATTTCTGGATGAGACTCACCCCTTCGGGGCCTGTGCATCCGCTGTTCTAACCGATCATAATACTCATATTGTATTTTGTTTTAAGTCCAGACATAAAAAAAGCCCTCTGCGCAGCAGAAGGCTTTCTCTTGCATCCCAAATCCCACACAGCAAAAACCCCACGCTTTTGGCATGGGGTCTCGGCTAAATTTGATGCCTGGCAGTGTCCTACTCTCGCATGGGGAGACCCCACACTACCATCGGCGCTACGGCGTTTCACTTCTGAGTTCGGCATGGGTTCAGGTGGGTCCACCGCGCTATGGCCGCCAGGCAAATTCTGTTTCAATCAACCCGCCACATGATGTCTATCACGCAGCCAGCCAATTCAATCTGTAAACATCGCTGAAAATCAATTCTCAAATAACAAAAACACCTTTGGTGTTGTAAGGTTAAGCCTCACGGATCATTAGTACTGGTTAGCTCAATGCATCGCTGCACTTACACACCCAGCCTATCAACGTCATAGTCTTTAACGTTCCTTCAGGGGGCTTAAAGCCCCAGGGAAGACTCATCTCGAGGCAAGTTTCCCGCTTAGATGCTTTCAGCGGTTATCTCTTCCGAATTTAGCTACCGGGCAGTGCCATTGGCATGACAACCCGAACACCAGTGATTCGTCCACTCCGGTCCTCTCGTACTAGGAGCAGCCCCTCTCAATCTTCCAACGCCCACGGCAGATAGGGACCGAACTGTCTCACGACGTTCTAAACCCAGCTCGCGTACCACTTTAAATGGCGAACAGCCATACCCTTGGGACCTACTTCAGCCCCAGGATGTGATGAGCCGACATCGAGGTGCCAAACACCGCCGTCGATATGAACTCTTGGGCGGTATCAGCCTGTTATCCCCGGAGTACCTTTTATCCGTTGAGCGATGGCCCTTCCATTCAGAACCACCGGATCACTAAGACCTACTTTCGTACCTGCTCGAGCCGTCACTCTCGCAGTCAAGCTAGCTTATGCCTTTGCACTAACCTCACGATGTCCGACCGTGATTAGCTAACCTTCGTGCTCCTCCGTTACTCTTTGGGAGGAGACCGCCCCAGTCAAACTACCCACCAGACACTGTCCTCACCCCGGATCACGGGGCCGAGTTAGAACATCAAACATTAAAGGGTGGTATTTCAAGGTTGGCTCCATGCAGACTGGCGTCCACACTTCGATGCCTCCCACCTATCCTACACATCAAGGCTCAATGTTCAGTGTCAAGCTATAGTAAAGGTTCACGGGGTCTTTCCGTCTTGCCGCGGGTACACTGCATCTTCACAGCGAGTTCAATTTCACTGAGTCTCGGGTGGAGACAGCCTGGCCATCATTACGCCATTCGTGCAGGTCGGAACTTACCCGACAAGGAATTTCGCTACCTTAGGACCGTTATAGTTACGGCCGCCGTTTACTGGGGCTTCGATCAAGAGCTTCGCCTTGCGGCTGACCCCATCAATTAACCTTCCAGCACCGGGCAGGCGTCACACCGTATACGTCCACTTTCGTGTTTGCACAGTGCTGTGTTTTTATTAAACAGTTGCAGCCAGCTGGTATCTGCGACTGGCTTCGGCTACGAGAGCAAGTCTCTTTACCTAATGCCAGCGTGCCTTCTCCCGAAGTTACGGCACCATTTTGCCTAGTTCCTTCACCCGAGTTCTCTCAAGCGCCTGAGTATTCTCTACCTGACCACCTGTGTCGGTTTGGGGTACGATTCAATGTTACCTGATGCTTAGAGGCTTTTCCTGGAAGCTTGGCATCAACTACTTCTGCACCGTAGTGCATCGTCATCACACCTCAGCGTTGATAAGCAACCGGATTTACCAGGTCACTCCGCCTACATGCTTAAACCGGGACAACCGTCGCCCGGCTAGCCTAGCCTTCTCCGTCCCCCCTTCGCAGTAACACCGAGTACAGGAATATTAACCTGTTTCCCATCGACTACGCTTTTCAGCCTCGCCTTAGGGGTCGACTCACCCTGCCCCGATTAACGTTGGACAGGAACCCTTGGTCTTCCGGCGTGCGGGTTTTTCACCCGCATTATCGTTACTTATGTCAGCATTCGCACTTCTGATACCTCCAGCAGACCTCACAGTCCACCTTCAACGGCTTACAGAACGCTCCCCTACCCAACAACACCTAAGTGTCGCTGCCGCAGCTTCGGTGCATGGTTTAGCCCCGTTACATCTTCCGCGCAGGCCGACTCGACCAGTGAGCTATTACGCTTTCTTTAAATGATGGCTGCTTCTAAGCCAACATCCTGGCTGTCTATGCCTTCCCACATCGTTTCCCACTTAACCATGACTTTGGGACCTTAGCTGGCGGTCTGGGTTGTTTCCCTCTTCACGACGGACGTTAGCACCCGCCGTGTGTCTCCCGTGATAACATTCTTCGGTATTCGGAGTTTGCATCGGTTTGGTAAGTCGGGATGACCCCCTAGCCGAAACAGTGCTCTACCCCCGAAGATGAGTTCACGAGGCGCTACCTAAATAGCTTTCGGGGAGAACCAGCTATCTCCCGGTTTGATTGGCCTTTCACCCCCAGCCACAAGTCATCCGCTAATTTTTCAACATTAGTCGGTTCGGTCCTCCAGTTAGTGTTACCCAACCTTCAACCTGCCCATGGCTAGATCACCGGGTTTCGGGTCTATACCTTGCAACTAGACGCCCAGTTAAGACTCGGTTTCCCTACGGCTCCCCTATACGGTTAACCTTGCTACAAAATATAAGTCGCTGACCCATTATACAAAAGGTACGCAGTCACACCACGAAGGTGCTCCCACTGCTTGTACGTACACGGTTTCAGGTTCTATTTCACTCCCCTCGCCGGGGTTCTTTTCGCCTTTCCCTCACGGTACTGGTTCACTATCGGTCAGTCAGGAGTATTTAGCCTTGGAGGATGGTCCCCCCATATTCAGACAGGATGTCACGTGTCCCGCCCTACTCATCGAGTTCACAGTAAGTGTGTTTTTGTGTACGGGAGTATCACCCTGTACCCTGCGACTTTCCAGACGCTTCCACTAACACACAGACTGATTCAGACTCTGGGCTCCTCCCCGTTCGCTCGCCGCTACTGGGGGAATCTCGGTTGATTTCTTTTCCTCGGGGTACTTAGATGTTTCAGTTCCCCCGGTTCGCCTTGCATGGCTATGTATTCACCATGCAATAGTGCAACGAATTGCACTGGGTTTCCCCATTCGGGTATCGTCGGTTGTAACGCTTCATATCAGCTTACCGACGCTTTTCGCAGATTAGCACGCCCTTCATCGCCTCTGACTGCCTAGGCATCCACCGTGTACGCTTAGTCGCTTAACCTCACAACCCGAAGGTGTCTTTCGACAACTTGCGTTGTGATTATTTGAGAGACTCTATTACAGGTTACTCCTTATCTCAGTACAGCTACGGAGAGATAAGTTTCAGCTGTAATGTTTCAATTTTCAGCTTGTTCCAGATTGTTAAAGAGCAATATTTCACAACCCACTGAGTCTTGCGACCGCAGTACGTTTTGAAATAGTTTTTTTATATGGTGGAGCTAAGCGGGATCGAACCGCTGACCTCCTGCGTGCAAGGCAGGCGCTCTCCCAGCTGAGCTATAGCCCCATATAAAAAGCAAAATCACCTTATTGCTGCAACTCAACAGGGAATGGTGAGTTGGTGGGTCTGAGTGGACTTGAACCACCGACCTCACCCTTATCAGGGGTGCGCTCTAACCACCTGAGCTACAGACCCAACAAGGTACTAAAGCCCGACTAATTTCTCAGCCCGGCCTTATTTGCTCGTTACTTTCTATCAGACAATCTGTGTGGACACTGCGCAATGCGTATCGTCAGGTAAGGAGGTGATCCAACCGCAGGTTCCCCTACGGTTACCTTGTTACGACTTCACCCCAGTCATGAATCACAAAGTGGTAAGCGCCCTCCCGAAGGTTAAGCTACCTACTTCTTTTGCAACCCACTCCCATGGTGTGACGGGCGGTGTGTACAAGGCCCGGGAACGTATTCACCGTAGCATTCTGATCTACGATTACTAGCGATTCCGACTTCATGGAGTCGAGTTGCAGACTCCAATCCGGACTACGACAGACTTTATGTGGTCCGCTTGCTCTCGCGAGTTCGCTTCACTTTGTATCTGCCATTGTAGCACGTGTGTAGCCCTACTCGTAAGGGCCATGATGACTTGACGTCATCCCCACCTTCCTCCGGTTTGTCACCGGCAGTCTCCTTTGAGTTCCCACCATTACGTGCTGGCAACAAAGGATAAGGGTTGCGCTCGTTGCGGGACTTAACCCAACATTTCACAACACGAGCTGACGACAGCCATGCAGCACCTGTCTCACAGTTCCCGAAGGCACCGAAGCATCTCTGCTAAGTTCTGTGGATGTCAAGAGTAGGTAAGGTTCTTCGCGTTGCATCGAATTAAACCACATGCTCCACCGCTTGTGCGGGCCCCCGTCAATTCATTTGAGTTTTAACCTTGCGGCCGTACTCCCCAGGCGGTCGACTTAACGCGTTAGCTCCGGAAGCCACGCCTCAAGGGCACAACCTCCAAGTCGACATCGTTTACAGCGTGGACTACCAGGGTATCTAATCCTGTTTGCTCCCCACGCTTTCGCACCTGAGCGTCAGTCTTTGTCCAGGGGGCCGCCTTCGCCACCGGTATTCCTCCAGATCTCTACGCATTTCACCGCTACACCTGGAATTCTACCCCCCTCTACAAGACTCTAGCTTGCCAGTTTCAAATGCAGTTCCCACGTTAAGCGCGGGGATTTCACATCTGACTTAACAAACCGCCTGCGTGCGCTTTACGCCCAGTAATTCCGATTAACGCTTGCACCCTCCGTATTACCGCGGCTGCTGGCACGGAGTTAGCCGGTGCTTCTTCTGCGAGTAACGTCAATGATTGAGCGTATTAAACTCAACCCCTTCCTCCTCGCTGAAAGTGCTTTACAACCCGAAGGCCTTCTTCACACACGCGGCATGGCTGCATCAGGCTTGCGCCCATTGTGCAATATTCCCCACTGCTGCCTCCCGTAGGAGTCTGGACCGTGTCTCAGTTCCAGTGTGGCTGGTCATCCTCTCAGACCAGCTAGGGATCGTCGCCTAGGTGAGCCATTACCCCACCTACTAGCTAATCCCATCTGGGCACATCCGATGGCGTGAGGCCCGAAGGTCCCCCACTTTGCTCTTGCGAGGTCATGCGGTATTAGCTACCGTTTCCAGTAGTTATCCCCCTCCATCAGGCAGTTTCCCAGACATTACTCACCCGTCCGCCGCTCGCCGGCAAAGTAGTAAACTACTTCCCGCTGCCGCTCGACTTGCATGTGTTAGGCCTGCCGCCAGCGTTCAATCTGAGCCATGATCAAACTCTTCAATTTAAGATTTGTTTGATTTGCTTAATTAAAAGCGATGCTCAAAGATTACTTTCTGCAAATATGCATTCGAACCGAAGTTCAAATGTGTACTGCTTTGGTCACTCTTCAAGACTTTGATATTACTTCTGCCTGCCGAAACAGGCTTCGATATCGTCTTGCGAGTGCCCACACAGATTGTCTGATAAATTGTTAAAGAGCGTTCGTTACCCGTTTGCCTTGCGGCGAATCTTACGGTAACGCGGGAGGCAGATAATACGCTTTCCCGCTGAAGAGTCAAGGTTTTCTTTTGTTTCTTTCGAAGTCAAAAGCGTTCTTTTCTCTTCCTGACCCGGCGAAGTATGTTTCGTTGTTCCCGGTCAGTGGAGGCGCATTATAGGGAGTTCCTGACAGCCTGCAACCCCTAATTTGAAAAAACTTTTCAACCGTGTTTTTTTTCAGCAAAAATGGGGTAAAAGGCCAGTTTTTAAACAATTATTAAGCTAAACATTCAGTACCAGAGCTAAACAGTAGAGTAAAATAGAAGTATAAGAAGACAGATAGGACAAAACACCATGCAACTAAATACCCAACAACAGGCCGCCCAGCGTAATCTTTCGTATCTGCTGGCCGAAAAGATTGGCCAGCGTATTCTCACAGGGGAATATGAAGCCGGTAGCATATTACCTGGCGAGATAGAGTTGGGAGAACAATTTGGTGTTAGCAGAACAGCTGTTCGCGAAGCGGTAAAAATGCTCGCAGCAAAAGGGATGCTATTACCCCGCCCACGGATTGGTACTAGGGTGATGCCGCAAGCAAATTGGAACTATCTCGATCAGGAATTACTCACCTGGTGGATGAACCGAGAGAATTTTGATGAAGTCATGCAGCACTTCCTTATATTAAGGAGGTCGCTCGAACCTCAAGCTTGTTCACTGGCAGCTATCAATGCTAATGAAAAGCAACGGGCGCTGTTAGCTTCATTAATAGAAGAGATGCGAGCACTGCATACTCAGTTTAATCGTGAACGATGGATTCAAGTAGATGCTCAGTTTCATCAATTAATCTATGAAGCCAGCGGCAATCCGTTTCTGACATCTTTCGCAAATTTGTTCAGTTCGGTTTATCACAGTTACTTTCGCGCCATTACCGGCGATGAGGTGATCAAGCTGCAACACCATCAGGACATTGTCGACACTATTCTGGCGGGTGACAGTCAAGGCGCTTTATTAGCCTGCCAAGTGTTATTAACAGAGAAAGGTTAACGACTAAATGTTATTTATATCTATCTATATAGATAGAGTATTTCTCCCAAGATAACCAGAACCAGGACGGACAATGATAAAATCTGCACGCAGCATGGCGGGCCTTCCCTGGATAGCTGCCATGGCTTTCTTTATGCAGGCTTTGGATGCCACCATACTGAATACGGCGCTCCCTTCAATAGCTGAAAGCCTTAACCGCTCGCCGCTGACTATGCAATCAGCCATTATCAGTTATACCCTCACGGTTGCCATGTTGATTCCGGTGAGTGGCTGGCTGGCAGACCGCTTTGGGACTCGACGTATTTTCATTGTGGCAGTGTCATTATTTACATTCGGGTCGTTTCTGTGCGCACTGTCAGATTCACTGGCGTTTTTAGTGACTTCCCGTGTGATTCAGGGCGTTGGTGGTGCGATGATGATGCCGGTTGCCAGGTTGGCACTTATCCGGGCTTATCCACGAAGTGAATTACTCCCCGTATTAAATTTTGTCACTATCCCCGGATTAATCGGCCCGGTAATGGGGCCATTATTGGGTGGACTACTGGTGACCTATGCCACGTGGCACTGGATTTTTATCCTTAATATCCCTATCGGTTTGTTGGGCATTTTTTATGCTCGTAAATACATGCCAGACTTCACCATGCCTAAACGCGCCTTTGATTTTATTGGTTTCCTGCTATTCGGCAGCAGTTTAGTCATGGTATCAGTGAGCTTGGAAATCATGGGGCGGCCTGATATCGCTGATTATCTCCCTGCCGCAACAATGGTCGGCGGTTTATTGATGCTGCTCTTTTATATATTCCATGCCAAAAACCACCCTAATCCACTGATTGGATTACCGCTATTTAAGACCAGAACCTTCTCTGTCGGGATTGCCGGTAACGTTGCGTCCCGTTTGGGCACCGGTTGCGTACCTTTCTTGATGCCATTGATGTTGCAGGTTGGTTTTGGTTATTCAGCAATTATTGCTGGTTGCATGATGGCCCCTACCGCCATTGGTTCGATGATGGCAAAATCTGTGGTGACGCAAGTATTGCGCTCGTTGGGTTATCGTAAAGTATTAGTGGGAGTCACGGTGATTATCGGCATCCTGATTGCTTTATTTTCATTGCAATCACCGGGCATGTCACCTTGGATGATGATATTGCCACTCTTTATATTGGGTATGGCGATGTCCACACAGTTTACCGCAATGAACACCATCACCCTGGCTGACTTAACGGATAATAATGCCAGCTCAGGTAACAGTGTTTTGGCAGTAACCCAGCAACTGGCCATTAGCTTTGGGGTGGCTATCAGCGCGGTTGTATTGCGGTTTTACGAAGGGTTAACCGTGGGCAATAATGTCGATCACTTCCACTACACCTTTATTACGATGGGTGTGGTGACATTACTTTCCTCTGCGGTGTTCTTATTACTCAAACCTAAAGATGGCAATAATCTTATTAAGGGCCGGATAGTGAAAAAAGTCACGCAGCCCGCAGAGAGCGAAGTTTAATGGGTGGTGACCGACCCACGCTCTACCAACTCGGGAGTGAGCGTCAGAACTTGAGGTTCCGCTTCCGGGTTATTTAGCCGATGAATAAGAGTATCAATGGCCAGTTCGCCAAGGGAGTCTTTGGGCTGATGAATGGTCGTCAGCGGTGGCGTCATATATTGTGCGATTTCGATATCATCGTAACCAATGACGGCCATATCTTGTGGAATTGATAACCCTGCTTGATGCAAAGCCTGATAAACCCCAACGGCCATGGCATCGTTGCTGGTAAAGACCGCTTCAGGCGGCTCAGCCAGTGCCAGTAATTGTTTCATGGCAACCAAACCGCCACTAAATTCAAAATCACTGGCAACTTCATACCCCGGCAGCACCGGTAAACCAGCGCGATCCATTGCTTGGCGGAATCCTTCCAAACGTTCTTTAGCCGGTGTTTTATCTTGTGGGCCCGCAATACAGGCGATGCGGGTATATCCTCTAGCAATCAAATATGAGGTTGCCATTTCCCCACCTAATAATGAGTTATCCTGAATAACGTCATTCACCCCTTCGAATGGAGCCCAGTCCATCATAATGATCGGCAGAGAAGGGTAGCAACGCAGAATATCTTGCGATGGGCGGTGGCTCTCGGTGCACATTAATAGCAAACCATCGACACGCTTTTGCATCAAAGTTTCAATGCTACGACTCATGCGGTCGATATCACCTTCGGTATTACACAGAATCAAGCTGTAGCCGCGCTCGTAACAACTGCGCTCTACGCCACGCACAACTTCGGCATAAAACGGGTTACTACTGGCAGTAACCAGCATGCCTATTGTTCGGGTTTGATTGAGTTTTAAACTCCGCGCCAGCGCAGAAGGGGCATAGTTGAGTTGCTTGATGGCTGCCTGCACTTTGTCGCGAATAGGATCGCTAACAAAACGATTTTTATTAATGACATGCGAGACAGTGGATGTTGATACGCCCGCTAAACGGGCGACATCTTTCATGGTGGTCAAAGTTATACCCGGTCTTGTAAGAAACTGTTGATCTCGGCCCGCCATGGAATGGAAGGTTGTGCACCGGGGCGTGTGACCGCAATAGCAGCCGCAGCATGGGCAAAACGAATGGCTAAAGCCATCGATTGACCCTCCAATAAAGCAGTCAATAATGCGCCATTAAATGTATCACCGGCAGCAATTGTATCCACCGCATTCACCTTAAACCCAGCGACCAATTGGCCTTTTCCTTGTTCACTGAGCCAAACGCCGCGGCTACCCAAGGTAATGATGACGGTCGCGATACCTTTATCATGCAAGATTTGCGCGGCTTTAGCTGCATCATCATTCTGCTCAATATGCACGCCGGTTAAGCGCTCAGCCTCGGTTTCATTGGGCGTTATCATATCCACCAGCATTAACAACTCATCTGGTAGCTCGCGAGCGGGGGCTGGATTAAGAATCACTTGGGTTTGATGCTGTTTTGCCAGTTTAGCGGCAGCGATAACCGTCTCAAGTGGTGATTCCAATTGCATTAGTAATGCATCAGCATCAATAACTTGCTGCTGGTAACGGTCAAGATATGCCGGTGTGACTGCCGAGTTTGCACCAGCATCAATACCAATGACATTCTCGCCCTCGCCGTTAACGAAGATCAGCGCAACCCCTGTTGTGGTACCGGCTACCGCCTCAATTGGCGCAGTATCAATATTATCGCTGGCTAACTGCCGACGTACCCGGTCACCAATATCATCTTCACCCACACAGGCAATAAACGCGATATTCGCCCCACTACGGCCAGCAGCAACCGCCTGATTAGCGCCTTTACCACCGAAAGCAACTTTATACTGCTTCCCGATCACCGTTTCACCTGGACGCGGAAACTGCTCAATATTCAGAATATGGTCGGCATTGATGCTACCCAAGACCACTAATTTACCTGTTTCCATCGTATTTATTCCTATGTACTTGAAGCTGCAGGGTTGTTAGCTACATTCGCTCACCCGAATCACTTACTTCAGTAAGCTCATCGGGATGAGTTCATTTGCTACCTACCTGCAACTCCAATTACCTTGGATTTATTAAATAATTATTCTTTAATGAATAACGTTATTGCTTAGTTACTAGCTTCAAGTCAACCGGGATAACCGCAGGTACTTTTTCGCCTTTCAATACTTTATCCGCAGTTTGTACCCCAATGACACCAATTTGATCAGGGCGTTGAGCGATGGTTGCGCCCATTTTTCCGCTTTCAACTGCTTTGATACCATCGTCTGTACCATCAAAACCAACCACTAACACATCAGTTTTGCCTGCAGTCTGCAAGGCACGCAGAGCACCTAAAGCCATTTCGTCATTCTGAGCAAAGACAGCTTGAACATCCGGGTGAGCCGTCAACAGGTTCTGCATAACGTTCAAACCCTTAGTGCGGTCAAAATCAGCAGGCTGGCTAGCTAACAGCTGGAATTTGTTCTTTTCCATCGATTGCTTAAAGCCTTCACCACGTTCACGGGCAGCGGAAGCACCGGCAATTCCTTCTAACTGAATCACTTTGGCATCGGTACCGGCTTTCTTAGCAATGAAATCACCCGCCATTTTGCCGCCGAAACGGTTATCAGATGCCACATGGCTCACGACAGTACCGGCGTTCGCCAAGCGGTCGAGGGTAATCACTGGAATATTGGCCTGATTCGCCATTTTCACGGCATTGCCGACGGCATCAGAGTCAGTTGGGTTAATCAACAGCAATTTAGTGCCGCGCACCGTTAAATCCTGCACGTTAGCCAGCTCTTTGGCCGGGTTGTTTTGGGAGTCCAATACCACCAGGTTGTAGCCAAGCTTATCCGCTTCTTTTTGTGCGCCGTCTTTCATTGAAACAAAGAACGGATTATTCAGCGTCGAAACTACCAGCGCGATGGTGTCTTTTGCTAGCGCGTTAGCACTTACGGTAGCGCTCAGTGCAACAACAGAGATCAATGTAGCCAGTTTCTTCATTTTCATGGTCGCAATTCCTGTAGGGAGAAAGGTTATTTGCTGCTTTTATTGTCTACCAACACCGCCAGCAGGATAACCACTGCTTTAACGATCATTTGGTAGTAGGAGGAGACACCCAATAAATTCAAACCGTTATTTAAAAAGCCGAGGATTAATGCGCCGATCAGGGTGCCAACAATCCGCCCTTTCCCCCCAGCAAGACTGGTACCCCCCAGAACGACGGCTGCGATGGCATCCAGTTCATAGCCGGTACCGGCTGTAGGTTGTGCTGACGACAAACGGGCAACTTCAATAATCCCTGCCAATGCCGCTAACAACCCACATAGTGAATAAACAATAATTTTAACTTTATCGACGCTGATACCAGAGAGACGAGTAGCTGACTCATTCCCCCCCAGTGCATAAATATAGCGCCCCAAGCGAGTGTGATGCAGCATGTACCAGGCAGCAATAAAGACAATCGCCATCAACCAGATTGGGGTTGGTACACCCAATGGGCGACCAATACCGAACCAACCAAAAGTATCGGCTACATCAGTAAAGCCGGTATTTACCGGGCTACCATTGGTATAAACCATGGTGACACCGCGCAATAACAGCATCATGACCAAAGTGGCTATAAATGCCTGTACTTTGCCTTTAGCAACAATCACCCCGGTGATGCCGCCAACAAACGCCCCCAATGCCAATGCCGCCCCCACGGCAACCAATGCATTAACTTCCAGCCCGACAATCGAGGCCGCCACCGCACCGGTCAGCGCCAGTAATGACCCTACCGACAGGTCAATCCCTGAAGTTAGAATAACCAGCGTCATCCCCACCGCCATAATGGCGTTAACCGAGGTCTGCTGGAGAATGTTAAACATGTTATTTAGCGTAAAGAAGTTCGGGCTTAGTGACGAAACCACAGCAATCAGCACCAGCAGCGCAATCAGTGATTTTTGTTCTAACAACCATTCTTTACTGAACCAGCGTTTTGTCTGGATAGTTTGGGAACTCATATCTGATCACTCCTACTCGGCTCTGTGCTGTATTGCTTGCCGACGGCAGCGGCCATCAACACTTCTTGGGTCGCCTGCTCAATGGAGAACTCGCCACTTAGCTGGCCTTCATGCATAACAAGAATACGGTCACTCATCCCCAGCACTTCTGGCATTTCCGAAGAAACCAAAATGATGCTCAGCCCTTCTTGTTTGAATTGGTTAATTAACTGATAAATTTCTTTTTTAGCCCCGACGTCCACACCACGGGTAGGTTCATCAAGGATCAATACTTTTGGCCGGGTCATCAAACCACGAGCGATAGCCACTTTTTGCTGATTACCACCGGATAACAAACCAATAGGTTGTTCCATGGATGGCGTCTTGATATTAAATAAACGAATGAAATCGGCTACCGCCAGCTGTTCGTCGGCATGTTTGAGGGAACCGCTGCTGCGGCTAAAATAACGTAATGCAGTCAAAGACATATTTTCTTTAACCGACATACCCAGCACCAAGCCATCCCGTTTACGATCTTCGGAAATATACACGATGCCATTAGCCAAACCGTCTTGTGGTGAATGAGTCACGACTTCGCGGCCATCCAACATGATGAAACCAGATTTACGCGGCAGCGCACCATAGATGATTTTCATCAGCTCAGTACGGCCTGCACCCATCAAACCCGCAACACCCAAAATCTCGCCACTATGGAGGGTGAAACTGACATTTTTTACCCCTGGTCCACATAGCTGTTTGACTTGTAAACGCTTTTCACCACGCGGTAAGTTCAGGCGTGGGTATTGTTCTTCTAACTTACGGCCCACCATCATTTCAATCAGTGAGTTTTCAGTCAGGCTGCTCACTGGTTTTTCCGCGATAAATTGCCCATCACGAAATACCGTGACGTCGTCGCAAATCTCAAAGATCTCTTTTAACCGGTGGGAAATATAAACAATGCCGCGACCTTCCGCTTTCAGCTCTCTGATAACGTTAAATAAAGAGGCGGTTTCGGTATCGGTCAATGCATCTGTTGGCTCATCCATAATGATGACTTTGGATTCAAAGCTCAGCACTTTGGCGATCTCCACCATTTGCTGGTCACCAATGGAAAGCTCACCCACCAGCCGATGGCTGCTGTAGCTGATATTAAGGCGGGCTAGCAGTAAATCAGCTTCGGCATACATCTTTTTCCAATCGATGCCGCCAAAACGATTAATGAATTCACGCCCTAAAAAGATATTTTCTGCGATGGTTAACTGCGGGATTAGGTTAAGTTCCTGATGAATAATGCCGATTCCCGCTTCTTGCGAGTCTTTTGGGCCATTAAACACCACTTCTTTACCCAAGAAATGCTGACTGCCGGCATCTTTACTGTAGATGCCGGTCAGCACTTTCATCATGGTCGATTTTCCAGCCCCATTTTCGCCCACCAGAGCCATAACCCTGCCAGGATAGACACTAAGTGCAGCACCGGAGAGTGCTTTGACGCCGGGAAAGGCTTTATCAATCCCTTTCAATTGCAGCAAAGGTTGCATAAATGCCTCAGAAAGTTACGCCGGAGCAGAGAATGATGTTAGCAAAGGGGGAACATTCCCCGCTACGAATCACTGCCCGGCTTTGTTTGGTTTGCTCTTTAAAAGCCTCATGGCTGATATAGCGCAAAACAATTTGGTTTCCCTGATGTTGTTCAAGTTGTGTGAGTTGGGCGAGTAACGCTTCATGGAGCTGCGGATTATTTTTAACAATCTCTTCCGCGAGGTAGGCACTCTCAACCTGCATCTCTTGCGTTACCACCTCAAGAACCTGGAGGAAACCAGGAACGCCTCGTGTCAGTGCCAAATCGATACGTGTGGTGGTTGCCGGTATTGGCAGCCCCGCATCACCTATCACCAGCTGATCGGTATGACCCAGACGGGAGATAACAGCAGAAATATCAGAATTCAGTAATGCGCCTTTTTTCATTTTCTACTCCAACAGCGAAACGTTTCGCTGATACTGAGTTTAGAAAAATAGCAGCAGAAGGCAAATCCAATTTGACGAAAATGTGATCGCCATCGAAACGTTTCGCTGAACCAATGGAAAATCAAGATGGTTGCTGTGGCAGTAATGTCCACCCAGACAGAACTAGCAATATCACAGCCATAAACTGATTATTCAGGCTAGCAAAGCCACAAGAAACTGTCTGGAAGATTGGTGTAAAACAAGCAAGAAAAAGGCCGTTATGATTAACGGCCTTCCTGATTAAATCTCGACTTGCGTCCCTAACTCAATAACCCGGTTAGGTGGGATCTCAAACTGATCGGCTGCGCGTAGCGCGTTGCGACTGAGGGCAATAAACAACTTACCGCGCAGGAACAGATACCAAGGGCGTTTGGTCAAAATGAGCGACTCGTGCGACATAAAGAATGAAGTTTCCATCATCTGGCATGGCAAGCCTTCTAAGCCACAGCGATGGAAAATCTCTTCTACATTGGGCGTTTCTCGCCAACCATAGCTGGCGACAACTCGCCAGAATGTCGGTGAGAGTTGCTCGATAGTCACCCGATTAACATTATGCACATAAGGCGCGTCTTCGGTTCGCAATGTCAGCAACACCACCCGATCATGCAACACTTTGTTATGTTTAAGGTTATGCAACAAAGCAAATGGAATGACATTCATGGCCCGCGACATATACACCGCCGTCCCTGTTACCCGCACCGGGGGGGATTTTTCCAATGAGGCAATCATCGCTTCCAGTGAATTACCATGCTCATGCATACGACGCAGCAGGCTGAAACGCTCGCTCTTCCATGTGGTCATGATGATAAACATCACCAAACCAAGAGACAGTGGCAACCAGCCGCCGGAGAACAATTTCAGAGCATTGGCGGAAAACATCGGCACATCGATAATCAATAAAACCACCAGCAAGAAACCGACAAAAACGCGATTCCAATGCCAGTTTTTCAGCGCTACGGTGCAAAACAGGATACTGGTTATCACCATGGTACCGGTCACCGCAATCCCATAAGCCGCGGCCAAATTACTGGAGCGTTCGAAGCCAACAATAACCATCACCACCGCCAGATATAGTGTCCAGTTAATCACTGGGATATATATCTGGCCTGATTCCATTTCTGACGTATGAATAATTCGCATCGGCGGCAAATAACCTAAACGAACGGCCTGTCGAGTGAGTGAGAACACACCGGAAATAACCGCTTGCGAGGCAATAACTGTCGCTAACGTTGCCAATATTAACAGCGGGATTAATGCCCAGTCAGGAGCTAGCAGGAAGAAGGGGTTTTTGATGGCTTCTGGATTTTTCAGTAATAACGCGCCCTGACCAAAGTAATTCAGCACTAATGACGGTAAAACCACCGTAAACCATGCCAATCGAATAGGGAATTTACCAAAATGCCCCATATCGGCATATAACGCCTCCACCCCGGTAATAGCCAGAACTACCGCACCAAGGGCAAAGAATGAAACCGATTTATATTCAGTAAAGAAGCTTATTGCCCATTTAGGATTCAGTGCAGCCAGAACCTCTGGATTGGCGATAATACTGCGCAGACCAAGGAGCGCTAATGTCAGGAACCACACTAACATCACCGGCGCAAAGAGTTTGCCGACGCTACCAGTACCGTGTTTTTGAATAACAAACAGCAGGGTTAATACTGCAATAGAACAGGGGACAATATAGGGATCAAGCGCGGGGGCCGCAATTTCCAACCCTTCAATGGCTGACATAACCGATATCGCTGGAGTGATAACGACTTCACCATAAAAGAAGCTGCCGCCAATTAAGCCGAGTATGACCAAAATAGAAGTGGCTCTGGAAGACGTATTGCGTCCGGCCAAAGACATTAATGTTAAAATCCCACCTTCACCGGCATTATCCGCGCGCATGACATAGGTGAGATATTTAACCGAAACAATCAGAATTAGCATCCAGAATATCAGCGATAAAAAACCAAACACCACATCAGGACGGACATCAAAACCATAATGACCAGAAAAGCACTCTCTCAAGGTATAGAGTGGGCTGGTACCAATATCACCGTAAACCACCCCTATTGCAGCCAGGGTTACCGCCGATAAAGACTGTTTATGCTCAGTGCTCATAATTGATTTCTTTTTGCTAGAACATCCATAAGCTGATGCGTGCGTTTAAGAACCGCAATAACCGGCTCTGTGTCCCTTGACGCCCACCAAAAGGCGCACAGTATGCACGATTTCAATGGATTGCCTACTCTTAAATCAAGCAGCTAAAAGAGCGAAAATGAATCGATTTCAAATAACTTATGATATAAAAATTTTACTAATCAATGAGCTATCCCATTAAGAAAAATCCGCTATAAGGTGAAGAAAAAGAGGATTTATTCTCCGTGATCAGGTAAAAATCAATCAACTAACAGAACATATAGAGCAATTATGGCGCAATCATCGCAATTAGCTGAAAGAATCTCCCGCTTGAGCAGTGCCCTTGAAAGCGGTCTGTATGAAAGACAGGAAGCTATTCGCTTGTGTTTACTGGCAGCCCTCAGTGGCGAGAGTGTCTTTCTACTCGGCCCTCCGGGGATTGCCAAGAGCCTGATTGCCCGCCGCCTAAAATTTGCCTTCCGAAATGCCCGAGCATTTGAATACCTGATGACCCGCTTTTCAACACCTGAAGAAGTGTTTGGCCCGCTATCTATTCAGGCGCTGAAAGAAGAGGGGCGCTACCAGCGCATGACCGCGGGTTATTTACCTGAAGCTGAAATCGTCTTCCTTGATGAAATCTGGAAAGCCGGCCCGGCTATTTTGAATACCCTGCTTACTGCGATTAATGAACGACGTTTTCGTAATGGTGATCGGGAAGACAGAATCCCGATGCGCTTATTGGTGACAGCCTCCAATGAATTGCCGGATGCCGATAGCAGCCTAGAGGCTCTTTATGACCGTATGTTGATCCGCCTATGGCTGGATCGCGTGCAAGAAAAACAAAACTTCCGCTCATTACTGCTTAGCCGGCAAGATGAAAACCATAATCCGGTCGCGGAAAATCTCAGTATCAGCGATGAGGAGTTTTATCAGTGGCAACCTTTAATCGATAAAATCACTTTATCGGATCACTGTTTTGAACTTATTTTTCTGTTACGTCAACGGCTCAGTGCACAAGAGCATGCACCCTATGTCTCTGACCGGCGTTGGAAGAAAGCCATACGCTTATTGCAGGCGAGTGCCTTTTTCAGCGGTCGAAATGAAATTACACCTATCGACCTCATTTTACTGAAAGATTGCCTATGGCATGACCTGAGCTCACTTAAGCTGCTACAGCACCAGTTAGATCAGCTATTAACAGAGCAGGGATATCAGCAACAAAGTCTATTAATGAAGCTACAACATATTAATGGCCAATGGTTGCAGCACCAGCAGCAGCAAAGTGACCATCAAGCACTGACGGTGACTAAGCAAAGCGGCATGTTCAGCCGTAAACCACAATATGCTCTGCCAGAGACACTGACCGACAGCACGCTAACGCTTTTGCTGCAAAAACCTCTTAACTTGCATGATATTCAAGTCAATCATCTGCAAATAGAGAGAGAGGCTCTGGCGCAATGGCTGAACAAGGGCGGGGTATTACGCGCTAAATTAAATGGCGTTGGTTATGCTCAATCTATTGATGCAGTAATTGATGAGCAACTTCACATCACGGTGTTAGATGTAAGTCGCCAGTCATCAATACTCTCACAACCCGGAGCCTCTACCACCAGCATTCCTCCCGAGTTGCTGGTGGAGCTGACAGAACTGGAAACTAATTTGGCTGAACAACGGCGGTTATTCAGTCAGCACCAGCCTTGTTTGTTCACACCATCCTCTTGGCTGGCAAAAATAGAAGCGAGCTTGTTGCAGGTGGCGGAACAACTGAAACAGCAGCAGCAAAAACTGCGCGGGCACTGACTGATGCTGAGCTTGGCAACATTAGATTTGCTGCTTTCAATAAGCGAAAGTGAGCTTATCGAAGAGATGGTGGTGGGATTACTGGTCTCCCCTCAGCTAGCAATATTTTTTGAAAAATTTCCGCGGATTAAACGAGCATTAATGAAGGATATTCCTGGCTGGAAGCAAAACTTACAGCAACGTATCCAAGAAGCCAAAGTTCCGGCGGGATTGGCCGATGAGTTTTACTTATACCAACAGAGCCAATTAGAGAGTAGCCCGATATTTTATGCCCATCTTTCCGATATCGTGGCGCAGCTACAGCAATGGCATTCTCCTTTTGCCGAACAAGCTAAAACACTATTACAAACCGCTGATTTAGCTAGAAACCCACAAACTGGCGATAGCTTACAAACCCTTTTCTTACAGCGCTGGCGTGTCAGTCTGACGCTACAAACCATCACTATTCATCATCAGTTACTGGAACAAGAGCGAGAACAACTTTTAGCCGAGTTACAGCAACGATTAGCCCTCAGTGGTGCATTGGAGCCCATTCTGGCAACCAATGATGGGGCTGCAGGGCGGCTTTGGGATATGACTCAAGGCCATTTACAGCGCGGTGATTATCAATTATTGCTGCAATACGGCGATTTTCTGCAACAACAACCCGAATTGCAGCAATTAGCAGAACAGTTGGGCCGTAGCCGTTCTGCCAAAGCTCAACCCACCCCCGATGCTCGCTATGAGCCTTACACGGTGATGGTGCGCCAACCTGATACGGTACCGGAGGAAGTCAGTGGTATTCACCAGAGCAATGACATTCTGCGATTGCTCCCGACTGAGCTGGTAATGCTGGGGATGAGTGAACTGGAGTTTGAGTTTTATCGCCGCTTACTTGAACGCCGCTTGCTCACTTATCGCCTACAAGGGGATAACTGGCAGGAAAAAACCTTACAGCGCCCCGTCAGCCTTAAAAGTCATGATGAGCAACCACGTGGCCCTTTTATTGTTTGTGTCGATACTTCTGGCTCGATGGGTGGGTTTAACGAGCAATGTGCCAAAGCCTTTTGTTTAGCCCTGCTCCGTATTGCGCTGGCGGATAACCGCCGCTGTTACATCATGCTATTTGCGACAGAAATAATTCACTACGAACTCTCAGCAGCCAGCGGCATTGAACAAGCAATACGTTTTCTCAGCCAACATTTTCGTGGGGGAACCGATCTGGCGGCTTGTTTAGCCAGCACCTTAAACAAAATGGAAGAGAGAGAGTGGTATGACGCCGATGCGGTGATTATTTCAGACTTTATTGCCCAGCGCTTACCCGAAGAATTAATCCGCAAGATTAAGATTCAACAGCAAGCCCACCAACACCGATTCCATGCCGTGGCGATGTCAGCTTATGGCAAGCCCGGTATTATGCGCATTTTCGACCATATCTGGCGCTTTGATACCGGTTTAAAAAGCCGCTTGATGCGCCGCTGGAAGCGATAAAGTCTTTTAGTTTAGTAGGCCGGCCCCCACATTAATCGATAGCCCCAAGATCGTCATATTGAAAATAAAGGATAATACCGACTGCAATAACACCACGCGGCGGATATCTGATGTACCGGTCGCCACATCGGCGGTTTGTGAAGCCACGCCAATAGTGAATGAGAAATAAAGAAAATCCCAATAGGAAGGTGTCGTTATTTCTTTAGGGAAAAGTAATGGCAACGTGGTTTCTGACTCATCACGACGCATATAAAACAGGTGTGCATAGTGCATAGTAAAAGCGGTTGGCAATAATAGCCACGACACTAAAAGAGTCATCCCCGTCAGTATCAAATGGATGGCTTTAGCTGAATCGGCTAACTGATTTGCGGTACTTAATTCAAACAATATAACTAAAATACTGGCCAGACACGCCATGCTGACAATTGTCAGTACCATACTGGCACTTTCATCTTGCACCTGGGCTATTTTGCTAATTTTTTTAGGATCAGTACGTAATAATTGCAGCCATAAAAAAAGCAAATAGAGCCAAGCAGAGACATTCCAACTGACCATCAGCCGCAATAAGAGGGTCTCATGTGTTGGCATCAGAAAATAAGTGGCAAACCCAGCTCCGACAGAAAACAACAACCTTGGGCGGGCATGTAAATAGTGTCTAATTGGATGAAATAGAAGCATAACATCAATAACCTTGCTGGTAGTTATACTGAATATACACCAATAGTTATCACGTTGCAGGGAAGTGGCAAACCCGCGATAGGTCAACCTTGTTAGTCGTGAAATACAACGTCAGAACTTGCAATAAGCCTCTATGACCGAAACAAAAACAACTAAAAGACACCCTAAGGTGTCTTTTAGTACATTATCAACGTCGTGATTAAACTTTACAGCAATCCTTCAACCTTCTCGCTGATTTCTGGTCCCCACACTCCACATTGTACCTGACCAATATGTTGTTTTTGCAGCAATAACATCACTAAACGCGATTGACCGATGCCACCACCAATGGTTTGCGGCATTTCACCATTAAGCAGAGATTGATGCCATTCTAATTTCAGACGATCTTCATCAGAGGTCAGAGCCAATTGGCGCTTCAGCGCTTCAGCATCCACGCGAATCCCCATGGATGAAATTTCAAAAGCATCTTCCAGAACGGGGTTCCAAACAATTATGTCGCCGTTCAGTCCGGCAAAACCTTCCGCGCTCGGAGAGGTCCAGTCATCATAATCTGGCGCACGAACATCATGGGATTTGCCATCAGCTAATTTGCCACCAATGCCAATCAGGAACACGGCTCCCAGCTCTTTGGCAATAGCGCGTTCACGACCTTTAGCATCCAAATCAGGGAAACGGGCACGCAAAGTTTCACTGTGAATAAACTGAATATGGTCTGGTAAGAAAGGTTTCACACCAAATTCAGCACTGATTGCTGCTTCAGTTTCTTTAATTGCTGCATAGATCTTGTTAACTGTCGATTTCAGGTAAGCCAGGTTGCGTTCACCATCACCCATGACGCGTTCCCAATCCCACTGATCGACATACACAGAATGAATGGCACTCAGACGGTCTTCATCAGGACGTAATGCTTTCATATGGGTGTAAATCCCTTGGTCAGCACCAAAATCAAAGCGGCCTAGGGTTTTACGTTTCCATTTAGCTAATGAATGAACAACTTCAAAAGTTGCATCTGGCAAAGTTTTTACTTTTACCTGCACCGCTTTCTCAGAACCAGAAAGGTTATCTTGAGTGCCATCACCGACACGGCTCAGGATGGGTGCCTGGACTTCAATCAGACCAAGTTGCTGTTCTAATTGGCGGGAAAAGAAAGATTTCACAAAGCTGATTTGTTGCTGTTTTTGGATAAATTGTTTTTTCATTGCTGTTTTCTCAATTCGTTATTGTGTGATGCAAATAGTCGTTATGCCGTTGTGCTTGTCATCGATTAAGCAACAGAATGAGGGTTAAATTCAATATCCAACAAACAATATTAGCATTTCACTTTTAATAATTCATTTTTACTGGTCTATAATTAGATAATCAATAAAAAATGGGGGTTAATATGAGTGAAATTTATCAAATCGATAATCTCGATCGCGGCATCCTTAACGCATTAATGGAAAATGCACGCACTCCTTACGCTGAATTGGCAAAAAACTTTGGCGTAAGCCCAGGCACCATTCATGTACGAGTCGAAAAAATGCGTCAGGCAGGGATCATCACTGCGGCTTGTGTTCACGTTAACCCAAAGCAACTGGGTTACGATGTGTGTTGTTTTATCGGTATTATTTTGAAAAGTGCCAAAGATTACCCTTCAGCACTGATAAAACTAGAGAGTTTAGAAGAAGTTGTAGAGGCTTATTACACGACCGGGCATTACAGCATCTTTATTAAGGTTATGTGTAAATCAATAGATGCGCTCCAACAGGTACTTATCAACAAGATCCAGACGATTGATGAGATACAGTCAACAGAGACCCTTATTTCCTTGCAGAACCCCATTATGCGTACCATCGTGCCATGATAACTAAATAACTATACCCACATTATCCACAGGTAGATCCCAGCTGATTCACAGCGTACAATACCGGTTCATTACTTCGGTTGGGTTCTATATGGCTGACATTACCTTGATCAGTGGCAGTACACTTGGCAGTGCTGAATATGTTGCTGAACATTTAGCTGAGAAATTAGAAGAAGCGGGTTTCTCCACAGAAACGCTACATGGCCCAGAGCTAGACGAACTCACGCTGGAAGGTATGTGGTTAATCATTACCTCCACTCATGGCGCAGGTGATCTACCCGATAATCTTCAACCATTGTTAGACCAAATAGAAGAACAGCAACCGGATCTCTCCCTGGTACGTTTTGGTGCTGTGGGTTTGGGCAGTTCTGAATATGACACTTTCTGCGGTGCAGTAAGAAAACTGGATCAACAGTTGATCGCGCTGGGAGCCAAACGTTTGGGTGATATTTTAGAAATAGACGTCATCCAACATGAGATTCCCGAAGATCCAGCAGAGGTTTGGGTTAAAAATTGGATTAATTTGCTCTAATTTGCTTAAAGATCACGCGAACGAATGTGGATAAGTAGGCTTAAAAGCAGGGTAAAAGCGGTACATATCCACATAACAACCTTGGTGTCTTAAAGTACCTGTGCATAACATGCTATTTAGATCCCAGCTTATACGCAATAGGATCACCGATCATTCACAGCAAACGATCCTCCTTAATCTCATGATCTTTAATGTGAATAATCACTTATCCACAGAGGATCATGATCCTAATAAGAGATCTAATAAAGAGATCTTTAAATAAAAAGATCTTCTTTTAATTAAGGGCGATCCTAAGCTGCTTGGTCGATCGTCTAAACTTGAGTAGAATCCCCCACCCCAGGGCAAACACAGAAATTCGCATAACGGCGAGGTGCAGTACCATGTTTTATCCAGATCAATTTGACGTCATCATCATTGGTGGTGGCCATGCCGGCACGGAAGCTGCAATGGCAGCGGCACGCATGGGACGTCAGACCTTATTGCTGACGCACAATATCGACACACTGGGACAAATGTCTTGTAACCCAGCGATCGGTGGTATCGGTAAAGGGCATCTGGTAAAAGAGATCGATGCTCTCGGTGGCTTAATGGCGATGGCAACTGACCAAGCCGGTATTCAGTTTAGGATACTAAACGCCAGCAAAGGGCCCGCAGTAAGAGCGACCCGAGCTCAGGCAGACCGCGTCTTGTATCGCCAGGCAGTACGTACCGCATTGGAGAATCAACCTAACTTGATGATCTTCCAACAACCTGTTGAAGATCTCATTGTTGAAAATGATCACGTGGTCGGTGCTGTGACCAAAATGGGTCTGAAATTCCGAGCTAAAGCCGTGGTGTTAACCGTCGGCACTTTCCTGGATGGAAAGATTCATATTGGCCTTGAGAACTACAGTGGTGGTCGCGCTGGTGATCCACCATCAATCTCATTGTCACAGCGCCTGCGTGAACTGCCGCTGCGCGTCAATCGTCTTAAAACCGGTACTCCACCTCGTATCGATGCACGCACCATTGATTTTAGCCAATTGGCCCCTCAGTTAGGTGATACCCCAATCCCGGTATTCTCCTTCCTTGGCAATGCTGAGCAACATCCAGAGCAAATGGCGTGTCATATCACATACACCAATGAGAAAACGCATGAAGTGATCCGCAATAACTTGGATCGCAGCCCGATGTATGCGGGGATCATCGAAGGGATCGGGCCACGTTATTGCCCATCGATCGAAGATAAAGTCATGCGTTTTGCTGATCGCAATTCACATCAGATCTTCCTTGAACCGGAAGGCTTGACCAGCAATGAGATCTATCCAAACGGTATCTCTACCAGCTTGCCTTTCGATGTACAGATGCAGATAGTCCGTTCCATGAAAGGGCTTGAAAACGCACGTATTGTTCGACCTGGATATGCCATTGAGTATGATTTCTTTGATCCACGTGATTTGAAACCTACGCTGGAAAGCAAATATATCCACGGTTTGTTCTTTGCTGGACAAATCAATGGCACCACCGGCTATGAGGAAGCTGCGGCCCAAGGGCTGCTTGCAGGCCTCAATGCGGGGCGTTTTGCGAATGATGATGACGGTTGGTCACCTCGTCGTGATGAAGCTTACCTTGGCGTGCTGGTGGACGATTTGAGCACCTTGGGAACCAAAGAACCCTATCGTATGTTTACCTCACGAGCTGAATATCGTTTGATGTTGCGTGAAGATAACGCCGATCTGCGCCTAACCGAAATGGGCCGCAAATTAGGATTGGTCGATGATGTTCGTTGGGAACACTTTAGCAAGAAAATTGAGCAGATCGAGAAAGAACGCCAGCGTCTGCGTGATATCTGGGTGCATCCTCATTCTGAGAATGTGTCTGAAATCAATGCATTGCTAAAAGCCCCACTATCGAAAGAAGCCAATGGTGAAGAGTTGCTGCGCCGCCCTGAAATCGATTACCGCTTGTTGACGACATTGCCTTCTTTTGGTCCGGCATTAACAGATCCACAAGCCGCTGATCAGGTTGAAATTCAGGTGAAATATGAAGGCTATATTGCTCGGCAGCAAGAAGAGATAGAAAAGCAGCTACGCAATGAAAATACCTTATTGCCTACAGATCTTGATTACAGCCAAGTCTCTGGTTTATCAAACGAAGTGATCGCTAAATTGAATGATCACAAACCTAACTCGATCGGGCAAGCTTCACGTATTTCAGGTATCACGCCTGCGGCGATCTCTATTTTACTGGTTTGGCTGAAAAAACAAGGGCTGCTGCGCCGCAGTGCCTAACGACCTAATAATTGCCTGTGCAGCTAAAAACTAAGCAGGCAATTTTGCTTTGTATGCAAGCTAGATTAACATATTGGTATATTGACCTTTTTACAGGCTGACGGAGTACCTCTCTGTCAGAGGATGATTGTGGTGTTAAAAAAATTAGATTCCCTGCTGAAGGCTGCAGATATTGCACTACCCGATCAGCAAAAACATCAGTTGATAGGTTATGTCGAGCTGCTGCATAAGTGGAATAAAGCTTATAATCTGACTTCTGTCCGCGACCCGATGCAAATGCTGGTTCGGCATATTCTGGACAGCATAGTGGTAAACCCACATTTGCAAGGTAACCGGTTTATCGATGTCGGCACCGGTCCAGGACTTCCTGGGATACCGTTGGCCATCGTGCGTCCTGATGCACATTTCACATTGCTTGATAGCTTGGGTAAACGTGTTCGCTTCCTGCGTCAGGTTCAGCATGAATTAGGTCTAAGTAATATCGAACCAGTTCAAAGCCGTGTTGAGGACTTTGCCGCAAAACCACCATTTGATGGTGTAATAAGCCGTGCATTTGCATCCTTACAAGATATGCTGTCTTGGTGCCATCACTTGCCAGCTAAGCCTGAAGGGCGTTTTTATGCGCTTAAAGGGGTTAGGCCTGATGATGAATTAGCTATACTGCCTACGGGTATTACTCTTGAGTCGATTATCCGGCTGCAAGTCCCTGAGTTGGACGGTGAGCGTCATCTGGTTATTCTTAAGTCAAACTAACTTTGTTATTTATCAAAAAAATGTAATAAATTCTTAGTTGAGACACCGAGTTTTATTACATTTAGTGTTTTTAATATTGGTGGGTATTTATTCGCTGGTTATCGTATGAGTAGATAATATTTCACGTGTTGTTTACAAACACAGCGCTAGTCAGTGACATAACAATATTGAAAGGGACCAAATAGTCACTTTGGTCATTATTATCTTATCGACTTCACTCTTTTTATGTATCCAAACTGTTGCCGAATTATTATCTGAAATGTCAATGGTAAGTTTTTACTAAGTAGATGAGTTGTTTGATAATGGTTTTAATTTTAAAATTATGATTTGTAAAAGTTTTAATGGCTCTTTTCGTTAAAGACAAAGCGAAGTCTTATGGGATATAAATCAGTTTGTTTTTAGTTATGTGATCGGTTCCACGCTTTATTGATAATGTTTGGAATCGTCAGACAATTAAATAAGGGCTTTATTCCGAGGCTTTTCTTGTGAAAATAGCTCGAAAGAAGAAAATTTAAATAATTGTTCACCTTTTCGCTACTTATCGATTGAATTCGTTTGAGTGGCCCGTATAATTTGCTCGTTTTTTGCTGCTTGACTCAATGGGGTAAAAGGCAGTTTTATACCTCACTCAGCATGCCCTTAATGTGGTTCGGAGAGAACAAACGTCATGCCTGTATCCCTTTACAGTGGGAAAATTGCACGAAAGTTGCTGTTGTTGCAGTTAATGACTTTTGTTGTTCTCAGTGCTGCTTTTGGTTTTAAAAGCCTGGAATGGAGTGCTTCTGCTTTGGCAGGAGGGTTGGCAGCCTGGTTGCCCAGTGCCATGTTTATGTTGTTTGCTTGTCGCCATCAGGCAAAAACAGCTGCTCCAGGTCGTGTTGCGTGGTCGTTTGCCATTGGCGAAGGGTTAAAAGTTATCATGACGATAATTTTGCTGATTGTTGCATTAGGGCTGTTTAAAGCCGCATTTGCTCCACTCGGTTTAACCTACTTATCGGTGCTGATTGTGCAGATATTGGCACCGGCCGTGATGAGCGGCTACCGTACTTAACAGTTATCGTATTTAACTACAAAAGGGTAAGAGGCATCATGTCTGCATCAGGAGAAATCTCTACTCCAAGGGACTACATAGGTCACCATCTGAATAACCTTCAGTTGGACCTGCGTACCTTTGAGTTGGTCAATCCCCACTCACCTGGCCCTGCGACGTTCTGGACGTTGAACATTGACTCTCTGTTCTTCTCTGTCGTGCTGGGGTTAGCTTTTCTGCTTGTGTTCCGCAAAGTTGCGGCAAACGTCACCAGTGGCGTGCCCGGCAAATTGCAGACTGCCGTTGAGTTAATTATCGGTTTTGTCGATGGCAGTGTACGGGATATGTACCACGGCAAAAGTAAAGTCATCGCACCATTAGCCCTGACCGTGTTTGTTTGGGTTCTATTGATGAACATGATGGACTTGCTGCCAATCGATTTACTGCCTTACATCGGTGAACATGTCTTTGGGTTACCGGCACTACGTGTGGTACCAACTGCTGACGTGAGCATTACCTTGTCCATGGCATTGGGTGTATTCATCCTGATCCTGTTCTATAGCATTAAAATGAAAGGTGTAGGCGGCTTCGTAAAAGAATTAACGATGCAGCCGTTCAATCACCCGATATTCATTCCAGTTAACTTAATTCTGGAAGGTGTCAGCCTGCTGTCCAAACCGGTTTCACTCGGTCTGCGACTGTTCGGCAACATGTATGCGGGTGAGTTGATCTTCATCCTTATTGCGGGTTTGTTGCCGTGGTGGTCACAGTGGATGCTCAGTTTACCTTGGGCTATTTTCCACATACTGATTATTACGTTACAAGCCTTTATCTTCATGGTTCTGACGATTGTCTATCTGTCGATGGCATCCGAAGAGCACTGATTTTCTTATAACACTACTGCGTTTTAACTGAAATAAACTGGAGACTGTCATGGAAAACCTGAATATGGATCTGCTGTACATGGCTGCCGCTATAATGATGGGTTTAGCGGCAATCGGTGCTGCGATCGGTATCGGCATCCTGGGTGGTAAATTTTTGGAAGGCGCTGCACGTCAGCCTGACCTGATTCCTCTGCTTCGTACACAGTTCTTTATCGTCATGGGCCTGGTTGACGCCATCCCAATGATCGCTGTTGGTCTGGGTCTGTACGTGATGTTTGCTGTCGCGTAAGTAGAGTTTTCTCTACTGTGAACTACACCAAACTATTAACTTTTAAAGAGGCATTGTGCTGTGAATCTTAACGCAACAATCCTCGGCCAGGCCATCGCGTTTGTCCTGTTTGTCTTGTTTTGTATGAAGTATATATGGCCGCCAATTATGGCAGCCATCGAGAAGCGTCAAAAAGAAATTGCTGACGGTCTCTCTTCTGCAGAGCGTGCCAAAAAAGATTTGGACTTAGCGCAAGCCAATGCGACCGACCAACTGAAGAAGGCCAAAGCAGAAGCGCAGGTGATCATTGAGCAGGCAAGTAAACGCAAAGCTCAGATCCTTGATGAAGCTAAAGCTGAAGCTGAACAGGAACGTAACAAAATCGTGGCGCAAGCGCAGGCAGAGATCGACGCCGAACGTAAGCGTGCTCGTGAAGAGTTGCGTAAGCAAGTCGCGATGTTGGCTATAGCTGGCGCCGAGAAGATCATCGAACGTTCCGTGGATGAAGCTGCTAACAGCGACATCGTTGATAAACTGGTCGCTGAACTGTAAGGAGGGAGGGGCTGATGTCTGAATTTGTAACTGTAGCTCGCCCCTACGCCAAAGCAGCTTTTGACTTTGCTGTTGAGCACCAGGCGGTTGATCGTTGGCAGGATATGCTGGCGTTTACTGCCCAAGTGACTCGCAATGAACAAATCGCTGAATTGCTTTCCGGTGCTGTTGCGCCAGAAACAATGTCTAAGACGTTTATTGCGGTCTGTGGTGATCAGCTCGATGAACCCGCACAGAACTTCATTCGAGTTATGGCGGAGAATGGCCGTTTACTGGTTCTTCCTGAGGTGTTGCAGCAGTTTATTCAACTGCGTGCCTCACTGGAGTCTACCGTCGACGTTGAAGTGTCCTCAGCGAGTGCACTTAACGACGAACAGCTGGCTAAAATTGCCGCTGCGATGGAAAAACGTCTGTCACGCAAAGTTAAGCTGAATTGCAAAATTGATAAGTCTGTTATGGCCGGCGTAGTAATACGCGCAGGCGATATGGTGATAGATGGCAGCGTTCGCGGTCGTCTTGAACGCCTGGCTGACGTCTTGCAGTCTTAAGGGGACTGGAGCATATGCAACTGAATTCCACCGAAATCAGCGAACTGATCAAGCAGCGCATTGCTCAGTTCAATGTAGTGAGCGAAGCTCACAATGAAGGTACTATTGTTTCCGTCAGTGACGGGATCATTCGTGTACACGGTCTGGCCGACGTTATGCAAGGCGAGATGATCGCACTGCCTGGCAACCGTTACGCAATCGCACTGAACCTGGAGCGCGACTCCGTTGGTGCAGTCGTTATGGGTCCGTACGCCGATCTTGCCGAAGGCATGAAGGTTAAATGTACTGGCCGTATCCTGGAAGTTCCAGTTGGTCGTGGCCTATTGGGTCGCGTCGTCAACACTCTGGGTGAACCTATTGATGGTAAAGGTCCGGTAGAAAATGACGGCTTCTCAGCTGTTGAAGCTATCGCACCTGGCGTAATCGAGCGTCAATCCGTTGATGAACCAGTTCAGACGGGCTATAAGTCTGTCGATGCCATGATTCCAATTGGTCGTGGTCAGCGTGAATTGATCATCGGTGACCGTCAGACAGGTAAAACTGCTCTGGCGATTGATGCGATCATCAATCAGCGCGATTCAGGCATCAAATGTGTGTATGTTGCTATCGGCCAGAAAGCCTCTACTGTTTCAAACGTAGTGCGTAAACTGGAAGAACATGGCGCATTAGCTAACACCATCGTGGTTGTGGCTACTGCATCTGAATCAGCAGCATTGCAATACCTGGCACCTTACTCCGGTTGTGCCATGGGTGAATATTTCCGCGATCGCGGTGAAGATGCTCTGATTATTTATGATGACCTGTCTAAACAGGCTGTTGCATATCGTCAAATCTCCTTGCTGCTCCGTCGTCCACCAGGTCGTGAAGCTTATCCTGGCGACGTATTCTACCTCCACTCCCGTTTGCTGGAGCGTGCTGCGCGTGTTAACGCGGACTACGTTGAAGCCTTTACCAAGGGTGAAGTGAAAGGTAAAACCGGTTCTTTGACCGCTTTGCCAATCATTGAAACCCAAGCAGGGGACGTTTCCGCGTTCGTTCCGACCAACGTAATTTCAATTACCGATGGTCAGATCTTCCTGGAATCTAGCCTGTTTAACGCCGGTATTCGTCCTGCGGTTAACCCTGGTATCTCCGTATCCCGTGTGGGTGGTGCAGCGCAGACTAAGATCATGAAAAAACTGTCCGGTGGTATTCGTACCGCTCTGGCACAGTATCGTGAACTTGCTGCGTTCTCCCAGTTCGCATCCGATTTGGATGATGCAACACGTAAACAGCTGAGCCATGGTCAGAAAGTGACCGAGCTTCTGAAACAGAAACAATACGCACCGATGTCTGTTGCGCAGCAATCTCTGGTTCTGTTCGCGGCTGAACGTGGTTATCTGGGTGATATCGAGTTGGCGAAGGTAGGTAGCTTTGAAGCTGCACTGTTAGCATTTGCTGACCGTGAGCATGCCGAGCTTCTGCAACAAATCAACCAAACTGGCGCGTATAACGATGAGATTGAGGCCAAGCTGAAAGGCATCCTCGATACATTTAAGGCAACCCAGTCCTGGTAACGCTATACGGCCCTGCTTTTCATTAGGAAAGCAGGCCGTCTGGCAATGAGGAGAAGCAGAAATGGCCGGCGCAAAAGAGATACGTTCCAAGATCGCCAGCGTGCAAAACACGCAAAAGATCACCAAAGCCATGGAGATGGTCGCCGCCTCCAAAATGCGTAAATCGCAGGAACGCATGGCGGCCAGCCGTCCTTATGCAGAAACAATGCGTAGTGTGATTGGTCACCTTGCGCTAGGTAATCTGGAATATAAACATCCGTACCTGGAAGAGCGCGACGTTAAGCGTGTTGGGTATCTGGTGGTTTCTACAGACCGTGGCTTGTGTGGTGGTTTGAACATTAACCTGTTCAAAAAACTGTTATCTGAGATGAAAGGTTGGTCTGAAAAAGGCGTTGAATGCGATTTAGCGCTGATTGGATCAAAAGCAGCATCTTTCTTTAGTTCCGTGGGCGGCAAAATTGTTGCTCAGGTTACTGGCATGGGGGATAACCCTTCTCTGTCAGAACTTATCGGTCCAGTAAAAGTGATGCTGCAAGCCTATGATGAAGGTCGTCTGGATAAACTGTATATCGTGAATAACAAGTTTATCAATACGATGTCTCAGGAACCACGGATCATGCAGCTGTTACCTCTTCCGCCAGCGGAAGATGGTGAGCTGAAGAAGAAATCCTGGGATTACCTGTATGAACCCGATCCAAAAGCATTGCTGGATACCCTCCTGCGCCGCTATGTGGAATCGCAAGTTTATCAGGGCGTCGTTGAAAACCTGGCCAGCGAACAGGCCGCGCGAATGGTAGCGATGAAAGCCGCCACCGATAACGGCGGTAGCCTGATCAAAGAGCTGCAGTTGGTTTACAACAAAGCTCGTCAGGCCAGCATCACTCAGGAACTCACCGAGATCGTCGGGGGAGCCTCCGCGGTTTAACCAGGCTATTACCCTAAGTAGTTCATATTGCTGGAAGGCGGCTAACGCGCCAGTAATTTGAAATATGACGGGTAAACGTATTACGTAGAGGATTCAAGATGGCTACTGGAAAGATTATCCAGGTAATCGGCGCCGTAGTGGACGTCGAATTCCCCCAAGACGCTGTACCAAAAGTGTACAACGCCCTTGAGGTTGAAGGTACTGCTGAGAAGTTAGTACTGGAAGTTCAGCAACAGCTGGGCGGTGGTGTTGTTCGTTGTATCGCCATGGGCTCTTCCGATGGTTTGAGCCGCGGGTTGAAAGTTGTCAACCTGGAACACCCAATTGAAGTACCGGTTGGTAAATCAACTCTGGGCCGTATCATGAACGTATTGGGTGACCCAATCGACATGAAAGGTCCTATCGGTGAAGAAGAGCGTTGGGCAATCCACCGCGAAGCGCCTTCTTACGAAGAGCTTGCCAGCTCGCAAGATCTGTTAGAAACCGGTATCAAGGTAATGGATCTGATTTGCCCGTTCGCTAAAGGCGGTAAAGTCGGTCTGTTCGGTGGTGCGGGTGTAGGTAAAACGGTAAACATGATGGAGCTGATCCGTAATATCGCGATCGAGCACTCAGGTTATTCCGTATTTGCGGGTGTTGGTGAACGTACCCGTGAGGGTAACGACTTCTACCACGAGATGACTGACTCCAACGTTCTGGACAAAGTATCCTTGGTTTATGGCCAGATGAATGAGCCACCAGGTAACCGTCTTCGCGTTGCACTGACCGGTCTGACCATGGCGGAGAAATTCCGTGATGAAGGTCGTGACGTATTGCTGTTCATCGATAACATCTATCGTTATACCTTGGCCGGTACGGAAGTATCCGCACTGCTGGGTCGTATGCCATCTGCGGTAGGCTATCAGCCAACGCTGGCAGAAGAGATGGGTGTGTTGCAGGAACGTATTACTTCCACCAAGACGGGTTCAATCACCTCTGTTCAGGCCGTTTACGTGCCTGCGGATGACTTGACTGACCCATCACCAGCAACCACCTTTGCTCACTTGGATGCAACCGTCGTTCTGAGCCGTCAAATCGCCTCTCTGGGTATTTACCCGGCGGTTGACCCGCTTGACTCCACCAGCCGTCAGCTCGATCCGTTGGTTGTTGGTCAGGAGCACTACGATGTAGCGCGTGGCGTGCAGTCTATTCTGCAACGTTACCAGGAACTAAAAGATATTATCGCGATCTTGGGTATGGATGAGTTGTCAGAAGATGACAAACTGGTTGTATCCCGTGCGCGTAAAATCCAGCGCTTCCTGTCTCAACCGTTCTTCGTGGCAGAAGTCTTTACCGGTTCACCGGGCAAGTTCGTATCGCTGAAAGACACCATTCGTGGTTTCAAAGGCATCATGAACGGCGACTATGACCACCTGCCGGAGCAGGCGTTCTACATGGTTGGCACCATTGAAGAAGCAGTGGAAAAAGCCAAGAAACTGTAACGCTGTTGACTGGAGGGTGACATGGCTGCAATGACTTACCATCTGGATGTTGTGAGCGCAGAGAAGAAGATGTTCTCAGGCGTGGTACAAAAAATTCAGGTGACGGGCAGTGAAGGTGAACTGGGGATTTACCCTGGTCACGCCCCACTGCTCACTGCCATTAAGCCTGGCATGATACGTATCGTTAAACAGTTCGGTGAGGAAGAATTCATTTATCTTTCTGGCGGCATCCTTGAGGTGCAACCGAGCGTTGTGATCGTATTGGCTGACACTGCTATTCGCGGAACTGATTTGGACGAAGCTAAGGCGCTGGAATCTAAGCGTAAAGCTGAAGCTCACATCAACAATTCCCACGGTGATGTCGACTATGCTCAGGCATCCGCTGAACTGGCGAAGGCGATTGCGAAACTACGCGTAATCGAGCTGACCAGGAAAGCGATGTAATTTTGTATTTTTTATGGATTATTAATCCATTGATTTATAAAGTTATAATATAAAGAACGATAGAATGCCAATTGGTGAAAACTGATTGGCATTTTTTTTATCCTGATTTGACGAATACTTCTATCCATTGATATATCAGTCTGCCACTCACCTCTTCTGCATTTGATTAAGCCTAAGCTAAACTAATAACGTTTCTTTCTGAAAACTCTTGTTTCTTGGCGTAAAATAAGTAGTTAATAACTTGCATGAGTGACTGAATTTCGGCGAAAACAGCTCAGAAAACGTCGCCGATCGCAGACACTTTTCGCTACATTTTTTTGTTACATGGCATATCGCTACAACCCTTTAACCACGCGGGTTGAGTACGTTTTTCGTTGAGAAATATGTAGTAATTATTTCGCTAAACAGGTTTACTTCCGTCTAATAATTTGGAGTTATCAGGTTGCTTATGTCTAACAGCTCAATGAGTGTAGTCATCCTTGCCGCAGGTAAGGGGACTCGTATGTATTCCGACCTTCCTAAGGTGTTACACCCATTGGCCGGAAAGCCGATGGTTCAGCATGTTATTGATGCGGCTATGAAGTTGGGTGCACAAAATGTTCATCTGGTTTATGGGCACGGTGGTGAGTTGTTGAAAAAAACACTGACCGATCCGGCTTTGAACTGGGTATTGCAGGCTGAACAGTTAGGTACTGGGCACGCGATGCAACAAGCAGCACCGCATTTTGCTGATGATGAAGACATCCTGATGCTCTACGGCGATGTGCCTTTGATCTCCGTTAATACTCTGCAACGGCTGCTGGCAGCGAAACCGCAAGGCGGTATCGGCCTGTTGACGGTGAAATTGGATAATCCAAGCGGATATGGCCGTATTGTGCGTGAGAACGGCAATGTGGTCGGGATTGTTGAGCATAAAGACGCCAGCGATGCACAGCGCGAAATTAATGAAATTAACACCGGAATTCTGGTGGCGAATGGTCGTGATTTAAAGCGCTGGCTATCACTGTTGAATAATAACAATGCTCAGGGCGAGTTTTATATCACTGATATTATTGCACTAGCCCATGCTGATGGTAAGAAGATTGCTGCGGTACATCCAACTCGCCTGAGTGAGGTTGAAGGAGTCAATAATCGCCTGCAATTAGTGACTCTTGAGCGTGTATATCAATCTGAGCAAGCGGAAAAGCTGCTATTAGCTGGGGTGATGTTACTGGATCCGGCGCGCTTTGATTTGCGCGGAGAATTAACACATGGCCGCGATATCACTATCGATACCAATGTCATTATTGAAGGTCATGTGACTTTAGGTGATCGGGTTCGTATTGGTACCGGATGTGTGCTTAAAAACTGTGTGATTGGCGATGATTCAGAAATCAGCCCATATACCGTATTGGAAGATTCGCACTTGGATGCTGGCTGTACTGTTGGGCCATTTGCCCGCTTGCGACCAGGTACTGAATTAGCGGAAGGTGCCCATGTTGGTAACTTTGTTGAGATTAAGAAATCCCGCTTGGGTAAAGGCTCTAAAGCTGGCCATCTCTCCTATTTAGGTGATGCTGAAATTGGTTCTGGCGTAAATATTGGCGCAGGAACTATAACTTGCAACTATGATGGAGCTAATAAGTTTAAAACTATCATTGGCGATGATGTCTTTGTCGGGTCCGATACTCAGCTTGTTGCCCCAGTCACTGTCGCTAATGGTGCCACTATCGCTGCCGGTACCACTGTGACACGTGATATCGCCGAAAATGAATTAGTACTCAGCCGTATCAAGCAAATTCATATTCAGGGGTGGCAACGCCCGGTGAAGAAAAAATAATCTATACCCGCCATCTTTCAAGATACTGGGTGTTGGCTAGCATCACTCACCCAAGACATTGAGTTGTCTCAACGTCTTGGGTTTATTCAGTCGTCGCCGACCTATAACTTGAAGCCTATCGGGTATATTTAAGATCATAAATTGATTAAAAAAAAGCTCTTCAACGCGTTTTATTCTGCTTTGAAGGGATGTTTTGCCCTGTGTTTTTGGCTTATTCATTTTTGTCGAAAATACAGAACAAAACATAATAATCCCCAACTCTACAGGCTCGGGGAACCCGGAAAATCCGGATCAATCAGGTCACTGACATCGACAAGGTTCTTAAAGAACCTTACATAGGAATAAAACAGATGTGTGGAATTGTTGGCGCAGTAGCGCAACGTGATATCGCTGAGATTCTGATCGAAGGTTTACGTCGTCTGGAATACCGTGGCTATGACTCTGCTGGTTTAGCGGTGGTTGATGCTGAAGGCCATTTGACGCGCTTGCGTCGGTTGGGCAAGGTACAAGAGCTGTCAGATGCTGCTGAAAAGCAAGATCTGCACGGTGGTACCGGCATTGCACATACTCGCTGGGCCACTCATGGTGCACCATCAGAGGCGAATGCTCACCCGCATGTTTCAGATTATATCTCTGTGGTTCACAACGGTATTATCGAGAACCATGAGCCTTTGCGTGAGTTATTGGCTAGTCGTGGCTATAGCTTCAGTTCTGAAACTGATACTGAAGTTATCGCTCACTTGGTCCATTGGGAGCAGCAGCAAGGCGGTTCTCTGTTGGAAGTGGTGAAGCGTGTCATCCCACAACTGCGTGGCGCATACGGCACTGTGGTGATGGATAGTCGTGATCCAAGCCGCTTGGTTGCTGCTCGTTCAGGTAGCCCATTGGTTATCGGTTGCGGCATTGGTGAAAACTTTATTGCCTCTGACCAGCTGGCACTGTTGCCTGTTACCCGCCGTTTCATCTTCCTTGAAGAGGGTGATGTGGTTGAAGTTACTCGCCACAGCGTCAGCATTTTTGACAAACAGGGCAATGCCATTGAACGCCCGGAAACTGAATCTCAGTTGCAGTACGATGCGGGCGACAAAGGTGTTTATCGCCACTACATGCAAAAAGAGATTTATGAGCAGCCAACAGCAATTAAAAATACGTTGGAAGGCCGTTTAAATCACGGGAAAATTGATTTGTCTGAGCTAGGCCCGAATGCTGATGCTTTGCTGGCTGATGTCCAACATATTCAAATCATCGCCTGTGGTACTTCTTACAACTCAGGCATGGTTTCACGCTATTGGTTTGAAGCTCTGGCTGGCGTGCCTTGTGACGTTGAAATTGCCTCAGAATTCCGTTACCGCAAACCTGCGGTGCGTCCGAATAGTCTGTTAATCACGTTGTCGCAATCGGGTGAAACTGCTGATACCTTGGCGGCTTTGCGCTTGTCGAAGGAACTGGGCTATTTAGGCTCGCTGGCAATATGTAACGTTGCGGGTTCATCACTGGTACGCGAATCAGATTTAGCCTTGATGACCAAAGCCGGTACTGAGATTGGTGTTGCCTCAACCAAAGCTTTCACCACTCAATTGACCGTATTATTGATGTTGGTTGGCCGGATTGGTTTACTGAAAGGCATTAAAGACAGCTTGAAGTTGGAGCAGGAAATTGTTGAGGCATTACAATCTTTACCTGTCCATATCGAGCAGATGCTGTCGCTGGATAAAACCATTGAAGCCTTAGCCGAAGGTTTCTCCGATAAGCACAATGCATTGTTCCTGGGGCGTGGCGATCAATACCCTATCGCAATGGAAGGCGCACTGAAGCTGAAAGAGATTTCTTATATTCATGCTGAAGCTTACGCTGCCGGTGAATTAAAACACGGTCCATTAGCTTTGATTGATGCCAATATGCCGGTTATTGTGGTGGCCCCTAACAATGAATTATTGGAAAAATTGAAATCCAACATTGAAGAGGTTCGCGCTCGCGGTGGCTTGCTGTATGTGTTTGCTGATGCAGATGCTGGTTTTACTAACAGCGAAGGGGTTAAGATTGTGCCATTGCCTCATGTTGAAGAAATTATTGCGCCAATTTTCTACACCGTGCCGCTACAGCTGCTGGCTTACCATGTCGCGCTGATTAAAGGCACTGATGTGGATAAACCACGCAACTTGGCAAAATCGGTAACGGTTGAATAACGCGTAATCGGTATCTCATAAATAAAAGCCGGCAGATGCCGGCTTTTTTGTCTCTCGCCATTCAGTAATAAATTGTCACTTTTGATGAAAAAATAATCAGGTATTTTACTGCCTTATGAATCATAAAATGAACTTATTCATGAATTAAGGATAAATCAATTACTGAAAATTATCGCTAATATACTGATAAATAAAACTTTTGTTGTTTCCTTGGTTGCTTGTCATATAACTGTAATATTACGTACATTTTTCTGTCATTAAACTGTCCTATTTTCCCTCCTGCACCATACTTAATCTGATGAAAACAATTTAGAGTTGATTCTAATATCCCATTAGGAGGGATTATGAAACTGATGCGTACCACCGTAGCCAGCATTGTGGCAGCGACTTTATCTATGACCACTGTGTCCGTGTTCGCTGCTACAAGCCTGACAGGTGCAGGTGCGACATTCCCCGCGCCGGTGTATGCCAAGTGGGCAGATTCTTATCAGAAAGAAACAGGTAACAAAGTTAACTATCAGGGGATCGGTTCTTCAGGTGGCGTGAAACAAATCATTGCCAATACTGTTGATTTCGGTGCTTCTGATGCGCCATTAACAGACGACAAATTGGCTGCTGAAGGTTTATTCCAATTCCCAACAGTGATCGGCGGTGTGGTGTTAGCCGTGAATATCCCTGGCATTAAATCCGGTGAGCTAACATTAGATGGTAAAACACTGGGTGATATCTATCTGGGCAATGTGAAAAAGTGGAATGACCCGGCGATTGTGAAGCTGAATCCGGGCGTTAAATTACCCGATCAGAATATTGCTGTAGTACGTCGTGCTGACGGCTCCGGTACTTCATTCGTGTTCACCAGCTACCTGGCTAAAGTGAATGCAGACTGGAAAGAGAAAGTGGGCGCAGGCTCCACTGTTAACTGGCCAACGGGCTTGGGCGGTAAAGGTAACGATGGTATTGCTGCTTTCGTTCAACGTTTGCCTGGTGCTATTGGCTACGTGGAATACGCCTATGCCAAACAGAATAACCTGGCTTACACCAAACTGATTTCTGCTGATGGGAAACCCGTTAGCCCGACTGAGCAAAGCTTTAGCTCTGCGGCAAAAGGTGTAGACTGGAGCAAAACATTTGCTCAAGATTTAACCAATCAAAAAGGTGATGATGTCTGGCCAATTACATCGACAACTTTCATTTTGGTGCACAAAGTGCAAAAAAATCCTGCTAGTGGCACTGAAGTGCTGAAGTTCTTTGATTGGGCATATAAAAACGGCGCTAAACAAGCTAACGCACTGGATTACGCAACATTACCAGATGAAGTTGTAGAGCAAGTGCGTGCAGCCTGGAAAACTCAGATTAAAGACAGTAGCGGTAAGCCACTGTTTTGATTGAATACAGTTTGCGCTTGATGCTTTTGCTCCAATAAGTGATTGATATAAAATTGGTTTAATTAATTGATCCCTCCCCATTTGGGGAGGGAAATAATACCCCGATGAGAAGAGAGTCTATGGCTGCTTATAAGCCGACGATCAAAGCACCGAGTAAATACGGTGACATCATTTTCAGTGCGCTGGTTAAGCTGGCAGCGCTGATTACCCTATTTATGTTGGGCGGCATAATCGTTTCATTGATTGTGGCTTCCTGGCCAAGTATCGAAAAGTTTGGTTTTGCTTTCCTGTGGACCAAAGAGTGGGATCCTCCAGCTGAGCAGTTTGGTGCGTTGGTGCCAATTTACGGCACAATTGTGACCTCTGTTATCGCCTTACTCATTGCGGTTCCAGTCAGTTTTGGCATTGCCTTATTCTTGACTGAGTTAGCACCAAACTGGTTAAAACGCCCACTAGGTGTGGCTATCGAGTTACTGGCGGCGATCCCAAGTATTGTTTACGGTATGTGGGGTTTGTTTGTTTTCGCGCCTCTCTTTGCCCGTTATTTTCAAGAGCCTGTCGGTAACTTGATGTCCGGTATCCCTATTGTTGGTGTGCTGTTCTCGGGCCCAGCATTTGGTATTGGTATTCTGGCCGCCGGTGTCATCTTAGCCATCATGATTATTCCTTACATTGCGGCAGTTATGCGCGATGTGTTTGAACAAACCCCGGTGATGATGAAAGAGTCGGCTTACGGTATTGGCTGCACCACGTGGGAAGTTATCTGGCGCATTGTACTGCCTTATACCAAAAATGGTGTTATTGGTGGCGTGATGCTAGGGCTGGGCCGTGCATTGGGTGAAACCATGGCGGTGACTTTTATTATCGGTAACACCTACCAGCTCGACAGCTTCTCGCTATTTATGCCCGGCAACAGTATTACTTCCGCGCTGGCGAATGAATTTGCCGAAGCTGAGTCCGGCTTGCATACCGCCGCGCTGATGGAGTTGGGCCTGATCTTGTTTGTTATAACCTTTATCGTACTGGCTTTATCTAAGCTAATGATTCTGCGTCTGGCTAAGAAAGAGGGGCGCTAAGATGGCAACGATGGATATGCAAAGTGATGCGACACTGTTAGAAACCCGCCGTAAAAAGCAGGCTTGGCGTCGTCAAAAAAACCGGATTGCCTTAATACTTTCAATGGCAACCATGGCATTCGGCTTGTTCTGGTTAGTGTGGATTTTATTCTCTACGGTAACCAAAGGTATCGACGGCATGTCTTTGGCGCTGTTTACCGAAATGACACCCCCACCCAATACCGCGGGTGGGGGTTTAGCCAATGCCATTGCCGGGAGTGGTTTGTTAATTCTGTGGGCAACGGTCATTGGTACCCCTCTGGGGATCATGGCTGGGATTTACCTGGCCGAATATGGCCGTAAATCCTGGTTGGCGGAAATTACCCGTTTTATCAACGATATTTTGTTATCCGCACCTTCCATCGTGGTCGGTCTATTTGTGTACACCATTGTCGTGGCCAAGATGGAGCAATTCTCCGGCTGGGCTGGGGTGATTGCACTGGCGCTATTACAGGTGCCGATTGTTATTCGTACTACCGAGAACATGCTGAAACTGGTGCCCGATAGCTTGCGAGAAGCGGCTTATGCATTAGGGACACCAAAGTGGCGCATGATATCGGCTATTACTTTGAAAGCCTCTATCTCAGGCATTCTGACGGGTATTTTGCTGGCGGTGGCGCGTATTGCAGGTGAAACAGCCCCATTACTGTTCACATCGCTTTCCAATCAGTTCTGGAGTACCGACCTAAGTCAGCCTATCGCTAACTTACCGGTCACCATATTTAAGTTTGCCATGAGCCCATTTGTCGAATGGCAACAATTGGCATGGGCCGGGGTGCTGCTGATTACCCTGTGCGTACTGTTACTGAATATTCTGGCTCGGGTTATTTTCGCGAAGAAAAAGCATTGATTGGCTGAGAGAACATCAGCAATAAGTCATGAAAATACCGATTCGCCAATAAATTCCAAAATGCTGCTTCGGCGGCATTGGCTAAAAGAGAGAAGTCTTGATGAGTATGGCTACTGACATCAACAACAGCAAAATTCAGGTTCGCGATCTGAACTTCTACTACGGCAAATTCCATGCGCTGAAGAACATCTCGCTGGATATTGCCAAAAACCAGGTCACGGCATTCATTGGACCATCAGGTTGCGGTAAATCGACTCTGCTGCGTACCTTTAATAAGATGTATCAGCTGTATCCGGATCAACGTGCTGAAGGCGATATTTTATTGGATGGGCAGAATATCCTGACCGATAAACAAGATATTGCATTGTTGCGGGCGAAAGTTGGTATGGTTTTCCAAAAGCCAACGCCGTTCCCGATGTCAATTTACGATAACATTGCTTTTGGTGTGAAACTGTTCGAGAACTTGTCTCGTGCTGATATGGATGAGCGGGTGCAATGGGCACTGACCAAAGCTGCACTGTGGAATGAAACTAAAGATAAGCTGCACCAGAGCGGTTACAGCTTGTCAGGTGGGCAGCAACAGCGTTTGTGCATTGCCCGCGGTATCGCTATTCGCCCGGATGTATTGTTGCTTGATGAACCTTGTTCAGCGCTTGACCCAATCTCTACCGGTCGCATTGAAGAGCTGATCAGCGAGCTGAAATCTGACTATACCGTGGTGATTGTTACGCACAATATGCAGCAGGCTGCCCGCTGTTCCGATCACACAGCATTTATGTATTTGGGCGAGCTAATTGAATTCAGTGATACAGACACCCTGTTTACCGCTCCACAGCAGAAACAGACGGAAGATTATATTACTGGTCGCTATGGCTGATGGCCTTGGAGCTGATCACATTCATTTCGCCTACTTATACGTACGGGAAGTATCATGGATAACCTGAATCTTAATAAACATATTTCCGGCCAGTTCAATGCTGAACTCGAGCATATCCGCACCCAAGTGTTAACCATGGGCGGGCTGGTGGAACAACAATTATCTGACGCAATCACCGCAATGCATAATCAGGACGGTGAATTAGCAAAGCAGGTTATTGCTGGCGATAAAAAGGTCAATATGATGGAAGTGGCTATTGATGAAGCTTGTGTGCGCATCATTGCCAAACGTCAGCCAACTGCCAGTGATTTGCGTTTGGTGATGGCAATCATCAAGACCATTTCTGAATTGGAACGCATTGGTGATGTGGCGGATAAAATCTGCCGCACAGCACTGGAAAAGTTCTCCCATCAGCACCAACCTTTGTTGGTCAGTCTGGAGTCTTTGGGCCGTCACACCGTACAGATGCTGCATGATGTTCTGGATGCTTTTGCCCGTATGGATTTAGATGAAGCCATCCGAATTTATCGTGAAGATAGGAAAGTTGACCAAGAATATGAAGGCATCGTACGCCAGTTGATGACTTATATGATGGAAGATCCGCGCACCATACCCAGCGTGCTGACGGCACTGTTTTGCGCTCGCTCTATTGAACGTATTGGGGATCGTTGCCAGAATATTTGTGAATTCATCTTCTACTTCGTCAAAGGGCATGACTTCCGCCATCTTGGTGGTGATGATTTAGAGAAACTGCTTTCGAGTAAGACTGAGAAATAACGATTTCCCCAATCAGGTTGAGTATTTAGACTTGATTGGGGCCGCTTTATTAACAATCCTCTCTCAGGTGTTAACCCTACTTTTATTTTTCCAATCAGTTAGTTTTATATCTGTTTATATTTCACTTCCCATTGATTGACATAATACCAAGGTATTATTTAATTATTTTTACATTGGGCGGGATGAGTGAATATAAGTCAATATAGACCAAATAATATCGCTCTAAGCCTGTTTTGGGTGCTCTGGAGTGCATGTTTGGTGGGCTATATCGCCTACAATTTATTTTTTTATCTTCTTCTTGCCCCTACTTTATTCCTCATTTTTATACTGATAAATATTATGTTTAAAAAGAAACTAAGCAATCATGAAAAGGTACCTCCGGTGAAAAATTCGTCCCTAAATATTACTGCGCCATTACCTACCCCTCCTTCTGACACTACGAAGACAAATACGATTATAGCTACGGGTACAAAATTAAAAGGCGACATTACCCTTGAGGGTGATATTCAGATTTACGGCGTCGTGATTGGGGATATTGCTGTCACTGAAGGGACAATTAGATTGATGCGTAGTGGCCATATTGAAGGGAACTTAACCGCGCCGCATATTACGGTTGATGGGCGTATTGATGGGGTTTGTGTTGCCGAACATCTGGAAGTTTTAGAAAATGGCCGTTTAAATGGCATAGTAAAAGGCACTAATTTCTCTATCAAAAAAGGGGGGGTCTTCATTGGTCAGTCAGAGATTACCGATGAACCGGTGGTATTTCCCAAGAGTAAAATAAAACCTGCCGAGATCGTTAATCAGAAAATAGCTACGGCTGAAAAGGTCACCGCTGAAGTTAACGAAGGCAGTAAATAATTCACTGAGATTAATTGGTTATAAATATATCGTTTTATATTATTTCCTGACCTAACGCCGAATTGATAGCTTACATACATCGCAACACCTTAATCCTTTTAGGAGCTTTCAATGAAGCAATCTCTGTCCACGAAAAAAACGGCTCTGGCATTAACCTTGTTAGCCGGTCTGGCTACACTTTCTGGTGCGGTTCATGCTGATAAGCTGGATGATATTAAACAAGCTGGAGTGGTGCGGATTGCCGTTTTCGATAGCAACCCACCGTTTGGCTATATCGACCCACAGAGTAAAAAGCTGGTGGGATATGACGTGGATGTGGCGAATGCCATTGCTAAAGATTTAGGTGTAAAAGTGGAATTGCGGGCAACCAATCCGGCTAACCGTATTCCGTTGCTGACAGCTAAAAAAGTGGACTTGATTGCTGCCAACTTCACGATTACAGATGAGCGCGCCAAAGAAGTGAATTTCAGCCTGCCTTATTTTGCTACAGGGCAGAAATTTATCGCCCATAAAGGGGTGCTGAAAACACCAGAAGATATCGGCAAGTTACGTATTGGTGCGGATAAAGGCACAGTACAGGAAATAACCCTACGTGAGCATTATCCAACGGCTAAAGTTATTTCTTACGATGATACGCCGCTGGCATTTACTGCTCTGCGTAATGGTAATGTCCAGGCAATCACTCAAGATGATGCCAAATTAGTTGGCCTGCTGGGTAATCTGCCTGAGGCACAAAAAGCCGATTTTGAAATCTCGCCATTCAGTATTACCAAAGAATATCAAGGTGTTGGAATTCCTAAAGGTGAAGATCGTTTAACCGCCAGTGTGAACGAAACTCTGGTTAAGCTGGAAAAAGACGGTGAGGCCGCGAAAATTTATGACCGCTGGTTTGGCCCGGCAACCAACGCAGCTCAACCACGTGGCGATTTTAAATTTGCACCATTGGATCAACAGCCTAAAGCTTGATGCAGTGTTGAAATGAGAAGACATAAGCCCTGCATTCATCATAATGCGGGGCTGTTTGCTTTAAAGCTGATAGGAAAATATGAATCTACATCATTTCACTGATTGGCTGCTGGCCCCGCAATATCTCAGCTGGTTGTGGGACGGGTTTCTACTGACATTGTGGATTTCTGCCTGCACAGTGGTGGCCGCCACCCTCTTAGGTTTTCTGCTGGCTGCGGCCAGAGACAGCGAGCTCAAAGCATTACAGTGGTTTGCTATTGGTTACAGCACACTATTTCGTAATACCCCTCTACTTATCCAACTGTTCTTTTGGTACTTCGCGGCGAGCCAACTTTTACCGACCTCCTGGATTCCCTGGCTGAATACTCCCCATGAAATCACCGTTTTTAATTTAACCTTGAGTTGGCCTTCATTTGAATTTTTAGCCGGTTTTATCGGGCTCACGCTCTATTCCACGGCATTTATTGCTGAGGAGCTGCGCTCCGGGATAAGTGGGGTCGCAAAAGGGCAAAAGTATGCCGCTCATGCCCTAGGGCTTACTGGTTGGCAATCGATGCGCCATGTTGTTTTACCACAAGCTTTGAAAATCGCGCTGCCGCCATTGCTCGGTCAATATATGAATATTATTAAAAATTCGTCATTAGCCATGGCGATTGGTGTGGCCGAGCTCTCTTATGCATCACGTCAGGTGGAAACTGAAACATTGCGGACGTTCCAAGCTTTTGGCGTGGCGACTGTGTTGTATATCGCGATTATTGCGCTGATCGAAGCTTGGGGTATGTGGCGTCAACAGCGAACCGCAATTAGGGGACATTGAGATGGATTTTACCATTATTGTAGATAACTGGCGTTATCTGCTGTGGGGAACTTTCCCTGATGGCCCTTTGGGTGGGGCGGCATTAACTTTGCTAATAAGTCTCATGGCTGGAGTGGCATCGGCTATTTTAGGTACCATTCTGGGGGTGTTATTAGCCATGTCCCGTGGTATCTGGTCTGGCATCTTAGCCGCTATTTTGGGTTTTTTCCGCGCAATTCCGGTGATCATGCTGATCTTCTGGACTTATTTTCTGCTGCCGATAGTCTTTGGTGTCGATATCCCGGAAATCACTACCGTGGTGTGCGCGCTGGCATTAATTGCTTCAGCCTACCTAGCCCATGCAGTAAAAGCTGGCATTGTCGCTATCGGGGCGGGTCAATGGCAAGCAGGCTTATCGCTAGGGTTCAATCGTTGGCAGGTATTGTGGTTTGTGGTCTTGCCACAGGCACTGCGTATGATGGTGCCATCATTTATTAATCAATGGATTTCGTTAATTAAAGATACTTCACTGGCTTATATCGTGGGTGTGAATGAACTGACATTTTTGGCCACTCAGGTTAACAATCGCAGCATGGTTTACCCAATGGAAGTCTTCCTGTTTGTGGCGTTAGTTTACTTCGTTTTATGTCTGACTCTGGATCTGTTGGCAAATGCCCTTAACCGCCGTTTTAGCCCCCAGCATGCGATTAAAAAGCAAAGTGCTATCAAACGGTTATTGACCGGAAATTCAAAAATAATGCCTATCTAAGAAGCATTTCAAGTGTTGAGTAAATAATAACCATTATGGAGATGGAAATCTTCATAATGGTTGCTTATATATTATTTCCTATGAGTTTCTTTTCTAAAATAAACATCAGCTAAATGAAATAAGAATAGAATTTGCGTTGCCTCTAAAATCCTTATAGTAAGGTTAATGGATTAATACGTTACAGGGATATAACAATGAGAATTTATTTTCTTTTACTGATATCTATTTTTCTTGCCTCCTGTTCATTGATGGGAAAAGAGCCGCAGAGCTTGGTGGGCGGTGCTCTTACTGCTAAAGAATCAAATAAATTAGATTATGTAGACCCAACAAAGACTATTTTCCCAATGAATAATTATTCGCAATCTATCGATAAATGGATATCTCCTCAGTCAAATATAATAAATACTTCCGTTATGGATAGAGTCGCTCAAAAGCGGAATTTTTCAGATCTAAAGTCACATTATTTCGGAATGAATAAAGACGATCAATCACCTTGGAATCCGTATTATATATTATCAATTTTAAATGGGCATGATTCTGTTATAAACGATATTGATGCCAATATAAAAGAGTTTCTCGGTGATGATAGTGTCTCTTATGGTGAAAATTTCAGGGTGAATCCCTGGCACTGGAAAGAAAGCGTGAAAAATAATATCGAAATCAGTATTGATGGTATTTATCATCCTTCTGGCCGAGGTATCACTCTCAGAGAGACGTTAGTAAGAAGGTTACCAACAGCTGATCCTGCTTATGATGACCCTCGTGAGGCGGGGCAGGGATATCCTTTCGATAACTTACAGGACTCTTCTGTCAGGCCCGGTACACCTATCTATACCATTGCAACCAGCAGGGATAAAAACTGGAAATATATTGCCTCCCCGACTGTAACGGGATGGGTGAAAAGTGATGATATTGCCAACGTGGATCAACAATTTATTACGCAGTGGAGAACACTGGCGGCGAAAGAATTAGGTGCTGTTATCAAAGAACCGGTATCCGTGCATGATGGCGAACAGTTTTATTTCACTGCCCGTCCAGGAACAATTCTACCATTTAATCTTGATAAAACAGGTGATTATCAGGCTGCCATCCCTGTCAGAAAAAGTGACGGTCGCGTGGGAATTCACTGGGTTACTCTGAAAAAAGATCAATTTACCGCTATGCCGTGGAAGATGACTCCCGCGAATATCGGTACACTGATGAAATCAATGAGTGGTAGACCTTATGGCTGGGGAAATTATAATTTTTATAACGACTGTTCGGCAGAAATACGCAGTCTGATGATGCCATTTGGTATCTTCCTCCCCAGAAATGCGGCACAACAGATACAACAAAGCAGAGTCGTTGACCTCAGTAAAAAGAGCCTTAATAACCGAATAAAGTATCTAAAAGATCAGGGTAAGCCTTTCACCACCTTGGTCTATATTGAAGGCCACATCATGCTGTATATCGGTAACGCTACTGTTAATGGGGAGGCGGTGCCGATGACATATCAGAACATTTGGGGATTACATCCTAAAGATTCAAGCCGCAGAAGTATTATTGGTGGTTCAGTTTTCTTCCCTATATTACCCTTTTATCCAGAACAACCAGATTTGGAGTCTCTGGCAGGTAAGGAAAGATTCAAGCTTGGGTTTATAGAATAAATCCTGATTAACACATGTGCCCAACTAGCCCATTGATGACGCTGGTATTTAAGCCAGCGTCTCTGATACATAAATTAAGAATAATTAGTTGCGAGTAATATTCCAGCCTCTGGCGCGCCATAACTCTGGCAGTTGCTGCATATCATCAAACATGGTGACCAGTGGGTGGTGTATCGGCTGATTATGGGGGTCAGCACAGTAATAAAACACCGGTATGCCTGCCGCGATCCCGGCGTGGGTTCCGGCAGCCGAGTCTTCAACTAAAATACTGCGCTCAGCGGCAACTTGCATTTCTTCGGCGGCATGATAAATCAGGGCCGGATCTGGTTTCCAGCGTTGAATATCGTAGCCGCTATACAGCCGGTCTTCAAAGAAAGGCAGTAAGCCAGTCAGGCCAAGAGAGTGTTGCATCTTGCTCACTGGCCCGTTGGAAACCACACAAACCGGCAAGGTGATTTGCTCTAACAGTGCCTTGGCACCAGCAATAGGCTGCAACTGCGCATCGAACAAGCGGGCCACCTCGGCACGATAGAGTTTCTCCAGTGCATCTATCGGCTCATCCAGACCATTTTCTTGACTGACTAGCGCGACGATTTCATTGAGCTTTACGCCTTTAAAACGCTTAATCACCTCTTCCAATGACAGGTGAATATCATAATGGGCAAACATCACGACGTATGCCTGACAGCACAGAACTTCGCTGTCGACCAAGGTTCCGTCGCAATCGAACATAACGCATTCTATCTGGTTCACACATCTCATCCTTTAATTGTATAAATTACGGCTTACTTCACTTTAACCATCTTGCCCCAGAATGCGATAAATAATCACCCTGTTAGCAATATAACTAATATCAAATGAATAAAATTCAATAAGTTGAATAAAATAGGAGGAACCTAAAGAGACTGTTGCGCAACAAGGCAGATAAAAAATAGCCAAAAAGACAGTGATCCCGCTCTAAACAACAGTTTTTTTGTTATAGGATATCCCCAACTATCACTCCCTTCTGTGGAACTCCTCGAATGAGTAAACCAAACCTTGATACTGAGCAGGGGCTGCTCGAACGTGTTTTTAAACTGAAGCAACATGGTACAACCGCACGGACAGAGTTAATTGCGGGTATCACGACCTTTTTGACCATGGTCTATATCGTGTTCGTTAACCCACAGATTTTAGGGGTTGCCGGGATGGATGTGCAGGCGGTATTCGTTACCACCTGCTTGATTGCTGCATTTGGCAGTATCTTTATGGGCTTATTAGCTAACTTGCCAGTCGCACTGGCACCCGCGATGGGGCTTAACGCCTTCTTCGCTTTTGTGGTAGTAGGTGCGATGGGGATTTCATGGCAAGTTGGTATGGGTGCTATCTTCTGGGGCGCAATCGGTTTCCTCTTGCTAACCATTTTCCGCATCCGTTACTGGATGATTGCTAACATCCCATTGAGCCTACGGGTGGGGATTACCAGCGGTATTGGTCTGTTTATTGCCATGATGGGGCTGAAAAATGCCGGCATCGTGGTGGCAAACCCGGATACGCTGGTGATGGTGGGTGATTTGACCTCGCACAGTGTACTGCTGGGGGCATTGGGCTTCTTTATTATTGCGGTGCTGGCATCACGCAATATTCATGCTGCGGTGCTGGTTTCTATTGTGGTCACCACCTTAATTGGTTGGGCGCTGGGTGATGTACATTACTCCGGTATTTTCTCCATGCCACCCAGTGTCACTTCTGTGGTTGGGCAGGTAGATTTAGCTGGTGCGCTGAATATTGGTATGGCGGGGGTTATTTTCTCCTTCATGCTGGTTAACCTGTTTGATTCGTCCGGCACATTGATTGGTGTGACGGATAAGGCCGGTTTGACCGACGATAAAGGTAAGTTCCCGCGCATGAAACAAGCGCTGTATGTGGACAGCATCAGCTCTGTCGCCGGTGCCTTTATCGGCACCTCGTCAGTCACTGCTTATATTGAAAGTTCTTCCGGTGTGTCTGTGGGTGGCCGTACGGGTTTAACCGCAGTCGTGGTCGGGATTTTGTTCCTGCTGGTGATGTTTATTTCTCCGCTGGCTGGGATGGTTCCTGCCTATGCCGCCGCCGGTGCATTGATTTATGTTGGCGTGCTGATGACCTCTAGCCTGTCCCGAGTGAAATGGGATGACCTGACTGAAGCCGTTCCGGCGTTTGTCACCGCAGTGATGATGCCGTTTAGCTTCTCTATTACTGAAGGGATCGCGCTGGGCTTTATTTCTTATTGCTTGATGAAGTTGGGAACTGGCCGCTGGCGTGAAATTAGCCCATGTGTGGTGGTCGTGGCGCTACTGTTTGTGCTGAAAATTGCTTTTGTTGATCACTAATCGCGCATGATTGGCAATTGATTGTAAAAACGCCGCCATTCTTAGTATCAAGGATGACGGCGTTTTACTGAAAACCATTTATCGTCTTATGCTTTTAACTGAGCGCTGATTTTCTCTAGCGCTTGTGTGGCACATTGCGCGTCCAGATGACCACCTGGCGCACCGGCAACCCCTATCGCACCGACCACTTCGTCACCCGCTTTCACTGGCACTCCGCCACCTAATAACAAGAAACCGGGAATATCTTTCAGGTTATTGGCCGCAGGTGTTTTCTGGCTGTTTTCCATCACTTGTCCACTTGGAGTCTTGGTCGACAGTGCGGTAAACGCTTTCTGCTCACTGGCTTTGACGGTATGTGGCCCGGCATTATCCGCGCGCAGTACCGTTTTGATGATACCTGCACGATCCACCACAGTGACCGCGACGTTATAGCCATCAGCCTGGCAAATGGCGAGGGTGCGGCTGGCTAAATCAGTGGCCAAAGCCAGAGAGAGATTGCGTTCAGTGTTTAAACCCGCAGCAGAGGCTTGAGTTATCAGGCCAATGAATAAGGCGGAGGTCAGGGCAATAGGCTTGATCATATAAAATCCTTATTGTTAGCGAAGTGATTTCATCACTGTGTCGCTATCCTACGGCGAAAAGTGGTGAAAAAACATTCGGCTAACTACCCGTTTTACTCCGTAGATCTACCTATCCATTGAGTAATGACTGGCTATCAAGGGCGCATAATGATGAATAAGCAAGGCCAATGAACTCACTTCCAGCTTGGCAAAGAGGTTAGCGCGGTGTGCTTCCACGGTGCGCGGTGAAAGCGACAAAATATGAGCGACTTGTTTACTGGTTTCCCCTTGAATAATCAGGGCTGCAACTTCTCGTTCACGAGCGGAAAGTTGGTTGAGCCTTTGCCGATAATTTGCCAATTGCTGCTGGGTTGCTAGCGCCTGTTCATGCTGTTCCAGCGCCATACTGACGGTTTCAATTAATACATCGGCATCAATGGGTTTGGTTAAAAATTCCAGTGCGCCACCTTTGAAAGCCCGGCGGCATAATTCAACATTGCCATGCCCGGTCATAATGATGACCGGGAGGTTACTATCACGAGATTGAATAGCTTCTAATATCGTCATGCCGCTTTTACCCGGCATACGAATATCCAGCAGAACACAGCTTGGCTGAGTCACGGTCAAAGTATCGAGGAAGGTTTGCCCGTCACTGAATGCTTTAACTTCCCAGCCCATGGTGGTGAGCAAAGCGGCCAATGCTGCACGTACCCCTTCATCATCATCAATCAGATAAATATGTTTTGTCATACGTGCTCCTGATTAATCAGAGGAAAAGTCAGGGTAAAGCGGGCTCCGCCATGTTCACTGTTCCCCGCTTTTATGTCACCCCCCATTCGCTGCACCAATGTTTCACACAGCGTTAGTCCCAATCCCAGCCCACTTTCACGGGTGGTATAGAAAGGGGTAAACAGATGGTCCAGTTGCTGTTGACTGAGCCCCGGCCCGTTATCTTCAATCTGAATAACCCACTGTTTGGGTTGCTGGCTAACAGTGAAATAGACGGTTGGCTTGGGGGATTGCTGTATGGCGTGAATCGCATTACTGAGTAAATTATGCAAAACCTGCTCCAGCCATAAAGGGTCACTCTGAAGTGCTGGCAAATGAGCCGGAATATTATTTAATATTATGATGTTAGCTGCGGTGATTTCATGACTCAAAAGTACCTTAACCCGCTGCCAGATATCAGCCACCCTAACCGGCTGTAAATTTACCTGCCCACGACTGAGTAAGGTGCGTAGCCTTTCCAGTAAAGCGGCAATTCGTTTGATTTGCTCAACTGAAGCCACCAGCAATGGCGCGACTTTCTCGTCCTGCGCCGGTAATAACCTAAGTGCTGTCTGGTTGTAGGTTAGCGTCGCGGTGAGCGGCTGGTTTAATTCATGGGCGATACCGGTCGCTATTTCCCCCATGGCATTTAATCTGGCTTGATCTGCAAATTTAGCCCGCTGCTCGGCATGGGCACGATACTGAGCCAATTGTTGCCAGCGCTGCCAGCCATACAGCATGGCGGCGGTTATCAGTGAAAGCAGCAGGGCGGTAAACCAGGGTAAATCACGCCAAACGGGTGTGGCATGACCAATTAAGGTGAAAGATTGCGCGCCTTCTCCCAAGGGCTTTTGCCACTGCCAGAAGCTTTCCGCAGATGAATGGCCCAGAACCGCCAATTGATGCTGCTGATAGAGTAAGACCAGGCTGTCAAAATTCGCCGGTAAGCCCACGACTTGCAGTAGTTTTTGGCCGTTAACCTGTAAACCGCTACCACTGTATGAGTTAGATAAACGGTAATCGCCCCCCTGAACTTGCAGAGTTAACTGACCGGCTTTTGATTGGTCAGCCGAGGTTTGGTTTATCGCCACTAACTGAGGAAAGTGGCGTTGCAATTGCACCAGTTGGCTTGGCTCGAGCGCCAAAAACAAAATAGCTTGTTGTTGAGCCAACTGCTGGCTCAGCTCGCGGTGAGTGGTGCGAAATTCAGCTTCTCGCTCAGCTTGTTGGGTATTTAATCCGAACCAACCCAGCCAGAATGTGGATATCAGGGTCAGAATAAGCCAGAGCGTGATTTTAATAGCCATCGGTCAATGGTATCCACAAAAGAGAAGGTGGCGATTGATAACATGGTGGTCAGATGAAGGAACCCCCCAGCGCCATAGGGTAGTGGGGGTTCGTTGATTATGCGTTATTTCACACGGACACGATCAATATAGGCGGTAAAGGCAGAAAGCTGACCGGTTAGGAAATCCAATGTCCCTTGGTCAATCAGTTCCTTGGCTTGTTCATCGACTTTGCTTTGAATAATGCCACCCATAAATTCAGGCTTATTCATCACCATTGCATCGAGGAAGACCAAAATCTGGCGCAGATGATATTGGCAACGTGCACCACCTACCGGCCCCATTGAGCTGGTCTGAATCGCGACCGGTTTGCCAGCCAGTGGCTGGTTAGGTAAACGCGATAACCAGTCAATAGCATTCTTTAACCCGCCAGGTACAGAATAGTTATATTCCGGTGTCACGATAATCACCCCATCCGCCTGACGAATCTGGTCTGCAATGGCCTGAATGGTGGTGGGGAACCCATCTTCCTGTTGTACGTCAGCATCATAAAGCGGAATGTCACGAATAGAAGGCAGTGCTTCAATCGTGACACCAGCAGGTGCTAATTTTGGTAGCGCCCGTGCCACCATGGCATTGTAGGAACCACTTCGTAGGCTACCCAGCAGGGTAACAATTTTAAGGGATTGCTGTGACATGACATACTCCCATTGAGTTAAAAAACAGTATCGTTCTTCATCAAGATTAGGCCAAGACGGCACGATAAAACAATGACTATATACGGCGCTGTCCCGTTAAATTTCACTTAAATCAGTGTTTTTCGCAGATTTATTACATTGAAATTGTGATCCTTGGTGAGGAACCCAAAAATCATTTCTTTCCCTTATCAAGTCTGTACGCGAAATGCCGTTAATAGATCTGGAGCTATCCAGCTTTCTTACATTGAGCGACACGATAATGCTAAAAACCACTCAAGCCAGATTTACCTTACTCGTTAGTGCGTTTTTTATTCTTTTGCTGATAATCACTGTGGTGGTTATTCAGCTTTTTGTGACACCACAACTTAAGCAATCTGAAAGCACCATTATTGGCAATAGCGTTGACCAAATCGCGACAGCCATAACAGCGCAAATGAATAAAGTTGAAGCACAAGCCCGCAGTATTACACAGGCTGTTGCCATCATGGACAGTAATGCCATCGATCAATTATTACCTGGGTTAGTGGATCAATATGGCGACAGTAATGTATTTGGTGGTGGGATTTGGCCATTACCGAATAAGCGTGAGCAAGGGGTGATTAAATTCAGTACCTTTTTTGCCCGTAATGGAGAAAATAAGTTAACGGTTAATACCCATTGGAACTCACCCGAAGCGCAAAATTATTTTGAGCAGCCTTGGTATAAAGATGGTCTAAATGCACCTAAAGGCTTCTGTGCCTGGGCTAAGGCTTATCAGGATGATGCAAGCCCACAGCCAAGAACTAACTGTGCGATGGCGATTTATAAAGGTGACGATGTTTATGGTGTTTCAACCATTGACGTCACATTAGGTTTCTTTAACCGCCTGGTTAAAGAGATGGAACAGAAAGTGAATGGCACCATCCTGATTGTTGAAGCTGATGGCAAGATTGTTGGCAGCAGTGCTTTAGCTGACGGCAAAGCCGAGTTAAAAAATCTGTCAGATTTTGCCGGTAGTTCGCCGATGGCTGCAGAGACACAGCGGTTGCTGGCGCAGATGAAAGACCAGAAATCACTGGAAAGTGAATTTGATGTTGATGGAACTTCACACACACTATTTATCCGCCCGATTGCCAATAGCCCGTGGTATTTAGTCACTGACTTACCCACCAGTTTATTGGTCAAACAAAGCCACAGCATTCTGATGCACTTGGGGTTAGTGCAGATCCCCATCATGTTGTTATTGCTATTGTTCTTGGTGTTTTCTATCCGTGTCTTTATGAAACGCTTGGCGGTGTTGAAAGAGAATATCACGGCGCTGTCTGCTGGGGGGGCTGATTTGACTCAGCGCTTGCCACAAAGCACTAGCCCGGAATTCAACGCCATTAACCAAAGTTTCAATGATTTTATCGACTATTTGCAGCAAATGATGCGGCAGGTCGGTGAAAGCAGCCTGGCTATTGCTTCGGCGTCACGTCAAATCGCCAGTGGTAATCTGGACTTATCCGCCCGTACTGAAGATCAGGCCAGTTCCATTGAGCAAACCGCCGCGTCAATGGACGAGTTAACCAGTACCGTGAAGCAAAATGCGGATAATGCCAGCCATGCCAACCAACTGGCAATGGATGCCTCGACGGTTGCGGTAAAAGGCAGCACGGTGGTGAAACAAGTCGTGGATACCATGGGTTCAATCAATCATTCATCGAAGAAAATTGTCGATATCATCAGTGTGATTGATAGCATCGCCTTCCAAACCAATATTCTGGCACTGAATGCGGCAGTAGAGGCCGCCAGGGCGGGCGAACAAGGGCGTGGTTTTGCCGTTGTTGCCTCCGAAGTGCGTAACTTGGCTCAGCGCTCTGCCACTTCCGCCCGCGAAATTAAAAAGCTGATTGAGGATTCAGTGGCTGATATTGCGATTGGTACTGGCTTGGTGGCAGATGCTGGCACCACGATGGATGACCTGATGAGTGGCGTCTCCAATGTGGCGGCATTAATGAATGAAATCATGGCATCGAGTCAGGAGCAAAGCCTGGGGATTGAACAGGTTAATCTGGCGATTAATCAGTTGGATAACTCAACTCAGCAAAATGCGGCGCTGGTGGAGCAAGTGGCTGCGGCAGCACAAGCCATGCAGGATCAAACAGTACAATTGGAAACCGTCATCAGCGGCTTTAAGGTTTAATATTATATAGCCTTGATGCCAAAAAAAATCGAAACCCCTTTTGATACGCAAAAGGGGTTTTTAATTACTCACGGCGAGTTTTACGGGCAAATAAATTCCCCAATGATTGGATTAACTGCACGGTAATAATTAATACAATGGCTGTGGTCACCGTTACGAAAGTATCAAAGCGCTGATAGCCATAAGTGATAGCCAAATCACCAATCCCGCCGCCACCGACAGTACCTGCCATCGCAGTCGCCCCAATTAAACCAATGGTCGCTGTGGTCAGTGCCAATATGAGTGATGAAAGTGCTTCGGGTAGCAAAAAATACCCAATAGCTTGTAGCGGAGTGGCTCCCATCGATTTTGCTGCTTCCAGAATTCCGGGGTTAACATCCAGCAATGAGTTTTCTACCAGCCGACCAATATAAGGAGCAATAAAGATAATCAGCGGCACAATCGCCCCCGGCGTCCCTATGGTGGTATTCACAATCAGGCGAGTAAGAGGGATGATAGCCACCATCAGAATAATGAAAGGCAGTGATCGGATGATATTGATAACAGGATTAAGAATATTGTAGAAAACACGATTATTAATTAACCCTCCCGGACGGGTCACGACCAGCAAAATACCCAAAGGAATACCAATAAGAGAACCGATCACCAATGAAATACTGACCATCACCAAGGTGTCATGCAGTGCCTGGATAAATTGCTCCAGAGTAATAGCGGTTTCGATCATCAATTTATTTCCTGTATATCAATTCCTGTCTCCGCCAGATAAACGACGGCCCTATCAATGGTGCGGTTCTCCCCAGTTAATAGCAGCACCATATGGCCTAGCGTGGTGTCCTGTATCTCTGACATGTTGGCAAACAGAATATTGACGCCAATATCATATTGCTTGATTAACTGATTGATAACCGGCTGTGTGGCGATAGTCCCCATAAAAGCTAGCTTGAATTGACGCCCGGCATGGCTATTATTCAGCAGTTTTTTCACACTCTCAGGTAAGCTGTCTTTTATTACAGTACGAACAAAATTAATCGTGGTGGGATGGGTGGGGTGGCCGAAAACTGTTAATACGGATCCTTGCTCAATAATTTGGCCATTTTCCATAACTGCCACTTTGTTGCATATTTTTTGAATAACTGACATCTCATGAGTAATCAGCAGCACGGTAATATTGTATTGCTGATTAATCTTCTTCAGTAATAACAATATGTGAGCAGTAGTTTGCGGATCCAGTGATGATGTTGCTTCATCGCACAATAGAATTGAGGGATTGGTCGCCAGTGCGCGTGCAATACCAACTCGCTGCTTCTGACCGCCTGATAGCTCATTAGGAAAGCTATGACTTTTATCTCCCAACCCGACAAAGTCCAGAAGCTCAGCAACCCGCTTCTGAATGAATTTTTTATTTTTCCCTAATAAAATAAGTGGCATAGCGACATTCTTAAAAACCGTCTTTGATTCCAGTAAATTAAAATTTTGGAATATCATGCCAATATTTTTTTTCAGCAACCTAAGCTGTTCAGGGCTAAAATCATGCAAATTTTTCCCATCGATCACTACATTTCCCGAGGTTGGGCTTTCCAGTGAATTGACCATCCGTAATAAGGTACTTTTCCCTGCTCCGCTGTAACCGATGATGCCAAATATATCGCCATCATCGATGGTTAAACTGACATCATTAAGCGCCTGGAGTTTGGTTCCTTTACGTTCAAAGGTTTTGAAAATATGCTGAAGCTCAATCATCAAATTATTCCATTAGTTCAGATAATCAGGCAGCATATAACCGGCATATTTTTCGTTTTCTAGAATATACTTTTTGAATTCAGGTGAGTGATACCCAGCAATAATGTCTTTGGCAAACTCTGTATTCTTATTCTTTCCGGCAACAGTGACCACATTAACAAATTGAGTGGTGGGTTTTTCGAGTTGCAGGGCAGAAGTGAGTTTTATGCCATTAGAGACCGCAAAGTTGCCTTGAATAGCACCAAAATCGACATCAGGTAGCGCTCTAACTTGCTGAGCATTATCCATTTCTTTGATAACTAAATGATGCGGATTTTCTGCAATATCCTTTTGAGAGAAAGTCGCTGGATCAATCTTGTCCTTTAATTTTATCCAACCAATAGATTGCAGTAAGAGTGCCGCACGGTATTCATTTGATGGCTGATTAGGAACTGAAATCCACGCCCCCTCCTTAGGCTTGTCTTCCTTTTGGTGTTTGTCTGAATATAACCCCATTGGTGGGGTGGGTACCTGAACAATACCGGCATTATCAATGTGTAGTCGATCGTTGATGGCTTGTAGATAAATCGGGTGCTGCATGATATTGCCATCAATCTCACCGGTGCTGACGGCATTATTTACCTGAATGCCATCATTGAAATCTTTATATTCAATGCTGTATCCTTTTTTTATTAAATATGGCGCCACGCCTTTCTCGAATTGTTCTTTATAGGGACCGGGATTAAACCCCAGCTTAATAGTTTTCTTCTCTTCGCTATGGGCATTCAGTGAAGTTAAAATAATTAAACTGAATAATGGTATCGCCAATGAATGCATTTTCATCATAATTTCCCTGTATCATTATATTTAAATTAAAAGTTATTTTTGCAGGCTGGGCTATTCTGTTAGCGATAAACTGAATAACTAAGAATGAAATTATTCAAACATTACAGGGATAATCCGTAAACGAAGAAAATGACCTTAGCTTATCCACTATAGTCATAAGAGAGTGATGATTGTGTATTAGACGAGTATAACGAAAGGAAATAATGAGAGGGTGAGTAACCCGCTGCACAGCGCACAGCGGGTTTTTGATAATAAAGCCTGAGGTTAGCCCTGAATCAGATTAGGGATTTTTACCGCAGGATTAACATCAGCTTCATAGTCAACGCTATCGACAGCAAAACCGAACAGATTTAAGAACTCGGTCTTATAACCAGTGAAATCGGTTAACTGGTAAATATTGTCGTTGGTGACTTGGTCCCACAGCTGCTGTACCTGGTTTTGAACTTCAGGATCAAGCTCTTTGTAGTCAGCGCGCAGACGACCTTCTTGGTCCATATGTGGTGTATTGCCACACAGGCTGTCTTTATACAGTGAATACACCTGCTCGATACAACCTTCGTGAGTCCCTTTCTCTTTCATCACTTTGAACAACAGTGACAGATACAAAGGCATCATTGGAATGGCGGAGCTGGCCTGAGTCACCACGGCTTTCAGTACTGAAACACGGGCATCGCCGCCGCCATGGGCAGATAAGTTATCGCGAATAGTCAGAACTTTTTGGTCCAGATCCTTCTTGGCTGCGCCAATGGAGCCATTCCAATAGATATCATGGGTGATTTTTTCGCCCAGATAGGTGAAGGCGGTCGTTTGCGCGCCTTCAGCCAGCACGCCCGCTTCCAGCAGCGCATCAATCCACATCTGCCAGTCTTCGCCACCCATAACGGCTACGGTATTGTCGATCTCGGCTTGAGTTGCCGGTTGCAGCACAGCCTCTTTGATCACTTCTTTATCGGTATCTAGACCACGGAACTTCACTTCATGACCAATTGGTTTCAGCGTGGAGTTAAACACTTCACCGGTTTTCGGATGAGTACGGCGTGGTGAGGCCAGGCTGTAGATAACCTGATCAACCTGACCTAAGTCTTGTTTGATGGCTTCGATGGTCAGGCGCTTAATTTCATCGGAGAAAGCATCGCCATTGATGCTTTTCGCGTACAGGCCTTTTTGTTCTGCGAATTTGTGGAATGCGGCACTGTTGTACCAACCAGAGGTACCCGGTTTGCCCTCTTCACCAGCACGTTCAAAGAAAACGCCCAGTGTATCGGCACCACAACCAAATGCTGCTGTAATGCGGGCTGCCAGCCCGTATCCAGTTGACGCACCAATCACTAATACTCGTTTTGGGCCATTAGCGATTGCGCCTTCTGCAGTGACGTAGTCGATTTGCTTTTTGACGTTGGCTTCACAGCCCGCCGGATGAGCAGTCACACAGATAAAGCCGCGTACACGTGGTTTTATAATCATGGATACCTCAATTTATAGATAGAGTTAAGTGTTCGAGCGCCTATACCCTTCATTCTTGATATTGCAGGGGCTTGCTGCCTGCAACGCCAAGTTCTTTGGGCATAATTGTTTCGACCCAGAGAGCAAGACTATCAAAATTAGCGATAATCTGTGTTGGCTCTGTGGCGTCACACTCATTTTCCGATACAAAAACTGGAGAAGATGCGCCCCAGTAAGTCATCCGAGCTAAATTCACCTGTAATTTCACTCAAAGACTGTTGTGCTAAACGTAATTCCTCTGCCAATAACTCACCTGCGTGAGCGCTTACTAACTGTTCATGGCCCTGTACCAGATGCTGTGCGGCTGTTTCCAGCGCTTGCAAATGACGGCGGCGAGCCAGGAAACCACCTTCAGTGTTGCTGGTAAAGCCCATGCTCTGCTTCAGATGGTTACGCAGCAGATCAATACCTTCGCCAGTTCGTGCTGATAAACGGATTAGTGAGTGACCATTTACTTCGGTTAAACCCAAGGTTTCACCTGTAATATCGGCTTTATTGCGCACCACTGTTATTGGTAAAGACGAGGGTAACCGCGCCATAAATTCTGGCCAGATTGCCGACGGCTCAGTGGCATCAGTGGTGGTGCCATCAACCATAAATAGCACGCGATCCGCTTGCTCAATCTCATGCCAGGCCCGTTCGATACCAATCCGTTCAACTTCGTCACTGGCTTCACGTAATCCTGCAGTATCAATGATATGCAGTGGCATTCCATCGATATGAATATGTTCGCGCAATACATCACGAGTTGTTCCGGCAATATCAGTGACAATCGCGGCTTCACGGCCAGCTAACGCATTGAGTAAACTGGATTTACCGGCATTGGGACGGCCAGCAATAACCACTTTCATCCCTTCACGCAGTAGGCTGCCTTGACGGGCTTCTGTGCGTACTTGCTCCAAATCGGCCATGACACCGTTTAACTGACCTTCAATTTTGCCATCTGACAGGAAATCAATTTCCTCATCCGGGAAGTCAATGGCAGCTTCGACGTAGATTCGCAAGTGAGTGAGTGCTTCCACCAATTGATGGATCCGGACAGAAAATGCACCCTGTAATGAGTTCACTGCCGAGCGTGCTGCTTGCTCTGAGCTGGCGTCGATTAGGTCGGCAATGGCTTCAGCTTGCGCTAAATCCAGTTTGTCATTCAAGAATGCGCGCTCAGAGAACTCACCTGGGCGGGCAATCCGCAGCCCTGGAAGGGCCAGAATGCGTTTTAATAGCAAATCCAGTATGACTGGGCCGCCATGACCTTGCAGCTCCAACACGTCTTCGCCAGTGAAGGAGTTCGGGCCGGGAAAATAGAGAGCAATACCTTGGTCCAATATGCTGCCATCGACATCTTTAAAAGGCAGATAATCGGCATAGCGCGGCTTGGGTAATTTACCCAACACGGCTTGCGCGACGGTGGCGGCAGCACGACCAGAAACACGTAAAATGCCAACGCCACCACGGCCAGGGGGCGTTGCTTGTGCCACGATAGTGTCAGTGGTGCTCATGGTTATTTCTCTCTTCTAAAAGAATAAGGCGGTCATATTGACCGCCCTATACCCTTCGTTCTTGAAGTTACAGCGTTGTTGGCTGCTCCCGGCAGATTTGTCACCCGAATCACTGACCAGTATCAGCCCATCGGGATTTATTCGTTTGCTGCCTAGCCGTCACTCCAATGACTTTGGGTAGTTATCATATTAAGACGATTTTTTCTTGTCGCGGCTGTGTAAACCACGTTTTTCCAGACCACGATAAATCAACTGTTGCTGCAGGATGGTCACCAGGTTACTGACGATATAGTACAGTACCAGACCTGCCGGGAACCACAGGAAGAATACAGTGAAGATGACCGGCATGAAGGTCATGATCTTCTGCTGCATCGGGTCAGTCACGGTAGTCGGTGACATCTTCTGAATGAAGTACATGGTGATACCCATCAGAATTGGCAGAATGTAGTACGGGTCTTGTGCTGACAGGTCATGAATCCACAAGATGAATGGCGCATGGCGCAATTCAACAGAACTCATCAACATGTAGTACAACGCCAGGAAGATTGGCATCTGAATGACCAGCGGTAGGCAGCCACCCAGCGGGTTAACTTTCTCAGCTTTGTACAACGCCATCATTTCCTGACTCATACGCTGCTTATCGTCACCGATACGCTCACGCATGGCGGCCAGTTTAGGCTGCAGCAAACGCATTTTCGCCATCGAGGTGTATTGCGCCTTAGTCAGCGGGTACATGATACCACGCACGATAAAGGTGATTACAATGATGGAGAAGCCCCAGTTACCGACAAAGCTGTGAATGAATTTCAACAGTTTGAACAGTGGCTGAGAGATAAACCATAACCAACCATAGTCAACAGTCAGGTCCAGATGTGGCGCAATGGCTGCCATTTTGTCCTGAATTTCTGGGCCCACCCATAAGGTTGCTCCCAGTTGTTTCTGCTCGCCTGGTTGAATGACAACAGGTGTACCTTTAAAGCCGATCGCAGCCAGACCATTCCCTAAATCAGCGGAGTAGAAGGTATTGGTTTCGTTAGCTGTCGGGATCCACGCGGTTGCAAAATATTGCTGCAACATCGCTACCCAGCCACCTTTGGTGGTTATTTCCAGACTTTTGTCTTCGATATCACTAAAGCTATATTTTTTATATTTAGTTTCATCAGAAGAGTATGCCGCACCACGGTAGGTATGCAGCGCAAAGTTATTGCTGCCGGTATCACGGTGCTTAGGCAAATTGATGCTTTGCTTCAATTGACCAAATAGAGTCAGTTCCAGCGGAGCTTCAGAGGCATTTTTAACATGATAATCGACGCCGATGGCGTAATCATTACGTTTCAGCAAAAATGTCTTGGTGAAAACAGAGCCGTCTTTGCCGGTGAAGGTCAATGGAATGCGCAGTTCATCTTGGCCATCAGCTAATATAAAGCTGGTTTGAGGCACCTCAAACAACGGGCGCTCACCGTTAGCTGGATTGTCCGGACCGCTTTTACCTGTCAAGCCGCTTTGTGCTTGATAAATGAAAGCTGGGGTAGTTTCCAGTAATTCGAAAGTTTTGTCTGAACCCAGAGCATCCGGGTAAGCCAGCAGGTTAGCCTGCTCGATGTCACCGCCACGGGTATTAATGGTCAGAGACAGCACATCAGTTTTTACAGTAATCAGTTGACCCTGACCACTGCCTGGCACAGCCTGGCTTGCTTTATCACCGGTAGCAGTATTCGCAGTCTGTTGCGTGGTCTGAGCGGCTGGCTGAGGACTGTTGTCCACTTGCCAGGCTTGCCAGATCATGAAAGACACGAACAGCAGAGCGATGAGTAGAAGATTGCGTTGCGAATCCATCGTTAGTGTTCTCTGTTATCGTCGGGTTTCGGCGGCACGGGATCATCGCCACCTGGGTTCAAAGGGTGGCATTTTAATACGCGTTTCAGTGTTAACCAACTGCCTTTTATCATACCAAACCGGCTCAATGCCTCAATTCCGTAATGAGAGCATGTCGGATGGAAACGACAACGCGGCCCCAACAGCGGACTAATCACGAGCTGATAGCCCCTGATTAGCCCGATCAGGATGCGGGAGCCTGGCGACAGTGGCGACGCCATAATTTTTCCAAAGCTTCCGTCAACGCACGGTTATCGAGGTCAGCCACACCTTTTTTCACCAAAACGACAAAATCCATTGATGGCAAAGTATGCTGATGCAAACGGAAGCTTTCGCGTGCTAAGCGCTTTATCCGATTACGTTCATGAGCACGTTTGACATGTTTTTTGGCGACGGTGAGACCAATGCGGGGATGCCCCAGCTCGTTCAGGCGGCCGAGGATGGTGATTTGCGGCGTGCCAGCCCGTTGTGGCTGCTGGAAGACGAAAGTAAAATGACTGGGAGTTAACAAACGTAACTCCCTAGGAAATGCTAGCTTAACCACTTAGATGGTTAGCTTTTATTACTTAGAAACAGTCAGACGAGAACGGCTTTTCGCACGACGGCGAGCCAGAACTTGACGACCATTTTTGGTGGCCATACGAGCACGGAAACCGTGGCTACGGTTGCGCTTCAATACGGACGGTTGGAAAGTGCGTTTCATAGCGATTTCTACCTAAACTTAAAATAATTACTGATTCAGTAAACGCGTTTGGCTGCTCGGAGTGAAGACACCGACGCCTCAATCGCAACATATAAAGAAGCGGGATTGTAATAATTGTACAGTCCTGAGTCAATTGACATTGCGCCCGCCCGCACAGAAGTTTTCTGTATCGGGAGTTTACCAAGAGCCTGTCCGTGTTCACCGCTGGTTTCTTTTTGGCCAAGACCATCAAGAGATCAGGCATCACACGTAGGGCTGAGGATTATACGGACTCCCGAATAAATCGCAAGGATCGCCGCGTGATCCTTAAAAGATTAATGAGGATCAGTTGACAGAAAAGGGGAAGGCGACTTCAGTTTATTCTGAAATGTTTCGGGATCATTGACGATGAAGGGCACGAAAAGCTGTGCGCTAGGCTACACTCCCAACAGAAGTTATGTCCTGTGGATAAAAAGGATCTAATCTGTGAGGAAGGGGAGGATCTATTGCTCCTTTTGCGCTATGATCCGCCATTCCGATCGCATCCACTACTCTGGGATCACTACTCCAGGATCATAGGGGGATGCGAGTCGTAAAAACAACCGAAAAACGGTTCGCATGTCACTTTGGCTTGCTACAGGCCATATTGGCGTGTGTCAAAAACGATGAGTTACAAAAAATCCTGATTTCTTTCTTTTATTGATCTTGTTCGAGTGGAGTCCGCCGTGTCACTTTCGCTTTGGCAGCAGTGTCTTGCCCGATTGCAGGATGAGTTACCTGCCACAGAATTTAGTATGTGGATACGCCCCCTACAGGCGGAACTGAGTGACAATACTCTGGCGCTTTACGCACCTAATCGTTTTGTACTGGACTGGGTTCGTGATAAGTACTTAAACAATATCAATGGCTTACTTAATGACTTCTGTGGTGCCGAGGTTCCTTTACTCCGTTTTGAAGTAGGGAGTAAACCGACGGTAAGAGCACAGAGTCATCCAGTTACAGCCAGTGTTAGCGCGCCTGTTGCTCCGGTTACCCGCAGTGCACCTATGCGTCCGAGTTGGGACAGTTCACCGGTTCAGCCTGAACTTTCTTATCGTTCGAATGTGAACCCTAAACACACATTTGATAACTTTGTTGAAGGTAAATCTAACCAACTGGCTCGTGCTGCAGCGCGTCAGGTTGCGGATAATCCGGGTGGTGCGTATAACCCCTTGTTCCTTTATGGCGGTACAGGCTTGGGTAAAACTCACCTGTTACATGCTGTGGGGAATGGCATTATGGCTCGTAAAGCCAATGCCAAAGTGGTTTATATGCATTCGGAGCGTTTTGTGCAAGATATGGTTAAAGCCTTGCAAAACAACGCAATAGAAGAATTTAAGCGCTATTATCGTTCGGTTGATGCATTATTAATCGATGATATTCAGTTCTTTGCCAATAAAGAGCGTTCCCAGGAAGAGTTTTTCCACACCTTTAATGCTTTGCTGGAAGGCAATCAGCAGATCATTTTGACCTCAGATCGCTATCCAAAAGAGATCAATGGGGTAGAAGATCGTCTGAAATCGCGGTTTGGCTGGGGCCTCACGGTGGCAATTGAGCCACCAGAGCTGGAAACCCGTGTCGCGATACTGATGAAGAAAGCGGATGAAAATGATATTCGCTTGCCGGGTGAGGTTGCGTTCTTTATTGCCAAGCGTCTGCGTTCCAACGTGCGTGAGCTGGAAGGGGCATTGAATCGTGTGATCGCCAATGCCAATTTTACCGGGCGAGCAATCACCATTGATTTTGTTCGTGAAGCTCTGCGTGACTTACTGGCATTGCAGGAAAAACTGGTTACTATCGATAATATTCAAAAGACGGTTGCTGAATATTATAAAATTAAGGTCGCTGACCTGCTCTCCAAACGGCGTTCCCGTTCGGTGGCCCGTCCACGCCAAATGGCGATGGCGCTGGCGAAAGAGCTAACCAACCACAGCCTGCCTGAAATCGGCGATGCGTTTGGTGGCCGCGACCATACCACGGTGTTGCATGCTTGCCGCAAGATTGAGCAATTGCGTGAAGAAAGCCACGACATCAAAGAAGATTTCTCTAACTTAATCAGAACATTATCCTCCTAGCGCTATGAAATTTATCATTGAACGTGAGCATCTGCTAAAACCGCTGCAACAGGTCAGTAGCCCGCTGGGTGGACGTCCTACGTTGCCAATCTTGGGTAACTTGTTGCTGCAAGTCACGGAAGGTTCTTTGCTGCTGACTGGTACCGATCTGGAAATGGAGATGGTTGCGCGCGTGGCGCTGTCTCAGCCCCATACTCAGGGCGCAACCACTGTGCCCGCCCGGAAGTTTTTTGATATCTGGCGTGGTTTGCCGGAAGGTGCAGAAATTACCGTTGCGTTGGATGGCGATCGCCTACTGGTGCGTTCAGGCCGTAGTCGTTTCTCGCTATCCACTCTGCCTGCAGCAGATTTTCCAAATTTGGATGATTGGCAGAGTGAAGTTGAATTCACTTTACCGCAGGCAACCCTGAAGCGTCTGATTGAGTCTACTCAGTTCTCAATGGCTCATCAGGATGTGCGCTATTACTTGAATGGCATGCTGTTTGAGACTGAAGGTGAAGAATTGCGTACTGTCGCAACCGATGGTCACCGTTTGGCCGTTTGTTCGATGCCAGTAGGCCAGACGCTACCTTCACATTCGGTGATCGTGCCGCGTAAAGGTGTGATGGAGTTGGTTAGGTTACTGGATGGCGGTGACACACCACTACGCCTGCAAATCGGTAGTAATAATATCCGCGCACATGTTGGTGACTTCATTTTCACCTCTAAGCTGGTTGATGGTCGTTTTCCTGATTATCGTCGGGTATTACCGAAGAATCCCGACAAAACGCTGAAAGCAAGTTGCGATTTGCTGAAACAGGCTTTCGCTCGAGCGGCAATATTGTCCAATGAGAAGTTTCGTGGTGTACGGCTGTATGTTAGCCAAAACCAGCTTAAGATCACCGCTAATAACCCTGAACAGGAAGAAGCGGAAGAGATTCTCGATGTTAGCTACGATGGGGCGGAAATGGAGATCGGCTTCAACGTCAGCTATGTGCTTGATGTGCTTAATGCACTCAAGTGTGAAGATGTCAGCCTGTTACTGACTGATTCGGTCTCCAGCGTGCAGATTGAAGATGGTAATAGTCAGGCTGCGGCCTATGTTGTCATGCCAATGCGTCTGTAGTATTTATCGGGCTATCTTACTTGCCCTTGTGCGATTGGTCAGTGCTCGTACTCCTCACGTACTTATGTACGCTCCGGGTACTGTGCGCTGGCCGCACGCACATGGCCTGCGACGATAACGCCCTTGATCAAAAATAAGGCGATATCGCCTTAGATTATAAGAATAAGAAGCAGTTTCATGGCGTTGACGCGTTTACTGATAAAAGATTTCCGCAATATTGAATCGGCAGACTTAGCGCTGGCGTCGGGTTTTAATTTTTTAGTCGGCCCCAACGGCAGTGGTAAAACCAGTGTGTTGGAGGCGATTTATACCCTTGGTCATGGACGTGCTTTTCGTAGTTTGCAAGCTGGCCGTGTGATACGTCACGAATGTGCCGAGTTTGTCTTACATGGCCGGGTTGATGCTAACGAGCGTGAATCGTCCGTGGGATTGAGCAAAAGCCGGCAGGGTGATACCAAAGTGCGCATTGATGGCACTGATGGACATAAAGTGGCTGAATTGGCGCAAATGCTGCCGATGCAACTGATTACCCCTGAGGGTTTTACGTTATTGAATGGTGGGCCGAAGTTTCGGCGCGCTTTTTTAGACTGGGGTTGCTTTCATAACGAACCCGGTTTTTTTACGGCCTGGAGCAATCTGAAAAGATTACTTAAGCAGCGCAACGCCGCGCTGCGCCAGGTTAGTCGCTATACGCAAATCCGGGCTTGGGATCAGGAAATTATCCCACTGGCTGAGCGTATTAGTGAGTGGCGGGCGGCATACAGTGATGCAATTGCGGCAGATATTTCAGCCACATGCGCTCTGTTCCTGCCAGAGTTCGCCTTGAGTTTCTCTTTCCAGCGCGGCTGGGATAAAGAGAGTGACTACGGTGAGTTGCTGGAACGCCAGTTTGAGCGTGACAGAGCGCTAACCTATACCGCTGTCGGGCCACATAAAGCGGATTTCCGCATTCGGGCCGATGGTACGCCGGTAGAAGATTTGCTATCGCGTGGTCAGTTGAAATTGCTGATGTGCGCACTGCGGTTAGCGCAGGGTGAGTTTCTCACCCGACAGAGCGGGCGGCGTTGCCTGTATCTGCTTGACGATTTTGCTTCCGAATTAGACACCGGCCGTCGTCGATTATTGGCCGAGCGTTTGAAAGCTACCCAGGCACAGGTTTTTGTCAGCGCAGTAAGTGCTGAACAAGTGACTGACATGGTAGGTGAAAAGGGCAAGATGTTCCGCGTGGAACATGGCAAAATAGAGGTTCAACCACAGGATTAAAAATGAGCGAGAAACGTTGATGTCGAATACTTATGACTCCTCAAGTATCAAGGTATTAAAAGGGCTGGATGCGGTTCGTAAGCGTCCGGGCATGTATATCGGTGATACTGATGATGGTACCGGTCTGCACCACATGGTATTCGAGGTTGTGGACAACGCTATCGACGAAGCCCTCGCTGGTCACTGTAAAGAAATTGTGGTGACTATCCATTCGGATAACTCCGTTTCTGTACAGGATGATGGTCGTGGTATCCCAACCGGTATGCATGATGAGGAAGGGGTATCGGCAGCTGAGGTCATCATGACCGTGTTGCATGCTGGCGGTAAATTTGACGATAACTCGTACAAAGTTTCCGGCGGTTTGCACGGCGTGGGTGTGTCAGTTGTTAACGCTCTGTCTGAAAAACTGGAGCTGGTGATCCGCCGTGAAGGTAAAGTTCACGAGCAGACTTACAGAATGGGTGTGCCGCAGGCACCATTGAAAGTGGTGGGTGAAACCGATCAAACCGGGACTACCGTGCGCTTCTGGCCAAGCTTCCAGACCTTCACCAATAACATCGAATTCCAATATGAAATCCTGGCTAAACGCCTGCGCGAGCTGTCGTTCCTGAACTCCGGGGTTTCAATCAAATTGAGAGACAAACGTAACGACAAAGAAGACCACTTCCATTATGAAGGCGGTATCAAAGCGTTTGTTGAGTATCTGAACAAAAACAAAAACCCGATCCACCCAAAAGTGTTCTATTTCTCCACCATGAAAGATGATATTGGCGTAGAAGTGGCCCTGCAGTGGAATGATGGTTTCCAGGAAAATATTTACTGTTTCACCAACAATATTCCTCAGCGTGATGGCGGGACTCACTTAGTGGGCTTCCGTACGGCAATGACCCGTACCCTGAACAGCTACATGGATAAAGAAGGCTACAGTAAAAAAGCGAAAATCAGTGCGACGGGTGATGATGCTCGTGAAGGCCTGATTGCCGTAGTTTCGGTGAAAGTGCCAGACCCTAAATTCTCCTCACAGACCAAAGATAAATTGGTTTCTTCTGAGGTGAAAACAGCGGTTGAAACGCTGATGAACGAGAAGCTGGTTGAGTATTTGCTGGAAAACCCAACCGACGCCAAAATCGTGGTTGGTAAAATTATCGATGCGGCCCGTGCCCGTGAAGCGGCGCGTAAAGCCCGTGAAATGACACGTCGTAAAGGGGCGCTGGACTTAGGCGGCTTGCCAGGCAAGCTAGCTGACTGTCAGGAACGTGATCCGGCATTGTCCGAACTTTACTTAGTGGAAGGGGACTCCGCGGGCGGCTCTGCTAAGCAAGGCCGTAACCGTAAGAACCAGGCGATTTTGCCGCTGAAAGGTAAAATTCTGAACGTCGAGAAAGCGCGTTTTGACAAAATGCTTTCTTCACAAGAAGTCGCCACACTGATTACTGCACTGGGCTGTGGTATTGGCCGGGATGAATATAACCCGGACAAACTGCGCTATCACAGTATCATTATCATGACCGATGCCGACGTGGATGGTTCTCACATCCGTACTTTGCTGCTTACGTTCTTCTACCGCCAGATGCCGGAAATTATTGAGCGTGGCCATGTCTACATCGCTCAGCCGCCATTGTATAAAGTGAAGAAAGGCAAGCAAGAGCAATACATCAAAGATGATGATGCTATGGAACAGTACCAGATGACATTGGCATTGGATGGGGCAGCACTGCACATCAATGAACATGCACCTGCACTGTCCGGTGAGCCGTTAGAGCGACTGGTTGCTGAACATTACAGCGTACAGAAAACCATCGCGCGTATGGAACGCCGTTATCCACGTGCTTTGCTGAATAACCTGATTTATCAGCCGACGCTGCAAGAAGAAGAGCTAAGCAATAAAGAAGTTGTGACGCAGTGGATTGAGTCGCTGGTGGCCTTGCTGAATGAAAAAGAGCAACACGGCAGCAGCTACAGCGCTGTAGTGCGTGAAAACCGTGAGCGTCAATTGTTCGAGCCAATATTACGTATCCGTACCCACGGTGTAGATACTGATTATGAATTGGACTTTGATTTCATTCACGGTGGCGAATACCGCAAAATCTGTCTGCTTGGTGACAAGCTGCGTGGCCTGATTGAAGAGGGTGCCTTTGTTGAACGTGGCGATCGCCGTGTGCCGGTTTCCAGCTTTGAAGGTGCGCTAGATTGGTTGGTGAAAGAGTCTCGTCGTGGCCTGGCAATCCAGCGCTATAAAGGTTTGGGTGAAATGAACCCAGAACAATTGTGGGAAACCACGATGGATCCAGAAGGTCGTCGTATGTTGCGTGTGATGGTTAAGGATGCCATTGCGGCTGACCAACTATTCACTACCCTGATGGGTGATGCGGTTGAACCTCGTCGTGCCTTTATCGAAGAGAATGCGCTGCGTGCAGCGAACATCGATATCTAATTGATCAGACAGGTTATTGATTAACAAAAAGCCCAGAGCAGAAAACTGCGTCTGGGCTTTTTTTTGCTCGTAGAGGGCTCTATTTAAGATTTCGCTCTCTGTGATACTGATGCGGCGCACAGACTCACTAGAATCTGATCGCTGAATCGCGTTAGCATGGAATATTGGCTAAATAAATGTGAGGACCTATGGCTATTGAATTGATCGCTATTGATATGGATGGCACGCTGCTGAATCCACAGCATGAAGTTACCCCGCGGGTAAAACAGGCGATTACCGCTGCCCGTGAGAAAGGGGTCTGTGTGGTTTTGGCAACCGGTCGTCCTTATATCGGTGTCCAACGTTATTTGCGCGAACTCAATATGGAAGGCAGTGGCGATTATTGCATCACTAACAACGGTGCATTGGTGCAAAAAGCCGCAACCGGTGAGTGTATTTTGCAAGAAACGATCAGTTTTGACGATTACCGTTATTTTGAAGCCTTATCGCGCGAAATGGGGGTGAGTTTTCAGGCTTTTGATTTTGATACTTTATATACCGCGAACAAAGACATCAGCAAATATACGCTGCACGAAGTGATGTTAACGGGTATTCCATTGAAATATCGGGCGGTAGAAGAGATGGACCCGACATTACGTTTCCCGAAAGTGATGATGATTGATGAGCCAGAAAAACTGGACCGTGCTTTGGAGATGATGCCAGCCGAGGCTTTTGAGCGTTTCACCATCATGAAAAGTGCGCCTTTTTACCTAGAGATCTTGAGTAAACGGGTTGATAAGGGAACTGGCGTGAAGATGCTGGCGGAGCATTTAGGTATCGCACAGGCGAATATCATGGCGTTGGGTGATCAGGGCAATGATATCGCCATGGTTAATTACGCCGGTGTGGGTGTCGCGATGGGCAATGCAATCCCTGAGCTAAAAGAGATAGCGCAGTTTGTGACTGGTACCAATACTGAAGATGGTGTAGCTATGGCAATTGAGAAATATGTTCTTTAGCTAAGAAGATAAAACCTCAGTGCATTTTGCGTTGGGGCTAATTATCTTAATCCGTGTTTTTCAATACTGCGACTTCACGAAGTAATTCAATGAGTTATATTGAAAAGTGATGGATATAAAACCGAGGCCGATAATAGAGTTTATCGGCCTAAAATAAAGGAATTAGCTAAAATAACGGTAGTGGGCTATTTCAGAATTCCTTTCACTATTTGTACATCTTGAATGCCTAAGCCGGTTAAATCAGCTAAGGTTATCTGCTGATCATTTTCTCTGAAAGGCAGATGTTGCGTTAACGCAGCCCCGATCTCGGTCAAGGCATGTTGCGCCAAAAGCCCTTGTTGGAATGCCTGAGAAACCTCACCAAATTCAGTGCATTGCGCCCATGAATCCACCAGAATCTTATCGGTTTTTGCCACTAATTCAGCAGCCAACTCGTGCTTACCCGCACCATCGGCACCGACGGCAGTAATATGAGTGCCAGGCTGAATATCTGCAGCAGTTAAAATAGCTTCCCGGCTGGGTGTGGTGGTGACAATAAACTGGCTGTGACGGGCGAGCTCTGAAGCATCTAACGTGGTTTTGACCTCAAAACCTTCGGTTTGAGCATATTGCCGGTATTCCTCTAATGCCGTTTCACTGCGCCCCCAAACCCATAGTTGGCGGCATGAAATGACATTTTTCAGGTACATAAGATGTAAGCGTGCCTGCATGCCAGTGCCGACCATGCCTATGGCGCTGATCATTTGTGGCGCACAAAGTTCAGCCACAATGCGCCCGGCCAGTGCTGTGCGCAGCGCCGTTAGCCAGCCTTCATCCAGTAGTAGGGCTTGTGGCTCACCGGTTTGTGCAGAAAACGCCATCATCAGCCCTTGATTACTGGCAAGACCCTGAGCAGGGTTATGATAAAACCCTCCTGAGACTTTTACTACGAAGAGACTGTCGCCTTGCAAATAGCCACTTTTAATACAGCAATCGCCATTAGCCTGCTCAAACAGCAAATGCTGCACTGGGGGCATTTGTACCTGTTTTTGGCTAAAAGCAATAAACCCCTCTTTGAGTAGTAACGTGATGGCATCAGCATCGAACTTGTCGAGAATCTGTTGCTTATTGAGAATAATCATTCGCTGACTGCCCCTAAATATTTTTCCAACACGATATTCTTCCCACACAACACCACTGCCACTTTCTTGCCTTGCCACTGCGGTGCCAGTTTCAGCGCTGCAGCTAAGGCCACGCCTGCGGCACCTTCAATCATCCAGCGGTCAGTGCGGGCAATCAAACGCATGGCATCTTTGATTTCCTCCTCACTCACCAACACTTTTTGGTCGATTAATTGCTGGCAAAGCGCAAAGGTTATGGCCCCCGGCTCAACGCCACCGGCTGTGCCATCAGACAATGTTGCTTGCTCCGCGACTTCCTGAATCTGGCCCTTTTCCAGGCAGGTATACATGCTGGTTGCATTGGCTGGCCAACAACCAATCACCTGTGTTTTGTCAGAGAGTTTCTTCAACACTGTCGCGATACCAGAAATCAGGCCACCGCCACCAACTGCAACAAAAACAGCATCAAGATCAGGTTGTTGCTCAACCATCTCCATGCCACAGGTGCCTTGCCCGGCAATAACTTGCTTGTCGTTATAAGGAGAAATATAGACTTTACCCTGCTGCTGTGCGGCCTGACTTGCCGCCAGTTCCGCGTTTAATGCATCACCGGGAACCAGTTCAATGTCGCCACCTAAGGCGCGGATAGCCTCTAACTTGATGGCAGCTGCTTGCTCGGGGGCATAAATAGTGGACTTCACCCCGGCCAACTTCCCAGCCAGCGCCATGGCCTGTCCATGGTTACCGGTAGAGGCGGTGATTACGCCCAGTTGGCGCTGTTCGTCAGTGAGTAAACGCAGTTTGTTGCTGGCACCGCGAAATTTAAAAGAACCGGTGTGTTGTAGGTGCTCACATTTGAGATAAATTTCACAGCCACTGTGTTGGGACAACAGCGGGCTATATTCCAATGGCGTCACTCTCACTTGTGGGCGTAATACCTGATGAGCTTCTTTGATGGCATCGAATAACGTATTCATATCGGTTCCTTTAAATTTTTTCAGCTATTTTTTATATTTTTCAGCTGGTTGTAAACGGTTGCTCGGGCAATGTTAAGAATCTTTGCGACATAGCCCGCGGCATTTTTGCCGTTAAATGCTCCCTGCTGATAAAGCGCCTCAATGAGCTTACGGCGGCTGACACTGTCTAGCGTGGCTAATGTAAGTTGCTGCTGTTGTAGCCAGTGATGGGTGTAGGTATTGATTCGCTCCTGCCAGTCATCCTGGAACAGAACATCAGGTTGTGGCTGTAATGGATGTCCTGACAGGAACACATCCAGCGCTGCTTTAGCGCTTTCAAAAACAGAAATATCCAGATTGATACACAGTAACCCGACTGGCTGTTTATCGTCATCCCGCAGCACGGTACTGATAGAACGCAACTGCCTACCATCCCAGTTCCGTTTTTGGTACGGACCGATGACCTGCGAGTGTTGGTCAAATTGCAGGTCAGTGAGATTGGAGTCTTCCCCTAATTCCCGCTGTGAATAGTTATTAGCGATATAAACCAATTTTTGGCTGGCGATATCGTGTATGGCAACTTCCGCATAAGGAGAGAAAAGAGTGGCAATCGCATCAGCGATTGGCTGGTATCGACTAAGCATAGGTTGGTTTTTTCTGGAATAAAAAATCCATATTAGACTTTTTTTTCTAAAAATACAGCGATATTTAAAAGGGAAGTGTGGAATGTAGTTTTGTTAGATTTCATAATAGAATTACTGTTTTTTTATACAGCCATCCTTTCATCTGGGTAAAATGAGTGATACTCTTACATTGAAAATTCCCAGAATGAGCAATCCTAAGATGGAAGAGTTGAATTTAATCGCAAATCAGATTGCTGAACAAGCACAACAGAAAGAACAAAAAAGATTACAGCAAGATAAAGAGCTTGTTCGACGTGTGTTGGAAATCTACGATCAAAAAGCGGTAGCTGAAGTTCTGCGAAAAGTCAGTAAATGTGAGTGGACTCGTGAAGCCCTTAATCGCTGGTATAACGGGAAATCCCTACAAAAGCCTCTAACCGAGGCTGAAATTGACATGTTACAGAAAATGCTACCTTCACCGCCCAAAAATCATCCTAATTATCAATTTCGTTTTATTGATCTCTTTGCAGGTATTGGTGGCATTCGAAAAGGTTTTGAGGCTATTGGCGGGCAGTGTGTTTTTACCAGCGAATGGAACCCTTATGCGGTACGCACATATAAAGCCAACTGGTATTGTGATCCAGTGGAGCATCGGTTCAATTCTGATATACGTGAAATCACGTTAAGTGAGAATACGGAAATATCGGATGAAGAAGCTTATAGAAATATAGATGAGCATATTCCCGACCATGATGTTTTACTTGCCGGTTTTCCTTGCCAACCATTTTCGTTAGCGGGTGTTTCAAAGAAAAACTCTCTGGGCCGTGCTCATGGTTTTGAATGTGAAGCGCAAGGCACACTATTTTTTGATGTCGCCAGAATTATTGCCTCAAAGAAACCTGCAATCTTTTTACTTGAGAATGTTAAGAATCTAAAAAGCCACGATAAAGGTAAAACCTTTCGGGTTATTATGAATACGCTTGATGAATTGGGTTATTCCGTCGCTGATGCAAATGCAGCCGGCTCACAAGATCCTAAGATCATAGATGGAAAGAATTTCCTGCCCCAACATAGAGAACGCATTGTTTTAGTTGGCTTTCGTAAAGACCTTAATATTGATAAAGACTTTACATTAAAAGATATAAATAAGTTTTTCCCTGAAAAACGTCCGGAATTTGGCGAATTACTTGAATCTGTTGTTGCTGATAAATACATACTGACTCCGCACTTGTGGAAGTATTTATATAATTATGCCAAAAAGCATCAGGCGAAAGGCAACGGCTTTGGATTTGGGTTAGTTGACCCAACAAACAGTGAGAGCGTGGCCAGAACATTATCTGCCCGTTACCACAAAGATGGTTCTGAGATTTTAGTTGATCGCGGTTGGGACAAAGCATTAGGGGAAACGGATTTTGATGATAAAAATAATCAAGCAAATCGCCCTCGCCGACTTACCCCAAAAGAGTGTGCCCGCCTGATGGGGTTTGAAATTCCGGGTCAAGAATCATTCCGCATTCCTGTGTCTGATACACAGGCTTACCGGCAATTTGGTAACTCCGTCGTTGTTCCTGTTTTTGCTGCTGTAGCTCAATTACTGGCTCCATTTATAGCAAAAGCAGTTAAAGTACGAAAAGATAAGGCAGCTTAATTATTATGGCTGATGTTCATTCTTCGGAAACGCGCAGTAAAAATATGAGAGCTATCCGAACAAAAGACACGGCCATAGAGGTTAAGTTAGCTAAATTACTTGATCAGTTAGAGCTTTCTTATAAATCCCAAGTTAGTAAACTTCCAGGCAAGCCCGATTTTGTTGTTGATGAATATCGGGCGATAATATTTGTTCATGGCTGTTTTTGGCATAAGCATAATTGCCATTTATTTAAGATTCCAACTACACGCACCGACTTTTGGTGTAACAAAATACAAGGGAACGTGAAAAGAGATAATGAAGTTATAAAGCGCCTCTCAGCTGATGGTTGGAAAGTTTTAGTTATCTGGGAATGTGCATTACGGGGCAAGCACAAACTAACAGATGATGATATTTCAGCGAGAGTGGAAGAGTGGATCTGTAGCAGTGAAGTCAATGCTCAAATTGATACGAAAGGCATTAGCCAAATGATAAGCCATTGACCGAATGCAGGTTAAAGACAACAAGAATTCGGCCGTATTATTTAACTAATAATTATACATATTTTTAGTTTCCTGAATAAAATCAGAAAGAGACATCAACTCATCACGAATAGCTTCAGGGTATTTTTTGTGAAGAGGTTGAGGAACCACTAATTGAACGCCTGCATCTTTCATTTCCTGAAATTGATTAACAGAAACACCTTCTTGAAGAGTAAAAAGATGTATTTTATCAATGCGATTTGCCTCACTGAGTGCCTGACGCCAGCGATCTTTACAGGTAGTTTTTACTGCAAGCATTCTTAATTTCCCTGAAGGAAATTCAATATCATAGTAAGCTTCAGCAGAGGGAAATAAAAAATCAGGTTTTTTATTACCTTCAGTGACACTCTGCGTGGCGAAATCAGTAAGATTATTTTCAACAAATATCTTCTCCAGATGTAATTCCAAAGATCTCCCTGCTCGTGATTTACGCCGATTACTTACTGAGTTAGCTAAGCTTATAAAATCATCAACAGAAGAAAATCCTGTTTTTACTATTTCCAAGACATGTAATTCTTCTATGCGGCGAAACAAAGAATATTCAGCATCACGTTTTTCAAGTAATAGTTCATCTGGGTTTAGACTTTTAAACTGGTATACTTTGGGCAGATAATTGATGATTTCAATTCCTGATGGGAATGCAACAGACCATTCTTCTGGAATAGCGTAATTACCGGGCTTCCAATCATCGCTTGTTACAGCAAAACCACCAAGAACCTGATTGGATGGGCCTGAAACTGAGAAATCTGGGATTATTTCTCCCGTCATGGATTCCAGTAGTTCTTCCTCAACCAGAGAATTACATAGCCATACATCAATGAAATCACAAATGCTGTTGGGTTGGCTATGAAAAGCAAAAACAGTCAGTGCCCCAGTATTTTCTTTATTTAGCAGTGGGCTACCTTTTCCCCAACGAGTAATACGTTTTTCATTACGTGTACCATCAAAATGACGGTTATTGTAATAAATAGCCCTAACTATACTTTCAATATTTCCATGGGAACTTATTCTGGCAGGTAAAAGAATATCAGGATTTTTTACATCAGTTCGTACGATAGAAGAGAACTGTTTTTCAATCACTTCTGTCGGGATATAGACCCCGGCTTGGTGACCGCCTGTTGCACCTGTATCATTTCCAGAAAGGCGCTTGATATAAATATGCCATTCACCAGATGATTTATCAGATAGCCAGTTATGGAAAGCAGACACAACCATGCTCCTTAGTGAGTTTTTTAAGATTAATTAGTAAGTTAAAGCCAGTAAGTACAGCAATTTAGTATCTATAACATATTAAGCTGGCATCAAGCTATTCGGAGTTATCATTTCTACATAAAATCTGATTGTTATGGATTTTAATAAATTGATTTTGCTTTAATTATTATACCATCCTATACCATCCTATAGCATACGATATTGCTTGTGGTGGTATGTTGCTTATTTGTTAGTGATATAATTTAGCTAAATTATTTAGCTTGTTGCATCGCCGGAGATCGGATGGCCAATCAGAAAGAGGTTTTCTTTCACCAACAACAGCTCACCTTTGCTCCCAGAGGTCATCAGCTCACTAACATCAATGTCTGGACGCCGGACAGTCAATGGCTGGCGTATGATGTGCGGCCCAACGGCAGTACATTTAATGGACTAACCATTGAGCGGGTTAATTGCATAACTCGTGAGATTGAAGTTATCTATCGTGCCCAGCATGGTGCACATGTTGGTGTGGTGACGGTGAGCCCTGACGAGCCTGCGCGCTATGTCTTTATCCACGGCCCAGAATATCCGGATAGCCACTGGCATTATGATTTTCATCATCGCCGTGGGGTGATTGTCACTGAACCGGATAGGGAACTGGCGGTGACACTGGATGCCATGGATATCAGCGCACCTTATACTGCCGGCGCATTACGCGGGGGTAGCCATGTACATGTTTTCAGCCCTGATGGCAGTCGCCTGAGCTTTACCTATAACGATCATGTGTTACATGAACGGGATCCCACTCTGGATTGTCGCAATGTCGGCGTGGCCCTGCCTCTGCATGGAGTTAATCCTCCCAAACAACATCCTCGTGAATATGATGGTAGCCACTTCTGTGTGTTAGTGACTCGCACCACACCTATGCCACTGGCGGGCAGTGACCAGATAAACCGGGCTTATGAAGAGGGGTGGGTGGGAACACAGGGTTATGTAAAAGCAGATGGCCGTCGCCAGCGTTGGGCGCTGGCATTTATTGGCGATACACTTTCAGCTCAAGGTGAGAAAATTTCGGAAATCTATCTTGTTGATTTACCTGAGCATGATAGGGATTATGCCCGAGCAGGGGCGGAACCCCTTGAGGGGACAAAAACCACTCTGCCAGCCCCCCCAATGGGGGTGCGTCAGCGGCGAATAACTTTTACGGCTGAGCGGCGTTTCCCCGGTCTTGCGACCAGCCCACGGCATTGGCTGCGCACATCACCTGACGGCAGTGCCATTGCTTGTTTGATGAAGGATGATAATGGTGTCGTGCAGTTATGGTTGGTTTCACCTAACGGGGGGAAACCACGGCAACTGACATTCACTGAGTGGGGAATTCAATCCGCTTTTAGCTGGCATCCACAAGGTCATAGTTTGTCGTTTATTAGTGATAACAGTGTGATGCTGTGTGATAGTACTACCGGTCAATTACAGCGGCTAACTACCCGTAGTGCCGTGGCGCCACTGGCGGATGCTGTCGTATTTTCACCGAATGGAACTCAAATTGCATTCATGCGGGAAATTGGCGGATTCACTCAAATCTTTACCGTAAATGTGCCTGAGTGATCGGCTAGCGCTTTTACGCGGGTAAGAGCGCTGCGAATGTAACTGAGAAGGGCATTGTCTATTGGGGGGGAGCCGTTGCCGTCTGATTTGCAGCTTCAGATTGGCGGACGCGCTCACGTGGTGAATTGGCCATTTTGTCGTCACTGTCAGACCGCAAATAATCATACGGCAACAACAAGGTATCCATCACCGCAGAGAAAGGCAAATCCACCGCCAGTAAGGGGCGTAGCGCCCAGCCGGTATTGTCATCTTTAAGCATGGCCACATTGGCTTCAGTGCCAGAGTAATAACCTTGGCTGCTGCTGGTGTGCGTCATAATACTGGAGCACCCGCTGGATAAAAGCAGCGAACAGCCGGTAACAAAAGGGATAACTGTATTTTTCATTATTTTATTCAGCTCTCATCATACCGGTTGATTATCACGCAATTGGCCCAATATTGATAAACAGGTTACACAGGTTAATACGTCACCAGTATCAGGTTTTATCATGACTTTTTATACCACCTTACAGACAGTTCCTATGGTTAAAGATTCAATCTTGTGGCTTAAATCGACTTAAGTGTAAGTTATAGCAACGCATTTATCGAATAATTAGATTAATAAACGTCTGATTGAGACATTTCCCGCAAAAAATTTTTTTTATTTTGCCCTTGAAAAGAAAAAGACCGGTCCCATTTTATTATTAGGTCAGAGAGAATACGCCGACAGGGTATTCAGACCACTAGCCTGTCCATGGTGGAAGGCTTAATAGAAAATATGATAACACCCTTGCTAATATATTTAGGAGGCAGTTTTTATGCGTAATTCCGAGCTTGCACCATTATATCGTTCAGCTATCGGTTTCGACCGGTTGTTCAATTTATTAGAATCTGGTCAGAACCAAAGCAATGGCGGTTATCCTCCATATAACGTCGAGTTAGTCGACGAAAATAACTACCGCATTGCTATCGCGGTGGCAGGCTTTGCAGAACCGGAACTGGAAATCGTAACACAAGATAACCTGTTGATTGTTCGTGGTTCTCATACCAGTGAGCCAGCACAGAAAACTTATTTATATCAAGGTATCGCTGAACGCAATTTCGAGCGGAAATTCCAGTTGGCGGAGCACATTAAAATCAAAGGTGCCAACCTGGTGAATGGTTTACTGTATATCGATCTTGAGCGGTTAGTACCTGAGAGTCTAAAACCACGTCGTATTGAAATTAAGTAATTTACTTAATAGTGTGAGTTATTCGCATTATTAACACAGAGTTCGGCCTGCCGTAGTCGGGGGTCGACCGGTCGCGAATTGATAGTGAAAAATAATATAACGTCAGTATTTTGCGTTAGGGTTTTTTATATCGAAATTTCGTGACTGTTTATTATGTTATGCCTAATAAATTTCAAGATGCGGGAAGAGAGCCAACACGCCGCAACTTGAAAGATAACGGCAATATCTCGCTTCAAAGAAGGAGTTATATATGCGTAATTATGATTTGTCACCTTTGCTTCGTCAGTGGATTGGTTTTGATAAATTAGCCAGCTCAATGCAAGGCGGTCAGGATTCTCAGGGGTTCCCTCCATACAATATTGAGAAAACTGACGATAACCACTATCGCATCTCTCTGGCATTGGCCGGTTTTAAACAGAGCGAATTGGATATTGAAGTTGAAGGTCCGCGTTTGACTGTTCGCGGCAAGCCAACACCAGTGGAAAAACAGGTTGAATACCTGCATCAAGGTCTGGTTCGCAAAGAGTTCTCATTGACCTTTACTCTGGCAGAGCATCTGAATGTTGATAATGCTCAGTTTGAAAATGGCCTGCTGCACATTGATCTGTTGCGCCAGGTGCCAGAAGAGCTGCAACCACAGCGCATTCGTATCGGTAGTGCTGCACCGCAAGAGCACCAGGTATTAGATAACCCGGTTGCAACTGAACAGCAGTAATTATGATGACCGGCACCTCTCTCCGGGGTGTCGGTAAGTATTACCCTCTCCTTGTTGTGTCCTTTAGCATCATGCTTTTTATCTGTTAATTTTTTTCACCGGAGAGATTCCCCGCTCTCCGGTGCGTTTTGTGGTGCATCCCACATTCAATTGCCCCCCCTTCTGACAGAATCCTTATTAATTGTAAGAATTTAAGGCCATGTATGACATGAGTAGTATTTCACCTGGCCGACCGGTTTTTAAACTTAGGCAAGGAAGTGATTTATGAGTGATATCGCCCTTACCGTCAGTATGTTGGCGCTAGTCGCCGTATTGGGGTTATGGATCGGTAATTGGAAAGTCTATGGTGTGGGGTTAGGTATCGGCGGGGTGCTATTTGGCGGCATTATTGTGGGCCACTTTGCACAAACCTATCAGTTGGTTCTCAACGGGGACATGCTGCATTTCATTCAGGAATTTGGTCTGATTCTGTTTGTTTACACTATCGGTATTCAAGTGGGGCCGGGGTTCTTCTCCTCACTGCGGGTATCGGGGCTACGACTTAACTGCTTTGCTATTCTGATGGTGATTGTTGGTGGGTTAGTCACCGCAATTATCCATAAATTGTTCGCTGTACCGCTGCCCATCATTTTGGGTGTATTTTCAGGGGCAGTGACTAACACTCCGGCACTTGGGGCGGCACAGCAAATCCTCACTGATTTAGGCTCACCACCACAGTTGGTTAGCCAAATGGGTATGGGCTATGCCATGGCTTATCCATTTGGTATTTGTGGCATTTTACTGGTGATGTGGCTGATTCGTTTGTTCTTTAAAATCAACGTCGATCGTGAAGCGAAAGATTTTGATAGCAGCCACGGGCAAAATCGTGAATTACTCCAAACCATGAATGTGGCGGTACGTAACGCTAACCTGCATGGCTTATCAGTACAGGATGTGCCATTGCTAAATAGTGATGACGTCGTCTGTTCCCGTCTGAAACGGGGTGATTTGCTGATGGTGCCACTGCCCGCGACCGTCATTGAACTGGGGGATTATCTGCATTTAGTTGGGCAGCGCGAAGCCTTGGAGAAAGTGCTGCTGGTGGTGGGGGAAGAGGTGGATGTCACCCTGTCTACTGCTGGTACGGCACTGCAAACGGCTCGCGTGGTCGTGACTAACGAAGCCGTGTTGGGTAAAAAAATCCGTGACCTTAATCTGAAGCAGAAGTATGACGTGGCTATCACCCGCTTAAACCGTGCCGGTATTGAGCTGGTTGCCAGTAACAGCGCCAGTTTGCAATTCGGTGACATCCTTAATTTGGTGGGCCGCCCAGAGGCTATCGAGGCAGTCTCTGCGGTTGTGGGTAACGCACAACAGAAACTGCAACAAGTGCAAATGCTACCGGTTTTCATCGGAGTCGGGTTGGGGGTGTTGTTAGGATCAATACCTCTGTTTATTCCGGGGTTCCCAGCTGCATTGCGTTTAGGTTTGGCCGGTGGCCCGCTAGTGGTGGCGTTAATTCTTGGTCGTATCGGTAGTATCGGAAAGCTGTATTGGTTTATGCCACCGAGCGCCAACCTGGCTTTGCGTGAACTGGGGATTGTGCTGTTCTTATCCGTGGTCGGGCTGAAGTCTGGCGGTGATTTTATCAATACTTTGGTGAATGGCGATGGGCTGGCATGGATTGGCTACGGCGCGATGATAACCGGGATACCTTTGCTGACGGTGGGGATTCTGGCGCGTATGTTGGTCAAGATGAACTACCTGACCTTGTGCGGCATGCTGGCCGGTTCAATGACCGATCCACCGGCGTTGGCGTTTGCTAATGGCCTGCACCCGACAAGTGGTGCGGCGGCATTGTCTTATGCAACAGTTTATCCGCTGGCGATGTTCTTACGAATAATGTCGCCGCAGATTTTGGCAGTGTTGTTTTGGACGACGATGTAGTGCAGGGAAGTTACATGAGATAGTTATGTAGCATGAGGGCCACTTAATCAGTGGCCCTCATGCTATATGTCGTTAGAAATTACTTCGCTTCCTGAAACGCCAGCTCAATCTCTTCCGCCAGAATAGCCACGCCCTTTTCTATCTGCTCCGGTTCCGGCACATAATTCATCCGCATACATTGATGGGTATGTGGCCAGTCATATCCCAGACCGGGGAAGAAGTAGTGACCGGGCACCATCAACACACCACGTTTTTTCAGGCGCTGATAGAGCAGTTCGGTGCTAATCGGCAAATCTTTAAACCATAACCACAGGAAGATAGCCCCCTCTGGCTTGTGGATCAGGCAGCGCTCTGGCGGCAAATACTTACGTAGAATGGCGATGGTCTGCTGTACCCGTTCAAAATAGAATGGCCGGATTACCTCGTTGGATAAACGTAATAAATCACCGCGCTCAATCATTTCAGCCGCGATAGCTGGCCCCATGCTGCCCGGTGACAAACTAATAATGCCATTCATATTGGTGATGGCTGAAATCACTTTTTCATCGGCTATCACAATCCCACAGCGTGAGCCCGGCAGGCCAAGCTTCGACAAACTCATGCATAGGATAATATTCGGGTTCCACAGCGGAGTTGCATCGGTGAAGATGATGCCGGGGAAAGGCACACCATAGGCGTTATCAATCAATAGCGGAATATTTCGCTGTTGAGCAATAGCATCAAGGCGGATTAACTCTTCGTCAGTAATGACATTACCGGTCGGATTGGTCGGCCGTGAAACGCAGATCAGACCAATATCGTCGGTAATATTGAGGTGCTCAAAATCGACGTGATATTTGAATTGGCCTTCTGGCAGTAACTCAATATTGGGTTTGGCAGAGACAAATAAATCTTCATCCAGACCTGCATCAGCGTAACCGAGATACTCTGGCGCCAGTGGGAACAATACCCGACGGCGGCTACCATCAGCATAGCGGCCAGCGAATAAATTAAATAAGTAGAAAAATGCACTTTGACTACCATTTGTCAGTGCAATGTTCTGTGGCTCAATTTGCCAACCCAGCTCATCACGCAGCATTTTTGCCAGTGATTTTAGCAATAAATCTTTGCCCTGTGGCCCGTCATAATTACATAGCGCCTCGGTCAACTGCCCACGCTCCAGCATCTCCTGACACAGTTGCTGGAAGTAAGCATCCATCTCTGGGATATGTGCCGGATTACCGCCGCCGAGCATGATAGAACCGGGGGTTCTCAAGCCGTCATTGAGGTCGTCCATCAGTCTGGTAATGCCCGCGTAGCGGGTAAATTTGTCGCCGAAAAGTGAAAACTTCATAAATGAAAATTTATTGTTATCCGTAAGTGAACAAGTACCATACTCGCAGATAAAAGCGGGTGCAATGCGGAAAGATTTCTTCCTGCCGCGTAAAAATAGCGGCAGGAAGTGTTATTGCGGAATAATACGCTAGGTTACTCTTTTTTGTCTCCGACCCAAACGACCAACACTTTATCGCCCTGATGTTGGCGACTAAAGGCATAGTAATCAGCAGTTTGTTGAGATTGTTGCACGCCAGCCCCAATGGCGGGATGGCGTGCACGGAACTGGCTGACTTTTTGCCAATGCGCCAATAACCCACCTTTTGCACCTGACAGTTCATTCCAGTTCATATCTGAACGCGTGCCTTGCAAGGGGTCTGAGCCGGTTGGACCAAAATCTCGCCCACTTTCATCGCCATAGAAGATTTGCACGGCTCCCGGTGCCAGCAGCAGCAGATCGCCCGCTCGCTGCTGTTTCAGCAACGATTCTTGTGCATCATCTTTAAAAAATAACCGAGTATCATGGGATGATATGTAACTCAACACATTGAAACCTTGCAGTTTATCGGCCATTTGCTGATAAGTGACGTCAATAGATGAGAAGCATGTTAGCGCCTGTTTTGCCTGATCCTGAAAATCAAAGTTAATCATGGCATCGAAGCCATTTTGGTAGTAATCACTTTTCATCACCCCATGGCCCCAAGCCTCTCCCGTCATCCAGAACGGTAAGTTATCCAGTGCCTGCTCAGGGTGAGCGGCTTTCCATGCGGCCAGTGCGGCGGTGGATTGCTGCTTAAGTTGTTGCCAGGCGGGCTTCTCAACATGTTTGGCGGTATCAACCCGAAAACCGTCAATACCATAATCACGAATCCATTGACTTAACCACTGAGTGAGGTAATCACGTGGTGTCGCGCCGGGAATTTCCCTCGCAGCAGTATCCGGCTTATTACGATAAAATACCGGCAACCCACTGGGTTGGGTTGATTCTGTTTTAATGTCCGGCAGGAAAGCTAACGACATGGTCAGATCGTCATAGCCGGGGGCGTCATAGTCGCCAATATCAGTGCGGATCCACTTATTGCCCCACCAGTTGTCCCAAGCTGCTTTATCACCAAAATTAATATAATCGTTGAAACTATGCCAAGTCTGCCCTGTGCCTGGCGTCCAGTTGGTCCAATTTTTACCCAGTGTTTTTTCTAATTGATCGCCTGGTAGATAAAGCGCGCCAAACTGGTAGCTCTGCATATCTGCCAAAGTGGCGTATCCGACATGATTCATTACAACATCAAATAGAATGCGGATACCGCGTTTATGGGCCTGTTCAACCAGCTTATGCAGATCTTGCTCGGTGCCCATATTGGCATCCAGGCGCGTCCAATCTAACCCGTAATAGCCGTGGTAAGCATAATGGGGGAAGTCACCTTTGGTGCCGCCGCCGACCCAGCCGTGTATTTGTTCCAGCGGCGAGCTTATCCACAGCGCATTGACACCAAGCTGTTGCAAATAATCAAGTTTCTCAGTGAGCCCGGCAAGGTCACCACCATGGAAGGTGCCGATTTCTTGCATTCCATCACCATGGCGGCCATAGCTGTGATCATTCGCCGGATTACCATTTTTGAAGCGATCGGTCAGCGCAAAATAGACAGTAGCATTCTGCCAACTGAATGGGGCCGCTTGCTGGGTTTGTGCTGATTCCAGCAGTAGTAAGCCACCACTCTCCGGGCTGGGCTGGAGGGTGATTTTACCGAGGGAGACTTTGGTTATTTGGCCGGAGTAGAAATCTCGTACCATTTCACCTTCAGCGAAAGTTTTGCTCACATTAATGGTCACGGGTTTGCCATCCCAGCGCTGGCAACTGTGTGTCACAACACTGACGGCTTCTGCTACCGGTTCTTTGAGAGTTAAGGTCAGAGTTGGGGTGCCGCTGCGAGTATCAATCCGCGCCTGATACTGACCATCACGGAACAGTCGCCATTGGATGTCGGCCTGATTCTGGCAAGGTTGTAATGAAAAGGTCTGATTCAGTTTTACTGGTCCGGTGGGCTGCCAGCACTGTTTATCTTGATAAAACTTGAGTGGATATTCACCTTTGGTGAGGGCGCTGCTGCTAACGAAAACACCGCTATCTTGTTCAGTAAATGTTGGGAAATGCTGTAGTGACCAGTTCGCCATTGCTGCTGGTGGAATCAAGAGTAGCAAAGGGAGCCCAAAATATTTCATGGCGCTTCTTCCTTGGGTCTGAGAACAGATAAAGTTTTATCAGTAGCAGTGTGCCGACGGGTGAATAAATAGCCTCATCCCTGAGCAATTTTTGCAGGGAGGAGGAGGGTGGATGAGGGGAGTTTGGCCTGCTTGCAGGCCAGTAGGCGGATTTCTTTAACTTATTACTTTTTTAACACCTGCGGATTGACGCAGTTTTCTGTCACCGTGCCGGTCAGTGCCGTAATCAGGTTATCCACCGCGCAAGCTGCCATGTTGTAGCGAGTCTCGGTGGTCGCGGAACCAATATGTGGCACGGCAACCACATTGCGTAACTTGAGTAATGGCGATTCCACTGGCAGTGGTTCTTGCTCAAATACATCCAGCCCGGCGGCATGAATGGTGCCATCTTGCAGGGCGGCAATCAGCGCCTGCTCATCCACTACCGGCCCACGGCCCGCATTGATCAGAATGGCGCTGGGCTTCATTTTAGCCAGTTGCTCGCGGCTAATCATATGATAAGTCTGCTCGGTCATCGGCAAGGTAATACAGAGAAAATCGACTTCAGCCAGTAAGTCATCCAGCGAACAGCGGCGAGCACCAAAGCGCTTTTCAGCTTCTTCATGTGGACGTCGGCTGGTGTATAACACCGGCATACTAAAACCAAAGTGTGCGCGCTGAGCCAGAGCCATACCAATACGGCCCATGCCAAGGATGCCAATCGTTTTGTGATGAACATCAACACCATACCAGTCATCACCAACACTTTCCTGCCACTCACCAGCTTTCACTCGCTCCGACAGCTCAACCACGCGACGTGCAGTAGACAACACCAATGCCATCATGGTGTCAGCGACGGTTTCGGTGAGCACAGTGGGGGTGTGCATCAAGGCAATTCCCCGTTGATTTAGGGCTTCCACATCAAAATTATCATAGCCAACAGAAATGGTTGAGGCCGCGCGCAAGTGTGGCGCTAATTGCAAAAAATCCGAATCAATCTTGCCACCAGAACCAATAAGCCCCTCTGCCTGTTGTAGGGCAGATAAGAGTTCAGGTTGATTGTCCGGCGTTAAACCATCAAAACTGTTTACAGTAAAATGTTGCGCTAAACGTTGGTACAGATCGGTGGGAATACTTTTGTACAGCACAATGGAAGGCTTCATCACAAGTCACATCTCCAGATAGGTGAGATCTAAAGCCAGCATAACAGTGATCACTACGATGGGATCAAGCGCTAATCACCCTGATAATGTTACAGCGAATGAAAACACCAACTTGCTTGCACAGATTGGTGTTTTAGTTTTACTGCTGGCAATGTTATTAACTCGCAGTATTAACCGACAGTGCCTGAGACCGAATAGCCGCGCAACGTAGCGCAGTGATAATCGCCAGTGCTGGCGCAATGGTATACAGGGTGAAGAGCCAGTGCGCGGTATTTTCTGCGCCGGCGATACCACCGGGTTCATTGAGGCCCGAGAGGTTAGCCACCATACCGGCGAGGGCTGCTCCCACCGCAGTTGCAAACATCTGTACTGTGGTAATGGAAGCCCCGGCAATATCTTTATCTTCTTCGGCGGCAACTTGCAAAATACGGGTCAATAGGTGTGGCCAGCCAAAACCAATACCAAAGCCAACTAGGGTAAGCGCAATGGCAATCGGTGCCATCTGCTGCCAGCTACCCAGTGAGCTGATTGGCATCAGAATAGACAGTGCCACGATCCCCGCCAGCACAATAATTGGGCCGCTGATAATCGCCCAGCGAATACCTGACTTTTTCCACCCCGCACTCATCACTTCTGAAATCGTCCAGCCTGCGGCCATGGTGGCCGCAATATAGCCCGAAATTAGCGGTGACTGACCGTGTAGTGTTTGCAAGAAATAGGGGACGAAAATCTCGCAAGTGATACCGATAGCCAGTAAAGAAACGGTGATATAGAGAGCCGCCAAGGGAGAATTAAGCCGTAATGCCCCTCTGGGCAATAAACGTGAAGTTGCACGAGATTCAATGCGCAATAGCAGCACCAGCAGCAAGATGGCTAACACCATTCCTACCAAATTCGTCAGACCACTACTGGCAATGCTGCTGGCGGAAATGGTCAGCACAATCGCGGTTAATAGCACCAGTTGGGTCACCGGTAAGGCTGAGGTGACGGCGGTGCTGGACTTGCCTGCTGGCAGGATACGCCAGGTAAAAATGGCATAAATCAGAGTGATCGGCAGTAATGTCCAAAAAGCAAAACGCCAGGCGTTCATTTCAGCAAATATACCGCCAATTGCTGGGCCAATAAGCGTTGCCACCCCCCACATTCCCGAAATAAGCGCCATCGCCCTTGGCCATAATGATTGTGGAAATACCAGATTAATCATGGCGTAAGAGAGGGCGAACAGAAAACCACCCCCCAAACCTTGCACCGTGCGGCCAACTAACATCAATGGCATATTCGGTGCCATGGCACAAAGGGCACTGCCCAGCATAAAGGTCAATGAGGCAAATAAGTATGCGCTGCGAGCACCGTAGCCACTGAGTAATCGAGCTGAAAGTGCTGAACCAAGGATTGAAGCAGTGACAAATAGGGTGGTATTCCAGGCGTAGAGATTCAGGCCATTAATCTCTAGCACCACGGAGGGCAAAATGGTGGTAGCGATATAGATATTGATGGCATGTAAGACAACACCACCCGACAGGGCTATAGCAAAAGCCGCATTTTTACCGGAGAACAAATCACTCCATCGGCTTGCATCATTCATTATCACGTTTCCATCCTGTCAGAAATCTGGTTATTGAGTTGAGATTGTTGTTACGGTAAAGTTAAACAAGTAAATTCTTGGAATAAATTAGGCCAGTTACCAACAATAAGTCAAGTATATGCTTGTTAAATGTTATGCTAGCAATAATTCATCAGAAATATAAAAACGCACCAACGACACTGGGGAAGATATGAATATCGACCATTCAACCAGTCAGCCGCAATCTGTTGCTGAGCGGCTGCTTCTGCTGTTGAAAACTCGTGGCCCATTGCAAGCCACCGATGCCGGTAAGGTTCTGGGAACTACGGGGGAGGCCGCACGCCAACAATTTGTAAAATTAGCCAAAGAAGGGTTGGTTGTTGCCGTTGCACAGGCGAAAGGTGTCGGGCGGCCGATCCAACTTTGGCAGCTAACCGATAGCGCGAATCGCCGTTTTCCTGATGCTCATGGTGAGTTAATGGTTCAGTTATTGCGAATGGTACGTGCCAAATTGGGCGAAGAAGCACTTAATGTGCTGATTGACACCCGTGAGCATGAAACTCGCGAGCAGTATTGCTTAGCGATGGAAGGGGCTAAGAGTATTGATGAACGGGTGAAGAGGCTGGTGGCTATTCGATCGCAAGAAGGTTATATGGCAGAGAGCCACACTCAGGCCGATGGATCGATATTGTTGATTGAAAATCATTGCCCCATTTGCGCTGCAGCCACTGTTTGCCAAGGTTTTTGCCGAGCAGAATTAGATGTCTTTCGTCAGGCATTGCAGGCACCCGTTACACGAACTGAGCATATACTCTCTGGTTCCCGCCGTTGTGTATATCGGGTCTCTGTGGAATAAATAAAGCCATGTATAAGAATTCATCTAGATACATGGCCGAATGGCGGGTTTAGAGTTCATCTTTATATAAAAAACCAAGCTTGAGTTTCACTCTGGCTGACGGTTGCGTGATCACTTCAGAAAATAGTTTTGTTTTCCCTTTCTCTTTCATATATCGGGCTAGTGCCATAAACGCAGCTGTGCTGGCACCTCTTATGGCACCTTCATTTTCCGGGTTAAGCACATAATTGGGATTGGTCAATGATGCAGCAACTTCAACAGAACCCGCACCATAGTGGCTATTCTCGCCATAGTCGCTGTCAGCCACTAACAAACTAATAATCTGGCGGTTGTAACGCACAATGACCCAGTGATTATTGGGCTCCAGGGGAAGGCTTTCAAGATCTGACAGCATGCTATAACTCAGTGCAATCCCGGCATAGACAATTTCACTCCTTGGTGCCGGGCACGGTAATGCGGTATTACATTCTTCTCTGAAGGAACGCTGCTGTTCACTATTCATTCCTGTTTGATATGCCCTATAGGTCCTATTCCATTCCTCTACTACTGTGTGTAATTGAACATGAGCCTCTGGCGTTATGGTACTAATATCGTCGATGATTTGTATTTCAAACCCAGTATCTGATGTCATCCATTCCCCGTTATGAAATACGCGAGGAAAAGTTTCTTGATAAACAAAGTTAGTTAATAACAATTCATAGTAACCCAGTGGTAATGATTGTGCTTGAGTGGCGGATGCTACCGGATAAGTACTGCTGCTCTGTAACTGATAATTGGCAGAATTCAGTTGGGTGTGATTAAAGGCTTGGATGAGTGGACGGAAAATATGGGAAGTATCTTCCTGAGTAATATCTTGTGATTGAATGTTGGTTATTAATCGTTGGGTAGCATCAGGGTGCTGCTCTATGGCCGCAGTGGCTAATTGACGATAATTAGCGTCAAACGGTGGAAGCTCAATATTTCCTGTACTGAGGATGCCGGTTACCATTTGACGGAAATAATCTGTTGTCCAGGCACTTAGCTGAGAACCAAACAGCAGAATAAAATCGGCCATCACCTCGGAAACCCAACGGCCACAATGTGATGCTGATGGTTGTGTTTGGCGCGGATAGCGAGTGGAGAGAATATTTTCTATTGAGGTGTTACAGGCTTTTGCCGCTGCTGGCAGGGTGAGAGCCTGATTATGCAGGTTTGTATCGAGATGGGTTAATACCAACCTTGGTGGGGGCGGGCTGTCTAATGGGGGGCTAGCATCTTGTTCTGGCTGCGGTAGCGGAGTGGCTGAGCTTGCCACAACCAGTGTTTTTCCTGCCCCGTCTGAGTTTGAAAACTCGTTGATTCCCACCAGTTTATCGAGCTGATTGCAGCGCCCATGAACGACATAATTGTAAATTGCCAACAGGGGAATACCGATACAGCCCGCTATCCCTAAAGCTCCCCGTTTATTGCGGTGAGAGTGCTTATTGATGGCCATTATCGTTTTGTTCAATATTAATGGATTGAGGTTTTGCTGAGAGGAGTCTTGGTCATACTTGGATATACCATTTGTGATGTATAAATTTGTTGCATCATCGGACGAATATCCACTAATCCAAAATGGGGTATTGAGTGATTCAGTACCTTTAGCTTCCACATATTGAAACTGAAGTTGACCATCGTTTAATTTGAATAATAAAGATAAATTATTGGCTTTATCATTTAATTTCATATGGAGTGGTTCACGTTTTTCAGTGGTATAAAAGAATAAATCTTTTCCAATAATAACAACTTGTGGATAGGCCATAAAACCCACAGAAAAGTTGCTATCATTATTGATATCAACATTGATGAGTACAAAGTTATTGATGTCACCAAATACGGCAGAATACTGGCCGAATATATTATTTAACTTTATTGTGTTTTCTTTAATGACAACACAGTTTTGTGCACAAAAAACGGGGGAGCCAAGGGCTTTTATGGCACTGATTTTCCCTGCCATGCCTATTTTCTCTAGGTCTGATAAATGAATTTATTCTGATAAATTATAATAGGGTGAATTGAAATTATCATTTTCATAAATTGTGACTTGTACTCCTTTGGGGATATCAATCGACGATATTTGATCATTAAGATGTTTATCTTCTATATTATAGAGATCTATCATTTCAGGTGCCGCCAGACAGTAATATCGACCTCTAAAGTTATCTTCAGAATAGAAACAAGCGGGAAGGTGTTTTTTTCCTGATAAATATAATAGTTCCTCTATTGATTTTTGAGATAAATCAATAATCTTGTTAATGTTTTCTGCGGTTGTATTTTCTGTGTATGCTATGAAAAGCAAAGGTAGTAATAATATTTTATTCATATATATCACCATAATTAATTGAGATGAATTTTCTGAATAGTGAATGTCAAAGTTCCTGGTGATGGAAACCCAGTTTCTTTTTAACAATGGCTGAGGGTTGTGAAATGACTTGAGACCTTAGTGTTTTTTTACCTTTTTCTTTAAGATAGCGAGCCAGTTCTCTTACTGCAGCCGATCCGGCTCCACGGACACTGCCATTTTCTTGTGGGTGTAATACATAACGTGGATCCGTGACCGAAAAGCTAATATAGCTATCCTCACCATTATCGTCATTACGGGATGCTAATACACTGATGATTTTGCCTTTGAGCTTAACAACTACAAATTGATAGTTACTCGTATTATCCTGTAAAAGATTAGATAACATATGGCTCGTGGCTCTGGCGGCATAAATTGTCCTATCTCTGCTGGTTAAAGGGGCACCATCGTGATCCGATTCATATGCAGTTTCACTATAAGTCCGATGCCAGTTATTAGTAACTTCAGCTATTTCATTAGTTAGGTTGGTCGAAATATCCTGATCGCCGCCTGGAATAACGGTTATTTCAAAATAGAGGCCTTCTGGCGTGAACCATTGGTCATTATCTCTAATTCGGGGGGCAGGAGGCTCAGCTGGATGAGTGTAATGCTCTAAAGGTAAAATATAATCACCTAATGGTAAGTCTTGCGCAACTTGAGGGGAGGCCAGAGTCTCCTGACTTTCATTGAATATTAAATAAAGTGCATAGTTTAATATTGTGTAATTGAAAGCCTCCATCAGCATTTCTATTAACGGTTCGATACCTACAATATTTATTGCATCTTGAACGCCTCTAACTAATCGATCCTCGGTCTCCTGATCAGAGCCAGCATAACCGGTGGTACCGTGCTCATTAATTTGTTGTACAACACGGGCTAAATTATCGATGGTCCAATCTACTATGCCTCCACCAAACAGCAACGTGAAATCTGCCAATAGATTAGATAATCTGGACCCACAGCGAATGCCAGTCTGACGTGGATAGCGGGCGGAGAGAGTAGCCTCCAGAGTGGTTTTGCAGGTTTGTGCCGCAGCCGGTAGAGTGAGTGCCTGGTCATGCATGTTGGTATTCAGATGGGTTAATACCAACATCGATGGAGCGGGATTATCTAATGAAGAATCGGAGTCTTCTTCTGGCACAGGCAATAGAGGAGCTGTACCGGCCACAACCAAAGTTTTTCCTGCGCCATCGGAGTGAGAAAATTCATTTATTCCCACTAATTTATCGAGTTGATTACAGTGGCCATGAACCACATAATTATATATTGCCAACAGCGGGATACCGATACAGCCAACGATCCCCAATGTTCCTCGTTTGTCGCGATGAGAATGTTTATTGATAGCCATTATTGTTTTGTTCAGTATTAAAGGTGAGGTGTCTTCTGGTGGTAGGCCTTGATCATTATCGGAGACGCCATTAGTAATATATAACTCTGCTGCATCTTCAGGTGAATATTTAGTGTTAATCCAGAATGGGATATTGAGTGGCATAGTCGCTTTAGCTTCAAGATATTGAAATTGAAGTTGATGACCATTTAATTTGAACAATAAAGATAGATTATCGGTATTATCATTTAACTTCATGTGGAGTGGTTCACGATTTTCTGTAGTATAGAAAAATAAATCTTTTCCAATAATGACAACCTGTGGATAGGCCATGAAACTGACACTAAAATTGCTATTTTTATTGATGTTAACATTAGTGAGTACAAAATTATTGATATCACCAAATAGGTCAGGGTAGTGACCAAAAATATTGTCTAATTTTATTTTGTTTTCTTTAATGACTACACAGTCTTGTGCACAAAAAAACGGGGATTCAAACGCCTTGATTGCACTAATATTTCCTGCCATATCTATCTTTTCTAGCTCAGCTAAATTGGCTGACTCTGTTAAATTATAATGAGGTGAATTAAAGCTATCATTTTTATAAACTGTGACTTGCACGTCTTGGGGAATGCTGATTGAAGTGATTTTATCGTTAAAATGTTTATCTTCTGTATTATAGAGGTCTATCATTTCAGGAGCAATTAAACAAAAGTATTCACCTTGAAAATTATCTTCAGAGTAGAAACAGGCAGGAAGATGTTTTTTTCCTGATAAATGGATTAGTTCCTCTATTGGTCTATTCGATAAGTCTACAATAGCATTGGTGCTTGCTGAGTATATTATAATAAATAAATATGACAATAATAACTTATTCATATCAACTCCATAATGTATTTAAATATAACTATTCAAAGCTCATCATGTTCAAATCCCAATTTTGTTTTCACTCTGGCGGAAGGGTGAGATATAACATCCGAATGTAGGTATTTAATCCCTTTGTTTTTAAGGTAACTTGCTAACCGGTTAACTGCTGCAGTACCGGCTCCGCGAATACTCCCTTCTGCCTCGGCATCTATAATAGACTTGGGCGTGGTAAGATAGTTTGCCAGATAATAATGACCTTCTTGTTCTTCATCATTAATTGTATACTTCATTGCTTCTAATATATGGATAATATGGCCATCCACTTTGACGATGATAAATAAATAGCCCGGAGTATTATTTTCCAAATGGGTTTTCAGCGAGTCACTGGTAATTCGTGCAGCATAAATTATTCTATCACTGGCAGTAATTGGTACTCTGGTTTCTTTATGGGTATTCTTATCTGTAATTATCATTGATCCAAAAGCGAGGGAATAATATTTCTCAAACCATTCATTAATAACGGCGAGTGATTCTGCGTGTAATTCCCTTTCTTCGTCTTGATTTTCCCCCGATATAATCTCGACTTGAAAGGTTAATGAACCCGATGTTTCCCATTCACCATTTCTGCGAATACGCACGGGCTCAGTGCTCGGAATATAAGTATCAAGAGATAGCACATAGTGCCCTAAAGGTAAGTTTTGAGCCGCCGAGGGGGAAGTATTTTCGCCATTGGTACGTAGGTAATAGTGGGCGAGTGCGCTTTCCGCATAATGGAATGAATGGGTGATTTGATTGATGGCTTCTATTCGCCCAAGTTCTCGCACACCTCTTCTGATGCCTTGGAGTAAACGTCGTTCTGTTCCCGTATCAATAACAGCATATCCTGTACTATCTGAATCGATTGCACTATCAAGCACTCGACGTAAATGATCGAGTGACCAGTCACGCAAACTACTGCCAAACAATAAAGTAAAATCAGCCAGCAGACGTGATAGCCAGGAACCACAAGTAGGGCCATCTATTTGGCGAGGAAAACGGCGACTAATTAAATTTTCCAATGGGATATGACAGGCTTTGGCCACTGCGGGCAAAGTTAAGCTTTGTTGGTGCAATGACGGCAAGTCTAAGTGGGCTAACACCATTGCATTAGGTGGCTCTTCGGTTTTTTCCGGCGTGAGCGAGATGGGTTTTAAGGCTGTCGCAGAACCCGCGACCAGTCGCATTTTTGCCTTATCTTCACCACTGAAAAATAACTTAATGCTGGCCCAGGCTGATTCCACCTGATTACACCGCCCATGTACCACAACATTATAAAGAGCCAAAGGGCCAGACAGAAGGCAGCCTAGAGTACCGGCAACCTCCCGTCTTGTTCTATGATGGCTGCTCATCGTGGCCATCAGATGATGGCTCATTATTAAAGGACCATTGAGAACATTATTATAAATAATCAGATTGGGAAGTGTGTTCAGATTTCTGGTTCGTTCTGAGTGAAGAATAATGGTAGGTGATGGTATTCCTTTTTGGTCTTGGCTGTTCTCCATATAATTTATTTTTAACTCAGAATTTGACATCTCAAAGATAAATGAAATAGAGGTAGTATCGGGCTGGAGCGGGTGACTAATTTGTTGACTGTTGACCCCTCGACTAAGAATATTTATCTCATTATCATCAATAGTGATATCTGCGTTGTTCTCCAGATTTAAATTAAACATGGAATTACTGTCTATTTCAAAACTGAATAGTGCCACTCTACTCTGACGTTCAAAATCAACAACTGAAGTGTGGAAAATATCATCTAGAGAAATCACCATTTTACTTAATATGACGCATGTTTTTTCGCAGTTAAGTGAATTATTATTTTTTGCGACAATATTCATTCTATCTTGATTAATATTAGGATCTATATTATTAACTTGATATGAGAATAGATCCTCATCAAAAAATTCGTAATGTTCATGTGAGTGAGGGAAATTGTCATCAATTGGTGGGGTTACGTAGTTATAGCTTATTTCTGTTTCAGAAAAAGACAAGGGTAATGGTAATAAATAGAAAACAAAGAATAACAAAATAAATTTATTATGCATGATAGCCTCATATTATATTAACAGCCCTCTATTGAGGTGAATTTAAAAAATAGCAATCTGATCTCCACTATAAAGAATAGGGATAAAATAAGTTCTTTAATCTTCTTTTTTATTCTTTTAGATGATTGATAAGATATTTTTTATGGCGGGGTATCTAAAAAAATTCACGGTGCGGTTAATTAATCTGTGGTGGCATTAAATAGGACGGAACCACTGCATAGTTAAAATAAAATTTTTAGTTTCTGCATTATAACTTCGCTCGGCGACGACAAACCCTTGTTTACGGTAGAAGTGGTAAGCACGGAGGTTTCGTTGATAAACCTCCAGTGTCAGCGCCTTATAATGTTGTTGAGCATGATCCATTAATAGTTTGCCCACCCCTTTGCCGTGGAAAGAGGGTTCAACAAACAAGGCTCCCACCAGTTGTTCTTCAAGAATACTGATAAACCCGACGATGGTATTACCCGCGGGAGTGACTGCCGGTGGCTCTTCCTGCTGACAATACACCCAGGTGCGCGCCGCCGGAAGATAGGTATTTCGTACCAATGGTGCGCTCTCATGCCAGTATTGCTCAGCAATAAAAGGATGGGCCGCAATAGTGCTGGTTAGCCATAATGGCATTATCGCCTCCAGATCTTCCGGCCGGGCTGTACGAATCATTTATCGGCGTTATCCGGATGGCAGAAGCAATTGCACATATGGTCATTCACCAGCCCGCTAGCCTGCATAAAGGCATAGCAAATAGTGGAACCAATAAATTTAAACCCTTTTTTCTTCAATGCCTTAGACATGGCGTCTGATATCGGTGTGGTTGCCGGGGCTTCGGCCAGACTCCACCAATGATTTACCTTTGGTGTACCCTCGACAAAGCTCCAGATAAACTCGGAAAAATCCTCACCATTAGCCTCCATGGCCAGGTAGGCTTGAGCATTGGTGATGATGGCCTGAATTTTACCGCGATGCCGAATAATACCGCTATCCAGCACCAGTGTTTCTACCTCTTTAGGCCCCATTTTGGCCACACGTACCGGATCAAAATTATGGAAACACTTACGGTAGTTTTCGCGCTTTTTCAGCACGGTTATCCATGACAATCCAGCTTGTTGCCCTTCCAGACAAAGCATCTCAAACAGTGCCTGATTCTCTCTCTGCGGGATGCCCCACTCTTTATCGTGATAATCGATATAGAGTGGATCTGATGTGACCCAGCCACAGCGTTGTAACGCCATACTCATAACTCCTGTCAGGGGAATCTAAAACCGGATGATGGCTGTTCGTCGGATGATTAGCAACCTGTAGACTCACACTTTGCCTTTGAAGGGTATAAGGGCGATTTATCAGTTGAAACCGAATAAATGGCCTGTTTTATCGACAAATATACCTTGATTCTTGCTTCTTGCCGGATTCTGGCTGTATATCTTACGGTCAACGGGTATACTGACCCATTCCATTTTAATCACTTGTATCGCGTGCGAATCCAACATGCAAAAGTTTGATACCAAGACCTTTCAGGGCCTGATCCTGACGTTACAGGACTATTGGGCGCGCCAAGGCTGCACCATTGTTCAACCACTGGACATGGAAGTCGGCGCGGGTACCTCCCACCCAATGACCTGCCTGCGAGCACTTGGCCCAGAGCCAATCGCTGCCGCTTATGTACAACCTTCACGCCGCCCGACCGATGGTCGCTACGGTGAGAACCCGAACCGCCTGCAACACTATTATCAGTTCCAGGTGATCATCAAGCCTTCACCAGACAACATTCAGGAACTGTATTTAGGTTCATTGAAAGAACTGGGTCTGGACCCGACGATTCACGACATTCGTTTTGTCGAAGATAACTGGGAAAACCCAACATTGGGTGCCTGGGGTCTGGGTTGGGAAGTGTGGCTGAATGGAATGGAAGTGACTCAGTTCACTTACTTCCAGCAAGTGGGTGGTTTGGAATGTAAACCGGTCACCGGCGAGATCACTTATGGTCTGGAACGTTTGGCAATGTACATTCAGGGTGTAGACAGTGTCTATGACCTGATCTGGTGTGACGGCCCTCTGGGTAAAACCACCTACGGCGATATTTATCATCAGAATGAAGTGGAGCAATCCACCTATAACTTCGAATATGCCGATGTGGACTTCCTGTTCTCCTGCTTTGAGCAGTATGAGAAAGAGGCTCAGTCATTACTGGCGCTGGAAGCCCCACTGCCGTTGCCAGCTTATGAACGTATTCTGAAAGCGGGCCATACGTTTAACCTGCTGGACGCCCGTAAAGCCATCTCGGTGACCGAGCGTCAGCGCTATATTCTGCGCATTCGTACGCTGACCAAAGCTGTCGCCGAGGCCTATTATGCCTCCCGCGAGGCGCTGGGCTTCCCTATGTGCAAAAAGAATCAGAACTAAGAGGCTGTCATGACTCAACAGACTTTCCTGGTGGAAATCGGCACAGAAGAGTTGCCGCCGAAGGCTCTTCGTTCTCTGGCCGAATCTTTTGCTGCCAACTTCACCGCTGAATTGGATAACGCCAATCTGCCCCATGGTGAGGTGATTTGGTATGCCGCACCACGCCGTTTAGCATTAAAAGTGATTAATTTAAGTGCTGCTCAGGCTGACCGTGAAGTTGAAAAACGCGGCCCGGCGATTGCACAAGCATTTGATGCTGAAGGTAAACCAAGCAAAGCGGCCGAAGGTTGGGCGCGGGGTTGTGGTATTACGGTGGAGCAGGCCGAGCGTCTGGTCACTGATAAAGGTGAATGGCTGCTGTATCGCGCCCACGTAAAAGGGCAATCAGCACAACTTCTGCTGGCAGGGATGGTTAATACTGCGCTGAGCAAGCTGCCTATTCCAAAACTAATGCGTTGGGGTGATAAAGAAACCCAATTCGTTCGTCCGGTTCATACTGTGACCCTGTTGCTGGGGAGCGAATTGATTCCTGGCACGGTGCTGGGTATCGATTCAGACCGCGTTATTCGTGGTCACCGTTTTATGGGCGAAGCCGAATTCACTCTCGATCATGCGGATCAATACCCGCAAGTGCTGCTGGAACGCGGCAAAGTTATCGCTGATTATGAATTGCGTAAATCCATCATTAAACGTGATGCGGAACTGGCGGCACAGAAGATTGGCGGTGTTGCTGATCTGAGTGAAAGCTTGCTAGAAGAAGTGGCATCATTGGTTGAGTGGCCGGTGGTGTTGACGGCTAAGTTTGAAGAGAAATTCCTCGCCGTTCCTGCGGAAGCGCTGGTGTACACCATGAAGGGTGACCAGAAGTATTTCCCGGTGTACGACACGGCGGGTAATTTGTTGCCCAACTTTATTTTCGTTGCCAATATTGAGTCGAAAGATCCGCAGCAGATTATTTCGGGCAATGAGAAGGTTGTACGCCCGCGTCTGGCGGATGCCGAGTTCTTCTTTAACACTGACCGCAAAAAACGTCTGGAAGATAATTTACCGCGTTTGGAAACCGTGCTGTTCCAACAGCAACTGGGTACCTTGCGTGATAAAACCGATCGTATCCAAGCACTGGCCGGTTGGGTTGCGGCACAAATTGGGGCTGATGTTAACCATGCCACTCGTGCAGGTTTACTGTCCAAGTGCGACCTGATGACCAATATGGTGTTCGAATTCACTGACACCCAAGGTGTGATGGGGATGCACTATGCCCGTCACGATGGTGAAGCTGAAGACGTTGCTGTGGCGCTGAATGAGCAATATCAGCCACGTTTTGCTGGCGATGACTTGCCGTCTAATCCGGTGGCTTGTGCATTGGCGATTGCCGATAAAATGGACACGCTGGCAGGTATTTTCGGTATCGGCCAACATCCGAAAGGCGATAAAGACCCATTTGCTCTGCGCCGTGCGGCGCTGGGTGTGCTGCGTATTATCGTCGAGAAGAACTTGCCGCTCGATCTGCAGACTTTGACCGAAGAAGCTGTGCGTCTGTACGGGGCTAAGCTGACTAACGCTAAAGTCGTCGATGAAGTGATTGAGTTCATGCTGGGCCGTTTCCGTGCCTGGTATCAGGATGAAGGCCATAGTGTCGATACCATTCAGGCGGTACTGGCTCGTCGTCCAACTAAACCGGCTGATTTTGATGCCCGGGTGAAAGCGGTGACGTATTTCCGCACACTGGATGCAGCTGCGGCATTGGCTGCTGCAAACAAACGTGTGTCGAATATTCTGGCTAAATCCACTGATACGCTGAATGACCATGTTCATGCTTCGGTGTTAAAAGAACCGGCAGAATTGAAATTGGCCACACATTTGGTGGTACTGCGCGATAAGCTGGAGCCGGTATTTGCTGCGGGTCAATATCAGGAAGCTCTGGTTGAACTGGCGGCATTGCGTGAAACAATCGATGAGTTCTTTGAAAGCGTAATGGTAATGGCTGAAGATGATGCTGTGCGGATAAACCGCCTCACATTGTTGAGCAAGTTACGCGAGCTGTTCTTGCAGGTTGCTGATATTTCGCTGTTGCAGTAATCCTGTACTCGGCTAGTCACAGGGGAGCGTATATCGCTCCCCTTAGCTATTCTTATCACTCACACTCAGTGATAAGAATAGGATTTTGTGAAAATAAGTACTTATTACAGGAGTAGCTTCACATGACTTTTGCACTAAATACGACCCGATATTCACGTTGGTTGGCGCCATTACTGGCGTTACTGGTGGTGTTCCAATTGACCGCCTGCGGGGATAAAGAGCCAGAACAACGTAAGGCTTTTATTGATTATCTGCAAAATACGGTAATGCGCAGTGGGATGAAACTGCCAACACTGAGTGAAGATCAAAAGCAGAAATTTGGCCCTTATGTCAGTGATTACGCGATTTTGGTGACTTTTTCACAGCAACTCAGTAAATCTGTGGATGCCAGCTTGACGCCAGCGATTGCACAGATCAATGAGATTCGTGTGGCGCAAGATTATCTTAATAAACGCGATGCTCTCCAGCAGTCAGCGGGTGCATTGAACCTGTTAGTGCAGCAGATTCGTGCGGCTAAAACACAGGCCGACACGGCCGTTGCCGCATTGAAGCAACCCGATGACCTGAAAGTCGTGTTTAATAAAGTCTTCGACAATGTGGTGACTCAGCCGACCAATGTATTGATTCCTGCCGTTCCAGTGGTTTCTGCCTTTGTACAGGACTTGGCGCAGGTTGGGGATTTCCTGCAACAGCAGGGTACTCAAGTCACCTTCAATAATGGCGGCGTTCAATTCCAAACTGCACAGCAAGCTGCACAATACAACGCGATGATGACTAACTTGGTCGCTAAGTATCCGGCAATGATGGCGGCACAGAAAAGTGTTATGAGTGTTATGCAGTAATTTTTGCATTCTGAGTTCGACGTTTTGATGAAAGGGGCTTATTGGCCCCTTTTTTATTTCGCGTTTGTGCTCGTATCACTTACCCGTTTTGTGGCCTTCCGCTAGGGTGCCTGCTCAACCACTCAAATGTGTTTTTGCATCGAAACCTTGCCCTAAAACCAAAAAGCCGAGCGCTTCATTTACCATTGTTGCTTTATTACACATTTGCCAAGTGCCTTGGCCATCCATAGGCATTCGGTGGATGAATGTCTTATATCCCCTCTGCGAGCAAAAATAATTTGTGATTTACATCACACTTTAAAAACAAACTCACCACTTAAAAATGTGATTTTAATCACGTTAAATGAGGTTTTTAGCTTAAAAATTATCCTCTGTGGCTTTCTTACACCTCAATAGTGTGATCTTTGTCAACAAATACACCCCTGTGGCAGGGGTTTTGATGTGATATTGATCACATTGTTGGGGTGAGCTACGCGTGTGTAAAAGAGCATGCTAAAGTTTGTTTTGCATACAGCGTGTTTGTATTCGATAACACCGGCGGGTTTTGCAGAACTGCCTCAACAAAACAATTATATCGCGCTCTTATTGTTAGCGCGTACCAATAGGGGTGTTTTATGTTTTCACCGGACGCAAAGGTCAGAATTCAAAATTTTGGCCGATTCCTTAGCAACATGGTTATGCCCAACATCGGCGCGTTTATCGCCTGGGGTATTATCACGGCACTGTTTATTCCAACCGGCTGGCTGCCAAATGAAACGCTAGCCAAACTGGTTGGCCCGATGATCACCTACCTACTGCCACTGCTGATCGGTTTTACTGGTGGTCGTTTAGTCGGTGGCGATCGTGGTGGTGTGGTGGGGGCTATCACCACCATGGGGGTGATTGTTGGTGCGGATATGCCAATGTTCCTCGGTGCGATGATTGCAGGCCCATTAGGTGGCTGGGCAATCAAGCGCTTTGACCGTTGGGTTGACGGTAAAATCAAAAGCGGCTTTGAGATGCTGGTTAACAACTTCTCAGCCGGTATCATCGGTATGCTGTTGGCTATTCTAGCCTTTATGGCGATTGGCCCATTGGTAGAAGTGTTATCCCAAGGGTTGGCGAAAGGTGTGCATTTCATGGTGCAGCTTAACCTGCTGCCATTGACGTCTATCTTTGTTGAACCGGCCAAAATCCTGTTCCTGAATAACGCCATCAACCACGGTATCTTCTCACCTCTGGGTATCCAGCAGGCGACAGAAACCGGTAAGTCCATCTTCTTCCTGATCGAAGCTAACCCAGGCCCAGGTATGGGCGTGTTGATGGCTTATATGTTCTTCGGCAGAGGCAACGCCAAGCAGTCTGCTGGCGGCGCGGCTATCATCCACTTCTTCGGTGGTATCCACGAAATCTATTTCCCATATGTTCTGATGAACCCACGCTTATTGCTGGCGGTCATTCTGGGCGGTATGACTGGCGTGTTCACACTGACTGTGCTGAATGGCGGTCTGGTATCTCCAGCTTCTCCTGGTTCTATCTTGGCAGTATTGGCGATGACACCTAAAGGTGCTTACTTCGCTAACATTGCAGCTGTTGCCGCAGCCTTTGCCGTATCCTTCGTGGTATCAGCTATCTTGCTGAAAACCTCTAAAGTGAAAGACGAAGACGAAGACAGCCTGGAAGATGCAACTCGTCGTATGCAGGATATGAAAGCGCAATCTAAAGGCGCGCAAGCCGCAAATGCAGCAGCTGCTGCTGGCGACTTGAGCACGGTGCGTAAAATTATCGTTGCTTGTGATGCCGGTATGGGTTCCAGCGCAATGGGTGCTGGTGTGTTGCGCAAAAAAGTACAAGATGCGGGCCTGAAGTATATCTCTGTAACTAACTGTGCCATCAACAACTTGCCGGAAGATGTCGACCTGGTTATCACGCACCGTGATTTAACTGAGCGAGCGATGCGTCATGCACCGCAGGCACAGCATATCTCACTGACTAACTTCCTCGACAGTCAACTGTATAGCAACCTGACAGCACGTCTGGTTGAAGCCAGCGATGCTGCGACGAAAGCTCAGAAAGTGATTGAAAAATTGGATGATAGCTTTGAACCCTCAGAAGCCAATCTATTCCGACTAGGCGCAGAGAATATCTTCCTCAATCAGCATGCCACAGCCAAAGAGCAAGCTATTCGCTTTGCGGGTGAGCAGTTGGTGAAAGGAGGTTATGTCGAGCCGGAATATGTTGAAGCGATGTTGGAACGTGAAAAGCTGACCTCCACTTATTTGGGCGAATCTATTGCCGTACCACATGGTACGATCGAAGCGAAAGACCGCGTGCTGAAAACTGGGGTTGTGTTCTGCCAATACCCTGACGGCGTGCGCTTTGGCGACGAAGAAGACGAAGTAGCGCGGTTGGTTATTGGTATTGCCGCCCGTAATAACGAGCACATTCAGGTCATTACTAGCCTGACAAATGCGCTGGATGATGACTCTGTCATTGAACGTTTAAGTAAAACAACCAGCGTACAAGAAGTTCTGGATTTACTGGGTGGTAAAAAGTCATAACTGAGTGGCGATAGGTGTTATTCGGCACTGCTGGATAACTACCGCAACCTGAATAGGGCCGTTGGGAGTAAACGGCCCTTTTACAGCAAAAGGTAAAGAATATGAAAGCATTGCATTTTGGCGCAGGTAATATTGGCCGGGGATTCATTGGTAAACTTCTTGCTGATGCCGGTGCGCAACTGACTTTCGCCGATGTTAACCAACCTCTGTTGGATGAGCTAAATAAGCGTAAGCGTTATCCGGTCAATATTGTTGGCGAGCAAGCGCGTGTTGAAGAAGTGAAGAATGTAAGCGCCGTCAACAGTGGTAGCCCGGAAGTGATTGAGTTGATTACGCAAGCGGATATTGTCACCACCGCCGTTGGCCCACAAATTTTGGCCCGCATTGCAGGCACTGTGGCACAAGGTCTGATTGCCCGCCATCAACAAGGTAACATCCGCCCACTGAATATTATTGCCTGTGAGAATATGGTACGTGGCACCAGCCAGTTAAAACAGCATGTCTTTGCTGCTTTGCCGGAAGATGAGCAAGCTTGGGTTGAGCAACATGTGGGTTTTGTCGATTCTGCGGTAGACCGTATTGTGCCGCCATCAGAAGCGGGTAGCACAGATATTCTGGCGGTGACGGTAGAAACCTTTAGTGAGTGGATTGTCGATGGCACCCAGTTTAAAGGGCAACCACCAGCAATCGCCGGTATGGAACTGACTGACAACTTGATGGCCTTTGTGGAACGCAAACTTTTCACATTGAACACCGGCCATGCTATTACGGCCTATTTGGGTCAGCTTGCTGGTCACCAGACTATTCGTGATGCCATTTTGGATCCTGTTGTACGCCAGGTAGTAAAAGGCGCAATGGAAGAAAGTGGCGCGGTACTGATCAAACGTTATGCTTTTGAACCACAAAAACATGCCGCTTATATCAATAAAATCCTCTCCCGTTTTGAGAACCCTTACTTGCATGACGATGTTGAGCGCGTTGGCCGTCAGCCACTGCGTAAATTGAGTGCCGGTGACCGTTTGATCAAACCGCTATTGGGGACATTGGAATATCAGTTACCACACGATAATTTGGTCACAGGTATTGCCGCCGCGATGAGTTATCGTAGTGAACAGGACCCGCAAGCACAGGAACTGGTTGAATTGTTGGCAAAATTAGGGCCGAAAGCTGCGCTGGCGCAAATTTCAGACCTACCTGCTGATAGTGAGGTTGTCGAACAGGCGGTGAGTGTGTATAACGCCATGCAGGACAAACTGACGCACTGATTCCATTAAGAGCCAAGCCGGTTGCATTATCCCCTTCGTCCTTGAAGCTGCAGCCTACCTGCAACTCCAATGACTTTGGGTATAGGTGATAAATACCGTGTCAGATTGCACGGTATTTATCCTTTAGTAGCCTTATATCCAGTGACAAGCGATGATTGAAAAAACACAGGCATTTGAGAATCGGGTACTAGAACATCTGAACGCGGGTAAGACCGTTCGGAGTTTCTTGATGGCTGCTGTCGAATTATTGGCAGAAGCGCTCAATATTCTCGTGGTGCAGGTTTTTCGTAAAGATGACTACGCGGTGAAATATGCTGTGGAGCCATTGCTGGTTGGGGATGGGCCGCTAGGGGAGTTATCCGTCAGGTTGAAGTTGGTTTATGCCTTAGGTGTTATTACCCGGCATGAATATGAAGATGCCGAGTTATTAATGGCACTGCGTGAAGAACTCAACCATGATGGCACCGAGTATCGCTTTACTGATGATGAAATCCTCGGGCCATTTGGTGAATTACATTGTGTTGCTGAATTACCGCCTGCCCCGACATTCCTCCGCCCGGATGAAGCTGATGCTTCACTGATTGCCATGCAACGTCAGCGCTATCAGCAAATGGTGCGCTCAACGATGGTGCTTTCAATTACTGAATTGCTCTCCCGCATCAGTCAAAAACAAGTTTCTAAGCTCTCCCCCCTTGGTCACGTCTGATTTAAGCAGGTAAAATACTCAGCCATTCGTCCATTAGTAGCCACAATGCGGTGATTGCCATCAAGCCGCCCATCACGCCATTGAATAACCGCAACTTCCAATTGACACGCAGTGCATGACGCAATTGGTCGCCCATAACCGCCCAAACTGCGACACAAGGTAAATTCAATAAAGCAAAACCTGTCATAATCAGCAAGGTATGGCTCAGTGTTGCCCCTTCGCGTGGTGTGAATAAAATGGCGACATTCATTGCCATCAGCCAGGCTTTTGGGTTAACCGCTTGAAATAATGCCCCCTGAATAAATCCCATTGGTCGCTCACTATCTCGCGCATTTGGGGTACCAGCATGAAAAATCTTCCAAGATAGCCACAATAAATAGCCACCTCCCAACGTCACCAGAGGGAGGCGAATCACTCCCACCCAACTGAGAATCAGTGCCAGCAATGTAGTGGTTAACGCACATTGTAATGCGCAACCAAAGGTAATCCCCAGCATCATTGGCAAGGTTCGGCGCAAACCAAAATTGACGCCAGAGGCGGCTAACAGCAGGTTATTCGGGCCGGGAGTGATCGACATAACGGTGACGTAACTGATAAAAGCGCTGTCCAGCATGGGGAATTCCTCTGTACCCTTCGTTCTTGAAACCGCAGGGGTGTTAGCTACGTTCACTAACCCGAATCACTTACTTGAGTAAGCTCATCGGGATTTGTTTACTTGCTGCCTACCTGCACTTCCAATGACTTTGGGTAAATAATTATATTACCAAGAGATTCAGCATAAACAGCAATCGGCGATAGCGTCAGAAGCAGAAGTTATCTATTGTTATGGGTACAGTTTGCATAAGCTTAAACTGTACCCATTGATCCTGCGGAGAACTGTCACCATGTCCCTGGCTATGAATGAAATCCGCTACTTGCAAGTGGCTGACAATTTGGCGCAGGCCATTAAAAATGGCAGTCTGCTGGCGGGCAGTCGCCTGCCATCGGTCCGGAGCTGTGCGCAAAGCCACCAAGTGAGTATCAATACTGTGGTGGCGGCTTATCGTACGCTGGAAGACCGCGGCTTGATTGAAGCTCGCCCACAGTCAGGGTTTTACGTCTGCAGCCCATCGACAGCCGTGGTGCCCACTGCCACAGTGGGCAAGCCGGTGGAGGAAGTACTGGATTTGATTGATACCGTCTTTGCCGCGCAACAAAATCCACGATTTACCAATATCTCGCTCGCTTGCCCGCAAACCGGGGATTTTTATCCCAGTGCCAAGTTGGGGCGCATTATGGCGTCGCTACTGCGTCGGGAGCCGCAGTTAATCAGCCAGTATTCCTTGCCGCCCGGCAGTCAGCGGCTACGGCAACAAATCGCTCGCCGCGCCATGACACTGGGAATGTTGGCCAGCCCAGCGGATATTACCATTACTCATGGTTGTATGGAGGCGCTGCAATTGGCTCTGCGGGTGACGACCAAGCCCGGAGATTGCGTCGGGCTGGAGTCGCCAACCTATTTTTATCTGATGCCATTGCTGGCCAGCCTTGGCCTGAAAGCGGTGGAGATTCCCACCGATCCGCAGCAGGGTTTATCGTTGGATGTATTGGAGTTGCTGCTTAAGGAAGGGCGGTTGAATGCATTGATTGCCATGCCAACGGTACAAAACCCATTAGGTTACACAATGCCACTGGCGGCGAAGAAACGGCTGGCGCAGCTGATGAACGATCATCAGGTGCCATTGATTGAAGATGGTTTATACGCCGAAATTCAATTTGGCTCGACATTATCGCCGGCGGTAAAAGCGTTTGATCGTGATGGTTGGGTGCTATTTTGCTCCAGTTTTACCAAAACCTTGGCACCGGATTTCCGCATCGGTTGGATTGATGGTGGGCGCTTTGCAGACGCACTGCATAAGCTAAAAGCGGTTTCTTCTATGGCTGAACCGGTGTTGCTATCAGAAACGCTGGCACTCTTTCTTGAATCGGGTGGCTATGACCACCACTTGCGTAGTTTGCGCCGCCGCTATGCGCAACAAGTACAGCTTGCCCAGCAATTAATTACCCGCAGCTTCCCACGCGGCACTAAAGTAACCCAACCTGCGGGCGGCTTCGTCTTCTGGGTAGAATTCCCTGACAGTGTCGATACTGTCGCGCTGTTCCATCAATTATTGCAGGAACAAATTTGCCTGACCCCCGGCACGCTTTATTCACCCAGTGGTCGTTATCGTCATGCTTTCCGCCTATCATGCTGTTATCCATTCAACAGTCGCTATACCGAGGCATTAGAGCGGTTGGGGGCAGTTGCATGTGAAATGAGTGGTGAATCTGCCGGAATGCAGTGGCAGCCGTTACAGGAGGCTGCTGCCGAAAGACGTGCATCCTGATACACTATCCATCTTGATGCACAATCAGTGCTATCCTATCTCCAACTTTAGCGAAATATCGTGCCCATCAGCGGCATGTACGGGCAAATACTATGAAAGAACATGCAGAAATCAAACGTCTAAGCGATATGCTGGATGCGCTGAACCATAAAGATCCTACTGTTATTCAGCAGGGGAATGTGGATTTAATTGCGCAACATATGAAAGAAAAAGAGAAACTGGCAGCTGAAATTCAGCGTTTGAAAGAAGTGCGGGTCAAGAACCTCAGTGCTGAAGCTCAGAAATTGGCTCAACTGCCATTCAGCCGTCCAATTACCAAGAAAGAGCAGGCCGATATGGGCTCTTTGAAAAAAGCGGTACGCGGCATTGTGGTGGTGCATCCAATGACGGCATTAGGCCGTGAAATGGGCCTGAAAGAAGTGACTGGTTACGCCAAAAAAGCTTTCTGAGTACCACTTTTGATAAACCTGGGTGCGTGGTATCTGCTGCCACCCGGTTTGTTTTTGTCAGCTCATCACTCAAAGAGTTCAGCGTGTGTCCCTGTTCGGACAAAAACAATCTGGTTTATCTTGCCGTGATTGCTTAATTTGTAGATGAGTAAGAAATCCCCGCCAACATGACATTCTCGGAAGTCTTTCGTATAGTCTGCCGTCCTTGGCATTGTCGTTCGCTGACTTACTGTTGTCTTGTTCAAGTTCAATAAATAACTCATCAGAAGTGATAAAGCGTACGTCGCGAGTGCGAACAATCTCTTCTGCTTCCTGCATAGCCGCACGTGTTTGTGTGTTAGGTACTAACATTGTGGTGTGTGTAGCTATTTTAGTCTCCTCATCAATAAATCTAATTTGTATCTCAATTGAGATGCAATCAAATTTATCGAAGGACTTGATGATGTTTAACTATTAGCCACCTCTTGATATCTCGCTATTTCCTCGCAAGCGCCGATTAAAATCCTCAATTTTTCCTTCAACAATGCGCGTCAGCATGGTTTTGCTCCAACTGGCGGATAGCCCTGAGACGGCTAATAGGCGGCTATACTGTTCTTCATCGAATGGCATATGCCAGGTGATGGCGATGGCTTCAGACACGGAAATATCGCTGGTTCGTGCGAGTAACGTTAATGGATGGCTGTCGCTGACCTTACCGGGCGAAATCACGCGATATAGCCACCCGCAGTAGCCGGTTTGTTGCATCAATAGCGACATATCTTCGATGGCAAAATGAAAATTGAGTTTGTAACAAGGTGAGCGCGGTTGGGTTACCTGAATGATAGCTTCACCCCAGCGATAGATATCCCCCATATACACATTCTTCTCAGTCATACCGAGGGTGGATATATTCTCACCGTAAGCAGGTGGCGAGAAAATATCGGCCTGTGCGGGGAATTGCTGCACCCAGTGCTGATAATGTTCTCGTGGGTAATGGCATAAAGCGCGATCCGGCCCGCCGTGGAAGCGGGTTTCAGCCTGTTCATCCCCTTCTAACCCCAGAGAGGTGAGCATAATGCCGCCCTGCACCTGACGTTTGCCAATAGCACTGGGGGAACTGCCACTATAAGGTTCGATTTTACCGATATAAACCTGTGGATACTTCATCTGCTCTCCTAGTCTGTATCTAAAAGGGAGAGTCAGAATACCCTGCCTGATGGCAGGGTTCCAAGGTTTAGCCAGAAATCAGAAGGTTTCCCAGTTATCTTGCGGAGCACTATTACGCGTCTCTGGGGTCGGGCGAGGTGTTGGTGTATTTTTAGGTGCCGACGACACGCTATGACTTTGGCTGGTTTCAGCCTCTGATTCAGACAGCCGGAACACCGCGACCGCTTGTGCCAGTAAAATAGCCTGCTCTGCCAGTGAATCAGCGGCAGCGGCAGACTCTTCCACTAAGGCGGCATTCTGCTGTGTTGTGCTGTCCATTTCGGAAATAGCTTGGCTAACTTGGGTGATACCACGACTTTGCTCATCAGAGGCTGAGGCAATTTCGGCCATAATATCGCGCACATGGGTCACGGAGCGGACGATATCTTCCATGGTTTGCCCTGCATTTTGTACCAGTGAGGTGCCCGCATTGACTTGCGACACCGACTCGCCAATCAACCCTTCAATTTCTTTAGCCGCCTGTGCACTGCGTTGCGCCAGATTGCGAACTTCACTCGCGACCACAGCAAAACCACGGCCTTGCTCACCAGCGCGAGCGGCTTCAACCGCTGCGTTCAGTGCCAAAATATTGGTCTGGAATGCAATACTGTTAATCACGGAGGTAATTTCAGAAATGCGTTTAGAACTGCCAGAGATATCGTTCATGGTGCGCACGACATCATTGACTAGCTTGCCACCTTGTTGAGCCGTTTGTGATGCCTCGGTTGCCAGTTGATTGGCATGGTGGGCATTGTCGGCATTCTGTTTAACCGTGGCATTCAACTGCTCCATGCTGGCGGCAGTTTCCTCTACGGCAGCCGCTTGCTGCTCGGTACGAGAGGATAAATCAGTGTTACCAGCCGCAATCTCACCGGAGGCATGAGAGACCTGGCTAACGCCAATGCGGATTTCATCAATCATGGCACGCAGATTTTCATTCATGCGGGCAACTGCATTCATCAACAGGCCCAATTCATCTGTACGATTCGATGTGGTCGCAGCGGTTAAGTCACCGGTGGCGATACGTTCAGCCATTGCCAGAGTGGTGCGCAGTGGCACAGTAATTTGGCGAGTCATGCGCCACGAGATAAGTAGGCCAAACAGCAGGGCGGCAATTGCCGCGATGGTTAATTGCAATTGTGCGTTATTGATTTCGTCATGAGTGCCTTGTAACTCTTGAGTAAACAGATGGGTCGCGAGTTTATTCAGCTCATTGGCATTGGTTTCCATCACTATACCCACTTCCAGCTCTTGCTGATAAGCCGGTAGATAGGCCAACACATTGTCTTTGTAGGCGCTGAGGCTAGAGATAACCGGGGCCAATAACTTTTGTTGGTCGGCTGATAATACCGGCATAAAAGCATTTGCGGCACTGTTGGCAATATTGATTGAGGTAATCAGCGACGATTCTGCCTCTTGGCTGCGATCCAGCAATAAACCGCGCGCGTTATAACGCACAGTCATTAATTTTTGATTCATCTCTGCCAGCAGAATCTGGGTGTTGGTATCTGCCCCTTCATTGAGCAAACTTTGCTGTAACTCGTTGAGATTCTTCTGGGTCTCGGAGATATTCCAACTTTTTCGGACATCGTCTTTATGGGCTACCGCATTCACAAAATTACTTTGTTGTTGCAGGTACTCCTCGACCACATCGGTAATACCGCCAATAATTTTACGATTCTCCGCCGACCAACTCAGTCCTTCGCTCTGGGTTAAGAGATTTTTTATGTTATTGATATGTTGTGAATTTTCTTTGATATATTTCAGGTCATAGGTCCGCTCATAGAGCGCACGGTTATATTTTGCCTGATTAGCTTCATCATTTATTTTGTAACTTAGATCGACTTTATAAGCATGTTCTTCAATGACGGAGAAATGATAAGCGGTGGTACCTGCGATGATTCCAACTAACAACAACATCATAAAAAAGCTTAATCCCAGCTTTTTACCAACCTTCACGTTTTCAAAGTTACCAAAAACTTTGCTAAATACTGCCATGTTCTTCTCCGTTATGCGGTGTATTTGCTGCAAATCAATCAGCGTAGGTGAGTTTTGGGGAGTCTAATTATTAGAGGAATGAAGGGGCTGGATGGACGTGGAATAGCCTTGGCAAGAGTACTTTTCCCAAACGTTTTTATGACAACATTTATAGACTCATGCCATAAATGCCAGCAACCCTCTTGTACAATCTATCGGCAGGAATTGACTAAACTTTAACAATAAAAAATGCCAGCAAGGTAGCCTTGCTGGCACGATTAAAGGACGCTTGCGAGTTGTTCGCTAGTTACTTGGCTTGAGCGAAACGTGCTGCTGCTTCGTCCCAGTTAACCACGTTCCAAAATGCTTTGATGTAGTCTGGGCGACGGTTTTGGAATTTCAGGTAGTAAGCGTGTTCCCACACATCCAGGCCCACAATTGGGAAGCCAGATGCGCCACAAACAGCTTCACCCATCAGCGGGTTATCTTGGTTAGCAGTAGAAACAACCGCCAGTTTGCCGTCGTCTTTCAGCACCAGCCAGGCCCAGCCTGAACCGAAGCGAGTTGCCGCAGCTTGTTCAAATTTTTCTTTGAAGCTGTCAACGCTGCCGAAGTCGCGTTCGATAGCCGCTTTCAGGTCACCGGTCAGGCTAGTGCCTAATTTCAGGCCTTTCCAGAACAGGCTGTGGTTAGCATGGCCACCGGCGTTGTTACGCATGAAAGTGCGTTTTTCAGCAGGAACTTTGTCCAGATCTTTGATCAGATCTTCCACACTCAGTTTAGCCAGCTCAGGGAAGCTCTCCAACACCGTGTTCGCGTTGTTAACATAGGTTTGATGGTGTTTGGTGTGATGGATTTCCATCGTCTGCTTATCGAAGTGTGGTTCGAGGGCGTCATAAGCATAAGGCAGGGATGGCAGTGAATAACTCATAATCATCGTCTCCGTAGGTGTAGGGCGGCGCAAAAAAAGTAAGCACCGCGTAAGCATTCGGATCATTATAGTTAATTAAATGATATTGAAAATGATTATCAATGCCGTACATTTTGTATGGTTTTTCTATTCATAAATACGCTGCGGATGGGTATACACTGTTGCTCTGCCGGGTTTACTGAAGCCGACGAGTGTTAAATTACAGCGGTTTGCGACTTCTACCGCTAAGGTTGTTGCAGCAGAAACAGCAAATAAAATTTCAGCACCGCACATGGCGGTTTTTTGCACCATCTCATAGCTGGCACGGCTGGAAACCAGTACCGCGCCTTGCTGCCATGGCTGTTTGGCCCGAATTCCTAGCAGCTTATCCAGCGCTACATGGCGGCCAACATCTTCGCAACCTCCCAATAACTCCCCTTGTGGCGTAATCCAGGCCGCTGCATGAGTACAACCCGTCAGTTGTCCTACAGTTTGTACTTGCTTGAGTTGTGAAAGTGCATTGTCTAAATGATTCAAATTAAAAGTTTGTGTGAAAGGCAGAGGCGTGATGGGCCGGAAGATATCGTCTAACTGCTCAATACCGCAGACTCCACATCCCGTGCGACCCGCCATAGCGCGGCGGCGTTCTTTCAGGCCAGCAAAACGGCGGCTGGATAGCTCGATATTAACTTCGATGCCGTGACAACTGGGCGTGACATCAATGGCATAAATTTCGTTTGGTGCAGAAATAATGCCTTCCGAGAGTGAAAACCCCAGTGCGAAAGCTTCTAAATCTTTAGGGGTAGCCATCATCACCACATGAGAAATGCCGTTATACACCAGCGCCACCGGCACTTCTTCCGCCAGCCAATCCAGTTGTGGCTCTGCCATTTGATGACGCTGTAGCACGTTAAGTTGCTTGGCACCGTAAACTCCGGTGGGAAGGTCATTTTCTGAAGGTTTGATCTGGCTCACTATGCGGTCCTGAAAGTTATAACCCATAATCACAATGTGGTAACATTCACATCAAGAATAGTGTGGCTATATTCTGTTATCAGAAATGTATCCCACACTGAAAAGCTGGATATCGCGTAAGAGATTTTAACGCCTCCCATTTCGTTGAGGGAAGCGTGGACTGAATTTTAAATTCATACCCAAAATAATTCGAGTTGCAGGAAGGTGGCAAGCGAATGAGTTCCGATGAGCTTACTTCAGTAAGTTATTCGGAGGAGTGAGAGCCGCCAATGCACATGTCGCTCGAAGTATAAAGGGTAAAACATTGAAACAATCGTGAGATGAAGGAGAGACCCATGCAGGTCAGCAGAAGGCAGTTCTTTAAGATCTGCGCTGGCGGTATGGCGGGAACCACGGTCGCGGCACTCGGCTTTACGCCGTCAGTGGCGCTAGCGGAAACGCGCAATTATAAATTGCTGCGCGCCCGTGAAACGCGGAATACCTGCACATATTGCTCTGTCGGTTGCGGGCTTTTGATGTATAGCCTCGGCGACGGCGCGAAAAACGCCAAAGAGAGTATTTTCCACATTGAAGGGGACCCGGATCATCCGGTAAACCGTGGGGCACTTTGTCCAAAAGGTGCTGGTCTGGTGGACTTTATCCACAGTGAAGGCCGCCTGAAATACCCAGAATACCGCGCGCCGGGTTCTGATAAATGGCAGAGAATCACTTGGGATGATGCTTTTACCCGCATTGCCAAGCTGATGAAAGAAGACCGGGACGCAAACTTCATTAAGACCAACGACGCCGGTGTTACCGTCAACCGTTGGCTGAGTACCGGTATGCTGTGTGCTTCGGCATCCAGTAATGAAACGGGTTATCTGACCCAGAAATTTAGTCGCGCTCTCGGCATGCTTGCCGTAGACAACCAAGCACGTGTCTGACACGGACCAACGGTAGCAAGTCTTGCTCCAACATTTGGTCGCGGTGCGATGACCAACCACTGGGTTGATATCAAGAACGCGAATTTAGTTATCGTCATGGGCGGTAATGCGGCAGAAGCGCATCCGGTGGGGTTCCGCTGGGCGATGGAAGCCAAGATCCACAACAATGCCAAGCTGATCGTGATAGATCCGCGCTTTACCCGTACTGCGTCGGTGGCTGATTTCTATACGCCAATCCGTTCCGGTACCGATATTGCGTTCCTGTCCGGCGTATTGTTGTACCTGATCACCAACGAAAAAATTAACCGCGAATACGTCGAAGCCTATACCAACGCCAGCTTGCTGGTGCGGGAAGATTTTACCTTCGAAGATGGTCTGTTCAGTGGTTATGACGCCGAAAACCGCAAATACGACAAAACCACCTGGAACTATCAGTTGGATGAAAACGGTTTTGCTAAACGCGATGTCACGTTGCAAGACCCACGCTGTGTGTGGAACCTGCTGAAAGAGCATATCAGCCGCTACACGCCGGATGTGGTGTCCAATATTTGTGGTACGCCGAAAGAAGACTTCCTGACGGTATGTGAATATATCGCTGAAACCAGTGCTGCCAATAAAACGGCCTCATTCCTGTACGCCTTGGGCTGGACGCAACACTCCGTGGGTGCGCAGAACATTCGTACCATGGCGATGATTCAGTTACTGCTGGGCAATATGGGGATGGCGGGAGGTGGTGTGAACGCCTTGCGCGGTCACTCTAATATTCAGGGCCTGACTGACCTCGGTTTGCTGTCGCAAAGTCTGCCGGGTTATATGAGCCTGCCGTCAGAAAAACAGCCAGATATTGAAACTTACCTCAAGGCCAACACACCGAAAACCTTGTTGCCGGGCCAGGTAAACTACTGGAGCAATTATCCGAAATTCTTCGTCAGTATGATGAAGAGCTTCTATGGCGATAATGCTCAGAAGGAAAATAGTTGGGGTTACGACTGGTTGCCGAAGTGGGATAAAGGCTACGACGTCTTGCAGTATTTCGAGATGATGTCGCAGGGTAAAGTGAATGGCTATCTGTGCCAGGGCTTTAACCCGGTGGCTTCATTCCCGAATAAAAACAAAGTAGTAGCGGCGCTGTCGAAACTGAAGTTCTTGGTCACTATTGACCCGCTCAATACTGAAACTGCGAACTTCTGGCAAAACCACGGTGAATTTAACGACGTCGATCCGTCGAAAATTCAAACTGAAGTATTCCGCTTACCATCAAGTTGCTTTGCTGAAGAAAATGGCTCCATTGTTAACTCGGGCCGTTGGCTGCAATGGCACTGGAAAGGTGCTGATGCCCCAGGAGAAGCGCTGAACGACGGTGAAATTCTGGCGGGCATCTTTATGCGTATGCGCGAGATGTATCGCCGGGAAGGCGGTGCGGTGCCAGAACAGGTGCTTAATATGACCTGGGATTACCTGACCCCAGAAAATCCAGCGCCAGAAGAAGTGGCAATGGAGAGCAACGGTAAAGCACTGGCAGATATCACCGATGCTGATGGCAAGATACTGGTCAAAAAAGGCGAGCAACTTAGTACCTTTGCTCATCTGCGTGATGACGGTACCACCGCCAGTGGTTGCTGGATATTTGCTGGTAGCTGGACGCCGGCGGGTAACCAGATGGCGCGGCGTGATAACGCAGACCCATCCGGCCTTGGCAATACGTTGGGCTGGGCATGGGCATGGCCGCTTAACCGCCGCATTCTGTATAACCGTGCTTCTGCCGACCCACAGGGTAAACCTTGGGATCCGAAACGCCAGTTGCTGGAGTGGGATGGTGCCAAATGGACCGGGATTGATATTCCTGACTACAGTGCGGCTGCGCCGGGCAGTGATGTTGGGCCGTTCATTATGCAACCTGAAGGGATGGGGCGTTTGTTTGCCATCGACAAAATGGCAGAAGGGCCTTTCCCTGAGCACTATGAGCCATTCGAAACGCCGTTGGGTACCAACCCGCTGCATCCGAATGTGATATCTAACCCGGCCGCCCGTGTATTTAAAGACGATTTGGCCGCGATGGGTTCGCATGAGCAATTCCCATATGTCGGTACCACTTATCGTCTGACCGAGCATTTCCACTACTGGACTAAGCATGCGTTGCTCAACGCAATCACGCAGCCGGAACAGTTTGTGGAAATTGGCGAAAAACTGGCAGCGAAAAAGGGCATCAAACAGGGAGATACCGTGAAGGTCAGCTCCAACCGTGGCTATATTAAGGCCAAGGCGGTGGTGACCAAACGTATTCGCACACTGAATGTCCACGGACAAGAAGTGGACACCATTGGTATTCCGATTCACTGGGGATACGAAGGGGTGGCGCGAAAAGGCTTCCTGGCCAATACCCTAACGCCGTTTGTCGGTGATGCTAATACGCAAACGCCAGAGTTTAAGGCGTTCCTGGTCAACGTGGAAAAGGTGTAACGGAGAGAACCTATGTCACTGCAAACTCAAGACATTATCCGGCGCTCCGGCACCAACTCCCTTACGCCGCCGCCACAGGATCGTAACCATCAGGAAGAGGTGGCCAAACTTATTGACGTCACCACCTGTATTGGCTGTAAAGCTTGTCAGGTGGCGTGTTCGGAGTGGAACGATATTCGTGATGAAGTAGGTCATAACGTCGGGGTGTACGATAACCCCGCTGATTTGACGGCTAAATCATGGACGGTGATGCGCTTCTCTGAAGTTGAAGATGAAGAGAGTGGCAAGCTGGAATGGCTGATCCGTAAGGATGGCTGCATGCATTGTGCTGACCCGGGCTGCCTAAAGGCCTGCCCGTCGGAAGGGGCAATCATTCAGTACGCCAATGGTATCGTTGATTTCCAGTCAGAGCACTGTATCGGTTGTGGCTATTGCATTGCGGGTTGCCCGTTTGACGTGCCGCGCATGAACAAAGACGATAATCGGGTGTACAAATGTACCCTGTGCGTCGATCGCGTGGGTGTCGGCCAGGAACCTGCTTGTGTGAAAACCTGCCCGACCGGGGCGATTCACTTTGGCACCAAAGAGTCGATGAAAGAAGTGGCTGCAGGCCGAGTGGCGGAACTGAAAACCCGTGGCTTTGATAACGCCGGGTTATATGACCCAGCAGGAGTGGGAGGGACTCACGTGATGTATGTGCTGCATCATGCGGATAAGCCCCAGCTCTATCATGGTTTGCCGGAGAACCCGACCATCAGCCCAACAGTGACCTTCTGGAAAGGTATCTGGAAACCGCTGGCAGCAGTTGGTTTTGCAGCCACTTTTGCAGCCAGTATCTTCCATTACGTTGGTGTCGGCCCGAACCGGGTTGAAGAAGAAGAGGACGAGGACGAAGTACATACTCCGGACTCCGCACCTTCTGATACCGCCTCCAAGGAACCAGAGCAGACTACTACTGAGCACTCAGATGACGGGGAGACGCGGAAATGAAAAAAGAAAAGCGGATCCAGCGCTACAGTGCGCCGGAGCGAATCAACCACTGGATCGTCGCCTTCTGTTTCATGCTGGCCGCGATCAGTGGATTAGGATTCTTCTTCCCGTCATTTAACTGGTTGATGAATATTTTTGGTACCCCCCAGTTGGCGCGCATCCTTCACCCCTTCGCTGGGGTGATTATGTTCGCGGCCTTCCTAATCATGTTTTTCCGTTACTGGAAACATAACCTGATTAACAAGGAAGACCTGGAATGGGCTAAAAATATCCACAAAATTGCCATGAATGAGGAAGTCGGCGACACTGGACGCTATAATTTCGGTCAGAAGTGCGTATTCTGGGCTGCTATTATCAGTCTGGTGCTGCTACTGGCCAGTGGCGTGGTTATTTGGCGGCCTTACTTTGCGCCTTCTTTCCCGATTCCGCTGATTCGCCTGGCACTGTTGGTGCACTCACTGGCGGCGGTGGTATTGATTATCGTGATTATGGTGCATATTTATGCCGCCCTATGGGTGAAAGGCACGATTACCGCGATGGTGGAAGGTTGGGTACCGGCAGCATGGGCTAAAAAGCACCATCCACGCTGGTATCGTGAGGTTAACGCCAAACGGCAGCTTCAGAAAAAACAGGAAGAGAAACCCTGATGAGTATTCGCATTGTTCCTAAAGACCAATTAGGAAAACAGAGCGAAAAAGGTACAACGGCGGGGAATATCCCGCCGTTACTTTTCGCTAATTTAAAAAGCCTGTACACCCGGCGCACCGAACGTTTGCAGCAGTTAGCGCTGGATAACCCATTGGCTGACTATCTGGACTTTGCGGCTAAAATTACGCAAGCACAGCAAAAAGCGCTGCATGACCATCCGTTGGTGCTGGATATGCAAGCCGAGTTGGCACAATCTGCGGCGAGCGGTAAGCCACCGCTAGATTTGAGTGTGTTTCCGCGCACTGAACATTGGCGCAAGCTACTGTCAGCGCTGATCGCCGAGTTACGCCCGGATGCGCCCGACCATATTCAGGCGGTATTGGATAATCTGGATAAGGCCTCAGTGCATGAACTGGAACTGTACGCCGATGCTCTGTTAAACCGCGATTTTACACAGATTGGCAGTGAAAAATCGCCATTTGTTTGGGCCGCGTTGTCACTGTATTGGGCACAGATGGCCAGCCAAATTCCGGGAAAAGCCCGTGCTGAGTATGGTGAGCACCGACAGTTCTGCCCAGTATGTGGCAGTATTCCGGTATCCAGTGTGGTACATATTGGCACCAACAATGGTTTGCGCTATTTGCACTGTAACTTGTGTGAGAGTGAGTGGCATGTAGTGCGGATTAAATGCAGTAATTGCGAACAGACGCGCGATTTAAACTACTGGTCATTGGACAGTGAGTTGGCAGCAGTAAAAGCCGAAAGCTGTGGTGATTGTGGTACTTACCTGAAAATTTTGTATCAGGAAAAAGACCCGCAGGTGGAAGCTGTCGCAGATGATTTGGCCTCGCTGATTCTCGATGCCAAGATGGAAGGCGAAGGTTTTGCCCGCAGCAGTATCAATCCGTTTTTGTTTCCCGGTGAATAATATTTAATGCTAGCGTCAATACTGTTTACTTAACCCGCAGAGTGACGAATATCTGAGTGACTATGAGCGCAGAATCACATTTATTATACCGTCAGTTACCGGCAATCGATCGCCTGCTGCGTGAACCTGAAATGGCCCCGTTGCTGGCAGAATATGGCGCAGTTCTATTAGCTGAAACTTTACGCCAGTTACAGCTAGAGGCCAGAGAGCATATTCGTCAATTCGATACGTTGGCTGATTGGTGTACCGACTGGCCTGCTGCTCTACGTCAACGGTTAAGCCAACGTCAGCCCGCCTTAAAACCCGTCTTTAACCTTTCCGGTACCGTCCTGCATACTAATTTGGGCCGCGCGTTGTTGGCAGAATCAGCTATTTCTGCAGTGAACGACGCCATGCGGGGGGCTGTGACGCTGGAATATTCTCTGAGTGGCGCGCGTCGTGGTCATCGTGACCGTGCGGTTGCGGATTTACTCTGTGAACTGACCGGGGCAGAAGATGCTTGCATCGTCAATAACAACGCCGCGGCAGTGTTCTTGATGTTAACCGTGATGGCTGCCGGGAGACAGGTGGTGGTTTCTCGTGGCGAATTGGTCGAGATTGGCGGTGCTTTTCGCATTCCCGATGTGATGCGCCAGGCGGGTTGTGAATTAGTTGAAGTGGGGACCACCAACCGCACTCATCTGAAAGATTATCGCCAGGCTCTCAATGAGCATACCGGCCTGCTGATGAAGGTTCATACCAGCAATTATAGTATTGAGGGGTTCACGGCATCGGTTGCAGAGCAACAACTGGCCGCTTTGGGACGCGAGTTTGCCATCCCTACGGCAACGGATTTGGGCAGTGGTTCGCTTATCGATATGTCTAGCTACGGTTTACCCGCTGAACCGATGCCGCAGCAATTGATTGCGGCGGGTGTCGATTTGGTCACCTTCTCGGGCGATAAATTACTGGGTGGCCCTCAGGCTGGGATCATTCTGGGTAAAAAACAGTGGATTGACCAACTACAGCAGCATCCGCTTAAGCGAGTACTGCGAGCCGATAAAATGACGCTGGCTGCGCTGGATGCGACTTTGCGCCTCTATCAGCAGCCCGACAGGTTGACCGAGCTATTACCGACCATGCGATTATTGACCCGCCCGACAGAGGCTATTGCTGAAAGCGCCCAGCGAGTACGCGCCGTTTTGGCCGACTACTATGCTGACTTTATCTTGGCTGTAGAGCCATGCTGGTCGCAGATAGGTAGTGGCTCGTTACCAGTAGACAGATTGCCCAGTTGGGCGGTGACATTTGCTCCCAAAGAGGGCAGTGGCAGTGCTTTGGAAGCGCTAACCGAGCGCTGGCGTAGTTTGGCTAAACCCGTTATTGGCCGCGTCGCTGATGGGCGTTTATGGCTGGATTTGCGCTGTCTTGAGGATGAAGCAGCCTTGCTCAGAGAATTGGCATCATGATTATTGCAACCGCGGGTCATGTTGACCACGGCAAAACAACACTTTTACAGGCTATTACCGGCGTGAATGCCGATCGTCTACCTGAAGAAAAACAGCGCGGGATGACGATTGATCTGGGCTATGCCTATTGGCCGCAATCTGACGGCACTATTATCGGTTTTATTGACGTTCCCGGTCATGAAAAATTTTTAGCCAATATGCTCGCTGGCGTAGGCGGTATCGACCATGCTCTGCTGGTGGTGGCTTGCGATGACGGCGTGATGGCACAAACTCGCGAGCACGTGGCCATTTTACGCTTAAGTGGGCATCCGACACTGACGGTCGCGCTAACCAAAGCCGATCGAGTTGATGATGAACGTATTGCGCAGGTGCGTCAGCAGGTCATGGCTGAACTGGCTACACAGGGCTGGCAAATCGAGCAAGTGACGCTATTTGTTACTGCGGCGACCACCTCTCTGGGTATCAGCGAATTACGCGAACATTTGGCGCACTGTTATCAGCAAGATGAAAATGATGGCCGGTTACAACGGCGTTTTCGTTTGGCTATCGATCGGGCATTTAGTGTGAAAGGTGCCGGTTTAGTCGTGACCGGCACCGCATTGACAGGCAAGGTCGCGGTGGGCGATACCTTGTGGCTCACCGGCGGTGATTGCCCGGTCCGAGTCCGTGGTATCCATGCCCAAAACCAAGAAACTCAACAGGCGCAAGCCGGCCAACGCATTGCTCTGAATATCAGCGGTGATATTAGTAAGCAACAGATTAACCGTGGGGACTGGCTATTAGCGCAACAGCCGCCAGAGGCGCTAGATCGCGTGCTGGTTGTGGTTGATGCGGATGCGCCGATACAACATTGGCAACCGCTACATTTACATCATGCAGCCAGTCATATTACCGGGCGTTTTTCGCAGCTCAGCAGCCCGCAACCCGCTGATGATAAACCTCAATTGATATTGGCCGAGTTGTTACTGGATAGTCCCCTTTGGCTGGCTGAGAATGATCGTTTAATCCTGCGGGACATTGCTGCGAAGAAGACATTGGGTGGGGCGCGGGTCATTCATTTGGCGGTCCCTAAACGAGGTAAACGGCAACCGGCATTTTTGGCCTGGTTAACCGAGCTGGCACAGGCAACAAGCGACCGTGAAGTCTTGGATTTGCATTTGTCGCAAGGACCTGTCTCGATCCGCAAGTTCAGTTGGGCACGTCAGCTTAAAGACGATGATACGGCGGCGTTACTGACAAGTACCAATAGCATTGTGGCCGGTGATATTGCGTTGTCATCCCCACATGCCCAACAGGCGCAGCAGACGCTATTACATGTTTTATGCCTGTATCATCAGCAGCATGGCGACCAACTGGGGTTAGGGCGGGCGCGTTTGCGGCGCATGGCATTGCCGACCCTGGATGAGGGGCTGGTATTTCGCCTGATTGATAACTTGCTGGCGCAAGGGGCGTTAAAAAATACCCGTGGCTGGTTACATCTACCACAGCATGGATTGGCATTTACCGCGCAGGAGCAGGAGCTATGGCAGCAAGTTGCTCCCTACTTTGTTGATTCTCCGTGGTGGGTACGTGATTTAGCCACCACACTGCAAATGGATGAAGATGAGATGCGTAGCCTGCTACGAAAAGCCGCGCAACTGGGTCACATCACCGCAATAGTTCCAGACCGCTATTATCTGAGTCAGTGTATTGGACAGTTTGCTGATTTGGTCCGTGAGCTGGATGCCAGTCAAGGTAGCACCAGTGCCGCAGATTTTCGCGATCGGCTGGGTATTGGCCGCAAATTGGCAATTCAGATTCTCGAATTTTTTGACCGCAGCGGATTTACCCGACGTCGGGGCAATGATCATGTATTGCGCGACCGCGGATTGTTTTCTTCAATAGACTGAAATGCTGGAGGGAATGAGCGCCCTCCAGTTGAAATTACTCAGTTGCTATTGTCTGCGGCTGACGGCGGATAAATATCATCACCAAGCCCAGCCACACCAAGCCGCTGATCAGATTGAATAGGTTGAAGATACCGCTATTGCCCCACAGGTAAGCCACTTTGGCAAACTCAATCCCCAAGGTAAAGACCATCATGCTGATCATCCCCATGGCGGCCGATACCGTCCCTTTACTGATGTCGCTGGAGAACAGAGTCAGTCGTACCAAACCGGCGTTTGCCAGACCAATACCAAAGGCATAGAGGCTCAGCCCTGCGGTCATCCACAGATATGCGTGGGATGAATAGAGTGTTGAGCCTGCGGCAACCATCAGGCCAATAATCATCGGGCCTGCGCCGTAGCGAATAAGCTGCGGAACGCTGGTTTTGCCACTCAATTTTGCCAGTGTCAGGTTACCAATAATCAGCGCACCGAAGATAGGAACCTGCAAGATACCGTATTCAATCGTCGAAAGTTGCTCGCCACTGATCAGAATCACCGGGGATTGAGCAATCCACGCCAGCAGGGGCAGACTGGCAAAACCCAATGCCAGAGAACCGCACAAGAAGCGGCGGTTAGCGAGCACCAGCTTATAGTCATGCCACATAGCACCCACAGACAGTTTTTCACCTCTGCGCGAGGCGGTTTCTGGCATAGCACGCCACAAGCCAACAAATGAAATGGCTCCTAGCACGGCAAACAGCACAAACATTGCCTGCCACGGTGCCACATGAATCAGAGCGGCACCGGCCAATGGCCCAAGCAGCGGAGCAATGAGTGCTACGTTTGCCATCAATGCGGTGATTTTAATACAGACCGCTTCTTCAAATGATTCCTGAATGGTGGCGTACCCCACCGCGCCAATAAAGCACAAGCCAATGCCTTGCAGGAAGCGCATGGCAATAAACTGTTCGATGGTATTGACCAACAAAATAGCAAGACAGGTCACGACAAAGAATGCGACGCCAGTTAGCATCACCGGGCGTCGCCCACGGCGGTCCGATAAGGGGCCAAGTAGCCATTGCAGGAACATACCGCCCGCCAGATAAGCGGTCATGGAAGTCGGAACCCACTCTACACTGGCATTAAAATCCGCCACCACTGCCAGCATACCGGGCTGAATCATATCGTTGGCGATATAGGCGGCAAATTCGAACAATACCAAGCACAGCGGAAATAAAAGCGCCCGTCGACCTAAACGCGTCGCGGGTGAAAATGAAGTTTGCATAGATTAAGCTATTAATAGTAAACACAAAAAATGGGACAGCTCAGGCAGGATGTACAGTCAGAGCATGTCGGGACGGCTATTTTGCCGTCAATATAACCTTATAGCAACAATTACCCTTCGACCTAGTTTATTAGCTGATTGGCATGCTGATGACTTTAGGCATTTACTTTGCGTATATATTCAAATTTGCGTTATTGTTTGTCACCTTATTATTCGCGCTATAAATAGATAAACACTTTTATGTCAGTAACAGTAAGACGGGTGATAGAGAATATAAATGACCAATAAGATTGGCTGGATTGATAATCTGCGGGCAGTAGCCTGCATTATGGTGGTCATGATCCATGCCACGACCTATTACATCACTAGCGGTGCGCAGGTGGGAGAAGCAAGCTGGGACATTGCCAATTTGTTGAATTCGGCGTCTCGGGCATGTGTGCCCTTGTTCTTTATGATCTCCGGCTATCTGTTTTTGGGTGAAAAAAGTGCGCAGCCAAAGCACTTTACCCGTATTGGGCTGTGTCTGTTGTTCTACAGTTTGGTTGCGCTGATTTATATTTCGACCCTGACCCACATCAATGGTTGGGCTGCATTGATGAATATCCTGCAAAAGCCGGTGTTTTATCATTTGTGGTTTTTCTACGCCATTATCGTGGTGTATCTGGTTTCCCCGCTGATTAACGTCAAGCCGGTATCGGGCCGCTATCTGGCCGTTATCATCCTGCTGTTGGCCGTGCTGGCTAATCCACAGGCCAGTAAATATTCGATTGGTGGCTTCCATTTACTGCCGATAAACCTCTATATCTATGGCGATACTTTCTATTATCTGCTGTATGCGCTGCTGGGGCGGGCAATTGGTATGCTGGAAACTCAAGGGCGGGTCATCAGTTGGGGGGTGGCATTGCTATTTATCGTGAGTGTCATATTGATTGCCATCTCGACGGAGAAACAGACACGAATCAATGGCAGTTTCGCCGATACTTTTTATATGTATTGCAGCCCGCTAGTCTTTGTTGCTGCCGTATCACTGCTGGTGTGGTTTAAAAACTGCCTTAACAAGCCGGTTACCTGGTTGAGCTGGTTGGCCGGACATTCACTGGCAATTTACGGCTTCCATGCGCTGATTATTCATTTTATCCGCACCCATCATTATGATATTACTGCCTATCCGATACTGGATATTTTCTATGTCTTCGCCTTGGCTCTGGTACTGAGCACGTTATTATCGATGGGGCTACAGCGCATTGACCGGCGGCGTTTGGTCAGTTAACCACGGTGAGCCCACGTTGTTGCGCGCGACGTAGCTGGCGCCCGGAGGAAAATCCGGCCGCCAGCGCCGCTTTCTCCAGATTAAGCCCTTCCTGCAAACGGACTTCAGCCACTGCCACCCGTAATTGTTCGTGAAACTCACGCACACTGATGCCGACATGTTCGCGGAATAGTCGGGTCAAATGGCGGCTGCTGACATGTGCCTTTTGCGCCACCTGGAGCAGCGACCACTCCGCTTGCGGTTCTGCGGACATCACATCTTGCGCACGATGAACTGCCGGATGGAGGTGATTGCGATAACGTAACCAGGGCGAAAGTTGCGGGTCATCGCCAGAGCGACGGAAATAAACCACCATCTCTCGCGCCACCTCCAATGCAGTTTGCGGGCTGCAATAACGGCTAATCAGATGCAACGACAGGTCAATACCCGCAGTAATACCAGCACTGGTATATACCCCACGATCTTCAACAAAAATTCGGTTTTCTTTGGTTTGCGCGCGCGGCGCTTGTTGGCGCAACCGCTCTAATACATGGTGATGGGTGGTGCATTGATAACCATCCAGTAATCCGGCTTGGGCCGCCAAGAGTGCACCAGAACAGACACAAACTAAGATAGTTTTTTGCTGCGCAATGGCGGCTTTTTGCTGCTGTAACCAATGGCGGGCGATGGCTGCCGTTTCGGTTGCAAAATAGTGGCGCGAATCACTGACTCCCGGCACGACCAATAAACTGCCTTCTGGCAAATTGTCGGGCAGTGGTTGTAACTGGCCCAACATCATCTCGGTGGAAGACATCACCTCGGGCAGTGGGCTGATATAGGAAAGTTTAAACGACCCTGCCAGTCGTAAAGTTTCCGCAGGGCCAGTTAAGTCCAGCGACAGCACGCCGGGCAGCAAGAGAAAGTAGACATTTCGTTGCATAATTAATCCACAGTCACTGTCAAATAGCGGTTCATATAAGCCGGAATATCCGGAGCAGGCTGTAGCAAAGTATCAACAAAAGCATCGCGCTCAAAGGCGATTACCTGCAAATCCCACACACAGAAAGATTCATCTCGTGCCGCGCGCCAAATACCTTGTTCCTGTACCCAGACTTTCACGCGCAATTCATTTTCATTATCCCACCACCCGACAATCAAGTAATTCAGTGTCTTACCCTGATGCTCGATCACCAATCCCACTCCGGGGCGATTCACTGTTTCAGCTTCATCAGGTAACCACTGTCTAACGAGCTGATAAGCCGGGGCGTAATCGGGAGCCGCCCCCTGTGCTTGCGAATAACGAATAACATAGCATTTCAACTGCCAACGGCTAAGGTTTTTGCTGCCCGCGGGCGTGATGGCCCTGGGTAAATAAGGTTGTGGTTGCCAGCTTAGGTTTTTTTCAGCGACGGCGACTGGCGGTTGCGAATCCAATGCATCCAGAGTTTGTGCCACAGTTTTGATATCGGCAAAACGCTCGACAAGCACGGTTTCAGTGCGCAGCTTCAGCTCCTCACTGCTGAGTAGCACGCCATTGGGTTGGGTCATTGGGAAGGTGAGTGTCGCCTCAGTGACAAAAGTCACCTGATAACCCAGATCTGACGCCACGCGAGCGGTAGTTTCACAGCATTGCTCCGTGCGCATACCGGCAATAATCAGGTGATTGATATGCCGCTCCCTGAGCCATTGATCCAGGCCTGAGTCAGTTAGCGCATTATGCACCCGCTTGTGTACGGTAACATCCGCTTGATGGGATACCAGCGACATGGGCTTAACATAACCCGAAGCCAGTGAAAACGGCCCTGCGGCAGCCACATGGAAGACATCCACCAGAGCTACGCCCCGCTGCTTGCAGCCCGCTATCAGCTGGTTTAATGCCGTAGAAAATGCAGGTAAATCTTGTTGCTGCCAAAAATCTTTATGCTCGAACGACTGTTGGACATCGATGATTAATAATGCGCTGTTAGTCATTTCCGGCCCTCCTCTGTATGGGTAGAGGGCCATCATCACCGTATTTTACGTTAAGTGGAATGCCAAATCCGGCCATCATAGGGAGTAAAAGAGACCAGATTAGCGCGGTGACTTACATTAAGGGCAATAATTGCTGATAAAGCTGTTTAAAGGTGCCGCGACGAGCCGCGTAATACTCATGCTGCTGAGCATCAGGATAATGGCTCTGTTCCAGCGGCAGGGCAGGCAGTAAATCTGCCAATGGAATATTCGGATTCAGCGCAATTTGTGCCAATCGAGCCGCACCCAGTGCTGGGCCGACATCTCCTCCGGTACGATACTCCAATGTTTGGCCGCTGATATCTGCCAGCATTTGCCGCCAATAGGGGCTGCGTGCACCACCGCCAATCAATGTAATCGATTTAGGCTGCAATCCAGTGGCATGTAGGGCATCCATCCCGTCGGCTAAAGCAAATCCTACCCCCTCCAGCACTGCACGGGCTAAATCTGCTTGACCATGTTGGTGAGTAAAGCCCCAGAAAGCCCCTTTAGCATCTGGATTATTGTGAGGCGTTCGCTCGCCAGAGAGATAGGGCAGAAACCATACCGGCGTGTCTGATGGTGGCGTATTTTCCACCGTTTTAATGAGTGCGGGAACACTTTCAGTGCCAGTGAGTTGGCAAGCCCAATCAAGACAGGATGCGGCGCTCAGCATCACTGACATCAGGTGCCAAGTATTCGGTAATGCATGGCAAAAACTGTGAACTGCACTGGCGGGGTTGCTAAGAAAGCCATCACTGACCGCAAAATAGACGCCGGAAGTCCCCAGCGATAACATAGCTTGCCCGGTTTGATACAAGCCAACGCCGATGGCTCCGGCAGCGTTATCGCCACCGCCAGCCACTACCGGCACTGGTTTTATTCCCCAGCGGCTTGCAATATCTGCACTGACATGGCCGGTAATCTGGCTGCCTTCGAACAGTGCTGGCATGTGTCGGCGATTCAGACCACAGGCCGCCAACATTTCATCGCTCCAATCACGTTTGGCGACATCCAACCACATAGTTCCGGCGGCATCTGACATATCAGAGGCGAAATCGCCGCTGATGAGAAAGCGAAGATAATCTTTTGGTAACAGTACTTTATCGATGCGGCTGAAAACATCTGGCTCATGCTCTGCCACCCATTTCAGTTTCGGCGCAGTAAAGCCCGGCATCATCAGGTTACCGGTAATCTGACGCGATTCCGGCACTGCTTGTTCCAGCGCCAGGCATTGGGGAAAACTGCGGCCATCATTCCATAGAATGGCTGGGCGTAGCACTTGGTGCTGTTTGTCCAGTAAGGTCGCGCCGTGCATTTGCCCGGTCAATCCAAGGGCTTTTACCTGTTGTAAATCATGTTCTGCGGCAAGAGCTTGCATGGCTTGATCGGTCGCCTGCCACCAATCGGTAGGGTTTTGTTCTGACCATAAAGGATGTGGACGAGAGACGGATAACGCAGCACCTTGGCTGGCAATCACTTGCCCGTTTTCAGCCAATAGAATAGCTTTAACGCCGGAGGTACCCAGATCGATGCCAATGTACATGTGTTTTCCTTATAGGGTAACAATGGGGTACTGAGTACCCCATATTATGAGCTTTCAAGCCAAACAGTGATTAGCCAAATAAGTAGCGGTTAACTAGGTTCTCCAACTGCTCTTGATGCCCACTATGGTGCTGCGGGTTCAGATTATGTTGGCCGGCATAACGCGCCAAATCTTCCAGCGACAGCTTGCCTTGCAGGATTTGCTGACCCAATTCAGTATTCCAACCTGCATAGCGTTTTGCGACGCGTTGATCCAATTGGCCATCTTCAATCATTTTGGCAGCAATTTTCAGGGCTAACGCCATGGTGTCCATCGCCCCGATATGGCCATAAAACAGGTCATATTTGTCGGTGCTTTGGCGGCGTACTTTGGCATCAAAATTCAGACCACCGGTGGTAAAACCACCTGCTTTAAGGATCTCAAACATCACCAGCGCATTCTCTTCCACACTGTTCGGGAACTGGTCGGTATCCCAACCCAGTTGCGGATCTCCGCGGTTTGCATCTACCGAGCCAAAAATGCCTAAGGCAATGGCACTGGCAATTTCATGGTGGAATGAGTGGCCAGCCAGAGTGGCATGGTTGGCTTCAATATTCACTTTAATCTCTTTTTCCAGCCCAAATTGCTTGAGGAAGCCATAAACAGTCGCAACATCATAATCATATTGATGTTTGGTAGGTTCTTGTGGTTTTGGCTCAATAAGTAAGGTGCCTTGGAAACCGGTTTTGTGTTTATGTTCAACGACCATCTGCATAAAGCGGCCAATTTGCTCGCGCTCTTGGCGTAAATCTGTATTTAACAGTGTCTCGTAACCCTCACGTCCGCCCCATAACACATAGTTTTCGCCGCCGAGTTTTTGGGTGGCATTCATGGCAGTGAAGACTTGAGTCGCGGCCCAGCTAAAGACTTCCGGGTCTGGATTGGTTGCTGCACCAGCCCCATAGCGCGGATGAGTGAAACAGTTGGCGGTACCCCATAATAGTTTTACGCCGCTGCTCTCTTGTTTCTCGGCCAATACATCGGTCATCACCGCAAAATTATTCAGATATTCTTTAAGAGATGCGCCCTCAGGTGAAACATCCACATCATGGAAGCAGTAATAAGGCACATTCAGTTTGTGGAAGAATTCAAAAGCGACATCGGCTTTGCGTTTGGCAAGATTGAGAGCATCACCCGACTGTTGCCATGGGCGCTCAAAGGCATTGCTACCGAACATATCGGCACCGCCCCAGCAGAATGTGTGCCAGTAACAAGCGGCAAAGCGCAGATGGTCGGCCATCCGCTTACCAAGGATAATTTCATCCGGATTGTAGTGATGAAATGCCAGCGGATTATCGCTCTGGCTGCCTTCGTAACGCACTTGTTCTAATTCATCAAAATAAGATTGCATGCAATACTCCTTGGAAGCAGGCCCGCATTGCCGGGCTGGTGAGCTTTTATCTTCGGAGTTGTTGGCTATTCTCTCAATTACGTTATTTCACACTTAAATTCAGAGAATTATTAATTGTGGTGTAGATCTCATAAATAACCGATTAATTATAAAAACACCTGAATATTCATTGCGCTGATAACATCTCTGACGGGAATTATGTGTTTTGTAGGAAAGAAAACATGATCGTTATCATAAAATTAACATTAAACCAAAAAACATAATTGGCGGATGAAAATCTGTAATTGCCGATGGGCAAATAAGCGTCAACAATCCCTATTGTAGTTGATGTTTACCGTTTCTCTTACCCTGCTTGCACAATAAGAAAGGTACTGAAAGATGAAATTTAAGAACATTTTACTCTCCGCTTGCGCCGCACTGGTAATGATTAGCCAGCCCGGATTCAGTAAAGAAATTAAAATCGGTATGGCGATAGATGACCTCCGTCTTGAACGCTGGCAGAAAGACCGCGATATTTTTGTTAACAAAGCTGAGTCACTCGGCGCTAAAGTATTTGTTCAATCAGCAAATGGCAATGAAGAAACTCAAATGTCGCAAATCGAGAATATGATTAACCGCGGCGTTGATGTGCTGGTTATTATTCCCTACAACGGACAAGTATTAAGTAACGTTATTGCTGAAGCAAAACGAGAAGGTATAAAAGTTTTAGCTTATGACCGCATGATAAATAATGCTGATATTGATTTTTATATCTCCTTTGATAATGAGAAAGTGGGTGAGTTACAGGCCAAAAGTTTGGTTGAACGAGTGCCGCAGGGCAATTATTTCCTGATGGGGGGCTCACCGGTCGATAACAACGCCAAATTATTCCGTCAAGGGCAAATGAATGTACTTAATCCTTTGATAAAAGAAGGGAAAATCAAGATAGTGGGCGACCAGTGGGTTGATGCCTGGTTGCCGGAGAATGCTTTAAAAATCATGGAAAATGCCTTAACAGCTAACAATAACAACATTGATGCTGTCGTCGCCTCTAATGATGCCACTGCTGGTGGGGCTATTCAGGCACTGGCAGCACAAGGGTTGGCAGGTAAAGTGGCTATATCTGGGCAGGATGCTGATTTGGCAGCAATAAAACGTATTATTGCTGGCACCCAAACCATGACGGTATATAAGCCAATCAGTAAATTAGCGAATGATGCCGCAGAAATTGCTGTGACTTTAGGTAACGGCGAACAACCGCAATCAAACAGTAAATTAAATAATGGCATTAAGGATGTCCCCGCGTATTTATTAACGCCAATTTCTGTGGATAAAAACAATATCGATAGTACAGTTATTGCCGATGGGTTCCACAAAAAAGCAGATATTAATTAATTTACTGCCTGGATTTTATCCGGCCTATTAAATTAACTGTTATTTCATATATGCCAAAGTGCTTGAGGTTGTGGTTAACATTTTACAGCCTCAAGTGCGAAGGTTATATGGGGGAATTATGCCCTACCTGCTAGAAATGAAAGAAATAACCAAGCAATTCGGCGTTGTTAAAGCTGTCGATAATATCAGCCTGACACTTGAGGCTGGAGAAGTATTATCTTTGTGCGGGGAAAACGGTTCTGGAAAGTCCACATTAATGAAAGTGTTATGTGGTATTTACCCTACAGGCTCCTTTCAAGGGGAAATAATTTTCGCCGGTGAAACGCTTCAGGCCAAAAATATTCGTGATACAGAGCAAAAAGGCATTGCCATAATTCATCAGGAATTGGCATTAGTGAAGCAAATGTCAGTGTTAGAAAATATGTTCCTCGGCTCCGAATGGGGGCGTTTCGGCATTATGGACTACGATGCCATGTATTTGCGCTGCCAGCGGATGCTGGCACAGGTAAAACTGGTGGTAGACCCTCACACGCCAGTGGGTGAGTTGGGGCTAGGGCAGCAGCAATTGGTTGAAATCGCGAAAGCGCTAAACAAACAAGTGCGGCTGCTGGTGCTGGATGAGCCAACGGCTTCTCTCACTGAGAGCGAAACCGCGATTTTGCTGGATATTATTCGTGACCTACGTAATCACGGCATTGCCTGCATCTATATTTCGCACAAGCTAAATGAAGTGAAAGCGATATCGGACCATATCTGCGTGATTCGCGATGGGCGCCATATTGGTACTCGCCCGGCTGCAACCATGAGTGAGGATGACATCATCGCCATGATGGTGGGGCGCGAACTGAAAGAACTCTATCCCCACGAAGCTCATCACATTGGTGAAGAAATTCTCCGTGTAGAAAATCTCTGCGCCTGGCACCCGGTAAACCGCCATATCCGCCGAGTGGATGAGGTCTCTTTCTCCTTGAAACGCGGTGAGATTCTTGGTGTTGCCGGGCTGGTGGGCTCTGGTCGGACAGAAACAGTGCAATGCTTGTTTGGTGTCTACCCAGGCCGCTGGCAAGGGGATATTTTTATTGATGGTAAGGCGGTCACCATCAGTCATTGCCAGCAGGCCATGAAGCTGGGCATTGCAATGGTGCCGGAAGATCGCAAAAAAGATGGCATCGTGCCGGTTATGGGGGTAGGGGCCAATATCACACTGGCTGCATTAGATGATTTTACCGGTTCTTTTAGCATGCTGGATGATGCGAAAGAGCAATCAACTATCGTGCAGTCCTTAGCCCGCTTAAAAGTGAAAACGTCTTCTTCGGAACTGGCGATTGCTCGCCTGAGTGGGGGGAATCAGCAAAAAGCGATTCTTGCCAAATGCTTACTGTTGAACCCACGAATTTTGATTCTCGATGAACCGACACGCGGCATCGACATCGGTGCAAAATATGAAATTTATAAACTTATCAATCAATTGGTCCAGCAGGGGATAGCGGTTATTGTGATTTCCTCTGAACTGCCGGAGGTATTGGGATTAAGTGATCGTGTGCTGGTCATGCATCAAGGGCGCATCAAAGCTGATCTCATTAACCATAACCTGACTCAAGAAAAGGTCATGGAAGCCGCACTCAGGAGTGAACCCCATGTCGCAAGCTAATCAAACTGAAGTTAATACACCAGAAAATGGCAATAAAAAGCCATTATTTCGGCTAAAATCGCTTAATTTACAGGTTTTTGTCATGCTGGCGGCGATCGCCGTTATTATGCTTTTTTTCACTTTTACCACCGAAGGGGCGTATCTTAGCGCCAGAAATATCTCGAATTTACTGCGGCAAACAGCCATTACCGGAATTTTGGCTGTGGGGATGGTTTTCGTCATTATTTCGGCAGAAATTGATTTATCGGTTGGCTCAATGATGGGGCTATTGGGTGGTATCGCGGCAATTTTTGATGTGTGGCTTGGATGGCCATTGCCGCTCACTATCGTGGTTACATTGGGTTTGGGTTTACTGCTCGGAGCTTGGAACGGGTGGTGGGTTGCTTATCGCAAAGTGCCTTCGTTCATTGTCACCCTCGCTGGGATGCTTGCTTTTCGTGGCATCTTGATTGGTATCACCAACGGCACCACGGTGTCACCGACCAGTAATGCCATGTCACAGATTGGTCAAAGTTATCTGCCAAATGGGCTCGGATTTGGTATTGGTGCCATTGGTTTGATGCTGTTTGTTGCCTGGCAGTGGCGTCGGCGTAGTCATCGTATCCGGTTGGGCCTGCCCGTAGCGGCCCCACAAGGGGATGTGACCCGCCAATCTATTACCGCTGTTATTGTTCTTGGTGCCATATATTTATTGAATGACTATCGTGGTGTTCCTACTCCGGTATTAATTCTTACGGCATTGATGCTGGCTGGGATATTTATGGCGACTCGCACCGCGTTTGGCCGTCGGATCTATGCCATTGGTGGCAATATTGATGCAGCTCGCTTGTCGGGGGTGAACGTTGAGCGCACCAAATTGGCGGTATTTGCGATTAACGGCCTGATGGTTGCCATGGCAGGTTTGATCCTCAGCTCACGTCTGGGCGCGGGTTCACCTTCTGCGGGGAACATTGCTGAGCTGGATGCTATTGCCGCCTGTGTGATTGGCGGCACCAGCCTTGCCGGAGGGATAGGCAGTGTTGCAGGGGCGGTTATGGGGGCATTTATTATGGCTTCTCTCGACAATGGGATGAGCATGCTAGATGTGCCGACTTTCTGGCAATACATTGTCAAAGGTGCAATATTGCTGCTGGCCGTGTGGATGGATTCCGCCACAAAACGTCGGGTGTAACCTTATCTCACAGTAAAGAGATCAATGCGATATTGCATTGATCTCTTTGCCATCCAACTCTTCTATTCCACCCATTTCAGGAGCTATTCCATGTTTGAGAAACGCTACCGGATAACCTTGCTATTTAATGCTAACAAAGTGTACGACCGGCAAGTGGTGGAAGGTGTCGGCGAGTATCTGCAAGCATCACAATGCGACTGGGATATCTTTATTGAAGAGGATTTTCGTTGCCGCATTGATAATATCAAGGATTGGTTGGGTGACGGCGTCATTGCTGATTTTGATGATCGACAGATAGAGCAATTGTTGGTGAATGTTGATGTCCCGATTGTGGGGGTGGGAGGGTCTTACCATCAAGCAGAAGATTATCCGCCAGTTGATTATATTGCGACCGACAATGCGGCCTTGGTAGAGGCCGCTTTTATGCATTTGAAAGAAAAGGGATTAAACCGCTTTGCTTTCTATGGGTTACCTGCCAGCAGTGATAAGCGCTGGGCGCAGGAGCGGGAATATGCTTTTCGACAATTAGTGGCAGCAGAACAATATCAGGGCGTGGTTTATCAGGGGATGGCGACTGCGCCCGCTAATTGGCAATACACACAAAATCGGTTGGCAGATTGGGTACAAACATTACCACATCAGACGGGTATTATTGCTGTAACTGATGCCAGAGCGCGTCATCTATTGCAAGTCTGTGAGCATTTGGATATTGCAGTACCCGAGAAGTTGAGTGTCATTGGTATTGATAATGAAGAGTTAACCCGTTATTTATCCCGCGTGGCGCTTTCGTCAGTAGTGCAAGGCACTCGGCAGATGGGGTATCGGGCGGCCAAGTTACTGCATCAACGTCTGAACCAGCGCCAGAAACAACAAGAATCCCCGTCATTGCAGCGCATTTTGGTGCCACCGGTCAAAGTGATGGCGCGGCGTTCCACGGATTTCCGCTCATTACGAGATCCGGCAGTGATTCAGGCCATGCATTATATCCGCCATCATGCTTGTAAGGGGATTAAGGTTGAGCAAGTTCTGGATGCCGTGGGGATGTCGCGATCGAATTTGGAAAAGCGCTTTAAAGATGACATAGGGCAGACTATTCATGGTGTTATTCATGAAGAAAAACTCGATCGGGCGCGCAATTTACTGTCTGCAACCTCATTACCTATCAATGAAATTTCGCAAATGTGTGGCTATCCATCACTGCAATATTTCTATTCGGTATTCAAAAAAGGCTATTCGATTACCCCGAAAGAACACCGTGATAAATATGGCGAAGTCAGTTATTAGCCATTTCCATACCGAAGATGATGATTTTGCCCCCTCCAATAGGGTGAATTATTCATGATGCTTATCTAATGGATAGCACCATACAATAAACACGCTATAATCCTTCCCTTACCCTCTTTCCTTATGGAAGATCATCGTCCCCGGTGGGGCGGCTGGACTTCAAATCCAGATGGGGCCGCCAGCGGTCCCTGGCAGGTTCGACTCCTGTGATCTTCCGCCAAAGCTCTTCCGTATCACTCCCAGAAAGTCCTAAAAATACCAATAAAACCAATAGATAGAGCATTTTATTGTCCGTGGGCGTCCGAGTTAATCTCTCTAAATCCGTAACAAATGTGTATAGTAAAGGGTATAGAATTACCCTATACCTTTTTGAGCTATACACATGCCACTTTCAGATATCCAGATTCGCCGTGCTAAACCACAAGAAAAAGCCTATACCCTGAGTGACGGGCAAGGGCTATCACTCTTAATTGAACCTAACGGCAGTAAAGGATGGCGCTTTCGCTATCGTTTTGCCGGTAAAGCTCGATTAATGTCATTAGGAACTTATGACCTGATATCCCTAGCTGAAGCTCGCTCTAAGCGAGATATGGCACGTAAGCAGGTTGCAGATGGAACAGATCCCGCAGAGCTAAAAAAGGCTGAGAAGTTAGCGCAGAGGCTTTCATCGGAAAACTCTTTTGAGGCCATAAGCCGTGAGTGGCATAAAGCCAAAGCCGATCGCTGGTCATTGGGCTATAGGGAAGAAATCATGAGTACCTTCGAGGCGGATATATTCCCATATATTGGTAAACGGCCAATTGCAGAAATCACACCGCTGGAATTACTTGATGTGCTCCAACGTATCGAAAAGCGTGGAGCCTTAGAAAAAACTCGCAAAGTACGTCAGCGCTGCGGGGAAGTATTCCGTTATGCCATTATTACTGGTCGTGCTGAATATAATCCCGCCCCTGACCTTGCCAGCGCATTAAGCACACCAAAGAAGCAGCACTATCCGTTCCTGTCTGCTGAAGAAATGCCATATTTTATTCGTGACCTAGAGGGGTACACCGGCAGCATCATAACCAAGAACGCCGTAAAGATATTGATGTTAACTGGTGTGCGAACTAAGGAAATGCGTTTTGCTACTTGGCAGGAAATCGATCTTGAGAGTGGCTTGTGGGAGATTCCAGCAGAACGAATGAAAATGCGCCGCCCTCATACCGTTCCACTGTCTACGCAGGTTATAGCGCTATTTAAACAGCTTTTACCCATCACCGGGCATTACCCTTATATTTTCATTGGACGAAATGACCGTAAAAAGCCTATAAGCAAAGAGGCAGTAAGTCAGGTCATTGAATTATTGGGTTATAAAGGCCGTGCGACGGGTCACGGATTTAGACATACCATGTCAACGATATTACATGAGCAAGGTTATGATAGTGCATGGATAGAGCTACAATTGGCTCACGTTGATAAGAACAGTATTCGCGGTACTTATAATCATGCGCAGTATCTTGAAAAACGTAGAGAGATGTTGCAGTGGTATGCTGATTTTTTATACACGAAAGGGTGTGGCTAATTTATGACAGCAAGACAGCATAGGATTAGTAATTATTGGGATGTCATTTATGATCCATTAATTGAATTAAGTGATTTTGTATGTATGAGTTTTGACGATCTCAAGCATAATACTGGCCCGTGTCTGGGACTCTTTGACTTGGCAACGGTTGTAGACAATATTAAAATTGTTAAAGATACAAATTTTAAAGAATGTGATTTTTATGGTGAATTAAATGTAACAAAGTTGAATTTCAAAAAATGTACGTTTAAAAAAGTGTCTTTTGGCTATTCATTTTTTAAAAACACTAAGTTTCAGAATTGTATATTTGAAAAATGTAGCTTGGCTATGGCTAAATTCGAAAATTGCCAATTCAATGACTGTGAATTTACAGATACTTCATTTTCAGGAAATGAAACTATTTTTGAAAATACACAGATAAACTCTGAGGTGTTAATAAAATCAGGATATACAAATTTAGATGAATCAGTTTTGAAAGAGAAAGGAACCACGGCTGAATATCAAACATCTAGATTTGAGACTACTAAGGCAAAAATGGCAAGAATGGTTTTAAACTCACTATCGTCAACAGCAGATGATGATTTGTATTATAACTCTGTTAAAATTTACTTAATAAGTAGAACAAGAGCTAGAATTTATAAATATAAGTATAATGCTGGTAATGAAGATGGTTTATTTAAAAAAATATATTCTAGATTTAAAATGGTTGCTACTAAGTTTGAATTATTGATACTTTGTGTTTCTGGATTTGTGAATAATTGGGGTAATGGGTTGTTTCGTGCGCTCATGGTTGGTCTGCTTCTAATACTAGCATTTTGCATATACTATTATAGCTATTTTGGAACAACTGTTCTTGGTAGTTTAATTAAAAGTATAGATATTACATTCCTAGCTGGATATACGAAGCATGTCACAAAAGAAACTGCAACATCTCAACAATGTGTCATGCTATTAAATATGTGCCTTGGTTTATGGTGGTATGCAATAATAATACCAACTTTGATTAACAGAATATGCAGTACAAGACAATGAATATTAAATGTTTAGCATTGTATGGCAGTTGTGCACGTGGTGATCAAGATGCATCATCTGATATTGATTTTTTTTCTATACATGATCAAAACGAATATAGAATGTATATAAATGGTAATTTTAATATAGCACTTTACCCTGAAAGAAAAGCTTTTGAAATCATGAGAGCTGGGAACCTTTTCGCACTGCATATTAAGGAGGAAAGTAAGCCAATATTCAACAAGGAGATGCTTAATACTTTAAAAGATTGTTTCGAGTATAAAGATTCGTATTGTGAAGAGATTTCTATCGCGTCCACTTTGGGACGGTTTATTTTGAATGAACATAATAAAATTAAGAATTTCGCGCTCTTAAATAAACGACTATCTTGGTGCGTAAGAACTATTTTAATAGCAAAGAGTGCAGAGATTAAAGAGCCTGTATTTTCAAGGGATGATATCTCAAGAAAATTTTCATGTCTGAAAGTTAGTGAGTCCGTTATAGGGTCTCTTATCGATTTAAAGAAAAAAAACACTAAAGAAAAAAGATCAGTAAATTTAGCAAGAGTTTTTTTTGAACATTTTTCGCCAATTAATGAATATAAAAATATACCAATTGAAAGTAATTTCTTTTTAAGAAAGACAGTTGGTAAGCTGTTATCAGATAATAATAACTCAGATTGTAAATATTAATATTAATTGAAATTTTTCTGGGAGTGCCATTACCAATTTACAGTTATTAATTTAAAGTTAAGTTTGTGCTTTTTTTCCATGATTATGGCTAGCGCGCAATGGTCCCCCGCCTACGCGCTCTGACTTTATCATGCACTTTTCATGCATGACATAGAGAGCCTACAAGCCCTTGTGGTGCGGTGTTTCAGATGTTTTGATGCTGGGGTGTTGCATGCAAATTCATGCACTATATGCATGCAGTGCTCTTTTTGGCAGGCTAGCCAGAGAAAAAGCCCTTGAACGGCAAGGGCGTAGTGGTGAGCGTCGAAGAAAAGTCCCCGCCTTGAGAGGTTACAGGCGGAGTGGGAATATTAATGAATTCGCGCGTTAGAACCGTAGCGATTTAATACTTTTCGTTCTGGTAGAATAACATCAGGTATTATTTCAGGCTCTTTAACCGGAGGGCGAGTAATTATTTTATCCACACTCTCAATCGATTTAAAGGTACAAGAACATTCTATATTCTGACACTGATAATACGCCTCTTTGGTCTGCTCAGATAAATAGCGACTGGCGCGAGTATGAGATGCATGTTTACACACAGGACAACGCATCATAATTATTGCTCCCCGGCTGGATTTAGTTTTGCTCGTTTATCTCGAATACGCTGCCCTAATAACCCTCGTTTCATCGGGCTGTTGTTTAAGTCAGAGTCCACATAACCCGGCTGTGGTGGTTGTAGTGTGAGTTCGGCTAATATCGATTCTTTCTCCATATCAAACGCATAGCGTCCCGCTAATGAAAGAAGAGTCGCTGTCAGTGTACCCAGAGCCTTCTCTGATGATGAATCTGTGTAGAGTTCGTTCACAGCGACCTTTATTTTCACTGCCCGGATGAGTTCTGGTGACAAGGTTTTCATTGCGGCAGACATTTCCATCCTCGCATATTCCATCAACGCTACTTTATGCGTGTCTTTATAGGGTCTTGCAGAAGCGCATAATTGCAGTGACGTGTAATCTTTATCCAACTCCAGCTCTTCAACCAGATGACCGAATTCCTGCGCCAGCTCCCGTTGTGAAATCCGGCGGATATGCTCGGTTTGCAGTTCCTCGGTCATTTCACCGCGCAAGCTACGAAACAGTTTGCGCCAACTGCCGTCAGCCTGTTGGCTCTGGTTTTCGGCGTCGCGTTGCTTTTGCTGACTGCGGGCAATGGATGCCATAATTTCTTCGTAGGTTGCTTCATTCTTCAGGTGTTGCGCTTTCGCCGCTTTGAAGCTTTCAAGGGCGGGTGTAATCGGGTGTGGGGTTGTTTGGCTCATCTCGTTATAACTCCGTGTCGGTCAAGGTGGAGTCATTTTGCAAGCTCTCACACAACGTCTCAATCCATGCCCGTTGTGCCATTTCCCATACAACACACGCTCTACATCAGCTTAAATATGGCCATAAAAATAATAGTTCTATAAAAACTGTTCACTACTCTTCACTTTGAGAAAAAAGTATTAATAATCAATAAATAAAAGGGTGAACAGTTCATTCGAAACTATTCACCAAGTGTTCACTACTATTCACTCAGTTAAAAAGAGCTTTTCTCTGGCTAGCTAAAAAACCATTTAGACAGAATGAAAATTAGCCAATCACTTATACTGTTTTTGTATTAAAAATAATTTTATATTCCAATTTTCCCAATGAAATGAGAGTGAAAAATAAGCGAAATAGTCATAGAGGCAAACAAAGGCAAATAAAGGCAAAAGAAGGCAAATGCTGCAAGTTTCTGGGATGAGTACGGTTTGGTGAGTTTGCTGAATCACACAACAATGGCTTGTTGCATCAAGTAAAAATATTCTCACAATAGGGGGCTACCCAACTGAATCCCAGCAAACCCGGCGGTATATGGCCGGACAACCATAAGGTAGCTTTTCATGCTTGCAATGACACAACAGGCTTTATCCAATACGCCACTACCCATGGCAACACACTGCCCGCGTGACCGCTTTATGCGTCTGCCGGAGGTGATTAACACCACTGCTTTATCCCGCTCGACCATTTATGAACTGATTAGCCGTGACCACTTCCCTGCACAGATTTCCCTCGGCGGTAAGAATGTCGCATGGCTGGCCTCTGAGATTGAGGGCTGGATGGCCGAGCGTATTGCTAACCGTCAGGGGGTATCAGCATGATCACCCTAAAAATCGGCGAGCAATTCTTCACTCTGAATGAGGGCGACGTGCAGTACATCGCTGAGGCGTTCCAGATTGCGCAGCAACAACCCGGCCTTGCTTTACCCAAGTACCGCAGCCAGCTAAACGGCGTGGTGCAAGTGATGTCGGGCAATGCGCCGAGTACGCCAGCACAGGCCAATTGCTATTCCCGTGCTCCTGCTCAGCCCAAGCCTGATATTCAGACTGACTGTTAAACCGATGACCCTCATCCCGCAAAAAGGGCTTTTCTCTGGCTTGCATTTTTTGCAGGCCTTGCGTTATAGTCGCCGTGCTGCCGCAAAATCGGCAGCCGGGCGTGAGAACCCGTGTAACTCAATGGCGACACAACACGCGCCAGGCGTGTTTTTTTATGTCGTGGCCTCGGCCTACCAGTTTTTTGCACAGTGGTTTCTACACCGCTGTCGCTATCAAGCAATGGTGGCTCAGGCGGGGCAGCTTTCGGGCTGGCCGGTATCCATTGAGGCCGGTTTCTCACCCCCGTCTGGGCTACCACCCAAGTGTGAGAACTCAAGTGGTAGCAATAACCATGACTCAATGGAGGCTGCCACTATGGCTACATCCCTCACCCCGTTACACCCGCAATTTATCTATCTGTTTGCTGCTGTTCGCCGTACTGAATTAACAGCGCGTCCCTGCATGTTGCGTACCATCGCCAGCAGTGAGAAAAATGCTCGCCTGCGTTTAACCCGTGACTACATCCTGTCGTTTGCTGGCCGTCTGCCACTGGGGGAAGTCGCATGAATACCCTTGCCGCCCGTTATGACTGTGATACGCAGTACAGCATCCCTCACGCCGATTTCTTACGCCTCCAGCATGCACACAATGTCGGTGTGACGTTCCTCGATATGCTGGAAACACAAAGCAGCCTGCTACACGGTATTACCCCACCGTCGCCTGAATCGTTCGCCTCAATGGTGGCGCTACTGACTGACCAGCTCGGACAGGTGATGAACACCTGCGAATCACAAATCTTATCCCGCATGGAGGCACCTATCGTATGAATACCCTGAATCAATCCTGTCTGCCCGTTGAAGTCCGTACCGCTGTTTACCGCCGTGCGTTAGCCCATGCCTATCTTGATGTCTGTGTGTCTCACGGGGTACGCCTTGGTTACTCGCTGGATGAATTGCAAATGACGATTGCGATGGATATTGAGGGCTATTATGTGCGCCAGCACGGGCCAGAAGTCGGTATGGATATGGCCTGCACCATGCTCAGTGACATGGTGCAGCCGGATATTCTGCTGGCTCCGCCGCGCCTGACGGTATTAGGGCAAAAAATGATGGATGAGCTGTGTCAGGCACAGATAACCACAACCCGTCAAACCACCCTGCACTGAGGAGAAACAGACAATGACAACATTAAGCGTTTCACGCACCTCATGTGCAGCCACCGGCCAGTGGCCGGTATTGCTCCCCGCACTCGGTATTCATATCACTGCCGGAGGCCGGGCGCAGCCCTGCCCGATGTGTGGTGGTAAAGACCGTTTTCGCTTTGATAACCTGCAAGGGCGTGGCACATGGTTTTGTAACCAGTGCGGCAGCGGCGATGGCCTGAATCTGGTTGAAAAGGCGCTGGCTGTCACTCCCAAGGAAGCCGCCTGCAAAGTGGCTGAGGTATTAGGCGAACCATCACACCCGCCATTACCGGCACACAATGCCGGACAGGATGCGCTGGAGAAAGCGCAGGCACGGCAGCGGGCCGCAGAACAGGCCAAACAACTTCTGACAGCAGCGAGACTACAGACCGGGAATGCCTATCTGACCGCCAAAGGCTGGCCAGAACTGGAGACGCTGACATTACACGATAAACCGCTGCGTGTTGGGGGAGTGACCTATCAACCCGGCGACTTGTTATTTCCCCTGACCTACAGCACCGGCGAGGTGGTTAACGTCCAGTTGATTAACGCCAACGGTGACAAGCGCACACTGGCCGGGGGGCAGGTGAAAGCGGCCTGTCATTTTTTGCCCGGACAGGATAACGCCGTTATCTGGCTGACCGAGGGTTATGCTACCGGGTTAACGGTGCATCACCTGACCGGGGAGACTGTGTGTGTCGCCCTCAGTGCGAACAATCTGTCTGCGCTGGCGCAACAGTTGCGTAGCCACTACCCGGATGCACTGTTATTGCTGGCTGCTGATAATGACGAGAACGGCACCGGCCAGACCCGCGCAACCGAGGCTGCCCAATTGAGCGGCGGTAAGCTGGCGTTGCCGCCGGTTATTGGTGACTGGAACGACGTTTATCAGCAGCAAGGTAAACTGGCCGCCCTCACCCAGTTACAGGCGTTCAATCAGCCGCAACAGCCCAGCCCGTTCGATACGCTCAGTGACGCCGACCTGAAAGCCATGAGTGCCAGTGAAAAGGCTGAATTGTTGGTAGAGCACTATCAGCACTTGCTGGCGGTGCCACAGGTCGGTGAAGACCTGTGTCGTTATGAGAACGGGGCGTGGCAGGTGCTGCCGTATCGGGTACTCAGCCGGGAGATTGCCGCTCTGTTCCATAAAATCCGCGCCCCGTTCTCAGCATCCGGGATAAACAGCGTACTCGATACACTCAAGCTGATGGTGCCGCAAATGGGAACACCCGCCCGGCACTTGATAGGTTTTCGTAACGGGGTATTTGATACCACTACCGGCCAGTTCAGCGCACACCAAAAAACGCATTGGTTGCGCACCGTGAACAGTGTGGATTACACCCCACCCAAAGCCGGGGAAAATCTGTCCGACCATGCCCCGCACTTTTGGCGCTGGTTAACGCGGGCCGCCGGGCAACAACACGAGAAACAGGAGCGTATTCTCGCGGCGCTTTATATGGTGTTGGCGAACCGCTATGACTGGCAACTGTTCCTTGAAGTGACCGGGCCGGGCGGCAGTGGTAAGAGCGTGATGGCCTCGATAGCCAGCCTGCTGGCCGGTAAAGACAATACCACCTCAGCCACTATTGATACGTTGGAGTCGTCGCGGGAACGAGCCTCCGTGGTGGGGTTCTCACTGATTATCCTGCCAGACCAAGAGCGCTGGAGCGGTGACGGGGCCGGCATTAAAGCCATTACTGGCGGCGATGCCGTGGCTATAGACCCGAAATACCGTGATGCCTATTCCACTCATATTCCGGCGGTGATTCTGGCCGTCAATAATAACCCGATGCAGTTCAGTGACCGCAGCGGCGGCGTATCCCGTCGCCGGGTTATCCTGCCGTTCCCGGAAGTTATCCCGGCCAATGAGCGCGACCCGCTATTACTGGCGAAAATTACCGGTGAACTGGCAGTGATTGTACGCCACCTGATGCAACGTTTTACCGCCCCCAATGATGCCCGTGCGCTACTCGAAGCACAACAGAACTCGGATGAGGCGCTGGAGATTAAACGCGGTGCTGACCCGCTGGTTGATTTTTGTGGCTATCTGCTGGCGGTTAATACGCCCAATGGTCTGTATATGGGGAATGCTAATATTATTCCGGCCAACCCGCGTAAATACCTGTATCACGCTTACCTGTCATTTATGGAGGCGCGCGGCCATCAACGGCCAATGAGCCTGACTGCATTCGGGCGCGCTGTACCACAGACTCTGAGTGAATATGAAATAGCCTTGTTGAAGCGTAAGACGAACCAAGGAATGCAAACCAATCTGATATTAAGTGAGGACTGTGAGGCCGACTGGCTGCCTAAATGTGAAATTCCATGAGAATTTCAAGATATGACATTGAACCGGTTCAGGCCGGTTTTTTTATGACAAAATTAGATGTATCGTGATATGACTATCTAAAACGTATATGCCATAAGTAGATATCCTTATAGGAGCAATGGAGTATGAAATTATTAACTTCTAAAGAATTATTAAGCTCGAGCATCTCTGAAATTGAGAGTCATCTAGTGCATCCTGATAAAAACTCCGGATTAAGTACAGGATATCTTGATCTGGATAACAAAATTGGTGGATTCAAGACAGGACTTCATATTATCGCAAGTCGTCCTGCAATGGGTAAATCGACACTACTAAGAAATATAGCGGAAAATATATCATTACTAAATGATGGAAAAATTCTGTATATTGATTTATCTCAAACTGAATCTGAGTTTACTAATAAATTACTAGCTTCTTTAAGTCGAGTTAATCTGGATAGTATTGAGTCTGGACAGTTAGATGATCAGGATTGGCAAAATCTTAGCTCTACTATTGAAATATTAAATGAGAAGAATAATATATTATGGGCACAGCCTTCCAATCCAACGCTGGAAAAAATTGAAGAGTTAATATCGAGTAGCATTGCATCACAGGATAAAGTGTCCGCTATTTTTATTGATTACATCCAACTAATCCGCGCACCGAAATACGATGAAAATAGATATAATGAAATGGCTGAAGTATCACGTTCATTAAAGTTATTCGCTAACAACTACAATATTCCAATTTTTGCCTGCTCACAATTAAATAGGAAGCTTGAGGAAAGAGCAGATAAATGTCCTATTTTAACTGATCTTAGAGATTCAGGAACAATAGAGGACGACGCGGATACTATTCTCTTTCTACATAGGGATGACTATTATAATGAATATAGTGATATTAAAGGAATATCTTTTATTATAGTAGGTAAACATAGACGCAAACCATTATCCACTGTTTGCTTAACACATGGTTTTCAATGGTCAAGATTCGACGCATATACAAAGAACGATGATGAATAACCCTTCACTCTCAAATTATTAAAAATTTAATCTTAATGGTGAAGAATAAATCTTCACCTAGACACGTCCTAACAAAATATTATTATCAGTACACATAAACCTCTAATGTCTATTATCTTCATTATATTACCTATAATTTATAGATGCATGATATCACTAATAGCCAATGAGCCTGATCGCATTCGGGCGCGCTGTGCCACAAACCTTGAGCGAATATGAAATAGCCTTGTTGAAGCGTAAGACGAACCAAGGGATGCACCAATCTGATATTAAGTGAGGACTGTGAGGCCGACTGGCTGCCTAAATGTGAAGCAACTGAATAAATAGCATCACGATCGTTTCTACCGATCAATATGCTGTTATTGATCTGTCTAACCCATTGGACGCTATCAGTTACGACACTTATAGTTGCGTTGTACAAACCTCATACATCCAACACCGGGGAGCAATGTATCAGTGTGTACTCGGGCCTGCTTGCAGGCCTTTCTTTTACCCCCAACTCGCCCCGCAACTCTTGGCATCTCAACAATAATCACACCGGCCTAGGCCGGTGTTTTTGTATTCAATGGCCGACTGTTCACCGCAAGTGACTAGTTAGGATAAACTCGTCACTAACTCATCACCACCTAACGCATTGTATTTAAATGATTAAATTCAAAAGTGAACAGTGTGAACAGTTTTTCTATAAATCTTTTTTTCTTGGCTGATATTGAAAATATATACCTACTGAGTTTTCACCCTAATAGTTGCTCAAAATATCACCGCATTAACTATTGTGTATAGGAAAGTGTATAGAACTATAATTCTATTTTTATATTTTTCTTATATATCAGTATTTAATACTGCTTTAAGTATTCCTGTGATCTCCGCCAAATCTCGTCTCCCAACTTCTATTTAAATCAATAAAATTATTTATAATCAAATATATGTGGCGATTATAGTTTATCTGAATCTACCGCAGTCTGCTGGTTTCTACCCTGTGCTGGGGGCATAGTTGTGGACATAAAACATCATCATTTTTGAGATACCCCCAAATGAAGCTCAATGCCTGCCAGGTAGAGGCGGCGAAGCTGAATGAGAAATTCTACCAGTTGACTGATGTGCGAGGGTTATATCTGGAAATCAGTGCCAGTGGGCAAAATACGGGTGCAATAAATGGCGATGGAAAAAAGCTTTGAATCAATGGCGCGAGAATGGCGGATATAGTGCCCGCAGTAGTTTTCGATGGCAAGAAATGGGCCTCATTCACTTGAAAGGTAATCTTTTCGAGAAATGATTTCGCCACATCGTAGAATGGCTTTTATCACGATAGCCAGAACCGACCGGAAAAAGTTTAACTCTAGCCGGAAGGATTTGAACCGCTCATCAACAACCTCAAACTACCCCTTATTAACCCGCGCATAAATAATGGCAAACGCGGTACTTTGGGATATAGCCAGATTTTTACTGATTGTAGTGATGGCGACTTCAATTACTCGAATACCAATGTCATACAATGCTTTGGCCTGCAGCAATACCTGCCCCAAAATGAAATTTCACGGGATTTATGTAATCGAATGACATGCCAATCTTTTTGTTCGCCCAATAAAACTGTTGCGAAGAGAGCCGTATCACCCTGTTTTTATACCTAACTTAATGATAGAAGTTATTTTAAATCAATAAATAGCCATAAATTTTGCAATAGTACTGATAATAAAGACATGTGCTTAAAAACAGTATTGACATCTCATTTATAACAAGTAAATTGGAATTCAACACCGGTGCAATTGGTAGCAAAAATTTTATTTAACCGGTGTCCATGTAGCAGATTTAAAATAATGCGATAAAGGTCACGAAATATTTTTTTATGTGAGATTCGTTATGAGTTTTCTTATAATTGACTCATTCGATGATGTTTTAAGGCCATGCAGTAAATCTTTACAATCGCATTTTGTGAACGATACGCGATGAGTTAAGGCTTTGTTGTTAATAGTAATGTTCGCGATTTGTGTACATCAGTATGAGATCGAGAATATCGCGACGAAAGTAAAGCCACGTAACAAAGAGTATATATCGCGAGGGTGATGTACTAATTTAGCTAGTGTTATCAAAAACATGGTTAAATTAAATTGGACTGGGAATGTTACCATTCGGTTAATATATTGGAGGGCATAGTTAGTTACAAACAAAATATTCCTGTAAATCATGTACATCTTTATAAACAGTATGAAAGTCAGTATTACGTTATTAAGTTGATTAATGTTTAATTTTAAATGTGTAGTACCTTAAAAGCCCTGACTAAATCTAGTCGGGGCTTTTATCATTTTGGGGCCTGCTATTATTTCCAACTCAGTTATATCTAATAAAAACAGGAGGATGTATGGAGGTCAGACTAGCGTCACCTGATGAAGCAGAGCAGCTTTGGTGGGTGAGGAATCAAGCTATAAGGCATGGGTGTAAAGATGCTTATGACGGCAAAACACTAGCAGCATGGACACCGAATTTGATGCCTGAAGGGTACCGGCGAGCGGTGGCGAATAATCCATTCTTCGTGGTTGATGATCCAAACAGTCAATTTCCTGTTGCGACAGGGTTTCTGGATTTATCGTCAGGTAGTGCAGAGGCCATTTTCACCTTACCGGAATTTGAAGGCCGGGGTATGGCAACTCTGATTCTTGATGCTATCAAGCATGAAGCTAGAGTGCGGGGTTTCACAACGCTGGTACTTGCTTCAACACCTAATGCCGCTGCATTTTATGAAAAGAATGGTTTTACACTAATCAGTGAAAGTCATTATCCATCGCAATTAGCGCAAACTAACCTTAGGTGCATGGATATGACTTGTCATTTATAAAATGTTGAAGCCACCAGGCAGGCATAAATCCACTTAGCGGGAGGAAAGCCCCTATTTGCAGGAGTAATTTATGATCGCAGTCATCTTTGAAGTAGAGCCCGCAGAGGGTGAATATAATGCATATTTAGATTATGCCGCAGCATTAAAACCCGTGTTAGAACAAATGGATGGTTTTATTTCGGTTGAACGCTTTCAAAGTTTGAGTCATCCACAGAAGTTACTGTCGCTATCGTTTTGGCGTGATGAAGATGCGGTTAAGCAATGGCGAAATATTGAACAGCACCGTATTGCACAAGGGGCGGGGCGCGATGGCATCTTCGCCGGTTATCGTCTGCGGGTGGCGAGTGTAGTGCGGGACTATGGTTTAACGGAACGCGAGCAGGCGCCGGTTGATAGCCGGGCTCACCACAAATAAATATATTGGTAGGGGCTACAGGGGTAAATCACCATTCTAATTGGTCCTTTCTTCTTATCTGCTACACCTAACCTTCTTAAGTTAAGTAGCAAATATCCCCTTAATTATCCCGCGAGGTATCCCGCATTTCTGGTGCTGTAATGTAAAATCGGTGTGAAATATATGTGACTCCGTGCGCAAAAACAAACCAATTTTATGCTGGTTTCGTTGCTGAATTCATGTCAAAAATCCTCCCGCCTTGTCTTAATACAGAATGAAAAATACAGTAACTAACTAATTTTAAGCACTATTTTGTTCCCTGTTTTTTTGAAACACAGCAACCTATCATCATTTTTTTGGTGCTTGATTGTACTTGTCTATACGAGTATATGTTAATAAATACTCAAGCTAAGTAATATTGTTGATGCCTGAAAAACTGGTTGAAGGAAATCGCCGTGACTGCCCAAAACAGATTCCGTGATAATGAGATTCGAGCCTCGCGTGGCACAAAATTGACCGCCAAAAGTTGGCTGACTGAAGCCCCGTTGCGCATGTTGATGAATAATCTTGACCCTGAAGTCGCTGAGAATCCTAAAGAATTAGTGGTTTACGGTGGTATTGGCCGTGCAGCTCGCAACTGGGAATGTTATGACCAGATTGTGGAAAGCTTAACTCATCTGAATGATGACGAGACTTTGTTGATCCAGTCAGGTAAGCCGGTGGGGGTATTTAAAACTCACAGTAATGCCCCTAGGGTCTTGATTGCTAACTCGAATTTGGTGCCTCATTGGGCTAATTGGGAACATTTTAACGAGTTAGATGCTAAAGGGTTGGCTATGTACGGCCAGATGACGGCGGGCAGTTGGATCTATATTGGCAGCCAGGGCATTGTGCAGGGTACCTATGAAACTTTTGTGGAGGCCGGTCGTCAGCACTTTGGTGGTAGCCTGAAAGGGCGCTGGGTATTGACAGCAGGGTTGGGTGGTATGGGGGGAGCACAGCCGCTAGCGGCAACCTTGGCTGGCGCTTGTTCTCTCAATATTGAGTGCCAGCAGAGTCGGATCGATTTTCGTCTTAAAACTCGTTATGTCGATGAACAAGCAATTGATCTGGATGATGCCTTAGCCCGAATCAAGAAATACACTGCTGCGGGTGAAGCTGTTTCTGTTGCCTTGTGTGGCAATGCGGCCGAAATTTTACCTGAACTGGTACGTCGCGGGGTTCGCCCGGATATGGTGACCGACCAAACCAGTGCGCATGACCCGCTAAATGGTTATTTGCCAAAAGGCTGGAGCTGGGAAGAGTACCGCCAACGTGCTGAAAGTGATCCTGCGCGGGTGGTTAATGCAGCGAAAACCTCAATGGCAGAACATGTTGAAGCAATGCTGGCCTTTCACAATATGGGCATCCCAACATTTGATTATGGCAATAATATTCGCCAGATGGCGCAAGATATGGGTGTGAGCCAGGCTTTTGATTTCCCTGGTTTTGTTCCCGCTTATATTCGCCCGCTCTTTTGCCGTGGCATCGGTCCATTCCGTTGGGTTGCGCTCTCTGGTAGCCCCGATGATATTTATAAAACAGATGCTAAGGTTAAAGAACTAATCCCTGATGATGAGCATTTGCATCACTGGTTGGATATGGCGCGTGAACGCATTAGCTTCCAAGGGTTACCGGCGCGTATTTGCTGGGTCGGTTTAGGCCAGCGCGCTAAATTAGGTTTGGCCTTTAATGAAATGGTACGTACTGGAGAATTATCGGCGCCGATTGTGATTGGCCGTGACCATCTGGATTCTGGCTCGGTTGCCAGCCCTAACCGTGAAACCGAAGCGATGCAAGATGGATCTGATGCAGTCTCGGATTGGCCGCTGCTTAATGCATTGCTGAATACTGCCAGTGGCGCAACTTGGGTGTCACTACATCATGGTGGTGGTGTAGGGATGGGGTTCTCACAACATTCAGGCATGGTGGTGGTATGTGATGGCAGTGATGAGGCAGCAGAACGTATTGCCCGAGTATTACATAACGATCCGGCGACTGGCGTGATGCGTCATGCTGATGCGGGTTATGACATCGCTATTGATTGTGCACAAGAGCAGGGGTTAAACCTGCCAATGGTTGCCGCGACTCAAGGTAAAAAATAATGAAAACAACCCTCGAAACCATGACCCTGCGTCCCGGTCAGATGACTCTGGCCGACTTACGGCATATTTATCAACATCCGGTTCAGATCACTTTGGATGAAAATGCATACGCTGCCATTCAACAAAGTGTGGATTGTGTGCAGGCCATCTTGGCAGAGAAGCGCACTGCTTATGGCATTAATACCGGCTTTGGCTTGTTGGCATCGACCCGCATTGCAACTGAAGATTTAGAAAACCTGCAACGCTCAATTGTTCTGTCTCATGCTGCGGGTGTGGGTGAACCGAATGATGATGCTATTGTGCGCTTGATTATGGTGTTGAAAATCAATAGCCTGGCTCGTGGTTTCTCCGGTATTCGACTGGAGGTTATCCAAGCATTAATTACCTTGGTTAATGCACAAGTTTACCCACATATCCCACTAAAAGGTTCAGTGGGGGCTTCTGGTGATCTGGCTCCGTTGGCACACATGAGCTTGTTGTTGTTAGGTGAAGGTAAAGCTCGTTATCAAGGGGAGTGGCTGGATGCGCGCGCCGCATTGACTAAAGCAGGTTTGCAACCACTCACACTCGTGGCAAAAGAGGGGCTGGCTCTACTTAATGGCACGCAGGTTTCTACCGCTTATGCACTGCGTGGATTATTTGAAGCAGAAGATCTGTATGCTGCGGCCTCGGTCTTTGGCAGCTTGACGGTGGAGGCGGCATTAGGCTCTCGCAGCCCATTTGATGCGCGTATTCATGCAGTGAGAGGCCAACGTGGGCAAATTGATGCTGCGAGTACTTACCGTCATTTACTCGGTGAGCGCAGTGAAGTCTCTGAATCTCATAGAAATTGTGACAAAGTGCAAGACCCATACTCTTTGCGCTGTCAACCGCAGGTCATGGGGGCCTGTCTGACCCAAATGCGTCAGGCGGCAGAAGTGCTGGCGGTTGAGTCTAACGCGGTGTCAGATAACCCATTAGTATTTGCTGAACAAGGCGACGTGTTGTCTGGTGGTAACTTCCATGCTGAGCCAGTCGCTATGGCGGCGGACAATCTGGCGCTGGCATTAGCAGAAATCGGCTCATTATCCGAGCGACGTATTTCGTTATTGATGGATAAACATATGTCGCAGTTACCTCCATTCTTGGTGGAAAACGGCGGTGTAAACTCTGGTTTTATGATTGCTCAGGTCACGGCAGCAGCGCTAACCAGTGAAAACAAAGGGCTGGCATTCCCTTCGAGTGTCGATAGCATCCCAACCTCAGCCAATCAGGAAGACCATGTTTCTATGGCTCCACGGGCAGGTAAGCGCTTATGGGAGATGGCTGAAAACGTGCGCGGTATTTTGGCCGTCGAGTGGTTGGCCGCATGTCAGGGGCTGGATTTACGTAAAGGCTTGAAAACATCAGATACACTGGAGCCCGCACGCCATTTATTACGTAAGCATGTCGCTTACTACGAAAAAGATCGTTTTTTTGCCCCCGATATCGAAGCTGCAAGTCAGCTTATTGCTCAGCATCATATGAATGAACTGATGCCTCCGCATCTACTACCCAGTCTTTAATAACTAATCGAATAATAAGCAGTCATTATATTGATCTATAGGTGATCCCAGCAACCGGGATCACCCTCTCTGAACCCCTGCCTGAAAGGGCACAAATCTTGCGAGAATGTACCATGAAGAATGATTCATCCACGCTGAAACGCGGCCTTAGTGCCCGGCATATCCGGTTCATGGCGTTAGGTTCCGCTATTGGTACCGGCTTATTTTATGGTTCTGCCGAGGCAATTCGTCTGGCAGGGCCAGCAGTATTGCTTGCTTACCTAATTGGTGGCGGTGCAGTGTTTATGGTGATGCGTGCACTGGGTGAAATGGCTGTACACGATCCGGTTGCAGGTTCTTTCGGTCACTATGCCAGTCGTTATCTGGGGCCGTTAGCTGGCTTTTTGACCGGTTGGACGTATACCTTTGAAATGATTATCGTGGCACTAGCCGATGTCACAGCGTTCGGTATTTATATGGGGTTGTGGTTCCCTGATGCGCCGCAATGGGTTTGGGTTCTGAGCATTATTTTCTTTATTGGTGCGCTAAATCTCTGTTCAGTCAAAGTTTTTGGTGAGATGGAGTTTTGGTTATCCTTGCTTAAAGTAACTGCAATTATTGCCATGATTGCCGCAGGGCTGGGGATTATGATGTTTGGCTTTGGTGCGGGTCATGAGAGCACCGGGGTCAGCAATTTATGGTCTCATCAAGGGTTTATGCCCAATGGTATTTCGGGCGTGATTGCTTCATTTGCTGTAGTGATGTTTGCTTTTGGCGGCATCGAAATTATTGGGGTAACCGCCAGTGAGGCGAAAAATCCGGAAAAGGTCCTACCACGCGCTATCAATACTGTTCCGGTACGTATTCTGTTGTTCTATGTTTTGACTTTATTTGTTCTGATGGCTATCTATCCATGGAACAGCATTGGGCAAAATGGCAGTCCTTTTGTGGAAATTTTCAGTAGCTTAGGTATTAGTTCAGCGGCCAATATTCTGAATTTAGTGGTTATCACAGCGGCTATTTCAGCGATTAACAGCGACATCTATGGTGCGGGTCGTATGATGTATGGCATGGCGCAAGAAGGGTTAGCGCCTAAATGCTTTAGCCGCCTAACGCGCAATGGTGTGCCATGGATGACTATTTTGGTGATGGCTATCGCGCTGCTATGTGGCGTGGTATTGAACTACCTGATGCCAAAAAATGTATTCCTGATTATTGCTTCAATTGCGACTTTTGCAACTGTTTGGGTGTGGTTAATGATTCTGATATCACAGGTCGCTATGCGCCGCTCAATGAGCAAAGAAAATGTTGCCCGCCTGGTCTTTCCTGTTCCTTTCTGGCCGATAGCACCTATTCTGACCATTATCTTTATGGCATTCATTATTGCGGTTCTAGGGTATTTTCCTGACACCCGAATTGCCATGTATGTCGGTCTGGCCTGGGTGGCATTAATGACATTTGCCTGGTGGATTTGGTTGCGTAAAGCACCACCTCGTATCATTCAAGAACCAGTAGAAAGTCGCGAGGTATTGTAGTGGCACACTAAATTTGGCCACCTGAATAGAGGTGATATCATCGCATCATAGTTAAAACAGGTGACATTATGACCGGACGTAACAGACGCAATTTTAGCCTCGAGTTTCGCCTCGAAGCCGCCCAGCTTGTACTGGATCAGCATTACACCGTTGCCGTTGCCGTTGCCGCTGCTGCTACAGCAATGAATGTCGGCAAACCATGATATTGATTTGTGATGCGACCGGACTGTCACAACATCGTGTCTGGAGGCTGACGGAATTCTCACCGTCAACTTACTACTTACGAGGCCTAACTACCGAGGCCACGTGGCTGTTCACTTTATTCACAAGAACGTATACTACCTTTACCACCCCCGTGGGCTGGGTGTAAACATAGACGACGTCGCAGAGGGTTGGTAACAGAGCGTTATCTGCTGCTCTATCCGTCTGCACCGAAACTGACCTTGTCGATGGATTTTGTCATGGGTACCCTGGTCTCCGGACGTAGGAGCAAGTGCCTGAGCTGTGTCGATGATTTCACAGTGAGTGTCGCCCTCGCCCTCGGGATCCGGGTATACATATATTTGACAGCATTGCACTGTTCCGTGAATATCTTGTGACGATAAGAACAAATCAGAGACCTGAGTCTACCTGCCTGTGCTCGAGTAATTGGCCTATGAGCACGGTGTTGATCTACGGCTTTATACAGAGCCAGGTAAGTTGACACAAAATAGGCTTATTGAGAGTTTTAATGGACGGTTTCATGATGAACACTGGTTCGGCGATATCAGTCATTCGAGGTATATCATTAATAAATGCTGCAAAGATTATAACGAGTGTCGACAGCACTCCACGTTGAATTATCTTATACAGGCCAAATTTGCAGCGGACTGGAGAAGAAAGGATGATTACTGAGAGTAAAGGATTCGACATCACTAACTGAGAGCTGTATCTAACTTTGGAGTAGACCACTTCTTTTTTAAATAATCTTAAATGATTCTGCAGTGTCGACTAAACGTAAAACGATTCAGTAACTAATCGTATTTTAAATTATAATGAAGAAGAAAATGACTGCCTCTAGATCACAACGAGCCAGTCATTTACCAGATTAACTCTAGTTATCAGCTTTTATTTCAAAAGAAATGAGGAAAATACCAAGTTTTCTTGGATCGTCTGATAATCCTAACTCTCTGGGAGAAACAGGGTTAGATATATCTATAGTGATATTGATACCATCTTTTTGGCATGTATCTGATGGAATTGAGAATGATAAGTCCGTTGGCTTACCTAAAAGATCACCTTTCCATAGTGAATGCCCCTTAGCCGAAAATTTTATATTTTGAGTAGAAAAAGATTGAAGAGTTAATAAAATAATAAATTCTTTATTTTTTGAGAAAAACTGCTCATCACCACATGGAATATATAGATTTGCAATCTTACCCTCGGACCAAATGCCCCTTTCTTCTTTCTGTCCCCATCCACTTCCTAAGATAAAGTCACCATCACCTGTTACAGCAGTACTATATTTTTTGGGTAGAACTTTTATATTTATATTTTGAACATCTTCTTTACTCAAATTTACGTATTTACCATATGGAGTCTCTCTAGATAAATTTTTCACTATGGCATTGATTTTTCTTTGATCATAGCGACAATTATGAGGAAGTAGAACATCTTGACCATTGTTAGTAGGTGATATTAGTAGCTTAAGACAATCAGGTCCCATAATTGCAAGATATGATTTTATATGAACAGCTTCACCATATTCAGAATATCTTTCTTGGAATACTTCTATTGGTGGATTATATAACCATGGCAAATGTTTTTGTATGAAAAATGATATTCGTGAAGGTGTCGTGTAATCCTCTCCTAATTTAGGGTTGTTATCTTTCAGGGAGAGTATAGATATAATAACCAACAATAAGGTAATGATGTAAGAGAGTTTATTTCTAAATGTTATATTTTTTGAAATAAACAATAGAATAGGAAATGCTAATGGTAAATACCATAGTGCATATCGTGCTAACCCTGGAGTAGCACCAGAGTTTATATTTGTTGTTGATGAATGTGCGTAGAAATTGATCAAAAGATAAAATATTAAGAATAAACCTATATGCCTATTAGTCTGCAGATATTCTATATTTTTATTTCTGAATAATACATATATAGCGATTATAATAGATAAGATACCCAATGGCCAGTTAGGAATTATTCCTAAGTCTGGATCGATTATCCATATATAGAATGTCGATAAATTTCCACCTAATGAAGCTCCACCAGCAAGCAATTGAGGAGTGATTACCCCAAATCGTAAAAAATAATAAACAGGGTGCAGTAATACGAAAAAAACAGTAGCTACAACCATGATAACTTCAGCTGAGCTATATTTACCTTTTCTTTGTAGAATGAATTTATAGCAAAAGGGTACAAATGCAATCAATGCAAAACTCGGATTTTGAGCTGATGCAATGGCGAACATTAACGCAGATGGAAGATATCTTCTCGCATATATAAATATTACACCAGATAGTGCTAAGCAGTAAGTAAATAGCTCTGTATGAACCTTATTAGTAAACCAGAGTATAGGTGAAAAAAAGGTCATTAAAATAACGATAAAAACGCCTTGCCATTTATAGTATCTGTAAGAAATGGATAGCGTCATAAAGACTAAAAGAAAATGAAGCACCAAAAAAGAACCATGTGTGGATAAGTCAATTCCGGTTAGTGATATAATTTTAGAAAATATAAAAGCAAGGAAGCTATAAAGCCAAAAGTGATTAAAATCAGCGGTATTCCCTGCTATCAAAGCAGGGAATGTTTTTTCTAGGGCATCGCGTGGAACTAAACCTAGTATTTCATGCGAGGAAAATAAATCTTCATATGCATTATAGGCTAAAGATGTCATCCATGGGCGATGTGTGACATTCCATGCACTAAACATTGCATAATATTCAGAGCCATCACCTACTCGTATTGGTGTAAAACGTCCGACAATTAAGAGCAATATGAGTAAACCTAAGCCTATGTATAGGTAAGGCAACAACTTCTTAAAGTCTATTAGGCTAAATTTTATCATTTACTCAGTCTCTCTGAAATGCTCTTAGCAATTTTTCGCCCCTCACGAATTGCATAGTTAGTACCACGATCTTCAGGATAAATTTGTGCCATAGTCGAAATTGACCCATTATCAAATGGAGTTTCTTCGCTAGGTACATATTGAGAATAACCTCGTTCTGTAACCGGCTGTGCATATTCAGAGCGCCAAACTTTATGTTCAATAACCCATGATTTATCCATCTCTGGGAACATTCGTTTTAAATGCTGTAGAGCAAAGTTGACATATTCTTCATCACTATATGCCCATACTGGGTCTTCAGTTGCTAGATATCTGGAAAGATAAGCAATATGGCTTCCTTTGTAGTTTTCGGTGCTATCAAAGTTAGTATGTTCAATAACACCAACAAATGGGAATCCAGGGTCGTTAACATTTAACCAATAAGTTTCTGAAAGACTGCAATTTAAACGTAATACCAAACACATATTACCTAAATAACGGACACGGTTTAGTTTATCGATCCACTCTGATGGCGCATTCTCTTTGAATATATTAGCAATGATTGGGAGCGAAGGTGTAAACAAAAACTCTTTCCCATGAACTTCTGTTTGAGATGTTTGTAATGTTGTAATTGATCTCCCCTCAGAAGTAATTCCAGTGACTTTAGTATTAAATATCACTTCGCCACCGGCTTGCTCTATCGCTGTGACCATTGCCTCAGCTAAACGACCAAAACCCCCTTTAAAGTAAGCTAACTCTTCACCACCTTTATCGTTGCGAGTACTTCCGCGAAGAACTAGTTTTTTCCACATCCAGACAGCATTTACTGCTTCTGCATAGATCGAAAATTTTGATTCAATTAAAGGTTCCCAGACAATTTTATATACAGCCTTACCGCACAAAGGTTCTAACCATTCGCGGATACTAAGATGTTCAATTGTTTTCCAATCTTTAATACGACGAACCTGGAATACGAGAAGGCCAAGTCTAATTCGATCAATTAGTGACAATGCTTTGAAGCGTAATAGATCTAGTGGAGTTGAAAGTTTCCACATACGACCATTAAAATACATGCCTGTACGGGTAGGTAATAGGATAACATCACCTTCCATACCTAATTCCTTAACTAGCTCAGGTACATAGATATCATTGTTAAACCAATGATGATAAAACTTCTCAAGTTTGACACCATCGGCAAATTCAAAAGTACCAGCCAAACCACCTGGGGTGCTATCAGCTTCAATGACTTTGACTTTTTTACCCTGCTTTGCTAATACATAGGCCGTAGTTAAGCCAGTAAAGCCAGCACCAACAATAACGGTATCGTAATTATTCATAATTGTTACTCAATTTATATAAATTTATGGAGCAGATCTTGAGTGAAGAGACCTGAATAATTCAGGTTTCATTAAAATTGCAATTGCACCTACTAATGTAGTTGGTAACCAGAGTGCTAAGTGAGATAAAACTGCATAGCTACCTGCTTGTGCGGTAGTACCCCCGAGCATCGAAATTGCGGCAAATGCCGCTAAGTGGAAAGGACCGACATAACCGGGTGATGATGGTACTAAGGTTGAAAGTGTAGCTATTGACATAACAACCACAGCTATCGCAGGAGCTGTATCAAAATCAAATCCAACTAATAGAAAGTAAAATAAGCCCGCCTCGCCAACCCAAACAAACATAGAAATGATTACTACAGAAAATAGTATTTTTGGCCGAGACATAATTTCAAAGTTAGTTAATAAATCACTAACTACTACTAAGAGTTTATATATACGATCAGGACCTTTAAATGAGCTTCTCCTACAAGCTATATTACTAATATACTTGGCTAGTGATCCGCTAAAGAGGAAAACAATAATCAGAGTTACTCCACCCACTACTGCCATAGTGGCTGCAGATTCGGCAATCAGCGGTGGAAGGTGAGTACCACTTAATGTCACCAAGCCAATTGCTAAGCATCCCAATAGAGTCATTAAATCAATCAATCGCTCCATAATCAAACTAGTGGTTGCTGTTGTTTTACTTATCCCCATTGCCGATGGGAAAATAAATGCGCGAATTGCATCGCCAAGACGCAATGGCAGTACGTTATTAAGTGCGATAGAGCCAAGAAATGGTGCTGCACAAGTACTCCACTTTATCTTAGCTCCTGTTGCATCCAACATTATTGCCCAGCGAAATATTCGCAAAGAATAACCAAATGCAAGGGAAGCTATTCCCATAGCTAGATACTCCCATCGGAAACTTTCTAATGCGTCAACGACTTCTGTGATATTGACCTGACGGACAATAATTACCAAGCATATGACCGTAATTGCAATTCCGATGAGATATTTATGCCAACTAGATTTTTTATTACTTTCAGTCATCATTAAGAATTCCACACGCGCCACGGAGCATTACCTTGGCTCCATAGTGCCTCAAGCTCTCGTTTGTCACGGAGAGTATCGCAAGGTTGCCAGAATCCTGAGTGTTGAAACGCTGCAAGTTGATTATCTTTAGCTAAATTAGCTAAAGGGGCTCGTTCCCATGAGGTGGCGTCATTTTCGATATATTTAATGACGGAAGGTTCTAGTATAAAGAAGCCACCATTTATCCAGCCAATCTCATCACTTGGTTTTTCTTCAAAGCTTGTCACATAATGATCTGCATTTAGGTTTAAAACACCAAAACGGCCAGGAGGTTGAACTGCTGCTACAGTTGCTAGTTTACCATGACGTCTATGGAACTCGAGTTCAGCAGTAATATCGATATCTGATAAACCATCACCGTAGGTTAAACAAAAAGTCTCATCTCCTAGATATTCAGCAACGCGTTTCAGGCGACCACCTGTCATCGTATCTGCGCCTGTGTCTATTAGAGTGATTTTCCAGTCTTCTGATTGACTATTCAGTATATTATGTTCGCCAGTGCTCAGGTCAATACTCATATCAGCCATATGGCGATAGTAGTTAAAAAAGAACTCTTTTATAACATAACCTTTATAACCTAAGCATATGACAAACTCTTTGATACCATGATGAGCAAAGGTTTTCATAATATGCCACAGTAAAGGATGTCCTCCGATCTCTACCATTGGTTTTGGTTTAGTATCTGACTCTTCTGCAATTCGCGTTCCTAAACCACCTGCTAAAATCACTGCTTTCATATAGTTACCTATTCAAAATTTTAGTTCTGATTGAGATAAATTCAGACTTTTTTCTATAGTTGCAATTGGCTCTGAACGAAGTAATAGATATATACGTAATATATACTCACCTATTATTCCTAGCAAAAATGAATTAAGTCCAATACCAAATAATACAAGGATATGAATACTGGCAAGCCCACGGGGTAGCTCAGGATGAAATAAACGTAGGACTATATAATAAAGAGCACCTAGTAAGCTGATAGCTAGGATAACAGATCCCAAAAATGATGCCGCACGAAGTGGAACAGTGGAATGATTAAATACTGCAGTTAACCCTAGGCGGATCAACTGTGATATATTAAATTTACTTTCTCCTGCTGTTCGCGCGTCTCGTTCATAGGCAATTCCTATTTGGTTAAAACCTAGGCCAGCAATCATTCCTCTTAAGTAAGGACTAGTCGTTTTTATTTTACATAAAGAATTAATGACTCTCCGGTCAACTAAACGAAAATCACCTACATCTCTTGGTATCGGATGTTCACTAACTTTATCTATCATCCAATAGCCTAATTTACGAAAGCTATTGATCATCCATCCTTCAGGCCGTTTTTTTCTAATGCCATAAACTACGTGATAGCCCTTTTGCCATAATTCGAAAAATGACTCGAGCATTTCTGGTGGATCTTGTAAATCAGCATCAATTTGCATTACAGCATCACCTTTTGTGTGCATATAATTTGCAAGAATAGAGCGTTGGAATCCATAATTCTTGGAAAAACTGATTGCTTTTATACGTGGGTCTTTAGCTGCAAGTTCACTTAATATCACCCATGTTTGATCATCGGAATGATTATCCGAAAATACGAATTCCAAATCACATCTTTTGCTCATCTTCTCAGCAAGGCTACATAGTCTTGCATATAGTACCGGAAGGTTTTCTGCTTCATTAAGAACAGGTATAGAAATAGAAACTAGTGGTTTTCTATGATTTAAATTATATTTTTCCTCTGTCATACTAACAAATCCCTATTTAGTAAACATTTTTTCAAATAGAATAAAATATTTGGAAGCGTTTCTCTAAATTCAACCTCATCTAACTCAATTGGCCGATGGGATATAATATGATAATTATCATATTTAGGCTCTGGATAAGCGCCAATAGATAATAACTCTTCCGAGAAAAGTTTTTCAAAAACATAGCTGGCAATATCTTTTAACTTTACTGGTTTTCCATGATTGAGATTAAAAATCCCATGGATTTTTTTATTTATCAAAGTATGAATTGCTGCTACATCATCGTCAATATGATGATATTCTCTTAGTTGGTTTCCTGAGGACATCTTAAAAATAGATCTATTCTTTAAAGCACTATAAAGTTGACCAAGGAACATAGAAGGACTTGGTAAGCCATTGCCATATAATGTATGTATCCTAATGTGTAGTGTATTTACATCAGATAATTCCGATATAAAATTACTGAGCATGGATTTACTCTCTATATATGCATTCTTAGTAGACACTAGCTCTTCCATTATAGTTCCGAAAGTAACAACTTTTAGTCCTAAATGAGATGTTGCCTCAATAATATTCTTTGGCAGTAAATAATTAACATTCAAATGTGCTTCTTGTGCTAGTTTTGGATCAAGTATTCCCGCCGTTATGAAAATGAGAGACCCAGGTTTGGTTCTAGCCTCAAAATAGCGTGATATATCATCTTGACAAGCGATATTCCACCAGTTCGCATATATACTGCGATCTAGCGAAGTAATATCTTCTGGTAGATAAGATTTACAAATAGCATTACCTAGTCGACCACGACCGCCTATTACAAAATTCATTCTTTGATGCCCTCTCGCCACGCATTTATTTGCTTAAGAGTTATTTCTTTGGCACTAGTAGGGTTATTATAATAATCGCGATACCAGGTTGATGTTTCTTTTACAACACGTTCGGTATCCCATACGGGGCACCACCCAAGTACGTTGCGGGCAAGTGAACTGTCTAGTGCTAAACTACCAGCTTCATGTAGTGGATTATCCATATAATTTAAGGATGGACGTTCCCAATTTGAACTCATGAGTTCTAGCACATCACGTACTGAGTATTGTTTTGAGTCTTGTGGTCCTAAATTCCAGGCTCTTGCATAGTGCGCAGGTTTGTCGGAAATTAAACCTGACATAAGAAGAAGATAGCTATGAACAAGAGCAAGTACGTGTTGCCAAGGTCTCGTTGCTTCAGGATAACGTAGTGTTAATGAGCTATTTTCAACAATAGCTCGAGCAAAGTCAGGGATAAGTCGGTCCTCAGACCAGTCTCCGCCACCTATAATATTCCCCCCTCTGGCAATCGCGATAGCAGGGCCTTTACCTTCAGAGAACGGGTATGAAGCAGCAAAACTTTGGATGATCATTTCAGCAGCTGCTTTGGAGGCGCTATAGGGATCTTTCCCTCCAAGTGGATCATTTTCACGATACGGCCAAGGCCATTCATTATTTTTATATACTTTATCTGTAGTAATACATAAAACACCCTTAACACTTTTTACCGTGCGTGCTGCTTCCAGAATGTGTGCAGTACCTTGTGCATTCGTCAAAAATGTTGAGACGGGTTCTCTATAGGACCGACGAACCAGAGGTTGTGCCGCAAGGTGAAGAATTAATTCTGGCTTAAAGGTTTCGATCGCTTTGAAGACTTCGTCATAATGGCAAATATCTCCAAGTGTTGTTGGGATATCTTCAATTAAATCAAGACTGTCAAACAATGCAGGAGAAGTATTTGGCGGAAGAGAGAAACCAGCAACATTTGCACCAATTGATTTTAGCCAAAGGCAGGCCCACCCACCAGTAAAACCAGTATGACCAGTGACCAATACTTTTTTACCAATGAGTGGTTTTTCGAATTTTAGCTCGGTAAGCATAGTTTTTTCTATTATTGATTGATAGTTATAAGTTTAATTAAGAAGAGTACATTTTATATAATAGTATCATAAACATCAAATCCGATTAATGGATTCAGAGTAATATAACTGGTAAAACTTATCGTTCAAAACACAAGTAGTTGCTGAATGTATTGTTAACGAAAAAAATTACCCTTTTGCTATATTATTTCAAGTTTTACTCTTAAGTTAACTGCTTTTCTTTTAAATGATCGGTAACGTAATGTATTATAATATTTTTATTGAAATTTAGAGTGCACAGGGCATGAAATCCTTATACCTAAATGACGATAGATGGTGATAAACTAACCTCAATTGTGAAAAATTAAATGCATACGGAGTAACGGCCCATGTCTGCCATAACCATTAAGCGGTGGATTAAACGGATTGTTCTGGTTTTGGTGGTAATGTCCGTTACCATATTGGCGATACGAATTTACGACACACAGCGTGGCCCGAAGCTTGAGCTTTGGCATACGTTTGTTCCTCACGACATGCGCGCTGCTGAAATTGATAAATCCAATTGGGCAGAATACATCAAAGCTGAAAATAATCTTTTTGATGAGGTGCGGATTAATGTTACCGAGAAACTGGAGCCAAGAACCCAAGTTCCGTTAAATCGTTATTATTCTGGTAGTGCGATTTATCCACCTCATTTTAAAAATGATTGGAACCGTTCTTATATTCTGCAACCCGAAGGGAAACCTAAAGGAGCGGTCGTATTACTGCATGGCTTAACTGATACCCCTTACAGCCTGCGCCATATTGCAGAGAACTATCGTCAACATGGTTATGTTGCCGTTGGTATTCGTTTACCTGCTCATGGCACTGTGCCAGCTGGCCTGACCGATGTTGAGTGGCAAGACTGGCTTGCGGCAACGCGCTTGGCAGTGCGCGAAGCCAAAGCACTGAGTGGCCCGGATTTACCCTTGCATGTCGTTGGTTTTTCTAATGGCGGCGCACTGGCAATGAAGTACACGTTGGACTCAATGGATGATCCGACCCTAGCAAAACCAGCGCGGGTTATATTGATCTCCCCAATGATTGGTGTAACAAGCTTCGCACGTTTTGCAGGTATTGCCGGCTGGCCAGCTATTTTCCCTGCCTTTGCCAAAGCGGCCTGGTTGGGGATAGTGCCAGAGTTTAATCCTTTCAAATACAATTCGTTCCCAGTTAATGCTGCTCGCCAGTCTTATTTACTGACTTCTGTATTGCAACAGCAAATTGCGCGCGATGCCAGAAACAATAAGATGGACGAGCTGCCGCCGATTCTGACCTTCCAGTCATTAATGGACTCAACAGTCAGTACCCGAGCAGTAGTCACTGCGCTTTATAACCACTTGCCGAAAAATGGCAGCGAAGTGGTACTGTTCGACTTGAACCGTGCGGCCAGCTTCGGTCCATTATTGAGAACCTCTTCTTATACCGCTTTGGCGCGTTTGTTGCCGCCACCGCCACGTAATTACAGCACCACTGTGATTACCAATATTTCGCCACAAAGTAATGAAACTGTCGCGTTGACGACTCTGGCGGGTGAAACTAACGAGACGTCAGTACCGACTGGGCTGATTTATCCGCCAGATATCTTCTCGTTATCTCATGTGGCATTGCCATTCCCAATGAGTGATTCGCTGTATGGTCGTTATCCAGAGCCACGTGACCAATACGGTATCAGTCTGGGGACGTTTGCAGCTCGTGGTGAACGTGCAGTCCTGGTGGTTGGATTAGATTCACTGATGAGAATTTCATCAAACCCATTCTATCCGTATATGTTGCAGCGCATAGACGACAAGATAGATACACTGGCTAAATAAAATTGTTTCTGAAGCCCCCAAATTGGGGGCTTTTTTATAGCCTGCATTTTATGATGAGTTCCTCATAAAAACACGCTTGCTATTATATAGCGCACTATCTATATTGAGTGTATTGACCCACAACACTGAGAGTTTCAGGTGAAAAATCCGTTATTGCTGGACCAGCAGATGTGCTTTGCACTGTATTCAGCCAATCTGGCCTTGCATAAGGTTTACCGTAAGCTGCTGAATCAGTTAGGCCTAACCTATCCGCAATATCTGGTCATGTTGGTGTTATGGGAAGGGGATGAATTAACGGTTTCTGATATTGGTCAGCGGCTGTTTCTGGATTCCGCCACATTGACGCCCTTGCTAAAACGTATGGAAAATGCAGGTTTATTAATTCGCTCTCGCGCCGTGGATGATGAACGTCAGGTCATCATTCGTCTGACTGAGCAGGGCAGAAACTTACGTGAACAGGCAGAGTCAATTCCTGAGGCAATTATGTGTGCAAGCGAGTGCGATATTGAGCAGTTAGTGAATATTAAACAACAACTTGAATCCTTGCGTGGCAAGCTACTACAGCATGGTTAAAGATTATTGATTAGTTGAATGATGTAGCTGAGCTGGATAGAAATAACCGTTACCAACCCCCGATGTATTACTTGGGCTGAAGAGGCTAAGTATGGGATATGTTCTACACTTATTAGTATGCAACTAATTAAGTAGCGCACGATTTAATCGTAAGTTATTTAACTGATTGTATCCTAAGCCTATACCCCGATATGCAGGGTATATTCATGTTTAATGACCCTTAAAGGAAAGCACTATGTCTATTGAAAAAGTCGTATACCGTGCCAAAGCTAAAGCGACTGGTGGCCGCGATGGTCGGGCAACATCCTCTGATGGCGTGCTGGATGTGAAATTGGGCGTTCCTAAAGAAATGGGGGGCGCAGGTGGCGCGGTGACTAACCCAGAGCAACTGTTTGCTGCCGGTTACTCTGCCTGCTTCCTTGGGGCGCTGAAGTTTGTGGCATCAAAGGAAAAGATAAAAGTGCCTGATGATGCCAGCATCGAGGGTACTGTTGGTATCGGTGCGATCCCAACAGGTTTCGGCATAGAAGTTCAGTTGGATATCAGCTTGCCGGGAATTGAACGCAGCGTAGCAGAAGATTTAGTGAAAAAAGCACATATTGTCTGCCCGTACTCAAATGCCACACGTGGCAATATCGACGTCACCTTGAATATTAAGTAATTCAATCATTCATCTCAGAATTGCATGATAATTTTCTCATGTAATTCTGAGTGTTACGCGATCTTCTTACCCCTCCTTATGCACAGTTTTCAACTCAATAAACGGATGTATACTCCCTGTCTGCAGCGCGGGCTCGCGGATTTTCACACTAATAATGGTTAAGATAATTCTTGTAACTAAAATCAATAGCGCGCTTATCTTTTCTGCACTGAACCTGAGGAGGGGTTTACTGTCTGATTGATTCAAGCCGCAAATAGTGTCTTTGGAGACCTTGCGTAATATGGACAGAGTTAAATCTTTATCACAGCAAAGTATCTCTTTGTTGTTGGCAGTTTATATTGGTATTTTCCTGAATATCTCTGTCTTTTATCGTCGTTTTGACACTTTTAGCCAAGGTATTCAAGGCATAAAAGTTGTGTCAGCTATCACTGAAATGATGGCCATTATCCTGTTTACCTTTTTTGTCATGCGGGTTATCTCCCTCGGTGGGCGATGGTTTTACCGTGTGGTAGCAACCCTGCTGGTACTAATTTCGGTCGCCGCCAGTTATTACATGACTTTTTTCAATGTCGTGATTGGTTATGGCATCGTTATTTCCGTATTGACTACGGATACTGACCTCTCTAAAGAGGTCATTGGGCTCCATTTTGTCATTTGGATGGTGCTGGTCAGCGCATTGCCTCTGCTGCTTATTTGGAAGAATACCTTGCGTTTAACTCTGTTGGAGCAACTGCGCACACCGGGCCAACGTATTAAACCTATCTTACTGATGCTGGTTGCTGTTGCGTTGGTTTGGTTACCTATTCGTTATCTGGATAAAGTACAGGATGCCGATGAGCAACTAAAAACGGTGGATTTACCCAGTTATGGTGGTGTCGTTGCTCACTCCTATTTGCCTTCTAACTGGTTGGCTGCATTAGGTTTATATGCTTATACCCAATACGATGAGCAGTATGATGCCGCCACACTGTACAACCCTGCGGAGCACCACACTTATGTTGCACCTGCTGGTATTGATGACACCTATGTTGTGTTTATCATTGGTGAAACAACTCGCTGGGACCATATGGGGTTGCTGGGATATCCACGCGATACCACCCCCCGTTTGAGTAAAGAGAAGAACTTAGTCGCTTTCCGTGGCACATCCTGTGATACCTCGACCAAACTATCGTTGCGCTGTATGTTTGTGCGAGAAGGGGGCACGGAAGATAACCCTCAGCGCACACTAAAAGAGCAAAATGTATTTGCGGTGATGAAGTCGTTGGGTTTTACCTCCGAGTTGTTCGCGATGCAGAGTGAGATGTGGTTCTACAATAATGCGAACACCAATAACTATTCATTCCGAGAATTAATTGCCTCCGAGAAGCGCAACGATTATAAGCCGGTAGATGACATGCTGTTAGTGGATGAATTGAAAGAGTCACTGGCGCGTTATCCTGAGGGTAAGCATCTGGTGGTGCTTCATACCAAAGGCTCACATTATCTTTACTCCCAACGCTATCCCCGCAGCTATGCTCGCTACCAACCTGAATGTATGGGGGTGGATGATTTTTGTAGCAAACAGCAACTGGTCAATGCTTTTGATAATAGCGTGCTGTACACCGATTCATTTATCGCCAATGTGATTGACCAAATGCGGGATAAGAAAGCTCTGGTGTTCTATGCCGCAGACCATGGGGAATCTATTGACGATAACTCTCACTTCCACGGAACCCCACGAGAAATGGCACCGCCGGAGCAGTTTAGAGTGCCATTGATGGTTTGGGCATCAGATAAATTTCTGGCACAACCGGAACATCTTACGGCTTTTGAACAACTCCAGGCAGAGCAGCGTGTCGGCAAAACTCACCGCCAGGTTGAACTGTTTGACTCAATTCTGGGCTGCTTAGGTTATACCTCTCCGGATGGTGGGATTAACGCAGAGAATAATTGGTGTCGGGCCCCCAACCGGCATGTTCAGCCTGCAATATAGCTCATTGATATAGGTAACATCTGATATGGCGTGAATCTTGATACCAATTCACATTGCAATTATAAGGTTGCGGTATACTTCAGTTCATATCCCTTCCCGGCTGGAGTCTTCCATGACTTACCGTGTTGCCTTTATTGATGATCATGACATTGTGCGCTCCGGTTTTGCTCAACTTCTTTCCCTGGAAGATGATATTCAGGTAGTTGGAGAATTCAGTTCGGCAAAACAGGCGCGCGCCGGATTGCCGGGCTTACAGGTGAATATCTGTATTTGTGATGTTTCTATGCCTGATGAAAGTGGCTTGGATTTATTGAAAGATCTCCCGTCAGGGATGGGCGTCATTATGTTGTCGATGCACGATAGCCCAGCTTTAGTAGAGATGGCCTTAGAGCGCGGAGCGCGGGGCTTTCTCACCAAACGTTGTAAACCGGAAGATTTGGTTTCTGCTGTCCGAACGGTGGGCAGTGGGGGGGTATATCTAATGCCCGAAATTGCCCAAAAACTTGCCCGCGTTGCTGTCGACCCTTTGACCCGCCGTGAGCGTGAGGTTGCGGTATTATTGGCGCAAGGTAGGGAAGTGCGCGAGATTGCCGAGTTACTCGGTCTGTCACCCAAAACCGTCCATGTCCATCGCGCTAACTTATTTTCCAAACTAGGTGTTAACAATAACGTTGAACTGGCGAAGCAGGTGCTGAACCTATGATGCAGCGGTTGGTCATGGTGTTGGCATTATTCTTTATCTATACCACTGCGGCTTTTTGTTTATGGTCAGTCGGCACTCAACTTGTTGACCGCCCCTTGCAGGCATTGCTGTTGTTCCCTTTCGGCTTGCGTATTGGGATTTTATTACAAAGTCCCCGTCAGTACTGGCCGGGAATTTTGCTCGGTGATGCCTTGCTATGGTGGCTATTGACTGACCAGTTTGGTTATGTGGATCTGCTGTGGTGTGCTATCCCACTGCTGTTGGCGACGACGTTACTGGCATTTTTTGCCTCCCCATGGTTATTACGTCATCAGAAAAATCAAAGTGAATGGCAATGGCCATTAATGCAAGGTGCAGTGATTGTTGGTGCTGCATTGATACAGGCGTTGGGATGGCAAATTGCCAGTGACCAAGGGGCAATGGCGCTATTGCTGGGGCTGGTCGGTGGGTTCACAATTGCGCCGACCTGCCTGTTATTGTGGCACTACCTGGCGCGCCAGATTTGGTTACCTTTAGAGCCAGGGCTAATTCATAAGCCCATTAATCTACGTTTGCACCATATCATGTGGTATCTGTTGCTATTCGCCCTGAGCATCTGGCTACAGAATCAAGTCACCGAATCAGATTTGTACCTGGTTGCCCCATTCTGTTTGGCAATCCCGATAGTCTTCATGGCTTACCGATATGGTTGGCAGGGGGCATCTGTCGCGACATTACTGAATGGTGTGGTGTTATTGATTAATACCCCTTTGCAATTAGACTCTCACCGCGACTTGCTGCTGTCATTGTTAGCGCAAAGCCTGACGGGGTTATTACTGGGTGCCGGAATTCAGCGGCAACGGGAATTGAATCAGCAATTGCAAATACGGCTGAATGAAAATCGCGAATTAGCTAAAGCATTGGTGGTGGCAGAGGAACATGCCCGGCGTGATGTGGCGAGGGAATTGCATGATGAGGTCGGGCAGACGGTGACAGTTATCCGCACTCAGGCCAGTGTTATTAAGCGCTTAACCACACAGCAGCCGGTGTTAACCAGTGCGGAAATGATAGAGACACAGGCATTGCGGGTCTATGACGGCGTCCATGATGTGTTAGCTAAATTATGGCCTGCAGCATTAAATAACTTACCGCTGTCGGCGGCCATAGCGGCACTGATGCGTGAACTTATCCCTCAAGATCAATCTGTTGTTGGTGTGCTGCATTGGCAACTTGATGATAACCCTATCGATGAAACACTCAAAATAACGCTATACCGGATTTGTCAGGAGGGCGTGACCAATGCCTATCGTCATGGCGGTGCCAGTCGGATTGAGATTAATGCGACGCAGGATAGTCAGCAGATATATCTGACGATTCGTGATAATGGAAAAGGTATCGATTTGGCCACATTGACGCCAGGCTATGGGTTGCGTGGCATGCAATCGCGGGTGAGTGCGCTGGGGGGGAACTTCAGCTTGAATGTGGATCAGGGAACTTGCTTAAATGTGACCTTACCCACAGTTTCCTAACTCATTGATGGAAACTAAGAAATATTCTCGTATGCAGTGAGAATTTCCCTAATTAGTTTCGTTCCTGTGCGCATCATGATGATTACACTTGTAAAATATCCTAAGGTTTAACATGTGGTCTTTCCTCAAAAGTCGCGATAGCGAAGTGATGGTAACGAATCAAGAGCAGATTGATTCATCCTATAAATATTGGCGCATTCAATTAATGTGGACGATGTACATCGGCTACGCTGCTTTTTATTTCACCCGTAAAAGCTTTAACTTCATTATGCCAGCGATGCTCAGCGACTTGGGCCTGACGATGTCAGATGTTGGGATTTTAGGTACGATGTTTTATATCACTTATGGGTGTTCAAAATTTATTTCGGGGATGATTAGCGACCGCTCGAATCCACGTTATTTTATGGGTATTGGTCTGGTCATGACCGGGGTTATCAATATTCTGTTTGGTATGAGTTCCTCACTGTTGGTGTTCGGTACCTTGTGGATCCTCAATGCTTTCTTCCAAGGCTGGGGTTGGCCACCCTGTTCAAAAATACTCACTAGTTGGTATTCTCGCTCTGAACGCGGCAGTTGGTGGGCTATCTGGAATACGTCACATAACTTTGGCGGCGCGTTGATTCCATTATTAGTCGGCTTTATTTCTCTGCACTTTAGCTGGCGTTACGGCATGATTATCCCTGGTATTATTGGCGTGATAATTGGTTTACTGATGTGTTGGCGTCTGCGGGATAAGCCTAGCACCATGGGGCTGCCAAGTGTGGGTAAGTGGCGCAATGATGCCATGGAACTGGTGCAGGAGTCTGAAGGTCAGGGGTTATCGAATAAAGAGATTGTGAAGCGCTATGTGTTAACCAATAAGTATATCTGGTTGCTGGCGGTATCTTATGTCCTGGTTTATATCGTTCGCACGGCGATTAATGACTGGGGTAATCTCTATCTGACCCAAGAGAAAGGCTATTCATTAATGACCGCCAACTCTGCCATTTCACTATTTGAAGTGGGTGGATTTATCGGCTCTCTGGTTGCGGGTTGGGGTTCTGATAAGTGGTTCCGTGGTAATCGTGGCCCAATGAACTTGATATTCGCCATCGGTATTTTCCTTTCTGTCGCATCACTGTGGGTGATGCCTGGTATCAACTTTGTATTGCAGGCGGGTTGCTTTTTTGCCATCGGATTCTTTATTTTTGGACCTCAGATGCTGATTGGTATGGCTGCCGCGGAATGTTCACATAAGGACGCCGCTGGCGCTGCAACGGGCTTTGTTGGGCTGTTTGCTTACTTGGGTGCTGCTCTATCGGGTTACCCAATTGCCCGTGTGATGGAGGTTTGGCACTGGAATGGTTTCTTTGTGGTGATTTCGGTTGCGGCCTGTTTATCTGCCTTCTTCTTGCTGCCATTCCTGCGGGCGCAATCACCGCAACTGAAAAACGCCGAAGCTCAGGTATAGCTCGAATGATTCAGTTTTAACCTCTGGTGATGCTTTTAACAACAGTCACCAGCAGGTTGTTAAAAAGTGATTGACGGCCCAAATGTGTAGCAGTAAGATGCGGCCCAATTCGGCGAGTAGCGCAGCTTGGTAGCGCAACTGGTTTGGGACCAGTGGGTCGGAGGTTCGAATCCTCTCTCGCCGACCAAATTTAAGAACCCTGACGGAAACGTCAGGGTTTTTTTGTGCTCTTTTTTCTCAACAGCCTCAAATGGCAATTAATTTAACCTCATTTTTTCTCAATTCCAGGCTATAAACTATCTTTTTTTATAATGAACTGTTTTTATCTTATATATATTACTAATTTTAAAATCTATATTTATCTCTCTTATAATATATTTTATATACTTTGTTATATTGACTTTTTTTCATGAAAAACCGCTAATTAATCGTCGATTTTAAACGACAATATACAAAATATTATAATCGAACTAATTAATATCTAAGGTAATTATATGAATTTAATTCATGAAAATAAAAACAGAAAGTTATCAATACTGCCACTCTCCATTCTACTGTCACTATGTGGTGTTTCCACCTCGTTATCAGCTAATGTTATTGCTGATAACGAAGCACCAAGTCATCAACAAGCCGATATAAAAACAGAAGTACATCTTCCGGATAACCCGACACCTTGTCGAAATGCATGGGGTTGTGGAAAAACAACAACGGTAAATATTCAATCACCAGACAAAAATGGGTTATCACATAACAAATATACCCAATTTGATGCCGGTCACTATAATGACGTGATTATTATAAATAATGCTTTGTCCAATGAAATTGATGGTAATAGGAATCTGGAAAGCATGGCGGCAAAGATCATTTTAAATGAAGTTCGCTCTCCTTACTCAAGTACATTTGCTGGGGAAGTGAAACTGGCTGGGCAAAATGCCCATGTTATTATCGCTAATCCATCAGGTATTAATTGTTATGGATGTTCATTTACTGATATTCCTCATCTAACGCTGACTACAGGTAAAGCGTCGTTTAGTGAAAATAAATTGAGTGGTTTTAGAGTCGTAGAGGGGGAAATAAATATTCATAAGGGAGGAAAACGTAAAGGACTTCAGCATAAGGGAAAGGGTTCAGACATTGCCTATCTTGATTTATTCTCTGAAAAACTAAATGTGACAGGTCATTTGGGTGCCGTTGGTAAGGTGGGTGAAGTAGGGGCTGATGATGTTATGGTGGTTGCAGGGAAATATCGTATAGATTTGGCGGCTCCAGGACAAAAACTCAATATAAAGCCATTATCATCCCATTTAAGTCGGCCAGATTATTTCGACAGTGTTGATGTTGGTAAAATGGGAGGAATGTATGCTAATAAAATACGTATTGTTGCTGAGGGTAATATAAAAAACTCTAATGACATTGTGGTATTAGATTCGCTTCTGGCTATCACTCATGGAAATATTAATAATAATGGGCTTGTTTTAGGCAAAGACGTGTATTTGCATGGTGGTGGTGTAATCGATAATAGTAATGGGAGGGTAATTGGCGAGGACGGAGATAAAGAATCGATTGTTACTGTCAGTACCGGAAGGTTGATTAATGATGGCGGGGATATATCTGCAGACAGTGGTGATGTTAAAGTGTTTGTTAAAAAAGTTGAGGTGGCGAATCAAAATAATAACCCATTCAAGAGAGCAGATAAAGAAGAAATATAAGTTTAGCTTTTAATAATTGAATGCATAGCTATTAAACAATTAGCCACATTTGTGGCTAATTGTTTTGATGATTATTTAAATAAAATGGAGTTTATATAATGAAGCTGATAGCCGTCAGTGAGGGTGTTGCAAATGATTATAATAAAAAACCGATAACAACACTCTTATTACCTTTATGGGTTTTCATATTTTCGTTCCCTTTTATCACTTATGCTAAAACTGACTCAACTCAAGCTATTATTTTAGAACAACAGCAACGAGAGTTAAAAAATAGCCTTACACCACCATTATCACATGCTCAAATGAAGAGTGAATCGGCGGCACTGGAAGGAAGTACTTTTTCCTCAGATGAAATTTCCTGCCTGGTCATTGACCGCGTTGAGTTGCTTAATATGAGTGCCTTTCCCAATGCCGCACGGTTAGTGCAATGGGCAAAACAAGCTCAGGGACAATGCTTGGGTGAGAAAGGGCTATCGGCATTGCAGGATAGTCTTCAGTGGCAATTGGTCGATGACGGTTATATCACTTCACAAGTGACTTTCACGGAAGAAAGTTATGCTGAGGGGGTGTTATCTCTGACCTTAATCCCTGGCAGAGTGAGCGGTATTAAGCACCATGAAAATAGTGATAGTTATGCACAGCTTAATACACTATTCCCGAACAGGATTGGTGAGTTGGCAAATTTGCGCGATATTGAACAAGGGCTGGAAAACCTGCAACGTTTACCCTCAGTGGATGCCACCATGGAAATTCAATTAAATCGGGAGGATTTAACCAGTCAAATAGTGGTGAATCGGCAGCAATCTCGTTTCTGGCGTCTCAATACTTTTTTTGATAATGCGGGCCATGATGCTGTCGGTCGTTATCGTGCTGGGGCGACGTTATTTCTTGATAATCCATTCTCGCTAAGTGATATGGCTTATTTTTCCGCTAGTCGGGAGTTAGATAATCATCATGACAAGGGTAACAGTAATCTTGTCCTACATTACTCAGTCCCTTTTGGAAACTGGCTGTGGAGTGTGACGGGCAGTAGGGGCACTTACTACCAAACGTTGCTAATAGCTGATACTGCCTTTGAATATCGTACATATTGGCAATCACTGGAAATGCAAATTCAGCGACTACTCATGCGAGGTTATAACTATAAAACCGTGGGTTACACGGGCGCATTAATTCGTAAGTCCAATCGTTTTTTTGCTGATATTGAACTAGATATTCAACGACAGGATACCGTTGATTGGCAACTCGGTTTACGACATCTTCATTATACCGGCTGGGCCACGATAACCGGGGGAATTAATTATCGGCAAGGAACTCAATGGCTTGGTGCGGACTCTTCGACAGCCGGAGCCGCATCTCCAGTAGCCAAACTGGTTAATGTCACGGCGGCGCTGGACATTCCTTTTATGCTGGGTGAGCAGCGGTTTCATTTTCAACCGGAATTTAGCCATCAATACTCACATTCCAATCTTAAGATGCAAGATAAGTTTTCTATCGGAGGGCGCAGCTCAGTACGCGGTTTCTCAACCGACAATGTGCTAGTTGGCTCACAAGGGTGGTTTTTAAAAAATGATATTGTGTGGGTAAATCAACATATTGGCAGCCAAATCTATCTAGGTGTGGATTATGGTGAGGTAAGCGAGAAAGGTGACCAATTCTTGCTAGGGGACTCTTTGGTTGGTGCTGTTACAGGCATTCGCGGCAGTTATCATCGATTTGGTTATGACTTGAATATTGGTATTCCACTCTATAAACCTGCTAATTTTCATACGGATTCCGCAGTTTTTGGCTTTATGATTAATTGGCAATACTAGCTAAAGTTCCTTATATAATTTGGGTTTATCATAATTAATATATATATATTGTATTTTTAAGCTTGTAGTTATTAACCAATTATTTGAATATGCAACTTACTACAATTATATTTTTATAAAAGCAGTGGGGGCAAAGTGATGGTCTTGTACTGCCATGTGGTTGCAAAATATAATATTATTTACAAATCATGTTTGATTATCCATTTTTTATTAACGATTACCAGCTTTTGCTCATTTGCCAATGTTGTGGCTGACATGAAAGCACCTAAACATCAACAGCCAGAAATGCATCATTATATTGAAAGAAAAAAATTATGCATGACTCAAAATGCTCATTGTCAAGGTGCTATATTTACCACTATAAATATAGTAACTCCGAATGAAAAAGGACTTTCACATAATAAGTATGATGAGTTTAGTCTGGATTTAGGGCGCGGATATAATAAACTATTGTTTAACAACCTTGAGGTTGATAGCCCTAGTTTTGTTGGTAATCCTAATCTTGTCGATAAAATAGCAAAAGTTATTTTAAATGAAGTGACATCAAATAAGCCAAGTATATTACATGGGGAGTTGGCCGTTATTGGTTCTCAAGCCCATGTTATTATTGCTAACCCATCAGGGATTTATTGCAATAACTGCCAATTTAGTAATGCGACTAATGTCATATTAACCACGGGAAAACCAGTGGTTAATGCTGGTTTTTTAACGGGTTTTGAGGTTAATCAAGGTGCGATTAGAATTGGCCGAAGTGGGTTAAAATACAATAATGCCTCTGATACTTTTCTCAATTTATTTTCTGCCTCCCTCACTGTTGAGGGTGAAATAAGGGCTGAAGATATCATGACTGCAATAGGTAAAAATCATGTTGGTTTTACTGAGGTTAACGAAAAGGTTGATATTAAACCGATAGATAACGGCCTTTATAATAGTACTAATGTCGCCATTGATGTAACTCAGCTTGGTGGAATGTATGCTAATAAAATATTCCTTTATGCCAATAGCGGTGGTATCCAGAATAAAGGAATGATAGAGGCTGATATAGTGGCTAATCTAGTCTCAACGTCATTTATTAAAAACAATGGTGGAAGGATATATGCCCCGAAGTTAAAAATAAGAAGTTTAGGTGATGTTGATAATATCGATGGGAAGATTAAAAGTGAGCGGCAGAGTTTAGACTATAAAGTGAGTGAGCGGTTCGGTATTAGAATTTCAGGGCATAATGTTAATAACCGAGCTGGAAGTATCTATGCAAACAGCGGGTATACATCTATTGAAGCAAAGAAATTTTTTAATAATTGGGATGGGGTTGTTAAGTCCAATACGCTCTCTGGGCCTGCTGATATCAGAATAAAGGCTAAAACAATAACCAATGATTATGGTCAAATAGTGACATCTCAGAATATACAGATTGATACCTCTGAGTTAAAAAATAATAAAGGTAGAATTGTCAGTGCATTTAAAGACGTGGATCTGCATTATAAAAAATTAATCGGTGAGGAGGGGGTCATACACGCCGGTGTAGAGGTCAAGAGAACGATTAAACCCTAAGTCACCAATGCCCACAACCTTCATACTCAGTGCTGTAATAGTGACGTCATGCCGACAAGACTTACCGCTCTTACTGTTATGTTAAATGCTACGCACTGGTTTGGGGCACCAATATTGTGCACCGGCGGGAGCGTTATACCGGCTGTTGGCTATAATGTATTGCCGAGTGAATATTTCGCTTTTTTAGCAGCACGTAGCATGTACGTGATTCCGGTTGTATGTGACAACATTCACGTCACTTATCGGCTGCGACAACAGCATTTCCATCTATTTTCTGTCGATATTACAAAAAAATATGAACAGATAGACATCAATTCGCAACAAAGTTTTTTTGTTTGTCAGTGGATGTTGCAACTGCTTTATTTAATTTAGCCAGTTAATCTCTCTGGTTAATGGCTGATAGCATAAATTTTAATGCTGATAATGTTAACGGAAAGTTTTTTTTATGTTTGCATGCTGTTTCTCATTGTCTTGATAAATCCTTTCAGACCGTATTGACGTTGCCATCAACTGTTGCCAAATTGGTACCCTCAGGGGGAGTAATCGAGAGCAGTTTAGGTGATTTCACTCATTCAAAATTGTCGTCGCGATAAGATTTATCCGGCATCTCAATCCCGCATCCCTGCTATTAATGGGCAAAAACGGTACAGTCCGCGGACTAAAAAATTATAGGGCCTGGCCGTACACACAACACACATCACCATAATGGAGCACAAGCGATGACGATTTCCTTGGGAAAAACAGGGATACTGAAATTCGGTATTGGGCTGATTGCACTGACTGTCGCGGCCAGTGTACAAGCGAAAACATTGGTTTATTGTTCTGAAGGTTCTCCGGAAGGCTTCAACCCGCAGCTTTTCACCTCTGGCACGACATATGATGCAAGCTCGGTTCCTATCTACAACCGTCTGGTTGAATTTAAACTCGGGACGACTGAAATTGAACCGGGTCTGGCTGAGAAGTGGGAAATTAGTGAAGACGGCAAAGCCTACACTTTCCATCTGCGTAAAGGTGTGAAGTGGCAAGATAATAAAGACTTCAAACCCACCCGCGATTTCAATGCTGATGACGTGATTTATTCCTTCATGCGTCAGAAAGATGATAAACATCCGTACCATAAAGTGTCTGGCGGCAGCTATGAATACTTCCAAGGTATGGGTATGGGTGATTTGATCACCAATATTGTTAAAGTTGATGATAATACAGTTCGCTTCGAACTGGCTCGTCCTGAGTCGCCATTCCTGGCTGACCTGGCGATGGACTTCGCGTCAATTCTGTCTGCTGAATATGCTGACGGCATGCTGAAAGCGGGCACGCCAGAAAAAGTCGATTTGAACCCAATTGGTACCGGCCCGTTCCAGTTGCAGCAATATCAAAAAGATTCTCGCATCCTGTACAAAGCATTTGATGGTTACTGGGGCACCAAACCAAAAATTGATCGTCTGGTCTTCTCGATTACGCCAGATGCCTCTGTTCGTTATGCGAAATTGCAGAAAAATGAATGTCAGGTTATGCCATACCCTAACCCGGCTGACATTGCCCGCATGAAACAAGACAAAACCATCAATTTGATGGAGCAACCGGGCTTGAACGTCGGTTACCTCTCCTTCAACGTTGAGAAAAAACCGCTGGATAACGTGAAAGTTCGCCAGGCGTTGACCATGGCAGTTAACAAAGAAGCGATTATCGATGCGGTTTATCAGGGCGCTGGCCAGGCTGCCAAAAACCTGATCCCACCTACTATGTGGGGCTACAACGATGAGGTGAAAGATTACCCATATGACCCGGCTAAAGCGAAAGAGTTGCTGAAAGAAGCGGGTCTGCCAGATGGTTTCGCCATCGATCTGTGGGCCATGCCCGTTCAGCGCCCTTATAACCCAAATGCGCGTCGTATGGCTGAAATGATCCAGTCTGACTGGGCGAAAGTTGGCGTGAAAGCCAAAATTGTGACTTACGAGTGGGGCGAGTACCTCAAACGAGCTAAAGACGGCGAACATGAAACTGTGATGATGGGTTGGACCGGGGACAATGGGGACCCAGACAACTTCTTCGCCACGCTGTTCAGCTGTGATGCGGCTAAGCAAGGTTCTAACTACTCCAAATGGTGTTATAAGCCGTTTGAAGACGTGATCCAGCCAGCGCGTGCTGAGTCTGACCACGACAAACGTGTGGCTCTTTACAAACAAGCTCAGGTTGTTATGCATGATCAAGCGCCAGCGCTGATTGTTGCTCACTCAACCGTATACGAGCCAGTGCGTAAAGAAGTGAAAGGCTATGTTGTTGATCCGTTGGGTAAACACCATTTCGAGAACGTGTCCCTGGATTAATTTTAACCCAGTGAAATAGGGCCGGTGGGCGTGCATAGCATGTGCACCGGCTTCTTCATTTAGGTTAAGACAGATACAGATGTGAGCCATATAACCCAAAGTACGTGGAATTGCAGGTAGGCAGCAAGTGAATGAATGCTGCTAACACCCCTGCAACTTGACGTATGAAGGGGATAAGCTTGGTTGCCTACGAGCAACTCGGCATTCTACACAGAGAGTTCGGGATATGTTGCAGTTCATACTCCGACGTTTGGGGTTAGTTATCCCAACGTTTATCGGCATTACTTTGCTGACCTTTGCTTTTGTTCATATGATCCCGGGCGACCCGGTAACCATCATGGCCGGGGAACGCGGTATCTCCACCGAGCGTCATGCTCAAATCATGGCGGAAATGGGGCTAGATAAGCCTCTTTATCAACAATACTTCCATTATGTGAATGGCGTATTACATGGCGATCTCGGCATTTCGCTGAAAAGCCGTATTGCTGTCTGGGAAGAGTTTGTTCCCCGCTTTAAAGCGACACTGGAACTTGGAATCTGCGCGATGCTGTTTGCCATTGCGGTAGGTATTCCTGTCGGTGTGTTGGCGGCAGTCAAACGCGGTTCAATATTCGATCACACCGCCGTTGGGATCTCCCTGACCGGTTACTCGATGCCTATCTTCTGGTGGGGCATCATGCTTATCATGCTGGTTTCGGTGCAATGGAACCTTACCCCGGTTTCGGGGCGGGTCAGCGATACTGTTTTCCTTGATGACAGTCTGCCGTTAACCGGTTTTATGCTGATTGACACCCTTATCTGGGGTGAGCCCGGCGACTTTAAAGACGCCGTGATGCACATGATTTTGCCCGCCATTGTATTAGGTACCATTCCCCTTGCCGTTATCGTGCGTATGACTCGCTCCTCAATGCTGGAAGTGTTGGGTGAAGACTATATCCGTACCGCGCGAGCCAAAGGTTTGAGCCGGATGCGAGTGATTGTGGTTCATGCCCTGCGTAATGCTTTGCTACCGGTGGTCACGGTGATTGGCTTGCAAGTCGGCACCATGCTGGCAGGTGCCATTCTGACGGAAACCATTTTCTCCTGGCCAGGATTAGGCCGCTGGTTGATGGATGCATTGCAACGTCGAGATTACCCGGTGGTGCAGGGTGGGGTGTTGCTGGTCGCGATCATGATTATTTTAGTTAACTTGCTGGTAGATGTGCTTTATGGCGTAGTTAACCCGCGTATTCGTCACAAGAAATAAGGGGCGCGAAATGTCTCAACTTACTGAGTCTACAGTAAAAAATGCGCCGAAGCCGATGACTCCCTTGCAGGAGTTTTGGCACTATTTCAAGCGCAATAAAGGGGCTGTTATCGGCCTGTTTTACATCATTCTTATGCTGCTAATTGCCGCTGGCGCGACCTGGCTTGCCCCACACGGCCCGGCAGAGCAATTTCGCGACGCATTATTGAAACCGCCGGTCTGGGAAGAAGGCGGTAGCTGGAAGTTTATTCTCGGTACTGATGATGTGGGCCGCGATGTCTTGTCGCGCCTGATGTATGGCGCTCGCCTCTCACTGTTAGTGGGTTGTCTGGTGGTGGTGCTGTCGCTGGTCATGGGGGTCATTTTCGGCTTACTGGCTGGCTATTTTGGCGGCATCGTCGATGCCATCATTATGCGCGTTGTCGATATCATGCTGGCACTGCCAAGCTTGCTGCTGGCATTAGTGCTGGTGGCGGTATTCGGGCCTTCAATTGTAAATGCCTCGTTGGCGTTAACTTTTGTGGCCTTGCCGCACTACGTACGTTTGACACGGGCCGCGGTGCTGGTTGAGGTCAATCGTGACTATGTGACGGCCTCCAGAGTGGCCGGTGCGAGTTCGATGCGTCAGATGTTTATCAATATTTTGCCAAACTGCCTTGCGCCGTTAATCGTGCAGGCTTCTCTCGGCTTCTCTAACGCCATTCTGGATATGGCGGCTCTCGGTTTCCTCGGCATGGGTGCACAACCGCCAACACCAGAATGGGGCACCATGCTCTCTGATGTGTTGCAGTTCGCACAAAGCGCCTGGTGGGTCGTGACCTTCCCCGGTGTGGCGATTCTGCTGACGGTTCTGGCGTTTAACCTGATGGGGGACGGCCTGCGTGATGCTCTCGACCCCAAACTCAAGCAGTAACAGAGGTAGAGAGATGGCACTTTTAAATGTAGACAAATTGTCGGTGCACTTCGGCGACGAAGGCGCGCCGTTCAAAGCCGTAGATCGTATCAGTTACAGTATTGATCAAGGTCAGGTAGTTGGGATCGTTGGTGAATCGGGTTCCGGCAAATCAGTTAGTTCACTGGCAATCATGGGGCTAATTGATTATCCCGGCAAAGTGATGGCCGACAAGCTGGAGTTTAATGGTCGTGACCTGACGAAGATCTCGGAAAAAGAGCGGCGTCAACTGGTGGGGTCGGAAATTGCGATGATTTTCCAAGACCCGATGACCAGTCTTAATCCGTGTTACACCGTCGGCTTCCAGATCATGGAGGCACTGAAGGTGCATCAGGGGGGCAACCGCAAAACCCGTCATCAGCGCGCAGTCGATTTGCTGACCTTGGTAGGGATTCCTGATCCGGCCTCACGGCTGGATGTGTACCCACACCAACTGTCAGGCGGGATGAGCCAACGTGTCATGATCGCGATGGCCATTGCCTGTCGGCCGAAGTTGCTGATTGCCGATGAACCGACGACGGCTCTGGATGTGACTATTCAGGCGCAGATCATTGAATTGCTGCTGGAATTACAGCAGCGGGAAAATATGGCGCTATTGCTGATTACCCATGACTTGGCACTGGTTGCTGAGGCTGCTCATCATATTATTGTGATGTATGCCGGTCAGGTGGTTGAAACCGGTAAATCGTCAGAAATTTTCCGTGCGCCACGTCATCCATATACCCAGGCATTATTGCGGGCGCTACCGGAGTTTGCCCAGGATAAAGCGCGGTTGGCATCATTACCGGGTGTGGTTCCGGGCAAATATGACCGGCCTGAAGGTTGTCTGCTTAATCCACGTTGCCCATATGCTAATGAGAGGTGCCGCCGTGAAGAGCCAGAATTACTGGGGCCGGCGGGGCGTCAGGTTAAATGCCATACACCGCTCGATGATGCGGGGAGGCCGACCTTATGAGCCAATCAACTGAAATGAAAAATGAATCACAGGCATCAAAGCCTCTGTTGCAAGCCATCGATTTAAAGAAATATTACCCAGTTAAAAAAGGGTTCTTTGCACCGGAGCGCTTGGTTAAGGCGTTGGATGGGGTTTCGTTCACCTTGGAACGAGGCAAAACATTGGCGGTGGTTGGGGAGTCTGGCTGTGGTAAATCCACGTTGGGCCGTTTGCTGACCATGATAGAAATTCCGACCGGTGGCGAGCTTTACTACCAAGGTCAGGATTTGCTCAAGCCAGATGAAAGTGCTGAAAAGCTGCGACGTCAGAAAATCCAGATTGTGTTCCAGAACCCGTATGGTTCTTTGAATCCGCGTAAGAAAGTGGGGCAGATTCTGGAAGAACCACTACAAATCAATACCACGCTCAATCGCCAAGAACGTCGCGAAAAAACATTGGCGATGATGGCAAAGGTGGGTCTGAAAACTGAGCACTATGACCGCTATCCGCATATGTTCTCGGGCGGTCAGCGTCAGCGTATTGCTATTGCCCGAGGGTTGATGCTGAATCCTGATGTGGTGATTGCCGATGAACCTGTTTCGGCACTGGATGTATCTGTGCGGGCGCAGGTATTGAACCTGATGATGGATCTGCAGCAGGAATTGGGGCTGTCGTATGTCTTTATCTCCCATGATTTGTCCGTGGTTGAGCATATCGCTGACGAAGTGATGGTGATGTATCTAGGGCGTTGTGTTGAGAAAGGCAGTAAAGAGGCCATTTTTAATAATCCACGTCACCCTTATACTCAGGCGCTGTTATCGGCGACACCTCGTCTGAATCCGGATATGCGTCGTGAGCGTATTAAGTTGACGGGTGAATTACCTAGCCCAATGAACCCACCTCCTGGTTGTGCATTTAATGCCCGCTGTCGCCGGGCATTTGGGACTTGCACTCAGTTGCAACCGCAACTAAAGCAGTATGGTGAGCAAATGGTCGCCTGCTTTGCTGTTGATCAGGATGAAGCAGAGAAAACCAACTAAGGCTGCTATATTCTTTCAGACTGTAGAGCTATATAAAAAAACGCCGGAAACTCGGCGTTTTTTTATCACGAAATAAAAATATAGCCATATAGGTTATAAAAATATTTTGTCAAATTGATACCGGCAAATATATTCAATTTTCATGTAAATAAACAATTACGAAATTATAAACTATAAAGCCATTAGTAAGCTAAGTAAGTATGTAAGACTTAAATTATAATGAAATTGATTCGCATTTTAGACTAAGTCATGTGGAATATTATTCTTATCTACGGTTAATGTTATCGTGTTTGATTCATTTCTCATTCAATAATGAATAGAAAGGGTGCAATAAATGCACCCTTAGTTGGACCAATTAAGCCATAAACAGGCTGTTATTTATTGCGGGTAAGGTACCCAGTCGCCACCATTAAGTCGAATATAGGATTTACCCTGATATTGCATCACAATGGCATTATCATTTTCTGATACTACAGCAGTTTCCGGCAGCCCTTGTGTCAAGGTTTGCCAATCAATATTCGGTGCAGTGAATATCTTGCCATCAACCATCCGCGACACTAATTCAGAGACCGCCAGATAGCTACTTGGCGCGCTAACCACTACTGGGCTGGCAGGTTGTGGAGCCTTCATACCAATCAGCTTAATCCCCACCGGAATGTGGGTGATGCTAGGGCTTGGGATATCCCGCAGGCCAGACATCTGCATTTTATCACCGACCAAGGCGGCACCATGTTCAGGTACCAACACCACCATGACTTTACGACCTGATTTCTCCAACTCGTCAAAGAAAGTGTCTAACTGGTCAAAGAGAATCTTGGCTCGAATACGATAGTCGACCATTTTGTTGGTGCTGGCGGAACGGTTCCCATCGTGTAATGGAATGATATTCATGAAGGTTGCGCTACGGGCATCGCCCCCTTTCTTCTGCTCGGCTAGCCAGCGATTAAGTAGCTCTAGATCATTGTAAATCGGCTCACCATCAAAGGAGGCTAATTGGTTACTGATACCCGCCTGTGACATCAATGGCGCACGCATATTGCCCTCATCCTGCAGGTTTTGCAGATATTGGCCAAAGACACCAGAATGATCCATCATCAGCTGGGAGGTAAAGCCAAGTTTTGCTAAATTATCAAGCAGATAGCATTGTTGGTCCTGTGGCTGATACAGATCTTTGTGAGATGACTGGCCGCAGCTGGCGCGCAGCAAGCGGATAGACGCCGGGCCACTGTAAGCGGTGGCAGAGTTAAAATTCTTAAACAGAATATCGAACTTACTCCACAGTGGGTGTTTATCCAGCTGAATAGCTTCAATATCTGACCATGAGAGTGAACAGATATTAATAACTAATAAATCAAAGGGCTGTGCGTCTCCAGGCAGTGATGCCGGGAATGTCGTACGGCGTGTTTTCTCTTGCTCATAAAATGCATTTAGATAAGCGGCTAAATTGGCATCGGTTGGCGGACTACTGGTGACGACGGGGCTACTGCCAGGGGTGGCTTGCCCTGTATCGATTGCGGTTGGGTTAGAGGTTGCTGGCGCTAATGTTGCCGCTGTTTCAACGGCGGGTGTCAGTGAGAAAGCCGGCCCGGCAATATCAACGATATTCAGCCAAATCATGGCTGCAACGACAAAAACAGTGACGCGAATCCATTGTGAGATAAACAGGTAGCCGACCAGAATGACAAAGGCCGTGCCGATCATCGTCCAGTTAATAAAACGATTAAATAATTCAATTAGATAGCTAAGACTAAAGCCAGTCACCTGCGAGCCTTGGCTGATAATGCTGTTGATACCCGGTAGCCAAGTATCGTGATAGAGCAGGCCGATACCAATGGGGATTGCAATCCAGTGACGCCAGCGATGGACTCGATACGACGGGATCGGGAAGAGCAGGAAGGCAAGAAACACCAGGTTAGCCAATGGATGGAAGTTAAGGTAACCAAACCACAATAGGGCAAATTTTAGCAGGAAATAGTAGTTCCATGCACCGAGACCGCGCCAATAGCGCCAAGGGTTCTGCGACTCTTGCTGTTTATTTTTTGCGTTCATGGTTATTTCTTATTCTGTGAAGAGGAGTCATCACGCAACCAGATCCCTTCTGATTTTAAATAGCGCGCGGATAAGAATAAATGTTGTTTTTTCTCCCACCATTTCGGGAATCGACGGCACGCCATATAGCCGAGCGGGAAAGAAATCACCGCGCCGAGCAGCAAGATTTGCCAAATGTCGTTGAGATTCATTGAGCATTCTCCTTGTGATGGCCGATAGTCAATGTCAGTGGCTCAGGAATATGTCGGATGACTTCGGATTGCTCAGTCCGACTGGTTTCTTGTGTATAGGTTTTCTTCTCACCAACTGCCTGCCGTGCATCGGGAGAGTTCATCCGATGCATCTCCGAGATGATTTCTTCATCTTGATACCACACCATCCGGTTACTGAATGCTTCGGTCACCGGTAGGCGGAAAATATGGCTCAGTGCGGTATCCAAGTCATTGACTCGACAGGTAGATAGGAACAAGACCAGACGGTTATCAGACACGGTCACCACATCACCATAGCGGCGTAAATGGCATAGAGTCAGCGCCTGACGTGCTTGTAGCCCAGGAACGGCTCGTAGCGCCACCAATACGCCCTTGCCATCTTCTGGCAGCAAAGTGTTGTTCATCAGTAGCAAAACCGATTGGCTGAACTCCACCGGCGGTAGATAGCCCTTAAGCTGTAGCGGGCGCAAAGCTTCCAATAACGCATTGATATCTTCAGGAACATGGCGTGAGAACCGCTGTCCCTGAATACCCTCTAACATGGTCAGAAAACGTGACAGCGGCGCGACGTGAGGCACAATTAGATTTGCCCCACAGGCCAGTAATAATCGCTCATCGCTGTAACGTAGGCTGGCGTTCATTTCACGCACGACAATCTTTACAGTATTGCCACGTTGGCGGCGTATGTTATGGATTTGATGAGCAATTTCGTCAATTTCTTCACTTTGGTTCAGCGCAAAAATTACGGTTGCGGCATGGGCACTCATCGCCCGCTGAGCCAGCGCTGCATTGCTCTCGAGCAATTGCCAGTTGGTCGATAGCGGCGGAGCCCCTTCCAGAATGCTGGTTTCAGCTAAATACAGATGTTCATCATTACGTGATTGTGGCAGCACTTGCTGGACTTCATCCGCCATGAACCAGCCTTGCTCATCTGCTTCCAGCAAGACCAGTTGATTGGCCGTCACCCCTTTCTCGGTGCTCCACCAAGACACCACATACTGCGCATTATCCTGCTGCCATTGTAGGCTGGCCAAACCTTGTAAATAGCGGTGCTGACTGACCAGCTGATTCTTGATTTTATTGATACCAGAACTGTGGCACAGCACCAGTAACGTGCAGTTCTGAGCATCCAACCATTGTTGGATATGCCGCACCCACTGTTGCATCTCTTCACTGGTAAATGTTTGCCACAAACTCGCCGGAGCAAACAAGATAAAAAGCCGCTGTTGCGGGCGTAGCGCGCGCATTAAATCGTTGGTCAAATGCTGTAAGGCTTTCTTTTGAGCAGGTAATGAAAACAGCGGTAATTTTTTTGGGCCAGAATGCTCAATATTTGTGAGTAATTTTTCAGGTTTTAGTCCTGAGCAAATCAATGCGGCGCGGGTATTTTCAGATTGGTTACGAATAAGTTGCTGACAAAGTAAATTGGCATCAATTTGACGTTCAATATTGACCCAATAGAATCCAGGTGCCTGCATTACGGCTAATTCATCCCAGATTTTTCGAACACCTAAAGAGAAAGATCGTGACATAGATTATTTATCTGCTTTCGTTAAAGTGCTATTGGGCCAATCACTGGATAAATTCAAAGAACAATTGTAACATTGAGATAAGTATTAACCAATGTCCTTACCTTGATATTAATCTAAGGCTCATCTTACTAGGGAAAAGTATACTCCCATATTTGTTTTACTTAATTACCATAGCCTATTTTCTGAAGGCGGATAAATGAAGACTATAATAAATCGATTTCATGAGAAAACTTCACTTGAAGCTCAGGATGATCTACTAGCATTAAGTCAGGCCTTTTCATTACCCACATTAAGTTATATCGATATTGTCCGTCAGGAACGATTAACCCAAATGATGGCCCGTTGGCCATTGCTAGCTGAACTTGCACAATCTACCCGGAGTGAATAGTTTATGCCGGTACTGGCGTTACAAGGAATAAGAGGGGGCATTGGTACCACATCGGTCACCGCCGCTCTTGCGTGGGCCTTACAACAACTGGATGAGTCAGTTCTGGTTATTGATTTTTCACCGGACAATTTGCTGCGGTTGCATTTTAACATGTATTTCGAGCAGCCCCGTGGTTGGGCTAAAGCTGAGATTGATGGTGAAGGCTGGCAGCAAGGTGCCATGCGTTATACCGAGAAGCTGGATTTCTTACCGTTTGGCCAGTTAACTCGCGCAGAAAACGAACAGCTCGGCGCATTATTACAACAAAAACCGCGTCAATGGCAAAAGAATCTGTCTGAACTACAAGCCAGTAATACCTCCCGTTGGATTTTATTGGATATCCCTGCCGGTGACAGCGTATTAACTCGTCAGGCTCTGGCGCTGGCTGATCTTGTGCTCATTGTGATTCATGCCGATGCCAATTGTCACATTCGTCTACATCAGCAAGATTTACCTGCCGGTAGTCATTTCCTGCTCAACCAATTCTCTGCTGGCAGTCGTTTACAACAAGATTTACATCAGCTTTGGCTGCAAAGCCTCGATAAATTATTACCGACATTTATTCATCGTGACGAAGCGATGGCGGAAGCATTGGCTGCCAAACAGCCCTTAGGTGAATACAGTGCGCAAAGTCTGGCCGCTGAGGAAGTTATGACTGTGGCGAATTGGTGCCTGATTAATGTTGCGGAAAGTGGCCTATGAACCGCTTGATGCGGATGTTGTTTCTGACCCCAGTTTATCAGGGGATGCGTCGCCGCTATCATCACTATATGCAGCAAGGCTGTACTGTCCTCACGGCATTTCTGACCACATTGATTGTTCCCTTGTGCTGGGTATTTCTGCGCCTTGAGTCCCCCAGTTGGCAGAGTGTGATACAACATCGCACATACTGGTTTCCGCAGATTTCACCGAATCGCCCACGTCTGGGTGATAGCTTGCGTTATTTGTTGTAAGGGATTTGGCTATTATTAACCCGCCCGGCATCACTTCATGAGAAGCGGCGTCAACCTGTTGCAGCTAGCAAAGGTTGGGTCAAAAACAAAAGACAGGGTTATATCAGTTGGTTGGGAAGTATCCCTGAGCGCTTTGAACTTCAGCGGATAGAGCAATCGGTCGCGACTCGGCTAAGCCAGCTCTCAAGGCGAACCCGCCGTATCCTGTTTATTCTTTTAGGTATTTTCACGGGCATTTTGGCTTTGCTGTGCATTTCGCAGCCATTCGGTATGCTTGCACAGTTTGTCTTTGTTTTACTGCTCTGGGCAATTGCCATGGTGGTGCGGCGTGTACCGGGACGTTTTCCTACTCTGATGTTGATTGTGCTGTCATTGACGGTTTCCTGCCGCTACCTGTGGTGGCGTTATACCGAAACCCTTAACTGGGATGACCCGGTCAGTTTGGTGTGCGGTTTATTGCTGTTGTTAGCCGAAACTTATGCCTGGATAGTGCTGGTGTTGGGCTATTTCCAGACTATCTGGCCGCTCAACCGTCAGCCGGTACCTATGCCAGATGATATTAATAGCTGGCCCACTATTGATTTGATGGTACCGACATACAACGAAGACCTTGGCGTGGTGAAACCAACGATTTATGCCGCGCTGGGGATTGATTGGCCGAAAGACAAAATCAATATCTATCTTTTGGATGACGGCAACCGGCCGGCGTTTAAAGCGTTCGCTGCAGAAGTTGGTGTGCACTACATTGCCCGGCCGACTCATGAACATGCCAAAGCGGGTAACATCAATAATGCCTTGAAGCAGGCTACCGGTGAGTTTGTTGCTATCTTTGACTGTGACCACGTGCCGACGCGCTCTTTCCTGCAATTAACGGTTGGCTGGTTCTTTAAAGATAAAAAGCTGGGCATGATTCAAACGCCACATCACTTTTTCTCTCCCGACCCTTTTGAGCGCAATTTAGGGCGTTTTCGTCAAACACCGAATGAAGGCACGCTGTTCTATGGTTTGGTGCAAGACGGGAATGATATGTGGGATGCCACTTTCTTCTGCGGTTCCTGTGCGGTGCTGCGCCGTAGTGCTTTAGATGCAGTAGGTGGGATTGCGGTGGAAACGGTCACTGAAGATGCCCACACCTCATTGCGGCTGCATCGCAAAGGCTATACCTCAGCGTATATCCGCATCCCACAAGCCGCTGGATTGGCCACAGAGAGTTTATCTGCCCACATTGGGCAACGTATTCGCTGGGCGCGGGGCATGGTGCAAATCTTCCGACTGGATAACCCCCTGTTTGGTAAAGGGCTGAAATTAGTCCAGCGCTTATGTTATGCCAATGCCATGTTGCACTTCTTATCCGGTATCCCACGGCTGATCTTCCTGACTGCGCCATTGGCTTTCCTGCTGTTGCATGCATACATCATCTTTGCCCCAGCATTGGCGATTGCGCTCTATGTTTTGCCACATATGATCCACGCCAGCCTGACCAACTCCCGACTGCAAGGGAAATATCGCCATTCGTTCTGGAGTGAAATCTATGAAACGGTGTTGGCTTGGTATATTGCCCGCCCAACGACCGTGGCGCTGCTCAACCCACATAAAGGGACGTTTAATGTCACGGCAAAAGGAGGCTTGGTTGAGGAGCAGCATGTGGACTGGGTGATTACTCGTCCGTATATAACGCTGGTTCTGCTGAATTTGGCGGGCTTGATTGCCGGTTTATGGCGCTTGGGTCATGGCCCCAGCACTGAAATCATGACGGTCATCATCAGCCTGGTGTGGGTTATCTATAATATGACGATTTTAGGCGGCGCGGTAGCGGTGGCCGTAGAAGCTAAACAAGTGCGTCAGTCACATCGAGTAGAAATTGCCATGCCTGCCGCCGTAGCACGCGCTGATGGGCACTTATTCTCTTGTACCTTGCTCGACTATTCTGATGGTGGGGTGGGGATTGAGATGCGCGAAGCCGGGTTATTGAAAGATGGCGAGGCGGTGCAATTGCTGCTGAAGCGGGGGGCGCAAGAGTATACCTTCCCCTGCGAAGTCACTCGTGCTTTCGGCACTAAAGTTGGGATGCGGATGCATCAACTGACGGTGGCACAACATATTGATTTTATACAGTGTACCTTTGCCCGTGCTGACACATGGGCGCTATGGCAGGATGGCTTCCCAGAAGATAAACCGATTGAGAGCTTGCGCGATGTGTTGGCGCTCGGTTTTAGAGGTTATGTCCGTATGGCCAGCTATGCCCCACCGGTAATTCGAAATGTATTGGTAGGATTTACCTCCCTGATTGCCTGGATTGCATCATTTGTACCCCATGGCGTGGATAAAAATCAGGCTCCGAGTAGCCAGGGCCAAACAGTGGCTCAACATTGATGATGATATGATGACGAGAAAAATAACCTGGTTTACCGCGCTGGCTTTGGGATTGACGCCATTCACCCATGCTGAAACGCCGGCAATGCCGTCGCCTCAATCGGCGGTTTCACCTCTTGGCTCACCGCCACCGGTAGTGCAGGATCCTGCTGCTCCGGCGGTACTTACCAATATGCCGGCTCGGGATGTGGTCTACACCTTTGCAAAAATTGCTCCGCCACCGGGGACATTCTCATTGCGTGGCACCAACCCGGAAGGAGTGATTGAGTTCGGTGTGCGCAGTGATGAAGTGGTCACCAATGCGATGTTGAATCTGGAGTTCACACCATCGCCTTCGCTGAGCCCGGTAGAGTCACAGATAAAAATCTTCCTTAATGATGAATTGATGGGTGTTACGGCCATCACCAAAGAGCAATTGGGTAAACCGAGTAAAGTTCAGTTACCGATTGATCCCCTCTATATCAGTGATTTCAACCGGTTGCGGTTAGTGTTTATCGGCCATTATCCAAGCACTTGTGAGAACCCGGCCAGTAATACACAGTGGTTGGATATCAGTAAGTCCAGCTCATTGGATCTGCGCTATCAATCACTGGCCGTCAAAAATGATTTATCCCATTTCCCGGAGCCTTTCTTTGATATCCGAGATAATCGCTCGCTAACTTTGCCAGTGGTTTTTGCCGCCTCGCCTGATGTGCCGCAACAGCGCGCGGCCTCTATTTTGGCGTCGTGGTTTGGTGCTAAAGCGCAATGGCGTGGGCAGAATTTCCCAGTGTTGTATAATCAACTCCCCACTCAGCATGCTGTCGTGTTCGCGACCAATGCGCAGCGCCCTGATTTCTTGAAAGATTACCCGCCGGTCAAAGCGCCGACGGTAGAAATAATCAGTCACCCGGATAACCCCTATGTGAAGCTGTTGCTGATTTTGGGCCGCGATGATAACGATTTGATTACTGCGGCACAGGGGATCGCGCAAGGCAACATCTTGTTCCGTGGGCAGAATGTTACCGTAGATAAGGTTGAGCAACTGGCACCACGCTTGCCTTATGATGCCCCTAACTGGGTACGGACTGATCGTCCGATGACATTTGCCGAGCTGCAGCAATATCCGGATCAACTGCAAACTATGGGGCTGTTACCGCCGCCAATTTCATTATCAATGAATTTACCGCCGGACTTGTTCCTGATCCGCAGCGCTGGTATCGATATGCGCTTGAAATATCGTTATACCTCAACGCGTCAGATGGATGGTTCCCGCTTAAGTATCAGCCTGAATAATCAGTTCGTGCAGGACTATCCACTGTTGCCCAATGCTGCGGACGACAGTAAAATTCTACGTCTATCTTTGCTGCAAGGCTTACAAGATACGGCGAAGCGGCTAACCATTCCGGCATTAAAACTGGGGGCGACCAACCAGCTCCGCTTTGATTTTGATTACAGCACCTTGCTGGCGAACGGCGCAGAAGGGCGATGTGAAACTTATGCGATGGCACCCAATCACGCGGTGATTGATGGTAACTCGACGATCGACTTCTCCGGTTACCGCCACTTTATGGAAATGCCTGATTTGCGGGCGTTTGCCAATGCCGGTTTCCCCTTTAGCCGCATGGCCGATCTCTCCGAAACACTGGTGTTAGTGCCGCCAAAACCGGCTCCGTCACAACTGACCACGCTCCTGAATGCGGTAGGGAATATCGGTGCGCAGGTAGGGTATCCAGCAGTGGGTATCAATATCACTGATGATTGGTCACAGGCGAAAGACAAAGATGCTGATGTGCTGATTATCGGAACCATCCCACCTGAGTTGCGTGATGACAAGCAGATTAACTTGCTGGTGGATCAAACTCAGAGCTGGGTAAAAATGCCAAACCGGCAAACTGGTTTGCCGGGTATGCTGGCTCCAGAGTCAGACTGGGCCGCAGACAGCAAGGCGACAGTGAGCTCAGAAGGGGCGATGTCGGCCATTATCGGCGTGCAGTCACCTAGCTTCCCACAACGCAGCATTGTCGCGCTATTGGCGGATAGTCCACGTGGCTATAACTTGCTGAATGATGCATTGCTGGACACCGGTAAACGTGAGGCGGTATTTGGCTCGGTCGCGGTTATTCGTGAGTCGGGCGTCAATAGCCTGCGGGTTGGCGATACCTATGATGTCGGTCATTTACCTTGGTGGGAGCGCATTTGGCACGCCTTATCTACCCATCCGTTGCTGCTGGCTGGCGTGGCGGTGTTGGTCGTGATTGTGGCTGCAATGATGGCCTGGCGCGTGTTACGCCTGATTAGCCGTCGTCGGTTATCACCTGATGAGAGAGATTAATTTTGATGGTCGTGATGGTTAAACGACTGGTATGCACCCTGCTGTTGCTGGCCAGTTTTGGTACGACGGCTGCTTGTGATTGGCCTGAATGGCAGCAGTTTAAACAAAGCTACATCAGTGATGGTGGGCGGGTTATCGACTCCAGCAGTCCAAGGCAGATAACCACCTCTGAAGGACAGAGTTATGGGTTGTTTTTTGCTCTAGTTGCTAATGATCGAGAGACATTCGACCGTTTATTAACCTGGACTGAAAACAATCTGGCGGCGGGCGATTTAACTGCCCGCCTGCCCGCCTGGCTATGGGGGCAACACCAGCAACATCACTGGGATGTTTTGGACCCGAACTCGGCTTCTGACGCCGATTTATGGATTGCTTACAGCTTACTGGAAGCAGGCCGTTTATGGGATGTGCGCCGCTATAAGACCATGGGTACCTTGCTGTTGCAACGCATCGCCAAAGAAGAAGTGGTCAATATCCCAGGGTTGGGTGAGATGCTCTTACCGGGCAAAATTGGTTTTAGCGATGATGATCGTTGGCGGCTCAATCCAAGTTATTTACCGCCACAGTTGCTGGCGCGTTTTTCTTCTCTAGCCGGGCCGTGGAAAGAGATGATTAAAGTCAATCAACGGTTATGGCTGGAAACGGCACCGCATGGCTTCAGCCCCGATTGGGTGGTATGGCAAGCAGGAAAAGGTTGGCAGCCGGATGAAACAAGTCCAAACGTTGGTAGCTACGATGCCATTCGCACCTATCTGTGGGCGGGATTGCTCTCCAATAATAGCCCGCAAAAAGCCGCACTTATTCAGCATTTTCAACCAATGGCCGCAGTCACCGAGCAGCAGGGTGTGCCACCAGAAAAAACCGATACCAGCAATGGCAAAACCAGTGGTGATGGGCCAGTAGGATTTTCCGCCGCATTACTGCCATTTTTAGCCAGTAGCCCAGCTCCGTTTAATAAACAAACATTTAGCCAGCAACAAAAACGAGTGCAAGATTCACCTCTGGGCGCAGATGCCTACTACAGCGCTGTGCTGACACTGTTTGGTCAGGGATGGGCGCAACAGCGCTATCGTTTTAATCGGCAGGGTGAGCTTCAACCCTCATGGAACACTCAATGCGCAACATTAAAATAAACTGGCTGTTAGGCCTGGCGCTGTTGCCTCAAGCTTTTATCGGTGTTGCTTTCGGGGCTGAATCTGTCTCGCCGACTCAGTTTTTGTTAGAGCAGGTGCGGTTAGGTGAAGCGACCAACAAAGATGAATTGGTTAAGCAGTCACTGTATCGCCTGAACATGATGGATCCAAATAACCCTGAAGTTGTGGCGGCGGGAATGCGTCAGGCACTACGGCAAGGTAATCAGGCTGCTGCACAAGCACAGCTCGATAAGTTGCAACAATTGGCGCCAGACTCCGATGTTTACCGGCAGGCGAAGCTGATGTTGGCGCTGACCAAACCGGAAGTACGTCAACAGCTGCAAGAGGCTCGTCTGCTGGCAACCGCTGGGCGGCTCGATGAAGCTAAAGTGAAATACGACCAACTACTGCAAGGCCACCTGCCAACATTGGATCTTGCCGTGGAATATTGGCGGCTGGTGGCGCGTTTACCGGGCCAGGAGGCGCTTGCCACCGAGAAGCTTGCTTCACTTGATCAACAATCTCCCGGCAACATCACGCTGCGAATGGCACTGGCGCGCTTGTATTTCAGTCAACAGAAAGCTGACCTTGGCTATGCCATGTTGGCAAAAGTGGCCGCCAACCCTGCCGGGGCGTCGGATGCTGCCAATTTGTGGATGAACACCATTAAAGAGATGACGGTCAGCCCACAGAGTGTTGCTGCACTGACTCACTTCCTTGAGGTATTTTCAACCGGTCCACAGGCAGATATTGCTCGAAAAGAACTGGCTGATCAGCAAGCTATGTTGGCTGACCCAACTTATCAGGCTCGTATAAGTGGGTTGGCAAAAGTTGAGAGTGGTGCAGGGACTACCGCCATCCCGGCATTGAAGCAAGCGCTGGCCGCTTCGCCTAATGATCCCGAATTGCTGGGGGCGCTAGGTTTGGCATATGCCCGAGGCGGCGATCGAGCACAAGCATTGCGTCTGTTTGAGCAAGCACAAAAAGTCGATACCAATGGACAGAAAAGCGATAAGTGGATCAGTTTGATCAAGACTAACCGCTACTGGTTGCTTAGTGATCAAGGCGATAAAGCGTTGAAAGCGGGTGATATTGCGTTAGCCCAACAAAAATACCAGCAGGCGAGACAAATTGATGGCAGCGACAGCTATGCATTGATTGGTTTAGGTGATGTGGCTGTTGCCCGCCATGATGATAAGAGTGCGGAACAGTACTATCAGCAGGCGCTACGACTGGACCCGGCCAACAGTAGTGCCGTGCGCGGATTAGCCAATATTTATCAACGTGAATCGCCACAAAAAGCGCTGAACTACCTGAATAATTTGCCGCGTAACCAACAAGTCAAATTGCGTGACACTTTAGATAGCCTGCAATTGGATATGTTGAAACAGCAGGCTGAAGCCTTGGCGGCACGGCAGCAGTGGCATTTGGCGGCAGAGAAATATCTGGAGGCGCAAAAGAGAGCGCCAGATGATGTCTGGATAACCTACCGACTGGCGCAAGCATTGGAGCAAGACGGTCATTTGGCTCAGGCAGATGCTCAATTCCATCAACTGGTAAGCCGTAAACCGGGCGATCCTGAGCAGGTCTATGCCTATGCGCTTTATCTGTCCAGTACTGAGCGCGACAGCCAGGCACTGGCGCATTTGGACACTTTGCCAAAGGCACAATGGAACGATAATATCCGTGAATTAGACCAGCGTTTGAAATTAGATCAAGTACTGACTTTAGCTCGCCAGTTGCGGGGCAGTGGCGATGAAATCGGAGCAATAACGGCATTGCGCCAGCAACCGGCTAACACGCAGATTGACTTGACGCTAGCTGACTGGGCACTAGAACGCGGTGATTACAGTGAAGCGCTGGCGGGTTATCAGCGAGTTCGTACCCGCGAGCCGGAAAACCCTGATGCGCGGTTGGGTGAGATAGAGTCTTATATTGCTGCAGGCCATCTCAGCGATGCACGACAGCATTTACAAAGTGAGCCACTGACGGGGGAAGGCGCCAGCTTAAATACCCAACGTCGGCTAGCCAATGCCTGGAGTGGGGTGGGGGAGCCACAAAAAGCGGCAGATATCTTTCAGCGGTTGAAACCGGAAGCAGCTAAGGCGCCGTCACAAGATAATGCGCTGGTATTTCGTGACTCGGCCCGTTTGGCTAAATTACAAGGGCAACCTGCGGGTGCGCAAGATGACCTCAAACATGCCATGGTTGCCAGTGGTATCACGCCAACACTTCCGGCAGATAATGATAGCTATACCTTGCTGACGCGTAATCAGGTTACTGATGATTGGCTCAAGCGGGGCATTCGTGCTGATGCCGCTGACCTATATCGCCAGCAAGATACCCGCGTCACACTGGATCATGATTACCTGCATTCCAGTGGCACCGAAGGGATTTCTGATCTCAATGCGCATAACACCATGCTGCAAGTGGATACTTCACTGGCTGATGGTCGGGCCTTCTTCCGAACCGATACCATTCAGATGGATGCCGGTACCTTTGATAAAGATACACGATATGAAGCCGGTACTTGTTATCAAACGCTAATCCCTTGCCAGGCGGATATGCATCAGCGGGCAACTGGCACCAGTGTGGCTGTGGGTTGGCAGAATGACTACTGGGCTACAGATATCGGTACCACGCCGATGGGGTTTGAGGTTGTCGATGTAGTGGGCGGGCTGGCCTATAGCAACAGTTGGAACCATATCGGCTGGACAGCCACAGCCTCACGGCGGCCAATATCCAGCTCGTTACTGGCTTTTGCCGGTACGGTAGACCCGAATACCAACGTCACTTGGGGTGGCGTTCGTGCCAGCGGGGTCAGTTTGGGAACCAGTTATGACCGGGGTGAAGCTAACGGGATCTGGAGTGACTTAAGTTATCATTATCTAACCGGGAAAAACGTGGCTGATAACCAGCGGCTGCGCTTTATGACGGGTTATTACTACAAGCTGATAAATGAAAGTAATCGCCGTTTTACTGTCGGCTTGAATGGTATGTGGTGGCATTATCAAAAAGATCTCAGCGGCTATACTCTGGGGCAAGGGGGTTACTACAGCCCACAAAAATATCTGTCACTAGCCATTCCAGTAAACTACCGGCAGCGCACCGATAACTGGTCGTGGGAGCTTGGTGGTTCAGTGTCTGTTTCACATTCCGCCACTAGTGACCGGGCGCGTTATCCACTGCAAAATCTGTTGGAAAATAGCCTCCAGACTATTCCCGATCGTGGTAAAACCGACTTTGGGGAAAGTAGTAATGGTGTCGGTTATACCTTACGAGCTTCGATTGAGCGCCGCTTGAGCTCGCACTGGACATTGGGAGCCGGGGTGGATATCCAGCAAGCGAAGGACTATACCCCCAGCCACGCACTGATCTATTTGCGCTACTCAATGGCGGGATGGCAAGGTGATTTGGATATGCCACCGCAGCCATTAGTGCCATACGCAGACTTTAAATAATCAGTCACCAGTGCTGATTTGTATTAAAAAACCACGTCAGAGCGAGAAATCCCTCTCTGACGTGGTTTCTCGGTAGGAAAAGACCGAAACCCACGGTATTCTTGCCCCCCGGTTTGTTATCACAGATAAAATCTGAAGTTGATCGAGTATACTCAGACAGAATCGACGAGTAGCCACCAATCTGTGGCAACCACTTTAATTTTATTCAGTAGGAATTGGCGGAGAGCGAGTTTGCGGGTAAGGCGTTCATTAACGATTAAGCAAATGGCGGCAGTGGCGGTTGTGGCACTGGTAACCATCTGTATTTTTATCGTCCTTCAGTTATTCCACTTTGTGCAGCAGCGCAAAGATGATTACGCCAAGCAGTTGGAGAGTATCGCTTATTCTGTTCGCCAGCCGCTGTCCGAAGCAATCTTGAGTGTGGATGTTCCACAAGCGAAGAAAATTCTCAATAGTTTGTTACCCATTGGTATTCTCAGCCGCGCCGAAGTGATATTACCGAATCAAATCCAGGTATTACACGCCAGTTTCCCCACCGAGCGGCCGGTACCCGGCTGGGCGAAGCGCATTTTTTCCCTGCCGGTACAGATAACCGTCCCGTTATATTCACTAGAGCGAGTCTCTGCCAATCCGCAGCCACTGGCGCATTTAGTGTTACGGGCGGATTCATTCCGTATGTATCAGTTTATTCTCAGCGCATTGTCGGCGATGCTCTCGACCTATCTGTTGCTGGCTTTAGTTTTGTCAGTCTCCATTGCCTGGTGTATTAATCGCCTGATTATTCACCCATTACGGACGATGGCGAAAGAGTTGGAAAAGATAGGCAATCAAGGTGTGTTACATCACCAACTGACGTTACCTGCCTACCATCAGGATGATGAATTGGGTGTGTTGGTGCATAACTATAATCGTAATCAACAACTGTTAGCCGAGGCTTATACGGATATGAGTCGTATCAATGGCACTAAGTCGTCTACGTGGCATAAAGCACCGAAGCAACTGATGCGGGAACATGACATTTTACAGGCGATTGAACATCGTGATTTCGTCCTGTTTTTACAGCCGCAATGGGATATGCAAGAGCCGCGAGTTATTGGTGCAGAAGCACTATTACGTTGGCGTCAGGCAGATGGTAGCTATCTCTTGCCTTCGGAATTTGTCCCTGACGCGGAAGAAAACGGTGCGATGATCCCGCTGGGAAGTTGGGTGCTGGAAGAGGCATGCCGCATTCTGGCCGACTGGAAGACACAAGGAATTACCTTATCGCTGGCGGTTAACATTTCCGGCTTGCAAGTACAATGTGACCATATACTGACGCATCTAACGGCCATAATGAGTCGCTATAGCATTGATCCGCGCCAATTGGTGTTGGAGATTACTGAGACAGCCCGCATTCATAACCTTGATGAAGCGCGAAGGTTACTGTGTGAGTTACGAGGGCTTGGCTTGTCTATCGCTTTGGATGACTTTGGTACTGGGTACTCCAGCCTACAGTATCTTAATCATCTGAAAGGTTTGCCAATCGACATGATTAAGTTGGATAAAATCTTTGTGAAGCATTTGCCTGAAGATGACGCAATGGCACGCATCATCGGCACTATTTCCGACATCCTAAAGCTACGAGTCATGGCTGAAGGGGTTGAGACAGACGAACAGCGCCAGTGGTTATTGGAACACGGTATCCATTGTGGACAGGGCTTTTTGTTTTCAGAACCGTTACCCCGAGAAGAGTTTGAAACTCGCTATACCCCTCGCCAATAACAGAACAGTATGGTGATGGTTACGACCCATCCGAGTCATTGATTCGTGTTAGTAACCCTTACATATACTGTCATCAACTCATCAAGATTCACTCTTTTTCCTTTCTTTTACCGATTATTCTGGCTCAACCAGGGTTCTAGGGATGGATATCAGGATTTTTATCTGAGTAGGATAATTCAAAACATTATATTTTCTTATGTTAAAAGTAGGTTCCTTAAAATAAAAAATACCCCCATTTACCTATTCTGAACTGTATATTTATGGTTTCTTCATCATCGTAAATAGAGGGGTTGTTCTCTGTTATATCAGAGTAATTAAAATTGATAATAATAACTAAAAGAAAATATTAGACTGACATTTATACCGCCTGTTAATACCGACATACCGTACTCCTCCCGATTCGTCAAGGCTATTTTCGTTACAGGAATTCCCGCCTGAAATAACGTCAATCCCTTGCCACGCCTGCGATATAACAGAAATATTACAGAGGAAAGACATTAGTTAAAACTATTTACTTTGAACCTTGTCACATAAATGGATATTTGTTTTATTAATTTCGAACTATTGGTTATGGATCTCGGAACTTAATATCAAAATAAATAGAATGACGTTTCATTGTTGTTTTTTTATTTATCATAATAATTAATGCCCTTTATTAAAATAAGGTGACTGTAATGAAATTTAAATTATTATCTCTGGCAGTGGCATCACTTATCAGCGTCAATGCAATGGCTGTAACTATTGACTATCGTCATGAAACACAAGACCAAAGTGGTAACAACCATAAAGACCGTTTATTAATGTCCCATCGTTTTGCTAATGGTTTTGGTTTATCTCTTGAAGGTAAGTGGAAAAGCGCTAGTGATAAGGATAAGCCCTTCCATGAAGGTGTGAGTAATGGCACTGAAGTGGTTGCCAGCTATGTATATAAAATTGACCAGACATTCTCTATTGAACCGGGCTTCTCATTAGATTCAAGCTCTACAGCTAACAGTTATCGTCCTTATCTGCGTGGTAAGGCAAATATCATTGACGATCTCTCTATTTCATTACGTTATCGTCCTTATTATAAACGCACCAGCGCCAATATTAATACCAAGAAAGACACATCTGAAAATGGTTATAACCTGACGAGTGTCCTCAGTTATAAAATCAACAAAGATTTCCAGTTAGATTATGAGTTGGATTACAAACAAGCCAATAAAGCCGGTGTCGTCCTATCGGATAATGAGAATTACGATTGGACCCATGATTTTAAATTAACCTATAAGTGGGATAAGAATTGGTCTCCCTATATGGCTATCGGTAATGTTTCCGGCAGTAAAACCACTGACGAACGTCAAACTCGTTATCGTGTAGGGGTTAAGTACAGCTTCTAATCGATTTGAAATAATAAAAACCTGACCTCAGGGGTCACACCTCGCTATAACGATTTTTGACAGGTAACAACGTAATGAAAAAAAGAGCGTTATTTTTGAGTATGGCAGCGTTGACAACGCTGTATATACCCACCGGACAGGCAGCGGAAACTGACCGCCTCACTGTGGTAAAGCAGTATGTCGATAATGTGCTAAATAAGGCATCAGATACTTACCACGGTGATAAGCCCAGCCCGCTATTGGCGGATGGTGTTGACCCCCGAACCGGGCAGCAATTGGAATGGATATTCCCTGATGGCCGCCGGGCAGTGTTATCAAACTTCTCAGCTCAACAAAATCTGATGCGTGTGATGAGTGGCCTAAGCCAACTGAGTGGTGATGAGCGTTATCAGAAACGGGCAGAAGATATTGTTCGCTATCATTTCCAGAACTATCAAGATCCAAGTGGCTTACTGTATTGGGGGGGCCACCGCTTTGTTGATTTAAAAACCCTGCAACCCGAAGGGCCGAGTGAAAAAGAGAAGGTGCATGAGCTGAAAAATGCTTATCCCTACTATGACCTGATGTTCAGTGTTGATAGTGATGCCACAGCTCGGTTTATTCGCGGCTTTTGGAATGCCCATGTTTATGACTGGCGCATTCTTGAAACCAGCCGTCACGGCGAGTATGGCAAGCCAATGGGGGAGTTGTGGAAAAGTCAGTTTGAGCAGCAACCGCCTTTCTTTGCCACTAAAGGCCTAAGTTTTCTTAATGCGGGTAATGACCTGATTTATTCGGCGTCCTTACTCTACCAACACCAGCAAGACCAGGGCGCACTAGTATGGGCTAAGCGTTTGGCCGATCAGTATGTATTGCCACGTGATGCCAAAACCGGCTTGGGGGTGTATCAGTTTACCCAAGCTCTGAAACGTGAAGAACCAACCGACGACGCCGACACCCATTCTAAGTTTGGTGATCGTGCTCAGCGCCAGTTTGGACCCGAGTTTGGTCCGGCAGCACTGGAAGGCAATATGATGCTCAAAGGGCGCACCAGCACCCTTTATTCTGAAAATGCTTTGATGCAGTTGCAGTTGGGTAAGGACTTGGGGCCGCAGGGGCAGGATTTACAGAAATGGACGGTGGATGGCCTGAAAGCTTTTGCCAAATACGCTTATAACGATCAGGACAATACTTTCCGCCCAATGATCGCTGATGGGCAGGATCTATCGAATTACACCCTCCCGCGTGATGGTTATTACGGCAAGAAAGGTGCGGTATTAAAACCATACAAAGCAGGCAACGAATTCCTGATTTCCTATGCGCGCGCTTATGCTATCGACAATGACCCATTACTGTGGAAAGTGGCTCGTGGAATTGCTAATGACCAAGGGCTGGGTGATATCGGGACGGCACCAGGCAAAGATGTGAAGGTCAAGTTGGACACTACTAACAGCGACCCATACGCACTGTTCGCCTTGCTTGATCTCTACAGCGCCAGTCAGGTCGCCGATTATCGGTTATTGGCAGAGAAAATCGGCGATAACATCATTAAAACTCGCTATATCGATGGCTTCTTCATGGCCTCTCCAGATCGTCAATATGCTGATGTCGATGCTATAGAACCTTACGCTTTATTGGCACTAGAGGCCTCACTACGTAATAAACCACAGGCAGTTGCACCTTTCCTTAATGGTGCTGGTTTTACCGAAGGGGCTTACCGAATGGACGATGGTTCAGCGCGGATCTCAACCCGTGATAATGAACTGTTCTTGCTCAATGTGGGTGAGAAGCTGCAACCGAACGGCCGTAAATAGTCCCGACAGCGGCCCGTGCTGGGGCCGCTGTTGGTAAAAGGTGCCGAGCTGTGACTTCCCAGGGTTGCATGCCCGGCGCTTTTACCCACGGGTTCTCATTGTCGTGATAAAAAGGATAGGTTGATGAAAAAACAGGTTTTAGCCACATTTCTGCTCGGTTCGCTGTTCTGTGCATCGGGTTATGCCGCACAGATTGTTGCTGTGACGGCATCCGGTTATGACAGTGAAAAAGGCCATGTGCCAGCCAATATCGCCGATGGTGATGTTAAAACACGTTGGGCAGCATCAGGAGAGAGTTGGGTCCAACTGGAGCTGGATAAAGAGCAATCTATTGAAAATATTCTCATCGTCCCTTTTAAACCAACAGAACGTAAGTTGAAGTTCTCCATCGCTTATTCCAGTGATGGCAAAAGCTGGCATCCACTGGCGGAAGGATTGGAGACCTCTACTGCTGATAAGAATGGTGAAAAGCTGACCTTTGCACCCATTACAGCCAAATACATCAAATTGGATACCTTCGGTACCGATGTGAATAAGTGGAGTGCAATTAACGAGATCGCCATTAATAGTGCCGCCGCAGTGCCTAGCCGGCCTATCAAATAACGCTGGCTGACATCACATAACGGCCCCCTTCTTTCCAGCCAAAAAGGGGGCAATAACTGGCAAGATATCCCACTCAAAAATCCATCTACTCTGTCGTTCTCTTACCGGCTTATTACGCCTTTTCTTTCCTGTCTTGCCATTAACCATTTTTGGTTAATTGTCTGGTTGATCTCACTGCATTTCCGTCGTTGCGTTCGCTTGAAGCGTTTCAGTTCTTAATTTCGCATTTAGGGTGCAATCCAGTGCAACTAATAATTTCCATATTGTTATGAGGGTGTTATTTTCCGCGCAAGCACGGATAAAAAAGAAGTGTCATTCAATTATCACTGAGAGCAAAGCGACAGGCTGCCGTGCATTTCTCCAAAAGGACATAGTTATGAAAGTTTCAATTTTTAAAAGTCTTTATTTTCAGGTGTTAACGGCGATTACATTGGGCGTTTTATTGGGCCATTTTTATCCAGATCTCGGCGCTCAAATGAAACCTTTGGGTGATGGATTTGTTAAACTAATTAAAATGATTATCGCACCCGTGATTTTCTGTACTGTCGTAACTGGTATCGCGGGTATGGAGAGTATGAAAGCGGTTGGCCGGACCGGTGCGATAGCGCTGCTCTATTTTGAGATTGTCAGCACCATTGCATTACTGATTGGCTTGGTGATTGTTAACGTAGTGCAACCCGGTGCGGGCATGAATATCGATCCAGCAACACTGGATGCCAAAGCGGTTGCACTTTATGCCGAACAAGCCTCGCAACAAGGAATTATCCCCTTCCTGTTGGACATCATTCCTGGCAGCGTAGTGGGTGCCTTTGCTAGCGGTAATATTCTACAAGTGCTGCTGTTTGCTGTGCTGTTTGGTTTTGCCTTGCATCGTCTGGGTGAGAAAGGGCAGCTTATTTTTAATGTTATCGAGAGTTTCTCACGAGTTATCTTCGGCATCATTAATATGATCATGCGCCTGGCACCGATTGGGGCCTTTGGTGCTATGGCCTTTACTATCGGTAAATACGGCGTGGGCAGCTTAGTGCAACTGGGGCAGTTGATTATCTGCTTCTATGCCACGTGTATCCTGTTTGTGGTGGTGGTGCTTGGCTCTATCGCGAGATTCAATGGTTTCAACATCTTCAAGTTTATCCGCTATATAAAAGAAGAGTTGCTTATCGTGTTAGGTACTTCCTCGTCGGAGTCTGTGCTACCGCGCATGCTAGACAAGATGGAGAAAGCGGGGTGTAAGAAATCAGTGGTAGGTCTGGTTATTCCGACCGGCTACTCATTTAACCTGGATGGGACCTCCATTTACCTGACCATGGCAGCCGTATTTATCGCGCAGGCGACCAATACCCAGATGGATCTTATTCACCAAGTCACCTTGCTGGTGGTGCTGTTGCTTTCTTCGAAAGGTGCAGCTGGGGTGACGGGCAGTGGCTTTATCGTGCTGGCGGCCACCATTTCTGCGGTGGGCCATTTACCATTAGCAGGACTGGCGCTGATTCTAGGTATCGACCGCTTCATGTCTGAAGCCCGCGCTCTGACCAATCTGGTGGGGAATGGTGTTGCAACCATCGTAGTCGCTAAATGGTGCAACCAGCTGGATAACGATCAGTTGCAAGCTGTGTTATCAAACAAAAACCCACCTAATAGTGAGATGAAAACCGGTGTTTCATCTTCTTGAAAACCGTAACAAAGAATGAGGTTATTTGTCGGATGACACCACGATTCCTCCTAAAATAACGATGGGTTCTTAAATCAATACCGGTGGCTTAGGTCACCGGTAGCCCTCTGCCAGCACGCCCCGCGACATTATTTCTTATGTAAATTACCATTTCGATACTATTTTTTACTCTGATGAGTGACATCGGCAAAAGCATGCGGTCTAACAGAATGGTACACTCCCACCTCACGAGTGACTTACGCAAAATTGTATCGTTTATACCCGCAGTCATAAGGGTTAAGATTGGATAGTTTATTAAGTAGGGGTTCACATGCAGGGCACCAGAATTCGTCTTATAGTGGGTGGATTATTGTTGGTCGCGGCCAGCAGTAATGTGCAGGCTGAGACACTACAACCCGACCCTGCTTGGCAGCAGGGAAAATTAGAAAACGGGTTTTCATGGCAGTTGCTGGCGACGCCGCAGCGCCCTAGCGATCGGATTGAATTACGTCTGGTGGTTAATGCCGGCTCATTATCTGAAAGCGCACAACAAGTTGGTTTTGCCCATCTGTTACCACGCTTGGCATTAATGAGTAGCGCGAGTTTTACTCCTGCCCAACTTCAGTCGCTGTGGCAGCAAGGGGTCGATAGTGAACGCCCATTGCCACCGGCGATTACATCTTATGATTTCACCTTATATAGCTTGAGCTTGCCCAATAACCGCCCTGATTTGCTGAAAGAAGCATTGGCGTGGCTATCCGATACCAGTGGCAAGCTGGCCATCAGTGAACAGACCGTGAATGCGGCATTAAATAGCGCGACCGATCCTATTGCGACGTTCCCGCAAAATATTCAGGAACCTTGGTGGCGCTATCGGCTTAAAGGCTCCTCTTTGATTGGGCATGATCCAGGCCAGCCGGTAGCAAGGCCCGTCGATGTCGAGAAGCTGAAACAGTTTTATCAGCAATGGTACACCCCAGATGCAATGACGCTTTATGTGGTCGGCAATGTAGACAGCCGCAGTATTGCTGCTCAAATCAGCAAAACTTTCGCTGAACTGAAAGGGAAACGTACCACGCCAGCCTCTATTGCGATGTTAGCGCCACTGCCACCAGAGCCCGTGAGCTTGATGAGTGAGCAGGCGACACAAGATACGTTATCACTGATGTGGGATACCCCATGGCATCCTATTCAGGATTCAGTGGCGCTAAGTCGTTACTGGCGTAGTGATTTGGCCCGTGAGGCACTGTTCTGGCATATCCAGCAAGTGTTGGATAAAAGTGATCAGAAGAGTCTGAAGTTGGGCTTTGATTGCCGTGTGCAATATCAACGTGCTCAATGTGCTATTCACTTGAATACACCGACTGAAAATCTGACGTCAGGAATGAGTTTTGTGGCTCGTGAATTGGCAAACTTGCGTACCAAAGGGCTAAGTCAGGCTGAGTTTGATGGATTAATGGTGCAGAAAAATGACCAACTGAGTAAGTTGTTTGCCACCTATGCCCGTACAGATACCGATATTCTGATGAGCCAACGTCTGCGTTCACAGCAAAGCGGTGTGGTGGATATAGCTCCGGAACAGTATCAGAAGCTACGGCAGACCTTCTTATCTGGCCTGACGTTGAGCGAACTGAATCAAGAGTTGAAACAGCAATTATCGCAAGATACCACGCTGATTCTGACGCAGCCCAAAGGCGAGCCAGAAGTGAATGTGAAGGCATTGCAAGATGCGTATAACGCGATTATGACCCCTCACACTGTGGTGCCAGAAGGGGTTGCACCGGTTGTCAGTGCTGCGGAAGTTGTACCGTCAACGCCAACAACGGCGCAGTAGACTCTTGAGCGGCTACTGCACTTTACCTTTTTAGGAATGCGCAGTAGCCACTATAAGAAAACGTTTAATCAGACCGCTGGCATTGCCGCCAGTGGAATGATGGCACCACGATATTGAATAACGGTGCTGGCAGTTAAATGACCACGCACTGCTGCGTCGTGGGCACTGCCACCGGTCAGACGAACAGCCAGATAACCCGCGCTGAAAGAGTCCCCGGCAGCTGTTGTGTCGACCACTTTCTCTTTCGGTAGTTTCACTGCCGGAACATCGTATTGGTGAGCTTCAAAACCCTCTTTTACCCAGACGATGCAAGAGTCTGCGCCACGTTTGACAATAATTTCACTGACCCCCAAAGCCTGAGTGCGGGAAATGACCTGCTCCAGTGGCTGCTCGCCCCACAGCATATCTTCATCATCCAATGTCAGGAACGCGATATCAGTGCAGGCCAACATGTCACGGTAAGCTTCCTGCGTCTCTTCTTTGCTCTGCCACAGACGTGGGCGGTAGTTGTTATCAAAGATAACTTTGCCACCATTAGCACGACAGGCACGCAGCAATTGCAGCAAACGCTGGCGTGAAGCGCTGTCGAGAATCGCCAGGCTAATGCCACTGAGATACAAATAATCAAATTTTTCCAGACGTTGGCAGATTTCATCGGCCTCTGGGCTGGTCAGCCAGAAACGTGCGGCAGCATCGTTACGCCAGTAATAGAAAGTGCGTTCGCCGGTGCTGTCGGTCTCGATGAAATAAAGCCCTGGTAATTTACTCTCCATACGCTGAATAAGATCAGTGTGGATTTTCTCCTGCTGCCAGGCTGCTAGCATCTCTTCACTAAAGCTGTCAGTACCCAATGCGGTCACGTAATGCACATTCAGGTCCTGCTGCGACACCTGACGGGCAACATACACCGCTGTATTCAGCGTATCACCGCCAAAGCCCCGGCTAAGGTCGGTACCTTTTTGTGACAGTTCAATCATGCATTCGCCGATAACGGCAATATTTTTGCTGGTCATGGAAAGCTGGCCTATTCCTGAATTGTGAATCAGTGGTGGGAACGAAATAGGGTTAGTCTCACTGCTGGCTTAGTCAGAGTCAATAGTATTAAAACGACGTTTTAAATTTTTTATGATATAGGTCGGGAAACTGGCAAGTTTCCCGCGATTCAGAACCTCATTGTGATGATTTTCGCAGGTCGGTGACGCAGTGTCCGCCAATCCCCCAATTATCCGTATCTACTTCATCAATCACAACGACGGTAGTGGCAGGGTTTTTCCCAAGCGTATCGACTAAGAGCTGAGTCACTCCGGCGATCAGCTGTTTTTTCTGCTCCGCTGTCGCCCCTTCGCGAGTAATTTTAATATTTACATAAGGCATGTTCATCTCCATTAACACTAATGGCATTATTGAGTTAACTACTGTAGATGGCTTTAATGTGCCGCGCCAGCGCGCTTGGAAGCAATAATCTGTGATAACGCTATATAAAGTTCTGGTCGCGCGAGTCGATAACATCTCCAGAAGGAAAACCGTTTATAACAGGATGTCATCAGGCTGTCGGCAATATCAATTGTCACGACTGTCTGGTGTCCTGAAACATGGCGACTAAACTGATGATGACCAATAAAGTATCAGGTTTACTTGCGCCATCCTTTGCCGCTATTGATCGAAATAAAGGACAGAGCTTCTGGCGGCAATGTCAGCGTCGGTACACTTTTCAACCTATCTATCGTACCTCAGGTGCGCTGCTGGCGATCGAGCTGCTGACGGCTGTTTTTCATCCTTCATCGCCGGATACTCGTTTGAATCCGGAAGATTACTTTAATGCTATCAGTATCCGTGCCCGGCTGGATGTGGTGCTGGAGCAACTGAATATGGTTAAGCAGTGGCACGCGATATTTGTCCATCACTCGGTGTTAGTCTCTATCAATATTGATGGTCAGGCATTGATGGCGATGCAGGATGACCGGCAGGCCAAGTTGTTGATCGATGCTATGCCATACATTCGTTTTGAATTGCTTGAACATGTTGATACTTCTCTCGATACCCCCTTTGCCCGCATTGCTGAAGCTGACCGATTGTGGCTGGATGATTTTGGCAGTGGGCTGGCGAATTTCACTTCATTTATTAGCTGGCGCTATGAATACATCAAAGTTGCCAGAGACCTATTTATCGTGCTGCAAGAAAGTGATGTCGGGAACCAACTGTTTTTCACTTTGATCACCTTAATGGGCCGTTATAGTAAAGGGGTGATTGTTGAAGGGGTGGAAACTTCGCAAGAGTGGGCAATGGTGCAACGCTCTGATGCGGCAGCCGCCCAAGGTTATTATCTCTCCCGACCGACTCCATTTGATCGATTACAAACACTTCCAATGCTGTTTTGTGGTTAATGTTTCCTGAGCAACAGCCCATCGACTATAGTTAACGTTATCTTCTGAATCTGCACCCATAATCGGTTAAGCCCTTTTCTAACCGATTTTTCAATTTAAATACAGTGAACTGACTCTAGTCTGGACACCTCTTTGGTGTGGATTTAGCTTTATACATCATGAGTACTGGCATGGAGCTGTTATGACCAAAACCGGAAAAGTGCTGACTGTCGTTGGCGGGATTATTATGCTGTTAGTGGCAGCAGCGATAGTGTTTGTTATGACTTTTGACTGGAACCGTCTAAAGCCAACGATTAACGAAAAAGTCTCCGCCGAGTTGCAGCGACCCTTTGCTATTCGTGGCAATCTAGGCGTGGATTGGTCACGTAAAGGCGATGAACCCGGCTGGCGTGGCTGGATCCCATGGCCGAATATCCATGCTGAAGATTTGGTGCTGGGTAACCCGCCGGATCTTGTCAGTGATAAAGCGGCTAAAACCTCAGAAGACAAAGCAGAATCCACCGAATTCCCCACTGGCGAAATGGTTACCCTAAAACGGGTCGACGCCAGCATCGCGCCGTTGGCATTACTGGGTAAGGAAGTATTGATACCACGTATTTGGCTGACACAACCTAATGCCACCTTGCAGCGCCTGGCGAATGGCAAAAACAACTGGACGTTTAATCTGGCAAATAGCTCGACTGACAGCGAATCCCCCCCGTCATCCTGGTCGGTGGACATCCATGACATCGTTTTCGATAGCGGCGAGATAAACCTGAACGATGCGATTTTAAAAGCTGACCTCCATGCGGTTATTGACCCGTTAGGCAAGCCGTTGCCCTTTGCTGAGGTGATTGGGGGGCATAATGAGAAAAAAGACAAATCGGCGGCTGATAAAGTTAGCAACACGCCAGATTATGTTTTTGGCTGGAAAATTGATGGGAAGTATCAGGGTCAGCCATTAACCGGCAGTGGTAAAATTGGCGGCATGTTGTCGATGAGTAATGCGACCATGCCATTCCCATTACAGGCCGATGTGCGCTCTGGCACGACTCGGGTTGCGGTCGTAGGCACATTGACGGATCCCGGTAATTTGGCGGGGTTGGATCTGGAGTTGAAATTCTCCGGCGCCAGTCTGGATAACCTTTATCCACTGATCGGCGTATTACTGCCGGCCACTCCTCCTTACAACACTGATGGCCACTTAATCGCGAGTCTTAAACAAGCCGGTGGTGCGGTTTATCGCTATGAAAACTTTAACGGTAAAATTGGTGATAGCGATATTCATGGCAATCTGACTTATACCGCCAGCGAGCCGCGGCCGAAATTAGTCGGCAAGCTGTCATCGAATACATTGCGCTTTGCTGATTTGGCACCTTTGATTGGTGCGGACTCCAATCAGGAAAAAGCCAATCGTGGTGAACGAAGCCGACAGCCCGCAAATAAGGTGTTGCCAACCGAGAAGTTTGATACCAAAAGCTGGGGGGTGATGGACGCCGATGTTACTTATGCCGCCAAACGTATCGATCGGGATAAATCATTACCATTAACTGACCTGTCTACCCATGTGGTGCTGAATAAGGGGGAATTGCTGCTGGACCCACTGCGGTTCGGTATGGCGGGGGGGAATCTCAATGCCACACTGCGCCTGAACGGTAACCAAGACCCAATGCATGGCAAGGTTGATTTACATGCCCGTCGTTTACAATTGAAGGCACTGTTACCTGAGGTTCAGGCGATGCGTAACAGTCTGGGGCAATTGAATGGCGATGCGTCATTTACCGCTACCGGTAACTCGGTTGCTGCTTTGCTGGCAACCAGTAATGGTAACCTGCGGCTGTTACTGAATCAGGGGCTCATTAGCCGCAGCTTAATGGAGTTACTTGGCCTGAATGTTGGCAACTATATTGTGGCTAAGTTATTTGGTGACGATGAAGTAAAAATTAACTGTGCGGTGGCTGATATTCAGTTGCGCAATGGCTTGGCGACCCCGCGCCTATTTGTCATTGATACTGAGAACGCCATTATCAATATTACTGGCAATCTCAATTTCGCCACTGAGCGGTTGGATTTATCCATCGATCCAGAAAGTAAGGGGCTGCGTATTCTGACCTTACGTTCTCCGCTCTACGTCAAAGGCACATTTAAGCAGCCGGATGCTGGTGTCAAAGCTGGGCCATTGATTGCTCGTGGTGCTGTTGCTGCTGTATTGGGTGTGGCATTAACACCGGCTGCGGCATTACTGGCACTGATTTCCCCCAGTGAAGCTGAAGAAAACCAGTGCACACCTTTCCTGCAAAAAATGAAACAAAAGAAATAATCTATTCATGTGCCGGTGGTTGGGGAAGCAGCTTACAACTGTGATCCTGCAACTCTTCCACCGAGGCAGGATGCAATTTCAGTGGATTGACTTTGCTGGCTAACAGTAAGAATTCCCCATTTGGTAAAGCGGTCATTGCCAGCCCATAACGGCCCATTTCATCTTTTGCTTCTGGCACTTCATCGGCTAACAGGCGAAATGCCCCAGATTGTTGTAATTCCCCTGCGGTAGTTCGTCGTACCAAATAATCATGTCCCAGTAAGCCTCCGGGGAGTGGTTGCCACTGCTGACGGAAATTCGCTTCCTGCGCCGCCAATGTGGTTTTTACCTGTGGTTTCAGACAAGAGATATGGATATGAAGTTGATCCTGACTGCGACCATATTTTGAGTTTATGGCCAGCGAGATATCAGCATCATTAATTGGTGCGCCATATTTATCGGCCATAAAGTGGCGAGCTTGCCAGGCATCAAAAAAATAGTTGGGGCTGCTGGAAGTCAATAATTGTGGGCTTTCGATCCCGCTGATTTTGGCGGTTGGCATCAACAAATACTGTAATGGCCCATGTATGTCTTTATACACCACAAAACCGGCTTGGGTATCGACCTCAACACAAGGCTGCGGATCATGTTCAGCTTCCATATGGGGAACACACTGTTGATTCACAATCTTCCATAAAGCATCTGCATTACTGAAACGCATTTTATACCCGACAGCGAACAAGACCACGGCCAGTAGAATCAGTAAGAACCAAGGCTTTTTTATATAACGTGACATAGGCTTCCCTTCCCTCTCAATGACGAGTCACTAGTGTAGTAAGGAAGCAATGGGGTGAGCAAACCCCATAATACTTATTTATCATTATGGGGTGTTGACCTGATCTGGTTGGATTTACAGTGAGCTTCTGTGGAAAGTTATTGCTATCTATAAAGAATAATATGCCAATTATTAAATTGTAATTGGCATACTCAGGTTATTGTGGCGCCTTATTGTCAGGCCCTTGGGGCAAGGTGCCATCCTCGGCGTAGCGGGCTGTGGCTATCCAGGCTGCGCAAAATAGGGTGAGGCGCGCGAAGAAGTAGAAAAAGGCCATTAAGCCAATCACAGAACCAAAGGCTGCACCTGACGGAGAGCTGGCAAGACGCGGCAGCATCATGGTCATGATAAATTTGATTATTTCAAAACCGATCGCCGCAATGAGAGTGCCGCGCAGCAGTGCTTTTTTCTTTGGCTTATGACGCGGCAGTATCCAAAATATCCATAAAAATAACAGATAGTTAGCGGCTATAGATATCGACAGCGCAATCAGTGTCATTACCGGCCTTAACCACTCGATACCGCCCAGCCCTAATGCATTCACAATTGCAGACTGCGCAGCGCCAGCGATAGACGTCAGCGAAAGAGTAATAATCAACGCAATAACTAACCCGGTGAGTGAGATAAAGTCGCGGGCATAGCGATAATAGAATTTTTCTTGGTCTTGTGGATTGCGCTCCCACACATCGCGCGACTGAGCACGTATGGCTTCGCGCAGATTCCCCATCCAACTGATACCGGAATAAAGTGCAATGGCTAACCCCGTCAACCCGACAGTGGTGCGCTGCTGAATGGCTGTATTGACGGTATTTTTAAGTGTGGCAGCCAAGCTTGGGTCACTGATGGTATTAACAATTTTATTAATTAATCCAGCTAATAAGTCAGGATTAGATGCCAATACAAAACCGACAGCAGCAAAAGAAACCATCAAAATAGGAATCAACGATAAAAACGAAAAATAAGTAATAGCCGCGCCAAACTGGCTGCCCAGTCGATCATTAAAACGGTCCGTAGCTCGGATAATATGGGCAACCGCAGGGAAAGCTTTAACTCGATGACTTATCCGTGCCATGTAAGAAATCGCTTTTTTACCCGTTTCAATTCCAGCGGTTAGTGGTGCTGAGTTATCTCGCGGTGCGTTCGGCATAATTCTCCTTAATTACGTTAATCCATGCCTTATGCAGATGATTATTCTACAGAATATGACACAAAACGATGACCAATCTGTTGATAATAGCAGACTCGACGCCCATCACAACTGTGCTTGATAAATTCCCGTGGTTTGGAATGATAATAATATTCTTAATAATATTCTTAATAATATTTAGGATTAATACTATCTTAACTGATTGATTACATCCTGCATTTATATTTGGCAGGAAACTGCCTACAAATCACAAGGCCATATCCCATATTAAATGTTTTTCTTAATCCATATATTGATAATAAATTAGGTCATTTTTTTAATTAAGCCTGGTGTCTAAATATAAATAAGACAAAGAAATAAATTTTAACTCACAAGTTAAAAATTTTACCCATTGTGTCATTTTGTAAAACTCCAGGTTATCCACATGAAAACAAACAGAACAACTTTCTCTCCTCGTTTTCGTAAGACATGGTTAGCGAGCCTACTTATTCCTCTGTTCAGCCCTATCCATAGTTGGGCAGCACAAACCATCAGTGTCACTGACGGTACTACGGTGCCTATTTCCGGTGAATATGGTACCGACGCTGAGTATCAGCGGGCAGTAGTGGTGCAAGGTACCGATAGTACCATCATCGGTGATGCTGATCTCAGTATCGAGACCACGGCACGCGGTGCCAATGGTGTCAATATAACCAACGGCGGTTCATTAAATCTAGACGGTTCCGCCATTAAAACGAATGGCGTCGTTGCTTATGGCATCAATAATAATAAAGGTTCGTTAGTATTAAATGGTGGAACAATTACCACCACGGGCCAGCAGGGAAATGGCGTTTATTCTACGGGTTTAGGAAGCCGTGCAAATATTAATAGCACTGAAATAACCACCAGTGGAGGATCTGCTTACGCGGTATCAGGCACCATAGGTGCAGCATTAACATAAAACAATACCATACTGAATACCCGCGGTGGCGAGAGCTATGGTATTTATCTGAGTGACTTCGGCAGTTCATTAACCGGTACAAATAACGTCATTAATAATACCGGTGTTGCCGGTGGTACCGGAATTTATATTGGCTCTGGTGGCTTAAATGCCAGCTTGGATGACACGACGATTAATATGACCAACGGTTATGCGGGGGTCAGCGTGGGGCAGGGTTCTTCTATTACTCTGGATGGCCTCATCGCCACCGGGACTATGGCTCAGGTTTTTGATGCTAAAGGTGCGGTGACGCTCAGTGATGCGGATATTGACCTCGCCTCTGGCGGGGTATTACGCGCAATGGGGAACAGTTCGGCCAATAAAGCGGTGATTATATTCAATAACGTTAATGCAATTTCCCACAGCGGCAATACAACCATGGTTGACGTTAATATGAATGCTGATGTCACCCTCAATGGCGGCTCCTATCATTCCAAAGGTACCTCTGCCATGGGCATTTGGGTGCCGGATACGACTTCATCGGTGAAAGTCTATAATTCTGAAGTGATTACTGAGGGGGATGGTGCTACGGCTATTGAAAACCGGGGCCGTGCCATTGTCGATAACACCCGAGTTGTTACCACGGGCAATAGTTCCCATGGTATCTACTCAGAGTCGATGTTTGATGCCACCAATATGACTATCTCGACTGCCGGTGTTGGCAGTATTGGAGCTAGCGCCGCGCGCGAAGGGCAGTTGAATATCGATGGCGCTAGCATTAATACCACAGGGGACTCTGGTATGGTGCTCGGTACTTTTGCCAGCTCATTCGTCAATGCTAAAAATATTACCGGGACCTCCGCCGGTGCCAGTGCCTATGCTTTGTGGCTACAATTAAGACCAATGCTTATGGTCTGGGCGGCTACTACACATTGAAAACGCCGCAAGGCGGCTATGTTGATATCGTTGGGCAGGGAACGCTATACCGCAATAGCTACCAAAGCCAACATGATGCCAAACAAAATGGCTATGGTGTGGCAATCTCTGCCGAAGTGGGCCAGGCATATCCCCTTATCGGAAACTGGAAAGTGGAGCCTCAAGGGCAACTGAAATATCAATATCTGAATCTGAATAATTTCCGCGATGATGTTTCTGGGGTCAGTGGGACGTCATATTCTGTTGGGCAAGCTCGTGCCGGGATGCGGGTATTCAGTGAAGCAACCAAGCTACAGGCCATCAAACCATATTTCTCTGCTGATGTTATCCATCAATTGGGTCAGAATCCGCAGGTTACCATTGATACTGCTAGCCTCCGTCCAGAATTTACTAAAACCTACTGGCAGGATGGGGCCGGTGTGACCGCGAAAGTGAACAATAACGTTGATATCTATGCTGATATTAAATACCAACGTGCTTTTGACGGTAAAATGGACGGTTACGCCGGAAATCTAGGGGTGAAGATCGGTTTCTAAATCAGTGTGTTAGTTAGCTATAAAAAAGGCTATAAACCCTGTGGTTTATAGCCTTTAACGATGGTTTGTTAGACCTTAGCGCATAGTCACAAATTCTTCAGCAGCCGTTGGGTGGATAGCAACAGTGTTGTCGAAATCTTTCTTGGTTGCGCCCATCTTCACGGCAACGGCGAATCCTTGCAGGATTTCATCCATCCCGAAACCAATGCCATGGATGCCGACAATCTTCTCTTCCGCGCCCACACAGACTAGCTTCATCCGGCATGGCTGGCGATGCTGAGTCACTGCACTGTACATGGCAGTGAATGAAGATTTGTACACTTTCACCTGATCGTCGCCAAACTTCTCACGCGCTTGTGGCTCAGTCAGACCAATGGTGCCGATAGGTGGATGGCTGAATACTACAGTCGGGATATTACTGTAATCCAGATGTTCATCCGGCTTGTTATTGAACAAGCGCTCAGATAAACGACGACCTGCTGCCACAGCGACTGGGGTCAGTTCAACCGCACCGGTATTATCGCCAACAGCATAAATACCTTTAACGTTAGTATTCTGGAACTTATCAACCTCGATATAGCCTTTTTCATTGGTTTTGACACCGCTGGCAGGCAGATTCAAGTTATCCGTTGCCGGTTCACGGCCAATGGCCCAAATCAGGTGGTCGACAGTCACTTCAGTGCCGTTTTCCAGTTGCAGCGTCAGGCTGCCGTCGGCATTTTTGATAATTGCTTTTGGAATTGATTCGGTATGCAGTTTCGGCCCTTCGGTATTCATGACTTCCAGCAGGGTTTCAACAATCAATGGATCAAAGGTGCGCAGTGGTGCGTGTTTGCGTACAAACAGATGAGTTTCTGTTCCTAACCCATTGAGTACACCCGCGATTTCTACCGCGATATAACCGGCACCCACCACGGCAACCCGTTTTGGCATCTCGTCTAATTCAAAGAAACCATCTGAGTCGATACCGTATTCAGCACCCGGAATATTTGGATGACTTGGGCGGCCACCGGTGGCGATCAGGATGTGATCTGCAGTGATTTTCTCGCCGTTAACTTCCACAGTATGGGCATCAACGAAACGCGCAAAGCCATGGATAACATCAACTTTATTATTACCTAAGCCACGTTCATAAGACTGATGGATACGATCAATGTAAGCCGTACGATTAGCGATCAACTTTTTCCAATCGAACTTATTTACTGTGGTGTCGAAACCGTAATCCGGGCCATATAAATGAATGGCTTCCGCGATTTGCGCGGCATGCCACATCACTTTTTTTGGCACACAACCCACATTCACGCAGGTACCACCGAGCTGCTTAGCTTCGATAAGCGCACATTTCTTGCCATACATGGCTGCCCGGTTGATCGACGCAATCCCGCCACTGCCACCGCCAATTGCTAGATAATCGTAATGTTTAGTCATCAGGGTCGTTTCCATCAAGAATCGTTTAAAAATTGCCTAAGAGTTTACCCCTTGCTTGAGTTTTGTCGCAAAGGTTGCATCAATTGCTCTGATTCACGTGACCAATTGATTTATCTCAACTCCTTGAGTTCATTCAGTTGCCGCCTACCTGTAACTCGAAATCTATTGGGTATAGGCACAGCTTATTTATTCAGGGACTACCCACTTCACTAATGTATGACCGTGACCTGAAGGCACCAATGCTTTATGTAGCCATGGTAGCAGGGTGTTCATTTGCTCTTCCAGTTTCCACGGCGGATTGATAACAATCATGCCAGAGGCGGTCATCCCATGCTGGTCGCTGTCTGGGCGTACGGCTAATTCAATTTGTAAAATACGACGGATACCCGTGGCTTCCAGATCACGCAATAAACGTTTGACCTGCTGACGTAATACCACCGGATACCATAATGCATATGTACCAGTTGCAAAGCGCTTATAACCTTCCTGAATACCTTTCACCACATCCTGATAATCGGTTTTCATTTCATATGGTGGGTCAATCAGAATAAGACCCCGGCGCGATGGCGGCGGTAATTGCGACTTAAGTTGCTGATAACCGTCTGCTCGTTGTACTTTGGCGCGCTCATCTTTGGCAAACTCATTGCGCAATAGCGGGTAATCGCTCGGGTGCAGTTCCGTCAGATGAATTTTGTCGTACTCACGCAGTAAATGGCGCGCAATCAAAGGTGAGCCAGGGTAATAACGCAACTTATCACCACGGTTATAGTAGTTGATAGCACTCATATACGGGGCTAAATCAGCAGGTAAGTCATCGCGTTGCCACAGCTGACCGATACCTTCCAGGTATTCACCTGTCCGTTCGGCATGCTCGCCACTCAATTGGTAACGACCAGCCCCGGCATGGGTATCCAGATAAAGGAAGGGTTTCTCTTTTTCTTTCAAAGACTCAATAATTAGACTTTGAACCGTGTGTTTAACAACGTCGGCATGGTTGCCGGCGTGAAAGCTATGGCGGTAACTTAACATTTTATTTTAACCAATTGATATTCTAATATAAATCAGAGATTTAGTGAGAATATATACTGTAGATTGTGGTAGCGCTTTCTATTTTTGGATGCAATAAACACCCTGGTCAGAGACCGCAGTCAGCACATTATGGCAACTAGTATAAACTGTCTGGTGGATAAAAAGTGAAAAGCATTAATTTGTGACGAATACTTCACCTTGCTGCCATGGATATAAAAACGAATGGATAAAATAATGAATAAAAAGACTCTCGCCGAACGCTACCCTGACGCCCTGCACTGGTCATTTGGCGATAGCCCTGAAATGGCGGATGAACTGGCACAATTGGTGATCTGTGGGGCTAAAACGGCCTCATGTGGTTCATATCATGCTTATAAGTCAGAGGTTTCGCCGGGTATTGGTGATTACAACGTCATTCTTAATGGCCGAAATGAGCCAGTTTGCGTGATTCGGACGGTTAGCTTAACGCTGGTTCGTTACTGCGATGTCACCGCAGAGATGGCAGCCAAAGAAGGCGAGGGCGATAAAAGCCTGACGTACTGGCAGCAAGGGCATCAGGAATTTTTTGAACGCGCAGGGGATTTTTCTCCTGAGATGCTGCTGGTTTTTGAGCAATTTAAGCTGGTTGAAGTGCTTGAATAACCCGTCACCCATTGATTTTCATGCGGGTAGACCTCATGTTAATTGTTCACACATTATTTATTCTCTGCTGCCGGATCTGTTCTGGCGCTGATATTCACAACGTGAATGAAATTTTAAAATAACCAGGACAACTCTATGACAAACCCGCTGTTGACCCCGTTCTCCCTGCCGCCATTTTCTGCTATTCACCCTGAAGATATCGTGCCAGCGGTGAAATCCGCTCTGGATGAATGCCGTCAAGCGGTGGAGCGGGTTGTTGCCCAACCAGGCCCTTTTACGTGGGATAATCTGTGCCAACCGTTAGCGGAGTCCGATGACCGCTTATCGCGCATTTGGTCGCCCGTCGGGCATTTGAACTCTGTGAAGAACAGCCCAGAATTACGTGCGGCTTATGAGCAAAGTCTGCCTCTGCTATCTGAGTACGGCACCTGGGTGGGCCAACATAAAGGTTTATATCAGGCTTATGTCAGTCTAAAAGAGGGGCCGGGATTTGATGCCTTGACGGCTCCACAGCGCAAAGCGGTAGAAAATGCGCTGCGTGATTTCCAGTTATCCGGCATCGGTCTGGAACCCGAACAGCAAAAACGTTATGGCGAAATTGTTGCCCGTCTCTCTGAGTTGGGCTCGACGTATAGCAATAACGTGCTCGATGCCACTATGGGCTGGAGCAAACTAATTACGGATGTTGAGCAACTGAAAGGGTTGCCGGAAAGCGCATTGGCTGCCGCCAAAGCCATGGCCGAGGCCAAAGAGCAGGATGGCTGGTTATTGACCTTGGATATGCCCAGTTATCTTCCGGTGTTGACGTATGCCGATAATGCTCAATTGCGTGAAGAGATGTACCGTGCCTTTGCTACTCGCGCATCTGATCAGGGGCCGAATGCCGGCAAATGGGATAACAGCGAAATCATGGCTGAGATTCTGACTTTACGTCATGAATTGGCCCAGCTATTGGGTTTTAACAGTTATGCGGATAAATCACTGGCAACCAAGATGGCTGAAAGCCCGCAACAGGTGCTGGGCTTCTTGAATGATTTGGCAAAACGCGCTCGCCCGCAAGCAGAAGAAGAGCTGGCTCAATTACGTGCTTTTGCTGAAAAACATTATGGCGTCAGTGAGTTGGCTGCTTGGGATATCACCTATTACTCCGAAAAACAAAAACAGCACCTGTTTTCTATCAGTGATGAACAATTGCGGCCTTATTTCCCTGAACAGCGTGTAGTGGAAGGGCTGTTCGAGGTAGTGAAACGTATTTACGGCATTACTGCCAAAGAGCGCCACGATGTGGATACCTGGCATCCAGATGTGCGTTTCTTCGAGCTATTTGATGCCAGTGGCGAGCTGCGCGGTAGCTTCTATCTGGATTTATACGCCCGTGAGCATAAACGTGGCGGGGCCTGGATGGATGATTGTGTCGGGAGTTTGCGTCTGGCAAATGGCCAATTGCAGAAGCCGGTCGCTTACTTAACCTGTAACTTTAATGGACCGGTCGGCGGCAAACCGGCGCTGTTCACTCATAACGAAGTGACCACCTTGTTCCATGAGTTTGGCCACGGCTTGCATCATATGCTGACCAAAATTGATACTGCGGGGGTTTCTGGTATCAATGGTGTGCCGTGGGATGCCGTCGAGTTACCAAGCCAGTTTATGGAAAACTGGTGCTGGGAGCCGGAGGCGCTAGCCTTCATTTCGGGTCATTACGAAACCCATGAGCCATTGCCGCAAGAAATGCTAGATAAATTGTTGGCGGCGAAAAACTATCAGGCGGCGCTGTTTATTCTGCGCCAGTTGGAGTTTGGTCTGTTCGATTTCCGCATGCATTATGAGTTCGACCCACTGACGGGGGCGCAGATCCTACCTGTCTTGTATGAAGTTAAAAAACAGGTCGCAGTGGTGCCATCACCAACATGGGGCCGCTTCCCGCATGCCTTTAGCCATATCTTTGCGGGTGGTTATGCGGCAGGTTATTACAGCTACCTGTGGGCGGAGGTGCTCTCTGCTGATGCGTTCTCGCGTTTTGAAGAAGAAGGGATTTTCAATGCAGCGACCGGCCAGTCCTTCCTCGATAATATTCTGTCCCGTGGCGGTTCCGAGGAGCCAATGACTCTGTTCAAGCGCTTCCGTGGTCGTGAGCCGCAGTTAGATGCTATGCTGCGCCATTACGGTATTAAGGGCTAGAATGTGTCACAGGTAAGTATTTGTTTATTGTCTGAAGCAGGCGCCGATCCCGGCGCTTTGTCTATTCTGGCCGAGCGCTGGGGTTTGGTGTCTGACGAGCAGGCGATCATGGCGTTGGTACTGACACCTGAACGTCTCGAGCTGCGCAAGCGCGATGAGCCGAAACTCGGTGGTATCTATGTTGATTTTGTTTCCGGCACCCAGGCCCATCGGCGCAAATTTGGTGGTGGGCGCGGTGAGGCGGTAGCAAAAGCGGTGGGTATCAAAAAAGGCTATCTTCCACGGGTGGTCGATGCGACCGCAGGTTTGGGGCGCGATGCTTTTGTACTGGCGGCGTTGGGCTGTCATGTGCAAATGTTGGAACGTAATCCGGTGGTGGCCGCATTGCTAGATGATGGTTTGCGCCGAGGTTATCAGGATGCGGAGATTGGTCATTGGCTGCGCGAAAGATTAACCTTATTACATGCTTCCAGCTTAACAGCGCTGGCACAGATTGAACCCCGGCCTGAAGTGGTTTATCTCGATCCTATGTATCCACATCGGCAAAAAAGTGCGCTGGTTAAAAAGGAAATGCGGGTGTTCCAATCATTGGTGGGTGCTGATGAAGATGCTGATGGTTTACTGGCACCTGCCCGTGCTTTGGCCACTAAGCGAGTGGTGGTCAAACGGCCCGATTACGCCGAACCACTGGCGGGAGTTGCCGCACAGGCCGCAGTGACGACGAAAAGCCACCGTTTTGATTTATATACTCATCTTCCTTAATGTCGTAGAGATATTGCCCCTTCATGGTTCAATGCTACTGCTTGAGGTCTGAAGGGGATAAAAATCATGCAGTCAGCTGTGGAGTAAAAATAAAATTGTTTAATGAGAACTGATGCTTACCGGTAAGTTGAATCAGCATGTCGTTTTCATATTTGTTATTGTCAAAATCAATCATTAAATACGTAATATCTCGCACGGAATCATATTTCTGCATTATTTCTGTCCCACCATCGTGACTAAATTTATTTACTAGCCTAGTTTTATTTTTGGTCACGCCTAAGGTGGATAAATCGACGGTATCTTTATTTACGTTAAAATCGTGGATGGTATCAGCCGAGGTTGTTAAAGAGTCACTAACTCTGTAATAAACAAAAGTATTACTACCTCCTCCGCCCCAAAGTTGGTCCGCTCCAAGCCCCCCGGCTATCCTATTATTTTCACTATTGCCCCAAATATTATCATTACCACTACCGCCAATGGCATTTTCAATACAAACCCCAGTGGCAATCGAGACATTCCCTATTAATCCGCCAATATTAGAGAAACTACCTTCATTCAGATTGATGTTTTGATTTTGCCAATAGCCGGAGAAATCAAATGTATCAATACCGCCAGCATCCCATACACAGAATATCAATACGTCACGGGCTTTATATGCCGTAAAATACGGGCGGTTGCTATTGGAATTGAAGCCGTAGGTAGTATTGCCAGTACGCGTGCTGATATTGGTACCATAGAGGTATTGGAGCGCAGCTATGTCAAGCATTTGCGGTGTTGATGGATAGTTTCCACTATAATCAGCCCCAGAGTCTTGTTCAGATAAATAGCTCATGACGCTGACTTGCTGTGTGTGACCATTAGGACCGTGGGAATGGCCTAATCCCAAGGCATGGCCGATTTCATGTATGAAAGCATACCCGCCAAAGTTTATAACTGTGGGGGATGAAATATTGGATACAGCGAAATTAGTCCATACTGGGCTGAAATTATCTGGGCTTGGATAATAAGCATAACCAACATTCTTTCCATCTGGCTGACCGTAGTTTAAAAAAATTAGGTTAGCGGAATGGTTATGAGAGGCTTGAATAAATTGGATATTCGCGACATCTGCACAGCTTTGCATTGCAATTTTAGCCTGGCGAATTTGCTGTCTATTAAATGAGAATATTGGCGCACCTTGTTGTATTTCGATATCTGATTCCCATAGAGGATAGTTGGTATTAAATGAATAAAATAGAGTTGCGGTGCTATTGTTAGTGTTTTTCTTCCATGGTTCACGGGTTAATTCTTTATAATAATTTTCATTTTCTATCATGTGTTGCGTCATTATGTCAGCCTTTCATTATCTAAAGCACGCTATTTTTAAAAGTGTTAATTCGAGGGGGATATTACAGATAATGATGATTATTTAAATGAGTATTCTCTTAAATAACAAACTGAAATATAAATGATGTTTGGTTTATTATATGAAATATAAATAAATATCCCATATTCTTTTTGTATTACTTTCTCAAAGAATATGGGAAGAGGGAGTTAATTACAGCACGCCTTGGGCCAGCATGGCATCCGCTACTTTGACAAAGGCAGCAATATTTGCGCCGTGTACATAGTGGGTTTGCTTACCTTCGCCGCCATATTCAACACAAGATTGGTGAATATCCAACATAATGTGGTGCAAACGAACATCAACCTTCTCTGACTTCCAGCTCAGTCGAGCCGCATTTTGTGCCATTTCCAGGCCAGATGTCGCAACACCACCGGCATTGGCTGCTTTACCCGGAGCGAACAGCACGCCAGCTTCCAGGAAAGCATCGGTGGCTTGAATGGTTGTCGGCATGTTAGCGCCTTCGGCAACCGCTTTAACCCCATTAGCAATCAGCTGGCGAGCGGCAGGTAAATCCAGCTCGTTCTGTGTTGCACAAGGCAAAGCGATATCAACCGGCACACTCCACGGTTGTTGGTCGGCTAAATAAACCAGATTACGTTCACGGGCATAATCTTCGATACGACCATAGCGTTTGTTTTTAATCTCAGCCAGGTGGGCTAATTTTTCTGGTGTGAAACCGGCCTCATCAACCACTGTGCCACCGGAGTCGGAAGCCGTAATAACACGAGCACCCAGTTCCATGGCTTTTTCGATAGTATATTGCGCCACGTTACCGGCACCGGAAACAGAGACTTTTCTACCTTCAAAACCTAAACCGTGACGTTTTAGCATGGCATTGGTGAAATAAACCAAACCGTAACCGGTTGCTTCTGGGCGAATCAAACTGCCGCCGAAAGAAAGCCCTTTGCCAGTGAAAACACAGGCGGTGTTATTGGATAATTTCTTCATCATGCCGGACATAAAGGCCACTTCACGGCCGCCAACACCAATATCCCCCGCTGGGACATCAGTATCCGGGCCAAGGTGACGGAAAAGTTCGGTCATCAGTGCCTGGCAAAAACGCATGACTTCAGCCTGACTTTTTCCTTTCGGATTAAAATCAGAACCGCCTTTGCCGCCGCCCATTGGCAGTGTGGTCAGTGCGTTTTTGAAAGTCTGTTCAAAACCCAGGAACTTAAGAATTGATAAGTTTACTGAGGGGTGGAAACGCATCCCGCCCTTAAAAGGGCCAATTGCCGAGTTAAATTGAACACGCCAGGCACGGTTAACTTGGACTTTACCTTGATCATCGGTCCAGGCAACGCGAAATTGAATGACGCGTTCTGGCTCGACTAAACGTTCCAGCAGGCTTTGTTCACGGTAATGCGGGTTTTGCTCCAGAAAGGGCCAAAGTGACGTAAATACTTCACGTACAGCTTGGAGATATTCTGGTTGGTTGGCATCACGTTGTTGTAAAGATTCTAAAAACGACTCCAGAGAGGTTAAACCATTCATCACTAAAAATTCCTTGTACCAATTAAGACTCTCCTGACGAATTATTATTGTTAAAACTGTGAGGAGACGATGTTGTGCATCCTTGACTATATCACTGGTTTATATTCATACAGCAAGGGATTTTAACAAAAAACTTAGCAGGGTTATCAATGAGTGGTTAGCAGTGCTGGCGGGGCTTTACTCTGAAGCATTCAAAAAAAACGCCCGCAAAAGGCGGGCGTGGGAGGGATGACGTTATTGATGCTTAATCGTCTTCACCATTTTCATCATCGCGTAGTGGCACGATGAGCATATCCACATGGACGGTATTGATCAATTGGCGTGCTGAAGACATCAACTTGCTCCAGAAATCCTGATGATGACCACATAATACCAAGTCCATATCATAATGCTTAATAGCATCAACCAGCACCTGACCCAAATCGCCACTACCACTCAGAGTTTGCTCAATGGGATAGCCTGCATTTTGCGAAAGTTCGGTCAATGCATTGTGCGTTTCTTCAGAAATGCGTTTTTGCATATCACCAAGATTAACGTCGATCAGACCGGTATAGAGGTCTGAATAGTTAACATCAACATGGATCAGGGAAACTTTGGCATTGTACGGTCTGGCCATGGAGACCGCTTTTTCCACCAACACCTTACTTTCCGGAGATAGGTCAACCGCAATCAGAATGTGTTTGTAAGCCATAAGTAAACTCCTTCCATAATGTTAATTAATGGGTAAGCAAACATTCAACCTATTGAACGGGTGCTAACGCGATATCTACATAGTACCATTATGACCCCTAATTGAAGTGTTTCACGGATCACAACACACTGTTTTGATGATGATCACTAAAGTCAGCGTATGTCTTTTTACACCAAGCGGTGACTAAACTCTACCGCTGATTACCTTGGTACATTGCTATATTGATTGAATTTAAAGCAGATCATTACATTAAGTATAGCGCTGAAAAAGCATCCTGATGGACGGAATTTCATATTTGTGATGCATATATAGCTTACATATATCAGAGGTGAAATTTATATAACTTAGTTAAGAAAGATTAATATTTAGGCAATGTTTGTGTGGGTTAAATGTATTCCACAGTCAGAAAAATTCGATATAAGTTAATACTAATCGATACTTAACAAAGGCCAAAATTGGCTTAATTTAGAGATTATCAGGCTATTTTTCATTTCATTTCCTACACTCATAGAGGGAGTCCTACACGTTCGGATAGTGTGTCGCGCGAAAACGCATCGAACCACAGTCAGAAAGCGAACGATAGGGGGTGGCTTTTGAGGCCCTGGGGGTGTTTGTATCGGCTAGAGTGAGCGATGGCGCAGCAGGTTCAGGTTACTGGCCTAATGTGTGTGATATCGCTGGGAGGATGATTATGATCAGTACCGTCGCGCTTTTTTGGGCTCTGTGTGTGGTATGTGTGATTAATATGGCACGTTATTATTCATCATTACGTGCTTTGTTAGTGGTATTACGTGGTTGCGACCCGTTGCTGTATCAATATGTTGATGGTGGTGGATTTTTTACCTCCCATGGTCAGCCGAGCAAACAGATTAGATTAGTCGGTTATATTTTTGCTCAACGCTATCTTGATCACCACGATCCGGAGTTTATCCGACGCTGTGAGAGATTACGTGGGCAATTTATACTGACCAGTGCACTTTGTGGTTTGGTCGTGGTCAGTCTGGTGGGATTAATGTTGTGGTATTAGTATGAAATATTGGCATAACAGCATTTAAAAAGGCGACCTAATAAGGCCGCCTTTTATTTACCATTACTGTCCGGTGCTATTACCGTCCAGTATCATCACAGTTTTGCACTAATGGCGCACTATGACAGCAATACATTCGCTGGATTTAGATAAACTTCAATGCAATCCAATACAACCCACCGGAAAGAAGAATAGAGATTGGCAAGGTTAATACCCACGCCAGCATAATGTTCTTCACCGTCTTACTCTGCACACCACCACCATCGACCAACATGGTCCCGGCAACAGCTGAAGAGAGCACTTGGGTTGTCGACACTGGCATACCGGTATAACTGGCAATACCAATAGAGACCGCCGCAGTCATCTGGGCAGAAACCCCTTGCGCATAGGTCATGCCTTTCTTACCGATCTTCTCACCAATGGTCACTGCAACACGCTTCCAGCCAACCATGGTACCCAAAGAGAGGGCCAGAGCGACGGCAACGATAATCCAGGTTGGCGCATATTCCACTGTTTCCAACAAATCTGTACGCAGATTATTGAGGAAACGACGGTCTTGAGCACTGGTTTCTGGCAGTTTAGCCACAGTCCCTGCGGTTTCGGCGACACACATCAGCAAACGACGCATATGGCTGCGTTGGTCAACTGTCAGGTCGTCATAGCTTTGCAAATTAGCCAGCAGTGTTTGTGCTTGGTCAATGGCTATCATGGCGCGTGAGCTATCACAGTGGAACTGTGCTGGTGTATTCGGCAATGTTTCCGGCGTCGGTACCAGTGGCTTCAGCGCGATAGCATGAGGCAATGCCTCAATATGCTGCTGATAATATTGTTGCAGATGAGTCACTGCATCGCGGGTGCGGGCAATATCATAGCCTGTAGCACTCATATTCACGACAAACCCGGCTGGAGCCACGCCGATTAATACCAGCATGATCAAGCCAATCCCTTTCTGACCATCGTTAGCGCCGTGAGAGAAACTCACACCAATAGCCGATAGGATCAGCGCAGTACGGGTCCAGAATGGCGGTTTTCGTTTACCGTCTTTCTTTTCACGTTCAGCGGGAGTCAGGTGAATACGTTGCTGCTTTTTGGTTCCATTCCAGTAACGACGTAGCAGGAACACCATCAACCCAGCAATAACCAGACCCACAATTGGGGACAGGATTAATGACAGGAAGATTTGAATCATCTTAGGAACGTTCAGTGCATCTACCACAGATGTACTGGTCATTAATGCATTGGTTAAACCAATACCGATGATTGCACCAATCAGCGTATGTGAACTGGACGCTGGGATACCAAAATACCAAGTGCCTAAATTCCAGATAATCGCGGCCAGTAGCATAGAGAAGACCATGGCCAACCCATGTGCCGAACTGACGTTTAACAGCAGATCAGTAGGCAATAGGTGAACAATGGCATAGGCCACGCTCAAACCGCCCAGCATCACGCCGAGGAAGTTAAACACCCCTGCCATTACGACAGCCACCTGTGAACGCATGGCACGGGTATAAATTACGGTTGCAACCGCATTGGCTGTATCATGAAAACCATTGATGGCTTCGTAAAACAGCACGAACAACAAAGCAAGAACTAACATTAGGCCGGTATGGAAATCCAGGCCAGCGAAAAGATGTAGCATAAGCGTTACGCCAGTTTGTGGACATGAACGCGGCGCATTATCAGTGACAATGGGGGGTGGGGAAAAGGAAAATATGACCTTTTTTTGACATGACCGCAGACTAAATTGTCTTTTTGCACAACATATGTATGTTATATCAGCAGGTTACTTAGTTTTACCGTATGAGACATTTTCTTACTATAGCTTCCTGTTGGTGGGCGACTTACAATCTCCCGCCGCAAATTTGTCGGTCGAATGAACTCAATAATCCGCAAACCGACTAAAAGCGGACGATTTTGCAGCAATGATTTTCTGACTCAATGAGGCCCAGTGTGGAACAGTTTGATGTGGTAGTGATAGGTGCAGGTGCCGCGGGGCTATTCTGCGCGGCTCAGGCCGGGCAAGCAGGATGCCGGGTACTATTAGTGGATAACGGCAAAAAAGCAGGGCGCAAGATTCTGATGTCCGGTGGTGGCCGCTGTAACTTTACTAATATGTTTGTAGAACCCGCAGCCTATCTTTCACAAAACCCTCATTTCTGTAAATCTGCTTTAGCACGTTATACCCAATGGGATTTTATCGATCTGATGAATCGCTATGGCATCGCCTGGCATGAAAAAACATTAGGGCAGTTGTTTTGCGACGACTCGGCACAACAAGTGGTTGAGTTGCTGCTGAAAGAGTGTGAATTGGGGCAAGTGACCATTCGGCTGCGCAGCGATGTTCTGTCGGTCGAAAAAAACGAGAGTGGCTTCCTGCTACATATTAACGATGTGAAAGTGAGCACTAACTCACTTGTTGTGGCTTCTGGCGGGCTGTCTATGCCCGGCTTAGGTGCTTCTCCATTTGGTTATAAGCTGGCCGAACAATTTGGTTTGAAAGTATTGCCGACCCGCGCCGCATTGGTGCCTTTTACCTTGCATAAACCGTTATTGGAGCATCTACAAACCCTCTCCGGTGTTTCAGTGCCTGCAGTGGTTACGGCAGAGAATGGTGTCAGTTTTCGTGAGAGTATTTTATTCACTCATCGTGGGCTTTCTGGCCCGGCAATTTTGCAACTTTCAAGCTACTGGCAGGCTGGCGAGTATGTGAGCATTAACTTACTTCCTGATACTGACTTAGAGACATTCCTGAACAATGAGCGGCAGGCACACCCGAATCAGACATTAAAAAATACGCTGGCTCAACTGCTACCTAAGCGGCTAGTGGAATGTCTTCAGACTCTGGATCAGCTACCAGATGTGACTCTGAAGCAATTAAATGCTCCGCAGCAAGCAGCATTGGTGGCTAATCTTCAGCAGTGGCGTGTACAACCCAATGGGACTGAAGGTTACCGCACCGCTGAAGTCACCATCGGTGGTGTAGATACCCAAGAGCTCTCCTCTAAGACAATGGAGGCCCAAAAAGTGCCAGGATTGTACTTTATTGGTGAAGTTGTTGATGTCACGGGTTGGTTAGGTGGCTATAACTTTCAATGGGCTTGGAGTTCTGCCTGGGCTTGCGCCCAAGCATTGGCAGCAAAGCAGGTGCAATAAACAGCCATGTCGATAGTTGAAATATAGCCTCTTAATACGATTAAGAGGCTATAAAGCAGGACTCTTAACGCAATGCCTGCAGGATATTATAGGCTGCTTGCACTCGGACAGGATTAGGGTAGTTTTTGTTAGCTAACATCACTATGCCAATCTTCTGCTCTGGGATAAAAACAATATAGGCACCAAAGCCATTGGTTGCGCCAGTCTTATGAACCCAAGATGCCGGTGTTGCAGGCTGTGGTGGCAGTAACTCCACCACTTTGCGCGGTTTCAAAGCGATATCATTGCCACTGTCGGCAATGACTTTCTGCGGATCGATAGGCCAGTTGTACATTTCCCAACCCAATCCTTGGAACAAGTCTTCAGCTTGGAAATAGCGAGACTGAGCTGCGATGATCGCTTTCTTTAACGTATCGTTTTCGGCTGATAAGTGGTCTGGATCCATATTAGCCTGCATAAACCTCACCATATCTTTCGAGGTGGATTTTACCCCATAAGCTTCCTCACCCAGCATGCCCAATGTGACGCGCACTGGCTGACCATCCTTATATCCCCAAGCATAGTTTGACTGCATCGATTCAGGGACAGTGATAAAAGTATGGGTCAGTTTTAATGGCTGAAACACATGTTCTTTCATGTAGTTTTCGAAGGTTAATGGGCTCTTTTTCACCGCCAATGCACCAAATAAACCAATGCTGGCATTGGAGTAATTCCGCATTACACCCGGTGCCCACTGTGGCTGCCACTGCTGATAATATTGCCACAGCGATTCTTGGTCTGTAACCGAGTCGGGCAGTTGCAGAGGAAGACCTCCTGCCGTGTAGGTCGCAAGATGCCGCATTTTCACCCCTTGCCACTGACGACCCGTTAGCTCAGGAGCATATTTTGTCACGGGATCATTAAGATCCATTATGCCGGTTTGCACGGCATATTCCCCTGCGATTCCGGTAAAGGTCTTACTGACTGAGCCGAGTTCAAACAGCGTATTTTCAGTGACTGGAATACCGGCTTTTATATCCGCTACGCCATAGTTAAAAAACTGCGGTTTGCCGTCATAAAATACCGCGACGGCCATACCCGGAATATTCTGTTGTTCGAGTAACGGCTTAAGGGTTTTATTGACGATAGTCGCCACTTGTTGTTGCGTCAGTATGGTTTGTGCCGAGGTATAAAGTGGGGAAATTGCGATAGTGGTAAAGACCAAAGTATTGATTATAGATTTTTTCAACATTGGGAAATCTTCCATCGATTAATAAACGACAAGCAGTGTGGCTCCATTTGCGCTGCAGATTTTGCGATGATTGACTATGGATAACAATCGATTATATTTGATACTTGATAATAGAAAATCTAACAGATGAACCTATGGTACGTAGTTATATTCCGCTAAATTCACTTCGTGCCTTCGAAGCTGCGGCCAGACAGTTAAGTTTTACTAAGGCTGCTATCGAATTAAACGTTACCCATGCAGCAATAAGTCAGCAGGTCAAAGCGCTAGAACAACACCTTAATTGTCGTCTCTTTATTCGTATTTCACGCGGATTAGTGTTAACAACTGAAGGTGAGAATCTGCTACCAATCCTTAATGATTCCTTTGATCGTATCGCTGACACGCTAGACCGTTTTTCCGCCGGGGTGATGCGTGAAAAAGTTAGAGTGGGGGTTGTTGGGACCTTTGCAACCGGCTATCTATTGTCACGTCTGGGGCATTTTCAACAGCGTTATCCACATGTGGATGTGTTACTTTCAACACACAATAATCGTGTGGATGTGGTGGCGGAAGGGCTGGATTATGCTATCCGCTATGGTAATGGTGCCTGGCATGATACCGAGTCACAATTTTTGTGCGATGCGCCATTGGCTCCTCTATGCACACCCTCATTGGCGGGGAGTTTACGCCACCCTAATGACCTACAAAAATTTACTCTACTGCGTTCCTATCGACGTGATGAATGGTCAGCATGGTTTACTGCTGCTGGAGGATGCGTGCCTTCACCCTCTCAGCAAATAATGGTGTTCGACTCGTCGGTGAGTATGTTGGAAGCGGCACAAGCAGAGATAGGCATCGCGCTGGCTCCCCCGTCGATGTTTACTCATCTGTTACTCAGTGAACGTATTATCCAGCCTTTTAGTACGACGATTAGCTTGGGTGGGTATTGGTTAACTCGTCTACAATCCCGCACAGAAACTGCCGCTATGCGGGACTTTTCACTTTGGCTATTGTCTGAGATTAAATCTGAAAAAGCAGAGCCGCAGTGTCAGCCATAGTGGTTTGCAGGGCTAAGCTCTACTCGTGTTAGGACGTTTTTCTTCGTTGTGTTATCTGGTACAGGCCGTGAAAGGTTACATCAATCTTGACTAAGATAATTATTGGCTGGGGTTTGACGCGAACAGCAAAATAATAATTTTTATAATTCTGTTGGCGATAACTCGGTGTCGGCATACCCATATCGCGAGCTTGGAATACCCTGTGCGCTAATAATAACCTTTATAAAATAATTTTATATCATGCTAACCTAAGAAATATTTTTTCATCTAGGAAATTTAGCTTAGTGAAATTTTTAATTTTATTAAATTACATTCACTATCAAGAATAATGATTTATTTAATTATTATCCTCATATGATGATATGATATGCTGCTTATGCATGAGTCTATCTTGCCTTAAAATCTTTATGCACACAGCAATATATAATATTGGGATTGATCCCTCATTAATAAAAATCACTTGTTAAGTAACTTACATTAGGTTGCTGCTGTTTATTTAAAAAATTATCTAAAGGACTATATAGTGAAATACTCTAAATCTCTTTGTCTTATATTAGTATCTGCGTTGTTATCGGGTTGTGCTGGTAAACAGCCTTTCGATACTGAAGTCGAAAAGAAAGCCATTCGTGGTGAGAATGGTGCAGAAATACCCATATCTGCTTATAACAAGCTGGAAGTAGGAAACAGCCATGCCACAGATACCTCATTGCGCCTGGTTACCCGCTCCGATACTGCTGCCGCGGTCGGTGTCTCTGTCGTGGCTTTTGTTGCTCAAGCGTTTGCGGGCAGTGCTTCGGGCGGTACTTTTACTAAAGAGGATTTAAGAGGCACAAAAATAGTCGTTTTGAGTAATCCGAGTATCGGCTACTTCATGCCAAATATTGAAGCCGAAGTAAAGAAAGGGTTGGCGGATAAACCTAAACATCTCTATATGGAAAAAATAGAAGTGCGCCCAAGTGTCTGGTTATTAATGTATGAGAATTTATCTGGCTCAGAAACAGACTATGAATTACGGTATGTGACTAACTTCAGTAAAAAGAAAGAAACCTGGCAAAAGAGTGGAATGTATTTTACTTGTGAGCCTAAACCTATTAAAGCTCCATTGGAGCAGTGGCAAGTAAACAACTACGAGAAAGTGACAAAAGTCACTCAACAATATATGGCCGATTGTATGAAAAGTTTTGCTGAACAGGTTGATGCTATCGTTAGTTAATATTTATTTGTTTTTGCCCCCAGAAAATATCGTTACGCTTTAATTATTATCTCAACAGGGAGTATTTGGCTCCCTGATTCATATGAACACGATCGTTACCTTGGCGTATTTCTAGATTTCTTACTCGGAAGTTGTGTTCCCGCCAAACTTGGCATGGCTTGGCGCATGATATCGAGAAACGCGCACAATCTGGCAGGGTAAAAACTGGCGTGGGGATAAACTAAATAAATGGGTAAAGGTAATCCGTGCCAATCTGGTGCCAGATGGACTAATCGTCCTTGGGCCAGATCGTCGCTGATTACCCATGTTGATGCAATACCTGCTCCTAACCCTGCCAGTGCAGCATTACGTAATGCATATAGGCTGTCGGTACTCAACTGTGGTTCAATGGAAAAACGTTGGATTTCACCATTTGTTTTATGACTGAGAACGACTTCATTACGGTAAAACGAATTTAATGCTATCCAATGAAAATCCAGCAATTGTTCGGGATGTGTGGGTATCCGCTTGTTGCTTAATAACTCAGGCGCGGCAATGACGATACGCGGCACTTCAGCCAGAAGGATAGCGACAACCGAAGGGTCGGTTACCGCTCCAACTTGAATAGCACAATCAATACCTTCGGCAATAAAATCTGGTCGCCGATCGTTTAGCGTCCATTCAACCGACATTTTCGGGTAACGATTTAGATAGTCTTTAAGTGGTTTGATTAACTGATCTTGCCCGAAAGCGTGCGGGACCAATACACGCAATAAGCCCCTGGGTTCGTCTGTTGCACCCCGTAGGTCATCCTCCATGGCATTCCAGCTTTCAACCAACTCTTTGGCATGGGAATAGCAACGCTCGCCATCATCGGTCAACTTCATGATATGCGTGGTACGTTGCAATAATTTCAAACCAAGTAAACGTTCCAGTGTTTGCAACCGGCGGCTAACTGTTGGCTGGCTTGTGCCCAGACGTGCTGCTGCCCCGGACAAACTTCCCGCTTCAACGATACGAATAAATGTTTGCATCAACTCTATACGGTCAATGCCAGATAAGTTAGGTTCTGTCATGCATGCAGCGTATAACAGTTTTACTCTTCAGGCGACTACCAAGATGTGTCTGTGCAGGCAAAAATACAGCCTCAATAACATTACAGGTAGCCATCATGTCAGTCATTCAAACCACATCAAGTCCTGCAGAAAGTAATAAACAAGCTCTTTCCGGGCGGACAGTTCTTATGCTGGCAACTGGCGCTGGTCTTAGCGTTGCATCGATTTATTATAGCCAACCACTATTGGGTGTTATAGGGAGTGATTTGCATGCCAGCGTAGGTGCGGTAGGTATGGTGCCGACATTGACACAAATTGGTTATGCCTTAGGCATATTATTACTTGCCCCGCTAGGGGATCGCCATGACCGCCGGATTATCATTTTGTTGAAAGGTATTCTGCTGACTATTGCATTGTTATTTAGCGGCTTTGCACCGGGTATCAGCGGGTTACTTGCCACCAGTTTTGTTATCGGCCTTGCGGCAACGATGGCGCAAGACATTGTTCCGGCTTCCGCTAGCTTAGTCTCGGCGGCCCAACGCGGAAAAACAGTCGGAACGGTTATGACGGGTTTATTGTTGGGTATTTTGCTGTCACGGGTATTGAGTGGCTTTGTCGCTGAATATTTCGGTTGGCGGTCACTGTATATGGGCGCTGCACTGTCAGTTATTTTAATCACTCTGGTGATCTGGCGCTGTTTACCAGGGCTACCAGCAACCTCGACGCTGAGTTATCCGGCTCTGTTCACCTCAATGAGCCATTTGTGGCTACAGTTTAAAGACTTACGCCGGGCTGCCTTATCACAAGGACTATTATCTATAGGATTCAGCGCATTTTGGTCCACTTTAGCTGTGATGCTACAGGATACTTATCACCTTGGCAGTGCAGTTGCGGGTGCATTCGGCCTTGCCGGTGCTGCGGGTGCGTTGGCAGCACCGCTAGCTGGCTCATTGGCGGATCGTCGAGGGCCACAAGTGGTTACTTTAATTGGCGCAGGCCTGGCAACATTGTCGTTTGCCGCTCTGTTTCTTTTGCCTTTGTTACCATTTCAGCTTCAGATAGGGCTGATTGTTGTGAGTGCAGTTGGTTTTGATTTTGGTGTTCAAGCCACATTAGTCGCGCATCAAACCATTATTTATAACCTTGAACCCGCTGCCCGTAGCCGACTTAATGCACTGTTATTTACCGGCGTGTTTGTTGGGATGGCTGTAGGGTCAGCCTTGGGTAGCCTAATGTTAGAAAAAATGGGCTGGACTGGTGTTGTTGCGCTGATTACCCTTGCCGGTGCTGCAAGTTTGGCTGTTCGGTGGTGTGGTCGAAGAGCCTAATAGCTGGGTTTTGAATGACAATTAATAGGAAACCTTATCCAACATATTTCGGGATACCTGATAGCCGGGTATCCCGATGTCACATTTTAAATTCCCATATAAGGCACTAAATTTGCTCGTCGATACTGACCATCAAGAGTGTTTTTGCTTGCTAGTTTTGTAGGTAAGCAATGCTGTGGTGAATTTCTCTTTCAATGTCGGCCTCTGACCAAGTATTCAATAGTGATGAGAACGGTTCAAAAGCATATATTCCTTGGTAGCCTAACCGCTCAAGATTGATGACTTGCTGTTTGCTGTTGAGCTTATCCTGTTCACTTAGCATGATGCGGTCCTCATCTGTCAGCGTGGATTTTAACCGTGTTTCTTCGACACCCGAGAGGTGCACCAGACCAATAGTATTGACGTCAATATGTGCATCAAACTCGGCTTTATCGATGTCACTTAAATAGTAGTGGAAGGTGTCCAACACCATTTTGTAGGGGGCTGCAGATTTACGAATGATGGATTGTGTTAGTAGATGAGAGCGCAATGAACTGATGCCAAAGCCCAAGGGTTCCACTAGTCCAGTGACCTGATATTTTTTAAAGAGTGGGGCGAGCAACAACAAAGCATCCAGTGTATCTTGCTCTTTTTGCTCGGCCGAACGCCGGTCACTGGCACTACAGTTTGGGCATAAAATGATTCCACGACAATGAATTGCTTGTGCTTGTTTTAGCATGCTTTCTGCTTCTTGCAACAGCGCAGATCTATGCTCTGGAGAATTGAAGTATTGCAACGCATTGATGGTCACAATTTCAATTTCATATTCATCGGCCAGTTCATTCAGTTGTGCTGTTGTTAACTCATCAGTGACCTTGCCACTTGCCATGTCATTACGTAACTCAACCTTATTTAACCCGCACTTTTTAACCAATCTGAAAAAGTTTTCGATACTTAAATTTGGAGCGATCTTACGATTTATACAGAAACGATTTTGTGCAATAGACATGTTATTTGCTCCTGCCGGGAATCACCGGTACTGCTGTTGATAGAGACTGTTTCGATCGTTTTGCCAGCATGGCTTCTTCCATATGTTCCAATGCTACCCCTTTAGTTTCAGGTACAAAGCGACAGATAAACCAATAACTGAACAAGCAGCAGATAGCGAAAATCCACATTGGGAAGGCACCGTGGAATTGAGATGAAAGATAAGGTTGGTCATTCATCATTGGGAAGCTTTGTGAGACAGCGAAGTTAGCGACCCACATGCAGCCAACAGCAATACTCATGCCTTGCGCCCGCATACGGTTGGGGAATATTTCAGAAATTAGCACCCAAGTCCCAACCCCCCATGAAAGAGCGTAGAAGATCATAAAGAACAACATGCCAAACAGTGCCAGATAACCAGTCGACTGGTTATAGAGGGCGAAGGATGTGATCAATAGCCCGAGAATGGTGCCAAGGGTACCAAAGCGCATTAGTGGCAACCGGCCCATACGATCCATTAGCATTGCGCCAATCACTGAGCCCACCAATTGAAGTACACCAAGCCAGATAGTTTGGAATAGTGCTTCTTGCATATTACCGGTGACCACTTTCAACACCACGGGAGCGTAATACATCATGACGTTAACGCCAGTGACCTGTTGCAGCATTGCCAGCATACAGCCAACAAAAATAATAAAACGGACTCTGTAATCACCGTAATTCAGCCGGTTCTTATGCTGTTGCTTATCTTGAGCCAGTGATACTTTTATTTCGCTCAACACATTCTGGGCGTGGTTGGCATTGGAAACCTTGGTAAGCATGGCTAATGCCTGGTCTTCTCGGCCGACCATGACACTCCAGCGTGGGGATTCAGGAATAAAGAAAACAAAGATACAAAAGAACGCACAGGGAATGACAGCCGAGCCAATCATCCAGCGCCAACCATATTCAATGAGCCACAACTCCGTAGCCTGACTGGCAATTTTATAGTTAACGTAAAAGATGACGATCTGCCCAAATACAATGGCAAATTGCTGCATACTCAGTGCTCGCCCGCGCATATCTTTGGGGGAGACTTCTGACATATACATTGGGGAGACCGTCGAAGCCAATCCAACTGCTAATCCACCGATAATTCGATAGATAACAAATACGGTGAAAGTCGTTGCCAGTGCTGCTCCAATGGCAGATATAGTAAAAAGAGCGGCGGCCAGCATAAGGGCCTTTTTGCGCCCCCAGCGGCCAGCAATGGGGCCGGAGATAAATGCACCAATGACACAACCGATCACAACATTAGAGACTGCCCAACCCGTTTCTGCCGGGCTAAGGTTGAAGTAACTTTTCAGTGAGTCTATCGCACCTGAGATGACGGCAGTGTCATAGCCAAATAAGATGCCACCGAGAGCGGCAATGCCACAGATCCGCAACACATAGCCGGTATTCCTTTTTTGTTGATATGCCATAAAAACTCCGTTTAGTGTCCCTTGTCGCCAACCTGCGGCATTAACCTGTTCAGAGAAATAAGCAGGGCAAGAGTTGGATTGAAGTAACGTGCATACTGATTTTGATAAGAACATTTATTTCATTTTTATTAAATAACGAAATATTAATTTTTCGATCCAGCTCAAATATCAAGCAGCAAAAAGTCTTGAAAAGGCTATTTAAGGCGACGTAAAGGCTACTAAACATACTGTTTTTTTTACATTAACAGCTTTTTTAGGATGGAAAATTGAGAAAATGCAGATGGATGAGTCTATTGCGCAGATGTTCTGGTTATTTTGACCACGGTGTTAGTGGCTTGCAGGAACTTGCGATGCATCGCACAAAATAAAATTTCTAAAGAAAGTTATTTGAAACTTTTTTTTCAATGGAATAGAGTCTGCATATCGGCTGGCTTTTCGCCTTTTGGGTGGCTGGTCGCCTTGCGGGCTATCTTAGCTCTACCACAAGATAACCCTTACTGATTGAGCGCATGGTCCGTTAGGTGTCTGGCATATAGCCATTTTCAATGACCCTTGCGATAGCCGCTGTTAAGAAGAGGGTGAGACATGAAAATTGTGAGTAACTTTATTGGCGGGAAGAATTGTCTGAGTTCCAGCCATCAGACTGCCGATATTCATAATCCAGCCACCGGTAAAGTTGAAGGCCAGGTTACGCAAAGTACTGCTGAAGAAGTGCATCAGGCTATCGGCGTAGCACATGAGGCATTTGCCGACTGGTCACGTACTACCCCTCTGCGCCGTGCCCGTATTATGTTCAATTTCAAAGCACTGATTGAACAGCACCGGGATGAGTTGGCAGAGTTAATTGTTCGTGAGCACGGTAAAGTTTATTCCGATGCATTGGGTGAAATCACTCGTGGTCTGGAGGTTGTCGAGTTCGCTTGTGGTATCCCACACTTGTTGAAAGGTGAATATTCCGCCGATGTCGGTACCGGTGTCGATAGCTTCTCAATGATGCAACCCTTGGGCGTCGTTGCTGGCATAACCCCGTTTAACTTCCCCGCCATGGTACCAATGTGGATGTTCCCGGTAGCATTAACTTGCGGCAACACCTTTATCCTGAAGCCGCCAGCACTGGACCCTTCTGCTTCGGTGCGCTTGGCCGAATTGCTGACTGAAGCTGGGCTGCCTGATGGTGTATTCAATGTTATTCATTGCTCAAATGAAAGTGCTGCTCAACTTTGCACTGACCCACGAATTCAGGCGGTAAGTTTTGTTGGTTCCTCTACTGTGGCCGAACATATCTATACCACAGCCAGTGCTCATGGTAAGCGAGTTCAAGCCTTCGGCGCGGCAAAAAATCAGGCAATTATTATGCCTGATGCCGATCTTGATGCGACAGTAAATGCATTGATGGGCGGTGCATTTGGGTCTGCAGGTGAACGTTGCATGGCGCTGCCTATTGCCGTTGTTGTTGGCGATAGCACGGCTGATAAGCTCATTGAAAAGCTAAAACCACTTATTGCTCGCTTACGCGTTGGCCCTGGCTTGCAGGAAGGTGGGGAAGAAAATGAAATGGGGCCATTAATTTCAGCAGCTCATCAGGAAAAAGTCCTTGGGTATATTGATCAAGGTGTTAAAGAAGGTGCGACGTTAATCACAGATGGCCGCAATTATAAGGTTACTGGCTATGAGCATGGATATTATGTAGGCGGTACTCTGTTTGACCATGTCACCCCGGATATGAAAATTTATCGGGAAGAGATCTTTGGGCCAGTGCTAGGAATTGTTAGAGTCCCGGATTATCAAACAGCAATTAATACCGTGAATAGCCATGAGTTTGGTAATGGGAGCGCTATTTTCACGAGTAGCGGTCACTTTGCTCGGCAGTTTGTGCACGAGGTTCAGGCTGGAATGGTCGGTGTCAATGTGCCAGTTCCGGTCCCTATGGCATTTCATAGCTTTGGTGGTTGGAAGCGCTCTGTATTCGGGGCATTGAATGTTCATGGTACGGACGGTGTGCGTTTTTATACGCGGATGAAAACAACAACCGCCCGCTGGCCAACGGGTCAGCAGACAGTTTCAGAATACAGTATGCCAACATTGGGCTAATGCTGCTGGCGGTGTTAGCTAGTGTAATTTCATGTTGTTAACAGGAGAGCCATCATGTCTTCACTGCTTGCCAAATGTCAGTCTCCGGATGCAGATGGGCGTATTCAGCATATTTCACCAGAGAATGCGGGCTGGCGTTTTGTTGGGTTTGATGTCTATCACCTTGCAGCGGGAAAAGCCTTGGATCTGGAGAGTGCCGATAATGAACTCTGTCTGGTATTAGTCGCTGGTATTGCTTCAGTTTCAACACAACGTGCGGAATATCCTCATATTGGCAAACGTATGAGTCCGTTTGAACGGACACCGCCTTATTCTGTTTATGTCCCACATCATGATCATGTCAAAATTGTGGCAGAGACTGATTTAGAACTGGCCGTCTGTCGCGCTCCTGGTCATGGTCATTTACCTTCCCGCCTTATCACTCCGGCAGATGTGGGGGTTGAGAGGCGGGGTAAGGGGCGTAACCAGCGGTTAGTGCATAATATTTTGCCTGATAATGAACCTGCGGACAGTTTGCTGGTAGTCGAAGTTTATACCGATGAGGGGAATACCAGTTCATACCCAAGTCACAAACATGATCAGGAAAATGCGACAGACGAAACTTATCTGGAGGAAACCTATTATCACCGGCTGAAGCCAGATCAAGGTTTTTGTATGCAGCGAGTCTATACCGACGATCGTTCACTGGATGAATGCATGCCGGTCTATAACCGTGATGTGGTGAAGGTCCCTAAGGGCTACCATCCAGTGGCAACATTGGCAGGTTATGACAGCTATTACTTAAATGTCATGGCGGGGCCAGTACGGTTATGGAAGTTTACTTGGGAAAAAGATCATGCATGGATCAACAGTGATCAATATCCAGTAGCGCTCGATAAAAAGTAAGAGTCAGTCACTTTTTCAGTGTAATGACTAGATTATGAGTTCAATGGGTAGGTTGAATCCTACCCATTGAATAGATCGTTAAGGCTGGTGCTAGCAAGCCTTCTCTGAAGCTTTATTCTTTTGCATTATTCAATGCTAAAGAGACGGCAAGAGTTTGTGCCAGACACATGGAAGCAACCTGTGAACGGAATCCATCAACCTGAGCTTCCCGCACCACAAAACACACATCGCTGAACGCTGCCAATGGGCTGACCTGGCTATCCGTAATCGCAATCTGCTGAGCTCCACTTTTCGCCCCTAACTCCACCAGCTCTAAAGCTTCTTGCGCATAAGGAGAGTAACTGATGGCAATAACCACATCTTTGGGCTTCACCATACTCAATTGTTCCGCAAACATTCCTCCCAGCCCATCAATCAGAAAAGCGCGACGTTCCAGATGACGTAATGCATAAGTCAGGTAGGAAGCCACACTGAAAGAGCGGCGCAGACCAATCACATAGATATTCTCTGCGTTGTTCAATAACTCAACAGCTCTGTCCAATTGCTCGGCACTGGTTTGCACAGCTAGCTGTTGCAAGGCTTGTGCATTCACCATGGTAAATACATTCAATATTTCAGCCGGTTTCTCTGGGGCTGTGTTGCCATCGGTCGAGGTTTGGCGGAACAACCGCGCTCGTTCAGTATAGTTGACGGTTTCTTCCATCAAATGTTGACGGAATACCTGTTTCATTTCATTAAACCCACTGAAACCAAAGGCATTTGCAAACCGAATTAAGGTTGACGGTGGCACACTGGCTTGAGCCGCAATGGAAGCAACCGTATCAAATGCAATGCTATTACTGTTATCCAATATATAACGAGCAACTTGTTTTAAGCGTTTGCTTAACGTCTCATAGCGATGACGAATTTGGTCTTGTAACAATGAAAGTTGAGTCGGGTTATTCATCCATTCGGGCCCACGGCAGAGGAAAATTCAGGATTATCCCGTTCGTACTTGAAGTCACAACAGCGTCGGCTACATTTCCACACCCCGGCTTACTTACTTGAGTATGCTTATCGGAATGAGTTCATTTGTTGCTGATCGGCAACACCAAGTTCTTTGGGTATGTCTATCAAGTATTCTAACAGGTGGTTGGAAAATTTCATTTACTGATATTGGTATTTGTTTTTATTTCATTGAAACTTCAATCAGTCGACCAAGGCATATTAAAGGAAATACCTGTAACCTAAAGATATTACTTTATTATGTTTGACAAAAATCAGGATTTTTTCAGGCTAATGGGGAATAAACAGCGCAGATGGCAGCACAATGGCACTGATATGTTCCCACACCCGCGCCATTGAAACTGTTTTATCGTTAGGCTACCGGACGGCAATCCCGCCAATAACCTATCAGGGTTTGATAATTTTGTTTCACTTGTGAGATGAGCTCGGCATCATTTAACTCACCTTGTAGCCAATGGCGTGATGCCTGGCCGAAGATGGTTCGACCGACAGCAAAACCTTTCACCCAAGGTGCTTGTGCTGCTGCAGCAAAACCCGCTTTTAATATGGCTTCAGGAGAATCCAACCCCAGAATTAATACACCTCGACAATAAGGATCTTGAGTTTCAATCAGCTTACCAACCTGTTGCCAGTTTTCAGCACTAAGTGGTGGCAGCTTCCACCAATCTGGTTGAATACCTAACTGATAGAAATGTGACATGGTTTCAATATAATAACGTTCATCTTTATCTTTATTGTCTTCAGGTAAAATCACTTCTAACAGCAATTCATGCCCTGATTTACAGCATCCATGGTAAACATCAAGAATTAGCTCATCTTGCTGTTGACGTAACTCAGCGCTGTCTTTGGGATGATAAAAAACCAGACACTTTACAACGTGTTCTAGCGGCCAATCGATAAGCTGAGACCCAATATTGCCATGTTCGAGCCGTAATGGTCTTGAGCTTGGCAGTTCAATTGGCCGGCCTATCCACCACCCTTGACCAGTAATGGCATTGAGGGCTTCCTGGCCGTATGTTGTATCGGCCAGAATGCCACTTTTATGTTCTAGCCCAGACTCTTGGGCTGCCTGTTGTGCTGCTTGCAGTAACAATGTCTTGAGCTTGGGGAGCCGCTCTTCACTAACTCCCGCATCACGGGCCATTTCAGCGAGTTGTTTTCGGTGATCAAAAGCAAATACACAAAGCTCCGGCCACTGCTGTTTACGTGTGGTCACTCGGTGTAAATGGTTAAGATGAGCATCACGATCAGGGCGTAGAACAGCATGTTCACGGCTGAGATAGTCATCTAATTCAATTTTGGTTGGCATGGCCGGTGCGCAGCCATGACGTGAAACAACTAGTGCGCCACAAGCATTGGCATAACGACAAGCTTGTTCCCAGCCTTCATCATTAAGGTAACCGCGCAGCAAACCAGACATGAATGCATCACCTGCACCCAGTACATTGAGAACTTCAACACGAACACCGGAATGTAGTTTGACTCGCTCCCAACTGTTAGGAATTTCCCCTTCGAATACTGAGCAACCTTGTGCTCCGCGCTTACAGACCAGTGTCGCCGCTGTTGCTTTGCGTACATTTTGCAAAGCGGTCAGTGTATCAGTACTGCCACCGGCAATATGGAACTCTTCTTCGGTACCGACAATCAAATTGAAATGATGCAGAACTTCCTGCAATTCCTGAGTCACTTTTTCTGATTCAATGAAACGTGTTTCACCGTCACCTAGAGAAGTTAAGCCCCATAAGACTGGGCGATAATCAATGTCCAGCGCTGTTCGCAGGCCATGCTTATGAGCATATTCCAATGCTTTTAGCACTGCGGCACGCGTATTGGGATGAGAAAGATGTGTACCAGTGATAGCCAGCGCGCGTGATGAAGCAATATAAGACTCATCAATATCATCTGGCGTAAGTGCCATATCTGCGCAGTTTTCACGGTAGAAGATCAGTGGAAACGTCTCTTGATCCTTAATACCCAGAATAACCAGAGCGGTTAGGCGCTGTTTATCTGTAATAAGAAAACGGGTATCGGCCCCAACACGTTGTAATTCCTCGCGTAGGAAACGGCCCATATGTTCATCACCGACACGTGCCAGCATCCCTGATTTCAAGCCTTGGATTGCTGTTCCATAGGCAACATTACCTGATGACCCGCCCAAATATTTGGCAAATGTGCTGGTATCTTCCAGCCGGGACCCAATCTGTTGCCCATAAAAATCAACGGCAATTCGCCCGATACATATGACATCCAGCACTTTGTGTTGTGTACCCATCCCCATTTCCTTCTGTATTAATTCGAATCCCGACAATGACCGATGAATTGTACCTACAATAACCTTTCTGAAATCAGTATGAGGAATAAAAATTTCAACTTCAAGGTTAAATGAAATTTATTACCCTATTATGTGACATAGATAAAAGCCTTATATCACGCATTAAAATAGGACTTACGCCAATAAATTAAGCCAATTATTGATAGCTTTTTTAGGAAGATATAGTCGATAGGTAAAGAAAATATAATATAATTATATCAATGGACTAAGCATATATATCGTCGGATGGAATTGATGTTGCTTCAGAACCTTTTATAAGGCTTTTATCGTTTCAGTGTTTTCCTGGATTATTTGATCTTCATCGCAAAATGAAATGTTTCTTCTGTAATGTCATTTTATGAAAAAAATATTTGTTTATAATCCCAGCTATGTTTCACCTAACGGTCGTCAGCATCGCAGAAGCTATCAAGCCTGCCTCTTCGCTCCGGCAAACGTATCCTCAGGGCTGAAAGTATCTCAGTCACCATGGTGTCACACAAACCAAGCAAAGGATGGATAAATGAATAAGATTCGGCTAACCACGGCACAGGCTTTAGTCCGGTTTTTGGACAATCAGTACCTGCAAGTTGATGGTCAGGAAATCAAATTTATCAAAGGGATTTTTGCTATTTTTGGCCATGGTAATGTGTTGGGTGTCGGGCAGGCATTGGAACAAGATTGTGGTGAGTTAGTGGTTCATCAGGGGCGAAATGAACAAGGAATGGCTCATGCGGCCACCGCCTTTGCTAAACAAAAACTGCGTCAGCAAATTTATGCTTGTACATCATCTGTTGGGCCAGGCAGTGCCAACATGATTACTGCCGCAGCAACCGCAACGGCCAACCGCATTCCGCTACTGCTCCTTCCTGGCGATGTGTTTGCATCACGCCAACCGGATCCAGTATTACAGCAAATTGAACAGTCTCACGACCTGAGTATTAGTACCAATGATGCATTCAAACCAGTCAGTAAATATTGGGATCGTATTACTCGGCCGGAACAACTGATGAGTGCGTGCATTAATGCGATGCGAGTACTGACCGATCCTGCAGAGACTGGTGCAGTGACACTTTGTTTACCACAAGATGTCCAGGCTGAAGCTTATGATTATCCTGATTACTTCTTCCAAAAACGAGTTCATCGCCTTGATCGGCGGCCTGCCAGTACCGTAATGCTGGCGGATGCCATTGCTTTGCTTACTTCAAAGCGTAGACCGATTCTAGTGTGTGGCGGTGGGGTAAAGTATTCGCAAGCGGGTCAGGCATTGCAACGATTTGCTGAGCGTTTTGGTTTGCCGTGGGTAGAAACACAAGCTGGCAAAGGGACTATCAGCTCCGAACATGAATTGAATCTTGGCGGCATTGGCGAGACCGGTTGTTTGGCAGCTAACACATTGGCAAAGCAGGCTGACTTAGTCATTGGCGTCGGCACACGTTATACCGATTTTACCACATCATCTAAATGGCTATTCCAGAGCCCGGATGTCTCATTCCTCAATATTAATGTCAGTGCTTTTGATGCAGGTAAACTGGATGGTTTGCAATTATTGGCCGATGCACGGGAAGCATTATCAGCATTACATCAGCAACTCGACAATACAGGCTATCAGGCCAGCTGGGGCGGTGAAATTGCCCGGATGCGTGCTGAGCAGTTAGCGGAGACTCAGCGAGTCTATCAGGTGGAATACAATGCTGATGATTTCACTCCTGAAATTAATGACCATTTAAATCGTGAACAAGTCTTCGCTGAATTTATCAATAAAACCGGCTCTTTCTTGACGCAAAGCCAGGTGCTAGGAGTGCTTAATAATCAGTTACCTCAAGATGCGGTCATTGTTGCGGCTGCGGGCAGCTTACCAGGTGATTTGCAGCGGGTGTGGCGCACCAAAGGGAGTAATGGCTACCACGTTGAGTATGGTTACTCATGCATGGGTTATGAAGTCAGTGCTGCATTAGGTGTGAAACTGGCTGAACCTGAGCGCGAAGTTTATTCATTGGTTGGTGACGGCGCATTTATGATGCTGCACTCCGAGTTGGTCACGTCTATCCAGGAACACTGCAAAATTAATGTCGTATTGTTCGATAACATGACCAATGGCTGCATTAATAATCTCCAGATGGAACATGGCATGGACAGTTATGCCACTGAATTTCGTTTCCGTAATCAAGAAACCGGCCAATTAGACGGTGATTTTGTCCCGGTTGATTTTGCTATGTTGGCCGCCGCCTATGGTTGTAAGACATACCGTGTTTCCACTGAACAACAACTTATCGATGCATTGGCAGATGCCCGTTTGCAGACGATTTCAACCTTGATCGACATAAAAGTCCTACCAAAAACCATGGTGCATAAATACCTGAGTTGGTGGCGGGTTGGGGTTGCCCAGGTTTCTGAAAGTGAAAGGACGGACGCGGTGGTTCGGGTGTTAGAGCAAAATATCGCTAAAGCCCGTGATTACTAACACTCATTGCAGTTGATCTGGATGTGAAGTTGTAAAACGAGCAGGTATTGCCTGCAAACCGAAACTTCATGAGGGAAATAATATGCCGTTAAATATTGGTGTGATCGGAACTGGTGCTATTGGTCAGGATCATATTCGCCGTTGTAGCAAGGTATTGCAGGGTAGTCGTGTCGTCGCCGTAACCGATATCAATCGTGAACACGCCACCAAAGTTATTCGCGACCTTGGTATCGAAGCAAATGTTTATGCTGATGGCTATGAAGTCATTAATGCGAAAGAAGTGGATGCGGTGTTAGTCACCTCTTGGGGGCCAAGCCACGAAGAGTTTGTTCTGGCCGCAGTTGCTGCGGGGAAATATGTTTTTTGTGAAAAACCGTTAGCCGTAACTGCTGAAGGGTGTAAACGCATTGTAGAAGCCGAGGCTGCGCAAGGTAAGCGATTGGTTCAAGTCGGGTTTATGCGCCCTTATGATCAAGGTTATCGCGCACTGAAAGATGTTATTACCAGTGGAAAGATTGGTGATCCGTTAATGTTGCACTGTGCTCACCGTAATCCAAGAGTTGGCGAGAACTACACAACAAGCATGGCTATCACGGATACCTTAATTCATGAAATCGATGTACTACGCTGGCTATTGGATGATGATTACGTTTCTGTACAAGTTGTTTTCCCACGCAAAGCTAAGCATGCCAAGGCCCATCTGAGAGACCCACAAGTTGTGTTATTTGAAACGGCGAAAGGGACTCGCATTGATGTAGAGATCTTTGTGAATTGCCAATATGGCTATGACATTCAATGTGAGGTCGTCGGGGATATTGGTATAGCAAAATTACCTGAGCCATCTTCAGTATTACTGCGTAGTGAAGCGCGGTTATCACATGAAATTCTTACCGACTGGAAAGATCGTTTTATTGACGCCTACGATGTTGAGTTGCAAGCCTTTATCAATGATGTTTTGGCTGAAAAACTCACCGGACCTTCTGCATGGGATGGCTTTGCTGCTGCGGTTACTGCTGATGCCTGTATTGCGGCGCAAGAAAATGGTGAGATTGTTCCTGTTAGTTTGCCGCAACGACCTGCTTTTTATAACAAATAACATTGGGCTGTGCTTCCTGTGAGCCAGTTATCAAGCTGTAGCATTGCCCTATTTTTTTGTAGCCAATCGGGTCGGCCCGCATCTCACGTAAAACCGGGAGCGCTATGAAGATTGCATTTGATGTTGATGTCATTAAAGACCTGGGTATCACTAATATGGTTCGCCAAGTTGCGGAATGGGGATATGACTATATTGAGCAGTCACCACATCCGCAGCTTAATCCGTTTTATAAACACCCTAAGGCGGGCCGTGAAGTTGTTGCTGAATATAAGAAAGCACTAAAAGAAACTGGGGTCGAAATATCATCTTTCATCGTGGTATATCGTTGGGCTGGGCCACTGGAAGCACGGCGACAGGCAGCAGTAACCAACTGGAAGAGAATGATTGAAATTGCAGTCGAAATGGGCGTTTCCGTCATTAATACCGAGCTTTCTGGCGATCCCAATGAACCTGAGGTTTGTGAGGAGATGTGGTATCGCTCAATGGAAGAGTTATTACCAATTATTGAGCGGGAAGGGATTCGGGTAGAGATTCAATCTCATCCATGGGATTTTTGTGAAGAGAATAATGAAACTGCAGATTTAGTGAAATCACTGCGCAGCGATAATGTGAAATATCTTTATAGCGTACCCCATACCTTTTTCTACGATAAAGGCAAAGGAGATGTGGCTGGAATGTTGAAATATGCTGGCGATGACCTTTCACACGTATTGATTGCCGATACGATGAATCACACTAAGCACTGCCGATATATCGTGAACCCGCCGGGGGTCGATGCTGTCATTCATCAACATGTGGGTATTGGTGAAGGAGAAGTCGATTTCTCCGCACTGTTCCAAACATTACGCGATATGGATTTTGCCAATCGCACTTTTAAAGTCGGCGGCGAATCTATTATTACGACTTCTCTTTTTGGTTATCCAGAAAAAATGGTGCATCAGGCTGTTGCGACCCGTGAACGTATTGAACGTGAGTTGCTGAATCAATAACGCAGCATAATGACCAGAGTATTAAGCTCTATTTAAAATAAGTTTTATTTAAATAAAGACTATTTCTTGTATTAAAGGACGGGCAATTAATCACTTTTTAATTGTATTCATCTGTATAAATTAGATGTATCGCAGAGGTTTATTATGAATAAAGATCGTGTGAAGTTGGCAATCGCTCCTATTGGTTGGACGAATGACGATATGCCAGATTTAGGCAAAGAAAATACCTTCCAACAATGTATCAGTGAAATGGCACTGGCTGGATTTACCGGCAGTGAAGTTGGTAGTAAATATCCACGAGATCCTAACATACTGAAACCTATGCTTGAACTGCGTGGTATGCAAATTTGTAATGCTTGGTTCAGCACTTTTTTTGCCGATGATCAGCGTGCAAAAACCATTGATGAATTTATTAATCATATGAATTTCCTCCACGCTATGGGTGCAAAAGTGATTGGTTGTTCCGAACAAAGCAAAAGTATTCAGGGGACGCCAAAAGCGGTCTTTGAAGAAAAACCTTACTTTACTGACCTTGAATGGCAGCGTATTGCTGATGGCTATAATGAGTTAGCCAAAATCGCGGCCACGAAAGGGATGCAGGTATGTTTACATCACCATATGGGAACAGGTATCCAAACCAGCGAAGAAATTGATCGTTATATGAGTATGGTTAATGACGATGTTTACCTGCTATTTGATACTGGGCATGCCTATTACTCCGAGGGTAGCCAGGAAGCCATGCTAGCCATTCTAGAGAAATACTTACCGCGTATTAATCATGTCCATCTGAAAGATGTGCGCGATGAGATTGTCGCAGAAGTTAAGACCAAAAAACTCAGTTTTCTTGATGGTGTGAAAAAGGGGACGTTCACTGTGCCCGGTGATGGCGTTATTGACTTCCGGCCGGTGTTTAAATTGCTGGATGAAAGGGGCTATCAAGGTTGGATGGTGGTTGAAGCAGAGCAGGATCCGGCTATTGCTAATCCATTTGAATATGCAGTGAAGGCTCGGCGTTATATCAAAGAAACGGCAGGTATTTAAATATCCTCGTTCTTGATACTGCCTGGTGTTCATTGCTTTTATTGGCTATTAACCTGCTTACTGAGATATCCCAATAACAGGGGGCAGCACTTGCATGCTATCCCCTATTGAATAACCTATATTTTGATTCTGCCCATATGGTATGCATCAACAAACTGGCCGTCTCGGAAAGCAAAGTGTGGGCTGGTACCTTCAATCTCAAAGCCAAATTTACGATACAGGGTGATAGCCGCAGTATTGTCGACAAAAACAGTCAACTCAATACGTTGTATATTCAGCCAGTTATCACATAAATCGATCATGGCTGTCATCAATGCACTGCCGATACCTTTCCCACAAAAATGTGCATCAACAGCAATACCAAAAGTAGCCACATGACGGCGCCTAGCCCGTTGATTGGCTTCAACAGTTAGTTGACCAACAATTTTCTCATCAATACATGCCACCATATTCTGCATACCTGCTGGCATCTCTTTGATTCTTTTGGCCCACATCTCTTGAGAAGGCAGAGGTAGCTGTAATGTGTCGCGATAAACCTGTGGATGAGAAAATAACTGCTGTAAGGCCAGATAATCGGAGATTTCCACATGGCGTATCTGCACATTTTTCATAAGCATAACCTTACTCTTACTGTTTGAATTACCTAATAAAGTATCGATTTATTTACTGGAGTCAATAATATTGGCTGTGGTTAAAAAAAACACTTTACAAGTGAGAGTGATAATGATTATCATTGTCGTGCTTTCCGATGAGGCATCAAAGTTTAGGTGTTCACATTATGAAGGCACGACATTGCTCACATTGCTTCCAGTGTTTACTTAGCCAGCCGGGTGCTGGCTTTTTTTTTGCCTATCTTTCACTGTTTGCCTTATCAGGCTTTTGTTTGAAGGCACCTATCTCTGAGCACTTATCATGTTTTCTCTCTGTAATGACTTCAAATTCAAATCATTTGTCTTTTAACTTATCAATTAGTCGAATTTTTTGAACAGAGGAGTGAGTTTTTTGCGCTTTCATATTCTCCGGCGACATCTAGACTAAAGAAAACATTGAGGAGAACTGAACATGATTTATTTACGCAAAGCAGAAGAACGTGGTCATGCTAATCACGGTTGGCTGGATAGCTGGCATACTTTCTCATTCGCTGATTATTACGACCCGGAATTTATGGGGTTTTCAGCGCTGCGGGTGATTAACGAAGATGTTATCGACGCAGGCCAGGGTTTTGGTACTCATCCACATAAAGATATGGAAATCCTGACTTATGTGTTGTCCGGTACTGTTGAACACCAAGATAGCATGGGTAACAAAGAACAGATTCATGCAGGTGAATTCCAGATCATGAGTGCGGGCACAGGTATCCGCCATTCAGAATATAATGGCCGTGATGACCAGCCGCTGCATCTTTACCAGATTTGGATTATCCCGAATAAAACCGGCTTGGAACCGCGCTACGAGCAGCAGATGTTTGATATCCCGCAAGGGAGGCAACTGGTGTTATCACCGGATGCGCGTGATGGTTCATTGAAGGTGTTCCAGGACATGACATTATGGCGCTGGGCACTGAAACGTGAAGAGCAGTCAATTTATCAGATTCAGGCAGAGCGCCGCATCTGGATACAAGTTGTGCGCGGTAATGTGTCTATCAACGGCCATCGTGCAGGTACCAGCGATGCCTTGGCTATCTGGGATGAAGCTGCGCTTTCTATTCATGCAGATGAAGACAGTGAAATCTTGTTGTTTGATTTACCGCCAGTTTAAGTTTGATAGTCCTCAGTAAAAAGGGTATGCGCGTCGCGTAATACCCTTTTCTTTGCTAGAATAGCCCATCGTTTACTCTGCCTCAGTTCATTGATAATGAAGAAAAAAAGGCCAGTGCTACAAGATGTTGCCGATATGGTTGGCGTCACTAAAATGACGGTCAGCCGCTATTTGCGCAATCCGGAGCAAGTTTCTGCGGTTTTGCAGGAAAAAATTGCACTGGCATTAAACGAACTTGGCTATATTCCTAATCGTGCTCCCGATATCCTCTCCAACGCGACCAGCCATGCTATTGGCGTATTATTGCCGTCATTAACTAACCAGGTTTTCGCCGAAGTGTTGCGCGGTATTGAGAGTGTGACAGATGCTCATGGTTATCAGACGATGTTGGCACATTACGGCTATCAGAAAGAGCGCGAAGAGCAGCGCTTGACCTCGTTACTCTCTTACAATATTGATGGCTTGATCCTCTCAGAACGTCACCACACGGCCCGTACATTGCAAATGATTGAGGTCGCGGGTATTCCTGTTATTGAACTGATGGATTGTTCTTCACCTTGCATTGATCTGGCTGTGGGCTTTAACAACTTTGAAGCTGCTCGGCAGATGACTCAGCAAATTATCGCCAAAGGCCATCGACACGTCGTGTATTTTGGCGCGCGTCAGGATGAGCGTACGGTGATCAAGCAACAAGGATATGAGCAGGCAATGCGTGAGTCCGGTTTGGAACCCATGAGTGTGATGACCAGCCGCTCCTCATCCTACTCCGCAGGTGCTGAGCTATTGCGTGCCGCGCAGGTCAGTTATCCGCAGATCGACAGTATTTTCTGTACCAATGATGACTTGGCAATTGGCGCGGTATTTGAATGTCAGCGTCAAGGGCTATCTATCCCGCAGGATATGGCGATAGCCGGTTTTCATGGTCATGATATTGGCCAGTCGATGGTGCCAAAACTGGCCAGTGTGCTGACCCCGCGTGAGAGAATGGGGCAAATCGGTGCTGAGCGCTTGTTAGCTCGGTTGCGCGGAGAGGTGGTAACACCCAAGATGGTTGACGTCGGTTTCACCATCCTCCCCGGCGGCAGCATTTAAATCACAGTTGCTAACAACAAGCAGCCAACTAAGCCACAGACTGAAATAATGGTTTCCAACACTGACCATGACTTAAAGGTTTCGACAATCGTCAGGTTGAAATACTCCTTGAACAGCCAAAAACCCGGATCGTTGACGTGAGAGAAAATCACGCTACCGGAACCCACGGCAATAACCATCAGCTCAGGGCTGGCTCCTGTGGTGGCGATTAACGGTGCGACGATACCGCCTGCGGTAATGGCGGCAACAGTCGCCGAGCCCAGAGCGATACGTAACACGGCTGCAATTGACCATGCCATTAGAATTGGTGATAGGCCGCTGCTATTCATCATGCTGGCAATATAGTGATCAACACCACTGTCGACTAACACCTGTTTAAAAGCGCCGCCGCCGCCGATAACTAACAGCATCATTGCGATAATTTTTATGGAATCGGTCACGGTATCCATGACTGATTCCATTGAACGGCCACGGTTTAAGCCAAAGGTGAAAATGGCAATTAACACCGCGATCAGGGTCGCAATCACTGGGTCGCCGAAGAACTCAGCATAAGAGAGAATCGGGTGGCCTTTGGGCAAAATCATTTCAGCCACTGCCCGTAATGCCATCAAAATAACCGGCACCAACGCCGTGCTGACACTGACCCCAAAGCTTGGCATTTCTTCGTCAGTGAAAGTTTTTGGGTTATACAACCCTTCTGGGACAGGCTTATCAATACCTTTTAGGAAACGAGCAAATACCGGGCCTGCCAGAATAACGGTTGGGATGGCTAACAACGTCCCATACAGCAAGGTCTTGCCCATATCGGCGTGGAAAATGGTCGCGATAGCGGTTGGGCCGGGGTGAGGTGGCAGGAAACCGTGGGTGACAGACAGCGCGGCGGCCATCGGGACACCGACATACAGCAATGGAATGCGGGCTGAAGCTGCGATACTGAATACCAGCGGCAGCAACAGCACGAAGCCGACTTCATAGAACAGGGCAAAACCGACAGTAAAACCGGTGAGGACCACCGCCCATTGAATGTGCTTTTTACCAAATTTATCTATTAAGGTGGTGGCAATGCGTTGAGCACCACCGCAGTCAGCCAGTAATTTACCGAGCATGGCACCGAAGCCCATAATCAGCGCCAGGCTACCTAGCGTGCCACCAACCCCGGCTTTAATTGAACCGACCACTTTATCGACGGGCATTCCTTGCATGATACCGACCGCCAGTGCGACCAGAATCAGGGAAATAAATCCGTTGAGTTTGAAACGAATCATCAGTAACAGCAGCATGGCAACGCCAACCGCGACAATGACTAATGGCATAGTATTTCTCCGCTTACTTAGGGTGCCCCTTTGCCATTTGCAGTCGTAGGGGCATATCGCTTTTAGTTATAGTTTGCAGTCAGCCTTTTCCGGCCAGCATGATTGCGCGATTGAGTTCGATAATGGTGTTCTATCCTTTGTGATAAAAGTCACATCTCTATTTGTTACCGGTATCATGATACCGGTAACATGGTAAAATACGGAACCATAGCGAACGGTAAAATTCCCATTCTGAGATAGAGATCAAAATTATGGCAGGACGTAGCATTATCGTGATGGGTGTATCAGGTAGTGGTAAAACCACGGTGGGAGAAGCTGTGGCCCGGCGAATCCATGCCAAATTTATTGATGGTGATGATCTGCATCCCCGCGCCAATATTCAGAAGATGGGTAGTGGGCATCCGCTAAATGATGAGGACCGTATGCCGTGGCTAGAGCGCCTGAGTGATGCGGCTTATAGCCTGAACCATAAGAATGAGACCGGTATTATTGTCTGTTCGGCACTGAAACGCCGCTACCGTGACCGTCTGCGGGAAGGTAATCCGGAAATGGTGTTTTTATATCTGAAAGGCAGCTTTGACGTGATTATGGGAAGGCTAAAAGCTCGCTCCGGTCATTTCATGCCTACCGATCTATTGAAAAGCCAGTTTGAAGCTCTCGAAGAGCCGGGACTAGAAGAGCCGGATGTTATCTGTGTAGATATTGATGCAGATATCGATGAAGTGGTCGCGCGGTGTGTTTTGGCATTGAGTAAGTAATATTCATTTGGTGAACATTTGTTTCCCACAGCCTGATATGTTGATCGATAAAGAGTGGATGCCCGCACTCTTTATCGATTAAGGCATCGGAGGTGAAGTAACCGCTAATCTCATATCAACCGAACGGATCACTCAGGCACTAACTCCAGGTAAATCACTTCATTAAATACGCCCGCACGCCATCTAAAAACATCTGCGTTGATAACATCACCAAAATTAACCCCATCAGCCGTTCTAATGCGCTGACACCTTTACTGCCAAGCAAGCGCAGGAACAGATTCGACATCAATAAAATGGCGGCGGATAAACCCCAGGCAATCATCAATGCCAGCACTAAGTGGCTGAGCTGATTAGGATACTGATGCGACAGCAGCATCAGGGTTGCCAGAATCGAGGGGCCAGCGACTAATGGAATAGCCAACGGAACCAAGAATGGCTCTTCTCCTGCCGATAGCCCGGTAACATTACTTTCAGGAGAGGGGAAAATCATCTTAATCGCGATTAAGAACAAAATGATACCGCCCGATATCGACACGGTTTCAGTCCGCAGATTGAGGAATGCCAGAATCTTTTCCCCGGCGAACAGGAAAATTAGCATCAATATTAGGGCAATCAGCAACTCACGGATCAATACTACCCGTCGCCGTTTAGGTTCCAGATGCTTGAGCACCGACATAAAAATCGGCAAGTTTCCTAACGGGTCCATAATCAAAAACAGCAACACTGTTGCCGCGATCATCTCTGTCATTTTTACCTCAAAAGGGTCTAAACGACTGGCGTTTCCGGCCAGTCAAAGTCACATATTAGGAAGATTGCTTTGAATCATTCTGGTATCGAATAATTTAACTTGCCACTTTGTCCATATTTTGTAAGGTGGTATCAGGTCTGTATTCGTCAGCTTGCCGTAGATAACGTGCAGCGATGCAAGATAGACATCCATTAATCGGTGTCACCTTCCAAGGCAGGACAGTAAACATGAAAAACGTTGGTTTTATCGGCTGGCGCGGTATGGTCGGCTCAGTTCTCATGCAGCGCATGATTGAAGAACGCGACTTTGACGGCATCCGCCCGGTCTTTTTCTCTACCTCTCAGCATGGTCAAGCTGCACCAGCTTTCACGGGCCAGCAAGGCACATTACAAGATGCTTATGATATTGATGCGCTGAGTGCATTAGATATTATCATCACTTGCCAAGGGGGAGATTATACCAACGAAATTTATCCAAAGCTGCGAGAAACTGGCTGGCAAGGTTACTGGATTGACGCAGCATCTTCTCTGCGTATGCGGGATGACGCGATTATTATTCTGGACCCAGTTAACCACAGCGTTATTCAGCAGGGGCTGGATCAAGGTATCAAGACCTTTGCCGGTGGTAATTGTACTGTCAGCCTGATGCTGATGTCATTGGGCGGTTTGTTTGCCAATGACCTGGTTGAGTGGGCATCTGTTGCGACTTATCAAGCTGCATCCGGCGGTGGCGCACGCCATATGCGTGAGTTACTGACTCAAATGGGCATGCTGCATGCTGGTGTGGCTAAAGAGTTGCAAGACCCTGCTTCTGCCATTCTGGATATCGAACGTAAAGTGACGGCGGCGACTCGCAGTAGCTCGTTACCGACGGACAATTTTGGTGTGCCACTGGCTGGCAGCTTGATCCCATGGATCGACAAGGCGCTGGATAACGGCCAGAGCCGTGAAGAATGGAAAGGTCAGGCCGAGACTAATAAAATTCTGAATACCGGCTCGGTGATCCCGGTTGATGGCCTGTGTGTCCGTATCGGCGCACTGCGTTGTCATAGCCAGGCTTTCACGCTGAAACTGAAAAAAGACGTACCATTGCCAGAAATCGAGCAATTACTGGCAACTCACAATGACTGGGTTCGTGTTATTCCAAATGACCGCGAGCTGAGCATGCGTGAACTGACGCCAGCGGCAGTCACCGGAACCTTGAATACCCCTGTAGGCCGCTTGCGTAAGCTGAATATGGGGCCAGAATATCTCTCCGCCTTTACCGTGGGTGACCAGTTGCTGTGGGGCGCGGCAGAACCACTGCGCCGTATGCTGCGGATACTAATGTAATCAGTTATCCAAACAGTGATGATAAAGCTTTGATCTTATGGTCAGGGCTTTTTTTATTTCAAAATTTCCATTTTTAATGTAATTATATTTTTTCAATAAATATCAATTTCTTTTCTGGATAATAATAGAATTATATTTTTCATTACATATGAAATATATATTTGTGAAATAATTTAATTAATTAAATCTAGGATGAAGTTTCCTTAAAGGCTTTGACAAATTTAATCCGAATGGTTAATTTTAAGTCTATGGTGAAAACAATCATTAAGATTAGCGGTATAATTATAATAGGCAATATAAATGAAAAAGGTTGGGGTGTTTGTTTATAACTCAAGCCCAATGCTGGGAAGAGCTCTTTTTACGCCGATTATATTTGGGTGGTGTAAAGAAGATAAGTATGTAAAAAAATAAATGATGACTTAGAAAAGAAAAGAATAAACTGCAATGTAATACTTGATCCATCAGAATCTAATATAGAGGAATTAAAAAGGATATCTGATTTTATCATTTGCACTCCAGGTTTACAAAAGCAATTCTATCTTGGAGAATATGATAAAAGAAACGTTATCTATCTTACTACACTAGAATATAGTTGTAATGACACCGATAGAGTTATTAGATTTATTGGTTTACTTAAATAATTTAATAAATAATGGAGAATATATCTATGAGGAAACCTAAAGATTTACTGCGTGAAATTAAAGATGAAGTAATTCTAGCTCAAATATCTGGTGGGAGTAGTGATTACAATCCGGGGCCGAGTATGACTTGGGGCGGGGTAATGGATGCTGTTCGCTCCTGTTCATGGCCTGGTGGGTTCTATGGCGATCCAAATCCAAGCTATACGGGGGGTGGGTTTAGTACACAGAGATAACTTTTAAAGTAAGGCATAATACTATTTAAATTAGAATTATGCCTGCAATATATCTGGTATGTACATATGAGTGATATTAATTATTTTAATTCAAACTATCTTATTAGGCTTAAGGATTTCATTTTAAATTCCATTGCTGAAAGTGATAAAATAAATTTATTAAATAATTGGTTGGATAAGGTTTCATTTATTTTAGAAATTGACCCAAGATTGAATTGTTTTGTTGTCATGGATAATACATTTCATGATATATATCTTGATAAGATACTAAATGATATTTTAGTTTTATTCGAACGAATATATCAAGTATCCTTGCCTACTATATCTGCAGTTATTATCGTTAAAGATGAAGAGCGATGTATTTACCGTTGCATTGAGAGTATTTTGGATTATGTCGACGAGATTGTGATTGTAGATACAGGGTCTACTGATAGTACTATGGATATAATTAATAGTATTGTTAGCGATAAGATAAAAACCTATAGTACTCCTTGGGAGAATGATTTCTCTCATGCCCGCAATTTTGCAAAAAGAAAAGCAAAAAAAGATTGGCTTATGTTTATTGATGCTGACGAGTATTTAGATGGAAAGGGAGATTATAATGAAGTAAAGGAAATATTATTAATTTTACAGTTTTTATCTATAAAAAATGAAATGGTTATATGCCCTTTTATTTCTAACCACAATGGTTATAATGTCACAACAGTTAGACGATTTTTTTTGAACAATACAGATATAAACTATTTTGGACTGGTTCATGAAGAGCCAAGAATTAATAACACAAAGCCATACTATATTTCTGTTAATATTACTTTTATTCATGATGGTTACATGCATGAAATTGTAAAAAACAAAAGAAAAACAGATAGGAATTTATCTCTTTTGAGTAAAATGATGTTACTGGAGCCAAATAATTTAAGATGGAAATATTTTTACTATCGAGATGGAATTGAAGTCATAGATTTATTAAATGCTGAAGTAGGAATAAAATCTTCACTTATATTAAATGAGCAATATGATTTTTCAAAAAGCAATATTAGAGAAGATGAATTCACTTTCGCATTGTTAGATCTTCTTGCTAAGAATAATTTGAGACAAAGTAAGTTTGATGATGTAGATATTATAACAGACATTATGAATTGTTTTCTTCCTGAAAATAGTAACTCATATTATTATAAGTGTCTAATTAACATTGTTGAATTAAAATCAAAGTATAAAGAGTTATTAGATAAAACTATACTATATAGAGAGCGAAACATTGATCCACAATATTGAATGATACATAGTGAAGGGTATCATATAGATGCACTTATTTCTATTCTTCTGTTTGATAATAATTATATCAGTCAAGCTGCAAAATATTTTGATTTTTTGAACTCTATAAACTTCAATAGTGATATATTGAATGAATATAAGAGTAAAATAAAACAAATAAAATCATTGTGATTTACTGTTTATTGGGTTGCATCATGCTATGCATTCTCATTTAGTCTGATAGGATGTTCATATGAATAATTATGTGATTGTTATTGCATGCTTGAATATTGTGATGAAAATCCTATTTTATACATTTTTTTATATGACAATACTGTATTTATCAAGTTTTATACTTGATGGTAGATTGCCAGAAGTTGGGAATAAGATATATATTTCTATTTTTCTTGCTGCTATTTGTACTTTCATTCCATTTTTTGATGGTATGAAGAAGTTTATAGATGCTTATTTAAGGATAAGAAAAAAATAACATTAATTACATGTAATTGATGTATCTCAATAAAAGGAGTTGTAATATGAGAAGATTATCAGCATTAGAAACTGAACATGTCAGTGGTGGTAATTCAGGAAGGGAGTTAGCTCAGAGTTCAGGTGCACTAGCCGGAACAGTCATAGGAGGCCGGCTTGGAGGGCCAGCAGGTGCTGCAGGAGGTGCATCTCTTGGTAGTTTGGCCGGAGGCAAAGCTTATGATGGTGTCTCTCACGTCATTAATTCAGCACCTCAAATTACTATTCCGTCCGTGAGCTATGATCCCGCCACATTGGGTCGGCCTGCTTACTTGAGTGGTCCTGATAATTATTATATTTGCCGGATGACGGGAGGAATAAGTTGTAGTCGATAAATAGCTATTAGGGATGAAATCAATACATCATATTTAGATATTTGGGTTTCCCGATGCTTAATATGGTGTTTTTTTATTAATGGTTTAGGTTTTTTTTAATGAAATCCTAATAGGATAGTGTATGTTTAGGCAGGAAGCCTTTGATTATCAGCAAACAAAATGGATAGGTAAAGCATTACTTATCTCTGGTATCCCAGCATGGATTGTTGCAGTGATATCATTCCTAATTATTTTTATTTTTGTTCATTTTATTATACTGGGAAGTTATACTCGAAGAGTCAATGTTCATGGTGAGATTACAACAATCCCCCGACCAATTAATATCTTCTCTTCTCAGCAAGGGTTTATTACTAAAAGTTTGGTTAATGTCGGCGATGAAGTCATAAAAGGACAGGCGATTTACCACATTGACATCAGTAAGGTGACATGTTCTGGGATTGTAAGTCAAAATAACCAGCAAGCAATTAAACAACAACTGGTTCAGGTTCAGAGTATTATCCGAAATTTACAGAGTAATAAACATGTTACTCTGAGTAATATGTCAGTACAGAAAAATAAATATGAAGCTGTTTATCAGCAATCGGCTCAATTGGTCAAAGATAGCCAAAGAAACGTTGAGTCTATGCGTAAAACAGTGAATAGTTATGGTGAGTATCTACGTAAAGGATTTATCACTAAAGAACAAGTCAATAATCAAACCTATGCTTATTATCAGCAGCAAATAGCCTCTCACAGCTTATATAACCAAAATATGCAAGAAACACTACAGATTATTAATTTAGAAAGTGAAATGGTCACCCGTGCTGCTGATTTTGATAACCAGATTTCACAATATGAATTGCAATATGGCAATTTACAAAGGCAATTATCTGAAACTGATGCCACAGGAATATTAGTGATTAATGCACCAGTTGATGGACGAATAGAATCACTTAGCGTAACAACTGGGCAAATGGTCAATGTGGGGGACAGTTTGGCACAATTAATACCTGGTTCTGATGCTCTGTATTATTTAGTACTTTGGCTACCTAATGGAGCTATACCTTATATTTCTGCTGGCGATCGAGTTAATGTGCGCTACGATGCTTTTCCTTTCGAAAAATTTGGTCAGTTCTCCGGCCGCATTGAAACACTTTCTACTGTACCCGCTTCAATTCAAGAGATGTCCAGTTACAACAGTACCCCACCTCGTCATTCAGGGGGGGGTGCTGAATCTTACTATAAAATATTGGTTGTCCTGGATAAAACTCAACTCCTCTACCAAGAAAAAATACTGCGCCTTACGGGAGGCATGAAAGCACAATCGACCCTTTTCCTCGAAAAACGATCTCTCTATCAATGGATGTTTTCGCCTTTCTATAACATGGAAAAAAGCCTGGTGGAACCTGTTCATGAATAACGATCTTTTTACCTTTCTTGTTAGTAAACTGAATTTGACTTGGAGGAAAAAGGTTCCGCAGATTATACAAACTGAATCATCTGAATGTGGTCTGGCAAGTCTGGCAATGGTATTTCACTATTTTGGTCTGAATATTGATTTGTTCAATTTACGGCAGCAATTCGGAGCTTCAGCTCGTGGGGCGACACTTAATACTTTAATAGAGATTGCTAGCTCAGTTAAATTTCAAACTCGTGCTTTATCGCTTGATATTGATGAACTCTCTGCACTTAAAACTCCCAGTATTCTGCATTGGGATCTTAATCACTTTGTGGTACTCGTTGCCGTTCGGCGTAATCGTATTATTATTCACGATCCAGCCATGGGGCGTAGAGTTATTGGTATGCATGAGTTATCTCAGCATTTTACCGGCATAGCATTGGAGTTATGGCCTGATAATGATTTCACCTCGATTGATAAACAAAGTCGGTTACAGTTACGCCATTTATTTTCCAATATTAATGGGTTAATAGCAGCGTTAACTAAAATATTCTGTCTCTCAATAATTATTGAAGCGGTTAGTTTACTGATACCGGTAGGCACTCAATTGGTTTTAGATCATGTGATTCAAGCCAGTGATCATCACTTATTGGCGCTAATTTGTACTGGCTTACTGTTTTTTATTGTGTTCCGAACTGCCGTAGCAATGTTGCGTTCATGGACAATTATCGTGATGGACTCACTGATAGATGTACAGTGGAAAGTGGGTATGTTTGATCATTTGATGAAGCTCCCTCTGGTCTATTTCGAAAAGCGCAAGTTAGGAGATATTCAATCACGTTTTGGTTCACTTGATACTATTCGGACTACTTTTACGACCAGTATTGTAAATAGCATTATCGACGGCATTATGTCCATTGGCGTGCTTATTATGATGCTGCTGTATGGTGGTTGGCTGGTTTGGGTCGTGCTGGGGTTCACTGTTATTTATATTATCGTGCGTCTGGTTACCTATAGCCACTACCGACAAGCCTCCGAAGCATTACTGGTCAAGGGGGCGAAAGCTAGCTCGCATTTTATGGAGACGCTGTATGGCATTGGTACACTGAAAGCATTAGGGCTGTTAAAAACCCGCTCTCAATTTTGGTTGAACCTGAATATAGATACGACCAATGCAGGTATCCGAATCACCCGGCTGGATATGCTATTTGGTGGGATAAATGCTTTTATTGCTGCCTGCGATCAGGTCATTATCCTTTGGCTGGGTGCATCATTAGTTATCGATAATCAGATGACTTTAGGGATGTTTATTGCATTCAACGCTTACCGTGGCCAGTTCTCTGAGCGCACCAGTAGCTTGATTAATATGGTGCTGCAACTGCGCATGCTTAGCCTGCATAATGAGAGGGTGGCTGATATCGTGCTGTCTAAGCCGGAAAAAGAAATGCCTTTTCAGCTATTATTTCCTCCGAATACAGCAGTGACTTTTGCGGCTCGTAACTTGAGTTACCAATATGACAATATATCTAAACCTATAATTAACAATATAAATCTTGATATTAAATCAGGGAGAGTGTGGCAATTATTGGGCCGTCTGGTGTTGGGAAAACCACGTTAATGAGATTAATGAGCGGATTATTAGAACCAAGTGCGGGCAATGTGTTAGTCAATGGGCTGGATATCCATGTTATTGGTATCAATAATTATCGCCGATGCATTGCTTGTATATTACAAGATGACCGGCTATTTGCCGGCTCTATTGCAGAGAATATTGCGAGTTTTGACGCCTCAATTGATCGTGAATTAATCATTAATTGTGCCCGCCAATGCAATATTCATGATGACATCATGCAGATGCCAATGAGATATGAAACGTTATTAGGTGAATTGGGAGGAAGTTTATCAGGAGGGCAAAAACAGCGTTTATTGATTGCTCGCGCTTTGTATCGGCGTCCCGGTATTTTGTTTATGGATGAAGCAACCAGTCATTTAGATTTAGAAAATGAAGCTTATATTAATAAAAATATTGCTGGGTTAGCGATAACCAGAGTGATCATCGCGCATCGGCCTTCCACTATTGCTTCGGCAGATCGTGTTATTAGATTGACTAAACACCATTAATAAATGGTGTTTAGTCACTATTTCTGACCTATATTTTGAATTCACTCGCTACTGCTCATCTCATCTTAATAATTCGTCAGTTGAGAGAATAAAGGGTTCTACAGCAACTGACTGATATTCAGCTCTTCCATCAAACGATGATTATCTGAATAGTCCACTGGGATGGCGATGACAGCGGGGCCTTGCACATCCATCGCCAGATGTAATTTATGGGTGAGTTCATCGGCGGACTCCACGGCAAAACCGGCTGCGCCAAAGGATTCTGCATACATTTTAAAATCGATGGGGCCAAAGCTGACTCCAGATGGCCGGTGATATTTCTTCTGCTCTTGAATTTCCACCATGTTGTAGCCGTTATCGACCCAAATGATATGTAGCAGATTACTTTTCAGGCGTACCGCGGTCTCCAGCTCCATGCTTGATTGCATAAAGCCCCCATCCCCAGAGACAGAAACCACTTTTTGCTGTGGATTGACCAGTGCCGCTGCAATGGCCCAGGGCAGCGCAACTCCCATAGTCTGTTGACCATTGGACATCAAAATTTGACGGCTACGGAAGCTGTAAAGATAGCGGGCAATCCAGATATGAAAACTCCCCATATCGACACAAAGAGTGACGTCGCTGTTGACGATATCCTGCATAGCTCGCACCAGACGCAGGGGATGGATAGCAAAGCCGCTCATATGGTCGGCCCGGTTAGCCAAATCTCGCCGTTGACGTGTGCGATCGGCCAGTATCATTTGGGTTTGTGAGGTCAAAATTATCGGGCCGTTTATCAGCTCATTGAGGGCATCTACCGTGGCGGCGATATCGCCCAGCAGCTCTTTTTCTGGCTGATAAGCGGCGTCTATCTCGGCAGGTAAAATATCCATATGTATCAAGGTGGCATGACCGTTATTCCACAGTGCGGGGTCGTATTCCACCGGGCTGTAACCGATGGTCATAATCAAATCGGCTTGCTGTAGCAGCTTATCGCCTGCCTGATTATTAAATAATCCTACCCGACCGGCAAAGTGGTCGAAATGTGCTTGATCAACCACGCCGGCTGCTTGATAGGTACTGGTTACCGGTATTTTACTGTGGCGAAGTAGGCGGCGTATGGCTTGTGCATTTGCTGGCTGACTCGCCATCAATCCAAGTAGCAAAATAGGGTTTTTAGCTTGATTGAGTAAATTAGCGGCAGCAATAATTTCATCACGTGGTGCACTACCACTTTGCGGGCATATTTGACGAATCAGCGCATGGCTGGTGATGGGTTTATTGAGAATATCTTGCGGCAAGCTAACAAAGGCGGCCCCTGGTCTACCAAATTCAGCGGTTCTAAAGGCATTGCCCAGCACTTCAGAGAGTGCGGCAGAGGCGGTGACTTCGGCACTAAACTTAGTGACCGGGCGGAAAATACTCACGGTATCCATACTTTGGTGGGTTATTTTCAGGCTATCGGCTCGCTTTACTGCCCCACCTAATGCGACCACTGGATCACCCTCAGAGGTGGCGGTGGCCAGCCCTGTCACCAGATTGGCACAGCCTGGGCCGGAGGTGACCAGCGCGACACCGGCTTTACCGGTCAGACGACCCACTGCACCAGCCATAAAGGCAGCATTGGCTTCATGACGTACTACGATGGTATTGATGCTGGAATCTTCCAGTGAATCAAATACTCGATCGATTTTAGCGCCTGGGATACCAAAGACCTGCTTTACACCTTGCTGCTCTAAATGATTAACCACCAGATCAGCACCACATTTCCAGGCCAGAATATTGGGTTCACTCTTCATGATTTTATGTCCTTTGTATTGTCGGCTTAACCCTAAGCTATTGTTTATTGAGTAATGACAGCCTGTTAGCTCTCTACGGCGCGGATGGCGTTATTGAGATTCAAAGGGGAAAGGTTGGCTTGGAGAAAATCAGGTTCTTGCGGCAGGTCGATAACCAATTTGGTGATGGTGCCAAATGTCAGAGTGCCGTTTTCCAATTGGAAATCCAGTACATGGCCGCCGCCATTGCGGTCATCGGTAATAAAATGTTCGTGATAGCCGGCCACGTTGATACCTTGAACGTAGTTCGGGCTACGAAAACCAATAATGGTGCCATTGCGGTGCTCAAACTTAAATGTGGGCTGCTGCGCTATAGCTTCAAGCATGGGTTTATAAGGGCGCTGCTGGCAGGGAACGGTGCGGGTTTCAACATGGCTAAACGTGCCATCGACACGCAATGCACAAAACAGATTATCTGATTCGGCGACGTCATTAATCACGCGATGAAGTTGTTTGCGACTCATTTTATGTTCGAAATTGCGTGTTTCTGTCGGCTGGAAAAAGGTCATTACAGCAAACGGTGTTTTCTGCTCTGGCTGTGCCGCGCGGGCGCTCCCATCAGATCGTAATTGATAAATTTTGCTGTTTAATGCAACCAGCTCCCCATCAAGATTGTTAAATGTTCCTAATCCAAAGTCGCCATGCTTAAGCAACTCGGCCATGGTGATATCTCCCTCATAAACACCACTAATTAGCGCGCTCATGAGTGAGGTTTGATAGATAATGCACTCAGGATGCTTCTCTTTATACGCAATAAAGCTTTCTGCAACCTCTTGAGTACATGAGCAATGTGGTGTGATTGATTGAGGCATATTCTTCTCCGCTTACCCATAACATAAATTATATTTATATATAAGGTTGACGCTGAAAGAACATAAGTACCAATATAGGTATCTCACTTTCTTGATATCAAAAATATATGGAATTACGTTATCTTCGATATTTTGCTGCAGTGGCTTCTGCTCGGCACTTTACTCGGGCGGCTGAAAAATTGGGTATTTCTCAGCCGCCACTGAGTCAGCAAATTCAAAAATTGGAACGAGAGATAGGGGCACCGCTACTGCGCCGGTTAGCGCGTGGTGTCGAACTGACCGACGCGGGGAAAGCTTTCTATGCGGATGCCTGCCATATATTGACTCTCACGGACGAAGCGATAGAGCGGGCAAAAAGTATTGCACGAGGAGAAACAGGTAAGTTGCGGGTGGGTTTTGCCAGTTCGACCGCTTTTCAGCCTTTGGTACTGCAGTTGCTTCATGCTTATCGGGATCAATATCCGGAGGTGATATTGTCGCCCAGTGAAGAGACGATGCCAGTGCTAATGAATGATTTGCATAATGAGCACATTGATGTGGCCTTTATCCGCCAACCCTGCGGTGCCAGTAATGAATTTACCTGTAAGGTGCTGGTGGAGGAAGATATGCTGGTGGTACTGCCACATAACCATCCGTTACAGGATTGCCCAGTCATAAACTTGCAAGCGTTACAGCATGAAAAATTAATTATTTTCCCGCGAGAAGTTGGCCCCGGATTGTTTGATGCCATCATCAGTGCCTGTTATCGCGCAGGATTTCAGCCTACTTTGGGGCAGCAATCGCCTCAGATGGTCTCGGCCATCGGGATGGTTGCTGCAGGATTTGGTTTTACTCTCGTCCCTCGTTCCCTGACGGCGATTCAGGCCAATAATGTGACTTATCATGAGATTGACGACAGCCTGTTAAAAACCAAAATTACGTTGGCATGGCGGCGACATGAACGGTCAGCTACGGTGCTTAATATGGTGAATATTACCCGCCGTGACCCGCCGAACCCTTGAGTGTCAACTCTCATTGGCAGTGATAAATGGCAATTTAATGATGATGCGGGTGAATTCCTCGGCCTTACTTATCACCGTCACGCCATATTCGTTGCCGTAGCGCACTTTAATTCGCCTATCGACCAGATTTATGCCCAGCCCATCGCCATTAGGGCGTGGCTGATATAACCCAGCGTTGTCCTCAACCTCCAGCACCAGCACATTGTCATCCAGCTTGCCATGCAATGTAATTTGCCCATTGCTGAACATCTGCGATATGCCGTGTTTTATGGCATTCTCGACAACCGGCTGAAGGGAGAATGCCGGTAACCGCGCATCCATTAACTCATCCGGTAATGAAATTTCAACACTCAGACGATCAGCAAAACGCGCCTTTTCTATTTCCAGATAAGCATTTACATGCTCAATCTCATCACTCAGCGTGACCACGTCGTGGCTGCGTTTGAGGTTTTTACGGAAAAATGTCGACAGAGAAAGCACCAGTTTACGGGCATGATCTGGGTTGCGCCGGATCACCACGGATAGCGTATTCAGTGCATTAAACAGGAAGTGGGGATTAACCTGCGCGTGGAGTAATTTGATTTCAGACTGTGCCAGCAGCTGCTTTTGTTGCTCGAACTCACCGGCCAAAATCTGGGCCGACAGCAGGTGAGCAATACCTTCACCCAATGTGCGGTTAATACTGGAGAACAATTTACTTTTTGGCTCATACAGTTTGATGCTACCAATCACCCGATGCTCTTCACCACGTAAGGGAATAACCAAGGTAGAACCTAGCTTACAAGTGGGTGAAATTGAGCAGGTATAGGGCACGGCATTGCCGTCGGCGTAGACCACTTGATTGAGTTCAATCGCTCGGTGGGTGTGGTCTGAGGTAATTGCGCCGCCCACCAGATGGTGGTCAGAACCGGTACCGATAAAGGCGAGCAGTTTCTCGCGGTCAGTAATGGCGACGGCGCCAACGCCCAGTTCCTCATACAAGATACGCGCCACTCGCATACTGTTTTTTTGGTCAAAACCGTGGCGAAGTAGCCCCTCCGCTCGTGCGGCAATTTGTAATGCTTTGGCCGAAAATGCGGTGGTATATTTTTCAAAAATAGCCCTGCGATCCAATAAGATGCGCATAAACATGGCGGCACCGATGGTGTTGGTGATCATCATCGGCAAGGCAATGTTTTCTACCAGCTCTACCGCCTCGGTGAAGGGGCGGGCAACGGCTAGGATAATCAGCATTTGCAGGACTTCAGCCACCAAGGTAATTCCTGCGACAACTAGTGGTTGGAACAACAGGTCGAGGCGATTTCTACGTATCAAATAGCTGTGGAGAAACCCGCCCAATAGCCCTTCAGCTACGGTAGATAACATACAGGCGGTGGCCGTCATCCCACCCATTGAATAGCGATGTAACCCGCCAGTTAGCCCCACGAGAAATCCGACCGATGGCCCCCCCAGCACGCCGCCCAACACGGCACCGATAGCGCGGGTGTTAGCAATGGAGTCTTCAATGTGTAAACCAAAGTAGGTACCCATGATACAAAACATGGAAAACGTGAGGTAGCACACCAGTTTATGGGGCAACCTAATGGTAACCTGCATCAAGGGGATAAAAAGCGGTGTTTTACTCAGCAGATAGGCAATAACCAGATACACACACATCTGTTGTAAAAGGGAAAAAATCAGTTCGACCTGGCTAATGCCCATGTTGATAACCACCCGTGCCCATTCTTGCCGCTATTGTACCTACATTCTGTCGCGGAAAATTTTAACTGCCGCCCTTTTTAAGCAAAAAAGGCATGAAAGCGGCAAATAGCGGCTCAGTTCCTTATTTTGAGCATTTTCTCACCATCGATGTAAACGACTCTGGTTTTATGGTTTGACCGAGGGTTTTTCCATCGTTCACGCCGCTTTTGTGCACCATAAATGCCTTTTTTTTCACCAAATCCAAGTGAGAAAAAATTTCATTAATCATAAGCCAATTTTTTTGTCGCCCATTGACTATGCTTATAGTTTGGGTGCGAAAAGTCAGAAGACGCGCAGTTTTATCAGAAAAACGGGTTAAGGCATTAAATCCATTTATTGATCTTGATCATGTCCAATACATTAAATGGATTACATGATTACAATGTCGGATTTTGATACTTTTGTTTAAATTTTTTCATAAAATTATGTCCTTAATCAAAGGAAGCAGATATGTCAGTACTTCCCGACCGTCAGGTGATTAATCAAATTATTTCCGGCCATTACGCCGATCCTTTTTCCGTTTTGGGTATGCACCAAACCGCACAGGGTGTGCAGGTTTGTGCGCTATTGCCAGATGCTAAAGAAGTCTGGTTGGTTGACAGTAAAACTGGGCGTCATCTTGCTCAATTTACCTGCGAAGACCCGCGTGGTTTTTTTATTGCCAAACTGCCGCGCCGTAAAAACCTATTTCGTTATCAATTAGCGGTGACCTGGGCAAAAAGCACTCAACTCATTGATGATCCTTATCGATTTGGTACGTTGTTGCAGGATATTGATGCCTGGCTACTGGCTGAAGGTACCCATCTACGTCCTTATGAACGTTTAGGCGCACATTTGATGAGCCTTGATGGGGTTCCGGGCGTGAGCTTTGCCGTTTGGGCACCCAATGCCAAGCGAGTCTCTGTTGTCGGTGAGTTTAACTTTTGGGATGGTCGCCGCCATCCGATGCGGCTAAGGCGTGAAAATGGCATTTGGGAGCTATTCTTGCCCGGTGTTCAGGCGGGGCAACAGTATAAGTTTGAAATAATCGACAGCAATGGTCACGTACGGTTAAAAGCAGACCCTTATGCCTTTGAAGCTCAGATGCGGCCAGAAACGGCGTCATTAATTAGCCCGTTGCCTGATGTGGTGGAAAATACCCCTAAACGGCAAAAAGCCAATGACTTGCGTTCACCCGTTTCTATCTATGAAGTGCATCTTGGTTCATGGCGTCGTCATGCTGAGAGTAACTTTTGGCTCAGTTACAGTGAATTAGCTGACCAACTGGTTGAATACGTCAAATACATGGGGTTTACCCATGTGGAATTGTTGCCGATTAGTGAGCATCCGTTTGATGGTAGTTGGGGTTATCAGCCGCTGGGACTGTATGCGCCGACCCGTCGTTTTGGCACACCGCAGGATTTCAAAGAGTTCGTCGCCAAATTCCATGAAGCAGGTATTAACGTCATTCTTGACTGGGTTCCCGGCCATTTCCCTAGTGATGAACATGGTTTATCGACTTTCGATGGCACCGCCTTATATGAATATGCCGATCCGCGTGAAGGTTACCATCAGGACTGGAATACCCTAATTTACAACTATGGCCGTAACGAAGTCCGTAACTATCTGGCTGGCAATGCATTTTATTGGATGGAACGTTTTGGTATCGATGCCTTGCGCATTGATGCTGTCGCCTCAATGATTTACCGCGATTACAGCCGTGCTGAAGGGCAATGGGTACCGAACTATTACGGTGGGCGAGAAAATCTGGAGGCTATCGCCTTCCTGCGTTACACCAACCATACCATCGGTGTTGAGCGCACTGGTGGCGTGACGATGGCTGAGGAGTCCACCGATTTTCCGGGGGTAACATTGCCACCGGAAGAGGGCGGATTGGGCTTTAACTACAAGTGGAATATGGGCTGGATGCATGACACGCTCAATTACATGCAATGTGACCCTGTTCACCGCAAATATCATCATAATTTAATGACTTTCGGTATGTTATACGCCTATACCGAGAACTTTATTTTGCCGATTTCTCACGATGAAGTGGTTCATGGCAAGCGCTCGATACTCGATCGCATGCCGGGAGACGCATGGCAAAAATTTGCTAATCTCCGTGCCTATTACGCCTTTATGTGGGCACACCCTGGCAAGAAGTTGCTGTTTATGGGATGTGAGTTTGCCCAAGGCCGCGAGTGGAACTTCGATAGCAGTTTAGATTGGCATTTACTGGATGATGAAAATGGTTGGCACAAAGGGGTACAGCGGCTGGTGCGCGACCTTAACCATTGCTATCAGAAACATGCGCCATTATACGAGTTGGATTACCAACCTGAAGGTTTTGAATGGCTGGTGGTTGATGACCATGAAAACTCGGTCTTTGCCTTCCTGCGCCGTGATGCAAAAGGTAACGAGCTGATTGCTATCAGTAATTTCACGCCAGTCCCGCGTTATAACTACCGTGTGGGTATTCCACATGGCGGGCATTATCGTGAAGTTCTGAACTCTGATTCAGCGTTTTATCGTGGCAGTAATCTGGGCAACCAAGGCGGAATTCAGAGCCATCCTGTCGGCAGCCATAATCACGGCCACTCCTTGCTGCTGACCTTACCGCCGCTGGCGACTATTTACTTGTTGCGGGAGGGGTAATGGCCCGTTTGACCAGTGGCTCCCCGACACCAGCTGGTGCTCATTTTGATGGGGCCGGGATAAATTTTACGCTATTTTCGGCCAATGCAGAGCAGGTCGAACTGTGCCTGTTTGATGACAACAACCAAGAGTTGCGCATCCCATTACCTGCCCGTAATGGGGATATCTGGCATGGTTATTTGCCCGGAGGAAAGCCAGGGCAGCGCTATGGTTACCGAGTTAGTGGGCCATTTGATCCGCAACAAGGGCATCGTTTTAATCCTAATAAGTTACTAATCGACCCCTGCGCTCATGCGTTAGACCATAAGGTGGGGGATGACCCAAGTTTGAATGGTGGGATTAACCAGCCTGATGAGCAGGACACTGCTGCAATAGTGCCTAAATGTATTGTGGTTCACGAACAATACGACTGGCAGGGTGATCGTTCACCGGCTATTCCTTGGGGCAATACTGTTATTTATGAAGCCCATGTCCGCGGCTTAACCCAATTACACCCAGACATTCCTGCTGACTTGCGCGGTACCTATGCGGGTCTGGCCCATCCGGCCATGATCAGCTATTTGAAAAAGCTGGGCATTACCACGCTGGAATTGCTACCGGTGCAATTTCATGTTGATGAACCGCGCTTACAGAAGATGGGATTGAGTAATTACTGGGGCTATAACGTATTGGCCCCTTATGCCGTTGATCCGGACTATGCCTCTGGTCGTGAGGGCATCTCTCCCTTACGAGAATTGCGAGATGCGGTTAAGGCGCTGCATAAAGCGGGTATTGAGGTGATTCTGGATGTGGTGTTCAACCACAGTGCAGAGCTGGATGTTTTTGGCCCGACTCTGTGCCAGCGTGGGATCGACAATGCCAGCTATTACTGGCTTACCCCCGAAGGTGAATACGACAATATGACCGGTTGCGGCAATACGCTGCGGCTCAGTCAGCCCTACGTGATGCAGTGGGTCATTGAATGTTTACGCCATTGGGTGGATAGCTGCCACATTGATGGTTTCCGTTTTGATTTGGGCACCGTCTTGGGTCGCACTCCGGCTTTTGATCAACACGCCCCTTTTTTTGCCGCACTCGCGGCCGATGAGCGACTCAGTACCTGCAAAATGATTGCGGAACCTTGGGATGTTGGCCTGGGGGGCTACCAACTGGGTAATTTCCCTACCGGGTTCAGTGAGTGGAATGATCAGTATCGCGATGCGATGCGCCGCTTTTGGCTGCGAGGTGATTTACCGCTGGGGCAATTTGCTCAGCACTTTGCGGCATCAAGCGGCCTGTTTGAACAACGTGATCGTTCTCCTTCTGCCAGTATCAATCAAATTACCGCTCACGATGGTTTTACTTTGCTGGATTTACTGTGTTTTAACCAAAAACACAATCAAATCAATGGTGAAGAAAATCGTGATGGTAGCGATAACAATCTTAGTAATAATTTTGGTAGTGAAGGTTTGGTGGCGGATGAAGCTATCTGGCAACAGCGCAAAGCTTGCCAGCGGGCATTACTTACCACCTTGTTACTCTCACAGGGAACGCCGATGTTACTGGCTGGTGATGAGCATGGTCATAGCCAGCAAGGCAACAACAATGCGTATTGTCAAAATAACATCCTCACTTGGCTCGATTGGCGGAGCGCAGACACTTCATTGATGGAGTTTACTGCTGAACTTATTCGGTTACGCCAGCAAATCCCCGCCCTGATTAAAGACACATGGTGGCGGGAAGGTGATGGCAATGTGCAATGGTTGGATTGTCAGGGGCAAGCGCTGAGTGTTACAGCTTGGGAGCAGGGCTGTCAGAAACAACTACAAATCCTGTTATCTCAGCGCTGGTTGGTCGCCATTAATGCGACAGACCAAAAATGTGAAATGCATTTACCTGTGGGGGAATGGGTAATGATTCCTCCTTTTGAGCCGTCAGAGCGTACGGAACCGTTAACCGTGTGGAACGGACCCGCCTATGCCGTTTGCGTGCTCGCACAGAAAACTTAAGGAGTATTCATGGTTAAGTATGAAAACAAAGACCCGCTGATGTTAGCCAGATTATTACCGAATCAATCTGTAGCACTGATTTTGGCGGGAGGTCGCGGTACACGGCTGAAAGGCCTGACGGATAAGCGGGCGAAACCTGCGGTACATTTTGGTGGTAAATACCGCATTATCGATTTTGCCCTGTCTAATTGTCTGAACTCCGGTATCCGTCGTATTGGTGTCATTACCCAGTACCAATCTCATACTCTGGTTCAGCATATTCAACGTGGCTGGTCATTCCTCAATGAGGAGATGAACGAATTTGTTGATTTACTGCCCGCCCAGCAGCGCAGTAGTTCTGAGCAGTGGTACAGAGGCACGGCAGATGCGGTTTATCAGAATCTGGACATTATTCGCCGCTATAACGCCAAATATATTGTCATTCTGGCTGGTGATCACATTTACAAAATGGATTACTCGCGCATGTTAATTGACCATGTGGAGAGAGAGGGTGAATGTACCGTTGCTTGTATTCCGGTGCCGATTAAAGAAGCCAGTGAGTTTGGTGTCATGGAAGTAGATGAAAATTATCAGATAACTGCTTTCTTTGAAAAACCTGAGGATCCTCCGGCGATGCCAGAACGCCCGGATATGGCTCTGGCGAGTATGGGTATCTATATTTTCAATGTCGATTATTTGTTTAAATTATTAGAAGAAGACCGCAACTCGCCTGAATCCAGCCATGATTTCGGTAAAGATTTAATACCGAAACTCACTGAGCAAGGCGTGGCTTATGCGCATCCGTTTGATCTCTCCTGTGTGACATCTAATCAAGAATTGCCACCTTATTGGCGTGATGTGGGGACGTTAGACGCTTACTGGCGAACTAACCTTGATTTAGCCTCGGTGACACCTGAACTGGATATGTATGACCGCGATTGGCCAATTCGCACCCATATGGAGCCATTGCCTCCCGCCAAATTTGTGCAGGACCGCTCTGGTAGTCATGGTATGACCATGAACTCGCTAGTGTCTGGTGGTTGCATTGTTTCAGGTTCGGTAGTGGTGCATTCAGTGTTATTCCCGAGGGTTCGGGTGAATTCGTTCTGTACTATTGATTCCTCGGTGTTATTGCCAGATGTTCATATTGGGCGCTCATGTCGTTTACGCCGTTGCATTATTGACCGGGCTTGTCATATACCTGAAGGGATGGTTATTGGGGAAAACGCGGATGAAGACAGTGCCCGTTTTTACCGTTCAGAGGGCGGGGTGGTGTTAGTCACCCGCGAGATGCTGGCGAAGTTGGCAGCAAAATAGGGCAATTTTATTTGTCCCTTTAAACTTGGCCAGTGCTCAAAATCCTCACGTACCACGTGTACGCTCCGGTTTTGGGCACTGACCGCCTCCAAATTGGCCGCAATAATAACGCTCATTTGGGTCACTTTTAGTGAAAACCAGATGGATGACCAGGAGTGATAATGCGGGTCTTACACGTGTGTTCCGAGCTGTTCCCCTTATTAAAAACCGGAGGATTAGCTGACGTTGTTGGTGCTTTACCTGCCGCGCAAATTGCGGAGGGGGCCGATGTTAGGGTCATGCTACCCGGTTTCCCTGATTTGCGCCGTGGTATCACCGACACAGTGCTAGTCAGGGAGATTGATACCTTTGCTGGCCGTGTCTCTTTGCGTTTTGGGCATTATCAAGGAATTGGCATTTATCTGATTGATGCACCGGGCCTTTATGATCGTGCCGGTAGCCCATATCACGATCAATCTTTGCACTCCTACGCCGATAACTATCGCCGTTTTGCACTATTGGGGTGGATGGCTTGTGAGCTGGCCTGTGGGCTTGATGGTTACTGGCGTCCAGATGTGGTGCATGCCCATGACTGGCATGCTGGGCTGGCCTGTGCGTATCTTGCCGCACGTGGCCGACCTGCGCGATCAGTATTTACCGTCCATAATTTGGCTTATCAGGGATTATTTTCCGGCAAGCATTTGGCTGAGTTGCAACTGCCTGCGGCATTCTTTCAAATGTACGGATTGGAATTCTATGGTCAAATTTCCTATCTGAAAGCCGGGCTATTCTTTGCTGACCATGTCACTACGGTCAGCCCGACTTATGCCAAGGAAATTACTCAACCCGCTTTTGGCTACGGAATGGAGGGGTTACTGCAAGAGCGAGCCAGCCAAGGGCGATTGACGGGTATCCTCAATGGTGTCGATAGTGACATTTGGGATCCACAGACTGACACCTTGCTGCATGCCTGTTATGACGCAGAGAACCTACAAAAGAAAGCGGTGAATAAAGTGCACCTGCAAACCACTATGGGGTTGGAGGTGACGGAAAAGAAACCTGTTTTTGCTGTCGTTAGCCGGTTAACAGAGCAAAAAGGGTTGGATTTAGTGCTGGAGGCTTTGCCCGAATTACTGCAATTGGGCGGGCAACTGGCGGTACTGGGGGCCGGGGATGCCATTCTACAAGAGGAGTTTTTGGCCGCTGCGGCAGACTACTCCGGTCAGGTTGGGGTACAAATTGGCTATCACGAGGCATTTTCTCACCGAATTATTGCCGGTGCCGATGTGATCCTGGTGCCAAGCCGTTTTGAACCTTGTGGGTTAACACAGTTGTATGGTTTGAAGTATGGCACTTTGCCGCTGGTCCGGCGTACGGGCGGGTTGGCAGATACCGTGGTGGATTGCGCGCTGGAAAATCTGGCAGATGGCAGCGCCTCGGGGTTTGTGTTTGATGAATGCGATGCGCAGGCATTGGTGCGGGCGATCCGCCGCGCTTTTGTGCTGTGGAGCCGGCCAAAACATTGGCGCCACGTTCAGCGCCACGCGATGGGGTTGGACTTCGGTTGGCAAGTAGCAGCGGCAGAATATCTGTCACTTTATCGGCGTCTTTAATTGAATTGCTGATTTGTTGTAACCACGAATTGGGAAAACCGCTATGACATCACCGTTCAGTTATACCTCTCCCGTAGTCAGTGTGGATGCGCTGAAACACTCTATCGCCTACAAATTGATGTTTATTGTTGGCAAAGATCCTTCTATTGCGACTCAGCATGATTGGCTGAATGCGACGCTATTTGCCGTGCGAGACCGGATGGTCGAACGTTGGCTGCGCTCTAATCGCGCGCAATTATCACAAGATGTCCGGCAGGTTTATTATCTGTCGATGGAATTTTTATTGGGAAGAACGTTATCTAATGCATTGTTATCGATGGGGATTTATGAAGATATCGAGCAGGCATTGGATGAAATGGGCCTTAATCTGTCTGAATTGCTGCAAGAGGAAAACGACCCCGGCTTAGGCAATGGTGGGTTAGGGCGCTTGGCGGCCTGTTTCCTGGATTCACTGGCAACTTTGGCCCTGCCGGGCCGTGGCTATGGTATCCGCTACGAATATGGCATGTTCAGCCAGAAAATAGTCAATGGCCAACAGATGGAGTCGCCTGATAACTGGCTGGAATACGGCAATGCGTGGGAATTCCCACGGCACAATACTCGCTATAAAGTGCGCTTTGGTGGGCGTATTCAGCAGGAGGGCAGTAAAATCCGTTGGCTGGAAACCGAAGAAATTCTTGCTTGTGCTTATGATCAAATAATTCCTGGTTTTGATACAGATGCGACTAATACATTGCGCTTATGGTCTGCGCAGGCCAGTAATGAAATCAATTTGGGTAAATTCAATCAGGGCGATTACTTTGCTGCGGTTGAAGATAAAAACCATTCAGAAAATGTATCGCGGGTACTGTACCCCGATGACTCGACCTATTCCGGGCGTGAATTGCGTTTGCGACAAGAGTACTTTTTGGTTTCCGCGACGGTGCAGGATATCCTCAGCCGCCATTGGACCATGCACCAGACGTTTGATAATCTGGCCGATAAGATTGCTATTCACCTGAATGATACCCACCCGGTACTCTCTATTCCTGAAATGATGCGCTTGTTGATTGATGAGCATAAGTTTAGCTGGATGGATGCCTGGGATGTGGTGCAGCAAGTTTTCTCCTACACCAACCACACGCTGATGAGCGAAGCCCTGGAAACCTGGCCAATTGATATGATCGGCAAGATCCTGCCACGGCATCTGCAAATTATCTTTGATATCAATGATCATTTCCTCAAGCTGGTGCAGGAACAGTATCCCAATGAACCTGACTTGCTGTCGCGGGTGTCGATCATTGATGAAAATAATGGCCGACGGGTGCGAATGGCATGGCTCGCGGTAATTGCCAGCCATAAAGTTAACGGTGTTTCTGCCCTGCATTCTGAACTGATGGTGCAGTCGCTGTTTGCTGATTTTTCCCGCATCTTCCCTAATCGTTTCTGTAATAAAACCAATGGGGTAACTCCACGGCGCTGGTTGGGGTTGGCTAACCGGCCACTGGCAACGGTATTGGATGAGACTATCGGCCATAACTGGCGGACTAACTTGGATCAGTTGAGTGAGCTGGAAAAAAATCTCGACTATCCGAGCTTCTTACAAGCGCTGCAAAAAGCCAAATTGGAGAACAAAAAACGGCTGGCGACCTATATTGCTGAAAAGCTAAATATTGTGGTGAACCCTGCGGCGCTGTTTGATGTGCAAATCAAACGTATCCATGAGTACAAACGGCAATTGCTGAATGTGCTGCATGTCATCACCCGCTATAACCGCATTCTTGAAGCTCCAGATGAAAAATGGGTGCCACGAGTGGTGATTTTTGCCGGTAAAGCCGCTTCCGCCTATTATAATGCCAAACAAATCATTCGGCTGATCAATGACGTAGCTAAGGTGATCAACAATGATCCGCGGATTAATAATCTGCTGAAAGTGGTGTTTATCCCCAACTACAGTGTCAGTCTGGCGCAGTTGATCATTCCTGCGGCGGATCTCTCCGAACAGATCTCACTGGCAGGTACCGAGGCTTCAGGTACCAGTAATATGAAGTTTGCACTGAATGGGGCACTGACTATTGGCACCTTGGATGGGGCGAATGTCGAGATCCTTGAGCACGTGGGTGAAGAGAATATCTTTATCTTCGGTAACACCACCGAGCAGGTCGAGGCATTGCGCAAAAGTGGTTATAACCCACGGAAATATTACGACGACGATCCAGAATTGCATCTGGTATTGACGCAGATTGCGACCGGAGCTTTTAGCCCAGAAGAGCCCAATCGTTATAGCAGTCTGTTTGATTCACTCGTCAATCTGGGGGATCACTATCAATTGCTGGCTGATTATCGCAGCTATGTGGATACCCAAGAGCAAGTCGATACGCTATATCGCCACCCAGATGAGTGGACGCGCAAAACCTTACTCAATATTGCCAATATGGGGTATTTCTCTTCAGACCGGACCATCGAAGAGTATGCAAATGAGATTTGGCATATTAAGCCTATCCGACTGTAATAAAAACGAGTCTTGAGCCAAGAAAAACCCCCTCTCAGAGGGGGTTTTTAGTTGAAGAGCTAAACGCAGTATTATCAGGAAACCAGTGAAAGAGTCTGTTGTTTCTCAGCTTGTGCTGCTGCCAGCCACTGAGCAACACGTTGTTTTTGCGCCTCATCTAAGGTCATACCCAGTTTGGTACGACGCCAAATGGCATCATCAAGCTCAACAACCCACTCTTTTTCGACCAAATAGCGTAATTCAGCTTCATACAGGCCATGGCCGAAGTGTTCACCTAAACTCTCAATGCTGGTGGCATTAGCTAAAATAACTTCGCTGTGGCTGCCATAGGTACGGGTATAGCGACGTGCCAGAGCTTCTGGTAACCAGTTATAACGATGGCGCAACTGCACGGTATAGTTGTCGCGGCTGCCACCAATATCTCCGCCCGGTAACGAGCCGGTTTTCGTCCACGCTGGGCCGACATTCGGATAATAACCCGACAGTTTCTCCAATGCGTGCTCTGCCAGTTTGCGGTAGGTGGTCAGCTTGCCGCCAAACACGGACAGCAGTGGCGCTTTACCGCCTTCATCGGCGACATCCAGGGTGTAGTCGCGGGTAACCGCTTGCGGTGAATCTGACTCATCATCACACAGCGGACGCACACCAGAGTATGTCCAGACGATATCGTCACGGCCCAGCTGCTTTTTAAAGTGGTCGTTATACACCTTCAGCAGATAATCAATTTCTTGATCGTCAATTTTCACATCTTTCGGGTCACCGTGATATTCCACGTCGGTGGTGCCGATGATGGAGTATTCATCCAACCACGGAATGACGAAGACAATACGGTGGTCTTCATTTTGAAGAATATAAGCTTGTGGCTGATTGTGAACCCGTGGGACGACAATATGGCTGCCTTTAATCAGACGAATACCATATGGCGATTTTAGCTTCAGGCCATCATCGAAGAACTGTTTAACCCATGGGCCGGTAGCATTGACCAAGCCTTTGGCTCGCCAGGTAAAGGTTTTGCCGGTATTTACATCAACGGCTTCAACCATCCATAAACCTTGTTCACGCCATGCGCGGGTGACCTTGGTACGAGTACGGACTTCACCGCCACGCTCAACCACTTCTTGAGCATTTAATACCACTAAACGAGCATCATCTACCCAGCAGTCAGAATATTCGAAACCGCGCACTAGTTCTGGTTTCAATACGGACTCAGGACCAAAACGCAGCCCTTTACTGGCTGGCAGGCTGGTACGTTTGCCGAGGTGGTCGTATAAGAATAAACCAGTACGAATCATCCAGGCCGGGCGTAAATGGGGCTGATGAGGTAGGCGAAAACGCATTGGGAAGGCGATATGCGGTGCCAGTTTCAGCAAGACTTCACGTTCCGCGAGCGCTTCGCTCACCAGACGGAATTCATAATGTTCCAGATAGCGCAAGCCACCGTGGATAAGTTTGGAGCTAGCGGAAGACGTAGCACAGGCCAAGTCTTGCGCTTCCAGCAGCAGAACGGACAGGCCACGCCCTGCAGCATCTGCCGCGATGCCAGCACCATTAATGCCGCCACCGATCACGATCAAGTCTTTGGTTTCCATGCTTACTCCCTTAGGATGTTCGAAACAGCTCTTTAATGTTCGTTTTCGCTCATGATTGTAATCAAAAACCAACAAACAAGCCAAGAGTTAACCAAAAAAAAACATTCCCCCGTGATGGAGGTAACAGTTTTGTTATCAGGATGTGGGGGATTTAGATTGGAATTAGTGAATGGTTCGGTTGTTAAAGCTCCGAGCTTGCTTAACCGCTGATGAACCAACCGCCAAAGGGTGTGTGAGCGAACACCCTTGTGGAATCCCGCGCTTGCGCGAAATATTGCCCTGCGGGTAAACCTCCTGCGTCTTTCGGGCTTAACGAGCCAGCGCGATGGGCATCCTTGCCCGCGCGCGTCCATGCCCGCTCACTCTACCCTCCATCCTTGTCGGCAATATTCCTGATTGCGCTCAACGTCAAAAGCCAATTCAAAATCCTATTTTTAGGTTTTGAAGTTTAAAAGCACATTTGAGCTGCCGAGTGAAGAATGAAGGTAGGACGCGAGGTATGGATGCCGAGCGAGGGCCGCTTGAACATGGATGCGAATCGGCCCGGTCCGTTAGTAAAATGATGAATCGAGGGCACCCACGCAGTGGGCAAGCGATACGTGCGAAGCGCGGGATTCCACAAAGGGGCCGCCGCCCCCTTTGGCGGTTGGTTCATCGGAGGTTAAGTGAGCCGAGAAGTTCTGACAACCGAACCGGATCAACCATTCGAGTATCAACCGATAACAATAATCTGAACTTTACTAATATGAAAACTAAAGCCTCAGCAAAGCTCTAATTGAACGTCATGCTGCTCAATAATTTTCATCACACTGGCAGGCGGCATCTGATCGGTAAACAGATAGTCGATCAAATTCATATTCCCCAGATTCACCATCGCGTTACGGCCAAATTTGGAATGGTCGGTTACCAACATCACACAACGGGAGTTTTCGATAATCGCCCGTTTGGTCCGCACTTCATGGTAATCAAACTCCAGTAGAGAGCCGTCCATGTCGATACCGCTGATACCCAAGATGCCGTAATCAAGACGGAATTGAGAAATAAAATCCAGTGTGGCTTCGCCAATAATCCCGCCATCGCGGGTACGCACTTCACCACCGGCCAAAATCAGTCGGAAATCCTCTTTTGCCGTGAGCAAGGTGGCAACGTTTAGATTGTTAGTGACCACTCGCAGACCTTTATGATTCATAAGGGCGTGAGCAACCGCTTCTGGCGTGGTGCCGATATCAATAAATAATGTCGCGCCATCGGGGATCTGGCTGGCAACGCGCTGGGCAATACGCGCTTTTTCTTCCGACCACATCACTTTACGATCGTGATAAGCCGCATTGACTGAGCTGGAAGGTAATGCTGCCCCACCATGATGACGGTGAATTTTATTTTGATCCGCCAAATCATTCAAATCGCGCCGAATGGTTTGCGGGCTAACGGCAAAATGTTCCACTAGCTCTTCAGTACTGACATAACCCTGCTGGCGTACCAATTCAATAATCGCATCATGTCGCTGCGTTTGCTTCACGGTAATCCCCTAATGCGCCTGGTTGTTCCAGGCAGTTATTGTGTGGTTTTTGCGCTATTACGCGTATCCCAAAATGCCATCAGTAGCCCAATAATCAGACCTGAAATATGCGCTGCATTGGCAATCGACAGACCTAAAATATCGAAATATCCGGCAACCAGCCAGAGAACAGAGAAAACCATCAAACCACGAGGCAGTGAGATACCGCGCTCGGGCGCGCGTTCGCCGGTCAGCCAGACGTAGCCCATTAGGGCATATACCACACCAGAAAGACCGCCGAAATTCACACCGCTAAACAGCGATTGCCCCCAGCCGCTAAATAAGGCGGATACAATAGTTAATACCAGCAATTTGCCGGTGCCAAGTCGTTTTTCCATCTGCCCGGCGAGATACCACCACCACATCAGATTAAACAGGATATGCAGCAGTGAAAAGTGCAATAAAGCATGGCTGACCCAACGCCATATTTGCAGATACTGACTACTATCACGCGGCCACGCCAACCAAGACATCACCGCCGCATCGCCGACGATTTGCATCAGAATATAGATAGCAATGCACAGCACCATGACACTCAGAGTTAATGGCCCAGCTTGACTACGAATAGTTTGGAGGTAGGAAAAGCGCTGGTAAGGCAAATTAGAGTGCAGATTGCCCGATTGCCAACTGGCCGCCTGATAGCGTGGATTGAGAGGATCCAGTAAAAACTGCTCTAATTCGTGTTGCACCAAGGACAATTGCTCGTCATCAGCGAGCCAAATCTCAGCTCCCTGAGAATCAGGCCGAACCTCCAGTGCCACATGACGGGTGGCCATATAGTCAACAAAGGCCTGCGCCAGACGTAGATTAGATATTGCGATTACACGAATCATATTTTTTATTACCGCCTATGCCTATCATCTTTCAAGTTGCAGTTGTATTAGCTGTTCTCGGTGACTCGAATCACAGACTGGTGTCAGTTCAAAGGGGATGTACGCTTGCTGCCTTCCCGCAACTTTAATGACTTTGGCTATAGATATTCTGAATGCGACCAAAGTGCTTAAAAATATCATAATTTGTTTCTTCGTTACGCATGACTGCCCATAAACCAACAATAAATCTCAGGCATTTTCACGAATGATTTCTTGTGGATAGTTTTTAGCCCATGCTTCAAAACCGCCATCAATACTGTAAACCGCCTCAAAACCCTGCTGAAGTAGGTATTGTGCCGCACCTTTGCTGCTGTTTCCGTGATAACACATCACCATCACCGGTTGTTCAAAATCGGTTTGCTGCATAAAGGTATGCAAACTGCTATTGGTCAGATGGAACGCCTCGGGTGCGTGGCCTGCCTCGTAACTTTGTGGATCGCGGATATCCACTAAAACCGCCTGATTTTCTTTCAAACGGGTATGTGCTTGCTCGACGCTAATTGTTTCAAACTGCTCCATATTTTTTTGCCTTGATGCAGGTGAGTCATATTTATACGTCATTGTATGCGATTTCTGGCTAATAAAAACCAACAAGTTACATAGGGTTATGCCCATCACATTCAATGTTTCTATTTTATAAGTTCAGGGGCTTTTCAAAAGAATTTCCAGGCGTGAGCGGTAATGCTATATAAAATAGGCTAAGAGGTATTTATTATGAGTGACATAACAACAGGGTATTTCTCCAATCATAAGTTAAATGTTAATGACTTGAATTCTCTTCAAAATAGCCCTGAGCTTTTTAAGCCTCAATTGACTGTTAAAGAGGCCATTATAGATTTCTTAAGGAAGTTACTATTTCTTGATACAAAGAGTAACGCACTATCTGAATTGAATAATTATATGTATGAAAATCATTTCGTGCATAGTCCAATCGAAATATTAACTATTTTTGAGAGGCTACTTCCTGAAGATCTGAAAGATAACATTACCTTTTCCTTTCATTCTGTGAATGATAAAAATAGACTGAATAGTATAGAAATACAATATCATGATAAAGTATTAACGTTAGAATATGATAATTATTGGCTAACAAAGTATGATGAAAAGATAATAAATGAATCAGAGTTTAATATTATTATGTTTTCTAATGAAAATAACATTAATTATTGTGGAAATAGTACAAATCAACCAAAGCCCAGTGGTGAAGTGATGGGCTATTATGATGATGTGAATAAAAATATAAGAGAAGATTTTTTTCATGTTCAAATAGCTAATAGGGTTTCTGAAAAATTAAATTTAACTGGAGCTATTACTGGTAAATTACATGCCGAAATTATTTATGATAATAAAGATGAGATTATTAAATTAGATCGGTTTGTTTTAACTGATGGCGAAAATTTATGCTTAGAGATACCATTGCGTGCCGGTGATGACATAATAATTAAAAAAATTCTCAAAGGATCTGTCTTGGTTGAGAGTAGCTATACATGCTGTCCATACAAAAGTATGTTGGACCAACTAAAAAATATTGATGAAAGCTTAATCAGGTTGACTGATAAAAAACAAGATAAATTTTCAGAAGAGAAAATAAAACACATCAATATAATAATTGAAAGTTTAAAAAACTTAAAATTATCTATTGAAATTAACAATATAGTTAGAAATATAGACACCAATGTTACTATTAAAGCACACAGTATTGAACATTGTATAATAATGACTCTCGCATCAGCAATGGATATTGAATCCGGGAATTTTAGTGCCCTAGAAGAAAGTGATAAAATAGTGGAAATAAAGAAAAAAATAGAATTAATCAAGTGGAGTATAATAAATAAAAACACCAACCATCCTGAAAGAGAAAATGAACATATTACGTATGCAAATTTATTTATTGAGAGGCTGCATAAAAAAATGAATACGTTGAGTGATGTTCAGAGAGAAAAAAACAACAATGTAATGATTAATGTCGAAAGTCTTTTAGCATATCTCACCCGAAGTCAAGATAACGTGAGTGATGCAAAAATTCACTTAGAAAAAACCACAGAAAATGAGAATGAAAATAAAAATGATATAGTGGATATACCAGAGCTTCTGATCCAGGAAGATAAGGCGAAAATATCTCATGGCTTATATAATCTCAGAAACTACCTGGATGAAGAACATGAAATAACACGAGGCTCAGAAGTTTATTTATTGAGCGAGATTGAAGCAATACTGTTTTCATGTCAAAGCAATACTGCCATTAATATAAAAGGTTATGAAACTTCAAAGGCGGCAGATAAATTATACAGCTTAGAAGCTGAGCGTTTAATACCCAGTGATAACCTTTATGATTATCGTGAGGCTAATAAATGTTTGTACACGGAAATTATTGCATCACTTAATTTATCGCATGATGATTCAGATGTATTTATCGATAAAACAGTAATTTTTCTAGATAAAATATATAAAATGAAAACGGATTTCTTCCGAGAGTATGTCAATATTTTCTGGGCGGAAAAAATGATAAAACATGAGGATACTCTCAATGAGTTTAGGCTTTTTTTAAGCAAGGTTGAAATGGATGAAAATTTGAATCTTACTGATGCCGAAAGAATAGAATGGGCCATAACAGCTAACCAAAGATTACTCAGTGAGGTAGATAAAGTATATCGAATATATAACTAAAAAACGGGGCACTTAAGCCCCATTAAATATACCCCATCATTTGTAATAACCGCTGTGCTTGCTGCACGGCTTCTTGCCGATGGGCAACCCCCAGTTTTTGATACAAATTACGGATATGCGTTTTAATAGTGGTGGCGGCCACCTCTAGTTCGCCAGCGATTTGATCATTACTGTAGCCAGAGTAAATCAGCCCCAACACTTGCCATTCGCGTTGGGTGAGCGGGCTGGTGCGGATAAGCTCTGGCACTTGTGGGTGAGTGAGCAACTTATCGACGAATATCTCATCAAAATGAGCGAACTTGTGCCGATGATGCTGATTAATGTCTTTTAGGATCCGCTGGGCACGATGCTGTTCCAGTTCGGGTAACGCATTTAGCTGAATTAGTTGCCGCAATTGTTGCGCCATCGCTTCACCTTCAATCACAAAGTGGCTGATAAAACCGGTGCGATTGGCTAATGACAATGACTCAATCAGTGCTTTTTGAGCCTCACTCTTACGTTCGGTTTGCCAGTAAAGAATGTTACTTAACAATAAATTACGATTAAGATCGCTGGTCAAGCGTAAGCGACGGGCATTTTCATTAAGTTCTTCCAGCACCACTTCTGCTTCATTATATCGGCCCAGCATAATTTGTATCCGGGCGATATTGCGCCACTGGCCCTGCAAGAAGTGGTTATCAGCCATGCCCGGTTTTTCTGCCTGACGTAGCCAGTTGGCGGCTGCGACTTTATCTCCGGTCATTTGCCAGTGAATAACCCGAGGTTTATCGGCATTGGTTATCCAGTCGAGATGATATTGACTGCCGTGTTGCAGTGCCTCGCAGCGCTGAATATACATATTGGCGTTATCCAGATCTCCACGGGCCAGCGAACATTTTGCCAACATCGCCAGACACTGCAATTGCTGCTGTGGCTGGTAGTTAACCAGAATTTCGATACCTTTACGTGCTGCTTCTTCAGCCTCGTCTAGCCGCGACCACGACCATAGGATTTGAGAGCGAATACGCAGTAAAAACTCATGCATTGGCAGCTGCTCAAGATGCTGTTCATGAATCAGATCAAAGGCTTTATCTTGTGTCTCATAGGCGGCTTGTAGGAATCCTTGCGCAATGAGAATCTCGCTTTGTTGCAATAATGCCCATAACGCATAGTGATAGGCTTCGTGGCGGCGCGCCATTTGCTCCGTTTGTTGCATCATCGGTAGCGCCCGGCTGAGCTCTCCTTTGCAATGGTGAACTTCACCAGTCACCGAGGTGGCCACAATCCGGCTGTAAAAATTCGCCATCGGCAGGTACTTCAGCGCCTCTGTTGCCAGTTTTTCGGCTTCATCCGGCTTACCAGCATTAATAGCAACCTGGGCGCGCAGTGCATCGAATTCCGCCCGCAAAATCTCATCGATAGGAATTTTTCGCTCCTGCATCGCTGATTCTGCGCGCTCTAGCAGAGTATTGACCTCGCCATAGCGGTGTTGGCTTTGTGCCAACCAGGCCTGTAGCAAGGCCAGTTCAGGGTTCTGTACCAATAGGGAATAGGGCAGGGCGACTAGGCATTGTTCCAGTAGCGCCAACTCACTGTGATTAAATAGCGTCCAGGCATGTTGCAGCAAAATATCACGCAGCATGCCGACATCACCCGCCGCTAGTGCGTGGTGGATAGCTTCAGCGGGATAACCCAATGCCATCCAGCCCTCAGCTGCTGCATGGTGTAATTCCGGTAGTTCCAGTGCCAGTTCCCATTGGCAGCGTTGGCGCAGGAAAGTGGCAAATAATGGATGGAAACAGAACCATTCGCCACTGTCATCCATACGATGAATAAATAGCCCTTGTCGCTCTAACTCTTCCAGTCGCTGTTGACCATTATCTTCACCCGTCAGGCGCACAATCAGAGCATCATTCATCGAGCGTAATACCGAGCAGCGCAACAGGAAGGCGCGATAATCACTATCAACCTGATCCAACACTTCATCGACCAGATAATCTGACAAATGGCTGGCATTCAGCCCTGCCAGACGTTTTGCCGATTTTTGTGCCGACGAGTTGGGCTGACGCGAGGAGAGCGCAATCAATTGCAGGGCGGTTGCCCAGCCCTCAACCTCATCACACAGGCGGCTGCTATCCCCTTGTTCCAGCGGCACAGACAGACGGCAGTCGAAGAATTGCTGCGCTTCTTGATGATTAAATGCCAGTTGCTGCATCCCTAACTCTAACAGTTGGTCGCGCACTCGCAGGTTAGCAATACCCAATGGTGGCAAGGTGCGAGACAGCAGGATTAGCGTTAAATTTTCCGGCTGATGGCGCAGGAAAAAACGCATAGCTTCATGAATGGCATCATTGGTAATCAGATGAAAATCATCAATGACGAGATAAAGTGGGCCATGCCAATCGGAAAGCTCAATAAATAATTGCGCAAACAGCGCAGAAAGGCTGGCGTATTGATGTTTTTGGCTAAGAGCTTCACTTTTAATGCAATGGCCGCCGGTCGCCAATTGTATGGCGGCAATCAGATAGGTCGCAAAACGCTCTGGCTGATTATCACTTTCATCCAGAGAGTACCAGCCGAGATTTGATTGATCTGCGGCCCACTGAGCGATTAAGGTTGTTTTGCCGTACCCAGCCGGGCAATTTATTAATGTCAGACGATAGTTTGCGACACCTGATAACTTAACTAATAAACGGTCGCGTATCACGGTATTTTGCAGCCGTACCGGGCGGCTCAGTTTTGATGGAATCAGCATGCAGTGTCCGGTATAAAAGAGATCCGGTGAGAAGACGTCCTGACGATTGACATGTCCATTTGTAGTGAAATGTTACAGGCATTCATAAGAGTAATTATTTTTAGCCTCGTAATTAATCAGCACTGCTAAGGTCTGACAACGGCCATATTATTGCAATAGAGTTAATGTTTCCTATGGCTGTAAGTTGCACCGGATCACAATTTTAGCTACGCCCTGCGACTCATCCCCAGCTAATCCCCTAGCAGGATGATGCTCTTGTCAGTTCTCATTGGCAGGATAAGGGTAAAATTACCCCACTCACAGGATAGAGACTTCCCTATGTCACAGCCTATGCTTAAAAAGGACGATTTTCTTGCCGCCCTGACCCGCCAGTGGCAGCGCTTTGGCTTAACCTCCGCTCAGCAAATGACCCAACACCAATGGTGGGAAGCGGTCAGCGCAGCTTTAGCCGAGCAGTTGTCGGCTCAGCCAGCACCCGGTAAAGCCAAAAAAATACAGCGTCATGTTAACTACATTTCGATGGAGTTTTTAATTGGTCGTTTAACGGCAAATAACCTGATTAACCTGGGTTGGTATGACCAAGTGGAGGCTCTGTTAGCTGAGCAGCAAGTTAATCTAAGTGACCTGTTAGAGCAGGAAACCGACCCGGCATTGGGCAATGGTGGCCTAGGGCGTCTTGCAGCCTGTTTCCTGGATTCAATGGCAACAGTTGAGCAACCGGCCACGGGTTATGGTCTGAATTATCAATACGGCTTGTTCCGCCAATCTTTCAGTGAATGTAAACAGCAAGAAGCGCCAGACAACTGGCAGCGCGAAAGTTACCCGTGGTTTCGCCACAATGCCGCGCTGGCGGTAGATGTTGGTTTTGGTGGCAAACTGGAGAAACAAGCTGATGGCCGCCAGTTATGGCGTCCGGATTTTACTATTCGCGGTGAAGCTTGGGATTTACCCGTATTGGGCTTTCGCAATGGTGTCACGCAACCTTTGCGTTTATGGCAAGCCACCCATCAACATCCATTTGATTTAACTGACTTTAATGACGGTAAATTCCTGCTTGCAGAGAAAAATGGCGTTGAAGCAGAAAAGCTAACCAAAGTGTTGTATCCGAATGACAATCATCTGGCCGGTAAGCGTCTGCGCCTGATGCAGCAATATTTTCAGTGCGCTTGTTCTGTTGCCGACATCTTACGTAAGCATCATCTGGCGGGCCGTAAGCTGGCAGAGTTGCCAGACTACGAAGTGATTCAGCTAAATGATACTCACCCAACTATCGCTATTCCTGAAATGCTGCGGGTGCTGCTGGATGAGCATCAACTGGATTGGGATGCCGCTTGGGCCATTACCAGTAAAACTTTTGCTTATACGAACCATACCCTGATGCCAGAAGCCCTTGAGTGCTGGGATGAAAAACTGGTACGCAGCCTGCTGCCACGCCATTTTGTCATCATCAAGCAGATCAATGCGCAGTTTAAGAAGCTGGTCGATAAGCAATGGCCGGGGAATGACGAGGTATGGGCTAAGCTGGCAGTACACCATAACAAGCAAGTGCGAATGGCCAATTTGTGTGTGGTCAGCGGCTTTGCTGTCAACGGTGTTGCACAGTTGCACTCAGATCTGGTTATCAAAGATCTGTTCCCTGAATACTATCAATTATGGCCAAATAAATTCCACAATGTTACTAATGGCATTACCCCGCGCCGCTGGTTGAAACAATGTAACCCGGCACTTTCTACTTTGATTGATGAAACTTTAAAAGTGGAATGGGCGAATAATTTAGATGCATTAGCCGGGCTTGAGTCTTTTGTTGAAGATAAGGGTTTTTGCCAACGCTATCAGCAGATTAAATATGACAACAAAGTTAAGCTCGCTGAATATGTCAAACGTGTTATGGGGATCACCATTAACCCGAATGCCATCTTTGATGTGCAGATTAAGCGGCTGCATGAATATAAGCGCCAGCATCTAAATCTGCTGCATATTCTTTCGTTGTATCGCCAGATTCGTGACAATCCGCAGTTGGATATTGCACCACGTGTATTCTTGTTTGGTGCGAAAGCAGCGCCGGGTTACTATTTAGCCAAGAATATTATTTATGCAATTAATCAGGCTGCAGAGAAGATCAATAACGATCCGATCGTGAAAGATCGTCTGAAGGTGGTCTTTATCCCTGACTACCGTGTTTCGGTTGCGGAACTGATGATCCCTGCGGCAGATGTATCCGAGCAGATTTCAACCGCCGGTAAAGAAGCCTCTGGTACCGGTAACATGAAATTGGCACTGAATGGCGCATTGACGGTAGGTACTCTAGACGGTGCTAACGTCGAAATTGCCGAGCAAGTGGGTGACGAGAATATCTTTATTTTCGGCAACACGGTTGAGCAAGTAAAAGCTATTCTGGCGAAAGGTTATAAGCCACAAAAATACCTGAAAACTGATGCACACCTGAAAAGTATTCTGGATGAGTTAGCCAGTGGCGCGTTCAGCAATGGCGACAAACATGCCTTTGACATGATGCTGCATAGCTTACTCGAAGGGGGGGACCCTTATCTGGTACTGGCTGATTTTGCTTCATATTGTCAGGCACAGAAACAAATCGATGCCCTGTACCGCGATAAAGACGAATGGACCCGCCGTGCCATTCTTAACACTGCACGGGTAGGAATGTTCAGTTCTGACCGTTCAATTCGTGATTACCAACAGCGAATCTGGCAAGCCAAACGTTAAGGAGAAGACTGCATGGATCGTAAATCGCTCGATCAAGCAGCGACACTGGCAGGGATATCCGCCAGCTATATTAATGCACATGGTAAGCCGCAAGCTATTTTGCCGGAAACCAAGCAGCAATTATTGGCGGCAATGGGGCGCATGAATGTGTCCCATGATACTCAGACAGAAAAAGCACCATTACCGGTAGTAAAAATCTTTACTTTTGGCAGCCCGATGCAGTTGCCAATGGCGGGTTCGGGTGATTATCACTGGCAGTTGCAGACCGAGAAAGGTGAGTTACATCAGGGACGTATCAGTGCAAAAAAGACGCTAACACTGCCAGCTTCCTTACCACAGGGTTATCACCGTTTAGTGTTGGAGCAGGGCTTACAACAGTGGCAGTGCTCGGTTATCGTCGCCCCGAAACGTTGCTATGAACCAGATGCATTGCTGGCAGGAAAAAAGCTGTGGGGAGCTTGCGTGCAGCTGTATACCCTGCGCTCAGAACACAACTGGGGTATTGGTGACTTTGGTGACTTAAACCAGATGCTGGAACAGGTTGGGGAGCGTGGCGCTGCTTTTATCGGGCTGAACCCGATTCATGCACTGTATCCGGCCAATCCACAAAGTGCCAGCCCTTATAGCCCCTCATCGAGGCGCTGGCTGAATGTGATTTATATTGACGTGAATAGCGTGGATGAATTCCAACACAGCGAAGCCGCGCAGCTTTGGTGGTATCAACCTGAGACTCAACGTGTGCTGGCCAACATTCGGGCCAGTGAGTGGGTCGATTATCCGCAGGTGATGCAACTCAAATTGACCGCTTTACGTTTGGCATTCCCGCTATTTACTGCCCGTAAGGCAAAAGATGTACGGGTGCAGGCATTCCATAAGTTTGTTGAGCAAGGTGGCACAAGCCTGTATCAACAAGCCGCTTTTGATGCTTTACATGCATATTTGAGCAAAAATGACCCGATGATGTGGGGCTGGCCAGTGTGGCCGGAAAAATATCGTGACGGGCACAGCAGTGCGGTGGCCGATTTTTGTCGTGAACATGCCGATGAAGTGAATTTCTATCTGTGGTTGCAGTGGCTGGCCGCCAGCCAGTTTGATGACTGCTTCCGCACCAGCCAGGCCCGAAAAATGCCACTGGGTTTGTACCGTGATTTGGCGGTAGGTGTGGCGCAAGGTGGGGCTGAAACCTGGTGTGACCGCGAGCTGTATTGCCTCAAAGCTTCAGTGGGCGCGCCACCGGATATTCTAGGGCCACTGGGTCAGAATTGGGGTTTACCTCCCATGGACCCGCACGTCATGGTTGCCCGTGCTTATCAGCCTTTCATTGATTTGCTGCGTGCCAACATGACTAGCTGTGGTGCTTTGCGTATTGACCATGTGATGGCTTTATTGCGCTTATGGTGGATCCCCTATGGTCAAACGGCCGACCAAGGAGCCTATGTAAAATACCCTGTGGATGATCTGCTGGCGATATTAGCACTGGAGAGTCAGCGCCATCACTGCATGGTGATTGGCGAAGATTTAGGTACTGTTCCGGTAGAGATTGTTGGCAAGCTGCGCGACAGTGGGGTGTATTCCTACAAGGTGCTCTATTTCGAGCATGACAGTGAGAATACCTTCCGTGCACCGCAATCTTATCCGGTACAGGCGATGGCTACCATCACCACTCATGACCTGCCGACACTGCGTGGTTACTGGCAAAGTGATGATTTGACGTTGGGGAATAAGCTCGGGCTATATCCGGACCAACAAATATTGAAGCAGCTTTATCTTGATAGAGAGCGGGCGAAGCAAGGTTTGCTGGAAGGGCTGCATCATTATGATTGCGTGCCGAAGAAAGTGGGTCATAAAGCGTCATTACTGGCAATGAGCCCGGTGCTTAACCGCGGATTGCAACGTTATGTTGCAGACAGCGCCAGTGCGCTATTGGGTTTGCAGCCGGAAGATTGGTTAGACATGGCGACACCGGTCAACATCCCCGGAACCAGTGATGAATACCCAAACTGGCGGCGTAAGCTGACGGCTACATTGGAAGAAATGTTTGCTGACAACCAGGTTAATCGCTTATTGAAAGATTTGGATAAGCGGCGCAAGAACGTTTCGGCTGGGTAATATTGGCCTGATTTTAGATTAACAAGCGAAAGGGGAATCGCACTTAGAGGCGCTTCCCCTTTGTTTTGCATCTCGTCAGCCAAAAGACATTAGCCAAAGTCATTGGTGTTACAGCAAGGCAGCAAGCGAGCAAATCCCGATGAGCTGACACTAGTCAGTGATTCGGGTGCGTGAATGCAACTAACACCGCTGTAACGCCAAGGATGAAGGATAATCAATTAGTAGTAAGAGTGCTCACCACGCTGATGCTCGGTCAAATCTCTCACACCCTTCAATTCTGGGAATTTCTGCAACAGCTCTTTCTCGATGCCTTCTTTCAGGGTGACATCGACCATGGAGCAGCCGTTACAACCGCCACCAAATTGCAGGATAGCCAGCGCATCTGGCGTGATTTCCATCAAGGTTACACGGCCACCGTGACTAGCCAATTGCGGGTTAATCTGCGATTGCAGAACATACTCCACCCGCTCCATCAGCGGCGCGTTATCGTCCACCTTACGCATTTTGGCATTAGGGGCTTTCAGGGTGAGCTGAGAACCTAGCTGGTCAGTCACGAAGTCAATTTCAGCGTCTTCCAGATAAGGAACACTGAGCTCATCAACATAGGCTGACAACTGCTCAAACTTCAGTTCAGTATCTGTTGCTTCAACAGCATCCGGTGGGCAATAAGACACACCGCACTCAGCGGTTGGTGTTCCGGGGTTGATAACAAATACGCGGATTTGGGTGCCTTCTTCTTGGTTTGCCAACAGTTTGGCAAAATGAGATTGTGCTGCGTCTGTTATTGTGATCATGGCATCTGCTCAATAGTTGACTATTCTTGTCGGTTATAATACGCCCATTGTTAGGGTGACTACAAGGTTCGGCAGAGACACCAAACCTGCAATGAGGCAATCCCCTGACCCCATAGTAGCTTGGCGATCTCATTGAGTGTACTGCCAGTGGTCACAACATCATCTAACAGAGCAATATGTTGGCCACGAACAGTCTCCCTACAGCGAAATGCTCCTCGCATATTTTTACGTCGTGCGGCGGCATTTAATTGCTGCTGGGCGGGCGTTGCACGAATGCGCTGTAAGGTCATATTGCTATAGTGGCAGCCAAGCCAGTGTGCCAGTGGCCGTGCTAACAGATCTGTCTGATTATAGCCACGCCGCCAGCAACGCCAGCGGTGGAGCGGTACACTGATGATTCTGTCCGGTTTGATGACCTTACCCATGCGCCACTCATCGAGCCAGCGCAGTAATAATAAACGTGCCAGCACTGGTGCCAGTGGGGTTACGCCACTAAATTTTAGCCGTTTTATCAATTGATTCAATGGCGGCGAATAATCGCTAACAAAAGTGATGCTGCCCCAAGGCGGTGGGTTGCTAAGACAACGGCCACACAGCAAAACACGGTTGTTGCTTGGTAGGCCGCAGCAAGGGCAGCAGGGTGGCAATGGGGGTAGATTGCGGCGACAATAGCAACAAATACCGTGCTTTGGGTGATATAACGGCTGCTGGCATAGCCAACACCGGCTGACGATTGTTAGCATAGGCATCTTCCTTGATGAAGGGCTAAGGCGACAGGATACTAACGCATGAAACAACTTTATTGGAACATCTGTGGCGAAGGCCGTCGTGATCTTGTGCTGCTGCACGGATGGGGGCTGAATGCGGGTGTATGGCATTGCATTATTGACAGACTTGCGCCGCATTTTCGCCTGCACTTAGTAGACCTCCCCGGCTATGGGCGCAGTAAAGATTTCTGTGCGATGTCGCTGACTGATATGGCTGACATCGTATTACAGCAAGCGCCACAACAGGCTTTGTGGCTGGGTTGGTCGATGGGTGGGTTGGTGGCCAGTCAGATAGCCTTAAGTCATCCAGAACGTGTTGGGGGGCTGATAACAGTCTCTTCTTCTCCGTGTTTTACTGCTAATGATGAGTGGCCGGGGATCCGGCCTGAAGTGTTGGTCGGGTTTGAGCAACAGCTCAGTGAGGATTTTCAGCGCACTGTGGAGCGTTTTTTGGCATTGCAAACACTGGGGACGGAGAGCGCACGTCAGGATGCTCGCCTGTTGAAAGCCGTGGTGCTGCAACATCAAATGCCGGAAGTCGATGTCTTGACGGGGGGGCTGGAAATTTTACGGACGGCTGATTTACGCCAGGAGCTGGCAGAATGCGCAGTGCCCTTCTTGCGAATTTATGGTTATTTGGATGGGTTAGTCCCGCGCAAAGTGGCTTCGTTGTTAGACCGTGCATGGCCGGAGACTCAATCCGTTGTGATGAAAGGTGCAGCCCATGCTCCTTTTGTTTCTCATCCTGATGATTTTTCAAAACTAATTTTGGATTTCGCGCAACAGAATAAAGCTTGATAGCTTTTGTTCAGCACTTGCTGAAATGTGTTGTACCAGAGGCCAGAAAACGATAAACCGGATTAATGTAGTCAGCTATCAAGTGGCTAAATATTAAATCTTCTTGATCATTAAGGTGGAGTTACACCAATTTCAATGATGCTATTTCAATTGATAAATCACGGTACGGCAATGATTCTGCCCTTCTGGGCAGCTCTTACAACTGCCGGTTAGGCATCCGTTATTATCCTGCTCAATGCGTTCAATCTTACCCATAGCCATCAGCCGTTCCAGCATGGCCTCGACTAGAGGTAATGGCATTGCTAATTGATGACTGAGTTGATTTGCGTCAGCGTTGCCACTGAGAGCGATTGCATCGCGCAATTGCAGTAGGCTTGCCATATACCTCCTCCTATTGAGCACTCTGCCAAAGGTATTTAGCCATTAGTGGCAGTCACTACCTGATTTTTGACAACAACTGGCGGGCGCACTATTTTGTAATCTCACCGTGACCCGGCTACGCGCGCGGCGTAAGCCAAACAAGATAACCGCATTGATAATAATCACCAGCGCGATAATGCTTAAGCTCTGTTGTGGATGGTCACGGAAAGTAGCGGCTTGATAGAACAAGGTTGCCAGAGAATAAGCAACATTCAGTCCCCACAGTATTGAGAAGGTCATCCAGCCACGGCTGGTTTCTCGCGCAATTGCTCCCATGACCGAGACGCAAGGCACATACAGCAGCACGAAAATGAGATAGCTATAGGCAGAAATACTGGAGCCGAACTTACTGCTCATCATCCCCATTGAGCCTGCCGCCATTTCGCCGTCACCTTTACTGGCTTCAATGGGGTTAGAGAGCACACTGAGGCTAAATGTCTCTTTTAATCCCTGCCAGGTTTTATCAACCGCACCGGCTAATTCACCCAGTAAATTGAAGCTCTCGGCATCAAAAGGTTCATTTTTAATCTGCTCAGCGGTATAGAGGGTATTTAGTGTTCCCACCACGACTTCTTTCGCCATGGCACCGGTGACTAGCCCCACTGTGGCTTGCCAGTTATCCGCATGAACCCCCATTGGGGTCAGTAAGGGGGTAAGCACTTTACTGACAGAGGCGAGTGCCGAGTCATTGATGCTATCGACCGCTTTGCCACTGAAAGAGAAACTATTCAGGCCACCAATGAAAATACTGGCAATGACGATGACTTTCCCCGCCCGCAAAACAAAGCCTTTCAGCCGTTGCCAGGTTTGCAATAACAGACTTTTCAGATGTGGTACATGGTAAACCGGCAATTCCATCACAAAAGGAGAGGCTTCACCGCGCATGATGGTGTATTTCAGTACCAAGCCGGTAAGGATTGCCACCGCGATACCGAGTAGGTAGAGAGAAAAGACGATACTGGCCCCATCTTGGCCAAAGAATGCCGCAGCAAATACCGCGAAAATAGCCAGCCGTGCACCGCAGGACATAAAGGGGGCCATCATGATAGTGATCAGCCGTTCTCGCTGGGCATCCAAGGTGCGCGCACCCATAATTGACGGCACATTACAGCCGAAGCCAACAATCAGCGGCACAAATGATTTACCCGGTAACCCTAACGCCTGCATCAGCCGGTCCATGACGAATGCAGCACGGGCCATATAGCCGGAGTCCTCCAAAAAGGAGAGAAACAGATACATCATGCCAATCTGCGGCACCAGTGGCAGCACGGTGTTTATACCGCCCCCGACACCTTGGGCCAGGAAGATGGTCAGCCACTGTGGGAAATGCAGGGTATAACCGACCCATTGCAGCCCTTGGATAAAGATGGCAGCAGAGCCGATATCAAATATCGGTTGTAGCGCCCCACCAATGTTAATGGCCAATACGAACATTAAATACATGACAAACAGGAAGATCGGCACTCCTAACCAGCGGTTAAGAATAACTTTATCCAGTGCTTGGGTTAGGCGGTTTGGCTCTGCCTGCTGTGAGTTGCCGACGATATCGCAGATGCGGGCGATGCTCTGATAGCGAGCATCGGCGATCACCAGTTCTGGATCCTCGTGCTGATTTTGCCGCAGATTTTCACGCGCCAACTCAACCTGTGATGGGGATATACCCGCGCGAGCCAGGCTGTAGATATCCCCTTCCAGAATTTGCAGCGCCAGCCAGCGGCGCTGCTGGGTAGGCCAAGAGCCCGGCATGTTCTGTACCAGTTTATCCACTTCATGCAGCAGCACTGACGGGTAGTTAACCAGAGCTTTAAAGGTCACTGGCTGAAACTCATCAATACTGGCTTTTAATTCATTGATACCGCGCCCACGGGTAGAAACCAGCGGAATGACCGGGCAGCCTAACTGCGCAGAGAGGGCATCGATATCAATATCAATATGCTGGCTTTTAGCAATATCGAGCATATTGAGAGCCACAATACAGGGGATGCCCAGCTCTATAAGTTGCAGTGTCAGGTAGAGATTACGCTCCAGATTGGCGGCATCAATCACGTTAATCAGCAGGTCGGCCTCGCCGCTCAAAATATAGTGGCAGGCAATCTGCTCATCCAGCGAGGTTTGCTCAGAAATCGTGGTTAGCGAGTAAGTTCCCGGCAGGTCAACCAAGGTCACCTGATGTTGCGGGGTATTAAAATGGCCTTCTTTGCGCTCAACCGTGACTCCGGCCCAATTCCCAACACGCTGTCGAGCGCCAGTTAACTGGTTGAAAAGCGTAGTTTTACCCGCATTGGGATTGCCGATCAGGCCGATTGTGAGTGCTTTCATGATCCAACGTGATATCGATAAATTAACATCAGACAGTGCAGAGCGATTTTCATCCATCACCCGACAGCCAGAATAAGGAATTGACCTGTCGTGTTAGGGTTGCAGGTCGAGAGTCAGCAGGTCTAAATCTTTTTTACGTACCACCAGGCTAACCCGACGGGCTTCTATCTGAATGGGATCACCTAATGGTGCGAGGCGAACCACATTAAATGAAGAGCCGGGTAACATACCCAGAGACAATAATTTCTGCCGATAAGCTGGGCTAATTTCAGGTGAGAAGCCAATGATTTTGTAGGAACGCTGTGGAATAAGATGCATAAAAGCCTCTTGAAAATTACCCTTTGTACTTGAAATTTCAGGGTCTCGGTTAATGACATACCAGAATTCAGAATGATTTCACGCCAAGTCTTAATGAGTTAAATAATAATAGTGAGAATCATTTTCATATTCAACTTGCATCAAATATTCAAAAGTAAATATTCATTACGGGTTAATTTTTATAATTAATGAGTCTGATTTCTATTTACGCTTGTTTTACCACCAAATTGGCGTGATCGCAAATGAGAATGATGAGTTAAATCAGTTAACTGGATGTTTCTTTTGTATAGGTTATCTTTCAAGCTGTTGGCGTGTTGGCTGTCACCCCTTACCCAAGTCATTGAGTTATCTAAATTCCTTGGTTTTATTGCGTTGCAGCCTATCTGAAACTCGAAATCTATTGGGTATAAGTCGATGTATATATTGTCAATATACCGATAATTAACATAATCACTTCACTATGATTTGAATCAAATAACATTCAAGAGTTAATTAACTCGCAGCAGGCTATCGTAATTATTTATAAACTAAGAGTAATGACAAACTTAGCGAGCCATCATGTTAAATATAATGTTAAATCAGCAAGGCTTATTGCATATTTCGCCCGAGACTTCAGGGGTAAAAGAATTCCGTGCTAATTAATTTAAAAAATAATTTTACAATTCTACAGAAGAAAAAAATATGAGAAAAGCGGTCATTGAATAAAGAAAGGGCCACTTTTCGTGGCCCTAGGCTAAGATATCAGCGTTTTTTAAACGCCGCAGCTAGCGCATCACTCATGGCACTGTTTCCACTGGAGTTGCTGTCTGCTCGCCCTTTAGCGGGTGGGCGGTTATTTGAGTCATTGTTAGGGTTATTCCGCGGGCGGCTGGCCCCACGATTATCGTTATGAGTACTGGTGCGGTTCTCGCCACCATTACCCCGGCGTGAACCCCCTTCACCCGGTTGTTCATCAAGGCGCATGGTCAGCGCAATACGTTTGCGCTGTAAATCTATCTCCATCACTTTAACTTTGACGATATCACCGGCTTTCACCACTTTGTGTGGATCATCGACAAACTTATCCGCCAGTGATGAGATATGCACCAGACCATCCTGATGGACGCCAATATCCACAAAAGCCCCAAAGTTAGTCACGTTAGTGACCGAGCCTTCGAGGATCATCCCCGGCGTCAGATCGTTCAATGTTTCAACGCCTTCGGCAAAGGTGGCGGTTTTAAACTCAGGACGAGGGTCACGGCCTGGTTTTTCCAGCTCACGCAAGATATCAGTGACGGTTGGCACACCAAAACGCTCGGTGGTGAAGTCACGGGCATTAAGGTTGCGCAAGGCTGCGGCATTGCCCATTAAGTCCTGCAAAGCTTGCTCGGTTGCTGCCAAAATGCGCTCGACAACTGGATAGGCCTCTGGATGCACCGTGGAGGCGTCCAGTGGGTTATCCCCGTGATTGATACGTAAGAAGCCGGCACACTGTTCGAAGGCTTTTGGCCCCAGACGGCTGACTTTCAGTAATTGCTCGCGGTTATGGAAGCGGCCATTCTCATCACGCCAGTTAACAATATTCTGTGCCATCATGCGGGTCAAACCGGCCACTCGAGTCAGCAACGGGACGGACGCAGTATTTAAATCCACCCCCACGGCGTTCACGCAGTCTTCTACCACGGCATCAAGTTTTTTCGCCAATTGGCTTTGGCTGACATCATGTTGATATTGGCCGACCCCAATGGATTTTGGATCGATTTTAACCAGCTCCGCCAGAGGGTCTTGCAATCGACGGGCAATAGAAACCGCACCACGGATAGAAACATCCAGATCCGGGAATTCCAGCGCGGCCAGCTCAGAAGCGGAGTAAACCGACGCCCCAGCTTCACTGACAATCACTTTTTGCGCCGTCACCGCCGGATACTGCTGTTGCAGCTCGGCAAAGAAACGCTCGGTTTCCCGCGAGGCCGTGCCGTTACCGATAGCGACCAATTCAACTTGATGCTTGATGCACAGGGCGGCCACTACGGCTGCGGCTTTGGCCGCCTGCCCGGTATGAGGGTAGACGGTATCGAAGGCAACCAGTTTACCGGTAGCGTCAACCACCGCCACTTTCACCCCGGTACGTAGGCCAGGATCGAGGCCCATGGTCGCACGCATACCTGCCGGTGCCGCCATCAGCAAATCTTGCATGTTACGGGCGAACACATTGATGGCTTCGTCTTCAGCCCGCTCACGCAGGGTGCTCATTAGCTCGGTTTCTAGATGCAGCAGCACTTTGATACGCCATGTCCAGTTGACCACCGCTTTACGCCAGGTGTCTGCCGGTGCGTTATTCAGCCGTAAATCCAGATGATTGATAATGATCTGCTCACCCTGACTTTCGCGAGGGGGTTCGTCAAACTGCGGATCAGGATTCAGTGCCAGTTGCAGCACACCTTCATTACGGCCACGGAACATGGCTAAGGCGCGGTGAGAAGGGACTTGAGCGATAGGCTCATGGTGGTCAAAATAATCGCGGAATTTAGCGCCTTCCTGCTCTTTGCCTTCCACCACTTTTGCTACCAGATGAGCATTTTTCCACAAGTATTGGCGCACTTTCGCCAGCAACGTAGCGTCTTCAGCAAAACGCTCCATCAAGATATAGCGCGCCCCATCCAGTGCCGCTTTGGTATCGGCCACGCCCTTATCAGCATCAATATAGGCTTGGGCTACCTGTTCTGGGTCTTGCTGTGGGTCATTCCATAGGCTGTCAGCCAAGGGTTCCAGACCAGCTTCAATAGCAATCTGCCCACGGGTACGGCGCTTGGGCTTGTAAGGAAGGTATAAATCTTCCAGCTCAGTTTTACTCATGGTGCCATTAATAGCACCGGCCAGCTGCTCGGTGAGCTTGCCCTGATCTTCAATTGATTTAAGAATGGTTTGGCGGCGATCTTCCAGTTCGCGCAGATACCCCAAACGGCTTTCCAACTGGCGCAGCTGGGTATCATCCAACCCGCCGGTAACTTCCTTACGATACCGTGAAATAAAGGGCACGGTATTACCTTCATCCAGCAGACGTATGGCGGAGGCAACTTGCTCCGGTCGCGCCTGTAGTTCGCTTGCAATAATGCGGCTCAGTTGTTCATTCATAAGTCTGATATCAATTAGTGAGTAGAAAAAATGGCAGAGGATAGTTATACGGATTGCCCGGATAAATTGCCAGTAGAGCGCTCATCGGGCTTGAGCTAACCTGAACTTCTCGGTAAAAACATAGGGTATAGTAGAGGCATCTATCCTAAAGGGATAATTGGATAATTTTATGGCTAAAAGTAACTACATTACCCGCGAAGGCTGGCAGGCGCTGGATCATGAGCTGCATTATCTGTGGCGTGAAGAGCGGCCAGTAGTGACTCAAGCTGTCTCTGAAGCGGCAGCAATGGGCGACCGTTCGGAAAATGCTGAATATATCTATGGTAAGAAGCGCCTGCGGGAAATTGATCGCCGGGTGCGCTTTCTGACTAAACGTCTTGAGGTGCTGAAAATCGTCGACCCAGATCCGCGTCAGGAAGGGAAAGTCTATTTTGGTGCTTGGGTGCGGGTAGAAAATGAAGCAGCAGAGCAGCGAATCTTCCGTTTAGTCGGCCCAGATGAGTTCGATCCGGCAAAAAAATGGATTTCTATCGATTCACCCGTGGCTCGTGCCTTAATTGGCAAACAGGTGGATGATGAGGTGACAGTTCAGACGCCAAATGGGGAAGCGACCTACTGGATTTTAGATATTCGTTACCGTCCATTTGACGAAAGTATTGATAATTAGGCACAAGAATAAGCTTTGTAACAATTTCGACTAGAATATATACCATAAATAGCTGTCTGTTAGAGTGAGTTTTTCTAACAATGTGCAGATTCGGGCAATACGGCCTTTGGGAGTAATAAAATGCAAGAGAATCACAAGATTCTGGTCGTTGATGACGATATGCGCCTGCGTGCGCTGTTGGAACGTTACCTGACAGAGCAAGGTTTCCAGGTACGCAGTGTTGCCAATGCTGAACAGATGGACCGCTTGCTAACCCGTGAGTCTTTCCACTTGATGGTGCTCGACTTGATGTTGCCGGGTGAAGACGGTTTGTCTATCTGTCGTCGCCTGCGTAGTCAAAGTAACCCCATGCCTATCATTATGGTGACGGCGAAAGGTGAAGAAGTAGACCGCATTGTTGGGCTGGAAATTGGTGCGGACGATTATATTCCTAAGCCATTTAACCCTCGCGAACTGTTGGCACGTATCCGCGCAGTATTGCGTCGCCAGGCTAACGAACTGCCGGGCGCACCTTCACAAGAAGAAGCCGTCATTGCTTTTGGTAAGTTCAAACTGAACCTCGGTACCCGTGAGATGTTCCGTGAAGACGAACCTATGCCATTGACCAGTGGTGAATTTGCGGTGCTGAAAGCATTGGTCAGCCACCCGCGTGAGCCATTATCTCGCGATAAACTGATGAATCTGGCTCGTGGTCGTGAATACAGTGCAATGGAACGTTCTATCGACGTACAGATTTCACGTCTGCGCCGCATGGTAGAAGAAGATCCGGCGCATCCGCGCTATATCCAGACGGTTTGGGGCTTGGGTTACGTATTTGTACCGGACGGCAGTAAAGCATGAGGCGATGGCGCTTTTCTCCACGTAGCTCATTTGCCCGAACCTTATTATTGATTGTGACCTTGCTGTTCGTCAGCTTGGTCACTACCTATTTGGTGGTGCTGAATTTCGCCATTTTGCCCAGCTTGCAGCAGTTCAATAAAGTGTTGGCGTATGAAGTTCGTATGCTGATGACTGACCGGTTGCAACTGGAAGATGGCACGCTACTTGAAGTCCCGCCAGCGTTTCGGCGTGAGATTTACCGTGAATTGGGGATTTCGCTTTATACCAATGCTGCGGCAGAGGAAAGTGGCCTGCGTTGGGCACAACATTACAAATTTCTCAGTGACCAAATGGCCCAGCAGTTAGGTGGACCAACCGATGTTCGTGTTGAAGTTAATAAAAACTCGCCGGTTGTCTGGCTAAAAACGTGGTTGTCGCCAGATATCTGGGTGCGGGTGCCCTTAACTGAAATCCATCAGGGCGATTTCTCTCCGCTGTTCCGTTATACCCTGGCCATTATGCTGCTGGCCGTTGGTGGTGCCTGGCTGTTTATCCGTATTCAGAATCGGCCCTTGGTAGAGCTGGAACATGCGGCTTTGCAGGTCGGGAAGGGAATTATTCCGCCGCCATTGCGGGAGTATGGTGCTTCGGAGGTACGTTCGGTCACCCGGGCATTTAATCAAATGGCGGCTGGCGTGAAGTTGCTGGCGGATGACCGAACATTGCTCATGGCAGGGGTCAGCCATGACTTACGTACCCCATTGACTCGCATCCGTCTGGCGACAGAAATGATGAGTGAAGCCGACGGTTATCTGTCTGAATCTATCAATAAAGACATTGAAGAGTGCAATGCCATTATTGAGCAATTTATTGATTATCTGCGCACTGGGCAGGAGATGCCGACCGAACCAAGCGATCTTAATGCGGTATTAGGTGAAGTGATTGCGGCAGAAAGTGGCTATGAGCGGGTAATTGAAACCGATTTATGTGAAGGTGAAGTCATGGTGGATATTCATCCGTTATCCATTAAGCGCGCCCTGGCGAATATGGTGGTGAATGCCGCGCGTTACGGGAATGGCTGGATAAAAGTGAGCAGTGGCACCGAACTTCAGCGGGCCTGGTTCCAGGTTGAAGATGATGGCCCAGGGATTAAACCAGAAGATTTGAAGCATCTGTTCCAGCCTTTTGTCCGTGGCGATAGCGCGCGTAGCACCAGTGGAACCGGGTTGGGGCTGGCGATTGTCCAGCGAATTATCGATGCACATGCTGGTTCGTTGGATATTGGTACCAGTGAGCGCGGTGGGTTACGAATCCGGGCATATATTCCATTGCCGTTAGATGTGAAGCCGAAATTGCCGGTGGTTGTGGGGAATGGGTGATATTTGATTTGTTATTAGTGAGTTGTGATTAGTTCGGTTGTTAGGTATCAGTCTTTGCTGAGTTTTGGGAACATCAACCGGGGTCAAGGGGAGCACACACCGCGCTTGTGCACGTATCGCGAGCCGGCTTACTCTCTTTCTCGGTTGAAGCTACGAGGTCAACAAAGAGAATAAATCGATTATCAACCGAAACTTGATCCGATACTTTAACCGCCAAACGGGATCACCAAACCAGCCAGTGATATAGACACTAAATATAATTTTCCCAAAAAACAGAAGGGGCACAATTGTGCCCCTCGCAATATAACCAACCTCAATCTAACTTAGATCTTCGGCCCTGCACTGACCAGCGCAGCCCCTGCCGGGGTATCGGTATATTTATCAAAGTTAGTGGTAAAACGCTTCGCCAAATCTTCAGCTTTCTCTTGCCACTGCGCGACATCGGCATAAGTGTCACGTGGGTCGAGGATATCTGGGTTCACGCCTGGTAATGACGTTGGCACGGCCAGATCAAAGATGGGTAAGGTAAAGGTTTCTGCTTTATCAATTTCACCATTCAAAATGGCGTCGATAATGCCACGGGTATCCTTGATAGAAATACGTTTGCCAGTGCCATTCCAGCCAGTGTTGACCAGATAGGCCTGTGCGCCGACAGCTTGCATACGTTTAACCAACACTTCTGCATATTGCGTTGGGTGCAGCGACAAGAATGCAGCGCCAAAACAGGCAGAGAAAGTTGGTGTTGGCTCGGTGACACCGCGCTCAGTACCGGCCAGTTTGGCAGTAAAGCCAGACAGGAAGTGATACTGGGTTTGATTTGCCGTCAAGCGTGATACTGGCGGCAATACGCCAAAGGCATCGGCAGTTAGGAAAATAACCTTGGTAGCATGGCCCGCTTTAGAGACCGGCTTAACGATATTTTCGATGTGATAAATTGGGTAAGAAACACGGGTGTTTTCCGTTTTAGAACCGTCGTTAAAATCAACAGTTCCGTCGGCTAGTACGACCACGTTTTCCAGCAGAGCATCGCGTTTAATTGCATGATAAATATCGGGTTCTGCTTCTTCGGATAACTTGATGGTCTTGGCATAGCAGCCACCTTCAAAGTTAAATACACCGTCATCATCCCAGCCGTGTTCGTCATCACCGATTAACTTACGTTTCGGATCCGTAGACAAGGTGGTTTTACCGGTACCGGACAAGCCGAAGAAGATGGCGACATCGCCTTTTTCACCGACGTTGGCTGAGCAGTGCATAGACGCAATGCCTTTCAGTGGCAGCAGGTAGTTCATCATGGAGAACATACCTTTCTTCATTTCGCCGCCATACCATGTGCCGCCAATTAGCTGCATACGTTCTGTCAGGTTGAAGGCAACAAAGTTCTCTGAATTCAGACCTTGTTCTTTCCAGTTCGGGTTAGTGCATTTAGCGCCATTCATGACGATAAAGTCAGGCTCGAAATGGGCCAGTTCTTCATCTGATGGGCGGATAAACATGTTTTTAACGAAATGTGCTTGCCAAGCGACTTCAGTGACGAAGCGGACTTGTAGACGAGTATCAGCATTAGCGCCGCAGAACGTATCAACAACAAACAGACGTTTGCCTGACAGTTGCTCGGTGACCAACCCTTTCAGGTGGCTCCAAATCTCTGGACTCAGCGGTTTGTTATCATTCTTGCCTTTGCCCTGATCGGCCCACCACACGGTATCGCGGGTGATATCATCACGGACAATATATTTATCTTTTGGTGAACGGCCGGTAAAGATACCGGTATCGACCGCTATTGCTCCTGTAGTGGTGAGGGTTCCGCGCTCGTATCCTTCCAGCGTGGGTTTGGTCTCTTCCTGGAACAGTAAATCATAGCTAGGGTTGTAAACAATCTCGCTGACGTTATGGATGCCATAGGCGGCGAGCTCCTGCGGGGTAATTCCTTTAACACTCATGTCATAACTCCTGGATCGTCAATTTTCTACCAGCGATTGTAAATCCTCATCGCTGATTAACAGCGATAGCTATCAAATATTTCAATATATGACCTATTTTTCGCTAGGTTATGAGAGATAGAACACGGATTGTAGCAAGAGTGAAACACGGGAAGGAATGGCTGGGCACGTGTCAGCACCCAACCAAGTATTACAGGAATTAATGAATTTGCTCTGAAGAAGAACTATTACCGCTTTTTAAAGTGGCGATATCGACGGCATCAAACAGGTAGTGATTGCCGCAATACTCACAATGCATATCAATATTACCGTCCTGCTCAAGCATTTCTTTGATGTCATCTTCGGATAACGTTATTAATGCATCAGCACAACGCTCACGAGAACAGCTGCAACGGAAGCTGACATTTTGCGGTTCATATAACGTCACTTCTTCTTGGTGGTATAAACGATACAGCACTTCATTGGCTGGCAGAGTAAATAGCTCTTCGGCCTTAATGGTGGTGGTCAATTGCGCCAGATGGTCAAACTCATCTTCATTGCGCTCCTGTGCTGGCAGAACTTGCAGCAGCATGCCGCCCGCCGCCGCTTTACCTTCCACACTGCCGGTGCGGATAAACAGCCGAGTAGGCAACTGCTCAGATTGCATGAAGTAGTTTTCCAGGCACGCGGCGATGGTGTCACCTTCCAGTGCGACAACACCCTGATAGCGCTCACCTTTCGCGGGTGTAATGGTGATCACCAGATAGCCATTACCGACCATTTCTTTTAACGTGCTTTCATCGCTGATTTCGCCTTTATAGCGAGCGACGCCGCGCATTTCTTGTTGGTTATTGCCGTTAATCACAGCCAGTGATAGTGGGCCGTCACCGCCCTGCAATTGCACAGTGATATCACCGTCAAATTTAAGGGTGGCGGTCAACAGACTGGTCGCGACCAACATTTCACCCAACAGTTTTTGCACCGCGGGAGGGTAGTCATGGTTGGCTAATACCTGCTGGTAGGTTTCATTGACTGAAACCAGCTCACCGCGCACAGCATGATTAGCAAACAGATAGCGGTGTAATTGGTCGTGATTAGACATAGTTTTCTCTCATTTGGGCCGCCGTTTAAACCCGCTATATTGGGTTTATTCAGGCTCGCCTTGTTTAAATTTGATCAGGTTGCGACGCTCTTTTTTGTCCGGCCGCCTGTCTGGGTGTGGCATGGTCAGGGCATTCAATTTACGTGCCTGTGCGACTTTCTCGCGGTTAGCAATGCTGGCTTCGGTCTCTTCATACAGTGCTTGTGCTTCACAGGCTCCTCGACGCTGACTGTGTAACGCCAAAACCCGAATGGTGCGCTCGTCATTACCTTGGCGTAGGCGGATTTCAGCATTCAGCTCGACCAATTTGCTCGGTTTACCGCGCTGCCCGTTGTAATGGACTTTGCCGCCATCCACCATTTCTCGTGCTATTGCTCTGGTTTTATAAAACCGGGCAGCCCAAAGCCATTTATCCAGCCGAACCGATTCGTCAGAGACTGTTTTATCTTTCATAAATACGTTATCCACATCACTTCATTCTTATCGTAACTGTAATGCAGGCAATAGCTTACGATAGTCATTAATTGCAGGGTGGCCGCAAAATGCTTTATCAGCACAGCTGGAATCTGGGTTTTCTATTCCCAGACAGTAGCGGATACCAAAGGCGCGCGCAGCATCCAGAATCTTCTCACTGTCATCGACAAATAAGGTTCTGGCAGGATTCAGCCCGGTATGCTGCGTGACAGCTTGCCACAGTCGTTGATCTTCCTTCGGATAACCAAATGTATGGGTGGAAAGTAATAAATCAAGGTGCTGGTCGAGGGCGGTGTGCTCAATTTTTACCGCCAGGCTATGTGGGTGGGCATTGGTGAGCAAAATTGTTTGCAGGCCACGTTCGCGCAAACTGGCCAAAAAGGGTTTGGTATCCTGACGCAAGCGAACCCGGCTACCGGCTTGGGTGGTCATAGCATAAATATCCAAATCCAGCCGCTCACTCCAATAATCGAAGCAATACCAATTTAAGGTATGTTGCACGGCGAGATACTCATCATGAATAATTTTATGTGCCTGATCCAGCGAGATCCCCCGATGTTGGCTAAGTGTTTCCGGCACTTGTTTTAACCAGAAATGGCTGTCGAACTCTAAATCCAGCAGAGTGCCGTCCATATCCAGCAACACGGTATCAATTTCTTGCCAATTAAATTCAGGGGGCATAGCGACTCCACAATCACAATATTAAATAATGCTGATGACACAGAATGTGAGCGACAAATCAGCAGCTCTTCCTGATAAGAACCCATCTATAGCGTTAGCCTAGCATAGCAAAATTACCGTGCGCATGGGCATCGCGCATGACGGACAAAAAATGAAAGAGTGCTAACGCAAGAAAGGCGCAGGGGGGAGGGGTTGGTTAAAACAATTATCATAATAGCGTTGAATATTATCCATACGGCTACGATTTTTCAGTATGCGCTGAACTAACAAAGTGGTGTTCACCACTAAACAGACAATCAGCACCAACAGCAATAGGCTGGTACCCAGATAACGACCAAGAGTGACGATATCAGGTTCGCTGTGTAGCGCGATGTGGCGTGTGCCGTTAGCATCGGTGGTGATATTGGTAATGATGCCCTCGGCCTTAAATGGCGTATTGAGCAGCAAGCCAGAGAGCCGCTGTAATTCTCGCCACTGCTCCAGAGCACTGTAATCAAACAGTGGAACCGCAGGCACTGGGTGGCTGACAAGTTGCTTACCCTCGTCGCTGGTTATCAAAAAACCGCCTGGTGGAGGGCTGTTCAATGCTTCTGTTGCCAAATGTGTTTCACGGTAAACAAATGAAGAGGTTGCAGTTTTAACCAGATTTTCCAAAGTATCGGCACTGACTGGGCGTAACAGCACATTCATGCCTTTTAATGTGCCAGATTGTGCCCGTTTGACCAACCCGGACCAACTCTTGGCATTTCCCAAATTAACCAGTGCATTCTTTAGCCGGACACAGTCACTATCTCCGCCACATAGTTGCTGTGTTTTCAGGACGATATCAGCAAAATTATCCAACAGAATCATCCCAGATTTCTCAATGGCTGTCGCCAGTTGTGGGTTGACGCTGGTATCTGTACCTTGCGGGTGTAACTGTTGATTGACAGTGGCAATCAGCGCTGCGGCCTTTTCGATGGTTTCTGACTCTGGTTGCGGCAGCGGGGCTGCGTTATTCCAATAAATACCGGAGCAATCAAAAGGCGTAAAAGCAAAACTGTTTGGATTTTGGCTATTCGGCGGGACGTAGCACATACCGGTGCCTTGTGCTTTCAGCATATCCCCAATACGTAATGGCATTTTTTCCAGCGCAGTAACACTGGTGACCTGCTGACTCTGCGCACCTTGTAACCAGGCAACGCTCAGTTTCAGTGGTAGGCCAAGTGGTACATAAATCAGCAATAGCGCCATCACTAGCAGCGAGCCTGCAATAAGCGTCAGGTTTTTGCCCCAGCGTTGCAATGGGAAATGTTTCATTTCATCATGCAGAGACAAGAAAGGCCCTTGACGGACAACCTGACGATTGAGGTAGATATCAATATTGGTCTTTTTGCCCAGGTCATGAGTAAAATAGGGCCCCCAATGAGCAGGGTAAATCAGATCGACAATCCCGAGTGAGATATTGTTCATCTGACTTTGATTCGACTCCCCGAATAGCCCCCAGCGCTTTGGCGTACCACTCAAACAGTGGACTTCGCGTAAATCTTTTTCAGACAGTGGGCGGAACATATTCCAGCAAGCCCAACCTGTTAACGTGGCTGCCACAATGATGAGCCAAGGTAGAGTGACTGTTGGGCCGGTCAGGGCGAAAAAGAGTAATAACAGCGCCAAACAGATTGCAGCCGCTTCTTTTAAACCATTAGGGCCATGCAGAGCATACTCTTCCGGTGTTTCTTTTCGGATATTAAGCAGCTCGATATGTTCGCTATCCGCTTTGCGAATCGACGCATTTTGCGTGACAGAGGGCAAAATAGGCTGGTAGATATTCTCAGACTGGTGATTCTTCAGCGTATGCCCGTTGAGGGAGATAACTAACGGAAGTGTCTGGGTTTGGATAAGTTCAACATCATTATCCTGAGTAATATATTGTTCCCATGACGCCGGGAGGTGGACTTCAATGGAGTCCAGATAATAGCGCCATTTATTGGGTTCATCACTGGCTACGCCGTAGCGGGTAATGGCACGAGTCACCGAGTAAACATTGTCACTTTGTGGCGTGAGAATGAGCTTTGCTGGTGTAGCCGAGTTGTCCGTCAGTGTGCGGGTATCAAAATTAGACTGAGGTTTGAACCCAAGCTTATCTTGCTGGCTTAGCAGGTAGTTCTCAATATTAACCCGTTCTTCTGGGGTTAATTTGCGGTGAGTGGGTTTCGCAAACAGCAGCGTTGCAGTGACGGGGGCAGTGCGGCGGAACCGGAACCACCACAAGCCTACTGCGATCAGACTGGTCAACAGTAAGGCCAATATTAAGACTATTGTGCTCATCCCATCCCCATCCGAGCGCCCCTGACTCACGTCAACTCTATGAAAGAATGCATCATATTATGCATAAATACAGTACAGAGGCATATAGCAGAGTTATCAGGTGAACTAGCAAGTCACTCGCTATTATTCATCACGTAACCTAATACAAGTGCTCTTAAACTGCCCGTAGACTGATAAGGATAGCAAGGCTAAAACATCGGTAATATCAGCATAATCCTATTTTCAAACACAACTTTTAACGTGTATTGAGCTGGGATGGGGTGAAAATTAACCGGTTGAATCTTGACTAAACTCGCCGCCATGTTAAAAACAGGTAAATTATATCTAACTGACATTGCGATAAAGGTTCTCATTAACGCACAATGTGATCAAGTTCTAATAAATTCCAGTATAAAGTTTCGGGTTAATACACACAGGTAAAATGTGGCTTATTAAGTAACCGTAATATGAGCCTGATTATCCTGATGTGCGTCCGATAGGTGGTGAGTTTTTAATTTGGGGCTATCATGAAACACCTGCAAAAACCTAAAATACTTAAAATAGAAACGGTTGCCCACTCCCGCTTATTTACTGTCGAGGCGGTGGATTTGGAGTTCAGCAATGGCGTGCAACGAGTTTATGAGCGCATGCGGCCATCGAATCGTGAAGCCGTCATGATTGTGCCGATTATCGGCAATGATTTATTACTCATCCGTGAATATGCTGTCGGCATCGAAGAGTATGAGCTGGGTTTTCCTAAAGGGCTGATTGACCCTGGTGAGGGCGTGTTAGAAGCAGCAAATCGTGAATTGATGGAAGAAGTTGGCTTTGGTGCTGAGCGTTTTGATTATCTCAGGAAGCTGACAATGGCACCGTCCTATTTCTCCAGCAAAATGAATGTTGTTATTGCAAGGGGCCTCTATCCACAAAGTCTGGAGGGTGATGAACCCGAGCCTTTACCGCAAGTTCGCTGGCCTATTGCGAATATGATGGCCTTGCTTGATGAGCCCGGTTTTAGTGAGGCCCGTAATGTTAGTGCGCTGTTTCTGGCGCAGGCGTTCTTTAGTGAGGCAGGCATTTCTTGATATTGAGCTGGCCCATATAAAAAGCCGGAAGGATTTTACTCTCTTCCGGCTTTTATTTTGCTGCTAATGACGACTCAGCCATTAGCAGCAAACCAACATTATTATCAGAATAGTTCGTGAGTCTGGCCATTATCCATAAGAGTGGTGCCGGCTTCATGTACCGAATACTCGGTAGGTTGTGTCCCCTCGATAAAGTATTCAGAACGACTGCCTGGCCCACCTGTGGAGAGTTTACCGGTCTGTTTATCAATCACGACACTAACAATCCCTGGCGGTGGTGCAACTTTTTTCTCCGGTATCCCTTCCAGGGCCACTTTCATAAAGTCATCCCATGCTGGCTGGGCAGTTTTCGCGCCACCCTCAGCACCTGAAATCTGATCTGATATTGCCCCTGATGCCGAGCTGCGCCCTAAGTCACGGCGATGATCATCAAAGCCAATCCAGACTGAAGTCACGGTATCCGGGCCATAGCCAGAGAACCAGGCATCTTTTGAATTGTTGGTGGTACCGGTTTTACCGCCGATATCTTTACGTTTCAAATCACGCCCTGCACGCCAGCCTGTCCCCATCCAACCCGGTTCCCCGAAGATGTTAGAGTTCAAGGCATCGTGCATTAGAAACGCCAGCGGAGTGCTGATCACATGTGGCGCATATTGCCCATCACTATTCATCTTCGCTTGTGCCGGCGTGACTTGTTCCAGCTCTGGCATTGGGACGTTACTGGCATTATCGCTCTGTGAAGTTGCGACGTTTTCGGTATTATCGTCAGACAGCACGACAGAACGCTGAGTATCACCGTAAATGACCGGCAAGTTACACTCTTCACAGACAATCTTCGGTTTCTCTTCAAACAACACATTGCCAATATCATCGGTGATTTTGGTAATGAAATACGGATCAACTAAATAGCCGCCGTTTGCCAGCACTGCATAGCCACGAACCAGCTGCAATGGGGTAAATGAGGCAGAACCTAATGCCAGTGATTCCGAATGCACAATGTTTTGTGCTGGGAAACCAAAGCGTTGCAGGTATTCAGCTGCGTAATCCACACCCATAGCGCGCATGGCTCGTACCATGACCACGTTTTTCGATTGGCCTAAACCTTGGCGCAAGCGAATCGGGCCGTCATAAGTTGGTGGTGAGTTCTTTGGTCGCCAGTCCGTACCTGCACCGGCATCCCAACGGGTGATTGGTAGGTCGTTGAGGATCGTTGCCAGAGTCAGGCCTTTATCCATTGCTGCGGTATACAGGAATGGTTTGATATTCGAACCGACCTGACGCAATGCTTGTGTCGCACGGTTAAACTTACTTTGGTTAAAGTCAAAACCGCCGACCAGTGCCTTAATTGCACCATTGTTCGGATCGATAGAAACCAAAGCCGAGTTGACGTCTGGCACTTGTGCCAGCCACCAACTGTCATCCACTTTTCTCACCCAAACCTGCTGACCCGCTTGCACCACATCCGTAACTTTCTTCGGTGTCGGCCCTTGAGCATTATCCGATTTAAATGGACGCGCCCAACGCATACCGGCCATCGGCAGCGCTACGCTACTCCCATCGGCCAAGATAGCAGTCGCTTGTTCGGGAGTTGCCGCCGTGATTACTGCAGGTAGCAGCGGGCCATACACTGGCAATGTTTTCAGTGAGTCAATAATTTGCTCATTGCTCCAGGCGTTCTCACCCACTTTCCATAACACATTGGATGGGCCGCGATAGCCGTGGCGCATGTCATAAGCCAACACATTGGCGCGTAAGGAGTCAACAGCCGCTAACTGGAGCTTTCTGGTGATAGTGGTATAGACCTGGTAGCCGTCGGTATATGCATTTTCACCGTAACGCTTAATCATCTCCTGACGCACCATTTCTGACAGATACGGCGCGGAGAAAGCAATTTGTGGTGCGTGGTAGTTGGCAACCAGTTCTTCACTGCGGGCCTGATCATATTGGGCCTGAGTGATATATTTTTCATCTAGCATACGTGACAGCACGACATTACGGCGTGCGACCGCTCGGTCGTGTGAATAAAGCGGATTGAATGTCGACGGTGCTTTTGGCAACCCGGCAATCATCGCCATTTGGCTGAGTGTCAATTCATTGACGTCTTTACCAAAATACACCTGTGCTGCTGCACCAACACCATAGGCGCGATAACCCAGATAAATTTTGTTCAGATACAGTTCAAGAATTTCATCTTTAGTTAGCAACTGTTCAATGCGAATAGCCAGAAAGGCTTCCTTGATTTTTCGCATCAAGGTTCGTTCCGGGCTTAAGAAAAAGTTTCGAGCCAATTGCTGGGTAATAGTACTTGCCCCTTGAGAGGCGCGACCAGAAACCATGGCAATAGAGGCCGCACGCAGGATACCCACTGGATCCACACCGTGATGCTCATAGAATCGGCTATCTTCTGTAGCAATAAACGCATGCACCATTTCTGGTGGTATTTGCTTTAGTGTCAAAGGGATACGGCGTTTCTCACCGTATTGAGCGATCAATTCGCCCTCGGCGCTATACACCAACATAGGCGTTTGCAGCCGGACATCTTTCAGCGTGGCAACATCGGGTAGCTGAGGCTCAATATATTTGTACAGACCAAATATCGAGGCTGCTCCCAGTAAAATGCAACACACCGCAAGGATTAAAAGATACTTTACGAACTTCACCTGAGATTTCCCATTCAATGTCAATTGGGCAGTTTATAAACAACCGCGCCGTAGTATAAAGGCAAGCCCGGAACATGGATACGTTCTTTTATTCTCTCTCGACACGGAGGTCGACAAAGGTGTACTCACAATATTGGCAGGTCGGGCTAGATATTCAAATGGAGGCTATACGCGCACTGGCTGTTATCAGGCGCCGCTATGGCTGGCAACTACGCTATTGGTGGTCTCAAAGCTTACCTTCTGGCGTTTTGCGTGAAGGCATTTTACAACAGCCAGATGTGGTTAGCGACAAACTCAAATTATTACGTAAACAATTACCGCGACATATCTCATTACGTATTGCATTGCCCGCACAGCGCATATTGCAACAATCGCTTGCGGCCCCGGACCGGCGGCTGCGTGAACCTGAGCGCGAGGGTTACATCAATGCGGCGGCAAGTCGGTTATTTCCAGTGAATAGCCAGGAGTTGGCACTGGATTATCGGGCGGGAGCCACACCTAATGGTGACTTGTTAATCACTGCTGCTCGGCGGTCAGAAATCCTACAATGGCAAACATGTTTACATCGAGCCAACTTGCCATCACATATCATTGATATCACGCCTTGTGCCTTGCGCTATATGGCTACAGCAGCAGGTTTGTCGGGGGTGTATTGCTTGGTTTATCGCCTAGCAAATGAGTGGTTATGGGTCTCGTCCAGCGATATGCCGTTTGAATTTGGAGTAGTGGCTATTGATTTGGATGAGGATGGAGTGGCAGGGCGTCTGTCTAAGGAAGGTAAGTTGTTAGCTGCCTTATTGGCACAACTTCATGCTCGTTACGCCAAGCAAAACAGTGCGCTGGCGACTATTTATTACAGCAGCACCTTAGATGAAGCCCCACCTGAAAATACCATCGGCTGGTCCCCCTTTACTGCATTTACCCAGTATCAACCGCCGCTGCCTCCTTTACCTGCGGCATTTACTCTGGCCGGAGGGCTGGCATTACGCCCGGCAGACTACTGATGTATCAGGTTAATTTTTCATTATGGCGTGCCGAACGCCAGTTAACGCGCTATCGATTCTGGCGTAATGCGGGATTATACCAATGCGCACTCTTAGCCCTTATTGTGGGGGGAATATTAATGCAATCTCAAACAGTAAAAACGCGTCAGCAGAATAGTCTGGCTGGGCTTTTACAGCAGCAAACCGCATTAAGTCAGCATCATAAAGCCGTACAGCAAACAATGGTCCGGTTACAGCACGTAGAGCGGCGCTTGCAGGTTTATCGGCAGGTGCGTCAACCCGCACAGCGATATTCCACATTATTACAGCAGCTATCACAGGAAATACCGAATAGCTGTTGGCTAATCAGTGTCATACCACAAGGCGACAAGCTGGTTTTTGAGGCTATCAGCCAAGACTATGCCAACATTAATACCTTCTTGGTGAAATTAGGCCGCTTGCCGCTGTTGGCAAATATCCACTTACAAACAATTGCTCAGCGGGATGACGGTAATTTCCGTTTTGTGGCACAGGCTGACTGGCAGGGTGGGGAGAATCATAATGATGAATAAGCAGCTCCAGCGCTGGATGGACCTACCGGGCTGGCAGCTTTGCTTATGCCAATGGGGGTTGCTGGGGTTGCTCTATGTGACAGTTTATAGCGCGGTTTTACGTCCTGAATGGCAACGGCGGCAGCTCATCGCCGATGAAGTTACCCTGCATCAGCAACAGGTTGAACAGCAGCAATCAGCACTAGCGCAGTTGCCATCTCTCTTACTCTTGCGCCAGAAAGTGAACGAATTAAGTGCCATAGAAATATCACAGCAGCAAAGCTCAATAGCTCATTTAGTAGGTAAATGGATTACGCCATATGGTGGGCGGGTTATTGGTTGGCGGCGAGAATTGAGGCAAGAAAGCGAAGCTGTAGTAGATTCAGTTGGATACCAGCAGTGGCAGGCCACTTTACAGGTTAATTTTTATGGGTTACTCCACTTATTGCGCCAGTTATCGTCAATCTCATCCCCGGTTCAGGTCCAACGTATTGAAATTATGCGTGATCGCCATCGGCTAACAGTAAAACTCAATCTAAAAGAGTATCTCGTCGGGAGTGCCAATGAGTAATTACAAAGAAGGATTTCTCACGGGGTTATTGCTGCTGTTTGTCACGAGAATTTCGCCTGCGTGGGCGGAAATTTCATTGGTCGATATTGGGCGCAATCCCTTTCAACAAGTTACTGCGGAGGCTTGTGATGATGGCCGGGAAAAACTCGCCACTTGGCAGTTGCAGGGCACAGTACGCGGCACTGATTACTCTGCCGCGTGGGTACAGCAACCTGGTGGACGTTGGCAAAAATTGGGAGTAGAGACAATGTTACTGCCGCATTGGCGAGTTACCCACATAGGTGAGCAGCAGGTGAGCCTCCTGTATATCAATCCAAATAGACCTTGCCCAGGTTTATCGGAAGCAGTGGTGTTGTCGATGCACTGAGTTAATTGTTTCTCTCATAATCAGTATTAAAAGGAATTGGTCTGATGGATATTTATGCAATCAACCCTAAGGGCTGGCTGGCTGCTGCGCTTAATGCTAGGGGCACACAGTTGCCCATTCTGTTACTTTTTGGGCTATTACTTATCAGCACTGTCTCACATAGTGCGAAAGGTGGGGAACCCGTCACATTGGAGTTTCAGAACACCCCAGTTTCTATGGTGTTGCAAGCGCTGGCCGATTATCAGCAATTGAATTTAGTCATTGCCGCCGACGTCGGCGGTAATCTTAGTTTGAGATTAGTCGACATCCCTTGGGAGCAAGCTCTGGCAACCGTTTTGCGTATGAGCCGCCTGAAAGTTGAGCGCGAAGGGGCGATTATGATGGTTTTTACTGAACAGGATATTGAAGAAAGGCAGCAACAAGCGAAACAAAAAGCAGCGCCCGAATCTCTGAGTAATCTGACTCTTGCTTTGCAATATGCAGATGCAGAGAGTGTCGCAGACAGCTTGAATCTTGCCGAGGGAGGGCTACTTTCTCCATTGGGGAGTGTGGTGGTAGATAAACGTACAAATACATTATTAATTCGCGACACTCCTGCATCATTAGCATTATTGAAAAGCTGGCTAGTAGAGATGGATTTGCCTCTACAGCAAGTGCAGTTAGCTGCCCACATAGTGACAATCAGCCGGGAGAATTTACACGAGCTTGGTGTGCGCTGGGGAATGGGTGAAGGGAAGCCAAATACTTCACTTAAAATGAGCGATTTTAATGTCAATTTGCCACTGCCAAACAGTGCGATCAATGCAGGATTTAATGTTGCCCGCATTGGTGGGCGGCTGTTAGAACTAGAGCTGAGTGCGTTAGAACAAGAAAACCAGGTCGATATTATCGCCAGCCCACGACTGGTCACTTCACATCAACAAACAGCCAGCATCAAGCAGGGTTCTGATATCCCTTATACTGTCTCTGGTGGTAAAAAAGGTGCAACGACTATCGAATTTAAAGAAGCGGTATTAGGGATGGAGGTCACACCGAAAATACTGCGTAATGGCAAAATTACTTTAAACTTGAAAATCAGCCAAAATATGCCCGGAATGGCAATGAAACGTGGTGATAGTGAAACTTTACTAATCGATAAGCAGGAAATAAAAACCCAAATAACCGTAAATGATGGTGAAACCATCGTCTTAGGGGGGATTTTCCAACAAAAAAGCAGTCAGGGCGTTAACAAAGTGCCAATACTGGGCGACATTCCTTGGTTAGGAGGGTTATTTAAACAAGATACTCAACAGCAAAATCGGCGGGAATTAGTCATTTTCATTACGCCAAGGTTAATCAGTGCTTGAGCCTTATAAGATACCGTTTGGTGAAAACAGGCCAATCTTGGTGACTTTCTGCAACTTTTTGTGTGATAGGAGGCTTCTAAATTTGACGCTGCGTCAGATTTAGCTTACAAGGGTTACCGAATTGAGCTCCGAGGTTTTTAATAACGTTGATACGCCGATAAAAACGTATGGTTTCCCTCCCACGACGTGTACAACGATTTATTCGGTTGCCAAACTACCAGAAGTGCTGAGATAATTTTCCGTCTGATCTCGCACTATCGCTCATGAGGTTTCAGTTTAGGTCCCGTTGCTAATTTGATTGGCGGGGCGGGTTATCATTAACGAATAGTCTTAGTAATACCAAAAACATGGCAGAGAAACGCAATATCTTTCTGGTTGGGCCTATGGGTGCCGGCAAAAGCACTATTGGTCGTCAGTTAGCTCAGCAACTCAATATGGAGTTTTTCGACTCTGATCAAGAAATTGAGCGACGTACCGGAGCTGACGTGGGCTGGGTATTCGACGTGGAAGGCGAAGAAGGTTTCCGCGATCGTGAAGAAAAAATTATTAATGAACTGACGGAAAAACAAGGCATTGTTCTGGCAACCGGAGGTGGCTCTGTTAAATCTAGAGAAACCCGTAACCGTTTGTCAGCCCGTGGCGTGGTGGTGTATTTAGAAACCACTATCGAAAAGCAGTTAGCCCGTACACAGCGCGACAAAAAACGTCCGCTGTTGCAGGTTGATTCGCCTCCGCGTGAAGTGTTAGAAGCACTGGCAAGAGAACGTAATCCGTTGTACGAAGAAATCGCAGATGTCACCATCCGCACTGACGATCAAAGCGCGAAAGTTGTTGCTAACCAGATTATCAACATGCTGGAAAGTAACTGATTTTAGCATTTTACTCATGCCTACGGGCGTAAGTTAAGAAGGTTACTGGGCGCGACATGGAGAAGATTACTGTCACGTTAGGGGAGCGTAGCTACCCCATTACGATCGCTGCTGGATTGTTCAATGATCCGGCCTCTTTTAAGCCGCTAAAGGCGGGTGACCAGGTGATGCTGGTGACTAACCAAACGCTGGCTCCACTCTATCTGGATTCGATCCGGGCAGTGCTGGAAAAAAGCGGCATCAAAGTTGATCAGGTGATTTTACCTGATGGTGAACAGTACAAATCTCTTAGCGTTCTGGAGCAGGTGTTTTCTGCCCTTCTGGAAAAACCGCACGGTCGTGATACTACGCTGGTCGCCTTAGGCGGCGGTGTAGTGGGCGACCTGACCGGTTTTGCCGCTGCTTGTTATCAGCGCGGTGTTCGCTTTATTCAAGTTCCTACCACTTTACTTTCTCAAGTGGATTCTTCTGTCGGTGGTAAAACCGCAGTGAACCATCCATTGGGCAAGAACATGATTGGTGCTTTCTACCAGCCTGCATCGGTGGTGGTTGACCTTAATTGCCTCAAAACTCTTCCTCCACGTGAGCTTGCTTCCGGGCTGGCTGAAGTTATCAAATACGGCATCATTCTTGACGCAGCTTTCTTCGATTGGTTAGAAGCAAATATCGACGCATTACTCGCACTGGATATGTCAGCTCTGGCTTACTGCATCCGCCGTTGTTGCGAATTAAAAGCCGATGTTGTCGCAGCCGACGAACGCGAAGAGAGCGGGATGCGCGCTTTACTCAATTTGGGTCATACTTATGGTCATGCCATTGAGGCCGAAATGGGTTATGGCGTCTGGCTACACGGTGAGGCTGTTGCTGCTGGGATGATGATGGCGGCACATACCTCTCGTCGATTGGGCCAGTTCTCAGCCAGAGATGTCGAGCGTATCAAAAAGCTACTTTTACGTGCTGGTCTGCCAGTCTGTGGGCCGCAGGAAATGACGCCAGAGTCCTATCTGCCGCATATGATGCGAGATAAAAAAGTGCTGGCAGGTGAGCTTCGTTTGGTACTGCCAACCGCTATAGGTCAGTCTGAAATCCGTAGCGGCATTGCACATGATATAGTGCTGGCGTCGGTCGCTGATTGCCAGTGATAGGAAATGGCATAAGTACGATACTCATAAATCCACGTTTATAAATCCATGTTTATAAATCTATGTTTATAAGTTCTATGCTCATAAGTTCTATGATGTTGTATCATAAGAATATCATATTCCTTTGCTGCGGGTGGTTAAGCCTGTTTGCAGTCAGTAAAATCAATCAGCCGGATCGCAATGATAAATGCGGTAGGCTTTTGCCTCTAGTTGGAGGGTTTAGATGGATGATTTAAAGCCGGAAGACGATCTGAAACCAGATAGCAGTGACCGTCGTCCTACACGTGCCCGTAAGTCTTCGGCCGGGCCTAAGCTTGCTATTTCGCGCCAACATATGATGATTGGTATCGGTATTTTGGTGTTGCTACTGATCATTATTGCCATCGGTTCAGCTCTGAAAGCCCCGACCGAGCATGAGGCATCTCAACAGAACCCCAATGTTGATGCGGCGAGAAATATTAATCTGTCTGATTCTGCTTCGCTCACCAGCGGCAATAACACGCAACCCGGTGTGGCAAATAATGCCAGCGATGGCCATGATGCCAATGGGGTGAAGAATACCGCTCAGCCACAAGATATCAGTGTTCCACCGATATCACCGACACCGACCGAGGCCGCACCACAGTCTTCTGCCAATGGTCCGACCCAGCGTGTCGAATTACCGGGCAACATGTCTGATGCACTCTCTCAGACACAAGGCGAAGTTGATACGCTGTCTCAAAACATGAATGACGGCCAGACATCAACTTTACCGACAGCGCCGGCAACCGTTTCGAGCTCGAAAGGGGCCAAAGCGCCAGCTGCACGCGAAACGATTACCCATCCCGCGCAAAAACAGGCCACAGCGACGGCCAAGCAGCCCGCTGTTAGCCACAAAGGGCCAACAACGGCAGTTTCCCCAGCGGCATCTGCGGTGGCAAAATCAGGTTCTACGGGTAGCAGTAGCACTTTGAAGAATGCTCCTGGCAGCCATTTCACGTTACAGCTGAGCAGTGCATCACGTTCAGACACGCTGAATGCCTATGCAAAACAACAACGATTAACTGACTATCATGTTTATGAAACTAAACGTGATGGTAAGCCTTGGTACATCTTGGTAAGTGGCAACTATGCTTCTTCTGCTGATGCGAAAAGGGCTATTGCGACACTACCAGCCGATGTTCAGGCGAAAAAACCGTGGGTTAAACCTGTACAGCAAGTACAGCAAGACCTTAAAAAATAAATCATTCTTATTTGTGCGCTGATGTGCTGTCTGAAACAGAGTACAATCTGCGGCTCTGAATTATTAAGTAGCTAACTGACGGCATGAAGAAAAACCGCGCTTTTTTAAAATGGGCTGGTGGGAAATATCCGCTGGTTGATGACATACGACGCCATCTTCCAGCGGGAGACTGCTTGATAGAGCCATTCGTCGGTGCGGGGTCGGTGTTTCTTAACACTGAGTATGAATCTTACATACTGGCCGATATCAACAGCGATCTTATCAACCTCTACAATATCGTGAAGAACCGCACCGATGACTTTGTGCGGGATGCTCGCGTTTTATTTACTGGCGATTTCAATAATTCCGAGCAGTTTTACCTACTGCGCCAAGAGTTTAACGCCAGTACCAATGCCTATCGCCGAGCATTATTGTTTCTCTATTTGAATCGCCATTGTTATAACGGTCTGTGTCGTTATAATTTGAGCGGTGAATTCAATGTGCCTTTTGGTCGTTACAAAAAACCTTACTTCCCGGAAGCAGAGTTATATTGGTTTGCTGAAAAATCGCAACATGCTGTTTTTGTTTGTGAACACTATCAGGAAACCTTATTAAAAGCCGTGCATGGAGCGGTAGTTTATTGCGATCCTCCGTATGCGCCATTATCAGCAACGGCTAATTTTACGGCATATCACACCAGTAATTTTGGTCTTGCGGATCAACAGAATCTGGCTCGTCTTGCTTACCAGCTATCAGCAGAAAACAAGATCCCGGTTCTGATTTCTAATCACGACACAGAATTGACGCGCGATTGGTATCATCAGGCGTCACTGCATGTGGTAAAAGCGCGCCGTACTATCAGCCGTAATATCCTTGGCCGTAGTAAAGTTAACGAGCTTTTGGCGCTGTATAGCTGAGCGGAAACAGCCACTTAGTCAAGATTCAAACCCAGCGATTTGTGAAATAGGAAGCCTAACGTTGATGTTTATCAATTAGATGGTTAGCGTTAAGGCTGATATTTCATAAAGCAAAGAGACATGTTTGGAGAAGCGGATGAAAAAGTTTTTAATTGCCCCGTCGATTCTGTCAGCTGATTTTGCCCGACTGGGTGAAGACACTGCTAAGGTGCTGGCTGCCGGCGCTGATGTTGTGCATTTTGATGTGATGGACAATCATTACGTGCCTAACCTGACCATCGGGCCGATGGTGTGCAAGGCTTTGCGCGATTATGGTATTACCGCGCCGATTGATGTGCACTTGATGGTGAAGCCGGTTGATCGCATTGTCCCGGATTTCGCCAAAGCAGGTGCCACCTATATTTCATTCCATCCTGAAGCTTCTGAACATGTTGACCGCACTTTACAACTCATCAAAGAGAGTGGTTGTAAGGCGGGTTTGGTGTTCAATCCAGCCACGCCTCTGAGCTATCTTGATTACGTGATGGATAAGCTGGATGTCATTTTGTTGATGTCGGTAAACCCCGGTTTTGGTGGGCAGTCATTCATTCCTGAGACACTGAACAAATTGCGCCAGGTGCGCAAACTCATTGATGACAGTGGCTATGACATTCGTTTGGAAGTCGACGGTGGGGTGAAAGTGGATAATATTCGCCAGATAGCCGCTGCGGGCGCGGATATGTTTGTCGCGGGATCGGCTATTTTCAATCAGCCAGATTATGCCGCAGTCATTGATGCGATGCGCAGTGAATTGGCGATGTCTGCTAATGACTAAATTTGATGCTATCCGCGGTGTCGCTTTCGATCTGGATGGCACATTAGTTGATAGTGCTCCGGGGCTAGCCAGCGCGATTGATATGGCGTTGCAGCACCAAGGTTTACCGGCTGCTGGTACAGATTTGGTGTCGACCTGGATTGGCAATGGCGCCGATGTGTTAGTGGAGCGAGCTTTGCGTTGGGCGGGCCGTGAACCTGATACACAGGCGAGTGCCCATACACGCGAGCTATTTGACCATTATTATGCCAAGACAGTCGAACAGGGGAGCCAGCTATTCCCACAAGTGAAAGCAACCTTGGCGCAATTGGCTGCTCAAGGGCTACCTATGGGGCTGATTACCAATAAGCCCTCGCCGTTTGTTGCTCCATTGCTGGAGTCTCTGGGGATTGCCGATTATTTCTCCGTCATCATTGGCGGCGATGATGTTGTGGTGAAGAAACCTCACCCGGCACCGTTGTATTTGTTGTTGGCTAAACTCGGCTTACATGCCCGTGAAATGCTGTTTGTCGGTGATTCGCGTAATGACATCATGGCCGCGCAGGCGGCGGGTTGCCCAAGTATTGGGTTAACCTATGGATATAACTACGGTGAAGCTATTGCCACCAGTCATCCAGACTGTGTGCTGGAGCACTTTGCCGATCTGTTGCCCGCAATCGGGCTGCCATCTTTAAAAGATCAGGAAGTATAAAATGAGTAAACCCACTGAATCAGCTATATCCGATAAATCAATAAAGCCTATCGTATTTAGCGGCGCGCAGCCGTCCGGCGAATTGACCATTGGCAATTACATGGGTGCACTGCGTCAGTGGGTACAGATGCAAGATGATTATGATTGCATCTATTGTATCGTTGATCTGCATGCTATCACTGCTCGTCAGGACCCGACTCTGCTGAGAAAGAGAACGCTGGACACTTTGGCACTCTATCTGGCGTGCGGCATTGATCCGAAGAAAAGTACCATCTTTGTACAATCTCATGTGCCAGAGCATTCACAATTGAGCTGGGCGCTGAACTGCTATACCTATTTTGGCGAACTGAGCCGCATGACCCAGTTCAAAGATAAGTCTGCCCGCTATGCTGAGAATATTAACGCCGGTCTATTCGATTATCCGGTATTGATGGCGGCAGATATCTTGCTGTATCAGACCAATCAGGTGCCAGTGGGCGAAGACCAGAAACAGCATCTGGAACTGAGCCGTGATATCGCGGGCCGCTTTAATAATCTGTATGGCGATATCTTTAAAATCCCTGAGCCGTTTATTCCTAAAGCGGGTGCGCGGGTGATGTCATTGCAGGATCCAACCAAAAAGATGTCAAAATCTGATGACAACCGTAATAACGTCATCGAATTGTTGGAAGACCCTAAATCAGTCGTGAAAAAGATTAAACGCGCGATGACAGATTCTGACGAACCTGCAGTTATTCGCTATGACATTGAGCAGAAAGCCGGTGTTTCTAACTTGCTGGATATCCTGTCTGGTGTGACAGGCCAATCTATTCCTGAGCTGGAAGCACAGTTTGAAGGCCAAATGTACGGTCATTTGAAGGGGGCGGTTGCCGATGCCGTTTCTGGCATGCTGAGCGAGTTACAGGCGCGTTACCACACTTATCGTGAAGATGAGGCTTTCTTGCAAGAAGTGATGCGGGAAGGGGCGGCGAAGGCACGTGCCCGAGCGCAAGATACATTGGCGAAAGTGTATGAAGCTATTGGTTTTGTTGCACATCCATAAGTCAATTGCGTGCGTAATGGAATAAATCATTGAAGGGGGAGCTCTCCCCCTTCTTCGTCAACTCAGCTTATCCCACTCTTTCAGCTGCTTCATTTAACGTTGTTTTGCCATGCTCCGCACTGGAAAACCAGTTCAGTTTTTCACGTAAACTGACTACGCTGCCGACAATAATCAGGCTTGGGCTGCTCACCTGTTGAGAAAGTAAGGCTAGTTGGCTCAGTTCGCCGCTGACCACCCGCTGATGTCGCGAAGTGCCGTTCTCGACCAAAGCAACCGGTGTGGTCGCTAACATACCGTGTTGAATTAGTTGCTGCTGAATCTCGCTAGCTTGTGATAACCCCATATAGAACACTAATGTCTGTTTTTCTGCGGCTAAATTAGCCCAATCTAACTGACTGTCTTTCTTGGCATGACCCGTAATCAGCCGCACACTTTGTGCGTGATCTCGGTGCGTGAGGGGAATACCACTGTAAGCTGAGCAGCCAGAAGCCGCAGTGATGCCCGGCACCACTGAAAACGGAATATTGTCGTCTGCCAGTGTTTCCAGTTCTTCGCCGCCACGACCAAAAATAAACGGGTCGCCACCTTTTAAGCGCACCACACGTTTTCCTTGCCGCGCTTGCTGCAACAGGATTTGATTGATTTCCTCCTGTGGTACGGTATGGCGGCCTGACGCTTTACCGACAAAAATCCGCTCGGCATCACGCCGCACCAGATTCATCACTTCATCGGAGACCAGCCGGTCATACACCACCACATCGGCTTGCTGAATCTGCTGCAAACCTTTCAATGTCAACAAACCGGCATCACCCGGCCCGGCTCCCACTAACACCACTTCTCCGCGAGAGCTTAGCGGGGCGTTGAACAGTTGCTCAATGTGTTTCTCGACTTGTACTTGGTCTGCATTCGCCAGTGATTGCGCGAGACGGTCATGGGTCAGCAGCTTTTCCCAAAAACGGCGACGGTCAGTCATGGCGGTAAAATGCTGTTTCACTCGTTGGCGTAAATTGCCTGCCAGTTGCGCCAATTGCCCCAAATGTTGAGGCAAGATGGCTTCAAGTTTTTCCCGCAGCAATCGGGCCAACACAGGCGCTTTGCCGCCAGAAGAGATGGCGACCATGATCGGTGAGCGGTCAATGATTGAGGGCATAATAAAGCTGGTGCGTTTGGGGTCATCAACCACATTGCAAAACACCCGCTGTTGGTTAGCGCTTTGATAAACTAATGCATTGACGGCCACTTGGTCGGTGGCGGCAATCACCAGCCACTTCTCTGCCAACAGTTCTGGAACAAACTCGCCGCATATCAATGAAAGCCGCCCCTCATCTGCCCAATCGTGAAATTGTGGCGTAAATTCGCAAGCATTGACGGTGACGACTGCACCGGCATCCAGCAGCAGGCGGGCTTTACGTTCGGCAACTTCACCACCACCGACCAGCAGGCAGGCTTTGTGTTGCAGTTGGCAGAAAATCGGGAAGTAGTCCATCGGCAATCCTTCAAGTTAAGGCCGCTGTGTGGCAAAACCAGCCCCTAAGGGCTGGTGATATCTCGGAACGTTTGGATAATTACTGCTTCACCGCTTGTGGCGCGCTAACTGCCGCAGGCTGTGGACGTTGGTCGCGTGGGGTGGCATACCAGTAGCCAAGGCCCATAAATACCGCGCCAGACAAGGTATTCCCCAGCGTGACCCACAACAGGTTGTGGCCGATGCCGCTTAAGGTGTAAGCCTCACTATGGTGACCAAACCAAGACAAGGCGAACAGGGTCATATTGGCGACGGAGTGTTCGTAACCCGAGGCAATAAAGGCCAGTAAGCACCACCAGATAGCGATAAATTTCGCCGCGCCTTCTACGCGGATCGCCATCCAGATCGCCAGACAAACCAGCCAGTTACATAATACACCTTTGAAGAATAAGGTCATAGCGGGCGCCGAGGTTTTTGCCAGTGCGGCGGAATGAACCAAACTGGTGTCTACCGGCAGTAAGCTGCCACCGCCGTAGTAATAGAGCAGGGCGACAAAAATGGAACCCAACAGATTTCCCAACCAGGTTTGTGGTAAAACAGCCCACATTTGGCTGGATTTGATGGTGCCCGCTTTGACGCCGAAAGTCAGGAACATGGTGTGGCCGGTAAATAGCTCAGAACCGGCGATAATCACCAAGGTCAGTGCCAGGCCAAAGGTCGCCCCCATCACTAACGGACGATAAGCTGGGTCAATCAAATTACCCAGTGTGAAAATCAAAATAATACCCAGGCCAACATAGGCACCGGCCATGGCGGAGCCAATCCAAAAGCCCAATGGGCTTTCTTTGGCCAGTTTGACGATGCGGGCCGCATTGGCCGCGCATTTATTGATGGTGTCTGTATACATACTCTATCCCAGTCCCCTTGAGCTTGACGCTGCAGCGGTGCTCTCACTAACCCGAATCACTGACTTATGTAAGCTCATCGGGATTAGCTCATTGGCTACCTTGCTGCAACGCCAATATCTTTGGGGGTGATTGATGTTATTTTTGTTAAGGATCCAGATTGACCGAATCCTTCCATTATTTATCAGGCTTTAACTTGCACAATGCCGTCACGGACTCGCACGTCATAATGAGCAACCGAGCGAGTTTCATCTTCCATACACAGACCATCGTGCAGCCGGAAATGCTGTTTTTTCAGTGGGCTGGCAACCCACAAATCACCTTTATGCTCAGCAATTAATCCACGCGATAACACACTGGCCTGTGCAAAGGGGTCGATATTGCTGATGGCGAAGACTTGTTCGTCAGCATAAGGGCGGAAAACCGCGACTTGATGCTCACCGATCAGGCCACAGACACCACTACCGGGCAAAATGTCGTTTAATGGGCAAAGTGGAATCCACTGACTCATTGGTTGTCCTCCAGTTCCAGTACCCGGACTGGGATGCGTTCATCTGGACGTGCCGGGCGATGTTGTTCACGTTCACGAACCACTTGTACATTCGGGTCACGCAGCGGGCTGTTAATAAAGTGGGCGAAACGAACTTGTGCCGCCGGGTTTTCGACGGTGACTTTCCATTCACAAGTCACTTTGTCGCGCAGGCGGGCAATATCGGTTTCTAACTGCTCGTTGATGCCCAGTTTGTCGTCGATAATTACGGCGCGCAGGTAGTTAATGCCGCCTTCGAGGCTTTCCAGCCAAACCGAGGTACGTTGCAGCTTATCGGCGGTACGGATATAGAACATCATAAAGCGGTCGAGGTAGCGCATCAGGGTATCTTCATCCAGATCCGCGGCCAGTAAGTCGGCATGACGTGGTTTCATACCGCCGTTGCCGCAGACATACAGGTTCCAGCCATTCTCGGTGGCAATGATTCCCACATCTTTACCCTGTGCTTCAGAACATTCACGGGTACAGCCGGAGACACCAAATTTCATTTTATGTGGTGTACGAATGCCTTTGTAGCGATGTTCCAGCGCAACACCAAAGCCGACGCTGTCACCCACACCGTAGCGGCACCAGGTGCTGCCAACGCAGGTTTTCGCCATACGCAGTGCCTTGGCATAGGCATGCCCGGTCTCAAAGCCCGCTTCAATCAGTTGCGCCCAGATAGCCGGTAGGTCATCTTTTTGTGCGCCAAACATCCCCACTCGCTGAGAACCGGTCAGTTTGGTGTACAAGTTATATTGCTTGGCGATACGGCCAATGGCCAACAGGCCGTCTGGCGTGATTTCGCCCCCCGGCGAACGAGGAATAACCGAGTAGGTGCCGTCTTTTTGAATATTGCCGAGGAAGTTGTCGTTGGTGTCCTGCAACGGCATATGTTGCGGCGCTAAAATATAGTCATTCCAGCATGATGCCAGCAGTGAACCCACCGTCGGTTTACACACCTCACAACCGTAACCTTTGCCATATTTCGCCAACAAGTCGTCGAAGCTTTTAATCCCTTCGACACGAATCAGGTGATACAGCTCTTGGCGAGAATAAGCGAAGTGTTCACATAAATGATGATTGACTTCAATGCCTTGCTTACTGAGCTCAGCATTTAGTACTTGAGTCACCAATGGGATACAACCACCGCAGCCAGTACCGGCTTTAGTGGCGGATTTCAGCGCCGCTACGGTATGACAGCCCTGGCCGATAGCCTGAATAATGTCACCTTTGGTGACGTCAAAACAGGAGCAAATTTGTGCGGTATCCGGTAGGGAATCGACCCCCATCGCCGGTTTGCTACCTGCATGGGCAGGTAAAATCAGACTGTCTGGGTTTTCTGGCAGCTCGATGTTGTTCAGTACCAGTTGTTGCAGGTTACCATAATCGCTGGTATCACCCACCAGCACGGCTCCCAACAGGGTTTTGTTGTCGGCACTGACCACCAGACGTTTGTAAATTTCTTTACTTTCATCCAGATAGACATAGCTGCGCGCACCTTCAGTACGGCCATGGGCATCACCAATCCCACCGACATCAACCCCCAGCAATTTCAGCTTGGCGCTCATATCTGCACCCTGGAAAGCATTCTCGCGCCCCAGTAAGTGGTCAGCAGTAACCTGCGCCATTTTGTATCCCGGAGCCACTAGCCCAAAAGTGCGCTCCTGCCATGAGGCGCATTCGCCAATGGCGTATACATCTGGATCAGAAGTCTGGCAATAATCATTGATAGCAATACCGCCACGACGTGCTGTGGCTAGGCCGCATTGGTGGGCCAGCTTGTCTTGTGGGCGGATCCCGGTGGAGAAGACGATAAAATCCACTTCCAACTGCGTGCCATCGGCAAACAACATGGTTTTACGGCTGTTTTTGCCGGAATGGACAATCTCTTGGGTATTTTTGCCGGTATGAACTTTCACGCCCATGCGCTCAATCTTCTGGCGCAGTTGGTCACCGCCCATCGGATCAAGCTGCTCAGCCATTAAGACCGGAGCAAACTCAATTACATGAGTTTCAATCCCCAGGCTTTTCAAGGCACCCGCGGCTTCTAATCCTAATAACCCGCCGCCAATCACAGCTCCGCGTTTACTGCGGCGAGTGCAAGCTTCGATAGCATTTAAGTCTTCAATGGTGCGATAAACAAAACAATCTTGCCCCTCGCTACCCTTAATGGGCGGGATCCATGGGTAAGAACCGGTCGCCATAATCAGCTTGTCGTAATACAGCGTCCGCCCGCTATTGGAATGAATCACTTTCTCAGTGCGGTTGATGGTAATGGCGCGTTCGCCTACCAGCACTTTGACACCGTGCTTTTCATAAAAGCCTTCGCGAACCAATGACAGTTCTTCAGCAGTATGATGGGAGAAGTAAGAAGAAAGATGTACCCGGTCATAAGCGATGCGTGGCTCTTCGCAAAACACGGTTATCTCAAATTGGTCTTTATCTGCTTTATCCAGTAAGTCTTCAATAAAGCGGTGGCCGACCATACCGTTGCCGATGATGGCAAGTTTGACTTTGCTCATTTTTGCCTCAATTTTTAGTTTTCTACCCTCACCTTAATCTTCCGTGCAGCGCATTTATTGATGTAAATCAATTAGCTTGCTATATACCTCTAAGGAGGTAGATAGCTGATTTATAACGTTTTTTATAAGTTGCGGATTTTATTCATCTTTAAGCTGAAAGGTTTCAGTTATGGAATGATGTTTTATTAAAAGAAAATCGGGCAAGTGGCTGTAGGTCGGGTAAGCTAAAGCCAATCACTCATCTATGGTGGGGCAATCTGTCATGAACCATTTATTAACCACTATCAATAATGTGCGTCTTGCTGGGCAAAGCGGGTTTTGGCAGATAACTATTGCTGATGGCAAAATTACGGCGGTTTCGCCACAACCCGAACAAGTGGCTACCGGCGCGGGCACACTGGATGCCCAAGGTGGGCTGGCATTGCCGCCATTTATTGAGCCGCATATTCATCTGGATACCACCCAAACCGCGGGTCAGCCAAGCTGGAACCAGTCCGGTACCCTGTTTGAGGGTATTGAGCGCTGGGCCGAACGTAAAGCCCTGCTGACTCGCGAAGATGTTAAGCAGCGCGCATGGCAAACACTGAAATGGCAAATCGCCAATGGGATCCAGCATGTTCGTACCCATGTCGATGTTTCTGACCCCAGTTTGACGGCGCTGAGTGCCATGTTGGAAGTGAAAGAGGAGGTTAGTCCGTGGGTCGATATGCAAATTGTCGCCTTCCCGCAAGAGGGGATTCTTTCCTATCCCGATGGTGCAGCCCTGTTAGAAGAAGCCCTGCGGCTAGGGGCTGATGTGGTCGGTGCCATTCCTCATTTCGAATTTACCCGCGAATATGGCGTCGAATCTCTGCATATTGCTTTTGCTCTGGCACAGAAATATCAGCGTCTGGTAGATGTGCATTGTGATGAAATTGATGATGAACAGTCGCGCTTTGTCGAAACCGTGGCGGCATTAGCGCACCGGGAAAACATGGGGGCGCGGGTGACGGCTAGCCACACCACGGCGATGCACTCCTATAATGGCGCTTATGCTTCTCGGCTATTCCGCCTGCTGAAAATGTCCGGCATTAATTTTGTCGCCAACCCGCTGGTAAATATTCATCTACAAGGGCGCTTTGACACCTATCCAAAGCGCCGGGGTATTACGCGGGTTAAAGAGATGCTGGCTGCAGATATTAATGTCTGTTTTGGTCATGACGATGTGTTTGACCCGTGGTATCCGCTAGGCACCGCCAATATGTTGCAGGTATTGCATATGGGATTACATATTTGTCAGCTGATGGGATATAGCCAAATCAATGATGGGCTGAATTTAATAACCACCCACAGTGCCAGAACACTGAATTTATCAGATTATGGTTTGCAGCCCGGCAACAGTGCGAACCTGATCATTCTACCTGCTGACAATGGTTTTGATGCTGTGCGGCGACAGGTGCCGGTGCATTACTCTATTCGTCAGGGTGTGGTGATTGCCAAGACACAACCGGCAGAGAGCCGGATATATTTGGGGCAAGAGGAAGTGATTAACTTCAAATAGCAATTAGCTTCGAATAGAGATTCATTTTGAATCACAGTGGGAAATGCCCTGTAACCACGAGGGTCACAGGGCAGTAACACCGTTAAATCAGTGAGTCACGTGGCCGTGGCTGCGGTGCTTGGTGAAGAAGCCCAGAATCAGGCACATCACAAATACCGTTAGGTACAAACCGTTGGCTGTGGCAAGTGCTGCATGAACACCACTATTAGCCACAATTGGGCCAGTGACCACGAAAGTCAGCATGGTCCCAACGGTGCCGCAAGTCAGAATGAAGTTCACCAGCTTAGGTGAAGAGACTTTGGTTTGCAGTGAACCCAAGGTAATCAATGTGGTGTAAATAGCGCTGGAGACAAAACCTAACGCCAAAATGTAGTAGCTCAGGTGCTCTGGGTTATTGGTGGAGACAAACATATACATCGCCAGTGTCGCCATCGCAGCCAGCACTGTCACGATACGTTGCAGGTCGAAGAAGCGCAGAATAAAGCTGAATACCCACATGCCAATCATGTAAGAGATCCAGAAATTACTGACCAATTGACCTGCTTGGCTGATATCCATGTTGAAGGTTTTGGTGGCGTATTCAGGTACCCACTGGATGAAACCGAGTTGCCCAAGGATATAGCACAGTGCGGCAATCGACAGGAACAGCACGCCAACACCCCATTTCTCTTTCACCACAGGTTTGCTCTGGTCGGTACCTTTATGGCCTAGAACCGGGAACTCAGAGCACAGTGTCAGCACGAAAATACCCACATACAGCAGGCCGATGCAGGCATAGACCCAGTACCATTCAATATGGCGAGCCAGCAGCATTGCGGCAACCACCGGGAAAATCATCCCGGCCATACTGAAGAATGAATCAGTAAATAGCAGGCGTGAACCGCGCTGACGCCCTTCATAGATATGGGTGACCAGGAAGGTGCCTATCGACATAGTGATCCCGCTGACTACCCCGAGGATAAACATGCTGATTGAGAAGACCATTAAATTATGGCCGACCATTAATCCGGCAATGGCAATTAACATCAGAATAAAGCCAAACACCAACTGACGTTTTAATGGAATGATTTCCATCAACCAGGCATTAAGGAAAATAGAGATCAAAATACCCGCGTTAAGGAAAGTAAATGTGTTACTCATACTGGCAATAGGCAGATTGAAATACTCTGCAATATTCCCCATCACCATCCCGGTGACAATAACTAACGCACCTGTCAGGGCGTAAGAAAAGTAACTGATCCAAGTGAGTCGAATGCGGTTGCTGTTATTCATAGATGGGGCCTGTGTCAGCATAGTGTTAAGACAAAAATAGTGAGAACAAACATAAAAAGGGTTCAAACCAGTTCAGCACTGAGGCCGCGGATCCTAGCACAGGCATAGCGAGTTTTTGTGATTCACATCTAATTTTTAATGTAATGAATGAAATGTGATGATGAATAATAGTGAAGCATCACAAATTACTACTCGTCGCAAATGATAAAGATTCTTAATTCCATTAAATTAGCGCAGGTGTTAAGGTTGCTTCCGGTATGACCCTCACCACGGGGGGAACCAGAAACTATAAAAACTGTTGATAAAACAGAGAGTAAGAAACCATTTTATTTATTTTTTCATCGAGATACAGGGAACCTATCGTGATGAGAAGTACGGTTACCGTGCAGATGCGATTGGCGCGCGGGTGTCGTTAAGCCAAACTCTTTATCAAAGAAGGCACTATTCGGCTTGGTTGGGGATAGCAGCCATTCTCATGTTATTCATTGCTCCGGTGGTTTCCGTCTCACTGGCGCTCTCCTATGACCAAAATCCTCCTTCAGTGATATTAGCTGACGCGACCATGGATGACCGTGCCATGGAGATGGCACATCACGGCGGCGGGGAAACAGCACACAAAGGTACTCAAGCCAGCCATGCTACCCAGCACGGAGCCAGTCATGAGGGCATGATGCTGGACCATGCCGCCTGTGGATACTGTGTATTATTGACTCATCTGCCATTGCTCAATACTCCATTCAAAGCTGAAATTCGCAGTGCACAACTGCTAGCCGGGATATCCCTGCCATTATTTATTTCTTCACCGATTATTGAAGACACCTATTCAGAAAGCCAAGCGCGCGCCCCTCCGGTTTTTTATTCCTGATAGTGCGATAAAAAATAAAAACCATTCTTCTGGTGTGGATAAATGCCCGCCGGAGTGATTTCTATTGCCCAAGGAATAATTATGTCTGGCAAGAGTAAAACCTATAAAAAAACATTATTAGCGTGCGCAGTAACTTCTGCACTTTCTGTATTTGTCCTTAATGCCTTTGCGGCGGAACATCAGCATTTAGTCGCTAATAATCTGGCGACGAATAGCTTGAGCAATAATAGCGATGATAAAAAACTGAATGATGCCGACGTTATTACTGTTACTGCCCCTCAACATTCGCCGCTCGTCATCGTCACATCGCCCAAAACGCCCCGCCAGCCGGTACCTGCCAGCGATGGCGCGGATTATCTGAAAACTATCCCCGGTTTTTCACAAATCCGTAATGGCGGGACCAATGGTGATGTTGTTTTCCGTGGCATGTTTGGTTCGCGCATCAAAATTCTGACCGATGGTGCCGAGACTTTAGGGGCCTGTCCATCACGGATGGATGCCCCTACATCCTATATTTCGCCAGAAAGCTTTGATCTGCTCACTGTGGTGAAAGGGCCGCAATCCGTGCTGTGGGGGCCGGGAGCTTCTGCGGGTACTATCTTGTTTGAGCGGGAACAACCCCATTTTGACCAAGAAAATCTCAAGGGAAATGCCAGCTTGCTGGTGGGTTCCAATGGTCGGTGGGATAAAAACCTCGATGTCAGCTTGGGTAACGAGCAAGGTTATCTGCGCATGATGGGCAACCAATCTCAAGCCGGTAATTATAAAGATGGCAATGGTACGCGTGTGCCATCGAAGTGGGATAAATGGAATGCCGATGTGGCACTGGGCTGGACACCAGACGCCGATACCTTGCTTGAGCTGACTGCGGGTAAGGGGGATGGTGAGGCAAGTTACGCAGGCCGTGGCATGGATGGTTCCCAGTTCTTGCGTGAAAGCTTGGGCGCGCGGTTTGAAAAGTCCAATATGGGTGATGTGCTGGATAAGATTGAAGCCAAAGTTTACTACAACTACGTCAATCATATTATGGATAACAATACGTTACGCACACCACCCATGATGGCGATGTCCAGCAATCTGGACCGACGCACCATGGGAGGTCGGGTGATGGGCACTTGGTTGTGGCGAGACTTGAAGCTGGAAGCTGGCACTGACTTGCAAACCAACACGCACCGTAAGCACAATAAAGGCAATTGGAATAAAGATGCGCATTTTGATAACTATGGCGCATTTGGCGAATTGACCTGGACTGCCAACGAGCAAGATAAAATAATCACCGGCATGCGCCTTGATCACCACCAAGTCACTCATTATACCCAAGCCAATGAACCTACGCGCTCGGCCACTTTACCTGCTGGCTTCATGCGTTATGAGCATAATCTGTCTGATGTCCCGGTGATGTGGTATGCCGGGGTCGGCCATACTGAACGTTTCCCTGACTATTGGGAGCTGTTTTCTCCGACCATTGGGCCAGTGGGCTCCAGTAGTGCTTTTGAGGGGGTAAAAAGTGAAAAAACCACCCAGCTTGATATTGGTGCTCAATATAGTGGCGAGCAGTTAAATGGCTGGGTCTCGGCTTATCTGGGTCGGGTCAATGATTTTATCCTGTTTAAGTATGATCCGAATAACCTACGTATTAGTCAGGCGGATAATATCAATGCGACCATTATGGGCGGTGAAATGGGAGCCGGATATGCTTTCAGTGACCACTGGAAGGCGGATGCCAGTCTGGCTTATGCCTGGGGGAAAAATACCAGTGACAACCGCCCATTACCGCAAATACCGCCACTCGAGGCACGGCTAGGATTGACATTCGAAACTGGAGATTGGAGCAGTACCGCATTGTGGCGCTTGGTTAGTAGCCAACACCGGGTTGCGATTAATGAAGGGAATGTGGTCGGTAAAGATTTTGCCGACAGCGCAGGATTTGGTGTGCTGTCAGCGAATGTGGCTTACAAGGTCACGAAACAAGTGAAGGTCAGTGCGGGTATTGATAACTTGCTAAATAAAACCTATAGCGAGCACCTCAATCTGGCGGGTAACAGCGGATTTGGTTATTCCGTCAATACACCACTGAATGAGCCGGGCCGGACTCTTTGGGCCAAAATGAATGTTACATTCTAATATAACAAATTGAATTGAAAGATAACTTCTGTGGCAGGCACTTGCTTGCCACTTTTTCCCAAGCCTCGTGCTGCCTTAATTATCCGTTTTTGGCGGCGCCACTGAATCGCGCTGGATAATGGCTGGCGGGAAATTAGCCGTGGGGATCAGCGGATTAATCAGCAATTGCGTAGCATATTGCGCCATTTCAACAATAGGAAAATGCAGGCTGGTTAATGCTGGGCTGACGAAAGGGGCGCGCTCACCGCTATCATAGCAAAGCAATGAAATATCCTGCGGCACCTGCAAGTGATTCTTATTGATAGCCAGCAAAGCCCCAATGGCCATTTCTTCGTTGCAGCAATAGATGGCTGTTGGTAGCAGTGGTTGATTGAGGATCTCATCGGCGCGCTGATAGCCACTTTCCAGATCGTAAACGCCCTCCACACAGGCGACGGGCTCTAAACCTGCCAGTTGCATGGCATCAATAAAACCCTGACGGCGCAGTTCACTGGAGTGGCGCTGGGCAGAACCACTGATGCATGCAATGCGACGATGGCCAGCATCAATCAGTACTTGGGTGGCCATCTGGCTGGCACGACGATGATCGAAAGTGATACAGCGAGCTTCAAGGCCGGGGACTAGTCTATCCAATAAGACAAATGGTCTCCCTGCGGCTGCAAGCTGATGCAGTCTTTCGTCACTGAGAAAACGGACATGTAGAATCAAACCGTCGCAGCGTAAGTTATACAGGCGCTGAATAGCTTGCCACTCCTTCTCCGCATTATCCCGCCCCTGAGTGACTAATAGCTGCTTACCTTGGGATTCAGCTTCGGTTTGCACGAAGTCCATCAGTGCACCAAAAAATCCCCCGCGATATGAGGTGGTGACCAACCCTAGTGTATTACTTTGGCTGGAGGCCAGTGCGCGCGCGGCAGGATTTGGGCTGTATCCCAATACCGCCACTGCTTGTTCTACTTTTTCGCGAGTCAGAGCTTTGACATTGGTATCACCGTTGACCACGCGGGAAACCGTAGCGCGGGAAACTCCGGCTAATACCGCGACGTCTTCCAGTGTGACCATTTTTTACTCCCAACTTGAAAAGTAGGCGACCGTGAAAATCAAAGGTCGCCACAATAATTAATTTATCGCTACAGGTCTGTGAACTGAGGCAAGTAAGGTTTATTTACCTGTAACACATCGTCCAGTAACGGCTGAGCAATGCTGGCGTTAGCGATCAGTGGATTAGTCACTAACGCTAACAAAGCACTACGACGGCAGCCATGTACCGCAGCTTCAATGGTCAGGCGCTCATAAGCTTTTACTTGCTGGGTTAACCCGTGCATAGAAACCGGTAAAGGTCCGAAAGTGAGTGGGTGAGCACCCTGAGCATCAACAATACAGTTAGTCTCTACGACGGAACCATCAGACAAACCACGGATTGCACCTCGGTTGGCCGTATTCACAACTAGTTGCGTACCTAAATTATTATGAATTGCACGAATAAGTTCCAGTGCGACTTCAGAATAAAATGATCCGCCACGGAAGCTGAGTTGCTCAGGTTTACTGTCCAGATGTGGGTCAGCGTACAGATCAAACAGCTCTTTTTCTACCTGCATCACTTGTTCTGCACGGGTACCACGCTCAGCAGCGGCAGCCATCTCTTCCGCCAGCATATCTTGTGTTTGGTAGAAATAGCGATGGTATGGGCAAGGGATCGCCCCCATTGCCCGCAGGAACTCTGGCGGCCATGGTGCTTCTTTAATATTGTTCATGGTCAGTGAAGCACCGTCACACAGCATATCCAGTACATCTGCGGTGACATCTTTACCCTGTTGCAGGACTTCGTGCACCCATACCATATGGTTTAGCCCAGCAAAGCGCAGTTGGATATCTTCATAAGGCGCTTTCAGCAAGTTAGCAATCATATGATGCATGCTGATAGGAACATTACACAGGCCTATAATTTTCGCTTTGCTGTAGCGAGTGACAGCCTCAGTGACGATCCCGGCTGGATTGGTGAAGTTAATTATCCAGGCATCTGGAGCCAGTTTTTCGACTCGAGCCGCGATATCCAGCATCACCGGAATCGTCCGTAGTGCCTTGGCAAAACCACCCACGCCGGTCGTTTCCTGACCCAGTAGATTATATTTTAGCCCAAGGCGCTCATCGGCGGCCCGCGCAGGCAGTTGGCCGACCCGGAATTGTGTCAAAACAAAACTGGCACCTTCAATGGCAGTATCGAGCGAAAAGTGAACACTGACTTTGACGTGTTCCAAACCATGGCGATCCAGCATTCTTCGAGTCAGTGCCGCAATGATTTCTACTTTTTGACGGCCCAGTTCGACATCAGCCAGAGCCAGTTCAGTGACCGGTAATTGATCAATACGTTGAATTAATCCATCAACTAATTCTGGGGTATAGCTGCTACCGCCACCAACAATGGCAATTTTAAAGGTTTTCATATTTGGCATCCAAATGAGTAAAGTAGAAATGAGAGCGCTCTCATTTGAAGGAAGACTAACGATTAACCAAAAACAAAATGCGATGTTTCTCGCAAAAATGGCGGGTGGCAAATAAGAAAATAAGCAAGACGTGATCTTGGTCGCAGAATTTAACTGTTGTCTGGAATTGGCAGTATGGTTTAATTTGGCTAATTAATCGCCATGGTGCTGTTTGTCTGCCGAAGCGGTAGGTTTTCAGTGAAAATGTGCATTCTGTTACGTAAATATCCGTAAATGGGTGGCATTGAGCGGGTCAGCTCTCTAGAATCAAAGCGCTTTTCCGTTGTTCGCATCCCACAGAAAGGAACCGTTAATGTTCAAACGTACTTTAGTGACCTTCGTCGCCCTTTGTTCCCTAAGCGCCGTGGCGCCTGCTGCTTTAGCCGCTGGTGAGCCTCATGTGTTGTTAACAACGTCGGCTGGGAATATTGAGTTGGAGCTCAATAGCCAGAAGGCACCGGTTTCAACACAGAATTTTGTTGATTACGTCAACAACGGCTATTACAACAACACTATTTTCCACCGTGTTATCCCCGGCTTTATGATTCAGGGCGGGGGATTCACTGCCGATTTCAAACAGAAAACCGCTAAAACACCCATCAAAAATGAAGCGGATAATGGCCTGCGTAACTTGCGTGGCACTATCTCCATGGCCCGTACCGCAGATAAAGACAGCGCCACTAGCCAATTTTTCATTAACGTAGCAGACAATGCTTTCCTCGATCATGGTCAACGTGACTTTGGCTATGCGGTGTTCGGTAAAGTGGTTAAAGGCATGGATGTAGTAGAGAAAATCTCTCAGGTTCCGACTGAAAATGCGGGCCCGTATCAGAATGTGCCGGTTAAGCCGATCACGATTTTATCCGCAAAAGTATTACCTTAAATTACCCTTCGTCCTTGACGTTGCAGGGGTGTTAGCTACGCTCACTTACCCGAATCACTTACTTCAGTAAGCTCATCGGGATAAGTTCACTTGCTGCCTACCTGCAACGCCAATGGCTTTGGGTAAATATTCTATCCCCGCCAAAAATTAGCTCGTCTACCCAAATAGGTTGCTTATAATCAAATATCTGACTCAGCTTGGGGTAAATATCCATGAGTGAAGCATTGCTTATCGCGAAAGCGCAGCCAACACAGGATCTAGTCATTTTATCGGCACTGGCAAACCGCCATGGTTTAATTACTGGGGCGACCGGTACCGGTAAAACTGTCACTTTACAAAAAATGGCTGAGCAATTTTCTCGCATTGGTGTGCCGGTATTTCTGGCCGATGTGAAAGGCGATTTATCGGGTATTGGCGCTGAAGGTGTCGGGTCCGAAAAGCTACTGTCGCGGTTGGCGGCTATTGGTGTCACCGACTGGCAACCACAAGCTTGCCCCATTGTGCCTTGGGATATTTTCGCTGAAAAAGGCCACCCCATCCGGGCCACCATTTCTGATCTTGGCCCACTGTTGTTGGGGCGCTTGCTTGATCTTAATGAGGTGCAAAGCGGTGTCTTGCAATTGGTCTTTAAAATTGCTGACGACAACGGCCTACTGCTCCTGGATATGAAAGACTTGCGCGCCATCGTGCAATTCGTGGGCGACAATGCGAAACAGTTCCGCACGCAATACGGCAATATTACCCCAGCCTCAATTGGGGCTATTCAGCGTGGTTTACTGACCCTGGAAGAACAGGGTGCCAATCAATTCTTTGGCGAACCGATGCTGGATATTCACGATTTAATGCAGACCGATAGCAATGGGCAGGGGGTTATCAATCTTCTGGCGGCTGATCGGTTAATTAATCAGCCCAAGCTGTATGCCATTTTCTTGCTGTGGTTACTGGCAGAACTTTTCGAGCAATTGCCGGAAGTGGGTGATGTCGAGCAGCCTAAACTGGTCTTTTTCTTTGATGAGGCCCATTTGTTATTCACCGATGCCCCGACAGCGCTGGTGGATAAAGTTGAACAAGTGGTGCGGCTGATTCGCTCCAAAGGGGTCGGCATCTATTTTGTCACGCAAAATCCATTGGATATTCCAGATAAGATCCTCGGCCAACTGGGCAATCGAGTGCAGCATGCGCTGCGTGCTTTTACTCCACGGGACCAAAAAGCAGTGAAAGCCGCGGCACAAACCATGCGAGCAAATCCGGCATTCAGTGCTGAACAGGTGATTACCGAACTGGGTGTGGGTGAAGCACTCATTTCTTTCCTTGATGAGAAAGGGCGGCCCAATATTGTTGAGCGTGCCATGGTGATTGCTCCGCAATCCAAAATGGGTGCACTGGATGTCGCCGCACGTAATCACGCCATCAATCATTCGCCGCTTTATGGCCGCTACGAAGAGATGGTCGATCGTGAATCGGCGTATGAGAAATTATCTGCCGATGGATTCTCTACTCTGGGAGGGGCGGCAGCAGGAGAAACGCCCACATCTCAGCAATCGGCACCGACCAGTCAGGGAGGCGGTTTGATGGATGGGTTGAATGATTTGTTGTTTGGATCAACCGGCCCGCGTGGTGGGAAACGTGATGGTATTGTTCAGACTGCGGCTAAAAGTATGGCGCGTGATTTGGGCCGACAAATTTTGCGTGGTGTTCTGGGATCAATTACCGGTGGGCGCAAGCGTTAACCTGATTTTTTGGATATGAAATGCTGTTATTGATCGATAATTACGATTCATTTACCTACAACCTGTACCAATATTTTTGTGAATTGGGTGCAGAGGTAATAGTTAAACGTAATGATAAAATACAACTAACTGATATTGAAAAACTCTCACCTTCACATCTGGTGATCTCTCCCGGCCCCTGTACTCCCAATGAGGCCGGGATCTCATTGGCGGCTATTCATCACTTTGCTGGTAAATTGCCGATATTGGGTGTCTGTCTAGGCCATCAGGCGCTGGGACAGGCCTTTGGTGCACGCATTGTGCGGGCGCGGCAGGTGATGCACGGTAAAACCACTGCAATTCGCCATACTGGTCAGGGAGTTTTCCGTGGGTTGAATCAGCCGCTGACGGTGACTCGCTATCACTCTCTGGTCATTGCCCCCGATTCATTGCCAGACTGCTTTGAATTGACTGCCTGGACGGAAAACGATGGGGTTATGGATGAGATTATGGGCATTCGCCATCGTACATTGCCCTTGGAGGGAGTGCAGTTCCATCCTGAAAGTATTCTCAGTGAGCAAGGTCACCAATTATTGGATAATTTCCTTAAAAATTAGTCGGTTAAATTTAATTGATTAATTAAGCGTGTTTTTGTTTGCCTGATTGTGATTTTTTATGCATATTTTGTGATTATATTTTCACTCACCAATAATTGGTGGCTTAATGATTTATCAGGGTGGACAGCGCAATGGCAGATAAGTTAGCAGTAGATCGCAGTACATTCGATCAGGTGATTTTGCCTGTTTATGCACCAGCGCAATTTATCCCGATAAAAGGGAAAGGTAGCCGTGTATGGGATCAACAAGGCACCGAATACATTGATTTTTCAGGTGGAATTGCAGTCACTGCCCTCGGTCATTGTCATCCTAAACTGGTTGAAGCTTTACACCAGCAAGGAGAAACTCTCTGGCATACCAGCAATGTTTTCACCAATGAACCGGCATTGCGCTTAGCGAAAAAACTGATTGATGCCACCTTTGCTGATCGGGTTTTCTTTGCCAACTCCGGTGGCGAAGCAAATGAAGCGGCTTTTAAGCTGGCCCGCCATTATGCCATTGAGCGCTATAGCCCTTATAAAACCAAAATTATTGCGTTCCACCATGCATTCCATGGGCGCACTTTCTTCACGGTTTCTGTCGGTGGTCAGCCAAAGTATTCTGATGGTTTTGGCCCAAAACCGGCTGATATTGTCCATGTGCCATTCAATGATCTGGCTGCGGTAAAAGCCGTGATGGATGACCACACTTGTGCCGTGGTACTTGAGCCAATTCAAGGTGAAGGGGGCATTACTTCAGCCACTCCAGAGTTTCTGCAAGGCGTACGCGCACTGTGCGATCAATATAAAGCCTTGCTGGTGTTTGATGAAGTCCAAAGTGGTATGGGCCGCAGCGGTAAGCTGTTTACCTATATGCATTATGGCGTGACACCAGATATCCTCACCACAGCCAAAGCACTGGGGGGCGGTTTTCCTATCAGTGCAATGCTCACCACGGAAGAGATTGCCTCAGTCATGGCTGTTGGCACTCACGGCACCACCTATGGTGGCAATCCGCTGGCTTGTGCGGTCGCAGAGGCGGCGCTAGATGTGATTAACACCCCTGAGGTACTAGATGGTATTGAACAGCGCCACGGCCTGTTTGTGCAGGCTCTGCAAGATATCAACAGTCGCTATCATGTGTTCAGTGACATTCGTGGCATGGGGTTATTGATTGGTGCAGAATTAACGCCGGTATACCGTGGTCGTGCCCGCGAGTTCCTGACTGCAGCCGCGGCGAATGGTTTGATGATCCTCAATGCTGGGCCAGATGTGTTGCGCTTAGCGCCTTCACTGGTGGTTGAGCTAGAGGATATCAAGCAAGGAATGGCGCGTTTGGAAACAGCCATCGCCAGTTTGGTTAATGCGCACTGAGTTTTGCCACAAGAAATAGTAACAGAGAGGCACTTAGCCTCTCTTTTTGTTTTTACGCCTTATTAACTCTCTTCAGAATCTCATAACTTCCGGCTGCGCCAAATACCGTGGTGCGGCTGCTGTTGCCAGGCTAACGATGAAACCGTGTGCATCACACTGAGATGCGACAAAATTCGACGTAAATTACGTTCCAGTTCAGAAAGTTGTGTATCAGCATCGACGTCGGGCATTTGGACAAAATCGTTATTCCCCTCACTGTTATCCGACTCCAGCCGCTGCTGGCATTGCTGAATCGCAATCTCACATAACTGTAAGTAATCCTGCGCCAAGTTGATGTTCATCTGGCTATGATTATTTTCGGAAGTGGTGATTGATTCTGTTAACGGATGTTCCCGCGTCAAGATAGTCATCTCATTGATATGCCCTACAATAAGCTCGCTATGGGTGGCCCAAAGCTGCATGTCGACCAGATATCTAGAGTTAAACCCCGGCTCTTGCATTGCCTGATTTAGTGAGCTTAGTACGGCGTTGCTGGCTTTATTGACCTGAAGTCGTTCATAGTCCAGTTGCTTAATATCGGGGTGAGGGGTCAATAATAATCGTAGGATTTCCTGGTATTTTTCCAATGCTTGATGCGCATTTTTACGTAGTAAGCCGCTTTGCCACTGGGGCCACAGCCATAAAGTACTGGCAAAAGCTAGGGCACAGCCTATTAATGTGTCGAGCAAACGCGGAACTAAAAAGTCCACACCCTCTCCGGTCAACAACTGCAAGATATACACCGTAGTTATGGTTCTGCCGATAACAGACAAGCCGTAGTTTTTGCGTTGAACCAAATAACACAGCAGGACAATGAGCAACATGATGCTCAATGTTGTTCCTTCTGGCATGCGCAAATGTAATAAACCCGCCGCCAATATCAGCCCAATAAAGGTGCCCAAGGCACGGTGGTGAATACGTATCTTGGTAGCGTTATACCCGTTTTGTGTCACTAACATCACGGTAAGCAAGATCCAGTAAGGTTTAGGCAGGTGGATCAAAATGCCAATATAACTGCCCGCAGCCAGAGTCACCCCCATGCGAGCGGCGTCACGCAGTGGACTGGATTTAAACGACAAATAACTAATGAGTGCTGGCCAAAGAGGTTGGGGTAACTGGCTGGATATTAAATCACGCTCATATTGCGGGTGGCGGTCGCTTAGGATCTGAGTAACGTGGCTAATATGGTAATAACAGAATTGCGCCACCGAATTGTCTGGCTGCTGTTGGGCGATTTTTTTCAGTTCTGCTAGCGCATCATCGGCGCTGAAATGTGCTACGGCGCGGTGGTGATAGAGAATATCGTCGGCGATGGTACGCATTTGAGTCGCGATATGCTCTATATTGCGGTGAAGAACCGTAATAATCGGGCTCTGGTCAATTAGTTCTTGCACTTTTTCTGGCTGATTGAGTGCCGAAGTAATGTGCTCTTGTAAATCGAGTGCCATCTGGAACAGGCTCAGTAGCCGCTTTTGTTCAGTTTCGCTTGCATTGGATAACAGATTAAATTGTTGATAAAGCTGATTAATTTTATCCATTATGCTTTGTTGTTTGTCGAGCAACGGCGGCATAGCCTTTTCAGGCTCAAGATGCTGGTCAAACAAACTGTATTTAGCTTCGCAATAGTCAGCCAGTAAATGATAAAGCTGGCTCAGAAGCTCGCGGATAGGTTGGTCTTTGCATAACCGAAACCACAGCCAGGTAAAACCACCGTACCAGAGGGTTCCCACCGCACATAGCAGAGGCGCTTGCCAAATAGGAGCTTTGCCTACCATGCTGAGGCTAAAGATGGCGGCAATTAGCGCGGCAGGTAACATACGACCATTGAGTGGACTGATGGCACCGGTGACACCGAAAGTTAGCGCCAGCCCCAACATTATCCAATGTAATGGGATATGCCACAGTAATAACTGTTGGGTGATAAAGCTGCTCAGAGTAAAAAGTGCGCCCCCCGTGATCAGACGTCGGAAAAAATGTTGGTGTGGGGTATCTAGCGAGGCAATATTGCAACATGCGGGTATCAGGGAAAACATTAATCCCATCCGCAAATCACCAATGGCAAAGCCCAGGGCTGCAGGTAGGCAGAGTACCAAAGTTTGGCGGAGTGCATAGTTAACTTCAGGATGATAAATAAGCCGTTGCCACTTCATGTAGGCCCCAGAATTTATTGATCACACAGTTGAAGAAAACCCGTGCCGAGGATACCCGGCACGGGTTTATAGGGAATTAACGGGTGCCGTAAACGACAATCGTCTTACCATGTGCGGAGATCAAGTTTTGATCTTCCAGCATTTTTAGTATGCGCCCCACAGTTTCGCGGGAGCAGCCAACTATTTGACCAATTTCCTGGCGGGTAATTTTAATCTGCATCCCATCTGGGTGGGTCATGGCATCAGGTTGTTTTGCCAGATTAAGCAGCGTTTGTGCAATGCGCCCAGTCACATCAAGGAAGGCGAGGTTACCCACTTTCTCTGATGTAATTTGTAGGCGATTCGCCATTTGTGAAGACAGGCGCATCAAGATATCTGGATTTACCTGAATCAACTGACGGAATTTTTTGTAAGAAATTTCAGCCACTTCACAGGCGGTTTTTGCTCTGACCCAGGCACTACGTTCTTGGCCTTCTTCAAATAATCCAAGTTCGCCGATGAAATCTCCCTGGTTTAGATAGGAGAGAATCATCTCTTTACCTTCTTCATCTTTGATAAGCACCGCAACGGAGCCTTTCACGATGTAGTAAAGCGTTTCGGCCTTTTCACCTTGGTGAATCAGCGTACTCTTCGATGGATATTTGTGGATATGGCAATGAGACAGGAACCATTCGAGAGTCGGGTCTGTTTGTGGCTTGCCGAGAACCATTCGCTGTTATCCTCTGTTGTTATCGCTGCCTAACTTAACAGGGCTCAGAGTTCCCTGCACGGCGTGCTTATAAAATACACTTTCTCTTAGCATATTAATTTGCTCAACTGCCGAAAGGTATAGCCAAGATACGTACCGGATAGAAACCCTTCACTGAGTATTGATCACTATCCCATTTAATTCTAGAAACAACACTTTCGGTTCTGTTTGTAGCACAGGATGAGGCTACTGTCTTGTGTTGTATCGCTTCAGCATGATGAACATCGGGTTACATTGCGAGTTTGTAAATGAAAGGGTAGTCTGAATCAGAAAATTTAACCGGGAGCAACAGTTATGCAGGCACGTGTGAAGTGGGTTGAGGGACTGACATTTTTGGGTGAATCCGCATCAGGTCATCAAGTATTGATGGATGGCAATGCCGGAGACAAAGCACCAAGCCCGATGGAAATGTTGTTAATGTCGGCAGGCGGCTGTAGTGCCATTGATGTCGTGTCTATTTTACAAAAAGGACGTAATGATGTGCGTGATTGCGAAGTGACGTTAACGTCACAGCGCCGGGAAGAAGCGCCGCGCTTATTTACGCAAATCAACCTGCACTTTATTGTCAGTGGCAAAGGTTTGACCGATAAAATCGTTGAGCGGGCGGTTGAGCTGTCAGCTGAAAAATATTGCTCGGTTTCTTTGATGTTGGGGAAAGCAGCAAAGATTACCCACAGTTTTGAAATCCGCGAAATCGCCTAAGCAAACCCTACGTACTTGAAGCAGCGGAGATGTTGGTTGCCACTTCAAGTACGAGGGAGATTAAATAATTTTCTTACCTTCCAACAGTTGCTGGACCAGCGGGGCCATGATCAACTCCATTGCCAGCCCCATCTTCCCACCGGGCACCACCAACGTATTGATATTCGATATAAATGACCCTTGCAGCATTGCCAGCAAGTAAGGGAAATCGATTTGATCCAAGCCTCTAAAGTGAATGACAACAAAGCTTTCATCCAGCGATGGAATTGCTTTGGCGGCAAAAGGGTTTGAAGTGTCGACAGTGGGTACGCGCTGGAAGTTAATGTGAGTGCGAGAGAATTGGGGCGTAATGTAATTGATATAGTCGTCCATAGAACGCACCACTGAATCCATCACTGCCTCACGAGAATGACCACGTTCGCCAGTATCTCGCACCAGTTTTTGAATCCATTCCAGATTAACAATTGGCACTACGCCGACCAGCAAATCCACATGTTTTGCCACATCATGATGCTCGGTCACGACGCCGCCGTGCAGCCCTTCATAAAACAGCACGTCGGTGGGCTCTGGCAGTGCTTCCCATGGGGTGAAAGTGCCCGGAATCTGGTTATAGGGCACCGCTTCATCATAGGTGTGCAAATACTTACGTGAGCGCCCAGTACCCAACGCGCCATATTGCGACACACTCTCTTCTAACTGACCAAAGTCATTGGCCTCTGGGCCAAAATAACTAATATGCCGGCCTTGATCCCGAGCCTTACGGATAGCGGCATCCATTTCGGGGCGGGTGTAGCGATGGAAGCTGTCACCTTCAATTTGCGCCGCGCGAATATTCAATTGCTGAAAAATCTTGCGAAACGCCAGGCTGGTGGTCGTCGTCCCTGCGCCACTTGAGCCGGTAACGGCTATAACCGGATGTTTAGTTGACATATTAGCTGTAACTCCATGGGGTTAGTTAACTCAGTGGACAGACTGAAACTGCCTGTTTTTTTTATTGTTAATGATTATTTTTAGGGCAAAGTCTCCGACTTGTCACTCTGATTTTACTTAAAGGTTCACGTGACAGGGCAAGGGTTATTGGGACTCTTCTGCTCCGGCACGAAATGCGCCACGTGGCATAATATTGATGGTTTCGTGTAACTCGGACCACACTAATACCGCGTCACCATTGACCAACTGGCGGCGAACATCTTCGACTTTTTGTGCCAATGAGCGCTCGTGTTCGCCGTAATCAGTACCTTCACGTAGTACAAAGGCTTCAAGCAAATTATCCAGCGTTTCACGGTCGATTTGCTGCCAGGGGATCATCATGACTGCTGCTCCAAATAGGGGGAAAGCCAGGCTGGAATACGTTGTTCCAACCACATTTGTGGGTGTTTTAATGAGCCGCCAACAAAACCGACATGGCCGCCATGCTCGGTTAACTGATAATCGATATTGGCCGGTAATTCACTGAGATTCGGGATAACCTCGGCTGTCATGAATGGATCATCTTTGGCGTGAATGATCAGTAATGGGGTCGTGATTTGTGGTAATAACGGTAGTGCGCTGCAACGGCGATAATAATCCACTGCATCATTAAAGCCATGTATTTTAGCTGTTATAACATCATCGAAATCTCTGATCCGTCGCAGTCCTTTTAACTGTGCCAGATCCAGCGGCAAGCTACCGGGGTAATGTAACAGCTTACGGGTAGCATTTAATTTCAACTGGTTTAAAAGATAGTGCTGATAGACGCGAGAGAATCCTTGCTCCATGCGGTTTGCGCAAGGTTCAAGCATCAGGGGGGCTGAAACCACAACGGCGGCCTGTAGCAAACTATCTGGTCTCTGTGGCCCCAGCCGCCCTTGTTCAGCTAAGTAATAGGCCAGCATATTACCGCCTAAAGAGATGCCAACAGCAGCGGTGGGCACCTGACCATAGCTTTCTCGTAACCAATGCAGGAAGAAGCGCGCATCTTCTGTTTCACCGGAGTGATAGATACGTGACTTACGATTTGGCTCTCCGCTACACCCGCGAAAATGCATCACTACACCCAGCCACCCTTGGGCCTGAGATGCCCGCAGCAAACCATGGGCATAGGGGCTGTAAAAGTTTCCTTCCAGACCGTGGAATAACACCAGTCTAGGCTTATCCCGCGCCAGCTCAGGGTTTTCACTCCAGGCCAGATCGACAAAATCCCCATCGGGTAATTCCAACCGTTGCCAAAAAGGTTGCAGTTGTACGCGCCGCCTGACCAGCCGTGGCAGTAGCGTTTGTAGATGTGGGTTACTGGCACCGGCCAGTGGACGGAATTTTTCATGCATATGGTGAATGAAAATCATGTAGTTGCTCTTGTGCGATCAATAGCACACTGTTAGCTTCATGGGTATATCGCGCATCATTTTGGGTGAGAGGCACCCGTCTCATGGAACTGAGTTTATTTCTTTCAATGATAGGTTTTCTTTGGGTTGCCGCTATTACCCCCGGTCCTAACAATATGCTACTGACCTCTGCCGGGGCCAATTTTGGCTTTATGCGCTCTATCTGGCTGATGCTGGGCATTATGTTGGGTATGCAGAGTATGCTGTTAATGGTGGCATTTGGAGTCGGCGGGCTGATTCTTATCTATCCAGCCATCCACTGGATACTCAAAGCTCTGGGTAGCCTTTATCTGCTGTGGTTGGCATGGAAAATTGCCACTTCGGCCTATGAAAAATTGGAAACCAACGTCGCCCCGCCAAAGCCGCTGCGTTTGTATCAAGGCTGGTTATTGCAATTCCTTAACCCCAAAGCCTGGTTAATGGGATTAGGTTCGGTCGCCAGTTTCAGCATGGCGGATGATAAATATAATGATTCTATCGTCATGATCAGCCTTGGCATGTTTATGGTGAATCTGGTCGCTGGGATTATTTGGTTGGGGTTTGGCACTTTAATTGGCCGCCTGCTACGTAGCCGCCGTGCCTGGTTTACCTTTAATATTTCGATGGGCTTGCTGACGGCAGCCTGTGTGTTATTAATTTGGCATTAGTCACCTCCGGGGCTTATTGATGGCTTATAACTATTTTCATGTTGATGCTTTTGTCGGTGCAGGGCTATCCGGTAACCCAGCCGGGGTCTACTTGCTGAAAAAGCCGCTCCCGACTGCAGAGATGCAAAGTATCGCCGCTGAGATTAATTTGCCAGAAACCAGTTTTGTCTGGGATGAAGGGGATAAATCGGCGATCCGTTGGTTTACACCAGAACGTGAAGTGGATTTATGTGGTCACGGTACTTTGGCGGCGGCGCATGTGATATTCAGTGTGGTTAACCCCGCGTTGCACGATATCTGTTTCCGCAGTGCCAGCGGTGATTTGCATGTTAAGCGTGATGACGATAGTTTTGGCCGATTGTCGCTGGATTTCCCTTCATTGCCTGCTGAACAAATCGCTATTTCAGCTCAGTTAGAAACGCTACTCGGGGTTGCAATCGAGCAGCTCTGGCAAGCAAAGTCCCTGCTGGTAATACTGGCAAATGAACAACAGGTTCAGCAATTACAGCCTGATATTGCCGCACTGATTGCCTACACTGGCCGTGGCGTGATTGTGACCGCTCCGGGTGATCAAGTCGATTTTGTCTCGCGCTACTTTACCCTTGGCAGCAACGAAGATCCGGTGACGGGTTCTGCTCATTGTACCTTGATGCCGTATTGGGTGGCTCGCTTGGGAAGAGCCTCACTGCATGCCCGGCAGATCTCTGCGCGCGGAGGCGAGTTATTCTGCACGTTAGCCGGTGATCGCACCTTGATTGCCGGTGATGCCCGCATATTTTTAAAAGGCGAAATCTCTCTCTAACTTGATGTCGTAGACTATCCATTCAGACTCTTCTTATCACGGAAAGGAATAAAGAATATTTTTTTATTCCTTTTGTCATATTCCTGCTTCAGGTAACACTGTCATCTCAGAGCGCCGGGTGCGCTTAGGGTCGCAACAATAGCGAATGACCGAGTTAAATGAGCGGAGTGAATCATGGCGATAACTTTTTCTTCTACCGCAACCCGCGGTCTCTTACGATCTGCTGGTGCCCTCTTGGCCCTGTCACTGGTGGTGACCAGCGCGCATGCCGTTGATGTGACGGTGGCTTATCAGACGTCCGCTGAGCCGGCAAAAGTGGCTCAGGCGGATAACAGCTTTGCCAAGCTTTCCGGCGCTAAGGTTGATTGGCGCAAGTTTGATAGTGGCTCCAGTGTCGTCAGGGCATTAGCTTCGGGTGATGTGCAGATTGGCAATATTGGCTCTAGCCCACTGGCGGTGGCCGCCAGCCAAAATGTCCCGATTGAAGTTTTCCTGCTGGCTTCGCAGTTAGGTAGCTCAGAAGCGCTGGTGGTCAAAAAAGAGATCAAAACCCCGCAGGATTTGATTGGTAAACGTATTGCCGTGCCTTTTATCTCGACCACCCATTACAGCTTACTGGCGGCCCTGAAACATTGGGGGATCAAGCCAGATCAGCTCACTATCCTCAATTTACAACCCCCAGCTATCGCCGCGGCCTGGCTGCGGGGAGATATTGATGGCGCTTATGTTTGGGCTCCCGCGGTTAATGAATTAGCCAAAACCGGTACGGTTCTGACCGATTCGGCACAAGTGGGTCAATGGGGGGCACCAACGTTGGATGTCTGGGTGGTTCGTAAAGACTTCGCCACAGCGCATCCTGAAGTTGTCACCGCCTTTGCCCGCAGTGCATTGGCCGCTCAAGGGGCTTATTTGGCGCAACCGGAGCAATGGCTCAAAAACGCAGAGCATCTGGGGCAACTGGCGCGTTTAAGTGGTGTTCCTAGCAAACAAGTGCCAGAGCTGGTGAAAGGCAATACTTACCTGCCGGTGGCACAGCAGATAACACAGCTAGGTCAGCCAGTAGACCAGGCTATTCGTGATACTGCTGCGTTCCTGAAAGAGCAAGGCAAAATCCCCCAGGTTGCCAGTGATTATCGCGCTTTCGTCACTGACCGCTTTGTGAAACAAGTTCAGGCAACACCACAGTCCTAGGAGCCATCATGCTAAATGTGCACGGCCTGTGGGCCGAATATCAGGGCAAACCTGCCTTACAGGATGTGTCATTACACATCGCATCCGGACAGTTGGTCGTGGTATTGGGGCCATCAGGCTGTGGCAAAACCACATTATTGAATTTGATTGCTGGGTTTATGGAGCCTTCAGCTGGCAGCATCACTCTGGATGATATTCCGGTTTACGGCCCCAGCGCCGAGCGGGGAGTGGTGTTCCAGCATGAGGGTTTACTGCCGTGGCGCGATGTAGTCAGTAATGTCGAGTTTGGTTTGCAATTGGCTGGGTTAAGCAAGTCGCAGCGGCGCAAAGCCGCGCTAAAAATGCTGCATCGGGTTGGATTAGCCGGGTTTGAACATCACTATATTTGGCAACTCTCTGGCGGGATGCGCCAGCGGGTGGGGATTGCTCGCGCTTTAGCGGTTGACCCACGCTTATTATTGTTGGATGAGCCTTTTGGTGCGCTGGATGCTTTCACACGTGAGCAGATGCAAGAACTGCTGCTGACTATCTGGCGCGATACCGGCAAACAAATCCTGCTGATTACCCACGATATTGAAGAAGCGGTATTTCTGGCCAGTGAACTGTTGTTGCTGTCACCGGGGCCGGGCCAAGTCGTCGAGCGGTTGTCTCTGAATTTTGGTCAGCGCTATACCGAGGGGGAAGCTTGTCGCAGCATCAAATCTGACCCGGAATTTATTGCTCGTCGCGAATATGTGCTGGGCAAAGTCTTCCAACAGCGGGAGGCGATGATATGAGCTTGCACGGTACGTTACGCGACAGCGGGTTGCATCATCAAGCTGGGCTGGATACACCGAATTCAGCACCGACTGACCGCCCAAAAACCTCTCGCCGTTTGCCGGTAGCCAAAGGTTTTTGGCTCAGTATCGCCACCGTGGTTAGTGTCATATTGTTGTGGTGGACAGTCACGGCATTACAGCTTATCAGCCCGCTATTTTTGCCCGCCCCGCAGCAAGTGCTGCATCAGTTGTTGGTGATCGCCAGCCCGCAGGGGTTTATGGATGCTACGCTATGGCAGCATCTGGCCGCCAGTTTAGGGCGGATATTGGTCGCATTATTAGCCGCGGTGGCCCTCGGAGTTCCGACCGGGATTGCCATGGGGCTGAGCAGCACGGTGCGTGGCGTGCTGGACCCGCTTATTGAGATATATCGCCCGGTACCACCTTTGGCTTATTTACCGCTAATGGTTATCTGGTTCGGTATCGGCGAAACCTCAAAAATTTTGCTGATTTATCTGGCGATATTTGCCCCCATTACCCTGGCCGCCGTTGCGGGGGTACGTAGTGTGGCACAGGTTAGGGTCAGAGCCGCTCGCGCATTGGGCGCTAGCCACTGGCAGGTCTTATGGTTTGTGATACTCCCCAGCGCATTACCGGAAATCTTAACGGGTATTCGTATTGGACTGGGTGTCGGTTGGTCGACGCTGGTGGCTGCTGAGTTAATTGCCGCCACGCGAGGATTGGGTTTTATGGTGCAATCGGCTGGCGAGTTTCTCGCCACCGACGTGGTGATTGCCGGGATCAGTGTGATTGCCATTATTGCTTTTGGCATGGAATTAAGTTTGCGGGCGATTCAACGTCGATTAACGCCTTGGTATGGAGCACAACAATGAATGAACGTCTGGTAGTGACACCATTAGGGCCGCATATCGGCGCTCTGGTTGAGAATATTAATATCGCCCGCCCGTTGGGAGACGGCCAGTTTGAGCAGCTTTATCATGCTTTACTCAAGCATCAAGTGCTGTTTTTCCGCAATCAGCCGATCACGCCGATACAGCAGCGCTTGCTGGCTAGCCGGTTTGGCGACTTACATATTCATCCGGTTTATCCGCATACCAAAGAGTGTGAAGAGATTATTGTATTGGATACCCACGATAATAATCCGCCAGATAATGATAACTGGCACACTGATGTGACCTTCATCGAAAATCCTCCATTGGGTGCCATTCTGGCTGCTAAGCAGTTACCCCCCACCGGTGGGGATACCTTATGGAGCAGTGGGATAGCCGCGTATGAAGCACTTTCTGCGCCATTTAAACAGCTCTTGGCAGGGCTACAGGCCGAGCATGATTTCACGCACTCTTTCCCTGAACATAAACATCGTGATACGCCAGAAGAGCATCAGCGCTGGCTATTAGCCAAAGAGAAGAACCCGCCGCTGCTGCATCCGGTCGTGCGCACCCACCCGGTGAGTGGGCGTCAGGCATTGTTCGTCAATGAAGGATTCACCACCAGAATTGTTGATCTGAGTGATAAGGAGAGTGATGCGCTGCTGCATTTTCTCTTTGCTCATACCACCAAACCCGAATTCCAAGTGCGCTGGCGCTGGCAACAAGATGACGTCGCAATTTGGGATAACCGCGTCACCCAGCACTATGCCAATGCTGATTATCTGCCGCAGCGGCGTATTATGCACCGTGCGACTATTTTGGGGGATAGGCCAGTATATCGACCTTAATAGGCTATTTTATTTGTTATCCAGTAGTGTGCGGGCTGCGGTTTCAACAGCATCGACGGTGATGTCTTCAACTTGCGGCCCGGCATGCAATAAAACATGGCGCACTAATGGATACCAGCGCAGATACTTTTCTGGCCGTGACTCAAACAAAGCGACCACGGGTATCTGCAATGCAGAGCTGATATGAACCGGCGCACTGTCGGCTGAAATAACCACATCTAATTGGCTTATTGCAGCAACAAACTCATCGACAGAAGGGGTTAACAAATAGCGCCCTTTCATGGTCGCCAGTTGCTGTTCACTTGGCGGCTCTTTGGGATCATACAACACCACGATATCGGCCCGCTCGCTGAGATTCAGTGCCAACTGTTGCCACTTTGCCCAACTCCAACGTCGCTGTGGGGACTTATTAGAGACGAATAACCCGACACGAGGCCGGATCTTTTCACCTAATTCGGCCTGCCATTTTGCCTGCAATGAGGGTTCGGGATAGATAAACAACTTAAGTTTATTGATATCTACCGACCCCAGTTCGGGCAGCAGTGCAAAGCCGGAGAGTGCCTCATGGCGAATTGGACGGTTGGCAACATGCTCAGGATTGCGGTCATCAAACTCAGTGGCAAGGGTATGCCAGCGGCTATCGACCACATTCAGCTGTTTGGCGAACTGAATGCTATTTTTGTTCATGCCACCGTTCGGAATCACTAGCAGGTCAAAGCGCAAACGTCGCAATTGCCAAATCAGAGCCAGCCGGTCAAAAATAGCCTGAATCCTTCCTGCCTTTTGATTTCGTTCACATTGTTTACTGTAAACATAAGTGTGGACGACACTGACATCAGGGTTACGCGACAGTGCTTCCCGATTGTATTTATTGGCTAATACGTGAATTTCAGCCGCAGGCCAACGCTGTTTCAGTGCATGTAAAAAAGCAGTGGTGCATATCATATCGCCAAGGAAATCAATTCGGATGACCAAAATGCGCTGCATTTATACTTCTTCCCAGAAATAATTTTATGCCTTATTAAACATTAAAACCTTCAGAGCAATAACAAAAATAAGCATTAATTTAGTCTATATTGAGGTAATAAATTTTTTTACTGCATAAAAGCAAGAAAATCAGTGAGCAGTTTGTGCCGTTCTGGCACTCGCTACTCTCCTGCTCCTCAATAAAATTGACGACACGGCTAGTTACTCTGCTTCAAATATCTTGGTGATATTCTCCAACTGCTCTTGTGCGTCTAACCACTGCATTTCGGTCTCTTCCAGCTTGGATTTTACCTGCGTCTGCTGTTGTAGACATTGGGTCAAATCCGTTTTACGGGCAATATCGTATAAGGCAGAGTCAGCCAATTGCTCTTCGATGGCGGTCAGTTCTGCACTGAGTTTATCCATCTGTTTTTCCAGCGCCATAATCTGCTTACGCAGTGGCTGAGTCTGACTACGAAACTCGGCATCACGACGTTTTTGATCTTTACGTTGCTGTGCACTGTTGCCAGATAATTCTTTAGCGGGGTTATCTTGCTGGCTTTGCTGACGCTGCAAATCCACCAAAAACTGTTGATAATCTTCTAGATCACCGTCGAATTGCTCTACTTTGCCATCGTGCACCAGATAAAGATCGTCGGTGGTGGATCGCAATAAATGGCGATCATGGGAAACCACCACCAATGCGCCCTCGAAATCAATTAATGCTTCGGTTAGAGCTTGGCGCATATCAAGGTCAAGGTGGTTGGTCGGTTCATCCAGTAGCAACAGATTAGGTCGCTGCCAGATAATTAGCGCCAGCACCAGACGCGCTTTCTCGCCGCCAGAGAAGCGCGCGGTAGGGTCGGTCACCTGATCTCCCTGAAAACCGTAGCCACCGAGATAATCACGTAGTTGCTGTTCCGGCTCTTTAGGGGCCAGGCGGCTCATATGCTGTAGCGGAGACTCATCGGCCCGTAAGAATTCAAGCTGATGCTGAGCGAAGTAACCCAGCTTAATCCCTTTGGACAGACCGATTTCACCACTTTGTGGCTCTAGAGTCCCTGCCAACAGCTTAATGAGGGTTGATTTACCGGCACCATTGCGGCCTAACAAACCAATACGCGAGCCCGGTACCAGATTGAGTTTGATGGACTCTAAAATCGTGCGGTCGCCATAACCGGCACTGACTTTATCCATCCGTAGCAGTGGATCAGGCAGGCTCTCGGGTGTTCGGAAACTGAAGTGGAATGGGTTATCCACATGAGCGGGGGCAATCAGCTCCATGCGCTCTAGCATTTTAATTCGGCTTTGGGCCTGCTTGGCTTTGGTGGCTTGTGCACGGAAACGGTCAATATAACTTTGCAGATGCGCGACTTTCTCTTGCTGATGTTGATACATCGACTGTTGCTGCGCCAGTTTGGTGGCGCGCTGGCGTTCGAAGGATGAATAGTTACCGGTATATTCATTCAGCGTCTGCTGTTCAATATGTAAAATCTTATCAATAATAGGATCAAGGAAATCGCGGTCATGGGAAATCAACACCAATGTCCCGGAGTAGCTTTTCAGCCACTTCTCCAGCCAGATCACGGCATCCAAATCCAAGTGGTTGGTGGGTTCATCCAGCAGCAGTAAATCGGAGCGACAAATCAACGCCTGCGCCAAATTAAGTCGCATGCGCCAGCCACCAGAAAATGAGCGCACCGGCTGTTGTAATTGATCTTGAGAAAAGCCCAGCCCGTGCAGCAAACTGGCAGCACGCGACTGAATTGTCCAGGCATGGATGGCGTCCAGCTTGCCATGCACCGTCGCAATGGCATGGCCGTCATTCTTCTCGTTGGCGGCCTGAAGTTCGGCCTCCAACTGGCGATATTCGCGGTCACCGTCGATAACATACTCTATCGCCGGTATATCCAGTGCCGGGGTCTCTTGGTTAACCCAAGCCAGTGCCCAGTTACTGGGAAACGTGACATTGCCCCCATCGGCGCTTAATTCGCCTTTGAGCAGCGCCAGCAAAGTGGATTTACCACAACCGTTTTTGCCGACCAGCCCGACCTTCTGGCCAGGATTAATCGTTGCTGTTGCATTGTCCAGCAAGACGCGAGTACCACGTCGGATTTGTAACGAGGAAAAAACAATCATAGAGTGCCGTATGTTTAGAGTATGTTAATAGGGTATATACTCGTCATACTTCAAGCCACAGGGGCGTTGGTTGCGCGTTCTTACCCTAGTCACTGACTCAAGCTCCTGGGGATTCGCACTCTTGCCGCCTACCTGCAACTCGAATTATTTAGAGTAATAGAGTACCCATTTCAGTCTTTTTTAGTCTTTGCGGAGCATGGTAACGGAAAAACCGGACCCTGACGACGCTTTGGAGGGGAATGATGTCGCAGCTGCCGAAGGTTTTGCTGTTGTATGCCCATCCGGAATCACAAGACTCGGTGGCAAACCGGGTTTTACTGCAACCGGTGCAGCAATTAGAACATGTCACTGTGCACGATCTTTATGCACATTATCCGGACTTTTTTATTGATATTCACCATGAGCAGCAATTGCTACGTGAACATCAAGTTATTGTATTTCAACACCCACTTTATACCTACAGTTGCCCAGCCTTGTTGAAAGAATGGCTGGATCGTGTCCTGGCGCGTGGCTTTGCCAATGGCGTCGGTGGACATGCTCTGACGGGGAAATATTGGCGTTCGGTGATTACCACCGGTGAGCCGGAAGGCGCTTATCGGACTGGGGGATATAATCGCTACCCAATGGAAGATATTCTGCGACCTTTTGAATTGACGGCAGCTATGTGCCATATGCATTGGATGAATCCGATGATTATTTACTGGGCGCGGCGCCAAAAGCCGGAAGTCTTAGCCAGTCATGCGCAAGCTTATGCGCAGTGGCTACAGTCACCGCTGCCAACGGGAGGGCACTGATATATGGAAGGCTCGCCTCTACTCACGGCTATTTTATTATTTCTTTTCGCGGCTGTGGTGGCCGTTCCTATTGCTCAACGCCTCGGTATCGGCGCGGTATTGGGCTACCTGATTGCGGGTATTGCCATCGGCCCGTGGGGGCTAGGTTTTATACGTGATGTTGACGAAATCCTCCACTTCTCAGAGCTCGGTGTCGTCTTCCTGATGTTTATCATTGGCTTGGAGTTGAATCCAGCCAAGCTCTGGCAGCTGCGGCGCTCTATCTTTGGTGTGGGGGCCTGTCAGGTGGTGATAACGGCCGCAGTGCTGGGGGCATTACTCTATTTCACCCAATTTGCCTGGCAGGCCGCGCTTATCGGCGGTGTCGGTTTGGCCATGTCTTCCACCGCAATGGCCTTGCAACTGATGCGGGAAAAAGGGATGAACCGCAATGAGGGCGGTCAATTAGGGTTCTCGGTTTTGCTGTTCCAGGACATGGCGGTTATCCCGGCATTAGCACTGATTCCTATCCTGGCTGGTGGGGGCGGGGCGGCCAATGACTGGGTCAAAATTGGTATCAAAGTTGCCGCTTTCGCCGGCATGTTGATTGGTGGCCGCTATCTGTTGCGCCCTCTGTTTCGCTATATCGTGGCCTCTGGCGTGCGGGAAGTGTTCACGGCAGCAGCTTTGCTAGTGGTGTTGGGATCTGCGCTGTTTATGGATGCATTGGGCTTGTCGATGGCATTAGGGACATTCATCGCGGGTATTTTACTGGCTGAAAGTGAATTCCAACACGAGCTGGAAATTGCCATTGAACCCTTTAAAGGGCTACTACTGGGGCTATTTTTCATCTCTGTCGGTATGGCGCTGAACCTTGGTGTGCTCTTCACGCATCTACTGGATGTCTTGTTGGGTGTGGTCGCATTAGTGTTTATCAAAGGCACTGTGCTGTATGGGCTGGCTCGTACATTCGGCTTACGTCGTTCGGTACGCCTACAATTTGCTGGAGTATTGAGTCAGGGCGGTGAATTTGCTTTCGTCTTGTTCTCTGCCGCCTTCTCTCAGCATGTTTTGAATGCCGAACAACTGGCCTTACTGTTGGTCGTGGTAACGCTGTCGATGATGACGACGCCTCTGCTGATGCAGCTTATCGATCGCATTTTGATTCGCCGCTACAACGCGCAAGAAGAGAGTGATGAAAAGCCGTTTGTTGAAGATAATGACCCACAGGTGATTATTGTTGGCTTTGGGCGATTTGGTCAGGTGATTGGCCGTTTACTCATGGCGAACAAAATGCGCATTACTGTGCTGGAGCGCGACGTCAGTGCTGTCAGTGTGATGCGCAAATATGGCTATAAAGTCTATTATGGTGATGCCACCGAGCTGGAACTTTTGCGGGCTGCCGGGGCAGAAAAAGCCAAAGCGATTGTAATTACCTGTAATGAACCAGAAGACACCATGACGTTGGTGCATCTGTGCCAACAGCATTTCCCTAATTTACACATTCTTGCCCGGGCCAGAGGGCGTGTTGAAGCGCATGAATTGCTGCAAAATGGGGTCAAAGATTTTACCCGTGAGACCTTCTCCAGTGCGCTGGAACTGGGGCGGAAAACATTGTTGGAATTGGGTATGCATCCACATCAGGCCTACCGGGCGCAACAACATTTCCGCCGTCTTGATATGCGCATGTTACGTGAATTGGTGCCACAGCATCATGGGGATGTGGCGCAAATTTCCAGAATCAAAGAAGCCCGTCGCGAGCTGGAAGATATTTTCCAACGAGAAATGCTGCATGAAAGTCGGCAATTAGATGGGTGGGATGAATATGAATAATGGCGGAGAAAACGGTAAAATGACGTCAAATAACCAGACGAGAACACGTAAGAGATTTATCGCCGGAGCCGTTTGTCCTCAATGTAAGGCATTGGATACACTAGCGTTATGGCGTGAGGATCAGGTTGAAGTGGTGGAGTGTGTGAAGTGCGGTCACCATCAGCGTCAGACGGATGAACAAGTCAGTCAACATGTTCGCGCCAATGAACAAGTGATCGGTATTTTCCATCCGGAGTAGCGTTATCCTTCGCGATTTTTTATGCTGGAGGGTACAGCGGTGCAGATTTCCGCTACAATCTGTGCCAATTTTTGTTCCAAGGGTAGGAGATATCATGAAAGTAGCAAAAGACTTGGTGGTCAGCCTGGCTTACCAGGTACGTACAGAAGACGGTGTTTTAGTTGATGAGTCTCCGGTGAGCGCGCCGTTGGACTACCTGCACGGACACGGTTCCCTGATCGCTGGTTTGGAAAAAGCGCTCGAAGGCCACGAAGCTGGTGACAGCTTTGATGTGCGTGTAAACGCAGATGAAGGTTACGGCAGCTATGATGAAAATCTGGTGCAGCGTGTACCGAAAGACGTTTTCATGGGTGTTGACGAGCTGGAAGTTGGCATGCGTTTCCTGGCTGATACCGATCAAGGTCCAGTACCAGTAGAAATCACTGCTGTTGAAGATGAGCACGTGGTGGTTGATGGTAACCATATGCTGGCGGGTCAGGATTTGAACTTCCACGTTGAAGTGGTTGCTATCCGTGAAGCAACAGAAGAAGAGCTGCAACATGGTCACGTACATGGTGAGCATGATCATCACCACGAACATGGTGACGGTTGCTGCGGCGGCCATGGCCATGATGAAGGTGAGCACGGTCATGAGCACGGCAAAGGCGGTTGTGGTAAAGGCGGCGGCTGCGGCTGCCACTAAAATCTGACTTGGTGAGTTAACCGGGTTCAGTCAAAAGCCAGCCTTGCGGCTGGCTTTTTGCTATCAGCGCGACGGGATGTTTCTGTCAGCGCCACTTACTGCCAATGTGATGCTAATAGTGCGGAGGCGGTGTTTCATCCGATTCTGCTACCAGCATTGAAGGCTGGGATGCCCGCAGTTTATCGGTCAATAGACGCAGATGCTCCCGCAGTTTACTCATTTCCATCTGATGTTCCGTCACGATCAAATTGAGTTCATCAATCGTCACTTCCTGAAATGCCAGACGACTTTCCAGCATTTCCAGCCGTTGCTCAAACAGGGATTGTTCCATCTTAATTACCTCTCATGACTGCAAATCAGACCTTTAGGCCACTTTCCACCCGATGGTCATAGGGAAATTGGCAAGGGAGGGCAGATTCTACCTGTAAAACCCCGTGATTGCTCTGCGAGGGTCAAGATATCGATAAAACGAAACTTCTTGTAGTAAAAAAAGTCTCAATATCACTTAATAGCATGAGCATAGAGATTGTTTTGTGTTCGCACAGGCAGTTATAGTACAAGTTACACTTATAATCGTTGCTTGGGGTAAGTGTCCTTAAGCCAATGGAGAAATGGATGAAATCACTGTTTAAAGTAACGCTACTGGCTACCACCATGGCGCTGACCCTGAATACCTCTGCGACCTTTGCTGCAGAAACAGCTAAAGCTGCTGATGCGGCAGCAACGACCAATAGCGCATTTAAGAATGATGACCAGCAAGCAGCGTATGCATTAGGTGCTTCATTAGGACGTTACATGGATAACTCCCTAAAAGAGCAAGAAAAGCTGGGTATCAAACTGGATAAAGACCAGTTGATCGCTGGTGTACAAGATGCTTTTGCTAGCAAAAGTAAACTGACTGACGAAGAAATTGAAAAAACCTTGCAAGGTTTTGAAGCACGCGTAAAAGCTTCTGCTCAGGCCAAAATGGAGCAGGACGCTAAAGAAAATGCCGATAAAGGCGCTAAGTATCGTGAAACCTTCGCTAAAGAAAAAGATGTGAAGAAAACCGAGTCTGGCTTGCTATACAAAGTAGAGAAAGCCGGTACCGGTGATGCACCAAAAGACAGCGATACCGTTGTGGTCAACTACAAAGGGACACTGACTGATGGTACTGAGTTTGATAACTCTTACAAACGTGGTGAGCCACTGTCCTTCCGCTTGGACGGTGTTATCCCAGGCTGGACCGAAGGCCTGAAGCAAATTAAGAAAGGCGGCAAGATCACTCTGGTTATCCCGCCAGAGCTGGCTTACGGCAAAACAGGCGTCCCTGGTATCCCTGCTAACTCTACTTTGGTATTCGATGTAGAACTGCTGGATATAAAAGCGGCGCCTAAAGCAGATGCTGCTGAAGAACAGCCTGCTGCCGCTGCGGACGCAAAAGCTAAGAAGTAATTTAGCTTAGTTACCCGGTTATACTGATAACCGCCGCGATATTTGTCGTGGCGGTTTTTTTTGCGGTATATCTATCAATTTACACTTCTGCTCGTTGATAACTTGACGGTTTATGGCTTGTGGGCTTAACGTCAATATCACGCGCAAACGCAAGGATTTTATCTCGGCATTTTTGCTAGACTTAAAATCTAAGATATTGAGTTATTAGTCTGCCAACGATATTGAGACAGGCTTTACGTAGAGGATGGTGTCTTCGATGTCTAATTCGCTTCTCAGTAGCGAAACCAGTGAACTGGATTTACTGGATGAACGTCCGTTCAGTCAGACGGACCATGAAATACTAAAATCATACGAAGCTATCGTTGATGGCTTGGCTATGCTTATTGGCAACCACTGTGAAATTGTCCTGCATTCACTGGAAGACCTAAAAAGCTCTGCGGTAAGAATTGCTAATGGCGAACATACAGGAAGGCAGATTGGTTCACCAATAACCGACTTGGCTCTACGGATGCTGCATGATATGGCGGGTGCCGACAGCAGTGTTTCAAAGGCTTATTTCACGCGTGCCAAAAGCGGAGTGTTGATGAAGTCTGTCACTATCGCTATCCGTAATCGTGATCAGCGGGTGATTGGTCTGCTATGCATTAACATGAATCTGGATGTGCCTTTCTCGCAAATCATTCAGACTTTCATGCCGCCAGAAACACAAGAAGTCCCTTCCTCAGTAAACTTTGCATCATCGGTTGATGACCTGGTGGCTCAGACACTGGAGTTCACCATCGAGGAAGTGAATGCCGACCGCAATGTTTCCAATAATGCGAAGAATCGTCAGGTGGTACTCAATCTTTACGAAAAAGGGATTTTTGATATCAAAGATGCCATTAATCAGGTGGCAGAGCGGCTCAATATCTCTAAACACACGGTTTATCTCTACATTCGCCAGTTTAAAAGCGGTGATCTCGTCGGGCACGATCGTTAATGTCCGAGGTAAATGTCGCGAAATATTGCCTGATGGTTACCGGGCCTGCATATGGCACCCAGCAATCAAGCAGTGCCTATCAGTTTGCGCAAGCCCTTATCCAGGCCGGCCATACTTTAACCAGCGTGTTCTTCTACCGTGAAGGTGTGCTGAATGCCAACCAGCTGACCGCGCCGGCGAATGATGAGTTTGATTTGGTACGGGCATGGCAAAAACTGGCCGCTGAACATGCAGTTACGCTGAATGTTTGTGTGGCAGCAGCATTGCGCCGAGGTGTGACAGACCAGCATGAAGCAAAACAACTCAATCTGGCAGCCGCTAATCTGCAGCCGGGATTTACTCTGAGTGGTTTAGGGTCATTGGCTGAAGCCGCATTGACCTGCGATCGTATGGTGCAATTTTAATGGCCATGAAACGTATTGCTTTTGTTTTCACCCAAGGCCCTCATGGCAACTCAGCAGGCCGAGAAGGACTAGATGCCTTACTGGCGACATCGGCATTGAGTGAAGATTTAGGTGTATTCTTCATTTCTGACGGTGTTTTGCAATTGCTACCCCAGCAGCAACCAGAAAAAATTCTCTCCAGAAACTATATTGCGACTTTCGGTGTCTTACCCCTGTACGATGTCGAGAATTGTTATATCTGCGAAGCATCATTGCAGCAACGTGGATTGAACAAAATGACGGATTGGGTACTTGATGTTGAGGTATTATCTCCGGTAAATTTGCGCCACCAATTGGCAACTTATGATGTTGTGCTGACTTTTTAATGGGATTTAGGTAGCCATAATGCTGTATACCGTCAGTCATTCACCTTATCACTGCGATTTATCTGCTTTGCTGAGATTGGCCACATCTGAAGATGAGATTTTATTTCTGCAAGATGGCGTCATGAGTGTTTTGAAAAACAGTGAAAGCCTTAAGCTATTGTTAAATAACCCAGCTTCGCTATTTGTATTGGAAGATGACGTTACTGCGCGCGGCCTATCCGGTCAAATTTCAGACAATGTATCGCTAATCGGCTATACTCACTTCGTGGATTTGACCCTAAAACATCAGCAACAACTGGCATGGTAATGCAGTCAATGCTGTATATTTCTTGACACCTTAGATAGTCAGCCATAAAATTCTGCGTCCTCGTTCTCTGCCAGTAGTGCAAACGAGGGGGATTTATCACGTGTTTACGAAGCAAAAAACCAGGAGCTTTTTTAATAATGGCAACGATTAACCAGCTGGTTCGCAAGCCACGCAGCATGAAGGTTGCTAAAAGCAACGTTCCTGCGCTGGAAGCATGCCCGCAGAAACGTGGTGTATGTACCCGCGTATATACAACCACCCCGAAAAAACCTAACTCCGCACTGCGTAAAGTTTGTCGTGTGCGTTTAACTAACGGTTTTGAAGTCACCTCCTACATCGGCGGTGAAGGTCATAACCTACAGGAACACTCCGTGATCCTGATCCGTGGCGGTCGTGTTAAAGACTTGCCAGGTGTGCGTTACCACACCGTTCGCGGCGCGCTTGACTGCTCAGGTGTTAAAGACCGTAAGCAATCACGTTCTAAGTACGGCGTGAAGAAGCCAAAGGCTTAATGGTTCTCCGTTAAGTAAGGCCAAACATTTTCACATTAATGTCAAAATAAACTCTTAGAGTTTTGGACAACCCTGAATTAACAACGGAGTATTTCCATGCCACGTCGTCGTGTAATTGGCCAACGTAAAATTTTACCAGATCCTAAGTTCGGATCTGAACTGTTGGCTAAATTTGTAAATATCCTGATGGTAGATGGTAAAAAATCTACTGCAGAAGCAATCGTCTATACCGCGCTGGAGACCCTGGCTCAGCGTTCTGGTAAAGATTTTCTGGAAGCTTTCGAAGTAGCTCTGGATAACGTGCGCCCGACTGTCGAAGTTAAGTCTCGCCGCGTTGGTGGTTCTACTTATCAGGTACCAGTTGAAGTTCGTCCGGTTCGTCGTAATGCCTTGGCAATGCGTTGGATCGTTGATGCTGCTCGTAAACGCGGTGATAAATCCATGGCTTTGCGCTTGGCGAATGAACTGTCTGACGCAGCAGAGAACAAAGGTTCTGCTGTTAAGAAACGTGAAGACGTTCACCGTATGGCCGAAGCTAACAAGGCGTTCGCCCACTACCGCTGGTAATTACCACGTAGTAGTTTGTGTATTCCTGTTTTTTCGACAGGACAAGGCGAAAGCCAGCGAGCAGCTACGAGACGGTACATCAGTACGGCGAGTAGCCGCACAGCGCAGACGCCAATCTTGGCTAAACGAAAAAGCGGGAATAACCATGCGGGCGCTCAACAGCCAACCCGCATGGGTTAACCGAATGAACGCCCTAGGAATAGAGGAATCAAATGGCTCGTAAAACACCCATTGAGCGCTATCGTAATATCGGTATCAGCGCTCACATCGACGCCGGTAAGACAACCACTACCGAACGTATCCTGTTTTACACCGGTGTAAACCATAAGATCGGTGAAGTTCATGACGGCGCAGCCACCATGGACTGGATGGAACAGGAGCAGGAGCGTGGTATTACCATTACTTCTGCAGCTACTACCTGCTTCTGGTCTGGTATGGCTAAACAGTTCGAACCACATCACGTCAATATCATTGACACCCCTGGGCACGTTGACTTCACCATCGAAGTAGAACGTTCCATGCGTGTTCTTGACGGCGCGGTAATGGTTTACTGTGCAGTTGGTGGTGTTCAGCCACAGTCTGAAACCGTATGGCGTCAGGCTAACAAGTATAAAGTTCCACGTATCGCGTTCGTTAACAAAATGGACCGTATGGGTGCGAATTTCCTGAAAGTTGTTGGTCAGATTAAATCTCGTCTGGGCGCGAATCCAGTTCCATTGCAACTGGCTATCGGCGCGGAAGAGAAATTTACCGGTATTATCGACCTGGTAAAAATGAAAGCGATCAACTGGAACGAAGCTGATCAGGGCGTGACCTTCGAATACGAAGAGATCCCGGCTGATATGGCTGAGCTGGCTGCTGAATGGCACCAGAATCTGGTTGAATCTGCTGCTGAAGCGTCAGAAGAGCTGATGGACAAATATTTGGGCGGCGAAGAGCTGACCGAAGAAGAAATCAAGAAAGCTCTGCGTCAACGCGTTCTGCGCAACGAAATTATCTTGGTTACCTGTGGTTCTGCGTTTAAAAACAAAGGCGTACAGGCAATGCTGGATGCGGTTATCGAATACCTGCCAGCACCAACTGATGTTGAAGCTATCAACGGTATTCTGGATGACGGTAAAGATACTCCGGCAGTTCGTCACTCTGACGACAAAGAGCCGTTCTCTGCACTGGCATTCAAAATTGCTACCGACCCGTTTGTGGGTAACTTGACGTTCTTCCGTGTGTACTCTGGTGTTGTAAATTCCGGTGACACCGTGCTGAACTCAGTGCGTTCACAGCGTGAGCGTTTGGGCCGTATCGTACAGATGCACGCCAACAAACGTGAAGAGATCAAAGAAGTTCATGCTGGCGACATCGCAGCAGCGATTGGTCTGAAAGACGTGACGACTGGTGACACCCTGTGTGACCCAGCTAATCCGATCATCTTGGAACGTATGGAGTTCCCAGAGCCAGTAATCTCTGTTGCCGTTGAACCAAAAACCAAAGCCGACCAAGAAAAAATGGGTATGGCTCTGGGTCGTCTGGCAAAAGAAGATCCATCATTCCGCGTTTGGACTGACGAAGAATCTGGTCAGACTATCATCGCAGGTATGGGTGAGTTGCACTTGGATATCCTGGTTGACCGTATGCGCCGCGAATTTAACGTGGAAGCAAACGTCGGTAAACCTCAGGTTGCATACCGTGAAACTATCCGCGATACCGTTAAGGACGTGGAAGGTAAGCACGCTAAGCAATCAGGCGGTCGTGGTCAGTACGGTCATGTTGTTATCGACATGTCTCCGTTGCCACCGGGTGGCGTTGGGTATGAATTCGTCAACGAAATCGTTGGTGGTTCTATTCCTAAAGAGTTCATCCCTGCTGTTGATAAAGGCATCCAGGAACAACTGAAAGCCGGTCCTCTGGCTGGTTATCCGGTTGTTGACGTTAAAATTCGTCTGCATTACGGTTCTTACCATGACGTTGACTCCTCAGAATTGGCGTTTAAATTAGCCGGTTCTATCGCCTTTAAAGAAGGTTTCAAACGAGCTAAACCAGTTCTGCTTGAGCCAATCATGAAGGTTGAAGTCGAAACCCCTGAAGATTACATGGGTGACGTAATGGGCGACCTTAACCGTCGTCGCGGTATCATCGAAGGTATGGAAGATACAGCTACCGGTAAAACCGTTCGCGTCAAGGTTCCGTTGTCTGAAATGTTCGGTTATGCTACTGACCTGCGTTCTCAGACTCAGGGCCGTGCTTCTTACTCTATGGAATTCCTGGAGTATGCAGAAGCACCTAGTAACGTCGCTAAAGCCGTTATCGAAGCCCGTGGCAAATAAGCTTTCGGGTTTAAAACAATGATCCAGTGCTCTCTCATCAGTGGGAGAGCACAAGAGTAAGGAATATAGTCGTGTCTAAAGAAAAATTTGAACGTAACAAACCCCATGTAAACGTCGGTACTATCGGCCACGTTGACCATGGTAAAACTACCCTGACTGCTGCAATCACCACCGTACTGGCTAAAACCTACGGCGGTAGCGCTCGTGCTTTCGATCAGATCGATAACGCACCAGAAGAAAAAGCACGTGGTATCACCATCAACACTTCTCACGTTGAATATGACACCCCGACTCGTCACTATGCGCACGTTGACTGCCCAGGGCACGCCGACTACGTTAAAAACATGATCACCGGTGCTGCTCAGATGGACGGCGCTATCCTGGTTGTTGCTGCAACTGATGGCCCTATGCCACAGACTCGTGAGCACATCCTGTTGGGCCGTCAGGTTGGCGTTCCATACATGATCGTATTCATGAACAAATGCGACATGGTTGATGATGAAGAGCTGCTGGAATTGGTAGAAATGGAAGTTCGTGAACTTCTTTCTGCTTACGATTTCCCAGGCGACGACATCCCAGTAATCAAAGGCTCAGCTCTGAAAGCACTGGAAGGCGCTCCTGAGTGGGAAGCTAAAATCATTGAACTGGCTGAAGCACTGGATAGCTACATTCCACTGCCAGAACGTGCTATCGATAAGCCATTCTTGCTGCCTATCGAAGACGTATTCTCTATCTCAGGCCGTGGTACTGTTGTAACTGGTCGTGTAGAGCGCGGTATCGTTAAAGTTGGTGAAGAAGTAGAGATCGTTGGTATCAAAGATACTGTTAAATCTACTTGTACTGGCGTTGAAATGTTCCGCAAACTGCTGGACGAAGGCCGTGCAGGCGAGAACGTTGGTGTTCTGCTGCGTGGTATCAAACGTGAAGACATCGAACGTGGTCAAGTTCTGGCTAAACCAGGCTCAATCAAACCACACACTACCTTTGATTCAGAAGTTTATATTCTGAGCAAAGAAGAAGGCGGCCGTCATACTCCGTTCTTCAAAGGTTACCGTCCACAGTTCTACTTCCGTACAACTGACGTGACTGGTACCATCGAACTGCCAGAAGGCATCGAAATGGTAATGCCTGGTGACAACGTTAACATGGTTGTGACTTTGATCCACCCAATCGCAATGGACGACGGTCTGCGTTTCGCAATCCGTGAAGGCGGCCGTACTGTTGGCGCTGGTGTTGTTGCTAAAGTTATCGCTTAATTGCTTTATTGATTAAGTTAAAAGGGCGCTTCGGCGCCCTTTTTTATTGCCCAAGATGAATAATCTTAATTGAAATAACTCGCATTCTTATTTACACTTGAAATATCGGTTAAGAAGTGAGTCATTTTATGTATGTTTGCCTGTGTAATGCGATATCTGACAAAGTTATTCGTAAAGTCGTACGTCAGCACCATCCACATACCATTCAACAATTACGTCAACTTGTACCCATAGGTACAGACTGCGGGAAGTGCATTCGACAGGCTAGAGAGATCTTGATCGAGGAGCGCGCTAACATTCCAGAAATGAATGATGTTGCCTAATAGTTAGCAGGGATAAGTTTTCCCCACACTTTGCCATCTGGTACTACACTTTTAGTACTGGAAGCGGAGGGTATATCTATGAAAGGCGATAAAAAGATAATTGCACATCTCAATAAACTACTCGGAAACGAGCTGGTTGCTATCAATCAATATTTTCTCCATGCCCGAATGTTTAAAAACTGGGGACTGATGCGCCTTAATGATAAGGAGTATCACGAATCCATTGATGAAATGAAGCATGCAGATAAGTATATCGAACGCATTCTATTCCTTGAAGGTATTCCCAACTTGCAGGATTTAGGCAAGCTGAATATTGGTGAGGATGTCGAAGAAATTCTGAAATCTGATTTAGCGCTTGAACTCGCCGGCGCGAAAGATCTGCGTGAAGGCATTGCCTATGCAGATTCTATCCATGACTATGTCAGTCGTGATTTATTGAAAGAGATTCTGGCTGAAGAAGAAGGGCACATTGATTGGCTTGAAACCGAGCTTAGCCTGATTGACCGTTTGGGAATTCAGAATTATTCTCAGGCCCAGCTGGCAAAAGACTGACTCACAAATCACTCGATAGAGTTCAGCTATAACGTATCTGGGTCAAGGGAGTGAGGGCTATATTGGCCTCACTCTTGTTCACTAGAATCCCCACGAATGGCTTTATTCCCTCCTAATTAAATTATCTGGTAAGTTTTCGCATAGATTTTCAACACCAGCTTGCTTCCTGCTGGTATTTACGTATAATGCGCGGGCCTACCTAATCTTGATAGGTCAGATTGATACTAATCTGTCGGTTACGACTTAGTGTTGTGACTGAACAATACTCCCGATATGGGGGTTATATGTTGAACGATTACACTCCCCCATCAATCGAAATGGGTGCGAGGAGTAATCATTTACGTTTATAAATAATTGGAGCTCTGGTCTCATGCAGAACCAAAGAATCCGTATCCGCCTGAAAGCGTTTGATCATCGTTTGATCGATCAATCAACTGCGGAAATCGTCGAGACTGCCAAGCGCACTGGTGCGCAGGTTCGTGGTCCGATCCCGCTGCCAACTCGCAAAGAGCGCTTTACCGTTCTGATCTCTCCGCACGTCAATAAAGATGCGCGTGATCAGTACGAGATTCGCACTCACAAGCGTCTGGTTGACATCGTTGAGCCAACCGAGAAAACCGTTGATGCTCTGATGCGTCTGGATCTGGCTGCCGGTGTAGACGTGCAGATCAGCCTGGGTTAATCAGGTCATTGAGCGATTGAGAGGTTGAAACAATGATTGGTTTAGTCGGTAAAAAAGTGGGCATGACTCGTATCTTCACTGAAGATGGCGTTTCAATCCCAGTAACTGTTATCGAAATTGAAGCGAACCGCGTAACTCAGGTCAAAAGCCTGGAGAACGACGGATACCGTGCTGTGCAAGTAACTACCGGTGCTAAAAAAGCTAACCGCGTTACCAAACCAGAAGCGGGTCATTTCGCTAAAGCTGGCGTAGAAGCTGGCCGTGGTCTGTGGGAATTCCGCCTTCCAGAAGGTCAAGAATTTACTGCTGGTCAAGAAATTAGCGTCGAAATTTTTGCAGACGTTAAGAAAGTCGACGTTACAGGTACGTCTAAAGGTAAAGGTTTTGCCGGTACTGTTAAGCGCTGGAACTTCCGTACCCAAGATGCTACCCATGGTAACTCCTTGTCTCACCGTGTTCCGGGTTCTATCGGTCAAAACCAGACTCCGGGCAAAGTGTTCAAAGGCAAGAAAATGGCTGGCCACCTGGGTGACGAACGTGTAACTGTTCAAAGCCTGGACGTAGTACGTGTTGACGCTGAGCGCAACCTGCTGTTGGTTAAGGGTGCTGTACCGGGCGCTACCGGTGGCAACCTGATCGTTAAACCAGCTGTGAAGGCGTAAGGGGATAGCAATGGAATTAGTATTGAAAGACGCGCAAGGCGCGCTGACTGTTTCCGAAACTACCTTCGGTCGTGATTTCAACGAAGCGCTGGTACATCAGGTTGTTGTTGCTTATGCAGCAGGTGCCCGTCAAGGTACTCGTGCTCAGAAGACCCGCGCTGAAGTGACTGGTTCCGGTAAAAAACCGTGGCGCCAGAAAGGTACTGGCCGTGCGCGAGCAGGTTCTGTAAAGAGCCCGATCTGGCGTTCAGGTGGTGTGACCTTTGCTGCGAAGCCTCAGGACCACAGTCAGAAAGTAAATAAAAAGATGTACCGCGGCGCGCTGAAAAGCATTCTGTCCGAATTGGTACGTCAAGATCGTCTGATCATTGTCGAAAAATTCTCTGTTGAAGCACCTAAAACTAAGTTGCTGGCGCAGAAATTGAAAGATATGGCTCTGGAAGATGTGCTGATCGTAACGAGTGAACTGGACGAGAACTTGTTCTTGGCAGCTCGCAACCTGTACAAGGTTGACGTTCGCGATGTAGCCGGTATCGACCCAGTTAGCCTGATCGCCTTCGACAAAGTGGTTATGACTGCTGATGCTGTGAAGCAAGTTGAGGAGATGCTGGCATGATTCGTGAAGAACGTCTGCTGAAAGTACTGCGCGCGCCGCATGTATCTGAAAAAGCGTCCGCTGCGATGGAAAAGAATAACACCATCGTTCTCAAAGTTGCCAAAGACGCGACCAAAGCAGAAATTAAAGCTGCAGTGCAGAAACTGTTTGAAGTCGAAGTCGAAGACGTTAACACCTTGCTGGTTAAAGGCAAGAGTAAGCGTCACGGTCAGCGTGTTGGTCGTCGTAGCGACTGGAAAAAAGCTTACGTCACCCTGAAAGAAGGCCAGAATCTGGACTTCATCGGCGGCGCAGAGTAAGTCGGAGGAGTAAACAATGGCAATTGTTAAATGTAAACCTACATCTCCGGGTCGTCGCCACGTTGTTAAAGTGGTTAACCCTGAGCTGCACAAGGGTAAGCCTTATGCCCCGTTGCTTGAGAAATTAAGCAAAAGCGGTGGCCGTAACAACAATGGCCGTATCACCACCCGTCATATCGGTGGTGGCCACAAGCAACATTATCGTCTGGTTGACTTCAAACGCAACAAAGATGGTATCCCTGCTGTGGTAGAGCGTCTGGAGTACGATCCGAACCGTTCCGCGAATATCGCGCTGGTTCTGTACAAAGACGGCGAACGCCGTTATATCCTGGCGCCTAAAGGCCTGAAAGCTGGTGACCAGATTCAATCTGGCGTTGATGCTGCAATTAAAGCAGGTAACACCCTGCCTATGCGTAACATCCCAGTTGGTTCAACGGTTCATAACGTAGAAATGAAACCAGGTAAAGGCGGCCAACTGGCTCGTTCTGCTGGTGCATACGTTCAGATCGTTGCTCGTGACGGTTCCTACGTTACTCTGCGTCTGCGCTCCGGCGAAATGCGCAAGGTTCTAGCTGATTGCCGCGCCACCTTAGGTGAAGTCGGTAACGCTGAACACATGCTGCGTGTCCTGGGTAAAGCAGGTGCCAGTCGTTGGCGTGGTATTCGTCCTACCGTTCGCGGTACGGCGATGAACCCGGTAGATCACCCGCACGGTGGTGGTGAAGGTCGTAACTTTGGTAAGCACCCGGTAACCCCGTGGGGCGTTCAGACCAAAGGTAAGAAGACCCGTAGCAACAAGCGTACTGATAAGTTCATCGTACGTCGCCGTAGTAAAAAATAATTAGAGGATAAGCCATGCCACGTTCTCTCAAGAAAGGTCCCTTCATTGACCTGCACTTGCTGAAGAAGGTAGAGAAAGCGGTGGAAAGCGGAGACAAGAAGCCAATTCGGACTTGGTCCCGTCGTTCAACGGTCTTTCCAAATATGATCGGTTTGACCATCGCTGTCCATAATGGTCGTCAGCACGTTCCAGTATTCGTTTCCGATGAAATGGTCGGTCACAAACTGGGTGAATTCGCGCCGACCCGTACTTATCGCGGCCATGCGGCCGATAAAAAGGCTAAAAAGCGCTAAGGTAGGAGGAAGAGATGGAAACTATCGCTAAACATCGCCACGCTCGTTCTTCTGCTCAGAAGGTTCGCTTGGTAGCGGACCTGATTCGCGGTAAGAAAGTGTCGCAAGCTCTGGAAACTCTAGCCTACACCAACAAGAAAGCTGCTGGTTTGGTTAAGAAGGTACTGGAGTCTGCCATTGCTAACGCAGAACACAACGATGGCGCTGACATCGATGATCTGAAAGTCACGAAGATCTTCGTAGACGAAGGCCCTAGCATGAAGCGCATTATGCCGCGTGCAAAAGGTCGTGCAGATCGCATCCTGAAGCGCACCAGCCACATTACTGTGGTTGTGTCCGATCGCTGAGACTCTGGAGACTAGCAATGGGTCAGAAAGTACATCCTAATGGTATTCGACTAGGTATTGTCAAAGCTTGGAACTCTACCTGGTACGCAAATACCAAAGAATTCGCTGACAACCTGGACAGCGACTTTAAAGTTCGCCAATTCCTGACTAAGGAATTAGCGAAAGCTTCCGTTTCTCGCATCGTTATCGAGCGTCCAGCGAAGAGCATCCGTGTGACTATTCACACCGCTCGCCCTGGCATCGTTATCGGCAAGAAAGGTGAAGATGTCGAAAAACTGCGTAAGGTCGTAGCGGATATCGCTGGCGTTCCTGCACAGATTAACATCGCCGAAGTCCGTAAACCGGAACTGGACGCAAAATTGGTTGCTGACAGCATCACTTCACAGCTGGAACGTCGCGTTATGTTCCGTCGTGCTATGAAGCGTGCAGTACAGAACGCAATGCGTCTTGGCGCTAAAGGTATCAAAGTTGAAGTAAGCGGCCGTCTTGGCGGTGCTGAAATCGCGCGTACCGAATGGTACCGTGAAGGTCGTGTTCCGTTGCATACACTGCGTGCGGATATCGATTACAACACATCTGAAGCGCACACCACTTATGGTGTAATCGGCGTTAAGGTATGGATCTTCAAAGGTGAGATCTTGGGTGGTATGGCTGCTGTTGAACAACCGGAACCGGCTGCTCAACCTAAAAAGCAGCAGCGTAAAGGCCGCAAGTAAGGAGAATCGCTGATGTTACAACCAAAGCGTACAAAATTCCGTAAGATGCACAAAGGCCGTAACCGTGGCCTTGCGCAAGGTACGGATGTTAGCTTCGGTGAGTTCGGCCTGAAAGCTTGTGGCCGTTGCCGCCTGACGGCTCGTCAAATCGAAGCAGCCCGTCGTGCGATGACACGTGCAATTAAGCGTCAAGGTAAGGTCTGGATCCGTGTATTCCCGGACAAACCGATCACCGAGAAGCCGCTCGAAGTACGTATGGGTAAAGGTAAGGGTAACGTAGAGTATTGGGTTGCCCTGATCCAGCCAGGAAAAGTTTTATTTGAAATGGCTGGTGTGCCGGAAGAAACTGCTCGCGAAGCATTTAAGCTCGCAGCAGCGAAACTGCCTGTAGGAACCACCTTTGTAACTAAGACGGTGATGTAATGAAAGCACAAGAGCTGCGTGAAAAAAGCGTTGAAGAGCTGAACACTGAGCTGCTCAACCTGCTGCGTGAGCAATTTAATTTGCGCATGCAGGCGGCTAGTGGCCAGCTGCAACAAACTCACCTGTCGAAACAAGTGCGTCGTAATATCGCACGTGTTAAGACTTTACTGACTGAAAAGGCGGGTGCGTAATGACTGACCAAATCCGTACTTTGCAAGGTCGTGTGATTAGCAACAAAATGGAGAAATCCATGGTTGTTGCTATCGAACGTGTGGTGAAACATCCAATCTATGGTAAATTCATCAAACGTACGACCAAGCTGCATGTACATGACGAGAACAACGAATGTGGTATCGGTGACGTGGTAGAAATCCACGAATGCCGTCCATTGTCAAAGACTAAGTCTTGGACTCTTGTTCGCGTTGTAGAGAAAGCGATTCTGTAATAGAGTAGCCAACTCGAACATAATAAACGGCTCAGAAAGTGGGCCGTTTATTTTTTCTACCCATAATCTGGAAGCGGTGTTATAATGCTGCGCCCTCATTCTTGGGGCTTTTAAACGACCTATTCTGGGTCCTAAAGTAGTAGTTGACATTAGCGGAGCACTAACATGATCCAAGAACAGACTATGCTGAACGTGGCCGACAACTCCGGTGCACGTCGCGTAATGTGTATCAAGGTTCTAGGTGGCTCGCACCGTCGCTACGCAGGCATCGGCGACATCATCAAGATCACCATCAAGGAAGCAATTCCTCGTGGCAAGGTGAAGAAAGGCGATGTTCTGAAGGCGGTAGTGGTGCGCACCAAGAAGGGTGTACGTCGCCCGGACGGTTCTGTCATTCGCTTCGATGGTAACGCTTGTGTTATTTTAAATAATAACAGCGAGCAGCCAATCGGCACGCGTATTTTTGGGCCGGTAACTCGTGAACTGCGTAATGAGAAGTTCATGAAAATTATCTCTCTGGCACCAGAAGTACTCTAAGGAGCGAACCATGGCAGCGAAAATCCGTCGTGATGACGAAGTTATCGTGCTAACCGGGAAAGACAAAGGTAAGCGCGGTAAAGTAAAGAATGTCCTGTCTGCTGGTAAGGTCATTGTTGAAGGTATCAACCTGGTTAAAAAACATCAGAAGCCGGTTCCGGCCCTGAACCAACCAGGTGGCATTGTTGAAAAAGAAGCTGCAATTCAAGTTTCCAACATTGCGCTGTTCAACGCGACAACCGGTAAGGCTGACCGTGTAGGCTTTAGATTCGAAGACGGCAAAAAAGTCCGTTTCTTTAAATCTAATAGCGAAACTATCAAGTAATTTGGAGTAATACGATGGCGAAACTGCATGATTACTACAAAGACGAGGTGGTCAAACAACTGATGTCTCAGTTTGGCTACAACTCTGTCATGCAAGTCCCTCGGGTCGAGAAGATCACCCTGAACATGGGTGTTGGTGAAGCGATCGCTGACAAGAAACTGCTGGACAATGCAGCAGCTGACTTGGCAGCAATCTCCGGTCAAAAGCCGTTTATCACCAAAGCACGCAAATCTGTTGCAGGCTTCAAAATCCGTCAGGGCTATCCGATCGGCTGTAAAGTGACCCTGCGTGGCGAACGCATGTGGGAATTCCTTGAGCGTCTGATTTCCATTGCTGTACCTCGTATCCGTGACTTCCGTGGCTTGTCCGCTAAGTCATTCGATGGTCGTGGTAACTACAGCATGGGTGTGCGCGAGCAGATCATCTTCCCGGAAATCGACTACGATAAAGTCGATCGTGTACGTGGTTTGGATATTACCATTACCACTACTGCGAAATCCGATGATGAAGGCCGTGCATTATTGGCTGCTTTTAAATTCCCATTCCGCAAGTAAGGTAGGGTTACTGATGGCTAAGCAATCAATGAAAGCACGCGAAGTCGTTCGCGTGAAACTAGCTAACAAATACCGCGCTCAACGCGAGGAATTAAAAGCTATTATCTCTGGTGTGAACTCATCCGACGAAGATCGTTGGAATGCTGTTCTGAAGCTGCAGTCTCTGCCGCGTGATTCCAGCCCGTCCCGTCAGCGTAACCGCTGCAACCAAACTGGTCGTCCGCATGGTTTCCTGCGGAAGTTCGGGTTGAGCCGTATTAAAGTCCGTGAAACCGCAATGCGCGGTGAAATCCCGGGCCTTAAAAAGGCTAGCTGGTAATTGTCACCAATTGAATCACGGGAGTAAAGACAGATGAGCATGCAAGATCCGATCGCGGATATGCTGACCCGTATCCGTAACGGTCAAGCCGCAAACAAAGTTGCGGTCACCATGCCTTCCTCCAAGCTGAAAGTGGCAATTGCCAACGTTCTGAAGGAAGAAGGTTTTATTGAAGATTTTAAAGTCGAAGGCGACACCAAGCCTGTACTGGAATTAGCACTTAAGTATTTCCAGGGCAAGGCAGTGGTAGAAAGCATTCAACGTATCAGCCGTCCAGGTCTGCGCATCTATAAGAAAAAAGATGAGCTGCCAAAAGTTATGGCCGGTTTGGGTATCGCTGTTATTTCTACCTCTAAAGGTGTTATGACCGATCGTGCAGCTCGCCAAGCTGGTCTTGGTGGCGAGATTATCTGCTACGTAGCTTAATTCGGGAGGAAAGAATGTCTCGTGTTGCAAAAGCACCCGTCGTCATTCCTGCCGGCGTAGAGGTAAAACTCAACGGTCAGGTTATTTCGATAAAGGGTAAGAACGGCGAGCTGACTCGTACCGTCCATAGCGCTGTTGAAGTTAAGCAAGAAGAAAATACACTGACTTTCGCTCCACGCGAAGGCGCTGTAGACGGTTGGGCCCAAGCGGGTACCACTCGTGCACTGCTTAATGCAATGGTCGTTGGTGTTACCGAAGGCTTCACTAAGAAGCTTCAATTGGTAGGTGTAGGTTACCGTGCCGCAGTTAAAGGCAACGTGGTGAATTTAGCTTTAGGCTTCTCTCATCCAGTTGACCATGAATTGCCGGCTGGCATCACTGCTGAATGCCCAACTCAAACTGAAATCGTGCTGAAAGGCGCTGATAAGCAGGTGATTGGTCAGGTTGCAGCAGATTTACGTGCCTACCGTCGTCCTGAGCCTTATAAAGGCAAGGGTGTCCGTTACGCCGACGAAGTCGTGCGTACCAAAGAGGCTAAGAAGAAGTAAGGTAACACTATGGATAAGAAAGCAGCTCGTATCCGTCGTGCGACCCGCGCACGCCGCAAGCTCAAAGAACTGGGTGCGACTCGCCTGGTGGTACATCGTACCCCACGCCATATTTACGCGCAGGTTATAGCACCAAACGGTTCTGAAATTTTGGTAGCAGCTTCTACTGTAGAAAAAGCTATCAATGAGCAATTGAAGTACGCCGGCAACAAAGATGCCGCAGCAGCTGTAGGCAAAACTATTGCTGAGCGCGCATTGGAAAAAGGGATCACGAAAGTATCCTTTGACCGTTCCGGTTTCCAATATCATGGTCGAGTCCAGGCACTGGCAGATGCTGCCCGTGAAGCTGGCCTTCAGTTCTAAGGTAGAGGTGTAAGATGTCTCACATCGAAAAACAAGCTGGCGAACTGCAGGAAAAGCTGATCGCGGTAAACCGCGTATCTAAAACCGTAAAAGGTGGCCGTATTTTCAGCTTTACCGCACTGACAGTAGTTGGTGATGGTAACGGTCGCGTTGGTTTTGGCTACGGCAAAGCACGCGAAGTTCCGGCAGCGATCCAGAAAGCGATGGAAAAAGCCCGTCGCGCTATGATTAATGTTGCTTTGAATAACGGCACTCTGCAGCACCCAGTAAAAGGTGCTCACACAGGTTCCCGTGTATTCATGCAACCAGCTTCTGAAGGTACCGGTATTATCGCCGGTGGTGCAATGCGCGCCGTCTTGGAAGTTGCAGGGGTTCATAACGTATTAGCTAAAGCATATGGTTCTACTAACCCGATCAACGTGGTTCGTGCAACTATCGCTGCTTTAGAAGATATGAAATCCCCAGAAATGGTCGCTGCTAAGCGTGGTAAATCCGTCGAAGAAATTCTAGGGAAATAACCATGGCAAAGACTATTAAAGTAACTCAAACAAAAAGCAGTATCGGTCGTTTGCCAAAACATAAGGCAACCCTGATCGGTTTAGGTCTGCGTCGTATTGGTCATACTGTAGAGCGTGAGGATACTCCTGCTGTACGTGGTATGGTCAACTTGGTTTCCTACATGGTTAAAGTTGAGGAGTAACAGATGCGTTTAAATACTCTGTCTCCGGCTGATGGTGCCAAGCATGCGCCGAAGCGTGTAGGTCGTGGTATCGGTTCTGGCCTGGGTAAAACTGCTGGTCGTGGTCACAAAGGTCAGAACTCACGTTCTGGTGGTGGCGTACGTCGTGGTTTTGAAGGTGGTCAGATGCCTTTATATCGTCGTTTGCCGAAATTCGGCTTCACCTCTCGCAAAGCTATGATCACGGCAGAAGTTCGTCTGTCTGAACTGGCTTTAGTGGAAGGCGACGTAATCGACCTGAACACGCTGAAAGCCGCTAACGTTGTTGGTACCCAGATTGAGTTCGCGAAAGTTATGCTTTCAGGCGAAATCACTCGTGCGGTAACTCTTCGTGGTCTGCGTGTCACCAAAGGCGCTCGTGCTGCTATCGAAGCTGCTGGCGGTAAAATTGAGGAATAAGTAGCAGATGGCTAAGCAACCAGGATTAGATTTTCAAAGTGCTAAAGGCGGATTAGGCGAACTGAAGCGCAGACTTTTGTTTGTTATCGGTGCGCTTATTGTTTTCCGTATCGGCTCTTTTATTCCGATTCCTGGTATCGATGCCACTGTGCTTGCTAAATTGCTCGAGCAGCAGAGAGGGACCATCATTGAAATGTTTAACATGTTCTCTGGTGGTGCTCTCAGTCGTGCTTCTATCTTTGCCTTGGGTATCATGCCGTATATTTCGGCATCCATTATTATCCAACTGTTAACGGTGGTTCATCCAGCGCTGGCAGAAATAAAGAAAGAAGGGGAAGCTGGCCGTCGTAAGATTAGTCAGTATACCCGCTATGGCACGTTGGTACTGGCGATATTCCAGTCGATTGGTATTGCTACCGGTCTACCGAATATGCCTGGGATGCAAGGTCTGGTAATCAATCCAGGCTTTGCCTTCTATTTTACCGCTGTTGTTAGCTTGGTCACCGGGACTATGTTCCTGATGTGGCTTGGCGAACAGATTACTGAGCGTGGTATCGGTAACGGTATCTCAATCATAATCTTTGCTGGTATTGTTGCGGGTCTTCCACCTGCAATAGCCCATACCATCGAGCAAGCTCGGCAAGGCGACCTGCACTTCCTCCTGTTGCTGTTGGTTGCAGTATTAGTGTTTGCAGTAACCTTCTTCGTTGTTTTCATTGAACGTGGTCAGCGTCGTATCGTCGTTAACTATGCTAAACGTCAACAAGGTCGTCGTGTTTATGCAGCACAGAGCACACACTTACCGTTGAAAGTGAATATGGCCGGGGTAATCCCAGCAATCTTCGCTTCCAGCATAATTCTATTCCCTGCCACGATTGCATCATGGTTTGGGGGTGGGACAGGTTGGAACTGGCTGACGACTATTTCGATGTATTTGCAGCCGGGACAGCCGCTTTATGTGTTACTCTATGCGTCTGCAATCATCTTCTTCTGTTTCTTCTACACGGCGTTGGTGTTTAACCCGCGTGAAACAGCAGATAACCTGAAGAAGTCCGGTGCATTCGTGCCAGGAATTCGTCCGGGAGAGCAAACGGCGAAGTACATCGATAAAGTAATGACGCGTCTAACCTTAATTGGTGCGATGTATATTACTTTCATCTGCCTGATCCCGGAGTTCATGCGTGACGCGATGAAAGTACCATTTTACTTTGGTGGTACCTCCCTACTTATTGTAGTGGTGGTCATCATGGACTTTATGGCTCAAGTGCAAACTCTGATGATGTCAAGTCAATACGAGTCTGCATTGAAGAAAGCAAACCTGAAAGGCTATAACCGCTAATTCAGGGATGTTTGAGAAGTTACGGAGAGTAAAAATGAAAGTTCGTGCTTCCGTCAAGAAATTATGTCGTAACTGCAAAATTGTTAAGCGTAACGGTGTCGTTCGCGTAATCTGCAGTGCCGAACCAAAGCATAAACAGCGTCAAGGCTGATTATCTTGCATATTTTTCTTGCAAAGTTGGGTTGAGCTGGCTAGATTAGCCAGCCAATCTTTTGTATGTGACTGCAATGCTATTTGAGTATCCTGAAAACGGGCTTTTCAGAATGGTATTGCTGTATAAAATAGTAGGAGTGCATAGTGGCCCGTATAGCAGGCATTAACATTCCTGATCAGAAACATACCGTTATCGCTTTGACTGCGATCTACGGCATCGGTAAGACTCGCTCACAGGCTATCTGTGTTGCTGCGGGTATTGCTGAAAATGTTAAGATCAGTGAGCTGTCTGAAGAGCAAATCGAGAAGCTGCGTGACGAAGTTGCCAAGTACGTTGTAGAAGGTGATCTGCGTCGTGAGGTGACCCTGAGCATCAAGCGTCTGATGGACCTTGGGACTTATCGTGGTTTGCGTCATCGTCGTGGTCTACCAGTTCGCGGTCAGCGTACTAAGACCAACGCACGTACCCGTAAGGGTCCGCGTAAACCGATCAAGAAATAATCGGGGTGATTGAATAATGGCAAAGGCACCTATTCGTGCACGCAAGCGTGTAAGAAAGACAGTCTCTGACGGTGTGGCTCATATCCATGCTTCTTTCAACAACACCATCGTTACCATTACAGATCGTCAAGGTAACGCATTGGGTTGGGCAACAGCAGGTGGTTCCGGTTTCCGTGGATCTCGTAAGTCTACTCCGTTTGCAGCGCAAGTTGCAGCAGAGCGCTGCGCTGACGCAGTGAAAGAATACGGTATCAAGAATCTGGAAGTTATGGTTAAAGGACCTGGTCCGGGCCGTGAGTCTACTATCCGTGCGTTAAACGCGGCTGGTTTCCGCATCACTAATATTACTGATGTGACTCCGATCCCTCATAACGGTTGTCGTCCGCCGAAAAAGCGCCGCGTATAACGCTGCTTTTAGGTTTGTTGGAGAGAGAAAATGGCAAGATATTTGGGTCCTAAGCTCAAGCTGAGCCGTCGTGAGGGCACAGACCTGTTCCTTAAGTCTGGCGTTCGCGCGATTGACACCAAGTGTAAGATTGAACAACCACCTGGCCAGCACGGTGCGCGTAAACCGCGTCTGTCTGACTACGGTGTGCAGTTACGTGAAAAGCAAAAAGTTCGCCGTATCTATGGTGTTCTAGAACGTCAATTCCGTAACTACTATAAAGAAGCGGCACGTCTGAAAGGCAACACTGGTGCAAACCTGTTGCAATTGCTGGAAGGCCGTCTGGATAACGTAGTTTACCGTATGGGCTTTGGCGCAACTCGTGCTGAATCACGTCAGCTGGTTAGTCATAAAGCTATCATGGTAAATGGTCGCGTTGTTAACATCGCTTCTTATCAGGTATCTCCGAATGACGTAGTCAGCATCCGTGAGAAAGCTAAAAAGCAGTCTCGTGTTAAGGCAGCTTTGGAGCTGGCTGAGCAGCGTGAAAAGCCGACTTGGCTGGAAGTTGATGCTGTTAAGATGGAAGGTGTGTTCAAACGTATTCCTGAACGTACTGATCTGTCTGCGGACATTAACGAACACCTGATCGTCGAGCTTTACTCCAAGTAAAGCTTAGTACCAAAGAGAGGACACAATGCAGGGTTCTGTGACAGAGTTTCTAAAACCGCGCCTGGTAGATATCGAGCAAGTCAGTTCGACGCACGCCAAGGTGACCCTTGAGCCGTTAGAGCGTGGCTTTGGCCATACTCTCGGCAACGCACTGCGCCGTATTCTGCTTTCATCTATGCCGGGTTGCGCGGTGACCGAGGTTGAGATTGATGGTGTACTGCATGAGTACAGCACCAAAGAAGGCGTACAGGAAGATATCCTGGAGATCCTGCTCAACCTGAAAGGGCTGGCGGTGAGAGTTCAGGGTAAAGATGAAGTTATTCTTACCCTGAATAAGTCTGGCATTGGCCCTGTGACTGCAGCCGATATCACCCATGATGGTGATGTCGAAATCGTCAAGCCGCAGCACGTTATCTGCCACCTGACCGATGAAAACGCATCTATTAGTATGCGTATCAAAGTTCAACGTGGTCGTGGTTATGTGCCGGCTTCTGCCCGAATTCATTCGGAAGAAGATGAGCGCCCGATTGGTCGTCTGTTAGTAGACGCATGCTATAGCCCTGTAGAGCGTATTGCCTACAATGTTGAAGCAGCGCGTGTAGAACAGCGTACCGACCTGGACAAGTTGGTTATCGAGATGGAAACCAATGGTACGATCGATCCTGAAGAGGCGATCCGCCGTGCGGCAACTATCTTGGCTGAACAGCTTGAAGCTTTCGTTGACCTACGTGATGTACGTCAGCCGGAAGTTAAAGAAGAGAAGCCAGAGTTTGATCCGATCCTGCTGCGCCCTGTTGACGATCTGGAATTGACTGTCCGCTCTGCTAACTGCCTCAAGGCAGAAGCTATCCACTACATCGGTGATCTGGTACAGCGTACCGAAGTTGAGCTGTTGAAAACGCCGAACTTGGGTAAAAAATCTCTTACTGAGATTAAAGACGTGCTCGCATCACGTGGTCTTTCTTTAGGCATGCGCCTAGAAAATTGGCCACCGGCTAGCATTGCTGACAACGAGTAACCGGATCACAGGTTAAGGTTTTACTGAGAAGGATAAGGTCATGCGCCATCGTAAGAGTGGTCGTCAACTGAACCGTAACAGCAGCCATCGCCAGGCTATGTTCCGTAACATGGCCGGCTCTTTGGTTCGTCATGAGATAATCAAGACGACCCTGCCGAAAGCGAAAGAGCTGCGTCGCGTTGTTGAGCCGCTGATTACTCTTGCCAAGACCGACAGCGTAGCTAATCGTCGTCTGGCATTCGCCCGTACTCGTGATAACGAGATCGTGGCAAAACTGTTTAACGAGCTAGGCCCGCGTTTCGCGAGCCGCGCCGGTGGTTACACTCGCATTCTGAAGTGTGGCTTCCGTGCAGGCGACAACGCACCGATGGCTTACATCGAGTTAGTTGATCGTGCTGCATCGCAAGCAGAAGTAGTTGCTGCAGAGTAATCTGTAAACGCGTAAAAAAACCGGGCTTGCCCGGTTTTTTTACGTCCATAACTCAGTAACATGAATTTCCACCCTCCGTATCTTTCCTTTATCCCCTTATTATTTATCTTCTAATCCATTAATCTTAACTATTATTCGATCTTGTGGGTTCAGACCTCTAGGGAACGATATGGGACTCATTGATGAATGGGCTGAAAGGCATATTACTAAGGCTCAAGAGAAAGGCGAACTCGATAATTTACCGGGAAATGGCAAGCCATTGCTGCTTGATGATGATAGCTTTATTCCCGTTGATGTGAGAGTCAGCTATAGATTGTTGAAGAATGCAGGCTATCTTCCTCCTGAGTTGCAGGATAGGCAGGAGGCACTCACTATCGTGGATTTGCTCTCACAACTAGATAAACAGCATGATGATTATGCCAATTTGGATAAGCGTCTTGCTCTGTTGGAATTGAGATTGAAGCAAGCGGGGCTTAGCACTGATTTTCTACGCAAAGAGTATCAACATAAATTGGCAGATAAGCTGTCTAAAGAGAGTGACTAAATGTTAAAAATTGGGCAACTCGCAAAGCTCGCGGATGTTACGCCAGACACTATTCGCTATTATGAAAAACAAGGAATTATGGATCATGGCGAGCGAACAGAGGGAGGCTATAGGCTTTATAGCGAACAAGATTTGCAGCGTTTAAGGTTTATCCGTTATGCAAAACAGTTGGGTTTTACATTAGAAACTATCGCTGAATTATTATCGATCCGTGTCGATCCTGAACATCATACCTGCCAGGAGTCAAAGGCAATTGTAGACTCTCGTTTGCATGATGTAGAAAGCAAGATTACTGAGCTAAAAAAGATGCGTGATTCATTGAAACGGCTGAGTGATGCCTGTTGTGGGAGCACGCATGCCACGACCTATTGCTCTATTTTAGAAGCTTTGGAGCAGGGGGCGACGGAGGAATTAGCCAAAGACTAAATTTTTTAGGTAAGTAGTTTTAATCAGTTCAGACAAGCAGTATTATTCGTGGGATTTTTAATCAATACTTCATTAGTGAGGCAATATTATGACGACGTATCGACATACCAAAGGGAAAATTAAAGACAACGCGCTAGAAGCTCTACTTCATGACCCACTTTTCAGACAGCGTATTGAGAAGAATATTAAAGGCAAAGGGAGTTATCAGCGAAAAGAAAAACATGCAAAAGGAGGTGACTGGGAGGCCAGTGGTAAGCAATTAAGCGATTCTTTACCACTGGCCTTCTGATTTTAGCTTAATAAAAAGCCATCTGTTTGATGGCTTTTAACGTTCTACCAGATCGAAATTATTTTGATTGCTGTGCTTTTAGTAAATCACGGATTTCTGCTAATAAGGTTTCTTCTGCTGTTGGTGCCGGTGGTGCTGCGGTTTCTTCTGCTTTTTCACGGCGTAGTTTGTTCATCAGTTTAACGGCAGAGAAAATCGCGAGGGCCACAATAACAAAATCAAAAATGCTCTGAATAAATGTACCGTAATTCATGACAACCGCAGGTATAGTTCCTTCGGCTGCTCGTAATATAAAATGAAATTGTTTGAAATCGACTCCACCGAGTAATAAGCCTAATGGTGGCATGATGATATCGGCGACGAGTGAGGAAACAATTCTACCGAATGCAGCACCAATAATAACCCCGACCGCTAAGTCGACAACGTTGCCACGCATGGCAAACTCACGAAATTCCTTCATAAAACTCATAACCAATACTCCATTTAAAAATGAACTACTTAATCTTAGCTAAATAAAACTCGATACAACCAGAATTATAGGCGAATTTTTCCTATTCCCCATGGGAATAGTTTTAATTGATAACTTAGGTCAGTTAATTTAATCGCTATTGATTACAAGAAGAATGGGCTTGGTTGGAACAAACGCTCCACATCAGGAACAAATTTCTTGTGGGTAATAAACATCACCACATGATCGCCCTGCTTAATGATTGAATTACCATTAGCAATGATAACTTCGTCACCCCGAACAATGGCTCCAATCGTTGTACCAGGCGGTAGCTTGATATCTTCTACCATTCGACCGACAACTTTTGATGTGCTTTCATCGCCGTGAGCAATGGCTTCTATTGCTTCTGCCACACCACGTCTCAATGAGGAAACACTAACAATATCAGCTTTACGTACATGACCTAATAAGGCAGAAATAGTGGCTTGCTGTGGTGAAATAACAATATCAATAACACTTCCCTGAACCAGATCGACATAGGCGCTGCGCTGGATTAATACCATCGCTTTTTTCGCACCCATGCGTTTTGCCAGCATAGCCGACATAATATTTGCTTCATCGTCATTGGTAATGGCAATAAAGACATCAACCTGCTCAATATGCTCTTCTGCTAGTAATTCCTGGTCTGATGCATCGCCATAAAATACGATGGTGTCATGTAACATTTCAGCTAATTCAGCGGCGCGCTGCTGGTCGCGCTCAATCAATTTTACACTGTAATCTTTTTCTAATCGCAGAGCTAAACCCGCGCCGACATTACCACCGCCGACAATCATAATGCGCTTATAGGGTTTTTCCAGGCGCTGCAATTCACTCATCACGGCTCGGATATGCTGTGAAGCGGCAACAAAAAAGACTTCATCGCCTGCTTCTATGATCGTTGAGCCTTGCGGACGAATCGGCCTGTCTTGACGGAATATTGCGGCTACACGGGTATCAATGTGCGGCATATGTTCGCGCAAAGATGATAATGCATTGCCGACTAATGGCCCGCCATAATAGGCTTTGACCGCGGCAATGCTCACTTTACCCTCGGCAAAGTTGACCACTTGCAAAGCCCCAGGATATTCGATTAATTTATAGATGTAATCGATAACTAGCTGTTCTGGCGAGATTAAATGGTCAATGGGTACGGCTTCCGGTAGAAAAAGCTTATCTGCCTCACGGATATATTCAGCTGAACGGATACGCGCAATGCGATTTGGGGTATTAAAGAGTGAGTAAGCAATTTGGCAGGCGATCATATTGGTTTCGTCGGAATTCGTTACTGCAACCAACATATCTGCATCTTCTGCTCCAGCTTCCCGCAAAACTCGAGGATGTGAACCGTGCCCTTGAACCACTCGTAGGTCAAATTTATCTTGCAGCTGACGCAACCGGCCTGAGTCGACATCAACCACGGTAATGTCGTTGTTCTCGCCCACCAGATTTTCTGCAAGGGTTCCGCCAACTTGCCCCGCCCCAAGAATAATTATTTTCATAGCGTTCTCTGTTTCACACTGAAATTAGGTTTTGAGGCAGTAAAGCCACGACTATCTTTTGATCAACTTCGCATAGAAGAAACCATCGCCATCCTCAGGGTGTGGCAGATTTTGTCTACCTGGTGCTGAGGCCGTGCCGGTTTCAACCAACTCAGCTTCATCATGCCGTTGCAGGAAAGCTGTAATCTGCTGCTGATTCTCTTCGGGCAATATAGAGCAGGTAGCATAAACCATTACGCCACCTTTTTTCAGTTTAGGCCAGATAGCTTCTATTATCTCAGATTGTAGTTTGGCCAACTCGGCAATATCGCTGTCACGACGCAGCCATTTGATATCAGGGTGTCGACGAATGACGCCGGTTGCGGAGCATGGCGCATCTAATAGTATCCGATCAAACTGTTGATCGCCGCACCATGTATCTGGGGTCCGCCCATCACCGACTCGTACAACGGCATTTAATTTCAGGCGCTGTAAATTTTCTTTAACCCGGTTCAGGCGCTGCTCATCAATATCAACTGCCAATACGTGGGTCTTTGGCGCAGCTTCCAGGATATGAGTTGTTTTGCCGCCAGGGGCTGCGCAGAGATCAAGGATCTGCTCGCCATTTTGTGGATCAAGCAGATCAACACAACCTTGTGCCGACGCATCTTGCACTGTTACCCAGCCAAGTTCAAAGCCGGGGAGATCACTAACGGCGCAAGGTGTGATAAGACGAACTGCATCGGGGTAAACGTCATGTGGTAGGGCATCAATGTTGGCTTGCTTTAACAGATCTAGATATTCATTGCGCGAATGGTGTAACCGACTTACCCGTAGCCACATTGGTGGTTTCTGGTTATTCGCATCCAAAATCTGCTGCCATTGAGCAGGATAAGTCTGTTTAATCCGTGCTAATAACCAGCTTGGATGTAGATAGCGGCTATCGTTATTTGCTGCTCGTTCCAGTAACTCAACTTGTTGGCGCTGGAACTGGCGCAGTACTCCGTTGATTAACCCTTTCAATTGTGGGCGTTTCAGTGCAGTAGCGCCTTCAACCGTTTCGGCCAAAGCTGCATGCGGAGGAATGCGTGTGTATATCAGCTGATAAAGCCCAACCATAATCAGATAATGGAATACACGTTGTTTTCCGGTCATCGGGCGCGCCATTAACTGCTGGATACACCACTCAAGTTGCGGCAGGACACGCAAAGTGCCAAAACACAACTCCTGCAGCAATGCGCGATCTTTGTCGGAAATACTTTTATGTAGCCCAGGCAGAACAGTACTGAGCGATTGCCCCTGATCCAATACCTGGCTAATTGCTTTAGCAGCGATGCTGCGGAGATTGTATGTGTTTTTCATAACCAAAAAAGCCGACAAACGTCAGCAAATAAAGGGAAAGTGGCCCGATGATGAAGTATCGGGCGATGAAATCTATCCGTTAGACCTGAGCTATTATGCTAGTTGGCTACCCGGTGTAAACCATTCACGTCGTGAATTTAATAAGTCTGCCGCTGACATGGCTTTTTTCCCGGCGGGTTGCAGTTGGGTAATATTCAAAACACCCTTAGCCGTGGCCACTTGAATGCCATGTTTATCCGCATGGATGATGGTTCCTGGTGCCACATTATCAACCGCAGCAAGTACTTGCGCTTGCCAGACTTTGACCGGTTGTTCATCAACGACAAAATAGCTGACTGGCCAAGGATTAAAGGCACGAATACAACGTTCTAACTGAACAGCAGAAAGTGACCAATCTAATTTGGCCTCCTCTTTACTGAGTTTTTCTGCATAGGTAACTTGCGCTTCATCTTGTACTTCAGGTTGGGCGCGGCCTTCAGCTAACTGTTGCAGTGTGACCAATAAGCCCTGAGGACCAAGTTGCGCCAATTTATCGTACAGTGTCGCACTGGTATCTTGTGGCTGAATGTCACACTCAATTTTATGCAGCATATCACCGGTATCTAACCCAACATCCATCTGCATGATGGTGACACCGGTTTTTGCATCACCAGCCCATAATGAACGTTGGATCGGTGCAGCACCACGCCAGCGCGGTAACAGAGAACCATGAACATTAATGCAGCCTAGTCGAGGCATTGCCAATACTGAGGCCGGCAGAATCAAGCCATAGGCAACCACAACCATAATATCGGCCTTCAGATCAGCAACTAAATGTTGGTTTTCTTCCGGTCGTAAGGATTTTGGCTGAAAAACGGGAATACCCTGTTGTTCTGCAAGTACTTTAACCGGGCTTGGTGTTAGCTTATTGCCTCGGCCCGCTGGGCGATCAGGTTGAGTGAAAACTCCCACAATCTGATGTTGAGAAGACAACAACGCGCCTAAGTGGCGCGCTGCAAAGTCAGGAGTTCCGGCAAAAATAATCCGCAAAGAATCAGACACATTGGTTTCCTGCATTAGAAGGGGTTAGTTGGCACGAGCATTCAACTTGGCCATTTTCTCCAGCTTTTGGCGGATACGCTGACGTTTCAGCGGTGACAGATAGTCGACAAACAGTTTACCAACCAAGTGATCCATTTCATGCTGGATACAAATTGCTAATAAATCATCAGCTTCCAGTTCGAACGGTTTACCGTCCCGATCCAGTGCTCTGATTTTTACTTTTTCAGCCCGCGGAACTAATGCACGTTGTTCAGGAATTGACAGGCAACCTTCTTCAATGCCGGTTTCACCGCTTTTTTCCAACAGTTCTGGGTTAATTAACACCAGACGTTGGTCACGATTTTCCGAAACATCAATGACGATAATTTGCAGGTGAACATCCACTTGGGTTGCAGCAAGACCAATGCCTTCCTCTGCATACATGGTTTCGAACATGTCGTCCACGATACGCTGGATTTCACCATTGACTTCTTTTACCGGCGCAGCAATTTTGCGCAGCCGCTCATCTGGGTAATGTAATACTTGTAATACTGACATAAATATCTAGATCTGCGTCCGAGTAGTGAATGATATTCAATCTCTATTGTAGACATTTCCTGCCCTGATTGACAGCATCGGCTACCAATTGAACAAATCGGTGTCAGCTTAGAAAGTAAGCCAGGGAGGCGATATGCTAGCGGCAGAAATATGGCTCAGGATGAGCAAAGTCAAGGGGCTAGGCACAATAAAATGCCGTGCATTGGTCAAGCGGCTGCTTGCCCGTGGTGATATCCATCCTGGGAGGTTAGCGGCCTATGGATTAGATTCACAACAATGTCAGCAATTCTTCCAAGCTGACTCCGGTGATATTGAGGCCACACTGAGATGGTTGGATTCCCCCTCTCACCATCTACTAGCCTATGGTGAAACTGATTATCCACCCCGCTTAATTCATATTTCAGCTGCGCCACTCGTGATTTTTGCCTCTGGTGAGCTTGATGCTCTCTATCACCCTCAGGTTGCCATGGTTGGAAGTCGCCACTTTAGCCATTATGGCGAGCAATGGGGACGGCATTTTGCTTCAGAACTGGCTCTGATGGGGTTGGCCATCACCAGCGGCTTGGCTATGGGGATTGACGGGATATGCCATAGGGCAGCCTTGGATGTGAAAGGAAGAACGATTGCTGTCTTGGGCAGTGGTTTGGAGAATATATACCCACGTCGCCATAACCATTTAGCTCGAGAAATTGAATCCCAAGGCGGTGTATTAGTTTCTGAGTTTTTGACGACAGCATTGCCTATCGCGGCTCATTTCCCCAGAAGAAACCGTATAATCAGTGGGCTAAGTTCTGCCGTCTTAGTTGTTGAGGCAACGCTGAAAAGTGGCTCTTTAATTACTGCCCGCTATGCTATGGAACAAGGGCGAGATGTTTTTGCCTTACCGGGGCCATTGGGCAGTACAACCAGTGACGGTGTTCATTGGTTAATTCAGCAGGGTGCTTATTTGGCAAGGTCTCCCCGTGAGGTCGCTGAACAGGTGGGGGGGTCATTACAATGGATACCATTACCCGAGAAAGTAATTATTTCTTCATCCGAGGGGCAAGTTGAATTGCCATTTGTCGATGTGTTGGCTAACGTAGGAGATGAGGTGACACCCGTTGATGTCGTCGCCGAACGCGCCGGCCAACCTGTGCCAGATATCGTTAGCAAATTGCTCGAGCTGGAGTTAGCAGGGTGGATCGCAGCTGTACCCGGCGGCTATGTCCGATTAAGGAGGGCAGGCCATGTTCGACGTTCTAATTTACTTATTTGAAACTTATATGCATAACGAGTCGGATATGCTTGTTGATCAAGACAAAATTACCGACGATCTTGCTGAAGCTGGTTTCTATCGTGAGGATATCAACAACGCCCTGAACTGGTTAGAGGCTCTGGCTGACCTACAAGAAGGGCAGAAAGCACCTTATCTCTATGCTGCTGATCCGCAAGCATTGCGCATCTATACTGCTGAAGAGTCCCAACGTCTGGATGCCACTTGTCGTGGTTTTATCCTATTTCTTGAACAAATTCAGGTATTGCACCTTGATACCCGTGAGATGGTTATCGATCGTATTATGGCGTTGGATTCTAATGAGATTGACCTGGAGGATCTCAAGTGGGTTGTGTTGATGGTGCTATTTAACATTCCGGGTTATGAAAGTGCTTATCAGCAGATGGAAGAGTTACTTTTTGAAGTCAATGAAGGTTATTTGCACTAAGTGGTAGTATCACGGGCCAATAACTTTATATAGAAGGCGTTATGACAAAAACAGTTACAGCCAAGGATAATGGGTCGTGTCCGGAATGTGGATCGGCGTTAGTCATTCGCAGCGGCGGTCATGGCCCATTCCTTGGTTGTTCACATTATCCAGACTGCCAATATATGCGTCCGCTGAAAGCGCAATCTGATGGTCATATCGTGAAAGTTCTGGAAGGGCAACATTGTCCTGAATGTGGTTCAGAGATGGTGTTGCGGCAAGGGCGCTTTGGCATGTTTATTGGCTGTAGCCAATATCCGCAATGTGTTCATACCGAAGTCATTGATAAACCAGATGAGACATCAATTGATTGTCCGCAATGTGGGCAAGGGAAGTTGCTACAGCGTAAGTCTAGGTTTGGCAAGGTTTTCCACGCCTGTAATCGTTATCCTGATTGCCAGTTTACGATTAATCAGCAACCCATTGTCGGAGAGTGTGCTTATTGCCACTATCCATTATTAATGGAAAAGAGAACAGCACAAGGTGTAAAACGTTTTTGCGCCAGCAAGTTATGTGGGAAGGCAGTTGTCAGTGAGTAATAACAACGTGAGTAGACAAGAAAATAGTATTGTTTTTGCCGACGTGTTACTGGCATTACAACAAGAAGCGGTTATCGCCTATCCGACAGAGGCTGTTTTTGGTTTAGGTTGTGACCCTGATAGTGAAAAAGCAGTAAACGCCTTATTAGTGTTAAAGCAGCGCCCATGGCAGAAAGGTTTGATCCTTATTGCTGCCAATTATGAGCAGCTAAAACCTTATGTAGATGATGCGATGTTAAGTGATGAGCAACGAGCAACTATTTTTTCCTGTTGGCCAGGGCCGGTAACTTGGGTCATCCCTGCCCATCCTAATACACCGCGCTGGTTAACGGGGAGTTTTGATTCATTGGCAGTCAGGGTGAGTAATCATCCACTGGTGCAGCAACTTTGCTTGCAATATGGTAAGCCGTTGGTTTCAACCAGTGCCAATTTAAGTGGGCAAGAGCCTTGTCGTACGGTTGAAGAGGTCAGAATGCAATTTGGCCCTTCATTACCGGTACTTGTCGGCCAAGTGGGTGGTCGCTTGAATCCATCAGAAATCAGAGATGCCTTAACCGGTAAGCAATTTCGTCAAGGGTAGGAAATAGCATGGTTCAGAAGTTCGCAGTGTTTGGTAACCCCATTGAGCACAGTAAGTCACCGAGGATCCATGCACTTTTTGCCGAGCAAACAGGCATTGAGCATCAATACGGTAAAGTATTGGCTCCTCACGATACCTTTGAGGAGGTATTAACGTCTTTTTTTGCTGATGGGGCGATAGGCGCGAACATCACTACCCCGTTCAAAGAGCGAGCTTATGCCAAGTGCGACGAACGGACTGAACGCGCGTCACTGGCGGGGGCAGTCAATACTATCAAGCGATTAGAAGATGGGCGCTTATTAGGCGACAATACAGACGGCATTGGTTTGCTCAGTGATCTTCAACAACGGCATTTGATCCAAGCCTCTGATCGTATCTTATTGGTGGGGGCTGGTGGCGCGGCTCGTGGAGTGATCCTCCCTTTGCTTTCATATGGGTGCAAAATTGTTATCACTAATCGGACTTATGCCCGTGCGCAGCAGCTTGCTGAGGTATTCCATCATTTAGGCCAGATCGATGCTGTAGAAATGCAGGATCTTATTGGTCAGCAATTTGATTTAATCATCAATGCGACAGCTTCGGGGATTCATGGTGAGATGCCAAACTTACCGACTGATATCATCAGCCCACAAACTCGCTGTTACGATATGTTCTACCAAGCAGATATCACTACGTTTTTAGCTTGGAGCAGGCAGCTAGGAGTGACGAACTATACTGATGGTTTGGGTATGCTGGTGGGGCAGGCTGCGCATGCTTTTCAGCTATGGCATGGTGTGATGCCTGATATCACGCCGGTACTAAATCAGCTTCGGAATGAATTAGGTAGATAGAAAGGCATTAAATTTAGGTAAGCGACCAGCAATGCAGGGAGAGCAACGGGCTATTCCCTGCATCAGTTATCACGCTCTATTTATTCTCTGTCAGATAATCATCTTTCCAGCGCACATAGTTACTTGCAGAATAACGCAGGCCTTCCACCTCCGCCGGTGTCAAAGAGCGAACTTGTCTGGCAGGGCTACCCATATAGAGATGGCCGCTAGCTAAGCGTTTTCCAGGAGACACCAAACTACCTGCGCCAATCATCACATCATCTTCTACAACTGCCCCGTCTAATACAATAGAGCCCATACCCACTAATACCCGATTGCCGATAGTGCAACCATGCAGCATGGCTTTATGCCCCACAGTCACATCTTCGCCAATAATCAACGGATACCCCTCAGGGTTATACTCAGACTGATGGGTGACATGTAATACACTGCCATCCTGAATATTAGAGCGGGCACCAATGATAACCTCATGAACATCACCTCGAATAGCAACTAACGGCCAGACACTGACATCATCACCCAAAGTAACCTTACCAATGATCACACTGGATCTATCGACCATGACGCGTTCACCTAGCGTAGGCAAATGATGAAGATAGGGGCGAATAGCATCGGACATAGTAATAGCCTCTTAATAAGAAAGTACTTTACCGGCAATACTAGCCTTTGCTGATGGAATTACAACCAATCAGGCGGTGGGATCGTCGTGAAAATGCAGTGGATCGACCAAGATCTGCACGTAAGGAGTGAAAAGTATTCAAACAGTAGAAAAAGGCGAAAAAAGAGTTGTGCAAAAAATTCGACTCCCTATAATGCGCATCCATCGAGACGGCACACAACGAATCAAGTAGTTAAGTGACCGGCAAAGAAAACAGAGAAATTCAACGAAATTAGTAGTTGACTCTGAATGAGGAAAGCGTAATATGCGCACCTCGCGTTACCAACCACCGGTTGCTAACGCACTGCTCTTTAACAATTTATCAGACAATCTGTGTGGGCACTCGCAAGACGATATCGAAGCCTGTTTCGGCAGGCAGAAGTAATATCAAAGTCTTGAAGAGTGACCAAAGCAGTACACATTTGAACTTCGGTTCGAATGCATATTTGCAGAAAGTAATCTTTGAGCATCGCTTTTAATTAAGCAAATCAAACAAATCTTAAATTGAAGAGTTTGATCATGGCTCAGATTGAACGCTGGCGGCAGGCCTAACACATGCAAGTCGAGCGGCAGCGGAAAGTAGTTTACTACTTTGCCGGCGAGCGGCGGACGGGTGAGTAATGTCTGGGAAACTGCCTGATGGAGGGGGATAACTACTGGAAACGGTAGCTAATACCGCATGACCTCGCAAGAGCAAAGTGGGGGACCTTCGGGCCTCACGCCATCGGATGTGCCCAGATGGGATTAGCTAGTAGGTGGGGTAATGGCTCACCTAGGCGACGATCCCTAGCTGGTCTGAGAGGATGACCAGCCACACTGGAACTGAGACACGGTCCAGACTCCTACGGGAGGCAGCAGTGGGGAATATTGCACAATGGGCGCAAGCCTGATGCAGCCATGCCGCGTGTGTGAAGAAGGCCTTCGGGTTGTAAAGCACTTTCAGCGAGGAGGAAGGGGTTGAGTTTAATACGCTCAATCATTGACGTTACTCGCAGAAGAAGCACCGGCTAACTCCGTGCCAGCAGCCGCGGTAATACGGAGGGTGCAAGCGTTAATCGGAATTACTGGGCGTAAAGCGCACGCAGGCGGTTTGTTAAGTCAGATGTGAAATCCCCGCGCTTAACGTGGGAACTGCATTTGAAACTGGCAAGCTAGAGTCTTGTAGAGGGGGGTAGAATTCCAGGTGTAGCGGTGAAATGCGTAGAGATCTGGAGGAATACCGGTGGCGAAGGCGGCCCCCTGGACAAAGACTGACGCTCAGGTGCGAAAGCGTGGGGAGCAAACAGGATTAGATACCCTGGTAGTCCACGCTGTAAACGATGTCGACTTGGAGGTTGTGCCCTTGAGGCGTGGCTTCCGGAGCTAACGCGTTAAGTCGACCGCCTGGGGAGTACGGCCGCAAGGTTAAAACTCAAATGAATTGACGGGGGCCCGCACAAGCGGTGGAGCATGTGGTTTAATTCGATGCAACGCGAAGAACCTTACCTACTCTTGACATCCACAGAACTTAGCAGAGATGCTTCGGTGCCTTCGGGAACTGTGAGACAGGTGCTGCATGGCTGTCGTCAGCTCGTGTTGTGAAATGTTGGGTTAAGTCCCGCAACGAGCGCAACCCTTATCCTTTGTTGCCAGCACGTAATGGTGGGAACTCAAAGGAGACTGCCGGTGACAAACCGGAGGAAGGTGGGGATGACGTCAAGTCATCATGGCCCTTACGAGTAGGGCTACACACGTGCTACAATGGCAGATACAAAGTGAAGCGAACTCGCGAGAGCAAGCGGACCACATAAAGTCTGTCGTAGTCCGGATTGGAGTCTGCAACTCGACTCCATGAAGTCGGAATCGCTAGTAATCGTAGATCAGAATGCTACGGTGAATACGTTCCCGGGCCTTGTACACACCGCCCGTCACACCATGGGAGTGGGTTGCAAAAGAAGTAGGTAGCTTAACCTTCGGGAGGGCGCTTACCACTTTGTGATTCATGACTGGGGTGAAGTCGTAACAAGGTAACCGTAGGGGAACCTGCGGTTGGATCACCTCCTTACCTAACGATACGCATTGCGTAGTGTCCACACAGATTGTCTGATGAATGTAAACGAGCAAGCGCACCTGTTGATGTCGTGAGTTTCGACTCATGCTGATACGAAACGGTTAGATTTCGGTTTAATCGGAATTTCGTGTCCCCATCGTCTAGAGGCCTAGGACACTGCCCTTTCACGGCTGTAACAGGGGTTCGAATCCCCTTGGGGACGCCAATCCGATAATGTGTGAAAGACATTATCACCGGTTCTTGATGAACCACAAAGTATCTTAAAGATGACTTTAACGAGTCGTGTTTAAGATATTGCTCTTTAACAATCTGGAACAAGCTGAAAATTGAAACATTACAGCTGAAACTTATCTCTCCGTAGCTGTACTGAGATAAGAAGTAACCTGTAATAGAGTCTCTCAAATAATCACAACGCAAGTTGTCGAAAGACACCTTCGGGTTGTGAGGTTAAGCGACTAAGCGTACACGGTGGATGCCTAGGCAGTCAGAGGCGATGAAGGGCGTGCTAATCTGCGAAAAGCGTCGGTAAGCTGATATGAAGCGTTACAACCGACGATACCCGAATGGGGAAACCCAGTGCAATTCGTTGCACTATTGCATGGTGAATACATAGCCATGCAAGGCGAACCGGGGGAACTGAAACATCTAAGTACCCCGAGGAAAAGAAATCAACCGAGATTCCCCCAGTAGCGGCGAGCGAACGGGGAGGAGCCCAGAGTCTGAATCAGTCTGTGTGTTAGTGGAAGCGTCTGGAAAGTCGCAGGGTACAGGGTGATACTCCCGTACACAAAAACACACTTACTGTGAACTCGATGAGTAGGGCGGGACACGTGACATCCTGTCTGAATATGGGGGGACCATCCTCCAAGGCTAAATACTCCTGACTGACCGATAGTGAACCAGTACCGTGAGGGAAAGGCGAAAAGAACCCCGGCGAGGGGAGTGAAATAGAACCTGAAACCGTGTACGTACAAGCAGTGGGAGCACCTTCGTGGTGTGACTGCGTACCTTTTGTATAATGGGTCAGCGACTTATATTTTGTAGCAAGGTTAACCGTATAGGGGAGCCGTAGGGAAACCGAGTCTTAACTGGGCGTCTAGTTGCAAGGTATAGACCCGAAACCCGGTGATCTAGCCATGGGCAGGTTGAAGGTTGGGTAACACTAACTGGAGGACCGAACCGACTAATGTTGAAAAATTAGCGGATGACTTGTGGCTGGGGGTGAAAGGCCAATCAAACCGGGAGATAGCTGGTTCTCCCCGAAAGCTATTTAGGTAGCGCCTCGTGAACTCATCTTCGGGGGTAGAGCACTGTTTCGGCTAGGGGGTCATCCCGACTTACCAAACCGATGCAAACTCCGAATACCGAAGAATGTTATCACGGGAGACACACGGCGGGTGCTAACGTCCGTCGTGAAGAGGGAAACAACCCAGACCGCCAGCTAAGGTCCCAAAGTCATGGTTAAGTGGGAAACGATGTGGGAAGGCATAGACAGCCAGGATGTTGGCTTAGAAGCAGCCATCATTTAAAGAAAGCGTAATAGCTCACTGGTCGAGTCGGCCTGCGCGGAAGATGTAACGGGGCTAAACCATGCACCGAAGCTGCGGCAGCGACACTTAGGTGTTGTTGGGTAGGGGAGCGTTCTGTAAGCCGTTGAAGGTGGACTGTGAGGTCTGCTGGAGGTATCAGAAGTGCGAATGCTGACATAAGTAACGATAATGCGGGTGAAAAACCCGCACGCCGGAAGACCAAGGGTTCCTGTCCAACGTTAATCGGGGCAGGGTGAGTCGACCCCTAAGGCGAGGCTGAAAAGCGTAGTCGATGGGAAACAGGTTAATATTCCTGTACTCGGTGTTACTGCGAAGGGGGGACGGAGAAGGCTAGGCTAGCCGGGCGACGGTTGTCCCGGTTTAAGCATGTAGGCGGAGTGACCTGGTAAATCCGGTTGCTTATCAACGCTGAGGTGTGATGACGATGCACTACGGTGCAGAAGTAGTTGATGCCAAGCTTCCAGGAAAAGCCTCTAAGCATCAGGTAACATTGAATCGTACCCCAAACCGACACAGGTGGTCAGGTAGAGAATACTCAGGCGCTTGAGAGAACTCGGGTGAAGGAACTAGGCAAAATGGTGCCGTAACTTCGGGAGAAGGCACGCTGGCATTAGGTAAAGAGACTTGCTCTCGTAGCCGAAGCCAGTCGCAGATACCAGCTGGCTGCAACTGTTTAATAAAAACACAGCACTGTGCAAACACGAAAGTGGACGTATACGGTGTGACGCCTGCCCGGTGCTGGAAGGTTAATTGATGGGGTCAGCCGCAAGGCGAAGCTCTTGATCGAAGCCCCAGTAAACGGCGGCCGTAACTATAACGGTCCTAAGGTAGCGAAATTCCTTGTCGGGTAAGTTCCGACCTGCACGAATGGCGTAATGATGGCCAGGCTGTCTCCACCCGAGACTCAGTGAAATTGAACTCGCTGTGAAGATGCAGTGTACCCGCGGCAAGACGGAAAGACCCCGTGAACCTTTACTATAGCTTGACACTGAACATTGAGCCTTGATGTGTAGGATAGGTGGGAGGCATCGAAGTGTGGACGCCAGTCTGCATGGAGCCAACCTTGAAATACCACCCTTTAATGTTTGATGTTCTAACTCGGCCCCGTGATCCGGGGTGAGGACAGTGTCTGGTGGGTAGTTTGACTGGGGCGGTCTCCTCCCAAAGAGTAACGGAGGAGCACGAAGGTTAGCTAATCACGGTCGGACATCGTGAGGTTAGTGCAAAGGCATAAGCTAGCTTGACTGCGAGAGTGACGGCTCGAGCAGGTACGAAAGTAGGTCTTAGTGATCCGGTGGTTCTGAATGGAAGGGCCATCGCTCAACGGATAAAAGGTACTCCGGGGATAACAGGCTGATACCGCCCAAGAGTTCATATCGACGGCGGTGTTTGGCACCTCGATGTCGGCTCATCACATCCTGGGGCTGAAGTAGGTCCCAAGGGTATGGCTGTTCGCCATTTAAAGTGGTACGCGAGCTGGGTTTAGAACGTCGTGAGACAGTTCGGTCCCTATCTGCCGTGGGCGTTGGAAGATTGAGAGGGGCTGCTCCTAGTACGAGAGGACCGGAGTGGACGAATCACTGGTGTTCGGGTTGTCATGCCAATGGCACTGCCCGGTAGCTAAATTCGGAAGAGATAACCGCTGAAAGCATCTAAGCGGGAAACTTGCCTCGAGATGAGTCTTCCCTGGGGCTTTAAGCCCCCTGAAGGAACGTTAAAGACTATGACGTTGATAGGCTGGGTGTGTAAGTGCAGCGATGCATTGAGCTAACCAGTACTAATGATCCGTGAGGCTTAACCTTACAACACCAAAGGTGTTTTTGTTATTTGAGAATTGATTTTCAGCGATGTTTACAGATTGAATTGGCTGGCTGCGTGATAGACATCATGTGGCGGGTTGATTGAAACAGAATTTGCCTGGCGGCCATAGCGCGGTGGACCCACCTGAACCCATGCCGAACTCAGAAGTGAAACGCCGTAGCGCCGATGGTAGTGTGGGGTCTCCCCATGCGAGAGTAGGACACTGCCAGGCATCAAATTTAGCGTGCTGATATGGCTCAGTTGGTAGAGCGCACCCTTGGTAAGGGTGAGGTCCCCAGTTCGACTCTGGGTATCAGCACCAGTTACATGGGTTAAAGTTCGGTAGTTGTAGAAAAGAATTTACCTGGCGGCAATAGCGCGGTGGTCCCACCTGACCCCATGCCGAACTCAGAAGTGAAACGCCGTAGCGCCGATGGTAGTGTGGGGTCTCCCCATGCGAGAGTAGGACACTGCCAGGTATCAAATCAAGTAAAGACCCCATGCCAAAAGCGTGGGGTTTTTGCTTTTCTGCTATCGAGTAAAATTCTATTGGTAATCCAAAGCAAACCCACTGTATCTACAGTGGGTTTTTGTGCTTTTCGGCATCTAAAATCATATGATGGCTATTTCCTATACTGTATATGCAGAAGTTTCAGCAATGAAACATTTTCAGATTGTTGTAGAACGCTCGACTTTTTATCAAAAAACCGCTATCTTCGGGCATCTAGAAGTCTAAACGTATAAGCGGATATATTGAGGATATAGGCATGCCAATTCGGGTCCCTGATGAATTACCAGCGGTGAGTTTCTTACGCAATGAGAATGTCTTTGTTATGACCTCATCACGTGCGAAAACTCAGGAAATTCGTCCCCTGAAGGTGTTGGTTTTGAATCTGATGCCTAAAAAAATTGAGACGGAAAATCAATTCCTACGTTTACTCTCTAACTCCCCACTGCAGATTGATATCCAGTTGCTGCGAATTGATAGTCGTGAGTCAAAAAACACGCCAGCTGAACATCTAAACAATTTCTATTGCGATTTTGAAGATATTCAAGAGCAAAACTTCGATGGACTGATTGTAACCGGTGCACCTTTGGGCTTGGTTGATTTCTGTGATGTTGCCTATTGGCCACAGATTGAACGTATTATCGCCTGGGCAAAAGCTCACGTTACCTCGACCTTATTTGTGTGTTGGGCGGTACAAGCGGCATTAAACATCTTATATGGTATCCCTAAGATGACGCGTGAGACAAAGCTCTCGGGCATTTACCAACACCAAACAGATAAGCCTTTAGCACTGTTGACGCGCGGCTTCGATGAGACATTCCTAGCCCCTCACTCGCGCTATGCGGATTTCCCGGTTGGGGTACTTGAGCAATATACCGACTTGGATATTTTGGTCTCTTCTGAAGAGGCCGGAGCTTACCTGTTTGCCAGTAAAGACAAGCGAGTTGCTTTTGTCACGGGTCATCCTGAATATGATGTCGACACTCTGGCAGGTGAATATCAGCGAGATCTGGTCGCAGGCCTAAACCCACAAGTTCCTCTCAATTATTTTCCAAATGACGATGCCTCTTTGCCACCAAAAGCATCCTGGCGTAGCCACGGGCATCTGTTATTTGCCAACTGGCTGAACTACTACGTTTACCAAATCACGCCATTTGATTTGCGCCACATGAACCCCACTCTCGACTGATTTTATCCCCCTCCAAATGTTAACAAAGGCGGCTGAATCGAGGCCGCCGGCCTATTTCCCCTTCTGATATACCCCATTCTTCCTAGTCTTAACTGGTCTGATCTCTTTGTGAAACAATAAGTTACCTTGAAAAAATAGAAGTAATGGAAGCTGATTCCTGTCTATCCAATTAACGATATCATGTTAACAATATGATAAATAAAGATTAAAAAAATATTTTAAATAAAAATAGGAAATCGTTTTTGTATTTTCATAATTAATTGATTATTCTTAGTGCTGTCGGGGTGAAAAATGACCATAAAATCTGACCTTCAATTTCCGGTTAGAACGCATTACCTGATACGAATCCAAGAGTGACGCTACATTAGCGTTGATGTGAAAGTCGTGAGATTGGGAAGGGGAAGGGCAATGACACAACAGTTAGTCGGCACGGAGTTAGTTTTCACCCAGCATTTTAATGCTGCAGAGCGACAGGTTTTGCCGGATGAGGCCATCGAATTCTTAACTGAATTAGTGGTGAAATTTGCAGAGCCCCGTAGCAAACTCCTTGCTGCACGGGCATCCTGGCAGCAGGCCATTGATCAAGGCGCATTACCTGATTTCATTTCGGAAACCAATTCCATTCGTGAAGGTGACTGGAGAATTCAAGGGATTCCCGCTGACTTACGCGATCGTCGGGTCGAGATCACAGGGCCAGTTGAGCGCAAAATGGTCATTAACGCTCTCAATGCTAATGTAAAAGTTTTTATGGCTGATTTTGAAGATTCGCTGGCTCCAAGTTGGGACAAAGTTATCGATGGTCAGATTAACCTGCACGATGCGGTAAAAGGCACTATTTCATATGCCAATGAATCCGGCAAAATTTATCAATTAAAGCCTAACCCAGCGGTATTGATTGCTCGTGTTCGCGGTCTGCATTTGCCAGAAAAACATGTGAAGTGGCAGGGAGAAGCTATTCCTGGTGGCTTGTTCGATTTCGCTTTGTATTTCTACCATAACTATAAGCAATTACTGGCCAATGGCAGCGGCCCTTATTTCTATTTGCCGAAGATGCAGTCTTATCAAGAAGCCGCTTGGTGGAGTGATGTTTTCACCTTTACCGAGCAGCGTTTCGATCTGCCGCAAGGCACCATTAAAGCCACGGTGTTAATTGAAACCTTGCCAGCGGTATTCCAGATGGACGAGATTCTTTATCACTTGCGCCATCATATTGTGGGGCTGAATTGCGGCCGCTGGGACTATATTTTCAGCTATATCAAAACGTTGAAGAACCACAGTGATCGTGTCCTGCCTGACCGTCAGTCGGTCACCATGACCAAACCGTTCCTGAGTGCATATTCCCGCTTGCTGATTAAAACCTGCCATAAACGCGGCGCTTTGGCGATGGGTGGCATGGCAGCTTTTATCCCTAATAAAGATCCGGTTCAAAATGCGTTGGTGTTGGATAAAGTCCGTGCCGACAAAGAGTTAGAAGCCAGCAATGGTCACGACGGCACATGGGTCGCTCATCCGGGGCTAGCCGACACTGTGATGGCGGTGTTTAACCAGGTTTTGGGCGACCGGCCTAATCAATTAGAAGTGACTCGCGAGCAAGACAAACCCATCACTGCCGCTGAGTTACTTGAGCCTTGTAGCGGCGAGCGCACTGAAGAAGGAATGCGAGCCAATATCCGGGTAGCGGTGCAATACATCGAAGCATGGATATCCGGCAATGGCTGCGTACCGATTTATGGCCTGATGGAAGATGCAGCGACGGCAGAGATTTCCCGTACTTCTATCTGGCAATGGATACATCACCAGAAGAGCCTCAGTAATGGTCAGACGGTGACCAAAGAACTGTTCCGCAGCATGTTGAGTGAAGAAATGCAGGTAGTGAAGCTTGAACTTGGCGCAGAGCGTTTTGATGGTGGGCGGTTTGAAGAGGCCGCGCGTCTGATGGAGCGAATTACAACACAAGACGAGCTTATCGACTTCCTGACGTTGCCAGGCTACGCATTGTTAGCCTGAGACGACAGCCTATTTAACCCTACAAAATTAAATAATAAGGAATATCACCATGACTACCTCTCGTACTCAACAAATTCAGCAGTTGGAAGAAGAATGGAAATCACCGCGCTGGAAAGGCATTACCCGCCCCTATAGTGCAGAAGAAGTGATCAAGTTACGCGGTTCAGTTAACCCGGAATGCACACTGGCGCAGCACGGCGCTAAAAGATTATGGGAATTGCTGCACGGCAAATCGCGTAAAGGCTATATCAACTGCCTGGGGGCATTAACCGGCGGTCAGGCATTGCAACAGGCGAAAGCCGGTGTTGAAGCAATCTATCTGTCGGGTTGGCAGGTGGCGGCGGATGCCAATACCGCCTCCAGCATGTATCCAGACCAGTCCTTATACCCGGTCGACTCTGTTCCTGCGGTGGTTAAACGTATTAATAACAGTTTCCGTCGCGCAGATCAGATTCAGTGGTCGAATAATATTGAGCCGGGCAGCAAAGGCTATACCGACTATTTCCTGCCAATTGTCGCGGATGCCGAGGCCGGTTTTGGTGGGGTACTGAATGCATTTGAATTGATGAAAACGATGATTGAGGCGGGCGCTGCTGGTGTGCATTTTGAAGACCAACTGGCCGCGGTGAAGAAATGTGGTCATATGGGGGGTAAAGTTTTGGTTCCTACCCAAGAGGCGATTCAGAAGCTGGTTGCTGCCCGCTTAGCAGCTGATGTTCTGGGTGTCCCGACTTTGCTGATTGCACGCACTGATGCCGATGCGGCTGATTTACTGACATCTGATTGTGACCCTTATGACAGCGAATTTATTACGGGCGGTCGCACTGCTGAAGGCTTCTTCCGGACTCATGCCGGCATTGAGCAAGCTATCAGCCGTGGTCTGGCCTATGCCCCTTATGCCGATTTGGTATGGTGTGAAACCTCAACGCCAGATTTGGCGCTGGCCAAACGTTTTGCTGAGGCTGTCCACGCTAAATTCCCAGGTAAGTTATTGGCTTATAACTGCTCGCCATCATTTAACTGGAAGAAGAATCTGACTGATCAGCAGATTGCCAGCTTCCAGGATGACCTGTCTGCCATGGGTTACAAATACCAGTTTATTACACTGGCAGGCATCCACAGCATGTGGTTCAACATGTTCGACCTGGCCCATGCTTATGCACAGGGTGAGGGCATGAAACACTATGTTGAGAAAGTACAACAGCCAGAGTTTGCTTCTGTTGAGCGCGGCTATACATTCGCATCCCATCAGCAAGAAGTCGGTACCGGCTACTTTGATAAAGTTACCAATATCATTCAGGGTGGCGAATCATCAGTCACAGCATTGACCGGTTCGACGGAAGAGCAGCAGTTTTAATTTGCTGACGAAGTGAGGGTGTGGCGTTATCGAGAGCCTGCTTATGCAGGCTCTGTTCCGTATGGCGGGGGTGAGCATGGTGGCAAAGTTGGAACAATTAATCGCTCAGACAATTTTGCAGGGATTCGATGCGCAATATGGCCGCTTTTTAGAGGTCACAGCCGGTGCTCAGCATCGCTTCGAGCAAGCCGACTGGCAAGCAGTACAACAGGCGATGAAAAAGCGAATTCACCTCTATGATCACCATGTCGGTCTGGTGGTTGAACAACTGAAACATATCACCGACCAACGCTGCTTTGATGTGGCGTTTTTGGCTCGGGTAAAAGAAATTTATACCGGACTATTACCGGATTATCCGCGCTTTGAGATAGCCGAGAGCTTTTTTAATTCGGTTTATTGCCGGTTGTTCAAGCATCGAGATTTAACACCCGATAAATTATTTGTTTTTAGCTCGCAACCCGAGCGGCGTTTTCGCGAGATTCCACGTCCTTTAGCGCGAGATTTCTCCCCGAACGGTAATTTGAGTGACATGTTACAGATGGTACTCAATGACTTACCTCTACGTTTACCGTGGGAAAATCTCCCGCGTGATATTGATTATATTGTTGCGGCACTGCGGCAAAATTTTACGGATAATCAACTGGTTGATGCGCAGTTTCAAATTGCTAATGAGCTGTTTTACCGCAATAAAGCTGCCTGGCTGGTAGGGAAGCTACGACTGGCGGAGGACATTTATCCATTCCTGCTGCCTATCCATCACAATGAGTCTGGTGCGCTATTTATTGATACCTGTTTAACCAGCAAGGCAGAGGCCAGCATTGTATTTGGTTTTGCCCGCTCTTATTTCATGGTGTATGCGCCACTGCCCGCGGCAATGGTGGAGTGGCTGCGGGAAATATTACCCGGTAAATCAACCGCTGAGCTGTATATGGCGATTGGTTGCCAGAAGCACGGTAAAACCGAAAGTTATCGTGAATACCTAACATTTGTTCATCAGTCCAGTGAGCAGTTTATTATTGCACCCGGAGTCAAAGGTATGGTGATGTTGGTGTTTACCCTGCCGTCATTTGACCGAGTGTTTAAGGTGATAAAAGATCAGTTTGCACCGCAAAAAGAGGTCAGTCAGGCACGAGTGTTAGAATGCTATCAATTGGTGAAAGAGCATGATCGGGTAGGACGCATGGCGGATACTCAAGAGTATGAGAATTTTGTCATTGATAAGCATCGTATTAGCCCCGAATTGCTGGCGGAATTACAGCGGGAAGTGCCGGAAAAACTGGAAGATTTAGGTGACCAAATCATCATTAAGCACCTGTATATGGAGCGGCGGATGACGCCATTAAATCTCTATATGGAGCTGGCGGATGATCAGCAGTTGAAAGATGCTATCGAAGAATATGGCAATGCCATTAAGCAATTGGCGGCGGCAAATATCTTCCCCGGAGACATGTTGTTTAAGAACTTCGGCGTGACTCGTCATGGGCGCGTGGTGTTCTACGATTATGATGAAATTTGTTATATGACTGAGGTGAATTTCCGCGATATCCCTCCTCCGCGCTATCCGGAAGATGAGATGGCCAGTGAGCCGTGGTATAGCGTGTCACCCAATGATGTCTTCCCGGAGGAGTTTCGTCATTTCCTCTGTAACGATCGGAAAGTCCGACATTTTTTTGAAGAGATGCACAGCGACCTGTTCCATGCCAGTTATTGGCGCGGTTTACAGCAGCGTATTCGGGATGGGCATGTGGAGGATGTTTTTGCCTATCGGAAGAAAAAACGTTTCTCACAGCGGGTGTTAAATTAGCGGTTACTGCGCTTTACCATTTTAGAATTGGGCTGTGCTCAAAATCCTCACGTACTCCGTATGTAGGCTCATTCATAGTGGTGAGGATAGGCAGAAAAGTAAAGCGCCAGCGCCTACAAGGCTGTATTTACGGCGTTTTTACTCTCTGCCTATTCTCTCCGTTGTCTACGATTAGATTAATTATTAATTCAGGCGCTCAATAATCATCGCCGTACCTTGTCCTCCACCAATGCACAGTGTGGCAAGCCCCAAGGTTTTATCGCGGGCTTGCAAGGCATGGAGCAACGTGACCAGAATACGCGCGCCACTGGCCCCAATAGGGTGGCCCAGCGCGATTGCACCGCCATTGACGTTTACTTTTTCTGCCTCGAATCCTAGCGTTTTCCCCACCGCCAAAAATTGTGCGGCGAAAGCTTCGTTGGCTTCAATCAAATCAATATCTGATAGTGTCAGCCCGGTTTTCTTCAGCACATTCAGTGTTGCCGGTACTGGCCCCATTCCCATTAGGGCTGGAGCGACGCCGCCGCTGGCATAGCCACGGATGCGAGCCAGTGGTGTTAAGCCTAGCTGTTTGGCGCGGCTTTCCGACATCACCACCAATGCTGCTGCTCCATCATTGATACCGGAAGCATTACCTGCGGTTACGCTGCCCTCTTTGCTAAACGCTGGGCGTAATTTAGCCAGACCTTCCGCCGTAGTCCCGGCTTTCGGGAACTCATCGGTAGCGACGATAATATCGCCTTTCCTGTTTTTCACCGTCACCGGCACGATCTCTTTGGCAAAAGCACCGTTTGAGATTGCGGCCACAGCTTTCTGCTGTGAGGCGAGCGCCAGTGCATCTTGTGCCTCACGGGTAATGTCATACTCCTGCGCGACATTCTCCGCCGTGATACCCATGTGGTAATCATGGGTGGCGCACATCAAACCGTCTTTTAAGATCACATCAAATAACTGGCCGTCACCTAGCCGATAACCCCAACGCGCCTTACTATCCATCAGATAAGGTGCCTGGCTCATATTCTCCATACCGCCAGCAAGAATGGTTTGTGCATCACCCGCCAGAATAGCCTGAGCCGCTAATGCCACGCTTTTCAAACCTGAGCCACAAACTTTATTCACGGTATAAGCGCTGACGCTGTCAGGTATGCCGCTTTTTAGCAGGGCTTGGCGCGCCGGGTTTTGCCCCAATCCTGCCTGAAGCACATTGCCTAAGATAACTTCATCAACATGGTCGCCACTGATACCGGCGCGAGTCATGGCTTCACGCAGTACGATGGCACCTAAATCCACCGCGCTGACCGGCGCTAATGCACCATTGAAGCTGCCAATTGCGGTACGAACGGCACTGACAATAACGATACTGTCCATAAATCAATTCCTTATATGACGACGCTAGAATAGGGTGAGGCCGATAATGAAGATGACGCCCGAGAACAGCAGGGCGGTGACGCAGTAGCCCATGATGTCCCGGACCCCCAAACCGGCAATGGCCAATGCGGGAAGCGCCCAGAAAGGTTGCGCCATGTTCATCCACTGCTCGCCATAGGCAATCGCCATCACGGATTTACCTAAATCAGCCCCCAGAGCTTGCGCCGCAGGCATCACGAATGGCCCTTGAATGACCCAGTGACCGCCACCGGATGGCACGGCGAAGTTAATCAGTGCCGAGCTAAAGAAGGTCATAATCGGGAAGGTGTCTTTGTTGGCGACGTTGATGAAGAACTCGGTAATCAGGCCACCAAGCCCGGAGTGCTCCATCATGAGTTGGATACCGGCATAGAATGGGAACTGAACCAAGATTCCCGCCGTACTTTTGGCCGCCGCAGAGATAGCGCGCATATAGGCCATCGGGGTTTTGTGCAGCAAAATACCGGCAATCATAAACATCATGTTCACGGTATTAATGGTGATATTGAAGCCTTTTTCCCAGAAGTTCATCCCCAGATAGGCAATACCCAGCGCACCGATAATAAAGGCAATAATGCGGCTCTCTTCCATCTTTTCCGCAATCGGCGCATCAGCAGATAAGGTTTTCTGGAAGCTGGGTTCTTCTGCCAGTAACGCCGGGTCAACACTGACGACTTCATGTGGTTTTGGCACCATCATGCGGGTCACGAAAGGCATGACGAGGATCAGCCCTAGCGTGATGAACAGGTTGTAACCGGTGAAAAGTGTGTCTGAAACGGGAATCAAGCCGGCGATATGTTCTACTGGGTTACCCGGCGTGGCAGCCAGTAATGGCATGGAGCCAGAGAAGCCTCCCCCCCAGGTCAGAAAGCCGATATATGCACAGGCAATTAGTAGCGGATAATCAGAGCCAGGAACACGGCGCGCCACTTCACGGGCGAACATCGCGCCGACCACTAAACCAAACCCCCAGTTGATGACGCAGGCCACCGAACCGAGGAAGGTCACTAACATTACCCCCTGAGCCGGTGTTTTAGCGACGGAGGCAGTGAGTGTCAGGATTCGCTTGACCGGTGCCGAGGTTGCCAACGCATGGCCGGTGACGATGATCAGTGCCATCTGCATGCCGAAGCCCAGTAGATTCCAGAAGCCATCACCCCACATATGCACCATTTCAACCGGCGTATGTGGGGTTAATGCCAGCGCGATACCAAAAGTCAGCATCGTCAGCAGCATGGCGAAAATCAGTGGATCGGGCAGATAACGGCTAACAAAACCGGTTAAAAAGCGGGAGATACGGCCAATCATACAGCACCTTCCTCTACCGCGACCGGCATCACTTTGAAGTCCGGTGCGACTGAGAACTCAGCATCCGTCTTGGCTGAAATAGTCTCCAGTGAGACGCCCGGTGCATGTTCTTTCAGTACCAACTTGCCTTGTTCAAAGCTGAAAACGGCCAGTTCGGTGACGACCATGCTGACTTTGTTTTTAGCAGTGAGTGGCAGTGAGCAGTGTTTGAGAAGTTTGGATGAGCCATCTTTTGCACTATGTTCCATGGCAATGATGACCCTGCGCGCCCCAGTGACCAGATCCATCGCGCCACCCATGCCGGGGACCATTTTCCCTGGAACCATCCAGTTAGCGAGGTTGGCCTTTTGATCAACTTGCAAGCCGCCGAGCACACTGACATCAACATGGCCGCCGCGAATCAGAGCAAAGGAAAATGCGCTGTCGAAGGCAGCACCGCCCGGTAAAATGCCACAAGGTAAGCCGCCAGCATTGACCAGGTTGGGGTGTGCTTCGGTAACCGGGGCTAAGCCGAGAAAACCATTCTCAGATTGCAGGGTTATATGAATATCAGTAGGTAAATAATTGACCACCTGAGTCGGTAGCCCAATCCCCAAATTCACAATGTCCCCATCATGCAGCTCAAGGGCAACGCGGCGAGCGATAAGTTCTTTAGCGTTCATTATTGGTTCTCCTGCGGGCAGACAATGTGGTCAATTAATGCGGCGGGGGTGATGACGCAATCAGGGGGAATACTGCCGATATCAACTACAGACTCAGGTTCGGCAATAACAATGTCAGCGGCCAGCGCCATCAGTGGGTTGAAGTTACGGGCACTTAATTGGTAGGTCAGGTTGCCCTGATAGTCGCTAAGATGGGCGCGCACCAGTGCCAAGTCGGCTCGCAAAGGCAGCTCCAGCAGATATTCAATATCATTCAGGACTATCTTTTGTTTCCCTTCTTCGACCACGGTTCCCACCCCGGTCGGCGTCAGAAAGCCGCCAAGACCAGCACCGCCGCAACGGATGCGCTCCGCCAGTGAACCTTGTGGGACTAACTCAACGTCCATTTCACCCGAGATCATCCGGCGACCGGTTTCCGGGTTGGTGCCGATGTGTGAAGCAATGACTTTCTTCACTCTGCCACTGGCCACTAACGGCCCGACGCCGGTATCGACGAAAGCGGTATCGGTAGTAATGAGGGTCAGATCTTTAACATGCGAATTCAGCAATGCCGAAATAAGGCGGGGTGGCGCGCCAACTCCCATAAAACCGCCAATCATAATGGTCATGCCATCACGGAAATATTCAGCTGCTTGCTCAATATCAATGAGTTTTCTTTTCATGGTTATCCCTTATATTTGATACTAAAAAATAGTTTCAATTAAGGAATTGCAACGACCATGCCAATCAATATGTTATTATTTATATTGGATAGAAAATAATTAACTCGCTGATATCGGTTGGGTTAATTTAAATATTATTTAAATAGTTAATAAAATGTGAGTGTAATTAACAAGGAGGTGTGCAATTTCTTGCACAGGGGTGCACATTTTGTTTCTCTAATTTTGAATAAAATAAATATAAATGGCACAGTTAATATTTATTTATATATTATCCTGAGACTGCTGGGATTGTGAACCAATGCGATACTCTTGTAGTTTATACATCAGCGCCCGCCGGCTGATGCCTAATGCTCGTGCAGTTTGCACTCGATTATCCTGATTGTTTTGCAGTGCGGCACAGATAAGCTCGCGTTCATAAGCTTTCATATTTTCTTTTAAATTTAATCCCTGCTCGGCAAAGATGCCGCGGCTGATATTGGGTTGGGTTTGCTGTTTTTGCTGCAAATGTTCCGGTAAATCATCAGGGAAGATGATAAATCCAGTACTCATGATCACTGCCCGCTCAATGGCATTAGATAGCTCTCTGATATTACCCGGCCATGGATAAGCATCTAATATTGCTTGCGCGCTGGCATCTATCTCAATGATTTCTTTGCTATTTTCAGCATTAAATTTTTGTAAGAAATGTCGAGCTAACAAGGGGATATCTTCCGGTCTTTCCCGCAGCGGGAGAGGGGAAAGATGGATGACATTCAGGCGGTAAAAGAGGTCTTGGCGGAATTCCCCCTGTTCGACCATGGCGGCTAAATTCCGGTTGGTTGCAGCAATAAGACGGATGTCTGTTTTAATGGTCTGACTGCCGCCCAGTCGCTCAAACTCTTTCTCTTGCAGTACCCGCAGCAGTTTGACTTGCAGGTTGGGCGGCATTTCACCCACTTCATCAAGTAACAATGTTCCTTGGTTTGCCCGCTCAAACAGACCTTGACGTTGCATATGCGCGCCAGTAAAAGCCCCTTTCTCATGACCGAACAGTTCACTTTCTAATAAGGATTCTGGCAACGCGCCGCAGTTAATTTTGATGAATGGCCCTTTAGCTCGTGGGCTATTATAGTGAATAGCTTTAGCAATCAATTCCTTACCGGTGCCACTTTCACCGGTTATCAAAACACTGGCATGGCTCATGGCGATTTTTGCTGTGTCGCGGCAAAGCTCCATCATTTTGGCACTATTCGTCAGTAACCTGCCCCACTGATAACTGTCTGATAGGGCTCGATGCAGGCGATTGATTTCTTGTTTCATCTCCTGCAACTGCATGGCACGGCTGATAATAATTTTCAGCTCATCCAAATCAAATGGCTTAATCACATAGTCGAATGCCCCCAGCCGCAGGGCTTCAACTGCGGTTTCGACTGCGGCATAAGCGGTCATCAGTATGACCGGTGTTTCTTGTCGGATTTGCCGCATGACTTGCAGCGCTTCAAGCCCACTGACTTTTGGCATTCGGATATCCATGAGCACAATATCTGGGGCTTGCTGTTTGAATAACTCCAATGCATGCTGACCGTCAGCGGCACAGAGGGGTTGATGACCATCCAGACTAAAAACGGTAGTTAACATGCGGCGAACATTTTCTTCATCATCAACAATCAGAATACGATAGGATTTTTTCATAATAGATTTCCTGCGCCATGCTTCACTGGCAGTATAATTATAAATGTGGTTCCTTTATTAGGCTGACTTTCTAACCTAATATCGCCGTCGTGGGAAGCAATAATGCGCTGACTGATGGATAATCCCAATCCGGTTCCCGAAGGTTTAGTGGTATAAAAAGGATCGAAAACTTTCGCTTTAATATCCTCTGCAATACCGCAGCCATTATCCTGAATAGTTATTTGTTGATAGTTATCATCCAGAGCTTGGGTAGAGATAATAATTTCCCCTCTGGCTACAATAGACTGAACCGCATTAATCAGTATATTCAGTAAAACTTGTTTTAATAACTCGCCATCGGCTTCAATATCACTTAAGTTTTCATCTAACTGAACATGAAAATCAACTCTGGCTTCCACGCCTTTAGTTTTTACCAAAATCAGACTTTCTCTAATAATCTGATTCAAATTAACCTGATGATAGCGGCCAATACGCGGGCGGGAGAAGTCGAGCAATTGCTGAATCACCCGATTAATCGATTGCACTTCTTTTAAAATGATATGGGTATATTCCAGCCGTTGTGGATCTTTTTCACTGTCTTTAAGGATCTGAACAAACCCGCTAATGGCGGTGAGTGGGTTGCGAACTTCATGAGCGACCCCAGCCATTAACTCCCCTAAAGTGGCCAGCCGTTCGGCTTGTTCAATGCGACGTTGCACCTCTTTTTTCGCCGTTAAATCCGTGAATATAGCTAGCGCTCCTAGCGTTTCACCTTGTGCATTACGTAACTGACTGGTACTGATGCTGAGCTGAATGGTGCGGTTTTTACCGGGATAGTCAATTTCCAGCGCCACATGTTTGATGCCACGAAATAGGGTGTCCAGTACCGGGCTGTCGAAATCGACTTTCTCAAATACCTCGGCATAAGGCTTACCTATCAGTTCTTTGCGGCTGTAACCGGTGATGATTTCACCTGCCGGGTTTATCATGGTGACGCAGCCTTTTATATCCACCGAAATAACACCGTCGGCTGCACTTTCAAGAATTAATTCATTGAGGGTCTTAGTCTCTCGCAGTGCTCGGGATAAGGCATTAACACTGTCAGATATTTCCCCCATTTCGCCCTTCATGGCGGGGAGTTCGGTATTTAAATTCAGAGACAAATTGGTCAAACTGGATTTGATAATATCGATATCTGAGGCAAAACGGCGTGAAAAGGCAATAATCAGCCATAAGCTCAGCAATAAGCCAATACTGATCACCGCGATGATTTTGATATCCATGGACAGCGCTTGGCGGTCAATGTCATTTGACAGTTCGTTGGCCCAGATATAACCCAGGATTTGGTTATCACGCTTGATAGGTATCATGGCATTCATAATGTTGCCACGAACCTGAGTACCGCTGCTGACCAGCGGCTTGCCGCTCGCCATCACTTCATGGCCGGGGTGATCAAGATTAATCGTAATACCGACGGCATTGCCGTATTGCGCCTGTGGGGCGTAGGTAATAATGGCGTCTAAGGCTTTATTATAGTAACCGGCACCGACCCCCGAAAAAGCCCGGGTGATTTCATCGGTAACCGGCGCCAGGTGCTGGTTCAAAGCTTGAATGCGCTGCTCTCTGGGCAGGTCAGGATAGAGGGAAAAACTATCTGCCAGCGCATTATCCAGCAAGGTTGTGACGGCAAACAGCTTGGCTTTCTTCTCCTGTAGCAGGGCATCGCGTCCCTCTGCCTCGACCAGATAACCGATGACTAAGGTCGGCAGAGAAACCATAATTATTGCCAGAACAATCATTTTGCTCCGCAACGTATGGGGGAGCAATTTGGGGATAAATGTCTTTAAACCTGGCAATAATGAATACATACAGACCAAATCCTGGCGTTATCGTCAGTCGGTCAGCGCAAGGTTATTGGTAAGCTAATTACGATTGCCGCCGCCGTAAGATTGAGTAATTTCTTTCGCAGCATGAATGACTAGCGCACCAAGTTCTGTGACGCGATCGTCGGTAATGCGCGATACCGGGCCGGAGATGGAGATCGCCGCAAAGGCTTCGTGATGTTCATCGAACAAACACGCGGCGATACAACGTAGGCCGAGGGCATGCTCTTCATCATCGAATGAATAACCTTGCTTGCGGATTAATGCCAAATTCTCTTTCAGACTGGCTGGGTTGGTACGAGTATGCTGGGTATAGGCATGCAGCCCTTTTTTATGTAAAAGTTGTACCAACTGATCGTCCGACAAGGTTGAAAGAAAGGCTTTGCCCGCACCAGAAGCATGCATTGGCAGCTTGCCACCAATGGGTGCGGACATGCGCATCAGTGCGGTACATTGCACTTGGTCGATAATAATGGCTTGATAATCACTGTGATCGAGCACCGCCAGATTGACGGTTTCGCCAGATTCATCCATTAAGCGGCGCAGCATCGGGTGAACCATTGCCAGTAAATTGCGGCTTTGCAAAAAGCTGCTGCCAACAATAAAGGCGTGAGCGCCCATGGTCCAAAGGCCTAAATCCCCCACTTGGCGAACAAAACCTTGTTGTTGCATGGTGGTCAACAGGCGATGAGTGGTTGAGTTTGGTAAACCCGCCTGTTGGGCTAAATCGGTCAGTGCCACACTCCCTTGAGCTTCGGAAATATATTCCAGTAATTTAAGCCCGCGAGTTAATGACTGAACCTGACCCGTTGCCGCTGTGGTAGTTTGCGCGGCTGCCTTGGGTTTCTTTCCCCGTTTAATTGGAATCGGTAACGCCATAAATCAGCCCCTCAGATATTTTTATGGAATTCATTTTCGTTTTTCAATTATGCATGCAAACCGTAAAAAATGCTCATCCGATGAGTGACTTTAGCTACCTGAAAAAGTCTCAACTGGGAGTGGACTCATTACGCCGGTAACTTGTGCTAGGATGGCAGACTGATTTGTGAATGGATTATTTTTCAGCATATCTGATACTAAGAAAACGTAAAAATACGTCGGGCAATGGCAAGGCAACAGGGTGAAGAGGCGACAGTGGTGGATACAGTAACAAATAATAAGGTTAAGGAATTACACCAGCAACTGGCACAAAGAATTTTGGTGCTGGATGGTGGCATGGGCACCATGATCCAGAGTTATCGGTTGGAAGAGGCCGATTATCGAGGTGCTCGTTTTGCCGACTGGCCCAGTGATCTGAAGGGCAACAACGACTTACTGGTACTTTCTAAGCCGGAAGTCATTATTGCCATTCATAATGCTTATCTTGAAGCCGGTGCTGATATTCTCGAAACCAACACATTCAACTCCACCCCCATTGCCATGGCGGATTATCAAATGGAGTCGCTGTCAGCTGAAATTAACTATGAAGCTGCCCGTTTGGCCCGTATCTGTGCTGATGAATGGACGGCTCGCACGCCTGAAAAACCGCGTTATGTTGCCGGGGTACTTGGCCCGACCAACCGTACCGCGTCTATCTCACCTAAAGTTAACGATCCGGCGTTTCGTAACGTCAGTTTTGATCAATTGGTTGAGGCTTACCGGGAATCCACCCGTGCGTTGATTGAGGGCGGTGTCGATCTAATTATGATTGAAACCGTCTTCGATACCCTCAATGCCAAAGCGGCGACATTTGCCGTTGAATCTGAATTTGAAGCCATGGGTGTGCTACTGCCGGTGATGATTTCCGGCACAATTACCGATGCCTCTGGCCGTACATTATCCGGCCAAACCACCGAAGCTTTTTATAACTCGCTGCGCCACGTGAAGCCGCTCTCTTTTGGCTTGAACTGTGCCTTGGGGCCAGATGAGTTACGTCAATATGTCGCTGAATTATCGCGTATTTCTGAATATTATGTCAGTGCGCACCCAAATGCCGGTTTACCGAATGCTTTTGGTGAATATGATCTGGAAGCCAAAGAGATGGCAGAGCAGATTGGCGAGTGGGCGCGGGCTGGATTTTTGAATATCGTCGGTGGCTGCTGTGGTACGACACCACGGCATATTGCGGCAATGGTTAAAGCCGTTTCTGGCGTCGCGCCACGACCATTGCCGGATATCCCAGTAGCTTGCCGCCTGGCAGGACTGGAACCATTGACGATTGATGCCAATACCCTGTTTGTTAACGTTGGTGAGCGCACTAACGTTACGGGTTCGGCACGTTTCAAGCGGCTGATAAAAGAAGAAAAATATGGCGAGGCGCTGGATGTTGCTCGCCAGCAGGTTGAGAGTGGCGCGCAGATCATCGATATCAATATGGATGAGGGGATGCTCGACGCCGAGGCCGCCATGGTGCGTTTTCTCAATCTGATTGCCGGTGAACCAGATATCGCGCGGGTGCCGATTATGATTGACTCCTCAAAGTGGGATGTCATCGAAAAGGGCCTTAAATGTATTCAGGGCAAGGGCATCGTCAACTCTATTTCGATGAAAGAGGGTGTCGATGCCTTTATTCATCATGCCAAACTGGTTCGCCGCTATGGTGCTGCCATGGTGGTGATGGCCTTTGATGAAAAGGGGCAGGCTGATACTCGCGCTCGTAAAATCGAAATCTGCCGTCGCGCCTATAAGATTTTGACCGAAACCGTCGGCTTCCCGCCGGAAGATATTATTTTCGACCCGAATATTTTTGCTGTTGCTACCGGGATTGAAGAGCATAACAACTATGCTGTCGACTTTATTGAAGCTTGTGCGGATATCAAAGCCGAACTGCCTTACGCCATGATTTCTGGTGGTGTTTCCAACGTTTCTTTCTCCTTCCGGGGCAATGATCCGGTGCGAGAAGCTATTCACGCAGTGTTCCTCTACTACGCTATTCGTAGTGGCATGGATATGGGGATCGTCAACGCCGGGCAGTTGGCTATCTATGATGACCTGTCAGATGAGCTGCGGAATGCAGTTGAAGATGTGATTCTTAACCGCCGTGATGACAGCACTGAGCGCCTGTTGGATCTAGCCGAAAAATACCGTGGCAGTAAAAGTGATGAGGTGGCAGTTCAACAAGCGGAATGGCGCAGTTGGCCAGTGGTGAAGCGGCTGGAATATTCACTGGTTAAAGGCATTACCGAATTTATTGAGCTGGATACGGAAGAAGCTCGACAGGAAGCAGACCGGCCGATTGAGGTTATCGAAGGGCCACTGATGGCCGGTATGAATGTCGTCGGGGATTTGTTCGGTGAAGGGAAAATGTTCCTGCCGCAGGTGGTGAAATCCGCCCGAGTCATGAAACAGGCGGTTGCCTATCTTGAACCATATATTGAAGCCAGCAAACAGAAGGGCAGTACCGCAGGTAAGATCCTACTGGCGACGGTTAAAGGTGATGTGCATGACATCGGCAAAAATATTGTGGGTGTGGTGTTGCAGTGCAATAACTATGAAATTATCGATTTGGGTGTGATGGTGCCGACGGAGAAAATCTTGCGCACCGCGCGGGAAGAGAAAGTTGATATTATCGGCTTATCTGGCCTTATCACCCCGTCGCTGGATGAGATGGTTAACGTTGCCAAAGAGATGGAGCGTCAGGGTTTTACGCTGCCTTTGCTGATTGGTGGCGCAACCACTTCCAAGGCTCATACCGCAGTGAAAATCGAGCAGAACTACAGTGGTTCCACCACTTATGTTTCGAATGCCTCACGCAGTGTTGGCGTGGTGTCGGCCCTGTTATCTGATACTCAACGCGATGCGTTTGTGGCGAAAACGCGTAAGGAATATGAAACCGTACGCATTCAGCATGCGCGTAAGAAACCACGCACTCCTCCGGTGAGTTTGCAAGCCGCCCGGGACAACCGCACAGTGATTGATTGGGAGAATTATACTCCGCCAGCCGTGCACAAGTTGGGTGTGCAACAGGTCGAGGCCAGCATTGAAACCTTGCGCAATTACATCGACTGGACGCCATTCTTTATGACCTGGTCGTTGGCGGGCAAGTATCCACGCATTCTGGAAGATGAGGTGGTTGGGGAAGAAGCCAAACGCCTGTTTGCCGATGCTAATGAGATGCTGGATAAGCTTTCAGCAGAAGATTTGCTGCATCCCAAAGGTGTGGTCGGGTTGTTTCCTGCCAACAGTGTTGGGGATGATATCGAGATTTACCGTGATGAGCGGCGAGATGAAGTGCTGGTGGTCAGCCACCATTTACGCCAGCAAACAGAAAAAACCGACTTCGCGAACTATTGCCTGGCGGATTACATCGCGCCTAAATCTAGTGGTAAAGCTGATTATTATGGTGCTTTTGCCGTTACCGGTGGTCTGGAAGAGGATGCGCTGGCCGAGGCCTATGATGCCCAACATGATGATTACAATAAAATTATGATTAAGGCGCTGTCTGACCGTCTGGCCGAAGCCTTTGCTGAATATCTGCATGAGCGAGTGCGTAAAGTGTATTGGGGTTTTGCTCCTAATGAAAATCTGAGCAATGAAGAGCTAGTGCGGGAGAATTATCAAGGGATCCGCCCGGCTCCGGGGTATCCGGCCTGTCCAGAACATACGGAAAAAGGCCAAATCTGGCAGTTGCTGGATGTGGAAACCCACACTGGCATGAAGCTGACGGAATCCTATGCCATGTGGCCAGGGGCTTCAGTATCGGGCTGGTACTTTAGTCATCCAGATAGCAAATACTTTGCTGTGGCACAGATTCAACGTGATCAAGTGGAGGATTATGCCGCACGCAAAGGGATGCCGGTGGCTGAAGTTGAGCGCTGGTTAGCACCTAATCTGGGTTACGACGCGGATTGATATATACTTTGTTGTTGAAGTTGCAGAGGGCGCTAGCCGCCCCCTGCAATCTCAATGATTTTTGACTAACTGCTAAGGCTGACCGTGGGTAATGCCAGCAACGGCATTTTTCTGCTCTGATCCGCCATGGGCACCTATCAACGGGGTTTTCCCCTCCATAAGGTCACTGGCTCCGTTCCCCAGCATCTTCATCACCGATGAAGCACCATTGACTCTAGCCCCACCTTGGGTATGTTTGCCGTTAACATCCTGCAGTTCAAGGCCATTGGTTTGCAAATCGACTTTTCCTCCCTGATTGGCAATATTTCCACCTATCAATTCAGTTTTGCCATTAACGTTTAACTCAACATTTTGCTTGCCGATAATGGCTGATTGCTCTGCGACGGCTTGGTTGTTTACCACCTCAACCTCAACGTTAGCATTGCCAGCCCCCCCTTTAACCGAGTCATTTTGCACCTTATTTTTGACTTTGTTACCAATGGCTTTCGCACCTTTTTGCCACCATTTATCCTTGGTTTCTTTTTCGTCTTTCGGGTCTTTTACTGCGTCCTGCTCGCTTTTTTTGCCCTCTTTGGTGTAACTGAGCAGTTCGATGTTATCCTCTTCTTTGGTGGTAAATTTGCTCGATATTTGGTCATATTGCTTTTTGATTTTGTCGAACAACTTGTCGGAGTGGGTATTGAGCTTGTTCTTGACCTTGTCTGAACCCATTGGGCTGGCATTCGCTATTTGATTAACCAGACTGTCCTGCTTTTCGTTACTGTGGCTCGCGCCAAAGTGGGTTGTGACGTCAATTTTATGTAATTCATCGATGCGGCTTTCGACGGTCAGATTGCCACCAATATTGCCTTTAATATTGTCGGCCTCGAGTTTAGCTCCGGCCAGAACCATATCTTTAGCGGTGTTTAGGGTGATATTATTGCTGTTGATATGGCTGTTTTGCTGTGTGACTGAATCTAATTTATTCACGGCCACATCAATCTTGGCCCCCACATCATGATTCTTCTCACTGCTTTGTTTATCAATAACCCCCTGGTCATCTTTACTAAACTGATGACTTTGACTGCCATTGGCTGCGGCTTCAAAGCTCCAGTTATTCTTGTGTTGTTCGTCCTGAGCTGATTCCAGCAAAATGCCGCCATTATTGGCATTCAACGTCGTTTTTGGGCTGTTAATAGTGGCATTTTGCATATGAATAGCCTCTTTGTCGTCACTATCAGCCTGAACCATAAAGTGCCCATCGCTATGGATTACGCTACCTTGATGTATCACCGCAGACTCGTCTGTCTTGGCGAGCTTAATATCAGCATCGGCCTGCATCCCTTTGCTGTTGCCATCCTGGCCTTTGCTGATACCGGCATTGGCACCGGCGGACCATGTCATGTCCTGCTTTGAACCTTCAGATTTGGCCGCTTGGATATCCACTTTGCCATCAGCCGTCAGTTGAATATCCCCTGTAGGTTTCTCTTTGCTACCAAAGGCGGTACCGGTTAGGGTTAAATCTTTTCCTGCATTCAATTCAATCCCCTGCTGACCTTGTAGGGTACTGACCTGGGCTATCGAAGCATCAATTTCACCCTTACTGTGCCCACCCCCCAATCCTGCGCCGAACTCTTTACTATTAGTATTGGTGCCGAGGTTCAACTGGGCATTGGCCTCAACATTATTATGGCTTTCGCTGATATGATGGGTTGCCTGATCAATGTGGATATTCCCTCCTGCATTAATCGTCACTTTGCCATCTCCAGCATTAATATTAGTGCCTTGATAAATAGCATCTTCTTTTATATTAATATTGATTCCATTGGCGGCATTCATGCTACCAACCTGCGCACTTTCACCTTTTGCATGCTGCTCGGTTGAGCCACCTTTGCCTTTGCCATCCACGGTAACGTCTTTGCCTGTGGTGGTATAAATCCGAATACCAGCTTCACCTGAGGTTTCTTGAGTTTGTTGATCATCACGATCAACGGCGGCTTCAAAGTTATGGCTGGCAGCATTCAACGTAATAGCCCCTTTATCTGCCTGATATTCAGTTCCCTGATCTTTTAATGCACCCGTGGCATTGATAGCAATATCGCCCCCTTTTATTGACGTTCCGATGGATTGATTGCTGGTCAGACTGGTTTCTTTCGTCCCTCCTTTTGCATAGATATCAACCCCTGCATTAGGTGAGCCAATGTCATCCACGGCATCAATCATGCCACCTATATCTTGCTCTTTAGCTTTATTGACCATCTCTTCAATTGGGCGGGTTATCTTGTCATAAGCAATATTAACGCCAAAACCAGCATCAAGATTTGTCGTTTCAGTGACTGTTTTTTCACTGTTTTCTGCTGCTAAATTATTCACATTGTCAGCGCTAACCTGATAAATACCTTCGACGCTATGAGCGCTCCCTTGGTTAGTCATATCTTTGGCCGCAGTAATATTTAGGTTGCCCGCAACTTTGGAACCAGAGACCACGGCGGTTGATTTATCACTGCTGGTTTCGGTGTCTTCATAACTGACATTTGCCCCACTGCCCGCTTTATCCATACCACCGTCGTAGTGGACATCGACGCCAACAGTTTCTTTTTCTTTCTGGCTAGAGGTGGTGTCGTTGGCTGCAATAAACGAAACATTTTCGCCTTTAATATCAGCGTCGCCTTTGGTGGTAGTGAGGTCAGAGCCGATAAATGTGACGTCTTTTTGAGCATCCAGTTTGACAGCACCTCCCTCGAGGGTTGCGCCGTGGTGCTTAATATTCTCTGTTTTTTCACTTTCGCTGGTGTGCTCCAGTTTCAGCCCGGCCTGATACTGACCTTCGTCATTGTCACTGGTAAAACCTTCAAGAGTTAATTTCGTTTTTTGTTCATCTATTTTTTGTTGTTCTACTGCCGCTTTAACATTAATTTCGCCCAGAGTTTCAATCCCCAGTTCCCCGGCACTTTTTACCAGACTGCCAATGACTTCCACATTATCTTTACTGATTATCTTTAGGTTAGCGTCAGAAACTAATTCGCTGCCGGTAACCTCTTCATCACGATTATTGGCCTTGTGTGAACTGCCGGTAATATTAAAGGCGACACCATTGCGCTCATCAATTTTGGTTGTGGTGGTACTAATGGCGTTATCAATCTTAATCCCGCCTTTATCTGACTGAACAAAACCATCGTCGATACCTTTCACTTTGCTGCCGGTAATTGCAACGCTATCACGGCCACTGACAAAAATTTTACCATCAGCGGTTATTTCAGAGCCGTGGCTAGTTTCCGCATTTTTGTCATTATTATTGTGGTCGATACCGCCTAACCCAAGATTTTGCTCATGCTTACCGTTGGTCGTTTTCTGATCTCGAGTCTTTTGTACATCAATTTTGACTTCATTAGCATTAATGAATAAATCACCCTTCGCGCTAGCTTTGGCCCCGCTGGTGGTTATTTTTCCTCCTGCAGTTAGACCCAAATTTCCGTCAGCTTGCAGCGTGGTTTTATTCAGTTTTTGTGTAGTCTCTTTGTTATCCCAGGTTTTATCTTTCTGCATTTGTACATAGTGATGGCCTTTTTCATGATCTGAATTTTGAACAATCACACCTTCCAGTTTTAAATCTTTTTTTGCTTTGATTGATAGATTATTACCAGCCTTAACAGAAGAACCGGATAGCTTTATATCTCCTCTGGTGGACTGAATAGAAACATTATTATTTGCGGTAATAGTGGTGCCAAATGTCGTCTGCTTTTCTTTTTTATTGTCTGAGGATTTACTCCAATTATGCAGCCCCCATCCGCCACTTTCAGAGTAACCATCTGATTCTGTATCGGTCAGTTTTTCGCTACCTAATTGAATATTATTCCCTTGCATCTCGATGTTCTTGCCATCAATAATTGCAGCATCAAGATGATTTTTTTTCTTGGCGATAATAGAAATATTACTGCCTTCGATTCTGGTACGCATGAGTGTCTGTTTTGTCGCACCACCAGAAGTGGTTTCGGCAATATCGCCAGAAGTAAAAATATCGCCTGCATTTATGGTTATATCTTTACCCATTAAACTGGCAGGAGCAGGGTTGTCATTAATATCAGGATCAGAGTCAACATCAAGATTCAGCCTGCCCGGTGTTGAGATTTCTATTGACTCAAGGGCCTTATTAAATTTCGACATATTGACGCCATTACCTTCGGCGGTGTTAATAATTCTAATCCTATTTGCCGTCATGCTGCCAAAGAGTTTACTGTCATATGCCGCGCCAATATAATTAGCTGACTTGATTACGCGGCCGTCTGTGCTGACTTCATTTTGACCTAGTATGATATTGATATCTTGCCAAGAATCAATGGCCCCTAATATATTAATTCGTGGTGAAATTAAATCTAATGAGCCCTTGAAACGATAGTAGTCATCACCTATTTCTAATGCATTAGTGTTATTTCGGGTATCAAAACCCTGCAAATTACCTTGTTCTACTAATGGGTTGCCGACAACCAAAGAAGTTCTATTGGTATTAATAAATCCACAGCTATTACAAGTAATGCCATTAGGGTTGGCTAGAATATAATCTGCGGCCATTCCAAACACTTCTTGCTGTCCCAATAATAATGAAGGGTTACGACTAATGACCTCATTAAGAATAATATTAGCGGCTTGGCCATTTAAGTTTTGGTTAGCACTTAATTGTCCAGCTAACTGAGAGTTACCCGCATTGATAGCATTATTCAGTACGGCTCCTTGATTACCCACATTGAAACTATCAAATTGGTTATGTGACAATCCGGATGCCGTGGGCTTTACGATATCAATGATTGGTATACCATTGGCTGAATTAATATCGGGTTTATGGGCACTGTCGCCAGCACTGACAATTCCGGCGGCATAACAGGTCGCGACTGAAACTGAAATAATGGCAACTGCCGCCACTAACTTCCCCGCAGGGGAAAGCTTGAACTTATTTTGCTTCATTTTTATTTCTCCATCTATTTGTCATATTGTTAGTATTAATAAAAAATAGCGTGCACCGATGTGGGTGAGTTAAAAGGAATAAGAGAAGCGAGCCAGAATATTGATGGGATCTTTACTCGCTGATTTTCCTGACAACAGATGACCACGGCTAGCTTCGACATCCACTTTGATATCACGATAGCTGACATTAATTCCGGTACTGAGCCCGATGGCACTGTTCCAATTTTGTGACGATTGTTGAATACGACCAACATCAGCGCCGAGTCGTGGCGTTATTATGGTATTGCCCAGAGTGAAATTACGTGACAAGGTATTTTGTAAATACCAGCCATTATCCGCCGATAATGTATTACGGCTAAAACCGCGAATAGCGTTGTTATCCGTAATACTGAGCCACTCAATACCCGGTAGACGATCACGACTATATTGGCCATAAAATTGATTACTTAACAGATAGGTATCATCGAACAATTTGAAGTATTGTCTGGAGATAATGGTTGTTTTGGCTTTAGTAAATTGGCTATCTTGATGGCGGGAAGAATAACCCTGATCGGCACCCAACCACGGCAATCCTTGTTCAATACCGAAATTAATATTGAAAATACCATTCGGCAGCATGTGCAGATGATTAATCCCTAACTCAAATATTGTGAGTGTTGGGCTACTGACCGTTATTTCCTGGTCATTAAGATAGTTTTCAGCTTGCTTATAAGTCAGTTGCGCACTGACGCCATTAATTTGGTCTTGGTCACGATAGAAAACATAATCTGTGCGTAAGCCATGTTGCTGTGTTTTTCCATGAAGTTCAATGGTATTAAATTGTAATTTCACCGGATAAAGGTACTCAGAATAACTGCCAAAACCACTAAAGGTTAAAGCCCCGTAGGGAATAGAATAAAAGAGTGAATAGGCGCGACTATGATTTTTTTCGGCATTATCCGTGGTGCTGGAAATACTTAAATTAATGGAATCTGATAATCCAAAGGGATTATCGAGAGAAAATGAACTTCGGCTTAGCCAGTTACCAGTACTTTTATTGCCGTAATTATCAAGTGATGTTGTTAGACGCCAAGGTTTTGAACGGGAATTACTGAGTTTAAGAATAGACCCACCCGGTTGGCTACCAGGTAAAATATCTACAGTTATTTTATTTGATGGTAAGCGATTCGCCTGATCTAATCCTTGATCAAGCTGAGTAATATTCAGTGGTTTTCCCGTCATATTGGGAAAAATACTTTCAACCTCTAACTGAGGATCGTCACTTTCAATTTTTTCGATAAATCCTTCAGTGATATCCAAACCGAGTTCGCCATCGGCGTCAGGTGGAATAAATTGAATGCGCGCTGTGATATAACCTTTGGTAAGATAAATCTGTGTTAACTCGCGAGCGAGTAGATTGATATTATCACTATGAATACACTGCTCGGGTATAGCGCTGAGATTATCTAATTCTTTAATGCTTAATAAGGTAATTCCCTGAATATAGACACCACTGATAGGCAGGCACTGTGAGGCATTTTCTAGCTCAGGTGCATGGTTTTCCGTTTCAGGTGATAACCCACGTGGCTCTGAATGTGATTGGCGGCGTTCTTCTATTAGCTGATTAATTTCATTGCTGCTGTTCTGTAAATTCTGGCGTGACTCATTCATCGGCGAGGGAATATCTATCCCCGGAGCGGGACTGGCGTGTGCACCAGTACTCAATAAAAACCATAATGCGGTGCGTTTTGGGATCATAATGTTTGATTGAGAAATGCACGGGTCAGTTCTCGCCTCCTTGAGTCAAATGCCGGGCGGCATGATTACCGTCCCTGATGAATAGAAACGGCAGGTAATCTCAAGAATTAAGAAATTTTCAGGAATTGAAGAAATATAATAAAAATTTGATGTTTATTGGATGTGAAATACGATTGGTGAGAATTAATTAAAGTATATTCAGGCGAATAGCGGATTCTAATTAATTTAATCAATAGGGGCTTTAGGTGCGAATGCCCGGCTAAACCGGGCATGATAGATATTGCGAATTATTCTTGGTCTTTTTTAACCGGTTTACCTGACCAATAGCCAGCCAGCAAGGAACCGGAAAGGTTATGCCAAACAGAGAACAGAGCGCCGGGCAGGGCTGCCAGTGGTGAGAAGTAAATTTTACCCAAGGTGGCGGCCAATCCTGAGTTTTGCATCCCCACTTCGATAGCCAGTGTCCGGCAGGTTGATTCATCAAAACCGAATAGCTTTCCACCCCAATAACCACTGAGTAAGCCGATACCGTTGTGCAAAATAACCGCGATAATCACTACAAAGCCGACGGAAGCGATATGGCTTTGGCTGCCTGCCACCACGGCGCTGATGATGGCTAAAATGCAGACCATCGACATGGCGGGCAGATAAGGTTCAATGCGCTTAACCGTTTTGGTAAAGGTATGATGGATAACCAACCCGGCAGTAATCGGGATAACCACGATTTGCAGAATACTTTTTAGCATCCCGACCACATCCACACTGATGGTGGCATCGACATATAACCGGGTCAGTAGTGGGGTGGCAAAAACACCGACCAGCGTGGAGACCGCAGAGATAGTGACAGACAGTGCCACGTCACCTTTTGCCAGATAAATCATTACATTGGATGCCGTGCCGCTGGCAACACTGCCAACCAACACCATACCGGCAGACAAGTCCGGTGGCATCCGGAATAGCATGGCCAGAATCCATGCAGTGAGCGGCATAATCAGATAATGCAGAAAAGTTGCTGCTGCAACTGGGGCCGGGCGTGAAAGCACTCGTTTGAAATCATCCAGCCGTAGTGTGACGCCCATGGCAAACATAATCAGCATCAATAGTGGACCGACATAAGGGCCAATGCCGGTAAACGTGGTCGGGCGGAAATAGGCTGCCACGGAGAGCAGCAGTGCCCATACAGGGAACAGGCGCGTGATTTTTACCAACATGAGGCGAGAATCCTTAATCGTCAGTGTCAGATAGATGAAAACCGGACGAAAACGCCCGGTTTGTGATGCAATTACTTTGCAGGTTTTGTCATGATGTCGGTGGTTTTACTCAAATAGATTGTGATGCAATGTTTGCACCACTTTCTCCGCGTCGTGACCTGGAATCAAGAAACACAGGTTGTGACTGCTGGCTCCGTAGCAAATCATACGAATATTGAATGGGTCGAGCACGCCGAACACTTCTTTGCCGACGCCACAGGCTTGCGACAAGTGATTACCAATAATTGCCACCAATGCCAGATTCTCTTCCACTTCCACCCGGCACAGCGAGGAGAGCTCCGTCAACAATGAAGTCGTCAATAGGCTGTCGCCGGTCGACGTGGAGCCGGTGGTATCCAGAGTGAGGGCCACACTCACTTCTGAGGTAGTAATCAAATCCACCGAAATATTGTGGCGCGCCAGAATGTTAAACACCTCAGCCAGAAAACCGCGAGCATGCAACATGTTTAAGCTATGCAGGGTGACCAGCGTTTGCTTACGGCGCAGTGCCAAGGCACGGAACAACGGTGGATTTTTGGTTTCATTACACACCAGCGTGCCACCGGCGGCGGGATCTTTGCTGGAGCCAACAAACACTGGAATATCACTGCGTACTGCCGGTAATAAGGTCGCCGGGTGCAGTACTTTGGCCCCAAAGGTCGCCATTTCAGCGGCTTCTTCGAAAGCGATTTTATCAATGCGTTTTGCGCCCGGAACCACGCGCGGGTCAGTGGTATAAATCCCCGGCACATCTGTCCAGATGTCAATACGGCTGACATTCAGTGCTTCACCCAGTAGGGCGGCGGTGTAATCACTGCCACCACGGCCAAGGGTCGTGGTGCGGCCTTTACTTTCACTGCCGATAAAACCTTGTGTGACCACAATGGCGTGCTGGATGCGCGGTGCTAACTGGGTTTGAGCCAGTTCAGACAAGACTTGGGTATCGGGTTCCGCGCGGCCAAAACGATCATTAGTGCGCATAATTTTACGCACATCAAACCATTCCACTGCTACCTGACGCTGACGCAGCAGTTCGACAAATAGCAATGTCGACATCAATTCGCCGTGGCTGACCAACTCATCGGTCAGTGCTGCTGAGGTCGCCAGACTGGCAGCTTCAGACAACATGGCCATGTTTTCCAGCATGCGATCAATTTCTTCGCGAATAACCACCGAATCAGAAAGATTAGCGAGAATATTATATTGAATGCGACGGATTTCATCTAAATGCCGGGTGCGGGTTTCCAACTCACAACCCTCAGCCAGGGCGACCAACAGATTGGTAATACCGGCTGACGCCGACAAAATCACCAAACGAACGTCCGGGTTCGATAAAACCACATCAGCACTGCGACTCATGGCATCAAAATCAGCCACGCTGGTGCCACCAAATTTGGCAACCACTATTGGGGCAGGGGAGCGGTCAGTCTGTTGGGATGCTACTTGAATCATCTAAAAAAACCTCGTGTCAGGGATGCCATCTTGGGTGGTCATCTGTATTAGCCTTGGCACAAGGAAAGAGCGGTAAATCAGGGGGCAGGCGTAGCAATAACACTACGTTACACCCAGAAGCGCTCCACCTTGTTGACCGCCCTAAAGGAACGGCACTGGTGACAACCCAGGGGATTCAGCCCCTGCAGTCGACACGCTGATGGCCGAAATCACCGTGTCTCGGCGTCGCTCCCCCTCGAATGTCTTCAGCGGATCACGGCTCCTCTGACACTTTACCTGGGCGACGCACCTCTTCTGGCTTACGCACCGGGTACGCAAGTAGGTGTTTAGGAATAACGGGTTATCGGCTTGCTGTCAACGATATGACCATGAGGTATTTTCATATTTAATAAATTGTCACTTCATATAACTAATTTAACTGGATATCGACTGACAATGCGGCGTTTACCTCATGGTGGGGACTGAGAACAAGGGAAAGAGAGAAAACAGGAAGCAGATCAAAAGTTGTTTCGAGAGATATCACCTATCGCAAGAAAAGAGATCTCAATCACAGGGTAACAGGATACAATCAATGTATTCGTTTCATTAATCCTTAAGCCTAGAAGAGCGCCGCTATGAAAAATATTAATCCTAGTCAAACCGCTGCCTGGAAAGCGTTACAGCAACACTTTGAACAGATGAAAGATGTGCAAATCCGCGATCTGTTTGCCGAGGACAAGCAGCGTTTTGAGAAATTCTCCGCGACTTTTGATGATCAAATGCTGGTGGATTTCTCCAAAAACCGCATTACCAGCGAAACCATGGAAAAGCTGCAAGCACTGGCCAAAGAAACTGACCTGGCGGGCGCGATCAAATCTATGTTTTCGGGTGAGAAAATCAACCGCACCGAAGACCGCGCAGTGTTACATGTTGCTCTGCGTAACCGCAGCAATACGCCAATTGTGGTTGATGGTAAGGATGTGATGCCAGAAGTTAATGCGGTTCTGGCCAAAATGAAACAGTTCTGTGACCGTGTGATAAGCGGTGACTGGAAAGGCTATACCGGCAAAGCCATTACTGATGTGGTGAATATCGGTATCGGTGGTTCAGACCTCGGCCCTTACATGGTGACCGAAGCACTACGCCCTTACAAAAATCACCTGAATATGCATTTTGTTTCTAACGTTGATGGCACTCATATTGCTGAAGCGTTGAAATCATTGAACCCAGAAACTACGTTGGTTCTGGTGGCGTCAAAAACCTTTACCACCCAAGAAACCATGACCAACGCCCACAGTGCGCGTGATTGGTTCTTGGCGACGGCGCAAGATCCTGCTCATGTCGCCAAACATTTTGCAGCGCTATCAACCAATGCTAAAGCCGTGGGTGAGTTTGGTATTGATACCGACAATATGTTTGAGTTTTGGGATTGGGTCGGTGGCCGCTATTCCCTGTGGTCTGCTATCGGCTTGTCTATCGCGCTGTCTGTTGGTTTTGAGCATTTCGAACAGTTGCTCAGCGGCGCACATGCCATGGACAAACACTTCGCCAATACCCCGGCGGAGCAGAACCTGCCGATCCTGTTGGCATTGATTGGTATCTGGTATAACAATTTCTTTGGTGCTGAAACCGAAGCTATCCTGCCTTATGACCAATATATGCATCGTTTCCCGGCTTACTTCCAGCAGGGCAATATGGAATCCAACGGTAAGTATGTTGACCGTAACGGCAACCCGGTTGATTACCAGACGGGCCCAATTATCTGGGGCGAACCAGGCACCAATGGGCAGCATGCGTTTTATCAGTTGATTCATCAGGGTACCAAATTGGTTCCTTGTGATTTTATCGCTCCGGCTATCAGTCATAATCCACTGAGTGACCACCACGCGAAACTGCTGTCTAACTTCTTCGCGCAAACCGAAGCTCTGGCCTTTGGTAAATCACTGGCTGAAGTTGAAGCTGAATTTGCTGCGGCGGGTAAAACTCCGGAACAAGTGGCTCATGTTGCGCCGTTCAAAGTGTTCGAAGGTAATCGTCCAACCAACTCTATCCTGCTGCGTGAAATTACCCCATTCAGCTTGGGTGCCTTGATTGCACTGTATGAGCACAAGATCTTCACGCAAGGGATTATCCTGAACATTTACACCTTTGACCAATGGGGTGTCGAACTGGGTAAACAACTGGCTAATCGCATTTTGCCTGAGTTGGCAGATGATAAAGACGTGACCAGTCACGACAGTTCAACCAATGCGTTGATTAACCGTTTCAAGAACTGGCGTTAAGCTTACAGGCTGAAGCTCCTTGATCCGTGCTTATTAGCCTCTTACTTGGGTAAGGGGCTTTTTTTTTGGCTCGAGCGCAGCATTGCTGTGATAGGCTCAGGCTGTTTCACCTATTTTTTATGGGGTATTTATGGCCAAAAATTCGCGTTCTCAGTGGGTCGCTAAAAATCTACAGCGTTTGTTGAATCTCGGGTTGATTGTACTTGCGGCTATTTTGGTGGTCTTTCTGGTAAAAGAAACCATTCATTTGGGGCAGATGCTGTTTGTGAATAATCAGGAAACTTCATCCTATATGCTGATTGAAGGCATTGTGATTTATTTCCTTTATTTTGAATTTATTGCCTTGATTGTTAAATACTTTGAGTCTGGCTATCACTTCCCATTGCGCTATTTTATCTATATCGGGATTACCGCGATTATCCGGCTAATCATTGTCGATCATGAAAATCCAATTGATACCCTGATTTATTCAGCATCCATATTATTGCTGGTGGTAACTCTGTATTTAGCCAATACCGACAGGCTAAAGCGCGAGTAACCCTTCGTCCTTGGCGCTGCCGCGGTGTTAGCTACACTCTTGCACTCGAATCACTGGCTGATGTCAGCTCATCGGGATTTGTTCGTTTACTGCCTGGCTGTAACGACAATGACTTTGGGTTTTACTCATTGATAAAAAAGAAAAATGGCGGCCATTAAGGCCGCCTCAAAGACACAGTACCAGAGGGAAAATACAGCAAGTTAAGCAGCGGCATAATCAATATCAACGACATAAACGAACGAGAAATATTTAGCCCTTCACCCCACCGGCCGTTAGGCCACCCACCAACCAGCGCTGTGCCAGCAGGAAGACCGTGGTGATCGGGATAGCAGACAATACGGCTGCTGCGGCAAAATCGCCCCACAAATAGTTTTGCGGGTTCAGATACTGCTGCATACCTACCGCCAAGGTGTAGCTGTCCACATCGCGTAATAGCAATGAGGCGACCGGCACTTCAGTGATGGCAGCAATAAACGACAGAATAAATACCACAGCTAAAATAGGCACTGACAGTGGCAACAGCACCAGTCGGAAAGCTTGCCATGGAGTGGCTCCATCCAAGGCGGCGGCTTCTTCCAGTGAGTTATCAATGGTTTCGAAATAGCCTTTGATAGTCCAGACGTGCAGGGCAATCCCGCCCATATAGGCAAAAATTACCCCGCCATGGGTGTTCAAACCAATAAACGGCATATATTGCCCAAGGCGGTCAAACAAGGCATACAATGCCACCAGTGATAGCACCGCCGGGAACATTTGGAAGATCAACATGCCTTTCAGTAAGGTGCTTTTGCCGCGAAAACGCATGCGGGCAAAAGCGTAAGCACAAGTTGTGGAAAGCGAAACAATACCGATGGCGGTGATCACCGCGATTTTTATTGAGTTCCATAACCACAGCATCACTGGGAATGGCGGCGGCGTCACCGAACCATCGGCATGCGTCACACTCATGCCCAGAGCCAGCTTCCAGTGTTCCCAGGAGATTTGGTCTGGGATAAGGCTGCCGGTGGCGAAGTTACCGGGCCGCAGTGAAATGGCAATAACCATCAGCAGCGGGAACATAATCAGCGCGATAAAGCACAACATCAGAAAGTGAGTGCTTAATAGACGCAAACGCTGGGATTTAGGTTGAACCATGGCCATCTGCCTCTCCTCCTTAGTCAAAATTCATTTTGCTGGCTTTCAAATTCAGTATCGCGAGTGCGCCTACCAAAATGAAAATCAGAGTGGCGATAGCGGCAGCCAGGCCAAAGTCTTGTCCGCCGCCCCCTTCAAAGGCCACGCGATAGGTGTAGTTGACCAGTAAATCGGTATATCCCGCCGGGGTGCTGGTGCCAATCATATCCGGGCCACCGCGAGTTAATAACTGAATCAGCACGAAGTTATTAAAGTTAAAGGCAAAGCTGGCAATCATCAGCGGGGCCAGCGGCTTAATCAGCAATGGGAAGGTAATGCGGAAAAAGTTCTGGAATGGCCCAGCACCATCCATTGCGGATGCTTCATATAAGTCATCTGGAATGGCTTTCAGCAGCCCCATACATAAGATCATCATGTAAGGGTAACCGAGCCAGGTATTCACAATCAAAATCATGCTCTTGGCAGTGAGCGGGTCACTGAACCACTCCGGTTTGATGCCAAATAACTGATTGAGCATCAAGTTGATTTCGCCAAAGCTTTGGTTAAATAACCCTTTGAAAATCAATATCGAAATAAAGGATGGCACGGCATAAGGCAGAATCAACAGTACCCGATAGATAGCTTTGCCTTTCAGGGCCTCCCATTGCACTACGCAAGCCAATACCATGCCGACGGCAACCGTCAGAATGACACTCATGACCGAAAAGATAATGGTCCAAATAAAAATTGAGATAAACGGCTTTTGGATACCTTCATCTTGCAGCACCCTCAGGAAGTTTTTCCAGCCGATAGTGATGGTAAAGCCGGGGCTGAGTTTCTCGTTTTCCCACTGACCATTGGTATTAACGGCCTGATAAAAACCGACATCAAGATTTGGCCGATAAATCACGCCAGTTTGTTTATTAATCAATTCATTGCCATCAGCACCCAACTTATAAAGTGGGCTGGTTTCGGCGAATTGGCGCAGTGAACTCATGCGCAGCTCGCCGCCATTTGGCAGAACCGCGACCAGCCCGCTCAGTGCCTGGCGATTTTGGGTAATAATACGCAGTGAGGCTCGCTCACCGTTTTGTTCCGTGCTGGTTGGTGTGACTTTTATTTTTTGTCCGACAGCCTCATTTAAGCTGAAAGGCTCAGAAATGAGTAAGGTATTGTCATCAGGTGCCGTGAGCTGCAAGCGCCATTGGTCGTTGCTTGGATACAGACCAAAGGCAAATGTTTTACCGGTCTGGAATTGCCGGTCCATTAAGACGGATTGGGCGCGCTCAAAGGTGAGCTGATTGGTGCTGCTGTAGTTGGTAAAGGCAATGGCGATAGTGCAAATCAAGGGGAACAGAACAAACAGCCCCATCCCGGCGACTCCGGGATAAACATAGCGCCAGGCATAAGCACGGCGATTGGCAAAAACATACAGCCCCAGGCTCACCAGAATCAGTGTCACGATGGCAAAAAGATATTCACCCTGAGCATACATCAACATGATCAAATAGCAGGTGAATAGACTTAATGCGCCAATAATCAGCCATTTAAGGACGTCACTTTGCCACCAGGCAATCTTCTTTTTACGGCTTTGAAACTCGGTGTGGGATAACTGCATAATGGTCCCTTTCATACTCTTCGCACTTGATGTTACAGCGAGGTTAGCTGCATTCACTCACCCGAATCACTTACCTTGTGTAAGCTCATCGGGATTTGTTCATTGGCTGCCTTGCTGCAACATCAATTACTTTGAGTAATGTTACAGCAAGTATTCTCGAGGTATGGTGAATCTGTTATTTGACGATACGGGCGGCTGCGTCATTCAGGGCAGCTTCCACGGTTTGGCGACCACTGATGGCATTCAGCACCGCACTGCGGGTTGCGTACCAGAAGGCGGCCATTTGTGGAATATTCGGCATGATTTCGCCTTTGGTGGCGTTTTCCATGGTTGCCGCAATACGTGGATCTTTTGCCAGTTGCTCTTGGAAAGATTTCAGTGCAACTGCGCCCAGCGGTTTGTCTTTATTGACTTCAGCCAAGCCCTGGTCGGTCAGCAGGTAGTTTTCCAGGAACTCGGTCGCCAGTTCTTTATTCGGGCTGGCGGCATTGATACCGGCAGTCAGGACACCAACGAACGGCTTGGATGGTTGGCCGTGGAAGGTTGGCAGCAGGGTCACGCCATAATTGATTTTGCTCTTATCAATGTTGCTCCATGCCCATGGGCCATTGATGGTCATCGCTGTTTCGCCTTTATTAAAGGCCGCTTCCGCGATGGAATAATCGGTATCAGCATTGATGTGTTTGTTTTTCACCAGATCGACAATAAATTGCAGACCGGCTTTCGCACCGGCATTGTTCACGCCGACGTTTTTAACATCATAAACACCGTTTTCGAATTTGAAGGCATAACCGCCGTCAGCGGCAATGACTGGCCAAGTGAAGTACGGTTCTTGCAGGTTCCACATGATGGCGCTTTTGCCATTGGCACGCAGTGTTTTATCTAACGCTGGAATTTCTTCCCAGGTTTTCGGCGCTTCTTTCACCAGGTCTTTGTTATAAATCAGCGACAGTGCTTCTACCGCCACTGGATAACCAATCAGTTTGCCATTGAAACGAACGGCGTCCCATGTGAACGCGAACAGTTTTTCCTGGAAGGCTTTTGATGGGCTGATTTCTGCCAGTAAACCGGATTGTGCATAGCCGCCAAAGCGGTCATGTGCCCAGAAGATGATGTCTGGACCATCACCGGTTGCTGCGACTTGTGGGAATTTTTCTTCCAGTTTATCTGGGTGCTCGATAGTGACTTTGATGCCAGTATCTTTCTCAAATTTCTTACCGACTTCTGCCAGCCCGTTATAGCCTTTATCGCCATTGATCCAGATAACCAGTTTGCCTTCTTCAATTTTGGCAAAAGCAGAGGAAGAGAGCACCAGCGTGGTTAACGCTGAAAGGGCCAAAACACGTGCGGTCTTACCAATGCCGGATTTTGTAAAGCTGCTAGTCATAATCCAATCCTTTTATCCAATTTTGTGGGTACCGATTTTTACGCTGCCATATTGAGTCACAACCCGATACCCCATCATCCTCCCCCCGTCTACGCCCCCCTGTCGGTTATTGTGACCCAGTTAACACTGCTGCCTATTCTGTGGTGTCAGGCACAATAATGTAGGTCGAAATTTGCAGGCTGGATCACGTATTTGTATTTACAGTGGAACTTCTGCCCGCATTGGTCGTTCCCTCATCCTCCCATCTCCTCCCCCATGAAAAACTTTGTTACGGATGATTACCTAATAGTGCCACTCCCGCACTATCACCGTCATTGAAAAACAGCACCGTCATTGAAAAGCACCATTGAAACATTGCCATCAATAAAAGGGTGTTGTTCGGTTAATTATTACCCAGCCAGATCAATACGTTGAAGCGTTATGCAACGTGCAGCCCTATACTCAGGCCGCGACGTCGTCCGAGGCAACCAGGCTCAAAGCTTGACGGTACGGTGCGCTGCAAGAGAGTCATCAGGGGACTGGGAGTAATCGATGGGTCATGCCGGAATTTGCTTCCGCCATTTTTCTTCAGTCAGGTTCATATGAAAAGTTGTTTGCGTAAGCAAAGGAGTAACACATGGCTAATGTAACGCTGAGCGGCGTTTATAAGGCCTTTGGTGAGGCTGTGATTTCCAGAGATATCAATCTGGAGATCGATGACGGTGAATTTGTGGTGTTTGTTGGGCCATCCGGGTGTGGAAAGTCAACGCTACTGCGGATGATTGCCGGCCTTGAGGACATTACCTCAGGTGAGTTGTTGATTGGTGGTAAGCGGATGAACGAGGTGCCGCCGTCTGAACGGGGCATCGGTATGGTGTTCCAGTCATATGCGCTTTATCCCCATTTGTCAGTGGCGGAGAACATGTCCTTTGGCCTGAAATTGGCCGGTGTGAAGAAAGCCGAAATTAACCAACGGGTAAATCAGGTAGCAGAAGTGTTGCAACTGGCTCACCTGCTGGAACGGCGGCCAAAAGCACTGTCAGGTGGTCAGCGTCAGCGTGTTGCGATCGGTCGTACTTTGGTTGCAGAACCGGATGTGTTCTTGCTCGATGAGCCACTTTCCAACCTGGATGCTGCACTGCGAGTACAGATGCGCATTGAGATATCCCGGCTTCATAAACGCTTGGAACGCACCATGATTTACGTCACCCACGATCAGGTCGAAGCCATGACATTGGCCGACAAAATTGTGGTGCTGGATGCCGGCAATGTTGCGCAGGTAGGCAAGCCGCTTGAGTTGTATCACTACCCAGCCAATCGCTTTGTTGCGGGCTTTATCGGCTCGCCAAAAATGAATTTTTTACCGGTTAAAGTGACCGCCGTTGAGCCTCGCCAGGTACAGATAGAACTACCAAATCGCCAGCTAGTGTGGCTACCAGTGGAAGGTACTCAGGTTCAGGTTGGTGCAAATCTGTCTTTGGGTATTCGCCCGGAACATCTGCTGCCAAGCAGTGCCTCTGAAGTCACGCTGGAAGGCGAGATTCAGGTGGTAGAGCAACTGGGTAATGAGACTCAAATTCACATCCAAATCCCGGCAATACGTCAAAACCTGGTTTACCGCCAGAACGACGTGGTGCTGGTAGAAGAAGGTGCAACATTCGCCATCGGTCTACCGCCACAACGCTGCCATCTGTTCCGTGAAGATGGCACTGCCTGTAAGCGGCTGTACCAAGAACTGGGCGTCTAGTTACCACGGCGTCTGGTTTTGGAAAATGTAAAGCACGCATGCCGATAGGCAAATATAACAGGAGATTACTGATGACTACTCTGCGCAAGTTACCGATAGCACTGGCTGTTGCCGCTGGTGTCCTTTCCACTCAAGCTATGGCTGTCGATTTCCACGGGTATGCACGTTCTGGTATCGGTTGGACAGGAAGTGGTGGCGAACAACAATGTTTCAAAGCAACCGGTGCTCAAAGTAAATACCGTCTGGGTAACGAGTGTGAAACGTATGCGGAAATTAAATTAGGCCAAGAATTGTGGAAAGAGGGCGATAAGAGCTTCTACTTCGACACCAACGTGGCGTATTCCGTTTCACAACGTGATGATTGGGAATCCACATCACCGGCTTTCCGTGAAGCCAACGTGCAGGGTAAAAATCTTATTGAATGGTTACCAGGCTCTACTATGTGGGCGGGTAAGCGTTTCTATCAACGTCATGATGTCCACATGATTGACTTCTACTACTGGGATATTTCCGGCCCGGGGGCAGGTGTAGAAGCCATTGATTTGGGCTTCGGTAAGTTATCTATCGCAGCAACCCGTAACTCTGAAGCGGGTGGTTCAAGTGCTTGGATTGACAATCAGCGTAAAGACGCCGACCACACTGTCAACGATGTGTACGATATCCGTTTAGCTGGTTTAGAAACTAACCCAGGCGGTACATTGGAGTTTGGTGTGGATTACGGTCGCGCCAATCCTGAAGATGATTACGCGTTAGCACCGAATGCATCTAAAGATGGCGTGATGCTGACTGCTGAACATACCCAAAGCATGATGGGTGGCTTCAACAAATTTGTTGTTCAGTATGCCACCGACTCTATGACTTCATACAACAGCGGCCATTCACAAGGTACTAAAGTGGATAACAATGGCCATATGCTGCGTATTATTGACCACGGTGCCATCAATCTGGCTGAGAAGTGGGATCTGATGTACGTCGGTCTGTATCAGGACACTGACTGGGATAGCAACAACGGGACCACTTGGTACAGTGTGGGTGTGCGCCCAATGTACAAATGGACCAATATCATGAGTACCTTGGCAGAAGTTGGTTATGACAATGTTAAGTCACAGCGTACTGGCGACCGCAATGGTCAGTACAAACTGACACTGGCACAACAGTGGCAGGCAGGCGACAGCATTTGGTCTCGTCCGGCAATCCGCGTCTTCGCAACGTATGCGAACTGGGATGAGAAGTGGGGCTATAACAATGTGGACGGTAGTTTAGACCGTGGTATGGCGCAAAATGGCACCATTGGTACTGATAGCCGTGGTAAGAGCAATGAAGTGACCTTCGGTGCTCAATTCGAAGCCTGGTGGTAACAGCAATTTTTCAGCCGCCTACGGGCGGCTGTTTGCTTAACGCACCATAAAGCGACAACCCAAAAAGGTTATATATTGGTTAACTTTGCCGACCTTGCCTGGCACTGTTACGTATGAGGGTATAACAATGAAAAAGAATCTTCTGACACTCTGTCTGGCATTGGCTCTAGGGGTGACCACACCTTTGGCAGCTCAGGCCGCATCTACGATTTCTCCGGCGAATGTTTCCATCGCGCCGACCATTAGCACCGCAACATTACAGCAGTTGCCATGGCAGCCCTTAGTGCCGCCAGCAACTGAGGAAATTAAGCTCACTGCAGCTAGCCCACAAATTTCTCAAGGGAATATTGAAGGCGCGGTTGCCGCCTTTGCATTGCCCGCCGATCGTGGCTCAATGGAGATTACGCTCAGCAGCTTAGTGGCTGATAATCAACTATTTTCTCCGAGCGTATTAGTTTTAGATGAACAGATGCGCCCGGCGGCTTATTACCCGTCCAGCTATTTCACTTATGAAAAAGCGGGCATCATGGTCAATGACCGGCTGCAAGGGGTGATGAAACTGACCCCAGCCCTGGGCCAAAAACAGATCTATTTGCTGGTTTATACCACTCGTGAAGATTTAGCCAAGACCACTACATTGCTGGATCCGGCCAAAGCTTATGCTATGGGGGTGGGTAATGCGGTTCCAGATATCCCAGACCCTATCGCCAAACATACACCAACCGGCAACTTGAAGATTAAGGCAACTGCTGAGCAAGGTATGGGCAACATTATGATTGGCTTGATACAGCCAGCTGCGCAGTCGACTCCTGTTGTGGTGGGCAATGCAGCCCAACCGACAGCGGTAGCAGCACCAGCACCGGCAAAACCTGCAGAGCCAATGCTGAGTGAGACGGAAAACTACTTCAACCAGGCGATTAAAGACGCGGTGAAATCCGGTGATGTTGATAAGGCGCTGAAATTGTTGAACGAAGCGGAACATTTGGGCTCAACTTCAGCCCGAAAAACCTTTATTAGTAGTGTAAAAGGCAAGGGGTAAATCCCGGCACTGCTGAATATGGCTGGATGATTGGTGCGCTTTGGCGCACCTTTTTTCGTGGGATTTTATCATCGGTTACTGTGCATATATCTTGCGAGATTGGGTTGTGCTCGCGCTCCACACGGGTTATGTGCTTATTTTTGGTTTACCACACCGACCATAGCCCAATAGGCGTTACTCGTTACGCCGCCATTCGCATAACCTGTTTGGGGAGGAATATAAACGATAAATAAGGCTCTATCAGACAAATAATGGCGTCGGTATCGGTATCTTGGATCAGATGCCGAAGAGTCGTTGTTAACGATTCCTCCTTGTTCAGCTAATCAGTTAAAGGAATTGATTGATGTTGACGGAATCCCAACCTTGTTCATGGGCTGTGGTACAGCCGACTCCTTTTGCGGCACCATCGTGGTCTCCCCAAACTTCAGAAGATAATATCTCGTTGCTCAGCATCAGTTATCTGCTGGTTCAGCATACATTGCTGCTTGAAGAGAAAAGTGTGTCATTAGAGCAAGGATTGCCAATAAAGGTGAGCGCAAGGGATCACCGAGTATTAGAAAAAATAGCTAAGGAGTTACCCAACGTCAGTTCTACCGCGGATCCGGTATTCGGCCAAGCAATGCGGCTCATTGATCGCACCAGAGAATGGGATCAGAAAACGTGGACACAACAATTTCCAGAAATCAGTGATGCCAGTGTGGGAAGAATTGTAGACCTTTATCTACAACTTTATGATGTAGAAGGCATTGAACATACGAATGGTTTAGATAATTTATTACGTTTAAGGCCCGGATTAACTGCAGCTCAAGGATATGAAAAAGCGCGGGTCATCAGCCTGGAGCGCGACATACTTTTTAAGCTATCGCAAAAAGGCCTGACACTGTCCCAAGAAGAAAAATTGACCCCACTTACAGCCCTCAGCCTTACCTGGTGGCTGCACCAAGAGCATCAACCCACGCTAGCTGAATTATCCACAGCTGTTTATCTGCCTGAAAATAAAGAGCTCAAGATTCAGGCGACGATACTTTTTAACCTTTCCCATTATGGCAATCGCTATGGTGAAATAACACGGGTTCCTACTGCGGATTTGAATGATTGGGGAGTGAACCAACTCGGGGGGCCGAAGCAGCGGGTTTCCCGAGCCGCCCGAGCATTAAGGGCTATCCACGAAGGGATTAATGCCATACCGGCGAAAGTGACGTCGGATGAGGCTTATCTTGCTAATGGGTTTGCACCTAAAAATGCCCAAGGGCGCTACCTGAAAAGCCAGTCGTCAGAATTGCATTTGATGATTATCGCTGGATGCAGCCAGATTGGGTTTGATGCTTGTAGCCAACAAGATTTCACGCAATTTCTCGATCTTGAATATGCCGTCGGCAGTCTTGAATTCTCGCTCAAAAGTACGCTTAAGTTACATTATCAATTGCAAGGCAAAGCCCTTGATAAGTTGGAGGGTAAAAATGCCCGGCAACTGTATAATTTATTACTTCAAGAAGAAGAGCAAATGCGTCAATCCGGTGGGGGAGGCTACAGCCCAACGGTGATCTTCTTATCTCATTTTAGCCAATCTAATGCAGTCGAGCCTTTGACTTTAGAGCAAACGGCATGCGCATTAAAACGTATTGCTGGATCTATGGATATCTCCCATTTGCCTGAATCAGCTCAGATTACCTTTAATAGAATAAAACAATCAGCAGATTATATTATTGATAATAAAGACATTAATGATAATTTAATTGATATTGTGCGTGAAAGATTTGAGTTGGATCTTAAGGCATTAACTGCATATTTTGAGCCAAACCATTCCTTATATCCGCTGATGTCTTGCAGACCTTACAACACTGAACAAGAAAAAATAGAGCGGCAATTAGATTATCTTGATATGCGTCTAGCCTATCGCCATCGTCCTGCTGCTTTTGATGAGGATCAGGCGATAAGAGATATCCTGACGGAGAAGGGGGTAAAAAATATTGATGACACCCGGCAATATATTTACCGTCAAGATCCTCAGTTTGGCTTTTCGCAGAAGGAATATGGCTCACCGGTGAATGAATTTAAACGGCGTCGGGATGCTAGCAGCCACTTTGTTGCCAATATGTCGATGCCTGGCAACAATGGCCGGCCAATTAACGTGTTCGACACATTAGATGCAAAAAAAGCCGGATATTATGCCCAAATCAAATCTCATCCAGCCATCCGGGCGCAGGCCATTAAGACATTAATTGATGAAGGTCGGCGGCCAGAGGGCAGTGCGCTGCAAGATAAAATCAATAACCTTGCCAAGGACTACCAGCCAGAATCTGAGAACTCGCGTTTTTGGGGCAATGCCTGGACAACGCTGGAAAATGATTGGACTTGTAAGCTGCCAGTACCGAACCCCATGTGCACTATCGCCAGAGTAGAAGGGCCGTGCTACCGCAATGAAAAGGAGAATATGGCAGCAGGTATGACGGCAATGGTGATGGAAACAAGTTTGCTAAGGGGAATGGAAAGAGGGGTAGTAACGATAGAAAATGCCCCACAAGCTGTTGATCCCGTGTTGTCTCCCACTTTGTCGGCTGAGATAGACATATTAGAAGAGGCGATTGAGCCGAGCCGTCGTACCATCCAAAACCCGCATGGAAAACCCATTGAAGTGCAACGGATTGAACTTAAAGACTCTGCCTTGCCGCACAAGGTGCGTGAGGCTTGGGTCAGACAGGGAGGAGGCGGTGCTTATTGGGAGGTTGATATTGTCACCGGTCAAGAGTTGGGTATTGTCTTGAAAGATGGCCATCAATTTGTCAAACCGGGCAAGTTGTTGGGGGGCGGGCCATCTCAATCAAAAGGCTTACGTCCTGTTAAATTAGGCAAAAAAATCGGCAGTGGCAGGGCTGGGGAGGTCTATTTTGATGCTGGCAACCCAGGCTTTGTGTTAAAGAAATTGGTAGCACAAGATGAGGCTTTTATAACTGAAGTTCACACGAAAGAAGTTGAGTTTTTTAATCGGTACTATGGTGACGGTTCTGCGGACTTAGTTATTGATAAAAATCAATACTATATAAGAATGTATAGAGTGCCGGGGGACACACTGGCAGACATTACGAGCCATATTTTCCCACCCAATGCGAAAGAACAATTTTTAAGCATGATGGATGATTTGGGGTATTACAATATCATCCATCATGATTTGAACTTGCGTAATGTTTTATATGACAAAAAAACCAACACCTTTTACCCTATCGATTTTGATAATGCTCTCGATGGATATTACTCACCAAGAGATGCGAATTATGACGCTCAAAATCAAGGAGTGAGTATGAAGGTTAAAATTATCTTACAACAAATTGAAAAATATACTGAAAATTAGATTAAGGGATAATTTTACTAGTCTGAATAAAAAGGCAACCTAGTGCCGCCAGAACCTGATTCTGCGCTACAATGGTTCTCTATTTACTGATTCCAATTACCAATTGCGGGGATGGATGTTTTATCCTCGGCAGGGAGCGAGCCGCATGTCTACCGGCGATGCATCAATTTTAAAGCCTATCCACTGGTGTGCCATTGAACACCCGACCCTTCCTGCTAACATCGCCGATTGGCTGATGGAGTTGGGGTCGATGACCCGGCGTTTTGAGCAACATTGCCAACGGGTTCACGTCGAACCGCAACGAGAATGCTTTATTACGCGTAATGAGTTGGGAGAGGATGTGGAGCATTTGCCAATAAGTGAACGTTATTGGCTACGAGAAATCGTGCTGTGTGGTGATAATGAACCGTGGCTGCTTGGCCGTACCGTTATCCCCGAAGAAACCTTGTCTGGCCCTGATAGAGCTCTGGTGGATTTAGGGACATTGCCCCTCGGGCGCTATTTATTTGGTGGTGACAATTTAACCCGGGATTATATTCAAGTGGGGCGGCAGGATACCCTATGGGCGCGCCGTTCGTTACTCCGTCTGTCGGGTAAACCGCTGCTATTAACTGAAGTTTTTTTACCGGCTTCGCCGCTTTATACCAAATAATGTCGCTTCAGTAGTGTGATGTGGTGGTGAGATTTTGGAGACTGATAAATTGAAGGGAAGTACAGTTCAGAGCAAATGGCTGGCTTATTGCCGTTTGATGCGCATTGATAAACCCATTGGCTCATTATTACTATTATGGCCGACATTGTGGGCACTGTGGTTGGCGGGGCAAGGTATTCCCGAAACCAAGATCCTGATTGTCTTTGTGCTGGGCGTTTTTTTCATGCGCGCGGCCGGTTGTGTCGTCAATGATTATGCTGACCGACATATTGATGGTTTTGTGAAACGCACCGCATCCCGACCGTTACCAAGCGGCCTCATCAGTGAGAAAGAAAGTAAAATCCTGTTTGTGGTCTTGGTGTTATTGTCGTTTGGATTAGTATTAACGCTCAATAGCATGACCATATGGCTATCACTGGCAGCACTGGCATTGGCATGGGTTTATCCCTTTATGAAGCGGGTCACCCACTTGCCGCAAGTGGTACTGGGGGCTGCATTTGGTTGGTCAATTCCTATGGGATTTGCCGCCGTGAGTGAAAGTTTACCTCTGGCGTGTTGGCTGCTTTTGCTGGCCAATATCTGCTGGACGGTTGCTTATGACACTCAATATGCCATGGTTGATCGTGATGATGATTTGAAGATTGGCGTTAAATCCACGGCGATTTTATTTGGTCAGTATGACAAGCTAATCATTGGCTTATTGCAATTGGCAACCTTGGTGTTGATGGTGGCGATCGGTTGGCTGATGAATCTGGGTGGCGCGTTTTATTGGTCCGTCTTGCTGGCTGGCGCGCTCTTTGTACATCAACAGAAAATGATTGCCCAGCGTGAGCGCGACCCATGCTTTCGCGCTTTCCTAAACAATAACTATGTGGGTTTGGTGTTGTTCCTTGGCATTTTAGTGAGTTATATGTAAAAAAATGGCCAGATGATTTATCTGGCCATTATCTTCTTCATCTTATCCTGAAGGATTAATCTTCCGATTCATCCTCAGCCTTAGGGGCTGGCAACTGCTCGTTGGTTTCAGCCGGCATACTGACACTCTCTATTGTCAGTTTCACTTCCGGTGTCATCAACGCGCTCAGCATATTGTAAACTTCCAGCGTATGTTCCTGAATGGCATCACCGCTATCGCTGATATAGCCCTCTTCGCGCAAGGTGCCCACTAGGGTTGAGAACACGGCTTTATCGAAGAATTCCGGAGCATTAATCCCATGTAGCACGGACAAACGCTGCGCCATAATACGGCTCTCTTTCTCCAGTGCCCCACGATTGATACTTGGGTTAGCACTGAGTAATGACAGCGTAATCGCATAGCGTTGCAGTGTCTCACGCACACCTGCTGCCAATAATTGCAGAGGGCGAATACGGGCAGGATTTAGCACCAATTCATTCCCTTTATCGCAAATCAGCTGCTGGCGAGCCAGTTCATCAATTAAGGTATCTAGTGTTTGCGGCAGTTGCTCTTTGCTGTAATGCAGGAACAGCTCGGCTTTTAACATCGGATAAATCATGCTGATTTGGCGCAATAACTCAGCGCGAGTAATGCGGCGGTGGTACATCACCATACTGGCAATCAGCGACGGCAGCATCAGCAAGTGCTGGATATTATTGCGATAATAGGTCATCAGCACGGCTTGTTCCCGTGGCAGGATGATAATGTCACCAATATTATCTTTCTCCACCTCAAACTTATTCATATTCAAGGCGTGATTAAGTAACTCTTCCGGCGTTTTATCCGGCACAGTGACATCTTTCGCATAAGGCACATTGCGCATCAGTTGCAGATAGCAATCGAGCTGCTCAAGTAGCTGCTCGCGGGTTAGCGAGCGCTGACGTGAGGCTAACAATGCAGTAGAGCACAGGTTCATGGCATTTGCCGCCGCTGCATTGTTAATTCTGACCATAATCTTGCCGGCCAAGTCATTGACCGCCGGAGTCAGCCAGCTTGGGCGCTGTGCCTCGATGGGATCGATAGCATCCCGCCATTGCGGCACATTGGTGTTCAGATAAGCGGTTAGCGGAATTGGTTCACCAAAGTTGACGTAACCCTGACCAAGATTGCGCAATTTACGCAGGCCACGCACCATCTGCAACAGGTTTTCCTTCTCTTTGGTGGCTCCTCTCAGCTCTTTGGCGTAAGTGCCCACTTCCATCACATGTTCGTAGCCGATATAGATTGGCACTAAGGTGATTGGCCGTGAACCGCCCCGCAACATGGCTTGGATGGTCATCGACAGAGTGCCGGTTTTAGGCTCCAACAGGCGGCCTGTACGCGAGCGGCCACCTTCAACAAAGTATTCCACTGAGTAACCCCGGGTGAACAGTTCGCCCAGATATTCGCGAAATACGGTTGAATAGAGTTTGTTGCCTTTAAAGGTGCGGCGGATAAAGAAGGCACCCAAGCGACGGAAAATCGGACCGGCAGGCCAGAAGTTAAGGTTAATACCGGCGGCAATATGCGGCGGTACCAACCCTTGATGATAAAGCACATAGGAAAGCAGTAAGTAATCCATATGGCTGCGATGGCAAGGCACATAGACAATTTCGTGGCCATCTTGCGCCAATTGCCGCACACGCTCGGCATTATTGACGTTAATACCCTGATACAAGCGATTCCACGTCCAGCTTAATACCCTGTCAGACAGACGCACAGCTTCATAGGAGAAATCTGCGGCAATCTCTTCCATCAGCGTAATGGCATTTTGCTGTGCTTTCTCGTGGGAGATTTTCTTGGTACGTGCTTCATCTGCCACGGCTTTTTCAATCGCCTTGGATGCCAGCAGCTTTTTGAATAGGTCTTGACGATCCGGTAAGCTTGGGCCTACTGCGGCCAGGCGCTGGCGAGAGAAGTGCATTCGCGCGACTCGGGCCAACTTATGGGCGATAGTTTTATCGGTACCATGCTCGCTGGCCATTCGGCGCAATGATACTGTGGTTGAGAAACGGACAAAACTATCGCGGCCCAGCCACAATACGGCAAAGAATTTCTGCACGCCATTCAGCACACGCAGATGGGGTGTACCATGGCCTTCGCGCCCAGGAGAACGACCAAACATCACCGAGACTGGCAGCATTTGGATATCCAGCTCTGGATTATTACGGTGCAGATCCAGATAATCATGGAATAGTTTTACCGATTCCTGCTTAGGTGCGTAATAACGAAAGACCCTCGGGCCATTATCGATAAACACATGACTAGGCAGCTGTACACCATCTATTTCCAGTGGAATCAATGGGTCGGGCAGATCTTGTGCCTGACACTGTGCTCGCAAAGTCAGCAAATCGGCCTTAGAATTGTAAGGTAAAACGTACAGAATAGGACGAGAAGGGTCTAACCCTAACTCAGTCACAGGATCTGCCGGAATAACCTTGCTTTTTACCAACAATTTAAGTGGTAAATTCAGTAACTTATAATATATTTTACGCCAACCTGACATAACTACATGAAGCCTCTTGTTAGCAATTCGTCGCAAGGATACCAGAAACTGGTTTTGAGATCTGTGGTGATAAGACAACAGAAAGCGGCAAAAATCATCATTAACTTAAGATAAAGGCAATAAATCATGGCGAATCAATCAACAGGGCTAAGCCGAATCTATAAAGCGACCGGATATTCTGTGAAAGGCTTAAGTGCTGCCTGGAAAAATGAGGCGGCTTTTCGCCAAGAAGCCGTGGCTGCCATACTGGCTATCATACTGGCCTTCTGGTTGGATGTGGATGCTTTCGCGCGTATTTTATTAGTTGGAAGTGTGGTGTTAGTGATCATTGTTGAGGTGATCAACAGTGCCATTGAAGCTGTGGTCGATCGTATCGGCAGTGAATTTCATGAACTTTCAGGCCGGGCCAAAGATATGGGCTCTGCTGCGGTATTTCTTACCATTCTGTTAGCACTATTTATATGGGTAACTGTACTTTGGCAGCATGCTGGCTAGTGATGTTCCCCATAGCCACGATGGCGTTGAGCATAGCGAGTGACAGGATAAAAATAAGCTGTGATTAATCCCTGTTTTTATTCACTCTTTGGTTCCCTATACTGGCTTACCTGTATATACTCACAGCAAGACTGTATAAACAAACAGGGGGCGAAATGAAAGCACTTACTACCAGACAGCAAGAGGTTTATGACCTGGTGCGCGATCACCTATCGCAAACAGGTATGCCGCCGACCCGTGCCGAAATTGCGCAGCGTCTGGGATTCCGCTCTCCTAACGCCGCTGAAGAGCATTTAAAAGCACTGGCCCGCAAGGGTGTTATTGAGATTGTCTCTGGCGCTTCCCGTGGTATTCGTTTACTGATGGAAGAAGAGGATGGCTTGCCGCTGATTGGCCGTGTTGCCGCGGGTGAACCACTGTTGGCACAGCAGCATATTGAAGGGCACTACAAAGTAGACCCATCGATGTTTAAGCCAAGTGCAGATTTTCTACTGCGGGTGAATGGGATGTCTATGAGAGATATCGGCATTCTGGATGGCGACCTGTTGGCGGTGCATAAAACACAAGATGTGCGTAACGGGCAAGTCGTTGTTGCACGTATTGATGATGAAGTAACGGTAAAACGCTTGAAAAAACAAGGGAATATCGTACAGCTTCTACCCGAAAATACCGAGTTTCAGCCAATTATTGTCGATTTGCGAGAGCAAAGCTTTACTATCGAAGGGTTGGCCGTTGGTGTTATCCGCAATGGCGACTGGATCTGAGCCTAGCTGTTGATGTATACCCTTCTAACAAGGGGGGTATACAGTATATTGAGTTTCTCACCTATATATTTATCCTTATATTGATATTGAGAACAATCCGATAATAAGCTATTACTTACTGTTTTAACTGAATATTACTCTCCTTCATTTTTAAATCCTTGCCCAAATTATAGTGATTAATATTAGCTTGGCTTTAATTATTAGTCTCAGCTGCTATAGTTATTCATACGGTAAGCGAAATAACCTGATTTAATTTAAATTATGACTATGTATGACTATGTATGACTAATTTAAGTCAAGGTTGTTTATCAAGAAAGAATCTTTACCGTATTGAAATAAATAGACTGACTAATTCCAAGGTAACGGAGATATTATGAATAAAGATCAAGCCGATGGTAACTGGAAGCAGTTTAAAGGTAAAGTTAAAGAGAAATGGGGCAAGCTAACTGATGATGACCTTACGGTGATTGAAGGTAAGCGTGACCAGCTGGTGGGTAAGATCCAGGAGAAATACGGCTATCAGAAAGAGCAAGCCGAGAAAGAAGTTAAAGCCTGGGAAGACCATAGCAAATATCGCTGGTAACAGCGTTAAAGGGACTTAAACTGATATCTATATAAGTTAATCGGGTCTCTCACTTTATAGAATATATATTATTAAGTAGTAATATTAATAATGAGGGTATTCTATTTATTCCTGTTCTAATATCGATAGACACAAGGAAGTGTCTAATCTTATTTCTACCTTACCCTACGTATATTATTTGTACTCAAATTGTTAGTATTAAATTTTATTATTATAAATTTAATACTATGCTGCCGCCATTCGGACGACAGCCTAATCTTTATCGCCAGGGAACTATTTCTTTTTAGTCACAATAGAATGGTCATGATCACAATGATCGTGGCTTTCACAGGCTTCAACTTCCCCGCATTCAGCACATAGGCCATGAGCTTCCACCACACTATGGCGCAGTGTAAAACCTGATTGTTTCGCTAATTGTGCCAGCGCTTCTTCAATACCAACAGTGGTACGTTCAGTCACAATTTTGCAGCGGTCGCAGATAAATAGCGCCGAGGTATGAGAGGGTTCCTCAAAGTGATGACACAATACGTAACTGTTTGCTGACTCCACACGGTGAATAAACCCTTGTTCCAGCAAAAAATCTAATGCGCGATAAACGGTTGGTGGTTTGGCTTGTGGCTCAGATATGCGTAGCAAATCCAACAAATCATAAGCACTAATTGCTCCGGGTTGTTGTGCCATTAAGCGTAATACTTCAAGACGTTGCGGTGTCAGCCGGACGTTACGTTGTTGGCAAAGGCTTTCAGCCTGAGCAAGCAGCTTTTCCTGATTGATTGAGTTCATGGTTTCATCCCGCAGCGTTTGAATGGAACAGATTTTATCATATTTACGGTCTATCGCCGATAGATGAAAAAGTGCAGGGCAGCGGAGCGTCACAATTTTGGTAAGTGACAGGATAATCTCCCTTTTTATGGCACAACTATCACTCAGGCAGCCATAGCAAGGTTCTATGGTATAATCGCTCATTCCATCCCGTGGTCTTGTGTATTTAATAAGCAATACCAATGGGTAATTGATGCAGTAATAACCGATGAAATCACAGTAAATGCACCAAGCTCAGACTTTTTCCAGTACTCAGGCAGATAAGCCAGATTATCCCCTACAGCGTTTCTCCGTCGCGCCGATGCTCGATTGGACAGATCGCCATTGCCGTTACTTTCATCGTTTGTTAACCAAACAGGCGCTGCTGTATACCGAAATGGTCACCACCGGGGCGATTATCCATGGCAAAGCCGACTATCTTGCTTATAGCGAACAAGACCATCCGGTTGCCTTGCAACTTGGGGGTAGTGATCCGCAAGCCTTAGCCCATTGTGCCAAGTTGGCGGAGCAGCGCGGCTACAATGAAGTAAACCTGAATGTCGGTTGCCCTTCTGATCGGGTGCAAAATGGCCGTTTTGGGGCCTGTTTGATGGCTGAAGCCAGTCTGGTTGCGGATTGTATTAAAGCCATGCGTGATGTGGTTTCTATTCCGGTCACGGTGAAAACCCGTATTGGGATTGACCAATTAGATAGCTATGAGTTCTTGTGTGAATTTGTGCAAACCGTAGCGGAACGTGGCGAGTGTGATATTTTTACGATCCATGCCCGTAAAGCTTGGCTTTCAGGGTTGAGTCCGAAAGAGAACCGTGAAGTCCCGCCACTGGATTACGAGCGGGTTTATCAGCTCAAACGTGACTTCCCAGCGCTGACTATTGCCATCAACGGCGGTGTCAAAACATTGGCTGAAGCCAAAGAGCATCTTAAGTATCTCGATGGTGTGATGATGGGGCGTGAAGCCTATCAAAACCCCAGCATTTTAACGCAAGTGGATCGCGAGCTCTTTGATCCCAATGCGCCGGTGGTTGATAGCGTTAAGGCTATCGAAGCACTTTATCCTTATATCGAACAGGAATTGTCGCGTGGTGCTTATTTGGGTCATATAACTCGGCATATCCTTGGTATTTTCCAAGGGATCCCCGGTGCGCGCCAATGGCGTCGTCATTTGAGTGAGAATGCACATAAGCCCGGAGCAGATGTTTCCGTGGTAGAACAGGCGCTGGCTCTGGTGACTCGTCCACAACACAGTTCGCTGTAGGAAAATTCACTATAAATTAGTCAATTTAGCCATGCCTGCCCGTTTTCTGGCAGGCTGTGTTTTATCTATAGCTTGTAAATTCAATCTGTTAACCTTATTTTCAGGTTGGCACGTTTCTTGTAATACTCCTAATAAAGCCCCTGTTTAGATGTAATGCATGGGAACAAACAATTATTAAGGAGCCAACCATGTTCGAAATTCTCTTTGTTATCGGCTTTTTTATCATGTTGATGGTGACCGGTATTTCTCTGTTGGGCATATTCGCCGCTTTGATGGTCGCCGCTGCTTTTATGATGCTGGGTGGGTTATTCGTGATGATGATTAAGCTGTTGCCATGGTTGATTCTGGCTGTCGTCGTGGTCTGGATATGGCGTTCGATGCAAAAACCTGTTGTAAGGCGTTACTGATTATTTTGTTTTCTTGCGGGAACGATCACAGGCTGAAAGTTTAGTCAGGATAATTCTTGGGAAAACGTATTTTTTCCCGAATCAGCTTGCTAGGATGCTAGCCGATACGATTTGTTATCCCATTTTCATCCCTGCCAGAGGATAAAATAGCCGTATAAACGGCAATGTCATTTAAGTGAATATGCCTCTGACAGAATACTCTGCTATACCCCTACATGTGCATCAAAGAAAGCGTTAAAACAAAAGGCTCCTTAATCGGAGCCTTTTGTTTTTTATCATTTTTTCAGTAAGATGATTTACGGAATTAGTAGGCTGGAACCTGTAGTCTGACGGCTTTCTAATATTTCATGGGCGCGACGAGCATCTCGCAGCGGGAATTTTTGGGCCTCCGCCACATCCACTTTAATCGCGCCACTGGCAATCAATGAAAACAGCTCATGACTGGCTGTTTCCAACTCTTGTCGATTAGTAACATAAACATTCAGTGACGGGCGGGTAACATACAGCGCGCCTTTTTGGTTCAGTATCGCAAGGTCAACGCCTGTTACCGGGCCGGAAGCATTGCCGAAACTGACCAGCAATCCTCGGCGTTTTAGGCTATTGAGTGAGTCTTGCCAGGTGCTTTTCCCTACCGAATCATACACTACGCCCACTTTTTCACCGTGAGTCAGCTCGGCCACCCGTTCAGCGATGCTTTCCGTGCGGTAGTTGATAGTGGCCCAGGCACCATTGGCTTTTGCCAACTCGGCTTTTTCATCCGAGCCGACACTGCCAATCAGTTTTGCGCCGAGTGCTTTTGCCCATTGGCAGGCAATTAATCCAACACCGCCTGCTGCCGCATGGAATAAGAACACTTCACCGGGCTTGATTTCATGGGTTTGGCGTAACAAATACTGGACTGTCAGCCCCTTAAGAAATGAGGCTGCGGCTTGTTCGAAAGAGATTTGCTCAGGAAGTAGGGCAATTTTCTCAGCGGCGACATTATGGACTTCGCTATAAGCGCCAAGAGTTGACTGGGCATAAACCACCCGGTCACCGACTTTTAGAGTGTTAACCGATGAGCCGACTTTGGTCACAACCCCGGCGGCTTCAGTCCCCAGCCCACTTGGAAACTGAGATGGTGGATAGAGCCCACTGCGGATATAGGTATCAATGTAGTTAATACCGATAGCTTTGTTTTCTACCTGAACTTCATGAGCCGCGGGATCCACCGGCGTAAAATCAAGATATTGCAACACTTCTGGTCCGCCAATGGTGCTAAATTGAATATGTTTTGCCATGTTAGCTCCTTCGCATTTGGTGTATTTTCACCCTACAGTGTTCTACACGCAGAGCCAAGATCTTGCTAATACCGATAAGTAATAGGGAATTCATAATTACCCTTCGGATATCATCGCGTATACTAAGCCACTGTAATTTTTATGCGTCGTTTTCCTCTTCGTAACAAAGGTAAAGAACACTTTTCATGGCAGCGAAAAAACCAACCAACAATATGACAGAGCCACGAGACCGCCAGATGGAAGGGCTGAAACTCCCGCCTCATTCACTGGAGGCAGAGCAGTCCGTGTTGGGCGGTTTGATGCTGGATAATGAACGCTGGGATAACGTTTCCGAGCGCGTCGCCAGCAAGGACTTTTTCAGCCGCCCGCATCGCCGTATTTTTACTGAAATGCAGCGTTTGCTGGAAAACAGCAAGCCGATCGACTTGATCACCTTATCTGAGTCACTGGAGCAAAAGGGTGATTTGGAGTCAGTGGGTGGCTTTGCTTATCTAGCTGAATTATCAAAAAATACGCCAAGTGCCGCGAATATCGGTGCTTATGCTGACATCGTGCGTGAACGTGCTGTCGTGCGTGAAATGATCTCTGTTGCTAACGAGATAGCTGATGCCGGCTATGATCCCCAAGGTCGTAGCAGTGAAGATCTTCTCGATCTGGCGGAATCCAAAGTATTCCAGATCGCGGAAAGCCGGGCTAATAAAGATGAAGGCCCGAAAAGCGTCGATCAAATCCTCGAAGCCACTGTGGCGCGAATTGAGCAGCTTTATCAGCGGCCACATGATGGTGTCACCGGTGTTTCAACCGGTTTTGCTGATCTGGATAAAAAAACTGCCGGATTACAGAAATCAGATTTGATCATTGTGGCGGCACGTCCATCGATGGGTAAAACCACCTTTGCGATGAACTTATGTGAAAACGCCGCGATGATGCAGGAAAAACCAGTATTGATCTTCAGTTTGGAGATGCCCGGCGACCAGATCATGATGCGTATGTTGGCCTCGTTGTCACATGTCGATCAGACCCGTATCCGTACCGGCCAACTTGATGATGAGGATTGGGCGCGGATCTCCAGCACCATGGGCATATTGATGGAAAAGCGCAATATGTACATTGATGACTCCTCCGGCCTGACACCGACTGAGGTGCGCTCCCGTGCGCGGCGTATTTTCCGCGAACACGGCGGTTTGAGCTTGATTATGATTGACTACCTGCAATTGATGCGGGTGCCGTCACTGTCAGATAACCGTACATTAGAAATCGCAGAAATTTCACGCTCTCTGAAAGCCTTGGCGAAAGAGCTACAAGTGCCGGTAGTGGCACTGTCGCAGCTTAACCGTAGCTTGGAGCAACGTGCCGATAAGCGCCCGGTAAACTCCGACTTACGTGAATCAGGTTCTATTGAGCAGGATGCCGACTTAATCATGTTTATTTACCGTGATGAGGTTTATCACGAAAACAGTGATGAGAAAGGAATCGCTCAGATTATTTTGGGTAAACAGCGTAACGGTCCGATCGGTTCTGTTCGGCTGAAATTTAATGGCCAATGGTCACGTTTTGATAACTATGCTGGCCCGCAATACGACGATGAATAGCGAGTCATTAATACCCCTTAGAGTGTGATGTTGCCTTCCGGTAGCACCAATTTATCTGGGTATAATATTGATAATTAAGGATAAGAAATGAAAGCGGCAACAGCAGTAATCGACCGCCGCGCTCTGCGACATAACTTGCAACAGGTACGGCGCATGGCGCCACAAAGTCGCCTGATCGCTGTTGTGAAAGCAAACGCTTATGGCCACGGGTTATTAGAAACAGCGCATACCTTGCAGGATGCAGATTGCTATGGTGTCGCGCGGATCGGCGAAGCTCTGATGTTGCGATCCGGTGGGATCGTCAAACCGATTTTGTTGTTAGAAGGGTTCTTTACTGCCGAAGATCTGCCGATCCTGGTGGCTAACCGCATCGAAACGGCGGTACATAGTATTGAACAGTTGGAAGCACTGGAAGCCGCAACACTCTCCGCTCCCATCAATGTTTGGATGAAACTGGATACCGGAATGCATCGCCTGGGGGTTCGCCCGGAACAGGCCGAGGCTTTTTACCAGCGCCTAAGTGCGTGTCGTAATGTTATTCAGCCAGTCAATATCATGAGCCACTTTAGCCGGGCAGATGAGCCAAAAGTGGAGACCACTCGCCAGCAACTCGACTGTTTCGATACTTTTGCGAAAGATAAACCCGGCAAGCAATCTATTGCGGCGTCTGGCGGCATTTTGCTGTGGCCAGAGGCACACCGAGATTGGGTTCGCCCAGGCATCATATTGTATGGCGTTTCACCGATGGACGAGCCTTATGGTAGCCATTTTAATCTGCTTCCAGCAATGGAATTGAAATCCAGTCTGATTGCTGTTCGTGAACATAAAGCGGGTGAACCTGTCGGTTATGGTGGCACTTGGGTCAGTAAACGGGATACCCGTTTGGGTGTGGTGGCTATTGGTTATGGCGACGGTTATCCGCGCAGCGCGCCATCGGGAACACCGATGTGGATCAATGGCCGCGAAGTCGGCATTGTCGGCCGCGTCTCAATGGATATGATTTCAGTTGATCTGGGGCCGGATGCTACGGATAAAGTGGGTGACGAAGTGCTGCTATGGGGCGCTGAATTACCGGTTGAAAAAATAGCGGCGCGTACCGGAATCAGTGCCTATGAATTGATTACTAAGCTGACCTCCCGTGTAGCGATGGAATATCTGGGGGAATAAGGTAAGCTGCATAAGTCATTCACTGCCATATTATAACCGTGATACTGGAAATTGCCCGCAGCTGGCAACTCGCATTATTTAGGGTTTAGGCAATTATTATCAATCTAGGAGTGCAGCGCCGTGTTCCAAAATGTTGACGCTTATGCAGGTGATCCGATCCTGTCACTGATGGAAAGTTTTAAGGCTGATAGTCGAGCTCACAAAGTGAACTTGAGTATTGGGCTTTATTACAATGAACAGGGTGAGATCCCGTTAATGCAGGCAGTGAAAACAGCTGAAGCACAGTTAAGCGCTCAGCCACACGGGACGCCAGTCTATTTACCGATGGAAGGTTTGCAGTCATATCGCGGTGCTATCCAGCAACTATTGTTTGGTGCAGAGCACCCAATGCTGGCGCAGCAGCGAGTAGCAACAATCCAAACCGTCGGTGGTTCTGGTGCATTGAAAGTGGGGGCTGACTTCCTGAATCGCTATTTTCCTGATTCACAGGTCTGGGTCAGTGATCCCACTTGGGAAAACCATGTCGCTATTTTCAGTGGCGCGGGTTTTAAAGTGAATACTTACCCCTATTTTGATAACGACAAGCTGGGCGTGAAGTTCGACCAAATGTTGGCAACTTTGCAGCAGTTACCGGCCAAAAGCATTGTGTTATTACACCCTTGTTGCCATAACCCGACGGGTTCTGATCTGACAAATACACAATGGGATCAGGTTATTGAAGTGGCTAAAGGCCGGGATTTAATCCCATTCCTTGATATTGCTTATCAGGGGTTTGGTGCCGGGCTGAATGAAGATGCTTATGCTATCCGAGCTATGGCCGCAGCTGAGTTGCCGTGCCTTATCAGTAATTCCTTCTCGAAAATTTTCTCATTGTATAACGAGCGGGTCGGTGGCCTGTCTGTGGTGTGTGAAAGTGAAGAAGCGGCTGGTCGTGTACTGGGGCAATTAAAAGCCACGGTGCGTCGTAACTATTCCAGTCCGCCAAACTTTGGGGCACAAGTTGTTGCAAAGGTCCTGCATGACAGTGAGTTAACAGTGCAGTGGCAGGCCGAAGTCGAAGAAATGCGCCTGCGTATTATTGAGATGCGATGCACTTTGGTACAAGCCTTAAAAGCGTCGCTGCCCAATCGTAATTTTGACTATTTGCTGCAACAGCGTGGGATGTTCAGTTACACCGGTTTTAGCCCAGCACAGGTAGACCGGTTGCGTGAAGAGTTTGGTGTATATCTGATTGCCAGCGGCAGGATGTGTATGGCGGGTGTCAATCACAGTAATGTTCAGCGCGTCGCGGCGGCTTTTGCTGCGGTGCAGTAATCTAGGTCAGATTCAGGTGATAGTCATCTGAGGCGATAACCATTGAAGGCGATAGACAATATCGCCTTTTCTTTTATTTTTTCTACCTTATTTCCGCAACTTACTCCTATCTTCGACATGTTTTCACCTTATCCCATGGCTGTTAATAGATTAAAGAATATACTAATTAGTGCGGTAGATTCATGCCAAACGATCATTCATCGCTCACAGTAAGTCTGTTGTCATAGGCGCAAGCTAGGCCTTTCAGCATGTTACTGTTCTGATGGAATGAAATCTTTATGAGGCCGTTTCGCTAGACGGTACCGGCCCATGATAGGAGATATACCCATGAATAATTCGGCATTACTAGAATACTGCCTGTCCAAACCTGGAGCTGAGCAGAGTGACCATGAGGTGTGGCAAGCAAATCAAATTAAAGTCGCGGATGTGATGTTTGCTATGGTGGGAGAAACGGGCGGACGTCCCTCTATTTCATTGAAAACCAGCCCTGAATTAGCCGAAAGCCTACGCGAGCAACATCCGGAGATCGTGCCGAGTGAACACTTGAATAAAGCGCACTGGAACACGGTGTTTCTGGATGGAGAATTACCGAACTCACAGTTCTATTCTCTGATTGACTGCTCTTATCAATTGGTATTACAGGGATTATCAGTGCAGCGACGGCAGGAGTTAGTTGTTTGAGAACAGAGAAAATAGCCTTTGGGGCAATGTAACGATTGCCCCAAAGCACTTCATTTCAACATCTTATTGGCGTTGCAGCATAGGTTTGAGGAACCGTGCTGTATGGGATGCTGCGCATTCCGCGACGGTTTCCGGCGTACCAGAAACTAAAATCTCACCGCCACCATTGCCGCCTTCGGGCCCAAGATCGACAATCCAGTCCGCCGTCTTAATCACATCCAGATTATGCTCAATGACCACAATGGTGTTGCCTTGATCTCGCAACTGGTGCAATACCGCCAATAGTTGCTGAATATCAGCAAAATGCAGGCCAGTAGTCGGTTCGTCCAGAATATACAATGTTTGACCGGTACCGCGTTTTGACAATTCGCGCGACAGTTTCACGCGCTGCGCTTCCCCGCCCGATAGGGTGGTTGCCGACTGGCCCAGGCAAATATAGGACAGACCAACATCCATCAAAGTTTGCAGCTTGCGGGCCAATGCTGGCACGGCATCAAAGAACTCACGCGCTTCTTCGATAGTCATCGCCAGCACTTCGTGAATACTCTTGCCCTTGTATTTAACTTCCAGTGTCTCGCGGTTATAGCGCTTACCTTTACACTGATCACAAGGTACGTAGATGTCAGGCAGGAAATGCATTTCGACTTTAATCACCCCATCACCCTGACAAGCTTCGCAACGGCCACCCTTCACATTGAAGCTAAAACGGCCCGGTGTATAGCCACGAGTACGTGACTCTGGCACGCCAGCGAAGAGTTCACGAATAGGGGTAAAGATGCCGGTATAGGTCGCCGGGTTAGAGCGCGGTGTCCGACCAATAGGACTTTGGTCAATATCGATAACTTTATCGAAATGCTCCAGCCCATGAATATCGCGGTATGGGGCTGGTTCAGTAATAGTCGCGCCGTTAAGTTGGCGCTGCGCAATCGGGTATAAAGTGTCGTTAATCAGCGTCGATTTGCCTGAGCCGGAAACACCGGTAATACAGGTAAACAGCCCGATAGGTAGCGTCAGCGTGACATCTTTCAGGTTATTACCACTGGCCCCCATCAGTTTTAATACTTTGCTCGGATCACCCGCGACACGTTGCGCCGGTATTGCAATTTCCCGTTTTCCACTCAGGAACTGGCCCGTTAATGATTCTGGCGTGGCCATAATGTCATCGACGGTACCTTCTGCCACCACTTCACCGCCATGCACACCGGCGCCAGGGCCGATATCAATCACATGGTCAGCAGCACGGATGGCATCTTCATCATGCTCTACCACAATCACGGTATTACCCAGATTACGTAGGTGAATCAGGGTTTCCAGCAAACGTTCATTATCGCGCTGATGCAAGCCGATGGACGGCTCATCAAGTACGTACATGACGCCAACCAGACCTGCACCAATCTGGCTTGCCAGGCGGATACGCTGCGCCTCGCCACCAGATAACGTCTCCGCCGAGCGGGACAGTGACAGATAATTCAGGCCGACGTTAACCAAAAATGTTAATCGCTCGCCAATTTCTTTCAAAATCTTATCGGCAATTTGTGCTTTCTGGCCGCTCAATTTCAAGTTCTGGAAAAACTCGAGAGCATCGCCGATGCTCATATCGGAGATTTTCGGCAAAGGAGTGTTTTGCACAAAGACATAACGCGCCTCTTTGCGCAGGCGGGTACCTTCACAGGAAGCACAGGAACGGTTGCTGATAAATTTGGCTAACTCTTCACGCACAGCACTGGATTCCGTCTCTTTATAACGGCGTTCCATATTGTGCAGCACCCCCTCGAATGGGTGGCGGCGAACGGTGGTATCACCTCGGTCATTAATATATTTGAATTCGATGGTGTCTTTGCCGGAGCCATACAGCACTGCTTTCTGTATCTCGGCACTCAGCGAATTAAATGGCGCTTCAATATCAAATTTATAATGGTCCGCCAGTGAACGCAGCATCTGGAAATAATAGAAATTACGGCGATCCCAACCACGAATAGCGCCACCCGCCAATGACAGTTCAGGATTTTGCAGTACGCGGTCGGGGTCAAAGAACTGCTGCACGCCCAGACCATCACAGGTCGGACAGGCACCCGCCGGATTGTTAAAGGAGAATAGGCGTGGTTCCAACTCGCTCATGCTATAGCCGCAAATCGGGCAGGCAAAGTTGGCGGAGAATAATAGCTCTTCGGCGTGTGGATCATCCATATCGGCAACCACGGCCGTACCGCCGGATAACTCCAGTGCAGTTTCAAATGATTCAGCCAGGCGCTGTGCCAGATCTTCACGTACTTTAAAGCGATCGACCACCACTTCAATGGTATGTTTTTTCTGCAATTCTAATTTCGGAGGATCAGAGAGATCACAAACTTCGCCGTCGATCCTGGCCCGAATGTAGCCCTGCATCGCCAGGTTTTCCAGGGTTTTGGTATGCTCACCTTTGCGATCTTTTACCACTGGCGCCAGTAACATCAGGCGGCGGCCTTCGGGTTGGCTTATGACGTTATCCACCATCTGGCTGACCGTTTGGGCCGCTAACGGAACATCGTGGTCCGGGCAGCGCGGTTCACCTACACGGGCAAACAATAGGCGCAGATAATCATGGATTTCAGTGATGGTCCCCACAGTAGATCGCGGGTTATGGGAAGTCGATTTTTGCTCGATAGAGATAGCTGGAGACAGACCTTCAATATGGTCAACATCCGGTTTTTCCATCAGCGATAAAAATTGGCGCGCATAGGCGGAGAGAGACTCAACATAGCGCCGTTGTCCTTCAGCATACAAGGTATCAAAAGCCAGTGAGGACTTGCCTGAACCCGATAAGCCGGTGACAACAATCAGTTTGTCGCGCGGGATAATCAGGTTGATATTCTTAAGATTATGGGTGCGAGCGCCCCGAACTTCGATATTATCCATTCAAACATTTCCCGGATTAAAACTGAGCCTCTTACCATGCCTTTATCGCGTTTATACCCTTCGTGCTTGAAACAGCAGGGTTGTTAGCTACGTTCTACTCACCTGAATCACTGACTTGTATGTCAGCTCATCGGGGATCGTTTGCTTGCCGCCTACCTGCAATTTCAATGACTTTGGGTAATGTTATCGGTGCACTTCGCAACGCCGAAAAAAGGACACAGCCAGTACGAAACGGATAATTATGACACAAAAAAACCTGAATGGATATCCAGTATCTGAGTGCAATTAAGACAGTTATCACGAGAAATCTGTAATGCATTCCGCAGTTATGATCTGTTGTGTCGTTTGGTGGTTAGCGTGTTAAACTTACTCGTTTATACTGTACAAAATTTACTTCATCAGGAGAGTTCACATGGCCAGCAGAGGCGTAAACAAAGTGATTTTGGTCGGGAATTTGGGCCAAGACCCGGAAGTCCGCTACATGCCTAACGGCGGCGCTGTTGCCAATATCACCCTGGCCACTTCCGAAAGCTGGCGTGATAAAGCAACCGGCGAGCAGAAAGAAAAGACGGAATGGCACCGTGTCGTGTTATTCGGCAAACTGGCTGAAGTGGCTGGTGAATATCTGCGCAAAGGCTCTCAGGTCTATATTGAAGGCGCTCTACAGACCCGTAAGTGGACAGATCAGGCGGGTGTTGAGAAATACACCACAGAAGTTGTGGTTAACGTGGGTGGCACCATGCAAATGCTGGGTGGCCGTCAAGGCGGCGGTGCTCCAGCGGGTGGCGGTGCACCACAAGAGGGCGGCGCACAAGGCGGATGGGGTCAACCTCAGCAGCCACAAGGTGGCAACCAGTTTAGCGGCGGTCAGACTTCACGCCCGGCTCAGTCTGCACCAGCAGCACAACCCCAAGGCGGCAATGAGCCACCAATGGATTTTGACGACGACATCCCGTTCTGATTCCGCGGTTCGCTAAGTACGAATAGTGCTAAAAATAACACCCTGTCTCGGCAGGGTTTTTTTATTGCCTTTTTAAGCCAATCTTGTGGTTCGTGGCTCAACCCCTGATGTATGGCTGCTTTGCATCTCGAAAACGGCATCCACAGTGCCGTAAACCAAAATATCCTTTTATCACTATAATCAATACTCTGATATTCATCATATGGAGCTCGATCATGGTCATTGTTCACCATCTGAATAATTCACGTTCACAGCGTATTTTGTGGATGCTGGAAGAGTTACAAGTTCCCTATGAGTTGAAGCGCTATCAGCGCGACCCCGGCAGTTTATTGGCACCGCCAGAATTGAAAAAAATTCATCCACTAGGGAAATCTCCGGTGATTACTGATGGCGATCTGACATTGGCAGAGTCGGGTGCCATTATCGAGTATTTACAGGAAACCTATGATGCACAGGGGCAATTTAAGCCTACAGGTCATTATGACCGCCAACAATTTAGATACTGGATGCATTATGCGGAAGGTTCATTGATGCCATTGTTGGTGATGAAGCTTATCTTCAGCCGGTTTGGCGGGCCACCAGTGCCCTGGATTATCCGTCCAGTTGCCAAAGCCTTGGGTGATGGGGTACAGAAAAGTTATCTGAATAAGCAAATTGCTACGCACCGCGATTATCTGGAGCAGCATTTAACGCAAAATCTGTGGTTTGCGGGCCGAGATTTCAGTGCCGCCGATATCCAAATGAGTTTTCCTATCGAGGCAATAAACACCCGTGGCGGTCTGGAGGGGTTTCCGAAACTGCAAGATTTCTTAGTGCGTATTCATCAGCGACCTGCTTACCAGCAGGCGATTGCAAAGGGCGGTGCTTTCACGTTAGAGAAGTGATCCCCACCGATGGAGACCAAGAATCACTGAAGGAAAACGGGTGTGAGGCGGCTCACACTTTGGTTTCCTGCTGCAATTAATGCTCCCGGACAAATTAATGTAAGAAAATGCATTAAATGTCGCTATCTGATGTTGATTAGTCGCGGCAAATAGCTAGATAATCGTTTGCCTTAAATGGCATCTGCCCTAAACTTCGATTTTTTTCAGTCATGCGTGCTTCCAGCTAATCGTTTGCTATTTTCTCTTTCACTCCGGTGCTGGAGGAATTAACGAGTTAATCGGCAGGGACGGAAACGATTACGTATGGAAAGGGCGTGTGACTTGCTGACTACATTTAAAATGACACACAGGGGACATAACCATGTCTAGCACCAATCCTCAAGCGAACCAGGCAGTAAAGCCAAAAGGTTCGCTTGATGCATTTTTCAAGCTTAGTGAACGTGGCAGTAATGTACGCCAGGAAGTGCTGGCCGGTCTGACGACCTTCTTGGCCATGGTTTACTCGGTGATTGTTGTACCGAGTATGCTGGGCAAAGCTGGCTTCCCGCCAACAGCCGTATTTGTCGCGACTTGTCTGGTTGCTGGTTTGGGTTCTTTGTTGATGGGCTTGTGGGCGAACTTGCCGATGGCGATTGGTTGCGCTATCTCCTTGACCGCGTTTACGGCCTTCAGTTTGGTATTGGGCCAACATATCAGCATTCCTGTGGCATTGGGCGCGGTATTCCTGATGGGGGTGCTGTTTACCATTATTTCTGTCACCGGTATTCGTTCGTGGATATTGCGTAACTTACCCATGGGTGTGGCACATGGCACCGGCATTGGTATCGGCCTGTTTCTGCTGCTGATTGCGGCAAACGGTGTCGGCTTGGTTATCAAAAACCCAATTGAAGGTTTACCTGTCGCGCTGGGCGCATTCACTTCTTTCCCGGTAATGATGACTTTACTGGGTTTGGCAGTCATTTTCGGTCTGGAAAAACTGCGGGTGCCGGGTGGCATTCTGTTAGTGATTATTGCCATCTCGGTTATCGGCCTGATTTTTGACCCAAGTGTGACCTATCAAGGGCTGTTCGCGATGCCGAGTCTGGCAGATGCTAACGGTAACTCGTTGATTTTCAGTTTGGATATCATGGGGGCATTAAAACCTGTGGTGTTGCCAAGTGTATTGGCATTGGTGATGACGGCGGTGTTTGATGCTACCGGTACCATCCGCGCAGTCGCCGGGCAAGCTAACTTGCTGGATAAAGATGGCCAGATTATCAGTGGCGGCAAAGCCCTGACTTCTGACTCTGTCAGCAGCATTTTTGCGGGTTTGGTAGGGGCGGCTCCCGCTGCGGTTTATATTGAATCTGCTGCCGGTACTGCAGCTGGTGGTAAAACTGGCCTGACAGCAACTGTCGTCGGTATCCTGTTCTTGTTGATTCTGTTCCTCTCCCCGCTTTCCTATTTGGTTCCGGCTTATGCCACCGCTCCGGCCCTGATGTACGTCGGTTTATTGATGCTGAGCAACGTATCCAAACTGGATTTTGATGATTTCGTCGATGCGATGTCCGGCTTGCTTTGTGCGGTGTTTATCGTGCTGACCTGCAATATCGTCACCGGCATTATGCTGGGCTTCAGTTCACTGGTCATTGGCCGTATTTGCTCTGGCGAATGGCGTAAACTGAATCTCGGTACCGTGATTATCGCCGTCGCGCTGGTGGCATTCTATGCTGGCGGTTGGGCAATTTAGAGCTAACCCCATTAGGGCTATTTTATTTGCCATTTTGAACTTGGGCAGTGCTCAGAATCCTCACGTACTACGTGTACGCTCCGGTTCTTGCGCACTGTCCGTGTTCAAACTCAAACTGACAGCAACAATCACGCCTACTGGGATAAGCTCTTCACCCCCAATCTTGCCACTTTTTATCTGTCCCTACTTTCTTTGTGTTTTCCTGCTCTCAGTAACAGGTTTTTTCCCCGCTTTATAAAAAAGTGATCTACTATCAAACGCTGTGAGCCAGCCTTGGTTATGGGCGGGTGCGGTCAGGTCTTACGTTGTGTTGATTTGAGTCTAAGGAAAGCATGGAAATCTTTTTTACAATCCTCATCCTGATTTTGGTGGTGTCGCTTTCTGGCGTTGTCACGAGGATGCTACCGTTTCAAGTTCCTCTCCCTTTAATGCAGATTGTCTGTGGTGCCTTATTGGCCTTTCCCCACTTTGGTTTGCATGTCGATTTTGACCCAGAACTATTCTTGGTGCTGTTTATTCCTCCGTTGCTATTTGCTGATGGCTGGAAAACACCGACGCGGGAGTTCATTCACCATGGGCGGGAAATCTTTGGCTTGGCTCTAGCTTTAGTCTTAGTCACTGTGGTGGGGATTGGCTATCTGATTTACTGGATGGTACCGGGAATTCCGTTAGTAGCTGCTTTCGCGCTGGCTGCGGTATTGTCGCCAACCGATGCCGTGGCATTGTCCGGTATCGTGGGGAAAGGGCGAATACCTAAATCTATTATGGGTGTGCTGGAAGGGGAGGCATTGATGAATGATGCCTCTGGTCTGGTTGCACTGAAGTTTGCCATCGCGGTGGCGATGGGCACCATGGTGTTCACGGTTTCCGGGGCCACATTGGAATTCCTGAAAGTGGCGATTGGCGGGCTGTTGGCGGGTGTGGCCGTGACGTGGCTGTACAGTAAGTCGCTGCGCCTAATGAGCCGCTGGAGTGGCGATGATCCGGCCACACAGATTGTCTTGCTGCTGTTGTTACCCTTTGCCTCTTATCTGATTGCTGAACATATTGGTGTTTCCGGCATTTTGGCTGCAGTGGCTGCGGGGATGACCATCAGCCAATCAGGTGTGATTCGTAATGCCCCACTGACGATGCGGTTACGTGCGGACAGTGTGTGGTCGATGCTGGAGTTTGTGTTTAACGGCATGGTGTTTATCTTGCTGGGGCTGCAATTACCGGGGATTCTGGAAACCTCAATCGTGCAGGCTGAACTGGACCCAACCATCCAAACCTGGAATCTATTTGCCGATGTCGCCATTATTTATGGCGCACTGCTGGTGCTGCGTTTTAGCTGGTTGTGGTCGATGAAAAAAATCAGTAAACGCTTATTGAGCAAGCGGCCACTGGAGTTTAGCAATTACACCACGCGCGAGCTGTGGGTCGCGTCATTTGCCGGTGTACGTGGGGCGATTACTCTGGCGGGGGTGCTGTCTATCCCGCTTTTCCTCAGTGATGGTTCGGCCTTCCCATCTCGCTATCAATTGGTGTTTATCGCTACTGGCGTGATTCTGCTGTCGGTAATTGTTGGGGTGATTGCTTTGCCGCCGCTGCTGCGTGGTGTGGTTGTGGCCGATAAGAGTGCCAGCCGCGAAGAGATTCGTTTAGCGCGCGCCGCTGCGGCAGAGGTCGCGATTGTCAGCTTGAACAAGATGGAAGAGCGGCTGGCGGCCAGCAGTGAAGAAAATATCGACCCAGAATTGCTCAAAGAGGTGAGCTCGCGAGTCATCGGTACTCTGCGACGACGTACTGGCAGTAAAGATGAAATCGAGAATACCTTATTGATCGAAAATCTGGAGCGACGTTTTCGCTTAACCGCCCTGCGGGCTGAGCGTGGCGAGCTGTATCACCTGCGCGCGACACAGAAAATCAGTAACGAAACTCTGCAAAAATTGCTGCATGATTTGGATCTACTGGAAGCGCTGTTAATCGAAAAAGAGGGTTAATTCCCCTCATCCGGCTGCTGCTCAGTGGCCGCTTTTATCTCCACTAATGATCCATTAGGCCAAAATTCACGGCAGCGGGTAATCCACGCCTGAGCACTGTGAGAAAGGTAACTTCCCTGACGCCAAATCAGCCCTAGCTGCCACAGCATCAGTGGCTCCAATGGCAGCCATAATAGGGTATTTTTATCCAGTCGTTGGCAGATCGGTTCCGGCAAAATCGCGATGCCAATATTGGCTTGTACCATGGCGGCAAGAAAATCCCACTGGCCGCTACGTACGGCGATTTGTGGGGTAAAACCTCCGGCAGTGAAAGCATCCATTAACTGGCGATAGAGGGCGAAATCCTCGTTATAAATCAGGATAGGCTGGTCTGCCAATTCGGGAATACTGATCGTCGTGCGGTTAAGCCAAAATGCCGTGCGCGGAACGACGACACACAGCGGGTGGCTGAAGAGTGGCAATGACGTGAGCGGCAAATCAGCATCGGTAGGGAGAACGGTCAGAGCCAAATCCAATTCACCAGACAGCACCGCCTGTTGCACGGTTAAGCCGCCGAATTCGGCAATTTGCAACTCTACACCGGGGTAGCTGCGACGAAACTCACTGATGAGCACCGCCATTTGTGTGCCAACCATTGGCGGAATGCCTAGCCGCAACATGCCTTTCTTCAGCGAGCTAATATCTTCCAGCTCCGCTTCTAGCTGTTGAAATTGGTCAAGTATTGCCAGCCCGCGCTGATAGACAGCTTGCCCGCTGTCGGTCAAATGCAGGCGGCGACCCTCACGGGTTATCAGGCTACAGTCCAGCTCGTTTTCCAGATTGCGCAGCATTTTGCTAATGGTGGGCTGAGTGACAAACAGTTTCTCGGCCGCTCGCGTGAAACTCTGTTGACGCACCACTTCGACGAAATAACGTAGCGTCCTAATATCCATCAGTTTTTCCTGTCAGTGAGTCGCGTCAAAGGAGGGAGTAATTAGTATGCCATTTGGGCATGATTATGATGATTTTAATTCATTTTTTGCAAGATTGCCTGCGGCCTATACTGAGCACTGACACAATTTCCCGCTGAGGTTTCCCATGTTGTTGGCGTTACGTAGTTTTGCGCCGTCGGTTCTCACCCGCCTACAGGCACCGGTTCAGGTAGCACTGTATGCTGGGTTATTTATCATTGCTGATCAGTTAGTTAGAGTTTTCCATTTACCCTTGCCCGCCAATATTGTCGGCATGTTATTACTGTTAGCCATGATTATGCTGCGCATCTTGCCGGTACGTTGGGTTCAGGCTGGATCGCGTTGGCTGCTGGCCGAAATGCTATTGTTTTTTGTCCCTGCGGTAGTGGCGGTGGTGAATTATGCCCAATTGATCATGGTGGATGGCTGGAAGATCTTCGCCGTGATTGCGGTTAGCACAACCTTGACACTCGCGGTCACTGGTTTGGTGGTTGACCGGGTTTATCGTTTTGAGGTGTGGCTGCAACGCCGCAAATCTAACCATCATGAATAATCTGCTTATCAGCATTGCTTGCTTTCTGGCAACCCTGGCACTCTACTTCGCCAATAAAAAGCTCTATCGCCGCCGCCGTTCACTGTTGCTGATGCCCTTGGTGTTGACCCCAATGGTATTGGTGTTACTGCTGGTGGTCACCCATATCTCTTATCAGGATTATATTGGTGAGACGCATTGGTTACTGTGGCTATTGGGGCCTGCGACCATTGCGTTTGCTGTGCCGGTTTATGAGAATTTGTCGATAATTCGCCGCCATTGGCTCTCTCTCACTGCCGGTGTGATTACTGCCATTGCGGTTGCGGTGGTCAGTTCGGTGTGGCTGGCGAAGTTATTAACACTTTCGGAAGAAGTGCAACGTAGTTTGGCCGTGCGCTCAATTACCACCCCTTTTGCACTGGAAGCGGCCAAACAATTGGGCGGGCAGCCAGATTTAGTCGCGCTGTTCGTGGTGATTACCGGAGTATTCGGCATGGCGGTGGGGGATTTGCTGTTCCTGCGACTGTCGGTGCGCAGTGGGTTGGCAAAAGGCGCTGGCTTGGGAGCCTCTTCCCATGGTGCGGGCACCGCGAAAGCTTACGAAATGGGGCAACAGGAGGGGGTCGTATCCAGCCTGGTAATGATGCTAGCCGGTATCATTACCGTTATTGGCGCGCCATTAATCGGCCATTTGCTGTGGTGATAATAGGGGTGAAAATAAGTGATTTTGGTACTTTTATTTTATTTAAATGTGTCAGTGTCATGTTATCGACTGCTCGGCCATGAAAAATAGTTCCTATAGATGCTCCATTGTCATCTATTAGTGGGTATTTATCAAAAAACCAAGGTTGAAAGTACGATAACCCATTGAATGCATGTATTTCAACTGATGTTACTCGATCTTTTAGTCGTTCAACTTTACGATCATGTTCTTGAAATTCAGTTTGAAACTCTGATGTCGATGCGGGGAGTTCACCATCAAATCGTCCTTCTACATTAAATTTATCAGGTAAAGCTAATAATTCGTGATATTTTTTATTCGCATAAATGAACTTTGATTCATTATCTTTTGCACCCCAAGGTTCTGAACTGTGTTCCCAAAAATTTATTAATGAATTAATTGAATGTAATAAGTTATTTTTCATTATGTCTATCTCTTTTGAAGTTTAATAGTTTGGTATTTAAAAAACACAGTGGTAATAATTATGTTATTTTCATTGGTAATATAAATCATTAGTTAATTCATTGTGTTTTATTTTCTATGAATTGCCTTGTTTGTTCAAAGGTTGTTTATTCATTAAATAAACATTAATCTCTGTCGTCTAGAGCATTATTTGCTCTATTTACTACAAGGATATGTAGCATGATAAATTTCTCAGAATTTAATAGCAATAATGCTATAGAAGATAATATGGTTGGTATAGCATTTACAGAGATGTTTAAGAAGAATGGCTTGCGAGCCTATGGAACTCGCGTTAAACAGGGGAAGCGAGTCGGTTGTCACAGCCATGTTAAAGGTGAAGAGTGGTATATTATTATCTCTGGTGAAGGCGCTATTTGGACCGCTGATGTTATTGCCGGAACGTTAAAAAATAAGCTATCGATAAGTTCTCTAAAGGTACTGTATTTTGTATATATCCTAATACAGTGCATCAACTTACTGCAAAGACGGATGTTGAATTTGTCTTTTTATGTCCAGAGTCACATATTTCTCATGACCGAATTTTGTTTGATGATATTGCGAACGATATGGACTGAAATAAATTTCAGTGGGTTAAATTTGAAGAATATAAAAAAGGGTGAGGGAACCTCACCCGTAAATACTCAATGAAAACGCCCAACGTAATGAATATCGTCTAATTCTTTGCTAATGAATAACTTGTGCCAGAAATGCTTGGGTGCGCTCAGATTTTGGATGAGAGAAGAATTCAGCGGGCGGCGCTTGTTCAACAATTTCCCCGCGGTCCATAAAAATAACCCGATCTGCAACGGTGCGGGCAAAACCCATTTCGTGGGTGACGCACAGCATCGTCATTCCCTCATGCGCCAGACTTATCATGGTATCCAGCACTTCTTTGACCATCTCAGGGTCCAAGGCTGAAGTGGGCTCGTCAAACAACATAATTTTTGGCTTCATACACAGCGAACGGGCAATGGCCACCCGCTGCTGCTGCCCACCGGAAAGCTGGCCGGGGAACTTATGCGCATGCTCGGCAATTCGCACCCGCTCCAAGTAATGCATTGCCAACTCATCGGCTTCTTTCTTGGGCATTTTGCGAACCCAGCTTGGAGCTAAAGTGCAGTTCTGTATGACGGTTAAGTGCGGGAATAGATTGAAATGTTGGAATACCATGCCAACCTCCGTGCGCACGCGTTCGATATTACGTAAGTCATCATTAAGCTCGATGCCATCGACCATTATTTTCCCTTGCTGATGTTCTTCCAAATGATTGATGCAGCGGATAGTAGTGGATTTTCCAGAGCCAGAAGGGCCACAGAGCACGATGCGTTCGCCGGGGCGGACATGTAAATTGATATCTTTCAATACGTGGAACTGCCCGTACCACTTATTGACGTTTTCCAGCGTAATCATCATGTTATCGCCTTGGGTTGGCTGATTGTCGCTCATGTTTGGCCTCAATGTGTGGAACGTCCGGTGTGAAAGCGCTTTTCCAGATGCTGGCTATAGCGCGACATGCTGAAACAGAAAATCCAGTAAACTGCGGCGGCAAAAACATAGCCTTCAGTCGACATCCCCAGCCATGCTGGGTCGACGGTGGCCTGTTGCACGCTGCTGAACAGATCAAATAAACCAATGATGATCACCAAACTGGTGTCTTTAAACAGGGCAATAATAGTGTTTACTAGCCCTGGGATGACCATTTTCAGGGCCTGTGGCAGGATAACCAGCCCTTGCGTTTTCCAGTAGCCCAGCCCTAGTGACTCGGCGGCTTCAGTCTGGCCTTTGGGCAAAGCCTGTAGCCCGCCGCGCACCACTTCTGCCACATAGGCGGATTGGAACAACACCACTCCCACCAAGGCGCGAATTAGCTTGTCGATACTGGTGCCTTCCGTCATAAATAGCGGCAACATGACCGAGGACATAAACAGCACGGTGATTAACGGCACCCCACGCCAGAACTCAATAAATACCACAGACAAAATACGTACCACTGGCATGCTGGAACGCCGCGCCAGTGCCAACAAGATACCGAGCGGCAATGCCCCCGCAATACCAACGGCGGCGATGATCAGGGTCAGGGTCAGCCCACCCCATTGACGGGTTTCAACCAGGCTCAACCCGAAGAAACCGCCATATAACATCATCCACACGAATAATGGATAGGTCACCATCCATCCTGCCAGATAGCGACCACGACGTGGCATAGCGCGCCAAAGCAGGGGTATCAACGTGAGCAAACCAATGATTAAAGTGGTATTGATACGCCAGCGCTGGTCGATGGGATAAAGGCCATACATAAACTGGCCAAAGCGCGCATGAATAAAGACCCAACAGGCTCCTTCGCGTGTGCAATCCGTGCGTGTTGTCCCTCGCCAGTTGGCATTAAAAATGGCCCAATTCAGCAACGGTGGGATTAATTGCCACATCAGCCATAGGCATAAGAGGGTCAGCAGACTGTTAGTCCAACTGGAAAAGAGGTTTTTTCTGGCCCAAAATACTACCCGACTCAACGGATTGCCTGGCCGCACAGTGCTGGGTGGTTCGCGGCTTAATATCATCGTCATTCGCTTCCCTTAGCGCTCTACCAGCGCAATACGCCGGTTGTAGAGATTCATTAAAAATGAAATCGACAAACTGATAACCAAATAGACCGACATGGTGATGGCAATGGTTTCTATCGCCTGACCGGTTTGGTTCAGCACTGTCCCGGCAAACAGCGACACCATATCCGGGTAGCCGATTGCTGCCGCCAGTGAGGAGTTTTTGACGATATTCAAATATTGGCTAGTCAGTGGCGGAATGATGACCCGCAACGCTTGTGGCAGAATGACCTGACGTAAGGTGACCGTATTGGGCAGCGCCAGTGAGCGTGCAGCTTCGTGTTGACCATGAGGGACTGACTGAATGCCAGAGCGAATGACTTCGGCAATAAAGGTTGAGGTATAAACCGACAACGCCAGTGTTAAGGCGGCCAGTTCAGGAATGAGCACCAATCCGCCTTTAAAATTAAATCCTTTAAGTTGCGGGAGATCCCAGTGCAGCGCCGGGCCATACAGCAAGTGAGCCAATGCTGGCAGGACGATTAATAACAGTAAACCCATAGGCCAGGAACGGTGGAATTTCCCGGTATGTAACTGGCGAAAATGGTTATAGCGAGCTAATGCAATGATGAAAGCAGCGGCTAGCAGCACGGCTAATAGTGCTGGAAAAAAACCAGCAGCAAATTCAGGCGACGGTAGATACAAGCCGCGGTTGCTCAGGAAAGCTACCCCGAAGGCATCCAGACTCTGTCTTGGCCCCGGTAAATTGCGTAATACTGCAAAATACCAAAAGAATATTTGCAGCAGCGGCGGAATATTACGGAATGTCTCGATATAGATGGTCGACAGTTTGCGTAATAACCAGTTATCTGACAAACGTGCCAATCCGAGAAAGAAACCCAATATTGAGGCAAAGAAAATACATAAGACTGACACTAACAAGGTGTTGAGTAACCCCACCAGAAATACCCGGCCATAGGTATCGCCCTGTTGGTAGTCAATAAGGTGCTGAACAATGCCAAAACCGGCACTGTTATGCAGGAAGGCAAAACCGGAGGTGATGCCCCGGGTTGAGAGGTTAGTCAACGTATTATGGATTAGGTACGCACCGCATCCGATCAGTATCAAGAGTGCAATAATTTGATACAGCCAGGCACGTACCGCTGGATTGGTCAGCGAAAAGGCACCTTTAACGGTTGGGCGTTGTGACATAGTGTGGGCCTCGGTCTGGATAGTTCATCCGGCAGGGTTAGCCTGCCGGAAAGTCGTCTGTAATCAGCGAACCGGAGGTGCGTATTGGAGGCCACCTTTGTTCCACAGCGCATTTTGGCCGCGTTTGATTTTCAGCTCACTACCCATACCGACGTTACGGTCGAAGCTTTCGCCGTAGTTACCCACTTGTTTGACGATTTTAACTACCCAATCGTTAGGAACTTTCAAATCTTTGCCGTAGTTACCTTCTTGACCTAGCAGATGCGCCATATCCGGTGTGCTTGGTTTGGCCGCCAGAGCTTCGACGTTTTTCGACGTTACCCCCATTTCTTCGGCATTCAGCATGGCAAAGAGTGTCCAGCGAACGATAGCAAACCAGTCTTCATCGCCACGACGCACCACCGGCCCCAGTGGTTCTTTAGAGATAACTTCGGGTAAGACGATAAATTCGTCTGGTTTACCTAACTTAATACGTAATGCGTACAACTGGGATTGGTCGGAAGCCAATGTGTCACAGCGGCCGGAGTCCAGCGCTTTGGCACTTTCATCGGAACGGTCAAAGGTGACTGGGGTGTATTGCATTTTGTTGGCTTTAAAGTAGTCAGCAACGTTTAACTCAGTGTCGGTACCGGCTTGAATACAAACAGTGGCACCATCCAACTCTTTAGCACTTTTCAGCCCAGCTTTATTGTGGGTCAGGAAGCCGATACCGTCATAATAGTTCACACCAGTAAACAACATGCCCATGCCCGCATCACGAGATGAGGTCCAGGTGGTGTTGCGCGACAGAATATCCACTTCACCAGATTGCAGGGCGGTGAAACGCTCTTTCGCTGTCAGCGGAGTGTATTTTACTTTTTCTGCATCACCGAAAATGGCGGCTGCTACACCACGACAGACGTCAACATCAAGACCTGAGAATTTGCCACTAGCATCTGCATAAGAGAAGCCCGGTAACCCATCACTGATACCACATTGCACAAAACCTTTTTTCTTCACCGCATCCAAAGTAGTGCCCGCATGGGCTTGACCCGCTAATGCCACTAATGAGGCGGCAGCAACCAGCGTTGAAATCATTATTTTCTTCATGAAAGCGTCCTGTGAGGCAAAGTCGAGCCTATTTTAATTTTGTGGCGCACGAGTGATGCACCGTCGCTGTCTGTTGGCGTGTAGCCAGTTTGGTATTAGCAAATGGGATGCCAGAGTTGCATTTCATTGATCATCTTAGTCATTACTCAGAGTTAACTCTTTGTAGGTAAATTCCGACAGGGTGAGATGCACTTTAATGGCGCATTTGAGGGGGTATTGATGCTTTTTAGTGCAGAAAATTCTTATTTTCTTAGCGTGTCTGCAGTGAGGGCTTTAACAGGGGTTTACCGCCTGTGTTGGGTCAATCGAATAACATAAAAAGCGGCATATACAGGTGAAATTCGGATTTTTTACATCGCGAATCCGTTATCTAATTCCTTTGGGAGTGTTTTCGGCTAAACACATTAGATAAAAGGATAGGGATTATGCTTCATTATTTAACGGTCTTGATATTTGGATTGCCGTGGTTGCTTAGCAATAGTTGCCTGGCACAAGCGGATGTTGAATCAACAAAATGCAGCGATACGGATTTTTCTCATGTTTTATCTTGCTATAAAGATCAATTGGCAACCAAGCCACTTATCTACAATTTATTGAGCCAAGAGAATCTGCCTGGGCTGGAATGGCGTCGCTATCAATTAACTTCTCAATACTGGACACCTGAGGATTTAGTTTCTCCCGCAGCCTGGCAGCATGAAGTAGAAGTCTTTATCCCTGAGGGGAGCACTTCGACGCAAGGGCTGGTGGTCATTAATAATGGTATCAATCATGGAACTGAGACAGTTCCAGCCTCTGGCCCGACGGATTTTTCCATCGAAACATTGCAAAATATTGCCCGCTCAACCAATACCCCGGTGATAGCGATTAGCACTATTCCCAATCAGTATCTTGAATATCAACAAGATGGTACGCCACGGAAGGAGGATTACAGTGTTGCCCGGAGTTGGAGCTTATTTATGGCGGCACCAGAAGAGCGTTCTACATTACCATTGCATATACCCATGACTGCGGCGGTTTCTCAGGTCATGACCATGGTACAGCACGCTTTACCGGAAAAATCTTTAGACAGTTTTGTTGTCACCGGGTTATCCAAACGCGGCTGGACAACCTGGCTTACGGCCATTACTGACTCACGTGTGAGTGCGATTGCGCCCTTTGTTATTGATCTTCTGAATACCCGCATTGGGTTAGAACATATGTATCAATCTTACGGTGGTAACTGGCCAATAGCCTTTGCCCCCTATTATCAGGACGAAATTGATAAAAAACTGGAGACACCCGGTTTTACTAAACTGATGCAGATTATCGATCCCTTACAGTATTTGGACACGGAGTATCAGGCTCGGCTCAGTATTCCGAAATACATTATCAATGCCAGTGGTGATGATTTTTACGTGCCTGATAATACAGATTTTTATTATGACAAATTACCCGGCGTCAAAGTACTGCGGGTGGCACCTAATTCCAGTCACTATGGCATTACTGCTTTCAGCGAGCAGTCGCTGATTACCTTTGTTAAACGCCTGCACCAATCCACGTCAATGCCGCAAATCAATGCCAGTATTGGGATGAAAGATAAGATACAAACATTGACGGTGCAGTTGTCCGAGGCACCAGAGAAAGCCGTGCTATGGGTTGCGGTAAATCCTGATGCCCGTGATTTTCGCTATGCCTGTGGTGTGCGATATACCGAATTTCCTTTGGCAATAACCCCGGAGAAGACCATTGAGGTGGCGCTCACTGCACCAACCACCGGTTGGCAAGCCACTTTTATTGAAGCGACATTTGATGATGGTTTTGTTGCCACGACGCCGGTTTATGTCTTACCGAAAGAGAGTTATCCCAGCACCGCACCACCGACCATTGGGGCTGCATGCAAAACCTTGCCGGGGCGTAAGCCCATTGCCATAGAAAATACGCCGAGTGCTGTGGAGATGAATATGTCGTCATAGGAAAGTTATACCGGGCGGATTTAGGGTATAAAAAAACCCGGCATAGACCGGGTTTTTATCATGCTTTCTACTTAATAGAGTGACGGCTCACCCGCAGGACGAGTTTTGAAGCGGCGATGTAACCAAAGATATTGCTCTGGTGCTCGCATGATCTCTTTTTCAATCACTTTATTCATATAACGGGCGGCGGCTATTTCATCGTCGATTGGATAATCTTCTAACGCCGGTTGAATCAGCAGGTCATAACCGCTGCCATCTGTTTTGCGCAGTAATACTAATGGCAGTAATGCCGGTTTCGCCAAGCGCGCCAACATAAAGGTGCCGCTGGTGGTGGCGGCTTGATTAACCGCAAACAGTGGCGCAAAAACGCTGCCTCGTGGGCCGTAATCTTGATCCGGAGCGAACCATACCGCTTCACCTTTTTTCAAGGCTTGTACCATGCCACGGAGGTCTTTGCGGTCTAGCATTGCTTTATTGGATCGCATGCGGCCCCACGTCTGTACCAACTCCATCACTTTATTATTGTGTGGGCGGTACATTGCCATCATCGGCTGACATTGACCCATCACGCGGCCACCCAGTTCCAGCGACATAAAATGCACGCCAATCACCAAGACACCGCGGTTGCCTTCTTGTGCCTTTTTCAGGTTATTCAAACCGGAGACTGTAAACCAGCGTTTGACTCGTGCATCCGGCCAGAACCATGCCATGCCGGTTTCCAGCAACCCCATGCCCAGGGATTCAAAATTACCAACGATAGTGCGCTCAAGGGTATTTTTGTCCATATCTGGGAAGCAAAGTTCCAGATTACGTCGGGCGATAGAAACACGACGTTTGAGAAAACGCATTGAGGTGCGCCCAAGCCAAATCCCCAATTTGTTTAGTACCGGGTAGGGCAGTTGGACTAGCAGAAACAAGACACCAAGACCAAACCAAGTTAGCCAATAGCGCGGGTGAAGTAGGGAAATATGGAACTTCTGCGGCTTTATCATATGAACTCTATCGTTATGCGTTAAGTGCGAGCCTGTAACGCATATGGAAATAACTCGATAGCGATACATATCTTCAGACACCGTTGGTCGATTATCGTTTTCGTAGAAACGACAATTGACGCAATATTTACATTAAAAGCGGGGGTCGCGTAGTGAATGGTCACAAAAGGTGGGTGATCGATAAGCGAGGCTAGCTTTCGTTGCATTATACCATAACCGGAGTTAATGAAAGAAAAAATCAACACCGCGCCACGATAGCAGCGCGGTATTTTTACTCTTCTCTCTGCTAGCGGATTACCAAAAGCCCAGTACTTTCCACCAGGCACTACCAATAATCAACCAGATAGGGATGACGACCAGACTGATTAAGAAGCCGATTTTCCACCAGGTTGCCAGCGGAATAAAATTACAACCGAACAGAATTGGCGCTGGGCCGCCAGAATAATGGGTGGTTGCCATATACAAGTTACTGAACATACCAAAGACCAATACTGTCAGCATTGGTGGAGCACCTGCGGCGATAGCAATAGATACAAAAATTGCATACATAGCGCTGATATGGGCAATGGCGCTGGCCATCATATAGTGGCTGTAATAGTACGCCAGCAGCAAAATACCCATCATCGGTATCCAGTTCATGCCCTGTACTGAACCGGCAATCGATGATCCAAACCAGCTAATAAAGCCCAATTTATTCAGTTGACTAGCTAGAGTGAGGAGCACCGCAAACCAAATCACCGTGTGCCATGCTTCTTTCTCGGCAATCACATCATCCCACACCAGTGCGCCGCTTAATAACAAGATGGCCAAGCCAATAAAAGCGGTCATGGTGGCATCAATATTCAGCGCTGAACCGCACACCCATAAGGTCACCAGCCCGATGAAGACGGATAATACGATCCACTCATTGCGGCTCATCGGCCCCATTTCTTTTAATTTTACGATTGCCAGTGCGCGCATCTCCGGTGTTTTCTTTAATTCCGGTGGATAGAAGCGGTACAACAGCAGCGGGATTACCGCCAAAGAAATTAAACCGGGAACAATGGCGGCCATTGCCCAACTGGTCCAGGTAATAGTAATGCCCATCTCACCGGCCAGCTTGGCAATCATTGGGTTACCGGCCATCGAGGTCAGGAACATTGCGCAGGTAATGGCGTTGCACTGGAAGATACATTGCACCAGAAAAGCCCCGATTTTACGCTCGGTTCCTCGGTCGGGTGTTGACTCATAAGCTTCAGATATTGAACGGAACAATGGGGTGATGATGCCACCACAACGTGCTGATGTAGATGGCATGGCGGGGGCAAACAGTAAATCAGTCAGCACTAAACCATAAGCCAGGCCTAGTGAACTATGGCCAAGTTTACGGATAAATAGATAGCCGACTCGGCGACCGAAACCCGTTTTGATAAACCCGCGTGAGATAAAGAAGGCACACGCGATCATCCAGATTGTGGGGTCAGCGAAGCCGACTAACACTTCTTTGATGCTCAACAGGCCGGTTGCTGCCACTACCGTCAGGCTGAATATGGCCATTGCACCCAGTGGATATGGCGATAGGATCAGGCCAATAACCGTCGCCGCAAAGACCGCCATGAGGTGCCAGGCGCGCGGATCGACAGATTCCGGTACCGGACTAAACCAGATACCTATCCCAATAAATAGGATGAGTAGCATTCTTCCTATACGTGTTTTGAATATCGACATGATTATTTACCCTGATGTTATTTTATGTACAGTGCTAATCATCGCCAGTAAAAAGAAGTTGATAATTCAATTATTAAGGCTGTGATTATATGAAGTAACTGTATCGGCAAAATAACGTAATCATTTTGATCAAAGTCATTCTTATATTCTAAGGAGTGTGGACGCGGAGCGGGAGTATATATTGTTCTGAACAGAGTAATTCAGACAAATTTTATCGATTACTTTACTTTTTTAATTATATTTGGCGGGATTTTATCTGTTGAAACAACATAATTTCGCATTAATAGACGAGATGGTAAGACAATTTAGATAATGATTAGGATAAATCTTGTATATTACGTATGCTAATGAGAAATAATACATAACGCATGAATTCAGTGTAGTGAATGTATTAGTTTTGAGTCGGAAATACTTAATACCATTATCGATAGGTTTATATTCTAAATAACAAAAACCCGCACGAATGCGGGTTGTTTTTTGGAATAATTTCACTGCTCAGGGCTATCACCTTCATCGCTATCGTAAATTACTCCGGTATACCCTGTACCCTTGAAGATTTAGCTATATTTGCTGTAACTCCAATGAGTTGGGTATGTATTATTGACTCTTACAGAGCAATAACATTTACCGCTGATGGGCCTTTAGCGCCGTTCTCGATAGAGAACTCCACTTTTTGGCCTTCATCCAGGGTTTTGAAATCATTGCTCTGGATGGCAGAGAAGTGAACGAACACATCTTTGCTGCCGTCAGCAGGAGTGATGAAACCGAAACCTTTATCAGCGTTAAACCATTTTACTAAACCAGTCATTTTATTAGACATAGAGATACTTCCTTCAATTATTATTTAATTGCCGCCATAGGCGAGCGAATAGGCTTGGGCACAACTTATGGGGCACTTAGAAGGAATTTCACGGAGAAGAGGTATCTGTCTGATAGCACTAATACGGGGAACTGCTTTACTAAAACTGCTTGGTCATAAATGTTACTGTCAACCGGTACTGCTTTGTTACTTGGGAGCGGCTGCTCTGCTCGGGCCTGGCCGTCATCGCTGTCGGCAGCCTGCTCCCCGAATCATACTGTATTAATTACAGTGCGATTACGTTTACCGCTGATGGGCCTTTAGCGCCGTTCTCGATAGAGAACTCCACTTTTTGACCTTCATCCAGGGTTTTGAAATCATTGCTCTGGATGGCAGAGAAGTGAACGAACACATCTTTACTGCCGTCAGCAGGAGTGATGAAACCGAAACCTTTATCAGCGTTAAACCATTTTACTAAACCAGTCATTTTATTAGACATAGAGATACTTCCTTCAATTATTATTTAATTGCCGCCATAGGCGAGCGAATAGGCTTGGGCACAACTTATGGGGCACTTAGAAGGAATTTCACGGAGAAGAGGTATCTGTCTGATAGCACTAATACGGGGAACTGCTTTACTAAAACTGCTTGGCATAAATGTTACTGTCAACCGGTACTGCTTTGTTACTTGGGGAGCGGCTGCTCTGCTCGGGCCTGGCCGTCATCGCTGTCGGCAGCCTGCTCCCCGAATCATACTGTATTAATTACAGTGCGATTACGTTTACCGCTGATGGGCCTTTAGCGCCGTTCTCAATAGAGAACTCCACTTTTTGACCTTCATCCAGGGTTTTGAAATCATTGCTCTGGATGGCAGAGAAGTGAACGAACACATCTTTGCTGCCATCAGCAGGAGTGATGAAACCGAAACCTTTACCAGCGTCAAACCATTTTACTAAACCAGTCATTTTATTAGACATAGAGATACTTCCTTCAATTATTTTTGCCACAATTGTGTAGCGAACGTGGTCTGTCTTTCAGAGGATAACTTACTTGGGCACTTAGGAGGAGACTCACGGAGAAGGGATATCTATAGGGATAACGCTTGAACTGAGGACTGCTTTACTAAAACTGCTTTCATAAGGTCTGTGTTCCAAACCGATGAAGCTATTTAACCACAACACATTCCTCGTGGCAACCTAATATTTGACTATCATAACTAACATCAATGGTTTTTTCATCTGCTTGGTGACGGTAATTATTGATTTTAATGTGACTAAACAGCTAATTACGCCGATAAAAACCAGTGATGAATTTTAGTCACTTTAGGTGTTTGGTCGTTAGATGCCGGAGGTGTTACTCCCCCCGGCATTTGAATTTAGCGAGGAGAAACAGTAACGGTACCGCTGCGATCACTAGCAATGATAACGCGTTGACCAGCACTGAAGCGGGTTGGTCCCTGCGCCTGAACGACAACGATACTGCTACCATCATCCCGACGAATTTCCAATTGCACACCTTCACTACGGTTCATTGCGCTCTGCACACCTTGACCGGCCATACCACCGGCAACCGCACCACCGGCTGTTGCCAGACTATTACCACGGCCACCGCCGATGGTATTACCTAAGAACCCACCGACCACTGCACCACCAATGGCTCCGGCTACGTTATTTTCACTGCCACCCTGAATAGTCACTGGGCGTGCAGAAACGATAGTGCCATAGGTCACTGTTTGTACTTGCCGTGCCTGAGAGGCAGTGAAAGTATCACCAGATGCCGTTCTGTTGTTGGCACATCCACTTAATACGGTAGCCGCGAGCGCTACAGCAATAATCAGTTTATTCATATTTAACCCCTATGTTTAGCACAAGTCAGATGTTGGTGATGCTCCAGCCATACTCCTCTTATTTGATGTCGCAGTGGTGTTGACTGTTTTTACTTATACGCCAACTACATTGAGTATAGATAGTTGTTAGTTATGACTATAGCGTGAGAATGATTCATTTGAAGAGATAATATTAAGCAGATGTAATATAGGCGAGTTCCAAGTTTCTTTTCGTGCTAACGTCAATGCTAATTATGGCTCTCTATCGCTTCAGGAATGTTGTCTTGTTACGCTCGATTCTCACTACTAAAATTTTTCGCCTCGACCTTGGTCGCCTAATTCTCATTTTGGCTGTGATGAGTGCTTTTGTGACACTGGCGAATAGTTTTTATGCCAGTTATCGGGTACAGCGGCAGCTACTGATTGATAACACCTTAGAAGCTAACCGTGTCTATGCCACTAAGCTGGCGTCCAGCACCGAAATTTTCCTGAAAAGTGCCCAAAGGCAGCTTCATTACAGCAGCGTGATTGCGGCACGGCATTTTGACGATCAGGCAATTCTGCAAGCCGAAACTGCGCGGTTAAAATACCAAACTGACAGCTTCAACTCGGTGGTCGTGACGGATGCTCATGGCATTGTTCGCGCCACATCACCCGATAGCCTCCAGTTATTGGGTCATACCCTGACGTCCCCTGGTTCAGTAGAAGCGCTCAAATTGCGTCGCCCGATAATCAGCCGACCTTACATGTCAGCGACTAATAATCTGGTTATCAATATTTCGACACCAATTATCACGCCGGATGGGCACTATCACGGTTATATCGGTGGCACCATTTATTTGCGTAAGCAAAGTATTTTAAATGAGTTACTGGGTGAGCATTATTATCGCGATGGTTCTTACATCATAGTGCTCAACAATGAACGGCGCATTCTGTATCACCGCAATACGAATCGTGTCGGGGAGATACTGGAATCTAGCCCCCTTACCGAGATGGCGAAAACTGCCACTAACGGCAGTTTGATGGTGACGAACACGGATGGCGAATCTATGCTGGCGGGTTATGCCATCGTTGAGCCATCAGGCTGGCAAATCATTACGCTACGACCAGAAGCCGCAACTTTAAAACCCCTGGAAGGACTTATGCTGAAGGGGTTGGGCCATATCACGCCGCTGGCATTACTCACATTGATAGGGGTTTGGTTATTATCACGGCTGATTGCCCGTCCATTATGGTTGCTTGCAGGCAGTGCTAACGACATGGACAAACCCGATATTGCTAGCAGTATCAAAGAAATACCTTCATGGTATTTCGAGTCCACACAGCTGCAACGGGCGCTATTGATTGGTATCAGCCTGCTGCAAAAGAAAATTGGCAAACTCAAGTTTGAAGCACAAACCGACCCTATGACTGGGCTGTATAACCGACGTGGGCTGGCCACGACACTTGAGCCAATCTCACAATTGGAACAGCACTTCTCGGTTATTGCGCTGGATATTGACCATTTTAAAGCGATTAATGACACTTATGGCCATGATGTTGGTGATGAGGTTATCAAGCAGTTGGCGGTACAAATCCGTGAAAGCTCTCGTGATACCGATATCCTGTGCCGTAGCGGTGGGGAAGAGTTCCTGATGTTACTGCCGGGCACCACACCTGATGTGGCGATACAAGTTGCTCATCGGCTACGCCATAATGTAGAAATGATGGTGATACCAAACATTCGACCTATTACTATTTCATTGGGTGTGGCGTATTGGAGTGGCGATGGGATACCAGAAGATGCACTGAAGCGGGCGGATGAGGCTTTATATCGCGCGAAAGATCAGGGTCGTAATCGGGTGGAGATTGGCTAATAAAAAAGGCGCGCTCCGTGTGGAGTACGCCTTTTTAAACAACACTTTAACTGACTAGTATCAGTTCATGCCGTATTTTTTCAATTTCTTACGCAGCGTGCCACGGTTGATGCCCATCATCAGGGCAGCACGGGTTTGGTTGCCACGGGTGTATTGCATCACCATGTCCAACAATGGCTGTTCAACTTCAGCCAGTACCAACTCATACAGGTCACTCACATCCTGACCATTCAGTTGAGCAAAATAGTTCTTCAGTGCTTGTTTAACCGAGTCACGCAAAGGCTTTTGAGTCACCTGATCTTGTGAATTTACGGTTGCAACGGTCAGTACGTCAGAATTTACGCGTTGTTCGAACATAGTTCTGTCAGCTCTTTTTTCTGTTTACGCAAGATTTTCGAAATATGCCTCCAACGCCTCCAGCTGTTCGCTGGCATCCTCAATGGCGTTGAATGTGCGCCGAAACTGGTCGTTAGGGGCGTGCTCCTGGAGATACCAAGAGACGTGCTTACGTGCAATACGAAATCCCTTGCCTGGACCATAAAAGTCGTGCAATTCCCGTATATGCCCATTTAACAAGCGCTGCACTTCGCCAAGTGGCATCGGTGGCAACAACTCCCCAGTGTCCAGGTAATGCTGGATTTCCCGGAAGATCCAAGGTCTTCCCTGAGCAGCACGTCCTATCATTAGGGCATCAGCCCCAGTGTAGTCTAGCACCGCTCTGGCTTTATGCGGGTCAGTGATGTCCCCATTCGCGATAACGGGAATGGAGACAATCTGCTTAACTGCCCGAATGCTGTCGTATTCCGCCTCACCATTAAACAGGCAAGAACGGGTTCGGCCATGAATTGTCAGGGCTTGTATACCACAGCTTTCAGCCAGTTGGGCAATTTCTATACAATTACGGTGTTCTGGCGACCAACCAGTCCGGATCTTCAACGTTACCGGCACATCTACCGCATTAACCACTGCGGAGAGGATCTGTTTGACCAGATCAGGATGCTGCAATAATGCCGATCCTGCCAGTTTGCGGTTCACTTTCTTGGCCGGACATCCCATATTGATGTCAATGATCTGGGCACCATTCGCCACATTAATTCTGGCGGCTGCTGCCATATCATCCGGGTCGTTACCGGCAATTTGCACGGTACGAATTCCAGGCTCATCACTATGAACCATGCGCAAACGCGACTTATCCGTCCGCCATACCTCTGGATTAGAGGAGAGCATTTCAGATACAGCCATCCCAGCCCCCATGCCATGACATAGCGCTCTGAAGGGGCGGTCTGTGATACCCGCCATCGGGGCGGCAATCAGGCAATTTGTAAGCTGGAAGTGTCCAATACGCATAGACAAAGAATGACCACACTGTGTCCGTAAGGGCGCGTATATTACGCATTTTTGCGCCCAGATGAAAGGCCAAACTTTGACCAATTGATGAAAAAAGAGCAATAAATAACGGACTAATCTTGGTTAATTAATTATTTATTTATATATAACATAATGTTAGTGCTGATTGGTTAATTTGTGCGCTTTAGTATTTTCTATTAAACAACATAATTATTGACTGCGGACATAGCATAATATCGGTTGAAAGTGCTGATTTATTCATCAAATCAAAGATAAAGCGCAGATATAAATGAGTCAGACATCTCATTTCGGTTAAAAATAGTGCCTGACGGATTGCGAGTGGGTGCAGAGAAATGCTAGCTGTTTCTCACCGATTGAGTGAACCTCGATACTGAGGCTCACTCAATCGGTGAATGACATTGCAAATAGCTTTCGATGTAATAATTTGCTAGCGAAGTATTATTTTTTGATGCCGGTGATACGGCACCACTCTTCTTTCTCGGCCACAGGGTCTAGGGTGAATTTATCCTCATAGGCCTGTGCTACGCCAGCCGCTTGTGTCGCCAGCACGCCTGACAGCCCAAGATAGCCGCCAGCAACCGGCAGGACACTGATCAGCGGTGCCAATTCCCGTAGTGGGCCAGCCAGAATATTAGCCACCACCACATCAGCAGATAAATCTGCTGGCTGGTCTTTTGATAGATACAGCTCCAAACGCTCTGAAACGCCATTACGCTGCGCGTTATCTCGACTGGCTTGGATAGCCTGCGGATCGATATCGATGCCAATAGCGCGCGTTGCACCGAGTTTTAGCGCCGCAATTGCCAGGATGCCAGAGCCACAACCGAAGTCGATGACGGTTTTACCTGCCAGGTCTAGACTATCAAGCCATTGCAAGCACAATGCCGTGGTTGGATGGGTACCGGTACCAAAGGCCAAACCTGGGTCTAGCATCACGTTCACGGCAGTTGGGTCGGGCACATCACGCCAGCTTGGGCAGATCCACAGACGCTCACCAAAACGCATTGGATGGAAGTTATCCATCCATTCGCGTTCCCAATCTTTATCTTCCAACTGCTCAATTTTGTGAATAAAGCCTTTACCGAGTTGTGGATTGTATTCCAGCATGGCAACCACTTCAGCCATGTTGGTCTCGGCATCATACAGGCCAATGACATCAGTATCGCCCCACAGGCGGGTTTCCCCCGGCAAAGGTTCAAACACCGGGTTATCGTGGGTATCTTGAAAAGTGACTGAAACTGCACCACTTTCCACCAGCGCATCGCCAAGGGATTCGGCTTGATTACCGCTGGTATTTAACTTGAGTTGGATCCAAGGCATAGCAATTCTCTCAAGGCCCCGTTTAGCCTAAGGCGATCAATGGGGCCATTTAAATTAGTTTTTAATCAGCGCTGGCCACTACGGGCTGGCGTGTTTTTGCTCGGTCACCAAACTGGTTGCCGATGTAAAACGCCAGCAGATTCAGTACCAGCGATGGCACTATCGGGTGCAGACCGGCTATCTTAATATCGAAACTGGCCAGTACTGTATAGCATACCGCACCGACAATCATTGAGCTAAGAGCACCGTGGGCATTGGCGCGCTCCCAGTACAACCCTAGCACCAATGGCCAAAGGAATACCGCTTCAAGGCCACCAAAGGCCAATAGATTCAGCCAGATAATCATCTCTGGTGGCCGCCAAGCAGCAAGCAGCAGTAATAGCCCAAGGATCAGTGTCGACATGCTGGAAATGCGCGTCAGCTTGCGTTCATTCTTCAGCTCTTGTGGTCTGAGATTGAGGTATAAATCTTTCACAATAGTGGCGGATGATTGCAGCAGTTGGGCATTAATGGTCGACATAATCGCCGCCATGGGAGCCGCCAGAAAGATCCCAGCAGCAAAAGGCGGCAGCACGGTGATCATCAGTGTTGGGATCACCTGATCCGGGATCTTTAGGTCCGGTAAGATTGCCCGGCCCAGCGCTCCAGCCAAATGCATACCGAACATCAGAATGGCGACCACTATGGTGCCAATAATAATGCCACGATGCACCGCTTTGCTATCACGATATGAAATACAACGCACCGCAGTATGTGGCAAGCCAATGACCCCAAAGCAGACCAGGATCCAGAAAGAGGCCATAAATGGCAGGTCGAGGATCTGATCGCCTCCTTGCGCAGAGACCAGAGCGGGATCAATATGCTGCAAAGTCTCAACCGCTTTATGTAACCCGCCCGCGGTATGGATAACCGCCACTAACAGTAAAATGGTGCCGACCAACATCACCAGCCCTTGTAGGGCATCGTTGAGCACACTGGCTCGGAAGCCACCAAAAGAGGTATATAGCGCGATACTGATTCCGAAGATCAATAAGCCGGTGTCGTAAGGGATCCCGGCAGCAGTTTCCAGTAAGCGGGCGCCACCGATAAACTGTACTGTCATGGCTCCGACAAATGCCACCAGTAAGCTGAGGCTGGCCAACCATACCAATAAGCGGCTCTGATAGCGGGCATACAGCATATCGTTGAGGGTTACGGCATTATAACGGCGTGCCAGAATGGCAAACTTCTTACCTAACACGCCTAGCGATAACCAGACCGCGGGCAACTGAATCATCGCCAGCAATACCCAGCCCAACCCATACTTGTAGGCAGCACCCGGCCCACCGATAAATGAACTGGCGCTGATATAAGTCGCGGTCAGGGTCATTGCCAGTACGAATCCCCCCATCGAGCGGTTGCCGATAAAGTACTCGTTGAGAAAATTCCCGGTTTGGCGGCGGGTATAAGCATAAACAGACAGGCCAAATACCATGACCAGATAACCCACGAGCGGCAGGATGACATCAGTTTGCATTGTCATCCTCCAATGAAATATCGCGAAATATCACGCGTACCATCAAGTAGCACAGCACAATAAACAGCAGTGGCAGTGCAATACAAGCGGCTTCAAACCAGGCGGGCAGGCCGCTTAACCCAGGAGTATTGCCCGGCAAATAGGCCATTATTATCCAGCCCACCAGATATGCCAGTGTTAAACCAAAGGCCCAGCGTGCTTCTTTGTTTGCCTGTAGGAACCTTGTGTCCATTTTTCCCCTTCTTATTTGGCTTTGCAGCGGTGTTAGCTGCATCTATTGAAACGCCAGCTACGTCAATCAAAAGAAAATTAAACAAATGAAAAGAAAAAGGCCGGTAATTTACCGGCCTTGGCATGAAAGACGCAATATCAGGTTTCTTGTAACCCGAGTTTTTTCTCCAGATAGTGGATATTGGTTCCACCGTGCTGGAAGTTTTCGTCATTCATGATGCGTTGCTGCAACTCAACGTTGGTTTTGATGCCGTCGATAATGAGTTCTGCCAGCGCATTTTTCATGCGGGCAATAGCCACATCACGGTTTTCACCATAAGTGATTAGCTTGCCAATCATGGAGTCATAATACGGCGGTACAGTATATCCGGCGTAAATATGAGACTCCCAACGCACACCAAAACCGCCCGGCGCGTGGAAACGGGTAATTTTACCCGGACTTGGCAGGAAAGTATTTGGGTCTTCGGCGTTGATACGGCATTCCACTGCGTGGCCGTGAACTTTCACTTCATCTTGTTTGATGGAGAGAGGTTGGCCAGCCGCAATACGTAGCTGTTCTTTGATTAAGTCGACCCCGGTGATCATTTCGGTAACCGGGTGCTCAACCTGAATACGGGTGTTCATTTCGATGAAATAGAACTCGCCGTTTTCATACAGGAACTCGAAAGTCCCTGCGCCACGATAGCCGATTTCCACACAGGCTTTCGCACAGCGATCACCGATATAACGGCGCATTTCGCTGGTGATACCGGGTGCGGGTGCCTCTTCAACCACTTTCTGGTGACGGCGCTGCATAGAACAGTCGCGCTCCGCCAGATAGATAGCATTACCCTGACCATCAGCCAAAATTTGAATTTCGATATGGCGTGGATTTTCAAGGTATTTTTCCATATAAACCATGTCGTTATTGAAAGCCGCTTTGGCTTCCGCACGCGTCATGTTGATGGATTGCTCAAGATCTTTATCGTGACGAACCACACGCATACCACGACCACCACCACCGCCAGATGCCTTGATAATGACCGGATAACCGATTCGTTTGGCAAAAGCTTTGTTTTTGGTTGTATCGTCGCTCAGTGGGCCGTCAGAACCAGGTACACAAGGTACACCGGCTTTCTTCATCGCGCTGATAGCCGAAACTTTATCACCCATTAGGCGAATGGTTTCGGCGCGTGGCCCGATAAAGATGAAACCTGAACGTTCTACCTGTTCGGCAAAATCAGCATTTTCGGACAGGAAACCATAGCCGGGGTGAATAGCCACCGCGCCGGTGATCTCAGCAGCAGAAATGATTGCCGGGATATTCAGATAACTTTTAACAGAAGGCGCGGGACCAATACAGACAGTCTCGTCAGCCAATAACACGTGTTTAAGATCACGATCCGCTGTGGAGTGAACTGCCACAGTTTTGATCCCCAGCTCTTTACAAGCTCGCAGGATACGCAGCGCAATCTCACCGCGGTTAGCGATTACGATTTTATCAAGCATGGAACGCCTCGTTACTCGATGACGACAAGAGGCTCGTCGAATTCAACCGGTTGACCGTTTTCAACCAGAATGGCTTTTACAGTACCGGATTTATCTGCTTCGATTTGGTTCATCATTTTCATCGCTTCAACGATGCAAAGAGTGTCGCCAGCAGAAACTTTCTGACCTACTTCAATGAAGGCTTTAGCATCAGGGCTCGGGGTACGGTAGAAAGTACCGACCATTGGGGAGCGCACGATATGGCCACTAATGGCTGCAGGTGCTGCGGCTTCAGCAGCAGGTGCTGGAGCTACAGCGGCGGCCAAAGCGGGTTGCTGCGGTGCAGCAAAAGCATATGGCTGTTGCATCATTGGGTAGTTTGGTGCGGCGGGAGCACGACTGATACGTACTGACTCTTCGCCTTCTGAGATTTCCAGCTCTGAAATACCGGACTCTTCAACCAGTTCGATCAGTTTCTTAATCTTACGAATATCCATGAGTGTGATTCCGTACTCTTTATGTGTTGCAATTATACCCATCATACTTCGAGTTGCATGTGTGTTGACTGCCTTCGTTCATCCCAATCACTTACTGCCATTGACCTTAAAATCAATAAGCTCACGGGGATTCACTCAGCTGCCGCCTTCCCACAACTCGAATTATTTCGGGTCTAGTTGGATTGTGACAAGCGATTTACCGCTGCCTGTAAAGCAAAATTGTAGCCATCTGCGCCAAGTCCGCAGATTACGCCAACTGCAATATCAGAGAGATATGAATGATGACGGAATGACTCCCGAGCATGCACGTTAGATAAGTGGATCTCGATAAACGGGATCTCCACACCTAACAATGCATCACGCAGTGCTACGCTGGTGTGCGTAAACGCCGCCGGGTTGATCAGGATAAAATCGATATTACCCCGAGCCTGGTGAATCCTATCGATCAGCGCATGTTCTGCATTTGACTGCAAATGGGACAGCACCACATCCATTCCCTGAGCCTGAGTCTCTAACTGGCTGACAATATCAGTCAACGTAGTGTAACCGTACTTTTCCGGTTCACGTGTCCCAAGCAGATTCAAGTTAGGGCCATTCAGAAGCAAAATGTGAAACTTATCCGACATTGTGCTGGTATCTCCGGCAATTAGTACATCATCGTAAAAAATAACCTGATGTCACCGATTTGTCACCTTTTTACGACGATTTTGATACTGTGATCGGCACTAAGGTCGAGCATTATAATGATATCGTAGCAATTAGCAGCTAAATACTGGTCTTATCAGCGAAGATATTCAATAGAAAAGAATACGAATTGTGCGTTAACTACCTAATTATGTCCTCCGTACTTGGTGCTGCACGGAGGTTAACTGTGTTCGCTGACTCGAATAACTGACGTTCGCCGATAATACCGAGAACTTTGGCTATAGAACGGGAAGAACGTGGATAAGTGCCGACTTTTAGCGGCACCATTGCCGAAATTTTTTATAACGTAGTGCCAATAATATGGCTGCTGCCACGGCGTAAATAATGGGTAAGGGTGACAGAGTTTTCACCGACCAAAGATAATGAATCGGCGCGAGAATGGCGACAACATACACCAAATTATGCAGCTTTTGCCAGTTGGCTCCCATTTTTCGTTGTGCCCACAAGGTGGATGTCACGGCCAGTGACAGTAACAATAACCAACTAGTGATGCCCAATGTCAGGTAGGGGCGGGTGACCAATTCGCGGCCCAATAGGCCAATATTGCTCAGCCCTAACTCCAGTACCGAATAACTAACCAGATGCAATGTTCCCCAGGCAAAACACCATAATCCCAAGAGCCGGCGACAGCGGATCAACAGCGGCTGTTTGCCATAGCGGGCTAGTGGCGTAACCACAAGGGTTGCCAATAATAGTTTAAGGGTCATACGACCAGTAAAGTGCTGAATGTCTTTGGCGGGATCGGCACTGAACCAGCCTTGATCCACAGATAACACCAACCACAGAAAAGGCAGGGAAGCTGCCAACCAGATAGCGACTTTTAGCCATTTAACTTGCTGCAAGCTAAGCCGCATTAGAAATTCTCCCGTAGATCCAAGCCACGATAAAGGGAGGCGACTTGATCGGCATAACCATTAAACAACAGGGTCGGTTGGCGCTGCACATCAAGGATACCGCCGGAGCCGATAAAGCGTTCAGTCGCCTGGGACCAGCGCGGGTGGTTCACATGTGGATTCACATTGGCATAAAAACCATACTCGTCGGGCGCACTTAGGTTCCAGGTGGTCGGGGGCTGTTCATGGGTCAGGCGAATATGGACGATAGATTTTATTCCTTTAAAGCCATATTTCCACGGTGTGATAAGCCGTAGCGGCGCACCATTTTGGGGGGGAAGAGCCTTGCCATAGACACCGAGGGTCATAAAGGCCAACGGATGCATGGCCTCGTCCAGTCGTAGCCCCTCTACATAAGGGTATTTCAGACCACCACCGATAAAGCGGTCTTCTTGCCCTGGCATCTGATCTGGAGCATAAAGTGTTTGAAACGCGACGTAGCGAGCATTACTGGTCGGTTCAACCAGTTTTAGCAATTTCCCCAACTCGAACCCAATCCACGGTACCACCATTGACCAAGCTTCTACGCAGCGCATGCGATAGATGCGTTCCTCCAGAGGAAAGCGCTTTATCAGGTCATCAATATCGAGGGTCATCGGTTTCGCAACGTCGCCGTCGATTTTTATCTGCCAGCCTTCGGTTTTCAGCGTACCGGCATTGGCAGCAGGGTCGGCTTTATCCAGGCCGAATTCATAGAAGTTATTGTATCCGGTGACTTTATCTTCCGGTGTCATCGCCAAATCTGGGTGGTAAACCGTTGATTTGGTGAAATCCAGAGGCTTGCCCGATGGGGCTTTGGGGCGGTCATTACCTTTAAACCATGCTAACAAATCGGCTTGTGCAGATGTCGGTAGCGCGAGCGACGCAGCAGTAATGCCGAGGGCTTGCAATACCTTGCGGCGCTGATAAAAAATGCTCTCAGGAGTCACATCAGCTTCAGTCAGTTTGCGCGGCACATTATAAGTGCTGGAAGCGTTGCTCTTGGGATTGAATAAAAACTTGCTCATAACATTACTCCGTCAGGCTGGAGAGCCACTTTTGATAGTAATAATCATGGCGGGTTATGAGAATAAGTGCGAGTAAACAAAGGAAAATATCATATTTCTGATTGTTGCCAGATGAAACAGGGGGTTTCATTCCCTGTTTATTGATTAGATTATCAGCGTACTTTAACCAACGTTCTACCGGTAACATCGTTTGCCAGTAAGCGCTCGGCAATAGCGGGTGCATCTGCCAATGTGATGGAGTGCGATGCTTGATGATAGAAGCTTTCAGGTAGAATCTTCTGTAGCCGTTGCCAGGCTTGCAGGCGCCTTTGTTGTGGTGTCATGACTGAATCCACACCTTGCAAGCGCACATTACGCAGAATAAATGGCATAACGGTAGTGGGTAGCGTATAGCCGCCCGCCAGGCCACAAGCGGCAACTGTACTGTTGTAATTCATTTGCGCCAGGATTTTAGCCAGCATTTTGTCACCCACAGTATCTATTGCGCCAGCCCACAGCTGTTTCTCCAGGGGACGTGAAGCATCAAGATAATCATTACGGGATAACACTCGGTGAGCACCCAGACTTTTCAGGTATTCGCTGTTACTGTCACGGCCAGAAATAGCCGCAATTTTATAACCCAGTGCTGAAAGTAAGGCAATCGCGGTGCTCCCCACCCCCCCGCTGGCCCCACTCACGACCACTTCACCGCTTTCTGGTGTCACGCCACCTTCTTCCAATGCCATGACGCACAACATCGCCGTGAAGCCAGCCGTGCCAATAATCATCGCTTTGCGAGGTTCTAGCCCTTCGGGCATAGGTACCAGCCAGTCGCCATTCACTCGGGCCTGTTCCGCCAAACCGCCCCAATGGTTTTCGCCGACTCCCCAGCCAGTCAGCAACACGGATTGACCAACATGGAAACGCGGATCTTCGCTGCAGTGGACAGTGCCCGCAAAATCAATACCTGGGACCATAGGGAATTCGCGAATAATTTTCCCTTTCCCCGTGATGGCCAGTGCATCTTTATAATTCAGGCTAGACCAATTGACATCAACGGTGACATTACCGGCAGGGAGTTGTGACGGCGATATTTCACGCACTTCTGCGGTAGTACGACCTTCAGTTTGCTCAAGAACCAGCGCTCGCATGTAGTACTCCAAAAATTCAAAAGAAGTATGAGTTAAGAGTGAGCCAATATAGCGACAACATCAACCTTCTAGTCTGATCAAAAACAAAAATCAGGCTATTGATCCTGACCCTGACTATCCTTGAAGAAGAGTTAACCAAACTTCAGGGAAAAAGGCTGAGTTATTACGTTTTTGTCGCATTATGAAGTAAAAAATCAGTATTATGGTGCCTTTCTGTCATATAGTGTTTTCCTCGAGGGAACTGAGGCATGTTTTTCACTTAATTGCGCTTCGCAAGGCTAAGGGATGCGATTTACAACCAAATTATCTGTGTTTATGACACTGCTGGTCGTCGTGGCTATGTGTCTGGTGTTACTGGGTAGCACTGCGAGCTTCTTCTATCTATGTCAGAAAAAAATGGAGCATCGCCTCCAAGGTATTGTGACTGCTTATGATCAGTCATTGCTGCAGCAACCTGCTGATAAAGAACGTGAATGGTTGCCTTTCATGATGCGGGCTCTGGGTGTGTTGGAGGTCAGCATCCAGAATGAAAACAGCACGCTTTATCATCTTAAGCTCCCCGCTATTTATGCACCATGGAATAGCCAAAGCCGTTACCGTAATCTGGCTGTCCCGATGCTGCATCAACCGGGAGCCTCAATGCATTTCACCTATATCGACCCCTTAAGCAGTTATGCTCGTTCCCTGTATGCCGCGGCTATTTTGTCATTGGTGGTCATGGTGATCGCGATGACACTGTTATTAAGTTTCCGTTGGCTGCGTGAACAAACTGCAGGCCAAGAGAAGCTTGAGTGGCGAGCGAAACGAATCCTTAATGGCGAGCGTGAACATGCCATTCGTAGCGAAGGCCATGAATGGCCACCTTGTGCCAGCCGTGCCATTGACCATCTATTGGCAGAATTAATCGAAGTGAGGGAAGAGCGTAATCGTGTTGATACATTGATACGGACTTTTGCCGCCCAAGATGCCAAAACTGGCTTCAGTAACCGCCAGTTTTTTGATAATCAATTGACGACTCAAATGGAAGAACCGGGAGCTCACGGCGTCGTGATGATGGTACAGCTACCTGATTTTGATGGTTTAATTGAGACTGATGACCATCAGCAGGTGCAAGAATTGATGCATTCGCTAATTAACCTGCTTTCTACATTTGTTGCCCGTCATCCCTCAGCATTGTTAGCCCGTTATCATCATAGTGATATCGCTATATTACTCCCGCATAAAACGCTTAAAGATGCCGATGTCATGGCGGCTCAACTGGTGCATGCCGTGGGGTCACTGCCCGACCCCCATGTAATTGATCGTGAGTCATTACTGCATATTGGCATTGTGGCTTATCGCAGCGGCGATTCAGCTGATGAGATTATGGATAATGCTGGACAAGCGACCAAAAATGCGGCGATGTATGGGGGGAATGGCTGGTATGTCTACGATACTCAAGTATCAGAAAAAGGACGCGGTAGCGTCAAGTGGCGCACTTTACTGGAACAGACTCTGGCTAACGGTGGCCCTAGGCTTTATCAGAAACCGGTCGTGACGGTTGACGGAAAAATTCACCATCGTGAAATCATCAGCCGTATATATGATGGTGAACAAGAGCTACGAGCGGCTGAATTTATACCACTGGTGCAATTGTTCGGTTTGGGCGAACGTTACGATCGTCAAAAAATTGATCGGATAATTCCTTTATTAGCTTTATGGCCGGACGAAACTCTGGCATTTTCTATCTGCGTTGCTTCATTATTGCAACGTCCTTTCCAGCGCTGGCTGCGGGATACACTGCTACAGTGTAGAAAATCTGATAGAGAGCGAATTATCTTTGAACTTGCAGAGGCAGATGTGTGTCAATATATCAGCCAAATCCGCCCGATGATGCGTTTGCTACTCGGTGTAGGCTGCAAAGTTATGGTGTCACAGGCCGGATTGACGGTGGTAAGCACCTCATATATTAAGTCCCTACGGGTTGAAATGATCAAGCTTCATCCGGGATTGGTAAGAAGTATTAATTTACGTTACGAAAATCAGTTGTTTGTCGATAGTCTGACCGGTGCTTGTGCAGGAACCCATGCGAAAGTTTTCGCCGCAGAAGTTCTGACCCGTGAAGAATGGCAAACTCTGAAAGAGAAAGGTGTTTACGGTGGTCAAGGCAATTTTTTTGCTCCGCCAACGCTTTTACACCCTGGAAAGAAAAAATATTCGTATTAGGGCCATGTTTAGCCTGATCGTTGAGCAAAAATTAACGTAGAATGTGTCAGTCATTTCCGTAAATCGTTGGTGGGCGCTTACTTCCGACGAGAATCAGGTTAAATGTTAGATTTTATGTGCTGTGTTACGCCGGTCGTTGCGCAGAACCCGTGTTGTGTCGAGGGTTTATTCAACCTTTTCAAGCAACCTGGGCTCTGAATGGAACGAGATGTCAATAACGCAGCTACTTTTTCACCGAATCAGGACGTTTTTGCGCCTTGTCGCTGCTTCGTGTGGTTGGTAAAGTAGGCGGATTTTATTTTCCGCCCCCAGCTTGCAGGATTATCCTTTCGTTATGTTTAAGAAATTTCGTGGCATGTTTTCCAACGACTTGTCCATCGACTTGGGTACCGCCAATACCCTTATATATGTTAAAGGACAAGGCATTGTACTGAATGAACCTTCAGTGGTTGCTATTCGCCAGGATCGTGCCGGTTCACCGAAGAGCGTTGCGGCTGTGGGCCATGATGCCAAACAGATGCTGGGGCGTACCCCTGGCAATATCGCGGCTATTCGTCCGATGAAAGATGGTGTTATCGCCGACTTCTTTGTCACTGAAAAAATGCTGCAACACTTTATCAAGCAAGTTCACAGCAACAGCTTTATGCGCCCAAGTCCGCGTGTATTGGTGTGCGTACCGGTCGGGGCAACTCAGGTTGAGCGCCGTGCGATCCGTGAATCTGCTCAGGGCGCAGGCGCTCGTGAAGTGTTCCTGATTGAAGAACCGATGGCTGCGGCAATTGGCGCAGGCTTACCTGTTTCTGAAGCAACCGGTTCAATGGTTGTGGATATTGGTGGCGGTACCACAGAAGTGGCCGTTATCTCTCTGAACGGTGTGGTTTACTCTTCTTCCGTACGTATCGGTGGTGACCGTTTTGATGAAGCTATCATTAATTATGTGCGCCGTAACTACGGTTCATTGATTGGTGAAGCAACAGCTGAACGTATTAAACACAGCATCGGTTCTGCTTATCCGGGTGATGAAGTTCTGGAAATTGAAGTGCGTGGCCGTAACCTTGCAGAAGGTGTACCACGTGGTTTTACTCTGAATTCCAATGAGATCCTTGAAGCGCTGCAAGAACCATTGACCGGTATTGTCAGTGCGGTGATGGTGGCGCTGGAACAGTGTCCGCCAGAACTGGCGTCGGACATCTCTGAACGCGGTATGGTGTTGACCGGTGGTGGCGCATTGCTGCGTAACCTGGATCGCCTGCTGATGGAAGAGACTGGTATCCCGGTGGTGGTGGCAGAAGATCCATTGACCTGCGTTGCCCGCGGTGGTGGTAAAGCGCTGGAAATGATCGACATGCATGGCGGCGATTTGTTCAGCGAAGAATAGTCAGCCAAAAGGAGAAGGGCCGGTCGTATAAATCGATACCCAGGGTAAGAAGTTATTGGCGTCACAGCTAGGCAATAAGCACATTCGAATGCGCTGACATCAGTCAGTCATTCGGGTGAGTCGCCATCATCTGCTGTAACGTCAAGTACGACAGGGTGATTCAGATTTGGCGCTTCCTCCTTCATGCCGTCAAGGAATACCCATAATTTATGAAGCCGATTTTTAGCCGGGGTCCATCCCTGCAACTGCGGTTATTTTTTGCCGTTCTTGCAGCCATTATTTTAGTTATAGCGGATAGTCGATTAGGTACATTTGTTAAAATACGTACTTATATGGACACCGCCGTTAGCCCTTTCTATTTTCTGGCCAACGGGCCACGAAAAGTTCTCGACAATGTTTCTGAAACTCTGGCTACCCATCAACAATTGGAGCTGGAAAATCGTGCATTGCGCCAAGAACTGCTGCTGAAAAATACTGATCTCCAGTTACTTGGGCAATTTAAGCAGGAAAATAACCGCTTACGTGAATTGCTCGGATCTCCGCTGCGTCAGGATGAACAGAAAATGGTTACTCAGGTGATGTCCAGCGGGACAGATCCATATAGTGACCAAGTGGTTATCGATAAAGGCTCTAACAATGGTGTGTACGAAGGCCAGCCGGTTATCAGTGACCGTGGCGTCGTAGGTCAGGTGGTTGCGGTGAGTAAATTAACCAGCCGTGTATTACTGATTTGCGATACTTCCCACGCGCTACCTATTCAGGTACTGCGAAATGATATTCGGGTCATTGCTGCCGGTAGTGGTTGTACTGATGACTTATTATTAGAGCACTTGCCTAGCAATACAGATATTCGTGTCGGCGATGTATTAGTGACGTCCGGCTTGGGGGGGCGTTTCCCTGAAGGCTATCCTGTTGCTGTGGTTTCGTCGGTCAAAGTTGACAACCAGCGTGCTTATACGGTGATTCAAGCCCACCCAACTGCCGACTTGCAGCGCCTACGTTATCTGTTGCTCTTGTGGGGCGCTGATCGTAATGGCGATATCCCGTTGCCACCAGATGAAGTTCGCCGAGTGGCAAATGAACGCTTGGCTCCCATGATGTCGCAAGTATTGCCAGCCGCAGATGCTATGGGGCCACCGGCGCCACCTGTGGCGACAACACCACCAGCAGTGACTGCTCCGGGAGTATCACCATGAACCGTTACAGCAGCAATGGCCGTTGGGTTATCTGGTTGTCCTTCCTAATTGCCATGGTGCTGCAAATTATGCCGTGGCCTGAACAGATTTATATGTTCCGGCCTTCATGGCTGGCATTAGTCTTAATTTATTGGGTGATGGCATTACCGCATCGGGTGAATGTTGGCACTGGCTTTATTCTCGGGCTGATTATGGACCTCATTTTGGGGTCAACACTCGGGGTCCGGGCTCTGGCGCTTAGCATTATCGCTTATCTGGTGGCGTTTAAATTTCAACTATTCCGCAATATGGCATTGTGGCAGCAGGCACTCATTGTGATGCTGCTTTCGCTGACGATGGATGTGGTGGTGTTCTGGTCCGAGTTTTTAGTCAGTAATGTCTCATTCCGACCTGAAGTATTCTGGAGTAGTGTAGTCAACGGCATTTTATGGCCTTGGCTATTTTTGTTAATGCGTAAAATTCGCCGCCAATTTGCGGTGCAATAAGGACTTAAGACTCATGACCGCCCTGTACCTCGCTTCTGGCTCTCCGCGTCGCCGTGAATTACTAACCTTGCTCGATGTACCTTTTGAGGTGCTAAAAACTGAGGTTGAAGAGCAACGCCGTCCTGAAGAGAGTGCACAAGAATATGTCCGGCGTTTGGCACAAGATAAAGCACAGGCAGGGGTAAGGGTCGCACCACAGGATTTGCCTGTTTTAGGGGCAGATACTATCGTGGTGCTAAATGGGCAAGTATTAGAAAAGCCACGAGATAAAGTACATGCGCAACAAATATTGAGCGCATTGTCCGGCCAACAACATCAAGTTATTACCGCGGTGTCACTGGCTGACCGACAAGACGTATTATCTGCCATGGTTGTGACAGATGTGACATTCCGCGTGTTATCCCAGTTGGAAATCAGTGACTATATTGCTACCGGTGAACCCATGGACAAAGCGGGCGCGTACGGTATTCAGGGGAAAGGTGGTTGTTTCGTCAGGTCCATTACCGGCAGTTATCATGCGGTGGTGGGATTGCCGTTGGTAGAAACCCATGAATTACTAAGTAATTTCATTGCGCTACGTAATGTGAGAGGAATACATGACAGCTGAATTACTGGTCAATATTACACCGTCTGAAACGCGGGTTGCCTACATTGACGGTGGCATCCTGCAAGAGATACATATCGAACGTGAAGCCAAAAGAGGGATTGTTGGCAATATCTATAAGGGTCGTGTCAGCCGAGTTTTACCGGGCATGCAAGCGGCTTTTGTGGATATCGGTTTGGATAAGGCAGCTTTCCTCCATGCTTCCGATATCATGCCCCACACCGAATGCGTGGCTGGGGATGAGCAGAAAAACTTCAATGTGCGCGATATTGCTGAACTGGTTCGTCAGGGGCAGGATTTAATGGTGCAGGTGGTAAAAGACCCGCTCGGCACTAAAGGCGCACGTTTGACCACCGATATCACCCTTCCTTCCCGTTATCTGGTGTTAATGCCAGGGGCCGCCCATGTGGGGGTTTCTCAGCGTATAGAAAGTGAAGCGGAACGTGAACGCCTGAAAAAAACCGTGGCAGAGTACTGTGATGAGCAGGGCGGTTTTATTATTCGCACGGCTGCCGAGGGAATTGGCGAAGAGGAACTTGCTGCTGATGCCGCTTTCCTCAAACGCTTGTGGACCAAGGTTCAGGAGCGGAAAAAACGCAATATCACTAAATATAAATTGTATGGCGAGATGGCTCTGGCGCAGCGCGTGCTACGTGATTTTGCCGGTGCGGCACTGGATAAAATCCGCGTTGACTCCAAATTGACCTATGATTTGCTGGTGGAGTTTACCAGCGAATATATTCCAGAAATGACTGAAAAGTTGGAGCTGTATGCCGGTAAACAGCCGATTTTCGATCTCTATGATGTCGAAAATGAAATTCAGCGATCCCTGGAGCGCAAAGTTGAGTTAAAATCAGGCGGTTACCTGATTATTGACCAGACCGAAGCCATGACCACAGTAGATATCAATACTGGGGCTTTTGTCGGGCATCGTAATCTTGACGAGACCATTTTCAATACCAATATTGAGGCGACTCAGGCTATTGCCCGCCAACTGCGGATGCGCAATCTGGGTGGGATTATCATTATTGATTTCATCGACATGAGTAATGAAGAGCATCGTCGGCGCGTATTACATTCACTGGAGCAGGCACTGAGTAAAGATCGAGTAAAAACCAGTATTAACGGTTTCTCTCAGCTAGGCTTAGTGGAAATGACGCGCAAGCGCACGCGGGAAAGCATCGAGCATGTGCTATGCAACGAATGCCCAACCTGTCGTGGCCGTGGCACCGTCAAATCGGTCGAAACCGTGTGCTATGAAATCTTGCGTGAAATTGTTCGTGTTCACCATGCTTATGATTCTGACCGCTTCTTGGTCTATGCTTCTCCAGCTGTCGGTGAGGCGCTGAAAGGCGAAGAGTCTCACGCACTGGCTGAAGTGGAAATTTTCGTCGGTAAGCAGGTGAAAGTTCAGATTGAGCCACTGTATAACCAAGAACAGTTTGATGTGGTGATGATGTAAGTGCCTCCCGGCCTTACAGGGATGGCGAGGAGAGAAGTGTGAGGCGACTGCCCAGGATAATGTTTGCGACAGGCGCCACAATAATTGTTGTGGTGGCACTGTTGGTCAGTGGGCTACGCATGATGCTGCCTCTCATCAACGACTATCGTTCGCAAATCGTGACCAAGGTTCAGTCCATTAGCGGTATCCCATTGGAAGTGGGGTTCATGCAAGGGACGTGGGAAACCTTTGGTCCGACGTTGGAATTGCGTGATATTCGAGCTCAATTGCCGAAAGCCGACTGGCAGGTGCAACGGGTGACTCTTGCGCTCGATGTCTGGCAATCCTTGCTGCATTGGCGCTGGCAATTCCGTGATATGACCTTTTATCAGTTACAGCTGGACCTGCACACCACACTGGATAGGCAGCAGAGCAATAACAGTAGCCTTGAAGCCAGCAACATTACCGATATCTTCTTACGTCAATTAGACCATTTTGACCTGCGCAACAGCCGCATTTCATTTTTGACCCCATCAGGCCCACGTGCCGAATTAGAGATCCCACAACTGACCTGGCTTAACTCCCCTAGCCGGCACCGCGCTGAAGGTCAAATCAGCCTTTCGACCATCAATGGCCAGCATGGTGTGGTGATGGTGCGTATAGATCTACATGATAATCAAGGCATTTTAAATAATGGCACGGTTTATATGCAGGCCGACAATATCGACCTGAAACCTTGGATTAGCCGCTGGTTGCACAATAATACCGGGTTGGACAGTGCCGAATTCAGTCTGGCCGCTTGGCTAAGCATTAAAAGTGGTGAAATCTACAGTGGCAATGTTCTGCTCAGTCAGGGGCAGGCTAACTGGACGGTGGGTGAGCAATCCCATCAGCTAGCAGTGGATAACTTTGTACTGGAAGGCCGCCGTCAGGGCAATGGCTGGCAAATTGATGCGCCAGAGTTGAGCCTCAAAACGGATGGCCAGGCTTGGCCGAAAGGCCACTTGTCAGCTTTGTGGCTACCTGAAAATACACAATTCATCGGCCCAGACCAATCCCAAGAATTACGTATTCGCGCCACCAATATTCAGCTCGAACGTGTTGGGCCGCTATTGCCAACCCTGTCACTTTTTACACCTGAGTTGATGAAACGCTGGGCTGATTTACGGCCGCAGGGGATTGTCGATGCCCTCGCATTGGATATTCCTATCAACCAACTGCAAAGAACACGTTTCCAAGCTAAATGGCACAATATCAGCTGGCAGCATTGGGATTTGCTGCCTGGCGTGAATAACTTTGCGGGTGTGTTGAGCGGTACTGCTGAGCTTGGGCAGCTGGATATCAATCTTAAAGACAGTACATTGCCTTATGGTGAGATGTTCCGCGCCCCATTAGAGGTGAGTCAGGCCAGCGGCACGGTAAACTGGCAGGTTGATGATAACGGTTGGGAACTCTGGAGCGACCAGCTAGATGTCAGGGCGAAATCCTTGTGGGGCAATGGCAGTTTCCGCTATATGCAACCGGATAAAGGGCAACCGTGGCTTAAGATTCTGACTGGTATTCGCCTGTATGATGCAACCGACGCCTGGCGCTATTTCCCCGTGCCATTAATGGGCAATAAACTGGCTGATTATCTGACCGAGGCGTTACAGGGTGGGCAAGTGGATAATGCCACGCTGATTTATAACGGCAATCCTCATGATTTTCCTTATAAACATAAAGAGGGCCAGTTCCAAGTCTATGTGCCGCTACGTAACGCGACTTTTGCATTCCAGCCAGATTGGCCTGCATTAGAGAATTTAGCTATCGACCTCGATTTCCTCAATGAAGGTCTGTGGATGAATGCGCCTCATGCCATGTTGGGCAAGGTCACCGGCAGCAATATCAGCGCCATCATTCCGGATTATCTGAAAGAGAAACTGTATGTCGATGCCGAAGTGGCTGGCGAAGGGCGTGATGTCCATGACTACTTTACCAAGACACCACTCAATGATTCGGTGGCTGAGACACTTGAACAGTTGCAGGTGGGCGGTAAAGTTAGTGGGCGCTTACACCTTGATATCCCCTTGGAAGAGAACCGCATTACTCATGCCAGCGGTGAAGTGACGTTGAAGAATAACAGCCTGTTGGTCCAGCCATTACAAAGCCAATTGGAAAATATCAGCGGTAAATTCCGCTTCAATAATGGCAATCTGGATAGTGATACTCTGTCAGCCAACTGGTTCGGGCAGCCGTTAACGGTTGATTTTACTACCGAAGAACAACCTAAGAACTTTTTGGTAAACGTCGGGTTACACGGCGACTGGCTGCCAGCTAAATTGCCTGGTGTACCGGACGATGTGGCTAAATTGCTGAGTGGTAGCGCCAACTGGCAAGGTAAAGTTGCCGTGCAGTTGCCTAAAAACGGTAAGCCGGATTACAAAATTGATGTCACGGCTGATCTTAAGAAAGTGAGCAGTCACTTACCTTCACCGCTCGATAAAGCCAGCGGTCAAAGCTTACCATTGCAGGTCAAAGTGGTCGGTGGGCTGGATAACTTTACACTGTCGGGTAGCGCCGGTGGCAATAATACGTTTAATAGTCAGTGGCTGCTGCAAAAGGATCAGGTGGAGCTGGCGCGGGCTATCTGGCAAACCGATAGCAAAAAAATCCCGTCATTACCGGATGATAAAGGGCTAGTCCTCAAGCTGCCTAATTTGGATGGTGAGCGCTGGCTGACGTTGCTGGCCCCTGAATTTTCAGCCGGGAGTGCGCCTTTTGCCTCGGGCGTTCAGCCCAAAATGCAAGGGAACACCTCCAATGTCATTTTCCCTAATCGGCTGATATTACAAACGCCGCAGTTGCTAATCGGCGGTCAAGCCTGGCATGACCTGACATTACAGCTAGAACCTTTACTGGCAGGTACCAAAGTCACGGCCAAGGGGCAAGAAGTGGATGGTAGTCTGTTGATGTCTGACAGTGGGCCATGGCATGCCGATATTGATTACCTCTATTACAATCCGCAATGGGCGGGGAGTGAGAAGAATGACCCGCTGGCAAAAGCGGCATTGCAGGAGCCGCAAAGCCCTAGTGCTATCTCATTCAATAATTGGCCTGCTTTGCAACTGCGATGTAAAGCTTGTTGGATTTTGGGGCAAAATGTCGGGCGGGTGAACGCGGATCTCACCCCTAAAGGTTCGGTGCTGACGCTGTCGAATGGGTTGATTGAAGCCGGTAATGGGCGGGCGAAGATTTCCGGGCAGTGGCAACAAGACCATTTGGGTGACAAAACTTCGCTTAATGTTGCATTGAGTGGGCCAAAAATAGATGAAACTCTCTCGTTTTTTGGCCTGATAACCCCAATTAAAGACGCTTCATTTGATATCAATGCTGACGTACATTGGCGCGGCGTCCCGTGGCAACCACAAATTGATAGCCTAAATGGGACGTTAAAGAGCCGGCTGGGTCGCGGGTTACTCACTGACCTTGGTGGTGGCCGTGCGGGCCAGTTATTGCGCTTAGTGAGTTTTGACGCACTATTACGTAAGCTCCAACTCGATTTTAGTGATACGTTTAGTCGTGACTTCGCGTTTGATTCTATTCGCGGCAGCGCCAATATCAAAAATGGCGTGATGCATACCAGTGATTTAGTGATTGATGGGTTGGCGGCCGATATTGCCATGAGCGGAAATGTTGATTTGGTGAGACGCCAGATAGCCATGGAAGCGGTCATCACCCCAGAAATTTCAGCCACTGTCGGTGTCGCAACGGCTTTCGCGATTAACCCGGTGGTGGGGGCGGCAGTATTTGCTGCCTCCAAGATTTTAGGGCCGTTATGGAGTAAGGTCTCGCTGATTCGCTATCAGATTACCGGTAGCCTGGATCAACCAGCCATCCATGAAGTATTACGCCAGCTAAAGGAGAGTAAGGCGCCATGAAAAATGCCAATGTCGCATTATTACAGTTATGTAGCGGTGAAAATACCCGTGACAATCTGGCTCAAATTGAGCAGCAGATCAAACAGTTAAACTCAGGTATTCAACTGGTTATGACGCCGGAAAATGCCTTGTTATTTGCTAATGCCGCCTCATATCGCCACCATGCCGAACAGCACAACGATGGGCCATTGCAGCAGGAAGTGCGTGAGATGGCGCGTAGATACGGGGTCTGGATCCAAGTAGGCTCGATGCCGCTGATCAGCCGTGAATCGCCGGACCTTATCACCACCAGCAGCTTGCTGTTTGATGATCAGGGTGAGCTTAAAGCCCGCTACGATAAAATCCATATGTTTGATGTGGATATAAATGACCTTCATAGCCATTACCGTGAGTCTGATACTTATCAGCCGGGCCAGCAATTGACGGTAGTTGATACGCCTGTGGGCCGCCTTGGTATGACGATTTGCTATGATCTGCGTTTCCCCGGTTTGTTCCAGGCTTTGCGTGCGCAGGGTGCAGAGATTATTTCAGTACCTTCGGCCTTTACCAAAGTCACGGGTGAAGCTCACTGGGAAATTTTATTGCGCGCACGGGCGATTGAAAATCAGTGCGTGATATTAGCCGCAGCACAGGTGGGGCGTCATGGTGCCACTCGCCGGACTTGGGGCCATACCATGGCGGTTGATGCCTGGGGTAAAATTATTGGGCAAAACCCAGATGCGGTTGCTGCTTTAAAAGTCAAAATTGAAACCACAGGTTTGAAGACTATTCGTAACCAGATGCCGGTATTGCAGCATAATCGCTTCCTTGCGTCGCTGGTGCCGCCATCGAATAAGCTATCATCTACTTCATGATAATCATCTAAATAAAGAGTGAAAACTATGAGCCTCTCGTTTGTCAGTGAGCAGTTACTCGCTGCTAACAAGCTGAACCATCAGGACTTGTTCTCAGTATTGGGGCAGTTGGCAGAGCGCCGCCTCGATTATGCTGACCTGTATTTCCAGTCCAGCTACCACGAGGCCTGGGTGTTGGAAGACAGCATCATTAAAGATGGCTCTTACAATATTGATCAGGGTGTAGGGGTGCGGGCGGTCAGTGGTGAAAAGACCGGTTTTGCCTATGCAGACCAGATAACCCTGAATGCTTTACAGCAAAGTGCCCATGCTGCGCGCAGCATTGTGCGTGATAGCGGCAACGGTAAAGTGCATACCTTGGGTGAAATTAGCCATAAGGCGCTGTATCCATTACTCGACCCACTGCAAAGCCTCTCTCGAGAAGACAAAATTGCACTGCTGCACCGGGTAGACAAAGTGGCTCGTGCTGCCGACCAGCGAGTGCAGGAGGTGAGTGCCAGTCTGACCGGTGTGTATGAGCAGATTCTAGTCGCAGCCACTGATGGTACGCTAGCGGCAGATGTGCGCCCACTGGTGCGCCTGTCGGTCAGTGTATTGGTTGAAGAGAATGGCAAACGCGAACGCGGTGCCAGTGGTGGTGGCGGCCGTTTTGGCTATGACTACTTCCTGGAGATGGTTGACGGTGAAGTGCGTGCCGATAATTTTGCTAATGAAGCCGTCAGAATGGCATTAGTGAATTTGTCTGCCATTGCAGCACCGGCCGGTGCCATGCCAGTGGTATTAGGGGCCGGTTGGCCGGGCGTGTTGCTGCACGAAGCCGTTGGCCATGGACTGGAAGGTGATTTCAACCGTCGTGGTAGCTCCGTATTCAGCGGGCAAATGGGTAAGTTAGTGGCTTCTGAGCTGTGTACCGTGGTTGATGACGGTACCATGCAAGGTCGCCGTGGCTCTCTTGCCATCGACGATGAAGGGGTGCCTGGCCAATATAACGTGCTGATTGAAAACGGTATTCTGAAAGGTTATATGCAGGATAAGCTCAATGCCCGCCTGATGGGTGTGGCACCAACCGGCAATGGTCGCCGTGAATCTTATGCACATTTGCCGATGCCGCGCATGACCAATACTTATATGCTGGCCGGTAAATCCACGCCAGAAGAGATCATCGCCAGTGTGGAATATGGCCTTTATGCGCCTAATTTTGGTGGCGGTCAGGTGGATATAACCTCCGGCAAGTTTGTCTTCTCTACTTCTGAAGCTTACTTAATTGAAAAAGGCAAAATCACCCATGCGGTGAAAGGTGCCACTTTGATTGGCTCGGGTATTGAAGCGATGCAGCAGATTTCTATGGTCGGCAACGATCTGGCGCTGGATAAGGGTGTTGGGGTTTGCGGCAAAGAAGGCCAAAGCCTACCGGTGGGTGTCGGCCAACCGACTCTGAAGTTGGATAATCTCACCGTGGGTGGTACCGCGTAAGAAGAGATACAGCATTTTGGGTGTTCAGTTTAAGTCGAATTGAGCACCCAATAACTATGCTCATCTTATCGGTAGCCCTGATATACCTCTGCAACCCGCTTAAAGTATTCGGTTAAGTAGTCGATACAGACTTGGACTTTGAGCGGCATTTTGTCTTTCTCGGTATACAGTGCATAAACTGGGCGCGGATCAGAATGATATTTTTTGAAAAGCACTTCCACTTCACCACGTTTAATCTCCTCAATGACCCACATTAATGGCGCATAGGCAATACCCGCGCCAGCGTTGAGCCAACGGATCATGGTTTGCGAGTCATTGGTCACAAAACGCCCCTGCGGGGATATCTGTGTGGTAATACCTTCCGGCGCAATCAATTCAAAATTACTGTCCGGCCTGACACTGTATTCCAGCCAGGAGAAATTGACCATATCCGAGGGTTTCTCTGGCGTGCCGTACTGTGCGAGATAGGATTTGGCCGCGCACACCACCATTGGCATGGAACCCAGACGGCGGGAAAACAACCCTGAATCTTGCAAAGCCCCGACACGAATCACCACATCCAAACCATCAGCAATCAGGTCCGGTGCCGGTATACCAGTGACCAAATTAACCGATAGCCCAGGGTATTCTTTCAGCATCTCCGCGGTCATGGTGGCGAGCACGTTTTGCGCCATCGTCGATGAGCAACCGATCCGCAGCGTTCCTGTCGGCGTATTGTTAAATGCATACAGCTGTTCATGGACTTCCTGCACTTCCTGCAGCATGCGCCGACACCCTTGATAGTAAATGCGGCCAGCCTCGGTTAAACCAATACGTCGGGTACTGCGGTTAAGTAACTTAACATTCAGCTCCGTTTCCAACTTTGACACTGTCTGACTTATCGACGAAACACTCATTGCCAGTTGCCGTGCTGCACCGGTAAAGGAACCGCACTCAACAACTTTGGCAAAGACTGACATTCGTTTTAATCTTTCCATAGTTTGCTCTATGTGGATTGTTAGCGAGAGGGATTGTTAACTCTGGCTTAAAAGTGATTTAGATCACACATTGTAGATAACTTGATAATAAGCAGGCTAATATACAGCTGTCGGGAGAAGTGTCCAAAGCTTGAAAACCACGTAGCCGAACTGTTTTCTCATCTCATGGCAAGCTGCAGTCATACTAATCAACCAAGTTTAACCTATAAGTCAGTCTTATGGCTGGTGCTTTTCGCCGTGGCTATTGTGGTTGGATGTGTTTCAGTTAGCTGTCAGATTATTCATCTGGGCGTACTCACCGACACCCTACAACAGAAAGGATTTAAACATGAGTTTGCTTCCGGTGATGGTGATTTTCGGCCTTTCTTTTCCACCGATATTTGTTGAGCTGCTGCTCTCGCTGGCACTCTTTTTTGTTCTGCGCCGTGTGTTACAACCCACCGGTATTTATGAGTTTGTCTGGCATCCGGCACTCTTTAATACTGCACTGTACGGTTGTCTTTTTTACTTAATATCTCGTCTTTTTTCCTGAGGTCGCCGTGAGTACTTTTTCATTAAAAATAATCCGCATCGGCATCACCTTATTGGTGGTTTTACTGGCTATTGTTGCTGTCTTCAAGGTCTGGGCCTTTTACACCGAATCACCCTGGACCCGTGATGCTAAATTTACCGCAGATGTTGTTGCTATTGCACCGGACGTCAGCGGCTTGCTGACCGATGTCCCGGTTAAGGACAACCAATTGGTGCAGAAAGGCCAAATCCTATTGGTCATTGACCAGCCGCGCTATAAACAGGCTCTGGCCGAAGCGCAAGCTGATGTGGCTTATTACCAAACACTGGCGGCTGAAAAACAGCGTGAATCTGGCCGACGTCAACGTTTAGGGGTTCAGGCTCTGTCACAAGAAGAGATTGACCAATCTAGCAATGTGCTGCAAACCGTCCGTCATCAACTGGCAAAAGCTATCGCGGTGCGTGATTTAGCTCAACTTGATTTGGAGCGAACTGTGGTGCGCGCGCCTGCAGAAGGCTGGGTGACCAACCTGAATGTTCATGCCGGCGAGTTTATTAACCGCGGTGCAACGGCCGTTGCCTTGGTGAAAAAAGATACTTTCTATATTTTAGCCTACCTGGAAGAAACCAAGCTGGAAGGGGTTAAACCGGGGCATCGGGCAGAAATTACCCCACTTGGTAGTAACCGTATTCTGCATGGCACCGTCGACAGTATCTCTGCAGGTGTCACCAACAGCAGCAGCAGTATAGATAGCAAAGGGCTGGCGACTATTGATAATAATCTGGAATGGGTTCGCCTGGCGCAGCGTGTGCCAGTGAAGATCCGCTTGGATGATGAGGATCAACAGCATCCCTATCCGGCAGGGACGACCGCAACGGTGGTTATCACCGGATCGAATGATCGCGATCCCAATCAGGTATCGCCAATGATTAAGCTGATGCATCGTCTGCGCGAGTTTGGCTAAGATGAGCAGCCCGACTTTCATTCGCCTGCGTTTTGCTTTTAAGCTCAGTTTTGCCATTGTGGCCGCGCTGTTTCTGGGCTTTCATTTGCAATTGGAAACGCCGCGTTGGTCGGTGCTAACAGCGGCGATTGTTGCTGCAGGCCCAGCTTTTGCCGCGGGCGGAGAACCTTTCTCCGGTGCGATCCGCCACCGTGGCTGGTTGCGTATTATCGGAACATTTATCGGCTGTATTGGCGGCTTGATTATCATTGTTCTGACCATCAGAGCGCCGGTATTGACGCTGATGCTCTGCTGCTTGTGGGCTGGGCTGTGTACTTGGATCTCATCATTGGTGCGGGTGGAAAACTCTTATGCCTTTGGTTTAGCAGGTTATACCGCACTTATCATCATTGTGACGACCGGCGAAACTCCGCTGCTAACTCCCCAATTTGCGGTGGAGCGCTGTAGTGAGATTGTGTTGGGGATCGTCTGTGCAGTTATGGCTGACCTGCTGTTTTCACCGCGATCTATTAAGCAGGATATTGATCGGCTGGTAGACAAAGTCTTGGTGGATCAATACCAGCTTCTGCAACTGTGTATACATCAAGCAGAGAAAACCGATATTGATCGTGCCTGGAATGATTTAGTCAAAAACACCACTGCACTCAACGGGATGCGCAGCTATTTAATGATGGAGTCTTCCCGCTGGCAACGCTGTAATCGCCGTTTGCGGGTATTACATGCCGAGTCATTAACGCTGATAACCCAAGCGTGCGAAACTTATCTGGTGCTAGTCAATCATCCCGACATATTAACCGAACAATTGAAGTCGATGCTGAGTGAACCGGCACAAACACCGGCGGACATTCATCAGCGGATGAAAAAACTGCGCCAGTTTATAGGGGCCAGCCACAGTGACGCTATCCCGCATACCATCAGCAGCTGGGTGGGCGCAGCAACTCGCTATTTATTGCTATCGAAAGGTATTCACACAAACAGTAGTATCAGCCGGGTAGAGGAAGACATTCTGGCCTCAGATGTCCCGGTGAAGCATGTCTCCGCAGAAGGTCATCACGCCATGATTAATGGCCTGCGTACCGGTATCGCTACCGCTATCGGCGGTTTGTTCTGGTTATGGACCGGCTGGACATCAGGAGCGGGTTGTATGGTGATGATCGCCGTGGTGACATCGCTGGCGATGCGCACCCCAAATCCGCGGATGGTGGCGATAGACTTCCTGTTGGGCGTGATTATGGCGCTGCCCATCGGGGCGCTTTACTTTATGTTTATCATTCCCGCTACTCAACAGAGCATGTTATTGCTGTGTATTAGTTTAGGGTTGCTGGCGTTCATTATTGGTATTGAAGTACAAAAGCGGCGCTTGGGTTCGCTGGGGACATTAGCCAGCACCATCAATATTATGGTGTTGAGTAACCCGATGGAGTTCAATGTCAGTCTGTTTCTCGACAGCGCATTAGGCCAAATTGTGGGCTGCTTCGTTTCCCTGATTGTTTTGCTGCTGATCCGTGATAATGCCAAAGAGCGAACTGGCAGAACCTTACTGAACCGCTTTGTTTACAGCGCGGTATCCGCTCTGACCACCAATAAAGCCCAGCGCAGTGAAAATCATTTACCGGCTTTGTATCAGCAACTCAACCAGTTATTAATGATGTTTCCCGGCGACATCGACAAATATCGGCTGGCATTAACCTTGATTATCGCTCATCAACGGCTCAATAAGACGGAAATTCCGCTTAATGCTGAACTGAGTGCTTTCCATAAGCAAATCCGCTATACCGCTGATAGAGTGATCAATGCGAAAAACTCCCAGAAACGGCGCTATTACTTCGCCCGATTGCTGCAGGAGCTGGATCAGTATCAGCAAAAATTGGTTGATTATCAGACTCCTGACTCAGTCACTCGTCCAGTAAAACGGCTGGCGGATATGCTGCACCGTTATCAGAGTGCGCTGATATAATCGCGGATTGACAGGGGCTAAGCTGTTCCCATAGCTTTATCAAGGGCTATACTGAATCTGGAACCATCCTTCCTAGCCTTCCATTGATGGGGGGCATCATTTCCCTCAGGAGGTCGACAAGATGTCAGCACAAAACCCATTACAAAGCCAACAACAGAGCGACGGTGTTTATCATATCGGCTATTTTGTCGGAGGTTCCTGGCATCAGGCGCAAGGCACTTTCGAGGTTCGCAATCCGGCCACTGGCGTATTGGTGGCGAGAGTGGCGAAATCCGGTAAAACAGAAACAGAAGCCGCGATTAAAGCCGCCAGCGAGGCATTCCCCGCCTGGCGCAAAACCCCAGCGAAACAACGGGCAGAGATTCTCCAGCGTTGGTATTTACTGATCATGGAGCACCAGCAATCATTGGCTGAGCTGATGGTTTCTGAGCAAGGTAAACCATTGAAAGAAGCATTAGGCGAGGTTGCTTATGCCGCCAGCTTTATTCAATGGTTTAGTGAGCAAGCTAAGCGTGCCAATGGTGAAATCATTCCACCTGCCAAAGAAGGAGCCCGCATTCTGGCAACTCGTGAGCCAGTTGGCGTCGTGGCTGCCATCACTCCCTGGAATTTCCCACTGGCGATGCTTACCCGCAAATTAGGGCCTGCACTGGCTGCTGGCTGTACCGGGTTGATTAAACCGGCCAACAATACGCCATTATCTGCTTTTGCTTTGCTGGCATTGGCACAGCAGGCAGGCGTACCTGCGGGGGTTCTGAATGGGGTTGCCGGTGATACCCAGGCTATCAGCGACGCCATCATGGCCAGCCCTGAAGTGCGTAAAATCTCCTTTACCGGCTCGACTGAAGTGGGCAAAACTCTGATGCGCAATGCCGCAGCTACCATGAAGAAAATCTCCATGGAACTGGGTGGGAATGCTCCCTATATCGTGTTTGATGATGCCGATTTGGATGCCGCACTTGCCGGAGCCATGGCCTGTAAATTCCGCAATGCCGGGCAAGTCTGTGTTTGTGTCAACCGCTTCTATATTCAAGATGGTATTTACGACGAGTTTGTTAACCGCTTGGCAGCCGAAGTTAACAAGCTGAAAGTGGGCAATGGCATGGACCAAGACGTCAACATGGGGCCACTTATCAACCTGGCAGGTGTTGAGAAGGTGGAAGACCACGTAAAAGATGCTTTGGAGAAGGGCGGCCGGTTGTTAGCCGGTGGCAGTCGTCATGAGTTAGGTGGAAACTTCTTCCAGCCGACGGTGATTGCCGATGCAACAGAGCAAATGAAAGTGGCTTCTGAAGAGACATTTGGCCCGCTGGCGGCCTGTTTCCGTTTCAAGACCGAAGATGAAGTGATCAAGCGGGCAAATAACACGCCATTCGGGCTGGCGGCTTACTTCTATACTCAGAACTTGCAGCGGGTATTTCGGGTTTCAGATGCGTTGGAAAGCGGTATGATTGGTGTCAATGAAAGCTCGGTGTCTACCGAACTGGCTCCTTTCGGCGGTGTGAAAGAATCTGGTCTGGGTCGTGAAGGTTCGGTGCTGGGTTTAGATGAATTTATGGAAGTTAAAACTCTGCATCTGGGCAATTTATAAATCAGATGATACGGCATAGATTATGGCAATGAGTAGCAGCTTGAGGGTTAAGGAGAACCATGAATAAGCGACTTATCACTATTCTGGGGGCAATACTGCTGCTGGCGGTGGCCGCATTTCAGGGTATTGACGGTGTCACGGCACGTGACATCGGCCAGTCTCCGGATCTGGAGCGCTCGCGGTCATCGGTCCCGGTTTCTATTGAGCAACTCACCCAGCACCAGCAGGTTGCAAAATATTTGCAAGCGCATCATCGCCTGCCGGACTTTTATATTACCAAGCAACAAGCGCGTGAAAAGGGCTGGAATCCCAAGGATGGTAATTTGTGCAAAGTGTTACCGGGCAGAGCAATTGGCGGTGATCGTTTTTCTAATCGTGAACGTCAATTACCCGAAGCTAAAGGCCGTAATTGGCGTGAAGCTGATGTGAATTATCGTTGTGGGCATCGTGGTAGTGATCGTTTGCTTTACTCCAATGACGGCCTGATTTATCTGACTCAGGATCACTACAAGCATTTCATTCGGATGGAGTGAAAAGATGGTAAAGGTGGTATTCGATTTTGACCATATACCGGACCTTCCTGCATTTTACCGCGCATTTTCCCAACAGTTTGCGCTGAACGAAGGTTTTGGTGCCAATCTGGATGCGTTGTGGGATGTCGTAACCGGCGAGATAGCTTTACCGGTAGAGATTGAGTTTATCCATTTCAATCACCGCCGGAAACGCCGTTTTGGGGCCATTGTGCTGCTGTTGGAAGAAGCCGAAGAAGAGTTGGCGGGCAGTTTACGGTTTAATATTGCCTGATTAGCCTATTTTTACCCTCTTGAGCTTGGGCAGTGCTCGAACGCCTCACGTACTCAGGTTTGATAAGACCATATGTACGCTCTGGGTTCTGCGCGCTGTCCGTGCCCAAGCTGTCTGCGAAAATAGCGCCTAATAAATAGATTCTATCTGTTGCCCAATTACTGCTGCTTCTCTGCTAATTCACGCAGATACTGGAAGATCTGACGGAATGATTTCGGCGGCTTGTTGGTGGCTTGCTCTTTCTGAGCATTACGTACCAAGCTGCGCAGCTGCTGGCGGTCAGCATCTGGATACAATTCCAATACAGTTGGGATGGCATCATCACCTTCTTCAACCAAACGGTCGCGCAGTGTTTCCAGTTTATGGAACAGCGAAACTTGTTGGTTATGGCGGTTTTTCAGCTTATCCAATGCCGTTTGAATCGGTTCTACATCACGAGCGCGCAGCATTTTACCAATGAGCTGGATCTGGCGACGGCGACCTTCTTTCTTAATCTTCTGCGCCAGTTCAATAGCTGCGAGCAGATCCTCATCCAATGGGATCTTCTCCAGAGCGTTTTTACCTAGCTCAACCAGCTCGGTACCCAAGTCTTTTAGCGCTTCGGCATCACGTTTAATTTCACTTTTACTGACCCAGATGATCTCATCGTCATCGTCGTTTTTATCTTCTGGGACTTCATCTAGCCAGTCTTCGGGCTGTTTGTTCATGGTCAAATTCCTTAAAAAGAGGCTAATCGTAGCAGGTTGTTGGCTTTCTGCGAAATTGTACAAAGATCTCTGATAGACTCAGAACCATGGTGTTCTCTATTTTATCCGTGTAAGTGGTCGTATTACGACACTTTCCTGAACGATTATCTCATTAATTATGGCAGACTGATGAAAGTAGTCACTCAAGTTGCACAACAGCGTAAAACGCTGGAACAAGCAGTTGCACAGGCTTTGGAATTGGCCCGCGCGGGTTCTGATGCGGCCGAAGTAGCCGTAAGCAAAACCACCGGAATCAGCGTCAGCACTCGCTTTGGTGAAGTGGAAAACGTGGAGTTCAACAGCGATGGCGCGCTGGGTATTACCGTTTATCACCAGCAGCGTAAAGGCAGTGCGTCTACCACTGATTTAAACCCAGACGCAGTAGCTCGTACGGTGCAGGCGGCATTAGATATTGCTCGCTATACCTCACCAGATCCTTATGCCGGCCCGGCTGAAAAATCTTTGCTGGCCTTTGATGCTCCGGATCTGGATTTGTTCCATCCGAGCGATTTAGATGCCGAGCAAGGTATCTTGTTAGCTGCTCGAGCAGAGCAGGCGGCATTGCAAGCAGATAAGCGGATTACCAATACGGAAGGTGGCAGTTTTAACAGTCACTATGGCATCAAGGTCTTTGGTAATAGCCACGGCATGCTGCAGAGCTATTGTTCGAGCCGCCATTCCCTGTCTAGCAGTGTTATTGCCGAGCACAATGGTGATATGGAGCGCGACTACGCCTATACCATTGGTCGGCGGATAGAAGATTTAACCAGCCCGGAATGGGTTGGTGAAGAGTGCGCCCGTCGTACCTTATCTCGCTTATCACCGCGTAAATTACCGACTATGCAGTCGCCAGTACTGTTTGCTGCTGAAGTTGCCACTGGGCTGTTTGGTCACTTGGTTTCGGCCATCAGCGGCGGCAATATCTATCGCAAATCAACCTTCCTGCTCGACCATCTCGGCAAGCAAATTCTGCCAGAGTGGTTAACTATCGAAGAGCATCCACATTTACTGCGCGGCTTGGCCTCAACGCCATTTGACAGTGAAGGTGTGCGCACGGTGCAGCGGGAAATCGTCAAGGACGGGGTGCTGCAAACTTATCTGCTAACCAGCTATTCTGCCCGTAAGTTGGGGCTACAAAGCACTGGGCACGCAGGTGGCATCCATAATTGGCGCATTGCCGGTCAAGGGCAGGATTTCGCGGGTATGCTTAAGCAGCTCGATAAAGGCTTGGTCGTGACTGAACTAATGGGCCAGGGGGTTAGCACCGTTACCGGTGATTATTCCCGTGGTGCGGCAGGTTTCTGGGTTGAAAACGGTGAAATTCAGTATCCGGTGAGTGAGATAACCATCGCCGGTAATCTGAAAGACATGCTGCGCAATATCGTCAGCATAGGCAGTGATATTGAAACCCGCAGTAACATTCAGTGCGGTTCTATCTTATTACCCGCCATGAAGATAGCAGGCGAATAATAACCTATCTGTCATATTCTCGTGCCATATGCCGCCAGTAGCAATACTGGCGGTTTTGTTTGTTCATTTCCCTGACATGCTAATCTTCCCCAACTTAAATGGATGTTTTATAGTCAAAGGGATAATGATTATGCCGGTATTGATGCGGGGAAGTTCAAATATGATTGTGATGCCAAGTACTTATAGCCCAGCAACCGTTGCCAGAGAATTTACGTTAATTCATGAATTTGAGTTATCTAATACAGAATATGGCGTTATTTTTGACGAAAAAGTACCGAAAGCAGCCATTATCCGTATGAAAATGGAGGATTTTAACGGTATACCGCGTCATCGGGTTATTGCGGGTCTTGATCTGGTAGCCAGGCAAGAGTTTGGTGAAAAAACCCTTGCTGTTAAGCGGTTTTGGGAGGATTCCAGGCTCTTTCAAGTAGAAGGGATGGTGGTTGAGCTGGAGGAACGTGGTCAAGGGCTTGCAACACTATTTTATGAAGTCTTAGTGCTTAAGTGCGGTATTATTTTAATGAGCGACAATAAACAATATGAAGCCGGTCAGGCGCTGTGGCAGAAAATTGCACGGGAGTCAGATAAGCTGGCAGTGTTTATTCTCGATTCTGAAGTCGGCGAGTTTTACCCCTATAGCGGCGATCGAGTTCCTTATAATGGGGCCAGCATTCCAGAAGATAAAATCTGGAGCAAGCATCCCGATACAACTCAATGGGGCGTCATCTTAATCGCGGAAAATAGAGAAAAAATTGCTGCTTATTGCTGATATCTAACTCCTCTCTCACCTTTTGCCTCATTTGTATAATTCCCTCGTTTTCAACTGGCAATAAAAAATCGTTGTCAGTTTTGCCATCCATTGCCTATGTTAAGTATGAGCAATGTACCAATGATCTGATAACAATAACCCTACCCAGAGTCATTGGCGCCACAATCAGGTAGCGCCAAAGCGAAGGGTATATAAGGAATGTGAGCATGGGTAAGAAAATGATGGCGTTAATGGCGGCAGTATTACTCAGCGCCAGCAGTTTAGCGATGGCGGCCAGTGTGGCCGATAATATGGATACCATTGCCGAGAATTATGGCAAGGTACTTAAAGCCGACTCCACTGATGTGATGAAGCAAGGTTTAGCTGCGATGCGGGCTGCGGCTCTGGATGCACAGAAAGGCATCCCAACTAAGTTAAAAAGTTTGGGTGAAGGCAGTGCAGAGGTGAAAGATTTTCGTCATGGTTTAGATCTGTTGATTGGCGAAATTGATCAGGCGAAGGCATTAGCGGATCAAGGCAAACTGGATGAAGCAAAAAAAGCGGCGCAGGGCTTTAAAGTCACTCGCGATACCTACCATAAAAAATACCGTTAACCTCAATCTAGCCTAGCCATCAAGGGTAATAGCAATCGCCATTACCCTTCTTTAGCTGGCTATAAATAGGATAGATATTCCCTCTACTCATAGCTTGCCAGATTTAGCGGTGATACTCGCCAGCGGCTTCCGGCTGATACAGCAATTCCAGCACGGTAATACGGGCTTCATCCCCACCCGGCAGTTTCCAGCTAATTTCGTCATTGACGTGCAGCCCCAGCAGTGCGGCACCTAATGGGGCCATAACTGAGAGTTGCTCGTTACTGTCTTTCAGCGATGCGGGATAAACCAATGTGCGAATATGCTCTTCCTGGCTGTTCAGATCGCGAAAACGAACGCGACTGTTCATGGTCACCACATCAGCCGGAATGGCGTTAGGTGGTAGGATTTCTGCACGATCCAGTTCTTCATTGAGCGCTGTTGCGACCACAGAACCGGCAAAAGCCGGTTGCGCCAGTAACGCATCCAAACGTTCAGCATCTAGCTCGTTAATCGTGATGGTTGGCTTGGTCATACCACTCTCCAATTCAATTTCAGCAAAACATAAAAACAACACCCCCACGCCATAGGAGAGGGGGTGTTAGAAAATAGCTTAATGTTAATCTGATATTAGGCGCTTCCGGCTAGAAAAGAAAGAGATCCGGATCACGAACTTTTTTCCGCTGCCAGCTTTCATCGGGTATTTATATGAAAGTTATTTTGTTGTTAATGATTAAGTTAGCTATCTAACATCTGTATTTTGCGAAAGTGATCCCACCGGTACATTACATTTCCACTTTGAACTGGAAAAAATGCCGCTACACACCTATTCCGCTTGCGGGTAGGGTGATGTTATAGCGCAGAGGCAAGGGACGACAGATAAATAACTGAACTTATCTTTGTAGTCAGAAAGTGGTAGCAGCAAGGAATAGAGGATTGCCAGCGTGAATGATGTAGCCGCATTGAATGCAGCCGAGAACCCTGGAATGGAGGAAGCAATTATCATCACCGAGCGGGTATTAGCTGAAATTACCGCGATGTTAAATGCCGAGAATATTTTTACTAATGCCGTTCAGCAGCAAATGTTGACATCACATATTCGGGCCATGGTGCTGCGTTCAATAACTGGCGAACCATTACCTGAAGTGGAGAAATCATTATTTGATGAGATTTCAGCACATTCGATGCAAATGGCGCAGCAGGTGGTCGATAAATTTGCCAATTTACCTATTGAAGAAGCTTATTTGTTGTCGGTGCATTTTGAAGTAGCGAAAGATAATAACCCATAAAATACTGATCTGGAGAAGAGACTATGAGTCAAATTACCGTTGTGATTGGCGACCGTTTAGGAAAAGGCCAGAAAGTTGGGCAAGGCGTTGAATTAGCTGGTGGCCGCGTGGTGGTTATTCCCGGTGTTGCCGCAGATATGAAATTGGGTGATGTGATGAATAGCGAAAAAGCAGATTTCGGTATTTCATTCTGTGGCAGTGGTGGTGCCGGTGCTATTACCGCCCAAAATAAATATGGTTACAAAGCAAAGTACGGCATGCGTTCAGTCGAAGAAGGTGTGACGGCAATAAATGAAGGCTGCAAAGTACTGGGCTTTGGCTTTATGGATAAAGAGGAATTAGGACAGAAGTTAGTGGAAGCCTATATCAAGAAATATGGTCAGCCATAATGAAAGAGCAATATACCACCCAAGTGCAGGTCAAAGGCAAAGGCGATACTAAAGCCAAAGCCTTCGCCAATGCACTCGGTAATGTCCAGAATACTGTGTTGAAGTCGACACAAAATATTTTACTGCGGATTGAACCACAAGACGTAAAAGTATTAAAAGCAGAATTATCAGTAAAAAATGAAAAGTTTTTATTCTTTTTTCTGCCTCGGGAAAGAAAGACGTACAGCGTTGAACTCGATATTACCGTGAACGTAACAATCATTAATACAGATAAGGTTGTTTTCGTTTCTAAATAAAAACAATGCAACCTTCATTCTTGAAGCCGCAATTCCAAAACATTGGATTATTGCGATTAGCGAAAAGGATATACTGATGTTTCTAATCATTCTTTTTAAGTCGATTATTATCGGCGGACTGGTTGGCGTGGGGGTTGGTGTTGGGGCCGCCCGTATGTTCCATGCGCCCACCATACAGGGAATGGGGGCGTTTCGTACCTTGGGCGAGTTGAACTCGTGTGAGGGTGATCCAGCTTCGCATTTCTCCTTTGGATTAGGGTTCTTCTTCAACGCCTGGGCCTCTTCAGTTGCTGCAGGTGCTTTTACTCAGGACGTTGACCACCGCATTATTCCTAACTGGGGTGCCGCAGCATTGATGATTAAAAATCGCAATGTGGCGGAGACAATGCATAACCCGAAAAAAATGGCGATTGCTTGTGGGATTATTGGGGTCATTGTTGTTAGCTTCCTAAATACCACTGCATCGGCGGTTCCGGCGGCATTACAGGTCACTGCAATTAAAGTATTGGTCCCAGCGGCGAATATTCTGGTTAACACTGTGATGCCTGTTATTTTCTGGCTGGCGGCCATTGATGCAGGGCGACGTTCCGGCTTCTGGGCCACTATTTTTGGCGGCTTGGCACAGTTGATTATGGGCAACGCAGTACCGGGCCTGGTTTTAGGTATTTTAATTGGTAAAGGTGTTGAAGAAAGCGGCTGGAATAAAGTCACTAAAATCATGATGACAGTCATTGTTTTGTTATTCGTGCTTAGTGGTTTCTTCCGCGGATTCGATATGAAATTCCTGGAGTCATTCAGTCTGAGTGCACCAGTGTGGCTTGAAACTATTCATAACGCATTGAGCGGAAAATAACACAGCGAGAGGAGCTTGATGATGGATGAACAAACCAAGAATAATTTCTGGTATGCCGACTGGTCATTTCCGATCTTTGTAGGATTATTATCCTCCGGCGTATTTGCTGGTACCCATATGTACTACCTATATGGTATTGGCGCATTTAACGAAGTGGCCTTTGTTTCAATGTTACGGGCAGGAATGGATACTGGGGTTTATGGCGCAGTGGCTGCGTTTGGTGCCAGTTTCTTATTTGCTCGTATTATTGAAGGTTCACTGGTTGGTATTTTGGATATCGGTGGTGCAATTCAGACTGGGGTTGGTCTGGGTGTGCCAGCATTATTACTGGGTGCAGGGTTTGTGTTCCCGGTGGCTAACTTTGCTGCATCCTTGGTAACCGGTCTGGTTATTGGTTTAGCAATCGGTTATCTGATTATTTTGGCGCGTAAATTCACGATTAACCAAAGTAATTCGACATACGGTGCGGATGTCATGATGGGTGCAGGTAATTCATCTGGTCGTTTCTTAGGTCCACTGATTATTCTGTCAGCTATTACCGCATCTATTCCTATTGGGATTGGTTCTTTAGCTGGCGCATTACTGTTTTATCTGTGGAATAAACCTATCACCGGTGGTGCAATTTTGGGAGCTATGATTTTAGGCTCTATTTTCCCAGTCGCGATCTCCTGAACTACGGGGTAAATATTCAAATAACTGGATATTTACCCCGCTGCGGCGTCAAGTAAAAAAGGGATAAGATAATGTATGACTTTATTATCACCGGGGCGGTATTAGTTGACGGTCGTCAGGTTGATATCGCAATTAATGACGGAAAAATAGTGGCAATCAATGCCGTTATTTCTGCGGATAAAGACAATCAAACAAAATCTCCGATTTGTTCGGCCAGGAAAGTGCTGGATCTGGCCGGGAAATATTACCTCAGTGCGGGTTGGATTGATTCTCATGTTCACTGTTATCCCGCTTCGCCTATTTATCATGATGAAGCTGATTTAGTCGGCGTTGCCAGCGGCGTCACTACGGTTGTTGATGCGGGTAGTACTGGTTCCAACGATGTGGATGATTTTTACCGCTTAACTCGGGCTGCCAAAACTCACGTTTATGCTTTCCTGAATATTGCAAAAACCGGCATTGTTACGCAAAACGAATTAGCCGATATGGCGCAGATTGATAAGCAAGCGGTCAGTCAGGCGATAGCCCGTAATCCCGGTTTTATTATTGGGATAAAAGCGCGAATGAGCAGCAGTGTAGTGGGTAAAAACGGCATCAAACCACTGGTACGCGCTAAAGAAATTCAGCAAGAAAATAATCAATTACCGCTCATGGTGCATATTGGTAATAACCCGCCGGATCTGGATGAAATTGCCGATTTATTGACACAGGGCGACATTATTACCCACTGCTACAACGGCAAGCCAAATCGAATTTTAACCCCCGCAGGTACCTTGCGTGAGTCTATCCAACGCGCACTTAAACGCGGCGTATTATTAGATGTTGGCCATGGCAGTGCCAGCTTCAGTTTCGAGGTCGCAGAACTTGCTATCAAGCAAGGTATTTACCCACACACCATCAGTTCCGACATCTATTGCCGCAACCGTATTAGCGGACCGGTGCATAGCCTCGCGACTGTGATGTCCAAATTTTTCACCATCGGCTTGAGTCTTGAGCAAGTCATTGGTTGTGTAACAGAAAATGCCGCCCAGGCACTGCGTCTCACCCATAAAGGGGTATTGGATGTGGGCTATGACGCTGATCTGACTATTTTTGAGCTGAAACAGCAGCCTCAGGTATTCAATGATTCAGAAGGCAAATCGGTAACCGGTGAAAAGTATCTGGTGCCACTGGCTGCGGTCGTTGCCGGTGACTTAGTATTAACTGACGAAGGGAAGTTAAAAGATGTCTTCAGTCTATGAAAAATACCAGTTAAAGCAGGTGATTAATGCTTCTGGCCGCATGACAATGCTGGGCGTTTCGACGCCACGACAAGATGTGATCGAGGCCATGGAATTGGGGCTGAATCATTACTTTGAAATGAAAGATCTGGTGAATAAAACCGGTGCTTACATTGCGGGTTTACTGAATGTTGAAAGTGCGGTGGTCGTGTCCTGTGCATCGGCCGGGATTGCCCAATCGGTTGCCGCCGTGATTATCAAAGACAATGCGAATTTACTGGTTAATCTGCATGCAGCCCCTCGCACTGTGCCCCATGAAATCGTGCTGCCGAAAGGCCATAACGTTAACTTTGGTGCGCCAGTCGATACTATGGTGACATTGGGTGGCGGTAAAGTGGTAGAAGCTGGTTATGCCAATGAGTGCCTGCCTGAACAGCTAGAAGCTGCGATTACGCCGAATACTGCGGCGATCCTGTACATAAAATCCCACCATTCGGTACAAAAAAGCATTTTATCAGTCGAACAAGCAGTGGTTATCGCACGCAAACATCAATTGCCATTAATTGTCGATGCGGCAGCAGAAGAAGACTTGCAGTGTTACTACCAAATGGGTGCTGATTTAGTGATATACAGCGGCGCTAAAGCCATTGAAGGGCCAACCAGTGGCTTGGTATTAGGCAAGAAAACCTATGTCGAATGGGTGAAGTTGCAATCCAGTGGCATTGGTCGGGCGATGAAAGTGGGCAAAGAGGGTATTCTTGGCCTAACCCGCGCCATTGAAAGTTACATGACATTGGAGAAAGAAACTGGCCAGCAAATGGTTGAGAAAATGACACCGTTTATCAGTCAGTTAAATACCATCGACGGTATTTCAGCCCAAGTGGTTTGGGATGCGGCTGGGCGTGATATTGCGCGGACTGAAATCAGTTTTGATGAAGCCAAAATTGGTCGTTCAACGCCAGAATTGGTTGAGGCGCTCAAAAATGGTGATATTGCGATTTATTTCCGCGCCTATAAAGCCAACGAAGGCAAGATTGAAGTCGATGTGCGCAGTGTGACGCCACCGCAACTTGAGACGATTTATACCTGTATTAACCATTTGGTTAAGGGAGCCTGAGTCATGAAATTGACGCCAAATTATTATCGTGACCGGGTATGCCTGAATGTGCTGGCCGGTTCAAAAGAGAATGCGCGCGAGATTTATCAGGCTGCTGAAGGCCATGTGTTGGTGGGTGTGTTATCGAAGAATTACCCGGATGTCGACAGCGCTGTCAAAGATATGCGCGAGTATGCCGCACTTATCGATAATGCTTTGTCTGTTGGTCTGGGAGCCGGTGACCCTAAGCAATCGGTAATGGTCAGCCAGATTTCGCAGCAGGTTCAACCACAACATGTGAACCAGGTTTTTACCGGTGTTGGCGCGAGTCGAGCCTTGCTGGGCCAGAACGATACTGTCGTCAATGGCCTGATTTCACCGACCACTAAAGTGGGTTACGTGAAGATTTCTACCGGCCCGCTCAGTTCACAACAGAAAGACGCCATTGTACCCATCACCACAGCGATTGCCATGCTGAAAGATATGGGCGGCAGCTCAGTGAAATTCTTCCCAATGAACGGGCTGGATTCTATCGACGAATATCGTTATGTCGCCGAGGCTTGCGCCGCTACCGGTTTCTGGCTAGAGCCCACCGGTGGCATTGATCTGGAGAATTTCGAGCAAATCCTACAAATCGCGTTGGATGCCGGCGTGACAAAAATTATTCCACATATTTATAGCTCCATTATTGATAGTAAAACTGGCAATACTCGCCCGGAAGATGTGAAAACCCTAATGGATATCGTGAAGCGGATTGTGCCGTAACTGCCTGCTCTGGTAGCGCGATTGTCTGGCGATAACATTTTGATTTATTAGAATAAAGTTTGACGGAAAGTCAGTGTCCACAGGGTGCCCAACCGGGTGCCCTGACTGTGAGGTTGGATAGTTCCATACCATTCGATAGCCATTCCCTATGAGTAAGGATCCATATGCATAGCAGCTCAACAGATTCTGGTTTAACCGACCTGACTGGCTTAAAAAGCCTATCAGCGGGTATCGCACTGGCAACGGTGGCATTGTTTAATCCGCTGGCACATGCCGAGCAAACAGCTAATCAATCATTCGCTTATGTCGGTACTTATAATCCGAATGGTGAAGGCGTTTATCGCCTACAAGTCGATACCAAAACCGGTGAATTGACCGGGAAAACCTTGGTCAGCTCATTGGCCAATCCGGCACAGTTAGTGGTGGATGCTCAGGGCAAGACGCTATATGTTGCCAGCGAAGTGGCTGACTACAATGGCGGTAAGCACGGTGCTATTGCGGCATACAGCATTAACCCTGTCGATGGTAGTTTGACACTGATTAATCAGGTGGATTCTCAAGGGGCGGGGCCGGTATACCTCTCGTTGACGCCCTCTGGCAGCCATTTGTTGGTGGCAAACTATATCAGTGGTTCGGTGGCCGTTTTCCCGGTGCAAAGTGGCGGTAAACTGTCTGATGCCAGCGCTGTACAGCAAGATGAAGGCCCGGCGGGTGCAGCAAAACCGGCAGCAGCAGTGGAAGGGAGTTTTGCCATCAGTGATCACAATGGCCCCCATGCACATATGGTTGCCAGCTCCCCCAACGGTAAATTTGTATTTTCCACCGATCTGGGGCTGGATAGGATTTATCAATACCGCTTTGATGCAGACAATGGCCAGTTGATAGCTAATGACCCACCGTATATCAGTGCATCATCAGCGGGCGCTGGCCCACGTCATTTTGTGTTCCATCCTAACGGCAAGACGCTATTCTTAATTAATGAAGAAGCCTCAACCCTGACCAGCTATCAACTAGACCCACAAAAAGGCACGTTGAAACCGTTAAATACAGTATCGTCATTACCGGCAGATTATCGTGGGACTAGCTTTGCTGCGGGTTTGACGTTATCGAAAGACGGAAAATTCTTATACGTGGCGAACCGTCTGCACAACAGTATCGGCCAGTTTGCGGTGACGGGTGACGGTAAATTTAAACCAGTGGAAGAGGTGTGGACGCGGGGCGATTACCCACGCACATTGGTACTCGATCCGACAGGCCACTACCTGTACGCGATGAATCAACGTAGCGATAACATAACCCGCTTTAAAGTTGATCAGCAAAGTGGCAAATTGACCTTTGTTCCAGGCTATACCGCCGTCGGCAGTCCATCACAAATGGTGTTTGTGCCGCCGGTGCAGAAAAAGTGATATGAGAGATGCGCCCCCGACAGTGATGCTGGCAGGGGCTATCTTCTGAATAATGATTTTCTAAACAACGGAGTGGAGCAGTGAGATTTCCCTATCAACGTCTGGCCTATATGTTCGATGCACTGCAATCGGAAACGCTGCCTCAGGAGGAGTTGGCGAAACGTTTTGCGGTCTCGACACGTACTGTACGGGCAGATATCACGGCGTTGAATGAGATCCTTGAGCATTATGGCGCGCACTTTGTGCATAACCGGGGCTTCGGCTACCGGCTAAGGGTTGATGACGCCGAGCGCTTTCGTGCTTTACAGCAACAAAATCGCAAAATGCACCTGACTCCACGCACTGCCAATGAGCGGGTTCACTATCTGTTAATTCGTTTTCTGACCTCTGCTTTTTCATTGAAGCTGGAAGATTTAGCCGATGAATGGTTTGTCAGCCGTGGCACATTACAAAATGATATGGCTGAGGTGAGAGAAAGGCTAAACCGCTACCATCTGACAATTGAAACTAAACCACGTTATGGCATGAAATTGTTTGGTACCGAATTGGCGATTCGGACCTGCCTGACAGATTTATTGTTCCAATTGCAACTGCAAGACGCCGATAACCCATTATTAAAAAATGAGTTTCTCAGTATCCAAACCATCCCGGAATTGACTGGATTATTGCACGCATTATTAGCGCAATATGCCGTACGGTTAACCGACGAAGGTGAGCAATACCTGATTTTCTACTGCGCAGTGGCGATAAAACGCATCACTGATGGTTATCCATTATCTGATTTTGATGCAGAAGATGTGGATGAAGCAGTTAAGTTGGCGTCTGGCCGTCTGGCTAATGAGCTCAAACTCTTATCGGGTAAAGATATTTCGGCGGCAGAAGAGGCTTACCTGCGTGTCAATATTGCGGCTCGCCGGGTGCAGGCCAGTCAGGCCAGTACCAGCCGCCCCAGTGAAATCAATGCCGATGACGAAGAGACGCTGGTGGATTACATCCTCTCGTATATCAATGATCACTATAACTATAATTTGCAGGGCGATAAGCAACTGCGGATTGATTTACTCACCCATATCAAGACCATGATAACTAGGGTGAAATATCAAATTACCATTCCCAACCCACTGTTATCTAATATTAAACAGCACTATCCGATGGCTTATGATGTGACATTGGCAGCGGTTTCCAGTTGGGGGAAATATACCCCTTACAGTCTGAGTGAAAATGAAATTGGCTATCTGGTGTTACATATCGGGGTCGGGCTGGAGCGTCATTATAATATTGGTTATCAACGCCATCCGCAGGTGATGTTGGTGTGTGACACGGGCAATTCTACCACTCGTATGATTCAGGCGCAGATTTCCCGTAAGTATCCGCAGATTGTGATGACACAGACTATTTCCCTGCGTGAATACGAAAATCTTGACCATATCGACGAAGATTTTATTATTTCTAACTCTCGCTTAGCTGAAAAGAACAAGCCGGTGGTGGTGATGTCGCCATTCCCGACGGAATATCAGTTGGAGCAGTTGGGTAAGCTAGTTTTGGTTGATCGCACCCGGCCTTACATGCTGGAAAAGTTTTTTGATAGTCACCATTTTATGATTATCGACCAGCCGATGACTCAGGAGCAGTTGTTCAAAAAAGTCTGTCATCAGTTGGAAGAAGAAGGGTTTGTCGATGCGGATTTTTACCCCTCAGTGGTCGAGCGCGAGGCGATTGTATCTACCATGTTAGGCGAGGGAATTGCGCTGCCACATTCACTGGGCCTATTAGCCAAGAAAACCGTGGTCGTCACTTTACTGGCTCCCAATGGTATCGCCTGGGGGGATGGCGAAGTCGCACATGTTATTTTCCTGCTGGCTATCAGTAAAACCGATTATGAAGAAGCCATGGCGATTTACGATCTGTTCGTGACCTTTGTGCGCGAGCGCTCGATGAGCCGTTTATTGAGTAGCCAGCATTTTGATAGTTTTAAGGCTATTGCGATTGATTGTTTGAGTCGAATTTAGATTTTTGTTTCGGTTGACATAAGATTAGCGGTTATCTCACCTCTGATGCCTCAACCCGCCGTCCATGGCGGGTTGCCCTAGCTACACTCTTCACTCGGCTGCTCAAATGTGTTTTTAAACATGAAGGTCAAAACCATGTTTTTGGATTTTGATGTTGAGCACTAAACGAATATCAACCGAAAATAGCTCCAATACCTAGCAACCGAACCAGATAACTAAACTGAGTCTCTCCCTGTAAATTTGAAATAAAACTCAAATCACTGCCACCCATATCTCCTGACAAACCATCCCTTCACTAACTGCGTTGTTACCATATACCCCGCCAGAATCATAATCAGCCATGGGAAGTAGGAGAGTGGCAGCGCCTGTAATTGCAGGAACCCAGCCAGTGGTGAGAAGGTCAGCCCGATACCGACGACAACGACCGCCAGTGTCATCAGACACAGTGGCCATGAGGCGCGGCTCTGGATAAATGGAATCTTACGAGTACGAATCATATGCACAATCAATGTTTGAGACAGTAGCCCCTCGACGAACCAACCAGATTGGAACAGTGTCTGCATTTCTGGTGTATTAGCCTTAAATACCCACCACATCAGGCTAAAGGTCAAAACGTCAAAAATGGAGCTTATCGGGCCAAAGAACACCATAAAACGCCCCAAATCACCGGCGTTCCAGCGCTGTGGTTTGGTCAGTTGCTCTTCGTCGACATTATCAAACGGAATGGCAATCTGAGAAATATCGTACAGCAAGTTCTGGATCAACAGATGCAGTGGCAGCATGGGCAGGAAGGGTAAAAATGCACTGGCAATCAACACGCTGAAGACGTTACCAAAGTTGGAACTGGCGGTCATTTTTATGTATTTCAGCATGTTGGCAAAGGTGCGACGGCCTTCTATCACTCCTTGTTCCAACACCATCAGGCTCTTTTCCAGCAAAATAATATCAGCGGCTTCCTTGGCGATATCGACTGCGGAATCGACTGAGATCCCAATATCCGCGGCCCGCAAGGCTGGGGCATCATTGATGCCGTCCCCCATAAAGCCGACCACATGGCCCGCATCCCGCATGTTTTTTACGATGCGTTCTTTGTGCATTGGGGTCAACTTGGCGAACACGGTTGTGGTGCGGGTGGCTTGCGTCAGTTCAGCTTCGCTCATCTGTTCAATATCATTGCCTCGCAAGACTCGGTCAACCGATAGCCCAACATCTTTACAGACTTTACGTGCTACTAACTCATTGTCACCAGTAAGAATTTTGACGTTGATGCCATTCTTTTTCAACGCCAGAAGTGCCGGTGCGGTACTCTCTTTGGGCGGGTCAAGGAAGGCAATATATCCCTCAAGAATAAGGTCATATTCGTCGATAACAGCATAATTTCGCTGATAAGCCGGTAAAATTCGGGTGGCAACCGCCACAACTCGCAACCCTTGCTGGTTTTGCTCATCAGTAATACGACGGATACGGGCCATCAATGCATCCGTCATTGGGATAACGTCATCCCCTTGTCGGACATGGCGGCAAATAGACAGCATCTCTTCCAACGCCCCTTTGCAGATAAGCTCATGATAATCAGACTGATCGCTGACGACCACGGACATACGACGGCGCTCAAAATCGAAGGGAATCTCATCGATTTTACGATAACCCGCCAGAGTATCGGTCGACTGAGATTTCGCGATGTCGGAGTCGGTCATCGAAGAAAGCACCGCCACATCCAGAAGATTTTTTAGCCCGGTTTGGTAATAGCTATTGAGCCAGGCATAGCGCAGCACTCGCTCACAATTGGCACCAAATACGTCGATATGGCTCTCCAACACGATTTTGTCTTGTGTGAGAGTTCCGGTCTTATCGGTACACAGAATATCCATCGCCCCAAAGTTCTGGATAGCATCCAGCCGTTTGACGATAACTTTCTGTTTTGACAGCTTTACAGCCCCTTTTGCCAATGTCGATGTGACAATCATTGGCAACATTTCTGGGGTCAAACCTACCGCGACGGAGAGAGCAAATAGCGCCGCTTCCCACCAGTCACCTTTGGTAAACCCATTGATCAGCAACACAATCGGCGTCATGACCAGCATAAATCGGATCAGCAACCAACTGACTTTACTGATGCCACTTTGAAAGGCATTGGGTTGCTCATCCTGATGAGTCACGCGCTCAGCCAATAAACCAAAATAAGTTTGGTTACCGGTTCCGATAACGATGGCCAGTGCCGAGCCACTCACCACATTGGTGCCCATAAAGCAGAGCGTATCTCGCTCAAGTGGGTTCTGTTCGTCACACTCACGGCATTGCGCGACTTTCTCCACCGGCAGGGATTCACCGGTCAAGGCGGCCTGGCTGATAAACAGGTCTTTGGCAAACAGAATCCGTAAATCTGCCGGGATCATGTCGCCAGCGGAGAGCTTGATAATATCGCCAGGCACCAATTGGGAGATAGGCAGCTCGTGGTGCTCGCTCTTACCGGTATGGGCATCACTGCGGATCACCGTGGCAGTATTGCTGACCATGGCTTTTAAGGCATCGGCTGCGCGGTTGGAGCGAGCTTCCTGAATAAAATGCATTAGGGTAGAAATTAGCACCATGGCACCAATCACTAGCGCAGCAGTGAGGTCTTCAGTGGCATAGGAAATCAGTGCCAGAATAGTCAATAGCAAGTTAAACGGGTTGCGATAACAGTGCCATAGGTGAACCCACCCACTGACAGCTTGCTGATTTTCAATCAGATTACTGCCACTGACCAAGCGAATGGCTTCAGCTTCCTGCTCGGTTAGCCCTTCCGGATGGCTTTGAAAACGTTGATAAAGTTGCGGTGGCGTTGCATTGGCGCATAGCAAACGCTGCCGAGTCAGGTCGGCGGGGATATCTTTAGCTGCACTTCCCGCTGAAACTCCTTCTAGCATGGTTTCCCGGCGGATCAGGCGGCGGGGCAGGTTACGACTCAATACGTTGAGCAACTGCCGGGTGAAATTTTTAACTGGCATGGTTCAAACCTTACTGTCATTCCCTGAAATCGTGTTTTGGACTATTTCAAGTTGCGCCCACGGCAAACCTGCCGTAGCAAGGGCAAAAATCAGCAGCAGAAACCAACGCGAGAGAAGTGCGCAGTGACTGCCTATCAGATTGTTATCCGATAAGGCAACCACGTCAGGCGGGGATTGACCTTACCGGCCCACCCAAAGGGTGTAGGTTATGGGAACAGGGTCCACTGGGTCATTAACCTCCGGTAAGTGAAAAACAGGTTGTTTGGGGATAGAACACTCAAACAGCTATACAAACTCTAAACCGCATTACTATAGCGGCTACGGCAGAAATCACCCTGACGGTAATATCATCCGTTAGGGTAACAACATGTTGCTGGTCGCTGGGATATCATGCGCTGGGTCTGATTCTACGCATTCGAGACTTGCCGCGACTTTGGCTATTTAAATAATCAGTTTATTATATGCATCCAAACCTAAACATTAGGTAAACCATGCAAAACCGTTTGACTATTAAGGACATTGCTCGCATGAGTGGAGTTGGAAAATCCACGGTTTCGCGGGTACTCAATAATGAAGGCAGTGTCAGCCCGCAGACGCGCGAGCGAGTCGAGGCGGTGATTCGCCAGCAGGGTTTTACGCCGTCTAAATCGGCCCGTGCTATGCGGGGGCAGAGCGACAAAGTGGTGGGGATTATTGTCTCCCGTCTGGATTCTCCCTCCGAAAATCAGGCGGTGCGCACCATGTTGCCGCTGTTCTATCAGCAAGGTTACGACCCGATTCTGATGGAGAGCCAATTTGATCCCGCTCTTGTTAGCGAGCATCTGCATATGCTGCAACAGCGTAATGTCGATGGTGTGATTCTATTTGGTTTCACTGGTTTAACTGCCGAAATGCTGTCACCGTGGCAGGAAAAAATGGTGGTATTAGCGCGGGAATATGAGGGTTTTTCTTCTGTTTGTTATGACGATGAAGGTGCGGTGCGCTTGTTGATGGATAAGCTGCGTCAGGCTGGGCATCGCCATATTAGCTATATCGGTGTGCAGCCAACTGATGCGACTACCGGTATGCGCCGTCACCAATCTTATCTCAATTACAGTCAACAACATGGCCTAATACCCACAGTTGCACTGGGTGAGTTGAGTTATCAGAGTGGCTTTCAGTTAGCGCCGCAAGTGATAAAACCGGATACCTCGGCGTTAGTCTGTGCCTCTGACACCATCGCCATGGGGGTAAGTAAGTACTTGCAGCAGCAAGGGCAACAACATATTCAGGTTTGCGGTATCGGTAATACACCACTATTGCACTTTTTGTTCCCCAATAGCCTGTCCGTCGAGCTAGGCTATGGCAGCGCTGGGGTTAAAGCTGCGCAACAGCTGTTAGGTCAACTCAATAATAGACAAGAAATTCAACAGATTATCATTCCCGGCCAACTGGCTTAATTGCTCTTTTCTCTGCCTGAAGTTGCTGACAGTCCCATCCTGAGTGGTGGGAGTGGCTGGTGGTCGTGCAACCCTACGTTTCCGATGAAGAATTGTACAAAAAATTGTCAAATTGTGATCTTCAACTCAAGTTGGGAACGTTCCCATTCCATAAAAATAAATACATAGCTAATCTTTAATGAGCTGAATATTTAATCGGCCATTATTTTTAATTTGTTTTTATTTAAGCCAGAACAGATAGATTTCAAAAAGAACCTTACCACTCAGCATGCTACTCCACCTTTACGAAAGGTACGTTGAAATGAGCAAAGTAAAACAACAAGACATCGATCAGTTGATCGTATTGGTGGGGGGCAGAGAGAATATTGCCACCGTCAGTCACTGTATTACCCGGTTACGTTTTGTGTTAAATGACCCATCGAAAGCTTTTCCTAAAGAGATTGAAAAGCTCTCGATGGTCAAAGGTTGCTTTACCAATGCCGGCCAATTTCAGGTGGTTATCGGGCCAGAGGTCGATGATTACTACCAAGCATTGATTGCTAAAATTGGCTTGAATGAAGTGGATAAAGAGCAGACCAAACTGGCTGCACGGCAGAATATGACGTGGTTTGAGCGCGGTATATCTCACTTTGCCGAGATCTTCTTCCCACTGTTACCGGCACTGATTAGTGGGGGCTTGATTCTCGGTTTCAGGAATGTGATCGGCGACATTCCCATGTCTGATGGCAAAACGCTGGCACAAATGTATCCGGCGTGGAAAACCATTTACGACTTCCTTTGGTTACTGGGTGAAGCCATCTTCTTCTACCTACCTGTTGCGATTTGCTGGTCGACAGTGAAGAAAATGGGCGGCACGCCAGTATTAGGGATTGTGCTGGGTATCACCTTGGTTTCACCACAGTTAATGAACTCCTATCTGCTGGGGCAACAAATTCCAGAGGTGTGGAATTTTGGCTGGTTCACCATTGAAAAAGTGGGCTATCAGGCACAGGTTATCCCCTCGATTCTGGCGGGCTTAGCACTGGGCTGGATTGAAACCAATCTGAAAAAAATTATTCCCGCTTATCTGTATCTGGTCGTAGTGCCGGTGGTTTCCCTGCTACTGGCGGTGTTCCTTGCCCACACTCTGATAGGGCCATTTGGCCGCATGATTGGTGATGGCGTGGCATGGGGCGTGAAAGCGGTGATGACCGGCAGTTTCGCACCTATTGGGGCGGCACTGTTTGGCTTCCTGTATGCGCCATTAGTCATTACTGGGGTGCATCAAACCACGCTGGCCATTGATATGCAGATGATTCAGAGCATGGGCGGAACACCGGTTTGGCCATTGATTGCCTTGTCGAATATCGCGCAGGCTTCTGCAGTACTGGGCATTATCATTATCAGCCGTAAGGTTAATGAGCGCGAAATCTCTGTTCCGGCGGCAATTTCGGCTTATCTCGGTGTGACAGAGCCAGCCATGTACGGTATTAATTTGAAATACCGCTTCCCAATGTTGTGCGCCATGATTGGTTCTGCCCTGGCTGGCCTGATTTGCGGGCTAACTGGCGTGATGGCTAACGGGATTGGTGTGGGTGGGCTGCCGGGTATTTTGTCCATCAAACCGCAATTCTGGGCGATTTATGCTCTGGCGATGCTCGTGGCCATTGTGGTGCCGTTGGTGCTGACCATCTTGGTTTATAAACGTAAAGATAGCCGCGGCGAATTGCCGGTCTAAGTTATGAACCTCCGCCAGTGGCCATGACCTGACGGAGGGATTTTTTTCTACCAATAAGAGTCTGCTATGAATAATCCTATCCCTTGGTGGCAAAACGGCGTCATTTATCAAATTTACCCGAAGAGTTTTCAGGACAGTACTGGCAATGGTTTCGGTGATCTGGCGGGAGTGACGCAACGGTTGGATTATCTGCAAAAACTGGGTATTGATGCCATTTGGTTGACACCGGTTTATGTCTCGCCGCAAGTGGATAATGGCTATGACGTTGCGGATTACTGCGCGATTGATCCGGCGTACGGTACTTTAGATGATTTTAAACATCTGGTGGCACAAGCCCATCAACGTGGTATCCGGATCGTGATGGATATGGTGTTTAACCATACCTCCACGGAACATGCCTGGTTTAAAGCATCGCAAGACCGCAACAGCCCCTATCGCCAGTTTTATATTTGGCGTGATGGTGAGGGCGATAACTTACCGAATAACTGGCGTTCAAAATTTGGGGGGAATGCCTGGCAATGGCACGCCGCCAGTGGTCAATATTATCTGCATTTATTCGCCACCGAGCAGGCTGATCTGAACTGGGAGCACCAGCCGGTGCGCGACGAACTGAAAAAAGTGTGTGAGTTTTGGGCTGATATCGGTGTAGATGGCCTGCGGTTAGACGTCATCAATCTGGTGTCTAAACAGCAAGATTTCCCAGACGACTTTGAAGGAGATGGCCGCCGTTTTTATACCGATGGCCCACGTATCCACGAATTTCTGCAAGAAATGAGCCGCGATGTGTTTCAACCGCGTGGTCTGATGACCGTGGGCGAGATGTCCTCCACCCGCCTTGAACATTGTCAGCGGTATGCTGCCTTAGGGGGTGATGAGCTGTCGATGACTTTTAATTTCCACCATTTGAAAGTGGACTATCTCAATGGCGAAAAATGGTCGTTGATGCCACCGGATCGTGTTGAGTTAAAACAGATTTTTAACCAGTGGCAGCAGGGCATGCATAACCGGGCATGGAATGCGTTGTTCTGGTGTAACCACGACCAGCCGCGCATTGTGTCGCGTTTTGGTGATGAAGGGGCGCTGCGCCTACCTGCGGCCAAGATGCTGGCGATGGTGCTGCATGGGATGCAGGGCACGCCCTATATTTATCAAGGCGAAGAGATTGGGATGACCAATCCAAACTTCAGCTCGATTGATCAATACCGTGATGTTGAAAGTTTGAATATGTTTGCTGAGTTAAGTGCCCAAGGGCGCGATCCTGACGAGTTACTGGCGATTTTGGCGACGAAATCCCGTGATAATGGCCGTACGCCAATGCAATGGGATCGCAGCCGTAATGCTGGATTTAGTCAAGGGACACCGTGGATTGAACCTTGCAGTCATTATACTGAGATTAACGTCGATGCCGCCCTGGCTGATGCTGACTCGGTGTTTTATGCCTACCAATATCTTATCGCCCTGCGCAAACAGCATGATGTGTTCACCTTGGGTGACTATCAGGATCTTTGCCCGCAGCACCCTGATTTATGGTGCTATTTACGCAGTTGGCAAGGTAAGCAGCTGTTGGTGGTGGCGAATCTGAGTGCTCAACCACAGCAATGGTTACCAGAGGGGATTGAACGGGATGGTAACTGGCAATTGTTGATGAGTAGCTACGGCGAAAGTGCTTTCCAGCCGCAAGAGATGACACTGCGGGCGTATGAGGGGATTTATTGGCTTCGAGGTTGATTCGTTCAGCTCGGATCAGGTTTCGGTTGATGTGAGGTGGGTTCTTTTTGCAGGCTTCGTCGCCTCAATCGAACAGGAGAGCAAGCCGGCCCCTTTGGCGGTTGCTTCATCCTAGATAAGGTGAGCCGTGAAGCTTTAACCATCGAACTTGGTCACCACCACTAAACTCTAGAGGCCTCGTCCATTATCACGCCCCCAGTTTTAGTGGCGGTAACTGAGAAAAGATACTGACCAGCCCCTCGCCCCAGCCTTTGCGGATCATCATAAAATAGGGGTGATCTTCGGTGATCCGATACTGCTGGTGGGTGCTAAAGCTGTCGAGTGGGTAGATCATCACGTCCAATGGCAACCCCACTGACAAATTACTGCGCAAGGTTGAATCCATCGAGATCAACGCGCACTGCATTGCTTGCTCCAAGTCGGTGTCATAGCCTAACACGCGGTCAATAATCGGCTTGCCATACTTGCTTTCGCCAATCTGAAAATAGGGTGTATCCTGCGTGGCTTCAATAAAATTACCTTGCGGATAAATATGAAATAGCCGTAGCCCTTCACCTTTAATCTGACCACCTAACAACAAGTTACAGTTGAAATCTGTCCCGCCGCTGTTTTGTTGTGCACCACTGTCACGGTTAATCACCTCCCTCACTGTCTCGCCCACCAATGTGGCGGCTTCGTATATAGAATGCACGTTCATCAGGTTAGTTTGTTCTGAGTCCAAACAGCGACGTTGTAGCAGGCTAATAATACTCTGTGTGGTGGCCAGATTACCTGCACTTTGCACCACCAGCGTTCGTTCCCCATCTTGCTGAAAGAGATGCAATTTGCGGAAAGTGGAAATATGATCCACTCCAGCATTGGTGCGAGAATCTGAAGCAAACACTAACCCGGACGACAGCCGCATGGCCACACAGTAGGTCATAATACGATACCCTTTTCTATTTGGTTATTGGCCGTCAGAAGCGCGTTTATTGCGACATATCTTGTCGCGGGTGAGATAACATATGCACAGCAGCAATGGTTTGCATATCTTCATAACCACCGCCACGGCGGATTCCGCGCACTGGGCAAGCATCCAGATAATCTATGCCCACCGCCAGCTTTAGATGCTGATTCGGTTTGCAGGTATTATTGGTGACATCAAAACTCTGCCAATGCCCATTCAGCCACACTTCTGCCCAAGCATGGGTCGCCACATGACTAGAGGATTCTGTATAAAGATAGCCGCTAACATAGCGTGCTGGAATATTTAAACTTCGGCAACAGGCAAGAAAGACGTGGGTGTGATCCTGACAGACCCCCTGTTCGGCAGCAAAAGCTTGAGCTGCACTGTCTTGCACTGTTGTCGTGCCTGGGCTGTAGGGCATTTTAGCCAGCAGCTCTCCCATCATTTGGGTCAGACAATCCAATTGCGCATCTGCACTGGTGACGCCCCGACAATAACCTGCGGCAAATTGACGGATGGCCGAGTCGGGTTGAGTTAGTGGGCTATGGCGTAAAAAGACCAGTGGGGAGAGATGGTCGCCGCTGTCATCCTCAACATTGTCTTCAATGTCTACTACGCCCTGAGCTTGAATGGTTATGGCCTGATGTGGCTTATCCAAGGTCAGCACATGCAGTACATTGCCGAAAGCATCAGTGGTACAAATAGCATCTTCCGGCAAGGTTAATTGCCAAGACAAAATTCGCTGATGGGCTGAATCCTGCGGAGTTAGACGCAAATACTGAGTACTGTGCTGCACCAATTGTGCATAAGTGTAATGGGTGCTGTGATCGACATTCAGTCTCATTGGACCTCCAGATAGGTTTGACGAATACTGTCAGCAATAGCATTTATCTTGCCTAAAAAATCCATCAGATAGACGTGCAGGCCATCGGCCATGACATCCGTGATGCTGCTAAAACGTAACTCAGCAAGCAAGATACTGACTAATCGCCGAGGCTGATTGCTACGATTGCCACCAATCAATGCCAACTGTTGCTCCATATCATTGATACAGGCCAACAGAGATCGTGGGATTTCATTACGTAAAATCAGCAGCTCAGCAATGGCTTCCCGACTCAGTTGTTGCTTATACAAACTGTGGTAAGCCTCACGGGCACTGACAGCTCGCAGCAGGGTGTCCATTCGGTAATATTCGCGCACCGGATCATCGTCACTGTCCAACAATTGATTTTTCACATCCAACAGACGGGCGGTACTGTCAGCCCGCTCAATCAAGGTACCCAGACGAATAAAATAGAGCGCATCGCTGCGCAGCAAGGTGCCATACACCGCACCACGAAACAGGTGTGAGCGCTCCTTAACCCAATCAAAAAAGGCATCAATTCCGGCGGCGCTGATCCCTTGACGACGTAACTGCTTCATCTCAATCCAAGTGGCGTTAATGCTTTCCCACACTTCAGATGACAAGCTACCCCGCACCGCATGGGCGTTATTCCACGCCATTTGTAAACAGCTGAAAATACTGCTGGGATTATTGCTATCGAGCACGAAAAAGTTCAGCAGGTGGGTCATCGAGACCTGCGGATAGTGCTCGGCAAAAAGCGCTTGGGTATTACTCAAGCTAAGCGGCACCAGTAAATCAAAATTCACGCGATTGCTGGTGGGCATCATCGACAGCCGGTTGGTGACATCCAGTACCCGGGTGATGTTTTCTGCCCGCTCGAGATAACGGGCCATCCAATAAAGCTCGCTGGCTGTTCGGCTTAGCATGCATCGTCCTCCAATACCCAGGTATCCTTAGTTCCACCGCCTTGCGAGGAGTTAACCACCAGCGAACCTTGCGCCAGCGCCACGCGAGTCAAGCCGCCTGGAACCAGGCGAATCTCCGCACCAGACAGAGCAAAAGGACGTAAATCAATGTGGCGCGGAGCCAGCCCGCTGTTAACAAATGTGGGGCAGGTGGAGAGTGCAAGGGTCTCTTGTGCAATGTAGTTTTGTGGCCGTGCCAGTAGCAATTGGCGGAATTGGGCAATTTCAGCTTGTGTTGCCGCTGGGCCAATCAACATGCCATAGCCTCCGGCACCATGAACTTCTTTGACGACCATGGTTTCAAGATTGGCTAATACATAAGAAAGATCAGCAGGTTGGCGGCATTGCCAGGTGGGAACATTCGCTAGAATAGGCTCTTCGGAAAGATAAAAACGAATCATCTCCGGCACATAAGGATAGATAGATTTATCATCTGCGACACCGGTACCTATAGCATTGGCTAATACCACCCCGCCAGCCCGATATACCGATAACAATCCGGGAACCCCTAGCATCGAATCAGGGCGGAAGGCCAGTGGATCAAGGAAGGCATCGTCAACTCGCCGATAGATAACATCAATCTTACAAGGGCCGGCGGTGGTGCGCATAAATACCGCCCCTTCTTTGACGAACAGATCGGCACTTTCAACCAGTTCGACGCCCATCTGTTGTGCTAGGAAGCTGTGCTCAAAGTAAGCGCTATTAAAGCGCCCCGGAGTCAGGACTACCACGGTCGGTGAGTTAACTGGCGTGCTTTCACGCAGGGTTTGCAACAGATGAGAAGGGTAGCGTTCAACCGGTGCGATGCGCTGTTCAGCGAACAGTTCCGGGTAGAGTCGCATCATCATTTTACGGTTTTCCAGCATATAAGAGACGCCGGATGGCGTGCGCAGGTTATCTTCCAGCACGTAATAGAGGCCATCACTATTACGCACCATATCCACGCCAATAATATGTGCATAGATGTTGCGATGCAGATTCACTCCCTGCATACAGGGCTGATATTGGTCATTAGCCAAGACTTGTTCGGCCGGAATAATGCCCGCTTTGAGAATATGCTGTTCGTGGTAAATATCATGCAGAAAAGCATTGAGCGCCTGAACACGTTGGCGAATGCCACGGTCAAGCATTTGCCATTCGCTGGCGGGAATAATGCGCGGCACACTGTCGAACGGGATTAACCGCTCTGCACCGTCATCGTCACCGTACACGTTAAAGGTAATGCCCACCCGGTGGAACAGCAGCGCCGCTTCTTCGCGTTTGCGCGCAATGGTGAGCTGATCGGCCTGTTGCAACCATTGCCAGTAGGCGTCGTAATGGCCTCGGTGTTTCCCTTCAGCCAGTAACATTTCATCGAAAAATCTGGATACGGAAAGGTCGATGTTCAGCATTCTCACCTCGCTAACAGAACAGGCTGTATTCGGGATCACGCATAAACTGTGCCAGCTCGTCAAACAGGCAAAATAAGGGGAATTAGGGCGATTTCAGCACTATTAGGGTGCATGTAGTGAGCAGGGTGCTTTATTACTGAGCAGGAAATTGCCACATACTGATCATTATGATCTGCAATAGCGCATTGAGAAAGGTAGCGAGGAAATATTAGCAAATGGCTGGTAATCAGATTACCAGCCCTGTGACATCAGAATTAACGACGCACTGCGATAGCTTCGATCTCGATTTTGACATCTTTTGGCAGACGAGCAACTTCAACACATGAGCGCGCAGGGAATGGCGCACTGTGTTCAGTGAAGAAAGCTTCGTAAGTGGCGTTAACTGTACTGAAATCATTCAGATCTTTAACGAACACCGTGGTTTTCACGATATCGGCAACTTTCAGGCCTGCCGCTTCGACGATGGCTTTCACGTTTTCCAGTGACTGACGCGCCTGAGCTGAAACGTCATCGGCGACCAGACCGGTTTTTGGATCAACCGGGATCTGACCGGAAGTGATGATCATGCTGCCCAGATCGACACCCTGAACATAAGGGCCAATAGCTGCAGGGGCGAGCTCAGTGCTGATAATGCGTGACATGTAGACTCCTGATTTACGTGTAATGGTAGGGGGGTAAGAATTATCTCCACCATTATAAAGATGAGGGGGATTACGGCAACCCACTCGGGCTAAGTTTGCTTATAGCCCGTAACTGTAAATATTTACGGGCAGCAGTATTCATCCGGGTTGGGGATTAATCGGCTTGTAGCACCACCTGATGGTCGAACTCTTTCTCGCAATATTTGCATTTAAGGTAGATGTCACCCTGCTTAGCAGTCACTTTGAAGCTGGAATCCACCGGCTCATTATGGCTAATACAGTTGCTGTTAGGGCAAGTGAGTACTGCGTCAATATGTTCTGGCAGGCTAAGTGTTAGCTTCTTCACCACTTCGTAGTTGTCGATGCGGTTAACGGTCGCATCTGGTGCATACATTGCTAATTGGTTGGCTTGTTGTTCTGTCAGGAAGGTATTTTCTATTTTAATCAAATCTTTACGGCCTGAGCGTTTTGACGGCAGATTCAGCCCGATAGTAATGCGCTGGTCAGTTGCGGTCAATTTGAACAGCGATAACAATTTGAACCCGATTTGCGCCGGAATGTGGTCAATCACGGTGCCGCATTTAATCGCTTCAACCTGTAGTTTATAATCCTGAGTCATATTCAATCCCCCCTTAAAGAGCCAATTCTTGGTTTAATACCAGTGCCAGCAGCGCCTGACGAGCAAAAATCCCATTACCAGCCTGTTGGAAATAGTAGGCATAAGGGGTTTTGTCGACATCGGTGGTGATTTCATCAATCCGCGGCAGTGGGTGCAGCACTTTGAGATTATCCCGTGCGCCATTCAAGTCCGCGGCACGTAGGACAAACTGCGCTTTGACGTTGGCGTACTCTGATGGGTCTAAGCGCTCTTTTTGTACGCGGGTCATGTAGAGAATGTCTAATTCCGGTACCACTTCTTCAATACTTTCGTGCAGGCTGTATTCGATACCTTTTTCCTCCAGCATTTGCAAGATATAAGCAGGCATTGCCAGAGCATCTGGGGCGATGAAGAAGAAGCGGTTACCGTTGAATTTTGCCAGCGCTTGCGTCAGTGAGTGTACCGTGCGGCCATATTTTAGATCACCGACCATGGCGATATTGATGTTATCCAGCCGCCCTTGAGTTTCTTGAATGGTGAATAAATCGAGTAGCGTTTGGGTCGGATGTTGGTTTGCACCATCACCGGCATTCACTACTGGCACATTACCTGAGAACTGGGCAGCCAGGCGAGAAGCGCCTTCTTGTGGGTGGCGCATGACGATGGCATCAACATAGGTGCTGATGACAGACATGGTATCTGCCAAGGTTTCGCCTTTCTTCCCAAGCGAAGTATTGCTGCTGTCAGAAAAACCCACGACCGAGGCGCCCAGGCGGTGAATGGAAGTTTCAAATGACAAACGGGTGCGGGTTGAGGCTTCGAAAAAGCAACTGGCGATCACTTTATGTTTCAACAACTCAGGTTGCGGATGGCTTTTTAGGCTGGCAGCAGTGCGCAGTACCAGTTCCAGTTCCTCGCGACATAAGTCGTTAATTGAGATGATATGTTTGTGATACAACGGGTTGGCCATTTTCGCTCTCCTCTGTGGCTGCCCGTGGTCTCGGGCTACCTGAATTTTTAATCAGTTGTCATAGTGTTGAATTTGGCACCGATCAGTAGACAAAAAAAAGCCCCTCAATGAGGGGCCTTACAGGATCGGTTTAGCAACGGGAGAAAGAACGGCAGCTGGCTGCCTGCTGGCAGGCAATTTTGTCGACCATAGATAGGGTCATTTTCAACAAAACGCACTTGGCTTTTCATCATATCTCCCGGCAAATTGTGGCGAATTATACTCGCGTGTGATTTCTCCGCAAGGGGGGAACACTGCATTTTTTATGATTAGCAAACGATTACTTAGTCTGTTTTGATTTTAAATAAATTTAATTAGGTGGGTTGTGGTGGTTTGGAAACGTGATCCAGTATTTGGACAACTGAACCGAGCACTCATCGCACTAAACTAATAGCAACCGAAATCTGAACTAACCTCGCCCATCACCGGTTATGTGAATGGAGAACCTTAATCCTCATCAAACCCGGAATTAAACAACTCAATAACCGCAGTCAGTGCTTGAATCTCATCAGGCCCGGTGGCTTCCACTTCAATCTGGCGACCTTTGGCGGAATCAAGCATCAGCAGTGCAATCACACTGCTGGCTTCGGCTTCGGTACCACTGTCATTGCGTAACATCACTTCAGCATCAAAACTCTGAACCAGCTCGAACAATTTCATGGCGGGTCTGGCGTGCATTCCCAACTTGTTTTTGATCTCAACGGTCTGTTTGACGGTCATTATTTACGCTTTTCCAGAGTACGATGACGTGATTGGACATTCTTGCCGCGGGCGCGGAAATAATCAGCTAATTGTTCGGCAACATAGACTGAGCGGTGTTTACCACCGGTACACCCGATAGCAACCGTCAGATAACTACGGTTATTGGTTTCCAGCATCGGCAGCCACAGTTCCAGATAGCTGCGAGTTTGATAAACAAAGTTATGCACTTCTGTATGGCGATCAAGGAAGGAGATTACCGGCTTATCTAAACCTGTCATTGGGCGTAATTTGGGATCCCAATGTGGGTTTGGCAGGAAGCGCACATCAAAGACATAATCCGCATCAATGGGAATACCATGTTTAAAGCCAAAGGATTCAAACACCATTGTCAGCTCGCGCTCGCGTTTACCCAACAGACGGGTGCGCAACATTTCAGCCAACTCATGGACTGACATTTCTGAGGTATCAATGATCAAATCAGCCCGTGAGCGTAAAGGTTCTAGCAGAACGCTCTCTTCATCAATAGCACTTTCTAATGACAGGTTTTTAGTCGACAGCGGGTGCAGACGACGGGTATCACTGTAGCGACGAATCAGGGTATTGCGATCAGCATCCAAAAACAGCAATTGCGGTGAGAAGCTATCTGGCAACTGAGTCATAGCATGTTCAAATACCTCAGGAGACTCAGGCATATTGCGCACGTCAATGCTCACTGCGGCGGAGATATTCCTCTCGGCAAGTGTACTAGCCAATTGCGGCAGCAGAACCACAGGCAAGTTATCAACGCAATAAAAGCCCATATCTTCTAATGCGCGCAAAGCAACAGACTTCCCTGAACCGGAACGGCCGCTGACAATCATCAGCACCATGTGAGTGACTCCCCTTGGTATCTTATGTGCCCTGCGTACTTGAAGCCGCAGGGGTGTTAGCTGCACTCTTTCACCCGAATCACTTACTTGAGTAAGCTCATTGGGACTCATTTGCTTGCTGCCTACCCGCGACTTCAATTACTTTAGGCAATATCCTGCGTTCTTGAAGTGCAGGGTGTTTCGCACGATTACGCCGTCTCTGGTGGTAACTCAGTAATTATCTGATAAAGCTCTTCATCACTTTGTGCCGCACGAAGACGGCGACACACTGTTTTATCAGCTAATCGCTTGGCCACTAAAGACAAAGTGTGTAAGTGAGTTTTACATTGATCTGCTGGAACCAACAAGGCAAATAATAGGTCAACCGGTTGGTTATCAATCGCATCGAAAGCGATCGGCTGTTCCAAACGGATAAATACACCTACGGCACGCAGAGTATCTTCTTCCAACTTGCCATGAGGTATCGCGATACCACTACCAATACCTGTGCTGCCCATACGTTCGCGGGTCAATACAGCATCGAAAACGACCTGTGACGGCAGGTTAAGCTGTTTGGCAGCTAACTCGCTGATAATTTCCAAAGCCCGTTTTTTACTTGAGCAATGTACGGAGCTTTTGGTGCACTCGATATTTAATACCGAGCTTAATTGCAATGCTGGATCGTTGATCATCTCATCTTTCACTTAAGCGCTGTTTTAGACCTGATACCAGCGGGGAAATTTTCTCTCCACCGCCGGATCAGATTATGTAGCGAGTGTAGAACCTTTATCGGTTAATGTTGTTTCAATTTATCTTTATGCTTGTTCAACTGGCGGGCCAGTTTATCAACCAAAATATCAATTGCGGCGTACATATCCTCCTGCTCTGAGCTTGCGTGCAACTCGCCCCCATTCACATGCACCGTGGCTTCTGCAATTTGTTTTACTTTTTCGATACTTAAAACCACATACACTTGGTTAATTCGATCAAAATATTGCTCAAGTTTGGCAAATTTAGTGGTAACAAACTCGCGTAATGCTTCGGTTATTTCGACATGATGTCCGGTAATATTGAGCTGCATAGTGTCTTCCTTCTCAGTTCAGGTCAAACCAACTGTTTACGTTGATTTGACGGCGGGATGGATAACGACTCTCGGTACTTAGCAACAGTGCGGCGTGCCACCATAATGCCTTGTTCACATAATAGTGTGGTCAGCTTACTGTCACTCAGTGGCTTGGCAGGATTTTCTGCCGCAACCAATTTTTTCACCAGCGCACGAATCGCGGTAGAAGAAGCTTCACCTCCGCTATCGGTATTAACGTGGCTGGAGAAGAAATATTTCAGCTCGAAAATCCCCCGAGGACTGTGCAGGAACTTCTGCGTGGTCACGCGGGAGATTGTCGATTCATGCATATCCACGGCCTGAGCAATGTCAGCCAGTACCATAGGTTTCATAAATTCAGGCCCACTGTCAAAGAACGCCACTTGCTGCTCGACAATACAACGCGCTACTTTCAGCAACGTTTCATTGCGGCTTTCAAGGCTTTTTATCAACCATTTTGCTTCTTGCAGATTGCTGCGGATAAACTGTCCGTCGCTATCATTGCGGGTATTGTTACCCATTGCTGCATATTGCTGGTTAATTTTCAGGCGTGGAATGCTATCGGCATTAAGCTCGACCGTCCAGTGCCCTTTGTCTTTACGCACTAGAACATCGGGAATGACGTACTCTGACTCTCCGGTATTGATAGACTGGCCTGGGCGCGGATCCAATGACTGAATCAGGGCGATGGCTTCTTTAAGTGTATCTTCTTTTAGCCGACTTAAGCGGATCATCGTGCGGAAATCGTGGTTACCCAGCAAGTCCAGATAATCGCTAATGACCAAGCGCGCTTCGGCAAGATAAGGGGTATCTTTAGCATATTGCGACAACTGCACCAATAAACATTCGCGCAGATTGCGAGCTGCAACACCAATAGGATCAAAGTGTTGTATGCGTTTAAGCACGGCCTCAACTTCATCCAGCGCGACGTTTTCATCCCCCATACTTTCCAGAATATCTTCCAATGGAACAGTAAGATAACCCGTTTCATCAACTGCATCGACGATAGAGGTTGCAATCGCAGCATCCGTTTCTGAGAAGGGAGTCAAATCTACTTGCCACATCAGATAATCTTGCAGTGTTTGGGTGGTTTCCCCCTGATAGACCGGTAGTTCGTCATCACTGTAATCATTGCCCATACCTGATGGCGTACCTGCGGTGTAAATCTCATCCCAGGTGGCATCTAGCGGTAGCTCTTCCGGCATATCTTTTTGTTCCAGCGCCTCGCGAGTGTCGAGCGATTCACTGTCTACCGTTTCTTTGGCATCAACCTCTTCATGAAGATCAGTTTGCTCAAGCAGGGGGTTACTCTCCAGCGCTAACTGAATCTCCTGCTGGAGCTCAAGCGTAGAAAGCTGCAACAGACGAATAGCCTGTTGAAGCTGCGGAGTCATTGCCAGTTGTTGGCTAAACTTGAGTTGCAAACCTTGCTTCATAATACGGTATCAATTTCCCTTAATGGGTGACGAAACGGCTTTCGAGTGAAGATTAGAGACGGAACTCTTCACCCAGATAAACACGCTTAACTTGTTCGTCAGCCAAAATTTCCTGTGGTGTGCCGTGAGCAATTAAATGCCCTTGACTTACAATATAAGCCCGCTCACAAACGTCTAATGTTTCACGGACGTTATGGTCGGTAATCAGTACTCCAAGGCCGCTGTCACGCAGATGCTCAATAATTTTTTTGATATCAATAACCGAAATCGGGTCAACCCCGGCGAAAGGCTCATCCAACAGAATAAACTTAGGATTTGCCGCCAGTGCACGGGCAATTTCAACCCGGCGGCGTTCACCACCGGAAAGCGATTGGCCCAGACTGTCACGTAAATGAGTAATATGGAACTCTTCCATCAACTCATCAGCACGTTCTTGACGTTGTTCAGATGAGAGATCTTTACGGATTTCCAGTACCGCCATCAGATTGTTAAATACACTCAGGCGGCGGAAGATAGAGGCTTCTTGCGGTAAATAGCCAATCCCGCGCAGGGCGCGCTCATGGAGCGGCAAGAGGCTGATATCTTCGTCATCAATCACAATACGCCCGGCGTCACGCTGGACAATGCCGACGACCATGTAAAAAGTGGTGGTTTTACCCGCCCCATTCGGCCCAAGCAGGCCGACAATCTCACCGGACTTTACTGTCAGGCTAACGTCTTCGACCACTTTACGGCCTTTGTACGCCTTAGCCAGTTTTTCTGCGATTAATGTTGCCATAAATGATTACTTACTCTTCTTTTGGCCTGAAGCTGCTGGCCCTTTGTCTTGTAATTGGGACGGTAACAGTACGGTAGTGACGCGATTGCCTTTGTTACTAAAGGCTTCCATCTGCTGTTTTTTCACCAGATACGTGATGCGATCACCTTTGATATTGCTATCAAGCTGCTCCAGATAGGCATTACCGGTCAATATGACTAAGTCGTTAGCGACCTCGTAACGCAGTTTCTGCCCGTGGCCTTTGACGGGTTTACCACTGTCTTGCATCTGATAAAAAGTCACCGGGTTACCAAAACCTTCGATGACCATTTTGTTTTGATCACCGCCCGGCCGAGTCACAACAACTTTATCAGCCTTAATCTCAATGGTACCTTGCTTGATAACCACATTATCAGTAAATGTGACGGTATTCGCCGTCATATCTAATGCTTGTTTGACCGAGTCGACCAGAACGGGTTGGTCTGAATCACCGGTTAAAGCCAATGCAGGCAAGCTTGCGGCCAAAAGTGAGCTGGCAAGCAAAAAATGACAAATTTTATTTTTGGATTTCATAAGAGGTTTTAACCTTTTCAATCAGCTCGGCGGTTTTATCCCGCAAGTTCCCACGCATTTTCATGCCGTTAGATGTGAATCCAACACCAAAGAGGGTAACTTCATCGTCTGAGGATACATCCTGAGTGATCAAATTAACCTGGGCGTTATCGGTTCTAATTTTTTGTAACTGGGCGTCTGGGGTCAGGCTATCAACCTCAACGTGACCATACAAATAAAGCATTTTATCATTGGTCAGCTTGGCGCGATCCGCCCGAACTGTCCAGGTGGCGACAGCGTTCTCATCAAACATGGTCATCACTGGCCGGGTAAACCAGGTTAGTTCCTGTGTTGCGAAGTTCTGAACCTCTTCTGCCACCAATTTATAATTGAGCTGCCCAACCGGATTAAAGACTACGGTCACGGTATGCTGGCTTTGTGATGAGGGCTCCGTATCATCAACCACAGTTTGAGTGGCTTGCTGATTAAAACCTGACATATTCCAGCCAATCAATGCTAACGCAATCAGTGCTAAGGATAGGGTTATCCATAGTCTTGTTTTACTCATATCGACAATCCTTTGGCACCTTCGAGTTTACCTTGGGCCAATAATATCAAATCACATATCTCGCGTACTGCACCGCGTCCGCCATTAATATGCGTAACATAATGCGCCTTGGGAATGAGCAATGGATGGGCATCGGCTACTGCGACAGATAACCCCACTTGGGCCATGACGGGCCAATCAATCAGGTCATCACCAATATAAGCCACTTGCTCAGGCTGGCATTTTAATGCTGTCAATAACTCGTTATAGGCGACCAGCTTATCAGATTGCCCCTGATAAAGGTGGGTAATGCCTAAGGTGTTGGCGCGGTCTTCCACTAATTTGGCGCGGCGACCGGTAATAATGGCCACTTCAATGCCTGAGGTTATCAGGCAGCGGATACCATAGCCATCGCGCACGTTGAATGCTTTCAGCTCTTCGCCCTGATTACCCATATAAATCAGGCCATCGGACATCACTCCATCCACATCACAAATCAGTAGGCGAATATTTGCCGCACGCAGCATGACGCTGTTAGCTACGGGTCCATAACAGGTATCCAGATAAACGGTACTGCTCATAATTTACCCTTAATTAAACCACGCCAGCTCTCAGCATGTCGTGCATATGCACCACGCCCAGCAATTGATCGCCATCGGCAACCAACACTGCGGTAATATGACGTGACTCCATCAGATTAAGTGCATCGACTGCCAACATAGTTGGACGAACTCGAATGCCGCCACTGGTCATCACATCGGCAATTTTCGCGTTATTCAAGTCTACGCCCATATCAAATACCCGGCGTAAATCACCGTCGGTAAAGATGCCTTTAATCATCATCAAGTCGTCACAGATTACGGTTAAACCCAGATTTTTCCGAGTGATTTCCAGTAATGCATCTCGTAACGATGCGTCGGGACTGACATGTGGGATATCAGCGCCAGTGTGCATGATATCGCTGATTCGTAGCAGTAACTTGCGCCCCAGTGCGCCGCCGGGGTGGGAGAGCGCAAAATCTTCTTGAGTGAAACCTCGCGCTTGTAACAACGCAACGGCAAGCGCATCGCCCATCACCAGTGTGGCTGTGGTGCTGGTGGTTGGCGCCAAGCCCAGTGAACATGCTTCTTGCGGGACTTTAATACATATATGAATATCGGCAGCTTTACCCATAGTGCTGTCTGGGTTACTACTCATACAGATCAGCTGGATTTTCTGACGTTTGAGTACTGGGATCAATGCAAGGATTTCGTTGGACTCCCCTGAGTTGGAGATGGCCAACACGATATCTTGTGAGGTGATCATGCCGAGGTCACCATGACTGGCTTCGCCGGGGTGGACAAAGAACGACGGCGTGCCTGTGCTGGCAAAGGTCGCGGCAATTTTGCACCCAATATGGCCTGATTTCCCCATCCCCATCACCACCACTTTGCCGTGGCAGTTAAATATTGCCTCACAGGCTTTGGCGAAATCGTCATTAATATATTGATCGAGTTGTGCCAACCCTTCGAGCTCAATTTGTAATACTTGTTTACCCGCCTGCTGAAAATTCATTTTTGGCTGTGAATCAACATCTGACTGTGAATTAACGCCCGGCTGTAAATTAAAAGAGGACATACTTGGTTCCCGCTCAATGTTGGTAAACAACATGGGTTACGCTGCGCTCAATGGCGCCCAAAATAGCACCGCGAGATACGCGATAAAGCCACATAATAACAGAGCGCCCGCCACATGACCGATTCTATGTTTACGCCCCAGACAAAGCACAGTGAATACCACACTGACTCCGAGCATGACCCAATAGTCACGTTGGAAAGCTTCGGGGTTGATATCCCCTGGGGATAACAGTGCGGGAACGCCTAACACAATAACAATATTAAAAATATTTGAACCGATGATATTGCCGACTGCCATATCATCTTCCCCTTTCAATGCACCGGCAATGAAAGTAGCCAGTTCTGGTAAGCTGGTACCAATGGCAATCACCGTCAGCCCGATAACCAGTTCACTGACGCCAGCGACTCGGGCAATCACCGTGGCATTGTCGATAATCATTTTGGCTGACAGAGGCAAAATAATGAATGCCAGCACCAGCCACAGTAATGCGACGGTATTGTTACTGTCTTGCGGTAATTCAGCTAGCTGCTCTCGGGTTAGAATATCATTTCCCTCGGCATGGGCCAGACGGGCAATTTTTAGCATCAGGATAATAAAAGCGGCTGCCGCAAGCAGCAAAATAACGCCATCCCCGCGGCTAAGATGATTATCAGCCAGCAGAAAACCACACAGTACCGTTACGACCAACATTAAGGGTAATTCGCGGCGTAAAATCTCAGAACGCACGGTAAGTGGCCGTATCAGAGCCGCACCGCCAACAATTAATAATAAATTGGTAATATTGGAACCCAGCACATTACCGACCGCCATATCGGTTTGGTTATTCAGTGCCGCAGTAACCGAAACAATCAGTTCTGGCAGTGACGTGCCAATACCGACAATGGTCATCCCGATGATAAGTGGCGGAATACCGAAAGAACGGGATAACACGGCCGCGCCGTAAACTAATCGATCGGCACCGTATACCAGTAAAACCAAGCCAATGATTAATAGTGTTATCGCAAGAAACATGCAGAGTCCTTTATTAGGTATAATCCCGATCCGTTGGTCAACATCATTGAAAATGCTTTACGCTCTTTTTAATTACATCCTAATTTTGACCGTGAGTGCCAGAAAAGTAAAACTTATGGCAACTTTGGCTACGAAAAAACGTTAATAAGTTGCCAAAATACTTCCCAATTGCGCTCGTTACCGCCATTTGCTGTAGCATTGGCAGTTATATGAGTAAAAAAGGCCTAAGGGACGAATGATAATGAACCAACTGGCGCCAAATTTGATAGAGATCCGCGGGATGAGTTTTACCCGTGGTGAGCGTCCAATATTCGCTGATATCAACCTGACAGTCCCGCGTGGCAAAGTTACCGCGATTATGGGGCCATCAGGGATTGGTAAAACTACATTGCTGCGCCTGATTGGTGGGCAACTGACACCCGATACCGGTGAAATCTGGTTTGATGGTGATAATATTCCAACGCTTTCACGCCAGCGTTTGTATGATGTGCGCAAGAAAATGAGCATGCTGTTTCAATCTGGCGCTTTATTTACCGATTTAACCGTGTTTGAGAACGTGGCTTTTCCATTACGTGAACATAGTCGTTTACCGGAGGAGTTGCTGCACAGCACGGTAATGATGAAGCTAGAAGCTGTTGGGCTTCGTGGCGCTGCCAATTTGATGCCCGCCGAGCTTTCCGGTGGTATGGCACGCCGTGCGGCGTTGGCGCGGGCAATTGCTCTTGATCCCGAATTGATTATGTTTGATGAGCCGTTTGTCGGTCAGGACCCTATTACCATGGGGGTCTTGGTAAAACTGATTGATGAGCTGAATCATGCTCTGGGTGTCACCTGCGTGGTGGTGTCCCATGATGTGCCTGAAGTGCTAAGCATTGCTGATTATGCTTATATCGTTGCTGATCAACATGTTATTGCTGAAGGAACACCTGAGCAGTTGCAAGCCAATGATGATCCGCGGGTACGTCAGTTCCTCGATGGTATTGCCGACGGGCCGGTGCCTTTCCGTTTCCCGGCTGGGGATTATAAAACTGAATTGTTAGACGCAAAGTGATGGAGTCTTCATGTTAGTACAGGCGTTAGCGTCTTTAGGACGCAAGGGCATTAATGTCTGCGCATCCTTTGGTCGCGCAGGTTTAATGCTGTTTAATGCGCTGGTCGGGCGGCCTGAACCACGAAAGCAATGGCCATTACTGCTCAAGCAGCTATATAGCGTTGGGGTGCAATCCCTATTGATTATCGTGGTTTCTGGCCTGTTTATCGGCATGGTTCTGGGATTGCAGGGCTTTTTGATTCTAACGACCTACAGTGCAGAAGCCAGCCTTGGCATGATGGTTTCTCTATCACTGCTGCGTGAGCTCGGGCCGGTTGTCACGGCGCTGTTATTTGCTGGTCGTGCCGGTTCAGCCCTAACGGCAGAGATTGGGCTGATGAAGGCCACTGAGCAGATTTCCAGTCTGGAGATGATGGCTATAGACCCTCTGCGGCGCGTGGTTGCACCTCGGTTCTGGGCCGGTCTTATCAGCATGCCATTATTGACCGCTATCTTTGTCGCCGTGGGTATCTGGGGCGGTTCTGTGGTGGGTGTCGATTGGAAAGGAATTGATGGCGGCTTTTTCTGGTCAGCCATGCAAAGTGCCGTTGAGTGGCGCACAGATTTACTGAACTGCCTGATTAAGAGCTTGGTATTTGCTATTACCGTGACCTGGATTGCGCTGTTCAATGGTTATGATGCGATCCCAACATCTGAGGGGATTAGCCGGGCAACGACCCGTACTGTCGTGCATTCGTCACTGGCGGTATTGGGATTAGATTTTGTGCTGACAGCACTGATGTTTGGGAACTGAGTCGATGCAAACGAAGAAAAGTGAAGTTTGGGTAGGAGTGTTTATACTGATCGCTATTCTGGCAGTCATATTCCTCTGCCTGAAAGTTGCGGATATCAAATCAGTGGGCAATCAGCCGACTTACCGGATTTACGCAAACTTTGACAATATTGGTGGCTTGAAAAGCAATTCTCCAGTGAAAATTGGTGGTGTTGTAGTGGGTCGGGTGGCGGAAATTACCTTAGACACTCAAAATTATAGCCCACGAGTGGCAATGGATATTCAGCAACGTTATAACCATATTCCGGATACCAGCTCATTAGCAGTGCGTACTTCCGGCTTATTGGGTGAGCAGTTTCTGGCGCTGAATGTCGGTTTTGAAGATCCAGATATGGGCACCAGTATCTTGAAAGATGGTGGCGTCATTCAAGACACCAAATCTGCATTGGTTCTGGAAGACCTTATCGGCCAGTTCTTGTACAAAAGCGACGGTAATGGTAATTCTGATGCACCTGCGAGCCAACCTACAGCTGCTGCGGCACCTGCAGCAACGGGTAGCTTGCCTGCAACTCAACATCCTTAAGAGGGTATCGAATGTTTAAACGTTTACTTATGGTCGCGTTGTTGGTGGTTGCACCATTGGCAAATGCTGTCGATCAAACCAATCCATACCGTTTGATGGATGAAGCAGCGCAAAGAACATTTACGCGCCTGAAAACCGAACAGCCGAAAATTAAGCAAAACCCTGACTATTTGCGCACTATCGTCCGTGAAGAACTGCTACCGTTTGTCCAGATTAAGTATGCTGGAGCGCTGGTTCTGGGCAGTTACTACAAAGCGGCAACACCTGCACAGCGCGAGGCGTATTTCAATGCTTTCAGCCAATATCTGGAACAAGCCTATGGTCAGGCATTGGCGTTGTATCACGGTCAAACTTACGACGTTGCACCAGACCAACCGCTGGGTGATGCCAACATTATCGCCATTCGCGTCACTATCTTTGACCCTAATGGCCGCCCACCAGTACGTTTGGATTTCCAATGGCGTAAGAACAGCCAAACGGGTGCATGGCAGGCCTATGACATGATTGCCGAAGGCGTCAGCATGATCAGCACCAAGCAGAATGAGTGGGCATCTATCCTGCGCCAGAAAGGGGTTGATGGTTTAACTCAGCAACTGCTGATTGCAGCGAAACAGCCAATCACATTAGATAAACAGTAATGATGGATATTATGTCAGGTGAACTGAGCTGGCAGTCACAGCAGGAAACGCTGGTACTGCAAGGTGAATTGGACCGTGAAACCCTGTTGCCTTTGTGGCAACAGCGTGAAGCTTTATTGTCAGACAAGACGCGCATTGATGTCAGCCAATTACAGCGTGTCGACTCCTCCGGCTTGGCGCTGCTGGTTCACTTTCGTGAGTTGCGGAGTCAGCAGGGTGTCTCACTCGCTATTGCTGGTGTTAGTGATCGGCTGTCAACCTTGATAGAGCTGTATAATCTTCGGCAAGTCATCCCGGTGGAAACAGTAACCTTAATAAAAACAGCCAACATATAGCCCTTGGATTTAAGCCGGTTCTCTCTTGTGCCGTTTATGATCAAAGCAAAAAACGTTTTTTTTAAAAAGCTAAAGTTTTCAAGCCCCTGTGCATAATAGCAAAACAGGGGCTTTTCTTTAGTTTCAGAGAAAGCCGTATTCCACTAATATGTTCAACTGATTACTATCCTCTTAAAATAGAATGAATCTTATGGATACCAACGAAATTAAAGACGTGCTGATGCAAGCATTGGCATTACAAGAAGCGCATGTTACCGGTGATGGCAGCCACTTTCAGGTGATTGCTGTTGGTGAGCTATTTGCTGATATGAGTCGGGTGAAAAAACAGCAAGCGGTGTATGCGCCTTTAATGGAATATATTGCTGATAACCGTATTCATGCCTTATCCATCAAGGCCTATACGCCACAAGAGTGGCAGCGGGATCGCAAACTAAACGGCTTTTAATGCTGTTGGCTCCAGAATTGTCATCAGGTCAGTTTTTTACTGTATTGATAGGCAGTTACGAAGGCGGGCAGTGAATTCGAATTGACAACAGAGAGTGGTCACAATGGATAAGTTTCGTGTGCAGGGGCGGACTCGCCTGAGCGGTGAAGTCACTATTTCCGGAGCGAAAAACGCCGCATTGCCTATATTGTTCGCTGCGTTGTTGGCTGAAGAGCCGGTCGAGTTGCAAAATGTCCCTAAGCTAAAAGACATTGATACCACGATTAAATTGCTGAGCCAATTGGGCACCAAAATTGAGCGTGATGCTTCAGGCTCTGTTTTTGTTGATGCCAGCGGTGTGGATGAATTTTGTGCGCCTTACGATTTAGTGAAAACTATGCGTGCTTCTATTTGGGCTCTGGGGCCGCTGGTTGCTCGTTTTGGTAAAGGGCAAGTCTCTTTACCGGGCGGCTGTGCTATCGGTGCACGTCCGGTTGATTTGCATATCACGGGTTTGGAACAACTGGGTGCAGAAATCAAGCTGGAAGAAGGCTACGTTAAAGCTTCCGTTAATGGCCGTCTGAAAGCGGCGCATATCGTGATGGATAAAGTCAGTGTTGGCGCAACCGTGACCATTATGAGTGCGGCAACTTTGGCTGAAGGGACCACGGTAATTGAAAACGCCGCTCGTGAGCCAGAAATTGTCGATACAGCTAACTTCCTGAACACGTTGGGTGCCAAAATCACTGGCGCCGGGACTGACCGTATTACCATCGAGGGGGTTGCCCGCTTAGGTGGTGGTGTTTATCGTGTACTGCCTGACCGTATTGAAACCGGTACTTTCCTGGTTGCTGCGGCTATTTCTGGTGGTAAAGTGGTTTGTCGTCAGACTCGCCCAGATACGCTGGATGCGGTGTTGGCTAAGCTGCGCGAAGCTGGTGCGGATATAGAAATTGGTGAAGATTGGATCAGTCTGGATATGCATGGCCAGCGGCCTAAAGCGGTTACATTCCGCACGGCACCGCATCCTGGTTTCCCGACAGATATGCAGGCGCAATTCAGCTTATTGAATTTGGTGGCTGAAGGCACTGGTGTTATCACTGAAACTATCTTTGAAAACCGCTTTATGCACGTGCCAGAGCTGATTCGTATGGGCGCACATGCAGAAATCGAGAGCAATACCGTGATTTGCTATGGTGTTGAGCAACTGTCTGGTGCTCAGGTCATGGCAACCGATCTACGTGCTTCTGCCAGTTTGGTATTAGCAGGCTGTATCGCTGACGGGGTAACTATTGTTGACCGTATTTATCACATCGATCGTGGTTATGAACGTATCGAAGATAAGCTGCGCGCGTTAGGTGCCAAGATTGAGCGTGTGAAAGGCGAATAACCCCCTTATTCATTATTTTTGGTGTATAACTCGCTGAATATGTGAAGAATGCCAGCCGATATTTTCGAGCTGGCATTTTTTATGCGGGCAGATAGTAAGAGTGTTTTTAATAGCGAATTTATCACGCAGCAAAACAGAGCGATTACTGTGCAGGCTGCTGGCCAAGAACTTCATTTTGATCTAATTCGGTGATAGTAATTTGTACCGTGATTTGCTGACCATTGCGCAGCAACAGCACCGGAATAGTGGTCCCTGGGCGAATTTCTGCTACTTGGTCCATGGTTTCTATTACTGATGTCGCTGGCTTGTTATTCACACTGAGAATGATATCACCCACTTGTAAATCAGCATTCGCAGCTGGGCCGTTGGGGGATATTTTATTCACCTTAATACCATGAATTCGATCGCCGCCATTGCTGCTGGCATTGAATGGTGGATATTCCTCACCGGTAATACCGATATAGCCACGAATGACTCGTCCATCACGAATCAGCTTTTCCATCACTTTAGTGGCAAGTGCGGTCGGAATAGCAAAACCAATACCTTCCGGTGTCTCACCGTTGCTGCTTTTATCAAAGGATAAAGTGTTAATCCCCATCAACTCACCCAAGGTATTGACTAACGCACCACCAGAGTTCCCCTGGTTGATGGAGGCATCGGTCTGGAGGAAGTTTTGCCGCCCGGAATCACTTAACCCAATACGCCCAGTGGCACTGATAATCCCCTGAGTCACTGTTTGCCCGAGGTTGTAAGGGTTGCCGATTGCCAGTACAACATCACCAATATGGGGAGTACGATTAATATTGATGGGAATGACAGGTAGATTGACGGCATCGATTTTCAAGACAGCTAAATCAGTCAAGTTATCCGAACCGACCAGCAATGCTTCAGAAATGCGGCCATTTTGTAATGCCACAATGATCTGTTCAGCATTATTGATAACGTGCTTGTTAGTTAGGATATAGCCCTTATCACTCATGATTACGCCAGAACCCAATGTTCGAATGGCTAACCCTTCCTGATTGGGACTTAGGCTACGGTTGTAGACGTTAACAACCGCTGGAGCCGCCCGGCGCACTGCCTGATTGTAACTGGCAGGAGCCTCTTCATCGACACTATTGGCGTTGCCGGAAAAAAAGTGACCCGGACTACGGAGCATAGGTATTGCGACCAGCAAAATACCGGCGACAATTAGCCCCAAAATAATAGAACGCAATAGCTTAAGAAACATGAAGTTTAAGGCATGAATGAATAGATAACGCGAGGATAGCATGAGTTTGGCGGACACAGCATTGTGCTGTGTCCGATTTTTCTGCAAATTAACGTATTAACAGATAAATATTCTCTTCACCGCGCACAATATTCAGTGCAATCACTGCAGGTTTAGTATCGATGGTTTTGCGCAGCTCCGCGATATCCTGCACCCGTACACGGTTTACGGCGATAATGACATCGTCTTTCTGCAAGCCAGATTGGGCAGCAGGCGAGCCTTTTGTCACACTTTCAACTTTGACTCCTTTGCTGCCACCTTTGATTTCGCCATTGCTCAGGGATGCGCCCTGCAATGATGGCGACAAAGTATCAGCGCTGGTTGAAGTTGGGCTGCTGTTCTCTAACGTTACAGTGACTTCAAGTGGTTTCCCATCACGGAGTAAGCCAACTTTAATGGCTTTACCCGGACCGGTAGTGCCAACTTTGGCGCGCAACTCTGCGAAGCTACTGATAGCTTTACCATCAACGGAAACCAGTACGTCGCCAGCTTTAATACCCGCTTTAGAAGCCGCTGATTTTGGCAACACTTCGCTGACAAATGCACCACGTTGAGCATCAATATTAAAGGCTTTCGCGATATCTGCGGTCATTTCGCTACCCCGGATGCCCAACAGGCCGCGTTTCACTTCGCCAAACTCAATCAACTGCTGGCTAAGGTTCTGCGCCATGTTACTTGGAATAGCGAAGCCGATACCGATGTTGCCGCCACCTGGAGCCAGAATGGCGGTGTTAATCCCGATCAATTCGCCATTCAGGTTAACTAAAGCACCACCAGAATTACCCCGGTTGATAGAGGCATCGGTCTGGATAAAGTTTTCTAATCCTTCCAGATTCAGGCCACTGCGGCCCAGAGCTGAAATAATACCGGAGGTTGCGGTTTGTCCCAGACCAAATGGGTTACCTACGGCAACAGCAAAGTCACCTACCCGCAGATTATCTGAGTCTGCCATTTTGATCGCGGTCAGATTTTTGGCATCAGTTAGCTGTAATAGCGCGATATCGGTTTGTTCGTCACGACCAAGCAGTTTGGCATCATATTCACGGCCATCATTGAGCTGAACACGAATTTTATCGGCGTTATTGATAACGTGATTGTTCGTCAACACATAGCCTTTCTCGGCGTTAATGATGACGCCAGAACCCAAACCTTCAAAAGGACGGTTGCTCTCTTTACCCGTCGGTGCATTCGGGCCAAAGAAGAATTTGAACTCTTCTGGCAAACGTTGCTGCTGGGCTTGAGTACCAGAGACGTGAACACTGACTACCGCAGGCAAAACTTTTTCCAGCATCGGTGCCAGGCTAGGGACTGATTGCCCAGCCACGGCTGCAGGGAGTGCTGCTGCGTTCACCATAGGAACCGACGCGAGACCTAAGCCGACACTCATTGCCAGCGCACTAAGAAATAATGACTTTTTCTTCATTGATTTAAACTCTCTCAATACCTAACGGTGAATGAATAGGGTGGATGGCTGTTACAGGCCCATTGTAAATTCAGACTCTGAATTAGCTGAAAAATTCACTTATTTCAAAAGGCTACTGCTGTTCTAAAAATAAGCATCCTAAGATATCGCTTGATATAAGGGCCGCGGTAAAGCAATTCAAGGAGAGGTAAGTATAGAAGTGTAAATGTGCTGAGCACGATAGAGCGGGAGCTCTACCGTAGTCAGCATGATAGGTATGTGCTTAATCGCGGGTCTGATGCTCTGGGCGTAACAAACCGGATGCCCCTTCAGAATAGTCACGAGGTGGCATTTTAACCGGTGCCTGATCATTATCAGCTTCAGATTCTGTCAGACGATAGCGGAATGGATTATCCTGCAACGGCAAGTCCGGCAGTAAGTTATTAGAGCTTTTCGCCATATGCTGATAAAGCTGGCGATAGTCACGAGCCATGTTATCCAACAGCTCAGCACTGCGGGCAAAGTGCCCAACCAGTTCCTGACGGTACTCTTCCAGATCTGTTTTGCTCTTCTCCAGCTCATTTTGCAGCACTTGCTGCTGACGCAATTTGCGGTTGCCAAAGCGCATAGCTACCGCGCCAATCACAACACCAACAACTAACCCAATAAGCGCATACTCCCAGGTCATGATGACTCCTTTTTTGACTTCATTGTTCAGCAGGACTTTTTCACTTAATAATACCCACTATAACCGTTAACCTTGTCCGAGTGGAATCCTGATGCAACTTTGCCTATGGTTATCAGGCTTTTTCCGCAATATCAGCGTCGGTAAATGCTGCGATTGTCCGATAAATCAGCAAGAAAGTACCGCAAAAAGTAGATAACTATTTTATCAGGGATTGTTGATAAACATGCAACCGAGTTCACCTATAGCACTTTACCAGCAGGCACTTGATGCCGGTGATTACCAACCCGATGATGTGCAGCGGCGCACTGTAACACGGCTCGACACCCTATATCAGGAGCTGAATCAACGCCAGAATACGCCACCGGCCCGCGCTGGTTTGCGCAGACGTTTGGGGCGTTTGCTAGGCCGTTCGACCCCGCGAACATTAATTCACCCGGCTCAGGGTTTATATATGTGGGGCGGCGTTGGGCGCGGTAAAACCTGGCTGATGGATATGTTTTTCCACAGTTTGCCAGGTGAGCGCAAACTTCGTCTGCATTTTCACCGCTTTATGTTGCGGGTACAGCAAGAGTTGATGGTGTTGCAGGGGCATGAAGATCCATTAGAAATTATTGCGGATGGCTTCAAGGAACAGACTGATGTGCTGTGTTTTGATGAGTTTTTTGTTTCAGACATCACTGACGCCATGTTGCTGGCAACACTGTTGGAAGCACTCTTTGCCCGTGGTATCACACTAGTGGCTACATCTAATATTCCGCCAGATGATCTGTACCATAACGGTTTGCAGCGAGCTCGTTTTCTGCCCGCCATCGCACTCATTAAGCAATATTGTGATGTAATGAATGTTGATGCGGGAATCGATTACCGCTTACGCACCTTGACTCAAGCCAATCTCTATCTGACTCCGTTGAGTTCGCAAACCGAGCAAGCCATGAAGGACATTTTCGTCAAATTGGCTGGTAAAGAAGGGGAACAAGCCCCCGTACTTGAGGTTAATCACCGTTCCTTACCGGCGATTTGCTCGGCACAAGGGGTTCTGGCGGTAGATTTTCATACTTTATGTGAAGAGGCGCGCAGCCAGCTGGATTATATTGCGCTCTCCAAGCTCTATCACACGGTATTGCTGCACAATGTTCACCGGATGGCGACAAAAGATGAGAATACCGCGCGACGTTTTCTGGCGTTAGTCGATGAGTTTTATGAGCGGCGGGTAAAACTGATTATTGCTGCTGAAACATCCATGTTTGAGATCTATTGCGGTGAACGTCTTAAATTTGAATATCAGCGCTGTTTATCGAGGCTACAAGAGATGCAGAGTGAAGAATATCTCTCTTTACCGCATTTGCCGTAACGATATCTGCACTGCTGTTATTCACTTTTTACCTGTTAAAATGCTACTCTGTTGTGGGCGATCGTCCTTCGCCCTTACTTAACATGTTTAATTTATACCTTTCTCGTCAAAAACAGTTCGATCTTTAACGTCGACTTCTCTATAATCTTGCGACCCCACGTTACAACAAAGTTTTTTTTTCCCAAAAACTTTGATAGTGCCAGCATTGGCTATTCGAAGGGGTAGGTTTGCTGGACTGATGGTCGTGTGAGCCTCAACTGTTTTTGAACGTTTGGGTGTTCACCAACGTGTAACTTATTAATTGGGTAAGCTTTTATAATGAAAACTTTCACAGCTAAACCAGAAACTGTAAAACGCGACTGGTATGTTGTTGACGCGAATGGTAAGACCTTAGGTCGCCTCGCTACTGAACTGGCTAGTCGCCTACGCGGCAAGCATAAAGCGGAATACACCCCGCACGTTGATACTGGTGATTACATCATCGTTCTGAACGCAGAAAAAGTTGCTGTAACCGGTAACAAGCGTACAGACAAGATTTATTACCGTCACACCGGTCACATCGGTGGTATCAAACAAGCGACCTTTGAAGAGATGATTGCCCGCAGTCCTGAGCGTGTGATTGAAATCGCGGTTAAAGGCATGCTGCCGAAGGGTCCGCTGGGCCGTGCAATGTATCGTAAACTTAAAGTTTATGCAGGTACTGAGCACAATCATGCGGCGCAGCAACCGCAAGTTCTGGACATTTAATCGGGATTATGGCAATGGCTGAAAATCAATACTACGGCACTGGTCGCCGCAAAAGTTCTGCTGCACGCGTTTTTCTTAAGCCGGGTAGCGGTAAAATCGTTATTAACCAACGTAGCCTCGAAGTTTACTTCGGTCGTGAAACTGCCCGCATGGTAGTTAACCAACCGTTGGAACTGGTAGACATGGTTACCAAGTTTGACATGTACATCACTGTTAAAGGTGGTGGTATTTCAGGTCAGGCTGGCGCTATCCGTCACGGTATCACCCGTGCACTGATGGAATATGACGAGTCTCTGCGTGGTGAACTGCGTAAAGCTGGCTTCGTAACGCGTGATGCGCGTGAAGTTGAGCGTAAGAAAGTGGGTCTGCGTAAAGCACGTCGTCGTCCACAGTTCTCCAAACGTTAATTTTTTGCCTTTATGGCATCAGATTAATGGTAAAAACCCGGTGTTTCACCGGGTTTTTTTATGTCTGAAAAATAGCTTTCCACCATTTTATACACACTATTTTTATCGCTAAACTGTTGTCTGATAGACAATTGATCACGAAATCGCAGCGCCATCCCCACAAAACATGCAAAATCTGGTAAACTATCATCCACTTTTGTGCCTGTTCGGCGAACTGTTGGCGTCCGTGTATCTCCCTGGCTGAATTATTCTCTCGACCAAGGCTTATTTACGGCAGCAGCTGTCGAGATTGCGAACCGGCGGTAAAACGACTCAGGATAGCAACGTAACCGTGGGCTATTCGCATTGTTTTCTAGATAATCTTGGAGGTTTTCATGGCTGTCGCTGCCAACAAACGTTCGGTAATGACGCTGTTTTCCGGCCCGACCGACATCTTTAGCCATCAAGTGCGTATCGTACTGGCGGAAAAAGGTGTCAGTGTTGAGATTGAGCAGGTTGAAGCTGATAATCTGCCGCAGGACCTGATTGACCTCAATCCCTACCGTACCGTCCCTACTTTGGTTGATCGTGAGCTGACGCTGTATGAATCCCGCATCATCATGGAATATTTGGATGAGCGTTTCCCTCACCCGCCATTGATGCCGGTATACCCTGTTGCGCGTGGTAGCAGCCGTTTGATGATGCACCGCATTGAGCATGATTGGTATTCTCTGCTGCATAAAATCGAGCAAGGCAATGCTCAGGAAGCAGAATCAGCACGTAAGCAGTTGCGTGAAGAGCTGCTGTCTATCGCTCCAGTGTTCAATGAAACACCTTACTTCATGAGCGAAGAGTTCAGCCTGGTTGATTGCTACCTGGCTCCGCTGCTGTGGCGTTTGCCGGTGCTAGGTATCGAGTTCATTGGCGCGGGTTCTAAAGAGTTGAAAGGCTATATGACCCGTGTGTTTGAGCGTGATGCATTCTTGGCTTCTTTGACTGAAGCTGAGCGTGAAATGCATCTGAAAACTCGAGGTTAATTGTTATGGAGATGTCTGATATGTCTCCGCGCCGTCCCTACCTGTTGCGCGCATTTTATGAGTGGTTGATTGATAATCAACTGACTCCGCATCTGGTTGTGGATGTTACCCGGCCAGGTGTCTCGGTGCCGATGGAGTTTGCTCGTGATGGGCAAATTGTATTGAATGTGGCACCGCGTGCTGTGGGTAATCTAGAGCTGGGCAACGATGGCGTGAGCTTCAATGCCCGTTTTGGTGGTGTCCCTCGTCAGGTCACCGTACCTATGGGGGCGGTGATGGCAATCTACGCACGCGAGAACGGCTCGGGCACGATGTTTGAGCCTGAAGAAGCTTACGATTCTGATGCTGATGGCAATTTTGTCGGCATCGAAGAGGAAGGCATCGAAACTGCGTCGACTGAAAGCCTGACATTGGTAACGGATGATACTCAGGCACCTGAAGGTGGTGGGCATTCACCTGATGATGAACCACCGCAACCGCCACGCAGTGGTGGCCGTCCGGCATTACGGGTGGTGAAGTAATCGCCTGTGCTTTCGGGCAAAAATGAGATATTTAAAGGGCGGCATTAGCCGCCCTTATCATTTCTATCTAACTCGTTATCTCAACCAATCTTTTTCAATTCTGCCAGGCAGCTATCACGTTGGCTCATCATGTCGCTATTTCTGATAGTCGATAAGGTATGAGACGCGCGTTGCTGGAAACTGGCTTTGGCTGCACTGTCTTTGGCATCGGCTGGCGCGGTACAAATTTCTGACAGTGTCAGTGTCTTACTATCACTTACTGCTTTGAGTACTGCGGCTGGGTTATAAATCAGCGCGGAAGAGAGGGCCGATTTTATGCCAGCAGTGAAATTCGCATTTCCACCATCGGCCAGTTTAGGGGCCATAGCAATCCAGTTATCATCACCCAGCTTAATATTATTCTCTACTGCGGGCAGTTGCCCGGCCCGAGCCAGTTCTGCAACCACTGCACGTGCGCCACGCGCTTCAATATTGTAACCAACTTCTTGATAATTAAGAGACATAGCAAATGCGCTGCTACTAATAGCCAGCAAGCCGCCAGCCATGAAAAGTAAGTGAGATTTCATAACAGATGATCCTTTCTTTAAAACAAGGCGTAAAAAATGGACAAGAAAATAGCTGTGTGGGGCCAGATAAGTAGGCCCAAAAACATCAGTGAACATGAACTCGGGCTTTACTATAGCGCCTCACGCATAAAATGCTGCAATTAAGGCAGATTGAGATTGTTACAAAATCTTGAGTGGGAGTAGTGATGCGGGGGAAAAAAGTAGTAAAAAGGGCTGGATAGCCAGCCCTTGGTTATTTTGCGTCTTTCCCAGAATCTGGTTTTTAGACTTCCAGGTAATTCATAATGCCTTCTGCGGCTTTACGGCCTTCAGCAATGGCAGTTACCACTAAATCAGAGCCACGGACAATATCGCCACCGGCAAAGATTTTTGGGTTACTGGTCTGGAAAGCGTTATCTGTGCGTTCAGGTGCAACGACACGGCCTTGCTTATCCAGTGCGACGTCGTGAGCCGCTAACCATTCCATGCTGTGTGGGCGGAAACCAAATGCCATAACCACCGCATCTGCCGGCAACACATGTTCTGAACCTGGGATCTGTTCAGCCATACTGCGGCCCTGTGCATCAGGTGCGCCCAATTGGGTACGAACCATCTTCACGCCACAGACTTTGCCATTACTGTTGACTTCGATACTCAGTGGTTGCAGGTTGAATTTAAATTCGACCCCTTCCTCACGGGCGTTTTTCACTTCCCGTTTAGAGCCCGGCATGTTGACCTCGTCACGGCGGTAGGCGCAGACGACATCTGTTGCCCCCTGACGGATTGAGGAGCGCACACAGTCCATGGCGGTATCACCACCGCCAAGTACCACCACGCGTTTGCCTTGCATGCTGATGTAAGGTTCGTGTGGTGTGGCTTCATAGCCCATTAACTGCTTGGTATTGGCAATCAGGAATGGCAGCGCATCGTAGACGCCGGATGCATCTTCGTTTTCTAGACCACCACGCATTGATTGGTAAGTCCCGACACCGAGGAACACCGCGTCATACTCTTTAAGCAGTGCATCCATTTGGATGTCTTTGCCAACTTCAGTATTCAGCTGGAATTCAATGCCCATCTCGGAGAAGATTTTACGGCGCTTAATCATCACTTCTTTTTCCAGCTTAAAAGCCGGAATACCAAAGGTCAGCAGGCCACCAATTTCGGGATGACGATCAAATACCACCGCTTGTACGCCGTTACGGGCTAATACGTCGGCACAGGCCAGCCCAGCAGGGCCTGCACCAATGACCGCGACACGTTTACCGGTCGGGTGAACATGAGACATATCAGGTTTCCAGCCCATTTCGATGGCTTTGTCACTGATATAGCGCTCAATGTTACCAATGGTGACGGCACCGAACTCGTCATTCAGGGTGCAAGATCCTTCACACAGACGGTCTTGTGGGCACACACGGCCACAAACCTCCGGCAAGCTGTTGGTCTGGTGAGCCAGGTCCGCCGCTTCCATAATCCGCCCTTCATTGGCCAGCTTCAGCCAGTTAGGGATGTAGTTATGTACCGGACATTTCCATTCACAGTAAGGGTTACCGCAAGACAGACAGCGGTCTGCCTGTGCTTTCGCCTGTGTTTCCGAGAATGGTTCGTAAATCTCAACAAACTCAATTTTACGGATCTTCAGCGGCTTTTTCGGCGGATCTACGCGCTGTAGGTCGATAAACTGATAAACATTCTGACTCATTTCAACCCCTTACTGCGCTTGAACCCGCAGCTCAGCTGCGGAACGGCTACGGTGGCCCAACAGTGCTTTCACATCGCTGGATTTCGGTTTAACCAAAGCAAACTTGGTCACCCACTCTGGCCAGTTAGCCAGAATTTCTTCGCCACGGCTAGAACCTGTCAACTGAACATGCTCAGTGATCAGCCCACGCAGATGTTCTTCATGGATTGCCAGTTGATCGACATCCAAGACCTCTACCAGCTCAGGGTTAACACGTTTACGGAATTCGCCATCTTCATCAAGGACGTAAGCGAAGCCACCGGTCATACCGGCACCGAAGTTAATCCCGGTGCGGCCCAATACGCACACAATCCCGCCAGTCATATATTCACAGCCGTTATCGCCGATACCTTCAACTACCGTGATAGCACCGGAGTTACGTACGGCGAAACGCTCACCGGCACGGCCTGCGGCAAACAATTTACCGCCAGTGGCACCATACAGGCAGGTGTTACCGACAATGCTGGCCTCGTGGCTGCGGAAGTTAGACCCTACAGGAGGGCGTACCGCGATGCGGCCACCGGCCATACCTTTGCCGACGTAATCGTTAGCATCACCGGTCAGTGTCAGTTCGACCCCTCCAGCATTCCAGACCCCAAAGCTCTGACCGGCAGTACCGGAGAAGTAAGCTTTGATAGGATCCGTTGCCAGGCCTTGATCACCATGTTTAGTGGCAATCGCACCGGATAATGCTGCACCCACTGAGCGGTCGGTGTTACGAATATCGAAGTAAAATGTCTTGCTGTGTTTAGCTTCAATATGTGGTTCAGCTTGTGCCAGCAACTCTTTGTTCAATAAGCCTTTATCGAACGGAGGGTTACTTTCGGTACAATAGAGCGCTTTACCTGGATGTGGCGTGGCTGTTTTCAGCATTGGCGACAAGTCCAGTTTATTCTGTTTGGCAGAGATCCCGTCAAGCTCAAGGAGCATGTCAGTACGGCCAATCAAATCAACCAGTTGGCTAACACCCAGCTCAGCCATGATTTCACGAGTTTCACGGGCGATAAACTGGAAGTAGTTCACCACACGCTCAGGTAGGCCGTGATAATGGTCGCGACGCAGTTTTTCATCTTGAGTTGCCACACCGGTAGCACAGTTATTCAGGTGGCAAATACGCAGATATTTACAACCCAGCGCTACCATAGGGCCAGTGCCAAAACCAAAGCTTTCAGCTCCCAGAATGGCTGCTTTAACAATATCGACGCCGGTTTTCAGGCCGCCGTCCACTTGCAGGCGGATTTTATGGCGCAGGCCATTGGCAACCAGTGCTTGTTGCGTTTCAACTAGCCCCAGTTCCCACGGACAACCGGCATATTTCACCGAAGAGAGTGGGCTGGCACCGGTCCCACCGTCATAACCGGCAATGGTAATCAGGTCGGCGTAAGCTTTCGCTACACCGGTGGCAATGGTGCCAACACCCGGCTCAGAAACCAGTTTTACCGAAATCAATGCCTTCGGGTTAACCTGTTTCAAGTCGAAAATAAGCTGTGCCAAGTCTTCGATTGAGTAAATATCATGGTGCGGTGGCGGGGAAATCAAGGTCACACCCGGCACGGAATAGCGCAGTTTGGCAATATACGGCGTGACTTTATCACCCGGTAATTGACCCCCTTCGCCGGGCTTCGCACCTTGAGCGACTTTAATCTGGATGACATCGGCATTTACCAGATACGCTGGTGTCACACCGAAACGGCCAGAAGCAACTTGCTTGATACGGGAAACCTTATTGGTGCCGTAACGCGCAGGATCTTCGCCGCCTTCACCGGAGTTTGAGAACCCACCGAGGCTGTTCATCGCGATAGCTAGGGATTCGTGAGCTTCAGGGCTCAATGCACCAATAGACATCGCGGCGGTATCAAAGCGTGTGAACAGCGATTCCGCTGGCTCGACCTGGTCCACAGGGATCGGGGTGCCTTGTGGTTTAATGGCCAGCAAGTCACGCAGAGTGGCTACCGGGCGCTCATTAACCAGTTTGGCATAGGCTTGATAATCACTGTATTCGCCGCTGTGAACCGCAGTTTGCAAGCTGCTGACCACATCAGGGTTATACGCATGGTATTCGCCGTTATGGACAAATTTCAGTAACCCGCCTTGATCCAGTGGTTTACGTTTCAGCCAGGCACGTTTGGATAGATTCTGTAAATCCTGTTGGAAATCACTGAAACTCGCCCCACCAATACGGCTGACAACCCCTTGGAAGCAGAGGTTGGACAGATCACGATGCAGGCCAACGGCTTCAAACAGTTTGGCGCAACGGTATGAGGCCACGGTCGAGATGCCCATTTTGGACATAATCTTGTACAGCCCTTTATTGATGCCGTTACGATAGTTCAGCATCACATCGCGATACTTTTTATCAATCGCTTGGCTATCAACCAATTTAGCCAATGATTCATAAGCTAAATAAGGGTAAATTGCGGTGGCACCAAAACCGAGCAATACGGCGAAATGGTGCGGGTCACGGGCGCTGGCGGTTTCAACAATGATGTTGGCGTCGCAACGCAGATTTTTTTCTACTAGACGGGTCTGCACGGCACCGACTGCCATTGGTGCTGGAACTGGCAGGCGGTTTGGCGCGATAGCACGGTCTGACAGCACCAGCATCACGGCGCCATCACGCACTTTGCGCTCAGCTTCGTCACACAGGGCCAGCACCGCCTGCTCCAAGTCAATTTCAGCCGGATCAAAAGTCAGATCCAACCGATCTGCGCGGTAGTGTTCACCTTCCAGAGTGGTTAACTGTTGGAAGTCAGAGAACAGCAAAATTGGCGATTTAAAGCTCAGACGGTGCGCTTGACCTTCAGCTTCACAAAACACGTTCATTTCACGGCCAATACTGGTCGCCAGTGACATGACATGCGCTTCACGCAGCGGATCGATTGGCGGGTTAGTCACCTGCGCAAACTGCTGGCGGAAGTAATCGTAAATAATGCGCGGGCCGCTGGAGAGCACGGCGAACGGGGTATCATCACCCATTGAGCCTGTTGCCTCCTGACCAATCTCACCCAATACGCGGATGACTTGATCCAGCTCTTCACTGCTGTAACCGAACTGTTTCTGATAGGTTTCCAACTGAGAATCATCTAGCTGGCGGCTACCCACCTGATCTTCTGGCAAATCTTCAAACGGCACCAAACGCTTAACGTTCTTCTCCATCCACTCTTTATAAGGGTGGCGGCTTTTCAAATCGTTATCAGTTTCGGCTGAGTGCAGGATTTTGCCGCTGCGGGTATCAATCACCATCAGCTCGCCCGGCCCGACACGGCCTTTTTCTACCACTTCATCGGGCTGGTAATCCCAGATACCGACTTCAGAGGCGCAGGTAATCAGCTTATCTTTGGTGATAACGTAGCGCGCAGGGCGTAGGCCATTACGGTCAAGATTACAGGCAGCATAACGGCCATCTGACATCACGATCCCAGCAGGGCCATCCCAGGGCTCCATATGCATGGAATTGAAGTCGAAGAAAGCGCGCAGGTCGGTGTCCATATCCGGGTTGTTCTGCCAGGCCGGTGGCACTAACAGACGCATGGCACGAATCAGGTCCATACCGCCGCTGAGGAACAGTTCCAGCATGTTATCCAGTGAACTAGAGTCAGAGCCGGTTTCATTGACGAAAGGGGCCGCATCCTGCAAATCGGGGATTAATGGTGTTTTGAATTTGTAAGCACGTGCCCGCGCCCATTGACGGTTACCGGCGATGGTATTGATTTCGCCGTTATGTGCCAAATAGCGGAACGGCTGAGCCAGTGGCCAGCGTGGCACGGTGTTGGTTGAGAAGCGCTGGTGGAACAGGCAGATTGCCGATTCAAGGCGCAGGTCAGCCAAATCGAGATAAAAGCGTGGCAGATCCGCAGGCATACATAAGCCTTTATAGATCGTAACCAGATTAGAGAAGCTACAAACGTAGAAATCCTTGTCGTTTGCAATCCGCTTCTCGATACGGCGACGCGCCACAAATAGGCGGCGTTCCATATCGCGTGGACGCCAGCCCGCAGGGGCATTCACAAAAATTTGTTCAATCCGGGGCAGGGAGGAGAGAGCGATTTCACCAAGAACATCAGGGTTCGTCGGCACTTCACGCCAGCCGATGATCGACAGCGTTTCGTTTTGCAACTCTTCTTCTACAATGCGGCGGCTTGCCTTGGCGAGTTCTTCATCCTGACTGAGAAACATCATGCCGACGGCATAGTTTTTGGCCAAACGCCATCCGCGTTCTTCAGCGACCATCCGGAAAAAGCGATCCGGTTTTTGTAACAGCAGGCCACAACCATCGCCGGTTTTACCATCGGCGAGTATTGCTCCACGGTGCTGCATGCGGGCCAGTGCGTGTATTGCGGTACGCACGACTTTATGGCTTGGTTCGCCTTCTATGTGGGCGATGAGGCCAAAACCGCAATTGTCCTTCTCTTGGGATTTATCGTACAACATATCAGTGAACCTCCCCAGGCTCTGCGTGACTCTCACAACCTACTGCGAGGGACAATTCACGGTGACGGGTGGGCTGACAGGCGCGTATTTCGCGGCAAATCTGCTTTTCCGCCCTCCGCCAATGACCTCTCGTGACGGGTCTCACAAGTGGTATATGACTTGTTTTAAGAGGGTGTCTTAAATAACTGCATAATTATGACTAGACGTTTGCCCGTCTAGAAAGCTTCCAGCGGACCTCCAACTTAGCGAGAAAGAATACTCAGGTCAAATATAGGCTTAAGAACGATCCTTAAGCTAATAATGATGCCTATCATTATGAAATATATAATTTTATCGGCATTTTTGCCCTATTAGATACTTCATAGGATAGACGCTAAAATGTGAGCTGTCTCACTATGGTGCAATCGACAAATCTCTGCACCATGCTAGCGCTGACGGGGATGTTAGAGTTATGTGCTGGGTTTATTATATTTATTGGTGTTTAAAACTATTTTTCACTGAATTGTAATAGAAGCGCTAATAGGTTGGTGGAAATAAGAAAATTTAATCATCGGTCAAGTGATTTTATTTGCATTTATAATGAATGGTTATGCGAAGTTGCACCCAAGGGCATGGGAGTTGATCTCTGTCATCGCGCATAACATCATTGGCGGGTAGGCTTACCCTTCTTTCTTGAAGCTACAGCGGTGTTAGCGGCTCTTACTCACCCGAATCACTGACTTAAGTCAGCTCAGCGGTATTTGCTCGTTTGCTGTAACTCCAACGACTTTGGGTAATAAATATTTTTTTGACAGGCAGCGATAAGATTATGCAGTTGCAGCAATTAGTCAATATGTTTGGTGCGGATTTACAGCACCGCTACGGTGAAAAAATTCATAAGCTCACGCTACACGGCGGGTTTAGCTGCCCTAACCGTGATGGAACACTGGGGCGTGGCGGTTGTACTTTTTGTCAGGTGGCCTCTTTTGCTGATGAACAGATGCAGCAGCAGAGTATTGCTCAGCAACTCGCTGCGCAGGCCAAGAAAACCAATCGAGCCAAACGCTACCTGGCTTACTTTCAGGCCTATACCAGTACTTATGCAGAAGTGAATGCCTTGGCGGTAATGTATGAGCAGGCTTTGGCCGAAGCCGACATTGTGGGTTTATGTGTTGGAACCCGGCCTGATTGTGTGCCGGATGCTGTGCTGGATTTACTCAGTGGCTATCATCAGCAAGGTTATGAAGTTTGGCTTGAGCTGGGGCTACAGACCGCGAATGATAAAACCCTCAAACGTATTAATCGTGGCCATGACTTTGCTTGCTATCAACAGACAGCACGCCGGGCGCGCGCCAGGGGCTTGAAAGTCTGCTGCCATTTAATTGTCGGGCTACCTGGAGAAGATCAGGCGCAGGGCATGGAAACGTTGGAGAAAGTTGTCGCGACCGGTGTTGACGGCCTAAAACTGCACCCATTGCATATCGTTGAGGGCAGTACCATGGCAAAAGCCTGGCGGGCCGGACGTTTACCAGAGCTGGCGCTGGAGGAGTATGTCGTCACTGCCGGTGAAATGATTCGCCACACGCCCGCTGACATTGTTTATCACCGCATCTCGGCAAGTGCCCGTCGGCCAACGTTGCTTGCGCCACTATGGTGTGAAAATCGATGGACTGGCATGAATAAGCTGAATGATTACTTACTCAAATATGGAGTACAGGGGTCTGCCATTGGGGATATCTATCACTATCAACCTCAATAGAGCACTTATTCTTCTAAAACTATTTGATTTGCAATCTTTTCCACACTTCTTGGTAACTCGCCTTATCTCTTTCTGGTTTTACGGTATGATTTATATCCTTCGTACTTGAAATTACGGGGGGTAGCTGCAACTTCAACTACTTTGGGTATATCCGGAAACACAGACAGGGGTTGCTATGAAGCAAATCAGGGTATTAGCCCAGTATTACGTTGATTTAATGGTTAAGTTAGGGCTGGTTCGCTTCTCACTGCTATTGGCGTCTGTGCTGGTGTTGCTGGCCATGGTGGTTCAGATGGCGGTGACATTCGTCTTGAGTGGCTCGGTTGAAACTCTCGATTTAGTGCGCTCAATTTTCTTCGGTCTTCTGATAACTCCGTGGGCCGTGTATTTCTTGTCGGTCGTGGTTGAGCAGTTGGAAGAGTCGCGTCAGCGCTTGTCGCGCTTGGTTGATAAACTTGAAGTCATGCGTCATCGCGATTTGGAGCTGAATAATCAACTGACTGAAAATATTGCTCAACTTAATCAGGAAATTGTTGAACGTGAGAAAGCGGAGAAAGCTCACCTGCAAGTGGTCGACAAGCTAAAAGAAGAAATGGGTCACCGTGAGCAGGCTCAGGTAGAGCTAGGGCAGCAGTCCGCCTTATTACGATCTTTTTTGGATGCTTCCCCGGATCTGGTTTATTACCGTAATGAAGCCAATGAGTTTTCTGGCTGCAACCGAGCAATGGAGTTGTTGACTGGTAAAAGTGAGAAACAGTTGGTCGGGCTGACCCCGAAAGATGTCTATGCACCTGATATTGCTGAAAAAGTCATGGAGACGGATGAAAAAGTTTTCCGCCACAACGTTTCTCTGACCTATGAACAGTGGCTGGTTTATCCCGATGGCCGGAAAGCCTGTTTTGAACTGCGCAAAGTGCCGTTTTATGATCGCGTCGGCAAGCGGCATGGTTTGATGGGGTTTGGCCGCGATATAACCGAGCGTAAGCGCTATCAGGACGCGCTGGAGAATGCCAGTAGGGATAAGACCACTTTCATCTCAACAATCAGCCACGAGTTGCGTACGCCACTTAATGGCATTGTAGGCCTAAGCCGCATCCTGTTAGACACTGAATTAGACAGCGAACAACTGAAATACCTGAAAACCATTCACGTCAGTGCCATCACCCTTGGGAATATTTTTAACGATATCATTGAGATGGATAAGCTAGAACGTCGTAAAGTTCAGTTGGATAATCAACCGATTGATTTTACAGGTTTTATGGCAGATCTGGAAAACCTCTCTGGCTTGCTGGTCCAGCCAAAAGGGCTGAAGTTTATTATGGAGCCCCAGTTGCCATTGCCAGAGAAGATTATTACTGATGGCACCCGCTTGCGCCAGATTCTGTGGAATTTGATCGGCAACGCGGTGAAATTTACTCAGCAAGGTAAAATTGTGGTGCGGGTGCGACGTGAAGGAAGTGACCGCCTGATTTTTGAAGTGGAAGACTCTGGTATGGGGATTCCTGAAGATGAGCAGGACAAGATTTTTGCCATGTATTATCAGGTTAAAGACAGCAACGGTGGGCGTCCGGCAACGGGGACCGGTATTGGTCTGGCAGTGTCTAAGCGTTTGGCCCAAAGTATGGGGGGGGATATCACGGTGAAAAGCACCCAAGGGGCGGGTTCATGCTTTACCCTGACCATCAAGGCGCCAGCCGTGCATGCGGTTTCTACCACGCCATCAGGCGACGACATGCCACTGCCCGCCCTTCATGTTTTGCTGGTGGAAGATATCGAGTTGAACGTCATCGTGGCGCGCTCTGTGTTGGAGAAACTGGGTAACAGTGTTGAGGTGGCAATGAATGGCCACGATGCTCTGGCGATGTTCAAGCCCGATGATTTTGATTTAGTGCTGCTGGATATTCAGTTACCCGATATGAGCGGCTTGGATATCGCCCGCCAGATTCGGGCGAACTACGATAATCAATCACTGCCGCCATTGGTGGCACTGACCGCCAACGTCCTTAAGGACAAAAAAGAATATTTAGATGCTGGGATGGATGACGTGCTGAGCAAGCCGTTGTCTGTGCCTGCACTCACGGCCATGATTAAGCAATTCTGGGATCAGAAGCCCTCTTCCTCCGCTAAAAAACAGGAACATAAAGTGATGCAAACCCATGAATCGTTACTTGATACTGCGATGCTGGAACAATATATCGATTTGGTTGGCCCACAATTGATTCATCAAAGCCTGGAAATGTTTGAACAAATGATGCCGGGTTATTTGGCGGTATTGGATTCAAATATGACTGCGCGGGATCAAAAGGGCATTACTGAAGAGGCGCATAAGATTAAAGGGGCCGCGGGTTCGGTTGGTTTGCGTCATATCCAACAGCTTGCACAGCAAATTCAGACACCGACACTGCCAGCTTGGTGGGACAACGTGCAAGATTGGGTCGATGAATTAAAATCAGAATGGCGTAATGATGTTCAGGTGCTACGTGAGTGGGCTGCGGAAGCTGAAAAAAAATAACCCCGACCGAGGCCGGGGTGCGCTAATACTGCGCCAACACCAGGGAAATCGTTAACCTGCGATACCCGTCATGTTTCAAGTTGCATGTTCGTTGGCTTCATTCGTTCACCCCAGTCACTTACCAATGTAAGTTTTTGGGGATTCGCTCAGTTGCCGCCTTCGTGTAACTCGAATTACTTAGGGCCTATTATTTCGATTTCGAATGGAATCGCAGGTTTTAAGGATTCTGCCATACATCATACAAGCAACAACATAGCAAATGTAAGCGCTCTTGTTACAAGATTCATTAAAATTTGTGATAGAGATACGTCTTTGTCACTAGAACAGGTTAAGCGATTGACAGAGTCGGCAAAGGAGAGGTGTGATGAAAACTGTGGGCGTCGTGCTAAGTGGATGTGGTGTTTTTGATGGTACAGAAATACATGAGTCTGTCTTAACAATGCTGGCATTGGATCGTGCTGGAGCACGTGTTTTATTCTTCGCACCAGACAAGCCGCAACTGCATGTTATTAATCATTTTACTGGTGAGGAATTAACCGAACAGCGTAATGTTTTAGTTGAGTCTGCGCGTATTGCTCGTGGGTGGGTAAAACCTCTTTCTTCAGCTAATTCAGATCTGTTGGATGCCCTTATTGTCCCTGGTGGTTTCGGCGCGGCAAAGAACCTCAGTGATTTCGCAATTAAGGGTTCTGAATGCACGATAGATCCAGATTTAACTCAGTTAACTCAAGCAATGCATAAGTCTGGTAAACCAATTGGTTTTATGTGTATTTCTCCAGTGATGCTGCCTAAGTTGTTAGGCAAACCAATTCGCCTGACTATTGGTAACGATCCCGATACCATTGATGCGATTGAAGTTATGGGTGGAGAACATGTGATTTGTCCAGCCGATGATGTGGTGGTTGATGAGGAAAATAAAGTGGTCACTACACCTGCTTATATGTTGGCTGGTTCCATTTCTGAAGCCGCTAAAGGCATTGATAAACTTGTGGCGAAGGTACTGGATTTAACCGAATGATTTCAGTCAGGCGTGGATTAGGTTGGCTTTGGTATTGGGGAAAACGCGGTGTTCTTGGCATTGTGGCTTTCTGGTTGGCCGGTATTTTGATTTTTGCTTTTCTACCGGTTCCGTTTTCCATGGTCATGCTTGAAAGGCAACTTGGGGCCTGGCTGACAGGTGATTTCTCCTATATTGCACATTCTGATTGGGTGCCAATGGATGAAATTTCACCTTATATGGCACTGGCGGTGATGGCGGCGGAAGATCAAAAGTTCCCGGAGCATTGGGGATTTGATGTGGGGGCCATTGAGTCGGCATTATCTCATAATCAGCGCAATCAAAATCGTATTCGCGGTGCGTCGACGCTGTCGCAACAAACGGCAAAGAATCTATTTCTTTGGGACGGGCGAAGCTGGATACGTAAAGGACTGGAAGTGGGCTTGACTGCCGGTATTGAGTTGGTATGGACCAAGCGGCGTATCCTGACGGTTTATCTGAATATTGCCGAGTTTGGTGACGGTATTTTTGGTGTGGAGGCGGCATCTCGCCATTTCTTCAATAAACCAGCCAGCAAATTGAGTTCATCAGAAGCGGCTTTATTGGCTGCGGTGCTGCCCAATCCACATCGTTTCAAGGTTAATGCCCCGTCAAATTATGTTATTTCTCGCCAGCAGTGGATTTTGCGCCAGATGCGCCAATTAGGTGGAAAGGAGTTCATTCAGGAGAATTCCCTCGATTAAAAAAGGGCTTAGATTGCTCTAATCCCTTAATAAATCTGATGCTATCCACATAAACTGGCCGATTTTTACGGTCAGTTTATTTCACGATAGTAAATGCGGTCGTCACGTGTTTCACGCCACTCACCTGGCTGGCAATCTGCGCGGCAGATTGACCTTCCTGCTGAGTGACTAGCCCCAAGAGGAAGACTTCGCCATTCTCGGTGGTCACTTTCACATTGGAGGATTTCACCGAGTCTGCAGTCAGTAACTGTGAGCGGACTTTGGTGGTGATCCAGGTATCCATCGATGCGGTTGCTAGATCGACGGGTTTACCCAGGCGCATCTCGTTATACACTTCCGTGGCGCCATCAACCCCCGCAGCAATTTGCTTGGCGCGGTTAGACAGTTCAGCAGTTGGCGATTGCCCAGTCAGCAAAACTTTCCCTTGATATGCGGTGACCACAAAACGTGTTTGGCTTTTTATCTGCTGATCTTTGCTCAGTGCATTGACGACTCTGGCCTCGAGTGTGCCATCGTCTACCTGAGTGCCAACAGAGCGTGGGTCTGTAGCGGATTTAGTGGCGACTGCCGCGCTGCCGACAACGACGGCACCAACACAGCCTTGTAATAGCAGGGCGCTAAATAGCATGGCAACAATATAACCAACCTTCATTCGTGCTCCTTTAATCGTCCTGATGAGGAAATAGAGTGTTATCAATTAAGTCACACAAGCAATTCACTGTGAGCATGTGTAATTCTTGAACCCGGGCGCTACGGTGCGAAGGTATCCGGATTTCGACATCCTGCTGACCTAACAAGCCAGCCAGTTCACCGCCATCGTAGCCAGTAAGGGCAACAATGGTCATATCGCGGGTGACTGCTGCTTCGACCGCTTTCACAATATCACGGCTATTGCCACGAGTGGAAATAGCGAGCAAAACATCGCCAGCATGACCGAGTGCACGCACCTGTTTGGCATAGACCTCATCATGCAAACGGTCATTAGCAATGGCGGTGAGTACGACATTATCAGCATTCAAAGCAATGGCGGGCAGACTAGGCCGTTCTGTTTCGAAACGGTTTATCATACTGGCAGCAAAGTGTTGCGCGTTAGCCGCAGAAGTCCCATTACCGCAGCAGAGAATTTTATTGCCGTTGAGCAGTGACTGAACCAATGTCATTGCTGCACGGGATATGGCGTCGGGCAGAGCCTCAGCCGCGGCAATCTGGGTTTGAATACTTTCTGTAAAGCAACCTTTGATTCTATCCAGCACGTTGATTTAACCCACTCAGTAATAACCCGGTATTAAACCGGAAAAAAATCATCAATCCGCATTGAAGGCGTTCGGCAACCATTCTAACTGGCTGCCAGTAATGGCAAAAACATCAAAACGGCACGGTGTTGTGGCAAAACAGGCATCTCGCTGTGCCAGCCAAAGAGCGGCAGCTCGGAGTAACCGTTGTTGCTTGCTGTAGGTGACACTGGCGGCAGCGCCTCCAAATAGGGCATTGCGCCGAAAGCGAACCTCAACAAACACCCAGGTGGCACCATCGCGCATAATAAGGTCAATTTCACCACTTTGATAGGTGACATTGGCCGCCTGAAATATTAAACCTGCCTGCTCAAGATAACGGCGGGCCTGATTTTCATAGTGTGTGCCAATGTTCCTTTGGCTCATATTCCCTTCGTCCTTGAATTTGCAGGGTTGTTAGCTACATTCACTCACCCGAATCACTTACCTGAGTAAGCTCATCGGGATGTGTTCATTTGCTGCCTACCTGCAACTCCAATGACTTTGAAAATTCCCTTCATCTTTGAATTTGCAGGGCTATCACCCTAATCACTTTACGCCGCCGGTACCACCATACCCTGACGATATTGCAGCCAAGGTAATTTACGGGTGATAACACAATCAGCCGATGCGGTTAAGTCGCCAGTGGTGCCGCTTACCTGGAAACCAGGAATTTGGCGCATTTCAGCAAAATGATTCGATAACGCCCAAGCATCAATACCCATGGCGTACAAACGCACCAGCGAATAGTCGTTGGCATATTTGGCCGCAGCTTGCTGCATCAGGGCTGGATTCGACCCTGCCATCAATGGAATATCACTAAACTGAATGCCTTCCATCTCCAGGCGATAATCCGGGCCAGCACCTGCTTGATAGCTCCGTGAGCTGGCAAACAGCGCCGGTTTGCTGCGAGTGCTGGTGGCCATATCAATCATCGGTTTAATTAGTGTCAGCTCAGCGGGTGTGGCAATGATATACACCGCATCAATGTTACCACCGGCAGAGGTTGAAACGACTGGCGCATCAACTGGCGGTGCTGGAATGGTCAGGCCCGCGATAGTCACAGATGCCGGTGCCGCAGCCGGAGCACTCGAAACAGCCACAGGCTGACCCGTTAAGCGGATGCCTGCACCACTGTTGATGGCTTGTTTCAACTCAGCCGTTGAACCGAAGTTTTGCTGCAATACTGTTTGCCCGCCTTGCTTTTGCCACTCTTCAGCAAAGGCCTTGGCGATGCGGTCACCAAAAGCACCGCGCGGTGTCAGCAACAGCGGCATTCTTTTTTCCTGACTCCACAAATGATGCGCAGCATCGCGGGCTTCATCTTCTGGTGACAGGGCGAAGTAACAGATATTTGGGCTGTTGCTACTGACTTCTGGCTGATTCAGCGCCAGGATATTCAGGGTGCTTGGTGTGGAACTCAGTTGCTCGACCTCAGGCTTCAACAGCGGGCCAACCACCAGTGTGGCACCATCTTGCTGGGCTTGAGCCAACAATGCTGCCACCGGTTGGTTGGTGGTGTCGTAGACTTTCACCTGTGCATGACTGGTTGCAACAGGTGCAGGGGTTGCAACTGGAGCAACATCTGTCACTGGGGCGGCATTGCCATCGGTAGCCGTACTTGCCGTTGCATCAGGTATCACAGGTGCAGTTGGTGTCACCGGAAGGCCATTTTGCGCCGCAATAAAGCCTTGCTGGATAGCATCGGCAAACACTTTTGCTGGGCCACTCAATGGCAGCAGCAGAGCAATTTTCGCGGTAGAGGCTTGGCTGAAGTTACTGATTTGAGTTAATGCTGTTGGCAGGTTTTTGGCCGCCGGGTTTTGCGGATAACGATTTTGCCAATCTTTAATACCGGCTTTCAGTAGGTCAGGATCTTGCTTGTTATCTTGATACACATGCAGCAAATCCAGCCAGCCTTGCAGGACATTTTCGTCCGCATTAATCACTATGTTATTCAATTCTTGTGGTGTGAGCTGGGCGAGGGCTTGCCAGGTGCCATCAATATTATCTTGATGTGCTTTATCTTTCAGTAATGGCTCTTGAGCAATAAATGCGCGAATCAGTGGCAAGGTTGCTTTACCCTGATTGGCAGCAATCTGTGCCTGATAGAAACGAACCTGTTGGTTGGCTGAAAGCTGAGTGGCGTCCAGCTTACCCAGAATATCGGCAGCGGCGGGGTTATTTTTCTGTGCCACCAACAGCTCAGCGGTCAGTAATTGCTGTTCCTGGCGCTGGGCGTCACTTAGATTCGCTGGTAGTGTGCCGAGCTGTTCTGCTGCCTGAGGGATTTTCCCTTCACGTAACAGTGCACGAATGGCAAGTAATTGCCAGTCAGCCTTGTTATCATCACCACTCTGTTGCAACTGTTGTAGATAATAGTCAGAGTTAGCGCTTGCCTCTTCCTGTATATTTACCGGTGGCGGCGTCTGCGGATCTCTGCCTGAACAAGCTGCCAGTATCAACGCAGCTAGAACAACAGGGATAAACCCTGCTTTGGAACGAACGAATGTTGAGGAAAGCATACTGTATCCAGTGATGTTTTTTTCAAGATGCTCAATATTAAATCGGTAATTCGGATGAAACAATGAATCAACCAGATCGAGCAGTGATTTCTGCATCTACGCTTTATGTGGTACCTACCCCAATTGGCAATTTAGGGGATATTACCCACCGGGCGTTAGAGGTACTGAAAGGCGTTGATTTGATTGCGGCAGAAGATACACGTCATACAGGGTTGCTGTTACAACATTTTGCGATCAACGCCCGCCTGTTTGCACTTCATGACCATAACGAACAACAAAAAGCCGATCATTTGCTGGCGAAACTGCAAGAAGGCCAGAGTATTGCACTGGTTTCAGATGCAGGAACACCCCTTATCAATGATCCGGGCTACCATCTAGTGCGCCGTTGCCGTGAAGCTGGCATCAGAGTGGTGCCATTACCGGGCGCTTGTGCGGCGATTACTGCACTGTCTGCCGCCGGTATTGCCTCAGATCGTTTTTGCTACGAAGGCTTTCTGCCTGCGAAAACCAAAGGACGTAAGGATACTCTGCAAGCGCTGATTGAGGAACCTCGAACACTGATCTTCTACGAATCAACCCATCGCTTGTTGGAAAGTTTAAAGGACATGGTAACCGTACTTGGCCCACAACGCTATGTAGTACTGGCCAGAGAGCTAACCAAAACCTGGGAGTCTATTCACGGTGCGCCAGTGGGTGAGTTACTGGCTTGGGTTCAAGAAGTAGAAACCCGCCGCCGTGGTGAAATGGTATTAATTGTCGAAGGGCACAAAGTGCAGGCTGATGATGCATTACCAGCCGCCGCACTGCGTACTTTAGCCCTGCTGCAAAAAGAGTTGCCGCTGAAAAAGGCGGCTGCACTGGCTGCCGAAATCCATGGTGTGAAAAAGAACGCACTCTATAAGTATGCTTTGGAACAAGACCTTCAACAGCAGAGCGACGACGAAGAGTAAGCCCCTAACACCTGAGGCCGGATAGCCAGCCTCAGGTGATGTTATCAGCCGCAATAGTGCCCGCCCCAATGATACCCTTCACGATAGCGCCACTCATTATCTTTAATGCTAGCTAATTAATCTTATCTATATATATGACTTAAAATAATTTTTTTAAACTTATCTGTAATCAACTTCACATTCTCACAGCGTATTGAAGTGAAAATCAATTATTCACCGAGATAAATATTTGTTGTCGGTGAAAGATGACATTTAACCGTAATGTGACTATAATCCGCCGCGGAGTTGACTAGACAGTCGCCGCTTCGCTGCCGTCCCTCTCGGGGGAGACAGGTGAAGGGGAGGAAAGTCCGGGCTCCATAGGGCAGGGTGCCAGGTAACGCCTGGGAGGCGCAAGCCTACGACAAGTGCAACAGAGAGCAAACCGCCGATGGCCCACGTAAGTGGGATCAGGTAAGGGTGAAAGGGTGCGGTAAGAGCGCACCGCGCGGCTGGCAACAGTCCGTGGCACGGTAAACTCCACCCGGAGCAAGGCCAAATAGGGGTTCACATGGTACGGCCCGTACTGAACCCGGGTAGGCTGCTTGAGCCAGTGAGTGATTGCTGGCCTAGAGGAATGATTGTCCACGACAGAACCCGGCTTACCGGTCAACTCCACTCCTCTTTAAAAACAATGAGTTGGTGTGTCCCGTCTGCATTTCACGTTAAGTGGGATACATGATGGGATACATCAACTTTTGTTCTCTTCCTTATACGCTTCACCGCAATGGTATTTTCTACCTCTACTTTCGTTTATCGGATAGCCGCTTTTTTAAGTCATCTTTGGCATGTACTGAGATAAAAAGGGCGAGATTTCTCACTTCCAGACAGATGTTTTTCATTTCATTGCTGAAACTTGGTAGGATAGAAAATAGCCAGCTACAGACGATTGTGAGAAAAATGAGACAGTTAACACAAAGTGATATCGATGAATATCTACTCGAAGTTCAAACTGAAATCTATGAAGAAGCCCGTAGGACTAAATTTGAGGCAAGGGAAGCGTCTATCTCTGGAGATATGCCAATACCTGTAGATTTAGCTAAAGGATTCTCAGAGTTCGCAGGAGAGCACCTAGAGAGTGCTTTTTACAATGGAGCTAAGCCATTTACCAATGATCATATAACCGATTATTTCAGTGCTCAATTTGATGTTACTGGGATGACAAATCAGCTTATGGAAGCTTCTGTACAATATGATTATTTCCTCAAACAGTGGCAGGATGCCAGAACCGCTTTCTTCAGCAAGAACCTAAAAGACTATGACGCTATTGTTCAGTCTTTAAAACCTTTAACACCTTTAACACCTTTAACACCTTTAACACCTAGTGTTCCTATTTATATTACTGTACCAACGGCTGACGATTCCAACAGCGAGAGTCAACTTACTTTGGTTGAGGCTTGGCGTGATTTCGTAGCATTTACTGCTAAGAAAAAGAAATGGACTCTTAAAACGCAAAAAGATAATGAGGCGAATTTTAAATTTATAAAATTTGCACTTGGCGAAAAAACGCGGGTGATATCAATTACTAAGGGAAATATAAAAGATATGCTGGATAACGTCGTCAAATAGGCTTTTGAGTCTTCTGGACAGTAACATGTCGTAAATTGCGTTAAATTATTGGGCTTATGGATAACCCGAGATAAGGATGTCGTGATGTCAGATGAAAAAACGTTAGCCTCAGGTGAGTGCCAACATACTTCCTATCACCTCCCTAAATGGGACGATAATGGGAAAGTATATTGGGATGAAGTGTTGTGCCAGGATAGCTCATTGAATGCCAAAGCTATTTTTATCAAACCGCCGACTAAGGTCATTCCCGTCATATTTATCCCTGGTGTAATGGGGTCAAATCTGAAGTCTAGCCAAGAGGGAAAAGATAAAGCTATTTGGCGCGGTGATAGTGAAGTCGGTGTGTATGCAGAATGGGCTAGAAAAGATGGTAATCAACGTCGAGAACTGCTCAATCCAGAGACGACGAATGTTGATAACCGCGGTAATGTCAGTAAAAAAATCTATTCTAAGTATTCAGATGATGGAAAATCGGCTAATGGCAAAATGTTTCAATCTCGGCAAGAACGAGGTTGGGGCGAAGTTTTATCATTTAGCTACGGTGAGTTTTTAAGTGTCTTTCAGGGCGCACTGATGGATGATTGGCAGCAGGTCATGATGAATGCGGCAAAACAGACCGATGGCAAAAATGGTGTATTAAGTGAATTGAGGAACAAACGTTTAGCTGACGATAAAGGTGCAGAGATCACCAATGAATCAGTGATGACAGATGACGAATTAAGTCATTTTAAAAAGTTTTTATTTCCGGTTCATGTCTTTGGTTATAACTGGCTTCAGGATAATAAAACGTCTGCTGGAGAGCTGGTTACATATATTGATAAAGTCATTAACACCTATAGATATCACCACGGCCACGGAATGCCATTTCCCGAGGGGCAAGAAAAAGTCATTATCGTGACGCACTCAATGGGGGGACTGGTTGCACGGTATGCGATGAACCCGCCCGAAGAAGCAACTTTTCATGGGTGTGAAAATAAAGTATTGGGCATCGTGCATGGGGTTATTCCTGACCTCGGTTCTCCGGCTGCGTATCGACGAATGAAAATTGGGGCAAAACAGGAAGGGATGGCGGGTATTGTGCTAGGAAAGTCCGCTGAAGAACTTATGCCGGTATTAGCTCGTGCACCCGCTCCCCTCCAATTGCTGCCCTCAGAAAAATATATCTCCGGTGCCCCCTGGTTAACCATTAAAAGCGGTAACGTGGATGGCAGCGATTTAAAACTACCAAAAAATCAAGATCCCTTCACTGAAATCTACCTGAATAAAACCCTATGGTGGCGTTTGTATGAATCAAATATTATTGATAAAGATAACGCTATTAGTGAGGTGCGTTGGGAAGAGTATTTTTCCCTGATAAAAGATACAGTCCAGCCTTTTACCTCCACCTTAGAAAAAGGAAGATATCACCGCAACACCTACGCCTTTTATGGTAATAAAATTGAATCAGACGGCTTGTTAATATGGCGAAAAACATCAGTCACATATCCTAAGGATATACGTGAGAGTGATAAAAAACTGCCGAATGATTATCGAGATATTCCGTTGCAATTTAATCGTTCTCAGGTCTATCGGCTTATTTCTTCAAAGACGCCGGGGGATGGCACGGTTCCTGTAGAGTCATTGAGTATTATACGCCACTATAACGGTATCAAGAGTGTCCTTGCGACCAATGTTGACCATCAGGGCGCCTATAACGTCAGTAATTTAAAGGACATACATTCTAAACCTGCGATTCAGTTTACCCTTAGAGCAATTGTTAAAATGGTGCAAGAGGTAGCCTTCCCATGAAAAACTCCCGACAGCTTACGGTGTTACCTCTCATTATTATGGGCATGATTCATTTTTCTCCGGTCATGGCATCGACATTCTCTCATAAGGACAATCCAGTGATAGACAGCTTATTTTCTCAAACCAAACCGCAATGTATTGGCCGTTATGTGATTGATGTTCCTCAATCATTTGATAACCAGCTCCATAACATGATTTTTATTGATGACTTTAAAATCGAAAGTAAATTGCTCTATTTTCCCGCCTTCAAGCAACGAATTGTATTGCGAGAGAAAGCTTTACGAGAGCAGAATACAAGCGCTGAAAACTCACCGGTTCTAAAGGAAGTGATTCGACTCTCTGATGAAAAAGGCGTTATTTTTGATAGCAATCGCCCAGGATCACAAGATTCTTTTAGAAGGTTAGAGGCTCATATTTATGTAGATCACGTCGCATTTATCATCACTACCGATATTTTAGATTTGTCATCACCTAAATATGCAAAAGAAAAAAAATCCTATTTAGAAGCTGGCTTTACCGAAGCTAAAACCGATACAAGACAGGCTAAACTTTCCGCAATGCAATCTCTGATATCAAGATTAAGCGGTAGAAAGGATGATTATATTCCGACAGGGAACGGTGTGTGTATTCCGAATGGGTTTATTAAGGATGATGGCAGTAAGCATAGCGAAAAAGTATCATTTAGTTATAAGAATGATGACTTTATTTTGGGGTTATATACCAACAATACTTTTTCTGGGTCAAGTGACACGCTTTTGAATCGAAGCGCTCAGATTGATGAGGCGATGAAGGTCTCTAATCAGTTCACTATTAAAAAAGGCGAACTATCGCCTGACGGAATACCATCACAGGAATGGTTATCTCGTGGTAAACAAAAATTTGAAGATACAGTGACCAGAGAGGATGAAGTTATTCCTGCCTATGACTTTACTTTCTATGCCAATGAGGCCGGGGCGACATCGAACAAGCCATGGTTAACCATTGGGATAAGTAATGATGATATAAAAACGAGTTATAGTGAAGCTCAGATGATTGAAATTTGGGATAGGCTAGTGAACTCATTACGGTATAAGCGCTAAAATTACAGTTAAGACTTCTAAAGAAATTAGCCCCAACGGTAGGAGCGAAGACTCTGTTACCTAAGAGTACAAACAGCCCCCTGTGAGCGCTATGCTGGCAGGGTATTTTTTTATGTATATCTAAGCAATTAGCTTGCTATGATGGGATACAAACTGAGATACACGCTAACCTTTAATTACGTGTAAATGCAGCGGAAAACGGCCTTTCTTTTGGCTAGTTGCCTTACCGGTCAACTCCACTCTTCTTTAAAAACAACGAGTTGGTGTATCCCGTCTGCATTTCACGTTAAGTGGGATACATGATGGGATACATCAACTTTTGTTCTCTCCCGTATACGCTTCACCGCAATGGTATTTTCTACCTCGACTTTCGTTTATCGGATAGCCGCTTTATTCAGCAGGAACATGAACGATTAAGACGTCATTATTAAGCTTTTAATGCCTCCTACAGCTAGCTTTAACCCTATCCTTAACCACATCTTGTGGATAGCTTCATTCATGCTGATAGCGCAAGGCTTCAATAAATAGTGAGAACGCAGTGGTATGCTGTCTGCGGCTTGGGTAATAAAGGTAATAACCTGGAAAAGGCTCACACCATTCGGTCAGTACTCTAACCAAACTGCCGCTGGCAATTTCAGCTCTGACTGAATCCTCTGGTACGAATGTCAAACCAAAACCAATGGTCGCGGCATCAATACGTTGGCGTAAGCTGTTGAACGTTAACTGGCCATCAACACGTACTTTTAGCTGACACCCTTCTTTTTCAAACTCCCAGGCATAAAGGCCACCCATGGTTGGCAGGCGCATATTGATGCAGCGATGATTTTGTAAATCTGCCGGGATGGTGGGAATGCCGTATTTAGCCAAGTAAGACGGTGAACTGACCACTGCCATGCTCATATCCGGCCCAATCCGCACGGCGACCATATCCTTGGCGACCTGTTCTCCCAAGCGGATACCTGCATCAAAGCGGCCTGCGACAATGTCGGTTAAGGTGTTATCAACAGTAATTTCTACATTGATATCCGCATACTCGGTAAGAAACGATCTCAGTACCGGCCAGAGCACGGAGTCAACCGCATGTTCGCCAGCAGTAATGCGTATATTCCCAGCGGGGCGATCACGCATTTCGCTCAATGCATCCAGCTCATTTTCAATTTCAGCAAAACGTGGCCCAAGGCTATTGGCTAGCTTTTCACCTGCCTGTGTTGGCGCAACACTGCGGGTGGTGCGAGTTAATAAACGAAGTTCAAGGCGCTCTTCTAACCCGCGAATAGAGTGGCTTAACGCTGATTGGGAAACCCCCAATTTGGCCGCAGCTTTGGTAAAACTACGTTCTCTGGCAACCACAAGGAATGAAATTAAATCATTAAAGTTCTCTTTTAGCATCAGGGTTCCTGGCTGTGTAGCGGCGATTAGCACCAAGGTTAACTGAATTTATGAGTTTAATTCATATACTCATGCACATTTATCCATCTAATTCTCGGCACAAGCATTTGCTACCTTCTCGGCAACCGATATTCAGTTTATGAATGTCATGTAGTGACAGACAGGAGTAGAGAAATGCAAAAACGTACACTCGGTCGCAGCAATCTAACTGTGTCGGCAATCGGTTTAGGGTGCATGGGAATGAGCTTTGGCTATGGCCCGGCAGCAGATAAACAGGAAATGATTTCACTGCTGCACAAAGCGGTGGATCTTGGTGTGACATTCTTTGATACCGCTGAGGTTTACGGGCCTTACACCAATGAAGAGCTGCTCGGTGAAGCCCTGGCCCCGCTGCGCGATAAAGTGGTGATTGCCACCAAATTTGGCTTCCAGGCAGATCCGAATGGTGGGTCAAAATGGGTTGGTTTGAACAGCCGACCTGAACATATCAAAAAGGTGGCGGAAGATTCGCTTAAACGATTGAAAACAGATGTTATTGATCTGTTTTATCAGCATCGGGTTGATCCGAATGTGCCTATCGAAGATGTTGCTGGCGCAGTGCAGGATTTAATTAAGGAAGGCAAAGTTAAGCACTTTGGACTATCCGAGGCAGGAGCTGCGACTATTCGCCGCGCCCATGCTATTGAGCCGGTAACTGCGTTACAGAGTGAATATTCACTCTGGTGGCGCAAACCTGAGCAGGAAATCCTTCCTATGCTAGAAGAACTGGGAATTGGATTGGTGCCTTATAGCCCTCTGGGAAAAGGTTATCTGACCGGCAAATTCAATGAAACCACCCAGTTTGCCAGTGATGATTTTCGCAGGTCATTGCCACGATTCACGCCAGAGGCATTAAAGGCCAATCAGTTGTTGATTACCTTGATTCAGGATGTAGCCGAGCAAAAAGGCGCGACACCGGCGCAAATCGCGCTGGCCTGGCTATTAGCGAAGAAACCTTGGATTGTGCCGATCCCTGGCACCCGCAAACGAGATCGATTGGAAGAGAATATTGCTGCGGCCAATGTTGAGTTGACGGCCGCTGACCTTCAGGAAATGGATAACGCGGCGGCAAAAGTGAAGTTAACGGGCGAGCGCTACCCTGAAGCATTGGAAAAACTCACTGGGCTGTGATCTGTCTCGGCTCTATGCAGATACCGTTTTCATCACCAGATTACGGTACCTGCTTTTTGCTTGGTTTGGTCATAAGCACGCACTCCCTGTTGCTGGATTAATGAATTTTACTCATAGCTCCTTTCGTATTTTGCTATCTAGTCCGCGCTACGCAATGGCGGTAACTTTTCCCATCGAAACTCAGTCGAGATTTATCGTGAGGGGAAAACAATGAAATGTTTAGCAACGACGGCACTTTCTTTATCGATGGCAATTTCTGGCGCGGCAATGGCTGAACCGGGTAATGGCCGTTCTGGCGAAGCTGCTACCACAGAGGTGCTGAGCCGCGTTTCTCCGGCATTAGCCAACTATCAACGCCAACGATTGCAAGAGGATCTCTGGCAACGGCCCGCGCTCTCACCGCGCGATCGCAGCATGGTTACCGTCGCGGCTATCATTGCCCGTAATCAGACGGCATTAATGGCCGAGCAATTCAATCTGGCATTGGATAACGGCGTGAAAGCCAGTGAGTTGTCGGAAATTATTACCCATCTGGCGTTTTATTCCGGCTGGGGGAATGCCATGTCAGCCGTGACTGTCGCCCAGAATATCTTCCAACAGCGGGATATTACGACAACCTCTTTGCCAACGGCGCAAGCTGAGTTGCTGCCACTTAACCAAGCGGCCGAGCAGTTGCGCCTCAATGCGGTTGAGCAGTCGGTAGGTAGCCAGCAGTTCCCTGGGCTAGTGATGTATACCACTGATGTGCTGTTCCGTGATCTTTGGTTACGCCCGGCACTGGCACCACGGGATCGCAGCTTAATCACCATTAGCGCATTGATTGCCACGGGGCAGGTGGCACAAGTGACCTTCCATCTGAATAAAGCGATGGACAATGGTTTAACCCAACAGCAGGCCGCAGAGGTGGTGACTCATCTGGCCTTTTATGTGGGCTGGCCTAATGCCATGTCTGCTGTGCCAGTGGTTAAAGCCGTTTTTGCCCAGCGAAATACTGATGCTCCCGCCCAATCCTAGCGCAGGAATGACGATGAAATTACTCGCAGCGTCTACAGTTATCTTGTCCATGTTAAGTCCGGCGGTTTTCGCCAATGTGGAGGACAAAGTGAAAATTATCCAAAGTGGCTCTCAACCTTCTCAACCAGGCCCCGAAAATTACTTTACTGGTCAAGTACGTATTGATGCGCCATTTCAGGCAATACCGCCTGCCCGTGTCGGGGGGGCTACGGTGACATTTGAGCCTGGCGCTCGTACCGCCTGGCACACCCACCCATTGGGGCAGACCTTGATGATTACCCAAGGGCGCGGCTGGATTCAGGAGTGGGGCAGCGAGATTAAAGAGATGAATCAAGGCGATATCATCTGGATCCCAGAGGGGGTTAAGCACTGGCATGGTGCAACACCGGATACTGCGATGACGCACATTGCTATCGCCGAATCTATCAACGGCAGCCCGGTTGAGTGGATGGAAAAGGTCAGCGATGAGCAGTATCAGAAGTAATAACGAAAGGGTTCTCTATGGTATTACTGCGGCACTTCCTTATATGAAAGATCAGAAAAGTGGGCATATTATTAATACGTCCTCAATGGCTTTGCCATCAGTCAGCCAGAGGATATGGATATCAATGAAGTATTATTCCGTCCGACTAAACAAGAGCTTTGATGTTCCAGCAAATTGCCCTCTCTATTTTGAAGATTCAATCTGACCATTAAGATTTATTGGGTTTAATGTCCTAATACCGGAGATACAACATGACAATGAAAGTTCTCGGTTATGCTGCCAAGTCAGCACAAGTTCCCCTCGCGCCACTCGAATTTACCCGTCGTGACCCGCGTCCGGATGATGTGGTGATGGAGGTGCTCTATTGTGGTGTTTGCCATTCTGACTTACATCAGGCGCGAAATGATTGGGGGTTCAGCACTTATCCGCTGGTTCCCGGCCATGAAGTGGTGGGGCGAGTCACGGCTGTTGGCAAAGATGTCACGAAATTCAAAGTGGGTGATTTCGCCGGGATTGGCTGCATGGTGGATTCCTGTCGCGTGTGTCAACCCTGTCAACGGGGTCTGGAGCAGTATTGCGAAGAAGGTAATGTGCAGACCTACAATGGTGTAGACCGCCATGATCATACGCCAACCTTTGGTGGCTATTCACAAGCTATTGTAGCATCACAAGATTTTGTGCTGAAAATGCCTGCTGGGTTGGATCTCAAAGCTGCCGCGCCGCTGCTGTGTGCCGGTATTACCACTTGGTCACCGCTGCGCCACTGGAAAGTGGGCAAAGGGAGCAAAGTTGCGGTAGTCGGGCTGGGGGGCTTGGGCCATATGGCATTGAAGCTGGCGAATGCGCTGGGGGCTGAAGTCACGCTCTTTACCCGCTCACCCAGTAAAGAAGCTGATGCTCGTCGTCTAGGCGCTCATCACATTGTGCTATCCACCGAAAGTGCGCAAATGGATGCAGTGCAAGGGCAATTCGATTTGATTATCGATACCGTGCCTTATGTACATGATATTAATCCATATATGCCGACCTTAAATGTGGATGGCACACTGGTGTTTGTCGGTTATCTGGGGGATCTTAGCCCGATGATCAATACCATGCCACTGATTCTGGCGCGGCGTTCGGTGGCAGGTTCCTGTATCGGTGGCATTGCTGAAACACAGGAAATGCTAGATTTCTGCGCTAAACACGGCATTGCTTCAGATATCGAAATGATTAATATTCAGGATATTGAAGAGGCTTATAAGCGGATGCTGAAAAGCGATGTGAAATATCGCTTTGTGATTGATATGGCGTCACTGAAATAGTAAAAATATGATATTAATCAGGGAGATAAAAATTTATACTCCCTGAATTTCATCAAGCAGGCAAATCAATCAGTAATGCTCGCAGTGGAGTTTCAGCTTTAATCACTAAATGCCGCTCTTCTTGCACAAAAGCGCCATCACCGCAGGTTAGGCGCTGAGCGTTACTGTCCTGTGGGCCTTCCACTGCGACAGTCCCGTGAATAGATTGCAGATAAGCCCTTGGGCCATGCAAATCAATCGTATACTGCTCACCCGCCGCTAAATCCAGATGATGTATCCACACTTGCTGGCGCAACTTCAAGCTGCCCTGTTCACCGTCAGGGGATGCTAATAGCCTTAATGGCTGGGTACACAGTGACATGCGCTGGGCAGGTTGGCTTTCCTGTTCAGGGCAGGCATTGAGCCATAGCTGAATGCGAGTTAATGGCTTATCGGTACTCAGATTATGCTCGCTATAGCTGACCCCAGATTGGGTTGAAAATAGCAACACATCGCCGGTTTTACCGCGCACATGGTTACCTTGGCTGTCTCGATACTCCGCTTCACCTTGTAAAATCAGGTTCAAGATATCAACCCGCGGGTAAGTGCGTGGCTGGAATGATGCTCCGGGGGCCAGCACTTCCTGATTTAACACGCGCAGCGAGGCGTAGCCTAATAATTTCGGGTCAAAATAGTGGCCGAATGAAAAAGTATAGCGCGCCTGAAGCCAACCAAAGTCAGCTTGCCCGCACTGTTTTGCTGTTCTGCATGTGATCATGACAATGGTTTCCTGCAACCCGAAATCTATCGGGTACATAATTAGTGGATATATACTCTAAATAATTCGAGTTGCAGGTAGGCGGCAAGAGTGCGAATCCCCTGGAACTTACTCGAGTAAGTGACTGGGGTGAGAACGCGCAGCCAACGCCCCTACGGCTTGAAGTATGACGAGTATAATGTGTAAACAAATGGTAAGCGTCTGGACGCCAGATTGTTAGCCAGTTAATCTGGTCGCTATATTCAAATTTCCTGATTGAGAACATGATGGGTAAAGATCGGGCGCTAACGTTAGAAGCATTGAGAGTGATGGATGCCATTGATCGTCGTGGCAGTTTTGCGGCGGCAGCCGATGAATTAGGGCGGGTACCTTCGGCATTGAGTTACACCATGCAAAAGCTTGAAGAAGAGCTGGACGTGGTGCTATTCGATCGTTCCGGGCACCGCACCAAGTTTACCAATGTCGGCCGCATGCTATTGGATCGCGGGCGGGTGTTGCTGGAGGCCGCAGATAAGCTGACCACCGATGCCGAGGCTTTAGCCCGCGGCTGGGAAACCCATATCACCATCGTCAGTGAAGCCTTGTCTCCAGCCTGGAAATTGTTCCCTCTGGTTGATAAGCTGGCATTGAAAGCGAATACGCAGGTTTCTATTTTTACTGAAGTTTTGGCCGGAGCATGGGAGAGGCTGGAACAGGGGCGGGCGGATATCGTGATTGCGCCAGATATGCATTTTCGTGCATCTTCGGAGATTAACAGCCGTAAACTGTACAAAGTCACCAGCGTCTATGTTGCCAGCCCCGACCACCCAATTCATTTGGAGCCAGAGCCTCTTTCGGAGCTAACCCGTGTTAAATACCGTGGTGTTGCCGTTGCCGATACTGCCCGTGAGCGGCCAGTATTAACAGTGCAATTATTGGATAAACAGCAGCGGTTAACTGTCAGCACCATCGAAGACAAACGGCGGGCGCTATTGGCCGGTTTAGGTGTGGCGACGATGCCTTATGAGATGGTCGAGAAAGACATTGAAGCCGGGCGTTTGCGGGTTGTCGGGCCGGAATACAGTCGCGAAGCCGATATTATTATGGCGTGGCGTCGCGACAGTATGGGAGAGGCAAAATCGTGGTGTTTACGCGAAATTCCTAAGCTATTTGCCAATATGAATAAGTGATCGGCTACTGCGCCTTAGTTTGGGAACCTAATTAAGCAAAGCGGATATCTCTGCCATGCGGCTCCAGCAGGTCTTGCTGTGGGCCGATGGAGATAATCCCATAAGGATTGATCGTGCCGTGGCTGCGGTAGTAATGATGGCGGATATGAGTGAAATCCACCGTCTCGGCAATACCCGGCATCTGATAAATATCCCGCAGAAAACCCGTTAAATTGAGATAGTCGCTGATACGGCGCTTATCACATTTGAAATGCGTCACATACACCGGATCAAAACGTACCAGCGTGGTCCATAAACGCAAATCAGCTTCTGTCAGTTGGTTGCCGGTCAGATAGCGCTGTGTACCCAGAATCTGTTCCAGGTTAGCCAAGGCATCAAACAAAATAGTGACGGCTTCGTCATAGGCTGCTTGTGTGGTGGCAAAACCGGCTTTATACACACCATTATTGACCTGATCGTAAACCCACCCATTGATATCATCAATTTCATGGCGCAATGCCGGTGGATAATAATCGCCAGCTTTGGCCCCCACACCATCAAAAGCACTATTGAACATACGAATGATGTCGGCTGACTCATTGCTTACAACAGTTTGCTGCTGTTTATCCCATAACACAGGAACAGTCACGCGCCCGCTATAGTGAGGATCAGCACGGAGATAAAGCTGATAAAGATAATCGAGGTGATAGAGCGAATCGCCAGTGGCGGCAGGGAAATCATGACCGAACGTCCAGCCATTTTCCAACATCAGTGGATGCACGACAGAAACTGAGATCAGTGATTCCAGACCTTTCAGCGTGCGCATAAGCAAAGTGCGGTGCGCCCATGGACAGGCCAAAGAAACATATAAATGGTAACGATGGGCCTCGGCTTTAAAACCCGCTTTGCCCTGTGGGCCAGCCTGACCATCAGCAGTTATCCAATTGCGGAACTGTGAGGTACTGCGCTTGAAATGACCACCGGTAGATTTTGTGTCATACCAAGTGTCTTTCCAGATGCCGTCAACGAGTTGTCCCATAAAACCCCCTTCGTACTTGAAGCTGCAGCGTTGTTAGCAGCTCTCATTGACCCGAGTCACTGACCTGAGTCAGCTCATCGGGATGAATGAGCCCCATCCTTGAGGCTCACCCTACTTACTTTGAGTATTTATAGTAGATATAAAAAGACTTACCACTTTTTACCCAGCAGACGGTCGATACTGAAACCACCTGGGCCTGCGACAGCCAGTACAATGAAACCGCCCGCGATGGTCAGATTTTTCATGAACATCAGTTGGTTAACGCCTTCCGCAAAGTTAGTGTGGAAGATCAACGCGGTCAAAATGGTGAAACCGGCAGTGAACAGCGCGGTAGTCCGGGTCAGGAAACCTAATAGAATTGCCAAACCACCGCCAAATTCCAACAAAATAGTCAGTGGCAGGAAGAAGCCTGGGACACCCATGGCTTGCATATATTGTTGGGTACCGGCATAGGCATCACCCATTTTGCCGTAACCGGCAACAATAAACAGAATTGGCATCAGAATGCGTGCTACCAACAGGCCAGTATCTTGTAATTTGTTCATCGACGACTTCTCCAAAAAGTTGTTTGTATTAATGCCTGGCATCTGCGGGCGTTAATGGGATATAAAAATATCTGTATGTAGTTGTCTGTGGAGATTTTTTCCGCAAACATCCTGAGTTGATGAGAGAATGTTAGTCGAGAAGTTGAGAAGTTGTTAGCAAGTAAAACTGTCGTTTTTCATCAAAAAAACTGAAGTGACAGAAGATAAAAGCCTGCTTATGGCGGGAACCCGCAGAGAGCAGGCTGAGTGAGATTCTGGCGGTATTAACTATCAGTTTATAGCGGTGACCGGAACAGTCTTGGTGGGCATTAACGTAGTAAAAAAGTTTTTTTAAACAATTGGATAGTGCCCCATACACTGACCGCTCTACGCGACCAGCGGATTAACTTACTGGGGTGGCGGATGCCATATAACGCCACAATGCTTGAGCCAACCATCAAATATTTTCGCATACCGACGATTTTCGCCCAGCCACGATCATAAGGTGCGGTGACTTCAATCCAATGCGCAGCACTGTTAGCGAGATCCAGACGTTGCTGCTGGATCTCCCGTAACAATGCGGCTTTCTCCTGTGCTAATTGACGGCGGCTCAACGCTCTTTCTCCAATAATTCGCGATCCGTTTCCAACTGCTTACGGGTTGAACCTAGCAGAGTGGAGCGGCGCGCTTTGGTGAGAGTCCAGATAACACCAATTATTGCCAGTGCTAATAGCACTGCCGTTGTCGATCCTAACGCCATTAAACGATAGGCAGGATCAATAGCCCATATCACCAATACCAACAGGCTCATTAAACCGAAAGCGGTCAACAGCAGAGTGATCCCTGCCATCATCAGCAACTGAATCAGTGTTGCTTTTTCTTCTTCCAGCTCAATCGCAGCCAGACGGACACGGGTTTCAACCATGCCAACGACAATGGTAGCGATGCGGTGAACCGTATCGAGGACCCCTTTACCGGGGCCCTGAGTTTGAGGGAGTTCTGCCATAATTAGCGGCGAGACAACAGAACGCCTAACACCACGCCGATAGCGGCACCGATACCAACGCCATGCCATGGGTTATCATGGACATAAGTGTCAGCTTTATCAGCAATCTCTTTGGTTTGGGCAGCGATTCTATCGCTAGTTTCACTCAGACGCTCGCGTGTGTCTTTCAACGCGCTTTCAGCCTTAGCTCGTAGCTTATCTAGCTCAGCTTTCGGCTTATCGGTCGAAGATTGCAGTACTTCTTCCAAAGTATCAGCCAATGACTTAAGTTCAGCGCGCAAATGTTCAGAGGTTTTATCTTGTGGCATGTAATAGCTCCTTAACATAACTGAGGTGAATACCTAATCTAGTGAATTTCTCTGGCAGTTGATAGGTTAATAATCCTAATAAATTCCAAATCATCCACTGTTTGTGTATTTAACTGTATTTAAATAGGGAGTCGCTACTTTTGTGCCTGAGCTTGTTTTAACTCAGCTTGTGCTTGCGTTAACTTTTTCTGTTGCTTGGTAATTTTGTCAGCGTCACCTTTTTGCTGAGCTTCTTTTAGCTCTTGTTTCCGCTCAGTGACTTTGTGCTGCTTTTCTTTGATTTTTTCCTGCCGCTCAGCTTTCAGGCTTTCAACGGTGCAATTGTTTTTCACTTCTTTCAATGCGGTTTCCAGACCTGCGGCGCGGCGGGTATTGCCATGCTGTTTGGCATAATCAATCTGCTGTTGGATTTCTTTAGCTTTGGTGTCGCATTCATTTGCTTGGGCGACGCCACAAAAAGCGATAATAGGTAACACCAACAGGAGAGAGCGACGTAACAACATAGTATTGCTTCCTTTTACAGCAAGAATCAGGGGAAATAGGCTGCCGTGAATGACTAAGCATAGCGCTGAATGATGTGATACCCAAGTTTACTACGGGATTTTTTATAGATTAATCATATATCAGCAGAATAAAAGGGTAATAAAGAAAGGATGAGTGCGGGAAGATAACTCCCCGCAGAGGAGATTACCCTACATTTTGTAGGTTATTTCTGAACGCGGGCAATAAGCGCTGACGTTTTTTTGACTCACTCGAGACAATCACATAGCCACTTGGCAGAATATCCTGCAAAACTTCAATGGCTTCTGTTTGTTGTTCTGGTGATTCCAGGCTCACCACCAGGCTATCATTCTCTGGGGTGATGCTTTTGATACGAATCCCACGCTGGTCGAGATGTTGGTAGAGATAAAATCCATCGGGTAAAGACAGCCCTTGCTGATTAGGCCGAATTTTCAACGCACTCTCCGTACGCATGATGATAGGCGTAAACAGCAACGCTGCCAGCAATAAAACCGTCACTGGCAGAATAAGATAGTGCCAGACCGGGCGGCCAAAACGGCCCCTGAGGTTGATCACTCTGGTTTACCTTTGTTTTTATCTTCAACGGGAGACGCGTTTTTTTTGCGCCAAAGCACATATAAAGAACCAAACAGGCCAATCACCAAGAGTGCCAACGGCAGCAACATCAGGACGAACATAACTTCATCTTCGTATTTCAAGAATACGGGGGTCTTACCAAAGGCAAAGCCCATAGTGGTCAGGATCAAGACCCAAAGCAGGCCACTCATCCAGTTGAAAAACTGAAAACGAGCATTGTTCAGGCCAGAAAGACCGGCAATTGTGGGTAACAATGTGCGTACGAATGCCAGGAAACGGCCAACCAACAAAGCGGATAGCCCGTGACGGTGGAACAAGTTATGGGCACGTTGGTGGTAATGAGCTGGTAGATGGGATAGCCATCCTTGCACGATTTTTGTATTCCCTAGCCATCGCCCCTGAATATAGCTGACCCAGCAACCAAGGCTGGCCGCGGTCGTTAATACCACCAGTGTTACTGGGAAACTCATCGCCCCTTTTGCAATCAATACGCCGACTAAAATCAGCAAACTATCGCCAGGTAAGAAGGCTGCTGGAAGTAAACCATTCTCCAGAAAAAGTATCACAAACAGTAGAATGTAAATGGCCCAGACTAGAGATGGGTTCGCCAACGTCTCATAGTCTTGTGCCCATAGAGCATGTAAGAGTTCTTTAATGATATCCATCTGGTATTCCTAAAACGTCATTGTTTGTTGTATGCATCGTTATGGATATAAACACGATAATAACGGTATCTGGTGGTTTTTCGTGTTTAAGCGATGGTTTCGATAAAGGTACCAAAAGGCACGTAGAACAAACCAATTCGCTGATATCTAGCCGTAAATTTACTTCTTGTTGAGTGACTTCGACAATGACTCAACAAAGACGTTATCACGCCAAATTGTGGTAGGTAAGCATCCCGCTGTATTGAGTATTGCTCTCTTTCCAGCCACCCACACGATTTTGCTGTGTCGATACATGGAATATCCAGTTGGAGTACTTCAGCAGTGGCAGTGATTGCCGCGGCTGTTTGTAGATTTCATCTGCCCTACTACTGCGAGACATTGCCAGATAGGGGTTGCTAAGCCAGTTGTTATTGGCCAAGGAAGGATTTACCGATCCACTAAAGTTAGTCGCACCCAGTCGATTCTTTATGGCAGTTTTTTTGACCGGGACACCCATCAAACGTAATTGCGAATAGAGACTTTTCTTTTGTAGATACAGGTAGGACGAAAACCCATTTACGGATGAAGATGTGTGGCTGGAATAGTGGCAGTCAAGTGCAAATAAGGTGACCGGTGAGGGTGAATGCATAGGCGATAGTAGGCTGCCGGAAACGGAACCGACCCAACACGACACTGCAATAAACAGAGCAAACAACCAGCGCATGTATTTGCGTTTCGCTCCCCAATCACCAGAATAAAAAAGTGCTGCCACTTTAGCAAAATAGCGAGATATGAAACAGGGAAATATAGAGGCTAGTTGAGTGTTTTTTAAGCGCTAGTTTAAAAAAAGGCCTAATGCTGACATTTGCTGACAGAACCCAACATTTACTGACCACAAAGCGGCATAAACTTGCAGGGAAGAGAAAGAATAGCGCTGGTTTCTCTTCCCTGTGAATTATCGCTGTAGAGGGTAAGGGTCCGTCTTAGTGTCCTCGTCCGCCTGCTGTCTGTTTGCTACGCTGGGGATATCGAGATGAACAACCGGGTTTTCAGTGAATAGGTAGCGGTCCACATTAAACTCAAAATCATCTGTAGTGGCACGGAATAGCATCTGTTTGGTGTTTTCCAGATGTTGCCACATGGCAAGTTTACTGGCGTAAGGATCTTTACGCATCAGCGCTTCAAGGATCCTGTCGTGGTCTTCGCACCAGCTCTCGATCGACATATCATCGATATGTTCGTGCAGTTTGATCCAGTAAGGGTTATGTACCCGCTGGCTCCACATCTTTTCGACAACCGTGGCCATGGCGGTATTTTGAGTTGCTAAAGCAACTTGCACATGAAATTTCAGATCCCACTGCGAGTCGCGGAAACGATCTTCTTGCCGTGCATGTTTTTGGATCTCAATTAATTGCACAATATCCTGCCGAGTCACTTGTGTAGCAGCAAATTCAGCAATATTACTCTCGATCAACTGACGCGCTTGTAATAGCTCAAAAGGACCCGCGGTAGCGAACTCAATGCCGTGGTTGGGCATCACCAGGTGCTTTTGCTTATTCGACATCACATGGATGCCGGATCCTTTGCGCACTTCTACGTAACCTTCCACTTCCAACATGATAATCGCTTCACGGACCACGGTTCGGCTGACATTCATTTCTTCGGAAATGTAGCGTTCTGCAGGCAATTTATCGCCTACCGGGTAAACACCCGCTTCGATGCGCTGCTTTAACTCTGCGGCTAACTGCTGGTACAACCGTCTGGTTTCTGTGAATTCCATGATTAAGGCTCTTGGGATCAATTGAGGTCGCAGATTTAGCGACTCATTTTGTCTGGAAGGCATGATATCCCGAAGGAGATACAATTGGACTTGTTATACCACTTATCCCTATTGGGTTCTAGTCATTGCTATCACAGTTATGATGGAAAAAATGCGGTAAATAAGGTGCAAAGAGGATGGATAAAAAAAGCCCGGCAAATCATTACCGGGCTGATGAGTTAATAATGGCTATTCAGATTAATTCTGTCCGGCCGGAGATTGTTGAATCGGGTTGATAACCGGTTCTACGGCTGGGCGGTTTTGTAGAACAGTCCAGATGACCACGACGGCCAACACGTCAAATACAGCCAGTGCTGCGAACAGCGGGCTGAAGCCCATGGTATCTGCCAAAGCACCGACCACTAGGGCGAACATGGTACTGGCGGTCCAGGCCGCCATACCGGTCAAGCCGTTGGCTGTTGCCACTTCGTTACGACCAAAAACGTCGGATGATAAGGTAATCAGTGCCCCAGACAGTGATTGGTGCGCAAAGCCACCAACACAAAGCAGTGCGATAGCGGCATAAGGGCTGGTGAACAGACCAATGGTCCCAGGTGCAATCATCAACAGACCACCCATAGTTACCACTAACTTACGGGAAACAATCAGATTAACTTTGAAGTATTTCTGGAATAACGGTGGCAGATAACCACCCAAGATGCAGCCTAAGTCGGCAAACAGCATTGGCATCCAGGCAAACATGGCGATCTCTTTCAGGTTAAAGCCATAAGCTTTAAACATGAACAGTGGGATCCAGGCGTTGAATGTCCCCCAGGCAGGCTCGGCCAGGAAACGTGGGATTGCAATCCCCCAGAACTGACGGTTACGGATAATCTGCATTGCAGACATCTTTTTAGCGTTAGCGGTGGAGTGCTGTGCTTCTTGACCACTGAGGATGTATTCACGTTCTTCATCAGTCAGTTTTTTCTGGTCTTTCGGGTGTTTGTAAAGGATTAACCAGGCAATTGCCCAAATCAGGCTAAGCACACCAGTGATGATAAATGCCATCTGCCAACTGTGCATCACGATAGCCCATACCACCAATGGTGGAGCAATCATGCCGCCGATAGAGGAACCAACGTTGAAGTAACCAACGGCAATGGAACGCTCTTTCGCAGGGAACCATTCACTACTGGCTTTCAGGCCCGCAGGGATCATAGCAGCCTCTGCCATACCTACCGCACCACGGGCGATAGCGAGACCACCCCAGCTACTGGCCAATGCAGTGCTCATACAGAATATGGCCCACATAATGGCAAACATGGCATAGCCCACTTTTGTGCCCATGACATCCAGAACATAACCGGCTACCGGTTGCATGATGGTGTAAGCAGCAGAATAAGCGGCAATAATGTAAGAGTATTGCTGTGTGGTGATATGTAACTGTTCTTGCAACGTTGGTGCAGCAACAGCAATAGCGTTACGTGTTAAGTAACCTAATATAGTGCCGACGGTGACCAAAGCGATCATGTACCAGCGTAAGCCTTTAATTTTACGCATCATTTATAACTTTCTCCCAGTCTAAGATTACTGCCATGAAACGTAGCCTGTCGTCACGTTTCATGGCGCAATTTGGTCCAATCCGACATTGCTGTGCATGCGGTGGTACCTGATGCTCCTTTTTGGGTCGAGTGGCGCAACAGCCTGTCTCCCTGAGATGGGTATTCAGAATGCTGTTGCTCCCGATATCACTTCGGTCTTAAGCCGTGTGTAGTAAGTGATATTTGTCGATGTGTTCCATCAGCGACGACCTTGCCCTTGCTATTTGAGGCCGCAGTGCTGGTACGGCCTCACTTTGATATCCCATTTGAGCCAAATTAGCGCATTTGTTTAAACATTGCGGGTGAGATGACTGATGGCGACGCAACAATAACTTGTCATACAGATTTAAAAGTTGAGTGACATCACAAAAACCACTTTTCAATTAGGGAATAATAGAACCCGACAGACTTAGTGCCGAAAGGGGCTAAATAGACTATAAATGTTGAGTATTTGTTCTTTTTGTTAGATTTTTGCGATATCCATCTATAAAAAAATGCTGGACGATAGATGAAATTGGTGTGATAACTTCGCGATAACAGAAAGCAGTACTCTAAGATGTACTCAAGTGAGGAACCCAATATGGCGCAGTTTTTGACCGAAGACTTTTTACTCGACACCGAATTCGCCCGTCGTCTGTATCATGACTATGCAAAAGATCAGCCGATCTATGATTATCACTGCCATTTACCCCCTGAACAGATCGCAGAAAATTACCGCTTTAAGAACTTGTATGACATCTGGCTGAAAGGTGACCATTACAAATGGCGTGCTATGCGGACTAATGGTGTTGCAGAGCGTCTGTGTACGGGGGATGCCAGTGACCGCGAAAAGTTTGAAGCTTGGGCAGCCACGGTTCCTCATACTATCGGCAACCCGCTGTATCACTGGACACATCTTGAACTGCGTCGCCCATTTGGTATTACAGGTAAGCTGCTATCCCCTGCAACGTCAGAAGAAATCTGGCAGCGCGGTAACGAATTGCTGGCTCAGGACAACTTCTCCGCGCGCGGCATCATGCAGCAGATGAATGTCAAAATGGTCGGTACCACTGACGATCCTATTGATGACCTGCGCCATCACAAAGCCATTGCTGCTGACGGTAGCTTCAATATTAAAGTATTGCCAAGCTGGCGCCCGGACAAAGCTTTCAACATTGAAGCTGCGGGTTTCAACGACTATATGCAACGTTTGGAAGCTGCCGCCGATACCTCCATCAGCCGCTTTGCTGATCTCTGTACTGCCCTGAACAAACGTATGGATCACTTTGCCACCCACGGTTGTAAAGTTTCTGACCACGCATTGGATGTGGTGGTTTACGGTGAAGCCGACGAAGCCACTCTGGATGCTATTCTGGCGCGTCGTCTGGCTGGTAATCAGCCAAGCGCTGAAGAGACCGCTCAGTTTAAAACCGCAGTGTTGCTCTTCCTGTCAGGTGAATATCACCGCCGTGAATGGGTGCAGCAGTATCACATCGGTGCACTGCGGAACAACAACAGCCGCATGTTCAATCTGGTGGGGCCGGATATCGGCTTTGACTCTATTAATGACCAGCCGCTGGCACAACCTCTGTCTCGTCTACTGGATGCTCAGGGTCTGCGTAATGCTCTGCCAAAAACCATTCTTTACTGCTTGAATCCACGTGATAACGAAGTGATCGGCACCATGGTCGGTAACTTCCAGGGCGAAGGTGCTGCTGGGAAAATGCAGTTTGGTTCTGGCTGGTGGTTCAACGACCAAAAAGATGGCATGCAACGTCAAATGACCCAGTTGGCACAGCTTGGCTTATTGAGCCGCTTTGTCGGCATGCTGACTGATAGCCGCAGTTTCTTATCTTATACCCGCCATGAATACTTCCGTCGCATTCTATGCCAGATGATTGGTCGCTGGGTCGAAGACGGCGAGGCTCCGGCAGATATTGAGTTGCTGGGATCCATGGTGAAAAACATCTGCTTTGATAATGCCAAGCAGTATTTCGCCATCGAGCTGTAATCGCCCAAAGCGATTTAGCGATATGTCCAAAGAACGAATAACGGGGCCGGTTACCGGCTCTGTTTAACTTTAACTTATTGTTTAATTAACGCTTGGCTGCGCTGCGGTAAAGCCCTCTCTGCGAAGAAAGGATTGTCTGCAAAGCACGGACTGTCAGTAATGATGGGTCCACGGCTGCATGCGTTATGAGGTGAACCTTGATGCAAACCCTGAACCGTCGTGACTTTCCTGGCTGTAGCCACCCTGACAAAATCATTCAATTTGGTGAAGGCAACTTCCTGCGTGCTTTTGTCGACTGGCAGATTGATTTACTCAATGAGCATACCGACCTGAATGCCGGGATCGTGGTGATCCGTCCGATCGATACTGATTTCCCTCCTTCACTCAGTACTCAGGATGGTCTGTATACTGCGGTGATCCGTGGTTTGAATGAGCAGGGTGAAGCGGTGCGTGAATCCCGCCTGATCCGCTCTGTGAACCGTGAAATTAATATCTACCGCCAGTTTGATGAATATCTGGCGCTGGCACGTGATGCCAATATTCGCTTTATGTTCTCAAACACCACTGAAGCGGGGATTGCTTGGAATGAAGCGGACCAATTCAATGATGCGCCGCCAAGCTCTTTCCCGGCCAAATTGACGCGGTTGCTGTTCGAACGCTTTGAGCATTTTAACGGTGCTGCGGATAAAGGCTGGGTGCTGCTGCCGTGTGAACTGATCGATTATAACGGCGAAGCACTGCGTGAACTGGTGCTGCGTTATGCCAGCCATTGGCAACTGCCAGCGGCATTCACTCAGTGGTTGACTGAAAACAACACCTTCTGTTCAACCTTGGTCGACCGCATTGTGACGGGCTACCCACGTGATGAAGTTGCTGCGCTACAAACTGAACTGGGTTATCAAGACAGCTTCCTGGATACCGCCGAATATTTCTATCTGTTTGTTATTCAAGGGCCAAAAGAGCTGGCACAAGAGCTTCGTCTGGATAAATTAGATCTGAATGTCCGTATCGTTGATGACATCAAACCCTATAAAGAACGTAAAGTTGCCATTCTGAATGGCGCGCACACCGCACTGGTGCCGGTCGCTTATCTATCTGGATTAGATACTGTCGGCCAGACCATGGACGACGCACAAATCAGCAGCTTTGTAGAAAAAACCATTACTGAAGAGATTGTTCCCGTTTTGGATTTACCTGAAGACGAGCTGTTGTCATTCTCTCAGGCAGTATTAAGTCGCTTCCGCAACCCGTTTATTCAGCATCAGTTGTTATCTATTGCTTTGAATGGCATGACAAAATTCCGTACTCGTATTTTGCCTCAGTTGCTGACTTATCAGCAGCAGCAAGGCAAGTTGCCACCGCGTCTGACCTTTGCACTGGCTGCACTTATCGCCTTTTATCGTGGTGAGCGTGATGGTCAAACCTATCCACTGCAGGATGATGCCCATTGGCTGGAGCGTTTTTCAACACTATGGAGTGGTGTAAAACACGGTGATATCGCGCTGGCTGAGTTGGTTAACAGCGTACTGTCTGATGCAGGTCATTGGGGGCAGGATCTGACCGCAGTGCCGCAACTGGCAAATCAAGTAACAGAGCAACTGCAAACTATCATTGATCGCGGTATGAGAGCTGCCGTCGCGACATACAGCTAAAGGTTTAACTATGCAAAGTATTATAAAAATTCACCCGTTGGATAATGTCGCTGTCGCACTGCAAGACCTGGCCGCTGATGAAGTTCTGGAAATCGGCGAGTCTAGCGTTAAGTTGGCTCAGCCCGTGGTGCGTGGTCATAAATTTGCGTTAACGGCTATCGAACCAGGGCAAATGATCGTTAAGTATGGTTTGCCGATCGGCCATGCATTAACTCTGATCCAGCCAGGCGAACATATTCATTCGCAAAATGCCAAAACCAATCTTAGCGATCTGGATGAGTATCAGTATCAGCCGGAGTTTAGCGATTTGCCGCCGCAAATGGCTGATCGTGAAGTTCAAATCTACCGTCGCGCTAATGGTGACGTTGGGATCCGCAATGAGTTGTGGATCATTCCGACTGTCGGTTGCGTCAATGGTATTGCCCGGCAGATCCAGCAGCGTTTCCTGAAAGAAACACAAGATGCTGAAGGCATTGATGGCGTCTATCTGTTCAGCCATCCATTTGGCTGTTCACAGCTGGGTCAGGATCATGAAAATACCCGCACTATGCTGCAAAATATGGTGCGCCACCCTAATGCCGGCGCGGTGCTGGTGATCGGGCTGGGATGTGAAAACAATCAGGTTGACGTTTTCCAGACCACGTTGGGCAAAGTAGATGAAGATCGCGTGCACTTTATGGTCTGTCAGCAGCAGGATGATGAAGTTGAAGCGGGTCTGGAGCATCTGCGTGCTCTGTATCAGACGATGCGCAATGACAAGCGAGTTCCAGGCAAATTGAGTGAGTTGAAGTTTGGTCTGGAATGTGGCGGCTCTGATGGTTTATCAGGTATTACCGCTAATCCGCTACTGGGGCGTTTCTCCGACTATGTTATTGCCAATGGCGGGACGTCTGTTCTGACGGAAGTACCAGAAATGTTCGGCGCAGAAAGGATCCTGATGAGCCGCTGTCGTGATGAAGCGACCTTTGAAAAGACCGTTAGTATGGTCAATGATTTCAAACAGTACTTTATTGCGCACAATCAGCCGATTTATGAAAACCCCTCACCGGGCAATAAAGCGGGTGGTATCACCACGCTGGAAGAGAAATCTTTGGGCTGTACCCAAAAAGCGGGTCAGAGCCAAGTGGTCGATGTGCTGAAATATGGTGAGCGCTTGCAACGACCCGGCCTGAATTTACTCAGTGCTCCAGGTAATGATGCCGTGGCAACCAGTGCTCTAGCCGGTGCCGGTTGCCATATGGTGCTGTTCAGTACTGGCCGCGGCACACCTTATGGCGGCTTTGTACCAACAGTGAAACTGGCAACTAACAGTGAACTGGCCGCTAAAAAGCCCCATTGGATCGATTTCGATGCTGGCAAACTGATTCACGGCACGTCAATGGACGCGCTGCTGACGGAGTTTGTTGAGCTGATCGTCGAGATTGCAAATGGTAAACCGGCACGCAATGAAGTGAATGACTTCCGCGAGCTGGCGATCTTTAAAAGTGGCGTAACCTTGTAAAAGTCACGTTTTTTGATTAATATGAAACGGTGTTTTATTTTTTATGAATAAAGCGCCGTTTGTGTTATTAATCATATAAGACTCAGTGCGTACCAGGACCCACCATGACTTTCTATTGGTTTGCTCAATCTATTGGTGTATTGGCATTTTTTGTCGGTATCACCATGTTCTTCAACCGTGATGAGCGTCGTTTTAGACTTCAACTTTCTGCCTACAGCGCCATTATTGGTTGCCATTTCTTTCTCATGGGAGCCAGTGCCGCCGGTAGCAGTGCCATGCTTAATGCGCTGCGTAATCTGGTGGCCTCCAAAACCCGCAGTAATATTGCAATGATGGTGTTTATCATTCTGACGCTGGGTTTTGGGATCTGGCGCATGCAACACGCAGTAGAAATATTGCCGATTTTTGGCACGGTAATCAGTACCTGGGCACTGTTTCGCACCACCGGGCTGACAACTCGCTGTGTGATGTGGATATCCACCGTATGCTGGGTTATCCATAACGTTTGGTTGGGGTCTATTGGGGGTTCATTGATTGAGGGCAGTTTCTTGCTACTCAATGGTTTTAATATTATCCGCTTCCGCCGCCTGCAATTAAAAGGGATAGACCCTTTCAGGGTCGAAAAGAAAGTCGCGAAAGAAGACGTTAACCAATAAAAACGGGGGCCAGAAGCCCCCGCAAGTTGGACTGACCATTAACTTTAGGCGTTTTTGCGGTTCGCCAGCGGATCAGGATTTGCCAGTCGGGCATCGTCGGCCTGGCAGGCTGCGGCAGTAAAGAGCACGTCAGTTGAGGAGTTCAGCGCAGTTTCAGCAGAATCCTGCAACACGCCAATAATGAAACCAACAGCGACCACCTGCATTGCCACTTCGTTTGGAATACCAAACATGCCGCAAGCCAGCGGAATCAACAGCAGCGAACCACCAGCAACCCCAGATGCCCCACAGGCACAAACTGCTGCAACCACACTTAACAGCAAGGCGGTTGGCAGATCCACAGCAATACCTAAGGTATGAACCGCCGCCAGTGTCAGCACGGTAATGGTTATCGCGGCACCGGCCATGTTAATGGTGGCACCCAACGGAATAGAAACTGAGTAAGTATCTTCGTGCAAGTTCATTTTCTTGCACATTTCCATATTAACCGGAATGTTAGCTGCTGAACTGCGGGTAAAGAAGGCAGTAACGCCGCTTTCACGCAAGCAGGCAAACACCAACGGATAAGGGTTACGACGAATTTTCCAGAAAACAATCAGTGGGTTAACCACTAATGCGACTAATAACATACAGCCAATCAGAACCACCAGCAGTTGCACATAGCCCAGCAATACACTAAAGCCAGTTTCTGCCATGGTGGAGGATACCAGACCGAAAATACCCAGTGGCGCGAAGCGGATGACCACGCGAACCACTTTGGTAACGGCATCTGACATATCAGTAATTAAGGATTTGGTCGTGTCTGCGGCATGACGCAAGGCAATACCCAGCCCCACAGCCCAAGCTAAAATCCCGATATAGTTGGCATTAAGTAGTGCATTAATCGGGTTCGCTATCACACTGTTCAGCAAGCCTTTTAATACTTCAACAATCCCTGTTGGCGGAGAGATATCCGCATTGAGGGTGGCTAATACCAAGGTTGATGGAAACATAAAGCTGACCACAACGGCAACCAGTGCTGCAGAGAATGTCCCCAACAGATACAAGAACAAAATAGGGCGGATACTGGTTTTTTGGCCTTGTCTATGGTTGGCAATCGAGGACATCACCAACATCAAAACCAGAACGGGTGCAACGGCTTTTAATGCGCCAACGAATAACGAGCCTAGCAAGCCGACAGCCAGTGCCGCTTGGGTTGAGACCAAGGCTAAAATAATCCCGGCAATCAAGCCGACCAGGATCTGTTTAACCAAACTGCCGCGGATAATAAATCCGATAAAACCAGATTGTGTCTTTTCCATAGTTTTCTAGTGACGCCTCTTCCCAAGTTAAACTTGTTTTATTTTTAGTTGATCAATGCATGAGCCGGAACGTGGCTCAGTGTGTGTCTCACACCTGTAACTAAGAGCTTACCCATTAAGGCTATTTTATTTGCCATTTTGAACTTGGGCAGTGCTCAGAATCCTCACGTACTACGTGTACGCTCCGGTTCTTGCGCGCTGTCCGTGTTCAAACTGACCACAACAATTACGCCTACTGGATAATCTCTTGATATTATTTGTAACTGTGTGTGTTTGCTTTGACAGTATAAGGGAATCTATTGAGCAGGAAAGAGGCAATCAGCAAAATACAATGCAGATCAAATTTACATAACATTTTGTTTACATTTATGTGATCGTAATAACATTTGGCTGATAGCAAGTATGACGAGATAAATACGGGGTAATGGCTACCCCGTAGACTATATTGTCCCGCTAACCTAACTATTTATTGGCAGTCTTATCTGCTGCTAAACGACGGTCCGCTCGATGATTTGCCCAGACATTAATGATCAATGTCAGAGCCAAAATACCTGCCACCACTCCTAATGAAATACCAATAGGGATATGGAATAGATCGATAATCATCATTTTGATACCAATAAAGACCAAAATAACGGATAGACCGTACTTCAACATTGAGAAGCGCTCAGCGACATTTGCTAATAGGAAATACATGGCTCGCAGACCTAAAATAGCAAACAGGTTAGAGGTCAAAACGATAAACGGATCGGTCGTTACCGCGAAGATGGCCGGAATACTATCAACGGCAAAAATCACGTCGCTCAATTCAACCAAAATTAATACTAATACCAGCGGAGTGGCATAGAGGAGGCCATTCTTGCGTACCGTAAAGCGGTCGCCATGCAACTCGTCGGTCATGCGCAGATGATTGCGGATCCAACGTACCAGCGGCTTGTCGCCAATCGGCGTATTGTCCTCTTTTGCCATTGCCATTTTGATACCGGTAAACAGGAGGAAGGCACCAAACAGGTATAGGATCCAGCTAAATTGGGACACCAACCAGCTGCCGGCAAAAATCATAATGGTACGCAGTACAATTGCACCCAGTACACCGTAAATCAGCACCCGGCGCTGCAAGTTGGCAGGAACAGCAAAGTAGCTAAATAGCATCAACCAGACGAAGACGTTATCGACAGCGAGTGCTTTCTCAATTAGGTAGCCGGTAAGGAAGGCCAGTGCTTGTTTGTCGGCAATTTCACGTCCGACAGTTTCGGCCAGATACCACCAGAAACCGGCGTTAAACAGCAAAGACAAGCTTACCCACACCAGTGACCAACAGGCGGCTTGACGCAGTGTCATGGTTTGTGAGCCACGGCGCCCCTGCAACAGTAAGTCGATGGCGAGCATAATCGTCACCACTACAGCAAAACTACCCCACAGTAAGGGAGTACCCACGGTATTCATCATTAAGGAACCTCATAAAAACAAAACGGCCAACGTCGGAAGACGCCAGCCGCTATGATTGAGCTGCAAGCAAACCTCGCCTTCCGGCAAGGTCTCACTTACAACTCTATTAATGTAAAAGCCCAAATTAGGTGCTGAAACATTAATGAGGTTGCCCGGTAACCGGGTGCTTTCGCACCGTAATGACGGCAAACCGGCAATGAAGTTACTCCCCTTTGCCGCGCAAAAATAATTGAAAACGGCCTGCGGGTCAATCACTGAAACAAAATATTAACTATCCTCTCTAACTTAAAGCCATACAGAGGATTAGCTGTGTTCAGATTTGCTCCCGGTTAGACTCGTCACTCAATCATTTAATTGGGTTGGCTGATCAGGATTTGCTCACTTGCTACCGACTTGCAACGCCAATTACTTTGGGTATATAGCCAGTGGCTGGGTATCAGCCGGGAAAATAACACCGGTCTGGCGACGAATATCCGTCTGAATACGCGATGTCAGCAACGAGAGCTGTAAACCATCGTGTTCCACCTGTTTATTGTCCACCAGATTGGCAAAAACCTCAGCTTCATACAGCATAGTATTAATATGCTGAGGTTGCGTCAGGTCTTGTGAATGACTACCGCGTGGTGTGAAGGCCACGGAGAGGCATTCAGAGATGCTTTCAATAACCAGTGAGCCATCCTCTCCCTGAATTTCACTGGGAATATCGGACTGACTGACTTTTGAGTGGATGATAACGACATCAAAATCGCCATAATTCAGACAAACCGTACCATGTGCGTCAACACCACTCGGCAGTAAGCTCGCGCTCGCGAGTACGGACTTTGGCTCCCCCCATAAAGCCAGGGCGCTGGCCAGACAGTAGTAACCGATATCCATTATCGAGCCATTAGAAAATGCCGGATTAAACGTATTGGGATTTTCACCATTCAGATAGCGCTGATAACGCGAAGAATACTGACAGAAGTTGATAAAGGCTTTGCGTAATTTACCCACTCGCGGCAGTGACTGCTTTATTTGCATAAAATTAGGCAGGTAGGCTGTTTTAAAGGCTTCGAACAACACTACTTGGTGTTCACGGGCGCAGGCAACCAAGGCTTCGACCTCTGCCAAGTTGGAAGCTAACGATTTTTCGCAAATAACGTGTTTTTTGTGACTGAGGAACAGCTTAGCTTGGGGATAATGTAAGGAGTTCGGGCTGGCGATATACACCGCATCAATCTGATCACTTGCTGCCATTGCTTCAAGATTATCAAAGCATTCAGTAACGTTATAATCCTCGCCAAACTGTTCAGCTTGCTCCAATTTGCGAGAGTAAACAGCCACCAGTTTCATTTTGCCACTTTCGTGGGCAGCATCGACAAAGCGCGCGGTGATCCAATTGGTGCCAATGACAGCGAAGCGAATCATAGTGAACTCCATTCCCAGAAGAAAAACACGTTGGACTACCAGATTATCACGCCGCGCAGAGCCATGGATTGATTTCTTACCCGGCAGATTGGTGACCCGAATCACGCACTTAAACAGGTTTATCGGGACTTTCTTGTTTGTCGCCTTACTGCAAGATGAAATCTATTGGGCAGACAAGCTGGATGCTAGTAAATGGTGCCAAACAGATCCAAGTGTGTCAGATAGAGGCGTGTATCAAACTCTAGCTGATGATATTGCGGCTCCATATGACAGCACAAACTGTAGAATGCTTTGTTGTGATCTTTCTCTTTCAAATGCGCCAATTCATGCACCACAATCATTTTTAAAAAAGCTTCGGGTGCATTTTTAAATACCGTAGCGACTCGAATTTCTGCTTTGGCTTTCAATTTTCCGCCCTGCACTCTGGAAATCGCAGTGTGCAGGCCGAGTGCATGTTTCATCACTTGGATTTTGCTGTCATAGGCTACTTTACTGAGTGGCTGAGCATTGCGCAGATACTGATTCTTCAGATCAACCGTATATTGGTACAGCATTTTATCTGTATTGTAATCATGGGGTTGTGGATAGCGCTGGCGCAATACATTCCCGAGCCGCTGTTCGGTAATCAGTTGCTGTACTTGAGACTGTAAGTGTTCGGGATAACCTTGTAGATAGGTCAGTTCCGGCATGGGTATTTGCTCTAGGTAAAATCATTATCGTACTTGAAGATATCAGGTGATTCAAACAAACCCCTAATGTCAGCATTGCTACTGACATCGGGGGTTTTGATTTAATGCAGGAGGGTAACCGCAGTCATGGCTGGTTTAGAAACGATAATTAGCCCCTAGAGTGGCTTGCGTATCGCGGTAGCTGTGGCCGCCAAATTGATGGCCTATATGAGTCCACACCAGTAGATTTTTATTGATGTTAGCTTCTATACCCACTTTGAGGTCAGCAATATTACGCGTTCCTTGCGGTGCAATATGGACACTCGCTAATTCTGTTTTGTTTTGTAGCTTTTCTGGGGTGATATAGATATTTGATAATTGTACCCCTGGATTCATACGATTATAAATCCAGTTAGCCTCAAATGAGGGGCTGACTTGCAGGGTTCTGGTCGATGATAAGGTTTCAATATCAAACTCCCATGCTGTACGCATACCCAACTTGGTTGTCACCGCGCTATTCTCGTCAACTCTAGCCTGGGTTTCAGATTCATTATGCTGGAGCCCGCTAGTGCGCTGCCACGACACCTTTGCCTTAGGTTGGATAAAGAACCGAGTATCTGCTGTTTCGATCAACTGAACTTTGTAGCCTGTTTCCAATGCTGTGGTAAACAGATAAGACCTATAATTCGCACCCGTGGCGATTTTTGCGGCTTGAATGTGGTTATTGAACCAGCTGTATTGTGCTAGTAAGTCAATATAAGGCCCGGTTTTATTGTGGTTATCGGCATACCAGATGCTATATAAACCAAGGTTATAACCATCAACTGAACCATTCGCCTGATGATGAGATGATGTGGAGTGGCTATGGTTTGTGGCTTTACCTACACCCGCAGTCAGCCCCAAAAGCCCCTGATCATTACCACCGCTACTCCATTTGTTTAATGTGCCTCCGAGTTGGACTGCATAGCGGCTACTTTTTGTATGCAACTGACCATGACCCGAGCTAAAGCGGTTTTTTGAACCGGTAGTATTGAGCCACAGGCTACTGATGTCGGTTTCGCCGGTGATGGGATCGGTATAGAGCCTTTCACCCAGACGGTATTGCAAGTCATCAGTCATAAACATCTGCTGAGTGGCGAGTTGGTTGGCAATATAGTTACCCGCTTGCGGATGATGGCTAATGATGGGTGCGGGTTTAGGGGGCGGGGCTAATCTAGGGGCCGGCGGCTGAGCTATTTTTTGAGAGCTGATAGGCGCTTTTTCAACCGCTTTGGGTTCAACCGCTGCCTCTGCGGTACTCTCAGGTTCAGCAGCGAACAGATTACCCACTATGGGGTAGGCTAAGTTAGATACATCAGTAATTTCGGTAACAAGACTATTTAGCCCAGTGAGTAAAGCATCTTCTTTATCGTCGACTTTTTCATTAGTGGTACTTAGTACAAGATCATTGCTTAAAGCGGTTAGTAACATTGATGCATCTTTAGATGGTTTGCCATCGAATACATCTTTAATCATATCTGCAAAACGTTTAGTGTTTTTCTCTGTTGATTTCAGTCGTTGTGTCTGTGCATGTTCAAGGCTATCCCGCTCCGATCGTACCGTCTCTGCGGCACTCTCAGGCGCAGCATAGAGTACATTACCTACTTCTGCTTCTTTCGGCGCATCTATCTCTTCCTGTGCCCCTGCCCATAGCCATCCCGGTTTCCGTGCCTCTTTCTGTGCACCTTCCTGTGTCTTTTCTCGTTCCCTTTGTGCCTTTTCTTTTTCCTTTTGTGCCCATTCCCGTTCCCTCTGTACTCTCTGAGTCCATTCCCGTTTCTGTTCCCCACTTACCAATTTATCTTCCTCTACCCGTGCCAGTGCCTGTCGCAGTGTCTCTGCATGCTCAACGTGATCCTGTGCTTCAGACAAATCTGGCTGAGCGAGCCTTTCATGTAGATATGGGCTTGGAGGTGGGCTTGGATATCCCACTTCTTGTCGGTCGTTGTCATGAATATCTGCCAAATGGTTAGTGTTTTTCTCTGTTGATTTCAGTCGTTGTTGTTGCGGTCTATCATGTTCTTCTCGTATAAACGGCTCTTCTGGTGCCTTACTTAGATCCATTTCATACCAACTACCGTCATATGGTCTTGGTTGTTGTTCCTGTATTTGTTGGTTTTGGTTATCAGTCTTTGCCCATGCTGCAGGGCTGCTTAATACCAATAACAATACACTGATAGCTTTGGCGCAAGGTGCCAGGCGATAAGGCAATGAGGGAGAGTCAATAGAGTGTTGTATAAGATTTGATATAGACATTCTTGGTTTACCTTCCTGGTAATTGATATCTAAGTTTTTATAATTACGGATTATTATTACTTCCAGCTATAAAATGCAGACTTGATATCAAGATAATATATTGGTGGCTTTGACATTCCGGAGCAAAATATAAATAACAAACGGTTTGTTATTTAATTTGTTTTGCGAATAAGTAATAATAAAGAATTAACGAATACCGAGATTTATCTAGCGAGTTATTCTATGTTGAGATAACAAAAATAGAGATTATTAGTAATGAGTTAGCATGAAAATAAGGCTTGGTAATGATTGGTGCCGGGAGAAAAGAAGCAATTCATGAAACATGCCTAAGCGGTTTGTCTGGTCGTTCTCCCTGTCATACTCCAAGCATTTCTCGCCTTTTATCTGCCTTGGTTTCGATAAAACGGCATTTTAAGTAAAAAAACATTTTACTGAGCGCCCGTTTTAGGGGATAAACAGCCCAAATTTATTATTCAGGAGCGGTGATGAGCCAACTCTTACTGGGGACACAAAGCCTTGAGCTTGAGCGTTTTCCCCCTCAAGAAAATTCCAATACCTTACAGGCATGGGAAGCAGCAGATGAATATCTGCTACAAAACATTGACTTAAGCGAAATCGACGGCCGTCCGGTGCTGGTATTTAATGATCAGTTTGGTACGCTGGCTTGTGCGTTACACGCTCATCGTCCATTTAGTGTCAGTGACTCCTATATGAGCCAATTGGCCACGGCGCACAATTTGCGTTTAAACCATCTGGATGAAGACGCCGTGACATTGCTAAGCAGTATGGATGCCTTGCCGCAAGCACCTAAGCTGGTGGTGATTAAGATCCCTAAAGCCTTAGCACTGTTAGAGCATCAATTACATGCTTTGCGCCGGGTCGTTGCACCCGACACTGTGATTATTGCCGGTGCAAAATCCCGTGATGTGCATAATTCGACTCTGCAATTGTTTGAAAAAATTTTGGGGCCGACCAAAACCACACTGGCATGGAAAAAAGCGCGCCTGATTCACTGTGAAGTGGCCGATATCCCAGCAACAGAGGCCCCGCAAACCACTGACTGGCCACTGGCCAATACCGAGTATGTTATCCATAACCACGCGAATGTATTTTCGCGTAATAATCTGGATATCGGCGCGCGTTTCTTTATGGAAATCCTGCCCTATGATGTGACCGGTAAAATAGCCGATTTGGGCTGCGGTAATGGTGTGGTGGGTTTAATTGCGCTGGAGCAAAACCCACTGGCAGAAATGCTGTTTGTCGATGAGTCATATATGGCAGTAGCATCTAGTGAGCTGAATATCACTTATAACCGCCCACAAGATTTGTCGCGCTGTGAGTTCATGGTGAGTCATGGTCTGGCGGGTGTTGAACGTGAGAGTCTGCAATTGGTGCTATGTAACCCGCCATTCCATCAACAGCATGCGGTCAGTGACCATGTGGCTTGGCAAATGTTCTGTGATGCCAAGCGCTGCCTGAAAGTGGGTGGTGAACTGATGATTGTCGGGAACCGCCATTTGGACTACTTCCATAAGCTCAAACGTCTGTTTGGCAACTGCGAGACGCTCGATTCCAACCAGAAGTTTATGGTGCTGAAAGCGGTTAAAACCGCGTCATCTCGCTCTGAGGGGGGTGGTTCGGGGAGTTTGGATATGTCGTACAGCGATTTCTAATTATCCTTTCTCTTTGGGGTTGCCGCGGTGTTAGAGCTTGCTACCTTGCTGCAATCCCAATGAATGACAGGGCGTGGTTTCTGCCAGCCCTGTCTCTCCCATCATCAATTATATGATCAGTGCCAGACGCGTCCCTTGATCAATTGCCCGACGTGCATCCAGTTCGGCTGCAATATCAGCACCACCAATCAAATGCACTGTTTTGCCCATCGCCAGTAGTGGCTGATGCAGCTCTCTGCGTGGCTCCTGACCTGCACAGATGATAATGGTATCGACGGGCAGGCAACTGACCTGTTCTGCACGCGTGATATGCAATCCTTCATCATCAATCGCATCATAGCTGACACTGTTGAGCATTTTCACGCCGCGCATCGCCAAACTGGTGCGATGGATCCAGCCGGTGGTTTTACCCAAGCCTTCTCCGACCTTGCTGGTTTTTCGCTGCAATAGAAAAATCTGCCGTGGTGAGGGATGCACTTTTGGCCCTTCTGGTGATAAACCGCCACGATGAGCCAAGTGTTGATCAATGCCCCATTCACGGCTGAATGCGCAGCTGTCCAGACTACTGGAATCACCGGATTGACTGAGATATTCCGCGGTATCAAAGCCAATTCCGCCGGCACCAATAATGGCGACTCGTTCACCAACTGGTTTTTTATCGCGTAGGACATCCAGATAAGTCAGCACTTTCGGATGCTCAATACCTTGGATGTCCGGTAAGCGGGGTTGAATACCGCATGCGAGGATCACTTCATCAAAATCAGCCAGTTGCGATGCCTGCACGGAGGTATTGAGCCGTTGGTTAACACCATGAAGCACCAATTGACGGCGGAAATAGCGCAGCGTTTCGTTGAACTCTTCCTTACCGGGGATCTGTTTCGCAATATTAAATTGGCCACCAATATCTGCGGCGGCATCAAATAGTGTCACCTGATGGCCGCGGCTAGCAGCGGTGATGGCAAAAGCCAAACCAGCAGGACCAGAGCCGACCACGGCTAATCGTTTGGGAAACTCAGTCGGCAATATCGGCATTTCAGTTTCACGGCAAGCCCGTGGATTAACCAGGCAGGATGTCAATTTGCCATCGAAAATCTGGTCCAGACAAGCTTGATTACAGCCAATGCAGGTGTTGATTTCATCAGCCCGATTCTGTGCTGCCTTTTGCACAAATGCCGCATCGGCGAGAAACGGACGCGCCATCGACACCATATCCGCACAGCCGTCAGCCAATACTTGCTCGGCGACTGTAGGGTCATTAATCCGGTTGGTGGTAATCAGCGGTATACGGACTTTGCCCATCAATTTGCGGGTCACCCAACTGAATCCGGCACGTGGCACCATGGTGGCGATGGTCGGAATTCGTGCCTCATGCCAGCCAATGCCAGTGTTAATCAAGGTGGCCCCGGCCTGTTCTATGGCCAGTGCCAACTGTTCAATTTCATCCCAATTAGAGCCTTCTTCCACCAGATCAAGCATAGAAAGGCGGTAAATCAAGATAAAATCAGGCCCAGTTGCTTGCCGAACTGCCCGGACAATCTCTACCGCAAAGCGCATACGGTGGGTAAAATCGCCACCCCATTCGTCCTGGCGCTGGTTAGTTCGGGCCGCCAGGAATTGATTAATCAGATAACCTTCTGAACCCATAATCTCGACACCATCGTAGCCGGCAAGTTTTGCCAGTTGGGCACAGTGGGCAAAGTCGGCAATGGTTTGCAGCACTTCATCGCCGCTTAATGCCTGTGGGGTAAAGGGGTTGATGGGGGCTTGCAGTGCTGAAGGGGCGACGGGGTGTTTTTGATAGCTGTAGCGGCCAGCATGAAGAATTTGCAGCGCGATTTTTCCGCCTGCACGATGTACCGCGTCAGTGACTATTTGATGGTGCGGTACTGATGCCGCATCATTTAGCACGGATGCACCTTGATAGACGACACCCTGGTTATTAGGCGCGATGCCACCGGTGACAATCAGGCCGACACCCCCAGCAGCTCTTTCGGCATAGAACACAGCCAAACGCTGTGGGCCATCTGGTAATTCTTCCAATCCAGTATGCATCGACCCCATTAAGACGCGATTTTTCAGGGTGGTAAAGCCAAGATCAAGGGGGGCGAGCAGGTGAGGGTACGCTAACATTGCAGTCTCCAATATTGTTATTTCTCTGCCGCCCTGACGAGATTAAGCCAAGTGGTCGGATGAGATTTTTTATTCAAATTTAGACGCTGCAGTGCAGCTTGGGAAATCACAATGTGCTGATTGTGATAGCCGTCATGAATATGACATGAGCAGAGGGAGAGAGATTTTGCAGTATTGAACGAAGAGAATATCTATGCAGGACATATTCCCTCCGTTTATCAGAATGATGGGCTATTAATCACCAAATACCCGCAGGCGGTGGCCATCAGGGTCTAACGCCACAAAGGTATAGCCAAAATCCATCTGTAAAGGTCTTTGTAGGATAGGTAACCCGCGCTGTTGCCAGTCATCATATAAAGATTGCACCGCCGCTTTGTCTGCCAAGGCAAAAGCCACTTCAGCACCCCCACCGCTGGCTGTCGCGGCCGGTTCGACGGTATGTTTGGACCAGAGCCCCAGCATTACGCCGGAATCCAGAGCAAACATGGCAAAAGTGGGGTGTAACTCCACCGGTTCTTTGGCGAGGAGGTCACCATAAAATGCAGCACTTTTGGTCGGACTATCAACGTATAAGATGATGAAATTTGGATCTGTCATAGTTTTACCCCAATATAATCAGATGGATACTCAGTGTGTTCGCTTAATATTGCTTAGCTGAGTTCTATCCTAACGGGGCCTACTGACAGTTTCTGTCAGTAGTGATTGGTGAGAGATTAAAATTTTTTGTTTTTAAGATGTCGATAGATTTTAAGATTGAGATAGTTTTGGTGATGCGAGCTACAGCGATTGATCCTCTATACCCTCGGCTTCACGCCACTGTTTTAATAACAAGTGCCGGCGCTGGGGATAGCGCAGTTCAGTCAGAGTGATGGCACTGATGCGGTCTGCACGAAAATTACGGATGGTTTGGCGCAGTTCACACCAGGCGATCACCACGCGCACTTGTTCAAAAAAACCAATGGCAAATGGCCAGATACGGCGGCTAGATTCAACACCTTTCAGATCCCGATAACTAATATCAACCTTCCGCTCGCTGCGGATGGCGCGGCGCAATGTTGGCAGTGCCAGCTCACTATCAGGCATATGCCCCACTGGGCCTATCAATAGTGTCGAGGCATCGAGTTCATCGCGTAAATCTGCAGGTAACACTGCGGCAATTTTGGCCAAAGCATTATGTGCCGCTGCACTTAACTGTGAGTCACCACGATGGCTGACCCAGCGTGATCCTAGAACCAGAGCTTCAATCTCCTCTTCGGAAAACATCAATGGCGGTAGCATAAAGCCAGGGCGCAGCACATACCCCAATCCAGGTTCACCTGTAATATCAGCCCCTTGTTGCTGTAGAGTTGCAATATCGCGATAAAGTGTCCGCACACTGATAGCCAGTTCATCCGCCAACGCTGCGCCGGTAACCGGATAACGATGGCGGCGTAGAATTTGAATCAAATCAAGCAGGCGTTGACTACGGGACATAACGTATCTCATCGAAGGATAAAACCTGACTATATACTCTTCATGCTTGAAATTGCAGGGGCTAAAGAGCTACTGGCTTTTTTCTCTGTTGCTGGAAATACCTTCTCTGAACCTAGCATGGCATAAGAATTCCAAACCAATAGGAGAATATAGTATTAAGCTAAGCCGGAAATATAACAAAGAACTGAATGGTAGTATTAAATTAAGTCGGCAGTTTTATAAATCTGCTAGCACCATTAATCGATAGCTCAGTGTAAATAACAAAATTAGCGGAAGTAGGTTTGATAGGAATATAAATTAAATCGACTATTTAGTATCGGTTTTTTAATAACCATGACTGAATTTAACATAGCCCATCGCTATTTTTAGAGAATAAATGAGAGCATTATTCTGAGAACACAGTGATTGTTGGCGGAGTGAGTGTTAATAATGGGTTATAACATGAAAGTATTTACATGTAAGCGGTACCGTGAACAGAGATACCGCTCAGGGTAGGGAGTTATGAATTACGTTTATATAAGCTCGCGACCATAAAGCAGCTAAATGAACTGAATAACATTTCAATTCCGACCAATGTCGTTACCATCGTGATTGACATTAATGGCCCAGCACTAACTAGCAAATAGGTGATGACCAGATCAAGCACGCCCAGCAAAATTTGCAGCCATGCGCCAGGCAATCCCCAAGTTCTAAAACCGGTGATTAGCCGCATCACCCCACCAAAGGCAAACAGGACACCAAGCACAATAGCTAGACTTATCATCCCAACAGTAGGATTGCTAATGAATACATATCCCATCACTATATATGCCACACCCAGCAAAATACCGGTGGCCATTGGCCAGAGATTATGAGAACGGTTACTTATCATCCCGACTATCATCGCAATACCGCTAAGTAGCAGTAGAATACCGATGATCATGCTCAAGGCCGCACCGGATGCCAGCGGGTTAATCAGGCAAAAAATCCCACCTAATAGCAGTAAAATAGCAATGACTTGCATAATAAGTCGTTGTTTTTTTAAGGTTCCTTCATCAAGGCCCATAAGGTATTTCCGATCTATATTCAGCATGACGATGACTCCTGTATTGTCTGAACTCAATTATCGATAACTCTCATGAGTATAGGTTGCATCATTAATATATAAATAAAATTTATGATATTCAAATGATTAGACAGTGGAATATTTCTTGTACATGAGGTGGAAACACAGCATGGTAATGGGATGATAAATTTTTATTAAAATGCCAATAAAAGCGGAATTATAGGGGAAATGAAATGGACTGCCGTGTACTGGAAATCCTGCAATATACGTTGAAACCGGGGAGTGGCGCTGAATTTCATCAAATCATGCGAGAAATTAGTATTCCCTTACATGCCAGGGAGGGGATTGACGTTGTTGCTTATGGAAATTCGCTCCATGATCCAGATGCTTATTACCTGATGCGCGCCTTTGATAACCAAGAGGCACTGGCAAATGCTGAGGCGCGTTTTTACAGCTGCGATGGATGGCTTTCTGGGCCGAGAATGGCCATCATTGAACGGATTGAAAATAGCCTAAAATCGGTGATATCTATGCCGACAGCCACTATTGATGCTTTAAGGCAAAGTCAGTGAGATTATTCCCTCTTTTCTGAATACGTTTTCGACGGATAACGTATTTGATCACAGTCACTTATATTAATAATCTCTCCAATTAATACAATCACTCAAGTGAAAATGACTAGTCAATGATTGAACGAAAATTATTGGTTATACAGCGACGAATAAATGGACTTTGGTAGTAAATAATATGAAAAACATCTGTCTATAAAAAAGATATATTTATATTTATGGTGGCACAATTTCTTATCAGTGCTAACTTTTTATTATCACGTGAAATCATAATGGTTCTGTGCCGGCATTTTTTTTAAATGGCTAAATTAATTCAATAATAATCTTACCTTTTATAGTTATTTGATTTCACTGACTTTTAATTGAAATTTTTTCCTCAATTAGGATAGGGGCTGGAAATGACTAGAAAATCTGTGGATGAATACCGTTCGGCGTTACTGGATTCTCGTTTTGGTTCCCAAGCGATTCGTAATATGACGGAAGATAAAAAATTTCCTAAAGAAGAGATGCGCGAAGATATTGCTTTTCAAATCATCAGTGACGAGCTATTTCTCGATGGTAATGCGCGACAAAACCTCGCGACATTTTGTCAGACGTGGGATGACGATAACGTCCACAAACTGATGGACCTTTCGATAAATAAAAACTGGATTGATAAAGAGGAATATCCACAGTCGGCGGCGATAGATTTGCGCTGCGTAAACATGATGGCGGATCTCTGGAATGCACCTAAGTCAAAGGATGGACGAGGAGTTGGAACGAATACCATAGGTTCTTCTGAAGCTTGCATGCTGGGCGGCATGGCCATGAAATGGCGCTGGCGCAAGAAAATGGAAGCGGCGGGAAAACCGACAAATAAGCCTAATTTTGTCTGTGGACCGGTACAAGTCTGTTGGCATAAATTTGCTCGTTACTGGGATGTAGAAATGCGCGAAATCCCAATGGCTCCAGGGCAATTATTTATGGATCCGCAGCGTATGGTGGATGCCTGTGACGAAAACACTATTGGCGTAGTGCCCACTTTCGGTGTGACTTATACCGGCAACTATGAGTTCCCTAAACCGCTGCATGATGCATTGGATAAGTTGCACAAAGAAAAAGGCCTTGATATCGATATGCATATCGATGCGGCGAGTGGCGGCTTCTTAGCCCCCTTTGTTGCGCCTGATATCGAGTGGGATTTCCGTTTACCACGTGTGAAATCAATCAGTTCGTCTGGACACAAATTCGGTTTAGCCCCCTTAGGTTGCGGTTGGGTTATTTGGCGTGATGCTGCGGCTTTGCCTGAAGAATTGATATTTAATGTTGATTATCTCGGCGGCCAGGTCGGCACCTTTGCTATTAACTTCTCGCGTCCGGCGGGGCAGGTTATCTCCCAATATTACGAATTTATTCGCCTAGGCCGTGAAGGTTATACCAAGGTACAAAGTGCCTGTTATCAAGTGGCGGAATTTCTGGCAAAAGAAATTGCTCCGCTGGGGCCATATGAGTTTTATTGTAGTGGCGGCCCCTATGAGGGAATTCCTGCAATATGTTTCCGTGTTAAAGAGGGCGCAAAAACGGGCTATACCCTCTATGACCTTTCTGAACGTTTAAGACTACGTGGCTGGCAAGTCCCGGCATTTACCCTGAGTGGTGGCATGTCCGATGTGGTGGTTATGCGCATTATGTGCCGTCGTGGATTCGAAATGGACTTTGCCGCACTGTTATTAGACGATTTTAAATCATCACTGAAATACCTCAGTGAACATCCATCCCTTGGCGGCGAGGCTAGCCAGAATAGTTTTAGTCATACCTAAGACGGTTGTTTCTTATTCTGATTATGAGCCTTTAAAACAAGGCGGCGTCATGCCGTGAATAAGGTGGATAAACTATGTCAAATACTGCCTCAAGTACCGCCAAGAAAGCCGTCCCGGTAAAAAAACTAGGTATCGCAACATTGGCGATTATGAATATCGTGGCTGTCGTTAGCCTCAGGGGATTACCCGCTGAGGCTGAATATGGCTTGAGTTCAATCTTCTACTACCTTTTTGCTGCGGTATTTTTCTTAATTCCGGTGTCGTTGGTTGCGGCGGAATTGGCCACTGGTTGGCCTGAAAAAGGTGGGGTGTTTCGCTGGGTTGGCGAGGCCTTTGGTCCACGTCTGGCCTTTCTTGCCATGTTTATGTTGTGGATTGAGGTCACCGTTTGGTTCCCTACCGCACTGACATTTGCCGCAGTCTCACTGGCTTTTATTGGCCCTGAACAACGCTGGGATGAGGCCCTATCTGCCAATAAATTCTTTGTGTTAGGAATAGTGCTATTTATTTATTGGTTAGCCACCTTTATTGCCTTTAAAGGGGTGGAGACATTCGCCAAAGTTTCAAAATGGGGCGGTATTATAGGGACTATTATTCCGGCGATCATTTTGATTGTATTAGGATTTGCATATCTATTTGGCGGTGGAGCACCACAAATTGAATTGAGCTGGGGTCAGGTCATACCGGATTTTACCAATTTCGATAACGTGGTACTGGCAGCCAGTATTTTCTTGTTCTATGCCGGTATGGAGATGAATGCCATCCATGTTAAGGACGTGGATAATCCCAACAGAAATTACCCGCTCGCCATTATGTTATCAGCCGTGGGAACGGTGCTTATTTTCGTATTAGGGACTCTGGCTATCGCCTTTATTATTCCTCAGTCGGATATTAGCCTGACGCAAAGCTTGTTAGTCGCTTATGACGCGATGTTTAAGTGGGCTGGTCTGGAATGGTTGGGGCCGATTGTCGCCTTTGCATTGGCTATTGGGGTATTAGCGGGGGTAGTGACCTGGGTCGCAGGCCCATCTTCTGGTTTGCTGGTTGTGGCTAAAGCGGGTTATTTACCGCGCTGGTGGCAACATACTAATCAGAATGGTATGGCGACACATATCCTATTGTTACAGGCATTATTGGTGACTCTGCTGGCCATTCTGTTTGTAGTTTTACCTTCGGTACAGGCGGCATATCAAATAATGAGCCAATTGACCGTTATTTTGTATCTCATCATGTACATGCTGATGTTTGGTTCGGCAATTTACCTGCGTTACAGTCAGCCGAATCGGCCACGTCCGTACCATATTCCCGGTGGCACTATTGGGATGTGGATTATTGGTGGGGCCGGGTTGCTTGGCTCTATTCTGGCTTTCGTCTTTAGCTTTATTCCACCCAGCCAAATCTCGGTCGGTAGTCCAACGGAATATGTTGGCATTTTGATCGCCACCACCTTGTTCTTTGTTGTCCTGCCATTCTTGATTTACCTTGTGCGCAAACCTCACTGGCGTGATGAAAACAGTGATTTTGCCCCCTTTACTTGGCAAGCAGAGAATGGACACCCTGGATTGCAAAATTTATCGGCAGCCCATACCAGTGACGTGACGGCATCTGTTGCCACGAAATCCCCGGCAGCGGATATACCAAAAAATTAATTTCCTTCCTTTCTCTAAGCAGGGTGGCTTTAGCCCCCTGCTCAATGACATTAAGTGTTGGAGTCAGTGTTATGACTATTGACTTAGCTCATTTGAATCAAACAGTTAAGAATGCTTATTCGCAATACTCCACCCTTTCAGGGGGGGAGAATGCCAGTTATATTCCCTATCTGGCCAGTGTTCCCAGCCAACTTGCTGCGGTGGCAATTGTTACTGTCGATGGCGATATTATCTCGCAAGGTGATGCTGATTTTCGCTTTGCCTTAGAGTCTATTTCGAAAGTGTGTTCTCTCGCGTTGGCCTTAGAAGATATTGGCCCACAAGAGGTGCAGGACAAGATTGGTGCCGATCCTACCGGCTTGCCGTTTAACTCGGTCATCGCGTTGGAGTTACACAATGGCAAGCCACTGTCGCCATTGGTTAATGCGGGCGCAATGTCTACGGTCAGTGTGATTAAGGCCAGTGATCGAGAAAATCGTTGGGCGCGCATTCTGGATATCCAACAGAAACTTGCAGGTGCGCCGATTTCACTTTCAGATGAAGTTAACCATTCAGAACAAACCACCAATTTTCATAATCGTGCTATTGCCTGGCTACTCTATTCTGCACAAGCGATGTATTGCGATCCGATGGAAGCTTGCGACGTCTATACCCGTCAGTGCTCAACCTTGTTCAATACGATTGAATTGGCAACGATGGGAGCAACTTTTGCGGCCAATGGCATCAATCCGGTGACTAAAAAGCAAGTGCTAACGGCCTCAAACATGCCATATATTTTGGCTGAGATGACAATGGAAGGGCTGTACGGCAGTTCGGGCGATTGGGCATATACCGTCGGTTTACCGGGGAAAAGTGGTGTCGGTGGCGGTATTTTAGCTGTAGTTCCAGGGGTTATGGGAATTGCCGCATTCTCGCCACCACTAGATCCGGTTGGCAATAGCGTGCGTGGGCAAAAAATGGTGGCTTCGATTGCCCAACAGTTGGGATATAACCTGTATAAAAGCCGTTAATCACAGATTTTAGCTGATTAAATAAATAATCTGGCCCTGTCGTACTGGGCCAGATTATCTGGATCTTGCGATAAAAAATTAGCTTAAATCGATATTTTTATGCCCAAAAAACCAGGTCAGAATAAAGCCAGCGATATACGAAATCAGCAGGCCGGCGATATAAACCAGCATCCCGGCAAAGATCCCCTGTGCTGATGTCATCAGCGGAATCGACACTAAACCTGATGGACCAAATACCGTATTCAGGCCAACCGGAAGCCCCAGCCAAGCGACAAGCCCAATAAAGAAGCCACCGACCGCTCCACCCACACAGGCGGTAATAAAGGGCTTCAAGCGCGGTAACGTCACACCATAGATAAGTGGCTCGCCAATCCCCAATAGCCCAGGGAAGATGGCACCTTTAATTTGCGTGCGCAGGACAGAGCCTTTGGGCGAGCGCGCATAAAGTGCCAGTGCAGCCCCTACTTGACCGGCACCCGCCATCGCCAGAATAGGGAATAATGAGTTAAATCCTTGCGCATCCATTAAAGCAAAATAGACCGGAACAAATCCTTGATGGATACCGAATACCACGGCAATTAGGAACAACCCTGCCAGAATTGCGGTGCCGAAAGGGTTACCATTCAAATGCATAAATAGCCAAGACATGCCCTTAAACAGTTCGCCACCCAAAGGCATAATAACCACAAAGGTCATTGCACCTGTAATCAGCAAAGTGATTGTCGATGTTAGGATCATATCCAGATTATCAGGAATAAAACGCCGTACTTGCCGTTCAATCCATGCACCCGCCATACAGGCCAACAGCACGCCAATAATATTGCCACGCGGATCAATGACTAGGCCGAAGAAGTTGTCCATCCCGGCGTAATAGCCGACGGTCCCCTCTGGCACGTAGCGTAAAATAAATAACGACGCAATAATCGCGCCGTTGACTCCGGTCCCGCCAAAGGCTTTCTGGGTATTAAAACCGATTAGGATACTCAGGAAAGTAAATAAACCGATGCTGAACACTTTCATGTAAGCAATCAGTCCCACTAACCACGAGGATGGCGTTACACCTTCTAATATCAGGGTTTGCTGAAGCAGCGTCGCTATCCCCAGCAGTAACCCTGCGGCAATGAAGCCCGGAATAAGCGGGGTAAAAATGGTGGCAAATTTGGTCAGAAAATTATGAACGGCACTCTTCTGTTTCGCTTTCATCTGCTGTTTTGTTTGGCTTGCCAGCACTTGCAGGTCAACATCATCAGCACTGTCTGGCGGTGGTTCAGCACTCAGAACCTTATTCATCATTTCGCTGGCAGTCTGGGCTTTGCCCGGCCCAAGGATGATTTGCAGTTGGTCGTCGCCATTGACCACCCCCATGACCCCAGGAATTTTCTTCAGGTCTTCATGCTGTATAAGCTGACGATCTCTTAAGGTGAGACGCAGCCTCGTCATACAGTTTCCACAGACGATGATATTTTTACTCCCACCAATGAAGAGTAAAATCTGTTCTATCGTAGAGCCGGTTATTTTCGCCATAGTTATACTTTAATCTCCTGCCGTGCTTTACGGATAAACCCTTTATTCTTGTTTAGGATCGCACCCGCCTCCTTGGCAGACATACCACTTAATATCATCATAATGGCTGTTTTGCAGTGGCGGTTGCATTCATTGAGCGCGTCTTGCGCCTCAGCGGGGGAACACTCAGTTGCCTGGACAACAATATCGACCTGGCGTTGGACTAATTTGGCATTTGTCGCCTCGACATCGACCATCAAGTTGCTATAAACCTTACCGCTGCGGATCATGGCGCCTGTCGTCAACATGTTCAGAATTAATTTCTGTGCGGTGCCCGCTTTCATCCGTGATGAACCCGTGACAACTTCCGGGCCGACCAGTGGCTCGATGGCAATATCTGCCGCTTGGCTCATTTCGCTATCCTGATTGCAGGAAATAGCTGCCACGGTCGCGCCCACTCCGCGCGCATAAGCCATTGCTCCGAGGACATAAGGTGTGCGTCCGCTGGCTGCAATGCCTACGAGCACATCACGGGCATTAAAGTGAAGGTTACGTAAGTCTTGCTCACCCATTTCACGGCTATCTTCGGCATTTTCAACCGCCTGTAGGATAGCGGTATTTCCGCCAGCAATTAGGCCGACCACCATTTCTCGTGGTGTACCATAAGTGGGTGGGCATTCACTAGCATCTAAAATTCCTAATCGCCCAGAGGTGCCTGCCCCGCAATAAATTAATCTGCCGCCATTTGCGAAAGCCTCGGCAATAAGATCAACCGCCTTGGCTATTTCAGGAAGTTTCTCCTCCACCGCAAAAGGGACTTTTTTATCCTCGTTGTTGATCACCATGAGCATATCCAGCGTTGAAAGTGTGTCAATTTGAGAACTGGCAGGGTTGCGACTTTCCGTAACCATTGAGCTTAGATTAATCTTCATCGGGACTTCCTTTTATTTAAATTATCGGCGATGTTAAGTAATTATTTATTTATTAAACGTGATGTTTATCACGGTAAAATCTATTCTAAGCACGAGTGGTTAGAGGAATAAGCACCGATAAAAATCAACAAATAAAAAATTAATTTTCATCATATTTATGCAGTTACATCAGATTCATAAAGATGCGGGTGCTGGAATAATCTAATATCTTTTACAGGGAAAACTTAATGTCGATTCTGAATGAAATAACCTGGTTACTGCCGGAACTGGCAGAAAACCAACAAAAAATAGCGAAATTCATTCTTGATAATCCGCAATCTATACTCAGCATATCCTCCTCTCAGTTTGCAGACGAGGCAGGAGTCAGCCAGTCAGCAATCGTTAAATTTAGTCAAAAGATAGGAATGAAAGGTTTTCCTGCCCTGAAACTTGCCATCAGTGAGGAACTAAGCCGGAATAACTTATTTAAATCTTATCCACATAAAGCTTTGCATAATGCTATTTCATCTGAAGATTCACTGATGGTAATGGCACAAAAACTTGCGCATGAGAAGACGGCATCCATTATGGAGACAACTCGGAAGATAAATTTTTCAGTTTTCCAGCATATTGTGTCTCTTATTAATACCGCCCAGCGGGTACAAATAGTTGGGATATGGGGCTCAGGACTTACAGCAAAAGACCTGAGTTACAAACTACAGAAGATAGGTATAGTGACTCTTGTTGAGGCCGACCTTCATGTTCAGATAGCGGCTGCTCTCACTCTGACGCCTAAAGATGTGCAGATTGTTTTGTCATTCACCGGCAGAAGGAAGGATATGAGAATTGCTGCAACAATGGCAAAAGCCCAAGGGGCAACCGTGATAGCGATTACGGGTAGCAAAGTCTCTCCACTGGCTAAAATTGCAGATTATGTTCTTGAAAGTATTTCTGATGAAAATGAGTGGCGCAGCTCTTCAATCTCTTCGCGTACGGCTCAAAATACCCTGACAGACCTGATTTTTCTGGCATTGATGCAGTTGCGACAGGAAATGGCTAAGCCATTGATTTTAAATGCAAGCATGACTATCAATAATTTAGATGACTGATGTAAACAGCCATTGGTTAACCTAATTTTAGGCAATGAAGGTAATATATTTTAATTATCTCATTGCCATGTTCCCTTTACATAGTGTCCATTTTGTAAGAAGCTTCCTACAATATCAGGCGACGGGTGGATATTAAATAGTTACATTTGGAAAAAGTTAATAATAAGTATTCCTGATATTGAAAAGTTATTCCTTACCTTATCGCCTTTTGCATCAGGCTTCTGCAAATGAATGTAAAAAAAAGGAATAATAATATTCCTTTTCGTGAGAAATAACGAATCAATCAACTGTGATAATTATCACTTTATTACATGAACTAAAAAGTAAAATCCCCCGGCAAACGTAAATAACGGAGGAATTAATGAAAATAATTACACCCGCGATTCTCTTGTTTAGTAGTTGTGCTTACGCAGATGTTATTCCAGACTCACAACTTAAAGAGATGTGGTTATCACCTCAAACATCCGCTGAGAAAATCCTCTCTACCATGAGTTTTGAAGAAAAACTGGGGCAAATATTGATGGTGGATATTCGTTCATGGAGCAATGATAACAACGATGTTAAAAAGCCTTTTATTGAAATCAATACTGCCGTCAGTAAAATGATTCACGATTATCATTTGGGCTCCATTATTCTTTTTAGAGAAAACTTGATTGACACTCCACAGACAGTTGAATTAATTAATAATCTACAGCGTGCACGGAGTAACTTCCCGCTATTTATCAGTACTGATCAGGAAGGGGGATATGTTACCCGATTACGAGTCGGTACTGAAATGCCAGGAAATATGGCGCTAGGTGCGACAGGATCAGCAAAATTAGCGCAACAAGCTGGAAGTATCCATGGTTACGAATTATCCAGTCTTGGCTTTAATTTTAACTTTGGTCCTGTAGTCGATGTGAATAATAACCAGAATAACCCTGTTATTGGTGTTCGTTCTTATTCCAACGATCCTGTACTGGTGGGGGAGTTGGCACGCAGTTATATCAGTGGTATTCATAAATCTAATGTGCTGACTTCGCTCAAACATTTTCCTGGCCATGGTAATGTCACCTCAGACACCCATTTTGCGCTTCCGACCGTCAATATTGATAAAGCTGCATGGCAACAGGTAGAACTGAAGCCATTTATTGAAGTTATGCCTGTCACTGATGCAATTATGACGGCTCATATTGTAGTTCCCGCTCTCGATAACTCCATGCTGACGAATATTAAAGGCGAGAAAATTGGTACCCCAGCTACATTATCAGAGCCGATTTTAACCGGCATTTTGCGTAACCAGCTTAAGTATGATGGTTTGATTTTAACTGATGCGATGGATATGGGGGCTATTACAGGTAATTTTGACAGAAATTGGTCTATCAAACAGGCGATTATAGCGGGAAATGATATTGTTTTAATGCCAATGGAAATAAAAAATAGCGCCAGTGTTAAGCAACTCAATGCGCTTTACCGTTATTTAAAAGCAGAAGCGATAAATGATCCTGTGCTTAAACAGCGTATTGAAGATGCAGCCCAACGAGTTATTTATACCAAACTCAATAAGCGTATTTCTCCGGAGCCTCATGAAGTTGCTATCGCTGAAAAGATTGTTGCATCGAAAAACCACAAAGATATTGAGAATTTCATCTCTGAACAGGCTATTACGCTGATTAAAAATGATAATATTTTGCCTTACCACATTAAGCCACATAACAATATAATAGTATTCTCTGATGAAAAACCACGTAACGAACTCATTGCAAAGCATCTCTATGAGATTGCAGAAAAATTTAATGTTATTTTCGATGTTAAAAATGAAGTCGTTAAGCTGGATAAAGATGATATTACTCTTGAAGATATAGCTAAGCAGATTAAAGGTCAGAATCTTATTATTCTTGCTACTTATAATCTCAAGCTTAATCCTGTCAATGCACAGCGGATTATCGATGTGGCAAATAAAGAAAATATTCCTTTGGTTGTTATATCCAGCAGAAATCCTTACGACATTGCCTATTTATCTAATGTTAAAGCTAATATTGCAATTTATGGTATCACTGGGTTTGATGTCACCAACAATGTACGTAATAGTCTGGAAACCAACATCCGCAGTGGACTACGCACTCTATTCCAGGGGCCGAAAGGAAAATTAGATATTCTGGCGGAGCCTCATGGGAAATTACCAGTAGATATTAGAACGCCAGATAATAGTCAAATACTCTATCCGCGTGGTTATGGATTAACAATGTTATAAACTTCATGGAAGGCCAAAATGAATATAGTAAAAGGACTTGTGGTATTTAGCGCCATAACGATGTGCATGCCTGTATTTGCAGATGAGTTTGAAACTGATTATGATCAGGAAATTATTAAATTAAATAAACGAATCCAGCAGATAGAACAAGAAAAAAAAGTAGCACAAGATAAATTAAAACAAAAAACGTGGAATTTTGACACCTATATAGGTGCAGAACAAGAAATAGACAGTGATGAAAGCTGGAAGTTTATTAAAGGAAGTATGGCAACATCGCCTTATGTCGGTGCCTATATTTACCAGAATGAATCACTATGGCTATATGATGTTCAGTTCTTAAAAACATATTTGGATAATAATCCAGAGTATGACCGTACACGTTGGCAGGCAGGAGTAACCAGAACCTTTCCTTTCACCTATGATGGTAAGAGCGGTAATACAAAATTACGCTTTGGTTATCGTAATGATAACTGGCATTTTGCATCAATTAATAATCCAGCCCTAGCTGAACCAGAATATAAGGGAGATATCCGCAAAGGTGAAGAGCGACATGAGATCTGGATTAGGCCACAGGCATACTATAAATACTCAGAAAACCTGAGTTTTAATGCTAGCTTATCATTTCGTTTGATCGACCGTAAGTTGGATTATGCCCGTGCAAAAGGGAACTATGGTGTATATAAACGAGACTGGAGCCAAATCAATGAGCATTTTGCGGGTGCAAATTTCACCTTTAACCAGAAGAATTCACTCTGGCTAAACTATTTATATATTGATGAGCAATTGGTTAATACTCTGTATAACAAAGAGCATTTCTTATGGGGTATTTATCGTTATAAATTCGACAGTGGCTTGCTACTTATGCCTTATACACGTTTGGCTCTGGTCAAGGGGACCCAGAGTTTCCGTGACTCAAATAATCATGAAACCCTGTATAAGGAAAAAAATCGTAGCCGCTATGGTTTACAGGTACTCTATCCGCTGACAAAGCAGACTTCAATATTTGCAGATACCTATTACCGTCCAGAGCAAACATGGACAAATAACAATAAGACCAGCAACAACTTTTGGTTCTGGGCAGTGGAATTAAGGCATAACTTCTGATACCAAGTAAGTTGTATCAGAGTATTCATTCATTTAATAGTGAGAGATAAGGAATGAGATATTTCCTGAAAATATTATTATGTCTGTATTCATTTTTTATGGTCAATGCCAGTTATGCTGAAGTATCGCAAAAAATTATTTTAGGTGTCGATCAGGAAAATGTTTATGGGCCGCAGCTTAAAAATAAGCGAGTGGGCTTAATGGTAAACCAAAGTTCTATTAACAGAGAAGGGCGTCATACCATCGACAAACTGTTATCTGAGCAGGATAAATTCCATTTTACTGTAACAACGTTATTTTCCGTTGAGCATGGTATACGCGGAAATGTAGATGCTGGGCTAGGTGATGATAATCATATTGATAAGCAGAGTGGCCTCCCTATTATTTCTTTGTATGGGCGGGATAAAGATGGGCGGGTGCGAGCACATCCGACCGAGACTCAATTATCTGATGTCGATATCGTTATTTATGATTTGCAGGATGTTGGTGTCCGCTATTTTACCTATACCATATCCATGCATCATATGCTGGAAAGCCTGCAAAAGTACCATAAACAATTTATGGTGTTCGACAGGCCTAACCCACTCGGTAATTATGTCTATGGACCTATTCTTGCAGAAGAGAATATCTCAGGTATAGGGATGCATCCTGTGCCTATGGTGCATGGACTGACGTCGGGAGAATTTGCCCAGATGATAGTCAATGAGGGCTGGTTAACACATTTCGATGATGCCAGTTGGAAAGCTGTTGGCGTCAAAGCTTATCAGTTTCCGCCAAAGGATTTGACGGTTATTGCCATGGGGAATTATACCCATGAGTCACCTTATTCATTGCCGGTAAGACCTTCTCCAAATTTACGCAGTGACCTGGCTATTCATCTTTATCCTTCTTTAGGAATATTTGAAGCCACCAGTGTCAATATGGGCCGAGGGTCAGACCATCCTTTTGAACAATTGGGGTTTCCATCCAAGAAGTTTTATATCAATACCTGCTATGACGTTGATATTAAACAGCAGAAAACAGGATGGCCGCAAGCCGGTAAAGAGGTCTGTGGCGAGAGATTTTCGGCAACTGAGATGACCGATATGCAACCGACGATACGTTATTTTGTCGAATGGTGGTTCAAATTTAAAGATGCGGGCTATCCAATGGTTATCTCGCCACAGAAGGAAGCAGATTATCTGGATTATCAGGAGGAGTACTTTTTAATCCGCCCGCTATGGCTCGCTAAATTAACGGGTACACGCAATCTGGTTAAATTAATGGAAGAAGCAACAGAAAGGAAATTATCCATAGATGAAACAGTGAATTACCTGGAATCTAACTGGCAGCCCGGTATTGATAATTATTTAAAACTACGCGAGAAATATAAGCTCTATCCTTAAACCTATTATTCTTCTATGACGATTGGGGTGCCAGTGAGAGCGGCACCTCTTTTTATGGTTTTTATCCTGCAGAGAGCATTGTGGGTCATTCAAACTAAATAAAAAGGAGTCAGACGATTGCTCATCTAACTCCTGACTAAATTTGGTGGCCCCTACTGGACTTGAACCAGTGACCAAGCGATTATGAGTCGCGTGCTCTAACCAACTGAGCTAAGGGGCCAGACTTGGGCGCTGATTATACGGTAGTTTTTATCCTGCGGTCTAGAGCTGAAGAATCAGATGGGTGTTTTATGTGCAAAATTAAGGTTTTTTACGGACATGGCAGGTTGGACCGCACGGATATTAGCTAAATGCTGGCGACTTGGCTAAAAAGAAAAACCCCGGCATGCCGGGGTTTTTTGTGTGCTTATCACCGCAACTGACGATTAATCGTCAAGGAAGCTGCGCAGCACTTCAGAGCGGCTTGGATGGCGCAGTTTACGTAATGCCTTAGCTTCGATCTGACGGATACGCTCACGGGTTACGTCGAACTGTTTACCCACTTCTTCCAACGTGTGGTCAGTGTTCATATCGATACCAAAGCGCATACGTAGAACTTTCGCTTCACGCGCTGTCAGGCCAGCTAACACGTCGTGAGTGGCAGAACGCAGGCTCTCAGAGGTTGCAGAGTCTAGCGGCAGCTCCAGAGTGGTATCTTCAATGAAATCGCCCAGATGTGAATCTTCATCATCACCAATCGGGGTTTCCATTGAGATCGGCTCTTTCGCAATCTTCAGCACTTTACGAATCTTGTCTTCCGGCATCAGCATACGTTCAGCCAGCTCTTCTGGTGTTGGCTCACGGCCCATCTCTTGCAGCATCTGGCGTGAGATACGGTTGAGTTTGTTAATCGTCTCAATCATATGCACCGGAATACGGATGGTGCGTGCCTGATCCGCGATAGAGCGGGTGATGGCCTGACGAATCCACCAAGTGGCATACGTTGAGAACTTATAACCACGACGGTATTCGAATTTATCTACTGCTTTCATCAAACCGATGTTGCCTTCCTGAATTAAATCAAGGAATTGCAGGCCACGGTTGGTGTATTTTTTCGCAATAGAGATAACCAGACGCAGGTTAGCTTCAACCATTTCTTTCTTGGCACGACGCGCTTTCGCTTCACCGATAGACATTCGACGGTTGATGTCTTTTACTTGCTCAATTGTCAGACCGGTTTCTTCTTCGATCTGGCGCAGTTTCTGCAAGCTGCGTTGAACATCATCCGATACATCTTTCAGTTTTTCCGACCATGGTTTACCCATGGCAATTGCGGCTGCAAACCAGGTATCGCTGGTTTCATTGCTAGCAAACAGAGTCACGAAGTTTTTCTTCGGCATTTTGCACTGTTCAACACACAGTTTCATGATGATACGTTCTTGAGTACGAACTCGGTCCATCATGGCACGCATGTTATTGACCAGATAGTCAAACTGCTTCGGTACCAGGCGGAACTGCTTGAACACTTCAGAAAGTTTCAGAATCTCAGCTGCAGCATTTGCATGGCTGCGGCCGTTTTTCTTGATTTCCAGGCGCGCATTTTCATACTGCTCACGCAATTCGCTGAATTTCTGACGTGCCAGCTCTGGATCGATACTGTTATCGTCTTCTTCTTCGTCGTCGTCTTCATCTTCGTCGTCATCATCATCCATCTCTTCAGTGGATAATTCAGAACCAACGTGAGTTGCTGTCGGCGCAATATCTTCTTCGGCGTTTGGATCAACAAAGCCGGTGATCAAATCAGATAAACGAGATTCACCCGCTTCGACGCGATCATATTGCTCTAACAGATAAGTAATCGCTTCAGGGTATTCAGCAACAGAGCACTGCACCTGATTGATGCCGTCTTCGATACGTTTGGCAATATCAATCTCGCCTTCACGCGTCAATAGCTCAACGGTACCCATTTCGCGCATATACATACGCACCGGGTCGGTAGTACGCCCGATTTCGGATTCAACACTGGACAACACCTGTGCAGCAGCTTCAGCCGCGTCATCGTCGGTATCAGTGGTGTTCTCGGCCAGCATTAAATCATCGGCATCAGGCGCTTCTTCCAGCACCTGTATGCCCATGTCATTAATCATCTGGATGATGTCTTCGATCTGATCGGAATCGACGATATCTTCCGGCAGATGGTCATTGACCTCAGCATAGGTCAGATAGCCTTGCTCCTTACCACGGGTGACAAGTAGCTTCAGCTGTGACTGCGGGTTTTGCTCCATAAGACGGTATCCACACTTCAGAGTATTTGGGTTGGTGTCGGTCGGCGAAACCGCCAACAATAGCATTTGGGGCTGTTTTTTTGTCGCCGCTGCCCGCTATGACGGCATATTGTGGGGATTCGCCCCCACATTTATCGGCACTTAAGCCGTTAGGTATTTCATTTTTTTCTGGCTAAAGCCAGATTCAAAGACCAAAGCTCTTTACGTTCTTCGGCGTTTAATCCATGTGTACGATCACGCGCTATTAGTGTTTCCTGACGTTGCTCCAATATGGAGTCATACAGGCTGGTTAGCGTGTCGACAAAAGTCTGTTCGACCATGTCCTCAACAATCATGTGGTTCCATGTTGCGAGAGTTTCAAGCTGTTGGCTGAATTTATTATCACGATACAGTTCCAATAACTGACCGGTTGTCAGCCCCGGCTGGGCTAAACACGTCTCAACCAACTCAATAAATAACGGTAAACCGGCTAACTTGGCTTGCTCTACACCCTGCAATGAGGGGATAAGTGTCGCCAGTTGCGGGTTTTGTACCAGTAGCCCTATAAGTATACGCATGGTTGTGCGTTTTAGCTGGGGCGGCTGGTAGCTATTTATGTTTTCAGCCTGTTTCGGCATCAGCTTGTCAAGCTGGCTGTCATCGAGCAAACCTAACTTGTTACCTAGCTGTTGGCGTAGGTAAAGACGCAAAGTTTCACCTGGTACTTGGCTTATCAGAGGGAGAGCCAGCGTGCTGAGTTTGGCGCGCCCGTCTGGGCTACTCAAATCAACCTGCGGCATCAATGTTTCGAACAAGAAAGTTGAGAGTGGCTGCGCCTCCTCCATCCGCCGTTCGAATGCATCTTTCCCTTCTTTACGTACCAGAGTGTCCGGGTCTTCGCCATCGGGCAAAAACATAAAGCGTAGCTGACGCCCATCATTTAGATAGGGCAGAGCCGTCTCTAATGCGCGCCAAGCTGCATCTCTACCGGCCCGATCTCCGTCATAACAACAAATTACGTTATCCGTCGCGCGGAATAATAATTGAATATGTTCCGCGGTCGTGGCTGTACCCAGTGAGGCAACAGCATAATCGATACCAAATTGCGCCAGTGCCACCACATCCATATAACCTTCAACCACCAGTAGTCGGGTGGGGTTAGGGTGGTTCACTTGCGCTTCATACAAGCCGTACAACTGGCGGCCCTTATGAAAGATTTCTGTTTCCGGGGAGTTGAGGTATTTTGGCACTCCGTCACCCAGAATTCGCCCACCAAAGGCGATAACCCGCCCGCGTTTATCGCGGATAGGGAACATGACGCGCTCACGAAAACGATCGTAAGTTCGCCCTGTATCATTAGTCACCAACATCCCAGCATCGTTCAGCGCAGTGCGGCTCTCACCATCGCGACCAAAACGTTTTAAGGCATTGTCCCAACCTGGGGGGGCAAAACCGATAGCAAAGTGTTGGATGATTTCTTCACTCAAACCGCGATGTTTAAGATATTCGCGTGCCTGATTAGCTGTCTGGCCCTTGAGTGACTGTTGATAGAATGCACTCAGGCTTTCCATCAATTGATAAAGACTTTGTCGCTGATGACGTTCTATCTGGGTAGTACCGGTTCCTGCCTCATAAGGCACTTCCAGCCCGTGCATAGTGGCTAATTCCTCAATACTTTCGACAAATTCAAGTCGATCGTAATTCATCAAGAAATCAACAGCATTACCATGCGCACCACAGCCGAAACAGTGATAAAACTGCTTTTCGCCATTAACGGTGAATGAGGGAGTTTTCTCATGATGGAACGGACAGCACGCGTGATAATTTTTGCCTTGCTTCTTTAGCTTTACCCGAGCATCGATAAGATCGACGATGTCGGTGCGAGCCAGCAAGTCATTGATAAATACCCGTGGAATTCGTCCAGCCATAAGCCCCTATTCGGTCAGTCCATAAACGAGAACAAGCCGCGCATTCCTTTCGGAAAGCACGGCCTTCGTATGCAACTACTCGATCTGCGCGTTCTTAGAACATAAAAAACTACGCGGTGGGGTTACCCCCGAAGAATTAATACAGACGAGTGCGGCGTGCGTTTTCGCGAGCCAATTTCTTCGCGTGACGTTTTACAGCAGAAGCTTTAGCGCGTTTACGTTCGGTAGTCGGTTTTTCATAGAATTCACGACGACGAACTTCAGCTAAAACACCTGCTTTTTCGCAGGAACGTTTGAAACGACGAAGAGCTACGTCGAACGGCTCGTTTTCACGTACTTTAATTACCGGCATGTGCCTCTCACCTCAATAGAAATCGGTTTGCTGCTGGCCAATCGCCAGCCTTCTCAAAATGGTGCGGAATTTTACTTCAATGGATGCTGCTTTGTAAAGCACCACAGCAAATTGAAACAGGCACGCCCCTGTGATGTCGCCCCCGTTCTTTACAAGAAAGTTGGTGCCGAGAGTGCGACGGCCGCTGATTATATACTAAACAGAGCCATTGAGCGAATTTATCAACATTCTTTTCAAATGTGAAAACTATCAACAACATTCACCTTATCAACGTGCCTGAATGCCGCTTTTACGTTCAATTTAGGATCAGAAATCATGACGCGCGACTGGGTTATGCTAAACTGTCGGCCGCACGTGAATGATGGGAAATGTAATGCGAGTTTTGGGTATAGAAACATCCTGCGATGAAACCGGAATTGCAGTGTATGACGATGAAACCGGTCTATTAGCTAACCAACTGTACAGTCAGGTTAAATTGCATGCTGATTATGGTGGCGTAGTGCCTGAATTAGCTTCCCGTGATCATGTGCGCAAAACTGTGCCATTGATTCAGGCTGCATTGAAAGAAGCTAATCTGAGCGCCAAAGACATTGATGGTGTGGCGTATACCGCAGGCCCAGGGTTGGTCGGTGCATTGCTGGTTGGGGCCACTGTTGGTCGCGCATTAGCTTTTGCCTGGGGGGTTCCTGCAGTGCCGGTTCATCATATGGAAGGCCACTTGTTGGCTCCCATGCTGGAAGATAATGCACCAGAGTTCCCGTTTGTTGCACTGCTGGTCTCCGGTGGTCACACACAGTTAATCAGTGTGACGGGCATTGGTGAGTATCTATTGCTTGGTGAGTCGGTTGATGATGCCGCTGGGGAAGCTTTTGATAAAACAGCTAAATTGTTAGGGCTGGATTATCCCGGAGGGCCAATGTTGTCGCGTATGGCGCAGCAGGGTACCGCAGGGCGATTTACTTTCCCACGGCCAATGACTGACCGCCCAGGGCTGGATTTTAGTTTTTCTGGCCTAAAAACTTTTGCAGCGAATACCATTCGTGCCAACGGTGATGATGATCAGACACGTGCAGATATCGCCCGTGCCTTTGAAGACGCGGTGGTTGATACTTTGGCAATCAAATCCAAACGAGCACTGGATCAAACCGGCTATAAGCGCTTGGTCATTGCTGGCGGCGTGAGTGCTAACCGTACCTTGCGCTCAAAACTGGCAGAAATGATGCAAAAACGCGGCGGTGAAGTATTTTATGCCCGACCAGAATTTTGCACCGATAATGGGGCGATGATCGCCTATGCAGGTTTGATTCGGTTGAAAAGCGGCGTGAATAGCGAGTTGGCTGTGTCGGTAAGACCGCGCTGGCCTTTGAGTGAGTTGCCGAAAGTCTGATAAGAAAGGCTGAGCGGGGCTGCGGCTGTGTTGCCGCAGTCATTCAAAATACTCATGGACTATAAGTCCACTGCGTTTTTCACTGCTTTGCACCTTGCCTTGCGCTCGCTTAGCCATTCTGAATTTGGCAGAGGCTGCGAGCTCATCCAATAAAATTAATCTTCTTTCTCTTCCAATTCTGCGGCTTCTTCGGCTGGAGTTTTCTGTTTTTTCTTTCTGAGTTTATCCCAGATTTTACTTTCTTTGCCGCGCCATAAGCGTTGGATATTATCGTGGTGGCGCATCAAAATCAGGCAGGAAAGCATGGCGACCGGGAAGGTAAATTGAGGTTTGAACCACCAGACATAGAAGGGGGCTATCAGGGCGCTAATAATGGCCCCTAAAGATGAATAACCACTCAATAACACTGTCAGTAACCAAGTACCGGTCATTAAACCGGTGAGATCCCAGCCAATAGGGGCGATGGCACCAAATGCAGTGGCGACGCCTTTACCCCCTTTAAAGTGGAAAAATACTGGGTAAATATGGCCAAGACAGGCTGCAATGGCGGTCAGACCAAGATACAGTGGCGAAACGTGCAGCAGATAAGCTATCCAAACCGGCAACATACCTTTCAATACATCGAAAATGAGTACTGTTGCCGCTGCGGCGCGGCCACCGATGCGCAGTACATTGGTGGCACCGGGATTACCGGAGCCATGCTCACGCGGATCTGGCAGCTTGGCAACCCGGCATACCAGGATTGCACTGGAAATAGAGCCACACAAATACGCGAAGATAATCATGCCAAGCGCGATAGCACTCATAACACCGCCCTGTTGAATAATGATCGTTTTAATCGCAACATCAGTGGATAATACGCATATTCGGCTGGAAGTGGTATCCGGCAGGCGCAAAAACAGAGAATGACGTGATGGACATCGTATTTATTGAAGAACTCAGTGTCATAACCACTATCGGTGTGTATGACTGGGAACAGACCATTCAGCAAAAGCTGGTGTTCGATATCGAAATGGGCTGGGATAATCGTAAGGCGGCCGTCAGTGATGATGTCAATGATTGCCTGAGCTATGCTGATATCAGTGATGCCGTCATAAAACACGTAGAGTCACAGCGTTTTGCATTGGTGGAACGGGTAGCAGAAGAGATAGCCGAGCTATTACTACAGCGCTTTAATTCACCTTGGGTGCGGATTAAAGTCAGCAAACCGGGTGCAGTTGCCCAAGCTAGGAATGTCGGCGTGGTGATTGAACGTGGTTTACGGTCTAACTGATTCACCGTAGTACTGATGGCATAATTTTTTCGCTGTAGTGACATAAAACTGCAACCCTGAACCAATAATGTGGTCTGATTGCATCGTATGACGTGATAAATTAATTAATATTGAATTTAAACGGCATTGTTTTGTTAACTATCGATATTGTTTTAGCCACTATCGATACAGTTTTCAGCACTGCCGTTTTTTTATGATCTCTATTACATGGCATGGGTATCGTAGATGACGGATATGTATTCGCTGTTTGTGGCTTTTGTTTTGGGTGTGGTGGAAGGGCTTACTGAGTTTCTGCCAGTGTCATCTACTGGGCATATGATTATTGTTGGTGAGCTATTAGGCTTTACCGGCGATAAAGCAAAAACCTTTGAAGTTATTATTCAGTTAGGGTCGATTCTGGCCGTGGTGGTGGTGTTCTGGCGGCGCTTATTCGGCCTGATTGGCATCCATTTTGGTAAAGTCCCTCACGAGGGAAAAACCAGTGGTCACCTGACATTGGGCCATATTTTACTGGCGATGATCCCGGCAGTTGGCTTGGGATTGGTATTCCACGATGTCATCAAATCGTTATTTAACCCGCACAGTGTCATGTATGCATTAGTGGCTGGCGGCTTGCTCTTGTTGGCCGCAGAGTGGTTTAAACCTAAAAATCCGAAAGCTGTAGGGCTGGATGATATTACTTACCGCCAAGCCTTTGCTATTGGTTGCTTCCAGTGCCTGGCATTGTGGCCGGGTTTCTCTCGCTCAGGAGCCACTATTTCCGGCGGGATGTTGGTTGGGGTAAATCGCTACGCAGCCTCTGAATTCTCCTTTATTCTGGCAGTTCCAATGATGCTTGGGGCCAGCGCATTAGATTTATACAAAAGCCTGCATTTCCTGACGTTGGGCGATTTACCGATGTTTGCCGTTGGGTTTATCACTGCATTTATCGTCGCACTGATTGCTATCAAAACCTTCTTGTCGCTGATTAAGCGCATCTCTTTTGTGCCTTTCGCCATTTATCGCTTTGTTGTTGCGGCAGCGGTGTATTGGGTCTTTATGTAGTGGTTTAGTCATCGAGTGCTACAAAAAAGCCCTGATTATTCAGGGCTTTTTTGTTTCAGTATGATAGTGATTTATTGTGGAAGCACTTCTTGAGTGGACTTCCATTGTGCCAAAGCCAACTGACGGCGGCGCTTCAGTTCGTCACGAATTGCCAAGCCTTGTAGCCCGCTGGCAACGACCTCCTGCACCGATACACTGTTCGCAATATGGAATGCAGCCCGTAAATAATCGCCTTGTGGATAAGGATTTTCTTCAAAACCGGTGCGGCCTCGGGCATCTGCTTCGCTGGTCATAATCATCTGCTCAAGGCGCTCTGGTTTGCGCCACACATCGATTGCATCAAATAGCTTAAGCAGAGTTTCAGGGCGGAGTTTATTCACCGTATGGATAAGATCATGGTATTCCGCCACCAGTTTGGCTAAATCGCGTACCGGATTCGGTACGCGTAAGCGCTGGCATAATTGCTCGACTAATTTGACTCCCGTCGGGCCATGTCCATGGTGGTGAGGCCAAAACTCTTTCGGTGTTAAACCCTTGCCCAAATCATGGCAAAGTGCGGCAAAACGCACGTCAACGTCAGGGCTGAGTTGGGCGGCAATAGCCAGTGTCATCAATGTGTGAATGCCTGTATCAATTTCCGGATGCCATTTTTCCGGGGCCGGAACACCAAACAAGCGCTCAATCTCTGGGAATAACACTGCCAATGCGCCACAATCACGTAATACATGAAAATAGATCTGCGGGCTTTGTGTTTTCAGTGCTTTCTCGGTTTCTTTCCAGACCCGTTCTGGCGTTAACGCAGAAAGCTCACCACTCTCAGCCATTGCTGCCATCAGCGATTGCGTCTCTGGGGCGATAGTGAAACCCAAATGAGCAAAACGAGCTGCGAAACGCGCAACTCGCAGCACACGGAGTGGATCTTCACCAAAAGCGTCAGAGACATGGCGTAACACTCGATTTGTTAAGTCTTGTTGGCCATGGTGAGGATCGAATAGCTCGCCATTACTGCTGCGGGCAATCGCATTGATGGTTAAATCACGGCGCAGTAAGTCTTCTTCCAATGTTACATCGGGTGCGGCGTAGCAAGTAAAACCGGTATAACCTTGGCCCGATTTACGTTCGGTACGCGCCAGTGCGTACTCTTCATGGCTAACAGGGTGAAGAAATACCGGGAAATCTTTACCCACTTGTTGGTAGCCTTGTGCCAGCAGTTGTTCTGGCGTCGCACCTACAACGACCCAATCCTGTTCAGTAACTGGCAGGTTTAATAAGCTATCGCGGACGGCACCGCCAACCAGATAAATCTCCATGTAAACCCTTCATTTTTGATGTTATAGCGCTAAAGCTAAAAGCTAGGATGGCGACGATTCTATAACTGGCCGTCAAAATTACCAGCAGTCAGTTCAGTATAGTTGGGCGAGGGGAACAGACTGACTAAAAGGCCGCCGAGAGGCGGCCTATAATTAATTCTTTACATAACGCGGATATCAGTTCATCCAGCGGTTATTCTTTTTACGGCTAGGGATCAGATGAGGCAGTATCAGACCCAACAGCAAGCCAATGCCCGCGACACCGCCGCCGTACATAAACCATTGCAGAATAATAGTGCGCTGTTTGTCATCCAATTGCAGATTCACTGCGCTGACTTTTTTCTGAGCAACCACTAACTGGTTTTTCAGGGACTCATTCTCTTTTTGTAGTTCGGAGATAACGCTGTCGCTGGCTGCCACTTTTTGCTGCATTTCTGCGGTGCGCTGATTCCAGCTATTATCGATATTAGCCAGTTTGTCGGTCAGTGTTTTGACCTGCTGCTCAAGGTCAGGTACTCGAACACGCAAACTAGGAGTTTCACTCAGTTGATCCAACGGAATCCACGTTGTTTTACCCTTACTATCGCGAATTTGACCATAATTTGTGTCGTCATTAACGCTTATCAGGGTAACTTCATCCCCACCTTTTAGCGTACCGACAATACGGTATTGGTTACCGGGGCCGCTATGAACGTAGGTATCCAGCTCATCAGAGATGTAGCGTTTTTCTTCTGCGTAAGCGCTCAGAGAAAGAGTGAGACTTAGCATGGCGAGGCAAATTAGGCGTAATTTCTGCATTAGAGAGTCATTTATGAGTGAATATATGTGACGATAGTAGTGTGTTCAGTTTGCCGACGCAACGCATAAACCGGAATGAGAACTATCTTACTCTCATAGCCAGCGCGGCTTTAGCCATTTTATTGCTCATTTTTACCGCGGTGAAAATTTGTCTTATGAAGCCTTAGGGTAGACCTGTCAAAACAGGTTAAAATAGGGTTTGACTTGGGGCTGCCACGCGAGCTTATCTGTGTAAAACAGGCAAATCATCGCGAAAGAGGCATAATGCCCGTAATCTCGCAACATACCGGTGTGAATGAAATTATGACCGTTGAAATAGAATTAAAATTTATTGCTACTCCTGCGGCCATTGCTGCTTTGCCGGAGCGAATTACCGCTTGGCACAACCAGCATTCAGCCCCACAAACATTGACCAATATCTACTTTGAAACGGCGGATAACCGTTTGCGCCAACATGACATTGGCCTACGTATTCGTGGCTATGATGGTCGTTATGAAATGACGGTGAAAACCGGCGGTAAAGTAGTTGGCGGTTTACATAAACGGCCTGAATATAATGTCGATATTGATAGCGACAAATTAGATCTGGCGCGTTTCCCTGCCGATATCTGGCCTGAAGGCTGGAATATTGAGGCGCTACAAGCAGAATTACATCCTCTGTTCCGCACGGATTTCACGCGTGAGAAGTGGGTAATTACTTACGGTGAGAGTGAGATAGAGCTTGCTCTCGACCAAGGAACAATTTCGTCTAACAGTGCAGATAAAGCTGTCGATCTGTTGGAGCCACTGAGTGAAATCGAGCTGGAGCTAAAACAAGGCAATCAGGCAGATTTACTGGCACTGGCGGCTGAATTGGCACCAATCGGCGGGTTACGTCAGGGGAATTTGAGTAAAGCGGCTCGTGGTTATCATTTAGCGCAAGGCAATCCACCACGTGAATTGCGTCCAGTATTGGTATTGCAGCCAGCGCCAAAATCGACGGTAGAGCAGGGAATGGTCGCCGGGCTGGAAATGGCATTGGATCACTGGCAATACCATGAGGAGTTATGGTTGCGCGGTGAGTCTGCGGCCAAGGCAATGATTATTGAAGCATTAGCAATGATACGCCAGTCATTGGCTATTTTTGGTGGCTTGGTACCACGCAAAGCCAGTACCGAATTACGGGCTTTGTTGATTGCATTGGAGCCACAGTTAGAGCCGAAAAATGCCAATGCCGAGTTGCTCTGTTACAGCGCCGATTATCTGAAATGTAAGTTAGTGCTCACATCGTGGCTGGTTACCTCTGGCTGGCGACCATTTATGGATGCCAAAGCACAGGCCAAATTCGATGGCTCATTTAAGCGTTTCTGCGACATTATGCTGAGCCGCAGTGCTGCTGACTTGAAAGAGGCTTTTGCTCACAATCTGGATGATGATGGCTACCTGGCACAGCTTCCGCGTTTAAATCGGCAGATTATGTCTTTCCAATTGCTATCTGGCTTCTATCCACAGAATGAATGGCATCCATACATTGATGGCTGGTTTGGTTTGCAGCAGGCCATTATGGAACGTCAAGGGCACTGGCGTGATACCGCCCGCAAGGAAGCCTTATCTCAGCCCGCTTTTTGGCGTAATGGCTCTGCTCGTTAAGGGAATTTGATATGTTGCCACTCTCTTCGGAATTACAGCATCAGGCGCAGAATGTCCAACAGCGTTTTTGTGAGTTACCGGCTCCACCGAGTTTGCGTGAAGAAGATATTGCGGTATTAGCGCTGAGTGATTTTGTCAGTGACATGTTACTGATTCACCCTGAATGGCTGGACGAGTTGCATCAGCAACCGCCGCAACCCGATGAGTGGCAATTTTATCCCCAATGGTTAAGCCAGGCGCTGGCTGACGTGCCAGACGAAGCCGCGTTATTAGCGGCTTTGCGGCTGTTTCGCCGCCGAGTGATGGTACGTATCGCTTGGTCACAGGCGCTACAAACCAGCACCACGACGGATACATTGCAGCAGCTAAGTTGGTTGGCTGAAAGCTTGATTATTGCCGCGCGCGACTGGCTATATCAGGCTTGTTGCCGGGAGTTTGGTACTCCGAGTAATAGCCTGGGTGAGCCGCAGCCGCTGCTGATTTTAGGTATGGGGAAATTAGGTGGCGGTGAGCTTAATTTCTCGTCAGATATCGATCTGATTTTTGCTTACCCGGAAAACGGCCAGACTCAGGGGGGACGCCGGCAATTCGATAATGCCCAGTTTTTCACGCGCTTAGGGCAGCGGCTCATTAAGGCGCTGGACCAGCAAACGATAGACGGTTTTGTCTATCGGGTGGATATGCGGCTACGTCCATTTGGCGATAGCGGCCCCTTGGTCTTGAGTTTCGCTGCGCTGGAGGATTATTACCAAGAGCAGGGGCGTGACTGGGAGCGTTATGCCATGGTTAAGGCTCGCCTGATGGGCGGTGCTGAAGACCACTACAGCAAAGAGTTACGCCAGACTTTGCGGCCTTTTGTCTTCCGGCGCTATATCGATTTCAGTGTGATCCAATCGCTGCGCAATATGAAAGGGATGATTGCGCGTGAAGTTCGGCGTCGCGGCTTGAAAGACAATATCAAACTGGGTGCTGGCGGGATTCGTGAAATAGAATTTATCACGCAAGTTTTCCAGCTTATTCGTGGTGGTCGTGAACCTCGCTTACAACAGCGCGCTTTGTTGCCGACCTTGCAGGCCGTGGCAGATTTGGGTTTGCTGCCCGAAGCGCAGGTGAATGATCTCAGTGGTAGCTACCTGTTTTTGCGCCGTTTAGAAAATCTACTGCAAGCCATTGGTGATGAGCAAACCCAGACCTTACCCAGTGATGCGCTGAATCAGGCCCGATTGGCTTGGGGCATGGGGTATGCCGACTGGGCGGCCATGAATAGTGCTTTAGAGCAGCATATGCAGGCTGTGCGGGTGGTTTTTGATGATCTAATTGGCGACGATACCCCGGATATCGGCGAAGATCCTTGCCATGGTTTGTATAAAAGTCTGTGGCAGGATGCTTTGGAAGAGGGAGATTTAGCACCACTGACGCCGCACTTAGACGAAACTGCTCGCGGTCAGTTGCTGACCACTGTGAATGATTTCCGCCACGACGTCGATAAACGCACCATTGGTCCGCGTGGTCGTGAGGTCCTGGATCAACTGATGCCAAGGTTGTTTGCCGAAGTGTGTCCACGTCCAGATGCCAATGTTGCCCTTAGTCGCTTGATTCAATTACTGCTGAGTATTGTCACTCGCACTACTTATTTGGAATTGCTGGTGGAGTACCATGCGGCGCTAAAACATGTTATCCGCTTGTGCTCAGCCTCTCCGATGGTCGCCAGCCAACTGGCTCGTTACCCACTGTTATTGGATGAGTTACTTGATCCACAATCGTTTTATCAGCCATTGGAACCCGGCGCTTACCGCGATGAATTGCGTCAATATTTGCTACGGGTGCCTGAAGACGACGAAGAGCAGCAACTGGAGGCTTTACGCCAGTTTAAACAAGCCCAACAATTGCGTATTGCTGCCGGTGATATCACCGAGGCTCTGCCGGTAATGAAAGTGAGTGATCACTTAACTTACTTGGCTGAAGCCATCATTGATGCGGTTATCCAACAAGCTTGGGGGCAGATGGTGGCTCGCTATGGTCAGCCGAGCCATTTGCAACAGCGCGAGGGCCGTGGTTTTGCGGTGATTGGTTATGGCAAACTGGGCGGTTGGGAACTGGGCTATAGCTCAGATCTGGATTTAGTATTCCTACTCGATTGCCCACTGGATGTGATGACTGACGGTGAGCGCAGTATTGATGGCCGCCAGTTCTATTTACGTCTAGCGCAGCGCGTCATGCATTTATTCAGTACCCGCACTTCATCGGGCATTTTGTATGAGGTCGATGCACGGCTACGGCCATCCGGTGAAGCTGGCATGTTGGTCAGTACCATCGAAGCTTTCGCCGATTATCAGCAGAATGAAGCCTGGACTTGGGAGCATCAGGCGCTGGTTCGTGCCCGCATTGTCTATGGCGACCCGGCACTGCACCAACAATTTGATGCTATCCGCCAGCAAATTCTTTGCCGCCCTCATGAGGCCTCGCAATTGCAGCAAGAAGTGCGCGAAATGCGCGAGAAAATGCGCACTCATTTGGGCAGTAAACAGCGTGATATCTTTGATATCAAAGCAGATGAAGGTGGGATAACCGATATTGAGTTTATCGCACAGTATCTGGTATTGCGCTATGCCTCCACTGAACCACGTTTGACCCGTTGGTCTGATAATGTACGAATTTTTGAGCTCATGGCCAATTACGACATTATGGCGCCGGAGGAGGCCGCAGCATTAACACGTGCTTATGTCACCATGCGTGATGAAATTCATCATCTGGCACTGCAGGAGCAGTCAAGCAAAGTCCCGGTTGATAGCTTTATCACAGAAAGAGCACAAGTGGCCGCCAGTTGGCGTAAATGGCTGGTTGCTGCGCCAACGAGCGTATAAATTCCAGTTATTAATGGGATATAAGGTGTCTGTGATATTATCCAGCACCATATATACCCATCATCTTTCAAGTCGCAGAGGTGTTGGCGGCAACTTGAAATCTATTGGGTAGTACAAACACAAAATTGGAGCGAAGGGATGTGTGTTTTCGGGGTTAATAACAGTTCACTTTGGGGGGCTAACGTATGAAAGTCACGCTGCCTGATTTTCGCCGCGCCGGTGTATTAGTCGTTGGTGATGTCATGTTAGACCGTTATTGGTATGGCCCAACCAGCCGAATTTCACCAGAAGCACCGGTGCCGGTCGTGAAAGTTGATACCATCGAAGAACGTCCCGGTGGTGCTGCTAACGTGGCGATGAACATCGCCTCCCTTGGCGCTATTTCCCGTTTAGTTGGGTTGACCGGTATTGATGATGCCGCGCGAGCATTGACCAGCAAGCTGAATGAAGTTCAGGTGCGCTGTGATTTTGTTTCGGTACCGACTCACCCGACTATTACCAAATTACGGGTACTGTCCCGTAACCAACAGCTGATCCGCCTGGATTTTGAAGAAGGTTTTGACGGTGTCGATCCGCAGCCTATCTTTGAGCGCATCCAACAAGCGCTGCCGCAGATTGGCGCTCTGGTACTGTCCGACTACGCCAAAGGTGCGCTCAACAGCGTGCAGCCGATGATCCAGTTGGCCCGTAAAGCAAACGTTCCAGTTCTTATCGATCCTAAAGGCAGCGATTTTGAGCGTTATCGCGGTGCGACCCTGCTGACACCTAATCTATCTGAGTTTGAAGCGGTGGTGGGCCACTGTAAGAACGAAGAAGAGTTAGTTAGCCGTGGTATGAAACTGGTGGCTGATTTTGAACTTTCAGCCTTGCTGGTGACTCGCTCCGAACAGGGGATGACTCTGCTTCAGCCGGGTAAACCACCATTACATTTACCCACTCAGGCCCAGGAAGTATTTGATGTGACCGGGGCTGGCGACACGGTGATTGGTGTGCTGGCGGCTGCATTGGCGGCGGGAAATACCCTTGAAGAGTCATGCTTCTTGGCGAATGCTGCTGCTGGCGTTGTGGTCGGCAAATTGGGTACCTCAACGGTATCGCCAATTGAGCTGGAAAATGCTATCCGTGGCCGTGCAGAGACCGGTTTCGGCGTGATGGATGAGCAGCAGCTGAAAAAAGCGGTAATGCAGGCCCGTCAGCGCGGCGAAAAAGTGGTGATGACTAACGGTATCTTTGACATTCTGCATGCCGGTCATGTTTCCTACTTAGCTAATGCCCGCAAGTTGGGCGATCGTCTGATTGTCGCGGTTAACAGCGACGCATCGACCAAACGCTTAAAAGGTGAAAAACGCCCGGTGAATCCACTGGATCAGCGCATGATTGTCTTGGGTGCATTGGAAGCCGTGGATTGGGTCGTGCCATTTGAAGAAGATACACCACAGCGCTTAATTGCTGATATTTTACCGGATCTGCTGGTGAAAGGCGGCGATTATAAACCTGATGAGATTGCAGGTAGCGCAGAGGTTTGGGCCGCAGGTGGTGAAGTTAAAGTACTGAATTTTGAAGATGGTGTTTCTACCACTAATATTATTCAGTCAATCAAGAATGGCCGCGGCTAGATATCCTTCGGCCTTGAAGTTGCAGGGGCGTTAGCTGCGTGCACTTACCCGAATAACTTACTTGAGTAAGCTCATCGGGATGTATTTGCTTGCTGGCTACCTGCCACTCCAATGGCTTTGGGTATTAGATTAGGTATAGAAAAAGGCGGTGAAGTGGGACTAAAACAGGAGTTAAGCCTCGCACAAGGAGTCGGGTTACTGTCCACCTCACTGCTAGGGACCGGTGTCTTTGCCGTCCCCGCTTTGGCGGCAATGCTGGCAGGTGACGACAGCCTGTGGGCCTGGCCGGTATTGATTGTGCTGGTTTTTCCTATTGCTATCGCTTTTGCCGCTTTAGGTCGCCACTTCCCCAGTGCGGGGGGCGCGGCTCATTTCGTTACTATGGCCTTTGGACCTAAACTTGGGAAAGTCACTGGCTGGCTATTTTTATCCGTCATCCCCGTGGGTTTACCGGCCGCGTTACAAATTGCCGCCGGTTTTTGGCAAGCGACTTTTGGCTGGAGTGATTCCGGGCTTTTGATGGTGCAACTGGTGACCCTGCTGGTCATTTGGCTACTGGGAACCCGCAGTGCAGGGTCCAGTGCCAATGTGCAAACCTTAATTGCGTTGCTGGTTATCGCGCTGGTGGTGGCAATCTGGTGGCAGGGGGATATTCACCCATCACAGATACCTTGGCCGAAATTACAAGATATCTCCCCGCCAAATATGTTTAGTGCACTGGCTGTGATGTTCTGGTGCTTTGTGGGACTGGAAGCCTTCGCGCATCTGGCAACAGAATTTCGTCATCCTGAACGTGATTTCCCCCGCGCCCTAATAGTTGGGCTTCTGGTGGCCGGCGCAGTTTACTGGGGATGTACCGTGGCTGTGTTACATTTCCACGCTTATGGCGAACAGCAGGCCGCCGCTGCTTCATTACCGGGGATTGTGGTGCAACTCTTTGGTGCGCATGCGCTGTGGGTAGCCTGCATTATTGGCTATTTAGCCTGCTTTGCCAGCGTTAATATTTATACTCAAAGTTTCGCTCGTATGGTGTGGTCGCAAGCTCAGATTCGCCCGCAAAGTAAGTTGGCACAGCTCTCCGTCGGGAAGACACCGGTGAATGCACTCACCGCGGTGGTTGGCAGTTGTCTGGCCTTCGCGCTGCTGATTTACTGGCTATCTTTGCCATTGGACCTATTGATTGTTTATGCCAATGGTATTTTTGTACTGATTTATTTGTTGTGCATGTTGGCGGGGATTCGCTTGTTAAGTGGGCGTTCGCGGGTGATGTCAGTGATTGGCAGTATTCTGTGTTGTGTATTGCTGGTCATGATTGGTTGGAAAAGTTTATACGCTTTACTGATGTTTTCGCTGTTATGGATATTAATGTCCCGAACGCGGGCATCAGTAATACAGTAGTAAACAAAGGGCGCCATAGGGCGCCCTAGTCATCAAGGGGATATTACTCGCCCGTTTTGTCGTCGACAGCTTTTGGCGTATCAACAGAAACTGGAGCACTGTTGAGTTTGGCTTCCAGCTCGCCCATACGCTGTTCCAGCAAAGCTAGCTTTTCTCGAGTACGCAGCAATACCTGAGTTTGTATGTCGAACTCTTCACGATTAACCAAATCCAAGCGGGTTAACTGCGATTGCAGAACCATGCGGATTTTCTTTTCGACATCGTCCCCGAATTCGCGAATACCTTTCGGCATAGACTCATGCACCTGGCGGGCGATTTGTTCAATTTTTTTCGGGTCAATCATGGTGTTTCCCTAATTAGATGTGTAGTTACCCCTTCTAGTGTAATGCCAGATGCCAATTGTATAAACCTCCGCATATCACCATTTTGGTAATTGCCCCGACGAATCAATAGCGCTATAGTCATAGGGCTTATTCTCAGGGCGGGGTGCAAGTCCCCACCGGCGGTAAATTGTGTTGCGGCATTCCTGTGTCGTGGTGCAAAAGCCCGCGAGCGCTCACGCTGTTTCTCTTGTTAAAGAGTGCGGGGTAGAGGTCAGCAGACCCGGTGTAATTCCGGGGCCGACGGTTATAGTCCGGATGGGAGAGAGTAACGGTATATGCCGGGCCTATGGCTCGCTTGCGTTATTTCGGCTATTTCTATTGATATAGAGAAAATGGCCATATACTCCTCAAGACCGCCCTGATTCTGGTAATCCATAATTTTAATGAGGTTTTTTTACCATGAATCAGACCCTTCTATCAGATTTTGGCACGCCTGTTGAGCGTGTAGAACGTGCTATCGACGCGCTGCGTAATGGCCACGGTGTTATGGTGTTGGATGACGAAAGTCGTGAAAACGAAGGCGATATGGTTTTTGCTGCTGAAGCAATGACTGTTGAGCAAATGGCACTGACTATCCGCCACGGCAGTGGCATTGTGTGCCTGTGTATCACTGACGAACGCCGCCAACAGCTTGACTTGCCAATGATGGTCAGCCATAACTCTAGCCAGTTCCAAACTGCATTTACCGTGACAATCGAAGCGGCTAAAGGTGTGACCACTGGGGTTTCTGCCGCTGATCGTTTGACGACTATCCGTGCGGCAATTGCTGATAATGCTAAACCTGCTGACCTTAATCGTCCGGGCCACGTATTCCCGCTGCGCGGTCAACCGGGTGGCGTATTATCTCGCCGTGGTCATACCGAAGCATCCATTGATTTAGCCACACTAGCTGGCTTCAAACCTGCCGGCGTTTTGTGTGAACTGACCAATGACGATGGTAGCATGGCACATGCGCCAGAAGTGATTGAGTTCGCCAAATTGCATGATATGCCAGTGGTGACAATTGATGATCTGGCTGAGTATCTTCAGTCTCAAGCCAAAAAAGCCAGCTGATTTCTGATGGCAATATCAGCTGATATTGCCTGTTGATAAGCTAGTTTACAGCCGGGTTGCCGCTATTATCTTGAATAGGTCGCCGCCCGGTTATTTTCTGCCGCCAAACCTTCGTTAGCGTATTTTCCCTGCTGTTTTATCTATTCAAATTTATTGAATATCTTCATCATTGTTATCCGGCTGTGTAATGAAAAAAAAGCGCGTAATCTACTTCCTATGGTTTAGCGCCCCTTTTTTATTAACAGTAAGGATTTTTTATGAACACCTCTCGTATGCCTGCGCTGTTTCTCGGCCACGGTAGCCCGATGAACGTGCTGGAAGACAACAGTTATACCCAGGCATGGCGTGCGCTGGGTGAGTCATTACCACGCCCTAAGGCGATTCTGGCGGTCTCTGCCCACTGGTATACCCGCGGAACTGCGGTAACTGCTATGGAGAAACCCCGGACCATCCATGATTTTGGTGGATTCCCACAGGCACTGTTTGATACTGAATATCCGGCTCCGGGTTCCCCTGCGCTGGCGGCACAAATTCAGCAATTACTGGCACCGATTGCCGTGCGAGCTGATAGCAGTGAGTGGGGATTGGACCATGGCAGTTGGGGGGTATTGATTAAGATGTACCCTGAGGCTGATATTCCTGTTGTGCAACTGAGTATTGATGGTACGCAACCGGCAGAATATCACTATGAATTAGGCCGTAAACTGGCGGTGCTGCGTGAGCAGGGCGTGATGATTGTCGCCAGTGGTAACGTGGTGCACAACTTGCGGATGGTTAGATGGCAAGGGGAGAGTAGTCCGTATCCATGGGCCGAATCCTTCAACCAATTTGTGCGGGATAACCTGAATTATCAAGGTGACAATCACCCATTGGTTAACTTTATGCAGCATGAAGGGGCTGAGTTATCAAATCCGTCACCTGAACATTATTTGCCATTGCTGTATGTTTTGGGGAGCTGGGATGGCGTCGAACCGATTTCAATCCCAACCGATGGGATTGAGATGGGGTCGTTGAGTATGTTGTCGGTACAAGTCGGCTAAATACCCTGCACCTTGGCGTTATAGCGCTGTTAGCTACTTTATTTCACCAAAATCAATGACTTGGGTAAGCTCTATGGGCTTCACTCTCTTGCTGCCTGGCTATAACACCAATGGTTTTGGGTTTTATCCTTAGCATTATTAGCTGCTCGGCCTCCTCGTTTACTACATGTACACTCCGGGGCACTCCGCGCTGGGCGCACTCAGATTGACTTAGCTCGCTACGCCTCTCTGGGGCTGATGAGGGAAATGTACCTAATAGTTTGTAACGATGCGGGATAACCATCCCATTAGTCACTGAATGATAAGAACAACTTGCTAGATATATTAAGGGAAAGCCGATGCTTTCCCTTACTTTAATGGCGTGCTTTTACCCCAAAATGATATGGGGGTAAAAACGCGATAGGTCTTGGGTGATCAATTCGCGATCTTCACGCAAACCAATACCACAGGGCTGATCGTTAACCAGCCAACTGCCAATCAACGTATAGCTGTCACCAAACTGAGGCAATGGATGGTATTGCTGAACAATCATGCCTTCTTCGCCGTATGGCCCATCAACACGCGCCACTTCTTTGCCGTTTTCAACTATCTGAATATTGGCACCTTCCCGTGAGAATAACGGCTTGATGACATAATGATCCATCGCAGGATGGTCATCTTCAGCAAAATAAGCAGGCAACAGGTTAGGGTGATTAGGGAACATTTCCCACAGCAAAGGGAGCAACGCTTTATTGGAGATAATGCTCTTCCAGGCAGGTTCCAGCCAACGTACGCCCGCATCTTCCAACTTGGTGGAGAACATTTCGCGGAACATAAATTCCCACGGGTAGAGCTTGAACAAGTTACTGATAACCTGATTATCCAGATCGGTAAATTGCCCTTTTTCTCCTAAGCCTATCTCTTCCATAAACATGAATTCAGTCGGCAGACCGGCTTCCAGTGCGCAATCTTGCAGATATTGCACGGTGCCGCGATCTTCCTCACTGTCCTTACAACAGGCCAGATGCAGCAGACTAAAACCATGGTTTTCCCGCAAATCAGCAAAACGCTCAATTAGCTTTTCTTGCATGCTGTTGTACTGGTCAGAATCCTGACTTAAATTGCCTGCGTTGATCTGGTCTTCTAACCATAGCCATTGGAAAAAGGCGGCTTCATACAATGAGGTTGGGGTATCCGCATTGTTTTCCAGTAATTTTGCTGGATTCACACCGTCATAGGCCAGATCAAGCCGGGAATAGAGCGACGGCTGGTTAGTTCGCCATGAACTGCGAACAAAATCCCAGCAATGCTTAGGAATGCGGAATTTTGCCATTAGTTGGTCGCTATTGACCACTTTCTCAACCACTTGCAGGCACATTTGATGCAATTCTGCCGTGGTATCTTCCAGCTCTTCAATTTGTGCCAGGGTGAATTCGTAATAGGCATCTTCACACCAGTACGGCTCGCCATACATGGTGTGGAAACGGAAACCGAATTCAGTGGCTTTTTCGCGCCAGTCCGGGCGTTCGCTAATCGCTAAACGTTTCATTAATCAGACCTTAGCCACCCATACTGCGCGTGCTAGTTTTAGATGAGGTTGCTGCACTGCGTTGCATCGAAGTTTGCTTAGCCACTGACTCACCAAAACCACCACGGGTGATGGTATTCGTCACCGCAGGCTTCGGAGCCATGGCGGTTTTCGGTACCGTCATGGTGCGGCCAGTAGTGGCTGAACCAAAGTTTTTACCTGTCGCATCGACAAACTTGCCATTGGCCGGGCTATTAGGGGCTTTAGAGGTGAATAAAGGCTGGCTTGCTCCGCCGCCCATCATCCGGCCCATCATATAACCGGCCATTAATGGCATCCACATACTGCCACTTTGCTGTGGTGCTGCCGCTGTGGTTTCAGAAGAAGATGAAGATGTAGGTACCATGCCAGCTTGAGCTGGAGCCTGAGTACATTGCGACTCACCAAATTCAGCAACACAGTCTTCACGAGAAGCATATTTAGGGGCTGTTTTAGCCGCTTCCTGCAATGCTGTGTTGTAAGCAGTGGTACATTCTGCGCTCTTTGATGGATTCGCTTGAGAGCAATCGTCAGCATTTTGATACAAAGAGACGGTTTCATCGGTTTTTTCGCAGCCAGCCAGCATAAATACGGCACTGACGGCTAAAGCTACAGGCGCAAGGCGATAACTGCGCCAGGATTTACGGAAAGTCTCTTGATTGATGTTTTGAGTCCGTTTCATCGTTATTTGTCTCATTTCCGAGCGTTTAATGCCCATTCCCAGTAAGTGCTCTAAGAATAGGGGAAATGTGTATGAAATTAAAGCGTGAGGGGCAGTGAAGAGCAGACTTTACAAAGTTATACGAAAAGCTGGGAGTTACCGCGCTTTTTTCATTGCTGAAAAATGCTGGGTAGTACCATGATGGAGTCAGGGAAAATAAGTCGGGCGCAGCTTCTTGAAACTGCGCCCGGAGAGTTCAAATCACTGAAAATCAGTTACGGAATGGATTACCGTTACGTGTCGCGGCAGTAGTCGGCTGGCTAACTGTAGTGGCACGTGGTGCTGGCTGAGTGCTAGAACCTTCAGCATAAGCATTCTGGTTAGCATTATCCGGCGCCAGGCTGGCGGCTGAAGTTGGGACTGGTTTATCCAGCACACCATTTAGCGCCATCAGGTCGTTCATGTTCAGTGTACCTAATGCGGATTTTATATTTAACTGATTAATCAGATAGTTATAACGCGCATTGGCGAGTTGCTGCTTGGATTGATACAAGTTAGTTGTGGCAGTCAACACATCCAGAATGGTACGAGTACCCACCTGGTAACCGGCTTCCATTGCATCCAATGAGCTTTGGTTTGAAATGACGACCTGCTCATAAGCCTTAATACTGCTGATTGAGGCTGAGATATTATTGAATGAGGAACGTACCGTTTGCACCACACTGCGGTGGGCACTTTCTAGCTGCTCACTGGCACCAACAAAATTATACTGTGCTTGTTTTACCGCAGAATTGGTAGCTCCACCGCTGTACAGCGGTAAGCTCAGTTGCACGCCAATTTTGTTTTGACCCGCATCAGAGTTCAGCTGCTGAGTGCTTGGTGTGCCACCGCTGTAACGGGTATTGGTGACTGAAGACGATGCAGTCAAATCAATGGTTGGCATATAACCGGTTTCTGCTGATTTAATCTGCTCACGCGCCAAGTCTTGGCTCAAACGGGCAGAAAGCAAAGAAAGGTTACGTTTCTCAGCATCTTTCAATAGGTTATTGACAGCTTGTGGGCGCTCAGTCTTCAAACGGTCCACATTCAGTGATGCCAGCTCAGGGTAATAAACACCTGTAATTTGGCGCAGGTTTTCCAGCGCATTATCCAGGTTATTACGGGCAGTCACTTCATCTGCTAAGACAGTGTCGTAGCTGGCACGGGCGTTCTGTACGTCAGTGATTGCCACTAAACCCACATTAAAACGCTGGGTTGTTTGGTCTAACTGGCGATAGACCGACTGTTTCTGTGCTTCAGTATAAGACAGGGTATCAATGGCGTTCAGGACGGCAAAATAAGCTGTTGCTGTGTCCAAAATCAGTTTTTGTTCACTGGTCTGAAACGTAACATCCTGAATACCTGCGGCTTTTTCTTGTAAGGTCAGCGCGCGCCATTTGGACATGTCGAAAATAGTTTGAGTCAGTTGCAGTGAGCCTGAGGTGGCATTGCTATCTGGGTTATCAGAAGCATCACGGAAACCATTGGTGTGGGTGTAACCAGCACCTAAACCAAGCTGTGGTAACAGCGGGCTGCGAGCTTGATTAATCTTTTCATATGCAGCATCGCGGTCAGCCGCTGATTTGCGTAAATCCGGGTTACTATCCCTGGCTTGCTTATAAACTTGCAGCAAGTTCTCTGCCTGGCTCATGCTACTGAAACCAGCCAGACTCAGCCCGATAAGAAGGGGGAGCAGTTTCTTCATTTGCAGTCCTTGTTGTGCAGCAGTTGTGCGGCAATATTACTATGGTAGCTGTCGATAGACGAATTGTTGCCGATTCTATCAGAGTCTGCCAATGGGATAAGGTGGCTGATTGTGCCATCTCGCCTAAATTTACTTAAATCTATCACAAACCTAAATGAGTATTCAGACAACTAATCTGTATCGCGCCATGTTTATCAAATAATCACTTATCAAGCCACTGCTAGAAAACCGCTAATCTCAGTTTACGAACTTATTTCTATCTGTTAGCCGATTTTTATCAACTAATGATGCCTGTTATTTTAAAATCTTGTAGCCTGCGTTAAGTCTGTCAGGATATGGCGTGAAGTCCATGACGTGGTGATATTTTTAATAAAAAGGCATGACTAATAAAAGTATCACTGCACCGTTATCGGCCCTGTGTGATGTCATCGAGGTGTCATCAAAAATCACAATTCAGGCTAGATACTTAAGTAAGGAGAGCATTCAATGACATCAGCACCATCTTCAGCAAAGTCCTCACCGGTGACTTTCGACAAGAATGATGTGGAAATTATTGCACGTGAAACACTGTACCGTGGTTTTTTTTCACTGAATTTATATCGGTTTCGCCATCGTCTATTTAATGGCGAAATGAGTGGGGAAGTTAAACGCGAAATTTTTGAGCGTGGCCATGCTGCGGTGCTATTAGCTTATGATCCGGTGCGTGATGAAGTGGTGCTGGTAGAACAACTGCGGATTGCAGCCATTGACAGCAGCCCATCACCTTGGTTATTAGAGATGATAGCCGGAATGATTGAAGACGGCGAAAGTGTCGAAGACGTGGCACGTCGTGAGGCTGAGGAAGAGGCGGGAATTCATATTGGCCGCTGTAAACCGGTGCTCAGTTATCTGGCCAGTCCAGGTGGGACCAGTGAGCGTTTATCCATTATGGTGGGTGAAGTCGATGCAACTACCGCGAGTGGTATTCATGGGCTGGCGGATGAAAATGAAGATATTCGGGTTCATGTTGTCAGCCGCGAGCAGGCTTGTCGTTGGGTTGAAGAAGGTGCTATTGATAACGCAGCCTCCATCATTGCATTACAATGGTTGGCATTGCACCATCAATCCCTAAGAGAAGAATGGCAGTCGTAAAAAAGTGAGCATAATAATGGTTAAGCGCTACACACCTGATTTCCCTGAAATGATGCGAGTATGCGAAACAAATTTCGCGCAATTGCGTCGTTTGATTCCGCGTGTTGATGAAGTGGGTGAAAGCGTGGCTTATCAGGTTAATGGCGCCAGTTATCAACTGACAATTATTGAATCGACCCGCTACACTTCTGTCGTTGAGATAGTTCAAACCGAACCCGCGGTTAGTCACTGGAGCCTGCCTTCTATGGTGGTACGGCTCTATCATGATGCGCAGGTCGCGGAAGTGTGTGCCAGTCAGCAGATCTTCCGCTTTAAAGCAAGTTATGATTATCCGAATAAAAAGTTGCATCAGCGGGACGAAAAGCATCAAATTAACCAGTTTCTTGCTGACTGGTTGCGCTATTGTTTGGCGCATGGAGCCGTGGCAGTTCCGGTTTGTTAGACAGACTTATAGCCTGACCGACAGAGGGTAAAGATACCGGATAAATCTGGTGGGAAGGGTGCAAAAACAAGGACACCATTTGGAAAGCCTGTTTAAACTGCCTATGGCAAGTGGGGCCAAGGCCAGAATTTTACAAATAACAGATACTCACCTCTTTGCGGGGGAATATGAGACCTTGCTGGGTATAAATACTTCCCGCAGCTATCGCGCTGTGTTGGATGCGATTATTGCTGAACAGCGCCCATTTGATCTCATTGTTGCGACCGGTGATTTGGCTCAGGATCATTCTGTTGCTGCTTATCAGAATTTTGCCAAGGGCATCTCGCGCTTGCCTGCACCTTGTGTATGGCTCCCCGGTAATCATGATTTTCAACCTGCTATGGTCGATGCCTTGGCAGATTCGGGTATTGCGCCTTCAAAGCATGTTCTGGTCGGTGATAATTGGCAAATTCTGTTATTAGACAGCCAAGTTTTTGGTGTGCCTTACGGTGAACTGAGTGACTATCAGTTGGAGTGGATGGAACGTTGCCTGGTAACACATTCAGAACGCTATACGTTGGTATTATTACACCATCATCCAATGCCATCTGGTTGCACCTGGCTTGATCAGCACAGCCTGCGTAATGCACACATGCTCGCGGCGGTGCTGACGCGCTATCCGCGTGTTACCACTTTGCTGTGTGGCCATATTCATCAGGATTTGGATCTCGACTGGTATGGTAAGCGTTTGCTCGCCAGCCCTTCTACTTGTGTGCAGTTCAAACCACACTGTACTAATTTTACGCTTGATACTGTGGCCCCGGGATGGCGCTACCTCGATTTACTGCCTGATGGAATACTTGAAACTGAGGTTCGTCGGTTAGCCAGTGATGAGTTCTGCCCGGACATGGACTCGGATGGTTATTGATGAGTACGCTTTTATATATTCACGGCTTTAATAGCTCCCCCAGCTCGGCGAAAGCCACCACTTTTAAAAGCTGGTTGCAGGAGCACCATCCTCACATTGAGATGCTGACCCCTCAATTACCGCCTTATCCGGCGGAGGCCGCAGAAATGCTGGAGAGCATTGTGATGGATAAAGCCGGGCAATCCATTGGTATTGTTGGCTCCTCCCTTGGCGGTTATTTTGCCACCTGGCTTTCCCAGCGTTTTAGTATTCCTGCGGTGGTGGTTAACCCGGCAGTGCGGCCATTTGAGCTGCTCAACGATTATCTGGGCGAAAATGAGAACCCCTACACCGGGCAACAATATGTGTTAGAGTCTCGACATATTTATGATCTGAAAGCGATGCAGATTGAAAAGCTGGCATCACCGGATTTACTCTGGTTATTGCAGCAAACCGGGGATGAGATCCTCGACTATCGTCAAGCGGTTGCCTATTACACCCCTTGTCGGCAAACAGTAGAATCAGGTGGGAATCACGCCTTTGTTGGCTTTGATCATTATTTCTCCCCGATTGTAACTTTTTTAGGGCTAGCAACCGCTTGATATCTGGTGGTTTAAGCTCCACCCAAACTGCGGGTATTGTACCGCAGGTCATTATGGCCTGTCGGGCATGTCTAGCCTTCCAACCATTAGCCGAATATTAATCAAACCATGACTGAATCCAGCTATAACGCTGATGCCATTGAAGTACTCAGCGGTTTAGAACCAGTGCGTCGTCGTCCGGGAATGTACACGGATACCACGCGACCAAACCACCTTGGTCAAGAGGTTATTGATAACAGCGTCGATGAGGCTCTGGCAGGACATGCTCGCCGTATTGATGTGATCTTGCATGCCGATCAATCACTTGAAGTAATTGATGATGGTCGCGGGATGCCGGTTGATATCCATCCAGAGGAAGGTGTTCCAGCGGTTGAACTGATTATGTGTCGGTTACATGCAGGCGGCAAATTCTCTAATAAAAACTATCAGTTCTCTGGTGGTTTACACGGTGTCGGTATTTCAGTGGTTAACGCCTTATCCAAACGCGTGGAAGTCACCGTGCGTCGCGATAGCCAAATTTACAGCATTGCTTTTGAGAATGGCGATAAAGTGCAGGATTTGCAGGTCATTGGCACCTGCGGTAAGCGTAATACCGGCACCAGTGTGCATTTCTGGCCAGATGTTTCTTTCTTCGATAGCCCGCGTTTCTCTGTGTCCCGTTTGTCGCATTTGCTAAAAGCCAAAGCGGTACTGTGTCCAGGTGTGGAGATCGTCTTTAAAGATCAGGTGAATAATACCGAGCAGCGCTGGTGCTATGCCGACGGTTTGACCGATTATCTGATGGAAGCAGTGAATGGTTTGATTACGCTGCCAGAAGTGCCGTTTGTTGGCTCTTTTGCCGGTGATACCGAAGCTATCGACTGGGCGCTGTTATGGTTACCGGAAGGCGGCGAACTGCTGACTGAAAGTTACGTCAACCTGATCCCGACTATGCAAGGCGGCACCCATGTTAATGGCTTACGTCAGGGCTTGCTTGATGCCATGCGCGAGTTTTGCGAATACCGCAATATCTTGCCACGCGGCGTCAAACTCTCGGCAGACGACATCTGGGATCGCTGTGCTTACGTATTGTCAGTAAAAATGCAGGACCCACAATTTGCCGGTCAAACCAAAGAGCGACTCTCTTCACGTCAGTGCGCGGCTTTTGTGTCTGGCGTGGTAAAAGATGCTTTTAGCCTGTGGCTGAATCAGAACGTGCAAGCGGCAGAACAGTTGGCTGAGCTGGCTATTTCCAGCGCCCAACGTCGTATGCGAGCAGCGAAAAAAGTGGTGCGTAAGAAACTGACTAGTGGTCCGGCATTACCCGGCAAGCTGGCTGACTGTACCTCGCAAGACTTGAGCATGACAGAGCTGTTTCTGGTGGAAGGGGATTCCGCAGGGGGTTCTGCCAAACAGGCACGCGACCGTGAGTATCAGGCGATCATGCCGCTAAAAGGGAAAATCCTCAATACTTGGGAAGTCTCTTCAGATGAAGTCCTCGCCTCACAGGAAGTTCATGATATTTCTGTGGCTATTGGTATTGATCCTGACAGCGAAGATTTGAGCCAATTACGTTACGGTAAAATATGTATCCTCGCGGATGCGGACTCCGATGGCTTGCATATCGCGACTCTACTGTGTGCGTTGTTTGTCCGACATTTCCGAGCTCTGGTACGTAATGGCCACGTTTATGTTGCCATGCCGCCGTTGTATCGCATCGATTTGGGTAAAGAAGTGTTTTATGCCCTGGATGAAGAAGAGAAAGCCGGTGTTCTGGAGCAACTAAAACGTAAACGCGGTAAACCAAATGTGCAGCGCTTTAAGGGGCTGGGCGAAATGAACCCGCTGCAGTTACGTGAAACTACCTTGGATCCGAACACTCGTCGCTTGGTGCAGTTGACTATCGGTGATGATGATATTGATAAGACCATGGCAATGATGGATATGCTATTGGCGAAAAAACGCTCCGAAGATCGCCGCAATTGGCTGCAGGAGAAAGGGGATACCGCTGAAATCGAGGTTTAATCGATGAAAGTGACGTTAGAAGAGTTGCAGGCTTTTACCTCGGTCGTTGACTGCGGCTCAATTACGGCGGCTGCGGAACAGCGCAGCCAGACGACATCGGGTATCAGCCGTGCCCTGAGTCGGCTGGAGCAAAAGCTTGCCACAACATTGTTGCGTCGTACCACCCGGCGATTGGAGCTAACTGAAGAGGGTGAATTGTTCCTCAGCCATGCGCGGCAGATTTTGGGTGCTGTGGATGACGCAGAAGAACAGATAGCCCTACGGCGCTTAAAACCTGCCGGGCGGCTGCGTGTCAATGCGGCAGCACCTTTTATGCAGCATGTGATTGTGCCGATGATCAGCGGTTTTCGGGCTTTATATCCGCAAATTATTCTTGAACTGAATACCGACGACCTTAATATCGATTTACTCGAACAACGTACCGATATTGCCATTCGTATCGGTGCGCTGCGTGACTCGACTATCCATGCCCGTTTGCTGGGTGCCAGCCGCGTACGCATCCTCGCCAGCCCTGATTATCTACAACGACACGGCACCCCTCACACCATTGACGAGCTGGCAAATCACAGCTTGCTTGGTTTTACTCAGCCGGAGTTTCTTAACCAGTGGTCGCTGCCCCATTTACCGGGCGGACGTTCGTCAATCACGCCTAATTTAGCCGCATCCAGTGGTGAAACCCTGCGCTTACTGGCGTTACAGGGCGAGGGAATAGTCGAGTTATCTGATTTTATGACCCAAGCGGATCAATTAGCGGGGCGTTTAGTCGAGGTAATGGCCGATAAAATTCTGGAAACCTGGCAGCCAATCAATGCGGTTTATTACCGTAATACCCAGCTTGCGGCGCGTATTACCTGTTTTCTGGATTATGTCAGTGAGCAGATCAAAATGAGCCATTGGCTTAAAGATAACCGCTAACTCGCTGTAATCTCGCCATCGCTAAAGCAATTGAAGTTGCAGCGTGGGTACTGCAACTTCAATAAAGCCGACTAAGCGTTATCTAGAATATAAATAACCACATCCAGCACATCGTTTTTAACCACTTCACGATGCAGATGCATATGTTCCATCTGCAAATGTTGCTCCAGATGCTGAACACTCTGCCACTTTTCCATCATGAAGATAGAATCTGGCGACTTCTTTTGCCAGTCAAGCTGGGTCGGCACATCAATCATTGGTGCGTAGCCACCGCAGCCCTCTTCCGCCAGTACAGCAGGCTGCAGCTTCTCAATGGCCTGCAATACTGCCTGGCGGCGGCCCGGTATAACTTTTATCTCGGCAAAAACAGTAATCATTATTATCCCAACTTATGTGATGACCCAGCTTGTAATGGTATGAAATCACGCCGTCTGGCGGTTAAAATTTTCCGCCAGGTGCTGACGATAACGGCTAATATCACCCTCAATATCAGGTTGCTTAATCACATCATTACACATAAATGTTGGTAATGGCTTCATGCCAAGGAATTGATTGGCTTTATGGAAATGCAGATAAACGCCATCAACACCCACGCCTTCGAAGAACTGATTGGGGTCAGTAAAGGCTTCCAGTGGCGCATTCCAGGTGACTGAAAGCATATAGGTTTTACCCTGAATTAAACCACCAGAGCCATAGCCTTTGCTGGCATCGGAGCGGGTACGACCATCGCTTTGGTATAAACGTCCATGGCCATAGGTGAAGACTTCATCGATATATTTTTTCAAAATCCAGGGTTCACCCATCCACCAACCGGGCATTTGATAAATAACCGTATCAGCCCACAAGTAATTTTCAATTTCACTTTCAATATCATAACCTTGGTCAACAGTTGTGACTTTAACCTGATGGCCGTTTTCCTGTAGGAAATCAGCAGCTACGTTAGTGAGAGTAAGATTTAGCGCCCCCTTGGAGTGCGCAAATTCTTTCATTGCATTAATAATTAATATGTTACTCATTGATGTAATCCTGTTGAAGTGGGGGCTTGAAACTGCCCAACCCGGAATGCTGAGTATGCTAACGATTTTGATGCCAGAGAAAAATGGACAATAATGCATAACACTGTTGCTAAATAAGCAACAAAGCTCTTTGGTTGAATCGTTTTAGTCGCAAATATGCGAAGAACTTGCATTGAATTTGATAGGGTAGAAACCCGTCGCCGAGAATCGCCTCGTTAAGGTATAAACAGTTAATGGTCGGAAGATATGCAGCGTTTCCAACCAGAAATCGATCCCGACACTCAGAGCCATAATTGCCAACCCAATACCTTGCATCATTGTTATTTCATGCATAAATAATCCGTCACCAAAGGTGTTGTAGGGCAGGATATTGCCGGTTTTCGTCATATCTTATGGCTATCCCGCTGATACAGCGGTTATTTACTGGACTTTATCTTTACCGTCGTTCGGTGTGTCCTGAATAAAGGCATTTACGCTATGCTGTTGAATTGCATGCAGGTTGGTCAAATCGTTATCATCGATATTATTTGCTGTTGAGGTTTGTCTTGTGCCACACCGTCGTCGGTGACTAATAACAGGTTTGCCCTAAGAGATAATGTGGCATGGATGAAAGATTGAGATTATCTGTGGGTTGTGACAGTAACCCTGCAGATGAGGTACTATCGCGGGCAGAAATCTACAATGAACTAGCGGTGTCTATCTTGACGTACAGTGATTGCCACCAGAGTCTGAGGATAATTGAGTAATGAGTGATTTGACTCATGACGGTGCAGAACGCTTACCGCTGCACACCTTTACTGAAAACGCCTATCTGAACTATTCCATGTACGTCATCATGGATCGGGCGTTACCGTTTATCGGCGATGGTTTGAAACCGGTGCAACGGCGCATTGTCTATGCCATGTCCGAACTGGGGTTAAACAATAGCGCAAAATTTAAAAAATCTGCCCGTACTGTGGGTGACGTGTTGGGTAAATACCATCCACACGGTGACAGTGCCTGCTATGAAGCTATGGTATTGATGGCGCAGCCATTCTCTTATCGCTACCCATTGGTTGATGGTCAAGGGAACTGGGGTGCGCCGGATGACCCTAAATCCTTTGCCGCGATGCGTTATACCGAATCTCGTTTATCCAAATATGCTGAAGTTTTGCTGGGTGAATTGGGGCAAGGTACGGTTGACTGGGTGCCGAACTTTGACGGAACCATGCAGGAGCCGAAAATGCTACCTGCCCGCCTGCCGAATATTCTGCTCAATGGGACGACCGGTATTGCCGTAGGTATGGCAACCGATATTCCACCGCATAATGTGCGCGAAATTGCGCAAGCGGTGATTGCACTTATCGATAAACCAGCGACCTCTCTTGATGAGCTACTGGAGTTTGTGCAAGGACCTGATTTTCCAACCGAAGCAGAAATCATCACTCCACGTGATGAGATTCGTAAGATTTACCAGAATGGCCGTGGTTCAGTACGTATGCGGGCATTGTGGAAGAAAGAAGATGGCAGCGCGGTCATCACCGCATTACCTCATCAGGTTTCGGGTGCCAAAGTGCTGGAACAGATTGCCAGCCAAATGCGTGCCAAAAAATTACCGATGGTTGAGGATTTACGTGATGAATCTGACCATGAAAATCCGACACGTTTGGTAATTGTTCCACGTACCAATCGTGTCGATCTGGATCAAGTGATGAACCATCTGTTCGCCACCACAGATCTGGAAAGAAGTTACCGTATTAACATGAATATGATCGGACTGGATCATCGCCCATCAGTAAAAGGGTTGCTGGAGATCCTGACCGAATGGTTGGTGTTCCGTCGTCAAACAGTACGTAACCGACTGAATTATCGTCTGGAAAAGGTACTTAAACGGCTGCATATTTTAGAAGGTTTATTAATTGCCTTCCTGAATATCGACGAAGTTATTCATATCATTCGTACTGAAGATGAACCAAAACCGCTGCTGATGCAGCACTTCGCGATTTCTGAAACTCAGGCTGAAGCGATCCTCGAACTGAAACTCCGCCATTTAGCCAAATTGGAAGAGATGAAGATCCGTGGTGAGCAAGATGAGTTAGCCAAAGAACGTGATCAACTACAGGCCTTACTGGCCTCAGAACGCAAACTGAACACTCTGATTAAGAAAGAAATTCAGGCAGATGCAGCAGCCTATGGTGATGATCGTCGTTCGCCGTTGACTGAACGTGGTGAAGCCAAAGCCATGAGTGAGCATGATATTGTCCCTTCAGAGCCAGTAACTATTGTGTTGTCTGAGATGGGCTGGGTGCGCAGTGCCAAAGGTCATGATATTGATCCGACGGGCTTAAGTTATAAAGCGGGTGACAGTTTCCGCGCCGCAGCACGAGGCAAGAGCAATCAACCGGTGGTCTTTATTGACTCAACTGGCCGTAGTTATGCATTAGACCCACTGACACTGCCCTCCGCGCGTGGGCAGGGTGAACCGCTGACCGGGAAGCTCACACCGCCGCCGGGAGCAACCATTGAACAGGTATTGATGGCACCAGACAGCCAAAAATTATTAATGGCATCAGATGCCGGTTATGGCTTTGTATGTACTTTCAATGATTTGGTGGCCAAGAACCGCGCGGGTAAGACGATGATTACCTTGCCAGAAAATGCCAAGGTATTACCGCCATTAGAGATTTATGGGCCGGATGACATGCTGTTATCCATCACTGCCGCTGGACGTATGTTGATGTTCCCAGTTGCAGATCTGCCTGAATTATCAAAAGGTAAGGGTAATAAGATAGTCTCAATCCCGGCGGCAGATGCAGCGGCGGGCAAAGATCGTCTGGTGTGGCTATTTGTCTTACCGCCTCAAACGTCAATTACACTTCATTTCGGTAAACGTAAGCTAACCTTGCGGCCAGAGGATTTGCAGAAATTCCGTGCTGAACGTGGCCGGAAAGGCTCACCGCTACCTCGTGGTTTGCAACGTATTGATCGTGTAGATGTTGATGCACCTGAGCGGGCAATACCTACCGACAATGAAGAGTAATATTCAGCGTCATTAGCATCACAGCGAGTCAATGTAACCGGCGGCGTACGCAATTTGCGTGCGCTGTCGCGTAACATCATTATGGTTAGGAATCTGCGCGGTGTTTTGCCTGGAAGCCGTTATACTAGCGCCGATTAGGTGTCTATAAGTAAGTGTTTAAGAGGTTGTTATGTTATTAATTTTGCGCACTGTGCTGGCTGTTTTATATTGTTTTCTAGTGTGTGTTTTTGGCTCAATTTATTGCCTGTTTAGTCCACGAAACCCGCGCAATCTGGCGACGTTTGCTCATCTCTTTGGCCGGATGTCAGTGCTATTTGGGATTACCGTTGAACAGAGAATTCCCCCAGAAGCGGCAAATTATGGAACTTGCATTTACATCGCTAACCATCAAAATAATTACGATATGGTCACGATGTCGAATGTGGTTCAGTCAGGTACCGTCACTGTGGGTAAAAAGAGCCTGCTGTGGGTACCTTTGTTTGGCCCATTATATTGGCTGACCGGCAACCTACTAATCGATCGTGATAACCGTGCTAAGGCGCATGGTACTATTGCTCAAGTAGTTGAACAGGTTAAAAAAAGAAATGTTTCTATCTGGATGTTCCCAGAAGGGACTCGCAGCCGTGGCCGTGGTTTATTGCCGTTTAAGACGGGCGCTTTTCATGCTGCTATCGCCGCTGGAGTGCCGATTGTACCAATCTGTGTTTCCAGTACTAACCATATCAACTTAAACCGTTGGTCAAATGGCAAAGTTATTGTAGAAATCATGCCGCCAGTAGATACCAGTGGCTATGGCAAAGAACGTGTTCGCGAGTTGTCGGAGCATTGCCGCAATTTGATGCTGGCTAAAATTGAACAGCTTGATGCGGAAATAGCCCAAGAGGCTGCAACAAAAAAATAATCTATCCGCGTACACGAATCCGTTATTCTGCGCTGATTATTTGGCTTGAAGTAAATTGTGTTTTTTCATTTAAACGACTCTGGTCGTGAGCGTTTTGCCGTCCTTCAGCGTTATTCGCAGTCAGGCAAAATATTGCAGTAGGTTTGATTGTGGTTTTCACGGAGAAGATATGTCACTCAGTCGTCGCCAGTTCATTCAGGCTACGGGTTTAGCGCTAGGCGCAGGCTCGTTGCCATTGAGGGCACAGGCTAATAGTACCCAACAACCCTCTTTACCTGTCCCCCCCTTACTTGAGTCTCGTCGTGGTCAACCGCTGTTTTTGACTTTACAGCGGGCACATTGGGCCTTCAGTGGTGGGCAAAAAGCTGCGGTATGGGGTATCAACGGGATGTATCTGGGGCCGACAGTCAGGGTGTTCAGCGGTGATGATGTTAAGCTCATTTACAGCAACCGTTTGACTGAACCGGTATCCATGACGATCAGTGGGCTGCAAGTGCCTGGTACCTTGATGGGCGGTGCTGCGCGCATGATCTCCCCGGGGAGCGATTGGTCGCCAGTCTTGCCGGTGCGACAACCCGCCGCCACCTGTTGGTATCATGCCAATACCCCGAACCGTATGGCACCTCATGTCTATAACGGGCTGGCCGGTATGTGGCTGGTGGAAGATGAAATCAGCAAAGCGATGCCGCTACCGAGCCACTATGGTGTGGATGATTTCCCTATTATTATTCAGGATAAACGGCTAGATAACTTTGGCGTCCCACAATATGACCCACCCGCTAAAGGCGGTTTTATTGGGGATACATTGTTGGTAAATGGTGTGCAAAGCCCGTTTGTTGAAGTTTCTCGTGGTTGGGTGCGCTTACGTTTACTGAATGCTTCCAATGCTCGTCGCTATACCTTGCAGCTCAGTGATGGGCGTCCACTTCATGTTGTTGCCAGTGATCAGGGTTTCTTGCCTGCCCCGGTTGCAGTGCAGCAACTCTCACTGGCGCCGGGTGAGCGACGTGAAGTGGTGATTGATATGTCGCAGGGTAACGAAGTGTCCATTACAGCGGGCGAGTCCGCCGGGATTATGGACCGTCTGCGTGGGTTATTTGAGCCATCAAGTATTTTGATTTCTACCTTGGTGCTGACACTAAAACCGACCGGTTTATTGCCACTGGTGACTGATAATCTGCCAATGCGTTTGCTATCTGATCAGATTTTAGACGGCAGTGTGGTGCGTTCCCGTGAATTCCGCTTGGGTGATGACTTGCCTGGTATTAATGGTGTTATCTGGGATATGAACCGGGTTGATGCTCAAGCTCAGCAAGGCACTTGGGAGCGTTGGACGTTGCATGCGGATATGCCACAAGCTTTCCATATTCAGGGCGTTTCATTCCTGGTAAAAAATGTGAATGGTGCACCAGCAATGGCGGAGGATCGTGGTTGGAAAGACACGGTTTGGGTGGATGGTGACGTAGAGTTACTGGTGTATTTCAATCAGGTTTCCTCCGAGCATTTCCCGTTCTTGTTCCACAGCCAGACCCTTGAGATGGCAGACCGCGGTTCAGCAGGGCAGTTAGTGACGCAGGCAGCACCGACAGTCGGTTAAGGTTTGGGTGGGTAAGTTTGGTTGTTAAAGTTTCACTGCCCTCAACCGGATTTGGTTTCGGTTGATATTCGTTTAGTGATCAACTTATCTCCGCCACCTCAACCGAGCAGGAGGGTAAGCCGGCCCTCCTGCACCTGCGGCTTGCGCGAAACACAGTACCCTCCGGCAGTTTGCAGGCTAATCGATGACTCGCTCCCAGCTCGGTAGCCCCTTTCGCCGGATATTCGTCCCATCCTTGGGACTCACCCCTTTGACGGGTGAGGCATCGGAGGTAAGGTAGCCACTAATCTCATGTCAACCGAACCATATTATTATACGATTATAAACCGAAACATAATTCGGCCCCCATCAACGGATCCCCACATTCAAAATAGATATCCTTCCTCTTTTCATGGATAAATGCGTATAATCGCCGCCCGGTGATGATTTCTTAACCCGAACCACCTCAACTTTCCCCAATTCAAAGAGTGTTGCCATGAGTACCAGCCTGATCCAGCCAGAGCGTGACCTGTTTTCTTATCAGCCTTATTGGGCTGAATGTTATGGCACTGCGCCATTTTTACCGATGTCTCGCGCAGAAATGGACATATTAGGCTGGGATAGCTGTGACATCATTGTCATCACTGGGGATGCCTATGTTGACCATCCAAGTTTTGGCATGGCCATTATTGGCCGCATGTTGGAAGCCCAAGGTTTCCGCGTGGGCATCATTGCTCAGCCAGATTGGACAAATAAGAACGATTTCATGCGGTTGGGTGAGCCGAATCTATTCTTTGGCGTCACTGCGGGTAATATGGACTCGATGATTAACCGTTACACTGCTGACCGCAAATTGCGCCATGACGATGCTTATACGCCGGATAATCAGAGTGGCAAGCGGCCAGACCGTGCCACCTTAGTGTATAGCCAGCGCTGCAAAGAAGCTTACAGCCATGTGCCAGTATTACTCGGCGGTATTGAAGCCAGCTTGCGCCGCATTGCTCACTATGATTATTGGTCAGATACCGTGCGCCGCTCGGTTATCGTGGATGCGAAAGCTGACATGCTGGTGTATGGCAATGGTGAGCGGCCGCTGGTTGAAGTGGCTCATCGCTTGGCCAATGGTGAGAAAATTGCAGATATTCAGGATGTGCGAAACACCGTTGTGATGCGCAAAAACGCATTGCCGGGCTGGAGCGGGGTAGATTCTACTCGTTTGGATAAACCGGGCCGTATTGAAGCTATTCCCAACCCTTATGGTGATGATCTGCCCTGTGCTACGGATACCGTACCGGAGCCAGAAGCTAAGCCAGTGACTGTACGAGCCGCTAAGCCAAAGCCGTGGGAGAAGACCTATGTCTTGCTGCCATCCTATGAAAAAGTGAAAGCAGACAAAGTGTTGTATGCCCATACATCGCGGATTTTACATCATGAAACCAACCCTGGCTGTGCGCGGGCTTTGATGCAAAAACACGGCGATCGCTATATTTGGATCAACCCACCAGCGATTCCGCTCAGCACTGAAGAGATGGACAGTGTTTTTGCGTTGCCTTACCAGCGAGTACCGCATCCGGCTTATGGGAAGTCACCGATTCCAGCCTACGACATGATTCGTTTTTCCATCAATATTATGCGTGGTTGCTATGGCGGCTGTTCATTCTGTTCGATTACCGAACACGAAGGGCGCATTATTCAAAGCCGTTCCGAAGATTCTATCATTCGTGAAATCGAAGAAATTCGCGATAAAGTGCCTGGTTTTACCGGTATTATCTCTGATCTTGGTGGCCCGACGGCAAACATGTATATGCTGCGTTGCCAGTCGCCACGCGCCGAACAAACCTGTCGCCGTGCCTCTTGTGTCTATCCTGAAATTTGCCCACATATGGACACCAACCATCAGCCGACCATCTCTTTATATCGACGCGCACGTGATTTGAAAGGGATCAAAAAAATCCTGATTGCATCTGGTGTTCGCTATGATCTGGCGGTAGAAGATCCGCGCTATATCAAAGAATTGGCTAGCCACCATGTGGGCGGTTATTTGAAAATAGCCCCGGAGCATACCGAGGAAGGGCCACTTTCCAAGATGATGAAGCCGGGAATGGGGAGTTATCAGCGTTTTAAAGAGCTGTTCGATACCTATTCTAAGCAGGCAGGTAAAGAGCAGTATCTGATTCCATATTTCATCTCCGCCCATCCGGGGACTGAAGATAAAGATATGGTTAATTTGGCCCTCTGGCTGAAGAAAAACCGCTTCCGTTTGGATCAGGTGCAGAACTTCTATCCATCACCGCTGGCTAACTCCACCACCATGTATTACACCGGTAAGAACCCGTTGGGGAAAGTGGATTACAAGAGTGAGGATGTGGTTGTTCCTAAAGGTGATCGCCAACGGCGGTTACATAAAGCATTGCTGCGTTATCATGATCCGGCTAACTGGCCGATGATTCGTGCGGCATTAGAAGATATGGGGCTGCAACATTTGATTGGCAGTCGCCGTGAATGCTTGGTTCCGGCTCCAACTCTGGAAGAGCAGCGTGAGGCACGCCGTGCATTCCGTCAGCATACTCCGGCACTGACCAAGCACACCCCAATCACTCGTCAGCGCCAGCCTGTTGGGCGAGCAAATGCCACATCTGCAGGTAAAAAACCGCTAGCGGCTAATAGCGCGTCTGCGGCTAAAGCGGCAGTTAAACCAACTGGTGCAAACAATACGGGTGCAAACAAAACCGGCACAAACAGAGCGCCGGTAAATAAACCTGCTGGCACTGCCAGAGGGAAAACTAAGCATCATTAAGCTGAATGAATTAGCTGTCAGACCCGAAAACATCCGGGTCTGGCCCTAAGCGTTTCCCGCTATCCAGCTTTGAAATGGCCGTCAGTTCATCTTTGTGCAGTTTAAAATCAAACACTTCAAAGTTTTCTCTGATACGTACGGGGGTAACTGATTTTGGGATAACAATCAGCCCACTGTCCAGATGCCAACGGATGACTATCTGTGCTGGCGTTTTGCTGTATTTCTGGGCGAGTTGACGAATAACAGCCTGATCAAACACCCCATCGCCACCTTGTGCCAGCGGGCTCCAGGATTCGGTAGCAATGTGATGTGTGGCATTCCAGGCATGAATCTGCCGCTGCTGTAGTAGTGGATGTAGCTCAATCTGATTGACGGTCGGGGCTATGCCGGTTTCATCAATTAGCCGTTGCAGATGAGGAATTGTGAAGTTACAGACCCCGACACTGCGGATCAAACCTTGTTCTTTCAGTGCTATCAGCTCGCGCCAGGCACTGACATAGCGATCCTGTGTCGGATCCGGCCAATGAATCAAATAGAGATCGACATAATCGAGCTGCAGTTTCTCTAGACTCTCTTCCAGAGCTTGTTTTGGATTACGCTGGCTGTCATTCCACAGTTTCGTGGTAATGAATATCTCATCACGGGGAATGTTAGCTGTTTTCAGCGCCTGACCAACACCGACTTCATTCTTATAAATAGCCGCCGTATCAATTGAACGATAGCCCACTTCCAGCGCTTTGCTGACAGCAAGCTGTGTTTCTTCAATACTTGCTTGCCAAACGCCAAGGCCGAGTTGTGGCATCAGATTTCCATCGTGCAGTTTGATAATGGGTTGCGTTGCCATGTTTATCTCCTTAGCTGAATACCCTTGGTACTTGACGTTGCAGGAAATTAGCTCCCTGCAACGTCATTTTTTGGGTATAGATTTGGGCTGTATCAGCCTATTTGCGTGACCAATGAGGTAAGTTTAGTCGCTGTAGCTCTGTTTATTAGACCGCAGCTTCGTAGATACGTTTGCTATCGGCTAAAGTGATATCACCGTGTTCACCCAGCGCCGTCATGCCGTGCTCTTCCAATTTTTTGATAAGGTCTGGAATTGAGCTGCCATCGAGTTTGTAGGCGGACAGGTGAGTTGCCACGCCCATGCTTTCAAAGAAATGGCGGGTCGCTTCAATGGCTGCATCAATACGTTGCTCTTCAGTTCCTTCATGCAGGCCCCAGACGCGCTCTGCATATTGCAGTAATTTAGCGTGTTTTTGCTGCTTTTTGGCAACCAACAGTGCAGGCAATACCACCGCTAAGGTTTGGGCATGATCCAGCCCGTGGCGTGCTGTCAGTTCGTGGCCAAGCATATGGGTTGCCCAGTCTTGCGGGACACCAGCACCAATCAGACCGTTTAATGCCATAGTGGCGCTCCACATGATATTGGCTCGCACATTGTAATTTTTCGGGTCACTCAAGGCTTTCGGGCCGTCTTCAATCAGTGTTAACAGCAAACCTTCAGCAAAACGATCCTGTACTTTTGCATCTACCGGGTAAGTCAGATATTGCTCAATAGTATGAACAAAAGCATCGACCACACCGTTGGCAACCTGGCGCGGCGGCAAGGTATAAGTGACCTCAGGGTCCAACACAGCAAACAGTGGCTGCACATGTGGTGAGAAGAAATGCTGTTTATCACCAGTGCTACGACGGCTGATAACTGCACCATTATTAGCTTCAGAGCCAGTAGCAGGCAACGTCAGTACTGAGCCCATAGGGATGGCTTCGGTAATATTTCTGCCCATGGTTTCCAGAATATGCCATGGGTCTTGTGGATAATTGACGCCAGCCGCAATGAATTTGGTGCCATCCAACACTGAACCGCCACCCACAGCTAACAAAAAGTTAATTTTTTCTTTGCGGCAAACCTCAATAGCTTGCATCAGGGTTTCGTAGGTAGGATTGGGTTCAATACCACCAAACTCAATAAAATCAAAGCCTTTTAGTGCCTGATGAACTTGATCAAGCACGCCATTTTGTTTGATGCTGCCGCCACCATAGGTGATTAAAATACGTGCATCTGCAGGAATTTCTTTACTCAGTTGCGCTATCTGACCAGTACCAAACAGGATTTTTGTTGGGGTATGAAGGGTAAAATTTTGCATGATGATTTATCTTCCAGCTTATGGGTGATGAACAAACAGCAGTGACTACGCTGCTAATTTTATTGGTAGCTATTGTCGGTAACCTGATGCTATACCTCAATGCACATTTCTGCCTAGCTCTTGCCTATTTCTCCAAACCACTGTAGAAAATGTGCAAAATTCTGCATAATTTATGTCAGATTATTTTAGATAACAGAAGCAGGCGAGGCACCATGGTTGAGGTTACTGATATTCAGGCGCAGATGGCGGGGAAAATTGCTCATCTGGCTCAGGGCAATGGTTTAACACCTTCCGCTGTACCTAAGGTGAGCATTCTATACTCCACCGTTCACCAGCCGCGCACCCCTGTAATGTACACTCCCAGTGTGGTGATTATATTTCAGGGGCATAAAATCGGTTATCTGGGCAGTAAAGTGTTTCAGTACGATCCGAAAAACTACCTTATTCTGACTGTACCTCTCCCTTTTGAATGTGAAACCTTTGCCAGCCCTGAAATACCGTTGGCTGGGATTTATATTCATATAGATAATCAGATGCTACAGGACCTTATTATAGATATCGGTGATGACGAGCTGGATAAACCGTTCAGTAATACATCCGGCGTCAACTCATCGGCATTGACTGAAGAGATGCTGTGCGCAACTGAACGCCTGATGGATGTGATGTCCAACCCACGTGATGCCAGAGTTCTTGGCCCACAAATTGTTCGGGAAATTATCTACTATGTGCTGTGCGGTCAGTGTGGTGGGGCATTGCAGGCATTGGTTAACCGCCATGGGCACTTCAACCAAATTACCAAGACACTACGGCGCATCGAAAATCAGTTTGCCGAGAACTTGAATGTTGAACAATTAGCTGCAGATGTGAATATGAGCATCTCGGCGTTTCATCATAATTTTAAAGCCGTTACCAATACCTCGCCCCTACAATATCTGAAATCTTACCGACTGCACCGTGCAAGAATGATGATGTTGCACGATGGGCTAAAAGCCAGCACAGCAGCCAATAAAGTGGGGTATGAAAGTGCCTCGCAATTTAGCCGTGAGTTTAAACGCTATTTTGGCGTGACTCCCAGTGAAGAGCTTGCCAAACTGCGCGCCGGTTGACTTAGCGCCAGCTTTTACATCGACAAAAAACGGCGCATAGCGCACCGTTAAGTGATAGAGACAGCGAGCCCAGAGCAGGGCCGCTACTCAGTCACACTTTTACGTTTACACCAGACTAAAACCAGCGTGCCAACCAGCCCCAACAGTAGCAAGACAATGGGCAGAATCATCAGTGCCGTCATGACCTGATTTTCATAATGCTTAACCAATGGAATCTGGCTAAGAGCAAAGCCCAGCCCCACGACACTGCCCACCCAGAGCAGCCCACTGAGCCAGTTAAAGAATTGAAAACGTGCGCTGTTCAGACCGGAAATACCTGCCAATGTTGGCAATAAAGTCCGCACAAAAGCTAAGAACCGGCCAATAATGAGGGCCGCTAAACCGTGGCGAACAAACAAATTATGCGCGCGCTGTCGATAATGAACAGGCAACTGTAACAACCATCTTTTTACCACTTTAGTATCACCGAGCCACAGCCCTTGTAGGTAACTTAGCCAACAACCCAGACTGGCGGCAACGGTCAAAATTATCATTGTGGGTAAGAACCCCATAACACCCTTGGCAATTAATGCACCTGCCAATAGCAACAAGCTATCACCAGGGAGGAAAGAAGCTGGCAGTAAACCATTTTCTAAAAAGAGGGTGGTAAAGAGAATGCCGTAAATAACCCAAATCACATTCGGGTCGGCAAGTTTACTAAAATCCTGCTGCCATAAGGCATGAAGGATTTCGCGTAATACATCCATTTCTGTTCCTGTTTGCCTATCGTGTGAGGATATTGTTGTGAGGTCTTGCATAGTGTATCCGTAATGGCACAGACCCACATTGATCTTATCCTCAATAACTAAATTTTTGGGTAGGTATATACGTGTCGTTGACACTATTTGTGTAAGAGAGGATTAATGCGCGGTTATTATCACCGCGCATTAACAAATTATGTCGTGCGGTAGCGATTACTTCACTGCTTTAATGCGTTCAAACCCCGCCACCAAATCGTTCTGCAAGTCTTGCACATTTTCCAAGCCAATGTGAAGGCGAAACAGTGTCCCTTTTATGCCTTCTGCTTCGAACTTACGGATTGCACGAATATCTTTGGGTTGATAACCCAGAATCAAAGATTCAAAACCGCCCCATGAGAAAGCCATACTGAAATGGGTAAAGTGGTCAAGATAAGCCTCTAATTGCTCCTGAGTGAGTTCTTCTTTTAATTCAAAAGAAAACAAACCATTGCAGCCGGTGAAATCCCGTTTGTAGAATTCATGGCCTTTACAGCCCGGTAGCGCCGGGTGATAAACCACAGCAACTTCTGGGCGCTGAGTCAGCCAGTTCGCAATTTCAATACTGTTTTTTTCATGTTGTTTTAAGCGTACACCGAGAGTGCGTAAACCACGGCTGGCAAGATAGGCGGTATCGGCATCAACCATTTGTCCCATCAGATAAGAGTCTTCCCGCAGCTGTTCCCAACAGCGAGCATTGGCAACAGCAATCCCCAGCATCGCATCGGAATGACCAATAATGTATTTGGTACCTGACTGGATGGAGATATCAATATCAAAATCCAATGCTTTAAACAGCACACCAGCCGCCCAAGTATTATCCATCATGATAATCATCTCAGGAGATACCGCCCGAATGGCTTTTACAATAGCGGGAATATCTTGTATTTCCATGGTGATAGAGCCAGGTGATTCGAGGAACACCACTTTTGTTTGTGGAGTAATCAGCGAGGCTATCTTGGCCCCTATCATGGGATCAAAATAGGTGGTGGTCACATTCATGCGCGATAAAATTTTATCGCAAAAACTCTGCGCGGGTTCATAAGCAGAACCGGTCATCAGCACATGATCGCCGGTTGAGACAAATGACAAAATGGCATTACTGATAGCCGCGGCACCACAAGGATAAAGCACACAACCTGCGCCACCCTCCAATTCTGTCATTGCTTCTTGCAGGGAGAAATGGGTCAGCGTGCCTCTACGGCCATAAAATAGCTCGCCATTTCCGCGATTAATAGTGGCATGTTTTTTCGCTTTCACTGAGTCAAAAACCAGCGAAGAGGCTCGCTGGATAACGGTATTGACCGAGCCTTGGGTAAATTTCTTACTCCTGCCAGCACTAACTAAGGTTGTTTCCAGTTTTTCTGTCGTTGGTTTATTTGCAGACATGATTGCGTTGCCACCTTTTTATAATCTGAGCCAGTTATTCTTTGGATAGCATTCATTATTGGAATGTATTCCTTACGTTAGCATGATGATTGTGGTGTGAGAGCAGCTTTCACCATGAAAATAACTCAAGAGGGTGACCCGCTGTTTTCTGTGGGTTTGCCATGGCAAAATGCTGTGTAAGTGGCGAAATAGGGTATTTATTAAGGAATTATAATTAGAGATTAACCTCCTCTAACTTTACATTTCATGTCACTCAGGCTGTACAGCCAAGAATAGTAATCCGATTGTCATGCCTTGTAGTCCCTGATATCAGGGGAATTCTTATTTTTTCTCAAAGAATAGGCTCAAATACTAATGATAATTACTATCAATCCCCCGTTTGTTTGATATGATCGGCAGCTGATTTCGTCCTTAAATTGATATGCATATTGGGTGGAGGCACAGCGTGAAAACAGCTGGCAAAGAGATTAAAGATAAATCATTCGCGCAAGGCCGAGTGATGAAAAGTGCGATGGCATTATTGCTGGTAGCAGGATTAACCGGCCATGCATTCGCAGCACCTGGCAACAGTGGCGCAGTTGCTGCATCTGTTGCGACACCAACAACTGCAACATCAACACCGTTACCAACGCCGGAAATTACTCCAGTAGCGGCCACTCCTGCCAATACAGAAGCAGCCACATCTGCACCTAGGATTCAGCCACTGCCGGCCCCTGCACCAGAAGGGCTGGCGATGGACCTCTCTGTCTGGGGCATGTATCAGCATGCTGACGTAGTGGTTAAAGGTGTCATGATTGGTCTGGTATTGGCATCAATTGTGACCTGGACCATTTTGTTCTCCAAAGGCACCGAGTTATTCCGCGCACGTCGTCGCTTACAGCAAGAGCATGAAGTTATCGGTGCGGTTACGGATCTAGATACTGCATCTGAGCGGGCAGAGGCCTTCTCCACAGACAGTATCAGCGGCCTATTGCTGCGTGAAGCACAAAACGAGCGCCTGCTATCTGCGGAATCAAACGACAATAATGGCATTAAAGAGCGTACCGCTTTTCGCCTCGAGCGCCGTGTTGCTGCAATCAGTCGCCAAATGGGTAAAGGTAATGGCTTCCTGGCAACCATCGGGGCAATCTCACCCTTTGTCGGGTTGTTCGGTACGGTTTGGGGCATCATGAACAGCTTCATCGGCATCGCTCATTCACAGACCACCAATTTGGCGGTTGTTGCACCGGGCATCGCTGAAGCTTTACTGGCGACAGCGCTGGGCTTAGTGGCAGCCATCCCGGCAGTGGTCATCTATAATATTTTCGCTCGTCTGATAGGTTCTTACCGTGCTCAGGTTGGAGATGTTGCCGCGCAGGTTCTGCTATTGTTAAGCCGTGATCTTGATTTGAGCAGCACTGCTGAAGCAAAGTCATCTAAGTTACCTCACCAATTGCGTGCGGGGTGATTTATGGCCATGCGGATGAACGATAACCTTGATGAAAGTAGTGAGCTGCACGAAATTAACGTGACGCCCTTTATTGATGTCATGCTGGTATTACTGATTATCTTCATGGTGGCTGCACCATTGGCAACTGTTGATATCAAAGTCGATTTACCGGCATCTTCAGCAGTACCGCAGCCACGACCAGAGAAACCGGTATTTCTGACCGTCAAAGCGGATAACCAGCTTTATGTTGGTGACCAGCAGGTTGACCGCGATACATTGGCGGCAGCGCTGGATAACGTGACCCAATCTAACAAAGAAACTACTATTTTCTTCCAGGCGGATAAAGTGGTGGATTATGAAACCTTGATGAGTGTGATGGATGCACTGCGTCAATCAGGTTATCTCAAGGTCGGGTTAGTTGGTATGGAAGCGGGCGGTACAAAATAGTCAATTGCAGGCGCGGCGAAGATTACCGCGCCTGATATCATTTTTTCGGTATATTACGGCCTACTTCAGAATCAACACCTACTAATGCCTGGCGAATATCTAGTTCCAGCTCATGTGCATTTTTAGCGAAATAGAAATTCTCTTCTCCTACGCACCTTCTCCAATCAATATCTTCTCTTGGTACATATCCAATAGCGATAAATGCCATTTTTATGCCATTGTCTTTAATTTTCTCACACATTCCATCTTTAATAAGATTCTTACTAATATTATAATACCTTTTCTCTTTATCTGTTTGTCTAGAATCATCCCCGTCAGAAATAATAATCATTAATTTATTATAGCTATTGTCTGTTTCTAAGAATATATTATTCCCTGTTAATATACCTGAACTTATTAATGTTCCTCCAGTAGCCCTGGTGCCTAATATTTTGGATATCGATGTATTATTACGATTATGTCTATCAAAAGTAAAAGCCTTTGACCCCCTTAGACATATACTGTTGTTAGGCATGTCTACCATTTTTATGTTAATGGTATTATCTGCTTTATTTATTGACTCAAGAGTTTTCGTATAGTCAATATTACTCTCAACTATATCAGCTATTTCATCAAAATAAGCCATATTACAGGCGAGATCAAGGGAGTCGTAAATTTCATTAACATAAGATTCATCTAAATCCACTTCATAATGTAATTTATCATTTATCTCATTGATGATTTTTCTGTAATTATTGTAAGTACATTCACCATTTTTAATTCTGTCAACGATATCAAGATTTTTTAATTCTGGGAATTTTTTTAAATCAGAAATGTTATATTTCTCTGAAAAGTTATATTTTGCTAAGTAGTCGCTGCTGGGACTAAACTGGTTTGGGACAAATGGGAAGTGACAAAATGATTCTTTTTCCATATTCGCCAAAGTACTGCTATAAAAATTTTTAGTTCCCCAAGAAAAAGGTACAAAACCAATAATGTCAATATTTACGTTATTATATTTAATTTCATTTTGTATATCTTTAAATATCCGTCTTAATGCCACAATTTTCTTTTCATCACTTTCATCACTTTCATCGAAATATTCATTCATTGAACCTGAGTAATCAGCGACAAATACCACGTCTGTGGGTTTTGAATCCGTAGTGGTATATTTTAAGGCCCTGGCATTATCACTGATACTAACCTCTGGAGAGACTGTTTGAAATATTTTATTTAATATTTTTGTGGGATAATATATCGTCATATCTACCTGGTAATTAATATAGTCTGAATGACTGGTTATATTTATTACTGGTTTTGAAAATTTCTCATTGGGTAAATATGCTTTTGCATAATTAATGATAAATTTGCTATTTTTTTCTTTCTTTATATTATCGTCATCTGGCGATTCATCATTATCAACTGTTAGCGCTAATGTTGCTTGCTCAATGGCATCAGAGAGTCGAGCTTTTTTTTGTATAAAATGAGAAATTTCAAAAGATAAAAAAACCAACCCAATAAAAATAGGTAGAATGAAAATAAATGATAACAATATAGCGCCATTCTCATTTTTTATGAAAATAAATAGTTTATTGAAACTTAGATAGTGAGTCTTATTTTTTAACATAAAGAGCCTTTATTATTACGCTGTGTATATGAAATATGACTGAGTCACCTTTCCACTGTGATAGAAGATGATTTTATGGCACTATCGGATCCTTCTTGGTTTAATAGTCTGTTGTACCAAGATGTATTAAGAGAGCATAGTGTGACCCGATAGAGAGGTATCCATCTACCTGCATTACTGAAAGTTGATAATTGTATTAACTCTCTAAGTGGTTTTTTCGGCTCACAAGCACCGACACCAAATGATAAACTTTTCGTATTATCTATTATTTTATTTTCAATAGCAGATGATCCTGTTGGATTGAAATGTACGGTTTCTACTTTTATTGCAAAATCACGATTAGAATTACCGGCGCTAAGTAACATATTGTCTGCAAGCCTCTTTAATTGATTAACTTGCTCTTGGGATAATATATTATCACCATCATATAATTGTGATCTTTCACGAATAATTCCGGCTAATGAATATGAAGTTCGATCTAGTTTCCCCATAGTTGAGTAATGTTCAGCCATCGAGATGATTAACTTTATAAAAAGAGCGATGATTAAAAAAACAAAGATAAACTCAATAATTACTGCACCGCGAGTATCTGCAATGATATTTTTTTGACTAATTTTCCTGTACAAAAATAACCTCTCGTGAGAGTAGAGTCTTACCCCAATAAGATGGAATAGGAAAAAAAATGGGCTGATATGAATAACGGACAGTATATTTTGCCAGTGGCAGTGTATCGTCATTTGACATGTTATTATTAATAATATCATGTATATCTTGACTAAATTTAACACTTGTTTTTACTGAGTTAGTCTTTGTGATAAAAGAGCCTAACACCCCTTGTTGTGTGAGTAACTTTGCCTTCAATACAGTGTTATAACGGCTATTCTCATTTCTTTGCTTATTTTTAGCTGATTTTACAGCCTCAGAAAAAGCTAAATCTAAACTGGCAGAAATATAAAATAGACGTGAAATTTCCGCACTAAATAGCAGTGTAAATATAAATATAAGAGACGTTATTGAAAACTCTATAGTAATAGACCCTTTATTCGAGTTAACAAGGCGAATGGTTAAATTACGCATTATTCTATTCCGTCGGATAATTTATCTTGATATGGGCTGCTAATCTGACTAATGGCTAATATCAACTCATCGGGTTCTTTCGAGATTTTTTCAGCAGTAATTATTTTTTTCGCGTATTTTTTATCACCAAGTTTAATTAGTGAAAAAACTAAGTTATGTAACATTAAACTGTTCCTTTTACCGGCAAGGTAACTCGGTAATAATATTCTTACTGCATCTGCATAACGGTTATCGAGTATGGCGATAACGGCAAGATTATTCATCGCGGTTTCATCGGAGATAAATAAAGCGCGTGATCTCTCAATAGCATTCTCAGCTTTAGCCATTTCACCACTATTGGCTAAAATAATACCATTAATATTATGTGCTTCAGCACTGTTAGGTGAGATTTTCAATAGTTTATTTACAATAATGCGTGCATCTGTATTATTACCCTCCTTAATAAGGCTCTTGGCTTGCAATAAATAGATAGATTCGCTCTGCTTATGCGCTATTGGTTTGAGATAATATAGAGAGGACTTACTATCACCTGATAGATAATAAGAGTTTGCTAATTTTAATCTGATGTTATCATCTTCTTTTATTTTTAATTTATCACGATATAAGGTAATTAAGCCACTATGGTTATTTGCTTTAGTTAAAATACTTTCACGATAAGTAAATTCGTCCTTACTCGTCTTATCATTCCAAGAACAACCACTTATTAGCAGTATGAAAGTTGAAACAATAATGGACGTATTAAATTTTTTGTACATATGCGAGTATCTCCAATACGCTGGGGGATATAACTAAAACGACAAATGGAATGAGAATAAATAAAAATAGTGGGAAGGTTAATTTTGCTGATAATTTGCTAATTCTCTCCTCTGTGACCAATAATTGCATTTCTCTCATATCTTGAGATAAGTTAATCAGCTGATCATAAACACTTGATCCAAAACTAATGCTGTATTGAAGAGCGCTACAAAACATTTTTATTTCCAGGGCGTTAGAAGAGTGATGAAGTTCTTTTATTGCTGATTCCAGTCCATTTATTTCGGCTCTCTTTATCATTCTAATCATGATCAGACTTAAGTCATGATTTATCAATTCAAACTTTTTCGCTGCATAACTTAGAGAATTATCGATTGTCATGCCAGACTGAACGCATGCTGCAGTAATATCAATAAAGAAAGGTAGTGATTTAAGTACAGACTCAGTTCTTCTGATGATAACTTTATTTATAAGTACTTTTGGTAGATATAAAGTAGTCATCAAGGTTATTAATCCAATGATGATAAAAGTGTCAATGTTAGTTTCTATTATATTTGTTAATAGTAATGGGATTACTATGATAAAACTAGTTAATATAATAATTAATTTAGAGTAAATAGCCTTGTCTAGAATTAATGGTATTGTTATAAGATAAGAAATATTTTTTTCATTGCTGTTTTTTTCATTTTTACTGTCTCTTTCTTCTTGTGATTTATTGTTTATTCGATTATATATTAATATTTTGTTTTCTCTGGACTTAGTTGTAAGGAAAATAGCCACTCCCAAAATTGATAATGAAATAAAAAATATACTCATAGTGTTTTCCTAAGCATTTTTCTTATTACGTAAATACCAATGGCCTCACTGGTGATTATATAAAAAAAGATCATTCTTCCTATAGGGTTATCCCACATTGATTCTATGTTTTTGGCATCAATAAAATAGAGTAAAAGTGAGAATGCAACGGGCATGGCAGATATAATATTGACTGACATCCGAGTTTGAGCGGTCAGTACAGATTTTTTCTGCTCAGTGGTTTTATTTTTTGATATCACTTGGGATAATCTACTCGTTAATTCTTTTAATTGTCCACCTTGTTGAATATTAAGCAAAATAATTGTAATGAGAAAGTAGAATTCAGGATAATTGAAACGTTGATAGGCATCATAAAAAACAGTTTCTGGTGACTCACCAAGATTAAGTCTGCGACAAATAAGAACGAGCTCATGTCCTAATGGTCCACTAACTTCTTGCCCGCAGCGTTCTAGTACATGATTAATACTGGCTCCGCTACCTGATGCCATATTTATCATTAATAGAACCTCTGGGAAATCTTTTTTAAAAAGAGAATGATGTCTCTTTCTTGATAACTTCAATTGAAGATATATAACACTTCCTAATATAAAAAGTGAAGTTATAATGATATTTAATTTAAGAGTGAAAAAGTTAATAATGTAAATGCATAATGAGTAAACGATTGGCGTGAGTATGTGAAGTTTATTATTCTCCTTAACTATGCTGCGTAAGTATTGTACCCACTCTTTGAATGTTTTTTTATAAAAAACAATAAATGAATAATTCTCTCCGATATTTATTACGTTGTTTTTATTGATATTTATTATGGATTTTTTTATTTTCATCCATTTTAAGTTATTTAACAATAGTAATAAAATACCAGATGAGA
>NZ_KN150731.1:1713558-2219785 GCF_000754805.1 Yersinia frederiksenii ATCC 33641 | reverse complement strand
GGTTACACTGTGGTCGCACTCTCTATGTATTGGAAAAATGCATGGACGAAAATTAAAATTGGTGTGGCCAAAGGTAAGAAAGACAACGACAAGCGCGATGATATTCGTGATCGCGAATGGAAGTTGGATAAAGCGCGCATCATGAAGCACGCAAATCGTTAAGTCACTGGCTTAGCAGGACATAGTTCTGTTATACTAGTGAAGTTCTTTGGGGCTGATTCTGGATTCGACGGGATTCGCGAAACCCAAGGTGCATGCCGAGGTGCGGTGGCCTCGTAAAAAACCGCAAAAAAATAGTCGCAAACGACGAAAACTACGCACTAGCAGCTTAATACCCTGCTTAGAGCCCTCTCTCCCTAGCCTCCGCTCTTAGGACGGGGATCAAGAGAGGTCAAAACTAAAAGAGCTCGTGTGGAAACCTTGCCTGGGGTGGAAGCATTAAAACTAATCAGGATAGTTTGTCAGTGGCGTGTCCATCCGCAGCTGGCCGGCGAATGTAATGATTGGACTAAGCATGTAGTACCGACGGTGTAGTAATTTCGGACGGGGGTTCAAATCCCCCCAGCTCCACCAATTTAGACATCGGTTATTACCAGATAAGGCCGATGAAGTACGAAAAGCCCGCATGGCGCAAGCCTTGCGGGCTTTTTTGTACCTTCAATTTGTCCCGCGAAGTCTGAACTAACCTAATTAAATCCAATCCTTTTGGGCCCATTGATAGGCCCAATGAAAGCTATTATGGTTTTCGTTGGGTCTACAAGAGCGAAGACTGATCATGGCTAGACAAACCAAGCCGTTGACCGATACGGAAATCAAAGCAGCAAAATCCAAAGACGCAGATTATCATCTGCATCATAGAAATGGCCTGTCACTGCTAATCAAATCGAGCGGCAATAAACTTTGGCAATTTCGCTACTATCGCCCTTTCACCAAACTACGCACTAAGCAGAGTTTTGGAGCCTATCCCTCAGTCACACTTTCTGACGCACGAAAACTGAGAGCAAAAGCACGTGCGTTACTTGCAAACAGTTCGATCCTCTTAAGTATCAAAAAGAGCAGCTCCGGTCTTCACAAGAGGCTAAAACCAATACTTTCAAATTGATTGCCGAACGTTGATGGAACGTGAAGGAAACCTGCATAACTGAAAATTATGCTGAAGATATCTGGCTATCGTTGGAAAGAGATGTTTTATAATGCCAAACATCTTCACAGTGCCAGTGAAGATCAACCACCTGCAGTTTATGAAAGTACCTAGTTCATGAGGGACGGAACCTTCTAGAAAATCCGGGTCTATTCACATGAGCAATTCCAAAGAACTACATGAAGTCTAAATGGAACTAGAAAGGGACAGCGGCGGGTCGTTAACCTAAATTGGCCAGAGGTAAAGATTCATACGTAAATGTGTGAGATCGAGCGATAAAGGATCAGTTTGGGAAACGGAATTTTTGTACATTAAGATTTTTTTTGTACTGACTGATATCAGCTGGCTGCAAAGGTCGATACTTCTCTTCAGCCAGTTTTTTATTGTTTCGCCAGCTATTATCTTCCGTCAGATTCATTTGCTTCCAGCTCAGTGGAGATATATATGACAGCAATTTATCATCGAAATGCAGTTCCTTTCTTTTCAGACGGTTAATCGCGTTTTCAATATATACCGTATTCCATAAAGTGATCATGGCAGTAACCTCGCAATAAAACGTTAGCGAATAAAAATTACCTTATGAAACTTGAGAGATTCTTTAATCAAAAATATTTAATATTATTAACAAAGTATCTTAACATGCCAAACACTTAAAAATGGAACTCTATTTTATTAAATAAGTGACAAACTCTATTCTGCTTACTATAAAATTTTTTCAATAAAAATAAATTATTAAAAATCTCATATAATCTCCTAACTAGCTTGTCGTGAAAAATGATAAGCATGTAATGGCGACACCTTCAGCTGACATGGTGTCGTTAGATTATTATCACTAGATTTTGACAACAGAGCCTATAATTAAGCAGCGCATAGCTGATGTATGCGCCTTTTATATTCATCAGTGCAGCGTCAATTAGAAGTTATATTTCACACCCAACATCACCGCCGTATCGCTGTAGCCTTTATTACCCACCTGCTGGCCGACATTACCCCACAGATTGACGCTCTTATTAATCTGGCCTTCCACTCCGAGTTTCAGCTCAGCAATATTCGCCGCACCGTCCTGTTTCACGGTGATCCCATTCAGGGTGGTGCCAAAGTCTTTGGTGTTGTGGATCCAGTTGGCTTCGACAAATGGCTGGAATACCCGATCTTTACCTTTATCCTGCTCCGCATAGCCGTTCATAAAGGCTTTTACCCCCAGGCGAGTCTGGATATTGCCATTGCCTTCGCCTGAAACATGAGTGCCATTAGCTTCTTGATGCTCGTCGGCTTTGACGCCCATCCAGGTGACCTGGGCTTTCGGCTGGATAAAATACGTGGCGTTTTTCGCGGTATTTTCGCCCACCTTAAAGGTATAGCCGCTTTCCAGTGAGGCGGTGACCCCTTTGGATTTGTACTCTTCAGCCGCCAAACCCTGACCATTAACAGTGTTATTGAACCAGCTGTATTGCGCCCAGCTGTCCACATACAGGCCGGTTTTATCGGCGCTATTGGCATACCAGGTGCCGTACACCCCAGTGCTGTAGCCGTCCACCGAGGCACGGGCGCTGTAACCGGATAAACGTGATTCACTGGTGCTTTTGCTGTTACCGTAACCGGCCATCAGGCCCAGATGGAAACGGTCTGCACCCGTGTGGCTCCACTGAGCAATATCACCCCCCAGTTGCATCACATAGCGGTTACTTTGCGTGCGCAACTGGTCCTGAGAATCACGGGAACGGTTATGGCCGCCTTCATTGCGTAGCCACAAACTGGTGACTTTCTGCTCGCCGGTCAGCGCATCAATGTAGTGAGTTTCACCCAGACGATCATGCAGGCGAGTGACAAACAGGTTGTTGGCCGCCGCCAGGTTGGCGCTATAGCCACTGGCTTCAGGCCGCTCAACCAGTGGGGGAGATGGCTCGCCCGGAACTTCCGGGGTCTCTGTCGGGATCGCGTTGCTCAGATACCAGTTGGCGGCATTGCTGCCCACCCCGCGCTGTAAATAGTAGTCATAGGCCCCGGCAGCGATACGCCCCTGCTGAGTAAACTCGCCCTCAGACACGCCGCCCACCGTGATCAGCTCAATGCCGTTCAACGTCTGCGCGCCGCTGCCCCCCAGATTATTCACCTGCACAAAGGTGTTACCGGCGGTATTGCCACCGATAATCAGTTTATCGGTGACAGAATCGTCATCTTCTAAAACTGAATTCATATTCAGCAGGCCACCGTTGCCAATATAATCGCCGGTGATGGTCAGGGTATTGCCCCCAATCCCACCAAAGTTCACCGTGCCGCCGTGATTGAGGGACTGAAGTGTCTGGTTGTAGCCGTCCAAATCCAACGAGCCGCCGGCCTGGGTGATATAATCAGAGCTGGCGCTGAACACATTGTCTGCTCCGGCTTTGATAATACCGCCATTGACCGTGGTGGCACCGGAATAGGTGCTGGCGGTAGAAAGGGTCAGTGTGTGCGGGCCATTTTGTGTCAGACCACCCGTGCCGGTGAGGTCGAAGTTCAGGGTGTAATCGTCGCTACGCTGGAAAATCACCTCGCCCTCATTGTGTATGACACCATCATAAGAAGTCATGGTTCCCCGGTCGTTGACGATGGTCTGTCCTGTCAGTGTTCCCCCGGCGTCCACCTCTAAGAGGCCGTTGTGATTAATGGTGGTATTGTTGGCTATTGCGTTACTGTAGACTTTCTGCCAGCCACGATTATTAATCGTGGTGTCATTGGCAATGCCGCCATTGTAGACACCTTGCCGGCCATAATCGTTAATCGTGGTGTCATTGGCGATGCCGCCATCCTCGACAGACTGAGAACCATCATTGTTAATCGTGGTGTCATTGGCGATGCCGTCATATCTGACATCCTGACGACCAGAATTGTTAATCGTGGTGTTATTGGCGATGCCACCGTAGACAAACTGATAACCATCGTTAATCGTGGTGTCATTGGCGATGCCGCCATCCTCGACAAACTGACTACCACCATCATTAATCGTGGTGTTATTGGCGGTGCCGCCCTCTCTGACATTTTGAGTCTCTCCTGACTCCAGAGTTTCCCCTGTCACTTCTTCACCAATAACCTCGGGGGTAAAGGCAGCTGAAGCGCAGGGACTGCCTAATATACCGAAAATAAGAAGCGCTAAAACTGACAGGTTGCCACGAGGATACTGGCGTATTAATTGTGCTCCACAACCAACCGTTGCAGAGCGATTAATGGGATTGGGATTTTTATTCATATGAATGGAGACTCTTAATGTTGATTATTTGATTATCTATTTACGGGTGAAAGATAATTGAGATAAGTTACTGGAAACACTGCCTAATCATATTGACTAGAGTATAAAAGCGGATTTGAATATATTTTCAGCTAACTTATGTGAAAGATAAATTAATTATGATTGCCTTTATATCAGACATGACTTTTTTTATGTGGGAAATTTCCTTAAACGTGATGGTCGGGCTTATTGAAAAAATGGCTGAACGATGGAGTATCATGATCCTTCATCATTTTTTTATGGAGGGAATAATAAGAGTCGATGATTTTACTCATAAATTAGTGGGATATTGATTTGCAAACAAGGGGAATATTAAATTAAAGTCAGATCAATATATTTTTCACCTTTGCCACTAGGAATGGAGTGATACCCATTATTGCGACAACAAACGACCAAAGATTTCCCGTAGTCTCTAAACGCGGCATTGACTAGCGTAAGAGGAGTAATCAATACCTATTTTACCATCAACGAGTTACAGGTCAGATGATAACGCTGTGTCGTGCTATTACCAGGCTGAGTACTGTTTAAAATCATCGCCATATTGCAGCGACGCCCAGCACAATCTTGAGTTCTTGGTAGCAATGACTGAAATCAATTATTCATCAACGTAATATTTGCGTTGTGGCTGTCAATATTTATGGTTAGGAAACCGAGACAAAAGAACGACCCAGCTTCCTAGCCATCAAGGTTATTAATTCCATCTAACGTTGGGTAAGAATAAAAAAGCAGCTATCCAGAAGGTAACTGCGATTTATATTTTGCTGTTTTACAAATCTAGTGAGCGTTTCCATAGCAAGAAGTCATACTGCTCTAATCTGTCTGACTTCACCACGTAATCGCGGCTTGCTGTCTCAATAACCCGCTCAAATAAAGCCTGGCTGACATCCGACAAAGGTGTGCCCTCAATAACTGGCCCGCAATCGAAATCGATAATATCTTTTAGCCGATTGGCAATTTCAGTATTGGTAGAAATTTTGAGCACAGGGACGATTGGGTTACCGGTTGGCGTCCCTAATCCCGTTGAGAAGATGACGACATTACAGCCTGCCGCAACCAAACCTGTCACGGCAACAACATCATTGCCCGGAGTACAAACAAGAGATAGTCCGGTATCAGGCATGGGTTCAGCATAATCGCAAACAGCACTTATCGGGGCTCGTCCGCCTTTTTTGGCAGCACCGGTCGATTTTATCGCATCAGTTATCAAGCCATCGGCAATATTGCCTGGGCTGGGATTATCAGCAATTGAGGTGTTAAAAAAGTTAGCTGTTTTCTCGTAACCGGCCATCAGACTCAAGAATTTACTCTTGTCTTCAGGATGACGACAACGCTTAACCATATCACCTTCGGCACCACACAACTCTGGGAACTCAGCCAAGGCTGATGCTCCGCCTAATGTGACGACCCAATCAGAAACCAGCCCCATTGCCGGATTTCCGGAAATCCCGGAGAATCCATCGGATGCACCACATTTAACTCCGAGTTTAAGATGCGATAGAGGGACATCGACACGCGGAGTGGGTTGAACCTCATTCATGCAGGCAAAGGTTTCTTTCAACGCTGATTGCATCATCTGCTCTTCGTTTTCCCACTCTTGTTGTTTAAAATATAGGGTGGGTTTACTAAACTGTGGATTGCATTTTTTGAGCGCATCTTTGAAATCGATGACTTGGGCTTTTTCACAACCTAAACTGAATACGGTAATCCCGATAACATTCGGGTGATCAGCATAAGCCGCCAGCACTTCACACATTGTCATGCTGTCTGATGCCGCTCCCCCACAACCACTACTCACGGTAATGCTGCGAACCCCCTCGATATGCGGTAACAGTTTTTCTTTTACTTGTGGTGCATCTCCGCCAGCTAAATTCATGGCAAAGCGGGTTAACGAATGGTCAGAGTAACCAAGAGCATCATTTAAGGCATCGGTCAATTTCGTCACATTGCGGTTTTCACAAAATACCAGCGGGAACACAAGCCAATAGTTAGCGGTTCCGACGCGACCATCGCTGCGCAGGTAACCTTTGAAGGTACGGTCAATATAAGAAGAAATATCAGGTGCTTGCCAGTTGTATTGTTCATCATTAAGTTGCACTGGTGCGGCATAGTGTTTGATATTATCGACAGTTACGGCCTCCCCTTTGGCAATGGGTTTAGTCGCTTTGCCTACCGGGGTACCATACATCGAGACAATGCCACCAATGGCAATGTCTTCAACCGAAAACTTGTGTTTGGCTTTGACATCGGTCATCAGAGTAAAATGGTCATCACCCCAGCAAACCGTCTCACCTTTTTGCAGATTTTTCAGGGCCACAATCAGGTTATCGCTTTCATCAATCTTCAGAATTTTTGACATGTTCTGCTTCCTTCTTTTAATGAGTGGTATTGAAGGCATTCCATTATTATTTTGAGTCAATTGTTACTGTTGAATTATTATTTTTCAGCATGCCAATCAAAATTGCACTTATGACCGTAATGAGTGCGAGAGCGACTAAGCCAGCAGTGGTGCTATTCATCATTTGGTCAACTTCAACGCGTATCATTGGTGCCAGGAATGAACAGAATGCGCCCATCGTGGTACAAAAACCGATACCCGCCGCCAAAGCCGAGCCCGACAATATTTGAGAGGGAAAAGTCCAAAAAATAGGTTGAACGGATAAGAAACCAATGGCAGATAAACAGAGCGCTGCAATGGCGAATACCGGGCCTGCGTAAGCGGATACTACCAACCCGATAGCCGCTGCCAGCATGCACATCACTGAGATTGGCACTCGATATTGCGGATTGCGGTCGGCAATACGTGGAATGTAATAGACGCCGAATGCAGAACATGCCCATGGAATTGCGGCAACCACAGACTCTTTAAAGCCAAGGGTTGACCCCATTAATGCCGCCACTTGAGATGGTAAGAAGAACATCAAGCCATACACTGAAATTTGAATGGTGCCGTAGATAAGAGCAAGGTGCCAAACTTTGATACTTTTTAGTGCGATTCGCACTGAACTGGTATCTGTATTCTGGCGTTCACTTTCAAGTTGAGCATTCAGTGCCTCTTTCTCTTCTTGTGTCAGGAAGCGGGCTTTAGTCGGGTTATCATCTAAGTAGAAGAAGGCAAATATCCCCAAGAAGATAGCGGGTAGCCCTTCAATGACAAACATCCAGAACCAACCAGGTCGGCCTAACCAGCCATTGAGTTCCAGTAATGCACCAGACAAAGGGGACCCTAAAGTCAGTGCCATCGGAACACCGAGTACAAAAATACCAATCACTGAACCACGAACTTTATTCGGAAAGTAAATGGAGGCGAGTAGCAAGATGCCTGGATAGAAGCCTGCCTCACCTAAACCTAACAGGAAGCGCAGGACAATAAATTGTGTTTCATTGGTAACAAAGCCGGTAAGTGATGACAACACACCCCATATAATAGTGGTGATACTTAGCCATTTCTGTGCACCAATTTTATTTAAAATGAGGTTGGCAGGAATGCCGAACAGTGCGTAAGCGGCAAAGAAAATACCCGCACCGAAGGCAAATGCTGAGTCAGACAGTGAAATATCAAGTTGCATGGCACTTTTAGCAAAGCCCACATTAACCCGGTCAATAAATGCAATAAAGTAAAGCATGAACATTAAAGGTACGAGGCGTTTCCATGATTTACTGATGGCAGAATTGAGTATCTCATTATTATAAGCGGTTATCTTCACTAAACCCTCCTTTTCCTATGACGGGTATACCCGTTATCTTGAAATCTATTGGGTATATATTGTATTTGTTAGTTTTTTATCTGAATGTTCGCTTCTTTTAATATCGAAATAATTAAATCTGTTTTATCTGGACTGACAGTGGTGAATGGTGGACATATGAAATCAGAATTTATAACACCCCGTAATTGAAGCGTTTTTTTAAGTGTGGCGATAAATGGGTCATGTAAATTATAAATGGCCATCAGTTTATCTACGGTTTGTTGATGCTTCGAAATACTTAAGAGATTGTTATCTGTAAAGGCATCGCGCCATGACTTAAAGAACTCAGGAAAAATATTAGATAAGCCGCCGATACAGCCATTACCACCAGAAAGAATATTGTGTGCGAAGTTATTATCATATCCGGCATAAACTTCAAAGTAAGGCAGTTCTTTTTTTACCAGATTGATAATTTCACAAGTGTGAGTGGTGTCGGGGATGGTATCTTTGAAACCGATAATATTAGGGAAGGTTGTTGCTAACTTAAAACATATTTCTGGTGAAATGCTATAGCCAGTTTTTTCTGGGAAATTATAGATAAAGATCTTGGCCTTAGTATTTTTTGCTATTTGGCTATAAAAATCATAAATACTCTCATCGGTTAACCTAAAGTAATACGGACTGATGATCATTACACCATCTAACCCACACTCATCGGCATAGTTAGCCAATGCGATGGATTCATTTACATCCATTCGGCTGGCACCAGCGTACACTTTCATGCTGCCTTTTTGAAAGTCTGAGGCGAGTTTTATCAACTGTCTAGAGGCATCAAAGCTTAATGAAAAGAACTCGCCCGTACTCCCCATTACCACAAATCCAGAAACATAATCCTTAATGTATTCATATAATTGAATATTTTTGTCTAAATCTAACCGACCCTTTTCATCAAAAACAGTTACTGCGGGTGTGATGTAAGTACTTTGCATAGCTGCCTCATTCGTATATATGAACAATGTTTTTATTTATGAACAAGGCGAGTTAATCACAGGCTCAAAAAAGAGTCAAAGCAAGTCGGTTTTTTTTCTAAATGATTAGAGCTATATCACAGTAGCTCTGGGAGGAGAATTAGGAAACGCTGTTGTTTAATTTAATATCCTGTAAATTATCGAGAGAGTTTTCAATCCGTTGCTTCGCATCAATCAGGACATCTATAACTTGTTTAACCTTTTCTTCGCTGGCACGAAAATAAGGTATGGAAACACTGATTGCAGCGATAGTTTTCCCACGTTGCTTTAAAGAGACAGCATAGCAAATTGTCTCTTCATTAATTTCACGGTTATCAATAGCATAACCTTTTTTAATTACTTGATTAAATTGCTCTCGCAGCTCGCTAATATCAGCGGCGCTATTAGGTGTCAGTGATATAAAACCATTTGGGTATAATTCCTTGATCTGCTCATCCGTAAAATCACACAGCATTGCTTTACCTAACGCGGATAGCGTAGCGGGTAATCGAGTTCCAATATTTGAAACTAACTGTACTGCTTGATCTGACTGAATTTTATCAATATATAAAACCTCCCCACGATCAAGAATGCCCATTTGGCAAACCTCATTGCAAGAGTTGACAATACCTTGCATCTCTTGATTAATCATTTTAAGCCAAAATGTTTTTTCAAAAAATGAGCGCGATAAAGTTGAGCAGGATATCCCCAAGAAATAAAGGTTATTGGTTTTATCAAAGTTAATATAATTATATTCAACTAGTGTTTTTAATATAGGATGGATAGTTCCCTTGTTAATTCCTGTTTTTAATGATAATTGGGTTAAGTTAATACCGTCATCCGTGGATGAAATAACTTCAATTATATTTAAAACTCGTGCTGTCGGCATATGTATATTTTTCATTATAAAATCGCATTTCTCGGAATCAACGTTAATTAATATTGATTATGCTGCCGAGTCCCTTGCAAAATGTCTAGCGGTTTCGTTTCTGCTGGCTTGATGGTTCAGCCAGGAACGTCCCCTTAGCGTAAATGTTCAAGCGAGTGAGTGCTGGGTGGACTCGTTTGGCTCCAGATATCTTTTCTTCATAAATGAGGTGGCATCCTACTATAGGCAAAGCAATCCATTGGTCGCTGGTCGAAACACGCACATAACCTCTCTGCATGGCCAAACCTCAGGTAAGTTTGTCGCAAGTATCGTTAATATAAACTTTCACACCCTATTTTTACGATACAAAACAGCCATATAAAAAGTGGTGCCGAAGACAATTGCTGACGTCTGCCCCATCAGGTACGAAACTCATCAAGGTGCGGATATTTTTACACGTAGTTACGTCGGATAGATTTAAGCAAGTCAACATACATAAAAAATCAATGTTGCAAAAATAGTGAGGCCATTGATTTTATGCTCTCCTTTATAGGCCTCTCTTAAAGAATAACTGTATGGCACCGGGATGATAGGTTAATGGCCAGGAAATAACGATCAACGTCATTTCCTGTAATAGAAAGGCTTAATGACTATCAAGTTCGTGCAGAGCAGCACGCATGCCCTTGTCCAAGATAGCTTGAAGATTGGCGAGGACAGCAACGCAGTTTATTTCACAGGAAAATCAACAATCTAAATACGACCCCAATCGATAACCGCGCTGTTCAACCGCCTGTTTTAATGCCGGTGAAGTGAGAACATCTAACTCGGTCAGCCGTGGGTAGCAATAGCCGCTAGTCATGAGAGTTTTATCAACAAACGCCGGATGACACATAACTTCAAGTGACTGAATTTGCTGTTGATCTGCATAATCCAGCAGTTGCAAGAATGACTGTTCCGAGAGTTCATCGCCATAAAAACCGGCATCAAACCATTCAGTGCTACGTGGTGTATTGAGCAAAATACCCTGCTGTTGTGCTTGGTTGCGGTCAATACGCAGCGCAACCCCTTTCTCGTGGGCAAAAGATTCAATCAGCGGATAAATCTGCGGCAACATATGAACATGGTGATGGCTGTCGATATGTGTGGGGAAACAGCCAAATACAGCAACAAATCGATCAAACTGTGCCGCCAGCTCCTGAGCTATTTCATTGAGATTCAGCTCTCCAGCCTCGGCACGCTGCCACAGCCATTTACCCAGTTCCCCGTTGGCATCAACCAAAGAGGGCATGGCCGTTAATGGCTTGCCATAGGTCAGAACAAAATGCATCCCTACCGGTAAGTCAGAATTTTGTTTGCTGAGTTCTGCTGCATGATAAATAGCTGCGCCATTCATCATTGCGGTGGTCGAGGAGACAATACCATTTCGGAATGCTTCAATAATCCCAAAACTTTGGCCTTTGCATAAACCAAAATCATCAGCATTTACAATAAGTAACTTTTCCATCGAGGATGCCTTATAAGCCTATTCCGGCAGCGCATGTTCAGCCAGAATTAATCGGATAATCCCTCTCTGACACAGTTGAATTTCTTGCGGTAATTCCCAGGTGTAAAAGAGGTCAATTTCTTGAAGTTTTTGATAAATAAGGTGGTATCGCTATATCCGGCTTCAAAGGCAATATCAGAAACAAAATAGTTCGTCATTTCAAGCTGGGTTTTAGCAAAGTTGATTCTGATTTCATTGATAATCTGCATTGGAGTTTTTTGATAATAACGCCGGGTGGCACGGGTAAGGTATTCTTGAGTTTTACCGGATAACTCAATCATATTCACCAGCGCTTTCTCACCAAACATCGACTTATCATGCATTTTATCGATACTGTTCTTCAGCCATTGTGGAATATCGTCGTTAACCTCGCTCTCTTTATAATGGCTGATGCGGTTAGTGACATAAAATGTCAGCAGCTCAACCAACTCGGTAAGTTCGTCTTCCCTAAAGTGCGGTGCAGAAATAGCCGATTCAATATACGAGAGAAAATCACCTTTTAGACGATAAGCTTGCGAGGCCACAATTGGCCTTGAGAGCAGATGGGAAAAGTGCTCTTCAAAGAAGCTCTTTCTGATCCCAACGTTTAAAATTCGTGTCGCCCCAAAGTCATAGAAACTTTGATGATGAGAGCCCATAGGAATAAAAACGAAATCGCCACGTTCTAAAAAGACCCGCTTGCCGTTAATTTCCTGGTAACACATGCCGGTTAATATCAGGGTATATTCATAATAGTCATGCTGATGTAACCCGGTCGCACTCTCCGTTTTGTTATAAATAAACAGATGGAACTCTTTCCCGTTAAAAAAGTCTTTTTCACGTACTAATCTGACTTCCATCTTATTTACCTTCACTCATTTAAAACAACGGCTATTAATGCGGTGGAGTTAGTCTATCTTCTGGTGCAATTCAATCAACTCTGCAATGAGTTCTCTGGCTAACATGGCGTTCATTAAATGATCCTGTGCATGAACCAATACCAACGTGACTTTAGTTTTGCCCTCCCCCTGATCAGCTTCAATAAGCTGAGTCTGAACCAGATGCGCCTCATTCAGTGCCAGACGTGATTGTGCCATCAGTTCATTGGCTTGGATGAAGTCGCCCGTTTTGGCCTGCTTTAAAGCTTTATAAGCCAAACTCCGCGCTTGCCCGGCATTAATAATCAGCCCCATAACCACATCTTCCAACTCATCAGTCGGCTGCACATCATCAATAATTTTATCTAAATCAAACATACTGTAACTCCAATTAATTAAAGCCTTTTTGCCTTGCGACATCCGCAAACCAATAGCCACTTTTCTTTATCACTCGCGACTGATCCGCGATATTTAACCGGACTAATCCATAACGATTTTTATAAGCATTGAGCCAAGACCAGCAATCAATAAAGGTCCACAAATGATAGCCTTTGCAGTTGCTGCCCTCTTGCAATGCCTGATGCAACCACTTCAGATGGTCGCGAATGAACTCAATGCGGTAGTCATCATCAACCCGACCAGATGGCGTGAGAAATTGCTCTTCCCCCTCAACTCCCATACCATTCTCGGAGATATAACAGGGGATATTGCCATAATTCTGTTTCAGATTGATCAGGATGTCATATAACCCTTTTTCATAAATTTCCCAGCCGCGGTGGGGGTTAATTTTCCGCCCTGGCATTGGGTAGAAACTAAACAAGTCTTCGGGTGTTTTTACTTTATCCAGCGGGGTTGGGATATCTTTCGCCTGAACCCTTCTTGGTTGGTAATAGTTAACCCCTAATATATCGATGACGCCAGCGGCAATAAGTTGGCAATCATCGGATTCAATCTGTGGTAGCAAGTCATGTTCGCGCAGTAGCGTGATAAGCTCCTCGGGGTAAACACCTTTAGTCACAGGGTCGAGGAAACTGCGATTAAGCAGTAAATCAGCATAGTTAGCGGCAACCAAGTCTGGCGCACTGTCAGAACGAGGATAGGTGGGAGTCAGATTCAAAATGATACCAATTTCACCACCCTGCTTCATTTCCCTATAGTTTTCAACTGCTTTGGTATGCGCCAATACACTGTGATAGGCCACAGTGACAGCACGTTTAAAATCAACCACACAAGGGTAATGCAGGTCATTCAGATAACCAGCTTCAACCGGAACAATTGGCTCATTGAAAGTAAACCAATGTTTTATCCGGTCGCCAAACAGGGTAAAACAAATTTTGGCGTAACGTGCATAGGCATCCACTACTGCGCGGCTTTCCCACCCCCCCTTCTCTTGCATACATAGCGGCATATCAAAATGGTAGAGGTTAATAAAGGGCGTGATACCTTGCGCCAGTAAGGAATCAATCACCGCGTTATAAAAAGTGACGGCTTTGGGGTTAAGCTCGCCGTCACCCGTTGGGATCAGTCTCGACCATGAAATCGATGTCCTGAAGGTGTTATGCCCCAGTTGTTTTAGCAGCAAGATATCCTGCTGATAGTTTTCGTAAAAGGTGGAAGTGTTTTCCGGGCCAATCTGGTCATGAAAACGCTCTGGCGCAATGTCATACCAATAATCGAAGATATTCTTGCTCTTGCCATCCTGCAATGACGCCCCTTCAGATTGGGTTGCAGAAGTGGCACTCCCCCACCAGAAATCATCGGGAAATTGATATTTCATTCCAGCCTCCAGCCTTGTACGTTCAATAGGGTTACTGATTAGAATTTCAAGCTATCAGCTATCTCTTCTTCGCTTTGAACTTCACGATCTATCTCGTTCTGTGCTTTGTTAGCAATAATCACAAACGGCAGATAAATCATGGTGGCAACCCCGAGGTTGAACAGACTTAACAGCATCGCAGCAATACTGCCGTTGGTGTTAAAGAATGCCCCCAAGCCGACCGGCATAGTCCACGGCGCAATATTGGTGATTGGCGGAATAAAACCGGTGTAATACGCAATCGATGTGATAATTGCCAACACCGGTTGAACCAAGATAAACGGAATAAAGAACAGTGGGTTCATAATGACCGGCAGACCAAACAAAATAGGTTCGTTAATCTGGAAAACACTCGCTGGCGCGCCCAATTTTGCCACCTGACGGTAATCTTCACGGCGCGAGCCGATAAAGATAGCAATAACCAGCCCAAGTGTTGCGCCGGTGCCGCCGAGGAAGATATAGGAGTCAACGAAAGGTTTGGCCCACATATGGAATTCTTTGCCCGCCGCCACTGCCGCTGCAACCGAACCATATTGGGTATAGGTTGCCACGTTTTCCAAGGCAAACGGCATCATAATGCCACTTTCCAGTGCAGATAAGGCCATTGCACCGTGTATCCCGAAGAACCACAACAGTGAAGAGCACATAACATACACCCATCCCACAACACTGCCCATTTTCGACAGCGGCGCTGAAATGGTGTCCATAATGATCTGGTGGAAGTTAGTGCCATGCAATCCAAGGGAATAAGCAATGACGCCCATAATGGACAGAATGATAAAACCAGGAATCAGGGCAGAGAACGAGCGGGAAACGGACGTTGGCACGCTGTCTGGCAAGCGGATAACCCAGTTACGTCGCACGATAAAGGCAAAGACCTCTGCAACCACCAAACCAATAATAATGCCCGAGATAATATTCGCGCCACCCAACCAGTTGGCACCGACGGCATAAGCCTCACCAACACTGTAAGGTGTTACGGTCATAAAGGCCGCGATGGCCAACAGAGCCGAAGCCAGTGGATCGACTCTTTTCTCTTCGGCCAAGGCCATACTGATAAAGAATGGCGTCATTAATGACATGATGCCGAGAGTACCGTTATAAACGTTGCCGCCTATCGCTTTAAAACCATTGAGGGTAGTAATCGTATCGGCATCTAAACGAATACCCATCGAGAAGAAGAACGACCCTTCGCCAAAGCTTAAGAATACGTTATTGATAAGAACGAACATCGCCCCCGTCAGGGTTAATGGCATCAGCCGAATAAACCCATTCTTGATAGCATTAATATGTTGCTGTTTGCCAATCTTAATGGCGAAGGGCAATATGACCCTTTCCAGAGAATTAATAAATGCGCTCACAGTGCTCCCCTTATTGTTTTGCTTTTTTTATTGCGGCAACAGCAGCTTTTAATACCCCTAAGCCATCGACTTTGCCGTAAAGGATCGAGTCAATCACTTCAACGGGTTTGTTAGGGAACATTTTGGTGACCTCTGGCAACATGTAAGCAATCTGCGGCCCTAATAGGATGACATCTGCTTCTTTACCATGTTGTGCTGCCAACGCTTCCGGGTAAGCATTGATAACTACTGGCACTTCATACTTCTCTGCTTGTATTTTCATTTTGGAAACCAGTAGCGAGGTAGACATACCGGCAGAGCAAAATAGATAAATTTTTTTCTTTTCCATACCCAACACCTTTTGACGTTCAAAAGACACAAGTTATTCATATGCCAGTGCAATGGTGAATTCCCTTTACCTGTACTCTATCGTGCCCCTTGCCCAGCTCCATTGCTTCTGGTTGTCGGCAGTATACGGAGTTGACAGACAAGCCAGTAATTCAAGCGTCACTATAATCGTCTCTAATTGACTTTTCATCTTGATGCCCTTCACATTTCTCAGCGATTACAATGTGATGCTTATCGCAAAATGATTATTTTTTTGCTCGGCGAATTAAGTTTAATTCATTTGTATTTCATATGGTTAGTTTTTATTTGCCTATCGATAAGCAACAAAATAAAACAGTAAAAATGAATTGAAACATATGGAAGGATAAATTAGGGGATCTTATTGGTTTGATAATTGTTTCATCCAAACCTTTCCACTTTTATCGGGATTTTTCGTCATGGGTTTATTCGTGAAGCGAAGTTCATGTCACTATTTTAGCTATCACCGCGCTATTAATCTGCTGTTCAGCATCACAGGTTTTTGATTCGAAATAGCCGATTTTCTATTAATATTCTAAAGTTAACAGGTGTTTGCACATTTATGGAGTGAGTGATGACGTTATTTGGAAATAGAACACCGACCTCTCGCCTGAGCGGGCAATTAGTCAAATTGCTCTTACTCAGTGTGATTTTCTCAGCGCCTGTGTTAGCAGCCCCGTCCCCCACCGTGACAGTTACTGAACTACAAAATGGACTGGACCATCCTTGGTCACTGGCATTTTTGCCTGATAATGGCGGAATCTTGATTACTGAACGTTCCGGGCAATTGCGTTTATGGCAGTCAGAGAAACCACTATCAGCCCCCCTGAAAGGCGTGCCTACAGTCTATGCCAAGGGGCAAGGTGGCTTATTAGACGTGGCTTTGTCACCGAAATTTACTCAAGACCGCCGTGTCTACCTCAGTTTCGCCGAGGAGGGAAAAGAGGGTAAAGCCGGTACCGCAGTAGGTTATGGCCGCCTTAACCCTCAAGGCACAGCGATTGAGAACTTCACTGTCTTTTTCCGCCAACAGCCAAAACTATCGACAGGCAACCACTTCGGTGGGAAATTGGCCTTTGATGAGCAAGAGCATCTCTTTATTACCTTGGGTGAGAATAACCAGCGCCCTACTGCTCAGGACCTGAGCTTGCATCAAGGTAAAGTCGTGCGTCTAACCCTTGACGGTAAGGTGCCAAAAGATAATCCCTTTGCGAAAAAGTCTCCCGCAAGGCCAGAGATCTGGTCCTATGGGCATCGTAATCCGCAAGGGTTGGCGCTTAACCCATGGAGTGGGGTGATGTGGTCCAATGAACATGGGCCTAAAGGCGGTGATGAGGTCAACATCCTAATGGCGGGGAAAAACTATGGCTGGCCATTGGCAACTCACGGGGTGAATTATTCTGGTCTTCCCATTCCAGAGGCCACAGGTACTCATGTGGATGGTACCGAACAGCCAGCATATTATTGGGAAAAATCTCCAGGTATCAGTGGGATGGCATTTTATGATGCAACCCGCTTCCCAACCTGGCAACATTCGTTGTTCATCGGCGCGTTGGCTCAGAAAGAGCTAATTCGTTTGCAACTTGATGACGATAAAGTGATTGCCGAGGAGCGGCTACTAGGAGATCGCGGTGAACGTATCCGTGATGTGCGCATCGGGCCAGACGGGTATGTGTATCTGTTAACGGATGAGAGTGACGGTAAACTGCTAAAAGTCGGCCTCGCGACAAACCCATAACAGACCTATGGTTACCAACAAAAAGCCGGAGAAATTTTCCGGCTTTTGCCTGATGCCAAACACTGACTCAGTTACGTCAAGTTAACGATCCGAAGAAGCCTGCCATAGATTAAGCTGGCCGTCGGTAACATGCTGATCAATAGCGGTTAACTCTTCTACGGTGAATGTCAGGTTACTCAGTGCGGCACAATTTTCCTCAAGCTGCTCAGGACGGCTAGCACCAATCAAAACTGACGTCACTCGACTATCTTTCAATAACCAGCTCAATGCCATTTGCGCCAATGATTGCCCACGCTGCTCAGCCAACTCATTCAGCAACTTAATGCTCTGCAGATTGGCCGCTGATAACATATTTTCTTTTAGTGAGCCGCCAGCTTCTTTTTTCATCCGCGAGTCATCCGGGATACCATTGAGGTATTTCCCAGTTAACAACCCTTGTGCCAATGGTGTAAAGGCAATACAGCCCACACCATGGTTATCCAGAGTATCTAATAGATTCGTCTGCTCAACCCAACGGTTAAGAATATTGTAGGAAGGTTGATGGATCAGTAATGGGATTTTCCACTCTTGCAATAATTCCACCATCTTGGCGGTTCGTTCGGTAGAGTAGGATGAAATACCCACATACAGTGCTTTGCCGCTTTGCACTGCCTGAGCTAATGCTGATGCGGTCTCTTCCATTGGCGTGTTTTCATCCACACGGTGGGAATAGAAAATATCCACATAATCCAGCCCCATACGTTTTAGGCTTTGATCTAAGCTAGCCAACAGATATTTTCGTGAGCTCCCTGCACCATAGGGGCCAGGCCACATGTTATAACCGGCCTTAGTCGAGATAATCAACTCGTCACGATAAGGCTTAAAGTCGTCTTGCAACAACTTACCAAAATTTTGCTCGGCCGAACCCGGTGGTGGACCATAGTTATTGGCTAAATCGAAGTGGGTAATTCCCAGATCAAAGGCTTTGCGCAGTAACGTTCGTTGTGATTCTAATGTATTGTTAAAACTAAAGTTATGCCAAAGCCCAAGCGATAATGCGGGAAGCTGCAAGCCACTTTTTCCACAAAAACGATATTGCATTTGGTTGTAGCGGGAAGGATCTGCGTTGTAAGGCATGATGGCTTCTGTCTCCATTTATCGTATTTTGAAACGGCATTCCTATTTTAACGTCATCCCTTCCCCATGAAAGTGATCTCTTCGAACATTTCTAAAATTGTTTGTACTACAATTATGATTACTCTGACGAATTGCCATTGAGGGCTTTGCTATGACTGCAATTGACATAATGTGGGTAGGGCTTGGAGGAGGGCTCGGGTCACTTTTACGATGGTGGCTAGGACTCGGTGTTGGCAAAGTATATAAAGGCAATCTTCCCCTCGGTACTTTTCTCATCAATATTTCAGGGGCATTCGTTATTGGCTATCTGAGTATTCTTTTCAGTATTGACTGGCGTGATCGTTATGGCGATTTAATAAATGCTGCGGTGTTGACCGGTATTTTAGGCGGCTATACCACCTTTAGTAGCATGCAATTAGATGCGGCAAAACTGGCCACCGCTCAAGGCAGAGCAATGGCTGCCGGATATCTGATTATTTCTGTATTGCTTGGTTTAGCCGCCGCGGCATTCGGTGCCTGGCTGGCTTATTGAGCATAAACGATTCTATTAATCGGAGATAATTATTATGCCGAATCTTATTATTCTGGTTTTTATCGGTGGCGCTTTTGGTGCCATGTGTCGTGAATTAATTATGATGTCAGTACCCAGACTGGCCGATGGCTTCCCCATGGATATCTTTGCGGCCAATATCATCGCCGCATTTTTATTAGGGTTGGTCACCTCTTGCTTTAAAAACGGTAAAATTAATCAATATGTCCATCTAATGGTGGGAACCGGAATCATGGGCGGGCTTTCAACATTTTCCAGTTTTGTTTTTGGTGCCGTCGAAATGATGAAAAACCCAAGCGAAGTTTTCGTTTCAATCGGCTATTTGATCGCCAGTCTGATTGTCGGTTTTATTGCTGTCGAATTAGGTTTAATGGTGGGGCCAAAAGAAAAGCCGAAAGACCCACAAGCCGTGACTGAATAAACATATCGCTGTTTGCAGCAGCCTCGCAGAGTCGCCGCTCTGGAAGGGTCGAATCACTGAACGTCACTAACACCCCTGATATATCAGGGGTGCAGAGTATTGAATTAATCCAGTTTTTGGCAATTACCAAAGAACATCTCAGTAATTAGTTCATTATTAATGGTATCGCCATTCAGGGTTCTAACCAGCAACTCACTGCCTAATAATGGTAGAGAGAAGACCATACTAGGTTCAACCCGTTTAACTTTCTTCATATTTTCGGTTTCATTCACCAATGCTAAGGTTTTGGTGGATTCACCGGCGATTTCTTTAGCGGCCAGAATGGTGAAAGCATTATCGGCATCACTGTCACACAGTGCGATAATATATTTTGCTTTGTCGGCCCCCGCTAACTTCAATGTTACCACTGAAGAGGGGTCGCCCTCGATAATATCCGCATCAGATGGATAATTCTGTTGACTACCTACAGCACAAACCACCGTGACTTCATCACCGCGTTCTCGTAGGCCGTTATACACATTCAGTGCCAGAGAGCTGGTGCCCACGATAATAAAATGATTTTTACGTTCCACGTCAGAGGCCCTACCTTTAACTATACGTTTAACATTATTACTGATTATCGGCCCGGCAATAGAAGAAACTGAAGCAGCAAAGACAGTAATACCGGAAATAATCACCGTAAGGGTAAACATTCGTGCCAACGTGGTATGTGGGATAATATCCCCGAAGCCCACTGTTGACATACAAACAACCGCAAAATAGAACGCTGTCGGTAAATCGGTGACGACTGGCGCGAATTCATCGCCGATATAAAGTGTGCCCAGCATGCTATAAACGATCAGTGAAGCGATACTAACAATAGCAAGAAACGTTCCGCTACCGAGGCTATAATAATTAAATTCCCGCCAGTAAAATATCAAGGCGACAATAATCACAATGGAATAAGTCGTCAGTGTATTGTGATCTTTTAGAATAATGATATTGATAGAAACGATGGTAAATATCAGTAACACCGTGAAAAACCAGGCTATACGGGTTTTCATTGATAGGGCAACAGCCATCAAAATCAGTACAAAACCGATCATAAACCGTGGAATTTCAACCAACTCAAGAAAACTCAGCGTCTCCTTCCAAGTACTAAACTCATTTGTTACTCCTGAAAAGTGGGTGATAGCCCGGAAAAGTACTGGACTTAAAACCAGATATCCATTAATTGCCACCAGGATAGCCAGACAATGTGGTATCGATAGCCTAGATTTAATTTTCTGTAATATCTTCATCAATAGAGTAACTAAAATTGTTATAGGTTAATTGATTATAGATAAAAACTCAGATAATTCATGTTAAAATTAAATTATTTTTGATGAAAATCAAGTAATAAAACCACCTAATATCAGCGAAAAACATTACATTAATAGGGTGTAATTATCATCATGATGATATACAGAATGGCAGTCATTCTTTAAAGCTACTTTTACAGTTTGTAAAGTTATGCATACTGAATCATGAATTTAATAATAACCTTCATCATTGGCATTAGCGTCCCTTATAACTAATAATATAAAGGTACTCCAGCAAGTAATAACGCCGGAGTCGTCATCTCTGAGTGATATTTATCACCCTTAGTTTAACTCTGTAGATTTCTAACAGACAAATAAGGAATTAAGCATGTCCTACAAATCACTTCGTAATATTGCATTGACTGGTTTATTGCTTTCTGCTGCCGCGACGACTTTTGCAGCCACCCCGACAACGACTAGCGCAACAGCGACGACCCCGAGTGATATGACCTGCAAAGAATTTCTGGATCTGAATCCTAAATCATTTACTCCAGTAGTTTATTGGGTACTAAATGATGATACTCAATATAAGAAAGGCGATTATGTAGACTTTCACGAGACCGACACTATCGTGACACCGAAAGTGGTCGAAGTGTGTAAAAAGTCCCCTGAAAGTAAACTGTCAGAAATGAAACAAGATATTTTAAATTTCGCTAAGAAACATCATATGTAATCTGAAAAGGTCAATATGACAAATAAGGCACTCATTGATGAGTGCCTTATTTTACGGTAAAAAGTTAACTACCAATACTCAATTTATCATAGCCACGAATATAATAATTAACGACTGAAATTAACCAACACAGCAGGAACATCCCAATAATCCAGTAACCTATTTCACCTAAATTCTCACTGATATTATTAATCGGCGTCCAAACTCCTCCAGTTAAATTAAGTTTATCTGCAATGAGTCCTAAAGCCTCAATACCGCCGATAAAGAAAGCGATGATAACCGACGCTGCGGTGATAGTAATGTTGTAATACAGTTTTCGTACCGGTTTAGAAAAGGCCCAGCCATAAGCACCAATCATCACAAAATTATCGAGCGAATCAATCAAAGCCATACCAGCAGCAAATAAAATCGGGAACAGCATTATTGACCATAAATTGATACCGTGACTTGCACTGGCGGCGGAGATCCCTAAGACACCAATTTCGGTGGCAGTATCAAAACCTAAACCAAATAAAAAACCGACCGGATACATATGCCAGCTTTTATTGACCATGTTAAACACGCGCCTGAAAACTCGAGCGAGCAAGCCACCATTATTAGTCAGCAGTAGGTCAAGCTCTTCATCTTTATACACATGACCCGCTTTGACCTGTTTGAACTTTTTATACACTGAAATCAAGATGGTTAAATTAAGAAAAGCAAATAATAGCAAAAATACCGATGAAACCAGGGTGCCAATTAATCCCCCAATCTCATGGAACCACTCCATATTATTTTTAAATGCCATCGCGGTCGCAGCAATAGCCAGTGAGGCTAATATCACGATAGTTGAATGACCCAGTGAGAAAAACGTTCCGACCGCAATCGGAGTCTTCCCCTGCTGCATAAGTTTTCGAGTGACGTTATCAATAGCAGCAATATGATCTGCATCCACGGCATGTCGCAAGCCAAAACTATAAGCCAGAAACGCCATGCCCATTAATACCGCATTATTATTAAATTCAGTAAAAGCCCAAAACCACGCCAGCCCGTTAACGACCAATAAGCCAATCAGCAAATAGATAGCGCGACGTTTCGTTTTTGGCTCACCAAAGGCGCTACGTTTCTCTATTTCAGTCGCCATGTGTGTACTCCAGAATAAAACGCTATTGTCTATGGGCTGGCATGACATCTTTATTCGGTACCAGGAATAACCACGAAGCCAGAACAAAAGGCATCGTCAAGGTAGGAATGCCGATAGGTGACAATAAGATGTTGAGAGCACCCTGTACAATTACCGTAAAAATAACGCCAATAATGGTATAAATCAAAACACGCCAACTGGGTTTATTAAAAGTTGAACCTAATGCGATAGCCGTCAATACCGCACTGAAAGCATAAAGTCCAGTATCAATACTGGCAGGATCAGCCCCCAAAAATATGGCGGTGAAAAGTGCCAATAACGACCCACCCAGAGCAAACACCGCCGCCCAGAGAGAGGCAATGGACAGCCCGATGACAAAAATAATGCCACCGACCAAGCTACTTAATAAGAAGACTTCAGAGACACCATTAAACATACTGACAAAAATATTGCCCGCTGCGGGTGCTCCGGCATCTAAAACAATTTGATGGGGTAGCACCGGTGTGGGTAACCCACTGCTATGTAGTCCGGCAAAGGCATAGCTGGCCAGTAATATCATCCAAGTGGTAAGAACAAAAGGTGCAGTTAATGCCGCCACTTTCCAGGTTTTTAAAATATCAGCGATACAAACCATAACAATCACTGACACAATGCTCCCCAAAACAATACAAGCCCAAACTACCGGTGTAGCCACCAAAAATGTGGGTAATGCCACTCCGACCAGGCACCCGTTATAACCATATAATCCCGAGCGCCATGACTGGCGGTCACGCATGGTTAACCCGGTTAATGTCGCAACCACAGTGCCCAGAACACAGCCATAGGCCACCGCCGGATTGCCCTCACCATAAGCGCCGACAAATATCGCAATAAAGAAGAATAACCCCGTCAGCGGGTTATTCTGGAACATAACCTGAGCACAGCCGCGCAGCGTTGTATCGATAAATTCAATGAAGACATTTGAAGCACTCAGTTGTGCCCAGCCGGATTGGTTGCCCGTTTTCGCATTCATTTTTTTACCCTTCTTACTGGAAGCCGCAGCGGTGTTCGCTGCACTCGTTCCCTGAATCACTTACTGATGTAGCGATGGTTGACTGACATGAGATGACACTTCAGCGCCATAAGAATTTTTCCGGCAAAGTTATGCCGAGAATTTCCTCACGCGCTATTTTCCAGAACTGCCGTATTTCAGCCTTAACACCAGCACTGTCGATACCCAGTGCTTTAAACACAATGCCGCAGTCATTTGGCAAGCGAGTTGCCCCACTGGCGATCCCCCCCTTGATATCGAAATGGGCGGGCACTCGCGCCAGAATTCGCTCATGGTGCTCTTTGGGCGTTAATAAAATCACATTGCCAAATGCATCAAATGATTGCATTACGCCAGTGGCATCAAGGCTCTCTGACTTTGGTTCCAATACATACTTCTCAACAAACAGCTCTTTACCTGCCAAATTGTGTGCCGCTACTCGCGATGAATAGACGTCAAAACCAAAGCGCTCATCCTCATGATGATACTTACGCCCGGACATCAGCACTTCTGAATAAATCGCTGTCGCCGTAGGATGAATGTGAATCGTGGTCTCCGTAATAAATCGAGAATTACGATGAGGGATGAGTGGGTCCGGCATAAACTCCAGATACCCCCCCTCTTCCACCGTGAAATTCTGTATCTGTGAAGCATAATTCGCATTCATCATGTGAACTTTGGTCGCCGACTGTGTGGTGACATGAGCACAAGCCCCCGCCTCCACCAGCACATCCGTGGCCAGCCGGTCTCCTTGCAAAATACAGCCCGACGTTGAAATCATGGTGACACAAGGTAATTGCGGCATCTCTTCATCCCAGTACAACGCCTTTTGCACCAACGACGGCACGCGTCTTTCCATTTCCGCCAAAATACTGCGATGTTCACGTTTGGCAAATCTCAGTTTGAGATAGCCACTTTTCCCTATTGCCCCGCTACGCATTTGCGCCGGTTCGTCCTGATATTTCGCTAATTCCGGCGCGTTAACACCTAATGCGTGAGCACGAACCCGTGAAGGAGTTTCCACGATATTCTGGCTCTGCGATGTCATGCATGCTCTCCTTGCGGCTGTACGTGAGTAAACAGGAAGTCGCGCATAATCATATCCACCAGTTCTTCAATACCTTGTCCGGTTTTACAGTTGGTTAGGATATAAGGACGACCGCCGCGCACCACTTTAGTATCACTCTCCATCACATCCAAACTGGCACCGACATAAGGCGCGAGGTCAATTTTATTGATGACCAGAATATCTGCCTGCACCAAACCAGGGCCATTTTTACGCGGAATTTTTTCACCTTCAGCCACATCAATAACATAGATATAGAAGTCGGCCAGTGCCGGGCTGAAGGTCAGTGTCAGGTTGTCGCCGCCACTTTCAATCATGATAAGGTCGCTCTCAGGAAAGCGCTCCTCCATATCTTCTACCGCAGCGATATTCATACTCGGATCTTCACGCACCGCAGTATGCGGGCAAGCCCCCGTCTCCACTCCGAGGATCTTCTCTTCATCCAGAATGCCTTTCAGGGTGCGTTTTACCTGCTTGGCATCTTCGGTAGTCACGATGTCATTGGTAATAATCAGTGGCTTAATACCCCGTTTAATCAAAATAGGGGTAATCACTTCAATAATAGCGGTTTTACCTGAACCTACCGGGCCGCCAATACCTATACGAGTTATCTTTTTACGTTTGTCAGTTGAATGGCTATTCACGGGATAATCCTCTTTATTGCAATCTGATGTTGGTCTGTACTCGGTCGGCAGAAAAACCCAGTATTCAGAATTCATTCTTATTAATTACTAAATAAGCGGACGTGCGCTTTCACATGCACCGCCGCCAAAACATCCACAATGGGGACATAAGAAGACATCTGCTCAATATCGCCAATCTCGGCAACATCACAGAACTTCTCAATATCATGATTTAATTCAAATAAAATATGTTGGGTGTCGAAATGGGTAACGCGCATCAAACGCATAGCCGCACTTAAAATCGTCATCGCTACACCATATTGATGCATCACGACCACTTCCCGCTGCCCAATCCCTTGTGCTGCCATCACCACCGCCTGAGTCACGGGATAAGTCCCGGCGGTATTACCACTCTTTATCTGCTCTAGCCACCAGCTAATCAGTGGATGCTCCACCACATGAATGGACATCTCAGCCAGTTTTTTCCCCATTCGGGTTGCCATCAGGCGGCTTTCTTCATTTAACTTGCGGTTATTGACGGCCCAATCAGCCCGGATAATACCGTCGCGATCATCGGCGACTACTGCTCTATGAGCAGCGACAACCCCCATTCCATCACAGCTAGCGGCCTGCTTTAGCGCCGTGAGTACAAAGCCTTTTAGTGTTAGCACGTCATGCACCACCCCGGTCTGGATAGCCGATTCCACACCATTGGAAAAGGTAAAGGCCCCGACCGGCAGTACGGAATCACCAAATTGCATGATACGAATGAGATCTGATGCATTCATTGCGGTGCCCCCCTGCCGGATCAGTGTTTATGATCGTGGTCGTGATCAGCGTGGCTGTGACCCTGGCCACTATCATGGCTATGTGAATGTCCATCGCCGTGAGAATGAATGCCGTGAATATGTAAACCGGAACCATGCGGCTCATCCAGAGGACTGGCCACATGCACATGGGTATCAGTGTCTTCTGCGCCGCCAAACAGTAGCCGGGCTTCAGAATTGCTGAGTAATGGCAGAATCTCTTCCCCTTTAACAAAACGGAAAGGCAAATGTTGGAAGCCATGAGTTCTCATGACAGAGTCCATCATGGTGGTGGCAACGGTCAGAGGCACAAAAACCTCATTATTTTTAGTGACCGCTTTCCAGTGCTGGTTGCCCAGCGCATGTCCAAGCTCAAAGCAGGTTTTGATCAACTCATCCGGTGAACGGCTTTTCAGCTCGCTTAAGTCAATCACCATCACATCACGCAAATTGATTTGGACCACGACAGCGACATGGGTTTTTTCATCCCATGCCAGCACATCACCATCAGCAAGAACAACGTTTCGGTCGAGAGAAATACCGAGATCCAGACCTTGGGTACTGGATTTACGGCAGCGGCTTTTTTGCGCCTCCCGCTGATCCAAGACCAAGATATCGAAAGTGGCATCTTTGAGCTTTGTCTGCCAAACCGGATCTTTTTTCACATTGCCAAGAATGTGCTCTATCAAAATCATGTTATTGACTCCCTGCGACTGTCAGTTGCCCACAGTAATGAAATCCTTTTCTGTGCCATTCATCCCAGCAATTGTTGATCGCCCCATCCAAAAGCCAGATGACACTTACTATGGGCAAGCTGAATGCTTATATAAACTGGATTTGCGTCCAGACTCATCTATTAGCCAAAGAAGTAGCGCTGGTTCATTGCCGCTGTATCAATAGGCTCACAGGTGGCATGCACGCCATCCACTTTCACCGCAAAGGTTTCTGGATCCACTTCAATGTTTGGTGTTTGGTCATTGCGTACCAAATCGTATTTAGAAATAGTACGACAGTTCTTAACGGCAATAACCTGACGATCGAGTCCAGCTTTCTCTTTCACACCATCATCAAGTGCAGCCTGAGAAACGAAGGTGACGCAAGTGTCTTGCAGTGTTTTGCCCATCGCACCAAACATTGGCCGATAGAACACGGGTTGTGGTGTTGGCAGTGATGCGTTAGGGTCGCCCATTGCTGCCCAATTGATCATGCCACCTTTGATAACCAGCTTAGGTTTGGCACCGAAGAAGCGCGGGTCCCACAGCACCAGATCGGCCATTTTGCCCACTTCAATGGAGCCAATGACATGGCTGACACCTTGTGCAATAGCCGGGTTAATAGTGATTTTTGCCACATAGCGCAGTACGCGGAAGTTATCGTTACCCGCGGCATCTTCTGGTAATTTGCCGCGCGACGCTTTCATCGCATTGGCTGTTTGCATAATGCGCAACCAGTTTTCCCCGACACGCCCCATGGCTTGCGAGTCACTGGAGAACATGGAGATAACCCCCATATCGTGCAGTACGTTTTCTGCGGCGATGGTTTCTGGGCGTACACGGCTTTCAGCAAAAGAGACATCTGCAGGCACATTTGGGTTGAGGTTATGGCACACCATAATCATGTCGAACAGTTCAGCCTGACTGTTAATACCGTATGGCAAGGTTGGGTTGGTTGAACTTGGTAGCACGTTAGGTTGGCTGGCGACTCGGATGATATCCGGTGCATGGCCACCACCCGCCCCTTCGGTATGGAAGGTATGAATAGTGCGGCCTTCAAATGCATCAATGGTATCTTCCACATAGCCGCATTCGTTCAAACTGTCAGTATGCACGGAAACCTGAATATCCATTTCATCCGCCATCCGCAATGAATGGCGGATAGCGTTCGCAGTCGCCCCCCAATCTTCGTGGACTTTATAACCGGCAACACCCGCTATTGCTTGTTCGATAAGAGGACCGCGCCCGTAAGAGTTACCTTTCCCCAGAAGACCGATGTTGACAGGCAGACCTTCGATTGAACGCAGCATCTGACGAATATTCCATGGGCCTGGCGTCACAGTCGTCCCATTCGTCCCATCGGTTGGGCCAATTCCCCCACCAAAGAAGGTGGTCACACCATTGGATAACGCATGATAAGCCTGCTGTGGAGAGATAAAGTGAATATGGCTATCAATACCGGCAGCAGTGAGAATCAAATGCTCGCCTGAAATGGCATCGGTACTAACCCCAACCACCATACCCGGTGTCACGCCGTCCATCACACCAGGGTTACCACTTTTACCAATACCGGCAATTTTACCATCGCGGATACCGACATCTGCTTTAATCACCCCTAGGCGGGCATCAACAATGGTGACGTTGGTTATCACTAAATCCAGTACACCGTTATCGCGGGTCAGATGGTTATTCGCCCCCATCCCATCACGCAAAGACTTACCACCGCCATAAACCGACTCGTCACCATATCCACGCAGATCTTTTTCGATTTCAATAAATAGATTGGTGTCACCCAAACGTATTTTATCACCCGTCGTTGGGCCAAATAGACCCGCGTATTCTTGCCGAGAAATTTGAGGCATCTGTCGCTCCTTTCTTTTTCCGGTGCGTGTAACAGGCTACTTAATTACACGTATGCGAATTTCGATGATTTTCATTGAGATAAGGTGTTATTTAGATGATGATTTGAAACCACGTGCCGCTGCTCGGCGGATAGCCTCGAGCTTATCCGGGCGTTCACTATTAGGAACGACACCCTCACCGGTCCAGCCATCGACCAGGTTATTAAAACCATACAGTGTTTGCTTGCCCCCGAAAGGAATAAGCGAAACTTCAGTTTCATCACCGGGTTCAAAGCGGATTGCGGTAGTTGAGGAGATATTCAGTCGTTTGCCATAAGCCGCGGTACGATCAAACTCAAGTGCGCGGTTAGCTTCAAAGAAGTGGAAGTGGGAACCCACTTGGATTGGCCGGTCACCGGTGTTACGGACTTTAACTTTGGTAACGGGTTTATTCTCATTAAAGGTGATCGGCTCATCAGCTAAAATGCAGCCACCGAGGGGGATATTTTTTTCTGTGGTGCCTTTTGTGCTAATGCCTTTAGTGCTAGTGCCTTTCTTTGCGCTCATGCTTTAATCCTCTGCAATATTCAATTCAGGTTTTACTCGCATGCTGCCGTTACTCATGACCATCTATTATTTAATGGGATCGTGCACTGTGACCAAACGGCTACCGTCAGTAAAAATCGCTTCAACCTGAACATTCGGAATCAGATCAGCTACCCCATCCATCACATCATCTTTAGTGAGAACTTTGCTGGCTTCTTTCATGACATCTTCAACGGATTTACCATCTCTGGCCCCTTCCATTGCAGTCACTGTAATAATAGAAACGGCTTCCGGATAATTGAGTTTCAAGCCACGCGCTTTGCGTTTGAACGCCACATCAGACAGCGTGTAGATCATGAGCTTTTCAACTTCTCTTGGGGTGAGCTGCATAAGCCCTCCTGTATCTGGTTAAGAAAGTTAAAGTGAGAGTAAGAAAAACAACCTATAAGCTCTAAAACTTGTCTATAAAGCGTTATCCCTTGTTGTTACTGATAAAATAGGCCCTGGAGCTTGTTTCAGAATTTAACTGTATCCTCCTGTATTCCTGCCCGCTCCTTCATTCGAATTCTGATACTACATTTTAATTACTATCAATCTGCTGCCAGATATTTATTCGGTAACCTTTTCTGCTGCACAACTGACTGAAAACGACTATTCATCTATCACATAGCAGATAACTACAATGGCAAATAACAATATTATCTCGTTGAATTTTTTGTATGATGATTTTTATGGGTAGGTATTTTCTACCGTTTTTAGTTATCTCAAGCAATACTAAAGTCGTGCTTATTAATATTTGTTTACTGAAAAAGAAAAGTATGACTCTATTTATCAACAGTAATAAACATGGGGATGAGCCGGTTAATCGTTTGCCTTCTATGGCTGATGTCATAGCTAGTGAGCCCCTTTTTTCCAAAACAAGATTTTAGTATGATTTTTTGTAGCAGAGATGGCTATAAATCAAGGGTTTGCTATAAAAAAACATCTTTAACCAATATAGTCCAAAACCTGAAAAATTCATCATTAATTACAAATTTAATATGCATGACTGTATATCATTTACATTTAAAATGATTTTTTAAATTAAAATCAAATGGTTACAAATTTTATTTAAGGGGTTTTTATTTATCGAAAATAAAGTATTACGGCCCTATCTGATTAGGGTTTTATGCTAGTAAAATACGAGTATATAGATGAAAAACCTAAGTAAATCTGAGGTGAATTTAACCTCACAAAATAGCACATGCCAGATTGAACAGCAAAACCGCCTTCTGGATTAAATTTGTCACTGCCGAATATTTATCTATATCTCAATTTATTAATTTAAACCTGTCTATCTGGCATATTAATTATTATTAACTTTTTATGGCAAAACGTTATCCACCCAGTTAAGAATAATATGACCTTAATCAAGGTATTTATAATTTGAAATAAGATAAAGCCTTCTTTCCAGCATGAGATTATCACGCTGAATTATTATTTCGTCGTTAACTCTTAATGCTACACCTATTAATAATTACTAATAATCATCCTATTTTTATCATCGCCAAACCAAGATGGGGTCTAATCTGTGGTCTTGGATAAAGAGTCTTTTCACTCTCTCTTTCGGGTATCCATATCCGTGAACACACTTTCTCTAATAACGATTTGTTGTGACTGAAAATAATTAACCCCAATGGACGACGAGCGGTCTCTTCGAGTAATACTTGCCAAACTTGCGCTTGAATATGAGCATCCAGTTGTGCGGTCACTTCATCCGCAATTAAATAACGAGTTCGAGGGTCCAATGCGCGCAACAAGGCAATTCGGGCCAATTCTCCCCCAGAGAGCTCATCGGGTCGACGTTTTAGCCAATCCGGATTAACCACCATCCGCTCAAGCCACCGGGCATCTGGCTGCCAGGCATCATGCAAACTCTCACCGGTGGTCCGGTAAGGGTGAAAGCTCTGTTCCGGGTGTTGAGGAACCAATTGAACTGGGCAATACCCTTTTTTAGCCAGTAAAGCCCCGCCGACTCGAATTTGACCTGACGTCGCCGACTGCCATTGTGCCAATACTCGCCCTAAAGTCGTTTTACCAAAACCACTGGGAGCTGAAATACCTAACCGCTCTCCCGGCATCAATGAAAATGAGACAGAATCCCACAGCCGCTTCCCACCTTGGACAATGGTCAGATTATCGACGCTAAACATACTCTGCCACCTCCGTTAACGACTGCGCCTGGCTAACAAATTGTTGCTCCGGCAATGCTGCCCACAGTGATTGCAACCATAGGCTGCCACCGTTATTTTTCAATTCATCGGCGCTCAGTGTCTCGTGCAATTCACCTTGGTGTAAGACCGCTATTTTGTCGGCGAAACGCGCTGCTAGCGCTAAGTCATGGGTTACCCATAAAATTCCGCGCCCTTGCTGGCAAAAAGCACGTAAATGGGTGAGTAACTGACAGGCATGTTCTTCATCTAACCATGAGGTGACTTCATCCGCCAAGATATAGCGGGCATTCGTCAGTGTCGCACAGCTAGTAAGTACTCGCTTTGCCATTCCCCCAGAGAGTTGACGAGGGAAATCATGTACCAAGCCCGGTGCGAGGTTGTAGGTTTGCAATTGCATGGCGACATCTTCCAGCCGCAGTTTTACCCCACTGAGTTGTGCTGCCCGGGTCATTTGCGAGCCAACTTTAATCAAGGGATTCAGCGCACTCACCCCTTGAGGCACGTAACATAAGGTTTTACCGCGCCGCTCGATTTTGTCCTGAGCACATAAAACCTCTCCATCAAGGATAATTTCACCATGACAGCGCATATTATCTGGCAACAAACCCAAGACACTTTGCAGTAACAGGCTCTTGCCCTCACCACTGCCACCGACTAGCGCGACCAATTCCCCCGGATTCACTTCCAGCGAAATATTACTCAGCAAAGGGTGCCAGGTTTTTCGCCCTAGCCAGCGATAGTGGGCAACATCAATGGCAAAGCTTGAAAATTTCAGCATCAGGCTATCCTCACCCAGAGTTGTTGCAGTGATCGGGCAAACTGGTCAAAAATCAATACCAAACTCACCAAAATCAGGCCCGGAAAAAATGCCAGCCACCATGCTCCACTGCTCAGGTAGCGCAGTGCATCGGCCAATAATATCCCCAACGACGGCTCATGAGGTGACAAGCCAAACCCCAGAAAACTCAATGCCGCACTGTGTAACACCGCATGGGGGAACATCAGCAAGGTGCCAACAATCCATTGTGGCAGTAATAACGGTAGCAGATGATGACGCCAACGGTAAAAATTACTATTACCTAGCCGATGAGAAAGCATAACGTAATCGGTTTCACGAATACGTAAGATTTCGGCACGCAAAATCAAGGCAAGCTTTGGCCAATGGGTTAATGCCACCGCCAGAATAACACCGTGTTTCCCCCCACCTAACGTGAAGCAAATCAGCACCAATAGTAGTAAATGCGGCAATGCCAGCATGCTATCAATCAGCCCACGAATAAGATAATCCAGCGTTTTATTGACCGCACTTAAACTGGCAGCGAGCATCGCCAACAGGCCGCTGACAAAAGCTGCAATCAAACCAATTTGTAGGCTAGTGGTCATGCCCTGGAAACAGCGCAGCCACAAATCGCGGCCTAAACTGTCGGTACCAAACCAATAAGACAGAGAGGGCGGTTGGCGACGAGCCATTAAATCCATTGGTATTTCAATAGGATATATTGCGTAGCCGTAGACAATTAAAATGGTTAATAGCGCTAGGGAAACGAAGAGTCGGAACAAAGCCAGATTTGGGTTATAAGTCATAATTGCCGTGCAGCCCCCCGATTGAGGCGGTGTAACAGTGCGTTGGCAATGCTGTTACCGCAAAAGACCAAAATGGCGCAAAACATCACAATCCCCATCAATAACGGGATATCACCGTGCAAACCGGCATCAATGGTGGCCTGCCCTAACCCTGGGTAAGCAAAGACTTTCTCAGCCAATAAAGATCCCCCCAATAATTCACCCACCGAGGCAAATTGTAAGCACAGTGCGGGGGTTATGGCATGGCGTAAAATATGAAAATTAACCAGTGACCAGCCTTCATCACCTTGCGCCTGGGCATAGCGGATAAACTCACTGTTCATCACTTCGGCCACTCTGGCGCGAGTATGCAGAGCAATATTCCCCACCCCCAATAATCCTAAGGCGAGCATAGGCAACATGAGATGATGCAGCTTGTCGCTCCAACTGGCGGTCTCAGCATTACTTCCCGGAGTCCATGCACAACAAATGGGAGCCCAATTCAGTTTCACGGCAAATAATGACAGCAGCAATAAGCCAATCCAGAACGTGGGTAATGAAGCCAATAAATATGACAAAGTTGAAATCAGGCGATCCGGCCAGCGATTTAGGTAGCGCCCGGCAGTCAGCCCCAGTAATAGCCCAACAATGCCAGAGAATAGCCATGCCGAAAATAGCAATGCAAACGAGGTAGCAAAACGTTCGCCGATAACCTGAGAAACCGGCGCGTTGTACAGCATTGAGTAACCAAAGTCTCCTTGTAAAACTTGGGTAAACCAATGCAGAAAACGCTGCCATAAAGGCAAATCCAGCCCCCAACGTGCCGCAATCAGTGGATACTGCTCCGGTGGGACATGCAGTAACTCACTGCCAATATAGGCACGTATCGGGTCAACAGGGGAGAAACTCAGTAGCGTAAAAGTGCCCACAGCGGTGATCAGCAGTAGGCAAATTAAACGCAAGGCAAATAGTGAAACGCCCTTCATTACTGACAGGTCCATTTCCAGCTATCGAGGCTATTGAGCAGTGACCAGGAACCGTGGATCTCAGGCGCCCCCTTGCCGAGATCAACGCAACTATTAGCCAGGTAAGTGTGTTGGATATTCAATAACCACGCCCATGCCGCATCGCCACGAATACCTGCACCGGTTGTACCATCCCAATCCACTTGTTGCCAAAATGGCACCGCTTGCTCCCAGGTTGGGGCATCCAGCGCTTGTTGCAGATGTTTATCCACTACCGGATTCTGATAGTAGCCAGGATTATAATATTCCACACCGGCCGCCTTACTGCTGTAGTGATGATACAGCTCCATCGGATCGAGGCTACCCCAACCAAACAGTGTCGGGTTGGCGTGCATATTCCGTTCGACGGTTTCCCAACTGCCGGATTTCAAATCAACATCAATACCAATAGGTTTCAGCATTGAGCGCATCGCCTGCGCCAAATCACGCCGTGTGGTATCGCCGCTGGTATACCAAAGTGTGATTTTAGCAGGAATACCATTTTTCTCTCTGATGCCATTACTGCTCACTTTCCAACCAGCCTGCTCCAAAATCTGCTTGGCTTTTTCAATATCACCGTCTTTGATGACAGAGTCTGGATTATTCCATGGTAACCCCTGCACGCCGGTATAGGCTGGAACGGCATGGCCTTCCATGATTTGGTCAGCCAGTAGCTGGCGGTTGATGGCATAGTTAATGGCGCGGCGAACAGCAACATCGGCGGTGACATCATTACCAATGGGATAACCATGCGCATCCTTTTTACCCGCAGGTGTCGTCGGGAACACAATGCCACGGTTCTCCACGCTCGGTCTGACCCATAACTTCATGTTATTAACCGGGCCTACTGCCATCGAGGGAGGAATACGCACTACGCCTAATTGGCCGCTTTGCGCTGCGGCAAAAGCACTGTCTTCATCCAGGAAAACAAAAATCAGTTTATCGAAATCATTTTTATTTCCCGCATAATACGGGTTAGCTTCCACGATCATTTGTTGACCCGGCTGGAAACTCACTAAACGATATGGCCCGGCACCAATTGGCTTTTGTGCATAGGTCTTAGCATCGTATTTATCCGCTGAAACAATACCCAGTGACCCCAAGACGTTCACAAAGGTACTTTGTGGCGCTTTCAGTTGAATCTGGATATTAAGAGGGTCGATCTCCTCAGCTTTGAGGAAATTACCCATATCAACTTTACCGCCGCTGGCTGCCGCATTGTTGTAGGTAAACACCACATCTTTCGCGGTCAGGGGCGAGCCATCAGAGAATTTAAGGTCGGGTTTCAGCGTCAGTAACCACGTTTTACCATCGTTGCTGGTTTTATACTGGCTCAGTAGAAAACTATTCCAACTGAGATCTTCATTTTGTTTCAGTAACGGGCTGTGCAGCAGCAGATAACTACCATGACTCCACCCTAACATGGGGTCAAAGCCTTCCGTCGGTTCATCACCGATAGCCAACTGCAATGTGTGAGTTGCAGCACTAACCGGAATAGAAAAAGCACTCAATAAAGCGACGGTCAGTAAGCTATTCCGGAGCCATAAACGTTTAGACATGAATCATCCTTTGATAAATTAGCCAGCAAATATAGGTCATTGCCAGTCAGAAAAAAGATTCAACAAGCAATTAAGCGTAGCACTAAACAATAATATGGGTAATAGACACCTAATTTAACGCTAATGACTAATTTTCCCCATGACAATTAGAGTTTTAAAGTGTTTATGTGACATATATCAGTTTTAGATGAGGAAAATCAAAAAAACCAAGCCAAAAATAAAATTAATAATAAATAAAATTGATCTACATCTATAGATATGACAAAAAGTACAATTAAAATTTCGAAGACAATTTCTCACACGCGAATATATAACAAGATTTACCTATTGTTTCTTTGCTATCAAGAGATAATTCCTATAAGAAAGTCAGTTTACTGTTTTTATCAAGATGACTAATTAGTCATTAAGTGATTAAATTGTTATTTTCTTAATTGTAATAACCAGACAGAGCATAGAATAATAAGGCAAGTTTCAATCAGAGGTTAATATCCACTAATCGAAACCTAAGCATAATAGAAAGGAGAATAGAGTGATTCAGTAGTCATTCCTGGGCATAGGAATTCTTTAATGCCCAACCCAGGATAGATTTTTTTATTCACCACCCAGCATCGAACGTAAAATTGCACCGGCCTCATTCGGAGGCAGTTTCAATATTTCACTATACATATCGATGGCCATATCACAGATTTTTTCTCGATCCACATCAGCGCTTGCTGGGTTTGAGAACATGTGCAAATCATCACCGTATTGCTGCTGCATTTGCTCAATAACAATATTAAGTTTGCTCTCATACTCTTGATTTTTTGGCTTTATTACTTCACCGGTTGAAGACTCGAACAAACGATTAACTGAATCAAGATCACGATCTAGCAGCTCTCTGGGTAGAACTTTCGTGGTATTCACACCACCGCTAACTTGTGGAAACAACGCCTTAAAACAGAGTTTTTCACTGCGATTATTGGCCTGATAATAACGTAACTCTTCCAAAATAATCTTCATATAGTCGATCACGTTTTCATCAGATGCTCGCTGAATTCGCTGCACGGTTAACTCAGCGACAGATTGTTTCATTTCATCAATCAGTTGTTGTTCAGAATGCCCTGCATTCTTCGATTTAATAAAGTTGTCGATCAGCTGGGTATAAAGGGCTGGCTCTTGTTGTTTGAGTGTTCGGAAGACAGGGAAGCTCTCGAGTGATTGTTCTATTTGAGTGCGTTCATTGCCACGTAGCCAGTTCGGATTATTATATTGGTAATAAATAATATTCCCTATAACTATGGGGATAATAAACCATAAAATAGCACTAATCGTACTCAATTTATTTCTGTTGCGTAATGTTGTTGTAACAATACCCAGAACCGCTGCTACCCCTCCAGATACCAAGACCTCCGTCCAATTCACAGCTAACTCCTTTATGTGTTATATATTAAATTTATGAAACTATTTAACAGCAATCTATATTAAAATCTTAATATGCATGGTGCCATAGGAATGATGGTAATTCACAGATAATGCTTAAAAATTAGTTTTATATGTCATCTCGTAAAAATAAGCGCTAAACGGCAACTCATAAAGAGCATGAGTGTTTTCCAGTAGCTGAGGAAGAGTTCTCGATTCGCAACGTAAATAATCTTCTGTCGGATACTCGCGTTGGCAGTAACCTCGCGGGCTATCAATAAAACTCATCTTTGGCGTGCGCTTTAGCACCAACACTTTCCCCTCATCGGCACCCTGCTGCGGTTCAATGAAAAAGAAACTAAGCTGTGATACGACCGCAGTCATGCCAATAGCCACTACGACTACCCACAGATAAACAGAACGCATACAGAATTCCTGCAATAATTAAACCGCCATTACTCTACCAGCTAACTCATCATGAGTACCAAGAATAATAGCGGGTAATCGCCAACATAAGGAAAGCTATGCGTTTTATATCACAGTAGAGAAACTCAACTCTGGCAGCCGCAGCTCACAGTCCCATTGACTTGATCAACCGAACTGTTGTTAGCATAGTTCAGTGGCAAGCCCTCATCACGCCAACCAGTAACACCGCCAATCATCTCTTTAACCGCAAAACCGAGTTGGCTCAAGTTTATTGCTGCTCGGTGAACTCCATTGCAGTGTGGCCCAGCACAATAAACGACAAATAATGTCTCTGTCGGGTAATGTGAAAGCAGCGAGGTATCCATTAATCGATGAGGAATATTAATTGCTCCTGGCACATTCACTGCTGCAAATGCTGCCTCACTGCGCACATCCACTAAAATAAAATCCACGATTCCTTGCTGTTGACTGGTATAGACATCCGAGCAATCCGTTTCATACGCCAGGCGCTGAGAAAAATGCTGCAATGCTTGCTTAGAAGAGGCCGGTGGTATTTGGCTAACTAAACTGCTCATTTGATTTCTCCACTAAATATTGTGAAGCATCACTTTAAGAAATAGCATTAGCCGATTACAGTGGCAGAAATGACAATAAACCACTGAGATACGCCAATGAATCATTCAGCTACTCATTACCCTAACCCCCCGATAGAACAAGATCCGGGGCGGGTCGCGATATTGGCCTATGATGGCCTGTGTCTGTTTGAGTTTGGTATTGCACAGGAGATATTTGGGCTGGCGCGTCCGGAATTTAATTTCCCTTGGTATCAGTGCCAAGTGGTTGGCGTGGATAAAAACATCTCAACTGCCAATGGTGGCCTACATATTCAGGTTGATGCCGGTATCGACCAATTAGCGCAGGCTAAAACCATTGTTATTCCCGGATGGCGCAGCCCTAATGCTCAGCCTTCATTGGAACTTATTGAGGCATTGCGGCAAGCAGTCGCGCGCGGCACTCGTATTATCTCCATCTGTTCTGGTGTGTTTGTTTTAGCGGCGGCAGGATTATTGCGGGGGAAAAGTGCGACCACACACTGGCGCTACACTGATTATCTGGCACAGCATTATCCCGATATTCATGTCGATGCTAATGTGCTGTATGTCGATGAAGGGCAAATCATCACTTCGGCGGGCAGCAGTGCCGGTATTGATGCCTGCTTACATCTTATTACCCGTGATTTTGGCGCTAAAATCGCCAATCAAGTGGCCCGGCGCTTAGTTATGGCACCACTTCGTCGAGGAGGACAACAACAGTTTATTCCAACGCCAGTGACCAAAGAACCCTATCGAGATATGGCAAAATTGATGGAGCGAGTGCGTGAAGAGCTGGCGAAAAATTGGACTATCAGCCAGATGGCTGCAGAGTTAGCTCTCAGCGAAAGGACTTTTTTACGTCGCTTTGCCGCCTCTACCGGTCAAACACCAAAAATTTGGTTACAACACGAAAGAATGCATGCAGCAAAAGAATTACTGGAAAGGGATCAGATGAATATTGTAGACGTTGCCGAATATTGTGGATTTCAGACGGTTGAAGGGTTTAGAAATGCATTTCGCCAAACCGTTGGTATTACCCCTGCGGTATATCGGCGACAATTTAAATATAATTAGTGGTAGTTATCTCATACGAATAAAATATATTCGAGATCTTAGAAAACAAAAAACCCCGCCTTAGCGAGGTTTTTTTGGTTGTTGGCAACTTTAATTAAAATCACCAACATTAAATCTAACCTAGATCAGATTTAATTACAGCGAAACATTAATTGCAGTAAGGTAAATTACAGTGCAACTACGTTTACAGCTGAAGGGCCTTTCTGGCCTTGCTCGATGCTGAACTCAACGTTCTGGCCTTCATCAAGAGTTTTGTAGTCAGTCCCCTGGATTGCAGAGAAATGCACGAAAACATCTTTGCTGCCGTCAGCAGGAGAAATAAAACCAAAACCTTTACCAGCATCAAACCATTTTACTAAACCAGTCATTTTAGTAGACATAGAGGTATTTCCTTCATTATTAGTGCCAAATTTTGGCAATTGAGGTCTGCTTATCAAGAGTTACTTATGGGGGCACTAAAGAAGGAAATTCGTCGGAGAAGTGATGTCTAAAAATATCGCTTTAACTAGGAACTGCTTTACTTAAATGGCTTACATAAATAGGTCTGTGCTACAAACCGATGACGCTATTAACGCATGCTGAGAGGGTAATAGCAAGGCTTATTTATTTTACACATTAATGAATGATAAAAACAAATCACTCATTAATTATGATAAAACCACGGGTAGCCTGTCATTGGATTGGGTTCCGTGCCGTTAATAAAAGACAAACTCTTGCAGATGAGGTTATGCTCAGATTTCGCTATACTGCCACTGAAAATCGGAAGCCGTCATAAAGGAAAAGCAATGACAATGCGTGAGCTTGAAGTAAAGTTTCTTAATGCAATGAGTGAGTTGCAATCAACTTTTGAGAAGCAGCACCAGACATGGCAGGTAAGCTACACAGCACTGCAACATGAATTGGAGCAGTCAAAAGCGCGGGAAACTGCATTGCGTGCTAAAAATGACATGTTACTTAGAAAACTCAACACCGCGAATACCTTGCCGGAACAACATTCGCTGGTTAGGCAGATCAAAGTATTGGGTGCGCATCTTGATGCCTTGGCAAAAGATGCCGCCGCGTTTAATCATCATCTGAATAATCAGCAAAAAAATGGCGATAATTTCAGTGGCGATAATCAGTAGATATTGGGTTGATTTTATCTGTACCGGCGATTCAACAGCCCGATAATTTTACGTTGTCAATTTCACCTTTTATGGCGCAAAGAAACACTACATGACGTGGATAATTATTGCTGTTTTGATCGTAGTTTTTATTGTGGGCTATCGTGTATTGACCTCAGATACCCGCAAAGCCGTGGACACATTGGCTAATTTACTGAAAATAAAACCCATTTATATTGAATCAATGCTGCAAGAGATGGGGCAACGTCAAACGCAGATGTTTATTCGCTCCACCAGCAATGGATATGCCGAAGATGTTAGAAAAGCGGCTTATCTGGTTTTTATTTATCAAACCTTTATCAAAGACCCTTCCGACGAAAATGTGATGCAATGGCGAAATACGCTGATTCGCTCACACATATCCCCGCTGCTAACAGCCGAGCATACTGAAGCCGCGCTATTCTATTTTGCCGAGCTTGATTTAGATGCTTTTGAATTGGCGCAATTCCGCCGCAATTATAATCTGCATTTTAACCAGGAAGCGGACGCCGTATTGCACTAGTGATGACATTACGGCGGATGAAATTTATTGCGGCAGGAGGGACGAGAAAACTGTCTAGAACATACTGTTCAAGTAGCGCAATAACATTTCTCTTGAGCTAAAACCATGGGCAATACCGTAGCGATCTTCAGCTTCACCCGCTAAATAGAGCGGAAATTCGACATACTTATCACTGATACGAAGTGTAGCCGTTGGTGTAGCAAATAATAAGCTTTTATCTTTCTGCGCTGGGTGGATAATCAATGCTGTCCTGCCCATACGGGCTTCACGGTTAACATACACGTAATGCTCCGCTTTCCGATAACCGTAAGCCTGATCAACCGTATAATCTCTCTCAAAGCCGGCATTCTCTAGGACTTTAGCCACTTCATCTGGCCGTAAATACATTTATTTCCCCTCTTTTTAACTCCAATTGAGCGACCTTACCGCAATAAATAAGGGAAACCACGATTTTATTGGCTCAAAGCAACTATTTCGGAATAGTCTACACCCCAGCAAGCCGGGCAGCACAGCTAGTGGCAGACTGAACGTCAGATAGCAAACGAAGAATCGACAGGATGCATTTAGTGATTTGGCGAGTCGTCAGTAGCGTGCTATTAGCCAGCACGGGAGCAGAATCAGCAGACATATGCAGTGCTCAAACAAAATAGAAAGTGTTATTCACCATACCCGATAAGTTTGCAGGCTGAATCAGATTTGTATAATAAAATATTATTTGCCTGCTACTTTGTGTCGGTTGACAGTTGCTGTTCACGCCATTGTGAGGGTGTCATACCCTTAACCCGCATGAACTCGCGGTTGAAGTTGGATTTAGTCTGAAACCCTGCCTCCAGCATAATATCGACCACCGGTAATTCAGTTGTCGACAATAGCTTCGCTGCTTGGTCAATCCGCAACTGGTTGACATATTGCGAGACATTTTGCCCAGTTTGCTGATTAATCGCCTGCGACACTTTGCGCGCGGGCACCCCCACTTTACGCGCTAACTTAGACAAATTAAGCTGACTGTCTAAATAAAGATTATTTTGTTTTAAGGTCAATAAGATAGCAGAAAATAGTTCCTCCAATGCTTCATTATCCGGCTTATTGTCTATTATTCCCGCTTCAGCCGGTACCTCGGAAATCGATTCCCCACGACGCGCGCTAGTCGCCAGCGTGTAGCACATCACCAGTGTAATCAATAGATTACTAAAGCTGACGATGACTCCGGCCTGATTTCCGGCAAATAAGGCATAATCCACGCTAATGATGATATCCGCCATCCCGGACCCTATGAGTAAAATAGCCATCAGTAACCATAAGCGATAACTGAGCCAGCTTTTTTCCAATGAAACCTGCTGCAAACGATCCTCGCCAAGGCGTAAATAAACCAACACAGCAAGGCCATATGCCACATAGCTAATAATGACGATAGCATCTAGCCACTGTGGTGCCAGCCACACACAGATTAGGGTACCCATGGGAGCTAAACTGTGTTTCCACTCTTGGCTAATACCCACACTTCCTTTCGCTGTACTCAATAAAGCTAAATAGGTCAGTGGCGGAATAGTCATGGCAACTATTGGTTGTAGGCCATTGAATAGCGCCAAATGATAACCATAGCGCAAACCAATCAGGCCACTTTGCAGCGCGCAAACCAGCAATAACAGCAGCAAAAACACACTCTGCCGCCCGGTTTTAATTAAATGATAAAACAGACCAATACATAGAATGGATAGCAGAAAAGAGACCGGAATTAGCGGCATATCTTTGCCTTAACAAATAGATATCGTGAATAACTGTTTCGCAGTGTAGACAGCCAGATGGTTGAAAACAAGCACGTTCCGGGACTGGATCATGATCGAGGTCGCTGCAACATCTCGCCCCTCTTAAGGTGGTGAAGAACTCAACCAATCAAGGTGTTATACAATGAAAAATGTTGTTCTGTATTTATGTTTTTTCCTGTTTTTTCCACTGAGCAGTTATGGCTGGCAAACTGCAGCAACCCAAATTTCATTCAATGATCTCCAGCGCCATCGTCAGTTAGATACCGTGATTTACTATCCAACGTCCGAGCAGGGTAAACCGAGTCTGCTGGGGAAAAATGCGGTGTTTCAGGGCACATCTGTTTTATTCAATGCGGCTCTTGCCAACGGACATTTCCCTTTAATCATTCTCAGTCATGGCAGCGGCGGCAACAATACCAGTTTGGCATGGTTGGCGGATAAGCTGGTACAACAAGGTATTGTGGTGGTCGCCAGTAATCATCCGGGCAGCACCACCGGTAACTCAATACCCGCGCAATCAGCTCAGCTGTGGCTACAAACTGAAGATATCTCTTTTGTCATCAGTAAATTACTTTCCGACCCACATTGGAAAACCGTTTTGGATAACCAACCTATTGGAGTGATCGGCCACTCAAAGGGAGGTTACAGCGCCATAGCAGCATTAGGTGCCACACTTTCACTACCAAGATTTGTTGCAGGTTGCCAGCAACAGCCAGCACAACCTAATTGCCAATTTTATACTCGTGCACGGGTGAAATTAGACTCACTGCCAGTCGAAAAATTTGAAGGGAATTATGCCGATAGACGCCTAGACTTTGCGATTGCACTGGATCCGGGCATGGTACCTTTTTACCAAAACAGTAGCCTGTCTCATTTGACCGCCCCACTGCTACTGATTAACGCCCACTATTTTATCTCGCCAGATGCTTCAGTGAATCTGGCTGGTACTAAATGGGTAAAACAACTCAATCAACCCAATATTACCGCGATAACCTTAGCCAACAGTGGCCATTTTGATTTCCTGCCAATATGCCAACCTGCCGCGGGCACTATTCTGGCCGCTGAGGGGGAAAACTTTATCTGTGCGACTCCGGCCATTGAGAGAGAACAATTACATCAGCAAATAACGCAACAGATAATCAATTACCTTCATCAACAACATATTCTGCACTGAGACGGGGTAAGGGAAACTAAATACCAGAGTCGCAGAGGAACAGAGCACAGGCAAGTCAGACACCACACAATGTCATCACACTAAAAATGAGTTCAAACAGATAACAATTGATCATGCTGATTAGTCTATAAAAAAGACACCCGGAATTAACCGGGTGTCTGTCATTGGCTAGATTGTGCGGTGCTCAGCACCCCGCATTCTGACATCATTATGCAGCTGGTGCAGTTGCTGATTTTTTAGCGGCTTTATGGTGTTTTTTAGCTGCTTGTGCTTTTTGAGTAGGCGCTTTTTTCTCGTGTTTTTTAGCTGCCTGTGCTTTTTGAGCAGGGGCTTTTTTCTCGTGTTTTTTGGCAGCTTGTGCTTTTTGTTCTGTGGTTTGTTTAGTGGCTTTATGTTTTTTATGATGAGTTGCTTTAGCTGGTGCAGCTTTTTCTGCAGCAGGCGCGGCAACAGTGCTGGTTGCAGCTGGTGCTGCTGTTGCAGCCGCAGTAGTTTCAGCAGCGAAAGCAACAGAAGACAGACCCATGGTTGCAGCAACGATCAGCGCTAATACTTTTTTCATTTTAAAATCCTCAGAGTTTATTTCGCTAAGCCCCCGGTGGGGCCGTTGGAAGAATCATAGAGGAATGAAATTTTCCTTTCCGTGAGTCATTGGTTTCGTTGAGTAACCAAATGTACAAAGCCATCGTGATTGTTATTTCCACTATTTTGATGACAATTGCGGTTACTATTCGCCCTGCTGTGGGGACATCATGGTATTCGTGTTTGCTAATGCGAGCGGTATGTTTAATTGGGGAATGATTGCCGTCATGAGTATGATATTGGGAACCGCACTGCCGATCATAATAGTGGCGACACTGGTTTATCATGCCCGTGAAATACTGGTTAGCATGAATTGCCGAATACTCAGCGGACAATTAATTCATACGGCACGTATTGCTATGCTCATTGGTGTATTGCTATTGATTCTATTCGGTTTGGTACCGTTTAACTCCATCATTCCAATCAGTACACATGGCGATTTTATTGCCGCTGGCTGCTAAGTCCCTGATTCAGATTACTCCTGAAGCCAATTGACACGAGCCCTGATGGTCTATGCTTAGTGTTCATTAAGCAAAATGGAGCGTCAAATGTTCAAGAAATCAGAAAAAGTGGAAAGAGATCTCGATCAGGATGTGACTCTTCTGGCAGATACCCTTGACGATGTCTTGCGCTCATCAGGTGAGAAAACAAAAGAGGAACTCGCCAAGGTGCGCCAAAATGCCGAGGGAGTATTACGCGATGCTCGAGCACGTTTCAGCGGCTCAACCAGCTTGAAACAGCATGCACGCGACGTCGCTGGCAATGCCGATAACTACGTACATGATAAACCATGGCAAGGTGTTGGTATTGGTGCGGCGATAGGTCTCGTACTGGGTGTGCTATTAACACGCCGCTGATATCCCTCTGATTACCGATAATCCCTCCTCATTGCTGTGTCTACGGCCGTATTTATAGGTTTTTTTATCGGAGGCCCGGGTGATCTTCACCACGGGCCAGCACCTATAATTGCTTAGAGGAAGACAAGATTACTTCAGCGAGTCGTGCCACCAACCGATTCAGGGTATGAGCCTTTCTGCCCTTAGCGACTTTGGTTTCCAACACCCAATCTGATACCGCTGCAATAGTAAGCCCCTGACTTTGCGTCTATGCAGCAACATCGCTATCGATAAAGCGTCGATCCAACTAGGCCAGCAACTGAATTCCTCCTGCCTGTTGTTCAACCATTACTACTAGTGGGTCTCCGGACAGCACTTTCAATGCCTTAAAAATGCATTTTACTGATGTTGAAATTTCCGATTTAACTTTTGCTATCAGTATTAAGAATGCATTTAACCGACTACCGTTAGCTTGCGCTAATAAACATTTCTTCCACAGGCTATTCACCTCAGAAATATTTTCATCCTGCTTATCATTAGTCAAAGCAGCTGCCAGCCCCGTGCTGACGGTCTTGTCTCTATTATGTGCATAAATTACCCACAAATAACTACATGTAGTGTGGTTGAATTATTTAAACACTAGATATAGTATTTGATTTATCACTTACGAGAATGAAACCGTAGCTGATAATCAGAGGTAGGTCGCCAACAGACGCCATTCCCAACAGATCTCAAGTTGGAACGGCAACGAAATAAACCCAAGGAGTTGGGTGAGTGAGAGCAGCCAACAACCCTGTGTTTTGCAATACGACAGGGACAACCTGCTAAGCCCGCCTTTCCTTAAGATAAAAGGTAAATGCGAATCATGAGCATTATTATTTACAGTAAACCTGATTGTGTCCAGTGCAATGCCACTTACCGTGCATTGGATAAACAAGGGATTTCTTATCAGGTGATTGATTTAACTGAAGATTTACAGGCTTTGCATCATGTTAAATCTCTTGGTTATCAGCAGGTTCCGGTCATTATTGCCGGGGAAGAACATTGGTCTGGCTTTCGCCCTGACAAAATCAGTGCACTGGTTCAGGCCGTCGGTGCTTGATGAGGGCAATCAAATGAATCCGCTGGTGTATTTCTCCAGTTCATCAGAAAACACGCACCGTTTTGTCGGGAGGCTGGAACTCCCGGCAATCCGAATTCCCATTGCCGGTGCGCGAGAAAAACTACGGATTGAACAGCCCTATATTTTGCTCGTACCCAGTTATGGTGGGGGCAGCCCAGTTGGTGCGGTGCCCATTCAGGTGATTAGATTCCTGAATGATCCCCACAACCGTTCATTAATTCGCGGTGTGATTGCTGCGGGTAACACTAATTTTGGCGACGCCTACTGTCTGGCGGGGAAGATTATTTCCCAAAAATGCCAGGTTCCATATCTGTATCGCTTTGAACTACTGGGTACAGCAGAAGATGTGGCAAATGTGCGCAAGGGAGTAACTGAATTTTGGCAACGACAACAGTGAAAATTACCGATCCATCCAGCAGTGAACTTGACTACCACTCACTGAATGCGATGTTGAACCTCTATGATGCCGACGGACGTATCCAGTTTGATAAAGACCGTCTGGCTGCCCGGCAATATTTCTTGCAGCACGTTAATCAAAACACCGTGTTCTTCCATAATTTGCAGGAAAAACTCGATTATCTGGTTGAAGAAGGATATTACGAGAAAGAGGTGCTGGAGAGGTATAATTTCAGCTTTATCAAAAGCTTATTTCAGCAAGCTTATAGCAAAAAATTTCGCTTCCCGACTTTCCTTGGCGCATTTAAGTATTACACCAGCTATACCCTGAAAACCTTTGATGGCAAACGCTATTTGGAACGCTATGAAGATCGCGTTTGCATGGTTGCCTTGACGCTGGCGGCGGGCAACCCGCAAGTCGCAAGGGATTTGGTCGAAGAGATGACCTCTGGCCGCTTCCAACCCGCCACGCCAACATTCCTCAATTGCGGCAAAAATCAGCGCGGCGAGCTGGTTTCCTGCTTCCTGCTGCGCATGGAAGACAATATGGAGTCAATTGGCCGTTCGATTAACTCGGCGCTACAACTTTCTAAACGTGGCGGCGGTGTGGCTTTCCTACTGAGCAATATTCGAGAAGTTGGCGCTCCCATAAAACGCATTGAAAATCAGTCTTCTGGCGTTATTCCTATCATGAAAATGCTGGAGGATGCTTTCTCTTATGCTAATCAGTTAGGCGCGCGCCAAGGGGCTGGTGCGGTATATCTTCACGCCCATCATCCGGATATTTTACGTTTTCTCGATACCAAACGAGAGAATGCCGACGAAAAGATCCGCATTAAAACCCTGTCGCTGGGGGTCGTTATTCCGGATATCACCTTTGAACTGGCGAAAAATAACGAGGAGATGTACCTATTCTCTCCTTATGATGTCGAGCTGGTTTATGGCGTGCCGATGTCAGAAATCAGCATCAGTGAAAAATACCGCGAAATGGTTGATGACAAACGCATACGTAAAAGCAAAATCAAAGCGCGTGAGTTCTTCCAGATTCTGGCAGAGATCCAGTTTGAATCCGGCTATCCCTATATGATGTTTGAGGATACGGTCAATCGTGCTAATCCGATTAAAGGCCGGATCAACATGAGCAATTTGTGCTCAGAAATCTTGCAGGTTAATTCACCAACCGAATACAACGATGACCTTAGTTATCACCATATTGGCAAGGATATCTCCTGTAACCTTGGTTCGCTGAATATCGCCCACACCATGGATTCACCTGACTTTGGCAAATCAATTGAAACCGCCATTCGTGGGTTGACCGCAGTCTCAGATATGAGCAACATTCGCTCGGTGCCCTCCATTGAAAAAGGTAACCAGGAGTCTCATGCCATTGGTTTGGGGCAGATGAATCTGCACGGTTATCTGGCGCGTGAACGTATTTTTTACGGCTCAGAAGAGGCACTGGACTTTACCAATATCTATTTTTACACCGTGGTATATCACGCGATCCGCGCATCCAATCTATTGGCAATAGAGCGAGGCAGCCACTTTAAAGGCTTCGACGAATCAGATTATGCTTCTGGCCGTTATTTTACTAAGTATGTGGAACAGAGTTGGCAACCTAAAACCGCCAAAGTACAGGCACTGTTTGCCAAGTCTGGCATTGCCATTCCAAATCAGCAGGACTGGGAAAAGTTACGCAACTCAGTGATGGAGCACGGTATTTATAATCAGAACTTGCAAGCCATACCGCCGACCGGTTCTATCTCATATATCAATCATTCGACATCAAGTATCCACCCGATTGTCTCGCCGATTGAGATCCGCAAAGAAGGCAAAATTGGCCGCGTATATTATCCCGCACCTTATATGACCAACGAGAATCTTGAATATTACCAAGATGCTTATCAGATAGGTCCGGAGAAAATCATCGATACCTATGCTGAGGCCACCCAACATGTTGACCAAGGGTTATCACTGACGCTGTTTTTCCGCGATACCGCCACTACCCGCGATATCAATAAAGCGCAGATATATGCCTGGCAGAAAGGGATTAAAACTATTTATTACATTCGACTACGTCAGATGGCGCTTGAAGGCACCGAAGTTGAAGGTTGTGTTTCCTGCTCGCTGTAATGCGCGGTACTGAATAAGCAGAATCGGATTAATAGGGAATTATCTATGAATACAGTAAAACTGATAACACCGGTCAGTGCCATCAATTGGAATAAAATTGAAGACGATAAAGATCTGGAAGTATGGAACCGTCTGACGGCAAACTTTTGGTTACCGGAAAAAGTCCCGCTATCAAATGATATTCCCTCTTGGGCCACACTGGCCCCCAATGAGCAACAACTGACCATTCGAGTTTTTACCGGCCTGACACTGCTGGATACTATTCAAAATACTCTGGGGGCACCGGCGTTGATTAAAGATGCCATCACCCCCCATGAAGAAGCCGTTTTTTCAAATATCAGCTTTATGGAGGCAGTCCACGCCCGCTCTTATAGCTCTATTTTTTCTACACTTTGCATGACATCTGATGTGGATGATGCCTATCGTTGGAGTGAGGAGAATGGCCCGCTACAAAAGAAAGCCGATATTATCCTTCAGCATTATCATAATGACGACCCACTGAAGAAAAAGATTGCCAGTGTATTTTTGGAGTCATTCCTATTCTATTCTGGATTCTATTTGCCGATGTATTGGTCAAGTCGGGCCAAATTAACCAATACAGCTGACCTTATTAGGCTGATCATCCGCGATGAGGCGGTACATGGGTATTACATTGGTTACAAATTCCAGAAAGGATTAGAGAGAGTTGATAATAACCGACGTCAAGAAATAAAGAATTTTGCTTTCGACTTGCTGCAAGACTTATATGACAATGAAGTCCGCTATACAGAAGATCTTTATGATGACGTCGGTTGGACAGAAGATGTCAAAAAATTTCTGCATTATAATGCAAATAAAGCATTAATGAATTTAGGTTATGAGGCATTGTTCCCGGCAAGCCAGGCGGCCGTCAGCCCGGCTATTTTGGCGGCATTATCGCCAAATGCTGATGAAAACCACGATTTCTTCTCCGGCTCAGGTTCATCTTATGTGATCGGTAAAGCAGTCAGTACTGAAGACGAAGACTGGAATTTTTAAGCTTTCTCAACCTTCTTTTGATTCCCCTTATTGTCACTTAAAAAAGGGGCATGCCACACTGATGGGCGGCAGCCGTGGCTTGCCCATTTTTTTCCCATCATATTCCTGCAGTGATAACGTAAAAATCCCCCTCCAACTCCACCTCTGTTTCGTCACTTCAACAGGTCAATTTCATACCAAAATTTGAAACTATTACTTGGCTACTCATTTGGCCGCAGGCTAGAGCATTAGGGGGATTCGGCAGCGCTGCATTGTTCATTTCAGGCTGATTAACCGCATTTGATTTGGTCGTTAATCAGACAAAGATATTGGGTGAATATAATCGATAATAATATAGTGAATGCATTAAAGATATATGTGCAATATTTACACCATTCAGTCAATAATTAGACGCCGATCACAACAGCAATATTACGCCATGCCTCAATGAGGAAAAACCACAATATTAACATAAGTAAATTAACCATTTAAAAAGATATATATTGAGATGAGGACTATTGAAATTTTGATTATAGGAATATTGAGGGTTGTCTCAGATTCTCACTGTGTTAGGGTATATGGCGCTCTATTTTTTCATCAGGATAATATTGATCGAATAAAAATAATTTAAAATTGACAGAGGAATACACCAGCTGCATGGCAATTAAACTCGAAGTAAAAAACCTATATAAGATATTTGGTGAGCATCCCGAACGCGCTTTTAAACTGCTTGAATCAGGTAAAAATAAAGAGCAGATATTTGCCAAAACCGGTTTGTCCGTTGGCGTTAAAGATGCCAATCTGGCCATTGAAGAAGGCGAGATATTCGTCATCATGGGGTTATCCGGTTCCGGTAAATCCACCCTGGTACGCCTTCTCAATCGTCTGATAGAACCCACCCGTGGCGAAGTACTGATCGACGGCGAAGATATTGCCAAGATATCTGATAGTGCCCTGCGCACCGTGCGCCGTAACAAGATTAGTATGGTCTTCCAATCCTTTGCATTAATGCCCCATTTGAATGTGCTCGACAACACCGCATTCGGCATGGAGCTCGCCGGCGTCCCACAACAAGAACGCCATGAAAAAGCACTGGAAGCATTACGTCAGGTGAGTCTGGAAAGTTACGCACAGTCCTATCCCGATGAGCTTTCCGGCGGGATGCGTCAGCGTGTTGGGCTTGCCCGTGCGATGGCAAATAATCCCGATATCTTATTGATGGATGAGGCTTTCTCGGCTCTCGACCCATTAATCCGAACCGAAATGCAAGATGAGTTGGTCAAATTACAGGCCAAACATCAACGCACCATTGTCTTTATCTCTCATGATCTGGATGAAGCGATGCGTATTGGCGATCGCATCGCCATTATGCAGGGCGGCGAAGTCGTTCAAGTCGGCACACCGGATGAGATACTGAATAATCCGGCCAATGACTATGTTCGCACCTTCTTCCGTGGTGTCGATATCAGTCATGTGTTCAGTGCCAAAGATATCGCGCGCCGTCGCCCGGTATCTTTGATCCGTAAAACCCCGGGTTTCGGCCCTCGTTCAGCGTTAAAACTGCTTCAGGATGAAGATCGCGATTACGGCTATGTGCTGGAACGCGGGCAGAAGTTTATTGGCGTGGTATCGATAGACTCACTGAAAAAAGCCTTAGCTGAGAACCAATCACTGGATAGTGCCTTGCTGGCTGATCCGGCCCCGGTTCCCGCTGATATGCCTCTTAGTGAGTTGATTTCACTGGTTGCACAGGCGCCGTGCGCGGTTCCTGTGGTCGGTGAAGATAACAGTTATATCGGTATTATTTCCAAAGCCATGCTGCTGCAGGCCCTAGATAAGGAGACGCCAAATGAGTGATCAAATCCAGGTTAACGATCAAACCGTCAGTAACCCGTGGGCAACGGATGCTGCAGCATCCGCCGCTCCTGCCACAACAGATGCCCCTCAGAGCTTGTCAGCCGCTGCTGACCCTTGGGGAGCCAGCATGGCCGAAGGTAGCCATGCCGCAGGGAGTACCAGCCATGAGGTTGCCACTCAGGCCGCACAGAGCCAAGTCGCAAATACTGACTGGCTCAACAGCGCTCCTGCCGCCGCACCCGAACACTTCAGCTTGATGGACCCCTTCCATACCACTTGGTTGCCGCTGGATTCATGGGTCACCCACGGCATTGATTGGGTTGTGCTGCATTTTCGCCCGCTGTTCCAGGGTATTCGTGTACCGGTTGATTTTATTCTTAGCGGCTTCCAACACTTGTTGTTGGGCATGCCAGCGCCAATTGCTATTTTAGTTTTCGCTTTGATCGCCTGGCAGTTCTCTACCTTGGGAATGGGAGTCGCAACCTTGGTATCACTGGTGGCTATCGGCGCTATTGGTGCCTGGTCGCAAGCCATGGTGACACTGGCGTTAGTTCTGACTTCGCTGTTCTTCTGTATCCTTATCGGACTACCGCTCGGGATATGGTTAGCACGCAGTAATAATGCCGCTCGTATCATTCGCCCTTTATTGGATGCCATGCAAACCACACCAGCGTTCGTCTATCTGGTGCCTATCGTCATGTTATTTGGTATCGGTAATGTCCCCGGTGTGGTGGTGACGATTATCTTTGCTCTGCCACCTATTGTCCGCCTGACCATTCTCGGCATTAAGCAAGTGCCGGAAGATCTGATTGAAGCAGCAGAATCCTTTGGGGCAAATCCACGCCAATTGCTGTTCAAAGTACAGTTACCACTGGCAATGCCCACCATCATGGCGGGTGTCAACCAAACCTTGATGCTGGCACTGTCGATGGTGGTTATCGCCTCAATGATTGCCGTAGGAGGCTTAGGCCAAATGGTACTGCGTGGGATTGGCCGACTCGATATGGGGTTAGCCGCGGTGGGTGGTATGGGTATCGTAATTCTGGCGATTATTCTTGACCGTCTGACCCAATCATTAGGCCGCGATCGCCGCAGTAAAGGTGTCAGCCACTGGTATGCCACCGGCCCAATTGGGCTGCTGACTAAACCATTCCGTAGCACTAAGTAATTTCAGCTCATTACACTCAATACTATACCCAAAGTCATTGGCGCTGCGGCAAGGCTGCAAGTGAGCAAATCCCGCTGAGCTTACATGAGTAAGTGATTCGGGTGCGCGAGCGCCGCTAACACAGCAGCAGCGTCAAGGACGCAGGGGATAAAAGGAAAAACTATGCGCACGACAAGAGTCTGGGCCCTGGCCCTCACCACACTGATCAGCACTCAGTTATCCGCAGCAGAGTTACCTGGCAAAGGCATTACGGTCTTGCCTCTGCAAAGTACCATTTCGGAAGAGACCTTCCAGACCTCACTGGTGAATAAAGCGCTGGAAAAGCTCGGTTATGATGTCCAGCCGACCAAAGAAGTTGATTACAATGTTGCCTATTCTTCCATTGCCGCAGGTGATGCCACTTTCTTGGCTGTCAACTGGGTGCCACTGCATAACGACCAATATGCCGCGGCCGGTGGTGATGCCAAATTCTACCGTCAGGGTAACTTCATTGAAGGCTTGGCGCAGGGTTATTTGATCGACAAAAAAACCGCCGATAAATACCACATCACCAATATTGAGCAGCTAAAAGATCCAAAAATCGCCAAGTTGTTTGATGCCAATAATGATGGCAAAGCCGATCTTACCGGCTGTAACCCAGGCTGGGGTTGTGAAGCACCGATCAATCATCAAATCCAGGCTTATGGTTTGAGCGATACCGTGACCCACAATCAGGGTAACTATGCCGCCATGATTGCCGATACCATCACCCGTTACAAAGAAGGCAAACCGATTCTGTACTACACTTGGACGCCATATTGGGTCAGTGATGTCTTGGTGCCGGGGCGTGATGTTGTATGGTTACAGGTGCCATTCTCATCCTTACCAGATAAAACTATCGATACCCAGCTTTCTAACGGCGCGAACTATGGTTTCCCACCCAGTGTGATGCACATTGTGGCGAACAAAAAGTGGGCTGAAGCCAACCCTGCCGCCGCTAAACTGTTCTCCATCATGAAATTATCCATTAATGATGTGAATGCTCAGAATATGCGGATGCATGCTGGTGAATCGTCAGATGCCGATATTGAACGTCATGTGAATGGTTGGATTCAAGCGCATCAGGCCACCTTTGATGGTTGGGTGAAAACCGCCGCCGAAGCCGGAAACACTAAGGCTGCGCAGTAAAACCGCTTCAACAGATACCCACGGGTATCTGTTTTTCTTATCTGCCCGGCGATCCCTCAAACGGGTTTTTCGGGAATGTATTTGCGGGAACCTAAATGCAACGAAGCCCTGAGTTATTGCTAACTCAGGGCTTCTGAATGTTGGCGGTGCGGACGGGACTCGAACCCGCGACCCCCGGCGTGACAGGCCGGTATTCTAACCGACTGAACTACCGCACCACGCTGCTGTTCCGGTTAAGAACGAATCGAATATTACGTATGGAACACGATCTCGTCAACACTTTTTCTAGTAAAATAAGCCGGTTGCACAGTTTTTCGACTGAATATCACTTTATTCTGCGTTAGCGCTCTCTTCTGGCTCCAACGGCATTCGCCACAAGCAACTGCCGCCCTTTTTCATGACCAAGTCCAGGCGTGAATTATGGGCTTCTAGCTCTTCATCAGCCGCATAAATAATTTTCAATCCAGAGGCTGGGCGGATAATGCGCTGAATATCTTCTGAAGAGTCATTCTGCGACTGGTCACCTTCCATTGAGAAAGAAAGTGAAGTTTGACCGCCAGTCATCGCCAGATAAACTTCAGCCAGAATTTCGGCATCGAGTAACGCGCCGTGCAATGTTCGTTTGGTGTTGTCTATCTGGTAGCGATCACACAGCGCATCGAGGTTATTTCGCTTGCCGGGGAACAGGCGGCGGGCCAGTAACAGGCTATCGGTGATGGTACAGAAGGTTTCCGTTTTTGGAATATCCTGCTGCAACATACGGAATTCGTAATCCATAAAGCCGATATCGAACGCCGCGTTATGGATGACTAACTCAGCACCGCGGATAAATTCGAGAAATTCAGGAGTAATATCCGCAAAAGTCGGCTTATCTGCCAGAAACTCATCACTGATACCGTGAACACCATAAGCTTCTGGATCCACCAGACGATCAGGTTTCACATAGACATGAAAATTTCTGCCCGTCAGGCGACGGTTGATCACTTCAACCGCGCCGATCTCAATAATTTTATGGCCTTCGTAATGAACGCCAAGTTTATTCATACCGGTGGTTTCAGTATCCAGAACAATCTGTCTGGTCGGTGTAACTTGCATATTGCCAGTGCTCATAGCGCTCGTTTATGTCAGACTTAACGTTTAAACAGATAGGATGAGTCTACCAGAGATGACTAAGCAGGTAGAAATTTTCACCGACGGATCTTGCCTTGGCAATCCGGGGCCCGGTGGTTATGGCGCAATTTTGCGTTACAAACAGCATGAAAAAACTTTTAGTGCGGGCTATTTTCTCACCACTAACAACCGCATGGAGTTGATGGCAGCCATTGTGGCGCTGGAAGCCTTAACCTCTCCTTGTAAAGTGACACTCAGCACCGACAGCCAATATGTTCGTCAAGGTATCACCCAGTGGATTCACAATTGGAAAAAGCGTGGCTGGAAAACAACTGACCGCAAACCGGTGCGGAATGTCGACTTATGGCAGCGGCTGGATCTAGCCATCCAAACCCATACAGTGCAATGGGAATGGGTAAAAGGTCATGCGGGTCATCCAGAGAATGAACGTTGTGATGAATTGGCCCGTCAAGGCGCAAATTCACCGACACTAGAAGATAGCGGCTATAACCCTGATTAATCCTTCCTCCGTCTTTGACGTTGGATAAGACTCTATATTTGATGTTGCGGGCAGTTCAGGGTTGATCACGATAACTTTTAGTTGCTCCCACAGCCCGGCTAAACCACGGTTTACGCGCACCAAATTTCATCGGATTGAACGTTAACGGGATGGTGCGCTTACGGGCAACAATCAGGCTGACACACCCCAATGCAGGCAAATGGGTGCTGATAAAGCGCCCACCTTCTTTGTGCCACGGCAGCACGTGAAAGCGTGATAAATACAAAACCTCATAATTCAATAAACTTAGCCAATCTAACAAACGCATCTGGGTAAACATTCGGCTAACGTAGGGCTGCCGCTGACGGAGTAATGGCACCAACTTCCCTGCCCCTAATAAACTCAGTGGGTTAAAGTTACTAATAACCAGCCAGCCATCATCAATCAGGACGCGATCCACCTCACGTAAAATGCGGTGCGGGTCAGAGGCGTAGGCTAAAGTATGAGATAACAAACAAGCATCTACTGACTTTTCAGCAAAAGGTAATTGGTACGGGCTGGCAAGCACTTGCATATTTTTGCCTTGCTCGCCCACATTAACCTGATGGGAGATCGCACATTTATCACTGGCGATTTCCGCGCTTAAATGGCCTATTTTCAATAAGTGGAAACCAAAGAATTTCGGCCACCAAGGTTGCAATTGCTGCTCAATTGCTGCGCGATAATACTCACCCCAAGGTAACTCAGCCCAGGATGCGGGCGCATCTATCTTTTGGTGTGTCTGTGCTGGTTTCATGTTTTATTATCTTCTTTCAAGCCATTAGAGTAGAGGTATCAAATGAATCTTATCAGCATTCCTGCGTTTCAAGACAATTACATTTGGCTATTAGCAGACTCACAGAAACATTGCGTTATCGTTGATCCTGGTGAAGCGCATCCGGTATTGGCCATGCTGAACCAAGGTGACTATCTTCCCCAAGCCATATTACTGACCCATCACCACAATGATCACGTCGGCGGTGTTGCTGAGTTACGTCGTCATTACCCTAATATTCCCGTCTATGGGCCGCAAGAAACTGCCAATAAAGGGGCGACAGTTATCGTAAAAGGGGACGATGACCTGGTAATTGCTGGTCAAAATTACCACGTATTTGCTGTGCCCGGACACACCTTGGGACATATCGCATACTACAGCAAACCTTATCTTTTCTGTGGTGATACACTTTTTTCTGCCGGCTGCGGCAGGCTATTTGAAGGCACAGCAGCGCAAATGTACTCGTCTATTCAACAGCTCGCGCAGCTTCCTGACGAAACCTTAATTTGCAGCGCGCATGAATACACTCTCGCCAATCTTAAGTTTGCTCGTTTTATTCTGCCATCGGACCATGACATTGCTACATATCAACAACAAATCATGCAATTACGTGCAAAAAACCTACCTAGCCTACCGGTAAAATTGCAAATTGAACGTAAAATTAATGTTTTTTTACGTTGCAATGACGTTGATTTACAAAGGAAAATAGGCGTAATTTCACCGCCAGAGTCACTTGTCTCAGTTTTTTCCGAATTACGTGCCCAGAAAGACCGCTTCTGAGCTTTTAGTTGTGTTTTTTGTCGAAGCAAAGTATGATTGCTCGTCTTTTAAGCAACTACATTGACACACACATGAAGACCAAAGCGATATTTCTCGCCTCAGTCTTGCTTGTTGGGTGCCAGTCGTCCAAGGTGGGCGTACAGGTTCCTGTACAGCATGCACAGAGTTTGTCTTCGGCAGGTCAAGAAAGTGAAGCAGGAAAGTACATAAATAGCGCCCGAGAGGGTTCCGCGCGATGGCTTGATAGTGAAAGTGGCCTCGCGCAGCAAGATTTGTGGAACTTCATTAGCGACGAGCTGAAGATGAAGGTTCCGGAGAATTCCCGGATCCGTGAACAGAAGCAAAAATACTTAAAAAATAAGAGCTATCTCCACGATGTAACATTACGGGCAGAGCCGTACATGTACCTGATAGTCGAGCAGATTAAGAAACGTAAGATGCCGATGGAACTGGTACTGCTACCCATAGTGGAGAGCGCTTTTGACCCACACGCGACATCATCCGCCAACGCCGCAGGGCTATGGCAGATAGTGCCAAGTACCGGTCGAAATTATGGCTTGAAACAAAACCAATGGTATGACGGCCGCAGAGATGTGGTTGCTTCTACCAAAGCAGCGCTTGATATGATGGAGCGCCTGAACAAAATGTTTAACGGTGACTGGTTGTTAACAGTCGCTGCATATAACAGTGGTGAAGGCAGAGTCATGCAGGCGGTGAAAGCTAATAAGGCAAAGGGTAAACCGACGAACTTTTGGGCATTGTCGCTTCCTCGTGAAACGTCAATTTATGTTCCAAAAATGCTGGCCTTGGGTGAATTAATCAAGAACAGCAAAAAGTACGGTATAACCTTACCTGAACCCGACAAAGACCGTGCCTTAGCGCGTGTGGATGTTGGTCAGCAGATACAGCTAACTCAGGCGGCTGAGATGGCGGGGATGTCACTTACTAAGTTGAAATCCTTTAATTCTGGGTATAAGCGCAATGTAACGGCACCTGATGGACATGGTCCTCGTTATATTATGTTGCCGAAAGCCCATGCTGAGCAGCTTAAAGATTCATTGGCAGATACCGATATTGCCGCGGTTCAACCAACCAAGTTGGCACAGAGCAGCACAACATCAGCATCAAGTTCGCAGTATAAAGTTCGCCCCGGCGATACCTTATCTACGATTGCCAAGCGGTTGAATATCAAGACCAGCGATTTGCAGAGTTGGAACAACTTACGTGCCTCGAGCACCTTAAAAGTTGGGCAAACCCTGCAACTGGCAAGCAATACAACCAGCAACAGCATCACCTATCAGGTTCGTAAAGGTGATTCATTTGCCAGTATTGCCAAGCGTCACGGTGTAAACACCGACGATGTGATGCGATGGAATTCGGTAATCAGCAAAGCTAATAAATTAGTACCCGGTTTGAAATTGACGTTGTTTGTTAACAACAAATCGACTCCGGATGCCTAACATTAGAATCGGTAGAAAGCTGTTAAAAAGCACCCTTCGGGGTGCTTTTTTTATGGCTGGAATTCGACCAACAGTGGATTGTGATCAGACGCGCGGGTGACTAATACCGAGGCATCGGCAAGGGTGAGGCCACGATAAAACACAAAATCCAGAGGGCGGCCAAAAGCTCGGCTACGATGATCAGCCTGAAACTCAACTTCGGCCAATCCGGCTCCTTGAGCAAAGCGCTGCAAAGCATTAACCCGCTGACGGCTCCAGGCATTGAAATCCCCCGCCAGAATAACCGGGCCTCGATGCATGGCAATCTGCTCACCAATAGGCTCTAACTGTTTACTGTAAACATCGACACCTAGACTAAAGTTCACGGCATGAATATTTACTACCATCAGTAAGCGACCATCATGAATGGGGTAAACAGTGATTAATGCCGATTTAGATAACCGCAGTAACGGCTCGCGCTCGCGCAGCGGGCAACAGTAGACTGGGTGTGTGGCTGCTAACGTCATCACACCTGAGGGGTGCTGAGGTAGTGCAAAGGCTGGCACTTGGTCAGCTGCTTGATAATGGGACGTAGCAAACCTCACCAGCTCGGGTGTTGTTTGAGCTTCTTGCAACAACATCAGTTGAGCATCCCGACCGAACCCTTTGAGCACCGATAGCCATTCAGCCCGCTGCTGCTTAAAGATGTTCCACACCATCACACGTAGGAATTCTGAGGTAGGCAATGGCGTGCCTGGCGGTAACCCCTGCCCCAATTGTTTAGCGGAGCCAGGGAAAATCTGTTCAACCGGTTGACCTGCAACATACCGCATTGCATATGTTCGTTTCGGCACTTTGATGGCCTATTCCTTATTCAAAATCACTCTGGCTTGTGGGATAACCGCAGCCGGTAGTCTTCTGATTATACGCTCAGATGCTCCGGTCAGTAATGTCTTTTCCCCAGCTTATGCTGCTGGTCTTAGGATATCCAAGAGTAGATTCAATGTATGTCATTCATAATGCACTAATAAGGCTTCTATTAACAAAAAAGCCCGCAAAAGCGGGCGAATAGTGAATGTTTGAAATGAGACCTAGCTTATCGTAACCGGGCGCAGGGACTTTTTGTCGAGTTTGCCACTCAGTGTCACCAGCAATAATGCACCGATGACAATCACGCCACCAATCCACGGTGTTTGTGCCAATCCCACACGAGTGACTGTCTGACCGCCAATAATTGAACCTAATGCAATGCCTACGTTGAATGCCGCGATATTCAAACCTGAGGCAACATCAACCGCGTGTGGCGTATACTGTTGCGCCTTTTGCACCACATAGACCTGCAAGCCTGGGACATTGCCAAAAGCAAAAATGCCCATAACCAGTAAGGTAATCAGCGCAGCAATACTATGGCTGGCACTAAACTGGAAAACAAATAACAAAGCAGCCAGTGCAGTAAAGATAAAACTCAACGCAGGTACCGCACCATGCCGGTCGGCCAGTTTACCGCCCCAAATATTACCAATGGCAACTGAGACACCGTATGCCAGTAAAATCCAGCTCACGGCAGCAGCCGAGAAGCCGGACAACTCCTGCATAACTGGGGCCAAGAAAGTAAACATCGTGAAGAAACCGCCATACCCTAATGCAGTAATTGCATAAATCAGCAGTAAACGAGGGTGAGTCAGTACCTGCAATTGCTGTTTTATACTAGCTGAAGCTTGCTGAGGAATATTATTAGGCACCAAAATAGCACTGGCGATAGTCGCAACCACACCAATCAGTGATACTGCAAGGAACGTTTCTCGCCAGCCGAAATGCTGCCCAATAAATGTTCCGAGTGGAACTCCCGTGACCAATGCCACTGTTAAGCCGCCAAACATAATGGCTATTGCTGAGGCTGCTTTCTCTTTAGGTACCAGACTGGTGGCAATCGTCGAGCCGATAGAGAAAAACACCCCATGTGCCAAACCAGTTAATAAGCGGGCTATCACCAATGATTCATAACCGGGGGATTGCCAAGCTAATAAGTTACCTAAGGTGAATAATACCATCAGACCAATCAATAGCATTTTACGTGGAATACGCCCGGTTAATGCGGTTAGCACCGGAGCACCAATAGCAACCCCTAATGCATAAATTGAAACTAACAAACCAGCTGAGGGGACAGAAACCCCTAATTGTTCAGCAATTGTCGGTACCAACCCAACAATAACAAACTCCGTGGTACCAATAGCGAATGCACTGATGGTCAGCGCCAGTAAAGCGAGTGGCATAATTTACTCCAGAAATTCAGTTCAATTAAAATGGGTCAACTTGATAGCGGAGATTATGGACCTATGCTTAAATGACAAAAATGCTCAAAATATCAAAATATTTTTGCTGGAGTAGCAACAATGAAAGCAAACTCAGATGAGCTGATTACCTTCGTAACTGTGGTGGAGTGTGGCAGTTTCAGCCGTGCGGCAGAGCAGCTTGAACAAGCCAATTCGGTGGTCAGTAGAACTGTAAAAAGATTGGAAGGTAAGTTAGGTGTCACCCTGCTTAACCGCACCACAAGGCAAATCAGCCTGACGCAAGAAGGCGAGCACTATTTTCGCCGAGTACAAAATATTTTGCGCGACATGGCCACCGCTGAAAATGAACTGTTAGACAGCCAGCTAAATCCGAAAGGATTGCTGCGCATCGATGCTTCAACCCCGGTGGTATTGCATGTCCTGGCGCCGCTGATGGCTGAATTTCGTCAACGTTACCCTTTAGTCACCTTATCGCTGGTCTCATCTGAGACCTTCATTAATCTTATCGAGCGAAAAGTTGATATTGCTATCAGGGTCGGCACTTTGCAGGATTCGACCTTGCGCGCCAGAAAACTCATGACCAGCTATCGCCATCTGCTAGCCTCCCCCGCCTATCTAAGACAGCATGGCACACCACAAACGGTGGCAGACCTACAGCATCACGTCTGTCTGGGATTTATTGATTTGCCGGTGCTAAATCGCTGGCCGCTCGCCGGACCTGATGGGCAACTTTATGAAATAACATCAGATTTAACCTCAAATAATGGCGAAACACAGCGCCGCCTCTGCCTTGAAGGCAATGGCATTGCCTGTCTGTCTGACTTTATGATTCAACAAGATCTGCAACGCGGGGATTTGGTGCCGATACTGGAAGAGCACACCTTGCCGGTTGCCATGCCAATTAATGCGGTGTACTACAGTGACCAAGCGGTCAGTAATCGGCTGCGCTGCTTTATTGACTTTATCAATGAACGCCTAGTTTCGGGCCATGCTGCAAAATAAAAAACCACCCTTGCGAGGTGGTTTGCTTCGTCATTTAAGCAGGGATTAATCCCACTTGGGTGCCAGACCATCAGGGCTGACCAGTCTATCGTCACGATCCAGGGTAGCAATCAGTGCCATATCGTCTGCACTTAACTGTAATTCCTGAGCCAACAAGTTACTGGCTAAGTTTGCCACTTTGGTTGATGAGGGAATAACACTGTAACCCTGTTGCATTGCCCAGCTTAAAATCACTTGAGCAGGGGTCGCCGCATGTTTCTCAGCGATAGCCTTGATAACCGGCTCATCAAGTGCTTTACCATAAGCCAATGTCATATAAGAGGTAATCGCAATACCTTGTTCCTGGGCGAACTTAACAACTTTGCGATTTTGTAATAGTGGAGAGAGTTCGATTTGGTTAGTCGCAATGGCCTCTGCGCCCACAGCCGCAATGGCCTGCTGCATTAAATCAATTGTGAAGTTAGAAATACCAATCTGGCGGGTCAGCCCCAACTGTTTGGCCTTCACTAACTCAGCCATAAACTCGGCAACAGAAACTTCATCATTAGGTGATGGCCAGTGAATTAAGGTTAAATCCACATAGTCGGTTTTCAACTTCTGTAAGCTTGCTTGCAGGCTAGGGATTAATTTCCCTTGCGCCAAGTTAGCAATCCAGATTTTGGTCGTGATAAATAACTCATCACGATTAATACCACTTTCTGCGATGGCCTGGCCCACTGCCGCTTCATTTTCATAGATTTGGGCGGTATCAATTGCGCGATAACCTAATTTTAAAGCCTGGCTAACAGAATCAATAACAATTTGATCTTGAAGGCGAAAAGTTCCCAAACCGAATGCAGGTATGCTCATCATAATTCCTCATTTTGAACAGATAATATTTTTTATCGTGATTAGACAATAAATGATGTGTGTTTAAAAACGGGCTATTGACCGAGAGCCCTTTTGCCGGAGCTCCCCAGTCAAAATCTGAAGTGATTATGCCAAGAGTTTTATTGCCTAAAAACACATCATTCAACACAATACTTTTGATAAAAAATCAACAATGAGGAAATTAATGGCGATTACGGCCAGCGACGGATCACCAGTGAAGTATTAATGCCACCAAAGGCGAAATTATTTGTCTGGAAGAATTCAGTATCAATATAGCGCCCTTCCCCCATCAGATAATCCAGCTCACCACAGGCAGGATCCGGTTCAGTTAGGTTGATAGTTGGGGCAAAGCGCCCAGCTCTCATCATTTCCAAACTCATCCAGGCTTCAAGTGCACCACAGGCTCCTAGCGTATGGCCAAAATAGCTTTTTAGAGAGGAAATGGGCGTTCGATGACCAAAAATGGCCGCCGTAGCCTGACTTTCTGCAATATCGCCACGTTCGGTCGCCGTACCATGAGCACTGATATAACCGATGTCAGCCGCACTCAGGCCAGAACTCAATAGCGCCTTTTCAATACAGATTTGCATTGTTTCTTTTTGTGGCTGAGTAATATGGCTGGCATCGCAATTAGTGTAAAAACCGATGATTTCGCCATATATAGTGGCTCCACGTGCTTTAGCATGTTCCAACTCTTCCAGAATCAGCGTCCCGGCCCCCTCACCAATAACTAAACCGTCGCGCTGACGATCAAAGGGCCTTGGGGATAATTTGGGTGAATCATTCAGTTGGCTAGTCGCAAATAATGTATCGAACACTGCCGCCTCTGAAGGGCACAACTCTTCCGCACCACCAGCGACCATCACGGTTTGATAACCATGACGAATGGCTTCATAGGCATAACCGATGGCCTGACTGCCCGAAGTACAGGCACTTGAGGTTGGGATAACCCGCCCGCGCAAACCAAAAAATAGCCCGGTATTGACTGCCGCCGTATGGGGCATCATTTGTACATAGGTGGTGCCGGTAATATTGTTGGTGTGTTTTTCGGTCAGCATCGTGGCAAATTCACTCACCGGTTTAGTGCTGCCGGTAGAAGAGCCATAGGCAATGCCAGTGTCGCCGTTAGTTAGCACTTCCTCACCAATTAACCCAGCTTGCTCTAACGCCAGCTCAGTTGCTCGGGTAGCCAACAATGAAACTCGTCCCATCGATCGAATACGTTTACGGGTATAATGTGCCGGTACCACAAAATCGTTAATCGGCGCACCTAAGTGTGTATTCAGTCCCTGGTATTCTTCCCACTGCGGCATATATTGCACGGCATTTTGACCGGCATAGATACGCGCCGAAATATCAGCCCAGTTATCGCCAAAGGCAGTGACGCCACTCATTCCGGTAATCACAACTCTATTGGTGGCAACCATCCTGCTGCTCATATCATTCCTCCATTGATTGAAATCACCTGGCGAGTCACATAACCCGCAATGTCTGACATCAGATAACTGGCTAACCCAGCCACCTCTTCGGCTTGCCCCATCCGTTTGAGTGGGATCATCCGCATCGCTTCTTCCAGCGCTATAGGTTCCATATTAATCATGCCGGTATCAATCAAACCCGGCGCGATACAATTTACGGTAATTTTTCGTTTTGCTAGCTCAAGAGCCAGAGCCTTGCATGCGCCAATTACTCCGGCCTTAGCTGCGCTGTAATTGACTTGACCGCGATTTCCGACCACACCAGAAACCGAGGATAGTGCAATAATGCGCCCTCCGTTACGCAGGCCGATCATCGGCATTACGCAGGGGTGCAATACGTTATAGAAGCTATCCAGATTGGTATGAATAACACCGTCCCAATCTGCTTCTGTCAGTGCGGGAAATGCACCGTCGCGAGTAATACCGGCATTATTTACCACGCCATAGTAGCCGCCATAAGTGGCAATATCGTGCTCCAGCACCTCTTTGCACTGCTGTCTGGCACTGATATCAAAACTGATTAAGCGCCCTTCACCACCCGCTTCCGTGAGTTGGGCCAGAGTTGCCTCAGCGCCGACGGCATCACGGTGATAATGTACAACGATCAAAAAACCATCCGCAGCCAGACGCAGTGCAATGGCCCGCCCTATTCCTTTGCTGGCCCCGGTGACTAAAATAGAACGCTTCATGCACCCTTCCCCAATGTAAGTTTCTTTATTTCTTCGCTATCTGGTTGATATGTATTTAATCGGCCGCGTGCAACTGGCTTTCCAGCAATGCTGATGCTGCACTCAAAACTGCCCATTTTTTCATCTTGTAAGATTAAATGAACGTAGACCCGAAGCTCGCTACCTGCCGGGAATACGGGTAATTCACAGCTAATAGCCCGTCCGCCAAGCAACATGCCAATCGAGGGTGGCATCGCTTGTTCCAAACCATGCCAACCCCGCCATACCCCAATGGTTTGCGCCATGAGTTCGATGGCAAACCAGTTCGGCAGGCAGCCATCAGCATCGAGGAAAGGCGCAAGAACACCATCTTCACTCAAGGTCACTCGGCATTCGGCATCCTCTTTCCCTACCGAACAGAGCTCATCTAACATCACCATAGGCGATTGATGAGGAAGATAATTTTCAGCAAAATTCGCCATTAGGGGCTCCCAAAATCAGACAAGCGTTATTGCCACCAAAAGCGAATGAGTTAGACAAAATAACCGGTTTTTTGAGTTTTTCCGGGCCGGTGACCAAATTAATCTCGGCCAACGTCTGGTCCCTGGCTCGGAGAGTGAAGTCTTGCACCGGCAAAGGTAAATCATGGCTCAACATCAACCAGCTTAATGCCGCCTCTGTCGCACCTGCGGCCCCCAAAGTGTGTCCGGTAAGATGTTTAGTTGAACTACATGGGGTTTGATGACCAAAAATCCGATTCACAACCTGAGCTTCTATCTGATCATTTAAACGTGTCGCCGTGCCATGCAGGTTAATGTAGCCCACGCCTGCGGGCTGCAACTCCGCCTGACTTAACGCCATTCTGATGGCATGTTCTGCCCCACGCCCTTCGGGATGGGGAGCCGACATATGCCAGGCATCGGAAGATTCACCCACGCCAAGCAGTGCCACAGGTGCAGGCTCGCGTGACAACAGGATTAACGCCGCCGCCTCACCCACATTGATTCCTTTACGCTCAGCAGCGAAAGGGGTGCAACGCTCAGCCGACAATGACTCAAGGCTGTGAAAACCATTGATTGGCATCCGGCATAAACTGTCTGCACCACCGACGATTGCCGCATCGACCATGCCTGATTCTATCAGGCGCTGACCACTGATAATCGCCCGCACACTGGAAGAACACGCGGTAGACAAGGTATAACTCGGCCCGGTCAAACCTAAATAACGAGCAAGGAAGATGCTGGGATCACCTAATTCTTGCTGTTGATAATCATATCCCGCCGGAAAGCCCCCTACGTTCTCTTCATCGGTCGCGGGTTGATACTCTCTGACCGCCCGCTCACCTTCAAAAATACCCGAGGTGCTGGTCCCCATAATTACCGCCACCCTTGATGCGCCATAGCGAATGACACAGGCAGCAACTTCAGACTGAATCTGTTGCAATGCTGCCAGCAACAGGCGATTGTTGCGGCTGTTGTGCTGTAAAAGCGACTCAGGCACTGGCGGTAACTCAGCATTAACCGCCCCCAACCAAACAGGTGAGTCGTCCAATAGCCAACCTTGCTGTGGAGCCATTCCCAGGGATTGCCCTGCCCTGAGACTCTCACTCACCTCCGACACTGAATTGCCGAGCGCATTGACCATCCCGACTGCCGAGAAATAGACCATAGCTCTTAGCCCTCTACGTTCTGGATAGTAATGTGGTAGTGAAATATAAATTGCTCAATTGCTATCGGCTGGCGGCTATTATTCGATATTTGGTAGCTCACCTCGGTCACTATTTTGCCTTTATCATCATAGAGCCTGCGCTTATCGCCCTCATCCACCAGCCGCCAATTGACAGGTAATAGTGTATGCCATGACGCAATAGGCCAATAACTCAACATAATATCGGCAAGAACCTGATTTGCTGGAGGTAAACCAACAATTTTCATGGTCTGTTCTAAGTGAATACCTTGTGGATCATAGGAAACCTTAAACAAACGGATCCCCAGCGGGGATAATCCCACCAAGGTCAAGCGCTGCCCATCAGCATTGAGTAGCACTAATAATGACTGCTGTTTTCCCTGTGCTGTCGCGGTCAATAGCTGCTGTTGATTGATAGGTTCCGCCAGCGTAGGTCGCGGTAAATCCACTCTCACTCCGGGTTTAAGCCAAGCTTTAGGTTGGGTTTGATCCGACGAACTGGCGCATCCCAGCATCAAGAAGATGAAAACCAACAACACCCCACTGCGTTTATAACTCACGTACGCTCTCCTTTGGGTTTGGGCAGCGCGAGGGGCGCTAATAGAAAGGCAGTAAATACGCCACTGCTCAGCACAATGCCAAAGCTACTGATAGCTTGAGTGTGGCTAAATACCAACATGCCGAAAGTCAGTTGCGTGGTAAACACCGCCATAAAAATGGCAAACATTGAGGTGCTTGGTGTCCCGCGGGGGTTGGTAAAGAACAAGGTATAATTGATGCCAATACCCAGCACCAATATCAATGCCAGTAACGAGAACAGATTCAATGAATGGCCGCTAAAAGAAAGCACCGCCAGCCCCATTCCGAGTGAAAGGATTGTGGGAGTAACACAAGATAAACCGCGACGAACACCCAAACGCCAACAATAAACTACGGCTATAACAAGAACAGAAACCAGTAGCAGCCATGATAAGTAAGTGCGGTAAAGGGAGAATAACTCATTGAATTCTGTTTTCCGGTCAACCCAAGTGACTCCGGGTGTCGAACTAGCTAACTGCTGTAAAGCAGTTGGATTACGGACACCACTAACAGGCACCAACATAGCGGTTCGCCCATCAGGTAGTGTCAGCCAGAGTAGCCGCCACCCCTCACTCACCACCGAATCAAGCCACAGTGACGGGGTCACCCCTATATTAGCGCTGCCCTTGGCAGGTATATCTGGCATGGCAACACTCATACCCGCTTGCTGTAGTTTTTGAATAATAACCGGTGCAGTTTGCGCAAGTAACGCAAGGTTTTGCTGCTGTCGTAATAGTGACGGCAATGGCAACGCACGATAGCCCTCAATCCATCCTGACTTTTTAGCCTGTAACAGATGTGGCGAGAATTGCTCTAGTCGCTGTAATGCCTGTTCGGCATTATCACCATAAACCACGAACCATTTCTGGTCACTGTGCTGTCCGGTCAGTGCCGCAATGCGCTGTTCTTGTTGCTGGAATTCAGCAGGCATCGCCTGTAATTCACTAATATCATCATTGACCTGTAATGTGGTGACGCCACTGATAATCAGAACAACCATCACAGCCGGGAGACCTAATCGCAGCAAACGATTGTTTTGCCAATGAGTTAGCCATAAATAAATCAGTGTTAAACGAGGGATCGGGCGAACCGGTAATCCCTTAGCCAATATGGGGTACCAACACATCACGGTAATACAGGCAGCGGTTAAACCTGCGGCCGCAAAAATCGCCAATTGCTGTAAACCAGGGAAAGGAGCAATAAGTAAAATTAAGTAGGCAATGACGGTGGTCAGCAGTGCCATGGACAGCGCGGGGAAGAGTTTTATCAAGCTTTCTAATGGGGTTATCTGACGGCCATGCGCCATCCGGTCGGTCAGGTAATAAAGGGTATAATCGGCTGAAATCCCAATGATGCTGGCGCTTAATACCAATGTCATCACGTGAACTTCACCAAAGACAAGTAACGTTGCGACCGCCCCGGCTAATGCTCCGATAGTGATGGATAGAAGACATAAACCCAGTGGTAATAGTGATTTAAACATCATCAACACCAGCAGGAAAACACCGACTATCGAGATCAAACCAATGGTCGAAATATCACTTTCTGCCTGCTGACTGGCATAATTACTGTAAAAAATCGTCCCGCGCTCCAACACTTCAGTGCCGGGCCAACGCTGTTGAAGTTGCTGTTTTAATTCCGCCAATGATTCAACGGTGCTACGCGCACTGGTCATATCATAAGAGGAAGCTCGTAACTCTCCGTGGATCAAATACCATTGACGCCCGTGACTATCTTTCGCCACCAGCCATCCTTTATTAAGACTGAGTGTGCCACTATTTTGTTGCTGTGCTAGCTGTGAACCGCGCACCAGTAGCAGTGGGTCATACTTCAACTCTTTACCACTGACCCCGGCAAATGCTGAGTATGCTTGCCCGAGGATCCACTGTGCCTGCGCATCTCCCCCCTGGCTTAATCGCTGACGTGTGGCATCATCAAGCAGCACATTGCGGTGCTGAAAGAAAAAAGTCCCCCACTCTTGTTGGCGTTGTGCAGTCATTTCACCACTGACTTGATGCAGCTCTGGCATTTTCTGCAATTGCTGTAGCCACCAGTTTACCGGAGCCAATGTCTCTTTATCTGGGCTTACCAGCCACACTAACTGGCGATCAAGGCGTTGGCTAAACCCTTCGGTTAATTCGGCAGGAACACCTGCCAACTCCTGTTTGGGCAGCAACGCCAAGACACTGCTATTAACCTGACTGCGGGGAATCAGCCAGAGTAATGTTGCTAGCAACAGCAAGCAGATAAATAACCAACCGATGGCCAGTTTTCGATGGCAATCAGTACGCAAAAAGCTGCTGTTCGGCATGGCTCAGTGTCTTAGGTTCAGTGAGTTGATTGAAGAAACGGATGTGAGTTCCATCTCCCTGCATATCTTCTATATCAATGGTTTCCAGGAAATATTGCCCATGCAACGTGATGGTTTTAAACAATTTATCGAGTGGCGTTGTTTTCGGCGTTAACATTAATACCCAGCGTTCTTGACCACTATCGGTAAATGTTAAGGTGAAATTCTGCTCCAAAACTGAGGTGTCAGCATGAAAGAGCGCCGTTAATAAATGATTAAACTGGAACATTTGTGGGTTGCTGTCGGCAGTAATAACCTGTGAAGGTTGGCCCGCCATGGTTTGCACCATACGTTTATCATCTAACAAAAGTGTCAAAGCGAAGGGTTTCTGTTGAGACCACCACAAACCTTTCTCACGCGAAATCAGTAAATTACCACTTGATTTTAAGGGCTTATCCATGCCACTGATGCTGCGCTGCTGCTCAAACTCCGCGCGCAATACCGGTTGTTCACTGAATCGTTGTTGTAATGATGACAATGTCACCGCATGGGCACTGATACATAGGCAAAATAATATGGCTGTCAGGATAGGTTTCATAAAGTGATACCCATTCTTTCTAGCAGCACTGGCGGTGAAACAAAACTCATCTCTTTTGTCGATGCCTTAACAGCGACCTGAATGGTATATCCCGTCGTCATACGCTTGCCGCTATTGGCATCATAAATCTGGTAACCGATCCGTAGGCGATTCTCATATTCTTCAATAGAAGCGCAAATATGAATGCGCTGCTCAAATTCAAGCGGTGCAATATATTTCACTCTTGTATCAACGATTGGCCAAACATAGCCTGAAGCTTGCATTGCACGGTAGCCATAATCAATTTGGTTCAGTAATGCCTCACGGGCAATTTCGAAATAACGGAAATAATTGCCGTGCCACACCACCCCCATAGGGTCGATATCATGGAAAGGGATGTTGTGGACTATCCGGGTAGTAAAACGTGGGTCATCGGGTAAATTCATGTCACGGATTTCCTTGGTTTGGCTTTTCATCGTTTAAATGCCAAAAATCATAAAAATTAAACCAATCGAGCGGCGCTAATAAACTGTAATGCTCCAGACGCGCGGCATAGCGATCCACCGCTTGCTGTAAAGCGAGCTGACGATTTGCTCGCGGTAATATCAGCGGATCGGCAAAAGGCTCAAAATAGACATGCAACCGGGCGCAAGCAGCAGAGGGGACCGTTTGTTTTTCATGCCCTGTGAGTTTTAACCCAAACATCAAAAACACCGGACAACGCAATGCTGCAGCCAAGGCGAATGGCCCAACAGGGAAAGGCGCAGGGTGGCCTAAAAATGAGCTACAGATAACCCTGGGTCGATTATCTCGTTGATAAGGACTGACCGAGGTTCGATCACCAACAATTGCGATCCACTCACCTTCGTCCAGCTTTTGGCGCAATAAAATGGCGGTATCAGGCCCAATAGCTGTCACCTGAATCAGGTTAATCAGTGCGTGCGGGTTAATCTCCTTCATTACCTGATTAAAACGAGCCGCATGATGCGTGAAGACTAATGCATTAACTTTCACGCCCACAGATAACTCGGCCAAGGCTCGGCAAGATTCAATGTCCCCTAAATGCGATGCTAGAATGAGTGCCCCTTGGCGGCTGGCAATTTGTGCTTCACAGCGCTCACGCCCCACCAAGACGACATCTCTGCCCACCACTAACTCCCCTTGCCAACTGGCCAGTTTATCGAGCATCGATTCACCAAAACGCATGAAATGGCGGAAACTATTCAAGGGTCTGGGCAAGGGGTGATTTCGCTGTTGGGCGAAAGCGGTGAGCCGCTGTAAATAGTCGATTGAGGCCCGCCGCTGGCGATGACCGGTAAGCCAAAAATAGCCAATCACCGGGTATAACATCAGATTGAAAGCTGTGCGCCCCAACATCTGGTAACTACGCAGCATCAAACGCATTCCCCACAAACCTTTGCGCTCTTGAGTCTGGGACCAATGGTGCTCAGGCTTTTGCAGATAACGTTTTAGTAGTGCAGGAATACGTGGCAGCATGCCGAAAAATAAACGGGTGTGCATCCATGAGATGCGCAGATTGTCGCGCAAAGCATCAAAATGAGAAATCCCCCCTTCCGGATAAGTCACTCTGGTTGGCAAGAACCGGCTCTCCGTCCCTTGCCAATACAATCTCACCATCACCTCGGTATCAAAATCCATCCGTACACCCAATGGGTGACGCGCAGCTAAAGCCAGTGTTTCAGCAATTGGATAAACACGAAAGCCACACATACTGTCTTTTAGCGATAAGGACAAGGTTTCGACCCATACCCAGAAATGCGTGATATAGCGGCCATAAAGCCTCGCCTTCGGCACTGACTTGTCGTAAATCGGCCGCCCTGAAATCAGACAATGAGGATGTTTCTCAGCCTCTGCCAACATTTTTGGCAGATCCGATAACTGATGCTGACCATCAGCATCGACTTGCAGGCCATGGCTATAACCGTGTTTTTGCGCCACCGCCAATCCATTCAGTACCGCATGCCCCTTACCTCGATTTTCAGGTTGTGTCACCAACACAACCCACGAGTATTCATCCGCCAAGCGTGCTAACTCATTAGCAGTATCAATATCACTACCATCATCAATAATCAGGCAAGGGAGTTGATAAACCGCCAACTGAGATAAAACGCCAGCCATGGTACGACCATGATTGAAACAGGGGATAATGATGCACGGCATAAAAGAGATTACTGACATAGGGTAATCTTTCCGCTACTGGCCGTTATCTCGCCGTGAACAAGATATTTAAAAGTCAGTTTGTCATTGGCACGATCCCAATTCAGTAGGAGTATCACTTTGTCATCAGGCATTAGGGGACGCTGAAATTTGACAACATCAATACTTTTCACCACTGGCATTGGACCAAATAGCTGATTGGCGTAGTGCATCACCCAATTGATTTGTGCAACACCCGGTAATATCGGGCAAGTAGGGAAATGGCCTCTGAACCACAATAAATCAGCCGGTAATAAGATATCGATATTCGCGAGGTGATTATCTATTATTTGCTGACTGATGACCGTAGGCAACATCATAAAAATAGCTCCTGTAGCCGCGCATAATCTCGCTTCCCTTGTGGGTTAACGGGGATAGATTCAATTACACGTAAACGCCGGGGAAGAGAGGCAGGTTCAAGCCAATGACGTAAATCACTTCTTAATTTCTGATTAAAAGAAGCCATGGTTGCTGAGGAAAACTTTTCTTTTCCATCATCAGTCAACACCACTACTGCTGCGATGTTCACTCGCTCATTTTGGGTTAAAACCAATACTGTCGCGTCGGCAATATCGGGCAGTGATATTAGGCGCTGCTCTATTTCTGTTAATGAAACACGCTTTTCTTCAATTTTAACTATTCGATCTTTACGCCCCACCAAGTAGAAACTTCGCTTGTCATCAAATAACTCAATAACATCGCTCATCAGCACACCGTTTGATTCAGATATGAGGTCAGAATAAACAGTGAAAGTCTTGTCGCTATTCATATCCAGAGTTACCCCTGAAAAAAACTGCCAGGCTTGTTGTTGTTCTGATTGCTGACGATAAGCAATAAGACCCGTTTCGGTGGCGCCATAAATCTCCGTTGGCAAAATACCCAGAGCATTCCGGGTAGATTGTGCGTCATGAAAACTGAGCGGACCGCCTGCTGTAAAGATCTGCCGACACAAAATCGGCGCTAACTTCGTGTCTATACGTTTTAAAAACGCGGGGCTACTAATAAAGATAGGCGAACAAGACTTAGGTAATAATTGAAGTTGCTCATGGTAAGTCATCAACTCAGCCTGAAAGGGTATCCCCAGCGAAAGGGGTAAAAAAATACGGAATGTTAGCCCATATAAATGTTGATGAGAAACCGACGCAACAATTAAGGGATTATCCTTTTTATCAAAGCAAGGATTCCATTGCTCGGCCAACCAATGGCTTTCAATATCTAAACATTCAACAGATTTGACTATGGCTTTAGGTGTACCCGTCGAGCCTGATGTGAAGAGGATTAATGCAGCATTTGGAGACCAATCAGGTAGTGGATGATAAATAGCCTCAACAGATGCGTGGTCAGTTATCCTTATATTCTGGCAATCAAGATGCAGTAATTGATCAGTCAACATGCCATCAAATTCATGCTGTTGCTCTTTAAGAACAGCTTCTCGAGCATGGCCGAAAATAACCGGTGTTTTTTGGCAATACAGAGTGGCCAACAATGCGACGGTAAACCAATAGCTATTTTCAAAACATAACGCCCAGCGCTCATTAGGCAATAGCGTGATTTTATTAAATAGAGAGGTCACGTCATACCTAAATTGATGCAAAGTTATCTCTGTTGTACCGCATATAGCAATCACCAAAGCATCATCACGAGAATTATCCAACCAATTAGCCATGGGCAGATTCATTGCTGTTGAACTCTTTTTCTGACTATCCATTCCAGACCCATCAAAGAACCAATAAGTAAATAGCTCAAGCCACCGTTATACAAAACCCATAAATGCATATTGCTGTACAAACAAGTAGCTAGAGAAATAGTGCCATTTACAGCAAAAAAAACGCACCATACCAGCGTGACTTTGCGGGTATAAGCCACCGCTTGGGGAGATAATTCGGGTTCAGCCAGTCTTGCCAATCGTTCAATGATGGGAGGGGGATAAAACAGAGAATAGGCAAACAGTGACAGCAATAGGATATTTACCACAACCGGATAAAACAACAACCACTGCGCCTTCCCTAACCCCCAACTTGCCAAAGACAGAATGATACCTGTAACTGCCAGCGCTTTACCTAACCAAAGTTGTTGTTTAATTTGATGACGCACGACAAAGAGCCGCAGTGTAAACATCAATAACAGTATGGGGGCTAATACCTGCATTCCCCAGTACGTCAAACCGAACCACACAGCCAACGGATAGGCAATAAATGCAATAACGGTAAAAATTTTGAGCAAAATAGTCAGGCGACCAATGAATAAATTACTTTGATTAGTTGTCACCTGATTCCACCACTTACGATTTGGTGTTTAATAAATTGTCGACAGCATCGACAACATCTTGCACAGTTCGAACTGATTTGAACATTTCTGGCATTATTTTTTTACCAGTCACTTTCTGTAAATGCACAACCAAATCGACAGCATCAATACTGTCTAATTCTAATTCTTCATACAGCCGTGATTCTGGCTTGATATCAGCTTCATCAATTTCGAAAAGCTTAACCAGAAGGATTTTAATCTGCTGATATATCTCTTGTTTTTCCATTATTGCACTATCCTGTTAGTTACGCTGTTCAGAAATAAATTTCGCGAGCGTTTCTACCGAATAAAAGTGTTGGCGCATATCTTCACTCTCCGCCGAGAGCACAACGCTATATCGGTTTTTTAATGCTAATCCAAGTTCTAGCGCATCAATGGAATCCAGGCCTAAACCATCACCAAATAATGCAGCCTGCGAATCAATATCATCCACTGACATTCCTTCCAGATTTAAGGCATCAATAATTAGCTGTTTAATCTCACTACTCAGTAATTCCATTAATTCGTTCTCTTAGATTCAGGCATTAATGCACAGGTTAAATGCTTAGTAAGTCGTCTTGCCGCCAGCGCTAACGATAACTCGTTAGCTTGAATAAAATCACTGGTATTGATTTTATTTTGAACAATAATATTAAATTGAGGTTTGATCGGTGGGATATTATACCATTTAAGCTCTTTAGTCAGCATTGGCGGGTTACAATCAATAAACACCACTCGAATATCACATCCACTATGTAATGCAATATTAGCCGCTCCTCGTTGCAGGCTCAGTATACTCCCCGCTGTTGTTCTCGTCCCCTCAGGAAATATAAGAATACTCCCACCTAGAGCTAAACGAGATTGACAATGTGCTAATAATTTATCTGATTCAGCATTAACTAAATAACCAGCAGACTTAATAACGCCAGAGACAAATATATTGTTTAGTAATGCTTCTTTGACAATACAATCACACCTGGGCATATGTGCTGCTAGTAACACATAGTCTAATAAGCTGGGATGGTTAGCAACAATCAAACACCCTGCATCTTCAGCGAATAATTCACTATTTTTTATCTGGTAATCAAAAACACCAAGAAATCTGGCGACTCGCAGAAACAGTTGAAAACTATAACGAATACTCAGTTGAGTAACTCGACTGCGTACGGTCTCAGAGCGAACAATGAGACGAAGGAAGGAAAACCAGACAATAGATAATATCAGCCCCCCAAGACCAAAAAGTGCAAAGCAAAAACCTGTCGCCACAACCCGCCATAAGCGATTAAGTAAAGAAGAATGCTGGGAGGCAGTCTGTACTGCGAGAGAGCTGTCCATCACTGACTCCATTGCCAATTATTCTGCTGACCAGGTACAACAAAAGAAGCTTTTTTACTCAACCAATTACGTAAGAAGCTAAGACCTTGAGGTAATCCAGACTCATAAGAATCAATCGAAGAGATACGTTCACACTGTAAATCATCACCCGCAGTTAACAGTAATGCCAAAGCATAGGGCAACCCTATTGGAGAAGTCTGAGAATGATAAAAATCAGGCATAATCCCATCGAAATCGACCAATAATACACGCTCAGCACCGCTGGCAAGCATCCCCATTGCCTCAATAATACCTTGCTGGAAACTATCCACTCCAGCGGCAAGAGAAGCCACTGGCATTGCTATATTCCCAGCAATAGTCAGCCATCCTGAGGCTGTATTATGCACTGACATAGCAAAATCAGTCGGAGAGATATTCTGCTGAGAATGGAGACACTGTAAGATTTTATAAGTGCGTTCTAATTCGCCATGACGACTGGTAAAAATCGCCATATCAGCAGTGGTTCCTTCTAACAGTGAAAGACCTGCTGCAACGGCTAACCGGCTACCTGTACTCATTCTTCTAGCTGACATCATAGGTATATGCGATGACTTGGGTAAATCTCCCAACCATGAGGTTCGGAGTTCAGGCTCTTGCGCCCAAACAACCCAATCCTGATGTATCCCCATACCAGGAGCTAAAGCACACCAGTTCAATACATTCAAAGAATGAGCCACAGTATCAGAAATTCCCAAGTAGCAAAGCAAGGTAATTTATTCTATTTTTAGATAAAAAGCATTTAAAAATTGTCTTAATTATGACTTTGTTTAATTAATAAATCATTTAGCTTTGCCATTCAAATTAGCAGGAGAAAATATATTATATATCGGCACTAATTTAATATTCTTTAGATAAAGTTAAAATAAATTCACAGTGAAAGTGAAAATAAAAAACAAGACAAAGTTATAATATAAATTTTACATTTATTTAAAATAAATTAAACATAAGAATATTTGTGTATTCGAATAAGTCAGAGTATTTTATCTCTGTTGCATAGCATATCTGCGTTATTCCCCTCATGAATAACATAAAAATCATTAGTAAATTGGAATATCATGAAAATATTAAAATCACTTCTAGTCGGATTAGTATCTATTGTATTTATTGCTGGCTGTGCTGGTACAACCCCAATCCAAGATGTAAACCAAACAGTGATGGGTAGTCATACTGCTTCAGAAGTACAAAGAGCCATTTTAGCTGGCGGGATAAGCCGTGGCTGGATAATGGTACCCGCTTCTGAAGGTGTGATTAATGGCAAATTAATCAATCGCGATCATATCGTTGAGATAAGAATTAATTACAGTGCTAATGATTACCAAATAAAATACGTTGGCAGCACTAACATGGATGCAAAGAATGGGAAAATACATTCAAAATATAATCGCTGGATCGCTAACTTGAACAAAGACATCCAGACCAAACTCGTTCAGCCATTAGCATAAAATCCTTTTATAACAAAAGATTACATTAATTTCTTGTTCACCATTCCAATTGAACAACGTCGAATGGTGGGCAATTACCTGAATTACGAGGACGTTAGCTTGCGCTACGGATATGATAAAGACCAAATTAGTGCTTTGGCGGCAATCACTGAAGCTCAGAAAATAGCTTTTGCCCCGATGCTATTTCAAGCCGCACTTAACCTGAGAGAATCAGGGATCCTAGCCGCATTAGATGAATCAGGTAAAAATGGCATTACACTGGATGAGCTTGATACCCTTTGTCCACTCAGTCGATATGCAATCAGCATCCTGCTAGATATGGGGCTTAGTGGCAATATTCTCTACCAGCGGGAGAAACGATTTTATCTCGGAAAGGTTGGTCACTACTTATTACATGACCAAATGACCCGCGTAAATATGGATTTTACACAAGATGTTTGTTACCAGGGTTTATTCAATTTAAAAGAAGCACTAGAGACGGGAAAGCCAGCCGGACTGTCAGTCTTTGGCGAATGGCCCACTATTTATCCTGCACTGAATGAGTTACCGACTGCTGCTCGTGAAAGTTGGTTCGCTTTTGATCACTTTTATTCCGATAATGCTTTTCAACTTGCACTAAAAACCATTTTTGATCTTGAACCAAAGCATATATATGACATTGGTGCCAATACAGGTAAATGGGCTTTGCAGTGTGCGGCTTATGACCCTGACGTGAAGATAACATTGTTAGATTTGCCACAACAGCTAGTGTTAGCTAACGAAAACGTCAAAAGTAAAGGTCTTAGCCACCGTATTAGTACCTATCCTGTCGATCTATTATTAGCTGATAAGCTACCAAATGATGCTGATGTTTGGTGGATGAGCCAATTTCTAGACTGTTTTAGTGAAGAAAGAATTGTACATATTCTCAAGCTTATTCACCGGGCGATGAAGCCTGACAGCTACGTATGTATCATGGAGATATTTTGGGATAGGCAACAATTCGAAGCTGGCGCATTTAGCCTAAACGCTTCCTCTCTCTATTTTACATGTATGGCTAATGGCAATAGCCGTTTTTATCATTCTGATACTTTTTACCAATGCTTAGCTGCTGCAGGATTCTATATCGAGAAAGATATTGATGGCCTTGGTATTGGACATACATTATTAATTTGCCGTAAAGAACCTGCTTAACTATTAAGCCCTCGATGGGAGGGCTTAATATCTCTGTAGTCCTCATCTCTATTACCCTCCCCTTAGCCAAACAGCTCTATTTATATAAGCATATACTGAGTAACCAACGGGATTTAAAAAATAGTCTATAAAGTAGAAATGTTTGAGAAGTAAATGCTGCCATGAAAGGTTATTGATGGGCTTTTATAGAGGGATAAATCTAGCTGATTGCGATTTTATAATGCAAAAAACCCCCGAATCATAGATTCAGGGGTTTTGCAATAAGTGGCGGAACGGACGGGGCTCGAACCCGCGACCCCCTGCGTGACAGGCAGGTATTCTAACCAACTGAACTACCGCTCCACCGATTCTTTTACGTGTATCTTCCTGATACTTACCCTCTTCAGGGCCAGCGTTCCTCGCTGTGCAAAACCGCTCATGGCGATTTTGTCCATCACCAGATGTCACTCTGATAATGCGTGTTTGATGCCTGGCAGTGTCCTACTCTCGCATGGGGAGACCCCACACTACCATCGGCGCTACGGCGTTTCACTTCTGAGTTCGGCATGGGTTCAGGTGGGTCCACCGCGCTATGGCCGCCAGGCAAATTCTGTTTCAATCAACCCGCCACATGATGTCTATCACGCAGCCAGCCAATTCAATCTGTAAACATCGCTGAAAATCAATTCTCAAATAACAAAAACACCTTGGGTGTTGTAAGGTTAAGCCTCACGGATCATTAGTACTGGTTAGCTCAATGCATCGCTGCACTTACACACCCAGCCTATCAACGTCATAGTCTTTAACGTTCCTTCAGGGGGCTTAAAGCCCCAGGGAAGACTCATCTCGAGGCAAGTTTCCCGCTTAGATGCTTTCAGCGGTTATCTCTTCCGAATTTAGCTACCGGGCAGTGCCATTGGCATGACAACCCGAACACCAGTGATTCGTCCACTCCGGTCCTCTCGTACTAGGAGCAGCCCCTCTCAATCTTCCAACGCCCACGGCAGATAGGGACCGAACTGTCTCACGACGTTCTAAACCCAGCTCGCGTACCACTTTAAATGGCGAACAGCCATACCCTTGGGACCTACTTCAGCCCCAGGATGTGATGAGCCGACATCGAGGTGCCAAACACCGCCGTCGATATGAACTCTTGGGCGGTATCAGCCTGTTATCCCCGGAGTACCTTTTATCCGTTGAGCGATGGCCCTTCCATTCAGAACCACCGGATCACTAAGACCTACTTTCGTACCTGCTCGAGCCGTCACTCTCGCAGTCAAGCTAGCTTATGCCTTTGCACTAACCTCACGATGTCCGACCGTGATTAGCTAACCTTCGTGCTCCTCCGTTACTCTTTGGGAGGAGACCGCCCCAGTCAAACTACCCACCAGACACTGTCCTCACCCCGGATCACGGGGCCGAGTTAGAACATCAAACATTAAAGGGTGGTATTTCAAGGTTGGCTCCATGCAGACTGGCGTCCACACTTCGATGCCTCCCACCTATCCTACACATCAAGGCTCAATGTTCAGTGTCAAGCTATAGTAAAGGTTCACGGGGTCTTTCCGTCTTGCCGCGGGTACACTGCATCTTCACAGCGAGTTCAATTTCACTGAGTCTCGGGTGGAGACAGCCTGGCCATCATTACGCCATTCGTGCAGGTCGGAACTTACCCGACAAGGAATTTCGCTACCTTAGGACCGTTATAGTTACGGCCGCCGTTTACTGGGGCTTCGATCAAGAGCTTCGCCTTGCGGCTGACCCCATCAATTAACCTTCCAGCACCGGGCAGGCGTCACACCGTATACGTCCACTTTCGTGTTTGCACAGTGCTGTGTTTTTATTAAACAGTTGCAGCCAGCTGGTATCTGCGACTGGCTTCGGCTACGAGAGCAAGTCTCTTTACCTAATGCCAGCGTGCCTTCTCCCGAAGTTACGGCACCATTTTGCCTAGTTCCTTCACCCGAGTTCTCTCAAGCGCCTGAGTATTCTCTACCTGACCACCTGTGTCGGTTTGGGGTACGATTCAATGTTACCTGATGCTTAGAGGCTTTTCCTGGAAGCTTGGCATCAACTACTTCTGCACCGTAGTGCATCGTCATCACACCTCAGCGTTGATAAGCAACCGGATTTACCAGGTCACTCCGCCTACATGCTTAAACCGGGACAACCGTCGCCCGGCTAGCCTAGCCTTCTCCGTCCCCCCTTCGCAGTAACACCGAGTACAGGAATATTAACCTGTTTCCCATCGACTACGCTTTTCAGCCTCGCCTTAGGGGTCGACTCACCCTGCCCCGATTAACGTTGGACAGGAACCCTTGGTCTTCCGGCGTGCGGGTTTTTCACCCGCATTATCGTTACTTATGTCAGCATTCGCACTTCTGATACCTCCAGCAGACCTCACAGTCCACCTTCAACGGCTTACAGAACGCTCCCCTACCCAACAACACCTAAGTGTCGCTGCCGCAGCTTCGGTGCATGGTTTAGCCCCGTTACATCTTCCGCGCAGGCCGACTCGACCAGTGAGCTATTACGCTTTCTTTAAATGATGGCTGCTTCTAAGCCAACATCCTGGCTGTCTATGCCTTCCCACATCGTTTCCCACTTAACCATGACTTTGGGACCTTAGCTGGCGGTCTGGGTTGTTTCCCTCTTCACGACGGACGTTAGCACCCGCCGTGTGTCTCCCGTGATAACATTCTTCGGTATTCGGAGTTTGCATCGGTTTGGTAAGTCGGGATGACCCCCTAGCCGAAACAGTGCTCTACCCCCGAAGATGAGTTCACGAGGCGCTACCTAAATAGCTTTCGGGGAGAACCAGCTATCTCCCGGTTTGATTGGCCTTTCACCCCCAGCCACAAGTCATCCGCTAATTTTTCAACATTAGTCGGTTCGGTCCTCCAGTTAGTGTTACCCAACCTTCAACCTGCCCATGGCTAGATCACCGGGTTTCGGGTCTATACCTTGCAACTAGACGCCCAGTTAAGACTCGGTTTCCCTACGGCTCCCCTATTCGGTTAACCTTGCTACAAAATATAAGTCGCTGACCCATTATACAAAAGGTACGCAGTCACACCACGAAGGTGCTCCCACTGCTTGTACGTACACGGTTTCAGGTTCTATTTCACTCCCCTCGCCGGGGTTCTTTTCGCCTTTCCCTCACGGTACTGGTTCACTATCGGTCAGTCAGGAGTATTTAGCCTTGGAGGATGGTCCCCCCATATTCAGACAGGATGTCACGTGTCCCGCCCTACTCATCGAGTTCACAGTAAGTGTGTTTTTGTGTACGGGAGTATCACCCTGTACCCTGCGACTTTCCAGACGCTTCCACTAACACACAGACTGATTCAGACTCTGGGCTCCTCCCCGTTCGCTCGCCGCTACTGGGGGAATCTCGGTTGATTTCTTTTCCTCGGGGTACTTAGATGTTTCAGTTCCCCCGGTTCGCCTTGCATGGCTATGTATTCACCATGCAATAGTGCAACGAATTGCACTGGGTTTCCCCATTCGGGTATCGTCGGTTGTAACGCTTCATATCAGCTTACCGACGCTTTTCGCAGATTAGCACGCCCTTCATCGCCTCTGACTGCCTAGGCATCCACCGTGTACGCTTAGTCGCTTAACCTCACAACCCGAAGGTGTCTTTCGACAACTTGCGTTGTGATTATTTGAGAGACTCTATTACAGGTTACTCCTTATCTCAGTACATCTACGGAGAGATAAGTTTCAGCTGTAATGTTTCAATTTTCAGCTTGTTCCAGATTGTTAAAGAGCAATATCTTAAACACGACTCGTTAAAGTCATCTTTAAGATACTTTGTGGTTCATCAAGAACCGGTGATAATGTCTTTCACACATTATCGGATTGGCGTCCCCAAGGGGATTCGAACCCCTGTTACAGCCGTGAAAGGGCAGTGTCCTAGGCCTCTAGACGATGGGGACACGAAATTCCGATTAAACCGAAATCTAACCGTTTCGTATCAGCATGAGTCGAAACTCACGACATCAACAGGTGCGCTTGCTCGTTTACATTCATCAGACAATCTGTGTGGACACTACGCAATGCGTATCGTTAGGTAAGGAGGTGATCCAACCGCAGGTTCCCCTACGGTTACCTTGTTACGACTTCACCCCAGTCATGAATCACAAAGTGGTAAGCGCCCTCCCGAAGGTTAAGCTACCTACTTCTTTTGCAACCCACTCCCATGGTGTGACGGGCGGTGTGTACAAGGCCCGGGAACGTATTCACCGTAGCATTCTGATCTACGATTACTAGCGATTCCGACTTCATGGAGTCGAGTTGCAGACTCCAATCCGGACTACGACAGACTTTATGTGGTCCGCTTGCTCTCGCGAGTTCGCTTCACTTTGTATCTGCCATTGTAGCACGTGTGTAGCCCTACTCGTAAGGGCCATGATGACTTGACGTCATCCCCACCTTCCTCCGGTTTGTCACCGGCAGTCTCCTTTGAGTTCCCACCATTACGTGCTGGCAACAAAGGATAAGGGTTGCGCTCGTTGCGGGACTTAACCCAACATTTCACAACACGAGCTGACGACAGCCATGCAGCACCTGTCTCACAGTTCCCGAAGGCACCGAAGCATCTCTGCTAAGTTCTGTGGATGTCAAGAGTAGGTAAGGTTCTTCGCGTTGCATCGAATTAAACCACATGCTCCACCGCTTGTGCGGGCCCCCGTCAATTCATTTGAGTTTTAACCTTGCGGCCGTACTCCCCAGGCGGTCGACTTAACGCGTTAGCTCCGGAAGCCACGCCTCAAGGGCACAACCTCCAAGTCGACATCGTTTACAGCGTGGACTACCAGGGTATCTAATCCTGTTTGCTCCCCACGCTTTCGCACCTGAGCGTCAGTCTTTGTCCAGGGGGCCGCCTTCGCCACCGGTATTCCTCCAGATCTCTACGCATTTCACCGCTACACCTGGAATTCTACCCCCCTCTACAAGACTCTAGCTTGCCAGTTTCAAATGCAGTTCCCACGTTAAGCGCGGGGATTTCACATCTGACTTAACAAACCGCCTGCGTGCGCTTTACGCCCAGTAATTCCGATTAACGCTTGCACCCTCCGTATTACCGCGGCTGCTGGCACGGAGTTAGCCGGTGCTTCTTCTGCGAGTAACGTCAATGATTGAGCGTATTAAACTCAACCCCTTCCTCCTCGCTGAAAGTGCTTTACAACCCGAAGGCCTTCTTCACACACGCGGCATGGCTGCATCAGGCTTGCGCCCATTGTGCAATATTCCCCACTGCTGCCTCCCGTAGGAGTCTGGACCGTGTCTCAGTTCCAGTGTGGCTGGTCATCCTCTCAGACCAGCTAGGGATCGTCGCCTAGGTGAGCCATTACCCCACCTACTAGCTAATCCCATCTGGGCACATCCGATGGCGTGAGGCCCGAAGGTCCCCCACTTTGCTCTTACGAGGTCATGCGGTATTAGCTACCGTTTCCAGTAGTTATCCCCCTCCATCAGGCAGTTTCCCAGACATTACTCACCCGTCCGCCGCTCGCCGGCAAAGTAGTAAACTACTTCCCGCTGCCGCTCGACTTGCATGTGTTAGGCCTGCCGCCAGCGTTCAATCTGAGCCATGATCAAACTCTTCAATTTAAGATTTGTTTGATTTGCTTAATTAAAAGCGATGCTCAAAGATTACTTTCTGCAAATATGCATTCGAACCGAAGTTCAAATGTGTACTGCTTTGGTCACTCTTCAAGACTTTGATATTACTTCTGCCTGTCGAAACAGGCTTCGATATCGTCTTGCGAGTGCCCACACAGATTGTCTGATAAATTGTTAAAGAGCGTTCGTTACCCGTTTGCCTTGCGGCGAATCTTACGGTAACGCGGGAGGCAGATAATACGCTTTCCCGCTACAGAGTCAACCACTTAATCAGTTAATTTTCTCTGCTCTTCCCGGCCACTCTGTGAAGTTGCTCACAGCGCCGTGTCGATGGATGCGCATTATAGGGAGCTGCTTCAGAATGGCAAGGGTTTATAGTAAAGTTTTTTTCGATTGCTGGTTATTTGAACGCAACGACTATATATGACGCGTTTTTATCGCTTTTGGCAGTTCTGCCAGGCTATTTAGCACCCAATCAGCGCTAGCCTCACCTTCAACGGTTACCGGCTTGCCGGTGCGAACCAATACTTTAGTACCGATATTTGCCGCTGCTGCGGCCTGCATATCTTCAATTTTATCGCCAACCATATAAGAAGAAGCCATATCGATGTTCAATTCGCTTTGTGCTTGCAGTAACATGCCCGGCAATGGCTTGCGGCATTCACATGTTTCACGGAACTCCGCTACACTGGCGTCGGGGTGATGTGGACAAAAATAGATGCCATCCAAATCAACACCACGGTCGGCAAGGGACCAATCCATCCACTCGGTTAGGCTTAAGAATTGCTCTTCGGTAAAAATACCGCGTGCAATGCCCGACTGATTGGTGATCAGAACCAAAGCAAAACCCATTTCTTTCAATTCACGGCAAGCATCAATAACACCGTCGATAAACTGAAAATTATCAATTTCGTGGACATAACCGTGATCGACATTAATTGTACCATCACGGTCTAAAAATATTGCAGGGACGGGCTGAGTCACTTATTTGCTCCTAAGGGCTGTAAACCCCGTTAGTATCGCATGTTTCATTGCCGATTGAGAATGGAAGAGAATCGGTGTTGCCAGTTGACTTAGCCGTCTAGACGCCTTAACATCCAATCCATACTTTGGTTCTACTGAAGTTTACTTTTTATCTAGCCACGGAAACGACGATAAAATAAGAATAATATGATTAAACTTTCTCACATCAGCAAAGTGTTCCAGCAGGGTTCGCGCACGATTACCGCGCTTTCAGACGTGACGCTACACGTCCCCGCAGGGCAAATTTATGGCGTTATTGGTGCTTCAGGTGCCGGTAAAAGTACCCTAATACGGTGCGCCAATATGTTAGAGCGACCGACCAGCGGACAAGTTCTGGTTGATGGGCAAGATCTGACAACCTTATCTGAAGGCCAATTGACGCGCGCACGTCGTCAAATAGGCATGATTTTCCAGCATTTCAACCTGCTCTCTTCCCGTACGGTGTATGGCAATATCGCGCTGCCCCTAGAATTGGATAACACTTCGCGTGCAGATATAAAGAAGAGAGTGACTGAGCTATTAGATTTGGTCGGCCTGTCCGATAAGCAGGATGCTTACCCAGCAAATCTGTCCGGTGGGCAGAAACAGCGTGTGGCTATCGCCCGTGCCTTGGCCAGTAATCCTAAAGTTTTGTTGTGTGATGAAGCCACCAGCGCACTGGACCCGGCAACAACCCGCTCAATTCTGGAACTGTTAAAAGATATCAATCGCCGTTTAGGTCTGACAATTTTGTTGATCACCCATGAAATGGATGTAGTGAAACGTATCTGTGATCAGGTGGCGGTCATCAGCGAAGGTAAATTGATTGAAAAAGATAGCGTTAGCGAAGTGTTCTCTCACCCGAAAACTCCGCTCGCTCAGCAATTCATCCAATCAACCTTGCATCTGGATATTCCGGAAGATTACGCCCAGCGTATGACTCAAGAGCCAAGCACAGACCGAGTGCCCCTGCTGAAGTTGGAATTCACCGGCCAGTCAGTTGATGCGCCGTTAATTTCACAAGCAGTACGCCGCTTTAATATTGATATCGGCATTCTTAGCTCGCAGATGGATTATGCCGGTGGCGTTAAATTTGGGGTCATGCTGGCTGAGGTGCATGGCGACACTCAAGATGGCCTCGCTGCCATTAAGTTCTTACAAGATCATCATGTAAAAGTAGAGGTTCTGGGTTATGTCTGAGGCAATGATGTGGTTAATGGCCCGAGGCGTCTGGGAAACTCTAATGATGACCTTCGTGTCCGGTTTCTTTGGCTTTGTCCTAGGGTTGCCGGTTGGGGTGCTACTGTATGTCACTCGTCCAGGGCAAATTATTGCGAATAATAAGATTTACCGAACCCTGTCTGGCGTGGTGAATATCTTCCGTTCCATACCTTTTATTATCTTACTGGTATGGATGATTCCATTCACTCGTATGATTGTCGGTACTTCTATCGGTTTACAAGCAGCAATTGTACCGTTAACTGTGGGCGCAGCACCTTTTATAGCCCGCATGGTGGAAAATGCTCTGTTGGAAATTCCATCTGGTTTGGTTGAGGCAGCACGTGCAATGGGCGCGACGCCAATGCAAATTATCAAGAAGGTGTTGCTGCCCGAGGCTCTTCCAGGCTTAGTGAATGCAGCCACAATTACCTTAATTACCCTGGTGGGCTATTCCGCTATGGGGGGTGCAGTAGGAGCCGGTGGCTTAGGCCAAATCGGCTATCAGTATGGTTACATTGGTTATAACGCCACTGTAATGAATACAGTATTAGTATTGTTAGTAATTCTGGTTTATCTGATTCAGTTCAGTGGCGATCGGATCGTAAAAGCCGTTACCCATAAATAGTGATTAATACATAAATTACCCAAAGGACTTGGGGCTGCAGGTAGGCAGCAAGCGAATGAATCCTGATGAGCTTACTTAAATAAGTGATTCAGGTGAGTGAACGTGGCTAACCACCCTGTAGCCCAAAGTATGAAGGGTATAGCGACTGCCTCACACAGCGGCGCATCTTAACGAATGTCTATAGAGGAAGGGATATGTCTTTAAAATTCAAATCTATCGCGGCAGTCAGTGCACTGATTGGTACTCTGGCACTGGTAGGCTGTGGCCCAGCAGAGAAAGATCCAAACCACATTAAAGTGGGTGTTATTGTCGGTGCTGAGCAACAAGTTGCAGAAGTGGCTCAGAAAGTAGCAAAAGACAAATACGGCTTGGATGTTGAGCTAGTGACATTCAACGACTATGTATTACCAAACGAAGCATTGAGCAAAGGTGATATCGACCTGAATGCTTTCCAGCATAAGCCTTATCTGGATCAACAAATTAAAGATCGCGGCTACAAACTGGTTGCTGTTGGTAATTCATTCGTTTACCCGATTGCCGGTTATTCTAAAAAAATTAAGTCGTTAGAAGAACTGCAGCCGGGTTCTCAGGTAGCCTTGCCGAATGACCCGACTAACCTAGGCCGTTCTCTGTTGCTGCTGGAAAAAGTGGGCCTGATCAAACTGAAAGATGGTGTTGGCCTGCTGCCAACCGTGCTGGATGTGGTTGAGAATCCAAAAAACCTGAAATTGGTTGAACTGGAAGCCCCTCAGTTGCCACGTTCTTTGGATGACCAACAAATCGCTTTGGCGGTCATCAATACCACTTACGCTAGCCAAATTGGCCTGACACCAGCGAAAGATGGCCTGTTTGTGGAAGATAAAGAATCACCTTACGTGAACCTGATCGTAGCCCGCGAAGATAATAAAGATGCGGAAAACGTGAAGAAATTCGTACAGGCTTACCAGTCTGACGAAGTTTATGATGCAGCAAACAAAGCCTTCAATGGTGGTGCAGTCAAAGGCTGGTAATCGCTAATTGACTATTTCACTGAACACTCGGTTTACTGAATTCAGTATTTGCTAAATATATTGCAAGACGGGCCAAGGCCCGTCTTGTTATTTGCATAATAGATTGCTTCAATAGCGCCTCTTAAATAAAAAAGGCTGAGGAATTTCTATGCGTGCGTTACCTCTGTGTCTGTTGGCCCTTTCGCTAACTGGATGCTCCGTGCTTCAATCAAAGCCATCCACCACAGATAGTCCGGTTAAGCAACCCGCTCCGGTTGCCAAACCCAGCCCTACGGTTGCCCCTCGTCCGGCACCAGTAAAACTGTATAAAAGTGCTGAAGAGCTTGTTGGCAAGCCTTTCCGCGACTTAGGAGAAGTGTCCGGTGAGTCGTGCCAATCCACCGTTCAAGACTCCCCACCGAGTCTCGCAGCAGCTCGTAAAAGGATGCAAAACCGTGCATCTTATATGAAAGCCAATGCGGTCTTACTGCATCAATGTGAAATACTCAGTGGTGTCCCCGGCTGTTATCAACAAGCTGTGTGTCAAGGCTCCGCACTGAATGTTTCATCAAAATGAGTGTATTTTCCTTTAATCAGATCGGTGTCATCCGCTCGCCCTATAAAGAAAAGTTTGCGGTACCGCGGCAGCCCGGTTTGATTGAAGATGGCGGAGGAGAGCTACAACTTCTGGCGCCCTATAACCAACCGGAAGCCGTGCGCGGCTTATCTGATTTCAGCCATTTATGGGTGATGTTTGTTTTCCATCAGACCATGGATGGTGGTTGGCGCCCAACAGTTCGCCCTCCACGTCTGGGAGGCAATGCCCGAATGGGAGTATTTGCCACCCGCTCCACCTTTCGCCCCAACCCGATTGGGATGTCTCTGATTGAACTGAAAGCAGTGCATTGCCGTGGCGGAGAGGTGATTTTAGAGTTAGGCAGCCTGGATTTGGTTGATGGTACCCCGGTGATTGATATCAAGCCCTATCTGCCTTTTGCCGAGAGTCAGCCATTGGCACGAGCCGGTTTTGCTCAAGCAGCCCCTGATGCCGATATGCAAGTTTGCTTTTCCATCACCGCTGAGCAACAGTTGGTACAACAGCAACAACGCCATCCACATTTGCGGCGTTTTATCACTCAGGTATTGGCCCAAGACCCACGCCCTGCCTACCGTAAAGAAGATAGTGAAAGCCGAGAATATGCTGTTCTACTGCTGGAATTCAATGTGCGTTGGCGAGTTATTGGCCAGCAAACGACCGTGTTATCTATCGACCATCGCTAAATTTCAGTCTGCTCTCTTTTGACAACCCGCACTCGCTGGTAAACTAAATTACTTTTTACTTTTTTGGCTGCTCTAAACCAATAGATTTCAAGTACAGAAAGGCGGCAAGCGAGAACATCCCGATGAGCTTACATAAGTATGTGATTCGGGTAATTGAGCGTAGCCAACACACCTGTAACTTGAAAGATGACGGATATAATTGCAGTGCTAATGGAACCAAAACATCATGCGTACTAGCCAATATTTGCTCTCCACTCTGAAGGAGACACCTGCTGATGCTGAAGTTATCAGTCACCAACTGATGCTCCGCGCCGGGATGATCCGTAAACTGGCCTCAGGTCTTTATACCTGGCTGCCGACCGGGGTTCGGGTGTTGAAGAAAGTCGAAAACATCGTGCGCGAAGAAATGAATAACGCCGGTGCTATCGAAGTTTCCATGCCAGTCGTACAGCCGGCTGATTTGTGGCAAGAGAGTGGCCGCTGGGAACAATACGGTCCTGAGCTGTTACGTTTTGTTGATCGTGGCGAGCGCCCTTTTGTACTCGGTCCAACGCATGAAGAAGTGATTACTGACTTGATTCGCGGGGAGATTAACTCTTACAAACAATTACCGCTGAATTTCTTCCAGATCCAGACCAAGTTCCGTGACGAAGTTCGCCCACGTTTTGGTGTGATGCGCGCACGCGAATTCCTGATGAAAGATGCTTACTCTTTCCATACCACTCAGGAATCCCTGCAAGAAACTTACGATGCGATGTATGCCGCATATAGTAAGATTTTCGAACGTATGGATCTGAATTTCCGTGCTGTACTGGCAGACACGGGTTCCATCGGTGGCAGTGCATCACATGAATTCCAAGTGCTGGCGGAAAGTGGCGAAGACGATATCGTATTCTCAACCGGTTCTGACTATGCTGCTAACATCGAGTTTGCTGAAGCGATGGCCCCTTCGGAGCCACGCGCGGCAGCGGCAGAAGAACTGCGGATCATTGATACACCAAATGCCAAAACCATTGCTGACTTGGTTGAGCAGTTCCAAATGCCAATCGAGAAAACGGTTAAAACTCTGATGGTTCACGCTCAGGAAGAAAGCGGCCATAAACTGGTTGCTTTGTTGGTTCGTGGCGATCACGAATTGAACGAAATCAAGGCGGAGAAACTACCTCAAGTTGCCAAACCACTGACTTTCGCTACCGAAGAAGAAATTCGAGCTATCGTCGGCGCAGGCCCTGGCTCTCTCGGCCCAATCAACTTGCCGATACCCGTTGTTATCGACCGTAGCGTAGCAGTGATGAGTGACTTTGGTGCGGGCGCGAATATCGACGGTAAACATTACTTTGGCATTAACTGGGAGCGTGATTTACCGCTGCCTCAGGTTGCTGATTTACGTAATGTCGTTGAAGGCGATATCAGCCCCGACGGAAAAGGCACACTGCAAATCAAACGCGGTATTGAAGTTGGGCATATCTTCCAGTTAGGGAGCAAATACTCGGAAGCAATGAAAGCGACGGTTCAGGGCGAAGATGGCCGTAACCAAGTGATGACCATGGGTTGTTACGGTATCGGAGTTTCCCGTGTAGTTGCTGCGGCAATCGAGCAAAATCATGATGACCGTGGCATTATTTGGCCAGATGCTATCGCCCCATTCCAGGTCGCCATCTTACCCATGAATATGCACAAATCTTTCCGAGTGAAAGAACTGGCAGAAGAACTGTATGCCACTCTGCGTTCTCATGGTATTGACGTTATTCTCGACGACCGTAAAGAGCGCCCGGGCGTGATGTTTGCTGATATGGAGTTGATTGGCGTACCACACAATATCGTTATTGGTGATCGTAATCTCGACAGCGAAGAAGTGGAATACAAAAATCGCCGTGCTGGCGAGAAACAAATGATTAAAACTAACGAAATCATTGAGTTCCTACTGAGCCAAATTAAACGTTAATTTAGCGTTAGTAACACACCCAATGAGTCATTGGGTGCTTTACTTACCCAGCCGCTGGAGAGTGAATAACGACCAGCGGCTTTTTATTGCTTCAATTTCAAAAGCAAAGGGTCGAATTATTTGCTATCGCAATTTTTATTCGCGATAAACTGAATGTTATCTGCCGGGATTAGCGTCTTATCTGACCGCCCCTCTTCCATTGACGGCCGGATATCAAAATGACCGTTAAGCCGCAGGAATACTGGCTCTCCTGCATTTTTACGAGCATTCAAATACCCCTTTTCCAAGGCAATATTATTCTCTACTGGGAAAGTTTTGCCCGTGGCACAATCGGTAAACACTGCCGCATCAGCGAAGTATTTATACATCCCGCTTAATGGCATAGGCGTTTTAGGCAAAGGTTCTTCGCTCGGTACCAACTGATAGTTCAAACTAGATTTAATCAGCAAGCCTTGTATATCAAGCATCACCAGATTTTTACCTACTGGCTGGAAATAACGTTTTTCACCCTGCCCATTGGTTAATACTAATTTATCGGCAGTACGTGCCCAGGTGCCATATTCAGCAAAAGATTCGTCGCCATTTTTACTACCTTGATAGGTTTCTTTCAGGACGAAGGTCCCATCGCTATCAAGAAACAGTGAGGTATCCAAACCACTGCAATCTGCGCAAGGTAGCACCCCGTGATAACTTTGCTGCATGGGTTGTAAATCCTGTTCAACCGGCTGATGGCGGTTATTACAGCCCAATAATGACAGCGCACCTACTGCCAAAAACAGCGTTATTGCTAATTTACTCACAGTCATTCTCCCATACTGTGTCCGATATATAAGGAATGAGGCCGTATCGAGCGCAATCTATAACACTGACAGATATGGGCATCACTCCTGATGTATTTTACCGCGCAGCGCTTTTGTTGCTCCTTTGCGGACTTTGCTTTCAACTCGCCTAATTTTTGAGCCTTTGGTCGGTTTCGTCGCCCGGCGTGTTTTTTCCACCACCATAGCTTGACGAATCAATGCCACCAGCCGCTGCTGTGCAGCCTCGCGATTCATATCCTGGCTGCGGTATTCTTGCGCTTTGATGATGATGACCCCTTCGGCGGTCATCAAATGGCTATTGAGCGCTAATAACCTTTCTTTATAGTACTCTGGCAGGCTTGAGGCCTTAATGTCAAAGCGCAAATGGATAGCCGTTGAGGTTTTATTAACATGCTGCCCTCCTGCGCCTTGAGCTCGAATTGCCGTCAGCTCAATCTCACTATCGGCTAGGCTGATATTATTGGATATAATCAACACACTTATTGCCCGTTGCCTTGCCATTCATCAAAACTAATTTCCAAATTATTCAGAGCATCTGATAGCCAAATAGTTCCTTCTTGCAGCGTAGCCTGTAATGACATATTGCGAGCAGATAATGCCGCTAACTTTGCCATCTGTTCATCATCCAGGAAACGCACTCGAAGATTACGGTGGCCAGATAACTTTCCCTGAACCTGTGGCCACCACACTTTGGCAGCACGTTCACTGTAAGCATAGAGCACAACTTGCTGTGACTGATTACAGGCTTTACGTAGCCGTTTCTCTTCAGGAAGCCCTAGTTCAACCCATAATTCGATGCCATTATGATCATTGTGACGCCAGATTTCTGGCTCATCATCGGCGCTCAACCCTTTGGTAAACTGCAAACGTTCATCAGCATGGCAAATCCATGCCAATAAACGCAGCATCATACGTTGGTCCGTTTCTGAGGGATGTTGCGCTATTGTCAGGTTAATATCCTGAAAAAAATTACGATCCATATCGGCGATATTAATTGCGGCTTTATGGATGGTTGCTTTTAGTGCCATGAGTGACCTCTTAATTATCTGGCGGACAGTGTACTTGATTAGGCCTGCCAGCAGCCAGCCAACCCTGCATAAAGAGAGTTATTAGTGCCATCAATACTAAAAAGAAACCTTCGTTTCCACTCTAATATCTCTATCACTCCTGTGCTATAGTCCTTATAAGTTCAGAGTTTATCTTCGTAGTTTGACAGCGTGGTGTTTCCGCTGAGAATCTACCGGGTTAAACTTTTCCGGGAGGATTATTGTGCAGCAATACTGTGAATTAGTACGCCGTTTTTATGCCGAAATTGGAAGCGGTGACCGTGGCTATGTGCCAGACGCACTGCGTTGTGTATTGAAAGCATTGGACGAAGTTGCGGCTAACGACGCACTCCCGTCCTCCGTTAGGGAACAGGCGGCCTATGCCGCTGCTAACTTATTGGTGAGCGATTATGTTGATGAACGATGAATATCAACCCATCAATTGCGATGACTACGATAATCTGGAACTCGCCTGCCAACATCACCTAATACTGACGTTGAAGTTGAGAGGTGGCGAGATCGTAGAGGGTAAAGCTGTCGATCTGCTGCTAAGAAAAAAAGTCGAATACTTGATTGTTGAGCAGGAAGGGAAAGAGCGTGAACTACGTCTTGACCATATAGCCAGCTTCAGTCACCCTGAAATAGGGACTGTAATAGTTAGCGCATCATAATTTCCATGCAGTTACTAACAGGCCGCTGAAAAGCGGCCTGTTTTGTATCCGGCTTTCAAACTTACTGAATACCCATAATTTCATGCGTCATGATAAGCTTATCCGAGTCTCGTTAGGGTTTTAAACTGGCATAATATGCAGCCAGATCCGAAAAATCTTCATCCGACAACTGAGAAACATAAGCGCGCATCACTTCAGCCTGCCCCCCTGTACGGTTGCCCTTTTTATAAGCGGCGAGAGACTGCTCAAGATAAACTGAGTTTTGCCCCGCTAAACTGGGATACATCGGCACCGAGGTTTTACCATTCATACCATGGCAAGCGACACAAGTGGCTGACTTCGCCCGGCCCGCTTCAATGTCATTTTTGGCCAACGCTGAAAAGCTACATAAGCCTAACACCACTAAACTGACGACTAATTTCATCATTGCTCCTCAAAAATAAATCACATTAACTATTTTTATTTTTTAATACCGCAGTGTTCCAATCCAGATGCCAGCATAGCTCACCTTCATTAGCCTGACCCGCCTGCGTGACAAAGACACCCGCAGCCGCAATTAATTGCTCGCCAAAGTACAGCAGTGGAATACGTTCCCGCAGCCAAGGGGGAATGCCCAATTCCTGCCATATCTTCTTGCTATGGCGCGAATGTTGCCGCCCAACAATTTTTATCTCCCCTTGCAAACCAAAACGTATATTTATTTCTTCACCAATAGCGGCAGCTCTAACAGCTTGCCCGCCATCAGCAACAAAACTCAACACACCAAGATTGGCAGGTAAAACCAAGGGTTCCGGTACTGTTGCAGTTTTGTCTGGGGCCGCCAGAACAGTAGCCCAAGTCAGATGCGGTGCTCTTATCTCTGCCAGCGGTGGTAATAGATATAAATATTGCCGAAAGCGGCGAACCTGATGTGACCCGATAATCAGTTGAGGTTCGGCATCCGCTCTGGCCATGGCAACCTCCAGCCATAAACGTTGCAGTTGGCTCTGCGACGGCATTGAAGCACCACATCCAGCCAGCCAACGCCGTAACAGTGCCGCACGCTTAGCTTCCGAAGCAAGTAATAAGCCAGCAATAGATAACGCGCCTTCAGGATTTTGTAGCTGCTGTAAATTATCGGCTAGTAACTCATCCAGCAATTGCTCCTGCTCAGCACACAAACTGGCACTACGCGCCGTGGCTTGAGCAAAGTGCGGCCAGCGCTGATTGAGCAAAGGTAAGACTTTTAATCGCAGGAAATTGCGATCAAAGCGATCATCTTGATTACTGTCGTCTTCAATCCACTGTAGCTGCTGTGCTCGAGCATAGTTTTCTAGTATTTCGCGCGAGAATGCCAGTAGTGGCCGCAGTAGCTGGCTGTGCGCAAAAGGCATTTTAGCCGCCATCGCAGATAAACCCGCAGGGCCGCTGCCACGTTTGAGTGCTAATAAGAAGGTTTCACACTGATCATCCAGGTGTTGGGCGGTAAGTAGCACTTCATCAGCCGCTAAATGTGAAGAGAATGCCTGATAACGGGCGGTTCTGGCAGCGGCTTCAATACCAGAGTGACGAGCGTCAATACTCACTCGCACCACTTCTAACGGAATTCTCCATTGTTTACATTGCTGCTGGCAATGCATTACCCAGCTATCAGCCTGTGGATTTAGTCCGTGGTGAATATGAATGGCGCGAATCTTCAACTCAGGAATAAGTTGATCACGCAGGCAAACTAATAAATGCAGCAGTACGCTGGAATCCAAACCACCACTGAACCCAACTAATACCCGCCGCTGTTCGCCCAATTGCGCGAATAACGGGTTAAGCAAAACATTGGGTGCCGAGGAAGTGGTGTTCATATTATTCCGGTATCAATTCATAGAGCTCCAGAGGTAAACCATCTGGGTCATTAAAGAAAGTAAAACGTGATTCGGTATAGGGATCAATGCGAATCGCTTCGCAAATTACCCCAGCAGCCTCAAGTTCCCGGACCGCCAGCTCAATATCATCAACCTGAAAAGCCAGGTGTCGTAAACCACAAGCTTCCGGGCGGCTAGGTCGTGGTGTCGGGGCAGGAAAAGAGAATAACTCAATAAGATATTGTCCATTTAGCGCAAGATCAGCTTTCCATGAGTCTCGAGCTTCACGATAGACTTCACTCATTAGGCTAAAACCCAATACCTCGCAGTAAAATTTCTTACTTGCCTGATAATCTGAACCAATTATCGCAATATGATGAACCTGACGTATTGCCAGCATGTGTTTTAGCCTAGTTAATTTTCAGTACATTGACCCAATAACGCCCATCATCGCTGCGTTTGGCACCATGGATATCTGTCTCAAATCCGGGGTAATGTTCGCCAATAGCCCCCAGCAACAGTAGGAAATCCAATACTGCCCGGCTCTTCTCAGTAATCATTTCGCCGGGCATCACCAGCGGCACTCCTGGTGGATAAGGTAAGATCATATTAGCGACCACTTTGCCAATCAAATCGGCCATATCGCAAGCGACTATATTACCGCGGATCTGTTGCTGGAACATATTATACGGCGTGAGTTTCATCTCTGGCAGCACATCAAATGACTGGCGCATCAGGCGAGGCAAATCATGCTGGCGGATCAGTTGATGGATACCGGCCGCCAGATCCTGGATGCGCATATGGCGGTAAAAGTCCGGATCCACAGCAAACAGATCCGGAAGCATATTTTTAACTCGCAAATTAAGATCAAAAGCACGTTTAAACTCGGTCAATCCACGTAGTAAACTCATTGCCTTGGTTTTATCAATACCAATACTGAATAAGAACAGTAAATTATATGGGCCGGTTTTTTCTACCACGATACCGCGCTCATCTAAAAATTTAGCGACCAACGCGGCAGGGATCCCCTCATCTTCAAGTTCACCTTCAGGGCTCATCCCCGGCGTCAAGATAGTCACTTTGATAGGATCCAGATACATATGATCTGCATCTACATTGCTAAAACCATGCCACTTCTGCCCCGGCTGTAGTGGCCAACAGGCGATTTCGTCAATGGCCTCAGGTTGCCAAACATCAAAAAACCAGTTATCGCATTCCGAGCGTAAACGTCGTACCTCTTTACGGAAATGCATCGCCCGTTCGATGGAACGCATAATCATCCGTCGACCCGGCTTGCCCCGCATCATTGCTGCCGCAGTCTCCATTGAGGCGACGATACTGTAATTTGGTGAGGTGGTGGTATGCATCATATAAGCTTCATTAAAAGTGCCTTCATTGTAATCACCTTTAATGTGAATCATCGAAGCTTGAGAGAATGCGGCCAGTAATTTATGCGTCGATTGCGTTTCATAAAATACTTTCCCTGCAATCCGCTCCCCACTCATGCCACTTTTTCCCTCATAGATCTCATGAAAGTTAGTATAAGGAACCCACGCCGAGTCAAAATGAATGGAAGGCACATCCAGTACTTTCTTAATATAGTCCGTATTATAGAGCAAACCATCATAGGTCGAGTTGGTAATGACCGCATGTACCGGCCAGTCGGCATTGTTAGTTTGTGCAACTTTCTCTGCAATAGACTCTCTGGTAAATTCACGCTGCGGTATGCCGCCTAAAATGCCATATGCATTACGAGCAGGATGTAAATAGAGCGGAATAATATCGCTCATCATTAGAAGATGCGTCAGAGACTTATGGCAATTACGATCTATTAATACCGTGCTACCTGCAGGGGATGAGTACATACCGATAATTTTATTTGCCGTCGATGTGCCATTCGTCACCATATAACTCTGTTCAGCATTGAAAGTGCGGGCAATATACTCTTCAGCTTCCAGATGCGGCCCGCTATGATCTAATAATGATCCCAATTCAGTGACTGATATTGAAATATCCGCTTTGAGGGTATTGGCACCAAAAAAATCATAGAACAAGCTACCTATTGGGCTTTTTTGGAAGGCCGTTCCTGCCATATGCCCTGGTGTACAAAAGGTATATTTCCCTTCTTTGACATAATTAAATAGTGCCTTAGTTAAAGGCGGAGTAATGCTATCCATATACTCTGTCGTATATTGTTCAATATGCTGTGCAATATCTTCTGCAGCATTCAGAGCATATTCAAAGAAATAAAGAGCCATGCGCATTTCATTCAAACTCACATCGAGTGAAGATGTCGTATTGATGAAGGCATAGAGAGGAAGATATTCGTTTAGCTCGTTAATTTCAGCACACAGCTCTGTACTGTGCTGATCCCAATCAAAAATAACACCAATAATCCGTGCATTGTGCTCGATCAGTTTGAGTAGATCGCCATGATCCTTGGGATAAATCAGCTGGAAACCTCTGTTGAGCAGAGCATCATTCAACTCGCGAATAGGTTCATCTTTATAGTAGACCCCCATTGGCCCCATGATGGCGATGATATTCATTGGTGAATCCTCAAATTGTTCACTAATCATCTATAACAACATGAAAATTCCACCTAGGGTACCTTTTACCTGAAAATTATGAGGCTAGGCATTACTTTGAGATAAATACTCGATTGGCAGCATGATAATTAAATAATACTGCTCTGTTATTTATCGTTATTGCTAAACGTTGTGCAGATATAACATCGTGAGATGAGCTTGGCAGGATTAACGAGACATTTATAAACAAAAATCCGGTACATAATATATGCACCGGATTTCAATAGCTAACTTAGATGACCAACAATCTGGACACTATTACTCAGCAATAACCGTAATTCATCAGACGCTGATAACGGCGATTCAGTAGCTCTTCATTGTTCAGAACGTCTAAATCACTGAGATCCGCCAGAAGCTGTGCTTTCAGTGAAGCCGCAATCGCAGTGTAATCGCGATGTGCACCACCTAACGGCTCAGGGATCACCGAGTCGATCATTTTCAGTTCTTTCAGCCGATGGGCGGTAATACCCATAGCTTCTGCAGCTAATGGTGCTTTATCTGCACTTTTCCACAAGATAGAAGCGCAACCTTCCGGAGAGATAACAGAATAAGTGCTGTATTGCAGCATATTCACTTTATCGCCAACACCGATTGCCAATGCACCACCGGAGCCACCTTCACCAATGACGGTACAAACGATAGGTACATTCAGGCGCGACATTTCGCGCAAGTTACGCGCGATGGCTTCAGATTGACCACGTTCTTCAGCACCCACACCAGGATAAGCCCCTGGCGTATCAATGAAAGTAATGATCGGCAGCTTAAAACGCTCGGCCATTTCCATCAGACGCAATGCTTTACGATAACCTTCTGGTGCTGGCATACCAAAGTTACGGCGGATCTTCTCTTTGGTGTCACGGCCTTTTTGATGACCAATGATCATCACCGGACGACCATCCAGACGTGCGATACCACCAACGATAGCTTTATCGTCGGCATAAGCACGATCACCTGCCAGCTCTTCGAAATCGGTAAAGATATTAGCGATATAATCCAGGGTGTAAGGGCGACCAGGATGGCGTGCCAATTGGGCAATTTGCCATGCGCCAAGATCCGAGAATATCTTCCGCGTCAGTTCGACACTTTTCTCACGTAGACGCTGAACCTCTTCGTCCAGATTAATATCTAATTTTTCGTCTTGACGGCTGACTGCGGTCAGCGAGTCAATTTTCGCTTCCAGCTCTGCAATCGGCTGTTCAAAATCAAGAAAATTCAGACTCATAGCATTCCTATTTTAGTCAAATTCCAGTTCCACCTGCTCATTACCTACCAACGTTCGCAAATCTATCAATAAGCGATCGGTGGGCGTCACGCGCCATGTGGCTCCAAACCGCAGCCGGGCGCGAGCATCTTCCCGTTGGTAATAAAGATGCACTGGGATCGTCCCCGCTCGATGGGGTTCCAACGATTGACGGAGACGGTTCAAAAGCTGGTCATCAATTTGCCTGTCAGTCAGCGATATAGCAAGCCCACGGGCATATTTTTCACGAGCTTCACTGATGTCCATTAACTCACGGGCGGTCATTTTAAGTCCACCACTAAAGTCATCAAAGCTGACCTGTCCAGTGGCTATCAGGATACGGTCTTTTTCCAACAAATGCTGATATTTTTCCAACGCATCGGTGAATAACATCACCTCCAGACGCCCAGAGCGGTCATCCAAAGTACAAATGCCAATACGATTTCCGCGTTTTGTCACCATAACCCTGGCAGCGATAACCAGCCCCGCTGCCATGGTCATTTTGCCCCGATCCGTCGGATGCATATCTTTCAAACGCAGCCCGCCGGCATAACGTTCTATTTCCTTAAGATATTGGGTAATCGGGTGGCCGGTCAGGTACAGCCCCAGCGTTTCCCGCTCACCGTCTAAAACAATTTGTTCCTGCCACGGCGGCACATTAGCATAAGATTGCTCAACCTGCTCAGGTGCATCTGCCAATACACCAAACATATCTACCTGACCAATAGCTTCTGCCTTGGCATGTTGGTCCGCAGCTTTTAATGCTTCGCCCAACGAACTCATTAATGCGGCACGGTGTGGCCCCAGACGGTCGAAGGCACCGGACATAATAAGCTTTTCTAAAATCCGACGATTGAGTTTTTTAGTATCGACTCTGGCACATAGATCAAATAACTCTTTGAAATACCCCCCCTCTTTACGAGCCTCCAGCATCGCCTCAATCGGCCCCTCACCCACACCTTTGATGGCACCAATACCATAAACAATTTCACCGTCATCATTTACATGGAAATGATACAGGCCACTGTTGATATCAGGAGGTAAGATTTTCAGCCCCATGCGCCAGCACTCGTCGACCAGGCCAACGACTTTATCGGTGTTATCCATATCAGCGGTCATTACCGCCGCCATAAATTCAGCCGGATAATGCGCTTTCAACCACAATGTTTGGTAAGAAACCAAAGCATAAGCGGCGGAGTGGGACTTGTTAAAACCATAACCGGCAAATTTCTCTACCAAGTCAAAGATCTTAATCGCCAGTTCACCATCAACGCCCTGACTTTTGGCCCCATCTTCAAACACCGAGCGCTGTTTGGCCATCTCTGCCGGGTTCTTCTTACCCATCGCACGCCGCAACATGTCTGCGCCGCCGAGTGAATAACCAGACAGAACCTGAGCAATCTGCATCACCTGTTCTTGATACAAGATAATGCCATAAGTTGGTTCAAGCACCGGTTTTAGAGATTCATGCTGCCATTCAATATCGGGATAAGAGATAGCTTCACGGCCATGTTTACGGTCGATAAAGTTATCAACCATCCCTGATTGCAATGGACCAGGGCGGAACAGTGCCACCAACGCAATCATATCTTCGAAGCAGTCAGGTTTCAGCCGCTTGATCAGATCTTTCATGCCTCGGGATTCAAGCTGGAACACGGCGGTCGTTTCCGAACGTTGCAGCATATCGAAGCTTTTTTTATCATCCAACGGAATAGAAGCAATATCAATGGGCTCTAAACCGGTTTTGGCGCGCCGGGCGTTAATCATCTCCAGCGCCCAGTTAATGATAGTAAGCGTTCGCAAACCAAGGAAGTCGAACTTCACTAACCCGGCATATTCCACATCGTTTTTATCGAATTGGGTGACCGGGTTTTTCCCTTCGGCATCACAATAAAGTGGAGCAAAATCAGTGATTTTGGTTGGTGCGATAACTACCCCACCAGCATGTTTACCGGCGTTACGTGTTACCCCTTCCAGCTTACGCGCCATATCAATCAGCGCCCTAACCTCTTCATCTGCCTCATAGATTTCTGGCAGTTGCGGTTCTGCGGCGAAGGCTTTCTCCAACGTCATGCCCGGATCAGGCGGGACTAATTTAGAGATGCGATCAACAAAACCATAAGGGTGACCCAGTACACGCCCCACATCACGGATCACCGCTTTGGCAGCCATGGTACCGAAGGTAATAATCTGAGAAACCGCATCACGGCCATACATGTCCGCGACGTGTTCAATCACCAGGTCGCGTTTCTCCATGCAGAAGTCAACGTCGAAGTCGGGCATTGATACACGTTCAGGGTTAAGAAAACGTTCAAACAGAAGGTCAAATTCCAGTGGGTCAAGGTCAGTAATCTTCAGTGCATAGGCTACCAGAGAACCCGCACCTGAGCCTCGTCCTGGGCCTACCGGCACACCGTTATCTTTTGACCACTGGATAAATTCCATAACTATCAAGAAGTAACCAGGGAAGCCCATCTGGTTGATAACTTTCAGTTCGATTTCCAAACGTTCATCATATTCGGGCCGCTTTTGTGCTCGAACTTCAGGGTCTGGGAACAAAAACTCCAGTCGCTCTTCTAAACCTTGTTTAGACTTTTCAACCAGAAAGTCTTCGGTACTCATATCGCCAGTCGGGAACTGAGGTAAAAAATACTCCCCCAGCCGGATGGTCACATTACAACGTTTGGCTATCTCAACACTGTTGATCAGCGCCTCAGGAATGTCGGCAAACAGTTCACACATCTGCTCTTCGTCACGCATAAATTGCTGAGGGCTATAGTTCTTGGGCCGTTTAGGATCAACTAGTGTAAAACCGTCATGGATAGCAACACGAATCTCGTGCGCATCAAAATCTGACTCATCGATAAAACGCACATCATTGGTCGCCACCACGGGCAAACCACGCTCGGTAGCCAGCGCTACTGCGGCATGCAGGTAGTTTTCTTCATCCGGGCGGCCAGTACGGATTAGCTCCAGATAGTAACTATTAGGGAAATGTTCTTGATAAAACTCGAGGCACTGATCAACCTGAACCTGATTACCTCGCAAGATAAACTTACCAACATCCCCCATCCGGCCACCGGACAGGAGAATCAGCCCTTCTTTATGATTAATTAACCAATCACGATCAATAATAGGGCCAGCAGCGCCATAGCCACGTTGATAAGCTTCAGATATCAGTAAAGTCAGGTTTTGGTAACCTTCATTATTGCGTGCCAAAACCGTCAGGTGAGCTAACTCATCACCCAAGATTTCGCTTTGCACATAGAAATCTGCGCCAATGATGGGTTTGATCCCAGCACTATGGGCGCTACCGTAGAATTTTACCAAGCCACACAGGTTGGTAAAATCGGTAATGGCCAGAGCGGGCATGCCCAACGCAGCAGCTCTCTTCACCAAGGGTCCAATCTTGGCTAATCCATCGATCATGGAGTAATCGCTGTGAACACGCAGGTGGACAAAACGAGGTTCGGCCATATCCAGATACCAGAAATTAGTGGATTGAGTTATATCTCCAGCAATTTATTGCCGAAGAATCATATCCATATGTTATGGATGTTACTTCGTTATTGGCACAAAAGTGGTTGGTACCAAAATGGTTTACACCAAACCTAGCACACGTTTTACCGGGCCAAAACTGCGCCGGTGGTGCTCAGTAGCACCGAAGGCTGCCAACGTTTCTAAATGGACAGGGGTTGGATAGCCTTTATGCTGAGCGAAACCATATTCAGGGAAATGAAGATCAAGCTCAGTCATTTCACGGTCACGCGTCACTTTAGCCAGAATGGAGGCAGCGCTAATCTCGGCAACCCGGCTATCACCTTTGACAACAGCCAGTGACGGCATGGCCAGTTTCGGGCAACGATTGCCATCAATCAAGACATAATCAGGGACAATATGCAGCCCAGCAACCGCCCTCTGCATGGCAAGCATTGTTGCGTGCAAGATATTAAGGTGGTCAATCTCTTCTGGCTCTGCGCGGCCAAGGCTCCATGACAGTGCCTTGTCAGTAATTTCGTCATAAAGTGACAAACGTCGTTTTTCACTCAGTTTCTTAGAATCAGCTAAACCGACTATTGGCCGTTTAGGATCAAGAATAACCGCCGCAGTGACAACCGCACCCACTAACGGGCCGCGACCTACTTCATCCACGCCCGCAATCAGATTGGCCTGTGGGTAAATAAAAATATCAGTCATCGTCCGGCTAACTCCAATACAGCCTGTGCTGCTTGCTCATCCGCACCACAGCGGATGCTCTGATGTAAAATCAGAAAATGTGCTTTTAAGGCTTCAACAGCTTCCCCACCTTGCAGCAACGGCAATAGCGCATCGGCTAATTTTTGTGGCTGACATTCGTGCTGTAACAGCTCAGTCACCAGCTCTTCACCAGCTAATAAATTAGGTAACGAGACATAAGGCGTCTTGACCAACTTCTGGGCCAACCAGAATGTGAATGGTTTCATACGATAACCGACCACCATCGGACATTTAGCCAACATGCACTCTAATGCCGCAGTACCAGAAGCCAACAGCGTCGCGTCGCTGGCAATCATTGCCAAACGGGCATTACCATCCAATAAATGTACTGATAAGTCGGGGGCAACTTCAGCTTTAATTCGCTCAAACTGTTCGCGCCGCTTGCTGTTAACCAGCGGAACCAGCACGGTCAATTCCGGTATTTGTTGCTTTAAGATGGCTGCTGTACGCAGAAAATCGCCACTGAGCATTTCTACTTCAGAATGGCGACTACCGGGTAGCAAGGCTAAACAAGGTGTGTTTGCTGCAATGCCAAGTTCTGCTCTCGCCGCTTGTTTATCGGGAGCTAACGGCATGGCATCCGCCATGGTATGGCCGATAAAACGGCAGGGAACATTAAAACGATCGTAAAACGCTTTTTCAAAAGGAAGAAAAGCCAGCACCATATCGGTCGCTTTACCAATTTTGAAAACACGTTTTTGCCGCCAGGCCCAAACAGATGGGCTGACATAATGAATGGTTCGAATACCGCGCTGTTTCAAACGCCCTTCAAGGGTAATATTGAAATCAGGAGCATCGATACCGACAAAAACATCCGGAGAGAGCTCACTGAAACGCTGAGTCAGCTCTTTTCGAATTTTCAACAGTCGTGGCAGGCGCTCTAAAACCTCAACAACCCCCATTACTGCCAATTCCTCCATCTCAAACCAGGCTTCACATCCTTCAGCTTGCATCAGAGGACCTGCCACACCAACAAAGCGCGCGTCAGGAACCTGAGCTTTCAGTGCACGAATTAACCCTGCACCTAAGATGTCGCCAGATGTTTCTCCAGCGACTAAACCAATAGTTAAAGGACGCCCGCTGCTTGACGGACGATCAACAGATAATGGGCTATTTTGCATAGGTCAGCGAATAATGCCGCGAGTCGAACGTTCAAAGAAATCACTGAATGCCTGAACCGCCGGGTGTTGCTTCGCCAGTTCGGCAATTTCTGGCTTAACTTCGTCCAGAGTCCGGCCACTGCGATACAACAGTTTGTATGCATTGCGGATAGCATGAAGTGATTCTTTGTCGAAGCCACGGCGCTTCAACCCTTCGATATTAATACCAAATGGTGTCGCGTGGTTGCCTTGAGCGATGACAAAAGGAGGCACGTCTTGAGCAACACCTGAACAACCGCCCACCATGACATGCGCGCCGATCACGCAGAATTGGTGAACTGCCGTCATACCGCCAATAATGGCATAATCGTCAATTTCTACATGCCCACCCAACGTTGCATTGTTTGCAAGAATACAACGACTGCCAATGATGCAATCATGGGCTATATGGGCATTAATCATGAGTAAATTATCGCTGCCTACTTTGGTTAACCCACCACCTTGGACTGTGCCACGGTGGATAGAAACACTTTCGCGGATACGGTTACGATCGCCGATCTCGACGCGAGTAGGCTCACCTGCATATTTCAGATCTTGGTTAGCTTCACCAATCGAAGCAAACTGATAAATCTGATTATCACAGCCAATTTTTGTTATTCCATTAACGACGACATGGGATTTCAGTTCCGTGCCAGCGCCGATTTCCACCTGGGATCCGACGAAACAGAAGGGGCCAATATGAACGCCGGCACCAATAATGGCACCTTCTTCGACGATAGAACTTGGATGGATAACGGCGGTTTTGTCAATCACGTATCAGGACTCCTTAACGTCAGGCTTTACAACTGCTGCCTCTACTGGCGCTGTTGCCGGTTTGCTACGAGCACACATCATGGTTGCTGTACAAACAATTTCACCATCAACTTTTGCAACACCAGTAAAGCGAGTCAGACCACGGCGTTCTTTGACAAACTCAACTTCCATGATCATTTGATCGCCAGGCACTACTGGGCGCTTGAAGCGGGCTTCATCAATACCAGCAAAATAATAAAGCTCACCTGGTTCAAGTTTACCACGGCTCTTAAATGCCAAGATCCCGGTAGCCTGAGCCATCGCTTCCAATATCAATACACCAGGGAAGATTGGCTTACCTGGAAAGTGGCCTTGAAAAAATGGCTCGTTGAAAGAGACGTTCTTCACTGCACGTAGAAATTTGCCTTCCTCAAAGTCGAGGACGCGATCTACCAGCAAAAACGGAAAACGGTGCGGGAGTAGATCCAAAATCTCTTCGATATGCAGAGTATGAGTGTCAGTAGTCAAAATACTCTTCCTGTCTAAAAACTGATGCTATCAACAACACGGCCTGCACAGCCCCAAATAAGGAGGCATTAGGCAGGCCGCAAATTATGAACTCTTTACACTTACTTTTGGTATTCACTACCAATAAGTTTGATTATTTGCTCAGAGTTTCGGGCTAAAGTGATTATTCTTTATCGATTTTGCGCTCAATAGCTTTTAAGCGTTTATTAATCCCATCAATATTCATCACTAAAGCAGCTGTCTTGCGCCAAACTTTGTTCGGTTGTAGCGGAATTCCGGAGGAGTATAACCCAGGTTCAGTGATTGGACGCATCACCATTCCCATCCCGGTGATTGTAACTTTGTCACAAATCTCCATGTGACCATTGATCACACTGGCACCGCCTATCATACAATAGCGTCCGACTTTCAGACTGCCTGCCATGATAACACCACCCGCAACTGCGGTATTGTCGCCAATCACAACGTTATGTGCAATCTGACATTGGTTATCAATGATCACGCCATTACCAATAATCGTGTTATCCAATGCCCCACGGTCAATCGTTGTACAGGCACCAATCTCAACACGATCGCCAATATGTACAGAACCTAGCTGGGGAATTTTTATCCAGTTACCACGATCATTTGCATAGCCAAAACCATCTGCACCAATGACCGTACCGGATTGAATCAGACAGTTTTGTCCAATCACAACTTCATGATAAACGGAGACATTGGCCCACAAACGGCTACCTGCACCAATGTGAGTATTCTTACCAATAAAGCAGCCAGCACCGATAACAACGTTATCGCCCAGCACAACACCGGACTCTATCACTGCATTTGCACCAATAGAAACCTTCTCTCCCAGCGTTGCCTGCGCAGAAACTACCGCACTTGGGGCAATATCTTGTGCCGGTTGAGGAGTGGTATCCATTATCTGAGCCATGCGCGCATAGGTTAAATAAGGATTTTTAACGACTAAAGCCGCAGACTTACAAAATGGCAAATCTGCCTCAGTCAACACCACAGCCCCTGCATTGCAGGTAGCGAGTTGTTCCTGATAGCGGCTGTTTGACAAAAATGTGATTTGCGAAGGCTCGGCAGAATGCATAGAAGCGATGCCGGTGATGACGAGATCGCCATCACCGTGCACCTGTGCATCCAACTGCTGGGCTAAATCAGCCAGTCGAATTGAAGGCATGTTTTATTTAACCTGTTTCAGCACGTCAGCAGTGATATCTTTAGAAGAGTCTGCATATGCAACAGCATTTGCATCGATCACTACGTCATAACCGCCTTTGCTGGCAACAAGCTTAACAGCATCCTGAATACGGCTCAGAATTTTGTTACGTTCTTCCATCTGACGACGGCGATTGTCTTGCTCAAAAGCCTGGGCTTTGGTAGAGAAAGTTTCACGCTGTTTCATTACGTCGTTTTCCAGCTTGGTACGATCGCTGGCTTTCATGGTAGAACCGTCACGTTGCAGCTTCTGCATTTTAGTCTGCAGATCGCGCTCCATTCCTTGCAGTTCGGTTGCACGGCCTTTGAATTCATTCTCCAGCTGCTTAGCTACGGTTTCACGCGCAGGTAATTGTTGGAAAATGCTGGAAACGTTAACAATAGCAATTTTGTCAGCGGCTTGAACGCTGGCTGAAGCAGCCAATGCTAAACCTAGACCTGCGGCACACAACCACTTTTTCACTATAAACTCCTTACCATTACCCGTTTGTGTCAGAGACACCTTGAAGTGCACTTAATACTGAATAATCCCTAGCATAGCGCCAGTCAAAGCTGACGCTACTTTAGGGTATTTCAACTACCAGTGCTGTCTTTAAAATTCAGTACTACTTCGCCAATCAATTACCAAGTTTTACCAATGTTAAACTGGAATTGCTCTGACTTATCACCTTCGTAATCTTTAACCGGTTTAGCATATGAGAACACTAATGGCCCCAATGGAGACATCCATTGTAAGGACACACCGGCAGACACACGAATATTACTGGCTTTACTGTAATCAGGTATACCTGCAGCACGTGTCTCTGCGGTATTTTCCCAATTAGTATCCCATACCGTACCGGAATCAATGAAGAATGAGGTCCGTACAGAGTTTGAGTATTTCTCACTAATAAACGGTGTTGGTGTAATCAGTTCTAAACTGGCCACCGCCATCGCGTTACCACCAACTGCATCGGTAGAATTATTAACTGTAGCCCCATTATTGGCATAATACGCAGCTTTTGGACCAATGTTATTCGATCGGAAGCCACGAACAGAGCTGGAACCGCCTGCATAGAAGTTCTCGTAGAATGGCATCTCTTTCGAACCGATACCGCCGCCATAACCCAAGCGACCACGGCCCAAGAGCACCCATGAACGATCTTCATCCAATGGCCGATATGCTGATGTATCGAATGTCACCTTGTAGAACTCATTATCAGAGCCTGGCACGGTAACTTTCGTATTCACCGATGATTTCACACCCGAAGTTGGGAAGAAACCACGGTCAAGGTTGTTATATGTCCAACCCAGGTTCAGCGTAAAGTCATCTGTAGTAAAGCCTTCACGACCAGTATAGCCTGGTCGTTGGCCTACTGAATCCAGATAGCGCCACATCGCGACTTGCGGTTCCATATCAGACAGGTCGTTATGGACGTAACCTAAGCCAACACGCAATGAGTTATTTTCATTGATAGGGAAGCCTAAAGTACCGTCAACACCGTAGCTGCTGTTGGTATAGCCAGACAGGTCTGCATTATCTGCTTTAAAGTCATTATAGAAGATACGCCCGCCCAGACTTACACCATCAACAGTGAAGTAAGGGTCAGTTAAGGTAAACTCAGCATAAGTCTGGTAATCATTCTTTGTGCCGTTAAGCCCAACGGTATTACCGGTACCCAACCAGTTATCTTGCTGAACGCCAACCTGGAAGCTTACACCGCTTTCAGTACCGTAACCGATACCAAAGTTCAGGCTACCTGTGTTTCGTTCTTTAACTTTATAAGTCACATCAACCTGATCAGCTGTTCCCGGAACACGCTGAGTTTCAACATCAACGGTTTCGAAATAGCCCAAACGGTTCAACCGTTCTTTACCGGCTTCGACCTGATCATTACCCAGCCATGCACCTTCCATCTGGCGCATTTCACGGCGCAATACGGAATCTTTACTGGTGTCATTGCCTTCGAAACGAACATTACGAACATAGAAACGGTTACCCGCATCTACATTGATATGCAGTTTAACTGTTTTATCAGCGTCGTTAATTTCAGGTTGAGATACCACACGTGGGTAAGCGTAGCCATAGCGGCCCAACATCTTCTTGATGTCTTCTTCCATGCGTGTGACTTTGCTGCCGTTAAACAATTCACCCGGCTCAATCTGGACCAGCTTATCGGCTGCAGATTGGTGACCAGCAAGATTGCCACTCACGACCACACTGTTAAGCTTGTATTGATTGCCTTCAGTAATATTGATTGTGATGTAGATGCCTTTTTTATCTGGCGTCAGGCTCACTTGAGTCGAATCGATATTAAAGCGGGCATAACCACGGTCCAGATAGAAACTGCGCAAAGTTTCAAGGTCACCGGCCAGTTTCTGCTTCTGATATTTGCGATCACCAACAACGTTCCACCATGGCACTTCATCACGCAATTGGAAGCGCGAGATAAGTTCATCAGTGGTGAAACTGTGGTTACCTACGATGTTGATCTGCTGAATTTTTGCAGACACACCTTCAGTAAAGACCAGTTTGAGATCGACACGATTACGTGGTAGTGGCGTAACAACAGCTTTCACTGAAGCGCTGTATTTACCCACACTGTAGTAGAAGTCTTCGAGTCCTTTTTCAATGTTGGATATAGTGGTACGGTCCAGGGCTTCGCCAACCCGGACGCCAGAGGCCTCCAGATTCTGCTTAAGCATGTCATCTTTCACCGCTTTATTACCGGAGAAAGTGATGCTGGCAATCGTTGGGCGTTCTTTGACTTGAACAATCAGCGTATCACCATCGCGCAGGACACGAACGTCCTCGAAGTTGCCTGTAGCAAACAACGCACGGATAGTATTACCGATGTCATCATCACTGACGGTATCGCCTACGCGAACCGGCATATTAAGTAACGCCGCACCGACGGCGACCCGTTGCAGGCCTTCGAAATGAATATCTTTCACTACGAACCCGTCTGCACCGTATACGGTGGCGCTGCCAAACAGCAGCGACGCTATGAGCAACTTTTTCATCGCCATCGTTGTTATGCGTTCTTCCTAACCTATCCCCAGCCGTTAAAGACGGGAGAAATCATTGAAAAGTGCAAGCCCCATTAATAGCACCAGCAAAACCGAGCCGATGCGATAACTGAAGTCTTGTACTCGCTCAGAAACCGGCCCACCCTTCAGCTTTTCTATCGCCAGGAAGAGCAGATGTCCACCATCTAACACCGGTAACGGGAACAAATTGATAATGCCCAAATTGACACTGATTAGCGCCAAAAACATCAGGTAATATACCAATCCGTACTCAGCTGAAACCCCAGCACCTTGTGCAATAGATATCGGGCCACTCAAGTTATTCAGCTTAACATCACCAGTAATCAGTTTACCCAACATGCTTACCGTCAACCGCATCAACTGCCAGGTTTTATCCCCAGCTTGGTAGAATGCCGTAAACGGACCATATTGGCGAATCGTTCTATATTCATCCGGAAGCGGTATAACTTTCGGCACTACACCCGCAAAACCTTCACTGCGGTTTTCTCCAACCGATTTTGTATCTGGTATCAAGGTTAAAGACAAGGGGGTACCTCCCCTTTCAATATCTAACACCAGTGCTTTACCGGGGTTATCTCGAACTTGTAAAACAAATGTTTGCCAGCGGTCCAATAACTGGCCACCAACTTTAACTATCCTATCCCCCGCTTGTAAACCCGCTCTTTCTGCCGCTGACCCTGATTGGACTTCAGCCAGAACGGATTCAATCTGCGGTCCACGAGGAATAATACCCAATGCTACGACAGGATCTTGTTTATCTGGTTCAAATTGCCACTGTTGCAAATCCAAGGTTTTTTGCACCACATTGGTAGAACCAAATGGCGCAACACCAACTTGTGTTTGCTTATCGCCAATTTTACTGATTAATGCCAAACGAACAGAATCCCAGTCAGGCGTTTCGATACCATCTACAGACTTAAGTTCCATTCCCGGAGAAATATTGGCTTGTGCAGCAATGGATTGTGGTGAAATATCCCCCACAACCGGGCGTACACTTGGCACACCAATGATAAACACTAGCCAGTATGCAATTACCGCAAAAAGGAAGTTGGCAATAGGACCCGCGCTGACGATTGCCGCGCGTTGTAAAACAGTTTTGTTGTTAAAGGATTGATGGCGGAATTCTGGCGCGACAGCCTCTACCCGCTCATCCAACATTTTAACGTAGCCACCCAATGGAATAAGGGCGATAACATACTCGGTACCCAGGCGATCAGTCCGACGCCATAGCGCTTTACCAAAACCGACCGAAAAGCGCTCAACACGGACACCACAGCGCCGAGCCACCCAAAAGTGACCGAACTCATGCACTGTAATTAAGATCCCCAGTGCGATAATAAACGCGGCCAGGCTCCAGAGTATGCTCATCATATTCCCTAAACTCCCCGTCAGTGACGGATTAAAACACTAACAGCATTAAGCAGGCAAATACCGGCACAGCTGCGGTCAGGCTATCGATACGATCCAGTATCCCACCATGACCAGGAATCAAATGACCACTGTCTTTGATTCCCGCTTCACGTTTAAACATACTTTCGGTCAAATCGCCGAGTACCGAGGCCAATGCAGCAACCACGGAACAGATTAACAGCTTTTCCGGGATGATATCCAACGGAGCGTATCGACCAAACAACCATGATATCAGAGCTGATGTCAGTAAACCGCCAATTAATCCCTCCCAGGTTTTACCTGGCGAGACTTTAGGCGCTAATTTGTGTTTACCGAACAGTTTTCCGAACATATAAGCACCGGAATCAGCCCCCCACACCAAGAGCATCACATACAGTAACCACCAGGCACCGATATTATGGTTCTGTTCATAGCCATACTGACGCAGCGCAACCATGCCCCAGAAGAACGGGACAATCGTCAGAATGCCGAAAATTATACGCAAGAGGCGAGAGTCGCGCCAGAACGCCGCTGAACGTGGATAAGTCAGCACCAACATCAATGCAGTCATCCACCAGCCCATAGAGAGCCAGAGTGGCACACTCACTTGTGGGAGATGCGCTGAATGCTGATAAGCGGGGAGACTAAGCAGCATCAAAACAAGAAGAAAACCACAGAGTATGGCTAACCAAATACGCTGAGAACGACTGGCAAACCCGGCTAATTGCCCCCACTCCCAGGCTGCAAGCATGCAGACAACGAGAGTAACAATAGCAAAACCAACCGGCGGAAGCAGGAACAGTGCACCAATGACAACCGGAATCAAAATCAAAGCAGTTATGAGACGATACTTCAGCAAAAGTTCCCCCTAGGATGCAGTGGCATCGATAGGTGTAGTTCCCCCGAAGCGACGCTCGCGTTGTGCAAATGCATTCAGCGCACCTTCAAAGACATGTTCATCAAAATCAGGCCAGAGTACATCAGTAAAGTAAAGTTCAGCATAGGCAATTTGCCACAACAAGAAATTACTGATGCGATGTTCACCACCGGTTCTGATCACTAAATCTACCTCAGATTGCTCATGCAGGCAGATATGCGAGTTTAGCGATTCTTCACTGATATCTGCGGGTTGCAACTCGCCTAGCTGTACCTGCTCAGCTAAGTGACGCATTCCCTGAATAATATCCCAACGGCCACCATAATTGGCAGCAATGTTCAGCTTCAGACCGTCATTATCTGCAGTTAACTCTTCTGAGCGACGGATCCGTTGTTGCAAACGTTCACTAAATCGACTGATATCACCAATAACTGATAAACGAACATTATGTTTATGCAGACTTTTTACTTCGCTGTCCAGCGCTCGAACAAAAAGCTCCATCAGAGCGCTGACTTCTTGAGCAGGGCGGTTCCAGTTTTCACTGCTGAAAGCATAAAGCGTGAGTGCGTCTAATTGATGAGAAGCGGCAAAACTCACGGCACGGCGAACCGACTTCACCCCTGCTTTATGACCGAAAACCCTTAATTTCCCCCGATTTTTAGCCCAACGCCCATTGCCGTCCATAATAATAGCAACATGACGCGGAGTCAGGGGGGACAAGTTAGCCCTATCTTCATTTACAGACGACATAATGCGAACTCATTTCCTCAATAAATCAATTGTTCGTCCCGAACATTAGGCAGTAAGCGCACAAAAAAAGCCGTGTACCAAGTCACGGCTTCTCAAGTGACAGCCAAAATAGACGGTTTAAATACCTATTGGGCCACTAATCAATGGTCTATCCATCCATTGATAATGCTGACTATACCATCTCAGCCCTGCCCTAACAAATTCCCACATCAGTAGATAAGGCTTTTAATTATTCAATTTTGCTATTGCTTTCGTTGCCATATCACGTGCCTGGCGGTCAATCACCAGCACCTCGTCCACACTGGTTGGTTCTTGCAACGATAAATGCTCTACAACAGTACGATTGATTGCTGCAATGTCAGTGAAACGAATTATCGAATCCAAGAATGCCATCACAGAAATTTCATTTGCTGCATTGAGCGCTGTCGTCGCAGCCTGCCCTGCGTTAGATGCATCAATGGCCAGTTTCAAACATGGATAACGTTGATAGTCCGGGTCACCAAAGGTCAATTCACGAATCTTGCAAAAATCCAAGGGAGCGACACCGGAGTTAACTCGCATCGGGTACGCCATCGCGTGCGCAATAGGTGTGCGCATATCTGGAGCGCCCATTTGTGCCAATACACTCCCATCATGATAGCGGACCATCGAGTGAATGACAGATTGAGGATGCAAAATCACTTCTATCTGCTCCGCGCTGGCATTAAATAGCCAGCGAGCCTCGATATACTCCAGCCCTTTATTCATCATAGTCGCTGAGTCGACTGAAATTTTACGCCCCATAGACCAGTTGGGATGTGCACAAGCTTGGTCCGGTGTGACATCAGCAAATTGTGATAACGGGGTTTCTCGCAGTGGGCCACCAGAGCCAGTTAAAATAATGCGGGAGACACCATGCTCACTCAAAGAAGAATAGCCTAATTGGCGCTGAACGTTTTCAGGTAAACTCTGAAAAATAGCATTATGTTCGCTATCGATGGGGAGTAACTGTGCGTGGCTGTGCTTCACTTCATCCATAAAGAGCTTGCCACAGGTAATTAGCGATTCTTTATTAGCCAGCAATACCTGCTTGCCTTTACGGATAGCCGCTAATGTAGAAGGTAACCCTGCCACACCCACAATGGCCGCCATTACCTGGTCGACATCATCTAAAGCGGCTAATTCACAGGCCGCCTTTTCGCCTGAATAAACTTCAGTTTGAGAACCATGCTCAGCTAATAACCGACGTAATGCTGCCGCCGATTCTTCATCTGACATTGCTGCATAGCGGGGAGAGAACTCAAGGCATTGCTGGGCCATCTGTTCGACATTGCGGCCAGCCACCAGCGCAGTTACTTTGAATAATTCGGGATTCGTGCGTACAACACCCAAGGTGCTGTTGCCGATGGAACCAGTAGAACCAAGAATAGTCAGTTGCTTCATGAGAGTGCTCTGAATAACTGTTTTTATGATAGGCGAGGCATCGACCGACCTGTACAACAGGCGATAAACTTTTATCCTCAAACCCAATTGTATGGCGCTTTATTGTCAATAAGCTTATTGCGCCGATAATCTATTGTTTTAATAAGATATTTAGCCAATAAAGCATCAGCCTAATAAAACATTAAACCGACTAAAAACAAAGCGCCGCCGAAGCGACGCTCTGCCATTACGAATGAGGATTAGAAATCCATCAACTCGGTTTCTTTCGCAGCCAAGGCCGCATCAACTTTCTTGATGAAAGCATCGGTCAGCTTTTGTATCTCATCTTGAGAACGGCGATCTTCGTCTTCGCTGATCTCTTTATCTTTCAACAACGCTTTCACTTTTTCGTTTGCATCACGGCGCACGTTGCGAATTGAGACGCGGCCCTGCTCTGCTTCTGCGCGCACAACTTTAATCAAGTCTTTACGGCGCTCTTCAGTCAATGCTGGCAGCGGAACACGGATAACAGTCCCTGCAGAAGAAGGATTCAGACCTAAATCTGAGGTCATGATTGCTTTCTCAACGGCGGCGCTCAGGCTGCGGTCAAAAACAGTCAACGCCAGAGTACGGGAGTCTTCAACAATGATGTTAGCCAACTGGCGCAATGGCGTAGCAGTGCCATAATACTCAACCTGAATGCCATCAAGGATGCTTGGAGAAGCGCGACCAGTACGAATCTTACTAATATGACTCTGGAAGACTTCTAAGCATTTCTCCATGCGTACTTCGGTATCTTTTCTAATTTCGTTAATCACGTTGTGAACCCTTGAAAACTGGTTACTTGTCAGGCCATAACTTAAGTATAGCCGGTGAATATACAAACCAACAGTTGCTGGCTAAAGGGGCAAAAGATCAATCCAGATGCCCCTGACAGTACGGGAAGTCGCTTATTTAGCTACCGCTGTCACTTCTTTAGTGATCAACGTCCCTTCATTCTCACCCATCACCACACGACGCAGAGCACCAGGTTTATTCATGTTGAAGACCCGAATTGGCAAGTTGTGGTCACGGGCCAAAGTGAAGGCCGCCAGATCCATAACTTTCAACTCACGCTCTAAAACGTCTTGATAGGTTAACTGTTCGTACAATGTCGCGTCAGGATTTTTCACCGGATCTGCAGAGTAAACCCCATCGACTTTTGTTGCTTTCAACACAACATCAGCTTCAATCTCGATGCCGCGCAAACAAGCCGCAGAATCCGTGGTGAAGAATGGGTTACCTGTACCCGCAGCAAAGATCACCACTCGGTTGTGACGCAGCAGGCTGATTGCTTCAGCCCAGCTGTAATTATCACACACACCATTAAGTGGAATAGCAGACATCAGGCGGGCGTTCACATAGGCACGGTGCAGTGCATCTCGCATTGCCAGGCCGTTCATTACGGTAGCCAGCATTCCCATGTGGTCGCCCACTACACGGTTCATCCCTGCCTGTGCTAAACCGGCACCGCGGAATAAGTTACCACCGCCAATGACCACACCGACCTGAATGCCCAATTCGACCAGCTCTTTAACTTCTTGAGCCATGCGATCCAAAACGCTTGCGTCGATACCAAAACCTTCTGCGCCTTGCAAGGCTTCGCCACTAAGCTTAAGCAGGATACGCTGATATACGGGTTTTGCATTGGTTGCCATGGTGTTCTGTCCTAAGCAGCAGTAAAAATATTGGAGACTTGACCGTCAGAACTTCAAAGCCATATTTTGCGTTGAAAACTGACCGGACTAAGATTATACCCTAAATAATTCGAGTTTCAGGAGGACGACAACTGAGCGAGTCCTCAGGAGCTTACATCAGTAAGGGACTGAGGTGAACGAAGGCAGTCAACACACCTGTAACTTGAAGATCGACGGGTATTGGGTAGATAAAATGGAACCGCCTATTGGCGGCCCCATTTTTAGCATTAAGACTGTTTGCTCATCGCTGCAACTTCAGCAGCAAAGTCAGTCTCAACTTTCTCAATGCCTTCGCCCACTTCGAAGCGGATGAAGTTTACAACGTCAGCTTTGTTCTCTTTCAACAGATCGCCAACAGTTTTGCTTGGGTCCATAACGAAGTTCTGACCAGTCAGAGAAACTTCGCCGGTGAACTTACGCATACGACCTTCAACCATCTTCTCAGCAATTTCACGTGGCTTGCCGGATTCGATAGCGATATCCAACTGGATTTGGTGCTCGCGAGCAACAACTTCAGCAGGAACATCTTCTGGCTTAACGTATTCAGGCTTGCTTGCAGCGATGTGCATAGCAATGTGCTTAACCAGCTCTTCATCAGCGCCAGTTGCCGCAACCATAACACCGATACGTGCGCCGTGCAGGTAAGTACCCAGAATATCGCCTTCCAGAGCAGCAATACGACGGATATTGATGTTCTCACCGATTTTAGCAACCAGGTTAGCGCGTTGTTCTTCAAACTTAGCTTTCAGAACGTCGATATCAGCGATTTTGTCAGCCAGAGCTGCGTTGATAACTTCTTCGCCGAATGCTTTGAAGCCAGCATCTTTAGCAACGAAGTCAGTTTCGCAGTTCAGTTCCAGAATCACACCGAATTTGCCGTCAGCTGAAACTTTAGCCAGGATGATACCTTCAGCAGCGATACGACCTGCTTTCTTAGCAGCTTTAGCCTGACCAGATTTACGCATATTGTCGATGGCAAGCTCGATGTCGCCGTTAGCTTCAACCAACGCCTTTTTACATTCCATCATGCCTGCAGCAGTACGCTCACGCAGTTCTTTTACCAAAGCAGCGGTAATAGCAACCATTTCAATTTCCTCGGTTCTCTTGTGAAAACAAGATCTCACATTAGATACGCAAAGGGGGCCTATAAAAGGCCCCCTAACCAACATATTTCAATACCTGGTTAATAAGGGCTCACACCGAGCCTGACTTATTATTCAGCTTCTACGAAGCTTTCTTCCGCTTGAACGGCCAGATCTTGAGAACGACCTTCATTGACGGCGGTAGCAACAGCGCTCAGGTACAGTTTAACTGCACGGATTGCGTCATCGTTACCTGGGATGATGAAGTCAACGCCATCTGGATCGGAGTTAGTATCAACGATAGAGAATACCGGGATACCCAGGTTGTTAGCTTCTTTGATAGCGATGTGTTCGTGATCAGCATCAACAACAAACAGTGCGTCTGGTAAGCCGCCCATGTCTTTGATACCGCCCAGGCTGTTTTCCAGCTTGTTCAGTTCACGAGTACGCATCAGCGCTTCTTTTTTGGTCAGCTTGTCAAAGGTGCCGTCTTGAGACTGGATTTCCAAATCTTTCAAACGTTTGATGGACTGACGAACAGTTTTCCAGTTAGTCAGCATCCCGCCCAACCAGCGATGGTTCACGAAGAACTGGTCGCAGTTGTTGGCAGCTTCTTTTACCGCTTCGCTTGCTGCGCGTTTAGTACCAACGAACAAGATCTTACCTTTACGGGAAGAGATCTTTTTCAATTCAGCCAGAGCTTCGTTGAACAGTGGTACAGTTTTTTCCAGGTTGATGATGTGAACTTTGTTACGTGCGCCGAAGATGAAAGGCTTCATTTTCGGGTTCCAGTAACGGGTCTGGTGACCGAAGTGAACACCGGCCTGGAGCATGTCGCGCATGGAAACAGTTGCCATGATTAAAACCTCTATAGTATCAGTTGGGGTTATGCCTCCACGTGTCCCATAACGCCGACCCCATAAGCGATTGATAATAATCAAAAACTTTAGGGCACCCCGGCGTATGTGTCGACACGTGTGTGTTATTTACACATATGAGTGCGATTGGTATTACTCAGCTAAACAACGCATTTGTCACGAGTACAGAGTACGGTTCGCCGGCGCGCTTTATACCATAAACAGCCACAACACACCAACTTTTGTTGCATTTAATGTCGTCACTGCAAACGAAAGTTTGGCAGCAAATTGCAGGGCTGGTACCATTGTGGACAGATTTTTTATTAATCGATATTTACCTGCTCATTTTCTGCATTTAATTAATAACGGCGGCTAGAGATTTACAGCCCCTACGGACACTTTTGCATGGCAATCTCAATCAAAACACCTGAAGATATTCAAAAAATGCGCGTTGCTGGCCGCTTGGCTGCTGAAGTGCTGGAAATCATTGAACCTCACGTAAAACCGGGAATTAGTACCGGTGAGCTTGATCGTATTTGTCACGACCATATCACTAACCACCAGCAGGCGATTTCTGCGTGTCTGGGCTATCACGGTTTTCCAAAGTCAGTCTGTATTTCAGTCAATGAAGTTATCTGCCACGGCATTCCAAGTGATGAGAAAGTGCTGAAAGATGGCGATATCGTCAATATTGACGTTACCGTGATTAAAGATGGCTTCCACGGCGATACCTCAAAAATGTTTATTGTCGGCAAGCCGACAATTTTGGGCGAACGTTTGTGCCGCGTGACGCAAGAAAGCCTGTATCTGGCGATCAAAATGGTCAAACCGGGTATCCGCCTGCGTACGCTGGGTAAAGCTATCCAGAAGTTTGTCGAAGCAGAGAACTTCTCCGTGGTGCGTGAATATTGCGGTCACGGTATTGGCGAAGGTTTCCATGAAGAACCTCAAGTTCTGCACTACGATGCTGATGACGGCGGTGTTGTTCTGCAAGCCGGTATGGCCTTCACGATTGAACCTATGGTTAATGCCGGTGATTACCGCATCCGCACCATGAAAGATGGCTGGACGGTAAAAACTAAAGATCGCAGCTTGTCGGCGCAGTATGAGCATACTATTGTGGTAACCGAGAGCGGCTGCGAAATAATGACGTTACGTAAGGATGACACCATCCCCAATGTCATAACGCACGAGTAATAATGACAAGCCGGCACCCGCCGGCTTTTTTATGGGCTGCATTTTCATCGGATTTTTATCTACAGGAAATATATGTCTGACAATCACACCGAGCACTCAGCATTACTGGCGGTAACGAAGGTCATTCCGGAGCAGCCCGCGCCACCAAATACCTATCTTGATAGCGAGCTTAATTGCCCAACACTCAAGCAACGGTTAGAGACTTTCCAGTCCTGGCTGGCTGATGCATTCAATGGCGGAATCAGTGCCGAGATACTCATTGCTGCACGCAGTGATTACATTGACCGCCTGCTACGGCGGTTATGGACACTCTATGGCTTTGATGATGTACCCGAGACTGCACTGGTTGCGGTCGGTGGCTATGGTCGGGGCGAGCTGCACCCATTATCCGATATTGATGTATTAATCCTAAGCAAGCAGCGCCTGAATGAAGAGCAGGCCCAGCGAGTCGGTCAGTTGATTACCCTACTATGGGATTTAAAGCTGGAAGTCGGCCACAGCGTACGAACGCTGGAAGAGTGTCTGTTAGAAGGACTGGCTGACCTCACCGTTGCCACCAATATGATTGAATCGCGCTTGATTTGCGGCGATGTTGCTCTGTTTCTACAGATGCAAAAGCATATTTTCAGCGACAGCTTCTGGCCATCTCCCCAGTTTTTCCATGCCAAAGTTGCCGAACAACAAGAGCGGCATAAGCGCTATCACGGTACTAGCTATAATCTGGAGCCGGATATCAAAAGCAGCCCCGGAGGGTTAAGAGATATTCATACCCTGCTATGGGTTGCCCGTCGCCATTTTGGTGCCACCTCCTTAAATGAAATGGTCGATTTCGGTTTTCTGACAAAAGCAGAGCGCAATGAACTTATTGAAAGCCAAAGTTTTTTATGGCGAATCCGTTTTGCACTGCATTTGGTATTAACACGCTATGATAATCGCCTATTGTTCGACCGTCAGTTGAGTGTTGCCCAGCTTTTACAGTATCAAGGCGAAGGCAATGAACCCGTCGAGCATATGATGAAAGATTTTTATCGAATGACTCGCCGAGTGAGTGAACTCAATAACATGCTGTTGCAGTTGTTTGATGAAGCCATATTGGCGTTAGATACCAACGAAAAACCACGACCATTAGATGACGAATTTCAATTACGTGGGGATTTAATAGATCTGCGTGATGAGAATCTCTTTGTCCAGCAGCCTGAAGCCATTATGCGCATGTTCTATTTGATGGTGCGCAATCAGGATATCAAAGGGATTTACTCCACCACCGTGCGCCGTTTACGCCATGCGCGTCGGCACCTGAAACAGCCGTTATGTAACATTCCTGAAGCCCGGAAGCTGTTTATGGCTATTTTACGTCATCCCGGTGCAGTCTCCCGCGCATTGCTGCCAATGCACCGCCACAGCGTTCTGTGGGCTTATATGCCGCAATGGGGCAGTATCGTCGGGCAGATGCAATTTGACCTGTTCCACGCTTATACCGTTGATGAGCACACCATTCGGGTTTTACTGAAACTAGAAAGTTTCGCTGATGAAACCACCCGGCCACTCCACCCCCTGTGCGTAGAGCTTTACCCGCGCTTGCCCCAGCCTGAATTATTGCTACTGGCCGCGCTATTCCACGATATTGCCAAAGGGCGTGGGGGTGACCACTCTATTCTCGGCGCGCACGATGTTTTAGAGTTTGCCGAACAGCACGGGCTGAACTCCCGCGAGGCGCAACTTGTGGCCTGGTTAGTACGCTGCCATCTATTGATGTCAGTAACAGCTCAACGTCGTGATATTCAAGATCCAGAGGTTATTCAACAATTCTCCGCTGAAGTGCAAAGCGAAACGCGCTTGCGTTATTTAGTCAGTTTGACGGTCGCCGATATTTGCGCCACCAATGAGAATCTGTGGAATAGCTGGAAACAAAGCTTATTGCGCGAACTTTATTTCGCCACCGAGAAACAGCTGCGCCGTGGGATGCAAAACAGCCCGGATCTCCGTGAGCGCGTGCGCCACCATCGGCTACAGGCATTGGCACTGTTGCGGATGGATAATATTGATGAAGAAGCATTGCATCGTATCTGGAGCCGTTGCCGGGCGGATTACTTCTTGCGCCATTCGCCGAATCAGTTGGCCTGGCATGCACGCCATTTGCTTGAGCACGACTCAACCAAGCCACTGGTATTAATTAGCCGTCAGGCAACCCGTGGGGGAACCGAGATATTCATCTGGAGCCCTGACCGCCCATCGTTATTTGCCGCCGTGGTCGGTGAATTGGATCGCCGCAACCTGAGTGTCCATGATGCACAGATTTTCACCAACCGTGATGGAATGGCGATGGATACTTTTATTGTGCTGGAGCCAGATGGCAGCCCACTGGCACAAGACAGGCACCCGATTATCAGGCATGCCTTGCAACAGGCCATGACTCGGACAAACTATCAGCATCCACGCGTCAGGCGGTTATCATCTAAATTGCGCCATTTCAGTGTGCCAACGGAAACCAACTTTTTACCCACTCATAATGAGCGCCGGACTTATCTGGAGTTAATCGCATTAGACCAGCCAGGCCTACTCGCTCGTGTCGGCGAGATTTTTGCCGATCTAGGGTTATCGCTACATAGTGCGCGTATCACCACCATTGGCGAGCGGGTAGAGGATTTATTTGTGTTAGCGGATAAAGATCGCCGCGCTTTGAGTATTGAAACTCGTCGTGAATTAGCACAACGGTTGACAGATACCCTCAATCCGAACGATAAACTGTGATACAAATAACTTTTTAACGATTAATTTTCTTACAATCGGCTACCCAAAGCCACTGGCGTTGCAGCTAACCGTGCTGCGGCTTCAAGTCCGATGGGTATAACATCAGGAAAGAGACCAGGATGCAGCAACTACAGAACGTTATTGAAACCGCTTTCGAGCGTCGTGCAGACATTACTCCGGCAAACGTAGACACCGTAACGCGCGAAGCGATTAACCATGTGATTGATCTGCTAGATACCGGTGCCTTGCGGGTCGCAGAAAAGATTGACGGTCAGTGGGTCACCCACCAGTGGCTAAAAAAGGCGGTGTTGCTGTCTTTCCGTATCAATGATAATCAAGTAATGGAAGGTGCAGAAACCCGTTACTACGATAAAGTGCCAATGAAATTTGCCGGTTATGATGAAGCGCGTTTTCAGCGTGAAGGCTTCCGAGTAGTACCTCCTGCGACCGTGCGTAAAGGTGCATTCATTGCCCGCAATACCGTATTGATGCCTTCTTATGTAAACATTGGGGCTTTTGTCGATGAAGGCACTATGGTCGACACATGGGCAACAGTGGGTTCCTGCGCACAGATTGGTAAAAATGTTCACCTGTCCGGCGGTGTAGGCATTGGTGGTGTATTAGAGCCACTGCAAGCTAACCCAACCATTATCGAAGATAACTGCTTTGTTGGCGCACGTTCGGAAGTGGTTGAAGGGGTCATCGTCGAAGAAGGCTCCGTTATCTCGATGGGTGTATTCATCGGCCAAAGTACCCGTATCTATGATCGCGAAACCGGTGAAATACATTATGGCCGTGTTCCTGCTGGCTCTGTTGTCGTTTCTGGCAACCTGCCATCAAAAGACGGTAGCTACAGCTTGTATTGCGCGGTTATCGTGAAAAAAGTTGATGCAAAGACCCGTGGTAAAGTCGGTATTAACGAGTTATTACGCACCATCGACTAAGATGGCACATAGCGGGCTAATCCCCCGCTATTTTTTTGTCTTGACCATTGTATATCCAAAGTAATTGCAGCTGCATCAAGCTTCAAATACATAAGATATCGCCTGCAATCACATATTTTGGCGAAATTTACCGTCATAATCATAAACTGTGGAATATAAAACCAAAAAGGTGGCGCTATGTATGACAATCTGAAAAGTTTAGGAATCACACAACCGGAAGATGTCGATCGTTATAGCCTGCGTCAGGAGGCCAATAACGACATTCTGAAAATTTACTTCCGCAAAGATAAAGGTGAGTTTTTTGCCAAGAGTGTGAAATTCAAATATCCACGTCAACGCAAAACTGTGGTGGCTGATAATGCCGGTCATGGTTATAAAGAGATCAACGAAATCAATCCTAATCTCCGTTATGTCATTGATGAACTTGATCAATTATGCAAGCGCGATCAGATTGAAGTTGATTTAAAACGTAAAATTCTGGATGACTTACGTCATTTAGAAAGCGTTGTCGCCAATAAGATTTCTGAAATTGAATCTGACCTGGAAAAGCTGACAAACGGCCGCTAAATCGGACGATGGATATTAAGCTTGGTTCGTATTGTAGTGTCACACTACGCCACAATACGAACTTATTTCAGCCATCAGACAAATATGTTGATCTCGATGTGCGATTTAACGATAAGCAGTGACGACAGCCGATATCTCGTTCATCGCCCGCACTGCATCGACTCTATTGGGTATCCCCATGGGTATACCGTAATCGGCGGTATAACGATCTGGCGTAGAGTAATAAAGACTGTCACTGTCCACCATAATCGTTGCTAGTAGTTCATAGCCATGATTATATGTCTCGCTTTCACCGCCATGTTTAATACCCATATTATGACCCATTTCATGGCGCATCACGTCAGCATCACAGTTTATTGAACCCGTCGCTACCATATTATAACCTCCGTGAGGGCCCACCCATGCTAATCCACAGCCATTCTCGGTGCCTACATAATAAATACCGTCGGCTTTTAAGAAGTCCCGCCATTCCTGCACTAATGGATCGTCTCGTAAGTCCTCAAGGGGATCGTCCAGATCGCGCCAGCCTGTTTTTGCCTCCACTTGTCGTAAGCCAACGACCCGAAAGCGAAAATTAGCACCTGAATTTTCCAGTGCTTCATTCGTCCGATAAAAGCCTTCCATCATAAAATCGCGCATTTCATCTTCACCCAAACGGGCTGCGGCTTTATCGCTGTAGAGTAATAACAAATCAATGGTCACAGTTTCTCTTTGCCAAAGTCCTTGTTCATCCACTTTAAAAGCGACCGTTTCACCATAAGAAATTTTATAGTTTGTCCCATCAGCAGAGACAGATATATCCCACTCAGCACCACAGTTAAGAATGACCCGACTTCCGGGTTCCTGCGCGGTAGGCAGCAATAATCTTGACTGATAATTGTCATTGGTTGCATTAATGATCGTTCGTGGGGTGTTTAATGCGGGCACAATACCCTCGGTTATATCTTGTGCCTGATAAAACGTATCTGGTGATTTTATAAGTTGCCACTCTCCTTTCTCAGCAATATAGAAAAAATCATATTGTTCACCATTATTTAATTTCATCGCTCCTGGCTGATTAATATTGGCAGCATCAATCAACGTTATGGTGTCAGCGGAAGATTTTATCTTTATTTTATCGCGATCACCGGCGTTCTTTGGCAGTCGTACTCTGCCGCACCAATTATTATTGGTAATAGCCAACACTGTAGTTTGTGCTGTTGGGAACGGTATTTCACTTTGAAAATCATCTACGGATATATTTCTTGTTGGTGCAGACTCTAGCACCCAACGATTTAACTTCCCCAAATACTTGAAAACGTACTGGTCACCCGCTTTTATCGTGGTAGTACTGCCATATAACAAGTGCTCATGAGATATTGTTGAATCTTTGATTGCAGTAGATCGAATAATAATAAGCGACTCATCATTGGCGCTAGAAGGGAGTGTAATTTCAGGTACCCAATCTTCACTCTCCATCACATAGCAGGTAATACCATCTGGATTATCAGGAATAACACTGCCGACACTGTTGGGTGTTATATGATTAATACCCGCCCCCATAATGTGCCATTGTTGTATATCTGAACGATATTCGAATAAATATTCACTACCTGCGCTAATTTTTAATGATGCAAATGGGAGTTGCAGGTAAGCATTAAAAGTCGCGGATGATTTGATAACAGCGCGACTCTTATCCAACGGTTGCAGTGGCAATATAATATCTTTAGTCCAGTTACCGTCTGAAAGCTCAAATACAATCTCATCATAGCCCGAAGGTAGCACCGCACTCCCCAATTGATTAGGTGTGGTCGACAGAGTATTAAGTATTATTGGTTTTTCTTTGCTGTGTTCCTGCTCATTATTAGCAACTTCCTGCACTTTATCACTATTGTCTATAAAGCTAATATGTACGGTAGGATCAGATATTTCATTATTTATATTATCTTGCGCTTGGATTAATACAGCATCAATCATCCAGCCACCACCATTGTGGCTAGAGTGATATCGATAAATAAGCGGTTCACCAGACTTAATCGTCTTGGCACTACCATACAATATATTGTTGCCTAATACTTGTGAGTCGGCACTGGCGGTAGAGTTAAAAATAATAACTGCCCCGTTCTCTGCCGTGGTTGGTAAAGTCACTTCGGCTACATAATTGCAGTTATCTATCGAATAATAAGTCAGGGGTTGCGGATTATCTGGAATAACATTATCGACACTGTTGGGTGTCAGATAATCAATACTCGTTATCTTAATATTCCACTCCTGAATATTAATATCATATTCAAGAACGTATTGATAACCAGCTTGAATATCCAAAGAATTCCATGAATCTGATGAATCTGATGATAGCTGTAACGTCGCATCCCTAGTTGCTGAAGAACGAATCACAACACTGTTTTTATCCGCAGGATGCTCGGGTAATATAATTTCATTAACCCAATTACCATCTGAAAGCTCAAATATAACTTCATTATAACGAGAAGGTAGTACTCCGCTGCCCAGTTGATTAGGTGTGGAAGAAAAAAAAGTATGATTCATTATGGTGTTGTATCCCTTGAATAAATAAATTAAATCACTGCATTGGCAGTTGCAGCAACTTTACACAAAGGAAATTTGTGAACTATTTAAACGCAGGTTAATTATGAGAAAAGAAGAAATATTAAAACTTACAAAGAAATAGCCTCAGTTTTGTTATGCAAATTAATCATCAAACCTGAGGCCAAAAAACTACGCGGGTTACTGAAGTAAACGCCCCCACTGCTCTACCCAAGGCGCTGAAACCACTTCTGGTTCTGGGTGCTCGATAGCATCAATTTCCAGTCTTTCGCCAATTCTTGTTGCGCCCTGCTCTTGCAACAATTCATCGAACTTACGCCCAGCGCCACAGAAATTATCATAACTGCTGTCACCCAACGCAATGACTGCATAACGCAACTCTGGCTGGAACCCGACATGATCGCGCACGGCGACAAATAGAGAGGCAATGCTGTCGGGGAAATCCCCCTGCCCGGTGGTCGACGTGACCACCAACACATAATGTTGACGATAATATTGCCAAGCTTCTAAGGTCCCTTCGTCAAACACTTTTACCTCATGCCCCTGCTCTTTCAGTATGTTCTCGGCTTCTTCTGCAACTAACAATGCATTACCGTAAACTGTGCCGACAAAAATCCCGACCTGAGCCATAAAAGATATTTCCTTTTAACTAGAAAAATTAGTCACTATCCTGACCCGCAGTGGCCGGAAACTCAACCCTTTCAAGATGAGGGACAATACCCTGCCAACCAAAATGCGACATCAACTGTTGCCAGGATTCATCCCAGCGCGCAGTCAAGATCAGTGGCTCGCCAGTCACTGGATGATTCAGTTGCAAATGGCTGGCATGAAGCATCAGGCGCGAGCAACCAAAATGCTGGGCAACTCCGCGATTCTGGCGCAGGTCACCATGGGCACTATCACCGATGATTGGGTGGCGAATATGTGCCATATGTCGGCGAAGTTGATGCTTACGCCCGGTTTCCGGCAGCAACTCTAATAAACTAAAGCGCGCGGTGTCATACCGCCCAATAGCCACTGGCACTTCTACTTTAGCCAAGGGCTGATAATGCGTGACTGAAGGCTGAGGCGCTTTATCTGGCCGGGAAAATTTATCGGCGATTTTGTCTAGCTCTTCCGTCATTTCATAATCAATAGTGTCACCAGCCAATACATACCCACGCACCACCGCATGATACGTTTTTTGGATTTGGTGTTGTTCAAATTGTAATGAAAGAGCACGAGCGACATCGCTAGACAGCGCCATCAACAATACACCTGATGTCGGGCGATCCAGCCGATGAACGGTATACACATGCTGACCAATCTGGTCGCGTACTGTTTGCATCACAAATACGGTTTCATTACTGTCCAGCCAACTGCGATGTACTAGCCAGCCAGCAGGTTTATTTACCGCCACTATATGTTCGTCTTGATAGAGTATTTCCAGCATCAGTGACTTTCTTTATTCAGTAGAAAATCGAGACGCTGTAACTCAACCAGCAGTGCAGTGCAATCCGGGCGATCCTCACCACTCAAGGCTTCTTCAAAATAGGGAGTAATCGCAAAACGTGTTGGAAGCGCGCCGTTCGATTCCAATAATGCATACATCCGAGGGATAAGCACCCATTGCAACCACTGTTCAGCATCCATGGTATCAATGCTAAAAGGTTCATTACTTTCGAAAGCTTCAGCTTGTGGTGGTACTGTTTGCCAGAGATCAATCTCCCGCATAGCAAGCTCAATATTCTGTAGGCTCTGACGCACCTGATTTTCTGTATTCATAATTATGCTCTCAACCAAAAAAACAACCATTCACCGGGCTGGTTCAATGGCGGCCAAGCATACCATTGAACCAAAGGATGCCCAAGTTCACACCCTAGTCTACCGATTAGGATTGAGCAAAATACAGATAAAAAAAGGGGTACTGTTTTACCAGTACCCCTCAATTCGTTTCATAGCAATCCAGCTAAAATTGATGCTCCCTGCTCAATCCTTGAAAACTTTTCCGTGTGGTTATCCTAACCAGCAATCCGTCGCGTTGTCCTACACCATCCCGGCGTCAATCCTAAGGTTATCCTAACCCACCAATCATCCTGAACTGGCTCTCAATCTCCATCCTGGAGGTGTCCTTGGTTTCATCCTGAAACATCCCTTCACTCATCCTAAGCAGTCCCTGTGTTCTTCATCCTGAAGTGGCACCATCCTGATACCGTCCTTCTCCACCAGATCCTATCCAGCGAATAAAGGATCGCTTAATCAGCAAAGAGAGACAAGGTACTGAAAGAATAATGAGGCAGGCTCTTTTATATATAAAAAAATGAATGTTTATAACAAAGTGATTTTATTGAAGATAAGTGTAATGCAAGAATTTTACATAAAAATAATAGAAGTGATGTCTCACAGCCGGTGTGCGAGATCTCTCACACCGACGGCACCTGAATAAACAATAACCGTTTATTTATTCAGGTAATACTGGACGTAATGCATCCAAAAAATGGGCCAGAGTTGATGCTAACAATGTCCGCTTTCCACTACCAAACTCTTCAAGCACTACATTACCACTGACGTTACAGAGTGAAGCCATGGTCATTTCGGATTCAGTGGTTGCTAAAAATAGTGTCGGCGAGAGTTTTAATCTTTTTTGCGTCACTAAATGACCAATCAGATTCTCCTGCAAACGAATGAAATCATCTTCACTCCAGACCTGTAGCAAGGTAAAACGATGCTCGCCTAAATCTGCTTTCATATCCCCAGCATATTGCCGGGTATAAAACTCATGAATATCTGGATGCAGTTGAATCTCCAGTGCACGCTCAATATTGGCAAGGGTGGCCTCAGCCACAAAAGGCTGAGGAGCCCAAAACACCTGAGAATCCTGAGTTTCCACAATGCAAGGAGAAGGAACGCCGTAGAGCTCTTCACTGGCAGGCAGGTGCCCAGTTTGCTGCTGCCACAAATCAATATAACGTTGAGTAAAGCTATTCAGTGCCGTTGAAACGTTCAGGTCCATGGTTATTCTCAGTATCGCCGCAGCTTACGTTGCATTAAAGGGGATATAACACCCACTCAGAAATGCAGTTAAACACGGCATTAATTGATAAACTATAGCTATTGTACCTATCTCTCATCATGGAAACAGCATGTCTTCATATCAAGACCATCATGCTCTGGCGGAACTAACGCTAGGTAAACCGACTGCATATCGCGACCACTATGATGTCAGCTTACTACAGGCTGTGCCTCGCAGCATGAACCGTGAACCTCTCGGTTTATATCCAGATAACCTCCCCTTCCATGGCGCAGATATCTGGACAATGTATGAGTTGTCTTGGCTCAACAGCAATGGACTCCCCCAAGTTGCGGTGGGTGAAATAAGCCTGAATGCGGGGAGTGTTAATCTGATTGAGTCAAAAAGCTTTAAGCTTTACCTCAACAGTTTTAACCAAACTGTTTTTGCTGACTGGGAAAAAGTACAAACCACTTTGCAACAGGATTTAGCCGCCTGCGCGCAAGGTGATGTCAGTGTCAGGCTATATCACTTAGACGAATTGACGCATCAGCCAATTGCCAATTTTTCGGGAGAATGCTTGGATCAGCAGGATATTCGTATCGATAGCTATGAATTCAAAGCTGATTACTTACAAGGCGCAGCCGGTAAAAACCGAGTAGAAGAAAGTTTGGTCAGTCACTTGCTCAAATCTAACTGCCTGATAACCCATCAACCGGATTGGGGGTCAGTGCAAATCAGCTATAGCGGCCCACAAATTAACCGGGAAGCACTACTGCGCTATCTGGTCTCTTTCCGCCACCATAATGAATTTCACGAGCAATGTGTTGAGCGTATTTTCAATGACATCATGCGTTTTTGTCAGCCAGAAACATTGTCGGTCTATGCTCGCTATACCCGACGCGGCGGACTGGATATCAATCCATGGCGCTCCAATACTGATTTTGTGCCGTCGACCGGCCGTTTAGCACGACAATAAATGCGGGCATGTGCGCAAGATTACAGCTCGAATACGTTAATATTGGTAAAAAGTGACTGGCAACGTTAAGGTTAATTACAGGATCTTCATGCTCTTTTTAGATGAAAAAGCCAGTAATGGACACTTAGAGGGCTCTCTGATATTCCACGGAAAAACAGCAAGCGACACTCTAATACATAAGTTCTACCACCCCCTCAGGGGTGTAAAGGAGTAACTTTGATTACACATATCAGCCCACTCGGCTCAATGGATCTGTTATCACAGCTCGAAGTGGATATGCTTAAACGTACAGCGAGTAGTGATCTATACCGTTTATTCCGTAATTGTTCCTTGGCTGTCCTCAATTCAGGTAGCCTGACGGATAACAGTAAAGAACTATTATCTCGCTATGAGACATTTGATATCAATGTGTTGCGCCGTGAACGTGGCGTAAAACTCGAGCTAGTTAATCCCCCAGAACATGCTTTTGTTGATGGTAAAATCATCCGCTCATTGCAGGCAAACCTGTTTGCTGTATTGCGCGATATTTTATTCGTGAATGGTCAAATTGTGAGTGCCGAGCACTCCCAGCACCGGCATACGGAAAGTTCCGGCCATTTAACCGACCAAGTCTTCTCCATTTTACGTAATGCCCGAGCCCTACATATCGATGAAGAACCTAATATGGTGGTTTGTTGGGGTGGCCATTCAATCAATGAAACCGAGTACTTATATGCCCGAAAAGTGGGCAGTCAACTCGGTTTACGCGAATTAAATATCTGTACCGGCTGTGGGCCGGGAGCGATGGAAGCCCCGATGAAAGGAGCCGCTGTAGGCCATGCCCAACAGCGCTACAAACAAGGCCGTTTTATCGGTATGACCGAACCTTCAATTATTGCCGCCGAGCCACCAAATCCACTGGTCAATGAGTTGGTTATCATGCCAGACATTGAAAAACGTCTGGAAGCCTTCGTCCGTATTGCACATGGGATCATTATTTTCCCAGGCGGCGTAGGGACAGCGGAAGAATTACTTTATCTGTTAGGGATTCTGATGAATCCGGATAACAGTGAGCAGGTATTACCGCTGATTCTGACCGGGCCAAAAGAGAGTGCCGATTACTTCAGGGTTGTCGATGAATTCATCATGAATACGCTGGGTGATGGAGCACGTAAATACTATCAGATTATCATTGATGATCCGGCTGAAGTCGCGCGTCAGATGAAGAAAGCGATGCCATTGGTAAAAGAGAATCGTCGTAATACTGGCGATGCTTATAGCTTTAACTGGTCTATTCGTATCGAGCCTGATTTGCAGCATCCTTTTGAGCCGACACACGAGAATATGGCCAATCTGGACTTGTCCCATAATCAGCCACCCGAAAAACTGGCCGCAGCATTACGTCGTGCTTTTTCTGGCATTGTGGCAGGTAACGTCAAAGAAGTTGGCATCCATGCGATTGAAGCCCATGGGCCATTCAAATTGCACGGTGACCCGCTGCTGATGAAGCAAATGGACCAACTGTTGCAAGGCTTTATTGCTCAACATCGCATGAAGCTGCCGGGTAGTGCTTATACACCTTGCTATGAAATCTGTAGTTAGGGATAGATGCATAGCTAAAGCATAGAGATGTAGCTAAAGAATAACTAAACTTCACCGGGTAGCGCCAAGCCTTCTGGCTGGCGTTGCTCGACATCACTCTGGCTTAATGATGATGCCACCTTCAAATAAGACAGATCATGCAAATTCACCTTCTTATTGTTGATGCCCTTAACCTGATTCGCCGCGTTCACGCGGTGCAGGGTTCACCTTGCATTAATGCTTGTAAGCATGGGTTACAACAACTTATTTCACATAGCCAACCCACTCATGCCGTTGCAGTTTTTGATGAGGACGACCGCTCTGATAGTTGGCGTCATCAATGTCTTCCCGATTACAAAGCGGGTCGTTCACCGATGCCAGATAATCTACAACAGGAAATGCCCCTTATCCGTGAGGCATTTATTTCATTGGGGGTTAATTGTTGGCATTCACCGGGCAATGAAGCCGATGACCTGGCTGCAACGCTGACTGCAAAAGTCAGCAGTGCTGGGCATCAGGTGACTATCATTTCAACCGACAAAGGTTACTGCCAGCTGTTAGCGCCGAATGTACAGATTCGAGATTACTTTCAAAAACGTTGGTTGGATATGCCATTCGTAAAGCAAGAATTTGGTGTATTACCGCATCAGTTGCCGGATTATTGGGGGCTGGCCGGGATCAGCAGCAGTAAAATCCCTGGTGTGGCCGGCATTGGCGCAAAAACTGCGGCGTTGTTACTGCAACAAGCCAATAGTCTGGAAGAACTTTATCAAGGGATAGATGCTGTGCCGGAGAAGTGGCGTAAGAAATTGCAGGAACATCGGGAGATGGCTTTTATTTGCAAACAAATCGCGACACTTAAAACTGATTTGCCCTTAACTGGCAATTTACAGCAGCTACGTTTGAATAAATAAGAACCACATAAAACGAAGGAGCCAATTGGCCCCTTCCTTAAACATAACCCCATAGCCAAAGTTATTGGCGGCGTTACAGATAGGCAGCAAACGAATTCATCCCGATGAGCTTACACAGGTAAGTGATTCGGGTGAGTGTGCATAGCTCCACCCTGCGCCCTCAGGTACGGAGGGTACAGGCTAATAACGCTCATCTCGGCGGCCAGGCATACCAGACCAGATACGCCGTACATGTACCGTAACTTCTTCACGGTCATGATAGAGCTGCTTAGCCTGAATATGGGCATTAATACCCTGTTCTTTCAGTTGTTCATCTATCATTTCTAGATTCTCAGAAACGACTTCAAACCGCTTTTTCATCGGCAGTTTCAGGTTGAAGATGGCCTCACGGCACCAACCATTTACCAGCCACTTAATGATAAGTTGGGTCACCTTAGCGGGTTTCTCCACCATATCGCACACTAACCAGTAAATGTTGCTACGGGTTGGTTCATATTTAAAACCATCAACACGGTGGTGCGTGACTTGCCCGGTATCCATCAAGCTTTGCGCCATCAAACCATTATCAATGGCCTGAACCATCATGCTGCGTTGCACTAATTGATATGTCCAACCACCGGGGCAAGCACCTAAATCAACAGCATGCATACCACTGGCCAGGCGTTCTTCCCATTCATCTGCAGGAATAAACACATGGAAAGCCTCCTCCAGTTTTAAGGTTGAACGGCTTGGTGCATCTGATGGGAATTTGAGGCGTGGAATACCCATATAGAATGGTGAGTTATTGTTGCTATAAGAATAACCAACATAACAGCAGCCAGAAGCGATAAAGAACACATGCACAACTGGACGATGAGCGTTCTCACGAACAGACAGAATTTTTTGCTCACGCATCGCACTACGCAGCGGTACCGTCAGCTTACGGCAAAACTTAAGTAGCTCTTTGCTTTCATTGGTATCAGCAACTTCAACACGAAGCTCACCGGCTTTTTCAATAACACCAACTAACATACCAACAATCGGCGACACACGGTCTTCAGGCGGTAAATCTTTCAATAACTCACCCACCACCATCATCTGGCGGGCAAAGATCAATTCGCGGAAGGGGACTTCGCGAATCAAACGATCAGCATCTTCCAACTGATAGCATTCAAACAGCACATAACCGCTGTTTTCTTTTACCCGCGCAAAGCCAAAAATTTCAAGCTGTGCCGCCTTGGCGGTAATTTCTGCCGCACACTCTTTCTCAAAGCCTGAGCGACAATATAAAGCAATTTTATTATTCATGGCGTTCTGCCCTTTTTCTTAGACGCAGCGCGCCAACCAACATCAAAATCCATCCCGCCAGAAAACATACTCCGCCCACTGGCGTGATATATACCCACAGCTTCAGGTGTGATAGAGCCAGGCAGTATAAACTGCCGCTAAAGAGTAGCGTTCCGAGCGCTAACAAGGCTCCACTCCAGTAAAACCAAATACTTATCTGCCGTTGCATAGCAACAGCTAATGCCAGGATCGCCAACGTATGGAAACCCTGATACTCCAGCCCGGTGCGAATCCAAGCCATCTCATTCGGCCCCAAAGAGGCATTCAATACATGAGCACCAAAGGCGCCGAAAGCAACATAGAAAAAACCGCTCAGGGCGGCAAAAATCAGCATTAAACGACTATTCATCGTCATTAACCTTAAGTTGGTTCAGAGTTATCGTTAAATTACCTAGTGATAATTAAAAATTAGTTGTCGTAGCGAAAACGTAACTTTTCCTGCTCGCTGGCGGCTCTTGCCAATATCCACTGACGAAAGGCGGCTATTTTACCCAGTTCTGCCTGACTGTCATGACAAACCAGATAAAAAGCATTTTTGCTCACCAATACATCATTAAATGGGCACACTAATCGCCCTGCTTCAATTTCAGACTGCGCCATCACGTTATTCACCAATGCAATACCTTGGCCATGAACAGCGGCCTGCACCACCATGGCACTGTGGCTGAATATCGGCCCTTGTTGCACATTAATCTGCGGCACCCCCAATTGACGGGTATATGCCAGCCAATCTCGGCGGGAAGTATCATGCAACAAGGTATGATAAGCCAGATCTGACGGCACTTTTAATCCATGTTCGCCCATTAATAAACTCGGCGCACACACCGGGAGCAGGAATTCGGCATACAGACGCTCAGTGCGTAAACCGGTCCAATTTCCCCGACCATAAAATATGGCTACATCAACATCATCAGCGAGTTTGTCCTCCTCTCGATCAACCGCCTGGATCCTGACATCAATGCCGGGATAAGCCGCATTAAATCCAGAAAGACGGGGGACCAACCATTGGATAGCAAAACTAGGAGGGAGACTGACGGTCAGAGCCCCTTTCGCACTACGGGCCTGTAATTTGCGCGTGGCTTCATTGATGGAGGTAAATATCTCTTTGATATCGAGATAATAACTCTGGCCTTCTTCGGTCAGGAGTAAAGAGCGGTTGCGGCGTCGGAACAGTTTTAGCCCAAGAAAATCCTCCAGTGACTTTATCTGGTGGCTAACCGCAGCTTGGGTCACAAATAATTCATCAGCAGCTTTAGTAAAGCTCAGGTGGCGTGCGGCCGCATCGAAAACCCGCAAAGCATTCAGTGGTGGCAATCGTTTTGACATGAATTGGATACTTTTTTATAACGGCTCACCGTGAGATGAAACCCTTTGTTTACTTATTAGTTTTTATAATCCGAGACATTATAAATTGTCCGTTGAGGATGTGCCAGTAAATACCTATAGTGGCGGCACTTCCCAAGCCGGAACGAAAAGTAGGTTTAGTATCCAGGTACTGAAATGCTTTTGGCTTTGTGGTTGTGATGTTGTGTTTGCAAATGGTCTGGTGTACCAGACATAGTAGCTAAGCTACTGTTTTTTTTCACTTCCTGTACATTTACCCTGTCTGTCCATAGTGATTTTATGCAGCACCGCTATTTTTGCGGTGCTTTTTTTTACCCTAATTTCAGAGCTTACTTATTTTTCAAAAACCTAAATTTAAGCGCCCGCTTTGCATTGCACAGAGCAAAAGCTTAAATTTAAGTAGTACTAAGGCTATCAATTAATTACCTTCAGCCATTTCTTTCACTTCTGAACGGTTAATTTGCTGTTCGGTACCGTTAGCATCGGTATAGCTTATCATCCCGGTTTCATCATCTACTTTAGGTTTACCATCAGCAACGATAGTGCGACCATCATTGGTGTGCATAACATAGTTGCTTGAACAGGCTGCTAAAGTAAAAGTGAGCATAAGTGCAGAAATTACGGCAGCTGTCTTTTTCATGGGTGACTCCTTGCAGATTAAAATGCTGAAAAATTCGTTTCCATTACCAGACAAATGGTTATGTCCGTTACTATTCAGCATAACTCGCTCAGGACATATTGCCAGCGCTCAGGGCCATTAGTAGGCTAATTATGGGCAAAATGAGACAGTTCCGAAGCAAATCAAAGGATACGAACAACAGTATGAAGGCTTTTAATCCAACGGATTTTCGCCAGGAATTCCCGGCAATCAATGATGAAATAATCTATCTGGACAGTGCAGCAACGGCGCTGAAACCGTGCGCCATGATTGAAGCTACCCAGTTGTTTTATCAACAAGATTCCGCGACGGTACACCGAAGCCAGCATCAATCAGCACTCTCCCTAACTGTCCGTTTTGAAGAAACCCGCCAACAGGTGGCTGACTTTATCAATGCGCCGGAAGCAGAGAATATCATTTGGACACGAGGCACTACCGAGGCCATTAATCTGGTGGCGCAAAGTTATGCCCGCCCTCGCCTACAGGCTGGGGATGAAATTATTGTCAGTGAAGCAGAGCATCATGCGAATTTAATACCCTGGCTTATGGTTGCCGAACAGACGGGTGCCAGAATAATTAAGTTACCTATCGGTCTTGATAATCTGCCCGATTTACAGCTATTGCCGCAATTACTCAACAGTAAAACTCGCCTATTAGCGCTAGGGCAGATGTCTAATGTGACTGGCGGTAGCCCACAATTGGCTCAGGCAATTGAACTCGCCCATCAATATGATTGTGTGGTTATGGTCGATGGAGCCCAGGGCGTTGTTCATAATCCGGCTGATGTTCAAGCTCTTGATATTGATTTTTATGCTTTTTCTGCCCATAAATTATATGGTCCAACCGGCATTGGTGCTCTGTATGGCAAATCTGAATTATTGAGAGAGATGTCTGCATGGCAAGGTGGCGGCAAAATGCTCACACAGGCTTCATTTGGCGGTTTTACCCCCCATGAAGTCCCTTATCGTTTTGAAGCGGGTACCCCTAACATTGCTGGCGTGATTGGTTTATCCGCAGTACTCAGTTGGCTTGAACATATTGATCTGGAAGAAGCTGAAGCTTATAGCCAAAATCTGGCGACGCTGGCCGAGAATAAGCTGGCTGAATTGCCGGGTTTTCGCAGCTTCCGTTGCCAACAATCAAGCTTACTGGCCTTCACGTTTGATGGTGTTCATCACAGTGACCTGGTGACGTTACTGGCAGAACAAGGCATCGCGCTCCGGGCTGGGCAACACTGCGCCCAGCCATTAATGGCTGCACTGGGAGTGAGTGGTAGTTTGCGTGCATCATTTGCTCCTTACAATAACGAGCACGATGTTGAAGTACTGTGTTCTGCAATAACTAAAGCTCTGGCGTTACTACAAGACTAAGTTTTAATAATATCAACCAGACCTAGATTGAGAAGATGATGATTGCCCCACACCCATTTGGTCACGACATTACTGCTGCTAATTTACTGGAAACATTCAGCCCCCATAAACAGTGGGAAGATCGTTATCGCCAGTTAATTTTACTGGCCAAACAGCTCCCACCATTGCCCGAGTCATTAAAACAGCATGAATGGGAGCTAACGGGTTGTGAAAATAGAGTGTGGCTTGGGCATGAGCATCTGCCGGATGGCAGTTTGCATTTCTACGGTGACAGTGAAGGCCGGATTGTTCGTGGACTATTAGCGGTTATTTTGACTGCCGTTGAAGGTAAAACTCCACAGCAAATACTTGCTGAAGATCCCTTAGCACTGTTTGACCAATTAGGGCTGCGCCAGCAATTAAGCACTTCGCGCGCCAGTGGTTTGCAGGCATTAGCGCAAGGTGTGCAAGCCATTGCCGCCCAATACCTTTATTAATTGAAGTTACAAGCTTGCTAGCTGCGCACATGCCCTGAGTTACTATTTCGCCTGACGGGCAGCTTTTGCCATCATTTTTTTCAATGCATGTGATACCGCGACAAACCCAAAGGTGGCGGTGACCATGGTTGCCGAGCCGAAGCCTGAAGTGCAATCCATCTTTTTCGGTCCCTCAGCTGTGCTGCGAGACGCACACACCGAACCATCACTTTGTGGGTAAACTAATGGTTCACTGGAAAAAACACAGTCGATCCCCAGTTTACCTTTGCTGTTTTTCACCACATTAAAGTCACTTTTCAGTCTTTCACGCAACTTTGCCGCCAGCGGATCTTGAATAGTTTTCGCCAGATCCACCACTTCAATGCGAGTTGGGTCGATTTGCCCACCAGCACCGCCAGTCGTCACCACCGGGATTTTATAGCGGCGACAATAAGACAATAGCGCGGCTTTTGGCCGTACACTGTCAATGGCATCAATAACATAGCTAAAGTTGTTGTCTAATAGCTCAGCAACATTATCCGCCGTAATAAAATCGTCAATACAGGTTACTCGGCATTCTGGATTAATCGCTCGAATTCGCTCTGCCATGACTTCGGTTTTAGCCTGCCCGACATTGCTCCGTAAGGCATGGATTTGCCGATTGGTATTAGTCACGCAAACATCATCCATATCAATTAATGTAATTGCGCCAATACCGGTACGCGCCAGTGCCTCTGCTGCCCATGAACCCACACCACCAATACCGATGACACAGACATGTGCCTGTGAAAAAAGCATCAGTGCCTGCTGCCCATATAAGCGTGCAATGCCACCAAATCGCTGTTGGTAAGCTTCGGAATAGGCTGTGCTCATAAACTCGTTACCTTCATTACTTTGAAAAATAATACTAATGCAAAAGCGGCCAGTAGGCCGCCGAGGAAAGATAGCATCCATAGCCAGATAACCTAAAGCTGCGGTTAATTATTCTGTAGCTTTAGGTCGTTGGGGGATATCTACTGGCCCTGATTACTCACCAACAGCGAAGAACTATTATCTGCTGGTACTGCTTTGCTACCACTTTGATAAGCAGTAAACAGTGGCCCACTACTTTGAGCATTTTTCAGTACCCAAACGCGGCCATAATGGTTGTAGAAGCCGGCTGCCTGGCCTGCCTCATGGCCAATCCCTTGATAGATATCAAAATGTTGGCCTTTAATTGCTCCCCCCACATCCAGTGCAACCATCAAGCGCATCTGATATTGCCCCGTGAATTTCCCCTGATTATCCAATAAAGGTACTTCAGCCAACAACGTAGTACCCGGTGGAATCAGCGAACGATCCGAGGCGACCGACGCTTTAGCAATCAAAGGCACCGCACTGGCCCCTTTCACTGGCGCATACATTTCCGGTTTGAAGAAGACAAAGGATGGATTTTGCTCTAATAACTCTCGGACTTCCGATTCACTGTGAGTTTCAGCCCAGTGGCGAATAGCTTGCATCGACATATCTGCTCTTGCCACTTCCCCACGATCAATCAGCACCTTGCCAATACTGCGGTAAGCATGGCCATTTTTACCAGCATAGCCAAAGAAAGTCAGTGGCCGGCCATCACCATAATCAATATAACCGCTGCCCTGCACTTCCATCATAAAGTTATCGACTAACGAATTAGTGTAGGCAATCACTAAATTACGGTTATCCAATGCACCGGCATATATAGCAGCGCGATCAGGTAAACGGCGTTTTCCTTTGGCTGGCATGCGATAAAGTGGGTGGCGGAATTCACCTTGCGGTGTATAGCGGGCTTGAAGCACTGGGGTGTAGTAGCCGGTAAATTGCACATTACCGAAATTATCGACCCCTTCCATCTGATAGGCATTCAAACCAAACAGACTTAGCTTACTGGTATCAGCCCCTGCCAACATCCAGTTTTGAACCGCATTGAAGGTATTACTATTACGGCTATAGAGACCCGGTGAAGATTGGTTAATCACCTTCACCTGATCAGAATAATCTTTGGCGTTGACTGGCTTACCTGCCGCGTTGGGTTCATTCACCAATTCCAGTGATTGCTCCAGACGCCCATCCTTATATTGCTGCCCGCGGTCGGTTGGCCGCGATTGGCAACCTGCCAGAACGGCAATCATTATTCCACTCAGTAGGTATTTGCCCCAACGACTTGTCATTTCACGCCTTCTCTTACTTATTTTATCTACCGGCGAACGATAACAAACGCCTATGGATAAAGGAATCAGCAGTTAGAAAAAAATCCCCTGACAGAGTTGTGGGGAAAAAGGAAACAGATAGTTGATAAATTAATCGAAAAACTCTATTTACCATAATTAAGTGGTAAAACTACTTGCAACAGATCTCATCCAGAGTATAGTGCGCTCAATCGGACGCGGGGTGGAGCAGCCTGGTAGCTCGTCGGGCTCATAACCCGAAGGTCGTCGGTTCAAATCCGGCCCCCGCAACCAACCGATACTGGCTACCAGCAGTATCAAATGTGGTTCGATAGTCTTGAAAGTTAAGACGAATTAGGTAGAATAGATGTCCAGCTGCGAAAGTGGCTTTAAGAAGTAAAGTAATAAATGTAATGACGGACGCGGGGTGGAGCAGCCTGGTAGCTCGTCGGGCTCATAACCCGAAGGTCGTCGGTTCAAATCCGGCCCCCGCAACCAATTACATTAAGATAGAAAGATAAAAAATAGTATTAAGACGGACGCGGGGTGGAGCAGCCTGGTAGCTCGTCGGGCTCATAACCCGAAGGTCGTCGGTTCAAATCCGGCCCCCGCAACCAATTCTTAATCGTTTTGTTATCCGCATAAGACACCCTCAAGGGTGTTTTTTTGTTTCTGGCTTTCTAATTATCACAAGCCCTTACCAGCAAGGGCTATCCTGCCCCTACTGATATCAATCAATCTGACTAAACCCGAGCCATCGCCCCGCCATTAGCAAAATAAGCTTTGATACCGGCAAAGATAGATTCGGCAATTTGCTGCTGAAAATGGCTGGTTCGTAATTTTCGCTCTTCTTCCAAATTACTGATAAATGCCGTTTCAACCAAAATGGACGGAATATCAGGTGCCTTCAAGACGGCAAAACCGGCCTGATCAACACTATTCTTGTGAAGTTTGTTAATTTTACCCATACGATTCAGCACTTCTTTGCCAAATTTCAGGCTGTCATTGATAGTCGCCGTTTGCAGCAAATCAATCATGGTATGGTCCAGATAGCGATCACCACTCTTGCTGACGCCACCAATCTGGTCAGCTTCGTTCTGTGTTTGGGCCAAGAAACGTGCCGCTGTGCTGGTTGCCCCTTTGGTCGATAGCGCAAACACAGAGGAGCCTCTGGCGGCTCGATTGGTAAAAGCATCGGCATGAATCGAAATGAATAAATCCGCACGTAACTTACGTGCTTTAGCGACCCGAACTTTCAATGGGATAAAGACATCTTCATTACGGGTCATAAACACCCGCATATTCGATTCTTTCTTTATTAATGCCTGCAACCGGCGGGCAATTTGCAGCACAATATCTTTTTCACGGGTTTTATTTCGACCAATAGCGCCAGGATCTTCCCCACCATGTCCGGGGTCCAGCATGATAACAATCGGCCGGTCCCGCCCTGCTTTACCCGCTTTTGGGGCTTCAGCGGGTAAAGTGCGCTCCACATTACCTTTATTGTAATCCTCTAATAGAGCCAGCAGTGGGTCATCCTCTGCAGAGGTTGTGCCCTCCTGCGGATATAAATCAACTACCAAGCGGTTTTTAAACTCAGCAAAGGGCTTAAGAGTAAATAATTGCGGGCTAATACTTTGCTTCAACTCCAACACCAGCCGGACAGTATTTTTATCAAACTGCCCTACTCGTGCCTGCTTCAGGTAGGGATCGCCGGATTGCACCTGACTGCTGATTTCTTTTAATACGCTATTGAGATGCACGCCTTCAATATCCACCACAATCCGATCCGGATTTGTTAGCGCAAACTGACGATACTTCAGCTGCGTATTGGATTCCAGTGTTACCCGGGTATAAGTTGAAGAGGGCCAAACCCTTACTGCGATGATATGAGAGGAAGCAGCAAATCCAACCCGGGTGACACTTAACATCCAGGCTGCGGCGGCACCTTGTAGTAGACGGCGACGCCTAAAATTATGATTTGAATCTGCCATGTAACTCCAAAGTCACTACCAAAATATGAATAAAAATCGAACAAAAAAAATTCACGAGGAAAAACTTTAACTAATCGACCCCCAGCTGTCATCAGAAAAACATTTTTATGTTATTCAATTTATTAATGAGCATGTGCCATACATATGCATTTAATAGCAATTTCCTGCTTGCCATCTTGATCAAAAAAGAATAAAAATACAAAAATACCGAATAAAAATTCAAAGAGGGTCTGCCGTGAAGGAACGTAGTACTGAACTGGTCCAGGGATTTCGCCACTCAGTTCCCTATATCAATGCCCACCGCGGCAAGACATTTGTTGTCATGCTGGGGGGCGAGGCGATTGAGCATGAAAACTTCTCGAACATCGTCAATGATATAGGGCTATTGCATAGCCTTGGGATCCGACTGGTCGTGGTATACGGTGCCCGTCCCCAAATTGATGCCAATTTAGCACAGCATCACTACGAACCTATTTATCACAAGCATACCCGGGTGACCGATGCCCGCACACTGGAAATGGTGAAACAAGCTGCAGGCTTATTACAGTTAGATATCACGGCAAGATTATCGATGAGCCTGAATAACACGCCACTCCAAGGTGCGCATATTAATGTCGTCAGCGGCAACTTTATCATTGCCCAACCTTTGGGTGTGGATGATGGTGTTGATTATTGCCATAGCGGGCGTATTCGTCGGATCGATGAAGAGGCTATCCATCGCCAGTTGGATAACGGCGCTATCGTGTTACTGGGGCCAGTTGCGGTATCGGTTACCGGCGAGAGCTTTAATCTGACATCTGAAGAAGTGGCCACTCAGTTAGCCATCAAACTAAAAGCCGAAAAAATGATTGGCTTCTGCTCATCCCAAGGGGTGACAGACCATGAAGGCAATATTATTTCCGAACTGTTCCCCAACGACGCACAAAAGCGAATTGAAGATCTGGAGCAGGTTGGTGACTACAACTCAGGGACCGTGCGTTTTCTGCGTGGCGCAGTAAAAGCTTGTCGTAGTGGCGTGCGTCGCAGCCATTTACTGAGTTATCAAGAAGATGGAGCACTGGTACAAGAACTGTTCTCCCGTGATGGTATCGGTACCCAGATTGTTATGGAGAGTGCAGAGCAAGTTCGCCGTGCCACCATTAATGATATTGGCGGCATATTGGAACTGATCCGCCCACTCGAACAGCAAGGAATATTGGTACGTCGTTCACGCGAACAGCTTGAGATGGAGATCGATAAGTTCACCATTATTGAGCGAGATAATTTGACCATTGCCTGCGCCGCACTTTATCCATTCCCTGAAGAGCAAATTGGTGAGATGGCTTGTGTCGCAGTACATCCCGATTATCGCAGCTCTTCCCGTGGCGAAATGCTACTTAAGCGGGTTGCTAATCAGGCACGGCAGATGGGCCTTAAAAAGCTGTTTGTGTTAACTACCCGCAGTATTCATTGGTTCCAGGAGCGCGGATTTACTCCGGCAGAAGTTGATGTTTTACCTATTCTGAAGCAAGAATTGTATAACTATCAGCGCCGTTCAAAAATTCTACTGGCTGATTTGTAGCTGGTCGTTGATGTCATCAAGGGGGCTCTATAGCCCCCTAGTTTTATTTCTTCAGCTCATTCAAGCGATCAACTAATCCACTCAGACGAAGTGTCGGCGTGCGAATCGCACTCCCCAGTACCGCATCACTGCAATACAACGTTAAGTGCTGGCGGGCTCGAGTTATCGCGGTATAGACCAGTTCTCTAGTTAACACTGGCATAAAAGTATTGGGCAATACTAACGCAGTATGTTCAAACTCTGATCCCTGAGATTTATGTACCGTCATCGCATAGGCGGTTTCATGGCTGGGAAGGCGACTGGGTTGTACCGATTTTATATTGCCGTCAGGTAATTGGAAATACACCCGCAGCTCGCCCTCAGAGTCATTTAAAGCAATACCAATATCACCGTTAAACAAACCAAGGGCACTGTCATTTAACCCAATCATGACTGGCCGACCAACATACCAACGCCCTGATGGCCCTGGGGTTCGTTCAATGAACCGCTGCCGATGTAATAACTGTTCAATTCGCTCATTTAACCCACTGACGCCAAATGGACCGGTGCGTAATGCGCACAACAACTGGTAACGGCCAAATGCCGCCAACACATCAGTTGCATGCGCGCCGCTTGTCGCCAGTTGAAGATAATGTTGATAACCAGCGGCACAGTCTTCCAGCAATACCTGATAATCATCGGTATCAACCAAAGGAAAACGTTCGATATCAGAATATGTACCACTTAAAACAGATAATGCATCGCGATACTTGCCAGCATTAACGGCTAGGGCAAGTTGGCCAATACCGGACTTTTCATCAAAGCGATAGCTTTTGCGTAATAAACACAAACTGTCACGGACATTGACGGTATCAGTCTGCACATCACCAATAGGTATGTGCCCGCTCAGTGTGCAGCCTGTTAAGCGCGCTAATTGTTCAGCCCGCGCTGCGCTATAGCCCAATTCAGCAAAGCGGCAAATATCACCCAGTACCGCCCCCGCCTCAACCGAGGCTAATTGGTCTCGATCCCCAAGAAAAATCACCTGAGCCTTGGCTGGCAACGCAGCAATCAGCCGCGCCATCATGGGCAAATCCACCATGGAAGCTTCATCGACCACCAGCACATCAAGGTTTAATGGGTTACCTCGGTGATAACGCAGACGCTGACTGTTAGGCTGAGCACCCAGCAAACGGTGTAATGTGGATGCCTGGTCAGGAAATAGCTGTCGTTCATCATCAGTCAATGGCAGTTGCCGCATGGCGTTACCCAGTGACTCAGTCAAGCGTGCTGCGGCTTTACCGGTCGGGGCGGCAAGTTGGATACGTAAACGTTGCCCCTGGCTAAGTTGTATCAATGCGGTCAATAACTTGGCGACCGTCGTAGTTTTTCCGGTACCCGGTCCGCCAGAAATCACGGAAATTCGACGGGTTGCTGCCACCGCAGCAGCCACTTTTTGCCAGTCAACTTCAGGGCCAGTCCCCCCAAACAAACCATCGAGGGTTTCTCGTAGCAATGTTTCGTTGACGACTCTGGTTTCAGTAATGAATGAAGCGGCATTGTCGCTGGCAATAAAGCGCACGACATCCCCTTCGTATTGCCACATTCGTTGCAGATACAAACGATCATTTTGCAAAACTAATGGTGTCGGCCGTGCACCATCACTGACCGCTGGAGAGCTGTTTAGAGATTGAATCCAAAGCAATTTATTAGGCGACCCCGCTGCCTGCCACAGCGCTTGTGATAAGCTAGGCTGTCGACCACCAAATAGCTCATCTGGCTGTAAATAGCTTAGTGGCAGACACACATGCCCAGCTCCAGCTTCCGCACTGAGAATAGCGGCAGCCAATTGCAGCATGGGATTGTCTTCACCGGCAATCATGCGCGAGAACTGAACATCCAGTGGGCGTAGTAAGTGGTCACGAACCGCCTGATCCAGTAACGCCATCATATTGCGCCCCTGTCATCTATAGAGGCAAAGCCACTTTCATCACTGAATTGCAGCTCAATAGCACGACCACTGAATAGATTGTCCATTCCTTCAATCAACTCCCATTGTGGGCGGCAGCTAAAAATACCATTACCTGGATGCTGCTTATCAACTCCACGCAGGAAGAGATAAATGACGCCACCAAAGTCGCGTTGATAGTCATAATTCACTAACCGATGACGTAAATAGCGATGTAAAGCCAGAGTATATAGTTGATATTGCAGGTCATAGCGATGCTCAGCCATGGCTTGAGTCATCGCTTCAGCGGTATAAGCACTGCTGTCTTCACCCAGCCAGTTAGACTTGTAATCCAGTAAGTAATATTTGCCTTGCCAGCAGAAAACCAAGTCAATAAACCCTTTAAGCATCCCTCGAACTTGCTGAAAATCCAATACAGGGCACTGGCGAGAGAGTGGGTCATAGTGCTTGATTAAGGCGTCTAACTCTCGGGCTTGTAACAGCGCGTCGATCGGCAGGTAAAATTGTAATTCTGCCTGCTTGCTCTGTGGCGTTAACCCTGCCAGCGTCACGCCCGTTTCATTAAGCGGGACTTGTAAAACGTCATATAGCCACTGATACAACATGGCTGACCATTGCTCACCAAAACCCTGCTGCTGCAATTGCTCAGTAAGCCATTCTTGATCAATAGGTTGGCTAAAATCCAAAGGCTCAAGTAGGTCATGCAGGAAAGTACCCGGTGCAGCACCGCGCGGGAAAGTATGAGGTGTTAAGTGGTTATCGGTTATCACCGCTTGTTCACCCGCAGCATCGGTGTCCAGCCGGGGTAATAACTCTTGTAATGGCACATTCAATACCGATGATAGACCGCTTTTACTGGAACCATGCTGTTGTAGACCGGAATAACTGGTGACACGCCAATAATCTTGTATTTGTCGGTTAAACTGGCGCGCCGCCAGAGCTGGCAATGCTTCTGATTGTGGTTGCCAAGGAGTCTCATTCAGCTGTCCGACGGCCGAAACAGAAATATCGCCCGCCGCCAATGTGACTAGCTCTGCAAGTTTATCCGCCAGATATTGTGCATCTCCGGCTTGCCCCCGCTGCACCAAATAACCTAATGCACTGAGGTGCATATCACTGTCGCCCTGCTTTTTTCGCCCGCCTTTAATCAGCGGAGCAATACCCACGCTGCAATGATAAACCGCACGAGTCAGTGCTACGTATAATAACCGTAGATCTTCCGCCAGACGCTCTTCTTCCGCCAGAGCCTGACTCTCTTCATCAGCACTGAGGTCAAGTAATGCTTCAAAACTATGGCGATCATGGTAAAGCACATCCTGTTGCTGGCGGAAATTACCCACGAAAGGTAACCATATCAATGGATATTCCAACCCTTTCGATTTATGGATAGTAATAACTTGCACTAAATGGCGGTCACTCTCCAAACGCAATTGCTGATTATCTGACTGATGATTTGGCTGTGCTATTTGTTGTGCCAACCAGCGGATTAGTGCGTGCTCACTATCAAGTTGCGATGCAGCCTCTTGCAATAACTCCCCCAGATGCAGCACGTCGGTTAGTCGTCGTTCTCCACCTGGGGTAGCTAGTAGGTTTTCAGCTAAATGACGATGCGCCATAATTTCCCGCAGCATTGGCAGCACTCCACGGCGCTGCCAATGCTGGCGATAACCATCGAATTCATCTACCAAAGTATCCCAAGCCCGTTCATCGTGATTTAATGCATCCAACATTTTGGCATCCAGCCCCAGTATCCCAGTCGCCATCGCGCTGCGTAAGGCCCGCTCCTGCTCAGGAGCAAGCACCGCCTGCAATAGCCACAACAAGTCTTTGGCTTCTGCGGTATCAAATACGCTGTCACGATTAGACAAATAAACTGATGGGATAGCCAATGCACTAAGCGCATCTCGTACTAATGCCGCCTCTGCACGACTACGTACCAATATGGTTATATCAGATGCCTGAACTGGCTTTGAGCTTTCGGCAGTCACTAATTGGGCTAGCCCTTGTTGGCCTGCAGTCAACCAGTCACGAATTTGAGCAGCACACTGCCGCGCCATTAACTGTTGATATTCACTGACACCAACGCCCTCCCCTGGTTGCAACCAGAAAGAGATCGCGGGCTGCTTTTTCCCTTTTATTTCAAATGATAGCTGACTATTTTTTTCAGCAGGCGCCACATTTATAAATGGGATTTGTTCAAATAAGAAAGGGACTTTAACTAAACTAAAGAGCCTATTGACTGATTGCACCATCGGAAAAGATGAACGCCAATTGGTCTCTAGTGTGTAGTGGGCACTTACTTCTGAACGGGCGCGGATATAGGTAAAAATATCTGCTCCGCGGAAAGCATAAATAGCCTGTTTGGGATCACCGATCAGCAATAGGCCACAATCACCTTGTCCACCATACAGCGTGTGAAAAATACGATATTGTTGAGGGTCGGTATCCTGGAACTCATCAATCATTGCTACGGGATAGCGAGTACGAATAGCTTGAGCTAATAGCTCCCCACCCGGTTGTTGCAATGCCGCATCCAGTTTACTGAGCAGGTCATCAAATCCCAGTTCCGCTCGTTGGCGTTTTTCTTGCTGAACAGAAGTCCGTATCTCACTGATGGCTCTGGCCAAAATCAGGTCTCTCAGTGTCAACGGTTGTTCATATATCCGGTCTATTGCACTGAACAGAGCATGCTGGGGGGCCGCTCCTTTTTTGGTCTTTTCAAACAATACTGACTGGCGAAATTTTTCCAGCTCTTTGGGTAGTTGATAATCACCCGTTGCTTGCTCAGCCCAGACCTCAACCTTACCCAACCAATTAGGTAAATGTTTAGTACTGTAGCTGCGTTTATCAACGCCAGAGCCACTAATCAAAGCTTCTAATTCATGGGCTGCTGCACGCCATTGCTCTTTAACCGCATCAATTTGCAACACAATTTGCTGATGCCGGCTGAGTATTGTTTCATCTTCACCGGGGGCTTGGCGAAATTTAGGGGTTTCACCCTGCAAATAAGCTGCAAGATCTTTGAGCAGCGCTTCCGGGCCGCTCCATTCCTGACTGACCGCTCGTGCAATCGTCAATGGGAGTGGATAACAATGACGCCGCCAAAAATCGGCACAAGCTTGCCTGCGCAGTGGCAGTTCATCCTGTACCAATGTTTGCTCAAATAAGATGCCAGACTCAAATGCATTGTTCGCTAGCATTCTCTGACAAAAGCCGTGAATGGTGTAAATCGCTGCTTCATCCATTTGGCGCTCAGCTGCCAGTAATTGTGCTGCGGCCTCGCCCAGATCGGTGATTTCAGCAAGTAAAGCTTTATGCATTGGGTCATCACTGACTCCTCGCACGCACGCGATACGCAACTCATGAATATTGTTGCGAATTCGCCCCCTTAACTCTTCCGTTGCCGCCTCGGTAAAGGTGACCACTAGGATCTCTTCAACCATCAGAGGGCGACGAAATGCAGCCTCCCCGCCTAAGCCCAGCAACAATCTGAGATAAAGAACCCCAATAGTAAAAGTTTTACCGGTACCAGCAGAGGCTTCAATCAGCCTCTCGCCATACAAGGGCAGCGTTAGCGGCTCCAGCCGCTGGGGAGTCATTGATGTCATGGAGCCAATACCTTCTGCGGTAAAGTTGCCTGCAAGGCAGACGTTGTTGGATACGTCGTCCAGCCTTTAAGCTCCGCATACCCACCAGCGGTTTGCCCTAAGCCTTTAACTTGAGAAAGCAGCGCCAAACCTTGCGGCTTGATAACGGCTTGCTGGAAGAAATCGGCCAGTGCGGTGTGAGTCAGTAGCTTCACCTGATCAATCATTTTCTCGCGGCTATCAAACGCAAAATTATTACGATTGAAATCATTACTGTAACGGCTGGCTTCTTCATCCAGTGTTTGTGGGCGTTGCAGTAATTGGTTGATTAGCCCCTGTTTATATTGTTCAAAATCAGCGGGTTTCATTTCACGCAGGCGCTTTTCTGCCTGTGGATAGAAAGCCAGATAGCGCTGGTAAAGATAATCAGGTTGTTTGCTGTTACTTTGCAGTAAGAAGCCCAAGCCCCACTGACGGCCAACCGACATTGGGAAGGCAAATACCGCGTAGCCAAGTTGCTCTTCCGTGCGTAGCTGGTCATAGAACCACGGCTGAATAATTTGCCCCAACAAAGCACTGTACGCCATCCCTTTAATTTCGGTATAACCGGTAGGAATATAGACTGCCGCCAGTGCAGCATCAGAGCTGCTACCGAGGCGTTCCATATTGGCTAGCTGGGCCTTATCTACCACTACATCTTCACCTGTCCACCAAGTGGTACCGGTTAAACTGAGCTGCTTTTTCAGCGATTCAGCCAGTTCTATCACCTGTGGCGCGGTCATGTTACCGACGGCCAAAACTTCGACCGCAGATTGCTGAAGTAAAGCGTCACGATAGGTCACGACATCTTGCACACTGATAGTATCCAGCAATTTACGTCGTTCACTGCGCTCCGCATAAGGAACATGAGAGAGCAGTTTGGCTGGCTGAATAGCCAGTTCATAAGCTTTGCCTTTCTCAGCGACTTCCAGTTGCTCACGATACCAAGACTTGGCCTGTGCTAATTGATCTTCTGTTGGTGTAAAGCCGGAATAGCCTTCAACCAAGGAAGTGAGCAACTGAGGCATCCGCTGGGTGAAGCCATTGGCAGTGACATACAGGCCATTATTCGGCGCAGTCGAGAAGCTGATTCCACCAATTGAGGCTTGATAACTCAGTTCATCAAGTGACAGACCAGCAAGATAATCTGTCAGAGCAAATAGCACCTGATGGCGGGCGGTATCCAGTGCATGAGGATGACGAAAAGCTACCGTGATATCTGCTTTTGGTTCGTCAGCAAAATATTGGCTTGGCATGTAGAACACCCGCAACCCTGGTTGTTCTGCCACTTTCTGCGGCCGAGTAATATTTTTATCGGCTTTGATTAAAGAGAAATTATCCGGAATATAGGGGTTAAGTGCCGGTAGACTCAGTTGGATACCTTTCCCCAATTGTTGCCATTCTTGCATCTGTTGCGGGTTGATTTTATCGACCTGATAAGGAGCATCAACAAAATAGGCTACTTTATTGTGCGGCTCATCCGGGCTAACAAACCAGATTCGAGCATTTTCTGGCGTCATTTCAGCCAGACGGGCAGCAATGGCTTTCGGGTCATAGTGATCAGCCAGATAAGGGGCATCAAGCACGTGTGCGACTGGCACCCGCAGCATCATATCCACCAGCCATTCGATGTAATCCATGTCTCGCGTAATTGAGGGGTAACGGAAATCCAGATTCAATACATGGGCAATTTCATCGAAATAACTCTCTTTAATGCCATCTTTGTGCAGCATGTTGATGTAGTCAAAAATGGCTGCTACCACCACGTCACGTTTCGCCAGACCTTTATCGGTGAGTGATACTGAAATGGAGAACACACCGCCATTTCTGTCGACCATTGGGTCAGCACCAGCATTGATGGCATCGGCTAGCCCCTGTTTTTGCAGCCAGTCAGACAAGGTATCTTTGCTACGATTACCAATCAAATAGCTAATATAGGTATCTGTTTTGCTACGGAATTCTGCACTATTGTTATCAATGCGAAACTCTACTTTCAACTGTTTGCGGGGCTGGGCCGGGACATAATGAATTATAATGCCGGTTTGGTCAGGGGTGACCACCGGAACAGTAATCGGTGGCACTTTTGCATCACGATTAGGAATTCGGCCAAAGGTATCTGCCGCTAATTGTGCTAGCTGTTCCAAAGATTGATTGCTATACAGCACACCCACCATCAAATTAGCTGAATAGTAATGGTGATAGAAACTCAACAGCTCATCATGTAATTTGCTATCTGGCTTATCTTTGAGGGTATCCAGATTACCGCCCGAAAAACGGGCACTCGGATGAGCAGGGTTAAGGGTTTCGGCATTAACTTGCGCCATGCGCATGCCATCGCGGGAGCGGGCCATTGTCAATTCTGCGTTCACCGCATTACGTTCACGATCAGCATTAATCGGGTCTAACAGAGGCTCCGCAATGGCATCAGCCAAGCGGTCAACCGTTGGAGCTAGTGCATCATTTTCAATTTCAAGATAGAAGGCCGTTCGGTAAGAAGCGGTACTCGCATTATGGCTACCGCCATGTTTTTTCAGAAATTCTGAGAAACTACCGGGTTCAGGGAAGCGCTTAGATCCCATCAACAACATGTGTTCCAAGTAATGGGCTAACCCCAACTGGTTATTAGGATCCTCCAGTGATCCGACAGGCAGTGCTACAGCAGCCAAAGACTTCGGCGCTTGTTCATCAGAGACTAGCAACACGGTCATACCATTCGACAACTTGATCGCCTGATATTTACGCAGGTCATGTTCACTCTTGTGAATAGTTTCTGCCAGTGGTTGCCACGCAGGTGTGGTAGCCCAACTCAATGGGGTCAACAGACCTAATAAGAAAAATATGCCAATGATTCGGGCAAACTGTTTATGCATTCCGTTTCTCCCCTAACCCTTTAGAAATCGCCGCTAAAACACATATCCGGCTTTTTGTATTCAATATCGACGAAAGATCTGCTTTGATAATAACCCGTACCTCACGCCTTATTATGGCGGGCTATTGGTAATAAATAACGTTCTGTTTCGTGTAATATCATGTCGAGATGTTGGTTATCCAGCAGGCGGAACACCCTTTGGATGTAATGATCCTCACCTTCCCCGGCGATTTGCTGAGAGCCTTGCCAAACCTGCAAAAGTTTCATTCTGGCTTTCGTTTGTGTTTCTTCATCCCATAAAATCTGGCCAGACTCACGATCAAAGCATTGACTCAACCATGCCCAACCACTTTTGCTTAGCAAAAGTAGAGGCTCACACATACCTTGCTGATACCCAGTCATTAACTGCTGTAAATATTGCCGGGCTTCATCACAATGCAGTGGAGCATAGCGCCATGCTGTCCCTTTACGTCCATACATCCGGCTTTCACCCTCTCCCCCTGCTGCGCAATACACCAAGTGCTCAACCCAGAGCAGCAGCCCATCGACTGCGGTGAGTGCTGCGGGACGCCAACGAATTAAACCGTCATCCTGAACCTGGTGGACCCATCCCGTCAGTGTGGTCTCCCCAAATAGAATATTTAACTCAATACTGTGACTCTCTTTACGCTCGCTCCGAATCTGTTCTGCTAGCGGCACCATTTCCTCTTGCTGACTTTCCCAGTACAGCTCACCGAATGAGCCATAAGGAAGGTTACCTGCCGCACGAGCACGTGAGAACACAGCAGTGATATCACTGTCTTCTATCAGTGCATTCAATAACTGAGTATTAAACTGATAGCGATTAAGGTTATCTAAAGTAAATGGCTCTTCATCAGGCAACTCTGTCTCTTCGATAACAAAATTCACGCCCAGCCGTAGCTGAAAGAATGCCCGCACCGGATGGCGGTAAAAACGAATTAATTCATCCAGTGTTATTTCAACTAAAGGTTCAGGAGCGAGAGGTTGATTAAACTGCGGATGTGCTTGTCCCCGAGACTCAGCGGAAGGTAACCATTCAGAAGCATAACTTTGCGACTCACTGTCTTGAATAAAGTTTTCTGCAGAAAATGGCATCCGTGCATGCCAGCAGAGTAAATGTTGAATCACACGTTTGGCACTATCATCAGCACTGAGCGCTTCATCACCCGGCAAGCGATAACTTTGTGAAATGTATTCAATTAATTCACTCACTAACACCGAAGGGTAGCGCTGGCTGTTGTCTTGAATCGAGCGCCCAATATAACTGATGTAAAGCTGTTGTTGGGCGGAGAGCAGTGCTTCGAGGAATAGATAGCGGTCATCGTCACGACGACTGCGATCACCACGACGAACCTGTTTCGCCATTAAATCAAAACCTAGCGGCGGTAGAGTTCGTGGGTAAACGCCGTCGTTCATTCCTAATAAGCAAACGACCTTAAATGGGATAGAACGCATCGGCATCAAGGTACAGAAATTAATGGGTCCGGCGAGGAAACGTTGGCTAATACGCTCATTATCCAGACGAGAAGCCAGTTCATCCCGTAACAGATTAAGTGGCACAATATCAGGATATTGGGCGGCAATACCGTAACTGATAACTTTCTGCCACTGCTGTTCAATCAAGACTAAAACCGCTTCGGTTTCATTATCAGGTTCAAAAAAGGTATCCAATAATTGGCGGCATAATGGTAGCCACTCACTCAGGGCGCGAGATTCATTTAATTGTTGCCGCCATTGACTCAATTGCATCAACATATCAGCCAATTGCCCGGCAAGCTCCGCCGCCAATCCACTAGATTCGTCATAGGGTAAAACACCCTGCCAATCTCCGGCAGTGCTATCCATGGCGTAACCCAGCAACATGCGAGTGAGACCAAAATGCCAGGTATGCTGGCCGGTTGCAGGCAAGGACAACTCTCGCACATTGTCGTCATCTAATCCCCAACGGATACCAGACTCTCCAACCCACTGCCGTAGACGGCGTAACCCATCTTCAGTAATGCCGAATTTATTCGCTAAGGCAGGGACCTCCAGCAAGGCCAAAACTTGCTCTGAGGTGAAGCGGCTCTGAGGCAAATCCAGTAGCGTAATAAATGCCTGTAGTGCGGGATGAGCCTGACTGGCTTTGCGGTCAGAAATGGCAAACGGCAAATAACGATTCCCCGTTGCATTACCAAATGTGGCCTGAATATAGGGGGTATAGCTATCAATATCCGCTACCATCACAATGATGTCGCGTGGGGTCAGCTCAGGGTCGGCGGCTAATAATCGCAATAGATTATCTTGTAAGACTTCAACTTCGCGTTGAGGGCTGTGGCAAACATGCAGACTGAGAGAACGGTCTGTAAGTTGTAATTCTCGTTTTTGGTCACTGCGGGCTAGGGTTTCCGCAGTGGTGCCCATAATGGCGTGATCTTCTAACTCCAACATATCGTGCTGAATACCATGCAATAGATTATCCGGCTTGATATCAACAAAGGCATGGACCTCCTGGATTTCATCAACCTGAGATAATAAATACATATGATCTCGCCCAAGCCGACCCCATGAGGCTAACAGTGGGTTACTGAGATCCTGTTCGCCATCAGCATTAAATAACTGTTCTGCCTGTTCAGGCTGACGAAATAGTTTTACGTCTATCGATTCGCGATAATGCCTGCGCTGGCGGCTCTGCAATTTAGCCAAAAAAGCATAATCCTGAATGTCACCCCAGAAATAACGGCATGGGTTAGTAAACATCAGGTGGATATCAATGTGTTTACCCAGCGCCTGTAAGGCCTGTAAATAGATGGGGGGTAATGCCGAAATGCCGCAAATAAATACGCGTTTTGGCAACCCTGCAGGGCATATATCGGATTCAAGCAGTGTGCGGATGAAACGCTGATAAAGATTGGCTCGGTGCCATTCAGGTTGCTCTAACTGGCGAGTATAGCGCGTAAGTTCGACCCAGAGTAAAGCTTGCCATTGCTGTGCATCATCAAGATTATCAATCAGTTGACCACGTTCCCAACTTTCAAGCCACTCTGGTCGATACACCAGATATTGGTCAAAAAGGTCAGCAACACGTGCGGCAAGCTGGTGAATCTTACGTTTATCATTATCGTCACTTAAATAGCGTTTCATCGGGGAGAATGCTGGATTTTCCAATAAATCAGGCAATAACCACATGAGTTTCCATGTCATAGCATCTTTACTGAATGCACTTTCCTTTGGAATCCCCGGTAATACGCGGGTAAACATCTCCCAGATAAAGGTGGCGGGTAGCGGAAACTCAATATTGGCCGCAATGCTAAATTGTTGTGCTAACTGCATTTGCAGCCACTGAGCCATTCCGGGGCTTTGAACCAACACCACTTCTTGCTCAAAAGGGTTATCTAGCGGCTCTCGTTCTATCAGCGCAGTCGTTATCGCTTTAAGTAGATCCAATTGATTAGAATGATAGACCGTGAACATGATGACTCCCTTGAGGCACTATGGAAATATCCATCAATGATTAACCCTACTGATTATCACTTGCAGATAAATCCTGAGGTTTAATACTCTAACTTGATAATGAGTAAGCGCAATAGCTTACCTCGATTATCTCCCCTTTCGTACTTGGCGCAGCAAGGGCGCTAGCTGCGTTCACTCGGTCTAATCACTGGCTTTAATCTCGCCAGAACAGAACCAACGGCTTAATTTTGCTTGCCGCTTTGGTGATATCGTCAGAGTAAAATCAAACTCTGCGCATTCCCCATCCACTTTGGTCATAACCTGCTGATAGCGCCAGTGAGATTTTTCGCCAGATAAAGATGGATCTGTGGGTCTCTGCTCTCCACCACTGTCAATATGTTGGTTTAGCAAAGACCAGGCCTGCCGCTGTTGCCATAAAGAAGAAAAACCCTGTAAAAGTGCCTGATGGTATTGCAGTAGCCCCAGTAGCGAAACCATGAAAAATAGAGCAGCAATTAGCACCTCAAATAAACTAAACCCTTGCTGCTCACGCAGGTGACATAACGTCTTGGTAAGTTGCTGCTGGTAACGGTATTTCAGTAAAGGCAAAATTGAGCATCCTTATCAGGGCAAAAATCCAACCAGCCATGTGCAGTTTTAACCAATTGATAGCCATTTCTATGATCTTTAGCTGTTTGCAATTTAACGCGCTGGTAAAGCATCAAAGGTGCACCGGAGGATTGGCTCTCACCTCTTAGGATAAAAAAACCTGTCAGCGAGGCCGGTTTAATACAAGTTTTTAAGCCATATTGCTGGTGCTCATTGCAATACCATGTCGACCCCAACCGCCACGGCATTGCGAATAACCAATGTTGTTTGAGACCCCAGTTCAATGATGACGTTGCTTGATTGAAAGCTCGTAAATGCCGTTGTTCCTCAGCCGTGATTTGCTGGATATTATCCAATTGCCGGTGCAGCGCAGACAGTAAAAATAGCCCCAGAACAAAAAGTGTGACGACAGTCACTAAGGTACTCGCCCCTTGTTGATAATTCTGCGTCATAGGTTATTACCACGAATGGTGTAAGTCAGCTGGTGATGAATTGCCGGATGGCTTTTTCTTTGTCCTGCTAATTGCACCCGATAAATCTGTCCCGATACTTGTCGTGGTAATTGGTTAACAGAAAAGTGTGTGATAGTAATCTCTTGTGGATCAAAGAGTTTTTCCCAACCTCTGGCAGAGCAATTCAGCTCACCACGCTGGCCTTCTAAGGCTTTATTATGCAGGCGATAACCAAAATATTCGGATTGTGGATGTTTCTCTCCTTCCCATCGACCATTGTGATTGAGGTCATAAGCCACTATCAAACAAGAGTTCGTTGTCTCTCCTGGATAGTTATGTGTTGTCACTGCCTTTCCCTGACACTCACCATGACAAAACCCCGCTCGCCTTAAGTCTTTTTCCAGTGCCGCCATAACCTGACTCAGTGCTAATTCCAGATGATAATGCTGCTGCAAGTAGGATATTTGCTGGCGCAATTTAGGGAAAGTCTGGCTGGCAGCCATAATAATCAAGCTGCCAATGCTCAATGCCAGCATCATCTCTGGCAGAGTAAAACCAGCCATGTATTCCTGTAAGGAATGACCCGATGTGACTGACTTTTTTGTCATCATTGGCATAAATGAATACCTGCCACTGACTGCTCTTCGCTGCATAACCTCATTCGCCCACGGCTGGAGATAACCAGCCGGATACGCCCTGCCGGGCTGCTGAGTATGATATTTCCTGCTTGTGCCGTATTCCTCACACCAAAGAAACCAATCTCCTTTTTTAAAGAAATACTGATGCTTACATCAGGATAAGGGGGGGTAAAAATTGGGCCAGCTAATGAGGAGCAAGACATGACTGGCTTATCACCGCTGCTTAAGCACCCTTGCCCATCAGGTTGAACCCACAGTAATGCCGTGTAGTTGCTGCGATTAGCTTCGGCCTGTAAGTGTGTTAAGAAGGCGAGTAACTGGCGAGCACTATCCGCGAGCCTCTCACGTTGTTGATAATGATGCCAACGTTGGGCTCCCCATGTAACCATTGAACCAACCAATGCAATCACCAACAGCAGTTCAATAAGAGTCATACCATTCTGTTTTATAAGGATATTGCTTCTTTTGAAACAGTGGTTTTTGAGTGTTATATTAATTTCCATGTCGTGAGTTTACGTCGCTGAAGTTTGCGCGCCAGTCACTCATCACCAACCTTGGAAAAGGTACGCAGAATTTTATTTATGGCGACACAAATGTAGAAAAGATTGCGCAGTAGCTCGCAGTTTCTATTGAGTGTGGGGAGTGATAGAAAAGGTCGGGCAGTAGAAAGGTGAGGAGTATAAGCTGGGGCCATTGCGGCCCCAGTCAAAGAACTAAATAGCAATCGGGGCTTTGATTCCTGGATGAGGGTCATATCCCTCAATCTCAAAATCTTCAAAACGATAGTCAAACAATGAATCAGGTTTGCGTTTGATAATCAGTTTCGGCAATGCCCGTGGTTCGCGGCTCAATTGCAGTTGCGTTTGTTCTATGTGGTTGCTGTACAGATGCGTATCGCCCCCCGTCCAGACAAAATCACCCACTGCCAAATCACATTGCTGTGCCATCATATGAATCAGCAATGCATAGCTGGCAATGTTAAATGGTAGCCCAAGGAACACGTCACAAGAACGTTGATATAACTGGCAAGACAGCTTGCCTTCAGCAACATAGAACTGGAAAAAAGCATGACATGGCGCCAATGCCATCTGATCCAATTCACCCACATTCCAAGCAGAAACAATAATTCGACGGGAGTTGGGATCTTGCTTCAACTGCTGAACCACGTTACTTAGTTGATCAATTTTACGACCATCTGCGGCACCCCAGGCACGCCATTGCTTGCCATAAACGGGACCAAGATCGCCATTTTCATCAGCCCACTCATCCCAAATTGAGACGTTATTTTCCTTCAAATAGGCAATATTGGTATCGCCATTAAGGAACCATAACAGCTCATGAATAATTGAACGCAAATGGCAACGTTTCGTGGTCACCAGCGGGAAACCATCTTGTAAATTGAAACGCATCTGATGCCCAAAAATTGACACCGTACCGGTGCCGGTACGGTCATCTTTAGCAGTGCCTTCTGCCAGCACTTTTTTCATCAAATCCAGATACTGTTTCATGTTACCTCACGAAAGTTGTTGCGCAGGACGGCGATACGCCCAAATCATCATAATGATACCGGCCAGAATCATAGGCACAGATAAGATCTGCCCCATGCTGATCACGCCGTCGAACAAGCCGAGCTGAGCATCTGGCTGGCGGAAACATTCCACAATAATACGGAATGTGCCATAACCAATCAGGAACAGGCCAGACACACTACCCATTGGGCGCGGCTTGCGGATAAACAGGTTCAGGATGATAAACAATACCACCCCTTCCAGCAGCATTTCATACAGTTGCGAAGGGTGACGCGGCAATACACCGTATTGATTGAAGATCGCCTGCCATTTTGCCGGGTCGGCGGCAACAATCGCAATATCTTCACCACGAGAGGTTGGGAACAGCATAGCCCACGGGGTATCAGTCGTGACACGGCCCCACAGCTCACCATTAATAAAATTACCCAAACGACCAGCACCTAAGCCAAATGGTATTAGAGGAGCCATAAAATCAGACACTTGGAAGAAATGACGTTTGGTGCGGCGGGCGAACCACAACATGACACAGATAACACCAATCAAACCACCGTGGAATGACATACCGCCATCCCATACCTTGAACAGATACAGTGGATTATCGAGGAACATCGGTAAGTTATAGAACAGAACATAGCCGACGCGGCCACCAACAAACACCCCAAGGAACCCGGCATAAAGGAGGTTTTCGACTTCTTCTTTGGTCCAGCCACTACCCGGTTTATTGGCCCGACGAACCGCCAACCACATGGCAAAGACAAAGCCCACCAAATACATCAAGCCATACCAATGGAGGGAAACCGGGCCAATGGAGAAAATGACCGGATCAAATTTAGGAAACGCCAGATAGCTATTGCTCATCTATCACCACGAAATGTCTATTGTTCTTGCCCGGTTAGGGCTACAGGTAGCGCATAATAGCATAGGGTCGAGGAACTCTGGAAAGTCACCAGAGAAAAGTTCTGTAAACCGTGATCCCCTGAAAGAGAAAATGCCCTGCTAATATGCGCTTATTAGGTATAACCAAACTCATTGGCGTTGTCGCAAGTCCGCAAGCGAGCTAATCCCGACGAGCTGACGACAGCCAATGAATCGGGTAAGCAAGAGCAGCTAACAACGCTACAGCGCCAAGATCAAAGAATAAGGGTTATTTCCCACCACGGATTAACCCGCCCAACCCTCTACGCTCCATAAATGCCGCCGTCAAATGACGCACATCCGTGGTCATTTGGGCCGTTAGCACTCGCTCAGCCAATGCTTGTGCATCCGCTAACTCGATATTACGTAGCAGGTATTTTATTCGCGCCACGCTGCGACCATTCATACTGAGATTGCGATAACCCAACCCCACCAGCAGCAACGCGCCCATGGGATCACCGGCCATTTCACCACATAAACTCACCTGTAACCCTGATTGTGTTGCCTGAGTCAAAATGTGGTTCAGCACTTGCAGCATCGCCGGGTGCAAACTGTCATACAGTGAGGCAACGTGGGTATTGTTGCGATCGACGGCCAACAGATATTGCGTCAAATCGTTAGTACCAACCGAGATAAAATCTACCCGAGATTTCAGATAAGGCAGCATGAAAATCATGGCAGGAACTTCAATCATTACCCCCAGTTTTGGCTGCGGTAATTCATAACCTAACACTTCCTGCACTTCGCGCCCGGCGCGGTCAATCAGACGTTTTGCCTCATCAACTTCTTCAAGACTGGTGATCATCGGCAATAAGATCCCCAAATTACCGGTGCCAGCATTGGCTCGGAGCATCGCTCTCACTTGGATCAAAAAGATCTCTGGCTGATCCAGCGTGACACGAATACCGCGCCAGCCCAGACAAGGGTTCTCTTCGCTAATAGGCATATAAGGCAACTGTTTATCTGCACCAATATCCAGTGTTCTCAGCGTGACCGGTTTATTCGGATAAAGCTGTAGCATGCCTTGATACTGTGCAACTTGTTCTTCTTCGGATGGGAAGCCGCTTTGTAGCATAAAAGGAATTTCGGTGCGGTACAGACCAACACCATCAACTCGCCCACCTAGCAATTGTTCATGTTCCGGGCTAAGACCGGCATTGAGCATGACTTGAATCCGCTCACCACTTTTCAGCGCCGCAGGTTGTTCAACGTCATCTTCCGCCAGCTTACTCAATTCGATCTCTTCAGTAACCAGCCGCTGATACTCTTTGACCAGCACGGGTTCGGGATCAACCAGCACCTCGCCACGATAGCCATCAACAATCAATAGCCGCTGATTTAGCAGCGCGGGTTGAATGTCAGCACCCATGACCGTCGGGATCCCCATGGCGCGCACTAAAATGGCGGCATGAGAGTTAGCAGCACCGTCACGCACCACCACACCCGCTAGGCGATCCTGTGGTACTTCAGCCAGTAGCGTGGCAGTGAGCTCATCAGCAACCAGAATAAAACGCTCCGGCCATTGACTGGCCCCGGAGGTGCTGTCATCGAGATGGAACAATAAGCGCTGACCCAAGGCGCGCAAGTCACTGGCGCGCTCACGCATGTAAGTGTCTTGCAGGCTGGCGAATTGCGCGGCAAATTGTTCAACCACCTGCTTAACCGCCCACTCCGCCACCGAACCGGCATCAATTTGAGCGAAAAGCTCGCGTTTTAGGCGGGCATCATTTAGCAAGTGGGAATAGAGATCGAAAATCGCCGCACTCTCTTTTTGCGAGCTGGCGGCAAAGCGCTTACTAAAACGACGGAATTCAGCTGCAGCCTCTTCCAATGCCTGCGTTAGACGCTCACGTTCCAGAACAGGATCGAGTGTCGAGGCTTCGTAAACCAAATCAAGGGAGGGTTGCGATGTATCCTGCCAACCTTCGGCGACAGCAACACCAGGAGCCGCAGCCAGTGCGCGGATGCGAGTTTGGCGGTATTGGCCAAAAATCGCATTAAGCTGAGATTGAGACAGGATGCCTGCCAGTTGTGTCGCCAGCGTGACCATGAACGACTCTTCGCTCTCATCAAACTGACGATGCTCACGCTGTTGAACCACCAGCACGCCGAGCAACTGGCGGCGATAGATAATAGGAACCCCGAGAAACGCCCGGAAGCGATCCTCTTTAACTTGCGGAACATATTTAAAACTGGGGTGACTTTGAGCATCCGCCAAGTTAATTGGCTCGGCCAGACGCCCTACCAGCCCGACGATACCCTCGTCAAAAGCCAGGGTAATAGTGCGACCACGAGGTTTTTTCAAACCCCGTGTCGCCATCAGGTAATAACAACGGCGGTCATTGTCTGCCAGATAAATCGAGCAGACTTCCGTGTCCATCGCCAGACAGGTTTCATTGACCAACAGCTCTAACGCATCGGTTAGGCTGGTTGCCATCGCCACTTTCTCAACTATTTCTCGCAAACGCGTGAGCATGATCGGCTTAACTTAACCTCTTTTACGGCGATAAGCGGGCGGTACCCGTGGTGGAGTAGCCTCCTGCACAGGCATTACGGTTGGCGCAAACTCTTTCATGACACGACGATAAACATCACGTTTAAAAGACACCACCTGACGCACCGGATACCAATAACTGACCCAGCGCCAGCCATCAAACTCCGGGGTACTGCTACGCTGCATGTTTATATCGGCTTCATTACACATTAACTGTAGTAGAAACCATCGCTGTTTTTGGCCGATGCATACCGGCTTTGTATCCCAACGCACCAAACGTTTCGGTAATTTGTAACGTAACCAGTTACGGGTTGAAGCCAGAATTCGGACATCCTTTTTGTTAAGTCCTACTTCTTCAAAAAGTTCGCGATACATTGCCTGCTCTGGTGTTTCACCGGGGTTTATCCCCCCTTGAGGAAACTGCCAAGAGTGCTGACCGTAACGCCTGGCCCACAACACTTCTCCCTGCCGATTACAAATTACGATACCCACGTTCGGGCGGTAGCCATCATCATCGATCACCGGACTACCTCGATAAGCTTAAAACTCAAAGATGCTCTGATTGTTTCACACTAGCAACAGGCGGTAAACCACTGCTTATCCGCCAGCGGAACCTGATAACTTTGGGATAACTCACAGATATTAGCAAAGTTATAAACACCCTAGGGGGTGCGGGCACGATTTTATTCACTTTTTCTGTGGATATAGGTGTGCAGAACTCTAGGGAAAAGCAGGTACAACTCATTTTAACGTAATTATACGTCAAAAATATCGAAAAAAATAAATGATTAATTTCAACGAAATAACAGGTTTCCCACAGGTATTCACCACCCAAAAATGTGATCTATATCCGTTTTGGATCTGGCGCTGGCTAAAGATCCATCAATGTCGTTTTTACCCACAGATAATGAGGTAAAGTTATGCAAAAAAGAGCAAAACTCGCAAAAAAACCTGCCGTCAAGCCTGTAAATTGAACCAGTGATCGTGATTTACTGAGGTTATCCCATAAATCTGTGGATAAATAGGTGTAAGATCCTGTTCATTATTACGGTCAGTAGGTGCACAAGATAGTTAGAATAAAAGTATTTGCTAAGCGGAAGGAAAGAAAACTTCCTTTAAATCATGCTATTATTCATTTCTGCCGTGCTGGACAACAATACATCCACAGTCACTTTTATTTCAGCTTGTTTTTTAACCGACTTTAGCAGGTTTCCACCCATGTCTGTTTATTCATTGCCCCCGGCACCGCCTACTGATGAACATCAACTTTTTCAACGAGCTCAAGCCTTGTCAGGTTTTACCCTTGGCGAATTGGCCACCAGAGCACAGTGGGTTATCCCGGCAGACTTAAAGCGCGTCAAAGGTTGGGTCGGCATGCTACTGGAGTTCTATCTGGGAGCCAGTGCTGGCAGCAAACCGGAACAAGACTTTGCTGATATTGGTATCGAGCTGAAAACCATTCCTATTAGCGCTCAGGGCAAACCACTGGAAACGACCTTCGTTTGTGTCGCGCCACTCACAGGTAATAGCGGTATTACCTGGGAAAGCAGTCATGTGCGGCATAAGCTGACCAGAGTGCTGTGGGTTCCTGTTGAAGGTGAACGACAAATCCCTTTAGCAGAGCGCAGAGTTGGCGCGCCCTTGTTGTGGAGCCCAAACGAAGAAGAGGAAGAATTGCTACGCCGTGACTGGGAAGAGTTAATGGATCTTATCGTTTTGGGTAAAGTCGAAACTATCACCGCCCGTCATGGTGAAGTATTGCAACTGCGGCCTAAAGCAGCCAATAGCCGAGCCTTAACCGAAGCTATCGGTGAGCAAGGACAGCCCATCATGACGCTGCCTCGCGGTTTCTATCTGAAAAAAACCTTTACCGGCCCGATGCTAGCGCGCCACTTTTTGTTGTAATTATGGATTCGTTCATGGGCGACCTCAATTGCCACACCAATTACGGCGGATATGTTCCGATTAATAAATAAAAGCGTATAATTGTATTTTTATGTTTCTGTAAGGTGTATGGGCACAATGTTTGAATGGGTTGCCGATCCAAATGCCTGGTTGGCGCTAGGCACATTAACTATCCTTGAGATCGTTCTTGGGATAGACAATATAATTTTCCTTTCTTTGGTGGTAGCAAAATTACCTAAAGCACAACAGAACAAAGCCCGCCGTTTGGGTTTGGCCGGTGCGATGTTAATGCGTCTGGCGCTGCTTGCCTCTATTGCCTGGGTTATCCGCCTGACGGAACCGCTATTTACTGTGGCAGGTCACGGTATCTCCATGCGGGATCTAATTCTGCTGTTGGGGGGGTTATTCCTGATTTGGAAAGCCAGTAAAGAAATTCATGAGACTATTGAGGGTAGCGATACTGAGCACACCAGTAATGTGAGTTCTTTCTTCGCCGCCATCGTGCAAATCATGCTACTGGACATCATCTTTAGCCTGGACTCGGTGATAACCGCAGTTGGGCTGTCAGATCATCTATTTATTATGATGGCGGCTGTCATCATATCAGTGGGTGTAATGATGTTTGCTGCCAGACCGATCGGTGAATTTGTTAACCGCCACCCATCAGTCAAAATGTTGGCGTTGTCTTTCCTGATTCTGGTCGGCTTCACGCTGATGTTGGAAAGCTTCCAGATTCACATTCCAAAAGGTTACATTTATTTCGCCATGTTCTTCTCAATGGGTGTTGAAACCCTGAATCTCATGCGCGGGAAAAAAAATAAGCCAACCAATAAATAAGCATAATACTTTTCGGGTGCGGTCAGCCGCACCCATCCTTCCCTTTTTTTTGTACTTTTGTCTTGTCCTCTTCCCCCTGCCGCAACGCTTCGTTATAGTCGGATAAGGCGGGTTTGACATATACCCCAAATAATTGGCGTTGCAACGTCGAGAACGCAGGGTATGGCCTGATAATTTCAGACATTAAGGAAGGTCGGCAATGCAATATCATCGTATTCCCCACAGTTCATTAGAAGTAAGCCTGCTGGGTCTTGGCACCATGACTTTTGGTGAGCAAAACAGTGAAGCCGATGCCCATGCTCAACTGGATTATGCCGTTGCAGCCGGTGTTAACTTGATCGATACCGCAGAAATGTATCCCGTACCACCAAAACCAGAAACCCAAGGATTAACTGAACAATATATTGGTAGCTGGATAAAGGCTCGCGGTAGTCGCGACAAAATTATTTTAGCCAGCAAAGTCTCTGGGCCATCACGCGGGAGCGATAAACCTATTCGCCCGAATATGGCACTGGACCGGAAAAATATCCGCGCCGCGCTAGATGAGAGTCTTAAACGTCTCAATACCGATTATCTTGATCTTTACCAGCTACATTGGCCACAACGGGAAACCAACTGTTTTGGTAAGTTAAATTATCGCTATAGTGAGCAAACCGCAGTTGTCACCTTGCTTGAGACACTGGAAGCCCTGAATGAACAGGTGCGGGCCGGTAAAATCCGTTATATCGGTGTCTCTAATGAAACTCCTTGGGGTGTTATGCGCTATCTGCAATTGGCAGAAAAGCACGATTTACCGCGTATTGTTTCCATTCAAAACCCCTACAGTTTACTAAACCGTAGCTTTGAAGTCGGTCTGGCCGAGATTAGCCAGCATGAAGGAGTTGAACTGCTGGCTTATTCCAGTTTGGCATTCGGAACCTTGAGCGGTAAATACCTCAATGGCGCACAGCCGGCAGGGGCACGCAATACCTTATTCAGCCGTTTTACTCGTTATACCGGGCCACAAGCCCAGTTAGCGATAGCCGAATATGTCGCGCTAGCGAAACGTCATGGACTGGACCCGGCGCAAATGGCATTGGCTTTCGTACGCCAACAACCTTTTGTTGCCAGCACATTGTTGGGCGCCACCACACTGGAGCAACTGAAAAGTAATATTGATAGCCAGAACGTGGTGTTGAGTCAGGAAGTATTGAATGCATTGGAAGAGATTCATACCCGTTTTACCTTCCCTGCGCCTTAATTCTACTCAAGTTTAATCCGCAAAAAGGCCGCTACTGCGGCCTTTTATTATTGTGTCATTCAGCCGTTTTACGGCGCAGTTGCCGCCACTGCCAACCCCACAGTAATGCTATCGCCAAGGCAAATACTACTCCGAAACCGACACCGACCGCGATGACCGGCACACCAAGTTTCACCACAACCGAGAACAACCCCAACATCAACAGCATGGCGGTATTTTCTCCCAGATTTTGTACCGCGATGGCGTTACCCGCGCCGACACTCTGTTTACCGCGTTCTTGCAATAGGGCATTGAGAGGAACCACAAAAAAGCCCCCCAAAATCCCGATAATAATCAACAATAAATAAGCCATCGGCATGCTGTGTTGCAGAGCAAAAATAGCCACGACCACGCCAATCAGCACCCCTGCTGGTAAACAACGCTTCACGGTTTTCAGTGTGACAAAACGCGCAGCAGCACCGGCCCCCAATACAATCCCAATGGCCACCATGGCATTTAATAATGTCGGAGTGGCATTATCGGTAATCCCCAAAGCGATCGGCACCCACAGCACCAATAGGAAGCGTAATGTGACGCCCGCGCCCCAAAACAGGCTGGTCCCCGCCAGTGAGAAGCGAGTTTCACCATCGCGCCACAAAATTCGACAAGCGGCAAAAAAGCTGCCAGTCATTGCTGTTGGCCGCCATGAGTGACCTGACCGGGCTGCCGCTAATCGTGGAATAAACATATTAGCCACCACGGCAATAGCATAAACCAGTGCACAAACCCCCAAAGCCACCACCAGATGCCAATCGGCCAGCACGCCCCCCGCAACTGAACCCAGTAAGATAGCCGCGATGGTTGAAGCTTCCATCATACCATTGGCTTTAACCAACTGATCACCGGAAGTAATTTCACCCAAGATGCCATATTTGGCTGGTGAATAAGCCGCAGCTCCTACACCGACCAGGCTATAACCCAAGAAGGGATTGAAACCAAAACAGATAACCAGTGCACCAGCCAGTTTCAAGCCGTTCGCCACCATCATTACCCGCCCTTTGGCAAAACTATCGGCAAATTGCCCGACAAACGGAGCCAAAATGATATAGGTCGCCACGAAAGCCATTTGTAAAATAGGTTGGCTCCAGTCGGGATATAACTGCTGCTTAATTAATGCCAACGTGGCGAAAAGCAGCGCATTGTCACCAAAAGCCGAGAAAAACTGCGCACAAAGCACCGCAATCATTCCTCTCGATAATAACGGTTTCTCTGCTAAAGCTTGCTGACTCATACGCTCATCTCCGGATCTGCGGCCATTTTGCTTAACGTAACAAAGTCAGGTTTACCACTTCCGAGCAGAGGTAAAGCTTTCACTAACCGAATATCACGCGGCACGGCCAGTTCAGGCACCCCGCTTTCCCGTGCGACTTTAATGAGTTGCTCGCGTGTTATCTCACTGTCAGTGGTAAACAGCACCAGAGCTTCCCCTTTTGCACTATCTGCTTTCGTTGCCGCGGCATGTTGCCCTTCCGGCGAGATGCGCAGTGCCAACTGTTCAACACTCTCTAGTGAGACCATCTCTCCGGCTAATTTAGCAAAACGCTTCATGCGGCCACGGATAGCGCAGAAACCTTCTTCATCAATGGCCACAATATCTCCCGTGTCATACCAACCAGCTTCGAGTTCGCCCTGCGCATTCTCTGCTGATGGCTGTTCCAGTACACCGGGGTTTTCTACCCGCAGGTAGCCGCGCATAATATTCGGGCCGCGCAATTGCAAGCGCCCCCCCTGCTCAATACCGGGGATTTGAATTAATCTGGGCTCCATACCCGGCAAGATGCGGCCCACCGTATTCACTTTAGCGGCCATCGGCACGTTAATCGCCACTACCGGTGCGCATTCAGTCACGCCATAACCTTCCAGGATACGAATGCCAAATTTGTCCTGCCAAATCTGTTTGGTGCTGTCAGCTAACTTTTCAGCCCCGGCAACCACGTAGCGCAAGCGAGCAAAATCATACGGATGGGCAAAGCGGGCATAATTACCCAGGAAGGTTGAGGTACCAAACAACACCGTACAGTTGCGGTCATACACCAGCTCAGGCACCACACGGTAATGCAGTGGACTAGGGTAAAGAAATACGCGGCTACCAGTCATTAATGGGGTGAATAAACCCACCGTCAGGCCAAAAGCATGAAACAGCGGCAGTGACGACATAAAACGATCGCGTGGCGTGAAGTCGGCAATGGTGCGGATCTGTTCAACATTCGCCAATAGGCTGGCGTGTGAGTGTACTACCCCTTTAGGATTACCTTCTGAGCCAGAAGTAAACAAAATCAAGGCACTGTCATCCGCCTGCTGGGGCATCATTGCCCGGCGCGGAAAATATAAATGGAATAAAATCCATAACTTATCCGCTAAAGTGACCGTGTCTTTTAAATCTTCCAGATAGACCCAGTTGGCCTCAGTCACCTGTTCAGGCAAATGTGTCAACTTGCCTTTTTCCAGGAATTGGCGCGACGTAACGATAGTTTTCAATGAGGCCGCAGTGATCGCACTTTTCAGACCTTTGGCACCGGAGGTGTAATTAAGCAGAGCAGGAATACGGCCACGTACCGAGGCACCAAAAATTGCGGCGGCGGTGATAGTCGCATTCGGTAGCAACATTCCAACATGCTCCCCCGGTGCGGTAAAACGCTGCAAAATACGGCTGACACCCAGAGTTTTCTTCAGCAAGGTTTGATAGTTATCTTCTTTAAATGAAATATCTTCGATGCAAGGTTGAAAGCGCCCGTAGCGGGTTTGCGCCGACAACAAAGCTTCAAACAGGGTTTCCTTTGGCTGAACCGCCATCCGCGCCGCCATCATAATGGCATGTAAGCGCTCACCAGCCAGCACGCGGCGATCACGGGCTCGCGGAGCTTGTGGCATGGGTAACGTAGTTGCGGGGAGCACATGAATACTGATTTTCGGGAACCAGCGAACTTTTAGTACATCACCAAGCCGCCCAAAGTGGGTAAACTCAGGGCCTTCTAAACGGATAGGAACCACCGTTGCACCTGATTTAGCAGCAATAAATGCGGCACCATCATAGATTTTCATCAATGAGCCGGACACGGTGATGCGTCCCTCAGGGAAGATGACGATCGGTCGACCCTGCTCCACCATTCTGACCAAGTGTTTGATTGCCATAGGCTTGGTCGGATCAAGTGCCACAAAGTCGACATAAGGTTTCAACCAGCGCATATACCAGCTTTCAGTAATGCTGGAATAGACAGCAAACACCGGTTTTATCGGCAGAAACAGCGCTAATAAAGCCCCATCCAGGAAAGAAACATGATTTGGCGTCATAATCAGTTTTTGATGTGAAAACTGGTCAGTGACACCATCAATGGTGACACGAAATAACCCACGAAAAAGAGCACGTAGTGCGCGATAAACCATGTCTATTTCCCTATAAGCCAATGAACAATGAATAAGAAAGGTGTAAACAGGATACTATAATTCTGGTGGGTTTTTATGTAAGAGCACACTGATAATGGGAGGGGAAAAACAAATAAAAAAAAACCTACGCATCTGCGTAGGTCGGTGCAAATAAAAAACTGGCTTTTAACACACAGCGTATGTTGATTACTCACCAATTAATACCTCTGGGATGACTACTGTATCTGTTTCTGTGAAACTACAGCCAGTACGCAATCGCAACATTTGCGTGCAAAGTGTAACCAGTAGTGAACATTGTCAGTAAGCCGAATAGGTTTGTAATTCATTGCTGTACATACTGCAGCCAACTAACTCAGCGCGACCTCAACTAAACAGCTCATGGCGTTCGGGCCTTGCGTCAAACGAGACGTACCGATATCCAATGTCAGAACATTGGGATTACCGGATTGTTCGACTTTATGTTGTTTGTTACCAAAGCCGGGATCAAACCAAGCACCGGTGGCCATTATCACCACACCACGGGTAACACCCTCCGTGATACGAACCCCCGCCAAACAATGGCCACGTAAGTTACTGACTTTCACCTCGCAGCCATCAGTAATCTCTCGTCTGGCGGCATCTTGTGGATGCATATAGAGAGTTTCACGACCGGCGGTTTTATTGCCTTGTGCCAAAGGGGCCGGATCAAGCTGACTGTGCAGACGATCCTCTGGCTGGATAGAGATCAAATGTAGCGGCCATTGCTCAGCCTGCGGTGACCCCAACCATTCAATCGGTGGCTTCCATTCAGCATGAGGGGCAAAGTCCTCATATTGATAACTGGCAATTTTTTCACTGAACAGCTCTATTTTGCCACTTGGCGTTTGCAGCGGGTTGGCATGAGGGTCATCGCGGAAAGCATCAAAAAAGACAAATTCTTTCTGTGGGGCCGGTAAATCTACATGACCACGTTGCCAGAACTGGTCAAAGTCAGGCCAGTCGACCCCATGTGGCTGCTGTGCCACACCACAATCTTGATAAATCTGCCGGATCCACGCCATCTCATCCCGATTCTCAGTGAAAGCTTCGCGATAACCCAATCTTTCAGCCAGATCGGCAAAAATATCAAAATCGTTCCGCGCCTGATGTTGCGGCGCAATAGCCTGATGCATCGCCAATACATAGCGATCTCGAGACGAACCACCAATATCATTGCGCTCCAGTGAACTGGTTACTGGCAGTACGATATCCGCCATTTTAGCCGCAGGTGTCCACCAGATATCCTGCACAATCACGGTATCAGGCTTTTGCCACCCCTCTACCAGCCGGTTCAGTTGCTGATGATGGTGGAAAGGATTACCGCCAGCCCAATGCACTAAATGAATATCTGGGTAAGTATGATTTTCGCCCTGAAACTGATAAGGCTGCCCCGGCTGGAGCAACATGTCACAAATTCGCGCCACCGGAATAGCCAGCCCGGAGGGATTTTTCCCCACTGGCATACTTGGCCCTGGAGTATCTATGCGCGGGTTCCCCACGCCGTTCATTGAACCGTGACCAAATGAGAAGCCGCCACCTGGCAATCCCACCTGCCCTAACATGGCTGACAAAGCAATAACCATCCAATAAGGCTGTTCGCCACGATGTGCTCGCTGAACGGAGTAAGAGCAGGTCATAAAGCTGCGCACCCCTACAAGCTGTTGCGCCAGCAGCGTAATTCTGGCTGCAGGAATACCGGTAATATCACTGGCCCAGTCTGGTGTTTTCGCTATGCCGTCATTCACCCCACGAATGTAATCAGCTAACTGCTCATAACCCACGCAGTGGGTCGCCAGGAAAGCCTCGTCCTGCCCCTCAACACGCTGAATTTCATAAGCTAGCGCCAACATCAGTGCGACATCGGTATTTGGACGAATGGGTATCCATTCCGCATTGACAAACGCTGGGCAGTCATCCCGCATCGGGCTGATGTTAATAACCGGTGTGCCCTTCTGTGCCAGCTTCTCCAACCAAGGTTTTAATGAATGCTCCGCCGAGCCACCAGAGGAAACTTGAGCATTTTTTAGTGCCAGCCCACCAAAAGCGATAAACAGTTCACAATGATCAACCACACTTGGCCAAGAGGTCACCCGGCCGGTCAGTGGGCTAAAAGTCCCTATCACATAGGGCAAGAAGAATTGTGCAGACCCCCAACTGTAGTTACCCAGTTGATCAACACCTCCACCGCCAGAGAAATAAAAACGCCGGACTAATGAACGCGCGTGATGTAAACGCCCAGCAGAGGACCAGCCATAAGAACCAGTAAACAGCCCTGAAGGGCCATATCTGTCTCTCACCCGGCGATTCTCTTCAGCCACTAAATCCAGCGCGACATCCCAGTCCACTTCAACAAAATCTTCCCGCCCACGCAGGGTACGATCACTTTTTTCCCGTTGCTGTAACCATGAACGACGAATCGCCGGTTTACGGATACGTTTATCGGAATAAACCATTGGCGTAATGGAGTCTAATAAGGGGGAAGGGTTAGGATCGTCAGCAAATGGCTCACAACGGATCAGCTTGCCATCTTCAACGACTGCGGTATAAGCGCCCCAATGGGCAAGCTGGGGGTAACGGATGATGGACATGGCTATCTCAGGCAAATAAATAGAAAGTAAAAATAACATTCACCTAACAATAAGACCAAAGCACAATTTTTACTAAACAGTGCCATTTTGTACTAAAGCGAATACAAGAGGCCTAGCCTCTACAGGTATTATTCCTATTTTCATGTTCTTTGATTTTTTCTCATCAAGTTGCGATCATCCCCCCTTGCGGAGCGTCCTGTTTTCCGCAAAACTGAGTGATGTAAGCGATTACCCTGAAAATCTCTGGAAGAAAAATGGCCACTATTAAGGATGTTGCCAAGTTGGCGGGTGTTTCCGTCGCAACGGTATCTCGTGTTATCAATAATTCGCCTAATGCCAGTGAAGCATCACGACAGGCGGTATCCAACGCCATGGAACAGTTACAATACCACCCCAATGCCAATGCACGGGCACTAGCTCAGCAATCAACCGAAACGGTTGGCATGATTGTTTCTGATGTTTCAGACCCTTTCTTTGGGTCAATGGTCAAAGCTGTTGAGCAAGTGGCTTATGCCACGGGTAATTTTTTATTGATTGGAAACGGTTACCATGATGCCGAAAAAGAACGTCAAGCTATCGAACAACTCATTCGTCATCGTTGCGCCGCCTTGGTGGTCCATGCAAAAAAGTTATCTGATGAAGAATTAACATCATTAATGAAACAGATCCCCGGTATGGTGTTGATTAACCGCACGTTACCCGGTTTCGAAACGCGCTGTGTCGCACTCGATGATCGTTATGGTGCCTGGTTAGCAACACGCCATCTCATCCAGCAGGGGCATAAGCGGATCGCAATTATTTGCTCCAACCATGAAATTTCAGACGCCGCTGATCGTCTACAGGGTTATCTCGATGCATTAGAAGAATTTGGCATCGCCGTCGACGACCGCTTAGTTTCCTACGGTTCGCCAGATGAAATCGGTGGTGAACAAGCCATGACCGACTTACTTGGCCGCGGTAAGCATTTCACTGCGGTCACCTGCTATAACGACCCGATGGCTGCAGGGGCACTCTCCGTGCTCAGTGACAACAGCATCGAGGTTCCACAGGAAATTTCGCTAATCGGTTTTGATGACGTGCTAATCTCGCGTTATCTTCGCCCTCGGCTGACCACGATCCGCTATCCGGTTGTCGCGATGGCAACACAAGCGGCAGAGTTGGCATTGGCACTGGCAAATAAAACGCCACTACCGGAAGTCACGAATATGTTTAGCCCAACACTGGTACGTCGTCATTCTGTCGCCAGTCCGCAAACATTGACTGATGACTAAAACCGGCTATTAACAAAGAATAACAACCCATCCGCGCTATGCTAAACTGCCGCTATATCCGGCAGTTACACCCAAAGAACCGTCCCCAGCCAGAGGTCTACAATTGATGATTACCATGTTGGATGTCTCTTTGCGCGCAGGAGTGTCCAAGGCGACTGTATCCAGGGTGCTTAATGGCACCGGACAGGTTAAGGAAAGCACCCGCGAAGCGGTGTTTAAAGCTATGGATGAGTTGGGTTATCGCCCTAACTTCCTGGCTCAGTCACTGGCAAATAAAAGCTCCAACAGCATAGGTTTAGTGGTTTCCAACTTTGAAGGCCCCTATTTTGGCCGCCTGCTCCATCAGGCCGCAAAACTGATTGAAGCCAGTGGTAAACATCTGATTGTGACGGATGGGCACGATACACCGGAAGGTGAACAACAAGCTGTTCAACTGCTGGCCGACCGCCGTTGTGACGCTATTATTCTTTATACGCGTTCAATGTCGGAAGCAGATTTAATGCAGTTGCTTGCCAACGTGCCCACCCCATTGATGGTGATCAACCGTGATTTACCGCAAGCGCGTGAACATTGCGTGTTCTTTGAGCAGCAACAAGCAGCATTCAACGCAGTTAACTATCTGATTGAACAAGGGCATCGTGATATTGCCTGCATCACCGGGCCCATTGCCACCTCCACGGCGCAATCGCGCCTTGCTGGTTATCAGCAAGCATTAACCCGTCACGGCATTCCTCTCAATGATGAGTTGATTGCCCACGGCGAGAACGGCGTGCCCGATGGCTATAAAGGTTGCCAAACCTTATTGGCGCGCAATATTAAGTTCAGCGCCCTGTTTATCTATAATGATGATATGGCAATTGGGGCGATGAAAGCCCTCAGTCAGGCGGGGAAAAAGCTGCCAGAAGATGTTTCGTTATTTGGCTTTGATGACGAGCCAACAGCGCCTTACTTACAGCCTTCACTATCAACAGTTTATCTTCCTATTGATGCAATGATTGAAGCCGCGATTACTCAAGCTCTGAGATTGATTGCAGGGAAAAAAGTGTTGCCACTGACCCCCTTTACCGGCGAGCTGAAACTACGAGAGTCTGTGGTACCGGGACCATATTACTGCTAAAGAAGTGGGTACTGAACATAGCCTGCCACTGTTGATTCTCAGTGGCAGGCTATCAGCCGGATAAAAATTAAAACTGTTCTAATGCAATCAATTCTTCGATGGTTTGCCGCCGGCGGATCAAACGCGGTTGACCCTGCTCAAACAACACTTCCGGTAATAGTGGGCGGCTGTTGTAGTTAGAAGACATTGATGCACCATAGGCTCCGGTATCGTGGAAGACTAAATAGTCACCAATTTTAGCCATTGGCAAAGCGCGAGTCTCCAACCCACCCCCCGCTTCTTGGGTAAACACATCACCTGACTCACACAGCGGCCCTGCCACCACAGTTTCAATCAATGGTTCGTCAGCCAGTGATCGCCCATCCGCAGGTAACAATGAGATGTGGTGATAACTGCCGTACATCGCCGGGCGCATCAGATCGTTAAAACCAGCATCGACCAAAACATAGTGCCGACGACCCATATCTTTCACTGCCCGAACCTGTGCGATTAACACACCAGATTCCGCCATCAAAAAACGTCCTGGTTCGATTTCAAGACTGACCGGATGGCCCAAATGTGCGGCGATCCGCTCTCTGGCGCTATTCCATAAACCATAATAATGCTCGGTATCAATCTCATCATCACCAAATTGGTAGGGGATCGATAACCCACCCCCGGCAGAAATAGCGCTGATATCCTGCCCAAGATCAATAACCTGCTGCACCATGGCATCACAGACTTGTTCCAGATGCTGGTAATCAACACCAGAACCAATATGCATATGAATACCGACTAGTGTTAAACCATATTGCTCAATTTTTTTGATAGCCAGAGGGAGATCTTCGTGCCAGATACCATGTTTGCTGTTTTCACCGCCGGTATTGGTTTTCTGGCTGTGCCCATGACCAAAACCCGGATTGACCCGCAGCCAAACTGGATGGCCGGGCGCATGCTGCCCCAACTGCTCCAGCATGTCGATTGAACCGGCATTCACTGGAATGTGTAATTCTGTCACCCGCAATAATGTCGCCTGATCCAGTAAATCCGCCGTGAAGACAATTTCAGCAGGTTCCTGCCCTGGTTGGAAACCGGCCTGTAATGCGCGCTCAATCTCGCCCAAGGAAACGGAGTCCACCTTGACCCCTTGGTTGCGCATCAAACCTAGAATATGAATATTCGAGCAGGCTTTCTGCGCAAAACGGATGACATCAAAACTCCGTAATTGATTGATTTTTTGCGTGATAATATCACCATCATAGGCCCATACCGGGCAGCCAAAACGCTCAGGCAAAGCAATCAGATTTTGGGCAGTCAGTGCCGAAGATAGGTCGTTAAGCGCATGTGGCATAGGTCTTTCCTAATAGTGAGTCATCAAAATATTGGGCGAAAGAAGGGATTTCGCTGATAGGTCAATTATTAGCAACTCAGTGCCTGCTTGGAAAATATCTATTTACCCTTAGTCTATTCATTTATGATATGGGTTAGATGATTCTGTCGCCACCGTAGGAGCACAATAATGCCCGCAATTTCCTTACGACAAATCGAAATTTTTCATGCAGTGATGACCACCGGAAATCTCACCGAAGCCGCATTATTGCTGCAAACATCACAACCCACCGTTAGCCGTGAGCTAGCGCGCTTTGAGCAATTGGTTCAACTAAAACTGTTTGACCGTGTACGTGGCCGCCTTTATCCCACCGTACAAGGTTTGCGTTTATTTGAAGAGGTACAGCGCTCTTATTACGGGCTTGATCGCATCAAGCAGGCCGCTGAGGGGATTCGCCAATTTCAACATGCGCAGCTTTCTATTGCTTGCTTGCCAGTGTTTTCTCAATCATTGCTACCCGGTGTATGCAGACCTTTTATTGATCGCTACCCAGAAGTCAGTCTGAGCGTTATCCCGCAGGAATCACCGCTATTAGAAGAGTGGCTCTCAGCTCAGCGCCACGACCTGGGTTTGACTGAGAATACCCACACTCCGGCTGGCACAGTGCGCCACACACTGATGACGGTGAATGAAGTTTGTGTCTTGCCCAATGACCATCCGTTGCAACACAAAACGGTGCTGACACCGCAAGATTTCCAAGGCGAGAATTTTATCAGCTTGTCAGTCACCGACAGTTATCGTCAGTTGCTGGATAATCTGTTTACCGAACAAGGGATTAATCGACGATTGGTGCTGGAAACGCATAGTGCAGCATCAGTTTGCGCCATGGTACGGGAAGGTGTCGGGGTCTCCATCGTTAACCCACTAACAGCATTGGATTACATCAGCAAAGGGGCGGGTGAAGGTGTCTGTGTCCGACCATTTAGTGTAGAAATTCCTTTTACTATTAGCTTGATAAAACCCATTCACCGCCCATCATCAACGTTGGTCGATACTTTTATTGAGCACTTAAAACAGCAGGCAATCACCTTCCAACAACGTCTAACCGCGGTGATTGCCCCACAATATTGATCTGTTTTAGCTCATTAAGCCGTTTTGACCTTACCGGCCTGCGCCCGAGAGAAAGTAAACAGGCACAGCAGCAAACCAATAACGGCCAGTACGGCGGCAGCCAGTGGTACTGCCGTCAGTCCTAATCCTTGGGTAATCACCACGCCCCCCACCCAGGCACCTAATGCATTACCGACGTTAAAGGCTGCAATATTCAAGGTCGAAACTAAATTAGGGGCTTTCTTACCGTAAGTCACCACGTTGATTTGTAATGCAGGCACTGCGGAGAATGCCGCCGCAGACCACAAAAATAGAGTCACTTCCGCAGCCAATAATGAATGACTTGTCCAACTAAATAGAGCGGATAACAGCGCGATCAACAAAAATGTCATGGTGAGGCTAACCGGCAAACGCCAATCGGCCAGCCGCCCGCCAACAATATTCCCCAAGGTCAACCCCACGCCCATCAACAGCAATGTCCAACTGACACCGTGCTCAGATACCTGGGTCACTTCGGTCAGAATCGGCGCGATATAAGTAAAGAGAGCAAACATAGCGGCGGCAAAAAAGACTGTCATCAACAAAGATAGCCAGATACCCCCACCGCGCAGCGCGGCAATCTCTTTACGTAGCTCGGTGGGAGCCTCATTCTGAGAAGAAGGCAGCTTGCTATAGAGCGCCGCCAGTGAGAACAGGCCAATCACCGCAACCACCCAAAATGTGGAGCGCCAGCCGAAAGCTTGCCCTAAAGCTGTTCCCAGCGGTACACCCAGCACATTGGCCAGTGTCAGGCCGGTGAACATCAGCGCCACCGCAGAAGCACGACGATTTGGTGCGACCAGATTAGCTGCAACCACGGCACCAATACCAAAGAACGCCCCATGACACAGTGCGGTAATGACTCTGGCCAACATCAGGAAATCATAGCTATAAGCCAATGCACACATTAAATTGCCGATGATAAAGATCACCATTAATAGCAATAATGTTTTTCTACGTGGCAATTTGGCGGTTAGCACCGCCATGATAGGTGCGCCAATAGCCACTCCCAGCGCATAGCCACTGATCAACCAACCGGCGGTAGGAATAGTGATTTGCAAATCACCCGCCACTTGAGGCAGCAATCCCATAATAACAAATTCGGTGGTACCAATAGCAAAAGCACTCAGTGCTAATGCCAGCAATGCAACAGGCATAATACAAGCTCCCAGTCAGACAATATCAGCCCGTTTAGGTAACAGGCAGACAAATTGTTGCCAGTCATAATTAATTAACTGGCACACGGTAGTGAGTAGAAATGAGGCAAAAAGAATGGAGCCAATTGCCGAGTCACCCAGCAATAACCCTATTATTTATAATTATTTAATCTCTAAACTTACCCGCTAGAAATAGCATGAGTTGATGAATAATAACTAGTAATGAACAGAGTTATAACTAGCCTGATAAGTAACCCTATCTTCATTTAAGCGATAACCTAATGAAATAAAAAATGATTTAGCCGCATCATTAATAATAAAAATATGTTTGAGAATGTAACGACACGACAACAGCTTCAAGTCGGCAGGGGATGAGTGGCAAACCACTCCACCAAATAATCTAACATCGTCCTCAACGTCGCTGGCATTTGCCGCCGGGAAGTATAAATACCATAAATACCCATCGACTGCGGCTGATAATCAGGCAATAACTTAACAAGCTGTCCACTGGCAATATAGGGTGCGGCGGAGTAGCTGGGTTGCAAAGTAATACCGGCCCCCTCCAATGCTCCGCTGAGCAAAACCACCGATTCGTTAGCGCTTAAATTCCCCCCAACAGCGACGGATGATTTCACGCCCTGTTGATCAAAGTGCCACAAACTTTTGCCGAAATAGGAGTATGTCAGGCAGTTATGTACCGCCAGATCATGGGGATCTTTGGGCGTTCCTTTGGCAGAGAGATAGCTTGGTGCAGCACAGACCACGGAATGACAAGTAGCAAGTGGGCGCGCGATCAAGTTAGGGTCTAAGTCATTGGTGATACGCAATGCCAAATCAATACGCTCTTCCACTAAATTAACCGTGCGATTATTCATCTGTAAATCAACGGCCACCTGCGGATAACGGTGCAGATAGCCAGCGACGGCAATTGCCAATGCACTTTGCCCAAGAGACTGAGAGCAACTGATACGCAATAATCCACGTAGCTCGCCATCTTCCTGCCCCTCAACTAAATCCATATCTTGGGCAAACTCAAGCATACGACGGCAGCGCTCAAGCGTAGCCTCTCCAGCATGGGTCAAACTCAGTTTACGGGTTGTTCGGTGTAATAAACGCGCCCCTGCCCACTGCTCCATCTGAGCCAGATAGCGCGTCACCATTGCCCGTGACATCTCTAAAGCATCAGCGGCAGCAATCATACTGCCGCGTTCAACAATGGCGACAAAGACTTCAGCGGCGGTGATCCTATCCATGATTAGCTCGATTTAAGCAACAAATAATTGCCTATTATCAGGTTTTTCTATCGATTCATGCAATCTATTATCTAACCCATACCCAGTCACTACCAGGAAAACAAACATGTTAACTAAAACACTCTTACCAATGACCTTTGCCGGTTTAGCTACTTTTGCAGCAGTATCAACGGCTAACGCCGCTGAGCAGTTGAAAATGGAAGTCTACAATCCCGGTGAAAAAAGCATCTTCCCGGTATCATCAGAAATCATCAGTGGCAAAACTGAGGTTGCGCTGATTGATGCACAATTCCAACGTAATGATGCTGAAGCTTTGGTGAAGAAAATCCAACAAAGTGGTAAGAAGCTGACCACTATCTATATCAGCCAGGCAGACCCTGATTTTTATTTTGGTCTGGATGTCATTACTCGCGCGTTCCCACAAGCTAAAGTCATCGCAACCCCACAAACTATTGAAGAAATTAAAGCGACTAAAGAGGGGAAAATGGCTTATTGGGCCCCAATCTTGAAGGAAAATGCCCCCACTCGCGTGATTGTTCCGCAAGAACTGCAAGGTAAGAGCTTTACTATTGATGGACAGAAAGTCGAAGTTGAAGGCTTGGATGGCCCATCACCAGAAAAGACATTTGTCTGGATCCCTTCACTGAAAGCCGTGGTTGGTGGTGTTGCGGTCTCCGGTAATATTCATTTATGGGTAGCAGACACCCAAACAGCAGAATCACGCCAACACTGGCTAACGACGCTGGAAAAAATCAAGGCATTGAAACCTGTCACTGTGGTACCGGGACATTTTCTGGATAATGCGCCACAAACATTGGCTTCAGTTACCTTTACTCAAAACTATTTAACGACGCTAAATGCAGAGATTCCTAAAGCAAAAGATTCCGCTGAACTGATTGCTGCTATGAAAAAACATTATCCAGAGCTGAAAGATGAATCTAGCTTGGAATTGAGTGCCAAAGTACTGAAGAACGAAATGAAGTGGCCGCAATAGCAGCGACAACAATAAAGTAATACAGATTATCCGGTCAGGAAAAAATTGAGGAAAACACCATGTCCAGCAGCACGTTGCATTACATTTTTGATCCATTATGTGGTTGGTGTTATGGCGCCGCGCCACTTATACAAGCTGCGCAAGATATTCCTGGCCTGACATTGGTATTACATGGTGGCGGGATGATGTCTGGAGCAAATCGTCGCCAGATAGACAGCCAGTGGCGTGGCTATGTTATGCCGCATGACCAGCGCATTGCCCAGTTAACCGGGCAAACTTTTGGTGACGGCTATTATAATGGTTTGCTGAATGATACCTCAGCCATTATGGACTCCACGCCACCAATTGCAGCTATTCTGGCAGCAGAAGAGCTGGCTGGGTGTGGTGTTACCATGCTCCATCGCATTCAGCAAGCTCACTATGTCGAAGGCCGTCGCATTGCCGATACGCCAGTATTAACTGAACTTGCTGTCGATATTGGCTTGGATCCTGAGGCATTTATTACTGCTTTCAATGCTGCACTAATAACATCCAGCCAGCACATTGCACAAAGCCGCGCATTACTGGCAAAAGTGCATGGGCACGGCTTTCCCACATTTGTATTGCAAGATAAACAGGGAAAACTAACTACCCTGCCAGCAAGCGAATATTATGGAGATCCATCGGGCTGGAGTCGTTTTTTAAAAAATAGCATGGCACGTTAAATACTGATAAAGACCTCCTCATGAATATCTTGGGGAGGTCGCACAGCGCCAGGTAAGCAAAAACGGGCCACCGACTGGTTAAGTTGGAAAATTTGCTGCTGTAACACTTCAGATGCGCGAGTAGATTGTTCAACTAACTCAGCATTCAATTTTGTTACCTCATTAATTATCCCTACCCGCACAGAAATATCCTCTATTCCCTGACTTTGCTCGTGTGAAGCGGCAGATATTTCCGCCATCAAATCAGTCACCTTAACGACTGCATCAATAATTGCGCGTAAGTTATCTCCAGAACGCCCCACTAAACCGGCCCCCGCAGATATATATTTCGCGGAGTTATCGATAAGACGCTTAATGTTCAGAGCAGAATTACCGCTTTGGTGGGCGAGTATTCCGACTTCGCGCGCTACCACCGAAAATCCACGCCCATGTTCACCCGCGTGAGCAGCTTCGATAGCGGCGTTTAAGGCCAAGATATTGGTTTGAAAGGCGACTGATTCTATCAAGGTGATAATTTCGGCTATCTCTTGCGAGCCAGTAGAGATATCAGCCATCGAATTGACCACGCGAGACATCATATCCCCGCCGTGGCTGGCGATATCTTTTGCTTCATTTGCTAAATGATTAGCCTGATCTGCGCTCAGTGAATTCTGTTTCACACGCACAGTCAGCTGGCTCATATTCAGTGTAGTGGCTGCCAGTGATTGGGTCTGTGACTGCGTTTGTTCAGAAATACGATGGTTGTCGGCGGCTATTTGATTAACCCCCGCCAGAATAACGTCGACACCACCACGTACCTGGCTGACCAATGTCACCAACCCTTGCTGCATCTGGCTTATGCTGTCAGCCAGTTGATGAACTTCACGGCTGGTAAAAGCGTTGTGGCCAATTTGACGTGATAAGTCACCCGCGGCAATAACGTGTATTTGCGAAATAAGATAATTTAGCGGCCGAATAACCCAGCGAGTCACCGCCAACCAAACAGAGAAAGCCAGACCCAGTAATATCACCAAGGCGATAATAACTGCTTGCTTTGCACAGGAGAGTGAAGAAAGTAGTTGAGCATCCATGACCGTCCGATTTTTTTCGCTTTCCTGCAAATAATGGTAATACTTTTCAGTAAAATCACTCTGAAAGCCTTGAATAGGAACTTCAAAAAAGGCATCGATACTGTTGTTCTTTTCCAGCCCTTGCCCAACTTCAGTTAATCCCTGATACAACTGCTGATAACTCTCCTTGAGTGCCACGAGTTCTGGACGCTTATCTTGAGCAGAAAGTCGCTCTAGCTGATGAAAATCATCTTGTGAGCGCAGCAAAGACTGTAATGCTTCACTTAAAAGGCTATGCCAACTCCCTTCGGAACCGGTCTCTTTATCTTCCATATAATAGATTCCTGCCCGATTGAGTTTATCGCTGGCGATTAATAACTCCATCCTGGCCCGGTCCATTAATACTTCTTGCTGATGGCTCTGATGTGTTTTCTCAACATTAACTTTTGTACTATCCAATATATGAGACAGAAAACTGATAGAAAACAGCTGTAACAGAGAAAAAAGACTAATAACTAGAATAAGGCCAAACAATATACCAAATTTCCCATTGGTAAATGAATATATAGATTTAACATTAAACATGAGTTTCATAACAGAAAGATAAACACGAGAAAACATTGTTTTTACACTTGGTTATGATTGAGATATCAACATTAGCGACCCAATATGACAAATTTATTTCAATATGAAAATAAGCCTCTACTGCTTCATAAAGTAAAAATGGTACAGTAAAAATTTCACTTTAATTACATTAACCCTGAGAATATTTATATCTCAACACGAGTCAACACCCGAAAACTATTAACAGGATGCCCTTGAGACTGCTCCATCAAAATAGTATTTTCGTTCAGTTTATAAAATATAGGGCGGCTCACTGAATAAGGTGTGTTTAAAAAATCATATAAATAACGATCGCTATTATTGACCATTGATAAAGATGATATTTTTCCGATAAAAATGTTTTGGTCAACATCTACAATATCAAAGACAATATTACGCCTAGCCTTTATATAATTAGCATCATCATAAACATCAGCTGATGAATTTATTTCTCTATTTATAATGCTAACTCTAGAATGAACATGATAATTTTCATTTAAATGACTAAAGTCATAATTTACCTCCCAGTACCCCTCAATATCACTCATTGGATGAATATAATAATAGACTCGTCCTATACCGCCCCCTAGCACCAGCCCTAAAACAATACTTAACAACATATATTTTGTTATTTTTTTTCGCATGTTAGCCCACCCATTTTATATTTACAGACAGTGTACTCTTCATTTTTTTGCTTCTTCAAAAAAACATAAGGTGGTTTATTGTAAATAGACAAAAAATCTTTATCACTCGTTTTATCCAAATTAACCAATATAGGTAACATCCCGGTATCGATAATCCTTACCTGATAATAACATGAGGTTATTTTAAAGGAAAAAAACAAGAAAATAAAAAATAGCGACAATATGGTTATTTTATAAATTAGCCCAATAGATGTAGAGGCTAAGATTGTATTTTCATTGACCAGTTCATCAGATAAACTCTCATCAGAAAGTGATAAATTGCATGAAGGATCATTTAAAACAAACTTAGGCTTAATACCAATGCAATAGCCTTTTTTAGGGATAGTCATCACTAACTCATGTCCTTTATCATCCAAAGCATGACGCAAATTGCTAATAGTTTGCGTAAGCGTATTATCAGTCACATAACTACCTTCCCACACCTTTTGCTCTATTTCCTCACGAGAGAGAGCGGCAGGGTAATTATTACAAAGAAAAAGCAACACTTCAGATTCTTTATTCCTTATTTTTACAAACCTACCTTTATTATTAATGGTTCTTTTTTGTGGGAAAAATATAATATTCCCAATGGTTATTTCATCCATTTTTAACTCTCACATTCATAAACGTCCCCCTAAGAAGTTAACAGAAATAACATTAGCTTCCTTAGTCAAAAAACATGAGTAAAACCAAAAGTGATAAATATCATAAAAACTCAATAACAAATAAAAAGAATCAGATGTTAAGATTAAAATCTATCAATAAAATTAGGTTAGTAACAAAAAACGTTCATCATTGAAACCTTGTTTATAAGATATAATTTATAAAACATTAAATTAAACGACCACAGAGGATAAATAACATTGAAAAAAGCAAAGGTAATATTATTTATAGCACCCATCATTTTTGGATGTCAGCTAAACAATAAAAATAATGTAATCGAAAAAAACATAATAGAACAAATCACTGCACTCACATCTAGCATTCGTTTTTTAAAGGACATGTGCCATATTGAAGGGTTACCCAATGAAGAAGAAATAGTTAAAAGTGCCGTAAGAATGATAAAAAATAACAACATCACATTATCATCAAAATTTCACATGGTAATATCAAATAGAACCCAAGCCAGATACCAAGGAATAAAAGCACATAAAGTAGAGCATGATATTAAATGTAGCGAGTTTGAAAGTATCCTAAATAATTTTATTACTAAAACAAGAACGTAATTTGGTCACCAAAAAACAGATAAATACCACCAGATAGTGCAATGTATGGACCAAAAGCAATATGTTTTAATTTATTATTTGAGAAATAATATATAAAGATATAACTTATAATACCCAGACAGGAAGATAGTAATATCAGAAAAGGTATTGCCGCAACACCGAACCAAGCCCCCAGCGCAGCCATCAATTTAAAATCACCATATCCCATGCCATCAATACCTTTGAAAACTTTAAATAAGAAGTATGGAAACCATAAAAATATGTAACCTGCAGCAGCACCAACAACAGAGAAAGACAGAGGTGAAAAAGTATCATTTATATTAATTAGTAGCCCAATCCATAATAATGGTAATGTAATATTATCAGGAAGTAGATAACAATCGAGGTCAATGAAAGTTAATGCAATCAACCCCCAAATTAACACGAGGCTAGCAATCATAACGTAATCATCTGAAGAGAAATAACTTACAGCAAGAGTTAACAAAGCCGTAATGATCTCTATAATGACGTATCTAGGATTTATCTTCCTGTGACAGCACTGGCTCGTACCACGTAAAAACAACCAGCCGAATAAAGGTATATTATATTTTAATGGGATTGGACAATAGCAATGTGGGCAGAACGAGTTTGGGAAACACAAATCAAACCTACGTCTAAATTTATGACATCCAATATGGCTATCACCGATCATTTTTTTGGATACAGCACTGGATAACATAATGGGAAGACGATATATGATGACATTTAAAAAACTGCCGACGCAGAACCCAAGAACAACGTAGAATAGAATACGAAAAAAGACATATATATCAAGCATAGTTTTATCATATACCTTGTGATAATTGTAAAATAATCTCACCAGAAACATAACCTAGATTCTTACTGATACTTATATCGACCTTACTAATTATAATCGTCTTATCACTAGACAATAAAAATAGCACATCTAATAGTTTGAACAATTTAGCACTTTCAATTTTCACTAAAACAGAATCTTGCTCTAGCAGATAGAGCTTAGAAGAAATATCATTTTCATTAAAAAATAATGCAATCCTATTTTCAATTTCTTTTATTGAGATGTTTTTTCTATCATAAAAAGAAACTGCCCTCAGTTTTAGCCTCTCTGCAACAGCCGAATGATAGTTTATATTATTTTCTAGTTTAGAATATTTTCTTAGTAGATATTTATTCTCCAATGAAAACTTCAGAGAACAGTACGCAGCTGAAATAAATAGGATGCTAATAAATATAGCCCACCGATTATTTAAAATAAATCTCAGAATGGATATTTTAAATTTCATAACTAATATTTAAAAACCATGTCATATGTTTTATCATCATGAGTGAATTTAGAAACTGTCACTCCCTCTACGTTCAACTCGTCTAGTTCATTTTCTAGCATTCCCCTCTCTACCTCATCTAAATTAAAAACAATAGCCCCATCATTATTGCTGAAGTTAATTCTATTTATTGGATTACTTAAATTTTTAATAAACACACTTGAAGTATGTAAAGTTTTAATAAAATCAAAATCATCATTCAATGAGTTATTATAATAATTTAAATCATGACTATCTAAATCAAGCTGTTTCAGCGATGGGTAGCGCGCATAGAAGCTTAGTGAAATTTCATTTAGTATATCAATATCACGCTCCACCATTTTTTTATTATATAACAAATTAAAAATCATACCGATAGATAATAAAAAACCAAAGCTAATAGTCCTAAAGGAGGAAAAAAAACCACTCTTCCGCTCTCTATAGCGAGAATACTTTCCACTAAGAAAATTGACACCATCTTTATTAATGTTTTCTGCCATTATGCTTAACGCATCGCAAAAATTTATTAAGTGTGCTTTTTTTTGTTGCTCCGATATATAATTAACTCTGTTTGTTGACAAGTTTTTGTCCTTTACCAGATGTATTTTATCAAAAATACTTTCCTTAATGGAAAAACCTGAGTACTCACCATTTCTTATCAACCATTGACTATCCAGTTTTAACAATGAGCATTTATCCTCACTAAAAGGTAAAGTTAGTACATCAGGAATCATAAGACTAATAGATATACCGGCATTATCTAGCCATTTCAGCCAGCAACTCATTAATTCATGTTCAACCGCAGCAACATAGCAAAAATTTTTATCATATTTTAAAATAACAGTATGAAAATTATCTATATTACCAATAATCGTTTTTTCAAAAGAAAACTTAAGGTATTTTAAATTCCTTATTATTTTTTTCTTATGTAGTTCTACTTTCCTATAAATAATAAAACTGGTGGACACTAAGATAGTCACATCACAATGAGACAAGTTACAGATATCTTTTAATTCCATAGAGTTATTTAATTTTCCAGACTGAAAACCCTTCCGCCCTCTTAACTTTAAATACCAATATATGGGTTCATCAGCATGACAACCTAGTCTAATGATGAGTTTATTTTTTGGAGAAATGCGATCTTGGAAATCATTCACCGATAGAAAACCTCCGTTCTAAAATAACCACCTCGCTATTTTTTATTCTAAATAGACTTATCAGTTGATAATATCCAGCATTAGCATTAGTTCTAAATATTGATGAGAAATAGTATTCATCATGTGTAAAATTATACGCTATAATATCTCTTAGCTTATGTACATCTTCAGTTACGACATCTGAGTTACTTATAATAAAATCAAAGAATTCTTTAACACTACTCCAACCATTAACTGGTTTGGATAATATAGCAGCACTAATAACAGAATCATTAATCACATTCAACAAAATGGCCTGTATTAGTCTACTATGCTTAACCTCTAGCATATTTATGTTAATTAATAACTTATCGTCGTTTCTAGAACAAAAAATAGATGACATATCGAAATAAAACTTATCACTTTTGAGTAACTCATTTGCCAATAAGTCAGGGAATACAGATATCATATGTGACTCATTAATTTTATTATTTTCATAAAAATAATAGTTGTCATTTAAATCCATATTATTTATTGATATCTCTGTTGTATTTTTTAGCTGCAAGATATTTTTAAAAACCAACCAAGGGTAAATTATATTTAATGGTCTGTCATTGACAGTTGAATATTGAAGAGCATTAATATTAAAACAGTTAATTTGTTCTATGAAGCTAAAGTTAATATAATTATCATTAATTTCCATAAAGTCAGATGAAGAGATAATGAAAGGTAAAATATCATTTGTTAATTTATTATTTGATATTACTTTAGTCATCCTCTTTAAAAAAATATCCTCTACACCTAATAACAGCCATCGTTTAGAATTACTCTTTTTTATTTCTCCAGCTATATAATAAATATCTGACCAATAGTAAGATGACATTGTTACTATGCCACTCATAAGTAACAGAATACATAATACTAACAATAGAGCTATGCCACGCTGTTCCACCATCCCTATCCTGCTTAAGAAGTATTGTTTAGCAACGTAATGACTCGCCTAACGCGTCCCTGATTGCCTAACTCAATAATAACCTCTACCGCTTTAGGCAAGGATTTTTTTTCATTCCATTCGTTTAACCCTGCTGGTTCTTGATATATTCGGATTCGGAACCCAGTAACATCTCCGATAATTTTTGATACTCTTGGGCTATTTTCATCTAGGTCATAATTCAGTTTTTCTATGTATCTATTTCTTAGCCTGAAGCCGACCATTTCTGATTTGATATAATCATAAGGATCTGTGTGAGTGTTTAAAAAAAAGCAGATCCCAAAATCGTCACTTTCCAGTAATGACTTACCGAATCTAAAGTTACGACCTGATACTTTCTCATCTATCAAATGAGAAGATACTATTGCATGCGAAATATTACTCTCTAATATATTAATAACTGCGTTTAGCTCATTAATTTGTTTTGCTTTCTTTTTAACTGCATCACTTCCTTTGACAACGATTATTAGAGATTGATATATAGCTAAACTCATCAACGTGAAAATAGTGATTGCAAGTAATGTCTCTAATAAAGTAAAACCAGAGCATGAACATTTATTCATTAATATATCGATATCCTTCTAGGATAATATCAGGATTTTTACTATATACCTGACCACGAACTTCCACTGTAACAATGCTAACTTCCCCAATCTTTGTTTCTTTTGATTGCCAATACCATAGTTTATTCATCATCAACTCACTTCCTTTTACCCATTGTTCTGCTTGTTCTATTCTTTTAATATTAATTTCCGTCAAAATATTATCTGCTACCCAAGAGGCTATAATCTTATCTTCTAAAACTTTGCTTCGTATTAATTGTTCACCAATGATTTTTACCATACTGATACCGGCGATAGCAAAAATAGCCATTGACAACATTACTTCCAATAATGTGAAACCCGCAAAGCTTGATGAGTTATCTCTCTTCATTAGATTGATAGCTCTAGCTGTCACAAAGAATTGTCTATTTCATTTTCTATTAATGATGCCGACCAATTGCCTATATCATCGTCAGTATCTATCACTCTATCGGGTCCTGCAGAAAATATATCAAGCTCTTCATGTTGTCCGGGATTATTCATCTGATAAGAGTTGTTCCATGGATCTTTCGGTAATCTACGAATATAGCCATTATAAGGATAAATTTGGGGAGTAGGATGTTCCATTGGTTTAATGACAAGAGCTTTAATGCCTTGTTCCTCTGTAGGATAATAACCATTGTCTAACTTATACATATCCAATGCATTTTCTATAGCCGCAATATCACTTAGTACTTTCTGTCGATCAGCCCTATTTTTATTAGACATCAGGCTAGGTATTGTCAAACTAGCAAGGAGACCTAAAATGATAACAATAACCATGACTTCTAATAATGTAAAACCGCCTTTTTTAAGATTTAACATACAGCCTCTTAAATAATAATCACAAAATTAAATTATTCATTTCCAATATTGGTTGGAATATTGCCAAAACAATAAAAAAAATAAACCCGGCCATGAGAATCATTATTATTGGCTCTAGTAATGTTATAAATATATCTATCTGACCAATTAAATCTTGTTCTTGAATAAAAGTTATTCTTTCTAATATAGTATCCAATTTTCCACTGCGCTCACCTGATGAGATTAGATGCAAAATCATTGGAGAGAACCCCCGACAGCTAGCTAAAGATGATGAAAGACTGTCACCCTCACTAACTAATTTTATCGAATTTAATAGTTGCTTTTTAATATATTGGTTAGTTAAAGCCGTATTGCTAATTTTCATTGCTTTAATTAAGCTGATGCCATTAGAGCTTAGAATTGCCATCATTCTTAGATAACGAGATATGTTTAACTGGGAAATCACTTTACCTATAACAGGTATTTTTAAGCAACACCCATCAATAAAAAAATTAACTTTATTTATCCTTAATGATAAATTAAATAAAACAAAAAATAGAAAGGAAATGAAAATATAAAATAAGGCATTATCCTTAACCCAGTAACTAGATACCATAAGAACTCGGGTTGATAATGGTAATGCTTGTTCATAAAAAGAAAATTGCTCAATGAGGCTAGGTATTACAACAGATAAAAGTACAACTATTACACCTATAGATATTAAAATTAAAAAGCCCGGATAAATTAATGATTGTATTATTTTCTTTTGTACCCTGTATGTTTGTTCAATATGCTCTGCTAATTTTGACAATACTATATCTAAATGACCAGATACCTCTCCAGCTGTAATCATAGCTCGATATAGCGTATTAAATACATTTGAATATAACAAGAGTGAATCTGAAAATGAATGCCCCTCAATTACTTTATTTCTTATCTCATGAATCATATTCTTAACATTACCCTTCACACTTTGCTTTTCAACTATTTCCAGAACCTCTACTAATGGTATTGCTGCATTAACTAAAATAGACATTTGCCGAGTCATTAAAACAAGATCTACCCTACTAACTCTGTTAAAATATTTAGTTACTCGAGTCGTTAGGCTTACTCGTTTGACTCTTACATTTAGTATACAGAGATTCTGTTGATAAAGAGTATGTCTGGCTGCTAACATATTTTCCGCATCGACACTGCCTTTTATTTTCACCCCTTGATTATTTATAGCTGCATAGTTAAATACAGGCATACTTATCCTCTAGATGTATTCGTTTTACTTCCTCTATTGTTGTTAACCCGGCAATAACCTTATCAATACCATCATGTTCAATACTGCGTATATACCCTTCTGCATGTTTGATCAAATCTATTTCACTTTTCCCTTTATAAATGCCTTCTCGCACCTTGTTATTAATAATCATCAGTTCATGTAATGCGACTCGCCCTCGATATCCAGTTACATTACATTTGCCACAACCTACAGCACTGTATCCGTTACCATGCAAAGGCACTCGATAGTTTGTGCTCATTTCTTGTAATACATCTTGTACACATGAATATTCCAATCGGCACTCAGTACATAATCGACGCACTAATCGTTGAGATAAAACGGCCAGCAATGAGCTTGAGAGCATGAAAGGTTCAATACCCATATCTTTAAGTCTTGTTACCGCACCAACAGCACTATTTGCATGTAAGGTTGATAATACCAAGTGCCCTGTCAATGATGCTTGAACTGCTATCTGGGCCGTCTCTGTATCTCGGATTTCACCAATAAGAATAACATCAGGATCTTGTCGTAGTATTGCTCTCAAACTACGTGCAAAAGTCATATCTATCTTTGAATTTACCTGTGTCTGAGATATTCCATCTATATCGAACTCAATCGGATCCTCAACCGTCATAATATTTTTTTCTTGTGCGTCTATTGCCATCAAAGCTGCGTAGAGCGTGGTGCTTTTCCCTGCACCAGTAGGGCCAACAACTAAAACGATACCATGTGGTTTATGCATTAATGCATTCATAGAGTCGCAATTTTTGTGTGACATCCCCAGATACCTTAGGTCAAGTTTTAAACTGTTTTTATCTAACAACCGCATCACTACACGCTCGCCATGATTAACCGGTAATACTGAAACACGGACATCTAAAGCTCTTCCGGCTAAATTAAGAGTGATACGACCATCCTGTGGAATTCTTTTTTCTGCAATATCTAATTTAGCCATAATTTTAATTCTAGAAACTAATAATAGCGCGACTTTTCGATGTATCTCCAGGATGTTTTTTAACACACCATCAATACGAAATCTTATAATCATTTTTTTATCAAAAGAGTCTATATGTATATCTGAAGCTAATTCTTTAACTGCTTCAGCTAAAATTGTATTGATTAATTTTATTACAGGTGCTTCATTGTCAGTATCCAGTAAATCTTCACTGACGGGAATTTCACCGCTAAATGAATAGATCGCTATTTCGTCACTGATAGTACTCATTATTTTATGTGACTGCGTCGAGCTTTTTTGATAAACAAATGCCAGGTTACTCTCAAATTCATCATCAGTGACAAAATTGAGATCATCCGGTTGATTTCCGACTCGATTAGCTTCAAGTATTGCCTCAAGAGAAGCAGAGTTCCGGCAGATAAGCTGGTAACCATGTTCAATAGGGAATAAAATAACACCATTATCTCTTGACCAACTAAATGTTAGTGGCAGAGGCTGAGTTTTATTTTCAATCATATGTTATTCCTACTGCTTCATAAAAATCAATTATGTCTTTTTTGATAAAATCAAATTCATTATTATTTAATCTATCGTTTAGGGCATCAATAGGTGGCATCTCAAGATCATCAGTAGAGTACATGTTATTGTATGCAGTATATTTATCTGTTGTGACCTGCGTATAGTCACTTGTCTCTCTGAGTATTGTTGGCTTAATAAATAATATAAGATTACTTTTCTCTACCTTTTCTTTACTCTGTCTAAACAAAGCACCTATGAAAGGGATATCTCCGAGGAGAGGTACTTTATTGATGGTTTTATTGACTTTTTTATCTAAAAGCCCTCCAACAACAACTGTTTCACCACTTTTAACCAGAACGGCATTATTAACAATCCTTTTATTAAAGACCGACCCTAAATTATGCGTATTAATATCAGAACTGTCAGCAACACTTGAGACCTCTTGCCTGATCTCCAGTAATACTGAGTCTCCTTTATTTATCTGCGGTTTGACTTTTAACATAACACCAACGGATTGTCTTGAAATGGAGTTATATACTTTATCTGTTGTTGTTGTTTGTGTTGATGTTAATATAGGAACCTCTTGGCCTACATTGAACTCAGCCTCCATGTTATCCAGTGTAACGATACTGGGTGTCGCAAGAATATTATTATTTAAATTAGTTGCTAACGCAGTAAATAGGCCATCCCAATTTCCTTTGTAAAAACCTGCGGTTAATCCAGTAATTAGTTTTGGTACTATATTTTCACTACCATTCTTATTTTTTACACTTTCAGGATTTTGGAGGAAATTCACTCCACCATGAAATTTATTAGCCCACTGAACCCCCAGATTGAGTCCTTCACCATTCTGAGTCTCAACTATAATCGCTTCCACTAACACCTGAGCACGCCTGATATCTAACTTTTCGATAACCTGATCTAATTCTTTCATTATTTTAGGCGCAGCAGTAATAACTAAAGAATTTGTCTGATCATGCGCCTTGATAGAAACGTTATCGTTACTACTTCTCCCCATGGATTTTTTATCATTATGAAATCCGTGACTTACACCATTTAAGACATCCAACAATTTTGATGCTTGTGCATACTTCATGTAGATTACTTTAGTATTACCATAGCTATCTCGTTGCTGATCAAGTTCCTTAATCATTTGAATGGATTTTTTTCTTGTATGATTATCACCACTCACTAATACTGAGTTGGTTCTATCATCAGCAATTATTTTTCCTGAATTGAATATTTCCTGTCTATTTGCAGTGGCTGGATTGATTATCTGATTGATTAATTTAACAACATCCGATGCTGTTGCATAACTTAATTTGTAGAGTTCAATATCTGACTCTCCTGGTAGATCAAATGCACTAATAATGGAATGCAAGCGATTAACCACTGCCGCACGCCCTGTGATTAATATTGTGTTTGAAGGATCATAATGGATAATATTCCCTGACTCAGAATTATCATTTAATTGTCGTAATAATGGGGCCAAATTCTTAGCTGATATATGTTTAAGTTTAAAAAATCTATTGACGAGCTCATCACCCTGAGCTTCATTTAAATCCTTTAGCATCGGAGCAACTGAACTTTTTGCACGCTTTGAGGGGATTACCTTTAAAATATTGTTAGGCATTTCAACGACTGTATAGCCATAAACATCAAGTACATTCAAAAAAAATTGATAATACTTATCTTCATCTAATAACTCGTAACTACGAATACTTACTAAGCCTTGAACCTTGGGGTCTATAATTATAGTTTTATTAATATTTTTACTTACTGTATTAATAAACTCTTTTATATCAGCATCTCTGAACGAAACAGAAAACCCAGCTCCATTCACTTCTGCTGACAATATAACCACTAACAACATCATTAATAATTTTGCATTAATTATGTTAACTCTAAAAAAATATTCACCCTTCATAAAAAAGATTAAATATAAAATTTTATTACCGTTCATAAATCTCCCCTTGCTGTATCAATCAGGGTGAATTAATTATTGGATAACTAATGTGTAATACAAGTTTTTTTCACTAATTATAATTCTGTCCACTAAAATCATGACTATTACTATATTAATATCTTCTATTATATCATGGGTAAAGTAGATATTTTGCTCTCCATTAATACTCAGGATTGCAATAGACTTTGATTCATCCGTATGTTTCAGAATACCCGCTAGCTTTAAGTTGCCAGTATAGCTAGGTGCACTAGCCATATCAGTAATTACTTTGTTATCTTCATCTATTGTTGCATCACTGACACTTGCTCTAAAAAAATCAATCTGCTTAATTTCCTCCAGCCATTTTACTCTCTGCGTTAAGTTATCATCTTCAGTATATTCAGACTCATATAGTAGCGGAATTGGCCTCTCTTCTTCATATATTATTGCTATAAGCCCTATATAAAACTGATATATAACACATGTTATTATGACTATATCTAGTATATATATTTTATTTTTAACTAACATCTCATAGGGTGTTATTACTATCCTGGTGAAAAATGATAACACCCTTACCTCTCATGTAGAGAAATTTTGATATGAATAATAGAGTGGACAGCCACCTATTTCTAGTAACCAATAAACCTATCGCTCATCTTATTTGAAACCATTGTATTTAATATTCCCGAATCCAGTCTGAGCCCATATCTATTTATTGTTTTCACTATACCATCAGGTATACCCGCATTTTTTAAATGCACTCTAAACTTGTGTATTAACTGATGATAGTTATTATCAGAAATACTTTTATGATTTTCATACCATACAACCTTGATAATGTCTTGTTTTCTATTTACATAATTAAACAAACACATAACCAATCTCTTTTGCTTTTCATTAATATCAATAGTTAATTTTTTAGAATGGAAATGTATTTTATTCATACAACAATCCAGTGATATCTCTTTTTCATAATCAATCACTCCTTTTCCATTAATATCAATAAATTTACTACCAGAAACAACAGAGACTGTATCGACATACATAGATAACCCCTACAAATATATTCACTCAGTTAATAAAAACAAATCACATAGCAGATGTGATAAGAGAACAAGTGACTATTATCGCGTTTACTTAATGAATAAAACCAATCAAATTATATTTTTTAATAATATTTCATGTTTAAAAAATATTTTTGATCTATAAAAACACACTCAAAATCCCACATAAATCAAACAGCCATGCTGCATAATAACAAAGTGAAGTAATACGTTATTTAAATATACTATTCATCATGAATTAATAAGTCAAACCAATGAAAACAACAGTTCTATTTAGAATATTTATTAATTAGTTAATTCATCTCATAAACTATGAGTAGTCACAGGTTCAACATACAATAATAATTGAAAAATTCAAGGAATAAATATTATTTAATAATAACTAATCAAGATATTTACCAATTACACAGAATAATAACATTTACACTCCCCATTTATCTAAACACGTAATTCTGGTTTCTTTAATTATATAACTTGCATTAGTGATAGAGTACATTTTAATAACTATATATACATGACTATCTTGTTGCATAAGCTTTGCTTTAATCATATAACCATAAAATTTAATTGCGACCAAGAGAGAGATGTCAATAAAAAAGAGAATAGGATAAATAAATTAATGTTGCCAAGAAAACCAATGACCGCTATTCCCCTTGAGAAAACTCAAGAGGAATAGAAAAAAGGTGAGCAATTACATAAAGAACTCGACTTCCCCACCATTTAAGTTGTACATGCTACCGACTATTTTTATTTTTCCTTCTTTCTCTAATTTATTAATTATTTCACTATTTTTACGTATCTCATCAATAGTGTGCTTCACATTATTTTTTGCTACAGCATCGACATAACGTTCATTTTTACTGCTTTTCTCACCATCAAACTGAGTCATCTCAATTGCTGGTTTAATTTTATTGAGAAGACCCGTCAAATTACCAAGTTCAACGTTATCAATGGCACCTTTTATCGCGCCACAGGCCGTATGCCCCATAACCAAGATAACTTTTGCTCCTGCTGCTGCACACGCAAACTCCAAGCTACCTAATAAATCGTCATTAGAGATATTACCGGCAATTCGAGCATTGAATGTTTCACCTATCCCGGTATCTAGTACAATTTCTGCTGGTGCGCGGGAATCAATGCAGCTGAGAATAACTGCCGCTGGGAATTGGCCGTCGGCGCTGCTTCTCTTTTGGGCCAGATAATCATGTTGCTGCATTTTTCCAGAAATAAACCGTTTGTTACCCTGCTTCATTCCTTCAACGATTTGATCTGGTGTTAATTTATCCCTCTCTGCTTGCGTCAGGGCCGCTGCATAGGATATTTGAGGCAATCCCAATCCAATCCCACCTATTACCCCCGCAGCAGTGATGCCAAGAGCAGCTTTAAGCACGTTCCTTCGGCTATTAGGATGGTTCTCTTCCGGACAACAACCCGTTATCTTACTCATACACTCTCCTTGAAACTATTATTGCCATTTGATACTGCATAATTAATGAGCAGCCTTTTAAATGTAGTACATATCGCTTGTATTACGCGACTACAATTTATCTGGCAGTAAAAAATCAGCCTTTTCCTTAGGTTACGGTAATTAGTATTACAGACGGCTAGTAAGATCTTTATGATGAATTCTCATCCATTGCGCCAATGAATCCAGTGTTGGTCGCAATGTTTTACCCAATGCCGTAATTTCATATTCAACACGAGGTGGAACCTCGGCATAGACCCTGCGCTCAAGCAAACCTCGTTGTTCGAAAGCTCGCAGTTGTCGAGTGAGCTCTTTTTGAGTGATAGGTTTAATTGCTCGTTGTAACTCACCAAATCGGATGGGTGCAGCCGTCACAATTAGGCGATAGAGAATTGGAATAGCCCACTTGCCAGCAATAAGCTCAACAAATTGCACCATCGGACATTTATCTGCTGCTATTGCTTCGTCAGATGTAGGGGCTGATTTATTTTTAGGGCCGAGGGGCTTATAGGTTGTCATTGCTTTCCTGTTGCATCATTAGTATCAAATTGGTACCTACTATACTTTAGATACTTTTGTATTAAAAATGGTCTTCCGCTGCAATTAAAGGAATGTCCATCATGAATCGTTTAAAAGATAAATATGCATTAATTACCGGAGGAACCAGCGGTATTGGGCTAGAAACAGCCCGCCAGTTCCTTGCCGAAGGTGCAACAGTTGCCATCACCGGTAGAAATACAGCCGCTTTGCACGCTGTGCAAACTGAGTTAGGGGGTGGGGTCTTGCTGCTAAAAAGTGACGCCAGCAATGTTATCGACCAATCTCAACTTGCCGCCAAACTGACCCAGAACTGGCCGCGCCTGGATATCGTTTATATCAATGCTGGTGATGTCACTCACCAGCCGATAGATGAGTGGGATGAATCGAGTTTTGATCGCGTGCTATCCACCAACCTGAAAGGGCCTTTTTTCCTATTGCAGTCACTGTTACCTCTACTGGCTAACCCTGCCTCGGTGATTCTTTGCGGTTCGGCCAGTGTGCATATTGGTTTACCTCAAAGCAGTGTTTATGCTGCCAGTAAGGCAGGGCTGCTGTCACTTGCGCGCACGTTATCGGGAGAATGGGCTGAAAGAGGAATTCGGGTGAATGGATTAAGCCCTGGGCCAACACAGACTCCAGCGCTGCAGAAACTGGGTTTGTCAGGGTGCGAACAAGAGAAGCTGACAGAGAAAATCCGCCAGTTGGTGCCCATCAAGCGGATGGGAACACCAGCAGAGCTGGCTCATGCTGCCGTCTTTCTGGCCTCAGATGAATCCAGTTTTGTTGTCGGAACAGAATTACGAGTCGATGGCGGAGTCACTAGTCTTTAAGAGATATGATTGACAGCAAATCAGTCACTTATTGAGCATATTGTCTTAAAAATAAATTAGATGCAAATTGAGGGATATTTCTAACGGGTACACGACAATGAGGCGAGTTGATGAGAACTGCAATTGTTAAGATGCTAGGTAACACACTGTTTTTTCAGTTTTCTGAGCCGACGCCCTTACCCGGTGAAACAGTGATTAATGTGACGGTGGTGGGTATCAAACAACTTGATCGTGCCATCGCGAAAAGGACACATGACTCAAGTCCAAAAAACTCTCCCTATTATTCCTAGAACCGATGATATCGGTACGCTGTTGGATGGCTCACGAGTTTAGGAACCGGGAATTTCCCACCCATTCCTGAATTAAGACATATTGTCAGTGATATCGGTTGTGTACTCGCTATCAGATAAGTACAGTGCCGGGTTGGGCTCAATGAGCACCAACCCGCATCATTACCATTAAGATGTCTGCACAAAACGGTCAAGTTGCCTGCGCAATTGCTCGTTTTCTTTCTTTAGCTGCTCAATTCGCTCCAGCAGCGTCAAGGTCATCGCCACACCAGACCAATCCAGATCCAACTCATGTTGCAAGCGCTGAGCGCGTTTTAGGCAGCTCAATGCATCCACGTCAAAAATCCAAACCGTATCTGTGGGCTCTAACGGCACAATCACACCGAGTTCAACGACCTCGACCAGTTCATCCTGCATCATCCCTGTTGACTGGCATAATTCAGTCACAGTGTAGGTGATTTCTATTTCAGCCATAATCTGTTACTCCCATCCAGCCCGAGGATTAAATGCCGCTTGTTCTGACAACTGTTGCCAAAGTGCCCGCATTTTCTCGTCCGGTTTCGGTGGCATCATCACTTTAAGGACCGCATACAGATCGCCGGTGCCTTTTTTACTGACCAGACCTTTGCCTTTAATGCGCAATCGCTGACCCGTTTGGCTGCCTGCCGGAATAGTCAGGGTGATTTTCCCCGTCAATGTCGGCATCTCGATACTCGCACCCAAGGCCGCTTCCCATGGGGCTAACGGCACCACGATTTGTAAATTTTGCCCATCAACATCAAATAATGGATGTGGTGCAATGCGAATAACCAGGAATAAATCACCATTAGCGCCCCCGGCAAAACCCGGAGCCCCCTGACCTTTAAGACGAATGCGTTCACCATCGCCCACACCCGCAGGAATTTTTACTTTCAGTGTTTTAGATGTTTCGCCACCCACTCGGCCCGACGCATCAAGAGTCGGTATCTTGTAAGATATCGAACGCGTTTGCTCAGCTAAGGTTTCTTCTAAAAAGATGGGTAACTCCATCTCAAGATCTTGGCCGCGGACCCCTTGAGAAGCACGATGGGAGGTGTGTCCAGCTGCCGCGCCACGGTTGCCAAAAAAAGATTCAAAGAAGTCAGAAAAGTCGTGAGCGCCGCCGCCAGCACTGCTGTGCCATTGCTGCCCCCCTGTATTATAGGCTGCCTGCCGTTGGCCAAAGTGAGGGTCATTACGGTGCAATCTTAGTTCATCATATTCGGCGCGCCGTTCAGTATCTTTTAAGACTTCGTAAGCTTCGGCAACTTCCTTAAACTTACTTTCAGCGTCAGCTTCAGAGCTCACATCAGGGTGGTATCTACGGGCTAGCCTACGATAGGCTGTTTTAATCTCTTTAAGGGGGGCGGTTGGCTCCACTCCCATCACAGCATAATAGTCTTTAAATTCCATGCGTAAATATCCTTAAATTCAATGTGTTACACACAATAAATTTCAAGGTGCAGGACGGCGGCAAGATTGAGCGCTGCCAATACACCTGCAGTTTGAAAAATGACAAATATGCCATCTGGCTTATATAAAACCCATCAATGCATATCTCTATTCCCTTTTAGTGCGGGAACCCATAACCCTAAACTATAGCTTACCCAGCTCATTTAATGGTACCGCCGCATTTGTGGCTGAATCACTGATGTTAATCATATAACTGGTCACTGGGTTTATTGGCCGCCGGCATCATTCTCTTTTGATTAACCTGCTTTACCGAGGAGCGCACCACCAGCTTGCCTTGCAAGAGGGTATTACTGAAAGGGGCATCGGGGCGCAATAAACGCCGCTGCAACAATTGAATAGCTTCGGCCCCCAACTCATCACGTGGGACATGCACCGCCGTCAGTGGCACATCATGGATTTGTGCTAAATTAAAGCCATCCATACTCATTACTGAAATGCTATCTGGCACGTTAATTTTCAACTTATTCAGTGCATTAACCGCACCAACAGCCATATAGTCCCCTCCGGCTAAAATGGCCGTAGGCAGTTGGCTTTTATCTTCACAGGCCGTGATATAGGCGGTTATTGCCTGTTCTGCTTCTTCGGCACCAAAACCATGGGTGGTGAGCAGCTGCTGGTTATCATCAAAACTCATATTATTGCTAGCAAATGCCTCTTTGATTCCCACCAGCCGCAGCTCCATCGTGTTACGTCGCAAACACTGCAATGTCAGAATACGCCGATGCCCCTGCTGTATCAGGTAGTTGGCAGAAAACTCCCCAATCAATTGGTGGTCAGGAGAAACACTATCCAACGACATCTCTTTGTCGCGGCAATTGATTAACACTGACGGCTTATGCACCCCTGCCGCTAATGTATGGATACGTGGATCATCAATACCAATAATGATTGCAGCTTCCGTCTGCGGATTGGTTATTTTTTCCAGAAACAGCGAGATATCACTGTGAGTCTCAGATAATCCACAGTAGCGAATCATCACTTCATGTTGGCTGACCGCTTCGGTAATCCCCTGAATAACTTTGTAGTAAAAAATATCAGTTCGTACATCAAACGCCCGGTGTGGCGCAAACACCATAATATTATTGAGCATGAGCCGCCCGCTGGACAAACTCTGCAAAATTCCCTGTGACTGGGCATAAGCCATAACCTGCTGTTTTGCTTTCGCGCTGGTGTTAGCTTTACCGGCTAATACTCTGGATACCGTGCTAATTGAAAGGCCCGTCTGATTAGCTATTTCTTGTATTTTTAGCTTTCCATTCATTTTGTGATCTCTCTCAAATTAGCAAATGAAAAAATTTTCATAGCCAGAAAATAGCTTATTTAGGGGCTTACTTAATATAAATGCTGAAATATTACTCAGCTTATGAAAATTCTTTCAAAAAAACGCATGTTAAAGCCAATTTAAGCTAGTTACCTTGTTTTGGTAAACCAATTTTAAAAACTTATCAGTCCGGTTAATTATGGTTAAATATAAAAATGATAATAATATCAATTGAATATGTTTTATTGCCACAGTTTAATGTGAACTGAGTCACAATAAAACTCAGCATAATCTTAATAACCGAAAATAGATCATACCAAAACAATAAGTTGGTCCGGTTAATTTACTGCCGACTAACGCCAGGAGGCTGGGATGAGTGTTGAGATTAATCAATCTGCTAAAGTTGTCGGGCGGCGGAAAATAAAATCATTACGTTGGTGGATGCTGGCGCTATTTCTGTTGGGGGTCACGGTTAACTATATTACCCGCAACTCTCTGGGTATTCTGGCCCCAGAACTAAAAACCAGCCTGAATATGACCACAGAACAATATTCGTGGATTGTGGCATCATTTCAGCTGGCTTATACCGTGTTTCAACCACTTTGTGGCTGGCTAATTGACGTCATCGGTTTAAAGATGGGGTTCCTGATTTGCGCCAGTGTTTGGGTCGTGGTGTGTATGATGCATGCTGGCGCGGGAACTTGGTTCCAATTGGCCGTGCTGCGTTTCTTCATGGGCAGTGCCGAAGCCGCCGCGACGCCAGCAAATGCCAAGGCGATTTCTGACTGGTTCCCGAAAAAAGAGCGCCCTATTGCTGCTGGCTGGGCAGGGGTTGGCTTCTCTATCGGCGCCATGTTGGCTCCCCCCATTATTGTACTGGCTCATGTGGCCCTCGGCTGGCAAGGCGCATTTTTATTCTCAGGAGCCTTAGCCATGATTTGGGTGTTGCTATGGTGGCGTTTTTATCATTCACCCGATACCCATCCCAATCTGAGCAAAGAAGAATTTGAACTGATTCATCAGGACAATGAGCCAGTGCTGCCACGGCTTCCATTCCTTAAATCACTGTCTATCCTCAGTAAAAATAAGAAATTCTACGGCATTGCTATCCCTGCATTTCTGGCGGAACCGGCATGGGCAGTATTTAGCTTCTGGGTTCCTCTTTATCTGGCGACCGAACGTGGCATGGACTTGAAACAGATCGCTATGTTTGCCTGGCTACCCTTCCTGGCGGCGGATATTGGTAGTGTTGCCAGTGGCTACTTAACCAAACTCTATCAAAAATGGTTTGGTTGCAGCCGCGTCAACTCAGTGGTTGCCAGCTCTGTCACCGGTGCTTTCATGATGATTTCACTGGCCTTCGTCGCTATCACCAAAGACCCCTATCTGGCGATTGCGTTGATCTCCATCGGCGGCTTCGGACATCAGGTGATCTCCTGCATGTTAAGCGCATTAGTCGTTGAATCCTTTGATAAAAATCAGGTGGCCACAGTTAACGGACTGCGCGGTTCTTCTGCCTGGATCGCCAGTTTCTTATTTACTTTATTGATCGGCGCGGTTTCCGACACCATCGGCTTTAACCCACTGTTTATTGCCATGGGCTTCTTCGATTTGATTGGGGCCGTATTCCTGATTGCCTTGTTTGCAGAGTTCCGTAATAAGAAACAATCGGCTGCCTGATGCTATTAACCCAGCAACAGCGCACCACCCGCGCTGTTGCCAGAAAAAAGATGAGCTGTGATGAAAACATTAAAAAACTGGCAGTTAGTAAATGAGTATCCTGACCATCTGGAATTATTGGTCGATGGCCGACATAATTTTTGTCTGTATGTATTAGAGCCAAACCTCTGTCGGGTGCTGATTAAACGCAATGGCGAGTTGGCACTGAATCGCACCTGGAGCATTGCACCGCAAGGCGATGTGCCTTGGTCTGGGCGTGACCGCCTAAGTCTGGAGGGTTTTTCTGTACCGGGCTATCAGTTAGAGCGCCACCCGCAGCAATTGATAGTGACCACTGATTGCTTGCGAGTCACCATTCACCAGCCGCTCTATCTGGAATGGGAATATAAAAACCTGCAGGGCGAATGGCAACCACTCGCAGCCGATCGCCCCACCAGCGCTTATCTACTCAGCCCGCAAGGCGAAGCGATTGCTCACTATCAGCGCCGTTATCCTAATGAGCAATATTATGGCTTGGGGGAAAAAGCCGGGGATCTCAACCGCGCGGGCCGTCGCTTTGAGATGCGCAATTTAGATGCAATGGGCTACAACGCCGCCAGCACTGACCCACTGTATAAGCATATTCCTTTTACCATCACCCGCCGTGATGATGTCAGCTTTGGCCTATTTTATGACAACTTAAGCAGTTGCTGGCTGGATTTGGGTAACGAGATTGATAATTACCATCTGGCTTATCGCCGCTACCAGGCCGAAGCGGGTGACCTTGATTACTATCTGTTTCTCGGCCCAAAAGTGTTGGATGTGACCAAAGCTTTTGTTCGTCTGACGGGTAAAACACAGTTTGGCCCTAAATGGAGCCTCGGCTATAGCGGCTCGACGATGCATTACACCGATGCCCCCGATGCACAGGTGCAACTGCAAAAATTTATTACTTTATGCCAGCAGCATGATATTCCCTGCGACTCTTTCCAACTTTCGTCCGGCTATACTTCCATCAAAAACAAGCGCTATGTCTTTAATTGGAACTACGACAAAGTGCCACAGCCGAAGGTGATGAGTCAGGCGTTCTTGCAAGCTGGGATCAAACTGGCCGCCAATATCAAACCTTGTCTATTGCAGGATCATCCGCAATATCAGCATGTTGCCGAGCGTGGGCTCTTTATCCGCGACGGCGAAACCGGGCTGCCTGAGCGCTCTTCATTTTGGGATGACGAAGGCTCTCATCTTGATTTTACCAACCCGGCGACCGTTGATTGGTGGCAAGAGAATGTCACTAAACAGCTGTTGGAAATGGGGATTGGCTCCACTTGGAATGACAATAACGAATACGAAGTGTGGGACGGTGAAGCACGCTGCAATGGATTTGGTGAATCCATCGCCATTAAACACATCAGGCCGGTGATGCCATTGCTGATGATGCGGGCCTCAATGGAAGCTCAACAGTCATTCGCTCCAGATATACGCCCATATCTAATATCACGTTCTGGTTGCGCCGGGATGCAGCGTTATGCCCAGACCTGGAGTGGTGACAACCGCACCAGTTGGCAAACCCTGCGCTATAACATCCGCATGGGGTTGGGCATGAGCTTGTCTGGCCTGTACAACCTGGGTCATGATGTCGGCGGTTTTTCTGGTGATAAACCAGAAGCCGAGCTGTTTATCCGCTGGGTACAAAATGGTGTTATGCATCCACGGTTTACTATTCACTCATGGAATGACGACAACACCGTCAATGAACCTTGGATGTATCCAGCCGCCACGCCCATGATCCGCGATGCCATGGTGCTACGTTACCGGCTACTACCTTATTTCTACACGTTACAATGGCAAGCTACCCATGACGACGAGCCGATGTTGCGCCCAACGTTTCTCGATCATGAACATGATGGCAGCACATTTAAAGAAAATGACGACTTTATGCTAGGCCGTGACTTACTGGTCGCCAGTGTGGTTGAACCGGCGCAACGTCAGCGTCAGGTTTATTTACCGGATAATCATGTCGGTTGGTACTGTTTCCATACTGGGCAGTGGTACAGCGGCGGGCAGACTGTGGTGTTAGATGCACCACTCGAGCGCTTGCCTCTCTTGGTACGGGCCGGTGCTGCACTGCCGCTATCACGGCGCATCGCCTTCGTGAATGCCGAACAGGACTCTCAGCGCGAGTTGGCACTTTACCCCACCAAGGGTGGCGGGCAATCCAGTGGGATGTTGTTCGAAGACGATGGCGAAAGTCACCGCTGGCAGCAAGGCCATGCATTATGGCTGCGTTGGCAGGTCACGACCGATAACCACCGCATTGATATCACCTTTAGTCGTACCGGGAGCTACCAACCGGCATGGCAAGAATTAACCATGAAGTTGCCAGAAAATGAGCATCGTGAGTTATATATTAATGGTGTTGCGAGCCACACAATGCAACTGAGCCAATTGGCTTAACCCGTAAACAATGCGGGCTACTTTTCATAGCCCGCATATTCTTGCATACATAAATATGTCAGTTCGATTCACTAGCGCAGCAGTTTTAATGAGCCAGTTAATGAACGCACCCATTTCTCCGGTCCAACCAACCCCAAACCATCTAACTGCTCATCAATAAGAGAGCGTAGCGGGAAAGCCACTTCATAATCCTGAAAACTGTGCATTGCGCGCGCAAAAGCTGGGAAAGGGACTATCGCCCGCTCGTCGGTGAGCGCTAATGCTTTTAGCAGCACCTCCCTCATCTGTGAAGCATTCGCCTGTAAAATAGGTACCGGTAATTTTGAACTGACATCAATTTCTTTTCCCGCCGCATCAGATAACGTCATACCCGCCAATTGTGGGAATTTCGCCGCTAAGCCAATCCCCACTGCGCCGGTGGTATTGGCAATTAAGCCAACAGGAAGTTCGGGGTTAACAATAATCGCGATCCGCATTTGTTCTGCCACAGCCAGTGCCTTTTTTGCCGCTAATATGTACAAAATAGAATATCCCACTTGCGCCGGTAAGTGCTTTCTTTTATCACCTTCATTCCGCTAATATTGGTAATCCATACCTAATTTGAATAATAAAAAGGTAGAAAATGCCATCATCACTAATAGCTCCGGCAGATATAAAAATCTTAAAGCAATTACAGCGCTCAGGTCGCATGACCAACCAGGAACTGGCCGATAAAGTGGGCATGGCCACCTCCCCATGCTGGCGGCGAGTAAAGCAACTTGAAGAAAGCGGCATCATCACCGGCTATCAAGCCAATATTGATCGGCGCAAGATTGGTTTAGGGATTTTGGCTTTTATTCGGGTGAAAATTGATAGTCACAGTGAAGAGGAATCAAAGCTGTTTGAAATGCAGGTTGGCGCATTAAAACCGGTGATTGCCTGCTATGCCGTGGCGGGAGATGCTGATTTTTTGCTGCAAGTGGTGGCAGAAGATCTCGACAGCTTCTCCACTTTCGCGATGTCAGTCATTCGCCGACTATCGGGGATTAAAGAGATGCAAACGACATTTGTACTGCGCGAGGTAAAACCACTGGATAATTTGCCGCTGTAATACTTCACGTTGACTCAATCTAGGCCGCCAGCACTCTGTTGCGGCCTGATGCTTTAGCTCGGTAAAGAGCTTCATCCATACGCTTGAATAAACTATCGGTATCTTCACCGACTTGATGTTGTGCAACTCCCAGACTGACCGTAAGTTGCGGCAAATTAGGTTGGCATATCATCTGGATAGTTTCTCTAATAGATTCAGCTACCTGTAATGCTCCATTCAGATCAGTTAAAGGCAGAAGAATGACAAACTCCTCGCCTCCCCAGCGGAAAACAATATCGCACTCACGGATAATAGACTCTAAGGTTCTGGCTAATAAAATCAGTACCTCATCACCCTTATGATGTCCAAGCTGGTCATTAATAGATTTAAAATGGTCAACATCCAATAAAATCAAACTAAAATTCTGACCATAACGTTGGCTCTGGGCATGAGCCTGTTCAACCAAAGGAAAGAACTGACGCCGATTGCCTAAATCTGTCAGAGGATCACGTAAGGCTGCATGTTCCAAAGCCTGCTCAAGACGTTTTTGCTCCGTAATATCGTGAATAATACACAGCATCAATCGGATACCATCCAACTCTACCGGCCCAGCATAGGTTTGGACATGACGCATATTCCCATCAGATAATTTATGAATAAAATTAAGGGGTTTATGGCCTCCCGGTAATTTGGCAACCTCATTCATGACAGGCAAAACATCCTTCCCCATAGTGTTAATTTCCCAAGTGTGCTTCATGCACATCTCATCGCGAGAATAACCATAGAAACGTGTTGCCGCCTGATTAGCATCAACAATTTGTCCCTCCCTTGAGGGATCAATAAGTAGCATTGGGGCGGTATTGGTACTGAAAAACTGCTCGTAAAAACCCTGCTCATCACGAAAATAAGGTGTTGAGCATAGCTGCCCGACATTAGGTTGAGTCAGTAAAGTGTCTGAAATATACAACCCTTCAAAAACAATCACATCACCGTAATGCTCTAGTTGAGTGAGAGAAAGCTGGCAGCTCAAGGGAAAGGCATTTTTTTCCGACTGAATCGTCCAAATCTCAACAATTTGATCGCCGTCGGCTAATGCGGGGAGATAAGCGCTCAACTGTTGCTGCGCATGTGCTGAAAACCGCCCATTGCGCATGAGTGATAATGAACAATCACCTGCAGTTTTCTGGGCTTCCTTGTTGGCAAAGAGTATTTCCTGATTTTTGGGTAACACAACCCAAACCGGCGTACTCAAAATATTTAATGCATCTAAGTAAGCTATCAACATAGGAATACCGATAAATATTTGGCATGAGAACAGAATACAGTTAATCGCCCTGGATTCACTACATTTCGATTTATACCTAATTTTACCAACAAGTAATATTACAGCGAGAATAATTATCGTCTATCTTTATCATTGAGCACCACATTCTCAAGTAGAGGCACCTATGTTTCTAAATTATTTCGCGCTGGGGGTGCTTATTGTTGTCGCTCTCATCATCTTCTACGGGATTATTATTCTTCATGATATTCCGTATCTAATCGCCAAAGCTCGTAATCACCCGCATGCCGATGCCATTCACGTCGCAGGTTGGGTGAGTCTATTTACCCTGCATGTTATCTGGCCATTTTTATGGATATGGGCGACGTTGTACCGAGAGGAGCGTGGTTGGGGTATGCAAAATCAAGAGGCATCATTTGTACAGTTGCAGCAACGCGTAACAGAACTGGAGCAAAAACAGAGCACTACTACCATCCCACCACTGGAGTAACATCATGGATTTACTCATTATCCTGACGTACGTCGCGTTTGCATGGGGTGTATTTAAGATCTTTAAAATACCAGTAAATAAATGGACAATACCCACTGCGGCATTAGGAGGGGTTGTTTTAGTCGCCACGCTTATTTTATTAATGAATTATAACCATCCATATACGTTTCTGGCACAAAAAGCCGTTATCTCTATTCCAATAACACCTCAGGTTACCGGTATTGTCACTGAAGTAACAAATAAACAAAATGCACTAATGAAAAAAGGTGACATCCTTTTTAAAATCGACCCGACCCGTTATCAAGCCCGTGTTGACAGATTACAGGCAGATCTGGTGACTGCCATCCATAATGCGCAGGCGCTTCAAGGGCAATTAGACGAAGCAATAGCAAATACATCGCATCTCAGCGCAGAACGGGACAGATTATCCAAAGACTACCAGCGTTATCTTAGAGGGAGTAGAGCCCAGGTAAACCCCTTTTCTGAAAGTGATATTGATAACGCCCGGCAGAACTATCTGGCGCAAGATGCATTAGTGAAAGCCTCCGTTGCTGAACAGGCACAAATTAAAAGTCAGGTAGATAGCGTGCTAAATGGAGAACAATCTCAAATTGTTAGCCTCAGAGCTCAGCTAACCGAAGCGAAATATAATATTGACCAAACCGTCGTTCGTGCGCCCAGCAACGGCTATGCCACTCAGGTATTGATCCGCCCCGGAACTTACGCCGCAGCACTGCCATTGCGTCCAGTGATGGTTTTTATTCCAGAACAGAAACGACAGATTATCGCCCAATTCAGACAAAATTCGCTGTTGCGGCTCGAAGCTGGCGATGAAGCTGAAGTAGTTTTTAATGCCTTACCCGGACAGGTATTTCCTGGAAAACTGACAACCATCATTCCTGTTGTGCCGGGCGGAGCATATCAAGCTCAGGGCACACTACAATCACTGAATATTATACCCGGTACTGACGGAGTGCTGGTGGTTATTGAACTGGCTCCAAGCAGTGAAATTGACACATTACCCGATGGTATTTTTGCTCAGGTGGCAGTTTACTCCGACCATTTCACCCATGTTTCGGTAATGCGAAAAGTACTACTACGGATGACAAGTTGGATGCATTATCTCTACCTCGACCATTAGAGATGATTTAGGCTGGATAAGTATTTAATAGCGCCCAAAAGCGTGATTCAGCCATTACAGCAAGTAAGCTAGCTCAAGAGGTTTCAAATTGGTTAAACAGCCAGTTTGAACCTCCACAAGCTCAAATTACTGACTGTAGCTTTGATGACTATTCGGAACCGGAAACGGCTGCACATATCGTGCGGGAACAATAGGGACAAAGGGAAATATCAATAACAAACATGGTTCATCTAATTGAACCTAAAGGTGTGAAAGTATTTTCCTTGGCTGAAAATTGTGTTGAGGTCGATGCATTCTCTTTTTGGACAAATGGTAAACCCTTTGTCTTGCTAAATACGATGAAAACACCAGAACGCAGCCGATTCGATGCTGCCCATGAATTGAGGCATTTAGTTTTACATCAGCGCTCCAGCAACACTCACAGAACCCCAGCTCGGTCAACGCATCAACTAGTGGCGAGTCAAAACTAGGGCCAACCAGAGATAACATAGAAAAAACTAATTAATTCAATGGAATATTAGTTTTCTGGTATTAATTGAAAAATTAGCCTCCATCCAGTAGTGAGAAACAGCAATTCAAAGATGTGATAATACAATTCAAAGGGAGTGCGGCATGAGTGATTTTTTCAATGATTTAATGACATCTGCGAAACAGGCTGTAGCGATTAGCCATGATGAATTAAAAGCAGGCAGAGTCACTGAAGTTGCTATCCCTGATGTAAAAGAAATCAGAAAGAAAATTGGGTACAGGCAAAAAGACTTTGCACAACTTGTTGGTGTGAGTCCTTCATTAGTTGAAGCGTGGGAGCAACATAGAAGGATTCCATCAGGTAGCTCACTTAAACTCTTGATAATGATTGATCGGCATACCATTGCAGTATTTCTCTGCGGCCATCCAGATATTGGGCGTGATTATAGGTACCGCGAATACTGTTTTTATCGACGTGCGCCAGTTGTGTTTCTATCCACGCAGTATTAAAACCCTGCTCATGCAAGATAGTACTCATTGTGTGGCGAAAACCGTGGCCGATGGCCTACCGCCATAACCGATACGTCGGTTTAGTACATTGAGAGTCATCTCACTGATAGGCTTGCCATGCTGTATTCTGCCGAGCGTTTAGCTTCATCTGGGGTACCTTGTAGGTGAGTACAATTTAATCCCGCCATATATCCCACCGCTATAAGTAGATTTCAATAGACGGACAGGTATATAGGAATAACTAGATTAGCCTGAGAAGTGTGGATTTACTGGGTTTGATATAGTTGGGAAGATACTGCGAGACGTTAGATTGGAGCGGGTGAAGGGAATCGAACCCTCGTATAGAGCTTGGGAAGCTCTCGTTCTACCATTGAACTACACCCGCTTCGGTGTGCGGTTTGCATTATAACCGGTTCTTTGACGTGGGCAAGCGAAGATATAGTCTAAGCGCCGGTATTTTAAGCAATTAGATTAAATTAGGCATAACAGCTGCTGTTTTTATGGAAATATTTTGCTCAGTAAAAAGGGCGCCGTAGCGCCCCGATAGATTTACCGTTAACCACAGTTTCTTATTTTACCGGGCGCATAGCCGGGAACAAGATAACATCGCGGATGGTGTGGCTGTTGGTAAACAACATCACCATACGGTCAATACCAATGCCTAGACCGGCTGTTGGCGGCAGACCATGTTCCAGTGCAGTCACATAGTCTTCATCATAGAACATCGCTTCGTCATCACCGGCTTCTTTGGCGCTCACTTGGTCAGCAAAACGTTGTGCCTGGTCTTCAGCATCATTTAGCTCGGAGAAGCCGTTACCAATCTCACGGCCACCGATGAAGAACTCAAAGCGGTCAGTGATAAACGGATTATCATCATTACGGCGAGCCAGTGGAGAGACTTCTGCTGGGTATTCAGTGATAAAGGTTGGCTGAATCAGGTGGCTCTCTGCGGTCTCTTCAAAGATCTCACATTGAACACGGCCCAAGCCCCAGCTCTTCTCGACCTTAATACCCAATGACTCCGCAATAGCCAGAGCTTTATCCATATCGTCTAAATCAGCCACATTGGTTTCAGGACGATATTTGCAAATAGCTTCTTTCATAGTCAATTTGGCAAAAGGCTTACCAAAATCGAATGTCTGCTCGCCATACTGCACCACACAGCTACCCAACACGGTTTCTGTCAGTGTACGGAACAGCTCTTCGGTCAGCACGATCAAATCTTTGTAATCCGCATAAGCCATATAGAGTTCCATCATAGTGAACTCTGGGTTATGGCGCGGTGAAACACCTTCATTACGGAAGTTACGGTTGATTTCGAACACACGTTCGAAACCGCCGACAACCAGGCGTTTCAGATACAGTTCTGGCGCGATACGCAGATACATATCAATATCCAGCGCATTGTGATGAGTCACAAACGGACGTGCAGAAGCCCCGCCGGGGATCACTTGCATCATTGGTGTTTCGACTTCCATGAAGCCTTTTTCCACCATGAAGCGACGGATACCTGACATCACTTGTGAGCGAACTTTAAATGTATGGCGAGATTCGTCGTTAGCGATCAGATCCAGATAACGTTGGCGATAGCGCGTTTCCTGATCAGCCAGACCGTGGAATTTATCCGGCAGTGGGCGTAATGCTTTGGTCAACAAACGCAGCTCGCTACAGTGGATAGATAGCTCACCCGTTTTGGTCTTAAACAACTTACCACGCGCACCCAGGATATCGCCCAGATCCCACTTTTTGAATTCTTCGTTATAAACGCCTTCCGGCAGATCATCACGGGAAACGTACAACTGAATCTTGCCGCCGACATCTTGCAGTGTCACGAATGAGGCTTTACCCATGATACGACGGGTCATCATACGGCCAGCCACAGTCACTTCGATATTCAGCGCTTCTAATTCTTCATTCTCTTTGCTGTCGTACTCAGCATGCAACTGGTCAGAAAGGTGCTCACGACGGAAATCATTAGGGAAAGCTATCCCCTTCTCCCGCAATGCAGCCAGTTTCTCCCGACGAGCTTGTAACTCACTATTGAGCTCTTGCGCTTGCTCAGCGACTTGTGGTTTTTGCTCTGACATCTCAGTTCCTCATAGCCCGGCTTTCAAACTTGCTTCAATGAATTTGTCCAGATCACCATCCAGTACCGCTTGCGTATTGCGCGTTTCCACACCAGTACGCAAATCTTTGATACGGGAGTCATCCAGAACATAAGAACGGATCTGGCTACCCCAACCGATGTCTGACTTGTTGTCTTCCAGAACTTGTTTGTCAGCATTTTTCTTTTGCATCTCAAACTCATACAGCTTCGCTTTCAGCTGCTTCATCGCTTGATCTTTGTTTTTATGCTGTGAACGGTCATTCTGGCACTGAGTCACAATATTGGTTGGAATATGGGTGATACGTACCGCAGATTCCGTTTTGTTTACGTGCTGACCGCCCGCACCTGATGCGCGATATACGTCAATACGTAGATCCGCCGGGTTGATTTCGATATCAATGTCGTCATCAACTTCGGGGTAGACAAAGGCAGAACTAAACGAGGTATGGCGACGACCACCGGAGTCAAACGGGCTTTTACGTACCAGGCGATGTACGCCAGTTTCAGTACGTAACCAACCAAACGCATAATCGCCAATAATCTTAATGGTGGCAGACTTAAGGCCAGCAACATCACCATCAGACTCTTCAATGATTTCGGTTTTGAAACCTTTGGCTTCAGCCCAGCGCAGGTACATACGCAGCAACATGCTGGCCCAGTCCTGAGCTTCTGTCCCACCAGAACCGGCTTGCAGGTCCAGGTAGCAGTTAGCGCTGTCGTATTCACCCGAGAACATGCGGCGGAATTCAAGCTGGCCCAGCTTGCCATCAAGGATATCTAACTCAGCAACAGCCTCGTTAAAAGTCTCTTCATCGTCTGCTTCAATGGCTAATTCCAGCAAGCCAGAAACGTCTTCCATACCTTGATCAAGTTGATCAATAGTAGTGACAATTTCTTCCAGCGCGGAACGCTCTTTACCCAGCGCTTGGGCGCGCTCAGGTTCATTCCAGACGTCGGGCTGTTCCAGCTCGGCGTTTACTTCTTCCAGTCGCTCTTTCTTGGCATCATAGTCAAAGATACCCCCTGAGAACATCTGTCCGATCAGACAGGTCCTGAATTCGGTTTTTTACCGGGTTTATTTCAAACATGGTTTAAAGTCTTACGTTGAGTCGTAGATGACGGAATGTCATTAGAACCGATAATTCTAACGGATCTCAACGACGGTTTATAGCACGTTGACTATATTTGTAGCGCCTTATTCTGCTTACTTGACGCTACAACTATGTTAGCTGCTCTCATTCACCCGAATTATTAGCTAATAAGGCCACAAGTGCTGAATTAATAACTGAACACTACGATTACCGCGATACTCATTAATATCGAGTTTATAAGCTAGCTTAACCTCACGTACACTGCTGTCTGGCCATAAAGTGGTATCAATATTAAACGCAATGCCATCCAGCAGAGGACCGCCGTTCATTGGCTCGACCATCAGCTTCAGGTGGCGTTCCCCCACCAGTCGTTGCTGCAAAATGCGGAATTTACCATCAAATGTCGGTTCTGGGAAAGATTGCCCCCACGGGCCGCCATCGCGCAGTAGCTCTGCTGTTTCCAGCGATAACTCATTACCTTTCAGCTCGCCATCTGACCAGATAACACCTTCTAGCTGCGAGGCATCCATCCATTCACCAACTAAATCTGCAAAACGCTGGCGAAACTCATCGAACTTATCCTGCTCAAGCGATAACCCTGCGGCCATGGCATGACCGCCAAATTTCAGCATCAACCCTGGGTTTAAGGTATCAAGGCGCTCAAGAGCATCGCGCATATGTAAACCCGCGACACTACGCCCCGAGCCTTTCAGTAAACCGTCGCCCGCAGGTGCAAAAGCAATGACCGGTCGATGAAAACGTTCCTTAATACGCGAGGCTAAAATCCCCACGACGCCTTGATGCCATTCCGGATGATACATAGCAATACCATAGGGTAACTCAGTGCAGGTACGTTCCAGTTGGTCACACAGTTGCAAGGCTTCAACCTGCATTCCCTGCTCTATCTCACGGCGCGTCTGGTTTAGCGCATCAAGATCGATTGCCAGCGCTCTCGCCTGAGCAATATCATCACTGAGCAACAGTGCGACGCCAATGGACATATCGTCCAGGCGCCCAGCAGCATTGAGCCGAGGGCCGAGAGAGAAACCGAGGTCACTCGCTGTCAATTGGCGCGCATCACGGTTGGCAACTTCCAGTAATGCACGAATGCCAGGGCGGCATTTCCCTGCACGGATTCGACTGAGACCTTGATGCACCAAAATCCGGTTATTTGCATCCAGCGGCACGACATCCGCCACAGTACCCAGCGCCACTAAATCCAGTAACTCAGCCAAATTGGGCACAGCCAAAGTACGCAGCTCAAACCAACCGCAATCCCTAAGACGGGCGCGTAATGCCAGCATTAGATAAAAAGTGACCCCCACTCCGGCCAGTGATTTAGAGAGAAAATCACATCCAACCAAATTCGGGTTAATAATGGCTTCTGCCACTGGCAAGGTTTCACCCGGCAAATGGTGGTCGGTAACCAATACTTGGATACCCTTGGCATGCGCCAAATCTACTCCCGCATGGGAAGATATACCGTTATCGACAGTCACGATCAGCTCCGCGCCGCGCGCCGCAACTTGCTCAACAACTTCAGGGCTAAGCCCATAACCATCTTCAAAGCGATTTGGCACCAGATAATCAATATTACTGCCGCCCATGCTACGCAAGGCAAGGACTGCCAGAGCGGTGCTGGTTGCGCCATCCGCATCAAAGTCACCGACAATCACGATACGCCGCCGGTCGGCCAATGCTTGTTGCAACAACGTGACCCCGGCATCAATGCCATCGAGTTGCTGCCAGGCCAATAAACCTTTTACCCCGCGCTCCAATTCCTCGGCATTTTTCACCCCTCGGCTGGCATAAAGACGGCGCAATAATGGGTGTAACTGTGCAGGCAAATGGCTATCGTCCGCCGGATCACGACGGCGGAGTTGAGTTTTCAATGTCACGGAAGATTAACCCGCCGCTTTTACTGAGGCCTGATGCTTATTTAGCATCTGTAGCATTTCTTCCGGCTTCAAATACCCAGGAACGATAGTGCCATCTTGCAGCACAATAGCTGGCGTTCCTTGAATACCAAACTGTACACCTAGTTGATAATGCTTACTGATATCCGTTTTACAGGTTGCCGGAGAGATATCGACACCTTTCATCGCATCGTCGAAGGCTTTGTTGCGGTCAGCCATACACCAGATAGAGCGCATGTCTTTTTCTGCCTGAGAACTTAAACCCTGACGCGGGAATGCCAAATAGCGCACGGTAATACCCAGCGCGTTATAATCTTTCATTTGTTCGTGCAATTTATGGCAATAACCACAAGTGATATCGGTAAACACGGTAACAACGTGTTTTTCCTGCGGCGCTTTATACACGATCATTTCGCCACTTAATGCTTCCAATTTTTTCACCAACATCTGGTTGGTCACATTTACAGGCTGGCTGCCACTGACGTCATATAGCGGCCCTTGCAACAGATGTTTACCGTCCTCTGAGATATAAAGCACGCCACTTTCTGTCATCACCGTGCTCAACCCAGGGATTGGTGATGGTTGGATATCAGCTTGCTGAATATCTAATTTTTTCAATGTTTGTTGGATTGCGGCATCTTGAGCATGAGCCAGCCCAGCGAATGCAGCGATTAATATCGGCAGCAGCAATAAACTTTTTTTCATTTATAAATCCTATATCTTTCCGTATCGCAATTATGCACGCGGATGATGCTGTTGATGTAGCTGCTTCAAACGTTCAGTCGCTACATGGGTATAAATCTGGGTTGTCGACAGGTCACTGTGGCCCAGTAACATTTGCACCACACGTAGGTCCGCACCGTGGTTCAACAGATGCGTGGCGAAAGCATGCCGTAATACGTGGGGCGAAAGCCGTTCACTATCAATACCGGCAAGGATCGCATAGTGTTTGATTCGATGCCAGAAAGTCTGTCGAGTCATTTGTTGGCTGCGATTACTGGGAAACAGTACATCCAATGACTGACCGTTGATAAGCCATGGACGCCCGTGCTCCATATAATTCTCAATCCAGTACACGGCCTCTTCCCCCAAGGGTACCAACCGTTCCTTATTTCCTTTACCAATAACCCGTACCACTCCTTGGCGTAAACTGACATCACTGATGGTCAACCCAACCAACTCCGACACCCGCAAACCAGTGGCATAGAGCACTTCCAACATAGCTTTATCACGCAACTCCAGCGGGATATCAACATTGGGCGAATTGAGCAACGCGTCAACCTGTGCCTCACTTAAATCTTTGGGCAGTCGTTGTGGTAATTTGGGCGATGAAAGTAGCGCCGTTGGGTCATCTTCACGTAATTTTTCGCGGTATAAATATTGAAATAACCGCCGCATAGCACTGAGTAAGCGAGCTGAACTGGTGGCTTTATAACCGCCCTCAATGCGCTCGGCAAGAAAGGACTGCAAGTCCTGCGAACCGGCGCGCAATAAATCGCTGCCGTGGTGTTCTAACCATCCACTCAGCGCATGTAAATCCAAGCGATATGAGGCCAGTGTATTCTCCGCCAGATTACGTTCCAGCCACAGGGCATCAAGAAACTGTTCAATCAGCGGGTTATTTTGCTGTTGCATGACTGTTTCTCTCTTTGATTGAACTCAGCGGCCATTATGCCTGATGACGAAACAAATCTGGTACACTCGATGCTATTCCTTATTAGTAATGCTATGGCTATACATCATGAAGATTGGTCTCTTTTACGGCTCCAGCACCTGTTATACCGAAATGGTGGCAGAAAAAATCCGCGATATTCTCGGCGAAGATTTGGTTGATTTACATAATGTGAAAGATGCCAGCCCCCGCCTGATGGAAGAGTACTCCATTCTGATTCTGGGCATTCCTACCTGGGATTTCGGTGAGTTACAGGAAGATTGGGAAGCTATCTGGCCACAACTGACACAGCTTAATCTCAAGGGAAAGATTGTTGCCATGTATGGTATGGGTGATCAATTCGGTTATAGCGAATGGTTCCTTGATGCGCTAGGCATGTTGCATGACCATATTGCACCATTAGGGGTCAAATTTATTGGTTTTTGGCCTATCGACGGGTTTGAGTTTACCAGCCCGAAGCCGCTCAGTGCTGATGGCAAACACTTTGTTGGTCTGGCATTGGATGAGGTCAATCAATATGACTTAAGTGAAGAGCGCATTGAACAGTGGTGTGAGCAAATTCTGCTTGAGATGGATGCTCTGCTTTAGTCAAATAAACGGGCAACTGCTGTGCCCGTTTTTATTAATGCTATATTAGGTCTACTTCCATAAGCGGAATGAATCTTGTGAGCCGCCCCCGGCCGGTACCACGTCGATCGCCATCTCTTCGGCCTTAGGTTCAATCTCGGTTGATTCCGTGTTTTTCTGGGCAGTAAAACGCTGTGGATGTGCCACCTGATACCAATCCAACTGTCTTGTCAGTAACATGACTGCAGCCAGAATAATAAACAATAAACTAGCCCCTAATAACAGTGCATTGTCCTCTGATTGCAGCAGACCAAACAAAACGCCGTACAGCAATAACAAGCCACCAGCAAATAACGCCCCGCGTAGCCATCCCCCCAGTACCGCACTCAGATAAATAGCAATCAACAGACTGCAACTCAGGCTGGCAATAATATACGCTAGGGTGAAACCAAGATGCTCCGAGAATGCCAGTAACATCAGATAGAACAACACCAGTGCCGCACCGACTAACAGATACTGGATCGGATGCACGCGCAGTGACGTCAGGCTCTCGAACAAGAAGAAGCTAAAGAATGTCAGACCGATAAACAAAATAGCGTATTTAATCGCCCGCTCGGTTAGTTGGTAGTGATCGACCGGTTCAATCAAGCTGGTGGTGAAAGCCGGTAGATCGTCAAAATTAAAACGCGCATTGTCACTGGCAAATTGAATGTTCATGTTGTTAGCCAGCCAGTTGCTGCTCCAATGCGCGCGGAAACCATTTTCATCAACTTTGCGCTGCATGGGTAAAAACTCACCGACAAAATTAGGATGCGGCCAGTTGCTTTGTAAGGTCAGTTCGCTGCTACGCCCTACCGGGATGACGGATAGGCTATTGGTGCCCGTCAATGTGAGTTTAAAATCGGTATCGAATTTGCCCTGCTGAATCTGCGCTAATGTTAGCGGTACATGTACTCCCTGCCCTGAGCGCCCCAAGAAAGCCCCTGGTTCGAAATTAATTTTTGAGTTCCCCAGACTTAAAGGAGAGATCTGCTGGATCCCCCGTGAGTCACTCAGTGCCAGCACCAGTGATGGTGTGCCGATAATAATGCCCTCACGATCTAAATCATCGAGCGAAAAAGGCTCAAATTGCGCGTGGAAATAGAGCTCCCCTTGATATACCTGAGCTTTATAAATGCCCAATTGGCGAACTTCAACATTAGGTGAACCAGTTATCGTCATGACTTCAGGCAGTAAGTAGCGGTGGCGGCTGACCCGCTGTCCCTGTTTCTTGCCATCAACTTCAGTTTCAACCCATTCGCTGTATGGCACCACAATCAGCGGGCCAAGGATCTTTTGTGCCCGGCTGGTACTGTCGCTCACTTTGTCGATCACACTCTCCCGGTAACCACTGCGTTCATTAATAACATTCAACAACATTTCTTTTGGAATCATCATCAACAGAATTAACCCCAGCAGTGTGGCGATTTTCCAAAACAGTACGGATTTGAACATGATTTTCACTCCTTTTAAGGTCAGGAGAGCAGCTTAAGGGGGTGAAGTGAAAGGAGAATGAGGTTATGTGAAGTGAAAGTGAAGTCGGTGAATTAGATGATATCTAACGGCAGAGTCAAACATGCACGAACCCCGTGCGGCTGGCGATTTTCAAGGGAAATATTCCCTTGGTGAATAGCCGCCACCTCACGCACAAAATTTAGCCCCAAACCGGTACTTTTTGGGCTATTGGTCCGAGGTAGTGAATAAAAACGGTCAAAAATCTTCTCTTGCGCATAATCGGGAATGCCGCTGCCATTGTCTTCAACCGTTATCCGATACTGATCAGCTTGCCGCTGACCAGTCACTGTCACCTCACCATCAGCAGCAGTGAAGTCCAGTGCATTATCAATCAGATTGGTCAATGCCTGGCTCAGCAATAATCCATCCCCCGTTAATATTGCGCTATCGGCACAAATTAGCTGCAAGTTAATGCCCCTACTGGTGGCTTGGGCCTCTTTGGCGCTAATTGCTTGCTTCACAATGCTGCTTATCTCTAAGGGAGAAAGCTGCAAATCAACCCGGCTCTCTAGCCGAGCCTGTATCAGCATTTTATCCACCAATTGTTTGATGCGCGCACTTTGCTGTTCAATATTAAGTAAAAAACGCTGGGCTGTAGCCGGTGGTGGGGATTCGCGTAATAACTCCGCCGCGCCGGTGATCGCCGCCAACGGGCTTTTTAATTCATGGGTCAGGGTGTGAACATATTGCTCAATGTAGGCTTTTCCGTCTAATTTAAGACGCATGCTTTCCAATGCTCGGGCCAAATCATTCAGTTCGCTGCTCCCCATGGCGGGTAATGCCACAACTTGCCCCTCAGAAACTCGCTCGGCATAATCGACCAGCTTGCCGATAGCCCGGTTAATCCACCACACAAATCCTAAACCGATCAGCAGGGCAATCCCCAATAACACCCCGCCCGCCAACAAGATTTTACGCTCACTGCGTTTTATTACTGGTGCCATGGAAATATTGGGTTTGCCCACACTGAGCACACCAATAATTTTATTCTCTGCGATAACCGGGGCCGCCACATACATAACAGAGCTTTGCTCATCATTGGGATCCGTGCGGCTACTACGAGCACCATATTCCCCGCGCAATGTCAGCCACACATCATTCCAGCGTGAATAGTCCTGCCCCACAGCTTTACCCGATGAATCAAAGATTACCCGCCCATCAGCATCGGTTAGATAAACACGATATTCATTACGATCCTTGCGGATGCCCTCAATACTCGCACCAATGGGGCGTAGATTTAGTGATGCAAAGGCTTGAGCCAACTGCCCCCCCGCGACCTTATCCTGCAACATATCTTGACGAGCAAACTGGGCCAGCAAAGTGGCAGTATCAACCAGTGTACCTTCAGTGGCTCGCCGCACGCCGGGCTTTACCTCTTGCACGAAAATACGAATGACAAAGTAACCCGCGATGGCAACTATCAGAAAGTAACCCAGCAATAAGCGCACACCTATCTTCATCAGTCGTTGCTCATATTCGATATGTTAGGCTATAGCCCAGCCCGCGGTGCGTGCGGATAGGTGATTCTTCATCGCAAGCCGTGCGCAGCTTTGAGCGTAGGGTTTTAATGTGGGTATCAACAGTACGGTCTTGGCTCTCTTCTGCCTGCGCCCAAACAATATCCATCAATTGCTGGCGCGAGAATACACGCTCTGGGGCCAGTAATAAGGTCTTCAGCAGCAAATACTCATAACGGGTTAGCCATAAAACCTGCTGATGATAAGTGACTCGCGCCCCCGCCTCATCCAGAGTGAAATGACCAAATTGATGCAAAGCAGTGGATGTCACTACTGTTTGTGATTTCTGTAAGCGCCGTAATACTGTGCGCACTCTGGCACTCACTTCACGTGGAGAGAAAGGCTTCGCAATATAGTCGTCAGCACCAATTTCCAGACCGATGATTCGGTCCAGCTCTTCGCTGCGGGCTGTCAAAAAGACCACCGGCAGCTCTGGAACCTGTGCCAACAAGCGGCGGCACAGATCAAAACCATTGATGTCTGGCAAGCCAACATCCACTATCGCCAAAGCTGGCGGGCCATTGGCCAGCGCGGCAAGAGCAGGTTCCCCCCGGTCAAACCACCGGAGGGTAAAACCTTCACTTTCTAAGGTATAAATCAGCGTGTCGGCAATGCTCGGCTCATCTTCCACTAACCAGATTAAGGGCTTCATTAATGAATCCCCTCATCAGAGCCAAAGGCATGACGCAGCAGTACGCACAGTTGCCGCCACTCCTCTTCCGACATGCTATCAGCCGCCAGCCATAAACGGTTGCGGGCCGAGCGACTCCCAGTCTGTTGCAGACTTAATAACACGCCATAACGGGTAATCCATGGCTGTTTAATGATAATCCATTCATGTCTTTTCCATAGCACTACATTGCCGGGTTTCAGCCGAATCTCGCCCTGACAGGACCGAATATTTTTCTGGCTGCGGATACACTCAAAAACCACTAACGTCAGTAATACCAACCAAAGTGCGGTATAGCCCTGAGGCCAAGGTGCGACTAATGTCAGTATGACTAAGACGCCATGAGCCAATAAAGAGAAGAGTTGAGTGTGCCAGGATACCCGCAGGTCACATCGCCACTGGGCCACGGGCTTTATTTCGTGCTTGAATCAATTTGACCATTTGACGCAGTTCGCTATCCTGCGGCTCCCCGTGATTCATCAACCAATTAAATAAGTCTGGATCATCACACTCAAGTAGACGAATAAAGACCTGCTTCTCATTGTCACTTAAACCATCATATTCATATTCGAAAAACGGCATGATAGAGATATCCAATTCCCGCATACCCCGACGGCACGCCCAGTGAATACGGGCTTTATTATCGATTTCCATGTCCTGATTGACTCCTCAATGAAGGATATTGTCCGAATCTGGCAGTCGCCCAATTCAGTGTATAAGACTATTGTACCTCAGATAATGGTTAATTCAGATATGGGGATAATAATGGTAAATCGATCGAATAACTGCTTGCAAAGCTACCCGGCTATTTTACCATTGGGACATCAGTCACAGCACCTTCTTGATATGCAGGTAAACCATGGCCAATAACACTCCATTTGCTGCACGACCACTGCTCGCCTCTTCCGAGCTGCCATTAACCTTGATGTCTCTGGATGACTGGGCTTTGGTGACGTTAACCGGCGCTGACCGAGTCAAATATCTGCAAGGGCAAGTCACGGCAGATATTGATGCCCTGCCCACTGATCAACATGTGCTTTGCGCCCATTGTGATGCCAAAGGCAAGATGTGGAGCAACCTAAGGCTATTTTATCGTGGTGAAGGTTTGGCATTTATCGAGCGTCGTAGTGTGCTCGATAACCAATTAAGCGAATTAAAGAAATATGCGGTGTTCTCTAAGGTAGTGATTTCCGCGCAACCTGATGCAGTTTTGCTGGGTGTTGCTGGCGATCAGGCCCAAGCCGCATTGACGCCAATCTTCGCTGAATTGCCCAATGCCGAACATCCGGTTATACAGCAAGGTAATAGCACGCTGCTGCATTTTTCGCTGCCTACCGAGCGTTTTCTCATAGTGACAGACTCTGAGCAAGCACAACAAATAGTGGAAAAACTGGCTGACAGCGCACAGCTGAACAACAGCAAACAGTGGCTGGCACTAGATATCGAAGCCGGTTTCCCCATTATTGATGCCGATAGCAGTGCGCAATTTATTCCGCAAGCAACAAACATTCAGGCATTGAATGGCATCAGCTTCAGCAAGGGCTGTTACACCGGGCAGGAAATGGTTGCCAGAGCAAAATACCGTGGTGCCAACAAGCGTGCACTCTATTGGTTGGCCGGTAACGCCAACCGTGTCCCCGCAGCTGGCGAAGATTTAGAGTGGCAATTAGGTGAGAACTGGCGCCGAACTGGCACTGTACTGGCTGCTATTCAGCTCAGTAATGGCACCGTGTGGGTTCAAGCGATATTAAATAACGATCTGGCGTCTGACAGTGTATTGCGGGTGCGCGATGATGTAGAAAGTGTGCTCAGTATTCAGCCATTGCCTTACTCACTGGATTAAGACGTTTGGCTCTCAGCGAGGCCGGTTATCTGGCCTCCGAATACCGACGGCCCCTGCGACTTCAAGCACCAAAGTATACCCAAAGTTATTGCAGTTGCAGGTAGGCTGCCAGCGAACTTATCCCGATGAGCTTACTCAAGTCAGTGATTCGGGTAAGCGAGTGCAGCTAACCCCTTGTAGCTTCAAGGACGAAGGGTATTTTAGACATACAGGTAAATCGCCATAAAATGGCAAACACTACCGCCAAGGACAAACCCATGCCAAATCGCATGACCAAAGCGAATACGTTTAGAAGCATAGAAAATTACCCCCAGCGTATAGAGCAATCCTCCTATCGCCAGTAGAGCCAACCCGCCAATTTCAAGTTTGACTGCCAACTGATAAATCACAATTAGGGACAACCAGCCCATTGTCAGGTAAGTCACCAACGAGAGCACTTCAAAGCGGTGAGCGAAAGCCAGTTTAAATATCACCCCAACCAGTGCCAGCCCCCAGATGACTGTCATCAAACCTCGCGCCAAAGGGGAATCTAGCCCCACCAAAAGAAAGGGCGTGTAAGTGCCAGCGATCAGAATATAAATGGCACAATGGTCAAACTTTTGTAGCCACAGTTTCGCCTTAGGGTGTGGAACCGCGTGATACAAGGTTGATGCCAGAAACAGCAAAATAATACTGCCGCCATACAGGCTATAGCTGGTCAACGCCTTGGTATCGGCCCCACTGTCTACCGCCTGAACCAAGAGCAGAACCAAGCCAATAATACCAAAAACCACCCCAATACCGTGGCTGATGCTATTAGCTATTTCCTCAGCCCATGGATAAGCCGGCGTGGTGGCAACTGCGGAGGTAACCGGAGCCGTCGGTGTTGCTAATTTATTCTTCAATACTAATTATCCTGAATATGAATAGTTATCTCATCCGCTGAGCACAATGATTGCACAAAAATGCCGCACTCAGGTTAACTGAGAATGATTCCAGTGTACACGTGTAAGCTTAAATATTCTGTCAGTACATGTAACTCGTTATATATTGAGCTCAGTGATTTAGGTAAGTCCGTACAGCGAACACTGCTGCTGCATCAATAACAACAAAGAATAATAGGATTAACTATGTCGTCAAAAGTTCTGGATTTTGGCTCACTAACAGAGACTATCCAGTTTCTGATGGAAATCGATAAGCTGAAAGATATACAACGGCGAACCAAAGTGATTGCCAGCCTGCGTCAGGAAAACTCGGCTGAACACAGTTGGCATTTTGCGGTGGCCGCCATGAGTCTTGCGCCCTATGCTGGCCCGGACGTCGATATCAATCGCGTGATAAAAATGGCCCTGCTGCACGATATTGTCGAAATCGATACCGGTGATGTCATTGTTTACGATTTGGCGGCCAGAGCGGCGATTCATGAACAAGAAGTGGCTGCGGCCAAACGCTTATTTGGCCTGTTGCCCCCAAGCTTAGGTAAACAATTTATTCAGCTGTGGGATGAGTATGAAGCCGAAGAAACCGCCGATGCCCGCTTTGCGACAGTGCTGGATCGCATTTTACCCATGCTGATTAACCTGCATACCGAGGGGCAAAGTTGGATAGAAAATGGTATTCGGTTGCAACAAGTGATTGATAGAAACCAATTGGTGGCAGAATGCTACCCCGAGATTTGGCAGCATTTATTGCCACAGTTGCAGGCGGCACAGCAAAAAGGCTGGCTAAAGTAGCAAAATATTGCCGTTGTTTATTTCCCACCCGCCAAGTCCAGCACACTGCCGGTGACATAAGAAGCATTGTCGGATAGCAACCAGACAATAGCTTCTGCCACTTCTTGCGGATAGCCTCCACGTTTCATTGGCAGTGAACTTTTTACGCGATCAACTCGCCCTGGCTCACCGCCACTGGCATGTATATCGGTATAAATCAAACCCGGCCGCACGCCATTCACTCTGATACCTTGATCCGCCACTTCCAGCGACAAACCCGTGGTCAAGGTATCAATCGCGCCTTTAGAGGCGGCATAGTCCAAATATTCGCCAGGAGCCCCCAAACGGGCCGCAGCAGAAGAGACATTAACAATCACGCCACCATTGCCACCGTGACGCAATGCCATACGTTTGACCGCCTCGCGGCTGCATAAAAAATAGCCCGTTACGTTAGTGGCTAACACCCGATTTATGCGCTCAGCCGTGAGCCCTTCAATAGTCGATTGTGTGAATAGAATCCCTGCATTATTGACCAGCGCCGTGATTGGCCCTAGTTGTGCTTCAAGCTTTTCAAATAGCGCGATAACCTGAGCCTCATCGGCGATATCCGCTTGTAAGGCCACTGCCAACCCTCACGCAGCGGCGATTTCGGCTACTACCTGCCGGGCAGCCTGCTCATCATTAATATAATTGACTGCCACTCGATAACCGTGTTTTGCCAACAGTAATGCTGTGGCGCGCCCAATCCCTCGGCTGCCCCCTGTCACTAGTGCGACTTTTTTATGCATATCCTTGCTCCTAATTCAGCCGTGAGTCTGTTTTCAAATTTGAAGAGTAAGAGTAGCCATTGATAACGGGAATACCAATAAAACAAAAGGGCCGCTTGTGCGGCCCTCTATTATTTACAACACATGGTATGCGCTATATATATCAACGGCGCGTATTATTCATAATCACTAATAGGGACACATGAGCAGAACAAATTACGGTCGCCGTACACATCATCCAGACGTTTCACGCTTGGCCAATATTTATTCTCCATCACTCCCGCTATCGGGAATACGGCCAATTCGCGGCTGTAAGGATGCTGCCACTCACCCACCAGCTCAGCCTGAGTATGAGGTGCATTGACTAGCGGGTTATCTTCCAACGGCCATTCACCTCGTGCCACTTTCTCGATTTCAGCGCGAATAGCCAGCATTGCGTCGATAAACCTGTCCAGCTCAGCTTTGCTTTCAGATTCAGTCGGCTCCACCATCAAGGTACCAGCAACCGGGAAGGACATGGTCGGTGCATGGAAACCGAAATCAATTAAGCGCTTGGCGATATCCATTTCGTTGATACCCGTCGCTTCTTTTAGTGGGCGAATATCCAGAATACATTCATGCGCCACCCGGCCATCATGACCGGTATACAGCACCGGATAGGCCCCTTTCAGGCGAGTAGCAATGTAGTTGGCATTCAAAATTGCCACCTGACTGGCCTGTTTTAGGCCATCAGCCCCCATCATACGGATATACATCCAGCTGATTGGCAAGATTGACGCACTGCCAAAAGGTGCCGCAGAAACCGCGCCTTGTTGGGTGGTCATGCCATCAATCTGCACCACACTATGACCCGGAACAAAAGGTGCCAAATGTGCTTTAACACCAATTGGCCCCATGCCTGGGCCGCCACCGCCGTGTGGGATACAGAAAGTTTTATGTAAGTTGAGGTGTGAAACATCCGCGCCGATATAACCCGGAGTGGTAATCCCCACCTGGGCATTCATGTTCGCGCCATCAAGGTAAACCTGACCGCCAAACTGATGAACGATCTGACAAACTTCACGGATAGTTTCTTCGTACACACCGTGAGTTGACGGGTAAGTCACCATAATACAAGACAGTTCGTCACCCGCTTCACCCGCTTTTTGGCGCAAATCGTGCAAGTCGATATTGCCTTGTTTATCACAAGCCACCACCACTACGGACATACCAGCCATCTGGGCAGACGCCGGGTTAGTGCCGTGGGCTGAGCTTGGAATTAAGCAAATATGGCGGTTCGCCTGATTGCGGCTTTCATGGTAACGGCGGATAGCCAGTAAACCGGCATACTCGCCTTGTGCACCTGAGTTTGGCTGCATACAGACGGCATCATAACCGGTCAGTTGCACCAACCACTGTGACAGTTGACCAATCATCTGCTGATAACCAGCTGCTTGCTCCGGCGGGCAGAATGGGTGCAATTCAGCAAATTCTGGCCAAGTGATTGGGATCATCTCAGCAGCAGCATTTAGCTTCATGGTGCAAGAGCCCAGCGGGATCATCGCCTGATTCAGTGCCAAATCTTTGCGCTCTAAACGATGCATATAACGCATCATTTCAGTTTCGCTGTGGTAACGATTAAATACCGGGTGAGTCAGAATAGGATCTTGGCGCAGCATCGTTGACTGAATGGATTGGCTATTTTGGCTCACTTTGGCATCGAGTTGGTCAATATCCAAACCATGGTTATCACCGGCTAATAGGGCAAACAAAGTCTGGATATCTTCACGAGAGGTGGTTTCATCCAGCGTGATCCCTACTGCGCCATGAATATCAGTGCGCAGGTTAATACCAAAGCTCAATGCACGAGCCAGTACCGCCGCTTTATCTTTAACATCGACAGTTAGAGTATCAAACCAGTGCTGGAAACGCAGGGTAAGACCGGCTTGTTGTAAGCCCGCGGCCAGGATATCCGTCATACGATGAATGCGGCCAGCAATCCGCTGCAAGCCCTGTGGGCCGTGATAAACAGCATACAGGCTGGCGATATTGGCTAGCAGCACCTGCGAAGTACAAATATTGGAGTTAGCTTTTTCGCGGCGAATATGTTGCTCACGGGTTTGCATCGCCATGCGCAGCGCAGTATTACCAGCAGCATCGCGAGACACACCGATAATCCGGCCCGGCATCGAACGTTTAAATTCGTCGCGACAAGCAAAGAAGGCGGCATGTGGGCCGCCGTAGCCCATGGGTACACCAAAACGTTGAGCAGAGCCAAATACCACGTCAGCGCCCTGTTTGCCCGGCGCAGTCAATAGCACCAAGGCCATGATATCGGCAGCAACGCTGGTAATGATTTTGCGTTTTTTCAGCTCAGACAGCAGTGCTGAATAGTCATGCAGTTCGCCCGTGGTGCCCACTTGTTGCAGCAGCACACCGAAAACGCCTTCCAGCTCCAGCACTTTTTCGGCGCTATCAACAATCACTTCAAAACCAAAGGTTTCCGCGCGGGTACGTACCACATCCAGAGTTTGTGGATGCACGTCATCGGCAACGAAGAAACGATTCGCATCTTTTAGCTTACTGGCGCGCTTAGCCAGCGCCATGGATTCTGCCGCAGCAGTGGCTTCATCCAGCAAAGAAGCAGATGCCAAATCTAGCCCCGTCAGATCTTGAGTCAATTGCTGGAAGTTCAGCAGAGCCTCAAGGCGACCTTGAGAAACTTCAGGCTGATATGGGGTATAAGCGGTGTACCAGCCAGGATTTTCCAGCATATTGCGCAGGATAACAGGTGGCGTCAGTACCGGGCTGTAGCCCATGCCAATATAAGATTTATAGCGCTGATTCTGGCTAGCAATGCCTTTAAGCTCCGCCAGTGCCTGATGCTCCGTGGCAGCGTCACCCACTGGCGGCGGGCTTGGCAACTGGATATCTTTAGGCACAATCTGCTGAATTAAAGTACTTAACGAGCTGGCACCAACGGCGGCCAACATCTGTTGCTGTTGTTCAGTTGAAGAGCCGATATGGCGCTGAATAAAAGCATCGTTATGTTCAAGCTGGCTGAGATTCTGAGTCATTTGCTACAAATTCCTGAATAGAGCATGGGACGGGAAGCTGGGCTTATTTCATAGGGCATAATTGTTGCAGACAATTTGGACTCGGACAGCGCACAAGAACCGGAGCCCACACCATGACCTTATAAATTATGAGTCGGTGAGGATTGCTCGCTCCGTTCAACCATGCGGGCCGCCTTGACAGGCGTTCAAAAGCACTGCCCAAGTTCAAAATGGCAAATAAAATATGCCCTAACTTTATTTACTCTTCGATAGATGCTAAATAAGCCTCGGCATCTAACAGATTTGCCAGCTCGCCTTCATCAGAGGCTTTAATGCTGAACAACCAGCCATCGGTATAAGGCGCGCTGTTCACCAGCTCTGGCGAGCTTTCCAGCTCGGTATTCACTGCGATGATTTCGCCACTGATCGGGGCATAAATGTCAGAAGCCGCTTTTACTGACTCGGCAACAGCACAATCGCTACCGGCGGAAACTTCGCTCCCGACGTCGGGTAAATCGACAAACACCATATCGCCCAATAATTCTTGCGCATGTTCAGTGATCCCGACGCTATAGACGCCATTACCATCAGCACGAACCCACTCATGAGATGACGCATATTTTAATTCTGCTGGTACATTGCTCATTGCTGCTCCTTAAAAGCGTAGAGCCAAAAAGTGAGGCTCGTATAATTCGGAATAATGACAAATAAATTTACAGCGCGACCGGCTTACCCGCTCGCACAAAACCCGGTTTTGTGACCCGCACTGGCATTTCACGGTTACGGATTTGTACCACAGCACTTTCACCTATCCCCGCAGGGACACGGGCCAATGCAATACTGAAACCCAGTGTTGGTGAGAAAGAACCGCTGGTTATCACGCCCACATGTTGATTGCCCGAAGCATCAGAAAAGTGCACGGGCAACTCATTACGTAATACGCCCTTTTCCGTCATGATCAAGCCAACCAGTTGCTCTGTACCCTTGGCTCGTTGCTGTTCCAGTGCTTCACGGCCGATAAACTGCCGGTCCTCTGGCAACCAAGCCACTGTCCAGCCCATGTTGGCGGCAAGGGGAGAAATACTTTCATCCATTTCCTGGCCATAGAGGTTCATGCCGGCTTCCAGACGCAAAGTGTCACGCGCGCCAAGACCGGCTGGTTTCACACCGGCAGCCAGCAGCTGTTGCCAAAACTCAACTACGCGCTCTTTGGGTAAGGCGATTTCGTAACCGGCTTCACCGGTATAGCCGGTAGTGGCAATAAACAAATCATCAGCTTGAATACCAAAGAATGGTTTCATACCTGCTATTGCTTGTTGTTGCTCAGGAGTCAACAAGGTAGCTACTTTCTTTTGTGCTTCAGGTCCTTGCACTGCGACCAGCGCCAGATCGTCACGCACAGTAACTTCAACCTGATAAGGCGCAGCATGCTGAGTTATCCAGTCCAGGTCTTTATCGCGGGTGGCGGAGTTAACCACTAAGCGGAAATAGTCTTCGCGCAGGAAGTAAACAATCAAATCGTCGATAACACCGCCGGAGGCATTCAGCATCCCGGTGTAAAGGGCTTTGCCCGGTTGGGTCAGTTTGGCGACATCATTGGCTAGCAGATAGCGTAGGAATTCACGGGTACGGGCACCGTGTAAATCGACAATCGTCATATGTGAGACATCGAACATACCGGCATCGGTGCGTACGACATGGTGTTCGTCGATTTGGGAACCATAATGCAATGGCATCATCCAGCCATGAAAATCTACCATGCGCGCACCGCACGCCACGTGTTGCTCATACAGTGGGGTCTGCTTAGCCATTTTTTTCCCTTCACTTTGGGTATTACATGTCAATGAGTGCGTTATATCAGTGCTTTAAAAGACATAAACCCAAAATAATTCCAATTGCAGGTAGGCGGCAACTAAGGGATTCCCAGTCACTTACCTCGGTAAGTGACTGGGGTGAACAAAGGCAGCCAACACACCTGCAATTTGAAGAATGACGGGCATAAACACCGCTACGCAAACGATACCTTTCGCCCAACGTTATCACTGAATTCATCAGGTAACCATAAGCTAAAATAGGCAATAGCATGCTTTAAGACGACGAAAGGCAGGGGTATTGTGCAGAGTTTTTCACTGCAAAACTGCGCACAAAGGCACATAATTAACAATTAGACAGTAAAAACAGCGATATTATATAACTAAATAACCAAAACCCTGTCGGATTCAACTTTTCAGGCTTTGGTTATCTGTGAAAAAAACTAATGCGAAAACCGTACTGAAATTAGATTATTTCAACTGAGAAGAGATTTAGCGAGTCACAAGACTACTCAGCTAACCAATCGGGTAAATCATTTAACCCCATCGCTTGGCGCACTAACTGCGGCTTCACTCCCGGCAAGTTATCTGCCAGTGTTAACCCAATATCACGCAACAGCTTTTTAGCGGGGTTGCTGCCAGCAAACAGATCACGGAACCCCTGCATACTGGCCAGCATAACGGCGGCACTGTGCTTACGGCGGCGTTCATAACGGCGCAGATAGAGATGCTGGCCGATATCTTTCCCCTGACGCTGTAAACGTCGAAGTTCAGAAACTAATTCGGCGGCATCCATAAAACCCAGATTAACCCCTTGCCCAGCCAACGGATGGACGGTATGGGCAGCATCCCCCACCAGAGCCAACCGATGGGCTGCAAAGCTACGTGCATAGCGCCCGGTCAGCGGGAAGGTTTGTCGCTCACTTTCGAGCTGACATTGGCCCAGTCGCATATCAAAGGCCATCCCTAACTCGCGGTTAAATTGCTCTGCTGGTAGCGCAACTAATTCAGCAGCTCGCTCAGGGGAGACGGACCAAACAATCGAGCTGAGATGAGGGTCATTAAATGGCAGGAAAGCCAAAATACCGTCACCGTGAAATACTTGGCGTGCCGTGGCCTGATGGACTTCTTCGGTGCGAATCGTTGCCACCAAAGCATGATGGGCATAATCCCAAAATGTCAGCGGAATATCGGCATGTTGACGTAACCAAGAGTTAGCACCATCGGCGCCAACCACCAGCTTAGCGCTGAGCATACGATCATCGGTTAAGGTGATAAAAGCCTCACTTTCGCCCCAAGCTACTTGTTTGAGGCTAGCCGGTGCCAACAGAGTTACATCTGCCAGTTGGCTGGCTCGCTGCCACAATGCCTGCTGGATAACTTGATTTTCAATAATATGTCCGAGGTGGCTGAACCCGTATTCATCAGCATGGAATGCAATTTTGCCAAAACTGTCTTTATCCCACACGGCCATGCCACTATAGGGACTGGCGCGCAGTGCTAAGATGCTTTCCCACACGCCAATTTTTTGCAGTAAGCGCTCACTGGCTGCATTGATCGCCGAGACTCGTAGTGCCAATTCACCGGTAACTGGAGCTAACAGCGGCTCCTGAGCGGGTTGATGCTCCAGAATGGCAATACGCAGACCACTACCTTGTAAGCCGCAAGCCAGTGCGAGGCCGACCATACCGCCGCCAACTATAGCTATGTCATATGACTGCATTCAAATACATTCCCATAATAAATACTAATTTAGCGCTTAACCCAGCCCAAAGTCCGCCTTGCAAAAGCATCACGAATGGTAGGGATGCATTCCATTGACATCAGAGCAAGATTGCGCCCAACCACCAGCGGCCCATAGCGATTGGCAAACAAACGAATTAACCCATCAGTCACTCCGATAGTTGCCTGTTGATCTTGCTGACGCCGCTGTTGATATTGGCTGAGTACCTCATAGCTACCGGGATCTTTGCCAGCTTGTGCAATAGTCTCAGCCAATGACATCACATCGCGCAGGCCAAGATTAAACCCCTGACCGGCAATCGGATGCAGTGTTTGGGCCGCATTACCCACTAGTGCCAGACGGTGACTAACGTGGCGTGAGGCGGTCAGTAATTGCAGTGGATAGCTATGACGCTTACCCGCATGCAGAATTCTCCCCAAGCGCCAGCCAAAAGCTCGCTGTAGTTCTGCTATAAAACGGCCATCATCCCAACTATCAACCTGCTGTTTATCTTCTTTCGCATGGCACCAGACCAGCGAGCTGCGCCCTTGTGACATCGGCAGCAATGCCAGTGGCCCATTGCGAGTAAAACGCTCAAAGGCCCGGCCATTGGGCAGTTCAGAGGTAGTGACATTGGCAATCACAGCAATCTGTTGATAATCCTGCTGCTGCCACTGAATATTGCACGCCTGAGCTAAAGCAGAATGAGACCCATCTGCCGCCACCAACAATTTGGCGCTCAGTTGTTGGCCGTTATCCAGTGTTACACTGGCTGATTCCGCAGTACGAACCACATCAACCACTTTTGCCGGGCAATGCAGAGTTACCCCCGGTGCTTTTTGTAACAAAGCAAACAGCCGTTTTCCGGCATCAAACAACTCAATTACCTGCCCTAACGCCGGAACGCGATAATCTTGCGCCTGTAAATTCACAAAGCCGGAATGACCACTATCACTGACGTGAACATGTTTAATGGCGGTCGCGCAATCTGCCAGTGCTGACCAGACACCAATGCTATCGAGTTGCTGACATGTCCCGTGTGCCAGTGCGATGGCTCTGGCATCAAAGCCCGGATGCTGCTGGCTATCGGGTCGTTGGGCTTCAACCAGTGCCACTGGCACCGCCCCTTTCGTAAGGGATGAGATAGCCAGCGCCAGTGTCGCACCGGCCATACCGCCACCGACAATTATCACGCTCATTGGTTATCTCGCCGCTGCCATAAGTGCTTCAATAGCATCGGGATCTTTCACCACACTGGCGGTCAGATTTTCGTTACCGTCGGCAGTAATCACGATATCATCTTCAATGCGGATGCCAATGCCGCGATATTGTGGCGGAACATCGGCATCCGGCGCAATATACAGGCCAGGCTCAATGGTCAGCACCATGCCGGGTTCAAGAATACGCCCACGATCGCTATTGGTATAATCGCCGACATCATGTACATCCAACCCCAGCCAGTGACTCAAGCCATGCATAAAGAATGGCCGATGCGCCTGTTCAGTAACGAGTTGCTCAACATCACCTTTCAGGATGCCCAAATCAACCAGACCGGTAATCATAATGCGGACTACCTGTGCTGTAACTTCGCGGATGCTGGTACCCGGCCGGTACAATTCGAGTGATTTATTGATGGATGCCAGCACAATGTCGTAAATCTCCCGCTGTGCCGGGGTGAACTTGCCGTTAACCGGGAAAGTGCGTGTGATATCACCGGCATAACCTTGATATTCACAACCCGCATCAATCAGTACCAGATCGCCATCACGCAGTTCACACTCATTTTCGGTGTAATGCAAAATGCAGCCGTTTTCGCCGCCTCCAACGATGGTGTTATACGCCGGATAGCGCGCACCATGGCGAGTAAATTCATGCAGAATTTCCCCTTCCAGTTGGTACTCAAACATACCCGGGCGGCATCTTTCCATCGCACGGGTATGAGCCATCGCGCTGATTTCACCGGCGCGGCGCAGCACCGCGATTTCTTCTTCTGACTTAAACAGACGCATGTCATGCAACCATGGACGCCAGTCAGTTAGCGTTGCTGGTGCACGTAGATTTTTACGAAAACCGTTACGCAATCTTTCCAGTGCGGCGAACACAATTTTATCAGCATAATCATACTGGCCCTGCGCGTGATAAATCACATCAAGCCGATTAAGCAGCAAATAGAGTTGTTCGTCGATTTCGTCAAAAGGTAAGGCACGATCGACCCCCAACTTAGCGGGAGCGGCCTCTTGTCCTAAGCGGCGACCAAACCAGATTTCTGCGGTTAAATCCCGCACCCGGTTAAACAGCACACTGTGGTTGTGGGTCTCATCACTTTTCACCAGAATCAGCACGGCTTGCGGTTCATTGAAGCCGGTCAGATAACTAAAATCGCTATTTTGACGATAAGGATATTCAGAATCCGCGCTGCGTGTGGCCTCTGGTGCGGCAAAAATAATGGCAGCACTGCCTGGGGCCATCTTCGCCAACAGCGCCTGACGACGATTCTGGTATTCTTGCTGAGTCATTACACCCTCCTGAAATATCCGGTTTTCATCATTCAAAACATAACATTGGTTCGTTTAGTGTAATGTCGGCTTACGAATTTCTGGGGCTGTCGGTTTCTCTTGAGTAAATTCGATATGGCATAAGATAGCCGCGACACGCACATATTCGATAACTTCTTCCAACGATTGGGCTAGCTCTTCCTGATCTTCATCTTCGTCATATCCTAGCTGAGCGATATTACGCAAATCATCAATGGCCTCACCCACTTCATCTTTCACTTGTGCCAGTTTAGGCTGTAACATCCCAAGTCCTAGCAGGAAATGGTTTACCCAACCCGATAATGCATCAGCACGGTCAAAAACCGTAATTTCTTCCCCTTCAGGGATCAGCAACTGGAACATAAAACCTTCGTTTTCCAGTGCTTCTTGTGTTGCTTCATGTAACTGTTGTAACGGCAAATCCAATGATTGTGAGAAAGCCACACCCTCGTTGGTCAAGTCATGCACCAATGTGCGCCAGCCATTGTCTTTACTGCCACCGCAGAGCATGCCACTGATTAGGCCGTGCATTTCGGCAGGGGTTAATGCCACTGCTTGCTGGTTTAATGCCAGGGCAAGTGATTGGTAAGTTGGTAATGTATTCTCTATAGACATGCGTATTGGTCATCGTTGGCAGGATAAGTTCGTGTTATGCTACCACCAAGAAAGGTCGCTATACCAGAAAACGCAACGCTATATAGCCTATAGATCTCAAGATGCAGGAAGGCGGCAAACGCGAGAATCTGCATAAACTTACATCGGTAAGTGATTCGGGTGATTGAGAATAGCCAGTACAACTGCAATTTGAAGGATGATGGGGATAAAGGGTTGTATCTTGGTATCGAGGTATATATAGTGACGCCCGCTTTGCAGCTACAAGCAATTTGCCTCTGTTTTTCAGGGCTGGCGCGAAATTAGTCAGGAAGGTCGCATGTCTGCACAACCGGTAGATATTCAAATTTTTGGTCGCTCGTTAAGAGTTAATTGTCCGCCAGAACAACAAGATGCGTTGAACATGGCAGCAGAAGATCTTAACCAACGGTTGCAAGATCTGAAAGTTCGCACTAGAGTCACCAATACTGAGCAGTTAGTTTTCATCGCGGCATTGAACGTATGTCACGAATTGGCTCAGGAAAGATTGAAAACCCGTGACTATGCCTCCAATATGGAGCAACGTATACGGATGCTACAACAGACCATTGAACAGGCATTGCTTGAACAAGGTCGCATCTCTGAACGTCAGGATGCACAGTTTGAATAAATCGCTGTTGAATGATAGATTCAGTAGTGAGTAAAGAATTTCTCTGAGGTGTTTGTCAGCGGGTCAGTCCCCTGAGCCGATAATTAATACCAACAGAATGTAGTGCCTCCGTAACTGGTGCGCATGCTCGGTCCGCCGAGAAGCCTTAAGGTTGCGACGCTGCGTTCACCTTGAACCATGGGTTCAAGGGTTACAGCCTGCGGCGGCATCTCGGAGATCCCTTTCTTATCGTACAACCGGTACTTTTGGTTATTACGTTCGTTTTGATATAGGCCGTTTTCTACTCACTTGTCTCAACCTGCATGTTTTCACACCCTAAATAATTCGAGTTTCAGGAAGGCAGCACGTAAGTGAGTCCCGGTGAGCCTACATGAGTAAGTGATTTGGGTGACTGAACGTAGCCAACGCACATGCAACTTGAAGTATAACGGGTATAAGTCAATGATATGCCTTTGAATCCGCAACACGCCCTTGAGCGGCAAAAAATTCGCAGTGAAATTCGTGAGCGTCGGCGTCTGTTGACTCCTGAACAACAACAACATTCTGCACATCTCGCCGCCAAACACATCGCTTCCCATAATAAAATTCAGCAAGCCAATACTGTTGCGGTATTCCTCTCTTTTGATGGAGAACTGGATACCGGCCCACTTATCGAGTTATTGTGGCAGCAGAAAAAACGGGTTTACCTCCCTGTTCTTCATCCTTTTAGCTTCGGTAATCTGTTATTTCTCAACTATCGCCCCGATAGTCACCTGATTCGTAATCGCCTGAAAATCCTTCAACCTCAATTAGATGTGCGCGACGTTTTGCCCTTAAACCAGCTAGATGTGGTGATAACCCCGCTAGTCGCGTTTGACCACCATGGGCAACGTTTGGGAATGGGTGGAGGGTTCTATGACCGTACGCTACAGCACTGGCAGCATGGCGGTCCCTATCCTATTGGTCTGGCCCATGATTGCCAACGCATAGAGTATCTACCGAGTGAACATTGGGACGTGCCGCTGCCGGAGATAGTGACGCCGGAAAAAGTGTGGCGCTGGTGAGTAAAAGTTTTTGATATAAAAAAACACCCGAAATCTCGCGATAGCGGGTGCTTAGCCATTTCTTAAGAACTTATACACCACATGACATTGACGTTGCAGCCAAGCCGCAAACGCCAAAATCAAAGAGTAGATTAGTAAAGCAAACGTGCGCGAATCGTTCCTGGAATAGCCTTCATTGCCTGCAATGCTTTTTCTGCATTTTCCGCATCATCAGTTTCAACATCGATAACGACATAACCGATTTCAGCGCTGGTTTGCAGATACTGCGCGGCGATGTTGACGTTCTGCTCAGCAAAAATCTTGTTGATGCTGGTCAGAATGCCTGGGCGGTTCTCATGGATATGCAGCAAGCGGCGGGTATTATCGCCATGAGCTGGCAGTGAAACTTCCGGGAAGTTAACCGCCGACAGCGTTGAACCGTTGTCAGAATATTTCGCCAGTTTACCGGCGACTTCATCACCGATATTTTCCTGTGCTTCCTGAGTGGAACCACCAATATGCGGAGTCAATAACACATTATCAAACTCGCACAAAGGTGAATTGAACGGGTCTTTATTGGTTGCTGGCTCTTCAGGGAAAACGTCAATGGCCGCACCAGCCAAATGATTACTGGCCAATGCATCACACAGCGCAGGGATATCAACTACGGTACCACGCGAGGCGTTAATCAGCATCGCGCCCGGCTTCATCAGTGCCAACTGCTCAGGGCCAATCATATTTTTAGTGGAGTGATTTTCCGGCACATGCAGGCTAATCACATCACTCATATTCAGTAAATCGGACAGATGGCGAACCTGCTGTGCATTCCCTAACGACAACTTATTTTCGATGTCGTAGAAGAATACTTTCATACCGACACTTTCAGCCAGAATACCCAACTGAGTACCGATATGACCATAGCCAATGATACCCAGTTTCTTGCCACGGGCTTCATAGGAGCCTACCGCCAGCTTATTCCACTCACCACGATGTGCTTTGGCGTTAGCGGAGGGAATGCCACGGAACATCAGCAGTAACTCACCCAGTACCATTTCGGCTACCGAACGGGTATTGGAGAAAGGTGCATTGAATACCGGCACACCACGTTTGGTGGCCGCAGCTAAATCAACCTGATTGGTACCGATACAGAAACAACCTACTGCAACCAATTTTTCTGCTGCAGCAAAAACTTCTTCGGACAGATGCGTGCGCGATCGAATCCCGACGAAGTGAGCATCACGAATAGACTCTTTCAGTGACTCGGTGTCTAAGGCACCTTTATGATATTCAATATTGCTATAACCGGCTGCACGCAGATTATCAACCGTGCTCTGGTGCACCCCTTCCACTAACAGAAACTTAATTCTGTCTTTCTCCAGTGATACTTTTGCCATGTCCCCGACCCTATTTTCAGACTTCAGATGTGGCTGCCGATATCGAATGAATCCGGTCAGCACCCAGCCAACATAACAAATATTACGCGAGCAGCAATACAAACGATTGCTTACCTATCAGCATAACAAACAGTGCAAATGTTAATTTCTGGAATAAAAAACTGGTGAGGAGAGAGTTAGTGGCAGGTTAAGAAAACGAAATGAGTAAATGTGATATATATCACCAAATTTGACCATTTTAAGAAAAGATATTTAAAGGCAAAAATTATCAGGGTGAGTCAATCAACCACACCCTGAACAAGGTTTATCCGTTCACTTAAGAACGACGGTCTTAACGCCGTCGGCGGTACCAATCAGTGCCACATCAGCACCGCGGTTGGCAAAAAGCCCTACCGTAACAACACCGGCGATACCATTAATTTTGTTTTCTAGTGCAATGGCATCCAAAATCGTCAGATTATGGACATCCAAAATAACATTGCCGTTATCCGTCAGAACATTTTGGCGATATTCTGGTAGGCCACCCAACTTAACCAACTCGCGGGCAACATAAGAACGGGCCATAGGGATAACTTCTACCGGCAGCGGAAATCTCCCCAATACATCAACTTGCTTGGATGCATCAGCGATACAAATAAACTTACGGGCAATGGCCGCAATAATTTTTTCGCGGGTCAATGCTGCACCACCGCCTTTAATCATCTGCATCTGACCGTTAATTTCATCAGCACCATCAACATAGATATCCAGCACATCGACTTCATTGCAATCAAAGACCTGAATACCGTAACTTTTCAGCTTGGCGGTTGAGGCGTCAGAGCTAGAAACTGCCCCTTCAATTTGACCTTTGATAGAGCCAAGCGCATCAATAAAATGCGCTGCGGTTGAGCCGGTGCCAACCCCAACAATAGTGCCGGGTTTAACATAATCTAATGCTGCCCAGCCCACTGCTTTTTTAAGTTCATCCTGAGTCATGGTATGTTCGCGCCTTGATATGAAAGAAAACCTGAGGTCATTATAGAGCATATACGCCAAAAATCGTCGCAATAAAGCCCATTTGGAGCACGGTTAATTCTAGCAAGATCACAGTTATGCCGGTTTATTTATGATGGGTACCGAGGTATTCAAACATAGAAAAATGATCAAAATGTGGCATAGTGCCTTATTAACTTAATATTTGGAGAGATGACTCCGATGAAACGCCCAGACTACCGTACGCTACAAGCGCTGGACGCGGTGATCCGTGAACGCGGCTTTGAACGCGCGGCACAAAAACTCTGTATCACCCAATCGGCGGTATCTCAACGCATTAAGCAGTTAGAGAACCTGTTCGGTCAGCCACTGCTGGTGCGCACTGTGCCACCTCGCCCGACCGAACAAGGGCAGAAACTGCTCGCACTACTGCATCAGGTTGAACTGCTGGAGGAAGAGTGGCTCGGTAATGATAGTGGCGGCGATACTCCGCTATTGCTGTCATTGGCGGTCAATGCCGACAGTTTGGCGACCTGGCTGCTGCCAGCATTGAAACCGGTACTGGCAGACTCACCGATTCGGCTCAACCTGCAAGTTGAAGATGAAACCCGAACACAAGAGCGGCTACGTCGCGGCGAAGTCGTGGGCGCAGTCAGTATCCAACCTCAACCCCTGCCGAGCTGTTTGGTCGACCAATTGGGGGCGCTGGATTATCTGTTTGTGGCATCTAAGCCCTTCGCTGAACGGTATTTTCCCAATGGCGTCACGCGCTCGGCATTGTTGAAAGCACCGGCAGTTGCTTTTGACCATTTGGATGATATGCATCAGGCGTTTTTGCAGCAGAATTTTGATTTATCGCCGGGCAGTGTGCCCTGCCATATCGTTAACTCGTCGGAAGCCTTTGTGCAGTTGGCAAGACAAGGCACCACTTGCTGTATGATCCCGCATCTGCAAATCGAAAAAGAGTTGGCATCCGGTGAGCTGATTAATTTGACGCCAGGGCTATTGCAACGGCGGATGCTGTTCTGGCACCGATTTGCGCCAGAAAGCCGAACAATGAGAAAGGTCACTGACGCCCTGTTATCTTACGGGCGTCAGGTTTTACGGCAAGACTAGCTTATTTAGCAGCGGCTGGAGTGCTGGTGCTGGTTTGTAGCTCAAACACCACATCAACCTGATCATCAAAATGGATGGTTTGCTGTTCGTAAGTTTGAGCAGCATCCATTGCCGGTGCAGCTTCGGCACTCTTAAACATACGCGCTACCGGCATTGGCTGGTAGTTAGCCACATGATAGCGAATGCTGTACACCGGCCCCAGTTTGACCTTAAATCCTTCGGCCAGAGAACCTGCCTGGCTAATCGCGTTATCGATGGCCTTTTTACGTGCTTGTTCACGGTAAGTCTCTGGATTAGCCACACCAAGCTCTACGGCACGAATCTCATTAAGACCCGATTTTAGCGCCCCATCCAGTAATTCATTCAATTTATCGAGCTGGCGCAGTGTGACCTGAACCTGACGCACCGCACGGTAGCCTTTCAATACTGCTTCACCGGTTTTCTGGTAATCGTATTCAGGTTGAGTACGGATATTAGCCGCATTGATGTCTTTCTTATCAATGCCACTTTTACGCAGGAAATCAAAATATTGCGCCACGCGGGTATCTGCCTGTTTTTTGGCATCTGCGGCATCTTTGGCAGATACGCTGACTTCAATTGCGATAGTAGCAATATCCGGGGTCGCATCCACACTGGCAGTACCGGAGGTGACAACATGCGGCCCTTCTGGCACTTCGGCAGCTTGAACTTGTAGCGCCAAAGGTAACGTCCCTAATCCCATCATTGCGGCCAAAGCCAATGTCTTCAACTTCACGGAGCCTCCTAAAATATGCATGACAAATAAGTCTGCTGCGGTTAGATAACCAGTGAATTAAATTAGTCACAAATATATTTGCAGTTAATTACACTCACTTGACTCTCATTGGCAACATGATTAATTTGCCGTCAATAACCCAAATTAACATATCAACCGTAGCATATCTTAGGAGCCATGGGATTCAGATTAATGATAAAAACTCACAGATTTAATCCCTGACTCGCTAACTGGAAAGCAATAAACCACATCACGCCACCTACCAGCAGATTAATCACTCGCTGCGAAGTTGGGCGGTTTAACCACGGTGATAACCATGCAGCCAGTAGCGCCAATGCAAAAAACCATGTAACAGAGGCGCTTACAGCACCGAACGCAAACCAGGGTCGCACATCAGGCAATAGCTGACCGCCGAGACTCCCCAGCACCACAAAAGTATCGAGATAAACATGTGGATTAAGCCAGGTGACTGCCAATAGTGTCACGATGATACGCCAGCGCCCTTGAGCACCTGCGACAGCAGAGGCGGAGATATTATCCCCACGCCAGGCAGCCACGACGGCTCCCCAGCCATACCACAATAGGAATGCCACCCCGCCCCAAGTTACCAGTGCTAGCAGTAATGGCGAGCGGCTCAATAAAGCGCTGCCACCAAAAATACCAGCGCAAATCAAGATGATGTCACTGAGAGCACAAAGCCCGGCGCTCATTAAATGGTGCTGCCGCTTAATTCCCTGATTCATCACAAAGGCATTTTGCGGTCCTAGGGGCAAAATCATCGCAGCACTGAGAGCAAAACCTTGCAAATAAATAGCTAACATACTGTTACCTTTAAATAATCCTCAGTATTGACCGAGGGAATAGGAAAGCAATGAGCAGCATATTACGGGGAGATTACCATCAGAGGAAATTGATATTTCTTATCAACTATAAGTAAAACTTATAATTAGAAAATAGAGCCAGATGGATGAGAAGAAAAGGAGAGAAACGGGCCCAATAGCAGCCCGTATCGCTATTATTTATTTCATGCTGCTGTATTAGATTCTGCGGGGGTTACCTGATGCAAATGCACATCCATCTGCGGGTAAGGAATACCAATTTTATTAGCATCCAGCGCGCGTTTGAAATTCTCCATCAGATCCCAATACACGTCCATTGCGTCACCGTTGGTGGTCCAGACACGCACGGTGAAATTCAATGATGAAGGTGCCATCTCATTCAGACGTATCGTCACCCCTTTGTCGTGCATGATGCGTGAATCAGCGGCAATGATGTCACCCAATACTTTTTTTACCACATCAATATCAGCATCATAAGCCACACCAACAACCATATCTGTACGGCGATTCGGTTCGCGGCTGGTATTGATGATGTTGTTGGCAATAATTTTACCATTTGGCACCACGATGATTTTATCATCTACGGTGCGCAGAGTGGTTGAGAAAATCTGCACCTGCACCACAGTACCGGCGACACCGCCCAGATCGACATACTCACCCGCTTTAAACGGACGGAAGGCCACCAGCAATACGCCTGCAGCAAAGTTGGACAGAGAACCTTGCAGCGCCAAACCGACGGCCAAGCCAGCGGCACCGATAACTGCAATCACCGAGGCGGTTTGCACACCAAGACGGCCAAGCACCGCCACAATGGTAAAGGCCAGAATACTGTAGCGCACCATCGCTGCCAGAAAATCTGCAACCGTGATATCAATACCACGTAATTTCATGACCCGGCCAAGCATGCGAGATACAACCTTGGCAATGATCGAACCGACAATCAGGATCAACAGCGCCGCAACAAGATTAACGGCATATTGAATCAGTAAATCCTGATTATCAATAAACCAAGTACTGGCGTCATTGATACTATCAACTACGTTTAGTTCTTCCATTTTAACCATCCACAAAAAAGTTCCCACAGGGGAGATTACGCAAAATTTACCACCAATTGATGACTAATAGGGTAGTCATGCCTGTTTAGGGTAACGAACAATAGGATGTGTTGCCAATTTTGATAGTAATAAATAAATATCACTACTCTTGCTTGAAGCAATATTAGCTAGTTTCAGCTCATAGAAAAAATAGAGTATTTATAGAATAAACATTAGCTGGAGAGATTTAGCATGAGGGAGTTAGGCCATCCTGTTCACTCATTGAGAAAAAATCCATGCCTAAAATTAAACCATTCCACCTTCCCCTCAACCTGAATCCTATTAAAGATAACCAGCCCAAAACAGACGCCCAAAATCTACTAGATTCGCTTAACTCCCATCAGCAGAGCTTAATATGGAATGACAGAAACCAAATAATAAACAAGGAGAATCAAAGATATTCCGACATAACCACACCGATAGAAACCGCTATCATGGCACCCAACAATATTGCTCTACCCGCTAACCATATACAGCTAGGAACAGATAAGGGAGTGATACGTAGCCAATATCCTACGGCTTCTGGCGTCAGCGATTTTAAAGCAATGCTGGCAGAAAAACGCGTAACTTTAGTCGTCATTATTGCTGATAACAATATGCTGGATAATTCATTTCACAAATATCCATTACCGCATCCAGATTATTTCAGTCAGGAAGGAACTAAGAAAAACTGGATATCAAAGCTGGTAGATAAGATTGATATTGATTGCTATGAAATGAAATTGAAAGATGCCAAAAATAAAACAATACCAATAAATATCGCTCATGTTAAAAACTGGCAAGACCATACCGCTTTCGACAAAAACACCATACAAACATTGGCCCAAGAGGTTACACAGCTACACCTGCGGGCACTTGATAGTTTCAAAAAACAGGGGAGTCAAGCCGTTGAAGCTGAATGTAAAACTTTACCAGTAATTCATTGTAGCGCCGGTGTTGGCCGTACCGGGCAACTTATTGCCGCAATGGAATTGATCAACCCAAAATCATCACTGAGCCTGGAGTCAATAATTAAAGCCCTGCGTGAACAAGGTGGGCCGCGGATGGTGCAGACAGACGAGCAGATGGATGTATTAATTGATTTGGCGACGCAGCTTAACAAGCCGATCTGGCGTAAAGACGAGCCAACATAAACCGTTTTCAATCACTCACAAAGCGAAAAAAGGCCCCGTAGGGCCTTTTAGGTCTTCAAAGCTAAGCTGAATTACAGTACGTCGACTGCGTTCAGTTCTTTGAATGCCAATTCCAGACGGGTGATCATGCTGGTCTGGGCAGAACGCAGCCACACACGTGGGTCGTAGTATTTCTTGTTCGGCTTGTCAGCACCTTCTGGGTTACCCAGTTGGCCTTGCAGATAGCCTTCGTTCTTCTTGTAGTAGCTCAGAATACCTTCCCATGTTGCCCATTGGGTATCGGTGTCGATATTCATTTTAACTACGCCGTAGCTTACGGCTTCTTTGATTTCAGCAGCAGTAGAACCTGAACCGCCATGGAACACAAAGTTCAGGCTGTTGTGCGGCAGATTGTGTTTCTTAGAAACATAATCCTGAGAATCACGCAGAATAGTTGGGGTCAGTTTCACGTTACCTGGTTTGTAAACACCATGTACGTTACCGAAAGAAGCAGCGATAGTGAAACGTGGGCTGATTGCGTTCAGTTTTTCGTAAGCATAATCAACGTCTTGCGGCTGAGTATACAGAGAAGATGCGTCCATATGGCTGTTGTCTACGCCATCTTCTTCACCACCAGTACAACCCAGTTCGATTTCCAGCGTCATACCGATTTTTGACATACGAGTCAGGTATTTGCTACAGATTTCGATGTTTTCTTCCAGGGACTCTTCAGACAGGTCGATCATGTGAGAAGAGAACAGTGGTTTGCCGGTTGCAGCAAAGTGTTTCTCGCCAGCATCCAACAAGCCGTCTAACCATGGCAGCAATTTCTTAGCGCAATGGTCGGTATGCAGAATGACTGGAACACCATAGTGCTCAGCCATCTGGTGTACATGGTGTGCACCAGAGATAGCGCCCAGAATTGCCGCGCCTTGTGGCACGTCAGTTTTCACGCCTTTACCTGCGATGAATGCTGCACCACCGTTAGAGAACTGAACGATAACTGGCGCACGCACTTTGGCTGCTGTTTCCAGCACTGCGTTGATAGAGTCGGTGCCGACACAGTTAACTGCTGGCAGAGCAAAGTTGTTTTCTTTGGCTACTGCGAACACTTTCTGCACGTCATCACCTGTGATGACACCTGGTTTTACGAAATCAAAAATTTTAGACATGTACGTTGTCCTGTTTCGTCGACTGAAGATAGCAGCTATCCGGGAGGATAGGCCCTAAATGTAAATCGGTTTTCGCACAACTCAAAGCCCGCAGGCGATGAGTGAAAAGCGAAACGGGCGGCTCTCGCCCCCCGTTATCTAAATTACTGCTTAGCGCGCTCTTCCAGCATCACGACCGCTGGCAGTTTTTTCCCTTCTACGAACTCAAGGAAAGCGCCGCCGCCGGTAGAGATGTAAGAGATTTGGTCAGCGATACCGAACAAGTCGATTGCTGCCAGAGTGTCACCACCGCCGGCGATAGAGAATGCTTCGCTCTCTGCGATGGCGCGAGCCACGATCTCGGTCCCTTTACGGAAGTTAGGGAACTCGAACACACCAACTGGGCCATTCCACAGAATGGTTTTGGCATTTTTCAAGATCTCAGCCAGACGTTCCGCAGATTCGTCGCCCAGATCCAGAATTTGCTCATCATCTTTGATTTGGTTAGCAGGTTTCAGTGTCGCAGCCGCAGTTTCAGAGAACTCGGTAGCAACACGAACATCGGTAGGAACTGGGATATCGCAAGTTTCCAGCAGACGTTTAGCTTCTGGAATCAGGTCTGCTTCATACAGAGATTTACCGACATTATTGCCTTGAGCGGCAACGAAGGTATTAGCGATACCGCCACCAACAATCAGTTGGTCTGCAATTTTAGACAACGCACCCAGCACGGTCAGTTTGGTGGAAACTTTAGAACCACCAACGATAGCCACCATTGGACGCGCTGGATTACCCAGTGCTTTACCCAAGGCTTCCAGCTCGGCTGACAACAGCGGGCCGGCACAGGCGATAGGGGCAAATTTACCGACACCGTGAGTAGAAGCTTGCGCACGGTGAGCGGTACCAAAAGCATCCATTACATACACATCACACAGTGCGGCATATTTCTTGGACAGCGTTTCGTCGTCTTTCTTTTCGCCTTTGTTAAAGCGAACGTTTTCCAAAACAACTAACTCGCCAGCTGCAATCTCAACGCCATCCAGATAATCTTTCGCCAGACGTACCGGAGCAGACAATTTGTCTTTCAGGTAGTTAACCACTGGCAGCAAGGAGAACTCTTCGTTGTACTCGCCTTCGGTCGGGCGACCCAGGTGAGAGGTAACCATTACTTTAGCGCCTTGCTTCAGTGCCATCTCAATTGTTGGCAGAGATGCACGGATACGCGCATCAGAAGTCACTTTGCCATCTTTTACCGGAACATTGAGATCCGCACGGATCAGCACACGCTTACCAGCCAGATCCAGATCGGTCATCTTAATTACAGACATGGTGAATCCTCTTGTTGATTCTCTTTAAAGTTGCATAAGCTGCACATCAACACTGAAACAACCGCAATAAACCACGGAAAAACAGTACGTTAACATGCCATACTAGAAACCACTTTTGGCCATCGCCAATGTCGTATCCAACATTCTATTGGCGAAACCCCATTCGTTATCGCACCATACCAACGTCTTAATCAGGTGCTGCCCACTGACCCGCGTCTGAGTACAATCGACAATCGCACTGTGCGGATCATGGTTAAAATCCGTCGACACCAATGGTAATTCCGTATAGTCAACTATACCACGAAATGAACCTCTTGCTGCCTTTTGCAAAAGCTGGTTAACCTCAACCACGCCAACCGGGCTTGTCACGCTAACACTTAAATCTATCGCTGTGACATTGATTGTAGGCACCCGTACCGAGATAGCTTCAAACCTGTCGCAAAACTTCGGAAAAATACGGGTAATCCCTGCCGCCAGTTTAGTATCAACCGGGATAATTGACTGACTTGCTGCTCGGGTACGACGTAAATCCTGATGATAAGCATCAATAACCGGCTGGTCATTCATTGATGAATGAATGGTGGTGACAGTGCCAGACTCGATGCCATAAGCCACATCCAACAACTGAATAATAGGAATAATACAGTTGGTGGTACAGGAAGCGTTGGAAACAATTCGATGCTCTGCCTGTAAATCCTGATGATTAACCCCATAAACCACCGTAGCATCTAAATCGTGGCCACCGGGATGGGCAAACAGTACCTTTTTAGCACCGGAGGCTAAATGCGCCTCGCCATCTGCACGGCTGCCATACACACCGCTACAATCCAGAACAACATCAATTCCTAACTCACCCCAGGGTAACTGCTCAACTTCTGGCTGATGTATCAGCCGGATAATATCGTCCCCGACGTATAATTTGTCACATTCCTGACGAACATCCCAAGCAAACCGCCCATGGCTGGAGTCATACTTCAACAAATGGGCCATCCCTTCTGCATTAGCTAACTCGTTAATCGCAACCACTGAAATTTCTGCCCGGCGACCTGATTCATACAATGCACGTAAAACACTACGGCCAATTCGGCCAAAGCCATTTATCGCTATGCGGATTGTCATGCTACTTCCTGTTTCTGGTTATTATCATGCAACCCCATAGCGTACTTCAGCGCACCCTAAGATGTTAATCGTCTTATCACAATTCAGCCAGAATACTCCCGGCATTTTCCTCAGAGAATTGAACTGAAGTAGAAATTGAATCATGACTGAAACGCTTCAGCCAGAATAAACCAAACTAATCATAAAGGGAATATTTGCCTGTTAAAGGGCACAATTCATCCATCAATTGGCGAAAAAAAAGACTGCCGAAGCAGTCTTTTAACAGGTGTATTACCGGGATTATCATCACCATTTACACCCGACTATCGCTTCTTACTTAAAGCCATAGCATGGGTTGGTAGCGTTGTAGTTTATTTCAACAACGCCTGAGCTTTCGCCACCACATTTTCTACGGTGAAACCAAACTCTTTGAACAGCAATTCCGCTGGAGCAGACTCACCGAAGGTAGTCATGCCCACAACAGCGCCATTCAGGCCAACATATTTGTACCAGTAATCGGCAATACCGGCTTCAACAGCAACACGAGCGCTAACGGCTGATGGCAATACAGATTCACGGTAAGCAGCATCTTGCTTGTCGAATGCATCAGTTGATGGCATGGACACAACACGCACTTTACGGCCAGCAGCTGTCAGTTGATCCGCAGCAGCTACTGCCAGTTCAACTTCAGAGCCAGTTGCAATAAAGATTAATTCTGGCTGACTAGCACAATCTTTCAGCACGTAAGCGCCTTTAGAAATGTTCGCTAACTGCTCAGCAGTACGTGGCTGTTGTGCCAGGTTCTGACGAGAGAAGATCAGTGCACTTGGGCCATCTTTACGTTCCAGTGCATACTGCCATGCTACTGCAGACTCAACCTGGTCACATGGGCGCCAAGTGCTCATGTTTGGCGTCACACGCAAGCTTGCCATCTGCTCAACGGGCTGATGGGTTGGGCCATCTTCGCCCAGACCGATAGAGTCATGGGTGTAAACAAAGATACTGCGGATTTTCATCAGTGCAGCCATGCGCACTGCGTTACGGGCATATTCCACAAACATCAGGAAGGTTGCGCCGTAAGGAATGAAACCGCCGTGCAGGGCAATGCCATTCATGATGGCAGACATACCAAACTCACGGACACCGTAGTGAATGTAGTTACCCGCCAGATCATCGCCTAATGACTTAGAGCCAGACCAGATAGTCAGATTACTCGGTGCCAAGTCAGCTGAGCCGCCCAGGAATTCAGGCAGTACCTTACCGAAAGCTTCCAGCGCATTTTGTGACGCTTTGCGGCTGGCAATCTTGGCAGGGTTTGCTTGCAATTCTTCGATGAATTTCTTGGATTCAGTCGCCCAATTAGCTGGCAGTTCACCGCTTACGCGACGTTTGAATTCAGCAGCCAGTTCTGGATACGCTTTAGCATAAGCGGCGAACTTCTCGTTCCAGGCCGCTTCTTTAGCCTGACCCGCTTCTTTGGCATCCCATGCAGCATAAATATCTTGTGGGATTTCAAATGCCGGGTATTTCCAGCCCAATGCTTCACGGGTTGCAGCAACTTCATCAGCACCTAGTGGTGCACCATGAGAGTCATGGGTACCGGCTTTTTTCGGTGAACCAAAACCGATAATGGTTTTGCACATCAGCAAAGATGGTTTGTCGGTAACTTTGTGGGCTTCTTCAATGGCAGCTTTGATGGAATCAGCGTTATGGCCATCAACACCACGAACCACATGCCAGCCGTAAGCTTCGAAACGGGCAGCAGTATCATCAGTGAACCAACCTTCAACATGACCGTCGATGGAGATACCGTTGTCATCATAGAAAGCGGTCAACTTACCCAACTTCATGGTACCCGCCAGAGAACAAACCTCGTGCGAGATACCTTCCATCATGCAACCGTCACCCATAAAGGCATAGGTATGGTGATCAACAATATCATGGCCTGAGCGGTTAAACTGCGCGGCCAGAGTGCGTTCTGCAATCGCAAAGCCCACGGCATTGGCGATACCCTGACCCAGCGGGCCAGTGGTTGTTTCTACGCCTGCGGTATAACCATATTCAGGGTGACCTGGCGTTTTAGAATGCAGTTGGCGGAAGTTTTTCAGTTCTTCCATTGGCAGATCATAGCCAGTAAGGTGCAGCAAGCTATAGATCAACATGGAGCCGTGACCATTCGACAAGACGAAACGGTCGCGATCAGCCCAGTGTGGATTGGTTGGATTATGGTTCAGGTAATCACGCCACAGAACTTCGGCAATATCTGCCATACCCATAGGGGCGCCGGGGTGGCCGGAATTCGCTTTTTGCACTGCGTCCATGCTTAGTGCGCGGATCGCGTTGGCAAGCTCTTTACGAGAGGACATGTTTTACTCCAGGTCGGATTAAAAAAGCGTTCAAGTTTACCATTTTCTCAGACTCAGCATTGAAACGGCAATCACTAAAACCAAATGAGCTATAACTTCCATATTAATGACTAATGGAATCTGCTGATTTTCAGAATAAAGCTATAGCGGTAACGTCCAAGGCACGTTAACCTCGCAACGTTTTTAGCCACACAATGAGCGAGTTAAACGCTCGATGGCCACAAGTGCTCGTTTTTGCAAACAGGGCCAGTACAAACCCTACTTTGCAATAACATTTTCAGGCAAGACCTATTGCCGACAGAGTAGAACAACCGCCGTCGTTTCAACAGCTATTAATGCAATAGATGGTGAGAATGTGAAAATGGTTATAAGCCGATAACCATGAATTGATAATCACAATTAATAAGTTGTCCTCATTTATAGAACTGACTCATCCAATGATAAAAATGGCATAACCACAGGAAAAAAGTGTTATGAAAATTCGTACCTCGATGATTGCACTGAGCCTTACGGCACTGCTTAGCGGCTGCCAAAATATGAATGCCGATGGCTTAATGCAGTCTGGTGCTCAGGCATTTCAAGCAGCAACCCTGAGTGATGCTGATGTAAAAAGCCTCAGTGAAAAATCTTGCGTGGAAATGGATCAGAAAGCCCAGGTAGCTTCCGCTGATAGCGCCTACGGTAAACGGCTGGCAAAAATCTCAACCGCATTAGGTGATAATATCAATGGCACGCCAGCCAACTATAAGGTTTACATCACGAAAGATGTTAATGCCTGGGCGATGGCAAATGGCTGTATTCGTGTATATAGCGGCCTAATGGATATGATGACAGACAATGAAGTGGAAGCGGTGCTCGGCCATGAGATGGGCCATGTCGCATTAGGGCATACCCGTAAAGCGATGCAAGTGGCTTATGGTACAACCGCCCTGCGCACTGCGGCTGCATCCGCGGGCGGCATTACTGGTCAGCTTTCTCAGTCCCAGTTGGCAGATATTGGCGAGAAACTGGTTAACGCCCAGTTCTCCCAGAAACAAGAAAGTGAAGCCGATGATTACTCCTTCGACTTACTGAAAAAACAGGGTATTGACCCACAAGGTTTAGTCACCAGCTTCGAAAAACTGGCAACCATGGACGCTGGTCGCACCAGCAGCATGTTTGATGATCATCCGTCCTCACAGGCCCGGGCTGACCATATCCGCCAGCGTATTGCTAGCGGCCAGTAAACTGAATCAGTATATATTGGCTGTGCCTGCTCCAACGCAGGCATTTTTTACTTCGGCCCTACTTTAGCTTTCAGTCAGATTGACCTGAATCTGCCCGGCATCAAGCCGTACTGGATAAGTTTGCAAATCGCGATCTCCCGGCTCCCGCAGGCATTTACCGGTTTTCACATCAAATACGGCACCGTGTAATAAACATTCAATGGTGCCTTCATCAAAAAAGCCCGGACTAAGCAATGCATTGGCGTGAGGACAAACATCGTCCATCGCGAAATATTCACTATCAATAACATAAATGCCAATACGCTTATCCCCTACACTCGCCGAAAAAGGCGAGTCTGGTTTAACGTACGATGCTTTGCATACGCTGACCCATCCCATAGAAGCACTCCCCACATGCAAACATGTCAAAGATCGAAATCACTACTATGAGTGTGCGTCATATTCAGTTAATCGCCAGCGGTGATATAAACAAAAAGGGCAAACCGAAGTTTGCCCTTTAATCGAAATTGAGTCAGACGCTAGTGGTTATTCATCTTCGAGATAAGTGTAGCCATACAAACCAGACTCAAACTCTTCCATAAACTGAGCTTGTAGCTCAGTATCCAGATCGGTTTCTTTCACTTGATCGTGGAACTGTTTCAGTAATTTCTCTGGATTCAACTGAACATATTCCAGCATATCTGCGACGGTATCGCCTTCGTCAGTTTGTTCAAATTCAACCGTGCCATCAGGGAAAACATACACATCAACAGCGGCGGTATCACCAAACAGGTTGTGCATATTGCCCAAAATTTCCTGATAGGCCCCAACCATAAAGAAGCCCAACAACGGTGGGTTCTCTGCATCATATGGCGGCATTGGCATGGTGGTTGCTACCCCATCACCATCAATATAATGGTCGATGGTGCCATCAGAATCACAAGTGATGTCCAACAAGACGGCACGACGCTCTGGTGGCTTATCTAGCCCTTCGAGTGGCAAGACCGGGAAGAGCTGGTCGATACCCCATGCATCCGGCATTGACTGGAACAGCGAGAAATTGACATACAGCTTATCAGCCATACGTTCTTGCAGCTCATCAATAATTGGCCGGTGTGCTCGGTTGCTCGGATCCAACTGCTTTTGGATCTCATTACAGATACTCAGGTATAGCTCTTCAGCCCAAGCGCGTTGTGTCAGTTCCAACATACCGTGAGCATACTGAGTATGGACATCGTGCAAATCCATCTGGCTATCGTGCAGCCATTCGCGTAGTGAGCGGCGATTTTCTGGCTCTTGCATTTCCAACCAGGTGTCCCACAAGCTTTCCAGTGCACGCGGCGCATCAGCAGCCGGTGGTTGTGGCTCGTTGAACTCATTGCGTTCTACGCCGATAACATTGGAAACCAGCACAGTGTGGTGTGCGGTGACGGCGCGGCCAGACTCGGTAATGACGGTTGGATGCGGCAAACCGTGTTCATTACAAGCATCACCGATCCCCCAGATAACGTTGTTGGCATATTCATTTAGGCCATAGTTAACTGAGCAATCTGATTGGGAGCGCGTCCCTTCGTAATCGACCCCTAGACCACCACCCACATCGAAACACTGAATATTGACACCCAGTTTGTGTAGTTCGACATAGAAACGGGCAGATTCGCGCACGCCGGTAGAGATATCACGGATATTAGAAAGTTGAGAACCCAAATGGAAATGCAATAATTGCAAGCTTTCCAAACTATTGGCTTCACGTAGCATGTCAACCAACTGCAATACCTGAGTCGCAGACAAGCCAAATTTAGATTTCTCGCCACCGCTGGCCTGCCATTTACCGGAACCTTGTGAGGCCAGACGTGCACGGACGCCCAAGCGTGGCACAACATTCAAGCGCTCGGCTTCTTCCAGTACCATTTTGATTTCTGACATCTTTTCGATAACCAGATAAACCTTATGGCCCAGTTTTTCGCCGATCAATGCCAGACGGATATATTCACGGTCTTTATAACCATTACAGACGATAACTGAGCGGGTCATACCGGCATGCGCCAGAACCGCCATCATTTCTGCTTTAGAACCCGCTTCCAGCCCCAAAGGCTCCCCGGAATTAACCAGAGACTCAATAACCCGGCGATGTTGGTTTACTTTAATCGGGTAAACCAAGAAATAATCGCCCTCATAACCAAACGACTCACGCGCACGTTTAAATGCACCATTAATTGAGCGCAGGCGATGCTGCAAGATTTGTGGAAAACAGAATAGTGCAGGCAAACGTTGCCCCTGCTCAAGCTGCATTCTTTTGACCAGTTGTGCCAGATCAACACGAGCCTCACGAACATCAGGATCCGGGCAGACACTGATATGACCCAGTTCATTGACGTCATAATAGTTGCCACCCCAGTAGGCGACGTTATACGTGCTCAGCATCTTGCTGGCATTACGATCATTCATGGCAACCTCCTGCATGGAGCGTAAAGAAACATGTGCGCCCGCAGCTGACGGACGGTCAATCAAGTTATCATCAGACATAATTCGCCTCTAATGCGATACTGACGATAAAGTCAGCCACTATCGCAGCTACAACCAGCAAGGACAACCCGCGTGAATGCCAACTTGGCAGGATATTACGCTAAAAAGCGCGACTCACGAGCGGTTTATCACTCAGCTATTCATTACCCAACAGGGTAAAACACGTTTAAATGAAGAATACGTTTGACTGTAAATACGTATTGAGATTTTGTGAATCGGATTAGCCGCAAAGTCGTCAGGCCAGTCAGATCCAGTGCTTCAGGCAGTGATTAACCCGCCCGCGAATCCTGAGTTGCACCCATGTGGGTATAACATCGGGTTGATGGCGTACAAGAAAGGAAGGTTGCAAGGGGAGATTGAACGTCAGAACGACGCAGCTGTTGATGTGCAGCAACCAGTAGACAACGGATCATTAATCCAACCACCTCCACGCAAGCCGTTCAAGATGAACGGACGAGACTTAATATAAATAGAAAATAGCTCATTTTGGTAACAGTTCGATGACGCTGCCATTTTAGTGCTCATCTGTAATGACGTCCCTTAAATATTGAGAGCTCATCACCAAGTACAAAACACTGAAAATCTAACAATGAGCTAATGTCATCTTCGGCCATCTTCATCATTGTGTATCAAACAAGCTGCGCGCGCAGTTTATACCTATAACGCGGGCAAAATGCAAAATGAAAATGGCCTGTAACTGTATCAAGCGGTAAATAAATCAAATGACAATCAAAGTGAGAAATATCTTGATGCAAAAAGGGCTGGCATTAATAGCAAGAGCTGACCTAAAATAGACGTCCAGATGTTAATACATCCATACACTTTAATTGCTAGAATGCCTATTGCGCTGTAAACACAACAGGCTTCTTGATAGATAGACTGCTAAAGGCTTTGCCTAAAGGGGCATTGTAAGGCACAACACAGCATGAAACTGGTTCAAATTTGGGTTTCTGTTGCCTGTCCTTAATGCTATGCAGTGACTTTTCACTTGTATTCAAGGTAAAGAAAATAATGGCTAAACACCTATTTACGTCAGAGTCGGTTTCTGAAGGGCATCCTGATAAAATTGCTGACCAGATTTCAGATGCGGTACTTGACGCAATTCTTGAACAAGACCCTAAAGCACGTGTTGCCTGCGAGACCTATGTCAAAACGGGTATGGTATTGGTTGGCGGTGAGGTAACCACTAACGCATGGGTTGATATCGAAGAGATCACCCGTCGTACTGTGCGCGAAATCGGTTATGTTAATTCTGAGATGGGTTTTGACGCTAATTCTTGTGCCGTCTTAAGTGCGATTGGCAAACAATCTCCTGATATCAACCAAGGTGTTGACCGCGCAGATCCACTGGAGCAAGGTGCGGGCGACCAAGGTTTGATGTTCGGCTATGCGACCAACGAAACCAGCGTATTGATGCCAGCGCCGATTACTTATGCTCACCGTTTGGTTGAGCGTCAGGCTGCTGTGCGTAAAAATGGTACCTTGCCATGGCTGCGCCCGGATGCAAAAAGCCAGGTCACGTTCCAGTATGACGATGGCAAAATTGTGGGTATTGATGCAGTAGTACTGTCAACTCAGCATTCAGAAGATATCAATCAGAAAGATTTACATGAAGCGGTGATGGAAGAAATCATCAAGCCGGTTCTGCCTGCCGAGTGGATTACGTCTGCCACTAAATACTTTATCAACCCGACTGGCCGTTTTGTTATCGGTGGTCCAATGGGTGACTGTGGTCTGACTGGTCGTAAAATTATCGTTGATACCTACGGCGGCATGGCGCGCCATGGTGGCGGCGCATTCTCTGGTAAAGATCCATCCAAAGTTGACCGTTCAGCGGCTTATGCAGCCCGTTATGTTGCTAAGAATATTGTGGCTGCTGGTTTGGCTGATCGTTGTGAGATTCAGGTCTCTTACGCCATTGGCGTGGCAGAACCGACCTCCATCATGGTAGAAGCATTCGGCACCGAGAAGATCCCTGCAGATCAACTGACTGCCTTGGTGCGTGAGTTCTTTGATTTGCGCCCATATGGCTTGATCAAAATGCTGGATCTGCTGCATCCGATCTATCGCGAAACCGCAGCTTATGGTCACTTTGGTCGTGAAAATTTCCCTTGGGAAAAAACCGACAAAGCCGCATTGTTGCGTGATGCGGCTGGCCTAAAATAAGTTTTAGCCACGAAATTCAAATAGCATAAACCCCGCACTGCGGGGTTTTTTTATCGCTAATATTCACTGCAACTGAACCTATTTATGGCGACGTTGACGCTCAATGGCACTGAATATGACCATTCCTGCCAGCATAGCGGCAACAAAAACGACACCCTTATACATCCCGGCCCCCAGTAATACCAAGGCAGGTCCAGGGCATATCCCCGCCAGCCCCCAGCCGATACCGAATAATAAGCTACCACCAATTAATCGCTTATCAATGTTTGCCGCAGTCGGTAATTGAATAGGTTGTCCAAGTAAACTGGTTTTACGCTTTTTGGCCCAAGTAAAGCCTATGGTGGCCACTACCACTGCCGCAACCATCACCAATGCCAACGATGGGTCCCACGCCCCACGAATATCGAGAAAGCCAAGCACCTTAGCTGGATTAGCCATGCCCGCAATAATCAAACCTAGCCCAAAAATCAGCCCAGCCATCAATGAGAAAAGTAAATTCATATTCCCTTCCTAAGTTAGTCTATTGGCTAAGCAAATAGATGGCGAACCAGCCATACAGTGACAAAACCGGTGAACATAAAACTGAGCGTCGCGACCAGTGAGCGCGGTGAAAAGCGCGCCAGCCCACAGACACCATGGCCACTGGTGCAGCCGGCGCCATAGCGCGTTCCAATGCCCACCAGTAATCCTGCCAATATCAACATGGGAAAATCGGCATCAATCTGGATAACCGGCAGCGCAGCAAAGAGTGAATAAATCAGAGGCGAAATAATCAAGCCAATGATGAAAGCCGCACGCCAAGTATTATCCCCTCCGCGTTTTGGCGGTAACAATCCTCCCAAGATGCCACTAATACCCGCAATACGGCCATTCCAGAGCCATAAAATGACCACAGCAACACCCAATATTGCCCCACCCGCTAACGCGCTATAAGGGGTAAAGTTAGCCCAATCGATAGTCATGCACCCTCCTTCTCTTGTGGGCAGTAAAGTCGATAAAGGATTTCTAACAGAGCCAATACTTTACTGTCGGCGATTGAATAAAATATTCGTTTTCCCTCTCGGCGAGTGTTCACCAATCCATCACTGCGTAACACACTAAGCTGCTGCGAGAGTGTTGGCTGATGAATACCTAATGCGGCCTCCAACTCGCCAACCGCTTTTTCTCCCTGACTCAATTGGCATAACAAGAGCAATCGATCTTCATTTGCCAATATCCGCAGTACGTCACAAGCTTGCCCCGCCGCCTGCCTCATTAAATCTATGCTGAACTTTTTATCGTCATTCATTTGGTTCTCTGATATTCAATTTCATTATATATTTTTATATTATATCTTTTTACATAATGATCCACTAAAAATAGTCCGGTCTACCGGCTTGCATCTGGGTATCTGCCGTTTTATTCTTCCGCAATATGAGTTCATTAAGAATCCCCATCGCGTTACAGCAAGCGGTTATGCGCTGTCTGCGCCATAAATTGCAGCTGGCGAATCAGCATCTTGGTACCGACTATCCGGAGCCGAAAATCAACTATCATCAACGTGGTACCAGCGCGGGCAGTGCCTATCTGCAATCCTTCGAGATTCGCCTCAATCCCGTGTTATTACTAGAGAATCAGCAGCCTTTTATTGATGAAGTGGTGCCCCATGAACTGGCACATTTGCTAGTTTATCGCCAGTTTGGTCGTGTTGCCCCCCATGGTAGAGAGTGGCGTTGGATGATGGAGCACGTGCTGCAAGTTCCGGCGAGCCGTACGCATCAATTTGAAGTGACTTCAGTACGCAGTAAGACTTTCAATTATCAATGTAAATGCCAGCAGCACGCTTTAACCATTCGTCGCCACAATAAAGTGCAGCGCGGCGAGAGCGAATATCGCTGCCGACAATGTGGCGAAAAGCTGCAATTTATTGCTTTATAAAACTGTTAGTAATTATCGTTACTTGTTATAAAACAGCACGTTAACTTGATATCCATAATCATTATCTATAACCTGCCTGCTTTTCATCACTAGGCTGTTTTGAGATATGTTACGCAATCTTCTGTTCTTGCTGGTTTTATCCCCCCTACTGCTGGCGTTACCTGGCTACAGCCAAAGTATTAATAACTTTTCCCAAGCCAAAGCAGTCGCTGTAAAAATTAACCAAGATGCGCCCGGTAGCTTTTATTGTGGTTGCAAGATTGACTGGCAAGGTAAAAAAGGAATTCCGAACCTGGAAAGTTGCGGTTATCAAGCGAGAAAAAATGCCCTGCGCGCAGCACGTATTGAATGGGAGCATGTGGTTCCGGCCTGGCAATTTGGTCACCAACGTCAATGCTGGCAGCAAGGTGGCCGCAAGAATTGCACTAAAGATCCCGTCTATCGCCAGATAGAAACTGATTTGCATAATCTGCAACCGGCTATTGGTGAAGTTAATGGTGACCGTAATAACTTCATGTATTCCCAATGGAATGGTGGCAACGGCCAATATGGTCAGTGTGAGATGAAGGTCGACTTCAAAAACAAACTGGCAGAACCACCAGCTCGTGCGCGTGGAGCGATAGCTCGCACCTATTTCTATATGCGCGATCAATATCAATTGCGGCTTTCCAGCCAGCAAAGCAAACTGTTTGAAGTATGGAATCGCCAGTTTCCTGTCACTCAATGGGAGTGCCAACGTGATGAGCGAGTGGCAAAAGTACAAGGGAATCATAACCCTTATGTACAACAGGCTTGCCAGCAGCAAAAAGGCTAATCTAGTATACTGGTCAATATTTTCGTTTCGGGACGTAACTCATGCGCATACCCCGCATTTATCATCCGCAGCCTTTGCAGGCCAATACCGAACTGACGCTGAGCGACGAAGCGGCCAATCACGTGGGCCGCGTACTGCGTATGGGCGAAGGGCAAAGTCTGCAATTATTTGATGGCAGTAATCAGGTTTTCGCGGCTGAAATCATTCGGGTCGATAAAAAAAACCTGACAGTCCGGCTGGCTGAAGGACAACCAGAAGATCGCGAATCTCCCTTGAATCTGCATTTAGGCCAGGTGATTTCCCGTGGGGAAAAAATGGAGTTTACCGTTCAAAAGTCTATTGAACTGGGTGTCAACGTGATTACCCCGCTGTTCTCTGAGCGCTGTGGCGTTAAGCTGGATGGCGAACGTCTGGCGAAAAAAATTCAGCAGTGGCAGAAGATTGCCATCGCCGCCTGTGAGCAATGTGGACGCAATACTGTGCCAGAAATTCGGGAAGCCATGCAGCTTTCTGACTGGTGTGCGGAACAAGATGACAGTCTGAAACTGAACCTGCACCCACGTGCTAGCAACAGTATTAATACCCTTCCCGCATCACTCAATAAAGTACGTTTGCTGATTGGCCCGGAAGGCGGCCTTTCTGCCGATGAAATTGCCATGACCTCGCGCCTTGGATTTACTGATATCCTGCTAGGTCCGCGCGTTCTGCGTACCGAAACTACAGCCCTTACCGCAATCACTGCTTTGCAGGTGCGATTTGGCGATCTGGGATAAATTTCGTTCCCATTAGGAGAAAAGAATGATCAAGCTCGGCATCGTAATGGACCCAATCTCGTCCATTAATATCAAGAAAGACTCCAGCTTCGCTATGCTGTTGGAAGCACAGCGCCGTGGTTGGGAACTGCACTATATGGAGATGGGGGACCTCTATCTGCGTGGTGGCGATGGTCGCGCCCGAACCCGCCTACTGAGTGTGAAACAAGACAAAGAGAGCTGGTTCAGTTTTGGTGCTGAGCAAGATTTGCCACTGCATGACCTTGATGTCATTTTGATGCGCAAAGATCCCCCGTTTGATACTGAATTCATCTATGCCACTTATATTCTGGAACGTGCGGAAGATAAAGGTACGCTGGTGGTGAATAAACCACAGAGTCTGCGCGACTGTAACGAGAAGCTATTTACCGCATGGTTCTCAGATCTGACGCCAGATACACTGGTGAGCCGCAGTAAAGAGCATATCCGCAAATTCCATCAGGAACATGGCGACATCATCCTTAAACCTTTGGATGGTATGGGTGGTACGTCGATATTCCGCGTGAAGCAAGATGACCCTAATCTATCCGTTATCATTGAGACCCTGACCGAACTGGGTAGCCGCTTCTGCATGGCACAGAACTTCCTGCCCGCCATTAAAGAGGGCGATAAACGCGTGTTGGTGGTTGATGGTGAGCCAGTGCCTTACTGCCTGGCTCGTATCCCGGCTCAAGGTGAAACCCGTGGTAATCTGGCTGCTGGTGGCCGCGGTGAAGCTCGTCCACTCAGTGAAAGTGACTGGAAAATTGCCCGTGCCGTCGCTCCCGTGCTAAAGCAAAAAGGCCTGATTTTTGTTGGGTTGGATATTATTGGCGATCGCTTAACTGAAATTAACGTCACCAGCCCAACGTGCATACGCGAGATTGAAGCCGCCTTCCCGGATGTTTCTATTACCGGCATGCTAATGGATGCTATTGAAGTTCGTTTGGCTAACGAAAAAGCGTAATACAATCCCCAAAGAAATTGAAGTTGTAGAAAAATCCCGATGAACTGACTTCGGTAAGTGATTCGGGTTCTTCCCCCTTCCTCTGTAATTTGAAGCATAGCAAGCATCGAAATATCGGCATAAAGCTGAATTTTCTTTCTAGGAAATATTCTAGATTCAATTAAGAAAAAACACCCTACTTATATTTTCATTGAAATATTCAATATAAAAAAAGACAAATTGACCATTATTATTTCTAGGAAATATTCTCGGTTTCATTAAGAAAAATGACCGAGCCAACGATAAAACCTCAAAGATTATATTTTAAATATCATTTTTAATGTTCTTTTAATTTTATATAGCGGTAAAACTAAAATGAAAAGGACACTTTTCTCCTTCAAAGCCAACAACACACTCACCCGCAGACAAACAAGAAAAATAAACACATAAAAACAACAAATTAAGAAAATACATCACGAATAATCATGACGTTATTAAACAGAATTAATCCTTAAAAAAAATATTAAAAAAATATTAAATACAAAAACCATAATTTGTAGCACGTTATCGACGTGTTGAGAGGGGTGTTTTTAACCGATATCTTTGCTGCATCGATTGTTAAGCAATCCTCCCTATTATATTCGATACTTTTAAATCAGGATTAAACGAAACCATGAAAAAGCAAACTGTATTGCGTACCCGTGCATTACCATTATCACTTATTGTCTCTTATTTAGTTTCCGGTAATGCTTTTGCCACTGCAGATATACCTATAGCTAATAACGGTAATGTTAATATCGTAACCATAGCAGAACAGGACCTTGCAGAATCCATGGTTAATATCACCAAAGAAGTGGAAACAGCGAAGAAACAAGCTCAATCAGCAATCAAGAAATTTGCAGGTATAAAGGCAAAGGCTGATGGCCTGGATGTGGAGATAAAGGAGAAGCAACAACAACTAGACAAAGCCAGTCAGTTAGAAAATGAGGCAAATGCCCAATTAGCTCATCACTTGGCATCATTAACCGACATTAATAGTCGCATTTCGGCCTTAAACGAAAAAAAATCAGCCACAGAGCAAGCGATAACTTCAGCTCAACGGGCTAAAAACAGCGCGGATAGCCAACTCCATATCGCGGGAATGCCTTTGGATGCGAGTACGAAGGCGAAAGCAGCAACAGACGGCAAATTACAAAAAGTTGAAGAGACCCTAAGTACAAAAACTGCCGAGATGGCACAGCTACAGTTAGCTTTACAACATGCGGAAAATACTCGCCAGCAAGCAGAAATTGATCAAGCGGATTATCTGGCAAAATTAAAAGCCACAACTGATAGCGCTGAAAAAGAGTCATATCGAACACAAATGATGCAAGCAGTTGATACATCCAGTAAAGCAAAAGCAACGATAACAAAGACAAACCGGCTGATGGGAAAGGCACAGGAAGAGATTGATGCTGCCGCAGCGGATAAAAAGTTACATAGCAATGCAATTATCAAGCACAGCTCAACCATTGAACAAGCCCAAAAAGAGATCGCATTAGCGCAGTTGGCTCAAAAAGAAGCCCAAGCCTTGCTGGAAGAGTCAAGCAAACAACTCATTACACTTGAAGAAGAGAAGAGCAATAAATTACAGCACAGAGAGACAATCAATGCCGATTATAAAGCCACAAGTAACAAAGTGGTTGATAGTGTAGCTGAGCGCAGCAAAGCGGAAAGCGCATTCAAAGTAGCAGAGAGCGAAAAAAATAATTATGCGCAAACATTCGTTGATGCTCAAGCAGCAAGAAACGCCGCATTAAAGGTGCAACGCGATCTGGAGAAAGCAATCGGCAGCATGGTTGCTACAGAGCAAGATGAAATCGATTTATCCGCCGCGAAGAATGAAGCTTTAACCGTCGCTAAAGATGCTAGCACGCTGGGTGCTCAAATTAACGGCGGCACCCAAAAGGTGCTAGCCGGTGGTGCAGCCAAAGGCAGTGTTATCACTGACGACGGTAAAGTGGAACTGGAAGCTGATTCTCTGGCGGAAAATACCCTGGTTGAAAATGGCACCCTGACGAATGACTCTGGTACTGATATCGGCACTATCGTCATGGCTGACGGCACATATATTCTGGCCGGAACCGCCATCTCTGAAAATGCTGTGATTAATGGTAATGAAGTCACCCTGTATAGTGGTGATTACACCATCGACCCTTACACTCTGAATCCAGGGGTGCTGATCACTGACCAGGCCAAGACCACGGATATGACGCTTAATACCCGTGCGATGGCGATGCTTAATAGTAAAAATGCTAAAATGAGCAACACTCAGGTATCAGGCATGCTATATAACGAAGCCGGTATCGACACGGGAACAAATGTTCTTGCAGGCGGTACTCTTATCGTCAATGGCAATGATGCTCTCTCCGTTAATGCCAATATTGGCCAAAACGGTGAGGCCGTAGTGGTGAATGGTGGTACTGCCAGCAACATGCTTAGCGCCGGTAAAATCATTGCTGCTGATGGCGGTGTTATTAACTCGCTAACTATGCACGGCGGCTCCTTTGATTTACTGAACGGTGCTCAGGCCAGTAACTTAAAAGCAACCCGTGGCATGGTTAAAGCTTTCGGCACGTTAAATAATGTAGAACTGCATGAATCCGCACTGAACATCGCGAACACTGCGATGGTATCTGGTGTGTTGAACGCTGACAAAAACAGTATTATCAATATGGTTTCCGGGGCGAATACCGCCAATACCGACCTGATTCTAGCCGGGCAGATGACATTCTTTGCCGCTGAACAGGAAGAAGCCACGGGACTGCGCACTAAACGCAGTACCGCCCGTGCAGCAGCAGTTCCACAAGGGACGCAACATAGTTTTAAGTCAGTCGTACTGGATGGCGGGACTGTCGATTTAACCCAGACGGCCAACAATACCCAACTGCAAATGGGCACACTGAGCGGCAAAGGTAACTTTAAACTGAACACCCTGAACAATGCCACCGGCGCACCTATTAAGGTAACAGGTAAAGCTGACGGCAGCTTCGATATTGAAATTCAGGACAGTGGCACCACACCAACTAACCTGAACGTAGTCCAAACAGGTCTTGGCAGCAGCGCCAGTTTTAAGCTAAATCGCGCCACCAGCCAAGGTAACTATCAATATAACCTGGTGGATAACGGTAACGGCACCTTCAAATTAGTGGCTAATACTAGCAAACTGGCACCAAGCACCGCGGGTGTTCTGGCGGTGGCGAACACCAGCCCGGTCATTTTTAATGCCGAGCTAAGTTCAGTGAATAACCGTTTAGACCGACTGACCACCTTCTCTCATGAAGATGGCATTTGGCTGACTTACCTGAACAATAACTTTAAGGTTAATGGCACTGCGACCAACTTCGACCAGACCTTAAACGGCGTGACATTAGGAGCGGATAAAACCGCCGAGATGGATAATGGAGCATTAACTTTTGGTGGATTTTTTAGTCACAGCAATTCATCAATTAAAACGGATTATCAAAGCTCTGGCAAAGTGGATAGCTATTCCTTAGGCGCTTATGCCCTTTATCAGCACCGTAACGGTTATTTCGTTAATGGCGTGCTGAAAGGTAACCAGTTCAGCCAAGATGTCAATGTAGCCATGCAAGGTACTGATAACGCCAAAGGAACATCAAAATTTGCCGGTTTAGGTCTGGCTGTAAAAGCAGGTAAAAATATTGAGCGCGGTGCATTAACCGTGACGCCTTACGCGGGTATCAGTGGATTCAATGGTTTTAAAGATGACTATAAGTTATCCAACGGAATGCAGGCACAAAGTAAAAGCAACCGTTCAGTTATCGGCACTATTGGGGTGAATACCGGTTACCAAATCAATCTAAAAAATGGTGCTATTATCAAGCCTTACACTACTGTGTCGGTAGAACAGGAATGGGTTAAAGGTAACAAGATGGTGATTAACAACGAGCAGTTTGGTAATGATCTGTCCGGTACTCGCGCCAATGTAGGACTAGGGATGAATGCCCAGGTGAGCAAGAATGTTTCAGTGACTTCTGAAGTGAAATTCGCCAAAGGCAAGAATATCTCTTCTCCAGTGACCATGAATGTCGGTATCAGTTACAGCTTCTAAGCTTACCCAGCAATAAAAGCGGGAGTGGCGTTTCTCTGAGCGCTCCCCCCGTGACTTTATCCTCATTTATCCGCATACTGGCATCAGTTCATTCCTTAACTCAGCGAATCCCCTATATAATATAATGAATTTACAGCATCATTTTCTTATAGCTATGCCTTCACTGCAGGACCCTCAATTTATGCGCTCGGTTATCTATATCTGTGAGCATAACGAAGAGGGTGCGATGGGTTTGGTGATTAACAAACCAATGGAACAGTTCACCGTAGAGACGGTGCTGAAAAAGCTGAAAATTAACCCATCACCACGAGACCCGGCAATTCGACTGGATAAACCGGTATTGGCAGGTGGCCCACTGGCAGAGGATCGCGGGTTTATCCTGCACTCGCCACGGGAAGGTTTCGGCTCCAGTATTCCTATTTCATCAGACACCATGATAACCACCTCCAAAGATGTGTTGGAGACGTTAGGAACACCGGAACAGCCTAAGAATCTGCTGGTAGCACTTGGTTATGCTGGTTGGCAACATGGGCAGTTAGAACAAGAATTACTGGATAACGCTTGGTTAACCATTGAGGCAGATACCCAAATTCTGTTTCACACACCTATTGCCGAACGTTGGCAAGCCGCAGCCAATAAATTGGGCATCAATATCTTTAACATTGCTCCGCAAGCAGGACACGCCTGATGGCTAATCGCACGATTGTTGCCTTTGATTTTGGGACTAAAAGTATCGGTGTGGCCATTGGTCAGGAAGTGACTGGCACGGCCAGAGCGCTGACATCATTTAAAGCTCAAGATGGCACTCCGGATTGGCAAAAGGTCGAAAAACTGCTGAAAGAGTGGCAACCGGATTTAGTCGTTGTCGGGCTACCTTTGAATATGGATGGCACCGAGCAGCCGTTAACTGCGCGCGCTCGTCGATTTGCTAACCGCCTGCATGGCCGGTTTGGTGTACAGATAGCCTTACAGGATGAACGTCTCAGCACTGTTGAAGCGCGCGCCAATTTGTTCGACAGTGGAGGGTATCGTGCTTTGGACAAAGGCAGTGTCGATGCAGCTTCCGCCGTTATCATTCTGGAAAGTTGGTTTGATGAACAGGCAGGTTGATAGAGGTTAATTGATATTATTACCTGCCCTTTTCCACTTTCTATTTCTGCGGTCTGAACCGACAATCCCTGCATAGCATGGCACCCAAGCCCGTGGAATTGTATACTAGGTTTATATCTTTCGTACTTGAAGCTGTGGGGGTTGTTAGCTTCCTGCATTTACCTGAAAAGCGCATCAGGATTATGAGCCTTATAAGACCAGCGCAAGCGCTGTTCAAATCAGTTTACAACCCATTTGTCGTTTGTTTGCCGCCTACCCGCAACACCAAGTTCTGTAGGTAAATGCCAATCAGCGGCTCAAAATATTGCGCACCCCACGTGGGTGTTTTTTACATTTATTGAGGTTTTCTCATGACAAAAGTAACTGTTGCTGCGACTCAAATGGCCTGTTCCTGGGACCTGCCTAAGAACATTGAAAATGCCGAGAAACTGGTACGTCAGGCGCATGCCAAAGGCGCACAGATAATCTTGATTCAGGAGCTGTTTGCCGCACCTTATTTCTGTATTGATCAAAGCCCGGAACATTATGCACTGGCCCAAGAGCTGGATAATAGCCCGTTGATCCAACACTTTTCCAAGCTGGCAGCAGAGCTGGAAGTGGTACTGCCACTGAGTTTCTTTGAGAAAGCCAACAATGCTTATTATAACTCGTTGGTGATGATTGATGCCGATGGTTCAGTGATGGATGTCTACCGTAAAACTCACATTCCTAATGGCCCAGCTTATCAAGAAAAACAATTCTTTATCCCAGGTGATACCGGTTTTAAAGTTTGGCAGACTCGCTACGCTAAAGTAGGTGTGGGCATCTGTTGGGATCAGTGGTTCCCAGAAACAGCTCGTAGCCTGGCCCTCCTTGGTGCGGAGGTTATCTTCTACCCCACGGCTATTGGCTCTGAACCAGCCTATCCTGACATCGACAGCCAACCGCACTGGACTCGCGTTCAGCAAGGCCACGCTGCGGCAAATCTGGTGCCAGTGATTGCCTCTAACCGCATTGGTACCGAGAAGAGCAAATTTATCGATGGTCTGGAAATGACCTTCTATGGATCTTCCTTTATTGCTGATCAAACCGGTGCTCTGTTGGCTCAGGCCAACAAAACTGATGAAACTGTCTTGGTGCACGAATTTGATTTGCAGGAAATCGCTGCACAGCGTGCTTCATGGGGCTTATTCCGCGACCGCCGCCCAGAAATGTATCAAGCATTAGCTACTTCTGACGGCAAGACCCGGAGATAATTTATGTCGGCACAAGACAAGGTTTTACAAGGTTCACCGGCACTGTCTGGTACACCACTGCAGGATGGTTTCTTTATGCCGGCCGAATGGGCCAAGCAGGATGCCGTCTGGATGCTGTGGCCATATCGCCAGGATAACTGGCGCGGTAAAGGGATCCCTGCACAGCAGACATTTGCCAAAGTTGCAGAGGCCATCAGCCGCACTACGCCGGTGTTTATGGGCGTGCCAGCCGAATTTATGACACAGGCAAAAGCCACTCTACCGGCCAATGTCACACTGGTGGAAATGGCCAGTGATGATGCCTGGATGCGCGATACCGGCCCAACCATGGTCATCAACAAGGCAGGTGAACGCCGCGCTGTTGACTGGCAATTTAATGCCTGGGGCGGCCTTAACGGCGGTTTATACAGTGACTGGCAGCAAGACGAGAAAGTTGCGGTTCACGTCAGTGACTTCCTGAATAATGCCCATTACAGCGCGCCACTGGTGCTGGAAGGAGGTTCCATTCATACCGATGGTGAAGGTACCTTACTCACCACTGCTGAATGTTTGCTCAATCCCAACCGCAACCCACATTTGAATCAAGCACAAATTGAACAGTTGCTGCGTGAATACCTTGGCGTCACACATTTTATCTGGCTACAAGATGGTGTTTATAACGATGAGACGGATGGTCACATCGATAATATGTGCTGCTTTGTACGCCCAGGTGAAGTGGCATTGCATTGGACTGATGATCAGCAAGATCCGCAATACGCACGTTCTATGGCGGCTTTTGAAGTGCTATCCAATGCCGTCGATGCCAAAGGCCGCCAGCTGAAAATCTGGAAGCTACCTGCACCAGGCCCGCTGTATAACACCGAAGCAGAGACCTTCGATGTGTTATCCAGCGATGCTGTGCCCCGTACCGCCGGTGAGCGGCTGGCTGGGTCTTATGTCAACTTTCTGATCAGCAATCAGCAGATTATTTACCCACTGCTCGATAGCCGTACTGATGGGCTGGCACAAGATCTGTTACAGCAGATGTTCCCTGACTATGCGATTGTCGGTGTTCCTGCCCGTGAGATCCTGTTGGGGGGCGGTAATATTCACTGCATTACTCAGCAGATCCCTGCCCTTCGACCTTGAAGTCACAACGGTGTTAGCGGCGCTCACTTACCTGTGTAAGCTCATCGAGATGAGTTCGCTGGCTGCCTTGCTGTGACTCCAATGATTTTGGGCAACCTGTTTTTTGTACTTGAGGCCGCGACTCTGTTAGCGGCTTTTTCTATTCAGCACCGCTAGCGCAAGCAGGATGAAAGTTAGCTTCCGGCGGATTGTCCGCCCCAATTACCCATCTGTTGTCCCATGTCCAGTAGCAAATACTCCTTGCTGTTGCCGCTGTGCCATGCCCTGCTCAAAAGTTTGCATCCCCCATTGCCCACCAGTTTGTATCACGGTAGGTAATTGATAGGTTTTACCTTCACGAATCAAATGACTGGACGCAGTGGTTTGTGTGAGTATTTCAAATACTGCAATACGGCCACCCTCTGCTTTAGTACACAGTTTTTGTGCAATTACCCCACGCAAGCTGGCAGCCAATTGCGCCTGAATCACCATTTTCTCGGCTGCTGGAAATACATCAACCAGCCGATCTATGGCCTGAGTTGCCGTGCGAGTATGTAGTGTCGCTAAGACCAGGTGCCCAGTTTCAGCAGCTGTCAGGGCCAGTCGAATAGTCTCCTGATCCCTTAGTTCTCCCAGCAAAATGATGTCTGGATCTTGTCGCAATGCCCCACGCAAGGCACTGCTAAAAGAGTCGGTATGGCGACCGAGCTCCCGCTGTTGGATCAAACTAGATCTGCTGCTATGAATAAACTCGATCGGATCTTCTAATGTGAGGATGTGGCGCGCTTGTTTCTGATTGATAGCATTTATCATCGCACTTAAGGTGGTGGATTTACCGCAGCCTGTCGCACCCGTCACCAAAATTAGCCCATTCTCTTGCTCAATAAGCTGATGAATAATGGGCGGAACATCCAACTCATCCAGCAATGGACAAGTAGCTGAAATAATACGAAAAGCCATCGATAACCCTTGCTGTTGCTGAAAAACATTCGCCCGTAGCCGCTGCCCCGCAAGAGTGGTACCCGCACAATCAACCTGCCCTATATTCCGTAATCGATTTTGTTGCACCTCACTTAACAAATGTCGACTTAGCCCATGGAGCCAAGCGGCACTGACTCGTGGCCAATGGTTGAAGGTTTTCAATTCTCCCTCAATACGTAATACCGGGTGATAACCGGTACAAAGATGCAGATCCGATGCATTATGATTTACACTAGCTGCCACCTTATTTTCGAAATCCTGTTCAGTGAAGTTATCATCGACATGTTCAGGGTTTTCTAAATCAATGCTTTTAGCGAAAATATCGCTAAATACAGGGTTAGCCGAGTCGGTATTTTTGTCATTCAGACAGGTGAAATCCATATCAAACTCCTGGGTCCATATGAGCACAATTGAGCAAAATCTACAGGATGTCAGAACGCAAATCGCAACCGCTGCACACAATTGCGCACGTTCTCCAGAAGAAGTGACATTGCTTGCAGTCAGTAAAACCAAACCTGTGACCGCTATAGAAGAAGCCATCGCTGCCGGGCAATTCGCCTTTGGTGAAAACTATGTGCAGGAAGGGGTGGATAAAATCCACTATTTTGCTGATACCCCCCATGCAACCAAGCTTGAGTGGCACTTTATTGGCCCACTACAGTCCAATAAAAGCAGATTAGTGGCAGAAAATTTTGCCTGGTGTCATACCGTCGACAGACTCAAAATTGCCCAACGTTTGAGTGCTCAACGCCCAAACAATATGCCCGCGCTGAACGTACTGATTCAAGTCAATATCTGTGATGAGCAAAGTAAATCAGGTATTGCTTTAGCGGAGTTGCCCGCACTCGCAGCCAGTATTAGTCAATTACCTCACCTGCATTTACGCGGGCTAATGGCTATTCCTGCGCCAGAAACAGATTATCAGCGGCAACTGGCAGTATTTGAGCAAATGAATCAGGCTTTCTTGACTTTAAAAGCCTGCTACCCTCAGATGGATACGCTTTCCATGGGTATGACGGATGATATGGCAGCAGCCATTGCTGCCGGCAGTACATTAGTGCGTATTGGTACCGCTATTTTCGGCTCCCGCGCGTAAACATCCAATGTAATTTGAGCCGTTTTTGGTCCGCTAACGCCACTGTGGCTTCAAGTACATAAATAGGTTACCCAAAGTTATTGGAGTCACAGCAAGGCAGCCAGCGAGCTCATCCCGATGAGCTTACACAGGTAAGTGATTCGGGTGAGTGAGAGCCGCTAACGCCGCGGTGGCTTCAAGTTCGAAGGGTAAAGGAGAAATTATTCAATGCAGCATCGCAACATAACATTCATTGGCGCGGGCAATATGGCTCGCGCGATTATCGCCGGTTTGGTTGCCGGTGGTTACCCAGCAACAATGATCAGCGTTTGCGCACCTTCTGGTAAAAACCGTGATGCTCTGGCTGCTGAGTTTGGTGTCATCAGCAGTGATGATAATATTGCCCAGGCACAAAAGGCTGAAGTGGTAGTATTGGCGGTGAAACCTCAACTAATGGCGGCGGTATGCCAGCCATTACAAGAAAATGTCGATTTCAGCGGTAAACTGGTGCTGTCCATTGCTGCCGGAGTACAAGTTGAACGTTTCTATGCGCTATTGGGGAGTAATAGCCTCAATCTGGTACGCATAATGCCCAATACCCCGTCACTGGTGGGGAAAGGCATGAGTGGCCTTTATGCCCCAGCACAAGTTTCGCAGGTAGATCGTGACTTTACCGCTTCACTGATGAGCTCAGTTGGTAAAGTTTGTTGGGTGAATGACGAAAACGGCATCAATAGTGTCATTGCCGCTGCAGGCAGTGCTCCGGCTTATTTCTTTCTGTTTATGGAAGCAATGCAACAAGAGGCTGAGCGGCTAGGTTTTGATAGTGAAACCGCCCGTCTGTTGGTGCAACAAGCCGCCTCTGGAGCGACAGCATTGGTAGAAGCCAACCCGCAATTGCCACTCTCAACTCTGCGTGAGCAGGTAACCTCCAAAGGAGGAACAACCGCGGAGGCAATAAGAGTGTTTAAGGAACAACATTTGTCAGAAACCGTTGCCAGCGCCATGCAAGCTGCTATTGTGCGAGCAAAAGAGATGGAAAAGCTGTTCTAGCGGCAGCAAAAATTTACAAAATCCGACACTGCCCCGGTCACTTTCTCGTTAAGATAGGGGTCTATAAGTATGCGAATATATTTCCATTTATACGTATACCCAAAAATTATTAAGGATAAGGACGAAAGCAACTCATGCTAACGCTGACTTTTTTGGCCAAAACGGTCATTGACCTGTATGTGATGGTACTGCTGTTGCGCATCTGGATGCAGTGGGTTCACAGCGATTTTTACAACCCATTCTCACAATTTGTGGTGAAGATAACACAGCCAATTGTTGGCCCATTACGTCGGATTATCCCCTCACTGGGGCCAATCGACAGTGCATCCTTACTGTTGGCATTCCTGTTGATGACAATTAAATATCCGCTGCTCGTATTGATTCAGAGCGGTTCAATGTCAGTCAGCTTGTACAATTTGCTGTTCGGTGTGATTTCGTTGGTGAAGGCTGCCGGTTACCTGATTTTCTGGGTAATGATTATTCGTGCATTAATGAGTTGGATCAGCCAGGGCCGCAGCCCAATGGACTATCTGCTACATCAGCTAACTGAACCTTTAATGGCACCCATTCGCCGTATTTTACCCGCCATGGGCGGCATCGATTTCTCGGCAATGGTGGTTATTCTTATTCTGTATCTGATCAATTATTTAGGTATGGATTTGCTGGGTGAGCTTTGGTTCGTGCTGTGAGTCCAGTAATACCCTTGCTGGACGGGCTGGCACTCAGGCTATATATTCAGCCGAAAGCCAGCCGTGATCAGATAGTCGGTTTACATGGCGATGAACTGAAAGTCGCCATTACTGCCCCACCCGTTGATGGTCAGGCCAATGCCCATTTGGTCAAATTTATCGCTAAACAGTTTAGGGTAGCGAAAAGCCAGGTGATTATCGAAAAAGGCGAGTTGGGGCGGCATAAACAGCTCAAAATCGTTAACCCGCAACAGATCCCGCCAGAAGTTGCGGCACTGCTCAAGTAACAGAAACTTCCCGCTAGCATTGGGTGACTGATGGTCAGCCAAATGAAATTCAGGACCCTTCCATGCAAAAAATAGTATTAGCCACCGGTAACCCCGGCAAAGTGCGTGAGCTGGCAAACTTGCTGGCCGATTTTGGTTTAGATGTCGTCGCGCAAACCGAACTGGGTGTTGAGTCTGCCGAAGAGACAGGCTTAACGTTTATCGAGAACGCCATATTAAAAGCGCGCCATGCGGCACAAACTACTGGCTTACCCGCTATCGCCGATGACTCAGGTTTGGCCGTCGACGCATTAGGTGGCGCGCCGGGAATCTATTCTGCCCGCTATGCTGGCATTGATGCCAGTGACCAAGAGAATCTTGAGAAGCTACTCGTCGCATTAAAAGATATTCCAGATGAGCAACGTGGTGCACAATTCCACTGTGTGCTGGTCTACATGCGCCATGCAGAAGACCCAACCCCGCTGGTGTTCCATGGTCAATGGCCGGGTGTGATTGCTCACCAACCTGCCGGTGCTGCTGGGTTTGGTTATGACCCTATTTTCTATGTCCCTGAACTGGGTAAAACCGCCGCAGAGTTAACTCGCGAAGAGAAACACGCCGTTTCCCATCGTGGTCAGGCGCTGAAACTGATGTTGGATGCACTGCGCAATGCTTAAATTACCTCCGCTCAGTCTCTACATTCACATTCCTTGGTGTGTGCAAAAATGCCCTTACTGTGACTTTAATTCTCATGCACTGAAAGGTGATGTGCCCCATCAGGAATATGTAGAGCACTTGCTAGCGGATCTTGATGCCGATGTTTCTCTGGTTGATGGCCGGGAGATAAGCACCATTTTTATTGGCGGCGGTACACCAAGTTTGCTCAGTGCCGAAGCCATGCAGCAATTGCTTGATGGTGTTCGTGCCAGATTACCTGTGGCTCTTGATGCTGAAATCACCATGGAAGCCAACCCCGGCGCGGTTGAAGCGGATCGCTTTAGCGGCTATCAACGTGCCGGTATCAATCGTATTTCTATTGGTGTTCAAAGCTTTAGCGCCGAGAAATTAACGCGTTTGGGGCGGATACATGGGCCTGAAGAAGCAAAACGTGCGGCGGAACTGGCAACTTCACTCAACCTGCGCAGTTTCAATTTGGATCTGATGCACGGTTTGCCTGACCAATCATTGGAAGAAGCGCTGGACGATTTACGTCAGGCTATTGCATTGAACCCTCCCCATCTGTCTTGGTATCAACTGACTATTGAGCCAAACACCGGTTTCAGTTCACGCCCACCGACACTGCCGGATGACGATGCACTGTGGGACATTTTCCAGCAAGGTCATCAGTTACTCAGTGCCGCTGGGTATCAACAATATGAAACCTCGGCCTATGCCAAACCGGGCTACCAATGTCAGCACAATCTTAACTATTGGCGCTTTGGCGATTATCTGGGGATTGGTTGCGGTGCACACGGTAAAATCACCTTTAGTGACGGGCGGATTTTGCGCACCATAAAGACTAAGCACCCTCGTGGTTTTATGCAGGGTAAATATCTGGATAAACAATACGAAGTAGAAACCGCCGATCGGCCTTTCGAGTTCTTTATGAACCGTTTTCGTTTGTTGGAAGCTGCGCCACGTGCTGATTTCACCCATTTTACCGGGTTAGCTGAAAGCACCATTCGCCCGCAGTTGGATGAAGCATTAGCGAAAGAATATTTAATCGAAACAGAGCAATACTGGCAGATTACCGAGAAAGGTAAATTATTCCTTAACTCACTGTTAGAACTGTTTTTATAAATCTAAGCAGTAAAATAGCAGGTTCAGGCACCCTCTTAGGCCTGAACCTGCTATAACCGCAGCATTAGACTAATTTAATGCTTTAAGTAAATCTTTGCGTTGCTGTTCCAGCGCAGTCACACGCCCACATACCTCGTGCCCAAACTGCTGGAAGTCCTGTTCCTGATTATTCCATTCATTTTGGATAGCTTGCTGTAACCCACCCAAATTACCCATAATGGCCTGCAATGGATTATTCCCTCCACTGCCACTGGTTGCCTGCTTAACACCCATCTCATTCAGACTATCTTGCAGTACACCGCCCATGCTTTGCTGTACCAACTGACGACCATCTTTTTCGACCTGATCAATGGCCTGATGATGAAAGGTTAAGCCATCACTACGTTTCTCAATAATGCGGCTCATTTGCTGCTTAAGCTGGTCATTTAGGGTTGTCAGCCGGTTACGCACATTACTGCTGCTCCCCAGTTGCTGAACGATGACTTTATCCAACGACACCCGCGCTTTTTCGAGACGCTGCTGCGCGCCCTGATCTATCCATGGCAGGTCTTTACGCAAAGCTGTCTGGTAGCGGAAAGCCTGCTGGCGCTGCGCATCGGTCAGCGTCAACACCTGACCGTTGCGAGTAACATCACCATCGGGTGAAATCTGCAAATTGCCACTGGCTCCGACTACTTGCACCGATTGAGGGCTGATAATCACATCATCCTGCGGCTTTACACTGCACTGGTAGTCCGCTTGCGCCTGCCAAGCCGTCAGCATAAATACCGCCAGACCCACCGTTCGTAATGCTTTCATTTTAGGTAACATAAAACTCCTAACAAGCTGTGCCATTTAATATTTCTATGACTCTATCGCTATTTATAACGTGCTAATCCCCACCCTGCCAGAATTTATCTTCGATATGAAGGGGAGCTATCCTAAAAGATGGAGCGGCCAATCCGCTGAGCCAGTCGTTCTAAGGCAGCAGTTCCAGCCAAAGAGTTCCCTGCGTGGTCTAACTCCGGTGACCAAACCGCAATACAGAGCTCATCGGGCACAATAGCAATAATCCCACCACCGACACCCGATTTACCCGGCATACCTACGCGGAAGGCAAATTCACCCGCTCCATCGTACATGCCGCTGGTAATCATCAGCGCATTGATTTGCCGTGCCTGTATTGGTGTAATCAGCGGTTCATGACCACCAATACTGCGCCCCTGGTTAGCCAGATAGACAAAACAGCGAGCCAGTTCGACACAGTTCATGCGCATAGCGCAATAATGGAAATAGGTTTGCAGTACCGTCAATACGTCATTATTGAAATTACCAAAAGACTTCATCAGATAGGCAATAGCAGCGTTACGGTCTGAATGTTCAAATTCCGAGCGAGCCACGCGAGGATCGTAGCTGATGCTATCGTCATTCACCAGTTGGCGCACGACTTCCAGCATCCGCTGTTTCGGGGCACTCAAGCGGCTTTGCAACATATCGCATACCACTAGCGCCCCTGGATTGATAAATGGATTACGGGGTTTACCCTTTTCTAACTCTAGCTGAACCAATGAGTTAAAGGGCTGACCGGAGGGCTCTTTGCCCACCCGTTGCCATACATCCTGTTCAGGATAACGGGATAAAGCCAAGGTTAGACTTAATACCTTCGAAATTGATTGGATAGAGAAGCGCTCTTCGGCATCTCCAGCCTGAAATATCGTGCCATCCAGCATACAAACCGCAATACCCAGTTTATCTGCTGAGACTTCAGCCAAGGCCGGAATATAATCAGCAACTTTCCCCTGACCAATCAGCGGACGCACCTGCTGCAAGATATCTGCTAGCAAAGCGTTATCTAAACCCGTTGCCAAACCTAAGCCTGTTGTCACAACGATACTCCCCAAAAATCACCAGTAATCGCTATCGCTAACTGCACCCGATAAAAACAAAGGCGCCTGCTTAGGCGCCCTTATTGATTATCTGCCGTTAAAACGGAAGATCAATCCCACCAGATATCAAACAGCTCAGTGGTTTCTACATTCTTCAATTTGCGAGCTTCCAGCCATTTAGTCACCAACGCACGGTGCTCTTCGGTGCAGTGACCGATCTCTTGCAGGCAAATCAAACCTTCCCACTGCATATAGCCACTACCATCAAATGCCAGGCCGTTAGCTTCAATGACTTCATCGATAAAATCATCGACAGTTTTATCAATCACGTCAACACTGGTCCCTTCAGGGAAGGTCCACTGTACAGAAAAACCTAACTCTTGAAACTCGTCGATATGCATTTTTTTGCGTAAACGACGACTACGATTCTTAGCCATTATTCTTTCCTCTCAAACATCAGATCCCAAACGCCATGTCCCAGACGCTGGCCACGTAATTCAAATTTTGTCAGCGGACGCGAATCCGGACGAGGAACATAATCATTCTGTTCTGAAAGGTTGCGGTATCCGTTCGCACCGGACATCACTTCCAGCATATGTTCCGCATAGTGCTGCCAGTCGGTCGCCATATGGAACACGCCACCCACTTTTAATTTACTTTTTACTAATTCGACAAAAGGTGCTTGAACGATACGACGTTTATTATGACGTGCTTTGTGCCATGGGTCAGGGAAAAACAGTTGAACCATATCCAATGAAGCATCCGGGATCATATTTTCCAGCACTTCAACTGCATCATGGCACATAACCCGCAGGTTACTTAGCCCTGCTTCGTGAGCCGAGCCCAGGCAAGCACCCACCCCAGGAGAGTGAACTTCTATCCCAAGAAAATTCTGCTGAGGGTTACTGGCCGCCATAGTGACCAGCGACGTTCCCATGCCAAACCCAATTTCTAATACTACCGGGGCTTCACGGCCAAACAAGGCCGTGAAATCAACAGGAGTTGCCTGATATTCTACGCCCATCACCGGCCAGTAGTTATCGAGCGCCAGCTGTTGGCCCTTGGTCAGGCGCCCCTGACGGCGGACAAAACTACGAATACGGCGCATGGCACGGCCGTTTTCATCAAATTCCGGAGATATGACGTCATTTATCATGGTGCTTTCTGTCTGTTGGTTGCGTATACGAACGCGCATTATGCAAAGATACGCCAGTTTATCAACTATGGACGTCATAAGTACAAAATTAAGCTGTAAATAATGGATATATCCCCATAAGACAACAATTCCGGTGTGAAAGCGGCTAACACTGCTGTGGTTTCAAGTACAAAGGGGAAAGGCGGAAAGTTCCGGTTTACAGCCACCAAACTCTATGCTGCAATCCAGCCCTAATTTATTAATCTGCCGGATATCGATACCTGCTTATGATGCAAGCGCAACAATTCGCGCACCAGGTGCTGGAGTGGTACCAACGCTTTGGTCGCAAAACACTGCCATGGCAGTTGGATAAAACACCTTATCAAGTCTGGCTGTCAGAGGTGATGTTGCAACAAACGCAGGTTGCGACCGTTATCCCTTATTTCCAACGTTTTATGCAGCATTTCCCTGATATTCGAGCTCTGGCTGCGGCACCGCTGGATGAGGTTTTGCATTTATGGACCGGGCTGGGTTATTACGCTCGCGCCAGGAATCTACATAAAGCAGCTCAGACAGTGGTAGAGCGCCATCAGGGCGAGTTCCCTACAACGTTTGATGAAATACTCGCGCTGCCCGGAATTGGCCGCTCAACTGCAGGGGCAATTTTATCGCTCTCATTGGGGCAACATTTCCCTATTTTAGATGGCAATGTTAAGCGAGTATTGGCTCGTTGCTATGCCGTTGAAGGATGGCCCGGTAAAAAAGATGTCGAAGGCCGTTTATGGCAGATCAGCGAAGATATCACTCCCGCCAAAGGTGTTGGCCAGTTCAATCAAGCAATGATGGATTTAGGCGCTATCGTCTGTACTCGCTCTAAACCCAAGTGTGAGCTTTGCCCGCTGAATCTCGGCTGTCTTGCTTATGCCAACCACAGTTGGGCGAGCTATCCGGGTAAAAAACCCAAGCAAACCATACCGGAGAAAACGGCCTATTTCCTATTGATGCAGAATGACTCGCAAGTGTGGCTCGACCAGCGCCCGCCCGTGGGGTTATGGGGCGGGTTATTCTGCTTCCCACAATTTGCAGAGCAAGAAGAACTGAATAATTGGTTACAGCAGCGGGGCCTTGCCCCAAGCGACTTGCAGCAGTTAACGGCTTTTCGCCATACCTTCAGTCACTTCCATTTGGATATTGTCCCGATGTGGCTGGATACTGCATCAAACCGTGGATGCATGGATGATGGCGCAGGTCTCTGGTATAACTTAGCACAGCCACCTTCGGTAGGCTTGGCTGCCCCAGTTGAGCGCTTATTGCACCAGTTAGCAAAACAACCGCTAGCAAAGTAATCAGTGGGCACCCAACCGTCTACCCAAACAGCGTTATTTGGAGAGGATTAAGCATGAGCAGAACGATTTTTTGCACGTTTTTAAAGAAGGATGCTGAAGGACAAGATTTTCAGCTATATCCGGGTGAAATCGGCAAACGTATCTATAACGAAATCTCAAAAGAAGCTTGGTCACAATGGATAACTAAACAAACCATGCTGATTAATGAGAAGAAGCTCAGCATGATGAATGTAGAAGACCGCAAATTGCTGGAACAGGAAATGGTTAATTTCTTGTTCGAGGGGCAAGATGTTCACATTGCAGGTTACACTCCGCCGAGTAAGTAACTACACGGGGCCCTCTTGGCCCCGCTGTTATCACCTAAATAATTCAAATTGCAGGAAAGCGGCACCAGAGCGAATCTTCAGGAGTTTATATCAATAAGTGGCTGAAGTGAGTGAAGGAGAGACAACGCGCAGGCGACTTGAAGTATGACAGGGATATTTTTCATCAATATATGGCTTTTAAGATGAAGAAAATTTTAGCTTTGCTGGTAATTGCACCACTATTAGTGTCTTGCTCAGGCAATAAAAATCAGGCAGAAAACGAAGCCTTTATCAAAGACACTAACGGTTTTGAGATTTTAATGGGCCAATTTGCCCATAACATTGAAAATATTTGGGGATTAAAAGAAGTCTTAATCGCGGGTCCAAAAGATTACGTGAAGTATACGGATCAATATCAAACTCGCAGCCATATTAACTTTGATGCCGGTACCATTACGGTTGAAACTATTGCAACGACCGATCCGGCGGCTCACTTGCGTCAGGCAATTATTACTACATTGTTGATGGGTGATGATCCCGGCTCGATCGACCTCTACTCTGATGCTAACGATATTCAGATCAGTAAAGAGCCTTTCCTGTACGGACAGGTGCTGGATAACAATGGCCAACCTATTCGCTGGGAATGGCGAGCAGCACATTTCGCCGATTATTTATTGCAAACCAAAATGCAGAAACGCACGTCTGGATTGCATGTTATCTGGTCAGTAACCTTGCAATTAGTACCGAACCATTTGGATAAACGCGCTCATAAATATCTGCCACTGGTACGGCAATCCGCCGAGAGATATGGGGTGGAAGAGTCATTGATTTTGGCTATTATGCAAACAGAATCGAGCTTTAACCCATATGCCGTGAGCGGCTCTGATGCACTGGGTCTAATGCAGGTTGTTCAGCATACTGCCGGGCGAGATGTCTTCAAATTGAAAGGCAAAAGCGGCCAACCAAGCCGTAGCTATCTATTTGATCCTGCAAATAATATTGATGCTGGCACTGCTTATCTGGCAATCTTGCAAAATACCTATTTGGGCGGCATTCAAAATGCGACCTCACGACGCTATGCTGTCATTACCTCTTATAATGGCGGGGCAGGCAGCGTGTTGCGGGTATTCTCCAGCGATAAGAACCAAGCGGTGAATATTATCAATAATATGGCTCCAGGGGATGTATTCCAAACGCTAACCACTAAACATCCGTCCGGTGAGTCTCGCCGTTATCTGGTGAAAGTGAATAGCGCGCAGAAAAGCTATCGCCGCCACTAATTTTGTTGGTACTGCTGAGTAATATTAAAATGGCACAGTTCGCTGTGCCATTTTTTGCAATTAGCTCACTTTAATAATAATCATTCTCAATAAAGCGCTATAGTCATAATCTCATTACCTACACCGGCAGACTGAATAAATGGACTTCGGACTTACCGTTTTCGAAATGGTGGTAATCTTCTCCACTATGGTCATCGCCTATATTATCTTTGGCCTTACCGGATTTGGCTCCGCGCTAATAGCTAGCCCAGTGTTAGCACTATTTATTCCCGTGGCTAAAATTGTTCCACTACTGGCAATTGTCGACATGTTTGCCGCCATTACTAATGTGGCACGCCATAGTCGCCATGCAGATATTGCAGAGCTCAAACGACTAGTGCCCTTAATGATTATTGGCAGCTTGATTGGCGCGACTGTACTACTGCGCACCCGGCCCGATATTTTGCTATTAGCATTAGGTATTTTTGTCATTGTATATGCGGTTTACGCCCTTAGTCGACGCAAACCCCAAGGGCAATTCAAGCCTACGGCGGCCATTCCTTTTGGCTTAATTGGCGGTATCTTTAGCGCATTATTTGGCAGTGGCGGGTTTATCTATGCCATCTATTTATCCGGGCGGATAGCCAGCAAAGACAATTTGCGAATCACTCAGACGACCCTTATCGGCCTTAGCACCCTAACCAGAGTCATTTTATTTACTCTGGCTGGGGTCTATATGGACTTGTCGATTCTATGGATGGTATTACTGCTGGTTCCGGGAATGTTAGTCGGGTTGGCGGTTGCCAATAAAATCAGTTTGGGACTTAGCCGCGATCAACTCATTCGCATAATAAATATCTTATTGCTGATTTCCGGCACTGTCTTGCTGGCACGCTATTTCGGTTACTGATAAACTCCATAGTCATCTTTATATTGAGACAGCCGATATCCTCGTCAGCTGTCTTTTTTATTCAAGTCACTTGATGACGTAACCAAAAATACGCCGCCACTCAACATCACCTTTTTCAATATAAACACCCTGCAGTTCTGGTGAAAAGCCGGGTAATAAGTTGATACCTTCTTCTAACGCCAAGAAATAACGCTGCACTGCCCCACCCCATACTTCACCTGGCACCACACACAGCACCCCCGGTGGATAAGGTAAAGCCCCTTCGGCAGCAATGCGCCCTTCAGCCTCTGCAATAGGAATCAGTTCAATATTATCGCGAACAAACTGGATATTGGCATCTTGCGGATTCATGACAACCGGTGGGAAACCTTCTTTTCTGAACATATCTTTTTGTAATTGCTTAACATCATAACTGACATACAGGTCATGCATCTCTTGGCATAACTGGCGCAAAGTATAGCCGCGATAGCGCCCTTCATTCTTCCGGTAGATGGTCGGTAATACATCACACAACAGTGCATCTTGTTCGATATAGCGCTCAAATTGAGCCAACATATCAACCAGATGTGCCATTTTGGCTGGATTTTCTGCCGGGGTCAGTAGGAACAGGATCGAGTTAAGATCACATTTTTCCGGCACAATACCATTCTCACGCAAGAAGGTTGCCAATATTGCTGCTGGCACACCAAATTGGGTGTATTGGCCACTGTTGGCATCAATGCCCGGTGTCGTCAGCAATAGTTTACAAGGATCAACCAGATACTGATCTTGGTTATAGCCTTCAAATCCGTGCCAACGTTCATTAGGTACAAAATTAAAGAAGCGAGCATCATTAGCAATAATCTCAGTATCGTAATCTTGCCAATTTTTACTGCCTACCATCGGTGGAATAAATGGCCGAACCATTGAGCAGCGTGCTAATAATAATTTACGAGTCTCAATACCGAGTTTTACACAATCCATCCACATGCGTCGGCCACTGTCACCAGAGTGTATTTTGGCATTGACATCCAGAGCCGCAAATAATGGATAAAATGGGCTGGTCGAGGCGTGCAACATAAACGCATTATTAAAACGCTTATGGTTACAGTGGCGCTTTTGTCCTTTGATATGGTTATCTTTTTTATGCACCTGTGAGGTCTGTGAAAAGCCAGCCTGTTGCTTGTGCACCGACTGAGTCACAATAATCCCAGGATCATTTTCATTTAATTCCAATAGGAGCGGCGAGAAATCTTTCATCATCGGAATAAATTGCTCGTAACCTACCCAGGCAGAATCAAACAAAATGTAATCACATAAATGACCAATACTATCAACTACCTGACGCGCGTTATATACCGTACCGTCATAGGTACCTAATTGGATTATCGCTAATCTGAATGGCCGAGCATCATTTGCACGTTCAGGCGCAACTTCGCGCAACTGTTGACGTAAGTAACGCTCATCAAAACAGTGGGCATCAATACCACCAATAAATCCAAATGGGTTACGAGCAGTTTCCAAATAGACGGGCGTTGCACCAGCTTGAATCAAAGCACCATGGTGGTTGGATTTATGGTTATTACGATCAAATAACACCAAATCACCACGAGTTAACAAGGCGTTGGTCACTACTTTATTGGCCGATGAAGTTCCATTCAGAACAAAATAGGTTTTATCCGCATTGAAGACCTTCGCCGCATATTTTTGTGCCTCTTTTGCCGCTCCTTCATGAATCAGTAAATCGCCTAGTTTGACATCGGCATTGCACATATCTGAGCGGAAGATTGTCTCGCCATAGAATTCAAAAAATTGACGGCCAGCCGGATGCTTACGGAAGAATTCCCCACCTTGGTGCCCAGGGCATGCAAAGGTTGAGTTTTGCATCTCAACATATTTTTTTAATGTTGAGAAAAAAGGTGGTAATAGATTTTTTTGATACTCACTGGCGGCAGCTTCTATCTGCGCGTTGTAAAACGCTTTATTTGCTTCCCCAAGAGTGATGACCCCCTTAATCAGGGGCAAATAATCTGCTGATACCGTCTGTTCAGCGGTGACCGCAACAAAAGTAGGGATAGCAAAGCCCAAATCATGCAGCTTTGACAATAGACCGATATTCGCATCTTCAACCGACATCACCACTGCGGCAACATCGGTAAAATCAGTCTGATTGAGGTATACCACTCCTCGCTGGCTTTCTACATAAGAAGCCAAACGAGCACTTGTTGCTATTTTTAACTGTGTCATGTCACTTACTCTCAAACGGTCAGGTATGAGGCTGCCACTTTGGCATATAGATGACATCACACAATATTGGGAACTTATGTGATGCCGGTAAATTGATATCTTTAACGCGCACTTTTCCCAGCCAAAGTCGCAACCTGAATGAATAAGTGAACGGGTCTCAGCATCGACCAATAAACATCAGTAAAATCAGAGCAGCAGCTCTACTTTTAATAATGCCTAACAGTGAGCAACGAGTAGCCTTACCGCATGGAGGGGATAAGAGACTGAGCAGAAGTAATACAGTGGAAATGGCACTTGAGGCGTTTGATATGCATTGGATAGTGTAAAACTGCCATAACCGCCTCCGGCTTAAACTCTTGAAATGATATGGACTAGAGGAATGAATAATAACGCTAAATTTGCGCAATAATTGCATGTTTTTGGAGGCTATTCAACCCTTACAACTCAATAAAAATGCATATTTAGTGAATATCTAAGCCATTGTTATTTAACAACCTGAAAAATAAAAAATCTATATATCAAGCAGATGAAACTTTGAATTGCAGCAAAAAACATTCATCTCAACAGTTTTTTAGCTATTTTCGCATGAAAAGAGAGCAACCGATCGCCAATATATGAGAAACTCATTGACGATTTGGTGCCAATACGGTTTAATGCGCCCCGTTGCCCGGATAGCTCAGTCGGTAGAGCAGGGGATTGAAAATCCCCGTGTCCTTGGTTCGATTCCGAGTCCGGGCACCATATTTAAGCTTGTTTGTTATTGTGACTGAACATCAATCTTAACAAGCAGGTGATTGGGTAGGAATACGATACGCTCGTAATTTCGCCATCTGAATTGTAAAAGTAGTTAGCAATCAATTAGCTCACTTGTTAAATTAAGTGGACTTTTTTACGCGTTATGGTTACACAAAGTTTCCTCTAGCGTCAAATCAGCAAGGCTCAATAATCCCTCACACTTCAATATACTACATCAACTCTTGCTCTAGAATATCCCGCAAACTGTCAACACTCTCATCGATATGTAGTGGTATTTCACCTAGCAGGGTTCTACATCCCCATGTCGTTGCAACAACGCTCACACCCAGCTGCGTTATTTGTGATGATGCGCTACGACTGCTCCGAATTGCGTAAATAACCCAACACCTGCTTCAACCCAACCCTGGCTATCAACTGCTCGGTACAAAGGATAATAGTTCGCTGAAAATACCAACTGTTGAACGGATCCATATAACGCTACGTCAGAGAAAAGCCGGTATCGGATTCCCACAGCAAGATTTTTGCAACAGTGCCCGTCAAAGAAAGAGTGGAGGAACCCACGATAATGGCCTGATGGAAACTAAAATAGCCAAAAATCGTACCCAATATCCCACGCTTGTTGACTATCTAAACCTACAACTGAAGAGCACGTACTTTGGCCGTAAGGCAACTGGCTAAACGCACAATTTCAGTCTCTTCAGCGGGAATGAATCCCATCGTCGTTGCTGCTCCAAGTAGTTTCCTGCTCTGGCTGAAGATAGGGCATGAAATGGCCCGTGCTCCGGGTATCCCCTCGGTCGCGTGATAGCGCACTGCGTATCCCTGCCGCCGCACTTTTTCCAGTGCTGCGGGATCGACATTGGGCTGCACTGCAAGAGAAGAATCAAATGCCATGAATACCCAACCTGCTGCACTAGAGCACAAAGGCACCGGAGTATTACCAAGGTAGTCGATGTCGATATTCTTATAGCTACGATTATAGTTGGTCAATAGCAGGTGCTCACCCTGACGAATAACTAGCCCGGTAGAGTAATTGAGCTCATCGCGCAGTTCGCAGAGGGCATTATTGATAATGGTCAGCAGTGTATTTTGCTTTTCTGCCACTGAGGCCAGCGCCAGTAATTTACTGCCAAGGGAATAGCGACTTGTGGCGCGGTCCTGATACAACATTTGGCAGCGGCAGAGAGAAACCAAATACTTATGTAACCGACTTTTCGACAGACCACTCATGCGCGCGATATCCGCAGCACGCGCAGTTCCGCCCAGCGCCGTGACACTCTCCAGAACAGAAACCGCAATATCGACCGAATTTATACCTTGTGCCTCTGTCACGTTCTCATCCCAATTGTCTTATTAATTTCTGAGATTAATTTAACATTTTTACTGCTTCAGAGACATCAAACCTGCATGTGCGTTTACTCCGCTACACCTTCAACGGGTGAATTTCTTCTACTCACCTCTCATTAGTAGAATTTTCCTCTACCTATTAATCGTTAATTTGATTTTCTTCAAGATCCACATTAGGTGAACTTGGTTTACTCATTGTGAACACCAGTGATGTCGCACCACATAAATATAAAATTATAAAGAGGATTACTAATGGATGATCTCTCGTTACTCCGGCTTAATCGCCGAACACTGTTGAAAGGACTTGGTGTGGTGGGGCTTGCTACCATCTCTCCCTGCGCCTTTTCCCTGGCACCCGGACAAAGCACCCCACTTCCTCGGGTGCGTCTACAACTTTCGGACTATAAAACCTTCCGTTCAACCTGCGCTATGGAGTGTCTGCACTGTAACCTAACCGCCTATGTCTACCAGGATAAACTGATTAAAATTGAGTCCAGTAAAGACTTCAACGTGAAATGTTGCCTGCGGGGTATCAGCCGGACCAAATGGGTATATCACAAGAAGCGTATTACCACGCCTTTGCTGCGTGTCGGAGAGAAAGGAGAAGGAAGATTCAAGCCCATATCCTGGGACGAAGCACTCGATTTAATTGAAAAGAATATTCGCTCCACTATGGCCAGTCATGGCAATGAAGGTCTGCTGATTTCGACCCATGCCGGTAATATGGATTCAATCAAAAACGACATGGGCAAAGCTTTCTTCGATTATCTTGGCGGCTCAACCAAACAGGCGGGTTCACTGTGTTGTTCGGCTGTCACGGCGGCAATGATGCCGATGCTCGGGCTTCGTTATGCTGACACCCGCGATACCATTGCCGATAGCCGCTACATTATCTGCTGGGGTAACAACCCGGCGGTGACTATGCACGCCTATTACAAAAACTACATCAAGGCGCAGGAAAATGGCGCACGTATTGTAGTTATCGACCCGCGTTTCAGTGAAACCGCTGCCAAAGCGGATGAATGGATCCCTATTGTTCCGGGTACCGATACTGCACTGGCACTGGGCATGATGAAAATCATCATCGAGGAGCAACGCATTGACGCTACATTCCTGCGTCAACATACCGGAGCGGTCTATCTGGTAACACCAGATAACCAACAGATGCGCGCGGATCCACAGGACGCCAACAGCTATTTAGTCTTTGATGTAATCAGTCAGAAGCTGGTACGCCATGACAGCCCAGGAATTGAACCTGCGCTATTCCAGCACCAGCTTCCGGTCAACAGTGGCTACAGTACCGTGTTTGAGCAAATCTATCAGCAAGCAGCAGCTTGGCCAGTGGAGCGCGTTGCTGCGGAAACTGATATTCCTGTGGGTACCATTCTGCGCCTGGCTCGAGATTATGCTAGCAATGCACCGGCGATGATTATCCAGAATATGTCCGGTGCCCAACGTACTGAATTCGGCACCTACGTCGCTGCCAGTCAGTTCTACCTTGCTCTGCTGACCGGTAATATTGGCAAGCGAGGCGCTGGCGTTTGCGATGCCGGTGGCGCAAGACAGATGGCGAAGTTTAGTCCAATTATTCCACCAGCCCCCAATGCCAAGAAAATTACTCCAATCCCCGTGTCCAAAGTCGGCGAGTGGATTGTCAATGATAAACCTCATCCCATTCAGTTCTGGTGGATCATGACAATGGGCGTGATGACCCAACTCCCGAATACCAATCAGGTACGTAAGGCATTGCAGAAAGTCCCCTTTGTCGTGGTCGCTGATAATCTGATGAGTTCTACCGCGCTCTATGCCGATCTGGTGCTTCCCGTCACCACTATTTTCGAGGATGTCAGTCTGATGGCAGGGGTGCGCAGCCACTATGTACAGTTGATGGAAAAAGCCGTAGAACCGCCAGGTGAAGCCAAGCCCGACTACTGGATCTTTGCCCGACTGGCAGAACGTTTTGGTTTCGGTGACGTCTTCAATCAGCCGATTGAGCACTATATCAACACCTGCCTACAAGGGTCAGGAATCACCTTGGAGCAGTTAAGAAAAGGACCAGTCCGCCCAGTTGAAGGCGATTGGATCCCGTTCAAGGACGGGATATTCCGCACACCAACCAAAAAAGCGCACTTCTTTATTGAAGAATGGCAAAAGCAGGATTTCCCCCCGTTGGTGACTTATCTTCAGGTCAAAGAGTCGGTCAAAGGTTCGCCAGAGTTGGCACAGAAATACCCGCTGATGGCAGTACAGCGCAAGCTGGCACGCAGCGTGCACTCCAGCCATGGAATGAACGAATGGATACTTGAGGTACAGCGCGACCAACCTAATGTCATGATCCATCCACAGGACGCCCAGCGGCGCAGTATCCGCCATGGCGACTGGGCAATCACCTTCAACGATCGCGGTGAGCATCGGGCTATTGCCGTTGTCACCACTCAGATCAAGCAAGGAGTGGTCTCGCTAGATAACGGTTGGTGGGAACAGCAGGGAGGTAGCAGTAGCCACATTACTAACGATCAGTTCGAGGTCTTGGGTATCGGTCACTGCTGTAACAGCACGCTGGTTGACGTGAGAGCGGAGGGATAATCAATGTCTAAACAATATGGCTTTCTGATCGACATCAAACGCTGCTACGGCTGCAAAACCTGCTCAATGGCATGTAAATCTGAAAACAATACCCCTCCGGGAGTACTGTGGCGACGGGTGCGTGAGTACAACACCGATAACCCCAACACCGGTGGGTTTATATCCATGTCATGCAACCACTGTGATGACCCGCAATGTATGAAAGTCTGCCCTGCAAACACTTATAGCAAGCGGCCTGATGGCATCGTGGTGCAGGATCATGACAAGTGCATCGGTTGCCGCATGTGCATCATGGCCTGCCCTTATAACGCCCCGGTATTCGATCCGCAGGAAGGGAAAACCAGCAAGTGCAATTTGTGTGCAGAACGGCTAGATGAAGGTCTGCTCCCCCGCTGTGTTGAGTCTTGTCCGGCTGGCGTACTGTTATTCGGTGAAATCGAAGAACTGAGAAAACGGCATACCACTGACTGGGCCAGTCTGGAAGCTCGCTATCACCTGCCGGATCATCGTATCAGCGGCCCGAATGTCGTTATCATTCCGGCGGACAAATAAGGAGGCATTATGGATCAATATGAACTTCCATTGGTATTTTTCACTGTGCTGAGCCAATGGGGTATCGGTGGCGTGTTGGCACTCACCTTGTATCGACTCAGCACCGTCCAATCGGATAAGGCTGGATTGTCGCTGCAGCAGTTTAAAACTCTGGCGTTGGCATTGTGGTTAATTGAGGTTCTCGGTTCCTCACTATCTCTTGCACACCTTGGCAGCCCTGCAGGAGCTTATCGGGCAATACTCGGCATCAACCATTCCTGGCTCAGCCGCGAAGCCGTTGCCTTCGTGCTATTGAATGGATGCATGTTGCTGTGGTTGCTCACTTGTTGGCGGCGACCGCAGCAAACAGCACTCATTTCGGTACTAGGGTTGCTCAGTGTGGTCGTGGGTACTGGGGCAATCTTAGCTTCGGCGCAGATATACTCTCAAATGGTGGGTCACTCGCTGTGGCATGCCCCTTTTACCCAGTTGGCATTTCTCGGCACTCCGGTGCTACTTGGCTTTACCACCTTGGGGATTGTGCTTAATGTTTGTGGTCTGGTAGTACCGCGTATTATTCGCTACGGAATACTGCTCGGTATTTTGCTGGTTATCGGAGCACTGATTGGTCGCTATCAGATTGCCGAGGCCAGTGCGGCTGGCCTACTGCTGTGGTGGCAACTTTGTGCCGGCATATTGGTCAGCGCCGCACTGTTCACCTTATTGCGTAGCGGAACGCGTTTCTCGCCCGCAGTAGGATTACTGGCTGGCATTGCGGTAGTTTCCGGTGAACTGGTCGGGCGAATGCTTTTCTATAGCAGTGTTATGGGCCAATTACCTTTGTTTTGATGGCCTAATTTGCCAGCAAATTACTCTGCAGGGGACTAACTCATCCCCTGCAGATTCTGACGTAGCAGGTTCTGCCGCATAAAGTAACTGGCCCACCTTGAAGGTATAACCGCTTTCTACTGATGTGGTCATCCCCTTGGACTTATACTTTTCGGTATTCAAATTCTGACCATTAACTGGGTTATTGAACCAACAGTATTGCGCCCAGTTATCGACAAATAGGCCGGTTTTATTGACATTGTCGGCATACCAGGTGCTATAGACGCCAGTGCTGTAGCCCGACTGTCGGGATTCTGTTCGGGTTTTGCTGTTACCGTAACCGGCCGGCGATATCACCGTACCAGTGGCATGATATAGCGATTACTTTGGGTGCGAAGTTGGTCTTGGGAATCGAGCGAGCGATTATGGCCGCCTTCATTTTAAATAAAAATCAACTCATCGTTCATGAATCATCATTTTTAATGAAAAGCTAACCTACCATTAATATATTTAAAACATTATCATTCGAATACAACTCTATACACATAATAATATACACGGCATGCTAACAATATTGATTCCGTTATTACTTACAGCCTATAAGGTATATCTTGCCATTTTCAAGAAATATCTTATAGCGTCAGTCTTTGACGTATAAACTCAATGGAACCACCTATTTTTAAACGATATGACACTTATATCAGCGAGGGGAGGATATCGATCCGAACGTGATAATTAACGCAGTGGTAATATAAGTATGGCAGGGAATAATAAAATTATGTTACTCGATAATGTCATAATGCAACATGGTCACTTTTATTATTGATTCAGTGCAGAATGGCAATATAAAATATTTTTATCATTAAATTCATAAATTTATGATATTTTCATTGAGAAATAACGAAGCTAAAACAGCATTAAAAATGCGATAAATTTATTTAACATGAGTGATTCCCATAATAAAACAGAAAGATTACTTATAATTTGTAGGTTTGATTACTCAAATAATATTATAATCCTAATTTAATGATGGAAAAATATTACTTTACTGTTTAAATTAAAAGCAACTTTAGTTTCATACACCTTTACATAATTAAAATTCACGAGGTTTATCCATGCCAAGTTCGGCCAAATTGAGCAGATTATCCATCGCTCTAGGTATGACAATGTTACTGCATTTTCCCTTATATGCTAATGACGCAGTAGAGAACTATAAATATTCTCTGCGAGATGGAATAGATATTTGTTTTAATAAAGTTAAAGAAAAACTCGGCGATAAGGCAAAAGTTTCAACTATAAGAGCATCTTTCGCTTCTGGCGGTGAGATTGATCCCCGCAAGGCTGGTAGGCCACAAGGCATAATGACAAACTGTACGGTCTCTTACCAAAATCCGGAGGACCCAAGGAAATTGTTAAATATGCGTATGGATAACAAAACCGGTGAGTTTAATAAACCTCGCCTGGTAGAGATCAAAGTTATGGGTGACCCATCAAAATTCGATATTAATGACTACTTGATTTCTCTTGATAGGGTCGATCTGTCACCTCTCCCTGCGTTTATGGCTAGTCAGGAGAAAAAATTGAGCGAGTATTACTCAAAATTTGCATGGACAGGTGTAAGTTTAAGTGCTCCTGGTACCTTCAGTAAGGTGCATCATTTACGTGTTGATGTTGAGGGACGTCTTACCGTCAATGATATCAAGGATAGTGGTTACGCAGGCCTCTCGATTGACAGTAAAGTGATTAATAATAATCGGTTAACTAAATAGATGGTAGTTGCCTTCTGAAAATGACAGCGTGATTTCACCGAGTCTCATTGTGAGCTCGGCTACCATATTACTGGGTTACAGTTTATGGGGCATCAGAGTAACGAATTCCGCGCATATGCTCACCGGCTGCCGATAATCACATACCATTAGTCACCACGAATACGGGTTCTTAAGTGAGCCCTACCGTGCGTCCCATTCATCCAGCTTTTATTATCATCGGTCGTAAAATGCAGTGGATCAGTCATGCCGCACACTTCAACGTCTGTTAATGTCTCAACACGGCTAAGATACCCTGCAGCAATAACCATGAGAAGTCCGGTGGTGTAAGAATATCCGATTTACCGAGATACTCACGTGAGATGGTATCCAAACAAATATAATGGCATTCATCTACTCTTCTTTAATAGTGTCGAGCCACAGCGCTGCTTACCTTTCGACTTAGTTGATCAGCATGATGCCCAGATACGGGCCGACTAATGTTCCCCCACTTTTCCCCCACTCTTTAACTGCAATTCCTTGTCTTCTATCTACTGATAACTGTGATCTCTGTTGGCAAGTTTCACAAATCATACTTGTATGGTAGTTGGTTCAGGGTTATTTTCCGCTCATACGTTATCAGCAATAGCAGGATGTGGATGCCATGAGAATTGTTAAAGCCGAAGTGTTTGTCAGTTGCCCAGGAAGAAACTTCGTTACCTTAAAGATCACCACCGACAGCGGGCTCACGGGTATCGGCGATGCCACACTAAATGGCCGCGAACTACCGGTGGCGTCTTATTTGAAAGACCATGTCTGCCCGCAGTTGGTCGGCCGTAATGCACATCAAATTGAAGATATCTGGCAGTTTTTCTACAAAGGAGCTTACTGGCGGCGTGGCCCGGTCACTATGTCTGCCATCTCTGCTGTGGATATGGCGCTATGGGACATTAAAGCCAAAGCGGCCAATATGCCGTTGTATCAACTACTGGGCGGCGCTTCACGCACCGGCGTGATGGTTTATTGCCACACGACGGGTCATTCAATAGATGAAGTGCTGGACGATTACGCCAAACATCAGGAAATGGGATTCAAAGCGATCCGAGTGCAATGTGGCGTGCCGGGGATGAAAACCACCTATGGCATGGCCAAAGGAAAAGGGCAGGCGTATGAACCCGCCACTAAAGGTAATTGGCCGGAAGAACAGCTGTGGTCAACAGAGAAATATCTCGATTTCACCCCCAAACTTTTTGAGGCCGTACGTGACAAATTTGGTTTTGATGAACATTTGCTGCACGACATGCACCATCGCCTAACACCGATTGAAGCCGCCCGTTTTGGCAAGAGTGTCGAACAATATCGTCTGTTCTGGATGGAAGATCCTACACCGGCAGAAAACCAAGAATGCTTCCGTCTGATCCGCCAACACACCGTGACGCCAATCGCCGTCGGCGAAGTATTCAACAGTATCTGGGACTGCAAACAACTGATTGAAGAACAACTGATCGACTATATCCGCACCACTATCACCCATGCCGGCGGCATTACCGGGATGCGCCGCATTGCCGATTTCGCCTCACTATATCAGGTGCGTACTGGCTCGCACGGCCCTTCTGATCTCTCACCAATCTGCATGGCGGCTGCCCTGCACTTTGATTTGTGGGTGCCGAACTTTGGCGTACAGGAATACATGGGTTACTCCGAGCAAATGCTAGAGGTATTCCCACACAACTGGACGTTCGACAACGGCTATATGCATCCAGGTGAAAAACCGGGGTTGGGCATCGAGTTCGACGAAAAACTGGCCGCTAAATATCCCTATGATCCGGCCTACCTGCCGGTGGCACGCCTAGAAGATGGCACCTTATGGAACTGGTAACTGGAGAGAAAAAGATGAAAAGCGTAATGGTTCAACAGCCAGATAAACTGGTCATTGAAGATCGTCCTGTGCCACAACCACTGCAAGGGGAGGTCCGTATCCGCGTCTCAAGTGCTGGGATTTGTGGCTCTGACGTGCATATTTACCACGGCCATAATCCCTTCGCTAAATACCCACGAGTGATTGGTCATGAGTTCTTTGGACACATTGATGCCACCGGTGAAGGCGTGGATCCGTCACGTATCGGTGAGCGTGTCGTCGGCGATCCGGTGGTCAGCTGTGGCCACTGTTATCCATGCTCGGTAGGACGACCTAATGTTTGTACCGAACTGGAAGTTATTGGCGTACACCGTGATGGCGGTTTCAGTGAATATTTGACGCTACCGGCTAAAAATGCCCATCAGGTACCTGACAGTATCCCCGATAGTGAAGCCACGATGGTCGAGCCCTTTACCATCGCCGCCAATATCTGTAACCAGATGGATCCCGGTCCGTTGGACGTTGCTTTGGTCTATGGTGCCGGGCCAATGGGCCTGACTTCAATTCAGGCGCTACGCGGCGTTTACGGCGTAAAAGAGATTATTGCGGTGGACCGCATTGATGAACGTCTGGCGATGGCAACTGCTAACGGTGCCGATCAGGTGATCAACAACAGTAATCTCGATTTAGCGAGCGAACTGAAAGATAGGGGTATTCGGCCAACGTTAATTATCGACGCGGCCTGCCACCCGGCAATCCTGCCTGAGGCCATCGGACTGGCGTCTCCAGCGGCGCGTATCGGCATTATGGGTTTTTCTGCTGATCCCTGTGTACTCAGTCAGCAGGCCATTACCAGCAAAGAAATCACCATTTACAGCTCACGTCTGAACAGTAATCGCTTCCCGCAAGTGATTGACTGGATGACAAATCACAAGATACACCCGAAGAAATTGATTACGCATCAGTTTGCCTATGCACAAGTACTGGATGCAATGGAGATTTTTGAAAAAGACCAAAAACAGTGCTGTAAGGTCCTATTGAAATTCTAAACCGACAGCGTTCAGGTTGCAGCCAGGTCAGCTACCTGAACGACACCGGGCCTCTGAACCCAATCTTTGCTGTACTTACAACAACAAATTGCAGAGAACAGAATAATGATAAATACACAAATTAGCCCCATCCAGCCGGAAAGAAGCACTTCAGATTTGGTCAAAGCAGCCGTTTCCGGCTGGCTGGGCACCGCGCTAGAATTTATGGATTTTCAGCTTTATTCACTAGGTGCAGCATTAGTTTTTCATGAAATATTTTTCCCGGAACAATCCGCCGCCATGGCATTAATCCTGGCGATGGGCACATACGGTGCAGGCTATATCGCCCGGATCGTTGGTGCGTTTTTCTTTGGTCGCATGGGGGACACCATCGGTCGTAAGAAAGTGCTGTTTATTACCATCACCATGATGGGTATCTGCACTACTTTAATCGGTGTGCTGCCAACCTATGCGCAAATCGGTATCTTCGCCCCGTTACTCCTGGTGCTATTGCGTATTATCCAGGGATTGGGGGCCGGAGCAGAAATATCCGGAGCTGGGACTATGTTGGCAGAATATGCGCCTACGGGTAAGCGTGGAATTATCTCCTCACTGGTGGCTATGGGCACCAACTGTGGCACCCTGTCCGCCACTGCCATTTGGGCCATCATGTTCTTCTTCCTGTCGAAAGAGGAGCTTATAGACTGGGGTTGGCGCGTACCTTTCCTGGCTAGCGTTGTTGTGATGATCTTCGCCATCTGGCTGCGACTGAATCTGAAAGAAAGCCCAGTATTTGAAAAAGTTAATGACGATAGCGCAGTGGCTGATAATACCCATTCGCTTTCCGCAATGTTCAGTAGCAAATCTTTCTGGTTGGCGACTGGGCTGCGTTTTGGTCAGGCTGGTAACTCTGGTTTGATCCAAACCTTCCTGGCCGGTTATCTAGTGCAAACCCTGCTGTTTGAAAAAGCGATCCCAACGGATGCCTTAATGATCAGCTCCGCCATTGGCTTTATCACCATTCCGTTACTCGGTTGGATCTCCGATAAGATCGGTCGTCGAATACCTTATATTCTGGTTAATATCTCGGCCATTATTCTGGCTTACCCAATGATTTCGATGATTGTGGATAAGAGTAACGAAGTTAGCGTGATTATGGCCTCCATCATTATTATCCATAACGTCGCGGTGCTCGGGTTGTTTGCGCTAGAGAATATCACCATGGCAGAAATGTTTGGTTCGCGTAACCGCTTTACCCGCATGGCCATTTCCAAAGAGGCTGGTGGTTTGGTCGCCGTTGGTTTTGGTCCGGTATTGGCTGGTATCTTCTGCAATATCACCGATTCCTGGTGGCCAATTGCGATAATGATGATTGTTTATTCCACTATCGGTTTATTGGCTGCGGTATTAATGCCTGAAGTGAGAGATCGCGATTTGAGCGTAGTTGAAGACGCGGCTGAAAGCGAAGCGCTGCCAGTCGCCAAAAGCGTAAGCCGGTATTAACCCTCAAACAGCGGTTTAGGCCCCTTGCCGCAGACACTGTGCTGCGGCAACTCAATACACCACACAATGAGTTTTAACATGAACACCAAGCTATTATCGGCCAATGCCATACTCCCTCAATACGATCGCAGCAAACTAATCCCTCGCCTGGTTCATCTAGGATTCGGGGCCTTTCATCGCGCTCATCAGGCCGTGTACGCCGATATCCTGGCACAAAATCAGGGTAGCGACTGGGGATATTGTGAAATAAACCTGATCGGCGGCGAACAGCAAATTGCCGACTTCAAACAGCAAGACTATCTCTATAGTGTGGCTGAAATGTCAGCCGATGCCTGGCAGTGCCGGGTTATAGGCGTGATCACGCAGGCACTCCATATACAAACCGATGGGTTGGAAGCCATACTCCAAGCCTTGCTTCAGCCAGAAGTCGCGATAGTTTCCATGACGATAACCGAAAAAGGCTATTGCCACTCTCCCGCGACAGGTCAACTGCAGTTGGAACATCCTTTGATTGTCCAGGATCTGGCTAATCCGCAGCGGCCTCAATCTGCCGTTGGAGTCATTGTGGCAGCGTTGGCACAGCGCAAGGCTGCGGGGCGACCAGCCTTCAGCGTGATGTCTTGCGACAATATGCCAGAAAATGGTCATGTGACACGCAACGTGATCACCGCCTATGCCAAAGCGATCGATCCGGCTCTGGCGATATGGATTGAAGCCAATGTTACCTTCCCTTCCACTATGGTCGATCGCATTGTTCCGGCCGTTACCACAGATTCGTTGGCGCAAGTCGCACGGCAAACCGGTGTGCGAGATCCTGTTGCCGTAACCTGCGAGCCATTCCGCCAATGGGTAATTGAAGATAATTTTGTTGCCGGTCGCCCTGCTTGGGAAAAGGCTGGGGCTGAACTGGTCAGTAATGTGTTGCCTTTTGAAGAGATGAAGTTGCGTATGCTAAATGGCAGCCATTCTTTTCTGGCCTATCTTGGTTATTTGGCCGGCTATCAGCATATCAGTGACTGCATGCAAGATGAGCACTATGTCAAAGCCGCTCGCCATCTGATGTTGGCGGAACAAGCTCCCACACTGAATACCCCAGGTACCGACCTGGAAAAATATGCAGATTCCCTACTGGCACGCTATCGCAATACGGCGCTGAAGCACCGAACCTGGCAAATCGCCATGGACGGCACACAAAAGTTGCCTCAGCGTATGCTGGACTCGATCCGTTGGCATCTGGCCAACGGCAGTGATTTCGCCTGTCTGGCTCTGGGTGTTGCTGGTTGGATGCGCTACGTAAGTGGCAAGGATGAGCAAGGCCAGCCTATAGAGATAAGTGATCCTTTACGCGAAGAAATTGCACACTTAGTAGCAGCTAGCACTGAAGGGGAAGCTCGAGTACAGGCGTTATTACAAATGGATTCAGTCTTTGGCCGTGACCTCCCGGATAATCAAACGTTCGTTAGTGCCGTAACCCAGGCTTATCTGGCACTGTTAGCGTACGGAGCCAGATCAACAGTGGCTAAAGTGTTGGCACGCTAACGCTCTCACATCTCTGGATACGGGTGGATTTATCCATCCGTTATCGAAGGATAATCTGCTAGTATGGTGACATTCGAACTTATTCTTTTTAATTGACTGTTGCCATGTCTGAATCGTACAGCCTCACCAACAACGTACCTGTTAATCAGCAAATCTATCGTTTTCTGCGTACAGATATTGTCGATTGCACGATCCCACCGGGCACACTACTTTCCGAAAAAGAAATCGCTACCCGTTTTAGTGTGTCACGCCAGCCAGTGCGCGAAGCATTTATCAAGCTGGCGGAGGCCGGTCTGGTGCAGATCTTGCCGCAGCGTGGCACTTTTGTGATGAAGATTTCTGCCAAACGGGTGGCCGACGGTCGTTTCATTCGCCAAGCAGTGGAATGCGCGATCGTACGCCGCGTCGCCATCAATATCACCGCACAGCAATTAATGATATTGGAGCATAACCTGCATCGCCAAAAGCTGGCGTCTCAGAACAATCAAATCAGAGAATTTTTGGCATTGGACGATGAGTTTCATCAGTTACTGACCCAAATGGCCAACTGTACCCTAGCCTGGGAAACCATCGAAACCATCAAAGCCACTATGGATCGGGTTCGTTTCCTCAGCCTGAGTGAAGTATCGCCACCAGAGAGGCTGATCCAGCAGCATTACCATATCTTTGAAGCCTTAAAGGCACAGGATCCGGATGCCGCCGAGCGTGCTATTCATGAGCACTTACAGGAAATGATCTATTCCATCACTCCTATTGCCCTGCAAAACACCGACTGGTTTGAAACCGAATAACCTCTCGCCCTCTCCCTCAATAGTGTTTAAGAGAATACCTTGAGCACTATTGAGTGAGTGGCTACATATCATTCTCGTCATCATGCATTTCAGTTTCTTCCAGTTCCACAGTCAATGTATCAATACGGGATTGCTCTGATTCCAGTATTTCAAGGGATAACCGGTCAGATACCTTCGTCACGATAGCAATCAGTTGGCAGCATTGTTGCGCACACCGTGATCTAAATAACATTCTAATATCTTAATCAGCACATACTGGCATCTTAATTCTGTTTCTCAGACAAACGCCGCAGAATATTTATTGGGCTATTTACTCATTGCGGGGATGCTCTCAACATTGATGATGTAATTATATTTCCACAAGGAAACATCAGTAAGATGGACTGGCAAAAGAATCACTCTATTTAAACAAAAAATTAATTACTCATATCTAAATCATCATTTTTATGAAGAATTAACCTAGCCTGACTATATTTAAAATATTATTATTAGAATATAAATACCCACTCATAAGATCTAATACACGACAATAATATTATTTCCAAAAAATAATAGCCCCGTTACTTCAAACTGACCATAGGCAAAGGATTTTTATTTGTAGGAAATATCTGACTTTGGCGAAATATATTGTATTAAGCCACGCTGAAATCAAAATCAGGCACAATACCCCCCCTTAATCATTGCCTCCTTAATTTCAAAAGGTGTGTTGGTCAATTCGCCATTTTTTTCGACGAAAATAATATACAGCCAGCTCCCACAAAGAGTCTTTATTGATATACATTAAAAACTGAAGTCAGGGTTCAGTACCAGCGTTTATAGGGTTATGAGACATGATTTAACACTGGTGTGTTCTTTGATATTTAGATGTATCGACGGCGAAAATTCAGATAATTTGTCCACATTGCCATGAGTCCCGTCGCGTTATCTGGGAATTGTCACTCCGTTTTCCAGGCCGCTGTAAATACTGTCTGAAGAGGTTTGAACTACAAAACATCCAGATCGGAGATACACTAGCCCCTAGAAAGGTAAAACATTAATTATTATAAAAATCAATTATATACAAAAATTAATGCTCGATGATGTTATTAGTCAATATCTGACAATCAACCATTACAACTACATTTTAGCCACAGTCTAAAAGGAACCATTTCAATCGGTAATCAGCATGCAATGTACACAAGGGTTCGATAATCGACTTTTAAAATACTCACCACACGTTTAGCCTGCGTCTTCACCCCATTGGACTATATACCCTTTATCAGTTGGTAAGTTAGAGAAGCAATATATTACTAGTAAATAACTTTTCCCTCACATTTGTCACTCCTAAAATTTAATAAAATCGCTACTTTAATAAAGATATTATTGGTCATTTTCTTTTATTGATTAATATCATATTTTTTGCATAAAAATAAAAACCCGAAAATAACCACCCCACCAATTGATTGAACTGGCTTTTTCAAATAAAACAGCATCATTAATTAGAGGTTATTATTTTTATGATATTTTATTTTATTTAAAGTTGTATTTTTAGCTTGATAAATCGAATAATAAATGTAACCCAGACCTTTAATATCGTGTTTAATATAAAAAATCGACTTATGGAAATAATTGAGACAAAAAAACAAATGGACCTTTTGCATGCTATTTACACGACTTCGCAGTGTAAATTTTTCATCATTACAACCTGTATTTATTGATTTGAGATTTATCTTATAAGATTGAATTTAAATTCAGAGAAATAATATTCAGCCCAGACATTACTGATTATTAACTTAGGAAGATTCGGCTATTTTTACTTTCAAAGTCTGACACTGAACAAAAAGTTGTTAATAGACAATCATTGCCTCTACCTAATATTTAGGTATTGCGGCCCTTATTTAATCCAAGGTGCAGGGCTCACACTATTAGTCAAAGGAATGAATCAATGATAAAAACCTTCCGACTTTCTGTTATTGCCTCATTGCTGGCAGGAAGTGGCATGTTAACTCTGGGGTTCCTACCCGTGCCCGGACATGCCGCGGCATCATCCTCTCGTATTTACACCGTGGAAAAACCAACCAGCCTCTACCAACTCGCTCTGCAAAGCGGGATACAAGTGACTGAACTGCGCCGTCTCAATCACGGCAGCCTCGACCAGCGCGATACCTTAGAGGTGGGCGAAAGCCTGCTACTTCCCGCAGACTCACCTCTGTTCCCCGTCGATGCCTCAGTCGTGGCCCCCCTTGCCAATAATCTGCCCGAATTGGGGATGGGCAACGATCCAGTATCCCAGCCAGATACCGATGCAATGAAGGTGGCAGGAACCCTACAAAACGTAGGCGCGCAGGACTGGAATGGTATGACGCAGGACCAGGTCAAAAATCAGGCTGGGAGCTGGGCAAAATCCCAAGCCATTAACCCATTGCAGCAGCAGGCACAAGACTTACTGGGAAAATTCGGCCAGGCACAGGTCAGCATTGCCGTGGATGACCACGGGGATTTCAGTAAAAGCACCTTCTCTCTATTTACCCCCTGGTATGAAAACGACGCCATGGTGGCCTTCTCACAGGTTGGTATTCATGACCAGGACAGCCGCACTATTGGCAACTTTGGTGCTGGCCTGCGCTGGGATAAGGGCAACTGGCTGCTGGGTTACAACACCTTTCTTGACCAGGACTTCAGCCGCAATCACAGCCGTCTGGGGCTAGGTGCGGAGCTGTGGACCGAGTCACTCCGGTTGGCGACCAACTTCTATCACCCCCTCTCCGGCTGGAAAGATTCCAAAGATTTTGATGACTATCTGGAACGTCCGGCCAAAGGGTTTGATGTCCGGCTACAAGGTTACCTGCCAGCTTATCCACATCTGGGGGCATCCGTGGTCTATGAGCAGTACTACGGCGATGAAGTGGCCCTGTTCGGCAAAGAGCATCTGCAAAAAGACCCGCGAGCCGTCACGCTGGGACTGGATTACACCCCATTCCCGCTGACCACGTTAAAAGTGAGCCACAAGGAAGGCCAGCAGGGGCAGAAGGAAGCACAGGTTGACCTGCAAATGAACTACCAGATAGGCACTGCCCTGAGCAAACAGCTCGACCCGGACAATGTGGCCGCCATGCGTTCACTGATGGGCAGTCGCTACGACCGGGTTGACCGTAATTACGACATTGTTCTGGAGTACAAGGAAAAGGCCGGTTTGTTGATGCTGGACTTAGCCGCGGTACCGGCCACTTTGCTGGAGGGTGATGTGTATCTGATGCAACCGTTGGTCAACGGCAAATACCCGATTGCCAGTGTGAGCTGGCAGGGTGACACAGTGCCGCTGGCCCTGTTGGCGACGGCGGGTGTCGATAATCATCAGGGCTGGCAAATTACTCTGCCGGCCTGGAACCCGGCACCGGCGGCAACGAACCGTTATCAACTGGCGCTCACCGTGGTGGACGAGAGAGGCCGTCAGGCGACCTCGAACCCGGTGGACATTATGGTCGGACAGCAACGGCTTGGGCAGTTGGTGCTGGAGAGTGCTGGTAGTGTACCTGCCTCCGGTCTGGCGACCGATGCCATTGTGCTGGCGGCCCACCTTGAAGACCACCTAGGACAACTGATCAATGACCCGCAGCTACAACCTGTCTGGCAAGTGATCGATGCGACCAGCGGGACACCGGTGGCATGGGTTGCCCCAGGAAGCTCCTGTCCGGTGGATGCGTTGGGCCTCCCGCAGCCCTGCGTTCAGATGGTGCAGGTTCAGACTGAGGTGCGCAGTGGCATCAACCACTACGTGGCAGAACTGGTCAGCACCCAGCTGGGAACCTTCCTGGTCCAGGCCGATCTGGGAGTCTACGGAGTGACTGCACCGCAGACAGTCAGCTTTACCAGTAGTGGCCCCACACTGGTCACCAGAGCTGAAATTCAGGACCCATCTGGGGTCGACCTGCTGACCAGTGGAGCCCATCCCCAAGTCGGGGTGGTCTATACCGTGAAGCTGTTTGATGCAGCCAATACCGACATTACGGCCACTATTCCGGCAACAGAGGTGCACTGGGCGCTGGATGGCACCAATACGGCGGGCTGCGCCATCACCCTGAACAACCATGATACCGGGGTGACGGGTTATCAGTTTACGCCACGTACCAATGGCAGCAGCAACAGCGGTGTGGCCTGTGGCGATCAGGGGTTTGGTCTGAAGGTGAACTGGTAGACCAAAGCGTCACACTCATCAATTTACGCTGGCTTCGCACCAAGCAGTACAACAGACAGATAGAGAGGAAAAGATAACGGATGAAAATGAATTTTACGCTAAAGAAACTGGCACTGGCACTGGCCATCACGGGCACTTCATTCAGTGCCGCTCAAGCTGCCAGCACCGCGGCCACGGCGTCGGTCCAAGGGAGTGCGCCGGTCCTGAGTGCTCCATCCAATAATGCTGTTGCCGCGGTGGACTTCAGCGGGACTTATGCGAGCCCGGACAGACTGACCACCGGGGACACGCTGGTGATGACCTATAAATACAACGACAGTGACGGTGACCTAGATAACTCACTCACCACTGTGGTCTGGCTTTACATTGATGCCGGCAGCGGTTTACCCGTAACCATTACGCCGGTGAATGCCCCGGCGGCGACATCGGGGGGGACTGGCACCTCGACCATTACCTTGCCAGCCGGTGCGATAGGGGCATCCGCCATCAGCGTCACCCTACAGGAATATTCAGCCACGGGTGACCCGGTCAGTGGATCCACGATTAGTGTTGCCGACACCAGCCTCGGCGGGGGAGGAACTCCCACACTACCAGGGCCGGTGGCACCGGGTGCTGATGTAGCCGGCGGTATCTTCCTGCAGTCTGATTCACCGGCTGCCGGCAGCGGGGCCATCGATTATGCCCGTTCCGGTACTCACCCGCAGGTGGGGGCGACCTATATCTTCCGAGCCTGGAATGACAGCAACAACAACGGTGTGTGGGATACGGGTGAAACCAACCTGACGACCACCCTGAGCAGTATTCAGTGGCAACTGGACGGCAGCAACACCACAGCGAATGGCAGCAGTACCGTGGTAACACTGAGCAACCACGCCATTGCAGGGGCGACCGGCGACACCTACACCGTGCCGGTTAACAGTGCGTCCAGCTCCGGTGCGACCCCAGGTGACCAGGGCTTCACCCTCAAGGTGAACTTTAACTAGACGTCGGATTTTAACAGACCATCTGACCGGGGCAGTGACGACTCGTAACAGAGTAATACTCCCCATCATCATTGATGACTAACCAAGGAAACAGAGAACAATGCACAGTACAAAGACCTTCACACTGAAAAAACTGGTGCTGGCTCTGGCGATTGCCGGCTACACCATGGGCAGCGCCTATGCGGTACTAACTCTCCCAACCGGCACTATTCAGGGAACAGCTCCGGAACTAATTGCACCGTCCAACAACGCAGTCCATGCCATTGACCTGAGCAGCAACGCCACCGGTACCACGCTGGCTACCGGCGATACCGTGACCCTAACCTATGGCTATTTCGACAATGACGGAGATGCCGACGCATCGACCACGCATGTGAGCTGGTATTACGTCAATAGTGGTGCAGACACACTGATTACAGGCGGTATTGTGAACACCCCGTCAACCGGGGGAACATCAGGAACCAGTGTGCTGACCATCCCAGGTGCAGCCATTGGTGCGAATGCGATAAAGGTAGTGATACAGGAGTATTCGGCATCGGGTGACCCGATAGCAGGGCAGACGATAACAGTCGCGGACACCGGTGTTGCCGGACCGGGGAACCCAACGGCGACACTGCCAGGGCCTGTTGCTCCAGGTACCGGATCGAACGCGGGCGTCACGCCGGGCATTTACCTCGCCAGCGACGCAACCTTCACCACCAACCTGATTGGCTCGACAGCTAATCTGAGCGTGGGTGAGTCCTATGTGTTCAGGCTGACGGACAGCGTGTCCGGTGCGGACCTGACCGCCAACGTCACTTATAACTGGCGTCTGGTGGGCACCAGTGCGACTACGGGCACAGTTGCTCCGGGGACCGGTTTTGACACCAGCGTGAGCAACGGCAACTTCACTGTACCGACGAATATAGTAGGTACCGTGCTAACGGGCTCGGCAGACGGCGTGCAGGGCTTCAATTTAGCAGTGGATTACAACTAATCCCAGGGTATGGCCCCACCCCCCTCATGGGCAGGTTTTCCTGCCCGTATTCAGGACGGTTGACTGTCATCGATGACAGGATCTGCCTGAGTCCCCGCAGAAGCGGGTGCTGAGTCAGGACAAGAAAAGGACACTGAAATGAGAAAGACAAAGACCCGGCCAGATTACCGCGGGCTGAAGGAGACTCTACTACTGCTAGTGATCTGGGTGGGGCTGGCAGTCACTCCGGGATGGGCGGTACTGAGTGATAATACTGGACAAATACAGGGCCGTGCGCCAACGGGGACGGTAACGTTGCAGGCATTGCTCCCAGATGGAGCGACGCTGGTGACAGACAATGCCACGCTGGGGCAAGCATTGATACCCAATCAGTTCAGTGTTTCACCCGATATCACGAACCCGGTCTTGCAGGATGCGGACGGTGATAGCGGGTTGAGTGAGCAACTCGATTTCCCTGGTGCTACGCTAACCTGGACACACAACGGAACGGCGCTGACGGCGGCCCAGTTGGCTGCGCCGTTGGGAAACAACTTCTCTGGCGAGACGTTAGCACTGACAGTAAGTGCACCGCTGACAATCAGCAGCGTGACAGGGTTGCCGACCACGGCAGGGGCACAGATCTACACAACTGAATATGCACTGGTCGTGGACACTGTGCCGCCAACAAACCCGCTGGAAATAACCCTTGATAAAAATACGGCGTATGTAGAAGGAGGAGTCATCAATATGACGGTAACGGCCAGAGACAGTGGGGGTAATCCTGTTTCGGGCGCTTTCATCAGTTTCGCGGCATCCGCTACCGTTGATCGCCAAGGTAACACTGGTGGCTGGACAGGCACCAGCGGTCCATTGTTGCTGGATAATACCAATCTTGGAGGGTTATTTGTCACCGGCCCCGATGGCACAGTGACTATAGCGGTGACTCAACCGGGCGGGCTGGGTGTAAAAACTACCATTACAGCCACTTCTGGGACGACAACCGCCTCTACGGACGTGATATTTGCCATTGTGACCAGCCCAGACACGCCTCTGGCAAATATGTATGGCCACATGTCGGAAACCGTGATTGCGAACAGCCGGACCTACAAACGGCCTATACTCCAGACAGAGTGGCCCGGTGGGTCAGCAATAACCATCAATAATGAGAGTTGGGGACGATACGAGTATACCTTCGCTGCTACTCAGCTGTGCGGCGGCAGTGTATATGTGCCGACATTAATCCAGTTGATTAGTCTTCAAGCTACCACGCCACTCGGCCAATTTGAAACAGTGCACGGGTGGCCTTCCGGGAATGCAAGTCTTGGCGAAGGATTTTACTGGTCAAATACCCAGGTAGCAGCATTGCAGCTGCTCTACGTGTTACACCTAAACACAGCTCAAGAAAGAGAGTTGTCGCCGGCAATTCCCTCGCTCATTACTTGCTTGCAAAATTAATGCTAAGCGCTGTTATTAAAAGGGTTGTATCGTATTAATGACGAGAAAGTAGCCTGAATTACACTGTCTATTTTTCAGGCTACCAACTGATAATATTGGCATCACTTTTCTCGGGGTTACCAGAATGACTCGTTCCAGCATGATGGGCCGAGCACATTGGGAATCAGTTACGATGACATCGTAAGATTGAAATAAGGAGGCATGAAGAGATTACGTAAGTGAATACGTCCATCCGGCACATGCATCATGGCTGTTTTCAACTGGTCATTGGAAACACTCAGATCAAGATTATTAATATTGGCATGAGAAATGAGTTGTTATGACTGATTGAAATCAACCTGCTCATGGGCCATGCATATATGTTACCAATAATCACGATGCCTCCTTAGAGGCTAGTCATCACTGTTATTGACTCGTCAACAACAGTCACGTCACTGTACAAAAATATTAATAAATTGAATACGAACCTTTTCCTGCTAATTTTGCACGATACATAGCCATATCTGCATGTGCTAACAATTCATTGCCCGCAGCCTCGCTACCCGAGGAAATCGTTGCACCAATACTGATGGATAAATGCATATCGGTATCACCAACACGCACTACTGTTGATAATTGCGATAATACATCTTCACAGACTTGCTTTACCTGGGCCTCGGGGTCAGACAGATTTGAGAGAATCACGGTAAACTCATCCCCCCCCAGTCGGGCCAGGTAGCCCTTGGACATTAACTTCTCAGACAAAATATCAGCAACAGTCATTAACACCAAATCACCGAAATCATGGCCTTTAGTATCATTGATTTTTTTGAAGTCATCTAGGTCGAGGAATAACAACGCTATGTGCTGACCCGCCGTGGTATTGTTCTTAATACTTGATGCCAACTGGTATAAAAAAGCCCGACGATTAGGCAACCCTGTGAGTATATCGTGATTGGCTTCATAGTCTGAACGTTGTTGCAGTGCTTTAAGCTCGCTAATATCCATAGACAGAATATAGAAACCGCCATTGTCACAAGGTACTAACGTGGTGCGAACCATCATCAGACCAAAATACGGGCGGAGTTCATTTTCAAAACTGACGGTATGCCCATTTAATACTTTCTCAATCATTGGCTTAGCAGTGTCATAGGCTTTTTCTCCCATAAAGTCACTAAGATGCATGTTTTTAAGTGTTGCCTCATCAAAACCAAACCACTTCATAAAAGTATTATTGGCAAACAGATAGACTTCGTTAGCATCAACCTGGCTAATTAATGCTGGCATATTATCTGTAATTGCGCGTAAACGTTCCTTTTCTGCATTGAGTAAACTTTGCGCCATAGCCCTGCTCTCAATTTCAAGATTGAGTTTATCAACTACAGTATTTAACTCTTTGGTTCTTAGCTCTATTCTATCCTCAAGTTCATCCTGCAAAGCATACAGAGCCACCTCAACATCTTTACGTTCAGTAATATCGACAATTACTGTAATGAAATGATGGGGAGAACCATCAGATTGGCGACTCAATGCCACAGACATTTGCACCCAGACAGTCTTTCTGTCTGAGCGAAAAAAGCGTTTTTCCATTGAATAGGATGGAATACTGCCCGCCAATAATTGATGTAGCAGTTTTAAATCAGCATCCAGATCATCTGGATGCGTAATATCTTGGAAGGTCAGTGCGAGTAATTCATGTTCAGAATAACGTAATATTTCACAAAGTTGCGAGTTACCTCTTAGCCAGTAACCATTAAGGGCAACCAGGGCCATCCCAACCGCAGCCTGAGAAAAAGTTTGTTCAAATAATGATTCACTGCACTTCAGATTAGACTCTAAATTCGCTGTGTATTTTTTTCGCTCAACGCAGTGTAAGTACTCTTCAACAATTGCAGAGAAATCACATAAGTCAGCAATATCTTGTGGCGAAAAAGCTCTCGGTTGGTGAGCAATCAGACACAAAGTCCCCATTGGCAAGCCTTTAAGGGATAACAACGGTTGTCCGGCATAAAATCGAATATTGGGGTATCCCGTAACGAGCGGATTATCACTGAAACGCAGATCTGTCAGTGTATCTGGGACAATAAAAGTCCCCGACTGCAAAATAGCATGTCCACAAAAAGAGATATCTCTTGCTGTCTCTTGCGCCTCTAATCCAACGCGCGACAAAAACCACTGACGATCACGGTCAATTAGAGAGACTAAAGCAATTTCCACACCAAAAAATTTAGCTGCAAGGCGAGTTACCTGATCGAGGTTTGCCACACCAGTAGCGCCCAATACAGACAGCGAATCCAAGGTTAACTGCCGCAGAATTTCATTCGTAGGTATATCTGGCTTAATCATCGTCAACACTCCAGTCATTGATTTGACTCGGACATGATCAAAGATTCAACAGTGTCCTCTATTAGATTTTTTTCTTATGCCATAACACCTTACAGATTCACATGCTCATAACTAACACTATCAATGATGGAATAAATCAATGTTAATCACAATACCTCTAAAAATTGAATTTAAAAGATAAACAAGATGACCGACTCAATTTTTGGTATCGAACCAGACCTTCCATTGTGGAACTGCGCTCGCAAAGGTTCCTCTATGGTTCGCCGAGCCTGTTGATATCGCCTCATCACTCTCCCCATAGTAGCTATGAACTGGGGATTTGATAACCTAGCGATAAGATTGGGCAGAACTAATAAGCCCGCCAATAGACATTAGCTTTTCTTTTCAAAGAACAGTGTCACTTTGGCAACTTCAACACCAAATTTGCGCAGTGATGTCTGGTTGAACAAATGGGTATAGTCCTGGCGATATAGCCAGTCATCAAAGTGCAGTTTTATGCTGCCGTTATCTGTTTTCACATCCATATCATAACGCCAGTTGAAAGCATTACCCGCGGTATAACCCTGAGCCACGCCGATGATATCCCCCGCCGTCCCCTGATAACTGCCATCCGCCTTTTTGATGATGCGCCAGATACGAGTCTGGTGCTCGCCATCATCAAAAACAAACTTCTCGTTGAGCGTCAGGGTATTGCCGACAACATCTCCTTGGATCACCACCTCAAAACGGCGAGTCTGTTTATTCTGATAATTCTGCAACATCCCCCAGGCGCGCGTTTCGCCGCTGAAGTAGCCAAACAAATCGAAAGTAGGTTTATTGTTTTGATAGTCATTGATATCGGCACTGCACCCAGCCAGTAAAAACAGCAAAGCCAGTAATAGACTTTTGATATTCATCAGATACCTCTCAACGGTCTGCAACCAACCGGATACTTAAGTCTGATAGTGGACGACAATAAAATTATCGCCCGGCTTCATCGGCGTTCAGCACTTAGTTGTACGGTACTGATCGAGCGCGCCAGAAAACCGGCTTCGCAATAGCACAGGTAAAATCGCCACTGGCGCTGAAAACGCTCGTCAAATCCTTGATGGTGTAATACTGGCCAGTTCTGCTCAAAACGCTCACGCCATTCTTGCAGCGTACGGGCATAATCTCGCCCCATATCAAACAGATCACACACCACCAGATCACTGTGCCGCGTGAGGGTATTGCACAGCGCGGTTATGGAAGGCAAAAAGCCCCCAGGGAAGACGTATCGCTGGATAAAATCCACATTGCTGCTGTATTGCTGATAACGCTGGTCGGTAATAGTGATCGCCTGTAACACCATTTTGCCTTTAGGTTTGAGTAACTGCTGGCACCGTTTTATAAATAAAGGCAAAAAGCGTTTACCCACCGCTTCGATCATTTCGACCGAGACCAGTTTGTCATATTGCCCCTTCAGCTCACGGTAATCCTCAAACAGTAGTGTCACGCGCTCCCCTAATCCGGCTTGCTTAATACGCTGCTGGGCATAATCGTACTGCTCCCGCGAGATAGTCGTGGTGGTGACACGGCAGCCATACTCTCGCGCCGCAAATTCCGCCAACGCTCCCCAGCCAGTACCAATCTCCAGCAGATGATCTTCCGGTTGTAAATCCAGTTGTTCGCACAAACGGCGCATTTTGGCCTGTTGCGCCTGTTCCAGCGTCATCGGTGTTTCGCGGTACAACGCGCTGGAGTAGAGCATTTCACTGTCGAGAAACTGCTGATAAAACGAGTTACCCAGATCATAATGTGCGGCAATATTGCGCCGTACCTGCCGCCGGTTATTATCGCGCAACAGGTGCACCAGCCGATGCCAGGGGGCAGTCAGCCAACTTAGACGAGCCTCCAGTTTATCGACTAACTGCATGTTACTGGCCAGCAACTGAAGCACGCGGGTCAGGTCAGGGCTATTCCAATAACCGTCAATGTAGCTTTCTCCACCAGCGATACTGCCGCCCAACAGTATTCGGCGGTAAACCCGTGGGTCATCAACCTCGATTTCAGCCTGTAGGGGGGCCTGAGCATCACCAAACTGGATTTCACCGACACCGACTTCACGCAGTAATAAGCCTCCCCCTTGCAACTGTTGTAGCAGGGTAAAAATAATGCGACGTGCACCTTTATTGTGCCCCGAAAAAGGGGTGCTGTCGGCGAGGGTGTATTCTGAGGAACTCATCGTTTATCCTTGCCGCCAGCGGCGGGGTGAGGGTAAATGGGTGTACGTTTCAGCCATAATTTCAGTGCCTGCCAGTAAATGGCAGCGGCAGTTTTCAGTGTCATTAAAGGCAGGAGCCATAACTGTCTGCGCAACGTTGCCCGCGTAAGAGGGTGTCGATAAAGCAGTAATGTGGCGTCAAATTCTCGACAGGCGCGGTGATTTTCAATATGAATGCGCAGCCGCTGTGCGGGGCTTGAGAGCCGCCAGTGGTAGGTCATGTCCATCGGGTTAAACGGTGACACATGAAAAACTTTATCGACGGTTGAGGTACCCTCTGGATTCACCGCGTAGGTATGGCGTTCATTCCACGGAGTGTTACGGACTTCGGCCAGCAACCAGCGCAGTTGGTCATCACTGTTATATAAATAGTAAAAGTTGACGGGATTGAAGTAACACCCTAGATAGCGCAACTGGCACAGCAGCATAACGCGACCATCCAATCTTTCACCGGTCAATTCGGCAATACGTTCCTGGGCTTTATGCTTGATATCGCCACCTCCCAGATAATCGCCACGATAAAACGACGCAGGGGAAAAACGTTCCAAAGCAATGCCCTGAGCAGGTAGCAGCGCCAGTTCGTCAAGATCAATCAGCGGCATAAAGATTCGATAATCAAAACTGTGTTGAACTGGACTAAAACGGCGATGGCGCACATGTCCAACATAAAGGGCGCTATTCATGTAGCGTTCTCCTGCAACAAAACCTGCGTGACGTCCAGCGCACTGCGTACTCCATCCTCGTGGAATCCGTTATACCAATAAGCCCCACAGAACCAAGTATTGCGCTGCCCGTTTATCAGCGAACGCTGCTGTTGTGCCAGTACAGTCGTCTGATTGAATACCGGGTGATGGTAACTAAAGCGGCGCAGAATAAGCGCCGGTTCAATCGGTTGTTGCGGGTTGAGTGTGACGCAAAAAGTCTGTGGCGCATCCAAGCCTTGCAGAATATTCATGTTGTAAGTCACGCTGGCGAGCTGGCTCTCTGCATGCTCGTCGCTGACAGGTAAGCGATAATTCCAACTGGCCCAGGCACGGCGCTGGCGAGGCAGCAGGCGAATATCGGTATGCAGAATGACATCATTCGCTTGATAGCCCAACTGAGCTAAAACCCCTTGTTCCTGCGGACTGGCATCGGCCAGAAGACACAATGCCTGATCGGCATGGCAGGCAAAAATCACCTGTTCAAAATGTTGTTGCCCCAAGGAGCTATGAAGTGTCACCCCTTGTGATTGGCGTTCAACTCGTTGGATTGGCGTATTCAGGTGCAGCGTCATGCAATCTGCCAGCACGGCCAACATACGGCGCACATACTCACGCGAGCCGCCGGGCACCACAAACCACTGTGGGCGGTTGGTGATGTCCAATAGGCCATGGTGATCGAAAAAACGCAAAAACAGTGCAAATGGAAACTGGCGCATGTCAGTCATGGAGGAAGACCAGATAGCTGCCCCCATCGGTAACAAGTAATGCTGAGAAAAATAGTGGGAAAAACCTTCTTGGTGCAGAAAATCGTCCACCGTTTGCGTTACAACACTGCCATTCGCCAGGTTTTTCTTACATTGGCGATTGAAGCGTACAATTTCTGCCAGAAGGCGATAAAAGCGTGGATTCAGCAGGTTACGGCGCTGAGCAAACAGAGTATTAAGCGTATGGCCGTTATATTCCAGTCCACTACGTGGATGCGTAACCGAGAAGCTCATCTCTGTGGCTTGGCCACTGATGCCCAATTCAGCCAATAGAGCAATAAATTGCGGATAGGTTCGCTCGTTATAGACAATAAATCCGGTATCGATAGCGTAGCTGCGCCCTTCCGACGTGACATCTACAGTCGCGGTATGCCCACCGGGATAATCATTGGCTTCAAACAGTGTAACCTGATGTTTTTTAGCTAATTTCCATGCACAAGTCAGACCGGAAATCCCGCTACCGATAATGGCAATTCTCATTGGATTACCTCACCAAACGCTTGGCAAGCCAGCGTTGTAGAGCTTGTGGAAGTAGACCTGCCAGTCGTAGCAGCGCGGCGAACAGTGGGGGAAAAGCAATTTCCGCCGCTCCTTTTGCCAGACCAGAACGAATATAGTGCGAAGCCTGCTTAGAAGTGATTATCATCGGCATGGCAAAATCATTGCGATCCGTCAGCGGTGTGGCAACAAAACCAGGTAATATCAGCGATACATTAATACCCGATTTTGCCAAATCCACTGCCAGGCTACGGGCAAAATAGGCAAGAGCCGCTTTTGAGGCTCCATAGGCTTCTGCCCGCGGCATAGGGAGCATGCTGGCTGTTGACCCCACTAGTGCGATCCGACTCCCAGACGACAGCTGTGGTAACAGAGCATCTAAACAATTGATCGGCCCGAGAAAATTAGTATTAAGCACCCGTGCAACTCGCTCAGCCTCTACGACACCGTTATCAAGGTATTCACAGGTTCCGGCACATAAAATCACCAGGTCGGCCGAGCAGTCCGCTAAAGCTTTGCGAGTCTCAGACAAATCGGTTATATCGAAACGTCGCGTTACAATAGTGGGGTGATGCACACCAAGTGCTATCAGTCGAGTTTCATCACGTCCACAGGCGGTCACCAGCCAGCCCTCGGCGGCATAATCAAGTGCCAGTTGCTGACCAATGCCGGAAGTGGCCCCGGTGATCACCACGTGCTTCATGCTCTCAGCCTCTTCTTCAATTTGACAACAACCCCGCCGAGCAGCGGTATATGTTCATAAAGCATCGCACCCAGGTCGTAGTAATCGCGCTGATAGATAACTCGCTGTTCAGCAAAACGTAGCTGGCTGATACCCTCTAAACTGAGCAAACTGCCACGGCGTAGGCGTGGATGGGAATAAGTCATATGCCAGCACACAGTGGCTTGTTGCTCATGGTGCTGGATGTCCGTAAGGGTAAAGCTACAGGTACTTAAATTACTGATAAGTAACTGAAAATAAGCTTCAAGTGAACTTAACCCCTGATGTTCTCCGACGGGATCGACAAAGTAAATATCGCGATGATAAACATCAGATAAGTTGGCCAGACGTGCTATATCCAGTGTGGTATAGAATTGCGAAAAACGAGCCAATAGTGCTTCAGCGTTACTCATGGTGGTGCTCCGAAGCAACGATTAGCGGAGTATGGTTATCGATAAGCGTAATGTTCAAACCAGCATCGCACCAAGCTGTTAATTGCCGCCGTTTGGCAGTATTAAGCACCCCATCAGTGCAGAGGAAGTAGCGCTCGGCCTTAAACATTGCCAACTGTGGATATTCCAACGATCCCGGCAAGACATCGATATGCATATCGTTTTTCGCCAGAACGATGGCGGCCATCCACAACTCGGTAGGATCGGTATTTCCCCATCCCAAGAGCAATACATTTTCCCCTGGCTTCTTACGTGCACCGAGCATACAAAAAGTCGCATACTCAATGATCACCCCATCCAGCAGGCTACACAGCATCTGCAGCAATTGGTGGTCATTCTTAAGCTGTGAACGCAATGGTCTTAGCACATATTCAATCAGAGCCTGAGGTGGATATTCGCGTCCTAATTCAAAGATACGGCTACGGAGTTTATGCGGTGCAGGAGCCTGAATCAGAGCCAGCAACTGTTGTTGGAGCGTTACCCAATTAGTGCTGTCATCAGGCACCGTGCCGCCGTCGAGTAGAGGTTTAATCTGGCTAACCGGCACACCGCGTTCTATCCAGCGGAGAATACTGCGGATACGTTTAATGTCGTCATCATTGAACTGTCGATGTCCGCCTTCAGTACGTTGAGGCTTTAACAGGCCATAACGCCGTTGCCAGGCACGCAATGTTACCGGGTTAATACCGCAAAGCTGTGCAACCTCACTGATGCTATATAACGCCATGACACTTACCTTGCCTGAAACAGCCATAGATTAACCATAGTGGATTTATGTAAAGTTGTACAAGAAAATAATAATTGTACAATTTTAAGTAAAGAGTGACGAAAGGGATTACGGTGGTGAAATTAGATGGACGCTGACGTGTTCTCTGGGGAATGAATAGCTGATACCGAATGAGCAGTACCAGCAAACAGTGTAGAGGAGAAGAGTGCTCGATAAATAGATTAATAGCGGGTTGTTGTCAAAAATAATTGTCAGATATTCAGCTTAAGAATATCCGCAGTAGAGGAATAAATATCGATTACCCAACAATCTCTTTTATATAACTTAGTGTTTTCCTGGCAGAATTCTGACCAATGTATTGTCGCGCATAATATAGTGATGAAATATTGCTGCCGCAGCGTGCAAACCGACAATGAAATAACCCGCATTGGCAATAAATTCATGGATTTCTTTTAAATCATGCTGCATAACACTATTTTCAGCACTTGCCACTGGCATCGCATACGAGAAAAATGACCATTCGACGTGACCATAATACAGAGACAAAACACCAAGGAATGGCAAACTAATAAATAAAAGATATAAAACTCCATGAACGGCTTTTGAAAGAACCAGTTGCCAGCGTGGAGGAGTAGGAGTGATATCAGGATCTTTATGTGTCATTTTTAGAATAATACGGACCAACATTAAAATCATTACGCTAACTCCGAACGTATAATGCAGGGTCATCATCAATTCACGGATATCACTGCCTTTGGCGGCAAATCCTTTCAATTCCATTGCGGCATAAGTGAGTACAACTAAAATAAAAATAACCCAATGGAATAAAATTTGGTTAGGTGAAAATTTCTTGTTCATGACATACCCTCTGAATTTTTATATTTCAATTTATACCGATTACATTAAGTAAACATTAAGCTACTGAAATAAAAAAACTCTATTATCAAGGCTATTTATTCGATCCGTCCTACTGTGGTTTCAGCTTGTGACCGAACCAAATAGCATGCCAACACCCGATGATACCCCCATAGCAAGTGCACTCCAGAAGGTAATCCGAAGAATACCTGGCCATATTGGTGCTCCGCCTGCTTTCGCCGCAATCCCCCCCAGAACAGCCAAAGAAGTCAATGCTGATAGGCTAATAGCGGAAATTGCCCAGTCAGCCGAGACAATGAACGCGACCAACAAGGGCAATATTGCGCCCGCAGAAAAACTCATTGCAGAAGCCCAGGCCGCTTGTAATGGGCGGGCGGTGGTGATTTCAGATATCCCCAGTTCATCACGTGCGTGAGCACCTAACGCATCATGACTCATCAGTTTTTCCGCCACTTGCCTAGCCAGTGCCAGATCAAGGCCACGATGGACATAAATCGAGGTTAACTCACGATATTCACCTTGGAAATCAGAGTTCAGCTCCGCTTGCTCTTCCGCCAATGCGGCCTTTTCTGTATCTGACTGGGAAGAGACAGAAACATATTCCCCGGTTGCCATCGACATCGCACCTGCAACCAGACCTGCAATGCCGGTCAAAAGAATACTCTGATGTGTTGCATTGGCTGACGCGACCCCCAATAACAAACTTGCGGTAGAGACAATCCCGTCATTTGCACCAAGAACCGCAGCCCGGAGCCAGCCTATCTTTTCTATACTATGCCGTTCTCTGTGCATCGTAGCGCTGCCTTTTAGAGTAAAACTTCAGAGTTTATCAAGCCGCTGTTGAATATCCTGATGCCGGCCTTTATCTGCCAATTCTCTGCCTGAACGTACTGGGGCAGTTAGTGCTTTTTGTAAATAGACTTTTGCATCCGCTTTGCGCCCTTGATCCAATAGAAAATCGCCATAGAAATAGTTGGGATCTATACCTGTTGGGTTCACCTGTAATGCTTTTTTTAACAACAGTTCGGCTTGTTTTTTATCACCAAAACCAATAGGCCAACCGGGAACTTGATAATAAAGGGTTCCGAGGCTGGTATAAGCAGATCCATCCAACGCATTAGCATCGAGTTTTATTGCCAGCTCCAGCTTAACTTTCGCATCCTTAACCAAATCCAATGCTCCCAGCCCCCCCTTCTCCCCTGCCCAACTGCTTTTAATAATGGCTGACCAAATTAATAGATCAGCACGTGACCCGTTGGCTGAACTGGCTTTATCTGCCACGGTACTGAGTTTTTCCAGGCAGGACTCTTTCTGTTTTGCCGCCACCTGATATTGGCAAACAGCCCATTGATTTTGGATATCGGCCAATTCACTCTGGGCATAAACCTCAGTACTACCAAGAACAGTGAATAATAATATTAACGTCTTCATTATGAATCCTTCTTATCACTGTAAGCATGAGCATGGCGGGCAATAATAGCGTGTTGCTTAGCGAGAGCTTTATCAACAACGCTGGGGAGAATTGCATTTAATTTGACCAAGAACTGCTCCGGCCATCCCAGCCATCGCCGTGCTATTTTTTTATTAAGTGCAATAACCGCCTGTTTAGCCACAAATTCGGCACTATCACTTTTTGTCCCTAATTCTGCATTCATGGCATAAACAGCTGTTGAATTAAGCGTGGTTTGTGTAGCTCGAGGCGCAAAATAGAGAACATTGATGGCCGAACCGCTTAATTCCCGGGCCAGCGCCTCACTGAAACCACGTAAGGCGAATTTACTGGCGCAATACACGCTATATCCGGCATAACCAATACTACCCAAGCTGGAACCAATATTCATAATAATGCCGGGCTTACTAATATAAGGTAGCAAAGCTCGAGTCAGTAATATCGGCGCCTGAATATTCAGTGATAACTGCTGTACTATTTGTTGCTCACTTTGATCCTCAAGCCACGCAAAGTGATTGGTACCAGCATTATTGATTAAAATATCAATACTGGGTTGATCCCTAAGTACCTCAATCTGTTTTGCCAATACCGCTGAGTCACAAAGATCGGCGACCCATAATTGATGATCCTCGGGATTGGGTAAGGTATTCAAAAGCTGTGTAAGAGCAATTTCATTGCGTCCGTGCAATATCAAACAAGCGCCCTGCCTCGCCAATGCATGAGCCAGTGCCCAACCAATACCGCCACTGGCTCCGGTCAGTAGAATACGGCTATTATTGAGTTTCATTGCGGTTGCCCCATCAGGCCACGCAGCATATCCCCATAAAGCTGATAAACCACCTTGGCGGAGTGAATAATCGCTGCCCGATCGTCAATTTTTTCAACCTTATTCATTAGTGATTCAAAAAAAACCAGGTGTTCTTTATCCAGTTCGCCGTGTGAACGGAGGTAGCTCATCGCTTTTTCTGGCAACCCCAAGCCTTGTTTAAGTTGTTGGGCTACCGTGGTTGCAATAGCAACACTGGTCCCTTCCAGGACCTGCACCATACCAAAAATACCCATAGGGTTTAGGCGTGATACATGATCGTAGAGAAAGGCGAGCATTAACTCTATCGCCAATACCGGCTGACCATCACGTACGGCCTGCACATTGCCACCGCAAGTGCGAATATCATTTAGTATCCATTCCTGGTGCCCATATTCTTCATCAATATATTCAGCAATAGCACCGCGAACCCACTCATACTCTGAGTTCATCCGACCACCTGCCGTCATCAATAAAGGGACTGTGTGACTAACGTGATAGAAGGCCTGGGTCAAAAAGGCGATATACATTTCGGCATTAATATTGCCACTGCGACAAGCCTCTATAACCGGTGCAGAAAGAAGCGTTTCTCTATCCACCGCAGTATCATGCTGTAATTGTTGATAAAAATTCATACAATATCCCCGGCAATTAATTGGTGGATTCGGGTGTGATATTCCGACAGGATTTGCTGCCTTTTTGGACGCCCGTTATTGGTTAATAACCCGTTCTCTACACTTAGTTGGGCTAGAAGATAGTGGTGAACCTGCGCGTAATCAGGCAACCGGCTATTAAGTTGAGATATTTGATCTGCAAGGCTATTTTCATAACCCGGTGTCGGTTGGATCAAGGCAACATTGGCACTTAACCCATCACCAAAGATGACGATACGAGAAATTGCTGGAAAAACTTGTGCTTCAGCTTCAACCCATTCAGGTGAGAAATTCCGACCAAACGCCGTAATCTGAACATTCTTTTTACGGCCAGTAATATGCAGGAAACCCTGGTTATCAAAATACCCCAAATCGCCAGTCGCTTGAGCAAGTGCCGGTGCTGGCTCGCCCAAATAGCCAAGCATGGTTGAACCAGAAATCAGAATTTCTCCATCTTGCGCGATGCTTATCTGACAATGCGATAATGGCTTACCCACTGAGCCTGGCAACATACTTCCCTGCGTATTCAGGGCAACCACCGAACCACATTCTGATAACCCATATCCTTCATAAACGGGTAATCCTAATTGATGTGATTTAGCCACTAAATCCGTTGCAACCTTGCCACCGCCAACAGCAATAAAACGTAAACTCTGTGCCAGGTCTGGGTTTATGGCACACAACATCACCAACAAACGTAATAGTTCGGGAACCAGTACCAAGCTGTGTGGACGCCACTGTTGAATGGCTTGGGCAAAGATTTGATAAGAGAATTGGCTAGAACCGGTAAAGCCTACTTCAGCAAGAGGTGGTACACGGCTACACGCGCCACTTAGCAGTGGGACATAAAGTCCGGTAATGTTTTCAAGTAATGTCGAAAGGGGCAGCAGTGTCAGATGCTGTTGAACGTTGGCAGGCGCCACCCTGTCGATAAGCGAAAGGCTGACTTGCATCATATGCTCCCAACTCAGACATACCCCTTTGGGGTGACCCGTGGTTCCTGATGTATAAGTGATTTTTGCGGTATGAGGTCGTAATTCGGGCACAGATACCGGTTGACGACGTTGCAGTTCGTATTCAAATGATTTGGTTGTGACCCAACCCGCACGCGCGGGGCCAATCAGAGCATCCGCACCGCTACTCTCAAATAGCCAATTCTGCTGTTCATTACTGAAAAAAATGGGCACTGGTATAATAACGATATGAGCTAATGCGCAAGCCAAATCGATAATAGCCCAATCAATGCCGTTATCCAGCAAGAGTGCGAGTCGCGCTATTTTCTGCTGGCGGAGTCTTTCTGCCAACATCTCTATTTTTGGTAGTAATTCACCGTAGTTAATCACCTGATGACTGTCACACAGCGCAGGGCGTAGAGGGTCTTGTATCGCCATTTTTGCTAAGTGTTCAAAAAGGATCATCGTTGTGTTCTCATTTGAAATGTAAAAATACTGGGCATTGGCGCAAACAAAGAAAGTAACAAGCTGGTTTTACTTAGAATTTGGCGGCCCTGATTTAAATCGCTAACCATCACACAAGGCTGGCTCTGGTAGTATTCTCCCCATGCCAAAGCATCTTCGCCGAGACGATTTGCCAGAGCAGGAGCAAGCTCTAGTGGGTTTAAATTTAATCGGTGAAAAATATTGCGTAATTTTCGGGTGCCGGTAAACACCACGTAATCAAGCTGGTTCTCACATAACAACCGGCAAATAGCCGCAAACATAATTCGCGCATTTCCTGATTCCGAACAAGCAAAGTTACCTATTTCAACCAAACGACTACGTAAAACCGAATGCCCTGTTTGCATTGCAATAACTGACTCAATAGGTGCGTCCAAATAACGCTCAAGATAGAGTGACCCTGAATCACCACTATTCAGGCCACAGGCACCCACGAGGACACCATCAGCACGATGCAGTCCTAATAAATGTGGTAGAAAATGAGGTATAGTGGCATTGAACTCACGTCTATATTCCCGCTGAATATATTGACGCAGTTCGTTTTCTTCTTGCTCATTCTGAGAAAATAACAACTGGTAAGGTGCCTGAATATTCATGTTCATAATCACTCCTTGTACTGATAATAAGGAGTGTAATGATGGATGCTTAAGAAAAACTTAAGCTGATTCAGTATTTACATTTCACGATTAAAATAACAGAATAAATAAAGATTAAGAGGATTAGCGACTCCGCTGGACAGCAATCCCAGTCCTAAAACTGGATTATTTGCAGTAATTCATAATATTAATCATCTGATTAGTATTTGCGGTCAGCTGTTATCTGGAGTGTCAAATTGCAAGAAAATAAAGTTGTCGATGATATTAATAATAATTCTCATGAACGTTTTCGTGCAGCCCGAAAAAGCACCTGGATAAGTGTACTTGTTAATTGCTTCCTGACATTAGGGCAGGTAATTACCGGAATATTCTCTGGGTCTCAAGGGCTTATAGCCGATGGTATTCATTCTTTATCTGATTTAGTGGCAGACTTTGTTGTACTTATTGCAAATCACAAAAGTAAAAAAGATCCCGATGATGACCACCATTACGGTCACCACCGTTACGAAAATGGCGCATCATTAATTTTGGGGGCAATATTACTCATTGTCGGTATCGGGATGCTGTGGTCGGCAGCAAATAAAATCCAACACCCCGAGGCGATCCCTCAAGTGCATATCATTGCACTTTGGGTGGCCTTAGCTGCTCTGGTTTTCAAAGAGCTTCTTTTTCGCTATATGTTGGCTGTTGCTACCCGTGTTAAATCCAGCATGCTAGTTGCCAATGCTTGGCATGCACGTTCTGATGCTGCTTCGTCTTTGGTTGTTTCTCTTGGGATTATTGGTAACTTATTAGGTTTTAAATTCCTTGATCCAGTTGCCGCGCTGATCGTTGGTCTGATTGTGACCAAGATGGGTTACTCATTTATGTCCGACTCACTACACGACTTAATGGACAGGGCTGTAGACATTGAAACTGAAGAAAAAATAAAAACAACGTTATTGGCTACGCCCGGTGTTGACGGTATTCATGATCTGAAGACAAGAAAAATGGGTGACTTGGTTATTGTTGATGTTCATTTAGAAATTGATGGTAATTTATCGGTAAAGGAAGGACATGACATTGCAGTTACAGCCAGAAATGCTGTATTAGATAATCATCATGTTTTAAATGTAATGACACATGTCGACCCATCTAATATAGACAATAAAAAGCCAAGTAATAACGGTGATTATTTATAACTATTATTATCAAATTTAAAAAACGCATTAAAACCAAACTCAGACTGTTAGAACTGGCACGATAATGGGGTAATGTTTAGGAAAAAAATAAAATAAGAATGACGTGGCCATCAAACAAAGAACGCGCATTGACTACACGCCAGAACAGCAAGCAGTTATCTGGGATAGATATCAACAAGACCCGACGAAAAGAGTCCATGTATTGCGGACTCTTTTGGGGTTCTAGGTATTTCTAAATTGTCTTTTCAGCAATAGTCTTATCCACATCACTGATTAGTTTCCTCTGAAACAGAGCTTCTTTTTCTGAACTATTGTTTAAGCCGCCTCCCTGCTTCATCTGTCACTTTTTCACCATCTTCTTTCGTAAATACCCCTTTCTGCAGCTCCGGAAGGATATCCAGCACCACCTCTGAAGGACGACACAACCGGGTACCGAGCGGGGTGACAACGATTGGGCGATTGATCAAAATTGGATGCTGCAACATAAATCCAATCAGTTGTTCATCAGTAAACTGCTCATCAGCAAGACCAAGCTGCTCATAAGGTTCAACGTTCTTACGCAGCAACGCACGCGCTGTCATTCCCATATCTGTAATAAGTTTTACCAATTCATCATGAGACGGCGGGGTATCGAGATAATAAATAATCGTCGGTTCGTTGCCGCTGTTGCGGATCATCTCCAGCGTGTTACGTGAAGTACCGCAGGCCGGGTTGTGATAGATGGTTATGTTGCTCATATCGGTATCTCATTACAAAGTGACAGAGAGCCGCAACGCCAGTGCGGCCAGAGTGACAAATAGCACGGGTAGGGTCATGATAATGCCGGTGCGGAAGTAATATCCCCAGGTGATAGTCATATTTTTCTGTGAAAGCACATGTAGCCACAGTAGTGTCGCCAGACTGCCAATCGGCGTGATTTTAGGTCCTAAATCGCAACCAATGACATTGGCATATACCATCGCCTCTTTGATGACCCCGGAAGCCGTGCTTCCGTCAATCGACAAAGCGCCAATCAGTACTGTGGGCATATTGTTCATGACTGACGACAGAAATGCCGTCAGGAAGCCGGTTCCAAACGTTGCCGCCCATAATCCGTGATCTGCCAGAACATTCAGCACACCGGAAAGATACTCCGTAAGCCCTGCATTGCGCAGGCCGTAGACCACCAGGTACATCCCCAACGAGAAGATAACGATCTGCCAAGGTGCCCCCCGTAATACTTTCCCGGTATTTATGGAATGACCTCTTTTCGCCACGGCAAACAGGGCAACGGCACCAGTTGCAGCAATCGCACTGACGGGAATTCCCAACGGCTCAAGCACAAAGAAACCAACGAGCAGCAACACAAGGACAATCCAGCCCGCTTTAAACGTGGCAGGATCTTTAATGGCACTGCCGGGTGATTTCAGCAGTGCTATGTCATAGGTAGCGGGGATATCCTTGCGGAAAAAGAGGTGCAACACGACCAATGTGGCTGTAATGGCAGCAATATCAACCGGAATCATGATCGAAGCATATTCCGTAAAACCGAGCCCGAAGAAGTCAGCAGAGACAATATTCACCAAGTTTGAAACGATAAGCGGCAGACTGGCTGTATCTGCGATAAACCCGGCTGCCATAACAAAGGCCAGGGTTGTTCCTTTGCTAAAGCCCAGCGCGAGCAACATGGCAATAACTATCGGCGTCAGGATGAGAGCCGCACCATCGTTGGCGAACAAGGCTGCAACAGTCGCACCCAGCAATACAATCCAGGTGAAAAGCAAACGCCCGCGCCCATTGCCCCAGCGAGAAACATGCAGAGCAGCCCATTCAAAGAAGCCCGACTCGTCAAGCAACAGGCTGATGATTATCACGGCGATAAACGTCGCGGTGGCGTTCCAGACAATATTCCAGACTACCGGAATGTCATTGACGTGAATTACACCACAGACCAGCGCCAACACGGCACCAATACTCGCGCTCCAGCCAATGCCAAGACCTTTAGGCTGCCAGATGACCAGAATCAGGGTTAGTAAAAAGATGCTTCCTGCCAGGAACATTTCAGACTCCATAACATATGATTAAAGATATATATTTACGAGTAAGCTAACAAGGCGTGGTCGCTGATTGTGTCAACCATCCGCGAACATCTTCCCGCAGGCACTGCCAGGTCGTTGCAATTACTTCAGCTGCCCACGCAGGCATATGCGGAGAAAGTCGGTAGTGAATCCATTTACCTTCCCGACGGTCTAGAACCAGCTCTGCCTCACGTAATATCGCCATATGGCGTGATACTTTAGGCTGTGACTCCGAGGTAGCCCCGCAGATATCACAGACGCATAATTCCCCGGACTCTTTGAGAAGCATGATGATAGCCAGCCGGGTTTCATCTGACAGGATTTTGAAAAGCTGTACAGGTTGTAGCATCTTTTGCCTCGATACAGTTACATTACATATATGATATATCATATATGTATGCTTTGAAATCATCAGTTCCCAATGGCAGAGAGAAAGTAGAACAATTCAGCATCGCAAATTAGTCATTGGTGGTAAAACGTGGCGGGCTATGAGTCCCAACAGCCAGAATATGGATTTACTATTGACCGCCAACCGCTCTGCTTTTCTTCCGCGAGGCCATTCGGTACCAGGATGAATCTGAGGTAATGACTATCGATAAAAGTAGCGGCAGCATGGGCCACACTCAATATCGACAAAATAGAAGAGGAAATCAGCACTACCAGGCTGAGTAAAAAAACAGACAGCACCTATTTTACTGACACTATTCTGTTAATGTGACAGAGCCATTTTACGTCATCCTTTTATTGCAAATTTACTGTTTCTCCGAATGCCAGAAAAATTTCATTGACTAAACGTTGTGCCATTGGGGTTAGTGACACATGCTGGTTGTGAATAAAACTATAATGCCCCTGAGGAAATGACTCTTTAATCGGAATAGAACACAACCGGTCTTTAAGATAGGGAACATTTAGTAATTCTTTTGGCGCGATAGTTAAGTACCCTTCATTAAGAATAAGTCGTTCACCCAATATTGTTGAGTCACCAATCATTAGAGAACTTGACTGGCCCCGACCATTAGGAAAGACAAATTTATTCATATCACTGTAATATCCTGCACTAGCCTTTGGTAGATACCACTTGGCTTCCTTCAACTCTGCTAATGAAGTACACATTGCAAGTGGGTGATCTTTAGCTGCGACGACACAAAATTCCGACGTCATGAGTGGTTTCTCAATAAAACTACCAAGTGATATATGTGGGTTAACGATACCAATAAAAAAATCCATCTGACCAATACGCAAGTCAGGCAACAACTCTGACAATTGTCCTTCGGTCATGATGATGTTGACTTGTGGATACTTGTTCTGAAATTTTGTTATTACATCAGGGAGAATAGAGAAGGAAAGTAAATAGGAACACCCGAGTGTGACAGTCCCGCTTGAAGATAAGTGAATCTGTTCTATTTCATCGGTGGCCCGCTGTATCTCATTCAGGATCAATTGCATTCTGGGTCTGAAGACTCTCCCCATCTCGGTAAGAACAACCCCTTTAGCCCCTCTCACCAATAGAGGAACACCCAATGTTGTTTCCAGTTCTCTTATTGATCGGGTCAGTGCCGGCTGAGTTTGATTTAACGCCTCTGCCGCCGCACGAAAACTTCCATGGTTTATTACTGCCTGAAACGCCTCCAATTGGCTTAATTTCGGTAATCGATTCATAGCATACTGACTCACATCATTTTTTAAGACTAGATAGTTAAGTATAATCCAACTATCGAAAGTGATAGCACCTTTGTCAGACGAAGGCCGTTGTGCTCTTTTGCTGATTCTGTATCTTCGTTAATCAAAACCTGAGTAATATTCTGTTTTTTTTTGCTAGAGAGGTATTATCAATATACTCACTAAATAATTCCATAATTCCCTAAAAATAAATGAAACTTCTTACACGCAAAATCTTAGTTCCGAACACAAAAATCTGTAATAAAAAATAAAACAGTTTTTAATATTTTTTATTATGTTGCACTAATCCATACATGCTAGCATCGCATTGTTATTCAATGAAAATTCAAATCTAAGTTTAAAAAAAGCATCATTCACAACAGAAATGGTCACTTCCCAAGCCAAGAAACATCTCATATGATTCTCAAACAATTTAGCAAGCACACTTATGATTTTTTTCATCATAAGGCAGAAATTAAAGTGAGATACATTTAAAAAACACGTTCTCAGCCTTCAGGGAAGTAGCATTTCTGATTTCAAATTGTATTCTTACTCATCATTAATATATATCAGGCCAACCTGTCGATAAATTAATGGAAATGATTAATACATTGATGCATTAAATTAACCATAAATAATATAATGATATTACCATTCTACTAAATGGTTTTATTTTATATTTTTATGAAAACCACTCACATCATGTGAATATTAAACCACCATTTGAGTTTATATTTAAATAACTCAATTAAAACGTTAGGAGTATATATGAAAAAGTTAGCGATCATCGTCGCTCTGGCAACCGTATTCGGTTCTGTTAATTTCGCTCAAGCAGCCTCTACCGGTACCATTAATTTTAGTGGTGAACTAACAGCATCTACCTGTGATATCTCTGTAGATGGTCAGGGCGCAGACGCGACTGTCATATTACCAACAGTAAGCACCAGCCAACTGACTGCGGCGAATCAGGTTGCAGGTAGCACCGGTTTTAATATGGCGCTGAGCAACTGTAATGGCACGCTGAAGACTGTGTCTGCTTTCTTTGAAGCGGGTTCAAGTGTGGATGTGGTGACCGGCCACTTGAAAAACATGAGTGGTACTGCGAGTGGTGTTAGCCTTGAATTACTGGATGCATCTAACGCAATGGCCTCAATTAAAGCTGGCAACAGCAGCCAGGCAACCAGCACAACCTATATTGATGCAAGCTCAGGCTCTGCAACACTGCCGTATGCGGTTCAATATTATGCTAACAGTGCAACTACTCCGGGTACTGTTATCAGTAACGTGGTTTACTCTATTCAGTACAAATAAGCATTAACAAATAAACCTAGAATATTAAGGGCAGAACTCTGCCCTTTTTGACGGCAAGAACTAAAATATGAGGATAGCTATATCTTCTTTACTCTCTTATGAGGTTGCCATGAGCATCATTCATCGAAAGGCCTTTACACTATTTTCAGGCTTATTTTTAATATTACTCACTGGATACTCTGTTCAGGCTAGTGTAGTGATCAGCGGAACCCGGGTTATATATCCTGAGAACCAAAAGGAAGTGACGGTAAAAGTCACTAACATGGGCAGTGGCCCTGTAGTATTACAAAGCTGGATTGATAATGGTGATGTGAATGCTCGCCCAGAAACATTAAAAGTTCCTTTTGTTCTTACTCCGCCAATTAACCGGGTTGAGCCAAATAAAAGTCAGACATTACGTATTAGCTATACTGGCACGACATTACCAAAAGATAGAGAATCTGTTTTTTGGCTTAACGTATTAGAAATACCGGCTAAAGCTGATACTAACAGTAAGCAAAACTATTTACAGATGGCTTATCGGTCACGTATTAAATTATTTTTCCGTCCCCAAGGGTTGATAGGAAATCCTAATGATGCCGCAAAATCATTAGTCTGGACGAAAGTCTCTGGTGGACTTAAAGCCACTAACTCTACACCTTTTCATATTTCGCTGGTAACCGTAGGGGTGAATATTGGTGGTAAGCCATCACGAATTGAAGGACAAATGATAAGTCCTAATGATTCAATGACATTTGCATTACCAGATAATAGTTCGGTATCCACAGTTGATATTGAATTTGTTAATGATTACGGCGCAGTGAATAAACTGAGTCAGGCTATCAAACCCTGACAAATATTATTTTCTATTAAGTTATAAGAAACGTCAGCAGATAACCGCGCTTATATCGTGGGGGTCCGAAGATGGGAATACTCTACGGAATAAATAAATAATGAAACGCTCTACAATAATGTCTTCTGTAGATCTGTCTTATCGAGTGAGTTTTTTAACTCCGCTGGCGGCTGCACTTATTTCGGCCTTTTTATCACCGCTGGCTTGTGCTGTTGATCGCTCTGAAAAAACTGAAGTCAACGCTACCCCCAAAATCAACCAGCCTCAACTTGCTGAATTTGATAATGCTTTCTTAAATACTGCTCATAGTGGCAGTGGTGTAGATTTAAGTCGTTTTTCGGCCGGCAATAGTGTGCTTCCTGGCGTTTACCGGGCTGATGTTTATTTAAATAATTCGCTTATTGGCAATGAGAATGTGGAGTTTAAGGCTCGCGACGATAAAAGTGTGTATGCCTGTTTATCTTCATCTCTGATTGCCAGCCTTAATATCAAGACGGAAGCTTTACCTGCAGAGTCTTTGGCACCGTTGAAAAAAGAGCAAGGTTGTGTCGACTTACAGTCGCTTATTCCTGAAACGTCAGCTGTGTTTGACAACGGTGAACAACGGCTAGATATTGCCATCCCTCAGGCCCTGTTACTCCGTACCGCTCGCGGCACGGTGAGCCCAGCGTTGTGGGATAGTGGCGTAACATCAGGGATGTTGGGTTACTCACTCAATGGCTACAGCAGTTCATCAAACGGGCAGACATTTAACTCGGCTTTTGCGGGAATTAACACCGGGCTCAATTTGGGTTCATGGTATTTCCGTCATAACGGTTCTTATAACTGGCAGGAAAACGGCGAAAGCAAATACACCAGTATTAATAGCTATGTGCAGCGGGATATCCCAGCCGCGCAGGGCCGTGTGCTGCTGGGGGAGTCCAATACGCCTGGGCAGTTATTCGACACAGTGCCGTTTACCGGCGTGCAATTTAGCACCGATGACCGCATGTTGCCTGAGTCTCTACGCGGTTATGCCCCCGAAGTGCGTGGCATAGCACGCACCAATGCGCTGGTAACTATCCGCCAGAGTGGCCAGGTGTTATATGAAACCACGGTCGCACCAGGTGAATTTATCATCGATGACCTCTACCCAACCGGCTATGGCGGCAATCTTGATGTGACCGTGCGTGAAGCCGACGGTAGCACTCAGAATTTTCAAGTACCTTTTGCCGCCGTGGCGCAGTTACTTCGCCCTGGTTCGCAGCGCTACAGCCTGACCGCCGGTCAAGTACGTAACAATGCACTGTCTTTTACGCCGGGATTATATCAAGGGACCTATCAACGTGGTCTGAGTAATCGTATTACGGGTTATACCGGCACACAGGTCAGTGAAGATTATTATGCCATACAGCTTGGGACGGCATTCAGTACCCCGATTGGGGCGGTCGCATTTGATGTGACACAAGCCAATACCCATCTGCGGGAAGGGACCGAAAGTGGCCAGAGCTATCAGGTCAGCTACAGCAAAGTGGTGGCTGAAACCAACAGCAACCTGAGTGTGGCGGCGCACCGTTTCTCCACTCAGGGCTATCTGGATTTTGCCACGGCGATGCAGACGATAGATGCGGAGCGCCAAGGCAACGATGCCGACCTCATTTATCGGGCAAAAAATCGTTTAACCGTCACCGCGGCTCAGGGATTACCTGAAGATTGGGGTCAGATGTACATCAGTGGCTCGTTACAGGATTACTGGAACAAAGAGGGCAGTGACCAACAGTATCAGGTCGGTTACAGCAATAACTACAAAAGCATGACCTACGGGGCCAGTATTAACCGCAGTCGCACCGGATTTGGCGATATGCAAAATACCTATCTGGTCAGTATAAGTTTCCCTTTAGGCCGTAATGACCAACGTAATGTGCCGCAAATGCGCCTGGAAATGAACCGTAATGGTCAAGGGAACTGGGGCGAACAGGCCGCGGTTTCAGGCAGTGCAGGCGAACAAAACCAGTTCAGTTATGGTGCCACCGCCATGAACAGTAATGGTGGTTCGGGTGCCAGTGGCAGTGTGAATGGTCAGTATCGTGGAGACCGTGCCACCAGCACGGCATCTTATGGCGGGGGCAGTAGTTATCAAAGTGGCGCTGTCGGTATCTCCGGCAGCATGATTGCCCACCCTGGTGGCGTAACGTTAACGCCATACAGCAGTGAGACCTTTGCAGTTGTGGAAGCCAAAGGCGCCGAAGGGGCTGAAGTATCTTCTTACTCTGGCGTGAAAGTTGATTCGCGGGGCTATGCGGTGGTGCCATATCTCAATGCGTATCAGATGAATGAGATCACTATCGATCCGAAAGGGACTTCTTATGACGTCGAGCTGGAGTCAACCAGCCAGAAAGTGGCTCCGCATGCCGGTGCAGTGGTGATGGTGAAATATAAGAGTACCCAGGGCTATCCGATATTGGTTAATACCACGCAATCTGATGGCGAACCCGTCCCCTTTGGTTCGGATGTGCTGGATATGAAAGGCCAGGTGGTGGGGTCTGTCGGGCAGGCCGGACAGGTTTATGCACGCGTGAGTGAAACCCGAGGTCGTTTACAGGTGAGCTGGGGCGAAGGCGCTGGGCAACAATGTTACCTCAGCTATATTTTGCCGCCACAGCAGGCCAATACCAAAATAACAGGAATGATGCAGTTTACCTCGACGTGTGTGCCTCAGAGCTAAATGCATAAAAGTGAGATAAAGCGCGTGATAACTGAATACGTTTTAAACCATGCCAGACATTTTATTTAACTTTTTACGTTGGCTGATGTTTCAGTCGACAGTATGGGGATTGATGATAATGAGAAACTCAGCCAGAGGTTATGTTCCCTCAGCACTGGCGTTACTGCTAATTTTGTGTGGGACCACCCTAATGGTCTTATCACCTCGTGCACTAGCGCTGACCACCTGTACCGGTAATCCGCAGACTATCACGATACCAATGCCAGCGATGGTCACGGTGCCAAGTGATGCCGCCGTTGGGACACTATTAAGCTCCTGGGCGATGACACCAGCTACGCCCAACTGGTTCACCTGTTCTTCTACTGTACAGGAAAGTATCGGTATCGGTTTTATATCAGATATGTTGCCCTCGTCGGGGCTGACTATTTCTGATGAGGGCACGACCTACACTGTGTTCAATACCAATCTGGCGGGTGTCGGTATCGCTATAGGTTCCAAGGGATATGCCAATGGGTGTGGCTGGCAGGCGAGATGGTTCCCTGTTGGTATTCGACAGGGTATTGCCTGTAACTCAGCGTACTTACTGCCTAATGGTGGGCAGCTTCGTGCCATTCTGGTCAAAACCGGCCCGATAAGTGCGGGGACTGTCAACTCGATGACCGTAGTAAAGGCACCGATGTTTATTAATGAGGAATGGAGTACAACACTGGTCAACACGATCAACATAACTTCAACGCGTGTCACCGTTCTGAGTTGCACCACACCAGATGTGTTAGTGAAGCTGGGGACACACGATGCGTCGGAACTGGCGGGCATGGGATCCTTTAGTGCGGCGGTGGGTTTTGATATCGCGCTGAACAATTGCCCGGCAGGCATTAACACCATTACCTACCAGATTGACGCTATCACACCAATACTGAATGCTGCATCATCCGTTGTGGCGCTGGACAACAGTTCAACGGCCAGTGGCATTGGTGTGCAACTACTTGATGGGATGGGGAATCCCTTCCCATTTGCTAAACCAACGCAGCTTACGTCATACAGCGGTACGACTGGCGGGAACTACAAAATCCCGCTTAAAGCACGGTATTATCAAACAGAGTCCAGATTGAACCCCGGCACGGCCAATACCATGATGAGTTTTACCATGACTTACAAGTGATACCATTTGGAGGCCCTGCGGTGGCAAACAGGGCAATACAACCGAACTCAGCAGTTAGATTTTGCCAAGAAAGCGGCAACCGATGGTGTTGATTATTTTACTATTGAACTCAATGGATTGTATTTTTAGTCACTCGTGACTTACGGTATAGAAAGTCACTTTATGAAATAAGAGTGTGATGTTAGGGTGGGATACAACAGAGAGTAAGCAATTAATAACAGCCAGAGGAAGCACTGTTATTAATATATTTAAGTATGAGTCAAATTCTTATCGGACTAAATAGCAAACGCAAAGTTCATGGTCGTTGAACCGTCAATATTGATATTCTCGGTGATGGCTCCCCCCATCGTCGCCGCACCCGCCAGTGTCGGAATTACTGTAAAGTCAGCACTGAAGATTTTGCCCGATTTTGCAGTCGTGGTAGTTTCAGACCAACCAAAACGAAAGTTATTCGTTAATGTTTCCAGTGTATGCCCTCCCTGGAGTACATTATTTGCATCAATAAAGTACAAAAAGCTACTCACGCCATCAACTGTGGCATTATTCATGGTGGTTCTATAGAAGCCAATTTTTCCGCTACCATTCACAAAACCCAAACCAAAACTGTGAATACTTGTGCTGTCACTGGAGGACGCTTTACGGTTATCGTATGCCGTTAAACTCAGAAACGTCTGGCTGTCACAAGTCACTGTCCAGGTTTTGCTTATTGAGGGCAGCACCGTGGTGGCCACGCCCGCTTTTATATTAGTCGATGACACTTCACCAATATTATAGATGCCGCCATCCGGTGCATTCACTGTACAGCTTGGCGTACCAATAATCCCTTTAACCTTTAATTCTGTCGTTGGTGTTGCCGCCTGCGCCGCAACAGAAAGTATTAAAGAAGCCAGAGTAATGAGTTGAGCCATGTGCATTTTCATAAAATGACACTAATCCTGATAATTAAAAAACCACAAGCAATCATCTAGAAATATATTTAAAAATAAGGGCTGATATATTATTCAGCCCTTATTCTGTCAATTGATATTCGCGCTAATTAGATACCGAAAGCGAAGTTCATGGTCATTGAGCCATCAATCTCTGCATCTTCAGTAATTGGGCCACCCATGGTGGTGGTACCGGCCAGTACTGGGCTCACAGTAATATCAGCCACGAACACTTTACCAGTGCTCTGGGTGCTAGCCGCAGATGACCAACCGGTACGCAGACCGGTAGTCAGGTTGGCGGTGGTGGTAGCAGTAAAGGTCGCTGATGCTGAAGAGAACAGGTTAGACGCTTTACCATCTACGGTACCGTTCTTAATCACTGCAGTGTAGTAACCGATTTTACCGGTGCCATTCACGTTACCCATACCGAAGTTAGTGGTTGCTACTGCACTGGCAGATGCTGCGCGGTTATCCACTGGCGTGAAGTTCAGATAAGTATCTGCATCACAGTTAACCGTCCAGGTTTTTGTCATCGCCGTCAGCGGAGTAACTGCTACACCCGACTTAATCAGGGATGAAGAGAGTTTACCAAAATCATAAACCCCTTCGTCTGGAGCAACAATCGTGCAGCTTGGTACCGTCAGAGTACCGATAACTTTTAATTCAGCAGTTGGTGCTTCTGCATGGGCAGCCGTCATACCCAAAACCAGAGAAGATAATACGGTCAGACCAACCAGTTGCTTTTTCATGTGTTGAATATCCAGAGTATAAGTTTAATTTAACGTTTATCTATCAATAGCTTGATGTAAACCCAACTTTCGGATTTCACTAAAAAATGATCTATATCAAGTTATTTTATTGGGGGCGATTAAACTATAATCGGGGGCGGCCGTACATCAGACTGGAAGCGGACTTGATGTAAGAATATTCCTACAACTTTATTCCTACTAGTTCCGTTTTTTGGGGAGGGGGTATTGACGTCATACTCAGAAGCATCGTTTCTTGATGCCCTCTGAGTATAAAAATAATAATAACTAGCGCGAGACGGGAATAATGACTTCTGCCTGCACAAAACCATAGCGGCTCAAGGGGATGACTTTCACCGATGTCGGTGAGGACTTAATCGTGAATTGTTTACTGGTGCCCGGCATAATATACGGGTTGCCCAGGGCGACCACTTCACCACTTGGGACTAGAATCACCTGTGGGCCAAGGCGGACCACATGCTTGCCAGGGTTCTTAATGGTCAAATTACTCCCTGATACGGAGAAAGCCAATTCTTCCCAAGGGCTTTTAATTTGTGGCACAGAACTCGGCTGGATAAGAAATCCAATTTCCTGGCGAATAGGCATGACGGTCGAATTCCCCGGTACCTGTTCGACACCTTCAAATGCCGCTTTGAGCAATACCTCACTGTCCAACGCTGTGCCTTTTTTCAACACAAAGTTGACTTGCTGACTTTGCCCGGCATCAATACGTGTCACCGGCGGTGAAATCAAGATCTGCTTACTGGTACTTTTCCCATCAATATCAATCAGTTTTGTGACCAGTAAAATAGGGTTAGCCGAGGTGTTATCAATGGTAAAAGCCGCACGCCCCTCACTTTCTTTTAATATGACGGTGGTACTTTCTAATTTGAAAGATGCATAAGATGCCATACTCCAGCAGCTTAACAGCACCAGTAAATTGAAAACAAAAAACGATATCATACGGTTAAACATCAGGGGATATTCCGTCATCGTCTTCACACTAAAACTGTTGGTCATGGTATTTTTCATCACTCATCCTCTGTCTAAAATAGCGGCTTACCGGACAATATTAGGAATTCTATTGACCTTAATGACATACCGCATCAACCACTTCATACAATGTATCCGGGTCAAACTTCTCAGGCTCAACATAACTGACAACACACTCACCCCGGTTGGTTGCCTTAACACGTAGCATGGCCCCAATCGTTTTGTTTTCCAGCATAAAATTACCATCCCCAATAATCGTTCCCAGGAATTTTCCCTGAGCATCCAGCACGTTAGCACCCACAGGCATCGGCTCCCGGTTACTGTCAAGGATAGTCAATAACAACTGGCGAGTTTCAGTCGCTTCAAAATCACGGGTTGCGACTGTACCCCGGGTCATCATCAAATCGGCACTGGTACTATTAAGCCGGATATTCAGTGGTAATGTCTTGGTGCTTATCTGGGCTTTTGATGCCGTGTAAGGTATCACAGAAGGCAATAAAGCGGTGCCGGCATAATCCGTTATCGCCATGCCACTGCTCGGTGAAGACACACGTAAATTGGACTGGCTCGGCACATTCACTACCGCAAAGGTATCGCCAATAGCCGATGCTGACGTCGCAAAGGTATTGTTGGCATAAGCCATTGAACCACTAGAAGAAAGGTACGCCGAGCGGCTATTGTTTGTCGCTTGAGAAACCCCGCCTGACAATTGCGAATAAGCGGTTTTTATATTCATCGCACCATTCACACGTCGCTGATTATCACTGCCAGTGATACCCACCGAGTACCCTTTATTGTCATCCCAGGTGCCTTGATAAGTGCTACCTAATGTCATATTGCCGTTGTTACGCTGCATCCGTCCACTGAGTGACCCTTTACCCAATGGCATGCTGAGACCAAAATAGGCTGCATTTTGGCCCTGCGATGTTGACTGAATACTTAGCGTCGTCGTTACCCGACCAAATTGTTCGCTGACAGAGACTGTATGGGAAACACTGTTCTCTGCCTGATAATACATATTATTAGACAAAACGTAAGAAAATGCGCCCCAGCGTGGGTGGGCCCAAGTCAGTGCCGCAGACGTCGCATTCTTCAACTTGCCATTCGTCAGCGTCTCCAGATTATTGCCATTACTCAGGGCATTATCCGGTGACCAGTAATTGACTGAGTCATATACCGTAGACAGCGATGCACTCAGATTTCCGTTAATAGCGACCTGATTTTGCACACTGAGCTGGTAACCCTGCCCGGCACTTTTAGTATTACTGTAACTGGCAACCCCAGAAAACCAGGCATTCTCCAATCCGCTGTAGAGATTTTGCATACTGATATTTTGATAATCAGCGGAAAGCAAACCGGCGGATGTGGTGCGTAATGAATTTATCGGACTGAAAGACCACTCACCCGATGCCAGTAGCGGTGAATCACTTTCACCGTTATCCAAGTTGTCCCGGTAGCGACCTATTGCTAATTGGTAGGTCGTGGCCTGCTGCTCAAAATTAGGGTCGAGGGCATTCGATACCGTGAAATTCTGCTGAGTACCGTCTTCTTCAATCACATTAACGTCCGTCGGCACGCCGCTGGAGAAGTTACTGATATTGGATAACGAGAATGGGCCGGGAGCTACCACGGTGCGATAAATCACGCGCCCACGCTGGCGAATTTCAATGGTCGCATTGGTGTTGGCAATCCCTTCAATAGGCACTGTCAACTGGGTATTATTCAACTGGGCATTATCGGAATATAACTGAGCCCCGACCACTGGCAGACCAGAATAGGTATTGCCGACCAGACCAAATTCGCCCAGTTGCACCACTGATTTTAGTGATTCGACGGCACGTAGTGCATAGGTTTCCTGATTATCATAATGGCCGATACCCTGGTTATAGGTATAGGATCCGCGATTACGCAGCACCCAGTTATTAAAGTTAATACCAGGTTCAAACTGCCCCTGGAATAAATTCAGGTCATCATTGTTACTTTCTATCCGCTGTCCGAATAAATTATAATTTAGCAATACGGCATACCCTCCCCGCTGGTAATCACTGCTTTCCAGCTCAGGGTCAAAGGCCTCCTGCGGTAGTGTCATTTCAATCCGGAATTGCCCAGGAAACAACTTTACGGCGACACCGGGCCACAAAGTTTCAATATTTTCACAACTGTCGCCACTGTCTTTGTGATGTAATTTTAATGTCATTAACAGCTTTCGGTCGGCACACAGTTGCCCCTCACTGTTAAAACTGGCTTCAGTACGATAGGTTTTATTGGCATTGATAATAAGGGTGACATCATGCTGGCCCGGTAAGAACTTATCCTGTTTGCTGAAAAACTCAGCTAAGTCTGCGGAGTAGCCCAACCCTTCCAGGGTTTTTATATCGAATGCCGCCGCGCCCTTTTTTGTCGCAGAAACTGCCATGACAGGGAAAAGGAAAAGTAGGCACATGGTATAAAGAAGTGAGGGCTTACGTGCCACTAAGAAATCCTAAATAGAATGAACAGGTCACTTATCGATAATAGTGCATCCAAGTGATTAATATAGAAGACAATTAAGCGTCGAAGGTAATAGTCCAGGTCTTTTAAATTGATGTTAATGCCGTGGTTGCCACACCCGCTTTAATATGGGTCGCTGAAATCTAACTTAAATCATAAATACCATCATCTGGTGCCATCACATTACAGGTGGGAACACCTAATTTTCCCTTAACTTTTAACTCAATGGTCGGTGGTGCCGCATGTGCTGCGGTCATCCCCAACATCAGAGAAGATAAAACAGCCAGGCCGGCCAGTTGCTTTTTCATCTGTAGAATATCCAGAGTGTAAGTTTAATTTAAGACTCAGCTATCAATCTCATTATGTAAATCCAGCTTTTTCACTTCGCCGAAAAATGATACAGATCAATTTATTTTATTGGTGTGATTAGACAACAATCAGGGATGGACGTACATCGGAATGGAAGCGAACTTGATGTAAGAATATTCTTACAGAGCATATTTTCGTTAAAATCAGGTTTATCAGTTAATTACCGCAATAATGAATACTCTGAGTCTCATTTTGAGTGTCTTCAATGTATTCTATCGTTGACTACAGGTTTGGATACCCAGCAAATTCTGTACATGCTGGATATCGTCGAGAATGAATATGTTCGGATAGTGAAAACGGAACTACCGCCAGGTTCTGATAAACGCTCTTATATTGATAAAAATATTTATTAGTGCTCAAATGTGCTTTACAATTATTCGACTTTTATTGAGTTGTGGAATAGATACAATCTTTTAGGCCACGATTAAATTAAATACAACCTTGGTTACATTCGCCTCCGGATTAACCATCACTGATACATTATCATCATGATAAACGGCCTAAAAAACGATACTGGATACTATATTCGCTGTATTGCAATCCGATATTTACATCATTAACACTGCCATAACAGACTGTATTACTCTTTTTATCAGGCAGAGCAGAATCACATTAAGGAAATTTTTACTCCAAGTTAAAGCTATTAAAGACTAAAAACACAGTTCATCAGATACACTTCAGCCTAAGGGATGGACTGCTGTGAAAACGCTAATTTTATTAGCATTTTCACTCACCCAAAAAATTAAATAATTAATTAAGTTGCAAATTATTAATCATGCTTACTTATTTAAATTAAAATAATTAATATTATTCGTAAATTTGACAATTAAAAATAATAGTCTTTAATCATAATACTAATTATAGATGTTCCACCGCGCATATCGTGATTATCAATGGAGATAGTAATACCCTCTGGGGATATAGTTAACGACAATAATACTCAACTTATCTGGACGTTTAAATTTACAAGGAAATCATTAACGATCACATTATTATCAAGGCATTTATAAAAGGGTATTTACATATAAAATAGGAAAGTTCCAGGTCGATATAACACATTGATTTTTATTTCAATAATCTGATACTTTATTTTCTACTCATTGATATCGCTCGCGTATTTTTCGTACCACACCACAACGGAGTTATGGAGGTTTTATGCAAAGAATCATTATAGTTATCGCGTTAATGATATCATCATTTTGTGCTTTTAGTCAGGATGTGAATTTAAATAATCCTAGTGATTTATCACCCGTGCCAATAACAGTTGAATCCCCTGCCTCTGAGGAAATTGATTGTTGTGAAATATGTTGCAACATTGCTTGTGCTGGTTGTTCGCTATAAAAGCCATTATTAATATCTTACTGTGTATTGCGAAAATTATGTGAATGGAGTTGACCTATAGTAAATTCCCTTTTATAAATGCGTTGGCGAATATATATGAGCATTAGAACTAAAACACTCACTCATAGTTGTTAGTTTAACAACTATGTATCTACAGACTGGCGGCCCCCAATGCATCTCTTAGAGATGATATCTCGCTCTGTTCCGTTACCACATAAACTCCCCTTCATTGCATTGTTCTTTTTAAAATGAACTGTTGTCTACCCCTTCCCCAGACACATCACTTTTTAGACATAACTCACACTTGTTAAATTCCATAACTCCTGAGTGAAATTACAGAATTCCTTCACCACTACGGGAAGTCCAACATGATTCTGGATCGTAATATTTTTGTTTGATTTCATTCATTTCTGGAGCGATAGAATGACTTATTTTTATGAATTTAAAGGCATTCATTATACAAATAACAAAGCAAAAAATCCGTTAAAACCCTACTATGACAAACAGAATAAAATAATATTAGCCTCACAAGGTTCTAATCATAAATCCAGTATTATCCGCTATGAAAAAACGCCTAGAAATTGCTGTTCCACTGCCATATCCAGGATATTAGACTGAGTGTTTTCATCATTGTCTATTTTTAAGCATGTGCTGGTTCTGGCACGAAAAAACGCCGTGAAATATGTTGCGCGGATGGGATGAATAATCTGTTTTTTTGTTCTGGCAAAAAAGGAAACAACAATGAATACCGCCTTTGTACTCAGTACTAAAGATAAAATAGGTTATGGCCTGGGCGATATGGCAAGCGCTCTGGTCTGGCAAACTGCCACACTGTTTTTAGCCTATTTCTACACCGATGTATTTGGGTTGCCAGCAGCGATTATGGGCACCATGTTTTTACTGGTGCGGGTGGTGGATGCCTTTATTGATCCCTGTATTGGCGCGATGGTCGATCGCACCCAAACTAAGCATGGTCGTTTCCGTCCGTGGCTATTATGGTTTGCTATTCCTTTCGGCGTCAGTTGCTTGATTACCTTTTATGTACCAGATGTTGGGCCCACAGCGAAAATTATTTATGCCTGTGTCACATACAGCCTGCTCAGTCTGGTCTATTCGGCAATTAATGTCCCCTATTGTGCCATGCCCGGCGCGCTAACTTTGAATCCGCGTGAGCGGCATTCGATTCAATCTTGGCGCTTTGCACTGTCATTTATTGGTGGTTTGATTGTTACCGTGATTGCCCTGCCACTGGTGGACTGGTTAGGAAACGGTAATGCGCAAAAAGGTTATTTCTATGCCATGAGCCTGATGGGGCTGCTTGGCGTGGTGTTATTTTACTGCTGCTTTGCCATGACTCGAGAGCGATATTCTCCACGTAATGATACTTCAGGCTCAATGCTGGGTGATTTAAAACTGCTGACGAAAAATAGTCAGTGGCGCATTGTTTTCCTGTTCAATATCCTGCTGTTAACCGCGGTAGTGACTCGCGGCTCCGCGACAATGTACTACGTAAAATATGTTCTTTTACGCCCGGATTTAGTGTTCATGTTTATTGTATCCGGCATGGTGGCCTCTCTCTTGGGAGCATTACTTTCTGAACGCCTACTAGGAAAATTTGACCGGGTGCGAGCCTATCAATGGACTATCGTGAGTTTCGTGTTTTTTGCCAGCGCGATATTCTTTATTCCCCCTTCATCTGTATGGGTTATTTTAGCCGTTAATATTGTCTTTAGCTTTATTCAGAACCTGACTACACCGCTACAGTGGACAATGTTCTCTGACGTCGTGGACTACGAAGAGCACCGTACCGGCCGTCGGTTGGATGGGCTAGTATTTTCTACCGCACTGTTCGCCATTAAATTTGGCCTGGCATTGGGTGGAGCTGTCGTCGGCTGGGTACTGGGTCTGGTGAACTATGTCCCAGGCGAGATTTCTCAATCAGCCAGTGTTCTGACCACCATTAACGTCTTATTCACGCTTATCCCTTCAGCACTATTTGTCGCCATGGCCTTGTTGCTGTTTGCTTATAAATTGAATAGCCGCCTGGTCACAAATATTGCCAACGAACTGGCCGTTAAGCGCCAAAGCCGCAATGATGCGCCGTCTCTGACCCCTGCAACACAGGAGTAATATATGACTGTTATTTATAAGGATGCCCAATACCCAATTAGTGAACGAGTTGCCGACCTGTTGTCGCGCATGACCGATGAAGAAAAGTTCGCCCAGATGCATGCTTTCTGGCTGATACTTTCCGCTGATGGGCTGCATAAAGAGCGCACCGATTTGAGTGATGAGTTTTCCGGTGCTGGCGCACAGTCCTCTCTACAGGAACGTATAAAACTGGGTATCGGGCAAATTACTCGCCCGTTGGGAACACATATTGTTGATGCCCAAGAAGGTGTGCGTGCCGCGAATAAATTGCAGCGAACGCTCATTGAAGAGACGCGCTTAGGGATCCCGGCGCTATTCCACGAAGAGTGTCTGGTAGGATTATTATGTAAAGATGCCACGCTATTTCCTTCCTCACTAAACTATGGTTCAACATGGGATCTAGAGCTTGTGGAGCGCGCCGCGGCGGCCATCGGGCAGGAAGCCCGCTCAACTGGATGTCATCAAGGGCTTGCCCCGGTGCTCGATGTTTCCCGCGATGTCCGCTGGGGACGTACTGAAGAGACATTTGGGGAGGACCCATGGCTGGTCGGGATGATGGCGACACATTATGTGAAAGGCCTGCAAGGGAAGAAGCGAGACTTACTGGCAACCCTCAAACATTATGTTGGCCATTCCTTTAGTGAAGGCGCGCGTAATCATGCGCCGGTACATCTCGGTTTTTGCGAACTCAACGACACCTTTCTGTTGCCATTCGAAATGGCAGTAAAACTGGCGAATGCTGGCTCGGTGATGCCTGCTTATCATGATATTGATAACCAGCCGGGCCATTCGGATTCATTCCTACTGACCACGGTGTTGCGTGAGCAATGGGGCTTTGATGGAATTATCGTGGCCGATTACGGCGGCGTTAGTTTGCTGCATCAGCATCATGGTGTGTCGCATGATGCTGCGCAATCGGCAGCACTGGCTTTTAATGCTGGTCTGGATGTGGAACTGCCAAAAGACGACTGTGCCCGTCATTTACGTGAAGCCGTCGATCGCGGCCTGATCAGTATGGCGAAAATCGATGAAATCGTTAGCCGCGTACTGAAAGAAAAATTCAACCTCGGCCTGTTTGAACATCCTTATGCCGATGAAAATACAATTGAACTGCAAAGCGCCACCACCCGTCAAATCGCCCGTGATGTGGCAACTCGTTCAATAACACTGCTGGAAAATAATGGCATTCTGCCGCTAAAAAACCTGCCGCAGGTAGCGGTTATTGGCCCGACAGCTGATGACCCTTTGGCCCTGCTGAGTGGCTACAGTTTCCCGGTACATTTGATCATCAGCGACATGTTGGAGCAAACCACTCAGGTTACTACCCCGCTACAAGCGATGCGTGAACAGCTTGGTAACGATAATGTTCACTACGCGAAAGGCTGCCATATTATTGAGAAACGTATGGCGGGTGCACCGGTATTCCCCGGCGACAGTAGCAACAAACCAATGCAAAGCTCGCCGGTTTCAACAGACACCAGTCTGATCCCAGAAGCTGTGCACCTTGCCAACCACAGTGATGTGGTCGTTCTGTGCGTGGGGGATCTTGCAGGTCTATTCCAAAGTGGCACGGTTGGGGAAGGTTCGGATACAGATAGTTTGTCACTGCCAGGTGTCCAACAGCAACTACTCGATGAACTGGTGGCTACCGGCAAGCCGGTGGTGGTGGTGGTGACCGGTGGGCGTCCTTATAACCTCGGCGGGCAGGAAGATCACGTTGCAGCATTGCTGATGGCCTGGGCTCCAGGGCAGGAAGGTGGGCACGCTATTGCCGATGTCTTGACCGGCAAAGCCGAGCCCGGTGGACGACTGGTGCTATCTGTACCCAAAAGCGCCGGTGCCATGCCGTATTACTACAACCATAAGTTGAAAAGCGGTGGTACGCCGTTTGCTTTCCATTTTGGGGCGCGGTATCCGTTTGGTTACGGTAAAACCTGGACGGAATTCGATTATGGGCAGTTAGAACAGCTCAGTCATGAGGTGGTTAATGAAGGGGGGGAGGTGAAAGTCAGCCTGACTGTGACCAACAGCGGTACATGGGCAGGTAGTGAAGTTGTGCAGTTGTATGTGCGTGATAAAGTGGCTTCAATGGTTCGTCCGGTACAAGAGCTAAAAGCTTTTCAGCGAGTTTATCTGGCTCCGGGGGAATCAGCTCGATTAACATTCCACATTCCCACAGATATGCTCAGCTTTACACGTCGAGATGGCCAGCGCGTGGTGGAACCCGGTGAATTTGATATACGGGTTGGAGCTTCAAGCGATGATATTCGTAGTGTTGGTTTGGTCAAGGTAACAGGAGAAACTCGGGTATTGAGTGGCAACTGGCGCATGGTTAGTCACTGTACGAGTTAAATATCCTACTCCAGCACAGACCCAACATCGTGCGGTGTTGGGTCAAATAGAATTATTTTCACACCGAAGATTTATCCTCAAAGGGTTACTGGAATACCAAACTTGGAACAAAGTCAGTTTGCTGCTTAATTGATTTTATTAATGCACTACCCGACTGATGGGTAAGATTAACATGGGCTGTAAAGAAGGAATTCCCAGCTTACTTAAAGCACTTCTCTTATAGTAACTGACGGTTTTGTTGCTTAACTGCAAGATAGTCGCAATGTTATTATTTGAGTTTCCTTGCAGCAATAATCCCATTACTGTTTGTTCTCGTTTCGATAGTGGCAGATGGCGCTTACGATAAAAAAAACGTTTGGTTGGAGTGGTCTGGAAAAAGACATGTGTTAACCGATCGACAAAGTGGCTAATCGGGGCTGCTTGCGCAATCATGGTATAAATAAGATCGATGCCATAAAAATAGTGCTCTAATAGCCGGATATAAGATATATCGGCGATGATAACGACGCGACAAGTTGCTCGGTTATCTTGCAACCAATTGATAATTAAGCTAAAGGCATTAGTGTAACAATAATCGCAACCGTACAAACTTAAAACGACCATATGAGTAGAGGGGAAGCGAACCAAATTATCATAAACATCATTTAGTGATTCCGCATGATCCACAATATTAACTGGCTCCATAGCTAACTCATTGCTTAAAATATCTTTCATACTGAAACGAGTAAATTGACAGGCATGTTGAATAATGATTTTTTTCTCTTCCATATAATAATCCCTATTGATATTTAAAATAAATCCTTACTAAGCTTTAGAATTGAGCGTCATTGTTACGTTTAAAAAACAAATAGATCAACATCATAATGGCGATGGTTAGAAAGAATGATGACCACAATAAAATGGCGATCAAAGGCCCATGAATATCTTCAAAAAAAACAACCCCAAAATAAACTGAGTACAGATAGATAACAAAATCAGGGATAAACTCAACACTGATCAGTGAAATAAAACAAAACAGCCATGAAAACCAAAAAACACCAAAAAATAAAGGCTCCACTCTCTTCATGAAATTATTCTCAATAGTATTGAGTATTTCTTATTATATTGACACCTGTCAGTTAATACTCTGCACTAAAAATCATGAAACAAAGCTTTCAGGCATCAATATGCTATGTATAAAGAGGAAAATCCCATCTTTGATTAGTTAATTTAAATTCACTCGTGTTGGCGTAAATGAGAACGGAATAGTCGCACTAATCGCCTCATCTGAATCAGAGAAAAGCCAGCTTGGATTATTAAGCTGAAGAACTGATAATGCAGGTTTCACATCAAAGCTGAAAACCTTGCTACCACTTCCGGAAGAAACAGGAATATCAACAATAATATCATCATTAGGTCTTAATTCTGTCCCTTCATAAAACATACTGAGTGTCAGCCCCTCTTTATTCGTTGAGAACGAACCACCAGAACCCAAGAGATCTAATCGTCCTGAAATCGATTTTGTCATGCTAAGAGAGGAGGCATCACCTGTACATGTAACAGCTATAGTCGGATGATTAATTTGAGAACTGGCAGTACCAGCAACAACTTGATCTGTTTCAGAAGTAACAGAGAAAGAGCCACCGGTAATATTTTCACGACAATCTAAGGTTCCAACATTATTCCAACCCGAAATTACAAATTTATAGTTCTTTGCAGTAGGCATTGTATTAAGTCCACCTTCGCCATCTAATTGAAAAAGGGTAATATTGGTTACACCAGCAGTATTTATATCCCCTGTTTTCTTTAAATACGTCTGAAATGTGACACCATTTTTGACGAGTGGGGTACCCCCATTTACAGTCCAGCCCGTATTTGTCCTGCGACTCGTCACATCTCCGGTTGCATCCATCGTTCCCAAGTCATGACCATCAAAAAATAACCCCATTTCTACATTATCGGGGAGTGTTTCAGAGGCCATTTTAGGATAAGCATATATATACACTGGCTCAGTAATACTAGAGGTACAAGTGATATTTCGGGTAAAGACATCAGATTCCCAAATAACATCTCCATTTTCAGAGTTAGAGAGATAAACCATCTTATCTAACACTACGGAATCAATAACAACGTCACCGACCCCCGTACAATTTAACGCCATGGTTTTTGATGAGAATAAAGAAAATAAACTTAACAATATAATTGGCACTACTTTTTTCATTTTAAACGAATCCTTTATTTATGTGGTTATAAACATCCTCGATAAAGAGATTATAGCGTCCCTGCTATTATCTCCCTGTAGAAGATGTAACTTCCATTAACATTTAGGGCAATAAACCATTTTCCAATATTAATTAACCGAAATTTCCAGGGTTGGCCTATAGACTCCAAAGGGTAAGGCCGCCATATCATCAATGACAATATTGTCATTAGAGACGGATATATTACCGAGACCTTTTTTAGTAGAGATTAAAGTTGCCGTATAGATACCTTGAGTCTCATTAACTTGCCCCAGAGTTACACCACTATCGATACCATTTATATCAAATCTAACATTAGCCCCTTGAACCAGATTGTTGTGTTCATCTCTAGCGGTAAATGTGATAACTAACGATGAACTACCATCAGCCGGGATAATATTTTTATCAATGAATAAGGTGGAATTATCACCACTGATATCCCCTGCGATAAAGGTCGAGTTCTTCGCCGCCGTGGTATTGGTCCCCACGGTGGCCGTAACCGGATGATCGCCGGCCACCAGGCTCACCAGATTGGCTGTCGCCACGCCGTTGTTATCAGTAGTCACCGCCAGACTGGTCTGGGTGCCGCCCGCAAAGGTCGCCCCGCCGGTCACCACAAAAGTGACACTGATATTTGGCACGGTATTGCCCCCGGCATCTTTCACCGTGGCACTTAACGCGTTGGTGGCAGTACCACTGGCTACAGCTCCGCTGGCGACAGTAAAGTCAGTCGCGGCAATGACCGCGGTGGTTTCATCGGCAATAAAGGTCGAGTTCTTCGCCGCGGTGGTATTAGTGCCCACGGTGGCCGTAACCGGATGATCACCGGCCACCAGACTCACCAGATTGGCTGTCGCCACGCCGTTGTTGTCAGTCGTCACCGCCAGACTAGTTGAGGTGCCGCCCGCAAAGGTCGCCCCGCCGGTTACCGCAAAAGTGACACTGACGTTCGGCACGGTATTGCCCCCGGCATCTTTCACCGTGGCACTCAACGCATTGGTAGCGCTATTATCAGCCACGGCTCCGCTGGCAACGGTAAAGTCGGTCGCCGCAATCACGGCAGTGGTTTCATCAGCAATAAAGGTCGCGTTCTTCGCCGCCGTGGTGTTGCTCCCCACGGTGGCCGTAACCGGATGATCGCCGGCCACCAGACTCACCAGCTCGGCGGTTGCTATGCCGTTGTTGTCAGTGGTTGCTATCAGACTGGTATCGGTGCCGCCCGCAAAGGTCGCCCCGCCGGTCACTGCAAAAGTGACACTGATATTCGGCACGGTATTGCCCCCGGCATCTTTCACTGTGGCACTTAGCGCGTTAGTGGCACTATTATCAGCCACGGCTCCGCTGGCAACGGCGAAGTCTGTCGCCGCAATGACCGCGGTAGCCTCATCCGGGATAAAGGTCGCGTTCTTCGCCGCCGTAGTATTGGTTCCCAAAGTCGCCGTGACCGGGTGGTCGCCCGCCACCAGACTCACCAGATTGGCGGTTGCTATGCCGTTGTTGTCAGTCGTCACCGTCAGACTGGTTGAGGTGCCACCCGCAAAGGTCGCCCCACCGGTTACCGCAAAGGTAACACTGACATTCGGCACGGTATTGCCATGACTGTCTTTCACCGTGGCACTTAGTGCGTTAGTGGCACTATTATCAGCTACCGCGCCACTGGCGACGGTAAAGTCGGTCGCCGCAATCACCGCGGTGGTTTCATCGGCAATAAAGGTCGAGTTCTTCGCTGCCGTAGTGTGGGTTCCCACTGTCGCCGTGACCGGGTGATCACCGGCCACCAGACTCACCAGCTCAGCGGTTGCTATGCCGTTGTTGTTAGTGGTTGCCGTCAAACTGGTCTGAGTGCCACCCGCAAAGGTCGCCCCGCCGGTTACCGCAAAGGTAACACTGACGTTCGGCACGGTATTGCCATGACTGTCTTTCACCGTGGCACTTAGTGCATTAGTGGCACTATTATCAGCCACGGCTCCGCTGGCAACGGTAAAGTCGGTCGCCGCAATCACCGCGGTGGTTTCATCGGCAATAAAGGTCGAATTCTTCGCCGCCGTAGTGTTCGTCCCCACGGTGACCGTGACCGGATGATCGCCCGCCACCAGGCTCACCAGATTGGCTGTCGCCACCCCAATATTGTCGGTAGTTACCGCCAGACTGGTTTGGGTACCGCCAACAAAAGTCGCCCCGCCGGTTACCGCAAAGGTGACACTGACGTTCGACACGGTATTGCCCCCGGCATCTTTCACTGTGGCACTTAACGCATTGGTGGCACTATTATCAGCTACCGCGCCACTGGCGACAGTAAAGTCAGTCGCGGCAATCACCGCGGTGGTTTCATCCGCAATAAAGGCCGAATTCTTCGCCGCCGTAGTATTGGTTCCCACCGTCGCTGTGACAGGATGGTCACCCGCCACCAGACTCACCAGATTGGCTGTCGCCACGCCGTTGTTGTCAGTAGTCACCGCCAGACTGGTCTGGGTGCCGCCCGCAAAGGTCGCCCCGCCGGTTACTGCAAAGGTAACACTGACATTCGGCACGGTATTGCCATGACTGTCTTTCACCGTGGCACTTAGTGCGTTAGTGGCACTATTATCAGCCACGGCTCCGCTGGCAACGGTGAAATCGGTCTCCGCAATCACCGCGGTGGTTTCATCGGCAATAAAGGTCGAGTTCTTCGCCGCGGTGGTGTTGGTCCCGACGGTGGCCGTGACCGGGTGATCGCCCGCCACCAAACTCACCAGACTGGCTGTCGCCACCCCGTTGTTGTCAGTAGTCACCGCCAGACTGGTTGAGGTGCCACCCGCAAAAGTCGCCCCACCGGTTACTGCAAAAGTGACACTGACGTTCGGCACGGTATTGCCATGACTGTCCTTCACTGTGGCACTCAGTGCATTAGTGGCACTATTATCAGCCACGGCTCCGCTGGCAACGGTAAAGTCGGTCGCCGCAATGACCGCGGTGGTTTCATCGGCAATAAAGGCCGAATTCTTCGCCGCCGTAGTGTGGGTTCCCACCGTCGCTGTGACAGGGTGATCGCCCGCCACCAGACTCACCAGATTGGCTGTCGCCACGCCGTTGTTGTCAGTCGTCACCGCCAGACTGGTCTGGGTGCCCCCCGCAAAGGTCGCCCCGCCGGTTACCGCAAAAGTGACGCTGATATTCGGCACGGTATTGCCCCCGGCATCTTTCACCGTGGCACTCAGTGCATTAGTGGCACTATTATCAGCCACGGCTCCACTGGCAACGGTAAAGTCAGTCGCGGCAATCACCGCGGTGGTTTCATCGGCAATAAAGGTCGCGTTCTTCGCCGCCGTAGTGTTGGTCCCTACGGTGACCGTGACCGGGTGATCACCGGCTACCAGACTCACCAGACTGGCTGTCGCCACCCCACTATTGTCGGTAGTTACCGCCAGACTGGTTAAGGTGCCGCCCGCAAAGGTCGCCCCGCCGGTTACCGCAAAAGTGACGCTGACGTTCGGCACGGTATTGCCATGGCTGTCTTTCACTGTGGCACTCAACGCATTAGTGGCACTATTATCAGCTACCGCGCCACTGGCAACGGTAAAGTCTGTCGCCGCAATCACGGCGGTGGTTTCATCGGCAATAAAGGTCGAATTCTTCGCTGCCGTGGTATTGGTCCCCACGGTGGCCGTGACCGGGTGATCACCGGCTACCAGACTCACTAGCCTGGCTGTCGCCACCCCACTATTGTCGGTAGTCACCGTCAGACTGGTTGAGGTGCCACCCGCAAAGGTCGCCCCGCCGGTTACCGCAAAAGTGACACTGACATTCGGCACGGTATTGCCATGACTGTCTTTCACTGTGCCACTCAACGCATTAGTGGCACTATTATCAGCCACGGCTCCGCTGGCAACGGTAAAGTCGGTCGCGGCAATCACCGCGGTGGTTTCATCGGCAATAAAGGTCGCGTTCTTCGCCGCGGTGGTATTGGTCCCGACGGTGGCAGTAACCGGGTGATCGCCAGCTACCAGACTCACCAGATTGGCTGTCGCCACGCCGTTGTTGTCGGTAATTACCGCCAGACTGGTCTGAGTACCGCCCGCAAAGGTCGCCCCGCCGGTTACCGCAAAAGTGACGCTGATATTCGGTACAGTATTGCCCCCGGCATCTTTCACCGTGGCACTCAACGCGTTGGTGGCAGTGCTATTGGCTACCGCGCCACTGGCAACGGTAAAGTCGGTCGCGGCAATCACCGCGGTGGTTTCATCGGCAATAAAGGTCGAATTCTTCGCCGCCGTAGTGTTCGTCCCCACGGTGGCCGTGACCGGGTGATCACCGGCTACCAGACTCACTAGCCTGGCTGTCGCCACCCCACTATTGTCGGTAGTTACCGTCAAACTGGTCTGAGTACCGCCCGCAAAAGTCGCGCCACCGGTCACTGCAAAAGTGACACTGACATTCGGCACGGTATTGCCCCCGGCATCTTTCACCGTAGCACTCAGTGCATTGGTGGCACTGCCATTAGCTACCGCGCCGCTGGCGATGGTGAAATCTGTGTCTGCAATCTCGGCCGTAGTCGCATCTGCCTTAAAGGTGGTGTTCTCACTGACATTACTACCATTTACCGTCGCCGTTACCACCGTGGTACCCGCCGCAGTGTTGGTCAACGTCATCGTGGCGATACCATCTGGGCCCGTGTTTGCATTCGGATTAGCCAGATTGCCATTATCCACACTGAAGCTGACCATCTCGTTAGAGACAGGATTGCCATTCGCATCTGTGACCAAAACCTGCACCGCATTACTGTCACTGCCATTTGCAGTGGCGTTGTCAGTTGTGACCGTTAGGTTGCCACTCACTATCTCTGCCGTACTGCTATCGGCAATAAATATCAACGGCGCTTGCGCACGGTTACCGTTATCCAATACACCGTGGATATGCCCGCCACCGGCGAGCGTACTTTTGATAGTAATATTCGCTTTGCCCTGATTATCCGTAACCGCATTTGGGGTCAACACATTACCCACGGTGGAATCAAACGCGATATTCATCCCTGCTAATGGAGTTGCTACCGTGCCACTCGTATCAACCACGGTCGCGATATAACTTACCGGAGCATTACCATCGGCAACCGCGGTATTACTGCCACCACTGAGGGTGAGGGAAATTTGTTGCGGCGACTCTTGCACCACGAGGGTAGTGGTTGCTGTATTAGAGCGATTACCGCGCACATCATAAGCAACAGCACTGATCTGATAGCTGTTAGCGGTTTGAACTTGTTGATAAGGCGGAAGAGTGACAGACGCGGACTCCATGGTCAGCGGTATTATTGATCCCCCAGCAGCCATTAATGCCGGAGCACTCCATTCCATTCTCTCTGCGCCATATTTAGCAGTGATATTGCCTGTTAACGAGAGATTGGTAATCGCATAAGCAGCCAGTGTTTCTGGCAATGTCAGCTTGATTAAATCCTGTTTCTCATATTGCATGACGATATTGTAATTGCGATCAACAATATCATAGCGGCTGCCCATTAGGCTGCGCATCAAGCCAACTGCATTCTTATTAATTTGATCGACCCAGGGCACCCCAAAACGGTAATTAAAGTTCAGGCCAAGTTGTAATTCGTTATTGGTATTTTGACCTTTCTTATGTGCCACATCGACAGTAAATAGTGGAATTGGTGTGTAATTGAGCCCCACAGTGAAAGCCGAAGGGGAATCGCCCAAATCGTCAGGGCTCGTGCTACCAGAATTCAGGGCGACACCTTTGCCAAAATATTTTTCATACATTAAACGGCCACCCAGTTGTGGGTAGCTAGGTAGATAAGCCTCTGCGCGGACATCAAAACCATTCGCCGGACGTTCGTTATAATCTTCCATATCAGCCAGCACCGACTGATGCCAGTCAGTCAACCGGAAATAACCATTAGCAGAGAATTTAAGGTTGTCGGTCCAAGCTTCACCGCCCACCCCCAAACGACTATTTTTGCCAGTCAGGTCATAGTCATAAAAAGTGTTAACACCAAACATCCAACTGTCGGTGAAGCTTCGCACCCCAAGGCCGACGTTATTGGTCGTTCTTTCCCCGTTGTAACGCACACCTAACTGACCAAATAACAGATTATTTTGCGTTTCAGTTAACGGGATCAGCACATCGGCATTACCGATACTGTTCGAATTGAGTTGCACTCTGGCATTACCATACTGACCTAGCCAGTCAGCTGCTGCCTGTGAGGCCAAACCAGCAGCAACGCCAGTGACGGCACTTTCTGCCGCTCGGCTGCTATTATCGTTACCCATAATGCCCCAAAGCTGAGTCGCAGCACTGGCAACATTATCCTCTGTTACGGGAAGCTTATTGTTCACGTCGATATCATTCTGAATACTGCCTAAATCGGGTAATTCAGTGATACTTTTAGATGTCTCTTCCGGTGCAAAAAGAGGCGTCGTTGAACCATTCAAGGGAGCCTCTGACGGTAAAGAAGGCGCAAAAAATGGGTTTTCAGATAAGATAGGTGCGGACTGTCCGCCACGTTTAGGTTCCGTGGTATTCGGTTCCGTCAGAATACCCGACGAGCGCATTCTCGCCATCTGCTCATCTAATTCATTAGCACGAGCAGATGCAGAAATAAGTGGGGTAAACGCAATCACAATTGGCAGCATTAATTGCACTAATAGAGTATTTAGCGCGACCATCCGCATAAATGATTTATATGAATAGAAACCGTTCATAATAAATTCAAAGTTCCGATTTTTAATGGGCAATATAACCCTAATGATGCAGATATAGAGTCATTGCGTTAGCAACAAAAAGGCCAATAACATCAGTACGATACACGTGATGAGTTTGACCTATCCTTGTGGCCTAAAGTAGGTATGTCACTAAAAGTGTGATTTAATAACGCGCACGAATAATGAACAAGCTGTTTAGCCAGCCAAACAGCTCTAATTACTCGTAAAATTAATTATCTTTCCGTATAAGAATAGCTAATAAACCCGCTTATCTAAAGCAACGATAAAGTGCATTGAAAATAAAACAATAGAAAATAAGCACTATTAGGTACAAACAGATTAAACGGGTCAAGATGTCATAACACAAAAATACTAAATACGAGAAAGATAATTCACTTTATTTTGTACTTCGTTGAAAGCAGTGTTTCTAACTCTGGCACACACCATTTTCAGTTTTGAATCTAGTTCTAACGAAATAAGCTGCTTAGGATCATTGTCAAGGATATTCCTATTTTGCTCCAAGAATGCATACATATCGTTAATCTTATCAAATTGCCCTCTGAATACAGCGAAATCATTCGCATTCAGTTTTTTAACCATAGAGAAGTTATTGACGCACTGATCGTTAGTGCTTTTTTTAATGATAGCGGCTGTCTGTTGTTCTGATTCTGTCTTCGCTTTTGTTGTACAACCCATCAGAGCCGTACTTAGCATTAGTATTGTAATTGCCACGCCTTTCATATATATCCTCACTGATCCTTTATAAGGAGCTGTTCCTATACTTTTTTCTGTTACTATTACGCGTTTTAGACAACATACTAGTGATGTTAAACGTAATATAAACGAAATTAAAAAAGTTAAACAAAGTTAAACGAACCTTAACCGATAGCGAAATTCTGTAGTACAAGGCCTTTATATCACGATCTTTTATGCTATCAAACATTGTTATAGTGGTTTTTAATACCAACAAGACAGGTTCAACCAGTTTATTGTTCTTTGTAACTATTAATTTACGGATACATAGATCGTTGATAATGTATTTTTTAGTTATATCTTTCATATTGTCGCGCCATATTAGCTAATTACCCTGAGTGAATTAAATGTATAAATTTTATGTTCAATCACAAATATTGGGTTCAATGCATTAAAAAACCAATTAACACGCTAATGTTTTTTAATTAAAAATACAAAACATTAGATTATCAAATCAATAACAAAGTCTTCAGTGCATAACATAATATGCTTTTTCTATTCAATAAATAATAACCCAAGAATGGTCTTATATTTAACGCAGCAATGAACGAAAATATATACAGCACAGCAAGATTATGTGCAAAAGATATAGTCCCGCGGATTATAGTCATCTTCATTTTCTACAATGCAGCATTAAGTATTTTTTGTCACGGTCAATCCGACACTCTTAACAGACTAGCAGTATGGTCCTATCTGTGCAGACGCCAAAATAGTGAAAGATTATAATCCTAGCCCCAGAAAACAAAAAAACCAGCTATTAAGCTGGTTTTTTTGTTTTGCGGAATTTAAACATTCCTAGCGGCAGAAAAAGAACGGATAGCCAGTTTTGGTTACATAATTACCAAATACTAATCTCGTGATGAGTGAGTGACTAAGTGTGTATCTGCGGAGTCAGCTATCAGTGCATAGCGGTTCAATAGCTGAGTAAACCGGCTATCTATCTGTTGGCGCAGTGCCGAGGGCGGAGTTTGCCCTATTGTGGATTGTGCCTGATACTGCCGCAGCAGCTCTTCCAGTGGCAATGTCTTTTCCAGCGGTTGTTGAATCGCAAATACCACTGATTTAAGTTCAGAAACTGTCATGTAACGCCCTTTTTTCTCATCCAACCCATTCAGACGTTCCGCAAGTTGTCGTAAACGTTCTTGTGCCAGTGCAAATTGCTCCAACTCAGCCACGGGCGCAGCAGCGGCTTCTCGCTGTTGTTGCCACAAAGAATTCAGCCGCTTGACCTCTTGACTGGCCGGCCAAAGTTGTTGTGCCTGTGACAACAATCCATCGCCTTGCGCCTGTGACCACAATGGTGGCAGCAGTGTTAGCTGCTCTAATTGTGAACCTGTTCCCTGCAATACAGGCTCAGCCAAAGCAGCCAATGTTTTATCCGAAGTGTATTTTTTCAATTCATCGATTGATTTGTTGGACAGAGGCACAGGTAAAGGGGCAGAGCTGGCCAGCAACGCCTCCTGTAACGGACTGGATGATACCGATTGCCAGATAAAGAAACCGCCTGCCACCAGCACCGCCATCAATGATAAACCAGCAACAAAACCGTGCTTAGCATTCCAGCGTGGGGCCGCAGGCGCAGGAGGCACAGGCAAAGCGACCTGAACTCGTGGGATGACAGGCTCATTGACGATATAAACCAGTGGCTCACTGGCCGCCATCGGAGGAAATATCGGTTCGGATTGAGATTGTGGGTCTGATATACCAGCATGCCGCGCGGGTATATTTGATCGGTCGGAACTATCAGAGGCTACCTCGGCACTTTCCAAACGCAGTGCGGTGTTATGCAACATCAAACGAACACCGTCCAATTTACTCAGGTGTTTAAGCTCCAGCGTTTGCAGCTGAGTACACAACTGTTCCAGAGCTCGTTCTGCCCGGTAAATCAGCGCCAAATCACCGTAGCACGGTGTCATTGTCCGCCAGACTTGCTGCAACCGGTCACTCAACCACGCCAACAACTCAACCCGGGCATGTGTTTGCGGTGGCCACAATGCAGTCCATTGATGGGAGAGTAATCCCGCCAGTAGCTCAAGCCCCTCACACAATCCTGCTAATCCCGCAAGATGAGTCCGAGCCAGAGTAAAATCAACAGTGGTCTGTAACTCAACCCCATTCTGGCGGAACAGTGCCAAACACAAATGCTCCACTCGTCCCCAATTAACATCCGGGCGAGCAGGGTGATGTAGCTTGCCGATTTCGTCACGTAAGGCGCTAAATTCAGCCAGGTGGCGCGGGTCACCGCCAGTTTTCAGCGAACGTTCAGTATTCAATATCATGAGATTGTCTTCCCTGAACCGGCGTTAAAAGGGCTCGTCCGGATTGAGATAATTTTGTTGTTTAAGATGACGTATCAACACTCGGCCTTCTGGCATAAACACTGTACCAAAGTGCACCAACCCATACTCTTTCAGCTCGGCATCAATCCCATACTCCAAATGCCCCGGAGAGGATTGCGGCAGCAGCACAACGTTGAGACTTTTCAGCCGTGGCTCATATTTTAGCAATGTGTTAGATAGCGTGGTCAGCAGTGAATGCGCGGTGCCGGGCATCCCCTGCAGAATTTTGCTCATGTCTGGTAGGCCGTAATCTGGCAGATGGCTGAGCGTACCAGCACGGCAGTTAAGAATGCGCTGCATATTGTCGACCACCGATAGAATTCCCTGATGAGTTTCGTTCACCTGATCGAGATCAAGGCCACCAGCTACGTTACCGAACAGCATTTCATAGAGAGAAGGCTGGGACATATTACTTATCCTTCAAAGGTAACAGTGTCATCCCATGATTATTCAGTTCAATCTGACGAGCCTTATCGGGGTCGAGATCATCACGGCTCAACACCACCCGCCAGGTGTTGTTAGCAATATCGGGAGCCAGAAACATACCTACCACCGCCACATACTGCGCTTTTTCGTCCATTGGCATATCAATGGACACAGCAGCGCCTGGACGAATACGGATGTCTTTCTCGGCAACCAGATCAGCTTTGATGGCATGGCTGTCCTCGGCAAATAAAGAGGGATAATCGGTGCCATCAAACGTTTTACGATCATGTAGCTGATAGATACGCACCACCGTGGCCAGCGGAGCGCCTGTCGCATTGTTGTTTACCGCGTCCCGTGCCTGTATATCCAGATGCAGTGTTTTCACCTGCTTATAAAAAATGGATTTTGTCATGGCAACGGTGCTGTCACTCACTTTCTGGGTCAGTCCACACCCACTCAGAGTAGATATCATCACCAGCATCAGTAATGCAAAACGTGTTTTACCAGCGATAATCGCCATGTTCATCGGTTTCCCTTCGGTGAAAATTTTCCTGAACACGCTGATAGCGGCCCAGATTAATCGTGATTATTTCAATATCAGTTGGTGTCGTCACAGTGGCGCGCTGTGTTCGCATCACGGAGGTTCGACCTAACAGAATACCCGTACTGTTCGGCTGACAGGAAAGTTGGGCATCAGGCAACAACGAGCGTAAGACAGACAGCTGTAAACGCACATTCAGCCGCGACCCAAGATACACCTGCAATAACGCCAGAAAGTCCGTGTGTAACTGCCCACCAGGTAGCCACGCTCTAGCTTCATCGGGGTTATCCGTCTTCAGTCGCAGTAATATCTGACTATTAACATCCACAGCATGACTGCCCATCACCGGGCTATTACTCATGCTGACGGGGTGGCGCGCACTCAGTGCCAGTGGATTGCGCAAGGGGATACGGCAGCGATCATGCGCTATCACGCGGGCCTCTGTTTCCGGTGCCAGTAACTGAACCAGCGCAATTATGCCCTCACTGGTTCGCGTGGGCAGGCGCATCATGCCGGTTAGTGCCAGAAAGCGGGATACCGGCGTGGCGATATTCTGTGCACATCCCTCAATACCCAGACCACAGAGGCTCAACAGATACTGAGAGGTTTTATCCGTACCGCCGGGAGAAAAACTGGCCGGATAAGAGTACTTACGCCAGATACGGTAGTACTGAGTGATCAACCGGTGATTGAAAATATCCAGAAAATCGCTGACCGCCTCATACCCTTCCCTGCGCTGGGTTATATCGTCGATATACGCAGTAGGCAGTGGTGACTCCACACCATACAGCCCCATAAAGGTAGTGCGAATGGTCGGCGGAAGGTGTGCATGTTCGGGTATCTCCACCCGTTTAAATTCACTGGCCGGAAAACCCATGCCCGGATGCGGACGAAAACGAACCGGGTCATGCCTCACCTGCCAGTGGCTACCCAGCGGAGGAGCATCCGGCTGGCTTTGTTCCAGTAACTGACAGAAGCGATAAAACTGGGTATAGGGCAGTTTATCGCGCAGTTGTTCGATTAGCCGGGCAGACGCTGATTGTGATTCTCTTTCCATCGGATACATTTCCCGGCAGGCTGGACGATAAGGGTGAGTTGATTAAACAAATGGATGTCAGCGTAAAGGGCAAAGAAACGGTTGAGCATCTCCCCGAAAAGATGAATGTCACCCTCACCGGTAAAACCGTTGCCATCCAATGTCACTTCAATGTCGATGCCTCGCAGCAGAAAGCCCTTTTCAAAACGCTGAGTCTGGTGGTGCTGCACATGTTGAATGGCGTCAAGACGCCGGTTATTCAGTTCATCCCCCTGCCAGTTGTATAGCTCCAGCGTCCCACGCAGCACTTGTGCGCTGCTCATCAGGTTGAGATAGCTTGAACCTAGGTGACTCAGTACCCGCCACTGAAAGTGGTCTTCCGCCGGAGGATAAGACGGTAGCGTAGGCTTACAGAGATTGCGCACTTTCAGCGATGTCTGTAACACCGCTTCGCAACGGTCCAACAACGTGCTCTGTAATGCTTTGCGCGGTAGCTGGCCATTGGTACCGGTAATTTTCAGCGATACCGCCTCGCGATTGAACAGTCTGTCCGCTTCCCACTGCTGGCCTCCAAGGAGCAACCAGGTATCATGCAATCCGGTCACTCCCCGTTTTACGCGGGTATGGTAATAACGTTCCGGCGCATGACGTCGCTGCATTCCGCCGCGATGGCGAAAACTGGTAAAAGGAACATAGGTGGCATCGGATGTCCGTTGCGAACCGGTCACCGTGTCCACGGAGTAAATTTCGGTGTGCCCATCCTGCAGGCGCCGCGGGCGCAGCATATACTCACTTTCTAGCCCATTGATGGTCAACGGGTCAGCTTCCAGAGAAAACAGGTTAATCACTGGAACACAATGCAAGTGAAGCGCGTCATTCCTTACCGGGAGGTCACTTTGCCACTGGCTGTCAAATACCACTTCGATATCAAACCAGGCAATCCCCGCAGGCAACGTCACCGTATCCAGTCCATTTAGGTGCACGAACATAAACTTCTCGCGGAAAGTGAAATATTCCAGCAATAACTGATAGCCACTAAATGCACTGTCGCCTTTGGGCCACAGCAGATCTTCGTCTGCAAAACCACCGGGTGAAAACCAGCCATCCAGCTTTATCCGGTCGGCCTGATTGGGCAAACGTAAATAAAGTGCGGCCTGACGCCGAGTCAGTGCCAGATGTAACGCACTGCTGACCGACGCCTCTCCCGCCAGATAAAAACACAGACGATGCAAGTCCACCTGCGACCAGTCAGCCTGCGGGCTGCATGCCAGCCGCAGACGCAATACAGAGCGGCCATCGGGCTCCGTCGCCATCACAACTGTTGAGACGGCGAGTGGGTTGAGTGCCATATCGCGGGTGGTTCGGTACTGACAGACGGTGTTTTTTGGCCCAATTGGCCGTGAATAAACCTCCATGCCTGCAGGTACGGTTTCGGCCATTTTCATCGCCGGAACATCCGGGGTCAGCGCCACCACCGACAGCGAGGGAATGGTGCGCAGATAGTGTGGCCACAGCATGCTCACCAACCCTTCGGTGAACTCCGGCAGGTCGTCGTCAATTTTTTCACGTAGTCGCCCCATGGAGAAGGCAAAACCTTCAAACAGACGCTCAACGTAAGGATCAGCCGCACCGGGTTTATCCAGATCTAACATGGCCGCCCGGTCAGGGTGAGTTTGGGCAAACTCTTTGGCTGCATCGCGCAGATAACGCATTTCAGCGTCGTAATAACGCAGGGTCAGGTCTTTCATCGTTTTCTTTTTATCAGGATAGGGTTATCAATTAACCGCACAGGACTGCAGCCCTTGCCGGATCGAGGGCAACTAATCCGGCGAGCAGGTTTTCCATCTCGCTATACAGACGCGATTTGTCCGACTCTGTCCGGCTGGCTTTCATTCGCAGCAGTTTCAGGCGACGGGCTTTCACTTCAAACAACAGTTCCGGCTCCCATTGTGTCAGCGTCATCTGGATTGCGTTGCCCTCCAGTTCACCCAGCAAATGCAATGCCATATCGTTCTTGCCGTACTGCTCGGCCACCCGAGCCATCAGCAGGCGGATCAGCCATTGATGGCGAGGCGTGCGAGCATTTGGACGGTTCTGCAGCCAGTTTAACGCGGCTTCCACACCTTCACTGTCGGCCTGTACCAGCGCTTCCGGCTCCAGTTGCAAAATATCGTCATCACCCACGGTGCTGGCGGAGGCGGCGGGTTCACTGCCCCAACTTTCTGCTGCCATAACCTGCTGGTTTATCCAGTGCAGTGTCACTTCGTCGGCGAACGGGGTACCGTCATTGAATGCTAGCCCTTCGAGCCCCGGCAGGCGGGTCAGCAGGCCATTCAGGTCCTGCTTAATGATGTCAGCCCAGCGCTCATACGGTGCCCCCGTTTTCATCAGTGCCTGATGGGTATACCACTGAAGATCCAGCCACAGGTGATTGACGCCCTGCGCAAACAGGATGTCAGTTTGCTCCAGCAATTCCAGCCAGCTTTGTTGCAAATAAAGACGTTTCAGCAGTGCACGGTTCTCTGGCTTTGGCGGGGCCAGACGGGTACATCCATCAGCAGCCAGCGGCGGCAATTCATGTAATGTGTCTAAACGAATACTTTTCATCAGATGATGGCCCGACAGCCAGCCATTTGGCTGGTCGCGCAAAAAAGCCGCCAGCAGTTTTGCCTGATCGAGTAAATCACGCCCAGAGGTGACGGCTTTCAAGGCTGGAGTATCAGGGGCCACGTGACGGGAGGAACTGCTGTTTTGTGGAATGACGGCATCAGGGCCGCCGGACTGCATCAGTCTATTTTCCAGCGCGGTATAAAGACCACCGAGCTGAGGACGGATGGGCTCATCCCAGCAACTCACTCCGTCTTCGGTTAACGCCAGCGCCCCCACGATGCGTTCAAAGTCAGCCTTGGCCACTTCCGGGTAGAGTGACAGGCTGTCCAGCACCCGGTTACCCGCCAGCCATTCCAGTGCTAGTTTGCGGCTGTTACCACGTTGCGGATGCAGTTCATCGCCAAAGCGTTGGATCAATCCGGCCAGTAGAGCCAGGCCATCCGCTAACCCGGCTTCACCATCGATGTGCAGTCGCGCCCAGATATAGTACGTCGCAACGCGCACATCCTTACATGCTCCCGTCAGCAGTTTTTCCGCCAGTGCACAGACCAAACTCGTGTCTGCGCCGGACAGTTTGTTGACCTCTTCACGCATCTGCTGGAAATCATCGTCGTAACCGGGGTCATCACCCACCGGAGAATCCGGCGCAATCGGCAGCAGCCATTTATCCCAGAGAGTGATCTGTTGCTGTACCTGTTGCGAAAGTGCTTGCTGTTCGGCATGGCAGGCATTGAGTAATGTGTGCAACGTCGCCATCAGTCGCCCTCTCCTGTTGTAGTATCCGGTCGCTGAACACTGTTTGTTGCATCCACACTGAATATTTGTGCCGGTAACACAAAGTTGCGCAGTTTCAGTAAGGCCAGCGGACCGTCTCCGGCTTCGGTCCGTAGGGTGTAGTTCAGCGGTCTGCCATCAGGGGCTTTCCACGTGAGATTAAAACTGCTGTTCACTCCCTGATACGGTGTCACCTGAGCTTTCTCCAGTAAACGAATCCACCCCCAAGCTCCGGGGTGATCGGCAAACTGCCGGGTACCAGCCTGAGTGCTTATCCAGCTCAGGCTGGCACCCGGTGCTTCGGTGTCATTGGGCCAGATGAAACGCTTCCAAACGGGCAATTGGTTGTAATAGCTGAGCTTCTGACTGTCGATCACCAGGTCGGTTTGCATCACGTCCTTGGCAGTACCCGGACGCAGTTCAAAGCGAATTCCCGCTTCACCGTCGGCAAACACGATGTCAGATAGGTAACTTAACTGGTCCACGGCCTTTAGGAACGCGGGGTTGAACGTCAGTCCCTGAGCATTAATGCTGTCCGGCACCCAATGGCTGCCCTCTTTATGCAGCACACCATTGAGCCGAGTTTGCAGGAAGCGAGCGATCCGCCCGCTGTCGCTGTTGAGGTAACGCGCCAGTAATGGGAGTGATACCTCACTGCTGGTATTTTTTAAGGGATAACGCCCGCCGAAAGTGCTGTTCCAATCATCAACAATAGAGGCCTGCCACTGGGCATTCAGGCTCTGGGCTGCGGGCGTTAATACTTGCTGCCATGCCTGTTCCATCGGCTGAACAAACACGGTCTGCCCAAACCCACTCCATTCCTGACCAAGGCTGGCTGCGACCAGACTGCCGTAATCACGAGTTTCGGTCAGATCGACCGCCTTGCCCTGAAATACCGTCTGGGCAAGAGTTTGTGTCATGGCCTGAGGGTCAGCGGCATTCACCACCTGCTGAAGCTTGAGACGTACCTGAGTGACTCGGGTCAGGAAGGTTGGCAGACTGAGGTTGGTAGTACCCTGTCCACCTTTTATGTCCATCAATGCCAGCACGGGTCCGAAAGTAGCATCCAGCGGTCCTTGAGCACCGGCTTGCTGATCAATAGCAGGCTGATCCTCTCGGTTTAATAGATTCTTGGCTGATTTCACCAGCGAGTCCGACAATGCCTCACCGGTTTGCCCGGTTTTCCCCTGTATACTCAAAGTGTTCATGAGTGCCACCAAAGGGGACTGACGCACGTCAGCCATCAGGGTGAGCTGGTCGATAGAGTCCGACAGCGTCTGTGCCTGTTGCCAGTGCAGACTGTTGAGGAAGTCGAGCCAACTGGTGGAGAAGTCAGCAAAATAGCGCGCTTTCAGGCGTGCCTGCAGTGCTTCAGGAGAATCCTGCTGCAACACGGCATTTTTGCTGTCACTCAGCACCCAGTCCATCTCTTCCCGACGCTCGCTGACCACTTTTTCAATCGCCGGTTTTACAGCGTCATCCCAGGCTTTACGGGTAAACATCCCCGGCACGACGGCATCGGTGGTAAAGATCCGCTCAGCATCGGTATCGCCAGTCATGTCGGACAAACGCAAATCAGCATACTGGTGCGCGACCTGAGCCAACATCTTCTGGTAGAGCGATGATTCACTGTTGCGGGCTCCCATCTGACTGATCAGCCGGGTACGCACCTGATGGACCAAGTTTTCATCCAACTTCAGACGCCAGGCAGGATGCAGCGACAGATTTCGGGCATAAAAATCCAGTAGAGCCGGGCCAATGCCCTGCCAGGTACTATCCGGCACACCATTGCGCTGTGGCCAGTCGCGGAGCAGCGTGGTGCTAAACCATGCTGCATCCATTTTTTCCGGACGAGCCAACATCAGATAGAGTTTTAACTGGTCATAAGCGGGTTTCACCAACGTGTCACGTAACGGAGAATCGGGGGGAAGCTGCGCCATGGTGTTGAGTTGTTCTTCAAGGTGACGGGCGGCTGCATCACGCAATAGGGGGGTGGCGCTGGCCTGATAGTGAGGCCAAAGTGCAGCCAGCAAAGCATCGTTTTGACTCAGACCAAACCGGCTGAACCAGGGGGCACCTTGCCGTTGGCGGTATTGAAGCCGGTCCAGTGTATGTTGCAGTTCCAGTTGTGCCTGAAGACGCGCTGGCAGGGGCTGCTGCACGTTAGCTGCCAGTTTCACCTGAGAATCACTGGTATTAATGGTGTCGCGATTGACCAGGAATGACATTACCATTCCCGCGCCCCACAGCACCATAATGCCTGCAACCGTCATTCCCAGTGTTTTACGCCAGGCGAAGCCCAACTTTTTCGCGGCCAAGCCAGTGGGTAATGACGACAGTGAGTCAATCAACACATCCCAGCGATTATCCTTGCCCCAATGGTGCTTCACGCTGCGCTTTGCATTGACAGATGTCGGACTGAAGATAATCCCCGCCAGCGGTGAGGGACGATAGGGATTCAGCAGCGTCGCAAGAGGGGCTACGACAGAATCCGGCTGACGTGCTAACTGATCGGCCAGTTGCAACAAAAATGGGTGCTGGGTGTTGCTGCTAATCTGTTGCGTGCCCTGCTCAATCAAGGACGGAACCAACCCAACAAGCTGTGCTCTCAGTTCGTCAGCCTTACAACCCGCAGGCAGTAAACAGCCGACTGATTGCGTGATGCGCTCGGCACCATCATCGGCATGCAGTGACCAGACATACAGCGGCAACCGCCAGCCGAGGAGTGCATAGCGTGAAGCAAACGCCTGCGCCACGCTGTCCATCATATCAGTGGAAAGTGTTGTTTTGCCGTTTTCCTGACCCAATTGGGGGCTACGGGCTAAAGCAGAGGTGACCCAGACGACGCCATCCAGCGGACGACGGCGCAATTTACGCAGAGCACCCAGCCATGCACTATCGGCCTGCGCACCCAGTTCCCCCCCCCACAACAGTACAGTGCCACTGTCTTCCTGCCAGTATTGCGATGTCAGGCCGGGGGTGAGCTGTTCAACATCAGCCGCACTGCCGGTGAGTAAGAGAATGCGCACTTTGCGGGGCCAGAAATGGCCATATTGCTGCTGGAGGCTTGTTTTAATATCAGACGTTAAATTACTGTTGGATGAGGTTTTATTTATTGCTTCCGTTTCTTGTTTCGTCGGTAGTTTTGGTTTAAACGCAATTTGCCTTATGCTTTGTTTCCATCGCCACCAAAATGCCATCCCAATAAGCCCCATCAGAAGAGCCGAAAAAATCCCCCCCCATATTAGCCAGGCAGTAGAGATCAACACGCCTCTATCTACCAGTTGGCGCTGGAAAACTATCAAGAGCAGAGCACTAACCCCGGCCAAACCAATAATCAGAAGAAGATATCCCCAAAAACCATAGCGTAGTGGTCGAGATCCTTTCTCTTGGTTCATGAAAATAGCTCCTTCGTAATGAGACACATCCAACCAGAAGATTGTGGCTTTTGATAAATAATCAGTTGGTTTTGTGAGGTTTTTCTTGCTGCTTCTACCATCATGCTCAAAGACAGACCCAAAATAAGTTCTCCTGGAGGGCCGAAAGTCAGATCAATATAATGAACAGGTTTCTTTTTAGGTAATATCCAATCATGAGAATCTGCATATAAAGCGATATTCACCGCGGTATTCTCTGTATCACCCGAAAACCAAACATGCTCTAATTCATTAAAATCTAATTTGTTGTAATCAAAAAGCATATTTAGATCATCTGACAGATTTCCGGGGGCTAATGGCATTAGCCTTCCTAGCCCTGCCAAAACGGGATAACCATGTGCGTTAATAAATTCTGGTGAGCTAATCAGTTGCGCTGAAATAAGTTCACTGGATTTTTGCTGTATGTTATTAGGCCAGTTTTGTAAGCACAAAATTAAAATCATGCCCTCGATTTCAGTTTCAATATTTAATTCATTGATTTCTTCAAGAGAAGAGACAAATTCAGGTAAAAGATCCCACTGGCCGAAAATAGAAGTTTGAACTGTTTCACGATGAAGTGCTGAAGAGTGTAATACATATATGGTATGTAAATGATGACGATAACCTGAAGACTGACTTTCGAGCTTATTATCAATCTCATTTAATCGTGATGGTAAAGTCTGTTGGTCTCCCGATAACGGGCGGGCCTTTTGAGGATACATAGGGATTTTAGCTTGCTCCCCCATAATTGAGCTAATACCGTCAATCTCTGGGGTCAATAAAACATTCCCCACAATAGCGAGCTGCTTTCGACTCCATTGCTGCCATTGCGACTTCGTTTTTTGTGATTCTTCATGCCAGGCAAACGCAGATGCACCTGACTGTTCATAACGGTTAAGTATTACCCCGAAGATACAAAACCACAACAGCAGGGCTGGTAATACACCATAAAGGAGTATCGGAATATATGTCGAAAAACGGCCAATAAATAAAGCTAATCCTGCCCCCATTATCAACATGATGACTAAAGTAATTATCCACAAGCTATAACGAGGCGGAGGTAATACCGATTGCTCAGGGATTTTAGGAATAGACCATCCCATAATTATGACTCGATACTATTTTCAGGATGAGAACTAATAACTCGACAACCACAAGCACACTGACAGTTATTCACTACAACAGAAATTCCTTCTTCCGTCTCAGTGGGTGATCCTTCAATAATTTTATTATTTCCATGCCCTTGTATGGGACAAGAAACTAAATCACCGACTAATGCAACCTGCACTCCATTAATAAACATGGTGGATGACGCTGTGATCACCTTTCCCCCATGGGTAGTAGCATCACCTAAGCAAACTAGTCCTGGCATTCCTTTCTCCTTAGTTATTTCTGCATTTAATGAGACAATTACTCATCCAAGAACGCTCCGGGCCTGACTCTTAACGTCTGGCTTATAGCATCCCAGAAATTGACTATTTCATTCTGACTATAAGGTGATGGCGTTAATTCATCATTAAGCAGTTCCAAGCTAAATACAGGTTTTTTAATTCCACCGACTTTTTCATTGGTGATGAGTATAAAATCATAGCGCTGATTATCATTTGACGAGTATTTCCCTACTGCAAGTAACTCTTCAGTATCTAGTTTGTTAATCTTGCGCATTCCCTTTCGTAATATATAACCATCATTTGATAAGAGATTATGCTCAATTTCCCCACTGCGGTCTAATAAACTATCATTTTCTTGAATGTAATTATTTATTGACACACCAAACCGTAACTGGCTGGTATTGCTGCTTTTATACAGAGTATCTATACTCTCTTGATCGCTTTTATTATCAGCAATAAAAGCATTTGGGATACAACTTCCTGCCATAGTCGGGATTACATTCTCATTCCTACCTTGGATCCTTACCAGTAGATCATTCAGCTCTGACATCCGTTCAGATGTTGTGTCTGTATAAACAGTAGGATATGAGCTACGATCACTTTTATAGCGGTCCGCCATACCATTTGTTAGCTTGATCTCAATTTTTATAAGCACTCCATTACTGTATAAATATGCCTCTAACATCCTAAAGGCATCATCGACATTTGGGTTTTCAACTCTTTCAAAAATAATGCCTTTAAGCCCATGTGGTAATTGGTAAGTATTTTTCAGGTAGGGCATATCGATGTTAGATGTACTTTTTGTCGCAAGAAGTTCTTGTTCGCGTAACCGTATATATTGCTCAAATGCTGGTTGATAGATTCGATTAGTTATTATTTTACTGTTTTTAATTTTTATTAGATCATTACCAGAATTACTATATGATGATGGCAAATCGATCAAATACCGACCAATACATCTTGTTTGTAAATTACTCAATAAATTATCCATGTTTACCTGTTCTTTATCGGTTAGCTTTACTTTAAAAAAAGAGGATGTTTTACCATACATGAACCATAATACAAAGCCGGCTAAAACCAAAGCTACTAATGTATAAATTAGTATGTTGTTTTTTATTTTCATTTATTGTAGGCCAAAGTAGTTTTACTCACATCTTGAGATATTTTTATTATAGAACGAAGAGTGAATAGTCGTGAATTCTCTGTGTCAGTATTTTTAAATGCTCCCTCATGATCAACTCCTACACCTAACATTCCGTGTAATCCATCATTAACGAATTTCGCCCCTTTAATTGGAACAGTACCATCGCCTGCATCTTTAGGGGGGGCGATTATATAAGTTTTTTCTCTCCATATATTTTTTTCCAAACCAATCTGCATTTTAGCAGTGCGATAATTTTTTATTTCATAATTATATGGATCTTTTATTACTCCACTATAAGCTATTTCTGATATATCTTTGTTTTTATCATAATAGCCACCGGCCTTATCCTTCCAGTAAAGAGTCTCATATGAGGGGTATTTCTCACCATCATTACCATAAAAAGCATATGTATTTTTATGAAATTTCCCGTCTAACTTTTCAATAAAGCTCTTAACATCTTGTATTAACAACTGAATGTAATTGTTCCAATCACTATCTGAGGCTTTTTTATTATTTGGATTTATTAGTCGATCTTCACATAAAGCCCACCAAGGAGTTCTCTGGCTATATATCTCTTTGAAAGGATCACTTTTTGGTAATCCACCTGATACCCCCTCTATCTGCAACCATCCCAGTCCATAACTTATGCCAGGCAAGAGCTGTAAGGGTCCTGGTGATTGTGCTAAAACAGCAGTCATTTCGGAGCCTGAGCTACCAATAACACGCCCTACATTACCTGCTTCGCCTGCTTTCATTCTTTTATAGGTCATTGGTGACCCGAGTGTAGGCATCACACCATGAACAATTCCCAGAATATTATCTTTTCCAGCTGCGTTCTCAGAATAGTGACGTGCAACAAAGCCCCCCATAGAGTGAGTAATAATAATAACTTTTTCACATAGCATATTTTGGGCGCTATACCCACTAACAATTGAATTTACTCGTTCTTTTAGGACTGTTGCTGATTTTTCATTTGACTGTAGCCAGTTGTAACCCACTACATGGACGGGAAATAAATATTTATAACTAAGTTCGATATCGTCCTTAGTGAGATTTTCCTCTCCAATCTCAGCATTTAGATTTTTGTTCTGCAGCTGTTCACGTAGAGTTAGATGACCATTATTGTTTTTTTTATTTTTTTCCATTAAATCATGATCATTTAACGCACCCTGAAGCCAGGGTAAAAACTGACCGTAGCTCACATACCCCACTTCTCCCCACCCTCTATCCCTGCGAGTGCCAAATTGTTTAACTTCACTTTCGTACTCTGGCTCTATTTTCCCTCCTGAGTCTACAAATGTTCTTTCTGGCGAAAGTAAATCTTTCCTTTTTTTTGCCCCTACCGATACCCAATCCCAAGCTGTGCCAGCTAAGCTATCTAATCGCCATATAGGCTTACCAGATTGGTCCATCAAATTACTCCCCATTACACCCGGCAAAAAAATCACCGGAATAACCCTGTCAGGTGTTTTGTAAATGGTGGCTTTTACATCTTTTCCCTTATCGTCAGTTATTACCGTGTAATTTTGTCGACCACTGTCATCATAACTTTGCGCCGCAATGTTATTTCCTAACGCATCATTCATCTCTTATTCCTTATTCTGTAAATAAGCTTTCAGCGAATCAATATTCACACCCGATTGCTTCGGTGCGCTTCCGGAAGAGGCCGTGGTGAGTGTCTGTACAGTTCCATCTCCACTCACTAACTTGATAATCTGTCCGGCGACAGGAGAATCACTGTATGGCCAGCGGACTTCAGGTGTGATCGCAAAATCGGCGCTTTCCCATTTTTGAGCCGCCTGGCTGATACTTTGCCCACCAAACTTCTGCCACACCGCGCCGCGCTCTATTATTTTATCCGGTGCTGCACACTCCACAGTTCCATCGGCTATGCGGATATAACCCCCGCCGCTTGTCAGTATGATTTCCTTCTTCGCACTGATGATGATTTTCCCTTCACTGCTACTAATCCGGATATCTTTCAGCGCGTCCAGTGTCATCTCATCACCCTGCGCCTGGATCTCCACTCTCCCTTTGCTGGCAAAAAGTTTTATCCCCAACTTCTGGGCATACAGACTTATTCGCTCTCCCGCAGCCACGGTCAGTTTTTTCATGATACTGAAATCTGTATTACCTCCACTCGTCGCCGTGATGTTTTCTCCGGCTGACAGCTGCAGTGTTTTCGGTGTTACCTGTGCTATCCCTTCAGGAGCAGACAGCAGTAATACAGATTTCTTCAGCTCATTCAGTGCTTCACTCAATAAAGCTTTCTGCGTTTGCAGGTCGGCAAGCTCTGCCTTCGCTGTTTCTGCTGCACTGCTCAGAGATTCCGCCAGACTTTGCGCTTGTTGTAACTGACCCAACGCCTCACTCATATCCAGCATCTCCCCCCCAGCAGACGGCTGTTTATCCGCACTGATAAACACCCCTTTGCCCCCTCGTACAGCTACCCAGTCATCCGTTCGTAGCTCGGCACCTTCACCGCGGAGAACTCGCTGAGCATCCACGTTATGCCCCAAGTTCAACTGGGTTTTACCGCCGTACTCGGTGCTGAGTTTGATATGCTCTTCGCCACGTTTGTCTTCCATACGCAGCTTGTTGAAAGCAGGGGTACGGATCACGTTGCGGGTGTTATTTTTTTCGGTTACATGGTCGGTATGGCGTGAATCGTGCAGGGCATGAGCGATGTATGGGCGGTCCGGGTCACCGTCGTGAAACGCGATAGCCACTTCGGTGCCCTGTATCAGTGGGAAGTGAATGCCGTACACATCGCCACCATAAGGTTTGGCGAGTCGCACCGGCATGCTCTCCTGACCTTGTGCTTTGTCGTCCTGATCCGCATCAAATTTCACCCGATACAAACCGGAGGTATCCTGCCAAGCATAGATATCGTTCGACTTGGCACTGGTCACCCGTGCCATCATGGTGCCACTGACTTTCGGGCGTGGAAGCAATGCCGGACGCCAGCACAGGGTTTCACTGTATGGGACTGCCATCCAGTTCACCACTAATGCATCTTTGCGGCTGGCACTGAAGAAGGTGCCGGTAATAAGAAGACCGTTGTTCATAGCTGTAGGGAGCGTCGGAACGATGGCGGTTTCGGTTATCGTCAGCACTTGCCCAGGGCTGAGGGTAGCATCATTGCCCAAGCCGACAATGGTTGTCTGTGCCGATAAAAAACGTTCATGGTCGAGGCGTGCCAAGAAGTTGGCTGTTTCAGCAGTGGGATCTGTTTTATCACCGGTATCCAGATGACGAGGTTTGTAATGATACACTTCGCCATAAGTCACCTCGTCACTCTCGCCACGAGTCATATCTACCTTGGCAGACTGAAGGACTTTCTGAGCTTCACGATGATTGTAATCTTTGGTGGTCACATTGGCCTGTACCACATTGTGCTGCACACTCACGTCCCAAACAGACAATGCACCACTGTCACTCATCCCTGACGGGCTGTTCAATGATAGTGTTTTTCCAAACTCATAGGCACTCTGCTTATCAGCAAAATGGACCACTTCAGTCTGAGTGTCCGACTGCAAGGTGAAGAGGTAAAATATCCCCACCTCTGAAAGCAATCGTTCAATGAATTCCAGATCACTTTCCTGATACTGGTTTATTTGCTCACGTTTTGGATAGATCTGCTTCAGAACAAACTCATATTCCCAGTCTTTAAAACCATGATCCTGAAGTATCTGCTCTACCACTTCGGGTACCGATTTGTTGACAAAGAAACGGTGCGTGCGGAACTGATTGCGCAGCAGTGCCAGAAATGGTGACAGCGTTATCTGGTATACTGCCTGGTCTTTTGAGCCACTGATCCGCTCAAAACTCGTCACTACCCCATGCACTACCTTCTGCTCCGAGAGGTTCTGTAGCAAACCCGTCCCCATCGTCAGACTGGCTGATTTGCGTAGCAACTGGCTGGCATCAATGTCTTTGTCTGTACTGGTGAAGTGGACTGTGTAGCAATACAATTCACTCAATGCTTCCGTCCCCACAAAATCCTCCACATCCAGAGGAGACTGGCAAGAAGGAATATCAAGGCGGTAACGATTTAGTGTGGTTTTGGTGATGGCTGATAGCGTGTTTTGAAGTGTATCAATGATACTCATGGGTTTTACTCCGTGTAACAACCTGTATTCCATGGGTTTGCACACCGCATAGCCAGTTAACAGCCGACAGGTTTATTTTGAAGGGGAGATTATTATTTAAATTATTCAGTTCAGTTATATAGCCAATACCCGGCCTTGGCTGATTCAATAAACATCCCCACCGTTAATGGTATTTTGTTTTGATTAATGGCTCTTCGTGAAAATACGGATTTCACCTTCCAAGGGTAATAGCTATTAAGGGAAAATCCGGCAGGCTGAACATTAAAATGTGAGAAAAATCTTTCCGCCATTTCAGCGATATCATCTGCTTCATGCAAATTCTGTAAGGGGGTATCATCGTCAATATCAATTTTTTTCATGAATAAACTAGTCACCAACGGTAACTCGCTTTTGACAAACTCTCTGACCTTGTCTTCAATTGTCATGTTCACCAGATTTTATCCTCCGGCCGCGCGATGGTGTTATATTTGCTGACGGTTTTGAAACTTATCGTGGCAACATCCGTCGCCAATATAATCCACCCTAAAACGGGAACCGCTCTTCCTGCAAATGCCCCCAGATTATTAACCCAAAACACTCTGACCCCGCTTAATGAAAAAGATTTTTTTGTCAGTGTTGGTAAGATGCGCTTTTTGAATTTGTAGCTAAGATGCTTGCGAAAAAAGAGTGATGCATGCGATGTCCCCTTCGTTGCTGTATTGGGTTTTCCGGGTACGTCGACACTATTATTACCGAGAATTATAAAAGCCACACCAATGATATCTTTGATGCCCAGTTGATTTTCAGTTTCATCCACTAATATCCAAAACAGCAACTCATAAGCCGTCAGGTTATTTAATCCATTAAAAAAATAAGTACCGTTAAGTTCTTCAACCGTATCCATAGGTATAATTCTCCCTAGCAATAGACTAGCCGCACTTGCTACGTTTCCGCTTTTTTTAGAGATGAGCATTTTCTTAGTTAGGTAACATTGAGTCCTTAATCACCAAACTCCAGCACAATCCCTTCTTCTTCATCCCAGCCCAAGGTCAGTGACGTGGTACGTGTTTGTTCCGACATCCGTTGCAACAGTTGTTGACTCAGCACCGGTAAAATCTGTTGATTGAGCAAGCTATCAATATTGCGTGCCCCGGTGTCTGGCAATAAACAGGCAGCAACCAAGGTGTTATACAGGCTGTCACCCAGCGTACATTGCAGGCCATAATGTTTATGCAGGCGTTTAGCCACCTGTGCTAGCTTCATTTCGACGATGGTTCTCAATGCCACGGCATTCAGTGGACGGTAGATCAAGGTCTGGAAGCGGGCCAGCAGTGCGGGTTGGAAGTGATCACGCAGGATCGGACGCAGCATTTCTTGCAGATCGCTATCGGTAGATTGCGGTTGTTCGTCTAATAACTGCATGATGTGGTCGCTGCCCAGATTGGCAGTCATCAAAATCACCGTGTTGCGAAAATCGATTTCACGTCCTTCGCCGTCGCGCATAAAACCACGATCAAACACTTGATAGAACACATTCAGCACATCGCGATGGGCTTTCTCAACTTCATCCAAGAGCACCACACTATAAGGTCGCTTGCGCACTGCCTCGGTTAAAATCCCACCCTGCCCATAGCCGACATAACCCGGTGGCGAGCCTTTAAGTTGGGAAACGGTATGTGCTTCCTGATATTCGGACAGATTGATGGTAATCAGTGATTTCTCACCACCGAACAGTGTGTCGGCCAGCGCCAGTGCCGTCTCGGTTTTCCCTACACCACTTGGGCCAACCAACAAGAAGACACCCAGCGGGCCATTGTCTGCGGTTAAGCCGGTTTTAGCTGCCCGTAGCCGCTGGGCCATATCTTTCAATGCGGCATCCTGGCCTACGACTCGAGTGGCTAAATGATTCTCCAGGGAGAGCAGGTTAGTTTGCTCATCTTTTAGCAAACTGCCCAAGGGGACCCCCGTCCAATCAGCGATGACAGTGGCAACAGTACGCACATCGACATCCAGTGATAGCAATGGCGTACTGCCTTGCAACTCACTCAATTGCTGTTGCAGTGCATTGATCTCAGCCTGACGGCTGATGTCATGACGGGTTTCCAACAGTTGTTGCGTCAGGTTTTTTTCCTCAATGTACTGATTCTCCAGCACCGTCAGTTGTTCACCTAAACTTGCTGTTTGCTGTTCAATTTGCCCCAGACGATCAGAATTAAGAAGGTTGCCGAGGGCAATGTCTTCCAGCAGAGCCTGTTGCTCCATCTCTAATGCGCTAATCTGCGCCTTCAGCCGGGTTAACGCTTCCGGTAAAGTATCAAGGCTCATGCGCACGCGAGCACTGGCCGTATCCAGTAAATCAACTGCTTTATCTGGCAGTTGGCGACCCGTGATGTAACGGCGTGACAGGCTGACCGCTGCTTTCACCGCCTCATCAGTAATGTGGACACCATGATGTTGGGCATAACGGGACTTCAGGCCACGCAACATTAGGCAGGCCATGTCGTCATCCGGCTCGTCGACTTTAACAATCTGGAAGCGGCGCTCCAATGCAGCATCGCGCTCAAAATACTGCTTATATTCCGACCAGGTGGTCGCGGCAATAGTGCGTAATTCACCGCGTGCCAGTGCTGGCTTTAATAGATTAGCGGCATCAGCGCCACCCGCCTGATTACCGGCCCCGATGATGGTGTGGGCTTCATCGATAAACAGCAGCACCGGCGTCGGTGATTGTTGCACCGCTTCGATAACATTTTTCAGGCGTTGCTCAAACTCCCCCTTCACCCCAGCTCCCGCTTGCAACAAGCCAAGGTCAAGCGTGCGTAGGCTGACAGCTTTTAGGCTATCCGGCACATTGCCTTCGGCGATACGCAATGCCAGACCTTCAACCAGTGCCGTTTTTCCTACTCCCGGTTCACCCACCAAAATGGGGTTGTTCTTACGCCGTCGCGACAAGATATCCACCATCTGGCGGATTTCATTATCGCGGCCAAATACCGGGTCAATCTGCCCAGTTTTAGCTTTGGCGGTAACATCCAGAGTGAATTTATCCAACGCTGCTTGCAGAGCGTCATTGAGTTGCGGCTGGCCGCTGGCAGAGGGGGTAATCGCTGCCTCATCGGTCAGATTAAGCGGGCTGTCTGCCAGCGCCGCCGCCTGCTGAACCTCGGGACGTTCGTCGGATTGGTTGTCCAGCAGCGGTAACAGGCGGTGTAACTGGGTGGTGCTCAGGCTGAGCAATGGCCAGGCGGCATCGGCGGCTAATAATGACGGCGTGGCAATCAGCGCTGCCTGCAGATGAACGGAACGCACGGTATCGGCGTTCTCCTGCAACGAGGCATCCAGCCAGGCACTTTTGATTAATTGCTGCAACGCGGCTGACAACTGGGGTTTGCCCTGCACCGTGCGCGGCAAAGTATCCAGATGGGCCAGCAACCCCTGCCACAGGCTGTCCATGTCCCACTCATAACGACGGGCAATCACCGTGATATCACCTTCGCCCTGCTCCAGCAATTTCAACAACCAGTGTTCGACGGTGATCTCGGCATGGGCACGGGTTTGACACAGGGTTGCAGCACCGGCCAGTGCCTGCGCGCAATAGGGATTTAACCGACGTAATAAGTGTGCTGAATGCGTTGTCATAAACTCTCTTCCTTGTGTGTCATTTACCCTGTCAGGCACGCTACCGCCCATAGCCATATCCTAAATAAGGAAACCGAGGCCCATAAGGTCATCAAAGGGTTGTTAATTTTTGCTGAACCACCGCGTACAGTGACTCAGCAAAAACAAAAACAGCAGACGGCAAACCGTCTGCTGCAGGTATTACGCGGTAGTACGTTCGTTCCAAGAATCGGAATGAATGATGTTGCCGTCTTTGTAAGTCCAGGTGATTTTTTCGTAACGCAGTTCAATCGCTTCGAGGTGATTGTGTTTCTCTTTAGCTGGATCTTTGATGTCATGCATCTTCGGCGCAACTTTCACCAGTTTCACGTTCTCAAGCTTGGTGTTGAAATACTCAACTTCCTGGCCTGCATCATTAATGCGGTACCATTTAAATTCCGCAGATTTCAGGGTCTGACCGGTGGTTACAGCCTTATACAAATACGGGCTGGAAGAGTCGATTTCTTTGGTGAACAGGAATGGGGTATGAATACGGGTCCCTGTCAACTTGCCGGTGTTGTTGTCCGTCGGGATATACAGGTTGTGTTCCTGTGCCACGATCTCGATGCTGCCTTCACGATCTTTAACGTCGACGGAGCCTTTAATGTCCGCACCGCCGTCATCTTTCAGCCACAGATAAACTGGAATTGCCATGGTTTACTTCTCCATTTCTTGAGTTGATACGTCACTTTCATCCTGTGACGCTGTTTTTATGCCTGGCAGGCGACAGGCATCGGCCTGAGGTACCAGACTGATTTCGACACGGCGGTTGAGCGCACGGCCCGCTTCCGTATCGTTAGATTTCAGCGGGCGACTCTCGCCATAACCCTGTACGGCAAAGCAACTTTCCGGAATATCTCCGGTATCGCGCATCCAATTGCGTACCGATTCCGCCCGCTTAAGTGACAAAATCTGGTTGGACTGACTATCACCCGTGATATCGGTGTGACCCGCAACCACGATCAACCAACCAGGTTTGGCCTTAATCCCGACCAGCGCATTGATAAGCACTTTGGTGGAACCCGATTTGAGTATTGATTGACCCACATCGAATAGTGACAGGCTATCCAGACGCAGCGTTTTTGGCCCCTGAATAATGTTGTTAATAACCGGTGCTGGTGGCGGTGGTGGTGTCCAGCTATTGATTGCAATTTCAAGCGGAGCTCTAAGCCGTAGGCCCTGATACAGACCCAGTGACAAGCGCATCGGTGCACCACTGCGTAACCAGTCATCCAACAGGCGTGCATCCGTACGCAGTTGTTGCTGAGCCAGAGTCTTAGGGGCGTGTGGCGTACCGGTAAGTCGGTTATACAGTGACAAATGATCGCCCACACTCTGGACCAGACGCTGGTTATTAATAAAAGAGGCCAGCAGGGCAAATAATAAAAATACCCCACATAACATGCCCGCCATCTGCCAAGTTTGCATCAGACGAGAAACACCACGACGACGGGGCAGATAAGGCAGTAACACTTCTGGCAACGGCAGGTCATTTTGCTCTGGGATAGCCACCGGGGTCAGAGTGGTGAGGCTACGAATGTATGTCTGCCACAGATTGTCCTGACGCCCCGTCACCGGGGTAAAACAGCAACCCCATGCGCATGGAATCAGTGGAGGCACATCCCCTTGCCGTTGTGTCAGGATGCTCAGCACATGTTCATCAAGCCAGGAGAGAAGACTTTCCATCCATAATACCGAGCTCAATCTTTCCTGACCGTTACCGGAATCTTGATGCCGGCTCCATTCAACCAGTGGCATCATCCCTGCCCCCACTTCCTGAACCTGAATACCTTTCTGCCCCGGAGTCACCATGTACCAACGCTCTGCCTGCGTTGATGAAATCACTGGCGGCGAAAGCCAGGTGCCCAGCCAGACAGGTGGGATCCCCGCAAGCCATCCTTTGCACTGCACGATAGCCCGTTGCCAGGCACGCAGCGATTGTGAAAAATCGTCCAGATCCTGATGCTGCTCTGGCACGATGGCCAGTAACACAGAGATCTGTGCAATCAGTGCCGGACGTTCCGCCGCCAGATATTGTGCAAATATGGGCAGTTGTTCTGGCATTTTCACCGCCAGATACCAACCTTGATGAGTTTCGCGAAAAGCAGCTGAGGAGGAAAACAGGGCATTGCTATCACCGCAAACCAGCACGACCGCGCCCTGAAAATCTTCAGGTGGCAGCGTTGAATCTGCAATGGACTCGTGAGCCACTTTATGGCGGTTGTGCTTACGCCACTGGAAATAACCCACACCACCGCTGAGAATGGCAACCAATATACTCAGAGCTACACGGCTACCCGTTCCCAGCGGCCAAAAACCCAGGATCAGCCACAGTGTCAGGCATGTACCCAGCAATAGCAGGAGTAACTGTGTTAATCCACGCATCCGCTAATGTATCCCTGTCAGTTGAGACACCATATGCGCAAGCTGGCTGGATAACGTAAACCACAATGCGACCAGTATTACCACGCCAGCGGCCCAGGAAACCCAATAAGTCTTGCGCCCGGATCGTAGACGCAGTGAGCGCGAGACCAGCGGTGTGTCCTGTGAAGAGGCAAACGGTGGCACCAACAAACTCAACTTACGCACCACATCTTCTCTACGCTCGTCTCCCTGTTCACGATAGCGACCGGCAAATCCCAGGGTCAATGCACGGTAAAAGCAGGTCAGCACTGCGGTATCCGGTGCTGGCTCCTGTAACACAGTGCGGATCCGTTCCCACAATTCCTCACCTGCATTCAGGGTATTGAAGTAGCGAGCCTGAAGTGGGTTTTTCAGCCATTTGGTATAGCCGCTGTCCTGCTTCTGGCGGTTCAGAACACTTTCATCCAGTAACGCGCATTGGGTATACAACATATGGTCACAGCTAATTTCGCTAAAACCGGCATGTGACAGCGTCTCACGTGCGCCATCAATCCACTCACAGGCACGGCGATACAAAGCCTCACCGTCTTCAATTTCCTGGCCATTACGCAACTGGCTAACCATCAGCCAGCAGGGATAAAAAACTGCATCAACCACAGATGTATTTATTTTGCTCATGAGCGCAGCACCGCAAACAGTTCGAGTTTGATATCACCCAGCGAACCTGGGGTGTAAAAAGCACAGTTACCCGCATCCAACATGGCTTGCGCAGCTGCCCCCTTGAGATCAAGGGCGAAGTACTGATTCTCTAAACGTAGCGGGATAGCAGCAGGAACGTGAGACAGAGGTTTCATCGCCACACCGTTGAGTGCCACATTGACCACATCTGACACATCCTCCACGCTACCGGCTTTACACAACAGCGGGAACTGGGTTTGCAGCAGATGGTTGGGGATCGAAGAGCGAACAGAGAGATAGAAATCAGCCCCTTCACGCAGTCGAGCATCGTGCAAAGAACCGGTCCAGAATTGGCCCTCGTGAGTCAGCTCAATCGCCACCATACGGGATGGCAGACTGGCTTCGAGCAGAGCCTCAAGCAAGGTGAACAGCGGCGGGAAAACCTGCTCCGGTAGGTCATGCTGATAAAGTGGAATGTCTTCAGCTTTATGCTCAAGGGAGAATGTCAGCAGGCTACCGGCAAGGCGGACAAGTTCGCGGTAGAACAGTTCGGGATGGCGCGAAGGTGCCTGATACAACTCCACTAATACTGGCTCGGCACTGTTTAGCGCATTCAGCAACCAAAATAGCGACACATCAGCTACCGAGAAATCGGCCATCCGCTCGTTACTTTCACGCCGCATTGCCATCAAGCGACGTCGACGAGCCTGCAGACGGTGAATGAGATCCCCCAGCTCCGTCAACACAATCTGACTTGCCGCCAATGACAGCATCGGTGGGATAAAATTCTCATCCTGCATCCACAGCCCTTGGGCATTGCGTATCAACCGCACCACCGGACAGGTCAGATAGGCGCTGTTCTCCTGGTGAGCAAAACGCAGTGTGACTGCGTGGCGCATGATCGCCAGCTCGGTACGCTCATGGCCGGCAAGCTCCTGTACGGTAACCCACTCCTGTTGCCAGCGGCGAGGGCGCGCGCTGTCTTGCCCATCATCCAGATTGCCACCGTTAGCCGACAGCAGCGGTAATGCCAGCACCACGTCCACGGCGTCACGATCTGAAACGGCAGACAAATCGCAGGCAGGAGGCAGGTTATCTGCCCGTTCAGAATCAATTAGCGTGCCATCAGGAAAGCGAACCACCAGTTTAAGTACATTCAAACGAGAAAGCGCCAACGACCCCTTGTCGAAGGCCGCATCAATAACTCCCCATGGAGATGCCAGTGCCATATGTGCCACGCTGTCTGCCACATAAGCATCCCAACGAGCCTGCTGCTGGAATTGTTGCGGGGCCAAAAAGGCCCCATCGTTCCACAAAGGACGATAAATCTTCATCGTGCTTCCTGCCTTAAGCTTTAGCCTTCGGCATCTGCGAAACTAGCGACAGATTGACGTCCATACCTTCAACCTGGAAGTGCGGTACGGCATACAGTTTGACGCGGAAGAAACCTGGGTTGTCTTCAATATCTTCTACGGTGACTTTTGCATCACGCAGTGGATGAGAAGCCTGTAAATCATCACCCGGATCAGTCATTTCAGTGACCAGACTGCGCACCCAGTTGTTCAGTTCCAGCTCCAACAAACGGCGGTCTTTGGTGGTACCGATATTTTCGCGTTGGATCAACTTCAGGTAGTGAGCAATACGTGACAACAAGAAGATATACGGCAGACGGGCATTGATACGGCTATTGGCTGTCGCATCCGCCGTTTCATACAATGCAGGCTTCTGGGTAGAGTTAGCCGAGAAGAAGCAAGAGTAATCACGGTTTTTGTAGTACGACAGTGGGATAAAGCCCAGATTGGCAAATTCAAACTCGCGGGTTTCTGGGATCATCACTTCTGAAGGGATTTTCACCTGATTACCGGTGCCCAAATCGTACAAGTGAATAGGCAAATCAGTCACGGCACCACCAGCTTGTGGGCCTCGAATCTGCACGCACCAACCATTTTTGATGAAGCTTTTCACCATATTGGCTGCAAAGGCAAAAGAAGCATTCGCCCACAGATATTTTTCATGATCCGGGCCTTTCACTTCTTCGACGTAGTTAAAACTACGTACTGGCACAGTATCAGGGCCATAAGGCAGACGACCTAATACACGCGGCATGGTCAAGCCGATATAGCGTGCATCGTCAGAGTCGCGGAACGATTTCCACTTAATATATTCGGCACGGTCAAAGTAGTTACCGATATCTTTAATGGCTGCCACTTCTTCCATGGAATCTTTGAGGAAGAATTTAGGGCCAACTGAAGCGATAAATGGCATATGCGCCGCAGCAGAAACTTTAGAAATGTTGCGTAATAGCGCTATATCTTGCGGGCCAGCATCAAACTCATAGTTGGAAATAACCGAACCGATTGGCTCACCACCCGGAGTGTCATATTCCTGAATATAGGTGTGACGATATAAGCCACTCTGGACAATTTCCGGGCAATCTTCGAAGTCCTGACGTAAGTCTTCTTTTGACACGTCCAACAGTTCAATTTTGACATTCTGACGAAAATCAGTACGGTCAACCAAGAACTTCAGGCCACGCCAGCCGGACTCTACACGTTGGAAATCGGGATGATGCATGACCGCATCTAGCTGGCGACTAATTTGGTCATCCAGTGCGGCAATGTGGCCATCCAGTAAAGTTTTATCCAGTTTTTCTACTTTTCTAGACGACTGTTTCAGTAAGTCTAAAAAGACACTGACCGCAGCAGTAACACGTTCGTCAGTTGTAGCTTCTGCCAGTGCATCATTGTTCTGGAAAGCATCAAGCTCGGTCAGTGATGATACTGGGTTAAGATTGATTTTTTCAAACAGTGAGGCATAAACCCCTTGAGTGGATGGGCTATTTTTTTCTAATACCGTCGTAGCACTAGTTTGCGCAGTATTTTCCTGTACAGACATCAGCATGTTCCTTTTCTATCCAATCCAATGATTAACAGTCTTTCGGGGCCAATGCCGCCAATTCCGCGCGAAGTTCATCACTCAATGCATCGTCTTTGAGAATGTTTTCCAGCTCACGACGGAAGGTAGAGTTGTCCAGAAGATTAGACTTAAGGTCACGCAGCAGATTACGCATCGCCAACAAAGCCCTTAATTGCGGAATTTGACGCGCCACGCTTTCTGGTTCGAAATCTTTCATATCTCGGAAGGTCAGTGACACTGCTGTATCCGTGTTATCCCCGGCGAGAGTGTCTGGCACAGCTAATTTCAGGCTCGGTTGGAACTCAGCCAGAACACTGTTGAAATTGTTTTTGTTAATACTAAGCTTGTCACGCTCAGACAGTGGGCGCTGTTCCTGACCATTGCTATAATCCCCCATCACCAACAATTTCAAAGGCAGCTCAACTTTCTTCTGAGCCCCGCCAGTGTGAAGATCTAATTTAATATTAACGCGCGCTTTGGGTATTTCATTCTGGAAGCTTGAAGAGGACATCAACGTTCCTTATTGAGTGAAGGAAACTTAGAAAATCCATTCCTGAGAAGATGTGTAAAAATAATCTACGCTGTCTGGTTCAATATCCACAATTCACCGACAACTCGGGTGTATGAAATAAGAAAATAATTGTTCGTAGATAACCTTACCCATTCACCGGATGGCATAAAACAGTCTCTGGCAGGTATTTTTCGCACACATTAGCACATCAATTAAATACCCAGCGGCGGCAGTTTAGAAACATTAGCCACCCAACACCAATTACTTAAATGTAACAATATGTAAAAATTAAAAAACAATTAGAAACAGATCATCACATTGATATATAAGAATTTTCTTGAATCAGCACAATAACGCGCTGTTATTAAAGGGAGAAAAAAATATCATTAAATCTAAAGTGATACTGTAGGAAATTAATTGTAGGATTCGTCCTACAATATTTTTTTAAAAAATGTGATTTGAAACGGAGATTTATAGTGACAAATATAAGTGGGAAATGGCATATCCATTATCGTAATGAATCAGTTAATTTACAATAATATGAAGATAGCTTACTAATAGGTCAGACCATTGTTCGGTACAATTGATTGAACATCACCAAATAGTCTACTTTTGAAAATAAAAAACCAGAAGAAATAACGGATAAAACCATCAATTACGATTTATTTTGGATGAATAAATCATAATTATCAGTTTAAAAAACTATAAATAAAATCTAGCCAACCAGATAACCCTGCCATCAAGCTTCAATTCATCGCTTCAATTCCAATTAAAGTGAAACGATGAATAATTAGCATATGAATATATTTTCAGTTCACTGCAGAATTTGTCATTTTACCCATGACAAAAGCCAAATTAGCGGCGGCAACTAACGAGGCGGCGTGTGCATCGGTACTCATTTGCTGAGCATTTAATAGACCATTGGCAGCTTCGTTTGCCACTGTGATGGTACCGACACCATTGCGGTAAGATTCCAGTGCGGCGTCATAGGCAATAAACGAGGTTTTCACCAGATTTAATGCTGCCTGATTGGATTCAAGTGCAGATTGCAAAGTATCAGCTGCGACCACGATTTCACGCACTGCCAATTCCTGCGTTTTCTTAAATCCTTCAGCAGCAACCGCCGCACGCGACTCGGCTTCTTTGACCCTTGCGGCGCGTATTCCACCATCATAAATCGGAACACTGACACCGACTAAAATGCTGGAGGATGAAGTTTGCTGGCTGATTCCCGGTAGACCTTGAATATCGAAGCGCCCATCGCCCCCAGCCACAGCCCCGGCAAGATAGACCTTCGGTAAAAAGTCAGCCTCTACAGCTTTGACCCCGGCGGTGGCCGCTTCAACTGCTGCGTAACTGGCGAGCACATCTGGCCGCTGGGACAGGGCCAGACGAATCATCCTTTCTGTTGGAGGGCTGGCAACATCGGGTAGGACCCGAGCCTTAGCATAGCTGACCTTAATCGCCAAAGTGGGTGAAACCCCCATCGCACCAAGCAATGCCTGATAGGCGTCACGTTCAGTGCCTTTTGCCACGACTCGGCGTAGTTCCGATTGTGCGACTTGCTGTTGTGCCAGAGCGACTTCTACTGACGTGGCGATACCATTTTTCCTACGCTCCTGCGCGGCATCTTGAATCTTCAGACTGTTATTCAGTGTCTGCTCGGCGATTTGAGTCTGAGTTTGCGCAGCACCATATTGGAAATAGGTGCGGGTAACATCGTAAATCAGCTTCTGGTGCATGCCATTAAAACTCACATTGGCCGCATAAGAAGTCTGTTTAGCAGCTTCAAGCAATGCGCTACGCTGCCCGAAATCAAAGATAAGCCACTGTAATGCCAGTGCAGGGACAACAGCACTTCCTGAGGTTTTGAGATCCTTCTCACCGCCAATAGCATAAGGTAAAGGGGTGCTAGTGCTCTGGTAACCCCCAATAACACTCGCTGAAATTATCGGTAGGAATACCGCCTCGCCCATGCCCACGGCAAGTGCGGCCTGTCGCGCCTGCTGCCAGGCAATGCGAGTATCAGGATTCTGATTCTGGGCAATATCGATAAGCTCTGGCAATGAGTAAGTATGCTCACTTTTTATTGCCGCAGACTGCGGCAGCTCTGCCACTAACGGATTCGATGGCACTGAAAAATTGCTGGTGCCGACAGAGGCTCCGGCATTCCCATCAGGTACCCAAGGGGTAGAGTAGGAGGTGGGTGCGAGGTCTAAGCGGTCGGTAGCACAACCGGCTATCAGCATGCTCAGACTTATTACCGCGCAAGTCAGACTTATTTTGGCTATCCGGGCCGTCAGTACCACGTGTGTCATCATGTCATCAAGTTCCCAGAAGTTCCTCAAGTCGCTTTATACGCTGTTGAATTGTCATCTCAATCGGCGATGACTCATGCCATAAAGAGTCACTATGCAGCGTTTGTTGTTCAGAAAACAGGCTAACGTCGCCACTTGCCGAGAGGCGATGCAGTTGCTCAGCATCTGACGGAGATTTTTGGCTCGATAAATACAGAGCAGGGCCTAATCTGCCGATTTCCGCCAATATTGCCTGTAGTCGCACGCACTCTTCACGCGAGGGACGTAATTGTTTTGGCTCAAAAGGGACCAGCGCCAGCTCTTCGCGCGCGCCGGTAACCTCAGCTTCAACAGTGGTGGCTTCTCTCAGTGCTGCAGGGCGAGCATGAGATGGCAGCTCTGCCAAATTTGCCAGCCCTGCCAATGCCTTGCTAATTCGCATGCGCACAGTATCGGCAATCGCCACCGGCCACCAGCGGGTGAAGATTAAATACACCACCATATTACCCAGCAGTATGCCGAGCACCCTGTCGAGTGCCACGCCCATATCAGTGCTCGGCCCGAAACCTTGCAATACCGTCAGGAGGAAAGCCAGCCCTATCTGCACACCGGCATAAGCGATACGTTCATTGCCGCACGATACCCATGCGGCCAATATCACGCCGCCAAACACCAGCGCCATCAATTGCCCAATCTCATTCATATATGGAATGATGAAAACGATCGCCAGCACCCCCATTAAGGCTCCAATCAGGCAACCGATAATGCGCAGCACCAGTTTATGCACAGTCTCACCGGTAGTCCCCAATGCCGCAACATAGCAGGTGATCATGGCGGTATGAATATCCTGCCAATCCAAAGCGGTGTAAACCAGGTAGCAAATCAGGGCTGCGGCGGTGGTCTTCAGTGCGAAACGCTGATGAACCGGATTGGTGAGTGCATCAGCTGCAAAGAATGAGTCTTTGGGCGCATCAGGATCTGGCCCATTATCTGCATCAGACAATGCTATTAGCGCGTTTCTGATTTCAGCAATTTCATCCCCCCCATTCTCAGCAGTAAACTGTGGAACAACGGTAAGATGACCCGCAGCAATCGCCTCGCCTGCACCGGTGCAATAAGCCGCCAGTTCAAGCCGCACATTTTCTGGGGTGGTGGCAGGTAAAACCGAGGTTGCCAGCAGCAGTCGATAGCTGCTTTTTACCGCACTTTCGAGCCAGTGTGCCTCCGCCGAGGGGCGCAGATGAAAAATACGCACGAAAAGCGCCCGCTGCTGATGCTCACTTTGCCCTTCCTCTAGCAGGTCTGCCACCTTAGCCATATTAGCGGCATCGGGCTGTCGTAATGCCTCGCCGACCACCAATAAACGCTCTGACAAACTGGCACGTAATAACCGCTGCGGGGCTCGGCCAAGAAAAAGGTTAAAACCAACAATTAACAGCATGGGGGCAACAGCCATTAGCCAAGCATATAGCAGCCCACGCGTTGCTACTTCACCCATGGGAATATCACTGAGCAAGGTCATTACAAAAGCGATGACCAGTGCAATAATGCTGCCTGCCGGGCCAAGTTTGCTCGCCGAACCGAGATAGAGAAACAGAAACGAGCTGACGATCAATGCCGCCATGCGCAGTGGTGCGGCTTCCAATGTGAAATGGATAAGCAGAAACACCAGCCCGACAACCAGCGAAACCAATACCGTGATAGCAATAGCCATCACCATGCTCTCTACGCCATCCGGTTTCATGACGAAGATAATGAGATAACAGCTAATTGCGGATTCCGGGATGCCATAAACCATGGCAACCATGGCCATCAAGGCACATAACACCGCAACCCGCCATGCCATGGCAAATCGCCCAGGGAAAAAGGCCAGATCGGCTTTTGCCTGACGGAGCATACCGTCAAGTGTACCGTCAGCAACCATCGTCATTTCGCACGACAACTACAGCAGTAGCACCAACACGCATCAGTTCTTCCGGTGGATTATCCAGACTGATACGTACCGGAAAACGTTGTACTACACGGACCCAATTTAGCGACTTTGGCACATAAGGTAACCCACGTGGAATATTGAGCAAATCCTCTGAACTCACTCCCCAGCCAATCCCCTCGACCCGCCCCTGAATCGCACGCTGACGGTCTGCCATAACATACACAGTGGCACAGTCACCCACGCTAATATTCTTCAATTCTGTTTCACGGAAAAATGCCGACGCGTGCCAATGCTCAGTATTGATGAGAGTAAAAATGGCCTGATCCGGGATGACAAACTCCCCGGCAGAGACAGTTAACCCCACCACCCGCCCATCATGAGGGGCGCGTATTTGCGTGTTCGCCAACTCCCGTTCTGCAATAGCAAGCGCGGCACGACGAGCAACTACCAGCGCTTCAGAAGCGGCAGTAGTGCTCACCAAAGCTTCTGCTGCAAGAGACTGTTTCAATGCTTGATTTAAACTGACCTCGGCATCGTGTTTCGCCGTCGCCGCATCGTCTACCTGTTGCACCGTCACATAACCTTTCGGCAACAGAGGTTGTAGCCGCGCCAATGTTTGCGTCGCTAGCTTAAGATTGGCCCTCGCCCGTACAATTTGCTCATCGGTGATGGCGGCATTTGACTGTTCGGCTACGACTGTCCTTTGCTGAGTATCTTGGGCAGCTTGCGCCATTTTTAGCTCAGCCTGTGCCTGTTCGACCCGAAAACGATAGAGATCCGGCTCGATAGAAAACAGCAGGTCACCACGCTGAACTTTGCTGTTTTCCTCCACATTCAGCGAGATAATACGACCGGGAACTGAGCTGGAGACATGTACCACACTAGCCCCCAGTTCCGCATCTTCCGCCAATGGGTTCAATGTGGTTTGCCGCACTGAAAGCCAGCCTGATATCACCGCTGCGACCACAATCAGCCCGGCGACAATCAGCGCCAATTGCCGCTTCCCTCCACTCCCTTGTAGCTTATTCATCTTCATAATTTATCGCGCAAATAGGAGTAAGGAACAGATAAATGCCACAGCTAGCGCCAGGCAGACATAGACCAACAGCCGCCATGGCAGCACCTCATCAATACCAACACGAATAAACAGGACGCGTGCAACCACCGCCGCGATAACCCCGATAAATGCGCAAGCCAGCCAGGAAGGGAAATAGGAGCCCAATAATGCAAAAGAGGGAGCCTCTGAGCGTGTACAACCACTCAGAGTCATCGCTAATAACAGAACCCATGATCCACGCCATGAGCTTAGATTTGCGCAGCTTAACCTTTTGAAAAAAATCAACTGTGGCTTCCTAACGTGTTTTTGAATATTTGGCCATCCTTCATGATTACCCGGAATGCAGTCTCTGGATGAGCAATAAGTTGGATATCATTCAGAGGGTCACCGTCAACCAGAATCAAGTCCGCTAGCGCACCATTTTCCACCACCCCTAACTTACCGGGGTAAGGGTTTCTTGGACCAGAGAAGGCACAAAGTTCGGCGTTAACACTGGTCGCCATTTTGAGAACCTCAATCGGTGAATACCAGCGGGTCAGCTTGGCTAATTGCGCGCCCTGCCGGGTAGCTAATCGCGCATCAAACAGTGTATCAGTGCCCCAGGCAGTCTTGATGTGGTATTTCTTCGCCAGCATGTAAGCATTATCGGTGCCGGAGACCATTTCGAGCTGCTTGGCACGTGAGGCAGGACTTGCCATCGGCACGGCATCCTCATCATCCAGGAAAGGTTGCAAGCTCCACCAGATACCTTTTTCGGCCATCAATTGAACCGTTTCTTCATCGACTAATTGACCGTGTTCAATACATTTAACGCCGCCTTTGATGGCCATGGTGACAGCCCGAGCGGTATAGGCATGAACCGTGACGTAGGTGCCCCAGTTATCGGCTGCAGTCACCGCCGCCTGGATCTCCGGCACTGACCCTTCGGTCACACTGATTGAGTCATACATGGAGGCCACCCCCCCACCTGCCATATATTTAAGCTGTGATGCCCCACGCATCAATTGCTCTCTGGCCCGTAATAACACCTGATCAGCACCATCGGCAATCGCAGTCATACCAACACGTTCGGCGTAGCTCAGAGGGTCCGATGGTGTATGGGGCAACTCGCCAATCAGGCGAAAATCACCATGCCCACCAGTTTGGGTAATAAATGCTCCGGACGGGAAGATGCGCGGCCCTTTAGCAATTTGTTCATCAATGGCGCGTTTTAGCCCAAAGACTGGCCCCCCCATATCACGTACCGTGGTGAAGCCGCGCATCAAGGTGGCATCTGCCTCAGCAATGGCCAGTGCCTGAATATAGTTAAAATCTGCCGTCATCGCGGTCATCATTGAGGGACGAGCCATAATGGCGTGCCAATGTGCATCAATCAGCCCCGGCATCAGTACACCGCCACCACCATCAATCAGCTCCACATCCGGCGGAAACTCTGTATCAACCGGCTCCACCGACTTGATCTTGTTGCCTTCAATTAATACCCGCAATCCATCGCGCAAGTGGTCTGAAACACCATCAAAAATACGAACATTAATAAACGCAATCACCCTCACAGCATTGGCAGCGACATCTCTTTTTTGTGCTTTCGCTCCGGGTATTGCCGCCGCAACAGTTGCCGCAGTGATAGGGGCTGATTGGGCTGCTTTCTGGGAAAATACGGTATTAATACGCACGAACGCTGGGCTATGGCAGAGGCAGCCTTCAGAATGAGTCGAAGGGGGTTTGATTAATGGCATATGAGACATAAAGTTCTCCTATATGAACTGTCCCCCCAATCAATAATTAGAGGGCCGCGCTCTCGATCATAGATCAAATTCTCACGTAACAGCTTATTTTTATGCCAAAAGTTGACCAGAAATAGTGATTGCCCTCTTATCCTGACGAGAACAAGCGAGTAGTCGCCGTTATTGTTCTGAGTAGGTGTATTTTATTTTCGTCTATGGCAATATACATAACATATATGTTTCGTATAGGTGTGTTATGGGCATTGTTAAAATCTCCGACCTGATGCATGAGAACCTTCGCATCGCCAGTAATGCCATGAGTCGGTCAATTAATGCACAGGCTGAGCATTGGCTTAAAATGGGTATGCTGGCTGAGCTATATCCCCAATTGAGTCACCATGAGCTTGCCCGAGCCTTGGTAAATGCTGAATTACAGGGCGGAGCTGATATTGCCAGAATCATCCAAAGTGAAACCCATAAGCTTGATAAAAAAGAGAACGCACAATGATATCAGTAAAAATCCACTCGGCAGCAGAGATTGAAATGGCTCGTGCCGCTGGCCAGGCCGCTGCTAAAGTGTTGGAGATGATCACGCCCTATGTGCAGGCCGGCATCACAACAGATGAAATTGACCGCCTATGCCACGATTACATTGTGAACGTACTCAAGGTTATTCCTGCGAACATTGGCTATCACGGCTATACCCGTACTGTTTGTACCTCTGTCAATCATGTGGTTTGCCACGGGATTCCATCTGACAAAAAACTCAAAAATGGTGACATTGTTAATATCGATGTGGCCATTATAAAAGATGGTTGGTATGGCGACACCAGCAGAATGTACTTTGTTGGGGAGCCATCAGTCAGAGCTAAACGTTTGGTAGATATCACCTATTTATCCATGGTTGCCGGTATTAAGGTCGTTCGACCAGGAGCAACGCTTGGGGATATAGGTGCCGCCATTCAACACGTGGCAGAGAGCGCTGGGTTTTCCGTCGTGCGGGAATATTGTGGTCATGGGGTTGGGCAGGAATATCATACCGATCCACAGATATTGCACTATGGAACGCCAGGGGTGGGGATGAGCCTCAAGGCAGGGATGATTTTTACTATTGAGCCAATGATTAATGCCGGTAAAGCAGCAACCAGCGTTCTCTCCGACGGTTGGACAGTCGTCACCAAAGACCGCTCGCTTTCGGCGCAATGGGAACACACCATTGCGGTGACGGAGTCAGGTTATGACCTGCTGACACCTTGGCCAGAAGGCACCGGCGAATACGCGCCAATCTAATCTTTCCCGGTATTCGTAGCCCATTCATCTGCCGTGAATACCGGGAAATCACAGTTTAATATCTCAGCGGTAGTAAATCGCAATATGCTGGTCTTGCACTTTTTCTATTCTGATTTTTAGATCAAAAATCTCTTCCAGAATATCCGGCTGCATTATCTTTTCTGGTGCCCCGCGATAAATAACCGCGCCATCTTTCATCGCAATAATATGGTCGGAATAAGCAGAAGCGAAGTTGATATCGTGAATCACCAGTATGATGGTTTTGTTCAGTTCATCTGCCGCACGCCGCAATTGTTTCATCATCGCGACACAGTGCTTCATATCCAGATTATTTAATGGCTCATCCAGCAGGATATAGTTCGTATCCTGGCACAGCACCATGGCAACATAAGCACGTTGTCGTTGCCCGCCAGAGAGCTCATCAAGATACCTATCTTTCAGCGGCATTAAATTGAGAAACTCCATGGCCGCATCAATATGTTGGCGATCATTAGCATTAAGCCTACCTTTTGAATAAGGATAGCGCCCAAACCCGACCAAATCCGAGACAGTCAACCGACTGGTGAAATGATTCTCCTGGCGCAAAACAGACAGGATAGTGGCCAGTTTATCCCCGGAAGTTTTCGCCACATCCAGCCCATTAAACATCACACTCCCAAGATCGGGCGTGAGTAAACGGCTCATAATCGACAATAACGTAGACTTTCCGGCACCATTCGGCCCAATAATTGAGGTAATTCCACCCGAAGGAATCTGCTCATTTATATTATCGAGTACCAAAGTATCCTGGTATTTTTTATTAACATCAGTTATTTCAATCACACCGGAGCCTTTTTTATTAAAAGATAAATAAACAGCGCGCCGCCAACAAACTCAATAACCACTGACAGCGTTCCCGACATGTTCAGTAAACGTTCGAGAATTAATTGCCCGCCAACTAACGTAATTGCTCCCAGCAGAAAAACACCGGGCAACAAATATTGATGTCGGAATGAGCCCACAATAGGGTAAGCCAGATTAGCGATCAGTAGACCTAAAAATGTTAATGGCCCGACAAGTGCAGTTGAGATAGCCACCAGCAATGAAACAAGCAGCAAAATAATAGTGATCTTTTTCTGATAGGCAACACCCAGATTAACCGCGGTATTTCTACCCAGCGCGATAATATCGAGACAATGGCGCATGCGCCAAACAGCAATGCCCACGATAACGATTATCCCAGTGGAGAGCGCGATAATTTCAGGTGCGGCTCGCGTAAAGGTGGCAAATACCCTGCCCTGTAATATGGCAAATTCCCCCGGAGAGAGTAAACGTTGCATTAGACTGGATAAACTGCGGAACAAGGTGCCGCACACCAAACCAACCAATAGCACCTTGTGCAAATTGATACCTACGCCCATCAGTAGCCAGCGGTATAGAAACGCCGAGAACAGCAATAGTAATGCTGATTCACAGAGAAACTTACCGGTGATACCCAAGACCCTGAATCCATCAGCATCGACAAAAAATATCAGCAGCGTTTGTATCAGAATAAATAGCGCTTCAAGCCCCATGACAGAGGGAGTCAAAATACGGTTATTTGTGACGGTTTGGAATAAAACCGTGGCGATACCGGCGGCAAATGCGACCAATAACATGGTGGCTAAAATAAGGCCACGATGTACCAGAACATAGTGGATATTGCCCCTGAGATTAATGGTCATGAAGAGAATTATCGCACTAAGAGCAATAAAGCATAATAACCATAGCCGCTTTGCCGGTAGGCTTAGCGTTTTGCTTTTCTCGTGTGGGAGAGAGCTTGTTGGAGAATATTCATCAGCCTGCATGGCGTTTTGCCCTAACAATTAATAATAGGAAAACGAATGCGCCAATTGCGCCCAGAATTACGCTGGCCGGTATTTCAAATGGGTAGCTGATTAACCGACCAATAATGTCGCATAAAACCACCAGCGCTCCACCACATAGCGCGACCCAAGGAATGGTGCGGCGCAAATTGTCGCCCATCGCCATGCTGACAATATTAGGCACAATCAACCCCAAGAAAGGCAGCACACCAATTACCACCACCACCACGCCACTAATGATGGCAATAATCGACATCCCCATCAGCATAACGCGTTGATAATTGAGGCCTACATTGACCGAGAAATCTCGCCCCATTCCAGCAACGGTAAAACGGTCTGCAATCAGGCAGGCAATTAGCGTCAGTGCCCCAACTATCCACAGCAACTCATAACGCCCCTGTAATACACCCGAGAAATCGCCCGATTCCCAACTGCCCAGTGATTGCAGAAGATCAAATTCCATAGCCAGAAAAGTCGTTACTGCACTAAATACCGCCCCCAGCATAATACCGGTCAGTGGGACCATGAGCGCCGACTTCATTCTCATTCGGGCCAGCAACAGCATGAAGAGCGCCGTGCCACCCATGGCAAATACCGTCGCCACCAACATTTTGACCATGACGGGCGCTGCTGGGTAAAACACCATGATCAGTAATAAGCCAAGGCTGGCAGACTGGGTGGTACCGGCAATCGAGGGTTCAACAAAACGGTTTTGAGTCAGCATCTGCATGATAAGGCCAGCAACACTCATCGCGCTGCCCGCCAAGACCAAAGCCAATGTTCGAGGCACACGGCTTATCACAAAAATATCGCGCATATCCGGATCGGACCAAACATCAGCCAAAGTGACATTCCCGGCACCGATAAATAGGCTGCATATCATCAGGCCCAGTAAAATCACCAAGCCTGTAATAAAACTAAGATTTTTCATTAGTGAAAATTACTGCGCTGTCGCTTGTTTATCCAACACAGTGCTAATTTTATCCATCAGCTGCGTATAACTCTGCACACCACCTGCAATATAGAGCGAGGCAGAATCGAGATAAATAATATGATTATTTTGCCATGCTTTGGTTTTACGAATCAGTGGATTATCCAGCACCTGCTGTGCAGATTGGCCTTCCGCACGCCCAATCGCGTTATCGCGGTCCAGAACAAATAGCCACTCAGGATTAGCATTAAGGATAAATTCAGAGGTGACCACATTTCCATGACGACCAGTCTCAGTGAAAGTCGCCGCTGGCGTAAATCCTAACTCGTCAAAAATAAAACCAAAGCGAGAGCCAGGGGTATAAGCCGACATTTTTCCACCACTGACCATCAATACCATCGCTGAGCCCGCATTGGCTGATTTTTGCTTTATGGCATTTATCTGAGAAGTGAAATTATCCAGCAGAGTTTTCGCCTGTTCTTCTTTACCAAATATCGATGCCAGTTGCTCAGTGCGATGAGTCAGACTTTGTGTGAAATGCTGAGTATCGATATCAAGAGAGATAGTTGGCGCAATGGCGCTAAGTTTGTCATAAGCATCTTGAGCACGGCCACCGGCGATGATCAGGTCAGGTTTAGCCTGACTCAATGCCTCATAGTCTGGTTCAAATAAGGTGCCAGCATTCAGATACTCTGAGCCACTGTATTTGGATAAAAATTCGGGAAGATGGGTGCTGGTCTGTGGGACTCCGGCAATTTTAATCTGCAGAGCATCAGCCGTATCCAGTACTGATGGGTTCAATATGATAACTTTTTGCGGATTAAGTGGAACCTGAGTGGTCCCCTGCGCATGTTCAATACTTATTCTTGATGTTTCTTCTGAGGTTGTAGATGAATCATCACATCCAGTAATGACAGCGGCGGCTGCCAGTAATGATGAAAATAAAGCTAAACGTAATCGCATTTTCTCTCCTGAAAAGTAGGGATGTAAATATCCTTGAGTGCTAACGCTAATGATTTGCATTACTGGTGATGGATAATACCGATCTATGCTTGCGATGAACAGATTACATCAGCGACCTTCTGACTAATCTGTAGGATGGGTAACAGCTTAAAGGCTTAATACCTTGAACGATAAAATTTAACTATTTGTATTTTATAAGATAAATTTCATTTTAGCGGAGTGAATAGAATTATCGCCATAATATGGAGAAATTGTGATTTTTCTTACAGGCTGTAGGAAATAATGCAGGTCACTATCAACTAGGGCGCAAAATGCAGCTACATTGCCGTGGCGGTGAGTTCTTTGCATCACTGGCAGCAGTCACTAACCTTATAAAAAAGCCCGCAAATGCGGGCTTAAAAAGATATGACGTTTAACGGCTAAAACCAATATCGTCATCAATAACAGCATTCGGGCCAATAGGTACCCTACCTGGCTTAGCCAATTGCAATTTATTGAACACAATTTTGTCGCGCCATACTTTACGCAGAAAATCTTCGAACACCTGAATCGTCAGTTGCTCACCAGGGCATCGGCGATAGCTGAATCCGAAGGGGGCAAAGCCTGCGTAATCACATACCGGTTTTGCTTTACCATCCACCACGCCGAACACGGTACCGAAACCGCTGTTAGTTACGGCCACATTACGACCATCTTTCACCTCCAGCGAGGTGATATCAAATGGGCAGCGAGCCAGACCAATCTGTTTGCATTTCTCTTCAGTTATCTCAGCGCTGGTTGGCACATCACGATAACGGTTCGGATCGAATTCTTTAGGGTCTTTCCAATGGACCGGGCTGAAACTGGTACTGGTATGAGGGGTACTAATGTAGCTGTGACGTTCAAAAGGCAAACCAAAACGCTTATGCGGTGACTCACCATAGGCCGAAGTACGAGCATCTTCCACCGCAGAAATACTGCCGCCATTAGGTGAGATAGTGCGGAATAATTCCATGACAAATAACTCTAGCGGCGTATAAGGTGCGCCATTAGCATTATCAAAATCACTACTCATGGTCTTTTTAAATGCTTCACGGACAGCCGGGTCGCCTTCATTTTCACTCAAACGGGACATGATACCGAATAAGGTATTTCCCCACTGACTGAAAGCAACAAAATTGTGGAAGCATTCAAACACAATATCTTTCTTACTAAAGTGTTCACCGTTACCGGCATTCTTCAACCAATACCAAGCCATGGTTTTTTCAGGATTAGCCGTGCGCCCATTGTTGATGTCATCGACACGTTCATCAATCCATTGTTTAAGAAAATCGAGTTGTTTACGTACTGTCATATAGTTTTCATAAACAATCGGCTGCAGTGGGTCACGGTAGGCTAATACTGTATTGAACGACTCACCAATTTCTCTGACCTGTTTCGGAATAGCATCGCCTTTAACACCTAAATGCAAATCCCAATAAATATCAAAATAGTAATCTAAGTAGTGCCGCATGAAGGGTTTATTGGCGAACTGAGGTTCCATTAATTGGTCGAAAAATGCGACGACTTTATCACCATACATTGGCCGATACAGATCAGGAGTTACAGCAGAGAAATAGATACGTTTGCGGAGGTTATTCTCACCACGCTCTTCCAGGCCCTGTAGGAAAACCGTGACACCTTCAGAGGGCGTGGGCTTCCAGTCTTTATAAATCAAGCCCCAAAGATCATAAGGCAGCGCATTCTCTTTGGTAAAATTCAGGTCGATCATCGGTAACATCGGCCTTTCACCCTCATAGAAACTAGTGAGGAAGAAAGGAACGACGGCATTCTCAACATAAGTTCGGTCAAAATTGGCGGGAATAGTTTCACGAAAACGAGCTAAAGCAGCGGCGATTTTATCGGGTAATGCATGTTCTCCTGTTGCTGCATGACCTGATGCTGCTACGGCTCCCGCGCTGGATGTCCCTGCTGCCAGCCCTAACGCTGCAGCGCCTTTCAAGAATGTACGTCTTTCCATATCTGCACTCCTCACATTGAAAATAACACATACCAGTTATTGATTTTCTTAATGAATATATAAACTAAGTTAATATACTTATTATTCCATCACTGAATATAGCGTTCAAAGTCACACTTACATTATTTTAAGAGTTAAATTTTTACTGAGAGTATTCTTACTATTTATCCTATCTCACTTATAAAAAGGCAAGATTAATCTCATGAAAAGGCAAATAAAAGAGACTAACCCTATAATATTACTAATTAAAAAATAATCCGGAATTAAATATTTCACCTAAGACAAACACTAGATGAACATTATTTCACTTTTGAATTCAAATTCTGATTTTAATTAATTCCTCGATATTTTTCATTGCCATTAATTAAATACCGCAATATTCCACTAAAATAGTGTGGTTAATCAGTATCAAACCAACTTTCGTTACCAAAACTGACGTAACGTCATCCTGATTGTTTGGGACTCAGGCTGCTGCGATGGTTTTGCAACAACACGTTCATAATTCACAATAATGTCACCGCCGCTCCAGGCCCTTATGCCAATCCCGGTTCCCAGCCTTAAGGTATTCGCCGCATTATCTTGAGCAACATCATCAATGCGTGTCTCACCACCAACATTGTAATAACTATCAAAAGACACCCATATTTGCGGCGTAATGTTGCGGCTGGCGTGGCCTTCAATAACCACCAGAGGGTCTTGACTAAGTTTAGAGGCACCACCAACCTGATAATTATCATTGTCGGTAAATACCGTGGTCGTGATATAGGTCTCAAGCCACGTCCAGCCTTGGTCCGGTGTATAGCTATAGTTCACTGTGGGCGAAAATACCCATCGATTCGCACTGGGATTTAAAGCGGAATGTGCATCATATTCCCCCAGTGGAGTACCAAGATAAAAATGAAAACTGGAGAAAGTTTCGGGAATAAAGGCGCGGAATTGCTCGCGACTCAATGCCGGTCCGCCAAACAAATTGATTTGCCACAGCATGCCAATATCAGAGACACCACGAGTAGAAGCGCGGAAGTCTCCGGAATGGGTTTCAACATAACGGTAAGGCAGTACCAACGAAAGGCCCCCGGTTCTCCCCCAATAATCCATGGTACGAGTCAGCATAAAAGATTGAGATAATACATTTGCTCGAACATCAGACGTAATATCCATACCATCTTCTGGCGTCACCGAAGAGGAATAACCCGCATTATAAAACCCAAGCCATGAATCAACGGGTGCATTCAGATAATCACGAGCAGACCCGGCAAAACTATTGATAGGAAAGAGAGTAATAGTAAGATAAAGCAAGCAGCAGAATCTGCGGGAAGGATACATAGTGGATATTCTCTTTATAATAGTAGCGATAACACATTAGGCTACTTATACTATTGCTGACGTGCTGATATCCAGATAATTCTAAAAACGGCGCCATGATAAGTAGCACATTAAAAAAAATACTTTTTATTTTTTCCAGCCGCATTGTACCAGGCTATCACTGACGAGATGAGTGATAGCACCAAATTTAGTAGCTCCGGTTTATTCCAATTCTGCGACTAGTCCAACATTGATGACTTTATTACTGGTGCTGGAATTGCTGAAAATGAGCTTAAAAAAATGGAAAATTTGACCGAAGTCATTATTATCAACTAGTTTTCTTCTTCATATTTATCCCGTAAAAGCTAAATTATACACTCGATTATCTGGTAATTAATCTAATTTAACCCAATAATCATCTCTATATGGAGGCTATAGCAGAAATTATTAGGCCAATGTTAAAAAATGGTTATCCTTTCTTTCACTTAGTATACTGACAGGTATGTAATTCATTATTTTGGCGTGCAAATATGTCGACTTATGCTTGGCGTAGTACTGTTTGGATTGCGGTATACCTGTTTTTTATTTTAGCCCCGTTGTTGGCATTATTGACTGGTACATTGCCCCCCGCCCGAGATTTCTGGACAGAGCTTTCCATTGCCCTCGGTTATGCAGGATTAGCAATCATGGGGCTACAGTTTGGTCTGACAGCGCGCTTTCGCTATGTCACCGAGCCGTGGGGGGAAGATATTATTTATCACTTCCATCGCCGCATTTCTCTTATTGCCGTTGGGCTGGTTATCGCGCATCCAATCATTCTGTTTGTTATCCGCCCAGAGTTACTGGCTCTACTCAACTCCTTTGAAGCCCCATGGCGCGCCCGTTTTGCGGCACTCTCAACCTATGCCCTGATTGCTTTGGTTATTACCGCATTGTGGCGAGTACAATTGAAAATTCGCTATGAAATCTGGCACCTATCTCACATTATTCTAGCAGTGATTGCGGTAATCGCCGGGATCGCACATATGGTCGGTTGGGGCTTTTATCTCGACGATCCGTTGAAAAAAACGCTGTGGATTGGTCTGATTCTTTTTTGGTTTGGGCTGCTGCTGTATGTTCGAATCGTCAAACCGCTATTTATACTGCGCCGCCCCTATCGAGTGGTCGAGGTGCGTCAAGAACGCGGAGACACCACCACACTGGTTATGGCACCTGAGGGCCATGCAGGCTTTCGTTTTACTCCGGGTCAATTTGGCTGGCTAACCGTTTGGGGCAGCCCATTTAACATCACCGGGCATCCTTTTTCCTTCTCATCCAGTGCGGCAGTAAGTGATGGACGCGTCGAAATGTCGATCCGCAACTTGGGCGATTTCACCCGTAATATTGCTAAAATACCGGTCGGTCAACGAGTCTATCTGGATGGCCCTTATGGCGCGTTCACCTTGGGTAATCCGGCAGATATGCATGTTTTAGTCGCCGGAGGGGTTGGAATAACCCCGATGATGAGTATGTTGCGTACGCTCGCAGACAGCGGCGACCAGCGCCCCGCTCTGCTGCTTTATGGCAGTAAAGACTGGGAATCAATTACGTTTCGTGAGGAATTAGAAGCCTTGCAGTCACGGCTGAATTTGAAAGTGGTGCACGTATTATCCAATCCATCACCTGACTGGACTGGCGAGAAAGGGTTCATTAATGCTGAGATCTTCGAGCGTTACTTACCGCCATCCTATGCAGATCATGAGTATTTTATCTGTGGCCCGAATATCATGATGGACGCTATTGAAAAAGCGCTGGCTGAGATCGGGGTTCCGATGTCGAAGTATCATTCTGAGCGCTATAGTTTTGCCTAAGGAGAATACCAATGCGACGTTTATTTGCTGAGCGGCTAGTCATCGCAACCGCCATTATTGTGATAATAGTAGCCGTATTATTTGCCTGGCTACGAGTCGCCGGATAAGCCCATTATCTTTATCCTGGATCTTTATTACAGCCAAAAATAGTCTTACTCCTTCCCCTGTTATCAACTGACATTTTGCGGGTTTTACTCTGTATGCCCGCATATTTCGTGCAAATACCAGACAGTTATATGACGATTTCGTGAACAAGCCCTAAAGATATAATAATTAATTTGATCTATCTACGCGGGTAGATACACTAAGAGCAGGCAACAAGATTAAAGTGGCTAATGTGTTACTGCTCAGTACCCTTTGGTTGAATATTCTAGCAATCGGGTGAAAGGCGAATAAATAGACAGATATTAATCTGTGAACATATTGATGCGTGAATATGATGCTTCAACACCAGGGGAACTTTTTTAATGACTTCACTAAATAGCTCGACGGCAGACAATGATCCATCAGAGAGCATGGCTGCAGAAGAGCGTTTGGCTACGCCCGAAGGCCGTAAAGATTTTTGGCGCGCAACCTTTTCGTGCTGGCTTGGCACCGCCATGGAGTATGCAGACTTCGCACTCTATGGTTTAGCGGCTGGCATAATATTTGGTGATGTCTTCTTCCCTGAAGCAACACCGGCGATCGCATTATTATCTAGTTTTGCCACTTACTCTGTCGGCTTTATTGCTCGCCCTATTGGTGCACTCTTGTTTGGTCGATTAGGTGACCGTAAGGGCCGTAAAGTGGTGATGATTACCACCATCACTTTGATGGGCGCATCCACGACCATGATTGGCCTGATCCCAAGCTATGCTTCAATCGGCTTGTGGGCACCGGCTTCCTTAGCATTCTTGCGCTTTATGCAAGGGCTGGGAGCGGGCGCTGAGTTATCAGGTGGCGCGGTCATGCTAGGAGAATATGCCCCAGCGAAAAGGCGTGGTCTGGTCTCCTCAATTATTGCGTTGGGTTCTAACAGCGGGACGTTATTGGCTGCACTGGTATGGTTGTTGGTGCTGCAAATGGATAAACAAACTCTACTTGATTGGGGCTGGCGTATTCCGTTCCTTTCCAGCATTTTAATCGCCGGGGCCGCACTGTTTATTCGCCGTCATATGCGTGAAAGCCCAGTATTTGAGCGCCAAAAATTAGTGCTGGAGCAACAGCGCCAGGAAGCTCTGGCTCTCGGTCGCGAGCATATGGTTGAAGTGGATAACCGCACTTTCTGGCAGCGCAGCAAATCATTCTGGATTATGGTGGGTTTACGTATCGGTGAGAACGGCCCATCTTATCTGGCTCAGGGCTTTATGATCGGCTATGTTGCCAAAGTGCTGATGGTCGATAAATCGGTACCAACCATGGCGGTGTTTATCGCCTCTTGCTTGGGCTTCCTGATTATTCCATTAGCGGGATATCTATCAGACCGCTTTGGCCGCCGGATTACCTATCGCTGGTTCTGTTTGCTGCTAATTATCTATGCTTTCCCTGCATTTATGCTGCTAGAAACCCGCGAACCTATTATTGTAATGGGTACTATAATTGTCGGCATGGGTCTGGCATCACTGGGGATCTTCGGCGTGCAAGCTGCATGGGGTGTCGAGCTGTTTGGTGTGACTAACCGTTATACCAAGATGGCGGTAGCAAAAGAGTTGGGGTCAATTTTGTCTGGCGGTACTGCACCACTGGTCGCCGCAGCAATGCTGACATTGACTGGCCACTGGTGGCCAATAGCCCTCTACTTTGCTGTGATGGCCGGGATTGGCTTTGTCACAACATTCTTTGCTCCTGAGACACGCGGACGTGACCTTAACTTGCCAGAAGATGCGATTTAATAAAGAAAAGTAGGTAACTTTGGTAAAGCTTCAATCTCATCGTATTACGCGTTCGGATGTTGCGCGAGAAGCAGGTACTTCGGTGGCGGTGGTAAGCTACGTCATCAATAATGGGCCGCGTCCGGTGGCTGAGGCCACTAAACAGCGGGTGCTTGATGCCATCAAGAAAACCGGTTATCGGCCCAATGAGATTGCCAGAGCATTAGCATGCGGTACGACTAAAACTTATGGTTTGGTCGTACCCAATATCTCCAACCCATTCATTTCTTCAATGGCTCATGCCCTGCAACGTGAAGCCTTTGCCAACGGGCAAGTCTTGTTACTGGGTGATGCCGGTGATTCTCGTCAGCGTGAACTCGAACTTATCAATAATTTACTGCATCGTCAGGTTGATGGCTTGCTGTATACCAGTGTCGACCGCCATCCTTATATTGACTTAATTCAGGCTACCGGGACACCATTTGTCATGCTGGATAGAGTCGATCCTACCCAACAAATTTGTGCCATTCGTGTGGATGAGCGCGCAGCGGCATTTCAAGCCACTCAGCATCTGATTGAGCATGGCTATCGTGAAATTGCCATTATTTGCGGCCCACTGGATATGCTTAATACTCAAGACAGGGTGAATGGTTGGCGCGATGCGTTGCAACAAGCTGGCTTGGCAGTGCGTAATGAGTGGATTTTCTCGACCACCTATACCCGCCCTGGAGGATATCAGGCAGCGCAACAAATGCTAACCGGGCCACTGCCACAGGCATTATTTGCCACCAATGAATTACAGGCGTTTGGTTGTTTGCGGGCAATGGCTGAGTACAACCTGACGGCGCCAAAGGACTTAGCACTGATCTGTTTTAACGGCACAATTGAATCCGAATATAACGTACCGTCACTGACGACCGTGCGCCAACCTGTCGATTTAATGGCAAAAAACGCCATTGAGATGCTGAAAAACTGGACGGGTGCTCCAACTATTCGCGAATTCGATTTTTCGTTACAGCTCGGTGAGTCCTGCGGCTGCTCCAGCAGTAAAAGAGATTTTTCATTATAAAAAGATAAAAAATATGCGTTTAATTATTGATTGTGACCCAGGAAATGGCGTACCCGGCGCCAATGTCGATGATGGCCTTGCATTAGCACTGGCCATCGCCGCACCGGAAATTGAGTTAGAACTCATCACTATCGTGGCGGGCAATACCCCAAGCGAAGTCGGATTCTCTGTTGCCCATGATTTGGTCACCCGTCTGGGATTGACCATCCCTATCGTGCGGGGTGCGTCACAGGCTTTGGTTGAACCGGCCGCGCTTTGGCGCGATAAATTGGATAACAGCGCCGCCAGAAGCGGATTAACTGCACTTTGGCAACACACTCCACCACCACAAATCGTCGCCTCCAGCGCGCCATTAGCGGCCCATGCTATGGGTGAATTAATCTGTAATAACCCCGGAGAGATAACCTTGGTGGCGATTGGTCCACTGACCAATATTGCTCATGCTATGCAACTTTACCCACAGCTAGCGTCATCTGTGGCAGAAATTGCTATCATGGGTGGCGTATTTAATGTCGATGGCTATCTTAAAGACACCAATTTTGGGATCGATCCCGAAGCGGCGCATGTGGTGCTAACCAGTGGAGCCAACATTACACTGGCACCTTTAGATGTCACAACCCAGACGCAAATGGTGCATCAGGATTTAGATAAGATGGCACTGATTGGCTCACCACTGAGCCGTTATCTGGTCGACACTCTCCGCCCGTGGATCAGTTACTCAATGCAAACCCGCCAACTGCCCGGCTGTTGGGTTCATGATGCACTGGTGGTAGCCTGGTTGCTTGATAAAAGTATCGTGACCACTACCCGCGACTATATTGATGTCGCACTCGAAGGGGCATTGACCCGCGGAATGACCTTGCGTTTTAGCCCAGAGAATCTACGTTTAGATGTTGGTATACCTGCACCACAGGGGAAACCGGTAAATATACTGCAAACAGTTGATAATAAAAAACTCTTGGATACCATCTATCAATCGTTGAGTCATTATACCCACTAGATTTCCCGGTTCAGGTCGGTGGGCAACCTCCGACACTGTACCTTTGAATAATAAGGAGATCGCCAAACTCATATGCTGACACTGCTTCATCTGCTTTCTTCCGTAGCCCTACTGGTGTGGGGAACACACATCGTCCGCACAGGTATCATGCGGGTTTATGGTGCTGATTTGCGTCGGGTGCTGAGTGCCAGTATCCAGAAAAAACCAACCGCTTTTGTCGCCGGGATTGGTGTGACTGCACTGGTGCAAAGCAGTAATGCCACGGCACTGCTGGTTATCTCGTTTGTATCACAGGGGTTGATCTCCTTGTCACCGGCACTGGTGATTATGCTTGGGGCTGATGTTGGGACGGCGCTGATGGCGCGGGTGCTCACCTTTGATCTCTCCTGGTTGTCACCACTATTGATTCTCGGCGGGGTGATTGTCTTTCTCGGGCAGCGCAAAGCGCGTATCGGGCAAATGGGTCGGGTGTGCATCGGCCTTGGGCTGATTATTCTGGCACTGCAATTAATTGTGACTGCCGCCGGGCCTATCACTCAGGCCACTGCCGTCCAGGCTATTTTCTCGTCTCTAACCGGGGATACTATTCTGGCACTGTTGATTGGCGCACTGTTCGCCATGATCAGCTATTCCAGTTTGGCTGCGGTGTTACTGACAGCCACACTGGCCGCCACCGGTTTAGTCCCACTGAATATCGCCCTCTGTATCGTTATTGGCTCAAATCTGGGCAGCGGCTTGCTGGCGCTGATCAGCAGTCGTGGGCAAAATGCCGTTTCCCGACAAGTGGTACTGGGGAGCTTGCTGTTTAAAGTTATCGGCTGCATTTTGGTTGTTCCCTGGATCAACGTATTAGGGAAGTGGCTGTTCGGGCATAACTTACCGGCAGCCGAAGTGGTCATTTACTTCCATGTTTTCTATAACCTACTGCGCTGTTTGCTGATGCTGCCATTGGTTGAAGTAATGGCACGAATCTGTAGCCGGTTAGTCAGTGATGATCATAGTGTCGTCCCTCCCGCCGCGCCGCGCTATCTTGATATTACGGCGATCGATACCCCATCACTGGCATTAGCTAATGCCGTGCGGGAAACCTTACGCATGGGGGATGTGCTGGAACAAATGCTATTGCGCTTTAAAGAAGTGTTGGAGGGTAATAAGCAGCAAAAACATGAAGTCAGCTTGCTGGAAGACGAAGTCGACATGCTGTACAGCGCCATCAAGCTGTATTTAGCACAAATTCAGCAAGATGAATTGGGGGAAATTGACTCGCGGCGCTGGGCGGAGATTATTGATACTGCCGTTAACCTCCAGCAGGCGGGCGATATTATTGGCCGCATGACGTCGGATGTCGCCGCTAAGTCACTCAATGCACGCAAGCCATTTTCAGCCGAAGGATTTGAGGAACTAAATACCCTGCATGCCCGGCTTGTGACCAATCTGGATTTAGGGATGTCGGTATTTTTATCCCGTGATATCAATAACGCCAAGCGCCTACGCCGTGCCAAGCATCGTTTCCGTTTACTGAACCGCCGCTACTCTCATGCTCACGTCGAACGCTTACACCAGCAAAACGTCCAGAGTATTGAAACCAGCAGTCTACATATGGGGCTATTGGGCGATATGAAACGCTTGAATTCACTATTCTGTTCAACTGCTTATCATGTGTTGGAAGTGCAGGAAGAAGCAATGGATTAAGTTGAAATGGGGAGAGCGCAATGCCCTCCCCTGATCGTTTATTTCGCCGCTGACAAACAGATAGCCCGCGTCAACTCATACGATTTTACAAAGGAGCTAATAGGCAAGAATTCAAATGGTGAATGGAAGTTATGCGCGCCCGTGAAGTAATTCGGTGTCAGCAAGCCCTGAGTGGATAACGCCGCACCATCCGTACCGCCCCGCATTGGAATCACTTTAGGTTCAATACCCAACTGCGCCATCGAAGAGAAAATCAACTCAATGGCTCGCTTATCTTCACCAATCGAGTTACTGATATTGCTGTAAACATCCGTCACTGAATAGGTTATTTTCGCTCGTGGGTATTGTGCCGAGATCTTGGCTACCGCCTCACCAATTGAGGCTTTACGGGCTGCAAATGAAACATTATCAAAATCACGAATCGCAATGTTAAGCTTGGCATGGTTGGGATTAGCCACTATGTCGGTGAACCAGACATAACCCTCCCGCCCTTCGGTGTGCTCTGGTGTCTGCTGCGGGTCAAACTCGCTGATAATGTCATAAGCAACACGTATGGGGTTGATCAGCACATTTTTGGCAGACATGGGATGCGCCGTCACGCCAATAATATCAATCTCAGCCGAAGCCGCATTGAAGTTCTCATACACCACTTCACCCAGTTCGCAGCAATCGATAGTGTAAGCAAAATCGACATCAAAGCGCGCGAGATCCAGTGCCTTGGCACCACGCAGGCCAATCTCCTCATCCGGTACAAACGCCACCAGGATATCGCCGTGTTGATCATCCGCACTGAGGTTTTCCAGTAACGTCATCACCACCGTCACCGCCGCTTTATTATCGGCCCCCAACACACTAGTTCCGTCACTGAAAATAATCTCTTCACCTTGATAACGCAGGATTTCCGGGTGTTCCGCGGTGCGCAGATAAATACCCTGTTGCGCATTCAGGCACAAATCTTCCCCAGTAAAACGTAGCCGCTGCGGGTGGATATCTGGCGACAAACCAACATCAACAGTATCAATGTGTGTAATAAAACCAATGCGTGGCGCTGTAGGTTGGTTGCCAGGTTTACGTGCAGTGACCGTCGCATGTTGATCAATGACGATATCTTCCAGCCCCAACTGCCGCAGATCTTCGGCTAGCATTTGCGCCATTTTATGCTGCCCTGCGGTACTCGGCAGGGTTGTCGAGGCCGCGTCGCTCTGGCTACTCACCGCCAAATAGCGGAAAAAACGTTGCGTCAGTTGTTCTGAGAGTGCGAGTGTCATTTTTTATTCCTTATGCATTCTTTTTAGAAACCATCCTCAAAGTCATCAGCGTTGTAGCCCGATGGCAAACGCCACTACAGCGCCAAATATCAAAGCTATTAATTACCCGCCGGATAGGTATACCCACTCTGGAACCCTAGCGGAATACCTAATCCCCAGAACAAATACAGCATCAAAGTCAGCACAATGGTCAGCCCAAGGGTATAAGGCAGCATCATCGCACAAAGTGTTCCGACCCCAGTTTTAGAGCAATACTGGCGGCAATACATGATGATCAATGGATAAAAAGCAAACATCGGCGTTGAGATATTTACCGTGGAACTGACTCGGAAACTGGCTTGAGTCAGCTCCGGCGAAATCCCGACGGCCATCAGCATCGGGACCAATACCGGTGCCAAAATCGACCATTTCGACGAGGCCGAAGTAATAATGATGTCCAGCGCACAGGACAGCAAAATCACCCCCATAATAGTGAAGCCTGCTGGCATCGCCAGCGTCCGCAAGAAATCAGCTCCTGAAATTGCCAGCAAAGTACCAATATTCGAATGGCTAAATGAATATAAGAACTGGGCACAGAAGAAGCTGAACACTAAAAACGAGACCAATGACTTGGTAATGTTTTCCATGCTGCTAGTAATGTCTTTGGTGCTTTTGAAGGTGCCAGAACTGAAACCATAAATCAGGCCGGGAATGGCAAACATAAAGAACAGCAGCGGCACAATCGCCTGCATAATGGGTGCATCAGGGCGAGTCAGACTGCCCTCTGGCGAACGCAGTAATGAGCTTTCCGGATACAGCGCCGCCGCCAGACCAATCAGCATCAATAGCATGGTTAAACCGGCCTTTCTGAAAGCTTTACTCTCCTGCGGCGTTACTTTTTGTAGCTCATCACTGTTGTGAAGCACACTGAGATCGTTATTCAATGGCATCGATTTAACCAAGCGCGGCTCAACGATTTTCTCGGTAATAAACCAGCACACCAGAATAACTGCAAAGGTGCTGCCAAAACTGAGGAAGTAGTTACACAGCACATTGACGTTATAACTTGGGTCAATAATATGTGCCGCGCCTTGAGTGAATCCCTGCATGATAGGGTCGATAATCGACGGCGTGTAGCTGGCAGAGAATCCACCGGCCAAACCGGCAAATGCGGCAGCAATACCGGCGAGTGGATGGCGGCCGCTAGCATAAAACATCATGGCCGACACTGGCATTAAGATGACGTAAGCCGAATCAGAGGCAACATGGCTCACCACGCCGATAAAGATAACTGCGGGTGTCAGAATGCGTTGTGGCGTAACATTCAGCATCTTTTTCAGCATCACCTGAATAAAGCCACTGCCTTCAGCAATCCCAATCCCCAGAGTAGCGACAATAGTGATTGCCAGTGGTGGGAAGTTAATAAAGTTTTTGACCATGGTGGTAATAAAGGTCACCAGTTCAACCGGCGCCAACATATTGGTCACTTTGATTTGGTCACCAGTCAGTGGGTGATAATAATCAAAATTGATAAATGACAATGCAAAGGAGAGCGCCCAGCACACTCCCAATGCATAGATAAAAAGCATGGTGATATCGGGCATCGCATTACCAATGCGCTCAATGGTATTTAGTATCCCGGTTTGCCGGTTTTCCTGCGGTTCAACTGCTGACATATCCTGTCCTTTCCCTTTAAAGAGGCCATAGCCAAAACGGACAGAAAATACACGTGACTTCCTGTCGCGATAGATAGAGTGGTGATATGCCGTGGGGAAAAATAACTAACGGGGTGAACAACACATAAACCCGGAAAACAAAAAAGACTTCACTAACTTAATGAATAATATAATATTTTTATGTTCAATTTTTTTATAACAAAAAACAGAAAGCGTCAATTTAATTTCATTGCATATCTAATTTTATACGATATTAAATGCTTAAAATAAAATCCACTTATGAATTTAGCATCGTAAAACAATAAACAATAAGCTTTATAAACCGCCAAAATAATAAATTCGAAATATAAAACCAAAGTCACACTCTACAAGCAACATGATTATTTATATTTGTCGATGCTGCTTTAGCCATAAAAAACGGCACATACTCATAGAATATGTGCCGTGACTTACTGATCAACATTAATTTCAGTTAGAAATTATATTTAATACCTAACGTGACACTGCTATCACTGTAGCCATTATTACCCACTTGCTGTCCCACATTTCCCCAAAGGTTCAGCTTGTTATTTATCTGGCCCTCAACACCCAATTTCAGCTCAGCAATATTGGCCGCTCCTGCTTGTTTTACGGTTATCCCATCTAAGCTGGTAGCGAAATCTTTCGTGTTGTGGATCCAATTGGCTTCAACATAAGGCTTAAATGCAGGCACTTTCGCTTTCTCAGCAGATTGAATTGGACTGATAAAGGCTTTCACACCCAAGCGAGTTTGAATATTGTTATTACCTTCGCCAGACACCACTGTGCCATTTGATTCTGTATGAGTATCTGCTTTCACGCCCATCCAAACTATCTGAGCCTTTGGCTGAATAAAGTAATTGCTGTCAGCACTTTCTCCCACTTTGAAAGCATAACCACTTTCTATAGCAGCACTAAATCCTTTCGAATCATATTTCTCAGTGGTAAGGTCCTGCCCATCAACCTGATTGTTAAACCAGCTGTATTGCAGCCAGGTATCAACATACGCCCCTGCATTTTGCTGACTATCGGCAAACCATGTGCCATACATACCCACACTGTAGCCATCTACCGAACCATTGGATCGATAGCCGGTTACCTGCGCGACAGAAGAGCTGCTACTATTGGCATAGCCCGCCATCACCCCCACGCGCCATAGATCTTGTGAGTTTCGGCTCCACTGTGCCACATCGCCCCCCAACTGCATGACATAGCGGTTATCTTGTGTTTTCAATTCACCACTATCATCACGAGAGCGGTTATGACTGCCTTCATTACGTAGCCACAAGCTGGTGGTCTTCTCTTCACCGGTAAACACATCGGTATAGAGTGTTTCACCGGCACGATCCGCCAAGGTGGTCACAAACATGCTATTGGCGGCAGCCAAGTTCGCAGTATAGCTTGCAGGTTCTGGGCGGCGCTCATCGGCTTGAGTACGTAAATACCAGTCACCATCGGTTGGCGTGCTGAGACTGCCTTGATACAGGAAGTACTCATATGCTCCGGCAACAGCACGGCCATTAAGCGTAAACTGCCCAGCCGAATCGCCTCCAACATCAATAATTTTGATACCATCGGAAGTTCGAGCGCCGGTACCGCCAATATTATTCACCGTGACATAACTTTGCCCGGCGGTATTACCGGTAATCAACAAGCGATCGGTCAGTGATGAATCCCCTGATAGCACGGTATTAAAGACAACAGTGCCATTATTGCCGGTATAGTTACCATCAATAGTGAAAGTTCCGAAATCGCCACCGGTTAAGGCATTAGGCATAATGAGGCGGCCACTGTTCTCAACATTCCCAGTAACTTGCCCGTAGCCACCTAAAGATCCGGTCGCCGTAATCAGTACATCACTGGTCAGATTGGCAAGATTGGACGCGACCGACATCACCAACGAGCGAGCCAATGGAGACTCATCCACCGACAGTGTTACCATCGCTGCAGCACTACCCAATTGCAGTAATCCATTTTCGATGGTAGTCAAACTCGCACTGACAGTATTACTTTCAATATTAAGCGTGCCGCTGCCACGTTTAACTAGGGTACCGCTGCCTGTAATGCTGTTAGTGAGATTCCAGGCTGAATCCGTGTCCAGAATCAATTCGCCACTGTTGGCAATGCTGCTATTACCAAGATTCTGCGCATTATTTGCCGTCAGAACAGTGCCGGTATCCGTGCTGAATAAACCTGAATAACCGCTATTGTTACCCGCCAATTGAACATTGGCACTGTTAGTTAGTTGGACGTTACCGCTGCTGCCGGTCAACATGTTCACCAGCACACCGCTGGTATTATCCAAATTAAGCATGCCGTTATTGTTAATGGCACCGCTTCCCAGACCTTGAACCTGATACAAATGTGCTGTTGCGCCGCTCACAATATCTGTACTGCCAGTAAAGCTGGTATTACCTTGCGTGATACTCAGCAAACCAGCCGTCAGGGATAACTCGCCGCTACCGCTCAGTGCGCCATCAACCTGGCCACCGCCAGTTACGGTTAATTTTCCATCATTAAAGTTCAGGGTGCTGCCAGTTTCTGTGGCTAATTGCCCCACCACCTGCTGCGTCCCATTAAGGTCAACATGGGTAGCATTGCTCATTGCCAACAACGACGTTTGCCCCAGCGCAGAATCTGCATCGAGCCGTAAATTACCAGAGCGTACCCAAGTGGCCCCAGTGTAACTGTTGGATGAATTCGATAGTGATGCTGTACTGCCGTCATTTGCAGAAACAAATGCCAGATCACCACTGCCGCTAACTTGAACCGAAAGATCATTCGACTGCTGACCGTTATTCGCCAGTGTCGCCGTCAGAATCAATGCATCATTACCCGTGCTCAGTAGCTGTAATGCTTTCAAGCCATAATTGACATACAAGCCGTCATAATTGTTGCCCGTCGTCAGGCCATAATTAAATGAACCTATCGCGGCTGCGGAACTGCCCCCGGTGTTATAAATATTCTGATAGACAACAGAACTTATCGGATCACCATTCTCATCAGTTAACGTCAATTCACTCCCGCTACCAGTCGCTGTGCCGCTAGCCAACGTAACAATTATCTCCCCCTCGTCCAGTTGCATCACCGGTAAACCATCAAGACTTGGCATTACATTTGCGGGTAAGTTAACTTTAACAATACCGCCGCCAGTGGTGTCGATACTGTTCGCGACAATAGTCCCTGCTGAACTGAAAACACCTGAGTTATCAATAATATTATTAAACAACAGTGCACCGCCGTTCATGGCTAATGCCCCAATGTTCTGCACACCATCCGCCACAGAAGTCTGGTTGCCACTGGATAATTTCAATGTCGCATTCGTCAAAGTTGATGTATTTATCCCATCAAGATCGAATGTTGTATTTGTCAGGTTCACAATACCGCTGAATGCCCCGCCGACCGCCGAGCCAAAATTAAAAGCGGTGCTGGCAAGGTTGCGGGCCACATTCAGGGTGCCATTACCCGTCAGTGCATGATTGAACTGCGCAATATCCTCCAGATTCAGGATTGCATCGGTAATATCCAGGCTGACTGCATCATTAATCCCATTCGTGCCGGTCAGGGTGGCGTCTGAACCGCCGGTCACCTGCACCACACCGCTGCCGGTGACCGTATTGCCGAAGGTGCCGTTAAAACCGCTCAAGGCCAACTTATCTTGCGCACCCGCCAGTGTCACCGAGGCATTGGCCCCCAGATGGCTGGTTGACCCCACCGACAACGTGCTGTCCCCCGCCAGGGCATACTGGCCGAGGAAGTTGCTGTTATCGGCGGTCAGGGAAGTGTTCGCACCATTGGTGACATCCACCGTTGCACCAGTCACGCCACTGAGGGTGTTGGCAAGCGCGCCGCTGACCCCATCCAGTACCAGATGCGAGGTCGCCGTATCCAGCCCGACGGTCGCCGTCGCAGCCCCCAAATTACCGGCCTGAGTCACCGTCAGTGCCCCCGCGGCACCAATATGGTGTTCACCCGTAAAGCTGTTCGTGCCGGTCAGTGTCACCGCCGCATTGGTATTGATATCGCCACTGCCACTGAGCACATTCGCCAGTACCGCATTGGCCCCGTTGAGGTTCAGGTCGCCCAGCACATTAATGCCGCTGCTGCCCAGTGTGCCACTGCTGCTCAGGGTCACCGACGCGCCGCTGGCAATCCCGGTCTGCCCGGCCAGGCCGCTGTTGGCGGCACTGATAGCCAGGTCACCGCCAGTGATATTCAATGTACCGTTACCGGTCAGGCCACCACTGGCCGTCGAGCTCCCACCGGCACTCAGGTTCAGTGTGCCGCCCGCCAAGTTCAGGATATTGCTGTTGGTCAGCACACCGCTGTTCAAGCTACCGCCACTGCCCAACGTCACCGTCCCGGCATTGGTCAGCGCGCCGACTGTCTGGCTGTGGCCGTTGATATTGGTGCTGGCCCCGCTGAGCACATTCAATAATGAGGTCTGCCCGAAAGCGCCATCAGCCCCCAGTATCAGCGTTCCGGCATTGACCGTGGTTGTCCCGCTGTAACTGTTATTGCCATTCGCCAGTGTCAGCGCTCCATTAATGGCGTCCACCTGCACACCACCGATACCGGATAAGCGGGCATTCAGTTCACGATTAGCGGTGGCCCCACTCTCCGTGGCCAGCAACAGGGCGTTACTGCCGTCAGTTAACAACTCCAGCGCACTCAGGCTGTAATTGACATACAGACCCGTGCCGCCGTTGCCGTCGCTGCTGGTCAGGCCGTAGTTATGAGTGGCATTGGCGACGGTCACACCCCCCTGAGTGACTGTCGACAGTACCGCCTGCGAACCGGAGTTCACTGACGTGCCGTTAATCATCAGGTTCAAGGCACCGGCATCTCCGGTGACCGTACCGGCATTAATCAATGCCAGCATGATGTCACCCCGATCTTGCGCCAGGATAGACAGGTTCGGTGCCACCACCGGTGTATCATTGTTCCAGGAGTCCGTTCCGGTCACGCTAATAGTGCCGCTGTTCAGCGCCAGATCCGTGACGCTCACAACACCCGTAGCCTGAGACTGTGGTGCTGCCCCGTCAAAAATCAGGGTGCCGCCACTCAGATCCAGTCCCTGAATTGTGCGGTCGGTGGTGCCCACCGTCGTGACGTTATTGGCTGACAGTTTCAGCGTGGCACTCGCCAGTGCCGCCGCATTATCCGCGGTTAATGCAAAGGTAGAATTTGTCAGGTTCACAATACCGCTGAATGCCCCGCCAACCGCCGAGCCAAAATTAAAAGCGGTGCTGGCAAGGTTGCGGGCCACATTCAGGGTGCCATTACCCGTCAGTGCATGATTGAACTGCGCAATATCCTCCAGATTCAGGATTGCATCGGTAATATCCAGGCTGACTGCATCATTAATCCCATTCGTGCCGGTCAGGGTGGCGTCTGAACCGCCGGTCACCTGCACCACACCGCTGCCGGTGACCGTATTGCCGAAGGTGCCGTTAAAACCGCTCAAGGCCAACTTATCTTGCGCACCCGCCAGTGTCACCGAGGCATTGGCCCCCAGATGGCTGGTTGACCCCACCGACAACGTGCTGTCCCCCGCCAGGGCATACTGGCCGAGGAAGTTGCTGTTATCGGCGGTCAGGGAAGTGTTCGCACCATTGGTGACATCCACCGTTGCGCCAGTCACGCCACTGAGGGTGTTGGCAAGCGCGCCGCTGACCCCGTCCAGTACCAGATGCGAGGTCGCCGTATCCAGCCCGACGGTCGCCGTCGCAGCCCCCAGATTACCGGCCTGAGTCACCGTCAGTGCCCCCGCAGCACCAATATGGTGTTCACCCGTAAAGCTGTTCGTGCCGGTCAGTGTCACCGCCGCATTGGTATTGATATCGCCACTGCCACTGAGCACATTCGCCAGGACCGCATTGGCCCCGTTGAGGTTCAGGTCGCCCAGCACATTAATGCCGCTGCTGCCCAGTGTACCGCTGCTGCTCAGGGTCACCGACGCGCCACTGGCAATCCCGGTCTGCCCGGCCAGGCCGCTGTTGGCGGCACTGATAGCCAGGTCGCCGCCAGTGATATTCAACGTACCGTTACCGGTCAGGCCACCACTGGCCGTCGAGCTCCCACCGGCACTCAGGTTCAGTGTGCCGCCCGCCAAGTTCAGGATATTGCTGTTGGTCAGCACACCGCTGTTCAGGCTACCGCCACTGCCCAACGTCACCGTCCCGGCATTGGTCAGCGTGCCGACTGTCTGGCTGTGGCCGTTGATATTGGTGCTGGCGCCTGTCGCAGTATTAAGTGCCGACGTCTGCCCCAGCGCATTATTGCTACCCAGATTTAAAATACCGCCATTGACTGAGGTAGTGCCGGTGTAATCATTGGCGATATTGGTGAGTGTCATTTCACTATTATCGGTACCAATAGCTAAATTACCACTGCCAGTGAGTTGAGCGGTCAGCAATTTATTGGTATCTAATGCCCCTTGAGAAGTCAGGGTTAATGTTTGACCCGAAACTAATGCCAACCGAGTCAATACAGAGGTCATACTCAAGCCACCACCAACCCCCGATAAGGCATAGTCATAGATAGCTTGCGCTACCGTATTAACACCTTGAATAACATTAATTGAAGCATCACTACCAAGGCTATTACCTAAACTGTCCTGTAAGGTCAGAAGCGCCAGTTCTGATTCGGATAATGTATTGCTACTGTTGATTAATTGAGCTGAATTACCGGTATCTTGATCGAGTAGGTTGCCGCCAGTGGTGAGGGTTGTGTCAGCTTGGATGATGCTGTCGCCTGTGACTGCCAGAGTGTCAGTGGTGATTGAACTGCCAGAGGTAAAGGTTGTTGTCGCGCCGTTAAGGGTAAAATTACCCAGTGTCTGATTACCACTGTCAACGGTTATCGCAGCACCAGTAGAGGCAATCAGTGAGGCTTGGCCTAATGCACTGGTATTATTACCACTCAGGGCGAAAATACTATTTTTCATATCAACCGTACCGGCAAATGCTGCTCCGGTATTAACACCAAAATTGAAGGTGTTATTAGCAGTATCAATATTTAATAGTCCTGTTCCAGTCAGAGCATTGTTAGAAGTCACTGCACCATTCAAATTCAACGTACCATTCAGCGCAATGGTCGTTGTCCCCAACTGGTTACTGTTGTTGGCAGTAAGCGCCCCGCCTTGATTAATTTGCCAATTTCCAGCAAAAGTATTCGCCTGATTTAAGGTGACATTCGCACCATTATTAATAATGGCAGATCCATCTCCTGCTATGACATGGCCCAATGATGCATTCAAAACCCCATTGAATGTATTACCAAAAAGCAGTTCACTATTACTGTCGATATTAATAATACCGCTGCCCACATTGCTGCCAGCAGATAATGTAATTTGGCTATCAGCCAGATTGATACTGCTAAAACCCTGTAATGATGTAGTGCTCGCAAGTAAGTCAGTGGATGTATTGAAGTTCAGGGTATTTGAGCCAGTACCCGCATTCAAGGAGCCTAAATAGGTACTCCCCTGAGTCATATCGTTAATGGTAAAAGTATCATTACCGGATCCGGTCGTAATGGATGATACCTGTGCGCCATTCTCGATGGTGACATTATTATCGCCGTCACCCAGGTTAATCGCCCCACTGCTTTGCGAAGTACTGCCCAGAACTAAGGTGTCATTACCAGACCCCGTTGTTAATGCGCCCGTCAATTGCCCATTATTATTGATTGTATGAGCGGCCGTTCCAGAAAATGTCACTGAACCATCAATAATACCGTTGTTATTCAAGGTCTTTGCTGTAGTGCCCGAGAAGTTAATCGCCGTAGCACCAGGGGCCGTTATCTGGGTATTCGCACCAATCGTGGTGGTGTTAACTGCCCCATCAGACACTTGCAACCCAGTACCTGCGCTGTTGCTAATATTGATATTCAGATAAGCATTGCTAAGATCAACCCCACCGCTTGAACTTATTCCTGTCCCCGCTCCTGTCACATTAATTAGGTTACGGCCATTCGCACTATCTGCGAAGGTCAAACCCGCCAAACTATTTAACACTGTGCCCGCAACGGTGTTGAAAGTGATATGGTTTAATGCAAGGTTTACCCCCGCCGCTTTTACAAAAGCAGAGCCAGTGCCATTAAGATTAAGGATCAAATCAGTCAATACATGGCTATTAGTGGTTCCAGCAAAAGTAAGTCCACTTGCTGTGCCAGTTGCCGTGATGGTTCCCCCCACCATATTTAACAACGCATTGGTTAGAACATTAACGCCCGTTCCGGCAGTAGCATTAATTGTCCCGCCAGTATTATTAACATTGACGGTTTGCGCTGGGGTAGAGGAAACAGCCATCCCTGCCGTGGTGCTGTTAATGATTCCGCTATTCGTAATAGCAATACTGGTAGAGCCGCTATTTGTTGCAGATATTCCTGTGGCGGCAGTAATGGTCCCTGTGGCTTTGTTTTCCAGAATAATATTTCCGGTTCCCGCATGAGAGGCAGAAATACCCGCAGTTCCAGCATTAATTGTGGCACCAGAGCTAATATAAATCCCACTATTGTTGGCCGCTCCCGTTTTGGTGGCCAAAATGCCGTTGCTACCAGCGGCAGAGACATTGATTACCGAACCTGTCGCCAAGTTGTAGATAACGTCGACAGCTCCCACGGCACCATTTGCCATCCCTCCGGTATTACCACCACCGGTATTACTAATGCCATTGCCCGTCGGAATTGCACCTAGATTCTGTGCCGCAAGTTTGATTACTGCACCGGAACCGAAACCAGTGGTAGCGTCATAACTACCAATTTTCAGTCCATTATTTGCGGTATCAAATACATATTGGTCAGAATTTAAAGTGAATTTAGCCCCATCATCCAGGGTATACATGTAAAAACCATTATTACGGCCAGTATATCCATTGGTTAAACGTGGACTGGTGATAGAAACATCAGCAGTGCTAGTGAACTCAATGGTACTGACGGCATTCGTGGCATTAGTCCAAAATACTGCAGGGTATAATCCCGTGGTGGCTTGTAAGATAAAATTCCCAGTGAATTTTACGTTATTGGCTTGGGCTAATTGATGATTGGTACCAAAAGTTAAAGAGATAGGATTAGTAATATTGCCAAATACCAATTGGCTGTTCAGGTTTGCCTGACTGCCATCACCCATGACCCCCAATACCGCCAGCATACTGTCGGTCACACTATTAATGTCATTGAACACAATATTAATGGCACTGTTAACATCCATATTGGCAACGGTATAACCCAGTGCCGTTGTGGAGTTTAATGCTGCCATATTAGATAGTGTAAACGAACCAGCTCCCCCCCAAGCAACATTAGATTGATTGGTGAAAGTGAATGAGTAAATACCCGTTGATAGTGAGTACCCACCACCATCTATAACAATATCTTTTCGGTTGCTGGTTGCCTGATTAACTGCAACGTTACTGTTCATCGTAATGTCATTCAGTAGCAAGATAGTGGTTGCTGTTCCACTCGTGAGTGCAGAGTTGAAAGCCGCAACAGTACTAACAGCAACACAGCTTGCCCCCATGGCAGTACATTCAGCTGACGTAATAGCCCATGCAGGCTGCATACCAAAAACCCCCATGACAGCAGCTGCTAAAACACCTATTTTTGTAGTAATACATTGAGTTAAGGCATTATTAGATGTTTGGGTCGTCAAAGGCTGGCGGATTGTTTTTGATTTTTGTTTTCCTTTAGCTAACTCACCTACTGCAACCCATATATTTAAAGATACATTCCAAATAACTTTAAAAATTGTATTCATATCTATCCTTAAAAGCCTTAAAAAGATCAGAGTTTTATTGAGAATGTATCAATGATAATTAGACTGTATCCATCAGATGACAGACAATTGCCGTAACATAACGATTTAATAAGTAAGTAATTATCATTTTCAAATGGCGTTTCATTAGGTTTGCAATAGCCCCCGAAAGCCTCATTTTTATCAAAAAATATAAAGAATAAAATAAATCTTATACCAACCACTTTATCTATATTATCTTATTTATACTGATGTTTAAAAAGTAGAACAAGATTTATCTCATTGTGAGATATAGTGTTGATTTTGCTTTATTCGATATAATAAACCACAAAAAATTAAATAATGGCATTTAAAATCAAAATAACGCATTTTAAAATACAAAATAGTGATCAATTTGTATATTTTAGATGCATATACTTTATTGGTGTCGATCAAAAAAAGATCAGCCAACAAAGAAAAGGAATATTCCTACATTTAAGGTTAGTCTTTCTTAGTTTATTTACAGAAAATAGTTCTGTTATCTTTATATAAAATACTACGTTTATACTCGATAGTTGTAGAATTAATTTTTTATGTTTATATATTAATAGATAAAACTTACACAAGTAAGTAATAAGAGAAATGAATGATATTAGCTATTTTTACTAAGTTGGCAGGCCTGTAGACTTAACCCAGTACATTGTTTACATTTTCCCACTCATCTTTTAAAGGCGCAAAATATTGAATCAGAATACCTCGTTATCTGTACGTACACTCTCAAACACAGAGCGGGCAATCTGGGAGCCACTTTGGCAAGAATATCTCACGTTCTACGAAACAACACTTGACCCTGCTATTGTCGATATAACTTGGCAACGTCTGAATGATCCCGCTGAGCCAATGTATGTTTTGGGTGCTTTCGATAACAGTAGCCTGGTGGGAATTGTGCACTATCTTTTCCATCGTAGCACTTGGACCATCGGCCCCTATTGTTATCTACAAGATCTCTTTACCTCACCTTCAGCACGTGGCAAAGGGGTCGCTCGGTTACTGATAGCATCGGTTGAACAGCAAGCAAGAGAAGCAGGCGCAAGTCGTGTGCATTGGTTGACGCATGAGAGTAATACGCAAGCACAGGCGCTCTATAATAAACTGGCAGAGCGCCCTGGCTTTATACAATATCGCATTAGATTTTGAGCCGCGCAGAAACAAGCAGTCTCATCCGGAGTTAAGCCGCCCAATCAGCAAGAATTTGCTGTGTCGATTTGACGGTGATGCTATTACCCGGAATGGTCAGTTCTGACCAAACTTCATTATGTTGTGCGATGAGCTGCTCAGCGGTGACATGCTGCCGATTCGCTGTGGTATGAGCATCTGCTGCTATGGTTAGGGTATAACCTTTGCTGGCAGCAATTTTGATAGTGGTATCAACGCAATAATCAGTGGCACAGCCACAGATAGTCAGTTGGGTTGTTCCCAATTCGGCAATGACATTATCGAGTGACGTGCGATAAAACGAGTCACAGGCAGTTTTATTGACTGAAATTGCACTTTCTGGCTGGTGCAGCTCTGGCAATATTTGCCACAGCTCACTCCCTTCGGTCATTTCACCTTCAATATGTTGAATGAAAATAACCTGATCAGCATGGTCTATCAGCTGATTAATACGCGCGACTCGACCTTCACGATCAAAGCGGGGATGAGCAAAAACACCATTTTGCATATCAATGACGATAACAATTTTTTCTCTGGCCACTGCTAACCCCTGCTATTTATGTACAATCCCCACTCAAGTTAACACAAATTCTACGGCTTATTTTTTCAGTTGCAATGTCGTCATGCAGGTTTGACTTTCTGTCTGGGTAGCAAAAGGTGATACCGCTTTAAGACCTTGGTAACTGACTTCAATCGTCCCTTCTGTATTACGTGGTAACCAAACACCGACAAAACCATTTTGGTAGCTGGTTAGTTTATCTTGCATGATAACTTTACCGGTTTTATCGGTAATCTTTACATCGAATGTCGTATTTGCCAGCTCGCCGCGGCAACCCGATAAACTGTGATTAAAGCAGGGGTGAGTTTGGTTTATATAAGGGGCGAAAGAGAGATAAAACTTATCACCCAATGGGAAAGAATATTGTTGCTGCCCATCAGATAATGTTAATTCACTCCCGGTGACTGAAGCTGAATATGGCAAAGGGCGCGGTTGTTTGTCCTGATCAATGGTCTCGATCATCTGCTCAGTGGTTTTTCCAACTAAACCATGCTGAGTCAAAAACTCGGTTTCTGCAGTGGCAGTGGATTGTGCCAAGGCAAAATGGCTGAAAGTGACTGCGGCTAGAGCAACAATAGCCAGTCGGGCAGTTGAAGCAAATGTCTTTTTCACGGTCATGGTTTCCCTGTCAAAAAATCTTTACCCAAGGTCATTGGGTGGCCGGTTGGCAGCAATGCCAAAGAAGAAGGGTAAATGTAAACCCTCCCCTTGGGGGAGGGTCAAAGAGAGATTTGAATAGAAAGGTAAACCATTGTATATATTTGGTTTTTCTTGATCTAAATCAAATTCAAACCGTGATATAGCCCACCATGCGCCTTAATTAATATCAGGGTGCTGCGCAATCAAGTTCTTTCTCTTTTTCTCCAGCTCAGCAATTTGCTGATCGATATCCTCAATATTCTGCTCAATATTGTCATGGTGCTCCTGCAATATCTCTTTGGCTTCAGCCCGGTCTGAAGCGGCAGGCGTTGCCCCTTTCAGTGGTTTATTGGCTGTTTCTTTCATAAATACACCCGTCACCAGGCCAATAACTGCCACGACCATCAAATAATAAGCGGGCATAAATAGATTTTGGGTAGTCTCTACCAGCCATGCGGCCGCCGTTGGTGTCAGGCCCGCAATCAGTACTGAGATATTAAAAGCAATTGCTAGCGCGCTGTAGCGAATATGAGTTGGGAACATCGCCGGTAATATTGACGCCGCCACGCCAGTAAAACAGTTAAGTAAAATCGCCAGGATCAATAAACCACAAAATATCAAACCAATAATGCCGCTGTTAATCAGGATGAAGCTAGGAATGGCAAGCATAAACAGCCCGATACTGCCGCAAATAACAAAAGGTTTACGGCCAAATCTGTCGCTCATTAACCCCATGACAGGCTGGACAAATAACATACCCAGCATGATAGCAATAATGATTAATACACCGTGATCTTCAGAATAATGCAAGCTATGTGACAGATAGCTTGGCATGTACGTCAGCAGCATGTAATAAGTGACGTTAGTGGCTATCACCATGCCGACACAGATAGTCAGGTTCTTCCACTGCTTGGTGATTATTTCACGGAAAGAGACCTTGGGCGGCTGAGCAATGCTATGGCGCGACTCACTATCCATCTTATCCACATGCTGTTGAAAAGTAGGGGTCTCTTCAAGTGCATGACGCAGATAAATCCCGATTAAGCCCAGTGGGGCGGCAACAAAGAATGGAATGCGCCACCCCCACTCAAGGAAGCTGGCCTCGCCCACAATACTGGAAATCAGCACCACCACCCCAGCGCCAAGCACAAAACCGGCAATGGAACCAAAATCTAACCAACTGCCAAGGAAACCACGTTTTCTATCCGGTGAATACTCAGCAACAAAAATTGCCGCACCGGTATATTCACCCCCGACAGAGAAGCCCTGCGCCAATTTTGCTAATAACAGCAATATGGGGGCCCATATACCAATCGAGGCATAAGAAGGAATCAAGCCAATACAGAAGGTACTGACTGACATGATAATAATGGTGACGGATAGGACTTTCTGTCGGCCATATTTATCACCCAATGCCCCAAAGAATAAGCCACCCAGAGGCCGAACCAGAAAAGGAACGGAAAAGGTCGCCAATGCGGCGATCATCTGAATGCCGGGATCGGCACCGGGGAAAAAGACCTGACCCAGTGCAAATGCGACAAAACCATAGACACCAAAATCGAACCACTCCATGGCGTTACCTAACGCTGCGGCGGTGATAGCCTTCTTCAGTTTTGTATCATCAATTATCGTAATATCATTGATTTGCATAGGTTTAACGTTCTTTCTTCGTAGTCCCATTTTTTCTTCCTTACGTTCTTAATAGCTCCACTGCATAAAGCATGAAAATGATGACGCGCAGTAATACCGTTAGAAATTCAAATTTCGTGAGATATTTATAAGAATAGTTGTAAAACGAGGGATGTGTAGGTTGGCTCAGCCTGCAATCATTAGATATATTAACGTAATATTATCAAGAATGCATGTTTGAACAGGTTAAAAGGATGGCGGCGGTAGTTTTAACCGCCATATAGATAAGGATAATCAGCGCGATATGCTGTTATCTATTTCAGTGATGTAAGCTGGGCTAACACGCCCATGCAAGGCCGGGTTATCACTCTCATCCTTGAGCTGTACCCCAGATAAACCGCGCTGGAAAGATTGCTCTAAAAGCCATGCCAGCTTAAAAGCCGCCTGAGGATAATCCAGCCCTTCTGGTCGGATATTAGAAATACAGTTGCGCTCAGACTCCAAGCGCCGGGTATTTGGCCCCCAAGTCATATAAATCCCTAAGCTATCAGGAGAAGAGAGCCCCGGCCTTTCACCAATCAAAATGACCACCGCCTTGGCTTGCAAGCATTCCCCAGCATCATCACCCAACGCCACTCTGGACTGATGAGCCAATACCACGGGAGCAAGTGATAAACCTAACGTCTGTAAATATGGCAGTAAGACCGCAACCAGAGGAATCGCCTGACGATGCACAGCTTTGGACGATAAGCCATCACCAATCACCAACAAAACGTCAGCTTGCTTATCAGGCCATGCGCACAGTTGCTCGCGGCTTTGTGGCGACAATTTCCGTCCCAGATCCGGACGGCGTAAATAAGTGGAACGCTCCGGCGCTGCACTATTCACCGTGACGGAGGTTAATCCTAAATCAGCCAACTGACTGGCAAGATCTTCACTGATAAAGGGCTGATGTACCGCGTCGCGTGCTTGCGCATGGGCTAAACCAAACTTTAATAATTCGCTAGTCGGCAAACTGGCCCCAGTACGGCCAAGGGCAATACGGGCCGCGGTAAACTGCCGTAAAACCTCCCACGGATTCGGATGTAACAGGTCATTATCAGCACTCATTGAGATACCTCCAACTGTGGTAATTGGGCCAATAATGGATGATTCATCGCGGTATCACGTAAGCGCCCACTGGCATCTATAATATTCATTTTCTCGAGCCACAAACCAAACTCAGGGGCATGTTTCAAGCCGAGCAGTTGACGAATATACAAAGCATCATGAAACGATGTGCTTTGATAATTCAGCATAATGTCATCTGCACCTGGAATTCCCATCATAAAGGTCAAACCCGCCGTTCCCAGCAGAGTCAGTAAGGTATCCATATCATCCTGATCCGCTTCAGCGTGGTTGGTGTAGCAGACATCACAACCTAGCGGAACACCCAGTAGTTTGCCGCAAAAGTGGTCCTCTAAACCGGCACGGATAATCTGTTTCCCGTCATAGAGATATTCTGGCCCGATAAAACCCACCACGGTATTGGTCAATAATGGCGAGAAGCGGCGAGCAATGGCATAGGCACGGGCTTCGCAGGTTTGCTGATCTACACCAAAATGGGCATTACCAGAGAGACAACTGCCTTGCCCGGTTTCGAAATACATTACATTATCGCCCAGCGTGCCGCGTTTGAGACTCAAGGCCGCAAGCTGGGCTTCTTCTATTAAAGCGAGATTGATGCCAAAACCGGCATTGGCGGCTTCGCTGCCAGCAATGGATTGAAAGACCAGATCAACCGGCGCGCCGCGTTCAATCAATTTCAGGGTGTTAGTAACATGGGTTAGCACGCAAGATTGGGTTGGGATCTCAAAGCGGTTGATGACATCGTCCAGCATGTAATTGAGCTTTTCTAACAGCGGCAAACTGTCACTGGCCGGATTGATGCCAATCACTGCATCGCCGCTGCCATACAGTAGGCCATCGAGCATACTGGCCGCAATCCCCTGTAAACTGTCCGTGGGGTGATTCGGTTGCAACCGCACACTTAAATGACCGGGAAGGCCAATAGTGTTGCGGAATCGGGTAATAACACTGCATTTCTTCGCCACCAGAATCAAATCCTGATTGCGCATAATTTTGCTCACCGCCGCCGCCATTTCCGGGGTGATGCCCGCACTCACTTGCGCCAGAATTACACTGTCTGTTTGCTCGCTAAGCAGCCAATCACGAAAATCGCCGACAGTCAGGTGCGCTATTGGGAAAAATGCCTGCGGGGAGTGCGTGTCAATAATCAACCGCGTGACTTCATCCTGCTCATAGGGGATTAGCATTTGCTGTAAAAAGGTTTTTAACGGCAAATCGGCCAGTGTCATGCGAGCAGCCATGCGCTCTTCAGCACTTTCTGCCGCGACGCCCGCCAGATAATCTCCCGAGCGCGCGGGTGAAGCTTTCGCCATTAAATCGCGTAAATCACCAAAGTGATAGCGACGATGACTCAACGTTGTCTGGTACATAACGCGTCCCTTAGTTCAGCAGGCCGCCGAAGCAGCCTGAATATCATGCAATATCATTCAGCACCACTAAGCTGTGGGTCGAATGCCGCTGCTGCGCGCGAACGATGGGTCAGACGGAAGTAAATATAACCGACCGACATCATTCCAGCGAATATCAGCGCCAATAGCGGGTTGTAATAGATCATCGCCACCAAGCAGACCACGGCAAGAACTAATGCCAGTGCTGGAGCAAAGGGATAGAGAGGGGCCGAGAACGGGCGAGTCAATCGTGGCTCGGTTTGTCTTAGTTTAAATAGCGACAACATCGAGATGATATACATCACAATGGCACCAAACACTGACATAGTGACGATATTTGCCGTCAGTGGCATACCACCAATCACGATGAGCGAGTCAGAGAAAATGGCCGCAATCCCTACGACACCACCGGCCAGAATCGCCAGATGCGGGGTACGAAAACGCCGGTTAACTTTCGCCAAAGGTTTAGGTAAATACCCAGCACGGGCCAGCGCAAAAATTTGGCGTGAATATCCCATGATAATGCCGTGGAAAGAAGCAATCAGGCCAAATAACCCAAGCCAGACCAACATATGCAACCAGCCACTATCACTGCCGACAATAATTTTCATGGCTTGTGGCAGTGGGTCATTAATATTGGATAATTTCGTCCAGTCACCGACTCCACCGGCAAATACCATCACACCCAGAGCCAACACCACTAATGTCAGAATGCCGCAGATAAAAGCGCGCGGGATGGTGCGTTGTGGGTCTTTGGCTTCTTCAGCTGCCATTGAAGCCCCTTCAATGGCTAGGAAAAACCAAATAGCAAAGGGAATGGCGGCAAAAATACCTGACATTGAGCTCAGACTGAAAGTATCTGCGCCTGCCCAACCACCTTTAACAAAGTTACTGGCTTCAAAGCCGGGTGCCACCACACCCATAAAGACCAATAATTCAAAAATCGCCAATATCGTCACTAATAATTCAAATGTTGCCGCGATGCTGACACCCAAAATATTCAGTGACATAAACACCAGATAAGCGCCAACAGCAACCCATTTAGGGTCAATTGCCGGAAACTGCACATTGATATAGGCACCAATTGCCATCGCAATTGCCGGTGGTGCAAATACAAACTCAATTAATGTTGCCAGGCCAGCAATAAATCCGCCAGTAGGGCCAAAAGCACGGTGGGCATAAGCAAATGGCCCCCCGGCATGGGGAATAGAAGTGGTTAACTCGGTAAAACTAAAAATAAACGCCGTGTACATGGCCGCCACACCTAATGCCGTAAACAGGAACCCCAGTGTCCCCGCCTGCGCCCAGCCGTAACTCCAGCCAAAATACTCGCCGGAAATAACCAACCCGACGGCAATACCCCATAACTGAAAACTACCTAATGTACGTTTTAACTCCGGAGCCTGTTTCACCTGTGACATACTTTATCCCTGCCATTTGCCAGTAATAGTACGGTCTACGGCTAAAGCAAGGTTTGTACCACATTACGGGGGCCTGCAGATTAACAGCAATGCCCGCACTTTATGTAATGAGAAAGGGTGACAGAGTGAGAGAAAAGCACTGGTTGCGCGCACTTTTTAGAGGCAAATGCACGAAGATGTAGCACTCTGTCACCCCATTGCGAGGTGACAGATAAGTCAGCCGATGTTTACTCCTGCGATCCTTCATCCGCTGGATGTTTGCGCGTTTTTGTCCATTCTCGCAACCGCTGAACATGCAAATAGAGTGCTGGAATAAACAAAATCCCCACGGCAGTGGCCATGAGCATGCCGCCAAATACCGTGATACCAATAATCTGGCGGCTCATCGCCCCGGCACCGCTGGCAAAGACCAGCGGCATCACGCCGAGAATGAATGAAATCGCCGTCATCATGACCGCGCGAAAACGCTGTTTGGCCCCGTCTTGTGCCGCTTGTGCAATACTGGCCCCCTCTTCTCGTCGAGCTTTGGAAAACTCGACGATTAATATCGCATTTTTGGCCGCCAACCCTATCAGCAACACCAACCCGATTTGCGCATAAACATCGTTGGCAAAGCCCATGGCTGATAGCCCGGCCACTGCACCGCCCACAGCAAATACCACCGAAAGAATAACCACCAGCGGGATGCTCCAGCTTTCATACTGGGCCACCAAGAACAGATAGGCAAATACCAGTGCCGCCAGATAAATAAGCACCACCTGCCCGCCCGTTTGCTGCTCCTGCCATGACATGCCACTCCAGCTATAGCTATAACCTTGCGGTAAATTCTGCGCCAATAGTGCCTCCATCGCTGTCATTGCCTGACCAGAACTGGCCCCATCAGCCGCTGAGCCACTAATAGCGACTGAAGGGAACTGGTTGAAATTACTGATAAAAGGAGCGCCAACCGATGGCGTTAATATGACAAGGTTTGCCAAGCTGACCAATGCCCCATTATCGCTACGTACATTCAGACTATTTATCTGTGCGGTGCGTTGTCGGAAATCCATATCATTCTGCAATTGCACCCGGAACATACGGTTATTCAAGGTGAAATCACCGGCATTCATCCCACCAAGTGAGGTTTGTAAGGTCTGGAAAATACGGCTGACCGGCACCTGTAACAATGCGGCGCGATCCCGGTCAATACTCAGATTAACTTCAGGTACTGAGGCACTGAAAGTGGTAAATACTCGGCTGAGTTTAGGGTCCTGATTAGCGGCAAAAATAATCCCCTGACTGACCTGCGCCAGTTCCTGCGGTGATTGCCCCAACAGGGCCTGAATTCGCAAATCAAAACCAGAAGCACTGCCCAAACCGGCAATCGCTGGCGGGTTTACCGCCATAATCATCGCCGAGGGAATAGCCGCCAAATTGGCCTGAATGCTGGCTAGCACCTGATTAATATGAGGACGCTGCCCCCAAGGTTTGAGCATCACAATGGCAAAACCGGCATTGGGTGAGTTATTGCCACTGAGTAAACTAAAGCCAGTGATTTTTATCACGTCCTCAACGGCGTCATTAGCAGTCACCTGCTGATACATCTGGTCCATGACTGTCTGAGTACGATTCAGAGACGCGCCATCCGGCAGTTGTAAACTGACAAAGAAATAACCCTGATCTTCCTCCGGCAAAAATGAAGTCGGCAGGCGGGTATAACCCCACCAGGTTGCCAGCCCCACCAGCAATAGCGCCGCAATGCTAAATACCGCGCGGCTGCTAATACGGCTGGTTAATCCGACATATCCATCACGCGCGCGATCCAAACCACGGTTGATACCACCAAATACGCCGGTATTCGATAACGTGCGCCGCTTAAGCAACACCGCACACAGCGCCGGACTCAGGGTCAGCGCATTAATACTGGATAGAATGACCGCCGCCGACAGTGTGACGGCAAATTGCCGATACAGCTCGCCCACAATGCCCGGCAAAATAGCGATCGGCACAAATACCGCCATCAATACCAGTGTCGTGGCAATAATGGGCCCGGCAATCTGACTCATCGCCTGCCCGGTGGCTTGTGCAGGGGTTAAGCTTGGGTCATTCGATAATAAGCGCTCAACGTTCTCTACCACCACAATCGCATCATCCACCACGATCGTCAGCGCCAAAATAATGGCGAATAAACTGAGGGTATTGGCTGAATAACCAAAGACATAGAGCACTGCAAAGGTACCAAGCAGCGACACAGGAATGGTGAGCGCGACAATAAAGGTCGCCCGCATACTTTGTAAAAACAGATATACCACCGCCAACACCACAATCAGGGTCAATGTCAGGGAGATTGCGATCTCATGCAGCGTAGCGGTTACCGGCAAAGTCGAGTCGTAGTTTATCTCATAAGTCAGATCCGATGGAAAAGAGGCCGATAGTCGGGCCATTTCATCCCGCACCCCATTCGCCACATTTAATGCATTAGCACCGGGTACCGGATAAACCACTAAAAATGCAGATTCAGTCTGGTTTTGTGCCGCACTGACCTGATAGTTCTGTGCCCCTAGCGCCACGCGAGCAACATCACCCAGCCGAATCATCCCGCCCTGCGGATTGCTGCGAATAATGACATTGGCGAACTGTTGTGGGTCGGAAAGCCGCCCCTGCCCACTGATCGTCAGGGTTTGTTGTTGATCAAGCGTCGACGGTGACGAACCAATCTGCCCGGCAGCGGCTTGCACGTTCTGCTGCTGTAATGCAGTAACAATGTCTTGCACGCTGACATTCAGTGACTCCATACGTTGTGGATTCAGCCACACCCGCATGCTGTAATCACGCGCACCAAACACCTGCACATCACCAACACCATTGATACGCGCAATAGCATCACGCAACTGAATGCTTGTGTAGTTACTGACAAACAGAGCGTTATGAGTCTGCTTCGGTGAAAAAACACTCACTCCCAGTAGCAAGTTAGATGCCCGTTTACGGACTGAAATACCATTTTCATTCACTTCAGCCGGCAGTTGAGCACTCACCTGAGAAATCCGGTTTTGCACCTCAACAGCGGCCATATCTGGATCTGTGCCACTGGCAAAAGTAATACTCAGCTGATAGCTGCCGTTATTGCCACTGGTGGATTCCATATACAACATATTACTGACGCCATTCACCTGTGCCTCTAGCGGCGAGGCAATGGCTTGCGCCACATCGCGGGCACTGGCACCGGGATAAACCGCACTGACAGAGACCACTGGCGGCGTGATATCAGGATATTGCTCCACAGGAATAACATGCAGTGAGACCCAACCAACGATGGTGATCACCAGTGCAATGACAATGGCAAACTTGGGACGACGGATAAAGAAATGCAGCATCAGGCCTTCCCCTTAGTTTGCAGTCAGCGGCGTGGCAACACTGGCGCTGACCGTCATTCCTGGCTGGACATGTTGCAGCCCCGACACAATGACGCGCTCGCCGACCTTCAGCCCATCTTTCACTTCATATTGCTGTTCAAATTGCTCACCCAGAGTCACTGGCCGCACTTCAACCTGATCCTTATCCGTCACCACCAGCACAAAATGGCCCTGCTTATTCTGTTGTAACGCCGCGATAGGTATGGCGGTCACTGCTTTGGCGGTTTCTGCCGCCAGCGACACGTTGACCACCCCACCGGGTAGTAACAGATGCTGTGGATTAGCAAAACGGGTGCGAATAGTTACAGTGCCGGTCTGTTTATCGATTTGATTATCAACAGATTCAAAAACGCCGCTTTCCGGATATTGCTTACCATTCGCCAGTTGAATGCGTGGCGTAAAATGTCCAAATGGCGATGCACTGCCCTCTGCGGTGGCAGAATTTGTCGCTGATGAACCCGTTGCCGACAACTGATAGGTGGCCGTAATGTAATCACGTTCATTAACTGCAATTGCCACGCGGATAGGATCGAGCTGCACAATACTGACCAGTGGACCACTGGCGGGGTTGATCAAGCTACCGACATTAAAGCGGCTGTGGCCAATTTGGCCGGTTATTGGTGCGATGATGCGGGTGAAACTGAGTTGCAATTGCTGAATTTGCAGGTTTGCTTGTGCCTGAGCCACCGCCGCACGGCTGATATCTCGCTGTGCCTGCGCTTCATCGACTTCCGCCTGACTAACCGAGCGGTTATTGCCTAAGCGCTGTAAACGAGTGAGCGTCACCTGCGCATGATTAGCACTGGCGGTTGCACTGTCTAATTGTGCCTGCGCCTGAGTCACTGACGCCTGATGTAACGCGGGGTCAATTTCATACAGCAACTCCCCCTGCGTGACCATCTGCCCTTCAGTAAACAGTCTGGCGGCAATAAATCCTTCTGTTCGGGTTGTGACATCCACCGCCTGAATAGCTTCCACCCGCCCTAGATATTGCAACGCACTATCAGGTGTCGCCGAGGTCACCACCGCCACTATCACCGCAGGCAGTGGTGTAGCTGCTATAGAGCTATGTATCCCTATCCCCAATAGCAGGACAAAGGCATATGCAGTCAGAGAATATAGCCGAGTACTTAAGGTTCGCGACACATTAGGGGGCATCCAGTAGCGAACCAATTTCAGTTTAGGCATGGTTATTTTTTCCTTACTCTCGGCGGGTCATGAATCTGGGTAGGGCATCAATAAAGCTTAGCGGGATTAGTCATATTTTGATGTCACTTTAACGTCTTGCGACAAAAATTCCTATTACAGTCTGATGTCTGTACGCTAAGTTTATTTAAAAGGAGACTCGCTGAAAGGCACTGGAATAGAATTCAATACAGACTCTCAGTTTGGCTGAGAAATTAGAGGGAGTGTGGTAAACCGCCCATAGATGCCATTGATTATCTAACACTCCCGCCTACCTTGCTCCATCAGAGTCATGGCTGACTATCATTCCCTGCTATCATTTCCCTAGTTAACTCCTTATTTCAGTTTTATCACAAGAATAGGCTCGTCACATATTGGTCATAACAGAGTAGGCATTGGTTAAATTTATTCCTATTCTTTTATATTCAACGAAAAAACAGCGGAAAAGCATTAAATTACTCTAAGCTAAAATTATAATTAGGCGGAGTTATGTTAGTTTAGATTGCCTCAGAGTCTTCACTTCCTGCTGATTAAACAGGTTTTTCTCTAATACTTAGTATCAGCCCGAACTTTGTAAGTGCTAAGGGAATTCACTATGACAAACTCCACCCCGCAAGAATCACGGGCAAGAGGGGAAAATGTTTTCTTTGCGAAACAGACTTTACAGGCCATGGCCCTGCTCGTTGGGGCGACTATCATTATTGCTGCGGTGGGCATTATCTACATTGCCTCACAATTAAATGAACAAGCGATATCTCAAAGCCGCTTTTTAGTCAATAAAGCATGGGAGATGCGCCAAAATGAGATCAAGGCCAGAATAAAAGATAATGCTTTTTGGGGCGATGCCTATGAGCATTTGCATGTAAAAGTAGACCCTGAATGGGCGTTTATCAGTCAAAATCTGGGGCCATCACTTTATAATGACTTTAATTATGAAGGCGTATTCGTCATTGATGGTCAGGGAAAAACCCGTTATTCCGTTATTAATGGGCAATTGGCACATACGACATTACCGGATTGGCTCAATGCAAGCATTACACCGTTAATTGACACTGCCCGAGCGCGAACAGCAACAGATTATATTGCGACGGAAACAATTGAAGTGGCAGGGCAGCCGGTGATTATTGCTGCAGCAGCATTAACTCCTGGCAGCGATCCACGAGTTAAGCTGGAGCCAGGTGCACCTTCTGTTTTGGTATTCGTTAATTCTCTGACACAAGCCGAGCTTAATGCTTTGGGTGAAGATTTCGGCATTCATCAATTACGCACCCCTCGTGACAAAAAAGATTTCTCTTCCAGCCCTTCTGTGGTGTTAGCTTCCAATGATAACAGTAGCCTGACTTTGCACTGGAACCAGAATATGCCGGGAGGGCAGTTGCTCAATATATTGCTCCCATTACTGGCGCTGGTTGCCCTGATTCTTGGATTAAGTGGCTGGTTGGTTCTACGACGTGCCATGTCAGAGGCGCGAATTGCTGATGAAAACAAAGCCGCCTTAATTGCCAGCGAAGAGCGTTTTCGTCATGTTGCAGAGGCCGCAACCGACTGGTTATGGGAAACCGATGCTGACTTGCGAATTACCTATCTGTCACAGCGATTTTTAACTATTACCGGTCTAAGTGTGGAGCACTGGTTAGGCCGTAATCTTGATTCACTGTTAAATTGTGACATTATTCCGCTGCGCTCCTGGCTGCAATACACACATCTGACTGAGTCTCGTAATGAACTGCAATGTACTTATTTCTCTGCCAAGGGCGATAAACGCATTTGTCGGATTTATGCCAAACCTATTATCAAAGATACCAACACTATCGGTTTTCGTGGCACAGCTTCAGATATCACCCGAGAGATAGAGGCGCAGGAGCGTATTCAACACCTTTCTCTGCACGATGCGCTAACCGGCTTACCCAACCGTCTGCGAATGAAAGAGTTTCTGGAAAATAAACTGCGAAACCTGGCCGCCGCGCCACACCCGCTGGTGATCCTCAATGTCGATTTGGACAAATTCAAGCCAGTCAATGATACCTATGGTCACGTTACCGGTGATCTGGTGCTGCATCAGGTATCTGAGCGCCTAAGAAGCTGTTTGCGTGATCAAGACTTAGTGGCCCGCCAGGGGGGCGATGAATTTATTCTGATTATTACCGGCCTGGCTTCAATCAAAGAAATTGAGCAGCTCTGCGCCCGTGTTATCGCCCGTATCGAAAGCCCTTATGTCATCAATGGCCAAGATATTTATATCGGCGCCAGCATCGGTATTGCTTTGGCACCACAGGACTCAATGCATGCCGAGGAGCTGTTGCGGTTCGCTGATATCGCCATGTATGAAGCTAAAAATAGCGGCCGTAACCAGTGGAGCTTCTACTCCAGTGAAATGAATGAACGCCTGATGCAACGCAGCGAACTGGAGCGATTCTTACGTCAGGCGGTCAAACACAATGAATTCAGCCTTTATTATCAACCGCGCTATCGTATTGAAGGGACACAACTCACCGGAGCTGAAGCTTTAGTTCGCTGGAATCATCCGGTGTTGGGGTTGTTAATGCCGGATCAGTTTATTGCTCTGGCAGAAGAAACCGGGCTTATCACCGCCATTAGCGATTGGACCATGTTGCAGGCCTGCCAAGATGCATCCACATGGCCTCCATCGCTGATTATTTCGGTCAATATTTCTGCCATTGAATTCAGAAGCCAGCGCCTGATCGAGCGAGTACGACAAGTTCTGCTACTGACAGGGCTCCCCAGCCATCGACTAGAGCTAGAGATAACCGAGCGAATAATGATTGAAGATGCTGACGGGGCATTTAAAACCATGATGGCATTGAAAACCCTCGGAGTGCGTTTATCGATGGACGATTTTGGTACTGGATATTCATCACTTAATTATCTGCGCCGCTTCCCGTTCGATGGGCTAAAGATTGATAAGAGTTTTATTGATGAACTGGCGCAATCACATGAGGGGCAGTCAATTGTTGAGGGCATCATTAACCTCGGCCATGCTCTGTCGATGACCGTGACCGCAGAAGGGGTAGAAACCGCAGAGCAGCTTGAGTATCTGCAAACCCTAATGTGTGATGAAGTACAAGGTTACTTGTTAGGCAAACCAATGAAATTAAATGATTTATCTGTACTTATCCGTAATGCACATTATGGCGAATAGAGTGGTATTCAGCCTCTGAGTCAAACACGACCAGAGGCTGAGCGGTTAAGAGCTTTAAGGGTTTCAGTGGCTGCTTGCCCTAAAATTAACTACGTCGTAAACCAAATTATCTATCGTGCTCTTCACATCATCTGCGGTAATCTCTGTACTACTGTTATTGACCGTCTTACCGTAGGCTTTACGCACTACCACTATCACAGGTTTACCCGTATTGGAGTCAATAACCTGTACTTCCAAGAAGAGTGCCGTATTTTGGGTTCGATTACCGGTTACTGCCATTGTTCCGGCAATCACTGCAGATATTGGTATCATTTCATACACTTGAATATCTTTATCTTCAGCTGCCACTGCGGTAATTGCCGCACGGACAATTAATGTATTTGGTTTTTTCGGTGAACTGGCTAACGGTAATTGACGGCTAACAGCCTCTTTGAGTCGTTTATTAGCATAGTCCAAGATGTTATCTAATGTTTTCTGGCTTACTCGCTGAGTCGGTGTTGAACGAGGGTAAAAGACCAGCGGCGTATAATAAACGCCAGTATATTTGGACATATTAAAATCAGGTGAAACCCAACGCAGGATTTTCTGACCGCTGGCTGATTCTGTTTCTTGTAATTTACTGTAGTCAGCTAGAAAACCAGAGAATTGTGCACTGGTTGTGACCTTCGAGGCGCATCCTGCCACTAATATCCCGACGGCAAACAGCGCCGCTATTTTATAACCTTTTAATATAGCCATTGTATTTTCCTATATGTTTATTAGAGAACTAAAAAACAGGAATGCTGAAAAAGACCGGGAAGACAAAACAATGTGAATGCTCACCATCTAAATTCTAAGCTATGGCAAATTATTTGCTGGATATAATTTAAGCCTCCGTAGAGGCTATTAATTAATTTTAATTTGAGTGTAAAGTCTGAGCGGGAACTTAATTAAATCAGGGCGAAACTAAATACCAATAGTTTTCAATTGATAAAGGCCATCAAGAAAAGCCGGAATAAAACTTCCCGGCCCGGCAACTTGCTGTGAGACCACTCCGCCCACCTGCGACATAATTCGGCAAGCTGTCGCGACATGATGTAAACGATCCCCTTCAAGTGCACAGAACGCCGCCACAACCGCAGACAGCGCACAACCGGTGCCAACCACCCGCGTCATCAGTGGGTCACCACCGGGCACGGCGAAATCACGCAGACCATCAGTGATGTAATCCACCTCACCCGTCACCGCAACCACCGTCTTAACCTGCTGTGCTAATTGACGAGCTGCAGGCAGTGCGGCCAATGATGTATCAAGGCTATCGACACCTCGGCCCATCGTTGCCATACCACTCAGCGCCATAATCTCCGATGCATTACCGCGTATAGCGGCCGGTTTAAGCGTCAATAAATGGCGGGAAAAATCGGTGCGATACGTCAGCCCACCGACGGCAACCGGGTCAAGTACCCAAGGAGTGGCCGCTTGGTTAGCCGCAGCAATTGCCGCCAACATGGATTCCGCTTGTGTTCGATGCAAGGTGCCAATATTGATCAGCAAACTGTCAGCCATGGCGCTAAATTGCGCTGCCTCTTCAGGTTCCACGACCATCGCAGGGAAAGCTCCCAGCGCCAGTAATACATTGGCGGTGAAGGACTGTACGACGTCATTAGTTAAGCAGTGAACCAGCGGCGGCGTGGTATAAAATTGCTGTAAACAAACTGCGGCCAATGCATCAGGGAATAAATCTGGTGTACTCGGATGGTCTGGGTGAAGGGTATGCATGTGATCTCCCACCGATCAATAAAACAGAGATGATAAGCAACCTTATGTTATCCCACGAGCTGCCGCAATCAGTGCCTGCCCCAGCGCTAGACCACCATCACCCGCCGGAAGGCGCTGTGGCATCAATAGCCGGAAGTCATGCAATTGATCGCACAGTAACTCACGCAGCAGTTGGTTATGCAACACCCCCCCGGAAAAGGCAATGGTATCCATGCCAAAGTCGTGTGCCGCTTGACGGGCTAACGTGGCAAAGCCGTGTGCCAGCGCGAAATGGAAAGCATAAGCCCGCTCTGCGGGTTCAGCATCATACGCCAGCCACTGCTGCCAGAATGTGGCTAAATCTAGTTGATTACCATGCAACGGTAGCGTAACGGGAGGAACAGTTCTGGTACTTTGCCATGCCAACGCCTCCAACTGGCAAGCTGCCTCACCCTCCCAACTGATGGTATGCGGCACGATATTGAGCGCTGCCGCTACCGCATCAAATAGTCGCCCCGTCGATGAAGCCAGTGGCGCATTGATGCCACGCACAATGGCACGCGCGAGGATCTCGCCTTGCGGTTGCGGAATGGCAGCGGCTTCAGGTAAGTTGTGCCCTCGCGGAACAAAGCGCTGTAACTGCGCCAGAAAATTGCGCCATGGTTGACGAGAAGCTAAATCCCCGCCGGGTAATGCCACTGCTGGCAAGCCACCAATATGTTCACAATTCACATAATCTACACGTAAGCATTCGCCTCCCCACAGCTGACCCTCTGCACCGTATCCCAACCCATCCAGCGCTAGCCCAATCACTGCGCCGCCCTCACGCGGCCAGCCATGTTCTGCCAGACAAGCCGCCAGATGGGCGTGATGATGCAGCACCTCCACGCAAGGAATATTCTGTTGAGCGGCCCAAGCTTTGCCAAACTGATGGCTGACATAACCGGGGTGCGCATCCACTACCACCGTCTGTGGTGTGAAATGATAAATATCGCAAAATAGCGCTAATAACTGCTGCTGTTGCTGTGCAATATCGTTATCAGCCAGATCCCCTAAGTGCTGGCTCAGCACCGCATTGCTGTCACGCAACAGACAAAAGGTATTTTTCATGTCAGCCCCCAGCGCAAGAATTGCCGGTTGCTGGCTAAACCCCGGTGGTAACTCGAAAGCATCAGGCACATAACCTCTGGCTCGGCGCAGCATTTCAGCGCCACTGTCAGTGAAACGCACCAGAGAATCATCAGCCCGCTGCACAATGTCCCTATCGTGCAATAGCCAATGGTCGGCTATATCAGTTAGAGCACTCAGAGCTTGCTCATTACTAAGTGCTGGGGGTTTGCCGCTACCATTGCCGGAGGTCATGACCAGTGGGCGCGCGACTTGTTGCAACAACAAATGTTGCAGCGGATTAGCAGGCAACATCACGCCAATTTCCGGTAACTTTGGCGCAACTGCGGCACTCAGTGGGCTGTTCGGTTGCTTAGCGACTAAAACTATCGGGGCCGCCGGGCTGCGTAATAATCGGAGCAAGGCGTCATTATCGGTGCTCTGCACACAGGTTTTCAGCCAACTGGCATCCGGCAACATAACCGCCAGCGGCTTGGAAGGCCGGTGCTTACGCGCACGTAAGCGGGCTACTGCGGTACTATTGGTGGCATCGACCGCTAGATGAAAGCCTCCCACACCTTTGACAGCAACAATCTCTCCGGCCAATAGCGCCATGGCCGCCTGCTGCACTGCTGCAAAGTCCTGAGCCACTGTCTGGCCGTTTGCATCACTGAGCCACAATTGTGGACCACAATGCGCGCAAGCATTGGGTTGAGCGTGAAAACGGCGGTCAGCCGGGTGATCATATTCGGCCTGACAGGCCGCACACAGCGGAAACTTGCCCATGGCGGTATAGGGCCGGTCATAGGGCATGCGGCGGATAATGGTAAAACGCGGGCCACAGTGGGTGCAGTTGATAAAAGGGTAACGATAGCGGCGGTTGGCGGGGTCATTCATTTCATGCAGGCAAGCATTGCAGGTTGCGGCATCGGGCACGATTTGGGTGTCCATCTGCCCGGCGCCACTATGATGAATCACAAAACCCAGCGGCGGTTGCGCCCAGTGATAAGGCGCGCTGACGATACTATCAATCTGTGCCAGCGGTGGGCAATCTAGCGGCAATGCCTGGAGAAAACCAGCCACTGCTGGCGATTGCCACAAATGAATGGTCACTCCTGCACTGTCGTTACTGACATCACCACACAGACCAAAACGATGGGCAAGTTGCCAGATATAGGGGCGAAAACCGACCCCTTGTACCTTGCCCTTTACCCGCAGGCGAAGACCGTTTTCATCCACAAAAAACTCCTAGCCCCAAGTCTTAAGTACAGCAGCAGTGTTATCCATCCCAAAGTCATGGGCGTGAGCAAGTAAACACCACTGCGGTGTCAAGGACGCAGGGGGATTAGCAAATTCGCGGTAATGGCTCATCCAGTGGTAAATCCAGCCGACGTGAAACACCAAATGCGCCACATAAACGCACTTGCTTGCTCTCGGTGACCTGCCCGATAACAGCGGCGTCCTGACCTAATGGATGACGATGCAACTCAGCCAAAACGGCCTGTTGTGCCTCAGGGGAAACCACCAGTACTAGCTTACCTTCGTTGGCAAAGTTGAGCGCATCCAATCCCAGTAATTCGCAAATCCCGCGTACCGCCGGTTTCAACGGTAAATCGGTTTCATTGATTTCCATGCCACACCCACTGGCGGCAGCGAACTCATGCAGGATAGCAGTGACTCCGCCCCGCGTGGCATCACGTAACGCCCGCACCCCCGCAATGTGGCGCAGTGGTGCAATCAGTGGTGCCAGCAGTGCACAATCACTGCTTAGCTCAGCCTCCAATCCCAAACCTTCACGCAGATTCAGGATAGTCGCGCCATGATCCCCCAAAGTGCCACTGACAATGATCCGATCACCGGCACGGATCATCGCCGTTCCCCACTGGATATCTGCCGGGATCACCCCAATACCGGTGGTATTAATAAAAATCTTATCCGCCGCACCACGCTGAACCACTTTAGTATCGCCAGTGACTATCTGCATACCTGCCTGCTGCGCGGTAGCTGCCATCGACTGCACAATACGTTCAAGTGAGGCGATCGGCAGACCTTCTTCCAGAATAAAGCCGCACGAAAGATAGCGCGGTATCGCACCACTGACCGCCACATCATTGGCCGTGCCGCACACTGCCAATTTGCCAATATCGCCACCGGGGAAAAAGATTGGATCGATAACATAGCTGTCTGTCGATACTGCCAACCGATCACCGAGTGCAGTAAGATCCGCCAACGCAATACGCGCCTGATCCTCCCGCTCATTCAGCGCGGGGTTAGAAAATGCCGCCAAAAACAGTGATTCAATCAAGCTTTGCATGGCCCGCCCACCACTGCCGTGGGCCAGGGTGATCTCTTGGTTATTCATTTATTCTTGCCTGATTTATTTATATTGGTAGTAAGCGGAGCAAGCTCCCTCAGAGGAAACCATCAGCGCCCCAAATGCATTATCTGGCGTGCACTCGCCACCGAATAGTGGGCATTGGCTCGGCTTACAGCGCCCAGTCAGCACATCACCACAGCGGGATCGTGGATCATCTGCCACTCTTTGCTGCTGTGGCTTGAAACGTAGTTCAGCATCAAAAGCCTGATATGCCGGGCTAAGTTGCACACCGGAATCGGCAATTTCGCCCAACCCACGCCACTCGCTGCTAGCTTTAACTATAAACACTTCATCCAGTGCTTGCTGTGCTAATAGGTTGCCACTGTCGGGCACGATGCGCCGATACTGGTTTTCCACGGCACAGCGCCCACTGACCATCTGCTCCAGCAACATCACCAGCCCTTGTAAAATATCCAGTGGCTCAAAGCCGGTGACCACCAGCGGCTTATTAAATTGGTCACAGATAAAGTGGTATGGCGTGGTGCCGATCACCATGCTGACATGGCCAGGAGCCAGAAAACCGTCGATCCGCACATCTGGCTGCTGTAGCAGGCTGCGCAAAGTCGGAATAATAGTAATGTGCTGGCAGAACAGACTAAAATTGGTCAGCCCAAGCCGCTTGGCTTGTTGTAGCGTTAAGGCACTGGCGGGCATGGTCGTTTCAAAACCCAGTCCGAAAAATACCACCTCGCGGGAAGGGTTATTCTGTGCCAGCGTCAGGGCATCCAGTGGTGAGTAAACCACTCTAATATCTGCTCCGCGCCGCTTGGCATCCAGCATTGAACCATTGCGGCCCGGCACTCGCATGGCATCGCCGTAAGTGCAGAAAATCACCTCCGGATGAGCAGCAATCTCCAAACAACTGTCGATACGCCCCATCGGCAGTACACAGACCGGGCAGCCCGGCCCATGAACAAACTCCAGCCCATCAGGTAGCAGTTGATCAAGACCAAATTTAAAGATCGCATGAGTATGACCACCGCACACCTCCATGATCTGCAGCGGCAAACGCTGCTGATTCGGGATCTGTGGCAGTAAGTTTTCAATACGGCCCAGCAATGCTGCCACTAATGCTGGATCACGAAACTCATCAACGTAGCGCATCGCTGGCCCCACTTGCGACATCATCCAGATCCAGCCCAACAGCTTGCATATGCGCTAACGCCGCCAGTGTTTGCTGAGCTTCTTCTTCATCAAGCAGACTCATGGCAAACCCGACATGCACCAAAACCCATTGGCCCAACAAGGCCGCCGGACTTTCATCGCACACTAGCGCAATATTGATTTCGCGTTTCACGCCGTTCACTTCCACCCATGCCAATTGGTGGATATCTTCACCTACCGCCACAATCTTACCGGGTACGCCTAAGCACATCGCTGCGCCTCCAGCCATTCCAGCCACAAGTCCACTCCCTCGCCGCTACTGGCTGAAAGAGCAATAACCTGAATATCGGGGTTCACCTGACGGGCATAATTGATGCACTGCTCAATATCAAAATCCAGATACGGCAACAGATCGATTTTATTGATAATCATCAGGGTGGATGCAGCGAACATATGAGGATATTTCAACGGTTTATCTTCACCCTCAGTGACCGAGAGTACTGCTACTTTGTGGCGTTCACCCAGATCAAAGCTGGCCGGGCAGACCAAGTTACCGACGTTTTCGATAAACAACAGGCTATCATTGGCGAGCCCCAGACGGTGCGCAGCATCATGCACCATCTGCGCATCCAGATGACAGCCTTTGCCAGTGTTAACCTGAATCGCTGGTACGCCGGTTGCGCGAATGCGCTCGGCATCATGGGTGGTTTGCTGATCACCTTCAATCACCGCACAAGGCACTTGCCCGGCCAGCGACTGCAAGGTCGTGGTCAACAAAGTGGTTTTGCCGGAACCGGGGCTAGAAACCAAATTCAGCGCCAAAATATGTTGTTCGACAAAATGCTCACGGTTATGGCTGGCTAAATGATTATTCTTGCTCAGTACATCTTGCTCAATTTGCAATAAACGGCGCTGCCCCATGCCCGGCGCATGGCTACCGGCCTCACCCTGACCATAATGCAGCCCAAGTTTATCGGCATGAACTTGTGGAGCAAAAGGCTCTGCTGCCGGGGCGTCGGTATCCTCAGGTTCGGTACCCGCCATCGGTTCCGGCGCTTTGCCATGATAATGATGATGAACATCACCTTGATGGTAATAATAGTGGTGGTGAACAATGACTGGCTGCGTGCCTTTAGCGACATATTTATTTTTATGTTTATGCTGAATTTTTTGCGGCTGGGCAGCGCTGTCGTGATGATCATGATGATGATCGTGGTGGCCGACATCGTGCTGATGATGGTGGTCGTGATGATCATGGTGGTGGTGCTCATCATGATGATGATTGTCGTCGCCCTCGATCTTTCTCTCGCCGCTGGCGCAACCACAAGTCGTACACATAGGAATTCACTCCTTCAGAATTATTCCACTTCTATCTGTTTTACCTGCAAATTGCTGCCACTCTCTACTTGCAGAGCATGGCTGCCGCAATGCGGGCACCCGGCATCATGCCGTTCAATAGCAACACTGGTGCAGCACTCCCAGCACCAGGCTTTGGCTGGCTGGTAGCTAAGGTGCAATTGGCACCCCTCTGCCAGTGTTTGGCGGCTGGCGGCATCAAAACTAAAACGCAAAGCGCTCTCTTCAATACAAGATAGCGCACCAATTTCCAGCCATACTGCCGTTATCCGTTTGGCGCCGTGCAATTGTGCCTGTTTCTCAATCAGCTCCAATGTGCTGAGGCATAAACTGATTTCATGCATGCGGATTCGTCATTTGAGTAACCTTACTAAATAAGGCTCGTCGCCGTGGATTAGCGGGAGCATCAGCATCCACCACCGGCAGTGAGAGCGCCATGCGCGCGCTCTGTTCTGCCAGTTGCACTGCCTGTTCTGCACCGAGCGCAGTATCCAATGGCGACATCAGCGAGCGGCTCAGATACTGGCCGCAACCAGCAATCTCGCTAACGGTAAAACCGATGGTACCGCAAGGTAGCGCCAGCATCAGGCGCTCTCCTACGGTACGACGTTGCCAGCTTTGCTGTGGCCCCGGTAATACCACCAGACTCAGCATCCATGGAGTCAATAACGCGCCAATCCACTGCTGCTCAAATAGCTGAAATCCACAGGCCCGTAGTGGAATGTGGTCGCGGTAAAATGGCAATTTGCACATTTCATCGGCTGCTATCTGGCTAAACACCTGTTCCAACAATTCTGCCGGATTTTGTGTGTGGCCGGCAATGACATCAGACATGGCTTTCTTCCCGTGCTTTGAGCGTGACTCCGCTGGCGTGGAGTGCCGCGACAATCTGTTCCAGCGCCGGTTCGATGGCTTGTGTGACCGTCTGCGTCAGGCCAATCTTTGGTGCCAGCGATTCGGGCACCACACCCACTAAAGTGAGCTGGCGCGGGAATTCGTCGGTCAATTGCAGCGCCATCAACACATCGCAGAGCCCCAACTGATGCGGTGATACTTTGCGACTAAACATTGCCGGAATCTCTTTATCCCGCAGCACCACCACACTACCCGGTGACTGCCCGGTCAATACCGCATCAGCAACAATCAGATGCTCGCGATTTGCCATCGCTTCCATCAACTCCAAACCGGCAGTGCCGCCATCCAGCACTTCCACTCCCGGTGGAATGTGAAAGCGCTGTTCCAGCGCTTCGACAATTCGCACTCCGACAGCCTCATCACTGAGTAATAAGTTACCTATACCTAATACCAAAATCCCCATCACAGCACCTTGACTTTGGTCACTTCGTTGCCCGTTGTATCAACAATATGTACAGCACAGGACATGCACGGGTCGAATGAGTGAATGGTCCGCACCACCTCCAGTGGTTTGGCAGGGTCGGCAACCGGTGTCCCCACTAGTGCTTGCTCGTAAGGTCCCGGTTCGTCGTTATAGTTACGCGGTCCGGCATTCCAGGTTGATGGCACTACCGCCTGATAATTGGCGATTTTGCCATCCTTGATAACCACCCAGTGCGACAGCATGCCGCGCGGTGCTTCTTCAAAGCCCACGCCACGGATTTCACCCGTCAGAGGAATGTCAGGCTTGATAAAGGTTTCAACATCACCAGTACCAATATTGGTGACCAGTGCCGTCCATTGCTGGGCCAATGTTTCATGCAGTACACAACAATGCACCGCACGACCAATAATGCGGCCCAGTGTTGATGGCAATTGTTCAGCGCGAATGCTCTGCCCACTTAATGTGTGGTAAGCCGCGCCGATGTCATTAAAGTGCTGCTTGGTTGGCCCATGGTCTGCCGCGATACCACACATCAACCAGGCCAGCGGCCCGACTTCCACGGTTTTGCCATAAAATGTCGGCGCTTTTACCCAAGAATATTTGCCATCTTCCTGCCAGCCGGTGTAATTCGGGTTGGTTTTCCCTTCCCAAGGTGCCAGCGGCTCATCGTCCTTGTACCAGGCATGTTTGCCGCTCTCAGCAATCCCTTTGATCAAGTAAGGATCGTTGTGATTAACAATCGGGCGGAAGGTGCCATTTTCCAGATAACCGCCTGGCAGCAGGAAGGTTTCCCCTTTGCGATCGATTGGCAGCTCCGGCACGCTCAGGTAGTAATCAGCCCCTTTGCCCAGATTGAGCCAGTCCGGATAATGGGCGGCGATCACGGCGGTATCCACCTTGTAGACTTGCTCGATAAAGCTACCCAAGCGATCGATAAAGGATTTCACCAGCATCAGGCGTTCCAGATTCAGCACACTCGGCATATCCAGATTAATCGGGTTGGCAACCCCGCCTACCGCCAGATTCTGAATATGCGGCGTTTTGCCGCCCAGTACCGCCACAATGCGGTTGGCATCGCGTTGACACTCCAGCGCTTGCAGGTAATGCGCCACGGCAATCAGATTCACTTCCGGCGGCAATGCCATTGCTGGATGGCCCCAATAACCGTTGGCAAAAATACCTAACTGGCCGCTGGCGACCAAATCCTTGATTTTCTGCTGTACGCGGGCAAACTCTTGCTCACTATTAAGCGACCAACTGGACAACCCTCTTAGCATCTCTGCTGCTTTGCGTGGGGAAGCTTGCAGCGCCGAGGTGATATCCACCCAGTCTAACGCCGACAGTTGATAGAAGTGGACGATATGGTCATGAATGCTGTGTGCGGCCAGAATCAGGTTGCGGATATGCTGAGCATTGACCGGCACTTCCATTCCTAAGGAATTTTCTACTGCGCGCACCGAAGCAATGGCGTGGATGGTGGTGCAGACGCCGCAAATGCGTTGCACAATCATCCAGGCATCGCGCGGATCATTACCTTGTAGAATTTCTTCCATGCCACGCCACATGGTGCCGGAGGACCAAGCCTTAATAACTTTGCCGTCCTCAATTTCGCAGTCGATCCGCAGGTGTCCCTCAATTCGGGTGACGGGATCAATGGTGATGCGTTGGCTCATGCTTTACCTCTGTCTGATTATTCTTATGTAACTGCCCGTGAGCAGGAAGCACCGGCAACAGTCGAATCAATAAAATGTAGGCACAGACCTCAATGGCGACAAAGCCGATAGAGATCAGGATTTCACTGGTGGTTGGGAAATAGTTGTAGCCGCCGCCGGGATTGAAGGCCAGTAGCGAGTAATTCAGCCGCCATAAGGCTCCGCCACCAATCATGCAGAGCGCACCAATAAACAGTAGCCGGCTATCTTGTCTGGCTTTCGGAATGCGGAAAATCAGCAACGGCAAGGCCATCAGGATAATTTCAGCCCAGAAAGCAATGGAATAGCGGTCAAACAACCACAAATAGTCAGTTTTATGGCGCACGATCACTTCACCAAGGCGCAGCGCAATAAACAGCAGCAGGAATACATCAATGATGGTGGTCAATCGCGCGAATAGCGGCGCTTCGTTAGCCCCTCGCCCACGCAATCCGGCCTGAACCAAGGAGCCTTCGAAAATGACAATGGAGAAGCCGAGAATAGCCGCCGTCAGCAAGGAGAACAGCGGCAACATTTCATAGCTTTGCCACAGTGGATGGATCTTGGCACCAGCGGCAATCATCAACGACCCCATTGAGGATTGGTGCATGGTTGGCAGCAATGCGCCCAATGCAATGACAAAAAACATCACTTTGTTGAGGCGTTTAAGCGACACTTTCCAGCCCAGGCGTTCAAACAGTGCTGGGGCAAATTCCACCGCCATAATACCGATGTAAATCGTCATACAGACCGCGGTTTCGAACAGTACCGAGTTAACGTTGAAGTGCCCAGGGATAAAGAAGTAAGGCAGATTCCAGTAACGACCTACGTCGATGGTTATTGATAGGCCACCGAGGGCATAACCAAACAAACTGGCGAGCAGGGCTGGGCGTACCAGTGGGTGATATTCCCCACGGTTAAACACATAAACCGCCCAAGCCAATGCCCAGCCACCGCAAGCCAAACCGGTACCAACCAGCAAGTCAAAGGCAATCCAGATGCCCCACGGGAAGCCGCCATTTAAATCACTGACCGACCCCAGCCCCAGCACTAAACGTTTGACAATCAATAGCGCACATAACACGACAAAAGGCGCTAACAGCATGACTGGCCAACTGACCAGCCGCCCACCCAGTGGGCTGGATTTATGCATCGTCATCTGGACCTTCCTTTTTATCCTGCCTGTCCGACTCGTCATGATGCTTTTTATCTTCATCATGATCAGCGTCTTTGCGCTCAGCACGCGTATTTCTGTGCACCAATGCAGTCACCCCGGCCAATACTGCCAGCGGCAGAATCATGCCTTTGTACAGTGTGTGCTGGACATGCTCAGAGCGCGCGCCCGTCGCCAATTCTGCCAATGGTGGTAAATCAAGCTTCTCGGCCGGAATGCCCGCCAGTACCAGAACCTGGGTACCGCCGCCTTCTTTCTCACCATAAACGTGCTTATCATAGTGAGGAACCGGATGCTCGTAGGTGTCGTTGGCACTGAGAGTTTGGCGTGGGAAACGGTAGTTTTCGCCCGGTGTCAGAGTCAACCGCCGTTGAGCTTCTGACAGCAGTTCCTCGCGAGTACCAAATATCACCGCGCCGGTTGGACAGACTTCAACACAGCCGGGTAACCCGCCTTTATCCAAACGCTCGACCCCTTTCTGGTTGCATAATTCACATTTATGAATCTTGCCAAAGGGGTTGTCGTAATCATATTTCGGCACATTGAACGGACAACCGACCATGCAATAACGGCAACCGGTACAGACATCGGGGTCATAATGAACAATGCCGGTTTTGGCATCTTTACGCAGGGCACTCACTGGGCAGACGGAGACACAATTGGGATCAACGCAGTGCATGCACTGCTTTTTGATATAGGCATAGCCATCTTCCAATTGATCTTTATTCACCCCCGTGCCGCTAGTCCATACCTGAATAATATTGTTGGTAAAGGGGCTGAGTTTGTCGTTCTCTGACCAGACGGCCTCGCCACTGGCGTATATTTCACTATGATTGATCTGCTGACATTTGCTCACACAAGCTTGGCAGCCAACACATAATGTGGAGTCATACAACATCCCCAACGAACCGGGGATCGGTGGCCGATTTTGTACCTCAGCTTTAGTGCTGGGCGACAACCCCGCCAACAGCACACCGCCAGAGGCTAATTTGAAAAAGTGACGTCGATTCACGGCTACTCCTCCCGCGATGAGTGATCGTCATCTTTGCGGCGCTGTTTCTGTTGCCGCCCCAGTTCACGCACCGTCATCAGACTAACACCGGCAACCAATCCCACAACCCCGCCAAGTAACGCCGTGGCGGTGGTCGAAACCTTGCCACCTTCCGGGTTATGGATCAGAGGTAGCTCGGCACGCGGTGTCGGATGTTCAACACTGGATAATTGCGCAATCCCCTTGGTGAAACCAACACCTTCCTCATTACAACCGTAGCAAGGATGCCCAATACCGACTGGCCAGATCCCTCCCCCTACATCGCAGAACTCCAATGTTGGGCAGTTGCCATAGGTTTCCGGCCCTTTACAGCCTAAATGATAAAGACACCAACCTTGCCGGTGACCTTCATCACCAAATTGACGGGCAAAGCGGCCAGCATCAAAGTGCGGACGCCGCTCGCAGTTTTCGTGGATCAGGCGGCCATAGGCAAAGGTTGGGCGATTTTTAGCATCCAGCGCGGGTGGTCGCTGGAAGGTAATGATATGGGCCACTGTCGCCAGAAAGTTGTGCGGATTAGGCGGGCAGCCAGGAATATTAATAACGGTTTTGCCCGGCAGCACCTCTTGCAAACTAACCGCGCCTGTCGGGTTACCGCCAGTGGCAGGCACGCCACCCCAGGCAGAACACGAACCAATAGCAATAATGGCTGCGGCATGCTCTGCAGCTTCACGGATATGCTCAACAATAGGTTTACCGGCAACCATGCAGTAAATCCCACCGTCTTTCAGTGGGATAGAACCATCCACCACCAGTACATATTTCCCTTTGTACTTTTCAATTGCGTGGTGCTTGTTCTCTTCCGCTTGGTCACCAAATGCGGCAGATAGAACTTCATGGTACTCCATTGAGATAACACTCAGCAGCAGATTCTCAATGGTTGGATGAGTTGAACGTAACAGTGATTCGGTACAACCGGTACACTCCTGCGCACCAATCCAGATGACCGGCGGACGTTGGGGTGAACTCACTGTACTCGCGATTTCAGCGGCAGCCTTGCTGCTAAGACCCATGGTGGCAGCTAATGCTGCACAAAGTTTCATAAAATCACGACGGTTAACGCCATGCTGGGAAAGCATGTTTTTTCCCCTATTTTTTATTATTCTACTTATACCCACTAAATTCCAAGATTCAGGAAAACAGCAAGCGCACCTGCGACTTGAAAGATGACGGGTATACCCTTAGATAAAACATGATTTTGTGTTAATAGTTTGTAACCTTTGAAATTAAATTAAGTTGATCTTTATCAATGGATAATTGATTGAGTTAATACGAGGGAAATATCTGTGAACTAAAACCGTTTCAGCAAAACATTTCATTTGCCAGAAGATAGAAAATCTGTCAAGTCGTAATGCAGAGGATACAAATGGAATTGAATATCATTAACCGAGCACAGCCAATTAATGATATAACTTTAATTACATATTACTTACTTTAGTTATTTAACTGAAAATGAAAGTTCTATCTGGCTTAAAGATGAAATGAGTCTCTTAGCCCAATTAAGTAAATCTAATTGATAAGAAAAGCATAATTTAGCATTGAAAACATGGGGAAATTGCAATTTAAAAAACTCTTCTGACCCGCGCCAATACTGATGTAGAGTGTCCTTTCTGAACCTCTCAATGATCGATAAAAATCGGCAGAAAAGCAAGCATGAAAAATTCCCAATTATGTCAATAATTTACTAAAACTGATTATTTTAACACTTACCTCTCTTGCTCCCTGAGTCGATTAATCATTCAATCTTCCATTATCATTTGATAAAAAATAAAACAGGTTCTATTTGAAATAGATAAATCACAAAACGTGATTAGCTTTTAATTTATTCCGGGTAAAAAATATGAATTTCCAGCTCTCAGATTGTGAGTGATTTTATTAACAATTGGATATTTCAACGTACTATTTTGCTATTTTTGATGCTGGATATGATTGTTACAAAATAGATCTGCTCAGGATAATATCGAGTCTTGGCGTCCCTCACCAAGGGTATTCTTGGTTAAAATTTGAGCTTTAACAGTATAATGCATGCACCAACGCGAGGGGTTTAGTGACCGCTACACCCCTTCGCAATGGGCCAAATGGCCGTGATAGCGTAGTTAATTGCATATTTTATATATGAATCAATTTACTAGTAAATGAGTCGTGCTATGATAAATTTACCGGTCAATATTCAACCGGTTATGCGCTAAAAGGGGTTTCTTATGATCAAACCATTCATTGTTGTTGCTATCGCCGTTGCCACACTCAGTGGCTGCGCTAATAATAATACCCTTTCGGGCGATACTTTCAGCAGTTCTCAAGCCGGGCAAGCCCAAACAGTAACTTACGGCACTCTGGTTTCTGTACGTCCTGTGACTATTCAGGGTGGTGATGGAAATAACATTGCTGGTACAGTCGGCGGCGCTGTAGTGGGTGGCTTCCTGGGTAATACTATCGGTGGCGGTACCGGTCGTCGTCTTGGTACTGCTGCAGGTGCGGTTGCTGGTGGTGTTGTAGGCCAACAAGTTCAAAGTATGCTGAACCGCAGTAGTGGTGTTGAATTAGAAGTTCGCCGAGATAACGGCACGACTTTCCTGGTTGTTCAAGCCCAAGGGGTGACACAATTCCATGCCGGTCAACGAGTCACAATTGCAACTCATGGCAATACTGTCACCATCACTCCACGTTAATTTCATCAGCCACATATTCGCAATGCAAATATGTGGCTATTCCAACAACATTGCGGCGTCAAGGGTGCAGGGTCAATTGCATCACCGAAACCTGTTCACCAGACACCTGCCTCTGCTCGATCTCGTGCCATCCCAATTTACGATAGAGGGCTTGCTGGTCTGGGGTATAGAGATAAAGATGGCTAATACCAAATTGCCGACACTGCTCAATGCCTGCCTTGATCAATTGGGTGGCAATACCCCGTCCACGATAGGCGAGTGGCGTGAACACTTCACCTAACCAATACTGGCGTTCCTGAATATCATTCAGTTCATATAACATGACACTGACAGTCCCGGAAACTCGTCCATCATCAGCCAATATTAATAATGTAAATTCTTTATTCAGCCCAGAATTGCGCCGTGCTAATCGTTCGGCAATTTCGCTGGCGGAAGACCAGCGGGTCAAATCAGACCATTGTGCTTGCAGCATTTCGGCAATTTCAGGGACTAGATGAGGATGTTTTTCCAGCTTCTCAATATTCATTTTCGTGTGACGTCTGTACCATTAGGATGAACAGTAATAGCCTATTTCCCGCTACGGGTAAACATTGGCAATATAGCTAATCCGGCGTAGGCTCAGGATAACCACTGCTACCAAGATCAATGCCATACTTAGTAAAATCCAATTCTATTCCCGGCCAGTTAACCGTATAAACATCACCCAAACCATAATTCACACCATTCAGTGGATGGGATAAGTACTTAGTAAAGTTCCCTAGCAGGAATTTATCACCACTGGCACCTAGATAACCCACACCAAAAGTTTGTCCATCCATATTGGTGTAGAACATATGTTCTTTGCCCACAGCAAACTCTTTAACATCAGCGGCACGGAAGCTCACACCGGAACCATAGACTTGATACAATTCATGACCGCCCCAAGTGTACAGGCGATTATCTTGTGTCAGAGCTGCGCTCCCAATATAGCGGGACTGTAACGTTTTCACGTTTTGCATAATGACAATCGGTGATGAAACTTCCAAATTGGTCAATGCTGCTGATTCATATTGATAACTGGGGTAATTCTGCCCTAAGTGGAAATGAGTGCCCCAGCCAATCACCGCACCATCGTCCAGCAATGCCGTGCCCCAGCCATTGCCCCCAGAAATATAGACTATTTTATCGGCATAATTTTTCAGGCCGCTGATCTTCCGCGGTAAGGCGGATAAACCTTTATAATCCTGATAGCCATAATGGCATTGTGACTGGCCGCCCCGAACATCATTACGTGTGGCTATCGGGCCCGTTCCGCCGTGCACATATTGAGTAAAACCCAAACCACAACCTTCATTATCACCAAAGCCCCAAACTGAATATTCGTTACTGTCATTAACGGTAACAGCAAAGCTGCCTTCATAAGCCGCCCCCATTAATGTGACTTTTTCTCCTCCTAAGACAATTTGGGTCGGCGTTACTCGAGTTAAATCCGCTTCCGGCGCGGTTGTCGCATAACGATTATTACCGCACTGGTTGTAACGGCACTCGCCAAGAAACCATAAAGTGCCATCGGCTTTTTGCATCAACGTGGTGTATTCACCAGCAGCGATATCAACCACACCGCTCAATACTTTGCAGGGGGTCGGGTTATATAGCACCTTGCTACCATTACACACCGTCGAGCCAGCCTCACCATAGAGGTCTTGCCCCCAGCTCCAAACATCTCCATTTTCATCTAAAGCAACCAGATGATAAATACCGCCGGCAATTTTACTGATACGTAATAAAGAGTTCGGCTCTCCTGGTGGGATAATCACCATTGCCGGTTTGGCTGTATCCGCATTACCTGAAATACCGTTTGCTCCATTGCCTTGTAACCCGTGATCACGATATCCCCATACCCAGAGCTTACCGTTAGAATCAATTCCTACCCCAGTATCAACCAATTCCGTTTGATCACTAAAAGAGATCACGCCCTTTAATGTTGTCTGCTTATATTCCGGGCTTTGGTAAGCCACTGCTTGTTTTTGGTCAAAGCCAAACACCACTAATGGCAGATAAACCGATGAGTTAATGCGTGCTGCTGCAATCTGATCATATTTATACCCGGTAGGAATCTCTGTCACTGTCACTTTAACCCAGCTCGTCAAAACTGGGTCTTGGGGAAAATGGTAGGCCAGATTAGTTTTCAACACACTGCTACTGCGCACTTGTTGGCTATAACTGTGGGTCCCGCTACTGACCAGACTCTCGGTCACGATATCTGCCAGTCGAGCTTGTTTAGCTAACAAATTGCTACCATCAAGAGTAAAAGAAAGCAGTGCCGCTAATAAAGGTAATAACAACGCATACATCAGTGTTAGTGCGCCCTTTTCACCAGCCAGCGTTCGGAAAGTTTTTTTAATCATATTAGTGAGGATCATGGCTAAAAATCTCCGTAGCTCAACGTGGCATCACAATGTTGGAAATAGCGATATTAGGGGGCATCTTGAGCAATGAACCGATAAAAGCCGAAAAGACACTGGTATCACTGCGTTCAACACACAGCGTGACGCGATAAATTGGCACCCATCCCCATTGCGTTCGTTCACTAATAAAAGTCATTTGGGCTGCATCCACCGCGGTGAATGCGCCGTCAGCAGCAACACAATTATCATCCGTGGCATAAGACATAGTGAGTGGTTTACCATCTATCCAACTGTTATCAACCGTTGCATCACCGGCGCTGCCGGTTGTGAAATAAAAAGTTTCGAGGCGCACGGCGGTTGCTTTACCGGGAAATGTACTGCCTAACAAATTCAATGCCACTTTTGCCATATCATCGACCTCTGCGGGCACTATCTGTTTTCTCTCGTCATACAGATAAGTTCGCTCGCGAATAACAGAGGCAATAGAATGCAGAGTACGTTCGGCTTTGCCTCTATTGAGATTGAGCTGGCTGAGGTCTAGCACGAAATAAATCAGCACAATCAGTAAAGTGAATACTATCGATGCCTCCAGAGCCACAGCTCCATTAGCGGATTGCACCAAGGACTGTATTCCTTGGAATCGAGGGACTAACGACGGATTACGCCAATTCATAATGTTGGACATAAACAACCTTGCGACTCAGTAGGCTGTCTTTAAATGAAGACAGAAAAAATAGCTGGGCGAGAACTGGGCTGTACTGATACTTAATACTGTAAACCGCCAATTTCGCTCCACTTGCTGGTGTTGAAGCGAGGCAATTATTGGCAACCAATTCCTCTACCGTTCGACAATACAAAACATCCTCGATGGTTATCGCATCTGAGTTTCCCAACCAAGGCCATAACTGACTATTATTCTCCAGGCTGTGGATAAAGCTGGTGCGGTAATTAATGGAGGCACGGCTATCAAAAGAGGCTTCTCTGCCTGACTCAGCCACAGCAAGATCCAAGGCAGCCGAGATAAAGATAACTCGACAAATTTCGAGAAATAGAAAGACTAAAAGTAAAAATGGCCCAATCAATAGTGCAAACTCAAGAGAAATAGCGCCCGAATCAGACTTGACACGTTCTCTGATAATCAGCACCAGCTTGTTGCTATACATATAGCGATCCATAGGTTATCTGTTAGATAAAATGGGCGTAATGCCTCGTTAAAATAATTAATACAATAAGTGTTCATGAGTAGTACGTAATTACGCATACTCAAACTCGGCTTGTAAGATATCTAATGTCATTAAACGACAAGGAGAGATAAATTACAATAATAATAATCCCACCGAATATATATCAATTAAAAAAAACCATAAAACACTTTCAATTTAAACAACTTGCAATCTGTGCTCATAAAAAAATAATCTCTGATCACTTGTACGAATTTTATTTGTGATTAGTTTACATAAAGCATTTGATTTTTGGGCTAACAACATAGGGATTCATTGAATGAACTGTTGATTATTATGTTAAAAAAACCACGATAAATTTTGGTGGTGATTAATATCATAACGTTAAGACAAAGTTAATTTAATCATTATGGTAAGTATTAACTTTGAAAATCAAGATATCGCAGTTATCTTCAAAAAATCATTTTATAGTTCCGTTAATCCATTGTATTTCAAGACACTTTAAGGGTTTAGCATGCTACGATTAAAAATTAATAAAAATGATAATATACAAAATCAAATTGTTAAGGAAATCATAGAATTAACAAACAAGGGGGACCTAAAATTTGGTGATCATCTTCCCTCCATTACTGCAATGAGTGATTCATTATTAGTATCACGAACTTCAGTAATTGGCGCTTATGAAAAATTAGTTAAATTAGGGATCATTCAAAGCAAAGAACGAAGTGGTTATTTTATCTCCATTATTGTTGATAATAACCAAGGGGTAAAATTAAAAACAAAAATCATGTTTAAAGAGAAGGCTGAAAATAAGCTACAACAAGATAGGATTTATCATGCGAGGGACGTAGGAATTCCAGATGTATTTGTAAGAAAATTCCTCACGGAAATAAGGCTGCGCAAAAATGATTCTCCTGAGCTATTAGATATTAGGCAGCTAATGGCCGACACGCTATTCTCCATGCGTCGAATAAAGGCAAACTATAATGCCTCGATAGTCACCAAAAATGTGGTGTCATTCCTATTGACTGTCGCGGTAGCAATTAAGAAGAGAACACCCTGCCCAACTATCATCCTTGAATATCCGTGTTACAACAAGGTACATGATATTTTTACCTCACTTGGGTTTAAAATAATTCTGGTTCCCGTCGATCAGCATGGACTACAGGTGGAAAACCTGGAAAATCTTAATGCCGATTGTATTTATCTCACTCCCGCCCATCAATTCCCCACTGGAGCGGTATTAAGCCAGGAACGGCGGGATTATCTATCAGAGTGGTGTCAGAGGAATAATGTCTGGTTAATTGAAGACGATTCTTTATCACTGATGAATTTTGGCGAAAAGACCAGCAGCCCCATATACGTCAGTCATCCCAGTGAAAAGAACATCTATGTTTCATCAATGGCACTGATCCTCGGCAGCGAAAACAGCGCCAGTATTGGCATACTGCCCGCAGATCTGTATCCTGAAATCAGCCAGTTGGAAAGCATACTTTGCAGTGAAGACTCGCTACTTTGCTATCGTTTGGTTTCAAACTACTTACACTCGAATAGAGTGATCCGTGATATTGCCAATCTGGCACATAAAAGACGTAAAAAATACCAGCTCGCGACAGATGGCTTACGCAAAGCCTTTGGTCATCCCCAGATCTGGGGGGCACCCCGTTCGATCTACTTCTCGTTTTTCATACCTCCAGGGATTACAGTAGACCCTGATTCTTTTCCAACCAGCTTAATTCCTATGTCCACAATCTTTGATACTTTTGGCTTTAGCTGGCTGGGGCAGCGAATTATTTATCCCTTTGCCTCACTGGAGTTGGAGCAAATAAAACTGATCAATGACTATTTTCTAAAAATGGTACAAGAGCAGTAAGATGTTTTCCGTAACAATTATTATATCTCAAACTGAGTACTGATAAAGACTGCCGATTAGTGATGTTAAAAATAAAACAATCACTTGCCGGCAGATTTAATACATCAAGAATATAAACATTGTTCTTTCATTGTAAAATTTATGCTAAATAATAAAAATCTGTACCTAAATTTTATAATTAGCTGTGATTGATAAATAAAACACTTTGGCTCTACCATGATTGTGACTATCAAAATATAGTAAACACATAACTTATATACAGGATAAAACCGCCTATAAGTTATCTTTGCTAAATTTCATTTATAAAGGAATTATAATGTTTACTAAAGCCTCAAACATGGTATTGAACTCATCTGTATATCTGGCAGTTAAAGGTCAAGAAAAACTGCAAAATATGCTGACAAATGAAAAGGGTGTTACTGCCATTGAGTATTCAATGATCGCAGTAGCTGTTTCTGCAATGCTGTATATTGTTCTGGGTGATGGAACAAGTGGTGATAACTTCTTGGGTAAAATTATTTTAGCCTTCGAGAAAATTAAAGAAAGTTTAGATCAGTCTATTAGTGCATTCCCTACGCCATAGTAGGTAGCCTTAAGCTAACACTCACTTTTAGCCTATATTGGCTAGTAGTGAGTGTTACTCCCCATACATGTTCGAATGAGACCAATAAATTTATGTGGCTAAATTATGGGATCTTGCTAATTTGGTGTGGTCTCCTTATGAGAATCTGTTATACCGACATTCGATACAGGTTAATAAAAAATCAAGACATTCTTATATTACTGGTTTGCGTTATCAGTACACTGCTTATCTTTGATAAGCCATTTAACTATTCTTGCGCACTCATCACACTAGCCATCGGGTTTATTTTGGTCACGATAAATATCGTCGGTGCTGGTGATATCAAGCTACTCGCCGTTCTGGCGCTAACCTTCCCCGATGGCATTATTTTAGGCTACCTACTGGTCATGTCGATATTGGGTTGTGGCTTAGCCATCATTGAATTTATCAGACTGAGATTTGAAAAACGGCAGTCACGTGGTTTGCCTTATGGCGTGGCAATAGCAGGAAGCTATTTATTTGTTCTTTATGACTTATTTATCACCTGAGATAAAAATTATACGGGGCTTGGAACGTGAATCAAAAAATAATCATGGCCATGGCGGTATTACTCATTTTAGTCGGTGGGCTGGGGATTTTTATTTTTTCTGGCAACAAGAATGATGGGCTCAGTGAAAATACTGGCACTCAAACAGAGAAAAAACCGGCCATAGAGCAAGTCTCTGTCAACTTTACTATTGCTAAAGTCGGGCTAAAAGCAGGTTCTATCATTACCGAACAAGATATAAAAATAGAGACAGTGTTGCTGGAGCCGGGACATTGGTTAGTAGAAGAACAAGATGCCGGTCAGTTATTTATGGTCGGTTATGTCACATTGGTTGATATCAATGCAAATAGTCGTATTCGTACCAGCCAGATTGCTATGCCTGGTTCCCCTGCCTATTTATCGCAAATGGTTACACCGGGTTATCACGTTTATGCATTCAACTTGAGTGAGCAGCAAATTTCACAGTTAGCCGCGACGAAAGCAGGTGAATATATCGATATTTACTTTCGTTACAATATGATTATTTCCGGGTACAAAACACAAATTTTACAGCGTGTTGAACCTGAAATCCGTCGTATCGGAAATTTCAACGGCACCAAAATATTGCCTATTTTAAGTTCCAAAAAATTATTGTATATGGACCAAAATGCAAGCAATGGTGTGGTATCCAATATCAATAAAATGATGACAAAAGATACTAAGCCAGCGAACAAGAATACCGCTAAAAGCAAACCTGAAAGTAGTGCAAAACTATACGTAGAATTAAGTGATCATGACATTAAGCGGTTGTACACCATTGATCCTTACGGTGACTTTATTCTATTTCCGGCCAGTTTTGCTAAAAATAAAGCAAGCTCTACAGATGAAACGCTGCCAGAGACTATTCGTCAATTAAAAGGGAAAAAAGGATAATTTATGGTAAATAATTACCGGCCAAATCTGGATTTTTCCAGATACTTACCGTCACGGATCCTGGCAGCCTTTATTGCAATGGCATTAATGATAGGGAGTGCATTTTCTCAAGATATATATATGGAGAAAGGTGAAGCACGCACCCTAAAAGTCAATGCTGCGGTCGATACGGTATTCATCTCAAATCCCGATGTTGCTGACTATGAAGTCATTGATGAAAAACAAGTCGTAATATTTGCCAGAGAAAATGGCCGGGCCAGCCTTGAGATTTATGGTGGAGATAACAATGCCACCCTAATGACAATGAGTATTATTGTTGACCCACTACTGGGTAATATAAAAAAAGAAATGGCTGAAGAGTATCCCGGTAGTGATATCGATATCAAAAAATACGGTGAAGGTTATGTATTGACTGGCACAGTACCGGATGAAGATGCCAGAGAAGGTATCTATATGACTGTAGGTCAGGCATTAGGGCTGAAAAGGAAAGAGACTGAACTCAAAATTAAACCCGGTTCTGTTAACTCTATCGGTGGCGATGATAGCAACGATACGCCGATCGATTTTATGCAAAAAGTGGTTTTTGAGGGATTGGTTAATCGCCTGAAATTGCCTACAACAAACCAAGTCAATGTAAAATTGACCGTTGTCGAAGTGACAAAAACCTTCATGGACAATGTTGGGGTTGATTGGAGCAATGCCGGATTGGGGGCAGGACAATTTAACCTGACAAAATTTAGATTCGATGCCAATTCATTAAATAGCCTGATTTACGCTATTAAGAACGACTCTATTGCACGCATCTTGGCAGAACCAAATTTATCGGTGCTCTCTGGTGAAACAGCTGACTTTTTAGTCGGCGGTGAAATTCCGATTGTGACAACTTCGATGGCTGGTTCCACCATTACCTATAAAGAGTTTGGTGTAAAGCTGGTGATCGCCGCCAAGGTTGAAAGTAATAACAAAATAAAACTCAACCTGAGTGAAGAGATCAGTAGTTTAGATGGCCAATATGCTTTGGGTGACCTCAATATTCCTAAATTGCGTTCACGAAAAGCCAGAACGACCGTGGAACTTGGTGATGGGGATAGTTTTGTACTGGGTGGCCTATTAAATGAAAACGAAAAAGAATCACTATCGGGTATTCCGTTTATTAGTGATATTCCGATATTAGGTGCTTTATTCCGCCGGACGGGTGCCGAACGAGAACGTACTGAGTTAGTCGTGGTTGCTACTGTCAATCTGGTTAAACCCATTTCATTTAACAAAGTGGTATTGCCTAATTTTGTACGCAGTAACCTCGCAGAGCGTTTCTTTAATATCAGCGCCATACGCGAATCAAAATCTCGCAAACAAGTTACTGAGTTTCTTGATAAGGGAGGATTTGCACAATGATCCTTCGCCGATGGTTAGTCATGAGTTCTCTGCTTTTTACATTTGGGATGTCGATCTTCTCTGCTCAGACGCTGGCTGCATCAGAGGGGAATCCATCACAATTAATGAGCCGTGTCTCTGAACATACTCTCTATACGAACACGGTGATAGATAGAGAGATTTTGATCGGTGAGGTGCTACAGAATTACCGGAAATTGAGTGATGCCGTGATATTGATTAACGGGTACCAACCTGCTTTTCGTCATTTAGCTTACGATATTCGTGCACAATTAATTTCAGCTAATATTTCTCCTTCATCTATTTATATGCAACCAAGTTCTACTGGGTCTAATATGCAAAATCACGGGTTAATTACCCTATCATTGGAGCAATACCGCGTTCCACAATATACCTGTAACTACCATCGGCAAGATTATAAATACCGAGATAGGGATAAGGTAGGTTGCAGTGTTGAGAACCTTCGTAACTTAAGCATTATCAATAAAAAATAATATTCTCTATTTATCATCATTAACAGGTATTTCTGAATGCTATTATTCTCTAATAACGATAAATCGGAGACATCCACCGATAAAGATACGGTTGTTCTTATTTCGGCGCGTGCTTCTTGGATGGATGAAGTCAGTAGCCAATTAGTGTTGAAGAATGTCAGTAATATCCAGAGGATTACTGACAACTTTCTTAAAATAGAGTCACTGGATTTATCATCAACAATCCACACTGTCATTATTGATATCGAAAATGCCACTAACACACAAAAAATAACGAATAAAATCAATACTATTCTGCTAAACACAGCTAGCTGCCTAGTGGTTGGTGATAGTGATTCAATTGTTTTATCGCAACAATTTGTGCAGGCTGGAGTAGATTATCTTCATTACCCTTCACAACTCACGGATATTGTTGCACGCGTAAAAAGTACCCGGCTGGAATTGAGTAATAAACGCTCAGCAATTAAAATTAGTGTGCTGGGATGCAAAGGTGGGATTGGCACCTCGACTATCAGCTACCATCTGGCACAACGTATCGCAGTCAATAACCGTGTTCCGGTATTACTGGTACAGGGGCATGGTGGTTCTCAGGATATAGATATTATTTCTGACCATATACTGGACAATGATGTAACGGAAGTGACAGATTACCTTTCCATTAAGAAGAATGGTGGTGAGATAACATCAAACTTCTATGACCCGTTACTGGAACGTTATAATTTTTCTATTTTTGATTATCCTGTTTTTAATCTTGATAAAGAGAAAATTGAACATATTTTAAATTTTTCTGATTGTGTAATTTTTATTATCAGTCATGACTTGGCATCACTACGGGTTGCTAAATTATCACAAGAAGTTAATCGCTTTCTACAAACAGTCGGTAATGGTGTTAAACGCGAATTTACCTGTTTGAATCAGATTAAGCCCGCAGGGGGAGCAATTCTATCCCTTGGGGATTTAACTGCATTACTTAACAATGAGATATCAGCACAAATTATCTATCAGCGCCCACCCAACGATCCTTCTAAGCCACTAAGACTACAAGGAAAACCAGCGGAATCTTTAACTGTTCTGGCACAAAAAGTCTTGGGACAAAATCCGACATCACGTAAATACACCAGTCATCTTTCTGGCTTGATGCAACGTTATTTAAAAAAGTAGGCGGAATAGGGTCGTATGGAGCGTAATAACGAACTAAAAGAGACACAACGAATTATCCGTCAACAAGTATTGGATAGCATTGATGTCGACCGTATAGATACGCTGATTACTAATCGGATGGCATTGCTGCGTGAAATTATCGCTATTGTGCAAAAGATTAGTCAGGCGACAAACCGCTATCTGTCGAAAGAAGATACCGAAAAACTCAGTCACGCCATTACCGATGAAATCCTTGGCTTTGGTCCTATGCGTGAATTATTGGAAGATGAGACTGTTAACGATATTTTGGTTAATGGCCCGGACAATATTTTTGTTGAACGGCGGGGGAAGTTAGAGAAGACCAAATTAACCTTTTTAGACAATGACCAGCTAACTGATATCGCAAAACGTTTAGTCGCCAGAGTCGGACGCCGTATTGATGAATCACAGCCATTAGTAGATGCCCGCTTACACGATGGTAGTCGTTTGAATGTGGTGATAAACCCTATTGCATTAGACGGCACCTCTATTTCAATTCGTAAATTCAGTAAAATATCTAAAACTTTCAAGGATCTGATCAACTACGGCACCCTCGATGAAAAACTGGCTAACTTATTAATTATGGCAGCAAAATGCCGGATAAATATCATTATTTCCGGCGGTACTGGCTCCGGTAAAACAACGTTAATGAACGCCCTATCTCAACATATCTCATCAGATGAACGCATTATTACATTAGAGGATGCTGCTGAATTACGGCTATTACAGCCACATGTCGTCCGGTTAGAAACCAAAATGGCCAGTATTGAGAATACCGGCAAAGTCACAATGCGTAACCTAGTTATTAACGCCTTACGTATGCGCCCAGACCGAATAATCATTGGTGAGTGTCGTGGTGAAGAAACATTTGAAATGCTGCAAGCCATGAATACCGGCCATGATGGTTCCATGACAACGTTGCATGCCAATACACCACGTGATGCCATTGCCCGCCTGGAAAATATGGTCATGATGGCGGGATTAAGTCTACCGGTTGAGGTTATTCGCAGAAATATAGCCTCCGCTGTCAATATGATTATCCAAGTATCAAGGATGAATGACGGCAGCCGAAAAATCATGGCTGTTTCTGAAGTTATGGGTATTGAAGGCGAAATGGTGGTCATTCAGGACATCTTCCGCTTTGTGACAGAAAATGCTCGCGACCAACAAGGAAATATCGTCGGTAAATTTGTCTGTAACGGTCTTTCTCAGCGCTCTGCTTTATACACACATGCCCGTCTAATGAATCTGGAACATGTGCTCAAAATGATTTTTGAGGGGACATAATGACCAAACTCTATGTATTAATTATGTGCTTCGGTGTGCTAATGCTTTATTTGATTGCCAAGCGCTGGCAGGCCATGCAAAAAAGCACCTCAATTAATGAAGCTAATAGCATGATTAAAGTCATGCTTAAAACCACCCCTCAGCAACCACGCCGGCGGCAGTTTGTGCTGGGTGCTCGCGGCTTTATACTCAACTACATTGATTTATTCCGCCATCGGCAAAACCGAGTATTAGGCCGAAATGTACTATTAATGCTAGCCACCACAGCCGTCTGTCTTGCTTTAAACCATTATGTTTTTCATCAAGCAATCATGGTCGTACTGCCTATCAGTTTGCTTATCGGGCTGCTAGTGGTTGATAAAGTCGAAAAAACGATTTTACGTAAATCTTTTCAGCAAATATTCCCGGAAGCACTGACTATCATAAATGGTGCAATCAGTTCAGGAAACAGTATCGTACAAGCATTAGCTGATTGTGCCCTAATTATGCCAGAGCCTCTGGGGGAAGAGTTAGGGCGGGTGAGTCGTCGCCTAAATGTAGGTGAAGCCCCAGAACGAGTATTTAAGTCCTCCTATCATCGCCTACCTTATAAAGAGTATTACTTTTTTACTATTGCGATTCTGGTTAATATGAAAAGTGGGGCAAAACTCAGAGAAGTTTTATTACGTTTAGGCAAAACGGTAGCTAATGCTCGCGCCATGGAAAACAAAAAACTGGCAATGACCGCAGAAGCACGTATGTCCTCTAAAATCACCGCAATTATTCCTTTTATTTTTCTATTTAGCTTGCAGTTTTTAAGTCCAATAAATTATGACTTTATTATGAATGACCCTGAGGGCATTAAAATTCTCTACTATTTTCTTAGTAGTGAATTTATCGGCATGGTAATTGTATTATTTTTGATGAGGAAAATATAACCATGATTATGTCTTTTAGTATTATTATGCTGTTAGGTCTGGGTCTTGTTATTTTCCAGATCATTAAAAATCAACGACTCACGAGAGCAAGAAATAAAATAGTTATTTCCTCACTGGAGAGCAGTGAAAATATCACTGAGAATTACACAAAAGTGAGCACCAGAACAGAATCAATCATTGCATCAGGAAATCGTTTTTTATTCCTGGTGCGCATTTTTGATGAAAAAGGTTTAGGGAAATTCCTGTTTTCTCTATTTTTGATTAGTATGGTCATGATGGCAGATGAACTGCTAAAATTAGATCTCAGTAGCAAAGACCTGATGATCTCCTGCTTAATCATTATTATTGCCGTCATTATTATTCCCGGAATTGTACGAAAATATATCGTTAACGCCCGTATCGAGAAAATTGAACGAGACATGCCCCTGTTTGTTGACCTCTTGGCTATTTGCGTGCAATCCGGTTTGACTATCGAAAGCTCCTTGAAATTCTTGGCTGAAAATGTCGGTGATATTAATGATAACTTCGTGCCGTTTTTAGATCGTCTGGTAAAAAAAATTGAGGTCAACGGCCTGGAAGCCGGACTAACACACTTGCAAAAAGAGTTACCCAGCCGAGAAGTCAGCATGTTGTGTGTCACTTTGCAGCAAAGTCTGCGCTATGGTTCTTCGATTTACGAATACCTAATGGAACTCTCTTCCGAAATGCGGGAATTACAACTGCTAAAAACAGAAGAAATCATCGGTAAACTTTCTGCGAAAATGAGTATTCCGCTCGTTCTCTTCTTTATGTTCCCGGTAGTTATTATTATTGCTGCGCCGGGTATTATGCGTGTTATGTCTCAGGGGTAAATTATGTTTATTTTCACACGGATAGTATTGCTCTCTTCTATGTTCTTATTAGCTGCATGTCAGTCGCACTCGCCATCCTATAAATTTGCTGGAAATAGTGATTATCAGTCAAAAGATAGTGCAGAAAAGGAGTATGTTTTACAGCAGTCAAAAAACTATAGTGGGCTGATTGAGGTTTATAAAGACCGGCTAAAAAATAGCGAGGATAGAAATACCCGCTATAGACTGGCTGAGTATTACTATAAAGTAAATGACTACAATTCCTCTGTACATTACTTATCCCCACTGTTACAGAGTGCCCCAGATGAGCATGTTTATCTATTGCAAGCTAAAAATCTGGCAGCACAGCGTCAATATAAGTCAGCGATTAACTTTATCAATATGGCCATCAATAAGAACCCTAAATCTGGTGAAAGTTATAATACTAAAGGGATTATCCTGGCGGAAAATGGTCAGTTAGTAGAAGCGGCCCGTGCTTTTGAAACTGCACGTAATCTGTATGTTAAAGATGAGATCATTAATAATAATCTCGCCATGGTTGAAATATTCTCTCAGAGATATGAATCGGCAGTGCGTTATTTGCTCCCGCTCTATTTACGTGGCTACAAAGAACAGAATTTAACCCATAATCTGGTATTTGCATTATTAAAAAGTGGCGATTATCGTTATGCCAAAGAAATTATCGAAATGGAAAATATGGCCCCTTATCCAGATACCCTGGTCGAGGCATTAGCAGATGTCTCTATCCAACCCTATTCTCCCGGCGCTAGTAATGATAAAGCGGTTGCCATGAACAGTGCGAAAACCACCTCAGCCTCATTTGTCCCCGCCACACCGGCATTGATAACCACAGGGCCGACAAGCAAAACGCAGTAATTTACTATTTGGCAGGCCTCTACCTGCCATCTCATTTTTTGTCGGATTGGCATAATCAACAATGACACATAGGAAGCTATATGGGCTGGTTTAAACAAATAATCGCGCTGCTAGTACTGGGGATCCCTGGCATCGGTTGCACACAACCCAATCAGGTATTGTTGTTTATTGACTCAAAGAGTCATGGTCAGCTCGAGTTGGTGAACCAAATGAATAGAGAACTACAACTCAGCCCAACGTTGAATGCAGGTATAGATCTACAGGTTATTGATATTCAAGGTGGAATAGCGCCACGTTTTAGCGCATTACGTTATCTTATTGATAGCGATGGAGGCTGGGTAGTGAGATACAAACCGCGCAGTCTGCCTTGGTTAATTTGTTCAGCACAGCAAAAGCCACAACAGGGTTTTTCAATTGCCAAACATGATGCTATACGTCGCTGTTTAGCCAGTGGTTAACATTGTAGTTTCCAATAAAAAGCACCGTCCAGCCGGGGGATCGAGGGTTGGCTGGACAGTGAAAATAGCAATGCAATTACCCAGCTTTATTCATTACTGATTTCACTACATTCTCTCGGTGATTGCCAAAGAACTGATATAGCGTGTCAGAGGCAGTTTTGGTTAAGATCATGATCTCAATGCGGCGGTTTTTAGCCGCGAGTGGTTCCGTCTCGTGTAGCAACATCTGATGCCCCATCGCATTAATTTGCAATACTCGCCCATCGGCCAGCCCACCTTTGACCAAGGCTTTATGCGCCATTAATGCTCTTTCACCCGACAAGTTCCAGTTGTTGTACAACTCTTGGTCGCGATAACGGGAAGCATCGGTATGTCCGGTAATAATGATTTTATTGTCCATTTCATTAAAGGCCGGAGCTAACTCGCCCAGTAAACGACTGAAAAAAGGTGTCAGCACGGCACTGCTGCGTTGGAACATATCCCGCTGTTTATCATCCTGAATCAGAATACGCAGACCTTGGGGAACCACTTCCATATGTAGATTGGACTGTGCGTCATAAGCAGAGGTAATCTGCATAATAATGCGCGATAACTCCTCCATCTCCTGACGAGATTTATCCACCACGTCTTCCAAGGATTGTTCCGGTTCCGGTACTTCAACCGCAAGGTTACTTTTGGTCTCTTTGGCTTGTTCCTGACCATCAATACTGTCAGAGAACTTGCCGCCGCCACTTTTGCTGTTAGAAGGGATGGAAATAAAGGATTGTTGTGAAAAAATGGTTTGGCCATTTATCTGCGCCACAATTTCTTGTCGCTCCTCCTCCGATACCACTCCAACAATCAATTTTGTGGTCGTGACGAAAGGTGCTGAACGAATTTCCGAGGTCTCCGCCCGCTTTACTTTAGATGCATTACCTGGAAAACAGATGGCTATTGATGCCGATCTGAATGCCGGATTAATCAATCAAGAACAAGCGCGCCTACGACGTAAAGAGGTCGCCAGTGAAGCCGATTTCTATGGTGCGATGGACGGAGCATCCAAATTTGTTCGCGGAGATGCCATTGCTGGGATTATGATCTTGGTGATCAATGTTATCGGTGGCATTTGTATTGGTATTTTTAAATACGACCTCAGTGCCAGCCAATCATTCCAGCAATATGTATTACTGACTATCGGTGATGGTTTAGTTGCACAAATTCCCTCTCTGCTATTAGCCACTGCTGCAGCAATTATTGTCACCCGCGTCAGTGATGGTGGCGACATGACGGATGAAATTAAAGATCAGTTGCTGGCAAAACCAACCATTTTATATGCGGCAGCATTCGTGATGTTCATTCTCGCCATTGTGCCGGGGATGCCCCATCTTGCCTTTCTCAGTTTCACCGGATTACTGGTGTTCGCCGCTAGGCAGCAAAGTAAAAAAATACAGCAAGCGGATGTTGAACCCGATCTTACAGCCCTCAACCAAGCCATTTCTGATGATAACTCGCTAAATATCAATTGGGATAGTATTCCAATCGTAGAACCTATCGGCCTCAATCTTGGTTATAAGCTGGTGACCTTGGTTGATGAGTCAAAGGGCAGACCCTTGATCCAGCGCCTACGCGGTGTCCGACAAATTATTTCAGAGACCTGCGGAATTTTATTACCTGAAGTTAAAGTACGGGAAAATTTTCGCTTAAAGCCTTCGCAATACAGCATCAATATTAATGGAGTCAAAGTTGCTGGAGGGGAAGTTCATATTGATAAACTGATGGCAATCCCTACTGCGGAACAATACGGCGAAGTGGATGGTATTCTGGCGATAGACCCAACTTATGGTCTGGCCGTTGTGTGGATAGATCCGCAAAATAAAACGAGTGCCTTAAACTTTGGTTATCAGATAGTGGATTGCGCCAGTGTGGTTGCTACTCATGTCAATAAAGTAGTGCGTGACCATTTACCCGTGTTGTTTAATTATGATGATATAACTCAGTTGCAACAACGACTTGAATCATTATCACCACGGCTGGCCGAAGATTTAACCACTGCGCTTAATTTTAGCCTGCTGTTGAAAGTGTATCGTCAGTTATTAACAGATAATGTCTCCCTAAAAGATATTGTTACCATCGCGACAGCATTATTGGACAGTGCAACTATCACCAAAGACGCTCTTTTATTAACTTCTGATGTGCGTTACGCATTGCGTACCGGGATCGTCAATAGCATCAATGGTGATGACAAAAATCTAGCGGTTTATACCATCAATCACGAGTTAGAGAATATGTTACTTGGCTCGCTTAATCAGGCCCAGCAAGCAGGGAAAGTGGTCTTGGATAATTTCCCGGTCGATCCGAATATTTTGACTCAACTACAGCAAAATATGCCCATCATTAAAGAACAGATGAAAGCGGAGAATCACCAGCCGATCTTATTGGTAACACCACAGCTACGACCAGTAATATCGCGTTATGCTCGGTTATTCTGTAATGGGTTAAATGTATTGTCTTATAACGAAGTGCCTGATGATATGGCGCTGAATGTGATTGGTACACTGGAATAAAAGTGGTCATTCCGAAGAGGCGAGGCCCAAGGATGGGCCAAGTCCTAGAGAGTAGCTAACCACCCTGCGGCTTCAAGTACGCAGGATGTAATCCAAAGTTATTGGAGTTGCAGGTAGACAACCAACGAGTAAGTCCCGATGAGCTTACTCAAGTAAGTAATTTGGGCGAACGAGAGCAGCTAACAACCCTGCGACTTCAGGTACACAGGATTTAATTATCAATAAACGTCTGCTGCCACTCCATAATTGTCTTTGGTCTTTTCTCTTTATTTTCAGGCACATTAGTAAAATAGTGAACACGTAAGCTGCCATCTTTTTCTGGTGCAACAAAAGCGGCCCATATTTGCCCCGTACGGTTATACATAATTATCGATGCGCGTTTATTCGCGGCACCTCTAACCCAGGTAGATAATACTTTTGCACCCCGGTTATCCAGGTCATGGCTATAAATATAAACGTTGGCCGACGCTACAAATTGCTCATAGCTTTCACCGACTAAATCATGGAATGATTTATCAACAGCGGCATCAGTAAAAATACCAATAGAGAGCAAGCTTGGTGTCTCCCTAGGATCTTTCTCTGCCCTAACATATTGACCATCAATAAAAACATCTTTTGGCATCGAAATACGACATCCCCAACTACCGTTACTATGTACCTGAATAGAACCATCTTTTGTTGGAATCAACAGTAACCGACAATTAGTTGTATTTTCAATGACATCAACTACCGCTAATCCTTCAACTTTGCGAGCTTCTGCCCGAAAGTTACCTGCATTTTCACCTGACCAGGCACTACTATCAATACTGAATCCCCACTTAGTGACTCGGTTTATTTTGATAATACCTCCACGGTCATTTCCTTTAGTGATATTCCACCATTGGCCGCTCCAACCAAAATCTTTATCAATATCAGACATGGAAGCAATGCCCTGAAAATAAGCGCGTTGAATACAACTATTACTGGTACAGCTATTTAGGGCTTTTTCCCATGCTCGCCGCTGCTGGTAAACAGTTTCAGTATCATATTTCACTAGCATTGCCTGATAAATGTCACTGAATGTCTGATCTAGCCAATGTAAATCCTCATCACTACACACAGTGTACTCAACCGGTGTCGCGGCACGCTGGCAGTTAATGGCAAAAGCGGATGATGAGATAATCATCATCAACAGAAAGAAAATACCGCGAAAACAAGCCATATTTATTATTTAACCCAATGAAAAGTATGTTTTTTATTATTAATGAGATGACATAAAGCATGCTCACTATATCTTTTTTATGATCAAAAATCTTTAATAGACAATAAAAAGCCACCAATGTGTGCTCAACAATCAACACAATCCGGTGGCTTACACTATTTATGACGACAGTAATTTCTATTACTTAATTTTAATCTCTATTTTTGACACTATTAAGACACTTGCGCGCTATCCGAGAGATTGAAAACAGATACGGCCTCCGTTAATTGGCGTGCCTGCTCTTCTAATGAGGCGGCGGCGGCGGCTGACTCTTGTACCAGAGAGGCATTTTGCTGTGTCACACCATCCATTTCCGCGACGGCCTGACCAATTTGGCTTATTCCTCGGCTTTGCTCATCAGAGGCGGAGGCTATTTCGCCCATGATATCAGTCACATTTGTCACTGCTTGAACAATACTGTTCATCGTTTCTCCGGCTTCTGAGACTTGTTTAGATCCCATATTGACCCGAGATACCGATTCACTAATCAGCCCCTCAATTTCTTTCGCTGCTTGCGCACTGCGTTGGGCTAAATTACGGACTTCGCTGGCAACAACCGCAAAACCACGACCTTGTTCCCCTGCGCGTGCCGCTTCAACAGCCGCGTTTAGTGCCAGAATATTGGTCTGGAAGGCAATGCTGTTGATCACACCAATGATATCCGCAATACGCCGCGAACTGTCGGTAATACTGCTCATGGTGGCGACGACATCATTGACAATACGTCCGCCATTTTGTGCGGTGGTAGAGGCATTTTCTGCCAGCTTACTGGCCTGGTGGGCATTTTCTGCATTCTGCTTTACCGTTGCATTCAGCTGTTCCATGCTGGCGGCAGTTTCTTCCAGTGCTGCAGCTTGTTGCTCTGTGCGTGAAGAGAGGTCGGCATTTCCTGCTGCAATCTCACCTGCACCGGTGTAAATCGCATCGGTACTATTGCGGATAGTTGATACCGTATTCACCAGGCTATTTTGCATTTCACGCAAATAAGGGATTAATTGGCCAACACAGTTACGACCAAATTCAGCCATTGGCCGGCCTAACTGCCCTTCAGCCAAGCGCTTAAAGTGCAATTTAATAGAGTTAAGCGGATGCACCAGATAGGCGACGATATAACGGTCAGTTAAGAATAAAATGATGACACCCGCAATTAAGGCGGCCAGTAATGCTCGTTGACACCATTCGACTAATAACTGAACCCGCACACTTGCCGCTTCAGTTGCCTCATTAATGGTAGAGTTATATTTCTCCACCGCAGCACCAAACTCACGGCTAAATGGTGGATATACGTTGTTAAACAGCTTGTTATAATCTTCAATGCGATTATCGCTAACCGCCTTAAACATCGGTTCAATCCCTTTACTCAACAATGTTGACCAGACCTCAATAGTTTTATCCGTCAATGATGGGTCCATGCCTTCATGAGATTGCCGTTTAAACTTCTCCAGTGCTTCTTGAGTATTCTTAAGCGCGACACCTGCCGACGCTAATTCACGATCAGCATCAGCAACCGCCCCATTTTTACGATAAGCCTCTGCACGGCTCAAACGCGTCACTACTCGGAAATATTGGTCATTACCACGATTAATAATATTAATGTTTTTTTGTTGGCTGGAACTCTGCTGTAAAGAGTGAGTTAATTGGTTAAGCGAGAATAATGTAAAGGCAGATACTCCTCCCCATAGCAACAAAAATATAACAAGAATAGATAATAGCGCCATCCTGATGGTGATATGTTTTAGAAAATTCACGGGAATACCCCTGTGTTTTATTTTTTTAGTTTATTTCCTTGAGATTTCAAGGTGTTTATCGCTGATAATTTCCGCAAGGGAAAAAAGACTCATTATCAGGATTAGGCATCAAAATAGCATAAAACCAATACAAAAGATCAAGATGACCGATCAATAATAAAAAACTGATTGATTTCATCTATTAAAATGTAAATAGCGATCGCTAATTTTAATCGAAAAATGATTAGTAACCCTCAGCGTTTACCGAGAAATATGTATTTATTATGAATATAAATACAGTGTCAAAATGTCTATTGAGTGTTGAGATAGTTAGCCTATTAATTAATTTATTTACAGATAGCCCATTAGCTATTTTTACAACAACAGAATTAAATATTTTATTAAATAAGATTGGGCGCGATAAATAAAAAACTAACAAAAATTCATATCAAACCATCAGGTACGATATACAGCAGAATTTATCTATTTATTCATGTTGATCCTTTTGTCATTTTTTAGGTCGAGGAATATAACCGGAGAAATAACAACTTTATGCATTGAGTGGCGACGAGGTGCATACCCAAAGGCCAATGAAGAAAATTGAGAAAAATTGAGTATAAACCGGACAAGCAACACCTCTGCCGTTCAGTGGTTTGGTCAATACTCCAGCGCCAGTAACCGTTCCTCATCCAGCTTACCATTCGCCGTGAGTGGCATTTCAGTTAGTAGGTACAATCTATCCGGCACCAGATAGTCCGGCAATCGGCAAGCCAGATCACCCAATATTCGGCAAGGCTCTGGTGAACATGACAATGAACAAGAGCACGTCGCAAAAGCCAATAACTTGTTCCCCTGCTGACGCACCATCACCCTCACTTGCGAGAGCAAGGGGCATACTAGGCTAAGCTGAGATTCAATCTCATTAATATCAATAAGATAGCCATTAATATGCACTTCATTTGCTATTCGGCCCAAAAAGCGGAATTCTCCCGTAGCCCATTGACAAGCTTTATCTCCAGTGCGGTAGAGACGAACTTGCTGACCATCAGGCTGCTGCCAGTCAATAAAGCAGTGGGCAGTGAGCTGTGGCTGATTAAGATAACCGCGAGCCAACCCAATACCGGTTAAGCACAGCTCGCCAGCCATACCTGTTGGGCACGGAACGCCCTGTTCATTAAGTATCCAAGCCTGCATCTGGTTGATAGGATTGCCAATATTGACGGTCTCACCGGGTTTCAAGCAGGCACAAAGTGCAGTTACCGTACATTCAGCCGGGCCATACATATTGTGCAGTTCAACTCGCCCAGCCCAGCGTTCGGCCTCACTTTGAGGACAATCTTGTCCCCCAACTATCATTACCGACAGCTTTTGAAGATCATCGGGATTTAAGCCTGTGAGCCACGCGGTCGGTAGTAATAAATGAGTAGCTGACCTAGCCTCGGCCTGATGAATCATACTGACGTCGGCCAGCGCAGAGATTAAACACGCCCCGGCAATCAGCGGGAGCAAGGTGGCCATATTTCCCGCATCGAATGCCAGTGGCAGTGTGTTATAAATCCGACTCATCTCGCAAACACCAAGACGTTGTTGATGATCCAGCAAGACATTCGCCAACGCGCGATGCTCGATCATGACGCCCTTGGGGATCCCGGTAGAACCAGAGGTATAGACCACCATGGCCAGTTGCTCTGGGCGGCGAATGAATCCCGGTGGCTGTTCGGCAGGCCAAGTCTGCATTGCCCGACGAAAAGAAGGGGCGGAAATATCGAAATAGCGGCAATTTGGCCAAAGTAACAATGGCTCTGCAGAGCCACAGCCCAGAATAACTGCCAAACGAGCATCCGTCATACAGTGAGTCAGGCGAGCCAATGAAGCATGACTATCTAAAGGAACGTAGGCCGCACCAGCCTTCCATATTGCTAATAAGGCAACCAATAGATAGGGATCATCAGAAGTTAAAACCCCTATCAAGGAGTGCGGACCGATGCCCTGTTGATGCAGCCAACCGGCAATTCGGTTGGCATCCTGATTAAGCTGAGCATAGGTGAGGTGTTCATCATTAACATAATGCTGAGCAGCAATATGCCCTGGTACCTGTAAGCACTGTGCTTCGATCAAATCGGTCACAGTGAGCGCTGTCAGGTTATTCATTCCAAATATCTTCCATCAAGCATTATTGTTAAAACATAAAGGCCGAATAACCTGCCAGCAGAAAATAATGCCCATTACGCCGACAGTGTCGCACCGCCATCCACCACGATATCTTGCATCGTGATATGACTGGCTAAATCTGAGGCCAGAAATACCACGGTATTGGCAATCTCTTGCGGTGTGGCAATCTTACCCAGTGGGATCCCCAACTTATATTGCAGCGGGAAACCGGCAATCGTCTGTTGTTGGGCATCTTCACTGCGCCACATAGCGCGCTGCATCGGGGTATCGGTGGAACCGGGCGACACCAGATTACACCGGATACCATATGCCGCTAACTCTAGCCCGACACAGTGACTAAAACTGGTTAATGCCGCTTTAGATGCACAATAGGCCGACATTTTAATACGTGGCACATGGGCCGCATTGGAACCAAGAGTGACTACCGCGCCAAATCGCTGTTGTTTGAACTGCGGAATCAATTGACGTAAAAGATAGAAAGCACCGGAAACATTCACATTGAAGCATTGTTGCCAATCCTCCAAGCTCAGTTCCTGGGTATCAGCCATGCGCAGGATACCGGCACCATTGACCAAGATATCGATACGCGGAACTTCACTCAGCAGATACTGGCACACCAACTCCACTTGCTGCGGCTGACTGATATCCAACAATGCAGTGGTAAATGGATAACCCTGAGTAGGGTCAGCACTGAAGCATTTATCCAGCCCCACCACGTCTGCCCCCAAAGCAAAAAACTGACAGGCAATCTGATAGCCAATCCCCTGCCCGGCCCCAGTCACCCAAACACGTTTACCGGTAAAATCCATCTGCGCGACCAGTGTCGCTGCTAGCATGCTTTTAGCGGATGAAGTCTGATTCACCGCCATTATTCTACCCCTGCTATGGTCAAGTTATCCGTCTGGGCTGCTAGCTGTTTCTCCAGCAGTTTCCACCAACCATTCAGGCTCGGGCTTTTGGCTAAATCGACAAAACTTAGCTCAATTCCTTGCTGACGCCACTGTGTCGCCAGCGCCATGATATGCACTGAATTCAAACCATAATCGATAAGGTTTTCGTCTTCATCGAACTCTTCAGCACTTTCATCTATCAGAGCCAGCAACTGCTGTTTGAGCTCATTTTTGCTGAAATTAGCCACACTGTTGTTCCCATGAGCCACAATTTCATCGGCAAAAATAACTCGTCCACTGCGCGTTGCCACATACTTAAGTGCCATCAAATGTTCATCTAACGAAAAATCGGCTATAGCATCAGCAACCATAAAAGGCTGAATATCTTGCATAAAAGCATCTGTAGCCGTCGTTAGGCACCCGATATGACCATAAATACCGCAGATAACTAACTGATCACGGCCCTTATCAGTCATGATTTGGCGTAATGGCGAGCGGTAAAATGCACTGTATCGCCATTTGACCAGCACTTCGTCATCTTCATCCGGGGCCAGCTCTGGCACCACCCGCTGTTTCGCCGGATGATGATTTAAACCCGCACCCCACATATCATTAAGCAGCGCACGATCCTCTGCACTTTGATGATTGGGTTGGGCGGTGTAGATAACCGGAACTCCCTGCTGTTTGCAATAATCTCGCAACGCAGCAATATTAGCGATAACCTGCTGTATCAATGGATTATTTTCACCATAAAAGCTAACAAAATAGTCCTGCATATCGTGAATTAATAACACTGCGCGGGCTGGGTTAAACTGCCAATTCACTTTATTGGCCGGAAATTGCCCCGCTTTAGGGAGGTCGTAAGCAGGAAGAACAGGAATAGCCATAGTAAAATCCTTATTTGCTAAGCGGAGTGAGGCGGTCTTGAATATCCTGACGTAACCGCTTTTTATCTATCTTGCCGACGGGCGTAACAGGCAGGCTGGCAACCATTTCAAAACGATCGGGCAATTTGAAATCCGCCACCCCCAGCTCACGCAGATATTTGCGTAAAGTGACCGGTTTGAGACGGATATTTGTGGCGACAATAAAGGCACAGCTTTTCTCCCCCATTATTTCATCCGGCATTGAAACCAGCGCCGCGTGAATAATGTCGTCATGAGCCACCAGCAAGTTTTCAATCTCTTCCGCGGCAATCTTTTCACCCCCCCGGTTAATCTGATCTTTTTCTCGCCCAACCACCCGTAAATAGCCTTCTTCGGTCATCTTCACCAAATCGCCTGAGTGGTAAAAACCTTCATTATCAAAGGCATTCGCGTTGTGGATGGGGCTACGATAATAGCCACGGAAGGTATAGGGGCCACGAGTGACCAAAGCACCGACTTCGCCGATAGCGACAGCAACTCCGGCACTATCAACCACTTTGATTTCATCATCTTCGCTTATCGGGCGGCCTTGAGTGGTAAACACCAGATGGTCACTGTCATCAAAGCGGGTGTAATTCACCAACCCTTCCGCCATGCCCAGCACCTGTTGTAATTGGCAACCCAGTATCTGCGGAATACGTCGCGCCAAAGACTCACTGAGTTTCGCCCCACCGACTTGCAATACCTGCAAACTGGCCAGGTCATCAGCAAAATGCTCCGCAGCCTGTAACCACAGGGCCACCGCGGGCGGTACCAAAGAAGTGAAAGTGATTTGATGACGTTTAATCAGCGGGAAACAGCTCATGGCACTTGGATCTGGCGCTAACACCACACAACCACCCGCATAGAATACCCCTAAGGCTCCCGGTGAGCTTAGCGGGTAATTATGGGCCGCCGGTAAGGCGCAGAGGTAGCGAGTATGCTCATTGAGCTGACAAATCTCCGCGCTGGCACGCACACTGTAGTAATAATCATTGTGAGTGCGGGGGATCAGTTTTGGTGTTCCAGTGCTACCACCAGAAAGCTGGAAGAAGGCCACATTATCAGCGGCTGATGGATGAAACGCTGCGGCTTCATCATTCCATTCATCAGCATACAGCAGGGCTTCTAGCGACTGGGCATAATCAGTATTTCCCGCCACAATCACCACGTCTAGCATTGGTGCTTTTTGCTGCAGCTGGGTGCAATAATCCCCCTCAGCAAACAGACTATGGCCAGCATGAGCAATCAGCAACCGCGGCTGAACCTGTTCAATATAAGCGTTTAATTCCAGTCGGTTATGGCTGAAAAGGGCATTAACTGGCGCAACACCCATTTTTAATAATGCAAAATAGACCAGATAAAACTCGGCACAATTGGGGAGTTGAACCAAGGCCGTGTCGCCACAGCTTAAGCCCAGTTTCGTCAGGCGAATAGCCAAGCGCTGGGCAGCCTGCTCGAACTGCGCATAGCTGATATGGCGCTCACCACAAATGATCGCCGTCGCATCAGGTCGTCTCTGGCATTGACGGGCTAAAATCTCGGTCATCGGCTGATCAGTCCAATAGCCTTTCTCGCGATAACGGCGGGCAAACTCATCTGGCCAGCGGGTAAACTCGATGCTCATGGCTGCTCTCCTGAGAGACTAATCGCCAGAGCATTGAGCATGGTGCCCAATTTGGCTTCAGTTTCCGCCCATTCCAACGCCGGTTGTGAGGCAGCGACAATACCCGCACCAGCAAAAAGTCGGACCTGAGTTGGATGCACCGTGGCACAGCGAATGATCACCGCCCACTCGCCATTGCCCTGTTCATCACACCAACCGACAATCCCACTGAATAAGCCGCGATCAAAGGGCTCTATTTGGTTGATTAACTGCCGGGCTTTTTGTGTTGGTAAACCACACAAGGCAGGAGTCGGATGCAACAAATTCGCCAGTTCCAACACCGTCATATTTGGGTTTTCCAACTCACCACTGATGGCGGAAGATAAGTGCCACAGTGCCGCGGTGTTAATCAATGAAGGTTGTGAGGGAATATTCAGGTTGCGGCAATGTGGTGTCAGCAAGCGGCGAATTTCATCGATAACCAAACGATGCTCATATTGGTCTTTTTCGGAATCCAGTAGCGTTTCGCTGATAGCCAGGTCATCCTGCGGATCGGCCTGACGTTTTGCCGACCCAGCTAATGGATTGGTGTAGACATCAGATTGATGCTTACGTACCAATAATTCAGGGCTAGCACCAAGCAATACCCCACCATCAGCCAAAGGCACCCGGAAGTGATGTGCCGCACTGTTTTGGACCAGTAAATGATTCATAACCTGATCGCTATCAACTGGGCTATCAGTATCAATTTCCAGAATGCGCGAAAGAACAACTTTATGGATTGTTCCGCGCCGGCAAGCAGAAACTGCCTCAGCAACACTCTGTTTAAATTGGTTTTCATCCGGCAAACTGCGTACTGCACTTACGGTGACAGGGTGGCGATGTACAACTTGCGCCGCATCGACCAATGCTTGTCGATCACAAAGCTGATAATGATCCGGAACAAATAAACACGATGCCTGACTGGCATCAAAAGGAATTGCCCCAACGATGATAGGTTGTTGCTGCCCGGCATGACGTGCGCGCTGGAATGCCTGTTTTAAGGCATTTTGCAGCGTATTATCATTACCAGCACGACTTTGTGCTGCTTGATGAATTCGCTCGAAGATACCCTGAGTTTTGATACTCTGGTGTCTTGAAGTGAATAAAAATGCTGAGGGTACGGCTGAAAACGACGAATTAATGGGCATTTCTTCAGAGCTGCCATGTTCTTCAGAGTTGCTGTATCGCACAGAGACCTCCACTGCGATGTTAATAGTAATCTAAATAATAATTACTATCATTCCTTTTTGTGCGTGGTAAATTACGACTAACCATTCGCATTGTCAATCAATGTAAAGATATTATTATTAACCATTATTAATATGTACCTAATAGCTTTCAGGATGTAGGAAGGCGGTAAAGGGGGCATCCCGATGAGTTTACAAAGTCAATTGACTGAAGTAACAGGGTGGCCAACACATCTGCAACTTGAAAGATGACGGGTATAAATAGGAAGAGAAAACGCCATTATGTCCCTTGCTATCCATCACGTTCAGCACAAAAAATTCCGCTCAGTATTGACTGGTTTGGGGATTTTAAGCCTTATTTTATGCTTATCCGCCTGTAAACCTGCTGAAGAAACAACAAGTAAGCCAGCATCATCAGCAACCAGTGAAAATACATCTACATGGTCACGTACAGTAGAAACGGCCACAGGCCCGGTGACACTGACGCATCAGCCAACACGCATTGTGTCCACCAGCATTACCATCACCGGTACCTTGCTGGCGATCAATGCGCCGGTCATTGCTACCGGGGCGACGGTGCCCGACACTACAGTCGCGGATCATCAAGGTTTCTTTACCCAATGGTCAGATGTTGCACAGGCTAAAAAACTCGTACCGATGTACCAAACAGAGCCCAATGCCGAAGCTGTTGCGGGTATGAATCCGGACTTAATTATCATTTCTGCCACTGGCGGAGATTCGGCATTGAAGTTATATGAGCAATTGTCAGCAATCGCCCCCACTTTGGTGATTAATTACGATGACAAGAGCTGGCAAGAGTTGGCTATCGTACTGGGGCAAGCAACCGGGCATGAAGCTGATGCTCAGCAAGTGATTGATAATTTCACCCGTCGGCTCAATGAGGTAAAGCAGAATATTACTCTGCCGCCACAACCAACTTCAGCATTTGTCTATCAGGCTGCTGGTAGCACCGCCAATTTGTGGACCGAAGATTCCGCGCAGGGAAAATTGTTACAGGAACTGGGCTTCACATTGGCTGAAGTTCCTGATGCCGTGAAGGGCAACACCAGTATGGGGCACCGCAAAGATATCATCCAACTAGGCGGAGAGAAGCTGGCCGAAGGTCTTAACGGCGAGACTATCTTGCTATTTTCTGGTGATCAACCGGCAATAGATGCTTTGAAAAGTAACAAGTTTTTATCCCATATCCCAGCCATTGAGCACCAGCGAGTTTATGCTGCGGGCTATGATACATTCCGCTTGGATTATTATAGTGCGAGTAATTTGTTAGCACGGATTGAGGGGATGTTTAAGACCAAGCCTTAAGCCTTATTTTTGTTTTAGATATGAAATTGAATGAGGTATTGGGCCGGGTTTTAGTTGATATCCGGTTAGAGGATCAGTTCGGTTGATTCAACTTCACAGCCGAACTGATCATCCAGTTAACTTTCAACTAAAAGAAATAATTTATTCAACGACCGCCTCGTCCCCCTCTGAAGCACTCTGATTCCCCCCCATAGTCGCCCTTCGTAACGTACCGCCACAGACTACGATTATTCCCCCCAATATCGCTGCCGCCGCACCAAAGGTCAGAGCGCTGAGCGCAGGAGCCATGACTCTCGCCAGCACACCTAACCCCAAGGCGCCGAATGATTCACCGGCGACAAACTGCACATTCCACAAGCTATTTACCCGCCCCAGTAGAGCATCCGGGGTATGGGTTTGTACCAAGGTATATTGCAGTAATCCGCTAATAGAACCCAGATAGCCATACAGCAATAAACCGGGTAATGCCAGATAGAAATTATGGGTTAATCCTAAGGTTCCGATGGCTAAAAAGGCGGCAATCGAGCTGTACATCAATACTATTCCGGGCCGTCGCACCTGATTCACCCACCCACTGGTAAAAGCCCCAATCGTCGCACCGAGCGGCACCACGGAATACATCAAACCGACCTGTGAAGCCCCGACATGATAGGTATTTTCCGCCAGTGCCGGGAACAGAATGCGAATCGCCCCAATCATACTCACCAACGTCCCCAGTAACACCACGGAACCCACCACTTTATGGCTAAAAACGAACGAAATCCCGGTGGCTAATGCCCGTAGCGGGTGCTCATGCTGGCTGGTCGCCGGTTTCATTGCAGGCAGACTCAACAGCGGCAACAACGTTAACATCGTCCCCACAGCGGCAATACCATAGTTCCAACCCACTCCGCCATACACAATTACCAAGCCGCCAATTGCCGGAGAGATAACCGAGCCAAAGCGCACGGTTAACATGCTTAATCCCCCTGCGGCAGCCAGATTCTCGCGCCCGACCAATGACGGTGTTGCTGCCATCAACGCCGTCATACCCAAGGCACCAAAGAACCCATCCCAAGCCGCTAATACATACAGCACCCACAGTGAGGGGGTGGCGGAAAACGCATTGAAACTTAAGCCAATAAAACCTAAACCACAGGTAAAGCGCGCGAATAAAATCAGTTTACGTCGGTCAAGCCTATCTGCCAGTACCCCTCCCAGTAGTAGGCCAATAAACATTCCTACCCCATCCAAGGTGACTGCTAGCCCGACCTGCAAGGTAGAGCCGGTCATCATTTGTATCTGTACCGGTACCGCAACCGTGAGCATCCCCAGCCCTAATATCGAAATAAAGCGGGCAAAAAATACGGCACGAAAGTTAGCGTTATCTTTTAACAAGCTGAAATCTAAAAGAATTGGCGATTTTGCCATGATTATTTAATCCGTTAATGCTGGTAAGAATTACCTGCCATGGTTATGAAAATAGAAAGTTGAAAATGTTCCTGCCAGAAATAGGGTAAGTCAGCCGATTTTATCGATGCATTCCCATAATAAGTCGTGTTAACATAAAATAAATAATAATGATAATCAAAACGATAATAATAATCATTTGTTAAAGAAGAGTTACAATGTCAGCAACTGATTCCCCAAACCCATCTTCATTGAAATCGCTGAAACCAGCCCCGCGCCACCGTGGGTTGTTACTGTTACTCAGCCTTGTTGTATTGATACTTGTGATGGCCGCCAGCCTGATGCTCGGTGCCAAAGCCATCCCTTTTTCGGTGGTCTGGCAGAGTTTGTTGGGGGAGCACAACAGCGCCGACAGTATTTTAATTTTAGAAGCTCGCCTACCACGGACGCTTATTGGCGTGCTTGCCGGTGCCGCTTTGGGGTTATCGGGCGCAGTAATTCAAGCACTCACCCGTAACCCACTGGCTGACCCAGGGATTTTGGGTGTCAATGCCGGGGCCAGTTTTGCGGTAGTGATTGGGATTACGGTGTTCGGCGTTCATGCCATTTATGGCTACATGATTTCTGCGTTTATCGGGGCCATGATCACCACGCTGGTGGTGTATTGGGTAGGGACGCTAGGTGGTGGACGGGTGAATCCTCTGCGCCTCACACTCTCTGGTGTGGCTATCGCCGCTGTCTTGCTGGGGATTACGACCGGCATATCACTGACCCATCCGCAGGTCTACGATAAGGTGCGCTTCTGGCAAGCCGGTTCTCTGGATATTCGCAATATGTCGGTGGTGATGGCGGTAGCACCGGCGATTGCTATCGGCTGCGTGATAGCCTTGCTGCTGGCACGCCCGCTCAATGCAATGCACATGGGGGAAGATTTGGCCGCCGCCATTGGCGCGCGCATTGCACAAACCCAATTCTGGGCGGTAGTCACCGTGACCTTACTCTGTGGAGCTGCTACCGCCGCCGTCGGCCCTATCGCCTTTGTTGGCCTGATGGTGCCACATATTGCTCGCTGGATTGTCGGGCCGAATCAATGTTGGATTCTGCCTTTCACTCTGGTGATGACGCCCATTTTGTTATTGGTCTCGGATATTGTAGGCCGCTTTCTGGTTCCCGGTGAATTACGGGTCTCCGTCGTCACCGCGTTTATTGGCGCGCCCTTGTTGATCTGGCTGGTCCGCAGTAACAAAAGGATGACCACACTATGAAACCAGCCACTTCACCCTGGTTATTTGGCCGCCCTGATGGCCCGATAAATCTACGCATCCAGCCACGCAACCTGATAGTGAGTAGTTTACTGCTTCTGGCCTGCTTATTGGGTGCCCTGCTGGCATTGATGATCGGCACTTTATCGTTATCCCCTCAACAAGTACTTGATGCTTTATTCGGCCATACCAGTGGTGCGGCGAATATTATTGTCAATCAATGGCGACTGCCCCGAGCAGTGATGGCGCTGATTTTCGGCGCAGCTCTGGGTATCAGTGGCGCAATATTTCAATCATTAGTGCGCAACCCGTTAGGTAGCCCCGATATCATCGGCTTTAATGCGGGAGCCTATACCGGCGCACTGGTGGCAATCACCTTGTTTAACGGCAACTATTTTGAGATAGCCAGTAGCGCCCTTGGTGGCGGTTTACTGTCTGCAATCGCGGTCTATTTGTTGGCTTATCGCCAAGGGATTCAAGGTTTTCGGCTGATTATTGTGGGTATTGCCATTGGCGCGATGCTGACGGCATTCAATACTTGGTTGACCATCACCGCATCATTGGAGGCCGCCATGACCGCTGCCGCTTGGGGTGCCGGCTCGCTTAATGGACTGACATGGGCCAAAGGCCTGCCATCAGTAATATTTATCGTGATTGCCACTCTAGCCGCCATGCTACTTAGCCGACGAATGCCACTGCTGGAAATGGGCGATGATGCTGCCGGAGCCTTAGGTGTGCCGGTTGAAAGAACCCGTCTGGGGTTGATGGCTATTGGGGTGATTTTGATGGCGGCGGTCACGGCAGCGGCTGGGCCGATTTCCTTTATCGCCTTAGCGGCACCACAGATTGCAAAACGCCTGTCAGGTACTGCATCCGTCACCTTAACCGCTTCTGCGCTGATGGGGGCATTTTTATTGATTGCTGCTGATTTATGCTCCCAACATCTGTTCGCACCGAATCAGTTGCCGGTGGGCGTGGTCACTATCAGCATCGGCGGCCTGTATCTTATTTGGCTTTTAATTCGGGAGTCCGGCCGTTCATGAGTATAGTTAACCCAGCCACAACACAGGCTGCTCGCTTGCAAGCCGAAGCACTGACCTTGGGCTATGACGGCAAAATCATCAGTGAGAACCTGAGTGTCGCCATCCCTGATGGGGAGTTTACTGTCATCGTTGGCCCTAATGCCTGTGGGAAGTCGACACTGCTGCGCGCCTTGAGCCGTTTACTAAAACCGCAGGCAGGCCAGGTAATATTAGATGGCAAGAATATAGCCTGCGTTGATACCCGCCACGTAGCACGCCATTTAGGGTTATTGCCACAAAGTTCACAAGCGCCGGACGGTATCAGCGTATTGGATTTAGTGGCGCGCGGCCGCTATCCACATCAGAAATTATTACAGCAGTGGACACAAGCAGACAGGCTGGCGGTGAGTAATGCCATGCAAGCCACCGGAGTCAGTGAGTTAGCAGACAGACCTGTGGATGCTCTATCTGGCGGGCAACGCCAGCGCGTCTGGATTGCCATGGTGCTGGCCCAGCAAACGCCATTATTACTGTTGGATGAGCCAACCACTTATCTGGATATTGCCCATCAAATTGATTTACTTGAGCTATTTAGTGATCTTAATCAGCAGCATAATCATACGCTGGTTGCTGTTCTGCATGACCTTAACCATGCCTGCCGCTATGCCACCCATATTATCGCCATGCGCGACGGGCAAATTGTCACCCAAGGTAACCCCCGAGAGGTGATCACCGCCGATCTGGTGGAGCAGGTGTTTGGCATGCCATGTTTAATAATTGATGATCCGGTTTCCCATACCCCGTTAGTGATACCAAAGGGGCGGTTTTAGATTTTGGTTGATCGAGTGCTGGAGTAAGTTTCGGTTGATAATCGTTCAGTGATCAACTTATCTCTGTCACCTCAACCGAGCAGGAGGGCTAGCCGACCCTCCAGCACCTGCGGCTTGCACGAAATATTGCCCTGTGGGTAAACCTCCTACGTCTTCCGGGCTGACGAGCCAGCGCGATTATTGCCTCTTCGAGGCTACCCTTCGGGTCAACGCAAGCGTTGTTAAAAACTGCTCCGCTGTGTTGTCGCATCCATGCTCAAGCGCGCTTTTCGCGGGCGTCCATGCCCGCTCACTCTACCCTCTATCCTCTATCCTCTATCCTCGTCGGCAATATTCCTGATTGCGCTCAACGTCAAAAGAGAAATTCAACCTCAAAACCATAGATTTTAGGTTTTGAGGTTAAAAGCATATTTGAGCTGCTGAGCAAAGAGTGCGTAGGCGCGGGTGTGTGCGCCCACACACCCTGCATCATAGATGCCAATAATCCCTCTATGATAATGACTTAACCCCGCTAAACACCTGCTGCAAAATCGGCCCTAATACTTTTAATGTCTCTGGTGACATCATCGTCATATGGGAGCAATCCAAACTGTAAGTTCGCAGTTGCTTCACATATGGCTGCCAGATTTCCTCGGGGGTTTCTCCGGCAGGTAAGGTTTGGGTCGCAACAAACAGCGTGGTTTCACCCTCATAAACTGGTGTTTTAGCGCCCGATAACAACCCAACAGCATCGTCATAGTTAGCCTGGATTTGTGCAAACATCTCGCGCTTGTCTTCCAACTCATCTCCGGCCGCCGCCATAAATAAAGCCCGCTCACGTTCAACTTCTTCCAGTGCCTCGGCCTCTATCGCGACATTCCAGTCCTGCGTTTCCGGTGGATAGGTATCCAATAACCCCAAGAAAGCCACTTCCTCACCCTGCGCCTGCAATTTTACTGCCATTGCCTGCGCCACGGTGCCGCCCAGTGAATAACCCATAAGATGGTAGGGCCCCTGCGGCTGCACCTGACGTAGCGTTGCCAGATGATGGTCACACAGGCTATCCATATCCTGACAGGTAGCAATTGCCCCATGTGGGCGCGGTGATTGAATCCCCAACACTGGCCAGTTACCCGGTAAATAACGCGGTAATAAACGGAACTGCCAGGCGAAACCTGAAGCCGGATGAAGACAAAATAGCGGATTCCCCTTGCCACTACGTAGCGGAAGTATTTCGCTAAAACCAGCTTTAACCGCATGTTGCTCGGATTGCGGTAAGCTCAATGCTGCCGCCAATGTTGCCACTGTCGAAGCCACCATCACCTGCCCGACAGCAACCGGCTGTTGTAGCTCACGACGCAAATCAGCCGCTAGCCTCATTGCCAGTAAGGAGTGCCCGCCCAATGCAAAGAAATCATCATCCGCACTGACGGATTCAACCCCCAGTAAATTGACAAATAACCCGGCAATCACGCTTTCCAACCCCACTTGTGGCGCACGCCCGCCACTGCCCACCTGATTAACCGGTGCTGGCAATGCCTTGCGATCCAGTTTGCCATTAGCACTCAGTGGGAAAGCCTTCAGACTGACAATAATGACCGGCACCATATGTGGTGGTAAGCGCTCACTGAGCTGATTACGCAAAGTTGCCATATCCGTCTCTTCTGCCCCAGCCACCGGTACAATGTAGCCCACCAATTGGCGAGTATCTGCGCCCGCTAAAGCCCCTTCTTCTCCTACCAAAGTACGGGCATGCACCACCGCTTGCTGAACTTGCGGCAACTCCAACAGTGCAGACTCAATCTCACCTAATTCAATACGTTGACCTCGGATCTTCAATTGATCGTCGCTGCGCCCCAGATACTCGACTGTGCCATCCGGCAGCCAGCGAGCAATATCACCAGTACGATACATACGCTGGCCACGATCATAAGGATCGGCGACAAAACGACTGGCCGTCAGATCTGGGCGAGCATAGTAGCCATGCGCCAGTTGCGCACCACACAGGTAGAGATCGCCCGCTATGCCGACAGGAACTTGGCGCAGCATGCCATCAAGGATCCGCAGTTGAGTATTCCAGACCGGTTTACCGATCGGCACACTACTGCCGGTCACCCGCGCTAATGCATCGCCATACGCAGGCTGATAAGTGACATCGACTGCCGCTTCCGTGGGGCCATATAAGTTATGTAATGGCGCGGAGAAAATATGCTGGTACAGCTGTGAAAGTTCGCGTGATAATGCTTCGCCGCTACAAAATACCCGTCGCAGGCTAGGGCAAGGTTGGCGCTGCCCATGCATCGCACTGACAAAAGCAGCCAACATTGACGGCACAAAGTGGGCCGTCGTGACGCCGTAATCCTCAATAATGGCGCGTAATGCATCTGGGTCACGATGTGCTTGCGGCGGAGCCATCACTAATCTGGCTCCGGTTATCATTGGCCAGAAAAACTCCCACACCGAAACATCGAAACTGCACGGTGTCTTTTGCAACACCACGTCATCACTGCCCAGTGGATATTCATTTTGCATCCATAACAGGCGGTTGACGATAGCACCGTGTGAAACCACCACTCCTTTTGGCCGCCCGGTAGAACCCGAGGTATAAATCAGATAAGCCGGATGATCCGGGGTGATCACCACGGCGGGTAACTGGGGCAATTGATCCGATGATGGCAATTGATCCAGCAATAATAAGGGTGCCTGACCGGCAAAACGCTCAGCCAACGCATTGATCGTGATAATCAACCGCGGTTTGGCATCACTTATCATATAAGCCAAACGATCGTCAGGATAACCGGTATCCAGCGGTAAATAAGCGGCACCGGCCGCCAGAATAGCCATCAGAGCCAAACTCAGGTTAACTGAGCGCGGTAGTGCAACAGCCACCCGATCACCGGGTTGCACTCCTTGCTGCCGTAGATCAGCTGCCAGCACGCTAACTCGCTGACTTACCTGCTGATAAGTCAGCGTTTCGTTAACATCAAGCAAGGCGACAGCCTGTGGCGTCAGTTGTGACTGCTGGTTCATCAAATCACATAACGTGACCGTCGGCAGGGCAATGGCGGTGTCATTGACCGATGCTAACAAAGCTTTTTCACCGGGTGTGAGCAAATCCAGTGCAGATAACGGCAGCTCTGGCTGCCAGACTAGATATTCAAGCAACATTACTAGCTGCTGGGCTAACCGCTGCGGATCAGTGACTGCATCACGGTATTCAAGTTGCAGTTGTAATTTCTCACCCGGCAGCACTAATAAGGTCAGTGGATAATGGGTATAGCCACGGTTATTCAAGGCATCACAACGCAGGCCGTGGAAGGATTGCTGATGCAATTGGTTGTTTTCGGGGTAATTCTCTACCACCAGCAAGGTATCAAATAAGGTATTTGTCCCCGCCAGACGTTGGATCTCACCCAACCCCAAGCCATCATGCTCCAATAGCTGGATCTGCTGTTGCTGTAAGGCCGCCAACTGCGCTAACAGTGGTAACTGCGGCTGTAATTTCACTCGCACCGGTATGGTATTACTGAACAGCCCGACATGCTGTTCAATACCTTCAATTTCACTGAAACGTCCAGAAACCGGCGAGCCGAATACCACGTCATCGCGGCCACTTAGCACCCCCAATAAGGTGGCCCAGACACCTTGCAATAACGTGTTGAGCGTGATGCCCTCACGCCGTTGCAGTGTGCTGAGGGCGGTTTCCAGCTCGCTGTCCAACTCAATGACCCATTCGTGTACCGGGCCAGCAGCGTTAGCTTCTGGATAGAGAATTGTCGGTGTGACGCCACGAATAGCTTGCTGCCAAGCCTGTCTATCGAGTTGCAAATCGCGCGCTGTCATGCGGCGAATCAAATCACCATAACTGACACTAAGAGGCGGTAATACGTGGCCGCTACCATACAGATGCAATAAATCATGTAGTAGGATCGCCGAGGACCAGCCATCGCCCACCAGATGATGAGCAATGATCACCAAAGAGTGGCGCTCGGCACTGTAGCGGATCAAGGTGGCAATCAGTAAGGGTTGTAAGGTTCCTGCGGTGTCGCCCACCAAATCCCGCGCCAGCCCTTCGCGCTCAATTTGCTGTGTTTTAGCTCTCTGTTCATCTGCGGTCAGTGCGCTGAGATCATATTGCTGCCACGGCCAACGGCGAGCACCATTTTGGATCTGCGGCAAGATCTGTAGTGACTCATGGTGCAGCTCGCTGTCAAAAATCGCCCCCAGTTGCGGGTAGCGTTGCAGCAAACTTTCCAATGCATCGCGCAAGCGCTCGATGTCAAGCTCACCGAGAAGATCAAACCGGCTGATAGCATTGTAATTATTAGCTTCTTGCCCTAACTCGGCATGAAACAGCAGCCCTTGTTGCAGTGGCAATACCGGTAAAATATCCGCTATTAGGCCATATTTCTCGCGGGCCGCCCGCCAGAGTGCTTCTGGATAACAAGCTGCTGATAAGGCTGATATTGATGTCTCAGCCAATGGCTGTAACGCCTGTGCCATCTGTGCCGGTGTGCGCAGGGCAAAAATTTCGCGTGGCGCTAACCGGAAACCCGCGCGGCGCAAGCTGCTACCCAATGCCATGGCTGAAATACTGTCGCCGCCGAGTTGGAAGAAGTCATCTTCCGCACCGATGCTGTCTAAACGCAGCAAACTGGCAATAGCCTCGCACAATAATGTTTCTTGCGAGGTTTGCGGCTGGCGGCTGACAGGTTGTTGCCGCTGTTGGGGAGCAGGCAGCGCCTGACGATCAATCTTGCCGTTCACTGTTAGCGGCATTTCATCCAACACCATCAAGATGGCGGGCACCATATAATCCGGCAAAGTCACCGCCAGTTGGCTCATCAGGCGGGTATTGAGGTCGTCACTGGCACGCAGCTGTACATCTGGTACAGCGCAGTAACCAATCAACCGATGCGTCGCGCCAATGGCTTCAGCGATAACCACAGCACTGCTGACTTCCGGTAAGGCCACCAGCGCATTTTCTATCTCACCCAGTTCAACGCGGAAACCACGCACTTTGATTTGGTGGTCAATGCGACCGACAAAGTCCAACTGCCCCTGCGCGGTCCAGCGCATCAAATCCCCGCTGCGATACATCACTTCGCCGTGGCGGAAGGGGTTCGCCACAAAACGTGCCGCCGTTAAGTCAGGTCGATTTAAATAACCACGAGCCAAGCCAGGCCCGGCAATATATAGCTCGCCGACCGCGCCAACCGGTACTTTGGTAAGTTGACTATCGAGCAAATAGACTTCAGTGTTCGCCACTGGGCGGCCAATAACCGGTTGCTCCGAGACCTTGGTGTTAGCGCCAAGGGTATCAATGGTATATTCCGACGGGCCGTAGAAGTTGACGACATTCAACTCAGGATGCTGCTTCAGCAGATCCCATAACCGCGGCGTCGCGGCTTCGCCACCGATCATAATGAATGCTGGTCGATGACGTCCCTCTTCCAATAAACCACTGTCGATCATTTGCGTGAAGAATGACGGGGTAATATCCATAGTGTCGATCGGCACTTGATCCATCGTCTGCACCAAGGCGTAGACATCACGGCGCATTTCTTCATCAAAAATAACCATCTCACAGCCCATCATCATCCAGAACAGTGGTTCCCAAGAGGAATCAAAGGAAAATGACGCGGTATGCCCAGCGCGCATCCGGCGCGCGTTATGCTGCTTAAACTCCGCCATTGCCGGGCCATACAGATGAGTACAATGCGCCAAGAGCAAGTTGACTAACCCGCCGTGAGTACTCATTACCCCTTTTGGCCGCCCGGTAGAGCCGGAGGTGTAAATCATGTAAGCCAAATGATCACCCTGCATTGGCTGCCGGCGTTCTGGATCACTGATGAGCTGAGTGGAGAAAGCGGCGCATTCACGCCGGAAAATATCATCATCCAGACAAACTAGCGGCATCCCACTCGTGGCCGTCAGCGGCAATAATACGTCTTCAGTTGATTGATAGGCCAAGAGCAAACGCGGACTGGCGTCTTCACACATCAGCGTCAGCCGATCCATCGGGTAATCCAGATCAAGGGGCATATAAGCTGCACCACTGGCCAAGACACCCAAAATGGCAACCAACGAATCCACTGTTCGGGGAATACCAATCGCCACCACATCTTCAGCGCCAATACCTCTGGCAATCAGTGCTCTTCCCAGTTGAGTAACACGGGCTGAAAGCTGGCGATAAGTCAGGTTTTGCTCACCACAGCTCACCGCGATAGCATCTTGTTGTGCATTGACCTGCTGCTGGAAGATATCCAACACCGAAACCACACCGGCGGGTAGTGTTAATGCTGGGCCCTTAGCCCAACAATCAATAGATTGCAGCTCTTTTTCTGGCGTCAGAATGAGATGACCAACTGTGATTTCGGGCTGAGTCGCCAACTGTTGCAACAAGAATTGAATGCGTGCGCCATGCTCAAGCAGGCTGGCGTTGTCATAACGCTCAGCGTTCGCCAGTATTTCCAGTGCTAACTGACCATTATCGAGGTAAATATCAATTTCTAAATCATCGACTGGACCAGAGGCAAGAGTGTGGGTAATGCCGGGTATCTCGCCAAAGTTAAGGGCAAAATCAAACATTTTGAAATTCAGTACCGGGCCATACAGCGCCCGTTGAGAGCCCACCATCCCCAAATCACGTCGTAGTTGCTCCGCTTCATAGCGCTGATACTTGCGTACTGTTTTGAGCTCACTGGCCACTGCCCGTGCCACATCAAGAATCTGCATTTCACGTTGTAAAGTCACCTGCAATGGCAGGACATTCACCACCGGTCCGGTAGCTGACAATGCAGCCGATCCCATGCGCCGCATAAACGGACACCCTACTGAGAGGCGCATTTCACCGCTCATGCGGGCAAAATAAATCAGCAATAGCGCCATGGTCATATCCGCAGCAACAAAACGTTGCTCAGCACCCTGTTGTGTTAAGCGGCCAAACAGCGCCGGGTCAATATCAATACGCTGGCGCAGGACACGATGATCAGTTTGTTCTACTCGAACCGGGGAATTTATGGAGGAGAGAGAAATAGCAGCAGGTAAATCCGCAGTATGTTGTTGCCAAAACTGCTTATCACGCTGTTGCATTTCTGAGTTGGCATAAGCCAAATATTCACTGACTACATCACTAAATGGAGAAAACGGCGATTCCCCAATAGGTTTCTGTTGCAATAACGCAGTGTAAATATCAGCAATACGGCGGGTAACTGCAGTGAAACTGAAGCCATCAAGCAATAAATGATGATAACGTTGATACCAGAACCAGACAGGTTTTCCTTGCTGGTCTGGTACACGGATAACCCAGTGCCGAAACAACAGATCCTCGCTATCCGCCGGTAAGTCTGCCTCGGTGTCATCCTGCATTAATGTCAGTGCGACCAAACGCCCATCAGTGCGCGAGCTCAGATCCAGCCATGCAAGTTCTGGCATGTCTGCCGCGTCCAACTGTAGAGGAATACGCTGCATCGGGCCATCGTGACTATCATAAAAACGGGCATGAAGGGTATCAGCTTCAGCTAATCCTTGTCTGACGGCGGCGCTAAATAGTATGCGGTCCAATGGGCCTACCAGCTCAATATAATGCGCCACAGTAAACACGTTCTTTTGATGACTTAGCTGGTCGGCAAACCAGATCCCTGGTTGTGCTGCAATCAGTGGTAATTCAATAGCTGCAGCATCCGCGAAAATCGGGGTTGAATCCTTTGACACGATGGGTATTCCTTTTTTTGGCAACAAACGACTTATTGCGGCACCCGCGCCAACAATAATTCTCACCTACGACAGTTCGATAATTCCTTTCGCCTACGGCCGGCGTTATTGCTGATCTGCCTCTGCTCGAATCAAGCTGGCCGGGCGCATGTCGGTCCAATTAGCCTCAAGATATTTCACACAATCGGCTCTGGTTTGTGGGCCATAAACCTTTTCCCACCCCGCAGGGATCGCGGTAATTTGTGGCCACAAACTGTATTGCTGCTGCTCATTGCTCAGTACCAAAAAGGGCAGGTCTTCGTTATCAAATGGATTGATTTGTGTTTCATTGTTCATGGCTATGACTTCCTTGTTTCGAATCAGTGGAACCTAATAGACACCGCAGTCCATCAATCAAACCACCGCGCCAACATAGGGCATCATGCCCCCCCGCATAAATACGGTAATGCAGCCGGTGTCCGGCCTGGCGTAGCGCCTCACTCATGGCTTCATTGACTTGATAAATCACATCTTCACGCCGACCGGCCTCCATAAAAATATCCAATGGATGGTCAGCACCCAGACCTTGATAGACCTGCTCCGTCAACCAGCCCTGACGTTCAGCTGTTCCCGCCGTCAACGCCTTGAAATTGTCGACATCTGGCCACCAAAAAGAACCGGACTGGCTCAGTACACAACCAAAACGCTGCGGCCAATGTAATCCGGCATATAACGACGCCAATCCACCAAAACTTTGCCCAGCCACTACTGTGTGAGAAGCCTTCTCAGTGAAAGGTTGCAGCAAGGTAACTTGTGGTAATAATTCAGTTTGCAGTGCCTGCCAGAAATCTTGATTGCAGGGCAACTCTTCCGAGCGATGCGGCTGGTCAATAATGTCGATCAACACATAAACACTTGCTGGCAAGTGACCGGCGGCAGTTTCCTTGTCCAACACCCCCAATATCGTCTGCCCCTGCGCCCAATACTGACCATCAAGCAAGATAGCCAGAGGCCGCTCGGCTTTGTCATTAGCACTAATGCATTGATTATCTAGGGTATGGTAAATCCACACCTTGCGGCTGTTGCCTAGCAGTGGGCTGCTCCAGGTGATGAGTTGCAGCCGCTTTGGGTCGACAGGCAATTTTTGGCCCGCATCTATCGGCTGCCAGGCAGCTTGCGGCAAGGCATCCGCTAAGTGCACTCCCGACAGTGGCATCCCTCGATAGCTGCAATGCGCCGCCGTATGATTCAATGGGTCGTTTTCTGCCAGATCCAGCAATGAAATCCACCAATTTCGCTGCGCCTGACGCCGCTCTTGTAACGTGCCCTCGGGTAAATTTAAACACTGCTCTGCGGCAACAGGAATAAAGCAATAACTGCCACGAAAATCAGACTCCACCTCGGCCTGCCAATACCAGACATCGGTCTGGCCCAAGCGCTGGAGGGTTTCCGGATTCACACTGTGGTGGTCTGTCACTCCGTTGACGTCGATATAGACTCGGCTATAAACAGAGTCTTGCGCCTTACCCTGCCGATCACGCCAGAGAAAAGTCAGTTTTACTTCACCCGTGGCTACCGGCTCTACCAGCGGCGTTCCCCATTGCGCGATGTGCTGCCACCATGGATCACTGCCCGCCAAAGGGTCTGCCAACAGGCTCTGGCTATCCGGATACGCATTTGTCGTGCTCACACTCAATCCTCTTAATTTTATTACTCGAGTCTATTGACCACTCATCGTGCAAATTCATGTCCGGTAGCGGCTTGATAGAAAGTTAAATAGATTTGTGATTCTTATGTGAATACAAATAATATTGAGAACAATTAGTATTTGCAATAACATAGTGCGCGTTCTCTCTAAGGCATCACCCCATTACCGCCATATTGGTATGGGTACGTTGTGGTGCCGCAACAGAGTGAATGGATAAACTTTTTCTTATAAGTCCTTAAATCATACCGGGCAATAACAAAGCCCGGATGGCATCAAAGCCCCCACTTTATGGGCTTTAAATATTTTTATTATGTTTTAGGTAGGGATAAATCATGTTTGATATTTCTGGCAAGAAAATGCCAAGGACATTGCCATTCCGGACAGGCTACACATCAAAAACCTTATTATTCACCTCAGCATTAATATTAATACCGACGCTACCTGCTTTTGCTGCCACCACAGCCAAAGAGGCGACAGCGGCAAAAGAAGACAAATTGATAGTGGTTGCCAAAGCGGGCAGCGGACAACAAGATGATGGTTTCGTCGCTAAAAATAGTTCAACCGGCACTAAAACCGACACCCCGTTGATCCGCACTCCGCAATCTGTTTCCGTTATTACTCGCCAACAAATGCAAGATCAGGGCGCAACCTCGGTGGCTCAAGCATTGCGCTATACCGCAGGTGTGGTACCTGAATATCGTGGCGGCTCTAACATGAATGACGAAGTGATCATTCGCGGTTTTGGCTATGCACCACGTTTTCTTGATGGCTTAAGCTATAACTCTCTGGGAGGCGCGCGCCGTGGTGGTCAAATTGATCCCTGGCTGCTGGAGCGAGTTGAAGTCATCCGTGGCCCTGCATCTGTGCTGTACGGCCAGGTCAACCCAGGTGGTTTGATCAATATGGTCAGCAAGCGTCCGACCGCAGAAAGTATTCATAAAGTGCAGGTCGGTGCTGGCAATAATAGCCTGGCAGAAGCTGCCTTCGACTTTGGTGGCGTATTAGATGATGAAGGTAAAGTTCTCTATCGCCTGAATGGGATTGGCAGAACACAGGACGACGCAGTTAATAGCTATAAACAAGAACGTTTTGCTATTGCTCCGGCATTAACTTTTATCCCCAACGAAGACACCACTTTCACCTTACTGACCAGTTATCAGAAAGAGCCCAAAGCCGGTTCGCGTAACTTCTTGCCAGCAACAGGAACCGTATTTGGTACCGCGTACGGCAAAATTCCTTACGATTTTAACGTCAGTGACCCCTCATTTGATCAGTCTGAACGTGAGCAAACCTCGGTCGGCTATGCGCTTGAGCACTACCTCAATGATACTTTTAAATTCCGTCAGAACCTGCGCTACAGCTACAACAAGCAAGATTATAAATACTTAGTGTTTATGGATTTACTGGCCGATAACCGCACGATGACCCGTCGTCCACAAATCGAGCGCCAAACAACGGCTGAGTTTGCCGTTGATAACCAGTTGCAAGCTGATTTCTGGACTGGCCAATTGAACCACACTGTGTTGACCGGATTGGATTACAAACGTACTCGTATTGATAGCCAATTCTTTATGGGCACCGTACAGACAAAAAATAATCTGGACTGGGTATCACCGGTTTATGGCCTGAATATTAAAGACAGTGACTTATCACTTAGTAGCAGTGATCTGACCAAGCTTGATCAGATCGGAGTCTATTTACAAGACCAAATTGAACTGGATAAGTGGAACTTCCTGTTGTCCGGGCGCTATGACTGGTCGCAGCTGAAAACCATGAGCCGTAAAACGGTCACGCAAGACCAGCAAGATGACCATGCCTTCACCGGCCGCGCTGGGGTGCTCTATGCTTTTGATTCCGGTATTTCTCCGTATGTCAGTTACAGCACTTCATTTGAACCTAGCACCGCCAAAGGCGCACCGGGCACTGGAGCATTAGACCCAGTCACTGCACGTCAGGTCGAGCTTGGCCTCAAATACCAACCACCGGGCAGCAGCACCCTATTGACCACCGCTTTGTATGATTTACGCCAGAAAAATATCAGCCAATACGACCAAGCACTGGCCTACAACGTCCCCATTGGTGAAGTGCAGTCTCAGGGGATCGAAACTCAGTTAAACAGTGAGATTAACGACAATATCAACCTGATCGCCGCTTATACCTACACTAAAGGGAAAGTACGCGAGACCAAGACACTGGCCGAATTAGGCAAAATGCCAGCCCGCACACCTAGCCACTCTGCCTCATTGTGGGGAATGTATACCTTTGATAAAGGTGTCGTCGATGGTTTATCTACGGGTGTTGGTGTGCGCTATATCGGTACCAGTTGGGGTGATGCGAAAAACAGCTTTAAAGTTCCGGCGGTAACACTATATGACTGGATGATGCGCTATGAACTGGGGCAAGCTCTGCCATCAATGAAAGGCACCAGTTTGCAAGTTAACGTCAACAATGTGTTTAACAAAGAATATGTTGCCAGTTGCGCACAAATGGCGGCCTGTTTCTATGGTAGTGGCCGTGTTGCCACCGCAACAGTCAGCTATTCTTGGTAAGATTAGTGGATATTTAACTCCCCGCGCCGGCATAAACTGGCGCGGTTTTTATAGCGAAAATTATTTAAAGATAAGTAAATTTTCACCCCCGCTCAATGCTCTGTTTGCTCTTCGCTTGAAAATAAATTGAATGAATTCAGCCAACTAACGTTTCCGTAACCTTTCATTCCATTCAGTGCAACCGGACAAAACCATTTTAAAAACAGGGGGATAGTCCTATACTCGCTGACAACATTATCTAATGCCGCCACCTATTCAGGGTAAACATGCCAGCATTTAGGGGAATACCACAGCTTATGCACCGGATGCGCGCCAGTAAAAAGCGCATGTGCGGTATGTTGCTGGTTGCCTGCTGGCTTATCCTTAATGCGCAATTGGCCATCGCGGGCCATCAATGTGATATAGCTCCGAGCGCCACACCAGTCTTTACCCAGCATCAAGGGCATTTACAGCCGGATCACGTGCAACATTCAATGCACTCCATGCCATCAATGATGGATATGTCGCATGGTCAGGCGCAAAACTCGCTGTGTGACAAACACTGTATCCCTGACTCTATTCAGTCTGACAGTGGAATGTTAGTGTTGGCAGCATTGCCCACCCACACCGAATTAGTGTTGGTGGATGTACAACAAACGCCACGTATTCATCATTTTGACTGGCACACCCCGCCCATTGTCGGGCCACCCACTGAAATCGCTTTCTGCCGATTTAGAGAATAGATCCAGACATTTTTAACCACGTTATTCACGCTATTTTGCCGTGTTGTGCTTACTTTATGTTTTGGAGCTATTCCTATGAATACCTTATCTAATGCTGTCTCCGCCACTGCGGGCATCATGCTCAGTGTTGCGGCTCTTTTTTCGACCTCTCTTTTCGCCGCCACCGCGCCCATGTCAGACAGTATGCCAATGTCCCATGACCACGGGGCGATGATGGCCGATGCAGTAACTGCCCCCCACAACTATCACTCTAGTGGGCAAATAAAAGCCTGGAATGCCGCCAGCGTTTCCATCGCCCACCGTGCAATTTCGGCCCTGAACTGGCCCCCCATGACCATGACTTTCGACCTGCCGGATAACCTGGTGCCCTCCCCTCTCCCCGTGGGGACCCTGGTCACATTCAGCTTCCGCCAGACCGAACAAGGCTATCAGCTCACCGCCATTTCAGCACAACAGCCGTAAGGCGGGAGCCAAAATGAACCCTCAATTTAATCACCCACAGCAGGTGCGGGCTTCGGCTAGCTTGCGTTTGAAATTAGCCCGTCTGTTGATGGCGGCAACATTCAGCTTACCTGCCATTGGCTATGCCGCCGATATCACACTGGAACAGGCGCTGGTTTCCGCCGAGCGCTACTCTGCTGAATTGTCTGCTAATCAACATCAAGTCAATGCCTTAGAAAACATGGCCAGCTCGGCCACCCAATTGCCAGACCCCAAACTGAAATTTGGCATTGAAAATCTGCCAATAGGTGGCAGCAATGCTCGCCGTTTTACCCGTGAGGGCATGACAATGCAGCGGGTGGGTATCATGCAAGATTATGTCAGCAGTGATAAACGTCAGAGAAAAGCCGATACCCTGAGTGCAGAAGCCCGTAAAACAGCGGCGGGCAGTGAAACCATCCGCACCCGGTTACAAAAAGAGACGGCGCAAGCTTGGCTGGATCTGGCTCTGACCGAGCAGGCGGTAAGTGATGCCAAAGTCTTGGTACAAGAGAGCGAAAAACAAGTCGGGTTGCAACGTGCAGGCGTTGCCAGCGGCGGCAGCTTACCCAGCAGCGTGTTGGATGCGCGCTTGGCACTCTCCGCCATGCAAGATAGGCTCACCACCGCGCAACGCGATGTAGTTTTGGCGCAAACCCAGCTGACTCTGTTGACCGGTATTGAGGTCCAGCACATCAATGGCCCGCTGCCCCCCTTTACTCGCCTACCTGCTGATATCACCGTCTTACGCGATGCCATTAGTCAGCATCCCGAAATCTTACTGGCCAGCCGTGAAGCCGAAGTGGCCAAAGCGCGCTCGGCACAATCAGCTATTGCCGCCACTCCAGATGTCGGCATTGAAGTCTATTACGCCAAACGTGCGGACGAATTTGAAGATTTGGCAGGCGTGATGATTACCGTCGATTTGCCGCTGTTCCGCTCACAACGTCAGGATAAAGACTATGCCGCCGATGTCTCGCGCACTATGGAAGCTAATGACCAACTGACATTACTGGCACGTGACCATCGGGCGCAGCTCGATACCCTACTGGCACAGTATCAGGCCACACAACAACTCTGGCTGCGGCAGACTAATGAAGTTTTACCGCTGCAAAAACAACGTGTTGACTTGATGATGGCTCAGTATCAGGCCAATAAAAGCGATTTGAGCACGGTACTGGAAGCACGGCGCGCCCTGCTCGACAGTCAGCTAAATACTCGCAATGCCGCTCGTGAATTAGCCCGCATCTGGGCTGCCATCCGTTATTTGACCCCGCAGGAGAGCGTGCGATGAAAAAGTTATTTAGTCTGACCCTAGTAGCGGTTGCCGTGATTAGCGGCCTCACCGGCTATTTATTAGGGAGACCCGCGCCCCATGCCACATCAGCGAGTGCCATAAGCGCTGACACTGCCACAGAAAACAGTCGCAAAGTGCTCTATTGGTATGATCCGATGTCGCCCGGTCAACGTTTTGATAAACCAGGCAAATCACCCTTTATGGATATGGAACTGGTGCCGCGCTATGCCGGTGAAACCGAAGAAGATGGCGGCGTGACTATCAGCGCCCGCCAGCAGCAAAACTTGGGGGTACGAACCGCACCGGCAGAGATGCGCACACTTAATTATCGCCTTGCGGGCTACGGCACAGTGGTGACGGATGAACGCGGCGTGCAGGTTATCGCGGCGCGAGCCAACGGCATTATCGAGCAACTCTATGTTCGGGCTGAGCAGCAACCAGTGACGAAAAATCAGCCATTGGCTCAGCTATGGGTACCAGACTGGAGTGCCGCCCAACAAGAGTATTTGGCCATTCGGCAATTAGGCGACCACCCATTAACCGCCGCAGCCCGTCAACGGCTACAACTGCAATTCATGCCGGAAGAGGTCATTCGCAGTGTAGAGAAAAGTGGTCAACCACAAACTCGGGTGATATTACGCTCCCCCGCCAATGGTTATGTGAATAAGTTGGATATTCGAGCTGGCTCACAAGTGACAGCGACCCAATCACTGTTTGAATTAGCCAGCCTCGATCCGGTGTGGATCGTCGTGGATTATCCACAGTCACAGGCCAGTTTAGTCTCTATTGGCAGTGGCATTTCCGCCACCACCGCCAGTTGGCCAGGTGAAACCTTCCACGGCAAAGTCAGTGAATTATTACCCAATATGGATCTCACCACCCGCACGCTAAAAGCGAGGATCGTACTGGAAAATCCACAACAGAAACTCAAACCGGGTATGTACCTGAATGTGCAATCGGCACAATCAGATAACCTTAAGCCAGTGCTGGCTATTCCACAGGAAGCTTTGCTGATGACAGGCAACCGCAACCGCGTGTTGCTGGCGCAAGGAAAGGGTCACTTTAAGCCAGTTGAGGTCAGTGCCGGACAAACTCAGGATGGCTGGGTTGAGATCAAATCCGGATTGAGCAGTGGCCAGCAGGTAGTCACGTCCGGGCAATTCTTGATTGATTCGGAAGCCAGTTTGCAAAGTGCTCTACCACAAATGGATGACATGCCAGAAACTCCAGATCCGTCCATGGATAACAGCGCAACGACCCCCGTAGATATCTATTCGGTACAAGGGGAAGTCAACGCCATTAACGGTTCAACCATTACCTTATCTCATGGCCCAATTGCGGCATTGAAATGGGGAGCGATGACCATGGATTTCCTCCTGCCTCCGGGCGATTTGTCGCCAGAGATTAGGGTTGGCAGTCAGGTCAATTTTACCTTTACGTTAAGTGATGAAGGGGCACAGATCCGCCACATCAAGCCAGTAAAAACCAATAACAGCACGGATACTCATGGGAGCCACTTATGATTGCTGCCATTATCCGCTGGTCATTACGTAACCGGCTGTTGGTGCTATTAGGGGCGGTAATGATGGCGGCATGGGGGATTTGGTCCCTGCAACAGACACCGCTGGATGCCCTGCCGGATCTGTCAGATACACAGGTGATCATTCGTGTCAGTTATCCCGGCAAAGCACCACAAGTGGTGGAAGATCAGGTGACTTACCCGCTAACCACCACCATGTTGTCGGTACCCGGAGCCAAAACGGTGCGCGGCTTTTCTATGTTCGGCGACGCCTATGTCTATGTATTGTTTGACGATGGGACAGATCCTTACTGGGCGCGCTCACGAGTGTTGGAATACCTCAGCCAAGTACAATCCACGCTGCCTGCCGAAGCCAAGGCCTCACTGGGGCCGGATGCCACTGGCGTCGGCTGGATCTATGAATATGCCTTAATTGATCGCACCGGCAAACACAGTCTGGCGGACCTGCGCGCACTACAGGATTGGACACTGAAATTTGAGCTGAAAACTGTGCCCAATGTCTCGGAAGTGGCCAGTGTGGGCGGCATGGTCCGCCAGTATCAAGTGGTACTTGACCCCGAACGGATGCGAGCGCTGAATCTCTCCCATCAACAAATAGCCAGCGCCATTCGTGACAGCAACCAAGAGGCCGGTGGTTCAGTATTAGAGATGGGGGCCGCCGAATACATGGTGCGAGCCAGTGGCTACCTGAAAACTTTGGAGGATTTCAGGAATATTGTGATAACTGCCCGTGATGGCATTCCGATTTTACTGTCCGATGTTGCTACCGTGCGCATGGGGCCTGAGATGCGGCGCGGTGTGGCAGAGCTTAATGGCGAAGGCGAAGTCGCGGGCGGCATCATTGTGATGCGCTATGGCAAAAACGCGCTGGAAACTATCAATGGCGTGAAAGAGAAACTGCAACAGATTCAGCGCAGTTTGCCCGCCGGGGTAGAGATCGTGCCGGTTTATGACCGCTCACAGCTGATTACTCAAGCCATCGACAGCTTGTCGTTTAAATTACTGGAAGAATTTTTAGTCGTCGCGGTCATCTGCTCACTGTTTCTGTTCCACTTCCGCTCGGCGTTGGTGGCCATAATCACCCTGCCACTGGGTATCCTCGGTGCCTTTATTGTTATGCACTATCAGGGAGTTAATGCCAATATTATGTCCCTGGGAGGAATTGCCATTGCTATCGGAGCCATGGTGGATGCCGCGATCGTCATGATCGAAAACATGCACAAAGTATTGGAGCAATGGCGGCGGGATCACCCAGGGCAGACCCCCGTCAGTCAGGATTACTGGCGTATTTCAGAACAGGCAGCAATCGAAGTTGGCCCGGCGCTATTTTGCAGCTTATTGATCATCACTTTGTCGTTTATTCCGGTATTTACCCTACAGGCGCAAGAGGGGCGCATGTTTTCTCCACTGGCCTTTACCAAAACTTATGCCATGGCGGTTTCTGCCGGTTTAGCCATCACACTGGTGCCGGTGCTAATGGGCTATTTTATCCGCGGCAAGATCCCTGACGAAAATGCCAATCCAATTAACCGTGGCTTGATTGCCCTTTATCACCCGGTGTTAACCACCGTGCTGGCGCGGCCAAAAACTACTTTGGTTATTGCGGGCATGTTGTTACTCGCAACTCTCTATCCGCTCAGCCGTCTGGGTAGCGAATTTATGCCCGCGCTGGATGAAGGCGATTTGCTGTATATGCCCTCGACCTTACCGGGGATTTCAGTACGGGAAGCTAGCCATTTACTGCAACAAACCGATCGCCTAATTAAGACCGTGCCGGAAGTCGATACCGTGTTTGGCAAAGCTGGGCGTGCAGAGACAGCCACAGATCCCGCCCCACTCACCATGATCGAAACCACCATTCGCTTTAAGCCCAAAGATCAGTGGCGGCCCGGTATGACCATGGATAAATTGATCGAGGAACTGGACGCAACCGTTAATATCCCTGGGATTGCCAATCTGTGGGTGCCGCCAATCCGTAACCGGCTGGACATGCTATCCACTGGGATTAAAAGTCCCGTCGGGATCAAGGTCAATGGCAAAAATGTGCAGCAGATTGAGCAAGTCGCACAGCAAATTGAGCAGGTGGTACGTAAAGTTCCGGGCGTGACCTCGGCCCTCTCTGAGCGGTTGGCTGATGGACGCTATGTTGATATTGATATTGACCGCAAGCGGGCTGCCCGCTATGGCGTTTCGGTCAAAGAGCTGCAATCACTGGTAGAAACGGTTATTGGCGGGCAAAACATCGGTGAAACGATTGAAGGGCGTGAACGCTATCCCATCAACTTGCGTTATCCACGGGAAATACGTGATTCACTACAGAAATTACGTGATTTACCGGTCGTAACGGCCAGTGGTGGGCAAGTGGCATTATCAGAACTGGCAGATATCAAAGTAGCGGGAGGGCCACCAATGCTAAAAAGTGAAAATGCCCGTCTATCGGACTGGGTTTATGTTGATCTTCGTGGGCGGGATCTGAAATCAGCCGTTACTGATATGCAACAGGCCGTCGCGCAACAGGTGAAACTGCCGGAGGGAGTGTCACTTAGTTGGTCTGGACAATTTGAATATCTGGAACGGGCCACCGCGAAACTAAAAATTGTACTGCCAGTCACTTTACTGATTATTTTCGTGCTGCTGTATGTGACTTTCAGCAGTGTCCGCGATGCTGCCCTGATCATGGCAACGCTACCATTTGCATTAATTGGCGGGGTCTGGCTGCTATATGGATTGGGATATAACTTTTCAGTAGCTGCAGCGGTGGGCTTTATTGCACTGGCCGGTGTTGCAGCAGAGTTCGGTGTAATTATGGTGCTATATCTTAATCAGGCACTGAAAAAACATCAGCGGCCGGGAATTGCCATGACTGCCAGTGAGATAAGCGCGGCCATCCATGAGGGTGCGGTACTGCGCGTGCGGCCAAAAGCCATGACTGTCGCCACAATTATGGCCGGTCTGCTTCCCATAATGTGGGGAGGAGGAACCGGTTCAGAGGTCATGCAACGTATTGCCGCACCAATGATCGGCGGGATGGTCAGTGCACCACTGCTTTCAATGCTGGTTATTCCGGCAGTATATATGTTGCTACATAAAAAAGAGCATCAGCAGCAGTAAAAACCTAAATACATATTATCAAGCCCTCAGTTCAGTTGGACAGGACTGAGGGCTATCTCTTGGCTATCTCATAACTTCTCAGCGCGCCCGGTACAACGAAAGGTTAAATTAATCCGATACGCACCCGCCCGCGGAGAAAACCCCGGCTTAATGGGCAATACACCATGATAATTTAAACGAGACGGCCCGCCCCACACCACAACATCCCCTTCGGCCAGCAAGACTCTTTGACACTTTGCCTCACGAGATAACCCACCAAACTGAAATATTGCGGGTAATCCTAATGAGACCGAAACAATTGGCTGGCGTAAATCCAACTCGTCTTTATCTTGATGTAATGACAGCTTAGCCCCAACTTCATAACGGTTTATCAAGCATGCATCGGGTTGGAAATGTGTAAAACCTGCCTCACGAGCAGCAGAAATAGCCAACGCCATAAAGCGTGTTGGTATGGCAGGCCAGGCTTTATCTGTTAATGGATCAATCGGACTATAGCGATAACCCTGTGCATCACTGACCCAGCCGGCTGAACCGCAATTACTCATTGCAACCGACATTCGATAGCCACCGGGGGTAATTAAATGACGAAAAACAGCAAGTTCAGTAATTGCCGCTACATCAGCTAGCAATAAGGATGCTTGCTCCTGCGCATAAAGATGCAAAACAATTGCACCAGGGGCCAGTTCTTCAGTCCAAGGTTCACCAGGTAACTGGGAAAATAGATCCATGGTCATAGTGGCCCCACTCCAATTCAAAAACCGACATAATTAAGACTATTGCAGTCTACCTAAATAATCATAAGGTAGATACTCAGCAACAGACTCCCAACTATCATATTTAATTAATAACAAAGATTATATTTAATATATTAAGATTAAATAACATAAAAAAACCATAAGATACAGAGCAACAGTAAAAAAACGTAGATATTGATAACACAATATAATAAACGAATAAGAAATAGTGATAACTAATAATAACAAAGAGTATGTTCAGGGAAAATACCTACTTGTTAATCACAATTACATCATGCAAGAATATGCTGGGTTGCCATTAAAGAAGTTTGAAAGTTAAAAAAGACAAATTAACAATAAATTAATAATCTTAGTCTTACTATCACATGGCAAAATAAACCTCCCGGCAGAAAATATCAAAGAGTAACATTGATTAATCATAAAGTTAACTTACCCAAGACCAGACAAAAAATTAACGTACTACAAGAATAAATAGACCCCTTATACAGGATAGGTAGCAGTCAATATGGAGACAAATGAGATTGTGTTTAAATTAGAAGGAACGGTGTTATTTTCCCCCTCACAACGTTGTTTAAATGGTCCTGACGGTTCAGTTGTCATATTGACTGAGAATAATCTGCGATTCTTACAGCTATTACTTAATGGGATTACTGAAAAAGAAAAAATCATTAATCAGGTCTGGAAAGAGCAACGGGGGGCGGTTAGCGAAAGCAGCTACTATGGACAGCTCTACATGCTGCGTAAAGCATTTCTTCAAGTCGGGCTTAAAGAGTCTCTTATCCATACCATTCCACGTAAAGGTGTTCGATATACTGGCTCTGTCAGTCAAATAGAAGTATGTAAAAAACCTGAAAACCCACAAGACAGCGATGCTACCGAGCAAATAGTGGCTATAACCGAGCAACCACAGATAAATACTATTCCTCTACCGGCAAATAGTATGGCGGCATTAGCCAATCAGACCCAGTCCCACACCAAGCAAAGTTTCTTGCAGAGTTATCGCTGGAAGAAATTGATCTCTTTACTCGCCTTATTTTCTTTCTGTTGGCTCTCATTCCTCTCAATCTTAGTCATTATTATCTTATTCAATGGAGATAAGTCTAATTACTAATACTCACCTTGAAGTGAGTATGATTTTAAAAGACTAAATGATGATAATAAAAAGGAATTTCGTAGATAAAAATCGTTAAATAACTACCACTACGAACGAGGCGAGTATAAAAAATATCAATTCTGGTAGTAGCGACATACCTAGTCAGGACTTAATTCATTATAACGGGATAATCCCTAAACATTTAACAAGGAAAATAAATCATGATGATTTCTATCGCTCAAGGCTGTGCAACTGTTCAACGCAAGATACAAGAGTTTCTGAAAAACCAACGAGGCTCTATTATTGAGTACGTCATGATAATTGCACTGGCAGGTATTTTTATAGGTCTGGTAAAATCGCCTCTAACAACTATGGTTAGTAATACAATGACAGCAGCACAGACAGCTATTAGCACAGGTACAGCTGATAAATAAAATCAAGCCTTAGTATTAACTAACAATATGGCAACTCTTTGTTGCCATATTGCACTTCACCTATAAGGATATAATGTTGGGTCTTTTTAAGATACTACTAATAACATCGTTACTGATGCAGCTTCTGGCTATCTGCTACAGCGATATCCTCCACCGAACGGTTAGTAATAGATTTATTATCACTATTACACTCAACACAATAGCCTTAGGTTTGACTATACACAATACTGTAAACATTATTATTCCACTGTGCTCATTACTGGTTGGCTATATCATCTTTCATTTCAACTTTATTGGTGGGGGTGATGTGAAGTTAATAACTGCATTACTATTCTCTCTAAATTTACAAGAATCACTAGATTTCATTATTTACACTGCAATTATGGGTGGTGTAGTCATGACCATAGGTATGTTAATCAATCAAGTCGATATTAAAAAGAGAGGTGTGCCTTATGCTGTTGCTATTTCCGGTGGTTTTTTATTATCTCTATTTTCTTAATCAGGAAGTAAGCCACTTCAGCATAACTGAGAGGTTATAACTATGAATCGTAAATTTCTTTTATTATTTTCAATTCTTATAATTGCAATAGGTATTACTGGCATACTGGTCGGTTATGGCGATGATAAAAAAGAAACTACCCGCTTAGCACAGCAAAATAATGAAAAAAAAGTCACCATTTTGTTGGCACAAGCCATTCGTGATTTACCTTCAGATACCCTATTAGATAAGACTGATTATGCTATAAAAAAAATAGCGGTGGATGAATCAAGCGATCTAATAAAAAGTGATATATCTGACATTATCAATATCAATAGCTACTTACTGAAAACCAATGTTGTAACTGGGTCTTATATCACTAAAGATATGCTAGTGCCGCCTGATAGTGATGAATTTATACATTTAAATTTACAAAAAGACCACATGATTTATAAATTCGATATCAAACAACAAGAAGACTATTTGCTAAATACACTAAGGATTGGCGACACTATCTCATTACAATTGAGAACACTTGAAACAGATAAAAAAAAAGGAATGGGGAATGGCATAGTCATTAATACAAAAAAAATGAGTGGTATTAGCAACAAAAACTATTCGTTAAATGACATTATTTCTAGCATGAAGGTAGTAAGAATAAAAAAGCACTCCGCAGCGGAATTATCAGAACAAAATAGAAATAACCAAAAGAATAATGAAGAAATAAAAGGTTATATTTACGTCGTAATGAAAACTAAAGATCTTGACCTAATACGTTTAGTGGAAAATTCAGGGGATATATTTTTAATGCCAAGTTATAACATCAGAGATAATACTAAACATAATAATTTATATGAGATTATCCCTAAACTTCGAACAACAAGAGAGCTAAGAGGATGAAAAAAATTAGATTAGCATATATAAGTTGGTATTTGTTATTCACTACTATAACTTGCTTGATAACAGCTCAGGGAGCAAATGCTAAACCTGTCTATTTATCGGCTGGCGAGTCATACATTATTAATACACAAGATGAAATAAATACAGTTTTTGTTTCTGCTGCAGCCATTGCTGACTATGAACTCATTGGTAAAAATAGCATCATTGTATACGCTAAAAATGAAGGAGTAGCAGAGTTTACTTTGTTTAATCATGACCATAAGGCAATAACTAAATCAGTTGTGTTAGTTAATAACATTATTCCTTCAGTCCATCGAAGAATACAAGCTGAATATCCAGAAAGTAACATAGATATTAATAAAATAGGTAGCAGTTATATTCTGACAGGGTTAGTAGAATCAGAAGAAGTTAGAGATACTGTAGTTAACATTATTGGCGAGGCTATTGGTAGTAAAAGAATAAATAATGATCGCCATCCCGTTGGTAATACAAACCATACTAATATTATTAATAAAATTAAATTGTCTCAGTCTAATCAGGTGAATGTAAAACTGACTATCGCAGAAGTCACCAAAGATTTTACTGAAAATATAGGGATAAACTGGAGTACAATTGGTGAGTCTGTCGGTTCTTTTCAATTATTTAAATTTAATGCAAAAGGTATTAGCACATTAGTTCATGCTATTAACGATAATGCTATTGCTCGTGTTTTAGCCGAGCCAAACCTCTCTGTATTATCGGGTGAAGATGCCTCTTTTCTGGTGGGGGGCGAAATCCCCATTGTCAATACGACACAAAATGGTTCGGCGGTTAGCTATAAAGAATTTGGTATCAAATTAAACATCGGCGCCAAAGTTAATGACAAAAAACGTATTCGTATCATTTTAAATGAAGAAGTTAGCAGCATAGGTAAGACATTTAATATTAATGGTGGAGACTCTTATCCTTCCATAAGAACACGTAAAGCGGCAACAACGCTAGAACTAGGAGATGGAGAAAGTTTTATATTAGGCGGCCTCATCAGTAGAAACGAAAGAGAGTCACTTAAAAAAATACCATTAATGGGTGATATCCCATTATTAGGCGCATTTTTTCGCAATGCACAAACCGAGCAAAGTCAAACCGAGTTAGTTGTCATCGCAACCGTAAATTTGGTCAATCCAGTGGCTGAAAAAGAAGTTGAGTTGCCTGATTTCATGCAGACCTCAACGCTTGAACGATTCTTTAACTTTACACACATAATGGAAATAAAAAGAGAGAAAGCCGCCAGAGCATTTTTACGTAAAGGAGGGTTTATTAAATGAAGCTATTTATAATAAGTAGCATGGTATTTTTTTCTAATACAGCTCATGCTGGGCTAACAATCCAACCCGAGGATAATGACCACTTATTTACTCTAGTAAATTGTATTCCATCAAGAGTAAATACTATCTTAGATTGCAAAAGAAACATTACCACCGTAAAAAGCAAGAATTGTAATTATAGTATTAATGATTATCGTTATCGTAAAGATAGTGAAACAGGCTGTGCTGTAAATAATAATAGGATAAACTCTAATACGTATGGTGACATATGCAATTAATCCTAAATAAAGATTTAATCAATAAAAAAGACAGTAAAATAAAAAACACCATTGCTGTTATCTCTCAAAGATCATGGCTAATAGAAAAAGTATCTGAAAAAATACGATTGGCCGATATTAACAATATTAAAGAGGTAGATAAAGATATATTCAGTACACTATCAATTAATTTACACGAGCAAACAATCGGCGTAATTATTGATATTGGATACAGTGATGATATAGAGAAAATACTAAATTTGATAAAAAGTCATACACCACGAGATTGCTGGTGTATATTAGTCGGTGACATTGATTCAATTAGCATTGCACAACAATTCACAGAGCGAGGATTACTATATTTAAATATTCAGTCACAATCGTCAGAAATTACACAACTATTACTTAAAGGCATTCAGATAGATTTAGAGCGGAAGGCTTTTTTTATTAGTGTCCTTGGGTGTAGAGGGGGCATTGGTAACACACTGCTAAGCTATCATTTAGCTAATGAAATTAATCAAATCAAAAAATCACCAACACTGCTGTTACAAGGTAATCAGGGTTCTCAGGATCTTGACCTCATTACCGAAAAAAAGATGAATGCAGAACTAACTGAGTATCAAAAAAACTTTGACCTCATGTTCTGTAGAGAGAAAAACTTCAGTGAGGTTGATGCTCAAACGAATAAAAAACACAATTTTATTGTATTTGACCAATCTGTTCATAATGCATCAAAAGAGAATATAACAGAATATATCGAGCAATCTAACTGTATTATTATATTGTTTGATAACAGTATGATATCGGTTCGCGTCGCTAAAGAATTCATTGGAATATATGACCGTTTCAAACGAGACAATAGGCAAGCCATCCGATTGTTAATATGCCTAAACGAAAGCAGGCCAGTGACAAAAAACATGCTAGATACTGCGGATATACAATCATTATTAGGTCGTACTATCGATATACACATACCTTATATATATAAGACAAAAAGCACACTAAGCGATCAAAATTATTTCGGTAGAAAAAAAACAAAAATAAATTATTTGGCTAAAAACACGTTAGGTATAAAAGTCGATTCCTCGTTAAAAAGTCAAGAATGGAAAGATAGAATAATTTCATTACTGAAGGGTATAAAATAAATAATGAAAGTATCACTAACTATTCAAGAATTAATCCGTGAAAAAATACTGGCTAATATTGATATAGATGAAGTTGAGGATCTCGTTGATGACTACAATAAACTCAATAACTTATTGTCTCAAACATTTTATGACTTATTTAATGATAATGAGTACCAGATAACAACTCAAGATCAGAAGAAAATAATCTCAATGATTGCTGATGAAATTACCGGTTTTGGGCCGTTAAGAGAACTTATGGAGGATGATTCGATCAGTGACATTATGGTTAATGGCCCAGATAAAATATTTATTGAGCGTTATGGCTTGATATCCTTAACTGATCGCCGTTTTATTAGTAACACTCAACTGACGGATATTGCTAAGCGTTTAATGCAAAAAGTTAATCGTCGAATTGATGAAGGTCGCCCATTGGCAGATGCTCGTTTAGTTGATGGTAGCCGTATCAATATAGCAATGAGCCCCATCGCTCTGGATGGTACGGCACTTTCTATTCGGAAGTTCAGTAATAACAAACGAAAATTAGAAGACTTAGTTGATATGGGTGCAATGAGCAGTGATATAGCTAACTTTCTGATTATTGCAGCCAGTTGTAGAGTAAATATAATTATCTCTGGAGGTACTGGTTCGGGAAAGACAACACTCCTTAATGCTTTATCAATGTATATATCTAAAAATGAAAGAGTGATTACTTTAGAAGATGCGGCAGAGTTAAACCTAGAGCAACCCCATGTAGTAAGAATGGAAACACGATTAGCGGGGCTGGAAAATACTGGACAAATCAGTATGCGAGATTTGGTCATAAACTCACTACGAATGCGTCCAGATAGAATTATTATTGGCGAATGCCGAGGTGAGGAAACCTTTGAGATGCTTCAGGCAATGAATACAGGTCACAATGGTTCGATGTCAACCCTACATGCAAACTCCCCACGAGATGCTATTGCCCGTTTGGAGAGTATGATCATGATGGGGCCGGTTAATATGCCGTTATTTACTATTCGTCGAAATATAGCATCTGCGATCAATATTATTGTACAAGTTTCACGAATGAATGATGGTACAAGGAAAATACAACATATTAGTGAAATTATGGGAATGGAAGGTGACAACGTCGTACTACAAGATATTTTTTCATTTAAGCCAAGCGGAATCCGCGACGATCAGGGTAAGATTCAAGGTGAATTTATTAATCATGGATTACTAAGTCGTTCCTCCGTTAAGATAAATGCAAGTATTTATAATTTATCGGATGAACTAAATAGCATTTTTTCTGTGGTGAACTAATGATTTACTATATAATTGTCTCATCTGGTATTTTATTACTA
>NZ_KN150731.1:824491-1713458 GCF_000754805.1 Yersinia frederiksenii ATCC 33641 | reverse complement strand
ATCAAATAATTAAATAAAAACCACCTCAAAAACACGTTTCATTGCCTTACTTCCCTAGCCTTTAAATTCATATAGTTAACAGCTAATTCGGAACCATTCGTAAAAATTTCGATACGTTTAATCCGTTCGGGTTGTATTCTGTAGCAAGGTACGATTAAGCCTGACTGTCAGTTATGAGCGAACAGTGGACATTCTTGTGCAAAATATGCCGCTAGATTACAGTGAAGTTATTTTCGACCAACGCTATAGCCAACTGAACAAGCAGGAAGTTAAAAAATATGAGCAGGCGATTATGTAGGGATAACCGCACCAAAATACGAAACATTCCCCGTCGTATAAAATCACTTAACCGTTGGTCTGAAACTTTTCATAACCCAGTTCGTGCCGTTTTTCCGGAAGAGCAACATTACTGGAATTACAAGATACCTGTAGAAATTAATCTTGTTCAAGGAAAATACAGCAAGCAGAAAGTTAAGGCAAAGTGTGCGCAAGCCATGATCAATGCCTGTTCCAACTTGATGCTCGCCACAGCAGATTGCGATGATATCCCTCGAATTACTGCCGTAATTTGCCTCCCGGATATGTTTACAAGTGAGGTCTGTTTATTTCGTTCAGAGGAATACTTTCAAAGCTTCATTACAGAGGGGAGTTCTGACAATGGTTCATCGGTACTCCTCAGGGAACGAAGCCTTGCCCGGGAGTGGGGGCTTATTCTTCCAGATGGGGTTCAGGAATTAGGTATTACACTTGACTACTATAGTGGTGACGACCCGGATGAGTGGTTTTCAAGCGAACGCTGGTATTATGGGCAATTATAGTAACTTGGCCATTTAGCGATATAAATGCAAGAGTAACTGAGTACATCAGGAGACTCACCAGACATACTATCATTACTAGGTTTATCAATTGTCTTAGCAGATGTGCAGCCAATGAAAAAAAAGCTTCGCCAACGTAACCAAGCCTGGATCTCACGGCAATTGCGACGTGCACAAAAAGAAGGAATGTCGTTAAGTTTCTTTATTAACTTTCCTTCAATACGTGCAGTTGCATGTAATGGTGAGCGCCTTAAACGACGTGGTCGTCTCAAGCCGGACTGGGAGCGCGCATTGTTTCATCCGGGTTGGGGAGAAGTGCCGATTGTTGGGCAAAAAGGCACAGTTTACTGGTTTGAGGGATTTGATAAGGAACAGTTGCCTGTTGAATTGGTGCCGCTGTGGGAAGATGCCTGACTGTATTGACTTTGATTTTTCAGTGCAACACTTAATCCACGCTATAGTCAGCGAGGAGCGGAAGCCAATTCGACGCAACGACTAAAGTAATCCTGTTAGCCGCTTAACGGTTTTGTCCAGCTAAAGATAATCCACGTTGCTGACTGAATCTGCGTACCCCAAAATTCTATAACCGGTTGAAGTCTCCATTCCAGGGAGATGAATAGCCCGAAGAATAGTACCAACCGTGGCATGCTGCACAACTGAATTAGTCAAAACATCAAGATACTGGATATCCAAATAGCCGCCCTCTCTAAAATGGTAAAACCACTCGCCATCAACTACGAATTCATAGCCATTGAGAGACGTGATTTTCCATAAAGGAGGAGATTCCATGCCAATCATTGCTAGGCGGATTTCATTCCATTTTGTATTATTCATGCAGCTATAAAGCATTCGAACCTCCCAGGATCTGCTACCGGAAGATTAGCACACTACTTGGTCAGGAATGTCCGCTTCGCCACTGCCCGACCACCTTTGGCATTCATAAAACGGCGCACAGTCTCGCCCCTTGCCCGTTTCAGCTGTTGCAGGCTGGGCCAGCGGATTATCAGCTCACAAAATAGTGAGCTGTCCCGATGTGAGAACCATTCTAGGGGCTGAGAATAATACTGCTTAAGCGTGTTGATGAGACGATTCACAAAACGGCGTTTGTCTTCGGCCAGCAGTCGACGCTGTTCAACTAGCTGTTGAAGTAATCGAATATCTGCATTGTCGGGTTCAATGGATTTGATCTTTTCGGGATAGCGTAGCATCAGCTCTAACGCTAACTCAGCATCCTGCGGATCATCCTTCGCACCACTTGGCCAAAAGGTCTGCCGATAGCGGGCCAGTGACAACGCGTGTACTGGAAAAACAGTGACAAATGGGTACTTTTGGAGAGCATACACTACCGGGCCTTTCTTCAGCTCAAGGGCGATCGCGATCCTGCCTTTCACCTTCTGGTGAAACTCGCTGAGCCAGATATCAAGCGCTTCCGGAGTATGTTCAACCACATAGAATATACGTTCACCGTTTTTAAACTGAACGCAGACATCGTGTTTTTTATCAGCCCAATTCAAACCAATATGGGCAGCAAACTGATCTGTAGTAGCCATAACCAACTCCTGTTTATCGGGGATTGGTATGCATTCCACGCTCTTCGAAAGAAATATAGTCAGCAGTTCTTATGTATGCCCTGAGTATTCGTTAGCGAACGTGGAGCACTTACTGGCTCGAAAGCAAAGCGGCAATCATCAAGTTACATGATTCTGGCACAATATTCGTAACCAGTAAGCGCATACCCTGAATCACTTAAGAGTGTAACTCTCAGGGTTCGAATGACTATATTTGGCACTAAGCCGACTGCCAAACCTGAATATGCCCAGATAATAAAGGTGTCTGATTAAGTATGAGTAAATACAGATGATTGATTTAAACATTGAGCCTCCCATAAAAATAAACTACACACTTCATTATAAAGAATGACTGATTCTTCTGTACACATGCAATATCTGATTAAACTTCACTCAAATCAACACCCTTACGCATAGCTTTAATAATGAGCCGGGTAATTAAACTCGGCTTTTGTTGTGAGGAGTAGAAGTAAGTGCATATCTTATTTTCTGACCATTTAATATATTCCGGCAAAACTTAACACTCGGTTTTTCAATTGTAAAATAAGAAATCGTTGATGCAACAATCACTATGGTTATATAAAAACAAAAATAAACCAAGTTAAAACCGCTACCAATACTGGTATTACTGCTTATGAGTTCAAGGAAAAACTGGTGTAATAGATAAAGCGAATAACTAATTGTTCCCATGAAAACAAGATAACGGGAAATAATTTTTATTATTGATGTGAATAACAAGAAAAATAGCAAAGCACTGGTGTAAGTTGCCCAGTAAGCAATCGGGTTCTCACTAAAACCAAAATTCTTTGAGTATGCAAGAAAACAGATAACCGGTAGCATCACGATGAAAGAACATATCCAAACAACACTATAATTCAACGCTCGTTTATTGTCATTTATTGTAGCTTCGCGCCACAATACGCCAAAAAACATTAATGACATAGCTAACGGAACGGCTACTGGGATTTTCATCTCAAGTTGCCAACGCGTATAGGCTGCGATTGAAGCAACCAGTAACATCGCAACTGAAATTATCAAGCTACAGAAAATATTATGTAGTAACTTACTTACAAATAATAAAACACATAAAGCATAAAATATTAGCTCTATAATCAATGTCCAATATACACCAAATAAGTCTGGCACATTAAATAGCGACTGAATCATAGTTAAATTAAATGCAATTGTTTTTATCTCCGGAAGAGTATCAGTGAACAATATAGCTGATAGCACTGCGAATAAAACTGACAACCAATATGCGGGGTAAAGGCGAAAGAATCTGGATGTTATGAATTTCTTAATCGCCTGTTTACTATCTCCTAAACTATAAGGGATTACCATTCCACTAAGAATAAAAAATATAACAACGCCGAACTGCCCCAAATTGAAATGAGATAAAAACCAAGTATCGCGTAATGGTGTACGTTCCAAAAAATGTGAGATTACTACCATTAATGCAGCAATACCTCTCAACGAATCCAAATACTCAATTCTCGGTTTTGTCATGACTAATTCCGTTTGATCATATTATTTTAATAGATTTAGTTGCTCAAGATTCTACAGCAATCTTTATGTTTTTACAGTGATTATTGTGGTCAAATGGGAGCTAGATAACCATTATTAACCGCTTCAATCAACGGCCAGTTAACCAAGATCGACCATGATTGATAAGCACCACGGGTGGCGATTATCTCACTACGGTGTTCCTCACTTTTAGACCATAATTGACAATAAAAAGGAAAAAGGTAAGGAATTTGCGATGAAACTGCTGGGGCATAAATCGGAGAAAATGACGAATAAGTACCTTGATACGAGAGGGAAAGAATACGTGATGCTATAAAAGACCGAATATCAGATTTCGATAAAATTTCGATAAACCTCAAAATTCCCCTTTAAAATCAATAGGTTAAAAAAAGACCGAATACGATTCCTAAAGGTGAGAATTCTTAATTTTATCTATATAAAACAATAAGATAATCAGAGTTATGACCTTTAGCCTACGTTTAATACCGTCTTTAAAAGATCAACATGATCATATACTTATCAGCTATTTAGAAAATTCTCGGGAAAAGTTCGGGCGCTAAAATGAGGGAAACATGACATCAACACTATTTATAGTCTGCCTAATACTGGCCGCAGTAATGATCACCATCCACCCCGCTCTCTGCATTCCTTTTGTTATCTCAGCTTACCTGCTGGCAGGTAAAAGCAATATGCACATGGATAGTAACGTCAGCATCATCTTAGGGATCATCGGATTTATTCTGTTATTGGTTCTGTTCGTCATCGTTAAAGATGCCCTCAAATAATTATTAATATTGTAATGTAGGTTAATTGCTACTTGATCTGACAGTCGGCTAAGAGCGAAGAGCGGACATCCATAATTGAGTTAGTATTTCTTTACATTGACCCAGCTTCATACAGGTATGAGCGGCTTTTATGCTGAGAGTTATTTTGCAGCAGGGTTAATGTTATTTTCTGGCAAGCAGGCTGATATCCTCTTTCTCGAGGACATGCTTACTGCAACCATAGCGAACAGCATTCAGCATGGCTTTACCCATCTCTTCAGTGGTAAGAACGCTGTCGGGGAAGAGGCGCTTCAGTATTGATAAGAATGGCGACAAGACGGTATAAAAAATCCTGTAGGCTGCAGTTTTGGAGCGGATACCGTCAAGGGGCTGTATTATTGCAGGGCGAAACATCAGTGCCGAGGCAAAGCCCAGCCCGAGCAGGGTATTTTCAATTTTCCCCTTAACTCTTGCCCACATGCTTCTCCCTGCTTCAGAGCTGTCCGTCCCTGCACCCGAGACATAGATGAAGGTCATTGCCGGGTTTAACCGCACCAGATGCGAGGCAATATCAAGCGTCAGTTTAAAGGTAAGGCGACTGTAGTCTTCCTCTGACAGACCGGAAGCGCTGACACCCAAGCAAAAAAAACAGGCATCCCAGTTTCCGGCTGCACTCACGTCAGCCAGTGGTGAAATGAGGTCATCAGTAACCACCTGCTCAAGCCCTGGATGCTGGTCAGGCAGCGGAGAACGAACAATAACGGTTACAGTTTCAACATCTTTTGCTTTCATGCACTCGCGCAATACGCCCTGGCCGACCATACCGGAAGCGCCATAGATTAAAACTCTCATAATCAAATCCCGACTGTCTTTCTTTGGATGATTGCCCCCACAGGCCCTTGAATGGCCTGCGGGGCAACGAGGCGCTACGTTCTTTACAGAAACAGTCCCCGGGTACTGTTTCAGGCTATCGTCTTGTATTCCAGATAACTCTGGATGCCGTAAGCGCCGTTCTCCCTTCCGATGCCTGACTGCTTCATGCCGCCAAACGGAGCGAATGGCGTATGACCAAATGCATTGATCGAAACCGCACCGGTCTGCATCTGTTCGGCAACCTTTTTCGCGCGCGCGACATCTTCGCCACTGACGTAACCGGCCAGACCATAAGGTGAATCGTTGGCGATATCAATAGCTTCCTGCTCATTTCTGTAGGAAATAACGCACAGCACCGGCCCAAAAATTTCTTCGCGCGCGATAGTCATGTCGTTGGTCACGTTGACAAATACCGTAGGCTTCACGAAGTTACCTTCTGTCAGTCCTGCAGGATATCCCGGTCCGCCAGTCAGTATTTCAGCACCTTCCTCAATTCCTGCATTAATATACCCCTGTACACGCTTGTATTGCGTCCGGGAGACCATTGGGCCAACGGCCGTGTCTGATTCCTGAGGTAGCCCGACTTTCAGTTGCTCAACGGCCTGTTTCAGCGCGGTTGTAATTTCATCGTAGCGGCTTTCCGGTACCAAAATTCGGGTGCCTGCAATGCACGCCTGGCCACTGTTCATGAAACCTGACTGAAGGATAAATGGCAGCGCCTTGTTCAGGTCTGCATCCTCCAGAACGATATGCGCTGACTTGCCCCCCAGTTCAAGAGTGACTCTTTTCAGGGTATCGGCGCCGCGGGCGGCAATACTTTTACCCACGGCAGTTGAACCGGTAAAGGAAATTTTAGCCACGTCCGGGTTGGTGGTCAGCTCAACGCCCACCACGTCGCCGCGACCATTAACGATATTGATAAGGCCAGCCGGCAGGCCAGCGGCGTCTACGCATTCCATCAGTATCTGGGTCTGCAGGGCGCTCATCTCGCTGGGTTTGGTCACCACGGTGCAGCCTGCGGCAAGCGCGGCGGCGGTTTTATTGCAGAAGTACATGATATTGGCATTCCACGGTGTGATGTGTCCCGCCACGCCGACAGGATGCAGTGATACTTCAGCCTGACCCACCATTTTTTTAAAGGGTACGTCTTTCAGGCTTTCTTTAACGCTCAGAATAGCGTCACAGGATGCTTTAACAAGGAACTGCGCCATTTGCTGTGGGCCGCCGTATTCCTCAACCAGAGCCTGTACGTGTTCATTCGTCCGCGCCGCTACGGCATCATGGAAGCGTTGAAGGTATACTGCACGATCGGCGGGCGTAGTCAGGGAGTAAGTTTTGAATGCCGCCTTCGCAGCCGCAATCGCATGTCGGGTGTCTTCTTCGTTACCCAGCAGCACGGTTCCGATAAGCATATTCGTTGCAGGATTCACAAGCTCAAACTTCTCCTGCCCGACTGAATCAACAAATTTACCGCCAATATAGTGTTGCGTAATATGTTTCATGCATTTTCCTCGCGGGAATAGTTGGTTGTGTTTCCGGCCACAAAATTATGCGATGCCGTGATTTAAACTGACCCGTCAGTCATTTAATGATTAATAAAGTGTGGGCTATAAGCCCAGACCCCGCCAGAACATCTCAAAACCATCAGAAATATATGCATCTGTTTTATCGGGCTCGCTCACAGAAAACTCTACTGTTGTCTCAGCCAGTGATGTCATAACAGCCGTAATAAACGCCACATTCTGACTGGCACCCGATCTTCCAATCTCAGTCAGCATTTGATTTACGGCGTCAAACATGGCTGATGACTGCTGACGCGTGATTTCCGAAAGACTGTGAGATACATTCAGTTGTTGAAGGGTGGAACGCTTCTCAGGATTGGCACACGCCCAGCGGATGTAAGATTGCCAGACGTGAAAAGCCTTTTCCCTGAAGCTCCCCTGAACAGGAAATCCTTCCAGCAGTGCACCGGCCACTTCCCTTTTGATGTGCAGATAAAGCTGATTCAACAGCGTCAGCTTGTCAGGGAAATATGTGAAAAGAGAACCGGTCGAAACGCCGGCTTCTTTCGCCATCAGGGAAGTTGAAGCTCCCAACCCCTGAATCGCAATAATCCGGAGGGCAGCATTAAGAATAGCAGTCCGTTTTTCCTGATCTAATGGACGAGCCATACGACATCCTTAATTGAGTGATTAGTCAATCATACTCTATGAAAGTAATATGGCAACCTTGCATTTTGCGTCTTCTTCATCAAATCGATCCTCATTTTTTAGGACTATCAGGCGTTTTTAGTTGATTGGGCAACAGTGTCCTGAAGTTGGCTGGCTTTGGTAGAAATGTCCGCTCCTGGCACGCAGCTGCCGTTCAAATGTTAGATATCTTGGTCATTTGGTGATGATGCTTAGGTATGTTGCGATCGGTCGCCCAGTAAAATTCACTAGGGGCGTCAAGTCAGATTCAATCACGGCGTCGAACTCAGTACCTGACTGGGTATTGCAAAAGCATGTTCTGAAAAGGCTGGTTTTTTAAACTCCGATGGTTGTGGGGAATACCGGTATGCCTAAAAGCGCAACATTGAACGGGTGAGACACCAGAAAAGGAGAAGAAGACGGGGCCGCGCGATCGCACGACCCAAGAACAAAAGTGAGTCTGTACAGGATCGCCGATCACTCCTCGGCGGATGGAGATGATTTTGGCCCCGTGAGCGTTTTAAACACTTCTTGGCTTATGAGACCGGTTACGGTTAGCCAATGCAGAAACTCCAAGGATTGCCGGCTGTCATACATGCTCCACCTTAACAGGGAATGCTCGACGCCGATGATGTTAAAAATAATCAGTCTATACAGCTGTCTCAAGGCCTTCATCCTGGGATGAATGTCTTGAATAAAAGCGTCATAGTCTCCCGGGCTGCGTTCGCCGCCATAATGGGACAGGTCATTGCGCAGACCAGCACATTTTATGCAAAATTTCCGGAGTCGGTCAGGGTCAATATCGAAGGCCACCGGTAAAAGGACATCATACAGGCGTTCCTCAAGCGGGAGCTCTGTGGCGCGGGTAAGCCGGCTGCATAACCAGCGCTTATCTTTAGAATTGAATGTAACTTTATCTTCGATTTCTGCCAGGATTCGCAGGCCTTTCGCGGTCTGTTTATCTGGCACTTCTTTCGCCGATGATAACTCGCTTCTGCGGCTTAGCGCCTCAAGTCCCCAGACCATGTTGACAAACTGATGCTCGAGATAAAGGTGCCGGTTTCTCACGGTACCAAGATAAAGATGAATACCTGGCCCCAGCACGGCCCTTTTTAACAACCACGTATCCAGAAGGATCCCAAACCGAGCGTTGATCTGCTCAAAGGAGAGCGCGTATTTACCGGTTGTTACGTCATCCTCCGACAAGGACGACCAGGAAAAATAGCACTTGGCATGCAGGGTCTCGCTGCCTTCAGCCCATAAAAACTCTGGCCACTTAAAGGCATAGGTCGCGTTGATCATCAGGGAAATAAACTCCTGAAAACCCTTTAACCAGTTTAGAAGCACCTCTAAGGTTGTCACCTCATGATGCACATACTCGAAGCTGGCGCCGAGAGTCACATTAACATTCTGACTTCTGTTGTGAGGATAAGACCCGGTGATGTGATTTTTGAGGCTCAGAGCGCCCTGGGTCAGGGACCACGATATGTCCTGTTTTTTTCCAACGGTGAGAGACCATATATCCTCAGACTGCTCTGACATATTTATGTTACCCGCCAGGTACCACTCTTCAAGGTCATGTAAGGGAAGACTGAGCCCCACTAACTTGTCAAGTGCTATGGGGTCATCCGCAACAAAACAACGTACAGCGATAAGATTATAGAATATTTCCTGCCCGAGATAGCCAGCTCGAGCTTTCAGCTCGGTAAGCAGCACGGTTCTGCCCGTTTGCTTGAGCACACCCCGAATGGTTTTATTCTCTACGGGGGTCCAGCTAAAAATATCAGGAAACACAGCGTCTCCTGGGAGCTTTGCCAGCATTTCAAGCTGAATTTTCCCGTTATCCTCAATTGTCAGATGGCCAGGCGCAGGCTTTTCGCTCTCTTCTCCTTCCCACTCGAAGAATCCTATTTCATCAATAATCATTTTATCTTCTCCTAAGCCGGTACGGTAAAAACTCATCTGTTGCTTTAACATTTAGCAGCTATCAATACGCGGTTATAACTCAGGCACTTCGGGATCGGCATCTTAGACTTTATTTCATCATCGTTACTCTTCGAGAAAAACAACAGGGCCAGATCAGGTAACGCCGACAGGGATTTATTTCTTTCTCTGCGTTACCTGCTTTTTATGTACTCCGAGTGATAATGCCCGCCATTGCCCAATTCAGAGGAAAAAATATGAACTACCATCACACCCAAACCGTCACTGACGTACTGGATACATTGACGGCGTATCGCGACGATCTACATAATTCCGAGCTACGCCAGCCGCACTGGCCACTACTGGAAAGGTTGATTGCCCGTGAAACGCAAATGCGTCCCGTGTGGGAAAACATTGCGCGGCAGGGGCTCATTCGGTGTCAGCCCCAGGGAGTGGCGGAAAACATTCCGTAATGCATAACTCATTAAACTGAAGACAGATGACCCATTACTATGAACGTCCGCAATTGGCACAAAGCAGACTGTCTGAACTAATTACACCCGCGTGAAACTGCTATCTAATTGGCAATTCAAACCATCTATAACCATGACAAAATCACGTTACCCAAAAGTTAAAAATCAGGGAGTTCTTCCAAACTCCCTTTTAATTCACTTATTAAAATACGGATTCACACGCTCCACCGCCTGCCGTACCAGTTTATTTCTGGTTGCCATCATTCTGTCGATTCTTTCCCGTTTCTGTTCTGAGGTTAGAATGCCAGCATCATTTTAGGGATTATCGGATTTATTCTGCTACTGGTTCTGTTCGTCATCGTTAAAGATGCTCTCAAATAATTATTGATGCTGCAACATGGATTAGTAGCCACTCAATCTGACAATCGGCGAAGAAAGGACATTGATATGATTGAAGAAAAATTAAATACAGCCGATAACGCACCTATCTGCTAATTATTGTATTTAACATGGGCAACGAACTTACACACAATAAAGGACGATATGAAATTAAATAAAACCGTCATCGTAGCTGCAATCTCTCTGGGGCTTACAGGGTGCGCTAAAATATTACCTCTTGATTACAAAGACTACACTGGAAGCGATGCTGCGACGTTGTATGTACTTAACAAGGAGGGAAATGTAGGCACCATCTATCTAGGTTCTTACACGTTCAACAACCAAAGCAATTGCTACGATATGTCTGATCGCTATGAACTTGACTCAAATATCTTTCAAGCTAAGGGTAATGTAGTTGTTAGTAAGATAAAACCCAATGTCCTATACTCTGTTTCGCAGATCAAAAATCAAGGGGGAGGATATATTCGAAACTCCCATTCGTCACTCATTCCGGAAGCAGGGAAGTATTATTATATCGCCTCGGGAAGCCAAGCCATTCAGGTCCCTGCAGACTTCATCCCGGACGCATCAGTAAACCCCGATGATGTAATCAAAAATCATGCGAAGAACCCAGTTAAGTATTGGAATGTAAAAAATATTTGCACCCGTCCATTCTGGAAAATTGGTTAATTCATAGAGTTGTGCCCTCAAGATGGGACCACTTTTGCGTTGACAATTCAAGCCATCTATAAGTGCGGCAACATTGTCTTGCTCAAAGATTTATAAATTAGGGAGTTTTTCCAAACTCCCTTTAAATTTTACTTATTAAAGTACGGATTCACCCTTTCCACCGCCTGCTGTACCAGTTTATTTCTGGTTGCCATCAGTCGGTCAATTTTTTCTCTTTTCTGATCCGCCGTGAGTATCCGGTCCCGCCTCATCATTTCAATCTGGGCATTCAGTGCTTTCACTTGTTTCTGAGTCGCTGTTAGCCCCTGACGCTGCGATAATTTCCCTCTATTTTCCTCTATCAATTCATTGACATCATCGCCACGCCCCTGCTTACGGAAGCTGTTAATAGTGCTGTTTATCTGATTGGCTTCAGTCATCATGCGGTAAAAATCTTCGGTGAACTGGGTAGATTTGGCCGGATCGGAGCCACGGAAGAAGGATTTAATCACCGGCATTTCATCTAGGCGCATGGCCGGAGTTTCGCCGTAGTCTTTCAGGTTACGCATCAGCTGATTGGTAGCGCCCATCACATAGCTGCCTAAGCTGCCAGTGTAGCCCATCACAATATGATCCAGCATCTTCGGTGACATATTGGTAGCCTCACCCACTTCGCGCATCAGCAGGCTGGTCTGGTCGTTATAACGGGCTCCGGCCATCAAATTGCTGTCGGCCATGTTCTCAATCGGCCCACCTTTGAAGAAATCATAGTTAACATAAGCCTCAGCAATCGGCATGGCGACTTGTGGGATCGGGTTGAATGCCATGGTTTCCATAAAGTTATGCGCCACCAGCTTGCCAAATTTAGCCGCGCTATCTTTACCGCCTAGCGCACGGACAAATCGCTCCGGCAAGGTGCCAAACATCAAGCCGATTTCGAACGGTTTTGGGAAACGGATATGCTGGTCACCAATCCAGACATGCCAATAGGTGTCTTTATCCCAGTCTTGTAGCTCTTCATAGCGTTTATCGTCCCAATTCAGGGCCATCAGTGCCAGTGAGGCAGCCGTAATCATGCCGCCGCGCTTCAGCACCTCACGCGGATTCTCTTTGATACCTCGGCCTAATTTACTCAACCCTTGCATGCGGGCATTGAAGAACGGCAGCATATCACTCAGGTTTATCATGATATTGCTGGCCCCCATCATGCTGAAGTCCATCAAGTCACGCGATTCAAATGCCGCCTGCGCTTTACTTTTCCCTGATTTAATTGCCGCTTCATAAGTGGCCAGTCGGTTAGCGTTTTCTGCTGCTTCACTGAGATTTTTGTATTTATGTAATCCCTGCTCGACCTTGCCCATCACCTCTTTGCTGTTGCGGACAATGGAAGATTCAAACTCTTGTATTTGGCTATCGTTGTAGCCTTTACGCCGCAGCACGCTACGAATGGTTTTAGCGGTCGAAGCCGGATCATAAACATTCGAATAACCGCCACCAAAAGTGGCACCGGCAAACATCATATCCACCAGGCTATCATCAGTGCGTAATGCTTTTTTAAATCCGGCCCATGAAGCGGTAACCGGCTTAAAACCATCTTTGTTAATGGCCCATGAATGGATAGAATCGCGCATAAAGTTACGAATGATAAAATCAGGCATCGATGTGGTGCTGACGGTCAGCACCTTTTTAGCCGTGCGTGCTGCCTTCATAAAGGTGGAATTACTACGCTCAAGGTCAATCATGGTAAAGGCACGATACGGCACCCCAATCAAAACCAGTGTTAGCATTCTCACCTGGCTGTCGGATATTAAGCGCTTCTCGATTGTTGTTGGTAGTTTGTTGTTCTGGACGTTGCTGCTTTGGGTCGTAAGTCATTTGGCGCTCCAAATTTCAGACGTAAAAAAAGCCTCGTTGTGAGGCTGTTCGATAGTATTAATAAGATCCGGCTGCGAGAGGACTTTAATACGTTCATATTCAAGATTAAGTCTGTGTTTTTCCTTCTTTCGCGCATTCATCAATCGACTACCGATAGTCCCCTTAACCTTCGAAACATTTTCTTTTATGGCAAATAGATGCTGTGCTTGTTCACCAATTGCACGACGATGCTTTAGTTGCTCTGCCATCCAGTTGAAAGCATTGATATACGCCTCTTTAATCGCCGTTGCAGGTTTACCGGTAAATCCCATAATCAGCATCATACAGCCATCACGAGTTATATTAAACATCGGCTTCATATCGCTATTTTTATCAATGAAATCAGTGGGCGCGAAATTGCGCTGGGTAAAATCATCGGAACATTTCAGGTTTCGAATTGCCCTTAGAACATCTTTGTGACGCTTGCTAAAGCATTGAGCAACCTTAAGTGAGGTGGTTATCACTTTGTTCTCTGACATATCCACCATGTCTCGAAAATCAAATTGTGGGATGACGACCATTTGTTTGTTCATCGGTACTCCTTTATTAGAAATGAACCTTTGGCGCATAGGAAACCAGCCCATCGAGGCGTACCAACCGTACTGGCTCCTCAAAGGCTCATTTCTAATCAGGTTCGATGGTTTGAGGCACATGCGTTGTGCCGAGGAAAATGGGAATAAAAAAGCCCCGGCAAGCGAACCTGTCGAGGCTAGATTTCGTGCATAAAAAAACCGAAGGGCTATTTAAAGCTCACTTCGGCATCTTTGGGTAATTTAGCGCGTTCTGTTTGGCTAAGCAATATTATAGATTGCAGTTGTCTCGTACTACAATTGACAATACAGACTCCAATATCTTATAGCCTCAATTAAAATTACTTTAATCAATAGTATTATATATTGCCTCGGATGTTTCTATTATTCTTCCATCAGGGTATATGCCTTTTATTTTACAAGATAACGGGTTACCATGTAAATCTCTCGTACAATTTCTTGTTGTTGAAACTTCAAGTTTGTCATTCATGTAACTCTTCGTTTCATAGTTAAATGGATTTATTGCTTTAGCATTAAATTCAGTCACTATTTTATACACAATATTTTTTCATAACTTACATCTAAAATAGGATATCCACTTTCGTCATACTCGTAATGTTTTCTTATTTTTCCACTTTCTGATATTTTAACATCTGTTACAAACCCTTTATTATTCAGTAGTGTTTTAATATCTCCATTCATAGTTTGCGTAACATTGCATTTTTCATTCAAAATTAATTTTTTTCTTTGGTATTACTATCAATATAAAAATTGCCATCTTTCACGTAATCCGTATCTATTTCCAACACAGCAGTACGTGCCTTTATTGAAGTAAAACAACCCTTATCATCAATATTTGCATGAACTTCAGAAACAACATTCCCATTAGCATCCAGCATTTTTTGACTGAGTGATTTCACTGGTCCGTGTAATGGATCTAGCCCAAATATATTTGAGATACTTGCAACGTTCGGCGTAAAAGATAAAGGTTCATCATTCCTATCACACGCACATAATACAAAAGTCAGGGTGCAGACACTTAGAATCCGTTTCACTATGCACTATTCCTTATAATAAGTAGCTGATTACATAATATCAGGAGTCTCTAAGAATAATAAGAAACATATTTATTACTTTGCCGCTCGACTATAAACCTCTCGTAACTGCTGGGCAGTAAAGCTATCACCAGAAGTGGAGGTTTCCTGAGTGGTACTGCTTATAGCCCTCTGCTGCTTCCCCTCCCCTTTTTTCTGTTTCCATGCCATAAAGACCTGCTGATCCTGTGGGTTATTCAGATCAGGGGCTTCACCAAATTCTTTTTGGTACTCCCCCGCAAATGCTTCCAATTCAGCTGGGTCAATGCCGGATTGATTCTGAGAACCACGGCTCCCACCAACACCATAGAGTTCAGAAGCTTGCTGACGGCGTTGCTCAGAGTTGCTCTTAATTTCCTGTTTTGCGGTGGCCAGTTGCTTCTCATCCATCATCGCGCCATCTTTATTTAGCGCGGCCAGCTGCTTACCTTCATCCTTGCTGATATCCAGCAGCTCTTTGCGATAGCCCTCACTTTCCTGACGCATGGCGGCTTTATCTGGTGGGTTAACCATATTGCCAATAAACTTGGCTCGGTCTGGCTGGTTAAGTTGCCCTACCATCTGGCTGTAACCCCTTACCTTATTCATAAACTCATCAATAGGGATTTTCGCTACCTGGTTATCATTCACATCAGCGGAACCGAATTGAGTCATAGGTTTGTTGGCAGTTGAACCATCGCTATAAGTGACTTTCAGTCCGGGAATAACAAACTTGCCATCTTCACTGATACCAATATGGGCCAGCTCTTTGCTCTTAATTTTCTTCCCTGACTCCGGATCGACTTCATCAATATTGCGCTCAATATAAGGGGCCAGCACAGTATTCATTGTCTTTAATACTTTCGGATCGTTGTAGTTCATTTCCCCCGAAAGCACCTTCGGCATAATCTGGTTAATTTCTATGACGTTATCAATTGCTCCCTGACCAAAGAAGCGGGACGGATGTAGCGGATTATCCTTTGAAATTTGCCCATACAATTGAGGGTCAACCTGCCCAGTGGTTTCAATCTGTTTGTAGAGCGCTTGGACAACTGGCATTTCTTCTTGCATACGCTGCTGGCGTTCAGCCTGAGAACGTTGGAAGTTAAATTCACTCTTCCTCATGTTGAGTTCCTGCGCCCGCATGCCTAAGCTGGCATTTGCTGTACGTTGGTTGGCCTGCGCCAAACCATAGTTCTTATTCCACTGTTCATCACCTACGCTATCGCGTTGCGACTTGTATTGGTGGTCACGGTTGTCAGTCTCTTTACGCCAATCAATCTGTTCTTTCGCCAGACCATAGCTACGGTCAGAGTCTTTAATCTGTTGCTGCTGAGCAGCATCTCGCAGTCCGAGTTCGCGGTTGCGACTGATCGCCTGATCTGCCGTGTTGAAACCCGCCAGAAAGCCGTCCGCTAAACCTTGTACGCCCATGATAATTATCCTTTAGAAGAAACTACTGGCCAGCAAACCCACTGCGGCACCAATACCCATACCAATCGGCCCGCCCGCAGCACCATAGGTGGCACCCACCGCCATGCCAGTACCGGCCCCGACGCCAATCATGCTCATTTGGCTCTGTTTTTGCTGGGATTTGAGTTGTTCATTTGCAGACTCACGCTGCATCTCACGGTTAGAAGCATCACTAAGCCCTTGCATGGCCTGCTGCCGGGTCTCTCGGGCAGCATCAATCAGTCCGTATCCCATTAGTTACTTCCTCCGCCAATACTCATTTGCTCACGCAGGCTGGCACTACCACCAGTTAAAATATTCATCTGTCGGTCCTGCTCTGCTTCACGGATCCCATTTTTTGCACCCGCAGTGGCCAGTGCTGAACGTAACCCCAAACTGTTATCGTTCGGGTTTGCCGTCTGAGTTGTACCGTAACGTGCTAACTGATTTTGTGTACCCAACTGAGCAGAACGCAAACTGTTGGCAGAGCTGTCACTGACGCGGGTTAATTGCTGGTTCATCAACTCACCGCTGGTAGCCAGCCCCATTAGCTCTTTTTGCTTCGGATAGAAGCGCGTAAGCCAGTCGTTATACTGGTCACGGATTAGGTTGGCATAGGTATCAGATGCTTGTCCCATCGCTATCTCCTGTCATTAGTTGCCGCCAAATACACCGGTTGACCGACTACCGGATGCCGTTGCGTCTTTCAACCCATAACTGCGGGCAGCCAATCCACCCGCAGCCCCCACCAATTGCCCAACAGCCTGACGGTCACTCAGTGATCTTTGCGCGTCACTCGTGGCCTTGTTTAAGCTCTGACTGGCAATGTTGCTATAACCTGACAGCGCATCAGCTTTCTGACCGGCCCCCATTGCCACCACATCCTGTAACCCGGCGACATATTTATCCTGTTGTGAGGTTTGCGCCCGGTTGGTCGTGTCGATTTGCCCGGCTACCTGGTCACTTTGCAACGTTTGCAGTGTCCCCTGGAATTTACCGCTACTCGGATCAACACCACCCGCAGACAGTTCAGTAGCCGCCTGTTGGCGTGCCTTACCAAACTCCTGTTGGTAGCCGACAATTAAAAAGAGGTGATGTGCATGATGGAAAACTGTGGGTAATACAGGGTAAGACCGGCAATCAAATTGCTATCTCACTCTCACTACGACTGGAAATAATGAATACCACTGTTGGTGAGGTTATTGAACAGTGTCTGAATAATTGTAAGAGTGAATATCTTATTAGTTCTGCCAGTAAAAAGTCTGGTCGCGAACCGGGCGCATTAAATGCCGACTCACTCACTAAAGCATTTGTTAAAGCATTGAAGGCTACCGATCTAGTTTATGAAATATCCCCTCCCAGCTTTCATGAAATTCGCAGCCTGGCCTCACGGCTCTATGAGGCAGAATACAGTAAAGAATTTGCTCAGAAATTACTCGGCCACAAGTCGATGAAAATGACGAATGTATACCTTGATTCACGTAAAAATGAGTGGGTAGAAATTTAGGCCGGATATAGGATTTCGTGGAGATTTCGGGATCTTAAAAATAAAATCATATAAATCAACATATTAAAAAAAGACCGAATACGATTCCTATTTCAGATTTATAAGTGTTTTTCTCTTTTAAATCATGAGATTATATTAACTCCTCTTCAGAAAACACTTTTCATTACGTTACTTCCCTAGCCTTTAAATTCATATAGTTAACAGCTAATTCGTAACCATTCGTAAAAATTTCGATACGTTTAATGCGTTCGTGTTGTGTTCTGTAGCAAGATACGATTAAGCCTGACTGTCAGCTATGAGCGAGGAGCGGACGTTTGGCTTGCAACCAAAGCAATTGTGAGCTTATCAACGAGCTGCACATAAAGGCACATCGAGTTCATTATGCACAGGCTCTATCTTTCGGCACAGACTATCGTGTTAATCTCCTAAGCCAAGTATCCCAAGATTCAATACGGATAGGCGGAGTTGAATGAATTTCATAGTCATGGCGTTTTTTACTTTCTTCTAAATCATTTACTGTTCGCCCCCCAATGACAATAGAACGAACGTATACATCTTTATTTGGATCTACTTGTTTACAAGATTTGGGTCCGACGAATGCATTATGGATTAAATCACCTGATAAAACTTTCATTCGTTTTTCATGAGCATCTTTCCGAAACGATTCATAATCCCTATAGACTAGACCAAGCCTTTTTTCGATCTGCTCTGCGGCATCTCTAACTTTATGGTTAAATGAACCGTAGTTATTCGCATTAACTAAGTTAAAGTTAGCCCCTTTCACTTCAATTAGGATGATATCCATACGCGACCTGCCTGTGAAAATTACAAAATCTACTGATCCGTCAGCTAATGGATATTCGGAAAAGCAAATATATTCATTACCACCGACGTAAGCCTCGGCAATTAAAGACAAATCACTTTTTATAACTCGCTGAATTTCTTGTTCCTTTGCACCTGACTCAATTAGCTGAGCAATTGAAGACTTGGGAATCATAGAGTTTAATATTTCGCACTTACGAGAAATGAATTCTGGTGAAGGTATATAACTTGAATCTATAAAAGGATCTCGAGCGTACCTTATTTTATCAGCTTTCTCATATATCCTCCCATTATTTATGCTGCGTTCAGAAAGCTCATCTTCATCACAACCGAGTAAGTCTAACACTTTTTCTCTTGATATTGAGATCCACTCTGTTTTTGGGTTTATGTTCACTATATCAAACGTATCAAGCTTATGTGAGTTTCTTTCGTAGTGCTCTATGAAAATGGCTGGTTGTGTAACTACCCCATGTTCATAGACTGAACTTATTATTTTTTCTACTGCATTGGTTACTGACTGTCCATCGTTTAATGCATCTAAGTCGGTTAAAAGCACAATAATATCTTTTTTGTTTATGTAACATCTGACTCTGCAAATTCCACCAACTCCTGAAGTTCGGTTATTGCCAAAATCGTGAACTAAATCTAAAATTTTCAATTTAAAAATATCCTTATGCTCTTTGAAATTGGCTTTTAATTTAAGCTAGACGAACTCACGTTTCAACTTCATGCTTGTATGAACTAAACAACATCCGCTTCTGGCACCAAGTTGCCGAAGGAAAGGCAGAAGGGTCAGCTATGAGCGAAGAGCGGACATTTCACTTCTGACGACTCAGTAAAAACATTGAAATAATCATACATTCGTCAACGCTCTCACCACCGTAACAACTGCTGAGGATCAGCCCGCAAATACATCAGAAGTGGTATTAAACGAACAGTGTTGAATACCAATCAGTTTTTCAGACGCAAATCTCATTCTTACCGTACATTTTGAGTGGATTATCGTAGGCCCTCAGACCCTATATCCTGCATTTTAAGCGCGTTGTCGGCAAGGCTGGTCTCAGTCAGCAAGAGATGTAATGAGTGCCTCTGTTTCATCTAGCAGCAAAGTTTGCACCAAAACACACGAGCAGCAATGCTTGCTGTCAGTACACATTGTTAGCTATCATCACTGTCAGCTCTTTAGCGTATGGACGGTTTTTGCGTCTAGTCGGGCGGTTAGCCAGACTCTAACTTATTGAGCACTTTTATGATTGCGATAAACACTTCATCGCATCATAAAGTGTTATGATGCGATGAAGTGTTTATCGCGGCTTCTAGTAAAGGGCTTTCAGGGTGACGGGGCATAATAGCGTTCTGCCACCCTGAATTATAAATGATAGATGAAGATAGAGATTCCATATCAGGACATCGGTATTAGCAGAAATAAGTTGGCATTTACTGCGCGACGAAGTCCGTTAAAATATAAAGTCTATAAAATTCCCAAGCGTAGCTCTGGAGTCAGAGTAATTGCCCAGCCAACCCCGGAAGTGAAAGATCTACAACGCAAACTAGTTGAGTTTCTGCGCACTCAACTCACTGTCCATTCCAGCGCCACCGCTTATGAACCGGGTAAGGGCATCAGGGAAAACGCACAGCAGCATGTAAACAATCCTTATCTGTTGAAGATGGATTTTTCCAATTTTTTTAACAGCATTACGCCAGAGACCTTTAAAAATGCACTGTTGCATGATTCAGTGGAAATTGATGAGCACACTTTAATTCTGTTGATTAGTATCTTTTTTTGGTGTCCGGGTAAGAAGCTCTCCGGGAAGCTGGTATTAAGTGTCGGTGCACCGTCATCACCGTTTATTTCTAACTATGTGATGAAAAAATTTGACCAGTTGCTGTCGGAAATATGCCATCAGGCAGGTGTAACCTATACCCGTTATGCGGATGATATGACCTTTTCAACTCAGCATGAGAATGTGCTGTTTACTCTGAAAGAGCAAATTCCCACGCTAATTGTGCAGTCCGGTTATGAAAATATCTCCATCAATGAAAGCAAAACTGTATTTTCATCGAAGGCGCATAATCGTCATGTCACTGGCGTGACACTGACGAATGACGATAAACTGTCAGTTGGACGGAAAAATAAACGTTATGCTTCATCACTGATCTTCAGATTTAAACTGGGAGAACTCAGTGCCGATGAAACTCTGATGTTGAAAGGCTTGCTTGCACATTATTTCTATATTGAGCCGGTATTTAAGCTGTCAATGCAAAAAAAGTACGGCGCAGAAATTATTAACGGCATCGTAAAATATCAGGAGTAAATAAATGAATCGGACAATTAAAAAAATAAAAATGGGTGCTGATCATGATAATTCAATCAAAGACCAGTATAAAATGTTTAAGTATTATAAAGAGGGGATGTTTGTTGAAGTCGATCCAGCTGAATCTTCACGTTATCGTCAGATGTGTCTTAATAATCTGAAAGAGGCGCAGTTTTGTTTAAAAAAAGTAAAACTGGTAAACTATAAAGGGTTTAACGAACTATCTATTAATCTGGATAACGATATTATCCTGATCGCCGCCAATAATGGCTATGGTAAAACGGGGATTCTGGAAGCGATCTATCTTTCTCTCTCATGGTTTTATCGGTTGGTTTATGGTTCTAACCAGGGGTGGAAGTTCGGTGATAAATACATCAGCCGCCTGGTAAGTAATGCCGCGATGCTAGTTAATCTGGATATCTCGGTGGGGAATAACAAAAAACCCTCCGGCTATCAGATCGGTATTGCCCGCTCCCTTGGTGCTTCTTCGGTTAAAAGTGACTACACAGAATTTAAAGAGTTGGCTGAAATGTATCTGGAATTTCAGGACAGTGATATTGTAGCGCCGATGTTTGCTTACTACTCGGTAGAGCGCGGTAAGAACTACCCCGACGGTGGATTTACGTCTGCGATTGAAAGCGGTTCCGGCAAGTTGCTGGATAGACTTTATCCGGACTCTTCACTGGCGCTTTCTTCTAATATTTTTGCCAGCTTTATTAAATGGGCTGCCGAAATCAAAATAAAAAAAATCGTCTCTAACGAAGATGAGCAGAGCGAAAAACTTAAAAGTATCAAGGAATTCATCTACCATATCAGTCATTCTGATCTTGCCGATGAAATAAAAAACACACTGATTAGCCAGAAAGAGAAGGAAGTTGAAATCATCTTTGGCAGCCAGTCGAAGGATAAATCAACCAATCTTGACCGGATGGAAAAGATTGTGGATATGATTTTCGCACTGGGATGCGATTTTATCGATGATATTTCCTCTATCCAGTTAAAATACGATGAAAAGCTAGAAGCATTGGATCTTGTATGTGTAAAAAGAGATTGTGAAATCAGTGCGTCCTATCTCTCTCATGGTGAGAAGAGCACGCTTTCACTGTTATTCGATATCGCCCTGAAGCTAATCTATACCTGTGGCACTGAAGACCCATTCAGCGGTCAGGGAATCGTCTTTATCGATGAGATTGAGTTACACTTGCATCCTTCATGGCAGCAGTCCCTGCTCAGTAAACTGAAAAAAACCTTCCCGAATGTGAAAATTATTGCCACCACCCATAGCCCTAATATTCTGAATACCGTTGAAGAGCAGGCGATCAGGAAAATTAAAGTTAAGAATAATCGGTTTTATATTGAGATTCCGGCCTTTTCATATGGTGCCGAGTCTTCTCAGGTGCAAAATGATATCCAGGATGTTGCAGCACGGCCCGATGTCGAGCCAGTACAAAATCTTGCACGTTTCCGCAAGATGATGAAAAACAATCAGTACGACACGCCAGAAGCACAGGCGCTGCTGAAGAAAATTCTTGAATGGGGCGATGCTCACGACCCGGACGTCACCAAACTGAAAATTGATCTTGAACTCAGAATTAAGCGTAACGCCAAAAAAATTAGCAAGGAGCAGTAATGAGAGGCTTCAGGAAAGAGCGGCTGAGCAATGACATTCTGGACGCTTATCTGGCGGTGCCAGAAAATGCGAATAGTGGTTGGAAGGGTGAATTCTATACCACCTTAGCTTCTGCCGACCGGGACAGTTTGAAAAATGAGATAATTGCCGATCAGGCTGGTCTCTGTGCCTATTGTGAAAAAGCGCTCAGAGATGAAGGTGACAACAAACCGCTAGGGTTTAAAGTTGAACACTTTATCCCTGAGAACAGCAAAACCATTAAAAGGATGATAGCGGCCGGGCAGCCTGTACCCACCATTAATTACTCGCTATTGTGGACAAATCTGTTGGGGTGCTGCTTTGGTGGGCAACACGCGCGCTCAGCAAGCTATATTGAGTCCCTGACAGATGAAGCTAATCTGAGCTGTGATGTGCTCAAAGCCCATCATAACTGGTCAGCACTGATCCTCGATCCGACGCAGGAGCCTCCTGACGATGGAACATGGTTTGAATTCGATGAAGAAGGAGTGATGGATGTCTCCGCAGATTGCCCGAACCAGTATGTGGATAAAGCCCGGAAATCAATAGAAATGTTGAATTTAAACTGTGTCAGATTAACTCGTTTGCGGTTGGCAACGCTGGAGTCGCTTGGTGCTGTTAGTGATGAAGAGGATATCGCCGCATTACTCAGCAAGGATGCCGCAGGTGTCTACGGTGAATTTATCTCGCTGAGAAAATGGTATCTGGCTTAAGCTATTGTGCTCTCTTAAGGGGCAACGCCATCTGCCCCGCTCTGCCGCATTTTTGCCGCTGCTGACGATCAATCACCGATTTGACCTCCTCCGTTTGATTAATACATCATGATGTTTGATTTGCGATGCAAGTGCTGTTGCCATTAGCGCGTTAGCCTCAATGACACTTTTATCGGTGGTCAGGGGAATAGCGATGGCAATGCTTGCAACCCGCTGCTCTGTATATGCAACAGCAGGACCACCTTTAGCGTTCATAAAATGACGGACGGTATCGCTCCGGGCCCGCTTGAATTGTTGCAGACTGGGCCAGCGGATTATTAGCTCGCAGAACAGTGAACTGCCCCGATGCGAGAACCACTCCAGGGGCTGAGGATAATACTGCTTAAGCGTGTTGATGAGACGATTCACAAAACGGCGTTTGTCTTCGACCAGCAGTCGACGCTGTTCAACTAGCTGTTGAAGTAATCGAATATCAGCATTGTCGGGTTCAATGGCTTTGATCTTTTCGGGATAGAGTAGCATCAGCTCTAACGCTAACTCGGTATCCTGCGGATCATCCTTCGCACCACTTGGCCAAAAGGTCTGCCTATAGCGGGCCAGTGACAACGCGTGTACAGGAAAGACAGTGACAAATGGGTACTTCTGGAGAGCATACACTACCGGGCCTTTCTTTAGCTCAAGGGCGATAGCGATCCTGCCTTTGACCTTCTGGTGCAACTCGTTGAGCCAGATATCAAGCGCTTCGGGCGTATGTTTAATTACATGGAATATGCGCTCACCATTTTTAAACTGAACGCAGACATCGTGCTTTTTATCCGCCCAGTCCAGACCAACATGAGCAGCAAACTGATCTATCGCGGTCATCACCAACTCCTTTTTATCGGGGATTGGTATGCATTCCACGTTCTTCGAAAGAAATATAGTCAGCAGTTTATCTGCATGCCCTGAGTATTCGTTAGCGAACGTGGAGCACTTACTGGCTCGAAAGCAAAGCGGCAATCATCAAATCACATGATTCTGGCACAATATTCGTAACCAGTAAGCGCATACCCTGCATCACTTAAAAGTGTAACTCTCAGGGTTCGAATGACTATACCTGCCACGAAGCAGATAGCTATGGGCTGCTGAAGGTTCGCTATGAGCGAGGAGCGGACGTTACTTTTACTATGGTATATTAATCAAAGGAAGTTTTTTACATCATTTAACCCAGAAGGATGTTATTTATGGCACGAACATACCCATCAGAATGGAGTAAATTTTGCAAGACCATAAAAACGAATAATGGTTTTTCATATTACGCCAGTAATATTAAAGCCAAGATTCTTCTTGGAGACATAAATAGATTTGCTGCCAGATATTCTGTGGCAGAGGACTTCAACGGTGTTGATATTATGAATTCTACTAGAGAGACAAGGCTTGGTTATGAAGCATTGATGAGGGCATTACTTACCTGGAGCGCCTTGGAAACTTATTTTAATATATTTCCAGTCGGATTAACTGATGTTTATACATGTTTTTCCTTTGGTACAAAGGAAAAACATGACATTAGAAGTAAACTTAATGCGATTGGTAATGACACAATTAAATTTTATACATTCATTTCTTCAAATTGTAATACCCGTCATGAAGCAAACACAAATGCCTTTATAACGAATAATGATTTTAACCCAATAATGCTATTATCAGCCATTCGTCATGTCTTTGGTCACGGTGATCTAAGTGCAAATATTAATAATGTTAATCCTGAATCAATAAATAAAATCGTAAATATCTTAAAAAAAGAAATTATGACTAAAATAGATTCTTCTTTTTCATTATTAGTTCAATCGCATCCTGACTATTCGACTGTATAATTTGGATGGTGATTTTTTCATGTTTTTGTGCAAACGTAATCACCCGTTTTGTTTAGTTATCCCTATACCAACAGCGTTGAACACTAAGCGTTCCACAAATAAAGCCTGTGGCTAATAAATATTAAATTATTCTTTGTTAGCCCCACAATTAGATTTACTTCAGCGGCGGGATTGGCCACGGCTGATTAACATCAAGGCGCAGTAAGGCAATGCGGTACTGTTTCAGCGCCGCCAATCGGGTAAGCTCTGACTCAGTGGCCCCGCCGCTTTGGGCGATATCGTCCAGTGTGGCCAGTTCAACCGAGATTTCACTCATCAGTTGTTTGCGCCGCTCGTCTGCGGCTGCGGCGACTTCTTCCGCTGGCGGGATACGGGGCACAACTTCGCCCGCTAAATACTCATAAGCTCCGTATTCCAATACAAAGTTATCCGGCAGTGATTCCACCTCAACAATAGATAATCCAGTGGGTGCCAGTGCGTAGACATGTTCTGATACCGTACAAACCACCCCTTGCGCGTTATAGCCGACTTTTATTGTGTCCTCGCGAAAGGTCTTTTGCAGTTCGTACCAATCTCGCCCCTCTTCATCAACGTGATAAATCACCACACCGCCTAACTCTGGATCGTATTCCTGCGCCGCAATGGTGAAGTTTTTATAATGCTGTAAAGTTTTCATTAGCCAATATCCCCGCCCATTTGTACCCATCCACCGGTAGGTCGTTGAAAAAATAATGCGCGGTAAAGCATAGTACTGCTCCCTGACACCGTGGCATAAGTTCCTGCTGGCGCTTCAATTGTATAAGACTGGACAACCGAAGCTCCGCGCGCCAAAGCGACAACACCATAGGCATTTGTCTGATTACTGATATTCCCAATGTATGTCGATAAATAGCCACCCCATGCCGGGCCGTTGATATTGCCGTCAGCTTGTAGAAATGCAGCTCCATCCCCAGCAGTCACATTCCCCGTAGCAGTGACAGTCGCGCCCTTTAAAGTACCTGTGGTAGTCAGGCTGCCAGGCAGGCTAATTGCAGTGTTGGTAGACTGCACCGCATTTATTATCCGGTTATCATTCCCTGCTGCCACAGTACCTTCAGTGGTACCTACATCCAGCACTGCCGCCCCTTTAAGCCCTAAATTTGTTCGTGCTGTAGTTTTATTTGCTACATCATTCAGGTTTTGATTTTTTTGTAATGCATTTGCAGCAATGCTGGCAGCCTCAGTTAACCCAAGATTGTCGAGTGTCTCAGCTATTGCCTCTGGCCCTGCAGTGGCTATTTCAGCGAGGTTATTAGCGGTCTGCAAATAGGTATCTGGTTCCTCTTTACGCCACACTCCAATATCTAATACTCCCGTCGGTTCTACCCCCGTATTTTCTGACAATGCGATATAGCTATTACCACCATGATTAACCCTCGCCCCTGCCTGATAAGGAGCATCAGTAAACCAAATCAACTGACCGAGGTTTTGTAATTCCTGTAAGGCTAAATCCACCCGGTTATGCCACCAGTTTTCCCATTTAGCTTCTGGCGGATCTTCTGATGCTCCCCCTGCCCAACCTCGGGCAATCAGAGCATCGCCGGGACGTTCAAATTGTGCAGGCACACTGGCCCACGGCTGATTAAAGCTGTCATTTCTTGCCATAGAGTGGCTCCAATTAGATATAAGCGCCCATGCCATAAGGCTGTGCGTCGAATGTGCCTTTATAGGCAAAAGGATGGTGGTTAAAACGGATCAAGCTGGCTTTGACGCCTTGCGGTCGGGGAATTAAGTCGAATAACTGAATAAGCACTAAGATATTGGCCGGGATCGGTTTATCTACCCAGATAGTTTTCATCGTCATATCCTGCCCATCGATGATGGCGGAATTAACATCCAGAATGTAATCAACGGCGGTTTTAATTTCATCCAATGTCGCATTGGTATTGTTCTTCTGAATTTTAGCTTTGATTAATACCCGATAGAGATAATCTGATACCGGGACTTTGCCGATTTGCTCATGTGGCGCTTTATAAGGCGCAACATTATAAGGTTGTGCACCACCAGTGCCGTTGTAGGCAAATATCGATAAGTAATCACTGCGGATTAATGGACGCTCAATAAACCCGGCAATATGGCCACAAATATCCAGTTGATCACCCTCGGCATTATCAATATCCAGTAAGTTATTAATTTTGGTTATCTGGTCCTCAAGTAAGGATTGGCAGATATCCGGCAAGAGGCTTATCCATTCAACTAATTTGGGCGCATTTTTGTATTGCAGGTAAATCCGTGACAGGGCCTTTTGACGATGGTTATACATAGACCACCTCGATATTCTCAGCACTGAACACGCCTAACTGGTTAAAGGCAATGCTCACTGCACTGATATTGACCTGTTCCGCTGCCGCTCCTACGGTAATAGCATTCACAAAACCATTACCGGCCACCAGATAATTGACCGGGGTAAATAAACGCCCCGCACCGATGCTCTCTCCAATTTTGAAACCCAGCTTAGAAAAACCATTGGTTTGATCAAAACCAGTGACGCTGTAATCAACAATCGCCTGTTTTATCTCATCGTCAATAAACTCGCTATTACTGGCGATCTCTACCCGGACATAAACCGGTATCAGCTGGGGGCGAAAAAAGGTTACGGTGATCGGGTTACCTTTTGGTGTAACAGTATCCAACGAGATTTTATTGGGAAAAATGTTGTAGCGGTTTAACCCACAGCCGGGGCTTTTATTAGTGGCGATGCTGTTAATAACATCTTCGATGCTACCACCATCAACAAATATCGCCATTGAGTGACCAAGCACCCCATTTTCGTCTGCTTCATTCTCAAAATTTTCATAGATACGCGCCCGTTTAACATCCTCAATATTGACCAGTGCCGCATAAATATTATCAATCTGGTTCGAGCCAGGAAGTGCTACTGACTCATTGCGCCGGATGCGAAACGCATTATTGGTTTCTTTATCCAACCCCATTGATGCTGCAGTGTTATTTGTCACCGCCGTAATACCGCCGATAGGTGTGGCAATAATGGTCAGATTATTACTATTGGCCCCCTGCGCACCTGCCTGCGTACAAGTGACATTCACTGCCGCATTCCCTGTTATGTCGGTAACAACATCGCCATCGGTCACCCATAAGGTATTGGTTACCCTATTTCTGATTAATGTTCCGGCATTGATTGGGGTAAAAGCGATACCATGAAAATTGACGGTCGCAGTGGAATAGGTCGCGCTTTTACGTTTGATCCCGGCAAATGCGGCAATACGGTCTAATTGTTGGTCAATAGCTGAATTGGGATCTGCGGCGTGGTAGGCATTAATCACGGCCTCGTCCAAATTGGCTAATGCTTCACACCAAATGGCAATTGCCAAACCATCAGGTGATTCTGGATTAATATTCCAGCCATCATCAATAGCGAGATATTGCTGGCGCATAGTATCCAGATATTCACTCAGCGTGGTGCCAGTGGCTCCGTCACGATTAATAGTTGCCATCAGACAAGGTCCTCAGTGAACAAAAAATCAAATGCATCGTTATTAATATCAATCACGGCGGCAAATATCGTAATTTTGCGATTCTTCATATCGAGATCCATTTCAAAGCGGTTAATAGTCAGCACGCCTTTGGCCGCCAATAAGCGCTGTTTAATATTGGCTTCGGCAATATCGCGTGAGGTTTTGCCCAATATGCTTTGGAACCACGGGGTTCCCTCGGTGGCATTGAGAAAATACTCACCAAGAAATAACCGCAGACAGCAGATCATGGCTTGCCGGGTTTCTTCTTTGCCGCTGGCGAATTGGCTGCCGTGGGTAACAATGTCGCCATTTTGAAAATTGCGGATCACAGTGCCTCCAGAAATAAAAAGCCCCAGCATAAGCCAGGGCGATAATAGTTAGGATTAATTCTGGGTAATGGTTTATTGCGGCCCATCCGTGCGATCATTTCCATGCTGCACACCGCCGTGATCGTGGTCACCAACTTCCAATGCTTCAACCGCCAAACCGCCTTGGGTTACCTCAGTGCGACCATTCAGGGTAGTTTGCCCATTATTGGTAAACTCAGGGCCGCTATAGCTCATGCCGGATTCGGTAAGCACCAACGAGGTGCCTCCTGCCTCCAAAGTAATTCCTGCGTCAGTGAGATGAATACGAACCCCGCCACTTTGGTTACTTAAACCAATCCCTTCCGTCGGCAAGCCCGCAATCGCGGTTTGCTGTGAGCGGTAACCCGGAGCAAAGAAAGCATCAGACGGATTAAACATCCGTGCATCCAGTGGTGCTACTGGCCCACCCTGACTGAGCCAATTGTCGATAGAACGTTGGCTGAAATGAACATAGCCCTCGGTACCCGCGGGTAATTCATGAAAAACCGTCCAATCGGCACTGCCAGAGAATTGCACTGGCACATGTTCGATAACGGGTAGTGTCTTAAATTGACCGTCACCGATATGACGTTGAATGCCGCACTCCACCACTGCACGTTGCAGATCGGCATTATAACTAATGACTTTGCCGGGCATGCCGATCATCAGGTCACGCACCATGTCGCGCTTGAGCAGCATCATGGTGGTATACAGCGGATTGCTCTCAATCATGATGACCTCAGGGCATACGCCATTGACTGATCAGAGTGGTTTTCCACGTGTCACCCCATAGAGTTCCTTCGTGATAGGTACGCAACACATTAAACTGTCCAGTCTGTTGTTGAACATTCGCCAGATTATTGAGGTCGGTGTTATACATGCCGCTAAAATTAATCGTCCAAAAACTTGAAGTTACATTAATCACATCGGCCAGCTGGATCTGATAATTCATTTTGACATCAATTTCCATGGTGCTGAGATACCAGCGCGGGACACTTTCCATACCATTTTTAGCGGTGATCTCGTGGGTAGCCCATTTTCTGGCGGCACCCTCTCTGGTTAATAGCACCCGTGATGGCGTGATCATCCAGTAATATTTCCAGTCATCTTTTACGCTATCGAGAATATCGCGACACAAGCGGCCACCGGAATTATAGGAAGTGGCAAAACGCGGTAAGTCGGAAAAGTCACCAATCACTTCAACATCAAGCCCAAAAGCCGCTGCGACATCTTTGAGCATTTCAATGGCAGGAGTATTCGCGCCCCAAGTTTTAAATATCGTGGTATTCCATGCCAGCCCAATAGTGCGGCAATATAACCGCAGGCAGGTATTTACCCCCTCTTTGACTACTTCGACATTGTGAATCTGCCCGCTAAATATCGTGCCGATGTTATCGCCATAACCGGCTTTTAATACCAGGTTGCCATAACGTTTTTCTTTGTCGTCATAGCGCTGGATCAATGCGCGGGTGCGCGCTGAAATACCGTATAGGGTGATTCTGGCAGTAGCATCGACATTCTGCGGGGTATTATCGACAGCAAAACGGATCTCTAATGGCGGCTGATAGGTAAGTTCATCACCACTCACCGGGGTAATGGTCAGTAAGTAATTACGGCCAAAATAGCTACTCATTATCGGGGTACCATGTCAGGCGATTATTAATGCCAAGATTGGCGATAGTCGGTGTCTCCCCGGCTAATATCAGCGGGCCAATATCGGTATTCAGTCCAGCCAATAAATTAACGCCGACATGCAAAGCACGCCCCAAAACTACCGGTTCACCCTGCTCATAAATATCGACGCAAAAATAATTAAAGCGGGTGAGCCAATGCAAACGAAATACCAGATAGTGATTGTTTAATTGCACCCGGAAACGCTGCACGGCGTACCCATTGTTCAATGGGATAACTTTCATTACGTGGCCTCGACGAAAACTTCACCAAATGAATATTCGCGCTGCCCCTGAGTGGCAGCACTATCGCCATAGGGCAAATTGTCATTGGTTTCAGTGACCGTGTCGTAAATAATATTGAGCTGCAACAGTTCAACCACAATCTCCAGCCCACCCTCATTCTCTTTTTTCAATTGGGTACGAGTGTTGGTGATCAGGCAATTTTTATACGCGGCTCCCCGACTGGCCACTAATTCGAACGGTGTATGTGAGCGTTGTAATTCACGTAATTGCTCAAGTAAATTTTGTGAGCGGGTTGAGCGTGATTGTGAGCCCAATGTGCCGGAGTAAATACTGGTGCCGACCGATGCAGCAACCCCAGCCAATGCCGCCGCTCTGCCAGAAAGTAAACTGGCTGCCATACCGGTAGTAATACTGGCCCCCGCCCCTAGTAACCCGGCAATACTGCTATCTTGCTGGGCCAGCAGTTCACGAAACCAGTTATCAGACACACCAATGATCATGGTTAGGGCCAACGCTCGTGTCACGACGTTATCGTGGGCGGTATTCGCATCTTCCAACGGGAACTCACTGACATCAGTGCGTAACTCACTCGACTCTTCTAATAGCGCATCAAAATAGAGGTTGCCGATTTTAGGGCGGTTACGGGTAAATAATCCGGTAATAGCCATTAGTAGTGCTCCGTATGCATCATATCGCGCGCTTGCTGGGCTAATTGAGTTGTTGCCTGTAACACCCCGTTGCGAATTGATTCGCTATCACCGCCTACCGTCCCCACATGGATAATATTGTGTTGCTCCAATCTGATATCACCACGAGACATGGACGCCGTAACTGATTGTGTGGGGGTCATCTGGCGGTCACTGTAGCCCTGAATCTCTTCCCATGAGCGTTTCGGTTGCGCATAATTTGATGAGGGCAACGAAGCCCACACTCCGCCCAACCCACCAGTAGCATCAGCAAAATTACCACTCGCAACATTTTCTAACTGGCCGGCGCGTTGGATCAGAAACAGTGCGGCAAGATCCTGACTACGCGGGGAGAAGTCCGTCAGATTAAGCGCTTTAGCAGCATCGTCCCAAGAATCGCTGGTGAACTGATAACGTCCGGCTGCCGAAGTTTTATTTTTAGCGCCGTCGGTTTGCGTGAACTCTTTTAATTGCCGTGGGTGGTCACTACTGTCATAGAACTGGTCGCCGCCAAACATTGTGTTATAGCCAGAATTGGCATAACCAGCAGTTCCCTCAGCTTTAGATAACACATCCAGATACTGGCGAACGTTAGGATCATCAACCAGATTATTAAGGTCACGAGTATCATTGGGGTAAGGCACTCCAGGGTTATTTTTAGCCCAGTTCTGGCGCCCTATCGCTTCAGGATTACTCATTGCTTTGGCATCTTCGGCACTAGTGAAAATGTTACCGGGCGTCAATGCAGCCGTCGCGCCAATAGTGACCGGATTAACCAGTAAGCGAGACAACCAACCACGTCCACCAGCTCCGACTGATGGTTTTCCGCCTCCGGGTAATATGCCACCCACAAATTTTAATGCGCCAGCAGTACCGGCCAGACCGGCAGCAGTCAGAATCGCTTTTGAGACTTCGGGATTTTCTTTAATAAACTGATTAATACTTTCTAATAACGCATTGATGATTGGCAGTAAGTCGCCACCCATTGAACGGGCCAGATTGTCAAAGTTAGTCGCCAAATCCGCCATCTCTTTATTAAACTCGTTAGCTGAATCAATAAGTTTGGGATCGAGCGGTTTATATAACTCGTCAAAATTTTTCAGTGAAGCATTAAGCCCTTTACTGCCCCCCTCCAATAGACGGGTGAAGGGATCATTATCACCACTACCAATTCCGCTGCGTAGATTTCGCCGCTGGTCATTATCCATTTTGCTGTAAGCATCAATAAGATACTTGAGCGAGTCCATGCCGGTTTTATTAGCAAATTCCGTCGGGTTAAATGCACCATTCCAATAGGCTTTATCGCCTAACTCCCCTTGTCTGGCACGCTGTTGCAGGTCAGGTATTTTCTGCACAATCTGATTAGCCGCATCCGGACTAAGGCCAAGACTGCGCATCGCATAACGTAGGCCGTCGATCTGCTTAACGGTAAAGTTGGTGATTTTACTCAGCCGATCCATTTCTAATACTGAGGCAGATAAATCAGCGGTCAGAGCTTTTAACCCAACACCGGTGCCGGCTGCAGCGGCCAGTTGCAATATGCCATCTTTAATCCCTTTAACTGCGTCATTGGCTGTTTGAAAGCTCTTTGCATCTGTTTCCAGGCCAAGGGAAACCAATAGAGAATCAATTGTCTCTGACATGGAAACCTCATATTTTAGGTATAAAAAAACCCGCACAGTGGCGGGTTTGATGGACTATTTGATGACTCACTGGAAACAGCTAGTGTGCCCAGCCATTTTACCTATTTAGTTATTGTCTATGTAAACCGCACTAGATCATCTCTGGAAATTCTTCTTCAATTCTAGATGTAACTGTTGTTGGTTTTACCTTTTCGTTAGCTCTAGCTGCAATAATAGCTTGAGATTCTCTGTACTCTGGAGCCCTAGCGAACTCATCAAATGATGCATCGTAACCAAGTTCACGAACCTTGCTTTCGATATCAGATAGAGGAACACGGAAGAACTCTTTTCGATTATTGACTAAGTTAATGCGACGCTTCGAAAACTGTTGATGAAGGCTCGTCTCAAGCGTTGGAGCATCATCAGAATAAATGAGAGCATGGATGTCATATTTGAATGGAACTGAAGCCGAACCAAGTTCATTTACTCGATCTTCTGGCTCTAATCTGCGTGTTAGGCCAATTTTATAGATATCCTCGCCAAAAGCGCCAATATTTGAAATCACATATACGTGTCCACTTCTAGTTAATTGTGCCTGTGATTTCGCGCGTTCAGACAAAGCCCTAGCTTCTTCAAGTTGGGACTCTAACTCAGAAATCCTAGCTTCTATTTGTTCTTTTTGTTCTTGATTAGCCTTATCCAGTTCTTTACGTGCACGCTCCATTGCTTTTTCGAAGTCCCGTTCAGCTTTCAGTTCTTCTTTTATCGCTTTGTCATATTCCCGCTGAGCTTTTTCTTCTTCTCTTTGAAGCTCTCGCTCTTCCCTCAATATATCTCTTTCATTTTGTAGCTTAAGCTCTTTTTCATGACACAGAACTAACTCTTCTAATCGCAGATTAAGATAGTCATGAGTTATACGGATATTCATAGAATGCCCAAATTTATTCAGTGCATCGAAAGCAGTTTCAATTCTCTTATGTAACTGATCAACATTCCCAGATTTCACTTTAGCTATTGCGGCATCACACTCACTGTTAAACGCCCTTGTTAGCAATTTAACATAGCGTTTAATCATTCTTCCGCCTTCAGCCTTACTTCCGTTTACCTCCCAATTAGTATCAGAGTCACAAGCTGCGTCTTGACGTATAAGTGACTTCTGGCGCTCTTTATTTCGTTTTATTGCCTCTTGGAATGCAATCGAATCATGATAATCAAATCGAGGTTTGTAAATACCAAATTCAACCATATTGGCATCATCAGTAACTTGAGAAAGCTTCTCTGTTAACTCTATTAGCCGCGCTCTTTTTTCTCTATATTCTTCTTTTAGCAAAAGAAGCTCATTTTTTTGCTCAGATAACTGCTGCTCCGATTCTTTTTCCTTTATTTCAATTTCAGTTAGTTTATTTTTGACTTCTCTATCTATAGAAATACGTTTTTCTTCTACTTCATCATGGATAGATTTTTTCGCGGCTTTTTCTTCTAGTTCCAGCGTTTTCCTACGTTGTTTTTCTTCACTATCAAGTTCGTTTCGTAATTTCTCAGCCTCTTTTTCTATATCGACTATTTTGCTATATCTTTCGATATTTACTGCATATTGCTTTTTTTCCTTGCTTCTAACATACAAAAGTATCAAAACAGCAATCGATAAAACGACGCAAGCAGTAACCAGTCCCAAAATCATCAGATTCATTCCATAAACTAAAAGATATAAAAATTGTATCAAAATATATCCAATAATTCATTGGTTACTACTAAGCTAAAAATCAACAGAATTGACTAATCATTTCTTGCCTTCTCCACCACCGCCACAATCTCATCCAGCACATCATGCATTTGCTGCACATCATCAATGGTGTAAGTGCCATCCAGCATATCTGACCACCTTGCCAGCGGCGGGCAGAGTTGTCCGGCACCGGTACAAGGTCGCCATAAGAACCAATCTATACGGGAACGTCCTGAGCTTTGCTTTTCTCGCTTTCCTCCCCGCAGCTGAGTTGCCAAAAAGGGCCGATGTTCTCCCTCAATACCAGCCCCAGCAGCACCAGATAATTATGTGCCTCATCCTGAAACAGGTTTTCGGCAACCGGTACATTATCCGACTGACGAGTAATATTGCCGTTTTTCAAGCATAAATCCCGCAGACGATTAAGGCTCATGCTGTCCACCGATGCGAGACTGGCTGCCAGCCCCATAATACCCACATTAGGATTCATGGCCGGTAACAACCCACATCGGGCGGTAATTTGCAGCATTTCAACCTGATCCCTGGCTGATGATGTTGCTCCCTGAAAAATGGTGTCACCAATCGCGACTTCAATTTGACGCCCCATAATTAGGTTTCCTCAGAGTCTGCAAATTCAAAAATAAATTGTTCATCTGACACACCGCTTTTACCGGCACGCGTTGCCGAGCCGCGGTTAGTCATGATGCCGTCGAAACCGGCAAAGCGTTCGTCGGTACCGGTCTGTGAAAAGGTAAAGGTGGCATCAATACCTGATTTTTCCACCGCCAATAACTGACGAGCCTGAATTGAGCCGGGTATCAAATTAATAGTTAATCGCTTGGCGCGAGTTTTATTGTCCAGGCGAACGGAAGTTGCCCCGATACCTCGTTTTAAAACGGCTCGCGGCTCTAAATCTTCAATGGTGATAGGTGGGTCCGTATCGCCAAAATCATCAATAGGAATACCAAAGACGGTTAAATTTGAGCCGTCAGCACCATATCTGTGCATGGTCATAAGGGATTACTCCACAGTGGCATTAATTTCAGCAATATGGCCAGCACGGCCTAAAATCACTAAAAGAGTAGTTAACGGGTAAACACGTTTTTTGCGTTGGTCTGAGGTCAAAGAAAGCACATCTTCTGGGCGCGAACGGATAACAAAGCCAAAATCAGCCACTTTTGTAACGCCATCATCGGGATCAACATAAGAGCCGGTACCGAGCACACCATTATTGAAAAAACGCTTACAAGTCGCAGCCACCGTCGATAGCAACCCGTCATAGTCTCGTGGTGTCAACGCACGCTTAGTGCCAACGTTAGCAATATAGTTGTAGCCATCTACCTGAATGTGGTTTTTCAGTACATCCAGATTAATCACATCATCAATAAATTCGCCGTAAGATGACATAGATTTGCTATTAATCACCCTGCTGTTATCAATCTGACCGGCCAATTCTATTTTGGTAAAAAACACGGCGTTCTTGGCTTTTAAGGCATTATAAGCACTGGTCGCCATATCATCGCCAATAACACCGGGTAACACCTGATACTCACCGGTAATAGCGGTATTTAAACCTGTTGGTCTGAATTTATGGAATGCTGCGGCTAACTGCACCATCGAATAGGCTTGTGTGGGGTCGGTAGTGACTGACTCGGTAGTTTTATATCCGGCAAACACATGACGGTTACCTTTGCTTTTCAGTACGGATATCACATCATCAGTTTTATTTTGATCGATAATTTCGCCATCACTGAATGTCCACCAAATCGGGTGGCTATTAGCATCTGACCAATCAGCTAACTGAATAATAATCTCATTGGAAATCATATCTTCAATTTTGAAAAAGTAGTGATAGCGCCAGATTCGATCAGTGGCGCTATTGACTATTTCCAGCAGTGAATGCTCATCGTTTTTCATCCAAACGGTCATTTGTGGCGGCTTGGGAATTTGTGAAAAGTAGCGGGTGGCAATGTAATAAATTGGGCTGTCAGTTTTGAAATCGGCACTGAGTTCTGGCAATGATGCATAGTCACGGAATGAATCTGCATCAAACTCACTTCCCTCGACTAAATCAGACAGATCAGCAAAAACCAGTGCGCTGGAAAAATCACCGTACCCCAACCCTGCTGCCGTTAGAATAAGATTGACGGGGATAATGTTATCAACCGGATAAGCCATAAGAGCAGTCTCTTTCTCTAATTTGAATGTCAAACCCTGCCGCCCTTAACAGGGCGTAGGATACGGTTTTCTCAATGAATATATGGATGTCAGCCTGATAGCGTGGCTGCAGCCCAGCTTGCAATAAGCCAGTGAGATTTCGAAAGTTGCTGGAGAACCGCCAGGCGATTTTATGGCGGAACAGATAGTCGCTGACTGGCGTAATAAAATTAGCATTAGCTAACTGCATGGCAGCAGTCGCTGCGCCGGTATTCAGCAAATTAATCGACAGTAAAAACTCCATTGAGGTACAAGCTATTTCTTGTAGATCTTGCCAATCCTCACCTAGTGCCGGGTCAGTTTCAGCAATCGCCGGAATAAATTCGCGCTTACGCCGTGTTTGCCCATAGGCCCGAACCGGAACAGGGCTATAAGTGGCATATAAATCATTACTTATCGGTGGATTACGGCCTTGGTCGGCTAATACAACACGGTCGAGGGGGATGAAGGTGGCCAGAGAAATTAATTGCTGAAATACCGGATACATCTCTTCAATGGTCTTCATTAACCTGCTCCTCGATAGCGTTCAACTACGGCGCGGCAAAAACTTCGCCAAGGCCGGTTATCACAGGAAGCCACCCGCCATTGTCGCATTGCTAATCCATCGCTGAATTCGAGTAAATCGCTAAATTTCCCTTCGTCATCGGGCCAGAGATAATGCACACCATCGTTGATGTGCACGATTCGTAGGTCCTGCGGGCTAGCCGTGCCGCCCATGCCGATCAGCATTTGAATATCTTTCCATTTTGCTGACTGGACATTCACCTTCTGCAATTCAGTGACCTGCGGTTCCCCTTGCTGCCAAATACCGCCAGGGCCGCTATAGTCACCCACAGCCGGTCGAATCAGCCGAATGCCACCCTCAATGGGAGAATTAAAGGTGGCATCAATATGTCCGTGCATATCCAGACCATTACCGAACATGATTAATCCTCCACGATATGAGTCAGTGCGCCTTTTAAATCACCATGCCTGATAAGCGGTGTTGCCGAGCCTTTAGCTGCAACGGTGGCGTCAGCATTTTTGGGCTGAATACCGGCTTCGATCGCTTCTTGGCAATAACCCACCGCACGCGCACCAATTTGATCCAGCATTTGGAAAGCAGTAATTTCACCACGCGTGACCTGAGCAGTAAGTACACGAAAACCTTTTTTAATGTTGTCCTGATTTTGGCGAAGTGGTACACGAAGGAATGAACGCTCGGGAATACGCCCGTCAGCGGAACCAAATTCCTGTACCGCCCCAATAACCACAATAGGCACACCATCTTCATAAATACCCGCACCTTCCGGCAGCCCCACCAGCACTCGACGTTTTGCCGTGACTCGGTCATGAATCTGACGCAATTTCTGCGCCAGTTTATTCCCACCCCGAACTTCAGCTCGCAATTTCATACCATCATGCCTCCGGTACCGGCCCGGCGACGCAATCGCAGAAACTCCACTCCGTAGGTGGTCAGTGGCAAGTCACCGTTGATATTGAGATCGTCTGCTGTCACTGCAGGAACGGCAAAAGAGGTCGACTCATCCCCCACTGATTTCGATGAGATAGCATAAGCAGCCCCGACATCACCACTGATGGCCCTTTTGCGCATCACCAGCCGATGAGCAGCAAAAGCAAACAAGCCGCGCTTTTTGATTGATGCCGGACGAGCATTATATTTCAGCCAACGTTTGCCGGTTTCCGAGTCGCCTTCCTCCAATGCCTGAGTCACTTCTCGCTCAGGCCACAAGGTGGTATCGCTGAATTCGGGGTAATACTCGCGAAAGTCAGCCACAATTTGCGCACTAATATCCACATAGCCCCCTAAAGCAAAAACCCGTCACGCGGACGGGTTATCAATGTTATCGGTATCATCCGCTGGGTTTGCCGGCTCGGTGGTATCGTTGTGCGCTAACTCGTTTTTTTTGCTATCAATCGCCTTTTGCAAGGTTATCGCTTTAGCCGCCGAGGGGGCTTTTTTACCGAATAAGTCTTCATATTCATCACGCACCGCAGTGATATCCAGCTCACTATCATCAGCATGCTCATTAAGTGGCTCATCGAATCGCTCGGCACGCATCATGCCCGCCTGAGTAAATAAGTGACGGGTAAAATCGCCATTCACCACCGCAGAATGGCCGACAGCAATCGTGATGCGTTGGTCGGTTTTATCATCAGTGACCGTCAACGGCGAAGTATGCAAGTTAGTTAATTCAAACATGATTAAACCCCATCCACATAGTGAGCTGCTTTAGGAATACGCCATTCCGTACCACCGGTACGCAAAATAGCTGGCACTTTGAAATTGACGTTATCTGGTGTGGCTGGTGCCAGAAAACGCAACGGCATCACGTCATGGCCTTTCACTACCCGCATATCTTTTTTGTACACCATCAGGCGATCTTTCCCCGCTGCCCCGGCACCGGCCAGCAAGATATCATCGTCGAAGTCCATATCTTTGAAGTTGGTACGTAGGAATTCCAACAACGTGACGTTTGAAGCGTTATGGGTAGAGAGCAAGGTACGCATCAGTAACTGATGTTGTTCCGAGGGCAGAATAAAACCATTTGGCCGATGAACTGTTACGGTGTTTTTCAAGTACACCTGATTATAAGCAGCACCAAAGAAATCGATGATCGGCTGAGTACCCTTGGTAGGAATATCCGCGACCAACTCGGCCAAGGTTGCTGGAGCAGCCTCAATGCCCACATTGGAGCTGGTATATAGCCCTTCACCAATGTCATTGTGGCCTAACAAGTAGATCTTATTCAGACCTTGTTCAACGACATCACGTACTGCCTGACCACGTTCAGCATCCAGATTGACGTTATTGAGCATGGCAAAACCAATTTCCTCAATGGAGTAGGTGTAACCCAATGCTGCAGTTTTAATTTCATGGAAGCCCTGATTCATGGCGATATCCACGGTTGGTACATCGGTCGAGTTCGGACCAAATACTTGCAACTCACCACGAGCATCAATCGAGCGAAACGCCACCACTTTTACCCAGTCAGGTGCACTGTTATCCAGCGGTAATATTGTGCTGTATTTAAACTGCGGATACTCCAGACGGTAAATTTCTGATTCAATATGCGCGGCTTGTTGCACCAAAAAAGAGAGCGCCGATACCGGGCTGACGTCAAATACACTTTGTTTCATGAATATTTTCCTTTAAATTTTATTCGCCGCCAGCAGCCGGCGTTGACGCTAAAATGCCATCAACGCGAATTTCGCCCACTTCACCTGCGACAACATCATCAATCCAGCGGACAAAATCCAATTCAACTCCAGAACCACCGGTAGTTAATCGGCCCTGATTTACCCCTAATGCCGTAATTACTGTGACTGAGTCACCTGCGTTGGCACCATCGACACACAAAGCGAACATCGGCCCACGCCGCAGTAACGACGCCACATGATCAACGTCATAGCCCACTTCATAATCTGGTGGATTGGTAGGTACACTGTTACTAAATACCGCCATTGAACGGACGCTGAATCCGATGATTTGTGCGGCGGTGGTATCTGGTGTTACTGGGGCACAAGAGCGCGCCCCAACACCACGGATAGCGGCTCGACCAAAAGGCAGTATTTTTGCTTCCACCCGGCGGGATACCACTTCACAAACATCAGTAGTTGAAATTTGCCCCTCGTAAGCCTTGCCGCGCCACTTAGTAAATTCACTCTGAGCAATAGCCATTATTTATTCTCCGGTTGTTTGCCATAGCGCTTGTCTAACCAGCTCTGACGAACGCTGTCACGGGTGTTTTGCGCATCACCCGTTTTAACTTTCTTCATATCGCGGCCCAAATTGATGATGGAGTCATTCACGTCATTTTTATCGTCAGGATCATCGTCATCCTCATTTTCCCGACGCTCTTCTTCCGCATCGAAATAAGCTGATACGTAAGTATCTGGCGCTTTATCCCATGAGGTATATTTGCGGCATTTGATACCAGCGCTATCCAGCGCGGCACGTTTGATTTTCAGAGGGACTACGGAGTCACAGGTAAAATCTGTACCTGCAATTTTGATAGCGGAATCACGAGCCGCGACAACATCAGCCAATTGTTTAGCAATCGAATCCTCAGAAGATTTTTCTTTTAGCTGTTCAATTTCTTCATCTTTTGCATCGGTCTTTGCTTCTGCTTCTTGCAGCTTCTGTTCTGCTTCATCTTTGGCAGCTTCGGCTTTTTCCTGCCCTTGTTCCGCATCCGTCACACGCTTGTTTAACGAATCCATAGAAGATTGGATCAGCTGCTGGGTAGCCTCATCAGCCACCTCGATGCGCACGCCGGAATCCAGCACAACTTTATACATGGGGTTTACTCCCTTGGGTTTACGGTCAAATAACCGCGCCATGTGTCCGGCTCTGGCCTGATCACACAGTGCGATATGGTTGATGGTGATGGTGCATTGAATAAATTCGTAGGCAGTACCACAGGGGGCGATACCGGGTGCATAGCGATATTCGGAGGTGTAGCCGGCGGATAATTCCTCTTTATCTTGGTTGATGGCATCAATGGCGTATTGATCTTTTATCAGAAGATCAACCACCACATAGTCCGGGTCATCGGTATCCTGTCGTCCCGGCGAAATCGCATGCCCGGCGGTGACCTGTTTAAACGTTTGGGCATTCACCAAGTCATCAGGATGATCAATGGTGACATCTTTATTGTCATAACTGGCCAGACTGTTCGGATCAAACACCTCCGCAGGTGGTCGGTAAACATTGACGATTTGACCGGGTGGCCTGTCGGTTAATCCCAGTTCAGAGGCGAGATATTGCTGCACACCGACGCGCGCAACCCGCCCAGGGACTTTTAAATAGCCCTCAGGGGTGATTTCTCGTTGGGAGTTAATCGGAAAGGACACGCGGTCACGAACGGTGATCCGCATAATAAATCCTGTTAGTAATCAAGCCCCTTTATTTGGGGTATAGCATGACAGCGGCAACCGATATGGGCTCTGCCGGGGAGTAGTCCTGTTTCACCGTTATAAGCCGCCCCTCGTGACCAAAGATAAATGCCCGCTCCATAACCCACATTGACGCGAGAAATCTCAAAGCATTTGATTTTAGCCCGCGGGTATTTACCTGCTGGGTTACCGGATACCCGAACATCTTGCGAGGTAGACCAACGAAAACGGTTAATTCCCGCGCATACCTGCCGAGTGTGAGTAATATCACTGCGGATTTTGGCGGTTTGATCGCGGGAAATAAGATGCGCACGCTGATAGCTGGCTCCGGTCACTTGCTGGATATTTCTGACCATCGTCGTGAGCGAGTCACCTCGCATGATGCTATCCATCACTTCCCGCTGAATATCATCGAAATAATCAGAGGACAGCGATTTAATCAGGGCAACATTGCTTTCGACCGAGGCATCGAAATAATCCACTAATGACTCATTAACCATAAGTGAGGTCATATCAATACCGATAGCGCGATTGATTTGCTCAACAAACGCCGCTGAACTTTCGGACTCCGCACGACTAACCACTCGCTGGGCTAGTCGGTCGGCCTGACGGCCCATCACTGAACTATTAAATTTGTCGGCAGCCTGTCTGATTGACTCTTTAATGATATCGACCAGATAACTATCAGCCGTGTAATTACGTCGCAGAACTGGTGTTAATACCTCATCGACGGACTGAGCCATCAATCGCACCATCTCGCGCAACTGAGCACGATAGTAGCGCTCGGTTTCATCCGTCTGTTTAACTGGCCTGAGTTGTGCCTTCCTGCGTGGTGGCTGGTTTTTTATCATCGCCTGGAGTGTCGCCAAGCCTGAATTGATAATCACCTTGCCGTTCGGCGGATTCGTCGTCTTCAAGTCGGGTGATGTCATCTTCTTGAATACCATAAACGCCTTGCTCCATCAGCTTACGGGCCACCTGTGATGGCAATACCACCTTTTGATTCAGGCGAATATCATCAGCCTGTGCATCAGCCAGTCGCTGGGCAGATATCTCGGTATCAGTCGGTTGCGACAGTGGCGCAAAGGTAAAGTCCAGACCATCGGGCATGGTGCCTAATGTTGAACGCACCAATACCTCATCCAATTTTTTCAGAAATGGACGGTATTTAGCTTCCTGATCCCCTTTGATGGTATTGAAATAATTGTTCTGGTCACCCTGTCCCGAATCCCCCATTCCTTTGGCTTGCACACCAAATATGCGTGTCATCGGAATACCAGATGCGCCAGCCGTCCACTCCATTAGCACCGCCAACACTTCGCCCAAACCGCCGAAAGAGATTTGCTTGCGATCAAGGGTCTCTTTGGAATCCAGCAACGCCAGTCGAAATAGCGATTTCATCATGCCAAAAGTGTTATAGCGTTTGGCTATGGCTTCATCCATATCGCCAGAAGCTAAATCAGTGGCTAAATTTTCTTTGCTGATGGTGTCGATATTCGCTTCCAGGATCAGTGAGGAAATCCCCCCTTTGGCAGCGACCGCATCTTTCACATCCTCAAGGCAGCGCCTCAAGCGGCTATCATCCCAACCGCCGTTAATCATGCGTAAGCGCATGGGCAAAGCAGCGCCCGGTGCGCGCACAAAATGGCTGAAATGAATTTTTTGCTGACCACCATTAACTAAATAGTATTCCGGCTGCATAAAGTTCTCAGCCAACGGGTTAGAAACGTTGTATTCCTGCCCGTTGACCAACATGCGATCCAGAACCAATAAGCGTTTAAGTGAGTCTTTCTTGATATTCTTCAATTCCAACTCATGAGACAAGTCCTGATCGGTCAGCATCAATACTCCCGCCCCACCATACAACCCAGCCCATTTAAAGGACTCTTGAGTTATCCCTTGAATATTAAAATGGTTCTCAGCATTGCGCAGAGCCGTGGCATCATCCGAAGGAAATGACCGCCATTCACGCGTTGCATCATCAACCGGGATATCAATAATTGACCGGGCAATCCAGTTTTCGGTATAAGCCGCCTCCAGCTCGGCAAAATCTTGCATCGCACCATACATAAAGCGGCTATACATACGCCTGTCGCGGTCTGTTCCCATCCCCGTCATGACATTCGATAAACCATCAGCAGTCAGGCGAATCCGGGGTTTACCGCCAAAATCCAGTTTTTCACTCATCGTTAAACCCACTTGTCATAACTGATGCTGCCACCAGCAATTAATTCGATCTCTATCGAATCCATGATTGTGTCGAGAATATCGTCGTTTTTATGGCTATCATCAGCCGAGAAGTCAGCGCATTCGGTCAGTGTAGGCACAACCCAATCAGTCGAGGCGGCAACCGCGCCATCCCAGTAATACACCTGCGGGATTTTTTGACCGTCGTCGGTCATCAGTGCCGGAATATAGACGCAGCCAGTTTTCATTTGCGGAATAGTATTCAGGCAGCGGATCAGCTTGTTTTGGCCTGAGCCGCGCGGGATGGTTAGGATGGGAATGCTTTTACGTTTTACCAGCGTGGTAATCAGACCTTGCCCAGCTTGCTTATCCTCGATGCCCATATGGCGTAATGGCGCGGGGCGTTTTGGATTATACGGCCGCCACTTTTCCCATAAGTCTTGGGCAGTGGTCAGTAGGTCTTCTGGGTCCCATCGTCCACGTACGCTATCGATAATGTAGAGATTGCCATCTACGCCAATCCCCACAAGGGTAAAAACGGTGTAGTCGTTGTAATCTTCGATTTTGCCGGAGTTGGTATCGACATAAACGGCGCGATGAGTCAGTGGGGGTAAATGGGTGTAGCGTTTAAACCAGTCGGTATCAATTAACCCGCCGGTCAGTGCCCGTGGGCGCTGCATATATTGCGACATGAAAGTGTATTCGTCGCTTTCCCACAACCGCAGCAAATCACCGACATATTCGTTTACCGGCCAGTAAGACCAATAACGCACCCCGCCGACCACCACACTTTCACTATTTTTAATCGAGAACCAGCATTGGGAACGCCACGGTTCCGGCAATGCATCGATATATTCTTCACTGACCAACGCCGGAATGGTGATGTGATGAAAATCCACCCCCATCTTACCGGACAGCATAAATCCGGTAGCGTCATCGGTATGAAGCCGTTGCTGGATAGAAACAAACGGGGTTGGATGCTCTTTGCTCTTATCACCGCGCCGTGAGCGGATAGTGTTCACCAAGATACGGTTAGCGCTGGCCCGTTTGGTGGCCGAAAACATATCTTCGGGTTTGTTGTAATCATCAAGCCCGACAAAACCGGAAAAATCAGGGCCGGGGAAACCCGCACGACCGCCAGTTAATTGCCCGCCACTGGAGCGGGAAACCGTCTGCCCCACCATTCGGCCCCGACTATTAACGATTTCCCACTCTTCCGCCTGATTAATACCAAAGCGGCAAGGCCACAGTGATTGATACTCAGGGCTGGCGATAATATCGCGGGTGCGGCGGCTATTGCGTTTTACCAGTGTGTCAGCAAACGACACATTGAGATTTCGAAAGCGCCGTAATTGGCCGGTCTGCACTAACATATTGATATAGGCTGGCAGATGTACCGAAATAAACTCGGTTTTAGTCCCACCCGGCGGCACATTCACAATCAGGTTGCGCGGTTGCAACCGGTTATTGACCAAATCATCCAGCTTGGAAGCCATCATTTTATGATGCCAGTTCACCAATAATCGGTCACTCTGCAACAGCTCAAACCAAATGCGGGTGAAATTAAGAAATGACTTTTCCGATCGGGATTTCAGGGCGACACGCGACGGGAAATCCAGATTTTCCCATTCGAGAATATCGCTCATGTGGTGATCCTGCGAGTTGGTGCGATTTATTTGCTCGCGTTATATGTTTTTTGGTCGAAGAGCATTCTTTGTATCATTGATACAATAATCTGACTCTAATGTCCTTTTTGAGCTAAGTTAAGGTGTCCTTTACAGCTTTAAATGTCCAATGTTCAGAATTTCCGCATAAGGTGACACAAAGTCAATATGTGCGCCTAATTCGCCAGCTCCAAGTGCAATGTGAACACCGCCTGCAGGCTCGTTGAGCTGGGAATTGATGGACCAATCAGTCTCATCTGACGGAGTTAACGAACCAAAGGCAACTTCAGTAAGTTGTCCACGTAGCATTTCATCAGTTAATGGCATCAGTATAGGGAGCAGATCCAGGTCATTGATGGTTTTTATGGCAGAGACTGCCGAGTTATTAATATGTAATGTGAGGGGAAAACCCCCTTGCTCTCGTACATCATCCAATATCCTCCATGCCTCTTCAGCAATAGGCCCAGATTGCAAATGAGTATGCAGATGGTGAGCGATTGAAACGCCATCACACAAAAATGTTCCATTGACATTAAACGATGTGAGTTCTTTGTTTGGAACAAGGCCAACTTCTAGGAATTGTATAATACTTATACTCTCTCCAATGGTAATTTTTGGTACAAGTTTTGGGGCAAAAACATCAACATTATCTCCAAGTTCAATAGTCAGATTGCACCCATTGGAAGATACATAAATGGGTTCATCTATATGTTGGATAAACTCTACTATCCGTCGACTACGTTCACACGCCTCAAAAAAATCCAAAAATAACAATCTATTGATTAAATAAGAAATTGACCGTTGATCATATGCAAATGCCAATAAAGGTATAAAAAGTGTTGCTGAGTTTCGCAATGCATCTCGCAATCTTTCATTTGGATGACTTGCAGGTGCAGCAGCAACCAATATCACCTCTTTAGGCCCTAAACTTGGGTCTGAGCATAAATCATCTATATTCAGCGTCTTAAATCCGACAGATGAAAAACCATTTAATAGAGATGAAGAATCACTAACCACAGTCGGCAATTCACCGGATTCAAACAACCCCCTTAAGGATAAATAATTATTCATACTTGCCCAGGTGGTACACCACGATTATTTGCATCTGAGGTGATTTCCTCTGCAGCTTTGGCAAACTCTTCCTTTAGAGATAAAGGGTTAGTTGCACTTTGAGAAGGATATGAAATTGTATATGTAACCTTTGCTAACGGATCAGCAGGAGATGCCAAATGCACTCCAGTACTTATTATGACCTCTGAAACATCCTGTTCTCCAGCATTAATAAAATTTAATACTCGTTCAGCCATAGCTTTCTCCTCTGTATTGATGAACTAGCTAATTACCTATATAAAAATAGCGAATGCATACATTTCAAATGTAGACTCAGTTTAAATTTTTAGCGAATTTCAGCTAAAAAATTTACGCGGTCTCATAACTACAGATGAAATTAATCTAATAAAATGTTTTTATTAGAAATAGCATAATTCTTTAAACTATTTTCACATGCAATACTCAATAAACAGAACATCACTTATAAGTAACTAGTTTTACTGATTGCATTCAATCCAAATCAGATAATCTCTCTCCTAAAATCTGCTGTGCTTTCGCATAATCTTCTGGCGTGTAATTCACCTGGTTAATGGAACCACCATCAGGGCCGCTAATTTCGGTTTTATTTTTCAGCATACCCAAATGTTGACCGACCATTTTTAGCGCATCATCCTGATTACGTGTGATCACTTCCAAGCCAAACTTGCCCTGCTTAACACCTGCATAAAGGCGGCGTGCCGAAACTGATAAATCCCGCGAATCATGAAAATGCGCCCTGCCTTGCCCCTCACCATTACAACGTGGGCAATAAGGATATGGGTCAAGCGTGCTGTCAAAACCATATCCACCATCATCCAACGGTACAGGTTTTCCGTTATCGGTTCTTTTCTCTGACTCTTCCTGATATTCCTGCTCGTTAATCCACTGGTATTTATTCTCAATCCCCCAGCAGTGACGGCAACATAAACGGCGAAACTCTGAAATTTCGTTGGCGTTGGCTGTGGCAATATCCCACCACCAATTTAAAACAGCGTCCTGCGTGATGTGCATCCGTTTCTCTCTGGCTTCCATTGAGTCACGTATGGCTTTGTTTACCGATACATGGCGATACAACCGACGGGCAGCGGCAGCACCGGTTAATCCCTCACATTTATATCCGGCCCGTTTATAAGCAGCTGTCTTATCCAAATCAATTAAATACTCACTGACAAATTTTGCCTGCATATCGTTTAGCCCATATCTACTGGCGATAGAGCAGCTTTCTTCAATTTGATTTTCAATTGGTGAGTAATTTGGATCGATTTGATTTTCAATTGAAGAAATTGATTTTTTAGTCTTGGTTCGCAGGTTTCCATTCTTGCTTTTAGTGGAAACTTTTTTGCTAGTGGAAACCTCATCTTTGGAAACTTTTGCCCAACTTTCAAGTTTTGCCTTTTTACCTATTGCTGTATGGCTAACACCGTATTTTTCAGCTAATGACCGAATTGAAAGTTGTCCGGCACAGTATTCGCACTTTATCGCCTCCCAATCCGGCTTTTTCATTTTTTACTCACATTTTGGTTTTAAATGCTCCAGCAAGAAAATCATGGCTCGCGTGTCGCCTTTCTTGGCTTTGATAAAGAGAGAATTGGATATATCCGCAATCCCTTTAGCTTTTCCCCGGCGAACAGTCAACCGGTAAAGCGAGATTGCTGATTTATCTTTCCTTAAAATATCAATGTCGATTTCCAATGTGTCGGCTATCTGCTGTTCCGTTAATCCACGCCCTGCCAATGCCTCGACTTTATCGAGCGTCGGCTTATCCATCGTCATGCCCTCTTGGGATAGGGTTTATGACGTGAAAGCAGGATTTTTTTCATTTGCTTGTCGAGAGGCATCAGATATTTATGCTTGCCTGATGTTTTGAACTCTTGAGCATTGGGGTCTAAATGCTGTCTGACAGATTCAAGGCTTTGCTTTACCCCTTTAGCAGCAACACTGCGCGGGTGGGTTTTCTTACCGTTGATAATGAAAGCACCTAAGGTGCCTACACCAAATAGTCCTTCATATATCCAGTTGGTAGCCTGATAAATTCCGCCATGATGATTTTGGTCTTTATCTGCATAGGAAACGATTAGCCGCAGACCGGGACAAACATCAGCGAGAAATTTAATCGCTTTTGCCAATATCTGACTAACTGGCGATATGTGTTGCCGTAATGCTACGCGGGTCAGTTCACACACTTGATCCTGCTGCAAGCTGTAAGGCTGCCCGATATGGTTATTGGCACCGCGGCTAAAAATAACGGCACCAATAAATCTCCCATCCTCCCATGCTCCCACTTTTACCAATTTTCCCACTGGTACCGCTTTAGCATAATGCCAGTTAAGGCATGCAAAGCTGGCTGCCTGATGAGTGGCCCAATCCACTGTGAGTGATGTCATAGAACACCCCCACAATGTGGGCAAAGCTTGGTATCTAGATGGTCGAGCTTTCCCTGATCATTTTCGTTACCAGGCAAAAAATCGACATTCAACATTTGATCTATCTCTTCTGATGAAAATCCAGTGAGAGAAAGATCAAAATTGTCTGCCAATAAATCACCTAGCTCTAGTGTTAATAGTTCCTGATCCCATCCGGCATTAAGCGGCAATTTATTGTCAGCAAGACGATAGGCTTTTTTCTCTGTTTCAGTTAATCCAACCAAAGTGATAGTTGGTACTTCTTTCGCATTTAATTGTTCTGCAGCCAATAAACGTCCATGGCCAGCAATCACCTCCCCCTTCTCATCAATCAATACCGGATTAGTCCAACCGTATTGTTTAATACTCGCAGTAATCGCATTTACCTGATCTGTTGAGTGCGTTCTCGCGTTTTTTACATAAACAATCAACGAATTGAGAGGCTTGTAGACTATCTCCAATCTTTTCTGATTTTTCTCTATGGTCATTTTGCAAGTTCCAACTATTATGACCCTGCTCTCGAGAGCAAGTGGGCCTTGGTTCGTACTCATGACCGATCCTGTGGGTATGAATGACCGTTAGTAGCTCCAACTACTCGCGGTCGCCCACCTTCCTAAATAAAAAAACCACCAGCAACCATGCTCAGGGTGAGCGGAAGGTGTTACTGATGGCTTTGTTTGCGCATTATCGATGATGCTCAATGAGTACCATCTGTAATGCCATTGCTATTCGATTTCCATGTTCACTATCGAATGCTTACTACGAAAAGCGATGTTGGCTTCAACGTTTGTAAATTACGTTCAAAATTAGCTTTATCACCTTGAATCAATCTTTAGAGTAGTGTTTGATCCGACTTCGTCGATAAGTGATTTTTTATTAACTGGTTGTTAATCATATTAATTTCATGAAAATTTGACCTAACCAACCTATTATTTAGAAAACTTTCTCAAACTGTCTTCGATCTGAAGAATCCAGAGTCCAAGATATATCCCGAAGGTCTCCTATCTCAAGCACGTATATTTCCTCATCAGTCATTAGTCTATCAATGGCGATCCTATATTCCTGTTGATGAGAATATTTGCTGTTTTTAAGAAAAACAGATCTGAAGTCAAACGTATCAAGTCTTATAGATTCGCCATTCTCAGAATAATACTCTATTGGCGCGGCCCTATATTCATTGATAGTTTCAGACGAAATCATCAGATCTAACTTTTTTTTTATTCTCGTAACGAATTCATGCACATCATTGATAATAACGGCGCTAGAACCTAGTGATTCTGATCCCTCCAAGACACCGTAGTAACACTTAGTTTCAACAATGTTCATATCTGAGGAGGAATTATTCATTCTAATTCGAATTGGTGGTATCAACGTCATACAAAATACATTGATACAATCGGTCCATTTATGGTTAAACACAATACGGCCAATAATATTCTTAGGGTCAATAACATTACCATTTGATGAGATTGTCACATCATAAGGATCGATTATCCTATAGGCTCCCTCGTGTCTATCAGCAATGTTGTATTGCTCATTTTCCTCAAATTTTCTAAAAAATCCGAGCGGATTCATATAAAGTTTGCCATCGAGGAACATTTCTCTATGATCATTATTCTTAAATATCCGCGAAAGCATTGGGAAAAATTTATTCACCGTGCACCGTTATCAAATAATTGAGTTTTAGATGAAAGCTATTATAGCCACATACATCTCGTACTCTCTAGTCCCAGCTAATAATATGTTAAGTTTTTCAGATGAAAATCAAACTTGCTTGGTATACCTAAAAAGGCTCTCAATCATAGTTAGTCATGTATAATCCTTGTTTACTGCTTTAATAATTTAGGTAATGGGATGATTCACGATTTACTAATGACTGCGATTAGCCATGAGAGGATGTATCAAAAATTAAATGACCTCAATCGTTTTTTTTATAACCGTAAGCATGAAACACAAATACGTGATGAGCTAGTTATTATACTCAATGAAATCAGTCAATTAACTGCAATTAGCGAGTATCCTAAACTTGGTTTTGGTGCTGTGGACTTATCACTTTATGATCATTCAATGATGACTTGCGGACATCACGGCAATAATGTAGCAACTATAGAGCTAAAGCATCATTACCCAAAAGATTTGTTAATTGAACAAGTGCAAAAAGACATCATTTTCGATATTTCAAGAAAGATAGTATCTCCAACTACGCATTTCATTCATATCATCCAACAAAGAACCATGATCCGTCCCCCTATATTCGGTTCTGTTAAGTACTTAGAAAGAAATGCTGCCGATGTTAACTTTTATGTTGATGCCCTAGAACAAGAACATTCATTTCCAAAGAGTTTTGAGAAAAAAAGTGTATGCATTGAAACTTATGGTGACCTGATGTCGGCATATACATTTAATGTATATGATTTGAGAAAATACTAGTTTTAGGACAGCCGGTTATCCGATTATGTGTATCCAATCGGTTAGGTATTCGCGACAGAATATTTCTTGTTTGTCGATGAGAGCCATAGCACTTCTAATGAGAATAACTACAGTGGAAAATTTGTCTGGTTACTTACGAGAAAGAACAAAACCTTCAGAAGAAAAAATTTTCTTAGAAGAAATCCATGATCAAGGAAACTGGATTCAGTTCATCAAATTTGTAAAAGCGCAAGACAGCATTTCACTTGAATTGCAGGAAGCCTTTCACTTGATGTGGATAGAACGAGGTCATTTTATTAGAAATAAGATTGGCAATGATGAAAAACTGTTAGAACTAATTTCTGTCATGCTACCTAAATACAACGGTGAAGCAATCACTGTATATCGAGGAGAGAACGAAACCCGATTCAATGACGGTATGATTGGCTTTTGCTGGACGACTAGCAAGGATGTAGCCAAAAAGTTTGGTTGCGGTCTAAACGCTTGTCAGGCTAGAGGGCTACTGTTACAAGCTAACGCACCAGCAAGTGCGATTCTAGCTGGGATTCACTGGCATAGTATCTATCTAGGTGAGTATGAAGTCACAGCTAACCCAGCGATGCTGGAAGATATTCAGATTATTGAAATCTATCCAGCTTCTCATTAAACCATTGCGAATAACGTTTAAACCAGACCGAACATCCGGAAGCTAATTTCATTTCTCTCATTTTTATTAGTATTCGTAGCCACTTGGTTCAATTTTTAATTCAAAGAAAGACTAATGCAATACAAATATGATAATTACCCGAATTGGTATTTAACCGTCATTTTTTACTTTTTTCTCTCGACACTCTGTCGCCAGCCAATAACCTCATCCAGCCGCCCCTTACAGATACGCAGCTCACGTTTCAAAGCCAGTGCATACAGCCCACTATCGCGCCAAGTGGTACCGACGAACTCCGGCACTTCACATTCAATTAATGATGATTCTGGCGGTAGCAATGCAGGACAGGTAACGGCCGGCCGCGGTACCGAATTACTCGCGCAAGATGTTAATGCTAGCATCAGGCATATGCTGAATGGCACAATTATCATCTGACGACGCCGCCAGAAACCGCTTAAGTTGACCTTCACTTTCATTGCGTAGTTTCCTTTCGTTATCTAGCTGGCGAGTTGTGGCTGCTCGGTTAGCAGCTTCATTCACCTGGTATGCATCAATGATGTTTCCCAGAACCGTGTTTGTGTTTTGCTCGGCCCGCAGCTCCACTTCCGTTTTTTCAACCTTATTTGAGAGGCGATAACTGTTAAAAAGTAGAGCTGACACAACGACCACCAGCACAGCAATGACTATTCCAATGGCCTTATTCATCCAGCCCCCAGCACGTCAGTTCGCTTTCTTGTGTGCGTCGTTCTATCTGTCCGTAACAGTTATTGGAGCGGATATTGCAATCCTTACCGCCGTCATAAATCCAACGTTTAATTTCAGTGCATGCACCTTTGCGATCGCCAGCATTGAGTTTTCGGTAAAAGGTGGAGGTGAAGCATTTACTAGGGCCGATGTTGTAGGGGCAAAACGAAGCAATACCGGCAATTTGTGGCTCAGTCAGCGGGACATGGACATTCTGCTTTACCCAACTAATGGCTTTATCTGCCTCTAACTTATTCACCACAGCGCATTTCTCCGCAGTTAACTTCATCCCTTTCACTACCGGTTTGCCATCAACTCGCGTGGTACCACGGCAAATAGTCCAGATATTCTTCCCATCGGGATAGGCTACCAGCCGGTTACCCTCTTTTTCATCTAGAAACTGACTGAGAATAATTGAGGCGGGTGCGCCCGCAATAACCAGACCAAGAACCGCAGCGCTGAGTTTGGTTTTTATCGACGCCATTATTCACCGTCCGGCTTATAGCCGTGGCGCCGGTCCCAAATTTTCACGCCTGCATTAAGCAAAAATGTCAGGGCCATAAAAAATAAAGAGCCAAGTACGCCAATAACCGTCCACTCATCAGGTGTGAATCCAGCTATCAGCTCTTTAACCCAAAAAATGAAACTACCACCCGACACGGTATAGGAGACCGCTGTTGTTATATTGCTCATTTTCATAGTCTCCCCCTCCCTGATGGGTTGGGTATGAAGCGAAAAGAAAATACGCCACAATCACATGATAAATATGCTTATCGCAGATTATTTGAGCGCAAAAACGACAAAACCCCGCAAAAAGCGAGGTTTTTTGAATTGTGTAAGTTGCGTGACTAAGTAACCACTCTTATCAGAATACAAACATTTTTGCGTACGCGTTAATAATTTATTCACTATTAAACCAATAAAATTGACTTATGTTTTACTAACACCACACTACATCTGACCGAACAAAAAATAACCACCTATCTTTGTGATTTTATTATGAAAAATATCCTTGATATTCGGATGTTTTACCTCCATATAAGTAAAGCTGGCCTACCCGCAGCAACAGACGGTTAATGTGGCTTCCTTCATATCCCATTCAGGAAAAAGGATAAAGGATATGAAAAAGCCGCTAAAAAATTCTGGCTCACTCAAAGGAAAACGTGCAAGACGTCCAAATAATGACAAGAAAATAGCTAAGGACACAGTAGATAAACAAGAGTCGCACTTCTTCAAGAAAGCTGGCGATTTTTTTAGATTTACATACTGGCTCCTGCGTTTGTATCGACTCATTACTGGACATAGTTGGTGGTGATACGGCATCCATCATCAACCTGCATGTAAGGAGGTATTTAACGGGAAAAATAAAAATATAACGCACTGATATTATTATATATTTTTAACTTGGGAGTAAAAAATGAAATCAACTACTAAGAAAAAACACGACTTAACCTCTCATTAATCGCTGTGACATTGGAGGAAGCGCCACATCCTCCCAATTAGACTCATTTCGCTGAAGCAGCCGCTAAATGAGTTAGGGTAGTATTTTAGGCCAGGAACCTATGAACAATTCACTACTGGTAACTAAAAGAGACGGAATCAGGGAGCGCATCAATCTCGATAAAATTCATCGAGTTATTGAATGGGCTGCCGAAGGTTTACACGATGTCTCTGTATCCCAAAAGGAATTGCGCTCTCATATTCAGTTTTATGACGACATTGCAATTTCAGATGAGTCTATTAATGAGGTCATAATTTCCTCAGTATTTAGACTCATGGGAAACCAGCAGCGAATCAAAACAACGTCTTTTATTGGCAATGTTCATCAATTAGTGGATTCAAAATCACTAAATTTAGGCAAACAATCCGCAACTGTTCAGCCTGAAGGTCTTGTCCTATTCACACAACTGCTAAAAGTGTTGTGTAAGCTGGCCCGCTCCCCTCCATATGAGGTTAATATCCTTAACATTTATACCGGTTACAACTGAGCATCCAACATACATAACACCCCAAATATAAACCCCTGAGCCGTCTGCATTTCTTTTCTAATTGTCCCATCAGAGCACTTACGCCTTTTAGCTATCATTCGCAGCGAAACACCGTATACATAGTGCAAAATCACTAGTTCATACTCTTCCGGTTTATACTTTTTCAATCGAGCCACACAACCATCAATCATAATGCCGTCATCATCACAGCACTGTGGCCGTGATTTATTGGTATAGGGGAGCAGCCCCTTAAAGCCTGCGGCAATAGGTTGCCAATCTACCTGGCTATTATCATTGGCGGCCCATGCTCCCCAAAGCTCCAATAGATATTGAATATCCAGCATTGGCTTTTCCTGCTCTGACGGCAGGCTTTGCGGTGCGGCTCTCATAACTTCCCTTCCTTTAGTAAAATATACTGTGTGCGCATAACGCCCTCGGCGTGATACAGGCGAGCGGTGTCACTATCAATTAAACGGGTGCGCCGGTCACACTCGTCGTGACATGCACCGCATCCCCAAGCCCCCTGCTCATCAGGTGGTTTAATGGCGGTGCCACAGGTACCCGCCAATCGGTAATGAGCCAGAACCACAGTTTCGGAATTGCCATTGCATATGCCGGGGATTCTTATTTGACACTCACGGCCCCTTGCCTCTTTGCGTAAATTAGCCACAAATCCCCCTACGCATAACTTAATAGCTGGCTGGCGGCATTCTCGGCAGCAGCTGGCGTACTAAAGGTTTTGTTCAGGATAAATTGCCAAAGCACATCAAGAGTGGCTTTGTAGAGTTCGGCAAATTCGGTATCGTCCATCGAGGCAAAAGAGATCGATTTAGGCTCTTTAAATTGCGAGCCATCCGGCATTTGAATAATGGCGTAATAACCAGCTTGAATGGTTGTCCAGCGGCGAAAAGCATCAAAGGATTTAAGCAGGGTTACACGGTCGGCCCGCTGTTCTGCCAGGGTATCGAGGTACTGACGGGCTAATTCTTCCAGCGTATCGCTATGCCCGGCATATTCTGCCAAATAGTTTACATAGCCGCGCACCAGTTTCTTTTCTTCAGGCGATATGGTGCCACCGGAGGGTATCCAGTAATCAAAACCCAGATTCAATAAAGAGAAGTATTTACGGTGAAACTTTGGATTGCGAACCTGCTTAAAATCAGCGGTGAGAATAGCCCCCAACTTGACTTTATAATGCAGAAAATCCCTAACATCGGGTGTGGCCGGTGTCAGTGTCTCATTGCCAGATTTGATAAATGAAAGTTGTGCCATCTTGCCCCCAAGGGTGATGACACAACAACTGCTTAGGTTGCCAGTTGTTCAGGCTGGCTTTGCTATTATACCGCTAAATATCAGGGTTTGTAACGATGTACCCTGCTCTTTCTGCTAGTTCGATAAATGCAGGTAAGCTAGCCACAAACTGATCTGCTCTTATCTGTTTAATACTCACTATCTTACCGTTTTTGCAATGAATCAAAACAGCACCATTCAGTGGTAAATATTGAATCAAGTTTTTCATATTAATCATTAAGCTATCACCTTATGCTTATGATATTGCAACCCCATACTGGGGACCTGATTCAACCGATTTCATGCACACTTCTGTTAAGTAAAGTTTCACATTCCAAAAAACGGATATAACCACATAAAAAGTATGAATATCAGCTATTTCTTATCAATGGTTCAGCTATACCTCCGGTATTTCCTTCCGTAATAATCTCCAGCGTTCCAAAACAAAAACTTTGAATTTGGCGGCATGGTTGGGAATGTTCGATGCATATATTTCATGCCGATCTTTTTATACACAAACTTGTTTCGAACTAGCTTAGTTCTCATCAGAATCGCCTTTTGCACGCTTCTTAGCCCTTAATTTCGAATCTACATAAAAACGATCACTGACACTGTGCAATGTGAATTCCGGTACCGGTTTTTCATGACGAGTGATTTCAACATGTGGTGATTTCATCAGGCCAATCATACGCATTTGAAGCATACGTAACGTAATACCGTGGCCCGGATACGATTTTTCAAGGGCGGTAAGAATACCGGTGTATGTCAAATTTTTGCCAATCATCACTGCTACCAACTCACTCGCCTTTAGACGCAGTGCTGATGACGTATCAGATTTTTTGACTACTTTAGGCCTTTTTACTTTTGTAACCTTTGATGGGGGGATCACAACTTTCCGCGGCTTAAGAGGTGGTGTATAAGGCGCTCGACACCTTGCCCGGGCAGCAGCGTCCCATGAGTCAATAATGCATAAGGAATGATCACATTTGTCGTCAATGACTGGCCGGCTGTCATTGATAAAACTATTGCAGTTGTTAATTTCCATTGGTCATACCTCGCTTATTTAACGTATCGGTTTCCTGCGGCTAGTTGCTGTGCCGGGGTTAATCCTGATGGTCGGTCAGGTGTTTTCAATTGGCGGCGAATGGGAGGGATTGGTACACCACTAGCAACGCGCTTTTGCCACTTGGCCAGCTCGATACCTGCCTGTGTTTCTAGTCCGGTATCAGTAAGCCTTTTTTCAATTCCAAGGCGCTTAAGGTCTACGCAGATTTGATATAAAACCGGGTGGCGCCAGTTGAATTCCTCAGCACAACTGTATTTATAAAATTCATTCCGGTAGCGCTTAAGCTCGGCGAGAACATCAGTCACGGTTAAGCCCAGATGACCGCCTGCATGTTCAGCAACGAGAGTGACAAACTCGGCAAAATCTGGAGGCCAAGAGTTACCAGATTCACAACGTTTCATGCATGCGGTGCAAACTCGCTGGAGTTGGTCACCAGTCATTGTGCTAATCTGACGTTCCCACAGTTCAGACGGGCGATTGCCATTCTTCGCAGTCCAGCGGTTCGCATAGATTTTGATCATGAGATCCCATAGGTTCCATGCCTGTGATCCCCTGTTGTTGTTCCCAACTGAGGTATTGCTCAGAGTACGGTCGTGGGTCGCTCTGGTTAAATCTGAATTCCACATGATTTTCTCCTGTGCTTACTTGCCACTCATCGTCGAAATGCTTCGACGGTCCAAAAAATGTTTTTGCCTGTTTGATAAATTCCGTGCCAGCTTTCCCCGTAGCCTTGACGAACTCCGCATAGCGCCTCACCCCTTCCAACATCGCATCAGTCGTTACGCCGTCTCGCAGTCTGGCGTTCCAAGCTTTGAAAGCACCGTGTTTGTCAGGGCTTCCCGGTCGACGGGGATATATCAACCAAGCCGCCTCGAATTCTGGCGAGTACTCATGCCGCTTGTTTTTTGCCTCGGCTTCTTGGCCCTCCGGTTCACGATTCGAAGAAAAATTATTTTCACTCGGTCCTGTGGCGTTTTTTTCGCCATAGGACAATAGGGTTTTATCTTTTAGTTCTTTCTCTTCCTCTAACTCTTCCTCTGGTAACGCTTTTTGATCCTGTTGTGTAACGCCGCCAGCGTTACCCTTGACGTTACTTTTTGCCTTGGAATCTCTGAATTCTGTAACGCGTCTGCTTGTAACTGCCCGTTTTTTAGAGCCTTTTCCGTTATGGCGATCAAAGTCAGGAAAGTATATTTTCCCGCCGTCATGTTTTAACCATCCAACTGTTATCAGTGCATCAGCAAAGCCAGTCATAAAAGTGATACGGTCAATGCCAATTCTTGTAACGCTGACCGCGTTACCATCTGCGTTACCATCGATGGTCTGTTGATCAGCCCAGACCCAGACACGGATTAACTTTCCAAGTACGGTATCCGGGTCAATATTCAGGATTTCAGCCAGTTGGAAGATCTCCGGTTTATCTGGAGTTATCACTTCGACTTTTATCCAACTTGATGCCATACCTACCCCGACTCAGTGCTTTTCTGTAACGCTGAACACGTTACATTTGGCGTTACTAATATTAAAAAGAGCGTGAAATGCTCTCCGTTGGCATTGCATGGACTCGCGTACAACTTGCCGTAAAACCACCCGTGCCATATTCGATGTAATAGGCATGTTTCCGTAGCGATAGCCATTGCACCAAGTGAGTTTTTTAGACATGTGGTGTCCTCCATGACTTATTAGGTTTAACCACTTTCTTCGCCGGTTTATCCCGAATACGTTTGTAAGGTTTGGCGTATGTTTTTGCCCAAGCTAAAGCACTTGAGAATGTGGAATTAGGTACTTCGGTGTAATGCTTGCCTCCTTGAATTGCTGCTGATCTGGATACTGATTCCGTAAACCCTGCCCTCTGCAGTTCATCTCGTAATTGCTGTTCAACTTGTTCTCTAGAAAATCTGGCCATTGGTCATACCTCGTTATGCAATCAACTGCTGTGTTACTGGGATCAATGCATGTATCGCCTCGGTAGCTTTTATTAACTTCTGTGACATATCAGAACAGCCCAAAAAAACTGCACTCATGGCTAGCGAGAAATCTCGCAATGCTTGTGCGGCTAGATAATTCACTGAATTTGGATTCTCTAATCTGGCTCGACGCTCTCCGGGCAATGCTCGGAGGATTGCCGGGGTAAGCTCTGCGATTTTTGTCTTTGACCTGTCCGTGTCACTGTCAATCCATCTGAATAGGCGTTGCTTGTTGTTGTGCGTAGCGTGTTCATCGTTAACAGGTGTCAATGGAAGATCCCCTCCCCCCAAAACGAAATAAGCCTGTGCTATTTCTGCCGCTACAATTTCCTGTTTGGTTTCCGCTGCCCAACCACGCAATTCCGCGCAGATGGCATCATGTTTTAATTTCACAGCTATCTCCTTGTGGAATCTGATTTTTAAAAATCAGTTTTTATGCTGCAGGTGCGTTAAATTGAAGTTCTGGAGGCAGACCATCAGTTGGATTTGGATAGTCAATCGCATTTAATTCATGCGGTGTAACTGCCCATTGAGTAGCAGCCGCGATATTTAAGGCCATAATTCCCCTTGGAGCATGGCGGCCAACCACGATGTGGCTGACATATCCCTGTGAAGCATTAATACTGGTAGCAAAAATTTTTTGACTAATACCGTTTCTATTCAGATATTCACTAAGTTTCATGGTGTTCTCCATTTAATTCACCAGAATATTAACGTTGTTATTTTTTTGCGTCAATACCGTAGTTATTTTTTTAATAACAACTTTAATAATATGATTGAGGTATGAAGAGACAACTGTCAGAAGAAGACCTGCAAGCCGCAGAAAGGCTCAGAGAGATCTGGAACTATAAGCGCGGGATGTTGGGGCTAACTCAAGAGAAAGCAGCAGACATCATGGGATACAATACCCAAGGTGCTGTTAGCCATTATCTAAATGGGGTAACGCCACTTAACACAGATGCGGTGATTAAATTCGCTTCGCTTTTAATGGTGAGTCCTGAAGAGATAAGACCAGAGTTAAGTGAACTATTTAGCTATGTCCGTAAAGGACCACCTCCCCCTTCGGAGCACGAAGAGCCCGGGTGGAATCATCTAACTAGCCAGCACAAAGAATTAATAAGGTTATTCAATAAGTTACCTGGAAGTGAGAAAGTCAAACTCTTACAACAACTAGAAACTACAACTGAAAATTACGATAAACTTCTAGAAGAGTTACTCGTTTTAAGACGCAAAAGCTCAAACTCAGGCCAATAACTCCCTTAATTTTTCTTATTAAACCGGTAGCGATACCGGTTTTTTTATATCTATCGAATATTTTAATAACATTGGTATTGACGAAATAATAATAGCTATAGTATTGTTTGTCTCATCAACGGCACAACAGCCGCTTAGGTAAGCAAGTTCTGACAATCTGAAAGCAGATAAAAAGGGATAGACGATGGGAAAACTATTGGATGACCACAGTAAATACGTTGCACAAGCTAAAGCTAAGGGGGTGAATTTCATCACTCTTAGCTACCCAATATGTAATAAAGAAATTGAAACACGCAGAGGAATAGATAACACAGTTTGGGATTCACTGGCGACTTGCCCTTATTGCGAATCGATTTATCTAAAAATTACTGATGGTGGGAAAGCAACTGCCGAGATAATTTAACCCTTAATATTCAGGAAATTTATGGAGCAACTACTATTCGCTTTAGTTGTATCGGTATGCCCTGCTCATGAAATTTGTAGAGATATTGTCTATGAAGTTTATGACACCCAACAAGAATGTGAAAAAGTAATTTTCGAAAATAGGTTATTCAATGGCAACTGTTATCCAGTCGATGCCATTATTCATCAAAAATAACGAGGTATGACCAATGAAATTTAAAGAAATTAAATTATCTATTAAACCACTTCATGATGCTGTTGCTCAATTATCAACAGATAATGAAATCATCGGGTATGCAGTTAAAAATACAGATTCAAAATCACCTGCCGCATCTATTGTATTACCTAATGGTGAAACGTTGGGTGATTACCATTGTATGGGATGCGCTATTAAAGCTGCCGCCAAAAATTATATTGGCATTGGTGAAGATGAAGCAATTGAAGCCAATTTTAGTCTCGGTAAGAAACAAGTCCGTGATTTGTTATTAATCGCTTTGCTATCAAATTTTGTAAATGATTTAGCACCTCAGGAAAAACATTAACTTTAGTAGCTAACACCGTGAAACAGCCATCAATCTCAGCTAATTAAAGTGGGTAAAACGCTGCTAAATAGCGTGAGTGACAGCAACTCATTCTTGTCATTCTGCTTTGGGGATGTAAAAAAGCCCGCGCAAGGCGGGCTATCTTACCGGCTTAACGTCCCGGTGACGGCGGAGTCAGCGACCAAACCGACTCCAGCGAGGTATGACCAATGGCTTCCACCACTGGACGCCAAAATTATATAGGGATCTTTATGCAAAAGACAACATTAAGAATCCTGGCTGATTCTATTACTATTGTTAATACGGCTAAATCTCCAGCACTAGTAGAGGTTGGAGCAAGCTCTGATGCCATTATGGGAACAGTTACGGACCTTATTGAAACAGGATCTGTTGATGTACGTGATTTAATTTCTCTCGCCTTAGAGCAAATTAAAAAGTGTGATTCTGAGTCTTTAAGACACGTATTACCAACCGATAAATTAATCGAATTTACCGATTGTTATTATCAGATTAAAAATAATTAGCGAGGAATGACCAATGAGCTTATTTATATGTGGGTTTCTACCCAAAAAATCTGCCATGGCAAATGGTGCTGTCGCCATGGCAATTACTGTTGATGCCAAAAATCAAAAAATGGCAACAATGAAATCCACCATGTTATTAGAGGGTGAATTCCCCGGTTCAAGTGGTAATTTCTTTGCGCCTAAAGTTTGTGCTGATCGTGTCGGCTCCCCTCGCCCACCAGTTCATGATGACTCTGATGATAATGCCATATTTAGTACTGAATGGATGGAGCATAATCAGTGGAACGATGAGTCTAAAGAATTTGAACCTATCCCTATTCAAAATAATGATGAAATTGAAAACATAAAGGATATATTCAATTTACCAATAGAAGTGAGAGTTGCTTATATCTTGTTATACGGTGTAGAACCAGAAACAGTAGATAGCCATTTATTGTCAAATGCTTATGACTTAATTAATGACGATGAATCGGAACCTTTGTATCGAGCAATAATTGATGGTCTCCCGCGCCTACCCCAAATTAAACACATGTTGATTACTTCATTGGCCCAGTTGATTGATGATATTCAGGCCCACACGCCCCCCTTTAAGTCATGGCCAGACGTCAATAAATTTGCTGAAAAGTGGATTATGTCCCGTCCGGATGAGCGTGAACACCCTACCAGCCAAGCTAATGAACCAACCAATTCTTCCCCTACAGGCAATCATGAGCGCGGCTATAAGCATGATTATGCTTCGCTAGATGTTGAAGTTGCCTGTGCCTTGTTCCCCGGAGATTATGACGTTTGGGAAGTACCCCCTTCTATTTATCGTGGTGCTAAAGAAAAAGTAGCAAAAGGCGATGAAGCGTGGCGTCGCTGGTCGACTGCTTTACGAGTCATTCCAACCATACTGGATGTTACCCGTGATGATTTATTTGCAATGATCCGCGGTGCTGAATTGGATATTCATAAAGACCCAGCCAAGCTGAAAACCTATATCAATCAGTGTTTACAGCTTGATGTAATCAAAGCCGATGATGTGAAAGTAGCAAACCTTGGCGATGGCAAATTTAGCGTTGATGGCTTAACCGGTGCAGCCAACGATTCACCGGCGAATACCAGCACAATTGAAAAACCAAAAACTGATACAAAAGTGCCAAAAGGCGCAACAGAACAACCAAATCATGCATCGAACATTGCCAATAGCACCATTAATGATGAAACAGCGAGCATTAATGCCGAGACACATACCAGCGAGCAGATAGAGCCTGAATCACCGCTTCTTGCTGCAGATGAGTTCCAGCAACGTGCATCACAGATTGATCAGGATATCTCTAAGTTACCAAAAGAGTCGCAGGATAATTTAAGTATCTGGAAATCAGTACAGCGCACCGATCCAGCGCGTACCAAGCGAAAAGACACTACCAAAAATGGCAAAGTCATTCGCTCTGTGACCAGCATCAATCCTACCTATCAGACAATGAGAGCCACGGAGATTTTTGGCCCCTTTGGTAGCGGCTGGGGCGTGGATATTATCAGTGAAGAATTTATACCCGGCATCCCATTTATGGAGTCGGTTCTGGATAGCAACAATCGAGAAATCGGGCGTAAACCAATGCGTGATGGGGATGGAACCATTCTACGGACATCCAACCACACTATGCGGATTGAACTGTGGTACCAGCACACAGGAGGTCGGGGTCGCTTCCCTGCTTTTGGTCATACCAAACATATTTATCAAAGTACAAACGGTTTCATTTGTGACGATGAAGTCAGTAAAAAAAGCCTAACGGACGCCACGACCAAAGCATTAGCACAGCTTGGTTTCAGCGCTGATGTGTTTATGGGGCTGTTTGATGATGCTGAATACACCGCCGACAATAATATTGAGTTCGGTATTAAAAATGCCAGCACTAAAGCTGATGATGTGGTTCGTCTACGTAAAGAGTTAGATGAAAAATTCAAAGCCAATACCGAAACGATGAAAACAGCAGTCACGGCGAATGAAGTGACAAAAATCAGTACTTCACTAACACGTACCATCGGGGTTCATCTCAAGAATGCAGAATCATCCCATGATGATGAGCACGTCAAATATCTGACAGGCCGTCTAACCCGTTTGAACCAAATCAAAGATGAGTGTCTGGCAAAATTCGTCACTGAAGGAGAAAAGGCATGAGTACAACCGCTATATCATTAGCCACTGATTATCGAAAGCTACAGGAAATGGCCGATAGTGGTGATGAACTCACACCCGAAATGGTCGCTGATACCCTATCTGGCATTGAGGGCATGCTAGAGGATAAGTTCGATGCATTGATGGCATTGGTTCGTAACACGCTGGGTCAGGCAGAGATATGTGCCAACGAAGCCAAACGGATGAGTGCACGCAAGAAAAGTTTTGATAATCAGGCTGAGATCTACCGTAAATATATATTGGAATGCATGATTCAGGCTGGTAAAGACTCGATCAAAACAGCATCCAATACCTATACTGCCCGAAAAGGGACAAAAAAACTCGTCATCACCGATGTGAATTTGTTGCCTGATGAATATGTAGACTCCGTTTCTCAGGTGCAAATTATCACTACCCCAAAAGCCGATGAAATCAAAGCTGCCTTAAATGAGGGCCTATCGATAGCCGGTGCCAAGTTTGAAACTGGCGAACGTTCGTTAGCCGTCCGCTAACTGATTTTTAAAAATCAAAACTGAACCGGTCAGCGCGTTACTATGCTGACCGGTCATATCGAGGTATGACCAATGGCTAAATTAATGACATTAACCGAATGGTGTAATGAAACGTATACGACTGACAAGCCGACGATTCAAACACTCCAACGTTGGGCCAGAAACGGTAACTTTTACCCTGCAGCAGAAAAACACGGCAGACAATATCGCGTGCGGCCTGGTGCCATTTATATACAGCCCAAAAGCTACAGAATGGCGAAAGCGCTGAATATTTCACATTCTACGATACCGCCAATATTGGAGAAGATGGGTTATGGCAAAAAGGCCGGGAAAGTATGACGCTAATTTGCCCAAAAATCTCACCTTTAGGCGTGTTCAACAAACTTTCTATTGGCGCAACCCGCTAACTGGAAAGGAATTGTCTCTCGGTAAAATTGCCCGACGAGATGCTATATCCCAAGCCATTGAAGCCAATAATTTCATTGAACAAAACTACACTCCTGTCGCGCTACTAGAAAAGCTCAAAGGCACGCAGGAGTACACACTGGCAGCATGGCTAAAACGATATGACGTCATCTATAAACGCCGAGAGCTGGCGGAAAACACATACAAAGTTCGCAAGGGACAAATAGCCATGATCAGCGAAAAATTGGGCAGCAATGTATTAACAAAAATCAGCACGCGCCATGTTGCTGAGTTTTTGGAGTTCTGGGTAGCGCAAGATAAAAAGACAATGGCTGCCACCATGCGATCGGTTCTGTCAGATATATTTAGGGAAGCGATTGTTGAAGGTCATATAGAGAACAACCCGGTGACACCGACACGTTCAGCTAAACCAGTGGTGAAACGTGAGCGACTGGAACTGGATCAGTATCTTGCCATTCGCAATGTTGCTAACACATTACCGGCATGGTTTGGGCTATCAATGGATCTGGCGCTGGTGACTGGCCAACGGCGTGAGGATTTAACATTGATGCGCTTTGACCAGATTGTTGATGGCAGATTACAGATAGATCAGGGAAAAACCGGAGCCATGATCTCCCTGCCCTTAGATCTTGAGCTTAAAGCCGTTGGCCTACGTCTTAGCTCCGTGATTGAAAGATGCAGATTAGCCAGTAAAACAGATTTTATGATAAGTACCGGTATCCGGAAAAATAGCCCTGATGGATCACTACATCCAGACAGCCTGACTAAGAAATTCGTAACGGCGAGAACAGGAACAGATTTTCGTTTTGATGAAAGTCCGCCAACTTTTCATGAGATCAGAAGCCTAGCCGGACGATTGTATGAAAAGGAAAAAGGTAAGGAATTTGCGATGAAACTGCTGGGGCATAAATCGGAGAAAATGACGAATAAGTACCTTGATACGAGAGGGAAAGAATACGTGATGCTATAAAAGACCGAATATCAGATTTCGATAAAATTTCGATAAATTTCGATAAACCCCAAAAATCACCTTTAAAATCAATAAGTTAAAAAAAGACCGAATACGATTCCTATATTCGGTCTAGGGAAAGGGCTCTTGGGAGAGAGCCGTGCGCTAAAAGTTGGCATTAACGTAGGCTTATTCAGCCGTACTCCTTAAGCGTAGTCGAGTACATGTGTTTCGCCAACTTAGCAACAGAAGTAATTAATAACGGGTGCAAACTAATTTAGGCGCTAAAAAATCAGTGCTCATGCTAAGAAAGGCAATTGTCTGTTAAACATCGATTAATACTAATAAACACCTAGGTTTTGTACTCAAATTTACTGTTGGCATAATGTCATGGCGCGTTTTTGAAAAGGCTCCAAACTCATCTTTTGGCCGGGTTTATCACTGTCATCTAATAGCAGCACATCTAATGGTTTCGCCAGAACATGACCCGACTTCATCTGTTCCATTGCGACATCATTTAGCGGATATTGCGCTAACGTGCTTGGGTTTATCACAAACAAAGCATCACCTGAGCGGCACTCCAGCATCACTTCTTCGCGATTAAATGCCCATTGTTTGCCAAACTCAAACTTACTGACCGTGATAATCTTCCCGGCAGCCATAGCGTTAGCTGATAACATGAGTAACGACAACGTCAGCACAAAACCCTTCATCTTAATTACCCTTAATTAACTGATTGCTTTGATTTTCTCTCATAGTGAGGAGTTGATGCAAGCTCGGTGGCACTGTTTGTTAGAGATAATCTCACCCTATACCGGTGCCATTGTGGCAAAAATACTGACTAACAGCAGCACCCCTACCCCAAGGATTATCTCGGTACAGCTGTTAACGACTAACCAATAATGCCCCTTTACCGGTAATTTTCGCAGCATCGGGACAATCCAATAGCGGTTAATCAGTGCAACAACAATCATAAATAGCACTAATATCACTTTGCTGAGCAATAACATCTGATAAGTGGATGTTAACGTTAAAGAAGTCTCTCTCAATATAATAATGCTGTTAATAACACCAGTCACCAAGACCAAGGTTACCGCTAAATGCCCCCAACTGGAAAAGCGAATCAGTGTGGTGATAGCTTCGCGTTTCACATCACTATGGCGAGTATAAGCAAGACAAATTAAGAGAGGTGGTAGACATCCCAACCAGTAGCCAGTGCTGAGTAAATGTATCATTTGATTGATTTGATGAATCCATCCCAAAGCACCATCGTGCATCGCCGCATGCCCGGTAAACGCCAAGCTCGCCAGTAATGCCGTGGAACACCCCACCATTAATGGGTAGTAAACTCGAGTTGAACCCAGTAATACGACCCACATACTCAAGATAGATAGACCAAGATGCCATTGCCATATCTGACCAAATCGAGTGCCAAATACTGCCCACCAAACATTCAGCCGATAAGTATCAGACCAGCCATCCCCCATCATACCGGCTTGAATGGCCAAAAGTCCGACAGCAGAAACTAGCCCCAGAAAGGTACTGAGGATAAGCAGAGGTGATAAACGCTGTTTTAAGGTCGAAGAAAAGCGGTCTGGTGCTAATAAGGCGGTGAAGATACTGATGCCAAACATCAGCATCACCGCCAAAAAATGCAGGAAGCGACACAGAACGAATAGGGTCGCCAGAGACATATTATTTCACTGTGAAGCTGTATGTGCCTTTGGTTTTATGACCATCAACAGAGACCACATGCCATGAAACGTTATATTTCCCCGCTTTTAACGCATCATCAATTGGTAAAATCAATTGCGTATTATTGACCGGGTCTAATTTTAGCTCACCGGTTTTCACCACATCGTTATCAGGACCGGTAACTTTCACGCCACTGAAATTCAGCTCAATTCCTTCGGAGAACCCCAAGGTCAGGGCTTCTGGTGCTGAACCTATGGTGGTATCGGCGGCAGGTGACTCAATTTTTAAATGTGCGTGGGCCAGCGCTTGTTGACTGGATAACCCAACAAACAACACAATAAGCGCCGAAAGCATGCGGCAAGAAGAACGTACTTTGCGAATAAACATAATATCCCTTAATCGATGGGGAAAAGAATCAATCTGCTACCAACCATATCCTATATTGGCAGCGTGAACCCCTATCACTTCCAGTGAATTGCACTACCTGTGAGGTAGGGCACAAAATAAAACACCAAACTCTGAGTGGCGATTGAAATATCACCAATTTTTGAACAGCTATTAAGCTCACGAGCTTTTGTTGTTATTGCAAATGATAACGATTTGAATATGGCAAGTCGAGAAACCATAGCTAAACAATTCGTTATTAGCACGAAACCATAAAATGGGGGGGAAAGCGCAGATAAATATCATGAGGTTACAACGAAAAACCGCAGCTCCGGATTCCACCAGTGGGAATCAGAAGCTGCGGCAAATAGTCTGTCAGTACCCATTAAGCCAAGAATTAAGCCTGAACGTGGCTCTGAGCCGCCATTGTCTTCAAGTCTTTATCAACAAAGAACAATGAGTTGCCGCTATTACCCACCAGCGCCAATTTATCCAGAATAGATTTGAACAGTTTTTCTTCTTCATGCTGTTCAGCAACATACCATTGCAGGAAATTGAATGTAGAGTAGTCGTGAGTTGTCATTGCTACATGGGCAAGCTCATTAATTTGAGTGGTGATCAGTTGCTCATGCTCATAAGTCAATTTGAATACATCAGCCAATGATGCAAAATCGATTGGCGGCGCTGTAATGGTACCCAAAACCGGCATAGAACCTGTGCCACTGAGATACTCAAACAGGCGCTGCATATGCTGCATCTCTTCTTGAGAATGTTCTTTTAAAAATGCAGCTGCACCTTCAAACCCTTTATCGCTGCACCAGGCACTCATCTGCAGATAAAGATTGGCAGAGTAAAATTCGAGATTCAGCTGCTCATTGAGCTTTTGTGCCATTTCTGTTTTCAACATAAATAATTTCCTAATATTTATAATGCAGGGAAGCAACGATTAACTTGGCGTATTATGCCAAGATAAAAACAAAATAAGAACACCCTATTCACATTAATACTCTACAAAAACAAATAAATAATTTAACCATATGATTTTAAACAAGATAACAAATATTATCGTGTTTCTTTGATTATTATAATAATCATTATCATTACCGGCCAAACACTAAAAAGAATGATTCTTATTTGAGGGTTTATTTAATTTAAAATAAGCTTTTCACCTGAAGGTGAATATTATTTCTATGTGAAAGTTTAGAAATAACCATTGTTTGATAATCCCTGTCACTTGCCAAGCGCTGCAGTCTGCATTACCTTTTGCGCCATAACCTCCCACCATCCAAGAAGGAGCAAAGAATGGGATATAATCTGGTAGAGCTTTCTGACGAAGAAACAGCAAAAATGAACGTTGACCTGGCGGCTTCAGGCGTTGCATTTAAAGAGCGTTACAATATGCCGGTGATCCCTGAAATGGTTGCCAGGGAGCAGCCGGATGAGCTGCGCGACTATTTTTTGCAGCGTTTGGCGCATTATCGTAGTGAATCAAATAAACTCTCTCGCTTGCCGTATGAACCGAAGATAAAGTGATGAACAAGATACTCCCGCAAAGATGGCTCTGCGGGAGTTATTCAGATGAAACGTTAGGATTTACGTGCAAACTTATCCGTTGCCAAAATCAACTGATGCAAGATACCCGGCTCGTCGAAGGAGTGACCTGCCCCCTCAACCAGATGTAATTCAGCCTCCGGCCAGGCTTTGGCTAAATCCCACGCATTTTGTGGCTGACAAGCCATATCATAGCGGCCATGGATAATAACCGCAGGAATATGACGAATACGTGTCACATCATCCAGTAACTGGTTATCACTATCCAAAAAACCCATATGGGTGAAATAGTGATTCTCAATGCGGGCGAAAGCTAGAGCAAAGTCATCTTCACCGAAAGAAGCCGAGCTTTTGGTGGGTAATAGAGTGACAGTCTCGCCTTCCCATAGGCTCCAAATTTTAGCCGCCTCCAGCTGTACGGCCTTGTCCGGCGATGTCAGTCGTTGGCGATAAGCAGCAATCACATCACCCTGTTCTTCTGGCGATAAAATAGAGAGCACACGCTGCCATTTGTCCGGGAAGAAACGTGAAGCGCCATCCTGATAATACCAATACAGCTCTTTTTTACGCAGAGTAAATATCCCACGTAACACCATCTCACTGACCCGGTCGGGGTGTGTTTCACCATACGCTAGTGCAAGTGTTGAGCCCCAAGAACCACCAAATATCAGCCATTTATCCACAGCGGCCATTTTACGTAGCCGCTCGATATCATCGACCAAATGCCAGGTGGTGTTGTTATCCAGACTGGCGTGAGGTGTTGAGCGCCCGCATCCACGTTGATCAAACAGCAAAACTTTGTATTTTGTTGGGTTAAAAAGCTGCCGGTGATACGGCGCAATTCCGCCACCTGGGCCACCATGGATAAATACCGCCGGTTTACCCTCAGGGTTGCCACAGAGTTCCCAATAAATCTGGTGACCGTCGCCTGTGTCTAACAAGCCACTGTCGTAAGGTTCATACGCTGGATAAAGCCCACGCAATTGTTCCATTATGTTTCCATGTTTGTTAAGACATTAAAGTTATCAAAGCCTATACAGCACACAGGGTCAACGATAAAACGTTACATTTACGCCAATCAGTCAATTAATTCCACCAACTGGTGATAATTACGCCATATCTCAGTGAGTTTTCACAAGTGACGTCGCAAAATAACAAATATTAAGCACCAATAAGATTGCTTAAGGTTTAATAATACTCTTGCTAAACAATACATTAATCATAGTGATGCTTTCTTCCCTTGCAACTCGTGCCTATAAGGTGGTTAATAGGGGTGCGTACCAACCTAACCGAAGGTAAAGAGAGGCAAGCCATGAGTAAGGGAATGGACAGCAAAAAGAACGCGAAGAAAAAACCACTAAAAACGCCAGCTGAGAAAAAAGCTGAGAAACGTGCTAAAAAATCATCTTCTTCTAGCGCAGAATAACGGTTTTTTCGTCTCGTCAGTCAACCCGCCATGATAGGCGGGTTTTTTGTTGCTAATATTTAAGGATTCTGGGGGTAAGCATGTATTTTCGTGTCATTGATACCGAAACCTGCGGCTTAGAGGGCGGTATTGTCGAAATCGCATCTATTGATGTGGTTGATGGGGTATTGAGTAACCCTATGAGTGACTTGGTGAGCCCTGATAGACCAATCAGTATTGATGCTATGGTGATTCACCATATCACCGAAGATATGGTAGAGGGCAAACCACGGATTGCTGTGGCGGTCAGGAAATATCAAGGTAGCCCTTACTATGTGGCCCATAATGCCCCCTTCGATCGTGGCGTGTTACCTGAGATGGGCGGCCAATGGATTTGTACTCTTAAGCTGGCACGTATGCTTTATCCTGATATTAAACACAGCAATCAATATCTGCGTTACGCTTTGCGCCTGAATGTTTCAGTACCGGATAACCTCTACCCACACCGCGCTTTATATGACTGTTATGTCACCGCCGCGCTGTTACAGCGCATCATGCAAGACTCTGGGTGGAATGCCGATCAAATGGCGGAGATAACACAGCAACCGCTGTTATTGTCTACCTTTAAGTTTGGGAAGTATCGCGGGAAGAGTATTGAACAGATAGCCCAACAAGATCCGGACTATCTGCGTTGGATGCTAGCGTCTATCTCTGACCTTACGCCAGATATGCGCCACACGCTGACGCATTACCTAACGTAATGTTCTACCTGAGATTATGCCAAAGCCAGAATGAATGCATATTCTAAGGCGATATCTTCATAAGCTTTAAAGCGCCCTGATTTACCGCCATGCCCTGAATCCATATCGGTATAAAGCAGCAATTGATGGTCATCGGTTTTCATTTCACGCAACTTAGCGACCCATTTCGCCGGCTCCCAATATTGAACTTGGGAGTCATGCAAACCGGTGGTGACCAGCATATGCGGGTAGTCCTGAGCTTTGACCTGATCATATGGGCTATATTGCTTAATATAATCGTAATAGGTTTTATCGTTCGGATTACCCCACTCGTCATATTCGCCAGTGGTCAAAGGGATAGATTCATCCAGCATGGTGGTGACCACATCAACAAATGGCACCTGCGCGACAATACCTTTATATAATTCAGGAGCCTGATTGATGACGGTTCCCATCAGCAACCCCCCTGCACTACCGCCCATGGCGAAGACCCGGTTAGCATCGCCATAACCTTCCGCGACCAAGGCTTTGGTGACATCAATAAAATCGCTAAAAGTATTTAACTTATTGAGCAATTTACCCTCTTCATACCACTGCTGACCCAATTCACCGCCGCCGCGAATATGTGCCAGAGCAAAGACAAAACCGCGATCCAATAAACTTAACCGGCTGCCACTGAATGCCGGATCCATACTGCTACCATAGGAGCCATAGCCATAAACCAACAGTGGATTATGGCCTGAGACAAAGTGCTCACGGTGATAAACCAAAGAGACCGGGACTTTGACGCCATCTGATGCCGTAACCCAAATTCGCTCGCTACGATATTTTTCCGGGGTGAAATTTTTTACTTCTTGCTGCTTAAGCAACTGACGGGCACCGGTGTCCATATTCAGTTCATACATGGAACTCGGCGTGGTCATGGAAGAGTAACCATAACGTAGCAGCTCAGTTTCCGGCTCAGGATTATACGCCAACCAGGTGACATAAGTTGGGTCATCAAAAGTAATGGATTTATCTTCACGGGTGACCCAATGAATTTGCCGCAGATGGGTTAACCCTTCACTGCGCTCCTCCACTACCAACCAATCACGGAATAAACTGAACCCTTCCAACATCACATCAGTTCTGGGCGCAATTAATGATAGCCATTGCGATTCATCAGCAAAATCAGATTGCACATGCCCTTGTTCGGCGATTTGGTACAGACCGAAATTCTTGCCGTCTTTGTTTGAGCGAATATAGAAATGCTGCTTATAGTGATCTAAGCCATATTCATGGTCTTTACGGCGAGGGGCAAACATCTGCGGTACCGGTTCTGATTGGTCGGCATCCAGCAATAAAATTTCAGACGTTGTGGTACTGCTCAGGTGGATGACAATAAAACGCTCAGAAGTGGTTTTCTCCAAACCAACATAGAAGGTATCGTCAGTTTCCTGATAAATCAGTTGGTCTAACTCAGGGTCGGTTCCCACAACATGGCGATAGACCTGATAGGGCAACAATGTTTTCTCATGCTTACGCACGTAATACAGGGTTTTTGAATCATTCGCCCACTCAAAATTGCCCGATGTATTACTGATGACTTCTTCGTGCCAAGTATCACTTTGTAAATGTTTGACTCGGATATCATATTGACGTCGGGATAAGAAATCCTCTGCCACCGCCAGCAGTTGGTTATCCGGGCTGACATCCAACCCACCCAAGGTATAAAACTCGCTATCTGCTGCACGCTGGTTACCATCCAACAGTGTTTCCCAACTGCTATCAGCCCAAACTGGCTGGCGCACATAAATGGCATACTCATTGCCCGGCTCAAAACGTGTTTGATAGCGGTAGCCATTGCGAGTATAGGGAACGGATTCTTCCTGCGGCGGAATGCGCGAAACCATCTCTTGATATAGAGTTTCTCGCAGCGGCTGCTGTGGCTTTAAAACCGCCTCAGTGAAATCATTCTCAGCTTGCAAGTAGTTCAGAACATCAGCGTCTGTGCGCTCATCATCACGTAACCAATAATAATCATCTGTACGGGTATCACCGTGTATTGTCATTGGATAAGGGCGTTTATCTGCCTTTGGAGGTATGGTCATTAGTTGAGTTATCCATCTGTGTTCGTTACCGCGAGAGTGACACGATTACCTATTAATGCCAAGTATCAATCGATGTGTATAATTTAATTAAGTGAGGCTAATCAAATGATAAATAACATGTTTAAAAAGTGTCTGACCACATTGGGATTGAAAAATAAACAGGCGCAGGAGAGTGAATCCCTGCGCCTGTTTAGTAGAAATTCATTTTACTCAATAGAAATTATTTAGGTCCATTATAAGTAATCGAACCCGCTTGGCAGTCGAGCACTACTTGATAGGTTTTATCGCCCTTATTGCCACGAACGGTTACTGGCACCTGCCAGACATCATCCTTGCCGGTAATGTCTACCGTGCTAATCCAAACCACTGGGCTATCTGTACCCAATTGTTTTTTATCGGCTTCCCAACGCGTTATTCGGTTTTGCAGAAAATCCCGTTTAACTTGCGTTGCGACCTGAGATTGATTTAAACCGGTACAAGCCGGTACTTTGGCTACCCGCGGCTCTTGGGCTTGTACACTGTGGGTAATCCCTGCCAATGCAGTGACCAATATCAAGGCGATTCCTGTCTTTCTCATCATTCCTCCACATATTATTATTTCTATCCTATGGCAGGAACAATGATTGAAAGGTAGGTTACAGAGTGGGCCGCATTGCCAACGAGCAGGATGACTGCAGCTAAATTAACACCGAGTAAATTCAATCACGTAAAACTGTTCCAAGCCCGGATAGATATCCTTAATTACTTTTTTCAGTTCATCCAACGACATATTTTCTTGCTCAGCATGGCGTTCAGACAGTGCACCCAAGGTAACCGGAGTGACAGACTTGACCACGATGTTGCAGAAGAATACGCCGTCTTCATTACGACATACGCGCAGGGTTTCACCTGGGCGGAAATCGGCTTCACTGCTATCCCGGATAGTAATCGTTTTGCGATCGGCCAGAATATCCGCCTCAAACCGGCGAAAGAAGGTGATTTCACGATTCATTTTAGATCCCTTTTGCACTTTCTGCCGAAAGTTGGCAGATTAAGCGGCTTGATTTTCTTCAGATTTAGATTTTTTCTCTGGTTCGTGCTTTTCCGCTTTGGCTTTTGGCTGCACGTCTGTAGGGGCTGTCGGGCTGGCACCACGTAGAATTTGCCCCAGTGCGTCTTTGTTCTCTGCCAGGAAGAAACTCAGAGACTCACGTTGTTCTTCTTCAAGTGTTAATGGCGCTTGTGACAACCATTCAGACAAATTATCAGCCAAATCCAACATTTTATCGTAGGCATCGGCTTCTTTTTTGGTTGTGAAAGTCATTTTTTCCTCACCCTGTCTTACCACGACGAATTTTATTTCAACGGCCATTGATATGCGTCCTTTTCACTTACAGATAACTGTACATAAACACAGTATAATGTGATTTATTGGGGCGATGCAACCGCCATCGCCCCACTGTGCTTATTTTAATAAACGGGCTTTGCAGTTTTTGCCTTTGATCTTGCCTTGCTGCAACTGTGCCAGAGCCCTTTTGGCGCAAGCCTTGCGGATCGCCACATAAGCATGGACCGGGAACATATCGATTTTACCCACATCCGCCGCAGTCAGGCCGGCATCCCCGGTTAATGCACCCAGAATATCCCCTGGCCGAATCTTAGCTTTACGCCCGCCATCAATACATAACGTCACCATTTCAGGTTCGAGCATAGCGTTAGTACTGCGACTCACCTGCTCTGCTGGCGTCCATTTCAGTTTGATTTGCAGGTAATCTTCAATGGCATGGGCACGAGCCATCTCTTGTGGTGTACACAGACTCACGGCCAGGCCGCTCATCCCTGCACGCCCGGTACGGCCAATGCGGTGCACGTGAACTTCAGGATCAAATGCCAGCTCGAAGTTAACCACCAGCGCCAAGTCTTTAATATCCAGACCGCGAGCCGCGACATCTGTTGCCACCAAAACCCGGCAGCTACGGTTAGAGAAGCGCACCAACACCTGGTCACGGTCGCGTTGCTCTAAATCACCATGCAGAGCCAGCACACTGATACCACGCGACTCCAAGGCTTCAAACACACTTTGACAATCTTTCTTGGTGTTACAGAACACCACACAAGACGCGGGCTGATAGTGGCTGAGAACAGCAATCAACAGCGGTAGACGTTTTTCACGGGTGGTTTCGAAGAAGACCTGCTCAATGGCGGGTTCTTCATCACCATCTTCAACTTCAACATTGACTGGTTGGCGTTGCACCCGCGCACTGATTCGTTCAATACCCACCGGATAAGTGGCTGAGAACAATAAAGTTTGGCGCTGTGGTGGAGTGTAAGCAATCACATCGTCAATGGCGTCGGTAAAGCCCATATCCAGCATGCGATCAGCTTCATCCAAGACCAAAATCTTAAGGTCATCAAGTACCAGTGTTTTCTTACGCAAATGTTCCTGAATACGTCCCGGCGTCCCTACCACGATATGGGGTGCATGAACCAGAGAATCCAACTGATGGCCCATCGGTTGGCCACCGCACAGTGTTAGGATTTTTATATTTTGGGTAAAGCGAGCCAGGCGGCGTAACTCTTTACTGACCTGATCAGCCAGTTCGCGGGTTGGGCACAATATCAATGCCTGTGTCACAAACTCGCCTACCGCAATTTTGTCTAGCAAACCAATACCGAAGGCCGCGGTTTTCCCACTGCCGGTCTTAGCTTTTGCCCGGACATCCTGCCCATTGAGGATTGCCGGTAACGCTGCGGCTTGTACCGGTGTCATCTCGGTATAGCCAAGTTCATTAAGATTGGACAACTGCTCAGCCGGCAGTGTCAGGGAAGAAAAGGAAGTTGTGCTCACGGCAGTAACTCTTATAACTGGATGGAATGGCAGCGATGGCCTGAAGGCAAGCGCAAGATTTTGGCGCGATAATACCAGAGATGGGGCCATTGCCGGAACTATACTGTTGCAACCTGAATACGCAATCGTTTTCGTGGCTGTTTTACCCTATACTACGGCGGTAAAATTTTCCCACTGATGTAGGTATCTAACTATGCTGACTATTGGAACTGCTCTGCGTCCCAACGCCACCCGCGTTATGTTACTTGGCTCTGGTGAGCTGGGTAAAGAAGTGGCTATTGAGTGCCAGAGATTGGGGCTGGAAGTGATTGCTGTTGATCGCTATGCCGATGCCCCTGCGATGCATGTCGCCCATCGTAGCCATGTGATTAATATGTTGGATGGCGCAGCGCTGAAGCAGTTAGTCGAACAGGAAAAACCGCACTATATCGTGCCGGAAATTGAAGCTATCGCCACTGACATGCTGGTCGAATTAGAGAATATGGGCCAGCACGTGGTGCCTTGTGCGCAAGCCACTCGCCTGACCATGAACCGCGAAGGTATTCGCCGTCTGGCCGCAGAAACACTGCAATTACCCACGTCCAGCTACCAGTTTGCGGATAGCGAGAATGCCTTCCGGCAAGCCGTCAGTGAGATAGGTTATCCGTGCATTGTTAAACCGGTAATGAGCTCTTCAGGTAAAGGCCAGAGTCTAATCCGTCATGAAGACCAACTTCAGTCTGCATGGGATTATGCGCAACAGGGTGGCCGCGCGGGCGGTGGCCGAGTCATTGTTGAAGGATTGGTGCGTTTTGATTTTGAAATTACCTTGCTGACCATCAGTGCCGTCGATGGCATTCACTTCTGTGCACCTATTGGTCACCGTCAGGAAGATGGCGATTACCGTGAGTCCTGGCAGCCACAGGTAATGAGTGAAACCGCATTAGCGCGAGCAAAAGATATTGCCTCTCGCGTGGTAACTGCACTGGGCGGCTACGGGTTATTTGGTGTGGAATTGTTTGTTTGTGGTGATGAGGTGATTTTCAGCGAAGTCTCGCCGCGCCCACATGATACCGGAATGGTAACGCTGATTTCGCAAAACATGTCTGAGTTTGCTTTGCATGTGCGCGCCTTTCTTGGTCTGCCGATTGGCACTATTCGCCAGTATGGCGCTGCGGCATCAGCCGTTATTTTACCTGAATTAACCAGCCAAAATATTGCTTATCATGGGCTGGAGACTGCTCTGGTCGGTGATACGCAAATTCGCCTATTTGGTAAGCCAGAGATTGACGGGAAACGGCGTTTAGGTGTGGCGCTGGCTGTCGCCGATGATGTTGACACTGCTATTGAAGTGGCGAAACGTGCCGCCGGAGCTGTCGTTGTCAGTGGGAAGTAATATCAGCCCCATAAATAAACCCGCCAACGCGGCGGGTTTAAATGGATATTCAGCAAGGGCTTAACCCTCGTAGTGGTCTTCTATTTCGTCGGCATCCGGCTCATCATCACGACGATAATCAGACTCATTGTGATCATCAAAGTCAGTATCTTCAAAGATAGGCATGGCTTGCGGATCGTTTTGGTGCCGCTCGCGGATTTCGGCGGCAACCAAGGCAATCGCCTCACCACTGCTCATTCCTTCCGACATGAATTTGTGAATACGTTCGACAGCTTCTTGCTGTTCCTCATGAGAAAGTGAAGGCATACCCGCTAACATTGATTTATCTCCTGCATATAATTGATTAAGTATACCTGTTTATTCTGACTTCAGGTGAACTGACTGCCCTAAGTAAACGGACGTCAAATACTTGGGCGATTTATGCTAATCTTCCCCACCGCACGTTGCGAAGATGCAATTACGCCACCTAATATAGTAATCCGAAAGAAAAGAACAGTGACTCATGAGTGTGAAAACCCTGACCTACCAAACCTTGCCTTATCAGCCCGACGCCCTGCTACAACAATTTGCTCCCCTCGCCCATCAAGCTTGGGCTATGCTGCTGCATTCCGGGTTTGCCGAACATGCCCATAATCGTTTTGATATTCTAGTGGCCGACCCGCGCGTAACCCTCACCACCCGAGGCGAGCAAACAGAAATTATTAGTGCGCAGGGACAGGCGTTCTCTCATGACGACCCCTTCTCTTTATTACAGCAACAGTTGGATAAATTCTCCCCACCGATATCTCCCCACCCCGACCTGCCATTTTTAGGTGGCGCATTAGGGTTATTGGGCTATGACCTGGGTCGGCGAGTTGAGAAATTGCCGGCACTGGCAGAGAAAGATATCTCGTTGCCGGATATGGCTATCGGCTTGTATGACTGGGCATTAATTGCCGACCATCATTTGCAGAAACTAACACTGGTTTGTCACGGAGATGCTGAACAACGTCTTTTGTGGCTACAGCAACAGAAAACCCCGGTCACCGCCGCGCCATTCAAATTGACTAGCCCATGGCAGGCCAATATGTCGCGCGAGCAATATGGTGAAAAATTCCGCCAAATTCAGGAATATTTGCACAGTGGCGACTGTTACCAAATTAATTTAGCCCAGAGATTCAGTGCAGAATATCAAGGTGATGAATGGCAAGCCTTTTTGTCATTGAGCCGCAGTAATAGAGCACCTTTTTCAGCTTTTATTCGCTTAGCGCAAAACACGCTATTGAGTATCTCACCAGAACGTTTTTTATGGCTGGAAGAGCATCAGATTCAGACTCGCCCTATCAAAGGGACTCTGCCACGGTTGAGCGACCCGGCACAGGATCGTTTACAAGCTGAGCGACTCGCCAACTCACCTAAAGATCGCGCGGAGAACCTGATGATTGTTGACTTGCTGCGCAATGATATTGGCCGTGTCGCACAGCCAGGTACGGTGCGGGTTCCGGAACTGTTTGTGGTCGAGCCTTTCCCAGCAGTACACCATTTGGTCAGCACCATTACCGCGACACTGCCAGCTGAATCTACCGCAACAGATTTACTTCGTGCTTGCTTCCCTGGAGGCTCAATAACCGGAGCGCCTAAAATTCGCGCCATGGAAATCATCGAGCAGTTGGAACCACAACGTCGCAATGCCTATTGCGGTAATATTGGCTATATTAGTTGCTGTGGCACGATGGATACTAATATTACTATCCGCACTCTGTTAACTGAAAACGGCAGAATATATTGCTCTGCTGGTGGGGGAATTGTGGCTGACAGCCAAGAACAGGCTGAATATCAGGAAACATTTGATAAAATCGCCCGCATATTACCTCAGTTGGAAAATATATAATGAATCAGTGGGCCATTCCGTGAGTGACTTGTCGGTGAATCAATCTGTGATGAATAAATTACTTCTGAATAAATCGGTTGCTGGAAATTCATTGTCTGAATTTATCAGCCGTTTCCAGCTACAACAGCCACAACCGGGTAGTTTTTCCACCCATGGCAGCCATGCCGCAGTACTAATCCCTATTATTTGCCGACCTGAACCCACATTGCTGCTAACAAGACGCTCGGACCACTTACGTAAGCATGCCGGTCAGGTCGCTTTCCCCGGTGGTAAAGCGGACCCACAAGATGGCTCGTTGATTGCCACCGCACTGCGTGAAGCCGAGGAAGAGGTCGCGATCCCGGCCTCATCGGTACATGTGTTGGGGCAATTGGCGCCACTGGACAGCTCCAGTGGGTATCAGGTAACGCCAATTGTCGGTTTAGTCCCAGCCGATATCGTCTTCCAGGGGAATGAAGAAGAAGTCGCCGGACTGTTTGAGATCCCCTTATATGAGGCATTAAGTCTGTCTCGCTACTATTCGTTGGATATCCATCGCGGGGGAGTCAATCACCGGGTCTATCTTTCATGGTATGAAAGCCAATTTGTTTGGGGGCTGACTGCCGCAATCATTCGCCGCCTGGCACAGCAAGTCAGTATTTGACACTAAAGCCGCACTTCAAATATGGGTAATGAGTGACAAACTTCACAGCATTACGGCTAAAGAGTCTGAATTACAGCATAAAGCGATCCCCATCACCTCATTACATCGATTTTTACTCTATTTTCTCTGCACAATCATTTTAAAAAAACTGTAAACTGGCCTGTCAGCGTTATGAAATATCTGTAAAATATCTTTCATCACTATAAACCACTAAAAAAGTAAGGTTAAAAGCGGATAGTGATAACGATAAGTTGGTAGCGAAATGTCACTGTTGCGGTATCCCATTGATACCGCTAACACCAGTAGGACCCAAATTTACAGGGCCTGTGGTAGCAATAACTTCACACAAAGTAACCTGCTGCTATCCACGGAGCTCTTATACTTAATACAAAGATCCTCAGCCCGATACCGATGAGCCGGAGATCACAAAAGGTTTTGTTAAGGAGTTGTAGCGTGATTAGTGTTTTTGACATGTTCAAGATTGGTATTGGCCCCTCCAGCTCTCATACTGTTGGTCCAATGAAAGCCGGCAAAGAATTTGCTGATTTGCTGGTCACTCAAGGGTTGATGCCATCTGTCACGCGGGTAGCCGTTGATGTTTATGGCTCACTGTCACTGACAGGGAAAGGTCACCACACCGACATCGCCATTATTATGGGGTTGGCGGGTAACATGCCCGATACCGTTGATATCGATAGCATTCCGGCATTTATTCGTGATGTAGAGTTACGGCAGAAATTGATGCTGGCCAATGGCTTGCATGAGGTTGATTTCCCTCGTGAAGGCGGGATGGTGTTCCGCAGTGATAATCTGCCGCTGCATGAAAATGGCATGCAGATCCACGCCTTTGCTGGCGATGAGAAAGTGCTCAGTAAAACCTACTACTCAATCGGCGGGGGTTTTATCGTTGATGAAGAGCATTTTGGCAAAGCGGCGGTAAATGCGGTCAGTGTGCCCTACCCGTTTAATTCTGCGGCGGAAATTCTGGCAAATTGCGAACAAACCGGCATGTCCATCTCCGGTATGGTGATGCAAAATGAGCTGGCGATGCACAGCAAAGAAGAGATCGAATCCTACTTCACCGCCATTTGGCAGACTATGCGGGCTTGTATTGATCGTGGCCTGAATACCGAGGGTGTGCTACCCGGCCCGCTGCGGGTTCCCCGTCGTGCTTCAGCCTTACGTCGCCTGCTGGTTTCTTCGGATAAACTGTCTAGCGACCCGATGAATGTCATTGATTGGGTCAATATGTTCGCGCTGGCGGTCAACGAAGAGAATGCCGCTGGCGGCCGAGTGGTCACTGCACCCACTAATGGTGCCTGTGGTATTGTCCCGGCAGTATTGGCCTATTACGACCACTTTATCGAACCAGTCACCCCTGAAATCTTTATTCGCTACTTCCTGTCATCAGGTGCTGTCGGGATTTTGTATAAGATGAATGCATCGATCTCAGGTGCTGAAGTGGGCTGTCAGGGTGAAGTTGGTGTGGCCTGTTCTATGGCTGCCGCCGGTTTGGCCGAATTGCTGGGTGCCAGCCCGGTTCAAGTGTGTATCGCCGCTGAAATTGGTATGGAACACAATTTAGGCCTAACCTGTGACCCGGTTGCCGGTCAGGTTCAAGTGCCTTGCATTGAACGTAATGCAATTGCTTCGGTTAAAGCGATTAACTCTGCGCGTATGGCCATGCGCCGCACCAGCGAACCTCGGGTCTCACTGGATAAAGTTATCGAAACCATGTTTGAAACGGGTAAAGATATGAATGCCAAATATCGCGAGACTTCTCGTGGTGGCCTGGCAATCAAAGTGCAGTGTAATTAATTTCTTTCACTGACAGCGTCACGCAGCAAAAGGGGAGCCGAAGCTCCCCTTTTCATTTGGCTTGGCCTGAGCTCTTACTCTTCCAGTTCATTACTCAGTTTCGTAATGCGCACCAGCTCAATGCGGTAATCTGAAACTTCCATGACCTCAAAGCGCAGGTTATGCAATTCAATCACGTCGCCCGCGGTTGGCATATGGCCTGAATGCGACAGCAGCATCCCGGCCAGTGAAGCATAATCAGCCGTGGGACTCACCAATTCCTGGCAATCCAGCGCCTGCTCCAGAGAGTGCAGATCTGCCCCCCCTTTTACCAACCAACCATCACCATCGATAATAATATCAGGCGTTTCATCTTCGTCGGGGAATTCACCAGCAATAGCTTCCAACACATCCAGCGGTGTCACCAACCCTTGTACCACGCCAAATTCGTCATTAACCACTACCAGGCGACCTTTCGCTTTACGCAATACGCCCAGCAGATTAATCACGTCCATGGTATCAGGCACCACTATTGGTGGTGTTGCCGCGGCAAACTCACAAATCGAGTCCCCGCGTTCAATCGCCACTAGCAGGTCTTTAGCTCGAACCACGCCAATTATCTGATCCAGTGAGTCGCGGCAAACGGGGAACAGGCTGTGCGGTGTATCCAATAACTGCTCACGAATCTCCGCTTGTGAACGATGACAATCCACCCAAGAGATTTCAGTGCGCGGAGTCATCACGCTGCGCAATGAGCGCGATGCCAATGTCAGCACGCCGCTGATCATATAGCGCTCTTCTTCAGCAAAAGCCTCTGTCGGCAAGGCCAATTGCGAATCACCGCTTTGCGGTTCCTGCTGCTGACGCCCGCCCATCAGACGGATAATGGCTTCCGCCGTGCGTTGGCGTCTTGGCAAACGAGACTCATGTTTAATAAAGTTGCGGCGCGCAATCTGGTTAAATAGCTCAATCAGGATAGAGAATCCGATTGCAGCGTACAGGTAGCCTTTTGGAATGTGGAAACCAAAGCCTTCCGCAATCAGGCTCAGACCAATCATTAACAAGAAGCTCAAGCACAGCACCACCACCGTTGGGTGGGCATTCACAAAGTTAGTCAGGGTTTTCGATGCCAGCAGCATCACGCCCATCGCAATCACAACCGCAGTCATCATGATAGCTAAGTCGTTAACCATCCCTACTGCAGTAATGACCGCATCCAGCGAGAAGACCGCATCCAGCACCACAATCTGTGCGACAACAGCCCAGAAGCTGGCATAACCTCGATTCGCACTGTCATCGTGCTGGTTACCCTCCAGCCGTTCATGTAGCTCGGTGGTGGCTTTAAATAGCAGGAATAGCCCCCCCACCAGCAATATCAGATCTCGCCCAGAGAAACTGAAACTGCCAACACTAAACAGCGGTGTTGTTAGCGTGACCATCCAGGAGATGACTGACAACAAGCCCAGCCGCATAATCAATGCCAGAGACAGGCCGATGATTCGAGCTTTATCTCTTTGTTTAGGCGGTAGTTTGTCAGCAAGAATAGCAATGAATACCAGGTTATCGATACCCAGAACGATTTCCAGTACCACCAACGTAAGTAACCCTGCCCAAATTGAGGGGTCCATTAGAAATTCCATGTCAGACTCCGAGAATAAGAACACGATTCAGATGATGTGCGACCAACAACAGCAACAGCAAAACGCCGTAGTACGGTTGTTAGTATAGATACGCAGAAAGATCGGGTGATATTAGCCGCAGCAAATGTGCGTGATTGGATAACCAGATTTAAACCCACTGGCTGGGTATTAGCGCTAGAGAAACAGTAACTTCGGTGACAGTCCATAGGGAGAGCTGAGGCCCTTAACTCCTGACAATTAATAGAGCCGTTAACTTTATCAGGAATTTTTTTGCCCGCATAGTCAGATTTATAACCCCCAGCAGGTAAACCCATAGACTGATGACAGATAAGACTCGCCATCTGCCATGACGCTATTTTTTCATGACTAAAATTTCCCTTGCTCAAAAAGCAGGCTAATTATCAAAATTCATACAGATGGTATAAATAGTAAACACAATAACCATACTGTGATGAATGAGTTAGGAGGTGAACACATCAATATTGTTCATCTATGTGGCGATTTACTATCCAAATGCGCTAAATCATTCATAACATGTCCCAATAAATGAGCATCGTCACATAATTTATTTTTTCACTGACTAAAATAAATCACATCCAGCACATTACGATATGCACCTGAATCGATTCATTGCCGTTGCGAATAAATCGTCAGCACTGAGCTGACATTGTGACTATCATAATAGATTCAATGTGTACTGAAGTGTTGTTGGGGAATACTGGTTTTTCTGTTACGTGCGAGAACTCAATTCTGAGTTAACAGAGGGGGTAGCGAGTGAGTATAGCTATTATCATTGGCACACATGGGGCTGCGGCAGAACAACTGCTGAAAACAGCTGAAATGATTTTAGGCGAGCAAGCTAACGTCGCTTATATCGATTTCGTCCCTGGTGAGAATGCCGAAACGTTGATTGAGAAATACAACGGTAAATTGACCGGGCTGGACACCAGTAAAGGTGTGCTATTCCTGGTTGATACCTGGGGTGGTAGCCCGTTTAACGCTGCCAGTCGTATTGCTATCGATAAAGAGAACTATGAGGTCGTCACCGGGGTTAACATTCCGATGCTGGCTGAAACCTTTATGGCCCGTGATGATAATCCATCATTTGCCGAATTGGTTGCAGTCGCGGTAGAAACCGGTCGTGAAGGCGTGAAAGCACTAAAAGCGCCTGAAGTTAAGAGTGATAAGCCCGAGACGCAACAAACTGCTCCTGCGCCAAAAGCCAAGGCTCCAGCCGTCGCTTTAGGTCCGAACGATCATATGAAGATCGGGCTGGCGCGTATTGATGATCGCTTAATCCATGGTCAGGTCGCCACTCGTTGGACCAAAGAAACTAACGTAAAACGCATTATTGTCGTCAGCGATGAAGTTGCCGCCGATAAAATGCGTAAAACATTGCTGACACAAGTTGCTCCTCCGGGTGTGACTGCACACGTTGTTGATGTTGAGAAAGCTATCCGCGTTTACAACAACCCGAAATATGCCAATGACCGGGTCATGTTGCTGTTCACCAACCCAACCGACGTTGTACGTTTGGTTGAAGGTGGCGTGGATATTAAGTCAGTAAATATCGGTGGTATGGCATTCCGTCAGGGTAAAACCCAGGTGAACAATGCGGTCTCCGTTGATGAAAAAGATATTGAAGCATTTAATAAATTGAATGCACGCGGTATTGAACTGGAAGTCCGGAAAGTATCCTCGGATTCTCGGCTCAAAATGATGGACTTAATTAGCAAACTTAATAAATAGCTTTACTCAAACTACGTAGCAAGGTTATGCCCTGTTCTGTTTTGGGACTCGGTTATTTTTACTCAGCTTTTTTGGTCATAGGAGAAGTACAATGGAGATCACAACTCTTCAGATTGTGCTGATTTTCATAGTTGCATGTATCGCCGGGATGGGTTCCATTCTGGATGAGTTCCAATTTCACCGCCCTCTCGTGGCCTGTACCTTAATCGGTCTGGTTCTGGGTGATATGAAAACCGGTATCATCATCGGTGGTACCTTGGAAATGATCGCGCTTGGTTGGATGAACATCGGGGCCGCAGTGGCACCGGATGCGGCTCTGGCCTCGATTATTTCTACCATCCTGGTTATTGCGGGCGGCCAAGACATCGGTGCAGGTATTGCACTGGCGATTCCATTGGCAGCCGCAGGTCAGGTATTAACCATCATCGTACGTACCATTACTGTGGCATTCCAGCACGCCGCCGATGGTGCTGCCGAACGAGGCAGCCTGCGAGCGATTACCTGGATTCACATCTCCGCACTGTTCTTGCAAGCAATGCGTATTGCCATTCCGGCATTGATTGTTGCCCTGTCCGTGGGTACATCTGAAGTTCAGATGTTGCTCAGCTCAATTCCAGAAGTGGTTACCAGTGGTCTGAATATCGCCGGTGGTATGATCGTCGTAGTAGGTTACGCCATGGTTATCAACATGATGCGTGCTGGCTACCTGATGCCATTCTTCTATTTAGGTTTCGTTACTGCCGCATTCACTAACTTCAACCTGGTGGCATTGGGTGTTATTGGTGTGGTTATGGCCGTTCTTTATATCCAGCTCAGCCCGAAATACAACAAGTCTCAGGTTGTAGTTCAGTCTGGCCAGGCCAATAACGATCTTGATAACGAATTAGACTAGGAAAAGGTGAGAGAAATGGTTGATACAACAACTGTTACTACGGCAACTACAGGTGAAAAGAAACTCACGCCCGCAGATATTCGCGGTGTGTTTCTCCGCTCTAACCTCTTCCAAGGGTCGTGGAACTTCGAACGTATGCAGGCGCTTGGCTTCTGTTTCTCCATGGTGCCAGCGATTCGTCGTCTGTACCCAGAGAACTCGGAAGAACGTAAGCAAGCCATAAAACGCCATCTGGAATTCTTCAACACCCAGCCGTTCGTTGCTGCCCCAATTCTGGGCGTAACACTGGCGATGGAAGAGCAGAAAGCCAATGGTGCCGAAATTGATGATGCTGCGATTAACGGTATCAAAGTCGGTCTGATGGGGCCGCTAGCCGGTGTGGGTGACCCGATCTTCTGGGGGACTGTACGTCCGGTACTTGCCGCCCTCGGTGCGGGTATCGCCATGAGCGGTAGCTTACTGGGGCCATTGTTGTTCTTCATACTGTTTAACGTGGTGCGCTTGCTAACTCGTTACTACGGTGTGGCGTACGGCTATAAAAAAGGTGTCAATATCGTTGGCGATATGGACGGTGGTCTCCTGCAAAAACTGACGGAAGGGGCGTCTATCCTCGGCCTGTTTGTGATGGGAGCTTTGGTTAACAAGTGGACGCACGTCAACATACCGGTAGTGGTGTCCAAGATAACCAACCAGAATGGCGAAACCACAGTCACCACTGTGCAGACTATTTTGGATCAGTTGATGCCAGGTCTGGTGCCGTTGCTGTTAACCTTCGGCTGTATGTGGCTATTACGTCGTAAAGTTAACGCACTGTGGATTATTATGGGCTTCTTCGCCATCGGTATCTTCGGTTACTGGATTGGCTTATTAGGGCTGTAATCCCCTCAAGTATTAGATGTCACTAAAACCGGGAGCATGCTCCCGGTTATTTATTTCAGATAGAATTTCATCCGATACCCTAATAGGTTTAAAGTGCACAAAGGCGGCAAAGATGTTCATTTCGATGATCTTACACCGCGTAGTAAGCCGTAAACTAAAGCGACCACCACACCTGCAATTTGGACGATGACGGGTATACAGGAGTTATTGCATGTCGGTTACTGATCTTGTTTTGATAGTTTTTATTGCCCTGCTGCTTGCTTATGCCATCTATGATGAATTCATCATGAACATGATGAAAGGCAAAACTCTGCTACAAGTCCACCTAAAGCGTAAAAACAAAATCGACTGCGCAATTTTTGTCGGGCTGATCGCTATTCTTGTTTACAATAATGTGATGGCGAATGGCGCAGCTTTAACCACTTATTTATTAGTGGGTTTAGCGTTAGTTGCGGTTTATATCTCTTATATCCGCTGGCCAAAATTGTTGTTTAAAAATACAGGGTTCTTCTACGCTAATGCTTTTATTGAATATAACCGAATTAAAAGTATGAATTTATCTGAAGATGGGATTTTAGTAATTGATTTAGAACAACGCAGATTACTAATCCAAGTTAACCAATTAGATGATTTAGAAAAGATTTATAACTTTTTCATTGAAAATCAATCATAAAGCCCCTCTTTTGGGAAGTTAATCTATTGACCATTGAGTTAACTGATTAATTTCCCGACATCATCCCTCCCCTCTATCCCGCTTATTTCCACACCATCATTGATGCTTATATGTGCTATTTATCACTAAAATTTCGATAATGAAAATCATTATCAACAGCATTGAGTTGCCATATTATATTTGGGGTTGTCGATATCAGAATTTATATGTTAAGGTTGCGCCGTTCATGGGGAGTAGCCGGTTTCTGTTCGTTATATTGAATTGATATATCGATATATAGAAACGCCCGTATCAACATACTCGTTCTGTTTCTGGAACGTGGTGCGGGCAGCCAGGTAAGGTTGGCGAGACCATAGACACGTAGCTCCGTCGTTAGGTTGGGGGTGGGTTACGTGTATATGGAGCCGCCCGGCCGAGACTATTTCTATGAATCTATCTGCAACTCTTGTTCTTGCTTTTGCGATGTCTATGGATGCTTTTGCTGCATCTATTGGTAAAGGCGCCAGTCTACATAAACCCCGTTTTAGAGAAGCACTGCGCACCGGTCTTATCTTTGGTGTGATAGAAGCTATTACCCCACTTATTGGGTGGTGTATCGGCCTGTTCGCCAGTCAGTATATTTTGGAATGGGACCACTGGATTGCGTTTAGCCTGCTGTTTATTTTGGGTTGCCGCATGATTTTTGAAGGCGCTAAGCAGCAAGTCGAAGAAACTGAAAAAATGCGGAGCCACAGCTTCTGGGTTTTAGTGATGACCGCCATCGCCACCAGCCTTGATGCCATGGCTATTGGTGTCGGCTTGGCGTTCTTGCAAGTCAATATTGTTCACACCGCAATGGCTATTGGGTTGGCTACCATGATCATGGCAACACTCGGTATGTTGATTGGTCGCTATATCGGCCCACTGCTGGGTAAGCGTGCTGAAATCGCGGGCGGTATCGTGCTGATTGCCATCGGCTTTAATATTCTTTATGAACACATTTATCGTGTCGCTGCATAATCAGCGCCATTTTATTCTCGTTGTAAAATAAAGTCAGTGACACTGTATTATTAGCAGCCAAAAATAAACCCCGCATTTCTGAAGAATCGCGGGGTTTTTTATTGCTGAGAAGCCCATCAACTAGAAGGGTATCGACTGCGGATTAGAAGTCCATTGAGACTGACAACTTCAGCGCACGAGGGTCGCCCTGATAGAGGTAAGTACCAGAATCTTCAACAGATTCCCAGTAACGCTCGTTAGTCACGTTCTCCACATTCGCCCGCCAAGTCAGGGTGCTATCTTTCATCGGCATGGTGTAGCGCACACCCAGATCCAGACGAGTCCATGGCTTCAATTTCAAGGTGTTGGCTTCATTGGCATATTGGGAACCAGAACGTACTACAGTGCCGGTCGCGGTCAGACCTTCAACCACCGGAATATCATACTCGCCGCCAAAGACTAACTGATAGCGGGCCACACCCACGGCATCATTGCCATTATTAACACCACTTTGAGTTTTAGTCAGTTTAGGATCCAACCACGTGGCGCTCGCTAACAGACGCGTACCGAAGACTGGCTCACCAAAGACATTCAGCTCAACACCACGGTTACGTTGTTCACCATAGAAACCATAAATGCTCGTGTTTGGATCAACAGTACCGGTTGGGCGAGTGATTTCAAACAAGGCCAATGTACCGCCGTAGCGCTGATTATCAAATTTCACCCCAATTTCATTCTGTTTTGAATGAACAATACCTGGGATTTGACCGGCATTGGCCACTGGCGTTGTCACACCACTGGTATTGCTATAAGTAAAGGGTGCTGATTTACCAGGGCCCAAAGCTTCAATGTGGTTAGCATAGAGAGAAACTTTCTCCCACGGCTTCACCATGATGCCGTAGATAGGCGTGACTTTCATCGCATCCAATGAGCCGGCACTGTTCGGTACCCCACTGTCAAAATTACGAATAGTAACTTCCTGACGGCGAACACCCAGCATCACAATCAGTTTGTCATCCATCATCGATAACGTATCTGACAATGAAAGACCGGAAGCACGCACCTGGCTACTCAGTTGTGGGTCTTGGCTGGTGCTGCTAAAAGCCGTCTCTGGGAAGCCAATCACACCTGGATTATAAATATTGGTATTAACTGGGTTCGACATATTCCAGGCAGACTTGGCCGTACGGTAGTTAGCGGCATAACCCAAGTTCACTTTGTGCGTAATAAATCCAGTATCAAAATGACCACGAATGCCCCCTAGCCCGGCAATAGAATCAGAAACATAAGGAACATATAGGCGAGAAATAGTCGCATCGCCATTATTCGCACTGGTCAGTGTCGGGGAACCATATTGACCCGTTTCTTCATTATGGCTAGCACCGATGGAGCCATAAACGGTCCAGTTCTGGCTAACATCATACTCACTGCGCAGCATACCGAAGGTGGTTTCCATATCGGTATACACCCACGACTGACCATAGTTTAGCGTGGTTGATGGTGGTTCTGGAATGACGGTGGCACCACCGATAGCAACATCAGTACGCATGTGATGGATAGTTTGCTTCTGGTAGCCGACATCCAATGACGTACGGGCACGGTCGCCGCGATAATCCAGCCCAGTAGAAACCGCCGTGGTACGTTCTTTCTGATCGTCAATGGCTGAGCCACCTTCACGATGCAATGCATTAACACGCACACCAAACTGATCATTGTCACCATAGCGACGGCCAACATCCAGTGCACCGCCCACTTGTGAAGATGAACCATAGTCCACTGAAACACGCGTCAGTGGAGTATCACCAGCACGTTTAGGTTCCAGGTTAATCATCCCACCGACACCACTGCCGCTCGGAGATATGCCGTTAATAAAGGCATTGGCACCTTTAAAGACTTCTACTCGCTCAACCATGCTGGTAGAAACAATCTGGCGTGGTAAAACACCAAACAAACCACCGAATGAGATATCATCGCCATCAAGGTTATAACCACGGATACGATAGTTTTGTGATGGGTTGCCATAGCCACGTACGTTCTGCACCGAAGCATCATTTTTGACAACATCAGCAATGGAGTTAGCTTGCTGATCTTCAATCATTTTGGAGGTATAGCTGATAACGTTAAATGGCACGTTACGGGCATCTTGCTGCCCTAGGAAACCGATACGGCCACCATTAGCCACCTGACCATCCAAATAGGTGGGGATTAAATCATTGCCACCCGCCCGGAAAGTGTCCTGCGTCCCGACCACGGTAATAGTGTCGGTCTTTTTGGTTTCATCCGCTTTAGCGGCATCCGCGGTGGTGCTGGTTTTTTTTGCGCTGTCGGCCGCAGTACTGGTTGCGGTTGCCGCCCATGAAGAGGCTGATAACGTGCCAAGAGCGGCACCGATCATCACGCACAAAAGACGCGGCGCCAGCCGTTTCTGATCCGCGCGGATAGAGATAGTTTTATTCATCATATTGATGCCCCTGAATTTTGCAAACTTGCCACTAATGAGAATGCTTATTATAAAGATTCGGAATTATCCGGATAACACTTGCCGATGCAAGCATTTCTGCACTTCTGGGGGATTATTTTTGAGGTCGTAAAAAAATTATGCCAGTTATGTAATAAACATGATCTCGGCCGGTAACATCATTGCAAGCATGAGAAAAATAAAATTAGTGCGGTATTATTCTGTAAATTTATTTTGTCTGAGTTAAAAATAATTAACCTTCCCTACTTAAGTCATTATTTTTATACATTCCGATACCGATTTACCCTTATTGTTAATAAGGTAAATTATTATTTATTACCCAGGTGCAACGCCATCAAGAAGCGCCAACATCCCCGTAAACAGTGGCCTTATATAATATGAATACCGGCACTAGGATTTTTTCCTTTATTTTTTATTGCTCATAAGAAAAATCCCATTACCTAGTTTTGCCAGGTTAGCGATAAACTGAACATCACTTCTATCGCGATAACAGACTAAACGTTCTGGGTATAGTTCTGTGCAGCGACAAGCTACTGAAAAAAATTCAAGGAACACAGGAATGGCTTTGCATCCGGCCTCATTTGACGACCATATCTTTCGGCTACTAATTGAAGCTGTAGATGATTACGCCATATATATCATTGATGCCCAAGGACACATACTGACTTGGAACAGTGGTGCTGAACGCAATACCGGCTATAACGCTGATGAAGTCATCGGTCACTCTTTTGAGATATTTTACACCCCGGAAGATTTAGCCGGTAAGCTCCCGCAAAAAGGCCTGACTCACGCCAATCAGTTTGGTCATTATGAAACTCAGGGTTGGCGAGTTCGTAAAAACGGTAAACGTTTTTGGGGCAATCTCACTCTCAGTGCATTGCACGATTCAGAGCAAAACTTACAAGGTTTTGTGCATGTTACCCGTGATTTAACGGATAAATGGCAGCGGGAAACGGCTCTGCGTAAGAGTGAAGAGCAGTTTCGCCATCTGATCAGCGAAGTCGAAGATTATGCTATCTACATGATAGATACTCATGGCCGCATTCTGACCTGGAATAAAGGTGGAGAACGCAATGAAGGCTATACCAGTGATGAAATCATCGGTGAGCACTTTGCACTGCTGTTCACACCAGAGGATATCTCCGCCGGCATGCCAGAAAAATCGCTCGCTAAAGCCATAGCTGAAGGGAATTTCCAAACTGAAGGCTGGCATGTCCGTAAAAATGGTATCCGCTACTGGGCCAATGTAGTGATCAATCCAATGCATGATGATAGTGGCAAACTATTGGGCTTTACCAAAATTGTCCGTGACTTAACTGAACGCCGTCAGCGTGAGGAAGCATTACGCATTAGCGAGGAACGTTTTCGCCTGATGGTGGACACCGTTGAAGATTATGCCATTTTAATGCTGGACCCTTGGGGCCGGGTCAATACCTGGAACCACGGCGCGGAACGTAATATTGGTTATCCCAGCAATGAAATTATCGGTCAACATTTCGGCAGTTTCTTCTTACCTGAAGACATCGCTGCGGGATTACCGGAAAAACTGCTGAAAACGGCGGCATCAACCAGCCGGGTAGAACGTGAGGGTTGGTTAGTACGCAAAGATATGACCCGCTACTGGGCTGTTACTGTCATTACCGTGGTACATGACCATAACGGTAAACTTCTCGGTTATGCCAAAATAATCCGCGATATGAGTGAGCGGAAACAGCGCGAGGATGCTTTACGCGCCAGCGAAGTCGCGCGTTATGAAGAGCGTGAACAACTGCACCGGGTGTTATCATCTATCCAAGAGGGAATTATCGCTCTTGATAGTGAGGGTCGCGTGGAATTAATGAACCCTAAAGCTGAAGAGATGACCGGACGCAGCCAGAATGAATCCTGTGGTTTACCCATTGAAGAAATCTTTATTCTGTGGTCACCCTTGCAGGATAAAAATCAATTAGTGGCTATCCAGCAGTGTTTAAGTGAAGGACGCCATACTCTCTTGCCAGAAGGGAGTCAGTTGTTGTCGAGCCAAGGTGAGCGCCAGGAAATTCGCTGTTCGGCCTCCCCTATTCGTGATCGCGATAACCTACTCACCGGTGCGGTGGTGGTGTTCCAGGATGTCACCCGCGCCCGCCATGAGCAGCGTGAACTGCAATATCAGGCCAACCATGACATGCTGACCGGGTTGATTAACCGCCGGCGTTTGGAAGAACGGCTAAATCAGTCCATCAGTCAATTAGGGAATGATGATCAGCATATTCTCTGCTATGTCGATTTAGACTATTTCAAGGATGTGAATGACAGTGCCGGCCACGAAGCGGGCGATATGGTACTGAGGATGGTGGCACAAACCATGCAGCAAGCAGTGCGTGAGAATGACTTGGTGGCGCGGTTAGGTGGCGATGAATTTGCCATCGTCCTGTTTAATTGCCACAGCAAGTCAGCCACCGAGTTGTTGGAAACTGTGGTCGCGGATATAGCCTCTCTCCAGTTCCATTGGCACGGTCAATCCTATACCTTCACTGCAAGCTTGGGCGCGGTCTCTTTAACCCCGCAAACTGAAAATGCCGCACAAGCGATGCGTCAAGCCGATATCGCCTGTTACGCGGCAAAACACGCAGGCCGCAATCGTTTATCACTCGCGCTTTAATTTCCTCGTCCTAGTCGGTGGTAACCTTTGCCACCGACTCCCTGACGTCATGACTCACTCAATATCAGACTCTCATCTGGTGCTACATTGACACAATTTTAGCAAGGTTATTTTCACCCTACTTTCCGCAATTAGACTCCGGTCAAAATATCGTTTCCACGAGTGTGATATATCAATATCATCACTTAATAAATTGGAAAATAAATATGCCGTACTTTACGGTCAGTGTCGTTTTGCATAATGCAGTGGAAGGCGATTACGATACCTTAAATAAGAAAATGGTTGAGGCAGGATTTACCCGACTTATCGGGCGAGAAAAGGTTTATAAATTACCTGAAGGAGAATTTAATTATGGAAGTGGTACATTAAATAAACAAGAAGTAGCTGATTTAGCACTAAAAGTCGCCGAACAGATAAGGTTTATCCCCTCTATTTTAGTTACCGAATCTGGCGGAAGAACCTGGCGAAACTTAGATTTAAAATAATAGCCTCATAATAAAAAATAACACACTGAAAATTTAACTTAAGTTAATAAGATATTTTTGTACCAGGGAATAATTACGCAGCTTTATTATAATACGATATCCCTAAAGGGGATTTTCTAACCATAGTTTAAAATAATCATCTATAAGATATGGCCCGAAACTTATCAGGCCAAGCCTTGGCATACATATGCTTTAGTTGTCCTCGACCGGTTGGTCAGCCACAACAAGATTTTCTTGGCGGCGATGTAAGGCGATAACAAAATCAGTTTCACAGACAAATGTCTGCCGCGCGGCCAGTTCTTGCCCTGTTTCAATCGATGCGCGCCAGGCAAAAGGTGTCATCTGCAATAAATCACAGCCCAACTTACCGGTTAGCTTCATTTCATAAGCCAGTTTTTCACTGCTGACTAACTCAAAACCCTCTAGATGCTCTGGAGTATCGTCATGAAGCTGCACTTCAGCATAAATAAGTGCTTTTAACTGATAAAGATGACGTGGGCCGGGTGCCACGGTAAGCACTATCCCGCCGGGTTTTACAGTACGCGCCAGCTCAGCCGCTTTGCAAGGAGCATAAATGCGTAACACTGCATCAAGGGACTGATTAGCAAAAGGTAATCGATGGCTGGAAGCCACGCAAAAATGGACTTGTGAGTAGCGTTTCGCACCATATCTTACCGCGACTTTAGCCACGTCCAGCCCGAAAACTGACACTTGCCGCTGGCGATTTAGCCGGTCCGCGACGGCGGCAGTGTAATAACCTTCACCGCAGCCAATATCAAGCAACATGTCGGCATCCTGAGGTAACGCATTATCCAGGATCTCACACACTCGCTGCTGCAAAGGTTGATAACAGCCTGCATCAAGAAATGCCCGCCGGGCCTGCATCATTTCCGGGCTGTCACCCGGCTGTTTCGACCCTTTATGCTGCACCGGCATTAAATTGACGTAACCCTCTTTGGCGCAATCAAACTGGTGGTTATTACTGCAACGCCACTGTTGCAGGCTCTGCTGCATAGCCTGATGACAAAGAGGGCACTGATAAGACATGGTTGAGTTCCAGATAACAAATTAATAACTGCCAGCATGACCAGCAGACGCGGCGTTAGTCTAAAGAAGCCCTTGAACTGTTGCAAGCCACGGTTTAACACAATGAACTCATAGACGATTAGCTATGCCGAACCGCGCCTGCGGGTATAGCATCGGGTTCCATATTCATGGTGCGTAGGATTTGCCCCATAATATCGCTAAATACCGGGGCCGAAACCGCCCCAACCGACTGCCCGCAGTCCCATAGAGTAGCGAATTAAGACTCTTTTCGATGCCCTCAACTCCCTGATCATCAATATTGGTAAAGCCCAGCAGATTGGCCACTGCATCACCTGAAGGGTAACAGCGCCGTGATTCTTCTTTTATTGCAATACCCGGCAACTTCAGGCGCTAAATATAGTCAGCCACATCCGGCTCGATTTGTCTGGCAAAACGGTGATAAGAGATGCGTTATTTTACAACAATTCGCTAACCGAGATTTAAAAGAAAAGGTGACTGGTCAATAAGTTAAAAAACGGCTTACACTGAATGGCGTACTTTTCTTCATTAGGTAAGTCCTATGACTGATTTTTCACCACAACTCAGCCGAATCACCACTATCTGCCATGGCTTTGGCAATAAATCCGCCCTATTGCCCTACGCTCTCCTGCCTTATCAGGCTTCTCAAGCCAATAAAAAACAGGTTCATGGCACCACGATTGTTGATGTCATAGCACCAGGACAAGAGTGCGGCGACGCCGACGGCCTCTATACCACGCAGCCGGGTATCCTATTGACGGTACTGACGGCTGATTGCCTACCGGTTATTTTCAGTCAACGACAGGGAAAAGGCATTGCGGTGGTACATGCTGGCTGGCGCGGCTTATTAGATGGTATTATCTTAAACATGCTTGAGCGGATTGCCCGCGATGATGACCCTGCAAATTGGGTTGCCGCAATAGGGCCAGCCGCCCGCTCATGCTGTTACGAAGTCAATGAAGAGTTGGTGGAAAGGTTTGTTAACGAACTGCCACTGGCGAAAAATATCATTTCACCCCGTTTTTGCCACCTCAACCTCGCAGCTATTGCTGAACACCAACTGCGTGATGGCGGAATTCATCACATTGATCGTGTCGGCAGTTGTACCATTTGTTCGACCGTTCCACATGGCGAGGATGAGGATAATGATAAGCCGCAGTTCAAATACACCAGCTTTCGTCGAACTAGCCAACAACAATCGATAGACCCCTCTCATCCCGGAATTAAAGGCCGCAATCAATATTCTGGCTTAGTTATATTGCCTTAACTTGCTGATTTGTCAGGCAACAGAAATGAAAAAACCCGCACAAAGGCGGGTTTTTAACAGCAAAAGAGCTGATTAGATTGCAGTAACGTTAACTGCAGACGGACCTTTCTGACCGTCTTGGATTTCGAACTCTACGTTCTGGCCTTCAGCCAGGGTTTTGAAGCCATTACCCTGGATTGCAGAGAAGTGAACGAACACATCTTTGCTGCCGTCAGCTGGAGTGATGAAACCGAAACCTTTAGACTCGTTGAACCACTTAACTTGACCTTTGATCTTTGCCATCTTGAGTATTTCCTTTGGATTGTTTAACTCGCCCGTGGGCGTTTACATAGACAAACTAGAGTCGTTACTGCTTGAGGCACTAAGATAAGGATCGGCAGAGAAGCGGTATTCAACGCTAACGTCTTTACTCAGAACTTCTTTACTGAAAATGCCACACATATACAGAACTGTACCTCGTTTTACCCATATGCGTTATCACATACTCTGTATTCGATGGCAAGCCATTTTTAATCAAGGGTGAACCTGTCGCACATATTTGAAACGGTTATCTCTTAAGAATGCGTAAATATGCTAAAATTTGTTGAAGGTCATCGTATTTTCTGCTCTATTTTTTTATACTGTCATGTCCCGCTTTCTTACTGGTTTTTAACATTTAAGCTAACTCTTTTTATAATACTTCTTACGTGATTTTTCCGTGGTTTCCATCTCAGTCTGATGACAGAAAACTGCCTTGGTATAAAATTTATTAGCATTAAATATATAATAATTGAATATATCGCCACTTCTGTTTCACCAGTCTCCCTACTCCAACCGGATGACTTACCCCTTTCACTTCACTCTGCTAACTCCTTACTTAGTCTCAGGTTATGCGCTCAAAATAATTCAGGCTAGAAATACATGAATATCTTATTTATCGGCCTGCATTGGAGGCGAAAAAATGGCCTCACCAGTCAACTACAGCTGGCCAAATTTCTAATTAAAAAGAATAAATAAAAATATAATATTCGAAGAGTAAAAATGTATTATCCCAATAGCACCTTATTGTGTCATTTGGGTGCAATAAAGTCGTCACATTGAACAAAATGCACCAGAGAAGTGCAATTACACATTATTTAATCTATATAAATATACTAAAAACCATACTGATCTAGTCAGTTTTATGCAGTGAAATTCCGCTAAATATGCCAACAAATTGTGCTATAAAAAACAGATTGAGACATTTCTTGATGTTCCGAGATTAAATTTTAATTACTCTGTCGCGCAGTTTAAAACTCTATATTAGTTGCTCGTTATAGAATCGTTTAAGTTTAGCGCTATAACCTTACTACATTATAAATAACGCACTATTCGTCATTAGTTTTGATAGGTACAAAGATTATCTGATGCCAAGAAATCTTATTTCACCTTATCAGCATCAGAGAGTTACACCATGAATTACAAACATATTATTCAGGCCATATTTGTCAGTGGTCTATGGTTAAGCCAAACCTCAACAGCTCTTGCCGATGACAAAACTCCATCAGCTCAATCCTCTATAGAGAGCAAAATGACACCTTCAGCAGGCAATGACAGCCTATGGCAGCGCCTGCTGAACAACATCTCACTGACTTGGGATTCACCCAACCAGGAGCTGTATATCCCACTCAATACTTGGCATAACCGCTGGACCTATGATGATGACAAGATAGAGTCATACAATGAAAGGCCCTGGGGTATCGGCTATGGCAAATATCGCTATGATGAGGATAACAACTGGCATGCGGTGTATGCGATGGCGTTTATGGATTCGCATAATGAAGTTGAGCCCATTATAGGTTATGGCTATCAAAAAATGTGGATACCGGGAGAAATGGATGGATGGCGTTTTGGTATCGGCTTTACCGCCAGTATTACCGCTCGTCATGAGTATCATTACATTCCAATACCACTGCCGTTGCCGCTTCTCTCTATTGAATATAATAAGTTTGCGCTACAAACCACCTATATTCCCGGTACTTATAATAATGGTAATGTCTTGTTTACATGGATGCGCTGGCAGTTCTAATTAAATTTATTACGCACCACTTTAACCATAATATTAAAGTGGTTATTTTTGTTATTAAGAATTAATCTCAATTAGTATGCATTGCTGCAACATAGCCGATAGCTATAACCTTTCAATTGTTTACTTTATTTATTGCTGAGTATTTAAACAATAGATAATATTTTGAGCAACTTCACGCAAAAAAATAGCCGGCTGAACTATTCACCCGGCTATTTTACCATGACATCGTCATCAAATTAGACTGCGTTGGAATCCTTCACTGCTGACTGGCTATTCTTATATTTACGACGAGTAAGCCTAAAGCCGCACCATAATAGTGCGACCCATGCAGGCATCATCAGTACAGAGATTTGAATTCCGTCAGTCAGATACATGATGACCAAAATCAGCATCAGAAAGACCAGACACAGATAATTTCCATAAGGGTACCATAACGCTTTGAAGCGCGGTTCAACGCCCTCTTTCACTTTAGCGGCACGGAATTTTAAGTGAGCTAGGCAAATCATGACCCAGTTGATAACCAGAGTTGAAACCACTAATGCCATGAGCAATTCAAAGGCCTTGCCTGGCATGACATAGTTAATAACTACCCCTGCCGAGGTTGCCAACGCGGAAAGTGCGATTGACAAAATAGGCACTCCGCGCTTATTCACCTTGGTCAGCACCTTAGGAGCATTGCCCTGAGAGGCCAGGCCAAAGAGCATGCGGCTATTACAGTAAACACCACTGTTGTAGACAGATAGTGCAGCGGTCAAAACCACCACATTCAGAATTGTTGCAACCAGATTACTGTCCAATGCATGGAAAATCATGACGAAAGGGCTACCCCCTTCCACGACCTTACCCCATGGGTAAAGAGAAAGTAGCACTGCCAATGAGCCGATATAGAAAATAAGGATACGGTAAACAACCTGGTTGGTTGCTTTAGGAATACTATGATGCGGGTCTTCGGCTTCCGCAGCGGTAATACCGACCATCTCTAGACCGCCGAAAGAAAACATAATGACAGCCATTGCCATCACCAAGCCACTCAAGCCATGGGGCATAAAGCCCCCTTGTGCCCAAAGGTTAGTGACCGAGGCATTTGGGCCACCGCTACCCGACGCCAGCAAATAAGCCCCAAATACAATCATGCCAATGATCGCTGCAACTTTGATGATAGCGAACCAGAACTCGGTCTCACCATACATTCGGACATTGACTAGATTGATAGCATTGATCAGCACAAAAAATACGGCGGCTGAAACCCAAGTCGGGATCTCTGGCCACCAATATTGAATATAGATACCGACGGCGGTTAATTCAGCCATTCCGACCAAAATAAACATGGCCCAGTAATTCCAGCCAGATAAGAATCCAGCAAAATCGCCCCAATATTTATAGGCAAAGTGACTGAATGAACCAGCAACAGGCTCCTCAACAACCATTTCGCCCAGTTGGCGCATAATAAGGAATGCAATAAAGCCGCCGATGGCATAACCCAGTATCACTGAAGGGCCAGCCATCTTAATGGTTTGCGCTATTCCTAGAAACAATCCGGTACCAATCGCCCCACCCAGCGCAATCAGTTGAATATGTCGATTTTTTAAACCGCGTTTTAGTGTTGAATCCTGCAACTGCTGTTCCATCCTGTCCTCTGCCGCATCTGTTACCCATTGGCGTGATAACAGTGCCTTTCGTAAATGAATCTGCGGCGGTTTTTTAACACTTAAAGCTGATTGCATCAAGAATAAAGGTGGTTCACGCACAATTGAGCAGCAATCAATCAGCTTACATTATATAAGCTGGGCATTGAATTGATGAGTCTAGAGATAATACTCAGGGATGTAACGCAGATATGCCACATAGCTTACTCAAATTTCGAGCGCCAATCATTAATGTGGCCACATATGACTGACGCCGAGTGACAACCTCAACCGCCACACGATTATTTTTATAGCGGATAAGATAAGTTGAAGGCCAGCCCTGACGCCGATCACCGTAGGATTTTTGATGGTGGTCAATCGCGGCATGAGCAATAACCAGATGTGATAAATTTGAATCCCCTTTAATGATACGTTTCATCATCAGCTCCACGAAAGTCGTCAATAACTTCTTACCGTTTGTCATTCCCGCCACTGTCTATTTACGGGATATTGTGCTGAAAATCATTAGGTTACCGATCAAACTTCCTGACTGAGTAGATAGCAGATCATTGCCGCGCGTAATGGGCTTTGGCTATAGGCCTGCCATTCGCCTTGCAGATTGGTAATTCTGGCATTCCACTGATTATTATCATTAATTTCTGGCGAGTAGAGACCAATTTTATTGGCGTAGATGATAGGCCATGCATCTGAAGGGTTCTTACAATAGTCTTTACCTTTGATACCGCCATAGGGATACCATTTATCTGGATCTTCACCAGTCAGTAGCGCAATGCTTCTGTTCACTTCACTGTCACTTTCTTCATACCATTTAATCATCCGAATCACCGTTCTCCTGAAAAGTTCTGGCTACATTACGGCGAAATTAAGACAAATTTATGACAGTCAGTAGGGTTTATTTTGGCTTGCGAACGGAAAAATCTAAAACATACAGAAGGGCTTTAGGAAAAGGGGTTCTGGCTTATTATCACTCTGACACTGCCCATTGGCAGCGCCAGAATTGCAATGAATACTATCTCTCAGGAATAAAACCTTTAAAATCGAGAGGGGAAACAATATCACTATCACTTTGCCCATCACTGACGCCTGTGGCATTTTCCAGTAATGCTTTGAGCAATTCTGTTTGCTGTTTCTGCTGTTCCACAATGTCCTGTAACAAGCGGACCTGTTCATTGGCTCGTACACTAGCACGGCTCAAAAAGAACCAAACTATCAAGAAAAAAATGACAGTAAATAGTGACAAAGCGATTGGGATGGCACCAAGTGCGCCCATAGTTGTATCTAACATTGACTACCCTATTACATGTTACCTGCGTGGCGAAGACACTATCTTAACACTCTGCCCACCACAACGGTAAATCCCTGTGGTTAATTAGCAGCTAATAACGATAACTTATAGTAATAGTTTTTATCTGTTATTATTAATGAAATTAGTGCTTATTCTTACCAAGGAATAATCGAAGTAATAGTACAAATACCGGTAGAGAAAGTCCCCCCTTGATCACAGTAGCTATCAAGGGCTAATAGATAAAACAAGCAACAAACGGCAATGATCCCCACCGTTGCAACAAGTTTCTTTATGTTCAAATCGAGCACCTTACTTAACATTTTTTTAAATTATACTGTATTAAACATCAACCAGTTATAGCCAAGATGTAATTACTAATATTTGTTATCTTCTTGGAAGAGCATTTTACTAATAGTTTATTCTATAAATCAAAATGATTTAGGATTTTTACTATTAACTGACTCATCATAACAAGTTAAACTACTAAATCTACTCACCACAAAATAAGTAAAACTAATTACAGGGAGTGACCATATGAGTTTGTTCAGACTTTTCTTGGTGGCGGCAATCATCTACCTTGGCTTGCTCTTTTCTGGCTATGGTGTACTTATCGGCAGTGAAAAGAACGCGGCAGGCATAGGTTTACAGTGTCAATATCTGACGGCCAGGACTGTTGCCACAGCTCAATTTATCAACGGTGAAAATGGCATTATTGGCGTCAGCAATTGCCCCTTAGTGAAAAAGATCGGCAATAACATATTTGAATGATAAGTGGCGAGTTAGTTATTAACCCACCACTTATCCTACAGGTTTCTTGGTAAGGCTATGCACCGGAACAGTTGGCTTGTTTCAACTGTTCCGTTCGATAATTCATGACTTTTGCGTAAACTTCATATCAATTAGCGCAATGGCTTTCTCAATAGCTCGTTTCGTCACCGGATCTGCGCCAGCTGGATGGGTAGAAAAATCGATGGCTTTAAGCTGATGTGACATCTTATCCCGCACTTCTGTAGGTGCAATGATATCGATCACATCCAGAATTTGTTTGATAACTAATTGGCAGGCAACCAGATCAGAAACCAGCTCTTGGTCATTAGTGAACATCTCAGACATGAATAATTCCTTAACAATAATATCAAGTAAGGATATCACGCTCACTGAAGTATTTCTTTAGCCCACAGTGTCATCCCCTCACCTTTATTGCCAAACCTTTCTGAAATTATCTCAAGTTAATTAGCCAGCTAGGGAAGGTCATTGAATGCATGGCTTCAGTTGGTAAAAAAGTTTATTGCTGCAAAAACCGAGCAAGGTAGCGTAAAAATCAGGCATAAAAAAACCAGGTATGATAGCTATCAATCACCTGGTTAGAAGAAAAAATCATTTTATATATGTCGGTCACAATATTCCTAACCTCACAGTTCATCACCTCCTGCGCCTTTACCTTTATGTAGAACCATTACTGGCATCTTTAGAAAGACGGTTACACCGACAACCGCTATCAGAGTCATAATCACTGTTATCAACATGCGATCACCTCATCATTTTTAATTTCTATTTTTCCAAACTCAACCCTTTACCCTTGAGATATTTCCCATTCAGATAGCACCACCCTTTTACTATGGCATCAGAAAGCTCTTTTGCAAGCATTCACTGAAAAGTCTTTAGAGTCCCGGTTACACGATCGAAGCCAATGTGGTGTTTTGTGTTGTTAGATTCAACTTGTGTATACTGCACTACTCCTAACTAGAAAAAACAGACTAAATAATGTCACAAGAAAATCATCTCGCGTTAGTCTGCGCCCTCAGTAAATGGGTCGAAACCCATCTGGGCCGAGTCATCTATCTCGAAGAGTTAGCCGTGTACTCTGGCTATTCGCTTTGGCATATGCAAAAAATATTCAAAGAAGTGACCGGTGTATCGCTAGGTAAGTACATTCGAGAAAGGCGCTTAGCAGGTGCTGTTTATCAACTCAGGTGCAGTGATAGCACTATTTTTGACATTGCTTTGGACTTTGGCTTTGGCTCACAGTCCCACTTTACTTATATGTTCAGAAAACGTTACGGCATAACCCCGTATGATTTCAGACAAAATACCAATATTGACCTTAATATCGCCTTACCCTTGCATGCTATCCATCAGAAATTAGCCTAACACTCCGCAATGCTTTTATTCGCCTGAATGCAGGTTTAGCGCTCTCTGGCGAATAAAATTTTCAGGTCTTTTTGTAGCAGTTTTGCACATCGATGGTTTGTACTTCATTGCGTTGACGATCCGCCATATAGGTCATCACAAACATCGTACTAACCACAATAAGTGCGGCGAATAGTAAACCGATCAGTGCAATGATTTTATTGTCATCAAACAAACCCTTATCCATACATTCTCCCTAATTTCCATGGCGTATCAGATTAACCATAGGATCACAATCAACGTTATTGCAATCAGCAAACATGATGTTGTCAGTAAAACCACGAGCGCAAATTGCGCATCGCCAATTCCCGTTGAATAATCACTATTCTGGGTAATATTTTGTTGTTTTTTCAAAGCAATACCTACTGGTCAAAATACACCAGCCATGACTCTGCATAAGAAAAATCGCGTTTTTATTGGCTATTGTTTATCGAACACCATACCAACACCAACTTGATAGCTGGTTATTCCAACGCGATCCTGTCGTAGTCTGTGTTATAGATCAAGCCCACCCATTGTAAAAATGGGGGAATTACCCGAACACATTAATGTCGATAATGTATTGCAAGCAATATTCAGATTCTGAGCCCCTGACTATCCTCACTTAATATAGCAATCTTATCACACTGTAATTATGCCTGTCGCAAGACTGTAGAGCGCCACAACAGCAGCAATGAGCGCCACAGCAAAAAGGCATTTTTCAATGGATGAGAATATCGTTTTTTTCTGCTCACGCTTAGCAATAATAAACAATAAGGTTCCTGGGCCATATACCACTGCTGATAATAATATGTATTTCAAGCCTCCAGCATAGACCATCAATATGGCATATAACGTGGCCATTAAAGCAAAAATCAAATCTTTCTTATGGTCTATCGAACCCACAGGGTATGTTTCCCGCGTCCAGGCCAATTTCAATCCATAGGCTGCGACGAGAAGATAGGGAATCAAAACTAGTGAGCTGGTTAACTCCAGTGCCAACTGGAAAGCATAATCGGTGAAAAGCGTAACAATTAAGAATAATTGGATAAAAATATTCGACATCCAAACGGCCGCTGAAGGGACTCCGTGCTTATTCTCGGTCGTGAATATCTGCGGCATGATGTGACTCCTAGCCGCACTATAAAGCGCTTCAGCCGCTAACAACGTCCATGACAGATAGGCACCCATAACAGAAATAATCAGCCCGATGCTGATAAATATAGCTCCCCAGCGACCCACAATATGTTCGAGTACACCCGCCATGGATGGCTGGCGTAAAGCCGCAAGGTCTGGGCGAAGCAGCACACCATAAGAGAGCATAGTGACCAATACCAACAGACATAAAACACCAATAAAACCTAAAACCGTTGCGATACCGACATGTTTTCTTTCTTTGGCGTAGCGGGAATAAACACTCGCCCCTTCAATACCAACAAAAACAAATACCGTGACGAGCATCGTACTACGAACTTGTGAGAATAAACTGTCGGACCCTGCTGCTATTTCCAAGGCGGCATGGCCAGTATAACCATAATCATCCAAATGGGAGAGGTCTCCGACAGCAGACAACGATTGAGTACCCCAGAAGTTTAATGCGAAGGTATCAGTGTGAAATGCAAATGCCAAAACGATGATAAATATAAATATCGGTATGACCTTGGCAAAAGTCGCTATGGTATTAATTGCTGCGGCTTCTTTGATGCCACGTAACACCATAAAATGGAAGCTCCACAAAATTAGTGATGCAATGAAAACAGCCGATAACGTATTACCGTCACCAAATAGTGGAAAGAATGCCCCTAGTGTTGACTTGATCAATACAAAATAAGAGACACTACCGATACAAGCTCCAGCCCAAAAACCGATTGCGGAAGCAAAACCGGCATAATCACCAAACCCGGTTTTAGCATAAATATAAACGCCGGAATCAAGATCAGGTTTGCGCTGCGCCAATGTCTGAAATACAAAGGCCAGAGTCAACATCCCACCCCCGGCAATAATCCAGGCAATAAGAGCACCAAAGCCGCCAGTTGCGCGGCCAAACGTTGCAGGTAAAGAGAAAATACCCGCGCCGACCATTGAGCCAACAACCAGTGAAGTTAATGACCACAGTGACAATTTCTTATTTGATGAGGCCGCCATATTCATTTCCATTTGCATTGGTTAATTCCATATAAAACAGATTAACCTAACAGAAGACCAAGTCCTATGGTGATATTCAGTGAAATATGTGAGTTTACGTCAAAAGCTGAATATTCACAGTTTGAGTATAGCAAGATTAATTATGTACACCGTTCTGGCGGAAACGATCCGGTGCATTGTCGCCAGACAGTTAAACAGAAAACCTCTCGATTAGGGAAAGAATGAATACACTCAAAATCTACATTTTTGAGCCAATAGTAGCGCCGTCTAACTAATCAGACTTTTAGTTAAGTAATAACGATGATACTCACCCACAACATTTTCTAAGGTCATTTTCAATTGATAACCGTGTTTTTCATAGAAAGGCCGAGCTTGAAAACTGAAAGTATCGACTTGAGCAAACTTACAGCCTCGTTGCAATGCTTCTTGTTCGGCCGCACGCATCAGTTTACTGCCCGAGCCTAAATGACGTAATGCGTCCGATACCCATAAAAATTCAATGCTCAGACAATTACCCAAGGTATAGCCCGTAATCCCACCCAACTTTTCACCCTGCTCACCAGTAATAAATACGGCTAATGGTTTGCGGCCATTGTCACCAACAAAATTACGATTAAAGGCTTTTAATCCTGCAATGATTTCTGCAACATCTTCAGTAGTCGGGGTATCGGTCAACATCAATTTCATGGTTATTTCTCCTTGCTATGATTCCATTAACAATACCCGATATTATCTTTGCTTCAATGCCTATTACGGCAGATAGGAATTCTATTAATCACAAAGAACAGGCAAAATAAATGCTATTAAGAACCATTTACATTTATAATGCTGCAAACTCACTTTTAATATCGATTTTTTCTCTGTGATTGTAAGGATGCCTTAATGCTCCGCCGTTTCTTCTCTTATTACGCTCCCTACAAAGGGCTTTTCTATCTGGATTTTGGTTGTGCGATTCTAGCTGGGTTGTTGGAACTGAGCTTTCCGATGGCGGTAAAACTGTTCATTGATAAACTGCTGCCCAATCAAGATTGGGCACTCATTGTCTGGGCGGCAACAGGGCTACTACTTATTTACCTACTCAATACTGCATTGATGGCAGTCGTGAACTATTGGGGCCATGCACTCGGTGTCGGTATCGAAACCGACATGCGCCGTCAGGCATTCAGTCATCTGCAAAAGCTATCATTTAGCTATTACGATAATGTGAAGACCGGCCATATTATTACTCATGTCACGAAGGACCTTGAGGAAGTTGGGGAAATTGCCCATCACGGCCCAGAGGATCTTTTCATTGCTGTCATGACATTTATTGGCGCGTTTATCCTGATGGCCTCAGTCCATTTGCCACTGGCCATGCTCACAATCTTCATTGTGCCGTTTATGACATACCTGGTCAGCCGTTACGGTGCACAAATGACCGAAACGTGGCGCAGGCTATTTGGTCAGGTAGGTAACTTTAATGCCCGCATTGAAGAAAGTATCGGTGGTATTCGTGTGGTGAAAGCTTTCGCTAACGAATCTCACGAAAAGAAATTATTTGCCAAAGATAACGAAGACTACCGCACCACTAAACTACGGGCTTACCGCATCATGACCACCAGTATGACGATGAGCTACCTGAGTACTCGTCTGGTGCAGTTGATTGTGATGGTAGTCGGAACCTGGTATGTGGTTAATGATCAATTAAGTTACGGCGGCTTTGTCGGTTTTCTACTGTTAGTCGAGGTCTTTTTCCGCCCAGTGGCCAAAATAACCTCGGTGCTAGAAAGCTATCCGAAAGGGATCGCCGGTTTCAAACGATTTACTCAACTGATTGATACATTGCCTGATATTGTCGATAAGCCAAATGCGCGCCCCGTCGGCCATCTGCACGGTGATATTTGCTATCAAAATGTCAGTTTTGGTTATTCAGCGCAGCATAAGATTTTTACTGATTTGAATTTGCAAATTCGTGCCGGTGAAACAGTCGCTTTCGTTGGGCCATCAGGGGCGGGCAAAACCACATTATGCTCATTGTTGCCCCGTTTCTATGAACTTGATGATGGTATAATTACAATTGATGGCATTAATATTCGTGATATGACACAAGAATCACTGCGCAACAATATCGGTATTGTACAGCAGGATGTTTTCTTATTCGGCGGATCTATTCGTGAGAATATTGCCTATGGCAAGCTGGATGCCAGTGATGACGAAATCATGGCTGCCGCACAACAAGCTCGATTGGATGAGCTGATTGAAAGCTTGCCAGATGGCCTTGATACTGTGGTGGGTGAGCGAGGTGTAAAATTATCCGGTGGTCAGAAACAGCGGCTATCTATTGCACGTATTTTCCTGAAAAATCCGCCTATTTTGATTCTAGACGAAGCCACATCTGCCCTGGATACCGCCACAGAACAGGCCATTCAGTTGGCATTGACTGAATTATCTCAGGGCCGAACCACCTTGGTTATTGCACACCGCTTAGCCACCATTCAAAATGCCGATCGCATCATTGTGGTTGATAAAGAAGGCATTGTAGAACAAGGTGATCATCACGAACTACTTGCCCGTAAAGGGGCTTATGCTAAGTTGCATAATGCCCAGTTTAGTGCCGCCTGAGGCCAGGTAAAAACCCACCCGCAGATGGGCTCGAATGGTAAACTGGAGGAAAATTCAGCCAAAGCCATTCCATCGCGGGCTTAAATAGGGTACAAGGACGCCATGAAAATTCCAAAACGAATCCAACCGCTGGTTGATGACGGCTTGGTTGACGAAGTCATCCGTCGTTTAAAAAGTGGCAAAGAAGCTGATGTGTATGTTGTCCGTTGTGGGCAGGACATCCGCTGCGCTAAAGTTTACAAAGAAGCTGAGAACCGTAATTTCAAGCAAGCGGTTCAATATCAGGAAGGCCGTAAAGTTCGCAATAGTCGTGATGCCCGCGCCATGGCGAAAGGCTCTAAATTTGGCCGTAAGCAACAAGAAGAAACCTGGCAAACCGCCGAGGTAGACGCGCTGTACCTGCTCGCAAATGCTGGTGTCCGTGTGCCACAACCTTATGCTTGCCTTGACGGTGTTCTGCTTATGGAGCTGGTGACTGATGAGGATGGGCTAGCTGCCCCTCGCCTGAGTGACGTCCCGTTTAGTAAAGAGCAAGCCCTGATTGACCATGCAATCATGATCCGTTATGTCGTTCGGATGCTGTGCGCCGGTTTGGTCCATGGTGATTTGTCAGAGTTTAATGTCTTAATCGATAAAGACGGCCCGGTCATTATTGACTTACCACAAGCCGTCAATGCTGCTGCCAATAACCATGCGAAAGCTATGCTGGAGCGGGATGTCGCTAATATGACGCACTATTATGGTCAATATGCCCCAGAATTGCTTAATCGTAAGTATGCCAAAGAGATGTGGGCACTTTATGAAGATGGCAAACTACATCCCGAAACGGTGTTGACTGGCGAATTTGCGGAAAGTACTAAAATTGTTGATGTTGAGGGCGTGCTGGAAGAGATCCAGGCCGTCATAGAGGAAGAGCAAGAACGTCTGCGTGAAGCTCAAGACCCTTATTAGTCTGCCCAATATACCCATTTGTCATGATAAAAAGAGTAAGTGAAATTCGGCATACTGCTGTTTCACTTACTCTATTTAAATTTATATTTTTTGTTATATGCCGAACACTATGGGGCTCTCCCTGCCCCATTGATTATTAAGCATGCTCCATATATCGGCATGGGACGATCAAGTCAAAGCAGCAGCCTCAACTCGGTTTTTCCCGCTTATTTTAGCTCGATATAATGCTTTATCCGCAGCATCTGACAGATCTTTTGCCGATAGGTGTTCACCCGGATCAGAAACGGATGCCACCCCCACACTTATCGTCACTCGCCCTGGGGGAGACATCGCATGAGGAATATCCAACTCCTCAATGGAATGACGCATACGTTCAGCAATCGCCTTCGCATCTGTCAACGTGCTCGGTGCCAGCAAGACAATAAACTCTTCCCCCCCATAACGCGCCAGAATATCTGAACCACTACGGATCGATTTTGATAATGTCTCGACAATAGACTGCAAGCAAACATCCCCCATGGCATGGCCATAGAGGTCGTTAAAACTTTTGAAGTTGTCAAAATCAATCATTAGAATAGAAATGGGCCCACCTTCAATTCGATACTTCTTCCAGGCTCGTTGATAGAGTTCATCGAAATGGCGGCGATTTGCCACCCCAGTCAATACATCGGTTTGTGACAGGGCTTTTAGGATCGATTCAGACTGTTTAAGTTCTGTGATATCAAAAAATGAACCATACCAGATGACGGACCCATCATCCTGCCGCGTCGGGAAAGACTCGCCGTGGATCCAATGTATCCCTATCCCCGGCAATACAACGCGAAAATCGCAGCGCCAAACCGATAAATTCTGCTGCGAAATAGCAACAGCCTGTCTTAGCATATCCATATCATCAGTATGAACGCGGCTGAATAAGGGATTTTTTTCACGGGGGACATGTAGAACATCAGCAGGCGAAAGATCGAATATTTTACGAACACCCTCACTACAATATTTAAAATAAGACTCACCGTCATCATTCAAATAATAAGCATAAATCATCGCCGGTAAGTTTTTGGTTAACCGGTCCATCATTTGCTTACTTTCTTCCAATTCTATCAGTAAGGATTTTCTTTCCGAAACATCAGAAATGACACTGATATAACCAACAATTTCGCCAGTATCTGACATTATTTCATGAACACTGAGCGCTCCCCAGAAACGTTCACCATTTTTACGCTGATAACACCATTCACTGGCATTACGTCGGTTAAGTAATAAATAGTCCAGCTTAGTTTGAGTGTCACCATCTTCTGGGATATGTAATATATCAGATATAGGACGTCCTAGGACTTCCTCCTTAGAATAGCCAAACATACGCTCTGCTCCCACATTAAATATCGTGATGCAGTTATCTAAGTTAGTTGTGATGATTGCAACCTGCTTCTCAGCATTCAGTAGCACATCCAGTTGTAGATTAGATAATTCATTCTTCTCATTCTCTCTCCTCATTGGCTCACCTCTAAGGTGCCTGCCAAATACTTTTTTGATAAAAAAACTCAGGCAGCTATGATAAAAAGAAAATAAAGACATACAGATAAATCACCTATCATTTAAAATATAAAGTAAAAATAGAAAAGAATCACTTATCCTCATAAATGATAATACTGAAATTATAACACAGACCAATGAGTCAGTGTAGATCTGCAAAAATGATGAATTTTATTTGATAAATAATGACATCCCTCTTGATAAAGTCATTACAAATTAATACCAAAAAAACTGAGACGGCAATTTGCCATGATAATATATAATTTTTATTTAACAGTCCGGGCAAAAATGAAGGCGTCACTTTTGATTTGTATGTTCGCAGTATTACTATTAAGTAATGTTACCAACGGTGCCAAATAACCTGTTAATAAACAACTGGCGAATAAACAAGTTTAGATACAATCTGGTGAGAACTGCTAACTTCCCTCTGAACCATCAAGATGTTTATCCACCAAAGGTGGCAACTCACTCATGATGGCAAACACCTCTTTTCATTTCCCACGGGGAAAAAATATTAATGGTGAAATGATTTATCTATCAATATAGGGGGCGATTTATAACCGCAGATAGATTCAACCCAATATAACTTTATTTATCTGCTTTTTATTATCAAATCAATAACAGCATAATATATAAAAAACCAAATACTATTCACAGCAAACCATTCCAATAGAAGTAAATTAGAAGAAACATAAAAAAACATTTTCATTTTTTATGGTAAAAAACAAACATATAATCACTTTAAACTTAAATACAGCACTCAATTTAATTGGTTTTACCTCATTAACTCAATATTCCACCTGGCAAGATATGATTTTATAATCCATGCTAAACAAGGAAACAGTCTAATATTTATACATCAAGACTATCAAGTTCAAGGTAATATAAAAATAAGGATATAATTATGTTTTATAAGTCACTAGCTAATATTATTATTTCAGCAACGTTGGTTACCACCATGAGTGCGGTATTTGCCGCATCGTCTCCTACAACCCCGAACGATATGAGTTGTAAAGAGTTTCTTGATCTTAATCCCAAAAGCATGACACCCGTTGCTTTCTGGATTCTCAACCAAGATACCCAGTATAAGAACGGGGATAGTGTTGATTTTCAGGAAGTAGATACCGTATATACACCCAAAATAATTGATATCTGTAAGAAATCGCCGGATAAAAAAGTATTAGAGATAAAAAAACGATTGTAACGGCAGCCAAACAGCCATTGCCATATAATTACTAGCGTCACCTTCATGAGGTGGGGCTATTATGTGTTCTTAACTATTATTTTTAGGGATAGGATATGTTAAAAAAAATCATGTTGGTCTCACTACTAATATTTCCTGTCAGCCAAGCTTTGGCGGTTGACTGTAAAAATGCAATGACTCAACTGGATATGAATCAATGTGCCAATGCAGATTACAAAAAAGCCGATGCCGAGCTTAATCGAACTTATAAAGAGGTCCTTGCCAAAACACCAATGGTTCAGCGAGCATTACTGAAAAGTGCCCAACTGACCTGGATAAAATTCCGTGATGCCGACTGCACCTTTCAGGCATCAGCTACTGAGGGAGGTTCGGTCCATCCCATGATTATCTCGGCTTGTTTAACCCGCAAAACCGAAGAACGTATCGCACAGCTAAAATCCTATCTTAACTGCCCTGAAGGGGATTTAAGCTGCCCACTCTAGCCTTCAACAGACATTCGCATCAGCAGAGACTCGCTATAACTGCCTTTGCCGCATGAGAGAAGGGGTTAGTCCATAAGCCGCTTTAAAGCAGTTACTGAAGTGGCTGGCCGAGCTAAAACCGCATTCCAAAGCAATATGAATAAGCGACATCATACTGTGCCTCAATAATTGTTCAGCACGACCTAAACGAATCTTCAGCACAAACTGGTGTGGCGTCAGCCCAGTACTTTGTTTAAACATCCGGGCAAAATGGAACTCACTCAACCCGGCCTGCCCGGCCAAGTCTGATAATAGCAACGGCTGAGACAGATGAGCGTCGATATACTCTTTTACCCGTTTTAATACTACTGGCGCTAAACCACCGCGAATGGCAGGCATCGCCCATTGTAACTGAGTATAATTTTTCAGTAGATGGGTCATCAGCAAAGTCGCAGCACTACTGAGCGCCAAATGGTTTGCCTGTTCTTGCCAGTTACAGTTCAACAAAAACTGGCGATACAGTAACGTTATGTGTGGATCCTCAGCGAAAGTCCGTTCGTCAACCTGAATAGATTGAGGGCTCCGTTCCCAGATTTGCTCCGCTAATTGGCGCAAATGTTCATCGGTACAATACAAATGTACGAATGATAAATCGTCGCGCACATCCCAACTGGATAAACTGCCCTTTGGCATAATACAAAAACGATCCGGTCCACCACCGTTTTTCCATCCTGCAGGCGTTTTGTGGTAGCACTCATAACCATCCGCAACATAGAGGCTTAGCGTGTGGTGGTCTGGGCTTTCTTGAGTAACGCAATCATCGCGATTTGACCAGGCAGCCAATTGAATACCCGAGCCGAGTTGCACACAATCATGCAAGCGAGCTTTATGTTCTCTTAGGGTTTCAAAGGCTTGATACCGTTCCAACATCGCACTGAGTTCCTGTAGTAAAGCGGATGAAACCAGTTTAATGACTTGCTGTGCGGCAAACCATATTTTCCCATTATTTATCTCAAAAATGCGCAAGATTTTGCAATTCAGAGCAAGCCACTGAAAGCCTCCCACTGCTAGATATCTGATACTGAGGTTTTCCAGAAGTCATGAGAAACACCATGAATGCGCTGCTTTATTTTTTAGTTGTATTGATTTGGGGCACAACGTGGATTGCCATCACCCTACAGCAACAAGGGGATGTCGCCATTACGGTATCAATATTCTATCGGTTTACTTTGGCAGCCGGTGCCATGATGTTGGTGTTATTACTCACTCGCCGTTTGCGCCCTCTCGCAATGCGTGATCATCTTTTTTGCGTAGCACAGGGATTCTGCGTTTTTGCTTTCAATTTTTACTGTTTCTATCATGCAGCGGCCTTTATCAGCAGTGGTCTGGAATCGGTTATTTTCTCAATGGCAGTTCTGTTTAATGCCGTCAATAGCATGATTTTCTTCCGCCAACGCTTCAGTCCTAACCTTCTACCAGCCAGTATTCTTGGGATGATTGGTATTGTTGCTTTGTTTTGGCAAGATTTAACCGCAGCACACATCGCGCCAGAGTTACTTAAAGGCATTGGCCTAAGTCTGTTGGGTACCTACGGTTTTTCACTGGGGAATATGATTAGCAGCCGTCATCAACGGCGTGGATTAGATATTCTTTCAACCAATGCCTATGCGATGACTTATGGCGCAATACTGATGGGGTTTTTCAGTCTGATTCAGCATCAATCTTTTACTCTCGAACTCACCGTAAGTTACCTTGGTTCATTATTGTATCTGGCAATTTTCGGTTCAGTTATTGCCTTTGCTGCCTACTTCAGCTTAATTGGCCGCATCGGCGCCAGTGGTGCAGCTTACAGCACATTATTATTCCCTTTGGTGGCGCTAACCATTTCCACCCTCTATGAAGACTATCACTGGCACCTGAATGCCATTATCGGCTTGATCCTTATTCTCTTGGGCAACCTGGTGATGTTCTCTCGACCAGGCATGGTGCAATCTTGGTTTAAGCGGCCATCACTGGGATAATATCTCATCTTGTCAGTCACCTTTTGTTGGCGGACTAATTTTATCTGAAGGTGTTTGTGACTTTAATAAACACCTTTCATCAAGACTCAACTGACCGAAACCCTCATGAAACGCTGAACAGTTATCACTGACTCATATTTTACGTCATATCATCTAATGTAACTTTCCGTAGGATTTGTGATTTACTGTAAATAAAAAACCATCATTTACAGCATAAAGAAAAAAATACAGCCAACCAATGTTAATATAATGATAATGCTTTCCTGAACAAAAAATCACTTAAGGGTTTATTTTGTTATAAACAGCAAAATTTAAAAATAACACCCTGATATATAAGACAAAATAAATCATCAAAATAAAGAATATTCCTACAAAACACACCCTCCATTCTTATTTTCATTTATCCCTCATCTGTTATTGTCGACCATAAGCATTATTTACAACATTACTCAGCATTCATTAAAAACATTAATTTAATGTTAGGCAAGTAATTAACATTTTCAATAACCCCCTTTAGGCATGTGTTAACACATGAGTTGATGATCATTTGTAATTTGTTTAATAAGGTATCGCAAGATAATGATTTATAAGAAAACACTTACACTCAGCATATATTTAGCTCTGGCAGGCACCGTTAGTGCCGCGCCAGCCACTACAATTGTCAAAGATATTAACACATTAACAATTAATGGCGGTGCTGTTAACGTTAATAATCAATTTGGTATTTCAGCACTAGACAATGATGCTTTCACATATATGGGAGATATCAGTGTAATTCAAAATATTACGGCACCTTTTTCTTCTACCCCAGTCGCCATTAGTATCTTTAACAGTATTGCAAACTTTGGCAAAACTGATGTGGTCGTTAATATAGATAGTGGCGTGACGGGCAGCTATGTTACCGGGCTACGGCTAAAAAATGGCAGTGCGGCAACACCCGAATTAGCCGCTACAATTACCGCAGAGTTAGGTGCAGGCTCCACAATTACACTTAATGGTAATGATGCTCTCACGCTATATGGTGTTAACCTTGAAGGCGGACCATATACCAGTGCTATGCTCGTTCCTGATATGAAAGCTTATCTCAACGAAGATACGACTATCACGTTGAATAATGCCGGAAAAAACTCAGCGGGTATTTACGCTTATATCGCGGGCACAGAGGTGAATACTAAAGATGGATTAACAGTAAATGTTAATACTGAAAGTAATGCGTCAATTTATGGTGTTCGTTCTCAAGGTGGAACTGTGTCGGCCCCGATAGGGGGAACGATAGCCCTCAACGGAACGTCGGTGATCAATTTGGTCAATGGGGGTTCAGGCTCAACCGGGATTCTGGCTAATGCATCAGGCTCCACTATCACAGGTTCAAAAGAAGTTACGATAAATAACACCACCGCAGATAGCACTGCAACCCTCTATGGAGCATGGGCTAACGGCGGAAACGTTAATTTTCAAGGCCCTACCAACGTGACACTGACCGGAGGAAACGCCACTTCTTCAGCTATTTTGGCTTCCCAGAAAGGGGAATTAACCCTCACTGGCGGCACGATAAATGCACTAAATGCCCGTGCATTTTATGTCACCGGACAAGACAGTATCATCACGGGTAATGCCGCCCAATATGATATTACCGGATCACTGTTATCCGCTTCTGGCGGGGTGTTGAATTTATCAATGGCCGATAGTTCAACGTTTACTGGAATCTCTGAGCTTGGTACCACACCAGGAACAACTAACCTGAATATATCCGGGGTAAATAGTCTGTGGAATATGACGGGGGATTCCACAGTAACCTCGTTAAATTTATATGATGGGGCCACTGTTAACTATGTGAATAACAGTGCAATGTTTAAAAACCTCACTGTCACCGGTAATTATCATGGCGACGGTGGTTATCTCTCTTTCAATACGGTTCTGGGAGATGACACCTCAGCGACGGATAAACTGATTGTTGAGGGTGATACTTCAGGCAATACTTTTGTAAAAGTCAATAATGCGGGTGGCAGTGGAGCACAGACCCTCAATGGAATTGAACTAATTACTGTTGCAGGTACTTCTGGTGGGGAGTTCATTCAAGATGGGCGTATTGTCGCTGGAGCCTATGACTATTATCTGGGCCGGGGAGAAGGAAGTCAGTCTGGCAATTGGTATTTAAATAGTGGGTATGCTGCAGCCGCTGTGGACCCTGGTTTACCGGATGATACTGTAACTACCCCTACACCTGGCACCATGGTAGAACGTCCTGAAGCCAGCGGCTATAGTGCCAACCTGGCAGCCGCCAACAATATGTTCGTGACTCGGTTACATGACCGCTTAGGGGAAACTCAGTATATCGATGCACTGACCGGGGAGCAGAAAGTTACCAGCTTATGGTTACGCAACGAAGGTGGTCATAATCGCTCTCGTGATACGCAAGACCAACTCAGCACCCAAAGCAATCGTTACGTCGTACAGTTAGGCGGGGACATTGCACAGTGGAGTAATAATGGATTAGATCGTTTCCATTTGGGTGTGATGGCGGGTTACGGTAATAGTAAAAGCCGGACAGAATCGCAGTTATCCGGTTATAGCGCCCGTGCATCGGTGGACGGTTATAGCACCGGGATATATGGCACTTGGTATGCTAACGATGCAGACAAAACCGGCTTGTATGTGGATAGCTGGGCACAATACAGCTGGTTTAATAACACCGTAAATGGCCAAGGTCTGGTCACAGAAGAGTACAAATCCAAGGGCATAACTGCATCTGTAGAAAGCGGCTATACCTTTAAAGTCGGCGAAAATGCAGCAAAAAATGCCACTTACTTTATTCAACCAAAAGCTCAGATCACCAGAATGGGAGTCAAAGCAAACGACCATACAGAAGCTAATGGGACAAAGGTATCCGGTGAAGGAAATGGCAATATCCAGACTCGTTTGGGGGTAAAAGCCTTTATGAACGGATATGCCGATCAGGATAAAGACCAGGATCGTATGTTCCAGCCCTTTGTTGAAACCAACTGGATCCACAATACTAAAGACTTTGGCACCACTATGAATGGCATCAGCGTGAAACAAGACGGCGCCGCGAATATTGCAGAACTGAAGCTGGGGGTAGAAGGTCAGTTGAGCAAAAAAGTAAATGTGTGGGCCAATGTAGGCCAGCAGGTTGGCAGTAAAGGTTATAGTGATACCGCCGTGATGTTAGGGGTAAAATACAACTTCTGATTATTTAACTGTATCGGGATAAAGCCACTGGGTTAATCATACTCAGTGGCTATTTTTTTCACGTTTTTTTTCAAAAGATAAATATAGAAACCGCTCTCCTCGGCTCCGCCGTCATTCAAAAGATTAAGGATTGCCAGGTACCGAAAGTCCCTAAAACCTCACTGGCCCGTGCCGAGTAGACGCCGAACTGCGCAATAAATAAAATAAGCATTATTGCTTTTTATACCCGAAATTTAACTATTTCGATCTTGGCTTGGGATAGAGGCGAGGAATTTAGTATTTTTAGGATGCCAGTGATGGCTCAAGGCGTTATCTTGACGGTACCCAAATAGAAACCCAAAGTCAGTAGTGTTGCAGGTAGGTAGAAAATACACCCGCGGCGCTAAGGATAAAGGGTAAAACCTTAGAGGAATAATTCATGTTCGTCGTCACCCTCACTTACCACCAACCTATCGAAGTTGTTGAACCCCTCACTGAGAGCCATAAAGAGTGGCTAAAAAAGTATTATGCGCAAGGGGCCTTTATTGCATCAGGCCGTAAAGTGCCGCGTACCGGTGGTATTATTTTGGCGAAAAGTATTGCCCGTGAAGAGTTGGATAAAATATTGGCAGAAGATCCGTTTAATGCGGTGGCCCATTACGAGGTGGTCGAGTTTATTCCCTCGATGGCAATCGAGTCAGTTGCAGCATTAAAAACACTGTAATGACCGTGCCGACCAGCAATAATAACGGCCATGGTCGATGCCATGGCCTACTGTTATTAGGCCTCAGCAGATTTGCGCTCCACAGAGGGTGAAGCTACCCGCTGTTGCCGCTGTTCCATAATACGATGCAGATTTTCCTCTAGCCACAGCGTCAACCCTTCAACCTGCTCTTGAACTTCTTTCCCAAGTGGCGTCAGCTTATATTCCACATGGGGTGGTACCACCGGATAAGCAATACGGTCAATAAAACCATCTTCTTCAAGGTGTTGTAGCGTCTGAGCCAGCATTTTTTCACTAACCCCACCAATTTTGCGCCTTAACGCACTAAAGCGCAGGGTTTCATTGCTCAAAGCAATCAGTATTAAGACCCCCCAACGACTAGTGACACGCTTAAGTACCTCTCTTGAAGGACAATCTACATTAAGCAGTTCACCGCGCCGGACCTGTTCCGGAAACGAAATATTGCCATCCACATTTTGCGACTTCATTATTTTCACACTAACCTTTTGGTGCGTACTTACTTAAAGTTAGTATATTGCATATGATGATCTTAAGGGCAGCTTTTTTGACGAATAATAGGGTATTTATTCTTAAAAACAGCGCGCCACCTTTCCCATAATATAAAATTTGGAGCCTTACTATGATCGCAGTAACCGGAGCCACAGGCCAACTAGGCCGCCTTGTTATCGATGCATTACTTAAAAAAGTCCCTGCCAGTGAAATCATTGCCGCCGTCCGTAATCCTGAGAAAGCCAGTGATTTGGCCGCGTTAGGGCTTCAGGTACGTAAAGCCGATTATAGCCAACCCGCCACATTGGATGCCGCCTTCCAAGGGGTGGACAAACTGCTGTTAATCTCATCGAGTGAAGTCGGACAACGGGTTACCCAACATACTGCGGTAATCAATGCCGCCAAGCACGCTGGGGTCAAACTGCTGGCCTATACCAGCTTATTACATGCCGACACCAGCGTTCTGGGATTAGGCGAAGAGCACCGTGCCACCGAAGCATTGCTGCATAAATCAGGTCTGCCGGTGGTGTTGTTGCGTAATGGCTGGTACACCGAGAACTACGCCGCCAGTATCGCCCCCGCCGTAGCTCATGGTGCCTTTATTGGGGCGGTAGGGAATGGCCGTATCGCTTCTGCCGCGCGTGAAGATTATGCCCAAGCCGCCGCCGCCGTGCTGACCCAAGAAGACCAAGCTGGCAAGGTGTATGAATTAGCGGGTGATGATAGCTACACATTGGCTGAGTTCTCGGCTGAAATTGCCCGTCAATCAGGTAAGCCGGTGGTATACAAAGATTTATCGGAAACAGACTTCAAGCAAGCGCTGATCAGTGCCGGATTGCCTGAGGGCTTCGCCAGCATGTTGGCAAATTCTGATGCTGGCGCGGCTAAAGGCGGGTTATTTGATGACAGCCATACATTGAGCAAGCTTATTGGTCGCCCTACTACACCTTATGCCAAGGTGATTGCCGCGACTCTTGCTGCACTTTAACACTCGGATCGCACTCTAAATATTGTCTCTATCCTGATGACCGGTAACCATCGGCTACCGGTCACACTTAGCCATGATATTAACGCTTCGCCGCATCCAGTGCTTGAGCCAGGTCATTGATAATATCGTCGATATGCTCAATACCAATTGATAACCGCACCATATCCCGCGGCACGCCCGCCTTAACCAGTTCTTCATCATTAAGTTGGCGATGTGTGGTGGACGCCGGATGGCAAGCTAGTGATTTGGCATCACCAATATTTACCAGCCGCACAACTAAATTCAGCGCGTCAATAAATCGCCCACCCGCTTCCTGACCACCATGGATACCAAATGACAGTATCGCCGCAGGTTTACCACCAAAATAACGCTGAGCCAATTCATGTTCTGGATGGTCGGGTAAACCGGCGTATTTGACCCAACTGACTTGCGGATGATTGTTTAAGTAATGGGCCACTTTCAGCGCGTTTTCAGTATGGCGTTCCATACGCAACGCCAAGGTTTCCAGTCCCTGCAAAATCAAGAATGCGTTGAACGGAGATAGCGCCGCGCCAGTATTACGCAGTGGCACAACCCGGCAACGACCAATGTAAGCGGCGGCACCGAATTGCTCGGTATAAGTTACGCCATGGTATGACGGATCCGGAGTATTAAGCTGTGCAAATCGTTCAGGATATTGTGCCCAAGGGAATTTGCCGGAGTCCACCACGATACCACCAATGCTGGAACCATGGCCGCCGATGTATTTAGTTAATGAATGAACCACAATATCGGCGCCATGCTCAAAAGGTCGGCAAAGAATCGGTGTCGCGACAGTATTATCCACAATCAGCGGGACACCGTGGCGGTGAGCAGCATCAGCCAATTTTTTCAAATCAACAATATTACCGGCGGGGTTACCAATAGATTCACAAAAAACCGCTTTTGTCCGGTCATCGATTAAAGCTTCCAATGCTTCAATATCATCATGATCGGCAAAACGAGTCTCTACACCATAACGCGGTAATGTATGAGCCAGTAAATTGTAAGTTCCGCCGTACAACTTGGCTACTGAGACAATGTTATCCCCAGCTTCAGCAATGGTTTGAATAGCATAGGTAATGGCCGCCATTCCTGATGCCACCGCCAGCGCCGCAACGCCACCCTCCAGTGCCGCAACCCGTTGTTCTAAAACATCATTGGTCGGATTCATGATGCGGGAATAAATATTGCCCGCCACTTTTAAATCAAATAAATCAGCCCCATGTTGGGTATCATCAAAGGCAAAAGAAGAGGTTTGATAAATAGGCACCGCAACCGCTTTGGTCGTTGGGTCTGGCGAATAACCGGCATGAATAGATAATGTTTCTAATTTCATTCTTTATCCTTTATTTAGATGACAATACCGAGAGTTATGGCGTGATAAACCCTGCTGCGGCTCCCTGGTTAGACAGAAGATTGACTGACAACAAAGGTAACAGATAGATTCTCAATAGCGCGTTTAACAATAGTGGAATTAATGAACGACACCTACAGCCTAAAAACAATTATTTAGCTATTAATTATAATCAAATATTATCGACATGCTGCTCAAGCGTATCAGTGATGACCTAAACAGCGCGCGTGAATCAGCCCAGGAAAACATCAATAGTAATCCGTACACCTATACCACAGCAGTGGCGGATTTCTGAATGCCATAGGGTAGCAGGCCTTTTTATCTAAACATCGCGGCAGAGTTTGGAACTCTGGGCAGAATCCCCCTCACCATCCCCATCATTGTCCTTTTGTTAGCGCAATGAGATGACAGGGCTTTGTATCAGGGTGTAGCCTTTGGTGGATGAAAAGCGTCAAACTATAAACAGAGGCTTGATCTCACTGGAGCATAGAAAAGGAATATTATGAGTGAATTTACCGGTTTTACTCAGGATGGTCTGACATTTTTACAACAGATTAGTCAGAACAACAACAAGGAGTGGTTCGAAGAGCATCGCGATATCTATGATAGGCACCTGCTGCAACCCATGCGAGAACTGGTGACTGATTTAAGCTCTGATATGCTGATGATTGATGAATTGTTTGAAACTCGCCCAGCGATTGGTAAGACCATTTCCCGCATGAACCGCGATACTCGTTTTTCTCATGACAAATCTCTCTATCGCAATAATCTGTGGCTGACATTCAAACGATCGCGTAAAAACTGGACTGACGCGCCAACCTACTTTTTTGAGTTTGGCCCAGACTGGTGGCGCTATGGACTGGGTTATTACAGTGCCTCGAAAACCACAATGGACCTTTTTCGGCAACAGTTGGCGCGCGCGCCAGCTGACTTCCTCAAGATAGCTGAATGTATTCATCCCAACTTCTCTATTGAAGGCGAAAGTTATAAACGGCCATTGATTAAAGATCAACCGCCAGAGTTGGCGGCCTGGTACAACAAAAAATCGTGGGCATTAATTAGCCATCATAGAAATATGGATACATTATTTTCTGCACAATTGGTTGATATTTTGAGCAAAGATTTTAAGCGCCTCTCACCTATCTATAATTTCCTGATGAAAATCGAGGGAATGAAGAAAAGTCACCATACCTTCGATTAGCCGTAAATTTTTTCGGTATCCACGACTTGTATTAGCATTGTTTATCCCTGCAACTGCAGGGATTCCTTTATGCTTAATTAGTATTGTTTAGATTATTCTCTAAGAGGGTTGTAACAAATAATTATTATAAAATTCATAATTAACATCATAGTGAACTAACCCTCCAGTAACCACCATATTATTTAACCTTTAAGTAAAATTTACACATGTTTCATCAAGGTTGTAGATAAATAGTTCAGCAAATAAACATCCATTTACAGCCCTCACCAATCAATCATTAATCCACCGAGAGAAACTAAACTCAATCCATTGTTATTAAAGGATTATATTAGTTCCATTTTATTTAAAACACCCATCAATAGTTAAATATAAATAATAAATTCGGTTTATCTAATCATTAATAAATTAAGACCGTCGCCCCAAAAAAGTGCAACAAGACTAATAATCAGCACTATTATGGTGAATTAATAATTTAATAAATAAAGGTATAAAGTTTTATCTAATGATGCCGATTACCGTTAATAGTTATTATATTTACCTGTCATCAGGGAACTCCCCCATTTACTGAGGTTATTATGAGAGTCAACAAGCCTGTCAGTCGGCAGGAGTATCCCATTGGAAGCGATACCACTCTGCAATCAACTACTGATATTCATGGGAATATCGCCTATGCCAATGCCGCCTTTGTTCGCGCCAGTGGCTTTGAATATCAAGACTTGCTGGGGCAACCTCATAATGTGGTGCGGCACCCAGAGATGCCACCCGCCGCGTTTGCTGATATGTGGCAAACCTTACACGACGGGCTTTCCTGGTCCTCATTGGTAAAGAATCGCCGTAAAAATGGTGACTATTATTGGGTTCGCGCCAATGCGACCCCCTTACGCCATGATGGCCGATTAACCGGGTATATTTCGGTGCGAATTGCACCAACCCGCGAGGAGATTAAACAAGCCGAGGCACTGTATGCCGATTTTAACTCTGGCAAGGCAAAACAGCGCCATATCGCGCTATATCGTGGCTTAATTGTTCGCACCGGCTGGCGCTCTTTATTCTCAATATTCCAAACCCTGCCGCTGCGCTGGCGTTTGCGCGGTGCATTATTCGGGGCCGCAGTGCTGCCAACTGTCGCCGCTGGCGTGATGGGGATGACGGCCATGCCACTGTTGGTTATGGGTGGCGTGACCCTTGCCAGTAGCATAATCACTTCGTTTTGGTTGGAGCGTCAGGTGGCCCGCCCAATAGCGGCTATCTTACAGCAAGCGCAAGATGTCTCTTCCGGGCAGGCCGGTAATTATGTGCAGCTAAATCGCATTGATGAAATTGGCTATTTGATGCGTAGCGTCAATCAGCTGGGATTGAATCTCCGCTCTTTGACCGATGACGTCGGTGGTCAGGTTGATGGTATTAATACCGCCAGCAGTGAAATTGCCGCCGGAAATCGTGAGTTAAAAGCACGAACAGAGCAGGCTACCGCTAACTTACAGCATATTGTGAGTGCGACTGAACAACTGGTCGCCACTGTACAAAACAGTGCCAATACCGCGAACGAGACCACCTCACTGGCAGAAATGAGCAGTCATGCCGCCGAACAAGGCAGCGAGTTAATGCATCAGGTCATTGAAACTATGGGATCGATTAATGATTCCAGCCATCGTATTGTCGATATTATCAGTGTGATTGAGGGTATTGCTTTCCAGACCAATATTCTCGCGCTCAACGCGGCAGTTGAGGCTGCCAGAGCCGGTGAACAAGGCCGAGGTTTTGCGGTGGTTGCCAGCGAAGTACGCCATTTGGCACAACGTTCTTCCACGGCGGCGAAAGAGATTAAGCACTTGATCGAGACCAGTGTAGAGCGAGTGCGCGATGGTAGCACTTTGGTCCAAAATGCTGGGGCGACCATGGATAATATTGTCAAGCAGGCAGGCCAGGTCTCCACTCTGATCAGTGAAATTAGCACCTCAACCCATGAACAAACACAAGCACTGGGCCAAATTAGCCAATCAATTAGCCAGTTGGACCAAATGACCCATCAGAATGCGGCAATGGTTGAACAATATGCCGGAGCGGCGGAAGAGTTGGCCCATCGGACTCTGCGCCTAACTGCCGCGGTTCGAATTTATCGGCCAGTCAAATGAGACCATTAATGACATCTTTTTTAAATGAAATCGGGTTGAGATAACCTGAATAAACCAAGGAGACCAGCACAACCACCCGCATATCTGTTATGGCCACTATGGCAGAGTATTCATCTGTCATAGCAATAAACAGAAACCCCGCTATAGTGGGTATGTGGTTATTCAATTATTAAATAAGGAGTTTTATGTCATCAATTAATCCAGCATCTGTTCGCGCTCAGCAAGGTGCAACCGATGCAAACTTACCTGGTGAAGATCATTTGATCGCCCATGAAGCTTTACTTGTCGCATTAATGGTTGAGTGTGCTAATGAGTCAGATAACGATCAATTTCTGTTCAGCGTCCGAGAGACGCTTAATGGGATCTTGAACTCCTCGCGTTATCTTGATGCCCACAAGATAGCCAGCGGCCTACTCGATGAGGCTGATGACAAAGCCAACCGTTAGCCTCCAGCCCTCTTTCACTGAGGGCTTTTTACTGATCACCCCTAAGCATTTTGAGCAGTTGATCAACACCTGCAAGAAAACGATAATCAATGAATAGTTGCAGCAATATAACCCATAAAGGAATGTAATGGCTTCGCTGAAAGAAGTGGCTCATCTGGCGTCAGTTTCATTAATGACCGTCTCCCGGGCAATCAATAACCCGGAACAACTGCGCCCCGAAACTTATCAGCGAGTGATGCAGGCCATTGAGGCACTCAATTATGTGCCCGATTTCTCTGCGCGAAAAATGCGGGGCAACACCACCAAAACCTCCACTCTGGCAGTGCTCGCCTGGGATACCGCCACCACCCCTTTTTCCGTTGAGATATTACTTTCCATTGAGTTAACCGCACGAGAATTTGGCTGGAATAGTTTTCTGGTTAATTTGACTTCGCAAGAAGATAGCGAACGCGCGGTTAATCAACTGCTGGCCCAACGCCCTGATGGCATTATTTTTACGTCAATGGGGCTACGACAAGTCACCATCCCTGACCGTCTACGGGATAAAAATATTGTGCTGGCAAATTGTGTCAGTGAAAATCACTCAATCCCTAGCTATATTCCTGACGATTTTGATGGCCAATATCAAGCGATGAAATTCGTGTTACGCCAGGGATACCAGCGGCCACTGTGTATATATCTCCCCGAGAGTACTCTGGCGGGTAAGGCCCGGCGGGCGGGTGCGGAAAAAGCTTGGCAAGAGTCCACGTTGCCCATGGCGCAGTTACGTCAATGCCATTTAGCCTGGGGAGATGAACATTATCAGGACGTTATTTCCCTGTTAGACCGCTACTGCCCGGAAAATCGACCTGATTTCGATGTGCTGATTTGCGGCAATGATCGCATCGCTTTTTTGGCTTACCAAGTGTTGTTGGCTAAAGGGATTGCCATTCCACAACAAGTGGGCGTAATGGGTTATGACAATATGGTTGGCATTGGTGAACTGTTTCTGCCTCCGCTCACTACTGTCCAACTTCCTCATTATGATATTGGGCGCGAAGCCGCCCTTCACTTGATTGAAGGGCGTGAATCGCGCTTAACGCACCGGTTACCTTGCCCCTTGCTGAAACGGGCATCCCTTTGATTTAAAATGCGATTTCATGATGGAGGTGAGTCCCTAAACGCCAGAATTTGCTTTCAAGCAATTGCGCCTGACCATTCTCAGCAAACAGAGATAAACAGCGCTCATGTTCCGCGGGATAGATACGGCTACTCATGCAAGCTTGCCCATCATTGATAAATACCTCCAGCGAAGAACTATCAATGAATACTCGTAATGATAATAATCCTGACTCGGGTAATGACACACTGCGATACCCCGTCAAGTCATGCTGCGGATAGTGTCGCTCCAATATCAGCCGATTGGCCTGATTATCCACATAAACAGAAACTCGCCCGCCGTTTCCTTGACCATCCCCCAATTGAAAACCATATCTTTCGGCGTCACTGGTGGCACAATCCCATTTCAGTTGCAGTTCCATGCTGCGACAGTTTTCAGCCAAAAACTGCCGCGGTTGCCCCTTTGTCATCGGTGCGATTGGCTGCGCGGTTTGTCTTAATGTTTCAACCTCGCGCACGGGTTGCATCAATAGTAACCCTTGCGGGTCAAGACTCAATTCTCGCGGCAAACTCAGGCAACCACACCAGTTGTCGGCTTTCGTCGGCATGGGAGATTGCCACATATCCATCCAGCCAATAATCACTCGCCGACCATCAGGAGTGAGCAGCGATTGTGGTGCATAGAAGTCATGGCCATGATCGAGCTCAGTAAAAGGTTGCGATGGCGTAAAATCTGCCCCCGGTTGCCACTTGCCGCGTAATACCCCACTCTGGAACAGATTACGATTGCGATAACCTTTTGCCGTCAAACCCTGCGGCGAAAACATCAACATTCGTTCATTCCCCATGGGGAAAAAATCGGGACACTCCCACATATATCCCATGCCATCATCTGCCCGTGCCAATACCTGTATAAATTGCCACTGCCGTAATGAACTGGCGCGGTATAACAATACCTGCCCATGATCCTGAGCGTCGCGGGCACCGACCACCATCCACCAATAGCCATCCTCGAACCATACTTTGGGATCACGAAAATGCATGATGCCCTCAGGAGGAGTCAACACCACACCTTGCTTAGTAAAATGTATCCCATCCTGGCTGGTGGCCAGGCACTGTACCTCGCGAATTGCACTGTCATCACCCTCACCTTTCAGCCAAACATGCCCGGTGTAGATCAGACTTAGGACACCATTATCATCCACCGCACAGCCGGAAAAGCAGCCGTCTTTATCCCATGAATCCCCTGGAGCCAGAGCAATAGGTTGATGCTGCCAACTAAGCATATCCTGGCTAGTTGCATGCCCCCAATGCATCGGCCCCCAATTCTCATCATAAGGATGGTGCTGATAAAATGCATGATACAGCCCGTGATAAAAAATCAGCCCATTCGGGTCATTCATCCAGCCAGCCGGAGGAGCCAAATGAAAGTGTGGATAGAAACGCGGGTTTATCTGAGATGCCAAGGTTTGCAGGGCATCATTTGCCTGCTCAATTAATGAATTCATCGTGGCTCACTTAGTGGTTAATTGTAGGGAAGGATCATCCGTACGCGACTCGCCGCGCAGCATAAAACAAGAAATTGCTGTTAATCCGAGGACAATGCCTCCCATGATCAGATAGGTATCAGCGAACCCGATCAGGTCATAGCCTTTACCTGCCAACGGCGAAAATACGCTGGCATAGACTTGGGTAATAAACTGAAATCCCACCAGATAAAGCGTGGCTGACAAACGCGGGTCGAAATTGGCGGCGATATACTTAAACATCGCAATGAGCAAAATAGGCAACTCCACTGCATGTAATAACTTCATCAATGAGATGGTGACTGCATCTTGTGCCAACCCTGAACCCAATATGCGCATTGCCATGATTAATCCGCTCAGCAGTAAGCCCTTTTTCGCGCCAATACGGTTAACCAGAAAAGGCGCGAGGAACATACCACCAGCCTCTAGGAATACCTGTAGTGAATTAAGAAAGCCGTACATTTCATTGCCGTGGCGTCGGTCAGTAAATAGAGAGGAGAAATAGACCGGAAATTGCTGGTCATAGACGTTATAAACGCTCACACCGGTGACAAATACCACCAGCGCCCAGAAACGCGGCATACGAAACAGTGACAATGTATCACTCAGTGTCAGGGCACTATTCTTACCGTATTCCAACTGCCCCATAGCCGCTGTTTTAACTTCATGTAAGTGCCACAACAACAGTAAAAATATCGCGGCCGATGCCGATGCCATCCAGAAATTAATGTTGGGATTAATATTAAACAACATGCCAGCAAAAAAGGTTGCACCCGCCCACCCCAGCGATCCCCACATACGGGCTTTACCAAACTCAAACCCACTAATACGGCTCACTCGTTCGGTATAAGACTCAAGCGCACCAATACCGGCAAAGAACGTCATCCCCATATATAAGCCACCGGTAACGGCACCAACCAGCATGTTGACACGCAATAAAGGGGCATAAACATAAATAAAAAAAGGGCCACTGATCAGCAGCAAAATACCAATGGCCCATAAAAGATGTTTTTTTAGCCCCAACTTATCTTGTATCACGCCATAAAGCGGTTGAGCGCAAAGTGCCGTTAAGGCAATGGCGGAAAAAGTCGCCCCTGTTTCGGTACCTTTTAATCCTACATATTGATTGAGCCATATGGAGAATAAAGAGAATGCCGATGACCAAGTAAAGAAAAACGTAAACAATAAGCCACTTAAGATCAGATATTGATTACGGACAGAATGTTTCATGGCGATATCCTATTGGAGATTTACGCCCATTGTTAACGTTAACTTTTCACTTTGAGAAGATCAGTCAATCGATTCTTGTGATGTTAATCACCAATGTTAACGTTAACAATTTATTTATGTGATAAGCATCACTGGGTATATCAAGATCATTAAGAGGCGGACAAATAGTGAGTTGAATAGCATTGAGTTACCATCGGGCAAAAAATGCATATTTGCTCACTCTATCCCTGAAATTTTTATGGTTTTACGTTATCGTCATTGCATATTAGGTAGTAGATGCCATAAGCCAACCGACTAAAGATTGGCCTAAATATTATAAGGGGGAAAGGTGCTACTGGATAAAATCCTACTGCTCGCCATTATGGTTTTATTATCACTTTTTGTCTGGATGTTCTTCTCGCCGTATCATATGTATTCAACAGCTTATGAGTTTCTTGAGTTGTTTGGTTTTAAAGAGGGCTACAACAGCTTAGGTTTTGGTTTATCACCGGAAGCGGCAAACTAGATAGATAAAAAAACAGGTGCCACTTTGTGCACCTGCTGATTTAACCAATTCGTTATCCTTTATTCTGTTTGCCCGGTTGCTGGCGGCTCTTTGGTGGGCGGTGCCACAGAATAACTGGCAACAATTGCCGTGAGGATGATAAATAAATGCCCTTCCGAAGAGTCCAGTAAGAAGGAATTGAACAGATGGCAAGCCAGATAACCGCCGAGCAAAGCAACCAGCACATTTCGAATAGGGGTAGGTAAACGCCAGGCCGAAAGGAAGAAGCACCACATCCATCCGAGGAATAAAGCCAAACCAACAATTCCCGACTGAACAGTTTGCATCAGATATTCATTATGTGGATTGATGCTATAAAAATCAGCTTCATTGTTTTTGTACCAAAAGCCTCCAGCTCCATGCCCCAAAATAGGCGCGTTTTCTATCAGCTTTATCGACTCAAGCGCAAACGCGGTGCGTAGCCCCATTGAAGAGTCGCAAGATACATCCGCATTTCCCTCACTCACTGCCAAGCAAGTTTGGATCTCAGTCACGCCTTTATGTAACCGATCAACCGCCCGATTCGGCACCATCACCACAATAGCCCCGACGACCAATGCACAAACCACCATCCCTAAACGTTGGCGAGTTGATAACGACAATAGTCCCCACACACCAAAGGTTGCCGCCAATGCCACATAACCAGTTCTGCCCTGCACCATAAACACGATGTTATAGATAGCCAGACACACCAACAGCGCATAGCCCCAGCGCTTAAGCCCATGATTTCTAAATGCCAGAGAAAGCCATATCACCGCCGCCAAGGCCATAAAGAAATTATGTGTAATTTGTAATTTGAAGACTGACGGATTGAGTGGGTCAATATGGCCCAAGGGCATATGTAAGACACCGACCCACAGACTCGCGGCCAAGATAACGGCATTCGCCAGTAAAAAACCTTTGGCAAAGTAGCTTACCAGTGAACGGGAAAGAACAAAAAACATTGCTAACGGCAAGATATACAGTAACTTAGAATACTTACTGACCATCACTTTACCGTACAGATTGTGGTGCCAGAGCAAGGATATTGCCAGCAACACAACCATCAATGCGGGCAACCAAATCAGTGGATTCTTGGCCAATACTTTGACATAGCGGGTATCGCGGCTCAGCAGTAAACAGATAACCGCCAACACCATCGACAAATTCATTATAAAATTAGAAGTGGGTAGACCAATACCTAACAGAAATGCTGTGGCGCAAGAAAAGTGGCCGACATACCGATGCGCGGTGGGTGAACCGGGCAAAGAGGCAGGAGAAATCATAAGTCACTCACTTCAAATTAATAACCAGTAACAACTGTTTAGCACTCATTCACCGAGTGTCACAGCCCTATTTACAACATAGCCAACCATAGGGTAATAGTTGGCTATGAAACTTTTTAACGCTATCTGCCGTTAGACTGCAAGTGATCGGAACAAGTAACGGAACCACCATAATGGCCGCCACCAGACCTTACGTTGAGGCACCGTCGCTGGACGTGAATGCACTTTCTTGATTTCCCAATTAAAGTTAAGGAATATTCTGCTATGGCCATATTCCGCACCAAATCGTGCAATTTCACTTTTCTTCCGGTCATCAATCGGCGCGTTATACGTCAAGTCGCGATCCAGAGAATGGTAGCTTTTCTTCCTATCAACATTACGTTCAATACATCTGTATTGTTTAGGCAGATAACGTGGTGTGGTGCCATGGTCTTTGTGGAACTTCACAAAACGGTAATCTTCCGAACCATAATGGCCGGCAAATTCTTCGTCATAACCATAAAGTCTGAAGAATCGTGCTCTGGACATGAAGAACAAGTTAGGGTGACCACGATAGGCTTTGCCCGTTTCTTCATCTGTACGGTAGATTCGGTACAGTGAACGCTCCGGATTACGCGCATTAACCAGATAACGCATGGTATCTTCAGGCAGCAGACAATCTAAATCGGTAATGATTATCTTGTCCGATTTGGCATAAGTCACCCCAAGGTTGCGGGAGCCTGCCTGATTCCATTGAATATCAGTAGTAATTCTTAACCACGTGAAGTTCAAATCATAATCTTTTACTTCATACTCTAATGGTGAGCAATCATCAACGATGACAAATTCTACGGCATCCTTAATATCGTCAGGATAAGATTCATATTCCTTCAACAAGGATTCAACGGAATCCATATTTCCCTGATTACAGTAAAAATGAGTTACATAAGACAACTTGATGTGCTGCTTATCTAACGGATGCCGTGCTTTAACGATCTCTACATCCTTAGTCACAATATAAGCCTCTGTTTTAAGAGAGAAAATAAAAATAAATTTTTATAATTTCTTGAATACTGATGATTTAATAAACTCAGTAAAAATAATGGGCAGCAGTATGCCGAATAACTTTGCGGTAAAGGATAAAGAGTTACCATAATCAGTCAAATATTTTCTTCATATTATTGTGTCAATGGTGACCGGGCGCGGATAACAAGTGGTTGATCATTTTTGCTTTTTTCTCTGAAAGTTGAGCAACGAACCCATATCAGTATTGTTAAATTATTTTGCAGGAGTTTTGCGCAGGAATGATTGACCGGTGATAAACCTCACGGAAGCCTAAGCCCCGTGAAGTTTTATCGATAGAGCAGAATTACATATGTTTAATAATGGCGTCGCCGAATTCACTGCATTTCAACAGTTTAGCGCCGTCCATCAGACGTTCGAAATCGTAAGTCACTGTCTTGGCCTGGATTGCGCCTTCAGTGCCTTTGATAATTAAATCAGCCGCTTCGAACCAGCCCATGTGACGCAGCATCATTTCTGCGGACAGAATGATTGAGCCTGGGTTGACTTTGTCCTGACCGGCATATTTTGGTGCAGTACCGTGTGTGGCTTCAAACAGAGCACATTCATCACCAATGTTGGCACCAGGGGCAATACCAATACCACCAACCTGTGCAGCCAATGCGTCAGAAATGTAATCGCCGTTCAAGTTCATGCAGGCAATCACATCATATTCAGCAGGGCGCAGCAGAATTTGCTGTAAGAAAGCATCGGCAATGACATCTTTAACAATGATATCTTTGCCATTGTTTGGGTTCTTGATTTTAACCCAAGGACCGCCGTCAATCAGCTCACCACCAAATTCCTCACGCGCTAACTGGTAACCCCAGTCTTTAAATGCGCCTTCGGTGAATTTCATAATGTTGCCTTTATGAACCAGAGTGACTGATTCACGATCATTGGTAATCGCATACTCAATTGCAGCACGAACCAAACGCTTGGTCCCTTCTTCTGAACAAGGTTTTACACCGATACCACATTGTTCAGGGAAACGGATTTTCTTCACGCCCATCTCTTCACGCAGGAACTTGATCACTTTCTCAGCTTCTGGTGAACCGGCTTTCCATTCGATGCCCGCATAGATATCCTCAGCGTTTTCGCGGAAAATTACCATGTTAGTCAATTCAGGGTGTTTTACCGGGCTTGGAGTACCTTCGTAATAACGCACAGGGCGCAGGCACACATACAAATCGAGTTGTTGGCGCAAAGCCACGTTCAGAGAACGAATACCGCCGCCCACTGGCGTGGTCAACGGGCCTTTAATTGCTACACGGTAATCACGGATCAGATCCAATGTTTCTTCTGGCAGCCAAACATCTTTGCCATAAACATGGGTAGATTTCTCACCGGTGTAGATTTCCATCCAGGAGATTTTACGCTCACCGTTATAGGCTTTCTTAACCGCAGCATCTACCACGTTAATCATGGCTGGGGTCACATCAACACCAATACCGTCACCTTCAATAAATGGAATGATCGGATTATGCGGAACAACCAGTTTACCCTGAGCATCGACAGTAATTTTCTTACCTTCTGCCGGAACAACGACTTTGCTTTCCATCAACCTCTCCTTCAGCGCAATTTTGTTAATGCCTTGTAAGATTCGTGTCAATACTACTTGAATATTCGCTCCGCGCCAATCCGAAACGGATTGAGGTATAATGCGCTCATCATTCGGAATCGCAATAATCATGAATAAATTCTCTGTTAAAAATCACAAAGTTAACCGATTCAGCACCAATGCACCCGCTAAGCTGGGGAAGCCCCTATCCCCACGGCGAGTCCTGTTATTCAACAAGCCTTTTGATGTATTACCTCAATTTACCGATGAGTCCGGACGCGCCACTTTGAAGGAATTTATCCCTTTTAATGATGTTTATGCCGCAGGACGTCTTGATCGTGATAGTGAAGGTTTGCTGGTATTAACTAATGATGGCAAGTTACAAGCCAAGCTTACGCAGCCGGCCCAAAAAACCGGTAAAGTCTATTTTGTGCAAGTAGAGGGAGTGCCGGGAGATGACGCACTCATGCAATTAAGACGGGGTATTAGCTTAAAAGATGGCCCGACCTTGCCCGCGGGAGCCGAGTTGGTTGATGAGCCTGAATGGCTATGGCCTCGAAATCCGCCCATCAGAGAACGTAAAAACATTCCGACAAGTTGGGTGAAAATCACCCTTTTCGAAGGGCGTAACCGGCAAGTTCGTAGAATGACAGCCCATGTTGGCTTCCCTACCCTGCGCCTGATTCGTTTTAGTATGGGAAATTTGAGCCTTGGTAATTTACAACCAGGCGAATGGAAGGAGATAAACCATGTTTAAGCCCCATGTGACTGTCGCTTGTATCGTTCACGCGCAAGGCAAATTTTTAGTTGTCGAAGAGACAATAAATGGCAAAAAATTATGGAATCAACCAGCGGGTCATTTGGAGGCTGATGAAACCTTATTGCAAGCAGCAGAAAGAGAATTGTGGGAAGAAACCGGCATTCGTGCTACTCCGCACACTTTTCTGCGCATGCATCAATGGCTAGCTCCGGATAAAACGCCATTCTTACGCTTCGCTTTTGTCATTGAATTACAACAACAATTACCAACAGAACCCCATGACAGTGATATTGATTGCTGTCTGTGGCTCACTGCCGATGAGATACTGCAATCGTCTAATTTACGTTCCCCTTTGGTGGCGGAAAGTATCCGCTGCTATCAGCAACCGGAACGTTATTCCCTTGATCTGGTTGGCTCATTTAATTGGCCGTTATAAAAGTCGATTGGATTTATGCAGGTAATTGCGAATCTACCATGCAGCAACGCGGTCAACGTGATAAAATCCGGCGCTTGTTTTTATAATGCCTAACCGGTGTTGGGAAGTTATTCGGGTAACGCATCCACATAACCTTCATCCAATAGTTTGGTATTTACGTTAGTGAGACTCCCATGTCAGATAACAGCCAGAAAAAAGTAATCGTCGGTATGTCCGGCGGTGTCGATTCTTCCGTTTCCGCTTACCTGCTCCAGCAACAGGGTTATCAAGTTGCCGGTTTGTTCATGAAGAACTGGGAAGAGGATGATGACGAAGAATATTGCTCAGCAGCGACCGATTTGGCCGATGCTCAAGCAGTATGTGACAAGCTGGGCATGGAGTTGCACACCGTCAATTTTGCCGCAGAATACTGGGATAACGTGTTCGAATTGTTCCTGGAAGAATATAAAGCCGGGCGTACACCTAACCCCGATATTCTGTGCAATAAAGAGATCAAATTTAAAGCTTTCCTTGAGTTCGCTGCCGAAGATTTGGGGGCGGACTACATCGCTACCGGTCATTATGTTCGCCGTCAGGATGTTGACGGTAAAAGCCGCTTATTACGGGGCTTGGATGGCAATAAAGACCAAAGCTATTTCCTCTATACCTTAAGTCATGAACAACTCGCTCAAAGTTTGTTCCCGGTCGGTGAGCTGGAAAAGCCTGAAGTTCGTCGCATTGCCGAACAGCTAGAGCTGGTTACTGCGAAGAAAAAAGACTCTACCGGGATCTGCTTTATTGGCGAGCGCAAATTCCGTGACTTCCTCGGGCGCTACCTCCCTGCTCAACCCGGCCCTATTATGACGGTCGATGGTCAGCCTATGGGCGAGCACCAGGGGTTGATGTACCACACTCTGGGCCAGCGCAAAGGATTGGGCATCGGCGGCACCAAAGATGGCGGTGATGACCCATGGTATGTTGCGGATAAAGATGTCGCCAATAACATCTTGGTGGTTGCTCAAGGGCATGAACATCCGCGTTTAATGTCTGTTGGCCTGATTGCTCAACAGCTGCACTGGGTTGACAGAGAGCCGGTAACAGAGGCTTTCCGCTGTGTGGTGAAAACCCGTTATCGCCAGCAGGATATTCCTTGCACCGTGACGCCACTGGATGACGAACGTGTTGAAGTTCGCTTTGATGAGCCAGTCGCGGCGGTAACCCCTGGGCAATCTGCGGTCTTCTATCAAGGTGAAGTCTGCCTCGGCGGCGGGATTATTGAAGAGCGTTATCCACTGACTGGTTCGGTAGCAAGCTAAATCTGTCATCAACCCAGCCAGCAATCTTACAGGAGTAACCGTGGCGAAAAATTATTACGACATTACGTTGGCATTAGCAGGGATCTGCCAGTCAGCTCGCTTGGTTCAGCAATTGGCTCATGAGGGCCAATGCGATAATGATGCATTGAATACCGTGCTGGGCGGGTTGTTACAAACTAACCCGCCCTCAACTCTGGCAGTATATGGCGGCAACGAACAGTCACTGAAAATGGGGTTGGAAACGTTGCAAAGTGTCTTAAATGCCAACCGTCAGGGGCCTGCGGCTGAATTAACCCGCTATACCCTGAGCCTGATGGTGTTAGAAAGAAAACTTAATGCCAATAAATCAGCCATGAACACCCTAGGCACGCGTATTAGCCAGCTTGATCGTCAACTGGCACATTTCGATCTTGAATCCGAAACCATGATGAGTTCGCTGGCCGCGATTTATACGGATGTAATCAGTCCGCTTGGCCCGCGTATTCAAGTGACGGGCTCACCTGCTATTTTACAAAGCACATTGGTGCAGGCAAAAGTTCGTGCCGCCCTGCTGGCGGGAATCCGCTCAGCTGTGCTTTGGCAACAAGTCGGCGGAAGCCGCTTGCAGTTAATGTTCTCGCGAAATCGTCTGTTTAAGCAGGCGCAGAGTATTCTTTCTCATAATTGAAATCCTTCCTCAGGAGTTGCCACCAATGGAATTATCCTCACTGACCGCCGTTTCCCCTATTGATGGACGCTACGGCGACAAAGTCAGCGCACTGCGCCCAATCTTTAGCGAATTCGGTTTGCTGAAATTCCGCGTGCAGGTCGAAGTACGTTGGCTGCAAAAACTGGCCGCCTGTGCAGAAATCAACGAAGTTCCCGCTTTTGATACTAACGCAAACGCTTACCTTGATAAGATCGTGCAAGAATTCAATGAGCAAGATGCACAACGCATCAAAACCATTGAACGCACCACTAACCATGATGTGAAAGCGGTTGAATACTTCCTGAAAGAGAAAGTGGAAAGTATTCCGGCGCTGCATGCGGTATCTGAATTCATCCACTTTGCCTGCACCTCAGAAGATATCAATAACTTGTCCCACGCCTTAATGCTACAAACTGCTCGTCAGGACGTGGTATTGCCGATGTGGCGTCAGATTATTGATTCGATTAAAGCATTGGCGCACCAGTATCGCGACTTGCCGCTGCTTTCTCGTACCCACGGTCAGCCCGCAACCCCATCCACTATTGGTAAAGAATTGGCGAACGTGGCTTACCGCATGGAGCGTCAGTTCCGCCAACTGTCACAAGTGGAAATTTTAGGGAAAATCAACGGCGCTGTCGGTAACTATAATGCCCACATCGTTGCTTATCCTGAAGTTGACTGGCACCAATTCAGTGAAAGTTTTGTGACATCGCTTGGGATCAACTGGAACCCATACACTACACAAATAGAGCCTCACGATTACATTGCCGAATTGTTTGACTGTGTGGCCCGTTTCAATACCATCTTGATCGATTTCGATCGTGATATCTGGGGTTATATTGCACTGAATCACTTCAAGCAAAAAACCATTGCCGGTGAAATTGGTTCAAGCACCATGCCACACAAAGTCAATCCTATCGACTTCGAAAACTCCGAAGGTAACCTCGGGCTATCTAACGCCGTCCTCGGCCATCTGGCGAGTAAATTACCGGTTTCACGCTGGCAGCGTGATCTAACGGACTCCACGGTGCTACGTAACTTGGGCGTCGGTCTGGGTTATGCCGTGATTGCCTATCAGGCAACCATGAAAGGCATTAGCAAACTGGAAGTCAACGAAGCGCACCTGTTGGAAGAACTTGACCATAACTGGGAAGTTCTGGCGGAACCTATCCAAACGGTGATGCGCCGTTATGGCATTGAAAAACCGTATGAAAAACTGAAAGAATTGACGCGCGGTAAACGTGTTGATGCAGCGGGCATGCAGGCATTTATCGATAGCCTAGAGTTGCCAGAAGCAGAAAAAATTCGGTTGAAAGCCATGACCCCAGCCAATTATATTGGTCGCGCCACCACCATGGTCGATGAATTGAAGTAATGTTATGACCATCAATACAGGTGGTGGATTAATGCCACCTGTATATCCTCTCTCTTTTCTTATTCCTTTGTGCTCGCCCCCTGTTTAGCCCCGGTTTAGCCGTTGTCATTGATAATACGCTTGATGTCAAAAGGACTTTCTAACCGCAGGAGCTATTATCATTATGTTAAAGCAAACACTACTCACCTTCGCCTTGCTTGGGACTTGTAATGCCACCATGGCGGCTGATTACACCTATGTTGCTGGTGGTTTACAATACGGTTCCATCAGCAATAATGCTCGTTTCGATAAGCAATTTGACCAAAATAATTACAGCCATGTCGGTAAACGAGATATGGGTGGAATTTATCTTAACGGTGGTTATGGTTTTGATAATGACCTGTTTATTGATGGCCGTATAAATAGTATTGCCAATAGTGACCGTGGCTTAGCAGAAGCCGTACTTGGGCTGGGCTACCATTTTGCTTTCTCACCTAATATTGATTTTTATACCTTAGTTGGTGGTAGTCGCCACGCCATGGTATTTGATGCCAGCAAAGACGGTAAAAAAACCAATACTTATAACAGTGCTACCGGCGAAGTCGGTATCAAAAGCAAGTTGTCCCAAGATGTTGGCCTGGACGTTGCTTACCGTTTAGCAAACTATGATGGTCGTGCCTTCCATGAAGCGCGAGTTATGACTGATTATGCATTGACACAAAACCTTGCTGCAGAAGTCGGCTATACCTACCATAACTGGAAAGTCAGCGATCAGGCGATGCAAGTCGGTTTACGTTACAACTTCTAAGTAACTGTTTTAATTTTTACTTGTCGGGTAATATTAGATTACCCGGTTAACGATTATCGAGGAATGTGGTATGCGGGTTCTGGTTGTCGAAGATAATGCTTTGTTGCGTCACCACCTTACCGTGCAAATGCGCGAGATGGGCCATCAAGTTGATGCAGCGGAAGATGCCAAAGAGGCAGACTATTTCTTACAAGAACATGCTCCAGATATCGCAATTATCGATCTTGGCTTACCGGGTGAAGATGGTTTGAGCCTTATCCGTCGCTGGCGTAGTCATCAGACTAATTTGCCTATTCTGGTGCTGACAGCGCGAGAAAGTTGGCAAGATAAAGTCGCTGTATTGGAAGCAGGTGCCGATGATTATGTGACCAAGCCTTTTCATCTGGAAGAAGTCATTGCGCGGATACAGGCATTGATGCGACGCAATATCGGGCTGGCATCCCAAGTCATTGATTTTCCACCATTCCAGATTGACCTCTCGCGACGAGAGTTGAGTGTCAATCAGCAGCAAATCAAACTGACGGCTTTCGAATACACCATTATTGAAACCCTTATTCGTAATGCTGGCAAAGTGGTCAGTAAAGATACATTAATGCTGCAACTCTATCCTGATGCAGAACTGCGTGAAAGCCACACTATCGATGTCCTAATGGGCCGCTTGCGTAAAAAACTGCAGGCAGAACATGAAGGTGAAGTGATTACGACCATCCGTGGTCAGGGATACCGTTTTGACGCCAACTAGACAACATGCTCAGGAAAAATAGTAAACCGTTCTCCCTTCGTGCTCGCTTTCTTATGGCGACAGCAGGTGTCATCTTAGCGCTGTCGCTATCCTATGGCATGGTTGCCGTAGTCGGCTATATTGTCAGTTTTGATAAAAATACTTTCAGCGCACATCGAGGTGAAAGTAATTTATTTTTCAGTCTGGCGCAGTGGCATGACAACCGCCTCAGCATCTCGGTACCTCCCGAACTTGAACTGAATATTCCCACACTGGTTCTGATTTACGATAAAGATGGCAATATTCTCTGGCGTCAGCGCCATGTCCCTGAACTTGAATCTCATATCGAAAAAAGCTGGCTACAAAAACCGGGCTTCTACGAGCTTGATACCGGGACACATATCAGTAGCATGATGCTGGGTGATAACCCCAAAGCCCAAGATCAGCTAAAAAAATATGACGATACTGACAGTAGCGCATTAACGCACTCCGTCTCAGTCAATACTTACCCTGCGACCTCCCGCTTGCCACAACTCAGCATTGTCGTCGTCGATACGATCCCACAAGAATTACAGCGTTCAGACTTGGTTTGGAATTGGTTTAGCTATGTTTTACTGGCTAACTTACTGTTAGTTGTACCCTTACTGTGGCTAGCCGCTTATTGGAGTTTAAGGCCGATTAAAGCATTAGTCAGCCAGATAAGTCAGCTAGAGAAAGGCGAGCGCGATCAGTTAGATGAGAATCCCCCGCGTGAATTGCAAAGCTTGGTACGTAATCTCAATATATTGCTAACCAATGAACGCCAGCGTTATACCAAATACCGCACCACGCTGTCAGACCTTACCCATAGCCTCAAAACTCCATTGGCGGTATTGCAAACAACATTGCGTTCTTTACGCACCGGTAAGCAGACCACCATTGAGGAGGTCGAGCCTATTATGCTGGAGCAGATAAGCCGCATTTCTCAGCAAATTGGCTATTACTTGCACCGTGCCAGTATGCGCTCCGAACATAATGTTTTAGTCCGTGAAATTCACTCAGTCCCTGCCCTACTAGATAGCTTGTGTAGCGCGCTGAATAAAGTTTATCAGCGTAAAGGCGTGGTACTCACACTCGATATCTCACCGGAAGTGACCTTCCTTGGTGAGCGAAATGACTTTATGGAAGTGATGGGCAATGTGCTGGAGAATGCCTGTAAATACTGCTTGGAATTCGTTGAGATAACCGCCCTACACTCTGAAAAACAACTGACTATTGTTGTTGATGATGATGGCCCCGGTATCCCTGAAAGTAAACGGCAGTTAATTTTCCAACGGGGTCAACGAGTCGATACTTTACGCCCTGGCCAAGGTCTTGGATTATCGGTTGCAGCAGAAATTATTGAACAGTATCAAGGTAAGATAACCATCACTGAAAGCCCCTTGGGGGGAGCAAGAATGATGGTGACCTTTGGCCAGCAACATGATTATCACACTGATTAATAAAATTTGCCGGTTAGTACCTGATACTGTTGGCAGGCATCCGTTATAATCACTGGCAAGTTCACCCCCTTCCTGGAATAAACATGGATTATCAACTCGATCTCGACTGGCCTGATTTTCTGCAACGCTATTGGCAGAAACGCCCCGTTATTCTCAAACGTGGCTTTAAAAACTTTATTGACCCACTTTCGCCTGATGAGCTTGCTGGCTTGGCGATGGAAAATGAAGTAGACAGCCGTTTGGTCAGTCATGAAGATGGCAGTTGGCAAGTCAGTCACGGCCCATTCGAGAGTTTTGACCATTTAGGTGAAACCAACTGGTCGCTTCTTGTGCAGGCTGTTGACCATTGGCATGAACCCGCCGCCGCGTTAATGCGCCCATTCCGCCCGCTATCAGATTGGCGCATGGATGACTTAATGGTCTCCTTCTCTGTTCCGGGTGGCGGCGTTGGCCCACATTTCGACCAGTATGATGTCTTTATTATTCAAGGCACTGGTCGTCGCCGCTGGCGAGTCGGTGAAAAAACAGAAATGAAGCAGCATTGCCCACACCCAGACTTACTGCAAGTGGGGCCTTTCGACGCCATTATTGATGAAGAGATGGAGCCAGGTGATATTCTCTATATTCCACCGGGCTTTCCTCATGAAGGCTATGCGCTTGAAAATGCATTAAATTACTCGGTTGGTTTCCGCGCACCTAATGCGCGTGAATTAGTCAGCGGCTTTGCTGATTATGTCCTTTCACGTGAGTTAGGTAGCTACCGCTACAGCGACCCTGACTTACAACTGCGAGAACATCCGGCAGAAATTAAATCACAAGAAGTCGATAAGCTGCGGGCAATGATGTTGGATTTAGTTCAGCAGCCTGAAGATTTCCAAAGTTGGTTTGGCGAATTTATCTCGCAATCCCGCCATGAGCTGGATCTGGCACCACCGGAGCCACCTTATCAGGCTGGGGATATTTATGAATTACTCCAGCAAGGTGAAGAATTACAACGACTTAGTGGTCTGCGCGTGCTACGCATTGGTCAGCAGTGTTTTGCTAACGGTGAATTGATTGATACGCCGCACTTACAGGCTGCCGATGCACTATGCCAACATTACAGTATTGATGCTGCAAAACTGGGTGAAGCACTGGAAGACCCTTCGTTCCTGGCGATGTTGACCACATTGGTGAATAGCGGCTATTGGTATTTTATCGACTGATATCTGTCGCTTAGAAGACAAAACGCCCCGTTTATCGGGGCGTTTTTTATCGGGCTGCTAAACTTATGCCTCTTTGGCTCGTTTAGCCGTCAGTTCAGCAATCCGCATGATAACCGCAACCGCTTTCTCCATTCCCTCCAGCGTAATAAACTCATGTTTACCATGATAATTATAACCACCGGTAAAGATATTTGGGCAAGGTAGCCCCATGAAAGATAGCTGTGCGCCATCAGTGCCACCGCGGATTGGTTGCATAATTGGCGTAATATCACAATCTCGCATTGCCTGCTGTGCCAGTTCGATAATATGTGGATACTTAATAATATGCTCACGCATATTGTAATAACTGTCATCCATAACGATTTCTATATAGCAGTCACGGTGCAAGCCTTTACCTATCCGTTTGGCAATATCCACCATATTTTTCTTACGTGCTTCGAAGCCATCTCGGTTGAAATCTCGCACGATATAGTGCATTTCCGCCCGTTCAACTGTGCCTTTGATGCTTTGTAGGTGGTAAAAACCCTCATAACCTTCGGTGCGTTCAGGGGCTTCATCTGCAGGCAACTCCTGATGAAAACGGGTCGCCAGCGATAATGCATTCACCATCACTCCTTTAGCACTGCCGGGGTGCACATTATTACCGACAATCTTGATGGTCACCGACGCCGCATTAAAGTTTTCAAACTCTAACTCACCAACACCACCGCCATCCACGGTATAAGCCCACTGAGCATCAAATTCTGCCACATTAAAGAAGCGCGCGCCTTTCCCCACCTCTTCATCTGGCGTAAATGCAATACGGATATCCCCATGAGGAACATTGCTATGCTTTAAACGCACCATCGCAGTGATAATTTCTGCAATACCGGCTTTATCATCTGCGCCCAGCAAGGTTTTCCCGTCGGTGGTAATTAATGTTTGACCGAGTAACTGATGCAGTACCGGGAACATCACCGGAGACAAAACTTCGTCCCCCATACCCAAGGCAATATCGCCACCACGGTAGTTTTCGACAATCTGCGGATTTACATTTTTCCCCGAAAAGTCGGGAGAGGTATCAAGATGGGCAATAAAGCCAATGGTGGGGACCGGCCAGGAAACATTTGCTGGCAATGTTGCCATCACACAGCCATGGTCACTCAAGCTAACCTGATCAAAGCCCAGCGTTTGTAACTCATGTTGCAACGCCTGAGCAAGCTTACGCTGCCCTTCAGTGCTCGGCACGGATTTTACATTGGCTTTTGCTTGTGTATCAAAAGAAACATAGTTGAAAAAGCGGTCGAGTAATTTGTCCATGGTTCCCACCCTCATAATAGTGAATATCATTATGGGGAAGTGATCGTGATCAAATATTGCGTCAGGTCAGCTTTAGACAAACTTAAGCCAGAATAATAAGGTGCATCATGAAAACTGTGCTTGGTGATTTATTCATCAACCGACAAAAAATTTTGCTTGTTTATCCGTCAATATGACTTAAATGATCCACATAATTGAGAGCCGCTAACCACGCCGCGGCTCTCATTAAGCAAGATTAATTAGTTGTCCTGGCGATTCTCGCCCCGCGTGGTCAAAAACTCACGCACATATTCTGGTACAACTTTGCTAGCCAGACCATAGTGCTTTTCATCAAACTGGCTTTCCACCTGACTGGGTTCCAGATTTAACTCGACGGTATGAGCGCCATGCAGGCTTGATTCATGAACAAAACCGGCGGCTGGATAAACATGGCCCGAGGTACCAATAGAGATAAAGAAGTCAGCCTCGGCCAGTGCCTGATAGATTTCATCCATCCCCATTGGCATCTCACCAAACCACACAATATGCGGTCGCAGTGGCGATGGGAATTGGCAGCAATGGCAACGTTCATCAGCACTGAGGTCACCTGGCCAGTCCAATACTTGACCTGACTGCGTGCAACGTACTTTCAGTAGTTCACCATGCATATGGATAACTCGCTTACTACCAGCTTTCTCATGCAAGTTATCAATATTTTGCGTGACCAATACAAAGTTATCGCCCAGCACGGCCTCTAGATCAGCGAGTGCAAAATGAGCCGCATTAGGCGCAATCTCTGGCTGTTGTAGCTGGCGACGGCGCGCATTATAGAAGGCCTGAACTAACTCAGGGTCCCGACGATATCCTTCGGGTGTCGCAACATCTTCTACCTGATGCTCTTCCCACAAACCATCAGCAGCACGGAAAGTTCGGATCCCTGATTCAGCCGAGATACCGGCACCCGTCAGAACGACCACAAACGGCTTCTTCATTTCTGATGTTGCCGCACTATCCCGATGAAAAATACGGGAGCGAAAACGTTGATGCCGCAAATGCTTATTCTTGCGAAACCGACATAGCCGATGGCGAATGCGCATAACTTTTTCCTTTTTAATATCCTTTCAAGCGAACATTTGGATATTGTCGTTATATTATTCAGATAAATGTAAAAAAGCAGCGCCACGAACGCCGCCCGCATCACCATAACGCGCTTTTTCAATGCGTGGCAATCGGGCCACTCGTAATAAGTGCTGCGGTAAACGTTTTGGTAGTTCTCGATAGATCTGCTCGAAATTAGACAAACCACCGCCGATCACCACTAAATGGGGATCAAGCATCGTCAATAAATTACCCAAGCATACCGCCAGCACATCCATAAAACGTTCGACATGTGCCACGGCCTTAGATTCACCAGCATTATAGTTTGTAATAATTTCAATCGCGTGCAAGGATTGCTGATTGAAATGTTTATACATCCATTCAAAACCACGCCCAGAAATATAATTCTCGATACAACCCTGATGACCGCAACCACAAGGGACTCGTGGAATGTCGGCGCCCAGAATATCCAGTGCGTCAACGGGTAAGCGGAAATGGCCGAATTCACCGGTAATATGATTGCGACCGCTAACAATGCTACCATTGACGATCAGCCCACCGCCAACACCGGTGCCAAGAATCAAACCCAACACGGTTGGATAACGGCGGAATTCTGGGTCCCATGCCTCGGAAAGCGTAAAACAGTTAGCATCATTATCAATTCTAACTTCACGTTGAATCAGTTGGGAAAGATCACCTTGTAATGATTGCCCCATCGCAGCTGGCACGTTAGCCGTAAATACGGTGCCATCGTCAGCATTAGGTAAGCCGGGGATACCGATTCCCACACTCCCTTTAACACCACAATAGGCGTCAGCCTCCAGCGTCAAACTCTGTAATGCTTGTAATAACTGCTGATAGTCTTCGCGCGGTGTAGGGACTCGCTTATGCCAGATTCGCTGCAGATTGGCATCAAAAACGCCTAACTCTATCTTAGTGCCGCCCATATCAAAACCGTAATACATCAGCTCGCCCTTACTTATTTTTATACCCTCGAGCCTGAAGCCGTCGGGGTTACTGGCTACCAACCTGCAATACCCATTTCTTTGGATAATGGCTACGCGCTATTGTCCACTCAAGACCCGCGCCGGATCAATACGGCTGGCGCGACGAGCAGGATACCAACTAGCAATTAAACTCAGCACCAGTGCGGTTGCCAATACACAGGCTACATCAAACCAATGGAGCTCTGAGGGTAAGAAGTCGATGAAGTAGATGTCGCCTGACAAAAATTGATGCCCGATCAGCTTTTCTAGTCCACGGATAATATTGGTCAATTGCAGTGAGACAATGACACCCACTACCGCCCCACTAATACTGCCAATAAGCCCCGCCAGTAAGCCATACCAAATAAATATTGCACGTATCAGGCCATCTTTAGCCCCTAAGGTGCGCAGGACCGCAATATCGCTACTTTTATCTTTAACCGCCATCACCAGCGTGGACACAATATTAAAACTGGCCACGCCAATCACCAATACCATGGCTAAATACATGATAGTACGGATCATTTGGATATCACGGTACATATAGCCGTAAGTCCCAATCCAACTGCTGATATACACATAAGCATTGGTAACTTCACCGGCACTGCGTACCAGTTTGTTGGCATTGTAGACATCATCTACTTTGATGGCTATACCAGTGACACTGTCACCCATCTCTAAATATTGCTGCGCATCCGCCAAAGGCACCAATGCCAGACTATGATCCAACTGCCCGCTAAGCTCAAAAACGCCCGCGACCTGCAAGCGAATACGTTTGGGTTGCAGCAGCTTCATTTCAGGATCGCTATTGGGGATCATCACCGTCAGCCATGAGCCTTGTTTAACGCCCAAAGCATCTGCCAGCCCCTTACCTAAAATAATCTGCTGTTGACCGGCTTTGAAATTATCCCAAGCATTACCAAGCACAAAACTGGGCAACGCGCTGAGATGCTGCTCGGCCTCAGGATCTACCCCTTTAACCGACACCGCACGCAATTGCGTTGCGTTTTCGATCAAGCCGGTGAAGTTGATATAAGGGGCCGCCGCCACAATACCGGGCACTTTTTCAATACGTTGCAAGGTTTCTGGCCAGCCACTGAACGGTTGATTAACCACCGCTATCTCACCGTGTGGCACCACCGCCAAAATGCGGTTTTTTAGCTCACGTTCGAAGCCATTCATTGCACTTAAGCCGACGATCAACACCGCAACGCCCAAAGCGATACCCAAGGTTGAAATCACCGAAATCAACGACACCATGCCGCCGCGACGACGGCCACGACTAAAACGCAAACCGATTAACAATGAAAGTGGCGAAACGCCCATTACTCCGCCCCCACCAACGTCAAGTGCTGCTGTAGTTGGCCGTCACGCATCTCCAACTGGCGACTCATTCGCTTAGCCAATTGCAAATCATGGGTGACCACGAGAAATGCCGTTCCCTGACGAACATTCAATTCACCCAATAGATTGAAGATGCTATCGGCATTGCGCTGGTCAAGATTACCAGTGGGTTCATCCGCCAACACTAAAGAGGGGTTATTCACCAGTGAACGGGCGATTGCCACTCGTTGGCGCTCCCCGCCAGATAACTCTGATGGCCGATGTTTGCTGCGTTTTTCCAGGCCAACCGCCGCCAACATGGCGTGGGCCTTCTCTTGCGCATCATTGGGTTTAGCGCCACCAATTAACAGCGGCATAGCGACGTTTTCTAATGCAGTAAAGTCAGGCAATAAATGGTGAAATTGATAGATAAAACCTAACTCACGGTTGCGCAGCTCAGCTTTTGCGGTGGAAGAGAGTTGATTCAGTGAACGCCCTTGGTAAATCACTTCACCCGAGGTGGGGGAGTCCAGGCCGCCCAGTAAATGCAATAAGGTACTTTTACCAGAGCCAGAGCTGCCGACAATCGCCATCAGCTCGCCCGCCTCGATAGTAAACGACACATTACGCAAAACGTCGGTATGCAGTTGACCTTCCTGATAGCGCTTGCACAGGTTTAAACACTGTAATAAAGGATGTTTACTCATAGCGTAAAGCCTCGGCAGGTTGTGCGGCGGCAGCGCGCCAGGAAGGGTAAAGCGTGGACAGCAATGCGATCGCCATAGCAACCAGGGCAATCACGGTTACCTGAATGGGGTTAATCTCCACAGGCAAAGTGGCTCCATCAATCAATATACCCAGAACCGGAATAATGGTATTCAATTGGCTGGCCAGTAAAATGCCAAGCCCGGCACCGAGCAGTGCGCCAATCACCCCTGCGGTGGCCCCTTGCACCATAAACACCAGCATGATTTGGCGGCGACTCAACCCTTGAGTTTGCAAAATAGCCACCTCTCCCTGTTTTTCCATCACTAACAAGCCCAACGAGGTAATAATATTAAAGGCCGCAACAGCAATAATCAGGCTAAGCAGCAACCCCATCATATTTTTTTCCATGCGTACAGCTTGGAAAAGCTCACCTTTGCGGTCACGCCAATCTTTCCAAACCGTACCTTCCGGTAAAGTTTGTTGGCTCAAGCTATCGACCGCCAGCGGTTGCGACAGAAACAAACGCCACCCGGTAATATTACCCGCGGGGTAGCGCATCAAACGCGACGCATCCTGTTGATTGACCAACATTTGGTAGCCATCAACTTCACTGTCTGCGGCGAATGTGCCAATAATATTAAACAGACGCTGACTAGGAATACGGCCCATTGGAGTGAACTGGCTGGCACTTGGCACCATCAAACGCAATGTCTCACCCCGCTTAACGCCCAGTTGACCGGCGAGCTTTTCTCCGAGGATCATATTGTAACTCCCCGGCTGCAAATCCTTTAGTTTCACATTGACCAAGTAATCAGCCAGGGGTTCGTGCCGTTCCGGGTCAATACCCAGCATCACACCGGCGGCCAGATTCCGCGCACTTTGCAACACCACATCAGCGGTAGTCAAAGGCACAATATCGGTAACGCCCGTCAATGATTTTAATGCTGATGCGGGAATTTTATTCGGGTCGAGAGAACCTTGCGGCGTGGTGATCAGCGCCTGCGGCATCAGCCCCAAAATGTTATTTTGCAAATCACGCTCAAAACCATTCATCACAGATAAAACTGTAATCAATGCCATCACGCCGAGCGTGATGCCAATGGTAGAAAGCCACGAGACAAACCGACCAAAACGGTCGGATGCACGCCCGCGCATATAACGCAGGCCAATAAATAAGGCGACAGGTTGATACATGAAATCTGTTTAGATCCTGTTGCTAAAGCAAAGTGATCGAGGATAATAAAGGGTACTACCGCTTTATGGAACCATTAACCGCCTATATCTCCGGCTTTTATTCCAAATCAGAGCGCCAATCTGTGGCTATACCCTCGCACGTGCTAGGATAGCCGCCGAGATAATTTGTTATCTGTTGTGCTGATACTGAAACACGGGTCAATGATACCCAAGTCATTGGAGTTGCAGGTAGGTAGCCAGTAAACACCCCTACAGCCTCAAGGACGAAGGGTAAACCACATATAAGATAAGAGACTGTTTAACTGCTTATGTCCCAACAACATCGTTATGCATTGCCGACGCGGCGTGGAGATACCCGTCAGTTAGGCCAGTTGACTGGCTCAGCTTGCGCGGTCGAATGCGCAGAGATCATTGAGCGCCATGATGGCCCGGTAATGTTAATTACCCCTGATATGCAAACGGCGCTGCGTCTGCGTGATGAGATACAACAATTCTCTTCTCGCCCGGTGAACACCCTCTCCGACTGGGAAACGCTGCCCTACGACAGTTTCTCACCCCATCAGGATATTATTTCGGCGCGCCTTTCTTGCTTGTACCAGCTTCCGGCGATGGAACGCGGCGTTATTATTCTCCCGATTAATACTCTGATGCAACGGGTGTGCCCGCATGAATTCCTGCACGGTCATGCGTTGGTCATGAAAAAAGGCCAGCACCTGTCGCGGGATAAGCTGCGCGCGCAGTTGGAGCAAGCAGGGTACCGCAGTGTTGATCAGGTGATGGAGCACGGTGAGTTTGCCACTCGTGGCGCATTGCTAGACCTGTACCCGATGGGCAGTGAAGAACCATACCGAATTGATTTCTTTGATGATGATATCGATAGTTTGCGAGTGTTTGATGTTGATACGCAGCGCACACTGTCGGAAGTTGAGCAGATAAACTTACTGCCCGCCCATGAGTTTCCTATCGATAAGACTGCGATTGAGTTGTTCCGTAGCCAATGGCGCGAGCAGTTTGAAGTCCGCCGTGATGCTGAACATATTTATCAGCAAGTTAGCAAGGGGATCTGGCCGGCCGGTATTGAATACTGGCAACCGCTGTTTTTCAGTCAGCCTTTACCCTCACTTTTTAGTTACTTGCCAGAAAATACCTTACTGATTAATACCGGTGACCTGGAGAACTCAGCCGAGCGTTTTTGGCTGGATGTTAACCAGCGCTTTGAGAGCCGCCGTATTGACCCAATGCGCCCCTTACTGGCCCCCGAAACGTTATGGCTGCGGGTTGATTCACTCTTCAATGAGCTAAAAGAGTGGCCACGGGTTCAGTTTAAAACTGACAAGCTGCCGACTAAAACCGCCAACACCAATTTGGATTATCAGGCATTGCCTGATTTGGCGGTTCAGGCGCAGCAAAAAGCCCCACTGGATAATCTGCGGCGCTTTATTGAGTCCTTCAGCGGCAGTGTGGTGTTCTCGGTCGAAAGTGAGGGCCGGCGCGAGACCTTGCAAGATTTGCTGGCGCGGATAAAAATCAGCCCGACTCTGATAACCCAGCTATCTCAAGCCACGGCTCCCGGTCATTATCTGATGATTGGGGCCAGTGAACGCGGCTTCCTTGATACCGATAAGCAGTTGGCGCTGATTTGTGAAAGCGACCTGCTCGGCGAGCGCGTGAGCCGCCGTCGGCAAGATAATCGCCGCACTATTAATACTGATACTCTGATCCGCAATCTGGCGGAGCTGCGCCCTGGTCAACCGGTGGTTCACTTAGAGCACGGGGTCGGTCGCTATCTCGGTTTGACCACCCTTGAAGCTGGCGGCATCAAAGCTGAATACCTGATATTGACCTATGCTGGCGAAGATAAGCTGTATGTGCCGGTATCATCATTACATCTCATCAGCCGCTACTCCGGTGGCGCCGATGAAAATGCACCACTGCATAAACTGGGGGGCGATGCCTGGAGCCGAGCGCGGCAGAAAGCCGCCGAGAAAGTGCGTGATGTGGCAGCCGAACTGCTGGATATCTATGCGCAGCGCGCCGTTAAATCGGGTTTTAAATTCAAACTTGATCGCGAGCAATACCAACTATTCTGCCAAAGCTTCCCATTTGAGACCACGCCGGATCAAGAACAGGCCATCAATGCGGTGCTCAATGACATGTGCCAACCACTAGCGATGGACCGCCTGGTGTGCGGCGATGTTGGCTTTGGTAAAACCGAAGTGGCCATGCGTGCGGCTTTCCTGGCGGTGGCGAATAATAAGCAAGTCGCGGTTTTGGTGCCGACCACCCTGCTCGCTCAGCAGCATTTTGACAATTTCCGCGACCGCTTTGCCACTTGGCCAGTGCGGATAGAGATGATGTCGCGCTTTCGCAGTGCCAAAGAGCAGCAAGTGATTCTGGAACAAGCCGCTGAAGGGAAAGTCGATATTATTATCGGCACCCACAAGTTGCTGCAAAGTGACTTACGCTGGCAAGACCTCGGCTTGTTGATTGTTGATGAAGAACATCGCTTCGGGGTGCGTCATAAAGAGCGAATCAAAGCCATGCGCGCTGATGTCGATATCCTGACACTGACAGCCACGCCGATTCCGCGCACCTTGAATATGGCGATGAGCGGCATGCGTGATTTGTCGATTATTGCCACGCCACCGGCGCGTCGTTTAGCGGTAAAAACCTTTGTCCGTGAGTACGATAGTTTGGTGGTGCGAGAAGCGATTCTGCGTGAAATCCTACGTGGTGGTCAGGTTTATTACCTCTACAACGATGTGGAAAACATCGAAAAAGCCACCCAACGATTGGCAGAATTAGTGCCAGAAGCCCGCATTGCCATTGGTCACGGCCAGATGCGAGAGCGGGATCTTGAACGAGTGATGAATGATTTCCATCATCAGCGTTTTAATGTTTTGGTCTGCACGACCATTATCGAAACAGGGATTGATATTCCCAGCGCCAATACCATTATCATTGAACGAGCCGATCATTTCGGTCTGGCACAGTTGCACCAATTACGAGGTCGAGTTGGGCGTTCTCACCATCAGGCCTATGCTTACCTGCTCACTCCGAATCCAAAAGCCATGACCACCGATGCCAAAAAGCGGCTCGAGGCTATTGCATCACTGGAAGATCTTGGCGCGGGCTTTGCGTTGGCCACCCATGACCTGGAAATTCGAGGTGCTGGTGAGCTGCTCGGCGAAGACCAAAGCGGCCAGATGACCACCATTGGTTTCTCACTGTATATGGAGCTACTGGAAAGCGCGGTAGATGCGCTCAAAGAAGGCAGAGAGCCGTCACTGGAGGATTTGACCAGCAATCAAACCGAGATTGAAATGCGGATGCCGGTTTTACTGCCAGAAGACTTTATTCCAGATGTGAATGTCCGGCTTTCGTTCTATAAGCGTATTGCTAGTGCACGGAATGAAACTGAACTCGATGAGCTAAAAGTCGAGCTAATCGATCGCTTTGGCAAACTCCCCGATGCTGCCCGTTATCTATTACATACCGCCGAACTGCGCCAACAAGCTCAGAAATTAGGTATTAAACGTATTGAAGGTAATGAACGGGGGGGCTTCATCGAATTTGGTGAGAAAAACCAAGTTGATCCGGTCTATCTGATTGGTTTGCTGCAACGACAGCCGCAGATATTCCGGCTGGAAGGGCCAACTAAGCTGAAGTTTATGCAGGACTTGAGTGATAGAGCACAGCGGCTGAAGTTTATCAGTGAGCTTCTGGCATCATTTGCTCAACATCGAGTGGCACAATAGGATAATTAACGCGGGTTTCAGATAGGAGAAACCCGCGTAATGCTAATGCCACTCGTTTATTAAGCAAGTTAAACGATCAGAATTAGCACTAAACACGGGCTCTTAATGCAAGGTCTTGGACAACAGATTTTCTATTATGCTCGGTTGTTCAACATCAGTTGACCATTTTTATCGATTGGAATCTGCGTGCCTGGATCACGATCCATGCGAATTTTTCCCTGCTGATCACCAATTTTGTAGGTTACGTCATATCCCAACATTTTCTGTGACTTATCGTAAACAGTTTGGCAACGTTGCTGGGTTGTCGTGTAAGTATCACTCTCCTGCATATTACTTTGGACGCGATTACCGGCATATCCGCCTGCTAACGCACCCGCTACAGTAGCAATATCTTTACCTCGACCGCCGCCTACCTGGTGGCCCAGAACCCCACCGGCAACAGCACCCAATACTGAACCCGCTATCTGATTCTCATCCTGCACCGGCTTGCGGTGTGTGACGGTCACATTACGACATTCCTGACGAGGCGTTTTAATCGTCTCTTTAATCGGTGTCGCAGTAAGAACTTGTGCATATTGCGGTGCGTCGGAGAAGACATTCATACTCGCGACAGCGGCAATTCCCAGAGCAGCCGCAATACCGATACCCACACCTGCTAACATTGATTTGTTCACAGGAAATCCTCCTGAAAGTGTTACCACGCATCTTCTGCCTCAGAATTCCAAAATAAAAAACGAAAATCTGACAGCGCCCGGTATATGAGGATTGACCTCTATGACCGGAATACGGCGTGCGCGACTCGCCGTCTGTAAACACCTGAAGTCTGCACACTGTGCTTTGGCCTAGCAATAAGACAAATGGACTAAACGCCCTGATAATAGGTATGAATGCACATATTTAGGAGGAATCCGACGATGGTAATTTGTTACGGCAGAGTTTTATGCTGAGAGTTTAACATTACGTGCGAATCCCCTTAGCTTTCCGTGCGCGACTCAAAACGAAAAACCGCCACCATCATCAATGGCAGCGGTTTGTTATACCCGTCATATTTTAAGTTGCAGGTGCGTTGGGTAGAGAAGAATAAAAGCAATTAATGGAGTTTTAAGCGAGGTCTAATAACCCGGTTAATCCCACCCACCAGCATCATCAGACCGGTTTTGGTATAGCCATGTAGTGCCACCTGATGCATACGATACAATGAGATATACACCACGCGGGCCACACGGCCTTCCACCATCATCGAGCCGCGCATCAGGTTACCCATCAGGCTACCGACAGTACTGAATTTCGACAGTGAAACCAGTGAACCGTGATCTTTATAGATGTAAGGTTTCAGCGGCTGGTCATTCAGCAAGGCCAGAATATTGCTGTAGCAGCGGCTGGCCATCTGATGCGCAGACTGGGCACGTGGTGGTACGAAACCGCCGTTGGGTTGTGGGCAAGAAGCACAGTCACCAATCGCAAAAATATTTGGATCACGGGTAGTTTGCAAGGTCGGCTCAACCACCAGTTGATTAATACGGTTGGTTTCTAGCCCGGCAATATCTTTCATAAAGTCCGGTGCTTTGATCCCCGCAGCCCATACCATCAGATCCGCATTGATAAACTCGCCATCTTTGGTATTCAGGCCCTTTTCGTCAGCGCTAGTGACCATAGTTTTGGTCAATACACGAACACCAAGCTTAATCAATTCCTGATGAGCAGCGGCGGAAATACGTGGCGGTAATGCGGGTAGAATGCGCTCACCGGCCTCAACCAGCGTGACATTCAGCGCCTGGTTATCCAAGCCCTCAAAACCGTAGCTATGCAGCTGTTTCACCGCATTGTGCAGCTCAGCAGAGAGTTCAACGCCAGTGGCACCACCACCGACGATGGCAATATTAACTTTGCCCTTCTCACCCGGTTGCGCTGAATATTTCAAGAACAGGTTGAGCATTTCATTATGGAAGCGGTGTGCCTGATGCGGGTTATCCAGGAAGATACAGTTTTCTTTCACACCCGGCGTACCAAAATCATTCGAGGTGCTGCCCAGCGCCATCACCAGAATGTCATAGGTTAATTCGCGTTGTGTCACCAGCACATCACCGTGTTCGTCGCAAATCTCAGCCAGACTGAGCGTTTTGGTTTCACGATTAATGTTCGTTAATGAACCCAACTGGAAATTGAAGTAGTGGTTACGAGCATGAGCAAGATAACTCAGTGCATCAACACCATCATCCAGAGAACCGGTAGCCACTTCATGTAACAGCGGCTTCCACAAGTGACTGTGGTTGCGATCGACTAAAACGATCTCGGCTTTTTTGCTGCGACCCAGTTTATGACCCAGACTGGTTGCCAGCTCAAGACCGCCGGCACCACCACCAATAATAACGATTTTTTTCTTCGGCGTTGTCAAAATGACCCCCTAAATGTGAACCAATTGTTAGCTAAGGGTAAATGAATAATATCCTTAGATAACATAGGGTTCGATGATGCTAATTCAATAATCTGTAGTCAGAATATCACGCAGGGTTATTTGGTCATACCAAAATTGATATATATCAACTTTTTTTGATTAAACTGGCAGCAGAGAGAATTTTTCTGGACGAAGATTCAAATAGTTAGCGTTTAGTCACAGTTTCCGATTTTTCTATTTGATGTGGGATATAGATCTATTCTGGAGATTGATGGCATAAAAATGGCCTGAAAAAAGTCTGTCGCATCCTTTTTTCAAGCCAGATCACAAAGCATAAACAACACCGTAGTTAACCAACCATTAACAAAATACCGCCTTGATTGCTGATTATGCACTCACTCGCCGTTAACTAGCCAAGGGTTTTAAAGGCCTTGATCCGCTGAAGATGAGGCGAAAGATCCTTAAATTTGTGCGTCTGTTTATCATCCCAGACAATCTCATAATAAGGATGCAAATCACCCGCAGTACGCTGGCTATCAAGCATTTCGTCATGGCGCGACAGCACCACCAGACAGCGGTCACGGTTTTTCTCGCGGAAGTCATTAACACACTTACTGGCGATATCAATATACTCTTCCGGACGATCAATTTTTCCGCTCATATTGTCTTGCGGATAAAGATTTGGATTGAAAGCAACTTGGCGAATCCCACACAGGAAACCAATACGTTCCGCCCAAAATCCGCCTAAACCCACACCGCAAATCAGTGACTTGGCATCACCACCCTGCTGGATGGCTTTATCGACTTCTTTGAGTAAATGCTGCATATCATGGCGCGGATGCAAAGTGCTGTAACTGATAAAACGCACATCCGGATCGATAAATTGCAGTTGCAGCACCTTCTCGTGATTACCCGGACTGTTGGAATCAAAACCATGTAAATAGACGATCATATTTATCCTCGCTACGACATTTGTTTATGTGCATCCCAACGCTCACTGAGTGCTGTTAATGCTTTATTCGCCTGCTGCCAACGTGATGATGCCATCAACGCCTGGCGGCTGAACTGCCCAGAATGATACAAGCGTGCCACTTGGTCTGCTTTGACCGGAGACAGGTTATCTAACACACTTACCGCGCCCTGACGGTTATTACACACCAGAATCATATCGCAGCCAGCATCCAAAGAGGCCTGCCCGCGCTCGGCATAACTGCCCATGATGGCGGCACCTTCCATCGATAAATCATCGGAGAAGATGATGCCATCGAACCCAAGCTCTTGGCGCAATATCGTTTGCAGCCAGTAAGCCGAACCACTCGCCGGACGCGCATCGGCTTCAGTATAAATCACATGCGCGGGCATGATGGCATCCAATAAGCCCTGGGCAATCAGTTGGCGAAATATAACCATATCATGAGTGCGGATTTCTGCCAGTGGTCGATTATCCCGTGGCGTTTCTTTATGTGAGTCTGCGGTTACTGCACCATGACCGGGGAAATGCTTGCCGGTGGTTTTCATGCCCGCACTGTGCATCCCGCGAATAAAGCATTCGGCCATCTTCATGGCTTGTTGCGGGTCACTGTGGAATGAACGCTCGCCAATCGCGGCACTGACATGACCAATATCCAATACCGGTGCAAAACTGATATCAATATCCATTGAGATCATTTCAGCGGCCATTAACCAGCCCGCCTCTTGGGCCAGCTGAGCCGCAGTGGCTGCATCATTAATGGCGGCAAATGACTGAGCCGCTGGCAGGCGGGTAAAACCCTCACGAAAACGTTGAACCCTGCCGCCTTCCTGATCAACTGCCACCACTAAGCGCTCATGGGATGCTGCCCTAACTTGACGCACTAACTCACGCAACTGTTCAGCATCATGAAAATTACGGCTGAATAAAATCAAGCCCCCCACCAGCGGATGTTTTAAAATCTCACGTTCTTCCGCATCCAGCTCATAGCTGGCAACATCTAGCATCACTGGACCCACGACAACTCCAAAAATTTATAGTTAACATCAAAAAGAGAGATTGAATCGCTGACGTAGCGGCGCAGCCCATTGTAAAAATTCACTGTTGCCAGTCTGTTGCCAGCGCACCTCAAACCACATCAACATCAGATAATCAATCCACGGCAACCAGCGCTGTATCTGACGCGATAAACGTGCAATGTCATGATAGCCCTGCTCACTGTGGCAATAGTGCTGTAAGAAAGTCTGTTGCTGCGACATCGACCATTGATTACCGCCAAACAGCGCCGCTATATCGAGCGCAATATCACCATCAGCAGCATATTCCCAATCAATTAATTTTAGCCCGGTCGGCGTCATTAAGAGATTACCGGGGTGAATATCCATATGCAGAGGGGCTAACTTCACCGGCTGCGGTTGCGGCTGGCGGATGAAATCATGCTGAAGTCGCCACCAATCTGGTGAGCGGCGTTTGGCGTCAATCAGACGCCCATAGCGAATGAGTTGACCACGTAAGTCCAAACGATAGCCACTGGCAGGCAGGTGATGCAGGCAAGCCATCAGTTGCGCCAACTGACCATTATTAGATAATTCAATGAATTGCTTATTAGTGACAACGTCACCTTCAAGCCAATTGACCACTAACCAGCGCTGATTGGCAGCAATAATCACCGGCGATAAACCGCTACCCGCCACATGCTGCAATAGTTTACGTTCCTGCCGCCGATTAACGCCCAACTGAGCTTTTTGCACTGATTGTTCGCGTGCCAGCCAGTCAATATTCGGGCCGATATTTGACCGGTGCAAAATACGCCAACTTTCACCGGTTAGGCCAGATACCGGGCTAATATGACAATCGGCGATTTTCACCGCCGGATTGATACTTTCAATTAGCGCCAGCAGAGAGGGATCAGCGCTTGACCGGGCCATTACCTGACCAGATGATTTCGCCGGTTTGCGCCTGCATCAGCTGCATCTCAATGGTCGGTGATTTCACATCACCACTGACATCGCTGTACAACACATATTGGGCACTGACATAGCGGGCCAACCCAATCGCTTTGCTGCGCGAGCCCAAACTATCTTCTTCTGATAATCCCAGTGTTTGCTTAGCAACCGCCAGTTGCTGCGGCGAGATCAAAACAAACTTTTTATTGGATGTCAGCACCTGATGCAGTGCAGAGGTCGCTTTTGCCGTTTGTAATGCACCATTGGTGTTATTTTTGACGCTATCGAGCAGCAATATGCTGCCATTGGCGACCTCATTACTATTGACCATTTGTGCAACCAAGGGCTCGACACTGCCAGCCCAGTCAATCGACTGCTGCATTTTGGGTGGCTGCGGTACGGTGTCTACCGGCGGAGGTGTTTCAATTACGGGTGGCGTAACCGGCTCAATGGTGACGGGTGGCGTGGTCGTTGGCTCAACCGGTGGCCGAGTCATACAGCCCGTCAGCACCAGTGCCGCCAATGCCACAGATAAATACCTTTTCATTGTCCCACTCCAATAGCGCGATAATATCCCCTTGGTACTTGAAGTTGCACAGGATTTCGTTTGCTACCAATCTGCAACGCCAAGTTCTTTGGGCATAACAATCTCACTGTTATAAAAATATGTGAACACGCGCACTGCGCGCATTAAAGTTATTATTAACTGATTGAATGTCCACATCATCATCTGGCGCCACAATAATAGAGCGCGGCGCTTCCAGCGGTGGCACATCCAAGCCCTGCGCATCATACCAATAAAAACGGTAGTTTATTTTCATCGGTTTATTTTGGCTATTGGTAATCACCGAACGCGCCGTATTATTGCCAGAAGAGGTGGAAACAGTGGGTTGAGAAGCCAAAATGCCCGCCGTCAGTACCGACGAATCCATTACCACGGTTTGCTGCTTATTAACCGCAATCCCTTTCGGGCTGCTGCACCCCAGCAATGTCGCTATGCTTACAAGCGCAATCACCGGTAATAAAAACGCCTTTGTGCGGCGCATAGGCTTACCTCAGTTAAATGTCATTATTTATGAGATAGCAAGGAACCCAGATCACGACCACCGACTAAGTGCATGTGGATATGGTAAACCACCTGTCCAGCATGCCGGTTGCAATTGATAATGAGGCGATAACCATCTTCATCAATGCTTTCTTGCTTTGCAAGTTTAGCAGCCACGGTGATCATTCGGCCCAATGTTGCTTCGTGTTCTGCGGTGACGTCATTCACGGTTGGAATAAGAATATTGGGAATGATTAAGATATGAGTTGGTGCCTGCGGGGCGATATCACGAAACGCGGTCACCAGTTCATCCTGGTAAACCACGTCGGCAGGAATTTCACGGCGGATAATTTTGCTGAAAATCGTTTCTTCGGCCATAACACATTTCCTTGATCATTATAAAAATGGAGAATGCGTAGTATGAGCGACAATTTCTATTGATTTCAACCTCAATCATCAACCACGGGCATAAGCCGCTGCTTTTTCAAACAAAGCCTGATCCGGGCGCACGCCGGTATACAGCACAAATTGCTCAACTGCCTGAATAGCAAAGACTTCAGCCCCGGTAATCACGGTTTTCTCTTGCGCTTTAGCATAACTTATCAGCGGCGTGATAGCAGGCAGTGCCACCACCTCAAAAATAACCTCGGCGTGATTAACCTCAGCTTCAGTAAAAGCCATTTTATCCGCATCCTGACCCCCCGCCATACCCACCGGGGTGGCATTGATCAGCATATCAGCCTGAATGCCCTGCATATCGGGTTGATAAGTGTAGCCAGATTGTTCAGCTAACTGTTTACCTGTTTTTTCATTGGTTGCAATAATAAAACCCTGCGTAAAACCGGCATTTTTTAGCGCAAAAGCCACTGCTTTCGCCATTCCACCACTGCCTCGCAAAGCAAAAACCTTCTCAGGCGAAACTTGATAAGTCTGCAGTAATTTCGCGATAGCCATGTAGTCGGTGTTATAGGCCTTCAGATATCCATCAGTATTTACCAAGGTATTAACTGAATTGATTGCAGCGGCTGATGGGTCCATCTCATCCACCATAGGGATCACTACCTCTTTGAATGGCATTGAAATGGCACAACCACGAAAACCTAGCGCCCGCACCCCAGCAATTGCCGCCGCCAAGTCCGTGGTGGTAAAGGCTTTATACAGATAGTCGAGATCGAGGGCATCGTATAAAAAGTTATGAAAACGAGTACCAAAATTGCTGGGTCTGGCCGCCAGAGAGATACACACTTTGGTGTCTTTGTTTAAGTATCGGGTCATCATTTCACCTTAAATAATTATGCTTGCTGTGGTGAAAATTATCGGCTAAAAAGATGATATTAAAAACTGCTGACTTTTCACTAACTGAGTTCCTCTTTTATGACCAGCCGACGCCTTGAACAACAATATTTACGATTATTGAATCTGGTTGGTGTGCTCGCAGTTGATATTACCCTGCAAGAACTTGCTGATAAACTCAGCTGTACTAAGCGCCACATGCGGACTTTATTGGTTCAGATGCAACAAGCGGGCTGGCTAATCTGGCAGGCAGAAGCGGGCCGTGGTCGTCGGTCACACTTACAACTATTGCGGAATACCCATCAGCTATTGATTGAAAAAGCGGAACAGTTACTGGATGCTGGTGATTTCAATGAAGCCATTGCACTGCTTGGGGAAGATAAGCAGCTTATCACCCCACTGTTACGGGCCAAACTGGGATACCGGGTACATGATGACTATCAAGCGCTACGAATCCCCTACTACCGCACCATACCGAACCTTTACCCCGGCACGCCACTGCGCCGTTCTGAGTTGCACCTCGTCCGGCAAATTTTCAATGGATTAACACGGATAGATGAGGAAACTGGCGAGGTAACAACGGATTTAGCACACCGCTGGCGGATGCTGGACCCGCTACACTGGCGCTTTTATTTACGCCCAGCAGTGCAATTTCATGATGGCCGAGAGCTTTCCAGCCATGATGTTGTCAGCTCCTTAACCCGTTGCGCCAAGCTGCCACTGTTCTCACATATTCAACACATCAGCCAGCATGGGCAGTTAGGCGTCGTCATCGAACTTAGCCAACCAGACCCTTACCTTCCCTTGCTGCTAGCCCACCACAGCGCGCTGATTTTGCCAGCCGATCATGCGGCACAACCCGATTTTGCCTCCCACCCCGTGGGAACCGGCCCTTATCGGGTGGCAGAAAATGACGCTTGGCATTTGCAGATGAAATCTTTTGACCACTATTTTGGCTTTCGTGGGCTATTGGATGAAGTAGAGGTGCTTATTTTCCCTGATCTGGCGCGCCCACAAGAACATCCAACCACGGATGCCCCTGTGGGGTTATCAGAGCAATTGAGTATCGCAAATATCCAAAGTGCGACCTGGTTGAGCTCCAGTATCAGCGATATTGATTATGTTTCTGGTTTCGCTGCAGGTCTGACGGGAAAACCGTCCGACTCAACCCAAGAGATGTTCCTGGAACGAGGTGGATATTTTTTGCTGTGCAATAGCCATTCACCCTACTGGCACTGCATTGAACAGCGCCGCTGGCTACGAGAAATACTCAATCCTTATAATCTCATTCAACGCCTGATTGCCCCTATTCGCCCTTTCTGGGTTCCTGCCAGTAGCGTTTTACCCACATGGTTTCACGGCATTGATTCAGGAGAAAAATGCTCGCCTTTCCCCACCCACACAGAGCGGGAACCAGATGACATGCCGGTACTGACACTGGCTTATCATGCCCAACATCCTGAATACTCAATGCTAGTTACTGAGATGGCTCATATTCTGGCGGCACAAGGCATTCGGCTGGAAGCCTCTGAGCTTGATTACGCCACTTGGGCTAAGGGTGATGCCAATGTCGATTTGTGGTTGGGGACGGTGAACTTTGCCATTCCTGAAGAGTGGAATGTCGCAACCTGGTTATTGGGCTCACCACTGTTGCGCCAATCCATCACTGGCGGTGATGAAATCCGTTTACAAACCTATCTCCATGATTGGCGTAATCAATCCCTCAATGCCGAACAATTAATCAGAGAAATTATCGCCAGTGGTTGGTTGCAGCCGCTATTCCACCATTGGATGCGGCTAAAAGCGCCCGATCAAGCCCAAGGTGCCCACCTCAATAATCTCGGCTGGTTTGATTTCCAAACCACCTGGCTAGAGCCAGAATAATTTTCTGAGCACAAAAAAAGGGAGGCTTTCGCCTCCCTTTTGCACTCCCCATACCTGAATTAATGGTTACGAATATACTCGTCCATATCTGTTTTCAGGTTATCAGATTTAGTCCCGAAGATGGCTTGAACGCCAGAGCCTGCAACCACAACGCCCGCAGCACCCAATTTCTTCAGACCCGCCTGGTCAACCTTGGATACATCCGCCACGCTAACGCGCAGACGGGTGATACAAGCATCCAGGTTAGTGATGTTCTCTTTACCACCGAACGCTGCAACCAGTGCAGCTGACATTTCTGTGCCGCCCTGTACCGTTTGCTCAGTCGCATTGTCTTCACGGCCAGGTGTTTTCAGATCCAGTTTGGCAATCAGCACACGGAAGATAGTGTAGTACACCAGACCGTAGCAGATACCCACTAGAGGGAACAGCCAGATACGGCTACTGTTGCCACTCAGTACGACGAAGTCAATCAAGCCGTGGGAGAAGCTGGTGCCGTCACGCATCCCAAGCAGGATACAGATTGGGAATGCCAGACCGGCCAGAATTGCATGGATAACATACAAGATTGGCGCCACGAACATGAAGGAGAATTCGATTGGCTCGGTAATACCAGTCAAGAATGAGGTCAGAGCCGCAGAGATCATGATCCCGCCGACTTTCGCCCGGTTTTCCGGTTTAGCAGAATGCCAGATTGCAATTGCAGCTGCTGGTAAGCCGTACATTTTGAACAGGAAGCCGCCAGACAGTTTACCCGCAGTTGGGTCGCCCGCCATATAACGAGGAATGTCACCGTGGAATACCTGACCCGCTGCGTTGGTGTATTCACCAATTTGCATTTGGAATGGTACGTTCCAGATATGGTGCAGACCGAATGGTACTAACGCACGTTCAACAACGCCGTAGATACCAAAGGCAACAACGGAGTTCTGATAAGCAGCCCATTGAGAGAATGTCTGGATCGCTGTGCCAATAGGTGGCCACACGAAGGACAAGATCACGCCCACGAAGATCGCGGTGAAACCAGAGATAATCGGAACGAAACGTTTACCCGCAAAGAAGCCCAGATATTCAGGTAACTGAATACGGTAGAAGCGGTTAAACATGTAAGCGGCTATTGCACCCGCAATAATCCCGCCCAGTACCCCGGTATCAGCTAAATGCTTGGCAGCAATTTCTTCTGCTGGCAGATGCAAGACCAGCGGTGCGACAACAGCCATGGTTTTCACCATGATACCGTAAGCAACAACTGCCGCTAACGCGGAAACACCGTCGTTATTGGTAAAGCCAAGTGCAACGCCAATAGCAAAGATTAATGCCATGTTAGCAAAAACGGAACCGCCCGCTTCTGCCATTACGTGAGAGACTACCGTGGGTAGCCAGCTAAAATTCGCGGAACCGACACCCAGCAGAATACCTGCGATGGGTAAAACGGATACCGGTAGCATTAGCGATTTACCTACCTTTTGCAGGTTTGCAAATGCGTTCTTAAACATAGTGAGTGAGCTCCTGAGTAATAGTGCTTTTTCTGCTTTTTCTCGCGTTTATTGGCGTTACAAAGGGGGGAGTAAGCCTTTGCGAATAAGGGTGTCTAAAGCACCCCTTTAATTTTTACGAAGAGTAAAATAAATAGCCTGCTTAATGTTTGATGGCAGTCACGTTTCTTTCAAGAAAGCGCCTAATCTGATTAAAATCGCGCATTTTTTGTAAAAAAACGTCAATATCCCCTGCCCTCACCCAATAAATCGGGTGAGAACATTACTCGTTTCGGTGATTAATTACGAGCTTAAAAAAAAGTATTATTAAGGAAGTTGGGGCATATCAGTGGAGAGCAACGACGCTTCCAGATGAAACAACCGGCAAAAGTTCTCTGTGGTGGCTTGAGCCAAGGATTCAAGACTCACACCTTTCAGTACCGCCATATACTCTGCAACATCACGAACATAGGCCGGTTGGTTCTCTTTGCCACGATGAGGAACAGGCGCCAGATACGGCGAATCTGTCTCAACTAACAACCTGTCCAGTGGCACGTAGCGAGCAACATCTCGCAGTTGTTCTGCATTGCGGAAAGTGAGGATCCCTGAGAAGGAGATGTAAAAACCCAGGTCCAACAAGGTTGCAGCCGTCGCTTTGTCTTCTGTAAAGCAGTGTAAAACCCCGCCGCACTCCTGAGCCTGTTCCTCACGCAAAATAGCCAATGTGTCTTCACGAGCATCACGCGTATGCACAATGACCGGTTTATTTAATTGGCGGCCAATACGAATATGCTCGCGAAAAGAGGCTTGTTGCAGTGGAATATTATCTTGCTGATAGAAGTAATCCAGCCCGGTTTCGCCCATCGCAACCACATTATCTGCCGCGGCCAGAGTGGCAAGTTGCTGAAAATCATAGCCACCATCAAGGTTCAAAGGATGAACACCACATGAGAAAGCGACATTTTTTCGTTCGCCGATCAGCGATGTCATAGCCGAAAAACCGGGTAATGTGGTGGCAACCGCGAGGACAAAACCAACATCACGCGCCTTCGCTTTGGCTAATACATCATCGACACTGCGGTGCAACGTCTGGTAATCAAGGCTATCAAGGTGGCAATGAGAATCTACTAACAACATAATAATCCAAGTTTTCTAGGTATTTAATGAAGATGAGGTGGAATAGGCACCCGTCGTCAGGGCAGTTTCCCAGTTGAGCAGTAGCTCGGTGAGCAATAATTCACGATTAACACCCACCACCGTTAATAATTGATGACGGCAATGGCTCAATTGCTTCGCTGACTGAAGTAATACTGGCGTCGTAGCGGCTTGTGCCAATTGCTGCACCAATGGTAATTGGTCCTGATTGACCGCGAACTCACCCGCGCCCTGTTGCCATTTCAGCGCATCAAGCACTAACGAAGAGAGCCATTGAATGCGCTCAGGAGCGTCGTCATGATTAAGCTGTGGTAGCAACGACAGTAAATCTGAGTGGTTCAGGGCACTGCCCAGCGCGCCACACAAGGTGATCCTGATAGTCCAACGTTCAGGTTGGAGCAAACGCTCTGCCGCCAGCGGCGCGCCTTCACTCAATTTCAGCGCGGCCAGCATCGAGACCGGTTCAGCCTGAATTTGCCGATTGAGCCATTGCAAACTGAGTGTCGTATCCGGGCAGGCCAAGTGCCAATAGAAACAGCGGCTGCGTAGCGTAGCCAACAAACTGGCAGGTTGATGGCAATCCAGCAGGAAATAGGTTTTCTCAGGCGGCTCTTCTAACGTTTTCAGCAAGGCATTCGCCGCCGCATCGGTCAGTAACTCAGCATGAGGCAGCCACACCACTTTTGCGCCACCCTGCTGGGCATGAGAATAGAGTTTTTCAATCTGTTGGCGCACCAGCTCAACACCAATACTGCTTTTGCCTTTATCTGGCGTCAGTACATACCAATCTGGGTGATTGCCTGCCAACATCAGGCGGCAGCTATGGCATTCACCACAGCTTTTCTCGCCTTGCCGTTGTTGGCACATCAACCAGCGACTAATGCCATAAATCAGTGCTTCCTCGCCATTTCCGGGCAAAGAGTGCAGCAATAATGCATGATGACCACGCCCGGCAATCTGCTGCCCTACCCACTGACGGTAAGGTGCGGTAAGCCATGGGTACCATTTCATTACGCCGTTTCCCGGTTGACTAACCACTGCTTAAGCACCTGACTGATAGATTCACTTACCTGTTCAATAGGTTGGGAAGCATCGATAGTTTTGATGCTGGAATCTACGGTGGCCAACTCAAGATAACGCGCGCGCGCACGCTCAAAAAAGGCCAATGACTCTTGTTCAATACGGTCTAATTCGCCACGCGCACGCGCACGCGCCAGACCGACGACCGGAGGTAGATCCAAATACAGTGTCAAATCGGGGCGAAACTCGCCTAATACCGTGTCGCGCAATGATGTCATCAGCTTGCTATCAATCCCACGGCCTCCGCCCTGATAGGCCTGTGATGATAAATCATGGCGATCACCAACCACCCAACTGCCACGGGCCAGTGCAGGTTTGATAACATTTTCAACCAATTGCACCCTGGCGGCATACAGCATTAACACTTCGGCTTTATCAGTCAGAACCTCACCGTCGATACCTTGCTTAATCAAATCACGCAGTTTTTCTGCCAGCGGAGTCCCCCCCGGCTCGCGGGTAAAGACAATATCGTTAATCCCCTGGGCACGTAGCGTGGCAACCACGGTGTCTCTGGCGGTGGTTTTCCCTGCCCCTTCAAGCCCTTCAATAACGATAAATTTACTGTTCATTTTTATCCTTTAGCGATTGACGATAAACCCGAACCGCTTGGTTATGGCTGGCTAAATTGGTAGTGAAAGTGTGACCACCCTTACCGTCTGCCACAAAGTAGAGATAAGCCGTTTTAGCCGGATGAGCGGCAGCGGTTAACGATGCCAGGCCCGGCATGGCGATCGGCGTTGGCGGCAAACCGGAAATGGTATAGGTATTATAAGGCGTCGGAGTATCTAAGTCTTTACGGCTAATGTTGCCATTATACTTATCACCCATACCATAAATTACCGTCGGATCAGTTTGTAGGCGCATACCAATACGCAAGCGGTTGATAAATACCGACGCGACCTTGGTTCTTTCTTCATTGACCGCCGTCTCCTTTTCGATAATTGACGCCATGGTGACCAATTCACCCGGTGTTTTATAAGGCAACGATTTATCACGCCCTTGCCAAATTTCATCGACCGTTTTTTCCATCTTCACATGAGCACGTTTGAGTAATGCCAAGTCAGTGGTGCCGGCAGTATAGGAGTAGGTATCCGGGTAGAGCCAACCTTCAGGATGTTCAGTGTCTTTCAAGCCCAGCAAGATTGCGATTTCCGCATCGCTCTTACCTGCCAATACATGTTTTATATACTTTGATTGCTGTAATTCATCCAGCCAATCACGCAGCCGCTTACCTTCCACAAAGCGCACCGTAAATTGTGCTTCCTTGCCGCTGGCGAGCAGTTCTAACATGCCGCGCACAGTCATTCCGGGGGGAAAGCGGTATGTTCCTGCTTTAAAATTGGCCAATTCTGGCTCAATGCGCAGTAACCATGGGAACCAACGGGTATTCTTAATCAGATGGTCACGTTGCAGTAAATTCTCTAATCCAACCCGGCCAGTCCCCGCAGGGAGCTTGAATAGGGTCTCTTGCTGAATAGCCAGTGGCTGGTCGGCAAAGTCTTGCACTCTTTGGTAACCCAACAGCAGTAATCCCAAACCGATCACAACAAACAGGATGAGTGCTCTGGTGCTTTTTATTTTCATCGGGCGGCCATCTTCAAATTAAAGGTAGTCATAAACACAAAGAGTCAGAACTTTTGTAAACCATGACTCAGACATCACAGCAATGCTGACTGAGAAAATCAAACAGTTGCCGCGAGTGATACACCTTCTCATGGCTGCGACTCACTGGCAGTATCGGCATCAGTGCATTGCACAGGATAACTTCATCGGCATCTACCAGCACCGCAGGAGGCTGCGCGACAATCGCCACGGGCCTGCCAACAGCCGCCAGACACGCAATAATTCTCTGGCGCATAATGCCATCAACACCTGATTGACGCAGGTCCGGGGTAAAAACTTCATCACCTTTGCGCCAGAATAAATTAGCCGCACAGCATTCCACCAGCAGGCCTTCAGTGTCAAGTACCAGCGCCTCATCAGCCTCTGAGTGTTCAAGATGCGCACGAATTAACACTTGCTCTAGCCGATTCAAATGCTTAATGCCAGCCAATAAAGGGCTACGCGCTAAAGGGATAGGGCTGAGTGCTAATACGATGCCTCGTTCTCGCCAGCTATCGTATTGAACCGGATAATCACTGAGGGAAATAATTCTGGTCGGATGCTGACATGCTGCGCCACTGTAGCCCCGTCCGCCGGTTCCCCGGCTGATAATGACCTTTAGCACTCCGTCTTCAGTGTGATTTGCTGCCTCAACCATTTCCTTAGTCAATGCATTCCAATTGACAGTGGGCATCAGTAGCCGCTCAGTGGCCTGCTGTAAGCGCAATATGTGTTTATCAAGCCACACGACTCGGCCGTGAGAGACTCTTGCGGTAGTAAAACAGCCGTCACCAAACTGCACAGAGCGGTCTGAAGCTGAAATCAAACTTTGTTCAACACCATTAATCCAGAACATTCAGATTCTCTTTAAATGGAATGGGTACAGTATCAGATTTAAGCCAATAGCTATTTTAAGACAATTTTTATGGCGGGATGTTTGAAGAACGCGTGGTGGACTTAATAAAAGACCCGGAAAACCGGGCCTTTTAGCCGTTGGCGCTTAACAGCTAAGGTTATACCTTACGGAAAACCAAAGAACCGTTAGTGCCGCCGAAGCCGAAGGAGTTACACAGGGTGTACTCCATATCTTTTACCTGACGAGCATCATGCGGAACAAAGTCCAAATCACAACCTTCATCTGGGTTATCCAGGTTAATGGTTGGCGGAATGGCCTGATCACGCAAAGCTAACACAGTAAAGATAGACTCAACTGCACCTGCCGCACCTAACAAGTGCCCAGTCATGGATTTGGTGGAACTGACCATCACTTTATAGGCATCTTCACCAAATACAGACTTAACCGCCTGCGTTTCGGCTTTATCGCCAGCAGGAGTTGATGTACCGTGGGCATTGATATAGCCGATTTGAGACGTGCTCACACCCGCATCACGTAAAGCATTCACCATTGCCAGAGCTGCGCCAGAACCGTCTTCCGGTGGCGAGGTCATATGATATGCATCACTGCTCATACCAAACCCAACAACTTCCGCATAGATTTTCGCGCCACGTTGCTTCGCGTGTTCGTACTCTTCTAGCACCATCATGCCTGCACCATCACCCAGCACGAAACCGTCACGGTCTTTATCCCATGGGCGACTTGCTGCCTGTGGGTTATCGTTGCGAGTTGATAATGCTCGAGCAGCGCCAAAGCCACCAACACCGAGTGGTGTACTGGCTTTTTCAGCCCCACCTGCCACCATAACATCAGCATCATTGTAAGCAATGATACGAGCTGCGTGACCGATGTTGTGCACACCAGAAGTACAGGCTGTCGCAATGGAGATGCTTGGCCCACGCAGACCATACATAATGGTCAAGTGGCCGGCAATCATATTAACAATGGTTGAAGGCACGAAGAATGGGCTGATTTTACGTGGCCCACCGTTCACCAGCGAGGTGTGGTTTTCTTCAATCAGACCCAAGCCACCAATACCAGAACCAATCGCGGCACCGATACGTGAAGCATTGGCTTCTGTTACTTCAAGCCCGGAATCTTGCATGGCTTGCATGCCAGCTGCGACACCGTACTGTATGAAGGCATCCATTTTGCGTGCATCTTTACGCGAAATGTAATCTTCACAATTAAAATCTTTTACTAAGCCAGCAAATCGCGTTGCATAGGCACTAGTATCGAAATGGTCGATCAGGCTGATGCCACTCTGCCCGGCAAGAACAGCTTTCCATGTGGATTCGACTGTATTACCGACAGGAGACAACATGCCCAGTCCAGTCACAACAACTCGACGCTTAGACACGGTTGTCCTCCAAGGAGGGAAAATAACACTTAGGACAAAAAAAACTTAGGCGGTCGAGTGACCGCCTAACTATCTAAATTTAAAGCATGTTCGCTTACTGCTGGTTAGCGTTGATAAAATCAATAGCTGCCTGAACAGTAGTGATTTTCTCTGCTTCTTCGTCTGGAATCTCAGTATCAAACTCTTCTTCCAGAGCCATTACCAGCTCAACGGTGTCCAGAGAATCCGCGCCAAGATCTTCAACGAAAGAAGCGCTGTTCTTCACTTCGTCTTCTTTAACACCCAGTTGTTCAACGATGATTTTCTTAACGCGTTCTTCGATAGTGCTCATACTCTTAAATTTCCTATCAAAACTCGCTTTCGCGATGGTTTTCGTAGTGTATAAAATGTTGAAAAAGATGCAACTAAATCTCGGCTGGTCAAACCACGATTTTACGCTATTTTGCGGTTTTTACCTCAAATAACGCAAATACTTTCGTGATTTTTAAATCATATACATGCCGCCATTGACATGTAACGTTTCACCAGAGATGTAGCTGGCCTCGTCAGAGGCTAAAAATGCAACAGCGCTGGCGATTTCTTTTGCTTGCCCAAGCCGGTTAGCTGGTACTTGGGCTAAAATGCCTGCGCGTTGATCATCTGTCAACGCCGTCGTCATGTCTGTCTCAATAAAGCCAGGTGCCACAACGTTGACAGTAATGCCACGTGAAGCAACCTCACGCGCCAAAGACTTGCTAAAACCGATCAGACCCGCTTTAGCTGCCGCGTAGTTAACCTGCCCCGCATTGCCCATTGTCCCAACCACAGACCCGATGGTGATGATACGCCCAAACCGCTTTTTCATCATAGCGCGCATTACCGCTTTTGACAGACGGAATACGGAAGTCAGATCGGTGTCAATAATATCCTGCCACTCTTCATCCTTCATACGCATCAGCAGGTTATCACGCGTAATACCTGCATTATTCACTAAAATGTCGACTTCTCCAAATTCCGCACGAATCGTTGCCAGAACTGACTCGATTGACGCGGGATCTACGACATTCAGCATTAAACCTTTGCCATGCTCGCCCAGGTAGGCGCTAATGGCTTCTGCGCCCTTTTCACTGGTCGCCGTACCAATAACACGGGCACCACGTTCAGCCAATAATTCTGCAATCGCACGGCCAATACCGCGACTAGCGCCGGTTACCAGCGCAACTTTTCCTTCGAAGCTCATGTTATCCTCTTTCTTAGTTTTCAAGCGCGCTGGTCAGCGTAGCAACATCGTTTACCGGTGCTGCAGCTAAAGTATCAACGATACGCTTGGTCAAGCCAGTCAAGACTTTACCCGGCCCAACTTCTAACAGCAGCTCAACACCTTCTGCTGCAATACATTCAACACTCTCAGTCCAACGTACCGGATTATATAATTGACGCACCAGCGCGCTACGGATAGCTTCTGGTGACACTTCAATTTTCACATCTACGTTGTTAATAACAGGGAACAAGGGCGCCTGGAATTCGATCTCTTCCAGTGCAATGGCCAATTTGTCCGCAGCGGGTTTCATCAACGCACAATGAGATGGCACACTCACTGGCAGCGGTAATGCACGTTTCGCACCGGCGGCTTTACAAGCAGCACCCGCACGTTCTACCGCATCTTTATTACCCGCAATGACAACCTGACCCGGTGAGTTAAAGTTTACTGGCGAGACAACCTGCCCTTGTGCTGACTCGGCACAAGCTTTAGCAATGGCATCGTTATCTAAACCAATAATCGCGTACATTGCGCCAGTACCTTCCGGTACCGCTTCCTGCATCAGCTTGCCACGTAATTCAACCAAACGAACTGCCTGCTTGAAATCCAGAACGCCAGCACAAACCAGCGCTGAATATTCCCCCAGACTGTGGCCTGCCATCATCGCTGGCAATTTGCCACCCTGATGTTGCCACACACGCCAGATAGCAACTGAGGCTGTCAGCAATGCTGGCTGTGTCTGCCACGTTTTGTTCAATTCTTCAGCTGGGCCTTGTTGCACCAACTGCCAGAGTGAGTAGCCCAGAACTGATGAGGCTTCACTGAAGGTCTCTTCAACTATCGGAAATTGTGCGGCCAAATCAGCCAGCATGCCAAGGGATTGAGAGCCCTGGCCTGGAAATACCATTGCAAATTTTGACATTTTGCTTTCCTGTTAAATCAAAAGACTTTCTGTTAAATCAAAAACGAACCAGCGCAGAGCCCCAGGTAAAGCCGCCGCCAAACGCTTCTAGCAGCACTAACTGCCCACGTTGAATACGCCCATCTCTTACCGCTTCGTCGAGCGCAGCAGGTACAGATGCCGCAGAGGTGTTGCCATGACGATCAAGAGTGATCACCACTTTATCCATCCCCATGCCTAATTTTTTAGCCGTTGCGCTGATGATACGCAGGTTAGCCTGATGCGGTACCAGCCAATCCAGCGCTGAACGATCCAGGTTATTGGCCTGCAAGGTCTCATCCACAATGTGGGCAAGTTCCGTCACCGCAACTTTAAAGACTTCATTCCCTGCCATCGTGACATAGGCGGGTTGGTCTTGTTGTTGGCGATCCTGATACGGTAACGCCAGCAAATCACCATAACGACCATCAGCATGCAAATGGGTCGAAATAATACCTTGTTCTTCAGATGCGCCTAATACAACAGCACCCGCGCCATCACCAAACAGGATAATCGTGCCACGGTCTTCAGGATTCAGTGCACGAGACAACACATCTGAACCAATAACGATGGCATATTTCACCGCACCACTTTTGACGTACTGATCAGCCACACTCAGTGCATAGGTAAAACCCGCACAGGCTGCCGCTAAATCAAAAGAGGCCGAATCTTTAATGCCCAGCATTTGCTGCACCTGACAAGCCGAGCTTGGGAAAGCATGACTTGAGGAGGTGGTAGCAACGATAATCAGTCCGATATCGTCCTTATCAATACCGGCCATCTCCAGCGCTTTTTCAGCTGCATGGAAACCCATGGTTGCGACTGTTTCATCCAAACCAGCAATACGCCGCTCACGAATACCTGTCCGAGTCACAATCCACTCGTCTGAGGTATCCACCATTTTTTCTAAATCAGCATTACTGCGCACTTGTACGGGCAGATAACTCCCCGTACCGAGAATCTTAGTATACATGTACGATCAGTCACTCTTGGGTAATACCGCTTCAAGGCGCGCGGCAATCCGCTGTGGGACTTGCCGCTGCACCGCCTGCACAGCCTGTTCGATTGCGACGGCAAATGCTCGTTGATTCGCCGCGCCGTGGCTCTTGATTACGATGCCCCGTAATCCTAACAGACATGCGCCATTATACTGGTCGGGGTTCAAATGACCGAACCGCTTTGCCACGCGTTTTTGCAGCCAACGCCCAATGAGCTTAAGCCACCAGGACTGTTTACCGCCATCGCCCGATGATTTGAGCAGTGACAAGAACATTCTTATCACACCTTCCATGGTCTTTAGAGTGACGTTACCCACGAAGCCGTCACAAACCATTACATCAGTCTTCCCTGTCAGCAGATCATTGCCTTCCAGGTAACCAATATAGTTGATCGCCGGTGTATTTTTTAATACTGCGGCGGCTTCGCGGATATTATCTAGCCCCTTGGTTTCCTCTTCACCGATATTCAGTAAAGCAACACGGGGGTTTACTATCCCGACAACTTCTTCTGCCATCACCGAACCCATGACAGCAAATTGCACTAGCATCGTGCTATCACATTCAACGTTGGCCCCTAAATCCAGCACCACAGTCTTACTACGCTGTTGATTGGGTATAACGGTCATCAACGCCGGGCGCTCTATCCCATCCAATGGCTTGATAGTCATCTTCGCCAACCCCATCAGTGCCCCAGTATTCCCTGCACTCACGCAAGCTTCGGCATCGCCGTTTTTAACCAGTTCCAATGCTATACGCATGGAAGTACCACGGCTGGCACGGATAGCTTGCGAGGGTTTAGCATCGCTGGCAATAACATGCTCAGCGGGGATTACCTGTAACCTTTCCAGCAACAAAGGATCGGCATTAACAAGTAACGGAGTGATGGTGTCGGGGTTCCCGACCAGCAGGAGTTTAAGCTGTGGATTAGAGGCCAGTGCCTGCAATGAAGCAGGCACTGTGACGCAGGGACCGAAGTCCCCACCCATTGCATCTAACGCTAGGGTTAGACAAGTCAAGGTATCGCCTTGCTAAAGATTAGCAAGTACTACTCAGCCGATAACCTTGCGGCCGCGGTAGAAACCGTCGGCTGTGATGTGGTGACGCAGGTGAGTTTCACCGGAAGTTTTGTCCACAGACAGAGTGGCAGTGGTCAGCGCATCGTGTGAACGGCGCATGCCACGTTTGGAACGAGTTGGTTTGTTCTGTTGTACGGCCATTGACCTTACTCCTTAATTACTTTCTTTAAACTGGCTAATACGGCAAATGGATTAGGTTTCTCCGCCTCTTCAGGCAGTTTGCCAAATACCATGTCCGCCTCGGACACTTCACAGTGTTCAGAATCATGTACCGGAACGACAGGCAGTGAAAGAATAATTTCGTCTTCAATCATTGCCAGCAGATCAACTTCGCCAAATTCGTCGACTTCGATCGGCTCGTACGCTTCCGGTAATGCTTCAGCCTGCTCATCATTGACGATCGGGCTAAAACAATACGTTGTATGAACATGGTGTGCAAACGTGTTACCACAGCGCTGACACATCAACGTTACATCGACGTCTGCATGACCTGTAATAACCGCCAGGCGCTGATTATCGATATTAAACGATAATGAGGCCACGACATCGCTGTCCACACTTACCACTGAGTCGGCTACACGTGTAACCTGCTCAGGTGAATAGATACCTGCGTAATCTAAACGTTTCTGAGCGGTACGAACCGCATCAATGGTCAGGGGTAATTTTACCTTTTGCATAGGGCGCGCATATTAACTTTGTAACGACAGAGAGTCAAAGAAAAAGGCCTTTTTACCGCACCTTTCACCAATATTCGCTTCCGAAGCGGAAGACAGTTTAAAATGCCTGATTAAATTACGCTACGATTTATGGAAAATATTATGCCACAACTGGTTCTTGCCTCTACCTCATCTTATCGCCGCGCACTACTGGAAAAGCTGCAATTACCCTTTATTACTGATGCACCAGAAGCTGATGAGACCCCATTACCCACCGAAACAGCCAGTGAGTTGGTGCAACGGTTAGCGCTGGCAAAAGCCAAAGCGCTAGCAGCACGTTATCCGCAACATTTAATTATTGGCTCTGATCAAGTCTGTGTTATTAACGGAAATATCGTCGGAAAACCGCACAACCATGAAAATGCAGTCAAACAATTAGAACAAGCCAGCGGCCAATGCGTCACTTTTTATACTGGGCTGGCACTGCTAAATACAGCAACAGAGAGTCATAATTGTCTTTGCGAGACATTTGATGTTTATTTCCGCTCTTTAAGCAAAGCAGAAATAGAGGGCTATTTAGTTCGGGAACAACCGTGGAATTGTGCGGGCAGTTTTAAAAGTGAGGGTTTGGGTATTGCATTATTTGATAAATTATCAGGCCGTGATCCCAATACACTCATCGGCCTGCCATTAATCGCCCTCACCCAAATGTTGATTGAGCAAGGGGTGAATCCATTGCTGGTAAAATAACTGTGTTTAAACTGCGGCTTTTTTACGTAATACCGACAGGCAATGGCGCAACTGATTATCTAATGGTGCTTCAATGCGCATGGTCTCACCAGTATTTGGGTGTTCAAAACGCAAAGCCGCCGCATGCAGGAACAAACGGTGTAAGCCTGTCCCTTGCAATTGCTGATCAAATTCACGGTCGCCGTAACGATCATCAAATGCAATCGGGTGCCCGGCATGCAATGCATGAACACGAATTTGGTGTGTCCGGCCAGTAATTGGGCTGGCCTTGACCAAAGTGGCATGTTCAAAACGCTCTTCTATTTTAAAGCGCGTTTCTGATGGCTTGCCTTCGCTGCTGACTTTCACCATACGCTCGCCACTCTGCATAATATTTTTAAGCAACGGTGCCTGTACAGCTTTGCAATGAGATTGCCATTGACCACGCACTAACGCTAAATAGTCTTTCTGCATTCCTTTCAAACGCAACTGCTCATGCAACGAGCGTAATGCCGAGCGTTTTTTGGCGACCAGGAGAACACCGGAGGTATCACGGTCAAGGCGGTGAACCAATTCCAGAAAGCGCGCCTCAGGACGCAGTGCCCGCAATGCTTCAATGACACCAAAACTCAAACCGCTGCCACCATGCACTGCCGTGCCTGAAGGTTTGTTCAGTACTAACAGATAGTCATCTTCAAATAAAATGCAATCGGCCAGTGCGGCAACTTTATCAAGTTTAGCTGATACCTGAATCTCTTCGCGCTCAGCAACTCGTACCGGTGGTACCCGCACCACATCACCATCAAGCAGTTTATATTCTGGCTTAATGCGCCCTTTATTAACACGGACCTCACCTTTACGAACGATTCGGTAGATCATACTCTTTGGCACACCTTTCAATTTAGTGAGCAAAAAGTTATCGATCCGCTGACCCGCTTCGTCGGCAGAAATGGTGATTAATTGTACTGCTGGATTATTCGTTTTCATGGGGCGCGATTCTAAATACACCGAGGAATTAGCGCCACCCCTTTTTATGTGCTTAACTGTGAATCTAGCTATTTAAAGATAACGTTTGCGTGCATTTATTGTTTAATAAGACAACGATAGCCGCCAACACTGCGAAAACAGTAAAAGAATCTTTACGTAGGTAGGTAAAGTCATCTTGCTATATCAGTGTCAGCAATGGAATAATGTGATTAATTCTGCGTTGATTCTCGTTAGACCAAGAGACTAGTGGAATAATAAACTTTGCCTGGTCACACAAAAACGCAGCAATGGCGTAAGACGTAATGTGAAATCAAGCAATTAGCGGGCTGCGGGTTGCAGCTTGGTCGGCAAGTGGGTAAAGCTCTGTTGTCTTATATTCAGAAGCTGCCCTTTATATAAAAGCGCTGTTTTTCAGAAAGAAACACAGGCTTACCGAAATAATGCGCCCCTATGCAGGCGACAACCGTGAGGTTGACGGCTTTGCGAGAAGACTCGGGGTCATCGGTTTACCCGACCATGAGGTTATTTTGCCCGCAGTTCTAATGACAATGTAAAAATAACGAGTAAGTTAAAGATGAAAAGAATGTTGATTAACGCAACTCAGCAAGAAGAGTTGCGTGTTGCCCTTGTAGATGGACAGCGGCTGTATGATTTGGATATTGAAAGTCCAGGTCATGAACAGAAAAAAGCGAATATTTACAAAGGTAAAATCACCCGAATCGAACCCAGCCTGGAAGCCGCTTTTGTTGATTACGGCGCTGAACGGCATGGTTTCCTCCCACTAAAAGAAATTTCTCGCGAATATTTCCCTAGTAATTATTCCTCTCATGGCCGCCCAAACATCAAAGATGTGCTGCGCGAAGGCCAGGAAGTTATTGTTCAGGTTGATAAAGAAGAACGCGGTAATAAAGGTGCCGCACTGACGACTTTTATCAGTCTGGCCGGTAGTTATTTAGTTCTGATGCCAAACAACCCACGTGCCGGTGGCATTTCTCGCCGTATCGAAGGGGATGACCGTACTGAACTGAAAGAAGCCTTATCCTCCCTGCAATTGCCTGATGGCATGGGTCTGATTGTGCGTACCGCGGGTGTAGGTAAATCTGCTGATGCGCTGCAATGGGACTTATCATTCCGTCTTAAGCACTGGGATGCGATTAAAAAAGCCGCTGAAGGTCGCCCTGCGCCGTTCTTGATTCATCAGGAAAGTAACGTGATTGTCCGTGCTTTCCGTGATTATCTGCGCCCGGACATCGGCGAAATCCTGATCGATAACCCTAAAGTTCTCGAACTGGCTAAAGAGCATATCGCTGCACTGGGCCGCCCGGATTTCAGTAGTAAAATCAAATTGTACAGTGGTGAAATTCCATTATTCAGCCACTACCAGATTGAGTCACAGATTGAATCTGCATTCCAACGTGAAGTTCGTCTGCCTTCCGGTGGCTCTATCGTTATCGATACCACTGAAGCCTTGACCGCGATTGATATCAACTCCGCACGAGCAACTCGTGGTGGTGATATCGAAGAAACTGCTTTCAATACCAACCTTGAAGCGGCAGATGAAATTGCCCGTCAGTTGCGTTTACGTGACTTGGGTGGCCTGATTGTTATCGACTTTATCGATATGACCCCCGTGCGCCACCAGCGTGAAGTGGAAAACCGTTTACGTGATGCCGTCCGTCAAGACCGCGCGCGGATCCAGATTGGCCGCATCTCGCGCTTTGGTTTACTGGAAATGTCCCGTCAGCGCCTCAGTCCGTCACTGGGTGAGTCGAGCCACCATGTGTGCCCACGTTGTAGCGGCACCGGTACCGTGCGTGACAACGAATCCCTGTCACTTTCTATTCTGCGTTTGATTGAAGAAGAAGCGCTGAAAGAAAATACCCATGAAGTTCACGCGATTGTGCCGGTACAAATTGCCTCGTATCTGCTGAACGAAAAACGTGAATCAGTTAATGCCATCGAAAAACGCCAAGGCGGTGTGCGTGCGGTGATCGTGCCAAACGATCAGATGCAAACCCCACATTACTCGGTGCTGCGCGTACGTAAAGGTGAAGAAGTTCCTTCTCTCAGTTATTTGTTGCCACAGCTGCATGAAGCAGAAATGGCGCAACCGCTGGAAGAAGCGACGATGGAGCGTAAACGCCCAGAACAACCGGCGCTGGCAACTTTCTCTCTGCCAACTGAAGTTCCACCAGAATCAGCTCCAGCTGCTACCGCGGTTAAGCCAGCAGTCGCACCACAGGCTGAGGCATCCGCAGCCCCTGAACAACCAGGCTTCTTTAGTCGTCTGTTCAGTGGCCTGAAGGGTATTTTCGGTGGTTCGACAGAAGCTGAAGTCAAACCGGTTGAAGTTGAAAAAACTGAAACCAACGAGAATCGCCGTAATGACCGCCGTAATCCTCGCCGTCAGAACAATGGCCGTAAAGATCGCAATGACCGCACACCACGTGAAGGCCGCGATAACTCAGGTCGTGGTGAGAACAATGGCTCTCGTGATAGTTCAGGCCGTGATAACACGAATCGTGATAATTCCAATCGCGAAGGCCGTGAAGATCAACGTCGTAATAAGCGCCCTACTCAACAAGCTACTGCACCACAAGCACAGACTGATGTCGTTGATGCGGATAAAGTACAGCGTGAAGAGCAGCAGCCGCGTCGTGGTGATCGTCAACGTCGCCGTCAAGATGACAAACGCCAAGCTCCACAAGACGTTAAAGCGAAAGTTGATGTTGCCGAGGTCAGTGTTGTAGAAGACGTACAGCAGCCTGAGCAGGAAGAACGTCAGCAGGTGATGCAGCGCCGTCAACGTCGTCAGTTGAGTCAGAAAGTCCGTATTCAATCGGCCAATGATGAGCTGAATGTTGTGGAAAATCCTGCCAGCGAACCGGTAACTCACATTGCCGCGCCAGCTGTACAGGAAGAAGTGAAGTTATTGCCACAGCCAAGCAACCAAGCTGATGATGAAGTGACTAACGACCGCAACGCCAATAATGAAAATGGCATGCCACGTCGCTCTCGCCGTTCACCTCGCCATTTGCGTGTCAGTGGTCAACGTCGCCGTCGCTACCGTGATGAGCGTTATCCAGCACAGTCTGCTATGCCGTTGGCAGGTGCTTTTGCCTCGCCAGAAATGGCTTCTGGCAAAGTATGGGTTCGTTACCCGGTTGCTCAACCGATTGAACGAGCTTTTGTGGAGAATCCGGTTGAAGAACAACTACCTGTAGAACAAGTGCCAGAAGCTGCAGTCGTAGCCGTTGCTGCTCCGATTATTGCAGCCCCTGTTGTTGTTGCCGCTGTTGCAGAAATTGCCGCTCCTGCACCAACGCCTGCGCCACAACATAAACCAGGCGGTTCTTCATCTTCAGCTGCAGCCGTACCTGGCCGTGCACCTGTTGTGGCACCGACACCTGACGTTGTCGAGCCAGCAATGGTAGCCGCGGTTGTTGAAACTCCGACGACGGCAAACATTGCTGTTGCAGATGCGACACCGGTAGCTGAAACCTTGGCCGCAATTGAACAGGCTCCAGTCATTGTCAAACCAGTAGTTGAAGAGGTTGTTGCTACTGAAACTGTGGTTGAAGAAACCATCGTGCCAGAAGCTGTGGTTGAAGAAACCATCGTGCCAGAAGCTGTGATTACAGAAACGATCGCTGAAGACATTGTCGTTGAAGAGACAGTCGTTGAAGAGGCTGTAGTCGAAGAAACAGTTGTGGAAGCAGCAGCACCAGAAGTTATTGCTGAAACAGCCGCTGCCGCCGAAACGGTTGTTGAAGAGGCTATTGCTGAACAACAAGTCACAAGTGAAACTGTGGTTGAGAATGTGACTGAAGATGCGAGTGTTACTGAGCCACTAACCGATGCAGCGACAGTTATCGTGTCTCAACAGCCGGTAGTTGCTCAGCCTGAAGGGGTGTTATTCAAACACTATGCTTCAGCACCGATGACTAAAGCTCCGGCGCCTGATTATGCTCCAGCATCAACGAGTCAAGGTCATTGGGAACGCCCGGCCTTTGATTTTGCTGGTAAAGGTTCTGCAGGTGGTCATGCTGCGGTAACTCAGGCCACAGCACCAGCAACCAAACCACAATCGGTCGACTAACAACCATATTGTTTAGTTCGAACCCTACAAAAACCCGCCAGCAGGCGGGTTTTTTATTTCGATAAAATGCTCAAGCAATTTGCTTCACTTTTTTTATCTCAATGCTCTCAAGCTTGCCTTCTATCGATTTGACAAACTCTTTGAAGTGCCCAGTTTTATTATGTTTTTCCAATGCTTCATCAGATTCCCAGCGCTCGAAAAACACAAAAGAACCTGGTTTATCGCTTTCGGCATGGAGATCATATTGCAGATTTCCTTGTTCCTCACGGCTGGGTTCAATCACTTGATGAACCGCAGCTTTAACCGCAGCAGTAAATTCAGGTTTTGCCACTAAACTGGCGATGACACGGACTTCCATAGTTATTCTCCCATGTTATACATTCAATTAGCGTATTTGATGGCTAATTAATCGCTCACCCTGTTGGGCAAATTTTACCCCGAGCCCCTCTATAAGATGCCCTTTTTATATTGTTTTCAACCTAACCCTAACAATCAGATGCATCCTGAGCACTTTCCGCTTATCCTTAGACCCCGCCAGAAACAGCATAAAAACCCCGATATTTCATCATGACTGCGGAGCCCGTTGAATGACTGCACAATCTAACACCCTGAAAATTCGCCGCCCAGATGACTGGCATATTCACTTACGTGATGACGAAATGCTCAGTACCGTGCTGCCCTATACTTCCGAGGTGTTCGCTCGAGCCATCGTTATGCCAAATCTGACGCCACCGATTACCACAGTCGATAGCGCGATTGCTTACCGGGAACGTATTTTGGCTGCAACACCAACAGGCCATAAATTCACACCACTGATGACCTGCTACCTGACCAATACGCTGGATATCAACGAACTGACTCGCGGTTTTGCAGAAGGTGTATTTACCGCAGCCAAGTTATACCCTGCCAATGCCACCACTAACTCGACTCACGGTGTATCGGATATTCCAGCAATTTATCCTCTGTTTGAACAAATGCAGAAGATAGGTATGCCACTGTTGATCCACGGTGAAGTTACCGAGGCTGCAGTGGATATCTTTGATCGCGAAGCACGTTTTATTGAAATAATCCTGGAACCGATTCGCCGCAACTTCCCTGAGTTGAAAATTGTCTTTGAGCATATTACAACCAAAGACGCTGCTGATTATGTGCTGGCAGGCAATCGTTTCCTTGGGGCGACCATTACCCCACAGCATTTGATGTTTAACCGTAATCACATGCTGGTAGGTGGGATTCGCCCTCATCTATTCTGCTTGCCTATATTGAAACGAGGTACTCATCAGGAAGCGTTACGTCAGGCAGTCGCCAGCGGCTCTGACCGTTTCTTCCTCGGAACTGACTCTGCACCTCATGCCAAGCATCGCAAAGAGTCATCTTGTGGCTGTGCTGGTGTCTTCAACGCGCCATCTGCATTACCTGCTTATGCCACCGTATTTGAAGAGATGCATGCATTGCAACATCTGGAAGCTTTCTGTTCCTTAAATGGCCCACGCTTCTATAACCTGCCTGTTAACGAGGATTTTGTTGAATTGGTTCGGACTCCGTTCCAACAACCGGAAGAAATCCCATTAGGAAAGGAATCGGTCATTCCTTTCCTCGCGGGCCAAACTCTTAATTGGTCAGTGAAAGCCTGATAACGTTCACTGTCGGGAAGCATCTTTCTCTACAGTGAAATTTTTATCTCTGCTAGTTGCGGCCTGAATATTTATACTGTATAAATAAACAGTATAAATATTCGGAGGGCCAAATATGCGTGTTGAAGTCAGTATTGATAAAAAAAACCCGTTACCCGCAGGTGCTATCGAAGCACTCACTCATGAATTGAGTAAACGACTGAATAGCAAATTTCCGGACACCACGACTGCAGTACAAGTACGTTATGCTGGTGCTAATAATCTGTCTGTTTTAGGCGGAGCCAAAACAGATAAAGATCTGATCTCTGAAATATTACAAGAAATATGGGAAAGCGCTGACGATTGGTTTGATGCGGAGTAACCCACACTAATGCTGTTTTGCCGGGGAGTCGCTCCTCGGCTTTTTTATAGACATGTTTAAATTGCACGTTATTAATTTTTTCTTATCACTCTCTCTGTTCGCTTAATTAATCATCATAAAATAAATAATTTGTAAAGATCTGTGGATAATCTCCAAATTCAGCAACGGTTGCGTATACTAAAAAAGCTCACCCAGTATTGAGCCGCATGGATCCTCGTTAGTCACTCCAGTCAGTAACTACTATATAAGGGGTCTTTATGGACAGAAATGATGAAGTTATCCAGACTCACCCACTCGTAGGTTGGGATATCAGCACTGTAGATGTATATGACGCGATGATGATACGTCTTCATTACCTGTCTTCCATGGATCAACCGCCAGAAGATGCACTCGTTGATAGAACACTCTGGCTGACGACTGATGTTGCACGCCAATTAATAAATATCTTAGAAGCAGGCATTGCTAAAATTGAGTCATCAGAATATCAAGACTTGGATTATCGTAAGCATTAATTCTTTATACCAGTTCATTTTCAAATCGATAAAAAGGCACCCGTGAATATCACTTGGTGCCTTTTTATTAACCGCTCTCCCCTAATATAGCTAACATCTCTTTTTCTCCTCTAACTCCCGTGCTATTACTATCGTTTTAATTTTTATCGCTAGCCGCTAGCTTTAATTTTAATATTTCTGGTCATTACCACGATAACTATGAGCTACTCATCAGAGAGTGTTAAATAGGCCTACAGTGATATTCCCCAAGGTGAAAAATATGGATTACGATTTGATTGTCATCGGTAGCGGTTCTGTCGGCTCTGCCGCAGGTTACTACGCCTCACAAGCCGGTTTAAAGGTACTGATGATTGACAGTGCAATGCCACCACACCAAGCGGGGAGTCATCATGGTGATACCAGAATCATTCGCCATGCTTATGGTGAAGGTGAGAAGTATGTTCCCTTAGTATTACGTGCTCAAGCCTTGTGGAATCAGCTATCGTCCCAAACCGGGGAGACGTTATTCCAGGCCAGTGGTGTGCTTAATTTGGGGCCTGCTGATTCACTTTTCCTGCAAAATGCCCAGTACAGCGCCCAACAATATAATTTGCCAGTAGAAACCTTAAATGCGGCGCAGGTTCGCGAGAAATGGCCCGTGTTTACTGTGCCAGACAATTATATTGGTGTGTTCGAACCACAAGCAGGTTTCTTGCGTTCCGAGTTAGCCATAAAAACACTGATCAAAGCAGTCACTGAAGCCGGTTGTGGCATCCTTTTCAACTGCCCTGTCACCGCGATTGAGCCACTGGATGACGGTGTCGATGTTGTGACCATAGATGGTACCTACAGTGCCCGTAAGGTGGTTGTTACCGCCGGAACCTGGGTCAAAGAACTACTTCCAGAGTTGCCCGTGACGGCAGTACGCAAAGTCTTTTCCTGGCATCATGCCGATGGACGCTACAGTGAAAATAACCATTTCCCCGCATTCACCGTCGAAACACCGGATAATATCCACTATTACGGTTTCCCCTCGCAAAATGATGAGCTGAAACTCGGTAAACATAATGGAGGGCAGCCCATTGAGTCTGCCGCACAGCGAAAACCTTTCGGCAGTTATGCTGAAGATGGCACTGAAGTATTTGGTTTTTTACGCAACTTTTTACCCGGCGTTGGCGTTTGCCTCCATGGGGCCGCATGCAGTTATGATATGAGCCCTGATGAGGATTTCATCATCGATACCTTGCCAGATAACCCTAATATCATGGTGGTGACTGGCTTAAGTGGCCATGGATTTAAGTTTGCCACTGCTCTGGGTGAAGTCGCGGCTCTATTTGCCCAAGACAAAGTTTCACCTATTGATATTTCAGCATTTTCCTTGTCTCGTTTTGCAAATTCGTAATATTAGATCGCAAAAATAACGCGCATAATATCGCCGATGACCATTTCTATTTCAAATGAGTCATCGGTATTTCATTCAATTTGCTGACATTTCCTTTTCAGTATGAAATACTGCCATTTGAATTATTATAAGGTAGTTTATTCGTTATATCCGTAAATAAACCTCGTAAATCCCGAATTGACGTCTTAGTCGTCAGAGGATTACCTTATCCTTGTATGCAGTCAGGTATGGTTGCTGTTAGACAAGGATGTATGTCACATGAAAATATTAATTATCGACGAATGCTTTTATACCCGTTCAGGGGTAAATACTTATTTAAATAACTCAATATCTCTTAATTTAATGGATGTGCCTACCGTTGCACAGGCAACATTGGCGATTCACGATTTTAATCCTGAGATAATAATTGTTAATCTTACGCAATATTGTCGATTCGGTGGACATTGCCCTTTATTAGAGAAGTTTCTCAATTGCTGTAATCGGGCAAAGGTTTATATTTATCTGGATGCATCATACCCATTTAGCAACACACCTATACCTCTCACTGACTCAGTCTCAATCTTGGCTAAAAGGCATTTGCCTGAACTATTAAAAATGTTATCCAGCTTCTCAGACGATGTCTGTGAGCAACTCCCCTCATGCTCCTCATCGCTGTTCAGTCCACAAGAACATAAAGTCATGTGCTATTGGATGACGGAAATGCCTAATTATCGCATAGCTCGAAAGCTGAATATTAGCGACAGTACTGTTTACTCACACAAACGTCATATTACCGAGAAAATAAAAGTTAGAAACCGTCTGGAACTGTGTTTTATTTATAATGTCTTTAAGTATTTATACTGAGATTGTTTATATAAATAGAGAGCCCGCTATAAAAAATAGGTCAGGATTAATTGATACATAACGTTAGTGAGTGAATGTAGCTAACCCCCTGCAATTTCAGGTTCTATGAGTATATAATGGGGAATGATTTCAGCCGCAGGCAGTCGTATGTTAAATAAATTGCTCTCAATAGTTATCAATAATGTACGGCAGCATCTGGTGCTCTATATCTGCTTATGGCTGATTCTACTAGCGCTCGATATTTATTTCTTCTTCTATTAATTTACGCTTTCCTACATCTTTCTAGATTTTTAGTCAGGGCCAGCAGATATCAATCTATCTGTGGCCCTTTGCAGCTTTAGGACGCTTTATCAGCTAACCTTATCCGACTCAACTTTAATGGGTTTACCATCACTCAGTAACACCGCAAATTTATAACCGGCGGGTGTTAACTCAAGAGCAATCTTGGCAATAATGGTCAATGGTACCGAAAGCAACATACCTATCGGCCCCAATAGCCATCCCCAGAAAATTAATGACAGGAACACCACCAGCGTCGAGAGACCCAACCCCCGCCCCATCATCCGTGGATCAATGATGTTACCGCCAATCAGGTTAATGAGAATATAACCGCAAGTGACAGCAAAAGCGTCAGCAAAACCATTAAAGAGTAAGGCTTGAATGATCGGCGGAACAGCTGCTAATACTGACCCGATATTAGGGATGTAATTCAAAACAAAAGCCAGTAACCCCCACAGGAAAGCAAATCTCACCCCCATTGCTGCCAGGAATAACCAAATAACAATCCCCGTTGCAATGCTAATAATAGTTTTAATGACCAGATAATGTGTCACACCATTCAGTGCGCGTTTAAGAATCGCATTGCCTTGTTCCGGATTGTCAAACATCAACTGCATTTTATAAGGCAGGCGTTCCACTTCAAATAACATAAAGACCACCGTCATTAGCAGCAAGAACGTGCTGGCCATGGCACCAGACAAGTGACTAAGCAGACGGGTAATAAAGTTCATGGCAGTGCTGGGATCGACATGTTTCATAATGTCATCCACCGAGAACTCAATATTAAAGCGCATCGAGAATTCTTGCAGATCGCGCATTTTCTCCAGCATCATACCGCGATATTGCGGTAGTGAACGGGCGAATTCATTTAATGAAGAACCTAAGCGGCTAAATAGTAATGCCATCAGTAACACAATAATGGTGACCAATAAGACAATCGCCAATGTGCGGGGGATCTTTATTCTCTGTAATAATTTCACCAAAGGATTCAAGACGATAGCGAGAAAAATCGCCAATAAAAACGGCACTACGATAGGTGATGCGGCCTTGACCCCTGCCATAATCACTACCAGCATTGCCAACATTGCAACTAACCGCAAACCTTGGTTACTTACCACCGGTGTTGTCATTATCAATCCTTGCATTGAAACTGCCACCGCTCACAATGGCAAAAAAAAGACGCTACCGGATAAAATAACCGACAACGTCTTATTTTAATAGCACCACCAGCAGGTTAAGTGATGTATCCCCTTTCAATTTGAAGTTGCAGCAGTGTTAGCTACAATACAGAGAACTTTCGCTATGATTATTTTTTATCTGAACTGCTATCTGGCATTGGAATATGCATTGTTGTTTGCAGTAATCCCTTCGATTTATTAAAAATCTTAATACCATTTTCACGACCAGCCCGGCGAGAACGTTGTTCTTCCTGTGGTAGCTTCAATTCTTCCTGGCAAATCTGGCTACAACAACCTTCAAATTTTACCGCACAATTTGGGCACTGAATAAACAGTAAGTGGCAACCATCATTCTTACAGTTAGTGTGCGCATCACATGCAGTTCCACACTGATGGCAATGCGCAATCACATCCTCAGAGATCCGCTCTCCCATACGCTCATCAAACACAAAGTTTTTACCAATAAACTTTAGCGGCAACCCCTGTTCTTTGGCTTTGCGGGCATATTCAATAATCCCACCTTCAACGTGATAGACATTTTTAAAGCCATTATGCAGCATATACGCGCTGGCTTTTTCGCAGCGAATACCTCCGGTGCAATACATAACAATATTCTTATCTTTGTCATGTTGGAGCATATCAACTGCCATAGGCAGCTGCTCACGGAAGGTATCTGAAGGCACTTCTATCGCGTTTTCGAAATGGCCCACTTCGTATTCATAATGATTGCGCATGTCTACAAACAAGGTATCAGGATCATCAATCATCTGATTAACCTGATCGGCCTTCAGATAATGCCCGACATTACTGGGATCGAAACTATCATCATCGATACCATCAGCCACAATACGTTCGCGAACTTTCATCCGCAGCACCCAAAATGACTTACCGTCATCTTCATGAGCAACATTCAGCCGCACTTGATCCAATGCTGGGTGTGACGCAAATAGTGCAACTTTAAATTCGTCGTAGCGATTAGCCGGTACGCTAATTTGTGCATTGATCCCCTCTTTGGCCACATAAACCCGGCCAAAGACACCGAGTTTAACGAATTGGCTATAGAGGTTATCACGGAAGGTTTTCGCATCTTCCAATGTGAAATATTTATAAAAAGAAACTGTGGTACGCGGTTCGGTTTCAGCCAACATGCGCGCTTTAAGTTCCTCATTAGAAATTCGGTTATGTAACACTGGCATGGTGTACGTTCCTGTTTTTCAGAGAGGTTACTGATAATAGTTTATTACTGCTCAATGGGTTACGTAACTACGTAAACAGCTAACCACGGTAAATCATCGCGCAATAGAATTGATATTTTGGCACCGGTCACCCCGTGCGGCGCATATAATACCCGAAACAACGCCATGGCACATCTTTGACGTTTTTTGCTGTGGGGCAAAACTTGACGCCAATGGTAATTACCGATATTCCTGTTTTATTCCTTTCAGCGCTAATGAGTGAAAATAATGCGCGCGATTTGTTATGGCCTTGCCGCTTCGTTGTTTTTTGCTTTTACTTTTATTCTTAATCGCGCCATGGATCTCGGCGGTGGGAGTTGGGTTTGGAGCGCCGCACTACGTTTTATTTTTATGGCTCCCATGCTGTTGTTATTGGTATTGCTGCGCGGCCAGCTAGTACCAAGTCTGCGCCATTTATACCAATATTGGCCGGGCTATCTGCTGTGGAGCACGGTCGGTTTCGGGCTGTTTTATGCCCCACTTAGTCTGGCAGGATCTTATGGCGAAGGCTGGTTAGTTGCCGGCTCCTGGCAAATGACCATTATTGCGGGCTCTTTACTGATTCCATTCTTTAAGCAATCAATCTCTACCCCTGATGGTCTACAACGGGTGCGGGGAAGAATCCCCTTTAAGCACCTGCGCTGGTCACTATTAATTCTCCTCGGTGTCGCATTAATGCAGTGGCAACATGCACAAACACTCAGTCTACAACAGGCTTTATGGTGCATTTTGCCAGTAACATTGGCGGCATTTATGTATCCATTAGGTAATCGCAAAATGATGGATATCTGCCAAGGTGATGTGGATACCTTACAGCGGGTGCTTAACATGACACTCGCTAGTTTGCCTTTCTGGTTGTTGTTGTCGTATTACGGTTGGTCACAGGTCGGTTGGCCGTCATCGGCACAAATCAACCAATCCTTGTTGGTCGCGCTGTTCTCTGGTGTTATCGCCACTTTGCTATTTTTTGCCGCCACCAATCTGGTTAAAAAAGATTATTCTAAACTGGCGGCGGTGGAAGCCACCCAATCCGGTGAAGTTCTGTTTGCTTTGCTTGGTGAGATGCTTTGGCTGGCAGCCCCACTGCCGACGGGGTTATCGCTGCTAGGAATAGGGTTAGTGATGGTGGGAATGATTGTGCACAGTATCGCACCGTTCATTGGCCACCGAGCGGTTTTTAAAGCCTCAGGGACTATTTGCCACGAGGAGCGCGATCAGTAAAACCGGAGGCAATAACCCCTGCAAACAGGGCAATTGCGGCAGCAATCAGTAACGATTTGCTCTGCCAATTGGCACCGATATAGCCTAACAGACCGCCAAGCGCCAGCAAACTTGCACTGAGTTTTGCCACTGACATTGGCTGTTTTCCCATAATTATTAGCATCGCTAATTTATACACTGAAAACATCCTGATTTAGAAATAATAAATCCCTCTTTAACCGCGAGGGATTTATACACATTTATGACAAAACCACCACTCGATGCCGCCGCCCGACTAGAGGCTTATATGCATTAGCTTATCAGTTGTAATTTGGCCGGTAACCCCTGCCGAACCGCCGCGCCACTCACCCAATCTAGCCAAGTGTTAGGAACTTGGCGCGTAGGATCGGTAAAACCTAAATCATTCAAATTGGTTCCCTGACCAATGCGCGGGTCTGCCGCCATTTTTACCCCATCCAGTGTATGAATTCTGGCCCCCATTTCACGATGTCCATAACCATGCTCAATAGCAACAACCCCCGGCATAACGCCATCCAATACACTGACCTGAACCTCCATCTGGCCCCCCGGTGTCATCAGTTGCACCACATCACCATGTTGAATCCCATAGCGACTGGCATCAGACGGATTGATCGCCACCAAATTAGTCGCTTTGACTGCACGTAAGCGCTCGATCATCGCGGTAGAACTGCTCATCAGATGGGATTTAAACGACATCAAGCGCAGTGGCCAGTCCTTTGCCGGGTAATGTTCAAATACATCCGAGCCATCAGCCAAACGAGGAGGATACCAAGTCGGGCAGCCGCTATAGCGCTCTCCGGTAATGGCATGGTGATGTTTCGCCACATTCTCATTCCAGATTTGCAGTGGTTTCTTCCACTGCGGCCCAGTGGCATCGCCATTCCAACTTTTCTCGTAAGGGGCAAAGCGCCCGCCACGGGCCAGCAAATATGCCACCCGGCGCTGCTCATCAGCATGTAAACTCTGTTGCAACGCGGGCCATAAACGATCCACCCCCGTTAGCCGCAGCTCATCATCCGCCGCCGGTGGCAATGGTTTTTCACCACCATAAGCAATATTCGCCGCCGCCCGTAAGTAATAATCTTCTGCCCGATCCAGTGGCAAATACTGACCCTGACTATCTTGCATCGCATTGGCACCAAACCCCGGTAATTGCAAAGCTTTAGCGACCGCAATCAAGAAGCTTTCCATTGCCACCGGCTCGCCTTGCGCGGTACGGGCTGTGCGCGACTCCACTACCGGCCAACGAGCGGTACTGGCTTTTACTAACACACCAGCCCATGGTGCACTGAATCCCCAGCTCTCGAAATTGTGGGTATCCGGCACGATGTAGTCCGCCAAGGCGGTGGTTTCATTCATAAAAGCATCAATGGCGACAAACAGGGGTAACTGACGTGGGTCTTGCAGTTTTTCCTCAATCAAATTACGCAGCCCCGCGACCCCATATAGCGGATTAGTCATATGGCTTATCCAGGCTTTCAATGGATAAGGGTAATCGGCCAGTGCTGGGGCTAACTGTTCAGTCAATTGCCCGCCGACAAAGGGATACCACGGCCCACGAGCGGGATAACCCGGCTGGCCTTGCCGAATTTTTTGCTGATACTCCTCTGATTGTTCATAAGGCTGCTTACTGCGCGATAACGGCAAACCTTTTGGCTTCACCATGCCGCTGAAGGTTGCCAGTTGATAGCGCGGCCCGTCAGCAAAGCCATCAAATTTACCCCCGCCGACAGAGACTCCGCCCTTCAGGTTCAGGTTGCCAATCATTGCATTCAGCATCATGACAGCCCAAGTGGTGTAAAACCCATTGCCGCCCATCATGCCGCCATGAGAAATCACCGCAGCCTGACGCTGATAAGCGGTAAACTCACGCGCCAAGCCGATAATCGTGGCCTCCGGTACTCCGCATTGTTGACTGTATTGCGCCAGTGAAAAACGGTCGGCGGCTTGCTGCAAGCATGCCATGCCCGATTGCACATCAACACTTTGCCCATCATGCAAAGTGACTTGCCGCGTGACAAACAGATCCGCCTGTAGCGTTTGTGCTGCCGGTTGTAAGGTACCATCAGCCACTTGGACTAATATTGGGCTTTCTTCTCCCTCCGCCACTGGCTCGCCACTCAGTTGGCTGGCTCGCAGAAACTGCCCTGCCAGTGGATGCGTTTCGGTGGTGATAACCAAGTGACTGGCATTGGTCCAACTGCGCTCACCAGCGGCTTGCATCGCAGCCTCGCCGGACAGTGCCAGATAATCGTGATTAAAACGATTTTGTTCGATAATCCAGTGGATCATCCCCATCGCCAGCGCCGCATCAGTGCCGGGCAGTACTGGCACCCAACGGTTATGCTGATTAGCCAGAGTAGTGGTGAGCGGCAAAGCAGGCGCGACGACGACATAATTAAAATCATCGCGCTGGCGGGCATTAGCTAACTGGCGCCCCTGACGTTTAAATGGGTTACCCGATTGTGCCGGTGACGTGCCAAGAAATAGCGCAAAACGCACGTTATCCCAATCGGGCTTAACATGCGCATTTTTGTCTAAATCCCCCATCAGCGCGCCAGAACCGGCGCGATAAGCCAACCCGCAATAGGCACCGTGGCTGCCAAGGTTTTTGGTACCGAATGCCTGATTGGCAAAGCGCTTGATAAAAGCATCGCGCCCATCATCACCGGCATTGGTTACCAGCAACTGATTCGCTTTCGGCCCGAGCGATGGCTGTTTCACATCTATGGGGGTGACTAAATCGCGGATCGCCCGCAGCCCCTCCACTGGCCCCTCGCCGAATAAATCACCGCCTTCAGTGACCTCGGCAACTAATTGCTCAAAGCTAATGCGCTGCCATTGACCACTGCCCCGTGGCCCAACCCGCTTCATCGGCTCAGTGATGCGATACGGGCTATCGACCCCCTCCAGCAAAGTAGCACCTCTGGCACAGGCGGTTGAACGCCCAGCCAGACCTTGCTCGCCACCCAAACGTTGCAGTGCCTCACTCAGGGGTAACTGATAAGGGAAATGATGATCATGAGATAATGGATGATAAGGGTTACCAGCAATGCGCAAGATTTTATTCTGTTGAGTATCAACGCGCACTCGCAAGCCGCACAGTGTCCAGCAGCCGAAACACTGAGTCATCGAAACCGCCTGTTGCGGGTTGGCTTGCCATTGCTGGCCAATTATTCCTTCAGGCGGCAAGGCATTAGCACTGATCGGGTCAAGAGTGAGCTTTCCAGCACTACCGTCCACCAATCCGGCCAGTGTCTTACGCGCCACTGCATGGTAGCTGGCCCCGAAGGCCACCACGCCTCCCAAAGCCAGACTGCCTTTTAACCATTGACGCCGTGTGGACTTAGCCATGATGTATTTCCTCTTCAGCTCGGTTTGTGCCTGATACTTTTTGCTCAAGCCATCTGACACCTTCACGGATAGCAATGATTGCTGCGATCCATAATCCGAAAGTGCCGATAATTGCCAGCAATCCTTCGCTGCCAAACGGCAAGGAATAAGGATTGGCTAACACGTTGTATTTAGGCAATGTCTGCGTCTGCATCAGCAACAACCAGCGTACCGACCAGCACAACGTCAAGGCGGCTACGACCTGTATCGCCACCACGGAGACCGGTAATCTCTTGGTCCACATCAATAAGGCCAGCCCGAACAATGCCAGCCACAATATGAGTGGGAATGCGGCGATAAGTGGGGACTGAATTGCCCAATGACGTAAAGCTTGTGCTGAAGGATTATCACCACTGGCCCACAGCAGAGTGACCAGCGCCAGTAGCGCTAAGTTTGTGAATTGCCAACCTGCCAGTGAGGGTTGATATTGCGGCTCACGCCATAACCACATTGCCAACAAGGGCGGGATGGCCTGACAAGCCGTCAGGAAAATAAACACAGGTAGCCACAAACTGAACCACAGTGGCTGGGCGCGTAATATCGATACCTCGCGGCCGGTATAAAGCAAAATACTGATAGCAGAAAGCGCGCAAAGCAGCGCCAATCCGTTGAGTAACCCTGGCAACGGTTTTGCTTTCAGCCGGCTGTAAATCAGTGCCAGAAAATAACCCACGACACAGAGGCTAAACAGCGGCAAAAAGAGGGAACCCCATGACATCCACGACCATGGGGTAAAGTGGGCATAAAAATGCCAGACACGAGCGGGTTGGTGAAGGTCCGCATTAAGTGCCAATGGCGCAACCACCACCGCAGTGACTGCCAGCATCAGCGCGGCGAACTCCAGTTGGCTTTGTTGCGCGGATAATGCTCCCCGGAGTGCAAGCATCCGCTGCCCCCCGGCAAATAATACCGCCCCGCAGGCTAAGCCAATAAAGAAGAAATACTGTACCGCCCACGGCAGCCAGGCGATATCTTGTGGGCGAGCTAAAATTTCGCGGATCATAGGTGGACCTCCTGCCAGAGTGCGGGTTGGCCCTGTAATGGGCGGGTAAATACCTCATCTAATCCGAGGTAAAACACCTGCGGCAGGGTACCTTGTTCCGGTTTCAACACTTTGATATCAACAGCATGCTCTAGCAGCATTTTACGTAATGTGCTGTTGCCATCACGTAAGTCACCAATAATTCTCGCCCCGCCGACGCAGGACTCCACACAAGCAGGTAATAGCCCGGCATCAAGACGATGAACACAAAAAGTGCATTTATCCGCAGTTTGGGTGCTGTGGTTGATAAATCGCGCTTCATAAGGGCAAGCCTGCACACAATAGGCACAGCCCACGCAGCGGGTATTGTCGATAACCACAATGCCATCTTGCCTCTGATAGGTGGCTTGCACCGGGCAAACTGGCACACAAGGTGGGTTATCACAGTGATTGCACAGGCGAGGTAGCAGTACGTTAGTCACACTTTCAGCACCAGACAGTGCTATTTGATACTGATTGACTGTGGTACGGAACTGACCTTGCGGCAGTTGGTTTTCAATGGCGCAACTGACTGTACAGGCTTGGCAACCAATGCAACGGCGCAAATCAATCAACATGGCATAGCGCCGTGTGATATCACCGTGTTTTCGCACCGGCTCCATCTGCCAGCCAGCATCTGCCAGTGGTACCAGCGCCGCTCCTGCAGTTAATACGCCCAGTTTCTGTAGAAATGCTCTTTTCCCTTGATCCATTTTCTTCTCATCTTTCTAATAAGAATCTTCTTGGTAAAGGGATTGTAGAAATTGATAAACAGAAGCCCTATTGTGGTTTTCCACATTCCCTTTAGGGACTTGATCCAGGACAATTGCGCACCGCGATCGGGATCATAAAAAGGAACATGCATGAACTTCAGAGTGCTGGCGATAATGCTGTGGTTGTGTGCTTCTACCGCTCATGCCCGTGATTGGACGATTGGCGTTTTGGCATTACGCGGAGATGCACAGGCACAAGCCCATTGGCAGCCGCTTGTCGATAGTCTGAATCAGCAATTACCGCAGCAGCATTTTCAGTTATTGCCACTGGACTTATCTGCGATGAAGAGCGCTGTAGCGCAGCATCAAATTGATTTTCTGCTCACCAACCCGGCGCAATATGTGCAGATTGATAATCACTATCCTCTACGCTGGCTGGTCTCTTTGCGCTCAAGTCATGAACCGGATGGCACCAGCCGCAATGTGATTGGCAGTGTGATTTTGGTACGTAAAGACAGTGATATTCATTCGCCGCAGGCGCTTATCGGCAAGCGCGTTGGTGCCGTTTCCCCCGAAGCGTTCGGCGGTTATTTATTGGGATACAAAGCGTTACGTGATGTGGGGCTACAACCCGATCAAGACTTTCAGTTACATTTTACCGGTTTCCCGGTTGATGCTTTGGTCTATCTCCTGCGCGACCGCGCAATTTCTGCCGCCATCATCCCCACCTGCTTACTGGAAGATATGCAAGCCGAAGGGCTAGTCCATGCCAGCGACTTTCGGCCATTACTGGCAAAGCAGTCAACTATCCCCTGCCTTACCAGCACGGAATTATATCCAAATTGGTCATTTGCTGCGCTAGCACACATCCCTGATCAACTCGCCGATAATGTGACGCGGGTTTTACTCAATCCTGTGAATCGCCAAGCCCCACAATGGGGAGCGGCCTCATCGACCAGTCAGGTGGAAAGTCTGTTGCGCGCAGTGAATCAACACCCACAGCAGCCACACGTTTGGCAGCAAATTATCGACTGGGCACAACAACATCGGCTATTGATTGCCGCTATCACTCTGGCTTTATTGTTGCTGGGAGCCAATCATATTTGGGTCGCTTATTTGGTGCGTCGCCGCAGCCGCCAGTTAGAGCAATTACATCAACAACTGCGTATTAGAGAAGGTGCCTTGGAACAGGCTCAACGCCTGAGTATTCTGGGGGAAATGGCCTCAGGATTTGCCCATGAACTGAATCAACCGCTCAGTGCCATTCAGCACTATGCCGATGGCTGTGCCATTCGCCTGCAAAGGGAACAAGCCGACCATCCATTGCTGCCGGTTATGGCGCAAATTAGCAAACAGGCCCAGCGCGGTGCCGATACCATTGCCAACCTGCGCCTATGGGCAGGAAAAGCACCATCACCCGCCTCCCACAACCTCAAGGTAAACCCGCCGTTGCATGAACTGCTGCTGCACCTCTGGCAGTTATTAGGGGCAGAGCAGCATCAGCCACCTTGCCAGTTACACACCCATATCGAACCCCATATAAACCTGCATTTACCTCCCACACTGCTGGATCAGATTTTGTGTAATCTGATAACCAACAGTTTGCAGGCCGGTGCCCGTCAGTTGTGGTTTAGTGCCCAGCAACAAGCCGACGACACGGTACTGGCCTTGCAAGATGATGCTGGCGGCTTAACTGCTGAACAACTCAACCAACCCTTTACGCCGTTTCACTCCACAAAGAGTGACGGCCTCGGCCTGGGATTGGTTATTTGCCAACGACTGCTCAGCAGTCAGGGCGGGAATCTATCATTACGTAACCATATTGCCCCCAATGGTAATATGGGGTTGCAAGTGACGCTAACCTTTCCACTTACCCTAAGCAAGGAGCTAACTTTTGTCTCTGATTCATCTGGTTGATGACGATATTGCCGTCACTGATGCCTGCCGTTTTTTACTGGAAAGCCTTGGCTATAAAGTGAAGGTGTGGCATGACGGTGAACAATTTCTCGCCCAGGCTGACTTACATCAGCCTGGTGTATTATTGCTGGATATTCGTATGCCATTACTTGATGGCACACAGGTTTATGCCCGCATGCGCCAGTTAAGCAGCACATTGGCGGTGATATTTCTTACTGCGCATGGCGAAGTGCCGCAAGCGGTGGAACAGATGAAACTTGGGGCGGTCGATTTCTTGCAAAAACCGGTCGCCACTGCGCCATTGATAGCGGCGTTACAGCAAGGCTTGCTGCAATCAGAGCAACTGCTGAGCCGCTGGCAAGTACAACAGCGCTATGCCTCGCTAACTCCCAGGGAACAGATGATTGCTCAATGGGTTATGCAGGGATTGATTAACCGCGATATTGCCGACAAAGCTTTTGTCTCCGTCAGAACCGTCGAAGTGCACCGGGCGAAAGTGATGGAAAAAATGGCGGTCAGCAGTTTGGCTGAACTGGTCAGCATCCTCAATCCGATAAAATAGCGGCGTGAGTGCTGGCTAAATAACCATCAAATGTGTGATTTATCTGACGAAAACTTCAACAAAAAAGCATAAAAAAGGCTTTTTGGTGCGGTCTTTTTTCCTGTAAGCCCCTAAAAATGCCAGAATAGTCTACCTTAAAACGACAGATGAACAGGTTGGTACAGGGCTGAATCATGTCCGCCATCAATAGTAGCTAGTTAACTGTCCGAATGAATTACAATGACGCTGAGAACAGATATGCAAGTTCCTTCTTTTGATCGTTCACTACTGCACCCACGTTATTGGCTGACCTGGCTCGGCCTCGGTATTCTCTACCTGCTGGTGCTTCTCCCCTACCCAGTTATCTACACCATGGGTACTTCGCTTGGCCGTTTTTCCATGCGTTTTCTCAAACGGCGCAAGCGCATAACACGACGCAACCTGGAGCTATGTTTTCCTGATATGCCCCATGCGGAGCGTGAAGAGCTGCTAGTTAAAAATTTTGAATCCGTCGGTATGGGGCTATTTGAAACCGGTATGGCGTGGTTTTGGCCCAACTGGCGCATTCAGCGCTGGTGCAGTGTTAGCGGGCTGGAGCATATCCAACAAGCGCGTGACGAAGGGAAAGGTGTGTTATTGATTGGCTTGCATTTCCTTACGCTGGAGCTGGGTGCGCGTATTTTTGGTATCTACAATCCGGGTATCGGTGTTTATCGTCCTCATGACAATAAAGCCATGGATTGGATGCAAACATGGGGCCGGATGCGGTCAAACAAAGCGATGTTGGATCGCAAGGATCTGAAAGGAATGATTCGCAGCCTTAAGCAAGGCGAGATTATCTGGTATGCCCCAGACCATGATTATGGTCCACGCAGCAGTGTTTTCGTGCCATTATTCGCCGTCGATCAAGCCGCTACCACCACCGGGACTTACCTGCTGGTACGCATGAGTAAACCCGCCATTATCCCGTTCACCCCACGCCGATTGCCTGATGGCAAAGGCTATCAACTGATTTTGCAGCCCGCGGTTGATAACTTCCCGCTGGATAGTGAAGTCGAGGCTGCGGCCTTTATGAACAAAGTGGTGGAAAAAGAGATTATGCGGGCCACAGACCAATATATGTGGCTGCACCGCCGCTTTAAAACCCGGCCAGAAGGCACGCCGTCACTGTATGAGTAATTGCCCGAAATATCTCCAATATGTGGCGGGAATACTATAGTAGAAAAAGATATTAAAGATGATAATGAGAATTAGTTTATATCAGTTTTTTTGATACAATCTGTCAGTTTTATCCGCTAGAAAGATAGTATTTATCTGACTGATAATGCAAATAATTAATCCTAGTTATTATCTGGTTATTTTTTTCTTGATAAGGATATACACATGCTAGCAGCTCTCAATCTCTGGTTCACACGGTTAACTAACCACCCGGACGGCGGCAGACTATTATTGCGCCTTACTTTCGGTATTTTAATGTTATTTCATGGTGTGGCAAAAATTCAGCACGGTACTAGCTGGATAGCTGCGTCGTTACAAACTCAAGGGATCCCGGGCTTTGTCGCTTATGGCGTTTACATTGGCGAAATTGTCACCCCACTGCTGATTATTCTGGGCCTATTTACTCGCCCAGCAGCTTTTATTTACGCGGTTAATTTATTGGTGGCTGTACTGATGGTAGGTACCAGTAAATTCTTTACCCTGACTCAGGTAGGTGCTTGGGGTCTGGAAAACGAAGCCATGTATTTCTTGGGCGGCATTGCCATCATGTTGCTGGGTAGTGGTCGTTATTCCATTACCAAAAACGAAGCTTATCGCTAGCAATCTTTGTTAATGGCTAAGGCAATACTGAGCCACTCTAGCATTATCAGAGTGGTTTTTTACTCCCTCTGTTTTGATAAAACTCATATTGAATATAACATTAAAACAGATGAGTACGAATCTGTTATTCCTCAATAGAATAAGCTTATCTCTCAGTTTCAAACCACCTTTTCATTTTAATAAAAACTAACATTCATCTCATTGATGTAAATGAACTATGGGCGCATACTTACCTTGCTAACTGTTTTCTTCTTGTGCTTTGTTGCCCCTTCAAACGCCCCTATCGACGAATAAAGAGACGCAAAGCAATCACTTGCTTAATCGGTAATTTATGACCTCGGCCCCGCAACCTATTAACTGGAAAAGAAATCTATTTGTCACCTGGTTAGGTTGTTTTCTAACCGGCGCGGCGTTTAGTTTAATCATGCCTTTCCTACCACTCTATGTGGAGGAACTCGGTGTGAGCGGCCACCAGTCATTAAACATGTGGTCTGGTTTGGTCTTCAGCATCACTTTCCTTTTTTCTGCTATTGCAGCGCCATTCTGGGGCAGCCTTGCCGACCGTAAAGGTCGCAAAATCATGCTGTTGCGCTCAGCACTCGGTATGGGGATAGTGATGGTGTTGATGGGGATGGCGCAGAACATCTGGCAGTTCTTAGCACTGCGAGCTCTCTTAGGGCTATTGGGTGGCTTTATTCCTAATGCCAATGCTCTCATTGCCACTCAAGTCCCGCGTAACAGAAGTGGCTGGGCATTGGGTACCCTGTCAACCGGTGGGGTCAGCGGTGCACTAATTGGTCCATTGATTGGTGGGCTACTGGCTGATAACTATGGCTTGCGACCGGTGTTCTTTATTACGGCGGGGGTCTTGTTCGCCTGTTTTGCCATGACATGGTTGTCTGTTAAAGAGCAATTTTCGCCAGTACTGAAAAAAGACATGCTCAATGGACGGCAGGTTTTTAACTCGCTAAAAAATCCTAAGCTGATTCTCAGCCTGTTTGTCACCACCATGATTATCCAAATTGCGACCGGTTCTATTGCGCCGATCCTGACGTTATATGTGCGTGAACTGGCGGGTGATATTCATAATCTGGCATTTGTCAGCGGTCTGATTGCCTCGGTGCCGGGTGTTGCTGCACTGATGAGTGCACCTCGCTTGGGGAGGTTGGGCGATAAAATCGGCCCGGAGCGTATTTTGATTGCCATGCTGGCACTATCAATCTTGATTCTGATCCCGATGGCTTTTGTTCAAACGCCGCTGCAACTGGGGATTCTGCGCTTTTTATTGGGTGCAACGGATGGAGCCTTGCTGCCCGCGGTGCAGACGTTATTAATTTATAACTGTACTAATCAAGTGGCTGGTAGGATTTTTAGCTACAACCAATCATTTCGTGATGTCGGTAACGTCAGTGGCCCGCTATTAGGTGCTGCGGTTTCCGCCAGTTATGGCTTCCGTGCAGTGTTCTGTGTCACGGCGGTCGTCGTGCTGTTTAACGCGATTTATTCTTACTGGTGTTTGCAGCGCCAACCCTTAAAAGCACGGCAACGTGAAGTTCAACAACCACAAGACAGTTAAATAATTAGTCATTGAACCAATAAAATTTTCAGTTTTTATTTTAACTAATTGATTAATATAATTAATATTTTATATTTCATTAGAGAATATCATACATTTTTGTAGCGAAAACAGGTTAAAGCCAGAAACATAACCCTGATAAATGCGATGCGTGTCGACTTTTCATCTAAAAATACGATATAACCCCGATGGACACTAAAAAATGACGTTATTATTGCGTTAAATTCTACTGTAACGAGTGTTAAGCCTGAGAACCGGCCGTAGTGCCAAAAGGGTAACATTCGATGATGGTTTATTCGCTCATTTTACGGCGATTCTATGGGAAGACTTTATGCAAACCTCTGTTAACAACCAAAGCGGTCGTACCTTCTTTGGCCATCCTTATCCGCTCAGCGGGCTGTTTCTTTCCGAAATGTGGGAGCGTTTCTCGTTTTACGGCATCCGCCCCCTCTTAATTCTATTTATGGCCGCCACTGTATTCGATGGCGGTATGGGTCTGCCGCGTGAACAAGCCTCGGCTATTGTCGGGATTTTTGCTGGTAGCATGTATTTGGCGGCATTACCCGGTGGTTGGCTGGCTGACAATTGGCTCGGACAGCAGCGAGCGGTTTGGTACGGCTCTATTCTGATTGCACTAGGCCACCTGTCAATTGCCCTATCAGCCTTCTTTGGTAACGACCTGTTCTTTATTGGCTTAGTATTTATTGTGCTGGGTACTGGCCTGTTCAAAACCTGTATCTCAGTGATGGTCGGGACGCTGTATAAGCCGGGTGATGCCCGTCGTGACGGTGGTTTTTCACTGTTCTATATGGGCATCAATATGGGGTCGTTTATTGCGCCACTGCTCTCCGGTTGGTTGCTGCGCACCCATGGCTGGCACTGGGGCTTTGGTATCGGTGGGATTGGTATGCTGGTGGCATTACTTATCTTTCGTGGTTTTGCCATCCCGGCCATGAAGCGCTATGACGCAGAAGTTGGCCTCGACTCAAGCTGGAATAAACCAACCGTTCAACGTCAGGGAGTGGGCAAGTGGGTTACCGCCATCATGGCAGTGGTTGTGGTAATTATCGTGTTGATTTCTCAGGGTGTTATCCCGATTAACCCGGTGTTGATTGCCAGCTTACTGGTGTATGTTATCGCCGCCTCCGTCACCCTCTATTTTGTTTATCTGTTTGCTTTTGCCAATATGAGCCGTAAAGACCGCGCCCGTCTGCTGGTGTGCTTTATTCTGTTGGTGTCGGCGGCATTCTTCTGGTCAGCTTTTGAACAGAAGCCAACCTCATTTAACTTGTTTGCTAATGATTATACCAACCGTACTGTTATGGGCTTTGAGATCCCAACAGTCTGGTTCCAATCGATAAACGCATTATTTATCATTCTGTTGGCACCGGTATTCAGCTGGGCATGGCCTGCGCTGGCTAAGAAGAACATTCAGCCGAGCAGTATCACTAAATTCGTCATTGGTATCTTATGTGCCGCTGCGGGCTTCGCCGTAATGATGTATGCCGCACAACATGTGCTCAGCAGTGGTGGGGCCGGTGTTTCGCCATTATGGCTAGTGATGAGTATTCTGCTGCTAACCCTGGGTGAATTATGCTTGAGTCCTATTGGGCTGGCGACTATGACGTTACTGGCACCGGACAGAATGCGCGGCCAGGTCATGGGGCTGTGGTTCTGTGCCAGCTCACTGGGTAATCTGGCGGCGGGCTTGATTGGCGGTCATGTTAAAGCTGACCAGCTTGATATGTTGCCAACCCTGTTTGCACGTTGCTCAATTGCTTTGGTTATCTGTGCTGCAGTCTTGATATTGCTTATCGTGCCTATCCGCCGCTTAATGAACAATACTCAGGGCCAGCAAGCCGCCTGATAGTGATTGTTTAACCAAGCGCGATGCAAAAACCCGTCCTTGTGGCGGGTTTCTTTATGGCAAATTTATACTATCGAAATAGCTATAGCGTCCACTCTCGTTGCTGCAATACCACGCGATAACCATCAGTATCTTCAAAGGTTTTTCCGCTCACATCCCAATACGGATTATATGATGCAACGGCGTTAAAACCGGCAACTAACATTTGTTGGCATTGACTGGTCCACAGCTTCTCGTCCGGGATATAGAACACTAATAAGTTATCCTGCGTGGGTGCCGCCCCTACCTCAACACCACGGTGATGAGTAAACTCTAGATGATAAGCGTGATGTGGGTGGCCGAGAATGACCCCATCGAATCCTTGGTGATCAGTAAAGTGGCCCAATGGGCTGAACCCCAAACCACAGCAGTACATCTCACTGACCATTGCCAGGTTATCCGTCGGTCTGGCAATTCGCATCACAGCGCTTGGCGCTAATACCGGCGGATGGGAGAAAGTCGGTTTGATTGGCATCTATGTCACTCCTGCTGTTATTCGTAGGGGCCGTGGCGGGCATCAATGGGTAGCATAAAAGTATCAACAATCATTGATAGGGGGACATCAATCACCGTGACATATTTCCATGGCCCCTCACGCATATCCCATTGCACACCGGGATAATATTGGTGTCCATGCCCCTGCCCCGGCACTGTACGGCTGATAATGCTCCCGCAACCGGACAACAGCATCATACTTGTTCCCAGCAGTAAGATTGGTATCGTACCAGACCGACGATTGATTGGTTTAAACATGGGACTCACACAATTTGCCATTCAGATAATGAACGCTTTCATATTCAGGACTGAATGTAGTTTATCATAGTGGTGTGTTAAGAGGCCGTACAGCGAGTGTTAAGAGGCGGCCTGATTAGCTGCAAAAAAAAACGGGCAATACATGCTGTAGGCCCGTTTTCTATTTTAAGATTATGGTGATTGATTACAGGATTAGCGACTTAGCTGCCGGGAATGCCTTCATATTATGCGCCAGCTGGCGATAATATCCGTTCCAGACCCGATATTGCTCCGGCTGCTGCCACACTTGCTGATGCAAACGCGTAATCAGCACCGGATCACTGAGCAGTTCCAGCCGCTGCAATTTAGCCAGTTTATCTGGCCCAGCTTCCAGCGCCTGTGCTACCCGCTCGGTACGAACCTGTTCGATAATCGCGCGAGTGTGATGGCGGGCAGTTGCCATAGCACTGACCAACGCGTTATACGACGGATTCATCACTGCATGGAAGAAGCCATTACTGAGCGCACGTTGATGGTTAAGCTTCAGATACTCTTCCGTCGCCACCAATTCTCGTGGCGGACTATATTCTTCCGGGATCAGGAACAATTTAGCCCGTTTACTGGCAAGCCCCAAAGTGCGACGGCTAGACAGAACCGAGACCACGGGAGAGAGAATCAGCGAGAAGACAATCGGCGATAGCCACCACAAGAAGCGCAGATCCAGCCAGGCTACACCACCCGCCCAGACTAAACCCAATAATAGCTGTGGCCCATGACGCACCATCGCTTCACTCCAGGGAGTGGCATCATCATCACGCTGCGGTGAATTCCATTGCACTGACCACCCGAGAAAAGCGCTGACCACAAATACGGTATGGAATAACATCCTGACCGGTGCCAGCAATACTGAGAACAGCATTTCAGACAACATCGACACCAGCAGGCGGATTGCCCCACCATACTCTTTCGCCCCTTTCGCCCAGATCAAAATGATGCTGAGTAACTTAGGCAAGAACAGCAAAACCAAGGTGGTGGAGAACAACCCGATGGCCAATTCTGGCCGCCACTGAGGCCAAACCGGGAACAGTTGGCGTGGTTGCAGGAAGTATTGCGGCTCCATCAGGGTATGTACCGCTTGCAGTGCAGTACACAGCACCAGGAACATAAACCACAGCGGTGCTGACAGATATGACATCACGCCAGTAAGGAATACCGCCCGATGCACTGGGTGCATGCCTTTAACCAAGAACAACCTAAAATTCATCAAGTTGCCGTGGCACCACCGGCGGTCGCGTTTTAGCTCATCCAGCAAGTTAGGCGGCAATTCTTCATAGCTGCCCGGTAAGTCATAAGCAATCCACACTCCCCATCCGGCACGGCGCATTAATGCCGCTTCCACAAAGTCATGGGACAAGATAGCACCAGCGAATGAGCCTTCACCGGGCAAAGGTGCCAGTGCGCAGTGCTCAATAAAAGGTTTCACCCGAATGATGGCGTTATGGCCCCAATAATGAGATTCACCCAACTGCCAGTAATGTAAGCCGGCAGTGAACAGCGGGCCATAAACTCGGGTGGCAAATTGCTGGACGCGGGCATACAACGTATCCATACCAGATGCTTTCGGCGCAGATTGAATGATCCCGGCATTTGGATTGGCTTCCATTAGCCGTACCAAACCAGTCAAACAGCCACCGCTCATCACGCTATCGGCATCCAGAATCACCATATAGCTATACTGGCTGCCCCAACGACGGCAAAAATCGTCAATATTGCCACTTTTACGTTTAACCCGACGGCGACGACGGCGATAGAAAATGCGGCCATGACCATCAACATCGCGACACAGTTCCAGCCAGGCTTTCTGCTCTGCCACACAGATATCAGGGTCATAGCTGTCGCTCAACACATAAATATCAAAGTGCTCAAGCTGCCCCGTCGCGGCCACAGACTCATAGGTTGCCCGCAGTCCGGCGAATACTCGCTCTACGTCCTCATTACAGATTGGCATAATCAGCGCAGTTCGGTGCGCAGGATTTAATGCCTCATCCCCTTTAATGGTGGAGGAAATGCTGTATTTATCTTTGCCAATCAGTAATTGCAGGAACCCCATCAGCGCGGTCCAGAAACCGGCAGAGACCCAGCAGAACAGAATGGCAAACAGAATAAGGATGCCGGTTTGCAGCAAATAAGGCAGCAATTGCATCACCGACACCTGCCAATTCTGTTGCCAGATCTCGAAAGGATCGATTAATGCCCAGCCCTGATAAGGCAGAATGGTCTTCATATAGCTGGTCGCGATAGTCGTTTGCAGCACAATCAGTATCAGCAAGATATAGCGACGCAGCGAGCCTACGCTACGCCACTTTTTCTCAGCCGCGGCTTCTTCATGGGTCTGTACCCGTGAAACTGAGCTGCGACCCAGTAATGAATCCCAAAAACGCCCTACCGGATTGGTGCGCCATGCTTGCGGTGCCATACTGGTGCGTTTGATCGGCGGCATAGCATGAATAACCGTGCGCCCTTCTGCATCTTGCGCCAATAACTTGCCATCATTGAGTGCATCTGGCCATGCGGCTTGCAAACGTGCATTGACGGATGCCAACGCACTGTCTTGCTCACTAAAAGTGAGTTCAGACTCAGATATGCTAGCTGCCAGTTGCTGATGCACCCGAGGGATGGCATCCGGTGTGCTATCAAGTAGCACATCCTCAGGTAAAGCATCACGTAGCGCCCCTTGCTGCTGCGCAGTCAGGGGCAAATCCGCAATGTAATCCTGTACAGGAGATTGATTTGACTTATTCATCGGCAGGTAGCTGATAGCTCCAGGTTTCAGTCAGGATTTTATCGCCATTAACCAGCGCGGCGCGCATCTCTATCGGTTTTTTAGCATCCTTAACTTTTAGCCGCAGTGTCAAACGCCAGCCTTTAGTGACTGGGTTGTAGCGAATAGAATTTTCAATCAATTCACCGTTTTCGTCGATACTCACCTGCGAGGTCAGTGGTGCCTTTTCATCAAGTGATTTCAGCACTGGGCCAACAAAATCAATCAGGAAAGCCACACTGCCATCAGGTTGACGAATCAGATTTGACTGTTTCACATCCCCGGTTGAACGCAGAGTCTGTTTCACATAGGCCATTTCCGGTGAATGTAATTTCTCTTCATCACGGGTGAAATGCAGGCGGTAGTTCAGATCCAATGAGTTCTTCGCATCCGGCAACACGTCAGGTGTCCAGAACGCGACGATATTGTCGTTGGTTTCATCCGCCGTTGGGATTTCCACCAGCTCGACTTTACCTTTGCCCCAGTCACCGCGCGGCTCCACCCAAGCACTTGGGCGCAGATCATAGCGGTCATCTAAATCCTCATATTGCGAGAATTCACGGCCACGTTGCAGCAGGCCAAACCCTTTAGGATTTTCCACCGTATAGGTACTGACCGACAAGTGTTTCGGATTATTCAGTGGTCGCCAGATCCATTCACCATTGCCCGCATGAATAGAAAGACCATTCGAATCATGCAATGCCGGACGATAGTTCAGCACCGCAGAGGGCTGGCTCGGACCAAACAAGAACATACTGGTTAATGGTGCAATCCCCAACTTCTCAACTTTATCGCGCAGGAAGACTTTGGCTTGCACATCAATGGTGGTATCGCGGCCCGGATAAATCACAAAACGGTAAGCACCTGTGGCGCGCGGGGAATCCAGTAAGGCAAAAATCACCAAATGTTTATCATTAGGTTTTGGCCTTTCAATCCAGAACTCGCGAAAACGCGGGAATTCCTCACCAGAGGCCAATGCCGTATCAATGGCCAACCCGCGAGCAGAAAGACCATATACCTGGCCTTTACCAATCACGCGGAAATAGCTGGCACCCAGCATACTGACGATTTCATCTTTTTTATCCGCTTTGTTAATCGGATAAAGTACTTTAAAACCGGCAAAGCCCAAATTCTTCACTGACTCAGGGTCGTGTTTAACCGAACCGAAGTTAAAATAATCCGGGCTATAACTGATAGGTTTTACACTGGTGGCGGTCACTTCATTAATCTGCACCGGGGTATCGAAATACATCCCCTGATGATAAAACTCTAACTTAAATGGCGTATCCAGTTTGGTCCAATATGATTTGTCATGGTTGAACTGAATCTGCTGGTAGTCGGCAAATTTCATTTCTCGAAATTGCGATGGAAGATTACTTTTTGGTGCTTCAAAGCTTTTACCCGCCAGAGACTGTGCCTGTTTAGCCACATCATCTAATGAGAAAGCCATTGCTTGAGAAGTGAATATTGATAGCAGGAGAGTGACCCCCAACCATTTGACACGAGTCGCGCATGACCCTTTTGACATTCTATTGACGTTCGACAAAATATTAACTTGCACATCTCCCCCTAAATCACAACAGCCAAATTATTGACGGTTTATCCCGCAAGGCAAGCAGATAAGTCCAGGTTATTGTTATGCCCAGAGTTAAACTACTCGCTCATGGTGTCAACCCGTGGCTAAGCCACAAGCCTAGCCTGCTCGGCTAAAATACGCTATGGAAAATTATTAACCCATATAGTAGTGTTTCTCGTCGTACTGATCCATTGATAACGTATATAGTTATCAACGAACATTTATTATAAAGAAAAAACCTCGAGTAAGATCAGATGCGTTATTCTAATTACGATCACAAATAGCGAATAAGTATGAAAAAAAACACTAACCAACGGGAGTACTTTTTAGACGCGATACGCGCCTATTTGATGTTACTCGGCATTCCTTTTCATCTTTCTCTTATATACTCAAGCAATCATTGGGCCGTTAACAGCAGCCATCCGTCGTTGCTATTTACCTTACTGAATGATTTCATTCATGCCTTTCGCATGCAGGTTTTTTTTGTTATTTCCGGCTATTTTTCGTTCATGTTATATCAGCGTTATGAGCGCCAGCGCTGGCTTCAGGTCCGCCTGGAACGTGTGGTTATCCCATTGCTCACCGCCATCCCACTCATTACATTACCACAGTTCTTCTTACTCAAAAATTACACCAATAAATTGCAGGATTGGAATTCATTTACAATTTATCAAAAAATAAATATTGCTATTTGGGAGGTTGTTTCACACTTATGGTTTTTGTTAACCCTCGCATTACTGACCGGTATCTGTTTCTATCTATTTCAGAAAATAAAGAATAAAAAACACTCAGTTCCTGTAGTGATAAAGGGAATGAATAATATAGGAAAAATCTCACTATTATTGTTTCTATTTGTATTCATTTATTCAGTGATACGGCGAGCTATATTTCTCCTTAACCCAGAAATACTCTTTAATAGCGTCTTCAATTTCTTTGTTATGGAGACTCTGTTTTATCTACCTTTCTTTTTATTGGGTGCCTACAGTTTTATCTATCCGCCACTTAAACAAGTATTTCTCACGTTTTCGCCCACTGCGTTAGTGGCCTCAGTACTCTTGTTCTTTGCTTATTACCTAAACCAACATATTAATACTTCTGAGTTTTTTGCCTTTGAGTTAGATCTTATTATCAAGGCATTAATGGGCGTAACCATGACTAACGTTGTTTACTCTCTTGGACATCGATTGCTCAATTATCCTTCATCACGTATCACTTATCTGGTTAACGCCTCCCTCTTCATCTATCTGGTGCATCACCCATTAACTCTACTATATGGTGCATTTATTACGCCGAAAATTGACAATAATGGCCTGGGTTTCATACTTGGAATGGTCTTCGTTTGCCTGATTTCGTTTGTGTTATATGAGGTTCATCGCCGTATTCCTATGCTGAAATTCTTGTTTTCGGGTAAGCCACAGCAGCAAACGGCGTAATCAAAGTATTATCCAAACGAATAATGTTATTGCTAAGCAATCTATACATCCGCATACCGTTTTGGTCATAAAACCGCTACACTGTGCGACCATCATGTAGATGCGGGATGGCAAGTGCCTCACTGTGCGCTCTATTTTAAGAGCACCTATCCTGTTGATTCCTTAGCGGGATTTGTTTCACTTACAGTGACAACAAAAAGAGGAATTGTGATGAATAAGCAAGAATCCATTGAGAATAATCTCGCATCTGATACCACGCCCACCACCGAATTCAGCGTCCTGCTGGCCTTGGTGAACCGTCTTAGCGGTGCATTAGATAGCGCGATCACGGGCAAAGATCGCAGTGTATTAGTCCACGAGCTTTCACAACTTTCTGCCGATAACCTTCCTGAACAGGAAAAAATAGTCACCGCCGAAGCCCTACGCAGAGCTTTAGCAACGTTAAAACGTGACTAGTTTATAAACCAACGCTCACCCTTGATTCCCCGCTGGGCGATTAAAGGTGAGCGACCTGTCTATTATCTGCACGATTTTACCCTTTTTCTCTTTTCTTCCCCAAAATCATTGCCATTACGGTGTTAATAACACATTGAATTAGGTCATATCTTCCCATTGATGCCAGCAAATCTGTGTATAATAATTTTGCTCACTCTTCATTCATTAATGTTTACATCAGGAGACCTCCCGCCTTGGACGCCATCACTATTAATAGCCTTTTTTTGATCGGCGCTGTGCTGGTGGGGGCCAGTATTTTACTAAGTTCGCTCTCTTCTCGGTTAGGTATTCCTATCCTGGTTATCTTCCTTGGCATTGGTATGTTGGCAGGGACCGATGGTATTGGTGGCATTGCTTTCAATAACTATCCCGCCGCCTATCTGGTCAGTAACCTGGCGTTAGCCGTGATTCTGCTTGATGGCGGTATGCGCACCCGGGCTTCATCCTTCCGTGTCGCACTCTGGCCTGCGCTCTCTTTGGCCACGTTTGGTGTATTAATCACCGCCGGCCTGACTGGCTTGGCGGCGGCCTGGCTATTCAATCTAGATATTATTCAGGGCTTATTAATCGGTGCCATCATAGGTTCCACTGATGCGGCAGCCGTATTCTCATTATTAGGTGGGAAAGGTCTCAACGAGCGTGTCAGTGCAACGCTGGAAATAGAGTCGGGCAGCAATGACCCGATGGCCGTATTTTTGACCATAACCTTGATAGCTATGATTTCGGCAGGTGAAAACAGCCTCAGCTGGATGTTTTTAGTGCACTTAATTCAGCAATTTGGTCTGGGGATTTTCATCGGATTAAGTGGCGGCGGCTTGCTGTTATTGCTGATCAACCGGATAGAATTACCGAATGGTTTATATCCACTGCTGGCGGTTAGCGGCGGGATTCTCGTCTTTTCACTCGCCACCGCAATGAATGGCAGCGGTATTCTGGCCGTCTATCTTTGTGGTCTGTTGCTCGGTAACCGCCCAATCCGCAACCGGGCTGGTATTTTACAAACCTTTGACGGCTTGGCATGGCTCAGCCAGATTGGGATGTTCGTGGTCTTAGGGCTGCTGCTTAACCCAAGTGAGTTGTTACCAATTGCCATCCCGGCACTGATCCTCTCATTGTGGATGATTCTGTTTGCCCGTCCGCTGTCGGTATTCATTGGTTTGCTGCCATTCCCAAGCTTTAATCTGCGCGAGCGTATCTTTATTTCGTGGGTTGGCTTACGTGGTGCGGTGCCGGTTATTCTGGCCGTATTCCCAATGATGGCGGGAATACCTAATGCAAATCTGTTCTTCAATGTTGCCTTTTTTGTCGTGCTAGTCTCGCTACTACTGCAAGGGACCAGTTTGTCATTTGCCGCGCGCAAGACAAAGCTCGTGGTCCCCCCTGCCCTAGCGCCGGTTGCACGTATTGGTTTAGACATTGATAAGAATAACCAGTGGGAGCAATTCATATACCAACTGAGCTCCGACAAATGGTGCATCGGAGCTGCCTTGCGCGATTTGAAAATGCCGCAAGAAACCCGAATTGCCGCACTGTTTCGCGGGAAGGATTTGTTGCACCCAACCGGCAGCACCCGCCTGAAAGAAGGCGATATCTTGTGTGTCATTGGTCAGGAGCATGACTTACCGGCATTGGGGAAACTGTTTAGTCAGTCACCCAGCATCCAGTTGGATGAGCGTTTCTTTGGTGATTTTATTCTTGATGCTGATGCAAAGCTTCATGATATCTCCCAGATTTATGGCCTCAATCTGGAGCCAGGTGTCGATAAGCAGCAAACTCTGGGCCAATTCGTGCTCTATCTCTTTGGGGGCGAACCGGTTATTGGTGACCAAATTGAGTGGGATGGCCTGACTTGGACAATTGCCGAAATGGAATCTGATCGTGTCAGTCGCGTTGGGGTTAAAATCGTGACCGATAAAGCCTGACTCTCCCTGATTATTTTGGACATGCCGCAACCCACGGCGGCATGTCCATATGGTTTATCAATTACTGTCACTCGACATTAATCATCCAGCCCACACCAAATTTGTCGGTCAACATCCCAAAACCTTTGGCCCAGAATGTCGCACCAAAAGGCATAATCACCTGCCCACCATCAGATAGACGCTTGAACAAATCTTCACCTTTCGCCATATCGGCCACATTGATTGAGAGTGAGTAGCCTTTATGTGGGCTGCCGCCCTCATCAGGACAACCATCAGAGGCCATAATAACATTGCTACCGATTTGCAGGCGGGCATGCATGATGGACTCAGGATCAGTGTTGGGAGGACAACTCTCAGGGTTAGGAATTTCTTTATAACGCATCATGGCAACCACATCGCCCCCCAATTGCTGGGCATAAAAGTTAACCGCTTCTTCGCAGTTGCCATTAAAAAATAGATAAGGCTGAATCAGCATGATTTTGCCCTCTTGAGATGCCCACACACCGCAATCATTGTAGTGTGTGGGCCAGATAGTTATCACTAGCAATAATTGCTGGCAGTGACTTATTAGTGTAGTTCTGAGCAGAATAAAGAGGCAAATAATGTATGTACTTTAAAGAATAGTCTTGTTATTCAAGGTGAAAAATTAGGTTTTGCTCTGTTTAATCCGATTAACCAAGATAATCCCCACACACACCAGTACCAATGCAATAGCATTTTTCCATTCTAAAATACTTTCATTCAGGAAAATGGCCGACAGAACCGCGCCAGAAACCGGAATGAGGAAATTGAATGGAGCCACCATGCCGACCCGGTTATATTTGAGCAATAAGCTCCATAAAGCAAAAGCAGCCGACGACAACAACACCAAATATGCCAGCAATAATAGTGCTTGCCAGCCAAACTCACTCAAATTACCGCCAAACAGGTAGCCACCGATCGTCAAGACCAGCCCACCAATAGCCAGTTGGTAACCGGTCATCACCGTGGTATCCATGGTTTGCGAGATCCGCTTACCATAAATACTGGCCGCCGAAAGAATAAATGCAGCCAATACGACACAACCTTCCCCCATCAGGGAAAAATTGAAATCCATCAAGTCGGAGCCGAAATTGACCACCATGACACCGACAAAACCCAATGCACAACCAATGATTTTATTGAATGTCAGCCGGTCATTCTTATAAATGTAATGCGCCAGTAGCACACTAAAAAATGTGCCTGTTGCATTCATTATCGAACCTTTTACTCCCGTGGTGTATGCCAAACCAATGTAGAAAAACACATACTGTAAAGTTGTCTGTGTTAGCCCCAGAATAGCAATCTGCTTATATTGGTTTTTTTTAAGACGACCAATAGCTTTACCACTAGCAACAGCAAAAAGAAGTAATACAATGCCAGCTAATAAAAAACGATAACCTGCAAACACCATTTTGCTCGGAATATCATCTGGCGCGATATGAAATAGCGCATAACCATTTTTTATCGCAGGATAGGCACTACCCCAAAGTAGACAACAGAAGGTTGCAACAAGAAAAACAAATTTTTTATTGGTAAAAAGCGGAGGACTACTGTCCACGTCAACATCCTTTTCGATAAAGAAATGAAACATTGTTTCGTTATAACCATTTCTAGCAAAAAAGTCCTGTCTGATGTCACTTTTTCTCTAAAAAGATTGAAGCAATATAATTACATCGCACCAATAGCCCATATCAAGCCCAAAAACTTGCTGTGATTGAGTAACTTGCTGAATAATCGTACAGTGATGTGGATTTTTATTTACCATTTACCTGAGGATTTAGCATCGTTCAATGTTTGCACTGACAGGCGAAGATCGTGTACGATGTTGTTTTAATTAAATAACTTTGGTTTTTATTATGTTAAAACTCTTTAACGTAAACTTTAATAATATGCCTGAAAGAAAGTTAGACGAGGTCTTTTCGCTCAGAAAAATAACATTTAAAGATCGACTCGACTGGAAGGTAACGTGTATTGATGGCAAAGAAAGCGACCAATATGATGATGAGAATACCAATTATATATTGGGCACCATAGACGACACGATTGTTTGCAGTGTTCGGTTTGTTGAGATGAAATATCCGACAATGATCACCGGGCCATTCTCACCTTACTTTGCTGATGTTGATTTGCCGATTGATGGATTTATTGAGTCCAGCCGATTTTTTGTAGAGAAAGCATTAGTCAGAGATATGGTAGGCAATAATAGTTCTCTTAGCTTAATACTTTTTTTAGCCATGGTTAATTACGCAAAAGATCATGGATATAAAGGAATATTAACCGTCGTAAGTCGCGGCATGTTTGTGCTTCTTAAACGTTCCGGCTGGAATATCACAGTAGTGAACCAAGGTGAATCAGAGAAAAATGAGGTTATTTACCTTTTACATCTTGGTGTCGATGTTGATAGCCAACAAAAGTTAATAAATAAAATATGCCGAATACATCAAGTTGAGCCCGGTATTCTTGAAAACTGGCCACTGATAGTACCCAATATCATAAAATAGATTTAATTAATTTCAACTCAATGCCAAGCCTTATTGCATGCTTGGCATTTAACACACCCAGCTTTCTAACAACATTACCAATATGGAACTTAACTGTACTTCTTTTTATTCCCAGGATAATTGATATTTCAGAGTAAGTTTTACCAACACTCGCCCAATATAATATTTCATTTTCTCTAGGAGAGAATATATCTCGCTCTATTTTATTAGTACCTGACTCATTCTTTTCAGCACTGTTGTGATAAAGACCTAACATTTTTTCATGGGTTAGAATGAGTAACATTTGGATTTTTTCTTTATTTATTTCAATGCTTTCATCAAAATAAATGCTATCGTCGCTACCATTCGAGATGTTAAGCGTCGCCATATTGTTACTATTATCATGGAGGACAAAAGTATAGCCATTAACAATATTATATTCTCTGGCCAACTTAAATACTGCCGAATCCGTTGATTTCTTATTGATGACAGAATTGTCATCCCATGCAAAGGGGGCGACTTTATCTTTCGCCGTCAAAATAACTGGATCAATAAGATGATAACTATTTTTTTTGTATTTTTTCACCCAATCTAATGGGTAATTAGAGATAATTGTTGGATGTAACGGTGTTTGCTTATTCATTACTAAATAAGAATAACGAAGATCACCATAAGACTTTATTCTTCTTTGAATATAGTTTCTGATGTCTTCATTAATACTTTCATTATCAAAATAATCAATTATCATAACAAACCAAATTTACCCAATACGTAGAACAACAATACAATTTTATCACATTGTTTTCAATAGAAAATACTGTATAAGATATCCCTACAAACAGTTCTTATATGACATCAGCTAACCGCTTGAATCAATAAAAACCTAGACCAAAGGATAGTTTTGTAAGCTAGACTTAAGGCTAGCTATTATTATAGCTCTATGTTAATTAAACTGTTTTTGCTTTACAGAATTAGTTTTAAATATAATAGAGCTAATATCTTAGCGCACTAATGCTAAGAAAGTTAGACTGCAAAGAATATATTTTCGCCAACACCAGGGGACTTTTGTCCACCAACACCAGGTTTTACCCTGCCATCTGGATGGCTTTACATTCAGATGGCGACTATCCTTCTGAACTCTGAACCTTACCTCTCATCGTAATCCTGTCAATTTAACCTCTAGTTAACAAATGATGTCACACGGCGACTGATCTTAATCCACTGCCACCGCATGATTTTTACCTCATTATTATGTTCCTCGTACGGCTAATTAGACGCATTAACACACCTGCGCAACACTATCAGTAACCTCAGATCGAAAAAAAAACCTTTAATGGCTTAATAAACATTAAACATATTAATGTAATCTTGGTAAACTTGACTTAAGTCATGTCATTAACTCAAATTAATCGTATGATAAATAAACGGTTATAATATTTCCCTGGTGTTGGCCGAATTGGCATCCCTTACCAAATGAGATTGGTAAGGGTTTTTTTTACCCATTATTTAAGCTCACACCACTTTCTAACCAACCCCAGTCATGACCACTACACGAAGCCCTGCACCATTGTCACCAGCCAGCTTCGGTGGTGCGAGCATACTGTTGGGGTTAATATGGCCGCAGTAGCCTCCTTACACCAATGAGACTCACCAATCTAGCCATAGCACTGTGTATCAACCTGGTGGCAACCCGGCGTGAAATTGGCCTGACTTTTCGTCAGGGAACCTGCTCTCCCCTGCGGTTTCGGCCTTAGTTCGCTGTATACGTAAGGTTATTCCTAGCGAAATAGTCTAAATATTCGCTGGTACACACTCTGTCTATCCCAATGAGACGTTGCAACTTTCAAACAAAATATCCCCCTTAGCTATGAAAGATAAGGGGGATATTTTAAGAAGGTATTGGCCTGCAGGGCTTATTTTCCTTGCTGGCGAAACTCCGTTACGGTATCCCAAGCAACCTGTTGTAGTGCGCGGGCGGTCTGTTCTGTCATGTCACTATCGACTGGCAACGCACCACCAACTGGGGATTGGTCGTAAATCGTAGCAAATAGCACACTGGCGGCCAGATAAGTCCCTGCTAAAGAGGGATGATTACCATCGCTGTGATACAAATCTATCTCTGGATGGGTTTTGATTGCACGGCTAAATGCCAAACCTATCGGAGCCACATATCCGCCGGTTTTACTGGCAATATCGATATAGGCTTTGGCCAGTTTATCTGTTTGCTCTTGTTTATCTTTATTGGCCCACGTCATGAAATAAACAACTTTAGACCCAGCTTTATGCGCGGTATCCGCCATAGTGGTGGCTGAGTCAGTAAAATATTGGCGTGAGTCTGCTTTAGCCGAAATAGGCTCCATCGAGTTGCCCTGCAGAATAACAACATCCCACGTCTGAAGAGAGTTCTGGAAACTCAAATTAGGGATATGCCAGCCTAATTGTCCGCTGGAAATAGTTATCCCACGGAAGGCATATCCTTTAGCCTCATCAGATAACAGTGAACGGCTTAAATCACGCAGTCGGGTATTCACATGATTGTTGTAATGCATATATGAATTTCCGTAGAGCGCGAATGTTTTCCTTTCTCCATCCATTTTAGCCTGAGGCTGTGGCGCAATAATCGTATCTGCCCGGGCACTGGCTAGCGTGATTAGCCCACATGCCAGCAATAACATTAGCTTTTTCATTATATTTACCCTTAGAAGTCGTAACGTAATCCCAGAATAATGGCATCGTCGTTAATTTTGAGGTTGTTATTCGCCAGCACTTTGTCATAGGTCAGCGAGAGATAAGCATTCTTCGCCACAGTTAACTGAGCTTCTGCTCTCCAACCCTCTTTTTCGTATATGTCCTTACCATCCTCATCTAAGAAGCTATATCCACCTAGAATTTTAATATGTTTGAACTGATATGAAGCCAATGAATCGAAGCTGAAATAATCATTATCAGATTTATTATCACGCTCGATGGAGAGCTTTCCTGCCGTGATCGCCAAAGACATAGCATTATAGTCAAGCTGCAATCCGCCCATGACCTGCTGGTGTTTCTTACGTCCATCAGTAGTATTTTTCTGCGGGTTATCTTTACGGTTAAACTCACTGGCAGCAAGGGCTGGCGTTATTTTCAAGTCACCAAATTTAATCATTTTTCGATAACTAATCATCATGCCATTATCGAGCCCTTCATTATCACTGTTAGCATTACCGGCGACATAAGCGGCTTGTATCTGATGCCCATCAAATTGGCCATTCCACTGGAGCGTACCGTCCTGACGGTTATATTGATAGGATGTATCAATTGTGCTAATACCGTAGTTATAAACATTTGGTGTAAAGTTTTTATATTTATCCGTCATTCTCATTACCTGATAAAGCGGGTTCTGAGTACGACCACCAATTAATTCACCGTAACGTGCGTGAGATAAGCCGAGCCAGGCATAACGTGCATCCAGATCTCTATCTTTAGTTTTATTGTCGTTTTTCTCGGTACGTAATTGCCACTCCAGGCGGCCGATAATTTTAGTCTCTTCAAGTAGCGAAAGATCGCGAGTCACATAGATACCTAAGCGCCCACCTAATTGATTTCGTACATCATCCCCAGCAAATGAAGAGTCTCCATGAGCAAATTGATATTCCAAACGTCCATAAATATCTAGAGTTGTTTCTTTATCCTTGTAAACATTCATCGCGAAGGTTGATGAACTCATACAAGTTAAAAGAATAATCGGCATTATTTTAATTTTCATAATTTACCTATAATTAAAAGCGTATAAAGCACCCCAGTCAGAAGATCTCAACTGATAAGAAGATAAAAATCATTTTTATCGTGAGTATTATTAAGATCAAAGAATAATGTGAGATATGGGAATATTTCTTTCTCACTTTAAAACGTGATAATCCGCGCAAAAAATTATTTAAATAGGATTTAAATCACTATTTCTTCATTAAATTTAATAAGTGATAAATAAAAGTTAAGTAATAATCCTCCCGTCGCACGCCATAAAAAGGTTGTAATAAGTATTTTGTGTTAAGTTTGTCACGTTTTTAGGAATAAAACGGGGTGAGTCGCAGGGAAATTCATATTCTCATTTTTATGATCAGAAATTTAGATCAGACTTTTGGCTATCAAACGGATATAAATAGAAACAACTCACTGATATCGTTCATCTACTTATTTTGGAGTCAATAATGCGGGGTAGTCATAGTTCAGTATTTGATTCAGAACTGTATTCATCCTTGTTCACTCACCCTGAAATGAAACAGGTTTGGTCTGATGAAAATTTAATTCACTGCTGGCTGGAGTTTGAAATGGCGGTAGCTCGCGTGCAGGCAGAATTAGATATAATTCCGGTACCGGCCGCTGAAGAAATTGTCGCGACTTGCCAATCGTTAAATATTGATTGGCCGCGACTGGCCGCCGAAACACGTTCTGTTGGCATGGCGATAAAGCCACTGGTAGACCAAATAACCGATGCCGGTACGCCACTGGTGAAAAAATATCTGCATTGGGGTTGCACCACTCAAGATTTATTGGATTCCGCACTGGCGATGAGAATAAAGCAAACATTGCTGTTGCTGCGTCGCCAACTTATTGAGCTGGGCGAGTGCCTAAAAATCATGGTGCAAGAACATAAAACTACCGTGATGGTCGCTAGAACCAATTCCGTGGATGCTTCAGCCACCACTTGGGGGTTACAGGCCAGCAGCTATCTGAGTGAGTTGACCCGACATATTCATCGTCTTGATAATCTCTACCCAACAGCCATTACCGGGCTATTTGGCGGGGCGGTAGGTAACCTTGCCTCCGTGGGGCATGACGGCATGGCAACGAGAAATAACCTAATGAAATTGTTAGGTTTATCCTCACCCATCGGAATGATGAATGCCAGTCAGGATAACGTGGTGCAAGTGGTCCAGTTTTTTGCCCTGGTACACGGTACCTTATGTCGGATAGCCAATGATGTCGAAACCATGGGCAGGCCCTCCCTTGGGGAAGTCAGAGAGGGTGAAGGGGGAGGAGGCTCCAGTACCATGCCGCACAAAACGAATCCTCGCGCCAGTAACATGATCCAAACACTGTCCCGTATGGGTTGGATGTATGCCTCTGGTGCCACCAACCTACTGGATCAGCAGGATGTGCGAGCCGCTTCGATGCGCGTACTAAACTGGACTCTATTACCTGAGTCGGCGTTAAGCCTCTCTACCAGCCTTGATCGTGCTTGCCGCCTTATCACCCATTTGGTGGTCGATAAACAGCGCATGGCAGACAATTTCAATACCTCGAAATATTTCATTATGTCGGAGTCGGTATCAATGAGATTGGCTGATAAAATTGGCCGAGATCAAGGCTACAACATCATGAAAAATCTATTAAAAGAGGCTGATGGCACCCAAGATCTACAACAGTTAGTACTCCATAATGCTCAGATTCGTGAATTCTTAACCGAAGAGGAGATTATGACGGCTTGTGACCCATCATCCTATCTTGGCTGTAATGATGCACTGATTGAGGAAACGCTGGCATTCTTTGATGCCACAGAAAAGAATTTAGTCGGTTGATAGAGTCAAGACTCCCCTAAGCATGGCCCTTGGGGGAATCTTGACTCATCTATTTAGGGAGTGGTGAAAAAAGTTCAAAAAATACAAATAGCTCTTCCAACTGCTCAAAGTTCCCCTCTCCTTCCCCTTTTTCATAGGCCAGATGCAGGACTAATTCAACAAAAAAGAAACTGATAATTCTGCTTTTAAATACCGATTGGACGTCGCTTGGCAAGACAAACTGTAGATTACAAAATTTGCCATAGGGATTAGATTCTGAATTGGTTATCAGCACCACTACCGCGTCCTTCTTGCGAAACCACTCAGTGACTCGAATTACCACTCGATTAAACCGGTAATAAGAGAAGGTGATCAGAACATCTTTACTGGATATGTTGAGCAAATCTTTCGGCAAATCACCAACATCCACCGAGAGAAGCGTCACTTTGTCCCTAAAGTATTTAACCAAAGTAGTGAAGTGCTTCGCCATAGCGTGTGACGAAGAAGGGCCAATAACATACAGATGTCTGTCAGTATCCAAAATAAGACTGATAAACTCGTCCAGACTCTCGATATCAATATTATCTTTGAAGCTCTCAAACAGCATGGTCACATTCTTATTAAATTCAGAGACTATCTCTGCCGTGGTGACCTTCGCTTTCTCTTGAGCCCGTGATACCAGCTCAAATGGCGGTACCAATTTCTGCTGTGACAGTCCTTTCTCCAGCTCACGTCTGAAAGCCGAATAACCGGTAAATCCTAATTTATTTAAAAAACGCCCAACAGTGGCTTTACTCACCATTGCATTACGTGCGAGATCGACAATGCCATGAAAGGGCAGTTCGTTAAAATGCCCTTGGATATATGCATCAAGGCGACATTCTGATTCTGTCAATGAACTTAATTGTATAGTTTGTGAAATATATTTCTCAAGTGTCAACAAATTATTAATTTCCATCCATTATTGCCTCTTCACATTCAAATTGACGAGCTAACATATAAATATATTCTCGAAAAAATATCTTGTTAATGATCACGCAAAGCATAGGTAAAATGAAATCATTAATTGATGTAACAAAGAATTTCAAGGAATGAGACGCCGCGCACAAATTACTGTGAGAAAACTATTTTCTCATTCTGCCAATGATTGCTTACTTCTAGTATAGCTTCATTGCAAACAGGCACACAGATTAACCGTTTCCGCCTGAGATATATCTGAAAAGATTTATTTAACTGTGGTTTTTCACTCGGGAAAACAAATAAAAAGGGCTCATCTCATGATTGCATTTATAATCGCAATAGTGATTACTATCATTGCTGCATGGTTAATCATCAAAAATTACCAACCGCAAACCGTGCTGTTGCTAGCCGGTATTTCATTGCTGACTATCACCGCTATTTTTTATCCAGAACACAATATCTTATACGATAAAGCAAAATCGACAGGCTCAGTTTGGATTGATATTTTTGCCTTTGCAAAAAACTCACTCTCTACTCAGGTTGCTGGCATTGGTTTGATCATTATGGCTGCCGGCGGTTTTGCCAGTTACATGGATCATATCAAAGCATCCAATGCCATGGTTAATGCCTGTATCCGCCCTCTACAACTGATTAAAGCCCCCTACCTTATTCTGGCAATTGGCTATATTTGCGCGCAGTTGTTGCACGTGGCAATTTCCAGTGCTGCCGGGTTAGCCATGCTGTTGTTGGTGACTTTCTTCCCGGTACTGGTGCGCTTAGGTGTGAGTAAAGCTGCGGCAGCCTCAATGATTGGCCTTTGTGCTTTTATGGATCTCGGTCCTGCAGTGGGCACCGCTAACCTTGCGGCAAAACACGCAGGTATGGAAACCGCAATCTATTTTGTCCATTATCAGATGCCGATTGCTATTGCCGTGATGTTAGTGGTGTCCGTGTTAGTCTTCTTTACCGCCAAATATTACGATAAAAAAGATGGCCATTCTGTTGTTGTTCAAGATATTAGTCACGCCGAAAACACAGAAGAAGAACGTGTACCTACCTTCTACGCATTATTACCTATCTTCCCGGTTGCTCTGGTTCTGATATTCAGTCCGTTATTTATTGATAGCATAAAAATAGATGTGGTCACCGCCATGATTATCGGCACGTTGACGGCATTTGTTTGTGACCTCTTGGTGAAACGTGATTTCCGTAGCTGTTGTAAAGGGGTTCAAGTTTTCTTCAAAGGCATGGGAAGCATGTTTACCAGCATCGTTTCTTTACTGGTTTGTGCTGATATTTATGCCCAAGGGATGCAGAAAATTGGGGCGATAGACTATTTACTGGTGTCAGTCCAAAACGCCGGTTTTGGTTTCGCCAGCATGACTATTCTCATGACGCTGCTGGTCGGTGTAACTGCAGTATTAACGGGTTCTGGTGTCGCTGCCTTTTTCTCCTTCTCAGGTATGGCCCCCTCTATCGCCAGTAAATTCGGTCAAGAAGCGGTTAGCATGATTCTGCCGATGCAGTTAATGGCCGGTATGGGCCGCTCTATTTCTCCGGTAGCCGGTATCATCATCGCCGTCAGTAAGGCCGGTGAATGCTCTCCGTTTATGATTGTAAGACGAACGCTAATTCCGGCGGTCGGTGGCATCATCACCATGATGATAGCCAATTACCTGCTGTTTTAGATTCAGAACATTTCATTATTGTTGAGTATTTGGATATTTAATATGTTTCATGAAGATAGCCAAGAATCACTGTATATCCCCTATACGGGCACATTATTGATGGACTCTCCCCTGCTAAATAAGGGGAGTGGTTTTACCAGTTATGAGCGGGAAACGTTTAATTTAAGTGGGCTGTTGCCCGCTGCGGTAGAAACTATTGAAGAACAATCGCAGCGGACCTATCAACAGTTTCTCGACATTAAGTCCGATATTGCTCGCCATATTTACCTGCGCAATATCCAAGATACTAACGAGACACTGTTTTACCATATGGTCGGCAAGCATATTTCAGAAATGATGCCGATCATTTATACCCCGGTTGTCGGCCATGCTTGTGAGCACTTTTCTGATATTTATCGCCGGGCTCGGGGGCTTTTTATCTCCTGGCCTGACAGACACATGATTGATGATATTTTGCATAATGCGACTAAGCAAAATATCAAAGTGATAGTTGTGACTGACGGTGAGCGCATTCTTGGTCTTGGAGACCAAGGTATTGGCGGTATGGGGATCCCAATAGGCAAACTTTCTTTATATACCGTGTGTGGTGGCATCAGCCCAGCTCAGACACTGCCTATTTTACTTGATGTGGGAACGAACAATTCTCAGCTGCTTAATGACCCACTCTATATGGGATGGCGCCATCCTCGGATTAGCGGTGACGAGTATTTTGAGTTCGTCGATATGTTTATCAGCGCAGTCAAACGCCGCTGGCCCCATGTATTATTACAGTTTGAAGATTTTGCCCAGCATACGGCCATACCACTGCTAAACCGCTATCGGGATGAGCTCTGCTGCTTTAACGATGATATTCAAGGTACCGCCGCCGTCACGTTGGGCACCTTAATGGCCGCAAGTCGCGCCGCGAATAATCAGCTACGGGATCAACGTGTGGTATTCCTTGGTGCCGGTTCTGCCGGGTGTGGTATTGCTGAGCATATCGTGGCACAGATGGTATCCGAGGGCTTAACTGACGCCCAAGCGCGCACCAATATTTATATGGTTGACCGGTTTGGCCTGCTAACTGACGACCAAACCAATCTTGCGCCTTTCCAGCAACATCTGGCACAACCACGTTCAAGCCTGGCAGGCTGGGATAGTCTGAATGAAACATTCTCATTGATAGAGGTTATTCAGAACGTCAAACCTACAGTACTGATTGGGGTCACAGGCCAGCCGGGGTTATTCAGTGAAGAAGTGATCCGTACCATGTATTGCCACTGCCCAAAGCCTATTGTTATGCCGCTTTCCAATCCAACCTCGCGTATGGAAGCTCGCCCGGAGGATATTCTGCGCTGGACTGAGGGCCATGCCATTATCGCCACTGGCAGCCCATTCGAGCCGATTATTTATCAGGATAATGCCTACCCTATTGCCCAATGTAATAATGTCTATATTTTCCCGGGTATAGGGCTTGGTGTTCTTGCCAGCCAGGCTCGACGTGTCACAGAAAGTATGTTGATGGCAGCCAGTCGAACACTGGCCGATTTCTCGCCACTGGCGCGTGATGGGTATGGCTCACTGCTACCCGATATTAAAGATATCCAGCAAGTTACACAGGCCATCGCTTATAACGTTGCAAAAGAAGCTCAGTTAGCCGGTGTCGCAATCGAGATCCCAGATGATATGCTGAGAGAAACTATCACCAAGAATTTCTGGCAGCCACAATATCGTCTTTATAAAAGAACGTCATTTTGAGAGATTGGGGAAATTACTTATAAAATAGCGGGATAAAGAGAAATGATGGCGGAGGAGGAGAGATTCGAACTCTCGAACGGTTTCCCGTCGACGGTTTTCAAGACCGTTGCCTTCAGCCACTCGGCCACCCCTCCGCAACGAGCCGAACTATAAACAGAGCACTGCCGCTTGTAAAGCTTGTTTGCGTTTAATCGCCTAAAAAGCCGTCATTCGATTGTCGAATGCTGAATTAATCGTCATCCGCAATACTGACTGATGATTCACTGTACAGCCCTCTGACCTTGCTTTATATCAGTGAAGTCTGACCCAGTAAAAACACGGATTCTTTGGGTAACGGACAAATATTTGCTAAATTAACCACCGTTTCATTAATTGAATCTGAGGTTGTATGTTGGAGTTTGAAGGTCGGGCAATTGAAACCGACGCACAAGGGTATCTAAAAAACAGTGCGGACTGGAGCGAGGCTTTGGCTGCCATACTTGCCGAGCAGGAAGGTATTACACTTACCGAGCCTCATTGGGAAGTGGTGCGTTTTGTGCGTGCGTTTTATCAAGAGTTCAACACGTCACCCGCGATCCGTATGCTAGTAAAGGCGATGGCGAAGAAATATGGTGAAGAAAAAGGCAGTAGCCGCTATCTATATCGTTTATTCCCCAAAGGGCCAGCAAAACAAGCCACTAAGATTGCGGGATTACCCAAGCCGGTAAAGTGTATTTAACAAACTGCTGCGGGTAATAGTTGTTATAGCGCAGTACACAGATTAATATCGAATTTTAAAAGTCTCAAACTGCGTGGGCGGGTAAGGTTCGGTCAGTAGGCGCTCGACTCGCGCCCCACGCGGCCCGCCCTGCTTGATCCACTCCATCAAACGTTCCACGGCTTGCTGCTCGCCACAAGCAACTACCTCCACGCTGCCATCATCACAATTCCTGGCATACCCCGTCAGCCCCAGTTCTTGCGCCTGACGTTGTGTGCTATAGCGAAAACCGACACCTTGGACGACACCATAAACATAGGCAGCAGTGCATACTTGTGACATATCGACTCCTTATCTACGTGATAATTTGCATTTTACGGCTCATACTCCGACAATACCGCTCTTTTTTACCTAGCTGGCAGCAACCTAATTATGACCGTACGCTTGATTCTTGCCAAAGGACGTGAAAAATCCTTACTTCGTCGCCATCCATGGATTTTCTCTGGGGCTGTTCAACGCATTGAAGGCAATGCACTTCCCGGTGAAACCATCGATATTCTTGATAGTCAGGGTAAATGGCTGGCTCGTGGCGCCTACTCCCCAGAATCACAAATTCTGGCACGCGTCTGGACATTCCAACAAGATGAAGTGATTGATAGCGAATTCTTTGTTCGTCGTCTTCAGCAAGCACAAAGCTGGCGGGATTGGTTGGCGCAACGAGATGGCTTGAATGGCTATCGGCTGATTGCTGGTGAATCTGACGGTTTGCCCGGCATCACCATTGATCGTTTCCAAAACTTCCTGGTATTGCAACTGCTGTCAGCGGGTGCCGAATATCAACGAACTGCGTTGGTCAGTGCCTTGCAAAAGTGCTACCCGGAATGCTCTATTTATGATCGCTCCGATGTTTCAGTGCGTAAAAAAGAAGGCTTACCACTGACTCAGGGGACGGTGTTTGGCGAAATGCCTCCGGCCCTGTTGCCAATCACTGAAAACGGTATGCAATTACTGGTTGATATCCAGCAAGGCCATAAAACCGGCTTTTATTTAGACCAACGAGATAGCCGCCTCGCAGCACGTAATTACGCCAATGGCCGCCGTGTCTTGAACTGTTTCTCTTATACTGGGGCTTTCGCTGTTGCCGCACTGATGGGGAATTGCCAACAGGTTATCAGTGTTGATACATCACAATCAGTGTTGGATATCGCCAGACAAAACGTTGAACTCAACCAATTAGATTTGAGTAAAGCTGAGTTTATTCGTGATGACGTATTCCAATTGCTGCGCAACTACCGCGCGCAAGGGGAAAAGTTCGACATGATTATCATGGACCCACCGAAATTTGTAGAAAACAAAAGCCAGCTCGCCAGTGCCTGTCGTGGTTATAAAGATATCAATATGTTAGCCATACAGCTATTACGCCCAGGCGGGATCTTGTTAAGTTTCTCCTGCTCAGGTCTAATGCCAACAGATTTATTCCAGAAAATTTTGGCTGATGCTGCGTTAGATGCAGGTCATGATATACAATTTATAGAACAGTTCCGTCAGGCAGCGGATCACCCTGTTATCGCGACATATCCAGAAGGTTTGTACCTGAAAGGATTTGCGTGTCGGATAATGTGACTTGAAATGCCCTACACTGCCCTCATATAGAGGGCGGAGTATGTTTCTCAGGAGGTTATCATGATCGCCAGCAAATTTGGTATTGGGCAGCAGGTTCGCCATAGCCTACATGGCTATTTGGGTGTGGTGATTGATATCGATCCTGAATATTCTCTTGAGCCACCGGAACCTGATGAAGTCGCAAACAACGATATTTTGCGTTCATCACCTTGGTATCATGTGGTCATAGAGGATGATGAGGGGCAACCGGTACACACCTACCTGGCTGAAGCACAGCTGACTTATGAAGATATGGATGCTCATCCGGAGCAACCTTCATTAGACGAGCTAGCGGCGTCTATTCGCCATCAGCTACAAGCTCCGCGTCTGCGCAACTAAGTCTTGAGACTGATCAATAAAGCCCGGCTCATTTTGCCGGGTTTTTTATTATCAAATAGTTATCACATGAATAGCGAAAATATCACGCTTTTTCTAATCCCAATCGCGGTATTTCAATCTTCGGGCAGCGGTCCATCACCACCTTCAGCCCAGCATCAGCCGCCAACGTTGCCGCCAATTCATTAATAACCCCAATTTGCAGCCACAAAACCTTAGCACCGATAGCAATAGCCTCCTGTGCGACGCCATATGCAGCCTCGGCATTACGAAATACATCCACCATATCGATCGGATGAGGAATATCGGCTAATTCAGCATAAACCTGTTGACCCAGCAATGACGTCCCAGCCAGTTTAGGGCTGACTGGTATCACCTGATATCCCTGCTGTAATAGGTAAGCCATGACACCGTAGCTTGGACGTGAAGGCTTATCACTCGCGCCAACCAATGCAATTGTTTTTACCTGCTGAAGAATGTCAGCAATGTCTTTATCGTGCATTTTTCAGTTCCTCTGATGCGCTAAAGAATGTTCCAATCCATTTGCTTCCGGATGGATTGACACATATGAACGACGTCTTAAGTGTACATCATGATGAAAAACGATGATAAATGCTGCCTAATTGATTTGGTTTAATAGTTCGAGAAGTATTAACTGTTAGATTGTCTGTTTTATCTTTAGAATTCATCACGATAAAAAGGCCATATTTATACTGAATATTTCAAAACGTAAATAAATATGGGCAACCGGAAAGACTTTGACACATAATCTAGCTGATCTGACAAAATAAACAGATATCGCCTTCAGGAGTAGCACATGAAATTTGGTCTGGTGGTCGCAGGGATTTTGGCCGTTTGCTGTAGTGCTTCAGCTATAGCCACGACCTTAAAACTTGCACCGGAAATTGACCTGTTGGTGGTCGATGGAAAAAATATGTCGGGCTCCTTGCTGAAGGGAGCTGATAGCTTGGAGTTAAATAGCGGGCAGCACCAAATCCTGTTCAAAGTGGCGAAGGCGCTTCCTACCGACCCGAAAATCTTGTACACCTCTCCGCCATTAGTCGTGGTGTTTAACACCCGTAACATTCGTTCAGTTGCCATAAAATTACCAACTATCGATACCGAACGAGATGGTTATAAATTCTCTAAAAACCCGGCATATCAACTTATTGGGGATAATGGCCGCCCATTGTCTGTACGCCATGACGTATTGCATCAGGACAATCTTAATTCCGCCGCAACACTTGAAACGGCCATGGCAACCTATAATGTCGGGCAATTTAGTGCTTCAGTCCCCTCTTTTGCCACTATCCCTCCCTCCTCAGTAACGGCAGTACCCGGTACTACAATTGCCGTGGCCGGTACCAATACCACACAGAAAACCACTAACTTGCAAGGTGAGAATGTCGCAGAACAAATGCTGCAATATTGGTTCCTGCAAGCTGACAAAGAAACACAGCAACGGTTCTTATTATGGGCAAAAAAACCACCAACTAAATAATCCAGGCAGTGCTAAGGCTGTGTTTAAACATCAGGTTATGCTTGTTTCCTCGCATTTCTTTGCGCTACTACTATGCACAAAATCGTCATTTCAGTAATCTGTCTGCAAACCGTCGGCACTTATTGAAGGATACTTTGATGGAACTCACTACCCGCACTATTGCGGCACGTAAGCATATTGCTCTGGTTTCTCACGACCACTGCAAAAAATCACTGCTCGAATGGGTGATGGAAAATCGAGACCTTTTATCGCAGCACGAACTTTATGCAACCGGCACCACAGGGAACTTGGTACAGAACGCAACAGGTATTGATGTCCACTGTTTGCTTAGTGGCCCAATGGGCGGAGACCAGGAAGTAGGCGCTCTGATATCCGAAAAGAAAATTGATATTTTGATTTTCTTCTGGGACCCACTCAATGCCGTCCCCCATGACCCCGATGTCAAAGCCTTGCTGCGCCTGGCAACGGTATGGAATATTCCGGTAGCTACTAATCGCTCAACTGCAGACTTCTTAATTGGTTCGGCATTATTTAGCGGTGAAGTGACCATCGCCATCCCTGATTATGATCACTATTTAAAGCAACGCCTGAAATAAGCATGAAGCCCGGTGCGTTAAAATCACCGGGCTTCATCTATCGAGAGTCGCTTCGTAAACCTGAATTAAGGCTTACGCTGAGTTGGTACACCTAACTCACTGAGTTGGCTTATAAAGATTGACGGGTTGGTAGTATCTTGCAGTAACCAAACTTGATGTTTCGCCCTGGTCATCGCGACATAAAGTAAACGCCGTTCTTCCGCATCAGGGAAATCCTCTGGAGCGGGTAGCAGCACATCTTCAAGAAGAGATTCGCGCGCGACGGCTGGGAAACCATCATTCCCTTCATGCAAACCAACGATAATTACGTAGTCTGCCTGCTGCCCTTTACTGGCATGGATAGTCATAAAATCAATCGCTAACTTTGGCCAACGGGTCGCCGCTTTTTGTAAAATATCTGGTCGCAGATGATGATAACGAGCCAAAACGAGGATGCGTTCATCATCCTTTACAAAGCCACTGCATTTATCCAGCAGTGTTTCGAGTTGCTCACTTGGCAAGATAACCACTGACTTTTTATTGCCTTTACTCAAGCTGTTTAGTGGCTTTTTGAGCTGGTATGGATTCTGCTGAATAAAACGGTTAGCGATCTCGCCGATACGGTCATTAAAACGATAAGTGGTATCTAACGCGCATTCAGCTCCTTCACCAAAACTCTGGTGAAAAGCGGTGGTGAGAGAAAGCTCTGCACCACTGAATCGATAAATAGCCTGCCAATCATCACCAACAGCAAATAGGCAGGTTTGTTTATTTTGCTTGCGCAAAGCAGTCAGCAACATGGCGCGTTGTGGCGAAATATCTTGAAATTCATCAACCAATATATGTTTCCACGGGCTGACAAAACGTCCTTTATCCAACAAGTTAACGGCTTGATGGATAAGCCCGGAAAAATCGACAGCGCCCTCTTCCTTCAGCGCGGCTTTCCAGGTTTTGAGTAAGGGAGCCATTAGCCGTACACGTTTTTGGAAGAGATCTCGCACTTCTTCATCAGCCTGCTCTATCATTTCAGCCTGACTACCACCGTGCATCCGCATTAATCCTAACCAGCGTTCCAGCCGCCCAGCGAGCCGGGCGGCCAACCGTTTATCTTGCCAAAACTCGCCTTCGGCGACGTCCCACTCCAGCTCGTCAGTTAACCATTCGCGCCACCCTTTAGCTTGGGCTTTTTTCTCACTGCATTGCTGCTGCCAATGCTGAATCAATAATGACCTTCTGGCCTTGCTATCAGATTCAAGCTTACTGATCACTGGCGTCTTGCGGCTACCTTGCTGGATTATCTGCAATGCAAGAGCATGGAAGGTTTTGGCTTGAATATCATCCACCGCCAGCCGTTGCTTAATGCGGCTATTCATTTCATCCGCTGCTTGACGGCCAAAAGCCAGCAATAAAATTTGCTCCGGCAATGCTTCATTGCGACGTAATAGCCAACCTGCACGCGCCACCAACACTGATGTTTTGCCACTCCCGGCGCCCGCCAACACCAAGACCGAATCTTCACCATTGACCACCGCCCGGCATTGCGATTCATTCAAAGGAGACGATTCAACACTTTGGAAAAAGTCTTGATGCTCTTCCAGCATGCGGTGAGTCCACTGCTGATTACGATGATCAACACTGCGGCTGCCTTGCTGTAACCAGCGCAGACAGAGCTCATAATCTGCGCGGCACGATTCAAACTCGGTCAGGCGCTGAACCGGCATTGGCAGTGATGCAAAAGCCTCACGAATGGCGGCCTGCACTTGACCTAATTCGCTGCGTTTAAACCATTTATCCTGCTGTTCAATTCGCTTAATTGATTCAACTTGTTTGTGCAAAACCTCAACACAAACCAGGCTCATCTCCTCACTCCATTGCTGCCAGATGCCCAATAAGTGATGATAAAAACGCTGAGTTTCCTGCCATTCAGTGCCATGCAAACGCACAACTTGCTGATTTGGCAATTCAAACTCCATTTCGCCCCAGACAATACCGCGCTTACATTGAATGCTAACCAACTGGTTAAAAGGAATCAGGTATTGATGTTTATCACCGCATACTTCGATGCCCGCATTGAGCAAGCGAACCCGGTTATAAGGGTGCTGAGCCAGATGCTTGCCAAAGGATGTCGCTTTAAGTTCCATATCTGCGCGCCATAACTCGTATTAAGTGAATTGAAGTAACATCGAAGAGTGTAAATAAAATAATTGAGTTTAAACAACAGGTATCCGATAGTTGATTAAGGAAACTATCCCTATAGGATAGAGGGCACCTGTTTTTATTCATCCGCAATGCGGTTTTTTATTCAGCGAGGCAGATTAATTACTATGCGTACTGTACTGAATATTTTGAACTTTGTTTTAGGTGGTTTCTTCACAACATTGGGCTGGCTACTCGCAACCGTGGTCAGTGTTATCTTGATTTTTACCTTACCACTAACTCGCTCTTGCTGGGAGATTACTAAGTTATCATTTCTGCCTTATGGTAATGAGGCGATCCATGTCAATGAATTATACCCAGAAAAAAGTAATCCTCTGTTATCCGCAGGCGGTTCTTTACTGAATATTGTCTGGTTTATTTTGTTTGGCTGGTGGTTGTGTTTATCGCATATTGCGACCGGCATTGTGCAATGTATAACCATAATTGGTATTCCGGTTGGGATTGCCAATTTTAAAATTGCCGCTATCGCGTTATGGCCAGTGGGCCGACGTGTTGTGTCTGTCGAAATGGCACAACAAGCAAGAATAGCCAACGCCCAACGCCAGTATCAGCAACGCTGACTTTTTCGTTTTTAGAGGTTTTTGTGCTCACTTTCGTCACTGGTTTACGTCGTTACGTCTATAACAGCAACCTGCTCTACCATGTTCGAATTTTTATCGCATTAGCAGGAGTAACGGCGGTGCCATGGTGGATTGATCAGCCTAAACTGACCATCCCCTTAACTCTCGGTGTCGTCGCAGCAGCACTGACTGATCTTGATGACCGCCTGGCTGGGCGGTTACGTAATTTATTCATTACACTGATTTGCTTTTTTGTCGCATCAACCTCTATTGAACTGTTATTTCCTTATCCATGGTTTTTTGCCCTTGGGCTAACCTTATCCACTTGCGGCTTTATTTTGCTCGGCGCTTTAGGCCAACGTTATGCCACCATCGCCTTTGGTGCATTACTCATCGCCATCTACACCATGCTGGGTACCTCGATGTACCATATTTGGTACCAGCAACCGCTGTTACTGATAATTGGTGCCGTTTGGTACAACGTTCTGACCCTATGTGGGCACCTGATTTTCCCTATTCGCCCTTTGCAGGATAATCTGGCCCGTTGCTATCAGCAGCTTTCTCACTATTTGGACGCAAAAGCCTATCTATTTGACCCAGATATTGAGTCTGATGTTGATCAGCCGCTTATTGATGTGGCAATGGCTAACGGCATATTACTAACGACATTGAACCAAGCCAGAATCTCACTGGTTTCACGACTTAAAGGTGATCGAGGGCAACGCGAGACTCGGCGAACTCTTCATTACTATTTCGTGGCACAAGATATCCATGAACGCGCCAGTTCATCACATGTTCAGTATCAATTGCTTCGAGAGAAATTTCGCTACAGCGATGTTTTGTTCCGCTTTCAGCGCTTACTCAGCATGCAAGCCAGAGCCTGTATGCAACTTTCTCAATCCATTTTAATGCGGCAAAAATATCAACATGACCCACGTTTCGAGCGCGCTTTTACCTATTTAGATGCCGCACTAGCCAGAGAAATGGCTCAAAATGAGAATGTGCCGCAAGTAAAAGCGCTGTCGCTTTTGCTTAAAAATTTGCGAGCTATTGATGCACAACTGGCAGGTATTGAGTCTGAGCAGGTGTTAGCAGAAGGTTCACAACCTGAAAATCGCTTATCTGATGACCGTCTCACCGGATGGAGTGATATTAAGCTACGTATCAGCCGCCATCTGACCCCACAATCTGCCCTATTTCGCCATGCTATCCGTATGTCGGTGGTGCTTTGTGTGGGTTATGCGTTTATTCAGCTTACCGGTATGCGCCATGGCTATTGGATTTTATTAACCAGTCTTTTTGTCTGCCAACCCAACTACAACGCGACACGTAGCCGCCTTACTCGGCGTATCATCGGTACACTCGCCGGGATACTTATCGGGCTACCTATCCTTTATTTCGTGCCTTCAGTTGAAGGGCAACTGATCTTAATCGTCATTAGCGGCGTGCTATTTTTTGCTTTCCGCAATGTTCAGTATGCTCATGCAACAATGTTCATTACCTTGCTGGTTTTATTATGTTTTAACCTATTAGGTGAAGGATTTGAAGTCGCCGTTCCACGAGTATTTGACACATTGCTCGGCTGTGCCATTGCCTGGGTTGCCGTGAGTTTTATCTGGCCTGATTGGAAATTCCGTCATCTCCCCGCAGTAGTTAATAAAACACTGAATGCAAACTGCCGCTATCTTGACGCTATTTTAGTGCAATATTATCAAGGTAAGGATAATAGCCTGCCCTACCGCATTGCGCGCCGCGATGCACATAATTGCGATGCTGAGCTGGCATCAGTTATCTCAAATATGTCTGCAGAGCCCAACAGCAACAAAGAAACTCAGGAAGCGGCATTCCGTTTACTCTGCCTGAACCACACGATGTTGAGTTACATATCTGCGCTAGGCGCTCATCGTGAAAAACTAAGTAATGCCACCACACTGAGTTTACTCAATGACGCAATTTGTTATATCGAGGGCTTGCTTGAGCAGGAACAACCTGACAGTAGCCAAATGGCACGAGTGCTAATCGGTTTATCTGCCCGGCTACAGGACTCTAATCCTGATCCGGACAGTATAGACCAATTGGTTTTACAACAAATTGGCTTATTACTTGAATTGTTACCTGAGCTTAGCGAGCTCAATAAGCGCATCAGTCAAGCAAGCTAATTAATGCTCGGGCGCGTTCTCTCAGTGGCCCGCGACTAGGCGGGTTCACATTGTGCAATTTTGGGCGAGCGAATGTGAATTTCAAACCATTCTATAAGCTCGCTACGCATCATTAGAGGCAATGCCGCATAGTGGTGACCGCTGATAGCGCCAGCCAGGGACAACAAAACATTCACCCCAAGCGATCGTCTCAATGCTCGCAATTTAAGATAGCAGCACTTAGCCCCTTCAAGGCGCAACTCCGCCGCACTCTTGATGCCCACTTTCCACAATAACCGCTCTAGACTGGCGCTAAGATTTGGTAAATCTTTTAAGCGAACCGTGGGGCCTTTCTTACTCAATGCCTCGGCTTTAGCGCCTTGGTAGGCCAACTTAGCAAAATGGCGCAGTGCAAGGTCATCGTCCCATAATAGAGAGTCCACCCAGTAGTAACGCAGCAAAACAGGAAGCCCACGTTTAGCATAAACAAGATTGGTCATTTCTCTGGTACGGAATAAATTTTCAACTTGATCATTACCACGTAAATACAACTCTCCCTCTGAAACCACAGCAAACATAATGCCGCTGGCAAGCAAACCATAGCCGCCAAATTGTGAGCGAACTGTGATTTGACCTAAAAAATCGAAATGAGACTGAGCCCGCAATATCATCCTTTCTGATACGTTTTTCATGACTACTCCTTTAGCAAAAATCCGATCCAACGTCCCTATTCAGTTGCAATAAGTGTAAGAGGAACAACTAATTAGAAAATACGCAATATAGATAACTGAGCCAAACAAAAAATGTGTTTGACGCCCATCTACATCACAATAATGCGAAGCGTCTTGTAAAAATTTAGTTGATCTTCGAATAAACAGTGACTACTGTATATGCATACAGCACACTACAGGCGAGGTTCATAATGCATACTCAATCACTAAAACCTTATCATGCTAATTATCATTCTCTTGTTACCCGTGATACACAGGAAAGAGTTGATGCTCCAACAGATAGTGGCCTTATCAGTGAACTTATGTACAGTGAAAACCAGCCTGCGGTGACCCAGCTATTGCTTCCTCTATTACAGCAACTTGGTAAGCAATCGCGCTGGCTATTATGGTTAGCACCACAGCAGAGATTGAGCCGTTCATGGCTACAGCAATCAGGTTTGCCAATCAGTAAAGTTGTGCAGGTAAGGCAGATCAGCCCATTATCAACGATTGATGCTATGGAAAAAGCCTTGTTGACGGGAAATTATAGTGTTGTCCTTGGCTGGCTGCCTGAATTGTCAGAAAATGATCGTAGTCGATTACGTTTGGCAGCAAAGTTAGGAAATGCTTATGGGTTTGTGATGCATCCTGTGGATGACACAAAATCGACTCAAGGACAGTGCGCAACGTTAAAAATTCATTCTTCTTTGTATCATTAAGTAAATTTAGGATTTATCCCATGAATTTTTACAATATTTAGCGCTTACTCCTGTGTAACCAGCATAAAGCGAGTCAGAATGCGGCTTGCAGCAGAAAATAACGTCTAGAAAAAGCTGTTATTTCCGGCTAAATCGTTAAAGATTATGCACAATTTCGGTTTTTTTTCAGGCGGTTTATCACATCACACTTGTAACTTTCTCGCCACGTTGTAGACTTTACATCGCCAAGGTTGCTCTAAAACGCCAAATTATACTGGCAGCGTGATTAACGGGAGCGCGAATACCTTGACGAAGAATTTTAACCAAGGGCTTGGCTTTAAAGCTCATTGCCTATTTGGATGATAACGAGGCGTAAAATGAAAAAGACAGCTATCGCATTAGCAGTGGCACTGGCAGGTTTCGCTACAGTAGCGCAAGCCGCACCGAAAGATAACACCTGGTACACCGGTGGTAAATTGGGTTGGTCCCAGTATCAAGATACTGGCACTGGCGGTATCTATGGCGACGTTGGCAACGACGGTCCTACCCATAAAAACCAACTGGGCGCTGGTGCATTCTTGGGTTACCAAGCAAACCAATACCTGGGCTTTGAAATGGGATACGACTGGCTTGGCCGTATGCCTTACAAAGGCGACGTTCGTAACGGCGACTTTAAAGCACAGGGCGTTCAACTGGCTGCTAAACTGAGCTACCCTATTGCTCAGGACCTGGACCTGTACACCCGTCTGGGTGGTATGGTTTGGCGTGCAGATTCAAGCGCGTTTGACGCAACTTCTGGCTTGCGTTCAAACAACCATGACACCGGTGTTTCTCCATTGGTAGCTCTGGGTGCTGAATACGCATGGACCAAAAACTGGGCAACCCGTATGGAATACCAATGGGTTAGCAACATCGGTGATAAAGCTACCGTTGGTGCTCGTCCAGACAACGGCATGCTGAGCGTTGGCGTTTCTTACCGTTTCGGTCAAGATGACGCTGTAGCTCCTGTAGCTCCGGCTCCAGCACCAGCTCCAGTTGTTGACACTAAGCGTTTCACTCTGAAATCTGACGTGTTGTTCGCTTTCAACAAATCAACTCTGAAACCAGAAGGCCAGCAAGCTCTGGACCAACTGTATTCACAGCTGAGCTCTATCGATCCTAAAGACGGTTCTGTAGTTGTTCTGGGCTTTGCTGACCGTATCGGTCAACCAGCTCCTAACTTAGCTCTGTCTCAGCGTCGTGCTGACAGCGTGCGTGATTACCTGGTTTCTAAAGGTATCCCTGCTGAAAAAATCACCGCTCGCGGTGAAGGTCAAGCAAACCCAGTTACAGGCAATACCTGTGACAACGTGAAACCACGTGCTGCTCTGATCGATTGCCTGGCACCAGATCGTCGCGTAGAGATCGAAGTTAAAGGCTACAAAGAAGTTGTAACTCAGCCACAGGCTTAAGTTTACTCCTTTCGTAAAAAACCCCGCTTTGCGGGGTTTTTTTTATCTCTTTTTCATGAAGTCTTTTTTATTATCTCGCTCAGCAAAACTCAGGTCATATCGCATTAACTTAAACCGTATTATAGTGACCTTAATGTCAATGCGGATTCAAATAGATTAAATCTCTTTACCCAGAATATCCTGTAAATCCTGCTTTAAGGATGACATCTGACTTTCATACCTCTCTTTACGCTCAGCATCTTCAATCAACTGAACAACCGTCTCTGACAGAGTAATACCCCGACGCCTGGCCAGCGCGGCCAATCGTTGCCAGACCAAGAATTCCAAATCGATTGATTTCTTGCGAGTGTGCTGATGCTCAGCATTAAAATGCCGCTTACGTCTGGCGCGGATAGTCTGCTTCATCCGGTTAGCCAGTTGCCTATTCATGTGAGTATCAATCCACTCCAGCACTTTCACTGGCTCACTTTCCAGTTTCATCAGTTGCTCTACTGCTTCCAGTGCAGCACTGTTTTCAATATGGCGGGTAATAGCCTCACCTTCACGGTGTTTTTTTACCAAATACGCCCATTTCCAACCGCTTTCCAGATTTTCCAGTTGCTGATATTTCATCGTGAGCTCTTTAGTGACCGTGTAACTTAACTCAAGCATAACAGTTTTACACAGAATTTCACCCTCCTAAAAGCACATGATTAGTTTGTTTTTTGTACGGAATACTGCCGATCTCTTACTCCTTGCCATCAACTACCACTCTACGTATATGCAGTCTGCTTTATTCTTGTATAATCGCACTTTCCCTTTTTGACGATTGCATCTATCACTTTGACCAATAACAGACTTGAATGGCAGTCACTGCTGCCGAACACAACGCCATATGAAGCGTTATTTGCTACTGCCTCCCAGTTGGAGCCTGTTTCTTTCGCCGCGATTCAGCCCCGGTTAGAAAATGGCATGACGTTATTCTGTCATCCACAATCTCAGCCGCGTTTTATGCTGATCAAAGCACAGGAAAGTACTGAGTATTTGGCATTGATCGCTCAAGCTGTTAAAGAGCTGCAACCTGAGGCCTCTGCCCTGTTTGGTGGAGATTATCTGGTACACGGTCACCAAGTCACTTGGCAACCAGCACAACGCGGTGATGAGCCCTTTGCGGCCCTCTCACGTTGTCTCTATCAAGAGTGGGTCGAGCCCGAACAGCTGTTTGGCTGTGTCAGATGGCATAAAGATCAAATAAGTTTACAGCCCGGTTTGGTTCATCAAGCCAATGGCGGCGTCTTGATCTTGTCGGTGCGCGCATTACAGGCGCAGCCTTTGATGTGGTTACGGCTGAAGCAGATGATTGTTCAGCAGCGCTTCGATTGGTTATCGCCGGATGAAACGCGTCCTTTGCCAGTACATATCCCATCAATGCCACTGGATTTACGTCTGATTCTGGTTGGCGATCGTCTGGGGTTAGGTGATTTCCATGATATGGAACCTGAACTGGGTGAATTGGCTATTTATGGCGAGTTCGAAGTAGAGCTGCCGCTGGTCGATATTGATGGTATGACCTTGTGGTGCGGTTATATCAATACACTATTGCAGCAAAAACAACTCCCTGCGCTGTCTGCCGATGCCTGGCCGGTTCTGTTCCGTCAAGCGGTGCGCTATAGCGGCGACCAAGGCAGTCTGCCACTGTGCCCACAATGGCTGACTCGCGTGCTGGCGGAGGCGGCACTTTATGCCGAAGAAGATACAATTACAGCCAACGCGCTGGAGGTTGCGCTAAATGCCCGTGATTGGCGCAATAGCTACCTTGCTGAACGGATGCAAGATGAGATAGAACTGGGGCAAATTCTGGTTGAGACCGAAGGGCAAGTTGTCGGTCAAATTAATGGGCTGTCAGTCTTGGAATATCCCGGCCATCCTTATGCCTTTGGTGAGCCAGCTCGAATCAGTTGTGTCGTCCACTTAGGCGATGGCGAATTTGTTGATGTTGAACGTAAAGCAGAGTTGGGCGGCAATATCCATGCTAAAGGCATGATGATTATGCAAGCTTTCTTGATTTCAGAATTGGAGCTTGATCAGCCGCTTCCCTTCTCCGCTTCCATTGTTTTTGAGCAATCCTATGGTGAGGTTGATGGCGACAGTGCATCACTGGCCGAACTTTGTGCCTTGATCAGTGCCCTGTCACAGCAGCCTATCAATCAGCAAATTGCCGTGACCGGTTCAGTTGACCAATTTGGTAATGTACAACCTATTGGGGGCGTCAATGAAAAGATCGAAGGCTTCTTTGAAGCTTGCCAACGCCGTGGGCTGACGGGTAATCAGGGGGTAATTTTACCCGCGACCAATGTCCGTCATTTGTGCTTGAACCAGTCAGTGATCGAGGCAGTACAAAATGGTCAGTTCCATTTATGGGCTGTAGATAGCGCCGCAGAAGCATTGCCATTATTAACCGGTGTGGTTTATGCCGATGAGCAGCAACCGAGCTTGTTAGGTATAATTCAAGAACGAATCTCACAAGTAAATCCGCAGGACAGGCATCGTTGGCCATGGCCATTACGTTGGCTGAACTGGTTCAACCAGGGCTGATCGGACTTGCTCAGCGTACAGCTGTACGCTATTCTGCGCACTTCAATAAAATAAGGCTTACTGAGAACATGGTAGATAAACGCGAATCCTATACAAAAGAAGACCTTGAAGCATCTGGCCGTGGCGAACTGTTTGGCGCTGGTGGGCCACCATTGCCAGCAGGCAATATGTTAATGATGGACCGTGTCATCAAAATGACAGAAGACGGCGGCCTCTATAACAAGGGTTATGTGGAAGCGGAACTGGATATTAATCCGGATCTATGGTTCTTCGGTTGCCACTTCATCGGTGATCCGGTAATGCCTGGCTGTTTGGGCCTTGATGCCATGTGGCAGTTGGTTGGTTTCTATCTTGGCTGGTTAGGTGGCGAAGGCAAAGGCCGCGCACTGGGCGTCGGTGAAGTTAAATTCACAGGTCAAGTACTGCCTGATGCCAAGAAAGTGACATACCGTATTCATTTTAAACGCGTGATCATGCGTAAATTGATCATGGGTGTCGCTGATGGAGAGGTATTAGTCGATGGTAAAGTGATTTACACCGCCACCGACCTGAAAGTTGGCCTGTTTAAAGACACCGCTGCTTTCTAATATCTTTAGCCGTGACCTGATGCAGGGGCCGTTAAATCCCCTGCATTGTTATCAGTATGCCAATGGCATTTTTTTTAAACCTTAGTAACTACAATAAATGTAGTCGCTAATTAATATCAGTCCGTAGTCAGCGCTATTCACAGGAAATACACAAGGAGTGGTATGCAAAGAACTCGCCTGCAAGATATGCCCTGCCCGGTTGCCCGCGCCCTTGAACGAGTAGGTGAATGGTGGAGTATACTGATTCTGCGTGATGCTTTTCAGGGGCTAACACGATTCGATGAATTTCAGCAAAGTTTGTCGCTTTCCCCTACTATCCTGACCCGACGCTTAAAATATCTGGTAGAAAGTGGCATCCTTGAAAAGCGGCTCTATCACTCCCGCCCTGCTCGCTATGAGTATTTATTGACCAAGCGTGGCACGGATTTCTTCCCTGTTATTGCCGCCCTATTTCAATGGGGTAATCAACACTTTGCACCAGATGGCCCCGCAGTGATTCTCACCGATCGCCGCACCGGTACACCGGTGGAACCTATCTTACTGGACAATGCCACTCGACAACCTATCCGTGCACAAGATGTCACCCTCACGGCAGGCTCTGTCAGGAGCGATATAATTAATAAACGGCTGGCGCTGATGCATGACAAACAAGCCGTCGATGCCAGACACCCACTACATTCAATTGAGTCTAGAAAGGAAAAATGATGAATACGCGCCGTGTCGTAATTACCGGGATGGGTGTAGTTTCCCCATTAGGCTGTGGTATCGAAACTGTCTGGCAACGTCTGTTGGCGGGGCAATCTGGAATCCGCATTCTGCCAGATGAGATTGTCGGCGATCTACCGGCAAAAATTGGCGGACAAGTGCCAACTCTTGCCGCAGATCCTGAGGCGGGTTTTGATCCTGATAAAGCTGTTGCGCCCAAAGATCAAAAGAAAATGGATCGCTTTATTGAATTTGCGATGGCTGCAGCTGATGAGGCTATTGCCCATGCAGGTTGGCAAGCCGATAATTTAGAGCAACAAGAGCGAACCGCAACGATTATCGGTTCCGGTATTGGCGGTTTCCCATCCATTGCGCATGCAGTACGCACGACCGATAACCGTGGGCCCAAGCGTCTGTCCCCTTTCACCATTCCCTCATTCTTAGTGAATCTGGCTGCGGGCCACGTTTCTATCAAGCATCATTTTAAAGGGCCAATTGGTGCTCCGGTCACTGCCTGTGCGGCAGGTGTTCAAGCTATTGGCGATGCCGTGCGCATGATCCGCAACGATGAAGCTGATATTGCTCTGTGTGGCGGGGCTGAAGCCGCAATTGATAAAGTCAGTCTGGCCGGTTTTGCTGCAGCCCGCGCATTATCAACCGGCTCTAATGACGCGCCAGAGAAAGCCTCTCGCCCATTCGATAGCGCCCGTGATGGTTTTGTGATGGGCGAAGGTGCTGGCCTGCTGATTATCGAAGAGCTGGAGCATGCTCTGTCCCGTGGTGCACAACCATTGGCTGAGATTGTCGGTTACGGCACCAGCGCCGATGCTTATCATATGACCTCGGGCGCGGAAGATGGCGACGGCGCATATCGTGCAATGAAAATTGCATTACGCCAGGCAGGAATTAAACCGGAGCAAGTTCAGCATCTGAATGCACATGCAACCTCAACGCCGGTGGGTGATCTGGGTGAGATCAATGCAATTAAACACCTGTTTGGCGAGAGCAATACTTTAGCCATTACATCAACAAAATCAGCCACGGGCCATTTGCTCGGTGCTGCTGGTGGATTGGAAACCATCTTTACGGTGTTGGCATTGCGGGATCAAATCGTTCCCGCCACACTAAATCTGGAAAATCTGGATCCTGCGGCCTCAGGACTTAACGTGATTGCGGGCAAAGCTCAAGCACATGAAATGACATATGCCCTTTCAAATGGCTTTGGTTTCGGCGGGGTCAACGCGAGTATTTTACTGAAACGCTGGTAAGCACGAACATGGCTCAATACAGCTAGGCGGTAAACGATTAAATCCCGATGAGTGACTCCAGTCAATAATTCGGGTTTATGAGAGCAGCCAACAACGCTGCGATAGCAAGTACGAAGAGATAACTCAAAGTAATTGGTGTTGCAGCCAGGCGGTAAGCGATTAAATCCCGATGAGTTGACTCCAGTCAATGATTCGGGTTTATGAGAGCAGCCAACAAAGCTGCGGCAGCAAGTACGAGAGTCTTTCAAAAACCTCCGCGATATGCGCATAAAGCGGAGGTGTTCCCTTAGTCTGACAGAGAGCCGCTTAGGCGGTCACAGCCCTGTCCTCCATGGCTTGTCGCCAACCTCCTAACCAATGTGATCTGGCGTCTAAAGCTTGGTAAGGGCAAATTTCCCTTGAACGCCCTGAAATACCTGCTTGGTACCCACGTGACAACGCCCTTTCCAGGCGATCTCTTTTCTGTCTCTTCATGCCTCGTTTCCCTCATCTTTCGGTCTGGTGGAAAGAAAACAGTGACTACTTTATGTGCGGTCACAGTTAAGTGATAGACCTTAGGAAACAGAAAAGCAATGCGCAAAATTCACGCCAATGTCATATTTGTGAGCTATGCCCGCTGAATTGTCTAACTAATTGATTTGAAGTGATTGGTTGTAACTTATTGATATTTATTGATAACCCTCTTTCACAGTAAATTCATTATTACCAATGAAAGAGGGTTAGACTGATTTAGAACAAAATATTATTTAACTCGCTGCAACTGCGCTGCAATCGTCTTAGCTTCTTGCTGCCAACCCTCTGCCAAGGTACGAATGAGAGCATCATAGCCATCTTCACTCTGTTTAAGTTCAAGATCGAATGGTTGCTTAATAAGTTGTCCCTGATGTTTCAGTATCCAAACACCGCGGATGATGGCACGACCATCATAGCGGCCATGGAACCCGGTTACAGTGACGTTGAGGACATCCTGATTGCTGTCCAGTGGCTGTGAGGATACCAGCCAACCCGGCAACGCATTACTCAGATTCGTCACCAAAGTTTGCTGCAATTGCTGGTCCAATGGGCTGGCCCACAGGTTATTACTGGCAATCACATACTGCACATCATTGGTCTGATACACCACACCAGCCGCAGCCAGGTAATCAGCGACACCAACATGCTCAATCCACAGCTGCCGTGATGCCACGCTGCTACTGGTCGTTGCAGGTGCACTGAGGGCCGGTAACTGATAATACGTCTTGCTTGGTTCGCTACTGCAAGCGCTGAGTAACAGCGCGGCGATTACTGCCATCCATTTCATCATTTTTTGGCCTTCTTAGGCTGAGGGTCCTGACTTCCTGCCGCTTCAAATACCAGCGCGTTACTCTTCTCATTCAACGTGCGCAATACTGGTTGTAATTCGCGCAAGACCTGGTCTAGCCGCTGCATATCACCCACCATTTTATTGTATGCCGGTGATCCTGGCTGGAAGCCTTTCATGCTGCGATTGAGCTCATCCAACGTTTTTTGCAGATCTTTCGGCAAGCTCTGCATGGCCGGGCTCGAGGTGATTGCGGTTAGTGACTCCAAGGTTTTCTGAGTGTCACGCATGGTTTTCTGGCTTTCGGCCAGTGTTTTGGTCGCTTCATTAATCATTGGCTCTAGCGGCAGATGATTAATCTTATCCAGCGTTTGTGTCAGTTTCTGCTGAATTTGCGCTAAACCACCACTGACGGTCGGCAACAATGGATAACCCACGACTTCCAGCGGCCCTTTCCACGGTTTGGCATCGGGATAGAAATCCAAATCGACAAACAGTGCACCGGTCAATAGGTTTCCTGATTTCAAGGATGCTCGCAGACCGCGCTCTTTGGCCTGTTTCAGTGTTTGTTCAAAGTTCGCATCCGGGCCTAAATCATTACGGAAACGACCTGGCTCAATACGAATAAGCACTGGGATACGGAAGTCATTATCAACACGCTGTTTCATACCCATGGCAAAGAAAGGTACTTCACCGACAGTCCCCACGCGGATCCCACGGAACTCAACTGGCGCGCCCGCCTGCAAGCCACGAACAGAATCAGAGAAAAACAACAAGAAATCTTCATGTTCAGTGTACAGTGAATTTTGAATGCTACTGCGGTCATCAAACAGTTTAAATTCGGGCTTCTCTTGCGTGATTGGCTGACCCAGATCCAGGCCATCTGGAACATCGAAGCTCACGCCACCACTGAACAACGTCGCCAAAGAGGCCATTTCCACCCGCATCCCTTGCGAGGAGAGGTCAACCGCCACACCACTGTCTTTCCAGAAACGGACATTGGTCGTCACCAGACTGTCATAAGGTGCGCCAATAAAGAGTTGATAACGCATCAGACGTAATTTAGCGTCGAAAGTGCTGGTCTCCACTGAACCAACGCGATAACCACGGAACAGAACCGGATCCCCGGCATTCAACTGCCCTGCTCGTTCGCTATCGAGTATGATGCGCACCCCTTTGGCATCAGGTGCCGCCAGCGGCGGGGAGTCGAGCAAGGTGAATGTATCTAATGCCTTACCTTTGCCGCCGGGTTGCAGTTCAATATAAGCCCCAGAAAGCAGTGTCCCTAAACCGGAAACACCTTCGCGACCTATCTGGGGTTTGACCACCCAGAAAACCGTGTCGCTATGCAGTAAATTCTTCATGCCAGAATTCAAGCGAGCTTGCACGATAACATGGTTGAGGTCTTCACTCAGAGTGACTTGCTCAACAATGCCAACATCCACGCTACGGCTTTTTATTTTCGTTTTACCGGCTTCAATGCCTTCAGCATTCAAAGTGGTCATAACCACTTCTGGCCCTTGATGACTAAAATGATAAAACAGTATCCATGCACCAATCAGCACGGTGACGATAGGGATGATCCACACTGGGGACCACCGTTTGATTTTTTCAATTTCCGCCACACCCTGGCTGGGATTATTGTCCGTCACCTTGCGGCTCCTTCTTCGGTTGTTTCACTTATCCGATCCCAGGTTAGTCGGGGATCAAAGGTTAATGCAGAAAACATTGTCAGGATCACCACCATCGCAAAGAGCAGCGCACCAATCGCCGGATAGATGCTCATCAATTGCCCAATACGGACTAATGATGAAAGCACTGCAATAACAAACACATCAATCATTGACCAGCGGCCAACAAACTCCACAACTTCGTAAATAAAATGCATCCGTTCAGTGTCAGTTTTGCCTTTACCTTTTGCATCCCAACATAACCAACCGATCGCCAACATTTTCAATGATGGCACCATAATACTGGCAATAAAAATCACCAACGCTACTGGGTAGGAGCCTTCACTCCACAAGAAAATCACCCCAGACATAATGGTAGATCCCATCTGACTGCCCAAGCTTTCGGTAATCATAATAGGCATCAGATTGGCTGGGATATAGAGCAGTATTGACGTGATTAATAATGCCATTGTCCACTGCAAGCTATTACGACGGCGGACATAGCCATAAGTATGGCAGCGCGGGCATTGCTCTTGGGATTGCGGTAAAATCGCCGTGCAGCACGAACAGGAGCGTAGACCTTGGCGCAACCCTGTACGGCCCACAACGAGTGGATAAGGTAGTGCTGGGGCGGGCGCAATATCCTGCCACATCCAATGGCGATCAACACACTGGAAAGCACGTACCTGTAGCAAACAGAATAAACAATAAGGGATAAAACTGCTGCCAATACCGATGTCGCCATAGGCCATCAGTTTGACAAAACTAACCAGTACACCGGCGAGGAATATCTCAACCATGCACCAGGTTTTAAATTGGAATAATATTTTCGCGATGAATGCTTTCCAACGAGTTGGCATTCGCACCCGCAGGCAAAGCAAAATGATGGCTACCATGCAGAACGCCGGAATCAGCTGCACCAGCACCATAAATAAGGTTGCCATGCTGACATAGTCATCTGCCACCATCACTTGGGGTATTTGGATCAGCGTTATTTCGCTGGTGATCCCCGCCACCCGCATATTGACGAAGGGGAACATATTCGCCAGCAATAACATAAACAGTGCACTAAACGCGTAACCGACTGGACGCTTACGTGGCTCATCCCACCGCGCTGTCAGGGTTGTTTTACAACGCGGACATACCGCTTTGGTGCCATAAGGCAGGGAGGGTAAGACCACTGACATATCACACTGCCGGCACAGGATCACATTCCCTGACTGTCCGGAGTGCTCAGGCTGAATTACAGAACACAATATCTCATTCCTTACGGCTGTATTCCTGAGTGCCGTTTTGTCAGGGGCTTAATATAACGATAGACATAATATCGTATATCACCTTATCTGACAGAACGGCAATGACATATTTTAGCCGTTTTTCTGAGCTTCCAGCTCTTCCCAACGACTAAATGCTACCTCTAATGCCTGTTCAGCATCTGCTAAGGCTTTCAACACCTGCTGTGTCTCTTCATGTGGACGGGAGAAAAAATCAGCATGACTGACCTGGGCCTGTAACTCACTGATTTCATTTTCCAGTTTTTCCAATTGCTGCGGCAATTGATCCAACTCACGTTGCAGGTTATAGCTCAGTTTACCGGGGCGTTTGGCCGCGGTTGCCGCGTTTTTTACGGGTGCAGTCACTTTGGTTTCTTCCGCTTTAGCTGCAACCTGACGAATAGGTTTTGCCTCAGCACGTTGTTGGTGAGCATCATAATACCCCCCCACAAAGCTGCTGATTTGCCCATTACCTTCAAAGATCCAGCATTCTGTCACTGAGTTATCAACGAATTGGCGGTCATGGCTCACCAGTAAGACGGTGCCCTGATAGCTATCCACCATTTCTTCCAACAGTTCCAGAGTTTCAACATCCAGGTCGTTGGTCGGTTCATCGAGGATCAGCAAGTTACTTGGCTTAAGGAATAATTTAGCCAATAACAAGCGGTTACGCTCACCACCAGACAAGGCTTTCACGGGTGTCATAGCACGTTTCGGGTGGAACAAGAAATCTTGCAGATAGCCCAGTACATGGCGTGAACGACCATTGACCATCACTTCTTGCTTACCTTCTGCCAGGTTATCCATCACCGTGCGTTCTGGATCAAGTTCTGCACGATGCTGGTCAAAATAGGCGACTTCCAGCTTGGTACCGCAATGCACTTTGCCGCTGTCCGCTTTAAGCTGACCGAGCATCAGTTTCAGCAAGGTGGTTTTACCGCAACCGTTCGGGCCCACCAGCGCAATTTTATCGCCACGCTGTACTTGAGCGGTGAAATCTTTCACCAGCACTTTGCCATCAACCTGATAATTAACATTTTCCAGATCAAAGACAATTTTGCCTGAACGCACAGTCTCTTCCACTTGCATCTTGGCCGTACCCATCACTTCACGACGCTGTGAACGTTCCATTCGCAAGGCTTTCAGGGCGCGAACACGGCCCTCATTACGAGTGCGCCGTGCTTTGATGCCTTGACGAATCCAGACTTCTTCTTGCGCCAACTTGCGGTCAAACTCGGCATTTTGTAGCTCTTCAACCCGCAGTGCTTCTTCTTTGCTGGCAAGATACAGCTCGTAGTTACCCGGCCATGACACCAACTTACCGCGATCCAGATCGACAATACGCGTGGCCATTGCGCGGATAAAGGAACGGTCATGGGAGATAAAGACAATGCTGCCCTGAAATTCTTTCAGGAAGCCTTCCAGCCAATTAATGGTTTCAATATCCAAGTGGTTAGTCGGTTCATCCAGCAACAGCACTTTTGGTGAGCTCACCAGTGCGCGACCTAATGCCGCTTTACGCAACCAACCACCAGACAGCGATGAAAGCTCGGCATCTGCCGATAAGCCCAACTGGACCAGTACATCCTGAATACGGCTGTCTAATTGCCATAAGCCCTGATGGTCCAAAATTTCCTGTAATGCCGCCAGTTGATTGAGGTTTTTCTCACTCGGATCAAGCTCAACCTGGTGCAATGCGGCATGATAAGCTTTCAAATGCTCGGCCTGTTCTTGCACACCCTCAGCCACAAAATCAAACACTGTACCGGCCACATTGCGCGGTGGATCTTGTTGCAGACGCGCGACAATCAAATCCTGTTCATAAATGATGCGGCCATCATCTAAGGGAACTTCTTTGCTCAAAATTTTCAGCAGGGTGGATTTGCCCGCGCCATTACGACCCACCAGACAAACGCGCTCGTTTGCCTCGATATGTAATTCAGTATTGTCTAATAAAGGTGCATCACTGAACGACAGCCAGGCACCGGACATGCTAATTAACGACATAGTTTTTACTTTTCCTCGTGGCCGTGAGTAACCAGCCAACAGTTGTGGATCTGACGATTACGGGCAAAGTCTTCAGATTGCGTCTGCGCTGTGATTTCTTTCGCTTCCAGCCCCAACGCTGCTATACCGGCCAAATCCATCTGGAAACCGCGCTTATTGTTAGAGAACATGATTGTCCCCTTACGGCGCAGTAACCGTTTAAGTTCTTTCATCAGCACTAAGTGGTCGCGCTGAACATCAAAGGTGGTCTCCATACGCTTGGAGTTGGAGAACGTCGGTGGATCAATGAAGATCACATCGAATTGCTCATCGGTATTACTGAGCCAAGAGAGACAGTCAGCTTGAATCAAGCGGTGCTGCTGACCCGTTAGGCCATTGACACGCAAGTTCTTCTCAGCCCATTCCAAATAAGTACGCGACATATCGACCGTGGTCGTACTACGCGCACCGCCCAGCCCGGCATGAACACTTGCCGTGCCGGTATAAGCGAACAGATTAAGGAAATCTTTACCCTGACTCATTTTACCCAGCATCTGACGGGCAATGCGGTGGTCAAGGAATAAGCCAGTATCAAGGTAATCAGTCAGATTTACCCATAGCTTGGCGTTATATTCATTCACCAGCAGGAATTCGCCCTTCTGTGCCAATTTTTCGTATTGGTTTTTACCTTTCTGCCGTTCGCGTGTTTTTAACACCAACTGATTTGACGGCAAATCCAACACTGCCAGAGTGGCATTAATCACATCAAACAGGCGCTGGCGCGCTTTTTGTGCATCAATGGTTTTCGGTGGCGCATACTCCTGCACCACAACTTTGCTACCATAACGATCGACCGCCACGTTGTAATCTGGCAAGTCGGCATCATACAAGCGATAGCATTCGATACCCTGCTGTTTCGCCCACTTATCCAGTTTCTTCACATTCTTGCGTAGGCGGTTGGCATAATCCTCGGCCACTTGCACACCGGCAGTACCCTGTGGATTTGCGGCCAACTGGTAGTTTTTCTGTACACAATCCAACGGGCCATTTTTAGCTTTAAATTCACGCTCGGCACGTAACTGCAAACAGCTCAGCAATTCCGGCGATGCACTGAACAGTGACAAACGCCAGCCACCGAATGCACTTTTCATGATGCGGCCGAGCATATTATGCAAGGCAATCAATGCCGGTTCGCTTTCCAACCGCTCACCATAAGGTGGGTTACTGATAACCGTACCTACCGGCCCTTCGGGCAAGGGATTCACAAGCTTACTGACATCATTAGCATTAAAGGTAATCAATTCTGATACCCCGGCACGGCGAGCGTTGGCTCGCGCCATCTCAATGACACGCCGGTCAATATCTGAGCCAAAGAAACGAGACGTTGTTTCTTGCAAGCCACGACGAGCACGCACTTGTGCTTCGGTGGTTAACTCGCGCCAAAGCTCTTCGTTAAATGCGCTCCAGGCCGTAAAGCCCCAATGTGCCCGATGCAAACCCGGTGCACGATCAGAGGCCATCATGGCGGCTTCAATCAGCAACGTACCGGAACCACACATTGGATCGACCATTGGTGTGCCTAATTGCCAGCCTGAGCGCTGAATAATGGCCGCTGCCAGGTTTTCTTTCAATGGTGCCTGCCCCGTCAGATCACGATAACCGCGCTGATGCAAACCTTCACCACTAAGATCTAACGCCACGCTGGCCATATCCCGTTGCAGGAACACATTGACCCGAATATCCGGTTGTTGCTTGGCAACCGTCGGGCGCTGCTCCAATTTGCGGGTAAAGCTATCGACGATGGCATCTTTTACTTTTAATGCGCCATACTGACTATTACGGATTTCGTCATTTACGCCGCTAAAATGGACGGCAAATGTTTTGTCCACACCAAAGATTGACGGCCAGTCAATGGCTTGTACCCCAAGGTACAAATCTAAGTCACTGTAAACTTTGAATTCGTTGAGCGGTAGCAAAATGCGTGAAGCCAACCGGCTCCACAACAGGCTTTGGTACATGAGTCGATCGTCGCCCTGAAAATGTACCCCACCCTGTACTATTTTACAGTCGTGAGCGCCCAGCGCTTCGAGTTCGCTTTTTAACAGTTCTTCCAGTCCACGCGCCGTGCTGGCAAACAGAGAGTTCATATCGCACTATCACCAAAAAGAAAATTGTTGCGCATTATAGCTAATCCCAGCAGCTTGTCATAAAGTTGCTCCCTCTAATTTAATACTCGCACGGAGGCAATGGTGATTACCCTCTCCCGACTTTACGTTCATCCGGTGAAATCCATGCGCGGCTTGCAGCTTTCTCATGCTCAAGTTAGCAGCAGCGGACTGGCCTTTGACCGCGTATTTATGATTACCGAACCGGATGGCACTTTTATTACTGCACGCCAATATCCGAAGATGGTCATGTTTACCCCGGCATTAATGCCAGACGGGTTATACCTCACTGCCCCCGATGGCGAGAGTGCCAGTATCCGCTTTAATGATTTTTTAGCCAATGCGGAACCCACCGAAGTTTGGGGCAACCATTTTACCGCGCTAATTGCCCCAGCCGCTATCAACAACTGGCTCAGCGACTATTTTCAGCGTGAAGTACAATTGCGTTGGCTCGGAGCAGAATTAACCCGCCGGGTAAAACCGATGCCGGAAATTCCACTCTCCTTTGCTGATGGCTTCCCTTATTTGCTCATTAATGAAGCATCATTTAAAGAATTACAGCAGCGCTGCCCTGGCAGTATTAAGCTGGAACAGTTCCGCCCCAATTTAGTGGTCACCGGAGCCAGTGCCTTTGCTGAAGACAGTTGGCAGGTTATCCGAGTGGGTGATATTACCTTTGATTTGGTTAAGCCATGCAGCCGCTGTGTATTAACCACGGTCAGCGTTGAACGTGGTCGCAAGCATCCCACAGGCGAACCTTTGCAGACACTGCAGACATTCCGAACCGCTGAAAATGGTGATATCGACTTTGGCCAAAATATGGTGGCCAGAAACAGTGGGATTATTCGGGTTGGGGATGAAGTCGAAATTCTTTCAACCAAACCTCCACGTCCCTATAGTGCCGGTACTGTGGTTGAAAGTTTAGCCGCGCCACAGGATCAATCCAAAACGCTGTCTATTGAATATAATGGCATCCGCTTTAATGGTAATAATCAACAGGTATTATTAGAGCAATTGGAACAACAAAATATCCGTATACCTTACTCTTGTCGGGCGGGGATATGTGGCAGCTGTCGAATTACATTAATCAATGGCGATGTCGCACCTTTAAAACAGAGTGCTATCGGTAATGACGGGACGATTCTTTGTTGCAGTTGTATCCCTAAAGGGGATATTACACTCAGCGGTAAATAAGAGAACCACGACTAACTTACTTCAGTAAGGTAGTCACCACGACTGTAGCTTGAAAGATAATGGATATTACATCGCCCGGTCGTAAGCTGGCGCGGTGTAGGTCTGTTCAATCACCAGCGGCAACAAACGGTCATTCATTATCTTTATTGCATCACCCAATACTAACTGACGTCCTGCTAATACCACCTGAGATTGTGCCAATAAACATAAGCTGGCAGAGTCACCTGATTCAACCACCAACAAACTAATATCTTCACCGCTATCCAATACTTTTACTGTCGCCAGTTCAGCATTCTGTGGCAACCAAGCTTTTGGCTGTTGTGCAAAATACCAGCTTTTAGGCATTAAAGGTTTTAGAAAACGAAACGCGACCAAAGCATTTAATATCAATTCTGAACGTTGCTCATGGCCCATTTTAATTTGGCGACATTGATCTTCAAATTCAAAATAAAGCGCGGCATCATCAACACAAAATGCGGAGTCAGCAAAAGCATCTGGGGTTAACATTTTTGACGGGAAACGCGAGCGAAAGATCATACCATTAGCTAAATCCAACATGAGGCGGTCATGTTCGGTATCAAAATACCAACGCCATTTATCGTCTGGTTTAATCCGCATATTTTATCCTTCCCACTTTGCCGCCAACATCATTAACTCAATGAGCAAGATTTTCATCCGCCAAATGAGACTAAATTCATATAAGGTCTTTGATGTATATTTAATCTATAGGAACAAAATATAGACGAGCTGGGGGAATAAATAAACCCCCAGGCAAGTAAAGAAGATAAATAATTAGATATGAGTAACGATATTTTTAATCAAACCTGGTCCACGGAAGATAAATCCGGAATAAATTTGAATCAATGAAGCACCCGCTGCCATTTTTTCACGAGCAGCCGTGACAGAATCAATTCCACCCACACCGATAATAGGCAGACGTCCTTGCAACTCTTGCGATAAACGACGAATCACTTCTGTACTACGTAATTGTAATGGGCGGCCACTTAAACCACCGGCTTGTTCGCAATAATTTAATCCCTGAATGAGGGAACGATCTAAAGTTGTATTAGTGGCAATAACACCATCTATATTATGGCGAACCAAACTGTCAGCTATTTGGATCAATTCCTCTTCGGTAAGATCCGGCGCGATCTTTACAGCTACAGGAACATACTTATGATGCCGCTGATGTAATTCAGTTTGTTTATTTTTAATTGCGGCTAACAGATCATCTAATGCCTCACCATACTGCAAAGCTCGTAACCCAGGTGTATTTGGTGAAGAGATATTAATCGCAATATATCCAGCGTAAGGATAAATTTTATCCATACAAATCAAGTAATCGTCTTTACCTTGTTCTACTGGCGTATCTTTATTCTTACCAATATTAATACCTAAAATACCGCCAAAATATGATTTCTTAACGTTTTCAATTAAGTTATCAACACCGTGGTTATTAAATCCCATACGGTTGATCAAACCTTCGGCTTCAACGATCCTAAAGAGTCTGGGTTTATCATTACCTGGCTGCGGCCGTGGGGTCACCGTCCCTACTTCGATAAAACCAAACCCCATTGCCCCCAGAGCATCAATACACTCACCGTCTTTATCCAGACCTGCAGCCAGGCCGAGTGGGTTTTTGAAAGACAATCCCATACAACTTACCGGTTTGGTTGGCACAGACTGACGGACCAAAAATTCAAGCGGTGAGCCGGTAATTCGTTTTAACTGGCGGAAAGTAAACTCATGGGCACGTTCTGGATCAAGCTGAAAGAGTGCTTTTTTGACGAGAGGATAGTACATGTAATCTCCTGAGCGAGCGATGACAAGCCGTTGATGCGGGAATGGTAAATTCATCTTTCAGGAAAGTAAACGTTTGCGAAGTAAAGCCATAGAAAGAATGGTGGTATTACCGATCGAGGTTAGTCATCAATAGAGGGCATGCTGTCCTCTATTGATGATACAAAACGACTTATGCGGCTAATGCCTTGGTTATCTTCTCGTACAGGTCACCCGATAAATTTTCCAGCATTTTCAACTGTTCCAATGCTTGGCGCATCAGCGCTTGACGCCCTGAATCATAGCGTTTCAAACGAATCAGTGGCTCAATCAAGCGGGCCGCAACCTGTGGGTTACGGGTATTCAAGTCACTGAGTATTTCCACCAAAAATTGATAACCGCTGCCATCAATGGCATGGAATGCCGCTGGGTTGCCGGAAGCAAAACTACCAATCAATGAACGAGTGCGGTTTGGATTGCTCAAGCTAAACGCTGGGTGTTTAAGCAACCCGCGGACTTGTGCCAAAACATCTGCAGCCGGACTGGTTGCTTGCAGAGCAAACCATTTATCCATTACCAGACCATCATGATTCCAGCGTACATCAAAGGCTGCCAGTAACTCATCCCGGCATGGCAGTTGTGCCGCCACTGATGCGGCTAATGCGGCCAGCGAGTCGGTCATATTATCGGCTTGGTGATATTGCGAAGAGACCAGTTTATTAGCAAACTCGGCATCACCAAACGCCAGATAATTCAAGCAGGTATTGCGCAATGCCCGTTTAGCGATATCACTGTGCTCAATACGATAGACTGGGGTGATATTCGCCACATAGACAGCCAACAGTTCATCAGACAGTTCTTGGGCCAGGCAACGAGTAATCGCCTCATGCACCGCACTGATCGCCTGTGGATCAATAGTGGTAAACAGCTCTGCAATTTCATTTTCTGACGGCAATGTCAGAATCTGTGCGGCTAAAGCCGGATCAAGATTTTCATCAAGCAATATTGCGCGGAAAGCATCAGCCACATGATTAGGTAAACTCAGCGGCTGTTTCTGTTGGTATTTGGCAACATTAAGCTTGATATAGGTGGCCAACAAACTTTGTGCCGCATCCCAACGGGAGAATTCATTGCGCGCATGCTGCATCAGGAAAGTCAGTTGCTGATCACTGTAGGTGTAATCCAATTTAACCGGTGCAGAGAACTCACGCAGCAGAGACGGGATCGGCGTATGTTCAACATTATCAAAGGTAAAAGTCTGTTCCGCTTCTGTCACATTCAGGACATGATGAACCGGCAAGCCATTTCTCTGTAACGCAATAACATTGCCTTTGTTGTCATATAACTCAATATCCAATGGGATATGCAAGGGCAGTTTTTCCGGCTGGTCGGCCGTTGGTAATGTTTTCTGGCTCACATGCAGATGATATTGCTGTTTTTCCGCATCATAATCATCACGTACAGTCAGGATTGGCGTTCCCGATTGGCTATACCAGCGGCGGAATAAAGATAAATCGACATTTGATGCATCTTCCATGGCCTGGACAAAATCATCACAGGTGGCGGCGCTGCCATCGTGGCGCTCAAAATAGAGTTGCATACCTGCCTGGAATTGCTGTTCACCCAGCAAAGTATGCATCATGCGGATAACTTCTGAACCTTTCTCGTACACCGTCAACGTGTAGAAGTTGTTCATCTCGATAACTTTATCTGGCCGAATAGCATGGGCCATTGGGCTGGCATCTTCTGCAAACTGTGCCGCACGCATGACTCGCACGTTTTCTATGCGATTAACCGAACGTGACCCTAAATCAGAGCTGAACTCCTGATCACGGAATACCGTTAGCCCTTCTTTCAAACTTAACTGGAACCAATCGCGACAAGTTACTCGGTTACCTGTCCAGTTATGGAAATATTCATGGCCAATAACCGCTTCAATATTCAGATAGTCTTTATCTGTCGCCGTTTCTGCTTTTGCCAAAACATATTTTGAGTTAAATACATTCAACCCTTTATTTTCCATGGCCCCCATATTGAAGAAATCAACCGCAACAATCATATAAATGTCGAGGTCATATTCCAGGCCGAAACGGGTCTCATCCCATTTCATCGAATTCTTCAACGAGGTCATCGCCCAATCGGCGCGGTCTAAATTGCCACGGTCAACAAAAAGTTCCAGCGCAACTTCGCGACCAGAACGGGTAATGAACTTATCGCGTAAAACATCAAAATCACCGGCGACCAAAGCAAACAGATAGCAAGGTTTTGGGAATGGGTCTTCCCATTTAACCCAATGGCGACCATCGTCTAAAGTGCCTTTCCCCACCGGATTACCGTTGGAGAGCAAATAAGGATAAAGCGATTTATCGGCAACAATGCGCGTAGTAAAACGCGCAAGTACATCAGGGCGGTCTAAATAATAGGTAATATGACGAAAACCTTCGGCTTCACACTGTGTGCACAATGCTTCGCCGGAAAGATATAACCCCTCAAGTGCACTGTTGGTCGCAGGATGAATATCATTAACAATGGTCAGTGTGAAATTCGCCGGCAGTTGTTCGATGACCAGCACGTTATCCTGTATCTGATAATGCGGCCATGCTTGCCCATCAACACTAAGGCTCACTAAAGTGAGATCTTCACCATTTAATATCAACGGTGCTCCATCTGTTCCCTGACATTTTACTTTGCTGACCGCCGTTACCGTCGTTTTTTGTGCATCTAGCACGAAGTCCAGATCGATATCGGTGATAGTGTAATCCGGCGATTTATAATCGTGACGGTATTTAACTTGCGGCTGTTGTGTCATAGAAACCCTTTTGACGTCTTCAGTGAATATGATTACCAAGTCTGTAATTATGGCTGTTGGGGCCCAAAACATTAGGCTAAATACAAGGCTGCCAGTGGCTTTGCCCTCAGACTCAGATAGCTTTTCAATGTATCACAATTGCAAGAAAATCCCAGTTGAGAACCTGTGCTATTGCGGCAAATTCTGTATCGAACAGAAAACAGACTGCACATTAATAAGAGTAAACATAGCGAAGCAGATACTCACTTAATCACTACAACAACCCCACGTTTTTATCTGGACTAAAAATAGCCAACAAATCTATAAAAGGACACCAAACCAGCTAGCCCTCCTTTATAGTTACTCCTTATTAAAATTTCGCCTCGTTTTGACTAAAATTAAATAATTGTTAAGAAATGCAAATATAATGATGGGGAAATACATAAGATACATTTTCCATGTCGTAGACATAAAAACTTACGCTTTGTCGATATTCTACTCAAGTTAATAACCCTATATTTTTTAAGACAATATTCCTCCTTCATTATCTAAATACCTAAAAAGTTAGCTTTTATCTCATAACACATTTAAGAAAAGAGTGACTTCACGGGTAATGGCACGTTTAATCCTAGACCTCTGATTAGCATTTATGGTGTGATGAGGCTTCAATAACAGGATAATACCGGTATACTCCTGCAACTTTTAGATTATGCCGACTGTGGAAAATGCTCCTACGAGGATGCTGTATAGCGCCATGACCCAAGACGCCTCACCGATTTTGACTTCATTGCTTGATACGGATGCTTATAAGCTCCATATGCAACAAGCAGTGTTCCATCGTTATCGCCATATTACTGTTGCTGCGGAGTTTCGCTGCCGTGGTGATGAGCTGTTGGGCGAATATGCCGACGAAATCCGCCATCAAATAACACTGATGAGCCAATTGGCATTGACCGATGATGAGTTTATCTACCTCTCAAGTTTACCCTTCTTTCAGGATGACTATCTGGACTGGCTACGGGATTTTCGTTTTAATCCTGAGCAAGTCAGCGTATTAAATAAAGATGGGAAATTAGATATTCGCATTACCGGGCTGTGGTGTGAAACGATTCTATGGGAAGTGCCATTGCTGGCAGTAATCAGTGAAATCGTACATCGCCGTCGTTCTGTACATGTCACCGCCGCTCAAGCCGTCAAGCAATTGCGTAATAAACTTCAGCAATTTAAAGCGCTCAGTGCTGATATCGATATTACTCATTTCAAATTAATGGACTTTGGTACACGTCGTCGTTTCTCACGCGAGATACAACATGCCATTGTTAGCAGCTTAAAAGACGAGTTCCCCTACCTGGTCGGCACCAGTAATTATGATTTAGCGCGCGAGTTAGCTTTAACGCCGGTAGGTACTCAGGCCCATGAATGGTTCCAGGCTCACCAGCAGATAAGCCCGGTTCTGGCCAACAGTCAGCGCGTTGCACTGCAAGTTTGGCTAGATGAATATCCCGACCAACTTGGGGTTGCATTAACCGACTGTATTGCGATGGATGCATTCCTGCGTGATTTTGATGAGACATTCGCTAAGCGCTACCAGGGATTGCGCCATGACTCTGGTGATCCCGTTGAATGGGGTGAAAAAGCTATCGCCCATTATGAAAAGCTGGGTATTGACCCTATGAGCAAGACGTTGGTGTTCTCCGATAATTTAGATCTGGAAAAAGCGCTCTCGCTATATCGCCACTTCTATCAGCGGATTAAATTGGTATTCGGTATTGGTACCCGCCTAACTTGCGATATTCCCAGCGTCAAGCCACTTAATATTGTTATTAAGTTGGTCGAATGTAACGATAAACCCGTGGCTAAGCTTTCTGATAGTCCCGGTAAAACCATTTGCCACGACCCGGCTTTTGTTGATGAGTTACGTGAAGCATTTGCCCTGCCGCTGATAAAGAAAGCCAGTTAGTCTATTGCACCTGTGTTTATGAATCGTCGGGCCAATTCTGCCCGGCGATTCATCTCACAGACAGGTTTTTCCCCCTCATTATTGCCCCCATTAAACTCCCGCTCGATTTATGCCGTCTTTATTTAAGCTAACCATAGAAATGTTGCACTGATCTGGTGATTTCTACTTGTGTCCTGCACCGCCGCAAGTAACATAGCAACATCCCCATTTTGTTGGGTTATTAACTATTTCTATAAAACTATTTATTAAAGAGAGAAATCTATGAGCGTAGTGCCTGTAGTCGACGTACTGCAAGGCCGTGCTGCGGTTGACAGTGAAGTCACCGTGCGCGGTTGGGTGCGTACCCGGAGAGATTCTAAAGCGGGTATCTCCTTCGTTGCCGTTTATGACGGTTCCTGCTTTGACCCGTTACAGGCCGTCGTGAATAATACTTTGCCGAATTATCAGGATGAAGTACTGCATCTGACTACCGGCTGTTCTGTTGAAGTCACCGGGACGGTGGTTGCATCACCAGGTGAAGGCCAAAGTTTTGAAATTCAGGCCACGGCTATCAAAGTGGTTGGTTGGGTAGATGATCCCGACACCTACCCAATGGCAGCAAAACGCCACAGTATCGAGTATCTGCGTGAAGTTGCGCACTTGCGCCCACGGACCAACTTGATCGGTGCAGTTGCTCGTGTTCGTCATACATTGGCGCAAGCCATTCACCGTTTCTTCGATGAGAATGGCTATTTCTGGGTTTCTACCCCATTGATTACCGCCTCAGATACCGAAGGTGCTGGCGAGATGTTCCGTGTATCCACCTTGGATTTGGAAAATCTGCCACGCACAGATACGGGTGCCATCGATTTCAGCGAAGACTTTTTCGGTAAAGAAGCTTTCCTGACAGTATCCGGTCAGTTGAATGGTGAAACCTACGCCTGTGCGTTATCAAAAGTTTACACTTTCGGCCCAACTTTCCGGGCGGAAAACTCCAATACTAGCCGTCATTTGGCTGAATTCTGGATGGTAGAACCTGAAGTTGCTTTTGCTTCATTGGATGATGTCGCCGGTTTGGCCGAGAAAATGTTGAAATATGTTTTCCAGGCCGTGCTGAACGAACGCGCTGATGACATGAAATTCTTTGCTGAGCGTGTAGATAAAGATGCCGTCGATCGTTTACAACGTTTTGTGACCTCTGACTTTGCTCAGGTTGACTATACCGACGCCATTGAAATCTTGCTGGCCTCGGGCCAGAAATTTGAAAATGATGTGTCTTGGGGCATTGATTTGTCTTCTGAACACGAGCGCTATTTAGCTGAGAAACACTTTAAAGCGCCCGTGGTGGTTAAGAACTACCCGAAAGATATCAAAGCCTTCTATATGCGGATGAATGAAGATGGTAAAACCGTAGCGGCGATGGATGTCCTGGCTCCGGGTATCGGCGAAATCATCGGTGGTTCACAGCGTGAAGAACGTTTGGATGTTCTGGATGCACGTCTGGCTGAAATGGGTCTCAATAAAGAAGATTATTGGTGGTATCGTGACCTTCGTCGCTATGGCACTGTGCCACATTCAGGTTTTGGCCTTGGATTTGAGCGTTTGATCTCATATGTAACGGGGGTTCAAAACGTTCGGGATGTTATTCCATTCCCTCGTACTCCGAGAAATGCCAGCTTCTAAGTTTCTCATTTAGAAAAAAAATGTCTTTTTGTATAAAAAAAAGCCAGCTCAGCTGGCTTTTGTCATTTTTTAAAGTTCGATCTAAGTCACAAAGTTCCCTGATATTTACATTTGGTAACACATAGTATCTCAATGAAACACATTCAGGTAATTGGTAGCATTTTCGGTGTGGATTATGGGGCCTGTGAATGGAACACTGCGTTCAGACACAGACGACACCAAACTCTCAACAATAGTTCCAAAAAAATTATTGGCGGCAGTGGCAGGTGTCCGAATAACACCAATGAGGGTAATAATAATGATGAAGCGCAATATTCTTGCAGTAGTAATCCCAGCATTGTTAGTAGCTGGCGCAGCTAATGCAGCAGAAATCTACAACAAAGACGGCAACAAACTTGACCTGTACGGTAAAGTTGACGCGCGTCACCAGTTCTCTGACAACGCTGGCCAAGACGGCGACGAATCTTATGTTCGTTTCGGCTTCAAAGGTGAAACCCAAATTACTGACCAACTGACCGGTTACGGCCAGTGGGAATACAACATTCAGGCTAACAATGCTGAAGCCCAAGAAGGCAAAGGCAACAAAACCCGTCTGGGCTTTGCTGGTCTGAAATTTGCTGAGTTCGGTTCATTCGACTACGGCCGTAACTACGGCGTAATCTATGATGTCAACGCATGGACTGACATGCTGCCAGTGTTCGGTGGTGATTCAATCTCCAACTCTGACAACTACATGACTGGCCGTTCTACTGGCCTGGCTACTTACCGTAATACCAACTTCTTCGGTCTGGTTGACGGTCTGAACTTTGCCCTGCAATATCAAGGCAAAAACGAAAGTGGTCGTGATGGTCTGTTGACTACTCAGAACGGTGACGGTTTCGGTATATCTTCTACTTATGATATCGGTTACGGCGTAAACTTCGGTGCTGGCTTCTCTACTGCAAACCGTACTACTTTGCAGAAAAATGCTCACCTGACTAACCCAACATTTGCTGAAGGCGAGAAAGCTCAAGCATGGAACGTTGGTGCTAAATACGACGCTAACAACGTATACTTGGCTGTAATGTATGCTGAAACTCAAAACATGACTCCATTTGGTGATGATTCAGTTGCCAACAAGACTCGTGATATTGAAATCACTGCACAGTACCAGTTCGACTTCGGTCTGCGTCCATCTTTAGGCTACGTTCAGTCTAAAGGTAAGGATCTGAACAACAATACTGATGACAACCATGACCTGTTGAAATATGTTTCTGTTGGTACTTACTACTACTTCAACAAAAACATGTCTACCTATGTTGATTACAAAATCAACTTGCTGGATGAAGATAACTTCACCCGTGCTAACAGCCTGAACACAGACGACGTTGTTGGTGTTGGCTTGGTTTACCAGTTCTAAGTTAAACTTAATCACGCAGTTTATCTGCTGACGTAAGTTAAAAAAGACAGGGCCTCAGCTCTGTCTTTTTGTTTTCCCCTTAATTAATTTAGGGATATTACGCTGTTGATTGGCCTATTCTGCCGATTTTTCACCCTGAATCTCCTCGCCTCACAACATTCATTTCTTTTTTTCGCAAACGGTTGGCAAAGACCGCAACTGGCGCTACCCTGAAGGTTCTGTTTGCTTAACGCTAAGCCATGGAAGCCTCTGACATGTTTGAAAAAATCACTGCTGCACCTGCGGACCCAATTCTGGGCCTGACCGATATTTTCCGCGCGGATGACCGCCCTAATAAAATCAACCTGGGGATCGGTGTCTACAAAGACGAAACCGGGAAGACGCCGGTGCTAACCAGCGTAAAAAAAGCTGAGCAGTATTTGCTGGAAAATGAAGTTACCAAAAACTATCTGGGCATTGATGGCCTACCCGTTTTCGCTAGTTGTACTCAAGAACTGCTGTTCGGTACCAATAGCGCGATCATTACCGATAAACGTGCGCGCACTGCTCAAACGCCGGGGGGTACTGGTGGATTACGTATCGCCGCTGACTTTATCGCCCATCAAACCAGTGCCAAACGTGTCTGGGTTAGCAATCCAAGCTGGCCAAACCATAAAAACATTTTCGCGGCCGCAGGGCTAGAAGTTGTTGAGTATGCATATTATGATGCGACAAATCATGCGCTGGACTTCGATGGCCTATTAAATAGCCTGTCAGAAGCCCAAGCTGGTGATGTCGTGCTATTCCATGGCTGCTGTCATAACCCTACCGGGATCGACCCAACAGAAGACCAGTGGAAACAATTAGCTGAACAGTCTGTAGCCAAAGGTTGGTTGCCACTGTTTGACTTCGCTTATCAAGGTTTTGCTAAAGGCTTGGAAGAAGATGCCCAAGGCTTGCGTATTTTCGCCGCGAAACATCAAGAATTGATTGTTTGCAGCTCTTATTCCAAAAATTTCGGTCTGTATAATGAACGTGTTGGGGCCTGCACGGTGGTGGCTGCGACCAGTGAAGTAGCCGATATCGCCTTTAGTCAGGTTAAGGCCGTTATTCGTGCTAACTACTCTAACCCACCGGCTCATGGCGCCTCTGTGGTTGCGACCATACTCAGCACCCCTGCGCTACGGGCTATTTGGGAACAAGAACTGACCGATATGCGCCAGCGTATTCATCGTATGCGTCAGTTATTTGTGAATACCCTGCAAGAGAAAGGCGCTCAGCAAGATTTCAGCTTTATTATTAACCAGAATGGTATGTTCTCGTTCAGTGGCCTGACCAAAGAACAAGTTTTGCGTCTGCGTAATGAGTTCGCAGTTTATGCCGTAAACTCTGGCAGGGTTAACGTTGCCGGGATGACACCGGATAATATGGCACCACTGTGTGAAGCCATCGTTGCCGTGCTCTGATTAAGCTATAATGACAGACTGCAAAGGGTGCTCAGGCACCCTTTTTTATACATAAAGCCCAAATAGTCTTAATAGAACATATATTTGGCAAACTCAGCCATTGGCATGGGACGCCCATACATATAGCCCTGTAGATAATCCACTTTGTGCGCTTGCAAATAACGCATTTGGGTATCATTCTCGACCCCCTCGGCGATGGTTTGTAGCCCCAATCGTGTCGCCAGATCGATAACATTCCCCACTATATGGCTCGACAAAGCATCTGAACCAATCATGCCAACAAAACTTTGGTCAATTTTTATAAAGTCGACTTTAAATTTCTGCAAATAAGTTAAACTTGAATGTCCAGTTCCAAAGTCATCGATAGCAATAAATACGCCCAGAGCATTGAGCTCTGCAAATAACCTATCTGTAGTCTCGTCGGCAACAATCAACTGTCGCTCAGTTAGCTCGAGTGTAATATTAATCTTATTGCCACCAAAGGCCTCAATAAAGCTACGACAATCATCCACCAAACTCAAATCACGACAATGATTAGCGCTAATATTAAAACCAAAGTGAAAACCTTCAGGTAACTGATTTACATAAGGTGCAAATTTTTCCCTCACTTGCCTCATAATAGAGCACGTCATCGGTACGATAAGCTCACTGTCCTCAGCCATTGGAATAAACTTATTCGGTTGAATTAGCCCATGCCCTGGATGTTGCCAGCGCATTAATACTTCGCAGCCAACCCAACATTGATCCTTACCGGATACAATTGGCTGCATATAAGGAATAAATTCATTATTTTCTAATGCATGTCTTAATACTAAGGTCGGTGATGCCGCCCTACCTGATAACCAGAAAACTAGGGTGGCAAACCCGAGACTTATTAGTATGAAGAAAATTAAGCTGCCTCGCGCATATTGCCAGGCATAATCTATATATTGCTGATGAGAAAGAGTGGTACTTAATGAATAGGCAAACTTCTCAGAGGCCAAATATAAAGGTTCATCTCCATTTGGTGGGCGGCCTGCATGAACCATCCCTGCCGCATCCATCCAGGCATTACCCACTCGCAGTTGTAATTCAGCATCACGGCTCAAAAGGTTCAGAATACTACGTAAGTAGTAGCCATCGACGGCAACCAAAATACTGTAATCGCCTCGCTCCTGCCGGTAAGCGATTAAAGCACGATCAGGCGTAACATCATTGCCTGACATTAATTCTAATTGCCCATTAACAAACGCACCTAAATCAAAATGGGTCGCGAGTGGTCCATATATTGATGAACAATAAATAGTGGAGCCTTTAGCTAAAGTGACGGAGCGAACATCCGGGATCATCACTACTTGATCGCGCAAATTCTGCACGACCTGCAAACAAGGTTTCCCTAATCCGGTTTCAACCTGGATCGCAGCATGCTGCAAGTTATTAAATATTTGATCGAATCGCTCCCTGGCTTGCAATAACCTAGTCTCAGCATCCTGATGCATATTGGCCTTGGTCTGCGCATAAATCACCACAGCACCTAACAGCAAGAATAGTAATAAAATTATGCAAGAAAATCCGAGCCGGGACAGTAACTTATTCAGTCTGAAACGACGAAATGGCATAGTGAATCCCATTGAAAGGCGTTCGTCATTTTACGAACTCGAAATGGCAATAAAAAGCAGTGCCGGATTAATATCAGTTAGACCTTTTTTGTTATGCCGTACCTTATCAATATCGCAGAGATCGTTATTATTTAATAACCGTCATCATTATGTGCGTAGTACAAGTAAATAGCTGATTATTTGTTCACAAAATACTTAAACACTTCTATTAAATATAACGTAAAAAAGGCACCTGACGGTGCCTTCCTTGTGATCAATACTTGAATTATGCATAAAGTTTGTGACAGTAAACTTGATGCATTACCAGATTGCAGGTTCTTCTCGTATAAACGGATTGGTCTGCCGTTCATGGCCTAAGGTAGACATAGGACCATGACCTGGAATAAACGTCATATCATCACCCAAAGGTAATAATTTGGTTCGGATAGAATTAATTAATTGCTGATGATCGCCACGCGGAAAATCACTGCGCCCAACACCACCATTAAAGATAACGTCACCTACTAACGCCAAATGATCCTGCTGATCGATAAAAACAATGTGCCCCGGTGTGTGTCCTGGACAATGCAAAACGGCTAACTCCACTTCACCCACAGTGACTTTGTCACCTTCTTCCAACCAGCGAGTTGGGGTAAAAGCCTCACATTCACTAAGCCCAAACATTTTACTCTGGGCTGGCAATCCTTCTAACCAAAAAGCGTCTTCTTTTTCTGGGCCATAAATAGGCACCTGAAAATGTGCGGCGAGTTCTGCGGCGGCACCAACATGGTCAAGATGGCCGTGAGTCAGTAAAATTTGGCTAACTTTAACACCCTGACGCGCCACTTCAGCGATGATCTTGGCAGCTTCACCACCTGGGTCCACAAGTGCAGCTTGCCCTGTCGCTTCACACCAGATTAGTGTGCAGTTTTGGCTAAAAGCCGTCACCGGAATAATTTGATATTTCATAAAGCTCCAACCCCAATGCCCAACCCAATAGATGCATAGCATTGGCAAAAAAATGCGTATTACCAGGTGCGTGTTGGCCCAGTATCAATATGCACAAAATTACTGCGAGGGTAATATCCTACACCACCTGCGCGCATTTTTAATGCCGCTTTGCGGATATTACTCAATTGAATGCCTTCTATATGGAAATCCATCGCCCGCCCTTGGGTATGGAAGCTGTGTTTGGCGACACCTCGGCTACGTTCACGTAGTTCATTATTCGTATCAAGTGAGCGATAACCCGAAATAAGCTGTATCGGTTTAGTTGTACCGAGAAGACCTTGCAGGCGGTAGAGTTGGTCAAACAGACGTGGATCGATGGTTTTAACTTTATTGGCCCGATAATCACGGAATAGATGATTTAAGCGGGAAAGTTCGTCTTTGTTATAGCTTCGACCATCGAAGAATTCGGCTTTTATGGACTCACCTGTATTCAAATTATTCAGGGTCAAGATACGTGGGCGAGGAGTAGAAAGGGTAGCGAATGCTTGCCCCGGCAGCAGCGATATACCCAGCGCGGCCCCGCCTAACGTTAGCCATTTACGGCGATAATTATCAATTTTATCCATGATCTCTGTTAATACCCGGCAAGAATGTCAAAAGTAAGCACTATAAAATGTGCCGTCCCGAACCATAACCGCCTACGGAAAACCAGTCAACCCGCATTCGGCACGCATTCACTGTGCGTTTAGATTCAGGGGCTGGGTGCCCATCAATGAGCGCCCACAAGACAACCCGATATTGAGACCATTAGTTATTGAGTTTTACTGCATTTATTGCAGCAAAAGTTCAGCCTGTTGGGAGATTTGTGAACCTGATCTCACCGTCATATCATAATTGTAAATATCTGTTCTAAACTGCGGTTTGCCATCTTCTGCCACCCATGCCGTCAGATAATACAGTTGCACCGGGATACGTTGGCGAATGTTGACGTAAGTAGTATTCCCTTGTTTTAAGGTCGACGACACTCGCGCATCATTCCAACCCGCATCCTGTAACAGCATATTGGCTAAATCTGAGGCTTTATTGACTCGGACACAACCTGAACTCAACGCCCGTATGTCTTTCTGGAACAAACCATGGTTCGGCGTATCATGCAGATAGATAGCATCAGAACTCGGCATATTAAACTTGAACCGCCCCAATGAGTTACTGGCACCAGGCTCCTGACGCAGACGATATGGGAAATTATTCGGCGAAATCATGTTCCAATTGATCATCGAAGGATCGACGACTTCAGCATCGTTACTCCAGCCGGACAATACGGTATAACCATGGCGCTGGAAGTAACTGGAATCATAACGCGCTTTCGGCACGATATCCTGACGTATTAGGGATGTTGGCACATTCCAAGGTGGATTAACCACCACATTATTTAACGCGCTGCTCATGAGGGGGGTTTTGCGGCTTGGGCGGCCAACAATCACTCTCGATGAAAGTACCTCCGCACCATTCTTATAATAATTCAGAGAATAGTTAGGTATGTTAACCATAATGCCATTATCTACACGGCCCGGCAGAATACGTAAACGCTGAATATTTAATGCTAATAATGTGGCCCGTGTTTGTGGGGTAACATTCAGCCATTCGCGGGTCCTGATACCGATAACACCATCATCACTTAGCCCGTGCCACTGTTGAAAACGTTTAACGGCTTCCATTAACTCTGGAGTGTAAACATTATCAGTCACTGCAGCAGTGGCCGTCAGTGGTGCTGATGATGGAGCAACAACCACGCCCCCAGTAACCGGAACATCCGCGACCGGTGCCGCAGATGGGCTGACAACTAAGCTGTGTGCCTGGGCTCGGCTTTTCTCTTCATCAACCGAGAGGTCATCATTAACAACCGCGACTGCCGGATTATCTGCAGGGATGACTTCACTGTCTTTCGCTGATACTGAAGCCACTGGGTGCAACATGCCAGTTCTGTCGAGAATCTCCCGCAACGCGGGTATATCGTCACTTAGCTGACCGGGGCGTAAACTTGGGCCATTAGCCATTTGTGGCCATGGACGCCGGTCAGCCAACATCTGTTTCAGCGCCTGATGCATTTTTTCATATTGCGGATGCTGGGGAGCCAATGAGGCCAGATAAGGTGCTGTCGTCCCTTCGTGAACTGCCTGCTGCCAGCTATTTACAATCGTGGCTGGTGGCATAGCCATCTTGTACGGCACATTGCTATATAACCAGACACTGCCATTCGCGCCAACGCCTGAGATAAAGTGCAAATATCCCAACATGGCATCGGACAAAATAATATCGCGAGCCATACCTGTAATGTCAGGATCACTCAACCATTTTACCCACTGCATAAATTGCGGTTGAATACCGGAGAGGGCCACTTCCGCCAATTGCTGCTGAAAATGCTGAACAGCCGTTCTATCCTGCCACATCGGCTGCATTTGATTAGCGGCATAAAGTAGCGCTAATTCAGAAGAATAGAGTGGAGTGACGTTTTTTGGTAACGTCGCCAATAACTGAGAGCGACTTTGTGCGACGGTCATACTTTTTGGCGCGACAGACAGTGCTGAAGATGAATCTACAGGCATGACTGGCACAGTGGCCGATGCGGTAAATACCGGTATCAGGCTACCAACTAAAGCGCAGTATAACGCGAATACACGTTGCGGATTTTTTCTCTCTACCGACATTCTATGCCCCCGGTATGCTTGTCTAAATACGTCATAGTCTGTCGTTACCTTTCTTCCCTGAAGTCGCAGCATGCTAGCGGCTTTCTCACCCGAATGACTGACGGGAATCCGCTCAGTATTGTTTGTTGTTCGACTGCAATACCACTCTCTTTGGGTATTAACATTATTATACAAACAGAAATCCTACTGGGCGGCCAATATTACAAATTTAGCCATTTACGTTACGCTAACAGATTTTCTCTGGTTATAAAATATAACCCTCAAATGTGCCAGCAAATAAAAATGGCCGCTAAGCGGCCATTAAATGGAATTAATTATTATTCACGCTTTCACTGAACAGTAATTAACCGGGTTGCTGCTGTTCAACAGGCTTTGATGGCAGCGTTGGAATTTCATTTGCAAAACCGCGTAAGCCAACAACATGTACATGTTCATGATTTTGGAAGACTTTTCGTACCAGCTTATACGTTGTCCCTTTTTCTGGACTAATATTTTCTGGCGCAGCAATAATTAACTGCATTTCTAGCCGCTCGCACAATTCGAATAATGTCGCGATGGATTTTGCATCCAGACGCGCGGCCTCATCCAGGAACAGTAGACGGCACGGCGAAATATCTTTGCCACGTAAACGACGCGATTCCTCTTCCCAACTTTGAACAACCATCACCAGAATAGACATCCCGGTACCGATAGCCTCACCGGTTGATAATGCCCCACTCTCTGCCCGTAACCAACCATCAGCACCACGGTAAACCTCAACTTCCAGCTCCAAATAGTTACGATAATCCAGTAACTCTTCACCAATAGTTTGCGGCAAACGCTGCCCCATATCCATTTGTGGGTTTAGACGCTGATAGAGTTTTGCCAGTGCTTCAGAGAAGGTCAGGCGGTTACTGTTGAACAGATCCTGATGCTGCTCTTGCTGCTCGGATAACACATCAAGCAAGGTTGCATGGGCTTCACGCACATTCACATTCAGCCGCACACTCTTCACCTGACCGAATGACACGGCTTGCAGGCCTTGATTCAGCATACGAATACGATTCTGTTCACGCTGAATGGTTTTACGGATGATATTCGAGACGCTTTTTGAACTGATCGCCAGTTTCTGCTCACGGGCCGTCAGTTCCTCGGTCAGACGACCCAGCTCAATCTCCATTTGTTCAATGGCTTCAACTGGATCATCAGTACGGATAATATCCTGACGAATACGCTCACGCAGATGTTGGTACACCGCAATATAGAACTGGACTTTACGTTCAGGCCGTTTGGGATCTTCAGACAACCGCAGCACATCACGTAGATGTTCATTATCGGCTACCGCCAGACGCAATGCCCCCAACGCCTTATCCGACATTGAGCGCAATTCGTCGCCATCCATATAAGCCAGTTCCCGACGATGTAAGCGGCGCTCAACACCATTATCTTTCACCATTCGCATCACCGCACACCAGCCCGCTTTAGCATTAACCACTTGCTCGCGAATCTGATGATAATCCCGCTCCAACTTGCGCAGTTTCTTCTGCAAGCTGTCCATCTCGGCTTCACAGAAAGTCAGCTGCTTTTCTAACTGATTACGGCGTGAGCGGTTGGCACTCAATGCAGCATGCAGTTCATCACGGCGAGTACGAGCGCGGGCCTCAGCATCAGGATCTGCCTGAACGCCAATATCCACCAGCTCCTGACTCAACTCTTTGAGCATGTCACGTTTGGCATCATAAGAACTTTTTAATGATGCCAACACCTGATTGTATTGCGTGAACTGGGCCTGATACTGACGTAACTGCTCACGGGCGCGGGTACGCTCAGCTTCTGCCTGCTCTAAACGCTGGCGTAGCTTATCATTGAGATCAGAGTTTTCCGTCAGCATGCCTGCGGAATCGGTATAGCTAAAGTGTGCACGGCGCTGAACTACTTCAATCAATGCAAAAGCTTGCTGCTTCGCCTGGCGCTGGCTGTTTTGTGCCAGTGCATAGTTTTCTTGCAGCTGTTCGTGCTGCTGCGGGTCACTTTGCAGTACCGCCAACAGCGGCTCAAGTTTGGTCAGTGAAGCCCCGTGTTTTTGAATATGACGAGCGGCTTCTTGTGCTTCTGCCAGCTCCTCGGTTATCTCTTCAACACGGTCAGTCAAAGTATCATCAAGTAACAGTGAAACCAGCGGGATCAGGCGGTTAAGGGCTGAAATACCCTCTTTAGCCTGTTCGAATTGCTGGCGTTGTTGTTGATTTTGATCTTCATGTGCACTCAGGGCGCGCTCAATTTCGCCACGGCGAGTATTCAACAGGCGAATTTCAGCTTCGGGATCAGAATCAAATGCCACTGCCAGATGAGAGCCAATAAAACGGCTGAAGGCTTGATGCAGGCGCTGCGTTTTTTGCACATCAAAAGACAACGTCGCATAGCGCTCTGCCAAGCTATCGCGCTCTTGATACAGTGATTCCAGCCGGCTTTCACGGGCAGCACGGCCGAACAGTGGCACTTCCGGGTAGCGCGAATAACGCCATTGGCGATCGGCAATTTTCACCACCACCGCTTTTTCATGCTCTTCGACGGCAAATACGCTGTCATCAAATGACTGCGGGTCCCCTTCGATGAGATAGAGATCTTCCGGGCAATCTTCCAGCCCCTGCAATTGGTCACGTACCAATGATAAGTCTGGCACTACTATACCGTGGCGCGATGGGCCATATAATGCAGAGAAGTATGGCGCATCGTCGATGGTCACATCGTCATAAATTTCGGATAACAGCACGCCGCCAAAACGTTCGGCCAACGCAATCATCCGTGCATCTTCAGCACCACTTGGCTGGCTCAGCCGCTCGATTTGTGCATCAATGGCACGTTTGGTCGCGGCCACTTCATCGCGCTCAACCGTGGTTTCGCGCTCACGCTCCAGCAACTGCTGCATGTACTCAGTGACCTGACGGCTATCTTGCAGCGTTTCGCCACTTTGCTCACTGAGTTGGCTCAACGCATCTTGTGCCGCTAGCCAAACCGGAGCTCGTGCTGTAAGTTCCTGAATTTTCTGCTTCAGTTGTTCCAGTTCCTGACGCATTTCCATGCGCCGCTCACCGGCATCACTAACACTGAGAGAAAGCTCTTCAACTTGAGATTCCAGCTCGCGCTGCAACTCTTCCAGCTCTTCCGGCTGATATTCCTGCCCCTGACGTTTGCAGAATTCCTGCAATAAGCGCTCGGCATCTTGCTGGGCACGCAAGCGCTGTTCCAATTCGGACAGACGCATGCGCAGTGGCTGAACGCGCTCAGCCAAATGTTGCTGAGACGGCCAGTCACGTAATAATTCACGCGCGGTCTGCCAAGCTTCACTGCGACTGACTTGACCGGCAATCGCCACCACCAGCTGATAAGCTTGCTCAAATTGGCTATGCGCCGCATCAGCAACACTCAGTTTTTGTTCAAGCTGCAATAAAGACTCGGTTGCTTCTTGCTCTTTGGCCTGGAAAGTTTCCAGCCACTCTTCAGCATTATCAGCCGTTAATTCTGGCAGCTGGCACAACGCACGCGCACGTTCCAAGGCCTGTAATGCTTGTTGATATTGAATGGCTCGTGTCTGCTGCACATCTAGTGCTTGCTGATAATCAGCCAACTGACTTTTCAGTTCGTCAACTTCCAGCTCTGCGGCTTCGGCATGTGCTTCATTGTCAGCTTGCTGCTCGCTTGACTCGGCAACAACTTCATTTTGCTCTTCCAGCCGGTAAGTCAGTTCTTCCAGGTCACTCTGATAGCGCTCGATCTTTTCCTGCTGGCGCATCGCCGCCTGAACTAAACTCAGATGGTCGCTGGCTGCCTGATAGTCGGTTTCGAGGTCAGATTCTGCCCCAGTCTGTTCCGCCAATTCGCGCGACATTTCGACATGCCGATACTGTTCGGTCACCAGTTGCTTACGGCTGGCCAGTAAGTCACGGCGTAATACCAAAGCACCGTCAAGGTGAATACGCCGCTCATTGGCATGGCGCATATAGTCAGCAGCAACGTAGGACGTTGCCTCTGAGATCAAGTGCTTAAACAGGTCACGGTCAGACTGGGTAACGCGAATCGCCTCAAGAGTCATGCGGTTTTCACGTAACGCCGACTCCATGTCTTGGAAGGCTTTACGTACTCCGCTGTTTTCTGGCAATAAATAGTCGCGAAGTGAACGGGTAATGGCGCTGGAGATACCACCGTACAATGACGCTTCAATCAAACGATAGAATTTACTGCGGTCCGCGGAAGAGCGTAAACGCTTTGGAATCACCCCTAAATCAAACATCAAGGCGTGGTAATCAGTGATGGAGTTAAATTGCTTAAATTGCACCCCTTCCATCGCTTCAACGCGCTCTTTCAGTTCGGGCAATGACAACACGCGCGCCTGGCGCTCACCCACCACCTCGGTGAGGATTTCTGTTGGCTGAATAGCTGTCGGCAACCCTTGGATAGTGAAAGGCTTAATATCAACTTTACGATCACGTCCGGCAACTTGTTGCAGGCGCACCCCTACTACCACGCGCTGATGGCGGGAGTTGACCACATCTAAAGTGGAATAACACACCCCGGCACGCAATTTACCGTGCAAGCCTTTATCGCGCGAACCACTGGTCGCCCCGGCTTCGGTGGTGTTACGAAAGTGCAGTAATGTCAGGTCAGGGATCAGTGCAGTAACGAAAGCCGCCATGGTGGTGGATTTCCCTGAACCATTCCCCCCGGATAAAGTGGTGACCAACTCATCAAGATCGAATGTTCGAGCAAAGAAACCATTCCAGTTAACTAGCGTCAGTGAGCGAAACTTACCGCGTTCAATCATTCCTGTTCATCCTCTGCACTGTCCGTTGCATTACCCATGGTGATATCGGTTTCATCGCTTTCATCATGGAGTGACAGACTGTTCTCTACCGCCATGGCTTCACCATCACGGATCATGCGTAACTGGGCTTCGCGTGGGTCATCGCCACTGCGCACGTCGGCACCAAAGCGGAACACCGCCTCAGTGATACGGAATTTGCTACTGTCATTGCCCATAAAGTAGATCATTCCCAAACGACGTAGCCGGTTGAGTGACGTTCGTACTTTTTCCTGCAACTTCTGCTTATCCAAATCTGAACCGGTTGAGCGCTGATTAACGAATTTCAGCAATTTGCTCTCATCAGCCAGACTTAGCAGCTCTTCGTACAACTCATGCTGCGCAAAAATACCTTCATGGGCTAAGCGCTCCGGGCTGAGGTACAGATAACAGAGAATTTTGCCAACCATCATATCCAACTCAGATAACACTGAACGCGGAATAAGGGTGGTCGAACGCGGGCGTAAATAGAAGAAGCCTTCCGGTGCACGGATTAATTCCACGTTATAACGGGTATAAAACTCTTCCAGTTGTTCCTGAAAATCCATCAGGAAGGCATGATTATCCAGCTCATCAATACCGATATGACGGCCAGCGCGCAGCTGGCTATCGAGTGCCGGAAACAGTGAGTTGGCCAATGCCTGAGCCAGTTTAACCGGCATTACTACTTCAATATTTGTTGATGACATGTGCCTGCACCTTGGCTCCGTAATCATTGATTGCCAACCATTGAGCTGGTAACCCTGAGAAATCGGCTTCGGCCACACCAAGGCGAACTGCCTGGTCGACCAGGATACGAGCCACGTCGAAATGACGAGCACGCGGATATTGCGCGAGGTAATCGCGCATCACTTCCCCCAGATTAAGTGGCAGTTTCTGCTGCTGGTAAACCAGCAATGCCTGCTCAATCATGGCGGCTAGCTGCTCACGGATCTCATTAAACTCTTCAAACTCCAGATCCGGTGGCAGCTCCCCGGTAACCTCTTCACTACGCAATGCCAACTCTTCATCGCGCATATCCAGCAAGCGATCGGCGTTGGCGTAGGTAAGAGCCCAAGGGCTATCAAAATAATTTTGAACTGATTGGCGCAAACGCTGGGCGAATACCCGGTTTTTATCCATATCAATTGCAGTACGGATAAACTTGTGTACATGGCGGTCATAACCGATCCACAGGTCAATGGCCTGCTGACCCCAACTAATAATGCGGTCAAGTTTGCTTTGCAGATCAAAGACCAGCTTATCAACCAGATCCAGACCGGCATTGCCGATGGTGGCTTCCTGAATCCGCAATAAATTCGCCTGCAGCTTATCACCCGCGGCTTCCAACGTATCTTGTAATTCTCGCAGTGTACCGGAGGTTTCTGACAGCAACATTTCGCAGCTAGCAATAGCGGCACGCCAGTCTTGATTCAGCAGTGCGGCGATATCTTCCTTCACGCTATGCTGCTGTTCATCCATCAAGCGCTGCGTCATATCAATACTGTCAAAGATTTCAGCTACAGAATATTTGAGCGGGGCAAACACATTTCGGTGCCAATGGAATTCATCTCCACCCTCTTCTGCCGCTTCGGCTGCGCGTTGTAGCTCTTGCGCCACAATCGACAACTGCATCGACAAGCGCAGAGTGGAGAACTCACGCTGGCGGATATAATAGTCAGTGATACCAATGCCCAATGGCGTCAGGCGGTAAATAGCATTACCGTCGGCCATTTCACTGGTAAAGCGGTTCAGTAAACGCTGGCGTACCATGTCATTGATGGCATTATTGGCGCGCACTGCCACGGTTTCGCTGGTCTGTTCAAAACCTTTACTGACATGACGAAATGCATCAACCAACTCCCCTTCGCTCATTTCGCCGTCCAGCCGCTCACCGTTTAAGGTAGCAATAGCCATAAGAAAGGCCAGACGCTCCGTTGGCAGAGTAATCGAAAAATCATTTTTTCGCGCCCAGGCGACCAGTTCGGGTACTGTCTGGGAAAATTCACTCATAATGGGTCCTTCAGATTCGGCTTAAACGCCATGACATGCACGTAGCGCCCCAAACTGATAAAGGGCTCCTGCCGGCAATAGCGCTGTTCCAACGCCAATAATTCAGCAAACTCATCGACTTGTTGCTGTTTATTTTTCATGTAATCGTGAAACACCCGCACTCCCGTCTTACCGCTAATGGTTAATCCCATTTGCTCAAGCCAACCATATACCGTCGGTGGGTCTAAAGGATATTGCGGTGACAGCGAGCGCTGCCGGCGCCTCTTGACACCCGGTATTGCCAACTGAAAATTACCCAATACCGCATTACGCATCACCAACCCATTGGCATTGAAAAACATCAATGAAAGCGCACCACCGGGTTTTAGCGCATTAAAAAGTATTTGCAGAACTTGTTGAGGTTCTGCAATCCATTCTAAAACCGCATGGAACAATATCAGATCAACTGGCTGTTCTAAATGTTGGGTGATGTCCTGAGCCGCACTTTGTACAAATTGCATGTTGTGGCTCACACCTTTTTCTTCAGCGGCAACTTTAGCACGCTGAATCATCTCCGCAGACAAGTCACATAATAGAACCTGATGACCTAATGCCGCCAGTTGGCAAGCCATATGCCCTTCGCCACCACCAGCATCTAAAATCCGTAACGGGCGTTGCGGTAACTGCGCTAACAGCCCGGTGATATCTTGCCAAACCACCGCTTGACGAATCATGCCTTTCGTCGTGCCGTAGATATTGCGGGAAAACTTCTCGGCAATATCATCGAAATTGCGATCCTGCATAGATAACTGTTCCACCATCATCAATATAACTATTGATTTACCCGCGTTGATAGAGACGTACAAATCAATGGCTATAGCAAAAAGAATGACTACCAACCTGCTATTTTGGCACAGCCTGACTTAGAATAAATCTTCTTGGCCCATAATCATCACCAAATGCCGTTTTTTCAGCCAAAAGGTTCCTGTTTTTATGCTTTTTACCCTAAAAAAGTTTGTCGGCGGCTTATTAATGCCACTGCCCTTGGTACTCATTCTTATGGGACTGGCACTCATCTTATTGTGGTTTACCCGTTGGCAGAAAAGCGGCAAAACGCTTTTTGCATTAAGTTGGCTGGTATTACTGCTTATTAGCCTACAACCTGTCGCAGATCGCCTGCTGTTGCCGTTGGAAAAGCAATACGCAACTTATCAGGGAAACGACCCGGTAGATTACATTGTTGTACTTGGTGGCGGCTACACGTTTAATCCGAATTGGGCGCCAAGTGCGAATTTATTCGCAAATAGTTTGCCACGGGTAACAGAGGGAATCCGGCTATATCGTGCTCATCCCGATGCAAAAATGGTGTTTACTGGCGGTGCTGGCCCCAACAGTCAAAGCAGCGCAAGAACCGCAGCACAGGTTGCTGAAAGTTTAGGTGTCCCAGCCGAGAACATTATTGCATTAGATCAGCCCAAAGATACTGTCGAAGAAGCCGCCGCCGTGGCGAGCTTGGTGGGTGATAAGCCATTTTTGTTGGTGACTTCCGCCAGCCATTTGCCACGGGCGATGAAGTTCTTCGTGGCAAAGGGGTTGCATCCTATTGCAGCACCGGCCAATCAGTTAGCTATTACCACACCGTTACATAGCTGGGAGCGCACTATTCCAGCCGCTGTGTATCTCGGCCATTCCGAGCGGGCCTGGTATGAAACATTGGGATTAATATGGCAGAAATTAACTGAAAATAGCCCATCAGCAAATTGAAAGAGATGACAGAGATATTTAATCTAGCCAAGGTAAAAGTTGCCGGGCCGCATTATCAAATAAAGCCCGGTCTAAATTGCCGGTATGAATAAAACGAGATACCAGTTCCCAAACAGTATAAAGCCAACGACGGGCAACAAAGGATTCAGAAACCGGTGCTTTATTGAGATAGCGATAAAATAGTTGGCTCGGCATTCCCTCTTCACTGAGACGGAATAAATCATACTCGCGTGGGGCCCATAGTATCGGGCCAGGATTCAGCATCGCCAATAACTGATCGCTGCGTGCATCTTTCAGCATACTGCGTAAGGTGAGATTGCCGTGAACCAGCACTGAACTGTCGTCAAAACCGGCAAAAAGTGCACTTAAGGAGGCCCTAGCACGATAAAGTACCGCACGGTCTTCCAGAGTTATGACTGGCGAATTCATATTTGATAGTGTGGCCCATAACACTTCGACACGTTGCTGATACCAACTGAACCAATCATTTTCCTGTGTGCTATCAACATTACCAACACAGCCATGGCTATCAATGCGGTGCCAGGCTAATACACCTTCAACTATCTGATCCATCAGAGCATCCCAGCGCTCCCCGGTCCGAGTTGGCGCTTCCACTGAAACGCCACGTAGACGCTCCATCAGCAGAATTTCTTTATATGGGGATTGATGGGTCATGACTAAGCCATACACTGTCGGTAGGCGAATATCGCCTTCACGCGACAACATTGACAGTTTATATGCCTCTTGCTGTGCAATCCCCTGACAGACATAACTCTTGGCCAACAATGGAATAGCCTGCCCCTGCTGATTATACATTGCATAGAGATGGGCATAGGGCTGCTCGCTGATACACTCAAGGCGGGTAATAGACTCTCCAAGCACCACGCTCAACTCAGCTTTCAGCTGTTCCATAAAGCTCTTCCGATTATTTGACTATAGGGATTGCTCATAATGGAATGGTGGGCTGGATATTTCCAGAACACAGATCAAATAACATCCATAATAAAAATCAAACCATCGGCTATAAAATAACAACGGCAGGATCTCATGAACCTGCCGTGGGAGTTCTAGCTATTATTATTGAATTACTGATTGAGCATAATCGCCCGAACTCGGTCCAAATCTTCTTGAGTATCCACCCCAACTGCAGGCGCGGCTTTTGCCACAGCAACATGGATTTTCTCGCCATACCACAGCACGCGAAGTTGCTCTAATAATTCGATTTGTTCCAGTTGACTGGGAGCCCAATTGACATAACGGCGAATAAAACCGGCACGATAAGCATAGATACCAATATGACGTAAGAAACAGTCACCAATGGTGTCTTTAGATTGAGCAAAACGCTCTCTCTCCCATGGGATCGCCGCACGGGAAAAATAGAGTGCATAACCCTGTGCATCCATAACCACTTTCACCGCATTTGGATTAAAAGCTTCTTCACTGCTTTCAATCGGCACAGCAAGGGTTGCCATACCCGCGCTAGAGGCCGCCAAATTATCAGCCACCTGACGAATTATCACCGGAGGTATCAGTGGCTCATCACCCTGCACATTGACGATAATGTCATCATCGGCAAAATTATAACGTTCAATAACTTCGGCTAAGCGCTCGGTACCAGACTGATGATCAGCACGAGTCAGACACACCTCGCCCCCTGCGGCTTCAACCGCTTTCACCACATCTGGATGGTCTGTTGCCACAATAACCCGAGAGGCACCTGACGCCAACGCTTGCTTCATCACATGAACCACCATGGGTTTACCCGCAATATCAGCCAGTGGCTTACCGGGTAGGCGGGTTGAAGCATAGCGGGCGGGAATTATAGCAATGAAACTCATGCGTGCTTCTCATCAATTGACAATGGGCGGGCCTCGTTTTCTAACAATACCGGGATACCATCACGCACCGGGTAAGCCAGATTGTCAGCTTTACATACCAGCTCAAGATTTTCTTTATTGAAGTACAACTTGCCGTTGCAGACCGGACAGGCAACGATTTCGAGTAAACGGTGGTCCATACATCCTCCAGAATGGAGTTTAGCCAGCAGGAAAGTGGTCGAGGATATCATATCCGCAGTTGCAGGTTAACTGCGCCGATGCCGTCATTGATATCAGTGGTTAATTACAAACCGCCATGTTAATCAGCGTTAATATAAGTAAATACCATCGGCAATTGAGGTGATAAATGTTGGTTTTGTTATTGATATGTTGAATATCGAGGAGTATCATTTTGTGACTGACATCACAAAATTATGTACATCGAGTAAGAAATGAAAGTATTCCATAAAATTATTGCGCTGTTTGCTAACTTCAGCAACTGAGCCGCAAAAATACAAATAGCAGCACCTGCAAAATAGCCCAGCGATGAAGTTAATATCGAATAGAGGCAACTACGTCAAATCAGACGAGTATAAAAACTAACGGCTACCCTTGGGTAGCCGTTTTCTTAGAAAGCGATCACATCAGCTGCTGACGGCCCGTGAATACTACGATATGTAGAGAATTCAACGTCCTGCCCTTCACTCAGTGATTTATTTTTGGTATTGGCAATGGCTGTCTTGCTGACATACACATCCAAACTACCATCGTGTGGAGAAATGAAACCGTAGCCTTCAGACTGGTTGAACCATTTCACGCGACCCATTTTTAACGTCATAATAAATTTCCTTTTACTGGGCATCCTAACAACTCATTTTTATTTATTGTTTAGATGCAGTTGCCCATCCTAAAGTTTTCTGATTAAACCTCTATGAGCTTGATTGTATGAAAAAACCCGCATAAGTGCGGGTTTTAGAATTTTGCTATCCGGATAGATGATTAACACATTAGCATCATCAATTTCCAAGATAATTCAAACATCATAATTCTGAATTACAGAGCAATAACGTTTGCGGCAGCCGGCCCGCGCGGGCTGTCTTGGATGGTGTACTCAACACGTTGGCCTTCAGCCAAAGTTTTGAAACCATCAGTTGCGATTGCGGAGAAGTGAACAAACACATCTTTACCGCCATCATGCTGTTCAATAAAACCAAAACCTTTAGCTTCGTTGAACCACTTAACCTGACCAGTCTTCTTAGACATAACTTTTACCTTTACTATCAAAAACAAATACCAATAAATCTGCCATAAGGCACTCTACGCTATCGGGAATAGCGGGTCTGCATCAGAAACATTACTTATGGGAGTTACTTATCGGAGATACTAGGAGGTTCGTCTTTGAAGCGGCATCAAAAGATAACGTCTTTGGAGGAACTGCTTTGCTTTACTCTCGTACACTCTTACACATAAATAGGTCTGTATCACAGGCCGACGGCTATTTACTCACAATAAATATAATCATGCAATCATTTTATCTGGGAAAACGGGTCAAACAGCAGCATCAATGAGATATCACGCATAAAAAACCAATATTCTCCGCTGGTTACCCCCTAACTTAACGATATCAACCTAAAATAAAAATTGAGCATACCAGCAACCACCCGGCAATATGCGCTTCAATAGGCCAATAGGAGCAACCTGATGATGACCCACCCACCCTTTGTGCATCCCGATGAAATACGCGCCAGATTCTCTCGTGCTATGTCAGATATGTACCAGGCCGAAGTCCCGCTATACGAAGCTTTATTGCAATTGGTGGCCGAAATCAATAACCAAACCCTGGAACAGCAACCTGAACTGGCCCGTCATTTGCACCAAACTGGGGAAATAGAGCGGTTAAATATGGAGCGACATGGTGCTATACGTGTGGGAACTGCCGCCGAGCTTGCCACCTTACGCCGTTTATTTGCCGTCATGGGGATGGCCCCTGTAGGCTATTATGACCTCGCGCCTGCCGGAGTGCCGGTTCACTCCACAGCATTTCGCGCCGTGCATGAGGCTGCATTGCAAGTCAGCCCTTTCAGAGTTTTCACTTCGCTATTGCGCCTGGAGTTAATTGAACAACCAGAGCTGAGACAACAAGCGGCTGATATTCTTGCGAAAAGAGATATTTTTACCCCGCGCGCCATCGAGTTAATTGCCACGCATGAAACTGTAGGTGGGTTGACTGATAATGAAGCGACTGATTTTATCACTCAGGCGTTGGAAACATTTCGCTGGCATAATCAAGCCACAGTCAGTGCGGAGGTTTATCAGCAACTGCATGATCAACATCGGTTAATTGCTGATGTGGTTGCTTTCAAGGGCCCCCATATTAATCACCTGACGCCACGAACGTTAAATATAGATGCCGTGCAAACGGCGATGCCAGAACACCATATTACCCCCAAAGCCGTGGTCGAAGGGCCACCACCGCGCCACTGTCCAATACTGTTGCGACAAACCAGTTTTAAGGCATTGGAAGAGAAAGTCGCGTTTATATCCACTGATGGGCAGTGTGTCCAAGGGCATCATACTGCCCGTTTTGGAGAGATAGAACAGCGAGGTGCAGCCCTGACCGCCAAAGGTCGCTCTCTTTATGACCGCTTGTTACAAGCAGCACAGGACCAATTACAGGTACCAGTGAATGAGAAAAATGCGGCACAATATAATGCCATTCTTTGTGAGCACTTTAGCCAATTTCCCGATGATTACCCGACCATGCGCACAGAGAAGCTCGCCTTTTTCCGTTACTTCCCCACCGAGAAAAGCCTCCGTGATTCTGCAGTATCCATACGGAATCTCACCTTAGACCAGCTGATTAACACGGGTATCATCCAATGCGAACCTTTGGTTTATGAGGACTTTTTACCGGTCAGTGCCGCGGGTATTTTCCAATCAAATTTAGGGGAAAAAGGGCAGAGTCATTTTACTGGGCACTCCAGTAAGCGGGATTTCCAGCGGGATTTAGGTGCTGAAGTCATTGATGAACTGCAATTGTACGAGGAAACTCAGCAGCGCTCGCTGGCTGAATGTGCCGCAGCCTTAAAGCTGGCGACACTGAGTTTATAAATTGGATGATATCGAATGGCGAGGTAGCGCCTGAATTTTCAGTAGTAATTGTTCAGCCTGATCAGGTGGTAGCTGTGCATCTACTGGCAGATACCACCAATTAGGCTGAGCAAAAGCCCGGCATTTGACGGCATCCTTTTCGGTCATGAGTAAAATCTGTGGCCCCGAAGTCAGTGGGCTAAGTTGAGCTAATGAATAATCCTGATGGTCTGCAAAGGCATATTCATTTTTAGGCTCAATACCTATTGAACTCAGTGTGGCAAAAAAACGCGGTGGGTGACCGATTCCCGCCATCGCGATGACATGGTGCAATTGCTGTACAGGCAAGCGCTCACCCGTCACCAAATTAATTGCATCGCACGCCACTAACTGCATGGGGATTTCACCCGCAGCTGCAATACCGCCATTAGTTATCACTGCATCGACAGAGCGCAGTCGCCCTGCCCGCTCCCGCATTGGGCCTGCAGGAAGCCACCAACCATTACCAAAGCGCCGCACACCATCTATCACAACCAACTCAAAATCACGCTGCAAAGCGTAATGCTGTAAACCATCATCTGTGATGATGAAATCCAGCTCATGACATTTCAATAAGGCTTTCACCGCCTCAGAACGTTTGGGTGAAACAGCAACTGGCGCTCCGGTGCGCTGAAAAATAAGTACCGGTTCATCACCTGCCTGAGACGTGGTTATTTCATGGGAAAGTAGCAATGGATAGACATCTGACTTACCACCATAACCACGGGACACTATACCAACACGGTAACCCCGAAGCTGTAGCTGTTCCACCAGCCAGATGACCACCGGCGTCTTACCGTTACCGCCAGCGGTAAGATTACCGACAATGATAACCGGCACTGGAGCCCGCCAAGCTGAACGCAGCCCCAGAGTATAGCTAGTACGAATAAGCCAAGTGATTGCCCCATAAAGCCAGGATAGTGGCAGCAATAATAAATACAGCCACGACTTCCCAGACCAGATACGTTCAATCATTGGCCAAACTGCATACGGTTAAGTTGGGCATAAGCACCCTTTTTCGCCAGCAATTCGGCATGTACACCACGTTCGACAATTCGGCCATCTTCAATGACCAAAATCTCATCCGCTTTTTCAATCGTGGATAAGCGATGTGCAATAACCAGTGAAGTACGGTTTTTCTGTAACTCATCCAATGCAGATTGAATCGCCCGCTCCGATTCAGTGTCCAGTGCCGAGGTCGCTTCATCCAGAATCAATATTGGACAATCTCGCAATAAAGCCCGTGCAATGGCAATACGTTGACGTTGACCGCCAGAAAGCATGACGCCGTTTTCCCCAATCACAGTGTCCAGGCCATTTTCCATTTTATTGATAAAGTCCATGGCATAGGCCATTCGGGCGGCTTCTTCAATTTCAGCCCGACTGTATTGCTCATCACGTGCATAAGCGATGTTATTAGCAACGGTATCATTAAACAGATGAACACTTTGCGATACTAGCGCAACCTGATTGCGTAAGGAGCCCAACCGATAATCACGTAAATCATGACCATCCATCAAAATACTGCCTTCACTCACATCGTAAAAACGAGTGAGTAAATTGGCGATAGTTGACTTACCTGAACCTGAACGCCCCACTAATGCCACGGTTTTACCCGCTTCAATATGCATATTAATGTCATTCAGTGCTGGAGTGTCTTTGCCCGGATAGTAGAAAGTCACATGGCGGAATTCTATTTCGCCTTTCGCACGTTCAACCTCCAGTTTGCCGTCATCTTTCTCCTGCTCCATATCCAGAATAGTAAATAACGTCTGGCAAGCCGCCATACCGCGCTGGAATTGTGCATTCACATTAGTGAGTGATTTCAATGGGCGCATCAGTGCAATCATGGCTGAGAACACCACAGTAATGGTACCGGCGGTCAAGGTTTCCATGACACTGGGGAAGCTTGCTGCATAGAGTACAAATGCCAGAGCAAAAGAGGCGATCAACTGAATAATCGGGTCGGAAATGGAAGAAGCAGAAACCAGTTTCATCCCCTGCTGGCGCATACGATTACTAACAGTCTCAAAACGCTCGGTTTCAACTTTCTGGCCACCAAAGATCAACACTTCTTTGTGCCCTTTGAGCATTTGTTCTGCACTGGTGGTCACTTCCCCCATTGTGCTTTGCATATTCTTACTGATATTACGAAAACGCTTTGAGACCAAACGGATAGAAACCGAAACAATCGGTGCAATGACGATTAAAATCAGCGACAACTGCCAGCTGTAATAAAACATCATAATAAACAAACCGATAATCGAAGCTCCTTCCCGAACAACGGTGACCAATGCGCCAGAAGAAGATGCTGCGACTTGCTCGGAATCATAGGTAATACGAGATAACAGAGTACCAGTCGATTGCTGATCAAAAAATGAAACTGGCATTCCCATCATATGGCTGAATAAGCGGCGACGAATATGCATCACCACTTTGCCGGAAACCCAAGAGATGCAATAGCTTGAAATAAAGCCAGTGACACCACGGACGACCATCAAACCGATTACGGCCAGAGGCATCCATTTTAAAATTGAGCTGTTTGCTTTACCAAAACCATCGTCTAACAATGGCTTTAGCAATGACAGCATAAAGGTGTCACTGGCAGCATTAAGGATTAATGCTATCGCCGCCACCACAAGACCGGTCTTAAAAGGAGAGATCATTGGCCAGAGGCGACGAAACGTCTGCCAAGTGGATAGATCTTTATCATTCATCATGCAAATACCAGCGCCAGAAGAAATAGCGGCCCATTCTACTCATTATGACTCCTAACGCCAAATTGCTGGTGGTACCAACGTGGCATTAATTGTTCCCGATAACCATTAATTTGCCAACTATCGCTGTAAAAATACACACTTAGTTGCCCTGATATCGAGGTGTCGCGCCAAATAATGCTATTTTTTTCATAGCGCTGAATCACTTTTCTGGCAGGAAGATGCCATTGGTTATAGCGTGCAACAGAGGTCAGTGCTATTTCCGGCCTCACAGCCCGTAGAAAAGGCGCGGTTGAAGAGGTATTGCTCCCATGATGAGGAACCTGTAACAACGTTGAGGCTAGCTTTGTACGATAATATTTGACCAATTGGTGCTCGCCCTTCATTTCAAGGTCACCGGTCAGTAATAAACGGTGTTTACCATCATCAATACGAATAACACACGAATCATCATTTTGAGCATTTACCACCTGTGCTTCAGGCCATAAAACCTCAAAGCTCAAACCTTGCCACTGCCATTGCTCGCCTTGCTTACAGGGCGATGTACTCACATCATTCTTTACAGGGAATGGGGCTCGAACTGTTGCCTGTGGAAACGCGGCACGAAGCTCAGCCAATCCGCCAGTATGATCCAGATGGTCATGGCTGAGGATAATCTGCTCAACGGTAAGACCATGCCAGCGCAAATAAGGCAGGATAATCCTCGATGCCACGCTACCGGTCGCCCAACGGTTACCTGTATCAAAGATAATCGCTTTTCGGTCACGTTCAATCACCATCGCCAAACCATGCCCAACATCCAACATATCAACACGCCAACGGTATTCATCACGCCGCTGCGTGAGTAATATTAAATTGGCGCAAAGAATCATGATCCCAATAGGGTAATTACGCCACCACTGGAAACGCCAAATAAGCATAACCAACCAGCCACCATATCCCAAGGCAATAGATGTTGTACCGGTATATAACCAACCTACATTCAGATAATCAAAGGGTAAAAACACCGCTGTCAGTGACATATCAGCCAATAGCCAAAACACTGCAGCAATAGTTGGAAACAGAGTAAAAACCAGTGCCAATAGAACACAGGGCACAGTCATAAAGGAAACAATAGGGACAGCCCATAAGTTTGCTGGTATCGACAATAAACTGATACCTTGGAACAAACCTATTTGCAGTGGCATCAACAGTAGCATCATACCCAATTGCAAATGAAACCAACGAATTGGCAATCCATACCAGCTCGTTTTAAAGCGCGATGATAGTGGCATCCAGTAGCACCAACATATTAGGCTGAAGACAGCCAGGCAAGAGAGCCAGAAACTGTCTGAGAGTACCGCTAGTGGGTCATTGAGTAGAATTAGCACTAATGCCCATAGCCATACTTGCCAGGCGCTACATGACACACCTGCCAGCCGGAGCAATAGCCACAGTGTTAATGCTATTCCAGCTCTGACCGCAGGTGGGTTTGCCCCCGCTAACCAGACATAAATAATCGCCACCAGCCAGCCTATCAGCAGAGGAAATTGTGGCCTAATCCAGCTGACAGGAAGGAGAAACTGCACACATCGTGCCAGTCCCCCGCCAAACAGAGCCGCCATTGCAATGTGCAAACCTGAGATTGCCATCAGGTGCGCCGTGCCGGTGTCACGTAGCATTGCCCAGAGCTGTGAGGCTAGTTGACGCCTTTCGCCAAATGCCAGTGCCAGCAATATCTCCCGTTGACCATAGGTTCCAAGTTGCCGCTCAACAGCTCGGATAATCTGCTGGCGAGCACTACAGCGAGTATCAAGCAATTGAGCATGAATAACGCGTCCTTGTAGCGGACGGCGATTCGCTATTGCCCAACGTTGACTATCAAAACCCCCTTCATTAAGTAAACTATGGACGCCTCGCATCTTTAGGCGAAATCTCCATTGCTGCCCCGCACAGTAGCTAAGCCCCTTTTGCCACTTTAGCGTAACGTTAATCGGTGGAAAGACTCTCTGGCCATTAACCTGCTGAATGCCGACTAGAACTTTGTCGTCGTCGCTCCAGGTCAAATGTGAGCTATTTATAGTGCCAACAACTTGCTGCTCCCCTTGAGTCAGTAGCTCAATCTGCATCAAGACTTTATCCCCATGCCACCCCCCCCATGCAAAGCTAATCAGGGCCAACGTCAAACACTGGCAATAAGTATTACCACTTATCCATAACAAACCGCCCAGAACCAGCAAAGCGCTTATGGTTACAGCATCAGGAAGTTGCGGCAGAAAAATAAGTGGCAGTAGGCCCGCAACAATCGCAATTGCGGCACGGTCAATTGATAAAGTGATATGAACCCATCCATTCTATAATGCTCAGATAAGCTTATTGCTATCCGAACATCGCTGAGGTAATACACGGATTCTCTACAGGAGTGGATAATACAGCCAGCACGAATTGTAGGGGCTCAGAGCAGGTTCGCGAACAGTTTTACCTTGTTGCAAAAACAAGATTAGAAATGCGGGAGGTCTCTTAAATAAGCGGGATTTTACTCATGGAGGAAAAGCGTTTCGATGTGGATAGGTTTGATCTGGATAGATAGTAGAGGCGAAAAACAAAATAAAAACGGTGCCGTTATAGGCACCGTTTCGTATTAGCGTTACACCTGAGTCATCTGAAGCATACGCTTCAAGTACTTTAGGTATATATAATAACGCGGAAAGTTGTAAACAACTTAACCGTAGATATTAGCGCGATCGCGCAATTCTTTACCTGGCTTAAAGTGTGGAACGTACTTACCGTCCAACTCAACTTTAGTGCCAGTCTTCGGATTGCGGCCAACACGCGGAGCACGGTAGTGAAGCGAAAAACTGCCAAATCCGCGGATCTCAATGCGCTCACCTTCAGCTAGTGTTCCAGCCATATGTTCAAGCATTTCTTTCACTGCATCCTCAACGACCTTCGCCGGTACGTGAGATTGCTGGCCAGCAAGTCTTTCAATAAGTTCAGACTTGGTCATATTACCTCCAAGCTTTGCAGCTAAACTACCGTATAGGGGCAGAAAAACCGCCCCCCGTTATTACTCGCCTTTTGCAGCTTTGAACGCTTCTGCCATTGCGCTAGAGAAGTTGCCTTCTTCTGGCTTGTTGTTAACTGTAGCAATAGCATCTTTCTCATCAGCTTCGTCTTTAGCACGAACAGACAGGCTGATTACGCGGTTTTTGCGGTCAACGCCAGTATATTTGGCTTCAACTTCATCACCGACGTTCAGAACCAGCGTCGCATCTTCAACGCGGTCGCGAGTTGCTTCGGAAGCACGCAGATAACCTTCTACGCCGCCTGCCAATTCAACTGTAGCACCTTTAGCGTCAACTGCAGTTACTTTACCAGTAACAATAGCACCTTTCTTGTTAACAGACAGGTAGTTATTGAACGGGTCTTCTGCCAGTTGCTTCACGCCCAAGGAGATACGCTCACGTTCTGCGTCAACTTGCAGAACCACAGCTGCGATTTCGTCGCCTTTCTTGTATTCACGAACTGCTTCTTCGCCTGCAACGTTCCAGGAGATGTCAGACAGGTGAACCAGGCCGTCGATGCCGCCGTCCAGGCCGATGAAGATACCGAAGTCAGTGATAGACTTGATTTTACCTTCAACGCGGTCGTTTTTGTTGTGGGTTTCTGCAAACAGCTGCCATGGGTTAGATTTGCACTGTTTCAGGCCCAGAGAAATACGACGACGTTCTTCATCGATGTCCAGAACCATAACTTCCACTACGTCGCCAACGTTAACAACTTTAGACGGGTGAATGTTTTTGTTGGTCCAATCCATTTCTGAAACGTGTACCAAGCCTTCAACGCCTTCTTCGATTTCTACGAAGCAGCCGTAATCAGTCAGGTTAGTTACACGACCAGTCAGCTTAGTGCTTTCTGGGTAACGTTTAGCGATAGCAACCCATGGATCTTCGCCCAGCTGTTTCAAGCCAAGGGATACACGAGTACGTTCGCGGTCGAATTTCAGAACTTTAACTGTGATTTCGTCGCCCACATTGACGATTTCGCTTGGGTGTTTAACACGTTTCCAAGCCATGTCAGTAATGTGCAGCAAGCCATCAACGCCACCCAGATCAACGAATGCACCGTAGTCAGTCAGGTTCTTAACGATACCCTTAACTTCCATGCCTTCTTGCAGGTTTTCCAGCAATTGATCACGCTCAGCGCTGTTCTCGGATTCGATAACTGCACGACGAGAAACAACGACGTTGTTGCGCTTCTGATCCAGCTTGATGACTTTGAACTCAAGCTCTTTGCCTTCCAGATGCAGAGTATCGCGAACTGGACGCACATCAACCAGTGAACCAGGTAAGAACGCACGGATGCCGTTCAGTTCGACTGTAAAGCCGCCCTTCACTTTGCCGTTGATCACACCAGTAACGGTTGCAGCTTCTTCGTAAGCCTTTTCCAGCATCAGCCATGCTTCGTGACGCTTAGCTTTCTCACGGGACAGCAGAGTTTCACCGAAGCCGTCTTCAACAGCGTCCAGTGCAACGTCAACTTCATCGCCGACTTGAATTTCCAGTTCACCTTGCGCGTTCTTGAACTGTTCTGCTGGAATTGCTGACTCAGATTTCAGACCGGCGTCAACCAGTACGATATCTTTATCGATAGAAACAACAACACCACGGACGATAGAGCCCGGACGTGTTTCAATTGTTTTCAGGGATTCTTCAAAGAGTTGAGCAAAAGATTCTGTCATGTTTATAATCTTCAGGATTCTTAAGTTTAACGTCCATCTAGCATCCCGCCGGATGGGGTTGTTTCACATGCCTCGCCACACATCCTTGCAGCAAGGTTAAAGTGCTCATCAAAAATAATTTTATTTAAAAAATAAATCGTTGAGAGCTCAGAACTGACCGCATTGTCGTTATTTATTTAACGGCAACGCTAGAATTCGTTGGGCATAAGCCAGCGCCTGTTCGATCACCTGCTCGATGGACATACTGGTTGAATCCAGTACCAACGCATCTGCGGCAGGGACTAAAGGTGCAATAGCCCGATTACGATCACGGTCATCCCGCTCCTGTATCTCGGACAAAAGACGTTCAAAGTTAACATTAAACCCCTTTTCCTGCAACTGTAGCATACGTCGGTGCGCACGTTCTTGCGAACTTGCATCCAGAAATATCTTCACCGGCGCATCAGGAAAGACTACTGTTCCCATATCACGGCCATCGGCAATCAGGCCAGGTGCTTCACGAAATGCCCTTTGTCGGCGTAACAATGCTTCACGCACTCGGGGGAAAGCCGCAGCCTGAGATGCCGTGTTGCCCACAGTTTCGGTGCGAATCTCATTACTGACATCCTCACCTTCTAAAATCACTTTTAACTGTCCATTCTGTGAGACAAAACGAACATCGAGATGCGCGGCAAGTGGAACTAATGCCTCTTCGGTGCTGATATCAACCTGATGATGCAGTGCTGCCAAAGCTAAAACACGGTAAATCGCACCAGAATCCAGCAAATTCCAGCCCAGCGATTCAGCCAGTGCCTTACAAAGCGTACCTTTACCTGCACCACTTGGTCCATCAACGGTTATCACCGGAGCTGACGCCGTCATTTATCTCTCCTTTCGGTAGGCAAAACCTCTTGTCTACCCAACAGGGCAAACACAGGAGCAGTATTATACGCTGCATCGGTATGAACTGTTACCCTGCAGTGGTTTAGTTGCTGAAAATAAAACCATAGGCTGTGGCTCAAGTGTAGAAGAGATGGGCAAGATAGGCAGATAAATATTTATTTTTAAGTTATCTCTCGCCAAAGTTCTGGCGACGTTAGCTAATCATAATTTGTTCAGAAAGCACCTTTTATGCCATAAAAAATGGGTACCCAATGGCACCCATTTATGCAGTTAAATTATGTCAATCTGCAATTGAAATTACTGGCTCAAGCGGGCCAGTTGTTCAAAGTAATCCGGGAAAGTCTTGGCGGTACATTTAGGGTCCAGAATAGTGACCGGCGTATCAGACAGTGCCACCAGAGAGAAGCACATTGCCATGCGATGGTCATTGTAAGTCCCTATTTCTGCAGCGATTAACTGTGTCGGTGGCACAACGCGAATATAATCTTGTCCCTCTTCCACTTCGGCTCCGACTTTTCTCAGTTCCGTCGCCATCGCAGATAAGCGGTCAGTTTCTTTAACGCGCCAGTTATAAATATTACGAATCACCGTCGGGCCATCGGCAAATAATGCCGTCGTGGCAATGGTCATTGCCGCATCAGGAATATGGTTCATATCCATATCGATACCATGTAATTCACCACGGCTGCATTCGATATAGTCATCACCCCAACTCACTTTCGCGCCCATTTTCTCCAGTACATCGGCAAACTTAGTATCACCTTGCACGCTTTTCTTGCCGATGCCGGTCACACGCACGGTGCCGCCTTTAATCGCCGCAGCAGCCAGGAAATAGGATGCTGATGACGCGTCGCCTTCAACCAGATAAGTTCCCGGAGTGCGATAAGTCTGGCCACCTTTGATATGGAATATTTGGTAATTCTCATGCACTACATCAATGCCAAAAGCCTTCATCAGATGCAAGGTGATATCGATATAAGGTTTGGAAACCAGCTCACCTTGAATCTGTATATCAGTATCTTGTTCAGCTAAAGGCGCGGTCATTAGCAATGCCGTCAGAAATTGGCTAGAAACACTGCCATCAACCGTCAACTTGCCGCCGTGGAAACCACCACGTAAGCGCAATGGCGGGTAGTTTTCTTGCTCCAGATAATCAATCTGTGCACCGCCCTGACGTAATGCATCGACTAAATGACCAATTGGTCGCTCTTTCATTCGCGGTTCACCGGTCAGTACGATATCGCTATTCCCCAGACACAGTGCGGCGGCCAATGGGCGCATTGCTGTGCCGGCATTGCCTAAAAACAGCTCTAACGGCTGCTCGGCAACCAGTTTGCCGCCAAGACCATCAACTTCACAGCGAGTACGATCAGCCGAAAGACGGAACTTTACCCCCAATGCCTGAAGCGCATTGAGCATATGACGGATGTCATCACTGTCTAGCAAATTGTTTAGTTGGGTCGTCCCCTCAGCCAGCGCTGCCAGAAGAAGTGCACGGTTAGAAACACTTTTAGAACCAGGTAAATTAACGGTGCCATTAATCAGGGCTATGGGTTGTAAAGTCAGGGATTCCAGCATGAGAAAAGCACTCTCCAGTCTTAATGAACAACAGCCCCGCACCGGGCGAGGCTGTTGTTATCAATGAATAAATCACTAATGAATAATTATGATGCAAATAATGGTGATAAATAAATCTGTGCAGGTTTATCCCCGCACAGCGCAATCAACCATGGCGGCGTTCAAAGTCAGCCATAAAATCGGTTAATGCTTTAACGCCTTCAATTGGCATTGCGTTATAGATTGAAGCTCGCATTCCCCCAGCTACTCGATGGCCTTTCAAAGCTTGCAGACCTTGAGCTTCAGCTTCACTCAAGAACAGCTTGTCCAGAGAAGGATCTTTCATTTGGAATGGCACATTCATCCGAGAACGATTCGCGGTAGCAATCTGATTACGATAAAAACCAGTGCGGTCAATAGCGCCATACAGTAACTCAGCTTTGGCCTGATTACGTTTTTCCATTTCGCCCAAACCGCCCTGTTCTTTCAGCCATTTAAATACCAGGCCAGAGAGATACCAAGCGAAAGTTGGCGGTGTATTGAACATCGAATCGTTCTCTGCCAGAACCTTATAATCAAGGATTGACGGCAGCTCTTGGCGGGCTTTGCCGAGCAAATCGTCACGCACGATAACCACTGTCAGACCCGCTGGGCCAATATTCTTCTGAGCACCGGCATAAATCACCCCATAACGGCTGACATCAATCGGGCGAGAGAGAATAGATGAGGAGTAGTCAGCGACCACCACTTTGTTACCAAAATCAGGCTCTTCATCGATAGCAAGCCCATCAATGGTTTCATTTGGGCAGTAATGCACATAGGCGGCATTATCACTCAATTTCCATTGTTTCATTGGCTGAATGCCAGTGACACCGTTCTCGTGCGTTGTCACATCGATAACATTCGGGGTGCAATATTTCTGTGCTTCTTTAACCGCACTGTGCGCCCAATAACCACCATCAATATAATCAGCGCTGTTACTGTCGCCGAGCAAATTCAGTGGAACCGCAGCAAACTGTGCACGTGCGCCGCCGTGACAAAATAACACTTTATAATTGGCTGGGATCTGCATCAAATCGCGCAGATCTTTTTCAGCCTCTTCAGCTACCTGCATAAATTCTTTACTACGGTGGCTGATTTCCATGACCGATGTACCCAGACCATGCCAATTACGTAATTCCTGTTCCGCACGACGTAAAACTTCAACCGGTAGCATTGCAGGCCCTGCACTAAAATTATAAACCTGTGTCATTTCCCCTCACTACACTCTACTGAGATTGCCATCGTTATAACCCATTACTGGGTTTTATCATCCGAGTCCGCCTGCTGCAACGGTTATTCACTGGCAAGGGGCAAACTCTCAGCCTCCGCTACAGCAGGCTGTGCGCTAACTTGTCATTAATTTGAAATTATTCACCAAAAGTAGCCCCATCATACTGCTACGGCACGATAGATAACTCATTTTGCTCGTTGATGGTGCAAGGCCTCAACCCAATGGTGGTGACCACAACGTTGGCAGGTGACCTGTGAACCCGCTGATAATGTAATAATGAGGCTACATTGGCTACAGGCATACTCCCCTTTTTTCTCTATGGTACTCAACGGCTTGATGCAGCATTTTGGCAGAACAGGCAACCCCGGTTTAACGTGTTCGTCAGCGAAGAAAAAGACGCTAATAGCCCCATTGACCTCCAAAATCGCCAGCCGCACCTGACCAAGATGTTCAACACCTTGCTGGCGCAACTCCATAAAGAACTCATCATGGGTAATATTCTCCTGCTGCATGGTTTCCCAAACAAATACACCGTCGCTGATAATAATTAACGGCTTACCTTCCATCCATTGCTGTATTTTTTCGCTGCGAGACATTAAGAAAGTGGACAGGCGGTACAGAATCATAATGCTGATAAATACCATGACGACGGGCAGCATAGGGACATCTTCATAAAAGGTGACGTCACCCGCTGCGGAACCGAGTGTCAGAATGATCACCACTTCAAAGAGCGACATCTGTCGCACGCCTCGACGACCACTCAGTTTGAGAAATAAAAAGACTAAGACAAAGGTAAATAAGCAGCGGATACCCACCTCTGCTAAAAATTCAATAGGGAACTTATCCAGAGCCATCCGGTTGAAATCAAAAGTTTTCATTTATTGTTTTCCTGCTGTCTAAAAAGACTGACAAATCCTCGCCTGATATTCATTAAAGGTAGTAGGCCGAAGGGATTAGCGTTTTCATTTCAGATTACAGGTAATAAAAAGACGGAGGCCGAAGCCTCCGTTAGCGATTGGCTAAATCAATAGGTATGGAACAGCTTTTGGATTTCTTGCGGTTTTTGCGTCTGTGTTAATGCCAACTGCAGCAATACCCGCGCTTTTTGCGGATTAAGTGAGCCGGAAGCAACAAAGCCATATTTTGTATCATCAACTTCAGCATCTTCTGTGGTAGAGCCTGTTGGCACACGAGATGAACGCACCACGGCAACACCGTTATGTGCCGCTGTTGCCAATGTATCAAATACCGTATGGTAAAGATTACCATTGCCGACACCAGCACTAACAATCCCCTGATAACCGTCGTTAATCAAAGCCTTGGCGGGTAAATCGGACGCATTGGCATAGTTATAGATAATGCCAACTTTCGGTAAGGTACTCAGCTTGCTGATATCGAAAGCAGGCTGCCTTGGTGCTGGCTGATGCAGATAATTGACTTTACCGTCATAGATATAGCCCAATGGACCGGTATTTGGCGACTGGAAGGTTTGTACCGAGGTAGTATTGGTTTTCATAACATCGCGGCCAGTCATGACCTGGTCATTCATGGCAACCAACACACCACGTTTAGCTGAGTTGGCATCACTGGCCACCACCACCGCATTATAGAGATTCAACGGGCCATCAGCCCCCAAGGCAGTTGCCGGGCGCATTGCCCCAACTATCACCACGGGTTTATCGCAATTGACGGTTAAATCGAGGAAATACGCCGTCTCTTCCAAGGTATCGGTACCGTGGGTAATCACGAACCCGTCGGTTTTAGCGCAATCGGCATTAATTTTCTTCGCCAATTTTAGCCAAACCTCGTCATTCATATCTTGAGAACCGATATTGACTACTTGCTCGCCTTGAATATTAGCGAGTTTTTTCATTTCTGGTACCGCGTTAACCAGGGCATCGACCCCAATTTTGCCCGCGGTGTAGTTAGATTTGGTGGCTGAATCACCGCCACCAGCGATAGTTCCCCCGGTTGCCAACAAGGTGATGTTGGGTAGAGCAAAGGCCGAACCGCTGATCCCTGCTAAGATTCCGGCTAAGACAGTTAGCTTTATAGATTTCATATTATGACTCCATTATTTATAAGCTAGTGAATTATCCGGAATATCCATACTAAAACTGTGACATTTGCTGTGCTTTAGGAATACATGGAGCTATTAGCTAAAACCCCGTATGATTGCGCGTTTTTAGTACCGCCAAAAAGTGAAGAACAATGACTCAAACCTTTATTCCCGGCAAAGACGCCGCGCTGGAAGACTCCATCTCCCGCTTTCAGCTGAAACTGAGCGACCTCGGTTTTAATATTGAAGAAGCCTCCTGGCTGAATCCGGTTCCTCACGTTTGGTCGGTACATATCCGCGACCGTGACTGCCCGTTGTGCTTTACCAACGGCAAAGGCGCCAGCAAGAAAGCAGCACTGGCTTCCGCGTTGGGTGAATATTTCGAGCGTTTATCCACTAACTATTTCTTTGCCGATTTCTATCTGGGCAAAGGCATTGCAGAGGGCGATTTCGTTCATTATCCGAACGAGAAATGGTTCCCAATTCCTGAAGATGACCTGCTACCAGAGGGGATTTTGGATAAGCGTCTGCTGGCATTTTACGATCCAGAGCAAGAGTTGCTTGCCAGTGACCTGGTCGATTTACAGTCAGGTAATGCTAAGCGGGGTATCTGCTCATTGCCTTTCACCCGTCAGTCAGATTTAGAAACTGTCTATATTCCAATGAATATTATTGGTAATTTGTATGTTTCTAATGGAATGTCTGCGGGCAACACCGCCAACGAAGCCCGTGTGCAGGCATTGTCAGAAGTGTTTGAACGTTCGGTGAAAAATCGCATTATTGCAGAATCAATCAGTCTGCCAGAAATCCCAGTCGAGGTGCTCAATCGCTATCCGGGGGTGGTGGAAGCCATTGCCAAACTGGAAGAAGAAGGATTCCCGATCCTTTCTTACGATGCTTCTTTAGGCGGCGCTTATCCAGTTATCTGTGTGGTGCTGTTTAACCCAGCAAATGGCACCTGTTTTGCCTCGTTCGGCGCGCATCCAGACTTTGGTGTCGCCCTTGAACGTACGGTGACTGAGTTATTGCAGGGCCGCAGCCTGAAAGATCTGAATGTGTTTACTGCCCCCACCTTTGATGATGAAGAAGTGGCGGAGCATACCAATCTGGAAACACACTTTATCGATTCAAGCGGCCTGATCAGTTGGGATATGTTTAAAGAAGATGCCGACTATCCGTTTGTCGACTGGAGCTTTAAAGGCACCACAGAAGAAGAGTTCGCCACCTTAATGGCTATCTTCAAGCAAGAAGATGCCGAAGTGTATATCGCTGATTATGAACACTTAGGGGTTTATGCTTGCCGCATTCTGGTGCCAGGAATGTCAGATATCTATCCTGCCGAAGACCTGCTGATGGCAAACAACACCATGGGTGTGCATCTGCGTGACACCATTCTGGCACTGCCAGACAGTGATTGGCAGCCAGAGCAATATCTGGAACTCATTCAGAAGTTGGATGACGACGGTCTGGATGATTTTGCCCGTGTGCGCGAGCTGCTTGGTATCGCCTCCGGTAAAGATAACGGCTGGTATACCCTACGAGTTGGCGAGCTGAAATCCATGCTGGCATTAGCGGGTGGTGATCTGGAGCAAGCTCTAATCTGGGTGGAATGGACACAAGATTTCAACTCTTCAGTCTTCACTGCGAAACAGGCAAATTATTACCGTTGCCTGCAAACCTTGTTACTGCTGACCCAAGAGCCAGATCGCGAACCTATGCAATATCACAGCGCGTTTGTGAAAATGTATGGTCACGAAGCAGTAGAGGCGGCATCTGCGGCATTAGCAGGTGAAGAGCGCTTTAATGGCTTGTTCAGTGTGGATGCCGACTTGAAATCTCTGCCAGCACATCAGGCACTGCTTGGTGCCTACGCCAAGCTACAAGCGGCCAAACGCCGTTATTGGGCTAAAGACGAATAAGCACCATTCAGGTAAAGCGGCAAATGTCGCTTTACCTGTTTTCATCCTTATTTTTTACTCCTTGATTCTTCCCTTCTATTTATTACTGCAATTATTCCTGACGAAAATAAATACAAATCAGGACAACCAATAATTGTTTTTGTCATAAAAAAACGTTATTTTCTGACACCGCCTCTGGTAAAAAACAGCACCTTTAAACAAACTTTATTTGTTCATCAGATAAAATAGACATAGAGGTGAATAAATAGTTAATTTTTAATGACAGCAAACAATAAAAATAGCTACAAACACTGCTTTTATTTAACTTTCTCAACGGCATTAAAACAGGCCGCTCAAAATTTTTTGTAAATCTTAAAATATTTTTTCACCTTTAAAATCAAATAATTAACCCAATTAAGCACACATTTTGTAGTGTTTTAGAGCCAACTAAACTCGTGCAATATGATCCACATCAATTTTCACGCTATACTGCTTTGCTAGTATCTCGCTGTGCTTTATTAACCCTTAAGAGAGAGTTAGTGTGAAAGCTGACAACCCCTTCGATGCATTATTACCTGCGGCAATGGCTAAAGTAGCCGAAGATGCCGGTGTCTATAAAGCCACCAAGCATCCGCTAAAAACCTTTTATTTAGCGATTACTGCTGGTGTGTTTATTTCAATTGCGTTTGTTTTTTATATTACAGCGACTACCGGGACTGCAGGTGTGCCTTTCGGCTTTGCCAAGTTAGTCGGTGGTATTTGTTTCTCCCTAGGGCTAATGTTAGTAGTGGTATGTGGTGGTGACCTTTTCACATCTACCGTACTCACAACTGTTGCTAAAGCCAGTGGCCGTATTACATGGCGCCAACTGGGATGCAACTGGGTTAACGTCTATGTTGGGAACCTGATTGGTGCACTGTTCTTTGTGTGCCTTATTTGGTTCGCAGGCCAATATACTGTGGCAAATGGTCAATGGGGTCTGAATGTTTTACAAACCGCCGACCATAAATTGCACCATACTTTTATTGAAGCAGTATGTTTGGGTATTTTGGCTAACTTAATGGTCTGTCTGGCGGTTTGGATGAGTTACTCCGGCCGTACCATAATGGACAAGATGTTCGCGATGATTTTACCGGTGGGAATGTTTGTTGCCAGCGGCTTTGAGCATAGCATCGCAAATATGTTTATGATCCCTATGGGTATTGTGATTAAAAATTTCGCTTCGCCTGAGTTTTGGCAATCCATAGGAGCAGCACCTGAGCAATTTGCTCACTTAACCGTAAGTAACTTTATTATTGATAACCTGATCCCAGTCACTATCGGTAACATCATTGGTGGCGGATTATTGGTAGGTTTGACTTACTGGGTAATTTATCTGCGCGGTGACCAGCAACACTAAGTGTGGCCGCACACGGTTTTCGAAGAAATTCACATTAAAAGGTAGATGCATTATGACCGAACTTAATGAAAAATTGGCCAAAGCATGGCAAGGTTTTACCAAAGGTGATTGGCAGAACGAAGTAAACGTTCGTGACTTCATCCAGAAAAACTACACTCCTTATGAAGGCGATGAGTCCTTCCTTGCCGGCTCTACCGAAGCGACCGACAAGCTGTGGGCGCAAGTTATGGAAGGTATCAAACTGGAAAACCGCACCCATGCGCCAGTTGATTTCGATACCGACGTTGCAGCAACCATCACCTCCCATGATGCTGGCTATATCAACAAAGATCTGGAAACCATCGTTGGTTTGCAAACTGAAAAACCATTGAAACGTGCCCTGATTCCATTCGGCGGCATCAAAATGGTAGAAGGCTCTTGCAAAGTTTACGGTCGTGAACTTGACCCGCAACTGAAAAAAGTCTTCACCGACTACCGTAAAACACACAACCAAGGTGTGTTCGACGTTTATACTAAAGACATCCTGAACTGCCGTAAATCTGGTGTCCTGACTGGTTTGCCAGATGCTTATGGCCGTGGTCGTATCATCGGTGACTATCGTCGCGTAGCCGTTTACGGTATCGACTACCTGATGAAAGACAAACTGGCTCAGTTCAACTCTCTGCAGGATGATCTGGAAAACGGTAAAGACCTGGAAATGACTATCCAGCTGCGCGAAGAAATTGCTGAACAGCATCGTGCTCTGGGTCAGATCAAAGAAATGGCAGCCAAATATGGTTGTGATATCTCCGGTCCTGCAACTAATGCCCGTGAAGCGGTACAGTGGACTTACTTCGGCTACCTGGCTGCAGTTAAATCCCAGAACGGTGCTGCAATGTCCTTCGGCCGTGTTTCTACCTTCCTTGACGTTTATATCGAACGTGACATGAAAGAAGGTAAACTGACTGAAATCGAAGCTCAGGAACTGATTGACCATTTGGTTATGAAATTGCGTATGGTTCGTTTCCTGCGTACTCCTGAATACGATGAGCTGTTCTCTGGTGACCCAATCTGGGCTACTGAGTCTCTGGCCGGTATGGGCGTTGATGGTCGTACTCTGGTCACTAAAACCAGCTTCCGCTTCCTGAACACCCTGTACACCATGGGACCTTCTCCAGAGCCGAACATGACCATTCTGTGGTCAGAAAAACTGCCACTGAACTTCAAAAAATATGCAGCTAAAGTGTCTATCGATACTTCATCTGTACAGTATGAAAACGATGATCTGATGCGCCCTGACTTCAACAACGATGACTATGCCATTGCTTGTTGCGTTAGCCCGATGATTGTTGGTAAACAAATGCAGTTCTTCGGTGCCCGTGCCAACTTGGCGAAAACCATGTTGTATGCAATCAACGGCGGCGTTGACGAAAAACTGAAAATTCAGGTTGGCCCGAAAGAAGCGCCAATGATGGATGACGTGCTGGACTATGACAAAGTCATGGAACGCATGGACCACTTTATGGATTGGCTGGCTAAACAATACGTTACCGCGCTGAACATCATTCACTACATGCATGACAAGTACAGCTATGAAGCTGCACTGATGGCACTGCATGACCGTGATGTTTACCGTACTATGGCGTGTGGTATCGCCGGTCTGTCTGTTGCCGCTGACTCACTGTCTGCTATCAAGTATGCCAAAGTAAGCACCATCCGTGATGCTGATGGCCTGGCTGTCGACTTCAACATCGAAGGCGAATATCCACAATTTGGTAACAACGACTCACGCGTTGACGATATTGCTTGTGACCTGGTTGAGCGCTTCATGAAGAAAATTCAGAAGCTGCGTACTTACCGTGGTGCAGTCGCAACTCAGTCTGTACTGACCATTACCTCTAACGTGGTTTATGGTAAGAAAACCGGTAACACTCCAGATGGTCGCCGTGCTGGTGCTCCATTCGGTCCTGGTGCTAACCCAATGCATGGCCGTGACCAGAAAGGTGCTGTAGCCTCTCTGACCTCCGTTGCTAAACTGCCGTTTGCTTATGCGAAAGATGGTATTTCTTATACCTTCTCTATCGTGCCAAACGCGCTGGGTAAAGACGATGAAGTTCGTAAAGCTAACCTGGCAGGTCTGATGGATGGTTACTTCCATCACGAGTCGTCCATCGAAGGTGGTCAACACCTGAACGTGAACGTAATGAACCGTGAAATGCTGTTAGACGCGATGGAGAACCCGGAAAAATATCCGCAGTTGACTATCCGCGTATCAGGCTACGCTGTTCGTTTCAACTCACTGACTAAAGAACAACAGCAGGATGTGATTACTCGTACCTTTACACAGTCGATATAATTCCCTGCCGCAGTAAAATGGCATAAACTTAAAGGCTCCACTTTAGTGGGGCCTTTATTCATCCAGCGTTGGAGAAATCCTGCTATGTCAGTACTTGGTCGTATTCACTCATTCGAATCCTGTGGCACCGTTGACGGCCCGGGCATCCGATTTATCGTATTCTTCCAGGGCTGCTTGATGCGTTGCCTGTATTGCCATAACCGTGATACTTGGGACACCCACGGCGGTAAAGAAGTTACCGTTGAAGAGTTAGTCAAAGAAGCCATCACGTATCGCCACTTTATGAATGCATCTGGCGGCGGTGTGACTGCCTCTGGTGGCGAAGCTATCTTGCAGGCCGAGTTTGTGCGCGATTGGTTCCGCGCCTGTCATGAAGAAGGCATTCATACTTGCCTGGATACCAATGGCTTTGTACGTCGTTATGATCCAGTCATTGATGAATTACTGGATGCCACAGATTTAGTGATGCTGGATTTAAAACAGATGGATGACAGCGTGCATCAGAATCTGGTCGGCGTATCCAATCACCGGACACTGGAATTTGCCCGCTATTTGGCAAAACGCAACCAGAAAACCTGGATTCGCTATGTGGTAGTACCGGGCTGGTCAGATGATGACAAATCAGCTCATATGTTGGGTGAGTTTACCCAGAACATGACCAATATAGAAAAAATCGAGTTGCTGCCTTACCACGAATTAGGTAAGCACAAATGGATTGCCATGGGCGAAGAATACAAGCTGGATGGCGTTAAGCCACCATCCAAGGAAATTATGGATCGTGTAAAGGGCATTCTGGAAAGCTATGGCCACAAAGTTATCTACTAACTCAGTGACCGAGTCATTAATAGCGACCAACTGATGCTCAAACTGTGCCGCCATGCCGGATTATTCCGCTGGCGGCATTTTTATCCACTACACTGCAGCGTAAGGCGTGTGCTGCTGGTCAGGTTTACGCAATAACATCATTAAATACACTAAAGCCACGCCAGCAATCATAACGAACAATAGATTATCTGAATAACGCTGCATCAACAGTGAGGTCATGGTCGGCCCGGCCAAACTGCCGATGGTATAACTCATCAATAAAGCCTGATTCATCGCCACCAACTCATCAGCACTGGCTTTTTCACACGCCCATGCCATGGCTACCGGATAGAGAGTAAAACCGGCACACCCCAGGATAAACAGTGCTGGAGCCAGTGCAGAGTTACCCAGAATAGCCGCACTCCCAAGAATAATGACGAATACCTGAATGCGCAGCACCAGTAGCCGGCCATAGCGGTCTGCCATTTTCCCTATCGGCCACTGACCCACTATTCCCGAGCTGACCAGCAGTGCCATCCACCACCCGACGCTCGCATCACTCATTCCTTGATGGGACAAATACAGCGGTAGCAACCCATAGAGCGAACCTAGCAATACACCTGAGATAATGCAGCCATTAATGCCTAAACGTGCGCTACGGCGTTTTAACATCGGCCAAACGGCGATATGTGATGATTCGCCCTCACTTTGATGCGAGAAATGGGCAAATAGCAGTGGCAGCATCGCAGTAATCACCAACGCACTGACCCAAGGGATAACGTTAAGCAATTGGGTGGAGACAATGCCCAAGAGGAGCTGCCCGGTGACGGTCCCGAGATAGTAAACCATCATGTAAGCCGCCAGCAGTTGTCCGCGGTTGGTTAATGTGCCACTGCGCAGTAATGCACTCTCGACAATAACCCAGATCAGCGCGCAGGCAACACCGGCAAAGAAGCGCCACCCTAACCAGCTCCAAAAATCGACCGACAGCATCAATCCGCAAGTCGCTAGCGCGAATAGAATGCAGGAATAATGGTAACTACGATTAAAACCAAGATGCTGGATAAACCGCCCGGCAATTAATGTCCCGATAAGATTCCCGGTAAAATATGATGAACTCACCATCCCCACTTGCCAGGTTGGAAGCTGTTGATGGGATAACCATAAGGGAACTAATGTATTTAAAACCGCGATAGAAATCGTAAACAACAAAAGCCCACAGAGCAGAAGCAGCACTGGGCGAGAATATGCGGACATAATAAGACTGAAGCCATCGGGACAATGAAAGTGAGCGCATCATGCCACTGGCGATAAAAAAGTCAATTACCTCGCAGGAGGGGATAGCACAATATGTTGCTTAGCAGCATCAATAGCACTAAATCAAAACGCTGACGGTCATTATAAAAAGAAAAAGCGCCCGCAGGCGCTTTTAGATTAATAACAAAATTCAGGTAACTAATTCACCTGTTTTATTAACCGATAAATTCTAATCCACCCATATATGGGCGTAAGACCTCTGGCACTTGGATTCGGCCATCAGCCTGCTGGTAGTTTTCCAGCACGGCAACCAACGTACGCCCAACAGCCAAACCAGAACCATTCAGGGTATGAACCAAACGGGTCTTTCTGTCAGTCTTGTTGCGGCAACGAGCTTGCATACGGCGCGCCTGGAAATCCCACATGTTAGAACATGAAGAAATTTCGCGGTAAGTGTTCTGCGCTGGCAACCATACTTCTAAATCGTAAGTCTTGCTGGAACCAAAGCCCATATCACCGGTACACAGCAGCACTTTGCGGTAAGGCAATTCCAGTAATTGCAGAACTTTCTCTGCATGACCGGTTAGCTCTTCCAGAGCCGCCATTGAATCTTCCGGGCGAGTTATCTGCACCATTTCAACTTTGTCGAACTGATGCATACGGATCAAGCCACGAGTATCACGGCCATAAGAACCCGCTTCAGAACGGAAGCACGGTGTATGGGCGGTCATTTTCAATGGCAGGGATTCTTCTTCCAGAATCTCGTCACGCACCAAGTTAGTCACGGGAACTTCGGCCGTTGGAATCAGTGCATAGTTACTGCTGTCTGACTCTTCTTCCAGAGGTTTGGTGTGGAATAAATCACCACCAAACTTAGGCAATTGGCCGGTTCCGTACAAAGTTGCATGGTTAACCAGATAAGGGACGTAAGTTTCCAGATAGCCGTGTTTTTCAGTATGCAGATCCAGCATGAATTGCGCTAATGCGCGGTGCATACGGGCAATTTGCCCTTTCATCACCACAAAGCGCGCGCCAGTCAGTTTCACTGCGGCGGCGAAATCAAGACCACCGGCCATTTCGCCCAGAGAAACATGGTCTCTTACTTCAAAGTCATACTTGCGAGGCTCACCCCAACGACTGACTTCAACATTATCGTTCTCATCTTTGCCCACTGGAACAGAATCATCAGGCAAGTTAGGAATAGACAATGCCAGATCACGGATTTCGTTTTGCAACTTGTCCAGCTCGGCCTTAGCGGCATCCAGCTTTTCACCCAGCACATTCACTTCCAGACGTAATGGTTCGATATCTTCGCCACGCGCCTTGGCCGCGCCAATCATTTTCGATCGGGAGTTACGTTCTGCCTGCAGACTTTCTGTTTCAACCTGTAAAACTTTGCGGCGCTCTTCTTGTTGGCGCAACATTTCAACATCAAGTTTAAAACCTCTGCGAGCCAGTTTTTCGGCAACTGCGTCTAGCTCATTGCGCAGCATATTGGGATCGAGCATGCTAGTCCTGTGCTTGTAGTTATTGATAAATGGTTGTGAAAGGAGAAATTAACGACGTAAGCGGTGTAAACAGCCACTTACAAAGTATTTATAGCGCTAACCTTACCGCAACAGCAAGGCTAGCGGTAGCGTTTTATCGGGCTATTTTGATCCTGCTCAGCCAACCATGCCAGCTTTTCACCGATTTTACCTTCCAGACCTCGGGATGACGGAGAATAGTAGCGAGTAGCTGCCATTTCTGGCGGGAAATAGTTCTCACCGGCAGCATAAGCATGTTGCTCGTCATGAGCATAGCGGTACTCAGCCCCCAGCCCCATCTCTTTCATTAGTTTGGTCGGGGCATTACGTAAATGTTCCGGTACATCAAAATCTGGCTTTTCACGCGCATCCTGCATTGCTGCTTTAAACGCGGTATAAACAGCATTACTTTTCGGTGCACAGGCCAAATAAACAATCGCTTGAGCAATCGCCCGTTCACCTTCCGCTGGGCCAACACGGGTAAAACAGTCCCAAGCGGATATCGCTACTTGCATGGCACGCGGATCGGCATTCCCAATATCTTCTGAGGCAATAGCCAGTAAGCGCCGGGCGACATAGAGAGGATCACCGCCCGCGGTGATAATACGCGCATACCAATATAAGGCCGCATCAGGTGCAGAGCCACGGATAGACTTATGCACAGCCGAGATAAGATCGTAATAACGATCGCCTTTGTTATCAAAGCGAGCACTACGCTCACCAGAAACCTCTTTTAGCAAATCAGGAGTTAGAACTCGTACCCCATTGGCATCTATTTCCGCCATATCTGCCATCATTTCAAGGCTATTCAAGGCGCGGCGGGCATCTCCGCCCACTAACTCAGACATCATACGACGAGTTTCATCTGGCAGTTTTATATTCTGCCCGCCATAACCACGGCTGCTATCGGACATCGCCTGATCGATAACTTTTTCGATATCCTCGGCAGTTAATGCCTTCAGTAAATAAACACGCGCTCTGGAGAGCAAAGCCGAATTCAGTTCAAACGATGGGTTTTCCGTGGTGGCACCAATAAAGGTGATAGTGCCATCTTCAATATGGGGTAAAAATGCATCTTGTTGGCTTTTATTAAAGCGATGAACCTCATCGACAAACAAAATAGTTCGCCGACCCGCATCCCGGTTTTGCCTCGCTCGCTCAATTGCTTCACGAATCTCTTTAATACCGGAGGTTACCGCAGAAATGCGCTCAACGTCAGCTTGACCGTACCGCCCAATAATTTCTGCCAATGTCGTTTTGCCGGTTCCCGGCGGCCCCCAAAGGATCATGGAGTGTAATTGCCCGGCAACGATTGCCCGCGGTAACGGTTTACCCGGTGCCAGCAAATGTTGCTGACCAATATATTGTTCCAACGTCAAAGGCCGCATACGTGCGGCCAATGGTTGAAACTCATTCTGGGAAAAATCGAGGGACATATTACTCACGCAAACCTCACTGCCGCTGGTCGTCCAGCGTCACACCTTTTGGTAGGGTAAATTTAAATTTGCTGGCATCAGTTGAGCTATTTTGCTGGCCTTTCAGCACATATGTGCTGCGCTGCCCATCTTGCTCAACCGCAGCAAAGTTTTTGATGGTGCCAGCTGGCGTCACCGTAATCGCAAATTGCTTAAGATTGCCACTAGCACTCTTCGGTGTCAGCTCAAAATCGTCACCCTTTTGCTTCACATTGTACTGTTTCCAGTCATCCGGGTTATTGCGGGTGATCAGCATGAAAGGGGTATTACCGGTGGCATTCTTCAACCAGGTTGCAGTCGCCTGTTCAACAAATGGGTTATAGAACCACAAGGTTTCGCCATCAGAAATCAGAACACTTTCATCTGGGGAAGTCATATGCCAGTTAAACAGATTTGGCCGTTTCACCCATAACTCACCTTCACCTTCTTGTACGGCAGCGCCATCTGCAGTGGTGACTTTTTGTGAGAAGTTAGCATGGAAACTGTTCACCTTGCTCAGGCGACCTTGCAAGTCTGTACTGGCATCGGCCAGAACTGAACCCGAAATTAAACCTGACAACAGACAGCAAGCAATAAGCAGTTTTTTCATTATTCTAAATACCTTATAAAATTCATTGCACCCTAACCGGGCTGCCACAAAGGCGGATTCAGTAAGCGAATATATTGTCACTCTAAGCGCGGTTTAAGTCCATGACCGGCAAACTGAAAACAGACTACAAACCTATTTTCGACAAACCCATGCACTTTAGCTGAAGCATTCCTTTTGCGTTAGCATATTAATCTGATAAATACAGCTTTTACGCTTCTTTGCATAAGGGCCGCAAAGCGGCCCCATTTATGTTAACGATTTCAAAACAAGAAGTTACTCGTGCGGCGGTGGAGCCAAAACTTCACGATTACCATTATGGCCCGGCGTACTTACAATCTGCTGGGCTTCCATCTGCTCAATGATACGCGCAGCACGGTTATAGCCGATACGGAATTGGCGCTGAACCCCAGAGATTGACGCACGACGTTTCTCCAGCACAAAGTTCACCGCTTGATCAAACAGTGGATCCAGTTCTTCGTCGCTATCCAATCCAAGACTGCCACCCTCACCTTCCTCGCTACCACTGAGAATGCTCTCGATATATTGCGGACGACCACGAGCTTTCCAATCATTAACTACAGCGTGTACTTCTTGGTCACGGACAAAGGCACCATGCACACGGACAGGAATCGAAGAGTTTGGCGCCATGTACAACATATCCCCCATTCCCAGTAGCGATTCAGCGCCACCTTGATCAAGGATAGTTCGTGAGTCAATTTTACTGGAAACGGTAAACGCGATACGAGTTGGAATATTGGCTTTAATCAAACCAGTAATCACATCTACTGACGGACGCTGGGTTGCCAGAACCAGATGAATGCCAGCAGCACGTGCCTTCTGCGCCAAACGGGCAATCAACTCTTCAACTTTCTTACCAACCGTCATCATCAGGTCAGCAAACTCATCCACCATGACCACGATATAAGGCAATTTCACCAACATTGGCGGTGAAATGTCCATGCTATCAGATGGTTTCCAGAATGGATCTGGAATTGGCCGTCCCATAGCTTCGGCTTGAGCAACTCGTTCGTTGTATCCGGCAAGATTACGGACACCCAAGGCTGACATCAGCTTATAGCGCCGTTCCATTTCACCAACACACCAGCGCAATGCATTTGCCGCATCCTTCATATCTGTCACGACTTCGGTTAACAGATGAGGAATGCCCTCGTACACCGACAACTCCAGCATTTTCGGGTCAATCATGATAAAGCGCACCTCATCTGGCGTGGCTTTATACAGGATGCTGAGGATCATTGCGTTCACCCCAACCGATTTACCAGAGCCAGTGGTACCCGCCACCAACAAGTGAGGCATTTTGGCTAGATCTGCCACCACCGGCTGCCCAGCAATATCTTTACCCAGCACGATAGCTAATGGCGAAGGGTTATCACGGAATTTGGCGCAATCCAGCACTTCACGCAAATACACCGTCTGACGGTGTTTGTTTGGCAATTCTAAGCCGACATAAGGTTTACCTGGGATCACCTCAACCACACGCACTGCGATGGCAGACAGAGAACGAGCCAAATCGCGCGAAAGATTAGAAATACGCGAAGCTTTAACGCCCGGAGCCAAATCCAGCTCAAAACGTGTAATCACTGGCCCGGGAGAAATGCCTACCACTTCAGCTTTTACTCGATAATCCCCTAACCGCGCCTCGACCAGACGAGCAGTTTGCTCCAGCGCAAACATATCGACTGGCTCTTCTTCCACCGGCGGAGAAGAAAGAAGGTCAAGAGTCGGCAGTGGTGTTGTAGGTTTAACAAGTGGCTGGTCATTACGCATCAGGAATGGATGAATCAAACTGTCCATTGCTGGCGTTGGTTGTACCGGAGAAACCGGTTGAACTGGCGCGGTGGGTTGAGCCGGTCTTGCTTGCTCTGAATAAGGTTGCTGTGGTGCAGATGGCTGATAGGCCGAGACCTGTTCAGGATAATCTGGTGCCAAAGTGCTGTGATCAACAACTGGCTGCGCAACTTCTTCAGTATACGGAGAAGGCGTGAACAACGGCTCACGTGGGCTCTCATCTACGAGGTCTGCAACTGGTGAGAAAGTGAAAGCACTGCGCGTATCTACCGGCTGCATCTCTTCAGCTCTAGTATTTTCAGCAACATTAGTTTCGTGATTTTCAGTATGAACTCCGCCATAACGATGCTGTTGTTGTGCTGCAAAGGCCTGCCGTAAGGCTGCCTCTTGTAAAGCCTGTTCATCTTCAGGTTCAACTGTCGAGAAAGCACTAGCACCCGCTTCAGATGCTGACCCATAACGCTCTGATTGCTGCTCAGCATAGGCGTTACGCAAGATGGCCTGTTGCAATGCATCATCATCTTCAGACACAGCACCTGCATTAAATTGAGTTTCTACTGCTGAAGGGTTCTGAATATCCTCTTCACGCAGCTCGCGTTGTTCCTGTTCTGCCATACGTTGAGATGGCAGTTTAATCCCATAGGATGCCAGCTCACGCCGTGTTGGAATACGTACCGGGTTAGGCCGTGGCAACTCAGGGCCTATGCCTTGTTTAATCTGAGAACTGCTATCGCTGGTTGCCGTAAATGCGGGCATAAACGTAGCAGCTGCGGCACTTGCTGCCACGATTCCAGACGGGGAAACCGGGCGATTTACTGCGCCCATAGCGGTCAAACTATCGCTATCAGTACTCAGCCCAGGATTCATATAAGGAGTACTTTCCACCTGAACGCTATGACGTTGCGCCGCCGAAAAATCAAATGGTGAATGGCTCGCAGGAGTTGTCGGCTTATCCCATGCACCCAACTGAGGTTCTGGCCGCTCGGCGGGTAGCGTGATACGGGTCGGCGCAGGAGATGTCGCCTCCTGTGGGATTTCAAAAGAATAAAGTGGCGGTGTCGCCGTCACATTATCAGTTACAGGGATTGCACTGTGATTATGGCTGACAGCGGATTCAATCGCCCCCTCAGAGGAGTTAGCTGATAATGGGGATGAATCACTATCATCTGTCGCGCGCAGTGTCGTTAATAATGGGTCATCGTTATCGTTGGTTCCAACTGATAGACCATCATTTGGCGGAATATTATCACGATCACGTAAGGGGTTAACTGGCGCGTCAGTTACTGACGGCGCAGAGAACAACACATCATCATCTGCCGCATGAGCAGAGTTTGCCGTCAATGCTGTTGCAGTAACCACACCCGCAGTAACTGCTTTATTCGGCTCTTGCTCGGTAGCACTCGCATCATCAATATGATAATCGTCATCTTCATCGTCATAACGTTCTTCACGACGTGAACGATTAGTCATAAATGTCAATGAGCCTAAGACTACCCCACCAATTTTCTCAGCAATGACTAGCCATGACCAGCCAGTAAAGAGCGTCAAGCCCACAGCCCAGATGCAGAGCAATGTTAGAGTCGCACCCAAACCATTGAACCATGGCAACATGGCATTACTGAATAAGCTACCAATCACGCCACCGGAGGCAAAGTAATAGAGATCATCAATATTTAATGCTGCCAACCCACATGACGTTAAAATCAGAGCTAATGTGCCAATCAGGCGTAACGAAAGCGCAAAGTAATCGACATGCTCACTGGCATCACGCTGACGGAATGCTGCCCAGCATAACATCACCATAATGGCCGGAATGGCATAAGCCAAAACACCGAAAGTGAAGAACAGCGTATCGGCCATCCAGGCACCAACACTCCCGCCAAGATTATGGATAGGCTCATGCCATGAGGTCTGGGACCAACTCGGGTCCGAAGGATTAAAACTAAGCAGCGCCGCCATCAGGTAGGCCGCCAATAGCGTTACTATAATCAAAACAGCCTCAAGCAAACGACGCCCACTGCTGAGTTTTTTCAGAGTAACTTCTTTATCTTCTGTATATTCCTGGCTCAAGAAAGGCTCTCCAGGTTCCTGTTAACTAGTATGAGTAACAACGCCGAGAACCCTCCCGGCGTTGAAACTGTATGAATAAACAGGAGTGTAACCAAATTACTCAGGTTTTGCACCTGCCTGTTTACCGCGTTTTAATCACTAAGCGGTTACTCTGCTTCACTTCTTCCATGACCACATAGGTACGGGTATCATTCACACCCGGTAGGCGAAGCAAGGTCTCACCGAGCAAAGTACGGTAAGCAGACATATCAGGTACACGGGTTTTCAACAAATAGTCGAAATCGCCGGAAACCAGGTGACACTCTTGAATTTCCTCAAGATTTTTTACAGCGGCGTTAAATTGCTCAAACACATCCGGAGCGCCACGATTCAGAGTAATCTCAACGATAACCAGCAATGATGCATCCAAATACTGTGGATTAAGCAGTGCGGTATAGCCATGAATGAAGCCCTGACGCTCTAAGCGGCGAACCCGTTCCAAACATGGTGTTGGTGACAACCCTACTCGTTTTGAAAGCTCAACGTTAGAGATACGCCCATCCTTTTGTAATTCATTCAGGATGTTACGATCTATACGATCAAGCTCTTTCCCCGGGCGTTTTTTATTATCTATCATCTTATAGTCTCTCTTAATTTCCTTGAGTCTGCGACATGCTCCGCTCGTTAATCGATTTAGAGCCTGCTGCAAACAACGACCCGCAGCCTGTTTTATGCAAATATATCAATACGTTGTTATCTCACACCCTGTCTGTCCAACTGTATGCGAGGTACTCGATGATTATTAGCGTTAAGGAAGAGATAGCGCATCACAAACAACTGCAAAAATTCCCCCCTGCAGTTGTTTGAGAACATACTCCACATGCCATCCAGTATTAATCGAAAACATTCCAGGGTTTTCGCTTGGCATCACTGATACCAAATCTGAAATTATGGCGCGTAGATAATTTCTTCTTCCTATGATGTTTTCGCAAATGCACAGCCGATTGTCAAAGTAAAAGAAGTTAAATCAGTGGAACGTGCCAGAATTAAAATCTCAACCCCCTCCCGTTACCTATTTTTTAATCGTTTATTTGCTATAAAATGGGGCAAGTAGGCATATGAAAATTACGGGTGTTTTTTGACACTACCGGCTTGCAAACCACATTTTTTATGGGGTTAAAGATTTTTAGCGTTATTTTATTCATAACGTAAAACTTAATTTTGGTTTAATTTGCGAACTGCTCAAATTCGTTTACTGGCTAACTGTCGATTCTTAATACATTTAGTTTATTAAATAGGCATTACCTATCAAACAAATCGCTAACAACATTTTTGCCTGCTTTTTTTAATGCTCGATTTTCCCTACAATCGCTAACATTGTCCGCCATTGTGGGAAAGAGGTATTCATGAGCACGGCTAAACATAGCAAATTGATTATTTTGGGTTCTGGCCCTGCAGGTTATACCGCGGCAGTTTATGCCGCACGCGCCAACCTGAAACCTGTATTGATCACCGGAATGGAAAAAGGTGGTCAGTTGACCACGACCACCGACGTAGAAAACTGGCCAGGTGATCCAGAGGGTCTGACGGGGCCGGCACTAATGGAACGGATGCATGCCCATGCAGAAAAATTCGATACAGAAATCGTGTTTGACCATATCAACAAGGTTGACTTACAAAATCGTCCATTCCGCCTGTTTGGTGATGGCGCGGAATACACCTGTGATGCGCTGATTATCGCTACAGGCGCATCTGCCCGCTATTTGGGGATGGAATCTGAAGAAGCCTTCAAAGGCAAAGGGGTTTCAGCCTGCGCAACCTGTGATGGCTTCTTCTATCGCAACCAGAAAGTCGCCGTTGTTGGTGGAGGGAATACCGCCGTTGAGGAAGCGCTGTATCTGGCAAATATTGCCTCCGAAGTTCATCTGATTCACCGTCGTGATAGTTTCCGCTCAGAAAAGATCCTGATCAGCCGCCTGATGGAAAAAGTGAAAAACGGCAACATCGTTCTGCACACTGACAGGACGTTGGATGAAGTGCTCGGTGATGATATGGGGGTGACCGGCGTGCGCCTGAAATCAACCAAAAGCAACGAGACCGAAGAGTTAGCAGTAGCCGGTGTATTCATCGCTATCGGCCATAGCCCTAACACCGCTATATTTGGCGACCAGTTGGCTCTGGAGAATGGTTATATCAAAGTGCAGTCTGGTATTCAGGGCAATGCAACACAGACCTCAATTCCAGGTGTATTCGCTGCGGGTGATGTTATGGACCATATCTATCGTCAGGCCATTACCTCAGCCGGTACCGGTTGTATGGCGGCACTGGATGCCGAGCGTTATTTGGATGGATTGATTAACGACAAATAGCGCCATTGATATTGGTATCGGATATCACTGTTTCACTTAGCAAAAACGGGCAACTGACAAATATGTGAGCTGCCCGTTTTTAATTTCTGTTCTGCCCTTAATTTTTATCTATTGTCATGTTAATGAAAAACGGCAAATTATTGATGTCAGCTAATGCGGCAACTATCACAAGCATTATGGTTTCACCTCATGGCATGACGAGGTAATATTGCCCCTCGCTGGTGTGCCACCTCCAATGGCGGCAAACACTTTTTGATATTTTCCAGTACTCTGCGCAGACAAATTGCCTGATGAATAAAACACGACAGTATGAGTTGATTCGTTGGCTGAAAAAACAAAGCGCCCCCGCGCAACGTTGGCTCCGCCTGTCCATGTTACTTGGCCTCCTCAGTGGGTTATTAATTATCGCTCAGGCATGGTTATTGGCCACCTTGCTGCAATCGTTGATCATTGACCAAGTACCTCGTGCAGTATTGATTGCTGACTTTGGGTTGCTAGCAGGAACCTTTGCTTTACGTGCAGTGATCAGTTGGTTACGCGAACGAGTCGGGTTTATTTGTGGCATGAAGGTACGGCAGCAAATCCGCAAAATGGTGTTAGACCGATTAGAGCAACTGGGCCCTGCCTGGGTGAAAGGTAAACCTGCCGGAAGTTGGGCAACTATCATTCTGGAACAGATTGAAGATATGCAAGATTACTATTCTCGCTATCTGCCACAGATGTATTTAGCCGTCTTTATTCCCGTCCTGATTCTGATTGCTGTTTTCCCCATCAACTGGGCAGCAGGTTTGATTTTATTTGTCACAGCTCCCCTGATCCCTTTGTTTATGGCTTTAGTCGGCATGGGTGCTGCTGATGCCAATCGCCGCAATTTTGTGGCACTGGCTCGTTTAAGTGGTAACTTCCTCGACCGCTTACGTGGCTTGGACACTTTGCGGTTATTTAACCGCGCCAAAGCAGAAACTGATCAAATTCGCGACTCTTCAGAAGATTTCCGCCGTCGCACCATGGAAGTGCTACGGCTGGCATTCCTTTCCTCTGCTGTATTAGAGTTTTTCGCGGCTATATCCATTGCTGTGGTTGCGGTTTATTTCGGTTTTTCCTATTTGGGAGAATTGAATTTTGGTAGTTACGGCCTGGGAGTGACGCTATTTGCTGGTTTTCTGGTGTTAATTTTAGCCCCCGAATTCTTCCAGCCTTTGCGGGATTTGGGCACTTTCTATCATGCCAAAGCACAAGCCGTCGGTGCCGCAGAGTCGTTAGTAACATTTTTGAGCAGTGAAAGTGAAACTATCGGGCAAGGTGATAAAGTTCTAAGTGGCATTGATGCCATTACTTTGGAGGCTGACGAGCTGGAAATTCTGGCGCCCACGGGTACTCGCTTAGCTGGGCCACTCACCTTCTCCCTACCAGCAGGAAAACGAGTTGCCATTGTTGGTCTGAGTGGTGCGGGTAAAAGTTCATTACTTAACTTGCTATTAGGCTTTTTGCCCTATCGCGGCTCGTTAAAAGTCAACGGTGTAGAATTGCGTGAACTGGACCCACAAGCCTGGCGTGCTCAGTTAAGTTGGGTAGGTCAAAACCCGCATTTACCAGAGCAAACACTTGTCGCCAATATCTTGTTGGGCCAACCTGATGCAGATAATAACCAACTGCAACTGGCGGTTGAGCGTGCATATATCAATGAATTCCTTAATGATTTACCACAAGGGCTGAATACTGAAGTTGGTGACCATTCAGCGCGGCTTTCTGTTGGGCAAGCCCAGCGAGTTGCTGTTGCCCGAGCACTCCTGAACCCATGCCGCCTATTGCTGCTAGATGAGCCCACAGCGAGCTTGGATGCCCATAGTGAGCAGTTAGTTATGAAGGCGTTAGAGGAAGCTTCCCGCCAACAGACAACCCTGCTGGTCACCCATCAGCTGGAAGATACCTTAGGATATGATCAGATTTGGGTAATGGATAGCGGCCTTTTGATTCAACAAGGTGATTATTCAAGCTTAAGTCAATCCGCTGGCTCATTTGCCAACCTGCTGTCCCACCGCAGTGAGGAGCTTTAATCATGCGCGTACTTCTCCCTTTTCTGGCGCTATATCGCCGCCATTGGTTCCTAATTTGTCTAGGTATTGTACTGGCAATTGTAACGCTACTGGCCAGCATCGGCTTGCTTACATTGTCAGGTTGGTTCCTGGCAGGAACAGCCATTGCAGGCCCAGCAGGGCTATATACGTTTAACTACCTGCTGCCAGCGGCGGGTGTGCGAGGGGCGGCTATTACCCGGACCGCTGGCCGCTATGCTGAGCGAGTGGTCAGTCATGATGCAACATTTCGTGTACTGGCGCATTTACGGGTATTTGCATTCCAAAAGATCCTGCCACTGTCCCCTGCCGGTATTGCCCGTTTTCGCCAAAGTGAGCTGCTAAACCGACTGGTAGCCGATGTTGACACACTGGACCATCTCTATCTTCGAGTCATATCGCCATTGGTGGCCGCCATTGTCATTATTGCTGCAGTGACTTTTGGCCTGAGTTATCTGGATGTTAATTTAGCTCTGACGCTAGGGGCTATTCTGCTCGGATTGTTATTGCTAGTGCCGCTGATTTTCTACCGTGCTGGTCAACCTATTGGCCGTGATTTGACCGACTTGCGTGGTCTGTATCGTTCACAATTAACTTCTTGGTTACAAGGCCAGGCCGAGTTACTGGTGTTCGGCGCATTACATCGCTTCCGCGTTTCTTTGGAGAGCATTGAACAACGCTGGATGAGCCGCCAAAAACAACAAGCTTCTTTGGCCGGATTGGCGCAAGCCCTAATGATTTTGGCTTCAGGTCTGACAGTAACATTGATTTTATGGCTAGCCGCAGCAGGGATTGGTGGGGATAGCCAGCCTGGCGCATTGCTGGCTTTGTTTGTTTTCACCTCGTTAGCGGCATTTGAAGCCCTACTACCAGTAGCCGGTGCTTTCCAACACTTGGGGCAAGTGATTGCATCTGCAACTCGTGTTGGTCAGTTAATGGAACAAAAGGCTGAAGTGACATTCCCGACCAGTGGCCCAGCACTAGCCTCACAGGTAGCGCTAGAAGTGACAGGGTTGAGTTTTACTTACCCACAGCAACCCTTACCTGTTTTACAGAATATATCGCTGTCACTGGCCGCAGGGGAGCATATTGCGCTATTGGGTCGTACCGGCTGTGGTAAATCCACGCTATTACAGTTATTAACCCGAGCCTGGGATGCCAATCAGGGCGCTATCACCCTCAATGGGAAACCATTAGCCAGCTATGATGAAGCCACATTGCGCCAAATGATGACTGTCGTCAGCCAGCGAGTACATATTTTCAGCAGTACCTTACGCGACAACCTGTTACTAGCCTGCCCTACTGCATCTGATTCGCAGCTAAAAACAGTGCTGCAACAAGTGGGGTTGGCCAACTTGTTGGATAATAGCGAAGGATTAAATGCCTGGATGGGTGACGGTGGTCGGCCATTGTCCGGTGGCGAGCAGCGGCGTTTAGGCATTGCTCGTGCCCTGCTGCATCCGGCGGCACTTTTGCTGCTAGATGAACCTACCGAAGGGTTGGATGCAGAAACCGAACAGCAAATTCTGACGCTACTGCGCCAGCATTGTCAGCAGAAAAGCCTGATTATTGTCACTCATCGCTTGTATGGGCTGGAATATATGGATCGAATCTGCGTAATGGATGGCGGGCAGATAGTCGAGCAAGGCGACCACCAGAGCTTGTTGCAGAAAAAAGGCCGTTATTATCAGTTCCATCAACGACATTAATGCACATTAATCGACGGTATTAATGCAACGGTAACAAGTGTGAGCGCCAATGGAATACAGGCAGATAATCAGCAGATTTGTAGCTAATATTAAGTAAAGCAGCTGAAACTAAAGCAGTATTATTTGTTTTTGAACATGATACCCAACGTCATTAGATACGCAGGTTAGGTAACCGGTACCCTCCTGCCACGCCAAGGACGAAGGATATGGGCCTGTAAACGTCACCAAGGGGATCTATGCGCATCACACAGCTCTCATCTCAATCATTCGCGTTCCCCTCACCGGAGCTGGCTCTGCGCGAACCAAACGGGCTGTTGGCTCTGGGGGGGGACTTATCCGCACCTCGTTTACTGGCGGCTTACCAGCGAGGAATTTTTCCCTGGTTCAGTCCAGGAGAGATGATTTTATGGTGGTCTCCCGATCCGCGAGCCGTATTATTTCCAGAAGATTTGCATATCAGCCGGAGTATGCGGCGTTTTCTACGCCGCTGCCCTTATCATTTCACTCTCAACCATGCTTTTAAAGATGTTGTCAGCGCCTGTGCGTCTCAACGTGATGAGGGAACCTGGATTGGTGACGATGTGCAACGGGCTTATTGCCAGCTACATGCTTTGGGTCATGCCCACTCAGTAGAAGTTTGGTTGGAAAATGAACTGGTTGGTGGTTTATATGGAATAGCCGTAGGCTCACTGTTTTGTGGTGAATCGATGTTTAGCCGGGCTGACAATGCTTCAAAAAGCGCATTAATGGTTTTTTGTCATCATTTTACCCATCATGGTGGAGAACTGATTGACTGTCAGGTCCTCAACGCTCACACTGCGTCGCTGGGTGCAATTGAGATCCCACGCAACTTTTTTTTACAGCAGTTGAGTCAACTCCAGTTTAGTCCACTACCGGCTGAATGCTGGTTACCGCAATCGTTGAATTTTTCATCCGCGATGCAGTAAAGCTCAACCGTTGAAAAGAACCCCACATTAGGCTTTATCCCCTCTTACCGGCAGACTAATTTTGCTGAAATGGTGCGATGACCGCCAACACTTCTTTACATAATGTGGGTTTTTCGGCATTATCTTGCCGGTTAAAAACTAAGGTAGTTACACCTAGAGGATTCGATGGCCAAAGAAGACAATATTGAAATGCAGGGCACCGTTCTTGATACGCTGCCGAACACCATGTTCCGCGTTGAATTGGAAAACGGGCACGTGGTAACCGCTCATATCTCCGGTAAAATGCGTAAAAACTATATCCGCATCCTGACGGGTGACAAAGTCACTGTAGAGCTGACCCCGTACGACCTGAGCAAAGGCCGCATTGTCTTCCGTAGCCGTTAATCGGCTAATCTGTCGCAAGTCGACGACTCGCGAGCTCTGAGGATGTAGTCCCCTCCGGCGCCCTTCCTATTCATGGTAAGGGCGTTTTGCGTTTTCTTTTATTTGTCGATTTAATCTTTGTCGATTGAGTGTAATTAGCTCGTCGCACCAATTGTTTATCGAACAAACAAAAGTAAAATGTGCAAAAAAATAAAAAGGGCGATAGCTAAATTAGCTTATCGCCCTTTATTTTTCTTAATATCAAACTATCGCAGTATTAGCTGCTCACTGACTTAGTGGACCGCACCTTCAGTTTTGCGTTTTTGCGCACTCTGAAACTCATAAGCCAGTTGTTGTTTTTCTTTATCCAGCCCAACAGTGACTGAGCCACCATCAACCAGAGAGCCGAACAGCAGCTCGTTAGCCAGTGGTTTCTTCAGATTTTCCTGAATCACCCGCGCCATTGGTCGCGCCCCCATCGCCTTGTCATAGCCTTTATCAGACAACCAATTACGTGCTTCCTCACTGACCTCCAGTGACACGCCTTTAGCATCTAATTGCGCCTGCAACTCCACGATAAACTTATCGACCACTTGCTGGATAACCGCAGGTGACAAGTGGTTGAACCAAATGATGTTATCCAACCGGTTACGGAACTCCGGTGTAAACACTTTTTTGATCTCTTCCAACGCGTCAGTGCTGTTGTCCTGCTGTTTAAAGCCAATAGAGGTACGCTGGGTTTCCCGGACACCGGCATTGGTGGTCATCACCAAAATGACGTTACGGAAATCAGCTTTACGCCCATTATTATCCGTCAGAGTCCCATTATCCATCACCTGCAATAACAGGTTAAACACATCCGGGTGAGCTTTCTCAATTTCATCCAGCAGCAAAACGGCATGCGGATGCTTGATAACCGCATCGGTCAGCAGGCCGCCTTGGTCGTAACCAACATAGCCCGGAGGTGCACCAATCAGTCGGCTAACCGTGTGGCGCTCCATATATTCCGACATATCAAAGCGCAGCAGTTCGATATCCAGCGCTTTGGCCAATTGCACGGTCACTTCTGTCTTACCGACCCCTGTGGGGCCAGCAAACAGGAAGGATCCAACCGGTTTATGCTCATGGCCCAAGCCTGCACGGCTCATTTTGATCGCCTCAGACAGTGCCTCGATGGCCTTATCCTGACCGAACACCAGCATATTCAGGCGGTCGCTCAAGTTTTTCAGCACATCACGGTCACTGGCTGATACTGTTTTTTCCGGAATACGGGCAATACGGGCAACTACGGATTCAATATCCGATACATTGACTGTTTTTTTACGTTTGTTCACTGGCATCAAACGACTACGTGCACCAGCCTCATCAATCACATCAATGGCTTTATCTGGCAAATGGCGATCATTGATATACTTAACCGACAACTCCACCGCCGCACGTATCGCTTTCGCGGTATAACGTACGTCATGATGCGCTTCATATTTCGGTTTCAAGCCGTTGATAATCTGCACAGTCTCTTCTGGTGTTGGCTCAGTAATATCAATTTTCTGGAAGCGTCGTGCCAGAGCACGATCTTTTTCGAAGATATTGCTGAACTCTTGGTAAGTCGTGGAGCCAATAACCCGAATCTTACCACTGGATAACAATGGTTTAATTAAGTTAGCGGCATCGACCTGCCCACCAGACGCGGCCCCTGCTCCGATGATGGTGTGAATCTCATCGATAAACAAAATACTGTCTTTGTCGTTTTCCAACTGTTTCAGCAGCGCCTTGAAACGTTTTTCAAAATCGCCACGATATTTGGTACCGGCCAGCAGTGAACCTATATCCAATGAATATAATGTGCATTCTGACATCACCTCAGGGACGTCACCCTGCACGATCCGCCAGGCCAAGCCTTCCGCGATAGCTGTTTTGCCTACACCGGATTCCCCCACCAGCAGCGGGTTATTTTTACGGCGACGGCACAATACCTGAATGGTTCGTTCCAGCTCTTTCTCGCGACCAATAAGTGGGTCGATGCCGCCAACGCGGGCCAGTTGATTCAGATTGGTGGTGAAGTTTTCCATACGGTCTTCCCCTCCTGCCTGTTCTTCATTCACCGGATTTTCTGCATTCGGTGCCTGACCCGGTTCGTCCTTACGGGCGCCGTGGGAAATAAAGTTCACTACATCCAGACGGCTGACATCATGCTTACGCAACAGATAGGCCGCCTGAGATTCTTGTTCACTGAAGATGGCGACCAACACGTTGGCACCAGAAACTTCATTGCGCCCTGATGACTGGACGTGGAAGACTGCACGCTGTAACACGCGCTGGAAACTGAGCGTCGGCTGAGTGTCGCGCTCTTCTTCACTCGCAGGTAATGTTGGTGTGGTTTGTTCGATAAACGCTTCCAGTTCCTGGCGTAATGCCACCAGATCAACCGTACACGCTTCCAGCGCTTCCCGCGCGGCTGGATTGCTTAGCAATGCCAGCAATAGGTGCTCCACGGTCATAAACTCGTGTCTGTGCTCACGCGCTCTGGCGAAAGCCATATTGAGACTGAGTTCAAGTTCTTGATTGAGCATAGGCACCTCCCAATAATTGCCTTAATCAGGCTTTTTCCAGCGTACAAAGCAACGGATGCTCGTTCTCCCTGGCGTATTGATTTACATGTGCGACTTTGGTCTCTGCGACTTCGGCAGTAAAAACACCACAAATCGCCTTTCCTTGATAATGCACATTGAGCATCAGTTGTGTTGCACGTTCAATATCATAAGAAAAGAACTTTTGCAGAACGTCAATCACAAATTCCATCGGTGTGTAATCGTCGTTGTTAAGTATAACTTTATACATAGACGGCGGTTTGAGCGCCTCGATTTGTTTATCTTTGACTAAATGTTCAAAATTCAGCCAGTCGTTGTTCTTGCCCATTGCCTGCCCATCGTTTTACTGAACCACACAGGAGCAACATCTCACTCCGGTTATAAGACCATTTCATGCAGATATCTATTATTATTTTATCATCACTTATGTCATAGCGCTGCTCGAGAAAAAAGTAAGGTTATTGACATTAAGAACGATTAAATTGTACCCAAATAAATACAATAGCGTTAGCTACATCAAACTTTGAAGAACTGCCCCGCTCTGACAAAAGCCGTCCCCTTGACGTTAAGGCCATTTCCACTAGAGTGTATTTTCGTGAGCTGTTGGAGTTTTAACCAATTCGCGCTCACTTTAACCAGTGATTACCTCATCTCGAACTAGAATAGCCTTGCGAGGAACGTAGAAGTATGGAGACGGGTACTGTTAAATGGTTCAACAATGCCAAAGGTTTTGGCTTTATTTGCCCTGAGGGCGGCGGCGAAGATATCTTCGCTCACTATTCAACTATCCAGATGGATGGCTACCGAACGTTAAAAGCGGGTCAAATGGTTAACTTTGATGTCCATCAGGGGCCAAAGGGGAATCATGCCAGCCTAATTGTTCCACTAGAGTTAGATGTGATATTGCAAGAAGCCGTACCGCAGGAACTCGCTGCATTGGCCTGACACCACGCACTTCTCTGCCTGCTTATCTCGGGCATACCATCACCGAAAAAATTCTGGTGCCAAAGGTATTCCCAAGGCGGTTTGTTGCAGTCCTACATCGGTTACTATTCAAAACATCTGTTCAAAATGCCAGCCAGTGATGACTGGCATTTTTCTTTGTCATACTTCTATTATGCGGCCAGAATCGTCAATATCAACCCTCAGCTCAGTGTCAATTATTCACGCGCTAAGGCATCAATAGGGTTTAGCCTGGCAGCACTGCGGGCGGGTAGATAGCCAAACACCACCCCTATCACGGTTGAGCACAGGAACGCGCTGAATAGAGCCATTGGTGGGAAAGCAATTTGCCAGTTAGGTAAAAACATTTCCACAATCAAGCCAATAGCAAAGGATAGCGAGATACCGAGCGCCCCACCCACCAGACAAACCAGTATTGCCTCAATTAAGAATTGCTGCATAACATCACTGGAGCGCGCGCCCACGGCCATACGGATACCGATCTCTCGCGTACGTTCGGTCACTGACACCAGCATAATATTCATCACGCCAATTCCACCGACCACCAGCGAAATTACCGCCACCAATGTCAGGAACAATTGCATGGTTCGAGTGGTTTTTTCTGCCGTTTGCAGCAAGCTATCCATGTTGTATGTGAATATGTCTTTCTTGCCATGACGCATGGTCAATAACCTGACCAACTGCTGTTCAGCCTCTTTACTGCTATAGCCCTCTTTGATGCGGATAGTGATTGAGTCAAAATAGGAGCGCCCCATCAGCCGGCTCGCCATAGTGCTGTAAGGAACCCATACCCGCAGCGCTTTGCTGCTACCGAACATGGATTGCTTTTCCTCAACCACACCCACAATCGTTGCGGGCATATTGCCAATCAATATCACCTCCCCAACAACCTCTTTGAGGTGAGGAAACAGGCGGCGCTGAGTATTACGGTCAATAACCACCACTTGTGACTGACGCTCAACCTGTTCACTGGTAATCGAAGTTCCTTGTTCGAGTTTCATGCCATATACCCGAAAATACTGCTCACTCACCCCAGACACACTGGCAGCCACATCAATATTGCCATAGCGCAGCCGCATACTGCCGGCGATTGTCGGGGATACGGCACTGACATAAGACTGCGCTCTCAGTGCCGTCATGTCGTCATGAACCAATGCTTGCCGAGTACTGGGATCATCATCGCCAAAATCTTTGCCTGGATAAACGTCAATGGTATTGGTACCAATGGCTCGAATATCCGCCAGCACCAGCTGTTTGGCGGCGTCCCCAACCACCAATATCGAGACCACCGAAGCAATACCAATAATGATGCCCAACATGGTCAGCGCGGTACGCATTTTATTGGCCGACATAGCACGCCAAGCCATCAATAGTGCCTCACGGAAACGGCCAGTTAACTGCTGCCATGACGGTGCCGGTGGCGTCAGACTAATGGCCTCTGAAGCTGCGGCGGTTGCTACTGTTTTTGACCCAGAATCGGCCATTATGCGGCCATCTTTAATCTCAATGATTCGCTCGGCCTGAGACGCGACAGTCGGATCATGAGTCACGATAATGACCGTGTGTCCCTGCTGTTGTAGCTGTTTCAAGATGGCCATCACTTCGACACTGGAATGGCTATCCAGTGCGCCAGTGGGTTCATCGGCAAGAATCACCTGCCCGCCATTCATTAAAGCACGAGCAATACTGACGCGCTGCTGTTGCCCACCAGAGAGTTGATTAGGTTGATAACTGACACGGTCACCCAGCCCTAGCCGGGTTAATAACATGTTCGCCCGCTCACGGCGTTCATTTTTACCCACACCGGCATAAACCGCCGGAACTTCCACATTGTGGGCCGCGCTAAGATGAGGCAACAGGTGATAGCGCTGGAAAATAAAGCCGAAATGTTCACGCCGCAGTGCTGCCAGTGCATCGTTATCTAATGCGGCAACATCTTGACCTGCGACGCGGTAAACACCGGCACTCGGCTTATCCAGACAGCCAAGAATGTTCATTAGCGTAGATTTACCTGAGCCGGAAGCACCAATAATTGCCACCAGTTCACCGGCATTGATCGTGAGTGAGACATCCTGCAGTACATCAACGATTTCTTCGCCGGACTGATAGCTACGACGGATGCCATTTAATTCAAGCAATGCCGCCATTATGCTTCCTCCGCGCCACCGCGGCTTACGATGACTTCCTCACCCACATTTAAACCCGATAGCACCTGCACATCAACGTTATTGCGAATGCCAATTGTCACTTCGCGTTTCTCTTCTTTACCCTCTTTCAGTACCGCAACCTGGTAACGATTAATCCCCAGTTCATCGCCTAATGCCGATAATGGGATAACCATCGCCTGCGGAACATTCGCTAGCTGGATTGACACTTGCGCCGTCATTTGTAGCCGCAATAGCCGATCCGGGTTCGGCACTTCAAAACGCGCCGAATAGAAAATCGCATCATTCACTTTTTCAGGGGTGGGTTGGATATCTTTTAATACGCCATCAAAGTGCTTGCCGGGGTCACCCAACACCGTAAATGAGGCTTTCATGCCCGGTTTAAGATGAATAACGTCGGCTTCTGAAACCTGTGCGTTAACCAGCATGGTGCTCATATCCGCCAGCGTCAGAATATTCGGTGCTTGCTGCGCGGCGATCACGGTCTGGCCTTGCAAGGTGGTAATTTGCACCACATCGCCATCCATGGGTGCCGAAATCTTGGTGTAATCCAGATTAATATTGGCCGTATCCAGGCTAGCTTTGGTTTTATTGATTTGCGCATTAATAGTCTCAACCTGCGCTTTTTTCACCGCCAGCGTGGTACTGGCTTGATCCAAGTCCTGACGTGAAACGGCCTGCAATTTCGCCAGTTCTTGCTGACGACGCAGAGTCACTTCCGCCAGTTGTTGCTCAGCTTTTGCCTGCACCAACTGGGCATTCAGATCCTGCAATGTCGCCTCGACTTCTTTAATTTGGTTCTGCGCCTGTTGCGGATCAATCATCGCCAGCAGTTGCCCTTGCTTAACTTGGTCGCCAATTTCCACATACAGTTTTTCCAACTGACCACTCACCTGAGCGCCCACATCAACTTTGCGAACAGCATCGAGTTTACCGGTTGCCAGTACATTTTGTTGCAGGTCACGATGGGCCACTTTCACAGTTTGAAATTGCACCGGTGCGGGTGCCATCAGGTGTCGAATAATGAAAAAGCCACCGATAACTAACACTGCAATTGCGATAAACCATCGGCGCTGACTTCTACTTAACTGCATCAAAGCAATTACCTTCCTTAATTGTTAATGACCAACCCGTTGAAAATAGCATCAGAAATTCTCATTTAGCTAAACCAAATATCAATGCCTATCTGGCAACAGGGGGAATCTAAGATGCATTGAGGCTCTGTTTAGTTCCCATTTGTTTCAATAGCGCCGGAAATACATTGATATGACGGATTTAATAATGCAAAACATAAAGAATACCGTATTAATCCCTAATGATATTAACCGTTGGGGGTTAATTACATTACTATTCAAAGGTCATCAAGCACTCGGCGGTTCATGGAAAGAATTACAGTTTCGGCTTAAATTTATTGCCAGGGCCTTAATTTGCCCAAAGCTGACCTTTAACTTGCTCGGCGTGCTGGTGAAACAGCCGCTGCTTAACAACATACTTCGCGCTCAACCTGATTTACCCTGTAAATTGCATCGCCCCTATCTGACGAACACGCTCAATAATCGCCAAAAACTGAGGGTATTACAGGATCACTTCAAGCTGACCAACCAATGTATCCCTGAATCACTGCACCACAATATTTTACATCATTCACCTTACAAACTGACTGAGTTAATCGGTAAAAATGATGAACAGTATTCTCTTTATTTGGGTAGCCTTGCAAAATTCAATAAAGAGGGCGAAATTACGCTGATGTTGGCTAATGAGCAACAACAAACACTGGCACAGCTGACCTTTAGCCTATTTTATTATCAAAACCAAAAAACCTTGTTTATTGGTGGCTTACAAGGTGCAGATAATGAAACACCGCATCACGAAATTCATGCCAGTACCAAAGCTTGTCATGGGTTATTTCCTAAACGCCTGGTTTTGGAAGCCACTTGCTGCCTCGCGGAACTTATGGGAATCACACACATTATTGCCGTAGGGAATGCCACACATATTTATCAAAACTGGCGTTACCGAGCGAAGAAAAAAGATAAATTACACGCAGATTATGACAACTTCTGGATATCTCTAGGTGGGGTGCCGTGCGCAGAAGGCCATTTCCGTTTACCGGCCAAGATTGCACGCAAATCGATTGAAGATATTGCCAGTAAAAAACGTGCCGAATATCGCCGTCGTTATCAATTACTTGAGCAACTCGAAAACGGCTTGAGCACGCATTTCACCCGCAATTTATAGCATTAACCATTTAATATATATGACGTTAATCAGCCCGCCCTCTCGCCAGCCACACGACTCGAGAAAACATTTTTTTCAATAATGGGGGGACCGACTCTACCCCCCAATCTCTGGCCTGATTGGTAATCTCAATAGCTAAATCCGGTTTTGATGTGCGATGAATGGCTTTTTCAATCACCCGGCGCGGCTGCGTTTTCGCATTAGCTGGAATAGCCGAGATTCGGTGATACACCTCGTCAAAACCCTCACGATACAAAAAGTGCTCCATATCTGGCGCGGGTAAGATAGTCAAACGATCGCGTTCGTGATCTCGCCCGTCAACCGCCATATTACGTACTGTCGCTGCATACTTCTTACCCGCCTCATCACCGTCAGTCAGAACATGCCACTGTATCCCCATCCTGTTGGCAAATTTCAGTAACGGCCGTAGGCCACTCTGAGCAAACTCAATCACTTTTACTCCTTCAGCTTCAAAGTGATAGCCACACTGGCGCGCCAGTTCGTTAAGTAACCAGATTTCGGTTTCCCCTTCAACTAACAGCCAGCAGCGGGCGAACAATGCCGAGGGCCGATTGAAACGAATATGAAATGCGATACGACGGCTGTCTTCAGAACTCATACCGCGCGGCCCAATGCGGTAAGTCGCAACTTTAGAAGACTCACGTACCAACCGACAAATACTCTCAATTGGCACTAACGACACTAACTCGCCGGAGTTGGTGGTGGTAATGCGCTGAAGGGGAAGCTGGCTAAGCAGTCCCCAGGCAACAGACAGCATAATGGGATGCAAACGGGTTTCCGGGTCCTCGACCAACAGCAGTGGGCGAGCATGTGGATCAAGACTTAGTGGCCCTTTGGCTTGCAGTAATGTTGAAAACATTCCCAGAATAATGAGTCGCATGCTGCGGCTATTGGGTTCTGCCACCATACGGTTGATGCTATCGAGAGCAAGCCATGCCTCGCGTTCCGGTTGTGGCCGATAGTGGTGGTTACGCAAGTTGGCTGATTGTGATCCAAATTCTGCAAAGTAGTGCTCCAGCAGTTGGCGCATCGCTTCCAACCCTTGGCGCAGTTCGGAATTAGTTAATTTCTGCGGATTACGTACCAACTCTCGGCTTAATTGATTCAGTTGCTGGTTCAGAACCATTTTATCGGGTTGGAGGTTATTCTCTGCGGTGGTAGTGCGTAGCCGACGTATAAAGCGTGCATCCCGCAACCGTAACACCGGATGAATACGAATAACACCACGCGCCAGTTTTTCAATATCGTGCAATGCCAGTGGCAGCCCTTCTAAATCGAGGAAACTGCGCCAAGTACACACGGTATCATCGTCAGCTAGCTCACCTTCAATCCGATAATAAATACGATGTAAACCATCGTCATTTTTTATCCACAGCGGCGCTAATTGGCGGTAACGGGGGGCACGCCAATGACCAATGTCTTTTTCGCAAAATGTGAAAATAATCTGTAAGTGGCGTTCTTTCGCACTTTCATCTCCTGCAGGGTGATAAAAATCCTGCGAGGTGAAATGGTAAAGTTGAGGTTCAGGGGATAAAAGTAACGTGAGGGCATCTAATAAGCTGGATTTACCCCAAGCATTCTCACCGATAAGCACTGTATTATCATCAAGATTCAATGAAATGCGATTAATACCGCGAAAACCGACAATATCGACACGTTCAAGATACATGCTACGCCTCCGGTGCGAATGTATTCGTAGTGATACTATCAGATTCCAGGCTTAATCTATTACCTGATTATCTGAAGCAAAAAACCTTATAGCTCAAGTACCACGGCAGTTGGCGCTCTTTACTCTCTCCCTGATTTTAGATAGTTTATTGCGCCACAGCCCATTATTCATCTACTTATAATACCCAAAGTCATTGGCATTACAGCAAGGCCGCAAACGAATGACAAATTGGTTGTAAACCGATTTGAACAGCAATTGCGCTGGCGCCTCTAATAAAGCTCATAAACCCGATGAGTATACATAGCAGACGCGTACAGGCCGCTAGCACAACTGTAAGGTCAATGAAGAAAGGTATAGGACGGTATAACTCGTGTACTCAGGATTGCTGATCATTCTTTTGCCGTTAATTATTGGTTATCTAATCCCACTTAGCCGCAAACCATTAATTCAATTGATCAACCGCTTATTAAGCTGGATGGTCTACGTTATTTTATTTTTTATGGGTATCAGCCTGGCATTTCTCGAAAACCTCAGTGCTAACCTGTTGCTTATATTTCAATATACCGGCATCTTTTTTCTGTGTATTTTTTGCGCCAATTTACTGGCATTGTTTTTACTCGAACGCAAAACTCCATGGAAAAATACACATCGCCAAGAAGCGCTGCCATCGCGCCTGCATATGGCATTGGAATCACTAAAACTGTGCGGCGTAGTGATTGTCGGTTTTCTGCTGGGGTTGACCCAATGGGAGTGGCTACAATTTGCGGCGAAAGGCAGCGAACTGGCGCTGATCTTCTTGCTGTTTTTAGTGGGTATTCAATTACGTAACAGTGGCATGACACTGCGCCAAATTGTGTTAAATCGCCGTGGCACCATAGTGGCATTTGTGGTGGCGATCAGTGCATTGGCAGGTGGCGCTATTGCCGCAGTATTGATTGGATTGCCGGTTAAAACGGGGTTAGCGATGGCTTCCGGTTTTGGCTGGTATTCTCTATCAGGCATTTTATTGACCGATACATTCGGCCCAGTAATTGGAAGTGCCGCATTTTTCAATGATCTGGCCCGCGAACTGGTGGCGATTATGCTGATCCCCACACTGGTGCGCAGTAGCCGTTCTACTGCATTGGGCTTATGCGGTGCCACCTCTATGGACTTCACCTTACCAGTATTACAGCGCAGTGGCGGGCTGGAAATGGTTCCAGCGGCTATCGTGCACGGCTTTTTACTAAGCTTGCTGGCACCGATCTTGATTGCTTTTTTCTCCTCATAGCGTTTCTATTGCGCAGTAAGTCTCTCGGTTTACTGCGCAATACCCCTGCCTAATACTGAATAAATTCTCATTCGCAGCAAAAGTTGCGCTAAATCAAAACAAGTTAAAGTTGCATTAAAAAAGCCTTTTTAAACTCCCGTGGCACCTCTATGCTTTTAAACACGCATTACAAATGCAACTTTAAAAAGGAAAAATAATTATGTTCTGTGTGCAATGTGAACAAACCATCCGAACACCTGCGGGTAACGGTTGCTCTTACGCGCAAGGAATGTGTGGAAAAACCGCCGAGACCTCTGATTTACAAGACTTATTGGTTGCGGTATTACAAGGGCTTTCGGCTTGGGCATTGACCGCCCGCGAACTTGGCATTGTCGATCATCAGATTGATAGCTTTGCACCCAGAGCCTTTTTCTCAACCTTAACCAATGTAAATTTTGATTCAGACCGCATTGTCGGCTATGCCAAAGAAGCCATCCAGCTACGCCATTCACTGGCTATTCGCTGCCGTCTGATTGACAACACTATTACTGTCGACCATCCGCTGGCCGAACTACAACTGCAGTCAGACGACATCTCTATCTTGCAACAACAATCGCAGCAATTCGCATTAAATAGCGACAAAGCTGAGGTCGGTGACGATATTCATGGTTTGCGGATGCTGTGTTTGTATGGCCTAAAGGGGGCGGCGGCCTATATGGAACACGCCCATGTATTAGGCCAGTTTGATGAGCAGATTTATGCCGAATATCATGCCTACATGGCGTGGTTGGGCACGCAACCACGTGATGTCGATACGTTGCTCAATAATGCCATGGGCATTGGCAAAATGAACTTCAATGTCATGGCTATTTTAGACCGTGGTGAAACCCAGGCTTACGGCGATCCACAGCCAACGTCGGTTAACGTGCGCCCTGTCGCCGGTAAAGCCATACTGATCTCCGGCCATGATCTCAAAGACTTACAGATGCTGCTGGAACAGACTCAGGGTACCGGCGTGAATATTTATACCCACGGCGAAATGCTGCCCGCCCACGGCTACCCAGAGTTAAAACGTTACCCACATTTAGTTGGGAACTACGGCAGTGGTTGGCAGAATCAGCAGACAGAATTTGCCAAATTCCCCGGCCCTATATTGATGACATCCAACTGTATTATTGACCCGAATGTAGGCAATTACGGCGACCGCATCTGGACGCGCAGTATTGTTGGCTGGCCGGGTGTCAATCATCTGGAAGGCGACGACTTTGCACGGGTTATTGAGCAAGCACAGGGCATGGCCGGTTTCCCCTACAATGAACTGGAACATCTGATTACAGTCGGTTTTGGTCGCCAGACCTTACTGAATGCCGCAGACACTGTCATTGATTTAGTCGCCAGCAAAAAACTGCGCCATGTTTTCCTGGTGGGTGGCTGTGATGGAAGCCGTACAGAACGCAGCTATTTCACCGACTTTGCTCGCAGTGTACCGCAAGATTGCATCATCATGACACTGGCTTGTGGTAAATATCGTTTCAATAAATTGGATTTTGGCACTCTGGAAGGCTTACCGCGTTTACTGGATGTCGGCCAATGCAATGATGCCTATTCAGCCATTATGTTGGCGGTTAAGTTATCAGAAAAGTTAGGCTGTACCGTCAATGACCTGCCACTGAGTCTGGTGCTGTCTTGGTTTGAACAAAAAGCCATTGTTATTTTGCTGACCTTACTGTCATTAGGTGTAAAAAATATTTATACCGGCCCGACAGCTCCGGGGTTCCTGACTGACAACCTGATGGCCATTCTCTATGAGAAATTTGGCATGCGGCCCATTACGACCGTAGAGCAAGATATGAACGCGATTTTGGGTAACTAAGCCGATAACAGCCAGCCCGGTTAATGCATTTTTCGCCTCTGACCGGGCTTTTATTCATGATTTCTGACTGCTTTTTTGCTAATTATCTGATTCGTTGTGAGGCCCCGATGACCGATTTTATTCCCAGTGACTGCCCAACCTCCCTCTGCCCTAACCGCATGCAAGTCCACTCAATCGTGCAAGAAACCCCTGATGTCTGGAGCCTGCGCTTAATTAATCACGATTTTTACCCCTACTTACCGGGGCAATATGCTTTAGTCAGTATTCGTAACAGTGATGAAACCCTACGAGCTTATACGATCTCCTCCACTCCCGGATTAAGCCCTTTTATCCAATTGACGGTGCGCCGCTTAGCCGATGGCGAAGGCTCAAGGTGGCTGACTCAACAGGTCAACGAGGGTGATTATCTGTGGTTATCTGATGCTCAAGGCGAATTTACTTGCGCCCACGCTGCTGATGATCACTACCTGATGCTGGCTGCTGGCTGCGGTGTTACTCCAATAATATCGATGTGCCGTGATGTGCTGGCCCGCCGCGCGCAAGCAGATATCCGCGTCATTTTTAATGTTCGCACCCCGGCGGATGTGATTTTTGCTGATGAGTGGCAAAGATTATTGCAGCGTTATCCACAACAATTACAACTGACACTGATGGCAGAGTCTGAAGCAACAGCCGGATTTATTGCTGGGCGAATTAATGCTCAGGTGATGCAGCAAGTGGCTCCGGACATTGCCCGCCGTCGTGTCATGACCTGCGGGCCTGCACCCTATATGAATTGGGTCGAGCAGTATTGTCGCGAGCAGTCGGTGCCCACGGATCATTTCCAGAAAGAGCAATTTCGCACTGCCGACAATGCTATTGATGCCAGTAATCAATTGACGATGACTATCAGCCACCCACTGCGCCAAGTGAAAGTCCCAGTCGGTACTTCACTGTTATTTGCTCTGGAACAACACCAAGTCCCAGTCATGGCCGCTTGTCGTGCAGGAGTCTGTGGCTCATGTAAGACCCGTATTGTGCAGGGTAAATACACCACCACCAGCACCATGACGTTGACACCAGAAGACATTGCCCAAGGTTATGTGCTGGCATGCAGTTGTCAGTTGCAAGGTGATATCCAACTGGCCTAAACCCACCTTTAGCCGCCCCATACTGGTGTATATCTACCTTTTAATGGGGCAATTATTGTTAAACACGCCATACTTTGACCTCATAGAATAATGACTCGCCATTAATCCTTGAGGGAACAACTATGAAGCAAACCGTGGCAACACTGGTCGCGAAAACGTTGGAGCAAGCTGGCGTTAAGCGAATTTGGGGTGTAACTGGGGACTCACTCAACGGCCTGAGTGACAGCCTGCACCGTATGGGAACTATCGAATGGTTAGGGACTCGCCATGAAGAAGTTGCCGCTTTCGCCGCTGGAGCCGAAGCTCAGCTCACCGGGCAGTTAGCCGTGTGTGCCGGTTCCTGTGGCCCAGGCAACCTGCATCTGATTAATGGTTTATTTGATTGCCATCGCAACCACGTTCCGGTGCTCGCCATCGCCGCGCATATTCCCTCCAGCGAAATTGGCAGCGGCTATTTCCAAGAAACCCACCCACAAGAACTGTTCCGTGAATGCAGTCACTACTGTGAATTGGTCTCTAATCCAGAACAGTTGCCGCGCGTGCTGGAAATTGCCATGCGCAAAGCCATTCTTAACCGCGGTGTTTCAGTGATTGTGTTGCCGGGTGATGTTGCGCTACAAGCCGCGCCTGAAGATGCTGCCATCGTGTGGCAAACCCCTAAACTGCCGTTAATTCAGCCACTGATGAGTGAGTTGAATATTTTGGCGCAGACCCTTAACCAAGCAAAAAATATCACGCTGATGTGCGGCAGTGGTTGCGCCGATGCCCATGATGAAGTCGTAAAATTAGCTGAAATGCTTCAAGCTCCGGTGGTGCATGCCCTGCGTGGAAAAGAATATATTGAGTGGGATAATCCTTATAGCGTGGGGATGACCGGGCTGATTGGTTTCGCCTCCGGCTATCATGCGATGATCAACGCCGATACCTTGGTGCTATTAGGAACACAATTCCCCTACCGCGCGTTTTATCCAACCAATGCGAACATTATTCAAATTGATATCAATCCAGGCAGCATCGGTGCTCACTGCCCGGTCAATATGGCGCTGGTCGGTGACATCAAAACCACCCTTAGTGCACTGTTACCACAGCTAGAAGCCAAAAGTGACAAGGCATTCTTGAATAAAGCGCTGGAACACTATCGTACCACCCGTAAAGATCTTGACGGGCTGGCAACCGCTAATGACAGCCAACCTATTCATCCCCAGTATCTGGCGCAGCAAATTAGCCGCCATGCTACTGATGATGCCATTTTTACTTGCGATGTTGGCACGCCAACCGTCTGGGCTGCGCGATATCTGGCAATGAACGGTAAGCGGCGTTTGTTAGGTTCGTTTAACCATGGTTCGATGGCGAATGCCATGCCGCAAGCTATTGGCGCACAAGCCACTGATATGGACAGGCAAGTTATCGCCTTATGTGGCGATGGCGGTTTCACCATGCTAATGGGGGATTTCCTCACGCTGGCGCAGCTAAAATTGCCAGTAAAAATTGTGATATTTAATAACAGCGTGCTGGGCTTTGTCGCCATGGAGATGAAGGCCGGGGGTTATCTGACTGACGGCACCGACTTACATAACCCAGACTTTGCTGCGATTGCCAATGCCGCCGGGATCAAAGGAATTCGAGTAGAAAAAGCCTCTGAGTTGAATACCGCACTGGAGAGTGCTTTCGCGCATCCGGGGCCAGTATTGGTGGATGTAGTCACCGCCAAGCAAGAACTTTCGATGCCACCACAAATCAAGTTTGAGCAAGCCAAAGGATTCAGCTTGTACATGCTCAGAGCTATTATTAATGGCCGAGGTGATGAAGTGGTCGAACTGGCAAAAACTAACTGGTTACGTTGATAAGCCGCGTTTCAATTAATAAAAATCCTCCTCGTTTTTCCCGCCAATGATACCGCTGTTGTATCGGCATCATTGGCACACCATTCTTCTATTGCCTCCAGCCAGTTAACAGATTTCACATCATATATAGACAAGAATTATGCAGACGCATGAGGCTGTTTTAGTTTGAAGGGCTAAAAAATATCGGTGAGCACATGCTTTTTGGCATAGAAAAAGGGCAGTTGGATACTTTTCTCAATAAACACCATATGAAACTGCTTGGTGAAATGGATGCCAATATTCTTGAAAAGCGCTTTTTTTACTCATTCACCAGGAAAGGTGCTGGGCAAACTGAATACCGCGCTGGCTATCGCCCACGCTATTAAATAAAAATCAGAATAAAATCAGCCAATAAGCTTCTGGCTCGAGCCTATTATGCTATTTAAAACAAATAACGCTTCAGTGGGCTTTTTTGTTTCAATATTCTCGCTATGATGAAACAACGCTTTTCTTTCCCAGCCGCGAGAAAATTATGCTTATCGATTTACGCAGTGACACAGTAACGCAACCTAGCGCCGCGATGCGCAATGCTATGGCCAATGCCGAAGTGGGTGATGATGTGTATGGCGATGACCCGACAGTTAATGCTTTAGAAGCTCAAGCAGCCCGGTTATCAGGTAAAGAAGCTGCACTCTTCTTGCCAACCGGCACCCAGGCAAATTTGGTGGCGCTGTTAACTCACTGTCAGCGTGGTGAAGAGTACATTGTCGGCCAGAAGGCGCATAACTACCTGTATGAAGCTGGCGGTGCCGCTGTTCTTGGGAGTATTCAGCCACAACCTATTGATGCCAATGATGACGGCACGCTGCCTTTAGATAAAGTTCTGGCAGCCATCAAGCCTGATGATATTCATTTTGCCCAAACCCGACTGTTAAGTTTGGAAAATACTCACAGCGGTAAAGTATTGCCACTGAGCTATTTACAGCAAGCCAGAGCATTGACTCGTGAGCATAAGCTCGCACTGCACATTGATGGCGCACGTATCTTTAACGCTGCAGTGGCACTAAATGTGCCATTAAGCGAGATTAGCCAATATTGCGACACCTTAACCATTTGTCTTTCTAAGGGCTTGGGCGCACCGGTAGGCTCGCTGCTGTGTGGCAGTGCTGAATACATTCACCGCGCCCGCCGTTGGCGAAAAATGACCGGCGGAGGCATGCGTCAGGCTGGGATCCTTGCCGCCGCAGGGTTATATGCCTTAGAGCATCATGTCGCTCGCCTAAAAGACGACCACGACAATGCCATATGGCTGGAGCAACAACTTGGCTCATTGGATATCGAAATTGTGGCTCCCGGCGCACAAACCAATGTGTTGTATATTAAGCAATCGGCTGAATATGCAGCCAAACTTGGCCCTTGGATGCACGAACGTGGTGTATTAATCAGCGCCGGCCCCATCACCCGAATGATTACTCATCTTAATATCAGCCGCGCAGATCTGGAAAAAGTGGTCGCGTTGTGGCGTGAATTTTTGATAGAACAGCGCTCATGACACCACAACGGATCTTGGTACTAGGTGCCAGTGGCTATATCGGTCAGCACCTTATTCCAAAGCTTAGCCAACAGGGGCACCAAGTCATTGCTGCCGCCCGCCGTATCGAGTGGTTAAAAGAGCAACCATGGCCTGGAGTCGATTGCCGCTTTGTTGACCTTTATCAGCCCGCAACCTTAAATGCCGCCCTGCAAGATATTGATATTGTTTACTATCTGGTGCATGGCATGGGTGACGGGCAGGATTTGATTGAGCAAGAACGTATTGCGGCCAATAATATGAAGGTCGCCTTACAGCATGTTGCCAGTACATCATCTTCTCCGGTCAAGCAGGTTATTTTTCTGGGAGCCTCACAGCCCGATGATAGCAAATCCTCTCACCTGATTGCCCGCAAACTGACCGGTGACTTGCTGCGCCAAAGTGGCATCCCGGTGACAGAACTGCGCGCCAGTATCATCATTGGCCCCGGCTCTGCGGCCTTTGAAGTGATGCGCGATATGGTCTATAACCTGCCAATCCTAACGCCACCGCGTTGGGTACGGTCAAAATCCTCACCGGTTGCATTAGAAAATCTGCTGGTTTATTTGACCGAGTTGCTCAATCATCCGTCGGCCGAAAACCGTATTTTCGATGTCGCCGGGCCGGAATATATAAGTTATCAGACCATGTTCGAGCGCTTTATCGCCATCAGTGGCAAACGGCGTTGGCTGGTGCCTATTCCTCTCCCTACCCGCTTTATCTCCGTCTATTTCATCAATATGATCACCTCGGTACCAACGTCAATTGCCAGCGCCTTGATTGAAGGGCTGAATCACGACTTGCCTGCCGACGGACAAGCTTTACAAGCACTAATTCCTCAGCAACTCATCAGTTTTGATGATGCCGTTAAAGAGACGTTGCGCCGTGAAGATGAGGTGGTGGACTCAGCGGATTGGGGCTATGACCCAGAGGCGCGCGCACGCTGGCGTCCGGGTTACGGTTTTTATCCCAAACAGGCGGGCTGCCAACTCTATACCACCGCCTCCAGTGAGGCACTGTGGCACGTGGTACAACAAATTGGCGGCAAAGAGGGGTATTTCTATGGTAATCCGCTGTGGAAAATCCGCGCCTGGATGGATGACATTGCCGGTGGTGGCGTCGTTTATGGTCGCCCACAGAGGGAAACACTCGAATTGGGTGACCTGATTGATGGCTGGAAAGTTATCACTCTCAAGCCAATGCGCCAGTTAGCCATGATGTTTGGTATGAAAGCGCCGGGACTGGGGCGTCTGACCTTTACTATCAAAGACTTGGGTGGGCGTCGAAGTTTTGATGTTCGGGCATGGTGGCACCCGGCAGGTTTTAACGGATTACTCTACTGGTTTGTCATGATGCCCGCACACCTGTTTATTTTCCGTGGGATGGCCAAGCGAATTACTACCTTAGCCGAACAATATGACCGCGAGAACAGCCCAGAGGGCGGCTCCCTCTCCAACTTGAAAGATAACCAGCATAACCAATAGATTTCAAATCGCAGGTAGGCGGCAAATGAAAGCAGCCAACACCCCTGCGGCTTGAAAGATAACCCGCATACCCGATAGATTTCAAATCGCAGGTAGGCGGCAAATGAAAGCGTCCCGATGAGCTTACATCAGTAAGTGATTCGGGCAAATGAAAGCAGCCAACACCCCTGCGGCTTGAAAGATGAAGGGTATAGGTCGTTTCTGATTGCATAGCGCATCATTTCACGGAAGAATGGCATCTTATTTGCTGAGCGAATAATTCAAAGCTCTAGCATTCTGATTTTTGGTGGGAACCGAATTTGCTATGAAGGTATTGGTTACCGGTGCAACCTGCGGGCTAGGCCGAAATGCCGTTGAATATCTCCGTCGTCAAGGCATCAAAGTCATCGCCACCGGTAACAACCCGGCGATGGGCGCATTATTGACAAAAATAGGCGCTGAATTTATTCATGCTGATCTGACAAATCTGGTTTCCTCGCAGGCAAAAGCCATGCTGGCGGATGTCGATACTTTGTGGCATTGCTCCAGTTTTACCTCGCCGTGGGGGACTGAACAAGCTTTTGAATTGGCAAATGTCCGCGCCACACGCCGCTTGGGTGAATGGGCCGCTGCTTATGGCGTAGAGAATTTTATTCATATCTCCTCACCTGCCATTTATTTCGATTATCACCACCATCGTAATATTCAGGAGGATTTCCGTCCGGTACGTTTTGCCAACGAATTCGCCCGTAGTAAGGCCGCCGGAGAAGAAGTTATCCAACAATTGGCGCTGTCCAACCCGCAGACCCATTTCACTATTTTGCGGCCGCAAGGTTTATTCGGCCCGCATGACACGGTGATGCTCCCGCGCCTGCTACAGATGATTAAATATTATGGCACCTTGCTGCTCCCACGCAGCGGTGATGCATTGGTGGACATGACCTATCTGGAAAATGCTGTTCATGCCATGTGGCAGGCGACCCAAAGCCAGAGTACCTTGTCGGGTCGAGCTTACAATATTACCAATCAGCAACCCCGCCCGCTGCGCACTATCGTGCTACATTTGTTGGAAGAGCTGGGGATGACATGCCGTATTCGCTCCGTGCCCTACCCGATGATGGATATTATGGCCAGGGCGATGGAGAAGTTGGGCAATAAAGCCGAGAAAGAGCCGGTCCTGACCCATTATGGCGTCGCTAAACTCAATTTTGACCTAACACTCGATACCCATCGTGCTGAATTGGAGTTGGGTTATCGCCCCATAGTCTCGTTGGACGAAGGTATTATTCGCACCGCTCGCTGGTTAAAAGAACATGGTAAATTACGCGGTTGATAAGAGTGGATGACGACCAGAAATAGGAAGTTGGCATTTCCCTCATCCGCTATTTTTACTGTTCATTATCACCACCACTCATGGTGATAATTCGGGCCAGTACTTATTTATCAGTGATGTTACTGATAGGGTTATTGGCTAACTACACCATAAACGCTGAGCGTTAAACAATGCCTTCTATCATCAATAGCTTGATACTTATTATCCTTTATTTTGTCCCTTTTATTATTGCGAAAAATCGTAAACATAATAAAACGGGCTCTATTTTCCTGGCTAACCTACTGTTTGGCTGGACACTTATTGGTTGGGCTGTGAGCCTGGTTTGGTCATTGTCATCCGATGTTAGCCCATTAGGGGTAATGGCTAAAAAAGATCTTCAGCGGCATCTCCCAGGAATAAAATGCCCATTCTGTGGCTCAATGAATATCGCTAATACGACTATTTGCCATGCTTGTGGCAAGGATCAAGCCGTAATGGCTGGTAGCACCAAACTCAATACAACCAATAAAATTGTCAGCTATGCCCGTAAAGACCCATCAATAGGAATAGTTGGCTTACAAGGTAAACCAAACAAGAAATCCAAATCTCAGATTAATATCAATAATAACTAGCCGCTTATCGCATTATTGGCAAAAGCAATATACGCTCAGCATAAGACAGTGAGGAAAATAGGTTTTATACTACAATCACTTTCATAATAGATTCTTTCACTTAAGGTCATCATATGAAAAAGAAAAATATTGCCCTGATTCTCCCTCTCGCCGTTTTGCTCAGCGCTTGTACCAGTTCCGTTTCCCCAGCATTCAAGGACATCAGCAGCCGCAGCGCACCTTGTGTTGAGGGCGGCCCAGACCAGGTCGCACAACAATTCTATGACTTGCGGGTTCAGCAAATTGGCACGAAGAGCGGCTTACCTGATGACAATTTATCAGCCCAATTTCGTCCTTATCTGAGTCAGGCACTGTATGAAACCATCCAAACTGCCAGAAAACAGGCCGGAAACCGCAGCGCGACTCAGGTGAATACCACCCAAACTATTAATGGTGATATTTTTACTAGCCTCCGAGAGGGCAGCACCAGTGCCGACGTCGCCAGCGCCTCAACCATCCCTAATACCGATGCGCGCAATATTCCGTTACGTGTCAATTTAACGCACCAAACAGCAGACGGGAAATCCGTAGCGTGGCAGGATGAAGTGTTAATGATCCGCGAAGGAACCTGCTGGGTGGTTGATGATATTCGCTTTATGGGCGTATCTGCCCCAGCCAGCAGCCTGCGTCAACTTCTCGGCGATCACTAACTCCATTATCTATTCTTCCAGTAAACAACCTTTGTGTTTACTGGAAGTTACTTGATATAAAAGCTATTTCCCGTCATTCACTGCAAATATAAACCTTAACAAGGACGTCGTCATTATGCCTCCATTCATCCGGTTTATCGCTGTTAGCTGTTTTTTTATCACTGCAACAGTACAAGCTCAAGATTGTGGGCAAACCGCCCAACTGCTTAATGAACGTTTAAGTTATATGAAGGATGTCGCGGGCTATAAAGCCGCAAAACATTTGCCGATAGAAGACCTTATCCAAGAAGATAAAGTGATGGATAAAAGTCTGGCTGAAGCCGAGTCGCTGGGGTTAAGTGGCGTATCTATCAAACCGTTCATGGAGGCACAAATCAATGCGGCAAAAGCCATCCAATATCGTTACCGTGCAGATTGGCTATCACAACCGGAAACACATTGGCAGCCAAAACCGCTGGATGAGGTTCGAACCCACATCAGTCAGTTAAGCAGCCATATTCTGCAACAGATAGCGCAAGAGCTAAAAACCTGTAAGCCAGCAGAGATGGGCAATAAAGCACTATTTATCAAAACCATCCGCCAACATAATTTAACAGAGGCTGATGTTGAGAGCATCTTCACAACATTCAATCAGGTAAAATTGAAATAGCGGTATTCGGTGTACCGGTTTTATTCCAGTAAACCGGTACTCTTTGATTTGCAAGTACAAACCTATTTTGGTTGTTTTTTAACCCACACTGCGGATGCTCTGTCAGATTTATTCATCGCGTGACAAATTCCCTTCGATAGCATTCAAATCCAAATGTTATGCTGTTATTTAGCCGTAACGCTGGTTATTAATAAATTTTAACGCACAAAGATTGCATAAGTATGCCGCGGAAGTTACCATTCACCGCATCATTGGCTATTCAGATTTGGCGCATGAGTATTCAACTTAACGGAATTAACTGTTACTACGGCGTACACCAGGCGCTGTTCGACATTACATTAGACTGTCCTGCGGGCGAAACCTTGGTGCTATTAGGGCCAAGTGGTGCCGGTAAAAGCTCATTGCTGCGTGTACTTAACCTGCTGGAAATGCCTCGTTCAGGAACCTTGCAGATCGCCGGTAATCACTTCGACTTTACCCAGGCTCCGGGCGCAAAAGCTATCCGCGAATTACGCCAGAATGTGGGTATGGTCTTCCAGCAATATAATCTTTGGCCCCACTTGTCAGTGGTACAAAATCTGATTGAAGCCCCTTGCCGTGTGCTGGGTCTGTCAAAAGATGAAGCCATGGCACGGGCACAAAAATTACTGACCCGTCTGCGTTTGACTGATTTTGCTGATCGCTTCCCGCTGCACCTTTCTGGTGGTCAACAACAGCGAGTGGCGATTGCACGTGCATTAATGATGGAGCCACAGGTTTTGCTGTTTGACGAACCGACTGCAGCACTTGATCCAGAAATTACCGCGCAAATCGTCAGTATTATCCGTGAATTGGCCGGAACCGGTATTACCCAAGTGATTGTTACCCATGAGGTTGAAGTGGCCCGCAAAACGGCCAGCCGTGTGGTGTACATGGAAAATGGCCACATAGTGGAACAGGGTGATGCCAGCCACTTTGCACAACCAACAACTGAAGCTTTTGCCAGCTATCTGTCACATTGATATCTATTTGGGAATTTGCGATGAAAAAATTAATAATTGCTGCAGTCCTCGCCAGTATCAGCTTATCGGCCTCTGCCGCTGAAACTATTCGTTTCGCCGCTGAAGCAACTTATCCGCCGTTTGAATTTATTGATGCCAATAATAAAATGCAGGGCTTTGATATCGATCTGGCGAATGCCCTGTGTAAAGAGATGCAAGCCGAGTGTACCTTTACCAATCAGGCTTTCGACAGCTTGATCCCAAGCCTGAAATTCAAACGTTTTGATGCGGTTATCTCTGGGATGGACATCACCCCTGAGCGCCAGAAACAAGTAGCGTTCACTCAGCCTTACTATGAAAACTCTGCCTTGTTTATTGCAGAGAAAGGCAAAATCGCTGATTTAGCGGCGCTGAAAGGTAAACGTGTTGGTATGCAAAATGGCTCTACCCATCAAAAATTCCTGATGGAAAAACATCCTGAAATCACTGCCGTTCCTTATGACAGCTATCAGAATGCCATTCTTGATCTGAAAAATGGTCGTCTGGATGCCGTATTTGGTGACACTGCCGTGGTCAATGAGTGGCTGAAGCAGAACAACCAACTGGTAGCAGTGGGTGATAAAGTGACTGATGCTAACTATTTCGGTACCGGTTTAGGTATTGCGGTTCGTCAAAACAATACCGAACTACAGGGTAAGTTAGATGCTGCACTGGCGAAAGTTAAAGCAGATGGCACCTATCAGACAATTTATAAAAAATGGTTCCAGCAATAATTTAAGCACCCATGAATGAATTTCAACCTTTAGCAAGCGCCGCCGGCATGACCGTCGGCCTTGCCGTTTGTGCCTTGGTTCTCGGTCTGGTTCTGGCGATGCTGTTTGCCGTCTGTGAATCATCACGTTGGAAAGTGGTCAGCTATCTGACCACCGGCTGGGTCACCATTTTGCGCGGACTACCCGAGATACTGGTGGTCTTGTTTATCTATTTTGGCTCGTCTCAACTGCTGATGATGCTATCAGACGGCTTTACGTTGAATCTCTATCTGTTTGAGCTACCCATTAAGCTCAATATTGATGATTTCGAGGTCAGCCCGTTCTTGTGTGGTGTTATCGCTCTGGCCCTGCTCTATTCCGCTTATGCTTCGCAAACCTTACGCGGCGCACTGAAAGCGGTGCCAGTCGGGCAATGGGAGTCAGGTCAGGCGCTGGGTTTAAGTCAGGCCGCTATCTTCTTTCGCCTGATTATGCCGCAGATGTGGCGTCATGCCTTACCCGGCTTGGGTAACCAATGGCTGGTACTGCTGAAAGATACTGCGTTAGTGTCACTGATCAGTGTTAATGACTTGATGCTGCAAACCAAAAGCATTGCCACTCGAACACAAGAACCCTTCACTTGGTATGTTATTGCCGCAGCAATCTATCTGCTGGTTACCCTACTGAGCCAGTATGTACTCAAATGGATTGAACTCCGTACCACCCGTTTTGAGCGGAGCCCATCCTGATGTTGGAATACTTACCTGAGATTCTTAAAGGGCTGCATACCAGCCTGACATTAACCATCGCCTCATTGCTAGTGGCTTTGGTTCTATCGTTGATTTTCACGATTATTTTGACACTGAAGACCCCGATAGCGACCCAAGTGGTGAAGATTTACATCACTTTGTTTACCGGCACTCCGCTGTTAGTGCAGATTTTCCTGATTTATTATGGCCCCGGCCAGTTCCCGGCGATTCGGGAATTTCCGTGGCTATGGCATGTGCTATCGCAACCTTGGTTGTGCGCTATGATAGCACTCGCCCTGAACAGTGCGGCTTATACCACCTTGCTGTTCCACGGTGCCGTGCGCGCTATTCCGGCCGGTCAGTGGCAATCATGTGAAGCACTGGGGATGTCTAAGGCACAATCGTTGCGTATTCTGCTGCCTTATGCTTTCAAACGTGCACTATCCTCCTATTCCAACGAAGTGGTATTGGTGTTCAAAAGTACCTCATTGGCTTACACCATCACATTGATGGAGGTTATGGGTTACAGCCAATTGATGTATGGCCGTACCTATGACGTCATGGTCTTCGGTGCTGCGGGGATTGTTTACCTGTGTGTGAATGGCTTACTGACCCTGCTAATGCGGTTGGTGGAGCGCAAAGCATTGGCGTTTGAGCGGCGTAATTAGGGGGAAATTATCCCTAAGAGTTTGGACTCAGAGCTTGAACCAGGTGCTCAGTTCAGTTGTTAAAGCTTCACAGCTCATCTAATCTTGGATGAACCAACCGCCAAAGGGTGTGAGCGCACACCCTTGTGGAATCCTGCGCTTGCGCGAAATATTGCCCTGCGGATAAACCGCCTGCGTCTGGCGGGCATCCTCACCCGCCCACTCTACCCTCCATCCTGGTCAGCAATACTCCTGATTGCGCTCAACGGCAAAACCATGTTTTTGGGTTTTGATGTTAAAAGCACATTTGAGCAGCCGAGCGAAGAGAGTCGGCAAGGTAATCCGCCATGGACGGTGGATTGAGGCTACCGAAATTGAGTGAGCCATGAAGCTTTAACAACCGAACCGAACACCTAAATGTATATCAACCGAAATATCTCCCCTCCTCCTTTCTTCACAAAAATAAAAACTAAATTTTTAATCACATTACTTGCATATAAATTCATAAAATGGCAATGTAAATGCCATCAATCATCCGAATAAATCGCGATGAAGCATCACCAGTAATAATAAAATCAATAACTAATAACGTATTCTATTAAAAATATTCAGACAGGAGTTTAAGCATGAAAAAGCTACTATTGGCAACAATCTTAAGTGGTATGGTTTTCAGTGCGACTGCCGCAGAAACAATCCGTTTTGCCGCCTCAGCAACCTACCCACCGTTTGAATCTATCGGCACCAATAACGAAATTGTTGGCTTTGATATGGATTTGGCAAAAGCATTATGTAAGCAGATGGAAGCCAACTGTACTTTCACCAATCAGGCTTTTGATAGCTTGATTCCAGCGCTTAAATTCAAACGTTACGATGCCGTGATTTCCGGTATGGACATTACTCCTGAACGTAGCAAGCAAGTGACATTTACCCAGCCGTACTATGCAAACTCAGCCATTGTCATCGCCCCGAAAGGTAAATTCAGCTCTTTCGCTGACTTGAAAGGTAAGAAAATCGGCATGGAAAATGGCACCACTCATCAGAAATACTTGCAGGATAAGCACCCTGAAATTCAAACCGTAGCTTATGACAGTTACCAAAATGCCATTATCGACCTGAAAAATGGCCGTATTGATGGGGTATTCGGTGATACAGCAGTGGTCAATGAGTGGCTGAAAACCAACCCGAACCTGGCGTCAGTTGGCGAGCATGTGACTGATCCGCAGTACTTCGGTACTGGGCTGGGTATTGCCGTACGCCCAGAGAACACCGCACTGTTGGAAAAACTGAATAAAGCGATTGATGCAGTGAAAGCTGATGGGACTTATAAAGCCATCAATGATAAGTGGTTCCCTAACTGATCCACACGTTAATCAGTACCCAAAGTCATTGGAGTTGCAGATAGGTGGTCAGCTAACCCCCTGCGACTTCAAGGACTAAGGGTAAGTAAGGTTAGCACTTCATAATGGCTGGTATGCGGAAACATATCGAACAACTGCACCCGCTCAATACGGTAATCCGCTAATTGAGCAATATCTTTTGCCATTGTCTCGGCATTGCAGCTGGAATAGAGAATAAACTCAGGTGCCATCTGGCTAAGATAGCGACACAGTTCGGTGCCAATTCCGCGACGCGGCGGATTGACCAACACCAACTGTGGCACTTGTGCTTCAGCGGTGGCAAATCGGGTTGAATCCAGCGCGGCAAAATTAACGTTTTTTAGCCCTAACTGATCCGCTGACTGCCGCGCGCAAGCAATAGCTTCAGTGCTGATTTCAATCCCAGTCAATTGGGTCTCGGTGTCGGCACAATGTAAACCAAACCCGCCGACCCCACAGAACAAATCCCACATGCTATCAATATTCAGTTCACGCACCCACTGGCGGGCCGTGGCATATAGCGAGGCCGCCACTTGTGGATTGGTCTGGAAAAAACTTTGTGGCCGGATAAACAGCGGCACCTGATTGAATAATTCTGGCAACGCCTGCTGCTCGGTCAGTGCAATCTCCTGCTCCCCTTCCAAAATTGCCATATGCACCGGCTGAATATTGGCCGAGATAACCGCCAGTTGAGGCAATTGTTGCTGTAGCCACGGCAAAGCTGCTCGCAGTTGCGCCAGTTTAGCTTCAGAGCGCAGTACAAAACGCAGCATAAGTTCACCGCTATAGGTGCTTTCAGTCAATAGCAGGAACTTCAACTCCCCCCGTTTACGGGCCACGTTATAGGGCGTCAAACCTGCGCGGGCAATAAAGATTTTAAGCACCGCAAAAACAGGCGCGAAACTGGCGGGATAAAGTGGACAATCACACAAATCAACTGCCGACCCGTCGCGATGTAACATACCCAACAGTGGGCGTTCAACACTGCCACTGACTACCATTTTCGCTTTATTACGAAAAGCGCTTTCACGTCCGAATACCGGTTCCAGCCATTGAGCCACGGCGTGACCGAATAATAGACTCTCTAAATGATGTTGTTTGTCAGCCAGTTGCTGGGGATAAGGTTTATCCAGCCACTGACAGGAACGACAGCTACCCGCCGTATACTGTGCGCAATGCATTAATAATTGACCGTTATAATCTGAGACGTTAAATAATTTTCAGCCGAGGCTGTTGATGGGGATGGATTGTAGCATTGTGCCACGCTAAACACTCACTTTGACGCGCGGAAGTAGCGATGCCAAGGGAAGAATAACAAACCGATAATCACCACATCCGGGATTTTCTGTAGCAACAAGCTATGCAGGATTTCAGCGCCAGTATCCCCTTCAACACGGAAAACATCCACATCAAGGGATAACCAATCCAGCGACACCATCAATAAATAAACAATGACCAGTAACTGGCAGAGCAAATAAGACCATCGCGCCCAATTTTGCCGCAAGCAGACTGCGACGCCACACACAATCTCCAGTAGCAGCAGCAACACACTGGCAGTAAAGACGAAACCGGAACCCCAGGTTTGCAGACTTTCATCAATAAAACTGCCGGTGCCGCTCCAGCCCAACTCCGCCACCAACAGTACTACCCCGATAAAACGGGTCGCAATAATAGCCGTTCCGGCAATTAACACCGGCACCGGCGTAGTTGCCGCAGATGAAAACGCTGAGGATGAAAATAACGATCTCATATTGCCCTGTCGGTCTCCCTGTTCGGGTTTTGCAACCTGATGTTATCCTTGACAATAACGCCGCTGAAACGCGGCGTTATAAGATGATGAAAGCCTAACAGTTTTAAGACTAATCAGCTACGGGCAGCTTTACGTAATTCGCGCAATCGCTGTTTTTCCGCACGGGACATAAACCACCAGGCAATTAAACCGATAATCCCGACCACCAACAAGATAAGAGTCGCCAATGCATTTATCTCTGGATTAACCCCCATGCGCACACTGGAGAATACCAACATCGGTAAAGTGGTCGCGCCCGGCCCGGCAACAAAGCTGGCAATCACCAAGTCATCCAGCGATAAGGTAAAGGCCAGCAACCAACCGGAGATGAGCGCAGGTGCAATCATCGGCACGGTAATCACGAAGAAGACTTTTAATGGAGTTGCCCCCAAATCCATGGCCGCTTCTTCGATTGACCGATCCAACTCGCGCAAACGAGAGCTGATCACCACTGTCACATAGGCAGTACAGAACGTCACATGAGCCAGCCAGATGGTAAACATACCGCGCTCCGCCGGCCAGCCAATGGCGTGGCCCATAGCAACGAACAGCAACAACAGCGACAAACCGGTGATAACATCGGGCATAACCAGCGGTGCGGTCAGCATAAAAGCAAAGCCGGTAGAGCCGCGAAAACGCCCGAAACGCACCATAACCACTGCGGCTATGGTCCCCAGTACCACCGCCATCGTGGCAGATGCCGCGGCGATAGTCAGACTCAAGCCAACAGCAGATATCATCGCCGAGTCATTAAAAAGCTCGATATACCAACGGATTGACCACCCCGCCCACACGGTGACCAACTTTGAACTGTTAAACGAATAGATAACCAACATCAGCATCGGCGCATACAAGAATGTATAGCCGACAATCAGGATCACCCGGCGCCAGACCGAGCGCACTTCCGGTAGGTTATTCATACCGGGCCTCCTATCTCTTTATTCTGATGTTTGTGGAACCAGAGTATCGGCGCAATCAGCAACACCAACATCACCGTTGCTACCGCTGAGGCCACCGGCCAGTCACGGTTATTGAAGAACTCCTGCCACAAAATACGGCCAATCATGATGCTATCCGGCCCACCGAGCAGTTCAGGGATAACAAACTCACCGACCGCGGGAATAAAGACCAACATGGAACCGGCAACAATCCCCCCTTTGGTCAGCGGCACAATAACACTGACAAAGGTTTTAAATGGCTTCGCGCCCAAGTCCAATGCGGCTTCAACCAACGAATAATCCAGCCGGGTCAGCGCAGTATAGATAGGGAGCACCATAAAAGGCAGATAGGAATAGACCACACCAATATATACCGCCAGATTGGTGTGCAGAATAATCAGCGGCTGATCGATAATCCCAGTCCACAGCAGAAAGTTATTCAGAATGCCGTTGTTTTTCAGTATCCCCATCCAGGCATAAACTCGAATCAGGAACGATGTCCACGACGGTAAAATAACCAGCAGCAATAAGATATTTCGCGTGGATGATTTACTATGAGCAATCGCCCAAGCCAATGGATAGCCGATAATCAGGCAACACAATGTTGATACCGCCGCCACTTGCAGTGATTGCAGGTAAGCATCGATATACAGTGGATCATCAAGCAGTTGCAGATAGTTGCCAAGATTGAGCGAGATATCCAACTTACCGTCCAACCAGGTCACCAGGTCGGTATAAGGAGGAACTGCACGCGCCATCTCCGCCAGACTGATTTTAAACACAATCAGGAATGGCAACATAAACAACAGAAATAGCCACAAATAGGGCATAGCAATCACTAGCTTACGACCATGCAACATTTGGAAGCGCTGTATCAGTGCCTTAATTGGCCCGACTGTGCGGGTCGGTGGCTCGGCGACTCCACGGGTAGATTCTGGTATCACAATATTAAACTCCCAATACTATCAGCGACCCAAAATGATTAGCTGCCCAGAACGACACAGCTATCCGCATCCCAGCAAAGTTGCACTTCATCACCCCAAGTTGGCATCCCTTTACGGTAGCGATGGCCATTTTGTAGTTGCGCACTCAGCATCTGCCCACTGTGCAATTTCACGTGATAAATAGACAAATCGCCCAGATAGGCAATGTGTACCACTTCACCCACCGCAAAGTTACAACCATCTTCCGGCACCTGTTCACACAACATTACCTTTTCGGGGCGCAGGGCAACAAAAACGGGCACACCGTCAACCACTGAGGCATCGGAATCAACTTTCAACGGATGGCGTAAGCCGGGGCTATCAATGACTAACGCATCATCCAAACGCTCTTTTAGCACGCCTTCAAACACATTCACCGAACCGATGAACTCAGCACTGAATCTACTGTTTGGGTGTTCATAGATCTCTTCTGGCTCACCAATTTGCACAAACTTGCCACGGTTCATAATGGCAATGCGCCCGGCCATGGTCATCGCTTCTTCCTGGTCATGGGTCACCATGACGCAAGTGGCTCCCACACGCTCTAAGATATCCACCACTTCCAGTTGCATGCGGTCACGCAGCTTTTTATCTAACGCGCCCATTGGCTCATCTAGCAGCAGCAGTTTTGGCCGCTTTGCCAAACTGCGCGCCAGTGCCACTCGCTGACGCTGACCACCCGATAACTGGTGTGGCTTACGTTTGGCAAACTCTTGCATATGCACCAGTGTCAGCATTTCGGCTACCCGGCTTTTGATTTCATCAGCAGGGAGTTTGTCTTGCTTCAAACCAAAGGCGATATTTTGTTCAACAGTCATATGCGGGAATAAGGCATACGACTGGAACATCATGTTGATTGGGCGCTGATAAGGCGGCACATGCGACAAATCCTGCCCATCGAGCACTATCTGCCCCTGAGTCGGTTGTTCAAAACCGGCCAGCATACGCAACAGAGTGGATTTACCACAGCCTGAAGCCCCTAACAGCGCAAAAATCTCACCTTTATAGATAGTCAAATTGACATCATCTACCGCGGCCTGACCATCAAATGATTTGGTTAAATTGCGAATTTCCAGCAAAGGGGTAAACACCTTCTGGGATTTTGGCTGCGGGCGGGGAATTACATCATTCACTCAGCGTGCTCTCCGTAAAAGCAGAACAGGCCGCATTCAAGCTGCGGCACAATAAAAAAACAGGAACAGGAAGATACACTCCCTGTTCCTACCATGGTCTATTTTACTTTTTATCAATGGGTTAACAGTCATCAATAGATAACTGATTCACGCCAAGGATTTATTTACCACTTTTCACTTTGGTCCAGGCCCGGGTGATCACACGATCAATTTTCGGATCTTGTACTTTCAGTGTGAACATTTTGGCACGTACATCAGCTGGCGGGTAAATACCCGGATTATCACGAACTTCTGCGTTCACCAGTGGCGTCGCCGCTTGGTTGGCATTGGCATAGAACACGTGGTTACTGATATTCGCAATCACATCAGGGCGCATCAGGTAATTGAGGAACTGATATGCTTCATCCTGATTTTTGGCATCAGATGGCATCGCAAACACATCAAAGAAAGCTAATGCCCCTTCCTTTGGAATACTGTAAGCCACATTCACGCCATTTTTAGCTTCTTTGGCGCGATTAGAAGCCTGCATAACATCACCGGCCCAACCGACTGCAACGCAAATATCGCCGTTAGCCAAATCATTTATATATTGTGACGAGTGGAAATAGCGGATATTCGGCCGCAATTTCAGCAGTAAATCAGTGGCAGGACCGGTGTAATCACTGGCCTGAATACTGTTGGGATCTTTGCCTAAGTAATTGAGCACGGTGGCAAAAATCTCACTGGGTGCATCCAGGAAAGAGACGCCACAGCTTTTAAGCTTCTCAAGATTTTCGGGCTTCAATACCAAGTCCCAGCTATTAACTGGCACATCGGTGCCCAGTGCTGCTTTAACTTTTTCTACGTTATAGCCGATACCCGTTGTCGCCCACAGATAAGGAATCGCGTACTTATTCTCAGGATCGTGTTTGCTGACCAGCGCCAACAATTCGGGATCAAGATTTTTATAATTCGGTAATTTGCTTTTATCCAGCGGCTTAAATACGCCAGCAGACAATTGGCGTTCGAGGAAACTGGCAGATGGCACTACCAAGTCAAACCCGGTACTCCCCGCCATCAATTTACCTTCCAACACCTCGTTGGAGTCAAACACATCATAGACAACCTTAATGCCGGTCTCTTTTTGAAAATTAGCCAGCGTATCCGGCGCGATATAATCGGACCAGTTGTAAACGTGCAGTGTTTTTTCCTCAGCAGATGCTGAGACGGACGCGGCCATTAATAGGCCAGCAGCAACACCCGATAACCACTTTTTACGTTGGGTGAACATCCGTTAACTCCTCCAAAATAGGGGGTGAGGTCGTACGCAAATTTGTATCCGATGGGATACAACACCTTTGGCCTGCCGAGTGCGATTGCCACAAACACCAGATGCATGACTATGCACGGTGTGTGATTATTAACCTAACAAGAATAATCACTGATATTGCGGAAGAATATTATGCTCTTTGCAGAAACAGCAGCATAACCGCAGTTCGCAATTCACACCATACTCTAGGGTAAAAAACGCCTTTTATCGATTTTTTATGCATTTTCTATCTATGTAATGCGCCACTAACGGTATAAACGGCGACAAATATCTGGCAAAGGAGGGTAAAAAGCAGAATATCTTATGGTTTCTAAGGGGAATAGTAGTGTGCCACTGATGACCAGCAGCACGCTGATGATTAATATGAGGCGGCAATTAATGAATTACGGGATAAGCGGTGGCAGTTTGTGGTAACTCATCATCGTCACTGTTGCCAATAAATAGCAAATCATTGGCGCGTGCTTCCAGAATAATCATTGAGATCTGTTCTTCGCACTGCTGCATAAAGTAGCCAAATTGGGCAAATGTCACCCCAACTTCTATTGTCAGCGACTGGCAGACAATCAGTTTGGGCAAATTATCATCCTGAATATCAATAAAGGCTTTCACCGTCAGTGAACTGGCGTTAATTTGGCTGAGATCTGCCACTAATGGGATCAATGCTGTCGGCCGAATCTCTGCCAGAGCAGAGAACAGAATGACGTTATCAACCAAATCAACTTTGGCATCAAACACCCCTTCAAAATTTTGCATATGCGGCAAATGCAGGGCCTGGCAGGAATCGCATTCAAAAAATGAGATACCGAGCTGATCCAGCCAACGCCGTAATAAGGCTAAATCCGGGACGATGAGTGAATCCATAACTACCTACCTCACGATTCTCATAATACGAAAAGTGGCATAGCTTACGGAATATTGGTCGCTAGCGCCACTTCAATCCCGGCTAAATTTGATGCCCTAAAGGAGACCTGGTCATAACCTTACTCAGATTTGTTCTCTTTTTTGATTCGTTCTTCATCTAACTCTTTCTTGGATTGTGGTTTGGATATCCTATCTGCACTGCCTAATAATGGCCCAAAACCACTGGCAACCCGCCAAACAATATAGGCGGCTGCCGGTAACATCAGGCCGATTCCGACAAAAATCATAATAATCGCAACAGTGGGTGTTCCCATCGAACCAGGCAATGACACGAAGTCATTAATACTGAGATAGGCAACAACCAGTAATACCATCCCCAACACTTCTGAAATGATCACAATGCGGGGCATATCTCCTAGCGAGCGCATCTTTACCTCCGATAAGCTCAATAACAACTTTGATTCAGTGTATTGAATCACCACTGTTTGTAACAGTATCAATAAGCAAATAGGTAAGATTAATCAGACTAACAGGTAATTCCTGCTTTTTTTTCACGCCCCCAAGGGGCATAGTAGACCCCAGTGAGAGTAAGTAATACGCTAAAAGTCATTTAACAGTTGAATATATCAGTAACTGTTGACGAAGTGATTATCTCAATTTAATCAAGGAGTTCTACATGTTTGCTGTGATTTTTGGGCGTCCTGGATGTCCTTACTGTGTTCGTGCCAAAGAATTGGCGGAAAAGTTGGAAACTGAACGCGACGATTTTAAATTCCGTTACATCGATATTCATGCGGAAGGTATTACCAAAGCTGACCTGGAAAAAACAGTCGGCAAGCCAGTAGAAACCGTGCCACAAATCTTTATCGATGAAAAACACATTGGCGGTTGCACCGATTTTGAAGCTTACGCTAAACAAAATCTGAGCCTGTTCCAATAATCCGGTTAGCAACCAACCGAAGTTTTCTATACTAATATGGTTTTTCTGTCAATTTTGGTTGGTTTTATCCGATAAAGGGTGTTTAACACCCTTTTTTATTTCCTGTTATTTATCTCATTACAGCAAAAATATCGTCCCCAAGCCGCCCTTCGCTCACTATTGATAGCATATCAGCCCAATTTTAACTCGTAATCAAGCACATCTATCTGGCCATACCAAACTTCCTGCTTACTACTGGCTGTCTCGCAACAGACAGATTAGAATAAGCCCCGCTATTGCCAATATTTATTTCTTGTTTGGCGATAATATTTTTGAATTTAAAGATATGTGTCGCTCTAACGTTAGATTGAGGGCGAGTGCATGGTAAATCATCGTCATCCGAGCTAAATAGAAAGTCATACTAGTGAATATAAACGTCGCAAATTTGTTAAACGGCAACTACATCTTGCTGTTATTCGTAGTTTTAGCACTGGGATTATGCCTGGGCAAACTGCGGCTGGGTCCCATCCAATTAGGTAACGCTATCGGTGTGTTGGTGGTCTCACTGTTGCTTGGGCAACAGCATTTCACTATCAATACAGAAGCGCTAAATCTGGGCTTTATGCTTTTTATTTTTTGTGTCGGTGTCGAAGCTGGCCCAAACTTTTTCTCTATTTTCTTCCGCGACGGTAAAAACTACCTGATGCTCGCCTTGGTCATGGTGGGCAGTGCCATGATTCTGGCTCTGGGTCTGGGTAAGTTATTTGGCTGGGATATTGGTCTGACGGCCGGTATGCTCGCGGGTTCAATGACATCGACGCCTGTCTTGGTGGGGGCTGGCGACACACTGCGCCATACCATCGCCAATAATCCGGCCCTACAGCATGCCCAAGATAATCTGAGCCTCGGCTATGCCCTGACCTACCTGATTGGGTTGGTTAGCCTGATTTTAGGTGCCCGCTATCTCCCTAAACTTCAGCATCAAGACTTACCGACCAGTGCTCAGCAAATTGCGCGCGAACGTGGCCTTGATACCGACAGTCAACGTAAAGTTTATTTGCCGGTGATTCGTGCCTATCGTGTTGGCCCTGAACTGGTGGCTTGGGCTGATGGCAAAAATCTACGTGAGTTAGGCATCTATCGTCAAACTGGCTGTTATATCGAGAGAATTCGCCGTAATGGTATTCTGGCAAACCCTGATGGCGACGCGGTGCTGCAAGTGGGTGATGAAATCTCGCTGGTAGGTTATCCCGATGCTCACTCACGTCTTGACCCCAGTTTCCGTAATGGGAAAGAGGTCTTTGACCGTGACCTGCTGGACATGCGCATTGTGACTGAAGAGATTGTGGTCAAAAACAGCAATGCGGTGGGCAAACGTCTGAGTCATTTAAAACTAACCGACCACGGCTGTTTCCTTAACCGGGTGATCCGCAGCCAAATCGAAATGCCCATTGATGACAATGTGGTATTGAATAAAGGCGATGTATTGCAAGTCAGCGGCGATGCCCGCCGAGTGAAAAGCGTGGCCGAAAAGATTGGCTTTATCTCCATTCACAGTCAAGTTACCGACTTGCTGGCTTTCTGCGCCTTCTTTATTTTGGGATTAATGATTGGCCTGATTACCTTCCAATTCAGTAATTTTAGCTTCGGTATTGGTAATGCTGCCGGATTATTAATGGCAGGCATCATGCTTGGCTTTTTGCGGGCGAATCATCCGACTTTCGGCTATATCCCGCAAGGGGCACTAAATATGGTGAAAGAATTCGGGCTGATGGTCTTTATGGCCGGTGTCGGGCTAAGCGCCGGTGGGGGAATTAATAGTAGTCTGGGAGCCGTTGGCGGGCAGATGCTAATATCGGGCCTGATAGTCAGTCTGGTGCCAGTGGTTATCTGCTTTATCTTTGGCGCTTATGTATTACGTATGAACCGCGCTCTGCTCTTCGGAGCAATAATGGGGGCGAGGACATGCGCTCCCGCCATGGATATTATCAGTGATACCGCCCGCAGTAATATCCCAGCGCTAGGCTACGCAGGAACTTATGCCATCGCGAACGTATTACTGACGTTAGCTGGTTCATTAATCGTCATTGTCTGGCCGGGTGTATTAGGCTAGGGTAAGAAAAAGTGCATTTAAGATAAAACTAAACATTATTTTATACTTTTTTCATTTGCCCAGAACTTTCTTACCAAGCAGGGGTCTGAATTAGTGCCACTGCTTTTCTTTGATGTCCCCATATTGAGGAGCCCGATAGTCCCGCCTTCTTAGGTTCAAGACTAATCGGGTTTTTTCTTGCCTGAAATTTGAGTCCCGCTGTAATTCCCTTCTCATATCAGCTCTTAAGGCTTTCTTAAGACAAAATAAACACAATATTAGCATCACAACCTCTGCTTCAGGCCATTTCGTGAAGACCAACAAACTGCCCACTCAATCAAACCCCACTGTGCCTATATTAAATAATACCTCAACGGTACAGATAATTAGGACAAAGTCCCTTTACTCACTGCCGTTATCCTTTTATTTTTGGCAGGTTTTTGGGTTGTTGATCAGCGGATTGCTGTTTCTCTGGTTATCCCGCGACGAACAGTTGGATTGGTTTATCAGTAATTACTGGTTTGACCCGATCGACCAACATTTTCCATGGGAGAATAATTACTGGCTGGATTTACTCAACCACCGGTTACTGAAACTGAGCATTATCAGTGCGGCTATTATCGCATTGATGTGGGGTATTTATCGGCGTAATGGTCGCTTGGTGACCACCATGTTGCTGCTGGGTATCGGTCCATTGGTGATCGGTATGCTAAAAGCTACTAGCGCGCACTCCTGCCCTTGGGATCTAGTGGAGTATGGCGGTAAATCTCTGAACTACGTGCTGATGGGAACGGCGCCGATCGGTGCAGGCCCCGGCCACTGCTTCCCTGGGGGCCATGCATCCAGTGGTTTTGCAATAATGGCTCTGTTTTTCTTGTTTTACCCAGAGCGGCCGCGATTGGCCACACTGTGTTGGTTTGTTGGAGTCGGCCTTGGCATGTTGATGGGATTTGGTCAAATTATGCGTGGGGCGCATTTTCTTAGCCACAACCTGTGGGCGGGTTGGTGGGTATGGCTCAGCCAGTTGGCTGTGTTTGGGATGATTAGCGGTTTTTACCGCCGCGATAAAGGTACAGAATGATGGAACAAATGAATTACTTTTTCTTTTCCATGATAAATGCAACTCCAGCATCACCATCATGGATAATTTCTTTTGCGACTTTTATCGCACGCGATCTGATTATGATTATCCCTATTTTGCTCGTCGGGCTGTGGTTGTGGGGGCCGAAAAACACCATGGATATGCAGCGCACAATGGTCACTAAAGCCGCCATTGCACTGGCATTCTCCATGCTCTCAGCCGCCTGTATTGGCATGCTTATCCCCCATGACCGGCCTTTTGTTGTGGGTTTTGGCTATAACTTTATGCCGCACTCACCGGACAGTTCTTTCCCAAGTGATCACGGTACCGCTATTTTTACCGTGGCCTTAGCTTTTGTTTTCTGGCACAAACTCTGGTCGGCAGTCAGCATGATGACCGTGGCTATTGCCATTGCCTGGTCACGCATTTATCTGGGTGTTCATTGGCCATTAGATATGGTGGGAGCCTTCCTGTTAGGGATTGTCGGCTGTTTGTTCGCACAACTGGTGTGGAATTTATTCGGGGAAGCTATCTCGAATGGTATGCAGCGCCTTTATCACTTGAGTTTTGCCTTACCGATCAGTAAAGGATGGGTCAGAAGCTAATCCTCCTCACGTAACTTATCTCACATTGCCGGTAAGCGAAAAGACCGGCAATCTTTCTCGTCAGAAATACCGTCCTATTTAAAACCAATAAAATTCAATCAGATGCGTTTAAATTAAATGTATCTGCTGTCTATTTAACCCCCACAAATGTAATTAAAATAACAAAACAAAATCTAAAACAGTCATATTTGTGATAATTACCTTTGTTTTTTCTTTTAAATGTTACTATTATAACAATAGAGCCAACTTATAGATAAACAAAAGGATAATAATCATGACGATCAATTACGCTAGCTACATTGACCATACCCTACTGGCAATGGACGCCACTGAAGCCCAAATCATTAAGCTGTGTGAAGAAGCTAAACAGCATCATTTCTATACTGTATGTGTTAACTCTGGGTATGTTCCCCTGGCAGCGCAGCAACTGGCGGGTAGCCCAGTAAAAGTATGTTCAGTGATTGGGTTCCCTCTGGGGGCAGGTCTGACCGAAGCAAAAGCCTTTGAAGCTCAAGCTGCTATCAAGGCTGGCGCACAAGAGATTGATATGGTTATCAATGTTGGCTGGTTAAAAAGTGGCAAAATTGATGAGGTTAAAGCCGATATCAAGGCTGTGCGTGATAATTGCGGCGCTACACCGTTGAAGGTAATATTAGAAACTTGCCTGCTTAGCGATGCACAGATTGTACAAGTTTGTGATATCTGCCGTGAGCTTGACGTCGCTTTTGTTAAAACTTCAACGGGTTTCAGCACCGGTGGCGCGAAAGAAGAACATGTAAAATTGATGCGTGCCACTGTCGGCCCGGTCATGGGTGTTAAGGCATCCGGTGCTGTTCGAGATAAAGCAACTGCGGAAACCATGATTAAAGCAGGGGCAACACGAATTGGCACCAGTTCAGGAGTGGCCATCGTTTCAGGCCAGTCAGTCTCCGCATCAAGCTATTAAATTATTGTAAGCCCGGTAATTGCCGGGCTTAATTATTACCATCGACTGTTTAACTCTATTTTTATCTTGCAACAGCTTGTTTTAGATTGCATTACAAAGAGTTGTACGCAATATTTGGTTTTGAAAATAACTTGTCAGGAATAGCTTATGGAAACTCGCCGTGCTGAACGAATTAATAAACTGACGCAGGCTCTTAAGCGTTCCGACAAAATCCATCTGAAAGATGCCGCCAATCTGTTGCGAGTGTCTGAAATGACCATTCGCCGGGACCTCAGCGCTGAACCGACTGCCGTCATTTTGTTGGGTGGTTACGTGGTGATGGACCCAAAAAGTAATAATGCCAATAACTATTTTGTTTCTGACCAACAAGCTAAGCAGGTGGAAGAAAAACGCCGAATCGGCCAGTTGGCAGCACGTCTTATTGCTGAAAATGACACTGTTTTTTTTGACTGCGGTACCACAATTCCATCAATCATTGACGAGATAGATGAAGAACTGTCATTTACTGCCATTTGCTACTCCCTCAACACGTTCCTTTCCTTACAAGATAAACCTAACTGTAAAGTGATCCTGTGTGGTGGTGAGTTCAAACCGAATAACTACATTTTCACCCCTATCAGTCAGCATAATGAACTAGATAATGCCTGCCCGAATAAAGCTTTTATCTCCGCGGCGGGTGTTTCAATTGAGTATGGCGCAACTTGTTTTAACTTCGACGAGATCCTACTCAAGCACCGAGCTATTGCCAAATCCCAGCATAAAATTCTGGTCGCTGACCACAGTAAGTTTGGCAAAATAAAACCTGCCAGCATTGGCACACTGACCCTGTTTGATGCATTGGTGACTGATCGCCAACCTGATGATGAATTCAGCCAATTCTTGTTACAACACGGTATTAAAACCTACTGTTAAGCCCGCACGCCCTGCCCCACTGACCATTCCCTCTGCTAATGAGAGGTGTGCTATGCGCACTATCTCGTTGGCATGGGAGATTTGCCGCTCTAAATACTGATTTTGTCGCTAGTCGACAGATCGTCTTGATTACATAGCAAAAATCTTAATTGTGTAAATATTGGATGAATACGTTGGAGGTGTATTATCTAAAAAACGTATTATATTTAAGCAAAACAAGCCAACAGGTAATAACCATATTTTAATTGTGCTTAATATGGCTTTTAATCCATAAAAATTTTAAAACACAATTTCATTCCATAATTAAGTGCTAGTAATCGCTGAGTTTAAGGTAAATTAATTTAACATTTGCCATTCTTTTAATACATCTGAGCCAAGAAATAGCATCAGTTATATTGTCAGACAAATTGCGACGGCAAAATTTCATATGACAAATAAATCATGGAATGCAAATAGTCACTCGCTGACTTATTTAATCCAACAATAAACCTCCCCTTTCACTTTATTTAAGTGCTTATATTACCGCCAGTTATCAGCGCCTATACTGGTAACAATAAAAATATAAAACAAATTAAAATCAATGAGTTATAATTATTCGTATATTTTACATTAATGATATTCATCAATAAATCAGTGAATAACTTGATTTTCACTAGATTCATCAGCGTGGTTAAAATATATTTCCCACCAAGATAGAGGGAATGAAAAATTGATTGTTTATTTATTGAACAGTGTGAGAAATGCTTATTTATTAGCCCTAGTGATAAAATATAAACATTAATATAACAATCAGATGTAAATTCGTAACAAATGATCGCCGACGAGTTTATTGAGCATTTGAGAGCAGGATCACGGTAGTTTTCACTACAAATCGCTATCTTGCCGCCAGCAAAAACTAGGGTTCTTATCAGAACAATAAGAATATCCGATAAAACGAATTCACACGCTGATAATCGGTTAAATTTTGCACTTTAACTTTTAGGTATAACACACGACTACGGCACCAAGTAATAACCAGGGCACTCATTTTAAACAAATCGTTTTGACTGAATTTTTCACCTGATAATGTCGCTAAATAAAGCATTACAGGAACCTAACTTTCGGTTCTTAATTTTAAATTAACGTGTTCACTATGGAGATTTTTCATGGACACTACTCAAGTAGGCACTATTGCCTCCACGGGAAAAGTTTCATCAAGTACATGGCGTAAAACCGACACCATGTGGATGTTGGGCCTATATGGCACAGCAATCGGTGCTGGCGTACTGTTTCTGCCAATCAATGCGGGTATCGGTGGCCTTCTGCCGCTTATTGTTATGGCTATCATCGCTTTCCCGATGACTTTCTATGCACACCGCGGTCTGTGCCGCTTTGTGCTGTCAGGTAAAAATCCGGGTGAAGACATTACCGAAGTGGTTGAAGAACATTTTGGTAAAGGCGCAGGTAAACTGATTACTCTGCTTTACTTCTTCGCAATCTACCCAATCTTGTTGGTTTACAGTGTGGCGATTACCAACACTGTTGATAGCTTCATCACACATCAGATGCATCTGCCATCACCACCACGTGCCATTTTGTCGTTGATTCTGATCATCGGCCTGATGACTATCGTGCGTTTTGGTGAGCATGCCATTGTGAAAGCAATGAGTATTCTGGTATTCCCATTTGTTGCCGTATTGATGCTGTTGGCGGTCTATCTGATCCCTAACTGGTCAGGTGCAATATTTGAACATGTATCAATGGATGGCAATGGTACCGGCAGTGGCCTGTGGATGACCTTGTGGCTGGTAATTCCAGTGATGGTATTCTCGTTCAACCACTCCCCGATCATTTCTGCCTTTGCGGTAGCAAAACGTGAAGAATACGGTGTAGATGCAGAGAAAAAATGTTCCCGCATTTTGGCTTTTGCTCACATCATGATGGTTGTTACGGTGATGTTCTTCGTATTCAGCTGCGTGCTGAGCCTGTCTCCGGCAGATTTGGCCGAAGCCAAAAGCCAGAACATCTCCATTCTGTCTTACCTGGCTAACCACTTTAATACCCCAATGATTGCCTACATGGCGCCAGTCATTGCCTTTATCGCTATCACCAAATCTTTCCTGGGTCACTACTTAGGCGCACGTGAAGGCTTTAACGGCATGATTATCAAGTCGCTGCGTAGCAAAGGCAAAGCCATCAATCATGACAAACTGAACCGTATTACTGCGTTGTTCATGTTGGTAACAACCTGGATCGTAGCAACCATGAACCCAAGCATCTTGGGCATGATTGAAACATTGGGTGGCCCAATCATCGCAATGCTGCTGTTCCTGATGCCAATGTATGCCATCCATAAAGTTCCTGCGATGCGTAAATACAGCGGTCACATCAGCAACGTATTCGTCGTCATTATGGGCCTCATTGCTATCTCTGCAATCTTGTTCAGCCTGTTTGGTAAATGATTCTGAGGCTGGCCAGTGCCCACGGCCAGCTCATAACCATCATCTGACTGTGTAAATTGTTTCAAAAGCCGGTGCGTCCGCGCCGGCTCTCTATTCCACGGTAATGTAAGCATTTTAATAATATTACCCAGCATGGGTATAACGCCTTTAACATGAAGGAGGCGAATATATGGTCAGCGTTTTTGACATTTTCAAGATTGGTATTGGTCCATCCAGCTCCCACACCGTCGGCCCAATGAAAGCCGGCAAGCTGTTTACCGATGATTTAATCACACTAGGACATCTTCCTGCCGTCACCCGAATCACTGTTGATGTTTACGGCTCTTTGTCTCTTACTGGTAAAGGTCACCATACTGATATCGCCATTATCATGGGGCTAGCGGGGAACTTGCCCGATACCGTTGATATTGATGCAATACAAGGGTTTATCCGCGATGTAGAATCGCGGGGACGTCTGCTACTGGCCAATGGCAGCCATGAGGTTGATTTCCCGGCAATGGGCGGCATGAACTTCCATGAAACCAATTTGCCACTACATGAAAATGGCATGTCCATCAGTGCACACGCGGGTGATGACTGTATTTTTAGTAAAACCTATTACTCCATCGGCGGCGGGTTTATTGTCGATGAAACTCAGTTTGGTCAGCAAGATAGCCACGCAGTGGCCGTGCCCTATCCCTTCAATTCTGCCCGCGACCTGCAAAAACACTGTAAAGATACCGGCTTATCTTTATCGGGCTTAGTGATGCAAAATGAGTTGGCTTTGCACAGTAAAGCCGAGATAAGCGCGCACTTTGCGGCAATCTGGGATGTGATGCGTGCCGGGATTGAACGCGGTATTAATACTGAAGGTCTGTTACCCGGCCCGATGAAAGTGCCACGCCGCGCTGCTGCATTGCGCCGGATGCTGGTCACCACAGATAAGCATAATGCTGACCCAATGATGGTGGTTGATTGGATCAATATGTATGCCTTAGCCGTTAACGAAGAAAACGCGGCAGGTGGACGAGTGGTCACAGCACCAACCAATGGGGCTTGCGGTATTATTCCTGCGGTTTTGGCTTATTACGATAAATTCATTCGCCCAGTGAATGAAAACTCTTACAGTCGCTATTTCCTGGTTTCGGGGGTTATTGGTGCGCTGTATAAAATGAACGCATCCATTTCTGGCGCAGAAGTGGGGTGCCAGGGGGAAGTCGGGGTTGCCTGTTCAATGGCAGCAGCTGGTTTGGCTGAGTTAATGGGGGGTAGCCCTGCTCAGGTCTGTATCGCCGCTGAAATCGCCATGGAGCATAACCTAGGGCTGACCTGTGACCCTGTGGCTGGGCAAGTTCAGGTGCCTTGCATTGAGCGTAATGCCATTTCCGCCGTGCAGGCAGTTAACTCTGCTCGGATGGCGCTGCGTCGAACCAGTGAGCCAAGTGTCTGTCTGGATAAAGTCATCGAAACGATGTATGAAACCGGTAAAGATATGAACTCAAAATATCGCGAAACTTCTCGCGGTGGGCTGGCAATCAAGATCGTCGCCTGTAACTGATGCTCTCCGGGTCAAATCAGTGACTCGAGTGAGCCCCCGCGGCTAACCCCCCTGCGGCGTCAAATACGAAGGGTTTACCCAAAGGACTTGATGTTGCAGGTAGGCAGCAAGAGAGCGAATCCCGATGAGCTGACTCAAGTCAGTGACTCGGGTGAGCTCCCGCGGCTAACACCCCTGCGGCGTCAAATACGAAGGGTAATTGGGCGACTTGATAGCCGCCCTATTCAATCATCTTAAAATTAACCAAAAATCCCGCCAAACCACTGGTTAATTTTCATCATGACAAAATCCCAGATACGGCTAAAGAAGCCGCCCTCTTTGACTTCGTTTAATACCACCAGCGGTCGCTGATCGATAGTTTTGCCATCCAGCTGAAAATCTATCGTCCCCACCACCTGATGCTTTGCCAGCGGTGCGCGCAGTTCAGTCTGATCCAGCTTATAACTGGCTTTCAAATTCTTCATTTGCCCTTTCGGGATGGTGATGGCGGCATCTTGTGCAACACCAAGTTCAGCCTGCCCCGTGTCACCAAACCACACTTTTTGCGTCACAAAAGGTTTCGTGGCTTTAATCGGTACCACTGTTTCATAGAAACGGAATCCCCACGTCAGAAGTTTCTCACTTTCACTGAAACGCACTCTATCGCTGGGCGCACCTAACACCACAGAAATCAATCGCATTGGGCCGTCGGTCGCTGAAGCGACCAGATTATGCCCCGCCCCGGTGGTATAGCCGGTTTTCATCCCATCGACGTTGAGATTAGTATTCCATAACAGACGGTTACGGTTAATCTGGCGGATTTTATTAAAGGTAAATTCTTTCTCTTTGTGCAACGCATATTCTTCGGGCACATCACGGATTAGTGCTTGGCCTAATACGGCCATATCATGTGCGGTACTGTACTGCCCCGGTGCATCAAGCCCATGCACCGTCATAAAGTTGGTATTATTCAGCCCTAGTGCTTTGGCGTAATTATTCATCAAACCAACGAAACTATCCTGACTCCCCGCGATATAATCCGCCAATGCGATGCTGGCATCATTACCTGATTGAATAACAATACCTTTATTCAAATCGGACAATTTTACCTGATCGCCTGGTTTCAAAAACATCAGTGAAGAGCCACGTAAAGCCGGATTACCGGTAGCCCAGGCATCTTTCCCAACAGTAACTAAATCATCCGGATGAACTTTACCGGCTTTAATCGCCTGTCCAATCACATAGCTGGACATAATTTTGGTCAAACTCGCCGGGTCAAGGCGTTGGTCACTGTTCCCCTCAGCCAACACTTTCCCACTGTCATAGTCCATCAATACATAGGCTTTGGCATCTATCGCCGGAGCTGCCGGAGCGTCAGCCGCCTCAGCAGCAGGCAGTGCCAAAAGCAATAATCCGGCACTGAAAGAAAACTTTTTTATCTTAAACGGGAGGGTAAATTTCATCATGAGGTCGCCAGAGTATCCTTGCAAATAATCGGAAATAAGTGGTATTCCCAGAACAAACCACAGTCCAATTAGCGAAAAAGTCACATCTTTTCACTGATACTGAAATACTAGCTTAGTCATACTTCAGTACCTTTTCTAAATTTATCCCATTGCCGAGTCAATTGGGCATAGTTTTACGTTTTGTTTTGTAAAGATGTTCTTTTTCAATGAATATTGATGGCTAAACGGCTAACCATCTCCCTGTCTAAACGTCTTTACAGCTAAGCACCCAAACGTCTAAAAAACAATAATCATATTCCAAAAAGGAATATAAATGGGTTATTTGTTCTTTTTAGTGCCTAAGTCGCTAGCGCTATTATCCCGCCATAGGTTGTTAACCGAACCCACTCTTTTTTGGCTGGAGAAAATAATGGCTATCCCTCGCTCGGTGCTTGATCTTATCGGCCATACCCCCCTTTTGGAACTGACCCGCTTTGATACTGGCCCGTGCCAATTGTTTGTGAAGTTGGAAAATCAAAACCCCGGCGGTTCGATTAAAGATAGAGTCGCGCTGTCGATGATTGAACAGGCTGAACAAGATGGCCTGTTGCTGCCTGGTGGTACCATCATTGAAGCCACTGCAGGCAATACTGGCCTAGGGCTGGCGCTAGTGGCGGCACTCAAAGGCTACAAGCTGGTCTTGGTGGTACCGGATAAAATGAGTCAGGAGAAAATTTTCCATCTACGGGCGTTGGGCGCACAAGTGCTGCTCACTCGCTCTGATGTAGGTAAAGGTCATCCGGCTTATTATCAGGATTATGCCCTGCGTCTGGCACAGGAGATTCCCGGCGCTTTCTATATTGACCAGTTCAATAACCCAGCGAATCCGGCAGCTCACCGGACATCCACCGGCCCAGAACTGTGGCAGCAGATGGAGGAACAGATCGACGCCATCGTGGTAGGTGTCGGTTCAAGTGGCACCTTGAGTGGGTTGAGCCAATATTTTGCTGAGGTTTCGCCGACAACCGAATTTGTGCTCGCTGATCCCGCCGGTTCTATTTTGGCTGATTATGTCAACAGCTCGCAGATTAATGATGCGGGCAGTTGGTTAGTCGAAGGTATTGGTGAGGATTTCATTCCGCCGCTGAGCAATTTCTCTCAGGTAAAAAAATCCTATCAAATTGGTGATGCTGAGGCTTTCAACACCGCTCGCAGCCTATTACGCGAAGAAGGGGTTTTAGCTGGATCTTCCACCGGCACCTTGCTGGCTGCGGCACTGCGCTATTGCCGCGAGCAAACTACGCCTAAACGGGTCGTGACCTTTGTCTGTGACAGTGGAAATAAATACCTATCAAAAATGTTCAATGACTACTGGCTACTGGAGCAAGGTTTACTCAGTAAACCTCAACATGGCGATTTGCGCGATTACATCACTTACAGCCATCAGGATGGCGCGACAGTCTCGGTCACACCACAAGACACACTGGCAGTCGCTCATGCGCGGATGCGCTTGTATGACATCTCACAGTTACCGGTCTTAGACGGCGAAAAAGTGGTTGGTCTGATTGATGAGTGGGATCTCCTGAATGCAGTCAAAACCGATGCTACCCATTTTAAATTACCCGTCAGTACCGCCATGACACGTCAGGTTCATACACTGCAAAAAGAGGCGGATTACCACTCACTACTGGCCACTTTTAATGAGGGTCATGTCGCGGTGGTACTGGATGGTGAACACTTTCTGGGCCTAATTACCCGCACCGATGTCTTGAATACCTGGCGTCAAAAGCTGGCTTAACCTTCTCTTATTAAGGATTTTTACTATGGCAAAGTTCGATACTCTGACCGTCCACGCCGGTTATACCCCAGATAGTACCGGTGCCGTCATGCCCGCCATTTACGCGACATCCACGTTTGCACAACCGGCTCCCGGTGAACATACCGGATATGAGTACTCCCGCAGTGGTAACCCCACTCGTACTGCACTGGAAAAAGCCATTGCCGAACTGGAGGGTGGGATTCGTGGTTATGCCTTTGCTTCTGGTCTGGCGGCTTGTTCAACTGTGCTTGAACTGCTGGATCAAGGCAGCCATATCATCGCAGTTGATGATTTATATGGTGGCACGTACCGGTTGTTGGAGAAAGTGCGCAGCCGCACCGCCGGATTGCGCGTGACTTATGTCTCTCCTGCGGACACCGCGGCGCTGGAACAGGCCATTTTACCTGACACCAAAATGATCTGGGTGGAGACACCGACTAACCCATTGTTAAAGCTGGCCGACCTTGCTGCCATCGCTGAGATTGCCAAGAAGCACCACCTGATCACTGTGGCGGACAATACCTTTGCCTCGCCTTACATTCAGCGCCCTTTGGAATTGGGTTTTGATATTGTGGTGCATTCAGCCACCAAATATCTTAACGGCCATTCTGATGTGGTAGCCGGAGTGGCGGCAGTCGGGAATAACCCTGAGCTGGCTGAGCAGTTGGGCTTTTTGCACAACGCGGTGGGAGGGATTTTAGATCCATTTAGCAGTTTCCTGACATTGCGCGGTTTACGCACTCTGGCTCTGCGTATGGCACGACATAATCACAGTGCTCAGCGCATCGCTGAATGGCTTGAACAGCAGCCACAAGTGGAAAATGTGTATTATCCGGGACTGAAAAGTCATCCACAACATACCTTAGCAGCCAAACAGATGGCCGGTTTTGGTGGCATGATATCTGTCCGCTTGAAAGCGGATGATGCCTTTGCCCGCGCGGTGATTAAGCGCTCACATCTGTTTACCCTGGCCGAAAGTCTTGGTGGTGTCGAGAGCTTAATCAGCCAGCCTTACAGCATGACCCATGCTTCAATCCCCTTAGAAACCCGACTCAAACACGGCATTACCCCGCAATTACTGCGGTTATCCATCGGCATTGAAGATACGGAGGATTTGATAGCAGATTTAGCTCAAGCGCTAAACGGTTAATTTTTAACAAGAAATACGGTGGGAGTGGATGCCATTCCTACCGTGATATTTACAGAGCCAAAGACTAAACAGCTCTTTGCAATCTATGTTCACGCTCTTCAAAAATCAATTTTTCTATTGATTACTGTGCTGCAGAATCGGCCAGAGTACCTAAGAAATGGCCCCCCCACTGGCCTCATTAATAGATTCCCCATACAGCGCCCGTAAAGAGACTTCCGCTGTTCGTGGCAGGTTGGTTTGCTCTTTTTCCCAACGAGCCACCGTCTGAACATCTACACCGAGTAATGCCGCAAGTGCTTTCTGGGACATATTCATTTCAATACGTATAAAACGAATTTCATCGGCGGCTAAGGGGTTACAGCGGTTAACGAATATCTTGTCAATTAGACGATGTAAACCATCAACATCATCAATACTGGTAAACTGCTCACCATCAATAACATCACAGTGATAACCATTAGCCAACCATACCGTGGTTAAACCGCTCTCCGTATAGTGATACATGACTTTTTCTCTCTTACTTAATCATCACCGTGACAACAAACACTGGTGGGTCGTCCTCATGCCGTTTCAGTGCCGTCACTATTTCAATCGCATCACCCGTGGCAGTTTGGTGTGGTACCTCGATAAATCGGCTGTGTTTACTGGCAAAAACATGCAAAATTTGCCGCAGCGTGACACACCGTTCAGGCATCCTTTACTTAGCATGTCGGCTGATTCGAATATGACCAGTATGATTCATAGCCAAGTCGTTAACTATTTTTCGTGCTGAAATAGCGCTGAGCGGAAACTCCCTGACAGTCATTCCCGGATAACGTAAAGGTGTATTAGATTCCATTCATTCATCCCTCAATTTTGTACCTATCATTTTGATAGGTACAAAAGAGAACATCAGAATGGACAGAGAAGAAAAGAAATGAAAGAAAACAGTGGGAGATAAACAAAAAATAGCATGCAAAAACCTTAGCGCCGATGAGCCAGTGACCTGACCCACTTGTCACCCAGGCTTTGTACACCCTGAACCAGAATCACCAATATGATTAAAGTCGCAACCATCACTTCATTATTAAATCTTTGATAACCATAACGAATAGCCAAATCACCCAAGCCGCCACCGCCGATGACACCCGCCATAGATGAGAACCCCACTAGCATGACGATGGTTAAAGTTATCCCCGCCAACAAAGCGGGTAATGCTTCCGGCAACAACACTTTTTGGATCACATGCTGCGCAGAACCCCCCATAGATAAAATGGCCTCAATTCGCCCTTTATCAACCTCATCTAAAGCAGCTTCAACCACCCGAGCAAAAAACGGAATCGCCCCAAGGGTAATAGGCACAATGGCGGCGGTACTGCCCAGTGTCGTCCCGATAATCCAGCGGGTAATGGGAATTAATGCAATGAGTAACACTACAAATGGCATTGAACGCCCTAAATTCACTATGGCCCCTATTAAGGTATTTAGCCGAGGCGCAGGTAATACCCCATTAGTACGTGAAACAAATAATAATACTCCTAAAGGCAAACCAATCAGCACGGTAAAAAAGGTGGCAATCACCACCATATAAATGGTCTCTCCGGTAGCATTAGCGACCAGTGCCAGCAGATCCTGCCAACTCATGTGGTTGTTCATATCAACTCTGCCCTCACACCACGCTCATTAAGAAATTGTAGGACTTCTGCCAAATTCAACCCGCCGTCTGGGTGGCTGAAATCAACCTGCAAACGCCCGACTCGTTGCCCGCCAATCGATTCCACTCCGCCCCCGAGCAAAGTGACGCCTACAGCATGTTGGTGTGCCAATTCACTTAGCACCGGCGAGGCTGCTAACGTATCAAAGAAGGTAAGCTCCGCCACCGGTGTGCCGGATAAAGAAGCCGGACCACGGGCGGGTAGTAACGAGCGCCCTAAACGGGAGTGAGGAGAAGCCAGTAAATCCGCAATAGCGCCGGTTTCGGCCACCCGCCCACGTTCAAGTAACGCCGCGTTATCACAGATAGATTTCACCACATCCAACTCATGGGTAATCAGCACGATGGTTAACCCCAACTGGCGATTAATATCGCTGAGCAGTGCCAATATAGAGGCGGTTGTTTCTGGGTCCAGTGCACTGGTAGCCTCGTCAGATAGTAGATATGAAGGCTTTGCCGCCAGCGCCCTGGCAATACCTACACGCTGCTTTTGCCCTCCGGATAACTGAGAGGGGAAAGCATGGGCTTTATCACTCAATCCCACTAAATCTAATAACTCTGCGACACGTTTTTGGCGCTGCGGTTTAGGCATGCCAATAATTTCCAAACCCACAGCAATGTTGTCCCAGACATTACGCGAATGAAGTAAGTGAAAATTCTGGAAGATCATGCCGATATTTTGTCGCTGTACACGTAACTCACGATCAGAAAGTGTGGTTAATTCGCGACCATCAACCTGAATACGGCCCGAAGTGGGCCGTTCCAATAAATTAAGGCAGCGGATTAAGGTACTTTTACCTGCCCCGCTGCGGCCAATAATCCCGAACACCGAGCCGGTCGGGATCTCAAGCGAGACCTCCTCCAGGGCCACCATCGGCAGCCCTCCCTGCGGATAGGTTTTACTCAGGCGTTCGATGCTAATCATGATTTAATGCCTGCCACTGGGATAACTGAACCGGCATATTTCTCAGTGATAAACTTCGCCACTTCTGGCGATTGTAAATCTTTCGCCAGTTGTTTGATGCGCGGGTCAGTTGCCAATGCTGGCGTGGTGACCAGAATATTGGCATAAGGGTTACCGGTAGCTTTCTCCAGCCCCAATGCATCCTTTGCCGGGCTTAACCCAGCCTCTAGTGCATAGTTGCCATTAATCACAGCTAAATCAACATCATCTAAAGAACGTGGAATCTGCGGTGATTCAATCTCCAAGATTTTTAGGTGTTTTGGATTGCTGGCAATATCTTTAGGTGTTGCCTGATTTTTAGCCGGATCGGTAAAGCCCGGTTTCAAGGTGATCAGCCCCTGATCTTGCAATAAATAGAGTGCACGGCTAAGGTTCGTGACGTTGTTTGGCACGGCCACCGTGCCATTCTCCGGCACATCGGCCAAGGTTTTGTGTTTATGAGAATAGACGCCGAGTGGCTCAATATGTACTACGGCGGCAACAGCAAATTTCTGCCCCAGCGCCTGCTCTTGTGAGTGCAAGTAAGGAACATGCTGGAAGTAGTTGGCATCCACATCTCCGTGCGCTAACAACTCATTGGAGTTCACACCATTGGGGATCTCAATGACTTTCAGATTTAACGATGGGTCCAGTTTTTGTACAAATTGCAGAATTTCTGCATGAGGAACAGGATCTGCGGCTACCCGCAGTGCGTCAGCGGCCTGCGCTGATAACGTAAAAGTGGAGCCCAACGCGGTCAGTAATGCCACACGAATCCAGCCAGAAACAGGTTTCTTAGTCATGATTATCATCCCAAAAATAAGTTTTTATCATTAATTAACCCAACGCTATTGGGTTGGTTTCAAGAGCCAAGGGTTTCCGGGTAATAACGTTCGGCCACATCCGGATGCGAGCGCAAACGCCCTTTGAGATAATTAAGCCCGACGTCACGAAACAGCGGGTTGTGCGGATCACTGGCTGGCCCACGAGCTTCAAGCGCCAAAGAGTCCGGCAGTTGATACAATGGCACCACGGCATCCAGGCGCGCACCGAGGAAAAAAGCGATAGACAGGCGGTCAGAGCCCGCAGGTGGGGTTTCCACCCGATGTACTGTGGCGCGTAAATATCCATTACTGGCCAGCTCCAGCAACTCACCAATATTGACGACAAAGGTGCCGTCCTGCGGAAGCGCATCAATCCAGCGGCCCTCTTCCACTTCCACCTGCAAACCACGTTGTTGGTCTTGCAATAAAAAGCTCAGAAAACCTGAATCCTTATGAGCTCCGACTCCCTGTCCGCTTTGTGTGGTTTCTCGCCCCGGATAGCGAATAAGCTTGATATGCTCGTTGGGTTTATCACCATATAGCTCATCAAAGGCGTTTTCATCCAAGTTCAATGCCAGAGCAAAAGCGCGCAGCAAGCGCAGAGCCATACCGGTCATTTCCCGCTGCCATTGCAACAATGCGGGTTTTAGCTCGGGTAATCCTTCGGGCCACTGATTGGGGCCTTGCAGCCGCGTCCAACTTGGCGTGCCGGGGGTTTGCGGTAATGGCGTTCGCTCAGCACCGATATCAAACTGTTCGCGCCAATCGGGCTGACCGCGCGTAAGCTCAGAAGCCGCGCGGTTATAGCCGCGAAAATGCGGGGAGCGCACCATGGCGACCGCCCGTTTTTCTTCATCTGGCAGTGCAAAGAATTCACGTGAAAGGGTTTGGATCTGCTTGAGTAGTGCGGGGTCAATTCCATGTCCGGTAAGATAGAAAAAACCAATATCGCGGGCGGCATGGCGTAAGGCGCTCAAGAATGCCTGACGTTCAGTGTCACTGCCATTCAGCAATGAAAGGTCCAATAAAGGCAATGTATTCGCGGATACGGCATTAACGGCAGATTGATGAGTAAATAATTGATTGCTTAAGGGTTGATGACTCATTTTTCACTCCAGAATGTTCAGTTGGCTGCTTTTTTTGCTCAGAACCAATGAAGACTGGACAACCATACAAACGAAGAATCAGCATAATCAGCTCCATAGCTGTAAGGGGTGAAAGTTGTTTTAAGCGCGTTATCGACTAGATATTTAACAATCTATATCCAAACGATATAAACAATTAACACCCAAATCCCTCAGCACACCAATATCAATCCGTTCTATGTTATTTCTTTCATTTTTATCCCAGAGATCTTTGCCCAATCGATTTCAAGTTGGTGCGGCAACCCATTTGAACTCCGTGTGTGCTGTTCCATTAAGTCAGCCTCAGAGAGTTGCGATAACTCAATGAGTTGGAAGAGTGATGGCAAACGATTACCGTACGATGAGATAAATGAAATAGATTTCATTGTTCTGTCTTATTTGCCGACTAATCTACTTAACTTCCCTATTTGGGTAGAAAGTATTAGGTTAACGGTTGATAGTTGTTTTTCCGGTGGGGAATTTTCTGATGTCCAGCACACGCACTGTTAAGTTTCACTTCATTCGATTTATCTACCTGGAGGTGGCTTAATGGATTTGGCCCTGTTTGACCTTGATGAAACACTGATAAGCGATGACAGCTCTGGCCTATGGCTGCGTTGGTTAGTTGATGAGGGGCTGGCGCCTATCGAACTGGCAGAACAAGAACAATATTTAATGAAGCAGTATTATCAAGGCAGCCTATCGATGTCCTGTTATATGGAGTCAACGTTGTCTCCCTTGATTGGTAAACATCCGTCTGAAGTGGCTGGCTGGGTGGCGCGTTTTATTGAGCGTGATATTTTGCCGCGTATTTACCCGCAAGCTAGAAAATTGCTCACCTGGCACCGTAATCGTGGCGATTACATTGTCATTATTTCAGCTACTGGCGAGCATTTGGTCACGCCAATCGCCCAGCATTTCTCTGCTAATGCGGCCTTGTCTATCGGGGTTGAAGTGGAAAATAACCGCTACACTGGCAAGACATACGGCACCCTGACTTATCGTGAAGGTAAAGTCGATCGGTTGAAACAGTGGCTCGCAGAGTCACCCCAGTTAGATTTCCAGCACACTTATGGCTACAGTGACTCCATCAATGACAAACCGCTGTTGGAATATGTCGATCGCGCTGCAGTTATCAATCCGGGAAACGAATTAGTTGATTTGGCAATTTTGCATGACTGGGATATCCATCATTGGCAACGGCGTTAAATAAAAAGGGGGGTTATATGCTGACGGTCTGGGGTCGGAACAATTCGACCAATGTCAAAAAAGTGCTGTGGTGTTTGGAAGAGTTAGGTATCCGCTATGAGCGAATTGATGTGGGTGGTCAGTATGGCCAGCTCGATGAGCCACTTTATCGCACATTGAACCCAAATGGCCTAATCCCTTGCTTACAAGATGACGATTTTATTTTGTGGGAATCCAATACAATTGTGCGCTATTTGGCAGCGCAATATGGCGAAGATACTCTTTATCTACCAGATGCACGGCAACGAGCCAGTGCCGAAAAATGGATGGATTGGGCGTCGTCCAGTGTCGTGGAGCCATATAAGGCAGTATTTCATGGGCTTGTACGCACTGCACCTGAACAGCAAGATAAAGTGAAAATAGCTCAAGGTATTGAGCAACTGAATAGATTGATGACAATTGCTGATGCGGCCCTGAGCAAGCAAGCCTATCTTTCTGGTGATCAGTTCGGTATCGGTGATATTCCGTTAGGGTGCCAGGCCTATGCCTGGTTTAATATGCAGATTGAGCGCCCGGAATTACCGCACTTACAGCGTTGGTATCAACAGCTGGCACAGAGACAGGCATTCCAGAAAGTGATAGATATTGGTCTGAGCTAATGAAGCCGCAGGGGCAGCCAATATCGCTAACCCCTGCAACATCAAATCGCCGCAAGTTGGCAGCCAGCGAACTCATCCCGACGAGCCGACTCAAGTCAGTGACTCGGGTGAGTCAGTGCAGCTAACCCCCTGCGACACCAAGGACAAAGGGGAATTAGAAATCGTAGCTCGCCCCAACCATATAACGACGCCCATCCAGCACTTTATCGTTAACTTCAATATCCACACGTTTATCCAGCACGTTGTAGACGCCGCCCATTAGACGGAACTCTTTGGTCAGTTGGTAGTTGGCCCCAACATCAACAAAAGTATAAGACGGGGTTTGGGTACCCATACTGGTACGGTCAAGATATTCCGAGGTTTTACCCCGGTAGTTTGCCCGAATCCAGGTGGCCAATTCTTCACTCGCTTGCCAGTTCAGTGTGCCGTTCAGCATATGTTTCGGCATCTGATTCAGTGGCTGACCAGAGAACTGCCCGCTCTTCTGCTCAGATTGAGTAAAGGTATAGTTGGACGTCAGTGACCACTCTTTATTGATATCCCAGCCGAAGGTGGCTTCCACACCGCGCGTCATGGCTTTATCCACGTTGGTACGGTCACTAATAAACTTATAGCTGGTGCCATTAATCATACACTGGCCGGACGCATTACCCGTGGTATCCGTACAGCGGCGGACTTCGGTGATTTTATCTTTAAAATCAGTATTAAATAGCGTAACACCGGCATTCATCCCTTCCTGATCATCCCAGAGAATGCCAATTTCCTGGCTGATGCTTCTTTCTGGTTTCAGGTTGGCATTACCAATAATGATCGCTGGATCACCACGACCACCGGTGATTTGCCCCCAGTTTTCAGTGGCCTGACGCAAATCAGGTGAACGATAGCCACCGGACACCCCGCCTTTTAATGTCCATTGCTCTGCCAGATGCCAGACCCCATATAAACGTGGTGTCCAGTGAGTGCCATAGTTTTCATCCTGATCCATGCGGATGCCGCCGGTCAGGGCAAAATCATTGGTCATCTGCCATTCATCTTCAGCAAATAGTGCCCAACTCCAGCGCGTCAATTTGGTCAAATCACTCGCTGATACTAATTGGTTGCCTTCATCATATAATTCTTCGTAACGATATTGGCCGCCAAGAATTAATGTGTGGCTATCGAATAGGAATGAAGTTTGGCTATTAAAGACATTATCGACACTTTTCATTTCGCGCGATGGATTGCGGGTTTCGTCACGCTGAACATAGCTGGTTGAATTACCAAAATCATAATAGCCGTGATGAGTAATCGCATAATTATTGCGGTCATATTGCACATCACTACTTTTGCCATTTAATGCCACTGAGCGCCCAGCAGTAGAATTTCTGTCTTGCACATAATGACCAATATCAAAATCAAGTTCGTTCTTGTCATCTGGGGTCAGGGTAAATGTCGCTGCACCATTTCTTAGACGCTGCTCATTATATCCATCGATAATTTTATCTTCACTACGATGAGAAAGCAGACCGCTGACTTTTAATCCCAGTAAACCGTCAATTAATGGGCCAGAGGCATAGGCATTAGTTTGATAAATATCACCAGATTTAGAATCTTCTTGCAAAGTTGCATCAGCACGCACGGTTCCGTGCCACTCTTTGCCCACTTTGCGGGTAATAACGTTAATGACCCCACCCATGGCATCTGAGCCATATAAAGAGGACATCGGGCCGCGAACCACCTCAATGCGCTCAATAGCCGCCAATGGTGGTAACCAGCCCTGTTCAATACCTGAACCATCGCTATTTGGCCGTGTGCCTCGGGTATCAACCCGTTTACCATCCACCAGAATCAAGGTGTATTTCGCGGCCATACCACGAATACTGATATCACTGTGACTACCGCCGCCCGTCACTACCACGCCCGGAACATCTTTCAGTGCATCAGTAATATCACGATAAGCTTTATTTTCTATTTGCTCGCGGGTCACAACAGAAATAGACGCTGCTGAGTCTTGAATTCGTTGCTGGAAGCCGGTTGCCGTGACTACCATGGTATCTGTTGTTGTGGTATTGGTTTCAGCGGCATATGCCTGAGATGAGATAATTGTCGCTATTACCAATGCCGCAGCATTAGATTTCCTAAAACTCTTATTGGCCTTCGCCATTATACGTTCTCCATGAGATATAAATTTACTCAGAGCCTTTCCATCAGGTTCTTTTTGCCTGCAGCGATACCGCCTGACGGGCAGGTGACAAATATTATTTTTATACAAATCGGCAATAGCTCACCAAAGCAGCAATAGCGCTTCCAACAATTCCTGCTTAATACATAATTTTTATTTTATGAAATCAGTTACTGCTCAAATATATGCCTTACATCACAGTGCGGATGCACCGCGTGAAATAAGGCATGAAAACAAGCAGTCGACAATCGCCAACACCAACACGCTCATAATTAATAGGCGGTGACGTACAATATTCTTATAACGGCCCATAACGCTGACATCAGTTTGCTGCGGCGTGTCTGTCATGGGTTCAGTCAATACACTCATTTAAGTCTGCTACCTGCCATGGCCATTATTAGTCTCAAGGAGTGTCAGCAGAACGCTCTTCAGACTCACGCGACCCAATGCCCTTTACACTTTCTGATCAGATGGCGCTAACAATAAAGCAAACGATAATACTTATCAATAAGATTACTATAACTGATTTCATATAATTATATTTAACTGCTTGTTTTATAAAATTATTTAATCAATAGGGTTAATTTTACCCATGGCAGAATGAGGGAGTGAAGGGGAAGTTAACGAAAATATTTGCAGGAGATCGAGCAGATAACACTCATTTTGAGGACGTAAAAAAGGGCGATAACATTATCGCCCTTCTCTCATGATGTCGTTGCGTTAGTCAGAAATCAGTACCGACTTTTTTGGTTCTTGCTCATCATGGCTCTCATCACGCCATTTAGGGAATTCCATATCTTGGTATTTGATTACCCGAGTACCACGGGTCAGCTTAAAGCCAAACCAAATGACCAAGAACAATGGAATACCAATGTAGGTGGCGGTGACGCCATACCAGTCAATACGATCTTGCAGGAATGCCTGATAGTTCTGACCCAAAGTAATGATCAAGCACAGCACAAAAGCAAAAATCGGCCCTAATGGGAAGAAACCTGACTGATAAGGTAAGTCATTCAAATCACGGCCCTGCATCATATAACCGCGACGGAAACGGTAATGACTGATGGCAATCCCCAACCAGGCAATAAAGCCCGTCATCCCTGAGGTATTAAGCAACCACAGATAGACAGTTTGGTTACCAAACATCGAGCTCAAGAAGCACAAGCCAGCCACTACAGTCGTCGCATAGAGTGCATTACGCGGTACACCGCCGCTAGAAAGCTTGGCGAAAATACGCGGTGCCTTACCTTCTGAAGCCAGCGTAAACAACATACGGGTTGAAGCATACATCCCTGAGTTACCTGCGGATAATACCGCCGTCAGGATAACCGCATTCATCACCGCAGCCGCTGACAACAGACCTGCATTCTGGAATACCAAGGTGAATGGGCTGACACTGATATCTTTAACATCATTACGTAACAAACTTGGGTCGGTGTACGGAATGATCAAACTGATAATAAGGATAGCGAAGATATAGAACAGCAAAATACGCCAGAACACTTTGCGCACCGCACGTGGAATGTTCTTGCCCGGATCTTTTGACTCGCCCGCAGCAATACCGATAAGTTCAGTCCCCTGGAAAGAGAAACCGACAATCATTGCCACCCCGATCATGGCGGAGAAACCACCGGCAAACGGTGCATCGCCAATAGTCCAGTTGTGCCAACCAGCACTCTCGCCGCCCTTCATGATGCCGCTTATCATCATCACGCCCACAATGATGAAGATAATCACTGTGGTCACTTTAATCAGTGAGAACCAGTATTCCGCTTCACCAAAGCCTTTTACTGATATCCAATTCAGTAAAAACATCAGGCCGAGGAACAACGCACTCCAGATCCAGCCTGGGGTGTCCGGGAACCAGTAATTCATCACTAATTGTGCGGCAACCAAGTCAACGGCAATAGTCACCGCCCAGTTGTACCAGTAGTTCCAGCCGAGGGCGAAGCCGAAGCCTTCCTCAACATATTTTGAGCCGTAAGTCGAGAATGAACCGGATACCGGCATAAATGCCGCCAGTTCACCCAGGCTGGTCATCAAGAAATAAACCATCAGGCCAATCAATGCATAGGAGAGCAATGCTCCACCTGGGCCTGCCTGTGATACCGTCGCCCCTGAGGCCACAAATAGACCGGTACCAATTGAACCACCGATAGCGATCATGGCTAGATGCCGTGATTTAAGCTCTCGGCGTAAGCGCTGTGCACCCTGCTGCGCTGGGATTTTAGTATGTTGCTGAGTCATTCTTACCCTAATCCGCCCTTAAAAATGAGGCGGGATTGTAACAAATCCCACCGGCTCTGTTAGTAACAATGCGCTGATATAAGATACCTTCATGATCCCAGCCCAATTATTAGCAAAAGCTCAATTGTCAGAATAAGCTCATACTGACAGGGTATTCAGGCCACAATCCCCTTTTTAACTGGCGTAAAACACTTAAAATCCTCCCTACTCTGTTGCTAATACACTGGTCGAGTTTAAGTCTCTTCCTGACAGTAACTCAGAAAACGTTGCAAAGCATTGGAGATGTGTTTTTGCCGATGATGAATCAGATATAGCGTGCGAAAGAGGGGGGGTAAAGGGATGTTAAGCGCGACCAGTTCACCGTTGGCGAGTTGATCAGCAATAACCTGACGCGATAAACAGCTGATCCCCATGCCGTAACGCACTGCCCGCTTAATGGCCTCTGAGTTCCCCAGTTCCATGACTAATTTAAAATGCGGCAATTTTGCCAACAGCAAATGGTCGAGCACTTCTCTTGTACCTGAGCCTCGCTCTCTTAAGATCCAAGCCGCATCGGCGAGCTCATCCAAGGTCAGCATTTTATGACATAGCGGATTATCAGGAGCCGCAAACACCACCAATTCATCTCGTTGCCAAGCCTGTGTCAATAGCTCTGGCATGTGGCACGGCCCTTCAATCAGCCCCAGATCTCCGCGAAAATCAGCTACAGCTTCAATGACATCCTGGGTATTACCAATATTCAGTTCCAGCGGCGTGCCAGGAAAATCACGCCGATACTTGGCAATCATGCCCGGCAACATATAGTTGCCAATAGTGCTACTGGCCGCAATGCGGAGTGCACCTAAATCCTGTAAGAAAAGTTGTTCTATTTCAATCGACTGATCGAGTAGCGCACGCGCTTTGGGGTAAAGCAGACGCCCATGCTCATTGGTCACTAAACGCTTACCGACCCTATCAAAAAGTTGCACCCCTAATTGCCCTTCCAAATCCGCCAAGGCGGCGCTGACTGCCGATTGTGAAAGCGCCAGCACAACCGATGCCTGGGTGGTGGAGCCGCTCTTTAGCACCTCAGTAAAGACTTCAAGTTGACGTAAGGTTATGTGCATAACGGTCTCTGTAGTAAAAAATGGAGGACGCTATCATCACTCTGTTCGTCAGTTGCCAGATGAGAGGAGCTAATGTCTACCCAAAGTAATTGCTGACGAAAGGATTATATAGCCTCAATTACCGTATAAGACTAACACCTTTGAGTAAAATCGGGAGGTTATCAGGGATCAAATTAAGCAGCGAAAATACTATTTATTATCATCTGAACGAAAGAATAGCCGATAAACCATTGCCACAAGCACGCAAACAACCATGTTTAAAATCAACCACATAACCAGAAGATAGCTAAAGGTATGTGATAATGGGATGCCACGCTCGGCCTTGAACGGATTAAAATGTGGCAAAGACGCTATATGGAAAGGATTCAAGTTATATAACTTGAAAAAATAAGCGACTAAATAAGGTGGGATCAATAAATAAATAAGTGGTGCAATCACCAATATCACCCAAAGCGACTTTTCTGGTTTTATCTTCTTCATATTAAAACCTTATATTGCTGATTAAATGTTGCAACTGTAACGCCGATGCTTGCTCTCCCCGCCGCCGCCGCCAACCATCTGCAGGTTGTTCCGATGCTTTAGTCCGATTAGGGCGAGTATTAGTTAATTGAACCTTTTACTTTATCAACATACTCTTCTCGTGATGTGGTAACTCATTGTATATATTCAGTATAAATATCATTAATTAGCGTTTAAATAAGAATATTATCAATGTCCCCCTCACATCTTAAATAAATAGATTCACTTAACTTATTGAGGTTTTACTTATGAATAATCCTATTAAATATCTACTACTTTCGTTAACTGTTTCGGTTATTCCTTGGTCCGCAAATGCTTGTGAGCTCGCAGGATTAAGTGAAGACGAATGTATCACGGCCTGTCTACAACCAGAAGTCGAGGACTACAACGCCTGCATGCTGGGAGGAACACCCAATCCGCATGACCAGACCACGTCTCCAGTCACCGGGCAAACAGAGCAGCCAGCTTCCTCATAAGAGGATTATCAGGCATACACTCTTCTGTATGCCTGCATCATTTATAGCAGACCCGCCGACTGACAACGTTTTCTAACCCCCACTTACCAGTTATATCGATTGATTATAAATATATAATGAATTTATCTATTATGTCGCAAATAGGTAAACTAGGCACAATCTTTACAGGACATAGGAGATAACATGGCGACTTCTCATATTAAAGGACTCTCCCAACCACAGCAGTTTACTCTAACCCGCTATATCCCTGGGTTGGTATTAACCGGTGTGCTTACAGGGGTAGCACTTGAAGTGGGTGATATGCCGTGGTTTATCAATATGGGGCTAGGAGCCCTAACTCTGGCTATTCTATTCGGTATTGTCGTGGGCAATACATTATACCCATGGGTACAGCCAGTCTGTGCTGATGGGGTGGTGCTTGCCAAACAGCATTTGCTGCGTCTGGGGATCATTTTGTATGGTTTCCGGCTGACTTTTCAGCAAGTTGCTGATGTCGGTGCTACCGGGATGGTTATCGACCTTTTAACCTTAAGTTCGACTTTTATATTGGCATGCTGGCTGGGTAAACGCATATTTGGCTTGGACCAGCAAACTGTGATGCTGATTGGTGCCGGTAGCAGTATTTGTGGTGCTGCGGCAATCATGGCGACAGAGCCGGTGCTGAAAGCCGATGCCAGCAAAGTCGCGGTGGCAGTAGCAACCGTGGTGATTTTCGGGACGTTGGCTATTTTTGTTTACCCTTGGCTGTATCAGTTAAACCTGCATTATCAATGGCTGCCATTGAGTCAGGAAACCTTTGGTATTTTTGCCGGTTCTACAATTCATGAAGTGGCGCAGGTCGTGGCTGCAGGCCATGCGATGGGACCTGATGCTGAAAATGCGGCGGTTATCACCAAAATGATCCGCGTCATGATGCTAGCCCCCTTCTTGCTGTTACTTTCAGCTTATTTGGGCCGCAGCAGCATGAAAACCCACGGTGAAAAGCGTGAGAAAAGTGCCATCACCATTCCGTGGTTTGCAGTGATATTTATTCTGATGGCCGGTTTCAACTCGCTCAACTTGCTGCCAGCAGCATGGGTTAACCATCTGATTGCACTGGATACTATCTTATTGGCGATGGCAATGGCGGCATTAGGGTTAACCACCCATGTTGGCTCTATTCGTCAGGCAGGGATAAAACCGCTATTACTGGCTTTAATACTGTTTGTCTGGTTGTTGGTCGGTGGTACCGGCATCAACTTACTGGTTCAGCATTTTGCCGCATAACACTTCTTGTTCAAGGGCTGCATTAGCAGCCCTTCTCTTTCCCTACACTTTATCTCATTCAATCATGCCGCTATCAATGCCATAATGCCCCGGTCATCAAAGGAGAATGGAATGAAATTTGTCGGTGCACATGTTAGCGCAGCGGGTGGTGTCGATCAGGCGGTGATTCGGGCACACCAACTTGAGGCTACTGCCTTTGCCCTGTTTACCAAGAATCAACGTCAATGGCGCGCCGCGCCACTGGCAGAAGAGGTTATTGAGAAATTTAAACAGGCCTGCGAGCAGTACGGCTACACTTCCGCTCAAATCCTGCCTCACGACAGCTATCTGATTAACCTTGGTCACCCGGTTACCGAGGCACTGGAAAAGTCCCGTGAAGCTTTTATCGATGAGATGGTGCGTTGCCAGCAACTGGGGTTGTCATTACTGAATTTCCATCCCGGCAGCCATTTACTGCAAATTGATGAAGATAAATGCCTGGCTCGTATCGCCGAATCCATCAATATTGCACTGAATGCCACTGAAGGGGTCATTGCGGTGATTGAAAATACCGCCGGTCAAGGCAGCAATCTTGGTTTTAAGTTTGAGCATTTGGCCGCCATTATCGATGGCGTAGAGGATAAAAGCCGTGTCGGTGTTTGTATTGATACCTGCCATGCCTTTGCTGCCGGTTATGATTTGCGCACTGAAGAGGATTGTCAGCGCACTTTCGCCGCACTGGGGGATATCGTGGGCTTCCAATATCTGCGAGGCATGCATCTTAATGATGCCAAAAGTGAATTTAACAGCCGCGTTGACCGCCACCACAGCTTGGGTGAAGGCAATATCGGTAAAACCGTGTTCAGTTATATTATGCGCGACTCGCGTTTTGATAATATCCCGCTGATTCTGGAAACGGTCAATCCGGATATCTGGGCTGAAGAGATAGCCTGGTTGAAATCGCAGGCGGAAGTTTAACAGCGTAGCATTCAGCAGATAAAAAAAACCGGCACTTGAGGCCGGTTTTTTTATGAACAGTGCAGCTTGAGCACCTGATTAATTCTAAACTTAAGCCACTTTTGCTACTGCAGCATCAGGACGTTTCAGCATCGCATACAAACCACCGGCCAAGACTGTACCGGCAATAATCGCCACCAGATACAGCAGTACCGGATGAATCGCCCCTGGAATTAACAGCACAAACAGACCACCGTGTGGTGCCATCAGCTGTGCGCCGAATGCCATAGAGAGTGCGCCAGTCAATGCGCCACCGGCGATACAGCACGGCAAGACACGCATTGGGTCACGCGCTGCAAAGGGAATCGCACCTTCAGAGATAAAGCACAGACCCAGTACCAGCGCCGCTTTGCCCCCTTCTTGCTCGCCTTTATCGAACTTATGACGCGCCAGCAGTGTTGCCAGGCCCATTGCCAACGGTGGCACCATTCCCGCCGCCATGATTGCCGCCATTGGTGCATAAACAGAGGAACTCAGCAGTGCCACCCCAAAGGCGTAAGCAGCTTTGTTCACCGGCCCACCCATATCGGTACACATCATGGCACCCAAAATGGCTCCCAGCAGTACCGCATTCGCGGTGCCCATGGATTGCAGCCAGTTAGTCAGGCCAGTCATGATTTTTGCCACCGGCGTACCGACCACATAAATCATCACCAAACCCACAATCAGGCTAGCCACCAGCGGAATAATCAATATTGGCTTAAGCGCTTCCATACTTTGCGGCAAACGCAGCTTAGTACTGATAGCTTTGGCTACATAACCGGCCAGGAAACCGGCAATAATACCGCCAAGGAAACCGGCACCGGTGCTGACGGCTAACATACCGCCAATCAACCCCGGCGTCAGACCCGGACGGTCAGCAATTGAGAAGGCGATGAAGCCCGCTAACACTGGCACCATCAAGGCGAAAGCCGAACCGCCACCAATTTGCATCAAGGCCGCAGCCAAGGTGCCTTTGACTTCAAAGGCTTTAATACCGAACACGAAGGAGAGTGCAATACACAGGCCACCAGCAACCACCATTGGCAACATGTAAGATACACCGGTCAGCAGATGGCGATATGGGCCACCCGTTTCTGTTTTCTTCACCCCAGTGCTGCTACCGGTTTTCGCTTGATAAACTTCAGCTTCAACCAAGGCTTTATCCAGCTCCTGTGCAGTTTTCTTCAGGGCCAGGCCGGTGGTAGTGCGGTACATCGGTTTACCGGCAAACTTATCCAGATCCACTTCGATGTCAGCCGCCACAATCACTAAATCGGCTGCGGCCACTTCTTCTGCTGTAATTGCATTACCTGCGCCAACGGAACCACGGGTTTCAACTTTTACCCACCAGCCGCGTTTCTTCGCTTCACTTTCAATAGCTTCAGCGGCCATAAACGTGTGAGCTACGCCCGTAGGGCACGCAGTGATCGCCACAATACGTTTAGGCGCGGTCGCTGACGATGTGGCTGGTGTAGCAGTAACAGCGGCTTGATAAGGTGTCGCCTGCGCAATCGCCTGGGCTAAAAAACCTTCCGGGTCGCGTACCGCTTTTTCCACCTCACCGAGATAGACTTTTTTACCATTTAGCGCAGCATCAGCCGGGATGGATTGCCCTGCGACAATCACCAACTCGGCATCCGCGGCCTTATCAACCCAGCTCAGTCCTGCTTTTGCCGCCGCAGCACCCAACATCAGTGTCGCAAGGTGGCCTCTGGCCTGCCCGAGCGAACTGTCTATTATTAGTAGCGTTTTCATTTCGCCTCCGGAGATCAATTAAAGGGTTTCAGGTCAACTTTCGCCATCATGGCTGCCAACTGCGGGCGATCCGTAATACCAACATTGCTCTGACTGACTGCCAAAGCAGCGACAGCTGTTGCCAAACGCAGCGTGTGTTCGCTGGATTCGCGCATCAACAGCCCATAGATCAAGCCACCGACCATTGAGTCGCCAGCACCCACAGTGCTAACCACTTCACAAGCCGGCGGTTTTGCCAACCATGCACCAGAGGCATTAACCCACAGCGCCCCTTCAGCCCCGAGCGAGATAACCACGTGAGCAATCCCCTCATCACGCAGTGCGTGCGCGGCTGCGACTACATCACTCAGTTCTGGTAATGGGCGACCGGCCCAAATCTCCAGTTCACGGCGATTGGGTTTTACCAACCATGGCGAGGCTTTCAGGCCTGCCACCAGTGCTTCACGGCTGCTGTCGAAAATAATGCACGGGCATTGGCTACGTAGGCGCTTCATCCAGTCGGTAAAGTCATCAGGATTAACACCAGCGGGCAGACTGCCGCTGACGGCAACCATGTCGAATTGCCCCAACCAGCTCAATGAGTCGGTCACGAAGCGATCCCAATCCGGTTTAGTCACTTCAAAGCCGGAGAAGTTAAAGTCAGTGACTTCGCCATCTTTTTCAGTCAGTTTGACGTTAATGCGGGTACGGCCCGGCACCACCTGAAAACGGTTAGCGATACCCAGCTCACTGAATAGCAGTTGGAAGCCGTCTTGGTTATCTTTGCCCAGGAAACCACCGACAGTGACATCAATGCCTAAATCTTTCAGTACCTTGGCAACATTGATGCCTTTACCTGCGGCATGTAGACCGGCTGTTTTCACTAAGTTAACTTCACCACGTTCAATTTCCGGGCAGAAACCGACCAGATCATAAGCTGGGTTCAGTGTGATAGTTGCGACTCTTCTGCTCATGCTGCCCCCTCGCCCAAACCGGCGGAGATAGCTTCACCAATGGCATCCAATGCTGCTTGTGCATCTTCACCGCTGGCGGTAAAGCGCAGGCGATTGCCTTTTTTAACCCCTAAAGCCACAACTTTCATCAGACTACGTCCATTAGCGGGTTTACCGGTGCCGTCCAAATTGGCCACGGTGATTTCACTGGTAAACTGTTTGATTGTATTGACTAAGATCGTCCCTGGGCGCGCATGTAACCCATGTTCATTGCGGATAACAAACTCAGCGCTTAATACTTCGTTCTGCTCGACATACTCGCTGGTCAGCAGCGCCAACAGGGCCGCCGCATCCGCGTTCAGCAACACGTCAGCTTTTTTCGCCAATAACAGGTCGCTTAAATAGTTCAGCACCGAGAGCGGCTGGTCATCGGCAACCGACAATGTCAGCAGCAGGGCCACTTTCTCTCCGTTATGCTCAAATGCAGTGGCCGGGCGGCTTACCGTCGCGGCACTGACCAAATTGCCTTCAGTGCTGTCACTCAGCCAAATGCCCTGCCCCAGATTCAGTGGCTCACGGGTAATCACATCACTAACAAAGCGAGCATCAACCGCCCCTATTTGTTGTAAGCGGCCCGCATTCAGCGCTTGCAGCGTGATCAGATTGTCCGCCGCAACATCCAGTGCAATCAGTGAAGTGTCAAAGTGGAATTCCGCGGTTTTTTGCTCGCCCATCAGCAAACTGCGTAACTCTTCAGCTGACGTGGTTTTTGCCAACTTCGCAGCAACAGCATCATCACTTAATACATGTGTTAGCTGACGCAGTAAGGCCAGATGTTCGTCAGAGCGCGCAGCAATACCGATAACGATATAGGCCGTTTGATCTTCGCCCCACGCGATACCTTGCGGGAATTGGAAAACCTGTACGCCAGTGTTCAGCACCAAGTCACGGGTATCAGTGGTACCATGTGGGATAGCAATGCCATTACCCAGATAAGTCGAAGTTTGCTGCTCACGGGCCAACATGCCATCGACATAGGCGGCGGCAACACAGCCTGCCTGAGTCAACGCAGCCGCGACCTGGGTGATAGCCTCGTTTTTACTGCCTGCTTGTGCAGCCAGATGGATATCTTTGGTTGATAACTGGAACATTATGTCTCCTCTCTGCTGAAATTGAATCGTTTCAGCTTTAGTGAGAAAAAGGAGCGTTACCCTTTATCATCTGGTGACGAGATAACGCTGAAACGTTTCAAGGAGTGTGTTTCCGACTAAGAATATATGCAAGTTTTCTGCTTTTATTCTTGATGGATTTTTGACACTCCGCACATTTTCATGATGAATAGGTCTGTGTCGGCAGCAAAATAGCATGAATTGCTGATGCTTGCTGACACGCATTGAAAAGGAGTCAATACGATGTCTGTCGTGGTAGGTGTTGGCGTCATTATCGTCAATCAACAAGGTGAAGTGTTACTGGGCAAACGCTGTGGTCAGCATGCACCTTACTGGTCAATTCCCGGCGGTCATATGGAGGCGGGAGAATCATTTGAACAAGCCGCCCAGCGGGAAATACAGGAAGAAACAGGTTTATACATCAACAAGATAAAGGTTATCGCATTGTGTAATAATCTTGCGACCTGGCGGGCCGAAGGTAAACACACAGTTTCAGTTTGTTTGCTGGCGTCACACCCCGGTGGTCAGCCAGAGCTGAAAGAGCCCGATAAATGTCAGCAATGGATATGGTGCAATCCGCGACAATTACCCGAGCCCCATTTTGAAGCCAGCCGCCATGCTATCGATTTATGGCTAAATCAGCAGTTTTACGTCTCCTTCGACTAAAAAATAGCGATATATAAATAACTATATAACCAGCAAATACAGCTGGTTATTTGCACTATCACGCAAAAATTTATCCCTTTATCCCATTATTACTCAGCAAATCTGAACTATTATTGCTAAATACCTCCATTGGGTTAGTCATCAGTAAAAAATCCCCCTACAATAGTCATACTTATTTTGTGGGAAATATTTATCACTAACTGATAAGAATCTGTTGGCAGATTATTTGGCATTTTATCCTTTCGTACATTTAATCCGTCCGTTTTACCAACAATCATTAGACATACCCAATAGGTTTCAAGTGACAGCAACGACATGACTCTCCGGCAGTGAGATGAATAGTTGTGGCTTGAAATATCAAGGGTAGATAACAGTGGGTGCAATTATGAGCAATAAACAGACTGGCTTCGTCAAGCGACGCCGGTGGGGATGGTTATGGATCTTGCTGATCGGCATCATTATTGGCGCGGCGCTATTGGCAGGGACTGCCACCGTTTTCCATAAAACCAGCGATACTGCGTTCTGCGTTTCCTGCCACACCATGCAGCAACCATTGGCTGAATATCAAGGGAGCGTCCACTTCCAAAATACCAAAGGTATCCGTGCTGAATGTGCTGACTGCCATGTGCCTCACGAACCACTGGACTATCTCTGGACCAAAATCCGGGCAGTGAAAGATATCTACGGTGAAATGGCTGGCACAATAAATACACCAGAAAAATACGAAGCCCACAAACTCGCGATGGCTCAATCAGTATGGAAAACGCTGAAAGAGAATGATTCCGCGACCTGCCGTTCATGTCATAGCTATGATGCCATGGATATCACTGGGCAAAGTGCTGAAGCCCGCATTCAGCACCCAGTTGCCATTAAGAATGGCGAAACCTGTATTGACTGCCATAAAGGTGTTGCCCATATCCTGCCGGACATGAGTGAAGTGACTCAGGCCGGTGCCGCCGAACTGGCTACCGCGGCAGCACAAACTCCTGCCACGGCAACCAAGCTCTATACCATCGCCACCGAGCCCTTCTTTATGAATGCCGGTGATAGCCATAATGCCGGTAACCTGATGCCATCGACCGAAGTCGATGTGGTGAAACAGCAAGGTGAGCAGGTGCTGGTTGATGTTAAAGGCTGGCAACAAGATGGTGTGGCCGAGGTGTTCTATGCCGCACAAGGAAAACGCATTCTGAGTGTGTTATTGGGTGAAGATGCACAAAAAGCACTGAAAACACTCAATACCCAAACGGATCCGGAAACCAATCTGGTCTGGCATCAAGTGGCACTTCAGGTGTGGTTGCCGAAGAAACAACTGGTTGATGACCAGCAGAAGATCTGGCGTTATGCCGCCGATATGATGTCCGCTAACTGTACCGGGTGTCACGGTTTAACTGCTCTGGACCGCTTCAATGCGAACCAATGGATTGGGGTAATCAAAGGCATGGCACCACGCACCTCCCTGACTCAGGAGCAGTTGCGCGTGATGACACAATATGTACAAAAGCATGCCAGTGATATGCCGGCCAAGCTGTAAATAAGAGGCGAAAATGACTAAATACCAACAACAACCTTTAAAAATGAGCCGCCGCCGCTTCTTACTGGGAACCAGCGCGCTGGCCGTCTTGCCGATAGTCGGTGGTCTGTGGCCTAAATCAGCATTGGCGGAAGCTATCAGTCAGGCATTACCTCAGTTTTTGGCGCTGCGTCAGGCACAAAAAGGCATTCTGACTGGCGCTCACTGGGGTGCATTTGAAGCTATCGTCGAGAATGGACGTATGGTGGGGGTTCAACCGGTCAAAGATGATCCGTGGCCCAATGACCTTATCACCATGGCCCCTTATCAGGTGCACGCCGATAACCGTATCAAATACCCAATGGTGCGGAAAAGCTGGCTGGAAGGCGGCCCCGGCAGCCACACCGAGTTGCGCGGTCGTGATGAGTGGGTGCGCGTCAGTTGGGATCAAGCCACCGAACTGGTGTGCAACGAAATCGTGCGGGTACAGAAAGATCACGGCCCGCAGGCACTGTATGCCGGTTCTTATGGCTGGAAAAGTGTCGGGATGTTGCACAACAGCCGGACTTTACTGCAACGTTTGATGAACCTAAGTGGCGGCTTCCTTGGTTATGCCGGTGACTATTCAACCGGTGCCGCGCAGGTCATTATGACCCACGTCATGGGATCGATGGAGGTTTATGAACAGCAAACCGCCTGGCCCAATGTGGTTGAGAACAGCGAACTGGTGATTCTATGGGGTTGTAACCCGATGATCACCTTGAAAAATAGCTGGAATATTCCGGATCATGTCGGTCAAACCGGTTTTGAGGCCTTGAAGAAGAAAGGCACCAAAGTTATCAGTATTGATCCAGTACATAATGACAGCGCTAAATTCACTAATGCTCAATGGATTGCCCCGCGCCCATACACTGATAGCGCCATGCTTATCGGGATTGCCCATACCTTACTGACTGAAAAGCTTCACAATCCAGACTTTATCAAGACCTACACCATCGGTTTTGATAAGTTCCAGGCTTATCTGTTAGGGGAAACTGACGGCCAGCCGAAGAATGCTGAATGGGCGGCTGATATCAGTGGCGTGGATGCTGAGGTACTGCGCCAACTGGCGCGGGATATGGCAAAACAGCGCACCATGATCATGGGTGGTTGGGGGATTCAGCGCCAGCACCACGGTGAGCAACAACATTGGCTACTGGTGACCGTCGCCGCAATGCTTGGCCAAATTGGTTTACCAGGGGGCGGTTTTGGTTTCAGTTACCACTACTCTTCCGGTGGCAGCCCAACTGCCAAAGGCGGTATTTTGCCGGGAATCTCTGCCGGGAATGCACCAAAGAACTCGCCAACGCCAATTCCGGTGGCTCGTATTGCCGAGTGCCTGGCGAATCCGGGGAAAACCATTGATTTCAATGGCACCAAAGTGACCTATCCCGATGTCAAAATGGTCTATGTTGCTGGCGGCAATACCTTCCACCAGCATCAGGATACCAATAATCTGGTCAAAGCATGGCAACACCCAGAAACTATTGTGGTCAATGAACCATACTGGACCGCCACCGCCAAGCATGCCGATATCGTATTGCCCGCGACCACCAGTTATGAACGTAACGATTTGGAAATGGGCGGCGACTATTCGCAGCTTTATGTTTTCCCGATGCATCAGTGCGTCCCACCACAGCATGAATCGCGCAATGATTTTGATATTTTTGCCGCCATGGCCACCCGACTGGGTGTCATTGATGCCTTTACCGAGGGCAAAGATGAGACACAGTGGCTGAAATCAATGTATGACGATATGAAATCACAAGCCCGTACTGCTCGCGTCGCCCTGCCTCCTTTCGATATGTTTTGGGCGTCGAACAACTATATTCGCTTCCCTATTCCTGAAGCGAACAAGCAGTGGGTACGTTTTGCTGATTATCGTGAGAACCCGCTACTCAACCCTCTCGGCACGCCATCCGGTAAGATTGAAATCTACTCTGATACTATCGCCAAAATGGAATATGCCGATTGTCAGGGGATCCCAACCTGGATGCCACCTTATGAATGGTATCGTGGCGCCGAAGCCAAGAAATATCCACTGTCACTGAATACCGCGCACCCTATCAATCGCCTGCATTCGCAATTGGATAACACCCCGCTACGCGAAAAGTATGCTGTTGCCGACCGCGAAGCGATCCTCATCAGCCCGCAAGATGCCAGCGCGCGGGAAATTGTCAACGGGGATTTGGTTCGAGCTTTTAATGATCGCGGGCAGATTTTGGTCGGTGCCGTGGTGACGGACGATGTTCGCCCGGGTGTGGTGCGGATCAGTGAAGGTGCCTGGTTTGACCCAGCGGACCCATCAGTGCCAGGTTCTCTGTGTAAAAACGGCAATATCAACTGCCTGACTTTCGATATTGGCTCATCCAGTTTAGCGCAAGGCAACTGCGGGCAGATGGCACAACTTGAAATTGAAAAGTACCGCGGGCCAGTACTGAAAAATACCGCCCACGCGGTTCCAGCCGGAGCTTAATAGCATTAAGTCATCAGCGAAGGGCGGTCATCATATCGCTCTTCGCGACGATTAGGCGCAGTATCCGCTTCCAGCTTACTCAAATACACCAGCGCTTGTTCGCGGGTATCAAAGCACATTTCACGCGAGGCTTGTAGGCTGGCACAGACTGCCGGACGGGATGGCGAGTGGAAAATACCGCAGCGCATATTGTCATCCAAATGCAGACAACGAGTATTGGCAGGCTTGCCTAAAGGCATGCCGGGGATCGGGCTGGAAACCGAAGGGGCTATACAGCAGGCACCGCAATTTGAGCGACAGTCCATCAGCAGGCTCCTGTAGGCTGGTGGCATAGCTGCGGACAATAGCAACCGCCCTCATCAACTACCAGCATTATCCTCGATCAACGACACAATAGCAGATACCCCCGCAAGTTCCGCCTTTCAGCCCCTTATTTTCAGTTTATTCTTCAACCTGAATAACTCTTGTCAGTACGATATTTAATCAAAACTTAATACTACAGCCAGACTAATCACTAACCAGTCTATCCCGACAAGCATATTCATCTGTTTACAGTTTCGCTGCCACCATGTACCATTAAGCTAGTACAAGAGAATTATTAACCCTATTTAGAACTATTCCCAAAGTAATTGGTGTTGCAGGTAGGCGGCAAACGAACTCATCCCGACGAGCTTACGAAGTCAGTGATTCAAGTGAGTGAGCACAGCGCCCCAAGCGACTTCAAGTACGAAGGATATTTGGAGTAACAAATGTCGATGGACTTAACCCAACCCTTATCACGGCCTTCTGTGCTGGGCGGTGCAATGATAGTTGCTGGCACCGCTGTGGGCGCAGGGATGTTCTCAATCCCAATCGTGACAGCCGGTGTGTGGTTCAGCGGCTCTGTGGCTCTGTTGATTTATACTTGGGCCTGTATGTTGATTTCCGGTCTGATGATTCTGGAAGCTAACTTAAACTACCCAAGTGGGGCCAGTTTCCACACGATGGTGCAAGACCTGCTCGGTAAGGTCTGGAGCTCAATCAATGGGCTTTCCATCACCTTTGTCCTCTATATTTTAACCTACGCCTATATCTCTGCCGGTGGTTCAATCATTACCCATACACTGCAAAATAGTGTGGGGATTGGTCAGGCTGGCGCAGGCTTTATTTTTGCACTGTTGGTGGCGTTTATTGTTTGGTTATCAACCCGAGCCGTCGATCGCTTAAGTACAATATTGATTGGCGGCATGGTCATCACATTTGTCATGTCTGTCGGTGATATGTTTAGCCATGTGGAAAGTGTGGTTCTGTTCAATCAGATCGACAGCAACGCCAGCTATCTGCCTTATGCCTTGGCGGCTCTGCCCTACTTACTGACATCATTTGGCTACCACGGCAATGTGCCGGGGCTGGTGAAGTACTATCATAAAGATAGTAAAGCTGTAGTGAAAAGCTTGGTGTTCGGCACCTTGACCGCATTGGTCATTTATATCCTGTGGCAGTATGCCATTCAGGGCAATATTGCCCGCGATGCATTCAAACAAGTGATTGCTGATGGCGGTAATATTGGTAGTTTACTGAAACAGATGGATGCGGTTTCGGCCAGTCAAGCCACCAGCCAACTCCTCAATGCCTTCTCTTATATGGCATTGGCTAGCTCATTCCTTGGCGTGTCTCTTGGACTATTCGACTATATTGCCGACTTCTTTAAGTTTGCCGATGATCGTGGTGGGCGCACCAAATCTGCCTTAATCACTTTTGTGCCGCCAACCATCGGTGCTCTATTGTTCCCGAATGGCTTTCTCTATGCCATCGGCTTTGCCGGTTTAGCCGCGACTATTTGGGCAGTAATTGTTCCTGCATTGATGGCGCGAGCCAGCCGCAAGCGCTTCCCACAAGCGGTTTATCGGGCTCCCGGTGGGCGCATGATGATTGGCTTTATTATCCTGTTTGGCCTGATCAATGCCGTCACCCATATTGCCGCTTTATTTGGTCTTTTACCGGTCTATCAATAGGGCCGATTTTATAGCGAAAATATCACTCTTTTTTGCGCTATCTGCTTGCCTGAAACACGCGGCACGAGTAACTTGTCGCAACTTATCTTCAATTCTGATTGGCGGTTAATAAATGGCAAGAGCTAACGAAATAAAACGCGGTATGGCGGTCAACCTCAACGGCAAATTACTGCTGGTGAAAGATATTGACGTGCAAAGCCCAAGTGCCCGTGGCGCGAGTACCCTGTATAAAATGCGTTTTTCTGATGTACGTACCGGTTTGAAAGTTGAAGAGCGTTTTAAAGGCGATGAGATCCTCGACACCATCACTTTAACCCGTCGTTCCGTGAACTTTTCCTACATTGATGGCGACGAATACGTCTTTATGGATGATGAAGATTTTACGCCATACAACTTCAAGAAAGAGCAGATTGAAGACGAGCTGCTGTTTATTCCTGAAGGCGGTATGCCGGGCATGCAGGTGCTGACGATGGACGGCCAATTGTTAGCGCTGGAATTGCCACAAACCGTTGATATGGAAATTGTCGAGACCGCACCTAGCATCAAAGGTGCATCCGCCAGTGCCCGTAACAAACCGGCTGTGATGAGCACCGGTTTGTCCATTCAGGTACCAGAATATATCAGCCCTGGTGAGAAAATTCGTATTCATATTGCGGAGCGTCGCTATATGGGACGCGCCGAATAATATCCCCATCATCTTTCACGATACAGGTGTGTTGACTGCTCTTACTCACCCGAATCACTTACTCATGTAAGCTCATCGGGATGAGTTCGTTTGCCGCCTTCCTGCATCGTGAAATCTATTGGGTATACCTACAATAAAGGGCCGATTTCTCGGCCCTTTTTGCTTTTTTATCCTAAAATACCGCTGTAACATGAAAGATGACGGGTATGGATGGCTATTTTAGCTCAGGGAAAAACGCTCGCTTCAGTGCCAACTCCACACCACGCACTTCTGCCAATCCTTTTAGGCGACCAATGGCGGAATAACCCGGATTGGTCTTCTTATGCAAGTCATCCAACATCTGGTGACCATGGTCTGGTCGCATCGGGATTGGGCGCATATCTCCAGCAGCCTGACGACGCTGTTCCTCGGTTAAGATAGCCTTAACGACAGAGTACATATCAACATCACCCTGCAAATGACCACCTTCATGGAAGGTTTTTGGGTTCCCTTCACGGCAGGTTGAACGCAGATGCGTAAAGTGAATGCGATCACCAAAGGTTTCGATCATTTTCACCAAGTCATTGTCAGCACGTACGCCATAAGAACCGGTGCACATCGTAAAACCGTTATGAATACTATCAACAGTTTCTTTCAGCCACTGCATATCTTCAATCGTTGAAACTATACGCGGCAGGCCAAGAATTGGGCGCGGTGGATCATCTGGATGTACCGCCATACGTAATCCTACCTGCTCAGCAACAGGTATAATCGCACGCAGGAAATAAGCCATATTTTCACGCAGTTGCGCTTTATCAATACCGTCATATTCGGCCAGACGCGCGCGGAACTGGTCCAGCGTATAGCCCTCTTCCGCCCCCGGTAGACCGGCGATAATATTGCCTGTCAGCTTGGCAATATCAGCTTCAGACATAGCAGCGAAATAGTCAGCCGCCTGAGACTGCTCTTCAGCGGTGTAATCATTCACAGCACCAGGGCGTTTCAAAATATGCAATTCGAAGGTCGCAAAAGCTATCTGGTCGAAACGCAATGCTTTGGAACCATCAGGCAATTGATATTCCAGATCAGTGCGCGTCCAGTCCAACACTGGCATAAAGTTGTAGCACACGGTATCAATACCACAGGCGGCCAGATTGCGTAGCGTTTGCTGATAATTTTCAATGTGTTGCTGATAATTTCCGCTGTGTGTTTTGATCTCTTCATGAATCGGGACACTTTCCACCACCGACCAGACCAAACCCTTCGCCGCCAATTCAGCCTGACGTTGTTTGATCTCACTCACCGGCCAAACTTCGCCATTCGGGATATGGTGTAACGCGGTCACTACTCCAGTTGCGCCAGCCTGACGGATATCATCTAAGGACACCGGATCATTCGGGCCATACCAACGCCATGTTTGTTCCATTTATTTTTTTACCTTCTATGTAAACTATTCAGGTGTGCTAAAAATGCTGTTATACAGATTTCCAAGAGGTATCACTCAGCTTTATCCTTACTCTTTCAGCGCTAAGAGTCAAAAAGCAAAACCTCATTGGTTGATCCACTTCACGAATATAACCAATATTGGACTTACCAATTTTATTTTCTGTCATATGGCCTTACACTGCAAGCCGATATTCATGGCAACGAGCAAAAGAAAACGATCGGTGTGGTGTGGGTTTTTCCTACAATCAACCTATAAAAACTGGTCTAACAACTTTTTATTTGCCACCTTTTATGTCAACTCCCCCGGTGAACCCTTGGGGTGAATGATTTTGGAGCCACGTATGAACACCATAGCCAACAGCACTCTCCCCTCAACCGTACAGCAGCCTACTTATGATAGAACAGCGCTGAAAAGCCGTATTGTTCACATTGGTTTTGGCGCATTTCATCGCGCTCATCAGGCATTGCTCACTGACCGAGTATTAAATCAGCAAGGGGGAGACTGGGGTATTTGCGAAATCAGCTTATTAGGTGGCGACGCATTGATTCAAAATTTACGCCAGCAAGACCATCTTTTCTCTGTTCTGGAAAAAGGCGCACAAAGCAATCAGGCAATTATCGTCGGTTCTGTTTGTGAGTCCGTACATGCCCGGCTAGACGGCATCATGCAAGTACTGGAGAAATTGGCCGAACCACAAGTGGCGATTGTCTCGTTGACCATTACTGAAAAAGGTTATTGCATCGAACCGGGTACCGGCCAATTGGATTTACAACATGAGTTTATTCGTGCCGACTTGTTAATACCTGATGCTCCGACTTCCGCACCGGGTGTGCTGGTTGAAGCCCTCCGTTTACGCCGCTTGCGCGGTTTACCTCCTTTTACCGTGCTTTCCTGCGACAACATTCCAGAAAATGGCCATGTGGTGAAAAATGCAGTGCTGGGTCTGGCAACGGCCCGTGATCCTGAACTGGCCAACTGGATTAGCCAGAACGTCACCTTCCCAAACACCATGGTTGACCGCATTGTGCCGGCCGCAACTGCAGAAACCTTACAAGAGATTGCCGATGAACTTGGCGTAATAGATTCATGCGGAATTGCCTGTGAGCCATTCATTCAATGGGTTGTTGAAGACAAATTTGTCGCTGGTCGTCCTGATTGGGAGATCGCCGGGGCGCAGTTGGTGGATGACGTATTACCCTTTGAAGAAATGAAACTACGGATGTTGAACGGCAGCCATTCCTACCTCGCATATCTGGGTTATCTGGCCGGTTATCAGCATATTAATGACTGTATGGCTGATGAAAATTACCGTATTACCGCTCGCCGCTTGATGATAGATGAGCAAGCGCCTACTCTGCGCGTCACCGGTGTTGACCTTAATGCCTATGCAGATCAGTTGATCGAACGTTATACCAATCCATCGTTAAAACATCGGACTTGGCAGATTGCTATGGACGGGAGCCAGAAATTACCACAGCGAATGTTAGATTCCGTGCGCTGGCATTTACAGCATGGCGGAAACTACCGCTGTCTGGCATTAGGTATTGCCGGTTGGATGCGTTATGTCAGTGGGGTAGATGATAACGGTCAGCCTATTGATATTCGTGACCCTATGGTCGACAACTTTAAAAAATGTGTCGCTAACAGTGAAGATGGTGTTGCCAGAGTACAGAGTTTGCTAGCGCTGAAAGCACTATTTAGCGAGTCCTTGCCACAACAGCAAACTTTCGTCCAAGCCGTCACCGAGGCCTATCTCAGCCTGCAACAATTGGGCGCGAAAGAAAGTGTGAAACGTTTAGCTGAACAAGCTTAATATCATAACTTACTATTGGCTGGATGACATTTATGCTTGTTATCCAGCCAATATTCTAATGACTCAATGAGCGTTTACTCTTCCAACTGATACGGTGCAGACTCAAATAAATAGCCATCGAAATCTGGATGGTCAGCATCAGAAAGCTCCAACAATTTCAGTTTTACATTTTCCAAATGCTGCCACATAGCTTGCTTAGCTGCCTTACCGTCACGGCGCAACACAGCTTGCAAGATTTTCTGATGATCTTCCAGCCACTGCCAGCGGTAGCTGAAATCAACAGTATGACCATGAGCTCCTAGCCACATTGCGCTGGTTTTCCGCGCCTGCCAAGCCTCTGCAACCATATTGGCCAGCACGCTATTTTGTGTCGATTGAGCCAGTAGGCAATGAAACAGTTCATCCGCACTTTCATCCACCGCCCCCGCTTCTAAAGCGGTTTTTTCTTGCTCGATGGCATGGCGCATTTTGATGATATCGGCTTTAGTGGCTTGCATAGCAGCAAAAGCAGCAACTTCACTTTCCAGTAACTGACGAGCTTGCAATAGCTCAAACGGGCCAAAACCGCTGTCGGTTGAAGCGGCAGACTCTCCCCCTGCCAACATCTCAGGGACATTGACCACATAAACACCAGAGCCTTTACGCACTTCTACCAATTTTTCCAGTTCCAACATAATCAGCGCTTCACGCACTACACTACGGCTGACACTGAAATTTTCGGCAATATCGCGCTCAGGCGGTAAACGATCGCCTACGTTATATTGACCACTGACAATCGCTGCACGCAGTTGACTGCCCACTTCCTGATATAACCGCATAGCCTTATTTCCTGCATCGGGCATTGGCGTTGATAATACCAAATTGGCCTGACCAAAGAGTATCTGAATAGCACTGAGTATATCATGTGGTCACACAATTTCATTGTGGTCAAATAACTTCTTGAGGGTAAAAAATCTGGTGAGCTAACACGACTTATCACCAAGATAAGTCGTGTTTATAGAAGTAGGTTTCTACAGAGGTAAATATTCACAGATATAAACAACACAAACTGATGTATTAGAGATAAGTGAAGGTTAAAATTCCCAGACTACGTTGTGAATTCAACCATTCCAGACGGGAAGAGGCTAAATTACCGGGTAATCGGGAAGTCAGAGGCATATTATGTGAGAGAGTTTGTCGTTGAGTCAGTGTTTCACCATTACGATAACAGCGAGTTGTTATTGTTTGGTCTTCTAATGCGGTATCACATGGACTGTCTACAATGGCTCCGGAAAAGGTGATTGTTCCTGAAACAGACAGGGTAGATTGCGCACTACTTGCAGAAAAAGATATTACCCACGAAAACATTATCGCTAAGATAATTAGTACTCGATAATTGCTCATAAACACCTCGACTTTCATATCTGTCATTTTAAAGATAGAGGATTTCAGCGTAAGCAATAGGAATGGTAGAGCTTTTTTTATTGCCCTATCCCGTCTATAACTCACTAAAATCCTCGGAATAAGCTAATTATATTTCGTCTCTCAGGGCCGCCATTAGGCGATGATCTGAAATTTCCTAGGAAATACTCTTAATTTTGGCATTTTGCGTTTAATAATTAGCCTATGTGTGGTTCTATCCTCCTCTAATAACAACGGCTAAAATTCCATTAACTTAATAGCTAATTAAAAAAAAATTTCATTGCGGAGAATCCATATGACAAAAACCAACTTGATTACCGGATTTTTGGGGTGTGGAAAAACCACCACTATTCGTCATTTGTTGGCACAAAAGCCGGAACATGAAAAGTGGGCTGTGTTGGTAAACGAATTTGGCGAAATAGGTATTGATGGTGCGCTATTAGCGCAGAGCGGAGCAGTATTAAAAGAAATACCTGGTGGGTGTATGTGTTGTGTTAATGGTCTGCCAATGCAAGTTGGTTTGAATATGTTGCTACAACAGGCAAAACCTGATCGTTTGCTGATTGAGCCAACCGGATTAGGCCACCCCAAACAAATTCTCTCTTTATTGACCTCGGATATTTATCAACCATGGATTGATCTGCGAGCCACCTTGAGCTTGCTGGATGCTCGCCAATTGAGTGAGTCTCGCTATACCAAGAATGAAAATTTCCGCGACCAATTGGCTGCCGCAGATATCCTGGTGGCGAATAAACAGGATACTTACAGCACAACAGATTACGCCACATTGCAACAATGGCATGAGCAGCAACCCACATCACGCCCACTCTATTATGCGGAACAAGGGAAAATTGATGTTGCCCTGCTCGATATACCACACAGTAATAATGATGAATTACCTAACGGCGCACATCACCACGGATCAACCCGACAACATGGGTTGGCAGCATTAAGTTTGAAAGGGGTAGAACCTTGGCGTCGTGCACTGAATAAAGGTCAAGGTTATCTTAGCTGTGGCTGGGTATTTAATGCCAATACCGTATTTGATACAGTTCCACTATTGGAATGGGTACGATTAAATCCAGTCGAGCGGGTAAAGGGAGTGATGCGTATCACCGAGGGAACATTAGTGATTAACAAACAAGGGAATGACCTACAAATAGAAACTCGTCAAATCCCCCCGCTAGATAGCCGGATTGAACTGATTAGCGCGCATGAAGCTGATTGGAATGCACTACAGCATGAATTACTGAATATCCGGTTAAATAAAGGGGTATGATATGCCCCGATTTTTATTCATTACACAATTTATAGTATAGGCCGCCGCATGACCCGTCGTAATTTACCGACAATTTTACTGCTCAACTTACTTGGGATTGCTCTGTTCTTGTCTTGGTACATCCCGGAAAACCACGGTTTTTGGTTTAAGATAGATTCGGCAATATTCTTCTATTTTAACCAGCATCTGCTCTCTAGCCCTGCCTTTCTGCATTTAGTGGCGCTCACCAACAATCGAGCTTTTGATGTTATTTCCCTAATGTGTATGGGCCTGCTTTATTTATACTTTTATATAAAAGAAGCCCCCGCAGGTCGTCGTCGATTGATAGTCACCGGGTTTGTCATGTTGTTGACTGCGGTTATTCTCAACCAGTTAGGCCACATGTTGCCCGTTTCACATCCCAGCCCAACACTGGTGTTTGAGAATATTAATCGCGTCAGTGAGTTAACCGGTATTCCAACCAAAGACGCCTCTGGTGACAGTTTCCCTGGCGATCATGGCATGATGTTGATGATCTTTGCCTGCTTTATGTTGCGCTATTTTTCCTGCCGTGCTTTTGCCATCGCCTTATTGATTATGATTGTCTTCTCGATGCCGCGAGTGATGATTGGCGCGCATTGGTTTACTGATATTGCGGTTGGCTCTCTTTCGGTAGTTCTGGTTGGGACAAGCTGGGTACTGCTGACACCGCTCGGCGATAAAGCCATTGATTTCATTAATCGGAATCTGCCTGGATTCATAAAGAAGTAATTTGCCCCCCTTTTATGTTGGGGCAAAAGTCTATTTTTTGCTCCAACGACCATTAACGTGTTCCTTCCTTTACGATCACCACGCGGCAACAAAATTAACCATCTCGTTTTTAATATCACACATTAAGTTTCATTAACATTTGGTAAAGTAATGGTTATAAAAGCTCTCGCCTTTTATTAACTATTACGGTAGTCTCAAAAACGTTTGTGCTCGGATACCGGCATTTCACCACTGTCCTGATTAATATTGTGCGTTCCTGCACATTTATTTGGTTAAGTGATTGTCTCATCAGACCACAATCAATAATCTCGATTCGTTTGGCATTTTTGGTAGCGACATCCGTCGTAAGGACAGCAAGGGAAAACAACAACAATGGTCAAGTCTCAACCTATTATGAGATATATTCTGCGGGTCATTCCTGCAGTTGCAGCAGCGGTAATGTTATCCGCGTGTAGTTCACCACAGACTTCGAACTTACATAATACGCAAGCTGAGATGCGTGCAGTTAATGACAAAGATGGGCTTTTACTGCAAGCCTCTCAGGATGAATTCGAAGCGATGGTGCGCAACGTTGACGTCAAGTCAAAAATTTTAGAACAGTATGCAGGGTGGAAAGGCGTTCGTTATCGTTTAGGCGGTAGCACCAAACGCGGTATTGATTGTTCCGCATTTGTACAAACCACTTTCCGTGAACAATTTGGTATGGATTTGCCACGCTCGACATCTGAGCAGCAGGATCTTGGCAAGAAAATTCAACGTACCAAGTTACGTCCCGGTGATTTAGTACTGTTCCGAGCGGGTTCGACTGGACGCCATGTTGGTATCTACCTAGGTAACGATAAATTTGTTCATGCATCGACCAGTGTCGGTGTGACTATATCGAGCCTTAATGAAGATTATTGGAATAAGCGTTATCGCGATGGACGCCGAGTACTAAGTAGCGGTTCGCGCAGCTAACTGATTTTTATTCCTGTTGTTCGAGATGCCAAACGAAACTATGAAACGCCGCATTAGCGGCGTTTTTTATATCTGCTTTCTATGACTACCTCTTTCTCCTTCCCATTTGTAGGAAATGTCTTTTTTTTTTAAGAACCGCGAAATTCAAGAAATTTCTGTGTAAAATTCGCCCTGCTTGACCAAGAGTTTTCTGGCACTAAGACATATCAACCAACGATTCTCCTTTCTAGAATTAAGTAGATTGTGTTAATAAGCTGAAAATTTGTTTTACTGATATATATATTCCTGAATATACACATCAGTACAAATTTGAATGCCTGAACCACTTATTTGATGCATTTTACATGCACCTTTATTCTTTATATTTGGATGGATTTCAAATCGATAAGCTTATTAATGCCAATATTGCGGACTAGCAAACCGGTAGCGCTGTGCTGCCAACTTACTTATACTCATAACACTATATCAATCATGCTGAGGAGCGACGTAACATGGGTTCAAACAGTACGTTCTCCCGCAATATTTTATCCAGACGCCACCTTGTAAAAAAAAGTGTCATCCTCGCACTCTGTTTCTTTATTTGTTTTGTTGTTATTACGTTGTCATTACTTTATCGCAGCAGCGAGCGTAAATTAACAACACAAAGTGAACATATTATATCCTATTCATCTAAGTTCCTTAATGAACTGACGACAACGATGTCTCAGCTTATCCCACAAAGCACAAAGACATGTGAACAAGCCAGTTCAGCACTGCACTACCGAGCTGCATTTACCAATGGCGTCAGAGCTTTCTTATTGGTTCATGACGATATTACTTATTGTTCTTCAGCTACGGGTGAAATGCACTCACCAGTCAGTGCGTTATATCCTAAAATTAACTTATACCAACCTTTAGATTTTAAAATTCAGCAAGGTACTCCCATGATGCCGAGTAAGCCGGCAATTGGAGTTTGGTTGCGTGAGGCTGGGCGGGGTAACTCCGGGGTATTAGCAACACTAGAATTAACCTTGCATCCTTATTTCTTGCTGAACTCAGCTGAAAACCAAGTTAATAACTTAGCTATTGTTATTGATGATTTGGCGATAACTACCTTTGGCTCTAAAGTCATACCAGTCAGCCAATTACCGTCCAGATCCTCACATGAGGTACAATTACCCGGCTACCCAATCAAAATATTGATTTATCACACGAGCCTAACTGCGGATGATATTCGCATGAGCCTATTAGGCGGCCTGCTACTTTCAGGTTTAGTCGGTATCTTGGCATATTATATTTTGATTACCCGTCAAAGTGCTGAAGCTGAAATTCTGCGCGGTATTCGGCGTGGTGAGTTCTTCATTGTGTATCAGCCAGTATTTCGTTCACATCAACGCACTATGTCAGGCCTCGAGGCACTTATTCGTTGGAAACATCCCATTGAAGGGATAATTTCCCCGGATCTCTTTATTCCGTATGCAGAAGCTCAGCATTTGATTCAGCCACTGACTCGACATTTATTTGAATTAATCATCAATGACAGTAAATTAATGGAAGATTACGTTCCTGCTGGAACAAAGCTTGCCTTCAATATTTCCCCAGTGCATCTTGCTGATGATGGCTTCCGTAAAGATGTCTCACACATGTTGCAGCAATTAAATACCGATATTTTTTCTCCGGTATTCGAGATTACCGAACGTGGCATGGTTGAAGAAGAATTAGCTATTAAGCAATTCGCCTGGTTACGTTCCCAAGGGGTACAAATCGCGGTAGATGACTTTGGTACCGGGCACAGTGCGCTGATCTATTTAGAACGTTTTACATTAGATTATATTAAAATTGATCGTGGCTTTGTGAGCACCATCGGCATTAATACGGTCGCGGCACCGGTATTAGATGCTGTATTAATGTTGGCGCAAAACCTCAATATTGAGACTGTTGCTGAAGGCGTTGAAACGGAGCAACAACTACAGTATTTGGCCCAACATGGGGTTAACTACTTGCAAGGCTATTTACTTAGCAAGCCGTTGTCTGTTGAGGATTTAGCCAAGTTTTGTAATAAACAGAATTCGTAACAAAAACTCATTGGCTTAATGTTTGCTTTACCCTTGCAAACTGGTAATTTCATTTAGAGTATAACAATTCGAATAACAGCAGGAGATCACCACCAATATGTTGTTACGCCTACTTGCTGCCTTAGCACTTTCGGCCCTAAGTTTTGGCCTACAGGCTGAAACTATTAAAGAAGGCAGCTCTTTTGCCATACTGGGCGAACCTAAATACTCATCAGATTTTAGCCATTTTGATTATGTTAATCCGGCCGCTCCTAAAGGCGGTGATATCACACTATCTGCTATTGGTACCTTTGATAACTTTAACCGTTATGCCTTGCGTGGCAATCCAGCGATGCGGACTGAGCGGCTATATGACTCACTATTTACGACCTCGGATGACGAGATTGGTAGCTATTACCCATTAATTGCCGAGTCAGCGCGTTTTGCCCCGGACTTTCACTGGATTGAAGTTGATATCAATCCCCATGCCCGTTTCCATGATGGCACCCCCATTACCGCGCAAGATGTCGCTTTCACTTTCAATAAATTCATGACCGAGGGTGTACCGCAATTTCGCATCGTCTATAAAGGCGTGCAGGTAAAAGCTATTTCTCGTCTGACTGTACGTTTTGAATTCCCGGAACCTAATAAAGATAAAATGCTGGGTCTATTTGGTTTACCGGTGATGCCTGAGCATTTTTGGAAAAACCATAAACTCAGTGATCCACTGAGTAAACCGCCCATCAGCAGCGGCCCTTATCGTATTGGTAAATATAAAATGGGTCAGTTTATTACCTATGAGCGGGTCAGAGATTATTGGGCGGCTAACTTACCCGTCAATCGCGGTCAGTATAATTTTGATACCATCCGCTATGATTATTATTTAGACGATAAAGTCGCGCTGGAAGCCTTTAAAGCCGGAGCGTTTGATTTCCGTGAAGAGACCTCACCAAAAAGTTGGGCGACACAGTATGTGGGGGGCAACTTTGCAAAAAACTATATCGTGAAACAGGATATCGTTGATAACTCGGCGCAAAATACCCGCTGGTTGGCTTTTAATGTCCAACGCCCTATTTTTAGTGACCGCCGAGTTCGTCAGGCACTCACATTGGCGTTTGACTTTGATTGGATGAATAAAGCCTTCTATTTCAACAGCTATCAGCGTACTAATAGCTTCTTCCAGAATACCGAATATGCCGCAACAGGTTATCCGGACAGTGCTGAATTAGCTTGGTTAGCGCCGCTTAAAGGCAAAATACCGCCAGAGGTATTTACACAAATATATCAGCCACCACAAACCGATGGCAGCGGTGATTCGCGGGATAATCTGTTAAAAGCGCGCGAATTACTGAGTGAGGCTGGCTGGGAAGTGAAAAATCAGCAATTGGTTAATAGCAAAACCGGCAAACCTTTTGAGTTTGAATTACTGTTACTCAGTGGCAGTAACTTCCAATATGTTCAGCCGTTCAAACATAATTTGCAGCGTTTGGGCATCACCATGAATATCCGTGAGGTTGACAGCTCACAATTTGTTAACCGCCTACGCAGTCGTGATTACGATATGATCCCGACCGTTTACAGTGCATTCCCGTACCCTAGTCCAAATCTACAAATCTTGTGGAGCTCGGCCTATATTGATTCCAGTTATAATGCTTCCGGCATTAAAGATCCGGCTATTGACCACTTGATTGAACAGATTATCAAACACCAGGAACAGCCCGAGGCCTTGCGGTCTCTGGGGCGTGCCCTTGATCGCGTATTGACTTGGAATTACTTGATGATTCCGATGTGGTATTCCAATCATACCCGCTTTGCGTACTGGGATAAGTTCTCAATGCCTGCGGAACGCCCCACTTATTCGCTAGGGTTTGATAGCTGGTGGCTTGATGTCAACAAGGCAGCTCGCCTGCCAGCAGAACGTCACTAGGGGGCAGTTGTGGGCGTATATCTGTTACGGCGGTTATTGCTGGTCATTCCCACCTTGTGGGCGATTATTACTATTAACTTTTTTATTGTGCAAATCGCCCCTGGCGGGCCAGTTGATCAGGCGATAGCCAACATTGAACTGGGCCATTCCAGTGGCTATACCGCCGGTGGCGGTGATGCCGGTTTAGGCGGCGCGAAGGTGGGCTTGAATGCAGCCCAAGTAGGCGACAGTAACTATCGCGGCTCACGCGGATTAGACCCGGAAGTCATTGCTGAAATCAAACAGCGCTTTGGTTTCGACAAACCACTGCACCAACGCTATTTCGATATGTTATGGAGCTATGTGCGCTTTGATTTTGGCGACAGTCTGTTTCGTGGCGAATCGGTCATGTCATTGATTAAGCACAGTCTACCGGTGTCCATCTCTCTCGGACTATGGAGCACGCTGATAATTTATATCGTTTCCATTCCTCTGGGGATTAAAAAAGCGGTGCGAAGTGGTACTGCTTTTGATACATGGAGCAGCACCTTAATTATTATCGGCTATGCTATCCCTTCGTTTTTGTTTGCTATTTTGCTGGTAGTGCTGTTTTCCGGCGGCAGCTATTTCGATTTATTCCCGCTGCGCGGACTGGTTTCCAGTAATTGGGATACTCTGCCGTGGTACAGCAAAATAACCGACTATTTGTGGCATATCACTTTACCGGTATTGGCCACAGTGATTGGTGGCTTTGCCACATTGACCATGCTGACTAAAAACTCCTTTCTCGACGAAATCCGCAAGCAGTATGTCGTCACCGCGCGCGCCAAAGGGCTACCCGAAGAAAAAATTCTCTATCGCCATGTCTTTCGCAATGCCATGTTGCTGGTGATCGCCGGTTTCCCCGCCACCTTTATCAGTATGTTTTTCACCGGCTCACTGTTGATCGAGGTGATGTTTTCATTGAATGGCTTAGGGTTACTGGGCTATGACGCCACCTTACAGCGCGATTACCCGGTAATGTTTGGCACTCTTTATATTTTCACCCTAATTGGTTTGCTGCTGAATATTCTCAGCGATATCACCTACACCTTGGTTGACCCACGGATTGATTTTGAGGGCCGGCAATAATGATACGGCTAAGTGCTATTAATCAGGCCCGCTGGGGGCGATTTCGTCAGAACCGCCGTGGCTACTGGTCGCTGTGGATTTTTCTGACACTGTTTATTATTAGCTTGTTTGCCGAGCTTATCGCCAATGACAAACCGCTGCTGGTGAGCTATCAAGGGCGAATTTATATGCCCTTTATGACTAATTACAGTGAGTCGACCTTTGGCGGCATTTTAACCACTGCCGCCGATTATCAAGACCCCTATGTCATTGATCGAATTAAAGATAATGGCTGGGCCATCTGGGCGCCTATCCGTTTTAGCAATAACACCATTAATTTTGCCACTGATGTGCCCTTCCCTTCGCCCCCTAGCCGTACCAATTTATTGGGGACGGACAGCACCGGTGGCGACGTGTTAGCGAAAATCATTTATGGATTCCGTATTTCGCTGTTATTTGGCCTGACGTTGACGCTGTTTTCCAGCGTGATTGGGATTTGCGCTGGAGCAGTACAAGGCTATTACGGTGGCCGAGTTGACCTATGGGGTCAGAGATTTATTGAAGTGTGGTCGGGTATGCCAACCCTATTTTTAGTGATTTTACTGTCCAGCATCGTGCAACCAAATTTCTGGTGGTTATTAGGTATTACCGTGATATTCGGCTGGATGGGCTTGGTGGGTGTGGTGCGGGCAGAGTTTCTGCGTACGCGAAATTATGACTATATCCGTGCGGCTCGTGCCATGGGGGTACGTGACCGGGTTATTATGTCGCGGCATATGCTACCTAATGCCATGGTGGCCACGCTGACCTTCTTACCCTTCATTCTGTGTGGTTCTATTACCACTCTAACCTCACTGGATTTCCTTGGTTTTGGCTTGCCAATGGGTTCTCCCTCATTGGGTGGGCTGTTATTGGAAGGCAAAAATAACCTGCAAGCGCCCTGGCTTGGGATCACCGCATTCCTGGTATTGGCCGTGCTGTTATCTCTGTTGATCTTTATCGGCGAAGCAGTGCGTGACGCCTTTGACCCAAGTAAGGTGTACTGATATGGCAACCTCTCCACTCCTGGATATTCAGAATCTCAGCGTTGCATTTCGTCAGGCAGGTGTTGAACGTCAAGTGGTCAGCGAACTGTCATTGCAGGTCGCGCCGGGCGAAACAATGGCCTTGGTGGGGGAATCGGGCTCCGGCAAGAGTGTTACCGCCTTATCAATATTGCGTTTATTGCCCTCACCGCCAGTGGTCTACCCAACGGGTGATATTCTGTTTGCCGGAAAATCACTGCTACATGCTGATGAGCCGACATTACGCAGTATCCGTGGCGACCAGGTTTCAATGATATTTCAAGAACCTATGGTCTCACTGAATCCATTGCATACCATTGAGAAACAGTTGGCTGAAGTTCTGTCCCTGCATCGAGGAATGCGTCAGGAAGCAGCTCGAGCGGAGATTATTCAGTGCCTTGACCGGGTGGGAATTCGTAATGCCAAAGGCCGGCTGGCTGATTTCCCGCATCAGTTATCTGGTGGGGAACGTCAGCGCGTCATGATTGCCATGGCGGTGTTGACCCAACCCAAATTGCTGATTGCCGATGAACCGACCACCGCGCTGGATGTGTCGGTTCAGGCTCAGATTTTGAGTTTGCTGAAAGAATTAAAGCAAGAGATGGGCATGAGTTTACTGTTTATCACTCATAACCTGAATATTGTGCGCCGTCTGGCAGATAACGTTGCTGTGATGCGTGAAGGTCGTATTGTTGAGCAAAATAACCGGCAGACACTGTTCAACACCCCACAGCACCCCTATACCCGCCAATTATTGGATGCCGAGCCACAGGGCGACCCATTGCCACTGCCCATGAACCTGCAACCCTTATTGCAAGTTAAAGGGTTGCAAGTGGCTTTTCCCATTAAGCGTGGCTTACTGCGCCGGACGGTTTCTCATCACTATGCGCTGAAAGATCTCAGCTTTGATTTAAAGCCCGGTGAAAGTTTAGGTCTGGTGGGAGAATCTGGCTCAGGAAAAAGCACTACCGGGCTGGCATTGCTGCGCTTACTGCCCTCTAAAGGGGAGATATGGTTTAACGGTCAGCCGCTACACAGTTTTTCGCCAAAACAGATGCTGCCTTATCGTAGCCGCATTCAGGTGGTATTTCAGGACCCTTACTCGGCACTAAACCCACGTTTAAATGTGCAGCAAATCATTGCTGAAGGGCTGGAAGTGCATCAGAAACTCAGTGCAGTACACCGTGAGCAGCGGGTAATTAAGGCAATGGAAGAAGTTGGGCTGGATCCGGTGAGCCGCTACCGCTACCCAACCGAGTTCTCTGGTGGGCAGCGCCAGCGCATTGCTATTGCGCGAGCACTCATTTTGCAACCTCAATTGCTGATTCTGGATGAGCCGACCTCATCACTGGATAAATCAGTACAGGCGCAAATTCTGGCTTTGCTGAAATCCCTGCAGCAACGTTACCAACTCAGTTACCTGTTTATCAGCCATGACTTACAAGTCGTTCGTTCGCTCTGTCATCAGGTGATTGTGTTAAAACAAGGTGAGGTGGTGGAGCAAGGTGACTGCCAGGCAATATTTGCCGCGCCCAAGCAGCAATATACCCAGCAACTGCTACAATTTGCAGATTGATCCTTTGTAAATCAGGTAGTAAGACATAAAAAAGCGCCAGCATATTTGCGTGACAAACTGCGCTGACGAAAGACCGCTAACGAGTGCTCGATAGCGTATCAGAAGGGATAAAGTGCCGTCATGGTTTCAGCAATAGCCACACCAACATCTTTCAGGCGGCATATGGTGGCACTTTCATCTTGATTGTGAACAAATAAGCAAGGCTCGCCTTCCCACTCAACAATCGCAGAATCTACCTGTATCTCTTGTAACGAGAGATGTAACCGCTGCATGATAATTTGCGCGTGTTTACCATCGTGGCTAAGTAATTTCAGCCCCATGAGGTCATTATTGGTCTCGTCTATCGCCGTCAGCGGTATCGGTTCAACTTTCACACCAATAAATCCAGATAACCAACGGTAACTTTGCGGCAGACGATGTACTACCGAAAGTTGGATATTATTCACGTGTTTTTCCTAGTCAAAAATAAAAATTCAAGAAATCATAAAAGCACCACAATGACTCACACTTACTAAAGTTATAGCTGCTAAGTTGCCATTGTGCCTGATTCAACCTCTATCAAAACACAACATTGATAACAATTTAGAAACTAAAAATTCACAATGCTATTTTTTGTGCTGTCTCTAACCTTGATTCAGCCACCAATGCCAAGCACGGGACTGCTGGTTTGGGATTTAGATCCCATTTTTTGTTATATTTATACCTTTATGGCGGCTATCTCAACCATTTTTCTTGCAAAGATGTTACTTAATACCAATCAACATTTTACATTTCAAGAACAAAGCAAGGTTAACATACGCAAACAAAATCCATTTAATTAATTGATAAATATATATATTCAATGATATCAATCACTCTTTTATGAGTACGCATAACAGATAAAAATCATGTTATGACAGCTTCAACTTTTTTATTTCATCGCTCAAAAAGTTAACAATATGGCGTCAAACATAACTATGCAATAAATAATGATATGCATGCTTATTATATTGATGAGGCGCAATAATTGTGTGCTTTTTAGTGACTATTAGAGTGATATTTAATGAAGTGACGGGAAAAGCAGAAAGGAAATATGAGCAAAATGTTAATCAATAAATAAGAGGTATGAAAGGAGCTCTCGGGAGCCCCTCCTCTTTATATCTCTTTATTCCTTATTTTACCGCACACTTGCGTGGACGGCTGGCATAAAGATACAGCAGCATGGCGACAATTATGCAAAAGGCCATTGAGCTCACCATTGGCCAGGCACTACGTGATGGTGCCATCGACAATAGCGTTCCCACTATTGCGCCGATACCAAAGCGCAACGTTCCGGCCAAAGAAGAAGCCGTACCCGCCATATGTGGGAAATCATCCAAGATAACGGCCATGGCATTTGAGGTGATCATCGCGATACAGCCGACATAAGCCGCCACGCCCAATACCAGCGCCCAGAACCCCAGCCCGGTTGCACATACCACCAGCAACCAGACACCCATCACCAGTTGGACTAACATGCCAAAGCGGAACATTTTCAGTGCGCCGAAGCGGCGAACATTGCGACTATTTATCAATGTCATCAAGAATAAAAAGACAATATTCAACGCAAAATAATAGCCAAAGTTCTGCGGAGAAACGCCGTTTAACTCAATATAAACAAAGGGACCGGCACTTAAGAATGAAAACATTCCGGCAAAAGAGAAGCCGCTGGCCAGCATATAGCTCAGTACCCGCTTATGACGGAATAAGGTCGCGAAATTGCCGATAGTGGTGCGCAAATGAAACCGCTGTCGCTTCTCTTGCGGTAAGGTTTCTTTGATAAACAGTGAAACCAGTATCGCCGCGACCAAAGCGGCACCCGCCATAGTCCAGAAAATAGCATGCCAGCTAAACCACACCAGTAGTGCACCACCAATAATTGGGGCCAATAGTGGCGCAATAGTCATCACCAAGACAACAAAAGACATCATGCGGGAGAAGTCATCTTTGGTGAACATATCTCGCATCAATGCATTAATCACTACGCTGGCGGCGGCGGCGGACAAACCATGCAAAAAACGCATGTTAATCAATTGCTCAATCGACTGCGCCATAGCACAGGCCATACCCGCCAGTGCGAAGATTAGCGCCCCCCAGAAGATGACCGGCTTGCGCCCGATACTATCAGCCATCGGCCCATAGAACATCTGCCCGATGGCAAACCCCAACACATACGCACTCAAAGTCATCTGCACCGCGCCACTCTCTACGCCAAACTCTTGCGCAATGGTGGGCATGGCAGGCAGATACATATCAATCGCCAGGGGCATCAACATCGACAGCAGGCCCAGGATAAAGATTAAGCCAAAGTGGGATGTCCGGGTCTTCCCGTCATTTTGATTACTGGCATGCACGTTCAACAACTCCTTCCATAACCGACTGCAGGTTATATCAACGGCAAAACAGCGTGGAAACAGCTCGCCACGCTGCAATAGAAAATCATTTACAGATGGGGAGCGCCGACACTCGCTATCTCTTCTGCCGTCAGTGGACGATATTCGCCTGGAGCCAAATCATCATCTAACTTGATTTCGCCAATGCGTTCGCGATGCAGTTCTAACACCCGATTCCCGACGGCGGCAAACATCCGTTTAACTTGATGATAACGCCCTTCGCTAATGGTCAGACGCACAACCTGCGGCTCAATAACCTCAAGCTGTGCCGGTTTGGTCAGGGACTGTTCATTATGTAACTGTACACCATCAGCAAATTGCTGCGCCGTATCCTCCGCCAGCGGATGCTCCAAGGTCACCAGATAGGTTTTTTCACAATGGTGGCGCGGAGAAGTGATGCGGTGTGACCACTGACCATCATCAGTCATCAGGACTAACCCGGTGGTATCAATATCTAACCGGCCCGCGGCATGAAGTTTGTATGCTACAGGTTCATCGAGGAAATATAGCACCGTCGGATGATCGGGATCTTCGGTAGAACACACATAGCCCTGCGGTTTGTTCAGCATGAAGTAACGTGGGCCAACCGTTTGTTGTAATGGGTTGCCATCAAATCTCACGTCTTGCTCTGGCGTCAGCTTAATGGCACCACTTTTGACCACTTCACCATCGATGGTCACGCGTTTTGCCCGTAGCTCGCGCGCGACTAACGCCCGGCTAACACCTAATTGCTGAGATAAAAACTTGTCCAATCGCATTGAATCTACTTTGCCTGTTGTATTGTCGTGCCAGTGATGGGCACGATACCCGCAATCACGCCTGCATCTTAAAAGATACGGGAGATGATACGGTGTGGAATGAATGAAACAGTAACGTGGTATAGGGGAAAATAATTTGTTGCCTAACCAACCTAATCCACCAGTATAGCGGCGGTTGTCCTATCATCCTAGGAACAGTTGCAGTAAAGCCCTTATTTAGAAAGCGTATCGTGGTAAAATTCAGTTATCGCCCCAATCCCCACCCATGGGCATAATAGAGTAGAAATTTTTTCACTATTCGTAGAGATAAATGTTGTTTATACCCAGTAAAAGAGTGTTGCAAATCATGTATCCAGCCAATGGTCACGCAGTGTAATGGCATTCACATTACGCCCCTATCAGCAAGAAGCCGTGGATGCGACTCTTGCCCATTTTCGTCGCCATGCCGAACCCGCATTGATTGTCTTACCCACTGGTGCTGGGAAAAGTCTGGTCATTGCCGAACTGGCAAAACTGGCACGTGGACGCGTTTTGGTGCTGGCTCATGTTAAAGAACTGGTGGCACAGAATCACGCCAAATACTGTGCCTATGGTTTAGAGGCAGATATCTTCGCCGCTGGCCTGCAACAACGTCAAAGTGAAGGGAAAGTGGTCTTCGGTAGTGTGCAATCTGTGGCACGCAATCTTGCTTTGTTTGATAGTGCTTTTTCGTTACTGATTATTGATGAGTGTCATCGTATTAGTGACGATGATGACAGCCAATATCAGCAAATTATTCAGCATTTACGTAGCACTAATCCACGCTTACGGCTGCTGGGACTAACAGCCACACCTTATCGTCTAGGTAAGGGCTGGATTTATCAATTCCACTATCACGGTATCACCCGTGGTGATGGACAATCGCTGTTCCGCGACTGTATTTATGAATTACCCCTGCGCTACATGATTAAGCACGGCTTTCTGGTGCCACCAGAGCGGCTGGATATGCCCGTGGTACAATATGATTTCAGCCGCTTGACCAGCAACAGTGACGGCATGTTCCGTGAGGCCGATCTAGACCGCGAGCTTAAACAACAGCAAAGAATTACTCCACATATTGTTAGCCAGATAATTGAGTATGCCGCTCATCGTCGTGGGGTGATGATTTTCGCCGCCACAGTTGAACATGCGAAAGAGGTTTACGGGCTTCTGCCCAAAGGTGAGGCCGCACTGGTCAGTGCCGGAACGCCACCAGCAGAGCGCGATGCCCTTATTAGCGCTTTTAAGCAGCAGCAACTACGTTACTTGGTCAATGTTGCCGTGCTGACGACCGGCTTTGATGCCCCACATGTTGATTTGATTGCGATTCTGCGCCCGACTGAATCGGTCAGCTTATATCAACAAATTGTCGGCCGTGGCTTGCGACTCTCACCGGGTAAAAAAGATTGTCTGATTCTGGATTATGCTGGCAATCCCCACGACCTATTCACGCCAGAAGTGGGTACCAGCAAACCTCACAGTGATAGCCAACCAGTGCAAGTCTTCTGCCCTGACTGCGGCTTTGCCAATATTTTCTGGGGAAAATGTACTGAAGCTGGCGAGATTATCGAACACTATGGTCGTCGCTGTCAGGGCTGGTTTGAAGATGATGCGGGGGCTCGAGCACAATGTGACTACCGCTTTCGCTTTAAATCCTGCCCACATTGTGGCGCTGAGAATGATATTGCTGCGCGTCGCTGTCATCAGTGTCAGGAAGTGCTGGTCGACCCCGATGATATGCTAAAAGCTGCACTGAAATTGAAAGATGCTCTGGTACTGCGTTGCGGCGGAATGAGTTTGGAAGCTGGGAATGATGCGAAAGGTGAATGGTTAAAAATCACTTATTACGATGAAGAGGGTACCAATACCACTGAACGTTTTCGTTTAACCACGCCAGCCCAGCGGATGGCATTTGAACAAATTTTCCTGCGCCCCCACCAGCGGGCGCCAGGTATTCCCCTCAAATGGCAAAATGCCGCAGATATTATCGCGCAACAGGCATTATTGCGTTACCCGGATTTTGTTGTCGCTCGTCCTCGTGGGCAATGGTGGCAAATCCGAGAAAAGATCTTTGACTATCAGGGGCGTTTTAGAAAAGCAGACTCACTGGCTTAATGGATACCACGACAACTTCAGGCCAGTAAGTGATTCGGGCGAGCACGCGCTGCCAACACTGCCGCGGCGTCAAGTAAGTAGGTTATATGCGGTATTGTTTGCTGTCTGGTTGATACTTCGCTAGAATATCGCCCGCTTTGCTCTGGGTTTACCCAATCAAAGCCGAGTATCGAACCTGTTGCTGGGTCGCCTGTAGCAGGGTAAATTTTCTTTAAGAGAAAACAAAATGACCACTATCAATGTAGAAGTACGTAACGACCAGGGTAAGGGTGCGAGCCGCCGCCTGCGTGCAGCAAATAAATTTCCGGCAATCATTTACGGTGGTTCTGAAGCAGCAATTTCTATTGCTCTTGATCATGACACCACCAAGAACCTTGAATTGAAACCGGGCTTTTATGATTCAGTACTGACTCTGGTTGTTGACGGTAAAGAAACCAAAGTTAAAGTACAGGCTGTTCAGCGTCACGCTTTCAAGCCAAAACTGACTCATATCGACTTCGTTCGCGTTTAATCGCGTCGCTTTCGATATTCGGGACGCCGAAATAAAAAACGCCGCTTATGCGGCGTTTTTTATTGGCTAATCAAGTGATTTACTCATCACTCGCCCCATTCTACTTCCCTGCATTGCGCTGCAACTGATCGCGCAAATTCGGCGGAGTGCCTTTAATGGTCAACGTATCTGTTGCGGCATCCCAGAAAATACGCTCACCCAGTAATAGCGCGTCAAAATTGATGCTCAACCCGCCGCCGCTACCCGCGAATTTGGTCAACTGACGTAGAGTACCGCGATCTGCCGGGAAGCTCTCTTCCAATGCATAACCCTGCTCAGCAGAGAACTGTTGGAAATCTTTTTCACCCAACTTCGGTAACTCTTGTGCAAGCTCTTGTAAAGCAATCTCCTCACCGGCCTGCAACTGCTCATTACAATAACTATAAACTTGCTGACGATAGGCTTGACGTTCATTTTTACCCAGCTCAGCATCAGCACAATAGTCATCGACCGCCTGTAATAATCCACGATTCTGCGCTTTGGTATCCAACCCTTCTGCTGCGGACAGGAAATCCATAAAGAAGTCAGACACTTTACGCCCGACTCGCCCTTTCAGGAATGTCAGATAACGGGTTGATTCCGGGTTATTCTCCCATTCAGTTAAATCAATACGAGCCACAATATCAGCGCGATTTATATCAAGATAATGGGTGGTACTCAGATCCAACTGCTCGTTTACTCGCATACTATTACAGCTACTCAGTACCGAAATCAGCAAATACTCCACCGCCAGATAACGGTATTGGCAAAATAGCACCACCCCGCCTTCAGCAAAGGGATACTTGGCTAACTCATCACGTAAACGCCCGGTTGCCGCACGACTAAAGCTGAGGAAGTCTTCATCACCCTTACGGCTTCGTTTCAGTGCTTCAGCCAGCTCACTTTGCTCATTAAACAAGCCGTAAGCTTTGCTTTTGGCACTGTAGACCCGATGCAGCTCGGCCATCATTTCTTCAACTACAGCATTGGCAGGTAACAGCGAATCGCGCAACACCACATCAAGCGTTTGTTCATCACGTTTGATAAGCTGATGTAAGGCTATCTGGTCAATATCCAGACTCATGATAAATACTCCTTTTGGCTAGGGGCGTATTCAATCACTGATACCTGAGAGCTGCAACCCAAAAGCTATCGCCGCCCTCAATTAATGGCTAATGATTCTTAATGCTATAAAATAGCGGAAAAGCGCGACTCTATACGGTAAGATATGGGACTTTGTCAGGTGTTGAGCACAATTTTTATGCCACAGTCATCCCGTTATAGCGACGAACACGTTGAAAAATTGCTGTCTGAACTGGTCAGCGTACTGGAAAAACATCGTACCCCAACCGATCTTTCTTTGATGGTTTTGGGAAATATGGTAACAAATCTGATCAATACCAGCGTCGCCCCTGCGCAACGCAAAGTATTGGCTCGTTCTTTCGCTGAAGCCCTTCAAGCTTCAGTACGTGAAGATAAAGCTCATTAATTTATCGGCCAAGACTGCAATCTCAATATGGTGACAAATCGTCAGCGCTATCGTGAAAAAGTCTCCCAGATGATTAGCTGGGGGCACTGGTTCGCCTTGTTTAATATCCTGTTCAGCCTGGTGCTGGGTAGTCGCTATTTGTTTGTTTCCGATTGGCCGTCATCGCTAATTGGCCGTATCTATGCCCTTGTCAGTTGGCTCGGGCACTTTAGTTTTATCGTTTTTGCCGCCTATTTATTGGTTATATTCCCACTAACCTTTGTGGTGATGTCACAACGATTGCTGCGCTTCCTTTCCGCGGCTTTTGCCACTGCGGGTTTAACCCTGCTCTTGGTCGATACTGAAGTTTTCACCCGTTTCCACTTGCATCTTAACTCCGTAGTATGGGAGTTAGTGATTAACCCAGACCAAACTGAGCTGGCGCGTGATTGGCAACTGATGTTTATTGCCGTGCCAGTCATTTTTCTGGTCGAGATGCTTTTCGGCACCTGGGCATGGCAAAAACTGCGCAGTCTCAATCGACAACGCTTTGTTAAGCCATTGGTTGCAGTGTTTATTTCCGCATTCTTTGCTTCACACCTGATCTATATCTGGGCCGATGCTAATTTCTATCGCCCGATCAGTATGCAACGCGCCAACTTGCCGCTGTCATACCCAATGACCGCGCGTAAATTCCTTGAAAAGCATGGCCTGCTTGACCAACAGGAATATCAGCGCCGCTTGGTGGAACAAGGGAATCCAGATGCATTGACGGTTGAATATCCCCTCAGCCCGATAACTTTTAGTGATAAAGGTAGTGGCTATAATCTGCTATTGATTGTGGTTGATGGTATCCGCGCCGATAGCCTGCAAAAAGATATGCCAGCATTAGCCGAGTTTAGTCGCTCAAACATTCAGTTTGACCGGCATTACAGCTCGGGTAACCGCCAAGATACCGGTTTGTTTGGCCTGTTTTATGGTATATCTCCAACTTATCTGGACGGTGTTCTCTCTGCCCGGAAACCGTCTGCATTCATTACCGCATTAAGTGCACAAGGCTACCAGTTTGGTCTGTTCTCATCTGATGGCTTTGCATCGCCACTCTACCGCCAAGCGTTATTATCTGATTTCACCTTACCTGCGCCGACCGAGCAGATGGACCGTGAAACGACCGCACAATGGCAACAATGGTTATCAACCCTGACCAGCAGTGCGCCGTGGTTCTCATACATTAATCTCAATGGCGCAGTTGAAGCACAAGATCCCATCAAAGGTAATAAAATTGCCTTACCCACCGATTTTATCCGCCACTATAAGGCGGGAGCACAAGATGTGGATCAGCAGATTGCCGCCATCCTGGACACTCTGAAGCAACGTGGGCAACTCGATAAAACTGTGGTTGTTATTACGGCTACCCATGGTGTTGAATTTAATGACTACGGCAATGATAATTGGGGCTCAGGCAGCAATTTCAATCGCCAACAGCTACAAGTGCCACTCATCGTTCATTGGCCTGGTACACCGGCACAAACCGTTAATAAGCTAACTAACCACGAAGACATCATGACAACCCTGATGCAGCGGTTATTACACGTCAAAACGGCATCAGAGGATTACTCGCAAGGGGAAGATTTATTCGCAGCGCAACGTAATCATAACTGGGTGGCTACCGGCGATAACGGCATGTTGGTTATTACGACACCAACACAAACGATCGTGTTAGATAATAATGGTGAATATCGAACCTATGATCAGCAAGGCAATGAAATTAAAGATGAAAAGCCTCAGCTCCCATTACTATTGCAAGTGCTGACGGATATAAAACGTTTTATTGCGAACTAGCTCTAAAAACCAAGCATGATGCGCTTAAAAAACCGGCAACTGTTTTTATCCGGTATTGCATTACCCACTGTAAAATGTAGTATAAATGCCAGAGCATCGGCATGTAGCGCAGCCTGGTAGCGCACCGTCATGGGGTGTCGGGGGTCGAAGGTTCAAATCCTTTCATGCCGACCAAAATACCTTAAGAAAACCAACCTGTTAGGGTTGGTTTTTTTGTTTGTGGGATGGATCAGAAATACGCGCAATAAAACGCGCAATACTTCAGTTATCTCGCTGATAAACCACAGAGGTTTTAGTCGCTCCCGGCAGCAAATCATCTTTTAATTGTTGCTGTAGCGCATCAAAAAATTTCTGGCTCTGCTCTACCCGTGCAGGACTTTCTGGTTTCAAGTTAATAGCAAAAGAAATCTCACCAACAATTAATTTGTGACTTTGATTATCAGACCAAATGACCATCGCTAACTTAGTTTTAGTGCCATCGGTAAAATGCAGCGAGCCAAGTGACAACTCTTCATTAAGAATCGTGCTACCAACAATATTGAGTGGGCTATCTGGCTTTATCCCGAGTTTCGCCAAAGTTGGGAACAACTCTGCATATTGGCTTAGAACAGTACGCGCCGGTATCACAGGTAGTCCTTTAATTTGCGCAGACAACGAATTTTGTTGCTCATTGTGCCCTACTTTTGCATCAATAAAACCGACCACATCCGTCTCAAACTTAACCACTACAGGATAACTCGGAGAAACGTTAAGCTCGGAGGCCTTTACTATTTTATCCCCAGATACCCGATATTTCAGAGTGACATTGTTCTTGTCTTCTGGCTGATTATTTTTTAGCGGCTGAACCACTCTTAAAATAATGTGCTTGGCATTGAGTTGTTGATCCACTGTATCCAGATAAGTGTAGAGTGACGTTTTTTGTTTTAGAGGATGTTTGGCGGGTTTGACTGTTAGCCCACTTTGAATGGCAGCCTGTTGTATCGCTTGCCCGTAATAATCCATTGCTTGCTGTTTATCGCTGAGTCGACCTGGTTTCAGCAGTAATTTATATTCTCGGCTTTCAGCACTTAGCCCAGACTCAGCAACAGCAATTGAGGACGAAAACATTAAACCAAGGAAAAAAGCACTGACAATCAATGAAGGGGGTAACGAGGTCATTGGCATCCTTTAAATTGAAGTTGAGCTCTTGCTCTGCTTCAATAATAAAAGATGATGGATAAGAAAGTAAGGCCGTTCTATATTAAACGGCCTTATCCAATAACAGGCTATATATCTAACGCATTACAGATTTAAAGTTCTTCACCGTTGGTGGCGATGACTTTTTTATACCAATCAAAACTCAGTTTACGCGAACGCGCCATTGTGCCGGTACCATCATCATTTTTATCCACATAGATAAAACCATAACGCTTACTGTACTCACCGGTAGTGAATGACACGCAATCAATGCAACCCCATGGGGTATAACCCATCAAATCAACGCCGTCTTCAAACACCGCTTTCTTCATCTGTTCAATATGTGCTTTGAGATAAGCAATACGATAATCATCGTGGACCATGCCGTCATCAGCCACTTTATCGATGGCACCAAAGCCGTTTTCAACAATAAATAATGGTTTTTGATAACGCTCATACAATACACTGAGTGAATAGCGTAAGCCCACTGGGTCAATCTGCCATCCCCAGTCAGAGGCTTTAACATGTGGGTTAGGCACACTGCCCTCGAAACCAGACAGGGAATTACCGCTCCCTGGATGGGTCGCCGAAACTGCGTTACTCATGTAGTAACTCAGCCCCATGTAGTCAGCACATCCCTCACGCAGGACCTCAAGATCGCCCTCTTCCATATTGATGGTGAAACCGCGACGCTCCCACTCATTCAAAATATACGAAGGGTAATAACCGCGCATATGAACATCACCGAATAGATAACGCTCACGCATGGCTTCCACGGAATACATCATGTCGTCAGGGTGACAGGAGAATGGATACAGTGGCACCATCGCGACCATACAGCCAATTTTGAACTCAGGATTAATCGCATGGCCCAGTTTGACCACTTTAGCGCTGGCAACAAACTGATGATGCAGAACCTGATACATCGTCTCTTCAGGATTATCTTGTTCAGTGAACACTACGCCAGAGCAGCAATAACCAAATAACGGATATTTCCAGTTACGTTGATTATTTATCTCGTTAAAAGTCATCCAATATTTGACTTTGCTTTTATAGCGCTCCATGACCACTTCACTGAATTTCACAAAGAAATCGACCACTTTGCGATTTTTCCAGCCACCATATTCTTTAACTAAATGCCACGGCATTTCAAAGTGAGATAAAGTAATGACTGGCTCGATACCGTATTTCAGCAACTCATCAAACATATCGTCGTAAAATTGCAGGCCAGCTTCATTCGGTTGCAATTCATCGCCCTGCGGGAAAATACGAGTCCAGGCAATAGAAGTACGGAAACATTTGAAGCCCATTTCGGCAAACAATGCGATATCTTCTTTATAATGACCATAAAAATCAACCGCTTCATGGTTTGGATAACGATAACCTTCCTGCACACCATCGGTCATTACACGGTCAACACCATGTGCACCGCCGGAAAGTACATCGGCAATACTCACGCCTTTCCCGCCTTTATTCCAGCCGCCTTCAACCTGATGTGCTGCGACCGCGCCGCCCCATAAGAAATCTTTCGGTAATTGTTTGTGGCTCATAACTTTCTCCCTTAGTACTGTGGGCAACTATTCGCCCTGAAAATGAAATTCAATGGCGGTTGATTGCCCGCCTAAACCTTAAAACTATTTTAGCCCTGATTCATTTGTGCCTGAGCAATTGGTGTTGCTGATGTTTTTTCCTCTGCACTTTCGCTCTCATCGGTAAACCCAACCAACCAGGTAAACACCGCACCCAATACGAATGCGACAGTAATAGACAGTAATAAGCCGAGGAATTGAGTCATATGTCCTTCTTTAAAGAAGACCGGTAACACCGCAATTCCCGGCAGGCAGTAGCTCCAGGACACCGCATTAAAACTTCCGGCGATAGCCCCACCAATCCCACCAGCGGCACAGCTGCATAAGAAAGGTTTTTTCAGTCGTAATGCCACACCGTAAATGGCTGGTTCGGTAATACCGAATAAAGCAGTGATGCCAGCCGACAATGAAATACCTTTCATTTCTCGGTTACGGGTTTTTAAATAAACCCCAAACATGGTGCCAGCCATCGCAAAGACGGCTGAAGCTTGCAAGCCTGTAAAGGTGTCGTAACCCAGTGTTGCATAGTTACCAACAGTCACCGGTGTAATGCCCCAATGGACTCCTAAAGTGACCAAGGGTTGCCAGAATGCCCCGACCATAAACCCTGCAATCGCTGGGCTAAGATTATAAAGTGTATTGTAAACGCCCCCGATAGCACCGCCAATCAAGTTACCTACTGGGCCGAAAACCAGCAGAGTTAATGGCACCATAATGGCAATACAGAACATTGGCGTAAACAGGTTACGCACCACCATCGGCAAGATGCGCTCAAAGAATCTCTGCACATATGACATGGCCCAAACCATCAAAATGATCGGAATAACCGAGGCGGTATAGCTCAGATATTGCACGGGAATACCGAAGAAATCCAATGTCGGAGAGGACAACGGAATACCTGCAATCGTATTCAAAATCTGAGCAATTTGTGGGTTATTCACGGCTTCATGCATCAGTTGCTGAACCGTCGGGTCCGCTGAATTGATAGTGACTATCTTATTGGCAGTCAGCATACTCATGTAATCGGGGCTGATCAGCGCACATGCCGTAATGACGGCAGTAAAAGGATTAACATTGAATTTTTTAGCTGCGGTGAAAGCCACCATAACTGGTAGGAAAGTAAAACCGGTCCAGGAAACGAAGTTCAAAATTCGATAAGTACCGCTGGCGGCATCCATCCAACCAATAGCCGCGAGGAATGAAATAATCCCCTGTAAAATACCACATGCCGCCAATGGGTAAAGAAAAGGGGCAAAAATGCTGGAGATAATATCCATCAAGCGGCTAACAATACCGACTTTAGGAGCGGCTACTGGCGCACTTTCATCGATATTAATCAAGTGGGTAACATGTTTGTAGGCATCACCGACATGGTTGCCAATCACCACCTGCATTTGCCCACCAGCTTCGATAACGGTAATAACGCCTTTAACACGATTTAATTTTTCTTTATCGACCGCTTTATTATCTTTCAATATAAAACGTAAACGCGTCGCACAATGTGTGACGGTAATCACATTATTGTCGCCACCAATATATTTTATAATTTCCTGCGCGGTTAATGAGTAATCAATTGCCATTATGAGTCTCCTGCTACGGACGCTGGTATAAGATAAACAGAGTGTTATCGGTTTATTATTAATATTTTTGGTCGATTGAGACTGGAGTTTAACAAAAAAAGAAGTGAAGTCACGATATAACAAAAACAGTGATTTGGAATATGTAACAGATAAAAAACACCCTGTTTTATTAGGTTTTTTTATTATTTAATGGTGGGAGTTTCTTGCCTATAGTTTCAATAATATACAACACCGGAATTTGAGTCGTAATATTATAATGACCGTCCAAAACAATCGGCGGCATATGATAAGAGATATTCAAATCGGCCATCTTGGCTAACGTAGAGTTATCACTGTTAGTCAGGCTGATAATCTTACAATTGTGCAAACTGAACTGATTGGCAATGCGGATAATTTCTTCCGTCTCACCGGAGACCGAGAGGATAATCGCAATAGCATCTTGATACATATCACTATTGATCGGGTAATAAGGATCGTCAATGTAAGTGCTATATTTCCCTATATTAGAAAAGAAACGAGCACTATATTTACCTAATGCACCAGAGGTCCCTATTCCAACAAAAATAACTCGCCGTGTTGCTGCTATTTGTGCCGCGGCCATATCAAGTAATTCATCAAACTCACTATTATTGATACTTTTAAAATAACTAATTATTTCACTAATACCAAAGCTAGCTAGCGGTTTCTCATCATGCTCTAAGTATAATTTAAAACGAACGCGGAATTCAGAGTAGCCATCACAATTCATTTTTTTGCAAAAACGCAAAACCGTAGTGGTAGAAACACCTGCAGCATCAGCCAGTTCTCTGATGGTCATATACATCACTTTGTCAGTGTTCTTTATGATGTAGTTATAGACAATCAGTTCCAGTTCGTTTAGCGATGATATTTCTTTATATGTAAACATACTGGTACCTAAAACGATGCATTAGCCTGTGATATGAGAATTTACCATGAAATGGGGAGAGTCACGAGGGGGATTGGTGTGGGGTTGAGATGAGCCATTGAGAGTTATAGATTTAGCCCTTACAAAGTAGCCGCTAAATCTATAGTTAAAAACCTAATTGGCCGTTCTCATTTCACATTGGATTTTATATTAATTTACGGCGCTCTTCAGCCGAAATGTATTTGTAGATAGTTTTAGGTGAGACATCGATGACCAAAGCAACCTGATGTAAACTTGCCCCGTTGGTAAACATACGTTTAGCTCGCTCGACAACTTCAGGGGTCATTATTCGGCGGCGACCCCCTATTCGTCCTTCTGCTCTCGCAGCCGCTAATCCGGCAAGGGTCCGCTCCACTATCAATTCACGTTCCATTTCAGCTAGTGCCGACATAACATGAAAGAAAAATCGGCCCATTGCTGTACCAGTATCGATGCTATCAGTCAGGCTGCGAAAATGTACCCCGCGTTTTTTCAGCTCTTCAATCAGAGCAATCAGGTGGCGAACACTACGCCCCAGCCGATCGAGTTTCCACACAACTAGAGTATCTCCCTCGGACATTGTACGCATGGCTCGTTTTAAACCCGGTCGATCTGATGATTTTCCGCTTATTTTATCTTCAAATATCTGCTCACAATTCGCACTAACCAGCGCGTTGCGTTGCAACTCTGTGTTTTGGTCATTTGTTGACACCCTAATATAGCCAATAAGCACCTTATTTCCCCTTGTGAAATAGCCGAAATTTGTCACAAGGAATCTATAGGAAAAATGGCTTTGAAAGAATGCGGGATAACAAACCTTGGTTTGGGCGATGCCGCTAAAAGGACCATAGGAACGGGAAGCACAAATGTTCCTGATATTTCTATTGGTGATACCCGCTATATGAAAGTTGATGCTCCAAATACCCGACTTTGGGTATCAAACGAATACACACCAGTTAATAACACTGTAACCATAGTTACCCACGGGGTAACTGGGTTAGATCTGTTGCGATGTAAATGTGATGTCGTCTTAAAACGTGCGATTGCTGGTGATGGGTATGCAGTTGGAGAAACGGCACTTTCGGCATCATTTACGATCAATGCTGTTGCATATCACACGCTTTCGGTTGTCCCTAGTATCTCATTAACAGATATTCGATTATTTACCCCAGCCCCCGCCAGTGGGATTTCAGGCATTGAATTTATAAATAGAACTACTGGGGAATTGATAACTAACTCCGCCGTGAGTAACTGGCACTATATATTCAGAGTCTGGTATTAGGTGAAATTATGGAAAACATTAAAATTAAATTTTATATCAATAACGACGGGTTTATTTACACAGGAGACAAAATAGAAGGGGCAAGAGAAGCAACTGAGCCTGAAATTAAGGCACATTTAGAAATTGAGGCAGAGGTAAATACTGAGACAGAAATGGAGTAATAAACCTTGGAGAGGTAGAGGTCAGCGATCCACGGTGGAAAGTTTTTTATGACATGATGAAGCCATCCGTTCCAGGGATGACTGAACCTGTGTAGCAAATACAAACCGGGCAATTAAGCCCGGTATACACTTATGGATATATTGGCTTAGGCAAAATTTCCTTCACCACTTCATCTTGTGAGTCATAATAAGCAATCCACTTGGGATCATCTGTGGTGATAGTATCAAAGTAAGGGTAATCATCAGGGTTTTGTGGTCCAGCGAACCAGCTGATAATCGTTAACTTTTCTTCTTCAAGAAATTGTACATATATCATATTGAATACCCCGTTATATATAAAACATATGTATATCCGGTTACCCCTGAAAGAGAGATGCGGTGATAACACATTTGCTTGGTAATGATACCCAACGAAAATGGTGTTGCTTCAGGAATCACTGAACTTGAAGCGTAAGCACCTGAAGCAGACCTACAAATTTCTTGTGCATCAGATGCAACTACATACCCTGCGGCCCCAGTCCCAGTTATAGATGTAAATCGGACTGAAGCCCTGACGTCTACAGCATTTAACGGGATTGCTGTGGCAAGCGAGAGTGCAGTGATGGTTGCAGGAATTGAGGATGACGTAATAACTGCATTAGCCATAAAAATTAAATTTCTACCCGTCAAAAAGCCAGGAATAAATTGTCCACTACCGTTTGTCGCCCACACAGAAACAAGCGCCGATGCTGTATAACCAGCTGGCATATTAGCACCGCCGTAAATCTCTGGGGCGGTGATTAACGTGACATTCACTGCAAGTAATGCTGATGCTTGAGTTGTCGGGTTATAAATCGCATACAGAGCCACAAATCCGGCTACCGGCACCGTGCCAGTGTCCATCCCACCAGCACCGGTTATGGCAAGATTAACTGATTTATTGAAGCTACTTAATTTGTATTGACACCCTCCCAATGCTGTCTGAACAATCAATTCATCGGCGGTAAATGTGGCTGTTGCTGAGGCGGCGGTGACACTCATTCGAGCATTACGTGAGGTACCCACCACGCCGGTCAATTGCGGTAAATGTGCGGCATCGCCCAAACCAAGGTTTGCGAGAGCCGCTGCAACGGCTGTTGGGCCGGCGGCTTTTATCTCGGATAGGTTATTACCCGACTGTAAAAACAGTTTATTCAGGGCAGCTAATATCTGGGTATCGTCATTGGGATCTAATGTTAATCCTCCTTCTTGAACGACTTTAATTAATTCCCGCTGTAGGGTATTAAACCATTCAGCTGGTAATATCGTTGGTGGAACACCGGCGGCAACATTGCCGTCAGTAAATTCGCCGTTATTGTCGGCGCGTGTATTAGGAATATCGCCAATTTTTTGCATAGAAAATCCTCGCCAGTTAAGGCACTTAAAAATGAATAACAGGGATTAGTTAACTAACGTAGCCGAATTTCAAAATCGTATGAGACGGATTTAATACTGCTAATCTGCACTCAAGTTGTTTATTACCCCATGAACGTAATGGGTCACTGCAATAGGTTAAGCCACTTTGGGCGTAATGAATGGTGGTTTTCGGGGCGGTAATTAACCAGGTAAATGGCCATTCTTCACCATTCAAGGCATCTCGACAGACCGCCATACCTGCGCAAGCTTGTCGGTATTGGGTCACCGTAATGGAGTAACCTAGCGCCTTTGCTACCCGGATAAAATAAGCTGCGGACTGCCCACCAATACCAAATAACTTCGACACCACCGCGCGTTGGCGCTGGATCATGCTGTCGACTTCACCAATAGCACACAAATCCGGTAACCCGAGTGTTGCTTCCCACTCCGGTAGCATTGACGTGGCGGTTGCCGGAAAAGCGCCAGACAATAAGTCTTGAGCTTCTTCATCACTGCGCCGATAAGCATGAGCCAATGCCCGTAGAACTTCGGTTTGTACTCCGTCAGGCCGTCGTGGCCAGACCAAACCTATTGGCATTAGCGCCTGTAAAGCTTCAGTATATTCACTGACAGAATAGCGGCTCATAAGTAGCTCACTGTACCCCTGATGGGGAGTTTACCGGTTTGCAGCTCAATATTGGCTGCCGGAGATTGCATAATAAAGCCCCCGGTGCCGGCGACCTCGCCGATGGCCAGCAGCAGCGATGACCATAGAATTTTTCCACCAGGTTCTCCTTCGGTGAAAAATACCTCGTCGATGGCCGCATTAATGGCCGCGGTGGTTGCGCTGTCGGCATGAGATATACCACTAATAACAAAATCAATGGGTTGTGCGACAGGGGCACAAACATAAACCAACGCGATAATCGGTTGCTGCGGATAAATCGCATCCGCTACTCGCCGTTGGTCACCGCTGGCTTTCACCGCTCCCCACTCTTCAAGAGATGAAATCCCATCACTGCCCTGTGGGAAACCCGCATAATCATTATCATCACACATGATATAGATGCCGACAGTACCGGCCCCCATCAAGCGCCGTTTAACCCAACATCGGGTAACACCTGGCACTGACAACGCCCAAGATTGATAGTCAGTATCATTACCTCCTTGCGGGATATTTTGGTAAGCCAATAACATGCGAGAGCGAAATGCATCTTCGGATTCAATATCGGCTCCTCCGGTAATTTTGCTCAATGCCGTGGCCGTAGCCTGCACACCATCAATGGCGATATCCAGCGTCAGTAGGGTTCCTGGCGCACTGTTACCTCGATTTCCTCCGCCAGTTGCATCGTCCAACGGGCTGGGTAAAATAGCCGTAATTTCACCGATTGCGCTGCCATCGGTGCCGATTATTACTGTATTGTCCAGCAAGTACTGATAACCATCAGCCCGATTCAGCCGTCGGCCAGCAGGAATAACCTGCCCGACAATGCCACTGAAACGCACATCTGCACAGCGGGCCGGATTGGCGGCTTTGCGAAATACATCTTTCAGTGCCGCCCAAGCCGCAAGGTATTCATCGCTGGCATTATAAGGTGTCGCTTGTCGGGCAATATAATCAAGATAGCCGTAATGCAGATGAGCCATCCCAGCATCCGCGTCACTGATCACACCAATGTTAGAGAAACGCAATAAATTGCCACCGGTTTTCAGTTCAGACTGGATATAGGACTGATTTCGCTGGCGCAACTCGCTTAATGTGGGTCGATTAAATGGCATGAATTACTCCTCCCATACCCATGAAAATTTAACGGATGATTGAGTTTTACCCGGTTGCTGATAAGCAATAACCAGCAATAATGTATTCGGGAAGATGATTTTCGCCTGAGTGCTAATAGTGGTGACAACGGCATCCTCCATCAGCCAGACCAATGCTTCCCGCGCATAATCTTCAGCTTTAATAGCAACTTGAGTGGTCAACTTTTGCCGCCGCAATAGCCAAAGCCGTGAGCCAATAGCCGATGTCGCACCACTGTCCCCCCACCAACCCCGACGATCATCACCATCGATATCGTCATCAGCGCGGGCCAGACGGTCAGTGAATAGACTCAACAAAATGGCAGTATGCAGATCATCACCATCCAGCAACCCACCACCGCCTGTCCGCCAATCCCCCAGCGAAGCATCGACATCCCAAACTGTTTTAATATCTGTTGTCATTGCACCACCTTAGCGGGTGTCTCACTGGTGAGTGTTGCACTACCCGACTGTACATTTTTGAGTTGATGATTGTGACTGTTGTAGGTATCACGTAAGGTTTTTAGCGTCGTCGCATTGCTGTCGGCGTTATCCATAATATCGCCGCTGACCTCCAGTAGCGGGGTGTTTAACCGTACTTTTACCGATGCATTGACGGTCACCTCGGTGGCAGTATTTACCGTCACTGGCTGGTTATTGGCCTCAATGATCACCCCACTTTCGGTCAATTTGATAAATTGCCCCCATTGGGAGTAAATCACTGTTTCCCCTGGATTTAATTCTTTATGGCGAAAAGACGGATGGTTAGATGCAATGATCATGCCGCTGGAGCGATCACCCCCCAGAAACCCTATCACCACATCACTGCCCGCCGGTAATCCTGACGAAAAACCAAACTCAGCTAACCGTGGCGTGTCGCTGTGAACTTCCAACGATGTCTGATATTGCACGGTTTGTACCCCGTCACTGTCATCGAAAGCTGTTGCCCGCCCGAGCCCCAGTAGCATTTTTATCTGCCGGTACAAGGTTGAGATTTGCCCACTTACGTCGTGCATATAACCCCCGGTTTCATTTAATTTTATAGGTTTGAACTGCGAAGGCCTCAGGAGGCATCAGCGTCATGGTCGCCACCGTTCCGCTGGCATCTTTCTGATAAACCACCTCCGATAGCAGCCACAATTCATCTTTCAGCCCCAAGGACGGGATAGCGATAGGAATCAACGAGTTGGTTTGCCATAGCTGCTGTTCGCGATCACGCCAGTTATCAACTTGTACCTTGAGGGCTTTGGAACGACCATTATTACGATTCATGCTCCAATCAAGGCTGTTCCTGACTAAGTTTGGTGAGTTAAGGGTATTTTCGACGATAATTATCTTGTTTCGGTGGCGAGCCGGAAATTGTTCAGCCAGTTGCGTATCCTGAATTTTCACCAGAACCGAGGTATTATTGCCGCCCGGAGCAGAACGGCGAGCGACTGTATTGCTGGAAAGGGCGACACCGGTATAGTCAATAAAACGCTGATTGATATCCGTATGCAGATTGGCACTCAAGATATTGACTCCCTGCTCCACGCCGCTGGCAGCTTGGCGCGTGCCAACCCTTGTGAGGTATAAGTTGCCATCGGGTTGGTCGTAATAGAGCAGTGCTGCCCAGCGGGTGACGTGCTCAATAACCGCCTGTGCGGTTTCCCCCCAGTTAAGGGTGAATTTCGGCACCACGACCATGTCGTTAATGTCTGATGTCACCTTAATGCCATATGGCTCGGCCAGTTTTTGTGCAATTTGCAATACCGTAGACTGACTGATTACGCTATTGGGCCATTCAGCGGAGCAATCCACCAAATCTTGGCATTTGCTGCGTCCTTTAGCTGTAACCTCGCGGCGGGTGGCTGTGATGGTGCTATCCCAACTGTCGATATAGCCAGTCAAGACGGCATCATTACCCAGTTTAACCACACAGGGATCACCGGGATTTATCCATTGCTGCCCTTCACTGCCGGGATAGCGGTCCATCAATGACAGCTCAAAGCTGCTGGGTAACTTTTCAATGCCTCGGGTAACCTGAATTTTACTCCAGCCGGTGATTGCCCGGCCGCCCACCTCGAGTGTTAGATCATCGTTTATTCGTTTATCACTCATAAGTTCAATGCCTTAAAGCGGATCGGCATAAATGCCGGGTGAACCGGGTTGGCCATTTTCACCAAGGCATCGGTGCGCGAGGCATCCTGATACAGACGATTTGCCAACATTAAGGCGGGTTGTGAGCGGCTAAAATTCACCTCACCAACACGCGATAAATTTGCGCCAGCTTGCTGTAATTTCAGCACAATAGATTCCCGCATCAGCATCAATGCACCATAGGTTTCATCATTGCCACTGTCGGCGGCAGCCAGAGCTCTGCTGTCGATGACCCCACACACTCGCGCTAAAATATCGATAGCATCATCATAACTTTCCGGCTGATATTGCGACGCGGCATGGACCATGGCGCCCGTGCATAATGTCGTCATTAAATGCTGGCTGGCGTCAGCAACCGCGACATCGTTATCATTGGCACGAAATATATCGTCTTGAGTTATCGCCAGATTTTCCATCATGCGAATAACATCTAAGATACTGACGCCGCTACTTTGCAGTGTATTGACCAGCGCCAACATCTTGTCGGCATGAGCATCAATGCTGTTTACCTCGAGCAGTTCATTTACCGCTGTATCGACAGCCGCTCGCCCCTCAACTGTTAATGCCAACCGCTGCGACACCAAAAGTGCCAGATCTGTAGTATCACTTTCCAGATTGACGACCTCTGTGGCCCCCGAACTGCTGCCGCCTACCGTGCCGTGGTTGTAGCGGCCATAGCGCTTGCGACCAAAAGTTGAGCGCAGTGCATTCCCCAGATTACTGGCTTCATTGGCGGTATTCGTGACCATGCGCGCCCAAAACGCCGCCGTGCTTTTCAGTGTTTTTAGCGCCTGAGTCGTAGAGCGCATTTCCCCTTTCACTGTAGCGATAAAACCCGCGACAGCTTTTGCACTCAAACCTAGCCAGGAAGATTGAATTGATGCACTCATTTCAGTCGCACCGGTGATGGCAAAGGCACGTAAACCAGATTCATGCGCCGTTAAGGTGAATGAAAATATCCGCCCACCGGCGGTACTTTCATTAATTTTCAATTCACTCACACTGACTGTCATTTCACCAAGAGTCGGGTGCACTAAGGTTCCTGACCCCGGCATTTCACAGGCGGCGATCAATGAGTCACGCTGAGTCATTACATCTGGTGCGGTATAAATCTGGCTGTTTTGCACCAGAAAACCGTCCAGAGTCATACTTCTGGCATTGCGCCCCAGATCCTCGATATAACTGATATCACGATAAGGGTAGCTGTGTACTGCCTGACGGCGGCCAAAGGTGCCAGTGCTTTTATCAATGACAAAAGGAACACCACGAAATGAAGCTTGATGCAGATGTTCCGACCATTGCCAACTGTTGTCACCGCCGCCTAATAGCGCTGATAAGGTATTGCCGATGAGTGACATGGCATTCTCCTGTTTAGGATTCTTACGATAGAAAGTTAAAAACCCGCCGAAGCGGGTTTTTATAGAGTCGAAATGACATAATTCACGCAATTACATTGGCATGGCCATGGCGTAGCTAATCCGCCCGCCCCCCTGCCCCAATAACACTGAAGATTCCCCGGTTCGGCTGTCGATTAATGTCAGTTCGATCTGCACTCGGTTATTTTGCATAGCAGTCGCAATAACATCGGTAATATCACCGGCATTAAAGCCGCTCACCGACTCAGAATAAATAGGCGATATATTGGCAGTGTTGCTGACGATATTGTCGTTGGGTGATATATTTTCAGAGCTAGTGACTAAGTTACCATCGGGTGAAATAGTAATTGATGGTTCAAGGGAGTAAGGATCCGATACTGTAAGATCACGGACTCGGTTATTATTCCAAGTATTTTCAGTTTCCAGATCAAATGTATTGTTATCAGAATTAGATTTGTTCCCCAGATTAAATATATCCGTCAATGGATTAGGTTCAGGTGGAGATGATGTAAGTCCAGGAATAGCATTTGTAATAACTTCTTTGTAGACTAATGGCTCGGCACTTTTGAACTCAGAATAACCTTGGTACTTTTTGCGAAAACCATCAGTCATCAAACCAAGCTTAAGCATTTCTTTTTCATATCGATTTAGCTGTCGATAAAAATCCGCATCATTATATGCCGAACGCATTTTATCGGATTCTTCGCCACTGATTCCCCCAAGGGTTCGCATAATAGCGAAGCTATCTAGACCGTACGTCATCAAATCAGTGACTCCTCCTATACCATCAGCTATAGAGCCATCGGAAACTAGAATGCCATATAATTTATTGGATACTTTATCTTTCAACCCATCCCAAGCCACACTTAACTCATTAGTTTTGCGGTCTAATTCCGTTAACTGTGTATTGAGTTCAGGATCAATCATTAACCCAAATCTAGTCGATTTAGCCAGTAAGTCTTTTAGACGTACCCCCTCTCGTAATAACTCAATAGCATTACTGTCCAAGCCAAGAGTGCTAATCAGTATGCTTTGTGCTTTGGGATCCATTTGTAAAAAACCACTGGCAATGTTAACCATAGTTGCAGGAACGTCCGCTGTGCCATTTTTATTACTGATAATATCAAAACCGAAGTTACGTAGCTGAGCTAACCCCTGCTCATTATGCCCCCAAAGCATATCATTCAACTTACTATAGAGTTGCTCAGTCGATTTGATTGAAGCATTTTCCTCAGCACTGCGAATGCGCATAGCACCACTAACCTGGCTAAATTGGCTAATAGGCGCACTGACATTTCGAGCTGCTGTATTTACAGTATGGGCCTGCTCAGCCGCTCTATTTAATCCACTGGCAACCTCAGCGCTGGCTGTATAAATAAGATTAGCTCGTCTAGTTAATTTATAAATACTTTTCACTCTATCTGAGGTTTTATCTTCTTGGCTCTCTAAACCTGCACTAACAGCATTGCTTTTTACACTCTTATTATATTTTTCAAGACGTTTTTCGATCTCCTTAATTGGTAGAGGAATGACCTGTTCAACCGCCACGACACTTTTACGTAGCTCATAAAATTGAGGCACTAATTCTTTTACTGCCTTATTCATACGCTTAACTGACTCAGTTATCTGAGCATTAGTGGTTAATTCAAAATCAAATTTATTAGCCATTTTTGCCAGCCTTAATTTTATTAATCCGCTCGGCCTGCTGGCACCACCACATTAATTTGCTGTAGGTCAGGGACCAGGCATCGCCTGGCCCCCAGCTATAGTAGTAAGTGACGTCAGCGACTATTTCGCGCCATCGTCCCCCATTGGGGAGTAGGCTAAAAAACCCATCATGTAGACCTCGCAAGTTTTGTAGTCGGTGAAAGCCATTTTTTTGATGGCCTCACGCGGCACCCCAGACACTAATGCGATCAGCAATCCCATGCCGCTAAGCGAGCCGGTCTTGGTTTGCTCATCGTAAAATTGCTGCACTTGCAATAGAGTTGGCTCGCAAAGTTCGATCACCTCATAAGTGGTCTTGGTCGCCTCATGCGAAATGGGTTTAACCAGCGAAATGGTTTTACTGCGCTCCAATTCAGCCATATCAGTTCTCCGTCACCGAACCGCCTTCCCAACTGACATCAACCGTGCCCTCGGTACTGTCCACCACCAAAGTACTCACTGACCACATACCGCTACCGATAATGGTTTTGCCATTTGCCAATTCACACACGATATTGACGTTGGTTTGGTCATTGAAGTCACTGATGGAAACACCGCCACTATCGCGGATGGTGCAAGAAATTGACGGTGCAACCACGGTTTCTTTATAGCCGTGAATACCGTCCATCCCCATTACGGTTTCACGTTTGACTTTTGACGGGCTGTATTTGAACTGGCCAGCGACCATGATAGTAATGCCATCAACAGTGACATAAGCAGTGCCCGCCAGGCGGTTTGAAGAATCGCTCATAATTTATTTCCTTTTATTTTTAAAAAGTTAAGAGTTAAACAGCCGCTTGCAGACGGAATTGATTGAGTACCGCAAAGATACGTAGCTGATTAATCAGCACCCCTGTCCACAGCACATCGACGCGATTTGGGTTGCTGGCGTTCTTCTCAACAATCAGCCCACGGGCGAAGCCTTTGGCATCCTGCACATAGCCGTTAAATTCCAAAGTCTGATACTGGGCAATCAACTCAGCACGAATAACATTTGGAGTAATAATCGCCGAACCGGCAGCGAAACGGGTGCCATCTGCAGCTAACTTCATCCGAGCAAACTTGGACGTCACTTGTGTACGCAGGTAGCGGGTGACAAACATCAACAAGAACAAGGTTTCGATTTGTAGGTAACTATCATCTTCAGCACCGTATTTATTGGTCTGATAGGTCGTGATGATATTTTCCACTTGAACCGTACCGTCATCCGCCACGGTCACGGTGGAAATACCGCTGTGCAGCAGGTTATTACGTTCCGTCAGTGTGAAACGGCTAGACAACGGCGGTGCTAACACCCCACTGACAGTCAGCGTTTGCAGTGGACGACCGGGATCATTGCGTAGACTCTGAGCGATTGCCCCCACATAAGCTGCTGACCAGATGTAAGCCGGAGTCGGTGAGTTATGCATACCCAGCAGTGAAGCATGCTGGTCATTACGTAGCTCTCCGGCAGCGGTCAGTTGGCCATAAGTGCCCGATTGTGCGGCAAAACTGTGCCCATACAACTGTTGGCTGTAGCTCCAACGCCCGGTGCTATCGGAAAGGAAAGCTTTGATAGCATCCAACGACGTCGTATCGGTATAAGGATTGATAATGAAATCGAAGGTGCGATCCTGCAAATTCGCCAATCCACCAGCCAACTCAGGAGTACCTGCGCCACCTGCCATCGGGGTAATCGTTAGAACTAAGCTGTCTGGCGTCACTTCCCCACCGGCACTGCCTAAATAGTTCAAGCGCAAGTCAATATTATTGCCATGTGCACCTTTATTTTTCGCCGTCAGGACAATGATGCCATCTTCCGCCGCCACACTTTCAGTATGAACAACCGTCACGGGCAATTCGGGTTTACCCTCAATGGCCGCGGCCAGTGCGGTGGCAACAGCATTCGCGTCATCCGTCGCAACCACGGTGGTTTGTACCCGAATACCGCCGATGTACAGTGAAATAACCCCAGTCGCCGAGGCTGGTGTGGTGACGGTGATTTTACCCGTAGCGGCCACCATGGCATCAGTGTCACTCAGCGGCAGAAGATAAACCTCACCGGCAGTGTCGTTTGCCAAATAAGCAGCCATTTGCCCATGCAGCATCGAACCGGCCCCCGCTAAACCGGCCACCGTTGCCGTTGATGAAACCAGTAATGGCACATTGGCAGGCAAGCTACTTTCTGGCAATGCTTGCCCGATAATCAATGTCCGTTGGGTGGTACTCGCCGTATTAGCCTGGGAATTATCAAATTCCGCAAAGAACAAAGGCGTGCGTAAATTGCTTGGGATATTAGTGAAAGGAATGGTCATAGTGTTGTACTCTCCGTTGTTGATACTTCAAATGCAGATATCACTGATTTAGCGGCTATCTGCATCACATCGCCGTCTTGAATTCGACGACGCCAAAATGTGTTATCAGGAACCTCGGTGCCGGATTCAGGCAAAAGGGTGCCCTTGACCGGGTCACGCACCGCGCGACCGGCCATCGGTTTCACGAACATAGGGTTACTCCAGGAAGGTAATGGCGATCAGGGGATCCGTGGCACCATCGGGCATATCAATAGTGATGTCGATGCCCTCTAATGGGGTGGTTTCATGCGGGAAGAAATCTTCCGGCCCTTGGTAATACTCAAGATCCAACTCCACTTTAACTTCAGCAAAGTGCTGCTCACTGCTGGTGTCGATGCCCATGGTGGTGCGCACTTTGGCAAATTGCTGAATCTGTCGGGTTAGCTCATAGCTGTTAATCACCGCGCGTTGAATTTGCTCACACAAACGCTCCAGTGCAGATGCAGCTTCCGTGACCCGACTTTCCGCCTCACTGAGTTGGATATGCCCACTGATTCGCAAGGTTGTCATGGTCTTGAACTGTGGCGCATTACGGCCAATGGACTCTTTAACTTCCTCCGGTGTCTGTAACAAAATGGCTGGATAAGTGGTTACTGGCCATGCGTCAGTTGAATAGATCCGATCTTCAGCATCGGTTTTCCCGACTAGCGCTGCGGCTGCCAGTTGCCTGATTTGCGCTGCATTCATGATTTCACCCGATAAAAAATACCTATTCCGACATCAATACCTGCCATGATTATTCTCCTGATGAATAGTTGCCCCGTTAGGGGGATAAACGCGGTCGACCACTAAGGGCGAGTAATGGAATAGAACGAATACCTCAAGGGTGGAGGGTATTACGCCAATGAATGACTTCATCTAACCGCCCTTTGCAGATGAGTAACTCCCGTTTGAGGTTCAGGGCATATAAGGCGCTGTCACCCCATGTTGATCCGGTAAACTGTGGAATTTCACATTCAGTCATCGCCGACTCTGGCGGCAATAACTGCGGGGAATTGACTAACAGAGCACGCGGTTCATTCGCGCAAGATACTAATGCCAGACTCAGGCATGCGACTAACAGCACAGTTGTCAGTTGCTGCCGCAGCCGCAAAGCGCTTGAGGCGATCCTCTGTTTCATGTCGTAACGCCCTTTCGCTTTCTAACTGTCGGAGGGTAGCCGCTCGATTGGCTGCGTCGTTTAACTGGTAGGCATCAATGATGTTACCCAAGGTTTGATTCACCAGCAGTTCCGCCTGTAACTGGGCATGTTCTTGCTTTTGCCTGGTGCTAAGCCGGTAAGTATTGGCCGTAAGGCCAAGTAGCAAGAACAACAGCAACACCATGCTGATCATTCGCCTCTTCATTTATCCTCCGCGACTTTCTTTACAACCGGCGCTGGCATCATGCACAGCTCGCGTTCAATCTCGCGCCGATTAATCAAGCCTTGCCACCGTTTACCACCCGCCATAATCCAGCGCCGCAATTCGTCACACGCAGCTGCTATATCGCCACTATTCAATTTCTTTAATAAAGTTGAGTTGATAAATGCGGTCTGCCCGATGTTGTAGGTAAAGGAATAGAGTGCTGCGCGAGTGTAATCCCCTACCGGGACCTGTACGGCACGATCAACCCGTGCCTTTATAGGCAGTAAGTCCTGCTGTAGCAGTGCATCACACTCCTGATCGCTATATTGCTTATGGCGAATAATGTCGCTGCCAGTGTGACCATCACATACCGTCAGAACACCTGCGACATCATAATAAGCACGATATTCACGGCCCTCGACGCCGCCATGCCCACCAAGTAATGCACCAGCAATCGCAATAGCCCCTCCAGCAGCAGCGCCCAACACTTTGTTACGTAACGTGGGCGTCATATCAGCTCTCCATCTTGTGCAATGCGTCATTGCATACCGCAATGGCAGCCGGAATATTTTCTATTGTTTTATTACGTAAAAAATCTCGTAATATCTCAGTTCGACGCTGCTCCTCTTTAATTATTTCGGCCTTCTCATGTAAATTGACGTAATAAGTTTTAATCGTGAATATCACGCTAATCACTGTACCGAGAATAAAGATGTAATCCTGTAAGCTCAGAGCTGAAAATAGTGCCAGTGATCCTGTCCACCAATAGGGCAGTTGGCTTTGTTCATTCATTTATTACCTCCTACTCAGATACACTGGCGTGTATTGCCAACAGAAACAGGAAAGCCCCAACATTGTGGGGCTTTCCTGTTTTTAATCAGTATGTAACTAACCAGTAATATCAGACTAATACATTTTTTGCGGACCGCGTTAATGCTTTTTATTAAAATTTTAAATTTATTTATTAACTCTAAACGTTGGGATTATGAAAAGAAAAACCCCGTCTAAGCGGGGTCTTAAAATATTATTCTTGCGTAACAAACCAACCAGTAATATCAGACTAATACACTTTTTGCGGACCGCGTTAATGTTTTTTCATAAATATGTAAATTTTCAATTAATGGGTCCATTTCTAATTTTATATTCAACATAGCCAAGCAACCATCAACAAAGCCTTCGGCCATTTGCATATTAATTCTCACTAACTTTTCATCTCTTTTTTGCTGGCGTGCAATGGCTCGCTTTGATTGATTGAGGACATAATGACGAATAATCAATTCATATTCATCTGGTCGGTATTGTTTTAATCGGGCCACACAACCATCCACCACTAAGCCATCATCGTCGCAACATGATGCTTTACTTTTAGACGTATCAGGTAGGAGTCCTTTGAAACCCGCGGCAATCGATGAGTAATCCAACCCCGAGCTATATCTCGCCCATACCCCCCAGCGTGCTAATACTAATTGAATGTCTCTCATGCCGGGCATCTTCTGACTATGGCTTATGCCTTTTGGGCCGTTGATTGAACTCATATATAGCTACTCCACAAAAGGCGGGGCCACAGGATGACACCTCAACCTATCGATTGTTCAGCAACGGAAGCCCCGAAACACCTGGCTGCCGTCTTCTTGTGATAACCAGAGCAACTCACGGCACGAAGGCTGATGACACGACCAAGAGTACGTGTTGCAGGTGCGATTCCATGCGTTTCTCTTATATATTTTGATTGATTATTACCGCAAGTGATTTTATAGTCAATACCGCAGGTGATTGGATATTATTGCTAACGGTAATAAAATTGACTCATGAAAAAGAAGCCATTGACGCCAGAACAGTTAGACGACGCTAAGCGGCTGAAAGAGCTGTTTAATGCCAAGAAAAAAGCACTGGGTATATCCCAGGAGTCTGTTGCGCATGAATTAGGCGTCGGCCAAAGTGCGGTTAACCAATTCCTGAACGGTATAAATCCGCTCAATGTGACCAATGCCGCTGCTTTTGCCAAAGTGCTGAATGAACCCATCAGCAGCTTTAGTCCTTCATTGGCAAAGGAGTTGGCAAAGATGGCTGAAAGTTTGTCTATCTCTACCCGTAGCGGGCTAAATGATAAACCGGCCGGATCCGTCGCCAACAGTTATCCACTCATCAGTTGGATCAGTGCGGGCAACTGGTATGAAGCAATAGAGCCCTATACCTTGCGCGATATTGAAATTTGGCCGGAGTCGACCAAGAATGCGCATGACAATGCATTTTGGTTGAGTGTAAAAGGCGATTCAATGACCTCGCCGTCAGGTATCAGTTTTCCCGAAGGCATGATTATTCTCGTCGATCCGGAAAAAGAACCGATGCCAGGTAATTTTGTGGTCGCCAAACTCACTGATGATAACGAAGCCACATTCAAGAAATTAATTGTCGATGCCGGGGTTAAGTACTTGAAACCCTTGAATCCCGCCTACCGATTAATTGAACTCAATGGTAACTGCAAGATACTCGGCGTGGTGGTCGATGCGCGCTGGTTAGAGATAGATTAACCCAATACAGCTATCCTTATCGTTTTACGACTCCAGTAAAAAATCTAAATCATTTGTATAAACAATCAGTTAAGACATTAAACAAAAAATAACCGCCAGTGATTAGTCAATAAATCACTGGCGGTTATTTTAAATATAACTAAATCATCAAAAAAACAGCCTATTCGCCTGTTCCCCGCTAAAATAGCTAAAATATTATTGTCTCGCATCCAATATAACTGTATATTAACACAGTATTTTACATGGGAAAATCTTAGGAAAAAAGCGATGCGAGTTGAATTAATTTATGACAAACGAAATGTCGCCGGCCTGACAAATGCTAATGAACTGATTAAAGCAGAGTTGACCAAACGCGTGCATCAGGTCTTCCCTAATGCGGAAGTTAAGGTCAAGCCGATGCAAGCTAACGGCATAAATACCGATGCCAGCAAACAAGAAAAATCGGTACTTAATCGTTTAGTTGAAGAGATGTTTGACGAGGCCGACCAATGGTTAGTCAGTGAATTATGATTATCTTATAGGCTCAAATATTCAGCATCAATCTCAATACATAGCCACATTTCACCTGATTGATGCTTATTTTACACTTTAAATATCTCTATTTTTTTCAACTTTCTCGCTATTCAATCCAATAAAATCAAGATCAAAAAACAACCAAGTTTATGTTTTTATTGGATATCAATATCAACAAAATCGACCACTGCCGTCACTATTACATAAAAAATAATTAACAATGGTGCATATATTACACTTTGTTACCGTGACCCAGCTCAAGTTTTTCCACGCCAAGCCGTTACTTGAATCATGCATTCCCCTTTACTTAGGACGCTCTATGCTCGATTCCATTCGTTCACGTATCTTGGCTGCCTGTATCATTATCGTGGCGAGTTCGCTTGCCATTAATACTTACTTTAACTATTCCGTTGCTAACAAATACAACAACAGTGCCATTGATAATACTCTGACGGCGGTGACTGCCAGCCATGGTGTTGGGATTGCAGATTGGGTCACTTCTAAAACACAAATGATTGTGTCATTAAAAGACACCGCTCTGGCTGCTGACCCTACTGTCGCACTTCGTCAGGTTGCCGCCGCCGGTAATTTCATAAATGTTTATCTTGGTTATGCAAATAAGACCGCCATCTTCTCTAATCCGGATGGTATTCCCGCAGGTTACGACCCCACTGGGCGCCCATGGTATTTGCAGGCAGTGAAAGCAGGAAAACCAGTCGTTACACCACCTTACGTCGACGCGGGAACTAACCAGTTAGTGGTCACTTTTGCCTTGCCTATCATTGAAGATGGCACTGTTAAAGGGGTATTAGCTGCCGATGTCACCATGGACAGTGTGATTGCAAACGTTAAGTCTATACATCCAGCGGATGATAGCTTCGGTATGTTGATTGATGCCGATGGCACCATTATCGCCCACCAGGATGCACAATTAACCCTAAAACCACTGAGTGAGATTGCCCCAACGCTGGATCTGAAAGCACTTTTGTCCGCCACTCAGCCTATTACTGCCGACATCGGTGGCAGCAGTAAGTTGCTGCTGGCACAAGCGGTACCTGGCACCCAATGGTTTACCGTGGTGGCACTGGACAAAGCTCAGTCCACCGCCGGAATGCGCTCATTATTAATCACCTCGCTGGTGACGCTAATCGTGATTATTCTCATCGCGGCAATAATTATTGGTCTTATTACCCAGCGCGCTCTGACACCACTAACTCATGTGCATAAAGCTATGGATGCCATCAGTTCGGGTACCGAAGATTTAACACAGCGTTTGCCGGTAGAGGGCCGCGATGAAGTAGCAAAAATAGCGCTTTCATTCAATAACTTTGCTGACAAACTTAGTGCAGTAATGGCACAAATTCGTGATACCAGTGAGTCGGTTCGAATTGCAGCCAATGAAATTGCCGCCGGGAATCAGGACTTGTCGGGCCGGACAGAATCAGCGGCGGCCAGCTTGCAACAGACCTCCGCAGCATTAGAACAAATTTCGGCAACTGTGGCTCAATCGGCCAGTGCAGCAAGGCAAGCTAACACGGCAGTGCTCTCTGCTGCCAATGATGCCTCACGTGGTGGCGATGTTATCGCCAAAGTTATCACTACCATGGAATCAATTGAGGCAGCATCTGGCAAAATCGGGGATATCACCAGCGTGATTGATGGCATTGCCTTCCAGACCAATATTCTGGCACTGAATGCTGCGGTGGAAGCTGCCCGGGCAGGTGAACAAGGTCGTGGTTTTGCCGTAGTTGCAGGTGAAGTTCGCACACTGGCACAACGTAGTGCACAGGCCGCGAAAGAGATAAAAACATTAATTGAATCAACCGTCAGCAGTGTAGCATCAGGTTCTGGTCAGGTACGTCAAGCCAGTAACACCATGACCGAGATTGTCAGCAGCGTATCTGATGTCACCACTATAATGTCAGAAATCACCAATGCTGCGGATGAACAGATGCGTGGCATTCATGAGATCAATAGTGCGGTAGCTCAATTGGATACCATGGTGCAACAAAATGCGGCACTGGTGCAGGAATCAACGGCCGCCTCTGCTGCATTACAAGCCCAAGCCGCTGATTTGACCGGCGCCGTAAATCAATTCAGGATCTAACTCATCAAATTCAGTAAAAACTGATAGTGAGTTTCAGCGGATGGTCATTAAATCCGCTGAAACTCTCCTACCCTAACGCTATCCGCGCCCCAATCTTAATCGGGGCAAAATTATCTTGTGACACACCCGCTGCAGTTAACGCCTGCTCTAATTGTTGCGGTGGTTCATCCAGTGACTCATCTGCCAGTTCAAATACGCCCCAATGAATAGGAACGGTCATCGGCTGCTGTAATTGTTGAAACAATTGTACTGACTGTTGTGGGTCCATATGTTGTGCATTCATAAACCAACGTGGCGCATAAGCGCCAATCGGCAAGGCCGCATAGTTGAATGGCCCCAACCTTTCCCCAATGGTTAGCAGTTGCTGGCAATAGCCAGTATCCCCGGTAAAATAGAAGTTAATATTGCCGCGTTTGACCACCCAACCCGACCACAAACTTTGGTTACGATCCCACGGTGTGCGCATACTCCAATGACGCGCCGGGACACAATGAAACTCAAATTCAGCCGCCAGATGCTTATCCCACCAATCTAACTCATGAACATGATGGGCACCATGCTGCACAAACCAACTTTGCAGCCCCAGTGGGGCCAAAAAAATCACATCGGGGAAGCGACCTATCAATTGATTAATGGTCGTGACATCCAGATGGTCATAGTGATTATGAGAAATCACGACCACATCAATATGTGGCAATTCTTTAACACTGGCGGGAGCCGGGGTTCTGCGTACTGGCCCGTAAAAATTGAGGGGCGAAGCTCGGCAAGAAAGCACCGGATCAAACAAAACAGTTTTTCCACCGACACGCAATAATAATGAAGCATGGCCCAGCCACCATAAAGCATCCTGATGGCCACTGAAATCAGCCGCTTGCCACCAGTCAGTAACAAACTGCGCATAGCCCTGCTGTGGCGGTTTGGGTAACGACTGACGTTTACGCTCTTCGCGCCAACGTTTTAGATCCTGTGGATGGTGGATTACAGGTTCCAGATTCTGAAATCCAAACTCTGTGTGGTGTGGCTTACTGGCATCATAATAAGGGTTTTTCTTCGCCATTTTACATCCTTCACTGCTAGCCACTGGTGCAGCCAGAATACATTCATATGCTACGTCACAGCTCACGTATATCAAACATTGATATTTTCACAATGTAAGCAGCCAACTTTATACAAATAGGGATATTTCATGTCACTGATCGAAATCTTGCCACATTTGTCACGGTGATGATTGCCATAAAAATGCATTATCACTCATTAGCCGTTTTATGGATATTTTGTTTTTTACCGAATATTCCCTCCATCCATGAATTTGATTCACATCAATTTTTACTGTAATACGCGCCATTTCTGGCCACAAAACCCTTTTTCGTGATCAAACACTCATTTTTATGAACGCCATACCTTTATAAAGAAAACGCTTATCCATTATTAATGAAACATTGTTTTAATTTGAGGTGGCGGTAAAAATGAGTAAAGCTATTACAACAAGACATACGTTGGCGTATGGGAGTGCCAACTTACTAGGGAGCGGAGCACTGGCAATCAGCGGTGCTTGGTTGATGTATTTCTACACCACCTTTTGCGGACTTTCCGTCGTCGAAGCGGCCACTATCTTTTCAATCGCCAGTATTCTCGATGCTATTAGTAACCCGGTAATGGGTTATATCACAGATAACTTTTACAACACCCGATTGGGCCGCATATTTGGTCGCCGTCGCTTCTTTATTTTGCTAGGGATCCCACTGGTATTGGTCTATCCGATGCTGTGGATGAGCGGCTTTGGTTTCTGGTATTACCTACTGACCTACGCGCTGTTTGAACTGATTTACACCTCCATCATGGTGCCTTATGAAACACTGGCAACCGAGATGACCACCGATTTTGCCAAGCGCTCAAAACTGACCGGTTCTAAAGCTATCTTTGGCAAAGTCGCTAACTTTTTAGCCGCTTTCATTCCCGGCCAGTTTATTGCCATTTATGGTAAAGATTCGGCGACACCATTCCTCTATACCGGTATCGCCTATGGCCTGATTATGTGCTGCGCCATGATCTGGCTTTACAGTTCATCCTGGGAACGTCCGGCCAGCGAAGTAGTTAGAGAAACCACGAGCAGCTTAGGGCAGGCCTTAAAAAAACTGTGTGTGGATATGGCATCAACCTTCCATCTACGTATTTTCCGCAAACATTTAGGGATGTATCTGTTTGGCTTTGGTGCTGAATGGTTGTTTGCCTCCGCATTTACCTACTTTATTATTTTTGGTTTAGGCCAAGACGCTGCGCTGGTCTCCCAGCTCAATAGTTTCAGCTCAATCATGCAGTTGATTTCTACTGCCGTCTTTATTGGAATCTGCGTCAAAATGGGCTTTGCTCGCCCGTTCCGGATTGCGCTGCAAGTCGTGATTGTCAGTGTAATTGCTTATGCCGCACTCTATTTCACCGGTTGGTCTCAGAGCACAACAGTAATTGTGCTGTTCTGCATCACCGCTGTTTTCGGCTTGAGTACCGGTGGCATCTACTACATTCCATGGACGGTTTATACCTTCCTGGCAGATGTAGACGAAGTGTTGACCGGCCGTCGCCGTGAAGGTATTTATGCTGGCGCCATGACTTTTGCCGGTAAAATGGTACGTTCGATTATCGTCTTCGCCATGGGGTGGACATTAAGTCGCTTTGGCTTTGTCTCCGGTCAATCGAGTCAGCCGGAAGTGGCTGTGCAAGCCATTGTCGGTGTCTTCGCAATCGGGGTGGTCGCCCTGGCATTGGTGGCTATCTACTACACCACACAGATGAAACTGGATCGCAAGAATCACAAAATCCTGCTGGAAGAAATTGAGCGGATTAAAGGTGGCGGTGCCATGGCGGATATTCCGGCCCATGCCAGAGCTGTCGCGGAAGAACTCACCGGCTGGAAGTACGAACAGTGTTGGGGCAATAACCCACTAGGCATGAAAGAGTCACCTAGCATAGTACCTAAGCCAGTCACTGAAAGTTAATTGCTTTCTGATAGTCACCGCAAACCGCACCGACCCTACTTCGGTGCGGTTTTTTTAGCTCGGGGGATATCATTACAATCTTACTATTTTCTCTCTCTAGTTTTCCTTTTCTAACATGCTATGTTGTTTAACTCCCCTCGCGGCAACAAGATACTGGCTAGAATGATTGTAAGCGCCTGGCATGGTTGTGTCCCAGTCAGACACACAGCAGGACTCAGACGGCATTTGGCGCTCACAGGAGTTCAGCATGAGGTAAAGCAGAGAAAATACTGCTGATTGTCTTTCTGGGTTGACTCGTAATAAAACTATTGCTCCGGCAAGCTCTGCCCGCCAATGTAAATTATTCGTCTATCTGAAAATTTCAGCATGTTTTATACAAATATCCGATTACTATAAGTCCACGACCACTTATTTATTTTTTTGAATATGGATAAAAGATTGCTGAAACATTTCTCCTCCCCATTGCTGGCCTCTGCACTATTCGCGATCTCTTTGCACAGCTATGCTGATACTGAGCTTTTGACATCACAAGTTGTTGATCAATATGCCGAACATATCTTCTATAATAGTGGAGCTATGGGGATGGCATTAGTGGTTATCGATAACAACCAAGTGGTCAACCGTAGTTTTGGTGAAACCAAGCCTGGTAATAATCTTCGCCCACGGCCAGACTCATTGATTCGCATTGCTTCTATCACCAAGCTGATGACCAGCGAAGTGATGGTTAAGCTGGCTGAAGATGGCACGGTAAAATTGACCGACCCATTGCGAAAATATGCGCCAAGTGGAGCCAAAGTTCCGGCTTATAATAGTAAGCAGCCCATTACTCTGCTGAATCTGGCCAGCCATACCAGCGGCCTGCCGCGTGAACAACCGGGTGGCCCACAGAAAAGGCCGGTGTTTACCTGGCCAACTAAAGATAACCGCTGGCAGTGGCTTAAACAGGCGGCTGTCACTGTTCCCCCCGGTGTAAAAGCAGCTTATTCCAACTTGGCCTACGATTTACTGGCGGATGCACTCTCACGGGCCGCTGGAAAACCTTATACCAGCTTATTGCGCGATAAAATCACCGCCCCACTAGGAATGCGTAATACCACCCTGACCCCGACGGCTGAACAATGTAGCCGATTGATGATTGGCGTTGGCAGTAGCCGTTGTGAAAATACCACAGCCGCCGCCGGCAGTGGCGGGATTTACTCCACACCGGAAGATATGCAGCGCTGGATGCAACAATTCTTATCTTCAGATAACAGCGCGCGTAAGAATTCAGCCAAACGTGAACAAACTCTGTATTTCCAACGTCGCGATTTAGTTTCATTAAAAGGAATGGATGTAGCCGGTCAGGCGGATGCACTAGGTTTAGGCTGGGTTTACATGGCACCCAATGATGAACTACCGGGTATTATGCAAAAAACCGGTGGCGGTGGCGGGTTCATCACCTACATGGCCATGATCCCAGAAAAAAACATTGGCGTTTTCGTCGTCGTAACACGCACTCAATTGACTAAATTCACCAATATGAGTGATGGCGTTAACCAACTGGTTGCTCAATTAGCCAAGAACAGTTGATTCTAGCGGCGGCAGAGATAAAAACTGCCGCCATTTAGAGGGCGGCGAGTAACTCTGCCTGTTGGATAAGTGATTTAAAGCCCAAAGCAAAAGCCCGCTATCTTATTCAGATAGCGGGCTTTTAATTGGTGCCGGCACCAAGAGTCGAACTCGGGACCTACTGATTACAAGTCAGTTGCTCTACCAACTGAGCTATGCCGGCGTAATTTGGCGGAAGGATAGAGATTCGAACTCTAGGACCTGTTACAGTCGACGGTTTTCAAGACCGTTGCCTTAAACCACTCGGCCATCCTTCCAATGAGCGGCATTATCATCTATAGCGTGATGATATGTCTAGTGTTTGGTTCAGAAAAAATTGAAATTCGATTCGTTTGGTTAAACTTCATGCCGAAATTGGTCAAAAAAAACCAATCTGGTCAAAAACACAGCTAGTTTAAACTAGACTACTGCTCGGTTATCGCTACCGCAGGCATAAAAAAACGCGGCCAAGTGACCGCGTTTTATCAGAACCTACCCTGTTATCAGGATTAGAACTGGTAAACCAAACCTACTGCTACGATATCATCAGTGTTGATACCGGCGTTTTTGGTGAACTGGTTTTCATCCAACAGGTTGATTTTGTAATCAACATAGGTGGACATGTTTTTGTTGAAGAAGTAAGTGGCACCGACATCAACATATTTCAGCAGATCCTGGTCACCAACGCCGTTGCCAAGGTCTTTACCTTTAGATTGCAGGTAAGCTACTGATGGGCGCAGACCGAAATCAAACTGATACTGGGCTACTAACTCGATGTTTTGTGCTTTGTTAGCAAAACCGTAAGCCGCATCAGAACTGGTATTGCTGAAGTTACCAAAGCGAGTCAGGTTGTAAGTCTGGGCATAAGTTGCGGCCAGATAAACGTTGTTCGCGTCATATTTCAGACCACCGGTATAAGCATCAGCACGATCGCCATGACCAAAGGCCAGCTTATTTTGATCATCGGTACGTTTAGAGCTTGCCATCGCCGCAGAAGCGCTCACGCCCCAACCAAGGTCGTAGGATACGGACATACCGTAACCGTCACCATTCTGACCTTCTACATCACGGCCATTGTTGGTTTCAGTACCGTCACCATTTTTGCCTTGATATTGCAGAGCAAAGTTCAAGCCATCAACTAGGCCAAAGAAGTTGGTGTTGCGGTAAGTCGCTATACCATTACCACGTTGTGACAGGAAGTTATCCGCACCGTAGGTATCGCCACCGAATTCTGGCAGTACGTCAGTCCAGGAAGTAACGTCGTAGAGCACACCGTAGTTACGACCATAGTCAATAGAACCAAAATCAGTGAACTTCAAACCAGCGAAGCCAATACGGGTAAAGTTACCTTGGTCTTGATCTTCAGCTTTGTTTAAATTTGCCTGATATTCCCACTGGCCGTAACCGGTCAGTTGGTCGCTAATCTGAGTTTCGCCTTTCAGGCCAAAACGCATGTAAGACTGGTCGCCATCTTTGCTCTTATCATCAGAAAAATAATGCAAACCATCGACTTTGCCGTACAGATCCAGCTTATTGCCGTCTTTGTTGTAAATTTCAGCCGCACCTGCACTACCTGCAACTAATAAGGCTGGAACAAGCAGGGAAAGAACTCGAAGTTTCATCGTTATTATCCTCTAATTATTAGATCTAACTATGCCACTGCTCTTGCGAGCATATAATCCCAATGGGGTTATTCTATTGTGGTAATAAGATTAGGATTTATCTATACAGAAAATGCTACCAAGTCTCGGATAATGTTTCATACCTCCAAAAATCATTTCAAAATGTAAATTACTGCGAACTTTCACAAAAACTTAAAATACTAAAAAATATAGCACCTATAATCAAGAATGATTATTTTTTAAATAAATACAATTAGTTATAATAAAACCATCACCGCACAAATTGACAAGTAATATCTAAGAAACAGCAACTATAATAAATCCGCTATCATCATTATTTTACTATTACTTTCATTGTGGCCTTCGCGGCCAGATAATTCGTTAGCGTTACGGCCGGTCCTTTGACCGGCTTTTTTATTGCCTGAAATATATAGTGAAGTATATTTACAATGACGATATATTTTCAAAATGAAATGATTTGCAAGATATATAGTTTCATTATAATATTTTAGCACGAATAGCTTAAATATCTCGGGCTAATAATTAACCTAATCGATTAACTAGCAGCCACCTATTTATTAACATAGTTTAATATTTATCAGATAATAAAGGGTATTCAGCGTCAGTAGCAAAACGTCAATAGAGACAAATAATTAAGCAGAGTTATTAGCGCTCGCGCAATGCTTAATTCACTTTATTTAGCGGCTTTATTAGGTCGTTTAACACCGTTTTCTGGCCGGTTTTAATTTCTACACTCACCACCATTCCCGGTAATATGGCAATGACTTCCCAACTTTATTCGTCAAATCAGCCCGATGAGTGCGCACATAAATGTGATGATAGCTAGACGGCCAATTTCAATATGGCGGGTTGTGCCGCTCAATGTCTGACTGACTTTTTACTCAGCCCCATTAAGGTGATTATCTGCAGTAAAGTCATTTATTGCCAAGTATTATGATAATCCGGATAAATCCCTTCGACCCGCATTTCGCTTTGTGATAGAAACGTCTGTCTATATTTATGATTCATATCAATCGCAGATCTGATACCTCATGAGCACCAAAACACGCCAATCAACAGTGCAACCCGGTGTTGCACAGCAAATCTCGACTCGTCTGGCTTTTTTCATCGCTGGGCTGGGTATGGCCGCATGGGCGCCGTTGGTGCCTTTTGCCAAGGAACGTATTGATCTGAATGATGCATCGCTGGGCTTACTGCTATTATGTATTGGTGTCGGCTCGATGCTCGCCATGCCGTTGACTGGGGTACTCACTGCGAAGTGGGGCTGCAGGGCCGTGATTTTACTGGCAGGCGCGGTGCTCTGTCTCGACCTCCCCTTGTTAGTCTTAATGAACACCCCTGTCACCATGGCTCTGGCTTTGTTAGTCTTCGGTGCCGCCATGGGCATAATAGATGTTGCGATGAACATTCAGGCGGTCATTGTCGAGAAAGCCAGTGGTCGGGCAATGATGTCCGGGTTCCACGGATTATTCAGTGTTGGTGGCATTGCCGGCGCGGGTGGCGTGAGTGCTTTATTGTGGCTGGGCTTAAGCCCACTAACCGCCATTATTGCCACAGTGGTGTTAATGATTATCCTGCTACTAACCGCCAATAAAAACCTGTTGCAAGGCAGCGGCGAACCCCATGATGGCCCGCTATTCGTTTTACCGCGTGGCTGGGTGATGTTTATCGGCTTTTTATGTTTTGTCATGTTTCTGGCTGAAGGTTCCATGCTTGACTGGAGTGCTGTCTTCCTCACCACATTGCGGGGTATGGAACCCTCACAAGCCGGTGTAGGTTATGCGGTATTCGCCATCGCGATGACTCTGGGTCGCTTAAATGGTGATCGGATTGTCAACGGATTGGGCCGATACAAGGTATTATTAGGGGGGAGTTTGTGCGCCGCTATTGGGATAGTTACCGCGATAAGTGTTGATAATTCACTGGCTGCGATTATTGGCTTTATGCTGGTGGGATTGGGTGCATCGAACGTGGTCCCTATCTTATTCACTGCCGCTGGCAATCAAACCGTGATGCCAGCCAATTTGGCCGTCGCATCTATTACCACTATTGGCTATGCCGGGATTCTGGCTGGCCCTGCGGCAATTGGTTTTGTCGCCCAACTAAGTAGCTTATCGGTCGCTTTTGGCTGCGTGGCGCTGTTATTACTGACAGTGACTGCCAGCGCCAGAGCCGTCACACGCTAACCAAGGAATATGCATTATTTCTATGCAAAATAACTCGTCATCTACCAGTTCAGTTAATATCACCCGCGGCTTCTGGCTGTTTATTGTATTGCTGCTCATCACCATTGGGTTGTATGGCTACAACTATACCAATGCTTACCTGACCGAGAAAAAGCATGCATTAACCAATATTGCCACCGGTTTGCAACAACGTATTGATGACTATCGTTACCATACTTATCAGATTTATGACTTAGCCAATAGCCCCGATATCTCTGACAAGCCGATGATCGCCGCGCAGGAAATCCGTCTGCGCCCTGATATTTACTATCTTGAAAAAACGCGCAGAAAAACTGACGCGGTCATTTTTGGTAATCATGAGCCCGCGACACTGACCATGACATTGCAGTTGTCCAATTATCTCGACAGCCACTGGGGCTCGCAGAATGATACCTACTCAATGTATTATCTGAACGGTCAGGATAATAGCCTGTCGCTCATCACGACTCAGGCATTAAAAGAAGTCACTTCACGATTTAAAGAGAGTTATCTGACGGTTGCCGCAGAGTCCCGACGCGCGGAAATGCTGCAGCAGGCCAATACTTTAGATGAAAGAGAAAGTTTCTCGCCACTGCGAAAATTACGCTTTCAGAATGCCTACTATTTTACGCTCAGAACCACCTTTAATCATCCCGGTCATCTGGCGACAGTGATCGCCTTTGATTTGCCGATTAATGATTTAATTCCACCGAATATGGCGCGTTCAGGCTTCCTGCTTCAACCAGATAAAACCCCCATTAATGAAGGTCTGGCTCCAGAGGATATTACCGCGGCCAACGTCACACTCAATGGTTATTGGGTAGAGTTCTCCGCCCCGCTGACAAACGCCGCACTGAAAATTGTTTATCGCGTGCCTATTAATGTGCTGGCCATTGATTTGCTGAGGAACAACTTCTGGTTGATCCTGGCCAATATTCTGCTGCTGTCACTGGCGATGTTAGGGATCTATTTTATTCGCCGCCAATTCGTACACCCAAGTGCAGATATGGCCGACCAATTAGAAACACAAAGTTCATTGAGCCAAGAAATTATTACCAACCTGCCACAAGGATTACTGGTTTATAATTTCAGCAATAATGTCGTGGTCGCCAGCAATCAGATCGCAGACAACTTGATGCCCCACCTTAATTTGCAAAAGATTGCCCATATGGCCGAGCAGCACCATGGGGTGATTCAGGGCACCGTGAATAATGAAGTTTATGAAATTCGCATGTTTCGCAGCAAGATTTCCCCGGAAACCTATCTTTTCCTATTAAATGATCAGGATAAAGAAGTGTTGGTCAATAAAAGGCTGCAACAGGCAAGGCGTGAATATGATAAGAGCCTGCAAGCACGGAAACTGATGTTGCATAATTTGGGTATTGAGCTGAATCAGCCCGTGAACCACCTCAACCAGATAGCCAAAGAATTACAAAACATCACTGATATCCAGTTGCAGCATGAACTGACGGATAAATTGGTCAAACAATCTGAAGATATCATTGAGTTGATTGACAATATTACCCTGCTTACCCGCTTGGAAACACAAGACTGGCAACCGGAGCAGCGCAGTTTTTCCCTGTCAGCATTAATCGATGAACTGTTGCTGGAGATGCTACCGGCGATTAATCAGAAAGGGCTAACTCTGTTTAATCACTACCGTATCAATATTGATCAGAATTATATGGGTGATGAAAAAGTATTACGCAAGATACTTTCACTGCTGCTGCATTACTCAATTATTACGACGTCTTATGGCAAAGTTACACTAAATGTTGACCACGAACCGGGTCACCCTGAACAACTACTTATTCAGATAATCGATACCGGTGCAGGTATTTCTGATGAGGAGATCAGTAATCTTAATTATCCTTTCCTCAGCCAAACATTGGTCGATAGATACAATCACAGTTCGGGATTAACATTCTTTTTATGTAACCAATTATGTAAAAAATTAAACGGTCAATTAGAGATTCGCAGCAAAGTGGATATAGGCACTCGTTATACTATCCGAGTGACAATTGCTGTCCAAAATGAACAACAGGAGGAACAAGAGAAGTTATTGGACGGTGTCACTGCTTTATTAGATATAACGTCTGAAGAAGTGCGTTCCATCATCACAACATTATTGAATTCATTCGGTGCTAACTGCATTATCGTAGATGACCGTTTACCCGGTAGAGACTACGATGTAACGGTAACGGATAACCCGCAACACTATGATAAATTTACTTTATTACTTGCTCCGGACGAAGTGGGTTTACAGCAGTTGCAGGATAATTATATTCGGGTAAATTATAATTTAGGAAGTGCAGTCATTGATGCAATATTATTACTAATTGAACAGCGCATTTTATCGGATGAATCCTCTGAAACGTCTGAATCCATAGCTAATGATGATATAAGTGCATACGAGCAACAGCTAAAATCCAGTGACTATTATTCCTTATTTGTTGAGACAGTACCGGTAGATCTGAAGAAACTGTATACTGAACTTCAGCAACGTGATTTCATATCGCTTTCGCAGACCGCACATCGATTGAAAGGCGTATTTGCTATGTTGAATCTGCTTCTCGGCAAACAACTATGTGAAACATTAGAACAGCATATCGCAGATGGCGATCGGTTGAAGATCGAAAATAGCATCAGTCAAATTGATTCTTTCATCACCAGACTGTTGCAGCAAGGTAACCCATAACCATGAACAACCTTAATGTAATTATTGCTGATGACCATCCAATTGTGTTGTTTGGCATCCGAAAGTCGCTTGAGCAAATTGAATGGGTAAACGTTGTTGGCGAGTTTGAAGACTCCACAGCGCTTATTAACAGCTTGTCTAAACTTGATGCTAATGTGCTAATCACTGACCTCTCTATGCCAGGAGATAAGTACGGTGATGGCATCACGTTGATTAAATATATAAAACGGCACTACCCTGATTTAGCCATAATTGTACTAACAATGAATAATAACCCCGCTATTCTCAGTTCAGTTCTGGACTTGGATATTGACGGGATAGTATTAAAACAAGGCGCACCAGCTGATTTACCTAAGGCCTTGGCTGCATTACAAAAAGGGAAAAAGTTCACGCCGGAAAGTGTGGCTAAACTGCTAGAAAAAATCAGTGCGAATGGCTACGGCGATAAACGTTTATCCCCGAAAGAAAGTGAAGTTTTACGGTTATTTGCTGAAGGTTTTCTGGTCACGGAGATCGCCAGAAAGCTTAATCGCAGCATTAAAACCATCAGTAGCCAGAAGAAGTCGGCGATGCTGAAACTGGGCGTTGATAATGATATTGCGTTGTTAAACTATCTTTCGTCAGTCACTATCGGCCAAGATAAAGAATAATTCTCGTTCCTAAACCCGGTGTAAAGCAACTGTGCCGGGTTTATTTTTCTCCCATTCCATTAGTATTACCAATGTATTAGCTATCCCTAATTTATACCCAAAGTCATTGAGGTTGCAGATTGGCGGCAAATGAACTCTACGGATTTAACGTGCGCGTCGCACCTTGTCACTGTAATAACGCAACATTTGACGTAAGGTATCCAAAGTTACCGGTTTAGATAAACAGTTATCCATACCCGCTTCAATGCAAAGTTGTTTGCCTTCTGCCAATGCATTAGCCGTGACGCCAATCACCGGGAAATTCTGATTCAATTGCCGCAGGCGCTGCGTCAAACGATAACCATCCATATTGGGCATATTCACATCGGTCAGCACAATATCAACGTCATTAGTACTCAGTACCGCCAGAGCATCCAACCCATCATTCGCTGTAATTACTCGATAGCCCAATGTTGTAAGCTGGTCTGCCAATAGTCGCCGATTGATAGGATGGTCATCCACAACCAATATTTGCAGGTCAGCATTATCATCTTGATTAGCTTTTGGGGCTGGCAATTGCAGTGACGTATTATCAACCAATGGTTGTTCAAGTAATATACTATCTAATAATGGGATGATTTCCAGCAGCGTGGATGTACTCAGCAACCAATATCCTGGCCGTGTTTCTTGCGGCAAGCCAATATGTTCGATGGATAGCTGAATCCAAGCCGACAGCGGCGAGTTTATTTGTGGTCGATGATCACAAATAAGCACTTGTTCCTGCAAAGTCTGTTCATTGTCATAGCGTTGAATGGTTGCGCCGAAATGACTTAATAGATCGAACAAATAGCTTTCGAGGCGCGCATTGCGAATATCCAACCACAATACTTTTCCTTGCCAACGATCACTTTGTGGCAATACCGTATTTTTAGCCTGATACAACGGAATACGAATAGCAAAAATACTGCCCATTCCTAGCTCAGAAACAACCTCAACGTCCCCGTCCATTAAGTTGACCAACTTCTCACAAATAGCCAAACCTAATCCCGTACCTTGAAAATGGCGCTGAACCCCAGTCCCCACCTGGAAGAAAGGATCAAATAGCTGATTTATTTCGCGCGCATTAATTCCCACCCCAGTATCCCGCACCCGGAATTCCAGATAATAGCCACGGACCCGAACCTGCAAGATAATGCAGCCAGTATCGGTAAATTTAATAGCGTTATTCAACAAGTTAGAAATCACTTGTTGCAAGCGAACCGCATCCCCCTGCATCAACCGAGGGACATCTGGCTCAATAAAGCAATACAGACCTAAGCGTTTTTTCACAACTAGAGGTAAATAGTTCGCCGTAATATGCGTTATCACCTCCACGGTAGAAAACTCGCTCGGCTCAATTTTTAGTTGCTCAGATTCTATTTTGGAGAAATCCAGAATGTCGCTGATAATTTTCAGTAATAGGCCAGACGAGTTATTCATTGCGGTGACTAACCGGTCAACACCTTGAGGCAACTCTTTGGTTTGCAATAAATCGAGGTTACCAATAATGCCATATAGCGGGGTTCGCAATTCATGGCTGACTGTCGCCAAAAACATCGATTTTGATTGACTGGCCTGCTCTGCTGCGGCGGCCATTTCTTGCAATGACTCTTCCATTTTCACCCGCGAACTGACATCGACCAGTACACAGATAGCCACATCTTCATTGCGATAACGCGAGTGAACAAAGCTGATTTGCAGATTATTATTATTACTGGTCATCACATCGACAAAATTTGCTTGCTGCTCACAAATAATGCGCGTAATTCGCTCGCGATCCTCATTTGTCAGTAAGTTAATATAGTTATGTGCTAATTCATTACTGAGGATATTGGTGCCATCACTAATCCGTAGGATGGAAATTCCCACCGGCGCAGAAGCCACAATTTTGCGGTTAAATTGTTCATGCTCTTCCAACCTTAAAGCATTATCTTCAGCCGGGTGGAACATTTTCCGCTCAAATAACCAGGCCAGGGTGAATATCACCACAGCAGAGAGCGCATTGAGCAATAATGCATTAAAAATTAATAGCTTGAATATCTCTATAATGGTCTTAACAGGTAAAGAATAAGCAATGCTGAGTGTGGATGGCAGTAAATTCTTTTTCAGAATAAGATAATTGTAATCATCTACATAGCCAAAATAAGATGGGGTGTCTGGATAATCATTCAACATTGAGGCAGAGCGCTCCCCGGTGGCTAACCGTAATACGGGTTCATTGTCTTGCCCCAGTAGAGTCACACCCACGGGCAGCGGCCCTGACGAGATAAAGTCCTCCAAACGGATAGTTTGCTCAGTGCCCACTAAAGCTTCTAACTTGTTGCCGACATAAAGTGGGCTAATGACATATAAGGTACCAATGTCAGGCCGCACGCCAGGGACAATCCAATACAGTGGGCCGTCTTTATCCTGATTATTGGCCTCACGATATTTTAAAATATGTTCATTCAGTGATTTAAGTAAACTCTCATGCTCCATAGGAACATTACGAATATCGAAGTCCACCATGCACAACGTGTCAGTGCCGATGAAGAATATCCGGTTAAGGTCATAGGCTGCGGCAAAGTTCTCTTTCCAGTACAAAATAAGGCTACTGAGAGAATCTAATGATGAGTGACGGGATGAATTCAGTGTGGTGCAGTCGGCTTGTGAGTTGAGCGGATAATATTTAGGTGTTGTCTTACTTTTGACAAAAGCACCCGCTGCAATATCACTACTCGCCAAATTCTGGTTTAAGTGGTTCTCCGCCATGTACTTGATATCGCGAATAATATCGGAAGAATGCCGGATATAGCTCTGCGCCTGATCAAAGTTAGTATTATATTCCTGACGGATATCAGATTTTTTCTCGTTAAGAATGTTAAGAATATAAAAGGTAGTGAGCAGCGCGCCAAGTGACCATAGCATGACGGCCAATACCCGAAATAGGTAACGGGATATTTTTAGTGTGGTGCGAAATGAAGAAAGATATTTCAATCTGATACCATGGTTAAAGCATCGCCGGACAGGTTGTGTGAGTAACACAATACACTACCAATAAGCCATAAAAAAGCCAGCTCGTAAGCTGGCTGTTTCATTTACAGATGATGCATTATGCGTTGTCGTCTTCTGCTTCATCGGCAGCAGGTTCATCTTCTTCTGGTGTATTCAGTGCCGCGTTTTCTTCGCCACCTTCTTCACCGTCCAATGATTCACCATCAAGGATTTCATCATCCTCTTCTGGCTCTGCTACACGTTGCAGGCCGACCACATGCTCATCTTCCGCTGTGCGGATCAGTGTCACACCTTGGGTATTACGACCCACAATGCTCACTTCAGAGACGCGGGTGCGCACCAGAGTACCTGCATCCGTGATCATCATGATTTGGTCAGTTGGTGTCACTTGGACGGCACCCACTACTTTACCATTACGTTCACTGACTTTAATGGAGATAACCCCCTGAGTCGCACGGGACTTGGTTGGATACTCTTCCACTGCGGTACGTTTACCGTAACCATTTTCAGTTACCGTCAGGATTTCGCCATCACCACGTGGGATAATCAGAGAAATAACCCGATCATCGCCATTGAGGTTGATACCACGGACCCCGGTTGCAGTTCGGCCCATAGACCGCACCTGTGTTTCCGGGAATCGAACCACTTTACCCAACGCAGAGAACAGCATAACTTCATTGCTGCCGTCGGTCAGATCCACACCAATCAGCTCATCGCCTTCATTCAGATTGACGGCAATAATACCGGCACTGCGTGGGCGGCTAAACTCGGTCAATGCGGTTTTCTTCACGGTACCGCTGGCGGTAGCCATAAAGATGTGGCGACCTTCTTCATATTCCCGAACCGGCAGAATGGCGGTAATACGCTCATTTGGCTCAAGCGGCAATAAGTTGACGATCGGACGTCCACGAGCACCACGACTGGCTTCCGGTAACTGATAAACCTTCATCCAATAGAGACGACCACGACTGGAGAAGCACAAAATAGTATCGTGGGTGTTGGCAACCAGCAGCCGATCAATGAAGTCTTCTTCTTTGATACGTGCTGCAGATTTACCCTTACCACCACGACGTTGAGCTTCGTAATCAGTCAGCGGTTGATATTTGACATAACCCTGATGGGACAATGTCACGACCACATCTTCCTGATTAATCAGGTCTTCGATATTGATGTCAGAGGTATTCGCAGTAATTTCAGTGCGGCGAGCATCATTATATTGCTCCTTAATTGCCACTAACTCTTCGCGAATCACTTCCATCAAGCGCTCTGGATTTTCCAGAATAAAGATCAACTCACCAATGATGGTCAGCAGCTCTTTATACTCATCCAGCAGTTTTTCATGCTCCAGGCCGGTCAGTTTCTGCAAGCGCAGATCCAAAATTGCCTGAGCTTGTTGCTCGGTGAGGTAATACTTGCCGTCACGAATACCGAATTCAGCTTCCAGCCATTCAGGGCGGGCAGCATCATCACCGGCACGTTCCAACATTGATGCAACGTTACCTAATTCCCATGGGTTGGCAATCAGGCCAGCTTTCGCTTCCGCAGGGGTTGCTGCACGGCGAATCAATTCGATAATCGGATCGATGTTAGCCAATGCAATCGCCAGCGCTTCAAGGATATGCGCGCGGTCACGAGCTTTACGCAGTTCAAAAATGGTACGGCGTGTCACCACTTCACGGCGGTGGCGCACAAAGGCAACCAGAATGTCTTTCAGGTTAAGCAATTTAGGCTGCCCTTGAGACAGAGCCACCATATTGATACCGAAAGTCACCTGCAATTGCGTCAGAGAATAGAGGTTGTTAAGAACCACTTCCCCAACTGCATCACGTTTGATTTCAATCACGATACGCATGCCGTCTTTATCAGACTCATCACGCAACGCACTGATGCCTTCTACACGTTTTTCTTTTACCAGTTCGGCGATTTTTTCAATCAACCGCGCTTTGTTCACCTGATACGGGATTTCGTGAACAATAATGGTTTCGCGACCTGTTTTAGCGTCAGCTTCAACTTCAGCACGGGCACGGATATACACCTTGCCGCGGCCAGTACGATAAGCTTCTTCAATACCACGACGACCATTGATAATCGCAGCGGTTGGGAAGTCTGGCCCCGGAATATATTCCATCAGCCCTTCAATGCTGATGTTTTCATCTTCGATATAGGCCAGACAGCCATCAATAACCTCAGAAAGGTTATGCGGCGGAATATTGGTTGCCATCCCGACGGCAATACCGGACGAACCGTTAACCAACAGGTTAGGGATTCGGGTCGGCATCACGGCAGGGATTTGTTCTGTACCATCATAGTTAGGCACGAAGTCAACGGTGTCTTTTTCTAAATCCGCTAACAACTCGTGAGCAATTTTAGACATACGGATTTCGGTATAACGCATCGCTGCGGCGGAGTCGCCATCAACGGAACCGAAGTTACCCTGCCCATCCACCAGCATATAGCGCAGTGAGAACGGCTGGGCCATACGCACTATTGTGTCGTAGACCGCGCTGTCACCATGCGGGTGATATTTACCGATAACGTCCCCGACTACACGGGCCGATTTTTTATATGGTTTATTCCAGTCATTACCCAGTACATTCATCGCATACAGTACGCGACGGTGAACCGGTTTCAGTCCATCCCGGACATCTGGTAAAGCACGTCCGACAATAACGGACATCGCATAATCCAGATAGGAGCTTTTCAGCTCTTCCTCGATGTTGACCGGTGTTATTTCTCTGGCAAGGTCGCTCATTGAGCCGCTATCCCTCTACTAATTACCGGATTTAAAGGTACGAAACTATATCACAAAACCCTGATTTTGGCGAAACTACATTACGTTTGGGTGAAACAGCATTGCGCTTAAGTCGTAGACACAAAACTGCGCCAATTGATGGGGAACATGTATAATCTGCGCAAAGAAACACAACAGTGAGAACCCGTCATGCGTGCAGATACCACAGCTCCTCATCGCTATGTTGCTGAACAAATAAATGTCGATGAACAAGAAATCGCTAAGTTTGAGGCAGTTGCCTCCCGTTGGTGGGATTTAGAGGGTGAATTTAAGCCCCTTCACCGCATCAACCCCCTGCGTCTTGATTATATTTTGCAGCGCTCAGGCGGTCTTTTCGATAAGAAAGTGCTAGATGTGGGCTGCGGTGGCGGCATTCTGGCTGAAAGTATGGCGCGTGAAGGTGCACAAGTTACCGGGCTGGATATGGGCTATGAGCCGCTACAAGTCGCCCGCCTACATGCGCTAGAAACCGGCGTTAAACTGGATTATATTCAGGAAACCGTTGAAAGCCACGCGCAAAAGCGCCCGCAGCATTATGATGTTGTGACCTGCATGGAGATGCTTGAGCACGTTCCTGACCCCGCTTCTGTTATTCGCGCTTGCGCGCAGCTAGTCAAACCCGGCGGCCATGTATTCTTTTCGACTATCAATCGCAATACCAAATCCTGGTTGATGGCGGTCGTCGCGGCGGAATATATTCTGAAAATGGTGCCCAAAGGCACCCATGATTCGAAAAAGTTTATCCGTCCATCAGAACTTATCGGCTGGGTCGATCAAACTCCACTGCGCGAGCGCCATATTATCGGGCTACACTACAACCCGATAACTGACCATTTTAAGCTCGGCCGTAACGTCGATGTGAATTATATGGTTCATACTCAAATGGCAGACGATAGCACCGCTGCATGACGTATAAAAACTAAACAATGCCCGATAGATTTCGCGTTGTGGTTAACATCACTGCGGCGCGAAAGATAAAGGGTATTTCCAGCGTTTAATAAATCGGCAAACGGTCAAAGTTTTAAGATTTTCAGCAGAATCTTATCCCCCAGATTGGCAACCGAAGATCGCCAGTGCTGACGCAGGTTGTGAGGGTTTCGTAACAATTCACCCCCAAGTTATCCACACAATTCATCGATCTTGTTCACTTGCCAAAAGTCTCAATACTCACTATCTTGTTATCTATCTACTACCCACCCCCTATATATTGTGTTTACATACTGAACAATACACTACAGCCTCAATGATTATCGCAATCATGGAGAGCGTAAATTTGTGCTGTATAGACATAGAGTAAGGGGGAAAAAAGGTCCCGAACACATGAACCAAAGCCTACTTGTTACTAAACGCGATGGCAGCAAAGAACGCATCAATTTGGATAAAATCCACCGGGTCATCGACTGGGCCGCGGAAGGTTTACATAACGTCTCAGTATCTCAAGTAGAGTTGCGTTCACATATTCAGTTTTATGATGGTATTAAAACTGCTGATATCCATGAAACTATCATCAAAGCGGCAGCGGATCTGATTTCGCGCGACGCACCGGATTATCAGTATCTGGCCGCACGTCTGGCCATTTTCCATCTGCGTAAAAAAGCCTACGGTCAGTTCGAGCCACCAAAATTATTCGCCCACGTGACGAAAATGGTGGAGATGGGCAAATACGACAAGCATCTGCTGGAAGACTACACCGCAGAAGAGTTCGAACAGATGGACACTTTCATCGACCATTGGCGCGATATGAACTTCTCCTATGCGGCGGTTAAGCAGTTGGAAGGCAAATATCTGGTGCAGAACCGCGTCAGCGGCGAGATCTATGAAAGTGCCCAATTCCTGTACATTCTGGTTTCTGCTTGTTTGTTCTCAAACTACCCACGCGAAACCCGTCTGGATTACATCAAGCGTTTCTATGATGCGATTTCTACCTTTAAGATCTCGCTGCCAACGCCGATTATGTCTGGTGTTCGTACCCCAACTCGCCAGTTCAGCTCTTGCGTGTTGATTGAATGTGGTGACAGCCTGGATTCTATTAATGCTACCTCCAGCGCCATTGTGAAATATGTGTCACAACGTGCCGGTATTGGTATCAATGCGGGTCGAATCCGTGCATTAGGTAGCCCAATTCGTGGTGGTGAAGCTTTCCATACTGGGTGTATTCCCTTCTACAAACACTTCCAGACAGCCGTTAAATCCTGCTCACAGGGTGGTGTTCGTGGCGGTGCGGCCACCTTATTCTATCCAATGTGGCATTTGGAAGTTGAGAGCCTGTTGGTTCTGAAAAACAACCGTGGCGTTGAAGGCAACCGCGTGCGTCATATGGATTACGGCGTACAAATCAACAAACTGATGTATCAGCGCCTGTTGAAAGGTGAAGATATCACGCTGTTCAGCCCATCCGATGTGCCGGGGTTGTATGATGCGTTCTTCGCCGATCAGGATGAATTTGAGCGCCTTTATACCAAATATGAGCAAGACAGCAGCATCCGTAAGCAACGGGTGAAAGCGGTTGAGTTATTCTCTCTGATGATGCAAGAACGTGCCTCTACTGGCCGTATCTATATTCAGAACGTGGATCACTGCAACACCCACAGCCCGTTTGACCCGAAAATTGCGCCGGTGCGCCAGTCAAACCTGTGTCTGGAAATTGCGTTGCCAACCAAGCCGTTGAATGACATCAACGATGAAAATGGTGAAATCGCGCTGTGTACGTTGTCAGCATTCAATTTAGGTGCCATTGACAGCCTTGATGACTTAGAAGACTTGGCCGTGCTGGCGGTACGTGCGCTGGACGCCCTGTTGGACTATCAAGATTATCCGATTGCTGCGGCACAACGTGGTGCTATGGGCCGTCGTACCTTGGGTATTGGCGTGATTAACTTTGCTTATTATCTGGCGAAGAATGGTGTTCGTTATTCCGATGGCAGCGCCAACAACCTGACTCATCGCACCTTTGAAGCTATTCAGTACTATTTGCTGAAAGCCTCGAATGCGCTGGCTCGCGAGCAAGGTGCTTGCCAGTGGTTCAACGAAACCACCTATTCACAGGGTATTCTGCCGATCGATACCTATAAGAAAGATTTGGACACTATCAGCGACGAACCGCTGCATTACGATTGGGAAACGCTGCGTAAAGATATTCAAACTTACGGCCTGCGTAACTCCACGTTATCTGCGCTGATGCCGTCCGAGACCTCTTCGCAAATCTCCAATGCCACCAATGGTATTGAGCCACCGCGTGGATATGTCAGTATCAAAGCATCGAAAGACGGTATTCTGCGCCAGGTGGTTCCTGAGTATGAGCGCCTGAAAGATGCATACGAACTGCTGTGGGATATGCCAAATAACGACGGTTACCTGCAACTGGTCGGTTTGATGCAAAAATTCGTCGATCAGGCGATTTCAGCTAACACCAACTACGACCCAACCCGCTTCCCGTCAGGTAAAGTACCGATGAAGCAGTTGCTGAAAGACTTGCTGACGACTTACAAATTTGGCGTAAAAACCCTTTACTACCAAAACACCCGTGATGGTGCTGATGATGTGCAGGAAGATATTCAGAGTCAGCCTGGTGATGATGACTGTGAAGGCGGTGCATGTAAGATCTGATTTTTAGTTTAGGCCCTCCCCCGGCTGGCGCGTATGAGATCACGCACCAGCCGGGGGATGAATCATTTTGTCGCTAAATACAGAATGTCATGGGCCTCTCTTCATTTGCCCTTTGCTGTTCCCTGAGGAAATCATGGCCTATACCACTTTTTCGCAAAATAAAAATAACCAGTTACTCGAGCCGATGTTCTTTGGTCAACCCGTCAACGTGGCGCGTTTCGACCAGCAAAAACACGCTATTTTCGAGAAACTGATCGAAAAACAACTGTCGTTTTTCTGGCGTCCGGAAGAGATTGACGTCTCTCGTGATCGTATCGATTATCAGAATCTGCCAGAACACGAGAAACACATTTTTATCAGCAACCTGAAATACCAAACCTTGCTGGATTCTATTCAGGGCCGTAGCCCTAATATCGCCCTGTTGCCAATTATCTCTATTCCTGAGCTGGAAACCTGGGTTGAAACTTGGTCATTCTCTGAAACCATTCACTCACGTTCTTACACCCATATCATCCGCAATATCGTTAACGACCCTGCGATTGTTTTCGATGATATCGTGACCAACGAAGAGATCCTTAAACGCGCGAAAGATATCTCGGCGTATTATGACGACCTGATTGAGATGACCAGCTACTACCATCTGTTAGGGGAAGGAACTCATCAGGTTAACGGCAAAACCGTCGTGGTTAACCTGCGCGAGCTGAAAAAGCAGCTTTATCTGTGCCTGATGAGTGTGAATGCGCTGGAAGCTATTCGTTTCTATGTGAGCTTTGCCTGCTCATTTGCGTTTGCTGAGCGCGAACTGATGGAAGGCAATGCGAAAATCATCAAAATGATTGCGCGCGATGAAGCCCTGCATTTGACAGGTACCCAGCATATTCTCAATCTGATGCGCTCAGGTGAAGATGATCCGGAAATGGCTGAAATTGCTGAAGAATGCCAGCAACAGTGCTATGACTTATTTGTTCTCGCCGCACAGCAAGAGAAAGAGTGGGCTGAATATCTGTTCCGTGACGGCTCGATGATTGGTCTGAATAAAGAAATTCTGTGTCAGTATGTGGAATATATTACGAATATCCGCATGCAAGCTGTCGGTCTCGGTATACCATTTAATACCCGTACCAACCCGATTCCATGGATCAACTCGTGGTTAGTTTCCGATAATGTGCAGGTTGCGCCACAGGAAGTTGAAGTCAGTTCTTATCTGGTCGGTCAGATTGATTCAGAAGTCAGTGCTGATGACCTGAGTGATTTCGAGTTGTAATCGATGAAATTTCTTGTCACGTTGAGCACCAATGGTGCTCAACTTATCTCCCCTGCCAATAGCCGCAATTTGCTGGAAACGCTCGAACACCATCAGATACCCATCGAGTACCAATGCCGTTCCGGTTATTGTGGCTCTTGCCGCCTACGTTTACTGAAGGGTGAAGTCTGTTATCAACAGCAACCGCTGGCCTTTATCCAGGCCGGTGAGATCCTGCCCTGCTGCTGTCAGCCAAAGGGTGATATTGAAATCGAGCTTTAGTGATAGACCGTCATCAAAAAATATTGTGCCGTCAAAACATAAGCTTGGCGTATTCCTCATCAGTAAAGTTCGGAATTCACCTATAATCAGACTCCCGGTTGTGTGATATTTTGCCTCCGGTATTACCTGATAAACCATAGGGACAAAAGATGAAAATAGTATCAATTGCGATAACCAGCCTGTTAATGGCAGCATCGGCCAGTACTATTGCTGCCACAGAGCAGCCGCTCAATCGGCAGCAGCCGTTAGAGAAGATTGCGCCTTATCCACAGGCTGAAAAAGGCATGAGCCGCCAGGTAATTTTCCTTGATCCACAAGAAGATGAAAGTCGCTTCAAAGTTGAATTGCTAATCGGAAAAACACTTGAAGTTGACTGTAACCGCCATATGCTCGGCGGCAATCTGGAAACCAGAACCTTATCTGGCTGGGGATTTGATTATCTGGTGATGGATAAAATCTCAGAACCGGCCTCTACCATGATGGCCTGCCCAGATAATACGCGCCGTCCGCAATTTATCGCCGCCAATCTGGGTGATGCCGGGATGCAGCGTTACAACAGCCGCTTGCCTATTGTGGTGTATGTACCGCAAGGCGTTGACGTGAAATACCGGATTTGGGAAGCAGGCAACGAAGTCAGAAGTGCACAAGTGAAATAATCCTGCACGATAGAGTACCTAGCACAAAAGGCAGAATTGATATTCTGCCTTTTTGTCTCTCCGATAACTACAACATCTCAACCACTTCCAACCAGCCGTGTTGACCGCAGACTGGGCTGCCTTTCAGCCAACGGCGTAACATATCCAATGCCAGCATGGCACTACTTTCCTGACGAATGCGTAAACCATGGCGACTGGCTTGATAACGTATTGTCTGGGCAAAAGTCCCATCAGGAGTATGTAGCGCCACACTCAGACAGTCATTTTGCATCGCACTCACGGCCAATACCACCTGCGCAGCACACAGCATAGATAATGACTGGGCGCGGCTGGCAACTTCGGCTAAAGATTCCTGACAATGGGCTGGCAATAGCTCGCCCCCGGCCAATGGCGTACTCGCGCTTTGTAACTGCCAGTACATTAACCCAGCAGTAAATTGCTCACTGACCGCCAACAGCAATCCGCGCAGCGTCAGTTGCTCGGCCAACAATGCCGGTAAGCCCTGCGTACCCTCGAAGATGATACTCTCACCCACTACTGCCCTGACCTGCTGCCACACTTGCTCCATGGCTGGGCGCTGTGAGGCTGGCCCGGTTAACTTCAATTCAATGATAGGTGCCGATGAGCGATAACCGAGCACCGCTCCTTGTGGGAGTGGCAATGGATCTAATTCCAGCGCCAAATCACTTTCTGAGCGACCAAAGGTGGTCATTCGTAAGCATAATGGCGGTTCGTCCACATCAAAATGCTGGCGTAACCGCGGCATAATCTGCTGCTCAACCATCACTTTAAATTCTGACGGTACGCCAGGCGTAAAGAACATCAAACACTTATTAAGCTGTAATGCGAAGCCGCAAGCAGTACCGACCGGATTATCCAGCATTTCTGCATTGGCTGGGATATGCGCTTGTTTACGGTTGGTCGACGACATCACTCTGCCGCGCTCATGAAAGAAAGCCTCCATGCGTGCAATCCATTCCGGATGCTCAATGAGTTCAGTTCCGGCTGCCCGTGCCGCAGCCAAGGCACTCAAATCGTCACTGGTTGGCCCAAGTCCACCATTCACAATCAACACATCGGCAACCTGGCTACGCTCAGTTAACACCTCAATAAGAGCCGAGAGTGAGTCACCGACGGTTTCCCTACTGCTGATGGGTAATCCCTGATTAAACAAATAATTTGCCAGCCATGCAGCATTGGTATCAATAATCTGCCCATGCAGCACTTCATCCCCGGTACTCAACATCTCAACTCTGATCATTTTCTTCTCCGTTCAACCCATACCATTCACTTTATGAATCTCAGCACCTAAACACAATCATTTCCCGTCAGGAGAAAAAATAAGCGCAATAAATGTATCTGTTTTCATATACCTACCAGTGTAAATATAAAATTACACCATTCGTAACGTCGATTTGACACAAATAAGCCAATCCACTACTCTGCTGCACTCAATAATTCCAATAAATTGTCATGTAGTAGAGGAAAACGTGAAGAATCGCACTCTGGGCAGTATATTTATCGTTGCCGGTACCACCATTGGTGCCGGTATGCTAGCGATGCCACTGGCCGCCGCCGGTGTTGGCTTTGGCGTTACCCTTGCGCTATTAATTTCTCTATGGTTATTAATGTGTTACACCGCACTGCTGTTGGTTGAAGTTTATCAGCATGAAGCGGCAGATACCGGGCTGGGTACCTTGGCTAAACGTTATCTCGGCAATCGAGGTCAATGGATCACCGGCTTTAGCATGATGTTTCTGATGTATGCACTGACGGCAGCCTATATCAGTGGTGCTGGCGAATTGCTGGCAACCAGTATCAGCCAATGGACTCAGCACTCATTTCCCACCTCACTCGGTGTATTGCTGTTTACATTGGTTGCCGGTGGAGTGGTCTGTATCGGGACTCACTCGGTCGATTTGTTTAACCGCATTTTATTCAGCGCCAAAATTATCTTCCTAATTGTGATGTTGGCATTGATGATGCCACATATTGAAAAAACCAATTTATTAACGTTGCCATTGGAACAAGGGCTGGCTCTCTCGGCTATTCCGGTGATCTTCACTTCATTTGGTTTTCATGGCAGCGTGCCAAGTATTGTTAATTATATGGGTGGCAATATTCGTAAGCTGCGCTGGGTATTTATTATCGGCAGCGCCATCCCACTAATTGCTTACATTTTCTGGCAGTTGACCACGTTAGGATCTATTTCATCCCCGACTTTTATGAGTATCTTGGCGCAACAAGCTGGGTTGAATGGGTTATTACAAGCAGTTCGCGATGTAGTGGCCTCACCCCATGTTGAGTTGGCGGTTCACTTGTTTGCCGATTTGGCGCTGGCCACCTCATTTCTGGGGGTCGCATTAGGGTTGTTTGATTATCTAGCTGATTTATTTAAACGCCGTAATTCAGTACGCGGCCGCCTGCAAACGGGAGCCATTACCTTTGTGCCACCGCTGCTGTTTGCGCTGTTTTACCCACGCGGTTTTATTATGGCGCTGGGCTTTGCCGCCGTCGCATTATCAGTGCTGGCGTTAATTCTACCTGCCATGCTGGCGTGGAAAGCACGAAAAATTCATCAGGGAAGTTATCGGGTCTGGGGTGGGAAACCGGCACTGGCCGCGGTATTTGCTTGTGGAGTTGTGGTCATTAGTATTCAGGTAGGGATTGTCACTGGCGCACTCCCCGCAGTGGGGTAAGCTTTCCCCTGTAAACACAACCCGTAAGGTGTAGCGAGCTAAGTCAGTCTGAGTGCGCCCAGCGCGGAGTGCCCCAGAGTGTACGCAATAGTACACGAGGAGGCCGAGCACTGCGCAATCTCAGAGTGACGACGCGCAGTAGCCGCTAATTTAAAACCAGGGAATTAGAAGTTCAAGCCAGCGCCGATATACACCCCATCCGCCAGGCGATTATCGCGATGGCCTTCTTTCCCTTCCATATTGATATAGCGATAACCAACATCAACAGTCAGTGGGCGGAAGATGCTCCAGCGCAGGCCACCATTGGCTTCGCTGTAAGATTTCATACCGCTGGTCAACTCTTCAGGGGCGAAATAGCCTTCACCGTATAAAGTGAATGACTTGTTGATTGGATAGGTTAAACCGCCGCCAATCGCAATCGCACCACCATTGCTACCGTCTTCCGGTGACATATAAATGCCTTTTCCACCGACAGTGGCCATCATTGGGCCAATGGGTAAATTGAAGCCCAGCCCCATGCCATAGATATCGCCGTCATGGTCGCTACGCGCCCAGTTACCACTGACTGCCAAGCCGCCAGTATTAGTGCCAAGGCCGAACCCTAAGTTGGTGTAATGACGCCCGGTTTCGGCGTTGAAACTCACCGCACTGGCTGAACCCGCCACAAACAGCAAGCTGGCAGCGCCCGCAATTAAATGCTTCTTCATATTATTCTCTCATTATTCGTGATGTCACCCATGAGCAGACTCTGGCTAACAGGTTTTTCTTGTACCGAGTTTAACCGAAAAAAATGATTAAATACCCCTATTTTTCATATGATTGTAAATAGTAATGTAATTTATATGTCTAATGTTGGCGATGGTAATGATAAGGCGTGCCTATTTGCTGAATCGCGGCAATAAGGCTACAACTAGTGTGGAGATCAAAGAATAAATCCCTGATGTTGTTTACGTTATTATCTTTTCAATCAGGCTTTTGGTGAAATGTAATGCTTTAAAAAACCCGAAAACGCAATCAATTCAACAGCTATACTGGAGAAAATGATGAGCAAAAAGAAAGGATTGACGACCGCAGCTGGTGCTCCCGTTGTTGATAATAATAATGTTGTCACTGCTGGCCGACGTGGCCCGATGTTATTGCAAGACGTGTGGTTCCTGGAAAAACTCGCCCATTTCGATCGCGAAGTTATCCCTGAGCGCCGCATGCATGCTAAAGGTTCTGGTGCTTACGGTACGTTTACCGTGACTCATGATATTACCCAATACACGCGAGCAAAAATTTTCTCCGAGATCGGTAAGCAAACCGACATGTTTGTTCGCTTCTCGACCGTCGCTGGTGAACGTGGTGCTGCGGATGCTGAACGTGATATCCGTGGTTTCGCCATGAAATATTACACCGAGGAAGGCAACTGGGATTTAGTCGGTAATGACACGCCAGTGTTCTATTTACGTGACCCGCTGAAGTTCCCCGACTTAAACCACGTAGTAAAACGCGACCCACGAACCAACCTGCGTAACCCCATTTATAAGTGGGATTTCTTCTCCCAGTTACCCGAATCGCTACACCAGCTCACCATCGACTTCAGTGACCGTGGCCTGCCAAAATCTTATCGCCACATGCACGGGTTCGGCAGCCATACTTTCAGTTTTATCAATGCCAATAATGAGCGATTCTGGGTTAAATTCCATTTCCGATGCCAGCAAGGCATTGAAAATCTTATGGATGACGAGGCTGAAAAACTGGTTGGCACAGACAGAGAAAGCTCCCAGCGTGACTTGTACGAAGCTATCGAACACGGTGACTTCCCGCGTTGGAATCTACAGATTCAGGTGATGCCAGAGCACGAAGCATCACAAACACCTTATAATCCGTTTGACCTGACCAAAGTGTGGCCGCACGGCGATTATCCATTAATCGATGTGGGTTACTTTGAGTTGAACCGTAACCCAGAAAACTACTTCGCCGAAGTTGAGCAAGCTGCATTCAACCCGGCCAACGTCGTTCCAGGGGTCAGTTTCTCCCCTGACCGGATGCTGCAAGGCCGTCTTTTCTCCTATGGCGATGCTGCACGTTATCGTTTAGGGGTTAATCATCATCAGATCCCAGTAAACAGTGCCAAATGTCCATTCCACAACTATCATCGCGACGGTGCAATGCGTGTTGATGGTAACAGTGGCAATACCGCGACTTACGAACCAAACAGCTTTGGTTTGTTCCAGGAACAACCTGATTTCAGCGAGCCACCACTAACCCTGGAAGGGGCTGCTGACCACTGGAATCACCGCGAAGATGGAGATTATTTCTCACAACCACGGGCGCTATTCAACCTACTTAGTGAAGAAGAGCATCAGCGGATGTTTGCCCGCATTGCCGGTGAGTTGTCGCAAGTACCTGAAGAGATCCAACGTCGTCAGGTCGCCCTGTTTACCCAGGTTCATCCTGATTACGGGAATGGTGTGAAGAAGGCGCTGGGATTAAATTAAGACGTTTATATTTGCGAGTTGGTAGGTTCGGTTGATGTGGGATTTATGCTCAACTGACCTCCAGCATCTCAACCAGTCAAGGGTGTGTGAGCGCATACCCTTGACCATTATCCCCTACATCCCAGTATTGACGACTGAGCAGTAGGTGAAATTCTTCTTTAGGTCACCTGACTGACAGAAACAATGCCCTTGTCCCAGATTATCTGATGCAGAGAGGACGGAATAATGCTGGTTATCATCTTTGGCGTGAAAAGCCCCCAGCAGACGCCACCAGAATGACGGACTGATCGATATGTAACCCCGGTCTCGCGGGCGCTGCGCAAACCAGCACCAAATACTTGAGCTTCACGGTAGTTGGTCGGATGATAATAATCATGTTCGTCCGGCAGGCTGGTCACGTCCACGAAAACCGCGCCACCAAGTTCAGTCGCAAGACAGCGGTACTCAAAGCACTCAAATTTTAGCTCCGGCACATTCTGCCAGTAACGTTCGCAGTGATACCGCACCTCTGCGATCGCCGTATCTTTGCTGTCCCCAATGTAGTAAACCCCATAGTCACCGTTCGAAAAACGGCTCCCATCAGGATTAACATGAGTAAAAGCGGCCATAGCATAGTGTGCACCGGGTATCCCAAGTACCCATTCTTCACGAGAAAGTAGATTGAGATTACCCACTTCGCTTGATAAGCGAGGATTCGTTATCTCTTGAATTTCAAATAGAATATCGAACTCTTCTGGGTTGGCAACATCTGCAAAAATGGATATTGGGGGATACTTGGTGTGAATCAGACGATAACCTTTGATGGGAACTACCGCCGTCCTGGCGATTTCAGGATAAATCATCCAACCAGCCCCCCACGAAGCACGTCGATGCGCTTGGCCACCTCATGAAGATGACCAAACTCACCATTCTCAATGAGTGATAATGGGGTCATGCCATTAAAGAATGGGTTGTTGTTGCTCATAGTCATGAAACCATAGACATTTTCGGGATTACTGAATACAACGCGCAGAGCAGAGTGAATATTCAGCAGGTAACTGATTCTGGTCAATTGGTCATGACTTAGGGAGGCGGTTTTAGTCGCCTTGCTGCGGTACTTGTAGAAAGTCGCCTTGGAGAGTTGCAGGATGTTTTGTTGTTGCTCGGCAGAACATTCCCATTTATCCATGATGTTCATAGCAGCCCTGACAGCGATCAGGTCACGATGACTACCCGCTTTTGCCGCTGGGTTAAGAGACTTCGTCATGTGATTTTCTCCTGATCATCTGATGGGTCACTGAGTCTCATGATAGACAAATCATTAACTTTTGTCCACATGCAGACTCTAACTTCTAGCGACTCAGATCAAACGACTCACATACTCAGCCACCAATCGCCGCGAAACCTTAATTCCGCCGTTTTTTAGCTCGTCAGGTAAGCGATAAAAAGCCACCGGGCGCTGGAATACCGCTAATTGTGGCCTAAGCCAATCTGCTAGTGCCATTTCATCCACTGCCAGGTTGCTATCAATAACGGCTACCGGGCGATGACCGAATTCAGGGTCGGGGACCGGCAGTATAAAAGCTTGCTGTATGCCGGGATATTGCAGTAAAACCCGCTCGATATCCTCTGGCTGTATCCCCTCACCGCCACTGAAAAATACATTATCCAACCGCCCAAGGATCCGCAGTTCGTCTTGTTGCCATATACCGCGATCACGGGTGTGGAACCAGCCATCACTATCGGTCAGTGGTTGTAGCTGGCCGTGTCGCCAATAACCGGCAGCCAGGCAATCGGCTTTGACCCAGACTTCCTCCTCGACCAACTTCACTTGCCGACCTGCAAGGGCGACACCGACACCGGGTAAACCGTCAGCCCGCTTGGCACAAACTGTCGAGGCGGCTTCAGTCAAACCATAGCCACACCAACAACGGATACCACGAGCTTCGGCTTGCTCGGTCAGTTCAGTTGGGATACTCGCCCCCCCTAGCAGCACCTCTTTCAAGCTGAGCTTGCTGTCGCCCCCCTCTAACAGACGCCAGAGTTGGGTTGGCACTAGTGATGCATGGCTACATCCGACTAATGCCTCAGAGAGGCTCATGCCAGTTTGCACCACCAACCTGGCCCCAACACTTAACCAGCGCCAGACAATTCCCTGCCCCGAAACATGAAATAACGGTAACGAGAGCAACCAACTGTCAGTTGCCGTGAAATTCATGAGCTGCAATACCCCCGCAGCACTGGCCTGATGGGCCGCAAGAGTATGTACCGCCGCCTTGGGTAAACCCGAGGAGCCAGAGGTTAATGTCATGGTCGCTAGCCGTTGGCTATCCCATGGCACCGCCTTTGGCGCACAATTCTCGGTACTGAGGTGCAGTGGAAGAAAGGTTAATGGCGCAGGCAGTGGATCAGCCAGATTCAGCATAAAATCAATATCAAGCTGTGGCAGCAGTGATGCTAACAACGCCTCTGGCAATTGAGGATTCAGGGGTAAAACGCGCGCCGCACACCGCAACCCAGCCAGATAGGCCAGCAGCAATGAATAGCTATTTTTACCCCGCAACACGATAGCGCTGCCGGGCGCCACACCTTGCTGCTGAAAAGCAGAGGCCAGATTATCAATATCAGTCGCGAAGTGTTGCCAACTGATCAGTTGTGACCCCACACGTAGCGCCACAGCCTGAGGCCGTTGATTGGCCCAATATTGCCAGGGCCAGTCGTTTAGCTGTGCCATAACACATCCAGTTGGTCCACGGTCACTAACGGCAAACGGCTCTCAGGCCATTGGCGTATTAACTGCGCTTGCATCAAATCCAGTGTATCCAACCCCGGAATAGTTGCTGGCGTCAGCCAGTTCGCCAACCGCGCCAACTGAGTCAACCCCAGGCTCGACTCTATACTGGAGCTGATAACTGCCACCAAGCCTGCCTGATGCGCTTGCTGCACCAGTTGTTGGCAGCGTGCGATACTGCCCACTAAGCTCGGTTTGATAACAATCGCGGCAACACCAGGCTCGGCTTCCACCTGAAAATCAGCCTCGCGAACACTTTCATCCCAGGCAATAGCAATCCCGGTGTCACGGGCAAATTCGCGCGATTCAGCACGGGTTTTGCACGGTTCTTCCAGAAAGGCAATGCGCGAACGCAGTTCAGGGTTCACATATTTGGCAAACCCATCGGCTTTCGCTCTGGTCCAACTGCGATTAGCATCCAGCCGCAGTGTTAAGTCTGGTAAAGCCTCCAGCAACACATTGACGACCATACCGTCACGCACCGCTTCATACAAACCGACTTTCACCTTGGCAACTTTCTCACCGGGCAGTGCCTGAAGCACGGCAAACAACTCATCAGGATCGCCAGTACAAAGTGGCGCTTTGCGGTAATCTGCGGTCATTGGCAAGGATTGCTCAAGCTCTGCTTGCGCGCAACTGAGGCCAAAAGCCACCGAAGGCAGTATGTCGAGTGAAAGATCCTCCCCCTTTACCCAGTGTTGTAGCCACTGGGTGGCCGCCGTTTGCGCCTGATCCAAGGTTTCCTGACTGAACTCCGGCAGAGGAGCAATTTCCCCCCAGCCGGTTTGTTCGCCTTGCTGCAACTTCACCAATAATCCATCGCGGCTTTTCAGCCGTTGATGACGCAAGATCACCCCGGCTTCCATCGGAATGCTATAGCGGTAAAGGGTAGCCGCGCGCATTATGGATTACGCTTGAATTTGCTGAAGTCCGGCTGGCGTTTTTCATTGAATGCATTACGCCCTTCCTGACCTTCATCTGTCATATAGAACAGCATAGTGGCGTTACCCGCCAACTCTTGCAGGCCCGCCTGACCGTCGCAGTCAGCATTCAATGCCGCTTTGAGGCAACGCAGCGCCATTGGGCTGTTTTGTAGCATTTCACGGCACCAGCGCACGGTCTCTTTTTCTAATTCAGCCAGCGGCACCACAGTGTTGACCAGCCCCATATCCAGTGCTTGTTTAGCATCGTATTGGCGGCACAGGAACCATATTTCGCGCGCTTTCTTCTGGCCCACAATACGCGCCATATACGCCGCGCCCCAGCCACCATCGAATGAACCCACTTTCGGGCCAGTTTGGCCGAAAATAGCGTTATCGGCGGCAACGGTAAGGTCACACATCATATGTAAAACATGGCCGCCACCAATAGAATAGCCAGCAACCATGGCAACAACAGGTTTTGGACAGGTGCGGATCTGGCGCTGGAAATCCAGAACATTCAGGTGATGAACACCACTATTATCTTGATAGCCGCCGTAGTCGCCACGGACTTTCTGGTCGCCGCCAGAACAGAAGGCTTTTTCACCTTCACCGGTCAGAATGATCACGCCGATATTGTCATCATAGCGAGCATCAGCCAGCGCCTGGATCATCTCTTTCACGGTTAACGGGCGGAATGCATTACGCACATGTGGACGGTTAATGGTGATTTTGGCAATCCCATCGCTGGATTTGTGATAACGAATATCTTCAAACCCATCGGAGCAGTCCTGCCATTCGATGGCGGCGTACAGTTGTTCTTCACTCGGATAAAGCATAGTAAGCATTCCTTTAACGGGGGAGGGGCAAAAATGAAGACTGTGATAAAAATGAAAGTACCTGTGCGGCGAAAGCGCCGGGATTTGCCCGATGTGCATTGTGCCCAGCGCGGGCCAATGTACGTAATGGCAACTTGAATTCCTGCGCCAATCGCTGGAATTTATCATCTCGTGCGCCACACAGATAAGTATAGGGGATGCTGAGTCGCTGCAAGGCCGGTAACAGCCAAGGCTGATGCCCAAGTGAGGTGGCTTCCAGCATATCGGCCACTGCCGGGCCATGGTTAGCGGCGCGCAATAACACCAATTGTTCCCGCTGTTGCGCATCTAAATCAGCAAACACATCCTGCTGATACCAATCTGCCAATACTTGGGGCAAAGGTTCGTGACGAAAACGTTGTGCCCACTGGCGGTCTTGCTGTAATCGCTGACCACGTAATTCATCACTTTCCAGCCCGAGGTTTCCCCCTTCAACCAATAGCCCCTGCATACCACGATGGCTACCATAGCAGGCATGATACATCGCGATTCTGCCGCCTAAAGAGTAGCCTGCCAGCCAATACTCGCGAATGCCGTTAGCCTGCAATGTTTGTGCTAACTGGCGGCTGATATCAGCAAAGCCGCTGGTGGTCAGAGCGGCAGACTGACCGTGGCCCGGCAGGTCAACAAGCAGTGAGGGATAATTGCCACACAATTCAGCCACTGGCAGCCAATCCTGACCGCTACCCAATAAACCATGCAGCCAGACCAACCATGGCCCGGTATGTTGCCGCGTAGAAGATTGCGGATACGGATCGAGTTTACGGCAAGCCAGAGTCATAGTTGGGCCACCTGTTGAACCAGTTGTTGCAGCGTTTGCGCCCCTTGGCTTGGTGGCACCACCACTTCAATCAGCGTCACACCGCCGTGTAGCCAGCATTGTTCTATCTGCTGTTGTAGCATCAACATACTTTCTGGCCGAGCATAACCTAAGCCAAACATGGCAGCTGCATGCTCAAAATTTACATTCTGTGGCATGCAGTAAAAGCGTTGGCGGTCAGCTTCTGGTGTCGGTAACAGAGAGAAAATCTGCCCGCCATTATTGTTCACCACCAACAGCACCGTCGGCGCTGAACTTTGGCGCAGTAATGTAAGGGCATTAAGGTCATATAAAGCCGATAAATCCCCGACAATCGCCAGCGTCGGCTTGGCAGTGGCTCGTTGAACACCAGCGGCGGTCGATAACAAACCATCAATGCCGCTGGCCCCACGGTTACTGTAAACCGGATAGCCCGCCGGTAATTGACCTAAAGCATCAATCAAGCGAACAATCAAACTGTTACCAACAAAAAGCTGGCCATTATCCGGCAATAATTCGGCCAACTGATGTGCCAGTGCCGCCTCACTGAATTGGTCGTTTAGTGCTTGTGCCACATGGGCATGGGCATTTTCTGACCATAAAATAAGTTCGGTTGCCCACGCAGTACGGCGCTGTGCCGGGTGCTGTGCCAGCCACTCATTCACTGGCGAAATAATTCTACGCCCACGATGATGAGCCGGATCAAGGCGGCCCGGTAATGAATCCACCAGCCAATACTCCTGCGGCTGGCACTGTTCCTGCCATTGCAACAGGCGCTTGCCGGTCAGGCTACTACCAAACTGCAAGACTATCTGTGCCTGTGCCAGAACACGTTGAGCGCCTGGATGCTCGAGCCACAGGTCAGCACAAGGTAATGGCTGGCCGGTTTGTGACAGAACATCGCCAATCAATGGCCAGCCCAGCAGTTGTGCCCATTCAGCCAGTTGAACCCCCTCTTCGGCACTCATACGACCGGCAATGACCACACCACGTTTTTGACGCCAAGAGAACCAATCAGCTTGTTTTATCTGGGGTAAATTGCGGGATTGACGTAGCCACGGGTGGCAATCTTGCCACCAATCACCCAAGCTGGCAGACCAATCTGCATAAAGTTGGTCATCACCGCCATAGAGTGGCTCCGCAAATGGGCAGTTAATATGTAGACCACCATGATGTAACTGCGCCATTGCACTGTCGAGGGTCGATACCAGCCAACTGGCCGGAATATCCGGCGTCGGTCGTGGTAAATTAAGCGTGACAGTGGGGTGGCTGGCAAACAGACCTTGTTGGCGAATCGCCTGATTAGCCCCGCAATCAATTAGCTCCGGCGGACGATCAGCCGTCAGTAATATCAAACGCTCCCCCGTCAGCCCAGCCTCAATTAAAGCCGGATAGAGATTGGCGGCAGCAGTGCCTGAAGTGACAATCACGGCGACCGGTTCAGTGGAGGCTTTCGCCAATCCTAAGGCCAGATGCCCTAAGCCACGCTCATCAAAATGGGTATGGCAAACCAGTGACGAGTTCGCGGCAGCCGCCAACGTTAACGGTGTAGAACGGGAACCCGGAGCAATACAAATATGACGTACACCGTGGCGAGTTAACGCCTCCAGTAGTAATGCCGCCCAACGACGGTTAAAAACGCTTGTCGACATGGTTCGCCCAAAAGTCAGTTAACAGACACTGCGATCCCGATAATCAGCTCGAGGAACAAAATTGTTCTCTGAAAAATTCCGGAGTGACTGATTAATGGTTAAATTTTTACCGATCTATACAACATAAGCAGCTTATATTTGCCGAGTTGTGACCTTTTTTGACAGTTTACACCTGCCGCAGGGGAGCCACAATCCGCCCACATAACTGGTGCGGTTAATTACCGCATTTTATGAATTATTATCTTGCTGTTGCTGAGCTAGCAATGTTCGCAGGCCCGCCGATTTATTATTAATTTCTTGCCACTCTTGCTCGGCATCAGAACCCGCGACGATACCGGCACCGGCATACAACTGGAGCCATTGCTCCTCCACCCATGCTGAACGCAGAGTCACACTGAATTCACTCTGTTTTTGTGAAAGATATCCCGCCGAACCGGCATACCAGCCGCGCGAAAAAGGTTCGTTCTCTGCAATAAACTGCCGGGCAATATTGCGCGGCAAACCGGCCACCGCTGCTGTTGGTTGTAGCCGTTGCAAGCAATCAGTATCACTGGTCCGATTCAGTTCGGCATGAATACGGCGGCGTAAATGCTGCACTTTGCGCAAGCGGATAACCTCCGGCGGCATCACATCCACCGCCACCACTCCGCCGTGTAAACGCTGGCAAATATCATCGACCACCAGTAAATTTTCCCGCTGATTTTTTTCATCATTCATCAGCCAATTAGCCAGTTCGCAGGCTTGCGCGGCATCATCGTCATTGGACACCGTACCCGCCAATGCTTCGGTTTCCAGATGGCAAAGTTGGCGCAAATATAAGCGCTCCGGACTAGAGCCGAGAAATGCCCGCTTAGCATCAAAGCGCAGCATATAGTGAAAACAATGATGATTGACCTGGCGGCTGGCGGCCATAAAAGCCGTACAAGAGAGCGGTTTATTCAGCCTTAAACGAGTGGCCCGCGCCAACACTACCTTCTCCATCTTTTGTTGCTCAATGCGACCCAGAGCCTGCTGAATCAGGCTACTCCATTGCGGATATTCCGGTATTTGGCTGGCATGTTCAATAACCTGGTCTAGTGCAGGAAGTGGTTTGGCGGCAACCAGCTGGTCAATAAAGGTGATAGCGAGTAATGCATCTTGCTGCAGGGAAAAATCACTGACCAGATTGAGGGTCAAATGGGTGTTATTACCGCGCCGCAAAATTTCGATGCGGGGCACAAACAGGAAGCTGGTTTGTGTAGATTGACCATCAGAGTGGTCATCCGTTGAGGGCGCAATAATACTCACGGGTTCAAATGCATTCAGCCCCCAAACTCGCAGCCCGCTGACCGCGTGGTGCTGTTGAATAAACTGATCGGCCGATTGCACATCATTAAATTGCCGGGTCTGACCACAGACGGCGGCCTCTTCATGACCATCACGATGATGCCAATAGAATTGTGGGAAATGGCACTGAGCCGCCAGCCACTCCAGCAATTGACTCCCCACTTGCCCCGGCGCGGGCAAAACAATTTGCCGAATACCTGCCTGGTTAGGGAAACCGGCACGTAGCTTTTGCCGTAATTCGCCCAACAAACCAGAAAGTTGCTTCACGACCACCTCGGCAAATCAACAGAAAGAGTGGGATTATACGGGCCATGAATAATAAAAAAAGTCAGATTGAAAAGTTATTGTTCGTTATCACACTAATATTTGATATCGGTCCCCATCCTTACCTCTTAATAGGGTTAAAAGGCAGGAATACACCTACCTTTCTCATGGGTTATAGGGCATGGCTGGTGGCAGAAATAGCTTAGCGACGAGCCAGTAATAAGCCCACGACTAGCCCCACCGTTGCGCCAATTCCCACACTGCACCAAGGTTTTTCGCGCACATAATCATCGGTACAACACGCAAGCGCTTTTGCCCGTTTGATATAGCATTCACTGCGGCCACTCAAACGGTATTGAACCTCCTTTAATGCTTTCTCCGCCCGTGCTTTGATTTGCTGATAGCTTTCATCGGCAGCATCGCCAGAAGCCCGCAATACCTCTTCCAGCGTATCAGTCAGCATAGTCAGATCGTCATCCAGTGAGGTTTGCTGTTCTTTATCTCGGTTCATATGCATTCTCCATGATTAAAAAAAGAGCATCCTGTAAGGATAGTCTATCTGCGAAGAGGATGGGGAGTTATGGGGGTTGGTTTGGCTATTTGATTGATTCGGCAGGGGGATTGGTTCGTAAGTTAAGTGAGCCGCGCAGTCCTAACAGCCGAACCGGCCCCCCTCGAACCAAATCAATCATAAATACTACATGCCCCCTGCTCTGCTCCGGTAAATCTCTCCCGCAGTGCGCCAAACAACTCTCGCCCAGAACCCACATGGAAAGCCGAGATATCCGGCAATTTCGGGTGGCGAGTGGCCAATTCGCCTTCATCCACCAACAGTGAAAGTTCGCCGCTAACACCATCCACCCGCACCCAATCACCATTACGGACTTTTGCCAATAAACCGCCGCAATACGCTTCTGGAGTCACATGGATCGCCGATGGCACCTTACCTGAAGCCCCGGATAAACGACCATCGGTCACCAATGCCACCTTAAAACCACGATCCAATAACACCCCCAATGGCGGCATCAGTTTATGCAACTCCGGCATACCAATAGCCCGCGGCCCTTGATAACGCACCACTACCACACAGTCTCGGTCCAACGCACCGGATTCAAATGCGGGCCCAACATCATGCTGACTTTCAAATACCACCGCAGGCCCTTCGATAATCTGCTGGTCATGAGGCACAGCAGAGGTTTTCATCACCGCACGCCCTAGATTGCCACTTAATACTTTGGTGCCGCCATGCGGCGAGAACGGCTGAGCTAAACTGGCAATCACTTGGTCATCCAACGACTGCACCGGCCCGCTGCGCCATTGCAGTTCGCCGTTTTCCACATAGGGCTCTTGGGTATAACGTTGCAGGCCAAACCCCGCCACGGTATGCACATCTTCATGCAGTAAACCGCCTTGCATCAATTCCCTTACCAGCAGGGCCACCCCGCCGGCGGCCTGGAAATAATTAATATCGGCCGGGCCATTGGGGTAAATGCGGCATAGCTGAGGAATGACTTCCGACAGTTCGGAGAAATCATCCCAATCAATAATAATGCCAGCGGCACGTGCCATCGCCACCAGATGCATGGTGTGATTCGTCGAACCCCCGGTGGCTAGCAGGGCTACCATGCCATTGACCACCACTTTCTCATCCACCAACTGACCAACCGGCAGATAGTTGCCACTGATTTGGGTCAAGCGAGTGACCTGACGAGCCGCTGCCGCAGTCAAAGCACCACGCAGTGGCGTGTTAGGCTGGATAAATGAAGAGCCGGGCAAGTGTAGACCCATCACTTCCATCACCATCTGATTCGAATTGGCAGTGCCGTAGAACGTACAAGTCCCGGCACTGTGATAAGAGGCCGCTTCGGCTTCCAGCAGGGCATGCCGGTCAACTTTCCCCTCAGCGTAGAGTTGGCGCACCCGCACCTTCTCTTTATTGGATAAACCGCTGCTCATCGGCCCGGCGGGAACGAAAATCGCCGGTAAATGGCCGAATGACAAAGCAGCCATCAGTAACCCTGGCACGATTTTGTCACACACCCCAAGATATAAAGCGCCATCAAACATATTGTGTGATAGGCCGATAGCCGCTGACAGGGCAATCACATCGCGGCTCATCAGTGACAGCTCCATACCATCTTGCCCTTGCGTCACCCCATCACACATGGCGGGAACCCCGCCAGCCACCTGCCCGACCGCCCCCACTTGATGCAGCGCGTCTTTCAACTGTTGTGGATAATGTTCATACGGCTGATGGGCGGACAGCATATCGTTATAGGAAGTAATAATGGCAATATCACTGCGCACCATATTTTTCAGTGCGGCTTTATCATCCGGTTGGCAAGCAGCAAAACCATGGGCCAGATTGCCGCAAGCCAGTTGCGAACGGTGAACCGTATTTTCTTTTGCCGCACTGATTCGCTGTAGATAAGCCGTACGAGTCGGCGCAGACCGCGCAATAATACGCCGCGTCACACGGGTGAGAGTCGGGTTCATCGCCATTCCTTATTCACTTAAGGGAGTCAAAAGTTCAATACTGCCGGCAGGGAGACCGATAAAGTCTGCCAATACTTGCAACAGCAAATTGTGGTCATCTAAATGTGGTGCGCCAGAAACATTAACGCTGCCAATAATACCGGCCTGTTTAATTTGTAGCGGGAACCCACCACCTAGCGCGGCATAGTCTCGCGAACTGACGCCATAGCGAGCCTCAAGCGAGGTCTGCCGCTGTTGCAGCATTAACCCGGCGGCATAGGAACTGGTACCCAATAACTCCACAACATTACGTTTTCGCCGCAACCAATCACTGTTTTCAGCGCTGGTGCCGGGCATGGCGTAGCTAAATAAAGTCTGCCCGTTCACAGTGATATTGATGGCCAGAGCCACACCTTGTTGCTCTGCCTGATGCTTTATTTTTTCACCTAGCAGCCAGACAGCTTCATGATTGAAATGTGTCAATTGCAACAGCTGTTGATGCTGTTGGCTGTGGGCGAGTTGCTGCGGTAAATTCATGAATTTCTCCAGTGTTAGCGGGCCGGCGGCATGGCTATTTCAGCGAATGCCGCCTACCGGTTTAGGCGCGTTTTGCTTTGGCTAAACCTTTGTCAGCAATCCCCTTGGCGGTAACTTCAACATCACACTCTTTCGGCAAGCTCAGGGTAATCAGCCCGGCAATAATCAGGGAACCGGCTAACATGCAAACTGCGGCACTCTGGCCGTAGAAGAAAATCATCACCCCCACCAGATACGGGCCGCAAAAACCACCCAGATTGCCTAATCCATTAATCACACCACGCGCCCCGCCCGCCACTTCCGGCACGGCAATACGCCCAGGAATAGACCAGAATGGGCTGGTCGCGGCTTTCAGGAAGAAACCACACACCACCAATGCCAGATAAGAGATCAACACGTTGTGACGGAAAATAACCGATGTCACCAGACCAGCGGCAAAGCAGAACAGGGAAATCATAATTAACAGGCGGCGTTTACCGGTTTTATCCGACAGCGCAGAGATGAGATAAATACCGGCGGTTGTGGCAATAAAAGGCAGAATGGCCAGAATGCCGACTGAGGCCATATTGCCGCCAGTGAGATTTTTCAGGATCGTGGGCAGCCATAAGGTGTAGCCATAATCTCCAGTCTGATAAAAGAAGTTCAGCGCGACCAGTTTCATCAAACCTTTATTCAGGAAAACAGCTTTTAGCGGTGCATGAGTCACTGGTGCTTCCAGCTTGCGCTCAGCACGTTCCCGCGCCAGTTCGGTGACCAGATAATCACGCTCTTTTGCTGACAGCCATTTGGCCTCTTCTGGCCGATCACTGATAACAAACCACCACATCACCAGCACCACGGCTGACAGCGAACCTTCCAGGAAGAACAGCCAGCGCCAATCCAGCGCATTGATGATAAAACCGGATAGCGGCGCGGTGAACATGCCACCGATAGGAGCAAACATCATCACGAAAGCATTGGCGCGGCCAATCTCACGTTCCGGGAACCAGTTGCTGACCATGGTCAACACCACCGGCAACATGCCGCCCTCAGAAACCCCCAGCACAAAGCGCAGGAATAACAGTTGATAATGGTTAGTGACAAAGCCTGTCAAAATAGAAACGACGGCCCAAACCATAAGGGAGTAAGCAATAAATTTTCTGCCGCTGCCATGAACAGCAATGCGGCCACCCGGTACTTGCAAAAATAAATAACCAATAAAGAAAATACCGCCCGCTAAACCGGCCATTTGGCTGGTAATAGCCAGATCACTTTCCATACCGCCCGGTAGTGCAAAACTAATATTAACCCGGTCCATAAAAGAAATAATACAAGCAATCATTATTGGAACAATAACGCGGAACCAACGGGCATTAGGGATCTTACTGTCCATATATATACGCCTTATGATAATAGCAAAGTATTACCCTGCACCAAGAATAAAAGTGCAGGATAGAGCGAAAGCAAATAATAAATATTTTCTGTTGTTAATTAAAAATCACGAAATATTCTTATTATTCCTAATATTTTATTTATTTGTAGATGATTGCAGTTGGCGCTTTTTCACCTGAAAAGTGGGCAAGAATATTTGAGAAAACAATATCGCTCATTTGAATTCTAGTTTCAGTTGTAGCACTGGCTATATGCGGCAGTAATACAACATTATCCATATCAATCAAGGTTTGTGGCACATTAGGTTCATCTGCAAATACATCTAAACCAGCACCACCAATTTCTTGCTGCTGTAATGCGTGAATTAAGTCATCCTGATTAATCATGCTGCCACGAGCAATATTGATCAGCAGCGCATGATTTGGCATAGCAGAAAAAGTGGTTTTATTCACCAGACCGGCGCTGTCTTTCCCACCCGAGATAGCCACCACCAAAATATCGCTTTGTTTGGCAAGAGTGATTAAGTCCGGCACATATTGGTACGGCAGGCTCTCGATGTGTACGGTGTCGGTATAAGCAATTTGCATATCAAAACCAGCAGCACGGCGGGCAATGGCCTGACCAATACGGCCCATACCAAAAATGCCCAGACGTTTACCCGTCACTTTAGAAGATAATGGCAGGCTGCTATGCGGCCACTGCCCGGCACGCAGGAACTTATCGGCCTGACATAAACGACGAGAGGTGGCAATAATCAACCCCAGCGCGGTGTCTGCCACATCGTCAGTCAGTACACCCGGTGTCGTAGTCACAATGATATTGCGCTCACGAGTCATATCCAGATCCACAGCGTCGGTGCCCACACCGAATATTGAGATAATCTGCACTTCAGGTAATAACGCCAGCACCTCGTTGGTCACGCCAATATCACCGCGAGTCACAATAGCTTTAATATTCTTGCCCTGCTCTGCCAGAAACTCATCCGGATCAGTAAATTGGAAGAGTTTATGAACAGTGAAGTTTTGTTCCAGCTTCTCAGTTAAATAGTCCATTACCGGCGCGATAATCAATACGGCTTGTTTGCTGTTTTTCATTACGAGTACCTGATCATGTCAATAAATCAAAAAAAACCAGAATGGCGACAGGTAATCATTGGATGATTGAGCCATTCAGCGAGTGTCGTTATGAGACCTGTTTTCAATGTTTTATTTTGTGACGAAGGTCACTGTAAATCATGTTAAGAAAACATGTTACCGGTAACGTGACCGACCTATCATTGCTTAAGCTGAATTGTTTCAGCCAATCAGATGAGCGTTAATGACTTATGCAATGCATTAATTGAAATGTTATCGATTGGTGCTATTTGTTATGGCAGGAAATACCATTATGGCTGGATAATTAGAGAAGAAAGCCGCTGCCATCAAAAAGCACAATGGCCGTTATTGGCAGTAGACAATCCTTTGCACAACCGTGGATAGGTTAGATAGTTCCACCGAGTGAAATGCGATAATGGAGATCAACTTGTTCAATTGTAGGGATATTTTTTATTTTCTTAATCAATATTTCTGCCGCAACTTTGCCCATTTCAAAACGTGGCGTGGTGACACTGGCCAGCACCGGTGTCGTCGCTTGACCAATATCTAGCCCATGGAAACCGGAAATGGCCATTTCTGCTGGCACCGCAATGCCCAGTTTTAAGCATTCTTGTAACACACCCACAGCCATATCATCATTGGTACAGAAAATGGCATCGACCTGCGGATACATTTGTCGTGCCAATGCCAACATGCCAGCACCAATAGAGACGGACGAAACTTTATTTGGGGTAATGTGCAAAGGCGAGAATCCAGCATCGTTCATTGCTTGGCTATATCCTTGATAACGTTTGCGATCTCGCACATCAGACATCGAACCAAAATAGACAATATTCTGTTTACCACTGGCCAGCAGTGTTGCCGTCATATCATAGGCGGCCTGATAATTATTAAAACCCACAGTAATACGATTGGACTGTGGCTCCAGATCCATGACTTGTGCCACGGGAAGTTCCAAAGCATTCAAATACTTATCAGCACGTAAGGTATGTTCAGAGTCAGTCAGAATCAGTCCTGAAATCTGGCAGGAGAGTAGATTGATTATCTGCTCCTCTTCACGTTCTTTATTGTAATTATAGTTAACCACTAACGTTTGATAGCCACTCGCCGCAGTGACCGATTCAATGCCCGCCAGTAAATCAGAGAAAATCTGGTTATTAAAAGATGGCACCAAGATACCAATGCGTGGGCTCTTTTGATTAAGACTGCTTTCCCCATCAGAATCAACACTGTAATTCACTTCAGCCATCACCTGAGCAATGCGCTCGCCGGTTTCCGGAGCCACTTTTTCCGGCGTGCGTAAGTAGCGGCTGACGGTCATTTTGGTCACACCGGCAAGTAACGCGATATCCTGTAACGTAACACGCTGGTTTTTCATGGCTTATACCTGGAAGTGGTGTGCAGGAAGAGTGAAATGATTATGCACTGTTAGTGCGGATAATGAAAAGCATGTTACAGGTTAAAAATACCATAACAAGCATGCCATTCATTATTAATTTACTTTACTATCAATAGTTTAATTTTAAATTCCACCCTAAAATGGGCATAACTTTGACTGATAGCGCAATTCCCCCCTCATCAAGGCGATATAGCTCACGTAAGCGGTAACAGCTTGCCGTAACATGATTTAAAGTGATCTACATCACGGTTTGCCAAGGCAGAAAACGGTTTGATAGACACATGTTTTCAGGCACCACTTTATAGCATTTCATATTACTGACAGTTAAGTTATTACTGTATTAATTCGGTAGTCATCCGGCAATGATTTTTATTTTATATGTCGCTTAATTCGCACCATCAGGAATTTATTATGAAGAATTTATTTTCGCTAGAAAAACGTAAAGTATTAATTACCGGTTCCGCACAAGGAATCGGATTTTTATTAGCAAAAGGCTTGGCCGAATTTGGCGCAGAAATAATTATTAATGATATTACCGCTGAGCGAGCAGATAAAGCAGTTGCTGAATTGCGTACCAGTGGTTTTATTGCTCATGCTGCAGCCTTTAATGTTACCGACCATGATGCAGTTAATGATGCTATTACACAAATAGAAAACAGCATTGGCGCTATTGATATTTTAATTAATAATGCCGGTATTCAACGTCGCCATGCTTTTACTGAATTTCCGGAGAAAGATTGGGATGATGTTATTGCAGTCAACCAAAAATCCGTATTCTTGGTTTCACAAGCGGTCTCCCGCTATATGGTCAAACGCCAACGCGGCAAAATTATTAATATTTGCTCAATGCAGAGTGAATTAGGTCGCGACACCATCACGCCATATGCCGCCTCTAAAGGTGCAGTCAAGATGCTGACCCGCGGTATGTGTGTCGAGTTGGCCAGATACAACATTCAGGTCAATGGTATTGCTCCCGGCTATTTCAAAACAGAGATGACAAAAGCACTGGTTGATGACAAAGCCTTCACTGATTGGCTGTGTAAACGTACTCCGGCAGCCCGTTGGGGGGATCCGCAAGAGTTGATTGGTGCCGCAGTGTACTTGTCTTCCAAAGCTTCTGATTTTGTTAATGGCCATCTGTTATTTGTAGATGGTGGCATGTTGGTCGCCGTTTAATCTTCGCTATTCACGTTGCGGCGTGTTAACCCATTAATAAATCGCCGAGGGAAGTTATGTCCGGTAAATGCATTATTGTTATGGGCGTTTCCGGCACCGGTAAATCCTGTGTCGGCCAAGCATTAGCACAAGCGCTGAGTGCCAAATTTATAGACGGCGATGACCTGCATCCTCGCACTAACATCCAAAAAATGGCATCAAGTCAGCCTCTTAATGACCAAGACCGTGCCCCTTGGCTAGAGCGATTGAGTGACGTGGCCTATAGCCTGCAACAAAAAAATGAAGTGGGCTTTCTGGTTTGTTCAGCCTTGAAAAAGCAGTATCGAGACCGCCTGCGCGAAGGTAATCAGGGGGTGCGTTTTCTGTGGTTGACCGGCGATTATGATTTGGTATTGCACAGGATGCAGCAGCGGGCCGGGCACTTTATGCCGGAGAGTCTGTTAAAGAGCCAGTTCGCGACACTGGAAACCCCAGATGCCCTTGAGCCAGACGTGATTGCCATCGATATTTCGCCCAATGTTGCCAGTGTTGTTGAACACTGCATTGCCGCGCTAGAGCAAGAGAGCAACGTGAGCCATTGCGCTTAGGTACTCTTTGCATCATGCCGACGTAAGAATTTAGGAATTATTATGATACTTGATGAACTGAAAAATGCGGTGAATAACCCACTCTATCCAGATGCTATCCGCCGCACCCTGGTGGCAATCAGTAATATGGATTTAGCTAATCTGCCCGCGGGCGAACAAGAGATTGAGGGCCGCGAGATTTACCTGAATCACATTATTGCCAACAGCAAGCCACTCTATGAACAGGCCCCTGAATTGCATCGTTACTACATTGATATTCATATTTTGCTGGAAGGCAACGAGGTGATTGGAGCTTCACCCTCAGCTCAGGGCCAGCGCCCAACAATGGATTTTGATACTGAGCGAGACTATGGCCTGTTTGAGGGGATCAGCACGGAAACTTTGTTAACACTGGCTCCTGGCGATATTGTGCTGCTATTCCCAGGCGAGCTGCATCGCCCAATGGGGACATTGGCTGAGGTTGCCCCTCTGCGCAAGATAGTGGTTAAGGTTGCGAATCATCTGTTGTGATGTGATTTTGCTAAGGTTTAATCCAGCAAGCAATAATGGCTTTCATCACCGCCAGTCTTTTTTCTAATGCCTCTGGCGTGATGAGATCCTGCTGATAAACAATCGACAATATCCCGTTGTTTATCAGATAGAAAAACCCAGCACTGAAACTGCCTGCCATCAATGCCCGGCTTAATACTTTTTCCTGCTCGCCGCATTCAATTAATATTCAAAAATTGGGTATTGTTATGCGATGCGATGAGTTTCCATGGACTCTATCGGGCACTTATGTGCAATGCCTGCCTTACATCTATTACGTATATCAATAAAGTGGCGGTTAGTTTTCGCTGGCGGCATATGGCGCTGGGGTCGATAGCCTTACTGACAGCACTGGATGTCTATATCTCGTCAGGAGGGGCCGCCGTCGAGCCAGAGTCACAATCCTTAAAGCCCATATTATTCCATGGGCTTTTTATTGCAGTAAAAAAACAATTTTACTCTGCATCAGTTGAATGCTGTAAAGTCGCACCCTTCCCTTGACGGCGCGGCCTTGCAGCCAACCACAATCCACTGTTTTTCATTGCATAACCAAACACCACCCCGACCAATACCGAGACAGTCACTAATTTCCAGTCACCATTACCGGCAAAGGTGGCGCAAGCACCGATAAAGGTACCGGGCACAAAGGATAGCCATTGCTGATACGCCTGAATGCACATCAAAAACGCCACCATACCCGTTAGAACATACCCAAGGATTGCCCATTCTGGCTGTAAAGCGCTGCCCTGAATAATCATCATCGCCCAGAAGACCCCACTCATGCAGGTAAGTAGAGTGATAAGCAACCCTTTCAAGCCACCTTGCGGACAGGCGAAATACGCAGTACAACCAAGAAAACCCGCCCAACTGATCAGTCCCAAGCTGACCGCGACCCACCCCCAAATGCCTGAAAGCACCCCGGTGGTAATAGCAATCATCAGAATAATATTCATTTACGTCACTCACGATAAAATTCAATCAATAGGGATCGAACAGTGGGTATATTTTACCCAAAACTACGTAGAATTTTGCTTGTTGAGTCACAAATTAAATGATAGAAATGCAAACAAAAGACTTACAATGTGATTTATATCACACAAAAATCCAATATGAAGAGGCTAGATAACAGGCAATCACATCAGCAGAATTTCTGGCGTCACCTACGAATAGATATAAACACTTAATAGTCACTAAAAAGTGTAAAAATTTAATGAGGAACTATATCAAAGTAACTATTTTAATAAAATAACAATTAAAATATATTATTTATTCTGGTCATTAATTAATTTACTCTAAAAAATCTAAAAACAACATTTATAATAATGAGGTTATATAAATGAACTATTTAATTTATATAGTAATCCCAATTATTGTTTATAGCCAAACAGCCATGACAAGTAAGAATAACGACCAACTTACACCTATCGAAGACAATGTGTGTTTTTATAAGGATGAAAACTATTCAAATAAATTATTCTGCCTGGAAAATAACAATGCCGTGGGTAAATTAAACAGTAATTACAATAATTCAATATCTTCCATTAAAGTCCCTAAAGGCTTAGCTGTAAGTATATATCAAGATTATTTTTATAAAGGAGGGGATACGATAATTTATTCTGATACCAGTATGGATGAGTTAAAGAATTTAGGGCTTCAAGATAATATCAGTTCGCTTTATATAACCTCTGCCGCATGTTTTCATACTGAAGACCATTTTTCTGGCTCTCAACATTGTTTAGCCGCCGACCACAGCGAGGATTTTTATTCAAAAAAAACTAATGGCATTAAAAATGACAGTATCTCATCAATTTATGTCCCTAGAGATATGCTAGTTTCTATATATAAAAATGATGACTTTAACCTGCCTTATTATTCCATTCATGAGAGCATTGATGCTGATGGATTACGTAAAATAGGTATGTTTAATGATATATCAAGCATACGAACATACAATGAAAAGTTCGTTTTTTGTATCGATAACTGTGTTATTCAAAAATCAATAACCTACTCTCTCTCTTCAATATTTGACAGCTATTGGACTAATGATAACCTCCCGCATAAATATATACTGTTAAATATGAAAAGAACGAAAAATGATAATTATGAAATCATATTATTAGAGGATAATCATGTCTTGGTTAACTATGCCACAATCACCTTTAGACAAAAGAACCAGCAAGAAGACCTCAGCTTCTATCTAAATGAAAGCTCTAATGAGATCACATTACTTATCAGAATCAGTGACCCTGTGGTTGAAATTCAATATGTCGAATCTTATAACAAACAATATATAAATAGTTCACCACTGATTATATCTGATTCGATAGATATGAGTAAAATAGAGCCCAGTATTATTGTTAATAATAAAGAAGTAGAGTGGCCATTAATTCTTAATAGTGCTGTGTTTGCAGTAAACAGAGGGTTCTCCCTACCTAAAAGAAATACCAATGACATTATGATTTGTATTACCAACCCATTGCTAGGGCTTTATAACTATGTTGTGCAAGGTCGCTGTAATCAGCCTGAACTCTTCGTTACCAAACTAGAGAAACTGTTTAATAGCAACATTGAGGGACACCCTGAAAAGATACTGCAAGTAGCTGGCAGTGCCAAGCCGCTGGCACCACTACAAAACAATATGCCAGATCATTCTGCAAGGGTTCATCCTCTGCTGATGCAGCTCACTCACATTAATGCTGATACCCGTGGACATACTTTGTCCATCGCGGGAGCTACATTCGCCTGTAAAAACCCCTTAGTGGGTGGAACTCATCGTATTACCCATCGCCAGATAAAACCGAGCCAGAGTTCAAACTGTATTTTGTGGACCATGGATATTCTAACTGATTATACCCTGCTGTTTGGCAGCAGCATTATTACTTGGAATCGTAATCATTTTGGCCAAATCATCAGTAATATCATGGCTCGCGGCTCCACTGGCTACGCCGTCCGGGATACTATTATAGAAGATCGGCTGATTGCGGCGGTATTACAGCACCTGCACCCAACAAGTCCAACTGAACTAGCTCATATTAAAACAGCCTTTGATTATGCTCAGCTGACTTATGTTGGCTATCAAGAACTCAATGCTTTGGATGCCGAACAAGAAGAGTTATTTACCCTGGCAAGAGAACCTATACAGGCACAGTCTCTGCCAATGGGTCGCTATGAACTTCAGCTTGAGAGTTATACTTTTAGGGAAATCATCCCCAGAATTCGTGAATATCAACAATGGGTTGAACACCCTGAATTACGTTTTGACGTCGAGGTCATTAGTGGTACACCAGAAGAGACGTCAGCAGCTCGTCAACGGATACTACAAACCGCCGAACAGTGGCGTGAAACCTATTTTAGCCGCAGCCTTCCCCGTGTCCCCAGTGGGCAGCCAAGTTCTCAAGATGCCACCTTTATACAAACGGGTCGAACAGTCAGTGATATTATCCGAAGCTGGTTGCGCACCCCCAGTGAAGATTATATTTATGTTGTCGTCAGGTTGCGGGGAGAAATTATCAGCCTGGCTGTCGCCACAGATATTGGCAATGATAATGTTGGGTTGGCCGCATCGATTACCGCACCCGCTTATGTTATTAACCCAATAGCGGAAAGTTCGGTTCGAGGCAGCGGTACTGCCGCAGTGCATGCGCTCGCCCAGCATCTCAAAGAAAAAAACAAAAAAAGTTTGGTTTCGATTGTGATATCCCAACCCTCGGCAATTGTGAAAAACAAGCTGGGTTTTAAATTTATCGAAGATATGTAGTTGCCCAATATAAAAAACAAAACCCCCTGTCAGCCGATGCTCACAGGGGGTTTATTGACTCTTTACGGCATGATTACATCAGTGGCTGAGCCATTTGTACCAAGGTAATCAATGGCTGTGGATAGATACCCAGCACCAGTACCAAAATCGCGGAAATCAGTACTACGACACCTCCGGCAGTCAATGCCCAGTTATTTGGCGTATCGCGGACCAAGGTTTCCGGGGCACTAAGGTACAAACTGACCGTTACACGCAGGTAATAATACAGGCCGATAGCACTGCCCAATACCACCGCACCGGTCAGCCACCACAGGTTAGCACTGACACCCATAGCCACCACAAAGAACTTACCGATAAAGCCCAGTGTCATTGGGATACCGGCCAGAGATAGCATCATCACCGTCATCACCGCAGACAGAATCGGCTTATGCCAGAACAACCCACGGTACGAGAACAGCGACTCTGCATCCGGGCCTTTGTACGGGCTAGACATCAAGCTGACCACACCGAAAGCACCCAAGCTGCTGAACAGATAACCCGCCAGATAGACACCGACAGTTTCCAGTGCCAACTGGTGAGTTTGTACCGCGACCAGCGCAATCAGCAGATAGCCAAGATGCGCGATAGAGGAATAACCCAGCAGACGTTTGATATTGGTCTGGCTGATAGCCATCAGGTTACCAAACAGAATGGATGCCACCGCAATCAGTGAAAGTACCAAACGGACTGCTTCACTGTCGGCCGCAGGCGCATAGAGGAACAAGCGCATCACCACTGCAAAGATGGCGATCTTACTGGCTGTTGCCAGGAAAGTAGATACCGGGGCGGGTGCACCCTGATACACATCCGGCGTCCACAGTTGGAATGGCACCAGTGACAATTTAAAGCCGAGGCCGACAATCATCATCCCCAGCCCCGCCAGAATCAGCGGCTGGTGAATAACCGAGTCACTCAAGCTTTTGCCCAGACCGGCGAAAGACAAGCTACCGGACTCTGCATACAACAGCGCCATACCAAACAGCAGGAATGATGATGCCGCCGCAGACAGCAGCATGTACTTGATACTGGCTTCCAGTGAGCGCTTCTGACGATAGGCATAGCCAATCAGGCCAAATAGCGGCAAGGAAATCAATTCAATGCCCAGGAACAACGAAGCCAGATGATTGGCACTGGCCAGCAGAATGCCACCCATGGTCGCAATCAGCACCAGCAGGTAAAACTCTTCGCGGTTATCTGGATAGCCATTAAGCCACGGATAGGCAAAGGTACTGGTTGCCAGACTGGCAGCAATCACCAGCCCGGTATAGAACATCGAATAGCCGTCAACCCGCATCAGCGGCGTGACATCCATCGGCCCGACCTGACCGACAAAGTAAAGTGACAGCAGTGCCAGGTTAAGCCCGATAACCGTCAGAGTGGCGTTAAGAAAGTGATCGCGTCGCCACGCAATGGACAGCATCACAACCACCACCGTCAATCCGACGATCAACAGCGGTAGCATTGCGATCAGTTGTTGAGGAGTTATTGTCATGGCGAATTACGGCCTTGTTGTTGGAATAGATGAAGCTGAGAACCACTGCTGTACATTACTCATCGCAGCATGGGAAGTGTCGAGAATCGGCTGCGGGTAAACCCCCAGCAACACTAACAACACCACTAACAGCAGGATGATGGACAGTTCCCTTGCACTCATGCCCGGCAATGCTTCTTGTGATTTTGGCGCACCGTAATAAGCACGTTGCATCATAATCAGCGAGTAAACCGAAGCAAAAACCAGCCCGAAAGTCGAGATCACGGTAATCACCGGAACCACTTGGAAGCTGCCGAACAGAATCATAAATTCGCCGACGAAGTTACCGGTACCCGGCATCCCCAATGTGGCTACCGCGAAGAACAGCGACAGCGCAGGCAAGTATTTGATTCGACCCCACAGGCCACCCATCTGGCGCATATCACGAGTATGTAGGCGCTCGTAAAGCTGACCACAGATGATGAACATACCGGCAGCAGAAAGGCCGTGAGCAATCATCTGAATAACCGCACCTTGGTAGGCCAATTGGCTGCCGGTATAAATGGCTATCAGCACAAAGCCCATGTGCGATACGCTGGTATAAGCAATCAGGCGTTTGATATCTGTCTGACAGAATGCCATCCAGGCGCCGTAGAAGATGCCGACGACACCCAACCACATGGCGATAGGAGCAAACTCAGCGGAAGCATTCGGGAACAGTGGCAGGCTGAAACGCAGCAAACCATAGGCCGCCGTTTTCAGCAAAATCCCAGCCAAGTCAACAGAACCCGCCGTCGGTGCCTGACTATGTGCATCTGGCAACCAACCGTGCAATGGCACCACTGGCATTTTTACTGCGAAAGCGATAAAGAAGCCCAGCATCAGCAGATATTCGACATTATGGGACATCGGAGTTTTCAACAGGTCTTCGTAGTTGAATGTCCAGATACCGGTGGCGTTGTAGTGCACAAACACCAGCCCCAAAATGGCAATCAGCATGATAAGGCCGCTGGCCTGGGTATAGATGAAGAACTTAGTGGCCGCCGCAATTCGAGTTTTACCGTCTGATGCTTTGTGACCCCACAAAGCAATCAAGAAGTACATCGGCACCAACATCATTTCCCAGAAGAAGAAGAACAGGAACATGTCGATGGCGAGGAACACGCCGATGACCCCACCCAGAATCCACAATAGATTCAGATAGAAGAAACCTTGATTGCGCTGAATTTCACGCCACGAACAGAGGATAGCCAGCACGCCGAGTAAGCCAGTCAGCACCACCATCAGCAGTGACAAACCATCCAAAGCCAGATGGAAAGCAATACCGAACCGTGGGATCCACGGCAAGGTAAATTCTGATTGCCACTGCGGGATACCCGCTGGGTTAACCAGTGAATAGCTGCCCTGCACCCAAAGTTGCAGGGAGAGCACCAATGTCAGCCCCATCGCGAGTAGCGCTATCCAGCGCGGTACTCTAGTACCGAAGCGCTCACACTGCCAAGACAGTAAGCCGCCGATAAAGGGGATAAGAATTAGCCAAGGTAATAGCATGGCGTTTTGTGTCCCTAATTAAACGAAAAGCAACAGAGCCAGTACAACGACTGCACCCAAACCCATAGACGCGACATACCAACGCACCTGTCCATTCTCACTGACGGCCAGACCGCGATTACTCCAGCGCGAAAGTATCGCCGGGGTATTCATCAGTGAGTTCAGCGGATCACGTTGCAACAGTTTCGCAATCCACAGATACGGACGAACAAACACGTTTCGGTACAGCCAGTCGAAGCCCCACGCATGGAACCACCAGACCGTAAAGAAGCGGCCCGGTGCACTTTGCGCGATGCTGTTTACCCACTGACGTTTACCCAGATACAGTGCCGCTGCCAGTGCAATACCGATCACGACCAACACACCAGAGAAGATTTCCAGCGGCATTTTGCCCTCTTCACCGAAGTGAAGCTCTGGCAACACGCCCGCTAGCGGTGGGGTTATCAGCGCGCCAACAAATGTCGACAGCACCAGCAACACCATCAGTGGCAGGCTATGAGTGATCCCTTTGACCGGATGCGCTTTGGTTTTTGGCTCGCCATGGAACACAATGAAAATCATTCGGAAGGTATACAGCGCGGTGAGGAATGCCCCAACCAACCCCGCAACCATCAGATTGATATGGCCACTGGCCAATGCGCCCCACAGAATTTCGTCTTTACTGTAGAAGCCTGCGGTGACGATTGGCAATGCTGCCAGCGCCGCACCACCCACCAGGAAGCAGATATAAACCAATGGGATAGTCTTGCGCAGACCGCCCATTTTGAAAATATTTTGCTCGTGGTGACAGGCCAGAATGACTGAACCGGAAGAGAGGAACAGCAATGCTTTAAAGAAGGCATGGGTCATCAGGTGGAAAATCGCCGCATCCCACGCCTGCACGCCCAGCGCCAGGAACATGTAGCCAATCTGACTCATGGTGGAATAGGCCAAGACCCGTTTGATGTCGGTTTGTACCAAGGCGGCAAAGCCTGCCAATACCAAGGTAACCGCCCCGATAATCCCTACCAGATGCAGAATTTCCGGTGCCATCAGGAACAGACCGTGAGTACGGGCAATCAGATAGACCCCGGCGGTGACCATGGTTGCCGCATGGATAAGTGCAGAAACCGGTGTCGGACCCGCCATCGCATCAGCCAACCAGGTTTGTAACGGCAACTGCGCCGATTTACCGACCGCGCCACCCAACAGCATCAGCGTCGCCCAGGTAATGGCGGTAGAACCCATTTCCAGTTTCTGCGGTGCCAACACCATCAGCTCGCGAATGTTCAGCGTGCCCAGTTCTTGATAAAGGATGAACAAGGCGATGGCCAGGAACACGTCACCCACGCGGGTCACGATAAAGGCTTTCATTGCCGCCGCGCCATTGGCCGGGTTGGTGTAGTAGAAACCAATCAGCAGGTAACTGCACAGACCAACACCTTCCCAACCGAGATACATTAGCATCAGGTTATCCGCCAGCACCAAGACCACCATACTGGCGATAAACAGGTTGGTGTAAGCGAAGAAGCGGGAATAGCCCTCTTCCCCACGCATATACCAAGAGGCATACATGTGGATCAGGAAGCCCACCCCGGTGACCACAGACAACATGGTCAGCGACAGGCCGTCCAGAGTCAGAGTCAACGGAATGTTGAAAGCGCCGACAGACATCCAGTTCCACAGTGTTTGGTTAAACACCTGTACCCCGGTTGCCTTTTGACTGAGGAAATCCACGGCGACATACAGTGTCACCAGCGCCGTCAGACCAATAGAGCCGACCCCGACAGTGGCGGAGGTATTTTCAGACCAACGCCCACGGGAGAATGCCAACAGCAAGAAGCCCAGCAGTGGCAGCAGAATTGTTAAATATAATAGGTTCATCCGCGCATCTCACTGACTGTATCGATATTCAGAGTATGACGGCGACGATACAGCTGTAACAGCAATGCCAGACCAATACTGGCCTCCGCTGCCGCCAGCGTAATCGCCAGGATATACATCACCTGACCGTCAGCCTGACCCCAATAACTGCCCGCCACCACAAAGGCGAGCGCCGCTGCGTTGATCATCACTTCAAGGCTTATCAGCATAAACAGCAAGTTGCGACGAATCAGCAACCCCGTCAGCCCCAGCACAAACAGAATGGCCGCCAGAATCAGACCATGTTGTAGAGGGATCATGCTTGTTCCTCCGTTTTTCTTTTCGCTGAATCGCTGGCGCCCAGCACTTCACCCGGCTTATGTTCACGCCCGATATGGAAGGCAACCACCAGACCTGCCAGCAGCAGCATTGAAGCCAGTTCAACTGCCAGCACATAAGGGCCGAACAAGCTAATACCGACGGCTTTGGCATCCACCATTTCACCGCTGATACCTGAATCGGTGACTGAGCTAATGGCATAAATCAGTACCGACAACAGCACCAATGCCAGTAAGCCGGGACCAATCCACAAGCTTGGTTTCAGCCAGTCGCGCTCTTGTTGTTCAACATTGCCAAGGTTCAGCATCATCACTACGAACACGAACAGCACCATAATGGCACCAGCGTATACGATGATTTCCAACGCACCGGCAAAGTAAGCCCCCAGCGAGAAGAACACGGCCGAAATAGCCAGCAAAGAGATAATCAGGTACAGCAGCGCATGTACCGGGTTGGTATGAGTGATAACGCGAATAGTCGCCACCACTGCCACCAATGCTGCAATATAAAATGCAAATTCCATGGAAGCTGGCTCCTAAGGCATCAGACCTTTAACGTCGATCGGTTTGGCTTCATTTTCGGCTTCGCCTTTCTGCTTGCCGTCAATCGCCATACCGGACATCCGGTAGAAGTTATATTCCGGATACTTACCCGGCCCCGAGATCAACAAATCTTCTTTCTCATACACCAGATCCTGGCGTTTGAATTCACCCATTTCAAAATCCGGTGTGAGCTGGATAGCCGTTGTCGGGCAGGCTTCTTCACACAGACCACAGAAAATGCAGCGCGAGAAGTTGATACGGAAGAACTCCGGATACCAGCGGCCATCTTTATGCTCGGCTTTCTGCAATGAGATACAGCCAACCGGGCAAGCAACGGCACATAAGTTACAGGCAACACAGCGCTCTTCACCGTCAGGATCGCGCGTCAGCACTATCCGGCCACGGTAGCGCGGCGGCAGGTAAACCGGTTCTTCCGGATACATTTGGGTTTCACGCTTGTGGAAGGCATGTGAGCCAATCATCCACAGGCTGCGCACTTGGGTGCCGAAACCAACCACTAACTCTTTCAACGTCATGGTTCATTCACCCCTTATTGAGCGTTGTACAAAATGACCGCGGCAGTCGCCAGCAGATTCAGCAGGGTCAACGGCAGGCAAACTTTCCAGCCGAATGACATCACTTGGTCATAACGTGGGCGCGGCAAGGATGCACGGATCAGAATGAACATCACCATGAAGAAAGCCGTTTTCAGCGCAAACCAGATAAATGGCGGCAAGAACGGACCTTGCCAACCACCGAAGAACAAGGTGACTATCAGTGCAGAGACGGTCACGATACCGATGTATTCACCGACGAAGAACAAACCGAATTTCATACCGGAATATTCAATGTGGTAACCATCGGCCAGTTCTTGTTCAGCTTCTGGCTGGTCAAAGGGATGACGGTGACAGACTGCAACACCCGCAATGGCAAAGGTCACGAAACCAAAGAATTGCGGGATGACATTCCAGACGTGCTCTTGAGAGTTAACAATATCCTGCATGTTGAACGAGCCTGCCTGCGCGACAACGCCCATCAGCGACAAGCCGAGGAACACTTCGTAGCTCAGGGTTTGTGCAGATGCCCGCATCGCCCCTAACAGAGAGTATTTGTTATTACTGGACCAACCGGCGAATAGCACCGCGTACACCGCCAGCCCCGCCATCATCAGGAAGAACAAAATACCGATATTGAGGTCTGCAACCGCCCAGGTCGGGCTGACCGGGACGATGGCAAAAGAGAGCAGCAGTGAGGTAAAGGCGATGACCGGTGCCAGAGTAAAAATAGCCCGATCAGAGAAGCGCGGTACCCAGTCCTCTTTGAAAAACATTTTGATCATGTCAGCAACCAGCTGCAATGATCCACCCCAACCGACACGGTTTGGCCCGTAACGGTTTTGGAACAGACCCAGCAGGCGGCGCTCGCCAAAGCTCATAAAGGCGCCGCAAGTCACTACCACCAACAGAATCACTACCGCTTTCAGGACAGAGATTAAAATCTCAATCAATTCAGGGGTAAACCAGCTCATAGTACTGCCTCCCGCAGATTCTCAACACGTGCACCCACCATAATCGGTGGAATGCCCGGTAAGCCAAGCGGCAAGCCGACCTGACCCTGAGCCAAGGTTTCACTCAAACGGACTGGCAGGCGCAACGTTTGCCCCGCGCAATTGAACTCCACCAGCGTACCGAGGTTAACCCCGAGCGTGGCGGCATCAGCCGGGTTGACCATCACGTAAGGTGAAGGCATCCGTTGCTGAATTACATCTGAGCGCTGAGACATCTCTTCACTACCAAACAGATGATAGTAAGGCGCTATCTGCCAGCTTTCCGTGTTAGCGGTAAAGGCTGCGGGTACCGAATCAAAGTAACCGAGAGTTCCCTCCCCTGCTTCAATCAGACGAACACCCGGATCACCGAAGCGCAAATTGCCACCCACTTCTGCCTGGAATTTGTTCCATGCTTGCGGTGAGTTCCAGCCTGGTGCCCAAGCAAATGGAATCTGCTGACGATCAGCCAGTGGGCTGTTGTTCCCTTCCATTGAGAAGGCAAACGGCGTGTCGATATCTTGCGGCTGACGTGGTTCATGCACACTAATATCTGCGCGCATGGCTGTACGGCCACTGTAACGAATCGGTGAACGTGCCAGTTTCTGACCACGAATACGGAATGTCGCATCTGGCGCGGCTTCAACAATACCTTCTAACTGTGGCAATGCAGCCACACAAGCTTGAATCACGTGATCAAGCTGAGTCCAGTCTACGTGGCGGCTGGTATAAGTTGAGTGCAGGGAATGCAACCAACGCCAACTCTCCAGCATAATGCTGCGGCTTTCCGGTTTTTTCGGATCATCGTAGTAAGTTGGGTCATACACTTGGAAGAAACGCTGAGCACGGCCTTCCTGATTGACCAATGTACCGTCGCTTTCAGCGAAACTGGCAGCAGACAGAATCAAATCTGCTTTATCCATAATCGCCGTGCGCTGGTGATCGACCACGATCAGATTGGCGGTTTTCTCCAAGGCAGCATCAACTTTGTCTTTTGCGGCATGGCGATACAGGTCGTTTTCCATCACGATAACGCTGTCCGCATCACCTTGGGTCAACAACTCCAGAGCTTGATCCAGTGAGCCGCCGCCGATCATTGACAGGCCCATACTGTTGGCCGCGCTGGCAACAAAGGTGATACCGACGTCAGAGCCACGGCCTTTCAACGCTTTTGCCACGTTGGCGGCCGCTTCAATGATGGCATCACTGCCCGCACTGCTGCCGCTAATAATCAGTGGTTTTTTCGCACCGGCCAAAGCCTGTACAATGATATCCACTTTGCCTTTCAGCTTGCTGTCAAGGTCAGAGACTGCCGGGGCCGACTCATCCAATGCGTGAGCAATGGCGAAACCTAAACGGGCTTGATCATCAACCGGAGCACGGTAATTCCATGCCGCGATATCATCCATGCGGGTGTTATCAACGTTAGTGATAAACAGCGGATGCTTGGCATGTTGACCAATATTCATAATGGCGGCAATTTGCCAGTCAGCCACTTTTTGTGCGGCGGCCATTTCGCGGGCTTTGCCTTTCACCGCCTGACGGACTGACAGCGCGATACGTGCGCCAGTCTGAGTCAAATCTTCACCCAGAATCAGCACGGCGTCGTAGCTTTCGATTTCACGTAATGCTGGCGTGTAAATACCGCCTTCACGCAGTACTTTCAGCATCAGTTGCAGGCGTTGTTGCTCACCTGCAGCGATACCGGTATAGAAGTTTTCAGCACCAACCAGTTCACGCAACGCAAAGTTGCTTTCCAGGCTGGCACGCGGTGAACCGATACCAATGGTTTTCTTCGCCTGACGCAGAATATCTGCCGCACCTTGCATCGCTTGTTCAGCGTTCAGATGGATCCAGTCGTTACCACGCAGTTGCTGTGGTTGACGTGGACGATCTTTGCGGTTGACGTAGCCATAACCAAAGCGGCCACGGTCACACATAAAGTAGTGGTTTACCGTGCCGTTGTAGCGGTTTTCGATACGGCGCAATTCACCATAACGTTCGCCTGGACTGGTATTACAACCCACACTGCACTGCTGGCAAATACTTGGCGCGAACTGCATATCCCATTTACGGTTATAACGCTCGGAATGGGTTTTGTCGGTGAATACCCCAGTCGGGCACACTTCTACCAGGTTACCGGAGAATTCGCTTTCCAGCGTGCCGCTCTCAGTACGTCCAAAGTAGACGTTATCGTGCGCACCGTAGACACCAAAGTCAGTGCCATCCGCGTAATCTTTGTAGTAACGCACACAGCGGTAACAGGCGATACAGCGGTTCATTTCATGGGAGATGAACGGGCCGAGGTCCTGATTTTGGTGAGTCCGTTTACTGAAGCGATAGCGGCGGAAACTGTGACCGGTCATCACTGTCATATCTTGCAGATGACAGTTACCCCCCTCTTCACAGACCGGGCAATCGTGTGGGTGGTTAGTCATCAACCATTCAACCACACTCTCACGGAACGCTTTGGCTTCGCCGTCATCAATGGATATAAAGGTTCCATCGGTGGCCGGGGTCATACAGGACATCACCAAACGCCCACGAGTGTCGTCCGCGTTTTGGTATTGCTTTACCGCACATTGGCGGCAAGCGCCGACGCTTCCCAGCGCCGGATGCCAGCAAAAATAAGGAATATCGAGTCCCAGGGAGAGACAAGCCTGTAACAGGTTGTCGGCCCCATTTACGTCGTATTCTTTGCCGTCTACATGAATCGTAGCCATATGCATGCTTCCAAGTGACCTGAAATAACCATCATTCTTTGCGTTGCTGCGGCGTTGGCTGCCTTCGTTCACCCCGGTCATTTAGTTCACTAAACTCCCGGCGCTTCTCTCCGTTGCCGCCTTGCTGCCACGCAAATTATTTGGTTATTTTCAAGCATTAATTATAAAAACTTTCTTACCTGGTTCACTGAGCCGCTACATTTAACGCATCTCATTGTGAACCAAGGTATTACCAGCGCTGCTTCAGCAAGTTATTCGGTTGAATACCGGCTATGGCTCGGGTGTTGCCATAGTCCTTAGCTGCGATCCCGGCTTCGAATTCTTCCCGGAAATATTTGATCGCACTTTGTAGGGGTTCAACCGCGCCCGGCGCGTGAGCACAGAAAGTTTTGCCCGGCCCCAAGAAGCGGCACAGTTGCTCCAGCGTCTCGATGTCGCCCGGCTGACCTTCGCCGCGCTCCAGTGCACGCAGGATCTTCACGCTCCATGGCAAACCATCGCGGCAAGGCGTACACCAGCCACAAGATTCACGGGCAAAAAACTCTTCCAGATTACGCACCAGCGTAACCATACCAATTTCATGGTCAACCGCCATGGCCAGTGCAGTCCCTAAACGGCTGCCTGCTTTTGCAATATTCTCAAAGTCCATCGGCAAATCCAGATGGTCGGCAGTCAGGAAGTCAGTACCTGCCCCACCCGGCTGCCAAGCTTTGAATTTCAAGCCATCACGCATACCACCGGCATAATCTTCCAGAATTTCACGGGCAGTGATACCAAACGGCAGTTCCCACAGGCCTGGATTTTTCACCCGGCCAGAGAAGCCCATTAACTTGGTACCAGCATCGTTACTTTTACCGGCCGTGATCCCCTGGTACCACTCCACACCATGCTCAAGAATGGCCGGAACGTTACACAGCGTCTCAACGTTATTCACGCAAGTCGGTTTACCCCAAACACCAGAAGATGCTGGGAAAGGTGGCTTGGAGCGCGGGTTGGCACGGCGGCCTTCCAGCGAGTTAATCAATGCCGTTTCTTCACCGCAGATATAACGACCAGCACCGGTATGCACAATCAGCTCAAAATCAAAGCCGCTGCCCATGATATTCTTACCCAGCAAACCGGCTTCGGTAGCCTCGGCAATCGCACGGCGCAAGTTAGCGGCAGCTTCAATATATTCGCCACGCAGGAAGATATAGCCCCGGTAGGCTTTCAGCGCGAAGGCACTGATGAGCATCCCTTCCACCAGCAAATGAGGCAACTGCTCCATCAGCAAGCGGTCTTTATAGGTGCCCGGTTCCATCTCATCGGCATTACACAGCAGATACCGGATATTCATGCTTTCGTCTTTTGGCATCAGACTCCACTTCAACCCCGTGGAGAAGCCAGCACCGCCACGCCCTTTCAGGCCGGCGTCTTTGACCAAGCTAACAACATCAGGTGGTGCCATGCCTTTTAAAGCTTTTTCCGCGCCCAAATAGCCGGTTTTGCTACGATATTCATCCAACCACACCGGCTGTTTGTCATCACGCAGACGCCAGGTCAGCGGGTGCATTTCCGGGGTGCGGACGATCTCTTTGGTAAAACCTGAAGTTGTTGTCATGGATATTGCTCCAGTAACTTCTCAATATCTTCAGGTTTCAGATGGCTGTGAGTATCGTCGTCGATCATCATGGTCGGGCCACGATCACAGTTACCCAAGCAGCAGGTTGGCAGCAATGTAAAACGGCCATCAAAAGTCGTCTGACCCGGCTCAATACTGAGTTTTTTCGAAATTGCGGCCTGGATCCCCTGATAACCGGTGATGTGGCACACCACACTGTCACAGTAACGGATCACATGACGCCCAACAGGTTGGCGGAAAATCTGGCTGTAGAATGTCGCCACACCTTCAACATCACTGGCCGGGATACCCAGCACATCAGCAATGGCATAAATCGCGCCATCCGGTACCCAACCCCGTTTCTTCTGCACGATTTTCAGTGCTTCGATTGACGCAGCGCGGGCATCTTCGTAATGGTGCTTTTCATGTTCGATAGCATCACGTTCTTCAGCACTCAATTCGAAAACGTCGGTCGTGGTCGCCGGTTCAGCCGCATTGACTGCCAGGTTCGCCACATCTTGGCTTTCGTTACTTACCTGAGTCTCTTTTTGATCACTCATAATTAGCGGTCCACATCAGACATTACAAAATCGATACTGCCCAGATAGACGATCAAGTCAGATACCAGGCTGCCACGGATAACCGATGGGATCTGCTGCAAATGGGCATAACTTGGGGTACGTATCCGGGTGCGATAGCTCATGGTACTGGCGTCACTGGTCAGATAGTAGCTGTTGATCCCTTTGGTTGCTTCAACCATCTGGAATGATTCGTTAGCTGGCATCACTGGGCCCCATGAAACTTGCAGGAAGTGAGTAATCAGCGTTTCGATATGTTGAAGCGTACGTTCTTTCGGTGGCGGTGTCGTCAGTGGATGGTCAGCCTTGAATGGCCCTTCTGGCATGTTTTTATAACATTGCTCCAGAATGCGCAGGCTTTGACGCAACTCTTCCACTTTCAGCATCACGCGATCATAACAGTCGCCGTTGTTACCGATTGGTACTTCGAAGTCAAAGTTTTCATAACCGGAATAAGGGCGCCATTTACGCACGTCAAACTCAACGCCTGTAGCACGCAGGCCAGCACCGGTCACACCCCACTCCAAGGCTTCTTTGGCGTTATAGGCAGCCACACCGATCGAGCGTCCTTTCAGGATACTGTTCTGTAACGCCGCTTTGACGTAGGAATCCAGACGTTTTGGCATCCAGTCAAGGAAATCGCGCAGCAGTCGCTCCCAGCCACGTGGCAAGTCATGCGCCACACCACCAATACGGAACCAGGCCGGGTGCATACGGAAACCAGTGATAGCCTCAACCAAGTCGTACACTTTCTGCCGGTCGGTAAAGGCGAAGAACACCGGTGTCATGGCACCCACGTCTTGGATGAAAGTACTGATGTACAACAAGTGGCTGTTGATACGGAACAGCTCAGACAGCATCACACGAATGGTTTTAACGCGATCCGGCACCTCAATACCGGCCAGTTTTTCAACTGCCAGCACATAAGGCATTTCATTCACGCAGCCACCGAGGTACTCGATACGGTCGGTATAAGGAATGTAGCTATGCCAAGACTGGCGTTCGCCCATCTTCTCCGCGCCACGATGGTGGTAACCCACATCTGGCACGCAGTCGACAATCTCTTCACCATCAAGCTGCAACACGATACGGAACGCACCGTGTGAAGAGGGGTGGTTCGGGCCGAGGTTCAAGAACATGAAATCCTCGTTTTCGGTCCCGCGCTTCATGCCCCAATCTTCTGGTTTGAAGGTCAGTGATTCCATTTCCAGATCTTCTTTCTGCTTGGTCAGCACAAAGGGATCGAACTCGGTAGCCCGCGCTGGGTAATCTTTACGCAGCGGGTGACCTTCCCAACTCTGCGGCATCATAATGCGCGTCAGATGTGGGTGACCATCGAAGGTGATACCGAACATTTCCCAAGTTTCACGTTCATACCAGTTGGCATTAGGGAAAATCTTGGTGGCTGTGGACACATGCATGTCTTTTTCAGACAGTGCCACTTTCAGCATAATGTCACGGTTGCGTTCGATGGAGAGCAGATGATAGAAAACAGAAAAATCCGCATCAGGCAGGCCCTGGCGGTGAGTTCGAAGACGTTCATCTACACCATGCAGGTCAAACAGCATGACATACGGCTTCGGTTGTTTTCTCAGGAACGACATTACTTCCAGTAATTGTTCACGCTTAACCCATACCACGGGCATACCGGTACGGGTGGCCTGAACAACAAAGGCCTCTGGCCCAAAACGGTTCGACAGTTCAGCAATCACCGGATCATCGAGATGATCCCGGGTCTGCCATGCAGGCTGGGTGCTGTCGGACGTCGTTAAATCGGTCATTATTTATTCACCACACTGTTTTTTCACCACACTGAATGTGTCATTTTGTGGTCATTTGCCGCACACATGTTCTGGAAGAAAAACGGTTCTATCCAAAAACAAATCACTTACGCACCGAGGCCTTAGCCGCTATTTTTACAAAAATAGCAAACTTAGATCTCGTCAGGGGTACGCAGGTTAGTTACTGCAATTCGTTCAGCATGCTTACGTTCTCTTTCTGGTTGCATGTTGGCACGGTAAACACCTTGATCGCCAACAACCCAAGAGAGAGGACGGCGCTCTTTACCGATAGATTCCTGAAGCAGTAGCAGTGCTTGCATATAAGCTTCTGGGCGCGGTGGGCAACCAGGAATATACACGTCTACTGGCAGGAATTTATCCACGCCTTGTACTACGGAATAAATATCGTACATACCGCCAGAGTTGGCGCAGGCCCCCATGGAAATAACCCATTTAGGTTCCAGCATTTGTTCATACAAACGCTGAATAACCGGAGCCATTTTGGTAAAGCAGGTACCGGCTACCACCATGAAATCGGCCTGACGTGGCGAAGCACGCAATACTTCTGCACCAAAGCGTGCCACGTCATGTACGGCGGTGAACGAGGTCACCATCTCCACATAACAGCAGGAAAGGCCGAAGTTATACGGCCAAAGAGAGTTCTTACGCCCCCAGTTCACCATGTCATGCATGGCGTTCTCAAGTTTACCCATGTAAACACTACGGTGGACATGTTGCTCGAGAGGATCGCCGCTGACGGTTTCCTGAGTTTGCAGGGGGTAACGGTCATTCTCACCGTTAGGGTCTATGCGGGTGAGCGTATAGTCCATGTTAATGCCTCGCTATATTATTGGCGATTATCTTGTGCTTGCGGATGACTGCTGGCGTATTTGACTATGCTCGGTTTACTCACGCGGCGATTAGAACGCACAGGAGTCCAATCCAGAGCGCCGATGCGCACCAGATAAACCAAACCAGCCAAGAGCACCAAAATGAAAATGGTTGCTTCGATAAAGCCTACCCAGCCACTCTCACGGATAGAGATTGACCACGCATACAGGTACAGGGCTTCAACATCGAAAATAACGAAGAACATGGCGACCAGATAGAACTTAGCCGACAGGCGCATGCGCGCGGAGCCTACTGAGTCAATACCAGACTCATAGGGGACGTTTTTGGCACGGGCCCGAGCTCTCCCGCCCAGAAAGAACGCACCTAGCAGCATCAAACCGCACAGCCCGATAGCGCCGATCAGGAATACAGCGAACGCCCAATGATGAGCGATAACTTCAGTGGTTGTTGACATACTCATTGCTTACTCATCAAAAGTGGCGTCGGACATCCTGCTCTTATGTTGGCAGTTAGTGCACCACATCGATTCAAAGGGAAGGATAAAAACCACACAAAACACACTGTCTTTACAACTGTTTAGCCAGCGTTTTACTGTGGGCTTTTTACTCCTTTCAGTAACCTTTTGTCAACTTTGACAAAAGTAACTACAGATTAATTTACAAACGCACGATCTTACTTAACATTTGGTGCGACTTGATAAGCTAAATCGAGTCAGTAATTTGTTAAGTCAGAACATACACATATAAACCAACATGAATAGTTCTGTTTAACTATACCATTGTCTCAGGAATAACCGGTTCTTCCACTCACTAGCTAGGGGTATTTTTTTGATCCAGAACACGTTTTGAGTGTTATTTCATAAATATTCGGCATGAAAAGTTGTTATTAAATACTCAAAAAAAATGAAACGTTGTTTTATTAAAAAATAAATCGCTGATTATAAAAGCAGATATTAACCATTGTGTTATCAGGCTTATTAGTCACCATCAGATACCGATAAACGACGATAAGTAAAATAAAACGACACTTTTCAGCTGAAATTAAACTGAAGTGGAAAAAAATAATATTTAGACAAAAAAAGCCCCTTAAATAAGGGGCTTATGATGATTACTTAAAGTAAATGCTTAACTTTGATCATCGATTAAATAATCAGAATCCAGCATTAAATCCGATCCAGACTGTGGGCCATGTTGATGACCCGTCTGCATAGCATCGAAGATGGCTAATGCCAGTTCGTTGCCACACTGACTGTCTTTGCATAGTGAGTAATTTGTTTCAGGCAGGCGAGGTAGCCCTTCTGTGTCACCCAATACGCGTAAATCAGGACTCATCATCTCTATTGGTCTGGCGGTAACCCCCAGCCCTGCCCTCACTGCCGCTCGAATGGCAGAAAGCGAAGAAGCTACATAGGCGATACGCCACGCTATGCCCGCTCTAGTTAGATGCTCTATTGCCATATCACGGAATGGACTTGGCTCATCCATCACCACTAGAGGTACTGATTCACCGGGCTGGAACTGATAGTCGGCGGAACAATACCAAAGCGTGGGTGATGTTCTTAAGATCACATGAGGATGAGTTTCTATCTTAGCCGTGGTAATAGCCAGATCGACTTCGCCTTGGCTCAGCATGTCAGCGATGAGTGGGCTACGTTTCACCCGCACATCGATTGCCAGCCGAGGATACAGTGTTGCCACTCGGTTTAACAAGAAAGGCAGCAACGTATCGGCAGTATCATCAGATGCGCCGATAATAAGTGACCCTTCTATATTACTGTACATAAGTGACGTACAGGCTTCATCGTTGAAACGCAAAATCTTTCTGGCATAGCCAAGTAACTGGAGACCATGTTCAGTGAGTAATTTGTTACGCCCATGACGGGCAAATAACTCCTTACCAACCAACTGTTCTAACCGTTGCATTTGTTGGCTAACTGCTGACTGAGTTCGACAAACCGCTGCCGCAGCAGAGGCAAAAGTATTCAAGTCAGCAACAGCTACAAAGGTTCTAAGCAGATCGAGGTCGAGATTAATTATCGGACGATTTGCATTTGTCATAGTGTATTCTTCACTTTTTTGAATTCTAATTACAAACTACCCTGGTGTTTAAGTATTAGCGCCATCAATAAGGAACAACGCTAAGTATGACAGTACCCCACTCATTAGAGTAGGGCAAAAAATTTACTTATATTTCGTTACCGCTATCTCTTTTTAAAAGAAACTATTGGTATAACCCTGTATCTGTATATGAGTTCGGTCATAAAAATCGCTAAATCTTCGATAAATGAAGATTTTTTCCTTTAGCAACTCTGATTTTTTGAGCTGCTTATATGAAAGTTCAACTCCATTTTAATTAAATTATCGGGGCTAACCAGTTAGGAACTATTAAAAATTATCAATATATCTTTCTGTGGTTTTTGTATTGAATTGAGTAAATTCAACTATTAAGATCTAGTGACTGGCGAGATCATGCAAGAATAACATTAATCATTCTTAATAGTTTTCCTATTTACAATTCCTTTTCTTTTCCACACTTTTAAATATGTATGATGATATAAACTGTTGAATTGAGATCTTTATAACAGTCGTGCTACATATACAGAGGCTAATACTGTTTTACTGCCAGGCCTTGGTGTAAACGAAAATGGACCATATCGCGGCGAAAAAACTTTTTTTGTTAACGGTTGTGTATCTCAAGATGGGTCAGGATAAAACTTCAGACAAACTCATCAATCAGGCATAACCGAGCAAGTTAAACAGCAAAAAGCCCTGTGCAAGGTCCCACCTTTTTTACTCAACAGACATTTGCACTAAAGATATGCATATAACTTCAAAAATCGGCGGCGGCGGAGTACATTGGACATCTTGCAGTGTTCCACGCTGAGGACACGCTTTTACCAGTAAAAGGCTCAATTTTTTATGTCCCCTATTGAGAAATCCAGCAAACTGGACAACGTCTGTTATGACATTCGTGGCCCAGTGCTAAAAGAAGCTAAGCGTCTTGAAGAAGAAGGTAACAAGGTCCTGAAACTGAACATTGGCAACCCTGCCCCGTTTGGTTTCGATGCACCGGATGAAATTCTGGTGGATGTGATCCGTAATTTGCCGACTGCACAGGGCTATTGCGACTCCAAAGGCCTGTTTTCGGCGCGCAAAGCCATTATGCAGCACTATCAGGCACGTGAGATGCGCGACCTGACGGTAGAGGATATCTACATTGGGAATGGCGTTTCTGAGTTGATTGTCCAATCCATGCAAGCATTGCTCAATCTTGGCGATGAAATGCTGGTGCCAGCTCCTGATTACCCGTTATGGACGGCGGCAGTGTCGCTTTCAAGCGGTAAAGCTGTGCATTATATGTGTGATGAAGAGTCAGGCTGGTTCCCTGATTTGGATGATATCCGCAGTAAAATCACCCCACGAACTCGCGGCATAGTGATTATCAACCCAAACAACCCGACGGGTGCGGTATACAGCAAAGAACTGTTGCTGGAGATTGTCGAAATTGCCCGCCAGAATGACCTGATTATTTTCGCCGATGAAATCTACGATAAGATTTTATATGACGACGCTCAGCATCATTCGATTGCCGCTCTGGCACCTGATTTGCTAACGGTGACCTTCAATGGTTTGTCCAAAACTTATCGCGTTGCGGGTTTCCGTCAAGGCTGGATGGTTCTAAATGGGCCGAAGAAACACGCCAAAGGTTATATTGAAGGCTTGGAAATGCTGGCATCCATGCGTTTATGTGCCAACGTGCCAATGCAGCATGCGATTCAAACCGCGCTGGGTGGCTATCAGAGCATCAGTGAGTTTATCCAGCCCGGCGGGCGTTTATACGAGCAGCGTGATCGAGCTTGGGAGCTAATCAACCAGATCCCCGGTGTTTCCTGCGTAAAACCTCAAGGCGCGCTGTATATGTTCCCGCGCATTGATGCCAAGCGATTTAACCTGCACGACGATCAGAAGTTAGTCCTGGATCTGCTGCTGCAAGAAAAAGTGTTGTTGGTGCAAGGCAGTGCCTTTAACTGGCCATATCCGGACCATGTGCGGATTGTGACGTTACCCCGAGTAGATGAGTTAGAGATGGCGGTGCGTAAATTAGGGCGGTTCCTCGAAACATATCACCAATAAAATGAAACAGGGCTTGTTTAACAAGCCCTGTTTTTTCATACCGCGATTATCCTGTACAGCCGAGTATCTCCCTTTCGTGACGATCCACTAAAACCTTAATATTATCATCCAGGCTAACTGCTCGCGCCGAGCGTTGTTTTGCTTTCAATTTATTACATCGCTGCTTTTGCTCCGCTGCAATGTGTCGGGCGCAAAACTCCTCACCGAACGGTTCCACATTCCCACCTTCACAAATTTTAATTTGAGCTGGCGCGGCGGTGCTGAATAATAAAAGGGATACAGAAATAAACAATAATTTCATCTGACCATCCTTAGTTTTTTAATATAAACAAATCATGTAGTTATTCGATACCCAGTCAGCTGGACAAAAAAACAATAATTATTTCGCTTATCATATTCAATAGAGTTAATGCTAAATAATTTATATTATAATTAATAAGATAGATGAGAATAATAAAGATGAAATACCAAGGGGGAATGAGGATTTAATAAGAGGATGAGATATTGTAAGGATGTTTAATTAACTCATTGTCTCATCGAGAGAATCGATTTGGTGTTATCCTTGTGGGCTGAGGGTTGTTGCCCTCATTTACATGGTTCTGATATTAAAAAGAGAGAAAATTATGAGTCATTTCTTCGCTCACCTATCCCGCCTGAAACTCATCAACCGCTGGCCGCTGATGCGTAATGTCCGCACTGAGAATGTTTCTGAGCACAGTCTGCAGGTTGCATTTGTTGCTCATGCGCTGGCTATTATTAAGAACCGTAAATTTAATGGCAATCTTAACGCCGACCGTGTAGCACTGCTGGCGATGTATCATGATGCCAGTGAAGTCATAACCGGCGACTTGCCCACGCCTATCAAGTACTACAATCCTCAAATTGCTCATGAATATAAGAAGATAGAGAAAGTCGCACAGCAAAAGCTGATTGAAATGTTACCCAAAGAGTTGCAGCACGATTTTCGCTGCCTGCTGGATGAGCATTATTACAGTGAAGAGGAAAAGGCACTGGTTAAACAGGCTGATGCCCTTTGCGCTTATCTAAAATGTCTGGAAGAGTTATCTGCAGGCAATAATGAATTTATTCAAGCCAAGGCGCGATTGGAGAAAACCCTCGCCATGCGCCAAAGCCCAGAAATGGATTACTTTATGGCAGTATTTGTTCCCAGCTTCAGTTTGTCTCTGGATGAAATCAGCCTCGACTCACTGGATTGAACGACATAAAAGCTTCTCTCAGACCAGGCGAGTATCCAAAGTTATTGCTGCTGCAAATAGGCAACCAGTGAATAAATCCCGATGAACTGGCCCATGCCAGTGATTCGGGTGAATGAATGCAGGCAACACCCTTGTAGGGCCAAAACCAACTGTCATTAACCAACGTCATTGGCACTACAAGTAGGCGGCCAGTGAAAGAGTCCCGATGAGCTTACTCAAGTCAGTGATTCGGGTGAATGAATGCAGCCAACACCCTGGTAGGGCCAAGGACAAAGGTTAAAATGGGAATAGTAACGGCACCACCATCACACTCACAATCATGACCAGGAAAGTAAACGGCACGCCCATACGGACAAAATCACCAAATTTATAACCCCCTGGGCCTAACACCAAGGTATTGACTGGAGATGATACTGGCGTCATAAAAGCCGCCGATGCCGCAATACCAATAATCATCGCGAAGGGATAGGGGGAAACCGACATTTCACGGGCTGCAGCAATCGCAATCGGCGCCATCAAGACCGCCGTGGCCGTATTAGAAATAAACAGCCCAATAGTGGCGCACAACACAAATAAGCACAGCAACATCACCCGAGGCCCCATCCCACCGGCAACATCCATTAGCCCGCGGACGATTAAATCGACCCCTCCAGTTTTCTGTAATGCTTGTGCAAAGGGCATCATCCCGATGATCAGAATCAAGCTTGGCCAATGGATTGAGCGATAAGCACTTTCCATATCAATACAACGGAACTGCCCCATCAACAAACAAGCCACCAACGCCGCAATCACATTCGGGACTTCGTCAGTCAACATCATTGCCACCATCAGCGCCAAACAGAACAAGGCGTGAGGCGCTTGGGAGATAGCCGGAGCCACCTCGTCAACTTCAGCGGGTAGATTCAGCACGATAAAATCGCGTGTTTTTTGCTGCAATTGGCGGATCAATTTCCAGTCGCCAATCACCAATAAGATATCGCCAAACTGCAATTTTTCATCGACTATTTTACCTTCCAACGCCTTACCATTGCGGCGAATACCCACCACATTCAGGCCATAGCGGGTGCGGAAAGTGACTTCACGTAAGCTTTTTCCCAACAAGGCAGAATCTGGAATCAGAGAAACTTCGGCCATCCCGACGTTGCGCGCCTGCTCAGAGAAATATTCACCGCGCAGCACCATCGGTTCTAACATTTGCTCGGTGCAGAATTCGCGTAAATCCATGTCACAATCAGACATATCGATCAGCAATACATCATTCTCATGCAATTCAGAGGAACCGGTCGCACTCACCATCACCCGCCTAAAACGCTTCCAGCGTTCAATCCCCACGACATTCGCACCATAGCGGACACGCAGATGCAGTTCATCAAGGGAACGACCAATTAGCGGTGAATCATGGCGGATGGCCAAACGACGAGCACGGCCAGTCAATTTGTAATCGCGGATAAGATCACGAAAAGTACGGCGTTTCCACTGCTGCTCTTTCTCTGAGTTTTCCTGTTTGCCTCCCAGCCAGCGCCGGGCTACCAACATATAGCCAACCCCCATCAGCAAGATAATAAGGCCGATTGGCGTGACACCGAAGAAACCAAAGCCCTTCATACCTTCGCGCAATAATTCACTGTTCACCACCATGTTTGGCGGGGTCGCAACCAGTGTCATCATGCCGCTGATAAGCCCGGCAAAGCTCAGGGGCATCATCAAACGCCCTGGTGAGATTTTCATCCGACTGGCCACACTCAGTACCACCGGGATAAAAATCGCTACCACGCCGGTAGAGCTCATAAAGGCCCCCAATCCTGCTACGGTCACCATCAGAAGCGCCAGCATTTTGGTTTCACTGTGACCGGCGACTTTTACCAGCCAATCCCCGACCTGATAGGCCACGCCGGTTCTCACTAACCCTTCGCCAATCACAAACAGTGCCGCAATCAAAATCACATTGGGGTCACTAAATCCGCTGGTGGCCTCACCTAATGACAGCGTACCACTCATCACAAAGGCAATAATCACCAACAATGCCACGACATCCATCCGCAGTTTATTGGTGGTAAACAGCACAATAGCTATTAGAAGTAGCGTCAACACCCACAATAGTTCGCTGTTCAAAATGGCCTCGTTGGCAAAAAAGTGAAAAGGAATATCCAGCTATGGTAGTAAAACATCAAATTAAGTCTATACCGCTGCTTGAGATCAATAATGACTGCCAATTTATGCGCTTACCATCCCACGACAGCATTAATTGCATTTTTTTCTGAAAAAAAAATTCGTCAATATGTGATGAAGCATTCGTTAGTTAAAAAAACGGGCTCAAATAGTTGGATCTTCACCCGTATTTAACCCTCTGACTATACTGGTAATAGTGAAGAGCAGGCAGTCATTAAAATTATCTGGACTGGAGTACGGTACTGAATGAGCAATATCACGGATTATCCAATTGTCCTTTTTCTGCTGTCATTGGCCCTGCTGTATAGCTCAGCTTATGTGGGGCAAGCTTTTTTCCGACGTGGACAAGACCTGGATGACAACATTCGTGAGAACTTCGCCGTGATTCAAGGGGCGACACTGACCTTACTCGGCCTGATTATTGGATTTAGTTTTTCAATGGCCATCAATCGCTATGATCTACGTAAAAATTACGAAGAGGCTGAAGCCAATGCTATTGGCACTGAATATCTGCGTGCCGATTATCTGCCAGCAGCATCTAGTTCCGCCACCAAAACGCTGTTAATCCACTATCTTGATCAACGAATCCTTTTTTATACCACCCGCAATGAAAACCGCCTGACAGAGATTAATAACCGGACCAATCAACTGGAAAATGCACTTTGGGTCGTGCTACAAGAACCAGTAAATCAACACCCTGACCCGGTAAGGGCGTTGGTCGTTGTCGGAATGAATGATGTATTAAACTCTGCGAGTTACACACAAGCGGCGTGGTGGAATAGAATCCCGCATGCAGCTTGGTTATTGATGATGATTATTGCAGTTTGCAGTTGTACTTTGGTGGGTTATGGTTCGAAACAGGGCAAAAATGGCAAGATTATGACACTGATATTGCCGTTGGTGATTTCATTCTCTTTTATGCTCATCGCCGATATTGATAGCCCACGTGGTGGGATTATTCGAGTCGGACCGCAAAACTTGCATAGTCTGGAGGATAGTTTTCACCCTCTGCCCGCATCATCCATCCAGGGTCAACCCTGAGCCGTCAGCCTCACATAATTAAAGAGCGCCATCAGGCGCCCTCATTCAATATGTCCAAATAATTAGCCAATAACACGAACAACCGCACCATTTGCGGTGGCTTCAACCGCTATTTGCTCAAGTGAACTGAGCACTAAATCTACTTGGTCCAGTTTTGGTGTATCAGCGGGTGCGTTCACAGCAATCACTTGGCAACCGGCAGCCAGCCCGGACAAAATCCCAGCCGGAGCATCTTCCACCACGATGCAATCAGCCGGTGCCAGCCCTAAACGCTCAGCTCCGAGCAAGTAAGCATCCGGCTCAGGTTTGCCATGTTTCACCTGCTCCGCAGTCACGAACACTTTAGGTTTCGCTAAATGACCCGCCGCACGACGAGCTGAAGCCACAGGAACAGACCCTGACGTGACGATGGCCCACGGAATAGATAGGCTATTAAGCCGCTCCAGCAGCGATACCGCCCCCGGTAACGCCGTCACACCATCGGTGTCGTTGGCTTCAATGTGTTCCAGTGCCAGAAACTCCGCCTGAAGCTCCGCTTCACTTGCGCCAGGCATAAAATGACGAAGAGAGGTAATTGCTTGTTTGCCATGGATAAATTCGAGTACTTCCGATGGATCAATGCCGCGACCTTGCGCCCAGCCAATCCACGCTCGTTCAACAGCAGGTAATGAATCAACCAGAGTCCCGTCCAAATCAAAAAGAAAACCTTTACACTCCACAAGCACATCCTCATCAATAAACCAATATATTCAATAACCTAATCAGCACATTAGGCATTAATAATTTGCGAAATCTCTACGGCACTTAAGTGATATTGGCGCGGGCATGATTGCCAGATGGCCAGCATACGTTGGTATTTGTCCCACATTGGCGTTTGGGAGTTAAAACCATGTGTTCCAGAGTCAAAATGGGTATAACGCCCTTCAGTATTCACCATAAAGCGTACATAACTCAGGTAACGGGATTCAGTGGCAGCATCAAAACCGAGGAACGCAATACGGCGTTCATCCAGGTCTTGCTTGTCTTTAAGATTCCCGCAGGAGACTTGCAGAGCGTGATGCATCTCCATGATATTAATGATGGTCCGGCAAGTCTCTTCGCTCATCTCACCAAAGTCGCGGTCCAGCTCGCGCATCTGCAAACCAAAGCCACGTTCGACAATCGTCTGCTGGCGACGATAGCGCTCAGCGTTTTCCGGATCCAGCATGGTCATCATTTTGTACTGATTCGACAAAATCAGTCGTTGGGCGTTGGTCATATCCATCACTAAACTCCTAAAACATAAATAATGAGGAAATCATCGCATACAGAGTTGGGTCATACTTTGATTTGACAGGGGATTTTGCGCTGCTGTTAATCGATGCATAAGAAACCCCGGCAGCATACCAAGCCCCGGTATCTGTTCTTCGGCAACGCCACTGTAGGCATCAAAAAGAGCAGCAGCCCTCAACAAGGGCTACAAGTCATCAAGAAACGTTTTATCCAACTGTTTAAAGGCGCGTTTTAGCAAATCGGCAAGTGACTGGTAAGTTGGCGTCTGCTCAATCGGTGCAACCGCCTGCCCCGCTTCTGCCAACTTGTTACGCACCTCGTGGAACCATTGTAATAATGTTGGCGGTAACGGCGTAATTGCGCGTTTACCCAACCACCATAACCCTTGCAGCGGCAAGCCGCAGGCAAACAGGGCAGTGGCAATCGCAGGACCTAATTGGCCCCCCAGCGCTATCTGCCAGGTCAACGTGAAAATGGCCAGCGGAGGCATAAAGCGGATACCAAAACGAGTGGCGGTTGACACACGATTCTCCGGAAACACCGGAGCCAGGCGTTTGTCAGCAGGCCAGGTCTTCATATAGTGCTGACCACGCTGGAGTACCTGAAACCAGCTTACGGTATCAGAAGGTTTTGTTGTCATGGCTCACCTCAACTTCACAAGCAAAAATTAAAATTTTTTTTGTAATTCACAAACTAAAAATTAGTCTGTTAAATATATTTTGTTTTTAGCCGACGCTATCGGTATCCTAGTCCGGCCTTTAGGCCGCTAGAAGATGACGCTAAATATGTCAACTTTTCGCAGCATTTAAATCAATTTTGTTAAATCGCACAGGTTTTTACCACCAGGCATTAACGTTTTATCAGCGATTTTTTCATCATCATGCCTTTTTTGCTGACGCATGATGTTAATCATTAATGTCGACGCCAATATGCGCTACGCTTTTGGACAGATTGACGTTTTATTAACCACGTGTTTTTCGCTGTTTTGTACTCCCGATGCACTACTGTATCGTTCATGCAAAAAAACAGATGTTGAACACGACTATAAATAGGTACTTCCATGTCGAGTAAGCTAGTACTGGTTCTTAACTGCGGTAGCTCTTCCCTGAAATTCGCAATCATCGACGCAACCAACGGTGAAGAACATCTCTCTGGTTTAGCCGAATGCTTCCACCTGCCAGAGGCTCGCCTCAAATGGAAAATGGATGGCGGTAAACACGAAGCCGCATTGGGTGCTGGTGCAGCACACAGCGAAGCACTACATTACATCGTTAATACTATTCTGGCACAAAAACCAGAGCTTTCCGCTCAACTGACCGCGATCGGTCACCGCATTGTTCATGGCGGCGAGAAATTCACTGCATCAGCTATCGTTACCGACGAAGTTATTCAGGGTATCAAAGATTCCATCCCGTTTGCACCACTGCATAACCCTGCTCACCTGATCGGTATCGCTGAAGCATTGAAATCCTTCCCAAATCTGGCTGATAAAAATGTCGCAGTCTTTGATACTGCCTTCCACCAGACCATGCCGGAAGAGTCTTATCTCTACGCCCTGCCGTACAGCTTATACAAAGATCACGGTATCCGTCGCTATGGCGCACACGGTACCAGCCACTTCTATGTGAGCCAGGAAGCCGCTAAAATTCTGAACAAGCCACTGGAAGAACTGAACGTAATCACTTGCCACTTGGGCAATGGTGGCTCAGTCACTGCAGTGCGTAACGGTAAATGTGTTGATACTTCTATGGGCCTGACGCCACTGGAAGGTCTGGTCATGGGTACCCGTAGTGGTGATATTGACCCTGCAATCATTTTCCACCTGCATGATTCAATGGGGATGAGCGTTGATCAAATCAACAAGTTGCTGACCAAAGAATCTGGCTTGTTGGGCTTGACTGAAGTGACCAGTGACTGCCGTTATGTTGAAGATAATTATGAAACCAAAGCAGATGCACGCCGCGCTATGGATGTGTTCTGTCACCGCCTGGCTAAATATATCGGTGCCTACGCTGCATTGATGGATGGTCGTTTGGATGCAGTCGTCTTCACTGGCGGTATCGGTGAGAATGCCGCTATGGTGCGTGAACTGACGTTAAACAAACTGGCTCTGCTGGGCTTTGAAATTGACCACGAACGCAATATGGCAGCTCGCTTCGGCAAGTCTGGCACCATCACCAAAGATAGCAGCCGTCTAGCTCTGGTTATCCCGACCAACGAAGAGCTGGTCATCGCGCAAGACGCCTCTCGTCTGACTGCGTAAGTATTCTCAACACCGCAGCCCTCTGGCTGCGGTGCTACTTTTGACTAACGAGCAACCGTTAAAAGAGGTTTAGCCGTGTCCCGTACAATAATGTTGATCCCTACCGGCACCAGCGTTGGTTTAACCAGCGTCAGCTTGGGTGTCATCCGCTCTATGGAGCAAAAAGGTGTACGCCTTAGCGTATACAAGCCAATCGCACAGCCACGCGCTGGTAACGATGCTCCTGACCAAACTACCACCATCATTCGTGCAAACTCCAGCATCACTGCTGCTGAACCACTGAATATGAATCATGTGGAAGCCTTGCTAAGTTCTAACCAGCAAGATGTATTGATGGAAGAAATTGTTGCTCGTTATCACGAAAACACCAAAGACGCCGAAGTGGTTCTGGTTGAAGGTTTAGTGCCAACCCGCAAACATCAGTTTGCCAATGCACTGAACTATGAAATCGCCAAAACCCTGAATGCTGAAATCGTGTTTGTGATTTCACTGGGTAATGATTCACCGGATCAGTTGAAAGAGCGAATCGAACTGGCTCGTTCCAGCTTCGGTGGCAGCAAAAACAAAAACATCACCGGCGTTATCATTAACAAACTGAATGCCCCGGTTGATGAGCAAGGTCGTACCCGCCCTGACCTGTCTGAAATCTTTGATGATTCCACCAAGGCTAGCGTCGCAAAAATCGATCCAAAACAGCTGTTTGCCAACAGCCCGCTGCCTGTTCTGGGCTGTGTGCCTTGGAGCTTCGAACTGATTGCAACCCGCGCAATCGACATGTGCAAGCACCTGAATGCGCGCATTATTAACGAAGGTGACATCAACACTCGCCGCGTTAAATCTGTGACTTTCTGTGCCCGTAGCATCCCACACATGCTGGAACACTTCCGTCCGGGTTCTCTGCTAGTAACCTCTGCAGACCGCCCAGATGTGTTGGTTTCTGCCTGCCTGGCAGCGATGAATGGCGTTGAGATCGGCGCTATCCTACTGACCGGTGGCTATGCCATTGACGAGCCTATCAAACGTCTGTGTGAACGCGCTTTCCAAACTGGTCTGCCGGTCTTTATGGTTGATACCAACACTTGGCAGACCTCTTTGAGCCTGCAAAGCTTCAACCTGGAAGTGCCAGCTGATGACCATGAGCGTGTTGAGAAGCTGCAAAACTATGTTGCCAGCCATATCAACAGCGAGTGGATTGATTCTCTGACCGCAACTTCTGAACGCTCACGTCGCCTGTCTCCACCTGCATTCCGTTATGAGCTGACTGAGCTGGCACGTAAAGCTGGCAAACGTATCGTACTGCCAGAAGGTGACGAACCACGTACAGTGAAAGCCGCCTCTATCTGTGCAGAACGCGGCATCGCGACTTGTGTGTTGTTAGGTAACCCAGAAGAGATCCAGCGTGTTGCCGCGGCTCAAGGTGTTGAGCTGGGTAAAGGTGTTGAAATCATCGATCCGGTTGCAGTGCGTGAGCAATATGTTCCACGTCTGGTTGAGCTGCGTAAGAGCAAAGGCATGACCGAAGTGGTGGCGCGTGAGCAGTTGGAAGATAACGTGGTTCTCGGCACATTGATGCTGGAGAAAGGCGAAGTTGACGGTCTGGTATCCGGCGCCGTTCATACCACCGCAAACACTATCCGCCCACCGTTGCAGTTGATCAAAACCGCACCGGGCAGTTCACTGGTTTCTTCTGTGTTCTTCATGCTGCTGCCTGACCAAGTTCTGGTTTATGGTGACTGCGCGATTAACCCAGATCCAACCGCGGAACAACTGTCAGAAATTGCTATCCAGTCTGCTGATTCTGCTGCGGCATTCGGTATTGAACCGCGTGTTGCGATGATCTCTTACTCCACTGGTAATTCTGGTGCAGGTAGCGATGTAGAAAAAGTTCGCGAAGCTACTCGCTTGGCTCAAGAGAAACGCCCAGATCTGATCATCGATGGCCCATTACAGTATGATGCGGCAATCATGGCTGACGTGGCAAAATCCAAAGCGCCTAACTCGCCAGTTGCAGGTAAAGCGACCGTGTTCATCTTCCCTGACTTGAACACCGGTAACACCACCTATAAAGCGGTACAGCGTTCTGCCGACCTGATCTCTATCGGGCCGATGCTGCAAGGCATGCGTAAGCCAGTTAACGACTTGTCCCGTGGTGCGCTGGTTGACGATATCGTCTATACCGTAGCACTGACCGCAATTCAGTCAGCACAAGCTGACGCGTCTTAATCTTCCGGTTAAGCCGTATACAAACGCCAGCCTCGTGCTGGCGTTTTTGTTTAGTTATTTATACCGTCGACTGATGCTGTCAGGTACTTTGCCGTGGTTCGAACTTATAGCTAAAACTCTGACTCAGAGGTTCATCTTCCTCGCCGTCGTCATTATCTAGCATATTAATCAGCATTTTACCGGCTTCTTTCCCCATCTTTTTATAGTCAATTCGCATCGATGTCAGCGTGGGATAAGTTTGGTCGCAACTGTCAGAACCGTCTAAACAGGCCACGGCAATTCCGCTAGGGATTTTCAATAGCCGTCGTTGGCACTCAAATAACACGCCAAGAGCAATATCTTCATGGCTACATATCACTGCATCCAATTCAGGTTGGCGCTGGAGTATTTCTGTCAGAGCATAACGACCAAACTGTAAACTGGCACTCTCCGGCGTTGTGACAGTTTGATCGCCATTTTTGTAGTGCTCTAACATGGCTTTATGCCAACCATTTAATTGCTGACGCTGCAAACGGTTATCCATATGAGCGCCGATAAAACCAATATTATGGTAACCCCGCTCCAGCAAATGACGGCTCAGTTCATAGGCTGACTCAAAGAAAGCCGCCTCAAGGGTAATTTTCGCCCCTTTGAAATAAGAACCCACCACGTTAACCGTTGGGATATTCGCCCGCTCAAGCAGTTGATAAGTTTTATCCGCCAGTTGTGAGCCAAATATCACCACAGCGGCCGGATTACTCTGTAACAAGGTCATCAATATTTCAGCTTCTTTGCGCTGATTATATTCGTGGCAACCAAGTAATAGCTGAAACTCATTTTTATTCAGAATCTGTTGCAGCGCCTGCATAAATCGGGAACTGGCTTTATCCGTTAATGACGGAATTAAAACAGCGACGGTATCACTGTGGCCTGATGCTAATGCCCCAGCAGCACGGTTAGGAATATAGCCAAGAGTTTCAACCGCTTGTTCTATTTTCTCACGTAATTTATCTGAAACCTGCTCCGGCGTTCGCAGCGCTCTGGAAACAGTCATCGAGCCTACCCCGGCATAGTTCGCCACATCCGATAGAGTGACTCGCCCGGTATTACGACGCTTGCGCGTTTTTTCCATGCTGATTTCCTGCCTGATTAAAATTTCTTGTCTTATAGCAACCAGCCATTCCGTATTGGCCCCGACAATACATTGCATTGTATATGGCTTATTCCTAGATAGCCAAAGCCCATAGTGCGACAAATGATAGCGCTATCACAAAATTTGATAGCGCTATCAGGTAGCGCTATCAATTGAGATATTCATCACATTAATAGCAGTGATAACTATCTACTCTCCTGTTAACAGTCATTGGGAGTCATAAATATCATGTTAAAAACACTGTTAACGCCAGACGTCATTCAGGTGGTCGGCCATGCAAAAGATTGGCGTGATGCCATCGCGATTTCATGCCAGCCATTAATTGATAATGGCTCGATTGAACCTCGTTATGTCGAGGCGATTTATCGCTCCCATGAGGCCATTGGCCCTTACTACGTTGTCGGGCCGGGGATTGCCATGCCGCATGCCCGTCCAGAAGAAGGGGCGAATAAACTCTCTCTGGCATTAACCGTCATCACCGAGGGCGTCACTTTCAATGCAGAAGGTAACGATCCGGTAAAACTGCTCATAGTGTTGAGCGCGACAGACAGTACCAGCCATATCGAGGCTATTTCTCAACTCGCGCAGTTGTTCGATAACGATACAGATGTGACCGCCTTACTTAATGCCAAAACGCAGCAGGATATTTTGTCCGTTATTGCGCGTTATTAATCACCACATTAGGTTTGGATAATAATTTTAAGGGGAAAGAAAATGAAAATTACAGTGGTTTGCGGTAATGGTTTAGGCACCAGCCTGATGATGGAAATCAGCATCAAAAATATTCTGAAAGAATTGGCAGTCAGTGCCGAGGTTGATCATGTTGACCTGGGCTCAGCCAAAGGAACGCCGAGTGATATTTTCATCGGCACCAAAGATATTGCTGAGCAGTTAATTGCTCAGGCTGTCGGTGGCAAAATTGTTGCTCTGGATAACATGATCGATAAAAAAGCCATGAAAGAGCGTTTATCTGTGGCATTAACCGAATTAGGCGCTTTGTAACCGGAGGCTGGCATGGATTTCTTTCGCTTTTTAATGAGTGATGTTCTCTCCGAACCGGCGGTGCTGGTGGGTCTGATTGCTTTAATCGGTCTGATTGCCCAGAAAAAACCGGTCACGGAATGTATCAAAGGCACCGTAAAAACCATCATGGGTTTTGTGATTTTGGGTGCCGGTGCTGGCTTGGTAGTGTCATCTCTAGGTGATTTCGCCAATATTTTCCAACATGCTTTCGGTATTCAGGGCGTCGTGCCAAATAACGAAGCTATTGTGTCAGTAGCACAAAAGAGTTTCGGTAAAGAAATGGCGATGATTATGTTCTTCGCTATGGTTATCAATATTCTGATTGCTCGCTTTACACCTTGGAAATTTATTTTCCTGACTGGGCACCATACTCTGTTTATGTCGATGATGGTGGCCGTTATTCTGGCAACTGCCGGGGTCAGTGGTGTAACACTGATTGTTATCGGTTCACTAGTCGTTGGGGTTGCAATGGTGTTCTTCCCTGCCATCGCCCACCCTTATATGAAAAAGGTGACCGGTTCTGATGACGTGGCAATCGGCCACTTCTCTACCCTGTCTTATGTATTAGCCGGTTTTATCGGCAGTAAATTTGGTAATAAAGAACATTCGACTGAAGACATGAATGTGCCGAAAAGTCTGCTGTTCTTGCGTGATACACCAGTGGCTATCTCCTTTACCATGTGTATCATTTTCATCGTAACCTGCCTGTTTGCCGGGCCGGAAGTTGTGAAAAGCCTGAGCGGCGGCAAAAACTGGTTCATGTTCTCACTGATGCAATCCATTACTTTCGCCGCAGGTGTGTACATCATCTTGCAAGGTGTGCGTATGGTTATTGCCGAGATCGTGCCCGCATTTAAAGGGATTTCAGACAAATTAGTTCCTAATGCTAAACCCGCGCTGGATTGCCCGGTCGTCTTCCCTTACGCGCCAAATGCCGTATTAGTTGGCTTCTTGAGCAGCTTTGCTGCAGGTCTTATCGGGATGTTCGCGCTGTATTTAATGAACATGACGGTCATTATCCCAGGTGTCGTGCCTCACTTCTTCGTCGGTGCTGCTGCTGGGGTATTTGGTAATGCGACCGGTGGACGTCGTGGTGCCATTCTGGGGGCATTCGCACAAGGCTTATTAATTACCTTCCTGCCAGTGTTCCTGTTGCCAGTGTTGGGCGATATTGGTTTTGCCAACACCACATTCAGCGATGCCGACTTCGGTGCTCTGGGTATTTTGCTGGGTATTATTGTTCGATAATCAGCAAGATAAAGGCTAGAACGAAAAAGCCCCTGTAAGGGGCTTTTTTTATGGCTGATGTAGATTAATCTTCCCGCGGAGTGATTTTTCCGTAATCCTGTTCATTATTGCGTGTTAGCCACAGCGACAAGGCTTTTAGGGAGTCTGGCGTGAACTCGTCGCAGCGGGCGGTAATTTCTTCCGGCAGCATCCAACGAACTTCATCTATCTCTTCCGCCTGTAATGCAAATGGGCCATGCGAGACGCAGCTGAACAAGGCACCCCACACGCGGCAGCACTCTTCTTCAAAGTAAAACTGACCATGTTCGGCAAAAGGCACCCCTGCAATGCCTAACTCTTCTTCCGCTTCGCGCCGAGCTGATTCAAGGTAGTTTTCACCACTTTGCACCACTCCACCGGCTGTTGCGTCCAGTTTTCCGGGATAGAAATCTTTGTTCTCAGTACGACGTTGTACCAGAATTTTGCCCATTCCATCGTGCACCACAATATAAGTAGCACGATGGCGTAGTCGTTGAGCTCGCATTTGTTGACGACTGGATTGAGCAATAACTTCATTTTGCTCATCAACAATATCAACCCACTCGATGACTGCTGCTGGATTTTGCTCCACCATCCTCTGAAACCTTCTATCTGGGCGCGTATCCGCGCAATTGTTAATCAAGAGGTATATTTATTTAGTTTTTAATGCCAACTGGGCGATAGGTTCATCATCTTGTAGGGCCAGAACCTGTAAAACACCGCCATCCAACATGCCATAACTCGCCGGATATCCTCCTTTTGGGATACTGACGGAGCCAGGATTAAAGCATATCACCTCATCCTGCCACTGTGCCTGAGGCAGATGTGTATGACCATAAACTAAGACATCCCCATGACGCAACGGAGGAAGAGCCGCAGGGTGATAAAGGTGACCATGCGTCAAAAATAGACGCGTTTCTGGCATAATAATCTGCTGCCAACCCGCCATTATCGGGAATTGCAATAACATCTGATCGACTTCACTGTCGCAATTACCGCGTACCGCAATAATGTTGTTTTTATAGGGATTAAGGCATTCTGCTACCGCTGCCGGTTGATAACCGGCCGGTAATGCATTGCGGGGCCCATGATTGAGCAAGTCACCCAATAGCACCAACCATTGTGCCTGACTACGTTCAAAAATTTCCAGAACCTGTTCTGTGGCCGGTAGCGACCCATGCAAATCAGAAGCAAACATTAACTTCATGGTATCGTCGTCTCTTAGATTTAACTCGATTAAATCAGGCTATACAGTCAGCCCAGGCAGATAATGAGCACTCAATGTGGCTTTATTCTATCATCCAATCCGTCGGATTAATCCGATAAAAGCCACTATCTGCCATAAGAAAATTTTATCGTAAAAGACAAAGCTAACATTACAGAATCATGTCAGCATAATGTGAGCTCAAGTGGGAGAGAAATCGTTATAATCAAGATTGAGATACCAGTTCATCCAGTGTGAGCTGATTGAATAAATATCCTTGCATAGCATCAATCCTACTGCCTTTAAGCTGTTCTGACTCATCTTGATTTTCTACGCCAACGACAATAACCCCAAGACAATATTTCTTAATATTATTTATCAGGATTGGGAAAGTATGCTTGTTATGCTGCCAGAAGAAATGCTTATCAATTTTGACATACTCAAAAATATTGGCAGTGACCGCATTAAGGGTGGAGTCACCTCTGCCTAAATCATCGAGCCATAGGGGATATAGCTCAGCCAACTCACGCAGTAATGGGTTATTCATTCCATCGGATAAATTGGAGAATGTCTCCATAATCTCCAACCTTAAGAAAGGCATTTCATCTAGGATTTGGCGAGTCAGTTTGTCCGTGACAATCACACTGGCCAAGTCAAAATCGATATTAATTGAAAGCAAAACATTGTTAGTGATAAACCAATCGCTATAGGCTTTCACCGCACGTAATTGGTCTTGGAATAAATTAGTCTTTTCACCCACATCCAATTCTTTAATGAAATGTTCGACATCAATGGGCGAATCGACAGATTTAGTTGAAAATCGGCTTAATAGCTCAACCGCTAATAAACTACCGTCTTGCTTATGTATAGGCTCACACACATAAGAACAATTAACTTCGATGTTTAGCTTCATGCGCACCTGAAAAAGTGTATGAACAACAATGAGATCACAACCAGATCTCAGCCGGAGGATTTATAAGCCACCGTGAGTTTTTATAAAACACCCAACATTTTTTATAAAACATCCAACTTCACAAGGTGAAAAGGCTGGTAGCCTCTTTTCTATTCAAATTAGTATGTTTACTCTAGCAGAAAATCACTAATTCAGTGTTTTAAAAGTCGTCGCGTAGGCCTTTCAACCATTGTCAGCACTCAGAAGTAATAAAGTTTTTAGGCCATAACTACGTCGGCAAACTGGTAGTACCTGAGCGCACAATACTGTATTAATCGGACAGAATGCGGAATTTATTAGTTATTATTTTTTTATTTTCTCAAATGATGCTGCTGACAACATTAGGACATTCTTCTCACCCGCTAGTGGCCTGCGATCGACATACTATCTTAATGAAAAAATTAACACAGGATGTGCTCAGCATCGTAGGAGAAGACCCCAGAATCACCTATGCTAAAAGAGAAGCTGGATAAGTAGACATTTATCGCGATAACACCAAAACAATAAGGGATAAACGGAGATTGGCCATGCGTATATTAATCACTGGAGCTACAGGACTGATCGGGCGTAGTCTTTGCGCCTTTCTTTTGTCGCAATCCCATCAAATAACCGCCTTAACCCGTGACCCACAACGAGCAAGTCATGTGCTTGGATCGCAAGTCACCTGTTGGTCAACATTGAATGATAAGCATGACCTCAATGGTTTTGATGCGGTGATTAATTTGGCGGGTGAGCCTATTGCTGAGAAGCGTTGGACTTCACAACAAAAAGAAATTTTATGCCAGAGTCGCTGGCAGATCACCGAAAGACTAACCGCATTAATTAAAGCCAGCAGTCAACCTCCGACAGTGTTTATTTCAGGATCTGCAGTCGGATTTTATGGCGATCAGGGGCAAGCATTAGTCACCGAAGATGAGATACCCCATGATGAGTTTACTCATCAGTTATGCGAACGTTGGGAAAGCCTGGCACTGGCAGCGCAAAGCAGTCAAACCCGGGTTTGCTTGCTACGTACCGGTATTGTATTAGCGCCTCATGGCGGTGCATTAGCTAAAATGGTACCGCTATTACGCCTGGGTCTGGGTGGCCCAATCGGCGATGGTCGCCAATACCTACCCTGGATACATATTGATGATATGGTTCATGGTATCCATTATTTACTAACCACAGATGGGTTGCATGGCCCATTCAATATGGTTTCACCTTATCCGGTCCATAATGAACAATTTATTGCTACGCTGGCAGAAGTACTCGAACGCCCTGCCGTGATTCGTACCCCAGCGGCAGCCATTCGCTTATTGTTGGGAGAATCTGCAGCATTGGTATTAGGGGGGCAACGGGCAGTGCCAAAACGGTTGGAAGAAGCTGGCTTTGCATTCCGCTATTTCGAACTGGAAGAAGCTTTGCGTAATGTGCTGAAGAAACCGACGAGAAAACATTCTCAGGATTAAACTCTCGCCATAATATATTTGTCATTTTCATCACCAGGATATTCCTTCAAAAAGGAATATCCTGGTCATAATGAAAATCACCCTACAGTAATAGGTACCCACAAGTTCTGGTGCATCGAACCATATATTCTACTTCCGGGATCCTGAATGCTATTATGAATATTATCAGAGAGTGCAGTCATCGAGCTAAACAATAAATCAAGATTATCACCTTCAATAATATGATTATTGGTCTTAAAAACAAAATTGGAACGCATATTATTATATAAATAGTGGTTTTTAATAACTACCACCTTCGCTGAGCCCCTGATCGAGATCCTTAAATTATTTTTTTCTTTTTCAAACTGTAATTCAGTATGATCAATATCTTTAAATGTTATGCTATTCCTTCCATGATTATCATGAATAGTAGTTTTTCCATATCCTTTTTCAATGACATAACGATCATCATCATTCCCACCGTCCAGATTATCGTTTCCATTACCACTACTCAATAAATCATTATCATCACCACCCTTTATTATATCATCACCATCACCAGTAAATAATTCATCATTTCCCGGCCCTCCCTGAATGTCATTATTCCCGGCAGCAGCATAAATAATGTCATTTCCGCTCCCACATATAATAGTGTTACCCTGACCACTTAAATCACTGACAGTATCATCTCCACCATAAAGATCTAAAAAATCATTCTCCAAACGATAGCCATCAGGAACAATAATATTATCATCAAATTTAGTCGCAGTAATATTAGTCGGTATGCTTTCTAGAATGTTATATGATCCACCTTCTATATCTATATAGAATGATTTTTTATTTTTATCTATTAAAGTGATTAGTTTTTTACCATCCGATGAAACTGCCTCGGCCAACTGTTCAATGCGCACAATTGCAAAGTCATTGGGTTGGTCCCGATGTTCAATGTACAATCTTAAGTGACGTTCGTCGTATCTTACGTTGAGATCGTAAGCATTGACATCATTAAATACAATAGTCATCGTATTTTGTTTAATATTTTCAACAGTATCACCGGCAAAGAACTCAATATCAATAAACGAGTTTTCAGTATTATCCGCCCGTAAAATATCAGAAATTTCGTATCGGTTATCCCCTGAAAAACCGACTGAACGGCTGCCAGCCTTCAACCGGTGAAAAACATTGTTTTTTATATTGCCAGTAAGAAGTGTACTCTGACTGGTTGGATAGGCTATTAATAGTGGATTTACACAGTTGGGAAATTTCACCACTCTACTATCAATTATCATACTGTTATTATTTTTATTAAGAAATACTTTTATTTTTTTTGGGCTTATCGGCACTTCATCTTTTTTATAGAGAGTAGTATCTGACAGATAATTATATACTGCTGAAAATTCAAGTGATAACAACCACCTATTGGCGTTAAAATCCACCTCTTCAGGCCAATTTGCTGAAAGTATGAAGCCATCTGAGGTAGTAAACATATAATTATGATTCAATACTCTTTTGCTATTATATTTTTTCTGTTTATAAGCATTTTCTAATATTATTGTATGGCTGCGGTCAGACTTTTCCCACTTAAGAATCACATCATTGTCATCCAAATTTATTGATCTTAGATCAGTTACAGAATACGACATGAGAATGCTACTGATTTCATCCAGACCAGAATCTATAATTTTCACTTGATGATGACCTTTATCTTGCGCGGTAATGAGATACAAATCATTACCTCTCCCGCCGTCTGCCACACCATTAATTAACTGCATTTTATCATTACCATCCAGACCTTTTATATTATCAAACCCACTTATTCCATTGATATAATTGTCATTATTGTTACCGTGAAGAATATCATTTAAATATGCCTGACCAATAACATTTTCTATATCTTTCAAGTTAGCTTCTTTCGCCCACTCACCTTTACCTTCGTTCCCTCTAATATAAACATAGCCCTCTAAAAGATTTGCATTAAAACCTTTATTACCTATGCGAAGACCAGAGAGCAATAAGGTATCGGAACCGCCTTGCCCATCAAGAAAATTGGGAACTACTTGCATACTATGAGGCAAATAACTAGAAAGAGAAAATATATCGTCTTTTTGACCACCCACTAAAATGTTATTAAATTTACTAACGTAAAAACTATTCTTAGCATCACCATAGCCAAAAATTATATTATTTGAGCTATCAATGTGGAAGTGAGTATTATTATCACCATCAGGGTCAATGGCTTCTTCATACAAATCCTTATTATTTACTCGACCCAGTAAATAATTTTTATTATGGGGAAGTAAATAAGAATTAAATAATTCATAATTCATTATGATGACAACACTTCTGGTAAAGCTATTCTTATAGCTAATTTCTTGTATCCTGATAGATATCAGCTTATCAGAAGCATTAATCTCTGCCCAGCGGTTATATTCAAAATAATTGAGCGGTTCTACCATGTAGCGCATAACAAAATATCTTCTTACCGAACCTCTACTAGAATATTTTCTATTTATTATTTTATCTTCACTATATACTTTAGCATCTAGGTGTAAGTATATTTTTAACAGCTCTTCTTTTGAATACTTTTCATACTTCTCATCATCTTTATGTATGATACAAAATTTAGTTACTGATGCTGAGTTAAATCTCTGGCGACCATGAAAGTATCGATTAAACCCCATCGGTTGCAGTTGATCTTTTAATGTATTCTTTACTGATTGAATAAAATATTTATCCAAATCTTCTTGATTTTTTTGAGCCAACTTATCCCTGACAGACTTCGGGGGTTCTGCCCCGACAAATAAATTCCATCCGGTATTAACCTCTTCATCTAAACTAAGGCTGACTTGTTCTTTTATATATTGGGTCTGCCGTATTGCATTATACATCGCACTTGCCAGCATAATAACTGCCCCCGCAACAATACCTATTGGTCCCGCCGACGCGAAGCCCAAAGCCAATGCAATAGCAGTCGTCACAGAGACGACTGCACTAATAGTAGAAAGAGAAGCATTGACCAAATAGTCAGTTTTTAAATCCGTATTTTCTTCATTCGCTGCCTTGTCAAAATTCTCGACAGCATCATGGATGTCAAAACCAGCAGAAGCCAGATTAAATGCCGTCCCAGCATATTTAGCTGATTTAGCTGCCAGACTATAACCCGTGCGACCAATGCCAGAGCGGGCACCTGACAAGAGTTTTTTACTAAAATAGTTATGCAGTTTGTTAAAAGTGGGTTGCATCAAGTCAGTGCTAATATCCACCCCTCTCGAACCCCAAGTGATCGCCAACTGCTTCATTATTTCATCGCGTTCTTTATCTGTAATATCAGGATCTTGCAGTCTTTTCACCATGACTGACGTCGAGATCGATGAGGTAATAAAACCCAGAGTCTGAGCACCACTACCGACTGTCTGGCCAATTGATTGGAAACGCCTCGATGTGGCGGTAGTCCGTGTTAAATCATGCCATAATTTAGTATCAATATTTCCATCACGTTCGACATGGTGCTTTATGGTATTCAGTCGTGTAATAGCTTCCCCTCTCTCGAAAGAGTCAACGACGTTGTCCAGTATTTTATGATTATTATCTTCAGTTAATAATTGTCGCAGAACTTTAACCGACTGTTGTTGTTCAATGCTGCGCCCATCAGGGAGTATATAAAATTCATTTAACAGCAGAGGGTCAAAGCGTAATTTATGTTGCCAGTCAGCATCAGATAAAATAGCCTCTACACTAATAATTTTACCATTTAGTGTAGCGCCCATATCATAAAGAGTATGGAGAGCGATAACTTCGCCGTTAAAGAATATGTTACCTTGCTCAGTTAATCGCTGCCTTTCGCTAGTCAAGTTTTGTTTAAATACATTTTCCAGTAGCAACTGAGAACCATTATTCACATTATCTGACAGGTTAATACGATATAATTTATATGATTGGTTGGAGGGTGTGTTAATATTATCTGCCGTATACAGTCCTATAAATGAATTTAGCTTTTTATTTATCTCTTGGAGCGTTATACCACTAAGAGTAAACTCACCGCCTTCAGTATCGTAAATACGATATAAATATTGATCACGTGTTTTTTCAATGGAAATATTTAATAAAAACTCATCAGTCATTAATTGATGATAGCCAACATCTGATAAATTAACACCTTGATTTAAAAAACCATCAGCAGTGAAAGTGCGAATATTACTATGTTGATGTTCATTTAAGATATTAATTAAATTATTAAAATTAGTTAACTGTCTATTTTCATTATCTGTTGCTATATTATTTGATTTTAGATAAGTTAAATTTCGATGCTCCAGTAACTGCTGTTTGAATTTTACAGAGTCTCCTTTTAACAAGGAGTAAAAATATAAAACACCTAAGTCAATCTGTTTTTTTGTTGCTTTTGTTAAATCTAGTGATAAGGTTAAAAGTTGATTAACCGCAGTGACTCCTTTAGCACCTAATTCATGTGAGAAAGTCACTAATTTTGAATTTTTATTGTTCTGATTAATATGCCATTGCTTACTAACTTCTAATGCTGCAGATATCTTAATTGATTCTAATTGAGGATTATTTACACTAACTTGCTGTAATTCAGATAATTCCAATCGTAGTTGCAGATAATAATCAGGATCAGTAGTGGCTTTTAAAATGTTGCGATTTGCCAATATATCATTGCCACCATCTAAAAATTCGGCAAGTGAGCTCCGGGTCTCCGAGCTTAATTGGGTCAAGGAAATACGCCCTTCGGCTAATCGGTCTAACATTTGGATGGCATTTTTAGTGCGTGAACTAAGAGACTCTAGCTCAAAGTTATATATTGATATTTCGCTATAATTCCCTGGCTTTGCAAAATCAAAAGATGACGCTGCATATTTTTTAATCACCCCATGAGTAAAATCGATATCCATAACAGTCGGATTATCTTTTTTGTAATTAATTAGCATATCTATATTAGGTTTTAATGTGCTTAATGCATTATCAAAACTATCAACCGACATATGTACATTAAATACTTTTCCACTTGCTGTTATCTCCATGACCAAACTTTTAATCTGACATTCGCCTGAAGCTTTCTCCTTGGCAGAAAAATCAATCACTTTAGCCGTAGACTCTGGTGATAAATTAAAAACTATTTTATTTTCTTTGAGTGATTTTATAATATAAACCCGCTCACCATCTTGAGATATTTTAGATACACTGTAATCGTGATGAGGTCTCATGTCGTCTTCATATTTAATATAGGCAACACTAAAATCCAGCGTTTCTAAAGCATCTACAGGAAAATCATAGTATTTTCCTACCACTATCTCGGAACCGTTTCTTGTTATCTTCTTATTCAAATGATTATGTATGTGTTTTTTAAAATCTGTATGATTATCAAATGTTTTCGCTCCGAAGTTAGGATCGAAAAAAGTCCAACTTATTTTATTTTTTTCATTTTTAACAATAGATATTGCAAGAGTGTGATTAGGTGACGAAATACTAATATATGTATTATGAGAAATATTACTTATATCATTTAGTAAAAGCTTTAATTTTCTACTGCTTTCTATCAAATTATTTTTCATTTCAGTGCGCCGGGTATCTTCACTCCTATCGCCACTGCGGATTAATCCTCTTTCCAATAAAAGACCACCATACATATCAGCGGCTCGTCTCTTTTCACTCTCTATTGCAGCACCCAGCATTGTACCAAAAAGATCAGATTTCACTTTATCCTTCGGCATCATTACATGCTGCCCATCTTCACTATAAACTCTATTTATTTTACTATGATGCTCAACTAAATCATCCAGAATATAACTAATTAAGTATTTTTTATCCTTCCCTTTTTCACGTATTTTATTGAGAGTACTTTTAAAATCTTCGTCATTACAGGCCACATACTTTTCTATAACATCAATTAAGTCATTATGGGATATTCTACCTCCGACAGATTTTTCTTTTATTTCTTGTATTAAAGCATATAGACTAATCATGGTCTTATCGTGCTTACCTGATTTCATAAGGTTAGCAACACCACCAAAGTTCTTTTTTATTTCTTTATAATTGTTATTTACATACTGACTATTCTGCAATATTAATATTCTCTCCAACTCGGTATGAAGAAATTGTCTATAATATTGCATTAGTAATTTACTCTGAATATTACTCGGATCTCTATCAACTATTTGAGCATTTTGTTTATAACTATCAATTGCTCTTTGCAACCAGGAAAAGTACCGCTTCCCGCCCCCCACATTACCATTGCGTTCTTCCATCATAAACTTGGTTGATAGTGCGTAACATAATGCCCCTGAAATTTTTTTAGCGCCGTCAACATCTCCTGGCGTAACGGAGTAATAACCTATCTCATACAATGATGTCTCCAATTTTTTGACCAAGTCACGTCCTTGAGAAAAATCAAAAGAATACTGCTCTATTAATGACAAAATAACACCTCATATTAATATATTATTTACCAAGATAATTTAGTTAAAATTATATTATTTAATATTGATGTCACATAATTAAAAAACATTTATTGTATTATATAAGAATATATTAACTAACTATTTAGTTGGGAGAAGGGGACCGGAAAGAACATCCAAAACATAGGTATTTAGTGGGATAACTCTGTTAGCTATCCCACTACATTGTTACTTCAGTGCGCCAGAAAGGAACTGCTGTAGGCGGGTACTCTTGGGGTTGCCAAAAAGCTCGGCTGGCGGCCCCTCTTCTTCAATAACACCTTTATGCAAGAAGATGACGTGGCTGGAGACATGGCGTGCAAACTCCATCTCATGAGTCACTACCACCATGGTTTTCCCCTCCTCTGCCAGCTTTTGCATAATACGCAACACTTCACCAACCAGCTCAGGGTCCAGAGCTGAGGTTGGCTCATCAAACAGTAATACGTCCGGCTCCATGGCCAATGCCCGGGCAATAGAGACACGCTGCTGTTGACCACCAGAAAGATGTACCGGATATTTAGCCCGCGCGCGCTCATCAATCCCCACTTTATCCAAATAGCGGATAGCGCGCTCTTTTGCTACGGATTTACTCAATCCCAACACTTGAACTGGAGCCTCCATGACATTTTCCAGCACGGTCATATGGCTCCACAGATTGAAATGCTGGAATACCATCGTTAGTCGAGTGCGCAATAATTGCAGCTCTTTCTTATCAAAAACTTTTAATTGCCCGTCTTTATCACGAACCAGCCGGATATTCTGGTTATTGACACTAATCGACCCTTCGCTAGGTTTCTCAAGGAAATTGATACAACGTAAGAAGGTACTTTTCCCTGAGCCAGAAGAGCCAATAATGGAGATCACATCCCCAGCTTTGGCTGAAAGTGAAACGCCTTTTAAAACCTCATGCTCACCATAGTGCTTATGCAACTCCGTCACAGACAGTTTGGTTTCAGCTATTTTAGTTTCTAATGTGTCAGTCATAGTTTTTAATGTATCAGTCATAGTCTCTCCGTACTTAATGCGATGCCTGAGGTTTTATATGTGCCAGCCAACGTTTCTCTGCCTGGCGGAACAGGCTAATTAGCGTAAAGGAGATAATCAGATAAAGTACGGCAGCAATACCAAAAGCATAAAACGGCTGATAAGTCGCAGCGTTAATATCACGTGCTATCTTCAGTATATCTGGCACCGTGGCGGTAAAAGCCAACGCGGTGGAATGCAGCATTAAAATAACTTCATTACTGTAGGCCGGTAAAGCAATACGCAATGCTGAAGGCAAAATAATGCAACGATACATTTTAAAACGTGAGAAACCATAAGCTCTGGCCGCCTCTATTTCACCATGAGGAACTGAACGAATAGCACCGGCGAAAATCTCGGTGGTATAAGCACAAGTATTCAATGTCAGCGCTAAAATAGTGCAATTTAATCCACTACGGAAAAATGCATTAAGTAGATCGTTACCTCGGATAATCTCCAAACTGTACACGCCGGAATAGAATACCAATAATTGCACGTAGAGCGGCGTACCACGGAAAATATAGGTAAAAACCCAGACGGGTAAACGAATCCAGCGCCTTTCAGCGACACGTGCCACCGCCAAAGGAATGGCCAACATCCCACCCATCACGACGGAGGAAATTAATAACCACAAAGTGACGGACAGCCCGGTAAAGCGGTAACCATCACTCCAGAGCAGGGCTTGCCAATATTGATGCAGAATATCAATCATAGTTCAGCCCTCTTCACCCCATGGGAATAGCGCCGTTCCAACCATAGCAAAACACCATTCGAAACCGTGGTAAACACCAAATAAACCACACCAGCCACCAACGCGAAGAAGAAAGGCTGATAAGTGCCTTTTCCCGCCAGTTGTGTCGCTTTGACGACATCATTCAATCCCAAAATAGAGACCAATGCCGTTGCTTTGAGGATGACTTGCCAGTTATTACCAATCCCCGGCAAGGCATAGCGCATCATGGCAGGGAACATGATTCTGCGGAAAATCTGGCTGGAATTAAAACCAAATGCCCTCGCGGCTTCAATTTGGCCAGCAGGAACTGCCATATAAGCGCCACGGAAAGTTTCGGTGAAATAAGCACCATAGATAAAACCGAGAGTGATAATCCCAGCAGAGAGAGGGTCAATATTGATTTGCTCAAAACCAAGTGATTCAGTAATGGTGTTTAAGGTGATCTGCAAACCGTAAAAAATAAGCAGCATCAAAACCAAATCAGGTACACCGCGAATCAGTGTGGTGTAGCACTCAAACAAGCCAGATAACAGCCGGTTTGATGATAACTTTCCACCGGCACCAATCAAGCCGATAATCACTGAGAGCAACACTGAGCACAGTGCCAACTCCAGCGTCACCAGCGCACCTTCAAATATCAGTTTCGAATATCCATCCAGCATCTGGGTTATCCTGTTTTACTGAGTAAGGAGTCTGGTTAATTGCTCTGTGTTGGCCCCAGCCTGAATCGGCTGAGGCCATAGCGGCAAATAGGATTAACCGCCGTAAACATCAAAGTCGAAATATTTTTTCGCGAGCTTATCGTAAGTGCCATCTTTGCGTATTTCAGCAAAGGCTTTATCCAATGCCGCTTTCAGTTCGACATCATCTTTGCGCAAGCCCATACCGGTACCTACGCCAAAGAATTGATCATTTTTCACTGATGGACCGGCGAAGGCATAACCTTTACCTACTTCTTGTTTCAAGAAACCTTCACTACCAGCAACTTCATCCTGGAAAGCCGCATCGATGCGACCAGAGGCCAAGTCAGCATAAATTAAATCCTGGTTTTGATAGGCAACAACATCAATACCTTTTGGTTGCCACTCAGCATTGGCGAAGGCTTCCTGAGTCGAGCCTTGCAATACCCCAACACGTTTGCCTTTCAAAGCGACTAACGTTGGCTCAATAGTGCTGCCTTTAGTCGCAATTAAACGGGCATTGGCGGCGTAGAGTTTGTCTGTGAAGGCAATTTCTTTTTGGCGTTTTTCAGTAATGGAGAGCGAGGAGATAATGGCATCAATTTTTTTAGCTTTCAGCGACGGGATTAATGCATCAAAGTCACTTTCAACAAAAGTACATTTGGTATCAATCCGATTGCATAATTCTTTTGCTATATCGATATCAAAACCTACCAACTCACCACTGGCATTTTTCGATTCGAAAGGAGCATAAGTTGGATCAGTACCAATTTTGATATCTTTAGGAATGGCGGCAAAAGCACTGCTGGCAGCAGCCAATGCTAATACTAAAGGCAGAACCAAAATCTTCTTATTCATACATAACCCTCAAATTGATTTTCGATGCCACAAAGCGCGTTAGTTTTCTGTATAACCCAGAGCGTCCATAAATCAATTTGCAGTAATCGTGCCAGTAATTATTGGAAAGGAAAGCGAATTCCATCATCCATTTCTTAGCAGAATCACTACTAAATACGGGCGTCGGGCCATGAACAGAAACTAAATGCGAATGCCATGCACCAGCATGCGTCCTAACACAGCATCATTGTGGTGCATAATCCGCCCCATTTCAGTGCGATGTTGCACAAATGTATCAATTAAGGGAAATAATGTTAATTTGAACCTTGCCAACGGATAAACAGATCTTTAGGCAGCTCAATATCGAATTGATCGATAATTCGGTTAACCGTCTGATCGACAATATCTTGAATACTTTGTGGACGATGATAAAACGCCGGCATTGGCGGCATAATGACCGCCCCTAGCTCGGCGGCTTGTACCATCAGGCGTAAGTGCCCTAAATGTAGCGGAGTTTCGCGCACACATAGCACCAGTGGCCGACGCTCTTTCAATATCACGTCCGCAGCGCGGGTCAGTAAGCCATCGGTATAGCTATGGACAATGCCAGATAACGTTTTGATTGAACAGGGTAAAATAACCATACCGCTGGTTTTGAATGAGCCAGATGATATGCACGCAGCGATGTCTCGAGCATCGTGCACAACATCCGCTAACGCCTGCACATCCTTAACACTGAACTCAGTTTCAAGCGCCAATGTCTGACGTGCCGCATTGCTGAGAATGAGATGGGTTTCCACGCCCTCGACATGTTGCAGCACCTGTAATAGCCGAACGCCATAAATGGCACCGCTGGCACCACTGATGCCGATAATAAGTCGTTTCATGGGAACTGCCTCAACCAAATGACGAATAACAAATTATCGACAGTATAACCAGAAATCAGGCCAATTTACTGTCTTAGGTGATGAACGATTAAGAATAGCGGCCCGACTCTATAACAAAAAAGGTGCACCGCGTCTGAACATCGGTTGCACCTTTTTGATTCACAAACCCTTCATACTTAAAGTTGCAGGGGTGTTAGCTACATTCACACACCCGAATCACTGACCTGAGTAAGCTCATCGGGATGAGTTCACTTGCTGCCTACCTGCAACTCTACGTTCTTTGGGTATAGATAACAGAAAGCACCTATACCCAATATCTTTAAGTCGCAAGTAGGCCGCAGTTTGAAAGATGAAGGGGATTAACCCTCGTTATGCATCTCTAAATTTTCTGCTTCGTTATGATTACGTAATGCTTGCGCATCATCGTTACGTAACGACTCCAGATACTCCAGATAGCTCTGATCCACATCTTTAGTGACGTAAACGCCATTAAAGACGGAACACTCAAACTGAATGATGTCAGGATTATCTTCGCGTACTGCTTCGATAAGGTCTGTAAGATCTTGGAAAATCAACGCATCAGCGCCGATCAACTGACGAATCTCATCGACTTCACGGCCATGGGCAATCAATTCATTGACACTTGGCATATCAATACCGTACACATTCGGGAAGCGAATTTCAGGAGCCGCTGACGCGAAATAAACTTTCTTCGCCCCGGCATCACGCGCCATCTCGACGATCTGTTCCGACGTAGTACCACGCACAATAGAGTCATCGACCAATAACACATTCTTATCGCGGAATTCTGCACGGTTGGCATTGAGTTTGCGGCGCACTGACTTACGGCGTTCCTGCTGGCCCGGCATGATGAATGTACGGCCAACATAGCGGTTTTTCACAAACCCTTGGCGGTACGGTTTATCCAGGATACGGGCGATTTCCAGTGCAATATCGCAAGAGGTTTCCGGGATAGGGATAACCACATCAATATCCAAGTCTTCCCATTGTTTGGCAATTTTCGCCCCCAATTTCTGCCCCATGCGTACGCGCGCACTGTAAACAGAAATTTTGTCCATAAAGGAGTCTGGGCGCGCAAAATAAACATACTCAAACAAGCATGGATTGTATTTTGGATTTTCAGCACATTGACGGGTGAATAACTGGCCTTTTTCGGTGATGTATACCGCTTCACCCGGCGCGACATCACGCAGGAATTCGAAACCAAGGGTATCCAATGCCACACTTTCAGACGCAACCATGTATTCATTGCGGCCATCAGCTAAAGTGCGTTTACCAATCACCAGCGGACGAATACCATTAGGGTCACGGAACGCGACCATACCGTGGCCAATAATCATTGCGACGCAAGCATATGCCCCGCGGATTAATTGATGCGTTGCGGCAACAGCGGCAAAAATGTTGTCAGACTCCAATGGATAATGTTGGAAACGGTCTAATTCACTGGCAAAAATATTCAGCAGAATTTCTGAGTCAGAAGTGGTGTTCACATGACGGCGAGAAACTTCGAATAATTTCTTTCTCAGTTGGTGAGCGTTAGTCAGATTACCGTTATGAGCCAGAGTGATGCCAAACGGTGAGTTAACGTAGAAAGGCTGAGCCTCGGAAGCGCTGGAGCTACCTGCTGTCGGGTAACGAACATGGCCAATACCCATATTCCCCTGTAAGCGCAGCATATGCCGGGTTTCAAATACATCCTTCACCAAGCCGTTTGCTTTACGCAGCCGGAACCCATTATGGGCATCAATGGTAACGATGCCCGCAGCATCCTGGCCTCGGTGCTGAAGCACCGTTAGCGCATCATAAATCGACTGATTTACCGGTGAAAAACCGGCGATACCGACAATACCGCACATGTTGTCTTTTCCTCATAAGCCGCTCCGAATCGGTAATTGATTCGGTAAGAAACTCGACGTGCTCTGCAGGTAGTCAAAGAACCACCTGATGATATAACTGAACTGCGGGATTAATTGTGACTGCTTCCAGTCAACACTCTGTGAGAACCCCGTAAACGTATCCAGAAAAAACAACATGGCAGAGACAATCAGAACACCTCGCAGCGCCCCAAAACAGATCCCCAACACCCTGTCAGTCCCCGATAGCCCAGTACGTTCAACCAACGAACCAATCACATAGTTAACAATAGCCCCGACGATCAATGTCGCGATGAACAAAATGCCGATAGCAATTCCGTTGCGAACCACTTCATCCTCAAAACGGGTGAAGTAGACAGCAAGGTAAGTGTAAAAATGGCTGGCAACAAAAAACGCACATCCCCATGTTACAAGTGACAATGCTTCACGGACAAAACCCCGGATTAAGCTGACTAAAGCAGAAAATCCGATAATCCCTATAATGACGTAATCAATCCAGACCATGACTATTCCAATGACGAAATCGCCGCTGCATCCTGTTCGCGGCGAATTCTAACAGAAAAAGAAAACGTTTGCGTAGCGGAATTCTTACCCGCGACAAATTAAAGTGCGGCGATTTTAAAAACAACAATCGCCGCACCAACGAAGCCGCTAGAACCCCGTACACCCTGATATCTTAACCCTTGGTCAAACTTTAACGCCCCGTACTATAGGGCCGAACCTGGCCACTCAAGCCACTCAATGAGTTAAGCTCTGGCAAAGCCGATTGCAGTTTCTGTTTTGACGCATCCGGCCCGACATACAACCGGGTAATTTGCCCCTGAACCGGCGTCGCTGGCACGGTAAATGCCCGATGGCCCGACAAGCGCAACGTTGCAACAATTTCATTCACTTTGGCCGCATTTTTCAGCGCCCCCAGTTGGACGACATAAGCCTGCCCTACTGGTGCTTTTTCTTCTGTGGCCGGTTTGCTCTCTGGCAGAACTTCAGGTTTTGGCTTCACTTCCTGCGGTTTTTTCTCAACCGGAGTCAGTTTAGGTTCAATTGGTCGACTTTCAACCGGCTTAACTTCGGCCGGTTTCTTCTCAACGGGTTTTACCTCAACTGGCTTATTTTGCAGTGCTGGCGGTGCCACTATAGTAGGTTCAGATGGCAGATTGCCGGCATCATTAGCAGCCTGAGAAGCGGAATCATCTTTAGGGACTTCAACGGCTTGCGCGGCACCTTCCGGCGGCGCAATAGGCAGAGGCTGACTGACCGGAGGAACCGCATCAATCTCCTGGCTATCACCGGGTTTTGGCACTAATGGGATGGCAGCAAACTCATCCTCATAATGTTTCTTTTTACCATCTAATAGCCCCGGCAGCACAATCACGCCCAAAGCCACCAGAATAATGGTCCCGACTAAACGGTTCTGGAACTTACTTGCCACTCGAACTCCTTCAATACCTTTACAAATCCAGCCGTTACAAACCTAATGCTGTCACAGATTCAATGCAGCCATCACATCAGCAACCGTATGAAAAGATCCACAGACAATGACCACATCCCGTGATCCTGCATCTTGCATCGCCTGACGCCAGGCGGTTTCTACATCACTGAACTGACGCGATAACGTGAGATGCTTGGCTAGTTGCTCCGCACTGGCCCCACGCGGCCCTTCCAGCGGCGCACAGTACCATTCATCCACTTGCTCAGATAAGCACGCCAGCGTACCACCAATATCTTTATCTGATAGCATTCCCACCACCGCCCGAACTTTGCCCTGTTTCGGCAATTGCGCGAGCCTGTCAGTCAGATAACGTGCAGCATGGGGGTTATGAGCAACGTCCAAAATGAGCAGCGGTTGTTCACTGACTATCTGAAAACGTCCGGGTAAGCTGGCAGCTTGTAAGCCCTGGCGTATAACTTCTTCGCTTAATGGTAATCCGGAATAATGCAGCACAGCCAGTGCCGTGGCAGCGTTGGCCAAAGGGACATTGGGTAACGGTAAATTGCACCATTGACGGCCATCACATTGCCAGTCCCAGCTTTGGTCATGTTGACTGAACTGCCAGGCTTTATCTCGCTGGTACAGTGATGCACCTAACTGTGTGGCAACATCAGCAATCGACTGAGGCATATCAGGTTCACCCACTATTGCAGGTTTTCCACCCCGAAATACCCCGGCTTTTTCACGGCCAATGCTCTCGCGATCGAACCCCAGCCAGTCAGTATGGTCTATGGCAATGCTAGTGACAGCCGCAACATCAGAATCAACAATATTGGTCGCATCCAAGCGCCCGCCCAGCCCCACTTCGAGGATCACCACATCAAGCTTAGCCTGCTTAAACAGTTGCAGTGCAGATAAGGTGCCAAATTCGAAGTAAGTCAGTGAGATACCCTCACGCCCGGCTTCAATTTGAGCAAAAGAGTGGCTGTGTTCAGCTTCAGAGAGTTCTTTCCCCTGAATACGAACCCGCTCGGTATAACGCAAAAGATGAGGTGAGCTGTAAACCCCGACCCGCAGACCCGCCGCCAGTAAAATTGATTCCAGGGTACAGCAAGTGGTGCCTTTGCCATTGGTACCGGCAACGGTAAATACTTTAGGGGCAGGTTTAAGCAAGTCCAGACGCTCAGCAACCTGTTTAACACGTTCCAAACCCAACTCGATTGGTTGAGAGTGCAAACGCTCAAGATAGTCAAGCCACGCGGCCAAAGGCGACGTGGCTTGGGGAATGAGATGATTGTTCATGAGTCCCGTCACTGGCCTTTTCTTTTCTGACTTAAAGCTCAAGAGCTTAAGCTACGATAATGCACAATAACCGGGCACCACCTTATCAGGGTAATGCCCGTTGGGTTAATCAGGCATCAGCTTGATTATCAGTCGTAACAGCATCGGTCTTGACTTCAACCACGCTTGGTTGCGGCTGATTGGTCAATTTAGACAAGATACTGGCCAGCGTCTGACGCATCACCGGACGGCGAACTATCATGTCGATAGCGCCTTTTTCAATCAAGAACTCACTGCGCTGGAAACCCGGCGGCAGTTTTTCACGCACAGTTTGCTCGATAACCCGAGGGCCAGCAAAGCCAATCAAGGCCTTTGGTTCAGCAATATTAATATCGCCCAGCATTGCCAAACTGGCCGAAACCCCACCCATGGTTGGGTCAGTCAGCACAGAGATATACGGCAAACCACGTTCTTGCATTTTTGCCAATGCAGCACTGGTTTTTGCCATCTGCATCAAAGACATCAATGCTTCCTGCATGCGAGCACCGCCACTGGAAGAGAAACACACCAGCGGACAATTATCTTCCAGAGCTTGTTCTACAGCACGAACAAAGCGAGCACCAACCACTGACGCCATTGAACCGCCCATAAAGGCAAACTCAAATGAAGCAGCAACAATCGGCATACCTTGCAAGGTCCCTTTCATGGCAACCAGAGCATCTTTCTCGCCCGTCGTTTTTTGTGCGGCAGAAATGCGGTCTTTATACTTTTTGGAGTCCTTGAACTTCAGGATATCCTTTGGTTCCAGCTCGCTACCCAATTCAACTTCACTGCCTGCATCCAGCAGCATATGTAACCGTGCACGGGCTGACATACGCATGTGGTGATCACACTTAGGACAAACTTCCAGATTGCGCTCTAATTCGGCACGATAAAGTACCTGACCGCAACTGTCACATTTCGTCCACACCCCTTCAGGAATACTCGCTTTACGGGTTTGTGTGATATTGCTTTTGTTAAGAATTCGTTCAATCCAGCTCATCGATGACCTTTCTGTTTGAACCTGGCTGTTGCCAGTCCGCTGTTCATGCTTTAACCATCTCCCTGAAAACGACCCAATAAAAATGCCTAAGATACACGCTGTATACAGCGTAACTAAGGCAGCACTACTCGGGTTGTCTGCAGGAACAGACCATAAATGTCACTCATTAAACCATATTGGCTCGACAGTGTAGATAAAAAACTGGTCGAACCCTCGGCTTAGGTAACGTTTTTACTGATTTTTCTGACGTGCCGCAGCACGCCGATGCCGCCAAACCTCGAATACGCCTGGCAAAATTGATACCACAATAATGACGACAATCAGCAATTTCAGATTGTTCTGCACGATAGGTACATTACCAAACAGGTAACCAGCATAGGTGAATAACAACACCCAAACCAATGCCCCAATCACGTTATACGCGGCAAAATGGCGGTAAGACATCTTCCCCATACCGGCGACAAACGGTGCAAATGTACGAATAATCGGTACAAATCGCGCCAATATAATCGCTTTACCACCATGTTTTTCATAAAACTGGTGAGTTTTATCTAAATAACTACGGCGAAAAATTTTGGAGTCTGGGTTACTGAATAGCTTTTCACCAAACACCCTACCGATGGTGTAGTTAATTGCATCCCCCAGAATAGCCGCCGTCACCATCAAGGCAACCATAATATGAACATTCATGTCGTTGGAAGGCAATGAGGCCAGCGCGCCGGCCACAAATAGCAAAGAATCCCCCGGTAGGAATGGCGTCACCACCAAACCGGTTTCACAGAATAAAATCAGGAATAAAATGCCATAAACCCAAACCCCATACTGCGCCACCAGCTCCGCCAGATGAACATCAATATGCAAAATAAAATCAATAACGAAACGTATAAATTCCATAAATACTCTCGAGAGGTAAACGAGCCTAAACTTTCATTGAGCGAGCTTAGCCGAACTTCCTTAGATATTCCTTAGCCCATGTAATCTGTCGGCCAAACTCACAAACTATGGGATAAAAGTGAGGCTATAAATCAATCATCCGCTAAAAAAAGTGGCCCCATCGGCGCTTTTGGCAACGCAAAGTGTTCAGGATAGTCAACCGCAACTAAATACAACCCTTCGGCTTTCGCGGTCGCCGCAGCACGTGTTCGGTCTTTAAGTGCCAACAGCTCAGCCATCCAAGTGACGTCCTGATTACCGCAACCCACCTCTATCAGGCTACCGACAATATTACGCACCATATGATGGACAAAAGCGTTGGCCTTGATATCTACCACGATATACGCGCCATGTCGGGTAACTTTGACATGTTTTACATTTCGCCATGGTGTGCGGGACTGACACTGCACCGCACGAAACGAGGTAAAATCATTCTCACCGAGTAAACATTGGGCTGCTTGTTCCATTTTTTCGGCATCCAGCGGCATATAGCAATGGGTTACCCCTTGCGCCAAAACCGCCGGGCGATAGCGATGGTTAAAAATAATGTAGCGGTAGCGGCGAGCTGTCGCGCTAAAGCGGGCATGAAAGTCATCATCAACTGTTTTCACCCAACGCACTGCAATGTCTGGCGGCAAATGACTATTGACCCCCATAGTCCACGCCGCATCTTTGCGCACCGCCGTGGTGATAAAATGAACCACCTGCCCAGTCGCATGCACACCGGCATCAGTACGCCCGGCACAAAATACGCCAATAGGTTCATTAGCCACTTTTGATAACGCGGCTTCAAGACAAGCTTGCACGCTGGCAACTTCTTGCTGACGCTGCCAACCAAAATAGCGACTGCCATTATATTCAATACCCAGCGCGATTTTTATACCGTTGGCTTCTGCCACCGGTGGTTCTTGCTGGGCCAACTCAAGTTCGGACATCAGTATAGTTGCTCCTGCAACAGGCGCTCCGCCGTTTCAATCGCCATTAATGCACCACCAAAACGAATGTTGTCGGCAACCGACCAGAACTGCAACACCTCAGGAATACCATAGTCATTGCGCACGCAACCAATGCTCAGCACCTCGCTGCCAGAAGCATCGCTGACCTGAGTGGGGTAGTCATCTTCCTCTGATAATTGGATATCTTCACAACTTTCCAGTTCGCTGCGCGCTTCATCCGCAGAGATTGGACGTAAAGCTTCTAGATGAACAACCTGCGCCTGGCCATAAAATACCGGTGACTGAATGCAGCTCACTGAGATTGGTAAACCTTCGTCTTGTAGCACTTTACGCACTTGATCCACCAGACGGCGCTCTTCACGCACACTGCCTTCTTCATCAGCCAGCAGCGGCAACACGTTAAATGCTAATTGTTTGGCAAAGATACCGGGTTCGGCCGGGATACCATTGAGCAGCTTGGCACTTTGCCCGGCGAGATCATCCACGGCAGCTTTGCCATGAGCAGAGGCAGAAATAAGTGCCGTAACATGCAAGCGAGATAATCCGGCCTGTTCTGTCAATGGCTTAATGGCGGTCAGTAACTGGCTGGTCAGACTATCGGCTACGGCAACAATATTGCGATTGCGATAATCGGCCAGTACTTGTGGATTCACACTCGGCACCACCAACGGGACATCTGGCTCCATGGCGAACAAGCCGCTGCTGTCGATAACTAAACAGCCTGCATTCCCTGCTTCTTCGGCATATTGTGCGGAGGCTTCACGGCCTGCAACAAAGAAAGCCAACTGTGCTTGAGACCAGTCAAATTCAGCGACATTTTCGACCAGCAAACTTTTACCATTGAAGCGCACGGTAGCACCGGCACTGCGCTCGCTAGCCAGAGGATACAATTCACCAACCGGGAACTGGCGCTCACTTAATAGCTCCAGCAAAGCTTCACCTACTGCGCCCGTTGCTCCTAACAGAGCAATATTCCAGCCGTCAGACATGTTGGTTTTCTCCACTAATGATTGATAAGACAAAGGCGGTAAAATACCGCCTGATATTCAATAATAATTAATTTATATAGCGAGTTAGCGTAACTGAGCGGTAAACCCTAATTTCTGTAACAGCTCTGCGCTAGCAGCGTTGTCGCACTGCACGCAAAGTGATGACCACTCGCGCCGTTCCTGATAGTGCTTGCGCAGACGATCGAATTCACCCGGCAGGCCAGCAACACGCCGCAGCGGCGCATCATCGCGGCGCACATCATACACTAAGTGCATCAATCGTTTTAATTTGCCTTCATCCAGCTCGCCGTTGCATTGTAATTGGCTAAATTCTGGTGTTGGCAAAAGAGTAGCAAGCTCTACCGCTTGCGGCTGCCCCAGATGCTGACTAAAAGCTTCAAAGACCTGAGTGGTGCCACGTGCCTTGCCTTCCAGCGTGTATCCGGCGATATGCGGAGTGCCAATATCAACACGAGCCAACAGCGGCAGAGATAGCTCCGGCTCGGGCTCCCACACATCTAACACCACATTGAGTTTTTTGCCTTTTTCCAGCGCGCGGAGTAAGGCAGCATTATCGACCACCGCACCACGGCAAGCATTAATCAAAATGCATCCATCTGGCAGAGCAGCCAGCAGCTCATCGTCAGCCATATGCCAGCTTTGATAGGCGCCGGTTTTATTCAGTGGTGTATGGAAAGTGAGAACATCAGCCTCGCGCACCAGTTTTTCCAGTGGCCAGAAGGCTTCATTGTCACCACGGTCCGCACGCGGAGGGTCACATAATAAGGTGCGAACGCCTAAAGCTTGCAAACGAGCATTTAGCCGTGAACCGACATTACCGACCCCGATAATACCGACGGTTTTATCGCGCAGTTGGAAACCATCACGTTCAGCCATCATCATCAGGGCAGAAAAAACATATTCCACTACCGCAATAGCGTTACAACCCGGCGCGGCAGAAAAGCCAATCCCCTGTTGCCGTAACCAGTTATCATCAACATGGTCGGTACCGGCGGTCGCCGTCCCCACAAAGCCAATTGAGGTACCTTGCAGTAACGCCTCATTCACTTTGGTTACCGAGCGTACCATCAGCGCATCTGCACCAGCCAATGCATCAAGGGGGATAGGACGCCCCGGCACTGCCTGTACATCGCCTAACCGCTGGAATAGTGTTTCCGCGTACGGCATATTCTCATCAACCAGAATCTTCACGTTGTTCTCCGGCAGCTTACTGCCCTACCAAACAGGGGGCTTAGTATATACCCAAAAAATGTGACGTTGCAGCTAACTCCCTAGCCTCAAGCTCGACGAAAACGTTCGGGAGTGGTGCCAGAAATCTGCTGGAACATTGCGATAAACGCGGAGGCCGAGCTATAGCCCACATCCAGCGCCACGCTTTGTACAGTTTTTCCTTGTTCCAACAATGAAATAGCATGTAAAAAACGTAACCGCTGCCGCCATTCACTAAACGCCATGCCTAACTCTTGCTGGCAGCGACGTGATAGTGTGCGCTCGGTGGTATAGACCCGCTTAGCCCACAGAGCCAATGAGGTATTATCCGCCGGACAGCGCTCCAGTGCCGTTAATACCGGTGACAACAGCTTGTCCTGCGAAGTCGGCAAATAGGTGCGCTGAACTGGTGATTTATTGAGTTGATCAATCAGTACGCGAGCTAAACGCATATCTTGTTCGCTTTCCGGCATCAATAACTCCCGAGAGAAGCAATCCTCGACGATGGCATTAAAAATCGGACTGACATGCATGAGGCAAGCAGAATCCGGTAGCTCATCACAAAGCTCCTGCGCGATATCGATGGCACGAAAATGCATCGGTTTGCGGTTATAACTGGAATGTTCTACCCCAGCCGGCACCCAGACACTGAACTCAGGGGGTGCCAAAAAGCGCTGCCCACCAATATTCATTGCCAGTACACCGGATTTAACGCATATCAATTGCCCGTAGGCATGGGTGTGCGGCAGAAATTCGGTATTAGCATTATATATCTCGCAACGGAAGGATAGATTCTGCGGCGCGGTTGCGGCGACCACCGGGAAATCGGGGTTTGTCATGGTCAATACTCTCCTGTGGCAACACATCCACCAGCTGAAATTGTCCTAATCGCAGCAATTATTGTCTGGTTATCAGTATATAGAATAAATCAGACAACTGTAGACTACATCACATAAGTATATAGATGAGAATTATTAGCATGAATGTGTTGTTTCCCTTATTCGCGGTGATTATTTGGTCAATCAATGCTGTTGTCAGCAAGATATCTGCCACAGCTATTGACCCGGCGGCGATCTCTTTCTATCGCTGGGTATTGGCATTCCTGACGTTGACGCCATTTTTACTGCTGGGCGTCATCCGCAACTGGCAAGCAATACGTGTCTATTGGTGGAAGCTGATGATTCTGGGGTTGTTGGGTATGGTGCTGTACCAAAGCCTGGCTTACTACGCAGCCCACAGTGTTAGCGCCCTGTTTATGGGGATCCTTAGCTCACTCATCCCACTATTAACCGTGCTTATCAGTATTTTCCTGTTACGCGTCGCCCCTACCGTCGGAATTGCGCTGGGCAGTGTGTTGTCACTCGGAGGATTAATATGGCTGGTCAGTGCAGGCAACCCGGCACAACTGTTACAACAAGGAATTGGTCAGGGTGAATTGATGATGTTTGGTGCCTCGGCATCCTATGCCCTGTATGGCGTATTAACTAAACGCTGGGCAATTCAGTTACCCAACTGGCAATCCCTTTATATGCAAATCGCCTTTGGCGTGGTGCTATTGTTGCCTAATTTCCTGTTGGCTTCAGATGTGCAGTTAACCACGCAGAATATCCCGTTGGTGTTATTCGCCGGTATTCCCGCATCCATTATTGCACCTTATTTATGGATTCATGGCGTGATGCGGCTAGGGGCAAATACCGCGTCGATATTTATGAACCTGACGCCGGTATTTACCGCAATTATTGCCGTGGCCTTCTTGCATGAGCAATTACACAGTTACCATCTGATTGGCGGCGGTATTACCTTGGCCGGGGTGATCTTGGCTCAGCGTCTGAGGACACCACTGCGTCGAAAAGTAGCCCAATAAAATATCAAGATGAGATAGTGGCGTTATTGTCCGCCGCTATCTCGCCCGCAAGTGGCGTATTATCCTTCCTGTGCAACATTAGTACTCCCAATAACACCAATGCACTGCCAAGCAATTGTGATGCGGATAAAACTTCCCCCAGCAGATAATAAGCAATCACTGCGGTGAACACCAATTCCAGGGTTAACAGCAAACTGGCAACAGCCAGTGGCAATGTTTTCAAACTAAGATTAAACAGGCCAAATCCCAGTAATGTTGGGCCTGCGGCTAAAATTAGCAATAGCCACCATCCCGACCATTGGACGCCCTCGGCCCCCATGGATAAAAACAATAGATTCCCCACCATTGACTGTAACCCCTGCACTGGGAACCACAACAGTAGCTGATTAAATATCAGTTGATAGCCAGCAGAAAACCCAAACACGTACAAAATAGTATTCCACACCGGATAGCGACGGTCGGTGGCAATTCGCCCGGCTAAGGTATAAAAGCTATAACCCACTCCCGACGCTAGCCCAATAAATAGGCCGATAAAATTAAAGTCTGCCGCAGTGATATTCACACCATCACTGACTAAAAAACAGCCCAGCAGACTGATAATAATCACCAACAGCTCACGCCAGCCCATATATTCCTGATAAAAAATCCAGCCAAGAAAAACAGTAAAACCCACTGAACAATAAACCAGAATAGTGGATATTGATGCCCCATTTAACGCGACGGATTCTGTCCATAAGCCATTAAATACCGCCAACAATAGGCCATACGAGAGATAGAATTTCACTTGGTCGCGACGTAATTTAGCCCACTGCGGCTTAGTCACTAATAGAATAGGCAATAACACCGCCGCCACTAATGCCGCCCGCCAAAAAGCCAAAACTGATGTCGGCAAATGATAATGTGCCGTAAGAATGCGAATAATAATGCCAGTAAACCCTAATAGCATGGCGCTGATAATCGCCAACGCATAACCCTGCCGTCTACCGGTAAAAAAACTACCGCCGGTCAGTGGCGCAGCTATCGTTGATGGGGGTAATCCCGCCGGTATTGCCATAACAGCCTCATTAGATTCACAACATCAATTAATGAGATGCAATTCTACGCTGACGTTTTTTTGCTACCAGAGCCACTTTCCTACTGATTAGTGCAGGCCACTTTTTCTTGCTTGAAGCCTTGTTAACATTGGGTATAGTGAAGATCTATTTTCTAAAGTGAGCCACTTTAGGCATTATCACATGCACATTCCTTTAGACCGGCAACAAGACATTCCGCTGTATTTGCAAATTGAAGAGGCACTTCGCCGGGCTATTCTCGGTGGGGTATTTGCCGACGGTGATAAATTGCCCTCAACCCGCACCTTGGCGGCAGAATTATCAGTGAGTCGCCTGACCGTAGATAACGCCTATGCCGAGTTGGCAGCGAAAGGTTTTTTGCAGCAACGCCGTGGCAGCGGGGCTTATGTGCGCTATCTCCCGCCACCGCTTAGCCAACCACAACCATTATCACAAGGTGAATTCCCACTCGACCGCTTTAGCACTGTAACCTCGCGCCTCGACGGTTATGCCGATATTCCCTTACCTGCCGATACCATCAATTTTGCCGCAGGGATTGGCAACCCAAAGATTTTCCCACTGGATGAATTTCGCAAAATTCTGCAATCCATATTGCGGCGTCATGCTGAAGAGGCCTTCAGCTATGGCGATTACTGCGGTTACTATCCACTGCGCGATACACTCAGCCGGATTCTTTCTGCTCAAGGTATCCCGACACGACCAGAGCAATTGCTGATAACCAATGGTTCACAGCACGCTATCAGTCTGGTTAGCCAATCACTGCTGGCACCTGGCGATACTGTTTTGGTCGAAGAACCCACCTATGCTGAAGCCTTAGCACTGTTCCGCCTGCATAAAGTGAATATTGTCACGCTCCCCAGTGACCAACAGGGCATGATGCTGGAGACTCTGCCCGCCATCTTGGCTACACACCAGCCCAAACTTATCTATTGCATCCCTAACTTTAATAATCCAACTGGCCACTGTATGAGTGAAAGCCGCCGCCACCAGCTATTACAGATATCCAGAGCCGCAAAGGTGGTGATTTTGGAAGATGACTATGTGGGTGATCTGCGCTATAGCGGTAAAAAATTGCCATCGTTGCGTTCGCTCGCCGCGCCGGGCGAGGTTATCTATGTCAGTACCTTTTCCAAAATGTTACTGCCAAGCATGCGGATTGGCTACCTGGTGGCGGACCAACCCCACTACACACAGTTGGCGCGTTTGAAGCATGTCGATAGTTTTACCAGTTCGAATCTGATCCAGCGGGCGCTGGATGCCTTTGTGACCGTCGGGCGTTATGACAAACAGCTACGCCGTGCCTGTCGTTTGTATCGTCAGCATCTGGATGCAATGACTGTCGCGCTCGCACAAACATTGCCGCTAGGTTGCCAGTTTGAAATACCGGATGGCGGGTTATTTATCTGGTTACAACTCCCTGAAAATGCGCCTGTTTCACGATTAATGCCACTGGCCTGGCAGTTGGGGGTGACTTTCGCCAGAGGTGGCGGATTTTACACACAAGAGTCCGGTGGCGAATTTACCCTGCGGTTAAATTTTGCTGCCAATTCCCCAGAGCTGATAACCCAAGGAATAGCACGTTTAAGCACCGCAATTCGCCAGTGTCAGGCCCTAAAATCGGCCCCTATATAAGTGCATGGATTGCCCCATTCACCGAATAAGCTACCTACCATGTGGACCCCAGAGCTTCCTGATAAGACTTTTGTCAATTGATCCCTGATTGGCAATACTTGCGAGCGGCTAATACAGAGTGCATTAGCATCTGCTCAATTCAACTGGTTACCGTGCCTAAAGGCGTGCTAACTAATGTCACTTTACCACGACTATCAACACTGACAGCACTGGGTGGGTTTGAGCTCCAGCTGTAATCAGTTGGCATTCCATTAACATTTATAATAAAGGTTCCTTGGCTAAAACCCGTTTTTGGGAACCCACTATGCCTGACCCGCTATCGGGATGTTACTGCTGTCAATTAGCCCGGTATAATGGCACCGGGCATATAAAATGAAGTAGCTTTCTATTACAAGGATGCTAGCCACAAACGCAGCTTCATTCCCCAATAACTGGTCCAACCGCTAGTGTGTTGCACCATCTTTCCCTGATAGAGAATCACCACCGTCGGGGTGACACTGACTTGCCATTGCGCCGATAATTGGCCTTGTGGATCATTAATTACCGGCAATTGATAGCCTTTCTTACTTAACCAGCGCTCCACTTGAGCAGCATCGCCGGAACGTAAGGCGACGGTCAGGACATTTTCACCTTCTTGTACCAACTGATTGACACTGGGTGTGGTGAATTTGCACACGCCACACCATGTCGCCCAGAAATAGATAAGCAAAGGTTTTTCCTGACTCATCTCTTGCAAAGAAACACGCTTCCCTGCCAACGTCTGCAATGCCGTATCCGGCCAGTCTGCCGGAGCCTGTGGGCTGCGCAGCCAATCCATGCCGAGTGAAACCACCGCCACTATAAGCAATAAAATGGCTAACTCTTTACCCCAACGTTTTAGACGACTCATTTACCCGCCTGTGCCAGTTGCTGTTTTACTATCTCCTCTAATTGCTGGTAAGAAATAGCGCCCGGTACCATTTGGTCGCCAATCAAGGTGGCGGGAGTGCCCTGAATTCCCAGTTGGTCAGCCAGTTTCAGGTTAGTGCGCAATACATTCAGGCTTTGCTCACTTGGCTCCACCGGTGTCACTCCGGTTTTTTGCTGTGCTGCAGCAATACTACTGGCATCGTGGAACCCTTTTTTCGCCATCAAGCGCTGATGAAAAGCCAGGAACTGATCTGGATGCTGTTGCCACAGTGTCAATGCCAGTCGGGCGCTGGTTACTGAACTTTCCCCTTTAAATGGCAAGGGTTTTATCACCACCGCCACCTGCGGGTACTCTTTCACTAACTTTTCCAACAGCGGATCAAATGTCTTGCAAAATGGGCAGTTGTAATCAGTAAAAGACACCAACGTCAGTTGCGGTGCCGTTGCACCAAAGCGTGGACTACCGGGGTCCTGGTACAGAGCTTGCTTATTGGCGGTGATAAACTGGCTCAGCTGTTGCCCTTGGGCTTCATTAGCTTGCTGTTGCCAGGCATTGACTGATTGCTCCAAAATATCGGGGTTCGATATCAGCGTCTCACGGATCAGTTCTTTGATACGGACCTCTTGTTCTGGAGTAAAAGGGGCCGCGGCCCACAATGGCGTAGAAAACAGCAGGAACAACCACACAGTTAAGATTCTCATTTTTCATTTCCTTTAGCGTCGGCCAACACTTTTAATAAAACATCACGATCCAGCAGAGGAGAAAGTACGGTTCCCTGCGGCTGTTGTGGTCCATAAATTTGATTAAACGGGATAGCGACACTGCCGCGTTCACGTAGAAACTCAGTGATATCAGCAGAGGGACGAGTCCAATCTCCGCGTAGCGCCACCACATCCGGTGCTTGCAGGGCTTGCTGCACATCATCACGCATTAGCACGTGTATCTTGTTAACTTTGCAGGTCACACACCAATCAGCAGTGACATCAACAAACACCCTTTTATGCTCAGTCAGTGCCTTTTTAATGGCAGACTCGGTTAATGGCTGCCATGGAATATTGTCATGCAGCGGCTTGCGCCATAAGTCGGCTGTCAACGACCCGACCAACAGCAATCCGCCCATCACCAAGGCACCGATTAGGCTGACGATAGCGGCGATACGAATGCCATAACGCCAGCCAATAGCCAGTAACAGCGCCAGTATTAACATTCCGGCAATGAACATCACAGTTTGCAGGCCAACATGGCTGACCATCAAACTCAGCAACCACAGACTGGACACCAACATCAGCACGCCCATCGCAATTCGAAGATGACTCATCCAACGACCGGGACGTGGCAGACACAGTGCCAATTTTGGCCATGCGGCAACAGCCAGCCACGGCAGGCTCATGCCCACACCGAGAGCAGTAAAAATTCCCCACAATGCGGGCAATGGCGCCGCCAATGCAAAAGCCACCGCAGTACCGAGAAACGGTGCCGAGCAAGGTGTGGCCAATAAGGTTGCTAGTGCGCCCTGCCCAAAGTGCCCTGCCATACCGCGCAAGCCCGGCTTTTCAACTCGTGGAGCGGCAATGCGGGAGTTTAGCGATGAAGAGAGCTGGATTTCGAATAGACCAAATAGATTGGCGGTGAAGAGTGCGGTGACTAACACCATAAAGCCGATAAACCACGGGTTTTGGAACTGAATCCCCCAACCAAGAGCATGGTTACCTAAACGCAAGGCGGTCATCAACAAGGCCAGTAACCAGAATGAAGTGACTATTCCGGCACTTGAGGCAAGAAACTGCCAGCGCACCTGACGGCGTGTTTGATGTTCAGTTTGCAGAATTGAGCTTAGCTTCATCGCTAATACTGGCAGCACACAAGGCATCAAGTTAAGAATTAACCCACCCGCTAGCGCCATGAATACCCAAGACCAAAAAGTTGTCGTGGATTGCGGTAAAGTCAGTGCTTGCCCGATAGTCACGGTGGCCTCTTGCGCCAGCCCCCCATCGGTAATCACCATAGTAAGCTGCTTTCCGCGCAGGTCCGCAGTGCCTTCTCCCCAACCATCGGTTGCGGGCACTCGTACCGATAACTGATTGCCATGCACGGCAACTATCGGCTTACCGAGATCAACATCCTCTAGCGTATCGAAGAACAGCTCTGGCCGCTGCCAGCCCTCATCACGCTGGGCGAGAATTTGCACTTCACTCTGACTAAAACCAGCCTGAATCTGCTTAGTCAGCGCGTTGGCAATGGGCACCTGCCCCATCGCCTGCGCAAAATCATGTTCGAATTGTTGTTGATTTTCCGCACTGACCGCCGAGGAAAGGTCGAGGCTAAACGGGTAGTCAGTCAAAATACAGACATTGCTGCAAGTCGAGAGGGTCAGTATTCCGCCCAATGTGCTGGGAACTTTACCGGCAATCACTATCGGTATCATCGCCTGCTCATGATATCCCTGAGTCGAAATCCCAGAGACATCAAAGCGTTGCGGAACTGGCCAGTACCACTTAACCGCCTCAAGAGGTGGCGTCCAAGTTATGGTGGGAGCAATCCCGCCTTCACCCGGTGAACGCCAATACGTTTTCCACCCCTTTTCCAGTTGGACGGTCAGTAACATTCGGGTTTCATTGCCAACCGAAGGCTCGGCACGAATCCGAACTTTGGCATGATCATTTTGCGGGCTGACTAACCAGCCGCTGTCTGCAGCCCAAAGGGTTGGCATCCACAACAGTAACAGACAGAGCAAAGCTGTCTTGCTTAAATTGCGCATAAATCTCTCCATGAATAAATTAAGCACAGCAACAATGACGTCGCTATGATTATTCGCAATACGCAGTTTCTATAATAAAAACAGCGAATTATGAAATACAGTTATTCAAAAGGTCAGACTATTCTCGGAAAATGCACAATCTTAGATGCACCCGCAAACCGCTGGGTGAAATGACTCTAGGTGGCGGGAACCGTAAACTGCTCGGTACTATTGGTACCAACAACAGCAACAGCAGACCCAGAGAGAAAATCGCTAATTCGAACAGGACGGGCGGTGAGGCCAGTAGGGATTTGGCGCTCAGTTCACAAGGTGTCGGCGCTTCTTCTCCATCGGCTATAACCTGTGATGACGATGTTAAGAGAAGAGTTTTTTCCAACGCGTGCAAGCTGGCAATGCGTTGAGTCATACAAACCAGTATGACCAGGCAAGCCAGACAGAGGAACCATTTTGCGGCACGTTGACGTTTAAACATTCTTGTTACTTAATAATTCCGTTCAGTTATAGCGCTTCATCTTAACGATATAATTATCATTATCAATGCTTGGTTGGTAAACAAAGGTCAATTTAGGTGATGTTCTATTCAGTAGATAAGGTTGGATGATTGGTTCGAGTGAGTGATTGGTTCGGCTGTTAAAATTCACCGTTCACTTCACTGCCGGCAACTTGCCGGCTAATCGAACCGGCGCTGAGATAGCCACTCATCTCATGTCAACCGACCCATTCACTAAACCAAAAATGAACTGAACTAAAACCAAATCCAATAAGAATATATTGGTTACTCGCATTTACAGGTATTATACCCGCAGCCTACGTCTCGCACCGGGCCACCGATAAATCTCCTCCACTGCGAAGGACAGGTTATATGCAACCTTTGAACGGCTCAGGTGTCCCCATTGCCACAGATCGCAATGTTGCGCCGACTAAAATGCTCTCTCCAGGCCAAGTGGAAGATCAAGCGCTGACCCCTGCGCAGCGCACCACACTAGAAAAGCTAATCGTGCGGATTATGGCTCTTAGCCCGATAAAATCAGCCGAGATTTGGGCCGGCCTGCGCCATGACCTATCCCTTGGCAGCACCAGTGATTTATTGGCTCGCCACTTCCAACCTGCTGAGCAACTGCTACAAACCCGGTTATCACAAGCTCAGGAGAATCACGCCAATCACCAATTACGCCAGCAACTGACTGAATTACTGCCCCAAGGTAATAACCGGCAAGCGGTCAGCGATTTCATTCGCCAGCAATTTGGCCATACGGTATTAAGTCAGTTAACCCATGCGCAGTTGCAACAAGTATTAGTTCTGTTGCAATCCGGTACCTTGAATATTCCACAGCCACAATTGACGACGATAACTGACAGACCCTTGCTGCCTGCGGAACAGCAAAGTATTCAATCTCTGGTGGCTAAACTCAGTGCTGCCACGGGTGAACAGCCGGTTAAAATCTGGCAGGCCCTGTTTGACCTGGTGGGAGTGAAAAGTCATGATCCATTACCCGCGCGGCATTTCCAGATACTCAGTCAGTTCTTGCAAACCAAAGTTGCCCTAAGCCAGCAAACGGCTCCTACGTTGGTCAATCTGCAAACTGCACTGAAGCAACCTGCCGATGCACAGGAGCAACAGCTATTAATTGATTACAGTCAGAATCGTTTTCAGGCCAGCCCAACTACACCACTGACTCAAGCGCAGCTAAATGACATTATCAATGTTCTTTTTGCCGCCAGATTAGACCGTGCCAACGCAGCTCAGCGCTTAGCTGAAGATCAGAAAATCATTCAGCCGCTGATAAATCCACTCATTGCTGCACTGCCTCAATCGTTACAACCTTGGTTGCAAAAACCATCACTGGCATTTGTTATGCTGATTATTGTCATGGTTTTTTTATTAGCGATCTTTCTTTAATCCGTAGTGAGCAGTAGCCTGTTGGCTTAGGTTCTGTTGCCTGAGCCAACACACTGATGCCAAGAATATCAAAGTACTAATAATCCCCAGCCCACCGCGGCACTCCAGAATAAGAATGGCAGTGAATAAGCATGGAATTTCAACCAAATGGCCGGTTCACCGGACATTCTGAGCGCAATTAAATTCGCCATAGACCCCAAGGCAAAACCAAAGCCACCAATATTGACGGCAAAGGCGACCAATGCACTGGAGGGGAGATAATTCAGTAATAAAATCGTGGCGGGGACATTACTTATTATTTGAGATAAACCGATACCCAGCATATAGGCTGCTGCCGCAGACAAAGTTTTAATTTCACCAAATAATGACTGTAAACCGGGTAATTCCGTCAGTAAGCGCACATCAACAAACATCGCCATAAAGACCACTATCAGGCTCCAATCTATGGCCAATAAAACCCGACGAGCCAACAGTAATAAACCTGCAAAAACAATCAGTAATCCATAACTCGCCCAGCCTAGATCTACGCAGATAATAAAAATCACATACAGCGTCAGGCAACTGAGTAATAGGCGAAATTGATAGGGATAAATTGGGCTAGAGGTATGCTTATTAAGCTTGCGTGCTGGGAAACGCCACCAAGTTACCGCTAACAAAGTTAATAGAATAATCGCGGCCAAGGGAGCCATCTGGCGGGTAAAACCAATAAAAGAGAGGTCGGAACGGCTCCATAATAGAATATTTTGTGGGTTACCAATTGGCGTTAATAGCGAACCCGCATTCACTGCCAACGCAGAGAAAATAATCAGGCGGGAAACCGGTAAAGAGGATATCTTTTTCAATGTCAGGATCAGTGGAACAATGATAAACAGCGCCACATCATTCGTCAGAAAAGATGATAATACCGCCGCTGACAAGACTAGAAATAGCGCCAAATGCCGCTCGGTATGCAATGTGTTTATAATCTTACGACCAATAAAATCGAAGTAACCGCTAACCTCAACCCCTTTAGTCAGTAGCATTAATCCCAATAACGTGACAATCGTTGTCCAGTCAATAAACTGCGGGAATTCAGCCACTTTTGCTGGCATCACGGCGGTTAAACCGATCCCCAGGATTAACAAGATATGTAGCAGACGGTCTTTCAGAAAAGGACTGAGAAGCGTTTTTATTGCATGCTGAGTGGTAGCAAATAATGTCATCAGATAATCTACAAATAACCAAGGCTGGCAAAGAAAAGCCACGTTAGCGCAGCCAATCTTTTTATGCCAGCCCCAGTTAACAGCTAAATCCTATTGTTCAGCCGCGTCGAACTAGATCTGAGTATTTCTTTTTACCGCTTTTCTGAAGTCATCCATGGAACAGAAGCCTTTGGCGTCAATCGGGCAACCTTCTATTTCCAACGTGACACGTTTTGGCGGAGCCTGAAGTGACAACGGTGTTTTATTACGAATTTGCTCGGTCGACAGATAGATATATTCAATCTTCATCAGATCTTTATTTTGTTTAATATCTTTCCAGCGTTCAAATACTACCTTGCCGCTGATTGGGGTTCTCTCAAATTGATCTGGCAGTTGGTACTCTTTGGTTTTGAGCGCAGCTAACAAGGACGCAATATTGGAGTCATGACCAACTAATATCGCCAACTTGGCTTTTTGTGCCGCTGACTCATTCGGTGTTTTATCACCTACGGGATCAAGAGCGGAACTGATAAAACCCACTAACTTCTCGGCTGCATTATCTGCAATGGCCGGGGAGCCAAATAATGTTTCATGATAGAGGTTCTTGATATCGATTAATTTGCGCCACTCTTCCGCCGACTGAATTCGCCCCCAAGCCACCTCTTTTGCCGGGAAACCTTCATAGTATTGCAACATAAATGCATCAGAGGCACCGGTACCCAATTTCAATGGGCCAGTAATACCCGGTTCTTTATTCTGCACTAATACAATCTCAGTCGGCTGGTTGCTCCAATCACATTTTTTATCGACCAGACACGCCGGTGAGTTTTTATAATCCAGTACCTTAGAGAGTAAATCATAATTAGGCTGTAGCCGTTTGTTCAAGCCCTCTACCCCACCCGGCCCCGCATGCTGGTTAATAGAAGCCAAGGCTTTTTCTTTAAATTCTGGGGTGATATCCAGGGTAATAATCGGGTTAAAGACAGGGTCCATCTTGCCTATCTCTTTTTGATGGGCAACTGGCTCATTACAACCTGGAAAAGCACCAAAGAGGAAATGCTGCGCGGTATCAATCGTTCTTGGCAAACTGTTGGCATACGTAAATACAGTGGTCGGAGCCGGGCATCCAGCTGATTTCAGAAGTTTGGTTTCTGCCAACCACTGGCGGAAATACCCACCCATCATCGCCTCAAGCTCGGCTCCTTTTGGCGTCAGGTAGCCTCCTGGAGTACTCCATTCTGGCCATTTATCTGGCGTTGCGCTGGAAAGCATATCGCCATAATTTACCAGAGGTGCACGTATACCGTGCCGACTCATCACTAAAACCTGTTCAAGTTTATAATTGCCGATTTTATCCTGAACCCCTACCTTATCTTGAGCTGCAATATTGACCGAAGTCGGTAAGAGTATTGCCAATAAGGTCAGGGCATAGGCCGTCTTTACTTTTATCATCCCAAACTCCATCATCCGTTGGTGGTATAAGCAGTAAATAGACTGTTCGATTGCTACAGATTTGTTACAACAGAGATAATAGACGCAAGGAAGAGGTAAAAGTGGAGTCTTATCACAGTTCCACTTATTATTTTATGCAGATGATTCTTGGTATTACCGAAGATTTGGATTGTTACCTTGGTCAGCACTGACCCTTATGTGGTGCTAAGTTCAGTGCTAACGTTATTCTCTATCAGGCAGTTTTTTATCAAATGAATCAAACTCTGAGCAGTCAGTAATTATTTCCTACCCGGCATATCAGGGATGATCAGATCCCCGCGTAGTGCATACGAACCCAATACATTCTCAGTTTTCTTATTAAGCCACGTCACTATTTTTGCCGCCATCGCATCCATAGAATATTCAATCGCTGGAATCGTCGGGATCCCCGGATAATGTAATGAACCGGCAAGGCTAAATACCATGATGTCATCTGGAACTGATTTATTAAATGCCTGTAGCTGGGGGATAACATTCTGAGCTTCCTGTTCATCAGCTACCAACAGAGCATTAAAATTAAGTGTTGCGCTACTATTGAGTAAGACTTGTAATGCAACCGACGAAGAGGATGAATCCATAAAAATCAAATCGCGGTTAAAGGGCAAAAAGTTACTTTCCAATGCGCGCTTATACCCTAGCAGCACATCATCCACATAACCGCTGGTGTCAGGATTAATTAAAGCAATCTTTCTTCTACCCTGCTTTATTAGATAATTACAGGCGGTCTCTGCGGCAAATGCATGGTCGAACTGGATACTGTTAGTGGCATCGGCATCCATACAGTCAACCAGAATAATACTGTCATCCGCGAGATTTAGAGGAAAGCGAGCGCCAATAACCAGCACGTCATCACACAACCCGCAGGTCAGTTCATCAAGTGCCTGCATAACTTCAGATCTGTTATTGGCAAAACGCAGTAACAAATGTTTTTGATGCTGGCTCAGGTGCTTTTCAAGGGCATATAAATAACCCGTCGTTTGGTTAATATTCTCTTGCGCACAGATAACACCAATACAACCTGTTGACTGGCTTAATAGTGATTGCGCGATTACATTTGGCCGATAATTCAGCTCTTCTACCGCTTTTAGTACGGCAAGACGGCTAGCTTCCTTAACGCCGCGCGAACCACTCAACACCCGTGATACTGTGGCTTTAGAAACCCCAGCTAAACGTGATACATCGTTGATTGTAGACATGATTCTCTCCTAGCAGGCTTTAGTCCTTGCCTGTCATTCCTAAATACAGCTCAGGCCCATCTATTGCAGCCTCATTGAGTATAATCGTTTCCATTTAGCATGGAAACCGAATTTCCATCCTCATCCAAAATAGTTATCCAACCATCAAAGCTGTGATGTCCATCAAATAAATAATCCCTATATATACTGGACTTTGATGGCTATCACAGTTCCACTCACTGCGGATGGAAAACGGTTTCCGTATGATATCCAATAATTCCCGAAACAGCCGCTTTGATAAAACGGAAAACGGTTTCCTCAGAGTGTCAAAACGTGATGAGCAAAGTGCCAAAACGTTATTTGTAATGATTTTTTTTATTTTGAGGATGGTTGTAGATGTTCAAGATTATGTTGTGTTGTTCCGCCGGTATGTCCACCAGCATGCTGGTCAGGAAAATGCGGACTGTTGCTGAAGAAAAAGGAATACCTGTAGAGATTGATGCGTTTGGTGTCTCTGAATTTGATATTCAGTTTCCGCGTTATCAGGTAGTTCTGCTCGGGCCGCAGGTGAAATACATGTTAGGTATGCTCTCAGAAAAGGCAGCGGTTCACGGTATTCCCGTTCAGCCCATCGATATGATGGACTACGGTATGCAGCGTGCCGATAAAGTATTGGATTATGCTATGTCGCTCATTGACGCGACTCACTAAGAAGGTATTCACATGAGTTCTTTATATCAATCAATGGTTGCTGTTATTGAACAATCAATTACACCGCTAGCCGGGCGGCTAGGACAGCAAAAATACGTTATTGCTATTCGTGATGGTTTTACTGCTGCACTGCCTTTCATGATCATCGGCTCATTTATGTTGGTATTTATTTTCCCGCCCTTCTCTGCCGAAACGACAGTAGGATTCGCCCGAGCCTGGCTGGATTTCTCTCAGACCTACCGCGAACAACTGATGCTGCCTTTTAACCTGAGCATGGGGGTGATGACATTATTCATTTCTGTCGGGGTTGGCGCGAGTCTGGGGCGGCAGTTTAATCTTGATCCAGTGATGACTGGCCTGCTGGCATTCATGGCGTTTATGCTCGTCGCAGCACCTTATGCCGATGGCAAAATCTCTACCCAGTATCTTTCTGGTCAAGGGATCTTTACTGCGCTGATTACCGCTATTTATTCCACCCGTGTTTATGCCGCACTGAAACAACACAATATTACGATTCGTCTGCCGAAAGAGGTTCCTACCGGCGTGGCACGTTCTTTTGAAATACTGATCCCGGTATTAGTCATCATTGGTACCTTGCATCCACTCAATTTATTTATTGAGTCGCAAACTGGCATGATCATTCCAGAAGCCATTATGCATTTACTGGCACCACTGGTATCAGCATCCGACTCTCTGCCTGCAATGTTACTGTCAGTATTACTGTGCCAAATTTTCTGGTTCTCTGGTATTCACGGTTCAATGATTGTCACTGGCATTATGAGCCCGTTCTGGATGACTAATCTGGCAGCAAACCAGGCTGCATTAGCTGCAGGAGCAGCCTTACCGCATATCTATCTACAAGGTTTCTGGGATCACTATCTGCTGATTGGCGGCGTGGGTTCGACATTGCCACTCGCTTTCCTGCTGCTGCGTAGCAAAGTCACCCACTTACGTACCATTGGTAAATTAGGCGTTGTGCCAAGCTTCTTCAACATTAACGAACCTATTCTGTTTGGTGCGCCAATCATTATGAACCCAATCATGTTCATACCATTTATTTCCGTACCGATGATCAATGCCATTTTGGCTTATACCGCCACTAAATTTGGTTGGTTGGCGCAAGTAGTTTCCTTAACCCCCTGGACTACACCAGCACCCATTGGGGCTTCCTGGGCGGCGAACTGGGCCTTTAGCCCGGTGGTTATGTGCCTGATATGTATGGCGGTTTCCGCACTGATCTATCTGCCATTCCTGCGTGCTTATGAACATTCTTTGTTAAAAATCGAAGGGGAAAAAAGTTTAAATAACGTCCCATCGCTCTCAGATACCGTCCGTAGCAACTGATAACGACAAGAGAAAAAACCAATGAAATACCAATTTCCAGATAACTTCTGGTGGGGTAGTGCCAGTTCTGCACTGCAAACCGAAGGTGAAAGTCTGCAAGGTGGCAAAAGTCCCACAACTTGGGATGCCTGGTTCGCCAACCAACCTTCGCGCTTTCACCAGCAGATTGGCCCAAATGACACATCGACATTCTATCGACACTGGCAACAGGATATTGCGTTACTCAAGCAACTTAACCACAACAGCTTTCGCACCTCGCTAAGTTGGGCACGGTTAATCCCAACGGGAGTCGGTGAAGTCAATCCAGAAGCCGTTAGCTTTTATAACAATGTGATAGACGAACTTTTGGCGCAAGGTATTACACCATTCATTACTCTGTTCCACTTCGATATGCCGATGGCAATGCAGGAGATTGGCGGCTGGGAAAACCGTGAAGTGATCGATGCCTGGAAGCACTATGCCCAAGTGTGCTTTGAACTGTTCGGTGATCGAGTTAAACATTGGTTTACCTTCAATGAACCTATCGTGCCAGTGGAAGGCGGTTATCTGTATGACTTCCATTACCCTAATGTGGTGGATTTCAGACGCGCAGCAACAGTGGCCTACCACACCGTGTTGGCACATGCGACAGCGGTTAAAGCTTATCGGGCGGGTCAGTATAAAGGCGAGATTGGTATTGTACTTAACCTGACACCATCCTATCCGCGCTCGCAGAATCCGGCGGATCTAAAGGCCGCGGAATATGCAGACCTGTTGTTTAATCGCAGCTTCCTTGATCCGGCATTGCGCGGTGAGTATCCACAGGAGTTAATTGACTTATTGTGTGATTATGACCAAATGCCAGTACGCCAACAAGGGGATAAAGCTCTGATTGCGGAAGGTAAAATTGACCTTTTGGGGATTAATTACTATCAGCCGCGCCGTGTAAAATGTCGTGATAGTGCAGTCAATCCACAGGCACCGTTTATGCCAGAATGGCTGTTTGATGCTTACGAAATGCCCGGACGGAAAATGAACCCTTACCGTGGCTGGGAAATTTATGAAGCAGGGATTTACGACATCCTAACCAATTTACGACTTAATTATGGTAACCCTCGCTGCTTTATTTCCGAGAATGGTATGGGTGTTGAAAATGAAGAGCGTTTTTTACAAGATGGAATAATTAACGACCAATATCGAATAGATTTTGTTTCCGACCATTTAAAATGGCTGCATAAAGGTATTAGTGAAGGTTGTCATTGCCTTGGCTACCATATGTGGACTTTTATTGATAATTGGTCATGGTGTAATGGTTATAAAAATCGTTATGGTTTCGTTCAATTAGATCTATCCAGTCAGAAACGAACCGTCAAGAAAAGCGGCGAATGGTTTACCACTACTGCGGCTAATAATGGTTTTGATTAACGTCAATAGGTTTAATTAATGTAGGAATAAATAATGGTTGAGTTAGAAGAAGCAGTAATGGAAATTATTGTTAATGCCGGACAATCTCGTAGTCTCTGTTTTGAAGCTCTTCAGGCTGCACGTAAAGGCGACATTGACCGTGCCAAAAGCTTGTTGCTAGAGGCTGACGACTTTGCCCGCCGGGCACACCATATGCAAACCAAGCTGATTGAACAAGATGCTGGTGAAGCCAAACAACCGATGACATTAATTATGGTTCATGCTCAGGATCATTTAATGACATCTTTATTGGCACGCGAATTATCGGAAGAAATCATTCATCTTTATCAGCGTTAATATTAAAGAAAAACAAATATAACAATATCATCCATTTTTAACGGAGAGATTATTACGCGAAAATTAAAATAAAACTCAATAAAATACATTATAAAAACAACCTTATTCTGGTGATGGCATAACTATCCTGTCTAATCCGAACAGGATAGTTATTATCTAAATAATACTTTATTAAATTGAGATAGCGATGAAAATATTTAAACAGCTTCCATTAACAATGGCGGTTATCGCCGCACTTTGCCCTATTTCTGTATTTGCTCAAGGAACGACACAAACAACACAGGAATTAATCACTCCTGAACAATTAAATAAAATTGTGGCGCAGGCAGTGGAAAAAGCACTGGCAGAGCGTCAGGAAAAAATAGACTCGGCACTGGTTAAAAAGAAAAATGTCGATATCGTTGATACCTCAGCAATCAAGCCATCACCAGAGACGGAAATACCTTATGGTCTAAAATTCAATGCCTATGCGCGCTACGGTGCACATTTCCAGGCGGGTGATCAAAAATATATTGGCGTGGATGGCTCCTATAATGGTTCCTCAGCCATTGGCCGTCTGGGTAATGAGGGCAATGGTGGGGAATTCCAACTCTCTAAAGCCTTTAAAGGCAGCAATGGTGCACTCTGGGATGTGGTGGTCATGCTTGACCATTGGGGTGATGAAGTTAACCTGAAAAAAGCTTATGCCGGTGTCACTAACCTGTTTGACTCTCAACCTAATGCTTATTTATGGGCTGGTCGTGATTTCCACCAACGTCCACAACAAGGCATTAACGACTATTTCTGGATGACCCATGATGGACAAGGTGCCGGGATTAAAAACCTGGATCTTGGTGTTCTGCAACTCGATGCCGCGGCGGTAGGCTCAGTACAATCTTGTAGTCCACAAGTGATCGCCGACCAAACTAACCCATCACGCATTACCTGTACCGGCGGCTCTGGAACGGGCGATAACGGCCACTATGCTCTGACATCAAAAATCCATGGTGTGAAAATGGGGCCAATAGATTTTGAGCTTTATACCAACTATGGTTTTGATTCTAAAGCGATTGAGAGCGAAGAAAAACTGAAAGCCTGGCAGACTGCAGTGGTGCTGAGCCACAAGGGTACCAATATCGAAAACAAATGGGTTACCCGCTATTCAGACAACTCAGATAATAGCGTCTACAGCAAAACCAGCGATCTTCGTACCGTTTATACCAGCCTTGAAGGGACCTATAAATTCACACCACAAACATCTGTTACTTATCTCGCCGCGTTCCATGATTACGACAGAAGCAATCATAATGAAGACAACCGTCGCAACTATGGTGTGATTGTTCGTCCGATGCACTTCTGGAACGATGTCCATTCGACCTGGCTTGAAGCAGGCTATCAACGGGTCGATTACGAAACAGGTGGCGACAACCGAGGTTGGAAGCTGACTCTATCTCAGAATATCTCTATCGATATGGGTGCTGATTTCAGGCCAATGCTGCGCTTCTATGTCACCGGTGGCGAAGTTGACAACAAACATACCGCCACGACTACCGACACGGAAGATACCCGTCTAGACTCCTTTAACATTGGGGCCATGTGGGAAGCCTGGTTCTAGTCCTACTCTCTCAGGGTAGCCGCTTGAGCGGTTACCCTGAGGCAATATCATTTCAAATAAATCCTATCCAGCAATCATAGACCCTGGTTGTCTTAGCGCATATCTGGCTGCTATCTTGATATGCACATGAAACAATATCTCATCAGCTAGTGACACTGGATAGGAATAATAATGAAAATTTTGGGCCTTATTGGCGGAATGAGCTGGGAATCAACTATCCCTTATTACCGAATGATTAATCAGCAGGTCAAAGAGCAATTAGGTGGATTGCACAGCGCCAAAATTATCCTCTACAGTGTGGATTTTCATGATATTGAACAGCTGCAAGCTAAAGGTGATTGGCAAACCGCAGCACAGGTATTGTCTGATGCAGCGGTATCACTAAAACGTGCTGGGGCTGAGGTTATCGTGGTGTGCACTAATACGATGCATAAAGTGGCAGATGATATTGAAACCGCCAGTGGATTACCTTTATTGCATATTGCCGATGCGACTGCGACACAAATTAAGCGACAAGGAATCAGCAAAATCGGTCTGTTAGGCACTCGCTATACCATGGAACAAGATTTCTATCGTGGTCGTTTAATGGAAAAACATGATATTGACGTCATTACCCCAGACAGTGCTGACCGTGAAATCATTAATCGTATTATTTATGAAGAGCTTTGCCTCGGCATTATCAGTGAAAATTCCCGCCAGGAATACCGCCGTATCATGGGTAAATTAGAGCAACAGGGCGTCCAAGGCATTATTTTTGGTTGCACCGAGATTACCTTGCTGGTGAATGCGCAAGATGCCAATGTGCCGGTATTCGATACCACGGCGATACATGCCAAAGCTGCCGCCGAATATGCACTGAAATTCGAATAACTCTGTCTAAAATGATTGCCGCCACAACTTGGCGGCAAAGACAAAGAGAATCAGCCACTAATAATATTCTTACCTGCAGCTTTCGAGCTATAGAGCATTCTGTCGGCTCGAAGTAATAATTGCTCCTGCGCCTCATTCACTTCCAACTCAACCACACCTAGGCTCATTGTCACATTTATATTGCCATCAACTGGCATTATCTCAATAAGCTTCCTGATTTTCTCAGCAATACTTCTAGCTTCAGCTAATTGTGTATTAGGTAAGACAACCATAAACTCATCGCCTCCCCATCGGCCTAAAATATCAACCTCTCTAATATTATTCCTAATCACATCAACGATATGTGTCAGGGCTAAATCCCCTACAGAATGGCCGTATCTGTCATTAATTGATTTGAAATCATCTAAATCCAGTGAGAGTAATGACAAAGGTTGACAAAAACGCTTAGCACGGTGATATTCATGCTTAAGTACTTTCTCTAGCAAATAACGATTGGCGGCTGAAGTTAATACATCCGTTTCTGAAAGAATCTTTTTGATATCTAATTGCTGTTTCAATTGAAAATTAGTTTCACGTAGCTCAGCAGTTCGTTCCTCGACCAATGCCTCCAACGATTTATTCTTTAATTCTAATTTTTCAAGAAGATGCTTTCTATCATGAATATTCCGATGAGCGCCTATCATCCTTGATACCGAACCATCAAGGTTACGTTCGACCACCTTGCCACGATCCTCAATCCAAATATAATCGCCATTATGGGTGCGGCAACGATATTCTGTTTGGTATCTCTCGGCCTGATTATTAATATAAGCATCAAACTGAAACATTACCCTTTCGAAATCTTCCGGGTGGATAATTTTCTCCCAAGTATGTACTGTATTTTCAAAAGCATGGGCCGGATAGCCAAGCATTTCATACCAACCCGTATTACGGTAAACAAATCCCGTATTTGCATTCCAATCCCAGATACCATCACTTATCACTTCAAGAATTTCATGAACAACGCGCTCGTTTAAATCGGCAATCTTAATTTTCTGATCACTTTGATTTTGGCTCATTGAACTACCCTGCTGTGTAGTAAATTAAAAGGCAGAAATAAATTTGTTTAATTATTGTTTTAATATTGTGAATTAACGTTTTTGTGCAGGCAAGGGTTTTTTAAGCTTTAAATTTGACTTTAAAAGAACATAAATGCATTAAAAACAGGTTGAATTTACATTAACACGTTAGCATTCAATCACCTACTTTCTATACTGTTATCTGCTTTAGTTATTTAGTATAAGATATTTTTATGAATAACAAGTGATCAACTAACACTCTTTTATAGAAAGAGATAAAATTAATAAAAAAGGCATGATTCTCTGCTGATTACACTATTTTTTCTGGCTAGTCTTTATTTTATAGCGAATAAAAAAGCCCGCGATCACTCGCGGGCCTTATTATTAAGCATCAACTAGCAGAAATAGCTGCTTCTGATCTTATTTCTGGTATTTACGCATAACCAACGTGGCGTTAGTCCCGCCGAAACCAAAGCTGTTAGACATAACAGTTGTCAGTTCACGTTTAGTTGGCTCAGTGATGATATTCATCCCTGCAGCCTGCTCATCCAGATTTTCAATATTGATACTTGGTGCAATAAAGCCGTGTTCAACCATTAACAGGCTAAAGATAGCTTCGTGCACACCTGCGGCCCCTAAAGAGTGGCCGGTCATCGCTTTAGTTGAAGAGATAGCCGGGGTGTTGTTACCAAACACTTCGCGAATCGCGCCCAACTCTTTCACATCACCAACCGGGGTAGAAGTGCCGTGTACGTTCATGTAATCGATTGGGGTATCAACACCTTGCATTGCCATTTGCATGCAACGCACCGCGCCTTCACCTGATGGAGCCACCATATCAGCACCATCTGAGGTTGCGCCGTAGCCAACAATCTCAGCATAGATATGTGCACCACGGGCCAGAGCATGCTCAAGCTCTTCAACCACGACCATACCGCCGCCGCCGGCAATAACAAAACCATCACGGTCTTGATCATAGGTACGGGAAGCTTTAGTCGGGGTTTCATTGTATTTGGTAGACAATGCGCCCATTGCATCAAACTCACAGGCCATTTCCCAACACAGCTCTTCACCGCCGCCGGCAAACACAACGTCTTGCTTGCCCAGTTGGATCAGTTCCAAAGCATGGCCAATACAGTGTGCGGATGTGGCACAAGCTGAGCTGATTGAGTAGTTAACACCTTTGATTTTAAACGGTGTTGCCAGACAAGCGGATACACCGGATGCCATAGCTTTAGTCACCATATAAGGACCAACGCCTTTCAGACCACGCGGGGTACGCATAGCATCGGAGCCAGCCACCTGGTTGCGGGGAGAACCACCACCGGAACCGACAACCAGCCCACTGCGGAAATTAGAGACTTGCTCAGGCGCCAAACCAGAGTCTGTAATCGCTTCTTGCATCGCAAGATAAGCATAAATTGAGGCGTCGCTCATAAAACGCAGCACTTTGCGGTCAATCAGATCTTTTGGCTCTGACGCGAGCTTCACATCGCCCCATACATGGCTGCGCATACCTGCGTCTTTAAATTCCTGAGCGAAAGTAATGCCAGAGCGACCTTCCTGCAAAGATGCCAGAACTTCCTGCTGGTTATTACCAATGCTGGAGACAATACCCAAGCCAGTAATTACTGCACGCTTCATTCAATACCTCTTCCACTTATTTTACATTCGGGATTTTGCAACGCACTTTAGCGTACAGTTGTACGCCGAACAAGTCCGATCAGCGTAATATACCCAGATAATTTTACGATTTGCACGCGGCGGGTCACATAGTTAGAATCGCCCTACCCCTTGAGATACGAGTCTTTAAACGTGAGTAATCCCCCAATCCAAACGGCAACCTTGAGCTGGAATGAACAAGGTACACCTGTATCGGAACAGTTTGATGACATCTATTTTTCCAATGAAGATGGGCTGGAGGAGACTCACTACGTTTTTCTTAAGGGAAATGGCTTCCCCGAGCGCTTTGTTCAACACCCGCGCGAAAACTGCATTTTTGCCGAAACCGGCTTCGGTACGGGATTGAATTTCCTGACATTATGGCGTGACTTCGCCCAGTTTAAGCAACAGCACCCCACCGCAAAACTCCAGCGATTACATTATATTAGCTTTGAAAAATACCCGCTTCAGACCGCCGATTTAGCCGCGGCCCACAACCGCTGGCCGGAATTGGCCGCTTTTGCTGAGCAGTTGCGAGCGCAGTGGCCATTACCCCTTGCGGGGTGCCATCGTCTATTGCTGGCCGAGGGCGCCATCACTCTCGATTTGTGGTTTGGTGATGTCAACACTCTGCTGCCTCAGTTGGATGCCAGTCTGAATAATCAAGTCGATGCCTGGTTTCTTGATGGTTTTGCTCCGGCTAAAAACCCGGATATGTGGAATGATACTCTGTTCAATGCCATGGCCCGCATGGCAAGAGCCGGGGGGACATTTGCCACCTTTACTGCCGCCGGATTTGTTCGTCGCGGGTTGCAGCAGGCTGGGTTTGAGGTGGCGAAAGTCAAAGGTTTCGGGCAAAAACGAGAAATGCTGACGGGTGTTTTGCCGCAAAATCTCACTGCCCAATCAGTACCTTGGTATCACCGGCCCACAGCGACTCATTGCGATGATATCGCGATTATCGGTGGTGGGGTTGCCAGTGCGCTGAGCGCTTTGGCCCTGTTACGCCGTGGTGCCAAGGTGACACTTTATTGTGCCGACGCGCAACCGGCACAAGGGGCATCAGGTAACCGACAAGGTGCCCTCTACCCACTGCTAAACGGTAAAAATGATGCGCTGGAAACCTTTTTCACCAGTGCCTTTACCTTTGCTCGCCGTCAATACGATCAGTTAATTGAGCAAGGTATCAACTTTGACCATCAGTGGTGCGGCGTCAGCCAATTGGCGTTTGACGATAAAAGCCGGGGCAAGATTGATAAGATGCTGCAAATAGACTGGCCGCAACCACTCGCCGAAGCCATGAGCCGTGAACAACTCAGTGCACTCGCAGGATTGGATTGTGCCCACGACGGCATTCACTATCCGGCGGGTGGCTGGCTTTGTCCATCAGACCTTACCCTCGCGCTCATCGCTCTAGCTCAACAAAATGGCATGACCTGCCATTATCAGCATGAATTGCGTCAATTAGAGCGCATTGACGGACTGTGGCAGTTAACTTTCCAGCAACCACTGGCTGCCAAACAGCATGCCACTGTCGTGCTTGCTACCGGCCATCGTTTGCCTGAGTGGGAGCAAACTCGCCATCTGCCGCTGTCTGCGGTGCGTGGGCAGGTTTCGCATATTCCCACCACGCCAGTACTTAGCCAGTTGCGCCAGGTACTTTGCTATGACGGTTATCTGACCCCTGTGAACCCAGCCAATCAGCATCATTGTATTGGTGCCAGCTATCAGCGCAACGATATCAGCACCGATTTTCGCGCGGATGAACAGCAAGAGAACCGGGATCGCTTGCTACGTTGCCTGCCAGAAGTGAGTTGGCCGCAGCAGGTTGATATCAGTAATAATCAGGCACGTTGTGGTGTGCGATGTGCTATCCGCGACCATTTACCGATGATAGGGGCGGTGCCCGATTACGCCGCCACGCTGGCACAATATCAGGATTTGCCGCGTAAAATTCTGCAAGGCGAAGAAATAGCATTCGCACCCGTGTGGCCAGAGCTGTTTATGGTGGGGGCGCTAGGCTCACGCGGTTTATGTAGCGCGCCACTGGTGGCTGAAATTCTGGCGGCACAGATGTTTGGTGAGCCATTGCCATTGGATGCAACAACACTGGCCGCACTCAATCCTAACCGCTTTTGGGTACGAAAATTACTGAAAGGTAAGCCGGTACAACATCGTGCTCCGGCAGCCTCTGAGGCAAACGTCAGTCAGTGATTCGAGTCAGTGAACGCCGCTAACAACCCTGCGGCTTCAAGGACGAAGGGGATTTTGGGCTTGTTCTAGTAATCTATCCCACAAACCCAAAACTAACACCTGATCCGGTGGCGATAATTCACCCGCTTTGATTGCCTTGTCCAAACTGTGCTGAACACGCGCATGTAATTGCTCGGCGGAAGTCTCTCCATGCTCTTCGGATTCGGCCACTGCTAGTGTCAGATGGCCACGCAGATAGCCACCAGCAAATAAATCATCATCACTGGCATACTCTACCATGTCGTCGATTTGCGCTAAAATATGCGTTTCGAACTCTTCAATCATCACTCTTCCTATTTGTATGCATTTTATATCCAAAGTTATTGACGTTGCAGTTAGGCAGCCAACCCACTCTTACTCAAGTTCTTGATTCGGCTCAGAGAGTGCGGCTAGCAACCCTGCAACTTCAATGACGCTGGATAGCGTTTAAACTCAATCTTCCGGGTAAGGGAAAAGTTCTGGTGCCAGCGGCGGCGTATTGTAGAACGACTGTAGCGCCTGAATAAAGCCCGCAGGTCGTGGGGATATTCCGTTTTCCAAATGCCACAGCACCTGCTCACGGACTTTACGCTGGAATGTTATCCGGTCAGGCTCACAATCGCCCTCCAGATTGTCGCAACTGACATTGAACGGGAAACCGGCCGCGACACAAAACATCCACTCCAATGCCTGAGGTTTTATCTCGACGACTTCAAACTGGCTCTGGGTTAATGCGTCACGCCCATCAGGGCAATACCAATAGCCAAAATCCACCAGTTTGCGCCGCTCTTCACCGGCAATACACCAATGGGAAATTTCATGCATTGCACTGGCATAATAGCCATGCGCAAAAATGATCCGATGATAAGCAAACTGATCGTCGGCGGGCAGGTAGATAGGTTCGTCATCACCTTTTACCAATCGGGTATTAAATTCATCACTGAAACAACTATTAAAAATGTCGATTAATTGCTGATAATCATGAGTCATGCTTGGGTCCGTAAGAGCGGTATCAACAAGGGGATGCGATTTCACTGCGGCCCTAGATACCTTAAGTTATGCGAAAACGTGTAATCCTAGCCAGGAGGAGATCTCGGTACCGTGGCTGTCGTACAGCAGCTTGCAGCTCATTACGAATGACACCACGACAATCATTGGACGAATTAATTTCTGGCCTTTGGTCAAGACCATATGTGCGCCCAGACGTGCACCCAGAACTTGCCCCACCAGCATCACTAGCCCAATACTCCACACCACTTTACCGCCAACGATAAAGAAGATCAGGCTACCTAAATTGGAGGTAAAATTAAGGACTTTAGCGTGAGCTGTAGATTTGGCCAGATTGAAGCCGCACAGTGTCACGAAAGCCAATGCATAGAATGAACCAGCACCAGGGCCAAAGAAACCATCGTAGAAACCCACACCGCCGCCCGCAATCAAAGCGAATGGCAAAGCCGACAAACGTCGCTGCTGATCAACTTCGCCAAGCTTGGGGGTCACCAGAAAATAGACGCCAATACCAATCACCAGCAGCGGCAATATTTGCCGCAACAGGTCTGCACGCATATGCTGGACCAAAATAGCGCCCAACATCGACCCGACCACAGTTAGCGCAATGGTCAGCCTTTGCTCCTTTAGATTCACCGCCCCGCGGCGAATAAAATAGAGGCTGGCAGAGAATGACCCACCAACGGATTGCAGCTTATTAGTGGCTAATACCTGTGCGGGAGGTAACCCCACAGCCAAGAGCGCCGGAACAGTCAGTAACCCGCCGCCGCCAGCAATAGAATCAATAAACCCGGCGAGCAAAGCGATTAAAAACAGTATCCCCAAAACCGCAGGACCAAGGGCAAACCAATCCATGATTTATTCCGCAGCGAAATGATTATCCAGCAAAGCCTGACAGGAAGGCGGCAATGGTGGCGGTAAGGTTTTGCCCGGTTTAGCACTTGGCTGATGAGGCTGGAACCAACTTTCTAATTCTGCACCACAGCCATCACCGGGTGGTGGTGTATCTTGATCCAAACATTCCAGACTATCTGCCGGGCAACGTAAACGCACATGCATATGGGCACGATGACCAAACCATGGGCGCACTTTATGCAGCCAGTTGCGATCCGCCCCCGCATCCAGACAAAGCTGTTTTTTAATCGCTGGATTGACGAAGATACGTGTCACTTCATTATCATTGGCTGCCAGTTTAATTAAGCTTTCAATTTGTGGTTGCCACAATACAGGGGCCACACTTTTACTGTCGGCTGTAACCAAATCAATCGGTTGCGGTTTTAGCAGTTGCTGCTGACTCCATCGCTGTTGTGGTAGTTGTAGCCATATATCCACATCCAGCCCCGACTGATGGCTGGCATGTCCGCTGCTAAAGCGCCCGCCAGCAGGCATTGCCATATCGCCAATCAATACCGTCCCTAACTTGTTTTGCTGGGCTTTTGCACCTAGGCGGTGAATAAAGTTCAATAAATCAGGATGACCAAAATAGCGGCGCTGATCTGCTCGCATCACCTGATAATCTGCTGACTCCAGCGGCAAAGGCATGGCGCCAATCACACAACCATTGGCGAAACCACCAATGGCCTGCGGAGAACCCGCCACCGGGTGTGTAATCTGCTGCCAAGGTGTCGCTGCCATGGTTGGGCCGACGGCAATCAGTGCCGCCAAGGTCACGGCCTTCACAATCCACTTGTTCATTGTGTCTACCAGCGCGGAACGTCAGAAACGACATCACCACACTGAGCACGCTGGCGCAGCAAGTGATCCATTAATACAATCGCCATCATCGCTTCAGCAATCGGGACTGCACGGATGCCAACACAAGGATCATGGCGGCCACGGGTAATCATCTCAACCGCTTCGCCCTGCCGGTTAATAGTTTGCCCTGGTACCGTAATACTGGAGGTCGGTTTTAGTGCAATATGTGCCACTATCGGTTGCCCGCTACTGATACCGCCAAGAATGCCGCCCGCATGATTACTTTGGAAACCTTGCGGAGTAATTTCATCACGATTTTCACTGCCACGTTTGGTTATCACCGCAAAACCATCACCGATTTCCACCCCTTTCACCGCATTGATACTCATCAGCGCATGGGCCAAATCAGCATCTAAACGGTCGAATACCGGCTCGCCTAACCCTACTGGCACATGTTCAGCAACCACGGTGATTTTGGCACCAATCGAGTCACCGGCCTTTTTCAGCTCACGCATCAAGGCATCCAGTGGCTCCAGTTTACTGGCATCTGGGCAGAAGAATGGATTTTGCTCAACCAAATCCCAGTCGATCAAATCACAACTGATATCACCGATTTGTGCCAGATAGCCACGTACCTGCACACCAAATTTTTGAGCCAAATATTTTTTAGCAATGGCGCCAGCAGCAACCCGCATTGCGGTTTCACGGGCAGAAGAGCGGCCACCACCACGGTAATCACGCACCCCATATTTCTGTTCGTAGGTGTAATCTGCATGACCTGGGCGAAACACATCTTTAATAGCGCTGTAATCTTGTGAACGCTGGTCAGTATTTTCGATCATCAAGCCGATACTGGTCCCGGTGGTAACCCCTTCAAATACACCCGATAAAATACGCACCTGATCCGGCTCACGACGTTGAGTGGTGTAGCGCGAGGTACCTGGGCGGCGTCTGTCGAGATCCAGTTGAATATCCGCTTCAGTGATAGGGATGCCCGGTGGGACGCCATCGATAATACACCCCAGGGCAATGCCGTGAGATTCACCAAAAGTGGTGACGCGGAAAAACTGCCCAATACTGTTCCCAGCCATCACGGTTCCTCTAAGTCATTAAGTTCGCTGCCAGCATAATATTAATCGGCTGGCAGTTTTAAAAGTGATGATTAATCACGATACATTCTGAAATGGGATGCACAGTCAATAAGTTGCTGTTTAGTCAGCATAAAGACACCATCACCGCCATTGTCAAATTCCAACCAAATGAACGGCACATCTGGGTACTCATCCATCAAATGCACCATGCTGTTGCCCACTTCGCAAATCAGCACGCCGTCATCTTGTAAGAAATCAGGTGCACAAGCCAGAATTCGACGTGCCAGCTTCAGGCCATCACTGCCCGCGGCCAGGCCCAGCTCAGGCTCAAAGCGAAATTCTTGCGGCAAGTCGGCCATATCTTCAGCATCAACATAAGGTGGGTTCGTGACAATCAGGTCATATTTGATTGGCGGCAAATCGCGGAACAGATCAGAACGAATTGGCGTAACCTGATGCTCCATGCCGTGCTGCTGAATATTATGCTCAGTCACTGCCAGCACGTCGTTAGAGATATCAACGGCATCCACTTCAGCTTCCGGGAAAGCATAGGCGCAAGCAATCGCAATACAACCACTGCCGGTACACATGTCCAGAATATGCTTAGGTTGATGGCGAATAAGCCCATCAAAACGGTTGTTGATCAATTCACCAATCGGTGAACGTGGCACCAGCACGCGCTCATCGACATAATATTCCATGCCACAGAACCAAGCTTTGTTGGTCAAATAAGCCACTGGAATACGTTCATTAACACGGCGAATAACCCGCTCAACAATGCGGTGGCGCTCACTGGACGTCAGACGCGCATTGCGCATATCTTCTGGAATATCAATCGGCAAGAATAGGCTTGGGAAAACCAACTGCACCGCTTCGTCCCACGGATTATCAGTACCGTGACCATAAAAAATATTGGCCGCGTTAAAACGGCTGACTGCCCAGCGCAGCATATCCTGAATGGTGTGCAGCTCATTTACTGCTTCATCGACGAAAATCTTGTCCAAGGTATTCTCCAGCGGGTGCGTAAAATCATTATCTATCTACCTAGTTTGCCATGAAGCCCGCCACAAATCAGCAGCAATACATCAGTTGCACAATAACCAAATAATGAAAGACGCATTTAAGTGATTAATCTCTGGTGGACATTAGGTAAACTGGGGGAAATAAATAAGCACAATGAATAGACGATGAAAAATAAATATCACCTGACAACGGATGAACTACAGCTGTTTAAAGAGTCGATCGCTGGGGCGAAAAAGCTGAAACAAGACACGATTGTTCATCGTGCGCCGCCTAAACTCGGCAAAAAAATGGCCCCCGAGCGATTGCTGCAAGAGCAGGTCGATGCCAGTTATTATTTTTCTGATGAATTCCAGCCACAATTGGATACTGAAGGCCCGACACGCTATGTGCGGCCCGGCGTTGACCATTTTGAAGTTAAAAAACTGCGTCGTGGTGACTACTCGCCCGATATGTTTTTGGATTTGCACGGATTAACCCAAAAACAAGCTAAACAAGAATTGGGGGCGCTGATTGCAGCCTGCAAACGTGAGCATGTGCATTGTGCCTGTGTCATGCATGGTCACGGCAAACATGTGTTAAAACAACAAACACCACTGTGGCTGGCGCAACACCCCGATGTACTCGCATTCCATCAAGCCCCTAAAGAGTGGGGGGGCACGGCGGCATTATTGGTATTAATTGAGTTAGCTGAATGAGTTAGATTTATTTTTGTATTTTAGGCTATAGCTTCATTTTGTTACTGCCTCTTAGCGCTGCGCGATTATCTCTGTTCATTGATCTAGCTTGAGTGCAATAGCACTATTCGGCACTGAAAATGAACCACAGGCAGCCTCTGCTACTGCAATTTCACTGTAATCGTCAGGCCGTTAGGTCATTGTATCCTAGCGACAACCTAGACTTACTTAGTCTTCGTCAAACGCTTCAGTAACGTCATTGAAGAGTGGCAACTTGCTTCAGGGCTAGTCAGTGTAATCAAAAAGGGCGCAATAGAAATTGCGCCCTTATCGGTTCATATTGATATGCTATGAATCAGCCGTGGCAAGCCTTTGCCAGAAGCTGTGTCGGACTCACCTGCCAGTCAAATGTCCCCTTGCCGGTCTCGCCATTCAAATCAACACAAGCAATTGCTGAAGTCGCAAACATTGGCGGACATTGCCCCGGACAAAGTTCAGCCACCAGATACCCAACCAGTGGCAAGTGCGAGATAACCAGCACTGCAGCACAATCTTCTTTAGCCAGCGCCTGCAAATAACAGCTGACAAAAGCGGCATCCCCACCGGGCGTCAATTCTGGCATCACTTCTTGCTGTGGCGGAAGTGGCATCACTTCGCGCACCACTTCCAATGTTTGCCCTGCACGTAAATAGGGGCTGACCAGAACCTGATCAACATCGACTGACTGGTCATTTAGCCAGCTTGCTATCTGACGTGATTCATCCTGACCACACAGAGTTAGAGGCCTTTGCGCATCACTCGCTGCGTCAAGAGCCGCGTCACCGTGACGCATAATGAAAACTTGCATATTGCACCGTTTTTGTTAACAAAATAACGCTATACAGAAACGCTTTGCGTGCTGTACCGCCGAAACCTTTGCCCGAGAGCAAAGAAACTTCATAACGATAACGCGCCGTCTCTCTATGGCGGCCGGGCATTTTGCCTGAAACTTAAGGTAAAGAAAATGGCTGTTTTTTACACCAAGCTACTAACAGCCGCCCCTGATTGGTTACAAATTAACCATATCAATAGCTTAATCTAAATTCTATCACCTGCACAATAAGTGGCTATGAATTCATTCTGGCACGAATAGTCACACAGTGTGATTCTGGTTTAAGGTAGCGCGGCTTGTCCCCGCTGTACAGCCACCTTATCCCTTAGAGTTGCAGGCGGTGATCCTGCTCACACTGTTAATTATAGCGTGTTGACCTGTACAAAAATGGGTGAAAAACACGCTAATAGCATTTTGGCACCACTAGCTAGTGGTGTACTCCTTACCCAGTTCCTCGTTCACTTGGCTTTCATCCGGGTAAAATTTCTGCTGTTGCTCCGCCATCGTAACCAGCCGTTGGCAAGGGGCAAAACGCTCGCCATATTTCTGCGCCAGCAAATTAAGTGTTTTCACCACTTTTTCGGCACCCAGGCTATCCATATAGCGGAAAGGCCCACCAAGGAATGGTGGAAAACCAATGCCAAACACCGCGCCAATATCACCATCTCGTGGCTGACGAATAATAGCTTCGTCAAGGCAACGCGCAGCTTCATTCAACATCATCATCGTGCAGCGCTGTGCAATTACCGCTGACTCAAGATGGGCCTTGGGTGTGACACCAAGCAAGGTATAAATGCTGGTATCAACTTGCTTACCTGGGTTTCTTTTCCATTTAAACCCCGTATTTTTAGCCGGATACAAATAGAAACCACGGCCATTTTTACGCCCTTTACGCCCATCCTTCAAGATGACATCAAATGAAGCTGGTGAGGCGAAACGAGGCCCTAATTGCTCCACCAGAATGGGCATGATCTTGGTACCGACATCAATGCCTACTTCGTCCAGCAAGGTAATCGGGCCAACTGGGAAGCCGAAATCTACTAAAGCTTTATCGACGGAATCGATAGGCTCACCATCGAGTAAGCAGCGAGCGGCCTCATTGATATAAGGCGCAAGAATACGGTTTACATAGAACCCGGCGCGATCCGCTACCACAATAGCTGTTTTCCCTTGTTTACGCGCTAAAGCAACTGTGGTGGCAATGGTTTCTTCACTGGTTTTGGCATGAGGGATAACTTCAACCAACGGCATTTTATCCACCGGGCTGAAATAGTGCAGGCCGATAACATTCTCTGGCCGCTGTGCCTGTGCTGCAATCTGGCTTATTGGCAGTGATGATGTATTTGAGGCAAAAATAGTCTGTTCGGCAGCAAAGCGCTCAATATCCGCCACCATTTGTTGCTTCAAAGATAAATCTTCGAATACTGCTTCAACAACAATATCAACCTTGCCAAAGCCACAATAATCCGTGCTGCCGGAAATCAGCATCATCTGCCGTTGCCGTTCAGTTGGGCGCATACGTTTACTGCGCACCCTCTGGCTTAAAGCATCCCAGGTATATTTCAGTGCCTGGTTAATCCCCTGCGAATTGATATCTTTGATACGCACAGGCAGGCCAGCACGAGTGGCTGTGACATTGGCAATGCCTCCACCCATTAAGCCACCGCCTAATACCCCGACACGATGAAAAGCACGAGGTTGCGCGGCACCGCCGGTCTCTTTTTTCAATGAAGTGGTTGCAAAAAACAGACTACGTAAAGCCGCCGACTGAGGGGACATCGCCAGTTCACCAAAAGCTTTGGCTTCGGCTTCATAACCGGCGGGGCCGCCGTGATCCAACCCTTTACGTACCACGTCAATAATGCGCTCAGCGGCTGGATAATGGCCTTTGGTCTTCGCCAGCGTTTTTTTGCGCACAATGCTAAACAACAGCGCTTTACCTAGCGGACCACTGAGTAACCGCTCCTGCCATGGCAAGGTCGGCCGATCAAGCCATCCTGCTTTTGCCCGTTGGATAGCTACATCCAGCAAGATATCCTGCGGTACGATATCGTCCACCAGCCCCATTTTAAGCGCCTGACGCGCACGAATCTGCCTGCCCGTCAATATCATATCCAGCGCCTTACTCACCCCAACCAAACGCGGTAAGCGCTGTGTACCGCCCGAGCCAGGCAACAAGCCAAGCTGCACCTCCGGCAGACCCAGGACCGTTTTATCATCCAGTGAACAAATGCGGCTATGACAAGCCAGCGCCAGCTCTAGACCGCCGCCCAGACATGCCCCATGGATTGCAGCCACGACGGGTACAGGAAATGCGGCGATTTGCGCCAGGATAGATTGCCCTTTTTGTGCCAAAACACGGGCATCTTGTGCAGTACGGCAAGCCGCGATCATGGAAATATCAGCACCAGCAATAAAAGAGTCCGGCTTGCCGGAAATAATCACCAGCCCTTGCAATTGGGTCAAAGCCTGTGCTTGTTGCAGTATCTCGGCAATTTGTTGTGCAAATTCAGCCTTTAAGGTATTAACCTTATCGCCGACAACGTCGATGGTGATAACACCGATATTGTCGGGCCGAACATTGAGGGTAAATACCGAATGGGTTGGAGCCGCCATATCCATGATCACTGTTTCATCACTGCGGGTGACCTTTTCCTGGTTCATTATTCCACCTCCAAAATCATCGCGGCACCTAAGCCGCCCGCCGCACATGCTGTTGTTAACCCTAACCCACCACCGCGGCGACGCAATTCATTAAGTGTCTGAGTAATCATGCGCGCGCCGGTTGCCGCAAAGGGGTGACCATAAGCAATTGAGCCACCTAATACGTTGAATTTACTCATATCGACTTCACCAATCGCCTGACTTCGTCCCAATTTTTCACGTGCAAAACTGTCGCTGGCAAACATTTTCAAATTAGCCAAGGTTTGCGCGGCAAATGCTTCATGCATATCAATAAGAGTCAGATCAGCCAGGGTAATACCAGCGCGGTCCAGCGCCAGTGGCGTGGCATAAGAGGGGCCTAACAGCATATCTTGCCAGACATCAATGGCCGAAAATGCAAAACTGCGTAGATAGCCCAAAGGCGGTAAACCCAACTCTTTGGCCTTTGATTCACTCATCATCATCACTGCAGCCGCACCGTCGGTCAGCGGCGTACTGTTCGCCGCCGTAACACTGCCGTGTTTGCGGTCAAACGCCGGACGTAATTTGGCATATTGCGCCATGGTGGAGTCTTTACGGATATTATTATCTTCGGCGATAGCATCACGATAAGGTGGGATATAAGCCGTCATGACCTCATCTTGCAATAATCCCTGTTGCCAAGCTTGTGCCGCCATTTGATGAGAACGTAATGCTAAAGCATCTTGGTCCTCACGACTGATACCATAGGTTTTTGCCATTTGTTCGGCCGTATCCCCCATGCGTAGACCGGTTGAGTATTCGGCTACCGCTGGCGCAACAGGAAGTAAGTCGCGTAATTTTAACCGGCTGAATAACTTCAAGCGTTGGGATAAGGTTCGGGCTTTATTTACGTCAACCAAGGTTCGCGCCAGTGCTTTACTGACACCAATCGGCAAGACGGAAGAAGAGTCCGCGCCGCCGGCGATTGCTACCGTCACCGAACCGGCAATAATACTTTCTGCAACATTGGCAACGGCTTGAAAGCTGGTCGCGCAGGCACGCGAGACACTGTAAGCATCGGTATGCACACTCATGCCGGTTCCCAGCACGATTTCGCGAGCGATATTAGGCGCTTCAGGCATTTGTACCACCTGACCAAACACCAGTTGATCAATTAACTCAGGAGCAACGCCACTTCTGGCCAATAACTCACTGACCACAATTTTGCCTAAATCTACAGCGGGCACGCCATGATAAGCAGTTGCCTGCTTGGCAAAAGGGGTCCGCAGGCCGCTTACGATTGCAATGCGATCGCCCTGACGCGTCACTAGCGGTAATGGCTTACTCATAAACGCTCCTGATAAATAAAATGGCTTCTATTAAAGCATAACAAATAACAGGTCAGACCTGATCTAATGATTGTTAACTAAACATTTACATTTGGTAAACCTATAGAGCAGGAAAGTGAGAGCAGGAGCAACTTTTAGGAATAAAAAAGAGTGGGAGACTGAGCTGAAGAGCGGATAACCCGTGTGGGGATAATGAATCTAATGTAATAAATTTACGGAGGAAATAGTAACAAAAGAAACGCGAAGCAAAATGCTCCGCGTTTGATAGTGACTTAGCTTACCTAAGTAACTCAGCAGCCAGTGTAAATTAACGCAGGCCTAACTGGAAAATCATGGTTTCTGCCTGGCAGGCAAAAGTAAAATCGATAGTCAGGCGCACACCGCCTTCAGTTTCTTCTAGCTTATGCTCGATAAGACAAGGTTCGGACTCAACAGCACGTGCTTTTTCAGTCAGCATTTTCAGCATGGCTTCAGCTTCAGCACGGTTTTCGAATACACAGCTGTAGGATGCGGTGCAGTCAGTATTGTCCATTACAGTGCCAACATCTACACAACAGCAAGCCGCAGTTTCTTCAGCACTACAGCGATTAATTGCATCTGACATCTTCAATTCTCCTCAACGGATATTTCAAAATAGGTGCAAATTGCCTATCTAGTAGCGCAAACAGCACAAAAATAAGGCATAAAACCAAAATATTTTCTCTATCCCTTATTTTACTCTCGTCGGTCACTTGGAACTAGGACTTACTGTTTAAAGGCCTATTTAGTGATGGAAATCACAGTCAAATTGTTTGTTCGCTAATCAATATTGTATCAGTTGATACTAAATTGTGAGTTTTTTGTTAACTGTGTCTATTTTTTGCAATCAAAACTGAACAAATCCTAAAACATACTTGCAACACTGCTACAGGTCGGACCTATACTTCAGCCACTGGTCTGCTTTGTCTGACCGATAACGGACTCTACAATCCCGCATTCTCTTGTTACGGTATGTAACATTAATTAAAACAATGAGGTTTTGGTCATGAACCAGAAAAACCTGTTTACCCGATCAGCTCTGGCAGCTGCAGTAGCATTAATCTCTTCAAACGTTTCTGCGGCCGGTTTCCAGTTGAATGAATATTCAGCTGCTGCATTGGGCCGCTCTTTCTCTGGTGAAGGCGCTGTTGCTGACAATGCTTCTGTTGGTAGCCGCAACCCCGCCGCAATGACTCTGTTTGACCGCCCGTCCTTCTCTGGTGGCTTCGTTTATGTTGACCCAGATGTTGATATCAGCGGGACATCGCCAAGTGGCAAAAGTACTAATGCCAAAAATATCGCGCCATCCGAGTGGATCCCGAATATTCACTTTATTATGCCGCTAAATGAGCAATGGGCAATCGGTGCCTCTGGCACTTCAAACTACGGTTTGGCGACCGAGTTTAATGATGACTATGTTGCCGGTTCTTTGGGTGGCGAGACTGACCTGAAAACTGCAAACCTCAATCTGAGTACCGCTTATCGTCTGAATGAAAACTTCAGCTTCGGTCTGGGCTTCAATGCGGTTTATGCCGATGCGAAAATTGTACGACATATCGGTGAAGCGGGTCGTGGAGTTATACCAAACAGTACCGAAGTGACCCGCATGGAAGGGACAAAGTGGGGCTATGGTTGGAATGCCGGCGTTCTGTATGAAGTGGATAAAGAAAACCGCTACAGCTTAACCTATCGTTCAAAAGTGAAAATCGACTTTGATGGCGATTTCAGCAGCCAGTTACCACCACCACGCGGCACCGGTGGCGCGGTTATTCCGGGTGCGTTGACTCTGAATCTACCAGAAGTGTGGGAAGTGTCCGGCTACAACCGTGTGGCACCACAGTGGGCGATTCACTACAGCATGGCCTATACCAGTTGGAGCCAGTTTAAAGAGCTGAAAGCCACCGGAACTAACGGTCAAACCCTGTTCGAGAAGCAAGAAGGCTTCAAGGATGCTTACCGTATCGCGTTGGGTACCACCTATTATTATGATGATAACTGGACATTCCGTACCGGTATCGCCTTCGATGATAGCCCGGTTCCAGCGGATAACCGCACCATTTCAATCCCAGACCAAGACCGTTTCTGGATCAGTGCGGGTACCACTTACGCCTTCAACAAAGATGCCTCAGTTGACGTTGGTATTTCCTATATGCACGGCCAGAACGTTCATATTACGGAAAAAACCCCAGCAGCATTGGGTGGTACGACCTATGAGTTCGACTCTAAAGGTACTGCACTGCTGTATGGCGTAAACTTCAACTACGCTTTCTAAGCGTCAGTATTGGCAATACTCTTGCCGACAAAAAAGCGCCTTTCGGCGCTTTTTTTTATGTTGCTATCTGAAGTCAATTATCAGTTTGCTGAATCGATACTTTCCAAGTCACCTTGGATGGCTTGAGCATTGGAATTCACTTCTGGTTTTAGCTGACCGCCACTTGCCAGGAAATCATTGCGCTGGAAATAAGCCTCTCGTACCATCAGATACGGATCTGAAGAGTTACGTAACAAACCATCGGAATCCAATAGCTGCGCACGCGTTTCAACCCCTTCGAGCACCCATTTACCTGCTGACATCCAGAAGGTTAAATAGCTCAGTACCGGATAGACGTAATCAGCCGCATTACCGCCATCTTCACGAATCGTAAAGCTGCCATAAGCGGGCAAAACAACATATGGCCCGTAGCCCACATTATAGTGACCGAGTGTAGAACCAAAACGATGAGGGACTTGCTTCGCCAGTTTCGGGTTCGCCATGCTGGCCACATCAATTAAGCCGCCCATCCCCAGAAGCGTATTCAGGAAGAAACGGTTAAAATGCTTCATGGCGTTGTACGGATCACCCACCAAGAAGCTGTTAACCATGCTGGCTGGCTCTTCAAGGTTACTCAAGAAGTTACTCGTCCCATTACGTGCCGGCTGAGGCACATAATCACGCCAGACAACCGCAACCGGGCGCACAATATAAGGGTCAAGAACCTCATAGTTGAAATTGAACATTGCCCGGTTAAAACCTTCCAATGGATCTGAGCGGCCCTGCTCCATGTGATCCGGTGAGCTACTGGCACACCCTACTAACAGTACGGTTGCAAAAGTTAGCCCGATCAGGCGGTAGTTCATATCTTTCTCCATGAAATTCTTTCCAGCCCCTTATTGTTAAGGGATCTGTTTGTTTATCTGAACATGAATAGTCTGAGGTTGCTCTTTCCCGCCAAAATTCTGCACGCCACTTTCACCAAACCAGTCACCCGACTGCGAATTGGCTGTACCATCCAGCGAGATACGTGCACGTACATTCACCTGCTGCAAAGACGAGAGCAACCGCTCCGGCATCATGGCATTACTGTCATCCAGCACCACTGATAGTGGAAACCGGCTCAACGGCAATTGTTTCACAGCAACCGGTACCGGATTTGCTCCATCCGTTACCGAGATAACCAGCATTCCCTGTTGTGGCAGCTTCTGGGCAGCATCAGATGAGAGTGAAACCTCTATTCTCAGTGTAGCTGTTTCCTGCCCTGCCTGTGATTTGGCTTGTGCAATACTGCGTTTTATCACTTCTATCCGCGAATCACCAGCAGGCAGCAATTTTAGCATAACTTCCCACGCGCCAATGGCTTGTTTAAAATCGCCCTGCTCAAAAGCATTAAAAGCTAATAAACTCATGGCGCGCAAATTGCTGTGATCCTGACCCACAATCGTTCGCAGCATCCGAGTTGCCAGTTGATTATCCTGTGGATCATTGGAGCGAGTCAGCACTTCAGCATAACCAAATCTGACATCATCATTATCGGGTGCCAACTGGTAAGCTTTAGCAAAAGCTTGTGTTGCGGTGGTAGCATTATTTAGCGCCATTCCGACCCGACCCAGTACCATCCAGTCATTAACGTTACCAGCGTCTTGCTGTAAAGAAGTCCGTAACCCCAATCCCAGACGCGCAACTTCCTCCATGGTCAGAGGCTCAGCCCGTTCATTAGCAACACGAGCACGTAATTCGGGCATTTGTGCCTCAACCTGATGCCAGGCCTGTACTTGAGATAACCCTCCTGTTTTCAGATATAGTCCCACCGAGACCACCACCAGAATCACCACTCCGGGTAATAGAGCCCAACGGTTGATCGGGCTGACCTCTTCAGATGATTGCTGTGGAATATCCGTTAACAGGTTCTGTTGCAGCTCCTGAATCAATTCAGGTTGCTGCGCGATCACACCCTGTGCCTCATCTGCTGCCAGTTCGGATAAACGGTCTTGGTAGATGGCCTTATTCAGCTCATCACGAGTCGTCACTTGGAGGTCGGTCTTTTGTCGCATCACCGGAATGACCAACAAGGCACCTGCAACCACCAGTAAAATAATCACTACTAGCCAAAAAGCCATTATGGTTGTTTCCTGTTAGTCTGTTCTTGTTGATTCCGGGTGGTTTTTTCCTCTGAAGCTAGTAGGTTTTGTAACCTTTGCTGCTCCTGAGTTGAAAGTGGGGCTTCTTTCTCTACCCGCCGTCGGGCGCGCAATACCACCGCCACCGCACCTATCAAAACAAACAATGCTGGCCCAACCCATAGAATTAGCGTGGCGGGAGTCACTGGCGGCTCATAAGTGACGAAGTTGCCGTATCGGACCACCATATAATCAATAATTTGCTGTTTGGATTTACCCTGTTGTTGCAGTTCATACACTTTGCCGCGCATATCAGCGGCAATAATGGCATTGGAATCTGCAATGCTATTGTTTTGGCACTTAGGGCAACGCAGCTGCTCGGTCAGCTCACGATACTGCTGTTCTTGCGTCACGGAGCTAAAAGTGTAGGTATCGATGGCGGCAAATGCCCCCCAGCTTAATATCAAGCCGAGAGCTAAACTAAAGAGTCTCATGCGCCCCCCTGATACTTTTTATAGAGCGGCAGAATTTCTTGCTGCCACACCCGATCATTGAGATCGCCAGCATGGCGGTAACGGATAATGCCCTGACCGTCGATCAAGAAGGTTTCCGGCGCACCATACACACCAAGATCAAGACCCAGCATGCCATCACCATCATACAAACTGAGAGCGTAAGGGTTACCTAGCGAGTTGAGCCACTGCACCGCTTTGCTGCGATCGTCTTTGTAATTTAGGCCGACTACGCGGATGCCCTGTGCTGCCAGCTTATTCAAATATTGATGCTCAGCCCGGCACGTTGGACACCAAGTCGCCCAGACGTTAAGCAGCATCGGCTGACCATCATGCAATATCGCCTGGTCAAACGTTTTCCCCGGTTGTTCCAGTGATTCCAGTTTAAAAGTCGGTACCGATTTACCAATCAGCGCCGACTCCAACATTGTCGGGTCATCGCCATTGGCATTACGGGTTAATTGCACTAAGAAAGCGATAACCAGCAGTAAAAACAGCACCAAAGGAATAAACATCAGCTTATTGAATGAAGTTTGAGGTTTCATTATTCAGCCTCCGATGCAGCGCCGCGTTTTAACTTTTTACTCATCCGATAACGCGGATCGAGCATGCAGAAAATGCCGCCAATGGCCATAAACACTCCGCCATACCAGATCCAACGGACAAAGGGCTTGTAATACAAACGTACGGCCCATGAACCATCATCCAATTCTTCACCCAAGGCAGCATAAAGATCACGGGTCAAACCACCGTCAATAGCCGCTTCGGTCATCATCGAACGGGACACTGCGTAATAGCGTTTTTCTGCATGTAAGGTGGCTTCCGGCTTGCCATTACGAGTGACATCAATAATACCGACACCGCCGGTATAGTTTGGCCCTTTAATATCGTGAACGTCGCGGAATACAAAGTGATAATCGTGGATATCTATACTATCACCGGCTTTCATGCGCACATCTCGCTCTACACTGTAATTCTGGCTAAACGCGATGCCAATCACGGTGACAGCCACCCCAAGATGCCCCAGTACCATGCCCCAATGACTACGGGAAAGGTGGCTCAAACCCCGCCAGAAACCATGGCGATGAGTAGCACGCTCGTGCAACTCCATCAAAGTCAGGATGATCACCCAGATAGCCATCATCAGCCCAACTACCGTCATACCGGCAATGGTATCTTGCAGCAACCACGGCACCCATATTGACAATAGCAAGGTGACCACCAGCGCGACACCCAAGCGCTTCCATAGCTTGCTCGGTTCATCACGACGCCAGCGCACCAGCGGCCCAATCCCCATTAATAGCGCCATCGGAGCCATTAGCCAGGTAAACATCGTATTAAAGAAGGGTTCGCCGATAGAGATACTGCCCAGCCCCAACTGTTTGTGCACCAGTGGCAGCAAAGTACCTAATAGCACCACTAGCATGGCGGCAATCAACAACACATTATTGCCGAGCAAGAAAGTCTCGCGCGAGAAAACTTCATGCTGAGTACGGCTGCGCACCTGCGCACCTTTGACGGCATACAGCAGCAACGAGCCACCGATAACAATCACCAGATAAGCCAGAATAAACATGCCGCGCGCCGGGTCAGAGGCAAAAGAGTGCACCGAAACCAGCACGCCAGAACGCACCAGGAAGGTTCCCATCAGGCATAAAGAAAATGCGGTGATTGCCAGCAATACCGTCCAGGCCTTAAAAGTCCCGCGTTTTTCGGTCACCGCCAGTGAGTGAATCAACGCGGTACCTGCCAACCAAGGCATAAAGGACGCATTTTCAACGGGATCCCAGAACCACCAACCACCCCAGCCCAGTTCATAATAAGCCCACGCCGAACCGAGCACGATGCCCATGGTCAGGAACACCCATGCGGCTTGGGTCCACGGGCGTGACCAGCGTGCCCAGGCACTGTCGAGTCGACCTGCCATCAAGGAAGCAATAGCAAATGCAAATGCCACCGAGAATCCCACGTACCCCATGTAGAGCAGAGGTGGATGGAAAATCAGCCCCACATCCTGCAACAGTGGGTTCAAATCGTTGCCATCAATCGGGAAGTCCGGCAAGGTGCGGTTAAACGGATTTGAGGTCAGGATAATAAACAGCAGGAAACCGCCAGTAATCATCCCCAGTACGGATAACACACGGGCTACCGCATCATCTGGCATGGAACGGCTAAACAGTGCCACCGCCAGTGACCAACAACTGAGCAGTAATACCCACAGCAGCAGTGACCCTTCATGCGCGCCCCATGTTGCGGCAATCCGGAAGTAAACCGGCAAATGCGAATTCGAGTTTGCCGCCACATAAGAGACAGTAAAATCATTCACTACAAACGCATAGACAAGACATATAAATGACAGCGCAATAGTGGCAAACATTCCGTAGGTCAATGGCCTACCGGTTGCCATCATCCGTGCATCCTGCCGCGCGGCGCCCCATTGCGGATATAGGCTCAGCAGTAGCGAGATAGCCAGCGCCAGACACAACAAAAAACTGCCGATTTCAGGCATCATGAGGCATTGCCCCCGCCGTTAGCACTGCTGTAGGCTTCGGCCGGGCGAGTATGGTTTTCGTTCATTGCCTCTTTCACTTCCGGTGGTGTGTAATTCTCATCATGCTTTGCCAACACTTCTTTCGCATTGATGGTATTGCCTTCGGCAAATACCCCTTGTGCGACTATGCCCTGCCCCTCACGGAACAGGTCTGGCAAAATGCCGGTGTAGGTCACGGTGACTGCGCCACGTGCATCATAAACTTTGAAGCTCATTTCCAACGTTTTATCGTCGCGTTTCACTGAGCCCGGCATCACCATGCCGCCAATACGTAAACGTTGGCCGATTTCCGGTTTCTCATGGCGTTCACCTTTGCCCTGCAAAATTTCACCTGGGGTATAAAACAGATCAATATTGGAACGTAGCGCATACAGCACCAATGTGACGGTCAGACCGATACCGATCAGCACGACCATCGCCAGATAGAGTCGGCTTTTTCTACGTGGATTCACTGTTGTTTCTCCTGCGGATGGGAGGCACTTTGGGTTTGTTTTAGCTGGGATTGATTTGCCTGCCGAATACGTTTTTCTCGAGCTTCACGACGCTGAATGTCCGCAAATAATTGCTGATGCTGCCACCGGGTATGGGCCCATAAACCCAGCAGTGATAATAATGTCACCGCAACCGCCAACCAGACATAAAAGGCGTAACCGCCCATGGCAAAAAATGCCGCCCAAGAGTTAAAGGCCGGATTCATACGCGTGGCTCCTTACGCAATAGAGCTGCAACCCACGGACGATGGCGCTCTTGCTGCAAAATCAGATTACGCAGCCGCATTAATGTCAGTGTGGCGAAGAAGAATAGATAGCCAAAAATTGCCCAACGAAGCGGGGAGCGCATACTTGGGTCAATGCTTTGCTGCATATTGGTCGAACCTTGATGCAAGGTATTCCACCATACGACAGAGAAATGAATGATGGGGATATTGACCACACCGACCAGCACCAGAATGCCCGCAGCGCGCCCGGCCAACTTGCGGTCGTCAAAAGCGTTATACAAGGCGATAACCCCCAGATAGAGGAATAACAGCACTAACTCAGAGGTCAGCCGCGCGTCCCAAATCCACCAGGTTCCCCACATAGGCTTACCCCAGGCAGAGCCAGTAACCAGTGCGATAAAGGTAAATACAGCACCCACTGGAGCCATAGCAGCCACGACGTTATCGGACATTTTCATTTGCCAGACTAAACCGACAAATGCCGCGATAGCCATCGACATATAGATACCCATCGACCAGATCGCCGCCGGAACATGCAAATAGATGATACGGAAACTATTACCCTGTTGGTAATCTGATGGGGCGAAGCCAAAGCCCCACACCCAGCCTACACTCAGGAAGATAACTGCCGTCAGGCCCAACCACGGAATAAATCGCCCACACAGTTGATAGAGTCGTTCGGGTTTAGCGAATTGATGAAACCATTTCCACATTTTTCATTGCTCACATTAAAATTGGGCCAGTATCACCACAAGTGGTCATAGCGGAGCAGGGACGGCGCACAATCTGCTGTGATCTGCGTTGGCTACCGCGTTTAAGCTTCTGAAAATCGGCACTCTTTTGACTGCTATTTTTTTGCACACACTTTTGACGGATAGCCTATTATGGCCCGCGGTAATGAGCTAGTGCACACTCACTCTCAATGCCGCTGCGGTAGCAAAAGGTGCCAGTGTGACACTCCCTGCCAACATCGCCCCTAAAATAGCCAGATAACCCTCAATCGGCAGTGCCATCGACGCCGCATCAATGGCCGCAGTGGCAAAGATCAACACTGGGATATACAGCGGCAGAACCAATAAACTCAGTAACACCCCACCTTTGCGTAAACCGACGGTCAGCGCGACACCAATAGCCCCGATAAAACTTAAGGTCGGCGTCCCCAGCAGCAGTGTCAGCGCCATCGCAACAGCTGTATTACTGTCGAGAGACAGCAACAACGCCACTAATGGCGATAAGATAAGTAAAGGCAACCCGGTAACTACCCAGTGAGCGCACACTTTGCCTAACACCGTGAGTGCAAGCGGGGTGGGTAATAACAGCAACTGTTCCAAAGAGCCATCGTGAAAATCATCACGGAAGAGCCGCTCCAGTGACAATAACGACGCAAGCAACGCGGCGACCCAGACGATACCCGGCGCAATGCGCGCCAGTAGTTGCGGTTCAGGGCCAATACCCAGTGGAAACAAGGTGATAACAATCAGAAAAAACCAGAGCGGGTTAACGATTTCTGCGCCTTTTCTGAAGGCTATTTTTAATTCACGGCGCAACACGCTAATAAACATTAATTCTCCTGCGTGTTGGTTAGACGGATTTTACGCACCTGTTGACCGACGCCCTCTAAATCCTGATGCGTGGTGAGCAATACCATACCGCCCTTAGCTGCATGTTTCACAAACAGGGCCAACAATGTGCTGACGCCCTGCTTATCAATGGCGGTCAGAGGTTCATCCAAGATCCATAACGGTGCCTGACTTAGCCACAATCGGGCTAAAGCCACCCGCCGCTGCTGACCAGCAGATAACTGAGATACAGGTAAATCTTCGTATCCCACCAGCCCAACCTGAGACAAAGCCTGCCAAATTGCGGCACTATCCACTGGCTGAAATACCGACTGGTAAAAGGCCAAATTCTCAAAAGGTGTCAGTACTGACTTGATCCCCGGCTGATGGCCTAAAAACAGTAAATCCTGATGATAACGAGCGCGATCGCGGCGAATATTCTCACCCAGCCAGTTCACTTGCCCAACATCGGCATCAGCAAGCCCGGCTAAAATACGCAGTAAACTGGTTTTACCCGCCCCGTTTTGCCCCTCAACCTGCACAATCTCTCCCGCAGCCACACAGAAGCTGAGCTGTTGAAACAAGCTTCGTTCATCTCGGACGCAAGTTAGATTTTTAGCTTCCAGCATGAAGGATTGTCTTCCACAGTAGGATTGCCAATTCATGAAAACCAAATGATAACATAAGGCTTATTCCTTACGTAGCATGGCTCTAATGCTATCCCTACCCTTATCGAGGTAATATTCGGGTTAAGATCAAATTTATGATGAAAAAACCAACAATGCTAAAATTGTCTGGCCTCGCGGCTGCAACTTTCACTGGCAAAAAATTCGCGAGAAGTCATTAGCGACTATGCTTATTACTTTGCTACTTCCTTATTTTCCTGCACCCAACTCAAACAACTATTTTAGCTACCAACCGGAAAATCCCCTATGAGTGATGAAAAATTGTCTTCAGATAAGGATGAACTGAAAGTGGAAAGTGACGAGCAACATCAGGGAAAGGAAATTGAAATAAATGAAAAGAACCTACCTTCCAAGGCGGCGGCCATTCATGAAATTATCCGCGTCGAGGGGGAAAAGGAGCTAGAACGCGACAGCTTTGCACTATTATGGTCGGCGGTTGCGGCTGGCCTTTCTATGGGAGCATCGCTGATTGCCAAAGGTATCTTTCACGCGAAACTGCCAGATACAGCGGCCAGTTTTCTGTTGGAGAATATCGGTTATACATTCGGTTTTATTATTGTCATTATGGCCCGCCAACAACTGTTTACTGAAAATACCGTCACGCCGGTGCTGCCAATAATGCAGAAACCCAGTCGCCAAAACTTCATTCTATTATTTCGTCTGTGGGGGTTAGTGTTATTAGGCAACTTGGTCGGCACGGGTATCGCGGCCTATTCCTTTATTCATATGCCGGTATTTGATGATGCTACACGAGCAGCATTCGTCAGTATTGGGCAAAGCGTGATGGATAATTCATCGGGAGAGATGTTTGCTAACGGTATATTTTCTGGATGGATCATTGCCACCATGGTATGGATGATGCCTTCCGCAGGAGGTGCCAAGATTTGGGTAATATTTTTGATGACCTATTTAGTGGCATTATGCGACCTGACTCATATAGTGGTCGGCTCGGTCGAAATCTTCTATCTGGTGTTTAACGGCTCATTACCTTGGCAGCAATTTATATACCCATTTGCCATACCCACACTCGCGGGCAACATTATCGGTGGTACCTTTATTTTCGCACTGATAAGCCATGCCCAGATCCGCAGCGATATGACCCATCAACCGAAAAAAAACCACCGAGTAGAGGGTAGCTCGCCACCACCGGACAAATAACGCTCTACCTCTTAGCATCATGAGCCGGTGTTTTTACCCTGCGAGAATACGGATTCACTCCTTATTGGTGACAGAGTAACCAAACAGACAGCTAACTGCTTATTATTTGGGTCAAAATGCGTATAATGCCCCGGCAGTGAACTTTATCGGCAGTAAACCTGCCAATAAAAAAGTCCCCGTAGTTAAACGGATATAACAAGCCCCTCCTAAGGGCTAGTTACTGGTTCGATTCCAGTCGGGGACACCATTAGCACTTCTCAGTACATCCCACCAAGTCCATAAAGTCCTGTTAAAACAACGATAAATAACCATAGCGCTGTAGTGAAATATTCTGTTATACAGTAGTCCCCAAGTGGGTTACTTATAACCCGGCGTTTTATCTGACCTGCGTATTAGCTCCCCCAAGAATGGCCATGACTGAAAATGGGCTACGAGCCGCTAAATAGTCTGAATTTGATCTGGATAATGCCTTGTGGGAGATTCCCAAAGAATGGATAAAGAAATGCTGCCCTCACTTTGTGCCGCTTTCCACACCAGCCTTAGCAATACTTCAAAAGCTTAAGGTGCTGACAGGGAATTATAAGCTAATGCTAAAATTATCTGCATTCAAGGCAATGACGACAAGTTCTGGCAGACGATGAAGCACTATGCTGATCCTGTTTGCAGCTAACCAGCTATCTCCTCCTAAATTGCAAAGCTTTATTAATTTTGTTATTGCTGAACTCGCTCAACAAAATTGAAATTATTATCCATAAGGACAGCATAATGAGAAAAACATTAAGAGCTAAGATTATCCAGGTTTGTGATGCGAAAATCGAAAAAAAGGGAGATAACGTCGGGCTCTCTTTTTACGCCTTTTTTGCGAACAAAAATAATGATCCTGACCTGTTGATGGAAGCGGCCAGTTGGTGGATTAAAGAAATGAAATTTGATCATTTTGAGAAGGCGACAAAAATAAAAGCACTGGTTGAAGCGATGAATTGACCACACCTGTTTAGGACAAACGCCCCAATAAAGTCACTTAGTTAAGTTAATCTCTTCTACATCCAAAAATCCGCCTAAAGGCCGGTTTTATAACAGAAGAAAAACCTAATTCAGGGCCGATAAATATTCCCTTTACCACCTGAATACTGTATCTGACTATCATTTAATACGACAAAAAGTGTAAAATATCCAACTATCGGCATAGTAGTCTTTTATTTGTCATTTTTATGAATTTATTTAGATTAATTTCAAGAGGTTAAGATAATGAATTTACCAAACTGTCCAAAGTGCAGTTCTGAATACACATGGCAGGAAGGGGAGAAACTTAATTGCCCAGAATGTGGTCATGAGTGGTTGGAAAGCAGTGATTCTGCAGCAGCAGAAGAGGGATTGGTGGTACGTGATGCCAATGGCAACCTGCTTGCAGACGGCGATGCGGTTACAGTCGTTAAAGATCTGAAAGTCAAAGGTAGCTCCTCAACATTGAAGATTGGCACCAAAGTAAAAAGCATCCGTCTGGTTGAAGGTGACCACAATATCGATTGTAAAATCGATGGCTTTGGCCCGATGAAGCTGAAATCTGAATTTGTTAAGAAAAGCTAACGACTAAATCGGTTATCCCCCCTCCCAGCAAAGACACTGACACTATAAGCTTGTTCGCATAGTCCACTGTATAAGCTTAGGGAGGGTGCTCATCACTCCCCTCTATCTCTCTTCTTTTTATCTCTCCTTTTTCATCATCAGCCTCTCCGCAACAGATTTTGTCACTGCGCTCATTTAGATATATCTTTTTTGTTCATCTCTCTTGCAAACTTCGATATATCGATTTAGATTAGATATATCGAAATAATTTCGATATATCTAAAGGAGAGTTATATGTTTGGTTTTTCAAAACGTGGTCACCGCTGCGGTGAGGAACACCCTGAAGGGCAGCGCCGTTGTGGTGAGAGAATGCATCGCGGTGGTCGCCACTCTATGGCAACTGAAGGTGCCGATGCACCAAGAGGCGGTAGACGTGGGCGCGGCGATAAAATGCATCGCTTGTTCGAACATGGTGATTTACGCGTCGTTCTGCTGGCGCTGCTGGATAAAAAACCCAGCCATGGTTATGAGCTAATTAAGGCGATTGAAGAGGCATCATCAGGTTTGTATGTACCCAGCCCTGGGGTTATCTATCCAACCCTCACTCTGCTGGAAGAGCAAGATTTTGTCACGCCAGTGGCAACTGGGAATGGGCGTAAAAGCTACCAAATAACCGCAGCCGGTAAAGCTGAATTACAGCAAAATCAGGAAATGGTCGATATTATTTTCTCTCGACTGGCACAGGTAAATCGCCGTCCTGAGGGGAATTTGGCTGAAGGCATTTCTGATGCAATGCACCGTTTACGTCATATTTTGCGCAGTAATATGGTGCGTTCAGACGTCACACCTGAGCAGGTGGTGCGCATTAATGCCGCCTTACTAACAGCGGTAGAGGCAATAGAGAAAGAGTTAACACCACCATCAGCAACTCCCGATACACATGAGCAGGGGAAAAAATAATGCCAGGTTACCGTTATCGAATCACTATTGAACCGTTGACCGATCGCAAAGGTGAACCCGTTGATAAAGCACCGGTAACCTTCGAAGCCGAGAATCATGACGATATTCTCAACATCATCGAACGGTTGCAGGCACGAGAAGATTTAGACTTTGGTAAAGAGAAAACTGCGGCATTCGCATTGGGCTTAAAACTGTTTTCAGAAACGATGATGGAGAATCGTAAGCACCCAATATTTGCCCCTTTACGTACGGCATTTATGGATTTTATGACCAATTTAAAGCAGGGTTCGCCCCGTGACCGTAGTAAGAGTGCCGAGTAATAACTGATAACTATAAAAACAAAATAGCCCATATCCGTATTACATTACTCGCTGGGAATATCAGCAATAAACGCTATTCCCAGCGAATTATTTAACTTAAATCCGCGCCATTGCTGGCAATCACTTTCTTATACCAATAGAAAGATTTCTTCTTCTTACGGGCTAAAGACCCCTTGCCTTGATCATCGCGATCCACATAAATAAAGCCATAGCGTTTACTCATTTCACCCGTAGAGGCGGAAACCAGATCAATACATCCCCATGAGGTATAGCCAATAACTGGAATACCGTCATCAATGGCCTCTGCCATCGCTTTAATATGTTCACGTAAATAGCTGATGCGATAATCGTCTTCAATCTCCCCCTGGGCATTAATTTCGTCCTTCGCGCCCAATCCATTTTCAACCAAAAATAGCGGCTTTTGATAGCGGTCATACATCATATTCATGGTGATACGAAGACCTAAAGGGTCAATCCCCCAACCCCATTCACTGGCCTGAATATGTGGGTTTTTCAGCGATTTTACGATATTGGCCGCGCTGCTATTCTGTTCATTCATATCCGCCGAGGCACAGCGAGAGGCATAATAACTAAAGGAAACAAAATCCACGGTATGCTTGAGAATATCGTCATCTCCCGCTTCAGTCGTGATTGAAATCCCTTTCTCTGTGAAAAGTCGCCTGGTGTAAGCCGGGTAAGCCCCACGGGCCTGCACATCAATGAAAAACAGATTTTCGCGATCTTTCTCCAACGCCGCCCAAACATCTTCAGGTTTACATGTCCGAGGGTAGAAATTCCCGCCCGCCAGCATACAACCCACCTGATTCTTCGGGTTCACTTCATGCGCGATTTTCGTTGCCAGTGCGCTGGCGAGCAGTTCGTGATGTGCTGCCTGATATTTTACCTGCTCCTGATTCTCATGTTGTTCAAACACCAAACCCGCACCAGAAAACGGACTGTGCAACAGGATATTAATCTCGTTAAATGTGAGCCAGTATTTCACCAACCCATCAAATTCCTCAAAACATGTCCGGGCATAGCGAGTAAAGAACTCTACCATTTTGCGGTTGCGCCACGAGCCATATTCAGCCACCAGATACATGGGAACATCAAAGTGGCATAGCGTTACCAGCGGCTCAATATTGTGCTTTTTACATTCGTTGAAGAGGTCGCGGTAAAAGGCAATCCCCTCGGCGTTAGGGGTTATTTCATCACCATTGGGGTATATCCGACTCCAGGCAATTGATGTGCGAAATACCGTAAAGCCCATTTCAGCCATTAACGCAATGTCATCTTTATAGCGATGGTAAAAATCAATGGCTTGGTGGCTTGGATAAAACTCATCATCTCTTAAGGTAAACCGCTTTTCCTGCCCTAACTTTACAGCTAAACGATGGGGCCCATGCGGGATCATATCCACAGTTGTTAGCCCTTTCCCACCTTCAAAGCAAGCACCTTCGGCCTGGTTTGCGGCTAAGGCGCCGCCCCATAAAAAGCCATCGGGAAATGTTGTTGCTGGCATCAGATACCTCTTTATTTAGTTAATTTTTACTGCGCTGTGCGGATCCGTTAAGTCAGTCGGAAGGCGACTGGTACTTTCATTGTCTTCAACAGGAATATCTTCAAATCCCAACAGTAATGTTGTGACGAATGAGATAACTATCGCCAGAACCATGACGCCAAACACCCAAACGATGCTCATAGGATTTGCTGGGTCGAAGAACTGAACACTGGTAAATAACCCAGGAGAGGCCATCGAATGACTGGCTAGCCCGCCAATTCCCGCCACTGCGCCGCAAATAAATCCACTGATAAGGCTGGCAATCAATGGGCGTTTTAGCCGCAATGCAACACCATAAAGTGCCGGTTCAGAAATACCGGCAACAATGGCGGAGGCGGCAGCGGCCAATGCTGTTTGGCGCAGTTCTGGGTTTTTGGTTCGCCAGGCGACCGCCAGCGAAGAACCACCAAGAGAAAGGTTGGCACCAATTTCTGACGGCATAACCATGCCCTCTTTCCCAGTCTCTGCGATGGTTTGAATGATGGTCGGTGTAAATACGCGGTGCATACCGGTCATGACCAGTAGTGGCCAAAGTGCACCCATAATCGCGACAGAGAGCCAGCCCAGATAATCATGAACGGTATAGACCAGAGAGGAAATTCCGCTGCCGATCCAGATCCCCAAAGGTCCAATGAACATAATGGCGATAGGCGCTGAGATCAGCACAATTAACATTGGTTTAAGGAAGTTTTTCGTCACCGCCGGTGTAATACGGTCGACCCAGCGTTCAATATAAGATAATAGCCAAGTCATACACAGTGCCGGAATCACGGTATAAGTGTACTTCACCGCAGTCACGGATACGCCCATAAATTCAACCTGTTGGCCTTGCGCGGCTTTGGCCATCAAATCAATAAAAGCCGGATGAACCAACACCCCGGCAATGGCAATAGCCAGCGACATATTGGTTTTGAATTTTATTGCCGCAGAAGCGGCCACCATCACAGGTAGGAAGAAGAAAGCGCCGTCACCAATAACATTCAGAATAATAAGAGTTGATGAGCCTTTTTCAAAGATACCGGTCATATCCAGTATCATCGCCAGCAATTTCACCATTGAACCACCGATAATAGCTGGAATCAGCGGTGACATCGTGCCAATCAGTGCATCCAGTATCCCTGCGCCAATGCGTTTTAAGGTGATTTTATTTTTCTGGGGCAATGTATCTGCAGGTAATATGCCGTCAGGAAGCAATTTAATCACTTCGGCATAGGCCGCAGAAACATTATTACCAATGATAACCTGGCACTGATTTTCACTGCGCACGACACCCAGCACACCGGTGATGGATTTCAATTTAGCCAGTTCAATCGCACTATCATCCTTGAGCACAAAGCGTAAACGCGTCATGCAATGGGTCACTGCCACGACGTTACCCGCCCCACCAATCGCATCGACTATCTGTCGAGATACTGCGGCAAAATTTTTTGACATGAGTAACAACTCCCCGTAATCGCACGCCGAGCTATGCGAACTCTTTGCGGCTCAAGGGAAACTGCCCTCACCGACATAAATTCACAATTAGCCATTAAATTCATATTGTTATGACTTAATTACCTGCAAAAAATCATTCTATCTTGTCATTTTTAGTTGCATAGGTAACCGGTTCCACACGAGAATCTTAAAAAATGAAGTTAAATTCAAGAGGTGAGCTTATTCAATTTTAATTATGTGACAGTGATCGTCATTAATGGCATATGTGCTTCTGATTACAAAATGGGTGCGTCAATGAAAAAGCCGTCCTCGTCAATGCGCCTCATCATTTGCCACTGACTATTTGGGATGTTTCCTACAAAGAAAAAGGCATTTCCTAAATAAAACCAGAACGAATCACTCCATTATATAGTCACTAAGATGAATGTGACTCAAATTGGAGATCTTGATAAGTATACAATCCATTATTGACAAAATAATTTAAGACATTCGCGGGCGAGCAATTTACTGTTTAGATTTATTTATTAAATTCGTCCTAGTTAGATTATTTAATAATGGTAAGTAATTATTATCAATGTCGATACAGCGTTGTAATAATGATACACGAACACGTCCAATTCAATTGTAACCAATAGTATTTATTACTGGTTTCCTCATCATTAAACCCTCTAATTACTACTAATTAACATTGGTGATTTGCTATAAAAAAAGCAGCTAATTTAACTATAATGATCGATTTAATCCTTGAGTTAATAAGACATTTTCGGTACATCAATAAATTAATATTACTCATACTTTTAGCAGAAAAAACAAGCCAGAAATTATCATCTACAGTTTAGGGAAGATATCTATTCGTTATGCGAAGATTAAAAAGAATAGCTGAATTAAATTATCACCCAACATTGTGCTCTGGTGTTTCAGGTTTTGTTTTTCTGCTTGGATTGTCTGTTGCACAAGCCACTCCTTTTACTATTGATGGTGGAGCTGTCTATAACCAAACGGGCAGTGACCCTATACTCGATGTTAACGATATGATCATTATCGGCGATACCAGTACCGGGACATTAAATATTTATGATGGCGGTGAAGTTTCAGGCGTCTTTGGTTATATCGGTGTAAATTCAGGCTCCAGCGGCACAGTGCTAGTATCGGGTAGCGGATCACAATGGAATACCAGTAACAATTTATATATAGGTTATGATGGCTCCGGCGAATTAACTATAGCCAATGGCGCACTTGTATCAAATAGTATCGGCATGATAGGAAGAAATCCGAATTCCAGTGGAAAGGTGACCGTCACAGGTATGGGGTCGCAGTGGAATAATAGTGACAAGCTGTTTGTCGGTCATAGTTTTAACGATGCAAGTTCACTCGACATTCTAAATGGTGGCACTGTTTTAAGCTCTCATGGCGAGATTGGCTACAATATCGGTTCAAAAGGAACTGTTATTGTGTCTGGTGTGGGCTCGCAATGGAATATGACTGAGCAACTCTATGTTGGTAATAATGGTGAAGGTGAGCTTATTATTGCCAATGGTGGTGCCGTCACTAATGTCGGTAATGGCTATATTGGTGGCATCTTCAATGCAAAAGGGACTGTGGTGGTCTCTGGAATAGGTTCTACATGGAAGGTTGGCGGTAACCTATATTTTGGCAGCAATTCTAGTTCCCTCATGATTGCCGATGGTGGAAAGGTTTCCAGTGCCAGTGGTCAATTCGGTTTCCAGAGTCCCAATGGGAACGTCAACGTCAGTGGAACCGGCTCACTATGGGATATTAGTGGTGACTTGACCTCTTACTCTATATCCGCCACCAACACCGGCCAGATTCAGCTGGGCATTTTCGGCGGGGGTATCATTTCTAACATAAATACTGAGCTTTCACTCGCAACCATTACAGTCTCCGATGCAAATTCGCACTGGAATATGTCCGGTATATTGACGCTCGTTGAAGATAACACTCTCGCTATTATCAATGGCGGTCTTGTTTCCAATACTAATGGTTATATCAATACTGGCAGTAAAGTCATTTTGGCCGGAGCGGATTCACAATGGATCATTGACGATACTTTATCTATTGGCGAAATCGGTCGCGGTTCTCTGACCATTGGAGATAATAGCGAAGTCTCTGCATTGACCGTCAATATTACCAACAATATTGGCAGTATCGGTTCATTAAACATCGGTGCAGCAGCCGGAGAAATGGCCTCTGGGGCGGGTGTGCTGAATAGCTCTGTCATAACGTTTGGCGATGGCAACGGCGAGATAGTCTTCAACCATCTCAATACCGATTATGCGTTTGCTCCCTCGATTCATGGCACCGGTAACCTTTTTGTTTATAGCGGCACCACGGTGCTAACGGGCAATAATAATTACTTTGGTTTAACCACTGTGTCTGGCGGTACGCTTGCGTCAGGGGGGACAGGCACCCTAAGCAGCAATGTAGATTACGTTACAGAGTCTGGCGGAACATTAGCTCTGAATGGCTACAGTGAAACGATAGCAAGCTTGGATCACTCCGGCACCCTGAATTTCGGCGATATTCCGGGGGCAGCATTGACGATTACTGGCCATTATGTTGGCCATGAGGGCCTGCTGAATTTCAATACAGTGCTGGATGATGACAATTCTATAACCGATAAATTAGTCATAGCAGGTGATACTTCAGGCACCACTTACGTAGCGGTAAATAATCAAGGTGGCGGCGGAACACAAACCCTCAATGGCATCGAACTTATCACGGTGTTGGGCGCGTCTGATGGCGAATTTGTTCAAAATGGCCGTATTGTGGCCGGAGCTTATGATTACTACTTAAACCGCGGCATCGATAGCAATGCAGCCAACTGGTATTTGAACAGTTCCATACCTCAGACCGGGCCTGGTGAAACACCCCCAGTAGAAATGATAGAACGCCCGGAAGCCAGTGGCTATAGCGCCAACCTGGCAGCAGCCAACAACTTATTTATCACTCGTTTGCATGACCGCCTGGGAGATACACATTATATCGATGCATTCACGGGTGAACACAAAGTCACTAGCCTGTGGTTGCGTAACGAAGGTGGTCACAACCGTTCTCGCGATACTCAAGACCAACTGCGCACGCAAAGTCATCGCTATGTCATGCAATTAGGTGGGAATTTAGCCCAATGGAGCAGTGACGGATCAGACCGTTTCTATCTGGGGATAATGGCAGGCTACGGTAACAGCAAGAGCAGAACTGAATCACGCTTATCGAGCTACCGCGCCCGCGCAACGGTAGATGGCTACAGTGCCGGTTTGTATGGCTCTTGGTACGCCAATAATATCGACAAAACTGGCCTATATGTCGATAGCTGGGCGCAATACAGTTGGTTCAATAACTCAGTTAATGGTCAGAATTTGAATACCGAAAAGTATAAGTCCAAGGGCATGACTGCGTCAGTAGAAAGCGGTTATACCTTCAATGTGGGCGAGAATATGGCAAAAAATGCCACATATCTTATCCAACCTAAAGCGCAGATCACCTGGATGGCTATCAAGGCAGATGACCATAAAGAAACCAATGGTACAAATGTCTCCGGTGAAGGTGATGGCAATATCCAGACCCGTCTAGGGTTGAAAGCCTTCATGAATGGCTACAGTGATCAAGATAAAAGTAAAAACCGGGTATACCAACCCTTCGTCGAGGCTAATTGGCTGCACAATACCAAAGATTTTGGTACGACAATGGACAGTATGACGGTGAAACAGTCAGGGGCAAAAAACCTCGGTGAATTGAAACTCGGTGTTGAAGGCCAACTCAATAAAAACATGGCACTCTGGGGCAATATTGGTCAGCAAGTCGGTAATAAAGGCTACAGTGATACCGCCCTGATGATTGGAGCAAAATATACCTTCTGATGACATGGCAAATGAGATCCTAGGAAGTGCTTTGTTTATTAAACAAACTGATGCAGCAAGTCTGACTGACGTCAGCTATCGTTAGGATAATGAGCATATTTTTTCGTTAATTTAGTGAGAATGTCATGAGAGAATTACCAAAAATAAATCAACTGAAGAACCTGAGGGCAATTATTCAATATGGCAGTATCCGTACTGCCGCCCAATCGTTACATCAGACACAACCAGCCATGACAAGAAGTATTCAAGAGTTGGAGAAAATACTCGGTGTTTCATTATTAGTTCGAGGTGTTCATGGCGCAGAATTGACTGCAATGGGAAGAATATTTGAACCCAGAATGAATCTGGTACTTAACGAACTAGAACGAGCGATGGATGAATTAGAGCAAATTGAACGTTCTTCAGAAGGCCTGGTCACGTTTGGTTGCTCCCATTTACCTGCACTAGCTTTTGTCCCAGACGTCATAAAAAACTTCCAAACCCGCTATACCACAGCCAGAATTACTGTCGCGGAAGGACAACTGTCTGAACTACTGAATTCTTTACGCTTAGGTCGGTTGGATTTTTTTATTGGGCTAGTCTCTCCTGAAATATCACTTCGTGAATTTGTTGATGAACATTTAGCCGTCGCTCAATTTGCGGTCATTGCCCGAAAAGGACATCCGTTAGCAAACAGTACCTCATTAAGTGAGTTACAAGGAGCTAAATGGTATTTACCCACAGCCAGAGCTGGGTTCTATAATGATATTGGATCGTTAATCTTCCCTTATGGTAAAGAACCAACCAGTTCAGTTATTTTTGGTAATTCTGCCACTATTGCTGAGCAGCTTATTTTAAATGAAGACTACCTATTTGTTGGTCCAAAAGTGATGGCAACAGTATCTTCTCTGCAAGATATTATATCCGTTATTCCTGTCAAAGAAAAAATGCCAGATGGCCATTACAGTTTAATCTATCGGAGACAACAGTCGTTAACACCAATGGCAAAACGGTTTATGGATGATATTCGTTTTGCCTATTTAGAATTAATGAGCCGCCAGACAGACTGAACAACTGGTAGTTGGAAATAAAGGAACTATAAGGCTACTGGTTATGGTGCAGTAAAAAAAACTAACGGAATCATCAGCCAACCTCACTAAGATATTATTTATCCATATGTTTTTTATCAATTTTTTTAATGGGTATAACATTTAAGCATCATATGAAAATAAAATTGACTGTTAAAGTTACTTAGTTTTTCTTATAGTTCACCTAGAGTAAAAAACGACCAAATGGGTCACAAAGGTATATTCTAGGTGAATGGAAAGTTTTAAAGTCAAATGGACATGTCGATGAATATCATTACCATTAGATGTATAATGGACCTCCTTTAATATAAATTTACTTTTCTCTTTGTATTCCCATTAGCTTCCCCTTACTCATCACCGTATAGAAATAGGTGGTTTTTATGTGGGTTAATATAGTGTGTTAATAAAAGAGAGCATTTATGAACAACATCGTAATTTTTAGCCACCATGATTTAGTTAGAACGTTCTTAAAAGGAACTGTTGAAAGTATAATAATGATGAGCCCAAAGCGGAGCGATGTTGTTATTAGCACCTGCTATTCCTTACAGGAATTAGAAAGTGAAATCCTAACTAAAAGTCATCTAACAGTCATTTTTGACCTTGATGAGGTTTCCAAATTTGAACAATTCTGTATATTCAAACATGCACAGAGATATATAAATAAAAATCATCTATTTTTATTTACCTCAGAATCGGAGGTGTCCACGAGTTACGAAACATTAGCGCAAGTATCACCGTTTATACTCAGCAAAACTGCGCCGCCGAGTCAAATTGAAGCAATGCTCTATCAATTGATTTTTTGCTCGAAGACATCTCTGAAGGCGAAATGTTCTATGCCAGCAAGGTCTTTGAATAGAAAAGAGAGAGCAGGATTAACTCAACGAGAGAGTGAAATTTGTCGTCACCTTCTGTCTGGATTATCAAATAAAGATATCAGTATATTGCTTGGGATCAGTAACAAAACCGTCAGTTCCCATCGAACAAATATATATAATAAGTATCAATCCAAAAATCTGCTTGAACTTTACTCTCGATTTAAAGTTTAACTTTAAATAACAATAGGTTGATTTAATATCACCGCAATACTGAAGTAGCCAAGATGACATACAGTCTGCCAGTTATCTTCTGGAATACTGAACAGCATGACGAGTACACCTCGCTCCCCCTGCATTTTCAATGACGAAAGGTATAGAATAGCAATAATTTTCAACGAGTCAGGAAAAGCCTATGTCTACAATGCAGGAAGTGGCAAAGAAAGCTGGTGTGTCAAAAGCCACGGTTTCACGTGTTTTGTCAGGCAAAGGCTATGTTAGCGAAACGACTAAAGAGCAGGTATTTAAAGCCATTGAAGAAACGGGATATCGACCCAATCTACTGGCGAGAAATCTGGCGACAAACAAGTCGGAATGCATAGGTTTGGTCGTCACCAACACCTTATATAATGGTAGCTACTTTAATGAAATACTCTCTCAGGCAGCGCAAAAATTAGAGCAAAATGGCCGTCAATTGGTGTTGGTTGATGGGAAACACAGTGCTGAAGAGGAGCAGGAAGCCATTCAATTTCTGCTCGATTTACGTTGCGATGCAATAATAATCTATCCACGTTTTTTAACTGTTGATGACATAGATCTGATTATTGATAAGTATAAGCAACCCATTATGGTGGTGAACAGAAAACTCAGAAAAAATCATAGCCATTGTATTTTCTGCGATCATAAAGGGTCTAGCTATACTGCAACGCAATATCTTATTGAGCGAGGCCATCAAGATATTGCGTTTATTACGGGCTCACTTGACTCACCAACAGCGATAGAACGCCTTTCTGGGTACAAAGCCGCATTGGAAGCATCTTCGCTACCGGTTAGAGATAAGCTGATTGCACAGGGGAAATGGACACCTGCCAGTGGTGCAGCGGCAATAGAATATCTATTAAGCAGCAAGTTACCTTTCAGTGCGGTTATTGCCAGTAATGATGATATGGCAATCGGAGCAATGAAAAGGTTAAATGAAGTCGGTATGAAAATCCCTGAAGATATATCCATTATTGGCTTTGACAATATTCCTCTCGCGCCTTTCCTACTACCGCCATTATCCAGTATAAAAGATCCCGTTAGCGGGATGATAAATGAAGTTATTCATCGCCTGATATCCATGCTAGATGGCGGATATTTATCACAAGAGAACATATTTCAATCCGACCTAATTATCAGGGACTCTGTCGGTGATGGGCCTTTTTTAACCAGATGAAAACTCAGTGATCGGTGGTCAGTATCCAGTAAAAAAGGAGCCAAAGGCTCCTTTTAATCAAATATTTAGTCGTGCTACTCAGGAAAAACTATTTAGCTTGCACACCTTCGACCGATAGAATCAATTCAACTTCCTGTGATGCTGGGCCTAAGTCGGTAGTAATATTAAAATCTTTCAGCTTAATATTACCATTAGCTTCAAAACCGGCACGATAACCGCCCCATGGGTCATTACCTTGGCCGGTTAATTTACTTTCCAGTGTGACCGGTTTAGTCACACCATTTAATGTCAAGTTACCGACCACAGTATACCCTTCGCCATTCTTCTTCACTTCAGTCGACTCAAATGTCGCCTGTGGGAATTTACTGACGTTTAAAAACTCTTTACTGCGTAGATGCTTATCACGCTCGGCATGATTAGTATCTACGCTATTCGTGTTGATCACGACGTTAACTTTATCAGCAGCCGGATTCTTCTCATCAAAAGTGAAAGAACCATCAAAATCGTTAAAACTGCCGTATAACCAGCTATAGCCTAAGTGTTTAATCCGGAATTCGATAAAGGCATGCTGACCTTCTTTATCGATTTTATAATCGGCGGCTACGGCGCTGCCTGCGGTAAACATCAGAGCGCCTACAGTCAGGCCCAATAGGGTCTTATTAAACATGCTTAACTCTCCATAATACGGTTGGTTAATCGGAGCTACGTCCCAGCATCCGTTTAAGGGTAATATCACCATCAATAAAGTGGTGCTTAATTGCAGCTAGCCCATGTAATAGCGAAATGACTACGACAGCCCAGGCCAGATAGAGATGCACAGTACCGGCAGTATCAGCTTGATCGGGTAAACCGGTTAATGTAGCAGGCACGGAAAACCAGCCAAATACATTGATTGGTTGCCCATCAGCGGTTGAGATCAAATACCCGCTGAACATAATACAAAATAGAACAATATATAGAGTCAGATGGGCTAATACTGCACAGACTCGGGTAAACCGACTATAACTTGATAATGGCTTAGGTGGTGGTGAAATAAAGCGCCATATCACCCGAAATAGCATCACAGCAAAGAGTATGCAGCCGATGCTTTTATGTATTTCAGGGGCCTGATGATACCAACCGTCGTAATAACCGAGAGTCACCATCCATAGACCTAAAGCAAACAGTGCATATACCGTTAATGCCACCAACCAGTGGACACTAATAGTGATGCAACCAAACTTATCCCTAGTGTTTTTCCAAAGCATAATGAGTCCCTTTTGCTCAATTCATAGAACAATAGTCAAACATTATGAAACATAAAATCAACACTTATTTGATATAAGATATACTTCAGTCTTTGCCGTCAGTTATTTTGCAAAAGTTTACAATTACTCAGTCAGTATAATTGTTGGACTTTACTTAATCTGACATAAGCACGGTGAGCCCGCATGGGGATAGAGTAGAAAATAATGCCATTATAAAATCTATAATGGCATTAGAGGAGGTCAATCTGATGCTTTTCTATCTGACAGAAATATCAAGTATTATTGCGTTATACTGAGAAACCAAGATAGAGGTAAATTGCCAGAACAATACTCGCGGTGGCAATAGCATAAGGCATCTGTGTTCGAATATGCTCAATATGATCACAATCTGTCGCCATAGACGCCACAATAGCATCACTAGAGATAGGTGATGTCATGTCACCGAAAATAGAGCCCGCAATTGCCGCACCAATCATATATTCCACGGGGATTCCGACGGAAACACCAAGCTGGACCCCGATTGGAATCATGATGGCAAACGTCCCCCATGATGTCCCCGTCGCAAGCGACATAATGGCACTGATAATAAAAATGAAACCAATAGAGAAACCGGGGGAAATTACACCGGAAGTTATCGTTGCAATATATTGCCCAGTATTAAGATCAGCCGAGACATTTCCCATTAAAAATGCCAATACCATAATTGAGCTGATCTTTACCATGCTAGCGTAACCGACATAGAGTTCTTTAAAGAAAGATTCTATATTCAGGATTCGCCGGCCACAGAACCAGACAAAAGAAACGGTTGTCCCAAACATCACGGCGCTATAAACCGACATAGAACCGCTACCTTTAGTGAAATCACCGTCTCCGGTGACATACAGTGCAACCGGTACAGCAATGACAGTCGATAGAATAGGGATGAGGAAGTTAAGCAATGAATGACACGCTGGATGATCAATGACTTCATCATCTTCTTTCTCAACATGTAAATCTTGCTTGCTGACGAAATTCACTTCAGCTTTCTTCATTGGCCCCCAAGATGCGCCAGAGAAAATATAGAACAGCACTGAAGCTAGCGAGAACCACGCCATCAAATTCCACACCATTGATCTGGCCAAAATCTCAAATGGCTGACCATCGATGTATCCTTTGGCTATCTGAACACCGATAACACCCATCATTGCCGCCCCCCAGCCATTAATCATTGCTGAGGAACACACTGATACACATGAAGTTTGAACAATATAAGACATTTTTTCCGGTGACAGGCCATATCTTTTGGCCAGATCTTTGGTTGATGCCCCGGCAATAAGTTGGTTGATCGAACTTTCAATGAAAATAATTGAAGTAATCACCATCGCTAACAATTGTACGGCTTTTTTATTCGTCACGAATTGGGTCTTTTCTGTTAAGGCCCGAACTAAACTTCTCACGCCTCCAGTGACAACAATTAAGCGCATTATCCCGCCAATCATGACCATAAAGATAACCGTGCGTGTGTTACCGGGTGAAGAGAACGTATCAATAATGCCATTTAGAGTACCACTGATACCATTAATGATACTGTGGTCGTTAATAACCGTAAATCCAACAACTATCCCCATTAACAATGACAATATGACCTGTCGGGTAAATATCGCCAAACAAATAGTGACTAAAGGAGTAATAATTGTCCAAATGCCATAATCATGCATATGACTACCCTATTAATTATTGTATAAAGGAAAGGGCTTGCTCTGCGTCTTCTATTAAATCATTAATATCTTCGATACCTATTGAAAGGCGTAGTGTTGTATCGTATATGCCAATATTTTCCTTCTCTTCTTTAGACATAGAACCATGAGACATTGATGCTGAATGGTTAACCATGCTTTCAACACCCCCCAGTGATTCGGCCAGGACAAAATAATTTAACTTGGCAATAAAAGTTTTTACCTCCGTTATATCGCCTTTCAGTCGGATACTGACTACAGCCCCACCTGAACGCATCTGTTTTTTGCACAACTGATGTTGTGGATGAGATTCCAACCCTGGGTAATGGACATCAAGTACTTTAGGATGCAGTTCTAAGAATTGAGCTATTTTTAAAGCATTACTGCATTGACGTGCCATACGGACATCAAGCGTTTTCATACCTCGCAGTGCCAAATAGGCATCAAATGGAGAGGCGATAGCACCAACAGTGGTTTTACAAAAATCCAATTGCTCTGCAATATCCTGAACATTAGTAATAACGGCACCACCAATCAAATCAGAATGCCCACCAATATATTTACTGGTAGATAACATGACGATATCGGCACCCAAAGTAAGAGGGCGTTGATTCCAGGCGCTGGCAAAGGTGTTATCTACACAGGTCATAATCCCTTTGCTTTTGGCAACCTGACATACTGCTGCAATATCCACTAATTCCAATAGCGGATTGGTCGGTGTTTCAATCCAGATTAGGCGGGTGTTCTCTTGAATATGGCTATTTACTGCGGCAAGATCATTCAGATCAACATAACTGAAAGTGGTCCCTGATGTTTGTTTTCGTAGTCGTTCAAATAACCGATAAGTACCGCCGTAAACCCCTTTCATCACTAAGACATGAGAGTCTTTAGGTAATAGCTCCAATATGAGCGCCGTTGCAGCCATCCCGGAAGCTGTGGCCGTCGCATAGACCCCACCTTCTAATTCAGCTAAGGCAGTTTCATATGCATATCTGGTTGGATTACTGCATCGGGAATAACAAAACTCCCCTTCTTCACCTAAATTTGGCTGAATGAAAGAACTGGCAGTAGTAATAGGTGGAAAAATAGCATTATTACCGCGATCAACTTGATCTCCTGCATGGATCACCAGAGTCGCAATTGATTTTATCTTTTTCATTATTTGTTCCCTTAAATTTTAACGATAGTTAGCCGCTCATTATAAATAATGATGTTAGGCCCCACTGTTAAACAGTAATGCTTATTTTATTTACGCGTCATTATACTGATAATTTCTTTATCTGTTTGCCTCATCGGCGATAAAACTAATTGACATAAATTATTGATAGAGCCCTCTACGTCGCAGGATACAATCCCATCACGTTCTCCAGCACCACTATTTTGTTGCGCCATTAAAACTGATTTAAATGCACTGGCTGTCGCTGTAGAGACTTTCATGGCACAACTGTTTGATGCGCCATCGCAAATAATGCCACTAATATCGCTTATCATGTTACTGATAGCGTAAGAAATCGTCTGATAATTCTTGGTTAATAACCAGCTCATTCCTGCCGCAGCCCCCATGGCTGCCGTAGAAGCCGCACACAATGCCGATAGTCGGGTATAACGCATATGGATTGAAATAGCCGCCAAATGAGCAAGCGCTAAGGCCCGCGCCAGTGTTTCATCATTAACTTCAAGATGTTTGGCAAGCGTCACTACCGGCATCGTCACCGTAATACCCTGGTTACCCGACCCATAATTGGACATAGCCGGTAAAGGCGCCCCCCCCATACGTGCATCTGACGCAGCAGTAGTATTAATCAGCATTTGACTCAGTAAATCCTGGCTGATAAAGCCGTTTTTTCTGGCTTGAGACAGCGCCCCATTGACGTTGAGGCCATAGTTTTTCCTCTGTCCTTCATCAGAGAGTGCTGAATTGATTTCGGCACTTTTCAACATAAAAATGATGTCTTTTGCGGCGACATGCGTAATAAATTCAAATGCATCATTAAGGGAGAACTCAGGTAATTTCATTCCCTTCTCGTTACCTGTCATTAAGTCTTCAGTTATAGCCTGTTTAATATTATTAATATAAACATCAGTAATATTTGTATGACCACCTTGAATAATAACCCGACACTGATCACAAAGGCTATATAGTGTAATATCAATATAAATAAAATCGATTGACTCAACTGCTTCTAAACATACCTGGCCTGATTCATTAAGTTGATAAGCTTGGCTAATTTGTTCAACAGTAATATTTTTTAATACTTCCAATTCAGCATCTGCATTACCACCAATAGCACCTATCGCCGCTGCCAATGTTACCCCTGAATAACTTGTTCCTGGAATAGTGACTCCCATCGCATTCTTATACAAGTTCTCAGATATATTCCCCGTAATTTTCAGTGTTGGTCCATTAAGATATTTTGCCGCTACCGCAGCAGCGTATGCAATAGCAATAGGTTCAGTGCAACCTAATGAAACTTTAACTTCGGTTTTCAACCAATCAAGCAATTGTTGATGAGTAATCTTTGGCATTTTTAATCATTATTCAGTGATGTTATTTAATTTTATCTTATGGTTTTACCGGGAGAAATACTTTTCATTATTTCCTGTTGTTTTTGCTGTGTAGAGAATTTCGTTCTCTTTATCAAAAAAACAAAATGCAGATTTAAATTAATAAAAACACTTTAAATACAGATAGATATGCAATTAAGCGTCTGTTATTAGGAGATTCAATGAGATACTAGTCACAAAACAATAAAGAGAATAATTTCCCCTACACTTCAATTCTGTCGTTAAAACTATTAGGTAACCCTGTTTAATGGCCCTTTAAAGTCGAGAGCAAATACAGTTTGAGCGATACAGTCGATGCCCGGAGGGATGAACCATGGAGGAAAAGCAATATAGACGAGCAAAAACATTAAGCAGAAGATTCGTTTGAGTCTCTCTTAATGAGAAAACAGCTTTCGCAGGTTACAGCGGAATTAAAAAGGCGAGAATGCCTGAGCTATCTCGCCTGAATATAAAAGCGGCCACAGATGTAACCTAGCCGGTTATTTAAATAACCCACGTAGATTATGCGGCTCACAGCGTAAATATTGAGGAGCAACTTTAATAGTGGCACCTAATTTAGCCGCTGCATGCCATGGCCACCGTGGGTCATAGAGAATACCGCGAGCCAGCGCAATAAAATCCGCCTGCCCCGTCGCAATGATGGCTTCTGCCTGTTCTGGCTCCGTAATTAACCCAACCGCCATCACCGGAGTTTTAACCGCCTCTCGCACTTTCTGTGCCAGTGGCACCTGATAATTCGGGCTGACCGGGATTTGTTGCTCTGGCGATAATCCACCACTGGAGACATGAATATAATCGCATCCCAAAATCTCCAACTGTTTTGCCAGCACAATAGACTGTTCAGTATCCCAACCCCCATTGACCCAATCAGTGGCAGAAATTCGCACCCCGACGGCTATCTTTTTATCAATGGCCGCCCGTATTTCACTGAATATTTCAAGCACCAGCCGCAGGCGATTTTCGAGTGAGCCGCCATAATTATCGTCACGCTGATTTGCTAACGGCGATAAAAATTGGTGCAATAAATAGCCGTGCGCGGCATGAACTTCAATAAGCTCAAATCCCGACTCAACCGCACGTTTGGCCGCAGCAACAAATGCAGACTTGATCTCATCGATACGCTCAAGAGAGAGCGCCTGTGGCGGATGGCGTTCGCCGAAAGGCAATGCTGATGGTGCGACAGTTTGCCAACCACCTTGTTCAGCGCTGAGTTCATCGCCACCCAGCCAGGGCAGATTAGACGAGGCTTTACGCCCGGCATGCCCTAACTGAATGCCCAGTTTTACCGGCGAGTAACGACGGATAGCCTCAACGACTGGCCGAAGTGCCTGTGCATGCTCATCATCCCAAATACCCAAATCTTTATCACTGATGCGTCCTGCAGGCTCTACCGCCGTGGCTTCAAGAATCAACAAGCTGGCACCCGATAACCCCAGACTGCCCAAATGGATCATATGCCAATCCGTCGGAAATCCCCATTGCGCGGAGTATTGGCACATCGGGGCCACCACAATTCGGTTATCCAGAATTAACTCACCCAGTTTTGCCGGGGAAAATAATTGGCTCATACATTTTACCTCTAGATTAGCCATCCCCCTGCACTTACTGAGGAGATTGTTGCAGTGTCCAGTTCAGCACCTGAGTGGCCAACTGATTGCTAGCCAAGCCAAAAGCATCAACCACCTCATTCATCTGCGAGCCCTTAATCGGCTGACGAATTTCAAAATGGCGCGTAGCGATAATCCTACGGTCTGAAATCCTGACCAAACGGGCATCAAAGCGGATCAGTACTTCACTGTTTCCCGCCTGATATACCCCTTGGAACGCCGACAAATCGCCACTCAACTCAACATCCGCCTGAAGACTATCATCGTCACTGCTGACCGCCGAAATACGGCCATCAGTGCGGAATTCATGAATCAGGCGATTACGCAGTAAAATAGGGGCGGGGTCAGTCCAGCGTGAGTTTTTATAGACCGCAATTTCTTGCCCTTCAGGCTGAACAGCGATACGCGAACTGTTAATGAACTGATTAGTCGCCGGTTGCGAAACTCGCAGTGACCAGTTGACTGTCTGCGTGCGCGGCGTATTTGTCGCTGGCGGCACTGGCAGCAGATAGACTTGTGCTACCGGCGCAGTAGGTAAAATAGTACAAGCTGACAGCAACATAACCAGCATTGAAGCCGTCAATAGCCGCCATTGGCGACCTACAGCGTGCATCACTTTAAGAGATATCATCGAGGCGTAAACTCCTGTGTTCTTTCACGACCACGCAGCAGAGCCGCAGGGTTTTCTTCCAAACGAGAAACAGCGGCACGCAATGTCATTAATGTTCTACGCAACTCATCAACCGCTGGCCCCAGTTCATTCATCCCTTGCATACCATTATTGAGTGAAGTTTTATTTTCACTGACCAATTTACTCAGGATTGTGCTGGTATTTTGTAGTGATGCCATAGTCTTCGCTGCATCATTCATTAATTGTTTCCCCTGCCCGTCCATTAATCCATTAGCATTGCGCAGCAGACGATTAGTTTGTGTCAGCGTCTCGTTGGCTTGTTTACTGGCCTGCGCCAGTTGCTGCAACATAGTTCGAATATCCTGACGTTGATCGGCTACAGTTTGGGTGACTAAAGCGAGGTTATCCAAGGTGGTAATCAGGCGTTGCTGGTTATCCGGTGCCAAAAGTTGATTTAGGCGTACCAGCACTTCATTGGCATTACTCATAAAGTTCTCACCGTTAGCCAGTAACTGGCTCATCGGCGATGGGGTAGCGACAATAACCGGCACTTCGCCATCGTGACTTTCCAGTAACGGGCTTGATTGGCTGCTGCTACTGAATTGAATATTTGAAGTCCCGGTAATTCCGGCGACAGTCAATCGAGCTTGAGTGTCTTCGCGGATGGGTGTGGATGCCGACACGCGAATACGCGCCCAAACCTTATTGGGGTTATCTCGGTCTAAACGCAATTGCGTGACTTCCCCCACTCGAATGCCACTGTATTGCACGGTACTCCCCTGCGACAAGCCGCTTACGGGCTCATTGAAGACAATATCGTAAAACCTGAACTGCCGGTCAGAACCCGCACCTGTTAGCCACAGGCAGAATAATAATGCGGCGCTGACCACAATAAGAGTGAATAAACCAATGACAACATGGTGAGCACGGGTTTCCATTTACAACCTCTCTTCACTATTAGTAGTCGTTGCCGCCTGATAAGCGGCCCGGCCACGTGGGCCATGAAAATACGCCTGGATCCAGTCATCATCCGTCGCGGCAACCTTATCCAGGCTATCAACCACCAGCACTTTTTTCTGCGAAAGCACGGCCACACGGTCACAAAGGGTATAGAGCGTATCCAGATCGTGTGTCACTAAAAATACGGTCAGATTCAGTGCATCACGCAAGGTGCGGATCAAACTGTCAAAGGCTGCCGCCCCAATCGGATCAAGGCCCGCAGTGGGTTCATCAAGAAACAGAATATCCGGGTCCAATGCCAGTGCGCGCGCCAGAGCCACACGCTTTACCATACCACCTGACAACGAGGCAGGATATTTACTGCCCGCCCCTGGTGGCAACCCCGATAGCGCCAATTTAACCTGTGCCAGATGCTCGGCCTCTGCCCGTGGCAAACCCGCATTCTCGATTAACGGTAAAGCCACGTTCTCAGTAACAGTCAGAGAACTGAATAATGCGCCGCGCTGGAACAACACGCCAAATCGCCGCTCCACCATCGAACGAGCTTGCCCCGATAACGTCATTAAGTCCTGACCAAAAACGTGGATCTGCCCATCGGTTGGGCGGCGTAACCCCACGATACTGCGTAATAACACTGACTTACCCGTACCTGAACCGCCCACAACCCCCAGAATTTCGCCGCGCTGAACATCAAGATTCAGGTCTTGGTGCACACATTGTTTACCAAAGCAGTTGACCAGATTACGAATTTGAATAATGGGTTCTTGCATCATGTGGCTTACCATCCCATTTCCATGAAAAACAGCGCCGCAACGGCATCAAGCAGGATCACCACAAAGATTGAGTGCACCACGCTGGTGGTAGTATGCACCCCCACCGATTCTGCACTGCCGGTCACTTTAAACCCCTCCAGACAACCAATAATCGCAATCAGGAAGGCAAAAATCGGGGCTTTACTTATTCCCACCAGAAAATGCTGTAACCCATTACTGTTTTGCATAATCGACAAAAACATCGTCGGCGAGATATTGAGTGTTAAAGCGCACACCACCATCCCGCCGAAAATACCGCAAACCATGCCAATAAACGTCAACATTGGCAATGAAATCAAGAGCGCCAGTACCCGCGGCAAGACTAACAATTCAACCGGGTTTAATCCCAAGGTTTGGATAGCATCAATTTCTTCATTGGCTTTCATCAGGCCAATTTCTGCAGTGAAAGCACTGGCGGTGCGCCCTGCCATTAAAATAGCCGTCAACAGTACGGCAAATTCACGCAGAAAAGAGAATACGACTAAGTCGACGGTAAAAATACCCGCACCAAAGGTAGTTAATACGGTGGCACCGAGGAAAGCAATGACAGCCCCGACCAAAAAAGTCAGCAGCATAATGATGGGTACGGCATTTAGGCCAATTTGCTGAACATTGGCAATCAGCGAGGTCACGCGCCAGCGAGAGGGGCGAAATACAGTGCCGAATAACGCCTCAAGCGTTAGACCGACAAAACCCAGTAATGACTTGATATCTTGCCATAAATTGTCCATAGAACGGCCGGTATTCGCCAGTAGCTCCAGCCAAAATGACGGCGGTTTCTCTGATGATTCGGGTTCCAATCCAGGCAATACATGGCTAACTGTTTCCAGTAAAACTCGGCGTTCTTGCGGCAGTTTAGGTGCCAATTCACGCAGTTTATTGATACGTTCGTCACCGAGAAGCAAGGCTAATAAGGTCGCTCCAGCGGTATCCAAAGCGCCGAGTTGGTTAAGATCAAATATCACTGCGTGGGGCAAGTTGGCACGCAGTTGCGTGACTTCTGGCTCCAACACGCTGTAATGCGCCAGCACCCAATCCCCTTTGACTGAGACTCGGACAGGCTCGACGGAGCTGTCGATATTGAGTTGTGCTGCAAACTGCCGCTCTGTCATAGAGAAAGCCTTACTCTTTATTAGAATACGGTTTTGACATCATTTACATATCAAAAACCAAGTCATTACCTTAAATATATATATCACACACTTTACTAAGAGTAATGGCTAAAGAGTAAGGGCTTGACAGCAAAAGCCAGCAGTTTACCAGGGATTAAGGTTCCGATAGCTTATCAGTGGCATGACTGCCTACCGAACTCCCCCATTGCGAAACCTTTTTCCCCGGCATTGAGCACCAAACAACAGTGGCAAGTAAGATTAATAGAACGCTGGCGGTGCCTAATACCAAGCTGTGTGAAGTTGAAAAAGCCAGCTTAGCACTGGTTAGCAAAGCGTCGTCACCACTCAGGCTATTAACCACCTGAATAGTTTCACTGATAGAAGCGCTCGCCTTTTCAGCTAAATCGGCGGGTAAATCCGCGGGTAACACAATGGAGGCAGTATAGGCCCGTGATAGCATCAGACCAAAGATTGCTACCCCCAACCCGGCGCCCAACTCATAGGCCATGCCCTCCACCGCCCCGGCGGCACCGGCTTTTTCCGGTGGTGCGGCGCTCATGATCGCGGCAGTAGAAGCCAATAACGACGCTTCAATACTGAAACCCAGTAATATCATCCATCCCCACGCCAGATAAGCTTGAGTAGCAAAATCAGTCCAAGCCAAGCCGAAAAAGCTCAGTGAACTCAATGCAATCCCCGCACTGGCTACCACCCGCAGGCCCAGTTTAGCCACCAGCCAACCGGAAAGCGGCCCACTCACGCCACTGGCAATCATCAATGGCAGCAAAAATAGCCCGGCTTCAAGCGGACTTTTCCCTAACACAAACTGCAACTCTTGGGTCAGGAGTAACTCAAAGCCGACCAGCGTGATCATCGCCGTCATTGCCATCACCATCCCAACGGCGATAACCCGCTGGCTTATCAAGCGAAAATCAATCATCGGGGCTGATGTGGATAGCTGATGGCGAACAAATGCAAATAGCATCACGCCACCCACCAAAGCCGTCAGCACAGTCACCACCGGATCTCCGCTTCCTCGCAGCCCAGTTTTGGCGGCATAGACCAGCATCAAGATGGCAGTAATCAGTACCAGCGCCGGGGCCAGTTTCCACGTCTGTTCAGTTCGTACTGGTTGATTGGGGATGACCACCAGCGTCGCAATCACGACGGCAATAATAATAGGGATATTAATCAGGAATACTGAGCCCCAATAGAAGTATTCCATTAGCAATCCACCGACCAGCGGCCCCATCGCCGCCCCCATAGTGCCGATGGCAACCCAAATCCCCAGAGCCATGGCGCGTTCACGTTCATCGGTAAAAATATGGCGAACCGCAGATAATGTTGCCGGCAAGATCATGGCCGCACCAATCGCCAAAAAGGCGCGCGCCGCAATCAACACTGCGACCGAAGGCGCTAATGCAGCTGCCAGTGATGCTAATCCGAACAAAACCGACCCCAGCAAGGCCAGTCGTTTAAAACCAATGCGATCCCCCAGCGCGCCCATCGGCAGCAATAAACACGCCATCACCAATGAGTAAATATCGATAATCCACAGCAATTCACTGCCCGTGGCAGACAGAGCAATTCCCAGCCGTGGTGCCGCCACATGAAGTACAGTTGCATCAATAGAAACAGGGAGATACATCAGAATAATAACGTAGAAAATCATCCACTTTTTAGACATACAAACACGCTCAAATTGGGCATAAATTAATGTTGAACATCTGTTCAATATTGCAATATTAGCGGAAAGTTGAACTAACGTCCAATTAATCACATAATGACAAAAACAGGAATGAGTCAGATAAAGGAGCCGCAGTGGCCTATTTGAACCGTGAAGAGCGGCATGACACCATTTTGCAGGCAGCGATGCGGGTGGCGATAACCGAAGGGATGACCGCCACGACCGTACGTCGAGTCGCCAGTGAAGCGGGTGTTGCTGTCGGGCAAGTTCATCATCACTTTGCGTCAGTTTCACAACTGCGGGCGGATGCTTTTTTGCTGTTAGTAAAGCACTCATTAACGGCTTTTGCACTGAACAGCCAAAACCTGCCTGCTCATGAACGGCTGCTACTGGTACTGGGTTATCCGCAAGATGAAGTCGGTCAACGGGAGACTCGGCTGTGGAATGAAACCTCCATTTTGGCTGAGCGAGACGAGTTGATTAAAGAAGCTTATGCTACATCCATGTCAGATTGGCATCAGGCCACGGTGGCCGTGATTCATTCGGGAATAGCCAATAATGAGTTCCGTTCAGGTATTAGTGCCAGTGATATTGCATGGCGCTTAATTGGCCTGGTCTGTGGCCTGGATGGACTCACTCAGTTTACTGAACTGGGCTTTTCAGAACGCGAAATACTGCGCCACCTGGCCGCGATGATGGAAACCGAGTTACTCAACAAGCCATCAAATTAACCGTATTGATAAAACGTAAATTTATATAACCTGCCTCAGCCTGTATCTCACGTCGACGGTTTTTGCCGGAGATAAAAGCTATAATGGAAATTTGACCACTCTTTATCCCCGCCAATTTATTGATGTTGTACTAGGGATACTTTGCTTTGGGAACCGAGCATGACTCAACAATCCACGGTCGCCGATGTTATTTACCACAACGGTACGATTTACACGGCTGATGCCAATAATCGGGTTTGCAGCGCCATCGCTATTGCCCAAGGCTATATTCTCGCTACGGGTGGCGACGAACTTACCCAACAATTTGCCTCCTCAAAGACTCGTCTTATTGATCTGGCTGGCAAATTTATGATGCCCGGTCTTATCGACAGCCATATGCACCCGTTTTGGGGGGGGAAGCAGCTGATTGGTTGTAACCTCAATTATGCCGCGCTCAGTGTTGAGCAAACGCTGGATATTATCCAACAGCATCTCGATGGCGATCCTTTTAAAGGTGAAAATGACTGGCTGACAGTGCGCGCCTGGCAGCGTCAGGCGATGACGCCGGTCGGAGCTGACATGAGCCGTAGCGCGCTAGACTCACTGAATACTCGCCGCCCGGTGGCCCTATTTTCTAATGATTGCCACACACTGGCGGCTAACAGTCGTGCGCTGGAGTTATTGGGGATCGACGAAAATACCCCAGTGCCTCCAGACGGCAAAATAGCCCGTGATGCTCAGGGTAAACTGACCGGTATTTTGGAAGATGCCCCGGCGATGCGAGCTTTTGACAGCATTCCCTCCGCAACACCGGAAAAGAATGTGCAAATTGCCGCCCATGTACAGCAAGTGCTGAATGCTCAGGGTGTTACAACTGTGATGGATACCCGTGTATTTGCCGAGCAATTGCTCGCTTTCCGCCAATTGTATGAGCGTAATGAGTTAACGGTGCGGGTGCTAGGCGCGAAAGAAGTGACGCCAGACAGTTTACAGGGACCAGAAGATGCCGCGCGCGTGGTACAGGAAGTGGTTGAGTTTGCTCGCCAGTGGGGCAGCGACGAATGGGCTCCTGCACCGGGTTTTGCCGTCGACCACTTAAAACTGTTTATCGATGGGGTGCTGCAGCCACCGACCATGACTGCCGCACTACTGGAACCTTATCGTGCGAACCGAGGCACGCCAGACAAACCAGACTGGCAAGATACTGATCACTATGGCGACCTCTACTTTACCGCACCGGTGGTCAATGCCGTGATTCTGGAATGTGCACGAGTGGGTCTGCATCCACATACCCACACTGTGGGTGATGGAGCCATCGAGATGGTGCTGGATGCTGTAGAACAGATGCGCATCGCAATGCCAGGCAAGGATATCCGTCCGGGATTGGCGCACAATGAGCTGGTCGCCGCCCATCAATATGACCGTTTTGCCAAACTAGGAGCAACCGCGGTGCTCTCTTTCCAATGGGGTGGCCTACCAGGCGTACTGATTGATGAAGAGCGCGAAATGCTAGGCGAAACCCGTTTCCAGCACATGGAACCGGCGGCGCGTTTTCTTGATGCGGGTGCGCGAATTGCTTATGGCAGTGACTGGCCGATTGACCGTTTGGATGAATGGTACAACCTGCAAGTGGGGATGACCCGCCGGGCCTGGGATCTTAATGGCAATCCAGCAGGCCCTCGTCTGGACAATGACCGAGACCTGACACTGATTGAGGCATTGCGCTCCGCCACCATTGATGCTGCGTATATGATTGCCAAAGAGCACTCTATTGGCTCTCTGGAAGCCGGTAAATTTGCCGACATCATCATTCTGAAAAATAACCTGTTTGAGCAGCCGCCAGAGACGATTTATCAGACTCAAGTCGAATGCACCTTGATTGGTGGAAATGTGGTTTATCAGGGCTGATCACCGCCAATTTAGCGGGCTCTGGCTCACTGAGTTAAATCAGTGGGCCAGTAAAATCGGTGCAACAATGTCATACCCGTAGGAAGTGATTGGCGTTACTCTAGCCCTTGTGTCAAAATCCGCTCCTTTATGTTTTACAGCTGCATAAAAATGCAGCGCAACGGTGCTTGTTTACACCAGGAGATGATAGGGTAATGCCACAAAATATTCAGCTGCACAGAGTGCTTAAAACCCCCGCGCTCGTCGCTTTCGGGCTTGCCTACATGGTGCCTTTAGGCGTTTTTACCACCTACGGACAGGTGACTGTATTAAGTCAGGGGCACCTGCCTATTGCCTATCTGGTGACTGTTGCCACCATTTTGTTTACCGCCCTCAGTTATTGTCGGATGACCAGCGCCATGCCGCTAGCAGGTTCCGCCTATTCTTATGTGCAACGCAGTTTTGGCGGCAAAACCGGTTTTCTGGTGGGTTGGGCACAAATTTTGGATTATCTGTTCCTGCCAATCCTTAATTACTTGGTTTTAGGCATTTTCTTGCATGAGGCGTTTCCGGCGATCCCCGCTCCGGTCTTTATTATTGCGTCCATCGTCAGTGTCAGTCTGTTAAATATTCTTGGCGTGCGCCTGCTCACTTCGGTAAATTTCACACTGATCGCCGCACAAATGGTATTTATTGTCTTATTTATTGCGCTCTCATTCAGCCAGGCAGATTTAAGCCCTGAGGCATTAATGAAGCCTTTATTGGTGAATGCTGGCGACTTCTCTGGTTTGCTCTCTGGAGCCGCCGTGTTATGTCTGGCCTTTCTTGGCTTTGATGCCATCGCCACCATGGCAGAAGAGGCTCATGATGCTAAACGCACCCTGCCGCGCGCCATTCTGTTTACCGTGATCAGTGCCGGGGGCATCTTTATTGCCGTCTCCTATGCCGCACATTTGGCCTATCCCGATTGGCAGTCATTAATTCCCCACCAAGATACCGCCAGCCTGATTATCTCTGAACATGTCGGTGGCAAGTGGATGTATAACTTCTTTATGGCCACTTATTTGACCGGTGTTTATGCCTCGGCAATGACCGCGCAAACCAGCGTGTCACGTATCTTCTATGCCATGGGGCGTGAGGGTGTATTGCCACGCAAAGTATTTTTCCATCTACACCGTAAATTCCACACGCCATGGCGGGCAATTTTGTTCGTGGCAACTATCTCGTTACTGGCCCTGTTCCTTGACTTGAACTTAGTGGTGTCGATGATCAGTTTTGGAGCGCTTGGCGCATTTACCTTTGTTAATTTGAGTGTGATTAAGCACTTTATTTTCAATGAGAAACGTCGCGGTTCCGCCGCTATGTTCAAATATGGGCTATTGCCGATGATGGGGTTTGTGATGTCGGTATGGCTGTGGGTTCATCTTGAACAGCGCGCGCTGGAGGTGGGCTTACTGTGGTTATTGGCGGGCTTTATCTATCTACTTTGGTTGACCCGTGGTTGGCGAAAATCCCCACCATCGGTTAATCCAGATGATATTTCACATCTGATGTAATAAATAAAATTGCAGTAAAAAATGGCCACTCAGAGTGGCCATTTTTATATGATTCAATGAGCTAAGTGCAGTCGGCCAAATATCCTATAAATTTCTTGCGCGGCCTACCGCCTCTCCCAACTGCCAAACTGCCATGGCGTAGTGGGTGCTGTGGTTATAACGGGTAATCGTGTAGAAGTTTGGCAAACCATACCAATATTGATAACCGGTGCCGACATCAAGGCGCAATAGGCTCGCTTCTTGATATTCACCCAGTGAGCTGGTGGGGCTTAGTCCGGCGGCAGACAATGTTGATACTGGATACTTGGTTTTAAAGCCATTGTCGAGATTAGGCGCTTGCCCATTGGCAGGTATCGCTACCGCCGCCCCTTTGGTCCAGCCGTGAGATTTAAAGTAATTGGCCACACTGCCAATGGCATCCACCGGATCCCACAAATTAATATGCCCGTTACCATCAAAATCAACAGCGTAACTCTTGAAAGATGAAGGCATAAATTGACCATAGCCCATCGCACCGGCATAGGAGCCGCGCAGGCTGAGCGGGTCTTTACCCTCAGCACGCGCCATCAACAGAAAGGTTTCCAACTCTCCCGTAAAATATGCGGCGCGGCGCGGGTAAGCAAAGGAAAGCGTTGCCAAAGCATCAATGATGCGGGTCTTGCCCATCACCCTGCCCCAGCGGGTTTCAACTCCAATGATCCCAACGATAATTTCTGGCGGAACCCCGTATTTCTCATAGGCACGTTGCAACGCATCTTGGTGTTGATTCCAGAAGTTTACACCATTTTGCACGTTATCCGGAGTAATGAATTGATTGCGATAGCGGTTCCAGGCCCCATTAGGACCAGAAGGACGGCCAGAGCTAGGGGCTTGCTTATCCATCAGACGGATAACCCAGTCCAGCTTTTGAGTTTGAGCCAATACATCATGCAGTTGCTGAGGTTCAAAACCATGTTCACGCACCATTTTATCAACAAAACGGGCGGTATCCGCATTATAGGCAAAATCACCGTTTTCCAAATGCCCCACATGTTGCGGTTCAAGTAAAAAACCGCTTTGTATCAGACCATCTGACGGCGTAGCAGCAACAGGTGGCGTCGGCTTGCTGCTACAGGCAGAGAGCAAAGTGAGTAAGGGAAGAATGACAGCCAAGTAACGCATCGAATATCCATAAACCATGCAAAAAGTGATAGCTATGTTAAGGCATTGTCTGATTAGCACAAACAGGTAAATGCAGCACTGCCATAGGTTATTTATTAGAAACTGGGCCCAGCATAAATCAATTGTTCAGCAAGGGGACATTAACAACCTTGAACGGTAAGGGATTAGGGTGCTGTAGCTGAAACATTTAGTAGCAAATAACGCGAATGATTTTCACTATCATTACTTATTTCTTTCTATAGAATCGAGCTGTTTCGCCACTGTTTGGCTCCTTCGTTTTCCTCTCTGGCCCGCTAAAGGATCTTTTTATGAAGTTACGTTTTTCTGCTCTCGGCCCTGTAGCACTATTAGCTTCCTCAATGATATTAGCGTTTTCCGCCAATGCCGCATCCAGTGATGAAGGCATTGTGATTTATAACGCTCAACATGAAAATCTGGTGAAATCTTGGGTTGACGGTTTTACCAAAGATACCGGCATTAAGGTGACTCTGCGTAATGGTGGAGACAGCGAATTAGGTAATCAACTAGTTCAGGAAGGCAGTGCTTCCCCCGCCGACGTTTTCCTGACGGAGAACTCCCCGGCAATGGTTCTGGTGGATAATGCCAAATTATTCGCCCCGCTGGATACCGCAACACAGGCCCAAGTGGCTAAAGAATATCGCCCAGAACATGGTCGTTGGACCGGCATTGCTGCTCGCAGCACGGTGTTTGTCTATAACCCGGAAAAAATCAGTGCCGCTGAGCTGCCTAAATCTATTATGGACCTGGCAAAACCTGAGTGGAAAGGCCGTTGGGCTGCGTCACCATCAGGCGCCGACTTCCAAGCTATTGTCAGCGCCATGCTGGAGCTGAAAGGCGAAAAAGCCACGCTAGACTGGTTAAAAGCGATGAAAACCAACTTTACTGCTTATAAGGGCAATAGTACCGTGATGAAAGCAGTGAATGCTGGCCAAATTGATGGCGGCGTTATCTATCACTATTACCGCTTTGTTGATCAGGCCAAAACCGGTGAGAACAGCGGTAAAACCCAGCTACATTACTTCAAACATCAAGATCCGGGGGCATTTGTCAGTATTTCTGGCGGTGGTGTCTTAGCCTCCAGTAAACATCCGAAAGAAGCGCAGGAATTCGTAAAATGGATCACCAGCAAATCAGGCCAGGATATCTTACGCACCAATAATGCGTTTGAATATGCCGTCGGCGTCGATGCAGCATCTAACCCCCAATTGGTGCCGCTGAAAGATCTGCAAGCACCTAAAGTAGAACCGTCTAAACTGAACAGCAAGAAAGTGGTTGAGTTGATGACCGAAGCCGGTCTGCTGTAATCCCCGCAACCTGCAAATAAAGTCTATTTCTAGCCCGTCTGCTTGTTACCTGACGGGCGTTTAACCCTCGAGTGCCTTTACTATTATGGCCAATATAAATATCGACGTTATCCCTGTGCCACAGAGTAAAGCTGCACAACGCCAGTCTAATCGCCGCCCAAACTCTGGGATTGTGGCTATTGCCGTGATGCTTTCGTTACTCTCCCTGCTGCCACTGGGGTTTGTCATTGGCATCGCCATTGACACTGGTTGGCCGACGGTCAAGGCTCTCGTTTTTCGCCCCCGAGTGGGTGAATTATTGCTCAACACAGTGTTATTAGTGGTTTTCACTTTACCGCTGTGCGCCATTATTGGTGTATCACTGGCTTGGCTGACAGAACGTACCACCCTGCCCGGCAGACGGATATGGTCCCTACTGGCCATCGCGCCACTGGCCGTTCCTGCTTTTGTACAAAGCTATGCATGGATTAGTCTTGTACCCTCAATGCATGGGCTGGGCGCTGGCGTATTTATCTCTGTTATCGCCTATTTTCCTTTTATCTATCTGCCTACGTCAGCGGTATTACGTCGCCTTGACCCCGGCCTTGAAGATGCCGCCGCCTCATTGGGCAGCACGCCCACTGTGGTGTTTTTTCGGGTGGTATTACCGCAACTAAAATTGGCTGTTTGGGGTGGGTCAATATTGATCGCACTGCATTTATTAGCGGAATATGGGCTATACGCCATGATCCGTTTCGATACCTTTACCACCGCCATTTTTGACCAGTTCCAATCCACATTTAATGGGCCGGCTGCCAATATGTTGGCCGGAGTTCTGGCATTATGTTGCCTAGGATTATTATTAATTGAAGCAACCAGCCGCGGCTATAACCGCTATGCTCGCGTCGGGTCAGGCAGTGCAAGGGGGCAAACGGCTTATTCAATGCGCCCCGCCCTCACCTTAGTGTGTTTACTGTTACCGCTAGCCATGGTCGCCCTTTCGCTGGGGGTGCCATTTATCACGCTGACGCGCTGGCTCTATCTCGGGGGGATAGAGGTGTGGTTGAATCCTGAGCTGTTCCCTGCCTTGAGGCAAACGCTGGCACTGGCGTTGAGCGGCGCGGTAATTATCACGCTATGTGCTGTGCCGATGGCCTGGTTATCCGTGCGCTATCCGGGACGTTTACACCGAGTCATGGAAGGTTGTAACTATGTCACCAGTTCACTTCCCGGTATTGTGGTCGCGCTGGCATTAGTGACCATCACCATCCGGATTGCCAGGCCACTGTATCAAACCGAATTTACGCTTTTGTTGGCTTATTTATTGATGTTCACACCACGCGCCTTAATCAGTTTACGGGCAGGTATTGCACAAGCCCCCGTTGAGTTGGAAAACGTGGCCCGCAGCTTAGGTAAAACCCCCACTCAGGCTATTTGGAGCACCACCATGCGTCTGGCGGCTCCGGGCGCTGGCGCAGGAATTGCTTTAGTCTTTCTGGCTATCTCCAACGAGCTGACCGCAACCTTGTTACTGGCCCCCAATGGTACCCGAACACTGGCGACCGGCTTCTGGGCATTGACCAGCGAAATAGACTATGTCGCTGCATCACCTTATGCACTGCTCATGGTGGTACTTTCCCTACCGCTGACCTGGCTTCTATATTCTCAATCTCAACGTACAGCAGGATTATGAGCACACTTGAACTGCAACAAATAAGTAAGTCTTACCAATCGGTTACCGTATTGAACGGAATTGATTTACAGGTAACGGCAGGTAGCCGAACCGCGATTGTTGGGCCATCGGGTTCGGGTAAAACGACCTTGCTGCGGATTATTGCCGGCTTCGAAACACCGGATAGCGGCAAAGTGATCCTGCAAGGGAATCCGCTTTTTGATAGCTCAACCCAGGTGCCGGCACATAAAAGAGGGATTGGTTTTGTCCCTCAAGATGGCGCGCTATTCCCACATTTTACTGTCGCGGGTAACATTGCTTATGGATTAAAAGGTACCCGGCAGGATAAAACTCGACGGGTGGATGAATTAATGGAGATGGTGGCACTGGACCGCCGCTTATCCTCACTTTGGCCCCATGAGATATCCGGTGGCCAACAACAACGAGTCGCACTCGCCAGGGCACTGGCACAGCGGCCGGTGCTGATGTTGCTGGATGAGCCATTTTCAGCACTGGATACCGCCTTGCGCGCATCAACCCGCAAAGCAGTAGCAGAGCTACTAGCTCAAGCTAATATTGCCTCTATTTTGGTCACACATGACCAAACCGAAGCGCTGTCGTTTGCCGATCAGGTGGCTGTGATGCGTGGAGGTAGACTGGCCCATGTCGGCCCACCACAAGAACTGTACCTGCGCCCCGTTGATGAACCAACAGCGACATTTTTGGGTGAAACGCTGATTCTTTCCGCCCATATTGATGCCGGTTGGGCTGATTGTGCATTGGGCCGAGTCAAGGTTGACGATGCAAAACGTAGTGGGCAGACCCGTGTCATGCTGCGGCCGGAGCAAATCACTATCACCCCGTTATCCGCCGATCATCACTATGCTACCCACTGTCTGGCCAAGATAGTGAGTATTGATTTTGCAGGCTTTATTTCGACTATCGGCTTGTCTATTGACGGACGAGATGAAGTTGTAGAAATCAAAACGGTCAGCCGGGAAGGTCTCCGTGTTGGCTTAATGGTGGATTTAACCACCGTGGGCCAGGCGCATATTTTTGCTGATTGAGTGACGTAATGCACATTTTTGCCATGGCATTGCCAGAAGCACATTCTCGGCTCTGTTTGTCCTTACAGATTGCATTATGCTGCTGAAATTGCCACTAACAGAGCACACCACATGGATGAAATACATGTCATTATCGTGACCGTCGGGTTATTCGTGCTGACCTTTATCAATCCCGGCGCCAATTTGCTGGTGGTGGTGCAAACCAGTCTCAGCTCGGGTAAAAATGCCGGTTTAGTGACTGGGCTCGGTGTGGCATTAGGTGATGCAATTTATTCGGGATTAGGGTTATTTGGTATGGCGGCCCTGATTGCTGAAGGCGGGATGCTGTTCTCAGCCATTAAAATCGGGGGTGGCTTATACCTGCTTTGGTATGCCTACAATATGGTGCGGCATCGTCAGGAACTCCATATGGGCATCGAGGCAGTCGCCACCGCCACCATAACCCCTTGGTATGTTTTCTTCCGCCGAGGCCTGCTGACTGACTTATCAAACCCACAAACTGTATTGTTTTTTATCAGTATTTTCTCGGTCACTCTTACCCCGACAACCCCCGCATGGGTCAAAGTGTTTGCCTGGCTGGGTATTGTGCTCGCCTCGATTCTTTGGCGGTCATTACTCAGCATGGCCTTCTCCCGCCCTGCGGTGCGTCGCGCTTATGGTAAGGTTCAGCACCTGCTCAGTGGCATTATTGGTATCGCAGTTGGGGCCTTTGGGTTGCGCCTAATCTATGAAGGCATAACCCGCCGTTGAAATAGCCATCCAGCCTAGAGCATGAGGGCCTTATTTGAGGCCTTTTTGCTCACGGCATAATTGCCGATACTCCAATACCGTTAGAACGATAACCACGAGATCCAACAGCGTTATCAAGATCAAGAGCACGGAGTGAGTAAAAGTATAACGATAAAGTTGATAGACAATAAACAAGCTAAAAATCACCATTGCCGCAGGATAATAACCAAGTTTCTTACGCCATAATCCTATAATGACCCATAGTTTCACCACGCCGTGAATGAGCAAATAAAATGCGGCGAAATGCATGCCGCTAATAGAAAGACTTTGGGCCGCATGCAGCAAATAACTAGCCACGACATCGCCACGACCCGCAATAAAATCAACCAGTGTAATACGATGTAATACATTAAGTAAAAATTGTGGCGTGACAAAATAAGTTAAAATGCCGGCAATAATTTCCATGGTTGCCAATATGGCTTTCAGTAGCAGACTGACTTCAAAAACAGCATGGATATTTTTCTCACCGAAAAGATTATGACGATCAAAGCGGTTTTTCATATTCAACATCGCGCGAGTTTCCTGCGGGTAAATACGCTGAAGAGTATCGATATACAATAGAGTAGCAGCTTACGTGGTGCCGGTTAAAGCACCACGTTTTCATTTATTCACCATAAATCGGTAGTAATTTAGAATGTAATTACCGTTTTTAATCCAGTGACCCAAGCATCCTGCGTGTGATTTACCCCTGCTGGAGAATGCCAATATTGCAAATCAGGTTGTAATTCCAGCCATGAAGTCACTCGGAAACGGTAATAAAGCTCCGCAGTTACAGAATGCCCTGGTACCGGTGAATAACTCGGATTGGCATAATCGGAAACATTATTGACTTGATTCATATAGCGCTGATTATCTTTATAATAATCACTGAGTTTAACCATAGATACACCTAAACCCAGCCAGTCCTGAGGTCGGCTGTCAAATAATCCACGGTAGCGAATACCGGTCGCCGCAGCATAATGCATATAATTCGTCCGTTGGTCGGCCAGCGACATACTGTAAAACACACTTAAACCACGGCTGGCATCATCTTGATGCTTAGTGACCTGCTGATTGAACCCACCGTAAAAGAACCAGGTATTATTGTGGTAACGATAGCCATTGGGATCGGTGGCACCGGCGGCACCAGACACCCCAGTATAAAGATCTCGTTGCTGCGCATTGGTATATAAAACCCCCAAATTATAAATACCGGGCAAATCTGCAAAAGCATTAGTTTTTAATTCCAGCTCCAGCGGCAGTAATATGCCCTTGCTGCCTTTAGTTGACCAACTCCAAGCCCGACCGCGGCTAGGAGCATCTGGATTTTGCTCCATAACCCCAGTTTTTAAGGTTAAACCATCAGTAAGCTTATATTGCAGGGTAGTGCCCCAATAATGGACATTCCAGTTAAACCAAGTCAGTGAGTTTGCTGATTTACCACCACACAATCCTAACGTCTGAAAATCGCAGGGAATAATTTGGTCAAAATCCTGCACTTTATTCATCAAACCAATGCGCCAATGCAATTTTTGATCAGCAAAACTACGCGCAAAGGTTAGCCACCCCAAACGTGTTATAGACTGGCCACCAAAACTTTCCTGTGATAAATCGGTTATATTCACGCGTGGGTCTTGTAACCGGTCCCGTGTCAGGTTGTTATCATGATTTCGATTAACAATATTCCCTTCAATAACCGCATCTGGAATACCAGTATATAGTTCGAGGTCTTGTTGGAATGTTAATGAGAACTGGTCGATATAAGAAGCTTGTTTATCATGATTATAACCACCGCCTGCGTTATATGATAATTGGCTTAAATAACCGAGTGAATAATTAAAGCCATGCTCCGATAGAATAGGCCGAATACCCAGCATATCCCCCAACAGCCCTTCTTGCTGTGGTTCAAACCCCAATGCTATTCCCTGCCATTTTGGTGTCGACTGCTCAATATATTCACCACTACCGGTTAAACCATCACTTAATGCCGATGATGAAAATAAAATTGTCGAGGTCAGTAAATAAAATGCAGCAGAATTCATCTGACGAGTCAGATATAAAATTGGTTTCATTATTTTCCCTTTTTAGAATAATTAGCGCATCTGATTTAAAATAGATGCGCTAAACAACGTTAAATATCGCTGAATTAACGTTTCAACTTCCCACCATTACTCTGAATCACATCGCGATACCAATAGAAACTCTTTTTACGGCGACGTTCCAATGTGCCATTACCGTTATCATCACGATCAACATAAATAAAACCATAGCGCTTGGATAATTCCGCTTTGGAAGCACTAACCAAGTCAATCGGCCCCCAGCTGGTATAGCCCATAACCTCAACACCATCTGCAATCGCTTCGCTGACCTGAACCAGATGGTCATTGAGATATTCGATGCGGTAATCATCCTCAATATTGCCACTGGCATCCGGCTTATCTTTTGCGCCCAGCCCATTTTCAACGATAAACAGCGGTTTTTGATATCGATCCCACAATTCATTTAGCAGAATACGCAACCCTTCAGGGTCTATCTGCCATCCCCATTCAGAACTGGCAAGATGCGGGTTTTGTACCATACTGAGAATATTGCCTCTGGCCTTACGGTTTAAGTCTTCATCCGCAGTCACACAGCCACTCATGTAATAGCTGAAGGAAATAAAATCGACTGTTTCTTTTAATGCCGCTTTATCTTCTGCTGTAATTTCAATGCTGATATCGTGCTGTTTAAAATAGCGAGTCATATAAGATGGGTAGTAACCACGAACCTGTACATCACCAAAAAATAACCATTCACGATTTTGCTGCAGTGTTTCCAGAACATCGGCAGGTTTACAGGTCAATGGATACATCAACCCACCCAACAGCATATTACCAATACGACCATCAGGAATGATTTGATGTAAGGTAGCAACCGCTTTAGCACTCGCAACTAGCTGGTGATGAATGGCCTGATACACCTCGCTTTTACTGCTTTCCTGCTCTAATCCTACCCCAGTGAAAGGCGCATGCAGCGACATATTAATCTCATTAAATGTCAGCCACAATTTAACCTTATGCTGATAACGCTGGAATACCGTGCGGGCATAATGTTCAAAGAAACCAATCGTTTTACGGTTGCCCCAGCCACCATAATTTTTTACCAATCCATAAGGCATTTCATAATGAGATAATGTCACCAGCGGCGTAATGTTATATTTCGCCATCTCATCGAATAATCGGTCATAAAATGCCAGACCGGCTTCATTCGGCTGTTGTTCATCACCCTGTGGGAAAATACGCGTCCAGGCAATAGAAATGCGTAGGCATTTAAAACCCATCTCGGCAAATAGCGCAATGTCTTGCGGATAACGGTGATAAAAGTCGATGGCCACATCTTTGACATAACTGTCACCGCTCACCCGCGGAATAATGTCACCAAAAATACCGTATGGCTGTAAATCAGAAGTAGACAGCCCTTTTCCATCAGTAAGATAAGCCCCTTCTACCTGATTAGCCGCGATGGCTCCGCCCCAAAGGAAATTGTCTGGAAATGCATGTTTCATTGGTTCTCTCCTGAATCAGTATTAACGAATCACGGTTAATAACGGTGCTTGCTCAGTAATAAATGCCCCTTTAGCGCACAGGACATCCTGATAATCTTCGCTATTGCTAATAATAATTGGCGTGGTTAGGTCATAACCGGCAGCGGTAATAGCTGCGCAATCAAACTCCAACAGTAAATCCCCGGCACTAACAAGGTCACCGGCCTTAACATGGGCGGTAAAATATTGACCTTCAAGCTTGACGGTATCGATACCTACATGAATGAGAATTTCAGCACCCGCTTCAGATTCAATCCCTATCGCATGGTGGGTTTTAAATAATGACGCCACCACCCCATTGACCGGAGAAACCACTCGTCCACTTTGTGGAATAATTGCCATCCCCGCCCCCAATAAACCGCTGGCAAAGGTGGTATCACTCACATCGGTTAATGCCAATAATTTACCGCTGATAGGGCTGAGGATAACTTCACCAAGACCACTGTAATCTTCTACTATTGCTGAAGTTTGAGATAAACTGTCCGTTTCTATTGTGGCTGTCGGTGCTGGCAGGCCAAAAAAATAGGTACTGATGGCAGCAAATATCAATGCAGTTAGGGTGCCAATAATCGCTCCCCATACCGTGGCATCAATACCGCTAGCTGGGATTATCTGGGCAAAAGAAAAAATGCTGACCAGACCAAATGAATAAATATGAGCCTGACTATATCCGACAACAACTCCCCCTATCGCCCCGCCAATACAGCCGAAGACAAAAGGTTTTTTCGACGGTAACGTCACACCATAAACCGCAGGTTCAGTAATTCCGAATATCCCGGCAGTGAATGCTGAACCGGCCAATGCTTTCATTTTTGTATCCCGAGTACGTAAGAAAACCCCAAGAGTCGCCCCTACCTGTCCCATCACCGCAGGCAATAACAGCGGAGCCATGGTGTCATAACCCAAGACACTCAGATTATTAATCATCAAGGGGACCAAGCCCCAATGCAGACCAAAAATAACGCAAATCTGCCAAATTCCAGCTAATACCCCACCAGCAACCGGAGGTGCGGCGGAATAGATCATTTGAAAACCAGTGGCTAATAAATGACTCAGCCAAGTCGCCAATGGGCCAATCAGTAAGAAAGTGGCTGGAACGGTTATTGCCAGACACAGCAATGGGGTGAAAAAGTTTTTAATACTGCTGTGTAAGACCCGGTTAAAGCCTTTCTCCAGTTGGCAACTGACCCAAGCAGCTAATATGATCGGAATAACGGATGAAGTGTAATTGATGAAAGTGACCGGAATACCGAGGAAATAAACCACCTCGGCCCCCGGTTGCCCGGCAAGATTAAAGGCAGCAAGCATCAACGGGTGTACTAATGCGCCACCAATTGCCATGGTAATAAAGGGGTTACCGCCAAATTTTTTACCCGCCGTATAACCCAAGACCAGTGGGAAGAAATAGAACAGCGCATCACTGGCAGCAAATAAAATTAGATAACTGCCGCTGGTGGGTTGTAGCCAGCCACAAACCAGACTCAGCGCCAAAAAGCCTTTAAGAATACCGGAGGCAGCCATTACCCCCAGTAATGGCGTAAAAATACCTGAGATAATATCAATGCAATGACTGAGTAACCCCTCTTTTTGATTACTCTTTGATGGTCCATTCTCTTCTAAGTCAGATAAGCCAGCTTGTTGGAGCACCGCTTTATATACTTCACTGACATGGTTCCCAATAACCACCTGAAACTGTCCACCACTCTCCACCACCATAATAACGCCCGGATTTTTTTTCAGCGCTTGTGCATCTGCCTGCGACGAGTCCTTGAGTTTGAAGCGCAAGCGGGTAGCACAATGCACTACGCTGTTAATATTGCTCTTGCCTCCTACTCCGGCGAGTATTTCGCTGGCAACCGTTGTGTATTGCATAATATTTTCCTTCGATGGCGCTATTATTTATTTGGATACCTAAGTTCGGGTAAATCAGTTCGAACCAATAAGTTCGGGCAAAAAAAAACCTGAAGACACTCAGTACCGCGATGAGGCGATATATATAAGTGCATTCAGGTTTTGCCTGCCGTTGGCAGTAACAATCCTTTTCCCCTCTTATATGCCATTATGGCGAGGGAAACTTTTTAGGTTTAGCTCGTTAGTCTGGCAAGTTAAAACATTCCCGACGAACCCGCTCTATGTGAATAGTCAAAAACATCAGTTCTTCTTTGCTCAACTCTTGCCGATACTGCAATTTCATATGCTGTTGAATTTTACCGGCACAGCGATAAGCTGCGGCATAATTTTCTTTAACGGCATCGTGCAAAGAATCATCATCACTAGTGACCCCATTGCGCCCAAGCATACGCTGGGAAAAAAACTTCAAATGTGTCACAAAACGGTGATAACTCAACCCGTCTTCGTCATATTCCAACTTAAATTGGTACTTCACTAGATGCAGAATTTCCTGCATAACTTTCGTCACTTGCATCACTTCAGGCATTTCGCCATTCAATTGCGCATTCACCAAATGCAGTGCAATAAATCCAGCTTCATCGTCTCGCAGCTGTACGCCAAGCCGTTGTTCAATGATTTGCAAAGCTTCACGGCCCAACGCAAACTCTTTGGGATACAACCGGCGAATCTCCCACTGCAATCCATTGGTGATATCCAAACCTTGCTTATGCCGCTCAATTGCATAGAAGCAGTGATCAGTGAGCGAAATGTAGAGATTATCTTGCAACTTCCCCAATTTGGCTGTTGCCAGTGTAATGATACAGTCGCAAGTAATCATTACTTCTAATGGAATACAGCTCAACAGCTCACTCAATCGCGAAACCATTTCGTTATCTTTCAAAGCAAACACTTTTTCTATCAATGTGTTATCCAGCGACTCTCCGGGATGTTTTTGAAAACCCAGACCACGGCCCATAATCACTTGCTCCTGACCATGCTGATCAAGGACAATAACCACATTATTATTAAGTACTTTAGCGATTTGCATGTGTTAGCCCTGAAAACAAAAAAACCCGATTCAGTAGCATTCATCTAGCTACTGAATCAGGTTTTGCCCGCCATTGACGGTAACAATCCAACTACGAGTAAATTAGCATGTTAATACCTTACCGCAAGCGGGCAGAGATAAAAATCGTGATAGAGATCTCCTCTTACCCCATTTTAACTATTATTAATCTAGTGCTAATTCAACTAGCCGCTCATTTTATAGCAACAAAAATAGTCGTTAGATAGATATGAAGTTTCCTAAGACTTTTCTCAAAACAATTAAGAAAAATTAAATTAAATCAATTTCGCTATATATACAATAATATATCCCTTTCATTTGAGAGTGATTCTTTATTAACAATATCAGCGCAATAAACATATTAAATTTATGTATAGAGAATAGTTAATACCTCGCAGTAAATCATTAATAACCTTCGTTATGCTCACATAAATTAGCGCTATATTTTCGTTATGCAGTCTTAATTGATTTACATCATATGCAAGTAACAAATTATTTCCTAAGGTGAGACATTCCAGTGCTATTTTTCATTTTATTTTTATCAAGAACTCTTATTTCCGTCAAAAAAAGACTTCTGCAAAGGTAATGTCATGAATAACAATAAGAGACCTATCACTGCTTCACTCAGTCGCCGTGAATTTATTCAAACATCTGCCGCAGTCACCGGGGCTGCAGCAATTGCTGGTTCAATCATCCTACCTTTTTCAGTACAAGCCGCGCCAGAGCCGGCAGTATCTGCAACGAAGGAGACCATTAAATACAGTGCCTGCCTGGTAAACTGCGGTAGCCGCTGTCCGCTAAAAGTACATGTCAAAAATGGTGAAATTATTAAAATTGCTAATGAAGCCATTTATGATGATTCCACCTTTGGTGAACATCAAATTCGCCCATGTTTACGAGGCCGTTCAGTCAGATGGAAAACATATAATCCCGATAGAGTAAAATATCCCATGCTACGAGTGGGAAAACGCGGCGAGGGTAAATTCAAGCGTATCAGTTGGGATGAAGCCACCACTATTGTGGCGGATAATCTCAAAAAAACTATTGCGCAATATGGTAATGAAGCCATTTATTATCAATATGGTTCTGGCTCTACCGGCGCTAATTTACAAGGCCGCAATGCCTGTAAAAGAATGCTCAGTTTACTGGGCGGTTTTCTGGATCAGCACGGCACCTATTCCACGGCGCAAATCAACACAGTAATGCCGTATATTTATGGCAGTGCCGATGAAACGCTACTGGATGAAATTAAAAACTCAGATTTAGTGGTCATGTTTGGTCATAATCTGGCTGAAACACGGATGTCCGGTGGCGGGCAATATATTGAAACTGTCCACGCGCTGGGGAAAAGCAAAGCCAAAGTTATTATTATTGACCCACGAATGACCGACAGTGTCACCACCCTCAATGCCGAGTGGATCCCTATATTCCCTGGCACTGATGCTGCACTGGTTGCTGCATTAGGTTATGTACTAATTAAAGAAAACCTGACGGATGAGGATTTTCTGCAAGAATATTGTGTTGGTTGGGATGCCACCACGTTACCCGCCTCGGCCCCTGCCAATGGTTCTTATAAAGATTATATTTTAGGTAATGGTGCCGATGGTGTCGAAAAAACACCCGAATGGGCCAGTCAAATAACCGGCATTGACCCCGTGCGTATCATTCAACTTGCGCGTGAGTTAGGCAATGCCCGCGCCGCCTGGATTTCACAAGGTTGGGGTATTCAGCGCAGTGCCAATGGTGAGCAGGCTGCCCGCTCTATTATGATGCTACCACTCATGACTGGAAATATCGGTCGGGCCGGAACCAATACCGGAGCTTGGGGTGGTAATGTGAAATATCCCGTGCCGGGATTCAGTATCCCCAATCCGGTAAAAACAGCCATCCCTTGCTTTATGTGGACAGATGCTATTTTCCGTGGCACTGAGATGACAGCCCAAAATGCCCATGTGAAGAATAAAGATAAACTTGATACCAATATTAAGTTTATGTGGAACTACGCCAGTAACGTCATTGGCAATCAGCATTCCGACCTGAATAAAACTCACCAGATCTTGCAGGATGAGTCACTGTGCGAGTTTATTTTAGTGTGGGAAAACCACATGACTAACTCGGCCAAGTATGCTGATTTACTCTTACCCGACGTCACGTCGGTTGAATCAAATGACCTGATTGATAACTCTTATGCCAGTGGCGCTTATCACTATGTTACGCGGTTACAAAATGCGATTGAACCCATGTGGGAATGCCGCCCCTCTTATGATGTTTTAGCCGAGATTGCCACTAAGTGTGGTATCGGCGAGGCCTTTACCGAAGGCCATACCCAACAAGAGTGGATTGAAATCAGCTATAACAAAATGCGCGAGAAGAACCCGGCACTGCCGCCTTTCGCACAAACTAACGACCAAGGTATTATCGATCGAATATTTGCCGACAGCAGTCAATATATCGCCTTAAAAGCGTTTCGTGACGACCCGCTTAGTCATCCATTAAAAACACCTTCTGGCAAAATTGAGATCTATTCCGAAGCACTGGCTAAATTGGAAAAAGAGTGGCAACTGGCTCCGGGTGACCGCATTACTGCTGTCGCGGAGTATTGCCCGACATTTGAAGGTGTCAGTGATGTCGACACTCTAAAAACCTACCCACTGCAAATGACTGGTTTTCATATAAAAGGTCACACTCACTCATCCTATTACAACGTAGCGATGTTGCGTGAAGCAGTACCGCATCAGTTCTGGATGAACCCGATTGACGCCAAAGCTCGTGGCTTGCAACAAGGCGATATGGTTGAGATTTTTAATGTTCGGGGCCGCATTCTTATTGCAGTCAAAATCACCGAGCGCGTCTTGCCGGGGGTGATTACGGTGCCGCAAGGGGCATGGCGCAATCTCAACAAGGAAGGTGTTGATGTGGGCGGTTGTATTAATACGTTAACGACACTGCGCCCATCGCCACTGGCGAAAGGCAACCCACAGCATACTAACCTCGTTGAAGTTAAACGCGCATAAGGAGTTGAAAAATGAAGCAATATGGTTTTTTTGTCGACTCCACCAAGTGCACGGGATGTAAAACCTGCCAAATCAGCTGCAAGGATGAGAAGAACTTGGATTTAGGACCAAAACTGCGCCGGGTGTATGAATACGGCGGCGGCAGTTGGGTGCAACAAGGCAATCTATGGGTACAGAATGTATTTAATTACTATCTGTCGATTGCCTGTAATCACTGTTCATCTCCCACTTGTGTCACCGGCTGCCCTACCGGTGCCATGTATAAACGTGAAGAAGACGGTTTGGTGGTGGTCAATCAGGATCTCTGTGTTGGTTGCCGCTACTGTGAGATGCGCTGCCCTTATGGCGCGCCGCAGTTCGATGCCAAAAAGAAACTGATGACCAAATGCGATGGTTGCTATCAACGTGTTGCTGAAGGGCACAAGCCAGTGTGTGTCGAGTCCTGCCCGCAGCGCGCATTAGATTTCGATGAAATTACGCTGTTAAGAGAAAAATACGGTGAAGAAAATGCCATTGCCCCATTGCCGCTCGCGCATCTCACTCAGCCTAATCTGGTGATCAGAGGCCATCGTGATGCCAGACCATCGGGCGATACATCAGGCAGTATTCAGAATCCGGCGGAGGTATAAAATGCATGAATTACCCTTGGTGTTTTTCACCGTTCTAGGGCAGACCGCCGTCGGGTTGTTTGCTTTAGTGTGGTTGAGTCACAAGCTCGGCTTGACCACCGCGCTGCAACTCAAACAAGCCAATATTGTTGGTTTGATTCTGGTGTTAACGGGCTTAGTCATCGGCACTTTGCATGTTGGGCAACCTCTACGGGCAATGAATATGCTGCTCGGTATTGGCCGCTCCCCCATGAGCAATGAAATTCTGCTCAGTAGCCTGTTTGTTGCCATGGCCTGTGGCACGGTTTTTTTCTCGGTGATGGTGAGAAATGCCGTGCTGGCCGCCTTGTGTAATGTGGCTACGGTGATCTTCGGGCTAGCCTTCGCCTGGTCAATTACTCAAGTCTATCAACTGGACACCGTGCTTAACTGGGATACATCCTATACCTCGTTACAGCTGTGGATGACCGTATTGGTTGGCGGCGGCGCTTTCGCCATTCTCACCGGCGCACGTCAACTTGGAGCTTCAGCGCTATTAATCGGCGCTATCATAACGCTAGTGAATAAACCGGGCTATCTGAGTTTCCTTGGCCAAAGCTCAATAGAACTGAGCAGCCAGCAAACGCTATTTTGGGGAGTTCAGATTTTGCTGCTGGCCTTAGGTATCTTTGTCGCTGCCGCCGCATTATTGAAAGACAAAATCCCTCGGGCCACGTTGGCAGTTAGCGCGTCTGCTCTGGTCATTGGTGAATTAGCCGGACGCATTGCTTTCTATAATCTCTGGCAAGTGGCAATGTAATTTAGCCTGTTGATGTTATTAATCGATTAGCCGCAGTGGTTTGCGGCTAATCAAGACTAAATTAATCGGTCCTGAAGAGAGGAAATTTTGACGTTACTAGACACGACCTTGCCGCGAATTCTGGGTGCCTGTTTTTACTACCCGCCACAATCCGCTACGGTACAGCACCTGTGGCCATTACTGCCGCAAATGGCGGATATTTTCCCCTGGTCAAATCCGGCTAAAATTGCAGATTATTGCCAACGACTGCCCGCTATCTCTCCAGAGCAACTGGAATATGATTTTTCGGTGCTGTTTGAGGGACAAGGCGAAATGCCTGCGCCACCGTGGGGATCGGTTTATTTGGATAAAGAAAATATCCTGATGGGGGCCAGCACACTGCAATACCGTGAATTTCTCTCCACTTTAGGGTTGGTAAATCAAAGCACTATCCACGAACCTGAAGACCAATTTGGCTTAATGCTGTTGGCCTGGGTCTGTTTGCTTGAGCAGCAACAGCCTACTGATGAAGCGGCGATAGCACTACTTACCGAGCATTTATTACCTTGGGCCTATCGCTACCTTGAGTTGGTCAAAAATGCACAGGTTGAGTATCCGTTTTATCCACTATTGGCAGAAATTACCGAGTGTTATCTGAAAACACTGCAAGCTGAGTTAGGTTTATTTCCTCAACCTTATGAGCTGTACCGGTGATCAAGAAAAATAGATGAATAGAGACGAGCGCTACTACAAAGCCTATATGGAGAGCCGGGTCATCAGCCGCCGTGGGCTATTTCGTGGCTTATTAAAAGGTGCAGCCGGTGATTCACCACCTACTCCGCGCTCTACTGTTTCTCATCCCATGCTAAAGAATCCCTGTCAGAATACCTATATCTACTGCAATAGCTGCGCCGATTTTTGTGAAAAACAAGCGCTGTTCTGGCAACCCCAGCAGCCCCCCACATTGATTGACGAGCAGTGTGACGGTTGTGGCGAATGTGTCTCCAGATGCCCGGCAATGGCGTTGGAAATGCAGGTAACCTTATAATCCCTCTGACAATCCCCTCCTGATGAATGAATGCACTAAATAGGTAACCCCGACTCGCTGATACCAGTACAATGCCTCTATCTTGAGTACTTTGTTCCCACAGGAGTGACCACTTTGTTCCATTACCCAGCAAGTTATACTTTTGATGAAGCCAGCGGCGAATACCATATCCAGTATCGTGATTTTCCTGAATTGGAGTCAGTGACTTACTCTCTAGAAGATATTGAATTAGAAGCACAAGATGGCATTAAAAATGGTATTGCAGCTGAGATGGAAGAGCGCCGTCCCGTCCCTGCGCCATCAGTTTTACAACCCGGTGATATTGCTGTTCATGTCCCGATTCTGGTGCGTTTGAAAGCAGAGCTACACAATGCCATGTTGGCGACCAATACCCGTAAAGCAGATATGGCCCGCAAGCTTGGTTTGAATGCCGCACAGATGGATCGTTTGCTTGACGTGTATTACGCCTCCAAGGTTGAAGCACTGGAGCAAGCCCTTTATTTACTCGGATTTGAGGCAGATGTGATGGTGAGAAAAATCAGTGAATGATGTTGCGGCTAGAGTCAGCGCTTAAATTTAAGTCAAGAGAGTAACAAATTGTTATTTGGCGATAATTTAAAAAAACGTTAATAGCTTCACACTTCAATACATTGACTAACATTACTTACTGTTTAAATGCAAAATTGTGATCTAATGCATAAAAATACAGTATTGAAAACCACTCTCTATTGGGATTACATTAGCGCCATAAACTCGTAGACAGCGACTGAGCAACTCAGGCTGGCGAGGTGGCTCCAAGGGGGAGTGGTTTAATGAAATATTTCTTTATGGGTATCTCAATTATGTTAGTCGTTTGGGTGGGTACCTTCATGATGATGGTCGAATAACCTGCGCCAAACCCTTTATTGCCAGAGATAATATCCATCAGACATAGCACAAAGGGCGCATTTGCGCCCTTTGTCATTTCTCTCTATGCATCACTTTCCCGGCATCATTCTACGCAACGTATCATCACGGCGAATATAGTGATGATAGAGCGCCGCCAATGCGTGAGCGCCAATCACGAAATAGCCCAAGTTGGCGATTAACTCATGAGTCTGTTTTAGCCAAGCTCGTGCGTCATCATTCGGTGTCACCCATTGCGGAACTTGCCAGCCCAGCAGGAACCAGGTTTTACCGCCATAAGCCTGTGCCAAAACCCCCAGTATCGGTAATGATAAAAACATCAGATACAAACACCAGTGCAAAATATGCGCCCCTAATAACTGCCAATCTGGCAATTTGGGCGTGATTGCCGGTGTGGCGTAGCGATGACGTAGCCAGAGTCGCGCCAGCATCAGTAACCAGACTGAAAGACCAAAATTAAAATGCAGGTTTTTCACCCATGTCCGATCTTCATCAGGCACCGAGTCGCTAAGTAACATTGCCGCATAGGTCAAAATTATCATCAACAACGTCAACCAATGCAGGGTTATCTGGGGTATTGAATAGCGATTTATCATGGCTGCAAGCTCCGCTGCATAGCTAATTGATTAATCTGTTTCTCCCGTGGCTGGTTTCGGTTTGAGTAAACCATCAGCACGGAACATACTTTTAATCCCACGAACAGCCTGGCGGATCCGATCCTGATTTTCAATCAGAGCAAAACGGACATGGGTGTCGCCATAATCCCCGAAACCAACCCCAGGGGAGACACAGACTTTCGCCTCTGAGAGCAATCGCTTAGCAAATTCCAGCGAACCAAGGTGTGCATAAGGTTCAGGAATTTTGGCCCAGACATACATGGATGCTTTCGGGTTTGCCACCATCCAGCCCGCCTCATGGAGCCCACGAACCAAAGCATTGCGGCGCTGCCGATACTGCTCGGCGATATCACGCACGCATTGCTGGTCCCCTTCCAGTGCTGCAATGGCCGCAACCTGCAATGGGGTGAAAGTGCCGTAATCGTGATAACTCTTAATCCGCGCCAATGCATTGACCAATTCTGGATTACCGACCATGAAGCCAATACGCCAGCCGGCCATGTTGTAACTTTTAGATAGGGTGAAAAACTCGACCGCAATATCTTTCGCACCAGGAACTTGCATGATTGATGGGGCTTTCCAGCCATCATAGACAATATCGGCATAGGCCAAATCATGCACCACCAGCACATCATATTGCTTCGCCAGTGCCACAACCCGTTCGAAAAAGTCCAGTTCCACACATTGTGCCGTCGGGTTAGAAGGAAAACCGAGGATCATCATTTTGGGTTTAGGAATGGTTTCTCGAATTGCACGCTCCAACTCACCGAAGAAATCAATTCCCTCGGTTAGCGGCACAGAGCGGACTTGCGCCCCGGCAATCACCGCACCATAAATATGAATAGGATAGCTAGGATTTGGCACCAGCACGGTATCACCGTGGTCCAGTGTTGCCAGCATCAAATGCGCCAGCCCTTCTTTCGAGCCGATAGTGACAATAGCTTCACTTTCAGGGTCAATATCCACCTGATAGCGATCCGCGTACCAGCGCGAAATCGCCCTACGCAGACGCGGTATCCCTCGGGAAGTTGAATAACCGTGGGTGTCTTCCCGTTGCGCGACACTGCACATTTTCTCAACAATATGTGGCGGTGTCGGACCATCCGGATTACCCATACTAAAATCGATAATATCTTCACCACGGCGACGCGCGGCCATTTTTAGCTCAGCGGTGATATTGAAGACATAAGGGGGAAGACGATCAATACGGGTAAAACGACGTTTGGAAGGTTGTTCAGACATAATTTCCTCGAGGATACGTTAGCGCCCGGACCGTCCGAGCGACGCTGACCAACAAATGGTCTATTTATGAACATATCCCAGCGCTGAATAGCTGTCGAGTATCTGATAGCAAATATCTTACTCATTGGAGTTAGTGCTGTGGGTCAAACTCGTCAGCTAATATTCCCAATACCCAGTCATCACACCACTGTCCACCAAGTTGATAGTTATCACGTAATGTCCCCTCCACCTGAAAGCCGCAACGCTCAAGTACACCTCGTGAAGGATAATTTCCTACGGTGACGGTGGCTTTCATTTTATGGAACTGACATTGCTGGAAACCAAATTCCAACACTGCCATCAGCGATTCTTTAGCAAAACCTTTGCCGTGATAAGACGGCAGCAGGGCATAACCCACTTCGGCCTGTTGTAGCGGTAACCATTCCGCTAAAAAACCGGTCAGCCCGATGGCCTCACCGCGCTCTTTTTCACGAATAACCAGACATAGCCAATGATTAGAAGTCTTCTCCCATGGCATCAGGCGTGATTCAAAACGCGCATGAATCTCGGCAATATCCATCGGATCAGAGATATAACGCTGAATTTCCGGGTCTTGGTATAAGCGTAAGAATAGCGGCCAGTCTTGTTCGCTAAGGTTATCCATCGTTAACCGTGGCGTTCTCAAAGAGATGGGAGCACAACTAAACAGGGGAATGACAGGCACTGTTTTTCCTTCCATTTTAATGAGTTAATCATAAAAAAAGATAAGAATTTAAAGAGGAAATTTTGCCAAAACCTCATCCCTTTATTCTTCTCTATTTTACATAAATAATGTTTACTTCAAGATAACAAAAAATAAACAAATGGTCAGCAAAGCGCAAACCATTACCGCGCCCTCAACCTACAGCTATCGGAGAATCAACCTTATGGCTTCATTACAAATAGACGATATTCCCGCAGCAATCAAAGCGGTGAAACAGCAATTACGTCAGGCACTGCCTCACTATCAGCAGGTATTCCAAGCTGTGGAAGAGAATATCCGCCAGCAAGTCACCGAGATCCGTCGTAGTTTGGCTCAAGGTGAGAGTCCAGTTCCACGCATTGATGCTGATGATATTATCAATGGCAAAGTAACTGATGAGCAAAAAGCACAAATTAAACAACGAGGGTGCTGTGCCATTCTCGGTGTATTTCCACAAGAAAAAGCCACGGCGTGGAACCGTGAAATTGGCCACTATCTGGACAGTAACAATTTCGTCGAGCGGTTAAAAAATGCAGCAGAAGATAACTACTTCGGCACTCTGGCTGCCAGCAAACCACAGATTTACGGCATTTACTGGTCAACACCGCAAGTTGAAGCCCGTCAGGATCTGCGCATGCATGCGGTGCAGGTATTCTTAAATAACCTGTGGCAAACCGAGAGCAATGGCAAGCAGCACTTTGATGCTGACCGCGTGGTGACTTATGCTGACCGTACCCGCCGTCGTCCGCCAAAATCGTCATCATTGGGCTTATCACCTCATGTAGATGGTGGGTCAATTGAGCGCTGGCTGGATGAGAATTTCCGCCATGTTTATCGCCACGTATTTTCCGGTGAGTGGCAAAAATATGATCCTTTTGCTGCCGAAGGTCGCCCTGAAGTCCGGGAATTCCCTTCACCAGCAGTCTGTTCCATGTTCCGCACATTCCAGGGCTGGACGGCGCTGACACCACAGCGCACCCACGCCGGGACGCTAAATGTGATTCCAATCGCCAATGCCATGGCCTATATCTTGCTGCGTGCCTTGCAGGATGATGTGGCTGACGATGATCTATGTGGTGCGGCACCGGGCCGCGCGTTATCTGCCTCAGAACAGTGGCATCCTCTTTTAATGGACGCCATTTCCCCTATTCCCGATCTGGAAGCCGGAGATACAGTATTCTGGCATTGTGACGTGATTCATTCAGTGGAAAACGAACATAATGGTGAGTTTGACAGTAATGTGATGTACATCGCCGCGGCACCTTGGTGTGAAAAGAATGCCGCCTACTTGCCGCGCCAACTCGCCAGCTTTATTGACGGTCGATCGCCGCCAGACTTTGCGGCTGATGACTTTGAGGTAGATTTCATCGGCAGAGCCACAACCGAGAATCTAACCGCTATCGGCAAGCAGCAATTAGGCATGACAGAGTAGTTTTCTCCCATCAAATAACCTGTCGGAGCGGATGCCTCCGGCAGGCTTTTTTCTCAATCCTTGAGATAAAATGGCAGTCAGCCGTCATTCTCCTTATAATTAGCCGCTTGTTCGCCCTACGACCCGCTCATTTCTAATCTAAGACCGCCGGTTGTTGCCAAGAGAAAATAGTGTGCACCAGATATTTGAAATGCTACTGGCGGTGTTTGACAGAGCCGCATTGATGTTAATTTGCCTGTTCTTCCTGACCCGCACCCACCTATTTCGCCAGTTGCTGCAAAAAGAGAAACACACGCCATTGGAATTGGCGGCAGTCACTGCGATTTTTTCGTTATTTGCTATTTTTGGCACCTATTCCGGCATTAATGTTGAAGGTTCTCTAGTTAATGTGCGGGTTATTGCCGTCATGTCGGGCGGGATTCTATTTGGCCCTTGGGTCGGGATCATTACTGGGTTGATTGCGGGCTCTCACCGCTATTTAATTGATATTGATGGCATTACCTCTGTTCCCTGTTTAATTACCAGCATTATTGCAGGCTTGATGTCGGGTTATATCAACCTGAAGGTAAAGAAAGAGCGGCAATGGAGCATCGGTATTCTGTCCGGTATGATTTGCGAATCACTGACCATGCTTTTAGTGGTTATTTGGGCTAAACCGACCGAATTGGGTATTGATATTGTCTCTAAAATTGCGATTCCAATGATTTTAGGGGCTGTCTGTATCGGTTTGATTGTGCTGCTGGTGCAGAGTGTTGAGGATGAAAAAGAAGTTATTGCTGCACGACAAGCAAAATTGGCCTTGGATATTGCCAATAAAACCTTGCCCTATTTTCGTCATATCAATGGCGAATCGTTACGCAGCGTATGTGAAATTATTCGTAACGATATCAAGGCCGATGCTGTCGCTATTACCGATACCCAAACTATTTTGGCTTATGTTGGGGTGGGAGTAGAGACCTATAATATCGGCAATGAAATTATCAGTGACATTACCAAAGAGAGTATTCAGCGCGGCAAAATTACCATTCGCAATAATGATGAAGTCCACCGCACACCGCAAATTCATTCCCTTATTATAATTCCTTTATGGGAAAAAGGTGAAGTCACCGGCTCATTGAAAATCTACTATTGCCATGCCCATAAAATCACCTATTCATTAAAAGTGATGGCCGTCGGTTTATCACAGATAATCTCAACTCAGATTGAGGTTTCTCGCATTGAACAACTGCGTGAAATGGCTAATAAAGCGGAAATGCGCGCGCTACAAAGCAAAATAAACCCGCACTTTTTATTTAATGCGCTCAATGCTATTTCCTCGTCGATTCGCATTAATCCAGATACCGCGCGCCAGTTGATCATTAATTTATCTCGTTATCTGCGCTATAACCTTGAGTTAAATGATGAGCAAATTGATATACGCAAAGAACTGCATCAAATTCAAGATTATATCGCCATTGAACAAGCGCGTTTTGGCAGTAAATTAACGGTGATTTATGATATTGATGACGATATTTCACTAAAAATCCCTAGTTTGCTGATCCAGCCATTGGTGGAAAATGCCATCGTGCATGGTATTCAGCCCTACCGTGGTAAAGGTGTGGTGGTCATTGCCGTCAAAGACTGTGGCGAACAGATAAAAATTTCAGTGAAAGATACCGGCAATGGTATTAATCAGGAAACCATTGAGCGCGTGGCAAATAACGAAATGCCGGGCAATAAAATCGGCTTACTGAATGTGCATCATCGGGTGAAATTATTGTATGGCGAGGGTTTACAGATACGCCGTATGGAACCGGGTACCGAGATCTCTTTTTATATCAGCAAAAATGGTGGCAAGGTCCATGCAGAACCCAGTATTTCAGCCGGAGTTTAACCCATGAAAGCAATCATTGTTGAAGATGAGTTTCTGGCTCAGGAAGAGTTAAGTTACCTGATTCGTCAGCACAGCGGCATCACCATTGAAGCCACCTTTGAAGATGGGTTGGATGTGCTTAAATATCTGCAAAATCATCAGGTTGACGCTATCTTTCTTGATATCAATATTCCATCACTTGATGGTGTTTTGCTGGCGCAGAACATCAGCAAGTTTACTCATAAACCTTATATTATCTTTATTACGGCCTACAAAGAGCATGCGGTCGAGGCCTTTGAAATTGAAGCTTTTGATTATATTTTAAAGCCTTACCATGAGTCACGCATTGTGACGATGCTGCAAAAGCTGGAGGCACTGCACAAACGTGACCGCCAAGATAAAGATCAAATCAGCAGCCCTAGCCAGCGTTCTGCTGCTCATACCATCAATCTGATGAAAGATGAGCGCATTATTGTCACTGATATAAATGATATTTATTACGCAGCAGCGCAGGAGAAGGTCACTCTGGTCTATACCCGGCGCGAAGAATTCATTATGCCGATGAATATTACTGAATTTTGTAATCGTCTACCTGACGAGTACTTTTTCCGCTGCCACCGCTCCTATTGCGTGAATCTAGCCAAAATCCGTGAAATTGTGCCCTGGTTTAACAATACTTATATCCTGCGGCTCAGTGAGCTGGACTTTGAAGTCCCCGTCAGCCGCAGCAAGATAAAAGAGTTCAGGCAATTGATGCGCCTTTAAATGCATTTCATTCCAGCCAGAATGCAGCTCATTCCCCTTTCGATCTATAGCGATTAGCCCGCCCGTATACTGGTTTCATTCGGCGGGCTGATAGCACCTCAAGACAAGATATACGGTGCTCCATCAGCGCGTAATTTTTGGCAAACCGACGCTATTGCAACCCATTGCTACATCCGCAATAGCCCTATTCGGGCCGCATGCATTGATGTTTAAGGAGTCCGGCATGAGCAGTAAACCGGTAAATCGTTGGTTAATTGTGGTTGGTACCATCATTGTTCAGATGGGTTTAGGCACTATTTATACTTGGAGTCTATTTAATCAGCCTCTGGGAGAGAAATTCAGTTGGTCACTGGGGGCGGTCGCCACCACCTTCTCAATCACCAGTTTCTCTTTGGCGATTGCCACCCTGTTTGCTGGCCGCCTGCAAGAGCGTATTGGTATCCGTAAACTGACGTTGATTTCCGGTATTATTCTCGGCCTTGGCCTGATTGCCAGCTCTTTTGCCACTTCACTGGGGATGATTTATCTGCTGGCGGGCATTGTGGTCGGTTTTGCTGATGGTACCGCCTACATCACTACCCTATCGAATCTGATTAAATGGTTCCCGGAACGTAAGGGGTTGATTTCAGGAATTTCTGTTGGAGCATTTGGTACTGGTAGCTTGCTATTCAAGTATGTGAATGCCAGCTTGATTGCCCATCAAGGAGTATCACTGGCCTTCTTCTACTGGGGCATCATTGTGATGGTGCTGGTCGGTGCCGGTTCTTTCCTGCTGCGAGAAAAAAGGGTGGCACCACAAACAGTCAATAGTTTGCCCTTGGCGGGTGCTGGACGTGATTTTAGTGTCAAAGAGATGCTGGCCGTCAAAGAATCCTACTTCCTGTTTATCATCTTCTTCACTGCATGTATGAGTGGTTTATATCTGATTGGTATTGTGAAAGATTTAGGTGTACAGCTGGCGGAGATGGACTTAGCGACGGCGGCCAATACCGTGTCGGCCATTGCCATATTTAATACCGCCGGGCGCATTATTCTGGGTGCCTTATCCGATAAAGTGGGCCGTCTGCGGGTCATCAGCTTTACCTTACTGGTCACTACTTTGGCAGTATCGGTTCTGAGTTTTGTTCCGCTAACACATGCTTTGTTCTTCCTGTGTGTTGGGGCGATAGCTTTCTGTTTCGGCGGTAACATCACGGTGTTCCCGGCTATTGTTGGCGACTTCTTCGGCTTGAAAAATCATAGCAAAAACTATGGGGTTATCTATCAGGGCTTTGGTTTGGGGGCACTGGCAGGGTCATTTATCGCAGCGCGTTTAGGCGGTTATCACGCGACCTTTATCGTTATTGCGGTGTTATCAGTGATTTCTCTGTTATTGACTCTCATCATTAAGCCGCCAAAAGGAGCCACTACCGAGGCAGAAACGACATCAACTGCCCCTGCAGGCGTGACGGCCAGCAGCCATGCCTGATAGCTAATTAAATTTAGACACTAAAAAGCAGAACCCAGGTTCTGCTTTTTTATCAATTAATATAAGAACCTATCCCCAAAATCACGGCCAATGAGTGAACTCAAGGGTTAGAGTTCATGCCCTAATTTCTGGCGTAAATAAGCCCCGGCACCCAGCAAGCCGGGCTGCTGATGCGTAATCATATAGACTGGGATATCCTGCAAGAAATCTTTGAAACGCCCTTTATCTTCAAAAGCACCACGGAAACCCGATGCTTTAAAGAACTCCATAAAGCGTGGCACGATGCCACCGGCGATATAAACACCACCAAAAGTACTGAGATTCAATGCCAGATTGCCGCCAAAACGCCCCATAATCACACAAAACAGCGATAAAGCCCGGCGACAATCAGTGCAGCTATCTGCTAAAGCACGCTCAGTCACATCTTTAGGTGCCAGATTCTCTGGCTGACGCCCATCGGAAATCACAATCGCCCGATACAAATTGACTAAACCCGGCCCGGAAAGGACTCGCTCAGCGGAAACATGGCCTAATTCCTGGCGTAATACAGCCAGAATTCGGTCCTCTTCTTCGCTATTGGGGGCGAAATCTACATGGCCACCTTCGCCCGGCAAGCTTATCCAACGCCTGTCGACATTAACTAAATGCGCCACTCCCAACCCGGTACCAGCACCATAGACCGCAACTGGCTTACCCGGCTGTGGTGACTTACCGCCAAATTGCAGCACATCTTGCGCTGAGAGCATCGGGATAGCCATTGATACTGCTGTGAAATCATTGATAACTTCCAGATGACTCAACTGCAAGCTCTGTTGCATTGCTGCAATAGAAAATGCCCAAGTGTGGTTGGTCATCGCCACCCAATCGCCAGTGATGGGGCAAGCAATCGCGATACAGGCATCCGTGACTGTCACCTTATGCTCCAACAAATATTGCTTTATCACATCTTCCAGACTGTCATATTCCAACCCTGAATATGTTTTTGCTTGTGATATCTCGCCCGTCGTCATAGCGCAGAGCGCCAAACGGGCATTAGTGCCGCCAACGTCACCCACCAGGGCATAGCTTGTCATCAGAAACTTCTCCGTTACAGGGATGCTTAACTTCAACTATGCTCACTGTAAAATCAGGTTGGGGAAACAACAATATCAATGCTGTAAACCCTTTCGCTTTGGGATAAAGATCACAAAAAAACGTTTCAGCAAGGGCAAATTAATGCGAACCTCGCCCTTTATCTGCGGCCGGAGTCAATGCGTTTGGCTGACGGGAACGAATAATTCGCATCCGCAAACTATCATAAACCCAGTTGTAACAGACGGTATAAGGTAGGAAGAACAGGAAGAAACCGATCTCCAGCATAAAGGCCTGTAACAACGAAACCCCCAACACAACAGCGGCGATTGGCAGACCAATCAGGATAAATCCGCCTTCAAAACCCAATGCATGAAGTACCCGCACCCACACGGTTTTCGCCACTCGACTGGCTGGCCAGAAGTAGTCAAATAAGCTGTTGTAAATGATATTCCACAGCATCGCGACCGAAGAAAGAATAACTGCCAATGTTCCCATTTGCAGGATTGGCCTCTCCAACAGCCATGCCGCGACAGGCGCTGAAATAGCGACAGCAATCACTTCAAAACCAACAGCATGGATAATCCGCTCAGAAAAAGATCTATGATGAACTTGCATAAAACACCTATTTAATTAACCGATAACATCTCGTTGGTGGTGATTATCATCGTTTTTTAAGATAGATTAAAAATAGAATCCATCGATAAAATAGATAGTTTATGCACTATTCTCCTGAAGCATTGATTGCGTTCGTTGAAGCTGCAGCACTCGGTTCATTCTCTGCCGCAGCCCGCAAGTTACGTAAAAGTCAGTCAACCATCAGCACTGCTATCGCCAATCTAGAGGCTGATTTAGGTTTAACATTGTTTGACCGGCAGGCGCGCCAGCCGGTGTTAACTGACCATGGCCGTCGGGTGCTGTCTCATGTACAGGAAATTTTGGCCGCCAGCGAACGGCTGGACAACCTGTCAATCCGGCTGGCGGGTCAGGTTGAGACTCGGCTGACTTTTGTCCTATCCGATACCTATCAACCCACTCACCATGAGACCCTATTGCGACGTTTTGAACAGCGTTATCCCGATATTGAGTTTGAGTGTTTAATTGCCGAAGATGATGATGTTATTGACCTGCTACAACTGCGGCGAGCCCATATTGGCGTGGTAGAAGTCCAGCAGCACTACCCACCGGATATTGCTGCCAGCCGGTTAGCGGCTCAGACCGAAATGGCTATCTTTGTGCAAGCAGATCATCCACTGGCGCAGTTATCTCAAGTCCGCCCTGAACAGCTGGCCACAACTCGCCAATTACGACTCAATACCTACAACCGCACCGAGCGCAATCAATCACAAGGGCTGATGTGGTCAGCACCCAGCTATTTAATGCTGCTGGAAATGGCAGAGCAAGGTTTTGGCTGGGCCATTCTGCCACGCTGGTTGGTTGAGCAATATAGTCGTAAAAAACTGGTAGCCCTGCCGACAATAGGTTGGCCGAAAATGATCTCAATTGATGCTGTTTGGTCGAAAAAAAGCCCACCGGGCCCGGCAGGCTATTGGTTACTGGATCAATTGACCGGCAAAATCTAGCTTGATGAAATTCTAGTTCAATAAATGATGTCGGCGATAAACAGTGCGCCACTGAGATGGCGCACTTACCAGGCCGGTCAATTTCAGCCGCAGCAATTATCTGGCTTTTTGTGCACATGATGCCTGAGAGCCAACAATATTAGTCATAGGAAGATATTTAGCAAAACTACCGGCGATGCCATAGATTATTGACAGACATTCCCCGTTAGGCGGCTGATATCATCTGATAAGACCAGAAAATAACGTGATCCCACGACCTTACGCCATCGATGAAAACGCATACACTCAAGTGTCGTTTACTTTCACCAATAAGGGTCATCATGGTCTACCAGGCAACTTCCTCGCGCTATCAGGAAATGGAATATCATCGTTGTGGTCGTAGTGGATTATTACTCCCAGCAATTTCTCTTGGCCTATGGCACAACTTTGGTGATAGCACACTGTATGAAAATAGCCGCAACCTGATTCATCGCGCTTTTGATCATGGTATTACTCACTTTGATCTCGCCAATAACTATGGCCCGCCGCCAGGTTCCGCTGAACTAAACTTTGGCCGTATTCTGCAACAAGACCTGCGCCCTTACCGCGATGAGCTGATTATCTCTTCCAAAGCGGGCTATACCATGTGGCCCGGCCCCTATGGTGACTGGGGTTCTAAAAAGTATTTGGTGGCCAGTATCAATCAAAGCTTGCAACGTATGGGGCTGGATTATGTTGATATCTTCTACCATCACCGTCCTGACCCTAACACGCCATTGGAAGAAACCATGGCGGCACTAGACCTGTTAGTACGCCAAGGTAAAGCACTGTATATCGGCTTATCCAACTACCCGGCAGCACAGATGCGGCAGGCTTGCGAAATTTTGGCGCAACTGGGCACTCCGTGTCTGATTCATCAACCCAAATACTCCATGTTTGAGCGCTGGATTGAAGCCGATTTGCAGGATACGTTGGATGAATATGGTGTGGGGTCAATTGCCTTTTCCCCACTGGCGGGGGGGTTACTAACCGACCGCTATTTAGCCGGTATTCCGCTGGATTCGCGAGCCGCCAGTGACAGCAAATTCCTTAATCCCGAGCAACTTACGGCGGAGAAACTGGCTAAAGTACGCCAATTGAACGAACTGGCATTAGATCGTGGGCAAAAGCTGTCGCAGATGTCTTTAGCCTGGGTCTTGCGCGATGGAAGAGTGACATCAGCCCTGATTGGAGTCAGTAAAACCAGCCAAATCGATGATGCAGTCGGCATGCTGGCAAATACTGAATTCAGTGAAGCTGAAATAAAAATTATCGAAGATATTTTGGTGTAAACGTTTACTTTTCAAGCAACAGACAGGGGCCATGCGCCCCTGTTGATTACTTTTATCACTCACACAGATAATTCTGAAATCCTTATTTTACAGTTTTATCCGAATCACAACAGCGGTGGCACTGTTTAAGATACAACCATAGCCATAAGCCCAAATAAGGATGAATAATGTTAAAAGCGGCCATGCTGAAGCTGAGTGTAGTAAGACCAAGAAGAATAAAACCCTTGTTGCTGATCACCATATTAGCCTGGTTCCCCCTCGTCCCCATGGCAAACGCCGAGAGTATTGAGTTGTTGCCCAGTGTCTCTTTAAACATTGGTGAGCAAGATCGCAGTGGTAATTATTGGGATGGTTATGACTGGCGCGATCGGCAATGGTGGCAAAACCATCAGGGGCGAGATTTAGGTGAACGCAACCGCCATGGTCATTACTGGGATGGTCACCGCTGGCAAGATAGAGGCTGGTGGAAAAAGAACTATTATTACCATGAGGGGCACTACTGGAAATATGACAAGCACGCGAGAAAACACTCTCGCGGCCACGGTAAAGGTAAAGGTCATGGCCATCATCACGACTAAGCCATGATGATTGTCAGGCGGATAGCTAATCCTCATCCGCCTTATTATTCAATTATCTATCGATGATTAAAGCAAACTTATCAGTAAGTAAGCATTGAGTCCAACCACCACCAGGACGATAAGTTTCCCCAAAATCTGAATCAATTTTGAGTTAACCATATCCCCCATTAATTCTTTATTGCCGGTAAAAACCAGCAGCGGCACCAACGCCAACGCAATACCAAAACTCAGCAATACCTGACTCATCACCAGTATCCGTGTAGCATTCATTCCCGCCAAAATAACGATAAAGGAAGGCAACATGGTGATCGTACGCCGCACCCAAATAGGAATATAAAAACGGACAAAGCCCTGCATAACCACTTGCCCGGCTAACGTCCCGACCACAGTAGAAGATAGCCCCGCAGCAACCAAACTTAAACCAAAGATAGCCGCGGCAGCGTTACCTAACAGCGGTTGCAACGTTAGATAGGCTTGTTCAATTTCAGCAATACTGCCGTAGCCGTTGAAGTGAAAAGCAGCGGCAGCTGTCGCCATCATTGCCAAATTCACAAACCCGGCAATCGTCATGGCAATTGCCACATCCAACTTGGTTGAAGCATAACGGTCGGCTTTCGTATTTTCGTCTGCAGTTTGAGTTAATGCTGAATGCAGATAGATAACATGCGGCATAATAGTGGCACCCAATACCCCGGCGGCTAAAAATACCGCATCCCGATTAGGCAGGTCAGGCACCAGCATTCCCCGCCCCAGCGCGGCAAATTCAGGACGAGAAAAGATAAGCTCAACGATATAGGCAGCCGCCACAAACAACAGCAGCCCACCAATCACCAGTTCGAGGGGCTTTTGTCCGCGTTTTTGTAGCATAAGAATGAGGAATGTCGCGATGCCGGTCAACACCGCCCCTTCTAACAGGGTCACTCCCAATAACAATTTGAACCCGATCGCTGCCCCAATAAATTCAGCCAGATCAGTGGCCATCGCGATTATCTCGGCTTGCACCCAATAAGCCCATACTACTGGGCGGGGGAAACGGTCTCGGATGTGCTCAGCCAGATTTTTACCCGTCGCAATACCGAGCTTGGCAGAGAGTAATTGGATGAGCATAGCCATGATATTGGCCCAAACGACCACCCATAATAAGGTATAGCCGAATGAAGCACCTGCCTGAATATTGGTTGCGAAGTTGCCGGGGTCGATATAGCCGATGGCCGCGATAAAAGCAGGCCCCATCAGGGAGAGTTTAATCCTCCTTGATGTCCGGCGGGGCGTATCGACAGCACGACTATTCAACATTCAGTATTACCCTTGGGAAATTTGCGTCTATTCTCTTACTACCAATATTAGTTAAATGATAATAATTATCAAGCGCATTTGGCGCGACAAAACTTATCTCTCTGATAGCTAATACCGTATAAATTGCTATCCAGTCATCGTTAGCCATCTGTATCTGAAAAATCCGGCGAAATGTGGCGTCACAATTTCCAAGGCTAACAGCTACAATTATCCAATCTAGCAGAGTTAAACTACCTTTGTAGCATATTATTAACATCCTATTTTTTGTGATCAGCCCCACTAATTTGTTTGTATTTATGAAAGTGAATTTCTATATTTGCTATACATGTCTCGTTTTTAATGTAGCCGTTACATAAAATGTCCACGAAAATCTAGCCTGCCTCAAATTTGGAGCACATATGTCCCATATACTGCAGTTTGCGTTGGCCTTAGTCGTGGTGGCCATATTAGCTCTAGCGATCTGTAAAGATCGTAAAAGCATCCGCATTCGGTTTGTTATTCAATTGCTGGTTATTGAAGTGTTATTGGCGTACTTCTTCCTCCATTCAGAAGCTGGATTAGGTTTTGTGAAAGGATTCGCCGGCCTATTTGACAAATTACTTGGGTTTGCCGCTACCGGCACCGATTTTGTCTTCGGCAATATGGGGGATAAAGGTCTCGCTTTCTTCTTCTTACGAGTACTGTGCCCTATCGTCTTTATTTCTGCCTTGATTGGTATTTTGCAATACATCAAAGTGCTGCCAGTCGTTATCCGTATCATTGGTACTTTACTATCCAAAGTGAACGGCATGGGCAAACTAGAATCTTTCAACGCCGTCAGTTCATTGATTCTGGGCCAGTCTGAAAACTTCATCGCTTATAAAGACATTTTGGGCAAAATGTCTGAAAAACGCATGTACACCATGGCAGCAACAGCAATGTCGACAGTTTCTATGTCAATTGTGGGTGCTTATATGTCAATGCTGGACGCGAAATTCGTGGTGGCGGCATTGGTGCTTAACATGTTCAGCACCTTTATTGTGTTGTCATTAATCAACCCATATAAAGCCGATGATGAAGAAGAATTACAACTCAGCAATCTGCATGAAGGCCAAAGCTTCTTTGAAATGCTGGGTGAATACATCCTGGCCGGTTTCAAAGTGGCCATTATTGTTGCAGCAATGCTGATTGGTTTCATCGCATTGATTGCTGCAGTAAATGCTTTGTTCAGCCTGCTGTTCGGTATTAGTTTCCAGGGGATCTTGGGTTATGTCTTCTTCCCGTTTGCCTGGGTTATGGGCGTTCCTGCTCATGAAGCCTTGCAAGTCGGTAGTATCATGGCAACCAAACTGGTTTCTAACGAATTTGTGGCGATGATGGACTTGCAGAAAGTCGCATCAGAACTGTCGCCACGCAGTGTGGGTATTCTGTCCGTATTCTTGGTTTCATTCGCTAACTTCTCTTCCATCGGTATCGTAGCCGGTGCAATTAAAGGTTTGAATGAGCATCAAGGTAACGTGGTTTCTCGCTTTGGTCTGAAACTACTGTACGGCTCAACACTGGTCAGCGTACTGTCCGCTTCGATTGCGGGTCTGGTTCTCTAAGCATTAGAAAAAAATCAAGAAAAAGGCGCTACGGCGCCTTTTTTTATCGCTGCAATTTCAAAGCGAACAAGTCCCTATAAGCTGACTCCAGTCAGTGATTCGGGCGCGTGAGCACTGCTAACACCGCTGCAGCGCCAAGGACGAAGGGGAATTACCAATCAATCCCCTTCTGCGCCTTAACCCCAGCATCAAAAGCATGCTTAACTGGCCGCAACTCGCTAACTGTATCTGCCAAGGCAATGAGGTCACGATGGCATGCACGCCCGGTGATAATGACACTTTGGTTCTTGGGCCGGCTTTTTAGCGCAGCGATGACTTCATCTAGCGCCAAGTAGCCGTAAGTGACCATATAAGTTAATTCATCCAGAATCACGAGATGGTAAGACGGGTCGGATAACATGCGACTCCCCTGCTGCCATACTTTCTGTGCAGCTAGGGTATCTGCCACTTTGTTTTGTGTGTCCCAGGTAAAACCTGTCTTCATAAGATGAAATTCAACCCCATTGCGGCTCAGCAAGTTATATTCACCGTTTTCCCATGTTCCTTTAATAAATTGAACAACTCCAACTTGCATGCCATGGCCGACAGCTCTTGTGGCGGTACCAAAAGCCGCGGTACTTTTTCCTTTGCCATTGCCTGTAAATACAATGATGATGCCACCCGTTTTGGTGGCATCCGCAACGCGCGCCTCGACTTGTTCTTTAAGATGTTGTTGCCGCTGCTGATACCTTTCTTCGCTCATAGGATATCCTCGCGTAAAGTCTATTGATTACAGCCAGCACATGCCTTCATCTGAATCTGGTCAAAGAATGAATTACCTTTATCATCAAGCAAAATAAAGGCCGGGAAATTCTTAACGTCCATTTTCCATACCGCTTCCATTCCCAGTTCTGGGAACTCGATACATTCCAGACTTTTGATATATTCTTGCGCCAAAATAGCCGCAGAACCGCCGATGCTGCCTAAATAGAAGCCACCATGTTTGTGACAGGCTTCCGTGACCTGCTGACTACGATTGCCTTTTGCTAACATCACTAAACTGCCGCCATGAGATTGGAAGAGGTCAACATACAGATCCATACGTCCCCCTGTTGTTGGTCCCATTGAGCCGGAAATAAATTCGTCTGGTTTTTTCGCCGGCCCGGCATAATAGACTGGGTGATCTTTCATGTACTGCGGTAATTCCTCCCCCCGTTCCAGCCGCTCTTTCAATTTGGCATGGACAATATCGCGAGCCACAATCAATGAGCCATTAAGTGATACTCGGGTAGAAACAGGATAACGAGAAAGCTGCCGACGAATCTCATCCATCGGTTGGTTAAGGTCGATATTAACCACTGTCCCTTCTTGGTTAACTCGCATACTTTCGGGGATATATTGCTCAGGATGTCGTTCTAATTTCTCTAACCATATTCCTTCTTTGTTTATTTTGGCTTTAATATTTCGATCTGATGAACATGAAATAGCCATGCCTATCGGGCAAGAACCCCCATGGCGCGGTAAACGAATAACCCGAATATCATGAGCAAAATACTTCCCGCCAAACTGAGCCCCTAAGCCAAACTCACGAGAGGCCTGAAGTAACTCATGCTCCAGTTCAATGTCACGGAAAGCTTGCCCATATTGGTTACCTGCGGTTGGCAGGTTGTCATAATATTTAGCCGAGGCCAGTTTCGCCGTCTTTAACGTCAATTCAGCCGACGTTCCGCCAATCACAAATGCAATATGGTAAGGGGGACATGCGGCTGTCCCTAATTCTCTCATTTTCTCAATTAAAAAAACTTTTAGCTTTTTCGGCTCCAGCAGGGCTTTTGTCTCTTGATACAGAGCGGCTTTATTCGCTGAACCGCCCCCTTTATTGACAAATAAGAAAGAGTATTGCGCCCCAGGAGTAGAGAAAATATCAATTTGTCCTGGTAGATTCGTTCCGGTATTCACTTCGTGATACATGTCCAGTGCAGCATTTTGCGAATGACGTAAATTATCGTCACGGAAGGTATTATAGATACCACGGGATAATGCTTGAGCATCATCGATATCCGTCCAAACGCGCTGGCCTTTTTTGGCAATAATAGTGGATGTGCCGGTATCCTGGCAGTTGGGTAAAATACCTTTAGCTGAAATTTCTGAATTTCGTAATAGTTGGAGCGCGACGTATTTGTCATTCTCGCTTGCTTGCGGATCATGCAAAATAGCCGCGACTTGCTGTTGATGTGCAGGACGTAGGAAAAATGAAGCATCATGGAAAGCTTGCTGAGATACCAATGTCAGAGCTTCAGGTTCAACTTTTAATATTTCTTTCCCCTCAATTTCAATGGTAGAGACATACTTATTTGTTAATAAGTAATAATCTGTTTCATCTTCAGAAATAGGGAATGGTTCTTGGTAAAAAAAATCATTCTTATACATTATTTCCACTCTATTAGCCAAAAGGTAAATAGCAGGCAGAATTCACTGAACATTTATATTTAAAATGGTTTAAGGGATTATATTTCTGCATGCCATATGCATTACGCTCCCATTATTGATGGGATAAAATAAAAATCAATTGTTCTCTCTGCAACACATGGTGCTTAATGGTGAATAAGTCTCTATAAAAGCACAAAATATATATTTTAGAAAATCAGTTAACCCATGTCCTTTTCAGTTCTTCTTCTTTTGACTTCCCATGAACCCAGCGGCTGAATTTTTGCAAGCTCCTCAGTCCTCTTTTACCGTCTTTGTAAGTCAGAACAAAATGGTTGCCGGTACTCATCGGAAGATCACAAGGAATAACCATATCGCCATTTTCTAAATCTTTATGAATGGCAAAACGCGGTAATAATGCGACCCCAAGATTAGAGCGCACAGCAGAAATCAACATTGATAAAAGATCAAAACGTGGCCCCATCCGCACTTTTGGGTTATTCACTCCCGAGAGTGCAAACCAATCATACCAAGAGTCTAAACGAGTCGTTTGATGTAGCAGTGTAAATTCATCCATTAATTGCTCCGCACGCATTACCTTTTTGTCATCGCGCCACAACATACGGCTACATACAGGTACCAGTTCTTCTTCAAATAGATGCTCATTTTCAGCCCAAGGACTACTGAAATCTTCACGCATAATCGCCGCATCATATTTCAGATTCAGGAAATCAGTCGGTGTAGTAAGCGCAATTAAATTAAGGACAATCTCGGGATGATTCTCATGAAAGTCACTAAGATTTGGAATAAGCCAATGTGTACTAAACGTCGGTGTTACTGCCAACTCCAATACTTGCTGAGTCGACTGATAAGACATAATACTCTGCGTATCTCTCTCCAATTGCTCCAATGTATCTCTCACTAGACCAAGATAATAGCGCCCAGCATCATTAAGAAAAATCCGCTTACGCACATGATGGAACAATGAAACATTAAGTAACTCTTCCAATGCCGTGATCTGGCGGAAAACAGCACTTTGCGTTAATGCCAGCTTCTCTGCGGCTCGTGTATAGCTTTCATATTGAGCAACTGCTTCAAATGTAACTAATAAGTCTGTTTTAGGAATTTTGCACCGCATTGTAACTCACCCATTATTTCATAAAATCATTGATTAGATAGCCTGCTATGCCGGGATATTTAGATTATAAAGTGAATGCTATATTTTATTTGTTTTTTAACATACACAAATTTATTTATATAGACATAGCCCTCAGCCATTTTTGTGATAGCCTTCATAATTATCAATGACAAATGTAATATTGAAGTTAAAAAACAAAGTAATTAATAAAAACATAATTAATAACAATGCAAAAAAAATAAATAACAAATTTCAAATAAAAATTAAATATCATATATTCTGAAGAGTTCATTCCGAAAAATGATTAAATAATGAGAGCATGGTCAAGTAACTCATTTTCTTATTCATAGATAATGATTCCGCATTAAAATTACATTTAATTTTTATATAATGTTTTTGATGATTAACCTTAAAAATATTATGCCTTCTCTGCTATAAAGGTTGTTCTAATGAGTATAGGAAAAGTGTTATTAGTAGGAGCGGGTCCAGGGGATGCATCATTAATCACCGTAAAAGGGTTACTTGCTATCCGTGAAGCTCAGGTTATCGTTCATGACCGTTTAGTTAATCTTGAACTCATTTCTCAAGCACCACCAAATTGCCAAATTATTAATGTCGGAAAAACCTCAAATCATCATCCAGTCCCGCAGGAACATATCAATCAAATTCTAGTCGATCACGCTTTAGCCGGTAAAAATGTCGTACGCCTTAAAGGGGGTGACCCCTATGTATTTGGCCGTGGAGGAGAAGAAGCTGAATGCCTTTCACAGCATAATATCCTGTTTGAAATCGTACCTGGTATTAGCTCCTCTATCGGTGGGCTTGCCTACGCGGGTATCCCCGTCACACACCGTCATTTTGCTTCCAGTTTTCATGTCGTCACCGGGCATATGTATCAGGGAAATGAACCGCAGAATTGGAATGCACTGGCGCAGTTAGATGGCACGCTGATCGTGCTAATGGGAATGAGCCGGCAAGAAGAGATCTGCCAGCGATTAATCAAGGGGGGAAAGTCACCCAATACACCTGCCGCTGCAGTGATGTATGCCAGTCAGCAGCAACAAGAAATGGCCAAAGGAACGCTTAGCACGCTAAAAGATGAAATTGCACGTAAAAATATCCACGCCCCGGCGCTGCTGGTCATTGGAGACGTGGTCAATCTTAGTGATGCTCTGGCTTTTACCCCTCGTCCAATCGATATCAATCATGAGCCACTGTTGCAGGCAATATAATGTGCTGTCAGCAAAAAGAATTTTGTTGTAAGGACTCTTCTAATGGCTGAAGCCTACTGCCCTGCCTCTTGCGGTGAATTGCTCCAAGGGTGGATCCAGGGCGGGGAAAAGCTTATCTCCTGCCCAATAAGTTGGTATAGCACAGTATCGGTTACCCAGGGAAAACCCGGCCGATATGAGCGACCACGAATGCGCCAAATGGTTAAAAAAGTCTTAATACATTTTGGTCAATCACCGCTGTTTGCCAATAATATCTGCATCGAATTTGAATCGACAATCCCGGTGGCAAAAGGCTTGGCCAGTAGTACCGCAGATATTGCCGCCGCCGCTATTGCCACCACCCGGTTACTGGGACAATCACTGAGTGACGAGTCACTGGCTAAACTCTGTGTGTCAATTGAACCCACAGATAGCACCATATTTAAAGATCTCACCCTTTTTGATCACCAGACGGCACAAACTCGGCGCTCATTTCCCTGGCTACCTGATATCGACATTGTACTCTTGGAGAGCCCACAGACACTGTTAACAGAAGAATTCCATTTGCGAAATCGCCACTCATTACTGCTGAAACAAGCGCCCAATTTGGCCAGAGCGCTGCAACAGTTCCAGTTAGCGCATGAAAAACAGTGTTGTCATCGGCTTGGTGAAGCAACCACACTCAGTGCTATTGCCAGCGAATCGGTGCTACCGAAGCCTAAGTTTCGTCAATTATTAGATCTTGTCGAACACAGTGGTATATATGGCTTGAATGTTGCGCATAGCGGCAGCGTTATTGGGCTGCTCTTTAACCATCGACAACATGATATTGAGCACCTTCTCAGTACGCTACAGCAAAAACAGCTCATTAAATATTATCCACAGACACATTTAGTCAAGATGGTGGCTGGAGGAGTACGTTAGTCAAAGTAAGAAAAGAGTCGCTATACCTTCTAGGGGTTAATGTAGCTCTGGGATTGAATAAAGGCGATTTAATATTTCACGTAACAATATTAAAATATGAATCTCATCACAATATGGAAATAAAATAATAATCAAACACCGATCACACTTTCTCTATAAATATCATTAAACTCCAAAATAACATTTATATAACTTTTTTAACAAAATGAGATTATTTATTTTATTAGATTGATTTCATTGAATAAAAAAACCATAAAGTGAAGGGTTGAATTAAAAAAACTTACTTTTTAGTTTTTATCAAGACCTCCTGATAATAAATCAATTGTACTTTACCTATCGGAGAAGCACATTAACCAGCAATGAAAACCCTAACAGAAAATTATAATTTTTTTGACCAGATGGAATAAATCTCGTTATTAAAAAATAAAAATCACTAAGAAATAAAATAGTTTCGCGTAGGAAGTTAAATTTTTTATTTGACTACCCACCCACCAAACAAAATATATGGAACGTAATCTACATAGAGGGCTTAACATGCAAAACCCAACAATTGTTATTGGCGTCATTGGTGCTGATTGCCATGCTGTTGGTAATAAAGTGCTAGACCGAATTTTTACCATGCACAATTTTAACGTAATTAATCTCGGCGTGATGGTGAGTCAAGATGAATATATTGATGCCGCCATTGAAACGGGTGCTCAAGTCATTGTCATTTCCTCTATTTATGGACATGGCGAGGTCGACTGTATCGGCATGCGCGAACACTGTATTGAACGCGGCATTGGTGAAATATTGCTCTATGTCGGCGGAAATCTGGTTATTGGTAAACATGATTTTTCAGAGATTGAAACTAAATTTAAAGCGATGGGTTTCAACCGTGTCTTCGCACCCGACACCGACCTGGAATTAGTTTGTTCCCTCATGAAACGCGATATTGACCATGTCATACAAAAAGAGGAAACAGCTGAGGGTATGCAATGATCAGCGTTTCTATCGATATTGGCTCCACCTGGACCAAAGGAGCAGTGTTCGAGGTCGGGGATAATGACCATATTGAAGTGAAAAACTATGCATTATCCCCCACGACACCACAACATTTAGCCGATGGATTCTTTTCAGTCTTGAATAAGATCCTGAATGTGAGTGATGCACGACCATTATTGGCCTCTGGGAAGGTCAAGATTGATTACTCCTCTTCGGCTAAAGGGGGGCTTTCCGTTGCAGCCATTGGGTTAGTGCCCAATATTACTCTAGAGTCTGCCAAAGTTGCCGCGCACTCTGCCGGGGCCAAAGTGTCACAGCATTTCTCTTATAACTTGAATAAGTCTGATGTCCGGGCTTTGGAAGCATCACCGCCTGATATCCTGCTCTTTACTGGCGGTACTGATGGCGGCGACTGCAATCACGGCTTATTGAACGCCAAACTATTGGCTCAATCGAACCTTGAATGCGCCATTATTTATGCCGGAAATCGTGACCTGGATGATGATGTACAGGAGATCCTCGGTAATAAAGAGTTAACTATCGTCGATAATGTTCTGCCAAACCTCGACAGCCCTAATCCTTATGGCGCACGTAAAGCTATTTGTGACATTTTCCTGCACAAAATTGTGAAAGGGAAAGGTTTAGACGTCATCGTCAATCAGACCGGCGAAGAACCCTTACCAACCCCTTATTCGGTCTTTGAATTAGTCCAGCAAATTCGCCTGCACGTCCCTGAATGGGAAACATTCATGCTGATCGATATGGGAGGGGCGACTACCGATATTTATTCCTCCTATAACAATCATTTAATGCCTGACACCATCATGCATGGGATCCCTGAACCACTGATTAAACGCACCGTAGAGGGTGACTTGGGGATGCGCGTTTCAGCCCTTAGTGCGGGCGAAACGGGTAGGCCAATGATTGAGCACTATTTCGCCCATCAGCAGGGAAAAATTGAGGCTTTTCATGCCTATTTAAAACATATCACCGCACATCCAGGCTATTTGCCTCGCACCGATGAAGAGTGCGTGTTTGACCAATTGCTGGCGGGGATTTGTGTCGGGTATGCCTCTGAACGCCATGCGGGTACCAAAACACAAGTTTGTACCTGTACTGGCAATGTTGACCTGCAACTTGGCCGTGATTTAAGTCTGGTGAAGAAAGTCATTGGTACCGGAGGATGGCTCTCCAGAGCAGATTCATTCGATATCCATAACTGGCTGAAATATCGTGATTTTGATGATAAAGGCAAGCAAGTGCTGCTCCCCAATCAGTTTGAGTATTACAAAGATACACAAGGTTTACTTCCCCTGCTCGCTAATGTCGCTCGTCGCTTTCCTAAAGCTGCCGCCCAGACTGGCGTTCGAATTTTGAACAAGTGAAAATTGGAGTCATGATGGAACTTCGAAACAAAAAAATATCTTTAGACGACTTTATGTCCGAGCGCTTTCAAGTGTTAAAAACTTGGCACACCGGCAAGGATGTTGAGAATTTTGAGGATGGTGTTAAATACCAGCAAACCATTCCTGAGGTGAAAAACTTTGCCCGAGCCCTGTTTGAAGCCGACCGCCAAGGGATCACGCTGAGCCAGCCTCGTGCGGGAGTGGCATTAATTGAAGAACATATCGAGCTATTAAAAACACTCCAAAAAGATTGCGATCTGTTGCCGACCACTATCGATGCTTATACCCGCCTCAATCGTTATGAAGAAGCGGCGGTTGGCATCCAAAAATCCATCGAAGCAGGTACATCAAAACTCAATGGGTTGCCGGTAGTGAATCATGGCGTCAAAGCCTGCCGTCGCATTACCGAAACTTTATCTAAACCGCTGCAAATTCGTCACGGCACACCCGATGCCCGCCTATTAGCTGAAATCGCTATGGCCAGTGGATTTACCAGCTATGAAGGTGGCGGTATTTCTTACAACATCCCCTATGCAAAACGTGTGACGCTAGAGAAATCCATTCGCGATTGGCAATACTGCGACCGCTTGATTGGCGTATATGAAGAGCACGGGATTCGTATCAATCGCGAACCATTTGGCCCACTCACCGGCACGTTGATCCCGCCTTTTGTTTCCCATGCTGTCGCCATTATTGAGGGATTATTGGCTTTGGAACAGGGCGTGAAATCCATCACCGTCGGCTACGGCCAGGTGGGTAATGTGGTGCAAGATATTGCGGCTATCCGCTCTCTGCGCGAGCTGGCTGATGAATATTTCCATGCCAATGGCTATGAAAACTATGAACTTAGTACCGTATTCCACCAGTGGATGGGGGGCTTCCCAGAGGATGAATCTCGTGCATTTGCAGTTATCTCTTGGGGAGCTGCTGTCGCGGGGATGGCCGGTGCAACCAAAGTTATCACCAAGAGCCCACATGAAGCCTATGGCATCCCAACAGCCGAGGCCAATGGTCAAGGTTTGAGGGCATCAAACCAAATGCTGAACATGGTGCGTGACCAAAAATTCCCGCCTTGTGTTGAAGTTGACCGCGAAATTGAGCTGATTAAACGTGAAGTCCGCGCCGTTATGAACAAAGTACTGGAGTTGGGCCAAGGTGATATTGCCATCGGCACTGTTCGAGCCTTTGAAGCCGGTGTTCTTGACGTGCCTTTTGCACCCGCAACCTGCAACTCCGGCAAGATGATGCCAATCCGTGATAACCACGGTGCTATCCGCGTGTTTGATCCCGGTTCCGTGCCACTGCCTAAAGATGTTTTGGCGCTCCACCATGATTTTGTTGCTGAGCGAGCCAAAGAAGAAGGCCGTACCCCGTCATTCCAAATGATTATTGACGATATCAACGCCGTATCCCACAGCAAATTAATAGGAAGACCATAATGAAAATCAAACAAGCCCTGTTCACAGCCGGTAATTCATCTTTCTACTTCGATGACCAGCAGGCAATAAAAAACGGCGCTAAATTGGATGGTTTTATCTATCAGGGCCAGCCTGTAACTGAGGGCTTCACCTCAATTCGTCAGGCCGGTGAATGTGTAAATATCCAATTAATTTTAGAAAATGGTGCCGTCGCCGTTGGCGACTGTGCAGCAGTACAATATTCAGGAGCAGGTGGCCGTGACCCTCTGTTTATTGCCGCCAACTTTGTTCCTTTCCTGGAAAAACATATCAAACCACTGCTCGAAGGGCGCGATATTAGTGAGTTTCGTCAAAATGCGCGTTTCTTTGATGAAGTCACGATTAATGGCAAACCGCTGCACACCGCCATTCGTTACGGCCTGTCCCAAGCCTTGCTGGACGCCAGCGCATTAGCCACTGGCCGCTTAAAGGCGGAAGTCGTATGTGATGAGTGGCATCTGCCGCTGGTAACCCAGCCTATCCCACTGTTCGGACAAAGTGGCGACGATCGCTACATCGCGGTCGATAAAATGATCCTCAAAGGTGTCGACGTACTGCCACATGGCCTTATCAATAATGTTGATGAAAAACTGGGGCGTAATGGGGAAAAACTGCGTGATTACGTGAGCTGGTTGGCTAAACGTGTGACTGATTTGCGGGTTGATCCCAACTACAAACCTAACTTACATATCGATGTTTACGGCACCATTGGTTTGATTTTCGATATGGATCCAATGCGGTGTGCCGAGTATATCGCCAGCTTGCAAGAACAGGCAGGAGAGCTTGATCTGTATATCGAAGGGCCGGTGGATGCAGGTAATAAACCAGACCAAATCCGCCTATTGACCGAAATCACCCGCAATCTGGAAAAACTCGGTTCCTCCGTCAAAATCGTGGCCGATGAATGGTGCAATACCTACCAAGATATCATCGATTTTACTGATGCCCGCAGTTGCCACATGGTGCAGATCAAAACCCCGGATCTGGGCAGTATCCACAACATTGTTGATGCTGTGCTGTACTGCAATAAAAAAGGTATGGAGGCCTATCAAGGCGGAACCTGTAACGAAACGGATATCAGCGCCCGCACCTGTGTGCATGTTGCTATTGCTTCGCGCCCAATGCGCATGCTCATCAAGCCGGGTATGGGCTTCGATGAAGGTATGAACATTGTGTTTAATGAGATGACTCGGACCATCGCACAACTGAAAGCAAAGGCGAATTGATATGTCTAAAACCTTTAAAATCCTCTCGCCGACAGCCATTCTGGGGTATGGGTTTCCAGAAGAGAGCTTTATGAAAGCGATGGAAGAATCACCCGATTTAATCGCTGTTGATGCCGGTTCTTCTGACCCCGGCCCCCACTATCTGGGTTCCGGTAAGCCTTTTACTGACCGGGCTGGGGTAAAACGGGATTTGCGTTACATGATAACGGCAGGTGTAAAACAAGGTATCCCTGTCGTTATAGGCACAGCAGGAGGTTCAGGCGCTGCGCCACATCTGGAATGGTGTCGTCAGATCATTTTGGAAATTGCCCAAGAGGAATCACTGGACTTTACCCTGGCGGTTATCCCAGCCGACGTGAGTAAAGAAGTGGTCCATGCTGCTCTTGATGCCGGCAAGATTCAGTCACTGGATTTTGTGCCTGAACTCACCCATGAAGCTATTGATGCAACCACTTATATCGTGGCACAGATGGGGGTCGAGCCTTTTCAGGAGGCATTGCAAGCCGGGGCGCAAGTCGTGTTAGGCGGCCGAGCTTATGATCCTGCCTGTTTTGCCGCATTACCTATTATGAAGGGATTCGATGAGGGTTTGGCACTGCATTGTGGCAAGATTCTGGAGTGTGCCGCAATTGCCGCAACACCGGGGTCAGGTTCAGACTGTGCCATGGGCATTCTGGATGAAACTGGCTTTACCTTGAAGACCTTCAACGAAAAGCGCCAATTTACTGAAACCTCGGCAGCAGCACATACATTATATGAAAAATCAGATCCTTACTTCTTACCCGGCCCCGGTGGAGTATTAAATCTGACAGCTTGCCAGTTTAAGGATGCGGGTAATGGCCAGGTTCGTGTCAGCGGCTCAGTACATGAAAACACCCCCTATGCGGTGAAGTTGGAAGGGGCTCGTCCAGTGGGTTATCGCACGCTGAGCATTGCTGGCACCCGAGACGCCATTATGATTGCGGATATTGATAATATCTTGCTCGAAGTTCGCAAAAGTGTAGAGAAAAATCTGAGTATCACGCCTGATGCAGTGCAACTCAATTTTCATTTGTATGGCAAGAATGGTGTCATGGGGAAAATGGAGCCAGAGCCAGATACCACATCTTATGAATTGGGTATTTTGCTTGATGTTGTCGCCCCCTCTCAAGCCATGGCGGACAGCATTTGCTCGCTCGCGCGCTCGACCTTACTTCATTATGGTTATACCGGGCGAATTGCCACTGCGGGTAATTTAGCATTCCCATTCTCACCATCAGATATTCGGGCCGGTTTGGTTTATGAATTTTCCATTTATCACTTAATGGAATATACGCCAGAGATTGCCTTTAAGTTCAAGCTGGAGAATGTAACTGCAAAAGGAGTGACAGCATGAAAATATCTATTATAGAACTGGCTCATGTTGTCAGATCAAAGAATGCGGGGCCGTATGAGTTAGTACTGGATATTTTATTCAAGAATAAAGATATCTATTCCAGCATAAAAGAATCCGGTCAATTCAAGAAGGAATTAATAGCCAAAATTTATAAAATAGAACCTAAATTGGTCTCGCGTATTATTTGGTTTGATCCCGCCAATGCGGTCAAAATAGTCATGCCGCGCCACCTGGTGTCAGGTGCTGTAAGCGATACGGATGTCTATGGTGCTCAACAACATGCACCATTATTAAAGCTCGAGTTCAATATTTAGTTTTTAATCAGCCATAGCAATAGAAAAACATCCGAATATCCCGGTGCATTGTGCTGCCTGATGCACCGTTTCTCTAAAGCATAAATATACAACATCGGTGAAATTATTAAATATTTATAAAAATATACCACCCTACTTATAAATGGAATCATTATGAAATCAAAGAACTTGACCACAATGATCATATTGGGTCTGATAATAGGTATTATTGTCGGGTTTTTAATAAATTCCTTTAGCAATCCTGACTTTGCCAAATCATACTCATCTGAAATATCCATCTTTACCGATATTTTTCTGCGTTTAATCAAAATGATTATCGCACCATTGATTATCTCAACCTTAGTGGTCGGGATTGCCAAAATGGGTGACGCCAAAACGTTAGGGCGTGTTTTCTCAAAAACACTGTTCCTGTTTATTTGTGCTGCATTCATTTCAATTCTGCTGGGTTTGGTGGTTGTTAACCTCCTAAGACCGGGCGATGGCATCAATTTCGTGGCAGCAACCGCCAGTGCGGTTGACGGTATCGCCCCTGTTCCGTTCTCCGCTAAAGTGTTTATTTCGCATGCCATTCCGACCAGTATTGTTGATGCGATGGCACGCAATGAAATCTTGCAAATTGTTGTTTTCTCTATTTTTATGGGGATTAGTCTTTCCGCAATAGGAGAGAAAGCGCAACCTATCGTTGATGTGTTAGATTCACTGGCACATCTGATGTTGAAGCTTACCGGTTATGTCATGTTATTTGCTCCACTGACCGTATTTGCCGCGATCTCAGCGATGATTTCTGAACGTGGAATGGGGGTATTGGTCAGTGCCGGCATCTTTATGGGTGAGTTCTATTTCACTCTGGGATTGCTGTGGTTAATTTTGATTGGCTGCTCAATTATGCTGATTGGCCGCTGTACTCTTCGATTAATAAAAGGTATTAGTGAACCGGCACTGTTAGCCTTTACCACTTCAAGTTCCGAAGCTGCCTTCCCCGGCACACTGGAAAAACTGGAAGAATTTGGTGTTTCTAACAAGATTGCCAGTTTTGTTCTACCTATTGGTTATTCGTTCAACCTGGTCGGCTCCATGGCATATTGTTCATTTGCCGTCATCTTTATTGCTCAGGCATGCAATATACATCTGAGCATGGGCGAACAAATTACTATGCTATTAATCCTAATGCTGACATCTAAAGGTATGGCTGGTGTTCCTCGTGCATCATTAGTGGTTATCGCCGCAACTCTTAGCCAATTTAATATTCCAGAGGCAGGTTTAATTCTGTTAATGGGCGTAGATCCCTTCTTAGATATGGGCCGTTCGGCAACTAACGTGATGAGCAATGCAATTGGTGCGGCACTGGTTGGGCGTTGGGAAGGTGAACATTATGGTGAAGGTTGCCACGGTATTGCCAAAATAGGTGCTGAAGAAGAAGTTATCGAACCAGAAACTATCCTTGCTCAAGAAGCTTTTACTCTCGAAGCCTCCGCAAAATAGCACTACGGATATATTTACATCGTTCTAGAAACATCAAAAGCCCGGGCTGAAGTCAGCTTGGGTTTTTTCGTTGTATTTGTATATTGTGCGATTTATAAGCTTGGTGGAGTTACTGAAGTACTTGATATAATGGTGGGTCGTGCGGGATTCGAACCTGCGACCAATTGATTAAAAGTCAACTGCTCTACCAACTGAGCTAACGACCCATTATATATAACTGAGAGTAAGAGAAGTGGTGGGCGATACCAGATTCGAACTGATGACCCCCTCCGTGTAAAGGAGATGCTCTACCAACTGAGCTAATCGCCCACTTCTACTACTTTAATGCTTTAAAATCAATGAGAGATGAGTGGTGGGCGATACCAGATTCGAACTGATGACCCCCTCCGTGTAAAGGAGATGCTCTACCAACTGAGCTAATCGCCCTCATCTATCTCATTTTACTGCATAACTCTTACTACAAAACACGTCGAGTTTGGTGGGCGATACCAGATTCGAACTGATGACCCCCTCCGTGTAAAGGAGATGCTCTACCAACTGAGCTAATCGCCCCGCCGTGTTGTTGGAGTCGCATTATAGGGATAGTTCGAAGTGAGTCAACGGTTTTTAAAACGAAAACAATCGTTCGCCGCAAATTTAAACAGGATGCGATATTTATCGCCGCTGTGGACGTTTCTTTAGGCATATCTATCAGTAATCATCAATTGCATGCCGGTAACATCGTTGAGGAATTACTTCAGGGTGGTAGAATGTCGCCTACTTTTTCGAATTTAGAGCAACTGTCAGCGTCTGCTGGCCGGCGTAGCGTAATAAGGCATCGATCCCAATGAAAATTAAAACCCGTTTTGCACCCAGTCCTACCGGCTATCTTCACGTAGGTGGCGCACGCACCGCGCTCTATTCCTGGCTATTCACCCGTCATTTAGGTGGTGAATTTGTTCTGCGTATCGAAGACACCGATCTTGAGCGCTCAACTCAGGAAGCCATTGACGCCATTATGGACGGTATGAACTGGCTAAATCTGGATTGGGATGAAGGCCCGTATTTCCAAACCAAACGTTTCGATCGCTACAATGCGGTTATTGACCAAATGTTGGAGAATGGCACTGCGTATAGATGCTATTGCTCTAAAGAACGTCTGGATGAATTACGTGAAACTCAAATGGCGAATGGCGAAAAGCCTCGCTACGATGGTCGCTGCCGTGACAGCCAATGTACTCATGGTGCCGATGAACCTTCAGTGGTGCGTTTTCGTAACCCGCAGGAAGGTTCTGTTATTTTCAATGATAAAATCCGTGGGCCAATTGAATTTAGCAACCAAGAGCTGGATGATTTAATTATTCGCCGCACAGATGGTTCGCCAACCTATAACTTCTGTGTAGTTATTGATGACTGGGATATGGAAATCACCCATGTTATCCGCGGTGAAGACCATATCAACAACACCCCGCGCCAAATCAATATTCTGAAAGCATTAGGCGCGCCAGTTCCTGAATATGCTCACGTTTCGATGATTCTGGGTGATGATGGCAAAAAGTTGTCTAAACGCCACGGCGCAGTCGGTGTCATGCAATACCGTGATGACGGTTACCTGCCGGAAGCTCTGCTGAATTATCTGGTACGTTTGGGTTGGTCTCATGGCGATCAGGAGATTTTCTCCGTAGCCGAAATGACCGAGTTATTCACTTTAGATGCGGTTAGCAAATCAGCCAGTGCTTTCAATACTGAAAAACTACAGTGGTTGAATCATCACTATATCAACAGCCTGCCACCTGAACATGTTGCTGTGCATCTGTCATGGCAAGTTGAGCAACTGGGTATTGATACCCGTAATGGCCCAGAGTTGGTTGAAATAGTTAAACTGCTAGGCGAACGCTGTAAGACACTCAAAGAGATGGCTGAGTCTTGCCGCTACTTCTATGAAGAGTTTGACGAGTTCGATGCTGATGCAGCGAAAAAGCATTTACGCCCAGTTGCACGTCAACCACTTGAAGCGGTCAAAGCCAAACTGGCCGCTATTACGGAATGGACAACTGAAAACGTCCACAACGCCATTCAGGGCACCGCAGATGAGTTAGGTGTAGGAATGGGTAAAGTTGGCATGCCGCTGCGTGTTGCTGTCACTGGGGCGGGACAATCGCCAGGTATGGATGTCACCGTCCATGCGATCGGTCAGGCGCGCTCATTGGCACGTATCGATAAAGCACTCGCTTTCATCAGCGAACGTGAAGCTCAGCAATAAAATCACGCATTTTCATGCTTACAAGGTGGCATATTCAAGCCACCTTTTTTATGTCCGAAAACCACCAAACGATGAATTACATCCCGTTTATTATGCTGTTCACCCACTGATTTGGCGGCTTTTTCAGCGCTTAACGCGAGAAATTGAATTAGCCGTTGACACTGTTTCAGTGGTTTCATATCATGCGCCCCGTTCACACAATTTATTATGTGCGCATTGGGGCTATAGCTCAGCTGGGAGAGCGCTTGCATGGCATGCAAGAGGTCGACGGTTCGATCCCGTCTAGCTCCACCAAATTTTCTGATTTGATGATCTAGTCAAACCAGTTAAATTAGTGGCATCATAGATAAATCAGTACGAACAACCACATTTGTGGGGCTATAGCTCAGCTGGGAGAGCGCTTGCATGGCATGCAAGAGGTCGACGGTTCGATCCCGTCTAGCTCCACCACCATTTAAAAGACCGGCTTAGGCCGGTTTTTTGCTTTTCAGCGTTTACCATAATCAGGTTCCAATTTTATCTTCTCTGCTGCTATCCTGTTAATTCACGGCTTAAGTGAATAAACAAGAGATGACTGAGGGAATAGCTAATGGACCAGCAACAGCAAATCATTCAATGGCTTCAAGCTGACCCTTATCGGATGCGCGCATTATCTATTGCTCGTGAACTCGGCTTACATCAGTGGTGTCTGGCTGCTGGGTTTGTTCGCAATCTGGTATGGGACCAACTGCATGGCTACACCTCACCGACACCACTTAATGATATTGATTTAGTCTATTTTGATGAGGAAGATGCCAGCGAACAACGAGATTTACAACTCGAAAAACAGTTACTTCAAACGCCGTCTTTTCAAGATATTCCCTTTCCGTGGTCAGTAAAAAATCAAGCCAGAATGCATCTGCACACGGGTCGCTGGCCCTATACCAATATGGAAGATGCCATCAGCTATTGGGTTGAGGTCGAAACCGCCATTGGTGCCAAACTCAATAACAATGGCGATGTTGAATTAGTCGCACCACTCGGTGTGGAGGCGCTATTTGCCAAAACTATCACGCTAAACCCCAAAAACGGTGAAATAGATACCTACAACCAGAGGGTGAATAGCAAAGGTTGGCTGCAACATTGGCCACAATTAAGGTTGGTGGTATCCCCGTGAAAAATCATGCTGTTGTGATCAGCAAAACAGCCAAGTGATAAGATTGTGTAAAACAGCTATAAAGAGTTAAAGGTTAATATTCCCTCGTCGATAAGCATTACTCCACCCACGTTTTTCTAAGGAATAATGATGTCGAATACTATCTCTACCGCATCAGTTTCTGTGAGCGGCAGTAGCTCTTCGGACAGCAGTAGCGCCGCACAGATTAAATCTCTAAATCAAGAGATCCAAAAACTCACTGAAAAATTAAGCACCTTAAAAGATTCTGGTTTGACCGCTGATGAGCTACAAAAACAGCAGCAACAAATTCAGAGTCAAATTGCAGCACTGCAAGCGCAAATCGCTCGTATTGAAGCCAAAGAGGCCGAAAAAACCAAAGAGGGCGATAATAATACCGTGAGTGCGAATGCACCGGCGGGTGATGGGATAAACCGCCCTTCTGCACAGAACCAGATTGACGTTTATATTTAATGAAGTTTTACCCTACAAACAAAATCATGGCGATGAACGGAATGCCGCCCATCGCCATATTTTAGAGTATCGGATTAACTGCGCTTAAGTGGTTTTACCAAACTATCCAGCCCTTCAATCTTAATGGCCAGTGTCATTTCCATTAACATGCCCAACTTACCCTGCGGAAATTCCCCTTTCCGGGCGAACCACAACAGGTACTCTTCAGGCAGATCGATTAATACCCGCCCTTGGTATTTACCAAAAGGCATCCGGGTATTGGCAATCTCAAGCAAATTTTCTTTTTCCATACCACTCGCCCTCAGAATTATAATTATTCGCCTAATAAACGGATCATTTCCGCTTCATCAATAACTGTAATCCCAAGTTCCTGCGCTTTAACCAGTTTTGACCCTGCGGCTTCACCGGCAATCACCAGATCGGTTTTTTTAGAGACACTGCCACTCACTTTAGCCCCCAAAGCCGTCAGACGATCTTTGGCTTCATCTCGTGAGAGAATAGTGAGCGAGCCGGTCAGCACCACGGTTTTACCGGCAAATGGACTGTCTATCTCTTCAGCAATAATTTGCTGCGGCTCAGGCCAACTGATCACTTTTTCAAGCGTTTCGATGACCTTCTGATTGTGTTCTTCACTCAGGAAGTTAAGCACATGTTTAGCCACAACTTCCCCGACATCAGGCACACTTTTTAATGCTTCGATATCTGCCGCACGAAGATTATCCAGAGTACGGAAGTGAGCGGCCAAATTGGCTGCTGTTGCCTCTCCCACTTCGCGAATCCCCAGCGCATAGAGGAAGCGGGCAAAAGTGGTCTGCTTCGCCTTCTCCAACGCCACAATTAGATTTTGTGCAGACTTTGGCCCCATCCGGTCAAGGCCGGTTAATTTGCCCGCAGTCAATGTGAATAAATCAGCTGGGTTCTCAACATACTGTTTTTCCACCAGTTGCTCGATAATCTTATCACCCATACCGTCCACGTCCAGCGCCCGACGTGAGACAAAGTGCTTCAGTGCCTCTTTACGCTGCGCCGCACAGAATAAGCCACCGGTACAGCGGGCAACCGCTTCACCCTCAACCCGCTCGATGTCAGAGCCGCATACCGGACAATGATCGGGGAAGGTAATCTCTTTGGCATCCTGAGGGCGCTGATCCATCACCACGCCCACCACTTGCGGAATAACATCACCGGCCCGGCGGACAATCACGGTATCGCCAATACGCAAGCCAAGGCGTTCAATTTCATCGGCATTATGCAGCGTCGCATTGCTGACAATCACACCGGCAACCTGTACCGGCTCCAGACGAGCCACAGGGGTGATAGCACCAGTGCGCCCTACCTGAAACTCCACTTCGCGAACTTGCGTTATCTGCTCTTGTGCTGGGAATTTAAATGCCGTGGCCCAGCGCGGTGCTCGGGCCACAAAGCCCAGCTGCTCTTGTAAGTCGAGAGAGTCAACCTTGATAACCACACCATCGATATCAAAACCTAAACTGGCACGGTCTTGTTCAACTTGTCGATAAAAAGCAATGACCTGGTCACTACCAGTGCACAATTTCACTCTATTACTGACCGGCAAGCCCCAGGCCTTGAATTGCATTAGTCGCTGAATATGGCTACGCGGTAACTCACCACCATCGAGTAAACCCACACCGTAACAGAAGAAAGTTAATGGCCGTTTAGCCGTAATTCGCGGGTCAAGCTGACGCAATGAACCCGCAGCCGCATTGCGTGGGTTGGCAAAAACTTTGCCGCCTTTGCGACGTGCTTCTTCGTTTAATTGCTCAAAACCAGCCTGCGGCATAAACACCTCACCGCGCACTTCCACTCGCCGTGGGATGTTATCTCCATGCAAGCGCAGTGGAATAGCGCGAATAGTGCGCACATTGACAGTAATATTCTCACCCGTGGTGCCATCACCGCGGGTAGCCGCCCTGACCAGCTCGCCTTCTTCATACAATAAACTGACCGCCAAACCATCGAGCTTCAGTTCACAACAAAATGTCAGAGGTTCTGCGGTTTTCAGTCGGTCATGCACCCTTTTGTCGAATGCCAGATAGCTCTCTTCATCAAAGACGTTATCGAGAGACAGCATCGGGACTTCATGTTTAACCTGGTCAAATGCATCAAGCGGCGCGGCACCAACCCGTTGCGTCGGTGAATCATTGGTGATCAATTCAGGGTGTTGTGCTTCCAAATCACGTAATTGCTGCATCAGGCGGTCATATTCAGCATCAGGGATCTCTGGTGCATCCAACACATGGTATTGATGTTCATGATGGCGCAATGAGGTTCTTAGTTGATTAATTTGCTGAATTATCGATTCCATAGCTCACCATCAAAGATAAAAAACCCCCGGCATGCGGGGGTTCGGGTTAATTCGATTCATTATGGGGCAACGTTATCAGGCGCTTGCGTTTGCATCCAACACTTCGCGGATGCGGGCCTTATACGTTTCCAGCTTTTGCGGGGTCATCATGCGGCGTTCATCATCCAACACGACACCGCCAACATCGTCGGCAATGCGCTGGGCTGATTGTAGCATTAGCTTGAAGTTCTGATTAGCATCGCCATAAGACGGTACCATCATAAACATTGATACACCCGGCGTAGAGAAATCAGACATGGTATCAGGATCAAAAGAACCCGGTTTTACCATATTCGCCAAACTGAACAATACTGGGCCGCTGCCTGCCGGGCTAAGGTGACGGTGGAAAATACCCATTTCACCGAACTGGAAACCAGACTGAAGCACACTCTGTAACAGCAACTCACCGCCCAAAGTACCGCCGTGATGTGCAGCGACATGCAGCACCAAAACAGTTTCTTTCAGTTTTTGTGGTTTCACCTCAGGAGCAGGAACTGCAGGCTCTGGTTGCGATTCCACCTGTTGTGGCGCGACTCGAGGTGCATGTTCCGCCACATGCTGTGGTTCTGCGTGACGCGGTTGTGAATAGGGTTCTTCAACCGAACCAAGCAAAGGATCACGCTGTGATTCATGCGGTGGTTGTTCAGCAGATAGCCCACCCAATAGCGGGTCGTCATAGTCTGTCTGCACTGAAGCAAAAGGTTTTTGACGAGGCTCCGTCTTAACCTGTGCCGGCTGAGTTTCAGTATGCTGAATAACCGGCATGTCTTCATCGTCATCATCAATGTGACTAAACGAAGGCTTCTCTTGTGGATGAGCTGTGCGGACGCGCACTTCTCCTACCCCTTCATCAAGACTCTCAATCGGGGTTTCAACACGTTCTTGTTTCAGACGTTTAACTGGGCGATCGCGAAAAAGTGATGAGCGTTCTTTACGGCTGGTCCATAAACCATGCAATAACAACGCTATTATGGCGATCGCGCCAACAACGATTAATATCAGACGCAAATCCTGCATCATTACTATCTCTGTTGTTCCAATACATTGCCACCGCGGCAAACATTCACCCTTTAACTCTATTTCCCAACGAACACAAGTGCAAGTCCGTGCTCAATTTTCTTCAAAGAAAGATGATTATGCTAGATGTTTCGCTTACTTTTTGTACAAAACGTGACTATGCAGTGGGAAATCATACCGATATGATACATTGGTCAATAAGCTAACAGAGAACTCAATGGCATGGCGTATACGCAAAAAACAGCAAAAAAGGTCAATGGTATCCATTATTTTGCGCAAGGATGGCAGTTAATTTCCCGCCCGGGCATCCGGCGATTCGTGATTTTGCCTTTATTAGTAAATATTCTACTGATGGGAGGTGCTTTCTGGTGGTTATTCAACCGGATAGGTGACTGGGTTCCACAACTATTGAGCCATATCCCTGACTGGTTACAATGGCTAAGTTATTTACTGTGGCCAGTAATGGTCATTTCGGTGCTACTGGTCTTCAGTTACCTGTTCAGCACCCTTGCCAATTTCATCGCCGCCCCCTTTAACGGTTTGTTGGCCGAACAATTGGAGGCGAGCCTAACCGGAAAACCCCTACCGGATACCGGTATCATGGGCATCGTGAAGGATTTACCGCGCATTATGGCACGTGAATGGCGCAAATTAGCTTACTACTTACCGCGGGCATTAGTGTTGTTGCTGTTATATGTGATTCCGGGAATTGGCCAAACACTGGCCCCTGTTCTATGGTTCCTCTTTAGTGCCTGGATGCTCTCGATTCAATATTGTGACTATCCTTTTGATAACCATAAAGTGAGCTTCCAGCACATGCGCAGCGCATTACGGCAAAATAAAGTTGATAACCTCCAATTTGGCGCACTAGTGAGCTTATTCACTATGATCCCATTCCTTAATTTGGTGATTATGCCAGTTGCGGTCTGCGGGGCCACGGCGATGTGGGTTGATCGCTACCGTGACCAGTTTATTCAACCATCACACTAATTTTCTGTGGGCGTGCTGGTCACGCCCTTGTTATTGGGATTAAAACTTATTTCCTAATAACATATCGATATACCAATTACTTACTTCCATAGCAATACTGTTAGCGTATGCTTTGAACGTTTCCTACATTTTCATAGAGTTAAAGGACGGGCTATGAGCAAGATATATGAAGACAACTCTTTAACAATCGGCCATACGCCGTTGGTTCGTCTGAACCGTATCGGTAACGGACGCATTTTGGCGAAGGTTGAATCACGCAATCCCAGTTTCAGCGTTAAATGCCGTATCGGCGCTAATATGATTTGGGATGCCGAAAATAGAGGCATTCTGACCGAAGGCAAAGAACTGGTAGAACCGACCAGTGGTAATACCGGGGTTGCTCTGGCATTTGTTGCCGCAGCTCGTGGTTATAAATTAACGCTGACGATGCCTGAAACCATGAGCATTGAGCGCCGTAAGTTATTAAAAGCGCTGGGTGCCAATCTGGTGCTGACTGAAGGTGCTAAGGGGATGAAAGGAGCCATCGCTAAAGCCGAAGAAATTCAAGCTACCGACCCAGACCGCTATATTATTTTGCAACAGTTCAGTAACCCTGCAAACCCGGAAATTCACGAGAAAACCACTGGCCCCGAGATTTGGGAAGATACCGATGGTGAAGTGGATGTCTTTATCGCTGGTGTCGGTACTGGTGGTACGCTGACCGGCGTCAGCCGCTACATCAAAAATACCAAAGGCAAAGCAATTATTTCCGTTGCTGTTGAGCCAACCGACTCGCCAGTTATCACGCAAGCATTGGCAGGCCAGGAGATCAAACCAGGCCCACATAAAATTCAAGGTATTGGCGCAGGCTTCATTCCCGGCAACCTCGACCTGAGTTTGATTGACCGGGTTGCTTTGGTGACCAATGACGAAGCTATCTCTATGGCTCGTCGCTTGATGGATGAAGAAGGTATTTTGGCCGGTATTTCTTCCGGTGCGGCAGTCGCTGCTGCGGTTAAGCTTTCTGAAGAAGATGGCTTTACTGACAAAACAATTGTGGTTATTCTTCCGTCCTCGGGTGAGCGTTACTTAAGCACAGCATTATTTGCAGATTTGTTCACTGAGCAAGAACTGCAACAGTAGTGATGCTGTCGCACTAAATGCTAAAAAAGCACCCTCTTGGGTGCTTTTTTTGTGGTGCACGTCAAAGTTTTTACTACATAAAGATTGATTTTACCCTCTGGGTTTAGTATTTAACCGGACAATTATTTTGATACGCGAAATTAATCGAGTATCTGGCGCCTCTCTGGCTGAATCGATTTATCAATTATGCAACACAACAAAAAATGTCATCACTTAACGCTGATTGAAGACATATCGCAAAGAGAGCATTATTCTTAGGAGTAGCAGTCTCGATTTTAGGCCTGAGCTCAGGTCGTATCGGAAACTGTCTTTATGGCTTACCTGCAGTTGAGGCATAGTCATGCGCGAGTTGAAAGATGTCATTATACGCGCACCAATACAGGCTAAAGTTTAGGTTTTACACTAAACTTTAGCTCCACAACATAAATCCAATAAGTTGGGGAAATACAATGTTCCAGCAAGAAGTTACTATTACTGCACCAAACGGTCTTCATACCCGCCCTGCTGCCCAGTTCGTGAAAGAAGCAAAAGGCTTTGCGTCTGAAATTACTGTGACCTCCAACGGTAAAAGCGCTAGCGCCAAGAGCCTGTTCAAACTGCAAACTCTGGGCCTGACCCAAGGTACTGTTGTTACGATCTCTGCTGAAGGCGAAGATGAGAAGAAAGCTGTTGAGCATCTGGTAAAACTGATGGCAGAGCTTGAGTAATCACGCGCGCTTTTTTAGTTAACACCAGTCAAGAGTAAGGTAGGGTTATGATTTCAGGCATTTTAGTATCACCGGGTATCGCTTTTGGTAAAGCACTTTTGCTAAAAGAAGATGAGATTGTCATCAACCGGAAAAAGATCTCTGCTGACCAAGTGGAGCAGGAAGTCGAGCGTTTCAAAACTGGGCGTGCTAAAGCGGCTGAACAGTTGGAAGCGATTAAGACCAAAGCTGGCATAAGCCTGGGCGAAGAGAAAGCTGCCATCTTCGAAGGGCATATCATGCTGTTGGAAGACGAAGAGCTTGAGCAGGAAATCATAGCCCTCATCAAAGATGAGCATGCCACTGCTGATGCAGCCGCTTATTCAGTGATTGAAGGGCAAGCAAAAGCCCTGGAAGAGCTGGATGACGAATACCTGAAAGAGCGTGCAGCTGACGTGCGTGATATCGGTAAACGCCTGCTGAAGAACATTCTCGGTCTGACTATTGTCGATTTGGGTGCTATCCAGGATGAAGTGATTCTGGTTGCTACCGATCTGACTCCGTCAGAAACCGCGCAGCTTAATCTGGATAAAGTGTTAGGGTTCATCACCGATTTAGGTGGCCGTACTTCTCACACCTCCATTATGGCTCGTTCGTTGGAATTACCGGCTATCGTCGGCACAAGTGATGTGACCAAACAAGTCCAAAATGGCGACTATTTGATCCTCGATGCGGTCAACAACAAAGTCTATTTAAACCCGACTGCGGATGTGATTGAGCAGTTGAAAGCGGTGAATGCTCAGTACATCACCGAGAAAAACGATCTGGCCAAACTGAAAGACCTGCCTGCTATCACCCTTGATGGCCATCAGGTTGAAGTGGTTGCCAACATTGGTACCGTGCGTGACATCGCCGGTGCTGAGCGTAATGGCGCTGAAGGTGTCGGTCTGTATCGCACCGAATTCCTGTTCATGGACCGCGACTCACTGCCTACTGAAGAAGAGCAGTTCCAGGCTTATAAAGCCGTTGCGGAAGCCATGGGCTCTCAAGCAGTTATTGTCCGTACCATGGACATCGGCGGTGATAAAGATCTGCCGTACATGAACTTGCCGAAAGAAGAAAACCCATTCCTGGGCTGGCGTGCAATCCGTATTGCTATGGATCGCAAAGAGATTCTGCATGCACAGCTGCGCGCAATCTTGCGTGCCTCCGCGTTTGGTAAATTGCGTATCATGTTCCCGATGATCATTTCGGTTGAAGAAGTACGCGAGCTGAAAGCAGAGCTTGAACTGCTGAAGAGCCAACTGCGTGAAGAAAATAAGGCCTTTGATGAAACTATCGAGGTCGGTGTGATGGTTGAAACACCTGCGGCGGCGGTCATCGCTCGCCATTTAGCTAAAGAAGTTGACTTCTTTAGTATTGGGACAAACGATCTAACTCAGTATACTCTGGCAGTAGATCGTGGCAATGAGCTGATTTCTCATCTCTATAATCCAATGTCGCCATCGGTATTGGGCCTGATCAAACAGGTTATTGATGCATCTCACGCTGAAGGTAAGTGGACCGGTATGTGCGGTGAACTTGCTGGCGATGAACGTGCTACACTGTTGCTATTGGGCATGGGGCTGGATGAGTTCAGCATGAGTGCAATTTCGATCCCACGCATCAAGAAAATTATCCGTAATACGAATTTCGAAGATGTGAAGGTGCTGGCGGAGCAAGCATTAGCTCAACCAACAGCGAAGGAATTGATGGATTTGGTTACCACATTCATCGAAGAAAAAACGCTCTGCTAATTCCACGATACTGGAACGCTGCCCAATATAAATACTTAGGAGAAGATCATGGGTTTGTTCGATAAACTGAAATCACTGGTTTCAGATGATAAAAAAGACAGTGGCACTATTGAAATCGTAGCTCCGTTGTCTGGTGAGATCGTCAACATCGAAGATGTTCCTGATGTTGTGTTTGCAGAGAAAATCGTTGGTGATGGCATAGCTATCAAGCCTTCAGGCAATAAAATGGTTGCTCCTGTTGACGGCACCATCGGTAAAATTTTCGAAACTAACCATGCTTTTTCTATCGAATCAGACAGCGGCATCGAGCTGTTCGTCCACTTCGGTATTGATACTGTTGAACTGAAAGGCGAAGGCTTTAAGCGTATCGCTGAAGAAGGCCAGCGCGTCAAAAAAGGTGATGTGGTTATTGAGTTCAATCTGGCCCTGCTGGAAGAGAAAGCCAAGTCTACACTGACGCCGGTGGTTATCTCTAACATGGACGAGATTAAAGAACTGATTAAACTCTCTGGCAGTGTCACTGTTGGTGAGACTCCGATTATTCGTATCAAAAAGTAATTTTATACGAGTGAAAAAACGGCGCCTAAGGGCGCCGTTTTTGTTAGCTAACATGACATGCGTTATAAACAAACCAGCTTAATTTGTCGTAGGCCAGCGCGGCATCCGTAAGGTAATCACCAAACCACCCAGCTCACTATTTCTGGCTTCAACCTGCCCACCATGCGCCAAGACCACTTTGCGTGTAATGGCTAAGCCCAAACCGTAACCTTTGCCAGACATAGCTGATTTGACACGCACGAAAGGGTCAAAAATACTGGATAACTTGCTTTCCTCCACTCCCGGCCCTTGGTCTGCGACCTGAATCTGGTAGCTCCACTCACTTGGTGAAAGTGTCACGCTAACCTGCTGGCCCTGACCAGAGAAACGCAGCGCATTGCGGACAATATTATCTATTGCCCGCCGCATCAACTCAGCATTGCCTTTGACAGTGTAGCCAACTTGCGGAGTCACCTGTAATAGGATTTCAACCCCCGGAACCTGTGCTTCATAGCGGGCATCATTGACCACAACTTTCACTAATTCATGTAAATCAAAATACTCTTCGTCATCGGCTATATTGTGATTCTCGGCACGAGAGAGTGCTAATAACTCGCCAATCATCTTATCCAGCCGTTCCGATTCGTGCTCAATGCGCTGTAAGGAGTTCTCGACGTTCACCGGGTTCTGCCGCGCCAAACCAATCGCCAATTGTAAACGGGCCAATGGCGAGCGTAACTCGTGAGAAACATCATGTAGCAGCTGTTCACGGGCACTGACCAACGCTTCCAGACGCTCGGCCATTGAGTCAAAATCCCGTGCCACTTCGGTCAGTTCATCGTGCCGTCGACGCATCACGGGTAACAACCGCACTGACAAATCCCCTTGGGCTACCCGCTCAAAACCGGCACGTAGCTGGCGCATAGGTCGCGTCAGGTTCCATGCCAATAGAGCACTGAAGAACAGTCCCCCCAGCACGCCCATCCAAATCATTGGAATGGGAATGTTCAGTATTTCATGGCGGCTCTCGCCAGTACCGTCCTGCTGATTGATCGCCCGTAATCCATCAATGTCATAACTGATACGATAATTTTGACCCTCTGGGCCTGTGACCCATGTCGTGACTTCCCTACTGTAAAACTCAGGTTCACGGCCTTTAGACGGCCGCGCCTTATTGGGTGGCTCCTCTGTTGCCGCGGGTATCTCAGTCGCAGGCAAAACAGAGAAATGATTTTTATCTGCCTCTGACCAGTTGGTCATCATGCTTTTTAGCGCAGGCAACCCACCGGCATGAAGTACCGAGGCCGCTGACGCGACCTGTAATTTGGCAATCTGCCGTACCATCTCACGCTCAGGTGGCTCGTGGCGATTACCATAGAAGGAAAACACCACCCACAGCATCTGAGTCATTAAAATGAAGGTCAGCCAAAATCCTAACAGGATTTTCCAAAACAACCGTCCGCGCATATCCTATCGACTCCACCAATAGCTATTATCTGATGCGATAGCCAATGCTACGTACCGTTTCAATATTTAGCGTGTTGCCCGCTAAGGCTGCAAGCTTTTGTCTGATATTGCTGATATGCACATCGACACTGCGGTCATAGGCTTCCCGCGGCCGCCCTAGCCCTTTAGCAGATAACTCATCTTTGGTGACAACACGTTCCGGAGAGCGCAGCAGGAGTTCCAGTAAATTAAACTCCGAAGCCGTCAAATCGAACGATTTACCTTGCCATTCACTGCTACGAGTCGACGGATTGAGGGTTAAGTCACCCTGAATGATGACACTGTCATCGGCGGATGACACATCAGGATGCTCATCAACGCGGCGCAATACCGCGCGCAACCGTGCCACCAATTCGCGTGGGTAGCAGGGTTTAGGCATGTAGTCATCAGCCCCCATCTCCAGGCCAATAACTCGGTCAATGTTGTCGCCTTTGGCTGTCAGCATAATAATAGGTAAACGACTTTTTTTACGCACTTGTCGTAATACATCAATGCCACTCATATCAGGCAACATAATGTCGAGAATCAAGGCGGTATACTCCCCGGACAAGGCACCTTCAATGCCCGCTTTGCCGGTTAATACCCGTTCGGCGTTAAACCCCTCGCCATTCAGGTATTCCCTCAACATCGTGCCCAGTTCAACATCATCATCGACTAACAAAATTTTCATGAATTCACTCTCCTGCCTGATTTCGGCTATTTTCATGCCTATTTGACTCGCGCGCAGCCAGTTTTACTCAATCCTTACATATTCTTGAGTTTCACTTAACTCACACTTATCGGGCCTTGGCGGTAAATTATCCCCCAGCACTTAGCTTCACTATTTTCTTAATTGTGGTTCAAGGATCTTTGATTGATGATGCAACAGGTTACCGGGTCGAAACGTCGCCTTATCGGGCTGGCTATTGTGCTACTGACCGCTGGCAGTGTACTGCTCTTTAGATGGATGTCACCGGCAGATAAACCCCATTTTATTACTGCCCCGGCAGAGATTCGCACTCTGGAACAAACCGTACTGGCTGATGGCACTCTCAAAGCACAAAAACAGGTCACGGTGGGCGCTCAGGTCTCTGGGCAAATTAAAGCTCTCCATGTGACCCTAGGACAAGCGGTTGAAAAAGGCCAGTTAGTGGCTGAAATTGATGATCTTACTCAGCAAAATGCCCTGAAAGATGCAGAAGAAGCCCTGAAAAACGTGCTGGCTCAGCGAGTAGCAAAAGTCGCGACGCAAAAAAATAATCAGTTAACCTACCAGCGTCAGCAACAGATTCTCGCCAAAGAGTTGGGGGTTCGGGCTGATTTTGATAGTGCCAAAGCAATATTAGACAGTACACAAGCCGAAATTAACGCGCTGGATGCACAAATTGCACAGGCGGAAATTGCCGTCAGCACCGCCAAACTCAATCTTGGTTATACCAAAATCAACTCACCGATTGCCGGGACAGTGGTGGCCATCCCGGTTGAAGAGGGACAAACCGTCAATGCGGTACAAAGTGCTCCGACAATCATTAAAGTCGCACAACTCCAGACCATGACGGTAGAGGCACAGATTTCTGAGGCTGATGTGGTGAAAGTCAACGCGGGCATGCCGGTTTACTTCACCATTTTAGGCGAACCTGAACAACGGTTCAGCGCGACGCTGCGGGCGATAGAACCGGCACCTGACTCAATCAACGATGAAACCACCACCACATCATCAAGTAGCAGTTCCAGCTCTTCCACCACCACCGCTATTTACTATAACGGCTTGTTTGATGTCGCCAACCCGCATGGAGCATTGCGTATTTCAATGACTGCGCAGGTGTATATCGTGCTGCACAAAGCCGAGGATACCGTGGTTATTCCCGCAACCGCACTGGAAAATAGCAATGGGCGCTATCAGGTACAAGTGGTTGATGAAAATGGAAAAATAGGCCATCGCGCAGTCACCGTCGGGATAAACAATCATGTCGATGCTCAGATTCTGTCTGGCTTGCAAGCCGGGGAGCAGGTCATTGTTAGTCAGGCGAATGTTGCCGCCTCCAACAGTAAGGCCCAACACATGGGGCCGCCAATGGGGATGTAACTGATGCCAGATATCAACCAGGGTAAGATTTTACTGCAACTCGATAACGTTAGCCGTTGGTTTAGTATTGGCGATAAAGACGTGGGTGCAGCAACCGTTAAAGTATTAAAAAATATCAATCTGACCATTCACAGTGGCGAAATGGTGGCCATTGTCGGGGCATCAGGCTCCGGTAAATCGACACTGATGAATATTCTTGGATGCCTAGATAAACCTAGCTCTGGTGAGTACCTGGTGGCTGGGCGTATTCCCTTACATCTGGATAGAGATGCATTAGCTGAATTACGCCGCGAACACTTTGGCTTTATTTTTCAGCGTTACCATTTACTGAATGATTTAAATGCACGAGAAAATGTTGAAATTCCAGCTATTTATGCAGGCATTGAGCATGAGGAGCGGCGTCAGCGAGCCACTAACCTTTTGTCACGTCTTGGCTTGGCTGACCGGCTGGATTATCGCCCAAGTCAGCTTTCTGGCGGGCAACAGCAGCGGGTTAGTATTGCCAGAGCACTGATGAATGGCGGAGAAGTCATTCTGGCTGATGAGCCCACCGGTGCACTCGATACTCATAGCGGCAATGAAGTATTAAATATTCTCAAAAATTTACATCGGCAAGGCCATACGGTTGTTATTGTCACTCATGACATGTCGATTGCTGAACATGCTCAGCGGATTATCGAACTCCGAGACGGCGAGGTGATTGCCGATAGACAAAAACCGCAGATCGTATCAACAGAAATAGATCCAGAAATTAGTAATATTGAAAAAGAGCCAGACACGGCCAATAAAGCGCCGTTATCACCTTGGAAAGCACAGTATGACCGCCTACAAGAGGCGTTCAAAATGGCCTTATTGGCAATGTCAGCGCAACGCTTGCGTACGGTGTTGACCATGCTGGGAATTATTATCGGTATTGCATCAGTGGTCTCTGTCGTGGCACTAGGAAAAGGGTCACAACAGCAGGTTTTAGCTAACATCAGTGCCATGGGTACCAGCACATTAGAAATTTTCCCCGGTAAAGATTTCGGTGATATGCGCTCTGCGGCAATTCACACATTGCGGGCCGCCGACGCCGATGCACTGGCACAACAAGGTTATATTCACAGCACTACCCCGACAGTCTCCACCAGTACCACCTTGCGCTACGGTAATAAATCCGTGAGCGGCACGGTAAATGGGGTTGGCGAGCAATATTTTTTGGTGCGTGGTTACACCATCGACCAAGGAATGGCCTTTAACCGCATCAGTGTCAATAACCTGATGCAAGAAGCGGTGATTGATGAAAACACCCGCGATAAGCTGTTTCCCAATGGCGAAACACCTCTTGGAAAAGTCATTTTGCTCGGTTCACTGCCCTGTCGGGTGATTGGTGTCGTGGCCAGAAAACAGAGTGGATTTGGTAGTGACGAGAATCTCAATGTGTGGATCCCTTATACCGCCGCAATGAAACGTATGCTCGGTCAGTCCTATTTGAAAAGTATCACTGTGCGCGTTAACGATGATATCGATCTGGCTAATGCCGAGCAGGGAGTGACCAAGCTGCTAACGCAACGTCACGGGACACAGGATTTTTTCGTTATGAACACCGACAGTATCCGGCAAACCATCGAGAAAACCAGCTCGACGATGACATTGCTGGTGTCGATGATAGCGGTTATTTCATTGGTGGTCGGTGGTATTGGGGTGATGAATATCATGTTGGTTTCAGTCACTGAGCGTACCCGAGAGATTGGTGTAAGAATGGCGGTCGGAGCACGTGCAAGCGATATTATGCAGCAATTTTTAATTGAGGCTGTGCTGGTGTGCTTGCTAGGTGGTTGCCTCGGGGTGGTGTTATCTCTGGGGATTGGCTTGGTATTCAGTCAATTTAGCAGTAACTTTTCGATGGTTTACTCGGCTACATCAATTATTGCGGCATTTTTCTGTTCCAGTTTGATTGGCGTAATCTTTGGTTTTTTCCCCGCCAAACGAGCGGCAGAGATGGATCCGATCAGGGCTTTAGAGCGGGAATAAGTGCTGGGGAACCATGTTCCCCACGCTATCTTTTTGGTGAGAGGCGGATAGTTCGGAATTCGGTTGATTATCGTTCAGTGATTATTGAGCCGCTATCACCTTCGATTAGTCAAAAACCCCAGTCGATAAATAGCGATCTCCGCGGTCGCATATAATTGCCACAATCACCGCCCCTGGGTTTTCCGCCGCCACTTGCAATGCTCCTGCTACCGCGCCACCGGAGCTAACACCGCAGAAGATCCCCTCCTCCGTTGCCAGGCGGCGCATGGTCTGCTCGGCAGAGAGTTGACTGATATCCAGAACTTTATCCACCAGTTCGGGGCGGAAAATCCCCGGCATATATTCAGGTGACCAACGGCGAATCCCCGGAATGCTGCTACCTTCAGCCGGTTGTAGGCCAATAATCCTAACCTGTGGGTTTTGGCTTTTCAGATACTGGCTAACACCGGTAATGGTGCCGGTGGTGCCCATGCTGGAGACAAAATGGCTCACTTGACCGGCGGTTTGTTGCCAAATCTCTGGCCCGGTGCCAATGAAATGCGCGTACGGATTATCGGTATTATTAAACTGATCCAGCACCTTGCCCTGCCCATCAGCCTGCATCATTAATGCCTGATCGCGCGCGCCTTCCATACCTTGCTCACGGCTGACCAAAATAAGCTCGGCTCCGTAAGCACGCATCGCGGCCTGCCGCTCCTGGCTCATGTTCTCCGGCATCAGTAATTTCAACCGATAACCTTTCATGGCGGCAATCATCGCCAATGCAATGCCGGTATTCCCACTGGTTGCCTCAATCAATACATCACCCGGCGCAATTTCCCCACGTCGCTCAGCCTGCTGGATCATGGCAAGTGCTGCGCGGTCTTTTACCGAACCCGCCGGATTGTTGCCTTCCAGTTTGACCCAAATCTGGGCATTCAGCCCTTGGCTCAAGCGTTGCAGTTTTACCAGTGGTGTATTGCCGATGCAGTGTTCAAGGGTTGTCACGTTAATTACCTTTAAATACCCTTCGCCCTTGAAGTGGCAGCGGTTTTCACAGCTACTTCAAGGAGGAAGGGTATGATTCTGTGTCTACAAAAAGAAGAAAAACTTATCAGGCGCTTTGGGCTAAAGCAATGGGTTGCAATAATTGATCGCCAGAATATAAGCGGGCATTTAATCCGCCAACATAGTAACGATTACCGCGTACCGGGGCGTCAATATTGCCCTCTGGCAACACAACACTAATAGGATCTTGATGCCAGCCAATAGGTTGCACCGTCAATTGCCAGAAGTGACCGCGTGGGCTAACTTCCAGTACTTGAACCGGCAATGGGCAGCGGTCACTTGATTGTGTGCTGACTTCCATCTCCCAAGGGCGCAGGAATAAATCGACACTGCCCTGATGCATTGGCGCTAAGTCTAACGGCCAGTGATGAGCACCAATAAACAGTTGTGACCCGCGAATTTCGCCACTCAGACGGTTAACTTCACCAAGGAATTCCAATACAAAACGGGTCGCAGGGTCGCGCCACACTTCATCTGGCGTCCCGACCTGTTCAATATTGCCTTGGCTCATCACCACCACGCGATCCGCCACTTCCATGGCTTCTTCCTGATCATGAGTCACAAACACACTGGTGAATTTCAGTTCTTCGTGTAGCTGGCGCAACCAGCGGCGCAATTCTTTACGCACCTGTGCATCCAGCGCGCCGAAAGGCTCATCCAACAGCAGGATTTGTGGCTCGACCGCCAATGCACGTGCCAGAGCGACACGCTGTTTTTGACCGCCAGAAAGTTGAGAAGGATAACGATTTGCCAGGTGGCCTAATTGCACCATTTCTAACAATTGTTCCACTTTTTGCTTAATAGCCGCTGCATTCGGCCGCTCACGCCGTGGTAACACCGTCAAACCGAAGGCTATGTTATCGAACACCGTCATATGGCGGAACAGTGCATAGTGCTGGAACACAAAACCAACGCGCCGATCCCGTGCATGCAGGCGGCTGACGTCAGTGCCGTGAAAACTTAAGCGCCCGGCATTCTGGTTCTCTAGCCCGGCGATAATGCGCAACAGGGTTGTTTTCCCCGAACCGGATGGGCCAAGCAAAGCCACCATCTGACCAGAAGGAATATCCAGTGAGATGTTGTTCAGTACTTTGGTGCGACCAAAATACTTGCTGATATTATCAATCTCAATGCTCATGCTTTTGCTCCTGTTCGAGACGAACCACTTGGCGTGCTAAGCGCCATTGCAGGCCGCTTTTCAGAAAAAGGGTCACGATTGCCATCAGAGTCAATAACGCGGCGGCAGTAAATGCCCCGGCGGTATTGTAATCCTGATGCAGCAATTCAACTTGCAGCGGCAAGGTGTAAGTCTCGCCACGAATAGAACCAGATACCACGGATACCGCGCCAAACTCACCGATAGCGCGGGCATTGGTCAACACCACGCCATACAGCAGTGCCCAGCGAATATTGGGTAGTGTCACTCGGCGGAACATCTGCCAGCCAGAAGCACCAAGCAACACCGCCGCCTCATCTTCCTGACTGCCCTGACTCATCATCACCGGTACCAATTCGCGCACCACAAACGGGCAGGTGACAAAAACGGTTACCAGCACCATGCCAGGCCACGAGAACATCAATTGGATATCGTGAGAGTCCAACCAACCGCCGACAATGCCGTTTGAACCGTAAAACAGCAGGTACATCAAACCGGCCACGACGGGCGAAACCGCAAATGGGATATCAATTAACGTCATCAATAACTGGCGGCCAGGGAAGATAAATCGGGTTACCAACCAAGCCAGCACCACGCCAAACACCAGATTGACCGGCACAGTGATCAACGCGACCAATACCGTCAGCCAGATGGCGTGTAACATATCTGGGTCGACTAAATTCTGTACCACCACCTCATACCCTTTCGAGAAGGCGGTGATAAAGATCCACACCATCGGGATCACCAGCAGTAAAAACGAAAACAGCGCACCAATAGTTATTAGCGTCCATTTACCCCAGTTAATTGGCGGGCGGGCCACGCCGTTAAATTCTGAAATATCAGCCATTAGTGCCCGCCTATCCGCCGACCAAAGCGGCTTTGTAAGGTGTTAATCCCAAACAGCAACACCAGTGAAACCGCCAGAATCACCGACGCGATGGCACTGGCTGCCGGGTAATCAAATTCTTGCAAGCGGATGAAAATCATCAACGAGGTCACTTCGGTCTTCCAGGCAAGGTTGCCGGCAATAAAGATAACGGCACCGAACTCCCCCAGACTGCGGGTAAAGGATAATGCCGTGCCTGCTAACAAGGCGGGAGCCAGTTCTGGCATCACCACTAAACGGAAACTCTGCCAGCGGCTGGCACCTAAAGTTTCTGCCGCTTCTTCATATTCTGGCCCTAACTCTTCCAATACCGGCTGCACTGTGCGCACCACAAATGGCAAGCTGGTGAAAGCCATGGCGACGGCAATCCCAAGCCAGGTAAAGGAAACTTTGATACCGAACTCGTTTAACCAGGCACCATACCAGCCAGTGGTGGAGAACAGTGTCGCCAGTGTTAGCCCCGCCACCGCAGTGGGTAGAGCGAATGGCAAATCCATCAAACCATCCAGTAAACTGCGGCCGGGAAATTGATAGCGCGTTAAGATCCAAGCCATCAACATGCCAAATACCGCATTAAATACACTTGCCACGCCCGCAGCCAGTAAGGTCACTTTATAAGCAGCGACCACCTGAGGGTTGGTAATCACCTCCCAATATTGCGCCCAGCTCATTTGGCCGACCTGCATCACTAATGCACTGAGGGGTAATAGCAAGATCAGGCAGGTGTAAAGCAGGCTGCTCCCAAGACTGAGGGTAAATCCGGGCAGAACCCGTTTACTGGATGCCGACAACATTACTGATGCCCTTCCGCTAACAATTTATCCAGCTCACCACCGGTCGCGAAATGGGTACTCATCACTTGTGGCCAGCTACCAAACTGGTCTTCAACACGGAATAATTTGGTTTCCGGGAATTGGGATTTTGCCGCTTCCATTGCCGCTTTGTCATAGACGCGGTAATTAAAGCTGGTGATAACTTGCTGTGCCGGTGGGCTATACAGGTAAGTGAGGTAAGCTTTGGCAGCTTTTTCAGTGCCATTCTTCTCGACATTTTTATCCACCCAAGCCACAGGGAATTCCGCCAAGATATCGACCGGCGGAACAATCACTTCATATTTGTCACTGCCATACTCTTTGCGAATGTTATTGACTTCGGATTCGAAACTGATCAGCACATCACCCAAACCCCGCTCAACGAAAGTGGTGGTTGCCCCGCGGCCGCCAGTATCAAATACCACTACGTTTTTCAGGAAGCGTTTCATCCAGTCACGAGTTTTAGCCTCATCCTGACCATTGGCTTGCTGAGTCGCGCCCCAAGCCGCCAGATAGGTGTAACGGCCATTACCTGAGGTTTTGGGATTCGGGAACACCAGTTTGACGTCCTCGCGCACTAAGTCATCCCAATTGTGAATATTCTTAGGATTGTCCTTGCGTACCAGGAAAGCCATGGTGGAGTAGAATGGCGAGCTGTTATTCGGCAGGCGAGCTTGCCAGTCAGCCGGGATCAAATTGCCACGGTCATGCAAAATTTGCACATCCGTCACTTGGTTATAGGTCACCACATCGGCTTTCAGACCCTGCAAGATAGCCAGCGCTTGCTTGGATGAACCCGCATGGGATTGTTTGATAGTCAGTTTGTCGCCGGGATTTTGTTGTTCCCATTGTTGCTGGAAACCCGGATTCAGTGCAGTGAATAACTCGCGGGAGACATCATAAGAGCTGTTGAGCAACTCAGTGGCGCAGACTGTTGCACTGCTGAAAATTAACGCGCTTAATAGGGCGGCACGGGTTAATCCTTTACGGGTAGTTTTCGTCACTGAGGTCTGTTTCATTCTGCACCTTATTCACTGAGTTCATTCACCAAGCATCTACCATTCATTACAAATGATGAGCTTTAATATCTTCAGTGTATTTATAACTAGGTGCATACCTATAACGGTTTTATATACCGTTTAGTGATGTTCAAGTATCAAATGCTCTAAGCCAGTCACAACGCAGGTCGTCAGCTGGTTACTATACTGTTCTTCGCCCAGTAAAAAGCCCAGCCGACCCGCGCTGGGCAATACTCCTCGACCTATCCCAGTTATTGAGGCTGCAGATAGGCGGCAAGCTCCCCCTTGCCGCATCAATAACAACGTTTATTTCTGTGTAACCACCGCCGCACTCGTTGAACCAATTGCGCCACTGAATGGTTTACCGTCGATGGCATCCACCATCCGCAAGCCAGAAGGCCGTATCCAGCGCTGTACGCGGGATGGCATATCAAAACCAATTAGTAGAATAACGACAAATGTCAGGCTGAATGAGAGCGAGCCAAGTGCGGTTCCCAGACTTAAGTGCTGAGCAATTGACGCCCCCAGAATCGGTGCTAATGCACCACCCAGTGCGCCGACGTTGTAGGTAAAGCCCAACCCCGCAGCACGTTGTTCAGTATCAAAATAACCACCAAGCAGTTTTGGCAACAACCCGGCAATCCCCTGCCCTAGCATCTGTTGCAGGAACAGTAAGCCACCCAAGAACAAAATGCTGCTGCCCTGAATCGCGAACAGGGGAATTATCAATAATTGTGAAATCAGCAAACTGGTCACATAGGCCTTACGGGTACCTAGCCAATCACCTAGGAAGCCGCCCACACAACAGCCCACCGCCGCACCAAATCCACTGAAAAACAGCACATTACCCACGGTATGCGGGTCATACCCCAAATCCATTTTCAGATAAGTAGGTAACAGTGCTTGAATCGGCCATGAATAGAGGAAGGCGCAGAACACCACCACCATCAGCATCACGCCAGTCGGCCAACGCTCACCACTGGTTTGAACCATAAAGTAGATAAATATCGCGGCACAAAGAATAGCGAGGACCACTATCAGTGGTGTCGATACCATGCCGGTAAAACAAGCATAAAGAGAAGCCGCGGCAAAAATTGTCAGAGCAATATTCAGGTAGCTCAAATTGCTGCGATACAGAATATCCACCATATTGCGATCTTTCGTCTGCTTAGATTGCTGCTGTTTGCTTTGAGATTTTTCCCAATCTTCAGCTTCGGGTAGATTTTTTCGCAGCCACAATGCAAAGATAATTGGCAGTAATCCAATGTAGAACAGCATACGCCAGCCAAATGCTGGAACCACGTAGCTATAGGCCTGAGCCGCTAATACTGCGCCGATAGAGAAGCCAGAAATCAGGAAGCCACTGGCTTTGTTACGCATATTCTTCGGCCAACTTTCCATCACGTAAGTGGAGCTGGAACCATACTCCCCCGCCATGCCAATACCAATAACCAGCCGGGCGATAAACAGTGTGGTGTAACCCGGTGCTAAACCACAGGCCAAGGTACCAACGGAAAACAGCACAATACTGGTGATCATCGCCAGCTTACGGCCATAACGGTCACCCATGGCCCCCAGAACCAAGCCACCGAACCAGCGCGAAATAAAGGCGGCTGAAATCAGGCTGGTGGCTTGAATCAGTGTCAAACCGAATTCTTGTTTAATATCAGTCAGAACCAGAGTGATAAGAACAAAATCAAAACCGTCCAGGGCATAACCGATCCAAGCGGCAATAAATGCCTTCCATTGCGCTGGTGTCAGTTGCTTATACCAACGCACGGGTTTGTCTCCACGAGATTTTTTATCTGCACAGGGTTGTACTGAAGTGCTCATATCGTCGCTCTCTCTCTACCACCAGCTAACTTAACTGGCAGAAACTGTTTTCCTCGCGGCAGGTTTAACCCTAGCAACTGATTGTTTAACAACACTTAATCTGTCACTACCTGACGGTTATCGCCACATTTATATTTTCGCGGTTTAACTCCAAATAAAACAAAGTAAAGGAGTAAAACTCCATTTGAGTGTATAAGATCAAACTGCTATTTCAATTACAATGTGTCTAAAACGTGACAAAGATGACGAAATGCTGAAAAGAGTGAGACTAACAACCGGATGGAGGGGGTTTACCACTGCGGGAGGTATATCACCGCCGTAGTGGCTAAGTATTGCAGCAGGAATGTATTATCGGTCATCCATTTTGGCTGACAGCTTGAGTGGTTTTGCGTTTAATGCTCTCTGCCTGGGCCGGATCCGCTTTAACCAGCAAGGCATAAATCAGGTCTAATACAAATAATTGCGCGATTTTGGTACCAATAGAGTCGCCCTGCAATTGCCCCTGACGGTTACCATTAATCAATACATAATCTGCCAGCTCAGTAATGGTGGACCCCATATTGTGTGTCAAGGCCACGGTGGTGGCACCGGCTTGCTTGGCCAATTTCAAGGCATGCACCGTTTCCGCCGAAGTCCCCGAATGACTAATACCGATTGCCACATCACCAGGGTGCATCAAAGAGGCCTGCATATACATAAAATGGTTATTGGTCGCTGCATCGACCCGTAATCCGATGCGCATCAATTTGCCTTTGGCATCTTCCGCAGTAATACCCGAGGAACCGACACCAAAAATACAGATGCGATCGGCTGGACGCAGCAATTTAACAACCTGCTCGACACTCTCGATAGAGAGTAAGTTGAGTGTCTCTGACAATACGTTATTAATCGCCGACTGCAATTTAGCGCCAATCGCCAGCGTATCATCCCCCTCTTGCACGTCAGCATCTAACAGACTGTTTTCACTGTTATGGCGAGTCGCCACCTCAATGGCCAAGTCCATTTTGAAATCCTGAAACCCTTTATAACCCAGCGTCCGGCAGAAACGGATAATCGTGGCCTCTCCAGCTTGCGTAAGCGAGGATAGCTCAGCAATGGAAAGCTGAGTCACTTTGGCAGGCTCAGCCAAAATATACGCGGCAATACGCTGTGCTGAGCGGGTTAGGCTATTTTGCATCGCACCCAAGGCATCAAGGATTTTACCTGGCTTAAAACGGGGAGCACCAGTTTTCACGCGGACACCTCAAGGGAAAGAAAGTTGACGGATAGAAGACAGTTATGGGGCGCATCATTACATAATTGGCCCACTTCGTGAAGATAAATGGCAGCGTGGTACCGGGTGAGATCAATAAAAAAACCCCGGGGGACCGGGGAAGATGTCAAAGATTACGTGCGTTATTATTATATGAAAATCATTACCATAGTCTGTTTCACAACAGGCTATGGTGGACTTTAACTACCACCTTTTTGATGGTGCCTGAGCCGGTAATCTGACAGCCGGGTTTATGAGGCTCACCCGGTAAAAACACCGCAAACATCCCCGGCAGCATACGTAATTGGCTGTTATCTGGAATATCAGACATCAGTTGGTAATCATCGTCGGCATGATAAGGCTCTAAATGCTTGGTCGGTGTCAGAGTTGAATATTCAATCCCTTCAATACCCTTAATCAACAGTTGGACGTCGGCGTAGGTGCGGTGCATTTCCGCTTTCTTATTTTCAGCCGGCTGAGTATCGAACTCCATCACATTCATGAATATTAGTTCGCCATCAATTTCATGGCGTCCACAGCTTAACTCCGCCAAAGGTTGCTCGGCCAAATAAGCTAAAACCCATTGTAGTCGTTCAGATAATCCACCCAAAAACGCTGTTTGTGTTAATGATCCGCTGATCATCGCGATCCTCTCATTTTACTGATCAATATCGAGTTCCAAAAATCATGAATGTTGTGCCGGTGCTGGCTACAACGTCAATGACCTAGGGTATGTCTGGCCCACAATGCCGCACCTAATAAGCCACTATCCTGCCGATGATGAGCCGCCTGAACAGGCACGCGGTAGATTTCTGGTAATGTTTTTTGCACACCAATAATCCGTTCTAAATATCCCACCGCCAGACCGACACTGCCCCCCAGAATCACCATCTCCAGATCCAGTGCCATCTTCATATCTGCCAGCATCTGAGCAATGGCGGTCGCGGAGCGGTTGATAATATTTTCAGCCTGAACATGGCCAAGTTGAGCCATTTCAAACACTTTGGCAGCAGCTACCGGTTGCTTCCAACCCAATGTTTCAGCACCAATAGCCGTGCCAGAAGCCACACTTTCGACACATCCACGGCGACCACACCCACACAGCAAACCATGGGGATCAGCTAATGTGTGGCCAATGTGACCAGCCAAACCGTGATTCCCCTCCAGCAGCTCTTTATTCAAAATGATGCCGCCACCCACTCCTGTGGAAACCGTCACAAACATCATATTGCCGCAATCATCACTAACAGCCTGATACTCAGCCCAAGCGGCAGCCTGCCCATCGTTGAGCAGCACACAAGGTAAATCTGCAATTGATTGAATACAATCTTGCAGCGAGAAATCGGCCAGCCCACCAAGATTGGCAGGATTCAGTGCGGTCAGACGCCCGGCACTGATAATGCCGGTTGAGGCAACAGCTATAAAATCAACCAGATGCCGATAAGGCGCGATTAAAGTTTCCAGCGCTATAGCCAGCTGTGCGGCCCCACCTCGTGGTGTGGCAATTTGCTGACGGCCAATCAACATGCCGCTTTCTGTCACCACTGCAGCAGCAATTTTTGTTCCACCGATATCCAGTGCCAACACTTTTCCCATCAGGTGTAACCCTCTTGCACTTGTAATAAATAAAATGACGATAGCTGAACAACTATGGCAATTCTTTAATTAAAACTCCATTATTATTTTTAATTTGGAGTTGAACTCCCATCACTTCTAAAGAGAGCCTTTAACTAAAGCAATTGGAGTTGCACCCTAAAAGTAAAAGATCTAACATTATTGGAGTTAAGCTTCATTTTGTTAAAATTTACGGAGCTAAAAACCGTATGTAACCTGACTGCGAGTGACCTGACTATGAGTAACACAAGTAATCTCCGCCACAAGCTCCAAAATGGATTGATCGCTTCTTGCCAACCGGTGCCCGGCAGTGCCATGGATACTCCCGCTATTGTGGCGGCAATGGCAAAGGCGGCACTGGACGGCGGCGCAGTTGGTCTACGTGTTGAAGGCATAAGAAATATAGCAGCGGTACGTCGGATTACCGATGCGCCTATTATTGGCATTATTAAACGCGACCTACCCGACTCCGAGGTCAGAATTACTCCCTGGCTGGAAGATGTGGATGAACTGAGTGCCGTTGGTGCCGACATTATCGCTTTTGATGTTACTTGCCGCCCTCGCCCAGTATCGGTTGAAGAGCTCTATCAGCGAGTGCAGGCGACTGGCTGCCTAGCAATGGCTGATGCCTCCAACATTGAAGATGGCTTATTGGCTCATCGATTGGGCATCGACTTTATTGGCACCACACTATCTGGTTATACGCAAAATCCAGTGCCAACCGAACCGGATTTGGCGCTGGTCAAACAGTTATCCCAAGCAGGTTGTCGAGTGATTGCCGAAGGCCGTTATCATTCACCGGCCCTCGCCGCCGCCGCCATATCCGCGGGTGCTTATGCAGTGACAGTCGGCTCTGCCATTACCCGAATTGAACATATTTGCGGCTGGTTCTGTGATGCTATCGCGCAGTACTCGCCCCAAGAACAGGCGGTATCTGGCAACAGGTTAGAAAAATGCCAAGCCACAAAACTGACCGAATACTGATTGCTATTATTGTGACCTCAGGGTCACCTTTGTGATTAATTAAGGACGCGTATGAAAAAGTTAACAGGTTTGATTGCCGCTCCGCACACTCCCTTTGATGAATTGGGTGAAGTTAATTATCCCGTCATCGACCAAATTGCCGAGCATCTGGTCAATGATGGTGTAAAAGGCGTGTATGTTTGTGGCACCACTGGCGAAGGTATTCATTGTTCGGTTGAAGAGCGCAAAAAAATTGCCGAGCGCTGGGTAAAAGCGGCGCAAGGTAAACTGAGTATTACCTTGCATACTGGCGCATTGAGCATTAAAGATGCCGTCGACCTGTCTCGCCATGCCGAAACACTGGATATCTTTGCCACGTCAGCGATTGGCCCTTGCTTCTTCAAGCCCGGTAATATTGACGATTTAATTGCCTATTGCCAAGCCATTGCAGCGGCGGCTCCATCGAAAGGTTTCTATTACTATCACTCAGGGATGTCCGGCGTGAATTTGGATATGGAACAATTCCTGATCAAAGCAGAATCAAAAATCCCAAATCTGTCAGGGATTAAATTCAATAATGCGGATTTGTATGAGTTCCAGCGCTGCCTGCGGGTCAGTGGCGGCAAATTTGATATTCCATTTGGTGTAGATGAACATTTACCGGGTGGGTTGGCAGTCGGGGCTATTGGTGCAGTCGGCAGCACTTATAACTATGCCGCTCCATTGTTCCAAAAGATCATTGCTGATTTTAATGCGGGAAATCAAGCTGCAGTTCAACGCAGTATGGATCAGGTCATCGCGCTTATTCGGGTGTTGGTCGAGTTTGGTGGTGTTGCCGCCGGTAAAGCGGCGATGCAATTACACGGTATTGATGCCGGTAACCCTCGTCTGCCCTTGCGCGCACTGACCAAAGAACAAAAACAAACGGTGGTAAATAGAATGCGTGATGCTATCTATCCTGCTTAATTAAAGTGATGGCTAGGCACAAAAAAATAGAAAGGCCGGATATCCGACCTTTCTGTTATCCGCTTGGATATTATAGCGATAATAATTTGGTCAGTGACGGCGCAAAATAGTAACTGCCGGTGACTGGCTTACTAAAGCCGAGTAACAAATCATGTTTACCGTCTAATGAGCCAAACATGCTCAATAATTGCTGTTCGATATTATGTAAGCGCGCGCAATAAGCAATGAAATATAGGCCATGTTTGCCGCTGGCAGTTCCATACGGCAAACTTTGGCGCAGAATTTTCAACCCTTTGCCATCTTCTTTAAGATCAACACGGCTAACATGGGAAGTATCCGGGCGCTGATCTGAAGCCAATTCCTGGCTATCTAGTTTGGTGCGCCCAACAATTTGCTCTTGTTTACTCTCGGGGATACGTTGCCATTTTTTCAGGTCATGCTCATAGCGCTGAACTAATATATAGCTGCCACCAGCATCCTCTTCACCTTCTGCAATTACCGCCACTTCGGGACGACTCTCCCCTTGCGGGTTCTCGGTGCCATCAATAAAGCCGGTAAAATCCCGCTCTTCCACCCAGCGGAAGCCATGAGTCTCTTCTTCAACCGCAATCGCATCACCAAATGCAGCCAGCGCAGCTTGCGCTAAGGTAAAGTTGATATCCTGCCGCAGTGACTGAATATGAATCAATAAATCACGTTGAGTAGCAGGAGCTATTATTGGCGCTTTACCCAAGGGGACAAAAGGCTTTAACTCTTTTGCACCCTTACCATTCGATAAGTCATGCCAAACATCTGAACCGAAAGCAATAACCGCACCCAAATGTTCATTGGGGAATTTTTGCTGTAATCCTTCTAATGTCTGGCAGAATTTTTTGCATCCCTGACGAATAGCATCAAATTCACCTTGCACTTTTGCTTCCATAAAAATGGCAAAACGGCAGTGTTCCAGCAAAATGCCACTCTGAACTTGAGTCATATTCTTTCCTTACTAGAGATCGATATTGGTTATGCTGGATATAATAACTGAAGCGATAAAAATAACCTTGCGTCAGCGCAAAATAATATTGAGCACGGAAATAGGGCATCGAGGAGTGTAAAAATATTATTAAGGCGCTAAAGATAACCTGCGCCTTAATTAGGATTTACCAGAAGATAATAATATTTATTCGCTTTTAGCACGCCAAATAATCTTACTCACTTTCCAGCTTTGCAGCGTATCATCCGATGGCATTAATCCTTCTGGGCCATGCCAGTCGCCATCAAATAAATAGCTAACATGCGAACTGTTTGGCGCAACACATTCTATCTGTGCGGCATCATCGCCAGTGCCCATTTGACAAGCGCCAAAGGCTTTTTTATATAACTCGCTAAATGGCGTACCTATCGTCACACCCCATTGGCTAGGAATACTTTTATCCATCACATCGATTCGCTCTACCGTGCCTTTCGGCTGGCCAGAAATAACCAGTTTGATTTGGTCTTCCTTCATTGCCTGATAGAAAGATACCAGCTTGCCATCATTAGTTGCCATACCACTACGCAACCGATAATCGCCTTTCAGACCTTCTTTAATGTCACTCTCTGTCAGTGGTGTGCTGGCGGTGATCCCACCGACACCATTATCAGTAACCTGCATACTGCTGCTGCCACTGAACCAATTAAGTGGAGACAAACTTGACCAAGAAAAACCGGACATGCTCGAACACCCGGCCAACAACAAAGGGGCCCCCAGTAATAACAAGCGCACCCCAGAAAACCGTGGGCGAATATTCATCTAACACTCCTTAAGAAAACCACTGCATCCAATAAGCCTTGCCGCAAAGTAACAGCAACAAAAGCAAGATAGGGACAGTTGAAAAAAGATAACCAGAGATTGGAGTCCGTACGGCTGAAAAAGTGCCCTAACCCTCAATGCTTTCATCATTAGACCCGCAATCACCTCACCGAATCAGCTTAAATGGGTCAGAAGAAAAGACGCCGATAGGGTTGATAAGAAAGAGTTTATCCCCATTTATACTTATAGAATCTGGATATTTCACGGTTGATTACCTTACTATTAAGCAAATTCCAACGCTATATTGGTCTAGTATTGGGTAACGTGAGGCTGGTTAGGCCTCAGTTTTCAGATGTCATTATTCATGCATTGAAGGAGCAATAAAATGAAGAAACTCACCTTAGCGGCCACCTTAGTTATGTTATGCAGCACCCCATTCTTGGCTCAAAGTGCAACAAATACCGCACAAGGAGGTTTTGATGGCCCGGCAACGACACAGACTCAGCCGGTAACCCAAGGCGGATTTTCTGGTCCTAATGCCAGCAATACCACAGTAGATAAAGTCAAAACTATGCGCGATGACGCCCATGTCACTCTGCAAGGAAATATCACCGAGCGCTTAGGCCACGAGACATATACTTTCCGTGACGGCACCGGTACCATTACTGTTGATATTGATGACAAACGCTGGAATGGCCAAACCATTACGCCACAAGATAAAGTGCAAATCGAAGGGAAAGTTGATAAAGACTGGAACTCTGTGGAAGTTGATGTGAAGAAAATAACCAAGATTAAGTAATTAATTGCTGATCTCCTATCCTCTACCTTTTGGGATGCATGAGGATAGGATTATTATATTAATTAGCGGAAAGTCACCTCAAATACGGGGGATTAAAAAGCCCCCGATTAATCGCTTGTTAGCATTTTTAAATAACCCTCAATACTCTTGATCGACAATCAGCCGTTTGCCCAGCATAATGCTGTCTTGGGTTTCGTAATCGAGCTTTTCATACATGCCAATCACTGCGTCATTATCTTCGCGCAGCATGATATTGAGCTTCGGGCAGCCGCGGGCAATTAATTTCTTTTCTAACCGGCTGATCAGCGCATTGGCAAAGCCACGACCACGGAAGTCGGGATGAACCCCTAAATAATAAGCAGAACCACGATGGCCGTCATAACCCCCCATCACCGAACCGACAATGGCTCCGCTGACTTCAGCCACTAAAAACAATTCGGGGTCATGATTGAGCTTACGTTCAATATCCATTTCCGGATCATTCCAAGGCCGCAACAAGTCACAATGCTCCCACAGCAGAATCACTTCTTCAAAATCGTCTTGCTGAAATACGCGGATTTCCATGGATGTTCGCACCCTTGAGTAAAATGGATATTCTGACTATTACGCAATATTATATCACGCAATAGTAAAGTGATATTTCCCGCCGCGGTAGAACATAATAATCTTTAACGAGAACCGGATAAATCTTGTCTCATTCCTGCCGCGATCAGCGCTAATCCACACTGAGAGTACAATAATAAGGGTGAATCAAGGTATACTTAGCCCCTGAAAATTTCCAGGTAACCAGAACCCTCCCATGAATTTACCCGATATCACCCAAGTCAAAGCCTACCTGCTGGATTTGCAGGATAAAATCAGTACTGCACTGAGTGAGGCCGATGGCCGTGCCGAATTCACCGAGGAAAACTGGACGCGTGAAGAAGGAGGCGGTGGTCGCAGCCGGGTATTGATCAATGGGGCGGTATTCGAACAAGCTGGCGTAAACTTTTCACATGTTTCAGGTGCCACGCTACCGGCATCTGCCACAGCACATCGGCCCGAACTAGCAGGGCGCAGTTTTCAAGCGTTGGGCGTCTCACTGGTCATTCATCCACTGAGCCCTTATTTGCCTACCAGCCATGCCAATGTGCGTTTTTTTATTGCTGAAAAACCCGGTGAAGAGCCAGTATGGTGGTTTGGCGGTGGCTTTGACTTAACCCCTTTCTATGGGTTTGAGGAAGATGCCATTCACTGGCACCAAACTGCATGGCAGTTGTGTCAGCCATTTGGTGAAGATATCTATCCGCGCTATAAAAAATGGTGCGATGACTATTTCTATATCAAGCACCGCAATGAGGCACGAGGTATTGGTGGCCTGTTCTTTGATGATTTGAATAGCCCCGATTTTGATACCTGCTTTAACTTTACTCAAGCGGTGGGCGATGGCTTCCTTGATGCCTATCTGCCCATCGTTGCACGGCGCAAGGCGCTGAGTTGGGGTGAGCGCGAGCGTCAGTTCCAGCTTTACCGCCGTGGCCGCTATGTGGAATTCAATCTGGTATGGGATCGCGGTACCTTATTTGGCTTACAAACCGGTGGTCGCACCGAGTCTATTTTGATGTCGCTGCCACCTTTGGTGCGTTGGGAATATAACTATCAACCGGCCCCCGATAGCGCTGAAGCCGCACTGTATCGCGATTTTCTACCCGTAAAAGATTGGTTAGCCGTAGGAGAACAACACTGATGCAGATTTGGGTTGATGCGGACGCCTGTCCGAATGTTATTAAAGAGGTGTTATTTCGTGCCGCAGACCGTACCAGCATGATGGTGACTTTGGTGGCTAATCAGCCATTGAAAACCCCGCCTTCGAAATATATTCGGACCTTACAAGTAGCGGCTGGTTTTGATGTCGCCGACAACGAGATAGTGCAGCGTGTAGAGAAAAATGATCTGGTGATCACCGCTGATATTCCACTGGCAGCAGAGGTCATTGAGAAAGGTGCTATCGCCCTCAATCCACGAGGGGAACGCTATACTCCAGACACCATCCGTGAGCGTCTCAATATGCGTGATTTTATGGATACCATGCGCGCCAGCGGTATTCAGACTGGTGGCCCCAATACCCTAAATCAGCGCGACCGTCAGCAATTTGCCAATGAGCTGGATAAATGGTTACAGCAAGCCAGCAAAGCCCGCCGCTAGATTTTCCCCAGAAAAGTAAAAACCCGCACCAGGCGGGTTTGATTGACAACAGCGAATACGAATATCAAAGGGGTTGGGTTTGCGCTTCCACCACCGCTAACGCCACCATATTCACGATACGGCGCACTGAAGCAATCTGCGTCAGAATATGAACAGGTTTTGCCACGCCCATCAATACCGGACCGACCGTTACCCCCTCAGAAGAAGTCACTCGCAGCAAGTTATAGCTGATTCGTGCGGCTTCCATATTGGGCATAATCAATATGTTAGCGGCCCCTTTCAGTGGGCTGTCCGGCATTAAGTCATGGCGAATGCTTGGAACGAGCGCCGCATCGCCGTGCATTTCACCGTCAATTTCCAGCTCTGGGGCCATCTGATTGACCAATTCCAATGTCCGCCGCATTTTACGCGCGGCCGGGCAGTCTGATGAACCAAAGCTGGAATGCGATAATAATGCCACTTTTGGCTCGATACCGAAGCGACGCACGGTTTCGGCCGCCATTAGGGTGATCTCGGCCAGTTGTTCTGGCGTCGGGTCATCATTGACGTAGGTATCGGCAATAAAGGTATTACCCGTTGGCAGCAATAATGCATTCATTGCCCCTGCCACATGTGCTCCTTCACGGAAGCCGAACACTTTCTCAACCACATCATAATGCTCATGATAAGTCCCGATGGTGCCGCAAATCATGGCATCGGCTTCGCCGCGATGCACCATGATGGAGCCAATCAACGTTGGGTTGCCAATCACTGCACGCCGCGCCTGTTCTTGCGAGACACCGCGGCGTTTCATGATTTGATAGTATTCATGCCAGTATTCATTAAAGCGTGGATCCGACTCGTTATTCACCACTTCAAAGTCTTTTCCGGCAATAATGTGCAGGCCCAGTTTCTTCAGCCGGGTCTCAATCACACTTGGGCGACCAATCAGAATGGGATATGCCAGCCCTTGAGAAACCAGCTCCTGAGTTGCATGTAATACCCGCTCCTCTTCCCCTTCTGCCAATACCACCCGTTTCATCTCTTTTTTCGCTTGAGAGAAAATCGGTTTCATGAACAGATTGGTTTTGTAGACGAACTCCGTCAGTTTCTCAACATAGGCGCTAAAGTCGGTGATTGGACGAGTTGCCACACCGGAATCCATCGCCGCTTTTGCTACGGCCGGGGCAATTTTCACAATCAGGCGCGGGTCAAATGGCTTAGGAATAATATATTCGGGGCCGAAGGAAAGGTCTTGTTCACCATAGGCCGATGCCACCACATCACTCTGCTCAGCCAATGCCAGGTCAGCAATGGCGTGTACACAGGCCAGCTTCATTTCTTCATTAATAGTCGTTGCGCCGACATCCAGTGCGCCACGGAAGATAAACGGGAAACACAGCACGTTGTTAACCTGATTCGGATAATCCGAACGACCGGTACAGATAATCGCATCTGGACGCACGGCTTTTGCCAGTGGTGGCAGGATTTCAGGTTCCGGGTTGGCCAGCGCCAGAATGAGCGGGCTAGGTGCCATGGTTTTTACCATGTCTGGCGTTAATACACCGGGACCGGAACAACCTAAGAAAATATCAGCGTCAGGAATGGCATCACCCAGTGTACGCTGGCCGTTATCCTCAATGGCATAGGCCGCTTTGGTTTGCTCCATATTGGCTTCACGGCCTTTATAGATAACGCCCTTAGAATCACAGACTGTAATATTGTGATGTTTTAATCCCAAGGCGACCAACAGGTTCAGACAAGCAATGGAGGCCGCCCCAGCGCCAGAAACCACCAGTTTCACATCGCTGATATCTTTCTTCACGACGCGCAGGCCGTTAAGCACTGCCGCGGTACAGATAATGGCCGTGCCATGCTGATCATCATGGAACACCGGGATCTTCATGCGCTCCCGCAATTTCTGTTCAATATAGAAACATTCCGGCGCTTTGATATCTTCCAGATTGATGCCGCCAAAAGTCGGTTCCAACGAGGCGATAATATCAATCAGTTTGTCCGGGTTGTGCTCATCCACTTCAATATCGAACACATCAATGCCGGAGAATTTCTTAAACAGCACCCCCTTACCTTCCATTACCGGCTTGCCCGCCAACGCGCCAATATTCCCCAGCCCCAGCACCGCAGTGCCGTTAGAAATAACCGCAACCAAGTTACCGCGGGCCGTGTATTTATAGGCCGCTAAAGGATCAGCAGCAATTTCCAGACACGGAGCTGCAACTCCGGGAGAATATGCCAGCGCCAAATCCCGTTGAGTCGCTAGCGGTTTGGTGGGTGACACCTGAATTTTCCCCGGTGTTGGATATTGGTGGAAATCAAGCGCACTCTGTTTCAATTGTTCGTCCATTGTAGGTTCCCTTTGCTTTTATTCTTTGAGGTTATACCCAAGCCACTTGAAGTTGCAGGTCGGCAGCAAGTGAACGAACCCAATGAGCTTAATCAGGTCAGTGATTCGGGTGAGTGAATGTAGCTAACACCGCTGCGACTTCAAGGATGAAGGGTATATATGACCAATAACAGAACCAGTATAGTGAGTGATTTATCACAATCTATGAAGCAGGGCATACTCTGCATAACATTTTTGTATCAACAGGAGGATTTGCTTATCAATCAGCGGCGATCATCAACAAATGGGGAGTCAATGCCGCCTAGATGACGGCAATCAATTGCAGAAAAAACTAGTTAAACCAATTCTGGATTTGGGCATGTTGCAGCAGCATGATGGTTTTACCGTCTTTAATGCGGCCATCCGCAATCATGGCAATGGCTTCAGTAAAGGGTAACTCCACCACCTCAATCACTTCATCCTCCACCCCCACATCATCGGTTACTTTCTGATCTGGATGATATTCAGCAGCGAAGAAATGAACAATTTCAGTCACCCCACCCGGCGACATGTAAGCTTCGAATAATTTCTGTACTTTATCAACCTGATAGCCCGTCTCTTCCATGGCTTCACGACGAATACACTCTTCCGGTGAGTCGTCATCCAGTAAGCCAGCACAAGCTTCCAGCAGCATACCGTCAGGATTACCATTCACATAAGTTGGCATACGGAATTGGTTGGTCAGTACCACAGTGCCACTTTGGCGGTTATACAGCAGAATAGTTGCGCCGTTACCTCGGTCATAAACTTCACGAATCTGTTGTACTGAGCTGCCGTTATCAGTTTTTAAATCAAAGGTATACTTGTATAGCTTAAACCAGTTTTTAGATAACAATTGGCTCTGAATATTTTCAATTTTGACTGACATAAGCCCTTCTTTAATCCCGATAACATCATAGAATTCTATGCGCTTAGCTAACGTTAGTCCTTACCTATTTGCAATAGGAACAAATGCAATAAAAAACGCCCTGCTGACATCATGTCTACAGGGCGTTTGATTCGGGGGTGCGAGCGCAGCTAACACCGCTACAGCGCGAAGGATTTTAGAAACCGGTCGGCACATCCTTCATATCCGGCAACTTATGCGCAATTCCCTTATGGCAGTCAATACAGGTTTTACCTTCGGTAATGGCGGTATTGTGCATTTTCGCCGCAACAGTTTTTTGCGCGGTGAAATCCATGTTGTCGAAATTATGGCAGTTTTTGCACTCTTGCGAGCCATTGGCTTTCATTCGCGCCCACTCATTTTCAGCCATTGTTAGGCGGTGTGCTTCGAACTTTTGTGGCGTGTCAATTAAACCGAAAGCCTTGGCATACAGCTCTTTACTGGCCTTGATTTTACGCACCATTTTCGGCCCCCACTCATGAGGCACATGACAATCTGGGCAGGTCGCCTTCACACCACTGCGATTGCTGTAGTGAATGGTTCCCATATATTCCTGATAAACATTGTCTTTCATCTCATGGCAGCTGATACAGAATTTTTCGGTATTTGCCATCTCCATGCCGGTATTAAAACCGCCCCAGAAAATGATGCCACTGACAAAGCCAATCAGCAGTAATGTTCCGAGCGCCAACCGGCTAGGGCGACGCCACCACTGCCATATGCGTCGGATAACACCGGGTTTTTTCGTCTCATTCATAGTTGATTCTCACAATAACCCTCAAGCTTATTGACCAAAGCCAGGGGCTGGTTGGAAACTATTACCGACAATCGGCGCAGCATCAGTTTGTGGCACATGACACTGTAAGCAGAAATAGCGGCGCGGAGAGACTTCACTCGATACTTTGCCGTCGCGGTCAATAAAGTGAGTTGGGCTGACACGCAGGGCTCCCGTGGTACGGTAATGCTCAACACCATGGCATTGCAGGCAGCGGTTGGTGTTTTTACTGATTTGATAGCCATCCACACTGTGTGGAATGAGTGGTGGCTGATTCACATAGTTCAGTGCCATCCGCTGTTGCTGTTTGGGCATTTTCACCTTCCCTTCAGCTGTAGCAGAGACTTCTGGCGATTGGCTCAAATCCATCTCGACATTGCTAGCCGCGTTGACGACACCGGCCATCACCAATACCGCCAGCAGCGATATCACGGATAAAACCCGGCGATTTAATGATTTAACTATCTGGTTATTCATTATTTTCTCCTGAAAAACACCGCATCACGCGACTACCCGAGCCAATTTAACTGCACATTTTTTAAAGTCAGTTTCTTTGGAGAGTGGATCGGTGGCATCCAGCGTCAGGTTGTTGACTAACTGGGCTGCATCGAAGAACGGCATATACACCAACCCTTGCGGTGGGCGGTTACGTCCACGGGTTTCCACCAGCGAAATCACTTCACCACGACGTGAAATCACTTTCACTTTATCGCCACGTCGCAAACCGCGAGCTTGAGCATCCAGCGGATGAATGAATAACACCGCTTCCGGGAAAGCACGGTGTAGCTCAGGGACACGGCGGGTCATGGAGCCGGTATGCCAATGTTCCAACACACGGCCAGTAGAGAGCCACAGGTCATATTCTTGATCCGGGCTTTCAGCGGCAGGCTCGTATGGCAGTGCAAATATCACCGCTTTGCCATCGGGTTTGCCATAAAAGCGCACATCCTCACCTTTCGGCACAAAGGGATCAAAACCTTCACGGTAACGCCAGAGGGTTTCTTTGCCATTGACGACTGGCCAGCGCAAACCGCGTTCTTGGTGGTAAACATCAAAAGGAGCCAAATCATGACCGTGACCACGGCCAAAATCGGCATACTCTTCAAATAACCCTTTCTGGATGTAGAAGCCAAAATCGCGCGCTTCGTCATTCAGTTGATCCGCAGGGATTTCACTCAACGGGTATTTATTCACCACATTGTTGGCGAACAGCACGTCATACAGTGTTTTGCCGCGATATTCCGGTTTTTTATCAACCAGCTCGGCAGGCCACACTTCTTCAACTTTGAAGCGCTTGGCAAACTCCACTATCTGCCACAAGTCAGATTTGGATTCGCCCGGAGCAGATACTTGCTGACGCCAGAATTGAGTACGGCGTTCTGCATTGCCATACGCCCCCTCTTTCTCGACCCACATGGATGTCGGTAAGATAAGGTCGGCAGCCAGTGCGCTGACTGTTGGGTAAGGGTCAGAAACTACGATAAAATTGCGTGGGTCACGCCAGCCAGGCATGCGCTCTTCATTGATATTCGGCCCGGCCTGCATGTTGTTATTGCACATCACCCAATAGGCATTGAGCGTGCCATCTTTCAGCGCACGGTCTTGTGCGACCGCATGTAAACCGACTTTTTCCGGGATAGTCCCTGCCGGCAGTTGCCATTTGGTTTCAGCAATCTGGCGGTGCTTTTCGTTAGTAACCACCATATCTGCAGGTAAGCGGTGGGAGAAAGTCCCCACTTCACGCGCTGTACCACAAGCAGACGGTTGGCCGGTCAGCGAGAAAGGTCCAGAACCGGGTTTCGAGATTTTACCGGTTAACAAGTGCAGGTTGTAGCACATGTTATTGGCCCAAACACCGCGAGTGTGCTGGTTAAAGCCCATGGTCCAGTAGGAAACCAATTTTACTTTTGGATCGGCATACAGCTGTGCCAACGATTCCAGTTGGTCTTCCGGCACGCCACTCATTTTGGCGGTTTTTTCTAGTGTGTATTCGGCCACAAAAGCTTTGAAATCATCAAAACTCATTGGCTCCGAGGCATCGCTGCCCGGATTTTTGGCGGCTTTTTCTAATGGATGGGTTGGCCGTAAACCATAACCGATGTCAGTTGCACCACGACGGAAATTCACATGGCGGTCAAGGAAGCCCTGATCAACCGCATTATTTTGAATAATGTAATTGGCGATATAATTCATAATCACCAGATCGGTCTGCGGGGTAAAGACGATCGGGTTATCTGCCAGTTCAAAGCTACGGTGCTCGAAAGTAGACAGCACAGCAATTCTGACATTGTCATTGGTCAGGCGGCGGCTGGTCATGCGTGACCATAAAATCGGGTGCATCTCCGCCATATTGGAGCCCCAGAGCACGAAGGCATCTGCTTCTTCAATATCATCGTAACAGCCCATCGGTTCATCCATACCAAAGGTACGCATAAAGCCAACCACAGAGGACGCCATACAGTGACGAGCATTAGGATCAAGGTTATTGGAGCGGAAACCGGCTTTCAGCAGTTTTGATGCCGCATACCCTTCCCACACCGTCCATTGGCCGGAGCCGAACATCCCAACAGCGGTAGGGCCTTTTTCTTTCAGCGCATTTTTGAATTTCAGTTCCATGATATCAAAGGCTTTTTCCCAACTTATTGGGGTAAAATCGCCTTCTTTATCATATTGCCCGTCTTTCATGCGCAGCAACGGCTGTGTCAGCCGGTCTTTGCCATACATGATTTTGGGTAAAAAATAGCCTTTTACACAGTTCAAACCACGGTTAACCGGAGAATCCGGGTCGCCTTGGGATGCCACAATGCGGCCATTTTGTGTTCCGACAAGAACACCGCAGCCGGTACCACAGAATCGGCAAGGTGCTTTATCCCATTTTATTGCGTTTGATGTCTCGCCCACGACGGCCTTGGCAACTGTGGGTATGGTCAATCCGGCTGCGGCTGCCGCAGCAACTGCGGCATTGGCCTTCATAAAATCCCGGCGACTGAGTTTCATGGCATTTCCTCACCTTGCTGATCCTGCTGGTGATAAACCAGCGATACAGCCAGCACACCATCCAGATTACGTGCTGACTCAATTTGATTCAGGAGCACGTCTGAGCGCGCCGCCTGCATGACTACCACCAACTTGCCCAGAGCAGCATCACTGGTGGGTATTTCTGTTCCCGGAATCGCCAGCAGGTTGTCGATTAGCTGCGCGATCCGCGCGGGCTTGGCTTGCAGCACCAATCCACAGACATGCCATTCTTTATCGTCCATCTTCACTCCGGGTGAGGGTTACTGCCTGCACCGGGCAACTGGGTACACAAGCACCACAGCCAGTACAGGCAGGAAGGTCTAATTCGGGTTGAGCAATACCGTTCAACCGTGGGCGAAATCGAATCGCCCGGGTTTCACAACTGTCCTGACAACTCCGGCATTCAATCTGATGAAAAGGTAAACAGCGGTCTGATATATTTATCTTTAACGACCATGCAGGCTGCGACGTTGAGGTAAAAATGTCGGCTTCACATGCCTGCACGCAAGCCTGGCAAAAAGTGCATTCGGCGTGCTGGAAATCTATTTCGGGGAATCCGCCACTACCGGCAACCAATACGCCAGTTTTGCAAGCAGCAACACAATCAAGACAGCGGGTACAACCGGCAATAAAATCAGCTTCCATGACCGACCAGGGAGGGCGGATGGCCGAGGGTTGTTGTTTGCCTGTTTGCCAAAAGCCCGTCAGCAATTTACGCCGTGATAAATCAGTCATGCTGATATCCTTAACATCTACTGGCGCGCCCGCGTGTACTGTAGGGATCATTCATAGCCGAATGGTCATATCGATAAATGATAATGATTATTATTTGTGTAAAAGAAAAAATTCCCGAGTGTTTAAATATTAGATACAGAATAATCAGTAATAAAATAATTACTCTTTAGGGTTAATCGGGGGGTGATATTGAGCAAGATCAATTTATTTAGTGGTTATTTACGCAATTTATCACGGTTAAATCTATTTGCGTTATTACTTTTTTTATATAACGATTTGTTTAATGAGAATAGCTATCAAAAGAAAACCGTGATTTGGTAATTATTCATTCAGATAAAACCTTGCTGTTAAATGGCTTTAGCCTGAAATGTAAACTGATCATTCCCTTTTTCACAGGTAAAAAATAGAGTTCTGCCGTGAACCCTTTTATACTACGCGGAGAATGACAACAGGAAATCGGTGAGACTGCGGTACACTTTAACCGTGGTTTAACTCACTATTATGGATAAAATGGTCAACTAAATTAATGACCGTAAATGATCCACATTCAACAGCCAGACATTTAATGCTATCGGTTACAGGGATATTACTTATCATGACCAAAAGTCACACTATTATGATCGTTGACGATCATCCCCTAATGCGGCGTGGTATTAGGCAGCTACTTGAGCTTGATAGCAGCTTTGAGGTGGTTGCTGAAGCCAATTGCGGTAGCGACGCCATTATCGAAGCAGCCAAATGCCAGCCAGATGTCATTCTGCTCGACTTAAATATGAAAGGGATGACTGGGCTGGATACCTTGAAAGCCTTACGCAATGAAGGTGTTGACGCACGAATCATTGTGCTGACCGTCTCTGATGCACGCAATGATGTCTATGCAATGATTGATGCTGGTGCAGATGGATATCTGCTCAAAGACAGCGAACCAGAAATATTGCTGGAAAATATCCGCCATGCCGCTAAAGGTGAGAAAGTATTCAGTAATGAGGTTGCACAGTATTTATCGTCTCGCCACGAACAGGTTAATCCATTTGCTGAATTAACCGAACGCGAATTAGATGTCCTGCAAGAAGTGGCGCGGGGGATGTCCAATAAACAAGTGGCTTTTGAGTTACACATTTCAGAAGAAACCGTGAAAGTGCATATCCGTAATTTATTACGTAAGCTCAATGTGCGGTCACGTGTAGCCGCTACCATCATGTTTTTGGAAAATAAAAAATATTAATACCCGGCCTGTTATTTAATGGTTGTTGAACTATTAGATGGCTCAATAGCCGCTAAAATAAAATCGTGGTTATCGTATATCCATTTTTTGTTCAGTGGTCCCCAGCTCTCTAACTGGTAAAAACCCGCATTATTGCGCACCCCCTGCTGTACAAATGTCAGAGTGATGCCCAAACCGGGCAACGCTTTTAAAACATCCTGTAATGTTCGTCGCGGCCAGCCAGTCAGTTCCATCATGCGCGGCACATTCAGCGAATCACCACGGCTGATTAACCAGCAAAGATAGAGACGACGGGCAAATACCGGATTGAGTTCCATAATACTTTCCTCAGTTGAATCGCTACTTATTAGTCTATAGCTAAAATTTGACGTTGCCGGCAACGTCAAGGCGAAAGCTGTACTTGATGCTAGCAGAAACACGGCTTTAACACTCTTTTCCCCATCAGCCTAAATTAACTCGGTTATATCGATGTTTTTTACAGGTTCTCCTTATTTTCTTCACGTTTTCTTGCGCATTACCACGTAAAGTGCTCAGTAGATTTTGCTGTATATAATTTTTTTCTCTATAGAGGCTGGCACTGCATGGCAAACTTTTTCATCGACCGCCCAATTTTCGCCTGGGTTTTGGCGATAATTTTGTGTCTTACTGGGGCGTTAGCCATCTCAACCCTGCCTGTTGAGCAATACCCTAATCTGGCACCCCCCAACGTGCGTATCAGTGCCTCATATCCAGGAGCCTCGGCACAAACACTGGAAAATACCGTCACACAGGTCATCGAACAAAGTATGACAGGTTTGGATAATCTGCTGTATATGTCGTCACAAAGCAGCAGCGCCGGTACCGCATCCATTACTCTGACATTCCAGGCGGGCACCAACCCTAACGAAGCTATGCAGCAGGTGCAAAACCAGCTGCAATCGGCCATTAAAAAGCTGCCACAAGATGTGCAGCAGCAAGGGGTTTCTGTCTCAAAGTCGGGTGATAACACTCTGATGATGGTAGCATTTGTGTCTACCGATGGCAGTATGGATAAGCAAGATATTGCCGACTATGTTGCCAGTAATTTGCAAGACCCTCTTAGCCGAATCGAAGGTGTCGGTAGTATTGATGCTTTCGGTTCGCAATATGCCATGCGTATTTGGTTAGATCCCAATAAACTCAATAACTATCAATTAACTACGCAGAATGTTGTCGCTGCTATCCAATCACAAAATAGCCAGATAGCTGTAGGCCAACTGGGTGGAACCCCCTCGGTTGATAACCAGGCACTGAATGCCACTATTAATGCCCAAGCGCAATTACAGACTCCAGAGCAGTTCCGAGAAATCACGCTGCGGGTTAATCAGGACGGGTCACTAGTCACTCTGGGGGATGTGGCAAAAATTGAGATGGGGGCCGAGAAATATGACTACCTGAGCCGTTTTAATGGGCAAGCTGCATCAGGGATGAGCATCAAGCTGGCATCGGGAGCCAATGAGCTACAAACCGATAAGTTGGTGAAAGCACGAATTGCTGAATTGTCGCCATTCTTCCCGCACGGCCTTGAAGCAAAAATCGCCTATGAAACCACCCCCTTTGTTAAAGCTTCAATCAAGGACGTGGTCAAAACATTACTGGAAGCCATTTTATTGGTTTTCCTGGTCATGTATCTATTCTTACAGAACTTCCGCGCCACACTGATTCCCACTATCGCCGTACCAGTCGTGCTATTGGGGACCTTCGCGATACTGTCAGTATTTGGATTCAGTATCAATACCTTGACCATGTTCGCCATTGTCCTCGCCATCGGTCTATTAGTTGATGACGCTATTGTAGTGGTGGAAAACGTCGAGCGCGTGATGAGCGAGGAAGGGCTTGACCCACGTGAAGCCACCCGTAAATCCATGGGGCAAATTCAAGGTGCATTGGTCGGTATTGCATTGGTGCTATCAGCGGTGTTTATCCCAATGGCTTTCTTCGGGGGGACCACTGGGGCTATTTACCGCCAGTTTTCTATTACGATCGTCTCGGCCATGGTGCTCTCGGTGCTAGTGGCGTTGATTCTCACTCCTGCCCTTTGCGCGACCATGCTCAAGCCCATCAAACAGGGGCATCACCATGCCAAACGCGGTTTCTTTGGCTGGTTTAACCGCACCTTTGATAGCAGTGCTCGCCGTTACGAGCGGGGCGTCGCACACGTTTTACACCGCAGTTTACGTTATATTTTGCTGTACTTACTGCTATTAGGCGGCTTGGCATTATTGTTCCTTAAGTTACCAACTTCTTTCTTACCATTGGAAGATCGTGGTGTCTTTATGGCACAAGTGCAGCTTCCGGTCGGGTCAACCCAGCAGCAGACACTGAAAGTGGTGGAGAAAGTCGAAAACTACTTCCTGACTGAAGAAAAAAATAACGTTCTGTCAGTGTTTGCGACTGTGGGCTCTGGCCCCGGGGGTAATGGCCAGAACGTGGCGCGTTTGTTTATCCGCCTGGCGGATTGGGATCTACGAAAGAGCAGTGATGACTCCTCTTTTGCCATTATTGAGCGGGCCACCAAAGTATTTAATAAAATTGCTGAGGCCAGAGTGTCGGTCAGTAGCCCACCGGCAATTTCAGGCTTGGGCGGTTCTTCCGGTTTCGATATGGAATTACAAGACCACGGCGGTTTGGGCCACGATAAGTTAATGGCAGCCCGTGACCAGTTGTTACAGTTGGCCTCTCAAGATCCGGCGCTAACCCGAGTACGGCATAACGGGTTGGATGATAGTCCACAATTGCAGATCGATATTGATCAACGTAAAGCGCAAGCTCTGGGTGTGTCACTGGATGATATTAATAGCACGCTTAAAACTGCGTGGGGCTCAACTTACGTTAATGACTTTGTTGATCGTGGTCGGGTGAAGAAAGTTTATGTGCAATCTGAAGCTACGGCCCGCATGCTGCCGGAAGACGTCAACAAATGGTATGTGAATAATAGTAGTGGCGGCATGGTGCCCTTCTCTGCATTTTCGACCACTCGCTGGGAGTATGGCTCACCACGGTTAGAGCGCTATAACGGCTATTCCGCACTAGAAATTGTCGGCGAGGCCGCCCCAGGTGTCAGTACCGGTACCGCGATGAATGTAATGGAGGATCTGGTCAAGCAGCTGCCTAACGGTTTCGGGTTGGAATGGACGGGAATGTCTTATCAAGAGCGGCTATCTGGCTCCCAAGCCCCTGCCCTTTATGCTATTTCGTTGTTGGTGGTGTTCTTGTGTCTGGCTGCGCTATATGAGAGTTGGTCAATCCCCTTCTCGGTGATGTTGGTGGTGCCTCTCGGGGTGATTGGTGCTGTCGCCGCCACCTGGATGCGCGGCCTAGAGAATGATGTGTATTTCCAGGTAGGGTTGCTGACCATTATCGGTCTGTCAGCTAAAAACGCCATTTTGATTGTCGAATTTGCCAGTGAATTGAATAATAAAGGCAAGGATTTGGTGGAGGCGACACTTGAAGCCTCCCGCCAGCGACTCAGGCCAATTCTGATGACCTCACTGGCATTTATCTTCGGTGTACTGCCAATGGCAATCAGTCAGGGTGCGGGTTCAGGCAGTCAGCATGCGGTCGGTACCGGAGTCATGGGGGGAATGATCTCTGCCACAGTGCTGGCAATTTTCTTTGTTCCCCTGTTCTTTGTCTTGGTGCGCCGCCGCTTCCCTAGCAAACCACCACGCGCTAAAGAACAAAAACAAACCGACAACTCAACTCATTGATTATAGTGATAAATACTCCTGAAGTAGATTTGAACGCTGCTTGCAGTGGCCCACGGAGGGGCCGAGTAACTGAGCGCAGCTAACACCGCGATGGTTTCAAGGACGAAGAGGATAAAAAAAGGCAGAAACTTTACAGTCTCTGCCTTTCTGCGAGTGAAAACTCGCCCCTAGGTGTGTATCGATAAAACAACAAAAAGATAATATTCTTACTGCTGGTTTATTCGCTTATGCCTTACGTAGCATAGCATCGATAAACTCTTTCCACGTACTTAACTCAACTTCAACCATAACATCCTCTCTAATTATTGCCGTCAATTATACGCTTATTTTTTGCACAGTCAAAAAGGAAAGCAGGCTATCTGATCGTGGAAATGAGATCTATCGCAGAGATATATAATTTGGCCGATTCACGGCGTGGCTTGGGTAGCTACGACTTTATTTGCCTGTTTTGTCATTCAGGAGTAGCGTGCTGAGATAATTAGGGGTAAATGCCGTTTTTGACACAACCCGTTATTGGTAAAATGCAGAGCCAAACCATGAAACACTCTATTGATTCGCTAAAAGAGCTGGGCCGTTATGATGATGCGGTAGCAATGGCGCAGGAGTTATTGCGCAGCTCACCGGATAACCCTAGCCTGCTGTATAAAATCGCCTCTCTTTATGATGTGCAAGGGTTAGAGTTGCAAGCGATCCCCTTCTATCGTGCAGCTATCAAGCATAATCTGGCCGGCACTGAGTTACAGGAAGCTTATCTGGGGCTAGGTAGCACTTATCGCGCCTTGGGGCTATATCAGGCGTCATTAGATACATTTGACGCCGCATTAGCCCGTTTTCCGCAAGCGAAAGAGATAACCTTGTTTCGTGCGATGACCCTGTACAATCTGGGTGAAACCAAAGAGGCAGTCGCCACATTATTGTTACTGTTGGCAGAAACCTCAAATCATCAGGACATCAGCCTTTATCAAAAAGCCATCCGCCAATATGCCGCAGACCTTGACCGAATTGGCTAAAAACTCCGGCCGCAGTTGCGTATTTACGCGTTAATCTGCCGCTAGCTATCTGGATTCAAACCTCATTTTCCCGCATTATGGGCAAATAGCTCGGCCAGCCGCATCTGTGGCTGGCCTGATTTGCCATTCTAGCCGAGGTACTATTTTTCCATGTCAGATAACCCAGCAATCCCACCATTGCGCCTTTATGGCATTAAAAATTGTGACACCATAAAAAAGGCCCGCCGCTGGCTGGAAGAACAAGATATCGCCTACCAATTTCACGATTATCGCGTGGATGGGTTGAGTGACGAACGCCTACAAGGCTTTATTAATAAACTGGGTTGGGAGCCACTGCTCAATACTCGCGGCACGACCTGGCGTAAATTGCCGCAAGATCAGCGCGATGCCATTACTGATGCGCCAACAGCCAAAGTGCTGATGTTAGAGCAGCCTGCAATCATCAAACGCCCATTGCTGGAAGCGGCCAACGGCGAGATGTTATTGGGCTTCAACATTGAAAGTTACCAACATTTTATTCAACAAAATCAAACTGCAATTGAGGTGCAATAACATGATCTGTCCGGTAATCGAACTGGCTCAACAACTGATTAAACGCCCGTCGCTCAGCCCTAATGATGCGGGTTGTCAGGAGATCATGATTCAGCGCCTAGAAGCCATTGGTTTTATAGTCGAGCCGATGAATTTTGGCGACACCCTCAATTTCTGGGCTTGGCGTGGTGAAGGTGAAACGCTGGCGTTCGCCGGTCATACTGATGTGGTTCCAACTGGTGATGAAAACCGCTGGAGCAGCCCGCCATTTGAGCCAACCATCCGCGATGGCATGCTCTATGGTCGAGGGGCCGCAGACATGAAAGGTTCGCTGGCCGCGATGGTGGTTGCCGCTGAGCGCTTTGTGGCCGCACATCCAGACCATAAAGGCCGATTGGCATTTATGATAACCTCTGATGAAGAAGCCAAAGCTATTAACGGTACAGTGAAAGTGGTTAATACCTTGATGGCACGCAATGAGCGGCTGGATTATTGCCTGGTCGGTGAGCCATCCAGTACTGACCGCGTTGGTGATGTTGTGAAGAATGGCCGCCGTGGCTCCATCACCGCCAACTTACATATTCATGGTATTCAAGGGCATGTGGCATATCCACATCTGGCGGATAACCCGGTTCACCGCGCGATGCCAGCCCTAAATGAGCTGGTTGCCACTCAGTGGGATGAAGGCAATGAGTTCTTCCCAGCCACCAGTATGCAGATCGCTAACTTACATGCCGGTACCGGCAGTAATAATGTGATTCCCGGCGAGTTCTACGTGCAGTTCAACTTCCGTTTCAGTACTGAACTGACCGACAGCATGATTAAGCAGCGAGTTGAGGAATTATTGCAACGTCATCAACTCAATTACACTTTGGAGTGGGTGCTGTCCGGCCAACCTTTCCTGACCGCACGTGGCGCCCTGGTTGATGCCGTGGTTAATGCGGTTGAGCACTACACCGAAATCACACCGCAGTTATTAACCACCGGTGGCACCTCTGATGGTCGTTTTATCGCCTTGATGGGCGCGCAAGTGGTTGAGCTTGGTCCCGTCAATGCCACTATTCATAAAGTAAATGAATGCGTTCACGCTGCTGATTTGCAACTGCTGAGCCGAATGTATCAAAGAATCATGGAGCAACTTATCGCATGATAACGTCACAGATGCTTACTGGCCGCTCAACAGAGCATTTGGAAGTATTAACGGGTAATCACCGCATGCAACCACAAGCGGTTGATGCCTTTTTGGCCATGCAGCAGGCGGCTAAAGTGGCAGGTTTTGATTTACAACCTGCCAGTACTTTTCGTGATTTTGAGCGTCAATTAGCTATCTGGAATGGTAAATTTCGCGGTGAACGACCAGTATTAGATAAAGACAGTCAGCCAATAGATGTTTTTCAGCTTGATGACGCTGCACGCTGTGAAGCTATTTTACGTTGGTCAGCACTACCGGGAGCCAGCCGCCATCACTGGGGCAGTGATTTAGATATTTACGATCCGTCGCTGTTGCCCGCGCAGGAAAAATTACAACTGGAGCCATGGGAATACCAAGCGGGTGGCTATTTTTATCCGCTAACACAATGGCTTGATACTCATATGGCCGATTTTGGTTTTTACCGGCCTTTTAGCGAAGATACCGGCGGTGTTGCCGCCGAGCCTTGGCATCTGAGTTATCGCCCTTTGGCACAAGCGGCAGAACATTTACTGACCCCAGCTATCTTGCTGGAAGCTTGGCAGTCACAAGATGTGGCAGGCAGTAAGTGGCTTAGCCGCCATTTACCTATGATTTTTTCACGATTTATTCATACCTCATAGATTTCAAGCTGCCATCAAGATACCTGCGGCTTGAAAGATGAAGGTATATAAGGAAGTTAGCTATGCATTGGCTTGCAGATTACTGGTGGATAATTCTTATCCTGTTGGCGGGTATTATTTTAAACGGCATCAAAGAGTTACGCCGCCTTGATCATAAGAAATTTTTGAGCAATAAACCGGAGTTACCCCCACACCGCGATAATAATGCACAGTGGGATGACGACGATGACTGGCCAGATAAAAACAAGAAAAAGTAAATGGGTAACGAAGCACATTAAACGGAAGGGGGAACTCCCCCTTTCGTCTGAAACAATCATTTCTCCGCACGATCCTGATGTAGTCGAGCGAGCGCGCGTTCCAGCATCAGCTGGTTGATGCCATGCCCAGTATTAGCATCCAAATCTAGCGTCACCTGATTACCCAAGGCCGTTAAACTACTGACTGCAGCTTTGGCATGCTCGACCCGAATAACCCCGTCCTGCTCACCATGAATCAAGTGAATCATCACATCGCCTATTGGCTGTTGCGGCAAAGTGGCAAAGCGCCCACTAAACCCGATCACTCGCCCTGCTAATTGCGGCTGTGCTTTCACAGCCTCTAGCGACATAATCGTCCCCTGTGAGAAACCAACCAATGTGGTCTGCGGTGCATTCAGGCCACTTTGCTGTTGCCATTGACGTACAGTGGCCAAAAATTGCGGCATCACGTCATCAATACGTCCCTGACGGCCCTCTTCGGTAATGCCTTGAACTGAAAACCACTGCCGCCCGTTGCCTACGCCGCTCGCAAAAGGGCCATCAATACTGACTACCAATGCCTGAGGAAAAGCTTGAGCAAAATGACTCCCGACGGGTGCCATACCAGCGGCACTATCACCGACGCCGTGGAACAGTAAAATCAATTTTTCTGGTTTTTCAGGTTGCTGCACCACGATATTTTTCTGATTCATTGCGAGACCTTTAATCATTAAGTTAACGATAAAGTGACTATACGCTGTTGGCTTAATAGGGATATTGGGTTTTATTGATGGAATTGGTGGGAATTATTGATGATGCGGGTGCATGAGTATGGGAGCTGGGTTTGATGGATATTGATTCAGGTGACCGAGTTTGAGTATGGTTTCGGTTGGTATTCATTCGGTGATCACCTGTTCTCCACCACCTCAACCGAGCAGCGCGATTCGCATCCATGCGCAAGCGCGGGGATTCCAAAGGGGTCACGCGCTTGTGACCTCTTTGGCAGTTGGAGCATCGGAGGTAAGATTGCCGCCAATCTTATGTCAACCGAACCGAATCACCTAAACAACTAGCTAAACAACTCCCTCATTAACTCCATCTTAATAGCATCAATAGCCGCCATTCCCTGTGCGGCCTCTTGCCGCCACTGAGTCATCAGTGCTTTGCGACCTGAAATCCCCAAATGGTTAACAATCTCGGCTGGCGCAATGCTCTGCTGCAAATATTGCCGCAATGCCGCGAGAGGCAACTCTGTCTGCAATAATAGCCGCTGCAAAGCGGGTAAACTGGCCTCTAATGGGCGGAAAGCAAAAGCAAACCCGGCAAGCTCGCGCCAGTCGTCGTCATTTAAAGTGATATCAACCGATTCTGACTGTGGCAACGACAATGGCGTATCCAGATCAATCCATTGCTGTAACCAATACCAATCGCGCATTAATTGCTGCCGCGCTGCGTCATAGAGCGCCTGACCAGCACCACTCAAGGGCAATATCGCCATGGCAGCATAACAGCCGCTACTGGCCTCTCGGTGGCTGCCTATGCGTACCAGATGAAATCCACAGGCATCCCAAAAAGCAGCTAGCTCGGCGGTATACCCAAAACTGACCGAAAGAAAATCAAGTTGATCCTGCTGCGCTCGCGCCAACTCGGCGGAAATCATCTGGCGGGCAATACCTTGGCGTCGCCATGATGGCGCAATTGCCACCCGGCTAATACGCCGTGACAGTAAGGTCGGTGCTTGCCATTGACCACTGTGAGCCGCCAATGATTGCGCCACCAAGCTGCCTTTAGGCCGCCGTCTGCCAGCCCAAATCTCCTGAGCTAAGGTACTATCCAGGCCGCCCTCATCCACCAGCCACAAAGCACCAATCACTGAATCTGCGGTTTTCGCCACAGAGAAGTGCATTCCCGGCGCATCCATCAAACGCCGGAGATCAAGGGGAGTGGTGCGGTAATGCGCGCTGGAAAGTAAACCATAGAAATGCCGCAGTAATTCAGGATTATCCAGCCAATCGCGCTGCTCACAGGGCGTAATATCAACCTGCAAAGCAAGGGATTGAGCTGCTGGCAATTCATCATTAAACAGCAGAATATCATCCACAATGCGCTCCAGCGGATCATGGCTGGCCCAGCGAATCGGGTCGGACAAGGTTAAATGGTGCCAATCGCTCAACGTGGCACAAAATTTCAATAAAAAGCCGCGCCCAGTCCCCTCATATCCCTGCACTGTGGTCGTTAATAATGCCCGTGGGAAGTAGGCCAAGAGTGTAGATAACAGCGCTGTCGGGATAGCTGCAGCCTCATCAATCAGTAGCCAATCAACCTTACTGACATCATGTCTTTGGCAGTAATCCAATAGTGCATCTGGTGCCCAAAAGCGCGCCCGCTCTCCTGCTCGCTGACTCAGCACCTGAGTGGCGGCTTTGCCCGGCCCGGTTACCCAGCAGTTGCCCGGCCAAGATGCCACTAACATCCCGGCGAGCGTCGACTTCCCTCGACCGCGAGTTGCCGTTAACACCCAAACACCCGCATGTGCCTGCATCAGGCGCTGCAGAATCGCTTGTTGCTCTGTGGTTGGGGTGCCATCAGGCGGCAGCCAGACAGGATAGGGATGCCCGGCACTCAGCGAGAGCGGCTGGCCTTGTTGCCATAAAATAGCATCAGAGTCAGCCAGGATTTGCCGTTGTACATGCTGAATAAAGTTAGGCGTTACGATTGGCTCACTTTGTTCACTCCAACGCAAACTATCGTTATCAGGCAAATGTGGCCAACGGTGCCATTCCGGCACTAACAGCACCAACCAACTGCCCGCTCGCAATGTCCCCGCCAGCACGGCCAGAGCTTCAGTATTCAAGCCATCAGTAGCATCAAACACCGCATGTAACCACTCCTGTCCAAGCAAAGTTTTTGCCGCAGCCGGGCGGATGCCATTAATATCTGCCGGTAAATCCTCGCCAATCCACAACCAATCACCGGCTAATGGCCCACATAGCGCCAACGCCTGCTGCCGTGCCCAATCTGCATGACCACTGAGCACCAATAAGCGCCGAATCCCCTGCTGCGCCATTAATGATTGGCAAGCAACAATGGGCTGACAGGCAGCCGCCATATCACTCACGCTAGGATTTACCAATCACTAGCGAGAGCAGCCCGGCGGCAATCAATGGCCCAACCGGCACCCCACGAAACAGCGCAACACCCAATACCGTTCCGACTAATAAGCCCGCTACTACTGACGGTTGGTGCGTCATCAACGAAACACCTCGGCCACCAAGCCAGGAAACCGCCACCCCGACCACAATGGCTAATATTGATTTCCACTGCACAAAGGAGTGTAAGACTTCGCTGGCGCTGATTTTCCCACTGGCAATCGGCGTCATAACACCAATGGTCAATATCAATATGCCGATGGTTAAGCCATATTTTTCTATCCACGGGAAGAACTGATTCAGAGGAGTGATGCGAACAGCAATGAGAGCTAGAAGAGCTAATGTGACAGTCATGTTGTGGCTGATTATGCCAAGTGCAGCCAGCGCTAAGAGAATTAATAAAGTTGGATCGAGAGCGGCCATGGTTATCCCTGCCTTGCAATAAAATTGCCGGCGACGAATGTACCGGCAAAAAGTGTTCTTATGATAATCCCTGCTTACTTGAGGTTCTAGCGCTATTAGCGGCTGGCAAAGGTGTTGCAGCTATTCGGATCACCGCTGTCAAAACCTCGTTTAAACCAGGTGTAGCGCTGTGCAGAGGTGCCGTGAGTAAAACTATCCGGCACTACGCGCCCTTGGCTTTGTTGCTGTAGCCGGTCATCACCGATGGCCTGCGCGGCATTCAAGGCCTGTTGTAAGTCACCCACTTCCAACACATTCTGCGCTTCCATCGCTTTGCCCCATACCCCGGCAAAACAGTCGGCCTGTAACTCCATTTTGACCGATAACCGATTAGCTTCCGCCTGAGATGCCCCCTGCTGCTGCTGACGTACTTTGGTATCAATCCCCATTAAATGTTGCACATGGTGGCCAACTTCATGAGCAATGACATAGGCCTGCGCAAAGTCGCCGCCAGCACCCAGCTTATTTTTCATCTCCTCATAAAAAGAGAGATCGATATAAACCGTGCTGTCTGCCGGGCAATAAAACGGCCCCATAACGGATTGCCCAGTACCACAACCGGTACGAGTTGCACCACGGTACATCACCAGTTTAGGTTCCTGATAGGTCCGGCCCATCTTTTCGAAAATAGGTTTCCAAGTATCTTCAGTATCTGCCAGCACGACCGAGGTAAATTTAGCATATTGGTCATCTTTGGCACTGACAGAACGTGGTGGGCTTTGCTGTGTCTGGGTTTGTGACATCGGGTCGCTGCCATTTAATAGCGGCGACAGGTCAACGCCGTAGTAACCGGCTACCAGCACCACAATCAAGATAACCAAGCCACCTTTGCCACCAATTGGCGGCCGGAAACCACCACCGCCACCGGATGAGTTACCACGTCTGTCTTCAACATTGTCACTTTCGCGACGGCCTTGCCAACGCATAGCTATGCCCCCAGATATATTCCTTACACATTATCGTAGGAAATCTCCGGAGCTAATACCATTAAAAGAATAAATGATTGGTACCGAGGGTGAGATTCAGATGTATCCACAAGGTCGCAAACGAATGACAAAAGAAGGTAAGGAATAAGGAGAGACCGAGAGTCCCTCCCCTAAAACAGCGACGTCAATGAAACGTAATCGATTGCGTGGCTAGTCTAATTTTACGCCAATACGGTGTGCAACTTCTTCGTAAGCTTCAATCAAACCACCTAAACTTTGACGGTAACGGTCTTTGTCCATCTTGTTTAAGGTTTTCTTATCCCACAAACGGCTGCCATCAGGTGAGAACTCATCACCCAAGACCACTTCACCGTTAAACAGGCCGAATTCCAACTTGAAGTCCACCAAGATTAAACCGGCATCATCAAAGAGTTTGCTCAGCACGTCATTGGCCAAATAGCTCAGTTCTTTCATCCGCGCTAATTGTGTTTCAGTTGCCCAGCCAAAGGTTTCGCAGTAAGACTCATTGACCATTGGGTCATGCATGGCGTCATTTTTCAAAAACAGATCAAACAGCGGTGGATTCAGCGGCAAACCTTCTTCGATACCCAGACGTTTGACCAACGAACCCGCAGCACGGTTACGGATGACACATTCAACCGGGATCATTTCCAGTTTTTTTACCAGCACTTCGGTATCTGACAGCAAACGTTCCATTTGGGTAGGAATACCGGCTTCTTCCAATTTAGCCATAATGAAATGGTTAAATTTGTTGTTTACCATGCCTTTACGATCGAACTGCTCAATGCGCTGACCATCCAGTGCTGACGTATCGTTACGGAACTCCAATACCAATAGGTCAGGATTTTCGGTGGTATAGACGGTCTTCGCCTTGCCACGATACAACTCAGCTAGCTTTTGCATCTTATTACTCCAGTGATATGACAATGTTCAATAAATAAAGGGGCCGCAGCCCCTTTGGTTTTATTTGGTAGTTGTAGCACTCGTCTGGCTAAGCGCTGCCTGGAACACGGCGACCAGTGCATCATTCTGCGACTGGGTTAGTGTCTGCCCTTTAGGGCCAATGAACTGTAAGCTACTGCGGTTATCAAGGTCACCGACTTGCAACTTATAATCACCTTCTGGCAATTCAGGGTCTTTAGCCCCCAACGCGTCCCAGCTACTGCTGCTCATAGATTTAACGGTAACGTTAATCGTGCCCAGCGGACGGCTACGATCCGTTACCTTCATGCCCACTTTTTCAAGTGCGGCTGGTAGGCGCTCCCACAGCACAGCATAAGGTGCGCGGACCACTAATTGCGGCAAGCCAGTATCATCGCTACCACTTTGGACATCCAAAGGACCGACGCGACGAGATGCCTGACTGCTTTCGCTATCAGAACGAACCTTATCCAAGCCTTCTACGATGGCATTCAGCATGGCACCATTGTAGCGCTGGATTTCGGTATAGCCGGTAACTGGGTTGCCACCTTGCTGTAAAGCAAGGGATTTCACCACTAACGCCAACTGATAACCTTGTTCCTGCACACTTATCTGATAACGGCCTTCAAACTGAACGTCTTCATCTGCGCGATTCCATTTGATCCAGTCAGTTGTCAGTGTTTGGTTAGCATCCTGACGGCTAGCTATCGTCCAGTTTTTATCTTGCAGAACGTGGGTAACCTGCGCCCATAGATTACGATTTTGTGGGCTATTTTCTAACAATAGCTTGCTGGTATCGCTAGCATTTTCAGCACGAGACCCGCTTAGCAATGCCAGTGGCTGTACCGGAGGACGGATGTCCAACTGTTTACCCACAGCGCCTTGAGAATTGACAGAGCGGACATCATACTCACCATTTTGCACAGGCAGGATCATCCCGGCCGGTGAGTTCAGCGACCTTAGCCCCGAAGCTTCAAGATAAGACTCGTCACCGCCAACCTGGCGTTTGTAGCGTTGGTCTGTGGTACAGCCTGCCAGCAGTATTGCCAGCGAAACACCCACAACCGTTACCACCGTCGACTTTTGCAATGATATTGCCATCAAATTTCCCTAAGAGTTACAGCAAACCTGCGCTTTTCAGCGCGTCTTCCACAATCCGTTTAGCCGGAGAGGTCAACGGGGTCATAGGCAAACGCAAGGTATCATTTGCCATTAATCCCAGTCTCTTCGCGGCCCATTTCACCGGAATTGGGTTTGCTTCTACAAATAAATGCTGATGCAACGGCATCAAGCGCTGATTCAAACGGCGTGCTTCTGCAAAGTTACCTTGTGCAGCCAATGCACAAAGTTCAGCCATTTCGCGCGCAGCAATATTTGCTGTCACCGAAATAACACCTTTGCCGCCCAGTTGCATAAAGTCTAGTCCGCTCGCATCGTCACCACTGAGCAGGATGAAATCTTCATCATCAACCAGCACTTGGATCTGACTTACACGACTTAAGTTCCCTGTTGCCTCTTTAACAGCAACAATATTTTTAATCTTGGCTAAGCGGGCAATAGTCGGCGGTAACATATCGCAACCGGTACGCGATGGCACATTATAGAGAATTTGTGGCAAATCGGTACTTTCAGCGATAGCTTTAAAGTGTTGATATAGCCCTTCCTGCATCGGACGGTTATAATATGGCGTCACAGTCAGGCAACCCACCACACCGGTATTATTAAACCGTTGTGTCAATGAAATTGCTTCGGAGGTGGCATTAGCGCCGGTTCCGGCAATCACCGGGATGCGGCCATCGGCCAGTTCGAGCGTCTGCATGACCACATCAACGTGTTCGTCATGATTCAGCGTTGCAGATTCACCCGTCGTGCCCACGGAGACAATCGCCGCAGTTTTACTGGCTACATGATAATCGATAAGTTTCTTAAGACTCGCACGATCGACAGCACCTTTGTCGTCCATCGGCGTTACCAGCGCAACTATGCTTCCTGTAAACATCGAACTTCCCGTAAACATTGCCCACCCCCTACTTAAACAAGTTCCTCATGGTACTTTTGACCTCTATCCAAAAGCAAGCAAACAACTGTGTTGTAAGCGCTTGGCAGCAGGTTTTTTTTATGTTTACCATGGTAACCCCAAAGAGCATGACAGGAAGAGCGATTTTGCCGCAGCTTGATGAACATTATCTGGTCATTACCGCACTCGGTGCTGACCGCCCTGGAATCGTGAATACCATCACCCGCCACGTCAGTAGCTGCGGTTGTAATATTGAAGATAGCCGGCTGGCCATGTTTGGTGAGGAGTTCACATTTATTATGCTGCTTTCCGGCAGTTGGAACGCTATTACCCTGCTGGAATCAACCTTGCCACAAAAAGGTGCAGAGCTTGATTTGCTGATTGTCATGAAGCGGACCAATGCCCAAAATCAGAAAGCGATGCCTGCCACAGTCTGGGTAAAAGTTGAAGTCAATGACTCCCCTCATATTATTGAACGGTTTACCAATCTATTCCATTGCCACAATATGAATATCGCGGAGTTGGTTTCCAAGACTCAACCGGCGGTAGGAAACATTCCTCCTCGTTTGCATATCCAGATCAGTGCACACAGCCCTGCCAGCCAAAACAGTTCATTAATCGAACAAGCCTTTTATCAGCTATGTACAGAACTCAACGCACAAGGCAGTATTAGCGTTGTGAACTATCCACAGCATGACTCACGAATGGAGAGTTAGTAATGAGCCCATTGAAAGCCGGTGATATTGCGCCGAAGTTTAGTTTGCCCGACCAAGATGGCGAGCAAATTAGTTTGGCCGACTTCCAGGGACAACGTGTCTTAGTCTATTTTTATCCTAAAGCCATGACCCCTGGCTGTACTGTTCAGGCCTGCGGTCTGCGCGACAACATGGATGAACTGAAGAAAGTCGGCGTCGAAGTGCTGGGTATTAGCACCGATAAACCGGAAAAACTGTCGCGCTTCGCCGAAAAAGAATTACTGAATTTCACTCTACTGTCTGACGAAGATCACCAGGTTTCAGAGCAATTTGGCGTCTGGGGTGAGAAAAGTTTTATGGGTAAAACCTACGACGGAATCCATCGTATCAGCTTCTTAATTGATGCCAATGGTAAGGTGGAGCATGTGTTTGATAATTTTAAAACCACTAACCACCACGATATCGTCATGGATTATTTGCGCCAAAGTGCCTAAGTCATGCTGCACTCGCCATTATCCACCATTGCAAAAAAAGAGCGCTTAAGCGCTCTTTTTTATGGGCTAAACTCATTAATTCGAGTAACTGAGTGCGGCTAACACCGCAGTTGCAGCAAGGTTACAATACATCCCCAAAACCATTGCTTTTGCAGCAAGGGCGCAAGGGATAGTTAATCTACGTCGGGGATAAACTCCTCCGGCCACGCATGAATAACCGCTTTAACCAATGTGGCCAATGGAATGGCAAAGAACACCCCCCAGAACCCCCACATGCCGCCAAAAATGATCACTGACAGAATAATCACCAGCGGATGCAGGTTTACGGCTTCAGAGAACAGTACTGGCACCAGCAAGTTGCCGTCCAGCCCTTGTACGACCAGATAGGCGACAAAAAGAGTCCAGAAATCGGCACCAACCCCCCATTGGAATAGCGCCACCAGCACCACAGGGATAGTGACTATTACCGCGCCAATGTAAGGAATCAAGACAGAAAAACCGACTAATACAGCCAGTAATAGCGCATAATTCATGCCCATCACGAAAAACACTAAATACGTGGCAATGCCGACCACCACCATTTCCAGCACTTTTCCACGAATATAATTGGTAATCTGCTGGTTCATTTCCAGCCACACCTGCCCGGCCAAACCACGATTTCGCGGCAGAATACGGCGCACCGCATTCAGCATCTGCTCTTTATCTTTGAGCAGGAAAAACAGCATCAATGGCACTAAAATCAAATAGATTGCCAAAGTCAGTAAGCCGATCAATGAAGCCAGAGAGATTTTAACCACTGACTCTCCCATACCGGACAGCTTGCTACGCAGATTTTCTGCCATCATATCGACAATACCGGCATCCACCAATGCAGGGTAACGTGCAGGTAATGTCTGAGCAAACGCATTGAATTTATTGAGCATCTTAGGCATATCTGATATCAGATTATTACCTTGTTGCCACACTGTAGGAGCCACAACAAACACCGCCAGCAGCATGATACTGGCAAATACCACCAATACGATGCTCGCCGCCCATGGGCGTGAACAGCCAACACGTTGTAAGCGAGCGGTAGGCCACTCCAACAGATATGCCAATACAATAGCCGCCAACAGAGGGGCTAAAATACCGCTAAAGAAGTAGAGAATGCAGAACCCGACCAACAAAATAACCAGTAATGCGATAACCTGCGGGTCAGCAAAACGCCGACGATACCACTGTAACAACAGCTCTAGCATCCGAAATTGCTCCTTAAGTACCATGAGGAACTTACACAATGGGTAAGTTCCTTTAACCGCCCCGGAAAACAGAGGCTTAACCCGAAGGCCAGTTTTACGCGTCAGTCGTTATGTTATCGTCATTGCCTTAGACTCCATTCCTTTATATAACTATTCCTTTATAACGATAGGCTGACTAAGATAGTTGCTAGTTTCAGCAACGGATGAAGAGCTTAACCTTTTGACCTATTTAAGACTATTTTTGTGATCTAACTCGCTTTCGTGATGATTGTACTGGAGAGCAGAGCAAGGAAGAAGAACTCTTACACATCTCGGAGTCTAATTGTCATTACATTAGTAGGGGCCACCTCGTTTATGACATATTGGTTATGTAAAACAAGTCGGTTAAGCAAGACAGTGATCGCCACGCTAATGAGTAGTTTACTGCTCACCGGATCAATATCTGCTCAAGCGGCAACACAGACGCAAGATTTGCTACCCGACATCGGCACTTCAGCGGGTGCAACCTTGAGTATTGATCAAGAAAAGGCTATGGGGGATTTTTATGTCCGCCAAATGCGCGCCAGTACACCATTGATTTATGACCCATTATTAACACAATATATCAATACATTAGGTAACCGTTTAGTTGCCAACGCCTACTCTGTGCGCACACCATTTCACTTCTACTTAGTCAATAATGATCAAATTAACGCCTTTGCTTTCTTTGGTGGCAATGTGGTGCTTCACTCGGCCCTGTTCCGTTATACCGATAACGAAAGTGAACTGGCATCAGTGTTAGCCCATGAAATATCCCATGTGACACAACGCCATTTGGCGCGAGCCATGGAGGAACAGCAACGAATGGCCCCACTGACGTGGGTTGGTGTATTAGGTTCAATCCTGCTGACCATGGCCAGCCCGCAAGCGGGTATGGCGGGCCTGAGCGGCACCCTGGCTGGTGCTCAGCAGGGTATTATCAGCTTTACCCAGAGCAATGAACAGGAAGCTGACCGCATTGGTATTCAAGTGCTGCAACGTTCAGGATTTGATCCACAGGCTATGCCAAACTTTCTGCAAAAACTGGCAGATCAGTCGCGATATGCGTCCAAACCGCCAGAAATGCTACTGACTCACCCCTTACCAGACAGCCGCCTATCCGATGCGCGTAACCGTGCCAATCAGATGAAGCCGCATCCTATTGCCTCCTCGCAAGACTATTTATTCGCCAAAGTGCGTATTTTGGGCATGTATGGTTCGACTGAAAACAGCCTAACACCAGACTTGCTGGAGACCTTAAGTAAAGGCACCACGCGTGAGCAACTGGCTGCCAAATATGGTCAGGCCATTTTGTGGTATCAAGCCAAAAAATATGATGAGGCCCGCAATCAGCTGCAACCGCTGTTAACACAACAGCCGGGCAATATTTGGTTCCTCGATTTGATGACAGATATCGATTTGGGGCAAAACAAACCGGCACAGGCTATCGAGCGGTTGCAAAAAGCGATCGCCGCACAAAAAGATGAACAACCGGTATTGCAGTTAAATCTGGCTAATGCGTATGTACAGGGTGGGCAACCGGCTGCTGCTATTAAGTTATTGAATCGTTATACGTTCTCTAACCCAAATGATCCTAATGGTTGGGATCTACTGGCGCAAGCTGCTGCAGCTCAGGGGTTACGCGACCAAGAGCTGGCAGCTCGCGCGGAAAGTCTGGCATTAAGTGGCAAGTTGACGCAGGCCATTGGTTTACTTAGCGATGCCAGTGCACGAGTGAAGTTAGGGAGTTTAGAGCAAGCTCGCTATGATGCCCGCATTGACCAGTTGCGCCAATTGAATGAACGCTTCCGCAAATATCAGAAGTCTTAAGGAAAGTTATAATGAACGAGGTGACGATTTATCATAATCCACGCTGCTCCAAAAGCCGGGAGACTCTCGCACTCCTCGAACAGCAGGGTATTAAGCCGCAAGTGGTGTTGTATTTAGATACCCCACCCTCCGTGGCAACACTGAAAACATTACTGCAACAGTTAGATTTTAGTGATGCTCGTCAATTGATGCGTACCAAAGAAGATCTCTACAAAACACTGAATCTGGCGGATAAGGCTCTGACACAGGATCAATTGCTACAAGCGATGAGTGATAATCCCAAGCTTATCGAGCGCCCAATTGTAGTTTATCAAGATAAAGCACGAATTGGCCGGCCACCGGAGCAGGTGCTGGAGATCTTGCCGTGATTCGGGGTTGGTAACTGAACACAGCAAGCCAGCAAACTCGTCCCGATGAGCTGACTCAAGTCAGTGATTCGGGTGAGTGCGCGCGGCACCAAGGATACAGGCGATTAAAGCCCCAGAATCTCTTTCACAAAAGGAATAGTCAACTTACGTTGGGCGGTAATAGAGGCTCGGTCAAGTTGATCGAGTGTCGTAAACAGGGTGCGCATTTCCCGATCCAGGCGCTTTAGCAGAAAACGACCAACATCTTCCGGCAGTTCAAAACCACGCAATTTGGCACGTAACTGTAAAGCCTGCAGTTTTTCATCATCTGACAGCGGCTGCAATTTATAGATCTGCCCCCAGTCAAGACGAGAAGCCAGATCCGGTAAACCGAGATTTAATTGGCGTGGTGGACGATCGCCGGTGATCAATAAGCGGGTACGACCGGTTTCTACAATGCGGTTATAGAGATTAAATATCGCCATTTCCCACTGCTCATCACCAGCAATGCACTCAATATTATCAATACACACCAGCGCGAGCTGCTCCATACCATCCAGCACTTCCGGTACGAAATAGGCACGTTTATCTAGCGGGACATAACCAACAGCCTCGCCCTTTTGCGATAACTCAGCACAAGCAGCATGCAACAAATGACTGCGGCCACCACCTTCACGCGACCAGAAATAGATATAACTGCCATGAGATTGATGCACAGCAGACTGGATCGCAGCTAACAGGGACGGGTTCTCCCCCGGATAAAAACTAGCAAAAGTTTCATCATCGGGAAGATAGAGTGGCAGTGAAAGCTGTGCCGGCGTATTCAGAAGCACCTCAACCAACAAAACGGGCGGGAAAACATGGCAAGCTTACCACAAAAAATTACAACAGCATAAAAACCTGATCTTAGGCGAAAAACTGGCCGAACTGACGATAACCGCTCGGCCAGATCTTTGTTTATTTCAGCGCAGACTCTTCATCCGGCGCGTCAATAATTTCTTCTTCAGTGCGGATCAAGCTGATCACTTTGAATAACAAGCTCAGACCAATACCCACAACCGTTGCCAGCGCCATGCCTTTCAGTTCAGTGGCACCAATATTGACTTTGGCGCCACTCACTCCGATGATCAGAATAACGGAGGTTAAGATCAGGTTTTGTGCTTTGTTGTAGTCAACTTTTGACTCAATCAACACGCGGATCCCTGAAGCGGCAATGACACCGTAGAGCAACAGTGAAACACCGCCCATGACAGGTACCGGTACTGCCTGAATAGCGGCGGCCAGCTTACCAATACACGACAGCATAATGGCCAGAATCGCCGCACCACCAATCACCCAAGTACTGTAAACACGGGTAATCGCCATCACACCGATATTCTCACCATAAGTGGTATTCGGTGTGGAGCCAAAGAAGCCGGAGATAACCGTCGAGATACCATTGGCAAACATTGAACGATGTAAGCCTGGGTCACGAATTAAATCCTTTTTCACAATATTCGCCGTTACCACCAAATGCCCGATATGCTCAGCAATCACCACCAACGCCGCTGGCAAGATAGTCAAAATAGCAAACCACTCAAAGCGTGGGGTATAGAACGTCGGTAAAGCAAACCAGTGAGCATCACGAATTGGGGTTAAATCCACCACACCCATCACGAATGACAAGGCATAACCAACCAGCACACCAATCAGAATAGGAATAATGGCAAAGAAACCACGGAACAGCACAGAGCCCAAGATAGTAACACCCAGCGTCACCATTGAAATGATGATTGTGGTTGAGTCTACTGTAACCCCTTGCGCAGGCAGCAATCCCGCCATACCCGCCGCAACACCCGCAAGCTCAAGGCCGATAACCGCAACAATTGCTCCCATCGCCGCAGGCGGAAAGAGGACATTCAACCAACCGGTACCGGCTTTTTTTACAATCAGTGCCACCAGGCAGAACAGCACCCCGCACATGATAAAACCACCCAATGCCACTTCGTATCCCAGCGGAAGTAACAGCAATACCGGTGAAATAAAGGCAAAGCTGGAACCGAGATAAGCCGGGATTTTTCCCTTACAAATAAATAAATACAGCAAAGTGCCAATGCCGTTAAACAGCAATACCGTTGCTGGATTAATCTTGAACAGAATAGGTACTAAAACGGTGGCACCAAACATGGCGAACAGATGTTGAAAACTCAAGGGAATCGTTTGCAATAGCGGCGGACGTTCACTGACCCCAATGGTGCGACGGCTCATGTTCTCTTATCCTCTCAATTAGAGTTAGATGGTTATATGATGTTGGTTGCTTTAAAAAAGTTTGCGCTAAAAATTATTCAAAAAAAAGCCGACTATCGAGTCGGCTATCATCGTTTATTTTGTTCCGAAAATCTTATCACCGGCATCACCCAATCCTGGGATAATGTAACCGTGTTCGTTAAGCCCTTGATCGATGGAAGCGGTATACAGCTCAACATCAGGATGTGCTGCTTCGAGAGCCTTGATACCTTCAGGTGCCGCAACCAATACCAACACTTTAATGCTCTGACAGCCAGCTTTCTTCAGCAAATCAATGGTAGCAATCATCGAACCACCGGTTGCCAGCATGGGGTCAACCACCAATGCCATGCGCTCATTGATATTTGACACCAGCTTCTGGAAGTAAGGTACTGGCTTCAAGGTCTCTTCATCACGATAGACACCCACCACGCTGATACGAGCACTTGGCACATTTTCCAGCACCCCTTCCATCATGCCCAAGCCAGCACGCAGGATTGGCACAACAGTAATTTTCTTACCTTTAATCTGTTCAACCTCAACCGGACCGTTCCAACCTTCGATGGTCACTTTCTCCGTTTCCAGATCAGCGGTTGCCACGTAAGTCAGCAAACTCCCTACTTCAGACGCCAACTCGCGAAAACGCTTCGTACTGATGTCATTCTCACGCATCAAACCAAGTTTATGTTTTACTAGCGGGTGTTTCACCTCAACGATCTTCATTATTTTTCTCCTGGTTAGGCGACTGGCGGCCAAAAAAATCGCGAGATTATACCGCCTTTTTTTTTGAACGCCACAATGAATAGCCTGATTCAGATCAATAGAAAATCATTATTAAGTCAAGAAAGCTAAAAATCAGGGTGATATCACAAGCTACTCGCAAACGTTTGCCTGCGCTGATAGAATTGTCGCGTTTTCTTCCTATACCCGAAGCAATTGAAGTTGCAGGTAGGCAGCTAGCAAGCAAATCCCGATGAACTTACATCAGTAAGTGATAGGGTGAGTGTGTGCAGCTAACCACTCTGCGGCTTCAAGTAAGAAGGGTAAAAGCTCAAACAGCCAACCGCCGTGGGGACCTCGCTGTGACCAACAAAACCTCTCTCAGCTATAAAGACGCAGGTGTAGATATTGATGCCGGCAATGACCTTGTTGATCGCATAAAAGGTGTGGTTAAACAAACCCGTCGCCCAGAAGTGATGGGGGGATTGGGCGGGTTCGGTGCCCTGTGTGCTCTGCCACAAAAATACCGTGAACCTATTTTAGTTTCAGGCACCGATGGTGTAGGTACTAAGCTGCGTCTGGCAATGGACCTGAAACGCCACGATACCATCGGTATCGATTTAGTCGCTATGTGTGTTAACGATTTAGTGGTCCAAGGTGCTGAACCGCTGTTCTTCCTGGACTACTTTGCTACTGGTAAACTGGATGTGGATACTGCCGCCAGCGTCATTACCGGTATTGCCGAAGGATGTAAACAATCAGGTTGTGCGCTGGTTGGTGGCGAAACAGCCGAAATGCCGGGAATGTACCACGGTGAAGATTATGACGTTGCTGGCTTTTGTGTCGGTGTAGTCGAAAAATCTGAAATCATTGATGGCAGCAAAGTTGCTCCCGGTGATGCTCTGGTCGCTTTAGGTGCCAGTGGCCCGCACTCCAATGGTTATTCACTGGTGCGTAAGATTCTGGAAGTTAGCAATACCAATCCAGAACAGACCCAGTTGGCAGGTAAATCGCTGGCTGATCATCTGCTGGAGCCGACCAAGATCTACGTAAAATCCATTCTTAGCCTGATTGAGCAACTTGATATTCATGCCATTGCTCATCTGACCGGCGGAGGTTTTTGGGAAAATATCCCAAGAGTGTTGCCACAAGGCACTCAAGCCGTCATTGATGAAGCGAGCTGGCAGTGGCCTGCGGTATTTAGCTGGTTGCAGCAAACCGGTAATGTCAGCCGCCACGAAATGTACCGCACATTCAACTGCGGTGTCGGCATGGTGGTCGCCCTTCCCGCTGAACTGGCCGATAAAGCCGTTGAGTTACTGACTGCATCCGGTGAAAAAGCCTGGAAAATTGGTGTAATTGCCGCCGCCGATGAAGGTGCAGAGCAGGTGGTGATTAACCCGTAATATTGGTGATTAATCATTTAGCCATTTAAGATTCTCACATAGCGAACAAATCCCGATGAGCTTACTCAGGTAAGTGATTCGGGTGAATGAGCGTAGCTAACAACCCTGCCGCTTCAAGTACGAAGGGTATATGAAAAAAATCGTGGTTTTGGTCTCCGGCCAAGGAAGCAATCTGCAAGCACTGATAGATGCCCAGCAGCAAGGGCGTATTTCAGCAAGCATTTGTGCGGTATTCAGTAATAATCCACAGGCTTATGGTTTGGAACGCGCGGCGCAAGCTGCGATTCCGGCTCACGCGCTGGATGCTAAAGCATTCTCTGATCGTGCCAGTTTTGATTTGGCATTAGCACAAGCTATTGATCAATATCAGCCGGATTTACTGGTACTGGCGGGCTATATGCGTATCCTCAGCCCTGAATTTGTCCAGCATTATGCTGGACGAATGCTGAATATTCACCCTTCCCTACTACCGAAATATCCCGGTTTGCACACCCATCGACAAGCATTGGAAAACGGTGATCAAGAGCATGGCACTTCAGTGCATTTTGTCACTGAAGAGCTGGATGGTGGCCCGGTTATTCTGCAAGCCAAAGTCCCGGTTTTCAGTGACGACACCGAAGAGCATATCATTGAAAGAGTGCAAACTCAGGAACACAGTATTTATCCACTCGTCGTCAGTTGGTTTACTGATGGCCGTTTAGTGATGCACGATAATGCAGCTTGGCTTGATGGCAAGCGCTTACCCACACAAGGGTATGCAGCAGAATAATCTGACTAAAATTGATTAACAAAAGGCGCTGCCGTTCCACGGTGAGCGCCTTTTTACTTTTTCTTTTGTCATACTCAAAGTCATTGGAATTACAGGAAAGCGGCAAGGGGAAGAATCCCGATGAGCTTACATAAGTGAGTGATGCGCGGCTAACACACCTGTAACTTCAAGTACGAAGGGTATAAGGTTATAATTCTCAAGGCAGCAGCCGCTGTCGCCCTATAAGGAATTAGTATGTCTACCACCAGCAGCGTCCGGTTACGCCCACTAGAGCGGGATGATCTGCCGTTTGTCCATCAGTTAGATAATAATGCCAGTGTGATGCGCTACTGGTTTGAAGAACCTTACGAGGCTTTTGTTGAGCTGTCTGATCTCTACGATAAACATATTCATGATCAGAGCGAACGCCGCTTTATTATTGAAGGTCAGGGTGTCAAAGTCGGTTTAGTCGAATTGGTCGAAATTAACCATATTCACCGCCGCGCCGAGTTTCAGATTATTATCGACCCAGCCCATCAAGGTAAAGGTTATGCAGGTTCAGCCGCAAGACTCGCGATGGAATACGGTTTTTCCGTATTGAATTTGTATAAACTCTATTTGATCGTCGATAAAGAGAATAAAAAAGCGATCCATATCTACAGCAAGTTAGGCTTTGAATTGGAAGGTGAGCTAAAACAAGAGTTCTTTATCAATGGTGAATACCGTACTGCAATTCGTATGTGTATTTTCCAGCCACAATATTTGGCCAAATATAAAACGCCATCGATAAAGAGTGCTTAGTCAATTGGGGCTATATGGCCCCAATGTTTATCATCAGAGTTAATTTAACAAGTTTAGTAATGTGATATTATTATTTACATTAACTGCGTCTATGTTTGATAGCAAAAAATTTTTCGCGCCACCATAGTGGATACTGAAAATATTATACGCATAATCAATGTTAATAATATCGTCTTCACTCAATGAGTCATTATAGACAACAAAGGCGCTGATAACCGATTTGATAATAAAGAAATCAATAGTGTATCTGTAAAAACTCTCGACTAGATTATCCGTATTGTCCAGCGCAAATTTATTATGGTAGAAATTATACTGGAATAAATTACGCAAAATATGTGGATGCAGACTAAATGCGTTAGGGTTAAACAAAACAAGCCGGGTCACTTCTGGGCAGGATAAAGTGAGTGTATCGAATGTTTCAGTTTGGTACTAATGGTGACTACGCGGATAAGTTGAACAGGTTTGACTCAATGCTGCGCTACCCAGTCGCTTATGCGCTTCACATAACCTTGCTTCATCAAGATAGGGGCAGTTACCATCTTCCTTAAGACGTATCTTAGCCCAATCAACTGTGTTGGTACGCGTCACTGAAACATTCTTGATTGCTATATTTCTGATTGTTTGATTTTGGCTTTTTTTATATTTTCGATAGGTGTTTTTATCTATGCTAATATCCCAACCATTACAGTAATGGTCACGACAAGCTGATCCAACGTAACTGAAGTTTTTAACAAAGTCCGGCTGAATAATCTGTAATTATTTCACGAAATAGAATCCTATTATCACGGCTAATTTACAGATAACAAACGACACATCGTCGAGTTAACTTAAATACTGAGTTAAATTAAATTTTTCAGCCCGCATCCTCTCCCCCCAGTAAAGATAATACTGAGAAATCCTCCCTCATTGCCAAGGCAGTTAGTTGCTGTATGAATTGTTGGCTTGCCCTATCTGTCGACTCGCGGCAAGCATGATAAGAATAGACAATATCAATTATATCATCTTCAATAAACTGACCGGTTTTAACAATATGAGCGTTTATCAATAGTTTTAAATAAAAATAATCAATAAGTTGCAGATTAAATACCGTCGTTGCCGATGCGTCCCCCATTGCCAATTGGTCGTGATGAATGCGGTAATTAAAGTAATGACGAAAGACTGAATTGTGATCAATAAGCTTATTGGTTGGGATGTCCAACGAGGTATAAACATAGTTTGTAAGTGTTCTCTTCCCACGGATATTAGGTAATTGCGCTATAAAATCGCGTAAATAACCCATGAGCTCATGACGAATTACCGGGGTACAAACCCCATTCATTAATGCATCAGCCGCTTTCCCCGACTCTACCATCGCAATTAATTCTATTCGTAGATTATCTATCTCGACCATTTTATTTTTATTCACATCATGGCTGGCTTGATAAGTCTGCAAGAAATGGCTTATTACCCACAGATTTTCTTCAATAGACTCTCGTGAGCAGGCAACAGTAATAGCAGCACAGACTCGATTGACCAATCGCTCCTCGGTAACGATTTCGGGTGCTTTGTAATAGTCATATTGATTAATGGTAGAAAAACGAAGTGTTAATGCATTGGGCGAAAATAATACCTGTCGGGTCACCTCCGGGCAGGAAAGTGCCATGCTTTTAATCTTTTGATTCTTATAAACATGATCAACCTGAGGGTAAGAAGCACAATTATTGCTCAATGCATTCACACCGACGTGTTTATAAATCTGGCATAGCTGTTGTTCGTCGAGGAAAGGGCAATTTCCCTGACTATCAGGGATAATATGGGCCCAGGCAGCCAAACTAGTCTGTGTGACAGAAATTTCGGTTACAGCAATGCGTCTAATATCGGAAAAGGGGCTTTTGATATATTTCTGATAACGGTTTCTATCAAGAATAACATGCTGATTTTTGCAGCAATGTTCTCGACATGCTGTACCTGCACAGCGAAATGTTTCCATAAAATCAGGCTGAGTTATCAGTAATTCTTTCACTTAACGCTTCCATTCAATAGTCACCCCTATAACGAGCGGCACATGAAAGTGTAAACTTAAATCGCAGTAGATAAATAAAGTGAAAACCTGAGAAAGCTTTTTTTACTGCCCTGCTATATCAAGTAACCAGAGGGTGACTTAGAGTAAATTCTGATGAACAGACATAAGTGATTCGGGCTGCCAACACACTTGCGGCTTGAAAGATGGCCACCACACATGCCCAATAGATTTCGAGTTGCAGGAAGGCGGCAAAAGAGTGAATCCCGATGAGCTTACATCAGTAAGTGATTCGGGTAAGCGAAAGTAGCCAACACACCTGCGGCTTGAAAGATGCAGGGTATTAACCGTAACGCCCAGTAATATAATCCTCAGTCCGCCGCTGATGTGGCGAAGTAAACAGGGCATCAGTATCGTTATATTCCACCAGCCCTCCTTGATGGATAAAAGCGGTATAGTCTGATACACGCGCTGCTTGCTGCATATTATGAGTGACTAACACCACGGTGTATTGCTGCTTTAATGTGGTTATCAGCTCTTCAATGGTTAAAGTCGAAATAGGGTCCAGTGCCGATGTTGGCTCATCCAATAACAGTACTTCTGGCTCAATGGCAATGGCTCGGGCTATCACTAAACGCTGCTGCTGACCACTGGAGAGGCGAAATGCATTTTCGCGCAACCGGTCTTTGACTTCATGCCACAAAGCCGCAGCTCGTAAGGATCGTTCAACGGCATCATCCAGCACTCGCCGGTCACGGATTCCCTGCAAACGCAGGCCATATACTACATTTTCATAGATTGATTTTGGGAATGGATTAGGCCGCTGAAATACCATACCCACTCGTCGGCGCAATGCAGTAACATCAGTTTTTTTATCCGTGATAACTTCCCCCCCCAGGCGAATTTCCCCCTCAAGACGGCAGTTATCCAGCAAATCATTCATTCGATTAAAGCAGCGCAATAATGTCGACTTGCCACATCCGGAAGGGCCAATCAGTGCAGTAACACGATGTTTCGGCACATTAAATGAAATATCATGCAGTACCTGTTTGTCGCCATAAAATAAATTGAGCTTTTCTACTGCCAGTGCAGTTTGCTCGCGAGTCAATTGCTGCACATCAAACAGCGGCAGTGAATCCGGCGTCAAAAGTCCCATATTCTGTCCTGAGGGTTAAAAAGTTCAGTCATAGCATCAAACCGCGGTATTTTTCACGCAGATGATGGCGAATACCGATAGCCGCTAAATTAAGTCCAACCACAATGATAACCAGCAGTAGAGCGGTGGCGAACACCAATGGTCGGGCAGCTTCCACATTGGGGCTCTGGAAAGCCATATCGTAAATCTGGAAGCTTAAGTGCATAAATTTACGTTCTAAATGCAGGAATGGAAATACTCCGTCGACCGGCAAGAGTGGCGCCGACTTTACTACCCCAACCAGCATCAGCGGTGCCGTTTCCCCGGCGGCGCGTGCTACTGCGAGAATCAGCCCGGTAATCATTGCCGGGGTCGCCATTGGTAACACAATATGCCACAAAGTTTCAGCTTTGCTGGCCCCTAAAGCCTGCGACCCTTGCCGCAAGCTGGCCGGAATTCGGGATAGCCCTTCCTCAGTCGCCACAATCACCACGGGCAAGGTCAATAAAGCCAGCGTTAATGCCGCCCATAACACACCCGGCGTGCCGAATGTCGGGTTAGGTAGTGCTTCAGGGTAAAACAGTTTATCCAACGAACCGCCGATCAAATAGACGAAAAAACCGAGGCCAAAAACGCCATAAACAATGGAGGGCACACCAGCCAGATTCACCACCGAAATACGAATCAGGCGAGTCAGCCAGTTTTTGCCCGCATACTCATGTAAGTAAACGGCAGCAATCACCCCCAATGGCATGACCACGATAGACATCAATATCACCATTAATACCGTACCGAAAATGGCAGGGAATACACCGCCTTCAGTATTAGCATTGCGGGGATTATCGGTCAGAAACTTATGGGTTTGTGCCGCCCAATGACGTAGCTTCTGCCCGAAACTCATATCATTGGGATACCAAGCGAGGTTGATTTGGCTAAGTGAAAGTGGATGAACCTGCCCATTCATATCCCGCAATAGCAAAGTGTAGCGATTTTGATCGGTTTGTAGGCCACGCAACTTGGTCATCATCGCCTGATGGCTGCGCTGCAACTCCCCCCACTCGGCATCAACGCGGTCCTGTGATTTGCTGTCAAAGTCGCCCGTCATTTGCAGGCGCTTTTTCTCAAGCCGCAATGCCTCGAATTGTTGATTGAGCATGCTCATCTGGCGGAATTGAATATCTTTAGATTGCCCGACCAGTGCCTGTATCACCGGAATACGCTTTTGCAGCTCTTGGGCTAAGTCATTGCCCACCAACGGCTGGCCATTATCCAGCATCCCAGCCAGGAAGCCATAAGCAGTGCCATTATGCTGACGATCTAATACCAGCAAGTCTTTAGGCTGGCTGCGCTGTTGAATATCACTGTCCAATAGCCGGTGAAAATCTTGCCCCTGCACCTCACGATTGCCAGTTTTAATCAGATAGCGAGTCACTGTTTCACCCGCCTCTGGCGGCAAAGTCACTCCAGCCTGCTCTAATTGTTGACGTGACAAAGACTGCTGTTGATAAATCTCCCCAATGACTCTCACCGGACCGGCTGCAGTTTGCTTAAGTTCGAACAGGTAAACCGGGCTAGGCCAGAAATAGCGCATCCCTTGCCCTGCTAATAATAAGACCACCCCCAGCAACGCCAACAGACTGACACTGACAGCGCCCGCCGTCAGCCAGATCCATGGCGAACCCGATGCAAACCACTTTTTGGCAAAGCCGGATTTTACCGCTGCTGTCATCACGCAATCTGCTCCGTCTGATAGCGTTCACGTAACCGCAGGCGAATAGATTCGGCGAGCGTATTGACTAAGAAAGTGAAGCAAAACAGCACCAAGGCCGTCAAAAACAGCACCCGATAATGCCCACTCCCCACCACGGCTTCCGGCATCTCGATAGCAATGTTGGCTGCCATTGCCCGTAACCCCTGGAAAATACTGCCATCAATGATAGGTGTGTTCCCGGTGGCCATCAGCACAATCATGGTCTCACCCACGGCACGACCAAAACCAATCATCAAGGCGGAGAAGATACCCGCGTAAGCCGAAGGCAGCACAACGCGAGTCAATGTCTGCCATGGGGTAGCCCCCAGAGCTAACGAACCCTGACTCAGTGACGACGGCACACTGAATAAAGCATCTTCAGCTAGCGAGAAAATAACCGGAATCAGGGCAAACCCCATGGCGATACCCACCACTAAAGCATTGCGCTGGTCATAGTTATCCCCCAACCATTCATGCAATGGCATCCCCAACACCCAGACTGCCAATGGTGGCCCTAGCCACAATGCCAACCACCCAGTTAGCAGGATGACCGGCAGTAATACCACTACATCCCAGCCAGCAGGCAACTGCCGCTGTGTTTTTGCCGACCACCGAGCACTGCCCCAACCGCACCATAAAATGGTCAGCGCCAATAATGGCGGTAGCAATAGAATTCCGGTCAAATAACGTTCAATTACTGGGGCTAGCCAAATACCAGCAATCAAACCGATAACCACTGTCGGAAATGCTCCCATCATCTCAATGGCCGGTTTAACCACTCGGCGCAAGCCGGCCGACATGAAATAAGCAGTATAAATCGCCCCCGCCAATGCCAGTGGAACAGCAAATAACATGGCGTAGCCTGCCGCTTTTAAGGTACCGAAGATAATCGGTATCAGGCTGAATTTGGCTTGATAACTCTCTTCTGCTGAGCTTGACTGCCAGACATAGGCCGGTTCGGGGTAATTTTCATACCACACCCGCTGCCATAGACTGCGCCAGCTAATGTCTGGGTAGCGATTATCGACAGGATATGCTGACCAACCGGCGGCATTCTCCACCAGCAAATGATCCCCCCAAGGAGAGAACGCCGCATGGGTAACGCCCTGCGCCAATTTATGTTGCAGCAGTGGTGCTGATTGAATACTGGAGAAGAGTGACAATTCACCTTGTGGTGATACTGAAGCAAACACCCGGCGCGCACTTTCGGTCGTTAGTAAGCCCTTACCTGCAGGGGTAAAGTTGCGAATCCGCGTCAAATGGTACTGATTGTCTGGCGCTTTTGGCACATCAAACCATTGGGTTAATTGCCCATCCGCAGATTGCACCAGTAGCGATTTTCCGCCCGCCAATATAGAGAGGTTCAGTGGCCCGGCGGAAAGAGATTTGTCATCAAGCAAAGGAACTACTTCACGCAATGTCAATTCAGGGCCGAATTGATAGATATATAGCTGATGACCGGATAGGAGATAAAGTAAACGCCCGTCAGGTGTCAATAATAGCTGGTTGATGGTTTTGGGCACATCAGTCTGTTCGGTGACTTGCTGCCCCTGCGTATTAAACGTCCCAGCCATCAAGCGACCATCTTCAGTGACCGCCGCGACAGCAAATTGCCGTGGTTGCGGTTCAGTCACTGCCAATTGGATTAACCGCTGACCTTGCAAATCCATAAAGCGCGGTTGTTCACCTAAGGGAAATTGCCAACCTGGTGGTGTGGCAGAAAAATCGGGTTGTAGCAGAAGGAAACGGCCATTACTCAGGCCAGCACCATACAAAGGTTGCCCACCCACCGCGCGGCTAATTGATACCGGCGATGGTGATAACTGTTGTGCGCGAATTAAACTCCCGGCAGGAGATTCCCCCTGAGCCTTGAGCCGAATAAAATAGCCTTTACCTTGCTCATCAATGCGATATCCGACCTGCCCCGCAGCATCAACCCCCAGAGCAATGGTGGGTGCGCTACGATTCACAGCAAAGGATTCTGGTAAATTGATTGAGGCTGGCTTAAACAAAGGCGCGACGATGTACAATAAATAAACGAAAATCAGCATTAAAGTCAGCAAAACCAACAAGCCGCTGCTTGTCACCATCATGCGCACAAGACGTTCAATGACAGCCCGACGCTTATCTCTCCCTGATTGTGTCACTACGCCCGCTTGCTGCATAATCTTCGATTGCCCCATGCCCTTACGCTATATCCCGTCTATGTTATTAATCTCATCACCCATCTATACCCTAAGATGACCGAGTATCTTATGTCAGTTTTGTGGCGTTTGCATGACAATGTTTATGACGATGGCCTGCAGATGTTTGTCGCGATGGCGAATACAGTTAACCAATGATATCTGTTGGACTTTCTTGTCAATCTTTCGCAATAATGATTGTGGACACTAAATACTCCCACAATAATCTTACTGGAGTTGCAATGGGTCAGGAAAAGCTCTACACCGAAAAAGAACTCAGTTGGTTATCTTTTAATGAACGGGTATTGCAGGAAGCTGCGGATAAGAGCAATCCACTCATTGAGCGGATGCGGTTCCTTGGTATTTACTCCAATAATCTTGATGAGTTCTATAAAGTCCGTTTTGCGGATCTGAAACGGCGCATTCTGATTAGTGAAGAGCAAGGCTCCGCCGTCACTTCCCGTCACTTGCTGAAGAAAATTCAAAGCAAAGTGGTGAAAGCCGATCAAGAATTTGATGGGCTATATAATGATTTATTACTGGAAATGGCGCGTAATCAAATCTTCCTGATTAATGAGCGGCAAATTTCCGAAAATCAGCAAATCTGGCTAAAACAATATTTTAAGCAGCATCTGCGCCAACACATCACGCCGATTCTGATTAACCATGACACCAATTTGGTGCAATTCCTTAAAGACGATTACACCTATCTGGCCGTGGAAATCATTCGTGGTCAGGAAATCGCCTATGCGCTGCTAGAAATTCCTTCCGATAAAGTTCCACGCTTCGTTAATTTGCCACCAGAAGCTCCTCGCCGCCGCAAGCCAATGATATTACTTGATAATATATTGAGATATTGCTTGGATGAGATATTCAAAGGCTTCTTTGATTATGATGCGCTGAATGCCTATTCCATGAAGATGACCCGTGATGCCGAATATGATTTGGTCACTGAAATGGAATCCAGTTTACTGGAGTTGATGTCATCGAGTTTAAAACAGCGCCTAACGGCAGAGCCGGTGCGCTTTGTTTATCAGCGTGATATGCCCGATGAGATGGTGGAATTACTGCGCGGTAAGCTAGGTATTTCTAATGATGACTCAGTCATTGCCGGTGGTCGTTATCATAATTTCAAAGATTTTATTAGCTTCCCTAACGTCGGCAAAAGCAATCTGGTTAACCGGCCAATGCCGCGTCTTCGCCATATTTGGTTTGATAAGTTCCGCAATGGCTTTGATGCCATTCGGGAACAAGATGTGCTGCTCTATTATCCGTATCACACCTTCGAGCACGTTCTGGAATTGCTGCGCCAGGCATCATTTGATCCGAGCGTATTAGCGATTAAAATCAATATTTATCGCGTTGCGAAAGATTCGCGCATTATCGAATCAATGATCCATGCCGCCCATAATGGTAAGAAAGTGACGGTAGTTGTGGAGTTGCAAGCACGCTTCGATGAAGAAGCCAATATTCATTGGGCTAAAAGTCTGACCGCTGCTGGCGTACACGTTATTTTCTCCGCTCCAGGTTTGAAAATTCACGCCAAGTTATTCCTAATCTCCCGCCTTGAAGGCGAAGAGATCGTGCGTTATGCCCATATTGGTACCGGTAACTTTAACGAAAAAACGGCGCGTATTTATACCGATTACTCTTTATTAACGGCAGATGCTCGTATTACCAATGAAGTGCGTCGGGTATTTAACTTTATTGAAAATCCTTACCGCCCGGTCAAGTTCGACAATCTGATGGTGTCACCACAGAACTCGCGCTTAATGCTGTATCAATTGATAGATCAGGAAATTATTCATGCTCAGGCCGGTGAAAGTGCCGGGATTACCCTGAAGATAAATAATTTAGTGGATAAAGGTCTGGTAGATAGGTTATATAGCGCCTCCAGTGCAGGGGTGAAAATACGCATTTTAGTCAGAGGAATGTGTTCGTTAATCCCAAATATGCCGGGGATCAGCGATAATATACAGGTCACCAGTATTGTTGACCGCTTCCTAGAGCATGACCGGGTTTACGTCTTTGAGAATAAAGGCGACAAACTTGTGTATCTCTCCTCCGCTGACTGGATGACACGTAACATTGATTATCGTATTGAAGTCGCAGTCTCATTGCTGGATCCGAGACTGAAACAGCGAGTGCTGGATATTTTAGAGCTGTTATTCAATGACACTGTAAAAGCCCGTTATATTGATAAAGAACTGAGTAATCGTTATGTACCGCGTGGAAACAGGCGCAAAGTACGTGCACAGATTGCCATCTATGATTATTTAAAAGCGCTGGAACAACCAGAGCAGTAAGGCTAAAACTATGCCGCTAACCAACAATTCGACTACCACGAAACCGCAAGAAATTGCAGCTATCGATTTGGGATCTAACAGTTTCCATATGGTGATTGCTCGCGTCGTCAACGGTGCTTTGCAGGTTTTGGGGCGCCTGAAGCAACGCGTGCATCTGGCTGATGGTCTGGATAGCAATAATATGCTCAGCGAAGAGGCCATTGAGCGGGGGCTGGCTTGTCTGGCACTGTTTGCTGAGCGTTTGCAGGGATTCTCACCCGATAACGTCTGCATTGTTGGTACTCATTCATTGCGACAAGCCGCTAATGCTGAAACCTTCCTCAAGCGCGCCGCCGAAGTGATTCCCTATCCAATTGAAATCATTTCCGGCCAGGAAGAAGCCCGTCTGATTTTTATGGGTGTCGAACATACTCAACCGGAGAAAGGCCGCAAGTTAGTGATTGATATCGGTGGCGGTTCAACCGAGTTGGTTATTGGCGAGGACTTTGAACCATTGCTGGTAGAAAGCCGCCGCATGGGGTGTGTCAGCTTTGCTCAACACTTCTTCCCGCATGGTGAAATCAGTAAAGTGAATTTCAAACGTGCACGTTTGGCTGCGGCGCAAAAGCTGGAAAACCTGGCCTGGCAATACCGGATTCAGGGTTGGCAATATGCACTCGGTGCATCCGGCACTATCAAAGCCACCTACGAAGTGTTGGTGGAAATGGGCGAGAAAGATGGTTTGATCACGCCGGAGCGTCTTGAGATGCTGGTTGAGCAAGTGTTGCAGTTCAAACACTTTTCGGCGCTAAGTCTGCCGGGGTTATCAGAGGATCGTCAGTCGGTATTTGTACCGGGCTTGGCTATCTTGTGCGGTGTATTCGATGCTTTGGCCGTCAAAGAGTTACGTTTATCCGATGGTGCACTGCGTGAAGGTGTTCTGTATGAAATGGAAGGCCGTTTCCGCCATCAGGATATCCGTCAGCGCACAGCCCAAAGTCTGGCTGAGCACTATAACATTGACCGGGAACAAGCTCGTCGCGTGTTGGAAACCACCGAGCAGCTCTACACCCAATGGCTGGCGCAGAATACCAAACTGGTACAACCGCAGTTGGAAGCATTGCTAAGGTGGGCGGCGATGCTGCATGAAGTTGGCCTGAGCATTAATCACAGTGGAATGCACCGCCATTCGGCTTATATTCTGCAAAACACGAACTTGCCGGGCTTTAATCAAGAGCAGCAATTATTGCTGGCAACCTTGGTGAAAATGCACCGTAAAGGAATTAAGCTAGATGAGTTGCCGCGCTTAAATTTATTCAAGAAAAAGTACTATTTACCGTTAATTCAGTTATTACGTTTGAGTACCTTACTGAATAATCAGCGCCAGTCGACGACCACGCCTGAAAGTTTGCGGTTGATAACTGATGATAGTCACTGGACATTACGTTTCCCTGCCGGTTATCTGGCGCAAAATAATCTGGTGCAACTGGATTTTGAGCGCGAGCAGGCTTACTGGGACGATGTTGTTGGCTGGAAACTGATTATTGAAGAAGAAGCGCCGGAAGAGGCTGAAGCCGAAGCACAGGAAGAATCATGAGAGCAACCCTGAATCACTAGCTCCAGACCGTGATTTAGGTGAGTGGCAACAAGGCAGCAAACGAACAAATCCCGATGAGCTGACTCCAGTCAGTGATTCAGGTGAGTGAGAGCAGCTAACACCGCTGCAGCGCCAAGAACGAAGGGCAAGGAGATTATGAAAAGAAGGCCATCAACACAGCTAACAAAAATCATCCTGCTGGTGAGTTTTCTCATTTTGTTTGGCCGTTTATTGTATGCAGGGATTGCATCTATGTCGCACCATCAGGAGCGTCGGCAGTCACAACAGCTTGAGCTGACTGTAGAAGGCGAGCCACTGGGCCCTCATGAGACTGACCTCAGCCCATAAATAGTCGTGCTCAGTGCCTTTACTCGGATACCCAACGTATTTTTTGGGTTATTGCTAGCTGCAGCCTAAAAGAGATGAGCACTAGATAAGGGCCGAGTTATTGACCGTAGCCACACACCTGCGACTTGAAAGATGAAGGGTATATTTCGAATCAAGGACACACTATGCCAGTGCCAATAATGCCCGCGCCACTTTCCGCTATAGTAAAAAGCAAAGCTAAAAATAACGCTAAAAAACTGGCCGAGGTACGCAACCGGATACTTTCCCTGTTACTGAATGATAAAGCCTTAGTTGACGGTATTCTTGGCCGTCAGGATGAAAGGGAAGCCATCAGTGATGAGGCTCTGCTAGAAAAAAAAATTGAAATCAAAAGTCTGCTTGATGACTTGCACGCAGCTGACCTTGCCGACTTACTGGAAGCTTTGCCCAATGATGAACGTTTGGCATTATGGCGGTTAGTCAAAAACGAGAAACGTGGCCAAACGCTGGTCGAAGTCTCTGAGACGGTATGGGACACGCTGATCAAGGAGATGAGCGATAAAGACCTGTTAAAGGCAATGCGCACCTTGCACGTCGATGAACAGGCTTATCTGGCCGAATATCTGCCACGTAATTTGATGGGCCGCCTGCTCACTTCATTAGATCCGGATCAGCGGGCGCGGGTACGTGAAGTTATTCAGTATGGCCGTGATACCGTCGGCCAGATGATGGATTTTGAATTAGTGACGGTTCGTGCTGATGTCACTTTGGGAACGGTACACCGCTATTTACGCTATCGAAAAAATATTCCCGATGCCACAGATAAAATCTTCGTCATTGACCGCAAAAATACCTTACTCGGCGAACTTCCTCTGACAACAATTCTCCTCAACTCACCCGATACCAAGGTATTTCAGGTGATGGAGAGTAATCCGACAACATTCCAACCGGAACAGAAGGCTGAAGATGCCGCCAGTGCCTTTGAACGTTATGACTTAATCAGTGCCGCAGTCATCGATGCCAAAGGCAAACTGATGGGCCGTTTGACCATTGAAGAGATTGTTGACGTAGTCAATGAAGAGAGCGATACCACCTTAAGACGAATGGGGGGCTTAAGCCCAGAAGAGGACGTGTTCTCCCCTGTTGGCCGTGCGGTGCGAACCCGTTGGTCATGGCTGGCTATCAATCTTTGTACTGCTTTTGTCGCCTCAAGGGTTATTGGTTTATTTGAAGATACCATCTCACAATTAGTGGCTCTGGCTGCATTAATGCCGATTGTAGCCGGCATTGGCGGTAACACCGGGAATCAAACCATCACTATGATTGTTCGCGCCTTGGCCTTGCACCATATCCAACAAGGTAATGTCACATTCTTGATGTTCAGAGAATTGGGTGTAGCACTGATTAATGGTTTGGTTTGGGGTGGAATTATGGGCGTGGTCACTTATCTGCTCTATGGCGATCCGGCCATGGGGGGCGTCATGACCTTGGCTATGATCCTTAACTTGCTCATGGCCGCGTTAATGGGGGTCATTATCCCGATGACAATGGCACGTTTAGGCCGAGATCCGGCAATCGGCTCCAGTGTCATGATCACCGCAATCACTGATACTGGCGGCTTTTTCATCTTTCTGGGACTTGCCACTATATTCTTAGTCTGATAATCATTCATATAGAAATAATTAATTAAGAATAGAGCAGTTAATTCCACTCGTATAACTGCTCATCTGTACTAAACTATTGAATATGACCGCATTTTAAATACGGTATATTGTTATGTGATGGATTTTCCTATCATAATCAAAGTATTTGCGAGCAAAATAAGGCGTTATCGTTATATGGATCTCAGCGCAGCTGAAAAACCGACACCTGATAATAAAACCTTTCTGCACATTACTATCGTCAGCATAGTGGTATTTTTTCTCGCGCTATTTTGTATCCAACTCGCTGAACAATCAGAGAATCTAGCCCCTTTATGGTTCCCGACCGCCGTATTGATGGTCGCTTTATTCCACCACCCGATGCGCTACTGGCCGCTACAATTATTGGCCGCAGGAATCTGTATTGTTGCTGCTAATTTTATCTTATATGGCATCAGTTGGTTCCCACTGCCTCTCACATTTATCAATCTTGCAGAATCAGCAGTGGGAGCCTGGTTACTGCGTAAATTCCTCCAACCCAAAGATCCACTTAATAATCTGTTCAGTTGGCTCAAGTTCTCAATTTGTACCGTGATTATTGTCCCTCTATTGAGTGGCTTGGCTGCGGCCTGGTACTTGTCGCCTCATAATGGGAACTTCACCCAAGTGCTGACAGTCTGGTTTATGTCCGAAGCCATCGGTATGCTGGCGTTAGGGCCGGTCGGCCTGCTTTACCGCCGCGGTTACTTTAATATCGCGACTAAAACCAAAGCCCTGTTCGATATGATATGGATGATGATACTTTCATTAGCCGCTTGCTATATCGGTTTGATTTATTTCCCATTCCCCTTCACTTTCGTGATTATGGCGTTAATCTGGACCGCTATCCGCTTACCGCGTTTTGAAACATTTACTATCTGTTTTCTGGCCACATTGCTGATTGCAATGATGATCAATTTCAACCTGTTTACGCTACCGGCTGATCCAAAAATGTCGGTTCAGGCATTCTCTTTTATTCCGCTATTGATGGTGCTTATCCCGCCTCATGCCATGGCCATGGTGATGCACTCATTCCGGATAGAAAAAGAGCATATTATTGAAAGTGAAAACCGTTTTCGTAATGCCATGGAATACTCGGCTATTGGCATGGCGCTGGTTTCACCGGAAGGTAAGTGGATAAAAGTCAATAAAGCGCTGTGCAAACTACTGGGTTACAGTCAGGAAACCTTACTGACTTTGACTTTCCAACAAATCACCCATCCAGAAGATCTCTCCGCCGACCTGAAATTACTGGATGATTTGTATTATGACCGCATCCCCAGTTACTCGTTGGAAAAACGCTATATACGCAGTGATGGCGAGATAGTCTGGACGCTATTAGTGGTCAGCGTGGTGCGGGATCACGAGCAACAACCGCTCTATTACATCTCTCAGGTCGAAGATATCAATGACCTGAAAAAGACTGAAATTATGAACCGGCGCTTGATGGAACGCATCATGTTGGCCAATGAAGCAGGCGGTATTGGTATCTGGGAATTAGATATCAAAAAGCAACAGATCAGTTGGGATAAGCGGATGTATGAGCTTTACCATGTCCCGCTAAATACCCCGGTGACTGAAGCTATCTGGCAGCAATATATTCATCCTGAAGATCTCAATTATGTGATTAATGAATACAGTGCCGCACTCAATCAACGCCAGCCCTACCGGCTGGAGTTCCGGCTGCTCTTGCCGAACGGCGATATTGTTCACCTACGTAATCAAGCCAATATCGTGTGCGATAAAAATGGCAATCTTCAGCGCGTGATTGGTACCACCTTGGATATGACTGAAATCAGAAACCTGACGGAAGCCCTGCACGAAGAGAAAGAGCGGTTGCATATTACGCTCGATTCTATCGGTGAGGCCGTGGTGTGTACCGATCAAGAAATGAAAATTACCTTTATGAACCCGGTCGCTGAGAAAATGACTGGCTGGGCCAATACCATCGCGCTAGGCCAACCCATCAACCATATTATCAAGCTGACTGATGGCGTGGATGGGCCGGAAATTGAGAACCCGATAGAGCATTGTCTGACCCTCCGCCCTTACTCTTCACTGAATGAGTCGATGGTGTTGCATCATCGCGATGGGCAGTATTATGACATTCAAGAGTCGGTTGCCCCGCTGAAAACTCTGGAGGGAGGCATTGTCGGTGCCGTTTTAGTGTTCCAGGATGTTGGCGAGTCTCGCGCCATGATGCGTAAACTCAGCCATAGCGCATCACACGATAATCTGACGGGTTTGCCAAACCGGACCAATTTTGAAAATAAACTGAAAGTGGCTATCCAGAAAAGTGTCGACCAAGATCAACAACATGCGCTGGCCTTCCTTGATTTGGACTATTTTAAAGCGGTTAACGACTCGGCTGGACACCCGGCGGGGGATGCTTTGCTGAAAGAAATTAGTCAGTTGATGCGCCAGAATTTACGTAACAGTGATTGTGTCGCGCGCCTCGGTGGAGATGAATTCGGCTTACTGATGCTTAATTGCACCCTACCGCACTCCAAAGCTATTACTCAAAATCTGGTATCCATGATCAATGACTATCATTTCTACTGGGAAAATAAGCTGTATCGCATTGGTGCCAGTGCGGGGGTGACTCAGATTAGCAGCAGCAACAGCCAGCGCAGTGAAATTATGGCGCAGGCTGATATAGCCTGCTACACCGCCAAACACAGTGGTCGTGGGCAGGTTTATCTCTATCAACCACGGCAAAAGCAGCTACTCGCCCGACAGCACGAACTGCTCAGTAGAGAAGATATTGAAAATATTCTGAGCAAGCACCAACTATTGCTACAGGCCACGCCAACCGCGCCACCTAAAACGCCGCTGTCGGTCTGCTTCTATCAGATCAGCTATGAGATTAACCCGTCGCAAAATCTCATTGTCAGCCAATCGACCTTTGAAGAGGCGGCATTATTGTATAATTTGTTGGCAGAAGTTGACGGCTGGGTGTGCGAGCAACTGTTAGTGGAACAAGCTGAAGCGATTAATCGTAAAGGACTGGCACTGGCGATCCCGCTGTCGGAAGTGGCTCTGCTCAAAGAAAATTTCCGCCAGTCACTCCTCACCTTAATGCACAATACCGTGCTGCCACCACAAAGTTTATATTGGATGGTCGATGAGTCCACCTTGCTGCAATATCCATTTGCGATTGGGAATTTTCTCGCCAAACTGCAACAATTAGGCTGCAAATTAATTGTTAAAGAATTTGGCCATAATCTCAATGATTTTGAATTGCTGGCTGAACACACTATTGATTATCTCAAATTTAACAGTGAGTTAATTTCTCACATTCATATCAATCAAATGGATGAAGTACTGGTATCCATCATTAATGGCACTGCACAACGGGCTAATATCGCCACGCTGGCAGGCCCGGCAGAATTACCTCCCACCCTCAATAAGTTAATTGCGATTGGCGTTGATTTAGCCGATGGCGAAACTATTGGTCGTTCCCAGCCGTTGTCCGATGTGCTCAATAGTGGATATTTCGCTATCAAGTAATCCGAGACGATTGCTCCGCTGCTCACTCTAGGGTAAAGTCGGCCCCTTTTATTTGGCCTGGGGGCAATGATGTTCATTGGATTTGACTACGGCACAGCAAACTGCTCGGTTGCCGTGATGCGGGGTGATGCTCCCGAATTGCTGACGCTGGAAAATAATGATGTCTATTTGCCGTCCATGTTGTGTGCACCAACACGTGAAGCCGTAAGTGAGTGCCTGCACCGCCATTGGCAAGTGCCAACAGGCAGTGACGAAAATCAGCAACTACTACGCCGGGCCATGGCGTTCAATCGCGAAGAGGATATTCCGGTGTCTGCCGATAGCCTGATGTTCGGCTTATCAGCATTGGCCCAATATATCGAAGACCCCGAAGAAGTTTATTTTGTTAAGTCGCCTAAATCTTTCTTGGGTGCCAATGGCTTGAAACCTCAGCAGTTGGCGCTGTTTGAAGATTTGGTCTGTGCCATGATGTTCCATATTAAACGTCAGGCAGAAACCGTGTTAACAGCCGAAATTAGCCAAACTGTCATTGGTCGCCCAGTCAACTTTCAGGGCTCCGGCGGTGAAGAGGCCAACCGGCAAGCTGAAGGCATTTTACTGCGTGCCGCACAACGAGCCGGTTTTCGCGATATCGCTTTCCAATTTGAACCTGTTGCTGCCGGGTTGGATTTTGAAGCCACATTGACGACAGAGAAAACTGTGCTGGTCGTTGATATCGGCGGGGGAACCACCGACTGTTCAGTGCTCTTGATGGGGCCCAAATGGCAAGGTATGGCTGATCGACAACAGAGTCTATTGGGCCACAGTGGCTGTCGCGTTGGGGGTAATGATCTGGATATCATGTTGGCCTTTAAGCAACTGATGCCACTGTTTGGACTGGGCGGCGAGACCGAAAAAGGCATTGCCATGCCGTCACTGCCTTACTGGAATGCGGTTGCCACCAATGATGTTCCGGCACAGAGCGACTTCTATAGTATCGTCAATGGGCGTTTCCTGCGTGATTTGATACGTGACGCCGCCAATCCACAGCAAGTTGAGCGCCTGCTGAAAGTGTATCAGCAGCGCCTGAGCTACCGCTTGGTTCGCGCCGCAGAAGAGAGCAAAATTGCCCTGTCTGAACAAGCGCAAGTTGCCACGCTACTGGATTTTGTCCAGCCTGAATTGGGGCAAACTATCAGCCAACAGCAAATGGCCGAAGCGATTTCCCAACCACTGCAACGGATTCAGGAGCAAGTCAGCCTGGCATTGGCAACCAGCCATATCACGCCAGATGTGATTTATCTGACCGGCGGCAGCGCACGCTCTCCATTATTACGTGCCGCTTTGCAACAGCAGTTGCCGGGGATTCCATTAGTAGGTGGCAATGATTTTGGCTCCGTGACCGCGGGGTTAGCGCGCTGGGCGCAGACGCTTTTCCGCTAAAAGTTGATTTTAGTTTAGGTGATCCGAACAAGATCACCTGAATCAATATCAACCGAACCTATCCCCCAGATAGAACTTCAACTAAACCAACTTCCCCTCTAATTCCTTAAAATTAAAAACTTTCCTCCCACAAACCCTGACAATATTTTCATATTTCCTCCATTTTGTTCCAGTCAATTCCCGCTAAACTAGTAACATATCCAAAAACTTACTTATTGCACCTGAGTGCACATAATCAGAACATCAAAAGGGACTCTTCGACATAATGAAAGCTCAATCCAAACGCACTTCCCGGTTACTCGCCTTGTTGGGGACAGTGCTGGTTATTATTGTTGCTGTGTTTGTCTGGCGTCACTTCAGTGCTACCCCTGAAACCAAAGCCCCCGGCGCGCAACCAACAGCTGGAAGTAGCAACTCTGGGCGTGCGGGTGGCCGCCGTAATATGCCGATGTCCCCGGTACAAGCGGCAACAGCAACCGAGCAAACCGTACCGCGTTATCTCACCGGTTTGGGTACCGTGATTGCTGCCAACACCGTCACCGTCACCAGCCGGGTTGATGGTCAGTTGATGGCTATCCACTTTACCGAAGGACAGCAGGTCAATGCCGGTGATTTACTGGTGGAAATTGACCCTCGCCCTTACGAAGTCCAGCTAACTCAAGCTCAGGGGCAACTCGCCAAAGACCAGGCCACTCTAGACAATGCTCGCCGTGATCTGGCCCGTTATCAAAAACTGGCTAAGACTGGCCTGATTTCGCAACAAGACCTTGATACCCAAGCCTCTTTGGTACGCCAGAGCGAAGGCAGTGTGAAAGCCGATCAAGGTGCAATTGATAGCGCCAAGCTGCAACTGACGTATAGCCGCATAACTGCGCCAATCTCCGGTAAAGTCGGTCTAAAACAAGTTGATGTCGGTAACTATATTACCAGCGGTACTACCACGCCGATTGTGGTGATTACCCAAACACATCCGGTTGATGTGGTCTTTACCCTGCCGGAAAATGATATCCCGGACATCATGCAAGCCCAGAAAAATGCAGAAAAAAACCAAACAACCGTGCTAGTTGAAGCTTGGGATCGCACCAATAAACAGAGGCTGGCCCAAGGCCATCTACTCAGTATTGATAACCAAATTGATACCGCGACAGGCACTATTAAGCTGAAAGCCCGTTTCGCCAATGAAGATGATGTGCTGTTCCCGAACCAGTTTGTTAATGCCCGCATCAAAGTTGATTTACTGCAAAATGCCGTCGTGGTGCCCACTGCTGCTGTACAGATGGGCAACGAAGGGAGCTTTGTCTGGATCTTAAATGACGAGAATAAAGTCAGTAAACATCTGGTTACCACCGGAATTCAGGACAGTAAACAAGTGGTTATCAGCGCCGGTCTGGATGCGGGTCAGCGCGTTGTCACCGACGGTATTGACCGTCTGACGGAAGGTTTGCAGGTTGAGGTCGTCACGCCACGTTCAGCAAATACCCGCCAAAATGATGCGGCAGAACAATCGGCCACCACAGAGAAGGCCGCCCAACACCGAGGCGGCAAAAAACCGGCCACGGATGCAGCGGCTGGCACTAACAGTGCTGCGGAGAAATCCTAATGCAAGTGATGCCTCCAACCCCCGGTGGCGGGCCATCACGGCTATTTATTCTGCGCCCGGTTGCCACGACATTATTTATGGTCGCCATTCTATTGGCTGGGATTATGGGTTACCGTGCTTTGCCGGTCTCAGCCCTGCCGGAAGTTGATTATCCGACTATTCAGGTAGTGACACTCTATCCCGGCGCTAGCCCGGATGTAGTGACCTCGTCAATTACAGCCCCTTTGGAGCGCCAGTTTGGCCAGATGTCCGGCCTTAAACAGATGGCGTCGCAAAGCTCGGGCGGCGCGTCGGTCATTACTCTGCAATTCCAACTGACTCTGCCATTGGATGTGGCGGAGCAAGAGGTGCAGGCGGCGATTAACTCGGCCACTAATCTGTTGCCGACTGACCTGCCTTACCCCCCTATTTACAGCAAAGTTAACCCGGCGGATCCGCCGATTCTGACACTGGCAGTCACCTCCACGGCGATCCCGATGACGCAAGTGGAAGATATGGTAGAAACCCGCATTGCGCAGAAAATCTCGCAAGTCACCGGGGTCGGCCTGGTCACCATTTCAGGCGGTCAGCGCCCTGCCGTGCGGGTAAAACTCAATGCCCCGGCTGTCGCCGCATTGGGGCTGGACAGCGAAACCATCCGCACCGCTATCAGCAATGCCAACGTCAACTCAGCCAAAGGGAGCCTGGATGGGCCGACCCGCTCGGTAACACTGTCGGCTAATGACCAGATGAAATCCGCCGAGGATTATCGCGACCTGATCGTGGCTTACCAAAATGGAGCCCCAGTCCGGTTGCAGGATGTCGCCACTATTGAGCAAGGTGCCGAAAACAATAAACTGGCCGCCTGGGCCAACACCCAGCAAGCCATTGTGCTGAATATCCAGCGCCAACCAGGGGTGAATGTGATAGAGACCGCTGACAGTATCCGCGAGATGCTGCCAGAGCTTATCAAAAGTTTGCCCAAATCAGTTGATGTCAAAATCCTGACTGACCGCACCACCACCATCCGTGCTTCAGTCAGTGACGTGCAGTTTGAGTTACTGCTGGCAATTGCGCTGGTCGTTATGGTGATTTATCTGTTCCTGCGCAATGCTGCCGCCACGATTATCCCTAGTATCGCGGTGCCGCTGTCGCTGGTCGGAACTTTTGCCGCCATGTATTTTCTCGGCTTTTCAATCAACAACCTGACGCTAATGGCCTTGACCATTGCCACCGGTTTTGTGGTCGATGATGCCATCGTGGTGATTGAGAATATCTCCCGCTATATCGAGAAAGGTGAAAAACCTTTGGATGCCGCCCTCAAAGGCGCCGGTGAAATTGGTTTTACCATTATTTCACTGACCTTCTCATTGATTGCCGTATTGATTCCACTGCTGTTTATGGGTGATATCGTGGGCCGTCTGTTCCGTGAATTTGCGGTCACATTGGCGGTAGCCATTCTGATTTCCGCCGTAGTCTCCTTAACGCTGACACCGATGATGTGCGCACGCATGCTGAGCTATGAGTCATTGCGCAAGCAGAACCGCCTGTCCCGTGCCAGTGAAAAGTTCTTTGATTGGGTCATTGCCCATTATGCCGTAGCGCTGAAAAAAGTGCTGAATCATCAATGGATAACATTGAGTGTCGCGCTCAGCACGTTGGTGCTGACGGTGATTCTTTACCTACTGATCCCTAAAGGCTTTTTCCCATTGCAGGACAATAGCCTGATTCAGGGCACTCTGGAGGCACCACAATCCGTCTCCTTCAGTAATATGGCTGAGCGCCAGCAACAGGTTGCGGCCATTATTCTTAAAGATCCGGCCGTCGAAAGCCTAACCTCATTTGTTGGCGTCGATGGCACTAATGCCACACTGAACAATGGCCGGTTGCAGATTAACCTTAAGCCGTTAAGCCGCCGCGACGATCGTGTCTCCGCGATTATTCCTCGCCTGCAGGAGAGTGTTGCCGGTATTCCGGGGATCAAACTCTATTTGCAGCCGGTACAAGATTTGACCATTGATACCCAACTGAGTCGTACGCAATATCAATTCACACTGCAAGCGACGTCATTGGAGGAACTGAGCACCTGGGTTCCAAAACTGATCAATGAGTTACAACAACAAGCACCTTTCCAAGATGTAACCAGTGACTGGCAGGATCAAGGGTTAGTGGCGTTTGTTAATGTCGATCGTGACAGTGCCAGCCGCTTGGGAATAACCATGTCAGCTATCGACAGCGCGCTGTATAACGCTTTTGGCCAGCGGCTTATCTCCACGATTTACACCCAAGCTAACCAGTATCGGGTGGTGCTGGAACATGATGTGAAAACCACGCCTGGCCTGGCTGCATTCAATGACATCCGCCTGACCGGCAGTGATGGTAAAGGGGTGCCATTGAGTAGCATCGCCACCATTGAAGAGCGCTTCGGGCCGCTATCTATCAACCATTTGAATCAGTTCCCGTCGGCCACTATCTCGTTTAATGTGGCGCAGGGCTATTCGCTGGGTGAAGCTGTTGAAGCCGTGACACAAGCTGAAAAAACCATCCAGTTGCCTGCAGATATTATGACCCGCTTCCAAGGCTCTACTTTGGCGTTTCAAGCCGCATTGGGTGGCACATTGTGGCTGATTATCGCCGCTATCGTGGCAATGTATATCGTGCTCGGTGTGCTTTATGAAAGCTTTATTCATCCGGTCACTATCTTATCAACCTTGCCTACCGCCGGAGTCGGGGCTTTACTGGCACTGATGCTGACCGGCAATGAGCTCGACGTGATAGCCATCATCGGAATTATCTTGTTGATTGGTATCGTTAAAAAGAATGCCATCATGATGATCGACTTTGCGCTGGCCGCCGAACGAGATCAGGGTATGACCCCGTATGATGCTATCTATCAGGCCTGTTTACTGCGTTTCCGCCCAATTCTGATGACCACCTTGGCCGCCCTGTTTGGTGCCCTGCCCTTGATGCTCAGTACCGGAGCCGGAGCCGAGTTACGCCAGCCACTGGGGGTCTGTATGGTCGGCGGGCTGATCGTCAGTCAGATACTGACGCTGTTTACCACGCCGGTTATCTATCTGTTATTCGATAAGTTGGCACGCAATACTCACGGTAAAGATCGACACCATAATGAGGATATTGATTCATCTGGCCCCCTGCCTGAATTACCCAATGGAAGGGAACCACAGTGAAATTCTTTGCTCTGTTCATTCAGCGCCCGGTAGCCACTATTCTGCTCACACTGGCCATCACCCTCAGCGGTATTATCGGTTTTAGTTTATTGCCGGTATCACCGCTGCCACAGGTGGATTACCCAGTGATTGCGGTGAGTGCCTCAATGCCCGGTGCGGATCCGGAAACCATGGCATCATCCATTGCTACGCCACTGGAACGCGCATTGGGAAGAATAGCTGGGGTCAATGAAATGACCTCGACCAGTTCACTGGGCAGTACGCGGATCATTCTGCAATTTGATCTTAATCGCGATATTAACGGGGCGGCCCGTGACGTACAGGCCGCACTTAATGCCGCCCAAAGCTTACTGCCGTCTGGGATGCCAAATCGTCCGACCTATCGCAAAATGAACCCGTCTGATGCGCCGATCATGATAATGACGCTAACTTCAGATACCTTCACTCAGGGGCAATTGTATGACTTCGCCTCCACCAAATTGGCGCAGAAAATCGCCCAAACCGAGGGGGTCAGTGATGTCAGCGTCGGCGGGAGTTCCTTACCTGCGGTGCGAGTTGAGCTAAACCCTAGTGCGCTGTTCAATCAGGGCGTGTCACTGGATGCCGTCCGTCAGGCCATCAGTGCTGCCAACGTCCGTCGTCCACAAGGTTCAATTGACGATAGCCAACAGCATTGGCAAGTCCAAGCCAATGATGAGATCAAAACCGCCGAGGGTTATCGCCCACTGGTGATTAACTACCACAATGGCGCGGCGGTACGATTGCAGGATGTCGCCAACGTCATCGACTCGGTGCAGGATGTCCGTAATGCCGGGATGTCTGACGGCAAGCCCGCAGTGCTGTTGGTCATTAGCCGTGAGCCAGGGGCAAATATTATCGCCACGGTCGACAGAATTCGGGCCGAACTCCCTGCCTTGCAGGCTTCGATCCCGGCTTCAATTCAATTGAGTATTGCTCAGGATCGCTCGCCCACTATCCGTGCCTCACTGGATGAAGTGGAGCGATCACTGGTCATTGCCGTCGCCTTGGTGATCCTGGTCGTCTTCGTATTCCTGCGATCAGGTCGTGCCACACTGATCCCGGCAGTTGCCGTGCCGGTTTCACTGATCGGCACCTTTACCGCCATGTACCTGTGCGGCTTTAGTCTCAATAACTTGTCGTTAATGGCACTGACCATCGCCACCGGCTTTGTGGTCGACGATGCCATCGTGGTACTGGAAAATATTTCCCGCCATCTGGAGGCGGGAGTGAAGCCAATGGTTGCTGCGCTGCATGGGGTGCGTGAAGTTGGTTTTACCGTGCTATCAATGAGTATTTCGCTGGTAGCAGTCTTTATTCCGCTGCTATTAATGGAAGGGTTACCGGGTCGCTTATTCCGCGAGTTTGCCGTCACCCTCTCGGTGGCCATTGGCATCTCGCTAGTCATTTCACTGACATTAACCCCGATGATGTGCGCCCATTTACTGCGCGCGCGCCCAGTGGGCCAACAGCAGCGTATTCGTGGTTTTGGTAAAGTGCTGCTGAGTATTCAGCAAGGTTATGGCCGTTCACTTAATTGGGCATTGGGCCACGCACGCTGGGTAATGGTCGTGCTGCTTTCCACTATTGCGCTGAATGTTTGGCTCTATATCAGCATTCCAAAAACCTTTTTTCCTGAACAAGATACTGGCCGCATGATGGGCTTTATTCAAGCTGACCAAAGTATTTCGTTCCAGGCGATGCAGAAGAAACTGAAAGATTTCATGAAGATAGTTCATGATGATCCCGCAGTAGATAATGTGACCGGTTTTACTGGCGGCTCGCGCACCAATAGCGGCTCAATGTTTATCTCACTCAAACCACTGAGTGAACGCCGCGAAAGTGCCCAGCAAATTATCACTCGCTTGCGCACCAAATTAGCTAAAGAGCCGGGTGCCAGCCTGTTTCTGGCTCCGGTACAAGATATTCGAGTTGGTGGCCGCCAAGCCAATGCCAGTTATCAATTTACTCTGCTGGCCGACGATCTGACGGCCCTGCGAGAATGGGAGCCCAAAGTCCGGGCTGCATTAGCCAAATTACCCGAGCTGGCCGATGTTAACTCCGATCAGCAAGATAAAGGTTCCGAAGTTGCCCTGACTTATGATCGCGAAACCATGGCTCGGCTGGGTATTGATGTCTCCGACGCCAACGCCCTGCTTAATAATGCCTTTGGTCAACGGCAGATCTCGACCATTTACCAGCCGCTAAACCAATACAAAGTGGTGATGGAAGTCGCCCCTCAATACACGCAGGATGTCAGTTCGCTGGACAAAATGTTTGTGATTAATAGTGAAGGCCAATCAATCCCACTGTCCTATTTCGCCAAGTGGCGGCCTGCTAATGCTCCGTTGGCAGTGAATCACCAAGGTTTATCCGCCTCATCGACTATCTCATTTAACTTACCGGAAGGGGGTAGCCTGTCTGCGGCAACCAATGCCGTCGAGCGGGCCATGACTGAACTGGGGGTTCCAGCCAGTGTGCGCGGCACATTTAGCGGCACCGCACAAGTGTTCCAGGAGACCTTGAAATCCCAGCTATGGCTGATTATGGCGGCAATTGCCACGGTGTATATCGTGTTGGGGATTTTGTATGAAAGTTATGTTCACCCGCTGACCATTCTATCAACACTGCCCTCTGCTGGCGTCGGGGCATTATTGGCACTGGAATTATTCAATGCACCCTTTAGCCTAATTGCGCTTATCGGCATTATGTTATTGATTGGTATTGTGAAAAAGAATGCCATTATGATGGTAGATTTTGCCCTTAATGCGCAGCGCAATGGCAATATCAGCGCCCGCGAGGCTATTTTCCAGGCCAGTCTGTTGCGTTTCAGACCGATTATGATGACCACACTGGCGGCATTATTTGGGGCATTACCGCTGGTATTGGGCAGTGGTGATGGCGCGGAATTACGCCAGCCGTTAGGGATAACCATTGTCGGCGGGTTAGTGATGAGCCAGTTGCTCACGCTGTACACCACACCGGTGGTTTACCTCTATTTTGACCGACTCCGCAGCCGCTTTAGTCAGCAGCCGACCAACCGATGAAACAGGTGGAAAAAGCATGAGAATCGGCATTACCGGAAAACTGTTTATGGCCATATTTGCCACTTGCATGCTGGTGTTGATCACTATGCATTGGGGCATCAGAGCCAGCTTCGAGCGTGGTTTTATCGATTATATAAAGCAAAGTAATGAGCAGCGAATCAATATGCTGGGGGATGCCCTCGAAGTGCAGTACCAGCACTTCGGTAGCTGGGATTTTCTACGCAATAATGATCAGGTGATTTATCAGATCATGCGTTCTTTGGATCATAGTAGTGATAATAACCGCAGCATGCCGCCACGTGGTTGGCGTTCCCAATTCTGGGTGGTGGATAATCACAAAAATCTTCTGGTTGGACATACCGGGCAACTGCCGAAAGATGTCAGCCGCCGGGCCATAACGGTGAATAAACAAGTGGTTGGCTGGGTGATGTCCACCCCCCCCGAAAAGCTAACTCGCAACGCTGACATTAACTTTGATCAACAACAGCGCCGAACCAGTTGGATAATTGTCGGCTTGTCGACCTTACTGGCCGCAGCAGTCACCTGGATTTTATCCCGAGGGATGTTAGCCCCAGTCAAACGCTTGGTGGAAGGCACCCATCGGCTAGCCGCCGGTGATTTCAGTACACGTGTGTCCGTCAGCAGCCGTGATGAACTGGGGCACTTGGCTCAAGATTTTAACCAGTTGGCCATTTCTCTGGAAAAAAACGAGCAAATGCGGCGCGACTTTATGGCGGATGTCTCCCATGAATTGCGCACCCCACTGGCGGTATTACGTGGTGAGTTGGAAGCATTGCAAGATGGTGTGCGCCAACCAACACCAGAGTCGTTGATTTCGCTACAAGCAGAGGTCGGGATTCTGACCAAACTGGTCAATGACTTGCACCAGTTATCGATGTCTGACCGCGGCGCTCTCGCCTACCGCAAAACCCAGTTGGATGCCGTGCGGCTATTGCAAATCGCGATTGCCAGTTTCCGTGGCCGTTTTCAAAGTAAAAATATGCTCATCACCACCCATATGCCTGAACACGCGGTGATGTTTGGTGACCCTGACCGGTTAAATCAACTATTTCATAATTTGCTGGAAAACAGCCTGCGCTACACCAATGAAGGTGGGCAGCTAGAAATTTTTGCCAAACTTCATCTTTCACCGCAACAAGAAGAGACATTAACGCTAGTGTGGCAAGACAGTAAACCCGGCCTGAGCGACGAGCAGCTACAACGTATTTTTGAACGTTTTTATCGCACTGAAAGCTCACGTAACCGTGCCAGCGGTGGTTCCGGGCTGGGCTTGGCGATTTGCCACAATATCGTCGAGGCCCATGGTGGCAAAATCAGCGCTGAACATTCACCTTTGGGTGGCTTACAGATTACGGTAGTATTTCCTCTACTCAATCCCATAGGGTAATTCATTGCAATGCACCAGCCGCTTCAGTCTGCCAGCCAACCTGGTTACGTATTGATTGTTGAAGATGAACCAAAGCTCGGCCAGTTATTGGTCGACTACCTGCAAGCTGCAGGTTATCGCACCCAGTGGCTGACCAATGGCAGCGAGGTGGTCGGTGCGGTGCGCCAGGCCCCGCCGTCGATCATTTTGCTGGATTTAATGTTGCCCGGTACCGACGGCATCAGCATTTGTCGTGAGATTCGTCGTTTTTCTGATGTGCCAATCATGATGGTCACCGCCAAAACAGAAGAGATTGATCGCTTATTGGGGCTGGAGATTGGTGCTGATGACTATATCTGCAAACCTTATAGCCCGCGGGAAGTGGTGGCTCGCGTTAAAACTATTCTACGCCGCTGCCAGCAACAGCGGGAGCAGCCGAGTGATACCGCACCGCTATTGATAGATGAATCCCGCTTTCAAGCCAGTTATCAGGGTCATCTGCTGGAACTGACCCCGGCAGAGTTTCGCCTGCTGAAAATATTGGCAACCCAACCGGGCCATGTGTTTAGCCGTGAACAGTTATTAAATAATCTGTATGACGATTACCGCGTGGTGACCGACCGCACTATCGACAGTCATATCAAGAATCTACGCCGTAAGTTGGAAGCTCTTGATGGCAAAAAGCCGTTTATTCGCGCAGTTTATGGTATGGGGTATCGCTGGGAAGCAGAGATCTGCCGTTTACTGTAATTTAATCTGCGTTAAATTTGCATTAGTTTGGTGGAGTATAGGTCGTTGACTACACTCATTAGAGGTACCACCACCAATAGGAGCAAAACTATGGCCATGGGTCACTATGAGATTAAAAAGGCAAAGAATGGGCAATACTATTTCAATCTAAAAGCCAGCAATGGCGAAATTATTCTCTCCAGTGAGATGTATGCCAGTAAAGCTTCGGCTGAGAATGGCATCACCTCAGTGCAAAGTAACTCCCCGCATGAAAGCCAGTATGAACTGAAGCACAATACGAAAAATGAACCTTATTTCGTATTGAAAGCAAAAAACCATCAAGTTATTGGTATCAGCGAATCCTACAGTTCTGAAGCTGCCGCCAAAAATGGCATTGCCTCTGTTACAAAAAATGGCCCGACCACGACAATTAAAGATCTGACGCTGTAATTTTTAATCATTCGATAGAGCTATTTTTACCTAAGAATAGATGCGCGGGGCAAGTGACCGCGCATTTTAAAACTATTTTTTATGCAAAAAATAGTTAACTTCCTCGCGTCAAAACCACTAAAAATCGCTTAAATTGATCCAGATCATTTAAACCCTACAAAAATTGTGCGATGGCTGATTTTCGAGAAGCACGAGGTTACAATCCCCGGCTTTTATCCCCTTCATACATGAGGTCGCAGGGTTGCTGGCTAACAGCCTACCCGTAACACTCATTATGTGGGGTAAAGCCACTCCCTTCGGGCGTGGTTCTGACTTGAACTCAGACTGAGAGCCACTATATGTCGTCATCTACACCATCATCAAATATGCCTTTTACACCGGAATTATTATCACCGGCCGGTACCCTGAAAAACATGCGCTACGCTTTTGCCTATGGGGCAGATGCCGTCTATGCCGGTCAGCCGCGCTATAGCCTGCGAGTGCGAAATAATGAATTCAATCACGAGAATCTGGCATTAGGTATTCAGGAAGCGCATGCCCTTGGCAAACGCTTCTATGTGGTGGTCAATATTGCCCCGCACAACTCTAAGTTGAAAACCTTTCTGCGTGATTTAAAACCGGTGATTGATATGGGGCCAGATGCCCTCATTATGTCCGATCCCGGTTTAATCATGATGGTGCGTGAGGCATTCCCACAGATGGATATCCACCTGTCAGTGCAAGCCAACGCCGTGAACTGGGCTACCGTCAAGTTCTGGCAGCAAATGGGATTAACTCGAGTAATTTTATCTCGCGAGTTATCACTGGAAGAAATAGCAGAAATCCGAGCTCAAGTCCCTGACATGGAGCTGGAAATCTTTGTCCACGGCGCATTGTGCATGGCTTACTCAGGCCGTTGCCTGCTCTCCGGCTACATCAATAAACGTGACCCTAATCAGGGTACATGCACCAATGCCTGCCGCTGGGAATATAACGTTCAGGAAGGAAAAGAAGACGATATTGGCAATATCGTGCATATCCACCAACCTATTCCGGTGAAAAATGTCGAACCAACACTGGGTATCGGCGCGCCCACAGACAAAGTATTTATGATTGAAGAAGCACAGCGCCCCGGCGAGTATATGACGGCTTTTGAAGATGAGCATGGCACATACATCATGAACTCCAAAGACCTGCGCGCCATCCAGCATGTGGAGCGACTGACCCAATTAGGGGTGCATTCGCTGAAAATTGAGGGCCGGACTAAATCATTCTATTACTGCGCCCGTACCGCGCAAGTTTATCGCCGCGCTATCGACGATGCTGTCGCCGGTAAACCTTTCGACCCCACTTTACTGACCACTCTGGAAGGTCTGGCTCACCGTGGCTATACCGAGGGCTTCCTACGCCGCCATGTGCATGAAGAACATCAAACTTATGAATATGGCTATTCCGTATCAGAGCGCCAGCAATTTGTTGGGGAGTTCACCGGCGTCCGTCGTGATGGTTTAGCTGAGGTGGTGGTCAAAAATAAATTTTCGGTCGGTGACAGTGTTGAATTGATGACGCCAAACGGTAATATCCAGTTCACACTCGAAAGTATGCAGGATAAAAAAGGTCAGCCAGCAGATATCGCGCCGGGTAATGGGCATATCATGTATTTGCCGATCCCAGAGGACATCAATGTAGAATATGGCTTACTGATACGTAATCTAAACGGGACAAATAGTCGAAATCCCCATGAAAAAGCGTAACGTAAAGCAATAAAAAATAATGCCATCGATAAGATGGCATTTTTTAGCAAATATTAGAAATGGATCACATCAATTATAAATACACTGGGGTAGCATAGCTCGAGTACAATCAAGAACTAAAAAAGTTTTAAAGCAAGACTAGGAACCACCTCCTTGGCTAGCCCAATCTCCCTTGGGCTGGCCTTTTCTTTTTTATCTCTAATGCATTGATAATAGTTAACTTTTATTAATTTGTTGTTATTAATGATTCTTATTAAGCCATTAACTAATAATAAGAAAAAACTGATACCACGAATTATCCTACTGAAGATAATAATTATCCCAGCCAAATAAATATTCCAGTAAAAATTAAACCCATTTTTATTAAGCCTAACCATCAGTGATATTCCCCATTATTCCTTGAATAATCTGATAGGTAAATTAAACCGGTATGAGTTATTGTTATCCTTATTGCAGAAATGATCTGGAGCAAGTTATGACGTCAATGCCACATACCCTTCTCATTCTCAACGGTAAGGGGTCAGGTAATCTTGATGTTCGCGATGCAGTCAAAAACTTGCGTGAGGAAGGCGTAACTTTTCATGTTCGTGTCACTTGGGAGCAGGGCGATGCTAAACGCTACGTGGAGGAAGCTGCTGCCTTACAGGTTGAGACGGTCATTGCCGGTGGCGGAGATGGCACAATCAATGAAGTGGTTACTGCGCTAATGGCATTGCCTAAGGCTAATCGTCCCAGCTTGGGTATCTTGCCGCTAGGCACCGCCAATGATTTTGCCACCAGCTGTAATATCCCACTGCAAATAGAGAATGCATTGCAATTAGCGGTCAAAGGCCGCAGCGTTGACATCGATTTAGCGCAAGTGAATGGTGAACACTATTTTATCAATATGGCCACCGGTGGTTTTGGTACCCGCATTACCACTGAAACCCCGGACAAGCTCAAAGCAGTGCTCGGCGGTGCCTCTTATTTTATTCATGGTCTGATGCGCATGGATACGATTAAAGCCGATAGTTGTGAAATCCGTGGCCCCAGCTTCGAGTGGTCCGGTGATGCTTTGGTGATAGGGATTGGTAATGGTCGTCAAGCGGGCGGTGGGCAACCTCTCTGCCCCGAGGCGCTGATTAATGATGGCTTGCTGCAATTACGTTTGCTGATTGCTGAGGAATTACTGCCCGCTTTTCTCACCAGCGTGTTTAGTGGTGAGAAAAACAAAAACGTGGTTGAGACCATGTTACCTTGGCTTGAAATCACTGCACCACATGAAATAACCTTCAATCTGGATGGTGAACCACTTTCAGGTAAACATTTCCGCATTGAAGTCATCCCTAATGCTATTCAGTGCCGCCTTCCCCCCAATTGCGAGTTGCTGGGTTAATCTCCATACATGGGCTGCCAATGGTTAGCCCATGATTATCCTCTATTTTATTAGCCACTCCGCTTAGTCTATCCCCGGCTTTATCCCCATACTTACTTGGATTAACATCCTTTCCTTACAAATAAACTTTCATTTCAATTCAATTTTCTTTCATTTATAAACTTCACTTTGAAAGATTTATCTTTCAAAGTGTGATCTATATGCGATAAATAGATCTAAAAAATGATTATGGTAGTGCACATGGCGACAGACAAGATGATGAAGTTCATTCTGATACCTCAGCATTTTGAAACCGCGTTAACAGGCGGTGTCTTAAATTTCCATTCATAGCACACAGTTATAAGTGGATTCATAAAAACAGCCATAACCTCGATTACAGGAGAAAAAGAATGATTGAACTTATAACCCATGGAGCCGAGTGGTTTATCGGACTCTTCCAAAAAGGGGGAGAAGTTTTTGTTGGAATGGTCACCGGGATTTTACCTTTATTAATTAGTTTGTTAGTCATCATGAATGCCCTGATCAAATTTGTCGGTCAGGACAGAATTGAACGACTGGCTCAACGTTGTGCAGGTAATCCTGTTTCTCGTTATCTGTTACTGCCACTGATCGGTACCTTTGTATTCTGTAACCCGATGACATTAAGTCTCGGGCGCTTTATGCCAGAAAAATACAAACCAAGTTATTACGCAGCCGCCTCTTATAGCTGTCACTCAATGAATGGTTTGTTCCCACATATTAACCCTGGTGAATTGTTTGTATTCCTCGGTATAGCCAGTGGTTTAACCACTCTAGGCCTGCCATTAGGTCCGCTGGCGGTGAGCTACTTCTTGGTTGGGTTGGTCACCAACTTCTTCCGCGGCTGGGTGACTGACCTGACGACATCTATCTTCGAACGCAAGATGGGTATCCGTCTGGATCGTACCGTACAACTTTAATAGGTCAGTTAACTTTTAATCTCAGTTAACGACAGACAGTGTGGAGCAGATCATGAGTGAATTTATCCGGATTGAAAAAGGCGAAGGCGGTTGGGGTGGCCCACTCGTATTGCCAATCGTCCCCGGTAAAAAAATTGTTTACATCACTGCCGGTACCCGCCCGGCCATTATTGACCGCATCAGTGAGCTGACTGGCTGGGAAGCGGTGGATGGATTTAAAGAAGGCGAACCACCTGCAGAAGAGATAGCGGTCGCTATCATCGACTGTGGCGGAACCTTACGGTGTGGCCTTTACCCAAAGCGCCGTATTCCGACGGTAAATATCCATTCAACCGGTCAATCTGGACCAATGGCGCAATACATACTGGAAGATATTTATGTCTCCGGTGTACGTGAAAAAAACATTCAGAAAATCAGTGAAACTGACAATGCCACCGCTACCGTTTCAGCCGCAGAACCGGTTGAAACCAAGCCAAAAGCGGCGGAGACAACCTCAGCTAAAGGGGGACGTGATTACGACACCAGCAAGAAAATCACCGAACAAAGTGATGGTTTGCTGGCAAAAGTTGGCATGGGTATGGGGTCTGTCGTGGCCGTTTTCTTCCAGTCAGGTCGCGACACCATTGATACCGTACTGAAAACTATCCTGCCGTTTATGGCCTTCGTGTCAGCATTAATCGGCATCATCATGGCATCCGGTTTGGGTGATTTTATTGCCCACGGCTTAACACCGCTGGCCAGCAGCCCAATAGGATTAGTACTTTTGGCACTGATCTGCTCCTTCCCGCTGTTGTCACCTTTCTTAGGCCCAGGGGCGGTTATTGCGCAAGTTATCGGCGTATTGGTTGGGGTACAAATTGGTTTGGGGAATATCCCACCACAATTAGCCCTACCTGCGTTATTTGCGATTAATGCTCAGGCAGCATGTGACTTTATCCCGGTGGGTCTGTCTCTGGCTGAAGCGAAGCAAGATACCGTACGTGTGGGTGTCCCATCCGTATTGGTAGGCCGCTTCTTAACAGGTGCGCCAACAGTATTGATTGCCTGGGCGGCATCAGCGTTTATTTATCAGTAAGACTTACAACATCGGCAAGACTATAAAAAAGATTTTCTGTAATACATTCAACGGTTAAGGATGTACGTATGAATATTATTTATCAGACAACCATTATCAATATCGGTGACAGCGCCCGCGAGGCGCTGTTGGATGACATGCTCATCACCTTCCGCGAAGGGGCACCAAAAGATATTGAAGAGTTCTGTTTTATCCACCAGCACAGCACAACCGATGGAGAATTACAGGCAGGCAATATTATGGAACTGGCACAACAGCGTTATGTCATCACCGCGGTAGGTGAAGTTGCCACCCAGAATCTGCGTGAACTGGGCCACGTCACTATCCGTTTTAATGGTGATGAGCAACCTGAGTTTCCCGGTTCCATTCATGTCATTGGTCCAACACCCAGTGACATTCCTGTCGGCAGTTCATTGAAATTTATTCGCTAATTTATTTATTAATTTATACCCAAAGTCATTGAAGTTGCAGCAAATAGTTCCGGATCACTGACTCGCACCAGTGATTTGGAACTCACACCGCTGAGCGTCAATGACCAAGGGTACTGGAGGTGTATATGACACAAGTAGCAGTAGTTATCGGCGGTGGACAAACTCTGGGCGCATTTTTGTGCCACGGTCTGGCCGAATCAGGTTATAAAGTGGCAGTTGCTGACTTAAATTCAGATAACGCGCAGTTAGTCGCCGATCAGATTAATGCAGAGTATGGCGCTGGCAGCGCACAAGGTTTTCAGGTTGATGCCACCAATGAAAACAGCGTGCAGATGCTGGCAAAAGCCGTCGACCAGAGCTTCCAGCAAACCAATTTATTGGTTTACAGCGCGGGTATCGCCAAAGCCGCCCCGATTACAGACTTCCCTCTGGATGATTTCGACCGTTCACTACAGGTGAATCTGGTGGGCTATTTCTTATGCGCCCGTGAATTCTCCCGTTTAATGATTCGTGATGGTATTGCTGGTCGCATCATCCAAATCAATTCTAAATCAGGTAAAGTGGGCAGCAAACACAACTCCGGTTACAGTGCAGCGAAGTTTGGTGGTGTCGGTCTGACACAATCATTGGCTCTGGATTTGGCGGATTACGGTATCACCGTGCATTCGCTGATGCTAGGCAATCTGTTAAAATCGCCGATGTTCCAGTCACTTTTACCGCAATACGCAGCTAAATTGGGCATTAAGCCAGAAGAAGTTGAAAAGTATTATACCGATAAAGTGCCACTAAAACGGGGTTGTGATTACCAAGATGTATTAAACACCCTGCTGTTCTATGCCAGTGATAAAGCGGCCTACTGTACCGGCCAATCAATTAATATCACCGGTGGGCAAGTGATGTTTTAAAGCGAATATAACGTTATTGACTCAAAACCCTTGGCGTTACAGCAGAGCAGCAAACACCGCTGTAGCGCCAAGGGCACAGAGTAAAAGGGGCAAAACATGACACCAACATCCGCACTAATTACCGTTGTTATTATTGCCTGGGTACTGCAAATTTTGCTCGGCTGGTGGCAAATTAATCGGTTTAATCGCGCTTTTGATCGATTATGCCAGCACAGTAAATCAGTCGGCGTTGGCCGTTCTGGTGGCCGGTTTAAACCCAGAGTGGTAATGGCACTGGCTTTTGATGAAAATATGCGCGTCAGCGACAGCATGATTATGCGGGGAATCAGCGTTTTTGCTCGTCCACGTACATTAGTGCACCTTCACGGGTTACATCAGCAGGATTTAATCCCGGATGTGATCTTCCCTACGGATACAGCATGTCAAACTGCACTATCATTAGCGATTAAACCGAAATCATGATATTTTCACAATGAAAGTTATTCTTTTTCATGTGAAAGTTATGCCTGAAAAAGAGGCAATGGAAATACTTGAGCAGGAATCGTTATGAAACCAAAGCAGCGACAAGTCGCTATCCTGGAATATCTCCAGCAACACGGTAAAACGGCCGTCGATCAACTCGCCGCCCATTTTTCGACTACCGGCACCACTATCCGCAAAGATTTAACCAGCCTTGAACATGAAGGGGCAGTCATTCGTACCTACGGAGGGGTAGTATTAAATCGCGATGATGTAGAGCAACCCATTGATCGTAAAACACATATTAATACTGAAAAGAAAAAACAGATCGCCAAAGCTGCCAGTAAATTAATTAAAGACGGTGATAGTTTGGTTTTTGATGCGGGCAGTACAGTGCTGCAAATGGTGCCACACCTAACCAAATTCAACAATATTACGGTGATGACTAATAGCCTGCATATCGTTAATGAATTGGTCGAGTTGGATAACGATCAGACCATTTTGATGCCAGGTGGTACTTACCGTAAAGGCTCCGCCTCTTTTCATGGTAGTCTGGCAGAGTCTGCTTTTGATAAATTTAGTTTTGATAAACTGTTTATCGGCGCGGATGGTGTAGATCTTAATGCCGGTGTCACCACGTTTAACGAAGTTTATCATGTCAGTACTGCAATGTGTCACGCCGCCAGTCGCATCATCCTGCTCGTTGACTCTTCCAAATTTGGCCGTAAAAGCCCGAATGTAGTTTGTGCGCTAAGTGTTGTTGATACCCTGATTACAGATAAAGGTATTAGCGACGAGTATTTGCAAGAACTGCAGAAAATGGGCATTAACATCATTCTGGTTGATAAAGATGACTAATCCACTGCTTACCTATGCCCGTGAAACCCTGGAAATTGAACTGACCGAAGCTCAGCGCTTGTTATCACGTTTAGATGATAATTTTGTCCGGGCCTGTGAATTATTATTGGCCTGTACCGGCAAAGCGGTGGTTTCCGGTATCGGCAAATCTGGTCATATTGGCAAAAAAATCGCAGCTTCACTGGCCAGCACTGGCACCCCTGCCTTTTTCGTTCATCCTGCTGAAGCATTACACGGCGATTTGGGCATGATAGGCCCACAAGACGTGCTGATTTTTATCTCTTATTCAGGCCGAGCTAAAGAACTGGATTTAATTTTACCTTTGTTGGCCGAAAATCAAATTCCGGTGATTGCCATTACCGGGGGTAAAGAGTCGCCACTCGCGCTCGGTGCTGCCTGCGTGCTGGACATTAGTGTTGAACACGAAGCTTGCCCAATGGGGTTAGCGCCAACATCCAGCGCAGTCAATACCCTGATGATGGGGGATGCGCTGGCAATGGCCTTAATGCGCCATCGCGGCTTCAATGCCGAAGATTTTGCCCGCTCACACCCCGGTGGCAGTTTGGGTGCGCGGTTACTTAACCGAGTTCATCATTTAATGAGAACCGGTGACCGCTTACCAGTGGTTAATGAATCTGACAGTGTGATGGAAGCCATGCTAGAACTAAGCCGCACCGGATTAGGGCTGGTGGCGGTTTGCGATCCGAAGCAACGAGTGGTGGGAGTTTTCACCGACGGTGATTTGCGCCGCTGGTTAGTCAAAGGCGGGACTTTACAACAACCGCTCACCGGCGCGATTACCCGGCCGGGCTACCGGTTACCCGAACAATGGCGTGCTGGCGAAGCGCTGGAAGCATTGCACCAACATCATATTAGTGCCGCCCCGGTGGTCAATCTGGAAGGGAAGTTGGTCGGAGCTATCAATCTGCATGACCTGCATCAGGCCGGAGTGGGCTGATCCTATTCGCAACCTCAATGACCGGAGCATAATAATGATAGTTAATTATCATGCTCCGTATTAACTAATGCCAGTTAGGATCTTGCTGTAGCTGCTGTTTCAACATGGCCTGCACCTTCTCATCAGGGCGGCCCAGCCACTGATAGGTTGCAAACTGGCTCGGGTTATCCAGAGCTTGCGGCTTGTCATCCACAGAGACTCGCATCCCCCATGCCTGCCAGGTTTGTTTTTTATCCTGACTAAATGCAACCCACATAAAGTTATTGCTGCAATCATGGGGTTTACAGATGCGCCCCACTTTATACTGCAGCCCTTCCCAATTGATGACCTCATAAGGTGCGGACGTCCCTACGCCTTTGCGCGCCCATGCTGGCAGGTTCTTCTGGCTCTTCACCATTTTTTGCCAACTATTTTTATAAACAGGCTGTTGCAGAAGGTCGGCGGTGGTAGGAAGAGGTTTAGCCGGCGCGGTCTGAACAGGTGCTGATGCCACTGAGGTCGCCGACTGTGCCATAGCCCAGGGGCTGGCACTGAGTATTGCTGCAGCAACAAGACAATGGAGGGTTTGATGACCTTTCATTATCGAAAATCCTTATTATCTGATTAATCTACTCGCCGGGCCTTGAACTAGCCTCTGTGCAATGAATTTGCAGGCGTGATATTAGTTTGCATGTCTAGGACCGCTAACTGTAGAAAAAGTTGATCCATAGCACGAATTTTCATCCTAATTCTCGTTATACCGCAATCTGTATGACAGCTTGATGTAAGCTATAAACCAGATATCAATGAGTCGATGAGTATCTCGGCTATAAACTCCCGATAAAGGCCATACCATGTTAACCCTTGAGTTACCCGAAGCCCCCGAGAAGCTGTATTACTCTGCCGAGGATGCCCATCCGCTGGACAAACTTGAGAGCGACAAAATTGTCCAAATGGTGATTGACCTGGATGTCGCCAACTCTGACAGTGAACACTATGTCACTGGCTGGATGGGACTAAATAGTGTGGTCGTGGTGCGGAATTATCAGAATAAACGCGGAACGGCGAATGGTTTTGTGGTCAACATGGGTGATCGCTATCGGCTGAGCATTCAATCGATTGAATTTCGTATTCCCAAAATGGTGCTGTGGATGAGTTTTCGCCGCAAACCGCGCACTATGGAGTTAATCACTTACGAAACGCTGGGCGACCAACCCAGTGGTATGCAGCAATATCGCAATATTCTTGAGGAAGAATTGCGCCATCAGTTGGATAACGATTGGCGCGAATTGAATGACTATCTGGGTGCCGCCTGCTGGCAGTTAGAAAACAATGCTCCACTGTGGCAGCAAGCACATCAAGAAATCACCACCGAGGCCATTAACCAACTCGCCGCCGCACATATTTTCAAGACTAAACATTTACAAGCTGATGGGGATTACGCCGGTTTTTGGGCCGGAGATTACTTTTTTGCCATTAGGCAGCCAACAGCAGAAAACCCACTATCCGCGGTACAAATTTCCTGGCGGGAAGATGAAAAAGATATTGGCAGCTATCAGTTCGACCTCATAAAGGACGAAGCTGGCGAGCCGAAACTCTCACTGCGCATTCGCCCACGTAAAGGCGCAGACAGTTATCTGCTTAACCGGTTTGATGCTCATCATCTGCAACGTGCCATTGCCATGTTTACGATGACACAGCGCTACTTGCTGGCACAAAAACCGGAGTAGCACTCATCCAATACTCAGTCATTGTCGTTGTAGGCAGGCCGCCCCGCTGAGCTGACATCAGCCAGTGATTCGGCGCATAAGCGCCGCTAACACCGCAACCGTGTCAAGGGCGCAGGATATATCCAAAATCATTGGCATTGCGGCAAGGCAGCAAGCGAATAAGTCCCGCTGAGCTGACATCAGTCAGTGATTCGGGCGCATCAGCGCCGCTAACACCGCAGCAGTGCCAAGGATGAAAGATATTACCACCATTGATGAAAATGATGCACCGGCCCAATCCCCTGCCCAACCTCAAGGGTATCGGCTTGTTCCAGTGCCCCTTGTAGGTAATGTTTGGCGGCATTCACGGTATCGGCCCAATCAGCGTGCCGTGGGCGCAATGCTGCTAGTGCTGCCGATAAGGTACAACCGGTGCCGTGGGTATGCCGGGTGGCAACCCGACGAGTCACAAAACGCTGTTCACGTTTGGGGGTAAACAGCCAGTCTGGGCTCTCTTCACCACTCAAATGCCCCCCTTTCATTAGCACCCCCTGACAGCCTAACGCCAACAGTGCTCGCCCTTGTTCACACATTTCTTGCTCATTATGTGCTGGCTGACAACCCAGTAGTGCCGCTGCTTCCGGTAAATTGGGGGTAATTAAGGCAACCTGAGGTAGCAGCAACTGGCGCACGGCGTCAACCGCCTCTGGAGCCAGCAGTGGATCACCGCTTTTGGCGACCATCACGGTATCTAGTACCACAAATGGAATGGGGTAGCGGCGCAACTGCGTGGCAACAATCTCCACAATATCGGCATTAGCCAGCATGCCTATTTTGGCACTATCAATGCGCACATCACTGAGAACAGAATCTAATTGAGCCGCAACAAACGCCGGTTCGATGGGATAGACCGACTGAACACCGCGGGTATTTTGCGCGACCAACGCGGTGATAACACTGGTGCCGTAAGCTTGTAATGCTGAAAAGGTTTTCAGATCGGCCTGAATACCCGCGCCACCACTTGGGTCAGTTCCAGCAATGGTGAGTGCATTTATGCGCATCATGAACACATCCCCACTGAGATATCAGTAGGTAAGATGGCCAATGGCACGATGTGAGTGGTCACAACTGAAGAAAAAACGGCAGGTTGAACGTACATATTCCTCCTAACCGGCGGTTAAGAAGACGGTACCCTTCGATACCGAGACTTCCCTACGCTGGCATAATCCAGATCAGGTAATACGGGTAATATCTCAGCCATGCCACTGTTTGTGGCAGGCACCCCGAGTCAGAATTGTTATTATCACGGGCAAGTGATAGAAGATCAATCCTCTATTAACCATCTCAATGATCCATTTCACTGACGTAGGTAAACCACAGCATGAGTATCAAGGTTCGTCCGTATCAAGAGAGTGACCGCCCATTTCTACGCACCCTCTATTTGGCAGCACGTCGAGCAACTTTTAGCTGGCTGGATGGGGAGCGTTTTCATCTGGAAGATTTTGACCGATCCACTATTGGGGAGACCATCTTGGTCGCCATCGACGGTGATGAACACCTCGGTTTTGCCTCCCTATTTATGGAAGAGAGTTTCCTGCATAACCTGTTCGTTGATCCGAAAATGCAGCATCGTGGGGCGGGCAAGGCATTATTGCAGGCAGCCCAACAGCTATTTACCACTCATGGCTCCTTAAAATGTTTAGCAAAAAACCAGCAGGCGCTGGCTTTTTATCAAAAAAACGGCTGGCTGCCGATTGCTACCGGTAGAAGCAATGACGGTGATTATATTTTAATGCATTGGCATAATGAAAAGATTAAATAACTTTACATCTGTATAGAATAAAACCCAGATAAAAACCTGAATAGTAAATTTGAATTCATTCAATACAATAGACTTGTGATTCAGTCAATTTAAAAAGGATTATTTATGGGCCCTATATCAAATGCACCGAGTTTTGCAATAACGGACATCTCTCAACTGAATAATATATCATCAGAAAAACACAACAAAAGTGAAATATTAGAAAACAGAAAGCATGCAATAGACCATATTATAAATTCAATAAGCCACGCCTTGAGCCCCCAATTTGAACCAGGAGACACTGTTGGGAGGTTAGATGATAAAAAAGTAATCCAGCTTAATTCGATTGAATTGGAAAATGGTGAGAAACAATATTACGTCAAGGCTAACATGGAAAAATCACAAATTCACAACCTCATGAATAATAGCTCAAAACCATGGAAAATAAGCGATTTAGATACAGATTCCAGTCAAATAGATAAGGTGGTTTTTATTTTTGGCCCAGATATTTCCTATGACACCATTCTCTCGAGCAGAAGACTTTTTACCTATGACACCCGAGTAGAAAATGAAGTCCACTATATATCCTGTGGTGGCGGAGTGTGTTTTGATTTAGGTAAAGAAAGACTTAGCTCTGATATAATCAATAATAAAGCGCATTTACTAAACAACATAATATTAGACCCCGAAAAGAAATCAAACCTGATTATGCAGTTACAAAACTGTACATCCAACAATCTAAATTGCTCTAATGAACAGGCCGTGAAAATTTGTGAAAAGTTCCCTAACTTTTTTCACAGCACGGCTATAATAACAAAAGCAATGCAGGTGAATGCTCATAAACTGGCGAACGAACTTCAAAAGAACCATTAAAGAAAACTAAAAAGGGAGCCTCAGCTCCCTTATGTCTGTTATAAATGATGAGCGAAATTACTCTCCGCGCAATGTTTTGACATCATCAGCTTTTATATTCAATGCCGGTTGGCCAAACTGTTGCAGTAGGTAATGACTCAAACTGACCACCTGTTCATCCGTCAAAGTGTTGGCAAAACCGGGCATAAATACCTCGCCATCATTAGTTTTACGCGACACACCGTGGAGAATCACATTAATCAAGTTATTAGGTGCCGACGCCCCAACTACCGAGTTCTTCATCAGTGAAGGATAGTAACCATCCTGCACACCACCGCCGGTAAAACCATGGCAAGAGGCGCAGTTACCCAAATATAGGCGCGCGCCGTCAGTGTTGTTATCTGCCGTGAACGGCATACCACGTAACGTATTAACGCTGGTTGCTGGCTGCCCCCAATCGGAACGACTCTGAGTTTCATCATCCGGATTCAAAGGCTTCAAGCTGCGCAAATAAACCGCCATAGCATTTAGATCGCTATCTGTTAAGTGGCGAGTACTATTCTCGATCACTTCCGCCATTGGCCCAGCGGCCTGAGCTTTGCCATCAACATGACCGCTACGCAGATATTGCACCATCTGCTCCTGGCTCCAGCCACCAATTCCGGCATGTGGGTCTGAGGTAATATTGAATGCTGTCCAACCATCAATCTCAGTACCTGCATAAGCTTTACTGTCTTTCATACCCATGGTGATATTTCGTGGTGTATGGCATTCACCACAGTGCCCTAGCGCCTCAACAAAATAAGCGCCCTGATTCCATTGTGCATCTTTACTGCTATCAGGTTCAAAGCGCTGCCCATCAAAGTTCACTAAATTCCAGAACCACAATCCCCAGCGCTGATTGAATGGGAACGGCATATCATTTTCGCGATTTGGTTGATGCACTGCAGGCAAGCTAAACAGATAAGCCTTAATCGCTTTGACGTCATCATCCTGTAGCAAGGTATAAGAGGTATAAGGGAATGCCGGGTAGAGATTTTCACCGTTTTTCCCTTTCCCTTCATGTAAGGCGCGCAAAAACTCCTCATCGCTCCAACGACCAATTCCGGTTTCTTTATCCGGTGTAATATTGGGTGAATACAGCGTCCCCATCGGGGTTTTAAATGCCAAACCACCGGCAAAAGGTTTGCCATCTTTAGTGGTGTGACAAGCCACGCAGTCAGCAGCTTTGGTCAGATACTCTCCACGCGCAATCAAGTTAGCGTCAGCGCTGGCATGTCCGCTGGCGGCGCATCCTAATGCAAGCAGCAGCGATTTTACTGAGTGACCCAGGGTTAGTTTTTTCATCTTACACCTCGGCCTTTAATGTTTCAGCAATGCGCAAAGAGAGCGCGGCAATCGTCAAGGTACAGTTCACTGAACCCACAGTTGGCATCACACTGCTGCTGGCGATAAACAAATTTTTATGGTCATGGGTGCGGCAATCACTGTCTACCACCGAATCTTTCGGGTCATTACCCATGATTGTGGTGCCGGTGATGTGATTATTGTTGGCGAAATTATTGTGGAACTGAACTTCAGTCCCCCCCATCAACCTTGCCGCCTCAGCATAAACTTGCTGGGTATGCACCGCACTTTTGCGGACATAATCATCCATCGCATAGTAAAATTCAGGTTTGGGAATACCGATGGCATCTTTCTCTGTTGCACTGGGGATAATGCGATTCTCTACATGCGGCAGGATCTCGTGGAAGCTGTCGAACTGCACAAACCGCGCCGCACGATCCCGAATTTTAGCGTCAAGTTGTGGCCCGAGCGGCAAATCCCCCTGAGAAAGTAACTCGATAGTGACTTGATCAGTACGCGACAAGTTAGACAAATGGATCTTTTTTGCCGCATATTCTGATCGAAATGCCCCATCACGAAATCCAATTAAAGAGGTCATTTCCTGCGGGCCACGCCCCGGCCATAGTGGTTCACTGGCCATAAAGGTGACACCGGTACCTGGGTGATCCATCAGATTACGCCCAACCATATCCGAGCTATTCCCCACGCCCCGTGGGTTTTTATCACTGGTGGACATCAGCATCAGTTTTGGAATCTCAATGCCATTGGCCGCTAACACAAAATACTGGCCTTCGGCACGATGTTCATTACCTTGCGCATCCTTAAACAATGCGGCAGTAATGTGCTGTTGATCATTCACTTCCAGTTTATAGACCACGGCTTGCGGACGGACGATAGCGCCAGCACGCTCAGCTTTTTCGACATGAGTGATACCGCTGTACATGGCACCTATCGGGCAAATTGGCATGCAATTATTATTGCCGCAGCAGGTCGGGCGACCATCGTAGGGGCGGCTGTTACGAGCCACGGGTTCGGTTACAACATTAAAATCACTACCATTAAAACTGTGGCTGTTTAATACGGTTTTGATGCGCTGCTCATTCCAGGATAACGGCAGCGGGGCCATAGGATAAGGTTCGCTGCGCGGTGAGCCCAAATCTTCATCACTCGGCCCCCAGACACCTAACTCCTGTTCTGCGCGGAAATACCACTTTTCCAGTGCGGCATATTCAATCGGCCAGTCGCGGCCCACGCCATACACGGTTTTCAGCTTGAAATCGTTCGGCAAAAAACGCCATGCCGATGCGGCCCAATGCCAGGTGGTGCCACCAACCGCACGGATATACTGCACATCGTACGGATGCTCGCCCTTTTGAATCAAATAGTTATTATTAGGGTTAGATTCGGGATGAGGTGCATAAGATGTTGAAGGGTAAGCTGCCATGTTGTCTGACTTATCAGGCTGGTTGCGGAAATTTTCCACGATTTCCCAGCGTGAAAGACGCGGTCCGGCTTCTAAAACCAAAACAGACTTCCCTGCCATCGCTAATTGATGTGCTACCAATCCACCCGCGACGCCCGAGCCAATAACGACGACATCTGCCTTAAGTGTGTCAGCCATAAATAGATTCTCCAAAATTATAAGGCGACATCAGGCTTTGCAGCCCAGTATCCAGGTTTATTCGGGCAATAAGAGCGAATAACCAACACATCGGATACCGCATCAAACATCAACGCATTTTCATAGCTGATTACTGCGGCGTCAGCCCCTGTACCAATCACACCAACATACCAACCTTGTAAGATATGGCGGGCAATTTGCTGCTCCAGAGGTGACCACTGGAGAGGTTCACCAGCGGGCAAAGGCTGCAATAAAGCCAACTTCTGGTCGAAACCACCGATTTTGCCAAGCAAAACCTGATAGATACGCTGACCAACTTGTGCATTGAGCTGACGTTTTCCGGTCAGTGCTCGGGAGACCAACATGAATCGTTCTAAATTCTGTGGTGAGGTTTGGGTTGATGCCGCGAAAGCATCTAAAGAGAGAGGGTTCATCAGGCTAGTGACTAGCCCGACACCGACATACCCCAGTAAACGGCGGCGTGAAATACCGCGCACCTGAGGTATCGGAGAGAGAGTTACCGACATGTTTTTCTCCACAAAAGAGCACGCAAGCAGTATTCATCCGTTATATATCGGGACATGCAGCTAAGGGGCATGGCGTTAACAGATGCGGGTTACTGCGAGCTAAACTACCGTGCGATTTATGCCGCGGCAGTAGCAATCTTGACTAATAGTGAATGGACTTCCCGCCTTGTTGGCGATGTGAATTATAAAATTAAGATGTTAAACATTTAGTTGAGTTGTAAAGATTCGTCAAGGTTATACCGCATCAATAGGAGGGTAAAGCTAGAATGTGATTTGTGTCACATTTTGTAACTATAACGTCTAGTTATTCCCCCACTCGATTAATACATCAACACGATTAAGGAGATATGCAACTTGATGCCAAACCTTGCTGTAATCGCGTGAGTGATACGTGTGCAAGAATTCCACTAACAAATCTTTGAGTTGCTGTAACGCGGCTTTGTCGGCAAGTGGGTTTGTATTGTCGGCAAAAAGGTCTTTCAGGGTCTCGACTTTTTGCAGAAAAGACGCCGATTCATCTTTTGTATGTAATTTATTCACTATTTGCGGCAACAGCCAGGGGATATAGAAACGTCGGAGATTAGTATTCAAGAGATTATAATCAGTTGAAGACCAAGAGGTATTCTGCCCACCACAGTAAGTGCCACTATTAGCAGTTGTAGTGCTGAGTTCACAAACGCCCTTCTCCATATCAAGTATATGCATCAATGCTTCATTATTAATAAATATCGCATCTTGCGACTTTCGCTCATTAAAATTAATCGCCTGACCAATATATTCACCGGGTTTCGGCCCAGTCAATACACTACGGAAATTCATTTTTTGCGGATTATCATTGATGTAGAAATGTAAAACCTTATTTTCACTCCCATTAACTAAATAGTATAAATCCTGATCAGCCATAAAATACCATCGGTGAGTATACATATTATATACAACACCATTTTCACAACGATACTCAATTGAGTTATCACTGTAACCACTACGATTATAGGTAAAAGCGAGAGGTGAGTACTGTGTCGCCCCTTGATTTAGCGATGAAAGACAAGATGCTTCAGTGATTTTCTCCTCCTCATTAGATTTATTATAAGCAATTAAATATTGAGTTTCGACATTATAGTAAATATTTTTCCCTATCTTATCCCCGCCCCTGTAAATATTAATATCATCTGGCTCTCCCAAATGATGAACAATAATCTCACGCTGACCAACTTCATCTATAGATTCAAATGTTTCTTTATATTGAAGAAAAGGTCGTACAGTAAATAATCCTAGCCTTTTAATATATTCCTCATCAAACCATATTACATTCCTATTAACTTCAACTGTTGGCTGAGAAGATTGTCTTCCACGACCCGGCAGATGATTAACAGCATTAGGTTTAATATTCAAAGTAACATAAAATCCTTCATCATCCAGCGATAATGCCGTCCCTGTCCCTTGATTCACAAAGACGACTTTCTCTTCTATCTTCTCGGTAAGCCAGCGTTGCCCTGGGTTACCAAAATCACAATAGGTGAAAGCGACATCCGCACTTAAGGCATCTTGTCTTAGATCTGCTGGATGTAAGCAATAGATATTTCTATCAAACCCTTGTCCTGTAAATGCTGTCATAATCTGCCCAGCATGACTATAAAATATAGACGAACTCTGGCCATCTGCATCTGTAGGTTGGTTTTCTCGACCCAGGATAATACTGTATCCACGGCTACGATAATAATTATAGCCAAGGTGTTTTTCTGAAAATAAATTAGAATTGTAACTGAACACTATCCGTTTATTGTCCGGGTATAATTTTTTGGGTAATACTCGATAAGAACTGATGTCTGATATCAGACCATACGCTCTCAAATCAGTAGTGTTGGTATTTTTATAAAGTGATGCAGACTTACCCGTAAATGAAAAATCGCTAAAGATATCAACCTGCATATTAAAGGGGATTTTAATAGAGGATATATTATTATTCCACTGACTAAATAACCATTCATCCTCCGTGTAATGGGGGACACAAAACTTCTTAGCGTCACCTTTCTCAGTATAATTATCGCCAGAATAAAAACAGACATTATCATCGTAAAAATGATCGGATATTGTATTGAATGAAATAAAAGTCAATAGATAAAATATATTACTCACCTTATTGTAGATATTCATGCCTCACCTTTAAATAAGAAGTCAGCAGAAACATGCTATTTTTGCATGAGCCGATACATAATGAGTTGCACTTTTATATTCACACACAAAAAATCTAGTTAATAGAACAATCCACTCAAAATGAATTCATTTTTTATTCTGATGAAGATATAAAACAAAAAAGCCCCCGAAATATCGGAGGCTTCACTAAACTCATGGAGCAGTATCTTATCGGGGAGAGAAGATATTTATTCCCACTCAATGGTCGCTGGTGGCTTACCACTGATATCGTAAACGACACGGGAAATACCATTTACTTCATTGATGATGCGGTTTGAAACGCGACCAAGGAAGTCGTATGGCAGATGCGCCCAATGTGCCGTCATAAAATCGATAGTTTCAACAGCACGCAGTGACACAACCCAATCGTATTTTCGGCCATCGCCCATCACGCCAACAGAACGAACTGGCAGGAAGACAGTAAAGGCCTGGCTAACTTTGTTGTACAGATCCGCTTTATGCAGCTCTTCAATAAAGATGGCATCAGCGCGACGCAGCAAATCACAATACTCTTTCTTCACTTCGCCCAGTACACGGACACCTAAACCTGGGCCAGGGAATGGGTGGCGGTACAGCATGTCGTACGGCAGGCCCAGTTCAAGACCAATTTTACGGACTTCATCTTTAAACAGCTCTTTCAGCGGCTCTACCAAGCCAAGTTTCATCTCTTTCGGCAAGCCCCCCACATTGTGGTGAGATTTGATAACATGGGCTTTACCGGTAGCAGATGCGGCAGATTCAATCACGTCTGGATAGATGGTGCCTTGCGCCAACCATTTCACTTGCTCTTGTTTGCACGCTTCTTCGTCGAACAGCTCCACAAACACACGACCAATGATTTTACGTTTTGCTTCTGGCTCATCAACCCCCGCCAGCGCAGCAAGGAAACGATCTTCTGCTGCAACATGGACAATATTCAGGCCGAATTTATCACCGAACATTTCCAGCACCTGATCGGCTTCATTCAGACGCAACAGACCGTTATCAACAAACACGCAAGTCAGGCGTTTACCAATGGCGCGGTGCAACAACATTGCCGTCACGGATGAGTCAACACCGCCGGACAGGCCAAGAATGACATGGTCGTCACCAATTTGTTCACGCAGACGAACAATGGCATCTTCAATAATAGTCGCAGGTGTCCACAAAGCTTCGCAAGCACAGATATCCAGAACAAAACGTTCCAGCAGACGTTGGCCCTGCTTAGTATGAGTCACTTCCGGGTGGAACTGTACACCGTAAAAACGCTTTTCTTCGTTGGCCATAATGGCAAACGGGCAAGTATCTGTACTGGCTACAGTGACAAAATCAGATGGGATCGCCGTGACTTTGTCGCCGTGACTCATCCAGACATCCAAGACAGCTTCACCAGCTGGATTAATAGCATCTTTGATATCACGAATCAGTGCGCAATCAGTTTTAATTTCAACCTGTGCATAGCCAAATTCACGGTGATTTGAGCCTTCTACTTTACCGCCCAGTTGGATTGCCATGGTCTGCATGCCGTAACACACACCCAACACAGGTACACCCGCAGTGAAGACATAATCTGGCGCACGTGGGCTATCGTGTTCTGTGGTGCTTTCAGGACTGCCAGAAAGAATGATACCGCTTGGATTAAATTCACGGATCTGGGCTTCGGTCACGTCCCAAGCCCATAGTTCACAATAGACACCGATCTCACGAACACGGCGCGCGATTAACTGAGTGTATTGCGAACCGAAATCAAGAATAAGGATGCGATGTTTATGGATGTTTTTTGTCATGTGCAACATATTCCAAAAAATCCCCTTCTTACTTGACGTTACAGCGGTGTTAGCGGCTCTCACTCACCCGAATCACTTACTTATTGTAAGCTCATCGGGATTCATTCGTTTGCTGCCTTGCTGTAACGCCAATTAATCGGGCATTGATATTAAAATAAAAAAACCGTCACCCGCCTTATAGCACAGGCGACTCTAAAAATAATCAGTACTTAACCCATGCGATAGTTTGGTGACTCTTTGGTAATAGTCACATCATGCACATGGCTTTCTTGAATGCCTGCACCACTGATGCGAACAAACTCAGCTTTGGTGCGTAATTCATTAATTGTGCCACAACCGGTCAGACCCATGCATGAACGCAGGCCCCCCATTTGCTGATGCACAATCTCTTTCAACAGACCTTTGTATGCCACACGCCCTTCAATACCTTCTGGTACCAATTTGTCGGCAGCATTGTCGGTCTGGAAATAGCGGTCTGAAGAGCCTTTGGACATCGCACCCAAAGAACCCATACCGCGGTAAGATTTGAATGAACGGCCCTGATAAAGCTCGATTTCACCCGGAGACTCTTCCGTACCCGCCAGCATAGAACCGACCATCACACAAGAAGCACCTGCAGCAATGGCTTTAGCGATATCACCAGAGAAACGAATACCGCCATCGGCAATCACCGGAATACCGGTGCCTTCCAGCGCTTCAACCGCATCAGCAATCGCGGTGATCTGTGGAACACCGACACCGGTAACGATACGAGTAGTACAGATTGAGCCAGGGCCGATACCCACTTTAACTGCGCTTACACCCGCATCAGCCAGAGCTTTAGCCCCAGCTCCGGTGGCGACATTACCGCCAACAATTTGCAGATTAGGATATTTAGCACGAGTTTCACGGATACGCTGCAGAACGCCTTCAGAGTGGCCATGAGATGAGTCGATCAGCAAAACATCAACGCCAGCGGCTACCAGAGCGTCGATACGCTCTTCATTACCTGCACCGGCACCGACAGCAGCACCAACACGCAAGCGGCCATGCTCGTCTTTACAAGCATTAGGCTTACGTTCTGCTTTTTGGAAGTCTTTTACGGTGATCATGCCGCGCAGATGGAAGCTGTCATCAACAACCAACGCTTTTTCGACACGTTTTTCATGCATTTTTTGCAGGACAACTTCGCGGGCTTCGCCTTCCTTGACTGTTACCAAGCGCTCTTTCGGTGTCATCACCGCAGTCACGGGTTGGTCCAAATCAGTAACAAAGCGAACATCACGGCCAGTAATGATTCCGACCAGTTCGTAATCTTCGGTCACTACCGGATAACCGGCGAAACCGTTACGAGCAGTCAGTTCTTTAACCTGACGAAGCGTTGTCGTTGGCGTCACAGTTTGTGGTTCGGTAACAACACCACTTTCGTGTTTTTTCACCCGACTGACTTCTTCAGCCTGGCGTTCGATGGACATATTTTTGTGAATGAACCCTAAACCGCCCTCTTGTGCCAGCGCAATGGCCAGACGAGCTTCGGTTACGGTATCCATTGCTGCGGACAGCATAGGGATATTCAGGCGGATAGTTGCAGTCAGTTGGGTACCAAGTTCTGCCGTATTAGGCAAGACTGTGGAGTGGGCTGGAACCAGGAGAACGTCGTCAAATGTTAAAGCTTCTTTCGCGATACGTAGCATGGGCAATATCTCACCAAGGTGAATGTAAAAAGATAAAATATTGCCGTGGCATTATACAGAGCGTAATCGGTTGCCTCCAGCACTTTCTCATTATTTTTCTTGCCAAGCAGTTTGAGGCAGGTAATATCGATCAATTAAGTGCTTGTTTAAAAACTTGATCCAGGTCACATGTCACAATCTTCTGCGTCATTAATTTTTACTGTTAGCCGCCTTAATCAGACGGTTCGGCAGCTGTTGGAAATGGAAATGGGCCAAATTTGGCTCACCGCCGAGATATCCAATTTCTCTCAGCCCTCTTCTGGTCACTGGTATTTCACCTTAAAAGATGACCGGGCTCAGGTGCGCTGCGCGATGTTTCGCAACACTAATCGTCGGACAACGTTTCGCCCACAAAATGGCCAGCAAGTGTTGGTCAGGGCATCTATCACCTTGTATGAACCGCGCGGTGATTACCAGTTAATTGCAGAAAGCATGCAACCTGCCGGTGACGGATTATTGCAACAGCAGTTTGAACAGCTCAAGCAACAATTAGCCGTCGAAGGACTATTTGACCAAAGTCATAAACAATCCCTGCCTAGCCCAGCCAAACAGGTCGGGGTGATTACCTCATCCAGCGGTGCTGCACTCCACGATGTTTTGCAAGTTTTACAACGTCGGGATCCATCACTGCCGGTTATTATTTACCCGACAGCCGTACAGGGCGCTGATGCCCCTTTGCAGATTGTTCGTGCCATCCAATTGGCTAATCTGCGCGCAGAATGTGATGTGTTGATTGTTGGCCGTGGTGGCGGTTCGTTAGAGGACTTATGGAGCTTTAATGATGAGCGGGTCGCCCGCGCTATCTTTAACAGCCACATTCCTATCGTCAGTGCCGTCGGCCATGAAACCGATGTCACTATTGCTGATTTTGTCGCCGATTTACGTGCACCAACCCCTTCAGCCGCCGCTGAATTGGTCAGCCGCAACCAAATTGAGTTGGTCAGGCAGATTCAAGGGCAGCAGCAACGAATGGAAATGGCGATGGATTACTATCTGGCGCAACGCAGCCAGCAATTCACCCGCCTTGAGCATCGGCTTCAACAGCAACACCCTCATTTGCGTCTGGCTCGTCAACAAACCCTATTATTAAAATTGCAACGCCGACTGGAAGAGAGCGCGCAGGCCCAGATTCGGCTATTAAGCCGACGTACCGAGCGGCTCCAACAGCGTTTGGTTCAGGTTCAACCGCAAGGGCAGATTCACCGCTACAATCAGCGAGTGCAACAACAAGAATATCGGTTGCGCCAGGCACTAGAGCGCCAGTTAAATGGTTATCGCCAACGCTTTGGTATTGCCTGCTCACAATTGGAAGCCGTCAGTCCGCTAGCCACACTGGCTCGTGGCTACAGTGTCACGCAGACTCCCGAAGGCACGTTACTCAAGACTACCCAGCAGGTGCATACCGGCGATAAACTCACCACCAGATTGCAAGATGGTTGGGTGGAAAGTGAAATCACCCAGATTAACGTGGCAAAGAAAAATGTGACCAAGAAGCCGCGCCAGCGTAAAGCCGCGGAGTAGCACTAGGCCAGCACGATTTTTGCCAGCCAACCCAACAGCCCAGCCGGCCTGTCAGACCGTCGGCAGATAACTAAAGTGAACACGGCTTTTCGAAATCAGCCCGTGACCATGCTGGCAAAAATAATCCACCGCACCACAAGCTTTCAAGACTTGCAGTGGTTTGCCACAGTCCGGGCAATCTACCTGCTGTTGATAGTTGCCATAGCAGTGAGAGCAATGAAAGTGATCGCTTACTTGCACCATTACCTGCTGACAAACCGGACATAACGCATCCATAATTTCTCTCCTGAAGGTTCGGCAAAACTTACATCACGTTCAATGAACGTAGGAAGTAAATTCCCAATGCCGTGGTGAAAAATGAACCGACGGTGGTGATAGCAATAATATTCGCAGCCAGTACCGCATTGCCCCCCATCGCCCGAGTCATCACATAGCTACCCGCCGCGGTTGGTGTGGCGGAGAATAGGAAAATAATCCCTAGGGTTGCACCACGGAACCCCATCAGTAAACCACCCAAGGTCATTAAGATAGGCACCACGAATAGTTTTGCTGTTGATGATAATGCCGCCACATTAGAAGAGCGGAACATAGCATGCCAATCAAGACTCGCCCCGGTGCAGAGCAATGCCAGTGGAAGTGCCAAGGCTGAAATATAACTACCAGTTTGTGCAATCACTTGGGGAATAGGTAAGTAGGTTCGGGCATAAGCCACGCCACATAGTAGACCAATAATCAGTGGGTTAGTGACAATACTACGTAACAGCGCCAACTTGCTGATTTTCCCACCCTGCCCGGTTTGCAGACTGCGGGTCAGTGTTATCACCGACAACATATTGAACAATAGCACCGTGACCGTTAGGTACATCGACCCCAGAGCCACCCCTTCATCGCCATAGGCGGTCATAGCGAAGGCCAGCCCCATAATCGCAGTGTTAGCCCTAAAACCACCCTGCACGAACACGCCGCGCTCTCGGGGATCTTTTACCAGCCATTTAGCCGCCAACTCAAGCAAGATAAAGGTGACTAAGGTGCCAACCGCCCCGTAGATAGCCAACGGCAAATTATCCATCAGGTTGACGTGATTGGTGGCAACACTGAAAAATAGCAGGCAGGGAAGCGCCAGATTAAAAACTAACTTGGTCGCACCATCACAAAAGCGGTCATCCATCAGACCAAAGCGCCGTAGCAGCACACCGAGTAACATCATCAATAAGCTGGGCACAGTGACACTAAACGCAAAACTCCAGGTTTCCCAAGACATAGCTGACGTTCAACTCCCTTTGGTTAGCTTTATGCTGGCGGCTAAAAATGCAAAAAGCGCGGGATGCCCGCGCTTTGCTGCTATTACTTAGCTTTTTTCAGGTGCGACATCAAACGTTTACGTTTACGCATCTGATTTGGTGTCAAGGTATTACGCTTACCCGCAAATGGGTTCTCACCCTCTTTAAACTGAATGCGAATTGGCGTACCCATTACTTTCAGTGAACGACGGAAGTAATTCATCAGGTAGCGTTTATACGAGTCTGACAAATCAGTCACCTGATTACCGTGGATAACCACGATAGGCGGGTTATAACCACCGGCATGAGCATATTTCAGCTTAACACGACGGCCACGAACCAAAGGAGGCTGATGGTCTTCTTCTGCCATTTGCATAATACGAGTCAGTAAGGAAGTACCCACTCGCTTAGTAGAACAGTCATAAGCTTCCTGTATGGATTCAAACAGGTTACCGACGCCACTACCATGCAAGGCGGAAATGAAGTGAATACGGGCAAAATCAACAAAACCAAGGCGCAGGTCTAGCATATCTTTAACCTGTGCACGGGCTTCTTCGCTCATGCCATCCCATTTGTTAACCGCAATAACAAGTGAGCGCCCACTATTGAGGATGAAGCCTAATAGAGACAAATCTTGATCTGAAATACCATCACGGGCATCAATAACCAACAACACCACGTTGGAGTCTTCAATTGCCTGTAAGGTTTTAATCACCGAGAATTTTTCAACTGCTTCAGTTATTTTGCCGCGCTTACGCACACCCGCAGTATCAATCAGAATATATTCACGTTCATCGCGGGTCATCGGAATATAAATGCTGTCACGCGTAGTGCCCGGCATGTCATAAACCACCACACGATCTTCACCGAGGATACGGTTAGTTAGTGTGGACTTACCTACGTTAGGACGCCCGACGATAGCCAGCTTGATTGGGAGGCTCAGCGGATCAAAGTCATCCTCTTCATCTTCAGGAATGCTATCTTCGGTTTCTTCCTGTGCCGCCCAATAGGCCGCATTGGCTTCTTCTTCTGTCAGCTCTACTTCTGGCTCTTCGGCATCCATGTATGGAGCCATGACATCTTCAATCAGCTGAGTCACACCACGGCCATGGGAAGCCGCAATAGCATGAACTTCACCCAAGCCTAGTGAATAGAAATCGGCTGTAGCAGTATCTGGATCAATACCATCAGTCTTGTTGGCCACCAGAAAAGTGGCTTTCTCGCGGCTACGCAGATGTTGGGCAATGCCCTGATCCGCAGGCATCAGCCCAGCACGCGCATCCACCATAAACAGGACAATATCGGCCTCTTCAATCGCCAGTAACGATTGACCAGCCATTTTGGTTTCTACACCATCTTCTGTGCCATCAATACCTCCGGTATCGATAACAATAAACTCATGACCCTCGACCTCGGCACGACCATATTTACGGTCACGCGTTAGCCCGGGAAAATCCGCAACTAACGCATCTCGGGTATGCGTTAAGCGGTTAAATAGTGTGGATTTACCCACATTCGGGCGCCCGACCAGCGCGATGACAGGTATCATTGTTGAAGCCTCATTACTTAATTTTCAAATCATTACAGCGCTGTACCGAACCTTCAACAGCGCAGTTTTTAGAAGACAAACGGCCCCTGAACCTCAGGAGCCGCTTTAAACCCTTGTCTGTGAAATTGCAGCGGTATTAGTGGCCATTAACCTAAATCACTGACCGAGGGCAGGTCATCGGGATGATAAGCCTCATCAAAGACTCACCTTTCGGGCCAGTGCAAGCGCCGTTCAAATTGGTTTACAACCTATTTGTCATGCACTTACAGCCTTGCTGTAACTCCAACGACTTTACGTATTATTAGTCTATTAACGGGTGAACGCGTATACCGTGCCGCCTCTTGCCTGAACCAGTAGTTTATCGCTTGCAACCACTGGCGCACTCAGGAAACCGGAGCTATCGACGCTCTGCTGAGCAACAAAACGGCCATCATCGGTATTCACCCAGTGCAGATAACCTTCGGCATCACCTACAACCAGATAACCATTATACATCACTGGAGCAGTCAAGTTACGATGTAATAAATCGCTTTGACTCCAAAGAGTTATCCCACCGTCAGTCTTCAATGCGACAATTCGGTCATTTTGATCGACCAGATAAATGCGACCACCGTCGACAATGATGTCATTGACTGACCCCATTTCGCGTTTCCACAGAATCTGACCAGAGCGCAGATCCAATGCTGTCAGGTTGCCGTTGTATGCCAAGGCATAAACAACACCGTCAACAACCACTGGCGTGGTATCAACGTCATTCAGACGGTCAATTTCAGTAGTACCGGTCACTTGGGAAATACGTTGCTGCCAGATCAACTGGCCCTGCTCCATCATCACCGCACTGACACGGCCATTGTCGCCACCGACAATCGCAGCACCGAATGCGACCGCTGGAGCGGATTCGCCCCGCAGAGACAAGGCTGGTGTATCTAGATTCAATGTCCACTTGATAGCACCGTCTGATTCATTCAGCGCTTGCAGCATGCCATTTGAGGTGTGGATCAACACCACGCCATCACTGACCACTGGGCGTGATAATGCTTCACCCGCTACCACGGTTTGCCATGCAACCTGGCCATCGTCAGAATTCAGTGCATAAACAACTGCTTTCTCGCTGCCGACATACACATGTGAACCTGAAGCTGTTACGCCGCCAGATAACATTGCAGAACGGTTGCTAGAGAGGAAGTTAGTCTTCTCAGACAAATCGGTTTGCCATACTTGCTTACCCGTATCTGCGGCCATGGCTTTCACCAAACCTTTACGATCGGCGGCAAAGACCGTGGTTCCCTGCCAGGCTGGGCGCAGATGGGAGTAATAGTCACCCACTCCGCCACCGACAGAGGTGCTCCACACTTTAGTCGGTGTGAATTGATTTTCAACTTTTGGCAGTGGCGACATGGTAACCACATCTTCTTCACTGTTGAACAGTGAACAACCACTCAATAGGGCAACAGATACCAGTCCTACTAAGAGTGTTTTACGCAATTGCATGGGGATACCCCTTAGTTGGACAAGTTATTCAATTTCATGCGCAGCAAGGCTTGCAGCGCCTGAGAAGCATTTGATTCGACGCCTTTACTGTAAGCTGCCCGTGCACCTGCAGTGTCACCTTTGCTTAATAATGCATCGCCACGAACATCTTGAGCCATCGCAGTCCAACCATCACCTTGCACTGCATCCAGCGTTTTCAATGCTTCGTCTGGTTTTTTCAATTGCAGTTGCAAACGGGCAAGACGCAGATTAATCAGCGACAGTAGATTTTCATCTTTGGTCTGGCCTAACGCTTGGGTGAGTTGCTGTGCCGCTTTATCGAACTCGTTTTGCTCAACAAAATGATGAGCCAGTTCCAACCCGGCCAAGACGCCGTAGTTGTTATTATTGCCCTGAACAAATTTTTCAGCGAGAGCAACACCATCAGCGCTATTGGCTGACAAAGCATCACTGGCTTGCTGATAGGCAGAGGAGGCTTCCGTCATGGCACTATTCTGATGACTCTGCCAGTAACGCCAACCCACTAATGCACCAATCCCGAGCACCACACCCACGGCCAGCGCTTTACCATTTTCGCTAAAGAAACGGCGCACTGCATCAACCTGGTCATTTTCAGTGGTATAGACTTCCACGGTGTCTCTCTCCTTAACCCAACATCAAAGCCAGACGCGCAGCAACATCAGCTTGCGCCAGCGTTTCTTGTTCACCATTCCGCAAATCTTTTACTACCACCTTCTGTGCCGCGACTTCGCTTTCACCAAGCATTAAAGCAACACGAGCGCCCCACTTGTCAGCGCGCGTAAATTGCTTTTTAACATTACCGCCGCCGTAATTGGTCATTAACTTCAGCGTTGGCATGGCATCACGCAGATGCTCGGCCAGTAGCATGGCAGCACTTTGCGTATTCTCACCGGACGAGATGACATACACATCAACCGTCGCAGGTACCTGGAAGTCAGGGTTAACAGCCTGCACCAACAGAACCAGACGTTCAAGCCCCATGGCAAAACCAACCGCAGGGGTTGCGCGACCACCGAGCTGTTCAACCAAGCCGTCATAACGCCCGCCGGCACATACAGTACCTTGCGCGCCCAAACTGCTGGTAACCCACTCAAATACTGTGCGGTTGTAATAATCCAAGCCGCGAACTAAACGTTCATTAACGGTATATGGGATACCGGCCTTGTCTAAAAGTTCACACAAGCCCGCGAAATGCTGTTTTGACTCTTCATCCAGGTAATCAGATAGCTTAGGCGCATCATTAAGCAGCAACTGAACATCTGGATTCTTTGAATCCAGCACCCGCAATGGGTTGCTGTACATACGACGCTTACAATCTTCGTCCAGCACTTCAACATGCTGTTCCAGGAAAGTCACCAACGCTTCGCGGTAATCCGCGCGGGCGTCCAAAGATCCAATGGAATTCAGTTCAAGTTGCACATGCTCTGAAATACCCAAAGCACGCCACCAACGGGCACTCAGTAGAATCAATTCGGCATCAATATCCGGCCCTTGCAGACCGAAAACTTCCGCACCCAACTGATGAAACTGACGATAGCGGCCTTTCTGTGGGCGTTCATAGCGGAACATTGGGCCAACGTACCACAGACGCTGTTCCTGATTGTACAGCAGACCATGTTCGATACCCGCGCGCACGCACCCTGCGGTACCTTCCGGACGCAGTGTCAGACTTTCGCCATTGCGATCGTCAAAGGTATACATCTCTTTCTCAACCACATCGGTTACTTCACCGATAGCGCGCTTGAATAACGGGGTCTGCTCTACAATCGGCATGCGAATTTCGCTATAGCCGTAGCCTGCCAGCACTTGTTTCAAAATGCTTTCAATACGCTGCCATATTGCCGTATCGGCTGGCAGGTAGTCGTTCATACCACGAATGGCTTGAATGTTCTTTGCCACGTCTGTTCTCTGTAGTTTTATGCCCTATTGACTTGATATTGCAGCACAGTGCGCAACAACACCAATGACATTGGGTATAGTGCAAAAAATAAAGCCGATTATAGAGGTTTGCCGTCCACATATTCAATGGCGACAATGTATTACCTCTACAGGCGCAATATAAAGCGGGCCAAACCCGCTTTTTTCATTCTGGCCGACAAAATCACATCAGAAATGCTTATTTATCATCCAATTGATTGATAACTATTCGGTTTTTTTTATCAAGCATTGATGCTTTTGCACGAATTTTAGCTTCCAACTGGTCAATCATGGCTTTGTTATCAAAACGTTCTTTTTGACGAACACCGTCTTCGTAGAAACCACTCTGATTACGCGCGCCCGTTACACCAATGGTCGAAACCAGTGCTTCGCCCGGCCCGTTAACCACACAACCGATGATAGATACATCCATTGGCGTAATCAGATCTTCTAGCCGCTGCTCCAATGCGTTTACTGTGCCAATAACATCAAACTCTTGGCGAGAGCAAGTTGGACAAGCGATGAAATTAATCCCTCGAGAACGAATTCGCAGAGATTTAAGGATATCAAAACCGACTTTAACTTCTTCTACAGGATCCGCAGCCAGCGAGATACGCAAAGTGTCGCCAATACCTTCTGACAGCAATAAACCCAAACCAATAGCCGATTTGACTGACCCACTGCGCGCACCACCCGCTTCAGTGATCCCCAAATGCAAAGGGTTATTAATTTGTTTAGCTAACAAACGGTAGGAGTTTACAGCTAGGAAAACATCAGAGGCTTTAACACTGACTTTAAACTGATCGAAATTAAGTCGATCAAGGATATCGACATGACGCATCGCGGATTCAAGCAGGGCTTCCGGCGTAGGTTCGCCATATTTTTCCTGAATATCCTTTTCCAGCGATCCACCATTGATACCAATACGAATAGGAATATTATGGTCACGAGCACTAGCAACCACTTCACGGATACGGGATTCGTTACCAATGTTGCCAGGGTTAATTCGCAAGCAATCAACACCGTACTCCGCGACTTTCAAGGCAATTCGATAGTCAAAATGAATATCGGCAACCAGCGGAACATTCGACTGCTGTTTGATCAACTTAAATGCCTCAGCCGCATCCATGGTCGGTACTGAGACGCGCACGATATCCACACCAACACGTTCCAATGCCTTAATCTGGGCAACAGTCGCATCAACATCAGTGGTTTTGGTATTGGTCATCGATTGCACAGCAATCGGTGCGCCATCACCAATAGGCACTTTACCGACATAAATCCGAGTAGATTTACGTCGGATAATTGGGGATTCGTTATGCATTACACACTCTCCTTTACAGTCGTGTAGTTTTCGCAACCAAGCAGTCTTTCAAAACCACAATAATGGTAGTTTGTTCGAACCACTGAGTTGTTTGTCAAAAACACAATATTACTCTACACCGACAGTCAGGCGGGCTACGCGATTAGCCTTAATAAACTTACTCAGATCTACTGGATTCCCCTGATAGGTAATCGTTAATGCACTCGGTGCACCAATGGTTAACTTATAAGGAGATTTACCGGATAGATTGAGGGTCGCGCCCCCTTTTTGGATACCGCTAAATAACGTTTTTCCACTCGCATCAACGACCTGTAACCAACAATCAGCTGTAAAGTTCATGACTAATGAACCCACAGATGATGCAGCACCATTCACCCCAGCGTCTGCTGTAGGCAAAGGGGGTTGCGCGGTAGAAACCTCAGGCAAAGGTGCCTGACTCGGGGAAACAACCACAGACTCCGCTGAAGTTGTTCCTTGAGGGGCCGTGGTATCGACACGGTTATTTGCCGCATCCACCGGTGCTGCATTGCTCGTCGCAGATGCAGTCCCGTTTGCTGTTGGAGTAGAAGGCGGGTTATTCACGACCGGAGCCTGAGCATCCGTAGAGGCTCCAGAATCGCTATTATCATCAGCCAGCGGCACTGGTTGCCCGCCATTTTGCGACAGTTGGGCAGAAGATTGATCAGCCATAGTGACTATTTCTGCTTGCTGCGCCTGATGATTTTGCCACCACCATGCCCCTGTCAGACCGAGCACAACCAACACAATTAGCCAGGTGAAACTCATCAACCAGCCATCACGTTTTTTATGCTTTTTACCCAATGAGAAACTTTGCATTGGGGCAACTTTCGCCGCTCTGATTGGAGCCTGCTTTGCCAGCATGGGTAACAGTTCATCTTCAGGAAGGTGAACCAATTTAGCGTAAGAACGAATGTAACCACGATGGAATGTTGAGGCGAGATTAGCTTGTGCTTTATCCTCCTCAATATCACGGATTGTGGATACTTTCAGACACAGACGTTCGGCAACCATCTGCTGAGTGAGCCCGAGTGCTTCACGGGCTTGACGCAGGCGCACACCTGTCGTCTCTGGAACAGTTTGATCTTGGGAGGCTTCAGTATTCATTAGCTAGAAAATGCTGGTACTGTTTGGATTGTGGAAAACTTCGCGCAAGCTGCTTGCCATAGCGTTGTACGCTATCTTGACGGCCCGCTAGCGCGGCGAAACGAATTTGTAACCATAAACTTTCAGCACTGGCTGGAAGTACATGTTGATAAACATCCAGTAATAGTTGCGCCTGAGCGCGATTCCCTTCTCCAAAATGCCGTTGAGCTTCTGCAAGCAGTGGCTCACCTTTGTCCGGATCATACTTCAATGCCCGACTCAAGAGTACTCGAGCCTGATCATTTTGATTCGCCCGCAAAAAGCAATATCCAGCGTTTTCCAGACTATCTGCAACCTGACCGTAATCAGGCGACAGCACCGCTGCGCTAAACTGTTGTTGGGCCGGTACATACTGCCCTAAACTACACAGAAACGCACCGTAATTATTCATTACTGTGCCATTTCCAGGTGCCAGTTTCATTGCTTGTTGATAGCGCTGCTCTGCTGCAGCGTTTTCACCAATGCGTTGCTCATAAAAAGCCATGCCCAATTGAGCGCGATAATCCTGTGGGTCTGCCGCTACAGCCTTCTCAAGATTCTGGCGAGCAGCATTAAGATCACCTTGCGCCAGATATTCTAAACCCAGTTGTAAACGTGTCTGTCCTGCCGCGGGTTGGCTCACTTTTTCCGGCGATGAACCAGAGCAGCCAGCCAATACCGTTGCTATCAGGCAAACTCTCCACATTCTTGTCAGCTTCATGCTTTCTCAATTGTCCTTATGATGAAGATAAGTACCTAAATCAGGCACTCATGTTATTCCCATTACCGACTTTTGAATAACCCTTTTAGCATCGATTATCTAACAAATTATAAGTTTAATAACAATTAGTTATACGCAAACAGTTGGCAGTAAGAATCAGACTGTTTTAATAGCGATAGGTTCACCCGCCATTTTCTTTTTCAAAGTTCGCTTGGTACGGTCAATCACTTCACCGGCCAATTGACCACATGCTGCATCAATATCGTCACCACGAGTCTTACGAACTATGGTAGTAAAACCGTACTCCATCAATACTTTAGAGAAACGATCTACTCGGCTGTTTGAGCTACGGCCGTAAGGTGCTCCAGGGAACGGGTTCCATGGAATCAAGTTAATCTTACATGGCGTGTCTTTCAAACATTCAGCCAACTGATGAGCTTGTTCGGTGCTGTCATTGATGTGATCCAGCATAACGTATTCAACCGTAACACGCCCGCCATTGGCGTTAGATTTCGCCAAATAGCGACGAACCGCCGCCAGGAAGGTTTCAATATTGTATTTACGGTTAATAGGCACAATTTCATCGCGGATATCATCTGTCGGAGCATGCAACGAAATAGCCAGCGCAACGTCAATCATGTCACCCAGCTTATCCAGCGCTGGAACCACACCGGAAGTGGATAACGTCACGCGGCGTTTGGATAAACCAAAACCGAAATCGTCCATCATGATATCCATCGCGGGTACCACATTATTCAGGTTCAGCAGTGGTTCACCCATCCCCATCATCACCACGTTAGTAATTGGCCGGGTGCCGGTTGATTTTAATGACCCGATAATTTTCGCGGCTCGCCATACTTGGCCGATAATCTCAGAAACCCGGAGGTTACGGTTAAAACCTTGCTGAGCGGTTGAGCAGAATTTGCACTCCAATGCACAACCTACCTGAGATGAAACACACAATGTGGCGCGGTCACCTTCAGGGATATACACCGTCTCGACTTGCTGATCGCCAACTTTGATTGCCCATTTAATGGTGCCATCAATTGAGCGCTGTTCTTCCGCGACTTCAGGTGCACGGATTTCAGCAACTCGCTGTAGCTTGGCGCGCAACCCTTTATTAATGTCGGTCATTTGCTCGAAATCATCGTAGCAATAGTGATACATCCACTTCATAACCTGGTCTGCACGGAAAGGCTTCTCGCCCATCTCGGCAAAAAATTCGCGCATTTGCTGACGATTTAAATCAAGCAGATTGATTTTGCTACTGACGGGAGCGGTGGTTTCAACCGCGTTGTCAGACACAGGTGCAGCATCAATCGGCATTGATGCAGTTAATAATTGTTCAGACATGAGTTGTCGTGGCCTCGTTGTTACACTTTACGGCGCTGCGCTTTAAACCGGGTACGGCTTTCGAAACGGCGATGAATAAATAATAGAACGCCCCAGCAGAGATGTCTCCACCGGGGCGCGGCATTGTACGAATTTTAAAGCATGGATTCCATGATTGGAAAGGTGCCTGGTCAACTTTATTGTTTCAGTTGATTAAATAGCGACCATTCCCGCATTGAATCAATTAATTAGCTGCGTGGAAAAATTTCATCCGCGGCGAAGAAATAAGCAATTTCACGTTGAGCTGACTCAACAGCATCAGAACCGTGTACCGCATTTGCCGTAAAGCTATCGGCAAAGTCAGCACGCAGCGTACCCGCCAGGGCGTTATCTGGGTTGGTTGCGCCCATGATATCACGGTGACGTTGAACTGCATTTTCACCTTCCAGAACCTGAACCATAATGGGGCCAGAAGTCATAAATTCAACCAAACCATCGAAGAATGGGCGGCCTTTGTGTTCTGCGTAAAAACCTTCAGCTTGCTCTTTGGTCAGGTGCAACATTTTAGCAGCAATAATTTTGAAACCAGCACTTTCAAAACGCGCATAAATGGCACCGATGTCATTATTGGCAACAGCATTTGGTTTGATAATGGAGAAAGTACGTTCTAAAGCCATGATAACCTCTATTGGGTATATAATATTGACCGGACTCGGAACCCGCCCCAATAAGCATCATCAATGAGCGCTTTGGTTTGGCTGGCGGACGGTTCCTTATTACAAAATGATGCCGACCCTGTACAGTGGCCGCCGATTATATGTGGGTGTTTGGCGCTTGCATACGGGAATCACAACATTTCATTAAAAAATATTTATCTTAATTGCTTATTTTTATGCACAACTCACATTTCACATAAAAATCGGTTTGCAGCACTGAGATTGCCGCAAAATACATAACTATCAAGTTAAAACTCGTTGATAAATTTAAAACCCACTTTCTTTTTCACCACGGCGGATGGCTTACTAATCACATCTGATACCAAAGATCGTTTCCCTTTTTTACTCAGGTGGTCAGCCAGAGCTCTGATTGCCGCCGTCCCCGCACCTCGAATCCCTCCTTCCACCTCTGGGCGCAGGACGTAATCGGGGTTAGTCAATGAACCGGCAATCCCAGTATCTGATTCATTAATATCCATCGCCATCGTGATACTGACTATCTGCCCCGCAAGACGAACGACAATATAGATATAGTCGTCACTGCTGGTCCTTAACCAACTTTGAGCAACATCACTCACCAAACACGCAGCTTCGATAACACTATCATCGGTAGCAATCCTGGTTTCTGTTGTGGGTCTATCATCCATTACAGCCGTCGTTGGCTGATGACGACTTTCATTCGCCGCTGTTGCGGTTAAGGACTGAGCTTTGGCCTGGTAATATGTACGCCGCCATTCATTAATCACGGGCAAAATTGTTTGCCGTGCTGCCAATGTGTCGTCGGTCATTCCGCTAATCACTTCTGTCTCAAAATGTAATTCAGTATCTTCTATCCACTGCCCTTCACGACGAATACGCGGCACCGTCTCAATAAATTGGAAATTTTGTAGTGCTAGCTCATAGCGCCCCATGGGTAATTCTTGAGCAATGAGAGGCGAATACACTTCAGTATTATGGTCATGGTGCTGTAAATAATCGGCATAGCTTAGCTGTGCAAAATCAAATGCCGTCTTTATATTAATCAAATCACTATCATTTTCAGCCAAATGTTTCTGGACGTTGTCGACTAAACGTCTTTCGACTTCGCTATTTGAGGCCCCTTGTCCGGTATTTCCCTCCTTAAGAATATGTTCAATAACCCGACCAAAACTTTCAGCATTCCAATAGGTCACGCTGCCACCAAATAGCAAAGTGAAATCAGTCAAAATATTTAATGTCCACTCAACACAACCGGATTTCAGATCACGGCGATAACGCAGGTGAGGAAGTAGTTGTTCTTTCAGAGAAACATTACAGGCTAATGCCGTAGCTGGCATCGTTAATGCTTCCCCTCGCATATCCGTATTAATATGGGTTAATGCACCTTCAACTTTAGAAGAGAAATCTACCGCGGGTGCATCAAACTCAATAGAGTCATTAGCCTTTATTTTGGGGTAGGGTTTTGCCGATCCGGATATTTGCAATATTTTATCGTTATTATTATTAAAGAAATCATGAATGTTATTTACAAATCTATCTACCTGATTGCACTTTCCCTGAATCACATAGTTATAAATACTCATAATAGGCATAAGCCAGCAGGCCGTAGTTCCCATTACTCCCCGTTCTATTCGGGTAATTTTTTTCTCTGCCGTCAATACTATCTTATTAATAACCAGTAAATTATCTTTATTAAAATTATTTAATCTGAGATTTAAACTAATCAAACCAAAATCAAATAGAGAACCGACAATGGGTGATATGTATATCGGTGTAGTTAGTACAGACTCAATAAATTGAATTTCAGAATACCGACCATTAAATCGGAGTAGAAATGATAATGTATCACTCCTTTTATCCAACTCAAAAACAAAACTATTTTCCTTATGACTTTTATGGATAAACAATATCATCCGACCGACAACTTTAACGATTATATCATTAGAAAAATCAAGTGAATAATTATCATCCCCACTAAAGTTAAAACTAATTAAAGCTTCTTTGTATTTAATCCTATCGTCTAACCAGTAGGGCCCAAATCCATATCCTAATGGAATAGATAATATTCCTTTAACGACACAATATTGATCACAAATGAACTCTTCTTGTTGATGAACCTTAATACTGGTTATCTCCTTATTCATGCCAATTTTTTCTAATTCATCAATTGAGAAATAATTCATTAGAACAAAGTTCGTACCTGTATACTCATCATCTTTGTATATTGTTACTTGAGTATCATTTGGTATTGATATCGAACTAATCCTATCATTGAGGGGGTTAACAATATGATACTGCTGTTTGGCTAGGTTACTATCATTATAGAGGTCTATACTTTCATTGCCGGATAAACAAAATGAGTCACCAACAAATTGATCGAATTCATAAAAGCAAGCAGCCTCCCTAACTTTAAAAGAACTAATTTCATCATTTAAATTGGCCCATCGTAATAAAAGTAATGAGTCGACACTGTCTTTAAATGTGAGGGTTTGACCTGAAAAATAAACATCTTTAGAAACTGAGACTACCATGCCTCGAGGAATTTCAATTGATGATATGCTATCATTCCATTTAGTTGGAAGCACATCAATAGCATTACCTTCCGTCGTGCAAAGAGACTCTCCTTGATAGTTTTCATCTATAAAGAAACAGACTTTTGGCTGGCTAGCATTGACATCAAAACTGAATATTAAAAATAAGAGCATCAGTGTTAAAAAACACTTTAATTTTATCATACCACCTCCAATTCTATGCTTCCCTCTATTAGAATACGGGATAATTAATAATATTAACTATGAATATTTATAACTTAGAAATTAAAAGTGAGAAAATATCATAAGAAAACACAGAGCACACATTATCGTAAAAGCCAGTTAATTATTAATACATTTTTTATTATGAAAGCATTATATTAAGAAGAAATATAAAGAATGGATTGTTACTTGCAATTAATTCAAGTGAAATGCCGTGCTAATCCAGCCGAAAGACCAGATTGCTGACCAAGCCACTTTCATCCAATACATTGAGCTGATAACTGCCTGGCAGAGATAAAGTTTGCACCCATGATTGACTATTTTCAGTTATCGCAACTTGCTCCCCATTGAGGAACCACCAGTGTTGCCCTCGCCCGCCCTGCACGGCCAAACGAAGGTCAAGATGTTGCTGACCCGGCAAACGCTTCACTACCGCGCCGTTGCGTATCCCCAAAATCAGCAACGGAGCCACATTAACATCACCTTGTGGTGAGCATTCGCGACTGGTAGGAGGTAGCCGTTGACTACGGCGCTCTGTTATCGGTAACCAAGGTTCGAGTGGCAGTGGCCATAATGTTAATGATACCGGCACTGCATCTGGGCAATCAGCGGCAACTCGCTGCCCCTGCGAATTCAGCCAAATACTGAGCTGGCTCCCCTGAATACTGTCCTGCCCAGGTGCTGCCAATGTGGGAGGAAGAGTGCCATCAAGTACCCAGCTCTGACGCCGCTGTCGGCAATTAGTGTCACCGATGGCCAATGGTTGACCGCCGGGCCAACAAATTTCTTCCCGACTGACGGACGGAGGCCGAGGGTCAAGCGGTAACCGGCGACCATTTTGTTGTAAAGCAGTCATCAACACATTGTTGACCTGATTAAGAATCGGTATCGCGGTAGCGTAACCAAATTGGCCAGCAACCGGTGTGCCATCAGGTCGCCCGACCCACACGCCAATGGTATAACGAGCATTAATACCAATAGCCCAAGCATCACGATATCCATAGCTGGTACCGGTTTTCCATGCCAAGGGTACAGTGGCAGGTAAAACATCATCTGGTAGCGGTCGCGCCTCGCCCGCCATGATGCGCCGGGTAATCCATGCCGCTCCTGCAGAGAATAAGCGCCGCTCCTGCACTTGCTGTTGTGGCTCAAAGCGCAATGTGGCTGCCATTCCACCACGAGCAAAAGCGCTGTACGCCGCAACTAACTGATCCAGCCGCGAACCAGTACCACCAAGGATCACCGCTAAACTCGGTTCACTGTGCAGGGGAAAACGTAAATTCAGGCCGCCATTACGCAAATTGGCCGCAAAGCGCTTAGGTCCATAGGCTTCCAGTAACTGCACCGCGGGGAGATTCAGTGAACGCACCAGCGCCTCACTGGCACTCACCGGGCCATGAAATCCGGTATCAAAGTTGCCGGGGCGGTAGTCGCCAAAGCGGCGCGGCACATCTTGCAGCAGTGATTCAGCATGAATCAAGCCATCATCCAATGCCATGGCATACAGGAATGGCTTCAGTGTCGACCCCGGCGAGCGCCAAGCACTGACCATATCCACATGACCAAAGCGGCTGTCGTCTTGAAAATCGACCGAACCGAGGTAAGCACGTACATTCATGGTGGTATGGTCCACCACCAGCAACCCTAGCGATGTTTTCTCTGGTAGCTGATGACGCCACCCCGCAGCCATCTCTTCTAACTGCCGCTGTAACCCGGCATCCAACGTCGTCTGAATCACTTCCCGTTGATTACCTGTGGTTAAGCGCCGAGCCAGTAATGGTGCTAATTGCGGCACCTGACGCGGGGCTAACCAGATATCTTCTTGTTTGATATCAGCCACCTGCTGTGCTGACCATACCTGATAATCAGCCAGCCGGCTTAACACTTTATCGCGTGCTGCTTTGGCGCGCAGTGGATAGCGATCTGGCCGCAAACGACTTGGCGCTTGCGGCAACGCCGCCAGTAATGCCGCTTCTGCGGGTGTTAATTGTGAGGGGGGTTTGCCCAGATAAGTCCAACTGGCGGCACCAATTCCTTGCAATGTACCGCCAAAAGGGGCGCGATTCAGATAGATTTCGAGGATTTGGTCTTTGGAAAAGTGCCACTCCAGCTGAGCCGTTCGCCAGATCTGACGTAACTTACCCAACAACGTGCGGGGATGCGGGTCGATTAGGCGAGCAACTTGCATCGATAACGTACTGCCGCCAGAAAGAATCTTGCCAGCACGCAAATCCTGCCCAGCGGCGCGGATCAGTGACAGTGGATTCACTCCGGGATGTCGATAAAACCAGCGATCTTCGAAGGTCAACAAGGCTTGCAGATAATAGGGTGAAACATCATACAAAGAGACCGGATAGCGCCATACTCCATCAGCATCAGCAAAGCGCCATAATGGCGTACCATCTTCAGCCACCACCACCCGAGCAACCTGAACCTCAGTTAAGGGTAGCGGCCAAATCTTATCCGCCAGCAATAAAGCAGCCGGAAAGATCACAGCAATAAGCACCAGCGCCCAAGTTTTGCGTCGTTTTTGCATCGATGGTTTTCACCTCCCCTTTACAGTAGCGTACTGCCAACCATAAAGGGGAGTGAGTATTTACTTAGAAACTTCAAGCTGCGGCACGGTACTCCCCAGCGCCCGCCAATCCGGGACATACATGGATTCTACCTGCGGAGCCGGGACTTGATAAATGCCCGGCGTCACCGCACGTGCCAGATAGAGCAAAGTGGTGTGGCGGTATGGGTCAACATTGACAGCCGCCACATAGCGATCATCACGGAACTCCTGATGCTTGATATCCGATTGCTGCATATCTTGCAATAACTCCGTCACACTGTTGGCGCTCTCCCCCAAGCTGGCGCTGCTGTCACCCAAATTCTGGTTTTCCAACTCCAGACCGGCCGGCAGTAAATCAACCACCAGAGCATCCGGCACGCGCTTATCGGCCCAGACATCTAAGTACACCAGAACCAGCTCCCCGCTTTTCAGCTTTGATAAATTCAACGGCTTACCATCAAGCCCAATATAGCTGCGGCTGATATGCAAATTATTGCTAGATGGCGCGGGCGTTTGCAGTGGGTATCCCACCACATCCAGCCGACTATACAGGGCCACATCGCCACGATTTTGTAATTGCATCCCACCCGCCAACTGTTGAGCTGACCAGTTTTGATTCAGCGCCGTATTCTGAGTCAATGTCGGGCTATCCGCGATCGGCTCTGCCTGCGGCGCAATCGCTACCTGCCAAGGCGCTTCCGCTCCATTCATCAGGGTGCGTCCAGCCAGGAACAGTGCATTACTCTCTTGGGTAGACAGGTAGCTACGGCCCACCAGCGCATTAGATAACGCCAACAGGCGAGTATCGCGCGCTTGCGGTAACAGGTTATTGTCGGTTAGTAGTGCCAAAATCAACGCGTCATCACGCAGCGCACTGCCGTAATCTTCCAACCAATAATCTTTATCACTGCGGGTAGTATTCAGCCCTTGAGTAATGGCTTCTTTAGCCCGAGGCATATCCCCCATCAATTTCAGCGCCACCCCAAGTTGCACCAACGGCAAACCAGAGCGCGCATCATTGCTACGGCTATACAATTGACGTAATGCTCCCAAGGATGCCTGCTGCTGTTGCGCCAACACCAAACCGGCATAAGCTTGCACCGCAAAGCGGGTATGGTTGGTCTGTTCACTGTAACGAATCTGTACCTGACTCGGATCTTGCAAATAACGCTGCAAACGATTATTGGCGGCGGTTAACGCAGCCACCGGCACGCTGTACCCTTGCTGGCTGGCGCGATAAAGGAAATCAGTGGCATAAGCTGTCAGCCAGAACTCTTCCGGGCTGTCATTACTCCACAAGCCAAAACCGCCGTTATGACGTTGCATACTGAGCAGATGCTCAATGCCGACATCAATGCTTTTACGCCGTTTTTCATCACTGTCCGCTTTGATACCCAGTGCGGTCAGTTGTGCATTATTGCTATACAAAGAAGGATAGAGCCCGCTCACCGTCTGTTCCAGACAGCCATAAGGATAGGCATACAATTCAGTGATATAACGAGCCAGATTCAGCGGTGGACGGCTGGTAATTAACAACTGACCTTGCAGCGTTTCAGGGGCTAGCCCTTCAATGGCCTCTGCCGGTAGGCTCCAGCTATCGCCACTGTGCAATACATTCGCAAAATGGCGGGTCTGAGCCGGATAAGCCGGTCGAACGCCGATTTTCCAATGATGCTGATAATCTGCCAATTTTTCATCCGGCAATACCATGCCGGTGATGGTCAACCCAATATCACCCTGACCAAAACCATTCAAAGCCCGCACCGGAATCAGCACGGTTTTGCGCTCGCCCGTTGCCAGAGAGATAGACTGAGTTTGCGCGCCGGTTAATGCCAATAAGTTACTCGCCGCCCAGTTGAGTGACAGTGTTTGTGGTTGGCCGGACAGATTGCTCAAGTCCAATGCCAGTTGGGTGCTATCTCCGCCCGCCAGAAAACGCGGGGTTGCCAACTGTGCAATCAGTGGGGCCGCGACCACCACTTTTGACTCCGCTTTGCCGAAATCTTCATCACTCCAGGCTTGTGCCATCAGGCGCAATTCACCATTAAAGTCAGGGATAGCCAGTTCAATCACCCCCTCGCCCTGAGCATTTAACGTCACTGGCTGAGCTTGCTGCGCCACAATAGTGACTTCAGTAATGGGTTTTTTACCCCCTCGAGACAGCGCATCTTCGTCATCACCATCACCACCAAAGCGCAAGCTGGCCAAACGCCCTTGCCCTTCAATCAATTGTCCGTAAACATCATATTGATCGACACTGTAGCGCTTGCGACCAAAGAAAGCGTCATAAGGGTCTGGCGTGGCGTAATCCGTGATATTCAAAATCCCACTGTCGACGGCTGACAGCAACACTTGCACTTTTTGCGGTAACGGCGCGCCAGTACGGCTGGCTTTCACTTTTACCGTTAAGGTTTGGTTAGGGCGAACGCGGGCTGGTGCTTCCAATTGCAGTGCCAGTTTGCGGGTCTCATCAACTAGCGGCAGATGCAGCAAACCAATCGCGCGTTTTGGTGTGGCTTGCTGAGATTTATCACCGGGGCGAATCACTGTCGCACTAAGATATAAATCATGGCGATTCCAATCGGTGTTAATCGGCACGTCAACCTCAGTGCCGCCTGCCGGAATGGTTACTTCCTGCCACCACAATGGGCCATCACTGGACTCCACCAGCAAATAGCCGTTACCGGCTGCTGGTGCTTCAATGTGTAATTTAACTTTTTCGCCCGGCCGATAAGCCGGTTTATCCAGTGTTAGTTTGACCTGATCTGGCCGAACCGCACCGCTACCCGCCGTATTATCCTGCCAGCTATAACCAGCCCAGAAGCGGGAACTACTGACCAGTGAGTTATCTGGATTGCTTACCTCAATGCGATAAGCGCCCCACTCGACCGGGAAGCTAACTTTGACACTGCCATTAGCCGGAATATCCACTGACTGTTCGGCCAGCGTCAGATCCTTTTTATCAAACAGTGACTGCCAACCATCACTTTCTGACCACTGCCAGTAATAATCGCGGCGCTCACGAACCAGCTTCACTTTTAAGCCGTTTGCCGCCAGTTTTTCACCGTCAGCATTGGCATACACAATTTCAAAATCAGCTTGGGTATCTTGATCGACCATAGCCTGCGATTTATAGCTGTCACTACGATAATCATAAACTTGCTGCTTGTTGAATAGAGGCCGAATGCCTGCCAGTGCCTCGGCTGGCCATAATGCCTGCTCAGCACGGCGCGTAACAGGCCGCCCGCCGGACTCCAACAAACTGGCCTGTAAAATCAATTTCAGTGGTGATTTTGCCTCTTGCCAACTGTTATCAACGGCGATATCAGTTTCCCCGTCGCTGTCCAGCGTGGTATCAAACTCATCCAGAGTACGCGAGAGATTCTCTTCATTAATTGAACCAAATTCAAAGCCGGGAAGTGCCGCCACCGCTTCGCGCAGTGGGCGTAGGAATAGTTGACCTTGCAGACGGTTACCCGAAGCCGGGGCACCATATAAATAGCGGCCGGTGACCGCAAAGCTGGCTTCGCTGTCAGTGGCAATCGGCTCTTTGCTGGTGGTGATATCCAATGCCATGCGCTCTGGTAGGAAATCTTCTACTTTAAATTTGTATAAGCGCGGTTGGTTGTCACCGAGATCCAGACGCAGTGACCACTCACCGGTAGGGCCACTTTCAGGAATCGCATATTGGTATTGATATAGGCCATCTTGCGGCTGCCAAACAAAGCTGCGTACCACCTGATTGTCAGGTTTGAGGATATCCACTTTGACCGGTTGGCTGGCGAGGGTTTTACCATCGGCATCACGCAGTAACCCATTGACAATTAACGTCTCGCCGGGGCGATACAGGTCACGCGGACCAAACACAAAGAATTGCTTCTGGAAACCTTCTGGCCCGGCAATATCAAACTCGGCCAGATCCAGTGCCGGTGAATTAAGGTCAATCAGGCTAGTCTGCCCATTTTGCGAAGCTAGCAGCAATTTCGCTTTGCTGTTTTTTTCCAGTTGCGCATGACCCTGCCCGTCGGTTTCCGTCTGAACCAACACCTGGCCTTTTTCATCCAGCAATTGCAACGAAACCCCTTTTAAAGCTGCACCACCGGCTAATGCCTGAGCAAACACATCCATACGGTTATGGTAGCTGTGCAACGAAACACCAATATCACTCAGGGTAAATAAGGTCGCGGCATTAGTGTAATTGTAACGCCCAGCTTGTTGCATCACGGCCAGATAGACGCCGGACTCTTGCAACGGTTTGATATCCGCTAACGGCAGTAACAGTTTTTCGCGGGTATTCGCCGCGGGATTGAGGTCAAAACGGCCGGTATAGACTAAATCGGCCATTTTCAGAAATTCGTCCGACTCCCAGTTAGACAGCGCACTGCGGTACTGCCAATTAGCGAGAAAGTTGGCCAAGCTGCTTTGTTTAATGCGGAAGAAGTTAACATCAACGTTATCAACATTGAGAGCCATCACCGGTAAGCCCTGCGCCAGTTTGCCCGGCAATAAAGACCCCTTACTGGCAAAACCAACACTCGGTTTGATATCACGGGTGGTGATTTGTTGCTGCTGCTGTTCACCAAGCTGAGCACCGCCGACGCCTTTCAACTGGCTATCGACGGTAAGCAGCAATTTACGCTCAGGCTTAAGATGGCGTAGACGCAACTCCATCATGTTGTCAGACAGCTCCCAGGCACCGTCAATTTTACCGCTGACGGTATCAACCAGATGTACCAGAGAGGAGAAGTCTTGATCGGGGGCCAATGGTTGCGAAAAAGTCAGAACCATGGCGCTGGCACCATCAAGTTGTAATTCAGAGGCATCAAGCAAAGTGAGGGGCTGACCGGCATGGCGTTTCGCCAACTCAGCCAGCGCGGCAGCATCATTGGTTTTACTGCTCGCGGTGTGACTGGCGGGTTCACGGGTCTGTGTAGTGACCGGAGCAGTTTGCGCGACAGCATCCTTATTATTGCTGCTGTCATCACAGGCCGCCAATAGCAATACAGCACTGACCAAAAGGGCCGCCTGGCCCCCTTTCATTTTCGACATTAACCGATGCAAACCATTGTGATTCATATCTTGCTCCCTGGTTGATGGCAAGATTATAGCATTCGTCTGAAGGGGAATATAGAGAGCGACTTATTAGGAATATTCTCGTCAAAAAAGCAATCACCACTTGGTTGAAAATAACACTGAAAATACACAAATTAATATTTAATGTTTTTTTAAAAAGTTTAATTTAATTATTTGAAAAACAAGAAAGACAGTAATCAATAAAAATAAATTGTTTTAAAACAATGATATAAATATGAACATAAGCATATAAATAAAAGACAAAATAAAATTAATATAAAAATTTTAACTTAATATTTTAATAAATAGCAACCCTCCAATAACTTCACTATATTTCACGGAAAATATCTCGTTATTAATTACCTCACGGATTTATTTCGTGGATTTCATCTATAAATAGGATTTATAAAACAATGAATCACCGCAACACATTAAATACGCGTTTATTACCATTATCGATTCTTATCTCGTCACTGGTCTCTGGTGGGGCAATGGCTGCCACCGTACCAACTGGTGATTTTCATCGCCTCGCGAATGGCGGTAGTTTTCTAATAACTAATGACGCTCTGACCACTAATAGTAAGAACAAACCTGATAGCATTCTGGAATCTATGTTCCCTGCTGGTAAAAAGATTACCGAAGAAATGAAGGCTGCGATTGCCAACGATCTTGCCGAAATGCAAAAAAGCCACCAAAAAACGTTAGTAGATATTCAAAAGCAGATTGATTCGCTAGGGCATGTTGAAAGAAAGCAAGCCGAAGTAGAGTTAGCTAAATTTAAAGCGTCTGCTGACAAAAAGATTCAATTCCTTGAAGCCAAAGTTGCTTATGCCAATAACCCGACTACAAACAATCTGGATGCTCTTAATAAAAAACTGGAAGACACTGTCACTCACACTATCAGCTCACTTCCTGAGGCTGGCCAATTCACTGCTAAAGAAATTCAGTCACTGGTAGAGGCTAAGCTAAAAAACGATGACTCAATATTATCGACAGAAATCACCCAAAAAATTGAGAACATCACGCAACAGCAACAAGCTGAGTTGAGTATGCTCGACAAGTTCCAAGATTTTGTCACTCAAAACGTACTCACCGCTGAACAAGCGGAAAAGCTGCAGCAAAATGTACAAGATAAGTATCAAAAAATTAATGCAGAGACCGTGGCTAAACTGGCTAAAGAGCAAGCACAAGCCGCAGATGAAGCAGCAGAAAAAACCAAGACCGAATCTCAAGGTGAATTAGATAAGCTTACGAAAGAAGAAGATAAAGCTAAAAAAGCAAAAGAGGAAGCTGACAATGCATTAAATGACCTTACCGGCAAAGATGACGCTGCGATTAAAGATGTAGATGGGAATTGGGCTGCTACTGATAGCGATATCGAAACAAAGCTAAATGACGAGATTAAGAACAACAAACTAGGTAAAAAAACCGAAGCTAAAGCTGCCCTAAAAGCGATCGAAGATGCTAAAGAAGCTACCGAATTAGTGACCAAGACTGCAACCGCATTCCAAGCCGCCGAAAAAGCCACTCAAGCACAACAAGATGCATTTGAAAAAGCAGAAAAGATCCAAACTGAAACTAAAACTGCACTGCAAGATAAAATTCAAGAATTTGACAGTGCTAAAGATGCCGTGGCTAAGCTAAACCCATTGGCTGATGCAACTGTTGATGTGCCCGCTTTTGAGCAAACTATTGCCATATCAAAAACACAAACAGTTGATTCTGGTGCTGTTGCCGTAGATACCAAAGTCGTAGGTGGCAAACAGAATGTGGCTAAGAAAGGCACTATCGTTAACAGTGTTATTACTGAAGGTGGCAACGTAAATCTGGCAGTCGGTGCCTTAGCCCATGCCACTGTCATCACCAAAGGCTCACTGAACAACAACGGCGGTACTGATACCAATACTGTTGTGGGTAAAGAAGGTGCGCTGGCACTAAAAGGGAACAAAATACCCGAGACTTCAGGCACAAAAGAAGTCATCAACATCGCTAAATCCTACAATGCAACAGTCGCTGAAGGTGGCCAAGTAACAGTTGATGAATATGCAGAAATTCATCACCTGCACAGCGAAAAAGGCACAATCAAACTGGAAAGCGGGGCTAAGGCCTTTAATACCTCTATTGATGGTGGCACATTCACTATCGATGCGGGTGCCGCAGCGGAACACACCAAGCTGGTTGATGCCAATCTGGAATTGGCTAAGGATGCAGTGGCTAATAGCACCAAAGTAGGCGCTGGTGCTCACTTCACACTCAAAGACAACGCTAAAACCATAGGAACCGAAGTCAATAACGGTGGGGAATTTACCCTTGAGAGTGGTTCTAGCGCCAATGTATCCTACGTACTTAATGGCACAATGACCGTTGAGGACGGTGCCAACATCAATGAGACTTATCTTTCACATGACGACGCGCTTCTGACTCTTAAGAGTGGAGCCGAGGCTAAGAACACCAATGTATATGATGGAGCTACATTCGACATCGAAAATGGTGCCAAAGCGACTAATACAACATTACATACTGCCAAACTGGAACTGAAAGCAGGCGCTAAGGCGGATGGCACCAAACTCTTTGAGGGTTCCACATTTACCCTGCAAGCCGACGCTGAAACAAAAGATACCTACATTGGTAGTGATAGTACTTTCACGGTTTTAGCCAAGGCAAAAGCCACCAATACCACTGTCGCGGGTGGCACATTCACACTGGAAGGCAGCGCAGATAACACCATCATTGATGGCGGCGTATTTGATATTCAGGCCGGTGCAACAGCAACAAATACCGTGCTTAACAGTGGTGATTTCAAGCTGATTAAAGATGCCAGCGCTAATAATACTACCGTGAATGGTGGTGTATTCACCCTAGTTGATGAGGCAAAAACCAGCGGTACAATTATTGATGGTGGTGTATTTGATATTCAGGCCGGTGCAACAGCCAATGATACCCAGGTGAAAAAAGGTAAATTTAACCTGATGGCGCGCGCTCAGGCACATAAATTGGTGGTTGAAAACGGTGATGCATTGATTGCCGGTATATTAACTGGCGATACCACCCTGAACGGCGGCGTGACGACGTTTACTGATACTGCCAATGTCAGTGGCTCGATTGACTCAGCTAAAGACAGCATTATCACTATCCATAATGGCGCAACCACCGACAGTGCAGACCTAAACTTAGCCGGTAACATGGTATTGGGGACTCCAGCACAAGCCGCCGCACGTTTCGCACGTTCTGCTCGCTCGGCTAACAATAACCCGCCAGCACAGTTCGCCTTTAAAGATGTGAAGCTGAGTGGTGGTAACATTGACATGAGCCAATCTAATGCTCAATTAACCATGGCATCACTGGCAGGTAACGGGAGCTTTAATTTAGGTTCAGCACTGAATAATCATGCTGGCGCACCACTCAACGTCATTGGCGATGCTGAGGGTACATTCGATATTCAGATTAACAATAGTGGTGTTGCGCCAACCAACCTGGATGTCATGAACATCAAAGGGAAGAATAACACTAACTTGAGACTGGCTAATGGACCGGTAGATCTGGGTAACTATCAGCACAATCTGGTCAGTGATGGTAACGGTGGCTTTAAGCTAGTTGCCGATAAAACTGTACTGACACCAAGTACTTCCGGAGCTTTGGCCATTGCGAATACCACCCCCGTTATCTTTGATGCCGAGTTAAGTTCAATTCAGAACCGCCTTGACGCACAACGTTCTGTGGCGAATGAAAGTGGCGTTTGGGTTAATTACCTGAACAACAACTATCAGGTTAAAGGTTCTGCTGCTAATTTCGACCAGAAGCTCAACGGCGCGACTTTGGGTGGTGATAAAGCCATTGAACTGGGTGATGCTGTCTTGAGTATTGGTGGTTTCGCGAGCCGCAGTAGCTCAAGCATTAAATCCGACTACCAAAGCAGTGGCAGCGTAGAAAGTAATTCTCTGGGTGCTTATGCCCAATATTTGGCAAACAGCGGTTACTACTTTAACACTGTGTTGAAAACTAACCAGTTTAAACAGAACCTTAGCGTCACATCGAAAGGCAACAACGCGAGCGGCGCAACTAACTTCTCAGGCCTAGGTCTGGCGGTTAAAACCGGTAAACATATCAATGTTGATGCCATGTATGTTTCTCCTTATGTTGGCCTGAGCAGCTTTACTTCCGGTAAAAGCAAACAGCAACTGTCTAACGGTATGGAAATTGAAAACCAGGGTTCACGTACCACCAGCGGTATCATTGGTGTGAATACCGGTTATCGTTTTGTGTTGAATAATGGTGTTTCAATCGCACCTTATGGCGCTTTATCTTATGCTCATGACATTAGCGCACGTAACGACGTGATAATTAATAACGAGAAATTTGATAATAGCCAGAAAGGTTCACGCACTAACGCCGGTGTTGGTATCAATGTCAACCTGACGAACAACCTGTCGGTCAACTCTGAAGTGATGTTATCGAAAGGCAAAAAAGTTGAGACCCCAATGACCATTAATCTGGGTGTCGCTTACACTTTCTAAGTCACACGATAAGTTATTCATGTAGCAAAAGTATCTTGTGTGATATCTATCGTAAGTAGTCAAAAGGGAGCCGCTATTGGCTCCCTTTTTTATTAATTATTGGCCGACTAATGATTGGTTGACGGAATAACATTTCTCAGCCAACTGCCCCACTTGCGCTGGTAAAATGCTTGGGTGTGAGTCATTAGATAATGGCTAACGCCACGCTCTTTCTCACTCACCAGACAAAAATCGACCGGCCCATCGTCTGGCGCATGGTCACTGGCAACATTACCTGCTTCTTGAATCAGTTGATCAATCTCATCATCAGAACCATCCACTTCCAACCCGACCAATAAGTTAGGTTTCTCATCTACACTTTTATCGTGCATCAGTGCCAAAAATGCACGCCGCACCGGTTTACGCTGACTGAATAACTGGATCAGTGCATCAACCATCGCCGCTGGATATTCTTCCGGCTGACCTAACAGGATCTGGCTCTCTTTATCCACTACCATTTCAGCAGGTTGCGCCAAGCCGCCATTTTCCAGCAACATTGCCACTTCTTGCGGCCAGAACTCTTTGCCGTGCTCTGATTTCGGATTCAAAAACAGATGCGCGCCTTGCGTCATTTCAAATAACACCCGCACTGGCATAGCAATAAAGGGCTGTGTTTCAGTATCAATCGATTGATCTTCAGCGATATCCAGCGCCTGCTGTAGTACCTCAACCGAGGTGAAAAAAGGAATGACAGATTCACCATCCTGCTTTTCCCAATGCAGAATATTCACCCCGTCGCCCGCCGTGAAGGGCATTTCACCCTCTTCACCGCGCTGCTCTGCATTATCCACCAGCACCAGAACAGTCGCATCCAGTAGTGCACGGAAAAAAGCGGTGCGATGAATAGACTCTGTCGCCGCCAGTTTTAACAGGGACTCCAGACTTTGGTCACTATCATCATGGTGGTGATGGTCATGGCTATCATCAACAGGGGATTGCGGCAAACTCATGCTCTACTCCAGAAAACAATCAAACAAAGGGACGCTAAAGCGCCCCAAACGTCTTTTTAACTCATTAAATTTACTGTTTTGCTTTCGCTAACAGCAGGTTAGCAATAGTACGGACACCTAAACCAGTCGCACCGGCAGACCATTGTTCAACCGCGCCTTTACGGTAAGTGGCAGAACAGTCAATGTGCAACCAGCCTTGCTGATAGTTTTTCACAAAGTGCGATAAAAATGCCGCGGCGGTGCTGGCCCCTGCACTGTAAGCCGCCCCAGCGACGTTATTCAACTCAGCAAAATTAGACGGCAACTGACTACGATGGAATTCGGCCAGTGGCAAGCGCCAGAAAGGTTCATGCTCAGTATGTGCGCTGCTCAACAACTCTTGCGCCAGTTCATCATCAAAGCTGAACAGAGCATGGTAATCATTGCCTAAAGCCGTTTTTGCCGCGCCAGTTAAGGTGGCAGCATCAATAATGAGTGGTGCATTCTGTTCGGAGGCATCAATCAGGCCATCTGCCAATACCAGACGCCCTTCAGCATCAGTATTCATGATCTCGACCGACTTACCATTACGATAACGAATAATATCACCCAACTTAAAGGCATTACCGCTGACCATATTATCCGCACAACATAGATACAGTTTTACCCGCTCTTTTAGCCCACGAGCCGCCGCCAATGCCAGTGCACCCGTCACTGTCGCAGCCCCGCCCATATCGGACTTCATTGAATCCATAAATGCGCTTTGTTTCAGACTATAACCACCTGAATCAAAAGTAATACCTTTACCTACCAGACAAGCCATGACCGGCGCATCTGGATTACCGGTTGGGTTATAGTCCAGCGCCAATAATACCGGCGCACGGTCAGATCCGCGACCGACGGTATAGATCCCCGCATAGCCCTGCTCGCGCAGATCTTCACCTTTGGTGATACGGTAGCTGATAGCATCACATGATACCGCGCACAGCAGGTCAATAGCATTTTTAGCCAGTTGCTCTGGCCCCAAATCCTCTGCGGGGGCGTTAATGGTATCGCGCACCCAGTCGATAATTTTCAACCGTTGTTCTAACTCGGTTTTTTCGTTCTCTGGCAGTTCTGCCCACTCCACGCTGCGCTGACCTTTTGGCCCACGGAAACCTTGCCAGAATGACCAGCTTTCCTCCAGACCCCAGCCCTCCCCGGCCAGTTTGACGTGTTTGATGCCTTGCCCGTCTATTTTGCGGGCGGCACGTTGGATCGTGCCTAATTTGCCATTACCGGTCAGGTGAATGGTCATCCCCTCAGCATCAGTACTGAGCAGGGCTTTCTCGCCCCAGCGGCTATCTGCCGGATTATTGGATAGGGTTACTTGCATCATTTCTGTTGTCATGGACTACCTCTTCATTATTATTTTTTGCTGTTATTCAGCTGCTTATACGCAAGTCTATGTTGACTGCGGCGGTTACCAATCTTGCTGTAAAATACCCGTCTTGCGGGCCATAGCTCTAAGGTATCAGATCAGGTACAAAAAAGGGCCGCTTACGCGACCCAATTTCTATTCAAACTCTTCTAACCAAACCAGCAGAATAGCTTCGAGTATTTTTTCATTTGATCCCTGAAGGTCATCATCAAAATCTTCCAAATCACAAATCCATTGGTGCATATCAGTAAAACGCACTGTTTTAGGATCAGTATCCGGGAACTGGTCGTAAAGGGCTTCGCCAATCTCGCGGGTATCTTGCCACGTTAAGCTCATATTAATGCTCTCGCGCATGGTTAATGGTATAACGCGGGATCTCCACCACCAGATCTTCGTCGGTGACTCTGGCCTGACAGCTCAGGCGGCTCTCCGGCTCCAGACCCCAGGCTTTATCCAGCATGTCATCTTCCAGTTCACTGCTTTCTGGCAGAGAATCAAACCCTTCTCGCACAATACAGTGACAGGTGGTGCAAGCGCAGGATTTCTCGCAGGCATGTTCGATGTCAATCCCATTACGTAAGGCAACGTCCAGTATCGTTTCACCTTGCGTTGCTTCCAATACTGCGCCATCCGGGCAAAGGTCTTTATGGGGCAGAAATACTATTTTAGGCATGATTAAACCTCATCCACTGAATGGCCAGCCAAAGCACGGCGAATAGAAGCATCCATCCGGCGCGCGGCAAAATCTTGCGTTTGTGCATCTAACGCTTTTATCGCAGCTTCGATTGCGTATGGGTCAGTGCCCTGCATCTGCTGCTGTAATGCCGCCATTGCCTGAGCGATAGCGGTACTTTCTTGCTCACTGAGTAATGCTGCATCTGCGGCCAATGCGCCTTGCAAACTCTCCAGCACACGGGAAGCTTCGACTTGTTGCTCCGCCAGCTTACGCGCGCCGATATCACTTTGCGCATTTGCCATCGAATCCTTAATCATATTGGCAATTTCATCATCAGACAGCCCATAAGAGGGCTTCACCTGAATCGATGCCTCAACGCCGGTGGATTTCTCCATTGCCGTGACACTCAATAAGCCGTCGGCATCAACCTGGAAAGTCACGCGGATATGTGCACCTCCGGCTGGCAGTGGTGGCAAACCACGTAAGGTGAAGCGAGCCAAAGAGCGGCAATCTTGCACCAACTCACGTTCGCCTTGCAGCACGTGGATGCTCATCGCGCTTTGACCATCCTTAAAGGTGGTGAACTCTTGAGCGCGGGCGACTGGAATGGTGGTATTACGCGGAATGACTTTCTCCACCAGACCACCCATGGTTTCCAGCCCTAAAGACAGCGGGATAACATCCAGCAGCAGCATGTCACTGTCAGGTTTATTCCCGACCAAAATATCTGCTTGAATTGCCGCGCCGATGGCGACCACTTTATCGGGATCAATTGAGGTCAGTGGCGTACGGCCGAAGAATTGCCCCACCTGCTCACGCACCAAAGGAACACGGGTCGAGCCCCCCACCATCACCACTTCCAATACTTCATCAGCAGTGACGCCAGCATCTTTTAACGCCCGACGACAAGCCATCAATGTGCGCTTAATTAATGTAGCAATCAGGGATTCAAACTGTGCACGGGTAATTTGCCCTTGCCAGCCCGCAACAGACACCTCAACAGAGTCAACATCACTTAGCGCAATTTTGGCCGCAATTGCCGCATCGAGTAGTTGCCGCTGAATACCATGATCATTACGGGAATCTATACCAGCTTGCTCACGTAGCCAGTCGGCCAATAAGTGGTCGAAATCATCACCACCGAGTGCCGAGTCACCACCGGTTGCTAGCACTTCAAATACGCCGCGGCTCAAGCGCAGGATAGAAATATCGAATGTCCCACCACCCAAATCGTAAACGGCGATAACCCCTTCCTGACCGGAATCCAGGCCATAGGCAATGGCTGCGGCGGTCGGCTCATTAAGCAAACGCAACACATGCAGCCCAGCCAGACGGGCAGCATCTTTGGTGCCTTGGCGTTGAGCATCATCAAAATAGGCCGGAACAGTGATTACGACGCCGTCCAACTCCCCTTCCAGTGCGGCCTGGGCTCGCTGTGCCAATATTTTGAGAATATCCGCCGACACCTGCACCGGATTGACCAACCCGGCGACAGTCTGAATCATCGGCAAGCCATTTTCACTCGGCTGGAATTGGTAAGGCAGATTGGGGTAACGCTGTTCGATGTCCGCCAGAGAGCGGCCCATCATACGTTTGACCGAGCTAATGGTATTGACCGGGTCCAGTGCCGCTAAATGACGCGCGTTCCAACCGACATCAATGCCATCTTGTTGATAATGAACCACTGACGGTAAAAGATCCCGCTGTTGTTCATCTGCCAGCGTTTGCGCTTTACCGCTGCGCACTGTGGCTACCAATGAGTTGGTGGTACCTAAATCTATTCCTGCAGCCAGCCGACGTTGATGCGGCGCAGCAGTTAAACCAGGCTCACTAATTTGTAATAAGGCCATGTTGAGCTTCCATCAATCATGAGTCTAAAAAGTAAAATCTATTTGGCGCTATCGCTCTAATAAGAATTAGTCGGACATTATAGTGATCAATAAATTGAGTTTTATTTATTTTTATCAATCAGGTACTCAGGCAAAGTCGTCAAACAAACGCTCTTCCAGTTGCTCGACCTGCTGGCGCAATTTATCCAGAAAACGTAATTTCCGCACAGTATCAGCTGCCTGTTCCCACTGTTGCTTGTTCAGTTGCTCAACCATCTGCTGGCTGCGTGTTGTTGTCATCAAGGCAAGACGGCGGCTGAAAGCTGCAAGCAGTGTCTCAGCATCTGGCTGACGTTCAATAGCATCAAGCTCTTCTCGTAGCTCCAATTGCTCCATCAGAAACGCAGTATCACGCAGGGTGTGCTGTTCGTTGCTCAAATCAAAACCCTGCAAAGATAGCATATACTCAGCCCGTTTTAACGGATGCTTGAGGGTTTGATAGGCGTCATTGATGGTCGCGGCTTGCTGCAAAGAGGCTAAACGCTCGCGTTCAGGCTGATTTGCAAAACGATCGGGGTGGAATTGGCGTTGCAATTCTTGATAGCGGGTAGTGAGTTGGTTGCCGTCAATCAGATACTGAGCTGGCAGCCCGAATAATGTAAAATAATCCATAGCATGCTCTGGGAGTTATCGTGATGACTGAGCTGAGATCTATACAGCTCTCTTTTAGTGCAAGAGAGCTGTATTAAGCATCAAGTGCCTGAGACAGGAACAAAAACAGGAGTCAGACGTTAAAGCTTTCGCCACATCCGCACTCACTTGAGACGTTCGGATTGTTGAACTTAAAGCCTTCATTTAGCCCTTCCTTGACGAAATCCAGTTCGGTGCCGTCAAGATAAACCATGCTTTTGCCGTCGATGATCACTTTCACGCCTTTGTCTTCAAAAACGATATCGTCATCGTTCATTTCATCAACAAATTCCAGGACATATGCCATACCGGAGCAGCCTGATGTCCTGACGCCTAAGCGCAGGCCCAAACCTTTACCACGGTGATTTAAAAAGGCGCTGACCCGTTGTGCAGCACTGTCGCTGATTGATATCGACATAAACCTTCCTCAACTCTTGGACGCTGCCCATAGCGGCAAATATCGCCATATGGGCTAGCTATTAATAACCTATTCTACAACTACTTAGCGGTATGCTTACTTTTGTAGTCGGCGATAGCTGCTTTAATGGCATCTTCAGCCAAAATTGAGCAGTGAATTTTGACTGGCGGTAACTCTAGCTCTTCCGCAATCTGGGTATTCTTGATTGCTTCAGCTTGCTCGAGAGACTTGCCTTTCATCCATTCAGTTACCAGCGAGCTGGAAGCAATGGCAGAGCCGCAGCCATAAGTCTTAAAACGAGCATCTTCAATGATACCGGCATCGTTGACTTTGATCTGCAATTTCATAACGTCACCACAAGCAGGTGCGCCAACCATGCCACTACCGATGCTAGGGTCTGCATTGTCGAATGATCCAACGTTGCGTGGGTTTTCGTAATGATCGATTACTTTTTCGCTGTAAGCCATGTGATTACTCCTGATTCTTAAAGTCTGGAATTAATGGTGAGACCATTCAATGCTGCTGATATCCACGCCCTGTTTGAACATATCCCATAACGGAGACAAATCACGCAGACGACCAATGGATTTACGTACCAGTGCAATGGCGTAGTCGATCTCTTCTTCTGTGGTGAAACGCCCCAGAGAGAAACGAATTGAACTGTGAGCCAGTTCGTCGTTCATACCCAACGCACGCAACACATAAGAAGGTTCCAGACTCGCGGAGGTACAGGCTGAACCAGATGAAACAGCCAAATCTTTCAATGCCATAATCAGCGATTCCCCTTCAACATAGTTGAAGCTGACGTTAAGAATGCCAGGTGCGCCATTCTCTAAATCGCCATTCAGGTAAACTTCTTCGATATCTTTGATACCGTTCCACAGACGCAGACGCAACGAGCGCAGGCGTGCAGCTTCACTTTCCATCTCTTCTTTGGCAATACGGTAAGCTTCACCCATGCCAACGATCTGGTGCACTGGCAAGGTACCAGAACGCATGCCACGTTCATGACCACCACCGTGCTGCTGAGCTTCGATGCGAATACGTGGTTTACGACGAACAAACAGCGCGCCAATGCCCATCGGGCCATAAACTTTATGGGCAGAGAAGGACATCAAATCGACTTTTAATTGGCTCAGGTCAATCGGTAATTTACCCACGCTCTGAGTAGCATCGACGTGGAAAATGATTCCGCGACTACGGCACATTTCGCCGATTTCAGCGATATCCTGCACCACACCGATCTCATTGTTCACATGCATGATAGAAACCAAAATGGTATCTTCACGCATTGCCGCGTCCAGCTGTTTCAGGTCGATAATACCGTTAGACTGCGGTGCCAGATAAGTCACTTCGAAGCCTTCACGCTCCAATTGGCGACAGGTATCCAGCACAGCTTTATGCTCGGTCTTACAGGTGATGATGTGCTTGCCTTTCTTCTGGTAGAAGTTAGCTGCACCTTTAATTGCGAGGTTATCAGACTCAGTGGCACCAGAGGTGAAGACTATCTCGCGAGGGTCTGCACCGACTAATGCGGCAATATCATTACGTGCAATATCAACAGCTTCTTCTGCCTGCCAGCCGAACTTATGAGAACGAGAGGCCGGGTTACCGAAAATGCCGTCCAGAGTCAGGTACTGCATCATTTTTTCAGCGACACGAGGATCTACCGGGGTCGTGGCTGCATAATCCAGATAGATCGGTGTCTTTACTTTTGATTCGGTCATTGCTCTTATGCTCCGTACATCACTTCCAAAACGTAAAATTCCGCAGATTCTGCTTATGCGCGCAGATTGACGTTAATCGTCTCTTGCGGTCGGCCATTGGCCGTACGGCGCGTATCGTTATTTTGACGATCCGCTACCTCAAGAATATCTTGGTTATTCACCAGTTCTGCCAATGTGATGTTGTTGAGGAAGCTGCTGATACGCTCACTCAAATCACGCCACAAGGTATGAGTGAGGCAACGATCGCCACCCTGACAACCTTCTTTACCCTGGCAACGGGTTGCATCAACAGATTCGTCAACGGCAGTGATTACGGCACCGACCGCGATTGCTGATGCATCTTTACCCAACAAGTAACCGCCACCTGGACCACGAACGCTGGCCACTAAGCCATTTTTGCGTAACCGTGAAAAAAGCTGTTCCAAGTAGGATAATGAAATCCCCTGACGCTCAGAAATATCTGCCAGAGGAACTGGCCCGTCCTGGGAATGTAATGCCACATCAAGCATGGCGGTCACGGCATAACGGCCTTTGGAAGTCAGTCTCATAGCTAAAGTTACCTGTTGGTGAAAACAAGCCAGAATTCTGACATTCTTGAGTATTTTAGTCAACTATTTAACCTAGTAATTTACTCAAGTATTATTTATCTATCTCATTTTCGATAATATGAGACGGATTTCATAATAACCAATTGATATAAAGCATTAATTTTTATCGTCATGCCCACTGGAATCTGCACTACGTTGCGGATATTTATCTTGTTTTTCAATAGATGTCAGCATTCCACGCAAAATATTGAGCTCTTGAGCCTCTGGGCGCGCGCGGGTAAATAGACGGCGCAGTTTGCTCATAATCTGGCCCGGATGTGCCTGACGAATAAAACCACTATGGGATAAAACCTGTTCCAGATGCAGATAGAAACGCTCCAGATCATCCACTAATGGATAAGGAGCTTCCTCTTCTTCTACTATTGGTGCCGCCTGCTGGCGATCAAGGAAGGCTACCCGCACTTCATAGGCTAAAATTTGTACCGCCATGGCTAAATTTAGTGAGCTGTATTCCGGGTTGGCCGGGATGGCTACATGATAATGGCATTTTTGCAGTTCATCATTAGTGAGGCCAACTCGTTCACGGCCAAACACTAAGGCTACCGGGGCATGCTCTGCCTCACGCGCGCTGCGAACGCCGCATTCACGCGGTTCCAGCATTGGCCATGGCAAGGTACGGGAGCGAGCGCTGGTGCCAACCACCAAGCTGCACCCAGCCAAGGCTTCATCCAAGGTGTCAACGATGGTGGCATTGCCAATCACATCACTGGCACCCGCGGATAAGGCAATGGCTTGTGAATCCGGTTTTACCAAAGGATTGACCAGATACAGATTGGTTAATCCCATTGTTTTCATGGCCCTGGCTGTCGAACCCATATTGCCGGTGTGTGAAGTCTCAACCAAAACGATGCGAATATTGTCTAACATACAAACTCTGAAGATAACGGGGAATCACCATATCTTAACACAGACATAGGCATTTATCAGATCCCCTGCTATACTACGCGCCGTTTCTCGTTCTTTAACATCCTAGTGGAAGATACCCATGCATCCGATGCTGACTATCGCCATACGCGCTGCGCGTAAGGCCGGTAACCTGATTGCCAAAAATTATGAAACCCCGGACGCTGTCGAAGCGAGCCAGAAAGGCAGTAATGACTTTGTTACCAACGTTGACCGTGAATCAGAAAGTCTGATTGTTGACGTTATCCGTAAATCTTATCCAAAACACACCATTATTGGTGAAGAGTGCGGTGAGTTAGTTGGCGAAGACGATGATGTACAATGGGTTATTGATCCACTGGATGGCACCACCAACTTCATCAAGCGTCTCCCTCATTTCGCAGTTTCTATTGCAGTACGCATCAAAGGCCGTACTGAAGTTGCTGTGGTTTATGACCCAATGCGTAACGAACTGTTTACTGCTACCCGTGGTCAGGGCGCTCAGTTAAACGGCTATCGTCTGCGCGGTACCAACGCGAAAGATTTAGACGGTACTATTCTGGCGACCGGTTTCCCATTCAAAGTTAAACAACACGCACCGGCCTATATCCGTGTCGTAGGTAAACTGTTTGAACAGTGTGCAGACTTCCGCCGCACCGGTTCTGCGGCGCTGGATCTGGCTTATGTTGCCGCAGGCCGTGTAGATGGTTTCTTTGAGATTGGTTTGAAGCCTTGGGATTTTGCTGGTGGCGAACTGTTAGTGCGTGAGTCTGGCGGTATCGTGACCGACTTTGCGGGCGGTCATAACCATTTCAGCTCTGGGAATGTTGTTGCGGGTAACCCACGTATCGTGAAATCTATCGTTCAAGCAATGAGCGATGAAATCAGTGATGCATTGAAACGTTAATTCCTCGCGAATAACCGTTTTAAATCAAAAGCCAGTCTGGGTTAACCGACTGGCTTTTTTTGTGGGAATATTTAGCGACCAAAGGGCCGAATGCCACCAATGAAACCTGGCTGGCTGGAAAGATAAAGCAAAACCCCGGCAAACAGCAAAATCAGACCGCCAGTTAATGCCAATGTTCCCCAAGCGATGGCTCCCCAAGCCGCTGGCGCGCGTTTGTGGCTTAAACGCACCGCTAACCGCCGCGCATAGTGGACAAACAATGCCAGTAACGAGATAGTCAATGATGTTCCTATCGCCATGGCGATGGCAGACAAAATCCCCCACCCGTAGACACCAATCACTTTAGCAAACAGCAGCACCATGATGGCCCCTGAACAAGGCCGCATTCCCATGGCCAGAACAATCGCCAGCCGAGTACGCCAATCATCCCCCGCTTGTAGCTCTTGAGTGCTCGGCATATGACGGTGCCCACAACCACAGTTATCGCTATGAACGTGATCCGCACTCAGTGGTTGTATACGTTGGATGGTAATTTTTTGCGGCTTAAGCATTTTTATCTGCTGATAAAGTCGCTTTATTGCCCTATAACACAGCAGGACCCCAAGGGCAATAACCAATAGGAAACTGCCCTTTTCCAACCAGAAACTGCTTTGGTGCAAATAGCGGGAAGAAAGTTGCAACATACCCAGCAACACAGTCACCAGCAAAATTGCTACCGCACCTTGCAGTATTGAGGCGGCAAAAGTCAGCTTCAAACTGCTTTTTAACTGTGCCGGGTGAGTGGCTAAATAGGTCACAATCACGACTTTACCATGCCCCGGCCCCACTGCATGTAGCACCCCATAAATCAGGCTGAACATCATCAGCGCAAAACCGGTCTGATGTGGATTAGCTTTAACCTGTTGCAGTAGCTGGGCCATCTGCAGATGCATATTTTTTTGCCAGACCACCGTCTTGAACAGCAGTTCCGGCCAATAGAGCCAGGCAACATGGGCAGCACCAGCCAGAAGCACTAAAAACAGCAACAGTGGCCATAAATTTATTAACCAGTGTTTGTGGCGCGAAGCCGTGGCGATCTCTACTGACATTGCACCGTTACCCGTTGTGCGAATTGTTTCCCAAGCTCCATATCTTCTCCCGGTGAGTCACTTTTATCTAATGACAGCGCATAAGCCTGTAATGAAGCATTCGGATTTGGGGTGAATAAGGTTAATTTGCAGCTTTTCTCCATTTCTGGCGATAACCTGACAGCCTTCTCTCCGGCATAAGTCATATCCACAAAATAGGTAGGGTCGTAAGTCGAGATAATAAAAGGTTTCCCCACCAAAGGTTGTGGCTCAGCCAATGGCAAAACAAACTCCAAAACCGCCTGATGGCCCTTGCGTGATAAATGATATTCTGTCGGCAAGTTTTTATATTTCACCGGTTTACCATCACGGTATATATCAGTGAAATAATGTTGCCCCAGCACATTGGCCATCACTTCGGCTGCCAGTTTCTTCCAGATTTCAGAATCACTTTTGGCATTTTCTGCGTCATATAACAGATCTGCAGAAGTGATTTCATCCATCGTCCAGACCATTTTTATTCCCACCACTGTCTGTTTTTCGCTGACAAAAGTAGCATCCATATCGATAAAACTGTGGGGATGGGCGTGTGCTAACTGGCTATAAATAAGAACGCCACCCGCTAACAGCAAGGCTGTTAGTCGTTTAACTACGGCTGATTTGTTATAACATAACATATCATGCATGAATCAATCCTTGGAAATTCCACGATAACTGTGATGTAAGTTGTAAGTCGATGTAAAAGCCCCTCGCCTCAGTAAACCGAATAGAATCTCCTTTGCTATGCTTAAGAATGATGAATAACGACACATCCATCACGGAAGGTTATATGCACTTGGACACTTCTTCTGTGCCCCGGTTACCCGATAAAAAGTTTTCCGAACAACAGCTATCCGGTCAACAACGCCGTTGTCATATGTTACTGATGCTATTTATGCCGGCACGCACAGTACAATTGGACACGATTAGCCAATTAAACGGTGTCGGGTTGCCAACTACCCGGCAAGATATAGCCGAGGTTGCCAATGAAATCCAGCGTTTCTACCATTTGCAGCTCAGTGCCAATGTCGATGGCCCCTGCTTGATTCATGGCAATCGGCTCGATAAAAGGCTCTGCTTCATCCACTGGCTACGCCGTGGATTACGTTATTGCCCTGAATTTGTTGAGTATCATTTTGCCCCCAATTTATATGAGGCACTCTCGTGGGATAACCATCTGATATCCAAAGAATTGCCTAAAATAGTTGCCCAATGCGAACCTTATCTGAATCGTCAGCTCAATGAAAAAGACCGCCAGTTTTTACAACTCTATTTGGCCTATTGTGCTTGGGAGAATCGACAACATGCTCTACCAGAGCTCTCCCCGGCCCAGCGACAATGGCTAGCCTGTAAACCAGCACAGGCTGCCGCTGACAGTTTGTTTGATTCATTTAATCCGCTGTTAGGTAGCCCACTCGATAAAGTCGAACGAGACGTGCTAATACTGATGCTGACGATGATTAAGGCACACAGTTATCACAGTACTCAATCAGCGGAAGATTCGCGTCTGGCTAATGCTATCAGCCAGTTAATTATGCATTTTCAACAGCTTTCCGGTATGACTCGAAGTCGCAACGAAATGCTGACGAACCAGCTTTTTGCCCATCTGGCCCCTGCTATTGAGCGCTGTTATTTCAATATCGGTATTGATAATTCATCACTGAAAGAAGTTAACCGCCAATATCCGCGGCTGTTACGTACCACCCAGCAGGCGCTGGTTGCATTTGAGCAAGAGTATCAAATCCAATTTTCTGCTGACGAAGTTGCTCTCATAGCCATTAGTTTTGGTGCCTGGCTGATGCAGGAGAATGCATTACAGGAAAAGCAGATTTTACTGCTGACGCGGAATAATCCGGTATTGGAAGAGCAAGTTGAACAGCAGATTCGTGAACTGACTCTGCTGCCACTGCATATTAAGTACTTGCCGCATGATGTGTATTTACAAGCTGGGGCTCCTGCCGGTACAGCGGTAGTGCTAACCCCTTATGCTGTGCGCCAACCTGAATCAATCCCCCCATTAATTCAGGTGTTATTGCCACTCACGGCACAACAAAACAAGCAGTTACGCAATTTGTTAGAATTGCCCTAGTGGGTCATATTTTCTGATGCTGCGACCACTCGTGGGCGAATAAACAGCGCGGGGATCACAATCAATGCCATGACCCAGAATACTCCCCCCTGATAATGCTCGAACAGGAAACCAGAGATGACCGTCATTACCGCAATACCCCCGCCCATCGCCAGTGCCGAGTAAACCGACTGCAAACGGATCACATCTGGCCCTCGTCGGGCAGCAATAAAACGCATCGCCGCCAGATGGCAAACAGTGAACGAGCCGCAGTGCAAGATTTGAATCAAGATGAGCCACGACAGTTCTGTGGTTGAGGCCATCAAGCTCCAGCGAATAATGCCACTGATCGCGGAAAGCAGTAACAAACTGCGAGCAGTCCAGCGGCGGAAAAGGACATTACTGAATGCGAAGACCAGAATCTCGGCCACCACTCCCAACGACCATAAATAGCCAATAGTGGCTGCCGAGTAACCTGCATCTTTCCAGTAAATTGAGCTGAAGCTGTAATAACCGGCGTGCGCGCCCTGCAATAGAGTTACGCAGAGTAAAAATCGCCACACCTGCGGCTCAGACAGCAACTCTTTCCAGCGAGTTGCGGCCACATTACGGTGCTTAACCTCCCCCTGCGGCATGACGCTGGGTTTCAGCAAGGCTCCCACTAACATGGCTGAAACACCGAAAAGCAAGCTGTAGAGAATGGCTGGATGGCCCCAAACGGAAACCAGCTTCCCGGTTAGTGCAGAACCAATAACAAAGGCGAGCGACCCCCATAGCCGGACTTTGCCGTAATCCATGGTTAGCTGTTTTTGCCAGGTCGCTGCCAGCGCATCGGTCAGTGGCACCAATGGGCCAAAAAATAGGTTAAAACCGGCAATAATGATCATCAGCCAGGCCCAACCATTACCGAACCAAAAGCCAATGGCAAAAGCCAATGTCAGGAGTGCCAAAATTCGGATTGCGGTAACCAGATGGGAAGGGTCTTTAACGCCAGGAGCAATAATCAGACTACCGAGAAAGCGGGAAATTAACCCAGCACCAAGCAAAATACCAATGGTTTCAGGCGGTATTCCTTCCCCTTGCAACCAAATGCCCCAGAAAGGCAGGAAAATACCATAAGAAAAGAAATAGGTGAAATAGCTGAGCGACAGCCAACGTGTTGATTGCAATACCATGAATCCCTCCGAGGTCAGCCGTTACTGTGACAGAGGCCTCGTCTGCTAGCAATGTTGTAATCATGCAAACATACAGTTTGTGATTAAATTCACATTTAAATCATACGAGTTACAGATTACCAACAACGGATTCGATAGCCCCCGCATGTCATCCATGGCATTTTTATCCGCCTGCCATAGGCACAAAAAAACCCGCATTTCGCGGGTTTTATAAACCTACATCAATCTGACGATATTATGCGTAAACAGGGAAACGCGCGCAGATGGCTAGAACTTTCTGTTTGATACGTTCGATGGTGGCTTCGTCGTTGATGTTATCCAACACATCACACATCCAACCTGCCAGCTCGCGAGATTCATCTTCTTTGAAACCACGACGTGTAATTGCTGGGCTACCGATACGCACACCAGAAGTCACAAACGGGCTTTTCGGGTCGTTAGGAACGCTGTTTTTGTTCACGGTAATATTGGCACGGCCCAAGGCTGCATCCGCATCTTTACCGGTGATATTTTTATCCACCAGATCAAGCAAGAACAGGTGGTTATCAGTGCCGCCAGACACCACTTTGTAGCCGCGTTCCAGGAATACAGACACCATTGCTTTCGCGTTCTTAGCCACTTGTTGCTGGTAAATCTTGAACTCAGGTTCCATGGCTTCTTTCAGCGCGACCGCTTTACCCGCGATAACATGCATCAATGGGCCGCCTTGGTTGGCTGGGAACACTGAGGAGTTCAGTTTCTTATACAGATCTTCATCACCGCCTTTCGCCAAAATCAAACCGCCGCGTGGGCCAGCCAGTGTTTTGTGCGTGGTGGTGGTGACAACGTGTGCATGTGGAACTGGGTTAGGATAAACGCCTGCCGCGACCAGACCGGCTACGTGAGCCATATCCACGAAGAACCATGCGCCGATACTGTCGGCGATTTCGCGCATTTTTGCCCAATCAACAATACCGGAATAAGCCGAGAAGCCACCGATGATCATTTTTGGTTTATGAATTTCAGCCTGACGTGCCATGTCTTCATAATCAATCTTGCCGGACTCATCGATACCGTAAGGGACGATGTTGTACAGTTTACCGGAGAAGTTAACCGGTGAGCCGTGGGTCAAATGGCCGCCGTGCGCCAGGTTCATCCCCAGCACAGTGTCGCCGGGTTGCAGCAAAGCAGAATAAACCGCCACGTTCGCCTGAGAACCGGAGTGCGGCTGAACGTTTGCGTAATCAGCGCCGAACAATTCTTTAGCACGATCAATTGCCAATTGCTCAACGATGTCGACATATTCACAGCCACCGTAATAACGCTTGCCTGGATAGCCTTCAGCATATTTGTTCGTCAACTGAGAACCTTGAGCCTGCATAACACGCGGGCTAGTGTAGTTCTCTGAGGCAATCAGTTCGATGTGCTCTTCCTGGCGCACCACTTCTTGCTCCATTGCACGCCATAGATCTGCATCATAATCGGCAATGTTCATTTCACGCTTTAACATCCGGCTCTCCTGACTTAGCTAACATTTGGGGTCTATGCCACAGTGTAAACTGTTTCCCCCCCGTTATGATAGGTCTTGACAGAGGTTTTTACGCAAACGATTGGCTCCAGACTGCGTAAGGCTTTGACCTGCTCAGAGTTCATCCAGAGCAACGGAATTATCCTCATATTCATTGTGTAATATTTTCACATTCGCTGAGCAGACAGTGTGGAGTCATCCATTATAAGAGCAATGTAGATTTACAAGTTCGCGATCGCCCTATAAGATGCATTTAAAATACATGTATTAATTTATAACTTATAACCCAAAATCTTTAGCATTGCTGCAGGCAAGGATAAAGGGGAAAAAATAGTAAAGGAGCACCACATGCTGGACCACCAAACCATCGCTACCGTTCAATCTACCATCCCATTACTTGCCGCCACCGGACCCAAACTGACCGCGCATTTCTATGACCGTATGTTTGAACATAACCCTGAGCTCAAGCACATTTTTAATATGAGTAACCAGTTTAATGGGGACCAACGCGAAGCCCTATTCAACGCTATTTGTGCTTATGCGGCGAATCTTGAGAATTTGGCAGCGTTACTGCCCGCTGTGGAACGTATTGCCCAGAAACATACCAGCCTAAATATTCAACCTGAGCACTATTCTGTAGTTGGCCACCATTTGATATGTACTCTGGATGAAATGTTTTCCCCTGGTCAGGAGGTACTCGATGCTTGGGCGAAAGCCTACGCGGTGCTGGCAGATGTCTTTATTACGCGAGAAAGCCAGATTTATGAGCAGGGTGAAACTAGCTCTGGGGGTTGGAGAACGTTGCGCCGTTTCCGCATTATCAAAAAAGAGATGCAGAGTGAGGTTATTTGCAGCTTCGAGCTCGCACCGGAAGATGGTGGCCAGGTGCTGGATTTCAAACCGGGCCAATATCTGGGGATCTATATTGAAGACGAGCGTCTCGAATATCAGGAAATCCGCCAATACTCTCTGACGGCGGCACCAAACGGCAAAACATACCGTATTGCGGTAAAACGAGAAGAGCAAGGTACGGTTTCTAATTATCTACACCAACAACTTAACGAAGGCGATAACGTCCGTGTTGCCCCGCCTCGTGGTGATTTCTTCCTCGATATTTCGCCAGAGACACCAGTGGCATTGATTTCTGCCGGTGTTGGTCAAACACCCATGTTAAGCATGCTCAATACATTGCATAACCAACGGCATTCCGCCCCGGTGCATTGGCTGCATGCGGCTGAAAATGGGCGGGTTCATGCTTTTGCTAATGAAGTTTCGGCTATTGCAGAGAATATGCCAAATCTCAGCCGCCATGTGTGGTACCGCGAGCCGAGCGACCAGGATAATAAAGGGCAGGATTATCACAGCCAGGGGCTGATGGACCTCAGTTCACATCAGTGGCTGGCTGCAGACCCCAACAGGCATTATTACTTCTGTGGTCCATTCGCCTTTATGCAATTTGCTGGCCGTCAGTTATTGGCACAAGGGGTGGCATCCGAACGGATTCACTATGAGTGTTTCGGCCCGCATAAAGTCATTTAATTATTGAATTTTATTTAATTTCTCCGGGGAGGCTATTCGGCCTCCCCAACATATCGGTTATAAAAAATCCGTTTACTTATTGCTTTTAAATTTGGTAGAACGTGATTTAGATCTCATATATCCTAATTTAATATTGCCACGATGAGATATTCAGATGAATGTCTAAATATCCGTATAACTGAAAATTTATCGTGCGACTAAAATTATCCCCTTACTATTTATTACTCGGTAACCGAACGTATTGCCGGGTGAATTAAGGCTGAATTGACCTACCATGAGTAAGAAATTCATAAAAAAAGAAGGGTTGGCGTTAGTCTCCATGGCGCGCTATTTAATTGGCGAACGTCCCGGTAATCGGCTAAAAACCATAGATGAGTTATCCGATGATTTCGGTATCTCTGTCGGTGTGGTACAGCACGCATTAAAAGTGCTGGAAGCCGATGATGCGATTATCGTGGAACGCCGAGGCCGCAACGGAACCTTGCTGATTGATCTGAATATGCCGCTGTTACTGCAACAGGCCGATCTGGGTAATATGGTGTGTGCTATGCCACTGCCCTACACCAAACTTTATGAAGGTCTGGCGAGCGGCTTAAGGCAACAATTTACCTTACTTCCCCTTTATTTTGCCCATATGCGCGGCGCTGAAGTGCGTATCGAATGCCTGATAGATGGTATTTACGATATGGCTGTTGTCTCACATTTGGCGGCAAAAAATTATCTGGCACAAGGGAAAGTGTCACTAGCTCTGAATCTGGGAAATGGCTCTTACGTGGACGGCCATCAACTGATTTGTCGTCGTGGTCAACAACATAATATCCGCCGTGTCGGGCTAGATCCGCGCTCACCGGATCAATGCCTACTGACTGAGATTAAGTTTGCCGGACAAGCTATCGAGTTAGTCGAATTACCTTATAGTGATTGTATTGCTCATATTAACCGTGGTGATATCGATGCTGCGATTTGGAATCTGGCGGATAATATCCCCCATGAAGATTTGCAGGCCATCAAGTTACAGGGCGATGAGCGTTATATCCAAGCTTCACAGGCGGTTATCCTTATCCGACCTGATAATCACCCGATAAAATTGCTGCTGGAAAAAGGCATTAATGAAACATTGCTGCTTAACCACCAGCGGGCGGTACAGAATGGCGAGATAGAACCTCGCTATTAATCATAACAATCTGGCGATAAGCCGGACTATTTTCTGGAGGTCACTCTTTGGAGATTTGTATTGATGAGCGTCTCAATATTCTGTGTCAGTCAGGGGTTATCGACCCCGATATTGGCCAAGGGCTCGATCAGGTTATCAACCGGTTAGAACATTTTTGGCAGCTGCCGGTTCATGGATCTCAAGGCGTTATGGCCATTACCCATATGGCAAACGCATTGATGCGAACCCGCCGAGGTGAAGAGATTAATGCACTGGACCCAGCAATTTTAGCGGAAATTACCCAAAGCGAAGACATCCACTATATTCGTGAGATCAATCAGGATCTTTTGGCTTATTTTTCGCTAAAACCAGCAGAAAATGAAATTGGATATTTACTCGCCAACCTTTACGGTCTATACCTTTCCAGTGACATGCCCATTTTGCGTTAAGTTAATTTTTTAGGGCATAGTTATTGGAAATACAGCATCAGGGTACTTTTATAATAAATATTCAAAATAATGATAATTTAATTAAATCTGTGACGCCGTGGACAATCAGGACATAAAATGTTTTTAAAAACCCTGTTAAAACAAAATACTCAATTAATTGACGCGGCGATTTCTTTTTGGCACCAGGGAAAAATTTCTCCTGATAGCTATGTCATCGATGTTGAACAGACAGAAGCGAATGCTCGCCTGCTGCTTGAAACAGCGAGTCGTTACCAGATAAAACTGTATTTGATGAGCAAGCAATTTGGACGAAATCCGCAGTTATGTCGTCGTCTGCTAGCCTGCCAATATCAGGGCGAACGCTATCAGGGCATGGTAGCCGTTGATTTTAAAGAAGCACGCCAGCTTTATCGCCACGCAATTCCTGTTGCTCATATTGGGCATTTGGTCCAACCACCTTCTGGCATGGTGGATGAGGTTGTCCGTCAGCGGCCTGAAGTCATTACTGTGTTCTCATTAGAAAAAGCGCTGGAGATATCCCAAGCCGCCCACCGTCAACATATTATCCAACCACTCATGCTGAAAGTTTGCCAATCTGGCGACTTATTATATGCCGGGCAGGAAGCCGGTTTTGAATTAAGCCAGCTACCCGCCGTGATTGCTGCTTTGAGAGAGATGCCGGCGGTACGATTAGTCGGGATAACCCATTTTCCCTGCATGCTGTATGACACCCAGTCACAGCGGACCTCGCCAACAGCCAACATGCATACCCTGCTGGCCGCACGGAATATTTTACAAGCACAAGGGGTGAGTATTGAGCAGGTGAATGCCCCCTCAGCAACCAGTTGCACCACCCTGCCTCAATTGGCTCAATGGGGGGTGACACACAGCGAACCAGGCCATGCCCTCACCGGCACCATTCCCGCCAATCAGCATGGCAACCAACCAGAACAGATATCCATGCTCTATCTGTCTGAGATTTCTCATCACTTTGCGAATAACAGTTATTTATTTGGTGGCGGCCACTACCGTCGCGGCCATTTGCAGAATGCATTGATTTGGCACGATAACCAATTTAGCCAAAGCACGATATTACCGATTGATGATGACAGTATCGATTATTGCCTGCGACTCGCTGGACAGTTTCCGGTCAGCAGCCCGGTTATTATGTGTTTCCGCACCCAAATATTTGTCACCCGCAGTGACGTTGTTTTGATTGATGGCATCCAAAGTGGAAACCCGCGCATAATTGGCCGCTATGACAGCCAGGGTAATAAGTTGCCGGAATAGTAAGTGATACTAATAGAATTAATCTTTCGTATAATGACTGACTTTCTTCGGAGCCTGCCCGATGATCAATCCCAATGGATATACCTACGCCCACGAACATCTTCATATTGATTTGTCCGGATTTAAAAATAATCTGGACTGTCGATTGGACCAATATCAGCCCATTTGCGCCGAAATGCGTGAATTAGTCAGTAAAGGTGTGACAAATATCGTCGAAGTCACCAATCGATATATGGGCCGCAACCCGCAGTTTTTATTGAATTTGATGCGCGACAGTGGCATAAACGTTATCGCTTCAACCGGATATTACACCGATAGTTTCTATCCGCCGATGGTGCGCGAGAGTAGCGCGCAACAATTGGCACAGACCATGATTGATGAAATTGAGATAGGTATTGATGGAACTGAACTGAAAGCCGGTGTTATTGCTGAAATTGGTACCAGTGAGGGAGTGATTACTCCTGACGAAGCAAAAGTCTTTCATGCCGCGGCGCTGGCTCACCATGCCACTGGCCTTTCTATATCTACCCATACCAGTTTTAGTACCATGGGGTTACAACAAATAGCCCTGCTCAAGCAGCATGCGGTCCCACTGGATCGAGTGGTTATTGGCCATTGTGACCTGAAAGAACAGCCAGACCTTATTATGAAAATGATCGATATGGGCGTGTATGTCCAATTCGATACCATTGGTAAAAATAGCTATTTCCCGGATGAGCGCCGTGTCGCCATGTTAGTCACTCTCGCCGAACATGGGCTATTAGATAGAGTCATGCTTTCAATGGATATCACCCGTCGTTCACATTTAAAAGCCAATGGCGGCAGTGGATTTAGCTATTTAGTTGATTCGTTTGTTCCCATGTTACTGGCCGCAGGGATTTCCCACGATCAGGTGGAAATGATGTTACGCCACAATCCTAATAAATTTTTCAAGACGCAAGGAAAGTGATTATGAAGAAGATTGGCATTGCCGGGCTGCAACGAGAGTTAATACGCGAAATGATTGAGCGGACGGCACCGAATACTTTCGAGACATTTATTCTCTCGGATATGGATGCCGCCATAAAAGTCAAAGAAGGCCAGTTGGATTATTATATCGGTGCCTGTAATACCGGTGCTGGGGCCGCATTATCAATGGCTATCGCGATCATTGGTTATAACAAAAGTGCCACTATTGCTAAGCCCGGTATTAAAGCAAAACCTGAGCAAATCGATAAGTTTGTCACTGAAGGCAAAGTGGCGTTTGGCTTGTCGGTCGAACATATTGAACATGCTATCCCGCTGCTGATTACGCAACTGCGCTAAGGGGACCACCGTGGATTATATTCATATTGTCGTGGTTGCCTTGTTGACAGGGATGACCGCGCTGCTTTCTCACCGTTCTGTCGCCGTGTTCCATGACGGCATTCGTCCTATTCTTCCGCAATTGGTTGAAGGTAACATGAGCCGCCGTGAAGCAGGCAGTATCGCTTTTGGCCTGAGTGTTGGCTTTATTGCATCCGTCGGTATCTCATTTACCCTCTCCACCGGCCTGCTTAACTCTTGGTTACTGTTCCTGCCGACAGACATCATTGGCGTATTGGCGATCAATAGCTATCTGGCCTTCGCGCTGGGTGCCGCTTGGGGTATTTTGGCTCTTACCAGCTTGCCCGCAGTCAACACCGCCCTGACCTCATTACCGGTGAACTTTATTGGCTCTCTGGGGGAACTGAGTAGCCCGGTGATTTCCGCCTTTGCCCTGTTCCCTCTAGTGGCTATTTTCTATCAATTTGGCTGGAAAACTGCCGTTGTTTCCGCCTTTATCGTGCTGCTGACTCGCTTACTTATCACCCGTTTCACCGGCCTATTCCCTGAATCTATTGAAATTTTTGTCGGTATGATTCTGCTTATCGGTATCGCCATCGCACAAGATTTACGGGCCAAAACCCACCTGGGAGGTGGTGGCGGGCACTCTGTTTTCGAAGAGCGAACCCAGCGAATAATTAAAAATTTGCCCATGCTGGCGATTGTCGGCGGGTTAATTTCTGCAGTAGCAAGTATGAAGATATTCGGCGGTAGTGAAGTGTCGATTTACACCCTGGCTAAAGCCTATGCGCCGGGTATCACACCAGAAGAGTCATTAGCATTAATCCATCAAGCATCATTGGCCGAGTTTATGCGTGGCCTCGGTTTTGTGCCATTGATAGCCACCACTGCGCTGGCGACGGGTGTATATGCAGTTGCGGGCTTCACATTTGTGTTTGTGGTCGGTTATTTGGTCCCTAACCCATTGCTGGCAGGGATAATTGGCGCGGTTGTAATATCGCTGGAAGTGTTGATGTTGCGCTCAATCGGCAAGTGGCTGGGCCGCTTCCCTTCGGTGCGTAATGCCTCCGACAATATTCGTAACGCCATGAACTTGCTGATGGAATATGCACTGTTAATCGGGGCGATTTTTGCATCGATCAAAATGGCCGGTTATACCGGTTTTACTATCACGACAGCGCTGTATTTCCTCAATGAAGCTATTGGCCGCCCGGTCATGAAAATTGCTGCCCCTGTGGTGGCGGTCATTATCACCGGTATTGTGCTTAACCTGTTCTATTGGCTGGGGCTATTTGTTCCTGCCTAATCCCGCAAGAGATATAACGTTAAAAAGCCCGTTCGTCGCAAAACGAAACGGGCTTTTTACTGTATGACGGGCAGAACTTAAATCGCTTCTTCGTCTTGTTCACCGGTACGAATACGCACCACACGTGAAACATCAAAGACAAAGATTTTACCGTCACCAATTTTACCGGTCTGGGCAGTTTGCATAATCGCGTCTACGCAGGTATCCACAATATCGTCAGCAACAACAATTTCAATTTTCACTTTTGGTAGGAAATCCACCATATACTCAGCACCACGATACAGCTCGGTATGCCCTTTCTGGCGGCCAAAACCTTTAACTTCTGTTACCGTCATCCCGGTGATACCGACTTCAGCCAGTGCCTCACGGACATCATCGAGTTTGAATGGCTTAATAATCGCGTCAATTTTTTTCATGGTGAATCCCTGTTTTTACCAATTCTTGCGGCCAAAGCCTGATGTAATCGGATAGCGTCTATCTTTGCCAAAATTGCGGGCGGTGATACGCGGCCCAACAGCTGACTGACGCCGTTTGTATTCATTGATATCTACCAGGCGGATGACTTTACGCACGATAGTTTCATCAAAACCGTCAGCAACCAAATCAGCCACTGACTTATCCTGTTCGACATACCCTTGGAGAATAGCGTCCAAAATATCATAAGGTGGCAGGCTATCCTCATCTTTCTGATCAGGCGCCAGCTCCGCAGAAGGTGGCCGGGTGATAACCCGTTGCGGAATCACATATGAAACGGTATTGCGATATTCTGATAATTTGAATACCAACGTCTTGGGCACATCTTTCAGGACATCAAAACCACCGGCCATATCACCGTACAGTGTGGCGTAGCCTACCGCCATTTCGCTTTTGTTACCGGTGGTTAATACAATGCTGCGGCGCTTGTTCGACAAGGCCATCAACACCACGCCACGACAACGCGCCTGAAGATTTTCTTCCGTCGTATCACGCGCAGTGCCAGCAAACATCGGCGATAATTGGCCCATAAAAGCATCAAACATCGGCTCGATGGAGAGCACATCAAATTCGATGCCCAGAATTTCAGCTTCTTCTTTAGCATCAGCAATGCTGATATCTGCGGTGTAACGGAACGGCATCATCAATGCCTGGACCTTATCTTTACCTAGCGCATCGACAGCAATGGCCAATGTTAGTGCCGAGTCAATCCCACCGGAAAGGCCCAGAACCGCGCCATTAAACCCATTTTTAGTGACGTAATCACGCACCGCCAATACCAGTGCTTCATAGACTTGCGCCAGTGGGGGTAGCTCTGCGGCTGGCGCCATCATCGGCACGACTTCACACTCATTAAACTGCAACAGCGTGGTTTGTTCAGCAAAGGCCGCCAAGCGATGAGTCATATTGCCCGCAGCATCAAATACTTTAGAACAGCCATCAAAAATCAGCTCATCCTGCCCACCAATCTGGTTGAGATACACCAGTGGCAAGCCGGTACGCTGGCAATGGGCAGCCATTAGGGTTTTGCGAACATAGGGTTTTTCGCGGTTATACGGCGAGGCATTGATCGACAGCACCACTTCTGCGCCAGCCGCTTTGACCGCATCTATCGGGCCATCAAACCAGAGATCTTCACAAATAAGCAGGCCCAAACGGTAGCCTTTTAGCTCCACCACGCAGGTATCATGGCCAGCAGAGAAGTAGCGTTTCTCGTCGAAAACACCGTAGTTGGGTAATTGCTGCTTGAAATAGCGCGCTTGCAATTTGCCATCAGCAAACAGCGACAGTGCATTATAGAGATTGCCCTCTTCGCGCCATGGATGCCCGACCAACACCGCCGTTTGCTGCGCCGCCGCCTGCAAACGATCCAGTTGTGCTTCGCAGCGTTGATAGAAATCATTACGGTACAGCAGATCTTCGGGCGGATACCCCGACAGAGCCAGCTCGGAAAACATGACCAGATCGGCTCCCGCCTTCTGCTGCTCATGTAAGGTTTGCAACATACGTTCAGTGTTGCCTTCGATATCGCCGACCAGCCAATTCAACTGGGCTAGTGCAATGGAAAGTTTTCTGCTCATTTGTATTTAAACTCTGTTTTGTCAGGGAACAATAGAGGTGGTTAACAACCGCTATTATTCTTTAAAATCATTAGCATCTAGCTCATGGCGTGACAACAGTTTGTAAAATTCAGTCCGGTTACGCCCAGCCATCCGTGCCGCCTGAGTCACATTGCCTTTGGTGATTTGCAGTAGTTTACGCAAATAATTCAACTCGAATTGATTACGTGCCTCGACAAAGGTCGGTAATGCCGTGTTTTCCCCTTCCAGCGCCTGTTCAACCAGCGCTTCACTGATAACCGGGGCTGAGGTTAATGCCACACATTGTTCAATTACGTTCACCAACTGGCGCACGTTACCTGGCCAACTGGCGGTCATCAGCCGTTTCATGGCATCAGTTGAGAAGCTACGGACAAAGGGCTTATGGCGTTTGGCTGATTCACGTAACAAATGATTAGCCAGCAGCGGAATATCTTCTGAGCGCTCATGTAGCGCCGGAATTTTTAGATTGACGACATTCAAACGATAGTAGAGATCTTCACGAAATTCATTCTTTGCCATCGCTTTTGGCAAGTCACGGTGGGTGGCTGAAATCACGCGCACATCAATACTTAGATCACGGTTGCTGCCCAATGGACGCACTTTTCGCTCTTGCAATACTCGCAGCAGTTTCACCTGCAAAGACAGCGGCATATCGCCGATTTCATCCAGAAACAGTGTGCCACCTTCAGCAGCCTGAAATAGCCCTTCACGGCTACTCACCGCCCCGGTAAACGCCCCTTTAGCATGCCCAAAGAGTTCTGATTCCAGTAACTGTTCGGGTAATGCGCCACAGTTTATCGCGATAAACGCTTTTTTTGCCCGTGGGCTGGCAGCATGAATAGCTTGAGCCAGCACCTCTTTACCGGTGCCACTTTGCCCATTAATCAGTACGCTGACATCAGATTGCGCCACCATTTTAGCCTGCTCAAGCAAGCGCAACATCACCGGGCTGCGGGTCACGATCTCTTCACGCCAGGTATCATCTCCGGCAGGAATAGAAAGCTCTAAAGCTGCATCGATAGCTTTATATAAAGCATCGCGATCCACTGGTTTAGTCAGAAAACTAAACACCCCCTGCTGAGTGGCAGCGACAGCATCCGGAATTGAGCCGTGGGCGGTCAAAATAATCACCGGCATACCCGGTTGATGCTTCTGGATTTCAGCAAACAGGGCCATACCGTCCATTTCATCCATCCGTAAGTCACTGATAACTAAATCAATCTTCTCACGCAGTAACAGACGCAATGCTTCCTGCCCGCTTTCAGCGGTGGTGACATTAAAACCTTCACTGGTTAAACGCATCCCCAGCAGCTTAAGTAAGCTGGGGTCGTCATCAACCAGCAGTAGATTGGCCGGTTTGCGTGGCGTCATGGGATTCCTTATTAGTCACAGGTGGGACATCCGTTGGCGGTACGACTGGTGGTGTGTAAGTATCAGCCGGTTTTTCTACCGATTGCGGCGCAGGTTTACTCTCTATCTGAGGTTCTGCAGGTTTAGCTTCCGCTGGCTTAGTTTCAGTTGGTTTGGCCTCCGCGGGTTTGTTTTCCGCAGGCTTGGTTTCAGCTGGTTTAGCCTCTAGCGGTTTGTTTTCTACCGGTTTAACTTCAGCAGGTTTGACTGGCTCCACTTTGGGCTGAGGTTTCGGCACCGCTGATGCGGGGGCTTTGCTATCAGCATCAGTCTCAGGAATTTCATTTTGTAGCTGCTTGCGCGATGAAAGCTGGCGCTCAATGTCCGTTAGGTTTTCTAACTTACGGGTGGTGTCCAGCAAGTTGTATTGCAAGCGAACCTGGCTCTCCCGCAGCCTATCAATCTGTGCGTCTGATTCCTCTTGCAGGCGCTGATAGCGCGTGCGCTCTTCCGCCAGCGAGATGCGCAGAACCTGCTGCTCACGCCATAGTTGAATCAGTGGGCGTACCGCACCAGGGAAGCTTTGGCTATAACTGTTCAGCCGTTCAACCACCTGACGACGCTCCGCAATTGACGGCTCCGAGCTGCTCAGCAAAATGCCCTGTTTAAAGGCGGCTGACCATGTCACTACCGGTAATGTTTTCGCTAATGCCCGTGCTTGAGTTGAGCCCAGTCGCTCAGCACAATCCATCGCTCTTAACCAGTAGAGGGAGTTTTCAAGTGTCTCTTTATCATCAAGATCCCACAGTACATCACAGGACAAGGTTCGATAATCGACGATTTTCGTTTCCGGTATCACCATTTGGACCGCCTGCGAAAAACGGCCAGCGCTCGGATTATCACTACACCCTGTCAGTAATAGAGGGGCCAGCAATAAAGCTCGCCAAAAAATACTCGAACCCATCCTGCCCGCAGGCATAACTGCCGCAGTTGAGGTTGTTGATGTTAAAAAGGCGGTCTTTTTAATGATGCTACCCATAGACCATTTGTACATTATTTATTCATTCTCAGCGGTTAATGGCAATTCAATACGGAAACAGACTGGGGCGTAATCAACGGACACCAATTGCAAGTCGCCCTGCATACGTTTGATACAGTCCTGAGCAATACTCAGCCCCAACCCGCTGCCTTTGACGGCCCCTTTTCGCTGATGGCTTCCCTGGAAAAAAGGCTCAAATATCATGGTTTCTTCTGATACCGGGATCGACGCCCCAGTATTAGCGATATCAATTTGCACGCGGTTATTCACCTGACGGCTACGAATCCAAATGGTACCGGATTCCTCGCCATAGTGCACCGCATTGGAGTAGAGATTATCTAATACTCGCATCAATAATGTTGGATCTGCCCAACAAATGTCCGCCTGAAGATCCGTCTCAGTACGAATCATCTTTGCTCGGGCTGGCAGACTGTGGGCCGCAATCACATCTTCGACCATTTCGACCAGTTCAACATTTTCAAGTTCACCGGGGCCATCAGCCAACTTGCGGTTATAGTCTAATAATTGCTCAATCAATAATTGTAGATGGCGGCTACTGTTATCCAGGATAGCAACCACCTCTTTTTGATCTTGAGTCAATGGCCCGGCAACCTCATCGGCTAACAATTCGGTTCCTTCGCGCATACTGGCTAATGGCGTTTTCAACTCATGCGAGATATGGCGCAAGAACTCATGACGTTGTGATTCTAGCCAGGCTAAACGTTCACTAAGCCAAATAATACGTTGTGCTAATGAACGTAACTCACGCGGCCCTTTGAACAAGGCGGTATTCCCCAGCGGTCGCCCTTCTCCCAGACGATTAATCATTCGTTCAATGCCTTTAACTGGCCCGATAATCATACGGGTGAATAACACCACCAGCAGCACACTGACCAAAAACAGCAATAGGGATTGCCAGCCAAAGAATTGCCCACGCTCGGCGATATCTTTCTGTAATTGCTGACCACGAGAGAAGATAACATCACGGGTGGCTTGCACCATTTCAGCATTTGAGCGAGAAAACTGCTCTAGCAAGATGGCAGCATTCTGTTCCGGGCCACTGTTTTTACATTGAATATCAGAAAGTTGAGTCAACAGGTCACGCAGAGTCTGGTAATAACGAGCATCAGGCAGGATAGGTGCATGGGTATCAAGCATCTGAGCATACTGTTTACGCTGATGCTGATAGAGCTTGGCCAGTGTTGCATCATCTAATACACAGTATTGACGATAACTGCGCTCCATTTCGAGTGCCACACTGGTCATAGCCTCACTGCGCCGGGCATCAGCCAACGTAGTGCGGTTAATATCAGCCGCTTGGGTACTCAGGTGGTCAAGACTTTGATAAGCCTGGTATGCCAGCACCAATAAAGGGAGTAGCACCAACAGAAACGCCATGAGCACCAATTGACGTAAAGACCGAGGGAACAAACGCCATCTTTTCAACGAAATCATCTCATTACCTATCATTCTGTTGTGATGCTAACTGACTTTGTCAGGATTACAATGCCTGTTATCCAATTAACGCCGTCATACCCAAAGTAGAGATAAAAAAAAAGCACTTGGCATTGAGCGAAGTGCTTTTAATTAATGTGCCTGGTCCATTATCGTCAGAATCATCATCAGACCTGCTTTTATAATAAGTTGCAGCGAAAATGGAGAGCATTATCTAGCTTAAAATAACTGTCTTTTACAACCATCAGATGTGACAACGGGGCAATAAATTGCCCCGTCGCAGAATATGTGGATGCCCTTAAACATCGTCTCCAGTTTGATGAAGCCGAGGCAATCATCGGGAGGATGAGACGAATAGCATCCAGACATGTCCAAAATTGATGAACCATTCATCACAGTAGGACATAGGCGGCGCCTCACTCAACGTGTCGTCCGATGTTTGATAATGTGCATTCACACAATATCGGTTTAGGTGGACGATAGGCACCAGTCTTAGGCATCATTCGGTGGCTTATGAAGCGCATATTCCGCTTTACGGCGGGACTATCATAAAAAGTGAATGAGCAACTGATAGAGATAATGCAGGTAGCGTGCCAATTCTGATGAAAATAAATTAAGACATTGATTATTAATGAAAATAAAATTTATCAACAAATTTTAGCCATAAACACATTAGTCAAATCGAGTGATTAACCCCGCTTTTGTCGCTATTACCCGACACACAATACCCATTAAAATAAAGTAGCTATAAATCAATTAGTTAAATGTCTCTTTTTTGAGACAGTTAATATCTCTGTTGTCGCAATTTCCCGACAAAAAATTAATAACCTTTAAAATCAGATAATTAATTAAAGTTAGGTCTGATATTACCGTCCTGTTTCTCTTTCACTATCAGCCCTTACTTCACGCGACAGGCAACTGATTAAATAATTATCACGTTATAAATTATGAGATTTAATCACTGCAGCAAATGAGTCACGCTCATTATCTGGCTCTGGTCGCTGATGAACAGGTCGCCAAAGTTCAGAACACCAACAACGGCTCATGCCCATAGAGGTGACGGAGTTTCACTGACCTATTATTAGGAAGGTACTCATATGCAAATCAGCTATATCGCTTTGATCGGTACGCTGCTGACAAGTTTCTTTGCCACCGCCCAACCGCCTCCCCTCGATTACCTCCATGTAAACCTGATGTCATTCAGTAAAAACCCCAGCTCTGATAACTTTTCTGTATATGGCATTCAAACAAACTATTGGCTCGAAAATAGTCAGGGGGAAATTCCCATGACGGTAACAACGCAAGAGAATTTACTGATCACAGTTTATATCTACGATCAATATAACAATGAAAAAGCGCAAACTGCCACACTGATTAATAATCGTGCCAAGGGGATGACTTTACTATTAGAGGATTTTTCCGCCGGAAACTATCGGTTAGTGGTGACATCATTAAATACGCAGCATCAACTTGTGATTAAAACTTACTATATGGCATTAACGAATATGACCAGTGAGGATTTGTCTTATTAATATTGCATTATCATACAAAGGAATATAACTATGCTAAAAACCACTGCCCTTTTACTTTCCAGTTTTGTCCTTTTCGCTCCCCCATCGGCATCGAGCCTAGATAAGGCTTTCAGTACAATAACACCCCACAACTTCATTAATACTGGCCAGACATATCTACCCGCGATAAGCCATGATAGTCGTTATTTAATTAATTATAATAGCCATGATGACTTCCCTGACTTTACTCTCACTTTAAATTATTCATTTTATCATGCGGAAATTTATGAATATGGCATTTCATTTTCGCTGGAATCAGAAGCAATGTTAAATTACAACGCATCTATCTTCAACAGTAACAATATTGAAATGGATAATGAGACTGGTTTTGTTAATAACAGCAAAAAAGAGGTGAATTTAAAAATGCTCAATGTTCAACCAGGGACATATCAATTCATTATTGAGATTATTGATAATAAAAAGCAGATGAAAGAAATGGCTCACACCATAATTATTCCATAAATAATGAAGAATCGCATACGAAAAAAAGGGGGCGTAATGCCCCCTCCATTGATTAACCCAATTGCTTACGTGCATTACGGAACATGCGCATCCACGGGCTATCCTCACCCCACTCTTCCGGATGCCATGAGTTACTCACAGTACGGAAAACACGCTCAGGATGCGGCATCATCACGGTTGCACGACCACTAACACTGGTCACCGCCGTAATACCATGAGCTGAACCATTCGGGTTAGCTGGGTATTGCTCGGTTACCACACCTTGGTTATTCACAAAGCGCAATGCCACCAGATTGCTCTGTTCTAATGTTGCCAAATGTGCAGCATCACGGACTTCCACTCGCCCTTCACCATGTGAAACAGCAATTGGCATACGGGAGCCGGCCATATCCTGCATAAACAGTGATGGGCTATTGGCCACTTCAACCAGACTGAAACGTGCTTCAAAGCGATCAGACAGGTTACGGACAAAACGTGGCCAGTGCTCAGCACCGGGGATAAGCTCGCGCAAATTAGACATCATCTGGCAACCGTTACAAACCCCCAGAGCCAGTGTTTCAGGGCGCTGGAAGAAAGCTTCAAACTCATCACGCACGCGGTTATTGAACAAAATGGACTTCGCCCAGCCTTCCCCAGCCCCCAGTACGTCGCCGTAAGAGAAACCACCACAAGCCACTAAAGTCTGGAAGGATTGCAAGTCCGTGCGCCCCGCCAGCAAGTCACTCATATGCACATCGACCGCATCAAAACCGGCACGGTGGAAGGCGGCCGCCATCTCAACATGGGAGTTAACCCCTTGCTCACGTAGCACCGCGACTTTTGGTCGCGCCTGCTTGATGATATAAGGTGCAGCAATATCTTCGGCAGGATCAAAGGTCAGTTTCACATTCAAGCCAGGGTCACGTTCATCCTGTTTCGCCTGATGTTCTTGATCGGCGCAGTCTGGGTTATCACGCAGACGCTGCATCTGCCAAGTGGTTTCAGCCCACCATAAGCGCAGAGTGCTACGTTTTTCGCTGTATACCACCTCAGTATCACTGCGGATATCAAAACTATCCCCCTCAACAGCACGGCCCAGATAGTGAACACAGTTCGCCAAACCATGGTCTGCCAGCACTTTTTCTACCGCGGCTTGTTGCTCGGCACGCACCTGAATCACTGCGCCCAGTTCCTCGTTAAACAGCGCAGCCAGAGTATCATCACCTAAGGCCTGAATATCCGCTTGTACACCACAATGACCGGCAAAGGCCATTTCAGCGAGAGTTACCAGCAAACCACCATCAGAGCGGTCGTGATACGCCAACAGAGCCTGATCGGCAACCAAACGCTGCATCGCATTGAAGAAGCCAGCCAATTGCTGCACATCGCGCACATCAGCAGGTTTATCCCCGAGCTGACGATAAACCTGTGTCAGTGCGGTGGCCCCCAGAGCATTGTGACCTGCGCCTAAATCAATCAGCAACAGGGCATTATCACCCTTATCCGTACGCAATTGCGGTGTGACGGTATGGCGGACATCTTCGACACGAGCAAATGCGGTAATCACCAGTGACAGCGGCGACGTCATTTCGCGCTGCTCGTCACCTTCCTGCCAGCGGGTTTTCATCGACATAGAGTCTTTGCCCACCGGGATGGTAATATCCAGCGCTGGACATAACTCTTCACCCACGGCGCGTACTGCTTCATACAAGCCAGCATCTTCCCCCGGATGCCCGGCTGCGGACATCCAGTTAGCCGACAATTTAATGCGTTTGAGTTCGCCAATTTGGGTCGCAGCAATGTTAGTCAGTGCTTCACCCACAGCCAGACGGGCAGAGGCGGCGAAGTCCAGCAAGGCCACTGGCGCACGTTCACCCAATGACATCGTTTCACCATAGTAACTGTCCAGACTGGCACTGGTGACTGCACAGTCAGCCACCGGAATCTGCCATGGACCTACCATCTGATCACGAGTCACCATACCGGTTACAGTGCGGTCGCCAATGGTGATCAGGAAGGTTTTCTCCGCCACCGCTGGCAAATGCATAATACGTTTTACTGCATCAGCAATGCTGATTTCAGTCCGTTGCAGTGCCTCACCCTGAGCCTGAAGGCGGGTAACATCGCGCAGCATTTTCGGGGTTTTACCTAACAGCACATCCAGCGGCATATCGATTGGCTGATTGTCGAAATGGCGGTCATTCAGGGTCAGATGCATCTCTTCGGTGGCTTCACCGATAACCGCATAAGGAGCACGTTCACGGCGGCAAATCTCATCAAATTGCGCCATCTGCGCAGGAGCAACTGCCAGAACATAACGTTCCTGAGATTCGTTACACCACACTTCCAGCGGGCTCATGCCCGGCTCGTCGTTAAGGATGTCGCGTAGCTCAAAGCGACCACCACGGCCACCATCGCTGACCAACTCCGGCATGGCATTAGACAAGCCGCCCGCGCCAACGTCATGAATAAACAGAATCGGGTTATGGTCACCTAACTGCCAGCAGCGGTCGATCACTTCCTGACAACGACGTTCCATTTCTGGGTTATCGCGCTGGACTGAAGCAAAATCCAGATCCGCATCTGATTGGCCAGAGGCCATGGAAGAGGCTGCACCGCCGCCCAAACCGATATTCATCGACGGACCACCGAGCACCACCAGCTTGGCACCGACCACTATCTCGCCTTTTTGCACATGGTCAGCTCGGATATTACCAATCCCACCAGCCAACATGATTGGCTTATGGTAGCCACGCAACTCAGTGCCGTTATGGCTGTTGACGCGCTCTTCATAGGTACGGAAGTAGCCCAGCAGCGCCGGACGACCAAATTCGTTATTAAATGCCGCGCCGCCCAATGGGCCTTCGGTCATGATATCCAGCGCAGTCACAATGCGGTCCGGCTTGCCGAAATTCTCTTCCCACGGCTGTTCAAAGCCTGGGATACGCAAGTTAGAAACCGAGAAACCCACCAATCCAGCTTTAGGTTTTGCACCACGCCCGGTGGCACCCTCATCACGGATTTCACCACCAGAACCGGTAGCAGCACCCGGCCACGGTGAAATTGCCGTTGGGTGGTTATGGGTTTCAACTTTCATCAGGATATGTGCCGCTTCCTGATGGTAGCCATAAACACCGTTTTCCGGTGCGGCAAAGAAGCGCCCAACCTGAGAACCTTCCATCACCGCCGCATTGTCTTTATAAGCAGACAGCACGTAATCCGGTGTATGTTCAAAGGTATTTTTAATCATTTTAAACAGTGTTTTAGGCTGAGCCACACCGTCAATTATCCAATCCGCATTAAAAATTTTATGCCGGCAGTGCTCAGAGTTGGCCTGAGCAAACATATACAGCTCAATATCTGTTGGGTTGCGCCCAAGGCCAGTAAAGGCGGCCAGCAGATAATCGATTTCATCCGGTGCCAGTGCCAGGCCCAATTTAGCGTTAGCCTGCTCCAGTGCACTGCGACCTTGAGCCAAAATATCCACCCGTTGTACCGGGGCTGGCTGATGATGAGAGAACAGTTGCTCGGCTTGCTGCAAATCGGTGAAGACCGTTTCCATCATGCGGTCATGCAGCAGTGCTGATAATTGTTGCCATTGGCTGTCATTCAGATCTGGGCTCTGGATATAGAAAGCCAGACCGCGCTCCAAACGCAGAACCTGTGGCAAAGCACAGTTATGTGCAATATCCGTCGCTTTGGAAGACCACGGAGAGATTATCCCCGGTCTTGGCGTCACCAGTAATAGACGCCCTTGCGGCGCATGTTCAGGGAGAGATGGCCCATATTGAAGCAGCCGCTGGAGTCTGGCGTGTTCATCAGCACTCAGTGGGGCGCTGACATCGGCAAAGTGAACATATTCGGCGTAGATATCATCAACCGGCAGGTTAGCGTCCTGGCAACGGGACAGCAGTTTGGTAATGCGAAAAGCCGACAAAGCGGGCGAACCACGCAGTATTTCCATAATCTAAGTTTCTCTCGTCTTCGAAGCGACTGGAACAGCACTTCATTGGGCGCAACAGGGGAAAACGCGCGCCATTATAGTGAATCTAAGCCTCCGACGAAACCGTTTGCGTATCTATTATTAATAATTGCGTAAGAAACCTCTGCCAGCGATATGCATCGAATAGCAGATAAATAAGCACGCAATAAAGTTGCACACTGACGATTTGTTGCGCAAAATGCCACTCCACTGGGGATTTAACCATGTCGATTTCTGCTTTACGACACACATATAAAGAGCGCTGCCGAGAGATAACTATTTGACGCGCATAAAATTAAATTACTTTGTTATCGGTGTAGTTGCCATCCTTCTGGCTCTCGCGCTGTGGCCCAATATTCCTTGGCGCAATGGCCAGGAGGGGCAACTGGACCGTATAAAAGCCCGTGGTGAACTACGAGTTAGCACAATAAGTTCACCACTGATTTACTCTACCGGAAAGGATGGCCCTTCCGGTCTCGACTATGAGCTGGCAAAACGTTTTGCTGACTACCTAGGGGTGAAGTTGGTGATGACCCCACAGCATAATATTAACGATTTGTTTGATGCTTTAGATAGCGATGATGCTGACATGCTGGCCGCCGGGCTGATTTATAATAGTGAACGCCTTAACCGGGCGCGCACCGGCCCTGCCTACTATTCTGTATCGCAACAATTGGTGTATCGGCTGGGTCAGCCACGACCAAAATCATTCAGTGATTTAAAAGGTCAGTTGATTGTGGCCTCCGGCTCGGCCCATATGACCACCTTGAAGCAGCTTAAACAGACCAAATATCCGGATCTTAACTGGGGTTCATCCATTGACCGTTCCGGAAAAGAGCTACTGGAGCAAGTTGCCGACGGTAAGCTCGACTATACCCTTGGCGACTCAGTCACCATTGCCCTACTGCAACGCATCCATCCGCAATTGGCGGTGGCTTTCGACGTCACGGATGAAGAGCCAGTAACCTGGTATTTCCAGCAAAGCAATGATGACAGCCTGTATGCAGCCATGCTCGACTTCTACAGCCAGATGGTAGAAGACGGCAGTTTGGCGCGTCTGGAGGAAAAATATCTGGGCCATGTCGGCAGCTTTGATTATGTCGACACCAAAACTTTCCTCTCTGCCATCGACAATGTATTGCCCTCTTTCCAGCCGCTGTTTGAAAAACATGCGGGCGAAATCGACTGGAGGTTATTGGCCGCAATTGCTTATCAGGAATCTCACTGGAACCCGCAAGCAACCTCGCCCACCGGGGTTCGAGGTCTGATGATGTTAACCCGCGCCACCGCCAGTGGGTTAGGGGTCAAAGATCGGGTTGATCCCGAGGAGAGCATTAAAGGTGGTTCGATATACTTGCAGCGACTGATGCAAAAAGTACCCGACACCATCCCGGAAGATGAGCGAATCTGGTTTGCATTGGCGGCCTATAACTTGGGTTATGGTCATATGCTGGATGCCCGCCGCTTGACCAAAAATCAGAATGGCAATCCGGATAGCTGGGTTGATGTCAAAATGCGGCTGCCGATGTTGAGCCAAAAGCGCTACTACCCAAGCACCACTTATGGCTATGCTCGCGGGCATGAAGCCTATAATTATGTCGAAAACATTCGTCGTTATCAGGTCAGTTTAGTGGGATATTTGCAGGAAAAAGAGAAGAAAGCAGCCCAACATGCGGCTATTGAAGCAGAACTGGGCAAAGCTTATCCGGTGGTTGGGCCCGGTTGGTCAATCAATAATTAAGTCATTTATTATCAGTTACAGCACGCTTCAAGGCTTTTTGCTGTTCACGACGCTGGCGGAAGAATGCACTCAACTGGTGGGAACAGGCGTCAGCTAGCACGCCTGAACACACCTCTATCTGATGATTCATCCCTGGATGACGCAAGATATCCAGCAGTGATCCGGCAGCACCGGTTTTCAGATCATTTGCGCCATACACTAAGCGGCGGATTCGGCTATGCACCATGGCACCGGCACACATCACGCAAGGTTCCAGAGTGACGTATAAGGTGGCATCTATTAAGCGGTAATTTTGTACTGCCCGCCCGCCCTGGCGTAGCGCCATGATTTCAGCATGCGCTGTGGGGTCATTATCTCGAATCGGCCGGTTCCAACCTTCGCCAATCACCTGATTATCCAGCACCAATATTGCCCCTACCGGTACTTCGCCCTCTTCTTGCGCGCGTAATGCTAATGCCAACGCGCGCTGCATCCAGTACTCATCACTGTATTCAGCCGGCGAATCACATTCAGAAGACAAATTATTATCAGTAGACACATTAACCTCTCTGGCACTTTTGCGGCGTGCATTATACACAGCCATCGCCGCGTCTAACCAATATAAAGTAGCTCAGCACATAATGATCAGCTAATGTTTCGACAGGATAGCAATCACTCGTGCTAAGGGAAGCCAGACAAATGAAACTCAGCAAAAAAAATGCCGCCATTGTGCGCAAAACCCTCAATGGGTGGGTCAACGAAGGGGTCATTGAGCAGGAAGAGCATCAGCGCCTATTGGCAAAGATTGATGTCCAGCCTTTCGACTGGCGACGGCTAGCGGGTTATGCCTTTCTTGCCGCATTGGCATCACTGGTCATCGCTATTGGCAGCCTTATGGCGGATACCTTCTTATTAGCCTGGATTAGCCAGTTCTTCCGCTTTGATCCTCCAGTACGTGTGGTTGTTACTGGCCTATTAGCCGCCGCTTTTTACGGCTGGGGTTTTCACCGCCGTCGGCAAGACGCCAGCAAGATCTATAGCAATGAAGCGGTATTATTTCTTGGCGTGATTATGACCGCCGCGGCCATCACTCAACTTGGCATGTGGCTAGATAATGGCAGTGGCCGAGTTTCGGTATTGTTGCTACTCGGCACGGTCATCTACGCGCTGGTTGGCTGGTTTGGTCGCTCGCCACTGGTATGGCTGTTTGCCTTGCTTTCGTTGGGGAATGCCTTTGGTGCAGAAACCGGCTATCTGTCTGGTTGGGGCGCTTACTGGCTAGGTATGAGCTACCCTATCCGCTTTATTGCCTTCGGTTTGTTGATTTGTGCCTCGGCTCTAGCGTTGCAACCTCAACTGGCCGCTCGCAGGCTCGACCGAGTTTCACAGGCTATGGGGCTGCTTTACCTGTTTATTGCCCTGTGGCTGCTGTCTATTTTTGGCAATTACGGCGATATAGACCATTGGTATCAAGTGCGCCAAATTGAGCTGCTTCATTGGAGCTTCTTGTTTGCCATCGCAGCCGGTGTGGCTATCTGGCTGGGGCTAAAACGAGATGATGCCATGCTGCGCGGCTTTGGCCTGACATTCCTGGCCATCAATCTCTATACCCGCTTTTTCGAGTTCTTTTGGGACGCGATGCCAAAAACCATTTTCTTCTTGCTGCTGGGCATTAGCTTATGGTTGCTTGGCAGGCATGCCGAACGGATATGGCGATTAGGGCATCATGAGGATGATGTGACGCACTAGACGTGTAGGTCAACCTAAAGCCATTGGAGTTGCAGGTAGGCAGCCCGCGAATTCATCCCGATGAGCTTACTCAAGTAAGTGATTCAGGTGGATGAGAGCAGCTAGCAACCCTGCAACTTCAAGGGCAAAGGATTATTCCAACTGCTGCAATTCACCCGTCTTACTCACCCGCCAGCGATGTTCGCAGAACTTTAGCAGCGGGTTATCCTGCTTACTGTCGCTGTATCCACTGTAAAGTTTCAATGGCGACCCCAAGCGCTGTTCCAACTGCACCACTTTCTCTGGCCCTAAACAGCGCAGTGGCAATACCCAGCCGCCATTGCGTCGTGCCATACGGCTCCCGACCAGCCGCAGGTGGTGAATAAATTCTGAATCGTGATAAACCTGTTCAACTAACCGCTGTGGCGATCCGGTGATCAACCATACCTGAGCATCAGTACTGTCCAGATATTGACGTAAACGCATCATGACTACTGGAAATTCCGTTACCTTCTGCCGAAAATCATTCACAAAACGCAATTCCAAGTCTTTCAGATGTGCTTCAGATCGCCCGAAAGTTATCGCCCACAGCAACAAGCTTATTGGCCACCGAGCACAGCGCCCTCCCACCAATAACCCTAAACCAATCACCGGTAGTAACGGAATGACCAACAATAGATTCAGGGGCAAATGACGCAACAAAAAACGCAAAAAGCTGCCAAACATATCCTCCTGATGCAAAGTGCCATCTAAATCAAAGAAGACCACACGTTGGGTACTTTCGGACGGCGACTCAGCCGGGTGCTCAAAGGCCGATGTGGCGTGCTTTGCACTCAAAACGTAACTCCTATTGTTAAATCTCATGTGAATCTTACAACGCTGCGCGCAGATAGCCATTATGCTGCTGTAGACTCTGACGCGCTTGCTCGGCACTGACGTCTTTTAAGATCATCAAAATAGCCGGTTTGACTTCAAATTCAGTTTGCGACAACGCGTGTTCAGCCTCAACACGGCTGGCACCCGTGGCTTCAACCACAATGCGGCAAGCACGATCGACTAATTTCTCATTAGTCGCTTTCACATCAACCATCAAATTTTGATAAACCTTACCGAGTTTGACCATCACGCCAGTGGATAACATATTTAGCACTAACTTCTGGGCTGTCCCCGACTTCATGCGAGTAGAGCCGGTAAGCGCCTCCGGCCCGACAACAGGAGAAATCGCCACTTGAGCTTCTTGTGCAATAGGGGAATCCGGATTACAGGAAATTGCCGCTGTCGGGCAACCGAGTTGACGGGCATAACGCAGCGCGCCAATAACATAAGGGGTACGACCCGAGGCCGCCAACCCAACGACCATATCCGTTGGCGTCAGTTTTAAATCTTGCAGATCTCGTTCACCGAGTGACATGTCATCTTCAGCACCTTCTACCGCTTTGAGCAATGCCCCCGGACCACCCGCAATCAATCCGATGACCATACCATGAGGGACACCAAAGGTTGGCGGACACTCAGAGGCATCCAAAACCCCAAGCCGCCCACTGGTTCCCGCACCAAGGTAAATGAGCCGCCCACCTTGGCTTAAGGCGGTGGCGGCAAGATCAACGGCTTGAGCAATAGCCGGGATCACCAAACGAATCGCTTCGGGTACTTTACGGTCCTCATCATTAATGCAGGCTAACATCTCCAATGTAGAGAGTTTATCCAACTCCATCGTAGCCGGATTGCGACTTTCAGAAATCAAAGCGCCCAAATTCATGATTTTTTCCTCATTGGATTTTTAACTCATCATAATTTAGTTGTCATTGAAAGGGATCAAAAACACCTATTTTCTTGTTCCAATCATCGGATTCACTTAAAAAAAGAGTGCTATGCTCTATGGCTTGGTCTTTGACTTAATTATTTATGGGTATTATTACCAACTTGGCAGAATAACTTCCCTATTCAGGAACTGATTTATGAGCAGCCTTCTTCGCATCCGTCAGCTCTATCCCACACTGGCACATAATGATCGTAAGTTAGCTGATTTTCTGCTGACCAATCCCGAGCTGGCACAGCACCTCAGTTCACAAAAACTGGCACAAGAAACTGGCGTCAGCCAATCGGCGGTGGTCAAATTCGCCCAGAAGTTAGGTTATAAGGGCTTCCCGGCATTAAAGCAGGCTCTCGGTGACATTGTCGCCGCCCCCGAGCAAGCCGTTACCCTCCACAACCAAATTTTGAGTACTGACAGCTTAAAAATAGTCGGCGAAAAGCTACTCAGTGAAAAAAGCGCCGCATTACGCGCAACTTTGGATATCAATAGTGAACAGCGCCTTGCCCAAGCACTGGAAATGTTAAAAGGCGCGCAAAGAGTGATTTTAACGGGCCTTGGTGCTTCTGGATTAGTGGCGAAAGACCTTGCCTATAAACTATTGAAAATTGGTGTAATGGCGGTTTCTGAAACTGATATGCATGCGCAATTAGCTGCAGTACAGGCACTGGATACGCGGGATTTGCTTCTGGCTATTTCATTTAGTGGTGAACGCCGTGAGATCAATTTGGCGGCAGAAGAAGCCCAGAGATGTGGCGCCAAAGTACTGGCACTGACCAGTTTTACGCCAAATAGCTTGCAGCAACGCGCGGACCACTGTTTGTATACTATCTCAGAAGAACCGGTGATTCGCAGTGCCGCCATTTCTTCCAGTACCGCGCAATATGCACTAACAGACCTGCTGTTTATGGCAATGATCCAGCAAAATCTTGAAAGTGCTCAGGATCATATTAAACACAGTGAAGCGCTGGTGAAAAAACTGGTCTAAGGACTCCAGAGGGGTATAATCCTGCGCTGTTGAGAATACTCAAGCTTAAGGTAAGAGAAATCATGGCCCTGTTAATCACTCGTAAATGTATTAATTGCGACATGTGCGAGCCGGAATGCCCCAATGAGGCAATTTCCATGGGTGCAGAAATCTATGAGATTGACCCAACACGCTGCACAGAATGCGTTGGTCATTACGAAACCCCAACTTGTCAGTTGGTTTGCCCCATTGATAATACCATTGCTATCGATCCTGCCTGGGTTGAAACCAATGAACAGCTGTGGGATAAATTTGTCCAACTGCATCACGCTGATCGCCTGTAATCTCTGCGGTTCCTCTATGCAGCGAATTATCAGTGCCTCCACTGAAGCACTGATAATTAAATCAACTTAATAATCAATCTACGGCTAAATAAACAGGCTGATCAACAGCACCATCGCCAGACCGACTACTGAGTTAGTCAGTTCAAGCAAGCCCCAGGTTTTCAGCGTGTCTTTAATCGACAAATCAAAATAGCCTTTGAACAACCAGAATGATGCGTCATTGATATGGGTGAAGGTATTAGAACCTGCGGCTGTCGCCAGAACTAACAACGCCGGGTCCACTGACGTAATGGTATGGGTAACTGGGTCCATGACTGCGGCACCAATAATCCCCGCAGCGGTCATTGCCGACACCACACCCTGCCCGGTAGACAAGCGGATAAGCACTGTAATCAGCCAGGCCATGATATAAGGCGACACGCCACCAGCTGACATCAACATACCAATAGTGTCACCAATCCCGGTATCAATGATGACTTGCTTCAGCGCACCACCGGCACCAATGATCAAGATGACCATGGCTATCCCTTTAACCGCCCCTTCAAATGAGTGCATGACCCATTCCATCTTATGACCACGCCCGGTGCCGAAAAGAACAAAGGCAACCAGCATCGCGATAAACATGGCAATCGGCGATGACCCCAAGAAGTTGAGGATGGTGTACGACGTTGTCCCTTTCACTAACCAGATGTTGGCGACTGTCGTAAAAATCATAATAAAAGCAGGGATCAACGGGACTAAAATTGAAGTACCGAATGACGGCAAATTATTTTCATCAATAGGATCATCCGACTTTAAGAAAGTCGGAATTGGCCGCTCTAAGTTACCCAAGAATTTCGGCAAGATCAGACCGGCACAAACTACGGAAGGAATGGCAACCAAAACACCGTAGATATAAACCATCCCCATATCCGCGCCATAGGCACTAACCAACGCAACCGGCCCCGGCTGTGGTGGGAAAAGTGAGTGCGCAGTAGTGGCAGCAGCAACAGCCGGAATGGCCAGTTTGAGGAATGGGATCTTGGCTTCGACCGCAATCGCGATGATCAGTGGCGCTAAAATAATAAAGGCAACTTCATAGAACATTGCCAAACCAAAGATCAGACCAATGATGATGACGGCAAACTCAACATACTTCAGCCCAAATCGGCGCAATAGTGTCTGAGCTATCTGATGAGCAGCACCAGAATCGACCATGAGTTTGCCGATAACGGCACCAAACACCACAATTATTGCCAGTTCACCGAGCGTGCCGCCAAACCCCGCTTTAATGGTGTGCAGAAGTTTGAGCAGGTCCATGCCAGCGAGAGTCCCCACCAACAGAGCCGCTAACAGCAATGCAATCATTGAGTTAATCTGATAGCGGATATTGAGCACTAGCATTAAGCCAATGCCCAATACCACCCATAGGATATTGATCCATTCCATCTTTTATTTCCCCAGTAGTTAAAAATTAATTTTTTCTAGTATCTCGATTCTTATATTGGTCAGACCAAAGCCAGTAACTTTTGTGGCTAAAAAAACGCCTGTATAGCTTGATTTTTTGCTTTCATTTGGAAATCACATGAGCAAATTACTCACTGCATCTAACTATTTGGTATTACAAGTAGCATTAATTGGACGACCAAATGAAGTATTGGTTAACCAACTTGTCGAACAGATCGCAAAATTAAGATTTATTCTAGGGATTTTCTTAATAGCCGAGGGACCGAGTACACCATTTATGGGTAGAAAAAGAGAAAGCAGTGATAGAGTGCGAACCGATGGCAGGAGAGAGTAAGCAACAAAAAAAAAGGGCGGCATTTTCATGCTCGCCCTTCCGTTCCTAACCACTTTATTTTACTAAAGAGGGTCGTTTCAGTTTTTAATAATGTTAGCTTTCAATAATGACGGTTGCACAGGCATAACGCCGCTCATCAGCTAGAGTCACATGCAACGATTTGACGCCCAGTTCGACCGCCAATTCTGCCGCACGTTGATGTAAACGCAGCGTCGGCTTACCCAATGCATCGTTAACCACTTCGAACTGATTAAATGCCAAACCATTACGGATACCGGTGCCAAAGGCTTTAGCGGCCGCCTCTTTAACAGCAAAACGTTTAGCCAAAAAACGAATCGGCTGCTGATGCTGCTGATAATGTTGCCATTCAGAGGGGCTGAGAATACGCCGCGCCAGTTTTTCCCCCGTACGCTCAACCACCGCTTCTATTCGGGAGATCTCAACAATATCAGTGCCTAAGCCCAGGATAGCCATTAACGACGCGCTTCCCGCATCAATACTTTCATCTCGGTGACCGCGGTAGCAAGACCAGACATGACCGCCTGACCAATGATTGCATGACCAATATTTAGCTCATGCATTTCTGGTAAGGCCGCTATCGGCTGCACATTGTGGTAGGTCAGACCGTGGCCCGCATTCACTTTTAGCCCTTTACCGGCGGCATAAGTTGCAGCCTTCGCGATCCGCACTAATTCGGCCTGCCGGGCTAAATCTGAAGTGGCATCTGCGTAAGCACCCGTATGGATTTCAATATAAGGCGCCCCGACAGTCACTGCGGCATCAATCTGGCGCATATCAGCATCAATAAATAGAGAAACCAGAATACCCGCCTCGGATAATCGGCTAACTGCGATGGTCATTTTATCAATTTGACCCGCAACATCCAGCCCACCTTCGGTAGTCACTTCCTGGCGTTTTTCCGGTACTAAACAGCAAAAATGGGGTTGCAACTCGCAAGCGATATCTACCATTTCATCGGTCACCGCCATTTCCAAATTCATGCGAGTCTGGATGGTTTGACGCAAGATACGCACATCTCGATCAGTAATATGACGGCGGTCTTCACGTAAATGTACTGTAATACCGTCAGCACCAGCTTGTTCGGCGATAAAAGCGGCCTGAACAGGATCGGGATAAATGGTTCCACGTGCATTTCGTAGCGTCGCAATGTGATCAATGTTAACGCCCAGCAACAAATCAGCCATAACAGCCCTCCAGATAGGGATACATCTTGAAAGATGACGGGTATAAGTGCCTCGCAGTTTACACCGAGTAGAGTGCCAGCGGATAGGTTACAGAATGGGAAAGTTGAAGGCGGGCAGTGTAAACCGTGGGGATATAGGCGCTAGGGTAAGGGTTCGGCGGGTGGTTTAATGACAAATTGGCGAAACAGTTCGCGACTTTTTAGTGGCTTACCGCCTAGATAAGGTTTCAAGGCAATACGCGTAAATCGCTTGGCGGCGCGCAATGTATCAGCATCAGGAAATTCACGATTTGCCAGAGCCAATAATTGCCGGCCAGTAAAACTGTAGTGATCGACCACCAAGCTGGCAATAAAGCCTTTCTCTTCCCGATACCGGTAGGTCATGCTGTCTGATACTGGCTGACCGCTGCCCGCGCAATGGAGAAAATCAACGCCATAACCCAGATGGGCCAGTATCGCCAATTCAAACTGACGCAACGCATATTCAGGCGAGCCATCACTACCCGCTAATGATTGCAAACAATGCAGATAATCGAAGAATAAAGCAGAGTAATTCGTTTGATGTTCCAGCACCCGCGAGAGCAGCTCGTTGACATATAAGCCGCTGTACAACATAGAGCCACTCAATGGGAGAGCGAGGGATACCGGTTCAGCACTGCGTAATGTTTTGACTTCACCACGCCCCGTCCAGCGGACCAGTAATGGTGTAAAAGGCTGCAAGCAGCCTTTTAAATTGGAGCGACGACCCCGCGCACCTTTAGCTAATACCCGCATGCGGCCTTCCCCTTCAGTGAACAAATCCAGCATTAAACTGGTCTCACTGTAAGGTCGCCCATGCAGGACAAATGCGCGTTGCCAACCTTCCATAGGCGAACCTTATTTCAGGTCGTCGGTATAGCCTAAGCTGCGCAATGCACGTTCATCATCTGCCCAGCCTGATTTCACTTTCACCCACAGCTCAAGATGCACCTTGGCGTCGAACATTTGTTCCATGTCTTGACGGGCTTCGATACCGATGGTTTTGATTTTTGAACCTTTATTGCCGATGACCATTTTCTTCTGGCCTTCGCGCTCAACCAAAATCAGCCCGTGGATGTTATAGCCACCGCGTTCATTGGGTACGAACTGTTCAATCTCAACCGTCACCGAGTAAGGCAATTCCTCCCCCAAGAAACGCATCAGTTTTTCACGGATGATTTCTGACGCCATAAACCGCTGCGAGCGGTCAGTGATGTAATCTTCCGGGAAATGATGTCCAGCCTCTGGCAAAATCTTGCGCACGATGCTGGCAATAGTATCTACGTTCATGCCTTTTTCGGCGGAAATTGGCACAACATCAAGGAAATTCATCTGCTGGCTAAGGAACTGAATATGTGGCAACAGTTTGGTTTTATCCGTCACGTTATCCACTTTATTGATCGCCAATAACACTGGGCACTTCAGACTGCGTAGCTTATTCACTACCATCTCGTCATCAGCAGTCCAGTTCGTTCCTTCAACTACAAAAATCACTAATTCCACATCACCGATAGAGCTGCTTGCTGCGCGATTCATTAAACGGTTAATCGCGCGTTTTTCTTCAATATGCAGCCCTGGGGTATCAACATAAATAGCCTGGTAAGGCCCTTCAGTATGAATGCCCATAATACGGTGACGTGTGGTTTGCGGTTTACGTGAAGTGATGGAGATTTTCTGCCCCAACAATTCATTCAACAAGGTAGATTTACCCACATTTGGGCGACCTACAATAGCAATAAAACCACAATACGTTTTTTCTACTTCGCTCATTCAAGCTCCAACTGTTTCAGCGCTTGTTCCGCTGCCGCCTGCTCAGCTTTACGGCGACTTGAGCCGGTACCTATAACCGGTTCATTCAAGCCACTCACCTGGCAGTGGATAGTAAATTCCTGATCATGTGCTTCTCCACGAACCTGCACAACCAGATAAGAAGGCAATGGCAGATGACGGCCCTGCAAATATTCTTGCAAGCGCGTTTTGGGGTCTTTCTGCTTATCACCTGGGCTGATTTCCTCTAAGCGACTGCGATACCAGTCGAGAATCAGCCGTTCAATTGTATGAATATCGCTGTCTAAGAATACGCCGCCAATTAAGGCTTCCACTGTATCTGCCAGAATTGATTCGCGACGAAAACCGCCGCTTTTCAATTCGCCCGGCCCAAGGCGTAAACATTCACCGAGGTCAAACTCACGGGCCATTTCGGCGAGTGTATTACCTCTTACCAATGTTGCTCGCATCCGACTCATATCCCCTTCATCGACACGAGGGAAACGGCGATACAACTCATTGGCAATAACGAAACTTAATATAGAGTCACCCAGGAACTCCAAACGCTCATTGTGTTTGCTACTGGCACTACGATGAGTCAGTGCTTGTAGCAAGAGCTCCTGCTGTTGAAAAGTGTAGCCCAGCTTCCGCTGTAGCCTATTTATTACGATGGGGTTCATGAGTTACCAATAGATCAAGAATGCGTCAAAAACTACAGCAGACGGAACAGGTCTGATTGGCAAAAATTACCAAGACAAAACTGTTTCGTTTGCAGTGGCCCCCATAAAAGAGCCAACTCTTATCGCTCGAAAGTTTATTCTACAACGAGTGGAAATATAATGCTGCGTTTAAATACCCTGCTTACTTGAAGTTACAGCGGTGTTAGCTGCTCTTACCCACCCAAGTCACTGACTTTTGTCAACTCATTGGGTGAGTTATTTGCTGTCTGGCTGTAACGTTAATAACTTTGGGCTTAATCGGTATTAATGAATTCCACCAATCCGACTTAAACGTACTCCCGTTGGCCACTCACCTTCTTGCTTTTCAAAACTCATCCAAATAGCCGTGGCTTTACCCACTAAATTACGTTCTGGCACAAAACCCCAGTAGCGGCTATCTGCACTATTATCCCGATTGTCGCCCATCATAAAATAATGGCCTTCAGGAACAACCCAAACCCCCAATGGTTGATTAGGTTGCTGATAATAAGCGCCGAGCTGCTCCTGACGCCCAGGGACTGTCAGAATTTGATGTGCCACCGGCCCAAGGCTCTCGGTACGTTCGCGTAGACGCACACCACCATCTGGCACAGCCTGATCAGTCGGGATCTGGAAGAACCCGGCAGAGGCCTCGCCATTACCGCTATAACTGAATGTCTGCACAAAGACACTTGGCGCAGACGGACTGTAAGTAATTGGCAGTGCGCTGTCACAAGAGGTACCGGTATTACAAGCTGGTTGAACCGTCACTTCTTTGCTGATTGGATTATAACTTACCCGGTCACCCGGCAACCCCACTACACGTTTGATATAGTCTAACCGTGGGTCTAGTGGATATTTAAACACCGCGATATCACCGCGTTTAGGATGTCCCGTAGGAATCAACGTGGTCTGAGTAATAGGGTCTTTAATACCGTAAGCAAACTTCTCAACCAGAATAAAATCACCGATCAATAGCGTTGGCATCATCGAGCCAGAAGGAATCTGAAAAGGTTCGTAAATAAACGAACGCACGATGAATACCAGAGCTAACACCGGGAACACCGAGGCGCAAGTCTCAATCCAGCCCGGCTGTTTTGCTGCCGGTGCCAAAGTCTTGTTATCTACAGCGCTACCCGTTTGTGCCTTAATCGCCGCAGTTTGCGCATTAACAGCCGCAATTTTTGCCTGACGGGCCGGGCCCCATTTAAAACGCTCGAAGCACCAAATAACCCCAGTCACCAACGTTGCTATCGCTAAAATCAAGGCAAACATGTTAGCCATCAAAACTCCTTATTTACTGTCTTTTCCGACATGCAGAATAGCCAGGAAAGCTTCTTGCGGTAATTCAACGTTACCGACCTGCTTCATCCGTTTTTTACCATCTTTCTGTTTCTGCAGAAGTTTCTTCTTACGGCTAACATCACCGCCATAACACTTCGCCAGCACGTTTTTACGTAACTGTTTCACAGTTGAGCGGGCAATGATGTGATTGCCAATAGCCGCCTGAATCGCAATATCAAATTGCTGGCGTGGGATCAGCTCTTTCATTTTTTCAACCAAATCACGACCACGGTACTGAGCATTATCACGGTGAGTAATAAGTGCCAGCGCATCTACGCGCTCATTGTTGATTAACACATCAACACGCACCATGTCAGAGGTCTGGAAACGTTTAAAGTTGTAATCCAATGAAGCATAACCACGAGATGTCGATTTCAGGCGGTCGAAGAAGTCGAGCACCACTTCAGCCATCGGAATCTCATACGTCAATGCCACTTGGTTACCGTGGTAAACCATATTGGTCTGCATACCGCGTTTTTCAATACACAATGTAATGACGTTACCGAGGTATTCCTGTGGCAACAACATATGACATTCAGCAATAGGTTCGCGCAGTTCTTCAATATTGTTCAGTGCCGGAAGCTTAGAGGGGCTATCAACATAAATCGTTTCCTGAGCGGTCGTAATCACCTCATACACCACTGTGGGTGCCGTGGTGATAAGCTCCAGATCGTATTCACGCTCCAAGCGCTCCTGAATGATTTCCATATGCAACAAGCCAAGGAAACCACAGCGGAAACCAAAACCTAATGCAGTCGAACTCTCTGGTTCATAGAACAAAGAGGCGTCATTAAGACTCAACTTGCCCAATGCATCACGGAAAGCTTCATAATCATCCGAGCTAATGGGGAATAGACCGGCGTAAACCTGTGGTTTTACTTTTTTAAAACCAGGTAAAGATTTTTCAGCCGGGTTACGGGCTAATGTCAGCGTATCGCCGACTGGCGCACCCAGAATGTCTTTTATTGCACACACCAACCAGCCTACTTCACCGCAATTGAGTACATCACGGTCAACACGTTTTGGTGTAAAGATACCCAGGCGATCCGCGTTATAGCTTTGGCCGGTACTCATCACCTTAACTTTATCGCCTTTACGCAGCGAACCATTCTTGATGCGGATTAATGACACCACACCCAGATAGTTATCAAACCATGAATCAATAATCAGTGCCTGCAATGGCCCGTCTGGATCACCTTTAGGCGGTGGGATATCACGAACTAAACGCTCGAGAATGTCAGGAACACCGACGCCAGTTTTTGCCGAGCAACGGACGGCATCAGTTGCATCGATACCGACAATATCTTCAATTTCTTCAGCAACACGCTCAGGATCGGCTGCTGGCAAGTCGATTTTATTCAGAACTGGAACCACTTCCAGATTCATTTCCATCGCGGTGTAACAGTTCGCCAGCGTTTGTGCTTCCACGCCCTGCCCTGCATCAACCACCAATAAAGCCCCTTCACAAGCCGCCAATGAGCGGGAAACTTCATAAGAGAAGTCAACGTGACCGGGAGTATCGATAAAGTTAAGTTGATAGGTTTGACCATCTTTAGCGTGGTAATCAAGTGTCACACTCTGTGCCTTGATAGTGATACCGCGCTCACGCTCTAGATCCATGGAATCCAGTACTTGAGCGGCCATTTCACGCTCAGATAAACCGCCACAGATCTGAATAATACGGTCCGACAGTGTCGACTTACCGTGGTCAATATGGGCAATAATAGAAAAGTTTCTTATGTGCTTCATTTATATGAATTTTTCTCTAGTCGTTGTCTTTAATTAATTATTGGTGGACACAGCGATGGACTCAAACCCAAAACTACCCACATAAATATGCACGCATCTTACACTGTAAGTCTGCCTCGTGAAAGGCATCACACTTAGCTTGTTACCTGATTTATCCTGTTAAAATGTATCTGCGCCTTTCCGCTCGTCGCCATCAAGTGGGCAAACTCTAACCCAATGGCTCTGATGTGGCTATTTCAGGATGAATATCGATTAAATCACTTTAGGAAAATGCTCATTTACCCAAGGTACAAATAACATAGAGTATTAATATTATTTAATCAAAACCAAGTGAAATATCCTCTTGGCGGCAAATGGAGAATATTATGATCGACGAAGGAAAAATACTTAGCCGCCATGAATTAAGAAATGAAAACTCAAAGATAAACATTGCCACGATAGTATTTATATTAGTATTAAGCTTCTTGGTTATTACACTATCAATAACCACATCTATTTTTTCAACCCCCTCAATTCTTTCTATTTTATGCGTTGCCATCGCGGGTATATCATTGAGTGCATTACTCTATTTACGTTTGTACAACAGTCCAATGTTTACCTATTTTCTATATGAGAAAGGCGTGCGTGTTTTCAATCATAACAATGGGAACGTTTATTTCATTTCATTTAATAAAATAGAATATATTTATAAGTACCACACAGGGTTAAACCCTAATGGACAAATCAACTCTATGGCGTTTCGCACATCAAAAAACCAGCCTTGGAATATTATTATAAATAATATAACCAATGCTTACCCGCTCATAAACACAATAATTCACCAACAAGTTATGAATGTCGGATTAATAAACTTAGAAACTTTATCTCGAGGGAAATCCATCATATTTGATATAGTAAAAAACAATGATAATTGTTTGAAATTACTCACTTTAGATTTCATTAAGATGAAAAAAATTCAGATAGACACATGCCCACTATCACTCAGTGCTCAATCATTAATTACAACAAAAGGTACAATTAATATTGAGGATATCCTACGTATCGAAACACTCCGTGAAGCTCGTCATGACAAGATACGTTTATTTGACGCCAAGGGTAATGTGATTTTTTCAGTAGACTACTCGTCTCTCATTAGCGCAGATCTTTTTATTGCACTACTAGAACATATGATACAAAACCGAATTCCAGCCTACCATGGCTAAAATCACTCTTGCTGGATACGTATCGCCGTGGGTGGCAAACCAATCTGCAAGACAGTGGGTTGATAATCACTTTTTCCTTCAATCCTCGCAGCTAATGTCCTAGCCAATAAAAAGCCCAAACCCGCACCTAAAATAGAGCCAAGAGCAGTAAAAGCATCGGTAATAAATAAAGCCTGAAATAGTGCTCCACCCGCTATTAACCCGGCTAATGGTGTTAAATAAACCAAAGAAGCCGATCGTAATAAACTACCTTCACTGATCCCAACTTCAACTTTTTGCCCTGGTTCAAGTGGCTGCGAAATTGCGATTTTTAATTGATGCTCGGATTCTGGCCCTAATTCATTCAACAGATGGCTACCGCATCCAGAACGAGCATTACAGCTCCCACAGCCAGAATGGGGTTCACAGCGCAAAAGCGCCACCCCATTTTGCCATGAGATAACAGTTGCCCACTCTTTCATCATTTTGCAGATTCCAAAACTATACTATCGGCAATACGCTTCGCAGTTGAAGGAGGTAGTTCACCTACCACGGTAATTTCTACATTATTACGTGCTTCGGTATGAATTGTACGACGCCCCTGACGCAGAGACTGCTCTGAAGGGGTACCTTTCTCAATCGGATTAACATTAATTGAGAAACTAAACAGGCCATCAGCATATAACCGTGACTCAGTTGGCGCATCCATGTTAGGCAACGTACGGCGACTACGTGAAACTTCAGTCACTCCTTCCGGCAACCAACGCGGAGTCCAGCTAAAGTTCACCTTAGTTTTGGCAGGTAAAGCAAGTAATGGCGGCAAAGACAGTTTTAACACGCCTTGCAAAATCTCTTGAATAGGATCACCAACAGCAAAAGAAATCACCCGAAATTGCTCAAGTGTTTCACCATCGCGATCTAAAAGATCTATCCGCATAGGGAGTTTTGTTGTCTCATCCATCCAAATAATGTAGCTGTATCGTGAGCTGTCACGGGGTACAACTCTAATAACTTGACATGGCCGGTCAGCAACGCGCGCACGACCTAAAGCAATATAGTTATAGTATTTTGACAGTTTATCAAAATCGGGGAATACGACAGAAGGTAAGGCATCAACAATATGCTCGCCGCTCAACGTGAAAGAGTCAAAACCTGGTTCGAAATAACTTATTTCATTACCACGTTGAATAATCTCAGTACGCGGACCATCCATACGCAATAACTGCGCTAGCGTTTTTTTATCTTGGATAGCATGACGATAGCGAAGAGAATCAATCCCTTGCTTGTTTACGTTGATGTACGATAGCTCATAATTGAGCGACTGGCTGGCACTGCTCATCTCTTTCAACATTGCTATCGGCGTAGTTTCCGCCGATGCAATTGTTGGCATAAGCAGGCTGCCCGCCATTAAACAGACGGAAAACCAAAGTTGCTTCATTGCTACTGCTTTGTTCCGAAGGACTGATTTCCAGGGACCTGAGACATTATTTTTGTCGTTGATGAAGATTCCTGCAATACATCAGTTTGTGGTAAACGACGTTGCAATTCAAAATCTTGCAACTGAGTCAACATGTTAACAAGGTGACGTTGCTCTCCACCGACTTGAGTCTTGTCTAAAGAATCGCCAGCAGGCGCGCCAAAGCTGACTGGTGATGCTTTACCCATCATCGGCAATGTGTTAAATGCAGGTGCTTCTGACTGTAAATTACTGGATGCAGGTTGGTTATATTGCTGAACCCCCACAATGACAGCGAGAGAAACACATGCGGCAACCCCAACTTGAGTAAGTTGGCTGGCCCACGGACGCACTTTTTGCCAGAAAGGCATTTTCTGCCAGACATGGGGTTGTGGCTGAGATTCAGGCACAGCAATAGGAACAAAACGAGCAGGCTCCTTTTTAAGGGCCTCTGCGACGCGGCTGGCGATATCCAGATGCAAGACTTCACCAACATCCCCCCGCAGGGTATCACGGATTAAATGATAGCTCTGCCAGCTTTGCTGCAAGGTTTTATCTTTCGATAAAGAACCTATCAGCTCACTGTCAAGAGTTTCTCCGTCCATCAGAGCGGAAAGCTTTTCTTTCTGCATGCCAAATACCCTTTATGTGTCCGCTTATCGCTGAATCAGCGGCTGAACTTTATTATCGATAGCCTCTCTGGCACGGAAGATACGGGAACGAACAGTACCAACCGGACAGTCCATAATTACAGCTATCTCTTCATAGCTTAGACCATCTAACTCCCTGAGTGTAATCGCCATGCGGAGATCTTCAGGAAGTGACTCTATGGTTTTAAAAACTATCTGCCTCAATTCTTCAGACAACATTAAGTTCTCAGGGTTCGATATTTCTTTCAATGCACCCGCATTTTCGTAATTTTCAGCATCATTTGCATCCACATCACTGGATGGCGGACGTCGCCCCTGAGCAACTAAGTAATTTTTTGCTGTATTAACAGCGATACGGTACAGCCAAGTATAAAAAGCACTATCACCACGAAATGACTCGAGTGCGCGATAGGCCTTAATAAAAGATTCCTGAACTACATCAGGAACATCGCCCTGAGGCACATATCGGGATACGAGGCTCGCAACCTTATGCTGGTATCTAATTACCAGTAAATTGAACGATTGCTGATCACCTTTCTGGACCCGTTCAACCAGCATCTGATCCGTTAACTGCTCGCTCATCCGAGGTGAACTCTCCCGAAATCTATCCCCACGCTAAAAGTTGTACTGCCAGCCATATCTTTATTTTCCTGAGCAAGCACACGCTTGGAGTTTATAAAAAGTGCAAAGTTCCATGTTGCCAGATTATTTGTCTGAATATTCTTTAGACATCTTATAGCCATAGCTTTTGCTCTGGCAGATAGGCTAACATGAATTTCACTCTTCTTCTGCACACATCATACGATATGCAATCATCATCTGAACACGTTAGCGATGTATTGATCATCGGGAGTGGCGCTGCCGGTTTATCACTGGCTTTACGTCTTGCGCCACATTGTCAAGTCACTGTTCTGAGCAAAGGGCCTCTTAATGAAGGTGCCACTTTCTATGCTCAGGGAGGTATTGCTGCCGTTTTTGATGAAACTGACAGCATCAGCTCACATGTAGAGGACACCCTGATTGCCGGGGCCGGGCTTTGCGACAAAGATGCCGTAGAGTTTATCGCCAGTAACGCTCGCTCTTGCGTGCAATGGCTGATTGATCAAGGTGTCCTTTTCGATACCGAAACCAATGCCAGCGGCGAAGAACGTTATCACCTTACCCGTGAAGGTGGCCACAGTCACCGCCGTATACTACATACTGCGGATGCTACAGGTAAAGAAGTAGAGACCACCCTAGTAGGCAAAGCAAGTACTCACCCTAATATTTTAGTTAAAGAGCGCTGCAATGCAGTCGATCTTATTACGTCAAATAAAATTGGTTTGGCGGGAACCAAGCGCGTTGTCGGTGCTTATATTTGGAACAGAGAGCTTGAGAAAGTTGAAACCTTCCGCGCCAAAGCTGTCGTTTTAGCCACAGGGGGAGCCGCTAAAGTCTATCAATATACTACCAACCCGGATATCTCATCTGGAGATGGCATTGCCATGGCGTGGCGTGCCGGGTGCCGGGTCGCTAATCTAGAATTTAACCAATTCCATCCGACCTGTCTGTTTCATCCGCAAGCTCGAAATTTTTTGCTGACCGAAGCATTACGCGGTGAAGGTGCTTACCTTAAACGTCCTGATGGCTCCCGCTTCATGCTTGATTTCGACCCTCGCGGCGAACTGGCCCCGCGAGATATCGTGGCACGTGCCATCGACCATGAAATGAAACGCCTGGGTGCTGATTGCATGTATCTGGATATCAGTCATAAACCTACTGATTTCGTGATGCAGCACTTCCCGATGATCTATGAAAAACTGCTGTCATTGGGCATCGATCTGACCAAGGAAGCCATTCCTATCGTTCCTGCCGCTCATTATACCTGCGGTGGTGTAATGGTAGACCAACATGGCCGTACGGATCTTGATGGGCTATATGCCATTGGCGAGGTCAGCTATACCGGCTTGCACGGCGCGAACCGTATGGCATCCAACTCGTTACTGGAATGTCTGGTCTATGGTTGGTCTGCCGCCGAAGATATCCTGACGCGCTTGCCTACTGCCAAGTTGGCTAAACATTTGCCAGATTGGGATGAAAGCCGTGTTGATAACTCGGATGAACGAGTTGTCATTCAACATAACTGGCATGAATTGCGTCTGTTTATGTGGGACTACGTCGGGATTGTTCGTACAACCAAGCGCTTAGAGCGAGCCTTGCGCCGGATTAATACCTTGCAGCAAGAGATTGACGAATATTATGCCAATTTCCGCATCTCAAATAATCTGCTGGAATTACGTAACTTGGTGCAGGTCGCAGAGTTAATTGTGCGTTGTGCTATGGACCGTAAAGAGAGCCGGGGGTTGCACTATACCCTCGACTACCCTGAGCAAATTGAGAATCCAAAACCAACTATTCTTCATCCGTAATGGCTTTTCAGGGCGCGATTTCTTTTCAAGTTCAGGGTTTCGCGCCTTATTAGCCCACCTTCACACCTTATCTCCACAGCTCCAGCTAGTAGTTTAGATAAAACTCGCTAATGAGCACACAGAACTCCGGCGAATACACCCCTTCTGATTGGCGCAGGTCCAAATGCTGATACTGAGTCTCTGCCGGTTGGCGCGATAACGTTAGCAGCATGCGGTGTAGCGGCTTACCGGGGCGATCTCTGATATCAACCTGGCAGTGAACAAACCAATCTTGTTGCACTGCAAGATGAGCAAGTTCCCCCCCCAAATCGTGGGGTAAAACCACACAAAAAACACCCTCTTTTGTGATAAGCTTCTCTGCGCAATTAAGTAAGGCGTCATGAGTTAGTGATCCGGTGTAACGTGCGGTATCACGGGCTTCATCGCGGCAAGCCACCGCCGGAGCAAAGTAAGGTGGGTTGCTGACAATCAGGTCGTACTGATGGGGATGGTTTTCAGCAAACTGGTGGATATCTTGCGCGTAAATATGAACTCGCTCAGCCCAAGGTGATTGCGCCGCATTGCTGCTCGCTTGTTGTGCGGCCTCGGGTTCCAGCTCTACACCGTCAATTTCCACATCTGGAGCGGAGCGCTGGGCAATCATCAGGGCGATAAGCCCACTACCACAGCCAATATCCAGCACTTTGCGGGCTTTCTCTATCGGTACCCAGGCACCCAGCAGGACACCATCAGTACCCACTTTCATCGCACAACGATCATGCGCCACAAAGAACTGTTTAAAAGTGAAACCACCACCACGCAACGCCGGTTTTTTTTTCAATTGTACGCCCACATTAGTCACCAGAATCTATAACCGGCGTAGCATAGGACAATATGATTGAAGGGAAAAGACATCATTACCGCTTAAACAGGTGAAGAATTCGGCTAACCCGTCTATAATCGGCGCCCCAAGTAGAGGAAGACCATGACTGTAACCAATTTTTCCGAACTCGATCTCGATGAACGCCTGATTGACGCACTGCGCGACAAAGGCTATGAGCGCCCGACTGCCATTCAAGCTGCGGCTATTCCGCCAGCTATGGATGGGCGCGATGTATTGGGTTCGGCACCAACAGGTACCGGCAAAACTGCCGCCTTTTTGCTGCCTGCCTTGCAGCATTTGCTGGATTTCCCACGCAAAAAATCTGGCCCACCACGCATCCTGATCCTGACGCCAACTCGTGAATTGGCCATGCAGGTTGCGGATCAGGCGCGTGAACTGGCTAAGCATACACAGCTGGATATCGCGACGATTACCGGTGGTGTGGCTTATATGAACCACGCGGAAGTCTTTAGTGAGAACCAAGATATTGTCGTGGCGACTACCGGCCGCTTACTGCAATACATCAAAGAAGAAAACTTTGACTGCCGGGCCGTAGAAACCCTGATTCTGGACGAAGCTGACCGTATGCTAGATATGGGCTTTGCACAGGATATTGAAACCATTGCAGCAGAAACCCGCTGGCGTAAGCAGACATTACTGTTCTCTGCCACGCTGGAAGGTGAAGCTATCCGTGAATTTGCGGAGCGCATTCTGAATGAGCCGGTAGAGCTGGAAGCCGACCCATCACGCCGCGAACGCAAAAAGATTTTGCAATGGTATTACCGCGCGGACAATATTGAACATAAAACCGCCCTGCTGGTGCATCTGCTCAAGCAACCGGAAGTGCAAAAATCTATTATTTTTGTCCGTACCCGTGAAAAGGTACACCAACTGGTTAGTTGGCTGCGCGAAGCTGGAATTAACGCCTGGTTCCTTGAAGGCGAAATGGTCCAGGCCAAACGAACCGAAGCAGTTATACGTTTAAGTGATGGCCGGGTTAATGTCTTGGTAGCGACCGATGTCGCGTCACGCGGTTTGGATATCGACGATATCAGCCACGTATTTAACTTTGACTTGCCGCTGACCGCTGACGTCTATCTGCACCGTATTGGTCGTACAGGCCGTGCGGGGCGCAAAGGTGTCGCTATTTCATTGGTTGAAGCGCATGACCATTTATTGCTGGGCAAAATTGGCCGTTATTTGAAAGAGCCGCTGAAGCCACGTGTTGTTGATGAATTACGCCCAAGCAGCAAAGCACCAAGCGAAAAAACCACTGGCAAACCGTCCAAGAAAGTTTTAGCGAAGCGCAAAGAGCTAAAAGAAGCCGGTAAAGAGAAAGCAAAAGTTAAGGTTCGTCATCGTGATGCCAAAAATGTTGGTAAACGCCGCCAACCAAAGGATAAACCTGATACCAAGTAAGGTGCGGATTCATTCAGCACACGAACAAAAAAGCCGCTAATATCAATAGCGGCTTTTTTATTTATCAGCCAAATTTAAAACTATTGCTGATAAACCTCTGCCAATTTTTTGCCACGAAGCCAGGTATTTAATTGCTGATATTTTTGCTGCATTTCAGCGCTTTGCATATTTAATGGTGTCATTGCCAAATATTGTTGGAATGTTGCCCCTTGCTTGTTACGTCGATCGGGATCAGCACCGGCTTTGAGTAAGCGCAGTGCCAAATCTGGCGCATTTGTCTTACCCGCCAGATGTAATGGCGTATCCCCCACCCGATCTGCAAGATTTGGATCAACTCCACGAACCAGTAGCAAGATCACCTGGATCTCGCGTCCCGCCATCACTGCCGCAGCCAAGGGAGTGGCTAATGTCACACTGTTTCGGGCATCTGGCCGGATACGACTTTCCAGTAGAATCTGCATGTAATGTGCATCTTGCACACTTGCAGCAGTGTGCCATGCGCTATCACCCTGCAATCCAGGTTGAAAAGGATCAGCATTTTCTTGCAGTAAGGCCGCCAAACTTTCGGGTTGCTGGTTGAGAATAGCCCATTGCATCAACGTGACTGACTGCTCGCCTTGCTGTTGTAACAACGTTTTATTTGCCAACTGATGGATCTGTTTCACATCACCCTGAACAATCGCATCAACGATCGGCATTACTGATGGATCAGTAAAAGCGGTAGTAATATTTGTCATTGCCTGCCCCTCAAAGCTCATTAATGGCATCAGAACACCGTAGATGGCGTAACGCAAATGGCGTTTTACCCTCGTAACCAGTGTTGAATCAGGCATACTGCCGCTCCCAAGGTTGCTGTTCACTCATAGAACTGAGTATTTTATCAATACCATGTGCTGCCAGGCTGCGTTCAAGGTGCTTGTGTGGCAGCCAATCACTTATTCCAGTGAGTTTATCGCTATTTACCAAAGTGATTTTATGGCCGATAGCATCAGGAATAAGTGAGGTTGACTCCTGAGATTCTGTCAGCAAGTCATATTGCTCGCTATAGCGCCGGATGCTGCCACTTTCAGCCGAATGCCGCGCCAGAGCCGGATCCAAGTCAAGCCGATTTAATGTGTGGTCCGAAACACCTGCGGCATTAAATGTCACGGCAAAGCTCCCACTGGCTAATGCCGCTGTAGTTGCCAACCCCCCTCCTAATGAGTGCCCGGTAATCACCATGGCATCGCCAAATGCCATCTTGGCCGTTTTCGCCAAAGCAACCGCCTGATTATATTGCACATCTTCATAGCCAGTCGCCTGTCGGATATTACTTAGCCAATCGCGCATATCATTAGTCCCGGCAAAGGATAAAACATACTGCTGGCTATCATGGTAAATTCCCGCCTGAAAACCAGAAGCCGTGTCGGATAAACTGGCAGGATCAATCCCGACACGGAGTAATGCATCATCATTTAGGCGAGTAAACCCAGCAATACTGCCCATTACTGGAGCGTAAACATCTTTAGCGAGCAATGCTAATGAATAGTCTGCTTGCTGTGATCCTCGTCCACTAGATATTGGTGCGTGGTGACTGTTCGCCACGACACCTTCACTACGAGGTAAATTAAGGCTGGCCAGCATACTGTAATAGAGTTCATTACCTGCCAGAGTGGTTGCAGTGATTTCCACTTGAGGCTTAGCGACTGTGGCAAGCGGCGGGACACCCTCTTTCTGTGCCTGTTCCGATGATTTTACTTGGCTTATCAATCCTGCCAATGAAACAGGCCCGGCCAAACTAACAGAAACACTCATGCCAACTCCTTGTCGAAAGATAATTCCCGTATTGAGTCAGGCTCAATGGCTTATCTATCGACACATCGGATGAGTTCTTAAGTAAAATAGGTAAGATTTATTTATATAAATTGAAGAACGTGAGCGCGGTCTAACTTATAGATGAATAAATTACAGATACAAAAAAGGGAGCCAAAGCGGCTCCCTTAACATTTTGAGACTTAATTGTTATGACAAGAATTACAGACTTTCAGTGAAAGTACGAGTAATCACATCACGTTGCTGTTCAGGTGTCAGTGAGTTGAAACGTACGGCATAACCGGATACACGAATCGTCAACTGAGGATATTTCTCTGGATTTTTAACTGCATCTTCCAAGGTTTCACGGCGCAGAACGTTCACGTTCAAATGCTGACCACCTTCAACACGCACAGTCGGTTGCAGTTCCAGTGGAACTTCACGGTATTCGATCTGGCCCAATTCACTTGCTGGAACGATTTGATCTTCTGCATAGCCGGATTTAGCGCAAACGCAGCGCAGTTCAGCTTTTTCATCATCCAACAACCAGAAAGAGTTCAGCAAGGCTTCATTGCTAGCTTTAGTAATTTGAATACCAGTAATCATTTGGTGCCTCCATAATACGGCTATAAATTCCAAGGAGAGATACTATCTTGGTTATTTGGTAAAACCATTGTTGTCTTATTGTTCTATATACCAGTCAGACCGCCGCCATTCCTTGACTTAAATCAATCTTTTCACCACCACACTAATCACCACACTGGCAAATTTATGTTTTATATCAATTTTATCAATCTGATTGATAGCAATTATTTTTGTAAATTTTCAACATTTTTTGCATTAAATGGTCAAAAAACCACCGCTAGGGTCACAGACTTAGGTTTAACAGTTTCACTCGCTGGATTGAACCGGTAAGCTAACGCACATCAATACCTTACCGAAACAAGGAGAGTGATTATGCCTGCCTCCCTTAGCTGGCACGATGTGATCGGCCAGGAAAAAGAACAGCCTTACTTTCAAGATACGTTGGCCTATGTGGCAGCACAACGCAGTGCTGGCAAAACCATTTATCCGGCACAAAAAGATGTATTTAATGCATTTCGCCTGACTGAATTAGATCAGGTAAAAGTGGTTATTTTGGGTCAAGACCCTTATCACGGCCCTAACCAGGCTCACGGATTATCATTTTCCGTATTACCCGGAGTACCTGCACCGCCCTCTTTAGTAAATATGTACAAAGAGTTAGCTACCGACATTCCCGGCTTCCAACGCCCCAACCATGGCTATTTACAAAGCTGGGCCGAGCAAGGTGTGCTGCTACTGAATACCGTGCTAACGGTTGAAGCGGGTAATGCGCATTCTCACGCTAATCTTGGCTGGGAGACCTTCACCGATAAAGTTATTGCGGCACTGAATGAGCATCGTGATGGTGTGATTTTTATGCTGTGGGGAGCTCATGCCCAGAAAAAAGGCCGCATCATTGATGCCCTGCGCCATTTTCTTTTGAAAGCCCCACATCCATCACCACTGTCCGCGCACCGTGGTTTTCTTGGCTGTAAGCACTTTTCACAAGCTAATCACCTATTACAGCAACAAGGTCTGCCGCCGATTGACTGGCAACCTAAATTACCTGCGTCAGAATAAAACGCCGTTTACTCAAAAAAGCAGATAAAAAAAGGCACCACAAAGGTGCCTTTTTACTGTCAGGACACCTTAAGCTTTCGCTTTAGATACCGCAACCATTGCTGGGCGTAATAGACGACCATTCAATGTATAACCTTTCTGCATGACCATCATGACCTGATTTGGCTCATGATCAGCAGATTCAAGCATGGTCATCGCCTGATGAACTTCGGGATTAAACGGCACGTTAGTGTCACCTACCACCTCAATACCATATTTACCTACTGCATCAAGCAATGATTTTAGGGTCAGTTCGACACCTTCAATCATTGACGTCAACTCGGCATTGCTCTTATCAGCTGTATCCAGCGCACGCTCTAAGTTGTCGATCACTGGCAATAATTCAGCTGAGAATCGTTCCAAAGCAAACTTATGCGCTTTTTCTATATCCAATTCAGTACGACGACGGATATTCTCAACTTCAGCCTTGGCGCGTAGCAAGCTTTCGCGCTCACGCTGTACGGCTGCAGCCAACTGCGCTTCAAGCTCGGCAACACGCGGTTCTACACCTTCACCCGTCTCTTGTGTTGCTTCCACTTGCTGCTCTGCTGCATTTTCCATTTCTTCCGAGACTTGCTCGTTTGGTGTTTTCTGTTCTTTACTACTCATGGATATCTCCGCGTTTTAGCATTAATCTCGCTACTTGGCTTATTATGGGGATCAAAACCGGGGATTCAAGGGAACCGGTCATAATGTGGGGTAAAAGATGCCCCATTGAGGAAAATCACGGCAATGAATAATAAAAGATTCAATTGTATTGGTATTGTCGGTCACCCACGGCATCCGGCTGCACTTGCCACCCATGAAATGCTCTACCACTGGTTAAACGCCAGAGGTTATGACGTGATGGTCGAACAACAGATAGCCAAAGATCTCAATTTAACCGACGCCGTCACCGGTAGTTTGGCTGATATCGGTCAAAAAGCCGATTTAGCTGTCGTCGTCGGCGGCGATGGCAACATGCTTGGCGCCGCTCGAGTCCTTGCCCGTTATGATATCAAAGTGATCGGTGTCAACCGAGGTAATCTCGGCTTTTTGACCGATTTAGACCCGGATAATGCTCAGCAACAACTTTCGGACGTACTGGAGGGCGAATACCTCAGCGAGCAACGTTTCTTGCTGGAAGCCCAAGTGACACGGACCAATCAGCAAAGTCGTATCAGTACCGCAATCAATGAAGTCGTTTTGCACCCAGGCAAAGTGGCCCATATGATTGAGTTCGAAGTGTATATCGATGACCGCTTTGCATTTTCACAACGTTCTGATGGCTTGATTATCGCCACCCCTACCGGTTCTACCGCTTATTCACTCTCAGCGGGCGGCCCAATTTTAACACCAACATTGGATGCCATCGTCTTGGTTCCCATGTTCCCTCATACGCTGACTGCTCGCCCACTAGTTATTAATAGTAGCAGCACCATCCGCTTAAAGTTTTCTCAAATTACCAGCGACCTGGAAATCAGCTGTGATAGCCAGATAGCCCTACCAATTCAGGAAGGGGAAGAGCTTTTAATCCGACGCAGTGATTTTCATCTCAATCTCATTCACCCTAAGGACTACAGCTATTTCAATACGTTAAGCACCAAATTGGGTTGGTCAAAAAAATTATTCTAAAAAGTGCCTCGAGCACTTTACTGTATATAAAACCAGTCTATACTGTATTCAAATACAGATATGTGTTTATGTACAGGAGATTTACCATGCTGGCCCAATTAACCATCAGTAATTTTGCTATTGTGCGAGAGTTAGAAATTGATTTTCAACCCGGAATGACTGCAATCACTGGTGAGACGGGGGCGGGTAAATCCATTGCTATAGATGCTCTGGGGTTGTGCCTTGGCAGCCGGTCAGAAGGTAGTATGGTTCGTTTGGGAGCTACTCGTGCTGATATCTGCGCACGCTTCTCACTCGCAGATACTCCATCGGCTCGCCAATGGTTGGAAAACAACCATCTTGACGACAGTAATGAATGCCTGTTGCGACGCGCTATTGGCACTGATGGCCGCTCAAGAGGATTTATTAATGGAACCGCCGTCCCTTTGTCCCAATTACGGGAACTGGGCCAGCATCTGATTCAAATTCACGGCCAACATGCTCATCAACTATTGTTAAGACCCGATCATCAAAAGCAATTATTAGATGCCTATGCCGACCAGTCTACCCTGCTAGCTGAAATGAAAGCCGCCTATCAAATCTGGCACCAAAGCTGTCGTACGCTAGCATTGCATCAGCAACAATCACTGGAGCGTAATGCTCGCCATGAACTCCTGCAATATCAGTTGAAAGAGCTCAATTCATTTTCCCCACAAGCTGGGGAGTATGAACAAATTGATATTGAGTATAAGCGCCTGGCAAACAGTGGGCAGTTGTTGTCGCTCAGCCAACAGACGTTGCAGTTATTATCGGATGATGAACAAAATAATATCCTCAGCCAACTTTACTCAGCCAAGCATCAATTGACTGAACTGGCAGGTATGGACGAACAATTTAACAATCTACTGAACATGTTGGAAGAGGCATCCATCCAAATCAGTGAGGCCAGTGATGAATTGCGCCACTACGCCGAGCAATTTGATATGGATCCCAATCGTCTCTATGAACTGGAACAGCGACTATCTCGCCAATTAAACTTGGCCCGCAAACATCATGTTGCACCAGAAGAGTTGCCACAGTTCCACCAACAGTTACTGGATGAGCAAGAACAACTCTCGCAGCAAGAAAATGATCACGAGCAACTCAGTCACGCAGTCAATATTCACTATCAGTACGCATTGGCTATTGCCAAACGGTTGCATGAAGAACGCCAACATTATGCTACTGAATTGGCGACCCTGATTACTGAAAGCATGCATGAGCTTTCTATGCCACACGGCAGATTTACTATAGAAACTCAATTTGAGCCTGAACACCTTAGTGCTGAAGGAGCAACCCGCATTGAATTCTGTGTGACAACTAACCCAGGCCAGCCATTACAACCGCTAGCTAAAGTGGCCTCAGGTGGTGAGCTTTCTCGTATCGCATTGGCTATTCAGGTCATTACAGCGCGTAAAATGGACACTCCTGCACTTATCTTTGATGAAGTTGATGTGGGTATCAGTGGACCAACGGCCGCCATAGTGGGCCGCCTGTTGCGTCAATTAGGCGAATCAACTCAGGTTATGTGTGTAACCCACCTTCCACAAGTTGCAGGTTGTGGTCATCAACATTTCTTTGTGAGTAAACAAACTGATGGCACTGAAACCGAAACACATATGCATCGACTAGATAAAAAAGCCCGCTTGCAAGAGTTGGCGCGCCTTCTAGGCGGTAGTGAAGTGACGAAAAACACCTTGGCAAATGCAAAAGAATTGCTCGCAGCATAGAAAAGATTAACTTTTTTCCTTTCCAGAGGTCATACAGGTGCCCTGTAAAGGTTTCCAACTGCTGCAAGGTCTATTATCATCGTCATCCTACGCCCTAAAGGAATGTGATTACTATGCGCTGTAAAATGCTGACTGCCGCCGCTGTGATGCTTGCAATGCTTACTGCGGGTTGTTCAACGCTGGAGAAGGTGGTCTACCGGCCTGATATTAATCAGGGTAACTATTTATCACCTAATGACGCGTCCAAAATTCATAAGGGTATGACCCAGCAACAAGTGGCATATACCTTAGGCACCCCAATGTTACAGGACCCGTTTGGTACAAAAACCTGGTTCTATGTATTCCGCCAGCAACCTGGCCACGAGAAAGTCACGCAACAAACACTAACGTTGACCTTCGATAGCAGTGGTGTGCTGACTGATATCAAAAACGAGCCAACATTAGCAGGAAATTAATTTATCCGAAGATTGCAGAGTAGATTGAGGAAGCGAATCTTAATGAGGGTTTTAGGCATTAAGCCTATTACTGTTTATACAGCCATATGATGGTGCTCATTTTTCTTCAATAGCAGTCCAGGGCTACAACAAAAAAATAAGGCGCAAATTGTGCCTTATTTTTTTGCCTGCTCAGCGCGCTGCCGACGCAGTTCTTTAGGATCTGCAATTAATGGGCGGTATATCTCAACACGATCACCATCATTAACTTTATCGCCAAGCTTTACCGGGCGACTATAGACACCCACTTTATTCTTTGTCAGGTCAATATCTGGCCGCAACTCAAGCAAACCTGATGCATTGATAGCATCCTCAACCGTACTTCCAGCAGCAAGGGAAACAGTGCGCAAGTATTGGCGTTCAGGTAAGGCATAAACCACCTCAACGCGGATATCAGGCACTGTAAACCTCTTTAGCCCGCTGGGTGAATGCCTGCACCATATTCCCAGCTAATTCCTTGAATATTTTACCAAAAGCCAACTCAATCAACTTATTGGTAAATTCAAAATCGAGGTGCAACTCAACTTTACAGGCATCCGCACTCAGTGGGGTAAAGTGCCATCCGCCCATCAATTTACGAAACGGCCCATCAACCAGCTGCATATCAATACTCTGGTTATCAGTTAATGTATTACGTGTTGTGAATGTTTTACTGATCCCGGCCTTAGCAACATCGACGGCGGCCGTCATTTCATTTTCAGTGGCATCAAGAACCCGGCTTCCAGTACAACCTGGTAAAAATTCTGGATAAGAGCGAACATCATTAACCAGTTGATACATCTGTTCTACGCTAAACGGAACCAACGCAGAGCGGCTAATTTGTGGCATAACATTTCCTGTGAGACATAAAACGCACTGATAATACCATTTATCCACCACCATACAAAAAATCTGCTAGGCATTCCGTGCAACAAATGAGACAAAATGCACTGACATCCTGCGGGAAAGGATTTCATTCGCCTGCGCATACAGTATAATGATCAACACTATGACAAAGAAAAAAGCATACAAACCCGGTTCCGCAACCATTGCGCAAAATAAACGTGCCCGCCATGAATACTTCATTGAAGAAGAATTCGAAGCGGGTCTTGCATTGCAAGGTTGGGAAGTAAAATCACTGCGTGCGGGCAAAGCTAACATCAGTGACAGCTATGTTATGTTTAAAAACGGTGAGGCATTCTTGTTTGGTGCCACTATTACGCCGTTAAACGTGGCGTCGACTCATGTTGTCTGCGAGCCAATGCGTACTCGTAAACTGCTACTGAACAAACGCGAATTAGACTCTCTGTTTGGACGGGTCAATCGTGAAGGTTACACTGTGGTCGCACTCTCTATGTATTGGAAAAATGCATGGACGAAAATTAAAATTGGTGTGGCCAAAGGTAAGAAAGACAACGACAAGCGCGATGATATTCGTGATCGCGAATGGAAGTTGGATAAAGCGCGCATCATGAAGCACGCAAATCGTTAAGTCACTGGCTTAGCAGGACATAGTTCTGTTATACTAGTGAAGTTCTTTGGGGCTGATTCTGGATTCGACGGGATTCGCGAAACCCAAGGTGCATGCCGAGGTGCGGTGGCCTCGTAAAAAACCGCAAAAAAATAGTCGCAAACGACGAAAACTACGCACTAGCAGCTTAATACCCTGCTTAGAGCCCTCTCTCCCTAGCCTCCGCTCTTAGGACGGGGATCAAGAGAGGTCAAAACTAAAAGAGCTCGTGTGGAAACCTTGCCTGGGGTGGAAGCATTAAAACTAATCAGGATAGTTTGTCAGTGGCGTGTCCATCCGCAGCTGGCCGGCGAATGTAATGATTGGACTAAGCATGTAGTACCGACGGTGTAGTAATTTCGGACGGGGGTTCAAATCCCCCCAGCTCCACCAATTTAGACATCGGTTATTACCAGATAAGGCCGATGAAGTACGAAAAGCCCGCATGGCGCAAGCCTTGCGGGCTTTTTTGTACCTTCAATTTGTCCCGCGAAGTCTGAACTAACCTAATTAAATCCAATCCTTTTGGGCCCATTGATAGGCCCAATGAAAGCTATTATGGTTTTCGTTGGGTCTACAAGAGCGAAGACTGATCATGGCTAGACAAACCAAGCCGTTGACCGATACGGAAATCAAAGCAGCAAAATCCAAAGACGCAGATTATCATCTGCATCATAGAAATGGCCTGTCACTGCTAATCAAATCGAGCGGCAATAAACTTTGGCAATTTCGCTACTATCGCCCTTTCACCAAACTACGCACTAAGCAGAGTTTTGGAGCCTATCCCTCAGTCACACTTTCTGACGCACGAAAACTGAGAGCAAAAGCACGTGCGTTACTTGCAAACAGTTCGATCCTCTTAAGTATCAAAAAGAGCAGCTCCGGTCTTCACAAGAGGCTAAAACCAATACTTTCAAATTGATTGCCGAACGTTGATGGAACGTGAAGGAAACCTGCATAACTGAAAATTATGCTGAAGATATCTGGCTATCGTTGGAAAGAGATGTTTTATAATGCCAAACATCTTCACAGTGCCAGTGAAGATCAACCACCTGCAGTTTATGAAAGTACCTAGTTCATGAGGGACGGAACCTTCTAGAAAATCCGGGTCTATTCACATGAGCAATTCCAAAGAACTACATGAAGTCTAAATGGAACTAGAAAGGGACAGCGGCGGGTCGTTAACCTAAATTGGCCAGAGGTAAAGATTCATACGTAAATGTGTGAGATCGAGCGATAAAGGATCAGTTTGGGAAACGGAATTTTTGTACATTAAGATTTTTTTTGTACTGACTGATATCAGCTGGCTGCAAAGGTCGATACTTCTCTTCAGCCAGTTTTTTATTGTTTCGCCAGCTATTATCTTCCGTCAGATTCATTTGCTTCCAGCTCAGTGGAGATATATATGACAGCAATTTATCATCGAAATGCAGTTCCTTTCTTTTCAGACGGTTAATCGCGTTTTCAATATATACCGTATTCCATAAAGTGATCATGGCAGTAACCTCGCAATAAAACGTTAGCGAATAAAAAATATCAAAAAAAAAAAAAAAAGAAAATGATCATATAATCTCCTAACTAGCTTGTCGTGAAAAATGATAAGCATGTAATGGCGACACCTTCAGCTGACATGGTGTCGTTAGATTATTATCACTAGATTTTGACAACAGAGCCTATAATTAAGCAGCGCATAGCTGATGTATGCGCCTTTTATATTCATCAGTGCAGCGTCAATTAGAAGTTATATTTCACACCCAACATCACCGCCGTATCGCTGTAGCCTTTATTACCCACCTGCTGGCCGACATTACCCCACAGATTGACGCTCTTATTAATCTGGCCTTCCACTCCGAGTTTCAGCTCAGCAATATTCGCCGCACCGTCCTGTTTCACGGTGATCCCATTCAGGGTGGTGCCAAAGTCTTTGGTGTTGTGGATCCAGTTGGCTTCGACAAATGGCTGGAATACCCGATCTTTACCTTTATCCTGCTCCGCATAGCCGTTCATAAAGGCTTTTACCCCCAGGCGAGTCTGGATATTGCCATTGCCTTCGCCTGAAACATGAGTGCCATTAGCTTCTTGATGCTCGTCGGCTTTGACGCCCATCCAGGTGACCTGGGCTTTCGGCTGGATAAAATACGTGGCGTTTTTCGCGGTATTTTCGCCCACCTTAAAGGTATAGCCGCTTTCCAGTGAGGCGGTGACCCCTTTGGATTTGTACTCTTCAGCCGCCAAACCCTGACCATTAACAGTGTTATTGAACCAGCTGTATTGCGCCCAGCTGTCCACATACAGGCCGGTTTTATCGGCGCTATTGGCATACCAGGTGCCGTACACCCCAGTGCTGTAGCCGTCCACCGAGGCACGGGCGCTGTAACCGGATAAACGTGATTCACTGGTGCTTTTGCTGTTACCATAACCGGCCATCAGGCCCAGATGGAAACGGTCTGCACCCGTGTGGCTCCACTGAGCAATATCACCCCCCAGTTGCATCACATAGCGGTTACTTTGCGTGCGCAACTGGTCCTGAGAATCACGGGAACGGTTATGGCCGCCTTCATTGCGTAGCCACAAACTGGTGACTTTCTGCTCGCCGGTCAGCGCATCAATGTAGTGAGTTTCACCCAGACGATCATGCAGGCGAGTGACAAACAGGTTGTTGGCCGCCGCCAGGTTGGCGCTATAGCCACTGGCTTCAGGCCGCTCAACCAGTGGGGGAGATGGCTCGCCCGGAACTTCCGGGGTCTCTGTCGGGATCGCGTTGCTCAGATACCAGTTAGCATTATTGCTGCCAACGCCGCGCTCTAAATAGTAGTCATAGGCCCCGGCCACAATACGTCCCTGCTGAGTAAACTCGCCCTCCGACACCCCGCCCACCGTGATCAGCTCAATGCCGTTCAACGTCTGCGCGCCGCTGCCCCCCAGATTATTCACCTGCACAAAGGTGTTACCGGCGGTATTGCCACCGATAATCAGTTTATCGGTGACAGAATCGTCATCTTCTAAAACTGAATTCATATTCAGCAGGCCACCGTTGCCAATATAATCGCCGGTGATGGTCAGGGTATTGCCCCCAATCCCACCAAAGTTCACCGTGCCGCCGTGATTGAGGGACTGAAGTGTCTGGTTGTAGCCGTCCAAATCCAACGAGCCGCCGGCCTGGGTGATATAATCAGAGCTGGCGCTGAACACATTGTCTGCTCCGGCTTTGATAATACCGCCATTGACCGTGGTGGCACCGGAAT
>NZ_KN150731.1:820078-824391 GCF_000754805.1 Yersinia frederiksenii ATCC 33641 | reverse complement strand
GTGTTGATTTATATGGTTTTATTTTTAAGATCCCGAAATCCCCCGAAATCCTATATCCGGCCTAAATTTCTACCCACTCATTTTTACGTGAATCAAGGTATACATTCGTCATTTTCATCGACTTGTGGCCGAGTAATTTCTGAGCAAATTCTTTACTGTATTCTGCCTCATAGAGTCGTGAGGCCAGGCTGCGAATTTCATGAAAGCTGGGAGGGGATATTTCATAAACTAGATCGGTAGCCTTCAATGCTTTAACAAATGCTTTAGTGAGTGAGTCGGCATTTAATGCGCCCGGTTCGCGACCAGACTTTTTACTGGCAGAACTAATAAGATATTCACTCTTACTATTATTCAGACACTGCTCAATAACCTCACCAACTGTGGTATTCATTATTTCCAGTCGTAGTGATAGTGAGATAGCAATTTGATTGCCGGTCTTACCCTGTATTACCCACAGTTTTCCATCATGCACATCACCTCTTTTTAATTGTCGGATATCATCCCGGCGCTGCCCTGTCATTAATGCCAGAGCCATGCTGAGTGATACCCACTTGGGTTGCTGCAACGCGGCCACCTGAATCTTACGAAAAGCATCATAGTCGAGCCGTTCCCGCTTAACTTTCGGTGATGGGGTACGCGTAGCCTCCACAGGGTTACTGCTAATTAATCCATCAGCGATGGCCTCTCTAAACATATCGGATAAGACAGACCGTAAATTAACCGCCATTGAACTCTTACCCTCATCGACATAGGCATTAATAAAATCCGCAATATGCTTTGTGGTAATAGCCTCGATCGGCTTATCTCCAAATTCTTGGTTAATATATCCGATTTGCAGGACTCTCATTTTCATGGTGTTCTCAGCCAGCTCTCTACGCTTTAATAGCTCTGAATAGCGTTTTAGCCAACTCTCCACGGTATTAACCTCTGCTTTAGCCGCAGGAGTTGGGGCAGGGGCTTGTAATCGTTCAAGCAGGGCAACTGGCTGAAAATTGGATTCAATATAATTATTGGCCTGAATAGCCTGAGATATAGCATCCCTACGGGCAATTTGCCCGAGTGTTATTTCCTCCCCAGTAATAGGGTTGCGCCAGTAAAATGATTTGCGCGAGCGGCGATAGGTAAGGTTCCGAGGTAAATTGGCATCATATCTTTGCGGCCTTGATGCCATGATTAATTCTCTCTATTAATGGTGAGTTAACATTGGGTGATGTTTTTACTATTTCTTTAGCCAGTCGGTAGCTTTTGGGTTGAATATAAATAGCTCCCGGCCTCACTCGATATTCACGCCCATGCTTTTCAGGGGCAGGGTAAATATTGCCGCCTCTTGCCCAGCGCTGGAGCGTCTGGGGTGTCGGCTGTTTGCTGTTGTAGGTTTCTTGCGCCCACTCTTCTAGTGTCAGTAGTTTGGTCATTGGTCTTTCCTCAGTAGAAAAGGGCGCAGCAATGCCACGCCCTTAGTTTTGGTCGTTTGGTCTTTGGTAGGAAGGGGCTATGTTTTTAAGTGGTTATACTTATCCCATATCACTATGGGGCAAACACGATGTGCGGTCGTTTCACACAGATAAAAACACGAGCGGATTACCTCGAGTTTTTGGCTTCTGAATGAGAGTTTGTTGATGTTCACTATCTATTGATGAGGGTCTACAGGCTTGACTGGTAGATGCAACTTATTGACCATTTAATGGGAATAGCAAATGTTAGTTTCCATGTTAATACACGTCATAACACAATGATGAATAGTGTATTTATGAAGAATCCTTTTTAGTTGGGATATTTCCTACAAATAAATTAACTTATCCTATTTTAATTCTAAAATGGTTAATTTAATGTGCGTAAACATCATGGTTTATATGTGTAAATAAAGGTAACAAATACATTTATTATTTTCGGTTAGATTAATTAAATATGTTAATTTTAGGTTTGTTTTTATTGAAAGCTCATAACAAAACTATACCAAAATTAATTTTCCGATGGATATTATGAAGTTATTTTCTGCACATCCTATTTCACCAGTGAAGTTTCAATCAATAAATCATTAGGTCTTTTAGATATGAATAAAAATCCCAATCCCATTAATCGCTCTGCAACGGTTGGTTGTGGAGCACAATTAATACGCCAGTGTCCTCGTGGCAATCTGTCAGTTTTAGCGCTTCTTATTTTCGGTATATTAGGCAGTCCCTCCGCTTCAGTCGCCTTTACCCCCGAGGTTATTGGGGAAGAAGTGACAGGGGAAACGTTGGAGGCCCTCGAGACTCAAAACATAGGGGAAGGGGGGATTGCCAACGATACTACCATTAGTGGTACCGCGTCTAATACTGGCCGTGGGCAGCAAAATGTTAACAGTGGCGGAACCGCCAATAATACTACTATTAATCTCAATGGGCAGCAGCATGTTAACAATGGGGGAACAACTAACGATACCACCATTAATGGCAGTGGATGGCAGGAGGTTAACAATGGCGGCATAGCCAACGGTACCACTGTTAATACTTATGGAGTTCAGCATGTTTATAGTGGCGGCGTAGCCAACAATACCACCCTTAATGATAGCGGGGGACAGCAGGTTGTTTACGATGGGGCGATAGCCAACAACACCACGGTATATGGTAATGGGCAGCAGTTTGTTAGAGATGGTGGGACAGCCAACAATGCCATCATTAATCGCAATGGACGGCAGAATGTTTCCGGTGGTGGAACCGCCAACAATACCACCCTTAATAATGGGCTGCAGACTGTTTACAGTGGTGCCATAGCCAACACCACCACCGTTAATGGTGGGAATCAGACTCTTATCAGTGGTATAGCCAACGATACCATCATTAATAGTGGGGAGCAGTCTGTTTACTATGACGGCATAGCCAATGATACCACCATTAATGGTGGGAATCAGACTGTCCACAGTGGCATCGCCAACAATACCACAATATACAACAATGGCAATTTAGGCATGTACGCAGAAGGACGACTGACGGGCCAGACCATCGTCAACGACCGGGGAACCATTGTTGGTAATGATGGCCTTGTGCACAATGAGGGCGAGGTGATTTTCCAGCGTAGCGACGATTACACCCTGAATTTCGACCTCACCGGCACCGGCGGTCTGACACAAAATGGCCCGCACACCCTGACCCTTTCCACCGCCAGYTCCTATTCCGGTGCCACCACGGTCAATGGCGGTACACTCAAAGCCGGAGCAGACAATGTGTTCAGCGCCAGCTCTGATTATATCACCCAGGCCGGCGGCACGCTGGATTTGGACGGCTAYCACCAGACACTTCAGTCCCTCAATAATGGCGGGGCTGTGAACTTTGGCGGRMTSGGKGGCAATACCCTGACCATTACCGGCGATTATACCGGCAACAATGGCCTGCTCAATATGAATTCGGTGCTGGAAGATGACAATTCCGTTACCGATAAACTGATTATCGCCGGTAATACCGCTGGTAACACCTATGTGCAGGTCAATAATCTGGGCGGCAGTGGCGCACAGACTCTGAACGGCATTGAGCTGATCACGGTGGGCGGCGTGTCTGAGGGTGTAGTTTACTCAGCAGGGACGTATCGCTGCCGGGGCCTATGACTACTATTTACAGCGGCGGGGCGGGCAGCAATGCCGCCAACTGGTATCTGAGCAACGCGATCCCGACAGAGACCCCGGAAGTTCCGGGCGAGCCATCTCCCCCACTGGTTGAGCGGCCTGAAGCCAGTGGCTATAGCGCCAACCTGGCGGCGGCCAACAACCTGTTTGTCACTCGCCTGCATGATCGTCTGGGTGAAACTCACTACATTGATGCGCTGACCGGCGAGCAGAAAGTCACCAGTTTGTGGCTGCGTAATGAAGGTGGTCATAACCGTTCACGCGATTCTCAAGACCAGTTGCGCACGCAAAGTAACCGCTATGTGATGCAACTGGGTGGCGATATTGCCCAGTGGAGCCACACGGGTGCAGACCGCTTCCATCTGGGGCTGATGGCGGGCTATGGCAATAGCAAAAGCACCAGCGAATCACGTTTATCCGGTTACAGCGCCCGCGCCTCGGTAGATGGCTACAGCTCCGGCGTCTATGGCACCTGGTATGCCAATAGCGCCGATAAAACCGGCCTGTATGTGGACAGCTGGGCGCAATACAGTTGGTTCGATAACACCGTTAATGGTCAGGGTTTGGCGGCTGAAGAGTACAAGTCCAAGGGTGTAACGGCTTCTGTTGAAAGTGGCTATACCTTTAAAGTGGGTGAAAACACCGCGAAAAACGCCACGTATTTTATCCAGCCGAAAGCCCAGGTCACCTGGATGGGTGTCAAAGCTGATGA
>NZ_KN150731.1:752097-819978 GCF_000754805.1 Yersinia frederiksenii ATCC 33641 | reverse complement strand
AGTCTCCATTCATATGAATAAAAATCCCAATCCCATTAATCGCTCTGCAACGGTTGGTTGTGGAGCACAATTAATACGCCAGTATCCTCGTGGCAACCTGTCAGTTTTAGCGCTTCTTATTTTCGGTATATTAGGCAGTCCCTGCGCTTCAGCTGCCTTTACCCCCGAGGTTATTGGGGAAGAAGTGACAGGGGAAACTCTGGAGTCAGGAGAGACTCAAAATGTCAGAGAGGGCGGCACCGCCAATGATACCACGATTAACGGTGGTGAGCAGTCGGTCAACGATGGCGGCATCGCCAATGACACCACGATTAACGGTGGTCCTCAGTTTGTCGAGGATGGCGGCATCGCCAATGACACCACGATTAACGGTAGTTCTCAGTATGTCTACGGTGGCATCGCCAATAACACCACGATTAACAATTATGGTCGTCAGGATGTCAGATATGACGGCATCGCCAATGACACCACGATTAACAATGATGGTTCTCAGTCTGTCGAGGATGGCGGCATCGCCAATAACACCACGATTAACGATTATGGCCGGCAAGGTGTCTACAATGGCGGTATTGCCAATGACACCACGATTAATAATCGTGGCTGGCAGAAAGTCTACAGTAACGCAATAGCCAACAATACCACCATTAATCACAACGGCCTCTTAGAGGTGGACGCCGGGGGAACACTGACAGGACAGACCATCGTCAACGACCGGGGAACCATGAGAGCTTATGAGGGTGTCATACACAATGAGGGCGAGGTGATTTTCCAGCGTAGCGACGATTACACCCTGAATTTCGACCTCACCGGCACGGGCGGTCTGACACAAAATGGCCCGCACACCCTGACCCTTTCCACCGCCAGCTCCTATTCCGGTGCCACCTCGGTCAATGGCGGTATTATCAAAGCCGGAGCAGACAATGTGTTCAGCGCCAGCTCTGATTATATCACCCAGGCCGGCGGTGCGCTGGATTTGGACGGCTACCACCAGACACTTCAGTCCCTCAATCACGGCGGCACCGTGAACTTTGGTGGACTCGGTGGCAACACCCTGACCATTACCGGCGATTATAGCGGCAATAATGGTCTGCTCAATATGAATTCAGTTTTAGAAGATGACGATTCTGTCACCGATAAACTGATTATCGGTGGCAATACCGCCGGTAACACCTTTGTGCAGGTGAATAATCTGGGGGGCAGCGGCGCGCAGACGTTGAACGGCATTGAGCTGATCACGGTGGGCGGGGTGTCGGAGGGCGAGTTTACTCAGCAGGGACGTATTGTGGCCGGGGCCTATGACTACTATTTAGAGCGCGGCGTTGGCAGCAATAATGCTAACTGGTATCTGAGCAACGCGATCCCGACAGAGACCCCGGAAGTTCCGGGCGAGCCATCTCCCCCACTGGTTGAGCGGCCTGAAGCCAGTGGCTATAGCGCCAACCTGGCGGCGGCCAACAACCTGTTTGTCACTCGCCTGCATGATCGTCTGGGTGAAACTCACTACATTGATGCGCTGACCGGCGAGCAGAAAGTCACCAGTTTGTGGCTGCGTAATGAAGGTGGTCATAACCGTTCACGCGATTCCCAAGACCAACTGCGCACGAAAAGTAACCGCTATGTGATGCAACTGGGCGGTGATATTGCTCAGTGGAGCCACACGGGTGCAGACCGTTTCCATCTGGGGCTGATGGCCGGTTACGGTAACAGCAAAAGTACCAGTGAATCACGCTTGTCAGGCTACAGCGCCCGCGCCTCGGTGGACGGCTACAGCACCGGCGTCTATGGCACCTGGTATGCCAATAGCGCCGATAAAACCGGCTTGTATGTGGACAGCTGGGCGCAATACAGCTGGTTCGATAACACTGTCAATGGTCAGGGTTTGGCGGCTGAAGAGTACAAATCTAAAGGGGTCACCGCCTCGGTGGAAAGTGGCTATACTTTTAAAATCGGTGAGAATGCCGCGAAAAACGCCACGTATTTTATCCAGCCGAAAGCCCAGGTCACCTGGATGGGTGTCAAAGCTGATGAGCATAAAGAAGCCAATGGCACAAATGTCTCTGGCGAAGGCAATGGCAATATCCAGACCCGTCTGGGGGTAAAAGCCTTTATGAATGGCTATGCCGAACAGGATAAGGGCAAAGACCGAGTATTCCAGCCGTTTGTCGAGGCCAACTGGATCCACAACACCAAAGACTTTGGCACCACCCTGGATGGGATCACCGTGAAACAAGCCGGTGCGGCGAATATTGCTGAACTGAAACTGGGTGTGGAAGGCCAGCTAAGCAAGAAAGTCAATCTGTGGGGTAATGTCGGCCAGCAGGTCGGTAATAAAGGCTACAGTGATACGGCAGTCATGTTAGGGGTTAAATATAACTTTTAATACTGACTAACAAATTATCAATAAACAGGCCGGGCAATTACGCCCGGTTTTGTCTTTTAGTTTCAATAAAACAGACTCTAGCGAGATTGACCTAGAACTTATTGGGGCTTGTTGGGGCTTGTTGGGGGTGTACGCCGGAAACCTGGATTTTTCTGCGCCTAGTAATGGCGGGGGCTGTCACACAAACGACCGATTGAGTGGCAATCAGCAAACAACGATTTCCTCCGTTAAAAGTTGTCACATAACCCGTAACTTATTCAACGTAATGAAAACCAGACAGCTTTTAGCTTTGGTGACGGAAATTTCTGGTGTTCCGGTGTACAACCTCATTGAGACAATTTTAGCCTAATTATCCCCCCAGCTATGAGTCAAATCACCCACTATCATTAAAGGTATTGAGGTGATGCGTGCACTACGCAAAGGTCAGGCCTCACCGTTTTATTATGGTGCCCCTTGGGCGAGACACGTCTGGTAAGCAGAGTCTTTGAAATATAAGGCATTTCAATAAGACAAAAGGCTACATCATCGCAAACTTTACAACAGTGCCCATTATTTGCCTCCAGCTTGCATTCCATCTCTGCCAACCCACATTATTTGCCAACGAAGAATGGCCACCGTCAAAGGTGTAACCATACTCGTTTTTGTATTAGCCACCACACAACACCAACCCGTCCCAATACCGTGAATGACCTCGCAAAGTGATTAATAAAACGGCGATTGAACTTGCAGTCGTTAACGGCTAGTGATAGAAGAATATAACTTCACAGATTATCGTGAAGAAGGAATGTACATTACAAAACCGTTAACGAAGGACACCCCATGTCGGAACTTAAATTTGCCACACGCTTGAATTCCTTTGCTTCAGGGGCCTATCTCTACTGGCCAGAATTGCAAGGAAAACCCTCGGTATTGCAAATGATTGAGCGTGCCGGAACGGTCAAGGGATTGAGCCACCTGGATTTAAACTATCCTCAGCATATCAATGAAGATATTAAAACCATGCGTCAGAAAATCGAAGACGTAGGTCTGGCAGTAAATGGCATGCAAATGCGCTGGGATGCACCAGAATTCAAGATAGGCGCCTTCACCAACCCAGATGCCAGGATTCGACGTCAAGCCATCGAGCTAACTAAGCGTGGTATTGATGCTGGCCGTGAATTTGGTGCCAATTTAATGACATTGTGGATGGGGCAGGATGGTTTTGATTACTGCTTCCAGGCCGATTACAAAAAAATCTGGGAAGATGCCGTCAGTGCGGTTCGGGAAATTGCAGAGTATGCCCCAGATATCGATGTCAGCATCGAATACAAACCCAATGAGCCCCGTGCTTACAGCATTTTTCCAAACGTCACCACCTGCTTGCTGGCCGTAGAAGAAGCGGGTTGCGCGAATCTGGGCATTACGCTCGACTTTGCTCACGTACTTTATGCCAATGAGATCCCTGCCTACGCCGCTGCCATGGTAGCCCGCCGCTCACGCCTGCTAGGTCTTGATCTGAACGATGGCTGGGGCAAACGTGATGATGGTTTGATGGCCGCGTCCGTCAACCCGCGGGCGACATTGGAATTCCTCTGGCAGATGCAGCGAGATGGCTATCAGGGAGCCTACTACTTCGATACCTTCCCGGACGCCAGCGGCTTGGATCCGGTACGTGAAGCCGAAACCAATATCGCGACAGTGACCCGTTTACTAACGTTATGCAAGAAACTAGACAACAACCCAGCGTTGATGAACGCCATCAGCAAGCAAGATGCCGTAGCCTCACAGCAAATTGTCAACGACATCATGCTGGCTAAATAGTGCCCGTAACCTGGCGCCTAAGGGTGCCTATTATAATAACTAACAACACCAAGGATAGAAGATGAAAAAGCACTTACTCTCTGTACTCGCCTCTAGCCTATTTTGCACCAGTGTCTATGCTGCCGATTTACCACCACTGCAGTCTGATACCGAACCGGACCGCACAGACTGGACGGAACTGACCGTCAAATATGGCCCCATGCCTGCGGTAGATAGCAAACTGAAAATTGGCGGCGTATCCAAAACGCTCACCAATGAATACTGGCGTTCCCTTGGAGAAGGCTACCAAGCAGCCGCCAAGAAATATGGTATTACCGTGGCCTATCAGGCCGCAGCTAATGAAGACGATCAGCTAGGCCAGTTATCAATCGCGGAAACCTTAATCTCCCAAGGTTTTAATGGCCTACTGGTTTCCCCGCAAACAGACGCCAACCTACAGCCGGCGAATGAAGTAGCCAAAAGTAAAGGCATCCCAGTGGTTAACGTTAACGATGCGGTCATGCCAAGCGCCGCCCATTACGTCGGTAACGTGCAGAAAGACAACGGTGTCCGGGTTGCCAACTGGTTTATCAAACATCATCCAGAAGGTGGAAAAGTCGCAGTGATTGAGGGCCAGGCCGGTGTTTATGCTGCCGCACAGCGCACTAAAGGGTTCAAGGAAACCCTCAATGCCAACGGCAAGTTCTCTATTGTTGCCAGTGTGCCGGCCAACTGGAGTCGTGAAAATGCCTATAACGCCGCCAGCACTATTCTGCAACAGCACCCGGACCTAATTGGCTTCTATGCCAACAATGACGGGATGGCGCTCGGAGTGGTAGAGGCAGTACGCGCACAGGGCAAAACCAACCAGACCGCGGTATTTGGTACCGATGGCATCTCTGATGCCTACGCTTCCATTAAACGCGGAGAGCTAACCGGCACGGTAGACAGTTTCCCTGTGCTGACCGGTGAAGTGGCTATGGAAGTCATGTTGCGCCTGATTGACGGACAGAAGATTTCACGCGTGGTCTCTACCCCACAAGCCTTGATCACCAAAGAAAATGCGGACGCTTTCTCAACGAAAGATAACGAGAAACTGCGCCAGTTGCTTGCACAACAATAAGTCAGGCTATGGAGGGTTTATGGAACAGTTTTGTTTAACGATGCGTGGCATCAATAAAACCTACGGCAACGCAGCCGCAGTTCAGGATGTGGACTTTTCGGTAAAGTATGGAGAAGTCCATGCCTTAATCGGTGAAAACGGGGCCGGGAAATCGACACTGTTGAATATTCTCTCTGGGGTACGGGCGGCAGATTCTGGCGAAATTAAAGTGGATGGGCAAGTCATCCAGATGAAAACCCCACTATCTGCTCGTCAGGCGGGTATCGCCATGATTCACCAGGAACTGCAGCATGTTCCTGAACTCTCCGTAGCGCAAAATATGTTCCTTGGGCGACCATTGACGCAATGCCAGGGCCTATTCGTGGATAAGAAAGCCCAGTACGCACGGGCCAAAGCGATCCTTAGGCGGCTCGACCCTACCATCGATCCCAACGAGCCGATCAAGAATCTGAAAGTTTCCCAACAACAGATTGTGGAGATAGCCAGAGCGTTGCTTGATGAGGCAAAAATCATTGCCATGGACGAACCCACATCAAGTCTGACGCCGCGCGAATTCGAGCGGTTGGCAGAATTGATCGCTGATCTTAAATCGATGAACGTCTCATTGATTTATGTCTCTCATAAAATGAATGAGATCTTTAAAGTCTGCGATCGAGCCACAATTTTGCGCGACGGTAAACAGGTCGGCGTAGTGAATATTTGCGACGAAACGGAAGAAACCATTGTGACCAAAATGGTGGGGCGCAAAATTGAGAAAGTGCTGCACCAATCTTTTGTCACTGATAAAGAGATCTTGCGAATCGAAGGGCTTGGGCGCGACAAAACCGTCTTGCCAGCCAGCTTCACCGTACAGGCGGGTGAAGTGCTGGGGATTGCAGGTTTGGTAGGGGCCGGGCGAACCGAACTGCTGAAATTGATTGCCGGTATTGACACCAAGAGCAGTGGCCAGGTGTTGATTGAAGGTTCGCCGGTGAAAAATCTCAATGTCAGCTCTGCCATTCGAGCAGGTATTGGACTGGTGCCAGAAGATCGTAAGAAAGAAGGCATCATCAAAGAACGTGCAGTGAAGATGAATATAGCGCTCCCTTCAATGCGCCACTTCACCCGCTACGGGTTGATAAAGAAAGCAAGATTGAATCAGTTGGCGCTAGAAGTCATGACCGACTTAAACCTACGCCCGCTGAATATAGAAAAACCCATCGGCACATTAAGCGGTGGCAACCAGCAAAAAGTGATTATTGGCCGCTGGGTGGCTGCAGATAACAAAGTTTTTCTGTTTGATGAGCCCACCAGAGGGATCGATATTGGTGCCAAGTCTGAAATTTATAATTTAATCGAGAAATTAGCCAGGCAAGGTAAAGCTATTGTGGTGGTTTCCTCTGAAATGCCAGAAATCATTCGCATCTCCGATCGGGTATTGGTGATGCGTGAGGGGAAAATCACCATGGAACTTAAAGGCGACGATATTACAGAAGAGAATATCGCTCGTTATGCGATTAACGATCTGAATTAAAAAACTTCTGTAACTTACATTTATTTTTAAGGCCATTATTATGATGACACAGGGTAATACTCAGCCTAAAGAACCGTCCTCAACGTTATTTAAGTTTAATCTGCGTGATGCAGGCACGCTTATTGGTTTACTGATTATTGTGGTTACCTTTTCGCTACTCACACCGGGTTTTTTAACCGTGCCTAATCTGTTGAATATACTTCAGCAGTCTTCAATTAACGGCATTATCGCGCTTGGTATGACGCTGGTGATTATCTCTGGCGGTATTGATCTCTCGGTTGGCCCGACCGCAGCTTTATCGGCAGTTCTGGGTGCGACCTTGATGGTAGCGGGCGTGCCGATACCGTTAGCCGTAATGGCCACCTTAGGCGTTGGCGCCTTGTGTGGCGTATTCAGCGGTACATTGATTGCTTACGCCGGATTACAGCCCTTCATCGTTACCCTGGGTGGGTTATCACTGTTTCGCGCTATGGCGCTGATTTTTACCAACGGTAACCCTGTTTTTGGTATCCCGATGGAGTTCCGCAATTTCATCAACAGTGAGATATTCGGTGTACCAAGTCCGATCATCATTGTCGTTACCCTCGCTGTTATCCTGTGGGTTGTCATGAATAAAACCCCGCTAGGTGAATATATTCTCGCCGTCGGTGGTAATGAAGAAGCGGCTCGTGTAGCCGGTGTGCCAGTTAAACGAACCAAAGTCACCGTCTTTGTGATTTCCGGGTTATTAGCCTCGCTGGCCTCACTGATTTTGATTGGCCGTCTGGGCGCTGCCGAACCCACCATGGGGAATTTATGGGAGCTTGATGCAATCGCCGCAGCCGCTATTGGTGGGGCTTCGCTGATGGGGGGGAAAGGCAGCATTATCGGCACGCTGGTCGGTGCCATCATCCTTGGATCGTTACGTAACGGATTGACACTTCTTAATATTCAGGCCTTTTATCAATTGCTTGCTACTGGCCTTATTATTATCATAGCTATGTTGATTGACCGAGCCACACGAGGCAAGTAATGAAGCAAGATCCGCGAGCAATAGGCGCTCAGATTCGCATGAGATTGCCACAACTGACGCCACTGGAAAGAAAAGTAGTGGACTCAATCACCTCTAAAACTGATTTATCAGAGCAGACTTCATTAAAAGAGATTGCGCTGGAAAATAAAGTTTCTGAGGCCATGGTGGTAAAGCTGGCTAAAAAACTCAACTTCTCAGGGTTTCGGGAATTTAGAAGTAGTTTAATTGATTATAACTATTCTGAAGTGGCCAGTTTGCATGCAGAAATTGAACCTGATGACTCGTCGGAACAATTACTGGAAAAGGTATTCAGGACCTCTATTCAGGCAATAGAAGAAACCATTTCTATTCTGGATGTTTCTGAATTTAACCGCGCTGCAGATATTCTGTTTAAAGCACGGCACATCGATCTCTATGCCGTAGGCGGTTCAGCCACCGTCGCGCGTGATCTGTCACATAAGCTGCTGAAAATCGGTATTAAAACAGCAGTATACGATGATGCCCATACCATGCTGATGTCTGCGGCGATCTTATCGGATGATGATACAGTCATAGCAATCAGCCATTCCGGCGCTACTCGTGCGGTCAACGATCCTATTAAGTTAGCGGCACGTAACGGGGCCAAAGTGATTGCTATCACCAATTATGCCGAGTCACCCATTGCGCGTAATGCGCATGTGGTTCTCAATTCAACCTCACAGGGTTCGCATTTGCTTGGGGAAAACGCCGCAGCACGCATTGCTCAGCTTAATATCCTGGATGCACTGTTTGTCGCGATTGCAAAAAAAGATTTGAAAAAGGCTGAAAAGAATCTGATGAAAACCCAGCAGGCGGTTCGCTCACTAAGAGAGTACTAGCATGAATAAGATCGTAGTCACTGGCAGTCTTCATTATGACATTATGCTGCAAGCCCCCCACCGGCCAGAAAAAGGCGAAACGGTAATCGGCAGCAGCTGTACGTATAAATTCGGTGGCAAAGGTGGCAATCAGGCGGTTTCGGCAGCCATTGCAGGTGCACAGGTGAGTTTTGTTGGCGCAGTTGGTGCCGATGACCCAGGTAAGTTCCTGCTCTCTGTACTGCAAAATAATGGGGTTGATACCCAGCAGGTTAAAGTCATTACCACAGTTCCTTCTGGCATGAGCGTCGCTATTATGGATGCCGAAGGGGATTACGGCGCCGTCGTGGTTTCCAATGCCAATAACTGGATTGACTCCCAACAACTGGCTGAAGAGGCTTTGTGGCAAGATGTTGGCATGCTACTGCTTCAAAATGAAGTCCCCGAAGCGGTGAATCTGCAAGCGGCTACAGAAGCCAGAAAACATGGCGCACTGGTTTGCCTGAATGCCGCTCCGGCCCGAGTGCTAAGCGCCCCGCTACAAGCCTGCATCGATCTGCTGGTAGTCAACGCAGTTGAAGCCAGAGATCTCAGTGGTATTGCGGTCAACAGTCTGCAACAAGCCTGCACGGCGGCAGAGGCATTGGGTGGCAGCTTTAAGGCCGTTGTCGTCACCGCCGGTGAACATGGAGTTGCCTTCTGTGAGAGGGGAAAAAGCAGCCAATCTTTGCCCGCACAAAAAATTGAGCTGATCAGTACCCACGGTGCCGGGGATTGCTTTATGGGTATGCTGTGCGCTTCATTACTGCAAGAGCAACCTTTGGCACAAGCCGTAGCGAACGCTAATCAGGCCGCCGCAGAGCACGTTTCTCGAAAATCTTCCTGAACTCAACCCCTTTCCCAAGCGGAAGGGGTATAAAATTCACAGGAATGAGATGAACGCCTCCCAACTATTTAACAACGGCGAAGGATTCGGCAAGTGAGGTGTGGATCCTTGCAGATTTCCGGCATCATGGTGCCCAATACGGGAGTAGTTGTAACGGCTTGCAATCGAAAACCGTCTGACCTGCAAACAACGGCGGTTTTCAACCCATATTAGGTGATTTTCACAAAGCCTTAAGCCTAGATTAAATGACAATCAACCCACATTATTTACCTCCAGCCTGCATTGCATCTCTGCCAACCCACATTATCTGCCAACGAAGAATGGTCACCATCAAAGGGGTAAGCCTGCTGCCAGCATCCGGTTTCTCAGGTCTGTTGTCCGACCTGCTTCCAGGGGGCTTGTTGCAAAAAATGGAATTGTCATGAAGACTGAGGCTATTCATTCCTTCTTCAGTAACCCCACATGACTCCTAACGATTTCAAATGGAAGCATTTTGCTCCCGAGAGCATCCTGTGGTGCTTACGTTGATATGGTTCAACCCCGATGAGTTATGCCAATGTCAGCGATATACTGGCAGAGCGTGGGATTTCCGTTCATCGCTCTACTATTTACCGTTGGTTTATTGAATATGCACCGGTATTACGTAAGAAGTTGAAACGATATCAATTCACTTACCCCGACTCCTCATGGCAACTTGATGAAACCTATATCAAAGTCAACGGAAAATGGTTTTATCTCTATCGCACCATCAATAAGCATGGCACCACATTAGATTTTTACTTTTCACCTAAACGAAATAAAAACGCCGCCTATTAATTTCTTAAGCGAGTGCTAAAACCTTATCCTACTGAGAAACAGCCTAAAACGCTCAATACCGATAAACATTCATCATACGGTTACGCTATCACTCGTTTAATCAAAGAAGGAAAGCTGCGGGATGATGCAAAACAACGGCAAGTTAAATACCTGAACAACCGAATAGAGTCTGACCATGCCCATCAAAAAATGAGTGGAAGCAGCCAGCAGTTTCAAAAAACCAAACCGAGCCTGGTCAACGCTGCAGGGATTTGAAACGTTGCGACGACTAAATAAAGGCCAGTTTGATATTTGGCTACGCCGAGACGACCAGAATGTTCGGGTACAGGAAAGAGCTACCTTTATAAATTGCCTTTTTAATATTGAGACGGTTTTAGCCTAATACTCCTCTTTGTTTATGAGTAAAATCACCCGCTATCATTATTTGCAACAAGCCCAAAAATAGGTAGCCCTCATTCTTTCGTCTTCTTTCCGTTACTGCGACAGAGCCTTTTTTGGCCTGTAATTTGAGAGTGGGTTCACTGCTTAGTTAAGAGCCCTGCTGCATAACCTGAGCTAAGGTGATTGCACGGATGACTATTGCCCGGTCGACCTCAGGGTTGTCACTGTCCAGTAACCGCTGCCAAATAGTGATGGCTTCAGCATAGTGAGCATGGCTAAAATTATCATTGGCTTGTAACATCAACGCGGTGTATTGCAATGGCTCTTTGGTTAGCGCCTGTTGTAACCAATAGTGCACATCAGAGGTCATTTTTTGCCCTGACTGGTAATAAAAGACCACTGCCCGAGCCGCATCGAGCGCGGCACTGCTCCCCTGTAGACGTTCGGCCTGCTGTAAGGCAACCAGTGCATCCTCAAACTCATTACCATATAGATAATATTGCGCCAAACTGAACCACAGCTCGCCCTTATCAGGCGCCTGACGAATGCGCTGTTGCAATCGAAACAAGGTAGGGTCACCACTCTGTTTATCCAGCATGGTATTCAGTCGTGTCGCTTCTTGCTGGCGTAAAACCTCCTGCTGTACCGCTGTATAGTGGCCTAATTGTTGATACCCCAGCAAGATAAGCGCCAAGACCAACAGACTGAACCCGAACGGCCAACGCCAACTCAGACGACCATGCTGCACCAGCCAGGGCCTCCATATTCCCATCACAATCAAGAGCAAAAAGATTGCCAGCCCGAATGCCAATATCATCAGCGCGAACCTCTTGAATCTGAGGCCGAGCGGCTTCTTATTCTTAAAACCAACCCGCCCAGTATGCCGATTAACAACACACCAGGCCCAAACCACAGTACCCAGGTCGCGCTGCGCAGTGGGGGACGATAAAGCACAAAATCACCATAGCGCTGGGTCATTAATGTCAAAATCTCCGCTGAGCTGTGCCCTGACTCCACTAATTGATAAACCTCCAAACGCAAATCCTGTGCAATTGGGGATGTTGATTCCAATAAGTTTTGATTCTGACATTGTGGGCAACGCAGCTCTTTTGCCAGGGTTAATGCCTGCTGTTGATTTTGTGGCGAACTAAAATGGTAGGTATCCACCAAATCAGCAACTACCCAAGGTGAAAATAATAGAGATAACATCAGCAAAACGGCTTTCATGGCGTATCTACCTTAGCGAATTGCACCAATAGCGGCATAAATTGTTGCTGCCATATCTCTGCAGTCATTTCTCCCGCATAACGCTGACGAATAATCCCATTAGCATCAATTAGCCAGGTTTCGGGGGTGCCATACACACCCATTGCCAAGGCCAAAGTGCCTTGTGGATCATAGAGATTCTGTTGATAAGGATTGCCATAGCGCTGCAATGTATTCAGCGCCGCCTGACGAGAGTCTCGGTAATTCAGCCCATAGAACTGAACCCCATTCAAGCTGCTGGCAATCTGCCCTAATGCCGCCAGTTCTTGCTTGCAACTGGCACACCAACTGGCCCAGACATTAATCACGGTCACTTTGCCCAGCAGTTGCTCCCTGGTTAGATTTTGTTTCGGCTGCTGAAGCTCAGATAAAGAAAAAGCCGGGAATGGCAGGTTTTGCTCGGCTAACTCAATGCGATGTGGGTCGCGATTTAAACCGCTATAAAGCACGATACCCAAGATTAGGGCCAGTAGAGGGACAATCAGCCAAGGCAATCGTTGTTTCATTGATCCTCCGAACACGCATTGGCATCGCGAATCCGTTGCCATAACGCCAGTAACCCACCCAATACCATCATTAGAGCGCCGCCCCAAATCCAGCTCACCATGGGCTTATGATATAGACGCACGCTGTACTCTCCAGCCCCCAGATTGTCTCCCAAAACGGCATAAAAATCGGCCGCCAGACCGCTGACGATTGCCGGTTCAATCATCAGCATTTCACGGGCTCGATAGTGCCGCCGCTCAGGAAGCAGTGTCGCGACCGGTCGTCCATTCTGGCTGACAATGATATGTGCCCGCTCGCTAGTATAGTTAGGGCCAACTAATAACTCAGTTTGCTGATAAGTGAATTGATAGCCCGCTAATGTGGCCTGCCGACCAGGTGACATGCGACTACCCTGCTCCACCGAGTGATACGAAGCAAATAACATACCCAGTAAGCTTATGGCGACACCACCATGCATCAGCCATGATCGCCAACGTATTGTTGGGGCAAACATCGGAGCCAATAATGCCCATAAAGCCAATGTGACGCCCGGTACCATTTCCAACTGCCAATCTGTATCCAACACACCTGAGCTGAGTAACCCGCCGCAAATGGCTAACAATGCCGGAACCGCAATACGCCAACCGTGCGGTGTTGGGCTTTGCTGCCAGTGAGCAAAGGGAGCCCATCCCATCAGCAATAACAGCAACAACACGAAAGGTGTCAGTGTTAAGTTAAAATAAGGTGCGCCGACCGACAGCGAACCCAGCCCTAATGCACTGAAAATCAAAGGATACAATGTGCCAATCAACACGGTGATAGCGGCAATGCTCAACAACACTAATGCAGCCAAAAGCAGTGTTTCTAATGAGAAAAGCTTGAAGTTGGCTGAGGGATTATTCCCCTGAATCCGCAAGGCAAACAGAGATAATGAAACCAATGTCACGGTGCCAAATAACGCCAGTAGCGCCTCGCCACGGGCCGCATCCACAGCAAAAGCATGAACAGAGGTCAATACGCCAGATCGGACGATAAAAGTTCCCAACAAACAAAGCTGGAAGGTGACCAATGACAGCAAAATACCCCATTGATGATATAAGTCGCGCCGCGCACTGATAGCCAACACGTGCAATAAGGCCGTTCCAGTGAGCCAAGGCAACAATGACGCATTTTCCACTGGATCCCAAAACCACCATCCCCCCCAACCCAATTCGCTGTATGCCCACCAGGCGCCTAACAAAATGCCGATAGTCAGTAGACTCCAGGCACCCAGCACCCACGGGCGGCAATAGCGCGCCATATTCTGGCCCCGAGTCCCCTCAAGTAAGGTTGCGCACGCGAAAGCAAAGCTGATAGCAAAACCGCTATAGCCCAGATACAGCAAAGGAGGATGAAATATCAGCGCCAGATCCTGCAACATGGGGTTCAAATCACGCCCCTCTGCAAGCATGGGAAAAAGTCGTTCAAACGGATTGGAGAAAAAGAGGATAAATAGGCTCAAGATAACCAGCAGCCACCCCAGCACCCCCAGCGAGCGGGCAAAAAATCGCAATGGGAAATGGCGGCGAAACAAGGTTAGTGCGCTACTCCATAAGCTCAGTGCGAACAGCAAAAACAGCATGGAGCCTTCATGCCCGCCCCAGATTGCCGCTATCTTATAAAACAGTGGGAGTTGGCTGTTACTGTGCTGTGCAACATATAACACAGAGAAATCATCAGTCACCAAGCTCCAGCCCAACGACACTATGGCCAGTAAGATAAATAAGGTCGCGCCGTAACTCAGCGACGCTAACCAATACAGCAAAGGTAAGCGCCGCCCATGCAAAGCAATAAAAGGCACACAACCGAGCAACAGCGCCAGTGACGCCGCGGTCAGCAGTGACAACAGCCCCAACTCACCTACCATACAATATTGCCTGCCTCATTAAATCTCATCCATTAAGCAACGGTCATCTGGCCGGCATAAAGGATGAAAAAGCGTAATACGAAAACGCCAAACAAACTTAAGCCAGACATCATCAGCAGGTAGGAAACCCGGTGGCGAATGTGATAACTGCAATAGCGGTTTAACGCCATTGGCAGCACCATGCCGCAGCCAATAACCCAAAACCAGAACATCAGCGCCCAGAAGCCGCCGCCGAGTGCAACTCCCACGGCCACTTCTTTTTGTCCCCCGCCAAACCAGAGTCCGGTAAAGAATGCTAACAGTAAAAACAGCTCCAGCCAGACCACCGGTTTTTCTAACCGATGGACAAAAGCCAGTGCCGGGCTGTGAATCGGCTCTTTAAAAAATGCCACCGAGCACAGCACCATTGCGGCGATACCGGAAGAGACCCCCGAGAACAGGAATAATACCGGCAATACCGGATTATTCAGCAAAGGGTAACTCTTCAGTGCCGATAACAGAAAACCGGTATAAGCCCCTAAAGCCACCGCCAGAAACATCATCAGTGGCTCTAGTTTGCGTTCAAAGGGCGCCAACCGATTCAGCACCACGCTCACCCAAGTCAATTTTGGGTAGGGTTGCAATAAGGCGGTCAGCCAGTGGCGAAATATCACTGCCAGCCATACCAATAACACCAACATATAGATTTGGAACAGCATGACCCCCAGTGACATCACTGAACTGGTACTGTAGAAAAACATCAGTTTCCAGAAGGTCCACGGCCGGGTGAGGTGCAGAATCAAGATAAACAAACCGAAGATCACCGCCAGTGGCGCGATAATCGCCGTAGATTTGAGTAGCCCGCTTTGCGCGGCATCGTCCCCTAACACTCGCCGCTTGACCAACAGGCTAACCACTACCATGCCAGCAGAAACACCTATCAAAAACAGATAGATAGCAATCGGCCAGTCCCAAACTAATGATTCAAAATGAAATGGCGTATTCAGTTCAGGATTCATCCGGTTATCTCCCCATACTGGAAAGGAACACGATACAGTTTTGGTTGTGTTCCCAGATGTAACTTGGCGCGATATACCGTGCGCTGATGCAACAGCTTCACCAGTTCACTATCAGGATCGTCCAGATTGCCAAAGGTCAGCGCTTTAGTTGGGCACGACAGCACGCAAGCCGGTTGTTTCCCCTGTTTGAGATTGGTTTTCCGGCAAAAATCGCATTTGTCGGCAGTTTTCGTCACCGGATGAATAAAACGCACCCGATACGGACAAGCTGCAATGCAATATTGGCACCCGACACAAAGGTCAGGATCAACATCAACAATCCCGGTTTTTTTATCTCGATAAGAGGCACCCGTTGGGCAGACATCCACACAAGGGGCCTTATCACAGTGCTGGCAAGAATGACGGTAAAACTGATATTTCACCGATGGAAACTCGCCAATTGGCTGACTCCGGATAATATTTAACCGCGAGACACCCTCGGGCACATGATTGACTTCTCGACAGGCGTCCATACAGGCGGTACACCCAATACAGCGGGTTTCATCATGCAACATGCCGTAACGAACGCCATCGACAGTGCCGCTAAGTGCCAGTGAACGCCCGGTTGAACCGGTCATGAAAATCAGTGCCCCCATACTGACGATAAAGTGACGACGATTGGTATTCATGGCGCGTCCTTCGGTATCAGCTCCTGCTGGCGGCGATGACAATCCACACAGATTTTGACCCGCCCCTTGTCATCAAGACCGTGCATCGGATCTGTTTTAGGGTGCAACTGATGGCAATTGACGCAGGAAAGTTTCAACATATGCACATCATGTGGCCAGAATGCTTCACGTAATTTTTCTGGCTGATGGCAACTCATGCAGACACTGTTTTGTTGGGACACGCTGAACATTGCCTTATCGGTATTCAACATATCGCTATTAAAACGCATCACATCTTTGACGCCATTGCGGTGTAATACCGAGGCCTTACCGTGGCAATTGGTGCAGGTGACCGCTAATTGTGTATTGGGATTTACTGCGCCAGCATGCTTGCCGTGCAACTCATCTTTTTGCTCTTTATGACATTGGACACAGGCCGCATCTGGATTACGCTGCGGTTCAACCACATGACGTGCATCTACTGTTTTTGGCACCGTTATTTTCGATGCAGCGGCCTGTGTTGTGGCGAATGTAGGCAGCGTGCACAGGGTCAATACTGCCAGCAACACCGCGTGACAGAATGAACGTAAAACGCGCATAGTTATTCCACCTTTGCTATGGCCCCAATCAGGGGCCAGTTTATCCCTGGAATAGCTCCGGAAGGCTTTATCTCCGCACCGGAACGCTTCTTACTGGCTCAAACGGCCCGCTTTTCTGGCTTGTTCATCCCAGGCGGGCACCACTTGTTGCAGGAACTCCTGCTTCTCACTGTTCAACTTATCCATATCCATCCCCAGAGCTTGTTGCGCCTTGAGTTTGGTTGAAATGTCCGGCAGTGGAATTTCGTGGCTAATCCCTTTGGTGGCCAGCAAGCGCGCCAGTTTGGTTCGAGCATCAGCGGCTCTATTCAACGCGCCGCCGAGTACACTCAGACCCACATCAGGTGCATGCATATGAATACCGTGGGACGCGATGGCATAATCCCAACGCCACTGGGCATGGCGGATATCTTGCAAAATAGGCTTCATTTCCAGCTCAGTCGCGCCGGCATCCCAGGCCGCTTTCGCCTCGTAATGCGCATGAACCAGTTGTTTCTCAACATTCTGTTTCAGTTCCTGAATACTGGCTTTGCGTTCAGCCACAATGTCTTGCAAGGTTTTCTTGTCTTGGGTATGGCAATTAACACACGTAGTTTCGAAGCTATCGAATGGATTGCGGATCTGGTGATCGGTATACACTTTGCCGTCCGCATTTTGGATTTTCGGCATATGGCAATCGATGCAACTGACATTATTTTTACCGTGAATGCCTGCCCGCCAGGTTTCGTACTCTGGGTGTTGGGCTTTTAGCATCGGGGTTTTGGAAAGGGGATGGACCCAATCAGAGAAAGCGATTTCATCGTAATATTCCTCCATGGACCCCACATCGGTACCTTTATCCCATGGGAATTTCACTGCTTTATCTTTACCGGCAAAGTGATATTCAACATGGCATTGGCTGCACACCATGGATTGTTGATCCAAGCGGCTGGCATGCTCGAAAGGTTTATTGATAGATTGTAGTGCGCGCTCAGTATAAGGACGAGAGATCACCAGTGCGGGCTTTCCAGCGGCAAAATCAGCCGTGGCAGTATCATGGCAATCGGCACATCCTAGCTGGTTGACAACTTCCGGGCCGCCCCTGGCCCAGGTCCCTTTGAAGTACCCTTCTTCACCCTGTTCATTAATCATGCGGGCGACATCCGGGCTTTTACAGCTCCAGCAGGCCATCGGCAATGGGCCGTCTTCTGCGGTTTTCGGTGCGCCAGTACGCAATGTTTCCCGCACGTCAGTTACGGCATAAGCATGTCCACGAGGTTTATTATAATCTTTCGCAAAGGGGTAACCTGCCCACAAAATGACTAGGTTTGGATCTTCCGCCAGAGCATCTTCTCGTGGTCCACTCTCTTTGGTTTTCAACCAAGAGGTGAATTGATCAGCATGCTGCTCTGCGAATTTATCATTGCGGGCTTCAATCGGCGGCGTAGGTGCAGCCGACAGAGAAAATATCCCACCTATTGCCAAAAAAGCCACTATCCCTACCGACAACCGCCTTATAAATTTGCTCACAATATATACTCCAGTGTGTTTTTCCATACCGGACGTAGCCAGTGCCCGCACCAGATAGCCATTTTTTTTATTTTAAATCCCACAAAAAGCATTCAGCCAAGAGAGACCAATAACAGAGATCACCCTGCGGGATTAGGCAGATAGTATGGATAATTGGGTATAAAAGGTTTGTTGTAGTAAGAATGCTTGTTTTAGATCAAACAATTTTTGTGTGGGTATTCACTTTTATGAAGCAGTTCAAAAAATCTCACCTCATCGATCAAATATTACATTAAATCAATTGCATACCTCTTTATAGGTAGATAGTGACTAGACTACTGAGCTGGGTGAAAATAATCATCGCTTATTACCGAGCTTGTTACCTAGAGCTAAGGCTAGAACAATGACAGTAGATATTGGTGAGGGACTTCGCGACTTCGTAGACTCGCAGGTGAGTTCTGGTGATTATAGAACTCAAAGTGAAGTGCTTCGAGATGCTTTGCGTTTATTGCGTGAAAAGCAGGCTGAATCCCACTGACAATCATGACGGGATTTACTAGCTGAAAGTGTGAGCAGACAGCCATACACCAGAAACCTGGGACAAAGAGGTACAAACAAAAATTTGAAGGATTCAATCAGGTCCTTCAATGGCATAAATGATACGGTGCCTATGACTGGATTTTAAGCGTCACTCAGTTGATAGGGCACACCAATGGTTTGATTCCGACCATATTCTTTTGCCTGATACAATTGTAGGTCAGCTTGACGCAGAAGTGTTGTTGGCATGTCGTCGCTTTGATTTTCTTTGCAGCAAACCCCAAGGCTAATGCTGACAAAGGGGTAAACCAAGGAACCTGAATGTGGAATTTTTTGTTCAAGAATTTGCAGCCTGATAGTTTCTGCAATATCCATTGCTCCGGCAAGCCCGGTGTCGGGGAGCAAACAGACAAATTCTTCGCCGCCATAGCGCGCAACCAAATCCGCAGGACGTTTGAGTGTATCTCGGATAACTTTTGCAATATTCCGTAAACAATCATCCCCTTTCTGATGTCCATATAAGTCATTATATTTTTTGAAAAAATCAACATCAATCATAATCATGCTAAGTGGCGTCTGGTTGCGATTTGAGAGTTTCCACTCCCGTTCTAACTGTTTATCAAAATAGCGTCGGTTATGTACTTCGGTTAAGCCATCTAAATAAACTAATTGGCGCAATAAGTCGGATTGAGCTTTAAGCAATAAGTGTGTTTTCACTCGGGCCCGAACAGTATTCCTGTTAATCGGTTTACTAATAAAATCTACCGCCCCTTCGCTAAAGCAGCGGGTTTCGGTCTCTTCATCAATATGCGCAGTGACAAAGATAACCGGAATATCCTGAGTTTCTGGTAATGCCTTGAGTCTGGTACAAACCTCAAAACCATTCATTTCAGGCATTTCAATATCCAGCAGAATCAAGTCTGGATGTTGGCTGACACAAACGTCGAGTGCCTGTTTACCACTGGTTGCCATGCACACATGATAATCAGAAGAAAATACTTGATAGAGCATCTGAATGTTTATCGGATGATCATCAACAATAAGGATCTTGGAGTTCCCCATACTGGGTAATTTCAAGGCCAAATCTTGAGAAAAAGAATGGATTTTAGTCATATATTCTCATTTCGCCGAGTAGGGAGATTCGCTATTAGGGTTTGGCATAGCTGGATAGCTTTGGTAAAGTCTAATTGATTTATTGCATCATTAAGGGTAGATAATTGTTCATTAAGTTGCTCGGAAGAAGTCATTATTAATTTATTCATCACCTCTAACGCAGCCATATCAGAATTTTTTAATAACAACATCAAACGATCCAGTTCCAACTCAATTGGTTGTATATCAACTGCGTCTACCTCGACCTTATTTTCGTGACCCTGCGATAGCATTTGGATTAATGTCATTATCCCAGCTTGTATAACGGATACTTTATTTCGCATCTCGCTCAGTAATTGATTTATCGTGTCTGGCGTAGGAGTGATACCCTGGCTAAATAACTTCTCTCCCTGCCCCGCACTCAAAGAGAGTTCAGTCGCCCCTAGTTGTGCGGCTAGTCCTTTAATGGTGTGTAGCAGGCGAGATGCCGACAGATTGTCGCCTTCAGCCAGCAATGTCTCCAACTGGGTAGGGAAATTAGTTAAATCCTCATTGAGCAGCGATAACATTTTTTGATACAGCGTAAGGTCGCCCCCTAATCTATTAACAGCAGCATCAACGTCAATTCCCGCTGTTGTCGCAACATTTTTCAATTCAGCAGATAACAAGACAGGGGTTATAGAGCTAACCGTATCGGCAACATCAGTTTGCCCACTGTATTTTCGTATGATGTGTATTAGATTATTCAAGTCAAAGGGTTTACCAATATGGTCATTCATTCCAGCTGCAAGACAGGCATCACGATCAGAGCTCATCGCATTGGCTGTCATGGCTATAATCGGTAAGTTTTTTAATCCAAGACTTTTTCGAATATATTTCGTCGCATTGTAGCCATCCATGATCGGCATTTGTAAATCCATCAAAACCAGATCAAATGAAGACGGATGATGTTCTAATATCTCAATCGCCTCTTTGCCATGATTGGCAATACTGACCTCTGCCCCCTCATCCTCAAGTAACTCGCGGGCTATTTGCTGGTTATTCAAGTTATCTTCAACAATTAACAGTCTTATACCAGACAGTCGGTGTAAAGATTCGGCTATTACCGGTTTCGCGACATCAGGTTGTTTGCGTTCACTTAATGCATCGATCACTGAATCCAACAACATAGAGGCCGTGATCGGCTTAACCAAATAACCATCCAGCAATGCCTGATCTTCTTCACTACGCTGTAATAACATTTCGCGATCATGGGCAGTTATCATGACAATCATAGGGCCGTTATCTACGGGCATCAGTTCACGCACACATTTGCTGGTCTGCCAGCCATCTAAGCCCGGCATTTGCCAGTCAATAAAGAGCGCCCCATAGGTAATACCACTCTCATGCTGCTGTCTCATCAGTTGTAATGCATCATTACCACTGGTTGCGACATCAACGACCCATTTTAGCGATTCCCCCATCCGTTGAATTAGGTCACAGGCCGTCGGATTATCATCAACAACCAAGACCCGTAAATTATTTAATGCCTGTGCTCTGCTTACCAACGTGTCTGGTGTTTCATTATTAATAACCAGATTGGTATAAGAAGGCAGCGACAGCGTTAGGGTGAAATGAAATAGACTCCCCTGACCTGGTTGACTTTCTAAGGTGAGCGTCCCCCCCATAAGTGCAACAAAACGCTGACTTATCACCAACCCCAAGCCCGTGCCACCAAACCGGCGCGTTGTCGAGGCTTCGGCTTGTGTAAAACCACTAAAAATACTTTCTTGATTCTCTGGTGCAATGCCAATTCCGGTATCGCGCACCCCAAAATGTAACGTCACGTGATGGCTATCCTGCGTGATAACCTTGATGAAAAGCACCACCTCTCCAAGTTCAGTGAACTTCAGCGCATTGCCCCCAAGATTGGTTAATATCTGTTGAAGCCGCATGCTATCTCCCTCAACAAATTGGGGAAGTGAGGGGTCAATATCAAATAAGACTTCGACCTTTTTAACCTTCAGATTGCTCGATAAGATAACGGCCAAATCACGCAGCATCACATGAATATCAAAAGGAATGCATTCCAGTTCCATTTTACCGGATTCGATTTTGGAGAAGTCCAGAATATCGTTCAGCAAGCGCAGCAAAGTGCGCGTGGCGGCTTCACTTTTAACAGCATAATCAGCTTGTTTTCTATCAAGGCCTGTTCTACGCAGCAATGTCAGCATGCCAAGGATGGCATTCATCGGGGTCCGTAACTCATGACTCATATTGGCCAAAAATGCCGATTTGGCCTTATTGGCTTCTTCAGCAGCTTCTCTTGCTGTTTTGAGAATATCCTCAGCCTCACGTTGTTGAGTAATATCCCGATTAATCCCCATCATCAACATGGCTTTTCCACTTTCATCCCGTTCAACCGTTCCTGTTGATTGAATAAAGTGGATTTGATCTCTTACCACAATACGGAAAATCTGACGATAAACACTTTCATTTTCTAACGCCGTTTTTATCGCACTTTTAACATCGGGAATATCCTCTGGATGCAAACAGCTATACCAATATGATAACGGGATAGGAGCATTGTGTAATTCCTCAGGGACCCCATAGATATCATTCATCCGGTCATCGAAAGAAAATGTGTTTTCTGTAATATTCCAGGTCCAAATACCTAATTCAGCAACATCCGCCGCTCTGACTAATTGATTTCGGGCGATAATTAGATTGGCTTGTTGATTTTTATTGGCGGTAATATCAACTTGAATAGAGATATATCGCTCAATCTGGCCATCACTATTATTAAACGGAGCAATCGTGGTATCGACCCAATATAAAGAACCATCTTTAGCTTTATTACAAATCTCCCCACGCCACGAGATCCCATTAGCAATGTTATTCCACATTGATTGCCAAAAATCAGTCGAATGTGTATGAGAATCAACTAAGCGGTAAGTTTGCCCTATCAGTTCTTCGCGACTGTAGCCACTGATAGTACAAAATGCATCATTAACATCCGTGATTATTCCATCTCGGTCTGCGGTAGAAATAATGCCGTGTAAATTAAGGGTGCTAAGTAAGGCATTATTTTCACGTAAGGCTGCTTCAAGTCGTTGATAAGTCGCTTTACGTTCACTGATATCAGATTCAATAGCCATAAAGCCGATGAGTTCATTTTTATCGTTATAACGCGGTTGAATCTCCAACTCAATCCAATATTCTTGACCCGATTTAGTGCGATTGACTATTTCCCCCTTAAATGACTCTCCGGCATCTAGAGCAGTTTTCATTTCAGTTGCTACGCTTTGGTCTGTATTACTACACTGCAGTAATTTCCCTGGGGACTTGCCTATTACTTCGTCTTGGCTGTATCCGGTAATGCGTTCAAAACCATCATTAACCCAGACAATATTACGTTTTACATCGGTAATAACGACGGCATTAGAGGTATTCTTGGCAACTAAAGCCAGACGTTCAAGATCGGCGGTCATATTCCGCGCCAGCATCTCAGCCCTATTACGCCCACTGACTTGCTGGCGAATAAGTAAAGCCAATGCCGAACTTAGCAAAAGACCAAAAGCAAACACCAACCAAGGGACATAACGTTCAGTCAGCGCTTCAAAGACGGGTGTACTACTGACTCGCAGTGTCATTTCTCGACCAGGTAGTGGTAATACGCTGGTATTGTGAAATATTCTGGCGGCTATTGCTTCATCATGAAGCTCTTCATCTGGTATTAAATTGTCGTATTTGCTGCCATCAGCATCGAAGACCATCGTTTTATTAGATAAATCATTGAGGCTATCAAACAACTCAACATCCACTCGCCCATTCATAAATTCGGGAATGTCACGTAATAGGTCAGCAATAACAATGGGCGAATAGAGTAGACCTAGCAACGATGCCTGCCGTTCAGCAATTGTTGTAGGGTTGGAACCCGACTTATAAACCGGGACGAAAAGTAATGCGCCGGGAGTTTTAACATTAGACTGAACTAGATGAATAGTGCCAGAAAGAGTGGGTTTCCCGCTGTTTATTGCTAACAAAGCGGCCTCTCGTCTGACTGACTCTGAGCCAATATCAAGCCCCTCTACGCCTTGGTTTTTTTCCGCTGGAGCAACGTATTTAATAATATACAAGTCATTATGCTGTTTATCCTGAAGCTGATGAAGAGCAAATGTAGGAGCTCCGTCAGCTCGGGTATCAGCAATAAACTCATTTAACTGGCTGCGTTGCACCCGTTGAATAAAACCAAATCCCCGGACACCAGGGAACTCCACTGGCAAATTACGCGAGGCGACATAAGCATTAAATTGCTCACGGTTTAAATGACTGTTGGTAGCATAAGCACCTCTTAACCCATTCAATCCATATATTGGCTGAGAGAAACGCAGCGCAACCTCTCCAGAAACCCGATCAACATTACGTTGAAAATCTGTTTTTGCATCGGTTTCAATTTCGTTATAGAGCCACCCAGCTCCTATACCTGAAATAACCAGCCCAATAATGAAAATAACCAGTGGCAGCAAAATATTTTGTTGTAACTTAAATGAAAGCCAAGATGAGGACGATTGCTGTTTTTGGGCATTGAATGGAGAAGGAGTCATATAATATCTATACCCTTATAATCACTATTGGCTAAAGCATAGGATCACTCTGTAACTTAAGATAGTATTGGCCACAATCAAATCTAACTTAAGTATTCTCTGCTAACAATAAACAAGTTTGCCCCTAAGATAAGCGCAGCAATAGCCAGACTTTGCCATAAAAACTCAAAAGCCCAATGAGTTTTCAGTGGTAATGGTGGTTTCCTGTTTTCAAACGAAGAAAATAAAAAGCCATTATCACAACCTCAGTCAATCCATGAAGATAAGCGAGATACATCAGCCCATGTTAAGGAGAGTCCAAAGAGCATCATGCTATGAATAAACATAATGTTCATGTCTTCTCTTCTACTTTCTTGATCAACGATAGATAATTGACACCCTCTTTTACTTTATAACTGACGTCATCAACAGCATTAAACATCATCATTAATCCCATTCCATTTTCTGGCCAAGAATCCGGCGCTGACAACTCAGGCATATGAGATAACCCACTTTTATTTTGCAAAAATTCCGCGGGTATAGACTTCCCTTTATCTTGTAAGGTCACGGCTAATTGATTATTGCCATAATGCATCACGATAATAACATTTTGAGTGGCATCATAATTAACACCATGCTTTACAATATTGATAAATGCTTCATTCAATGCAAGTTCCATAGCATAACTGCAGGATGAATCAATTTGTAAAGGTTGAATAAATTGTAGTAACTTTTCATGTAAAACATGCAGGCTGGACAATGATGCAGGCAAACATATTCTCATTAACCAACCCTGTGAGTCACACTGGTGATAACTCATATCAACGTATCTTTATGTAGGAACTCATCGAACAACGATTTCTCTGCCATAATAATATCTTTACGCCGTTTATCATCAATAAGCCAGTTTAAACCCGCCTCAGATAAATCAATTGCCGTACCATCTGGTGAGATAACTTTCCCAGCAAAAATCATCTGTTGGTACAAATGCGCAATACCGCCAACCCGAGTATAATCAGCAATAAAGCTTTGATCGATAATAGCTCCCTGCTCTAATAAACATCCTGCGCCAATAATCGTAGGTCCTTTAATCGTCACGCCAGACTGTATTTCTGTACTACTACCAATATAGACGGGCCCTTCAATATCTAAAGTCGAAAAGTCGGCTTTAACATTAAGCCCACACCAAATTTGAGGTGCAATCTTAATTCCCGGCATGGGATAATCCGGTAAATCCTGATTAAGGATCATGCGATTCACATGCCAAAAATCCTGTAGCGATCCAATATCTACCCATTGGAATGGCGAGGCAATACCGTAGAAAGGAATACCTAGTTCAGCAAGTTTAGGGAACAACTGACTACCAATGTCGTATTCAACACCATCAGGAATATAATCGAATATCTCTGGCTCAAAAACATAGATCCCAGTATTGGCATTATTTGATAATGCATCTTCAGTTTTAGGTTTTTCCTGAAACTGGCTAACTCTCCCCTGCTCATCAGTAACAACAATACCGTATTTGTTTACCTGGTCTGCTGAGACTGGGCGTATAACCAAAGTTGCCACACTTTTTCTGGCTCGATGGAAAGCCAACACCTCATCGAAATCCACATCAATTAATGCATCACCACATACAACCACAAAAGTTTCATCAAAAAAACCTGAGAAGTTTTGGATGTGTTTCATGCCACCGGCAGACCCCAGGACATTATCAACAAAAGTATTACCCTCCATAACTCCTTCGTAGGAGTAACCTATTTCCACTCCCCAAGCATGACCATCACGGAAATAATTCTCGATGTCCGCAGACAGATAGCTGGTATTCACCATTAATTGATTAAAACCATATTTTCTTAAATGCTCAATAATCGATTCCATAATAGGTTTTCGAATCAATGGGATCATTGGTTTTGGCAGGATGGTGGTCAGTGGTCTGGCTCTGGTTCCTTTCCCGGCAGCAAGAATCATGGCTTTCATAAATAGGTATTCCTTAAAAAATTAAGGTGCTACGGAATGCATCTGCTGTAATGTATCGGGTTGATTCGCTCCAATAGTAAATATCCTATCCATCCGGGTTAACTTGAACATTCCGTGGATATTGTTATTCAGTGAGCAAATAGCTAGCTCACCTTTCCCATTTAAGGTTTTCAACAATGAAACCAGAGCACCTAAACAACTACTGTCGATGAAATCTACCCGACTAAAATCCAATAAAATATTATTGGTTCCCTGAGCAATCATTGCTTGTATATCTTCCTTAAATTTCACGGAAACAGATGCATCGAGTCGCCTGATCAAAGGAGTTATCACCAATACATTATCAATTGTCTGAGTTTCAAAGTTCATTATTTCTTCCTTACAATGCTGTTAGGAGAGGGGGATTGTTATTGCGTTCAATCACCAGTAACGAAATATCATCACTAAATACAGAACGTCCATTTTGAATATCACTTTGATGCTCATCTTTTTCTACCGGATGCCAGCATTTCAACGCCTGCCGTACTCGCCGAAAAACAGTTTGCACACTGTCGCTCTGACTCTCTGCCAGTAAATCTTGTAATCGCCGTTCACCAAATAGCTCTTGCTCAGCGTTTTCACACTCAACAATGCCATCGGTGAATAAATAGAGCCGATCACCCAAAGCAAGAGTAAACGCAGTGTCCTCATAGTCCATCGAATCAATAAGTCCAACTGGTGCCCCCCCCCCACCAATAGGGGTGGTCTCACCTGAGCTACTGACAATAAATGGGGTAGGATGCCCAGCTTGACAAAGCACTCCGGCTGCAGTTTGAACATCAATAACGCCATAAATAAGCGTGAAATAACTGGCTATATCATCATTCTCTACACAAAAACGACGATTAAGTTCGCTCACAACTTTATGTGGCGGGGTAATCAGATAACCTGAGGGAGTATCTGTAAGTGAAATAAGTAAGCTATCTACTGTGCGTCCATTAAGAAATTGGCGTGCAACTGACAGTGAGAGCATCGCTGCGGCCACACCATGTCCTGCAACATCAATACTATAAAAACCAATGTGTTGATTGCCCAGTTGAAAAAAACTTAACAAGTCACCCGAAACATAAGCGGATGGTATAAACATCCATTCAGCTTGAAAATCACTCACCATTAACTTTTCTGCAGGTAAAACGCTACGTTGCAATTTTGCCGCGGCCTGCAAGTCATCTTCAATTTGTTGATAGGCTTGGGACAATTTCTGATTACGAGCATCAAGGGTTGCCTCTAGCATTAATATCCTTTCACCCGCATGTAAACGTGCACGTAGCTCGCTTTGATTTATCGGTTTTGATAGAAAGTCATCGGCTCCGGCATCTAATCCCGTGATCAAATCCTCGACGGATTGCCGCACTGTTATCAATACTAGATAAATATAGCGATCGGAATAATGTTTACGGATAGTGGTACAGAGTTTCAACCCATCCATAACTGGCATTTCCCAGTCACTGATCACCATATTAATGGCATTATTATCAAGGATAACCAGAGCATCTTGACCATTTTCTGCTTCAAAAACAGTAAATTGCCAATTTTTTAGTAGGTTAACCAGTAAAAAACGATAACTTGCTGAATCATCAACAACAAGAATAGATGTCACACCTGTAGCAGAAGGATGTGGATGCATAAGTTACCCATGAACTTCATATGAACATAATTTATCAAACATCATCTTCAATAGAAGATACCCAAAATCCATGAACTTTTCATACTCACCAAAAGCATTACATATTCTTAACTATTAATAACGTAATTAAGCGTAGCACAAATTCTTACACCTTCAATTTACAAGGTAATGTCCAACTGAGATTTAATTTTCCACTAAGAAAGTTAGCATTTACATTCTGCCGCCACGGGTAGCGACTCCAATATAATTGCCATAAAAAAGCGTCCAAGCCCTGAAGGTAGCCAGATGTATAGTCAAAATAAGAGGTGTAATCATAATTCCAAGGTTGCTGCTGATTCTGATCAGGATAGTTAAATGCGGACAAGCGCAAAAATAGTGTTGTTGAAAGGTATAATCACAACGACCTAGCAAACTATTTTCTTTGATATCTTTTCTTTGATAGTTGATGAGGCATCGACGTGCTTTTCCCAGTAGGGACATGAATCTCCTTTTTAAAGTGGTGAGCTATAGGTCAGTACCGTCGAAAATGTATTATCAATACCAGAAGAAAGACGAGACCAAGGGTCTGGTAAATAATTTAACAGCGTGTGTATTAGTCGTTTTACTCGCAGTCACTAGTGGGCTGAAAAGTAGCCCACCGAGTAATAATATTAGTGGATTGTAATATATCACTTAAAGTTACCCTCCCCCCATATATCCTTGCTGTACCCACGAATAGTCCTGTCACTGGAAAACTCCCCCATACCACTTATTGTATTTAATACTCGTTTATGCCAACTGTAAGTATCACTATAATCGGTCAATGCTTGATACTGTGCATGACAATAACTATCAAAATCATCCAAATGAAAATAGTGGTCACCGTGATTTACCAACATATGGAATATTGGTAAAAATAGGTTTTTATTGGGATGAAAAGTACCGGAAATCAGTAAATCAACAGTTTCTTTAATTTCTGGGTGGGATAAATACTTGTCATACGATGACCGTCCGTTAGCTCTTTGCTCAGCAATTTCCTCCGCGGACAAGCCAAAAACATAGAAATTCTCATGACCCACAGCATCTCTGATCTCAATATTAGCACCATCTAACGTTCCGATAGTTAAAGCACCATTCATAGCCAGTTTCATATTACTGGTACCCGAGGCTTCAGTACCCGCAGTAGATATCTGCTCTGATAAGTCAGCGGCTGGAATAATACTTTCAGCTAGTGATACTTTATAGTCTTCTAAAAAAACCACTTTTAGTTGTTCATTGACTCTAGGATCATTGTTCACTTTAAGAGCAACTTGATTAATCAACTGGATAATCAATTTGGCCATTGCATAACCTGGTGCGGCTTTTCCCGAGAAAATATGGACTTTCGGTGAAATAACCTTCCCTCCATTCATCATTTTCTGGTAAAGATTTATCACATAGAGGATGTTGAGTAATTGCCGTTTATATTCATGAATTCGTTTAATCTGACAGTCAAACATAGCTTCTGGGTTAATAATTATTCCTTGCTGATGCGTAATTATTTGACTTAATTTTAGTTTATTAAATTTTTTGATTTCTGCCAGTTCGGCAATAATGTCACGATCGTGAGCTAACAATTTAAGTCTGGTCAGAAGAGTTAGGTCGGTAATCCATTCATGGCCTAAGTGACAATCCAGAAATGCTGATAGACGAGGATTAGCCTGCTGAATCCAGCGACGAGGAGTCACACCGTTCGTTTGATTAGTGAACTTCTCAGGCGTTAAATGATAAAAATCGGGTACAAGATTAGATTTAATTAATTCTGAATGAAGTTTAGCCACCCCATTCACTTTGTGGCTACCAATAATAGCAAGATAGGCCATTCGCACTTTCTTTTCAGGCGTCTCTTCAATCAAAGACATTGATGCTAATAAATCCGCACGTTCAGGACGCCATCTATATATTTCCAGTAAGAAACGGCGATTAATTTCATAGATGATTTGTAGATGCCGAGGCAGCAACAGCTCGAATAAATTGACTGACCACTTCTCTAACGCTTCTGGCATTAAAGTATGATTGGTGTAGGAGCAAACCCGTTGTGTCAAATCCCAGGCGGTATCCCAATCAACATTATGTTCATCTACCAATATTCTCATTAGCTCAACAATCGCCAACGCTGGATGGGTATCGTTTAGTTGAATAGCTACAAACTCAGGTAACTGATTAATATCACAGGAAAGTAAGAAGAAATCACGCATAACATCGCGTAGTGTACAAGCCACCAGAAAATACTCTTGTGTTAAGCGTAATTCTTTCCCTGCCAGCACTTCGTCGGAAGGATAAAGCACTTTAGAGATATTTTCCGATGCTATTTTTTGATTAACAGCATTCAGATAATCACCATGATTAAAGATATGAATATCAAATGAATCTGAAGCGCAAGCACTATATAAACGCAACGAGTTTACGGTGTGATTCATGTAACCAGAGACCAGATAGTCGTGGGGCACACCAATAATTATTTTCCAATCCATCCACATTGGATTGTAATTTCCTTGCTGATCTTCTACTTCAACTATGCGGCCATACAGCGGAATTATCATTGCCTGACTTTGATGTTCTATCAGCCAAGGTGAGTGCGCGGAATGCCAATCATCTGGCTTTTCTACTTGTTGTCCATCATGAATTTGTTGGTGAAACAGGCCATATTCATATTTGATACCGTGACCAGAACCAGCAATATCTAAGGTTGCCAGTGAATCAATGAAACATGCAGCAAGACGCCCTAATCCCCCATTACCTAATGCTGCATCTTCTTCACTTTTAACAATAACTTCAAAATCTACTCCAAGAGACTCTAATGCAGCTTTAGCTATCTCCATCATCCCCTGATTTATTAAGTTATTCCTCAGAGATTGACCAATCAAAAACTCCATAGAAATATAATAAATACGTTTTTTTCTTGCCTGATGATGTCGTTCTCGAGTGTTAAAATAATCATCAGTTTGGTTACGTCGCACAACTAGTGCTAATGCACTAAAAATATCACTGGATGACGCTGTTGACAGTCTCGCCCCAAGAGAATATTTCAGCTCATAAAGTATGTTATTACGTAGTTCGCTAATCTGATTATTATCTGGAGTCGATGGAGTATTTTTCACTTCTGACCTCTTTATAAGATTGAGTCGAAAAAATACAAATCAGTTAGGAATGAATCTCCTACCGACATCATATTTTGCAAATAGCCACAGCATCATTAAGGCACAGAGATGGACCAGTGTATTTAGCAACCATGCCCGATGCCATAAGTCAAAGTCTACTACCTGACTAACCAATAAAACCACAGACAAAGAATATTGGCCTAGTGTTATTAAGAACCAACCGTATACCTTGTTTATTGGTTTCCAAAGGTAACTCAATACCAGATAACATATTGTTAGTAGCTTACAGTTAGCAGAACTTCTTTTTTTAAACGTTGACGATTGATTACACCCAACATAAATCCCAAGAGAATAACGAATCCTTCAGCGCCAGTTGTCAGGCCAAAATGCTCCCAGGTAAAGATATTCAAGACCAACATCACTTCAATGTGGGCGACTATCATCATCACCAGAGCAGTACCTCGCAGCAGATCAATCCTTAAATCACACTTACCTGATGATATATAGCAAAATGATTTTACCCATGTAGATATTGTCCTACATTTATCTTCAATTACAGAAAATGCACGAATCATCCAATCACCCGCTAAAATTAGCTGTCAATAAAAGGGGAGCATTTATTTATCGGCCTATCCCATTTTCCTTTGAAAACATTAGCTCCTTTTGACTGTAGAACAATGTGAGCATTTCGACAATTATGGTTAATAATTAGACTAATTTATGAATAATGGGATACATAAAAGACAGTCCCTTATGGGCGTCATAATCGGCACTGAATAGACCTAGGTATCGTTGACACGTTTTGGCCTCATAAAATCGATGGTTTGACCGTTGCTCTCAAGTGCCCGGTATAGATATTTCCACTGGCTTTTGATTTTGATGTAGGTCTCTTCCTTAATACCGCACTCTGCCATCCTCTCTTCTAAGTTGTGCAAACTCATTGAGTAAACCAGATACCAGCGAACACGTTGGGCGATCACATCGACGGGATAATGCAGGCGACTGAAAGCGTTTCCGATCAGAAACATATACGTTCTTTTGTCTGGTCCTACTCGGTAGCTTTTATTCTGCAATAAAATACGAATACAAATGCATGCAATACTTTTTTTTTTTTTTTTTTTTTTTTTTTTTTTTTTTTTTTTTTGTTTTTTGTCTTTTGCGTCTTTTTGATCTCACAGATCACATTTTTCCATCGGTTTGATTAAGCGCGCTCTCAAGAATAAGCTCCATTTCAGTTAATTCCCAAAAAATGAATTAATGGGACACCAAGATAAAATAATATAAGGATCCCCGATGCAAACGCTCATCGATTTTTTTCCTGAAAATAGTATTGCGATATATCCCTCTGCTGAACACTGGGAACAGGCTATCGATCTATCAATGGCAAGCCTGATAGAGAGCCATGCTGTTAAACCCGAATATAGTCAGGCGATCAAAGATGCTACTCGTGAAATAGGACCTTATTATATCTTGGCCCCAGAAATAGCCATGCCACATGCTCGCCCAGAAAACGGCGTGAACCATACGGCACTCAGCCTGACATTGTTACGTGAAGGTGTGATTTTCGATGCTGACTGTGAGCCGGTAAAATTACTGATTGGATTGGCTGCGAAAGATGCTGACTCCCATATTTATGCTATTCAGGCATTAAGTGAAATGTTTTGTGATGATGATTCGATTACCTCATTACTGAACGCAACCAACACTGAGAATATAAAAGAAATTCTTAAGCACTATTAACTTATTCCAATAATAGAATAACAAGGAATTAATATGGCTAATAAATCAATACGCGCCAGGGTGCAATCCTTTGGCGGCTTTCTAACCGCAATGGTAATACCTAATATAGGCGCTTTTATTGCCTGGGGTTTTATCACGGCATTATTTATTCCGACCGGATGGACACCGAACGAGCATTTCGGCAAGTTAGTCGGCCCGATGATTACCTACCTACTGCCATTGATGATTGGTTCTACTGGCGGGCACCTGATTGGTGGTAAACGCGGTGCTGTAATGGGGGGTATCGGCACAATGGGCGTCATTGTGGGTGCTGATATTCCGATGTTCATCGGCGCAATGGTCATGGGGCCATTGGGAGGATATTTAATTAAGCAGATCGATAGACGACTGGATAAACATATTCCGGCCGGTTTCGAGATGGTAATTAATAACTTCTCACTCGGTATCAGCGGCATGTTGTTGTGCCTACTGGCATATGAAGTCATTGGCCCGGCGGTTATGGAAGCCAATAATATAGTCAAACGAGGTATCGAAGCGCTGGTTTCCACCGGTTTCTTACCTCTGCTGGCAGTCATTAATGAACCAGCCAAGGTGTTATTCCTCAATAATGCTATCGACCAAGGTATCTATTACCCACTGGGAATGCAGGAAACGGCCATCCACGGTAAATCAATTTACTTTATGGTCGCCTCAAACCCAGGACCAGGGCTAGGTATTTTGTTGGCCTTCGCCTTATTTGGCAAAGGCATGAGTAAGAAGTCAGCGCCTGGTGCGATGATTATTCATTTCCTCGGTGGTATTCACGAGCTTTATTTCCCTTATGTATTAATGAAACCACTGATGATCATTGCCATGATCGCCGGAGCTATGAGTGGCATATATGTTTTTGAATTATTAGGTGCTGGCTTAGTTGCAGGCCCGAGTCCGGGATCTATCTTCGCTTATCTGGCATTAACACCTCGTGGTGGCTTCCTGGCAACTATCGCAGGTGTCTTTGCGGGCACGGCGGTGTCGTTCTTGGTCGGCTCGGTCATCCTCAAAATGGAAAAAACTGTCAGCGAAGAAAACTTTGAAGAATCACAAACGACGATGAAGAATTTAAAAGCCGAAGGTGTGGGTGTGCTGGCCAATAATCTTAAGAGTGACCGCCCGGTTCGATTGATTGCCTTTGTCTGTGATGCCGGAATGGGATCCAGTGCCATGGGAGCAACAACGTTTAGAAAAAAACTGGAGAAAGCCGGTTACCCGATTGCAGTGAAACATTACGCCATTGAAAACATTCCGGCCGATGCCGACATCATTGTTACTCATGCCAGCCTTGAGGATCGGGCTAGAGGTGTTACCGACAAGCCATTGATACTGATTAAAAATTATCTTGGCGACCAGACTCTGGATGTATTGTTCGAACAATTGACCACCAGTGACAGGCTAGAGGAATCAGTATGAAAACAAAAGTGGCAGCAATATACGGGAAGCAAGATGTTCGTCTGCGTGAGTTTGAATTACCCCCTATCAGTGACGATGAACTGCTGGTTAGCGTAATTTCTGACAGTGTCTGTCTATCAACCTACAAGGCTGCTCTGTTGGGTAGCGAGCATAAACGTGTGCCAGAAGATGTGGAACAACACCCAGCGATTACCGGTCATGAATGTGCAGGGGTAATTGTTGAAGTCGGTAAGAATCTGGCTGCCCGCTATCGTGCCGGTGAGCGCTTTGTCTTGCAACCAGCCATGGGGTTGCCGAGTGGCTATTCAGCTGGTTACAGCTACGAATATTTTGGTGGTAATGCCACCTACATGATTATTCCCAAACTGGCTATTGAGCTTGGTTGCGTGCTGCCTTATCACGGCAGCTATTTTGCGGCAGCATCTCTGGCTGAACCCATGTGTTGCATTATCGGGGCCTATCATGCCAGTTATCACACCACACAATATGTTTATGAACATCGCATGGGAATTAAACCCGGCGGTAACTTGGCCCTTTTAGCTTGTGCTGGACCAATGGGAATGGGGGCTATCGATTATGCTATTAACGGAGATATCAAACCCTCCCGTGTAGTTGTGGTGGACATAGATGAAACTCGCCTGGCTCGTGCGGAGCAACTCCTGCCCGTAAAACAGGCGGCAGATCAAGGTATTGAACTGATTTATATCAATAGCAGCAAGCTTGATAACCCAAGCAGCTTTTTACGTCAGTTAACAGATGACCATGGCTTTGATGATGTGTTTGTCTACGCCGCAGTGCCATCAGTGATTGAGTTAGGTGATGACTTGCTCGCGGAAGATGGGTGTCTGAACTTCTTCGCGGGCCCGACGGATAAGCACTTTAAAGTGCCGTTTAACTTCTATCACGTCCATTATTCCAGCACACATATTGTTGGTACTTCCGGCGGATCTACCGGTGATATGGAAGAAGCCCTCTCGCTGTCAGCCCAGCTGCGCATACAGCCCTCTTTTATGATTACGCATATTGGTGGTCTGGACGCCGTACCTGAAACCGTGCTCAATCTGCCCCACATTCCCGGTGGGAAAAAATTGATTTATAACGGTATTACCATGCCTCTGACCGCCATTGATGATTTTGCCGAGCGAGGTAAAACAGATCCACTATTTGCAGCATTGGCGGAACTTGTTACCGAAACCCATGGAGTCTGGAATGAAAGGGCGGAACGCTACCTATTAGCGCACTTTAACGTGGATACCGGAGTGGATAGTGAAAACACTGGCATATGATATTTTTCGCACCACTGAACAAGCCGCAATGGCAGCATGGCCATTGCTTGGGTGCGGCAATAAAAATCTGATTGATGGCGTTGCTGTCAGCGCCATGCGCGAGGCCTTAAATCAGATGATAATGCAAGGAAGCATTGTTATTGGAGAGGGTGAAATTGACCATGCGCCAATGCTTTATATTGGCGAGCAACTCGGTGCTGGTGGCCCTCCTGTTGATATTGCCGTTGATCCTATCGAAGGTACCCGCATGGTCGCGATGGGGCAAGCCAATGCATTGGCCGTGATTGCCTTTGCCCCGCGAGGTATGTTGCTACATGCCCCTGATATGTATATGCGTAAATTAGTGGTGGGGGCGCAAGCAAAAGGGTCAATTGACTTGCGCCAGTCACTCGCAGATAACCTGCGTTGTGTCGCCGCCAAACTAGGCAAGTCATTGAATGAACTACGTATGATTACCCTCGACAAACCGCGCCATCAGCAAGCCATTGAACAAGCCAATGCATTAGGGGTCAAGGTTTATGCCATTGCAGATGGTGATGTGGCCGCCAGCCTGATGACCTGCTTATCCAACAGCCAAGTCGATGTGATGTATTGCATTGGTGGCGCACCGGAAGGGGTAATTTCTGCCTGTGCCATTCGTGCTCTGGGGGGCGATATGCAAGCTGAATTAATTGACTTTTGTCAGGCCAAAGGCGAAAGCGTGGCAAATCGGGAGATTGCTATCATGGAGCATCAACGCTGCCAGCAAATGGGGGTTAACATTAATCAGGTCTACTCTCTGACAGAATTGGTGCGTTCTGAACAGATTATTTTTTCCGCAACCGGGATAACTCAGGGCGATATCGTTACAGGTATTAAGGAAAAAAATGGGGGCCAACTTCAAACCCAAACACTTTTGATTAACGGACTGGATAACACCTGTAATATCATCAACTCCCTCCACTATCGATAATGGTGTTAAGGGTAGGATGACTGCATTAACTGAAGATGACGTACTCGAGAGGCTTGCCAGCCCTGAAAATCTCAATGATTTTCTGCTGAATGCTAATGAGATCTTATTTCAGGGTATTAAAAGCCTCCTACCCTATTTATTTATCAATAATGATGAAGATATTCAGGAATACGCCGTCAAACCTTTATTAGCCAAATCAGGTCCGCTGGATAGTCTGGATGTTTCTTTGCGCTTAATTTATGCATTGGGACAAATAACAAAAGCAGTGTATGCCGATATTTTGTTATTTTCTCAGCTCAGTGAGCATTTGCAGGAAACAGGTGAGATCGCCGAATTTCATGACGACATCGTTTATGAATTTATGGGTAATCTCAATGCCGTAACCCAGAATAAAACCTTATTTCAACTGATTGAAAAAATGAAGTTTTCTGACTTCACTATCTTTAATCAGACACGCTACGGAAATATGGTGAAAACCGGGCTGACGTTGGCAGTGACGTCATTATTACAGGAATTGACTTATGAGAGTGGAACTTAACATTAATGGGCTACAGAACAGCGCGCATTTTCCCGACCGAGATATTACTCATCTGCACCTGCCACTATTAGCCTCACTGTCTCAGCAGCAGCAACAACTTCAGCGCCGTATGGTCGTCTTTTTATGTGCGCCACCCGGTACCGGTAAATCAACCCTCGCGACTTTCTGGCAATGGATTTCCCAACAGGACACCACACTAACGCCGGTACAATGCCTGCCGATGGATGGTTTCCACCACTACAATCACTATCTTGATGCCCACCAATTGCGCAGTAAAAAGGGGGCACCTGAAACTTTTGATTTACCTAAGCTGCATCAGGCAATCCAGCGTTTGCAGCAAACAGGTGCCACTTGGCCTACCTATGATCGCCAGTTACACGACCCTGTTGAAGATGCCATTATTGTCGAAGCACCGATTATCGTGCTGGAAGGCAATTGGTTATTACTCCAACAACCCGGTTGGCAGCAGTTGAAAGCACTGGCTGATTACACTATTTTTATTAATGCAGCACCGGAATTATTACGGGACCGCCTTATTGAACGCAAGATCCGCGGTGGTTTATCACCACAGCAGGCCGAGGAGTTTTACCTCGCGACCGACGGCCCCAATGTGCTTAAGGTATTGCAATGTAGCCAACCGGTCGATTACCTATTAACGATGGATAGCGATATGAGCTATCGCAGGTGCTAGACCCGCTCCACTCAGCAGCGGCGCATAATGTGAGCAAGTCAGCAACAATTGCGCTGCCGTTTTTTAGACGGTCAACAGATAAAATTATTCCGCGGGTGACCATCCGTCTCCAGCGGGATAATGAAGTTGCCCTTTGCGTTTCATGCTCAATCAGGTTATTCAGGTAGTTACTTTGCCTAACAATAATAGTTTCCTCATCCAAATTTACCGCGTTGAACGAGGCCAAAGCCGCAGTATTGGTGCCACTATTATCGATAGTAACAATCTCTGGCTCATCATAGTGTCGAATGGCTTTGCGAAAGAAACACAGTGCAGCTGCGCAATCACGTTTAGCAGTCAGCCGAAATCGATGGTTTGGCCATTGTAGCCAAGTGCCCGGTATAGATATTTCCACTGGCTTTTGATTTTGATGTAGGTCCCTTCTATTCACCACCGCCGATCTACTGTGCGCTTGTATTGGCGAAAAACCTTATCCAAAAACAGGCACCTGACGAATAACCCAACGGCGAACACGTTGGGCGATAACATCGACGGGATAATGCAGGCGACTGAAAGCGTTTCCGAACAGCGGAATTAACAGAAACACCATTAAAAACAGTGTGTAATACAACAGCACCTTAAGGTAACTAGGCCATCTTGGGCCATATAACTATTTAGTCGCTAATTATAACTAATTGAATTTTAATCAGAGAAATAATTTAATTATAACGTTCTACACTCAATTGAGACTGTAATATTCCAGTGCTCTTTTGGAGATAAGTATCGTGGATACCAAATTCAATCAACTCCCTGAATTGTCATCCCATCAACCTACCGGTTTCCTCCAGCATTTTTTTACGCAAGTTCATAACCTACCAGATAAAATAGCCATTATTACACCTGAAAAGACGCTGACTTATCATACCCTGGCTAAACAAGCGGCAATTATTGCACGAGCCTTACAGAACAAAGGGGTTACTCGGGAGACACCTGTTGCCATTCTTTTACCACCCGGTATTGAACAAATCATCAGCCAAACAGGTATCCTGATAGCTAATGGAAGTTGTGTTCCTTTGGACCCCAATATACCTGAAGAGCGTCTTAACAGTATGTTGGACGATTTACATGTTCAGTGGACAATCGCAATTTCACGGGAAGAACATAGAAATCTGCATACTACACTGCTTGATTTTCATAGTTTACTAATAAACCAACAGCATATCGAAAATACTTATGAAGATATTTCACTGAAACATCGGACCCATATTTTATTTACATCAGGAACAACGGGAAAACCAAAGGCCGTTGAAATTGAAGCAAAAGGTATTTTACGTTTAGTTGTGAATACCCACTATGTAGATTTAACTGCCGATGATCGCATTGCTTGTATTGCCAATCCGACTTTTGATGCATCACTGTTTGAAATTTGGGGGGCATTACTTAATGGAGCCACCACGGTCATTATCCCAAAAAAAGACGTTCTGAATATCCAGGATTTTGAGAAGGAGATAATTCGGCAGCAGATAACCATTATGTTTATCACCACAGCCTTGTTTAATCTGATCGCTACAACATCACCTCGAGCATTTCGGTTTTTACGTAATTTATTGGTAGGTGGCGAAACAGTGAACCCACACACTCTGAAGCTTATTCTGGATGCAGCCCCGCCAAAACGTCTTTTTAACGTCTACGGTCCTACAGAAAGCACTACATTTTCCATAGCGTATAATATTCAAGCTGATGATTTAACAAGCGGAAGTATTCCCATTGGCCAACCTATTGATCGTACTCTCGCTTTCATCCTCGATGATCGCTTGTTACCTGTTGCTCAAGGGGTAATTGGCCATTTGTACATCGGCGGTGAAGGGCTAGCTCGTGGTTATTGGAACCGTGATGAACTGAACAAAGAAAAATTCGTAAATGTCACTTTGCCTGGCGATTCAAAACCGCTGAGACTCTACAAAACTGGTGATTTAAGTTGTCAACGTCCCGATGGGGTATTTATGTATCATGGGCGTATGGATAACCAAGTCAAACTTCGCGGACATCGCATTGAATTAGAAGAAATTGAATTCCAACTTTTAAACAGTGAACTGGTGAAAGCAGCAACGGTTATTTTGGTCAAAAACGAGAATACTGATCCCTTCTTGGCAGCATTTATCGTTCCCCACAAACCAGACAATTTTAAGATAAAAGCGCTGGATAAAAAACTTCACCAATATTTACCAGAATATATGCTGCCACGCTTGTTTGTCGTCAACACTATTCCTCTAACATCAACCGGGAAAACTGATAAACAACAATTACTAATAAATATGGAAGAAAACACCGTGAGAGTCGAAAGACCTGAAGTGTTCAATGATACGGAATATTCACTGTTACTTCTCTGGCGGAAAATCCTGAATAAGACAGATATTAATTTGGATGATAACTTTTTCCAACTGGGTGGCAGTTCATTACAGGCAGCAAGCTTGATTATTGAATTAGGGCGGCAATTCATCCGGCATTTTTCAGTACAAACACTCTATGATGCCCCTACGTTGCGAGAACTTGCTGACATAATTTCACAAGAAAACGTAGCTCGTATACACAATGATGTTGCACAGTGGCTGCAGGATGCTCAGTTGCCAGATGACATTCAGCCATTATCAGGAGACCTTCAAAATTGGAGCACTTTAAACGATGCAACAGTGCTGTTGACCGGTTCTACTGGTTTCCTTGCTGCATTTTTGTTGTGTGACCTATTGGCGATGTCGAATATTAAGCAGGTTATTTGCCTTATTCGTGCAACCGATGAGGTGGCTGCTCGTCAACGTATTGAACAGAACCTCTCGCAATATGGTTTGTGTGACCTGATTTTTAACCCGCGTATTACCATCATTACTGGCGATTTGTCTCTACCAAAATTAGGGTTAAGTGACGAACTATATTATCAGTTGGCAACAGAGAGTGATGTGATTTTTCATTTGGGTGCGCATGTTAATTACATCCAACCTTATCAGGCTCATCGTGCAGGTAATATTGAAGGGACGCTGAATATTTTACGTCTGGCGACACAAAGTAAACCTAAGTCACTGCACTATATGTCAACTATTGCTGTTTATGGCCCTGCCGGACTATTGAATAAAGTCGACAGAATTTATGAAAATGACGATTTAAAACCATATCTTGAAGGCATGAAATATGACTCCGGTTATTCACAAAGTAAATGGGTTGTCGAGCAGTTTATCTGGGAAGCTAAAAAACGAGGGATCCCGTTATCGGTATATCGACCCGGATTTATTATGGGGGACAGCATAAACGGCATGGGAAACCCGAAAGATTTTGTCTCTCGATTGATCAGAGGATGCATTGCGATCGGTGCTTACCCTATCCTTCCTCGCCAGCGCAAAGAGTTTATTCCGGTTGATTACGTCAGCACGGCATTATTAACCATCGCAAAGGACAACAATAATCTTGGACAGGCTTATCATCTGGTTCCGCCAGACTATGCTCAATCCATCGATCTGGATCAATTTTTCGAATTGATATGCCAAAGCGGGTATCCACTGCAAAGGCTGCCATACTCCGAGTGGATCACCAGACTGGATGCTGACCCCAAGCTTTTTGATAACCCGCTAATGCCGTTACTGCCGATGCTGTCCGAAACGGTTTATCAAAAACAGACTCGTTGGGAAGTATATGAAAACATGCCCGCATATGACGCCAGCAATACACAAGCGGCTCTGGCTGCAGCTAATAGCCAACTAAAATTCACACCAATGGATAAGAATCAGTTACTGCTGCATCTGGATTTCTGGCAAAAAAACGGTTTTTTACCCGACAATAAAAGCTAGCTGTGGTTCTGCTGTATTACGCCTTCGTCTGATAACGGCGCTTCAATCGTCGCCGCAATATCAAACGACGAATAAGGCCGATGCTGGGATTCAGCTCATTTCGGCGAACAAACGATATTGGCCGGTATTGAGTTAGTGCACATGATACGCAAAGGACAACTTCATCATCCTGCTGGCACCGCGTTGTCACCGGCTGAACCATTTTATCTGTTGGCCACCTAAAAAATAGGTAACCCCATTCTTCCTCTTCTTTCCGTTAATGCGACAGAGACAATACACCCCCTCTAAGATATTGATTTATTTATCTTATATCAACTGATGATCCGTAATCTCCTCTTTGGACTATAGTTAGCACTATTCAGTTTTTTTGCTGTAGTACGTTTATTGCGTATCGGCAGCTTTTATACTCGCCTCTTTTTATGACTGTATGCCTTAGTGACAGTCTTTTGCTTTCCACCTTCATTTAACATTTTTTGACAGCATTTTGCCGATAATGGCGTTGACTGCTCAATATCACACAGCTCACATAACTCAGGAAAATCATCTGAGTAACGCGTTTAGATGCGCTTTTTTAGGCGTTTTGTCGACTTTTTGTTATGCAGATTACCACCAGACTGTATTAGCACCTGACCAGAAAGGTATCTATGAACTTATTTCTAAAGACAATTCTTGGATCACGAAAGACAGTCACCCCCTGGCATGATCTTGCACCAGTTAGGGAGGAATTGTTTAGCGTGGAGCGATTGGAGCAACATGCTGAAAGCCTTGCTAAAGCACAGTCGATCACTCGCCATCCTCCACGGGTTTCGACTCTCCATGCTCGTCTGAATGATAACGCTAATACCTTGTTGGCTGCATACCGGGCTAGTGCCGCAGAGTTGGAAAATGGCCGCCCTGTGGTACCTGCGGCTGAGTGGTTGCTGGATAATTACCATCTGGTTGAAGAACAAATCCGAGAGATCCGCGATGATTTACCTCCGGGCTACTACCGGCAGTTACCCAAACTCGCTGATGGGCCCTTTGCAGGTTATCCACGCGTGTTTGGGATTGCCTGGGCATTTGTGGCTCATACCGACAGCCACTTGGACCCCGATGTCTTGTGCCGTTTTATCATGGCGTATCAACGTGTTCAGCCGTTGACCATCGGCGAACTTTGGGCGGTTGCGATCACTCTGCGTATCGTGCTGATAGAGAATTTGCGTCGTCTGGCGGATCAAATATCGCAAGGGCGCAAAGCGCGTGCCGATGCTGAAGCATTAGCGAATCGCTTATTGAAAGCAGCGGATAGCCGGTTAGTTCTGGAGTCCGATATTGCAGTGCGCTCTACTGAACCCCTATCAGAGCAATTTGCATCTCAGTTGGCAAAACGGTTGCGGGATCAGGATCCGCGTACCACACCTGCACTGGGTTGGTTGGAAGACCGACTGAAATTACAGGGACTATCGGTCAGTGAAGTGGTACAGCATGCCCAGTTGCGGCAGGGAGCATCTAACGTTTCGGTACGAAATGTTATTACCAGCATGAGGTTGATTTCAGATATTGATTGGGCTGATTTATTTGAGAGTATCAGTTTGGTGGATGAATGCTTACGCCAAGGAAGTGCCTTTGGCAGCATGGATTTTCAAACTCGCAATCTGTACCGCAGCGCCATTGAGCAATTATGCCGTGGTTCGACCTTCACCGAGTTGGAAATTGCCGGTCTAGCCTTGCAAGCAGCCCAGAATGCCGCAGCCAGCGCAGAACCCGACCAGGCCGAACGCTGCCGTGATCCAGGCTATCATCTGATTGGTGCCGGACGGCATGATTTAGAAAACCAGATCAGATTCAGCCCCTCAATACGTTTATGGTTGAGCCGTTTGAGTGTCAGTCTGGGAGTCGGGGGTTACATAGGGGCTATTTTACTGGTTACTGTCGGGTTATTGGCATTGGCCTTGTGGATGGTCTCTTTCCCCGGCTTGGCGGCAGGTTGGTTGGTGCTGTTTGCTGCAATTGGATTTATACCGGTGACTGAAGTGGCTACAGCACTAGTAAATAGAGCCATCACCTGGAGCTTTGGTGCCACAATTTTACCGGGGTTGGAGTTGACCAACGGCGTGCCCGACGAACTACGGACCTTGGTGGCGGTGCCCACATTATTGACCAGTAAAGTGGATTTACTGGAGCAAATCGAGCAGTTAGAAGTTCACTATTTGTCGGGTTCCACCAGCTCGCTCACTTTCGCCCTGCTATTGGATGGCATTGATGCTGACACCCAAGTGGTCACAAGTGATGGCCCACTCCTGGCATTAGCCGATGAAGCTATTGCGCGGCTTAATCAACAATATGGCCCCGGTCCGGCAGGCCCGCGCTTCCTGCTGCTATACCGCCAACGGCTATTTAATGAAAGTGAGAATTGCTGGATGGGCTGGGAGCGCAAGCGAGGTAAGTTACATGAACTTAACCGCCTGCTACGTGGAGCAACAGATACTTCATTTATTGCCACCGCAGCCGGTGAGCCTTGGGTGCCTGCGGATGTGCGCTATGTCATTACACTCGATGCCGATACCCGGCTGCCTCGGGATGCTGCCCTACGTCTGATTGGCAAAATGGCTCATCCCCTTAATCGGCCGCGCTTCAGTACTGACCAGCAACGGGTCATTGATGGCTACGGTATTCTTCAGCCGCGAGTGACATTGGCACTACCAATGGGTAAGGGCGGATCATTGTACCAATGGGTCTTTTCCGGCCCCGGCGGTATGGACCCTTACGCTGCAGCAGTTTCAGATGTTTATCAGGATATGTTTGGCGAAGGTTCTTATACCGGTAAAGGTATTTATGATGTTGATGCATTTGAAGCATCGCTGGCGGGCCGAGTGCCGGAAAACGCCCTACTCAGCCATGACCTGTTTGAAGGAATTTTTGCCCGCGCTGGATTAGCCTCAGATATTGAAGTGGTCGAAGAGTCACCGGCCCGCTATGACGTGGTAACTAAGCGCCAGCATCGCTGGACACGAGGTGACTGGCAGTTATTGCCCTGGATTGTCAAAAATGGCAAAGACAGTCACGGTGTGCCGCTGCTGGGGCGTTGGAAAATGGTAGATAATCTGCGGCGCTCATTGGTTGCCCCTTTTGCGTTGCTGTTGCTTGGGTGTAGTTGGATGCTACCGGTGCCAACTGCATGGGCTGGGGTGCTGCTGGTCATCTTGCTGATGGCATTACCCTCTTTCTTGCCGGTTTTATTCTCACTATGGCCCGCCCAAAATATTCGGTTCAGTAGCCATTTACACACCTTATTAGACGACGCCAAACGGTCCGCCAGCCAGACATTACTTTCATTGATTTTTCTAGCCGACCACGCCTGGCAAATGGCTGATGCAATCGGACGGACACTGATTCGTCTGTTTATGACTCAGCGCAATTTACTGGAGTGGACGACAGCGGCTCAATCTGCCGGGAAGCCACGCCCCGGATTATCCGGTTTCTATCGCCATATGGCCGGAGGAACGCTATTTGGTTTGCTGATGGCGACCATTGCACTCATTGTTTCTCCTGCAGTCTGGCCACTGATTTTACCTTTTGCCGCGCTCTGGTTTTTTGCGCCCGCCATTGCATTGTGGGCCAGTCGCGCCCATCAGGTAATCGCGCATAAACCCATGACAACAGACGATATTCATGAGCTGCGTCTGACCGCTCGCCACACATGGCGTTTCTTCGAAACTTTTGTCACTGCGGATGAGAATATGCTGCCGCCGGATAATTTTCAGGAGGACCCAAAACCGGTAGTCGCACACCGAACTTCGCCAACCAATGTGGGCCTGTATTTGCTCTCGACCGTGGTCGCTCGTGATTTTGGTTGGGCAGGTACCTATCGAACATTACTGCGGCTAGAAGCGACTTTTGAGACTTTAGATAAATTGGCACGTTTCAGAGGACATTTCTTTAACTGGTATGGCACGCAGGATCTGCGGACATTAGAGCCCGCTTATGTTTCTTCCGTCGACAGTGGGAATTTGGCTGGGCATTTGATTGTGCTGGCTAATACCTGTGAAGAGTGGGCTGCAGAGCCGTTGGCCGCGAATGGTGCAAAAGGATTGATGGATAATCTGCTGCTGGCTGAGGCTTCATTCCGGCAGCTACCTCCGGGAGATGCGGATTTTAAACGCAAACTTTGGGCTGTTCTGGAACAAATTCGCCTGGATTTAAAAGGCGTCGGTGAGGCTGAAATGCTGCCATTGGCGTTGAAAACACTCTTTGCGAAAGCCTCCGCGATGGTGCATGGCGTCGCTCGTCCAATCGATGATAATGCATTTATTGATATGAGTTATTGGATTGAATCTCTGGTTCTGGCAGCGGCAGAACATGAATATGACCAACGGTTACCCCAAGAGATGCAAGAGCAAGTCATTGATCGACTGCTCAAATTAGCCGCAGAGGCTCGCCACATGGCACTGGCGATGGATTTTGCTTTTCTACTTGATCCTGAACGCAAATTGTTGTCCATCGGTTACTCTCTGGTGGATAACAGCCTTGACCCGAGTTGCTACGACCTACTGGCCTCAGAGGCCAGACTTGCCAGCTTGTTTGCTATTGCCAAAGGGGATGTACCCACCCGTCATTGGTTTCGTTTAGGGCGGGCTGCCACACCTATCGGCAAAGGGGCGGCGTTGATTTCATGGTCTGGTTCAATGTTTGAGTACTTGATGCCTTCACTGGTGATGCGTGCGCCCGCAGGCAGCTTGCTGGAACAAACTAATCAGTTGGTGGTTGAACGCCAACAGGCTTACGGGCACAGCTTGGATATCCCGTGGGGAATATCTGAGTCGGCGTACAGTGCGCGGGATATTGAATTCACCTATCAATACTCGAATTTTGGTGTGCCGGGCCTGGGATTAAAACGCGGCCTATCAGAAAACACCGTTATTGCCCCTTATGCCACCGGTTTGGCGACGATGATTGACCCGCACGGTGCCCTGAAAAACTATGAAAGGTTAGCCGAAATGGGCGCATTGGGGCGCTATGGTTTTTATGAGGCACTGGACTTTACTCGCTCCCGTTTGCCAGAAAATCAGCAGGCAGTCATTGTACGTAACTATATGGCGCACCATCAGGGCATGACCATTGTGGCGATCGCTAATACCTTGCAACAAGGGCGAATGCGCAACCGCTTCCACCATGAGCCGATGATACAGGCCTGCGAGTTATTGCTACAAGAACGCATGCCGCGCAATGTAGCGATATCCTACCCACGAACCGACGAAGTGTTGCTTTCCGCAGTGGCAGACAATGCATTGCCAACCATGCGCCGCCTATCGTCCCCTGTTATTGGCGCCCCCATCACCCACCTGTTATCCAATGGCCGCTATGCCGTGATGTTGACAACTGCTGGTGCGGGTTACAGCCGCTGGTTGGATGTTGCCGTCACCCGCTGGCGGGAAGATGCCACTTGCGACGATTACGGCTCATTTATTTTCTTGCGCGATTTACGCAGTGGGCGTAGTTGGTCGGCTGGGGCGCAATTGGCCGCCAGCGACAATGCACACCGCGAAGTGATTTTTGGTGAGGATCATGCTGAGTTTATTTGTCGCGACGGTACGTTGACCAGCACGATGAATGTGCTGATTTCCAGTGAAGATGATGGGGAAGTTCGGCGGATTTCGTTACTTAACACCGGCCGTCGAGCTCGGGAGATTGAACTGACATCGTATGCTGAAGTGGTGCTCGCTGCCGTGTCGGCAGACAATGCCCACCCGGCATTCGCCAAAATGTTTGTGGTTACTGAGTATCTACCGGCAATAGGCGCATTAATTGCAACGCGTCGGCCCCGCACGGCACAAGAGCCTCAGATCTGGGCGGCACATTTCTTGGTAGCCGATGGCCTGCCAGCCACTGAACTGCAATATGAATCGGATCGCGCCAAATTTATTGGTCGTGGCAATCGGGTTGCCACTTCGGCAGCAATGCAAGTAGGGGTGGCGCTGTCAAATACTGTCGGGACGGTGCTGGACCCAATATTCTCATTACGCCAAAGTCTATTGGTACCAGGCGGTAAAACCGTCACAGTTTCCTTCTGGACGCTGATCGCTTCTTCAAAACAAGCTTTGCTAGATATGATAGATAAACACCGCGATCGTAGCGCTTATGACCGGGCTAAAACACTGGCATGGACTCAGGCGCAGGTGCAGTTACGTCATCTGGAAATTAAAGCGGAAGAAGCGGCTGATTTTCAGCAACTGGCCGCCCCTATTCTCTATGCCGATGCCCGCTTCCGCTCGCCATCCGCCACTATCATACGGGGTGCTGGGGTACAGTCAGCACTGTGGTCACAATCAATCTCGGGCGATTTACCGATAGTCTTGCTGCGCATTGAAGATATCGAAGACATTGAGCAAGTGCGGCAATTATTGCGCGCGCATGAATACTGGCGCATGAAACGTCTGGCCGTTGATTTGGTTATTATCAATGAGCGGGCGTCTTCTTATGTGCAAGACTTACAAATCGCCATTGAAACTGCGGTACGCAGCAGCCAGTCGCGGCCTCGCTTGGGTGATGAACTGCGGCAAGGTTCGGCATATGCTTTGCGGGCCGATCTGATGAATGCAGAAACACGTGCATTGTTGCATTCAGTAGCGCGGGTGGTACTTTCAGCCCGCTATGGAAAATTAGGCAATCAACTCAACCAGTTATTGTTCACTCTGGACAAAAAAGTGGTTCCATCAGACAAAAAATCATTCATGTCTGATAAACAGTTAATCGCCCAAGATAAGAAGCATCGGTCATCGAATAAGGCTCTACTCGTTGCGAATAAAACAATTATTGCGGATAAGAAAACGCGCTTTTCACTGATTAAATCCGCTAATTTTCCAACGGAAAAGTCGTTGTCGCTGGCGACAACAGGGTTACCGTTATCCAAAACCCTGCTACCGCAACCCGAGAATCTCGAGTTTTTCAATGGTATTGGCGGTTTTGGTCTCGAGGGGCGGGAATATATCACTTGTCTGAATGAGGGAGAAAATACCCCCGCGCCGTGGATCAATGTTATTGCTAATCAGAACTTTGGCTTCCAGGTGTCCGTGACCGGTAGTGGCTATACCTGGGCTGAAAATAGCCGGGAAAACCAGTTAACGCCATGGCAGAACGATCCAGTTATCGACCCTTCAGGTGAATGCTTGTATCTGCGAGATGAGGACTCTGGCCAACTCTGGAGCCCGACAGCGCAGCCGATTCGTGATAGCGGCACCTATATTGCTCGCCATGGGCATGGTTATAGCCGATTTGAGCATCAGGCTAACGGTATTGGCATGACGTTGCTGCAATATGTTCCACTGGCTGACCCTATCAAGATATCTCGCCTAACACTGCACAATATGTCGGATAAACCACGGCGTATCTCAGTAACCGCTTATGCCGAATGGGTGCTGGCGACCTCTCGTGGGGCAACCGGGCCATTTATTATCAGCGAGATGGATGAAACAACCGGGGCCATGTTGGCGCGCAATCCGTGGAGTACCGCCTTTCCCGGCAGAATTTCTTTTGCTGACCTAAATGGGCAGCAAAACAGCTGGACAGCTGACCGCAGTGAATTCCTTGGTCATTATGGGGATTATTCCGCGCCGCGGGCTTTATTGGCAACAATGCCGCTATCGGGTGCGACCGGGGCTGGATTCGACCCATGCAGTGCATTACAACAGACGATTGAACTGGCGGTGGGTGAACAGGTTGAAGTGGTTTGGTTTATCGGCCAGAGTGACTCGGTCAGTGCGGCACAGACTTTAATTACGCGCTACCGCGCAGCAAATCTGGATGCGGTGTTAAGTGAAGTTATCACTTACTGGCGCAGTCTATTGGAAGCGGTTCAGGTCAAAACCCCGGATCGGCATATGGATATCATGCTCAACGGCTGGCTGTTGTATCAAACACTGGCGTGTCGAATTTGGGCAAGATCTGCTTTTTATCAGGCCAGTGGTGCCTACGGTTTCCGCGACCAATTACAGGATGGTATGGCACTGACCTTTGCTCAGCCAGATACCACCCGCCACCATTTGCTACGTGCTGCTGGGCGGCAATTTATTGAAGGTGATGTCCAACACTGGTGGCTACCTCATTCAGGCCAAGGGGTTAGAACCCGAATCTCTGATGACCGAGTTTGGCTCTCTTATGCTACGGCCACCTATATTCTCGCCAGTGGCGATGTCGGGGTGTTGGATGAAACTGTCCCCTTCCTTGAAGGACCGGTATTGCATCCGGGTGAACACGATGCTTTCTTCCAGCCGCTAGAGGCACAAGAAACAGCCTCGTTGTTTGAACACTGCGCGAAAGGATTGGATCAATGTATTGAACTGACTGGAGAACTGGGCCTGCCACTGATGGGGACCGGTGACTGGAACGATGGTATGAATCGGGTAGGTGAAGAAGGCAAAGGAGAGAGTGTGTGGTTAGGTTGGCTGCTGGCGGCAACACTGAAAATGTTTATTCCGCTAGCCACTCAGCGCGATCCGCATCGTGCTAGCCAGTGGCAGCATCATCTCACTGGGTTGATTGCTGCATTGGAGCGAGAAGCATGGGACGGTGACTGGTATCGGCGTGCCACTTTCGATAACGGCAGTTGGCTGGGTTCCAAAGAGTGCGAAGAGTGTCGCATCGATTCTATTGCACAGTCATGGGCGGTGCTTTCGGGGGCAGCAGATCCACAGCGGGCGGAACAGGCGATGACCTCTTTGGAACAACACCTTATTCGTCACAATGAGGGGATGGCGCTACTGTTCACACCGCCGTTTGACAACACACCCGATGATCCCGGCTATATCAAAGGCTATCCACCAGGATTGCGTGAGAATGGTGGGCAATATAGCCATGCTGCCATGTGGGTGATTTTGGCCTTTGCCAAATTGGGAGAAGGAGATAAAGCCGGTGACTTGTTCGCGTTACTTAACCCGATCAATCATGGGAACACTCCGGACGGCATTGCGCGTTACAAAGTCGAACCTTATGTCGTGGCTGCTGATGTTTATTCTGTTGCCCCCCATGTCGGGCGTGGTGGCTGGACGTGGTATACCGGCTCTGCGGGTTGGATGCATCGCGCGGGTATTGAGGGTATTCTTGGAATCCGGCGTGAGGGAGAAGAACTGGTGATTAACCCTTGTATCCCTACCCGTTGGCAGGGGTTTGAGGCGACCATTAACCTAGCAAATACTCGCTACGTTATCCGTGTTGAAAACCCAGAGCAGCGCTGTCAGGGCATCACTTCGGCGACATTGAATGGTTCACTTCTATCTCATCAACCAGATGGGTTACGAGTGGCGCTCGATGGTAGCGAGTACGAATTGATTATCATTTTGTAGTAGTGATGTACCCTGTTGAGGTAGTAAGTGAAATCTACCTCAACAGAACATAATAAAAACTAAGGAATATGTCGAATTATCATATTAGGTTGATGGAACGACAATTCAGGGAGTTAATTGAATCTGCTATCTACAATACTTGCCTCCAGAAGAGCACAAGAATTACGGTAGAGCCTATAATTAAACGACGCATGGCTTATATATGCGCCTTTTATATTCATCAGTACAGCGTCAATTAGAAGTTGTACTTAACACCCAACATCACCGCCGTATCACTGTAGCCCTTATTACCGACCTGCTGGCCCACATTGCCCCAGACATTAACTTTCTTGCTTAACTGACCTTCCACACCCAGTTTCAATTCAGCAATATTCGCCGCACCGTCCTGTTTCACCGTAATACCATCCATGGTAGTACCGAAGTCTTTGGTGTTGTGGATCCAGTTGGCTTCCACAAACGGCTGGAATACCCGGTCTTTGCCCTTATCCTGTTCGGCATAGCCGTTCATAAAGGCTTTTACCCCTAAACGGGTTTGGATATTGCCATTGCCTTCGCCGGAGATATTTGTGCCATTGGCTTCTTTATGCTCGTCAGCTTTGACCCCCATCCAGGTGACCTGGGCTTTCGGCTGGATAAAATACGTGGCACTTTTCGCGGCATTTTCGCCCACTTTAAAGGTATAGCCACTTTCAACAGAAGCCGTGCCCCCTTTAGATTTATACTCTTCAGCCGCCAAACCCTGACCATTGACGGTGTTATTGAACCAGCTGTATTGCGCCCAGCTATCGACATACAGGCCGGTTTTATCGGCACTGTTGGCATACCAGGTGCCATAGACGCCGGTGCTGTAACCGTCCACCGACGCGCGGGCGCTGTAACCGGATAAACGTGATTCACTGGTACTTTTGCTGTTGCCGTAACCGGCCATCAGTCCCAGATGGAAACGGTCTGCACCATGGTGGCTCCACTGAGCAATATCACCGCCCAGTTGCATCACATAGCGGTTACTTTTCGTGCGCAGTTGGTCTTGGGAATCGCGGGAACGGTTGTGGCCACCTTCATTGCGCAGCCACAAACTGGTGACTTTCTGCTCGCCGGTCAGCGCATCAATGTACTGGGTTTCGCCCAAACGGTCATGCAGGCGGGTGACAAACAGGTTGTTGGCCGCGGCGAGGTTAGCGCTGTAACCGCTGGCTTCAGGCCGCTCAACCATCGGTGACGATGTTTCTGGTGTCACGGGTGTTTCGGGTGTTTCTAGTGCTTCTGGTGTTTCGGGCGATTCGACTATTGGTGGAACCCCGGGGGTTGGAGTCATTGTCGGGATAGCATTGCTCAGATACCAGTTGGCGGCATTGCTGCCCGCCCCGCGCTGTAAATAGTAGTCATAAGCCCCGGCGACAATACGGCCCTGCTGAGTAAATTCACCATTCGACACGCCGCCCACGGTAATCAGTTCAATGCCATTGAGGGTCTGTGCGCCACTGCCCCCCAGATTATTGACCTGCACATAGGTGTTACCCGAAGTATTGCCAGCGATAATCAGTTTATCGGTAACGGAATCGTCATCCTCCAGCACCGAATTCATATTCAGTAGGCCATTGCTGCCGATATAGTCGCCGGTGACCGTCAGTGTGTTGCCGCCGATACCGCCAAAATTCACGGTGCCGCTGTTATTAAGAGACTGAAGTGTCTGGTTGTAGCCATCCAAATCCAGCGTGCCGGCGGCCTGGGTCATATAATCAGAGCTGGCGCTGAACACATTGTCTGCTCCGGCTTTGATAATACCGCCATTAACGGTGGTGGTACCAGTATAGGAGCTGGCAGTGGAAAGAGTCAGAGTATACGGACCATTCTGTGTTAGGCCACCCGTGCTGGTGAGGTTGAAGTCCAAAATATAACTGCCATTGCGCTGGAAAATCAACTCGCCTTCGTTGTACACGAGGTTATTCTTGTATCCACTTCCAAGTTTGATGACTCCCAGGCTATTGATTATTGTCTTGCCGGTAATTATGCCTCCGTTATATACAGACATAGCGCCATTAGCATTTATCGTGGTGTTGTTGGTTATGCCGCGATTCGAGATATACTGATACCCACCGTGTTCAATGGTGGTATTGTTGGCTATACCACCACCGGCGACAGTCTGCAGCCCAAATTGTTTAACCGTGGTATCGTTGGCTATCCCACCATTATTGACCTCCTGATGTCCCTCATTAATGATGGTCTTGTTGGCTGTCCCGCCATTATTGACTACCTGACTACTCTTGCCATTAATGGTGGTGTTGTGGGTTATTCCACCATCAATGACCGTCTGAATCCCACCATTAATGCCACTGCCGGGCATGCCATTAATGGTGGTATTGTTGGCTGTCCCGCCATTGACTATATGCTGCAGCCCACCCATATTGATGGTGCTGTTGTTGGCCGTGCCGTGAGACCCTATAGTTTGTATATTACGGTTATCAAGAACTTCATCAGTCACTACTTTATCAACAACGTCAGGCGTAAACGCCGCCAATGCCGGGGTATGACCCAAAATCGCACAAATAAGAGTGGCTAATACTGATACCTTTACCTGTGAATACTGACATCTTAATTTTGCTCTGGGGAAAATAACCGCAGAGCGGTTGATGGAGTTTTTACGCATAGCTGAAAAGGTTCTCAATATTGATGATTAGATTGAAACGTTATGAGGGGAAAATAATGAGATGAGTAAGCGGTAACTTGATAATATTCGGTAATAAATTCATTACAGAAAAATTAAGCGACGATAATACCTCATGGAGTTAAACATTAATTTAACGGTTCCTTAATATCGTTGCCAGAAAACCTTATATCTATTATTAAGCCTGATACATGACGCTGTATTATTGCAGCAAACAGTAAACCAATCACTGTGTGCTAGATATAGGATGTTCCTTTTTCTGTGTAGGAAATATCTCAAAACACCTATTATGGCCAGTATTGAATTTTTCATTCCCTATTGTTTGAATAGATAAGCAGCAGGCACAAAATATGGCACGATTAAAAATGGTTTAAAATTGTTTAGTCAGAAAATAAGGCACTGTTGCAAAACTTCGGTAGCTGATACCGTCTGGCGATGATTTCGTCAGAGGGACTTGCCATAAATCCTTTCAAAGGCCGATACTTTACTCGCGATATCATCCTGTGGGCCATCAGTTGGTATTGTAAATACGGTATTAGCTATCGTGAACTGTAGGAGATGCTGGCCGAACGCTGCGTGAACGTTGACACACCACAATGTCGCTTTTGTAGTAGATAGTCCTTGCAGCACAACACATTAAATACCTGCCTGTTCGTTTAAATCTGAAAGCATGTCTTCAACATTGATAAACCAACGCAAAGAATTGTTGATAGAGCGATGTGTGCAGTGAACCTTCCCTTTTTTCTCCAACGCCAGTAGCAAGGTGCGAGTTGCATAGATATCTTCATCGCTCTGGTCTGCTACTTCCCGGGTTTTTGGCCATCGTTCTGGCGGGGGTAAATGCGGCAAAGCCCCCGGCCCCATACGCGCTAAACATAATTCTCGCAATTGGGCCAGTATCTGTGATTCTCTGTCATTACATTTTATTGCTTCATTGTTCATCTTATTATCAAAATTAAAGAGGGTTAATTAAATCAATAGCCTGGTTGGAAACTTCTGTTCAGAACAAGACGGGAAATAGCAGTAACACAACATCATCGAATCAGTTCACTGTAAATATACCCGTAGTAAGCACTGCACGATATAATATCAACGAGATGATTCAACCAGTTAAGGAAGTTCTCGGGTCAGAGACATCGTCAGATAACATATTAAAACAGTTCATTAAGGTAGAATAGCTACTTTTATGAGGTCATGCTTCCATTAGCGGGCATCGATAAAAATTTGAGTAAAAAGGTTATTCGATGTGGCGGTAATATCATTACGCGGTTCTTAATATCGAAAAACCTGACTCAGATCAATTTTTACCCTTAAGTAAAATTCCGTCTAATTGCCGTGAGAGTTCAACAACATTCGTCACTCCTATTTTTAAATATCCGGCTTTTATAGGTGCAGACTATTTTGACACTCATATTCTGTCTCGAAAACCGTAAAAGACCGTTCCTCAAGCAGATGCTTGAGAGTGTCTTTGATTAAGGGATGTTGGTCAAAGAGCAGTGCGGTGGCTATTGGCATGTGCAACTCCCTGTTTTAATTTAGCACTATTGCAACCGTACCCAATATTTTCCATTTCCCAAACGGAGCCCTTATATAAAACGACGCATAGCTGATGTATGCGCCTTTTATATTCATCAGTGCAGCGTCAATCAGAAGTTATATTTCACCCCTAACATCACCGCCGTATCACTGTAGCCTTTATTGCCCACCTGCTGGCCGACATTACCCCACAGATTGATTTTCTTGCTTAACTGACCTTCTACACCCAGTTTCAATTCAGCAATATTCGCCGCACCGTCCTGTTTCACGGTGATGCCATCCAGGGTGGTACCAAAGTCTTTGGTGTTGTGAACCCAGTTGGCTTCGACAAATGGCTGGAATACCCGGTCTTTGCCCTTATCCTGTTCGGCATAGCCGTTCATAAAGGCTTTTACCCCCAGACGCGTCTGGATATTGCCATTGCCTTCGCCGGAGATATTTGTGCCATTGGCTTCTTGATGGTCGTCGGCTTTGACCCCCATCCAGGTGACCTGGGCTTTCGGCTGGATGAAATACGTGGCGTTTTTCGCGGTGTTTTCACCGACTTTAAAGGTATAGCCACTTTCAACAGAAGCCGTGACGCCCTTGGATTTATACTCTTCAGCCGCCAAACCCTGACCATTAACGGTGTTATTGAACCAGCTGTATTGTGCCCAGCTATCGACATACAGGCCGGTTTTATCGGCGCTATTGGCATACCAGGTGCCATAGACGCCGGTGCTATAGCCGTTCACCGAGGCACGGGCGCTGTAACCAGACAGTCGCGATTCGCTAGTACTTTTGCTGTTACCGTAACCGGCCATCAGCCCCAGATGGAAACGGTCTGTGCCATTATGGCTCCACTGGGCAATATCGCCACCCAGTTGCATCACATAGCGGTTACTTTGCGTGCGCAGTTGGTCCTGACTATCACGTGAACGGTTATGGCCGCCTTCATTGCGCAGCCACAAACTGGTGACTTTCTGCTCGCCGGTCAGCGCATCAATGTAGTGAGTTTCACCCAGACGATCATGCAGGCGGGTGACAAACAGATTGTTGGCCGCGGCGAGGTTAGCGCTGTAACCGCTGGCTTCAGGCCGCTCAACCAGTGGGGGAGATGGCTCGCCCGGAACTTCCGGGGTCTCTGTCGGGATCGCGTTGCTCAGATACCAGTTGGCGGCATTGCTGCCCGCCCCGCGCTGTAAATAGTAATCATAGGCTCCGGCAGCGATACGCCCCTGCTGAGTAAACTCACCCTCCGACACCCCGCCCACCGTGATTAGCTCAATGCCGTTCAGGGTCTGTGCGCCACTGCCGCCCAGATTATTGACCTGCACATAGGTGTTACCGGCGGTATTGCCAGCGATAATCAGTTTATCGGTAACGGAATCGTCATCCTCCAGTACCGAATTCATATTCAGCAGGCCATTGTTGCCGGTATAATCGCCGGTGATGGTTAAGGTGTTGCCACCAATCCCACCAAAGTTCACAGCCCCACCATTATTGAGGGACTGAAATGTCTGGTGGTAGCCGTCCAAATCCAGCGCACCGCCGGCCTGGGTGATATAATCAGAGCTGGCGCTGAACACATTGTCTGCTCCGGCTTTGAGTGTACCGCCATTGACCGTGGTAGTGCCGGAATAGGAGCTGGCGGTGGAAAGGGTTAAGGTGTGCGGGCCATTTTGCGTCAGGCCGCCGGTGCCGGTGAGGTCGAAATTCAGGGTGTAATCGTCGCTACGCTGGAAAATCACCTCTCCCTCATTGTGTATGACACCATCATAAGAAATCATGGTTCCCCGGTCGTTGACGGTGGTCTGGCCCGTCAGGGTTCCCCTGAAGCCTACCTGTACGAGGCCGTTGTGATTAATGGTGGTATTGTTCGCTATGCCACCCCCGTCGATACCCTGCCGCCCATCGTCATTAATGGTGGTATTGTTCGCTATGCCGCCAATACCCTGATATCCACCATTCATGGTGGTATCGTTGGCTATTCCACCACTGTAGACAGACTGCTCCCCACCATCATTAATGCTGGTATTGTTGGCTATTCCCCCATCGTGGACATACTGATCCCCACCATCATTAATAGTGGTATTGTTGGCTATGCCGCCGACATCCCAAACATACTGAGACCCACCATCATGAATGGTGGTATTGTTGGCTATGCCGACATCCTTGACATTCTGAACTCCACCACCATGAATAGTGGTATTGTTGGCTATACCTTTAAGATCCTGAGTTCCATCACTATGAATGGTGGTACTGTTGGCTATGCCGCTATTCCAGACACTCTGAGTCCCACTGTTAATCGTGGTGTCATTGGCGATGCCGCCATTGTAGACAAACTGAGTTCCATCACTATGAATGGTGGTATTGTTGGCTATGCCGCCCGCGTCGATATCCTGCCACCCACCATCATTAATGGCGGTATCGTTGGCTATTCCGCCACTGTAGACATACTGAAACCCATAATCATTAATGGTGGTATCGTTGGCTATGCCATCACTGTAAATATCCTGCCGCCCATAATCATTAATGGTGGTATCGTTGGCTATTCCACCACTGTAGACAGACTGCTCCCCACCATCATTAATGGTGGTATCGTTGGCTATTCCGCCACTGTAGACATACTGAACAGAAGGCGAATACCTATCACCGTTAATGGTGGTCTCGTTGGCAACACCGTTCAATCCTATATTTTGTACATCACCGGCATCAAGAACCTCACCAGTGACGATGTCATCAACAATTTCAGGAGTATATGCCGCCAATGCAGGGGTATGGCTCAAAGCCACGCAAGTAATAATAGTTAATGCTGCCCTACAAATAACAATTGCAGGGCGCTTAATGGGATTCGGATTTTTATTCATATGAATGGAGACTCTTAATGTTGATTATTCGATTATCTATTTACGGGTGAAAGATAATTGAGATAAGTTACTGGAGATACTCTCTAATCTTATTGATTGGAGTGGAAGCACGGATTTAAATCTATTTTCTCAGCTAACTTATTTGAAGAATAAATTAGCTATGATTGCCCTTATATAAGAAATGACTTTTTTTATGTGGGAAATTTCTTCAAACGCGATAGTTGTGAACAGTAGCCCTATTTGCAATTGTGCCTGTCGCTATTCTTAAGTAAAATCTTGTCTAATTGCTGTGAGAGTTCAACCACATTCGTCACCCCCATTTTTTCAATATTCGGCTTTTATAGGTGCTGACTGTTTTGACACTCACGCCCAGGTCTTCAGCCATGTGGGTCAGCGATTTCCCTTGTAACACTTTATACAACACGTATTTTTCTCTTTTCGTTAAGCCATCAAGGGAATTGGGCTTTTCCCTGTTAAATGACCAGGCTCCCTCTGATATCACCAGCAAATCCCTGACCGGAAAAAACAGATAGTCATGGATAACCGCATCAATCGCCGCATTGAGGCACACCATTTTGACTTTTTTTGATACCAGCCCTGACGCACCCGCCCTGATGCAACAAGACGAGTAATGCTCGGTGGGCAATGACGTTATCACTAATACTTTTGATTGAGGGGCGACTGCTTTTAATTGACTGATTAATATTTCTATCGCGCTGACCGGTGAGGTGATATCAACCGTGATGATGGTGGGCTTTTTTTCTGAGGCCCTGCGGATTAATTCACGCTCACAATCTGTCTCGTAAACCGTGAAAGACCGCTCCTCAAGCAGGTACCTGAGGGTATCTCTGATTAAAGGATGCCGGTCAAAGACCAGTGCGTTGGCTGTTTGCATGTGCAACTCCCTGTCTTAATTTAGCACTATTGCACAGTGCTAAATATTTTCCGTTTCCCAAACGGAGCCCTGATATAAAACGACGCATAGCTGATGTATGCGCCTTTTATATTCATCAGTGCAGCGTCAATCAGAAGTTATATTTAACCCCTAACATCACTGCGGTATCACTGTAGCCTTTATTACCGACCTGTTGGCCAACAACACCCCAGAGATTGACTTTCTTGCCTAACTGACCTTCCACACCCAGTTTCAACTCAGCGATATTCGCCGCACCGTCCTGCTTCACGGTGATGCCGTCCAGGGTAGTACCAAAGTCTTTGGTGTTGTGGATCCAGTTGGCTTCCACAAACGGCTGGAATACCCGGTCTTTGCCTTTGTCCTGTTCGGCATAGCCGTTCATAAAGGCTTTTACCCCTAAACGGGTTTGGATATTGCCATTGCCTTCGCCGGAGATATTTGTGCCATTAGCTTCTTTATGCTCGTCGGCTTTGACACCCATCCAGATGACCTGGGCTTTCGGCTGGATGAAATACGTGGCATTTTTCGCGGTGTTTTCACCGACTTTAAAGGTATAGCCACTTTCAACAGAAGCCGTTACGCCCTTAGATTTATACTCTTCAGCCGCCAAACCCTGACCATTAACGGTGTTATTGAACCAGCTGTATTGTGCCCAGCTATCGACATACAGGCCGGTTTTATCGGCGCTATTGGCATACCAGGTGCCATAGACGCCGGTGCTATAGCCGTCCACCGAGGCACGGGCACTGTAACCGGATAAACGTGATTCGCTGGTACTTTTGCTGTTACCGTAACCGGCCATCAGCCCCAGATGGAAACGGTCCTGTCCACTGCTGCTCCACTGGGCGATATCGCCGCCCAGTTGCATCACATAGCGGTTACTTTGGGTGCGTAGTTGGTCCTGAGAATCGCGCGAACGGTTGTGCCCGCCTTCATTACGCAGCCACAAACTGGTAACTTTCTGCTCGCCGGTCAGCGCATCAATGTATTGAGTTTCCCCCATACGGTCATGCAGGCGGGTGACAAACAGGTTGTTGGCCGCGGCGAGGTTAGCGCTGTAACCGCTGGCTTCAGGCCGCTCAACCATTGGGGGAGATGGCTCGCCCGGAACTTCCGGGGTCTCTGTCGGGATAGCGTTGCTCAGGTACCAGTTGGCGGCATTACTGCCCGCCCCGCGCTGTAAATAGTAGTCATAGGCTCCGGCAGCGATACGTCCCTGCTGAGTAAACTCACCCTCAGACACCCCGCCCACCGTGATTAGCTCAATGCCGTTCAGGGTCTGCGCGCCACTGCCGCCCAGATTATTGACCTGCACATAGGTGTTACCCGAGGTATTGCCAGCGATAATCAGTTTATCAGTGACAGAACTGTCATCTTCCAGCACCGAATTCATATTGAGCAGGCCATTGTTGCCGGTATAATCGCCGGTAATGGTCAGGGTGTTGCCACCGAGTCCGCCAAAGTTCACAGCCCCGCCATTATTGAGGGACTGAAGTGTCTGGTGGTAGCCGTCCAAATCCAGCGTGCCGCCGGCCTGGGTGATATGATCAGAGCTGGCGCTGAACACATTGTCTGCTCCGGCTTTGAGTGTACCGCCATTGACCGTGGTGGCACCGGAATAGGAACTGGCGGTGGAAAGGGTCAGGGTGTGCGGGCCATTTTGTGTCAGACCGCCGGTGCCGGTGAGGTCGAAATTCAGGGTGTAATCGTCGCTACGCTGGAAAATCAACTCGCCTTCGTTGTGTACGGGGCCATCATAAGAAATCATGGTTCCCCGGTCGTTGACGGTGGTCAGGCCCGTCAGTCGTCCCCCTGCATTCACATCGACACTACCATTGTTGTATATTGTGGTGTTATGGGCTGTACCTTCGTAGACCTGCTGACGCCCATCATCATAAATGGTGGTATCGTTGGCTATGCCTTCATCGCCAATAAATTGCAACCCACTGCCATACATGGTGGTATTGTTGGCTATGCCTTCATTGCTAATAAATTGCGCCCCCCGGTCATACAGGGTGGTATCGTTGGCGATGCCGCCAATGACATTCTGGCCACCACGATCGTTAATCGTGGTGTCATTGGCGATGCCGTCATTGTGGACATGCTGATAACCATAGTTAATCGTGGTGTCATTGGCGATGCCGCCATTAAAGATAGACTGCAACCCATAGTCATTAATAGTGGTATCGTTGGCTATTCCCCCATCATGGACATACTGCTCCCCATTATCCTTAAGGGTGGTATTGTTGGCTTTCCCCCCATCCTGGACATGCTGCACCCCCCAGCTATTAATGGTGGTATTGTTGGCTATCCCTCCATCATGGACATGCTGCTCCCCCCAGCGATTAATGGTGGTATTGTTGGCTATCCCTCCTGCTCGTATGTTTTGAGTATCTCCTGACTCCAGAGTTTCCCCTGTCACTTCTTCCCCAATAACCTCGGGGGTAAAGGCGGCTGAAGCGGAGGGACTGCCTAATATACCGAAAATAAGAAGAGCTAAAACTGACAGGTTACCACGAGGATACTGGCGTATTAATGTTGCTCCGCAGCCAACAGCCACAGAGCGATTAATGGGATTCGGATTTTTATTCATATCTAAAAGACCTAATGATTTATTGATTGAAACTTCACTGGTGAAATAGGATGTGCAGAAAATAACTTCATAATATCCATCGAAAAATTAATTTTGGTATGGTTTTGTTATGAGCTTTCAATAAAAACAAACCTAAAATTAACATATTTAATTAATCTAACCGAAAATAATAAATGTATTTGTTACCTTTATTTACACATATAAGCCATGATGTTTACGCACATTAAATTAACCATTTAAGAATTAAAATAGGATAAGTTAATTTATTTGTAGGAAATATCCCAAACAAAAAGAGTTTTTCATGAATACATTATTCATCATTGGATAATGACGTTTTCTAAAACAGAAACTAACATTTAATATGGCTCTCTCGCATTAAGTCGATACAACCAGAGAGTCAACAAGAATGGAGATATTGGGGGCGGTTCTTGGTTGTTGTATCTTGTTAATTGAACCCGGACAGCAATCACTGACTCAAAGTCTGGACATTACAATGCATCAATATCGATGAGCTTAGAGATTTGTCGAACACGTGACATAAGTCGAACCGTCCAATGGGAAGCTGAATAGATTACCATTCCCCAAATAAGCATAATGTCGAGCATTACCGTCACTGGTAAGTTCACTTGCCCAGTAGTTACCCGCGAACCAACCGTTAGCATAGCGGCTCATAACACCCCATTCATTCCACAGTCGACCATTGGCATAACGACTGGCTCCGGTCTGGAGGGTGGGTGTTCTGTCAGTCATCTGGCTATAACCGGGTATTGTGTAACCATTACCTTGGGAACTGCACCACGCCGCAGAATCACTGTATGGCATAATCGCTGAGCTATTATTTCTAAACCAGCGGTTGACGGCAAATTGGTAAGTCAATGATGAACCATTGTCCTGATGTTCAGCTGTGATGGTGACTCTGTTATTGGCCGATGTTGGTTCCTGATTAAATCTGACATTGCCACTGCCATCAACGCTAACCCAACTCTGATCAGCATGCCAGTGATAAGCACTATTCTCTACTGGGTTTTCGCCCACCACTAACTGGAATTCTGCGCCGACAAATCCGGTTCCAGGGAATCCGTCACTCACTGAGAAGGAGACACCGTTGACGAGGATGTGTGTCAGATGGATTTCATCGAAAAATTCAACGGTAGCGGTATCAGAGACACCGGTGCTGGCAGTGGTCGTCACCTCACTACTGACGGCCAAGTCACTTGTCAGGGCGATTGCCACTTCACCATTGCTGTCGGTTTGGCCGCTGACTGCGAGCAACGTTACGCCGTTTGTTGCGGTAAAATTAACAGTTTCACCGACAACATAATTGCCATGCTTATCCTCGACCTTGACTAGCACCTTGTTATAGTCAATGCCATTGGCCAATGCATTATTTTGAGTCACTTTCGCATATACCGCATCTGCTGAGCCGGCAACAAACAACGTGCTTATCGATTGGGTATCATTATCAATGCTGGCCGTAACCTGAGTGATACCCGCGAGAGTGTTCGTCACGTAAGCCTTTGCCACACCATCAACTCCAGTTTGCGCAGTCGCTGAGACCTTGCCCATATTATCTGCATCAAACAGTACGGTAACCCCCGCAGCAGGTGAGCCATCCAGATACTGAATGGTCGCGCGGATGGTATTCACTGCCTGTCCATCCGCAACCACGCCTAATGGCGAGTCAATCCATTCGAGGTTGGCAATCATCTGTTGCCATCTGATATTAATCGCAGTGGGTAGCTGAACCGGTAATCCTTCACTGGGAATAGTGATATTGGGGTCTGTTTGCGGGGTGACGACCACATTCAGTTCACTGCCAGTCAAAATATCGCTGAGACTCAAGGTGTAACTTGGGCTGGTCGCACCACTAATCGCAGCACCATCTAACATCCATTGATAGGTTGTTCCGTGTTCGGCATCACCATCGGCATCATTGAAAGCCGAGGTCACGGTAATAACATCACCAACCTGCGGTTGTGTATTGTTTACCGAGAGAGTCGTCGTCGGCGCTCGCCCGTTAGTGGGTGTTGTGGATTGCTGGACGGCCTGCACTGTATGGCTCATGACGATAATCAGAACCAGAATTATAATGAATGAAAAACCATTAAAATTACCGTAACAGTGCAGCATCCAGCGTATCCATCATACTGATTTGTTGAATTAATTGGCCCAGACACATTTGATGCCTCAAGCATGTGTCTGGGCTGGCTCTGTCTTACTGAGCGGGTGAGTTGCTAACAACTACCTGAACTCTCAATCTCTGGTCTGTCCGTACTGGAGTATAAGTACTGCTAGTTGCTCCACTGATGTCGCTGAAGGTATTGGTACCGACGCCAGTCTCAATCTGCCACTGATAGGTCACACCGGTACATGCACCACCGGCACAAGTTGCTGTCGCAGTCAGAGCAGTATCAACTTGTGGATAGCCACCCACTTCACCGGTTACTGTTATGCCTGTGACTGTGCCGCCAGCAACGACCGTCAAGGCGTTAGAGGCTACAGGTAAACCCTCTGCCGGATCAGTGATGGCAGGGTCGGTATGAGGGGTCACCAAGAGAGTAATAGTTCGGCCCAATTCACTGGTAATAATGGTGTAGGAATTACCCGTTGCACCAGGAATATCTATGCCATCAGCCTGCCATTGATAGGTTTCCGGTAATGCCACATCACCGTCTTCATCGCTGAATGTCCCTGAGGTGCTGATACTTAGCGTGTCTCCGATGTCGATTAACCCATTACCGCTGGCATTGTCAGAAACAATCGTACTTGGCGTCACTGCCGGCGCTCGCCCTCTGACAGTAGAGGTCGGTGTGGACGAGATAGCTGACCATGCTGATCCAACTATCAACATGCTGAGTAACATCCCCGCAAGCAAAGAGCTAATCCTGTTGTCCATAGTTTTCTTTCCTCTTCTGTACTCAATATCAATGTTTGAATCACATTTTGGGCTTGTCTGAAATGATGATAAAAAACCAGTATCAATGCGAAACCACGCGAATAGCTCGTTTTTGTAAATCACCGGTTACCGTCAAGGTTTCTGAAGTGGCACCAGCAATGGCGATGAACCCCCCTGACCCAACAGAAGACTCAATTTCCCATTGGTAATTTATGGGCACCCCGTTACATAGGGCAATTGAGCACATTGCCACCGCCACCAAGGTATCTCCGACGGCGGGATGCCCAATCAATTCGGCCCCGTTACGATATATCAACAATTTCAGCGGTATTTCTGGCATAAACGAGGTCTCAACACGTTCTTCATGACCATCGATTATTGCGTTCAGAGTGGTCACTCCCGGATTGATATTGGCCAGTTCCACGATCGCGATCCCCTCGGTGTCGGTGATGCCTTCGGGAGTGATTACGGTTGCACCATTGTCCGCCTCGAACTTCACCGCCACATCTTCAACAGGGTTACCGTGTAGGTCGATGACATGTGCTTTGATTTTATTCACATCAACACCATTAGCGAATGCATCATCGATAATCACCGTCAGATCCACATTGGCGGTGCTGTGATTTGCAGTGAGTATCACTTCATGTGATTTTCCCACTATGGCAGAACCATTTACAGTAGGAGCCACTGTCACGGTGCCTGCTACAGTTCCTTTCAATGTTGCGGCATACACGCCGTTATTTTCCGTTACTGCACTCAACATCACATCAGGAATACCGGTGACATCAAAGGCCACTGTTAATCCTTTAATCGGCAGATGATGAATATCCTGAGCAGTAAAACTAAGAACGCTGGTCTGTACTCCATCAGCAATAATTTCTGTAGGCTCGACACTGAAAAGAGAGTTCTCGGGACTCAATGCGTTATCACTCGCTGTTAAAATAACTTTAGCTGATGCCAGAGAGATATTCTGAATAGTTGGAGCAATATTAGCCTCTCCCTGAGTGAACCCTGCGGTTAACTGATAGGTATAAATACCTGGAGCGGTTTCAGTCACAGTGCTTAATAGAGGATAACTGACAGGCTGCGTTGCCGTGGTGTCTGGCGTAAAATGTAAATCCAGTGTCAGTTGATCCCCCATACCCTTAACTGGCAAGTTATTATCGTCTTTTAAATTAAGGGTAATAAGACTGACGGCAACACCATCCGCAGATATTTCAGTTGGAGAAACCTGTAGAGTAGAATTGAGGTGGCTGACACTTTGTTGCGTGACAGTAATTTGGGTGGTGCTATGGTTTGAGGTATTACCCTGATTATCGTAAGCTACGGCACTTAGCATATAGACATTACTGCCTGCGGTATAAGGCGGCAGTTTTATCGAGATATTTTGTGAAGAGGTTTGTGTCACCACTCCACCCGCCGCCACTATTACGGCGGTATCCCAGTCAATTCTTTTAAGCCCATACTTCGCCGTTACCTGCGCTTCAACTTTGATAATTTCAAATGCGCTGCCAGTCATTTGGTTCGGTAATACTAATTGAATTAGATCTTGCTTCTGATATTCCAGCACAATGTTGTTATTACGTTCCACCAAATCATAACGGCTACCGGCCAGAGTACGGCTGGCTGCCACCGCCGAGGGATCTATTTGCGATTGCCATGGCTCCCCGAGGCGATAATTCAGTTGAATGCTAATATTGGTGTCGTTTCTACCGCCTTTGCCGGCGCGTTGCTCGGCCCCGATAGTGATCAAGGGAATTGGCGTGTAATTAATTCCAGCCGTGAATGCATAGGGATTCTTCTGCCGGTCGTCCTTGCCAAATAATGCGACTTCATTACCCTTATACTGTTCATACTTCAAATTAGTGCCGATCTGAGGGTAAGCGGGTAAATAAGCCTCGACACGCAAATCATAGCCATTGGCAGGTCGTTCATTATAATCGGCAAAGTCACGGGACTGATGCCAATCTGTAAGACGCAGATAACTGTTAGCCGATAACTTCAGGTAATCCGTCCAGGCTTCAGCGCCAAAACCAATACGGTTATTCTTCCCTGTTATATCTCGGTCAAAAAAAACGTTGGCACCGTACATCCAGTTATCCTGTAGGGTTCGTACACCCGCGCCAATATTAATGGTATTGCGGCTATCATGATTACGTAGACCAAATTGGCTGAATAACAAGGATTTCTGGTCATCATAAAGCGGTAGCAACATGTCGAATGCACTGCCTTTCAGGCTAAGATTATTATCCAGATTAAGTTGGACACGTGCGGTACCAAACTGACTCAACCAATGCTGCGCGGCGTCATTGGCCTCACCGACAGCAACAGAACGCGCCATGCTTGCTGCCGCCAACGGCGTATTGTCATCAGCCAGGACTGTGGCCCCTTTTAATAAATTATGTGCCAACCGCTCTTTATATTGCGAAGAGGATACAGTTTTAGCATTTTCTGCTGTCGTGATTTTCTCGGGTAACGGGGTAATACGCGGAATATCGATTTCATCGCCGCTGCCCAGTTGAATGAAAGGCTTTGAAAATGAGCGAAACTGGTTAACTTCCTTTAACTCATCCACTGTAAGATGACATTTCTTCGCGACTATAAACACCGTTTCACCCGGTGCTAAGGTGTATGGCATTGTTTCATATAGCATCCTCGGAACTGTCTGCGAGGAAGGGGTTAGCATTTTAGCGATTACTGGGGAAAAGAATAGGCTCAACGGCAATAGCAGTTGCAAGACTATATTTATCCACACAACAACAGGTTTGTATGTCACCGAAGAAAACTCCTTCTGGATATCAGTTAGAGTAGTCTTGCTTCATATTTTTCTCAAACCCATTGGTCGGGAGGCATTCACTGAAGACAATTGAAGCCTGTTTAACTTCGCATTTGAGGGGGGAACCCTCAATTATATAGTGTATAGCGTGAGACTTATCCTTACTCAACATATGAACGAGTTTGTCCGGAATCAGTAATCTTACCCACCTGACATGGGTCACTAATAGGTGAAATATCTCAATATTTTAGTTTGGGATATTTCCCACAAATAAATGGCCGCTTCTTATATCAACCGTAAAATAGTCATTTACTATATAGCGAGAATACACTTTGTATATATAAGCAATAATAAATACACGTGCACTTTTGAACTTTATTATTTTAGATGCTGTAATGTTAATTTTTTATTAGTGATGTTATCAAAAATCCAAACATAAATTAATTTTTCGATGGATATTATGAAGTTATTTTCTGCACATCCTATTTCACCAGTGAAGTTTCAATCAATAAATCATTAGGTCTTTTAGATATGAATAAAAATCCCAATCCCATTAATCGCTCTGCAACGGTTGGTTGTGGAGCACAATTAATACGCCAGTATCCTCGTGGCAACCTGTCAGTTTTAGCGCTTCTTATTTTCGGTATATTAGGCAGTCCCTGCGCTTCAGTCGCCTTTACCCCCGAGGTTATTGGGGAAGAAGTGACAGGGGAAACGTTGGAGGCCCTCGAGACTCAAAACATAGGGGAAGGGGGGATTGCCAACGATACTACCATTAGTGGTACCGCGT
>NZ_KN150731.1:698055-751997 GCF_000754805.1 Yersinia frederiksenii ATCC 33641 | reverse complement strand
TCGTGGCAATCTGTCAGTTTTAGCGCTTCTTATTTTCGGTATATTAGGCAGTCCCTCCGCTTCAGTCGCCTTTACCCCCGAGGTTATTGGGGAAGAAGTGACAGGGGAAACGTTGGAGGCCCTCGAGACTCAAAACATAGGGGAAGGGGGGATTGCCAACGATACTACCATTAGTGGTACCGCGTCTAATACTGGCCGTGGGCAGCAAAATGTTAACAGTGGCGGAACCGCCAATAATACTACTATTAATCTCAATGGGCAGCAGCATGTTAACAATGGGGGAACAACTAACGATACCACCATTAATGGCAGTGGATGGCAGGAGGTTAACAATGGCGGCATAGCCAACGGTACCACTGTTAATACTTATGGAGTTCAGCATGTTTATAGTGGCGGCGTAGCCAACAATACCACCCTTAATGATAGCGGGGGACAGCAGGTTGTTTACGATGGGGCGATAGCCAACAACACCACGGTATATGGTAATGGGCAGCAGTTTGTTAGAGATGGTGGGACAGCCAACAATGCCATCATTAATCGCAATGGACGGCAGAATGTTTCCGGTGGTGGAACCGCCAACAATACCACCCTTAATAATGGGCTGCAGACTGTTTACAGTGGTGCCATAGCCAACACCACCACCGTTAATGGTGGGAATCAGACTCTTATCAGTGGTATAGCCAACGATACCATCATTAATAGTGGGGAGCAGTCTGTTTACTATGACGGCATAGCCAATGATACCACCATTAATGGTGGGAATCAGACTGTCCACAGTGGCATCGCCAACAATACCACAATATACAACAATGGCAATTTAGGCATGTACGCAGAAGGACGACTGACGGGCCAGACCATCGTCAACGACCGGGGAACCATTGTTGGTAATGATGGCCTTGTGCACAATGAGGGCGAGGTGATTTTCCAGCGTAGCGACGATTACACCCTGAATTTCGACCTCACCGGCACCGGCGGTCTGACACAAAATGGCCCGCACACCCTGACCCTTTCCACCGCCAGCTCCTATTCCGGTGCCACCACGGTCAATGGCGGTACACTCAAAGCCGGAGCAGACAATGTGTTCAGCGCCAGCTCTGATTATATCACCCAGGCCGGCGGCACGCTGGATTTGGACGGCTATCACCAGACACTTCAGTCCCTCAATAATGGCGGGGCTGTGAACTTTGGCGGGATGGGGGGCAATACCCTGACCATTACCGGCGATTATACCGGCAACAATGGCCTGCTCAATATGAATTCGGTGCTGGAAGATGACAATTCCGTTACCGATAAACTGATTATCGCCGGTAATACCGCTGGTAACACCTATGTGCAGGTCAATAATCTGGGCGGCAGTGGCGCACAGACTCTGAACGGCATTGAGCTGATCACGGTGGGCGGCGTGTCTGAGGGTGAGTTTACTCAGCAGGGACGTATCGCTGCCGGGGCCTATGACTACTATTTACAGCGCGGGGCGGGCAGCAATGCCGCCAACTGGTATCTGAGCAACGCGATCCCGACAGAGACCCCGGAAGTTCCGGGCGAGCCATCTCCCCCACTGGTTGAGCGGCCTGAAGCCAGCGGTTACAGCGCCAACCTCGCCGCGGCCAACAATCTGTTTGTCACCCGCCTGCATGACCGTCTGGGTGAAACTCACTATATTGATGCGCTGACCGGCGAGCAGAAAGTCACCAGTTTGTGGCTGCGTAATGAAGGTGGTCATAACCGTTCACGCGATTCTCAAGACCAGTTGCGCACGCAAAGTAACCGCTATGTGATGCAACTGGGTGGCGATATTGCCCAGTGGAGCCACACGGGTGCAGACCGCTTCCATCTGGGGCTGATGGCGGGCTATGGCAATAGCAAAAGCACCAGCGAATCACGTTTATCCGGTTACAGCGCCCGCGCCTCGGTAGATGGCTACAGCTCCGGCGTCTATGGCACCTGGTATGCCAATAGCGCCGATAAAACCGGCCTGTATGTGGACAGCTGGGCGCAATACAGTTGGTTCGATAACACCGTTAATGGTCAGGGTTTGGCGGCTGAAGAGTACAAGTCCAAGGGTGTAACGGCTTCTGTTGAAAGTGGCTATACCTTTAAAGTGGGTGAAAACACCGCGAAAAACGCCACGTATTTTATCCAGCCGAAAGCCCAGGTCACCTGGATGGGTGTCAAAGCTGATGAGCATAAAGAAGCTAATGGCACAAATATCTCCGGTGAAGGCAACGGCAATATCCAGACCCGCCTGGGGGTAAAAGCCTTTATGAACGGCTATGCCGAACAGGATAAAGGCAAAGACCTGGTATTCCAGCCGTTTGTCGAAGCCAACTGGATCCACAACACCAAAGACTTTGGTACTACCATGGATGGCATGACGGTAAAACAAGCCGGTGCGGCGAATATTGCTGAACTGAAACTGGGTGTGGAAGGCCAGCTAAGCAAGAAAGTCAATCTGTGGGGTAATGTCGGCCAGCAGGTGGGTAATAAAGGCTACAGTGATACGGCAGTCATGTTAGGGGTTAAATATAACTTTTAATACTGACTAACAAATTATTAATAAACAGGCCGGGCAATTACGCCCGGTTTTGTCTTTTATGCTTCAAAAAAACAGACTTTGGTGAGATTGACCTAGAACTTATTGAGCCATTGGATGCTCTGTTTCATCATAACCCCCGTTGATATAAACAAATGACCGCATTAACCGATATAGTAAGTCATGTCACCAATTTTCACGCCATCACCCAACAAAGCGAAAGTGGTTACTGCCACTGCGGTAAAAGCAACAACGGTAGCTAAGACTAAAATTGCAGGAATCACATACTCTTTCATCTCTCTTCCTTGAACTATCTATAGGCAACTGAGTGTATTTTCTGCCATTGAACTGTCATTTTCTTTATACATCATAGAACGAATAGTTTGTAGCATAAATACTGGGAATATATCAGGTGGGTATGACCGGTAGGTTACTCGATTAAAATGAGTCGATATAAGCAAATTATCGCGCTAGATACTCCAAAGCTACCAGCCATGAAATGGCTACTTCATCTTTATATCCCTTGCGATATAAATCGAACCAAATGCCGGAAAAAAATAACAAAATCATATAAGAAAAACAGAGTTTAATCGAACGGTGTATTCATCTATTGTTTTTTGCGTTCTTGGTCAGCGGCTTAAAATTGAGACCAATCATCTGTATTGACTCATACTTAATCAGATACATTTGCTATTCTGAGCGTAATAAGAGCTGACCTTCGGCTCAGTACCAGAAACTGAGGTAATTAACATCATAGAATGTTAATTGGTGATCCGCAGTTTACTCCCCAATAGAGCGATATCTGCAGCAATTCTTAGTGTTATGGTTATTCATTTTCAACTCGCGTTATATGTATTTCTACTGAGCCTGGTTGCTGTAACGACTCCAGTCCTTCTTCAATTCGCCCAAGTCTGACCAACCCCGGAGAATAGCGAAAATCCTGACGAAATATCGCTAAATTTCCCCAGGGAATATAGTATGCAATATCACCAGCAACAGGTGTTATTGCCGCCATCGTATTAGTCTTATTGAGTTTACTTGGTAGCAATGCGATTTTCTCGACTGAACCATAGTCTTCCAGCTTAACCGTGAGAGGAAGCATGGCCAGAAACTCTTGGGATGCCGGGTTATTCTCAAGAGAACCAATCACTGTCTTGTTATTGTAATTAAATTGAATTTTCACCGTTTTCTCCCCAGCGTTTACCCTCCCCATGAAAATAATCAGGAGGAGTGAAATGATACGGATAGTCGTAGTCATTGGTTCTCCTTTAAATAACAGATTTTTTAACCTTCTTTTGATAAGCGAGCACGCAGTACTTCACCCACAACTGGCACTGCAGAAAAAGCATTCGGCCAGCCCGCATAGAAGGCAGCCTGAGTCACAATTTCACCCGCCTCTGCGGAGGTCAGTCCATTATCCATCGCGCGATTAAGATGGTAACTAATCTGTGCACTTTGCCCCGATGCGATTAATGCGCTGACTGTCACTAGGCTCCTGTCACGGGGCTTGAGCGCGGGTCTCTGCCACAGATCAAGAAAGAGAGGGTCGGCGGTGAATTTGACCAGTCCGGGAGAGATGGGGCCGACATTCTTTTCCACCGTTTCTGCACGCTGCTTTTCAGCTTCCTGGTTGAGCGGTAAAAGCGTAGGCAAGGCTTCAGGTAGCTGCTCAGCGCTAACCCCACGCTGCTGAAAAATATCTTTTGTTACTGCTATAGCCGACATAGCATTTGGCCAGCCGGAATAAAACGCAAGATGCGTAATAATTTCCGAAACCTCGGCGGGTGTGACGCCGCTATCGAGAGCAACCTCGATGAAATGCTTTAACTCAGTGGGCTGGTTTCTGGCAATTAGAATGGCTACGGTGACGATGCTGCGGTCACGTTGAGAAAGCTCATCTCGTTTCCACAGGTCATCCGTAATGACTTCGTGACTAAAGCGAGCCAACGCTGGAGAAACGAATTGAATATCGGCAACTGAAAGGTTTGATGGATTATTTTTCAACATATTTTTACCTCTTTTTTCTTCTGCATCCGCGAAATGGGTAAGGACAAGCGACAGCAGTAATCACTATTTTGATCACGAACCCCATTCATCCTCTAATGGACTGATGCTCAGGCGCTAAGCATTAAACCGCATGGCGCCTTTGTTTCGGAGAAAAACGGGTACGACAGGAATAGATTCTTTACTGACTGTCATGTCTGCCGTTTGTTCTATATATTCCCGGAAGTGCGGAGTCTGCCGGTGCCGTTGATAATCAGCCTCGCTGGCGTAAACCTCATAGAAATACCAGCGATTTTCATTTTTCGCATCGGTGGCGGCATACATCGCCAGCACGCCATCCTCAAGCTTCAGGGACTCGGCCATTTCAGGCAGGACGATATTTTTGAACGCCGTCTGAAATTCGGGTTTTACATCGACAACAACCAAATTATTTATGGTGTTCTCGTTTTGGACGATTCGCTTATCGCCCAGAAATTGCGGTACGACATCCGTTTTGCGTTTCTGACCTATAATTTCAGGAGCCCGAGCAATAAATGCCTTGTACTGCTCCGAATTTAAATGCTGATTGTATGCCTCCTTGTCTGCATAGATTTCAATCATGTATGCCTGATTTAAATCGTCCTTGCGTTTGAGTGAGTACATTGCCAGCGTGCCACTTTCATTTTCAACAGAAGAAGAAATATTGCTTCTGGCTACTTCATCATATTGCTGATCTTTCCCCGCTTTGATACCCAGCTCAAAAATGTTCATAACGGTTTTATCCAGTGAGGTTGAGCTGGTTGCAAATGCGGGACTTCCCATCAGCAGGCAGAGTGTCATGGTGATAATATTTTTCACAAGATGCCTTTATTTATCTGTTGGTTATAGAGTGAATCGCGATTAATTACATTTTCAGACGTTCAATAAACTGGCGCTGATATTGTGGCAATTGGCTGCTGCTAGCGCTTTGGAATACAAGCGGAGGCAGGTAAGTCATACCGGCATGCAGGGCGCTGGCTTTCATAGGCAAAAAGACATCAGCAAGTGTAACGCCAATTCTGCCCTGATCTCCGTAAGTCGATGCTCCTCCTGCCGCCGTGCTGACAACTAACATCTCTTTCCCTTGCCATAACCCCGGCCCGACGCTGCCCCAAGTATCATTTAGCCACGCTTTCATCATGGGTGTAATATTGAACCAGTGAGTTGGGAACAGAAACACGATACGTGAGTGTTCGCGCATCAATCGGCGCTCTTCATCACCATTAATTTTGCTGGTGTCAAAACCATATATCGATTCAAGATTGCGAACCGTCACACCTTCAACGCTTTCTGCCGCCTCCTGCAATCCTTTAGTCAAAACAGACCTCTCCGGATACGGATGGGAGACGATAACGAGAGTTTTAATATCAGTCTTATCGTTACTGATAGCTTCGCTGACTGGCATCAGAAACATAAAAATCAAGGTAATAAATTTTGTAGTCTTGCGTAAGTTAATCCACTTCATTCACTTCTCCCTTCTTTATTTAATACATCAACTCACTGACTTTTATGATTTTTGAAACTGATGTAAGTTTTCCGCAATCATTTTGGGGATAAACTCACTTATCTCATAAGTGGCCAGATTGGGGTAATAAGAGTCCTCGCTAAGAATAGTCATCAGTTCATCGCGATTCTCTATATTGGCAATAATGATCCCAGATCGCTCCCGATCAGAATAAGGCCCGATAACGACAAATTTTCCTGTAGAAAAATGGTGTTTAAACCATTGCGCATGACGAATAAAAAGGGACTCATGCTGCTCAGGTGAAATAGTATCTTTTACCGTAATATTGATAATGAACAATTAGCACCTCTCTTTTACACCGCCAGTTTCAATTCTGCGGATAAGGATTTCAAAAGCGCGATCAGTCGTGAGGCATGCTCTTTAGCCATGTTTTTCTGTTGCGCTATTTTATTTTCATCTCTGTCGGCATAACTGATGCCACAGGTATACACAGGTTTTTGCAAATCCAGATTGCAGAGTCGGGCAGTGGTTTCAAAATGGGTCAAATAATCTTCAACGTTATGGCCAAAAAATCCCTCCGATGAATAGAGCGCCTGCGGTGCACCGGTGGTAAATGAAAGAACCAGTTTTTTACCGCCAAGTTTTGCCGTTGAGCCATGTGCGAACCCGTGAACAAAAACCTCATCTAGCCATAATTTCATAATTCCTGGCAGTGAATACCAAGAGAATGGAAATTGCCAGACGATGACGTCAGCTTTCAACAAGCTTTCCTGCTCTGCTTTAACATTGATTTTATGGTCCGGATAAAGCGCGTCTAGACGGCGAATTTCAGCCTCTGGCAGTGCCAGGGCTACTTCATTCAGGATAGTCACGTTGCCGATTGACTCGTTCAGATTCGGATGACCGGAAATAATCAGGATATTTTTCATTTTCAATGGATTAAACGTTAATTGTTTGACAGACCTCTAGTATAGGTCGGCTGTACTTTGTTTTTTAGGGTGTTAATAGTTCAATCACTCTTAGCCAAAAGCTAATAATCAAGTTTGATGGAGGTCGAGCGTACGCAAAGCCGCCACATAAGCGGGGTTATCTGGCGGCAATCTTGACCTCAGTTTATTAGGCCATGGGCTTCTCCCATGATCCTCGTGTATCTACTCCGGTTGCTTTAGCAAGACGCTCGAGAGTGACCATTTCGTCAGCGCTAAGCTGAATTTCCGCTGCGCCTACAGCATCCAGAACATGATGAACTTTGGTGGCACCTACGATTGGAAGGGTGCCTTTTGCAATTGCCCAAGCGATGGCAACTTGTGCAACACTGGCGTTTCTTTCATCTCCTATCGCTTTCATCGCCGCCGTTAATTTTTCTAGTTGCGGTAAAACGGGGTTATAGGTTTCACCACGGCCACTTCCCGCAGGCATAGGATTTTGCGAGTGGTAACGGCCACTTAGCGCCCCTTGTTCCAACACCATATAGGCAAAGAAGGTGATGTTGTTTTGATGGCAATAGTCCAGGATCCCTGCATCTTCCGATGAACAGTAGAGCAGGCTGTAGTGATTCTGAACGGCACTCACTGAATAACCTGCCGGTTTAAGGAGCTCATTTGCCCGCTTTATTTGTTCTAGGTTGTGATTGGAGACACCAACCCGTTTTATCTTGCCGCTCTGTAACAGAGGGATCAGGCCCGGTGTCCATTTGTCTACGTCGGATGGATTATGAATCCAGTAGATATCAATATCTTCTACCCCCAGACGGTCGAGACTCTCCTTAAGCATGGCGCTCACGGGCTGTGCTGACTCCTTGTTGGCAATTTGCGGCGTGAATTTGGTGGATAGAATTATTTCTTCACGTGGGTATTGGCGGACTAGCTTACCCAACGCGGTTTCAGAACTCCCCATCCCGTAGACGGCAGCGGTGTCCCAAAGATTAAGTCCTTTATCCATGGCGTTGCTGAATACTTCTTCCACCTGACGGTCGGAAAGGTGGTTTCCGAATACGGTATCCCCACCGGCAAATCCTTCTCCCCAGGACCAGGTTCCTAACGCTATTTTTGGTAATTTTTTCATAAAATCCTCCTGAAGAATGGTCGAAGAAATGACTTACAGTCCGGCTCAAAAACCATAGCAACATTTGTCGAATGGAACGACGATCGCGATGAGCGCTTATTCTGACCGGCGAACCGACAATAAGTATAGGATCGCGATCTTGATAAGATTAGGTCATCCTTGACTAAAGGATACTTAGCCTGTAGTTAATAATAAGCAGGTTATTGCTTAAGGATGATGTGTGAATAACGCGATTTACAACCAAATACGGATCTTTCAGAGTATTGCTCGTGAAGGGAGTATCTCTGCTGCGGCCCGAAAGCTTGAAATTACCCCTCCCTCCGTCAGCAAGTCACTTAAGCTGCTTGAGCAACATATCGGTCACCCGCTTTTTGCGCGTACAACACGGCGTATTGAACTGACCGATGCCGGGCAACAGTTGCTGGAGCAGACTGAAGCGGCAGTGGATACGCTTGAAAAATCACTGGAAAACATCCGTGACCAGAACCAGGAACCCTCAGGCTTGGTCAGGATTACGCTCTCTCGCTTCGCTTACCTGCTTATACTCAAACCGGTTATGGCGGCCTTTTGCCAGAAATATCCTGGCATTCAACTTGAAATTTCGGTTTACGACGGCACCGTTAATATTATTGAAGGCCGCTTTGATCTGGGGATCCGTTTTGGCGATATTCTTGAAGGCGGCGTAGTGGCACGCCAGTTAATGAAACCGTTTCGGGAAGGGCTGTATGCGTCATCGGCCTATCTTGCGCAGTTCGGTACCCCTACGACGCCCTCCGATCTCTATCAGCACAAACTTATCGGTTACCGCTTCATTACCAATAACCGTATTCTTCCATTGATGCTGGATGACCAAGGGGAGCAGTTGACCGTCGAAATGCCGGGGCAGTTAATCAGTAATGATATTGACGTTATGGCTGATGGAATACGTAGCGGACTCGGCATCGGAAGATTGTTTGAACCCATCCACAGGTTACAGCCAGATAAAGAGGAATTTCTTCCTGTGATGGAGAGTTACTGGAAAACATATCCACCTGTTTATCTCTATTACCCTAAAAATGCAGGGAAGACTAAAAGAGTGAAAACATTAATTGATTTTTTAATTGAAAAAAACAGCCAGCTAAGATGACTGTCGCTCAGATAGGCCTCATACATGAGCGACACTTTTTGTGCTTTAGCTTTTATCAAACTGACTGTTTGTAAAGGGATCGGCTCTATACCCGTCATAAGCTCTGCTTCGAAAAACTCTCAACGGTTCAAGATACGCTTGTTTACCTCAATAGCCGCTTCGCTAAAGCTGTTATGGCGTGCAATAGCAAAAAAATAGATCAGGTCAGCCATATTGACACGGTTCAAATTCATATAGCTTCAAAGCCCAGCGAGAGATTACATAACATCCTTTGATGAATATTACATTTTTTAGAATTCATTATTTTATTAGGATTTTTCCTACAAATTAAAGGCGATATCTTATATTAAACCCAGAATAATTAGATTATTTTCAATTATCAAAAAAATATATTCAGCAGCTTTTTATACAATAACAAAAATATAACTATATTTAGACAATAAAAATGTAATTGGTTAATTTTAAGTTGGCTATTTATTAAAAATAATAGCTCGGATGCTTCATGTAAATTAATTTAATTGCAATAATTTAACAAATTAAAAGCAATTTATATCATTTTATTTCACTTCACCAGCTGAGTTTCATTAAGAAATTCGATTATAGGCTTTACATATATGAATAAAAAAACCATTAATCGCCCTGCGACAATTATCTGCAGTGCGGAATCAAGAGATCAACCGCTCCGGGCAAAACTATCAATTTTAGCCATTCTTATTTGTGGTGTATTAGGCAGTTCCTCGGTAATGGCATTTACCCCAGATATTATCGAACAAGAAATCTCTGGTGAAACTCTTGATGTTAAAGAGATTCAAAATATCGGGATGAACGGTATTGCCAACGACACTACCGTTAATATGCAGGGAGTTCAGAATGTTAACGAAGGTGGTACAACTAACGATACCCTCATTTACTACGGAAAGCAGAATGTTAATAATGGCGGTATAGCCAACGACACCATCCTTAACCATGGGTCTATGTCTATTAATAATGGTGGCATCGCTAACGGCGGTACTATTCTTGAGGGATATCAGGGTGTCCTAGAGGGCGGTAAAGTTAACGGTGTCACCATTAACGGTATCAATGCGGGCCAGGTTGTTAACAAAGGTGGTATAGATACAAACGCCATCATTATTGCTGGACATCAGTATCTCTACAAAGGTGGTACCGCTATAGGCGCCACCGTTAGTGGTGGAACTCAGTCTGTCGATGGGGGAGCCTTCGCCTACAACACTACGATTAATAGTGGATATCAGAGTATCAGCCCTGAGGGTAAAAGCTACAATTCCACCGTTAACGGCGGGTATCAATCTGTTTTCGGTATAGCCGATGGTACCACCATTACGGGGGGGTATCAGCGTGTTGATGGCCCAGGCATCGCTTACAACACCACGATTGCCGGTGGGGATCAGTTTCTTTATGGTGGCACAGCCAACATCACCACCATTATCGATGGCAGACAGGAGGTTAAAGGTACCGCCAACAGCACAACCCTTAACGGTGGCAGTCAAATTATCCATGGAGTGGTGGGAGTCGCTAACGACACCATTGTTAACAAGGGGAGCCAGCATGTCACTGGTATCGCCAACAACACCATTTTTAATAACAATGGGGATCAGATCCTCTACGGAGGTGGCACCACCAACAACACCACCTTCAATGGCAGTAGCCGCTTAACGGGCTCGGGCGGAACACTGGTTGGTCAGACAATCGTTAATGACCTGGCAACCATTGTCTCTCCTATTCAAGACTTGAAAAATGAAGGCGAGTTAATTTTCCAGCGTAGTGCTGATGGTAGTCTGAACTTCAATCTCGTCGGTACGGGTAGCCTGATACAAAATGGCCCCTATGCCCTGACGTTGTCTGTGGCCAGCAGTTACACTGGCGCGACTCAAGTCAATCAAGGTACCCTTAAAGCCGGTGCGAATAATGTATTCAGCGCCAGCTCTGATTATGTCACCCAGACTGCAGGCTCGCTGGATTTGAATGGCTACAATCAGACGCTTCACTCGTTAGATAATAGCGGTACCGTGAATTTTGGCGGACTTGGCGGCAACACCTTAACCATTACGGGTGATTATAGTGGTAATGATGGCCTGCTGAATATGAATTCAGTTCTGGAGGATGATAACTCCATTACCGATAAACTGATTATCGGGGGGAATACCTCCGGTAGCACTTTTGTGCAGGTGAATAATCTCGGCGGCAGTGGCGCACAAACCCTAAATGGCATTGAGCTGATTTCAGTGGCTGGCGCGTCTAATGGTCAGTTTACTCAAAACGGGCGTATTGTCGCCGGGGCTTATGACTACTATTTAGAGCGCGGTATTGGTATCAATAGTGCTAACTGGTATTTGAACAGCGCAATCCCGACGAGTGTACCCGGCCCTAGTGTTCCGGAAACGCTACCACCGGCAACCGAGCTCCCGGAAACACAGCCACCGGCAGTTGAACTCCCAGGGACACTACCACCGGCAGTCGAACTTCCAGGGACATTGCCACCGGTAGTCCAATCGCCACAAACACCGCCACCGATGGTTGAACGACCGGAAGCTAGCGGATACAGCGCCAACCTGGCAGCAGCTAACAATATGTTCGTCACTCGTCTGCATGACCGTCTGGGTGAAACCCAGTATATCGATGCGCTGACTGGCGAGCAGAAAGTCACCAGCTTGTGGTTGCGTAACGAAGGTGGGCATAACCGTTCGCGCGATTCTCAGGACCAACTGCGCACCCAAAGTAACCGCTATGTGATGCAACTAGGCGGCGATATTGCCCAGTGGAGCCACAATGACGCAGACCGTTTCCATCTGGGCCTGATGGCCGGTTACGGTAACAGCAAAAGCACCACGGAGTCGCGGCTGTCGGGCTACAGCGCCCGGGCCTCGGTAGACGGTTACAGCACTGGTGTCTATGGCACCTGGTATGCCAACAGTGTGGATAAAACCGGCCTGTATGTGGACAGCTGGGCGCAATACAGCTGGTTCAATAACACCGTTAATGGTCAGGGCTTAGCGGTTGAAGAATACAAATCCAAAGGGGTTACCGCCTCGGTGGAAAGCGGCTATACCTTTAAAGTGGGTGAAAATGCCGCGAAAAATGCCAGCTACTTTATCCAGCCGAAAGCCCAGGTCACCTGGATGGGGGTCAAAGCTGATGACCATAAAGAAGCCAATGGCACAAATGTCTCTGGCGAAGGCAATGGCAATATCCAGACCCGCCTGGGGGTAAAAGCTTTTATGAACGGTTATGCGGAGCAGGATAAAGGTAAAGATCGCGAGTTCCAGCCGTTTGTGGAAGCTAACTGGATCCACAACACCAAAGACTTTGGTACCACCATGGATGGCATGACGGTAAAACAAACCGGTGCGGCGAATATTGCTGAACTGAAACTGGGTGTGGAAGGCCAGCTAAGCAAGAAGGTGAATCTCTGGGGTAATATTGGCCAGCAGGTCGGCAATAAAGGTTATAGCGATACCGCAGTGATGCTGGGTGTGAAATATAACTTCTAATACTGACTAACAAATTATCAATAAACAGACCGGGCCATTAAGCCCGGTTTTATTTTTACACAGCCATACCCTCTAATCTTAATGGTGACTACTGGACAGGTTTGCTTTCAGGGATATTTTCTTTTAACTCTGCTGTAGTCTTTGGTATGTGACGAATATTAAAACCCGTTACACCCAACACCAAAGTTATCAGGGGGGCGGCGATATTAAACACGGCGAATGGCATGTAGGCCATAGTTGATACCCCCAGAACGGCGGCCATATAAGCTCCGCAGGAATTCCATGGAATGAGCGGGGAGGTGACAATACCGGCGTCAGAGACAGCCCGTGAAAGATTTTCTGGTGCCAGCCCACGTTTGGCAAATTCAGCACGGTATAACCGAGTTGGTAACAGCAGCGCTATATATTGATCGCCTGCGGCAATATTCAACCCAATGGCGGTAGCAACGACCGACGCAATTAAGCGCCCCACGGTTCTGGCCCGTAACAGCAATGGTGTCACCAGTTTATTAAGCAGACCAAAGTCATCCACCATGATCCCGAAAGTGACTGCACCAATAATTAACCAGATGGTCAGTAACATACTGTCCATACCGCCACGAGAAAGGAGAGCATCGATCTGCTCAATCCCTGAATTCTCCTGAAAGCCTGTAGCCATCGCGACCCAAATAGCTTTAATGGCAAGCAGTGGTGTGGCAACATCCGGTTCAGCGATGAAACGCATGATAACCTGTGGCTGCATAAAAGAAGTCATGATACCGGCCAGTAAAGCAGAGCACATAATGGCGAGTGAGGCGGGCACCTTTAATATTGATAATGTCAGTAAAAAGAACAGTGGCAACAGATTCCATGGCGTAATATGGAAAAGTTCATTAAAGCGGGTCATTTCATTATTGGTGATTGTGATATCAAAAGCGCTTTGCTGATTCATACCCAGCACGATAAATGCAATCAGAGCAATAAACGCCGCGGGGACAGTCGTCCAAAGTTGTGTACGAATATGCTTATACAGTTCTACGCCATTTAATTGTGCAGCTAATACTGTACTTTCTGATAGAGGCGAAACTTTATCGCCGACGTACGCGCCAGATATTACTGCGCCAGCGGTTATTTCGGGTGATAAGCCGAGCATATTGGCCAAGCCGACTAATCCAACTCCCAGAGTACCCGCCGTTGTCCAGGAACTGCCAATACTCAGTGATACCCCGATGCATACCAGAAAAGCAATGGGGTAAAACCAATTAGGAGTGATCATGACGATCCCGTAATACACCATGGTCGGGATGGTTCCAGACATATTCCAAGTGCCAATTAATGCGCCAACGGAAAAAAGGATAAAGATTGCGCCGGAGACAGTAGCAATACCTTTACGTCCTGACTCAGAAATAGCCTCCCAGCTATGACCATTTTTCAATATGATTATAGATGTGATCATTGTACTAATGATAATAGCGACTTGCAGCGGGCCATTGACTGCATTAAGACCAAATAAAGCGACGGATGACCCTACCAGCACGATTAATGAGACGACGGGAATAAGTGCATCCAAGTAGCTAGGAGCCTTTATCGCACGAGGAGATTTGGGTTCAATGTCCATGTATGCTCCATATACTATTCAGACGAAAGGGTGGTGTTAAAACTTAAAATCAGCGTATTGAATGAACGATTCTTGATTTAAGCATAGCGGGTTTTGACTGCGGTATAGGAAGAATATCTTAAGCTAATTATTTTTATAGTGACGCAAATAGAAGCGGCTCAATCAGGGGGTGGTGACGGGTTTCGCCGATATAGTAAGAACGAGTAAATAGCGCATATTTAGCACGATTTGTGTTGGAGAGTTGCCACAAGACATCGTTATACTTTCAATAATCATGAAGATTACAGGGAACTGAGGTATGTCTGATGCAATATCACATTTGACGCTTGAAATGTTAGCGCTGAAAAAAATAGTCTCAGCGTTATATAGTACATTGAGCCCTGCAGACAAAGAAAAACTCGACGTCATGCTGATGGATAATAACTTCCCCTCAGAGGAAAGTTGTAAATCACCGTCACTACAGCGAGAGATCCAAGAGAGAATGCATAAAATTCTGTCTTAGATTACGTCACCCTTCGATAAATTATGCTAAAGGCATAAAATAATTGTTCTTCTGATAGGAGGTTTCACTGCATGCTGAAAAAAATGCTGAACAGTAAGATCTTGGGTTATATCGTGGGAGTATTGATTGCGATTGGCTTGGGTGAAAGCTTTATCACTACCGACGAAGAAGCTGATAAGTTTGCTAAATAATTTAGTCACCAAATCTAGGTGCCCTAGTGGTGCCCTAGTGGTGGCCTTTATACAGCTCAGTGCTAGCAGTAATTATCTTCAAACCCTCTTTGTGGCAACGGCTTAAATCGAAAGATAAAATGCGGCACTGTGCAACTGTGCAACTGTGCCTGGCAGGCAAATGGCTTATTCTACAGTGAGTATCAGAAATGATATTTAACTCATGTATTTTTCTGCTGCATCCAAATAGTGTACGAACGACAACAAAGAAACCCGACCAAAGCAGTAAGGTTTCTTTGTTTTTAAAGGGAATCGCTCTGTTCGGGTTTTGTATAAGAACGATTAACGGACGACAAGCACTGAGCATTTTGCGTGGCGGACTACCGCTGCAGCATTTGAACCCAATAGATACGTCAATATGCCGGGCCGATGTGAGGCAATGATAATTAAGTCGGCCTTGATTGAATCAGCAACTCTCAGTATCTCATCTTTGGGAGAACCCGAGACTACGTGTTTTTTGATCCTATCGGCGGGAATATCAAATTGGTCAATAAGCTCAGAAAGCTTTGATAATGCTTCGTTTTTTATCTGCTCTTGATTTGGGGCTTCCCCCGAATGGGCGAGCCCTAGAGAGGCATAATAAGGAAACGTCGGAATGACCGTCAGGAAATGAACGTGAGCGACATCAGTAATATTTGCCTGTGCTTCAACATGTGCAATGACTTGTTGGGTAAAGTCAGGATCTGAAATGTCCACAGGCACCAAAATAGAGTGATACATACATCCTCCTATTTGCGTTATGACCTAACGTAATTATAGCGGCTTATTTTAAATCAACTGTGGCACAGATCATTGTTATTTCAATTAGAACATCGAGAGTAACAAGGCAACCGGCAAGCTCAGGGGCCAGGTTATACCGATAAGAAATGACGATATCCATCTTACGACCAAGCTCTGGTCCCGAGTGAGAGGGAAGATGACACCCGTTGCGACAACAATGCCAATCCCATAAATGTAAAACAGGATAGATCCGGTACTCATGGGGCAATGTTCCTTTTGTCCATGCTATTTAATCATTTTCATTATAAGAGCCTGTATTATTGCAAGATAATTCAAATTATGGCGTTGTGCAATTCTTTGGATTCATTATCTTACAAACGTAGATGCAGAGGATTTAATGAGTTCTTCGCTTACTCGATTGGACGGGAAACTGGGTAGAGAGTTATTGACAGCATATTAACGCTATTAATTTGGTCGGTTTTGGTTTTGCGAATCACGAGGCACTTGATGTATTGTTGAAATATCCCTCGGCAATAAATGACTATATTACACATTACGCCATGACTTATTAGTGGGCGTGGCATCTATGGGGCTCTGGTAAGGTGAAAATAATAACAGAGAACAACAGCTTCATGGTTCAAGTGATATCCGCGTCGGCATATTATCAGCCTGAGATGGGTGGGGCATAGATACATATACGAGGGTAGTGCACGGAATGCACCATAAAATAGGATGAGATTCAAGCATTAGCATTTAGGTGTTGTTCCTGGTGCTGGCAGATATCTGAGTGGATCAAGGGCGGTTGCCCGGTAACGAATTTGAAAATGCAGCATGAGAGTGTCGCTTCCCGAGCTTCCCAATGTGGCTATTTTTTGCCCCGCTTTGACATCCTGTGCATTCTTCACCAGCATCGTGTCGTTATGGGCATAAGCCGTAATGAAGTCATTACCGTGCTTAATCATGATCAGGTTGCCATAACCTCGTAGTTGATTCCCGACATACACGACGCGCCCTTTAGCGGATGCATATACCGGCTGCCCACGTTTGCCTGCAATATCAATACCTTTATTACCGCCATCGGCAGTAGAGTATTTCGATATCACCTGACCACTGGTAGGCCAACGCCAGCAACCCCCAGCCCCGGGTGGCGGCGTTGATTTAGTGATGGAGGAGCTTGAGGATTTGCGTTTATTAGACGCCAAACTGCCGCTAGAGGTAGAGCTATTAAGTTGCAGTTTTTGCCCGACTTCTAACCGATAGGGCGGGCTGAGTTTATTGATCCGGGCAAGGTCATTGACTTCGCTGTCACTGATCCAAGCGATAAAATAGAGAGTGTCGCCCCGTTTAACGGTATAGGACTGACTGTTGTAACTGCCTTTCGGTAACGTAGAATAGTCGCGTTTTGATTTGTTTGAGCACCCAGCCAATAGCAAAATAGTCATTGCATATAATGCCAACCGTGGCCACAACCGTATTCTGCTTTTCGTGTTCAAAACGTTTCCTTTGTTATCAAAATATCAAGCACCCTCAGCCACCTATATTAACATTTGAACGGTAAGCGTCAAAAGCTAGCGCAAGATTATTGTCAATCATTGCGAGAATGAAAGAAACGAAAGAATCTCAACACTTTTTGCCGGATATGACCTCGTCATTCGGGGGCAGCATCGTGGATTCATTATTGGCATCGCTGATGAACTGTTGCATTTTCGGTGAAGAGCAAAAATTGCCGAGCTGCTTGATAGGCCGGATAAATATGACCACCCGGCCTGATAGTGGAAGGGAAATTATTGGGTGCTAGCCACAGGTATTGCTTCGATGACCAGTGTTTCCAGTGGTTTCAAGGTGATAATCACCGGTTTGCTGTAATCTTTTGCCAAGCTTGGGTTGGTGCCGTATACCGTTTTGAGGGTAAAGCTGGTGGCTTGACCACTCGGGATTTCGAAGTCTTTGGTCAGGTCTAAATAATAACTTTGTTCTTTATCGGATGGGTTACGCAGGCCAAAGATAGCTTTATCTTTGCTCCAGGATGCCCAGCCATAAATATCCAGTGCAGTAGGATCACCCCCAATCCAATGGGTATCAACCAACACATCACTATTTTCCCGTGACCATTTAGCGGCGTTTGCCAGCGTGTCCCACTTGTTGCTGTTTAACATTGAAGGGGTGATATAGAGTTCTTGTAGCTGAGTCCCGGTGGCAAAGTAGCTCCACACCTGATCAGCAAAATCAGGATCGGTTTGTACTTTTTCCAGCCCAAAATAGGCATTTTCAGCGCTAACAATACCGTGGTACATCAGCGAGTTTAGCGGGAATAGCGGACCTTTGCGCACAATAGAACGATAGGTTTCGGCATCACGGTAGGTCATCCATTGTTGAGCTGGCGAGCCTTTACCAAAGACGTTGATATCATCGCCCTGACGCCAGATAGAGTCGGCGTAGAACAACCAGGAAGGGCTGGCATTAGTGCCGGTTGTTAGGTTGATAAACAGATCTTTATTAGCCTCACGCATGTTTTTAATCAGCTCGATGGAGGCGTCAAAATCGGAGGCGAACTGGCTACCTTTAATATGTGAGTTGGCATTGCCCATGCCGTCCAGTTTAAAGGAGGTGATATGCTCGTTTTTAATGAGTTTAATAATCTGCTCATTAAAATTACGGAAATAATTAGGGCCGGAGAGGGCGAATTTTCCATCCACGGTTTCGAAACCGTTCTCTTTGGCGTGGGAAACACGGATATCGCGTGGCTTGTTATACCCACCCCACGGCGATAACCACAAACCGACCGAGGTATTCAGGCTGTCGGCTTTTTCTTTCACAACACTAAATCCCTTACTGAATGCCGGGCCGAAAAGCCATTTTCCGGTGCGGTCATCCCAGCCATCATCCAGCAGAAAACCGTCCAGTTGTACGCCACGTTTTTTCATCAGCTCATCGGCGTAAGTGTCCATTCGGTCGAGCACTTCTTGTTCGGTATACGTGGTGAAGAAGCCGATATCCATCCAACTGTTGTAGTGAAGATACTGCTGATAAGGGCGAGGGCGCATCGCATTGATAAATTGGTTAAAGCTGCGGCGCAACTGGTTATTTTCTTCAAATGTGCCGAAATAGGTGGTGAAAGTAACGGGCGCATCGGTTTCAATCGGCGTTTTTAACTCTACATTCAGATTGGTTGTAGTTTCATAGGCATAGGTATTGACGATAGGTTTTTCCGGCAAGATAAAGAAGCTGTCGGCGATAATCGGCGAGCTATTAATCGCGCCATCCACGTAAGGTGCCTGTGACTGCCCTTTGGTTGGGAAGAAGGTGATTTTGGCCACGTCACGCGCTTTGCCTTTTGCCTTAATCGTATAGTCGATACTGGCATATTTCCCTTTTAATACATTGAGTACCACGGTGACGTCGAAGTCTTTATGCTCATAATCGATGTGAATAGCATCATCTTTTTGAGTGACGTTTTTAATGTTGAAATCGGCGGCGTGGATAACATCTTCATTGGGCAGAGTGAGGAAAAATAGCTCCACTGGAGCAAGTTTGTGGTCGGAAAGTTTATCTTTCACCACGACAGCTGAATTTTTATCATCAAATGAGAGGGATAGTTTATCGTTATTCAGTAGATATTCGGCAGCAAAAGCGCCATGACTCATCAGTAATAATAAGAGCGAACTCGGTATGATTTTCTGCATGTGGATGTCCTTGTTATTTGAGGTCCAGAAAAGATGTTTGTTATTCTTCAGATGGCGCGTTAAAGCGGATAGGGCATTAAATTAAAACGTATTTTTAATCAAACAAGTGTTGGACACATAGTGTTACCCGGCAGTCACCGGGCAACATGCTAAGTGCACCTATTTATAGCGAGGCTTCAGTTTCAGGAATTAATTTGTTAGCAGACCCACAGACGGTCACTTTACTGCGCACCACTTCTTTCATGGCGTCCATGCCGACACGCATGTAATAACGTGGGTCATTGCCTTCTGGATTGTCGGCAAACCATTTTTTCACCGCCGCCGCAAAGGCGATTTTTAGCTCGGTTGCCACGTTGACTTTGCAAACCCCCAACCCGATAGCACGTCTAACATATTCATCAGGTACATCACTTGCGCCATGCAATACCAGAGGAATATCAACCGTTTCGCGGATTTCTGCCAGACGCTTAAAATCAATTTTGGGGCGCTTAGTGTACAAGCCATGGGCGGTACCAATGGCAACCGCCAGGCTATCAACCCCAGTGAGTTCGACAAAGCGACGTGCTTGTTGTGGGTCAGTCAGAAAGGCGCTCTCTTCATCAACATCCATATCATCTTCTACGCCACCCAGACGGCCTAACTCAGCTTCGACGCTGCAATCGTTGCGATGACAGAAATCAACCACCGTCCGCACCAACTGCACATTTTCGGCAAACGGGAAGTGGCTGCCGTCAATCATGGCACTTCGTACCCCGGCGTTAACCTTACGACTGATATCTTCCAGTGATTCATGATGATCAAGATGTAACGCCAGCGGCATGTCATAGCTTTCCGAATAGGCTTTGCACAATGCATAGATCTCTTCAAAAGCGATGTGCTTAAACGTGCCCGGAGTACCGGCAAGGATCACCGGCGACTGCATCTCTTTGCAAACCTCGAGGATTGCCTGAATAGTTTCCGCGTTATGGATATTAAACGCCGGTACCGCGTAGCCTCTTGCTTGTGCATCCTGAAGCAGATATTTGGTAGAAATAATACTCATATAATGATCCTCTCAGCCTTTCCAGGGGTGAATAACCACGCCTTTCACTACACGGTTTACTGTCCCGCTGGCGGAAGGGGTATCCGGAGTAATCCCTGCTTTGATGGATTCGGTCAGGGCAAAAATTTGCGCGTACATCAAGAAGCAGAAGGCCTGTTCGATATCAATAAAGTCGCGGGAAGCCGGTAGCTGAATATAGGGGCCAGCTTCGATCTCTGGACTGGTGGTGGCAGAGACCGCCACGACACGCATGGCTTGTTGGTCGCGGTGCAACTCAGCCAGCAAATCGAGATCGTATTGGCGGGTGTAAGGGTGGCTGGAAACAAAAACTACCACCAGTGTTTCGCCATTGACCAGTGATTTTGGCCCGTGGCGAAAGCCTGTCGGGGAGTCATAAAATGCGACCAATTTACCCGCAGTGAGCTCTAATACTTTCAGTGCCGATTCCCGCGCCACACCTTGCAATCCACCGCTACCGAGGTAAACAATTCGTTTGAAAGGCAGGTCGCCAAACACGGCTTCGCTCAAGTTACCTTGCGCGGTAATAATCTGCTGACAGCGAGTTGCGACGTCTTGGAAGCGAGTGCTGTTGATAACCTCAGGGGCGAAAACTGCCAGACAGCTTGCCATCATGGTGGTGATACTGCTGGTCATGGCGAAACCACGGTCATGGGTTTCTGGTGGCATCAGCAGCGCCAGTGCATTGTCGCTTTTCGCTGCATTTTGATACAGGCTGCCAGCTTCATTGCAGGTGATGACCAGATGGTGACACTGTTTGACTAATTGGTTGGCTAAATCGACGGCTGCCACACTTTCAGGGCTGTTACCTGAGCGCCCAAAGGAGATAAGCAGTGTGGGTTGCTCGGTAGACAGATAGTCAACAGGGTTGGTGACGAGGTCGGTTGTCGGCACGGCAACAAAATTTTTCCCACTATGGCGTGATAACCATGGCGCAATAATATCACCGATAAATGCTGAGGTTCCCGCACCGGTTAGGACAATCTGCAAATCAGATTTTTGCAATAGTGGCGCAAGGAAGGCGTCGATATCATGGCGTAGGCTTTCTATATTTTTTAAGGAGCGGATCCAGCATTCAGGTTGCTGACGGATCTCTTTTTCGGTCCAGGTAGACGTGCCGGAAATACGGGCAGAATGGCTTTCGTTCATAACTCAGTCCTTAGCAGTGCATATTCAAAGGGTCAGCACAAAGCAGCAGAAGGCAATCTTTCGTTTTGTTTCATTTAACCCGCTATGTGTTTAAATGAAAATCTATAGAAAAGAAAACGAAAGGTCAACATAAGAAAAGAAATAAAACGAAAAACGTGATCTGAAAAACAATGAATTGTTTTAATGCTATTGATCTATCTATAAATATTATTTTTTTATAGTAAATTGGTTCGGAAAATACGAAAGGAAAAGAAAGGTCTGTGATCGTCTAGACCACAAACCAATATGATACGTAATGAAAGGGCTATAGGAGAACAGGCAAGCCATCAACCCAAATAGTTTGCAGTTTGAGTTGGGAATCAAGCGCAATGATATTGGCGCGTTTATTCACTGACAGTGAGCCATAGGTTTTCTCAAGCCCCAGCATTTGCGCAGGATGCAGTGAAGCCATATGGACTGCATCCGCCGCCGGTATGCCCACGTCATTGACCAGATTTCGTACTGCGGCATCCAGCGAAAGCGTACTGCCGGCCAAACCTCCGCTAGCTGTGCGAACAACACCCTGCTGCATTGTCACCGGGTGACCACAAATCGAATAGTCACCATCTGGCATCCCTGCCGCACTCATCGCATCAGTTATCAATAATATTCGCGTTTTGGCACAACCACAGCAAAGAGTCATTACGGCAGGATGCACATGGTGGCCATCGGCAATCAACTCAAGCCAGGCGCGCTGGTCAGTTAACCCCGCGCCAACCATGCCGGGGTTACGATGATGCAGGCCAGTCATGCCATTAAAACAGTGAACTAGCCCATCAGCCCCAGCATCAAAAGCACGGAGTGATTCTTCATAACTCGCCGCGCTGTGGCCGAGCATGACCTTGATCCCGCGGCTTTTCAGATGCTTAATTGCCTGTAGCGCACCAGGTTTTTCAGGTGCCAGCGCCACTACACGCAATGTATTCCGTGAGACCTCAATCAATCTATCGAGCTCAGTAATATCGAGTTCGCGGAACAGCTCTGCTGGGTGTGCGCCTTTATTGTGTGGCGTGAAATAGGGGCCTTCTAGGTAGCTTCCCAGCACAGTGGCCCCTTTCCCTCCTTGATGGTAGTGCTGGGCGATACGTTGCAATGCGCTCACTATTTCGTCCAGTGGGGCAGTTACCGTTGTCGGCAACCATCCGCCCACCCCCTCACGTGCTTTATGTAATGCCAACCGGCTCAGAGCATGGGGATCATCATCCATCACATCAACCCCCTCGCCACCGTGGACATGAATATCAATGTAGGCAGGGCACAACAGTTCAGCATCGCGCCAAGTCACGCCAGTGGGGATTGGCTCAATGGCGACGATGGTGTCGCCATCGATATGTAACTGGTGTTCATCGAGCCAGCCTTGCTCGGTAAGAACACGTCTGGCGCGTAGCAATACCGTCATATACCTTCCTCAACCGGTGCGGTTTCGCGATAGCGTCCCATTTCGTCCACCAAGCTGGTCAATCCACGGTGACCGCATTCGAGCGCCATTCGACGGAACTCTTGGCTACTGAGGCCTTCACGCTCCAGTACCATTTCCAGCAAGAGCTGCAAATTTACACCGGTGATAACTTCACGGTCTGCTTTCTGCATGGCCAGAGTTGAGGCCACGCGGAAGGGGGTGCCGCCGAGTAAATCAGTCAAAAAAACCAGCCCTTCGCGCTCATCCAGACTGGCTAGCGCCTCTTCAAACTGAGCCGTCAGCAGAGCAGTGGAGGAACTTTCAGGAAAATCGATGGCTATAACTTGCGGCTGTTCGCCCAGTATTTGCTTCATCGCCTTTTCCAGTCCGGTGGCAAACCCACCGTGGCCGCTGAGAATAATGCTTATCATCTTGTTTTATCTCGCTTATTATTTTTCTCGCAATCATAGGAAGTGGCAGAACTTTCCAACAATCCCTAACACTACGGTAAGTCCAATGAGTCGCAGAGGGCTCCAGCCACGGCGTACCAGCCAATACATGGTCAGGGTGTATAGCAGTGGAAGAAAAGCCGGCATCAGTTTATCGATAACGTCGGTTTGTAACTTAACGACGGCATCCCCGGCAGTGATTTCAAGTGTGGTGGACAAACGAACATAAGTGGCCACCAGGGCACCAATCACGGTCATCCCAACAATAGAAGCCGCATGACCTACTTTACGCGTATTGGCTTTAATGAGTGGGATGGCCGCCACACCCATGCGATAGGCATAGTGGGCAAGGCCGAAACGCAGCCCAAGATGAACGACGTTAAACAGCACCAGAAACACCACCGCACCGAGAATCGATCCTTGCAGGGCCAGACTGGCCCCAATGCCACCACAAATAGGCAGCAAGGTCAGCCAGAACATGGCATCGCCAATTCCGCCAAGTGGTGCGCCAACAGCGATTTTGGTGCTTTGGATGCTGTTGACATCCTGCTTTGAACGCTCCATCGCCAGAATGATGCCGATAACGAAAGTCACGAGGAAAGGATGGGTATTGAAGAATCCCATATGGCCTTTCATCGCCCGTGCTAAGTCATTCTTATTGGTATGAATCTTTTTCAGCGCAGGTAACAGACCGTAAAGCCAACCAGAAGCTTGCATACGCTCATAGTTAAAAGAGGCTTGCAGCAGCATGGAGCGCCAGGCTACACGGTTGATATCCTGCTTCGTCAGCTCTGCACCGATAGTTTGATCTTCATAGATATTGTCGTTGCCATCAGCCACCGGCTGTTCCGTTACGCTGACGTCTGGCAAAACTTGAGTATTAGATACCATCTTCGAATTCCTCTTGCTCAGTACGGGAAGGCTGCTGCGCCGGTGGGTCTTTACGCATAAAATCAATGATGGCCATAGCCAATGCTGCGGCAGCAATGGCCAGCACCGGCAGTTTTAGCCAGGCGGCAGCGACAAAACCAAGAATAAAGTAGGGGATATAAATATTTTTCATCATGATTTTCAGCAATACGGCAAAACCGATCGCTGGCATGATGCCCCCGGCCACACCAAGGCCATCGATCAGCCGGGCTGGCAGGACATCGATCACTGTTTTTGCATGCTCCGCGCCAAAATAGATGGGCAAGAATGCGCACAGAAAATAGAACGTCCCGAGCGCCAGTAAGGCCAGATAGTTAACGCGCTCAATGCCAGCGGTATCAGCATTTGCCGCCATTTTGTCGCAGCGCGCCATCACACCAGACATAATGGAGAACAAGAAGGTAATCCCCATTTGCACCGCCACGGCGAAGGGCACTGCCACTCCAACGGCGACCTCGGGTTTTACGCCAGCAGTAATAGCAAAGGCGGTTCCGACAATAGTGCCGATAATCACATTAGGGGGTTGAGCGCCCGCCAGAGGAGCAAGCCCCATCCATACCAGTTCCAATGTACCGCCGGTTAGAATACCGGTGTGAAGATCACCCAGTATCAGGCCAACCAGTGGGCCGAGGACCACCGGACGGTGCATATGTGTCAGGCCGTTGAACATATCCAGACCCGCAATAAAGGCCAGAATCCCCAACGCTAATGCCTGTAATAAGCTAATTTCCATAGAAAATACCTCAGAGGAGTTTGTAGAGATCCTGAGCGGGCTCGGTTGGCACGCCCTGAATAAAACATTCCACCCCTGCTTTTTTCAGGCCATTAAAGGCGGCAATATCCTGATCGTCAACAGAGACAGTTTTTGCTATTTGTTGTTTACCTTCGGCGTAATGCATATTGCCGACATTGATACGAGTCACCGGCACATCACCGTTAACCAATGTCAGAAAATCTTCAGGGTTCTTGCAAACCAGTAGAATTTTCTGGCGATCAGCGGCGCGATGAATATTGTCGATAACTTTTTGCAGTGGCCAAAAACGGACAGAAATTCCTTCCGCTAGCACCATTTCCATCAGGTTTTGTTGAACCTGATCTTCGGCGACTTCATCATTGGCAACTAACACCAGATTCGCTCCGGCAAATCCTACCCACTGGACGCCAACCTGGCCGTGAATTAGGCGCTCATCAATACGACTTAATACAATGTTTGGCATATTTTCTTCCTTATTATCATTGTGTTAATTGGATGGCGATGTTCCCAGGCAGGCAGCATGGTACTGGCGCAATACATCCTGGATATGATCGATAATCAGTTCGTGCGGTGTTGCTGCAAAAAGGCTTTCACGGACCTTAACGTATTGAAGAGGCAGATACTGACTGATTAATGGCAGTGGAATCGATTCATCCGCCAAATTTTCTATTAACTTGGAATAAGCCTTATCAATGTCTTGATCCGGCCAGTAGTAGCGAATGCGGTCAGAGTAGCTATAACCACGAGCCAACCGACGTGCTTCGTGACTGCCGTGATAGTGATGTTTCCAGTAATCCGGCTGTTCCTGCATGACGTTTTCCAGCACATCACGCAGACCTGAGCACTGGTGTGCCGGCCGTAATTCTTGTTCAATTGCCGCCAGTGAAAAAAGCGCTTCACGCAATGCGAAAGTGAGTGCCGGGCCCACTTTTAAAATAGCGAAGTGATGCTGAACGAGCTGCCGTAGGGCGAGTGGGGTTTGATAATCGGTGGAGTGAGCCTCAAAGACCATGGTGTCAAATTCTTCGATCATTTGACTGAGGGCCAGTGATTTCTTCGGTTGATAATCAATAACATGGGTATGGTCGAATTCGACACCCGGCTGGACGACCAGCCCGATAATCCGCGGCCATAGGTCACTCAATCCCTGTTGTTCAAAAGCGTGGCGGTGAGCTGCTAATGTGGCTTTTGCTGCTTGTGGTGAGGTGACCGCCAGTGTTGATAGGGTTTCATGTGCACCACCGGGAACCGGGACTTCGGTGCCGATGACATACACCAAATCAGAGGAACCATATTGATCCTTACGAGTTTGTTCTGCTATCAGAGCCAACCTGGCAGCTCTGTTAGCAACAATTTCATCGGTTAAAGGCACGGGGTCATCAGCACAAGACATACTGCAATCAAGGTGGATTTTCTTAAAGCCCGCAGCAACATAGTGGCGAATAAGTTCTTCCGCCTGAGTCATCGCTTCTTCCGCAGGGGCATTTTGCCAGCGGTTAGGCCCAAGGTGATCGCCACCCAAAATCAGCTGGTCGCGAGGAAACTGATGGTTATCCGCCATTTGTTCAACAAAACCACGGAAATCAGCCGGAGTCATGCCGGTATAGCCGCCATACTGATCGACCTGGTTGGAGGTCGCTTCTATTAATAAGATAGATTCTGTTGCCCGGGCGTGGCGTATTGCTGCTTCCAGAACCAGTGGGTGCGCAGAACAGACGGCAAAAATGCCACATCCGATATCCTGTTTATGGTCAGCCACAAACTCGGTTAAATGTTTCACTTTCCTCTCCGTATGGGTTTTAGGTTGCTTTTGTCTTTCGATTTGTTGCATTGATACTGCTTTATCGTGGAATAAAAACAAAACGAAAGATAATAAAATTGGGATCTGTTTCGCAAAAGAAACATAATGAAAGGGTGTTTGGTGAGGAAACGGACCTCTTTCCGGCAATGTTAAAACTTGCTTTCCCGCAAAAGAAAGGTATTAATAGGCAAAGTGAAAAGAAACGAAAGGCTTTTAGAAAGGATGTCCTATGAGCAATAGTGATTCGGTAGCGGACAAACGTATAACGGGTACAAGTGAAAGGCGTGAGCAGATTATTCAGCGGCTGCGCCAACAAGGAAGTGTTCAGGTTAATGATTTATCGTCATTTTTTGGTGTTTCTACGGTGACGATCCGCAATGACCTGGCTTTTCTGGAAAAACAAGGAATTGCGGTACGGGCTTACGGCGGCGCGCTGGTGTGTGACTCAGGGACGCCGGGGATCGAGCCGACGGTAGAAGATAAAAGCTCCCTTAATACATCATTAAAGCGCAGCATTGCCCGGGTGGCCGCCAACCTGATTAAGCCAGGGCACCGTGTTATTTTGGACTCCGGCACGACCACCTATGAAATTGCGCGCCTGATGCGCAATCATAAGGAGGTTATTGCGATGACCAACGGCATGAATGTGGCGAATTCACTGCTAGACGCTGAAGGAGTAGAACTGTTGATGACCGGAGGACACTTGCGGCGTCAGTCTCTTTCCTTTTATGGTGATCAAGCCGATCAATCTTTACAGAATTACCACTTCGATATGCTGTTTCTTGGGGTTGACGCCATTGATCTTGAGCGAGGCATAAGCACACATAATGAAGATGAAGCACGGCTCAATCGCCGAATGTGTGAAGTCGCGGAACGTATTATTGTAGTTACTGACTCCAGCAAATTTAATCGTTCCAGTTTACATAAGATTATTGATACTCAGCGCATACATATGGTTATCACCGACCAAGGCATTCCTGCGGAAAGTTTGAATGGGCTACGTAAAGGTGGGATTGAAGTTATTCTGGTTGGGGAATAGTGGCGGGATCTAGTTATGCAAATATTTAGCCTCATCTAACATAGTGACAGTGATGTACCCAAGATACAAAGCCGGCAATCATCATCGATTTTGCGGGCTTTTTGTCTTCGCTCGGATTATCTGGCAATGGCGGGTTTAACTTATTGTGATAATGATCATTCCGTCCTGAGCATTATAATGTTATTTAATCATTCACATTAATGAATGTCGGAGTCATTATGAACTATTTAGAATTGCAGGCATTGCGTCAGATTTTTTTTATGAGCTATGAAGAGGCGGCAAATTATATTGCAGGCGATAAAGATACGGAAATGTGGCAACAATGGGAAAAAGGAGAGCAAGACATTCCCGCAGCAGTGATTGAGACTCTGACTTTGATGAATGAAAAAAGAAAGAAAAAGATTAATGCCATTCTTAAAAAGATAAATAATCGCATTGGGAATAATACTATGCGCTTTTTCCCCGATTATGAGGCATTTCATGCTGTTTATGCTGATGGAGACTTTCTAGAATGGAAAGTTTATCAATCTGTTGCCGCCGAGCTGTATTCTCATGATCTGGAACGTTTGTGTTAAACAGTATATAGAATGTTACGATAATGAATAGCTTTACTTTCTGACACCAAAGTATCTTGCATTAATTATTCCTTGATGGCCTAAGTATATTGACACTTCAAGGAAATTAATTGCTTGCTGTCATAATATGACTCATGTCATAAAAATGAATAATATGTTTCCTTTCTCACAAATTCAAAAATAAACATCTTGTGTATTATTACCTATTAACGGCATGCTCAATTCTCTCTATTTATCATTAAAATCTATCATTCTAACTGTTGCTATTAAATAAATACCCGACTTGTTAAATGATTGGCGTATATGTTGCAGTAATGTTGTTAAGAATGCGTCAGTGGCATGGAGAAAAGTACAATTATAACGGGGGAAATAGACCAATAACATCCAGCTAGGCTGTCCATAGAAATAATCTATGAATTACCTTCAAAAAATGAATTATTTATTGCTAAGCCGGATTGTTAGTATGGAAATACATGAAGTGCCTAGCCTTTTAGGATTTTTTTACTTGTCGCATTGAGTCTGGTTGTCATTTTCTTGCACCACAAAATTCACCGGGAAAGTACCTCTAGATCAGGTTTTTTTGAGATAGATAGCAGGAAAGAAAACCCTGTAGACTGCATCAAAAAAATCCTTTTCTGCAAAGGGTTTATATGAAAAAAAATTACATACCAACATCTATCGGCTTGTATATTAATTATTTGGTCCACGGCATGGGTGTCATATTGATCAGCTTAAATATGCCCCATCTACAACAGCAGTGGCAAACTGACGCCGCAGGTGTGTCGATTGTCATTTCATCATTAGGAATAGGGCGGCTGAGTATTCTACTGATAGCGGGCATGCTCTCCGATCGTTTTGGTCGAAAACCCTTTGTTTATCTGGGAATGGCCTGTTATCTGGTCTTTTTCCTCGGAATCCTCGGTACAAAAAGCATTGTTATTGCCTATTGTTTCGGTTTCTTGGCGGGCATGGCAAACAGCTTCCTTGACTCTGCTACCTATCCATCACTGATGGAGGCCTTCCCGAAAACGCCAAGCACGGCGAATATTCTTATTAAAGCATTTGTTTCCGGTGGACAATTTATTTTACCGTTTATGATCAGCATATTAGTGTGGTTTGACCTCTGGTTCGGCTGGTCGTTTTTAATTGCCGCCGCTGTCATGCTGGTGAATGCACTCTATCTGTTTCGATGCCCCTTCCCACCGCATGATTCTCCGCTGAAAATCGAGCCGGCTATTGATACCGCTGAATCTAAGACAGCTAAAAGTTATACCTGCTCAATGTTAGATCTCGCCAGCTTTACACTGTATGGATATATCGCGATGGCGACGTTTTATCTGGTTAGCCAGTGGCTAGCGCAATATGGACAGTTTGTGGCGGGGATGTCTTATACCCTGTCTATCAAACTCCTCAGTGTCTATACCATCGGCTCTTTGCTATGCGTCTTAATTACTGCGGGATTGGTTAAGAAAACGGTGAGTTCGACCACATTGCTAATGCTTTATACCTTTATATCTTTCGTTGCCTTGCTGGCGGTGTGTTTATATACCACCGTAACCACCGTGTTTATTTTTTCCTTTGTTATTGGCTTCTCTGCTGCCGGCGGTGTTATGCAACTCGGATTGACACTGATGGCGATGCGTTTTCCGCAGGCTAAAGGTAAAGCCACCGCTATTTTTTATAGTGCAGGAAGTTTGGCGACATTCACGATCCCATTGATTACCGCCAAACTCTCGCAAACCAGTATCGCCCATATTATGTGGTTTGATGTGGGCCTCGCTGCTGCCGGTTTCCTGACGGCACTGTTTATTGGCTATCGCAGCAGGAGGGAACAAAGTTATATCGTAAAAATGAATCAAGTTCAGGTCTGAAAGAAAAGATAGTGTGTAGCTAGGAGTTGCGAGCTACACACTCATGCATAAGTTACTTAAATGTCATTAGCTGGCATGAACTGAAGATAAACTTCTTAAATGTCTGAGCGGCTGGCGATAATATCTGATTCTTACGGGTTGCCAGGCAAATATAGCGAGTCGGGCCAGGGTCTTTGATGTGCATGACATGAACGTTAGAATGTTTAAGTGTGCTAATTCGCGGCATAATCGCGATACCATAATTAATACTGACAAGCCCAACCATTGCCGTATCTTCTTCAACATAACAGGTTATTTCTGGGATCAGTTTTCTCTGCATAAACATCTTGTCAATAAATTGGCGTAAACCACTTTTTTGTGAAAAAAAGATAAAGGGATAAGGAATGGTGTCCTCTAATGCGATTTCACTTTCATTACGCAATGCTAATGGGTGATCACGCGAGGTGACCAGCACCAGTTCCTGACTAATTAATGGAATAAACTCTATTTCGGGTTCTTCTGGCATTTGAGAACAGAAAGCCAAATCAAACTTATCAGCTTTGAGATCGTCAATAATTGATGACGATGTCCCTTGATAGAAGCAAAAACGCTTATTTTCATGACCGGGAATATGTATAAAACGGTCAATCAGTTGGGGAACGATAGTCTCCCCCATGGTGTAAATAAATGCCAGCCTAATAGTATTATTTTCAGAACCGGTCATTTGACGCAAGGCAAGACGGCCATTTTCCAACTCAAGCAGTGCATTCTCCACATAAGGCAAAAAGATTTTCCCACTCTCTGTGATTCGCACATTTCTACCGATTTTTTCAAACAAAGTGACACCCAGCTCTTTTTCAAGCTCAGATATGGCATGGCTCAATGACGGCTGGGCGATGAACAGGCTTGAGGCTGCTTCTGTGTAATGTTGTTTTTCAGCTAAGCGCTTAAAATAGTGTAATTGTTTTAAATTCATCCAGTTTCCCGTGACACCTCGTTAATTTCTTCCTCTCGGTATACCTGTCATTTCAAGAGCATTATGGTCAGTTTGACTAATAGTTGAACATACGATAAACATTCTGTTTGTACCACTGACTCGGTCACATAATGTTGTGGTGCGATTTTGGCATTATCTTATTTATTTAATGAGAAAGGATATTGGTTCACGAGGACGTGCAAAATTATTATGGCGTTGTGCAATATAACATGCACTTTTTCCTCATGAAGAAAATAAACCGAGTAAATGAACTGTTAAATACGTTAGTTATAAGTCATAGATGGATAATGACAGCTGATGAGGGGGCTTTTTTCTGATTGATATACATCATGGTAATGTCTACCGGATCACAGTAATACCCCTAACCGTATCTGATGTCTCTTTTATAAAATGATAGTATTAAGAAAATCTACTTTTATATTTGATAATTTTTAACTTCCTCACAGAATTCAAACGTCTATCATTTCATCAGTGTATTTTCTTGCCTTATTACCTTGTTGTATTGGTTTTGTAAAATAAAAACAATCTAACAACAATATTGTCGCCATATCCTCTTTGCACTTTGCAATAAAATTGGAAACGAAAACGTCATATTATGTATAAACCAAGGTTGCCGTTATATATATTGTATAGGGTTGGTAGTTTATTGATGTTTTATAAAAAATGTATTTAATAAAAAATTAACAATAAACGGAGAGAAGTATGAGCCAAAATAAGGCCTTCAATGCGCCATTTTTATTAGCGGCCATAAGTATATATCTAAGTTATTTTCTTCACGGGATCAGTGTGATTACCTTGGCACAGAATATGACCCCTTTGGCTGAAAAATTTAACACCGACAGTGCTGGAATAGCCTATGTCATTTCTGGAATAGGTTTGGGAAGATTAGTTTGTATTCTATTTTTCGGTGTCATCTCTGATAAGTTCGGCAGGCGTTCAGTTATTTTTGTAGGTATAGCACTCTATATCTTATTTTTCTTCGGTATCCTTGCCAGTCCCAATCTGATTGTTGCGTTTATTCTGGCCTTCTGTGTGGGGGCAGCGAATGCGGCATTAGACACCGGGGGTTATCCTGCATTGATGGAGTGTTATCCTAAAACTTCAGGCTCTGCTGTGATTCTACTGAAGGCGACAATTTCCTTTGGGCAAATGTTCTACCCGATGTTAGTCAGTTTCCTGATGGTGAGCCAACTGTGGTTTGGCTATGCCATGATCATTCCGGGCGTGCTATTTATTCTGGTCACTCTGCTGGTGATGAAGAGTAAGTTTCCCAGCCAGACAGTGGATGCCGCTATTGCCAAAGACTTGCCTCAGATGAGCAGTAAGCCTTTAGCATGGCTGGAAGGTGTCGCCTCAGTGGTATTTGGGGTCGCGGCATTTTCCACATTTTATGTTATCGTCGTTTGGATGCCAAAATATGCGATGGCCTTTGCCGGAATGGCCGAAGCGGATGCATTAAAAACTATTTCTTACTATAGTTTGGGTTCATTATTGTGCGTCTTTCTCTTTGCCTTCCTGCTTAAAAGTATGGTGCGCCCTGTGTGGGCCAATGTATTTAATACTGGGCTAGCTGTCATTGCCGCCGCTGTTATTTATCTGTATCCATCTCCGCTGGTTTGTAATGTCGGGGCGTTTGTTATTGGTTTCTCTGCTGCGGGTGGGATATTGCAACTGGGTGTCTCGGTTATGTCCGAATTCTTCCCGAAAAGCAAAGCCAAGGTTACCAGTATTTATATGATGATGGGGGGATTGGCGAATTTTGTTATTCCACTCGCTACCGGTTATTTATCCACTATTGGTCTGCAATATATCATATTGCTAGATATCGTATTTGCTCTTGTTGCTTTCTTCACCGCGATAGTCGTCTTTATTCGCTACTATAAAGTCTTCAAGATCCCACAAAGTGATTTTCGTTTTGGTGAGCGATTCCTTCAATGATCGCCTTGCTGAAAATTAATAAGATAAATATTAATTAAGAAATCTAAATATACCCATTTTTAGTGAGGAGTTGTTAATGGACGTGACTGCAAAATATGAACTGATTGGGTTAATGGCTTATCCTATCAGACATAGCCTATCGCCAGAAATGCAGAATAAGGCATTGGAAGAGGTAGGTTTGCCTTACACTTATATGGCTTTCGAGGTAGATAATTCCACTTTTGGTCATGCTATCGAAGGTCTCAAGGCATTAAAAATGCGTGGCACGGGTGTTTCTATGCCCAATAAACAGCTAGCTTGTCAATATGTTGATGAATTAACGCCTGCGGCCAAATTAGTAGGTGCCATTAATACCATTGTTAATGATAACGGTTTTCTTCGAGGATATAACACCGACGGCACTGGGCATATTAAAGCAATCAAAGAAACGGGCTTTGATATTAAAGGTAAGAAAATGGTCCTGGTGGGGGCGGGTGGCGCATCTACCGCGATTGGCGCACAGGCGGCAATTGAAGGTATCAAGGAAATCATGCTATTTAACCGGCGTGATGAGTTTTACGAAGAAGCTCTCGCCTTTGCCAAACGGGTTAATGACAATACAGATTGTACTGTGACGGTATACGACCTGGCGGACCAAAAAGCGTTTGCTAATGCTATTGCCAATGCTGATATTCTGACTAACGGTACAAAAGTGGGAATGAAACCACTGGAAAATGAAAGTATCGTCAGTGATATCTCGATGCTGCGCCCTGAGTTGCTTGTTTCTGAGTGCGTCTATAACCCTCATATGACTAAGCTGCTACAGATGGCCATGGAAGCTGGGTGTAAAACTGTCGATGGATATGGAATGTTGTTATGGCAGGGTGCTGAGCAGTTTAAGCTTTGGACTGGAAAAGAGTTTCCGCTGGAATATATTAAAAAGGTTATGGGGTTCAACGCATAGCCATCCTGCTTGGGAGCATACTGACTATTGCCTGTTGTCAGGCATTAATGGAAGGGACAAGAATGAAAACCGTAACAGTAAAGAATCTGGTCATAGGTGAGGGTGCTCCTAAAATTATCGTGTCATTGATGGGAAAAGATGTCGCGACGATTAAGTCTGAGGCTGAATATTACCAAGACTTTGATTTTGATATTCTGGAATGGCGAATTGATCATTTTGCAGATGTGAAAGATATCGAGAGCATTCTCGAGGCTGCACAGCAGCTCAGAAATATTATTCATAATAAGCCTATTCTCTTTACCTTTCGAACAGCTAAAGAAGGGGGAGAGAAAGAGATATCACCTAATGATTATCTTGCGTTAAATAAGAAGATGATTGATAGCGGTCAGGTTGACATGATTGATTTGGAGCTTTTTACGGGCGATCAAGAAGTCAGCGCCACGATAGAATATGCTCATGCTAAAGGTGTAAAAGTTATCATGTCTAATCATGATTTCCATAAAACCCCACCCAAAGATGAGATTGTTAAACGCCTGTGCAAAATGCAAGATCTTGGGGCCGATATTCCTAAAATTGCATTAATGCCACAAAACAAAAGCGACGTGATGACACTGCTGGCGGCGACATTAGAAATGCATGAAAAATATGCTGACCGCCCAATTATTACTATGTCGATGTCGACTCTGGGAATTATTTCTCGCTTATCAGGTGAGGTCTTTGGTTCGGCAGCAACATTTGGTGCACTGAAAAAAGCATCTGCGCCGGGTCAAATAGATATTAAGGAATTAAGATCTGTTTTAACAGTAATACATCAATCCTAACGTAGTGCTTATTTAACCGTTATTCAGAGATCTCTCTGGTTTCTGAATAACCATTCCTACCCGATATTTATTTACAATGCCCTAATGGCAATGTGACGTTTTATTTTCTTGATGGACAGAAACTAATTCGATCATGATTAGGCATATCTATGGAATTGGAGAAACTATGAAACTGGAAAAACCGAAAAGAATTAATGGTCGGGTTCCCGTTTTATCCGCTGAGGATGCTGTAAAATATATTCCGGATGAAGCGACACTCTGTGTATTAGGTGCAGGTGGTGGGATTCTTGAAGCGACAACATTAATTACGGCATTAGCTGAGCAATATAAAAACACTCAGTCACCACGCAATTTATCTTTAATTAGCCCAACGGGATTAGGCGACCGGGCTGAAAGAGGTATTAGCCCACTGGCTCAAGAGGGACTAGTGAAATGGGCGCTTTGTGGTCATTGGGGACAATCGCCGCGTATTTCTGATTTGGCCGAACAAAATAAGATTAGTGCCTATAACTATCCGCAAGGTGTTTTAACTCAAGTTATTCGGGCATCCGCCGCTCACCAGCCGGGCATTTTAACTAATATCGGTATTGGTACATTTGTTGATCCGCGCCAACAAGGTGGGAAACTCAATGAAGTGACCAAAGAAGATCTCATTAAATTGGTTGAAATTGATAATAAGGAATATCTCTTTTATAAGGCTATTGCACCAACCATTGCTTTTATACGTGCCACGACGTGCGACAGTGAAGGTTATGCCTCTTTTGAAGATGAAGTGATGTATCTGGATGCCTTAGTTATCGCACAGGCCGTACATAACAATGGCGGTATTGTGATGATGCAAGTGCAGAAGATGGTTAAGAAAGCCACTCTTCATCCGAAATCTGTCAGAATTCCCGGTTATCTTGTGGATATTGTGGTTGTTGACCCGGCACAGACTCAACTCTATGGTGGCGCGCCGGTTAACCGCTTTATTTCCGGCGATTTTGTGTTGGATGATAGTACTAAGATGGCGATTCCGCTGAACCAGCGCAAGCTAGTTGCCCGTCGTGCGCTATTTGAAATGCGCAAAGGGGCGGTCGGGAATGTGGGGGTGGGTATCGCGGATGGTATCGGCCTGGTTGCCAGAGAAGAGGGTTGCGCTGATGATTTTGTATTAACGGTGGAGACCGGCCCCATTGGCGGTATTACGACACAAGGTGTGGCTTTTGGTGCCAACGTTAATACCCGCGCGATTCTAGATATGACCTCACAATTTGATTTTTATCACGGCGGTGGCCTAGATGTTTGTTATTTGAGTTTTGCTGAAATAGACCAACAGGGTAATGTTGGTGTGCATAAATTCAATGGCAAGATTATGGGTACCGGTGGCTTTATTGATATCAGTGCAACGTCGAAGAAAATTATATTCTGCGGGACATTAACTGCGGGCAGTCTAAAAACAGAAGTGAGTGAAGGAACACTAAAAATTGTCCAGGAAGGGCGAGTTAAAAAATTCATCAAAGAAATACCGGAAATAACATTCAGTGGGAAAATTGCACTGGAGCGTGGCTTAGATGTTCGTTATATCACTGAGCGTGCGGTATTTACGTTAAAAGAAGATGGACTTCATTTAGTTGAAATTGCCCCCGGCGTTGATCTGGAACGTGATATTTTATCGCAAATGGATTTCAAGCCTATTATATCCAGCAATTTGAAATTAATGGATGAAAGAATGTTTTACGATAACGTCATGGGATTTGTTTTGCCTGAAGATAATTAATATAGGGGAGTGAAGAATATGGACTTTAGCTTAACCGAAGAGCAAGAGTTATTGTTGGCAAGTATTCGGGAACTCATAACCAATGACTTCCCCGAAGAGTATTTCAGGACCTGCGACCAAACCGGAACTTATCCTAAAGAATTTATGAGAGCGTTATCTGATAACGGTATTTCTCTGTTAGGTGTGCCGGAGGAATATAATGGGATCCCGGCTGATTATGTCACGCAAATGCTGGCGTTAATGGAGGTCTCAAAATGTGGCGCACCGGCATTTCTGATTACTAATGGGCAATGTATTCACAGTATGATGCGATTTGGTTCACCAGAACAATTGCGGAAAACTGCGGAAAGTACACTCGCGACCGGTGACCCGGCTTATGCTCTGGCCCTCACCGAGCCGGGTGCGGGTTCAGACAATAATAGCGCCACGACCAGCTATACACGTAATAATGGCAAAGTGTATTTGAATGGCCAAAAGACTTTTATTACTGGAGCCAAAGAATACCCTTATATGCTGGTGCTGGCGCGGGATCCTGAACCGAAAGATCCTAAAAAAGCCTTTACGCTGTGGTGGGTTGAGTCGAATCGCCCTGGTATTAAAATCAACCCATTGCATAAAATTGGTTGGCACATGCTGAGCACGTGCGAAGTCTATCTCGACAATGTCGAAGTGGATGAAAGCGATATGGTTGGCGAAGAGGGAATGGGCTTCCTGAATGTCATGTATAACTTTGAGATGGAGCGCCTGATTAATGCAGCTCGCAGCACCGGTTTTGCCGAATGTGCTTTTGAGGATGCAGCCAAGTATGCTAACCAGCGTATTCAGTTTGGTAAGCCAATTGGCCATAACCAAATGATTCAGGAAAAACTGGTATTAATGGCGGTAAAAATTGAAAACATGCGCAATATGGTACTTAAAGTGGCATGGCAGGCTGATATGCATCAGTCGCTAAGAACCAGTGCGGCTATGTGTAAATTATATTGTGCTCGTACTGCACTGGAAGTGATTGATGATGCAATACAAATTATGGGCGGACTTGGCTATACCGATGATGCACGCGTTTCGCGCTTCTGGCGTGATGTTCGCTGCGAACGAATTGGTGGCGGGACCGATGAAATAATGATTTATATTGCGGGCCGTCAGATCCTAAAAGACTATCAGAATAAGTAGCTAGCTCTGACAATCCGTTCACATTATGAAATGTGGACGGATTAAATTTGCAATAAAGCCATTAGGTTTGCCATTAATCTCAGGTTAGCATTTCTGAGCGTTCACCAAATTCTGCGATATATTCTTCTTTGTTAAGGTCACTCTTGAACTGTTTGCGATATTCAGAAGGCGAGCAACCGACATGGCGAATAAATAATTTCGTGAAGTGATCGACGTTTTCATAGCCAACTCGGAAAGAAATTTCATTCAGACACAAATCCGTATTGGTCAATGCAAATTTTGCCTCTGTTATCCGGCGCTTAATGACATAGTTGATGGGGGAAATCCGATACTCTTTACTGAATTCATGGCAGATATAGCTGACACTGGCCCGGAATTTTTTTGCTAATTGTTCTAAGGTTATTTTTTCTCTGTAATTATTGTTTAAATAAATCAGAATGTCTTTTACCAACACGTCTTTGATTATATTGCCAGTATTGGTTCGGTAGGCACTTTTGAAATTCTCATAAAATATCACAGTAAGAAGAGAGCCAAATGCATCATAAACTGAGGATGAAAGATTATCCTTTTGTTGGGGTAATAGCATGTTGATTTCATGTATGACATCTTTGTTTTTAACGGCAGAAACCACCGGGTAGGAATTAGGCTGCATTATTCGATTCTCTTCAAGCCCATTTATTTTAAAACCATACACAGCACAGGCATAGGTCGTCGCGGGTGAAGTTGTGTCAGAGGCCAGAGCATGCAAGCAACCACGTTCAATAACAATAATATCGCCAGCCTGAGCAACATAGTTTAATGAGTCAATGGTCAGTTTGACGACGCCTTTCTTTACGTAGATCAGTTCGGTTTCGGCTTCATGCATATGATGACCTGATTCCCAGTTCGGGTCATCGCTAACCACATATCTGGAGAGCTTAGGTGTAAGTCCGTTTTCAAAAATGGCATCTGACTTATTGTCAAAACAGCGCTGATACATGGCTACCTCCATATTAATCTGTAAGATGTACATCGTCATTTTCATGTAACAGATAACAAGATATACCACGAATTTAGCATGCCAAAACAAGATTATTTGTGCGTCATGCAAGATAATATGGTGGCGGGAAGTCTGTTTTAAAATAAGAGGTTTACCGATTATTCGCTATTTCACGGTTTATGGCTGTATCAGATTTGACTGATAAGATACAAAATTAATACATGATTTTCACAATGCGAGTTTAATTTTATTTTTTCACGAAAAGTAAGGTTTTTTTCTCAAACGTACATCGCATTTTCTTGATGAATATCACATATTGCCTTGCAGTATTTTCAAGGGAGCGAATGCCGAATGCATCGTTTTTTATCTTTATATATATCATAAGAGCACGATTTAAATATAAAAAATCAAAGCTCAGATATATCCGTGCTGTTTTTTTTGCAAGATAGTTAGTAACTAAAACATATTATCATGTCGTTATTTTTCTGACTCAGTATCAATATATCATCATTAGCCTTATATATCCGTTTGAGATAATAGGAAATACTATGAAAATTATAACTTGTTTTAAGTTGGTACCGGAAGAGCAAGACATTGTAGTCACAGCCGAGCACCAGCTCAATTTTGATCGCGCCGATCCGAAAATAAGCCAATTCGACTTGAATGCTATTGAAGCGGCGATGCAACTGTCTGGTGATGAAGGTCAGGTAGTTGCACTCAGTGTGGGGGGGGAATACCTGGAAAATACTAAAGTGCGTAAAGACGTGTTATCACGAGGCCCTCATGAATTGTATTTGCTTCAGGATGCTTCTTTGGCGCTGGCACTGCCCAAAGATACGGCTCAGGCTTTGGCAACCGCTGCCAAGAAAATAGGTTTTGATCTGTTGTTATTTGGTGAAGGTTCCGGTGATTTATATGCCCAGCAGGTTGGATTATTGGTTGGTGAAATGCTGCAACTTCCCACGGTTAATGCCGTCAGTAGTATCCAACTGATGGATGGACGAGTCCTGATTGAACGTACTTTGGAAGAGGAAGTTGAAGTGCTGGAGTTACCACTTCCAGCGGTACTCTGTGTGGCTTCGGATATTAACGTTCCTAAAGTTCCTACCATGAAAGCCATTCTTGGCGCTGGGAAAAAACCGGTAACACATTGGAAAGCCAGTGATATCGACTGGACACCAACTCAACCTTATACCGAACTGGCCAATGTCCAAGTACCACCGCAAGCTGAACGTAAGCACATCATTATTGAAAATGACTCCCCAGAAGCCATTGCTGAATTGGCAGAGCACTTGAGAAAAGTGCTGAACTAACCCGATACGGAGAAAAATGATTATGAGCAAATTAACGAGTGTATGGGTGTTCAGCGACAATCTTGATCGCTACGCCGAGTTATTAGCGGGAGCGCGTCAGTGGGGAGAGCAGGTTAATGTTCTGGTTCAAGGCGCTGAAGCCGTCCCGTTCGTTAAACCGCTAGGTGCAGACGTCCTCTATGTCTTGGCAGAGCAATCTGCGCTACAGCGGGTAGAGAATTATGCTGAAACCTTGGTTTCTCTAATAGAAAAACCCACAGCAGCACAAACGCCTGTCACCTTGATCTTGATGTCAGCAACCAAGCGTGGCAAAGCACTGGCAGCCAGGTTGGGGGTTTTACTCGACGCGGCGGTGGTTAATGATGTCACTTCATTGTCAGTCAATGATGAAGGCACCTTCGCTGAGCACCGGATGTATGGTGGGCTGGCCTTTGGCCGAGAGAAAATTATTACACCGATAGCTATTGTCACGTTGGCACCGGGGGCCGTCGAACCAATTACGGCCAACTCATCTCACGACTGCACTGTCTATCAGGCAAATTATGTGACTCCTCGTCAGGAAATCTTGTGTAAGGAGCGCCGCACCAAGTCATTAAGCAGCGTTGACCTGAGTAAAGCCAAGCGTGTGGTGGGGATTGGTCGTGGTTTGGTATCACAGGCTGACCTTAGCATGGTTCAGGAATTGGCTACGGTGATAGGAGCGGAAGTGGGATGTTCGCGGCCTATAGCTGAAGGTGAACACTGGATGGAACGCGAGCGCTATATCGGGGTCTCCGGCGTGTTGCTGAAATCCGATCTCTACTTAACCTTGGGTATTTCCGGGCAGATTCAGCACATGGTGGGCGGCAATGGTGCGAAAACTATTATTGCTATCAATAAAGATAAAAACGCACCTATTTTCAAATATGCCGACTATGGCTTGGTTGGGGACATTTACAAAGTGGTCCCCGCCCTTATTGAACAATTATCCCGTTAACCACCTGAGTATTCCGCTACTGTCTGCCCCTTGATTTTACGGTGTCACCGAGGCACCGCGAAGAAGGGGGGCAACCATGGTGGGGTAGGGAGTCAAGCAATGTCGGAAGAAAAGTTTGATGCCATCGTCGTGGGCGCTGGGGTCGCGGGTTGTATCGCAGGCTATGTTATGGCCAAAGCGGGGCTGGATGTGCTGGTCATTGAGCGCGGGAATACTGCCGGAAGTAAAAACATGACGGGAGGGCGTCTCTACGCACACAGCCTGGAGAGAATTATGCCGGGCTTTGCACAAGAGGCACCGGTCGAGCGTAAAGTCACTAAAGAAAAGATTTCGTTTCTCACGGATGAAAGCGCCGTCACGCTGGATTTTCATAGTGAACAGCCGGATGTTCCACATAAAGCCTCTTACACCGTGCTGCGCAATCGGTTCGACCCGTGGTTAATGGAGAAAGCAGAAGAAGCTGGGGTGCAATTTATCCCCGGTGTCAGAGTCGATGCTTTACTCCGTGATGGCAACCGGGTTACCGGTGTGCAGGCTGGTGAAGATTCGTTGGAAGCGAACATTGTCATTTTGGCCGATGGCGTTAATTCGCTGCTTGGACGCTCAATTGGCATGGTGCCGCCGCCTTCGCCTCATCATTATGCCGTCGGGGTTAAAGAGCTGATTGCTCTGTCGCCATCTCAAATAGAAGACCGCTTCAATCTCTCTGCAGGTGAGGGGGCCGCGTGGTTGTTTGCAGGTTCACCCTCGAATGGTTTGATGGGGGGCGGATTCCTTTACACCAACCGGGATTCAATCTCCCTGGGATTGGTTTGCGGGCTCGCTGACATTGAGCACGCCAGCAAAACTGTTCCACAAATGTTGGAAGATTTTAAACAGCATCCGGCTATTCGCCCACTTATTCAAGGCGGTACGCTACTGGAATATTCGGCCCATGTCGTTCCTGAAGGGGGATTAGCGATGATTCCGCCGCTGGTGAATGATGGCGTGATGATTGTCGGTGATGCTGCGGGGCTGTGCCTAAATCTGGGTTATACCATTCGCGGTATGGATTTAGCGATTGCGTCGGCAGAAGCTGCCGCACTGACCGCCATTGAAGCGAAAAAACAGCAGGATTTCTCCGCCACTGGGCTGATGGGCTACCAGAAAAAACTGGAGCAAAGCTTTGTGATGCAGGATATGCATCATTTTCGCAAGATGCCAGCCATGATGGAGAACCCGCGGATGTTTACGCAATACCCTCGCATGGTCGCCGACATTATGGCTGATATGTTCATTATTGATGGTAGCCCAAGCAAACCTATACGTTCGAAGATATTAAACCGGGCCAAAAAGGTCGGGCTGATTAATCTGCTGAAGGACGGAATCAAGGGGGCAACGGCACTATGAACAGTAAAAATACCGTCAATGTCGATGTAAAACTGGGTATTAATAAATTTCGCGTGGATGAAAGCAATCCACACATTGTACTGGTTGCTAACCCTGACCGAGAGCAGTTCCGCAAACTGATTAACGCCTGTCCTGCCGGGCTCTACAAGCAAGACAGTGATGGCAATATTCATTTTGATTATGCCGGATGTCTGGAATGTGGCACTTGCCGAGTGCTGTGTGGCGATACTATTTTGGAAAAATGGGAATATCCGCAGGGTACTTTTGGTGTTGAGTTCCGCTTCGGCTAACGCCTGCATTGGTTGTTCTTATACCTGGCCTATTCGTAGGCCACCTTTCTGCATCACAAAAACAATCACAGATACCACGACACCGCGCAGTTGCTGTTAATAAGTGAGATAAAAGAATGACTGTCACAATTAAACTTAATGATGCACGTAGGGAAGAGTATCGGCGGCAGGGTTACTGGGGCGATGCTTCACTGGCGGATTACTGGCATCATTCGGTTAAAGTTGCCCCTGAAAAGATAGCTGTCATTGATAATCAAGGGGCATCATATACTTATGCCGCATTGGATCGGGCTGCGGCTTGCCTTGCTGCTTATTTATTGGATTGTGGTATTCAACCCGGTGATAGAGTGGCTTTTCAACTGCCGGGCTGGAGTGAGTTCACACTCATCTATCTGGCTTGCCTCAAAACCGGTGCCGTCTCGGTTCCTTTGTTGCCCGCTTACCGCGAAACTGAACTTATCTGGACTCTGAATAAAAGTCAGGCGCGTGTTTTATTCGTCCCAACCCTGTTCAAAAATACCGACCCTGTGGCGATGATTACGCCGCTGCGTTCCCAGCTTCCCTATCTACAACAAGTGGTGGCGGTGGATAAACTGGCGCCTGCAACTTCATTACCATCACTCAGTCAATTGTTGCGCGATTATTCTCCACTGGAAAATCCGGTGAAAGTTCATGGCGATGAATTGGCGGTGGTGCTGTTTACTTCTGGTACCGAGGGTGTCCCTAAAGGTGTAATGCTCACACATAATAATGTGCTGGCTAGCGAGCGCGCTTATTGTGCGACGTTGAATCTGAACTGGATGGATACCATCTTAATGCCCGCCCCGCTGGGGCATGCGACTGGGTTTCTGCATGGTGTGACTGCGCCTTTTATTATTGGTGCTCGCAGTGTGCTATTGGATATCTTTAATCCGATCGACTGCCTGACATTGTTAGCGCGGGAAAAATGCACCTGCGTGATGGGTGCGACGCCCTTTGTTTACGACCTGTTGTGTACTGTGCAGCAACAACCTTACGATATCTCTTCACTGCGCTTCTTTTTGTGTGGTGGCACGACTATCCCGAAACAGATTACCCGCGACTGTTTACAGGCTGGCATAAAGTTGCTGAGTGTCTATGGTGCCACGGAAAGTTCACCTCATGCAGTGGTTAAACTGGATGATCCGCTATCCCGAGTGGTGAATACCGATGGCACTGCGGTGTTAGGGGTCGAAATTAAAGTTGTCGATAAAGCGCGCAAAACCATTCCTTATGGTGAAGAAGGCGAAGAAGCTTCTCGTGGCCCTAATGTCTTTGTCGGCTATCTGGGGGAACCGGAACTGACTGCTCAAGCATTAGATGAAGAAGGCTGGTATTACAGTGGCGATCTTTGTCGAATGGATGAAGAGGGATACATCAAAATAACCGGTAGAAAAAAAGATATTATTGTTCGTGGTGGTGAGAATATTAGCAGTCGCGAGGTAGAAGAGATCCTGCTATTGCACCCTTTGGTGCAGGATGTTGGCGTGGTAGCTATGCCAGATGAGCGGTTGGGTGAAAGGGCCTGCGCTTATGTGGTACTCCGTGACCCTGACGTCCCTTTAACCTTTGCTGCGATGATTGACTTCTTCCGCAGCAGGCGGGTAGCCAAGTATAAATATCCTGAACGGCTAGAGCTGGTGGATCATTTACCGCGCACCGCTTCGGGTAAAATTAAAAAGTTCTTGTTGCGTGAGCTTTTGCTGTAAAAGTTGATGCAGGAGAAGGCTGTAACAGTGATTTCCTTAATAGAGCACGGCAACTTTCGTTAGCCGCGTTCTAGGAAGCAAAATAATAGTTACTGATATCAAACCTGTTTTTCTTCGTTCATGGGGGGGAGGGTTCGCCATTGCTGCGGATAGCGCGATGGCGTAAAACGCAAAGTCAGCACTATCAGCCCAATAATGCACCCAGCATGAAGCATCCAGTCGAGTAGATAGTTTCCACTCAAACTTCGCAGCAGACCGGATAAATACGGCGAAAGCCCGGCGATAATAAAACCTATTCCCTGCATAAAGGACACCAATCGCCTGGTAATCTCGTGGTGGGGGGAATGGTCAAGAGCCAGCACCAAACATAAAGGAAATGCCCCACCAAGCCCAATACCGCAGACGACAGCCCATAGTATGGCGAATTGCTGTGGTAGCCAGATAAAACCACAGAAACCAATGAGTTGTAGTAGTAACGTGAATAACAATAATCCTCTTCTGTCCTGACGATTTGCCAGCATCGGCAGAATTAATGCCCCCAACGTCTGCCCGAGTGTCATTAACGCCAGTAAACTACCACTAGACTGAGCACTGAAGCCGAGTTGTATATAGTAAGGTGGTAACCAGGCAATCAAGCTGGTGTAACCGCCGTTAATTAGGCCGAAATATAAACCTAATACCCACGCCCGCGGGCTGATATGTATGCGAACTGGTAACGTAGATGCAGAGGTATGCGCGACTGAATTCAGTGTGTTGCATTGTAGCCACCAACCAATAAGTGCAATGATGGCCGGTAATCCCCACCAAGCCAATGCGTGATACCAGTGGTAACTATGTTGCGCCAGCCAGGGTGTCAAGGCTGCTCCCAAGCCGCCGCCCCCCATTAACGTTGCAGACCATAAGCCGATGACTTGTGGCATACGCTGGCTAAACAGACGTTTGATAATCGTCGGCATGATAGTTTGAATCATACCGATACCAATACCACCAAGGAGTGCGCTACTGAGTAATAGGCTACTGCGCGGAGCGCTTTCGCGTAACAAAGAGCCAATGGCGATCATCAGTAAGCTTAGTGCCACACTGTTGCGCTCATTGAGATATTTGCCTATCCAGCCACCAGTCAGAGCCATGATACCCATTGCCACGACAGGGAGCGCTGTAAGCAGTGAGGCCACGCCGAAACTGATGCCAGTAGCTTGTTGTAGCTGAGGCAGTAACGGGCCAACAGAAGTTAAGAGCGGGCGCATATTCAGGCCAATCAATACCAGAACCAGCAGCATCAAACTATTGTTTTTCCCCTGACTCATGGTTGATTCCTCTCTGGCTTTGAGAGGCGTAAAGGTGGTTTAAATAATGTTTCTTGTCGCTGTGTAAGATCGCAGGATGTCAGCATTATGGCTGGTTGATGGTCGTTATCATGACTTGAGGACATCGTGTTCCTTGATGAGGACGGCGAATAGTAATATCCGCCGTGTTTGTTTCAATACCAGTTAAAACGGTTTAGTTGGCAGGTATTTCCCGTCCAGAGTAATGACTGCGCGCTCACCTCCGTCTGGGTCAGCAACTTTTTTTATATCTAGTTTAAAGTTGATCGCACTGATAATGCCGTCACCAAACTTCTCGTGAATCAGGACTTTCAGAGTGGTGCTGTAAACTTGCAGCATTTCGTAGAAACGGTACATGGTCGGGTCGGTAGGAATGCGGTCGTCAATGCTGCCACGTACCGGGATGGTTTGCAGCAGTCTGACGGCATCACTGTCTAGGTCTAGTTTTTGACCAACAATTTGTGCAACTTCTGCTGGCAGCGGATGCTGTCCTAAAAGTGCAGCAGTAACGAATGCCTCGGATAAACCCGTTTCGTCAGCAATCTCGGCAAACGATAGATCTTTTTTCGCTTTAATGTTCAGAATTTGATCTGCCAGTATTAGACGAACATCGCGGTTAATTTGTGACTGAATCACGGTAATACCTCTTTTTACAGATTAATCAGTTATGAGCAGGAACGGCACGAACATTTGGATTCGCAGCCAGGGAAACAAATTGGCGAGATGCACGATCAAAAGCAGAAATCAGACCACTTTCGATGTCATACACCCAACCATGAATTGTCAGACGGCCTTCCTCAAGAGCGAGGCGTACCGATGGGTGAGTTTGGATATTGGCCAGTTGAGCAACGACATTCTCATGAACCATAGAAATCGTTTTATCATGTATATTTTTGTATTCACGAGATTCATTCACTACTTTTGCTGAATCTGCGTACTGCAACCAGTGCTTGACGGCAGGCATATGGTCCAGGCAATGGCATTTGGCAATCGCGGTCATCGCACCGCAGTCAGAATGACCACAAATCACGATATCCGTCACTTTCAGTGCCGTAACGGCATATTCTACAGAGGCTGATATACCACCGGGTTCCGGGCCGTAAGAAGGAACGATGTTGCCGGCATTACGGATCACAAACAGGTCACCGGGTTCACGCTGAGTAACCAGTTCTGGCACCATGCGGCTGTCTGAACAGGAAATGAACAATGTTTTCGGACTTTGTTGTGTGGCCAGACTTCTGAATAATTCAGCACGTTCAGGAAATGCGTCACGTTGGAATTTCAGGAAACCGTCAATAATCTCTTTCATGGAGGATTCTCTTTCTTGCTATGGGATGCGGTGAAGATTATTCCTTTTGTTTTATAAGATAAAAGACTGATTTATAATCCATGCAATTCAAAAATCTTATGGGTTATTGCCATGAATGTCCGTTACGTTCGCTATTTTCTTGCTGTTGCAGAGCACCAAGGGTTTACAAGAGCAGCTGCAGCGCTGCATGTATCACAGCCCGCCTTGTCACAGCAGATCAAACTGCTGGAAGAAAGTCTTGATACCCAGTTGTTTGATCGCAGTGGGCGCAATATTCGGCTGACGGACTCAGGGGAAGTCTATCTACAATATGTACGCCGTGCATTCCGGGCTTTAGATGAAGGGAAACGAGCTATTCATGATGTGGAAGATCTGAGCCGAGGGTCGTTACGTGTTGCTGCCACACCCACCTTTACCTCCTATTTTATCGGACCGCTGGTTGCAGAGTTTTATGCACGTTTTCCAAATATTAATTTACAAGTCCAAGAAATGTCACAAGAGAGGATAGAAAGTCTGTTATTGAATAATGACTTGGATGCAGGAATTGCCTTTTATAACGGTGATTGTAAAGAAATTGAATCACAGACCCTATTGATCGAAACTCTGGCGCTGATAGTTGCCAACCATCATCCCCTGGCACAGCGAAAAAATGTGACTATTGATGACCTCAACAATGAGAAACTCATCCTTCTCAGTCAGGAGTACGCTACGCGTACGCATATTGATCGCAATTTTCTTCAAGTAGGATTGCACCCTAAGGTACAGATAGAGATGAATGAAATCAGTGCTGTGCTTGACGTGATCCGCCGGACATCACTCTCAACCTTACTCCCAGCTACGATTGCTATACAAAATAATGACCTGGTAGCACTGCCTGTTACTGGCTGGGAATTGGGAAGAACGGCGGTATTATTGCAGCGAAGAGGGGCATGGCAGACTGCGGCAACAAAGGCATTTATTGATGTTGCAGTAGAACTGGCTAATAAAACCGTTGTGACCAAATAGCCTGGCATCCTGAATACATGACGATGTTGCACTACAGTGACGGTTTTAGCCGCGTTTATATAAGAGTATCTGAAACATAATAAAAAAATCCACACAATTGCGTGGATTCTTATGAGTTTATGAATATTTCATTGGCCTTAGTGAGTCACAATGAAACAACAAACTTTATTTAGTACTTAGTAATACAGACCCCCGGCCAGTTGGCCGGGGGTCTGTATTACTCACAAGAAGATTAATTATCAATTTTCTTTATCCCAGCCCATGGCCTTGATGATTGCGGGTGCGGCGGCTTCTGCCGTGAAGGCAGAGATGGCACCGACTGTCGCATTGCCGCTGAAGTGACCCACCACCGCACCCAACACCGCATGGGCCATCAGGTTCGCAGTCTGGTTCTGATCGGCGGGCAGGTATTTGCTAATTTCGTGCGCCAGATACGGCGCACTGCCGCCCGCTAACGCCTGACCGAGGTTACCGCCGGTCAGCCCCTGAGTGATCGCTGTCGCGGCCTGGATCGCCCGTTGTAAATCACTGCCGGTACCGTAACTGGCTGACGCTGTATTACGTATCTGCTCGACCAGTTGCTTATTCGTCGGCGTCAGATTGCCCATCTCCCCGATCAAATTGATTTCGCGCAGGCGGTTTTGCTCTTTCTCTTTATCGAAGATAGGGGAGAGGGCGTTGTTGGCGTGTTCGACATCACGGCTCAGGTCAGCGACATTTTGCTGTTGTTTCTCGGTATCGCGAACCGTGATAGTGCCATCCGAAACCGCAGCATGAGTGGTGGAACTGGCATCACCACTATTACCGCCCGTGATGGGGATGCCCCGCCCATGTTGCTGATAAAGTCCTTGCTACCCGTAAAACCGCCGCTACTCAGGCCCATGCTGCTGGTCGAGGTTTTAAAACTGGCCTGATTATCGAGATCCGAGAAGCCGAGCGAGCCAGTATCCAACTTGTTTTTATCGGCAGTGGCCGTCGAGCCAATCACCGCACCGTTGAGCTGAGTGTGCTCGCCGACCGTGATATCAAAGCCGCCTTTGCCCGCAAAGAATCCGGTCTGTTCCTGTACCGATGTGTAGTCTGAGTCAATTTTGGACTTACTGGCACTGACACTCCCGCTGCCGGTCATGGTGCCAAAGGTGAAGCTGCACCTTGTTGCTTAGAATCGTAACGGTCAAGCCACGGTCACTGCCCACAGTGGCTCTGTCGCCCGTCAAGCCACTGGTCAATCCTTGATAGCAATGATTTTTATTACTGATAGGTGATCAGGACTGAGATAAGTTGCTTAGGCTAAAAAGTAAAACCCCACCAACTTGAACTGAGGGAGGGATTTTCATATCTCAACTTGAGATAGCCATGGCATCTAAAGTCTGACCTATTTTTTCAAGCAATAATGTTACGTCTTCTCGAGTTGCTCCTATTCTGGTATCAAACTCTGATATAGATATTCCATTACAAATTTCATTAAGGGCCGAATTTAGTATTAATAGCTCATCATTTGTAAGCTTCAATTCTGCCTGTTGCTTAGTCACTACTGATAATTCCATTATTTACCTCAGATTATCAAAATACCCCCGTCCGTTTACGGGTCTAAATGTAGTTCCGCCATCTGGTGCTTTAGGATTACGAATAACTACAGTGCCAGTAGACTGATCCCAATAAGCTGATCGCCCACCGCTCAATTCCTTTGTTGACGTTGGATTTTTTACAACATTTTCTACATGCTGAGCAAATTGCGCTCTTGTTCGAATTCCTAGTCCAGTGAACTCACCTTGTTCAATAACATGTTTTTCAAAAGCATGGCCATCAGCAATCTCACGACCAACTAACTCTGCATTTAAATCCTTACCGCTAGTTGTACTATGAGTTTCATTATGCCTTGCATTCTCCTCATCTTCTGGCCCCCAGCCGCCTGGTGTACCTGAACCCGTCCCACCTATTTCTGCCTTGTCTGCATCATGCAGAGCTGGCTCCCTTCATTAACGTTAGTTCCCCGTGGTATTCCCGCTAATGTCGGAATTTAATACTAAGACTCTTTCCTTAGATATACGCAAATTCCATTAACATGATTTATTAGTTTTGGGTAGTCAAGACGCTTTATATTTAAGTCAATATTACAATTGTCGTCAAAATCAGCTATTATCTCTGACTCTATTTCTGAAGCAGTCTCTTTATCACTTTCTTGTATTTCACCATCATAGTAAAAAAAAGTTGGATATCGTTTTGTCTTAACTCAGCAATTATTGCACGGACATTATGTGTGATATTCCCAAGCAAAGCCCTTTGTATGGAAAGCTTGAAAAAATTAATAAAATCAATTGAATCTTTCATTATACCTACTCCGATGGTCTCGCAGGAACGACATGAACACCATTTTTACCATAATGGACTATGCCATTTGTAGTTGGTGTCGAAACGCCTGTTTGTGGACCTATATAATTCCCTATGATATTACCATAGTTAATTCTCTCCTTAGAACCTGGTGTTCCAATGGAGGTTTTACCAACTTGTTGTCCTGTCCCTAATTTTGAAAGCAAAGTTTCTGGTTGGGCTGTTAAGGTACTTTTATTTAGCCCCGCATCTGAAGCTATCTTGTATTCATTTGAGCCAGGGATATGTTTGTTTTGCTGAGTGATCGCTGTCGCGGCCTGGATCGCCCGTTGTAAATCGCTGCCGGTGCCGTAACTGGCTGACGCTGTATTACGTATCTGCTCGATTAGTTGCTTATTCGTCGGCGTCAGATTGCCTATTTCCCCAATCAAATTGATTTCGCGCAGGCGGTTTTGCTCTTTCTCTTTATCGAAGAAAGGGGAGAGGGCGTTGTTAGCGTGTTCAGCATCACGGCTCAGGTCAGTGACATTTTGCTGCTGTTTATCCGTGTCCCTTATGGTGATAGTGCCATCCGGTGGTGCCTTCCGCGTGCCCATCATTGCCCAGCCCCGACAGGACCACGCCGCCCAGTGTGCTGGTATCCAACTCAGTATTTATAAACATAGGTCACTACACCTAACCTATTTCATCAAAATAACTGGTGTAGCAATCCCAGTTTTGTCATTAATGGTATAATTTCCTCCATCCCATCTATACGCAATTATTCCACCATCATCACATAATGTCAGACTTGTGAAAGGATTACCCTCAAAATCAAAGTCACTACTCACTTGCCAAATAGTCGCTCCATACATATCTAATAAATAAATATTTCGCGCACATTCAATTTTTCCGTATAGGTTCTCCATTCCTAGCCTATCAAGGAGAATTATTTTATTTCCATCAGAAAAATAGTATTCAGTTAGCACATTATTAGTCATGATTTCTCTCTTACTTTAAGGATTTCGGTATCCCAAAACTGCTAGTTGGGATCTGTTGCAAAAGTTGATACTGAACCCCACCCGCATTAGGTGCATCGAACTGAGGTTGAGCTGCAACTTTACCGACTTGCATTTTCGTTCCTGCTGGTACAAGAACATTTGCTATTTGCGTCGGAATTTTAGGTAAGGCTAAATATTTTTGGATCTGGATTGGAGTCATACCTGCAATTTCATCTGCACGGACTAAGAAACCACCTACGGGGTTATCAACCGTTGAAACACGCACAAAAGTAAGATCTGATGCTGTAGTAAATGTTCGTACTTGGGTTGCCGAATCATAAGGAGCTCCCCAACCTTTTGCTACAAACGGAGCATTGGCCTCAGTTGCACTTATAGATTTCACATCAGCTATTGAGCCAGTTGGAATCAAACCTTTTGTCACAGGAACTTCAGTCTTCATCCCATACACTGCGCCACCAATAGCCGCAGTGGTATGCGTTATTGCCATTCCTGTATACAGTGCGGAGGCTGTCTCGATACTGACGCCCCAGTTACTCGCTATAGTTTGGATGTCTTTGGCTTTCTGAGCTTGAGCGTCTGCTGTTGCATATTGCCACATCAGACCATCGATTTTCTCCGCCCCCTCTTTGTAAACACTTGCCATAGTGCCGATGTACTGGCCATTCATTTGTTCATCATAGCTTTTGCCCATCGCGGCCAGTTCTTGCCGCATTCCCCTGCACTGAGCTGATGACAGATGCTTACATGCTGCGTCTATGGCTGCATCGAACGCTTTATCTTTCGCGTCAAGGTCAGTGACCAGTTTTTCAGCCTGTACCTTCTTATCACCTTCCAGATAAGGCAGTGACCACTTCGCATCCTGACGCAGTTTCTCATCTTTAGAGGATAATGTATTATTCTCAACCGCATTCTTCCCAGCCTGCGCACCAGCCACTGCGCTACTGCTGCTGTCACCAACTAACCCACCCGCCAACCCGGCGGCCAGTGTCGCCAGCGCACTGACGGTTTGTTTCTGTTTTTCGGTGAGACTGTCTTTATCCCAGCCCATAGCCTTGATGATTGCGGGTGCGGCGGCTTCTGCCGTGAAGGCAGAGACGGCACCGACTGTCGCATTGCCGCTAAAATGGCCCACCACCGCACCTAACACCGCATGGGCCATCAGGTTTGCAGTCTGGTTCTGATCGGCTGGCAGATATTTACTGATTTCGTGCGCCAGATACGGCGCGCTGCCGCCCGCTAACGCCTGACCGAGGTTACCGCCGGTCAGCCCCTGAGTGATTGCTGTTGCGGCCTGGATCGCCCGTTGTAAATCACTGCCGGTGCCGTAACTGGCTGACGCTGTATTACGTATCTGCTCGACTAGCTGCTTATTCGTTGGCGTCAGATTGCCTTTCTCCGCCAGCGCGTCTTTTGCTGCCTGAATCGCTTTCGGATCTTTCAGCGCTTTTTCTTCTGCTATCTTACCCTGCGTGCGTGCAATATCCGCAACCTGATTGCCTATCTCCCCGATCAAATTGATTTCGCGCAGGCGGTTTTGCTCTTTCTCTTTATCGAAGATAGGGGAGAGGGCGTTGTTGGCATGTTCGACGTCACGGCTCAGGTCAGCGACATTTTGCTGTTGTTTATCGGTATCGCGAACCGTGATAGTGCCATCCGAAACCGCAGCATGAGTAGTCGAACTGGCATCACCACTATTGCCTCCAACGATGGGGACGCCTCCGCCCATATTGCTGATAATGTCTTTGCTACCCGTAAAGCCGCCGCTACTCAGGCCCATACTGCTGGTTGAGGTTTTAAAACTGGCCTGATTATCGAGATCCGCGAAGCCGAGCGAGCCAGTATCCAACTTATTTTTATCAGCAGTGGCAGTTGAGCCAATCACCGCACCATTGAGCTGAGTGTGCTCGCCGACGGTGATATCAAAACCACCTTTGCCTGCGAAGAACCCGGTCTGTTCCTGTACTGATGTGTAGTCTGAATCAATTTTAGACTTACTGGCACTGACACTCCCGCTGCCGGTCATGGTGCCAAAGGTGAAGCTGCCACTGGCACTCACGCTGGTCTGTTTGCTGTCGTAGTTGTTGCGGTCTTGTTCACTTTGCAGGGTTAAATTGCGGCCCGCATCTACTTTCACGGTTTCGCCGCTGACCTGCGCACCTTTCAAGGATGTATC
>NZ_KN150731.1:667450-697955 GCF_000754805.1 Yersinia frederiksenii ATCC 33641 | reverse complement strand
CCGTATCGCCCGCTTTTAGCTGGGTTTCAGTATGGGCCAGGCTGTCGCCTTGCTCTTTGCCTTTACTGGCATTCACACCCGCAAAGATACTGATACCGGCCCCTTTTCCGACGCCAATACCTATCCCAATATTGCCGCCCGAACTTTTATTGCTGCCATGCAGACTCTCACTATTTTCGGCACTGTTCAGCGCAATATCATTTTTAGCATCCAGACTGAGATTTTTTCCCGCTTGCAGCTCGCTGCCCTGTACCCGAATATCCCCGGCCCCGTGGTTCCCGGTGGCGGTAATGGACAGATTATTCCCGGCAGCAATGTTACTGCCGCTGGCAGTGGTCTGCTCAAGGCGACTTTCTGATTTACTTTTTTGGCTGCCCAGTGAAATGCTCACCCCCACCGCATTGGGGTCGCCGGTTTCATTGGCCAACACCCCGCCTTGCGCTGCCTGAACGCCCTGAAGAACTGCTTTGGTGGTCTGCAATGCCTGGAGGCGGCCATTGGTCTCTTTTTTGGCATCCTGGGCGGTAGTGACAGCGCTGTTGATGGCACTGCCTACCGCACCTGACAGGGCGAGGGTGATGCCACTCTGTTTGCTCTCGGTGGTATGCTGTTGAGACAGGTTGTTTTCCGCGGCAGTTATCGCGACATCTGACCCTTTCAGGCTGATGTCTTTATTGGCGATCACTTCGCTGCCATGAATAGTTAGCTGATGTCCCGCATCAAGAGTGACATTGCCGCCCAGGCTGCCAATCGTGCTACCAACGTTGCTCAGCGTCTGCGTGTTGTCGGTAGTTTTCTGGCTATTGCTCCCAATCGTGACCCCAATGCCGCCGGTGGTCATCAGGCCGGATTTTTTCTGCTCGAACAGGTGAGATTCGCTCTCGCTCTGTTGCGCGGTGTCGATGGTAATGTTTTCTTTCGCCCGCAGGTTAATATCGTTATCGGCCACCACATTGCTGCCGGTGACCGCAATATTTTTGCCGCTGACATCGATAGAACCCGCCGAGAGCATCGAGCCGACTGCCAGTGTCTGGCTAATACTGTCTTCAGTACGTGTGGTGGTGGTCGATGCCAGTCCTTTACTCTTACCGGTATGATTGCGCTGTTCATCATGTTGTTCAGTCTGGGTGGTGAGCGTGACATCCCCGCCCGCCACCAGCTTCAGCGCACCGTCGGTTTGTACCGTGCTGGCACTGAGGGTCATGTCTTTTGCTGTCTGTAAATTGATATCGCCCCTGGCGTTCAACTGGCTGCCAAGCAGGGTTTCATCATAGAGATCCACTGAGTCACTATGGCGTTTGGTGGAGACTTTGCCGGTGACCTGTAGGCTATCCACTATCCTGTGCCATAAACGGCCCCAACGTCGAAGTGGTCTGACCGGTATTCATCATACCTTTACCGAAACCGCTCCCACTTAGTGCATTATTTTCAATGCAGGCCATAGTTTTCAAAGCGTAAAAGCAAAAAAACGCCCCCAGCCTACATCTTAAGCTGGAATAAGCCGGATTTGGGACGGATACACCTGTGACCGTAGCTATCGAGCGGGAACAGTTGATTGTTGAGACTAAATTTCTGACCGTGAAAAGTAAAATCCCGGCGTGGAGATCGGGATTTCATTTAATTATTTTATTCAAGAATAAAATCAAATTCTCTCTCTTCCCCTTTTCCTTGATACTTATTTTTTGTTTTATTAAAAACATAAATAATAATATCAAAAACAGCCCCTAATCTTTGGCGTGAAATGTTCGAGTTTTTCCAGTGTAAAATAACTCCAGCTCCCATACCTGAACTTAGCATATCCCAAAGAGCATCTGTGTTATTTCCATAATACGGTCCAAAATCCAACAAGTTAGATAATATAAAATGAAAATCATGTTCTGAATTAATTTCGTTACCATCAATAGTGATTAGCTGAGTCATCGCCATATCCTTTCTCATTTCCATGTACCTACAGGTGCTACTGTTTTATAGTGATCCGTTGTGATGTATAGCAATCCATCATTTGAATATAAGAGACGGGTGCCATCTTGTTTCGCTCTGGACACAGTATTAGCCAAACCTACATCAGCCTCATACCAGACTCTGCCTTGAATTGAAGGTAATACATGGGTCGTATTTTCAAATATATCGCCTCCAATTTGACCTCCGGGAACATAATTACCCAAAGCTTTACCTGCTGTCCAGCCACTATCTTCCGCAACTTGTTTGACTACATATTGGGATGGTAATTTACCTGTATTCCGTAAACTATCTACAACTTCATTTGCCGCTTGAGTTGTCTTCAGATCTATTTTCAAACCAGCATAACTTGTAGCGTTATGTGCTGCATTAGCCGCAACAGCTCTCGCTGCTGTCGCCTCCGCGACTGTCTTACCAACACCTATCGCACCGCCAGCCCCTACACCACCCGGTACAATAATCTCTGACGCCTGGAGCCCAAGATTAGCTTCTGCCGTAAAGGCTGATACGGCACCGACTGTCGCATTGCCGCTGAAGTGGCCCACCACCGCACCTAACACCGCATGGGCCATCAGGTTCGCAGTCTGGTTCTGATCGGCGGGCAGATATTTACTGATTTCGTGCGCCAGATACGGCGCGCTGCCGCCCGCTAACGCCTGACCGATGTTACCGCCGGTCAGCCCCTGAGTGATTGCTGTTGCGGCTTGGATCGCCCGTTGTAAATCACTGCCAGTGCCGTAACTGGCTGACGCTGTATTACGTATCTGCTCGACTAGCTGCTTATTCGTCGGCGTCAGATTGCCTTTCTCCGCCAGCACGTCTTTTGCTGCCTGAATTGCCTTCGGATCTTTCAGCGCTTTTTCTTCTGCTATCTTACCCTGCGTACGTGCAATATCCGCAACCTGATTGCCTATCTCCCCGATCAAATTGATTTCGCGCAGGCGGTTTTGCTCTTTCTCTTTATCGAAGATAGGGGAGAGGGCGTTGTTGGCGTGTTCGACGTCACGGCTCAGGTCAGCGACATTTTGCTGTTGTTTCTCGGTATCGCGAACCGTGATAGTGCCATCCGAAACCGCAGCATGAGTAGTCGAACTGGCATCACTATTGCCTCCCACGATGGGGACGCCCCCGCCCATGTTGCTGATAATGTCCTTGCTACCCGTAAAACCGCCGCTGCTCAGACCCATACTGCTGGTCGAGGTTTTGAAACTGGCCTGATTATCGAGATCCGAGAAGCCGAGCGAGCCAGTATCCAACTTGTTTTTATCGGCAGTGGCAGTTGAGCCAATGACTGCGCCGTCGAGCTGAGTGTGTTCGCCGACGGTGATATCAAAACCACCTTTGCCTGCGAAGAACCCGGTCTGTTCCTGCACCGAGTCAAAGTTGCTGTGCATTTTGTCGCGGCTGGCATTGATGCTGGCAGTGCCAGTCATCGAACCGAAATTGAAGCTGCCCCCGACACTGGCGTCTTGTTGCTTAGAGTCGTAACGGTCATTGTCTTGCTGACTTTACAGCAGCAGGTTACGGCCCACATCGGCCTTGACGGTTTCACCGCTGACCTGTGCACCTTGTAATACCGTATCGCGGCCACTGATGATGTTGAGCTGGTTACCGGCATTGACCGTCGTTTCAGTGTGAGTCAGGCCGTTGCCGCTTTCGCTGCCTTTGCCCGACTGTAACTGACTGCCGTACACCACGATATTGCCATCAGTCCCTTTGTACGCATTGGCTCTGAGAGTAATGTCTTGCACGGCTTGTAGATTAATACTTGGCCAGCACTCCAACAGAGTGTTTACTGACTCACCGCTTACAGATCAAGTCGAGATTAATGCAATTTAGAGCTTAGATGGGGAAGGATCGGTTCGGCAAGCAGGCAATTATCACCGTTGAGCGCGGTAGAATAGTCATTGAGCTGGATATTAATATCTGACAAACAGGCAAAACAAATATCCTCCGGCATAGCCGGAGGATATTTGTTCTATTTAATAGGATAGTTGTAATGCTCCGGGATTTTATAATCTTCCGGGAAAGATATCTCATCGGGAAGCTTGAAAAAACGGTCAATATCCTCGGTCGTCTGATAAAAAATCCCGTATATCCCAGATAAAAAAGCTGATATACGTAGCAAAGCTGCTTGCATTGCTAATTCATCATCATTTTCTTGCGCATTAAAAAACAACTCGATTGTTAAATTAAGATTTCTTATGCTTCCTTGGATGCTATCTACTATTGAATAATCCTTCTCCAAATAAAGGTCATCCATATCAAGCTCTTTACCCGACCGCTGCTTTAACAGCTCCAAGTAAGCATCTTTAAATTTATCTAACATACTAATATCTATCATTTTGGCAACCTTCTACCTTCAGCTTTAGCGGCCTTGGTTTTTGCGTCATTAAAGGAACCGTCAAGATTAAGGACCGCCCTTACCTTTGTCCCTGTACTATCAAAAACTTCGATATGGTCTTTATGTTTGGCATCTAAATAGAATTGATCACCTTTCTAAATATAATCACCTACAGGTTTATTTGCTAGGTAAACGCTTTGCCCCTGATATAGCTTACTAGTTTTTTTAGATATCTCTTTAATTTCACTTCCAAAACCAGTTTTTTAAAGAACTCAGCCATATTCCCCACAGCCCCGGCATTTGGAACATGCGGCATTTTCTTACCTGGCAGGAAAAGAGCTGCTAGCATCCCACCAGTGGCTTCCAGCGCCATCTGATCCCCATCGTATGCCTTTTTAGCTGACTCTGCGATGGCTGACCAGGTTTCACTCTGTATCAGTGCTTTTACGGTATCTGCCGCCGCCTGATTTTTACCCGCCAGATAGTTTAATGCCTGAGTGCAATAACTGTCCCCGGTAGCACATGACGCCAGCGCCATCACATAATCAAGCGCATAGTCGCCGCCACCCAGTGCCGTATCACCAGTGTCAGCAAGAGCTGTGATGATAGCGTTTGCGATAGAAGATGTTGTGCCTTCCCCCAGTTTATCCCTGATTTGATTTTTCAGGGATTCAGCAGCCTGTTTCATCGACTCACGGCCATGATCACCAGACAGCGAGTTATTCTCCACCGCATTTTTTGCTACTTTAATCTCATTCGATTTACTACATCTAGAAGTTCTTCAAGCTCTTTACCATACTCAGTTGGTTCAAAGTCTTCAGTTATACCATTTAGCATGAATTCATTAGAGATCAATCCACATAGTTCTTCAATTTCATTTGGCGTGAGACGGTTATCAATTATTTTTGATACAATCACTGAGTTATCTGTACCGCATAGAGTGGCGATTATTTGTTGATGGCTCAGAGTTAAAATACTATTCATTTTGCTACCCCATATGATGATTTCGCCCATCCAGTAACTACTTTACCTTCAGCATTGATAACGATAACTGCATCATTTCCTGTATATCGAAATGTAGGGCCATATTTTGATGGTACATATTCAATCTTTAGAGGGTTCGACCAAGCACTATCCAGCGCTATAGGACTTATCCCTATGCCTCCATCTCTACCAGCAATTTGCTCTAATGCATGTTGAGAGTAACTAGTAATTTTTGTTGGCGCTTTGGCTCCCGCAGCCTGTTCAGCAGTTAGCTGCATGTTCAGTCTTGCACCACTGAATGCGCTTTCCGCTGGGCGGCTAGGAATAATCCCTTTAGCCATTGCTTGATCAATTGTTAGCCCGTTCCCTCCTGATGCTAGCACTTTCGCTGAAACTAAAGCCCCTGATAATACCCCTGCAACATTCTCTAGAGCCCTCTGGTCGCCATTAGCTGCTTTGATGGTCGTGGATTTTATTCCCTCCCATGCATCGCCATTAATGATGGCAGTCAGTATGGCTGCAGCCCCCGAATCTTTTTTCGCTAAATCACTTTGAGCCTGATCACAGTAACTGTCTCCGGTTGCACAGGCAGCCAGCGCTGCGGTCAGATCGAATGCCGTATCACCACCTAACATGACGGCATCACCAGCTTCACTTCCAGCATTAATCAGACCATTAACAAGCTGGGATGCGAGGTTTTCACCCAGCTTATCCCTGACCTGTGCTTTCCACCATTCCGCACTCTGCTTTAGTGATTCACGTGATTGATCCCCACTGAGCGAGTTATTCTCAACCGCATTCTTGCCAGCCTGCGCACCGGCCACTGCGCGACTGCTGCTGTCACCAACTAACCCACCGGCCAACCCGGCGGCCAGTGTCGCCAGCGCACTGACGGTTTGTTTCTGTTTTTCGGTGAGACTGTCTTTATCCCAGCCCATAGCCTTGATGATTGCCGGTGCGGCGGCTTCTGCCGTGAAGGCAGAGACGGCACCGACTGTCGCATTGCCGCTGAAGTGACCCACCACCGCACCCAACACTGCATGGGCCATCAGGTTCGCAGTCTGGTTCTGATCGGCTGGCAGGTATTTGCTGATTTCATGGGCCAGATAAGGCGCGCTGCCGCCAGCGAGAGCTTGACCGATGTTACCGCCGGTCAGCCCCTGAGTGATTGCTGTTGCGGCTTGGATCGCCCGTTGTAAATCACTGCCGGTGCCGTAACTGGCTGAGGCTAACGGCATGCTACCCAGGCAAAAATTAATTGGAATGTGAGTTCCCCGTACCATTACGACAAGATTATTCAGATGCCTGATAGTGATGGTTTCTTCATCGGGTTTGTCGGCGTTGAGTGTGGCCTACGCTGCTGTGTTGGCACCACTTTTATCGAGAGTCACGATCTCTGGCTCACCGTGTTGACGAATAGCCTTGCGAAAGAAGCGTAACGCGGCAGCCGCATCCCGTTTGACCGTCAGCAGGAAGTCGATGGTCTGGCCTGAAGTATCCACTGCGCGGTACAAATATTTCCACTGACCTTTGACTTTGATGTAGGTTTCATCCAAGCGCCACCGCTGACCTACTGTGCGCTTGTGTCGGCGAAAAGCCTTATCCAGCAAGGACACCAGACGGATGATCCAAGGGTGAAGCGTGGAGTGGTCAACGATAATCCCGCGCTCTGCCATCATCTCTTCCAGGTTGCGAAGACTCAGTGCATAAGCGAGATACCAGCGAACACAATGCGCGATAACATTAGTGGGGTAATGCAGGCGACGGAAGGCCTTTCGGATCAGAGACATGGTTAGGTAGCATCATAAAAAAAACAGCATGTTACCTGACCACGCTTTAATGCGACAGAACCCTTAGACCTGCTCTAACAGTCACCACCATTTAGGATAATTATTAAACGCTGTATATATTGCAGATTTTGCCTCGTCCGTTAACTTTTCTCTGCCTTTTGATACTGAGACATATCCATGCAGATCTTCTTTAGCACATGACCATTCAAGCCATCCTAAAACTGGATTTAAAATCAACTCAAAACATCCATTCATATCTTTAAGATGAGCTATATCATCATTACGCATATTGTCGATAAATGCATCAAAGCATTTGCATTCAAGCCATGCTTGGGTACTGACTTTCAAGCTATAACTAAATTTATTTACTTGAATCACCAAATTAAACTTCAATGATGGAATATGTTCATCAAGCTCTATTACGTCCAATGCAATACTGATCGGACTTGTAATTTCTATGTCCATTTAATTTGCCCCTAGATAACGAGCATGAATGACTGTTGGCAACTCACCAGCAGCGCGCGGAGGTTTGATTTCCAGTTGCCAACCATCGACTGTTATACGCCCATATGACATACCGTTCTTTGTCGCGGCATCTAACGCAGCTTGAAAACTTCTAAGTTCTGTCTGGCTGGCAAGTCTGACCGCCTCTGGCGTATTAGTTACGGCTTTAGATACTGCATATTCTGCCATGTGTTCTGTAGCATTGCCATGCACCCACACTTTTTGACCGTTAGGTAATGTCATTTCAAAAGATTTAGGGATAACAGAACCAGGATAAACAGGCTGGGTTCCTTTTATAGAATCAAATACAGTACCAGTTTTGCCTATATCAGCAGCAATCGATTCGGCCTTACCAGCAATACCACCAGGCAATTTCTTACCCGGCAGGAAAAGTCCCGCCAACATTCCACCAGTGGCTTCCAGCGCCATCTGATCCCCATCGTATGCCTTTTTAGCTGACTCTGCGATGGCTGACCAGGTTTCACTCTGTATCAGTGCTTTTACGGTTTCTGCCGCCGCCTGATTTTTACCCGCCAGATCGTTTAATGCCTGAGTGCAATAACTGTCCCCAGTAGCACATGACGCCAGCGCCATCACATAATCAAGCGCATAGTCGCTGCCACCCAGTGCCGTATCACCAGTGTCAGCAAGAGCTGTGATGATAGCGTTTGCGATAGAAGATGTTGTGCCTTCCCCCAGTTTATCCCTAATTTGATTTTTCAGGGATTCAGCAGCCTGTTTCATCGACTCACGGCCATGATCACCAGACAGCGAGTTATTCTCAACCGCATTCTTGCCAGCCTGCGCACCAGCCACTGCGCTACTGCTGCTGTCACCTACCAATCCACCCGCCAACCCGGCGGCCAGTGTCGCCAGCGCACTGACGGTTTGTTTCTGTTTTTCGGTGAGACTGTCTTTATCCCAGCCCATGGCCTTGATGATTGCGGGTGCGGCGGCTTCTGCCGTGAAGGCAGAGATGGCACCGACTGTCGCATTGCCGTTGAAGTGACCCACAACAGCCCCCAACACTGCATGGGCCATCAGGTTTGCAGTCTGGTTCTGATCGGCTGGCAGATATTTACTGATTTCGTGCGCCAGATACGGCGCGCTGCCGCCAGCGAGAGCCTGACCAATATTACCGCCGGTCAGCCCCTGAGTGATTGCTGTTGCGGCTTGGATCGCCCGTTGTAAATCACTGCCAGTGCCGTAACTGGCTGACGCTGTATTACGTATCTGCTCGACCAGTTGCTTATTCGTCGGCGTCAGATTGCCTTTCTCCGCCAGCACGTCTTTTGCTGCCTGAATTGCCTTCGGATCTTTCAGCGCTTTTTCTTCTGCTATCTTACCCTGCGTGCGTGCAATATCCGCAACCTGATTGCCTATCTCCCCGATCAAATTGATTTCGCGCAGGCGGTTTTGCTCTTTCTCTTTATCGAAGATAGGGGAGAGGGCGTTGTTGGCATGTTCGACGTCACGGCTCAGGTCAGCGACATTTTGCTGTTGTTTATCGGTATCGCGAACCGTGATAGTGCCATCCGAAACCGCAGCATGAGTAGTCGAACTGGCATCACCACTATTACCGCCCGTGATGGGGACGCCTCCGCCCATATTGCTGATAATGTCCTTGCTGCCGGTAAAGCCGCCACTGCTCAGGCCCATGCTGCTGGTCGAGGTTTTAAAACTGGCCTGATTATCGAGATTCGAAAAGCCGAGCGAGCCAGTATCCAACTTGTTTTTATCGGCAGTGGCCGTCGAGCCAATCACCGCACCGTTGAGCTGAGTGTGCTCGCCGACGGTGATATCAAAACCGCCTTTACCGGCGAAGAACCCGGTCTGTTCCTGTACTGATGTGTAGTCTGAATCAATTTTAGACTTACTGGCACTGACACTCCCGCTGCCGGTCATGGTGCCAAAGGTGAAGCTGCCACTGGCACTCACGCTGGTCTGTTTGCTGTCGTAGTTGTTGCGGTCTTGTTCACTTTGCAGGGTTAAATTGCGGCCCGCATCTACTTTCACGGTTTCGCCGCTGACCTGCGCACCTTTCAAGGATGTATCACGGCCACTGGTGATACTCACCGTATCGCCCGCTTTTAGCTGGGTTTCAGTATGGGTCAGGCTGTCGCCTTGCTCTTTGCCTTTACTGGCATTCACACCCGCAAAGATACTGATACCGGCCCCTTTTCCGACGCCAATACCTATCCCAATATTGCCGCCCGAACTTTTATTGCTGCCATGCAGACTCTCACTATTTTCGGCACTGTTCAGCGCAATATCATTTTTAGCATCCAGACTGAGATTTTTTCCCGCTTGCAGCTCGCTGCCCTGTACCCGAATATCCCCGGCCCCATGGTTCCCGGTGGCGGTGATGGACAGATTATTCCCGGCAGCAATGTTACTGCCGCTGGCGGTGGTCTGCTCAAGGCGACTTTCTGATTTACTTTTTTGGCTGCCCAGTGAAATGCTTACCCCCACCGCATTGGGGTCGCCGGTTTCATTGGCCAACACCTTGCCTTGTGCTGCTTGAACGCCCTGAAGGACTGCTTTGGTGGTCTGCAATGCCTGGAGGCGGCCATTGGTCTCTTTTTTGGCATCCTGGGCGGTAGTGACGGCGCTGTTGATGGCACTGCCTACCGTACCTGACAGGGCGACGGTGATGCCACTCTGTTTGCTCTCGGTAGTATGTTGTTGAGACAGGTGGTTTTCCGCCGCCGTTATCGCGACATCTGACCCTTTCAGGCTGATGTCTTTATTGGCGATCACTTCGCTGCCATGAATAGTTAGCTGATGTCCCGCATCAAGAGTGACATTGCCGCCCAGGCTGCCAATCGTGCTACCAACGTTGCTCAGCGTCTGCATGTTGTCGGTAGTTTTCTGGCTATTGCTCCCAATCGTGACCCCAATCCCGCCGGTGGTCATCAGGCCGGATTTTTTCTGCTCGAACAGGTGAGATTCGCTCTCGCTCTGTTGCGCGGTGTCGATGGTAATGTTTTCTTTCGCCCGCAGGTTAATATCGTTATCGGCCACCACATTGCTGCCGGTGACCGCAATATTTTTGCCGCTGACATCGATAGAACCCGCCGAGAGCATCGAGCCGACTGCCAGTGTCTGGCTAATACTGTCTTCAGTACGTGTGGTGGTGGTCGATGCCAGCCCTTTACTCTTACCGGTATGATTGCGCTGTTCATCATGTTGTTCAGTCTGGGTGGTGAGCGTGACATCCCCGCCCGCCGCCAGCTTCAGCGCACCGTCGGTTTGCACCGTGCTGGCACTGAGGGTCATGTCTTTTGCTGCCTGTAAATTGATATCGCCCTTGGCGTTCAATTGGCTGCCGAGCAGCGTTTCATCGTAGAGATCCACGGAACTGGTATGGCGCTTGCTCGAGGATTCACCGGTGACGTGCAGGCTGTCGGTCGCTGCACTCAGGTTAATGTTTTGTGCCTGCACATCCACCGTGCCGGCATTGATGTTTGCCCCCACGGCGCTCAGATTATCGACCTTAGCGGTCAACGCACCACTGACATTCACCTCGCTACCAAAATGGCGAATGTGTTCGCTGGTGGCGTGGCCATAACCATAATCCGCACTTATCTGGTCGCTGCGCTCGACGGTATTGAGGATCCAGTCGCCGCCGGTATTGACCTGAAGATCTTTGCCAACCGTCAGGCTAGCACCTTGCAGGATAAAATCACGGCCGGTATTAATCACCGCGTTGTTACTGACATTGATACTCGCCAGCGGCCCCAGCAGGGTTTGATTGCGCAGCACTGCGCCATTGCTGCTACTGAGTTGTTCAGTGTCGGTGCGCAGGATTAAATCGCGCCCGCTATCCAGTTGCAGGTTAGTCGCATTTAGCCGCGCACCGGTCAGGTCGATATCACTGTTCAACGTACTGAGTTGCAGGTTATTGCCCGCCTGAAGCAGGCCGCCATTGCTGGTCAGGGTGATATCTTTTGCCATGCTAATGCGCAGATCATGGGTGGCTTTGATGGCCCCCTGATGACTTAAACCCTGAACATCGGTGAGTTCGATATTATTGGCCGCAATCAACGCGCCGTTGGCATGCAAGTCACCCGGTTTCACCCCTACCAGATAGACCACCGGTACCAATACGGTTTCGCCAGCGATTTCACGGGTTTCCATCAGCACAATATTGCTGGTTAATGCCGCCATCTGCTCGGCACTGAGGTGGCTACCAAGAGCAATATTAAATGCCTTACTGTATTCAATTCCGGCGGCAAATAGCTGCTCGAACTGCTCTTGTGCGCTACGGTAATCACTGGCGACCGTTTGACCGGTTAAGGCCAGCACCTGATCGCGCACCAGGCGCTGTTCATAGGCGTTATCCCCCAGACGTTTATGGATGAAAGAAGGATCGCTATTTAACTGCTGGAGATAATAATCCGACCCTTTCCAGTTATTCAGATTGGCAAATGCAGGGTTGGTTTCTATCAGGTAGCCGCCACTTACCGCGCGATCCGGAGCGGTAAGGCCGGTGCGATCCAGGTTGGCGGACGGGTTATTGATACTGCCAAGCGAGAGATCACCTTCCGGGGTTGGCGCGTAGTGACCTTTGTCTGTACTGAGTTGATACAGCCCACCGCTGGGAAGTGTTAGCGAAATACCGTTAAATTCAACAGCAATGTCTTTGCCGATATTGTCACGATTGTTTGGTGGAGAGATTGCACCGGAGTTTGCCCCATTGTTAATCGTCGTCCCACTGCCACTAATGGTTTTCGCGGTAAGACTGGAGGCGTATTGGTTGGTCGTGTTTTCTTTGACCTCCGGCCCCCAACCGGTACCCCACAAATTGCCTTTGTAGGTGCGGTAGCGCCACTCACCGCTGGAGGTGGTTCTTTCGATTAACCGTTGTGCATTTCCCCAACCATCTTGGTTCAGCGTCACACCCGAGAGGTTAATCTCACCTTGCGCGCTTACTTTACTCCAGAAGTTTTCCAGCGTGCTGACATGCGGCATTAAGTTACCGCCCGCTAATAACTGAGCTTCAGGGCTTATCTTATCGATGCTGTTTTTGGCGGTAGTCGAGGTATAGTTTGTGCCAATATAATCGCTGTTCATGGAGCCGCCATGAGGTGGCTCAGCATAGCGCCCGCCTGGGATGTCGGGGTTTTCCGCCGTCCAGTAGCCCGTCCCACTCACTGTACCTGCCGCCACGAAATTGCTATTGGCGGTTAAGATATGACGGCTATTAGTCAGCTTGCTGGCGTAAACCAGCAGATCTTTACCTGATTCAATCAGGCCAGAAATATTGAGAATCTGAGCCGCCGTCTGGTAATTCCCACCATTATCTTGCCTGCCCGCCAGAATGACCTTGCCCATACCTAAAATGGTGGTGGTCGGGGCGCTGTCTGTGTTGGTGACGGTATCACTGTTCTCAAGCACCGGTGCCAGCAAGGTTAATGTGCCATTTTCATCCGTTGCGCCGATAAGGGCTTTAGGGCCGGAGTTAGTGATACGATCTCGCGCTTTAAGTGTGGCTTCAGCCCCAATAATGCTGCCGCTGTTGAACAAGGTGGTGGAGTCGGTGCTGAGTTTTCGGCCTGCCAACAACTGCCCACCATTGGTTAAGGCACCCTGAGTGGTAAAGGTTAAGTCTCGTCCAGCCTGGAGGGTGGAACCTGCCAGATTGTTGAAATCACTCAGTAAACCAATAGTCAGATCCTGACTGGCACTGACTTTACCTGCGCTGCCATCAAACTGACCAAGATTCAACGAGATATTATTCGCCGCCAGTGCGCCGCCTTGGTTATTGAGTTTTTGAGCTGCATTTGCGCCCGCAGTAATGGTCAGCGAGCCAAGAGATATGATTTTGGCGCGTTGTGTGCTGACATCACCACTGTTGGCAATAATATTCATCTCACGGGCTTGCGTATGGCTGTCGGCAAGACTCACCCGACTACCGGTTAATGTCATGGCCCCGGCCGCGAGGGTTTGACCTTGTGCTATCAAATCCTGATGAGTGGTTACCGCCAGGTTGCCCGCATCAGTCAGGCGGCCATCACTCTGTATCCCAGCACCCAACAGGCTGGTGCTGTTGCTATCAAGGCGCTGTGCCTGCACCGCCACGTTGCCTTTAGAGAGCAGGGTGCCAGCGCGGTTATCCAGATAACCAGCCAGATTGAGATTGAAATCCGTGATGCCGGTTTGTGCGATGACACCGCCGAAGTTAGAGAGTGATTGCACGGTGAGAGTTATCTGATCAGCAATCAGGCTGGCTTTATCAGTACGTAGTAGGGTGGTTGTACCAGCCGACAGCTGCGTCGCGGCTTTAACCACGGCTTCAGTTAAGGTGATATCGCCCGATTTGGCCGCGAGAGTGATAGCATTAGCCTGAGTCTGGCTAGCGGTTAAATCAAGTTGGCTACCTGACAGCGCTAATGTACCCGTAGCGATATTCTGCCCTTGAGCAATCAAGGTGTGCTCTGTGGTGATAGTCAAATCACTGTTGTTGGCTCGGCTACCATTTGCTGTCAAACCCGCTGCTATCATGGAGGGATTACTACTGAGTAAGTCGCTGGCTTTCAGTTGGAGGTCGCCAAGTGCGGCAATGGAACCACTGTTAGCGACACTCCCGTCAGACTGCCACTGTAGTGTGCCTTGGGTATAAACGGAGCCTGAGTTAGCCGCATTGCCATGCACGGTTAACTCGCTGTTCCCCGTGCCATAGAGGCTGCCACTGTTATCCAAATTAGCTTTGGTCAACAGGTGCAAATTGCCCCTGGCGGCATACAGGCTGCCCTTATTGGTTAGGTCTCCGCTGGTGGATAGCGCCATTTGGTCACCCGCGCTATACAGGGTGCCGCTATTGTTGAGATAGCCCGCAGTGGATAACTGCATATCCCCGCGAGTTTGTATCACACCGCTGTTAACCAGATTGCCCGCAGAGGCTAAAGTCAATTGTTGTTCGGTGTAGATCTCGCCCCGATTTTCGACGTTTCCGTTAATCGTAAATTGCCCAACACCGGCGGCATACAGCGTCCCGCTGTTAAACAGGCTATCAGTGTTCAATGACAAATCCCGACCGGCCAGTAGGGCGCTGCTGTTATCAGTATTGGCGTTGCTGATACTGAGCGCCGTCAGTTGCATATCTCGTCCGGCTTCCAGTTTGTACTGATTAGTCAGTGCGCCGCTGGTGGCAAAGGCCAGATCACGCCCCGCAGTGAGCCGTGCGCCAGCCTGATGAGTGAAATCACTTTGCAGGCGTACCCACATATCGGTCGCTGCTGCAATTTCCCCTTTACTACTATCAAGTTTGGCGAGATTGAGCTGGATATTATCGGCATGCAATTTACCGCCACTGTTATTCAGGGTTTGTTTCGTGTTTGCTGCGGCGGTGATCGCAAGGGTTCCGGGAGTGAGCACTGTCGCGTCTTGCGTAGAAATATCGCCGTCGCGGGCCGTTATGGTGATATTGCCAGCCTGAGTTTGGCTACCGGTGAGATCAACACGGCTGCCAGATAACGTCATGGCACCCGCAGCCACATTTTGCCCTTGGGCAATCAATGCCTGACGCGTGGCGACATTCAGTTCACCACTCTGAGCCAGCTTGCCATCGTTCTGCACTCCGGCACCGAGCAAACTGTTGCCATTGCTGTTCAGCGTTTCGGCTTGCAACGAGAGTTTGCCACCAGAGAGGATTTTGCCATCACGGTTATCAATATTACCCGGCAGATTCAGATTGAAATCTGTGGTTCCCGTTTGAGCTATCACACCCCTGACATTGGAGAGTGCTTGTGCGTCGAGTGTCACTTGCCCGGCAACCAGCTTGGCATTGTCGGTACGCAGTTGTGAGGCGGTTGAGGCAGAAAGATTCTGGCTGGCGGATAATCTGGCTCCGCTGAGATCAATTGGCCCACCTTGTGAGGTCAAAGTGATATCACGGCTCTGGGTTTGACTGCCACTAAGATCGATACTGTGCGCGTTGAGATTCTGCGCCGTACCACTGACATTTTTCCCTTGAGCGATTAGCTGCCCGTTGGCTTCAATGCTAAGAGTGCCGCTGGTAACACTGCTGTTGTCTGATTTGACACCTGCACCCAAGAGAGAATTGCGGCTGCTATTGACTTCAGCTGCGCGCAGAGCGGTATCCCCCGCGGCGGCAATGGTGCCACTGTTACTGAGCTTACCCGCCGAAGTGAGTTGGGTATCACCACTGGCGTAGAGCACCCCTGAGTTATCAATATCGGCGGAAGTCTTCACCGCCAGTTGTCTCGCACTATTGATCTGGCCGCTGTTGACCAGCATGCCATCAGCCGTGATAGTAATATCGCCCGCTGAAGCGCCTATCTCGCCCGCGTTACGCACACCGACACCACTTTCAGTCCCAATTAGGCGAATTTTACCCGCATACATGCCGCCCAAATTGGCAACATCCACCGCCACTGTCGGGTGCGGGCTGCCATCGGCGGCTTTGGCATTTATATTTTGATGTGCGGCATCAATCTGATTGCGCCCGGCGGTGACTTTTAGGTCATTGGCCCAGATACCAGCATTGACTTTAACGGAACGGGCGATCAGATCAGTATGATCCTGACGGCTGCTGTCCAGGCCTTTGCCCTGAATAACAATCTCACCCCGATCCACATCGTAGCCAGTAAGTTGGCCATTATTGAGCTGCGCCTGACCGGTCGTTAAGGTCGCGCGGTTGGCATTAATAAAACCACAGCCTTCGCAGGTAATACCCGACGGGTTGGCGATAACCACCTGCGCTTTGCGCCCGGCCACCTCGATATAACCGTTGAGTCTGCTGGGGTCACGGCTGTTGACTTCATTGAGGATAATACTGGCTTCACCGCGTGCCAGCGACGGGTTACCGCTGATAAAACCGCCGAGTTGCGTCTGATTGACACCCTGTCCGTTATTGAGGAGCACGCCACGATTATCGACATCAAATTGACTGTAAACGTTACGTGAAACGCCACCACTGCTGGGCGCCTGGATATTCACCTGTGGCGTGCCGTTAGCGCTGCTGATAATGGTTGGCTGCTGATTCCCCGGCGCACTGGCATCGGCAACAATATTGGCCTGAGCGGATAATGAGACACAACCTAAGGCTAGTAACAGGCTAAAACTCAGTGACGATAGCGCACTGATACGGCGGTTTTGCGCATGCCCAATACCTGACGACGGCGATGATGTAGCCCGACCAGAGGCGGCGATATCAGCCACCACCATCAACATGCCACGCGCTTTGTTGAAAACGATACGGTACAGGTTCTTATTCATAACTCATCCCAGAGTAAATCGTTAATCGGGCGCATCAGTATTGCCAGTTCAGGTTAAAGCCCAGAGTCACCGAGTCGGTTTTGAATCCGTCGGGTTTAGAGAGTGGTTTGCCCGCAAACAGGTCGTAGCGGGTATTCAGAATATTGCCGCGCACACCAATGGCACCGCCCGCCAAATGCTGGCCCAGTAGATAAGAGGTGCTGGGTCCCCCGACCTCGCCATAGTCAACACCGACATACAGCTCATGCCCTGGCAGCGGGGTGTACCAGCCGAGATCATTGCGCACTGTCCAGCCACGATCAGCATTCAGCGTGCGCTCGCCATCAAACCCGCGCACTGACCAGCGGCCACCAATAGAGAACTGATCCTGTGGCGTCAGAGGCGTGTTAGTGCTTTGACGCTGGTATTGCAGGTTGTAGTGAAACTTTTGCGTCAAGACGGCAAAAGGAATATCCAGTTGCGCATTCAAGCGCAGAATTTTACTCAGGGCGGTGCCTTCTCCGACATACTCTTCCTGCGCGGGCATCGCACCAAACCAACGGGTGCCGCGCTGATAGCTGATACCGGCATCCAGTGTGGCTTGCGAAATAAAGTGGCGATGTTCCAGCCCAACACGCCAGGCGGAGGTGCGGCGGCGCTGCACTTCCACCTCGGTATCATTGATGTAGTTTTTTGACGAGCGGGTCAGCACATCGTAGGTAAAAGTGGTTTTCTGGTTGGCATTACGGTGCAGCAGACGGCTGAGTTGCAGTGTCACATTCTCACTTTCCCCCCGATAGCTGTAGTCGCCATTCAGCCCTGCCACCGTCTGATGATAGTCATAGCTGCTGGCGGTAATACCTGCGGTCCAGTAACCGAAAGGCAGCGAGTAATGGCCGGTTAGGTTATTGGTACCTTTGTCGCCGCGATTTTTTATTGAACCGCCAGCCGAGACATAAAACAGGTCACTCAGGGATAAAGGGTTATCCAGAAACAGTGTCGCGCCACCTTGATAGCGGCCGGTGCTGCGGGTGCCGGAGTCATCCAATGAGGCTGCCAGCCGCCACATTTTGCTCTGCTGCCAGTTCAGGGCGATGTCTGTCTCACCGGGTGCGGAGCCGGGGATCAATTCCATACTGGCTTGCACGGTGGGGACGCGCTGTAGGTTCTCCAGTCCTTGTTCGATATCACGTAAATCCAACAAGTTACCGGGGCGTGCGGGGAAAGCACTAAATAGTGTGACATGGTGGTCACTGTTTGGGGTCAGCGTCACCTGACGTATCTTGCCGGGCACCACTTGTAGTGCCAGAGTACCGCTGTTCAAATCCTGCTGCGGAGCCAGAACACGGGTAGTGACATAACCATGGTCAATTAGCCGGTTTTGTAATTGGCCCATCAGCAGGTTAATTCCCTTGGCCCCCAGACACTGGTTTTGCGCTTGATCGGCGAGTCGTTGCAATGGCAACCAGCGGGGCAATGGTTCAGTTCCACTAACAGTGACGCGTTCAATGACAAAACAGGGTTTCTCTGCCGGGAAAGTGATGCGACCAACGGATGCTGACGGCGCAGATAAGCGCACATCTGGTGTGGTTGGTGCCAGGCGCTCTTCCAGTGCCCGTTGCCGTTCCTGCTGATGAATACTTTGCTGCGCGGGGGCTAATTCCGCGCTATTACTTGCAAGTGGAATAGCTACCATAGGCAACAATATGCCAGCTATTAATGTTGAATAGTGGGAACGTAGCACAGGGAATATCCTTATTTGCCCTGTTGGGGCAGATAAACGGCTGAATAAAATAATGCAGCGCATTATGCCCGCGAAGAAGTCATTTTCAATGCGTTTTTATAATATAAGAAATACCCAAGAATTAACCTATGAAACCCCTAGGAAATATCGTACAAACCGGAAGTGATTGTAATTAATATCTCGTTAAATGAGATTTTAATTACGGTTCATCGTTTGTGATGAAGAAACGGTAGCCTATTGGTTTAATAATAATCCTAATAAGGTGATTTAAATCATGAATTTTTTACATTTCAATGAGGCACATTCCACATTATTCGGCTGGTATTCGCCGGAGTGTCATGCCGCAGTGGGGTTGTCAGTATTATCGTTATCGTCGTAAGAACGGGCTTCGAACAGAGAGTAGGGGAAGACAATCGTCTATCCAGACATCAAGACTATCAGCCCACTCCTGTATAATAATCTTCCGCTCATCGAGATAAGTCGCATGATTATATGTGCACCGAACATTATTTGTATCAGCATGCGCTAGCTGGGCTTCGATAGCATCAGGCCTGTAACCCATTTCATTTAAGCGAGTGCTACCAGTTGTTCTGGTCGCATGTGGGCTGAAAGTACCGCTCCAGCCAAGGCTTTTGAGAAGCTGACGCAACGAGTGAGATGTCATTGGTCCGCGCGGATTATCCCGTCCCGGAAAAAGATGCTGTCGATGCCCTGTTAATCCATGGAGTGTTCTAAGCATTTGGATGGCTTGGGAGGGAAGGGGAATAACGTGTTCTCTACGGGCTTTCATTCGCGCTGCCGGAATAATCCACAGGGCGTTACCAAGATCGAATTCTGTCCATTCTGCTTCGGCGGCTTCTGCAGGACGAGCCTGTGTCGGGTTAACTCCATCTGCGACTTGTTTACGCGCTTGCCCGCATTTCTCGCGAGCTCCGGCAAGTTTGACCGTCGGGTATTAACCCAGCGCAAACATGCTGGATTTACCGTCGAGTTTAAACCGATAGCGCCATGCCTTTTTGTCATTGGGTTTCACTTCGAGGTAGAGACCATTGAAATCATTGAGCCGATAGAGTTTTTCTTTCGGCTTGGCAGTGCGGCATTGCTTATCGGTGAGCATAACGGGGCCTTGCTTATTTATTATACCGTTATTGTACTCACTTAAAATGAAGATGGAGGAATGTTGTACTCATCCATGTGCTCATTTCTGACAGCGTTGTTAAGAGGTGAGACTCTATGAAATGAAAAATCCACGCAATTGCGTGGATTTTATGGTTTTTTACGACTGTTGTGAGATTCAATGAAACCTCATGAGACAACAGAATTTATTTAGACGTTGAACGGTAATTTATGTTTTAAATTATTGAAAGTTAAATGTTAATTTAATTTTTTTTAATTTCGTACTCATTTATATACTCATTTATAAATGCCTCACTAAACTTCACATGATCTGCGACGTCTAGTGCAATCGGAGCAACATTTTCGGCTGTGCCGAAGGGGCTATTGCATGTAGAGGTAAGATACTCAATGCGAGAAGTAGTTGCAGGTTGCCTTGGTGAATTTATTCATAATTTCAATGGATTATATTATTTTTTCTAGTGATGTATTAAATTTAACATGTTTTGGTTTAGGTTTCCTGTGACAGTCGGCTTTGTGCCCAGACTGTGTGAAAACTCGTTTTGTAGTATCTGGGTACTATCCTCAGTCTGGGATGCAAGAATATTTATCATGTTGACTATATTCGCTATGATTTGTGTTCGAGGGCAGTTCGGCGCTTTTAAAGCCAGGTGTTGAGTGCTATTGGAAAGTTAGACGCCTTCTTATATCGATGGCCAAGCTGCTGGCAGCTGATGAGCTTAAGTTCTTTCATTAGCTTAGTAGCCCGCCACCGGCTCAGTTTTACGTCTTTGGTAGTAACCATCGCAGCAATATTACGTGCGCCTGCGGAGCCGTTACTTTCGCGATAGCTTTCACGAACAAGACTGAGTAATGCCACGCGTGTGGCATCAGGCTTCTTTGGCTGCCGCCAGTATTTATAGCTGCTGCGATGAACCCCAAACACGTTGCACACAACGGCAACGGGAAACCGCGCCCTGAGTTTCTCAACTAATGAGAACTGTTCAGTGAAGTGGTTTACTGAATTTGGCCACTTGGACAAATATGTAAATATCCGTTCCTCGCTCAAAGCAGCCCGATGTTCTTTAGGCGGTTTAGTGCCAGAGGCGGATGTTGATATAAACAGAGGGCGTTAACCTGTTAGGTACTGCAATCATAGTGACTTTTTAAAAAGCTTATTGACACTATAGCAATATTGGCTGAGTTAAAACTTATCTCATTTCGTGCATTGATCTTGCTCAGATAAATTGGTGCCATTGTCTATTTGGCTTATTTATGGACTGGTAAGATGCAACTTATTGAGCAATTCGACTGCCCGAGAATTAACAGAGGAATAGAGCATGCAGAGTTTGTTTTCGTTAACCGCAAGAGCCTATGTACGTTGGCATGATTTACCGGGTCAGGGTATTCCTATTGTGTTTGTTCACGGACTTGGGTGTGCTTCTTCTTATGAGTATCCACGAATTGTGGCAGATCCGGCCTTTGGCGGGCGACGCACCGTACTGATTGACCTTCCTGGATATGGTTTCAGTGATAAGCCTCGTGATTATGATTACAGTATTGCTCATCAGACAGAAGTTATTATCGAAGTGGTCAACGCATTGAAGCTCCCACATTTTCATATCTATGGTCACAGCATGGGGGGGAGTATTGCGATTGAAGTGGCAGAACGATTGCGTGAACGGATAGCTAAACTGGTGATTTCGGAACCTAATTTTCATGCAGGTGGCGGCGTATACAGCCGCCTACTAGTGGAGAAACCGGAAGCTGAATTTATCTCTCAAGTGTACGACACTATACTGGCAAACCACACATCCCCCTGGAAAGGTTCGGCCCAAAATGCTGCCCCCTGGGCAATGTGGCGGGGAGCCAAAAGTCTGATTGATGGAACCTCACCTTCATGGATGGAGATCTTCCTCAATCTGTCCTGTTCACGCACACTAATTTTTGGCGAACAATCATTACCGGACAGTGATTTTCAGTATGTCAGCCATAAGGACATATCTGTAGCAATAGTGCCACAAGCAGGACACTCTATGTCTTGGGAAAATCCGTCGGCTCTGGCCGCAGTGTTAAACAAGGAATTTAGTCAGGGATAACCTCTAGTTAAATACAAATACCGTCCGCTTCTCGCTCATGAAGGACAATCATACTCAAATCTCCCATATTGCAGGAGGTTTGAGTATGAACACGTCACCGTGGAACAAAGGCCGTATCATCGGACAAAAAAGACCGCTTCAGATATCTCATATCTGTGGGATCCGAATCAGACTTGAACTTGAAGGTAAAACGCGCGATCTAGCCTTGTTCAACTTGGCTTTGGACAGTAAGCTTCGGGGCTGTGATTTGGTAAAACTCAAAGTATCAGATGTTGCATATGGCAGTTCTGTTTCGAGCAGAGCAACGGTGTTACAACAGAAAACTGGTAGCCCGTCCAATTTGAGATAACCAAAGGGACAAGAGAAGCAGTTGCAGCGTTAATAAAGCTGGGTAATCTGCACAGTAAAGACTACTTGTTCCAATTCCGGGTCGGTTCTTGCCAACATATATCGACTCGACAATACAATCGCATTTTTCATGGATGGGCAGCAAAGCTTGGTCTTGATGACTCGCTGTACGGCACACATTCCATGAGAAGAACAAAACCTTACCTGATATACAAGAAAACCAAGAATCTCCGGGTGATCCAACTTCTGTTAGGCCATCAGAAACTGGAAAGCACAGTCCGTTATCTGGGCATTGAAGTCGATGATGCGTTAGAGATCTCTGAGTCGATTGAAGTCTAAGGTTGTCGAATGCCTCAGGGCGTGAAGCTGACGTAACCAGTTTTGAAAGAGTACAGATGGACGTCGCTAACATCGCGTTGCGTTAAAAATTAGGGGGCAGGTCACGGACTAGATTGAATGGTATAATAACCCAAACTACTATTTGCAAGCACAACTTAATGCAAATCACCATGGACGGATTTAGGCATGACTAAAATATTGATGTTGATGATACTGGCGGTAATTGTTACAGGATGCGCACCACTAACTCCTAAAGATTGTCATAAAAATAGCGCAATTAACTCTTGCACCTACAACCGTTCTGGGAAGGTATCAGATAAAGACCTTTTTGGTTACCAGGCCTTGGGTATCAAAAAAGCACTTGATGCAGCCCTCATTGAGCCCCATGCTTGGGGTGGGAAAAGATGTGATGCACACCTCGATTTCAAAATTGATGGTACCCTACAGAATTTCATCATAAAGAGCGGCGATGAAGGTTATTGTCATGCTTTAGTGGAAGCTTCTAAACGTACATTATTCCCACCATTTACGGATCAGCACGTCTACGACGTAATGGGGTCATCGCGCTGGGATTTTCATGGACAGCCTTGAAAAGCGTAGATAGTCGCTACTACAGCGCACTTACAAACACAGTTATACATCAATGCGCTGTAAGGCCAACGTCCGCTCCTCGAAGAGCGGACATTCTTGTGAAAAATATACCGCTAGATTACAGTGAAGTTATTTTCGACCAACGCTATAACCAACTGAACAAGCAGGAAGTTAAAAAATATGAGCAGGCGATTATGTAGGGATAACCGCACCAAAATACGAAACATTCCCCGTCGTATAAAATCACTTAACCGTTGGTCTGAAACTTTTCATAACCCAGTTCGTGCCGTTTTTCCGGAAGAGCAAAATTACTGGAATTATAAGATACCTGTAGAAATTAATCTTGTTCAAGGAAAATACAGCAAGCAGAAAGTTAAGGCAGAGTGTGCGCAAGCCATGATCAATGCCTGTTCCAACTTGATGCTCGCCACAGCATATCGCTGACATTGGTATAACTCATCGGGGTTGAACCGTACCACCGTAAGCACCAAAGAATGATCTCGGGTGCAAAATGTTTCCATTTGAAATCGTTAGGGGTCATGTGGGGTTACTGAAGAAGGAATGAATAGCCTCAGTCTTCATAACAATTCCATTTTTTGCAATAAGCCCAATAATAATACCGGATCAATAATCATATAAAAATCAATTCAGATGTAATAAATAAAAATAGGCGAGGGGACATTTCCCCCAAAACATTTCATAAGATAAATTTATCTATTGAAATTGATAAACAAGAAGTTTCCTACAGTAATCTGCCTGTTCACCTATAGGCGTAAGCTATTCTTAATCGTACCATTAAGTCATGAAAATAATGCAGTTAGATATTTTTATGTGATGATACATCACCAAATGACCAACAATGATTATAGTTAAATAAAATGAAAAATATCAATGTGTTATGATTTGTCATTCATTACTAATTAGAGTAACCCTTAGCTCAGAAGGTGGGAATACTATCATTGGGTTTATTAATAGCGACTACTCTTCACTTTCACTATAGGTAACTATGACTGCTATCTGTTTTTTTTGCGCTATCCTTACTGATAAATAGGATTGCCAAAACCTGTTTCTCGTTCTGACGAAACTACGACGTCAATAATTCTTGATGGTTATACAAATCATTTTAAAGAACTAGTTTGATCCCTATACAACACCAGCCCATTTGAAAACACCTGCATATAAACAACCGAGTCTGAAGCAATGTCAGGAATTATATCCTAATCATGATAAGACTTTTATTGAGAATAATAATATGAATAAAGTATTTAAAATTATTTGGAATACTGCATTGAATCGCTTCGATGTGGTATCAGAGTTCACAAAGGCTGGGAAAAAATGCAAAGCATCGACGTCTTCCCAGCCGGTAAATATTCTCACCAGCCTCTCTCTAATCGTGGGGCTTGGCGCGTTCTTTGCTGGTTCCGTATGGGCCGACCCACTACCGTCCATCATTGTTAACAATATCCTGAGTGAGAGTGATGTAGAGCGTGATTCTGCGACTGGCCCAGCAGTGGCTGTCACCAGTGGCGGTGATTATACCGGTACAAATGTGACTATCACCTCTCAAGCACCTGCCTCCGGCGGAAACACGGCTGCCTTTTATGTGAACACTGGTGGGAAAGCAAGTCTTGATGCGAGCAGCAATATCATCATGAACTCTTCTAGCCTTGCGACGGTTTGTTGCTCATATGGTCTCGTCGTCGACGGTGCAGGAAGCGTCGTGGATAGTTCAGCTACGATACTTGGGAGTACAGGAGGGGCGGGAGTTTACAACGGCGGTCTACTCAATCTTAATGGCGGCTCCCTCTCTGGCCTGTTTGGCATCGTTTCCAGTGGCGTAGGTAGTGTTATCTCTGGCTATGCGGATATTACCGGCTCTGGCGCTGGGACTGGCGTTCGGGCTGAACTCGGTGGTTCAGTTGTTCTGAGTGGTGGGAATATCTTGTCAAATGGCATGACCGCAACCGGTAGTGGCAGCTCCATTTCTGCAACAGCGCTGACCGTAAACGGCAAGGTAAATGCCAATAATGGTGCCAATATCTCTCTTGATGGTGGGTCCGTGAGCGCGGGGGGCTTTGGGGCTGTGGGCGTACTGGCCGATGGTTCGCCGAGCAGCTATGTCACGACGTCGACAGATATCACTATGACTGGCGGTGGCGGTGGTTCTACAGCAATCTCTGCTAGAAACGGTGCCACTGTAGATATTACGGGCGGCAACGTGGTAGGCGATACCTATGGCATTACCGCAGTTACAGGTGGTCAAGTTTCAGTCTCTAATGCGAACGTGACATCCAATAATACAGGTGTCTATGCAGCAGACAATGGTTCGCGAGTGACACTTAACAGCGGCATCATATCCATGCCTGGCTGGAACAATGTCGGGGTGACGGTTACCGGTGCTGGTGCGACCATTGAAAACCTTGGTGTAACTATTGTTGGCGGAGGGACTAGCAGCATTGGTGCTCAAGCCAATAACGGGGGCGCGTTCATTCTGGCAAGCGGTGGCACGATGACCGGTAGTGGGACCGGTGTAAAAGCCAACGGCTTAGGCAGCTCAGTAGTTAGTTCTGGCACTATCAGTGCAACTCAACGTGCTGTAAATGCCACGAGTAATGGTTCGGTGACACTAAATGGTGGTTCTCTGACGACAACGGTTGCCGGCTCAACGGGGATTGTTGCTGAAAGCGCTGGGCAGGTTTATGTCACCGACGCCTCTCTTCTGGACACCGCCATTCTGGCCGGCAGTGGCATTCAGGCAATCAGTGGTGGGGTGATCAATTTGGCTGGAGGCACTTTGAGTATTAATGCCAATAGCAGCTTGGGACTGATCATCGACGGTGCAGGCTCAACCATTAATAGCTCCGCACCACTCAGTGTCAATGTTTCTGGCTCTTCTGGCAAAGCAATAAGTGTTGCCAACGGTGCTTCACAAGCATTCCAGGGGCTGACAGCCAGTGTGACGGGTAGTAATAGTAATGTGATCCAATCAAATGGTGGTGCAAACCAACTTACCTTAACAGGGAGTACGCTCAGTAGTACACAAGGCGCAGCTATTGTTGGTCAGAGCGACTCACTTAATCTCGTGGTGTCTGACTCTCAGGTAAGCGGGCCTGTGCTGGTGCAAGACAACGGTAGCACCATTGATATTACTGCCAGTGATAACTCCGTTATTTCTGGTTCATCATCAGCGGCTAATTCATCAATCACGTTAGATACGGATTCTGTATGGAATATCGGTGCGGGTAGCTCAACGTTAGCATCTCTTTCGCTCGATAACGGCACAATGAGAAACATGGGGACTGGCAGTCTGAGTCTTAGTGGTGATGTTACTCTGGGCTCAAATGGCGGTAGATTCGACACTAATGGTTTTGATGCTGTACTGGCCACTAGTGCTATCACTGGGACGGGCAACTTTACCAAAAATGGTATGGGCAAGCTGACAATTGACGCCGGGATCAACTATACCGGTAATACCGTCATCTCAGAGGGTACATTGCAGATAGGTAGTGGTTCGGCCACTGGTAACGTATCTCTGCATCATGTCGACAACAGCGGTATTCTGGCATTTGACCGTCCGGACCTGGTGACCGTGGACAGGGTTGAAGGAAGTGGTGCGGTTGAGCAGAACGGTAGTGGCATGACAGTTTTCCTTGGTGACAATACGTATACCGGTGGGACGACAATCACCGCCGGAACGCTACAATTGGGCAATGGGGGCAGTACCGGTAGTGTGCAGGGTAATATCGATATTCAAGCAAATGGCATTCTGGCTATTTTACGTGATGGCGCGGTGACATTGGGAAATACACTCACGGGCTCTGGGCTGATTACCACCGACACGACAGGTCAAGCGTTCGACCTTGGTGCTGGGGCGGGTAATGCCTTTACTGGTACTCTTGCTGTCGGCAATGGTACGTTCATGCTAGACGGGACCAATACCTTCGAGTTGAATAACGCGACACTTCGTGCGGCGGCAGGAAGCACTGTTACGGTCGGTTCGGGAATACAAACTATCGGCGGGCTCGCCTTTGATGGGGGGACGTTGAAGTTTGATGTAGGGACTCCGGGTGAAACCGTCGCGGCAACCACTATCCACACTACCCAAGGGATGAATTTGTTGGGTACGGGCACCGTGGCACTGAATATTGATAGTGTCGATAACAGCCAGACACCAGTCAATCCAGTCCTGCCAATTATGGAGCAAGATGGTGCCAATGTGCTACTGCAACTGGCCGCAAGTGATGTTGCGGTACAAGGTAATGGCGGCAACCTAGTGCTGAAAGACCAGTATGGCAATATCATTACCGATGTCACCACTGCCGATATTGCGCAAAACGGCACCACGGTAGCCAAAGGCACTTATGATTATCGTCTGACCAGTGGTGTGGATAACGATGGTCTGTATGTGGCTTACGGTTTAACACAAGTTGAGTTGCTGGGGAGCGGTGCTGATGCGTTGTCACTGTATGCCACCACGCAAACGGGCCCAGCGGCGGATTTGAGTGCCAAAATAACGGGTAGTGGCGATTTAGCCATTGATACTAGTGCTGGAAAAACGGTGACGTTGTCCAATCTGGACAACGATTATACCGGTTCTACTGAAGTACGCAGCGGCACCCTGCAAATGCTGAATGATAACGTTCTGGGTAATACTTCACTATTATCTTTGGCAACCGATACTGCGTTGGATATGAATGGTCACAGCCAGACCGTGGGGGAACTGAGCGGTGCTGCTGGTTCATTATTGGATCTCAATGGTGGCAGCCTGATTCTGAGTCGGGGCGGTGTCTCTGATGGTGAGTTGACCGGTAGTGGCGCGTTGACGATTGCCGCCGATACTCTGACGATTAATGGTGCCAACAGCGGCCTGAGCGCAACAACAACCATTGCCAGTGGTGCCCTCGCAGCATTGAACAATGTCGCGGGGCTGGGCAACGGTGACATTATCAATGCCGGTCTATTAACTCTAACTGGTGTCGCCGGAAATCTGGTTAATAACATCAGTGGTACTGGTAATGTTGTGTTGCAAAACAACAGTGATATCACTGCCAGCGGCAATAACAGTCAGTTCAGTGGTCTGCTTGATATCAACACGGGTAGCCAATTGACAGCTTCTCAGGAGGCGAGTCTGGGGAGTGCTTCTGTGACCAATAATGGTTCACTGATATTAAACTCAGCCACTGATTGGACACTGGCAAACCGTGTTTCTGGCACTGGGAACTTGACCAAAAATGGCGCAGGTACGGTATCGTTGACACAATCTGCGAGCTATAGCGGCCAGACAGACATCAATGCGGGTGGGCTTATTCTGGGTAGTAATGTTAACCCAACAACATTGGCCAGCCAGCAAGTCAACATTGCCAACGGTGCCTTTATGGGCGGTTTTGGTGGCGTAGTTGGGGCTGTTAATAACAACGGAACACTGTTTGTTGGTAATCCGGTTACACCAGTGACGTCAATATTGAGCCGTTTATCTCCAGCTAGCAATGTGTTTACGGTCGGGACGGATTTGATTAACAGCGGCACAGTCTTTGTCGGTAATACAGCCAATACTGGCACCACCGGCAATCAGTTGGTGGTAAATGGTAACTATATTGGTAACAACGGGTTGCTGCATTTTAACACCGCACTGGGTGATGACAATTCGGCCACGGACAGCATGATAGTCAATGGCAACACCAGCGGAACCACCCATGTTAGTGTGGACAATGCCGGCGGTTTGGGCGCCAAAACCCTGAATGGTATTGAGTTGATTCAGGTCAATGGCCAGTCAGACGGTGATTTTGTGCAAAGTGGCCGTATTGTGGCTGGCGCGTATGATTACTCTCTGGCGCGTGGTGTGGATTCAAATGCCAGTAACTGGTATTTGAGCAGTACCGCTAATGGAATTGCCCCTGACCCATCGGTCCTGATTAAACGTCCAGAAGCCAGTGGCTATGCGACTAACCTGGCTGCGGCGAATAATATGTTTGTTACGAGTTTGCATGATCGTTTAGGGGAGACCCAGTATATTGATGCGTTGACCGGCGAACACAAAGTGACCAGCCTGTGGTTGCGTAACTCGGGCGGGCATAATCGCTCTCGTGATACCGAGAACCAATTAGGCACACAAGCAAACCGGTATGTCGTGCAATTGGGCGGTGATATTGCCCAGTGGAGCCATAATGGACAGGATCGTTTTCATCTCGGTGTGATGGCTGGTTATGCGAACAGTAAGAGCCGTACTGAGTCGCGTTTATCCGGGTATAGTGCTCGTGCCTCTGTGGATGGCTACAGCACGGGTGTATATGGTACCTGGTATGCCAACGAATCCGATAAATCGGGTTTGTATGTTGATGGCTGGGCCCAATATAGCTGGTTCAACAACACCGTTGACGGCCAGGATTTGAATACTGAAAAGTATAAGTCCAAAGGGGTAACGGCTTCGATTGAGAGTGGTTATACCTTTAAAGTTGGCGAAAACACGGCTAAGAATGCGACTTACTTTATCCAACCGAAAGCACAAGTGACTTGGATGGGCGTCAAGGCTGATGATCATAAAGAAGTTAATGGTACGCATGTATCCGGAGAAGGGGATGGCAATATTCAAACCCGTCTGGGTGTGAAAGCCTTTATGAATGGCTACAATAGCCAGGATAAAGGTAAAGATCGTGTGTTCCAGCCGTATATTGAAGCTAATTGGATCCATAATACCAAAGACTTCGGGACTAACATGGACGGTCAACAGGTGAAGCAAGATGGCGCGGCCAATATTGGTGAGCTGAAAGTCGGTGTAGAGGGGCAAATCAATAAGCAAGTTAATCTGTGGGGCAATGTTGGCCAGCAAATTGGCAGCAAAGGCTACAGTGACACTGCAGTGATGATAGGGGTTAAATACAATTTCTAGTTAATTGCTGAAGTCGTAACGTAAGATATCAGCGCATTGTTATAATGCGCCGATATCTCTCTTACCTAAAGACCCTTGCTAGGGCATAACTGACCGGCGTTACGAGAGAAAATTCCGATTCAGTGTGGGAAGGGAAAAGTTGGATAGTCTTAGGGAAAGTCCCAATTTATGAAAATGGAAACGCATGGGGATCACGACTATAAAAATGGTACCATTTATTAAATTAGTGGTATGAAATCTCAGGTTCAATCGATAGTATAGTGATTACCATAAATACCTTATAATCGCCCTTAACATCTGAAATGGACGTGGTCATTATGATGATATTATATATTTATTGGCATCATAATAGTATGTTTGTAGATAATTAGTTAGATGATCAAAACTGAGTTATTCTATGGTATTAAAATGCCTCCGCCAGCACCCTGGAGGAATGTTGTATTTTTTCTTAAATGAACGTGTAAATGATTGTTGAGAGTCATACCCATAGTTATATGCAATATCGGCTATCGTTTCATTTTTAGTTATGAGATCTTTAGCTGCACTTTCTAGTTTTTTTATTACGAATGTAGCTTGCAATGG
>NZ_KN150731.1:0-667350 GCF_000754805.1 Yersinia frederiksenii ATCC 33641 | reverse complement strand
TTGGATAGTCTTAGGGAAAGTCCCAATTTATGAAAATGGAAACGCATGGGGATCACGACTATAAAAATGGTACCATTTATTAAATTAGTGGTATGAAATCTCAGGTTCAATCGATAGTATAGTGATTACCATAAATACCTTATAATCGCCCTTAACATCTGAAATGGACGTGGTCATTATGATAATATAATATAATATAATATAATATAATATAATATAATATAATATAATATAATATATTTATTGGCATCATAATAGTATGTTTGTAGATAATTAGTTAGATGATCAAAACTGAGTTATTCTACGGTATTAAAATGCCTCCGACAGCACCCTGGAGGAATATTGTATTTTTTGGTCACGTATTCAATGTGTAGATAGGGTCATTGCAGGTAATGCTCACGCTCAATGAACGTGCCGATTATCTTGTCATGCATTTCTGCCGGTTTTGAGTACCCAAGCGTTTTGCGATTCAGTCGTTTTAACCGGTTACGAAGATTCAGGTTTTCGCGTTCAATCCGCTGGGTGTAAAGCTTACCTGTGATGTGTTTTGTAGCCGGTAACATCTCATAAGCACTGAAGTTGTCCGTACACCAGAAGGCGACTCTGAAGCCCGACAGTAAACCCAGTAATATTCTGTGGATCCCAAAGTACGTATTTAGAGCTGGTTGCTTAATTACCAAGCTTAAAATATGATGATCGTCATGAACAAAACAAAGCGTAGGACCTCTACCCGAAAACAAGCTACACACGATCGCATCGTCGAGGTAGCAGCACGTGCGATCCGCCGTACTGGTTATGGTGGTACAGGTGTTGCTGACATAATGAAAGAGGCTGGATTGACGCATGGTGGTTTCTATGCGCATTTTGCCTCACGTGATGCACTACTTGCTGAAGCTGCAGACCATGCTGGTGACGAATCGATGTCCAATATGTTGGAATATATGGCTGCCGTCCCATCCGATCAGGCAATGAACGCGTTAGTACACGGGTATTTAAGCAAGAAGCACTTTTTGTCAGTTGAAACCGGTTGTCCAGTCGCTGCGGTTGGCTCTGAGATGTTCCGTCAAGCGCCTGAGGTAAGGCTCGTTGTAACCAAGAGGATCAAAGAAATGATCGCGCTAATTGCAACGCAACTTCAGAATCTTGAACAGAATGAAGCAAATAAGCAGGCAATTATAACAGCGGCGACTTTAGTCGGCACACTCACGTTGGCTCGAGCAGTAGACGATGAGGAACTTGCTAACTTATTCCTCGACACTGCTGTTGATCATCTAGAAATAGCATAAGGGCTTTTAATCGGCCCTTTTTAAGGTCTTTAAATATGATGATCATCATATTTATGGTTGAGATACTTGCTTCTCAAGCTATTAGCAATGATTGCAGTAAAACAAAACCTGATAATAGGTTTAATTAATTGAAACAAAACAGTAATTAAGGAAAAAAATGACTTTTAAAGCCCTACTTGCAACAAAAGTTGACGATAAGATTTCGGCCAACGTGGTTGTTATGTCTGATTCAGACCTTATGCCGGGAGACGTGACTGTCAAAATTGATTTTTCTACAGTCAACTTTAAAGATGCCTTGGCACTTACCGGATATGCCGATGTTATCCAGCAATTTCCGCTGATTGTCGGTATCGACTTTGCTGGCACGGTCGAGGCCTCCTCTTATCCTGGTATCGCTGTAGGTGACCGCGTTGTTGCAAATAGTTGGGGGTTGAGTCAGACCCACCACGGCGGTTTTGCCCAGAGGGCACGAGTGAAAGGTGAGTGGTTAGTCAAGATCCCAGATGTATTTTCGACCAAAGATGCGATGGCGATCGGTACTGCTGGTTACACCGCAATGCTGTCAGTGCTGGCGCTTGAACACGGTGGATTGACACCTGAGAGTGGAGACATTCTGGTAACTGGCGCCAACGGCGGTGTTGGTTCGATTGCCATTGCTATCCTCTCAGGTCTTGGTTACCGAGTGATCGCTTCAACTGGACGTACTGAAGAGCACAGATACCTGCGTAGCCTGGGTGTTGCAGAAATTATTGATCGCAAGACGCTCTCCGAAGCAGGAGCACCGATTGCTGCGGAACGCTGGGTTGGTGCGGTTGACTCAGTCGGTAGCCATACGCTGGCTAATGTTCTGGCTCAGACCAAATATCGTGGCGTTGTCACTTCCAACGGGCTGGCACAAGGAATGGACCTTCCAGGCTCCGTTCTGCCTTTCATCCTGCGTAATGTCACACTAGCGGGCATTGACTCCGTCAATGCTCCACAGGAAGCGCGCATTCAAGCTTGGTCCCGCCTTGCTCGTGACTTGGATCTTAGCAAACTTGAGCAAACGACACAGGTTGTTGGTCTTGCAGATGTGCCTGACGTGATTGGTCGTATGTTCCAGGGGCAGGTACGTGGCCGCACCGTGGTTGATGTCAACGCTTAATAGTGCATTTTCTCTGCCCGTTGCTTTCGGGGACGTGGCAGAACAATAAAATTTATGATGGGGTAGTTTTATGAGCAGTAACCTGTATCACTCTGCACCAACTCAATTCCAAAGCATTGGTGACGTCAGCTTGGCATATCGCCGATTTGGTAAAGAGGGTTTCGCACCTGTTGTGTGCTTCCAGCACTTTACTGGGACAATCAATAACTTCGATCCGGTACATGCCAATCGTATTGCACAGGATCGTCCAGTGATCTTGGTCGACTATCGAGGTGTTGGCCGTTCAGACGGCGAAATGCCAGTGTCTATCCCGGAAACTGCAGCAGATATGATCGCTTTCATCAAGGCATTAGGCCTCAAGCAAGTCGACCTTTTTGGATTTTCACTAGGCGGTATGGTGGCTCAGCAAGTCGCAGTCGATGCGCCTGAGCTGGTTCGCCGTATTCTACTGGCAGGAACGGGCCCCGCAGCTGGTGAGGGTATGCAGGTCTTTTCGCAAGAAGTACAGGATATCGTTGGTTGGCCCAACAGTACAGCTGAGGAACGTATGCTTGAATTGTTCTTTGCGAAGTCGGCAAAGAGTGTTGCTGCAGGTAAAGCTTGGCTCGAGCGTATTGGCGAGCGCAAGACCGATCGGGAACCTGAGTGCAAGCCCCAGGTTGGCGTGGCTCAGCTCGAGGCATTGGCCAAATGGGGAGCTATTCCAGCAACCGATCGTTACGACTCTCTCAAGAAAATAACGCAGCGCACGCTAGTCGTCAATGGCAAGAACGACATCATGGTACCAACTATTAACTCGTACATTTTGCAGCAGCATCTGGCGGATGCTCAACTGATCATCTACCCAGATTCAGGCCATGGGGCTCACTTCCAGTTTGCGGCCGAATTCGCCGAAGAGGCTGTTCGCTTTTTTGCTGCTACGTAACTCCTTTGTGGCAGTCGTACGGCTTAGGTGCCATGCCTACGCTACTGGTATATGCAATATCGTAACCCATTCTATGCACCATAGAATGGGGCTGCGTTCTTTGGTCATGATCCTACCCCGAAATCCAGCACCATTCGGAAATGGAGTTCCGGCATGATTAATACTCCCCTGAACGGGGGGGTGCTGATGAAAAAGTCACGATTCACCGAAGAGAAGATTATCTTTGCCCTGAAGCTGGCTGAACTGGGTACGCCCGTGCAGGAAGTCTGTCGCAAGCTGGGCATCTCCGACGCCACATTTTATACCTGGCGTAAGAAATACGGTGGGATTTCCCCTTCAGAGTTGAAACAGATGCGCCAGCTGGAGGAGGAAAATCTACGTCTGAAGTGGCTGCTAGCTGATCTCAGCCTCGACAAAGCCCGACAGTCGCAGCCTCAGAGGCTGTATCCGAATCACGTCTGGGGCATGGATTTTGTCTCTGATACGTTATTTGACGAGCGACGATTGCGCCTGTTGACGGTTATCGACGTTTACACCCGCGAATGCCTGGGAATACGCGTGGGGCAGAATCTGCGTTCGACAGAAGTGGCTGGGATGCTGAACAGCATAGCGCTCAGGCGTCCTTTACCGCAGTCGCTGAAAACCGATAATGGTTCTGAATTTGCGTGGAAAATGCTGGACCACTGGGTGTATGAAAGAGGGATTAGGATCGACTTCTCACGCCCAGGAACACTGACGGACAACGCGACGGTGGAGTCCTTCAACGGCAACTTAAGGCAGGAATGTCTGAACGAAAACGGGTTCATGTCTCTGGAGGATGCACGGTGTAAAATCGAGGCCTGGCGCATATACTATAGCCAGAGTCGTCCCCATTCCGCACTGGGTTGGATGACTTCCTCCGAATTTGCCGGTTGCCAGAATATGCAGCCAGAATGAAGCCGTTATTCCTGATTATGAATTGAGCACATACAGGGAGCGAGTCATAATTCTATGCTCCCAATGTTTGAATGAACGGGTTCCCTAGTTTATTTGATTGAGTAAATTATAAAAAACCCGCTGACAGTTGACGTTTTGTTGCATAAAACGGACAAATAAGCATGCGTGAGTTTAATCCAAGGGATAAAAAGAGCTGGCGGACAGGTCTACAGGCGTGGCTATTAGAATGGGCTGTGAAGAATCTATGCAACTATTCATCGTTGATAACTGAGTATGTGCTTTAAAAGTGAAGTAAAACCAGGCAGGTCATTCTCAAGGTTAAACGCAGGATTAACCGCTTTTCTGGATATAAGGCCATCAATAAAAGCAAAAATGATAATGGATGCTCCTTCGATATCCAGATCTGAAGAAAAATCGCCGGCCTCGATCCCCTTGTTTATAATCGACTTAATGCCACTGCGCATAATTATATCCGTTGATATGAATGTTTCTTTTACAGACGTATTTCTTGAAGCTTCGGCGATAATTTCGACCCATAATCGATGGTCTGCGGGGTAACCAACTTCGTTAATACATGAGGTGACCAGATCAATAATATGCTCAAAGGGAGACGTATCACCGGAGAACGTATAACTTTCTACGGCAGTATTTTTCTCTTCCAAGACAATAGCGGAAATCAGTTCTGATTTACCTTTGAAATAGGTATACATCGCACCCTGACTGACTTTGGCCTTCCGGGCAATGTCTCCAATACTTGTCGCATTGAATCCTTTTTCTGAGAAGCACTGCGATGCTGCAACGATTAAGCGGTGGTAGGTAGAGTTTTTATCGTCATTCATATCAATATCAACCAGATAAACGTTAATTTGGGAAAATATCTTAAAAAGGCTGGGTTGTCCATTCTCAGCTGCCATCTATCACTGGTGGTTGAAATTGAACTCCCATAACAGTCATCAAATATAATAAAATAATTATATTTAACAATGTGTTATACAGGTCAATTAACATGTAATTAGAGGCATTCACCCGTACATCATCAGAGCTAGACAAGAAGAATAAACTCATGTAGCGTAGTGAATGATCATTCATTCATTATCTGATGACCACCATATCAGGTGTTATATGAGTGATATACAGCCGCATGCTGGTGTTGCTGTATATCAGAAATTTTGCATGAGGAAGGGGTCTGATGAACACGACAAAGACAAAAATGATACGCCTGGTGATGCCTCAATGGCAGGGAGGCAACAATACGGCATACAAGTTTGGTGCAGAATTACTGGCGTGGTTGGCGCCTGAAAGCAATTCACCTGTTGTCAGGATCCCTGTTGCCTCCACAGAAGAACCGTTAGTTAACGAAAATGGCATTATGGGGCGATCGCAAATCGTTGCACAACTGAAAGCCGCTCAGGCTGTGTTACAAGAGTATTCTCCTGATAAGGTGGTTGTCCTGGGAGGCGATTGTTTAGTCGATCTCGCGCCGTTTGCTTATTTAGCAGAAAAGTATAATGACAACCTCGGTATTCTTTGGATTGATGCACATCCAGACGTCATGACGCCCAAGCAGTTTAGCCATTCTCATGCGCATGTTCTCGGAGCCCTAATGGGAAATGGTGATGCGGATTTGACGGCACCCGTAAATTACCCGATTTCCGCCAGCAAAGTCATGATTGCGGGGCTTAACATGCCTAATGATTATGAAAAAGAGTTTATTGCTGAAAAAGGTCTCAATACCTGTTCGCCGGATGATGTTAAGGCAGGTGCCAGTGAAGTCGATGAGTGGATTAAACGTGAAGGTATCACTTGTCTTGCTATTCATTTCGACCTCGATGTTTTGAACTACAAACATTTCCGGTCAGTGCTTTTTGCTAACCCAGCTGCAGATGAGAATGCATTTGATGGTATTGGAACAGGCCAGTTGGAAATTTCCGATGTGTTAGCTCTGATAAATAAGGTTGATAGTTTGACGAGCATTGTAGGCCTTGGGATTGCTGAACATTTACCTTGGGATGCCATTAATTTGAAAGAAATGCTAGCGTCATTGCCTTTATTTAAAGACCAGTAAATATAGTATTTATAGTGGGAGGGGTTACCCTCCGCTTTAACTTTAAATACACACCCTACCTGTCCCTCCCCCAGTAACAAAACCTCACTAAAATCTTTACTAAAAATGAAACCACAATTACCAACGCCTTCCCGGAGGTGTTTCAGTGCGTATTAACTTATTTTTTAAATATTATAAGTATTGACACTGCATCACGGTGGAATTTAAATGCACTATTTTAGTGATTTGTTTTTTGTTATTTAATGGCAGGCCTTGAATTTAGTGGTAAATAAAGTGGCACAACTATTGCTGTGTATTTAAAGCCTTCTGTTTGTGTGATTTTTCAAATCATATTTTATTTTGAAACAAGGGTTGAATGATGAGTGGGAATTAAATTTATGCATTCTGCCATCGACGGGTCGAAGAGCAAGTAACGGTTTATAACCTTACATTTCTCAAACTTCAAATAGCCTATCCAAGTTTTTAAAAAATCTTAGATAGAAATTATTGATGAAAAGGTAATGACATGTTTACAAAAATATCCGGACTTTTATCAGTCATAATGTGTTTTATACTCGTTGGCTCAAGTTATCCAATCGCGAAAGAAGCGATGGACTCGATCCCTACCTGGACGTTCACCTGTATCAGTTTTGCGGTAGGTTTTGTTTTTCTTCTCCCCTTTACCCTATTCAGAGAAAAAACCAATTGGTTTAAAATCAGCCTAAAAGACTGGATGATAGTCAGTGTGTTAGCGTTGTTAGGCGCCGTACTTTACACCGTATTTTTGTTGTATGGGCTTCCTACTACAACGGCTATCTCCGCCTCAGTGATCACCAGCGCGACACCGGCTGTAGTCTTATTAATTTCAGTTCTCCTTTTTAAAGAGAAATTAAAAATCAGCTCCAGCATCTCCGTTATTCTTGCCATTATTAGCGTGGTGGTCATGACGTTACCTGGCAGTCAGGGAGGCAGTAATAACACATTGATAGGGCTTTTATTCCTGTCGTTATCGACCCTTTCTAACGCTATCAACATTATTGTAGCGAACAAAGTTAGTACCTCACTTAAGCCATTGACGATGGCTGCAGGCGTCTGTCTTACGGGCACGATATTCAGCTTGCCGATGGCTTTACATGAAGGGCAATCATTTGATATATCGGGCATCACAAGAGGGCAGGCAGGTATCTTATTATATTATGGCATTTTCGTATGGGCACTGGCTTATATGTTCTTTTTTAAAGGCATTGGTCATATCTCTGCCGCATCAGCGGGGATGTGCGTTGCATTAACACCTGTCGCATCAATGGCATGCTCCGCGTTATTCTTCGGTGATACCGTAAAGCATACTGACCTCGTTGCAACCATTATTATTATTATTTCTGTTATTTTCTCTGAGATTGATTTATTCAAGATTTTAAGAAAAAAGACGAATGCAAACATGACAAGTGAAATATAAGGGAGCAATACATGAGTAATATTTTAGCCAGAGTTATACTTTACACTGTAGTAACAGTTATTTTTTGTCAGTCAGCGATGGCGGTAACCCTTCCGAAACCGCAAAAATATGTTGAACTCAACCATCCGCTTGAGACAGGAATGCAAACCTATCCGGGATTAAGCGATGTGGAGATATATAAAACTGCGCCACGCTACCCGAATGGTGCATTGATAGATGGAATAAAGTTTCTTGGCATATCAGCAACCTATATAGATTCACCCTATCATGCAGATGAGAAAGGCATGAAAATTTCGGATTACCCTCTGGAAAAGCTAGTAAATCTGCCTATTGTTGTCGTGAAACTGCCTGCAAACAGTCATGTTTTTGATGTTTCATCATTTAAGAATCTGGATGTTAAAGGTAAAGCCGTTTTATTAAACACAGGAAAAAGCAAAGAGTTTGGCACTCCAGAATACAGTAAAAATCCACCCTATATGACAACAGAGGCAGCAAACTGGTTGGTCAATAACCATGCAAGCCTGGTGGGTATTGATGCCCTGTTAGTCGATAATTTTAATAAGAACGACACTATCCCGGTACACGATATTCTACTCAAAAACGGGATCGTTATTGCAGAAGATATGACCAATATAGACGCAGTTGCCGGAAAAGATGCCTACCTGACGGCGGTGCCTCCAAGGGCTCCAATGGCAAGTTTTCCAGCACGTATTTTTGCCGCCATTTATTAACTAATAAGGGGCTTCGGCCCCTTATTAGTTAACCTCAAGGCGTGGGATATTGGACTGTTGAAGATGTTGCCAGTTCATTGTCCAAGCTGCATAAGTTTATTCGTCGGGAATTATTGCAGCCTTCTACAACTAGCGCCTATCAGTTGGAACAGTATGAAGAGTCTTATAAAAGACTGCATTCACGTCTGGGCTACCGGCACCATCCTTCTCCACCGTTAAAAAATCATTATCCAAACCTGGCAGGATATCCACGAAGTCTCTCCTGCCTATTTTTGCCTACTGCGACTTTCATCCGAGAAAAAAATGAAATATACACCTCCTCTTTTTGCGTTAGCAATTGGGTTGTTTGCTATTGGTCTGACCGGACTTTTACCTATGGGTATTTCCCCCTCATGACCGATGATGTGGGGATATCGATACCGAGTACAGGCCTGTTAATTACAACCTATGCGCTTGGCGGCTTAGCGACCAATTGAATCCCGCGCGGCGGCTTAATTATTGGTCTTATTGCTCCTTATACGTTGAGTACCTTACTTGCCGCACTTGCTATCAGTTATGACATGTTACTGATAGCAAAGCTTATTGCCTCGCTTTGCCAGGGAAAATATTTTGGTGTCTGTGCAGTCATTGAGGGAACCCAAAGCAACTCGGGCGACAAGCTGACGTGGTGGCAGCGATGTTCATGGGGTTGACGAGAGCCAATGTTGTAGGTGTGGCAACGAACCAGGTAGGGAGCAGGCTGGACTTTGGAAAAACGGAAGTGACCATATTTTCCGAATACCAAGCGGCCCCGTTGTAGTACTATTCAACGGGGAGCAGGTCATGAGGGGGTTCATGCTATTGGCTTAAAAGGGGTACGTATAAGCCGGATAGCGACAATAGCTGCACAAAATGTCATTAGTGCGCTCGTAAGAAAGACGGCTCTGATATTTGTATGGCTGGCAATAAATCCCTGAATAGGTGTGATAATTCCTAAGGTGAGGTCCAGGAAAGCCGTGTAGCCCCCCATTGCCAATCCTCTGTTATCAGCAGGGATTCGATGAATTGCTTCAATGCCAAAGCTAGGATAAACCAGTGAGTAACCGAAACCGACTAGTGCTGAGGCAAAAAGTGCAACGATTGGAATGGATGCGTTCCATAATAAAGCCAGCCCAACAGATTCTAAAATTACGAAAGTAAGTGCAACCTTCGCACCTCCGACTTTGTCTGGCAGGTGACCAAGGCTGATACGTGCAAGAATAAAGAAAGCGGCAAAAATACTGAATGGAAGCCACACCATTTGCCATTGATGATCAACAAAAAGCAGAGCAGAAAATGCCGTCATAGCACCAAACCCAGTACTGCTCATTGCCAAACCTGTGCCAGGAATTAATACAGCCTTCAAGACTTTTCCAAAATCCATTCGCGGTTTTTGAATTACCTTAACTTCTTTGATTCGCAATACCAGTGGTAAAACAGAAAGGGGGATTAATATGGTCGCCAGCGCAATAGCAAGGAAACCCCAGCGGGCATAAAGAATCGAGCCAATAGGAGCGCCTATCGCAAAAGCGACGTAAAGCGCAGTTCCGATCCAGGCAATCACTTTTCCTGACTCATTGCGTTTAGAAAGTCCTAACCCCCATGCCATGCAACCTGTAATCATCAGACTCTCAGCCCCACCTAACAGGCCACGCCCCATCATCAGTACAATCACGGAAACAATTGGGATATAGATGAGATAAAGAGAAAAAAGATAAAAACCGCCAGAAATTGTGGCTAAAACAAGTCCGACAATCACTGCTCGCTTGGGGCCACGGCGATCTGAGTATTGACCTGCCCATACTCGAGATACCAAAGAGGCGGCAAACTGGCACCCCGCAACTATTCCAACATAAAAGGTACTAAGCCCAAGTGTTTGATGGACATGAAGAGGTAATACAGGTAGAGCAAAGCCAGTGATTAGAAAAACGGTAGATACAACTAACATAATGGGAAGCAAAGTTTTAAAAGTATTTGATGGCTTTATTAAAAAATCATGATTTCTTGTCATCAATAATCGCCTATATAATGGTAGCTGTGAATATAAAAATTAATAATCCAATTTTTATATTTAATTATTTTGTTTTTTTTTGACCATCCAGTCAGTAAAATACTGACGTTAGAGTTTTATAAAAACCACTAAATTAAAATTTAACTTTATTTGTGAGAAGGCTAAATAAACTTATGGGAGGGGGGTTAATTATTGCACAGCAAGTTATGCGCTATATAAACTTGCCGTGCAGTAGATATCAGTTATTTAATCATCGATCTGTTTTTGCTGTTGCTCAGTGTAGCGGGCTCCTTGAATGTCGACCTGATTAAGAGCCTGTTGGATTCGATAGAGGTCCTCAGAGGATAATTCCACCTCTGATGCAGCCATGTTTTCCTCGAGTCTGTGCAACTTAGTAGTACCTGGGATAGGGACAATCCAGGGTTTTTGAGCTAATAACCAGGAAAGGGCAATTTGTGCTCGAGTGGCATTTTTTTCATCAGCAATACCGCCAAGTAAGTCAACGAGTGCTTCATTTGCTCGACGAGCATCTTCTGTGAAGCGTGGCAGAGTATTACGAATGTCTCCCAGAGCAAAGGTTGTTGTCGTATCAATTGCGCCCGTCAGAAATCCTTTACCTAGTGGGCTATATGGGACAAAACCAATACCAAGTTCTTCCAGTGTCTGGAATGTCTTTTTCTCGGGTTCGCGCCACCACAAAGAGTATTCACTTTGTAGTGCGGTAACGGCTTGAACGGAGTGAGCGCGGCGAATTGTTTTCGCCGATGCTTCAGACAGACCAAAATATTTCACCTTACCTTCGGCTATAAGTTCTTTGACCGCGCCTGCAACATCTTCAATGGGCACATTAGGATCTACACGATGTTGATATAAAAGGTCTATGTGATCAGTTCGGAGCCTCTTCAACATGCCATTAACTGCATCTTTGATATGTACGGGATTGCTGTTCAGCCCATCGGGCTTACCATCTTTATACTGAAAGCAAAATTTGGTCGCGATAACAACTTCTTCCCGAAATGGCTCTAAGGCTTGGCCGAGGATCTCCTCATTAAGGAATGGGCCGTAAACTTCTGCCGTATCAAAAAATGTTATACCTCGTTCTACTGCGGACCGGATGAGTTTGATAGCACTTTGAGTATCTGTGGCTGAACCATATCCAAAGCTTAGCCCCATGCAACCCAGACCAATTGCAGAGACCTCAAGGCCGCTGCTTCCTAGGACGCGTTTTTTCATTATTCCTCCAGTTGTACTGAATATTACGACTTATAGAAAAGGCGCTTCTAGATTAGAAATTGTAAAGTAAGAATACTAAGCTGATAATAGCTATAATTAGAATTATATTATGAATAGTATTTCTAAATGAGATTAACTTGACCTGTCATCAGAATTAGATTTGGCAGGGTTTTGAGTGTTCTACTTTCGCTGGAAAAATGCGAAAGCCTTGGTCTACTTTTGCACAATATTTAACATGTTGGCCAGCAAATTGGCAACAAAGGCTACAGTGACACTGCAGTGATGATAGGGGTTAAATACAATTTCTAGTTAATTGCTGAAGTCGTAACGTAAGATATCAGCGCATTGTTATAATGCGCCGATATCTCCCTTACCTAAAGATCCTTGCTAGGGCATAACTGACCGGCGTTACGAGAGAAAATTCCGATTCAGTGTGGGAAGGGAAAAGTTGGATAGTCTTAGGGAAAGTCCCAATTTATGAAAATGGAAACGCATGGGGATCACGACTATAAAAATGGTACCATTTATTAAATTAGTGGTATGAAATCTCAGGTTCAATCGATAGTATAGTGATTACCATAAATACCTTATAATCGCCCTTAACATCTGAAATGGACGTGGTCATTATGATGATATTATATATTTATTGGCATCATAATAGTATGTTTGTAGATAATTAGTTAGATGATCAAAACTGAGTTATTCTATGGTATTAAAATGCCTCCGCCAGCACCCTGGAGGAATGTTGTATTTTTTCTTAAATGAACGTGTAAATGATTGTTGAGAGTCATACCCATAGTTATATGCAATATCGGCTATCGTTTCATTTTTAGTTATGAGATCTTTAGCTGCACTTTCTAGTTTTTTATTACGAATGTAGCTTGCAATGGTTTGTTCAGTCATTCTATGAAAAACTCTTTGTAAGTGCCACTTTGAATAACCAGCTCTTTCTGCAATGTCACTTATTTTAAGCGGTTTATCTACATTATCGTCGATCCATAGCATTATGGAATTAATAATTTCATTATGTATCATTTACAACTCCTTTTGGCGAAAGGCATTAATGTCGATAATTAAAGGTAGTGAGCCTCAGATTTAGAAGGCTCACGGAAAAACCTATTTTTTGTCGATGTTTCTTGTGAGTACTTTTCACCAACTTAAGCTTGCGGGAATATGTTCGCGGTAGTCATAAGCTTGACGACATGGTATCTATTAATTCATTTTCTTCAGTTAGAATAGTATCGAGTATCACTTTGTGCTTTTCTGCTGAGTAAGTGCAACACGTACAAGGTCTCCGTTAGTGACGCCATCGGGTGGACTATTTATTATTTGATCGCTGGTGGTGACACCATCGGCTAGCTCAACAATGCTTCCCAGATCCTTTACAATGACGACTTTCCTGAGCTGAACACGATGTTGCTTATCAAGAAGAGCAATTTGTACTCCATTCTTTCCGATGATTAATGCACTGGGAGGCAGCCCCAAATATTTCTTATCAGAAGATATTTCAAAACGAACGTTTGCGTAAGCACCGGGTAATAATTCCCCCGTTGTATTATCCACAGCTAATTGAACTAACATTGAACCTGAGTTTGTATCAATAGCTTTTGATATTGACTCTACTGAGGCCTTAAAATGTTTGTCAGGGTGTTCCGGCACTGTAATTTGGGCTAATGTTCCTAGTCTAATAGATGACACCTGTCGTTGTGGCACACTGACATAGACCCGTAAGCGGCGTACATCGGAAACGACGAAAAGCTCGCTTCCTGTACTCATACCAATATTGATCAAGGAACCCACGTCAGTATTTCTGGCGGTAACGACACCATCGAAGGGAGCTATCAGGTGGGAATACCGCTGCATTGCCTGAACACGTTCAACATTGGCCTCTAAAGCGTTTACTTCTGCTTCCTGGGCTTTAAGATCGGCAGTTCGCTCTTCAGTTTCCTGACGAGAAACTGAATTACTTGCGAGTAATGATTGCCAACGTTTCGCTGTGGCTGCTGCTAAAGCGGCATTACTTTGCGCCTGGGTAAGTTCAGCTTTAGCTTGCGAAAGCTGTTGATCAACATCAGGGATGTCAATCTCGGCCAATAATTGACCGGCCTTTACAGGCTGTCCAATGTCAACTGACCAGCTTTTCAGATAACCACTGACCCGAGCATATATTGGGGCACGAGACCATGCTTCTATACGGCCAGGAAGTTCCAATGCTGAGTTTTCCACGGGCACAGGGTTGATTGTCGCAACAGTTCTAACTGCTTGAACATCAGCATTTTCCTGTAATTCTTCCGATCTAAACCAACGAGTACTTAGGCCTGTTGCTACTATAATGATAGCAATACCTGCCAGAAATATCGTTGGCAAGAAACGTCGCAAACGGGTGGGGAAGTTACGCATATCAAGAAGCTCCAATAGCGGGTTGCTGTAACTGTTTAGAACGGTGAGGATCGCGCCCATGCACGAGGCTGAATAAAACAGGGACAAATATCAAAGTTGCGATTGTCGCGAATAACAATCCACCAATGACGGCACGGCCCAATGGGGCATTCTGTTCGCCACCTTCACCAAGGCCGATCGCCATCGGCAACATGCCTATAATCATTGCAAGTGCGGTCATGAGTACCGGGCGAAAACGGACTGTACCCGCTTCCAACGCTGCCGCTGTAGCATCACCTAACTCAGTTAACTTCTCGCGGGCAAAGCTGATGATGAGCACGCTGTTGGCTGTGGCGACACCCATACACATGATGGCACCTGTAAGGGCAGGAACGGAAAGTGTTGTATCTGTTGCAAACAGCATCCATACAATGCCTGCCAGGGCTGCCGACAATGCTGACACGATAACGGCTGGATCCAGCCATGATTGAAAATTCACTACAATCAGAAGATAGATTAATACAATGGCGCCCATTAATCCGAATAGCAGTCCGGCGAAGGCAGAGTTCATTGTTTGTATTTGACCAACTAATTCCACAACAGAGCCCTGGGGGACGTTGGTAGCTGTTTCAGCAATAATCTGGCTGATATCATTTGCTACTGATCGCAGATCCCTGTCCTGGGTGGCTGCATAGATTTGGACGACAGGCTGAATGTTATATTGGCTTAGTAATGCGCTGCCAGAATTACGCACAAATCCAGCGACACCTCCTAATGTCATATTTCCTTGGTTAATCCCGTTGCCTATAGGTAGATTTGCAAGTCCTATTAATGAATCCAACTGGCGTTGGGGAGTTTGCATCACAATCGGATAAGTCACCCCATTAGCTGGGTTTAGCCAGTATGTAGGTGCAACCTGACTGCTACCAGCAAGGTTAACGACTAAACTATTCGTCACATCTCGGGTTGTAAGCCCAAGTTGCTGAGCTTGTGTGCTATCAAGGTTTACATCAAATACAGGGGCTTTATTCGATTGTTGAATTCGTGCGTCAGCAATACCGGGAATTGCCCTGATGCGTTTCAGAAGCTGATTCGCATAGATAAAGTTTGCATCCAGATTACGTCCTCTAATTTGTACGTTGATCGGGGCCGGAGCACCGAAATTTAATATCTGGCTGACAATATCAGCCGGAGGAAATGAAAAAGTTGTATCTGGGAATTGTTGTGGCAATGTTTCACGAAGACGCTTTATATAGTCAGCTGTCGGACGATGGCCTTCACGTAGCGCTATCTGGAAATCACCATCATGAGAACCCGAAACACCGGTATTGTTATAGACAAGGTTAATGCTACTCGGGGGCAAACCGATATTATCAACCATAGTGACAATCTCGTCGGCAGGGATCACTTGTCTTACAGCGGCTTCAATGTGGGAAAAACGAACTGCGGTTTCCTCTACACGAGTACCTTCCGGAACACGGACGTGCATTAAAACCTGGCCTGAGTCGACCGAAGGAAAGAAATTACTCCCCAAAAATGGAACGAGGCCAAAAGATAAAATCACCACGGCCATGAATCCAATCAGAAATGTTTTACGGTTTTCCAACGCTCGCTGTAATACCCCACGATAACCCGTTCGGATACCTTCGAACCGAACTTCAAACTGCTGTTGGAAACGAACTAAAGGGTTCCGTGAGTGAATGTGCTGTTTATCACCATCCTCTGAAAAGACATGTGGCTTTAACAGGTATTTCGCCATCGTTGGGACCAGTGTGCGCGATAAAATAAATGAACACACCATGGCGAAAATAACAGACATCGCCATAGGGACAAACAGGAACCGAGAAACACCATCTAAGAAAAACATGGGAACGAAGGCAATACAGATACAAAGCAGCGATACAAAGGCTGGTGTGACAATCTGTCGTGCCCCGTCGAGTATTGCTGTTTCAACTTCTTTTCCTTGTTCGAGGTGCCAGTTTACGTTTTCAATCGTTACTGTCGCATCATCTACCAAAATACCGATAGCGAGAGCTAATCCTCCAAGAGTCATCAGGTTCAATGTTTCACCGAAAACAGAAAGAGCGATTATTGAACCCAAAATTGACAATGGTATTGAGACAGCAATTATTACGGTAGAACGCCAACTACCAAGGAAAAGTAAAATCATCACACTGGTTAGTGCTGCTGCAATTGCACCTTCCATGACGACGCCCTTGATCGAAGCCCGCACAAAGACTGATTGATCGTTAATGGGCACAATGCGTAGTGCTTCTGGCAAACTGCTTCTGATTGAATCGAGTCTGTCGCGGATGCCATCGACAATGGCCAGAGTTGAAGTGGAGCCGTTCTTTAACACGGACATTAAAACAGAGCGCCCACCATCGACATGTACAATATTGGTTTGCGGAGCACTTCCATCACGGACATCAGCAACATCACGCATATAGATGGTGCTGCCATTAACGACCTTGACGGGTATTCTGCCAATGTCCTCAATCGCAGACGGTGCACTGTTAAGCTTCAGCGTATACTCAAGCTCACCTATCTTCTGGGTACCAATTGGCGTCAACACATTGTTTGCAGCAAGAGCTGCAGAAATATCCAGCGCTGAAAGTCCTCTGGCCTGAAGAGCTTCAGGTTTGACGTCAATTTGAATCTGTCGCTGTGTTCCGCCATACGGATAAGGGATAGCTGCACCCGGCACTGTAATGAGCGGTGTACGTATAGTGTTTAACCCGAGATCATAAAGATTTTGCTCCGACAGACCTTGCCCTGAAAGAGCGAGTTGTAAAATGGGTACTGTCGCGGCGTTGTAGTTAATGACAATTGGAGGAGTTATACCTGTTGGCATTTGGCGGGTTACCACCTGTGCAGATGCGGTTATTTGTGCATTGGCAACAGCTATATCGACACCCGGCTGAAAGAACACTTTTATAACGCTCAGCCCCTGGTAGGAGTTTGCTTCAATGTGTTCAACTCCATTAACGGAAGTCGTAAGAACTCGTTGAAATAACGTAGAAATACGATTAGACATCTCATCCGGTGGCAAACCGTTGTACTGCCAAACGACTGCAATGACAGGAATGCGAATTTCAGGGAATATATCGGTTGGAGTCCGTAGTGATGACAGGATGCCGCCAATGAGAATCAGCAACGCGAGAACAACAAAAGTATAAGGTCGCCGCAAGGCAACGACCACCGCATGCATCAGCACAATGGGAACCCTTAAAATAATAGAAGAGGCAAATAACACACAGAGAGTTTATAACTTATCAAAAATGGTGACACGAGCATAAACACATAAGTCTCTTACAGCATTTAGAAAATAATTATCGGTATATCTGTGCAACACCAAACAGTTTGTTATTGCCACCCGCTGCGATTATTTTGTAATACGAAGCGCCTTCATCATCAGCTTTTTTTGCCAAACTTTCACTAACCTCTGATAAAGTCATTTTCCCCTGAACACTAACTACTCCTATTTCTGTATGTGCATCAGATGACTGAACTTCTGTTGCAGAAACGGCGGTCTTGGACATAAAAAACGTACCCATAAAAAGCACCAAGATACTGATATTTTTCATACATTAACCTTTTGCAGTTATTGATAATTGATATTTAAACTATATCAGGTGAACCTGACCTGAACATGACGGGTAAATAACCATTTTGTCAGGTTGGCTTTTAATTAAGCCACCTGACTCTGCATGGTTATAAATTATGCAAAAAATTGATCAAGAGATGATGTGCAGATGGCAGGAAGTAAAAAATATTATCGATGTTCCATTGCAGGCTAAAAGGCCCATGAGATGAGGAGTTCAACACTCCTGATACTTCCAATAATCTCGGTGAGGAAAAGCACGGTTAACTATGAATTTCTGGTTTAGTCATTTTGATTTTGTTCGCCCAAACTCTGGCTTCTAAGACGTAATGTCTCAATTACCAATGCCAGCGCACGAGAAGGTTGACGGATACTGGGATAGTAAGCATGAATTCCTGGGAAAGTTGGATACCAGTCCTGAAGTACATACTGAAGGTGCCCGGAAGCCACATGGGGGGCTGCGAGATTTTCTGGCATAAATGCTATTCCCGCACCGCTCAACGTGGCATTGAGAATTTCATAAATACTGTTGAAAATCAGCTGCCCCTCAACCCGAACCTGAAGTTTTTGTCCCTCTTTTTCTAACTCCCATAAATATAAACCACCTCGGGTGGGTAGGCGTAAATTCATGCAGTTATGAGTTGTCAGTTCCTGAGGTGTTTTGGGGCGAGAATGATTTTTGAAATACTCAGAAGCGCCTACGATGACAAATCGTATATCGGGAGAAATTCTCACGGCAACCATTCCGTTAGCAACCTGATCACCCATTCTGATACCTATATCATACCTCTCCGCAACAATGTCAGCGAGGCTATAGTCAATGATGATTTCTAATTTTAGGTCAGGGTATTCGGGTACTAGTTTCTGAAGCTTTGGCCAAAGCACCGTCCGTATAGCATAGTCTGTTGCTGTTATACGAATGGTGCCGGATGGCTTATCCCTAAATTCAGTGGCGGCTGCCAATTCCATTTCGATTTCTTCAAAGCGTGGCGCCAAGTTTTTAAATAAATGTTCCCCTACTTCAGTTAGAGAAACACTCCGAGTAGTACGCGTAAGAAGCCTGATTCCAAGTTTTGCCTCAAGCGTTCGTATGGAGTGGCTTAGAGCGGATTGGGAAACCCCAAGTTGAGCTGCTGCTCTGGTGAAGTTGCCTTCACGAGCAACGGCGAGAAATGCCGTTATGTAACTATAATTATCACGTGCCATTGCGTTATATCCCGATTATCTGATTGTCGGTTTTATGAGATTTGAATGTTTTATTTAATGAATGGAAGATTACCTAACCAGGTCGTTCTTTGCAGAACCATTTACACGGGTTGTAACCCAATTGTTTCTCTTTACTTTATTACCATATGTGAATGTTTTTCATAAGTCTATTCGACTTTACATATTTAATTAACAATAATTAGATGTTACAAACAGCTCACTTAGACTTAAGCTATTGTTGCAAAAAGTAAATTTATAATGCAAAAGCAGGCTGGTTGTATTTTGTACCGAAATGATCTGCTAGAGAGATTTCTACAGCTTAGATATGGCTAACCATCTGTTTTTAATAATTTAAGTTTGTTCTGTTTTGCGTTTACTAGAAATCAAAATAAATATGGGGATTGACATGATGATTCTGCAAAAGATAAAAATAATTACTTGGTATAAGTATCTACAAGCTATCGTAGGCTGCTTCATTTTTACCACAGTCATGCTGCCCTCTGAGGCCGTTTCTGCTGATCATCCTGTGGTTAGCACCAGTGACGGCCAGATAAAGGGACAAAATAATGCAGGCATAAATACTTATCTAGGCATCCCTTACGCTCTGCCTCCGGTAGGACCGTTACGCTGGAAACCTCCAGTGGCAGTCCGTCATTGGAATGGTATTTTGGATGCGAGTCATTTTGCATCTAACTGCCCACAAGTGACGGAGTTTGGTGCATTCGCAGGACCTGCCAGCATTAATGAAGACTGTTTATATCTGAATGTGTTCACAACGGATAATCTCAAAAACACTGAGAAAAAACCCGTTATTGTTTGGATTCACGGCGGCGCTAATATAGACGGCAGCTCAAGTGATTACGATGGCAGCAAACTTGCGAGAGGTGGCTCCAAAGGTGTTGAAACTGTTGTTGTCACACTTAATTATCGACTGGGTTTGTTTGGCACTTTTTCTCATCCTGCTATAAATTCCAAAAATTTTCTTTGGGGTAACTACGGTATATTGGACCAACAATTAGCGTTGCAATGGGTTAAAAGGAACATTCAAGCTTTTGGAGGGGATCCGGACAATGTCACAATAGGAGGTCAATCTGCAGGGGCATATAATGTCGGGGCAAATGTAGTCTCTCCGTTAAGCCACGGACTTTTTCGTCACGCAATCTTTCAAAGTTCTCCAGCGGTAGCAATTTCACTTCCGACAGCTGAAGATACGACAAAAAAAGGCATAGGATTTGCAGAGGCTGCCGGCTGTCAGGGAAGTGATGATGAGATTGCAAGATGCCTTCGTTCACTTTCAGCATCCAGAATTCTTCAATTACAGGGAACACCAGCAGCAAGCGGACCCTTCGTTCAAATGTTTCCCTTTATAGACGGAAAAATTATCCCAATACCAACTGAGGAAGCTCTCAAAAAAGGGGATTTTAATAAAGTGTCGATTATGGGAGGTTCAACCCATGACGAAATGACTTTTTTGACTGGAATCATGCAATATTTTTCTGGCCAACCTATGACGACTCAACAATATAATCAGGCTATTACGCCGGGAGCATTTTGCGTTGGTTGTAAAAAAGATGCCATGCCAGAAGGTGTCGCGAAGTATTATCCCCTATCCAAATATGACAATAATGCAATGATAGCATATACACGAGTTACCACAGATATTGTGAAATGTCGGGAATTTCACATGTTAAGTTTTGTCGCTTCTCAAGTTCCAACTTATGCATATGATTTTACCTACCAGAATGCTCCGTATTACTTCCCTAAAATGCCTGGATTTCAACCACTGGCTGCGCATACCATAGATATTCAATTTATTTTTGATAAATTTCATGGCGGACCTTTAGGTGTCAATTTGGATCAAAAATCTGGGATGCCTCGTGATTTAGATTCGAGCGAGTTGATTTTGTCCGATCAGATGATTTCTTTCTGGACACGTTTTGCGGAATCAGGAAACCCCAATGGTACCGGTGATACCCCTTGGCCAAGATTCCACTCTGATAATTCTGGCACCTATTATGTCCAAGATATCCCCGAATCGACCAAAACTGTTTCACAGATGAGAAGTGAGTATCAGTGCGATTTTTGGGATAATAATGTGAAGTATTAGTAGCAAGGCTGCCTGGAATACAATTTTCCGGGCAGCTAAATTTAGCGTGATATTTTTCTACAAATGCACTGATATATATGTCATGAATCAGATGCAGGGAAAGTCACGTTAGTATTTACAGATTTTCTCTTCTGAAAGTTGGTATCATCTTCTTCGGCAGAACCTAGTTTTAACGTGAAACCGAAGGTATTTATTCCATTCTTGCTGTCGGCAAATATCTTTCCCCCATGCATTAAGGCAACTGCTTTTACAATAGCAAGTCCCAAACCATGATGAGTATTACTCAGATTACGTGCTGCATCGATACGATAGAATCTTTCAAAAAGTCTTCCGAGGTGTTCTTCATCGATAGGATCCCCCGCATTAGATACGGCCACATATACATAGTTGTCTTTTTTCGATAACACTACACTTACTGTGCTATCAGGAAATGCATAGCGAGCTCCATTTTCCAAAAGATTAGCCAAAGCTCTATGGAAAAGCCTCTTGTCTATTGATACCAGGACATTGCCTTCAACTTTTAAAGATATATTCTTTTCCATAAAGGTTGGTTCAACATATTCCCCAGTCTTTAAAATTTCTTTCTGAAGGGAGACCGCATTTAGATCCGTCGCTCTACGTCCAGATTCTGCATGGGAAAGAAAAAGCATGTCGTTGACGATAGATGTCATTCGGTCAAACTCTTCTAAATTCGATTGAAGAAGTTCCTCTAATTCCTCAGCATCCCGTTGTTTCGAAAGCCAAAGCTGGGTTTGTCCAATCAGATTGGTTAGCGGTGTTCTGAGCTCATGTGCAACGTTTGCATTGAAACTCTCGAGTTGCTTCCATGCTGTTTCTTGACGCTCAAGGACACCGTTAAAGGCAACTGCCAGAGAATATAATTCGCTAGGAAGGGTTTCGGTATCAAGGCGGTGCTTCAGTTGCCCAGGGGGAAGAGCATTTGCCTGTTCACTTAGTTTTCTTGCTGGGCGCAAGCCAAAACGTGATATATAGTTACTTAATATAATCACCATGAGCAAGCCTATTATGCAGATCATAGTCATTGACCGCGTGAACTCTCTCAGTGTGGAATAATAAGGCTTTGAATTTAATGCGACAATGAATTTTAACTCTGGGCGAGAACCTAATGGTTTTATTGTTTCGACGAGAAGATACCAAGGGTAATTAGAATCACTATTTGGGGCGGTAGAGAATCCATCATTCAGTTTATCAAAGGTAAGTCTAATCTCTTTAGGATCTCCAAGATTAAAATCGCCTCTTTTACTCAGTGTTATATATGTAACTTTACCCCCTTCATTTTCGGTTAATGCTGTCAGTTTTAGCTCTACATGCCGCCAGTTTTCAGTTGTTCCCTGTGCTGAGATATAAGGACCTAACAAAGTACTTCGGAAAGTCAGTTCGTTGTGCATGAGATTTTCAAGGGATGAAAAGAGAGAGGATTTCAGTGAAAATCCTAATGCTGTGACGATAACAATCATTAGCACCGCAAACATTAATGTAAGCCGGCCAGAGATGGGAGTCTTCATATGGCATTAACCTGTTTATCGTGATGAGTCGTGCGGGGTTCAAGTACATAGCCCATTCCTCTAACGGTATAGAGCAATTTTACAGCGTAAGGAGTGTCGATTTTATTGCGTAATCGTTTAATAGCAACTTCGACCACATTGGCATCGCTGTCAAAATTCATATCCCAAACTTCATCAGCAATCATCATCTTAGAGAGAATTTTTCCTTGGTGTCGGGCCAGAAGGCTTAATAATGAAAATTCTTTTGCCGTAAGATCAATTCTAATTCCTCCTCTTGAGACTTTACGAGCAATTAAGTCCAACTGGAGATCATCAATTAAAATATGGGTTGGGTCATTATTATCCTTGGACATCCTACGGTGTAAGGCCTGGATACGTGCCACTAATTCAATGAGTGAGAAGGGCTTTGGTAAATAATCATCAGCTCCTGAGCGTAGTCCTCTCACCCTTTCGTCAACTGTACTTCTTGCGGATAACATAAGCACAGGTGTTTGTTTTTCGGCTCGAAGATATTCTAATAATGAATATCCATCAAGACCTGGGAGCATCACATCCAGTATGATGGCATCGTAGTCATTTTCTATAGCAAGATAGAGGCCATCATTTCCATTATCCGCAACATCAATAGAATAGCTGAGTTCCAAAAAGGCTCGGCGGATATAGGAAGAGGTTTTTTCCTCATCTTCGACTATTAACAAACGCATAATTTCCGTTCTCAGAATGTCAGGGTTAAGGGGGTAATATCTTTAAGATGTCGGTAGGGTTACGCCAGGCTGATAAAAATGTCAGCTAGGCGTAGATATATATCTTTCTTAATCTACCGAAACTTCAAACATGCACGCGAGTATTTTCGATGGTATTTAAAGTTTCTCATGTGAAAAGTTTCGTGCATTTCTGCGAGATGAAATCAGAGCGAGGACCACAAAAACAAATGCAACGGATAGCATGAGAGCTCCTCCGGTAAGTGCAGAGCTCACACGATGTGCAAGCCTTTCAATAGAATCGGACGTCTTATTGGACACAGAACTGATAGACACGGTGGTGAGCAGCGCGAGCCCCATAGAGCCTCCTAATTGCTGAAAGGCATTCACAAGCCCGCCAAGAGCACCTGCATCTTCTTTTGAAGCACCGGCAACGGCGGCAACGGTAAGCGATGGTAATGTTACCCCTTGTGCTATGCCAATAATAACCATAGGTAAAGCCACACTGGTGAGGTAATTACTGTGTGCTGATGCTTGTGCCAACCACACCATCCCTAATGTCGACATCAGTATGGAGGCAACGAGCAATCTTTCATTGCCAAAGCGTAGTGTAAGTCTTGATAACGTAAGTGCAGATAAAAATGTAAACACTGTCATCGGCAGAAAAGCAATGCCAGTCATTGTTGTGCTTAACCCTGTGACACCCTGCAAATAAAGACTGGTGAAAAACCAGAAACCCATTATAGCGCCCAGATAAAGAAATCTGGCCGCTAATGCCGCTGATCGCCTGCTATTTTTAAAAAGTCGAAGAGGGATAATAGGTTGTTTGGCATGGTTTTCAGCAACAATGAGCAACGCAAGACAAAGTAGGCCGAATAACATTGAATAAAATGTGGTGGTGTCATGCCAGCCAGCTTCTGCAGAATGGACCGTACCGAAGACTATAGCACCCATACCGAGTGTCGAACTTATAGCCCCCGCCACATCGAACTCCCCCTTATGCTTCTCAGTTTCGTTCAGAAAACGCGCAGCACAAAATATCAGGATCATGCCTACCGGTAGATTAATAAAGAAGCCTGCTCGCCAGGTCCAATCTGCCAATATCCCACCTACCACTAGTCCGATACTCGCAGATACACCCGCTGTCGTGGCATACCAAGCCAAAGCTTTATTACGCTCGGGACCCTCAGGAAAGTTTATTTGCAGAAGTGCAAGAGTTGTCGGAGCAACAATGGCTGAACCTAGTCCCTGACAAGCTCTACCGGCGATTGCCCACAATGGGGAGGGTGCTAATCCTACCATCACAGAAGCCCCAGTGAAGATACTTAATCCAATAATAAGAATTCGTCGTCTCCCCATAATATCACCTAGGCGCCCTCCGAGTAGCAGGAATCCTCCAAAGGTGAGTAAATAGGCATCTTGCATCCAGGCCAATCGAGCTTCTGTAAACCCGAGTTCTTGTTGGATTTTATCCAACCCCGTGATAACAATTGATGCGTCTATAATAATCATGAAATAACTGACAAGTACTATTAATAACACAGCCGTTAGGTGTGAATTTTTGTCTTTCATCTATCTATTTCCTGTTTCAAGCATGTGTTGAAAACCTAGCGGCTTATTAAATGCAACGATTTATCATACAAATAAAGAATTCTTTTTCTATAAAGAGGGAAGATACCCCCACAATTCATTCCATGAACTTGCTAACAAACACCACTACTGTGGGAAAGTTACTCCTGAGAGGAGACGGCATTCGTTTAAAAAACGATCCTGCAGCACAGAGTTTTGCGCGTCAGGATTAGTTTTCTGAGGGCCCATATGGTAGAAGTTGTGTCCTGTGACCAAAGCTTTTGGATCATCGCTTACAGCGAGCCAAGCCTGTGTGGGGAATCCCTGACTTAGGTCATCAGAAGCTCCACTTCCCCCCATACGTGTTGGAACCCAACCGGGTTCAACTGTATTACTCAGCACGTTTTGCCAGCAACGAGCGACAGCGTATGCGAGCATTGAATCAAGCAACTTACTTTCGCTGTATGCAGTGGAACCATTCCAAACCCTGTTAACCCACAATAAGTCGTCTAAACTTTCCTCACCATTAACCCCTAGCTGCATACCAGATGTCATATAAATTAGTCTTTTAGGCGGAACTACCAGTGATGTTAAAACGTACGGAGCCAATGTATTGATGGCGAAAACACGCGGTAACCCGTCTTCTGTCAAAATTTTGACATTATCATCGTCTCCAACTCCTGCATTATGAATAATTGCGTCAAAGTGCCCGCTAGCATTGACCTGTTCAGCAAGAGCTTTAACTTGTTTCAGGCTGGTAAAATCACCATATAATGCAGCTTCAGCCCCCGGAGTTTCTTTCATCGCATCGGACGCACGACTGGGTGATCGCCCATGCAGTACGACACTGTGCCCTTGATGTATCAGAAGATTGGCGGCCATTTGTCCGAGCCCGCTGGAAGAACCTGTAATAAATATTCTTTTGCGACTCGGGCTCTGCGCGATGGGCGTGGCCGCAAAACTTCGGGAAGGTGAAATCGTCGCTGCAGCGGCGATGGATAGAGCTGCACCAAGCAGTTGCCTGCGAGAAATTGACGGACTTTTGGTCACTGATCTCGTGGATATATTTTTCTCTTTATGAATAGACATATTCGTAGCCTCCTTTAAAAGTCATTGGGTATTTCCAGTTTCCTGGCGTCGGCCTAACCAATAGGCCAGAGTCAACCAAACGGCAGAGACCGGCACAGCAACAATCGCTATGCCAGTTATACTCAGCCCAATCGCAAGGAGACCAGCATAAGACCAACTAGCTAACTGATCGCCACTGCGATAGACGACCGTGTCGATGAAGTTTTTTGTCTTATATCGGTCCTCGCGGGGAACCGATGTAAAAAGAACCTCTCTGGCTGGGCGTGCTAAAGCAAAATTGCTTACACGACGTGCGACCTGCAAGGCGACAAAAAGTCCGAGGGAAGGGGTGGTTGCCAGAGCTGCAAATCCGAAAATACTTAACGCGGGTAGAGTGCAAAGCGTGAGGGCAACCCCAAACCACTTCATCAGGCGGCCAGTGAGAAAGAGCTGGAAGATAAGTGTAAAAACGTTAACCCAAAAATCGATATTGGCAAAGAACGCCGTTCTGGTGGCGCGGTCGGTAAAATGTTCCTCTGCCATTGCAGCCTGATGAAAATATAGAACAGTTGAAGTCACGGAATAAAGCAGGATGAAGACGGCAATACCCAACAGATAGGGGGACTTAAACGTCCTAGTCATACCAGCAAATATTCCACCGCCCACGGGGCGATGCGAATCACCATGAAGAGGATGTTCAAAAACATCACTGACTTTTGACAACCGTCCCGAAGCGTAGACAGCAACTTCCAACAAAACAATGGAGCCGAGTAATAACCAATTCTGACCAAGTGTTTCAACAAAACCAGAGGCCAGAGCAGAACCTGCAATCCCCCCCAAAGTTGCACCGGCGGCAAGAAAACCGAACAAGCGTTTGCCCTGTTCCTCATCAAAAACATCCACGACAAAAGACCAAAAAACTGACACAACAAAGAGATTGAAAACTGAAACCCAAATGAAAAATGCTCGGCCAATCCAGACATGCTGCTCCGGCGTAGCGACTGTTAGCAACACCATAAAAATGAGCAGATTCAGCATGAAGAATCGGTAGGCTATCGCAATAAAGCGTTCACGTGGCCAGCGTCGTACTGCGTAGGAAAACAATGGGTTCACCACCAACATCGCAATCAGTGTGCCAGTGAAAAGCCAAGGAAGATTTCTCACTCCGCCGGCTACGCCAAGCTCGTCGCGAATTGGCCGTAAAACGTAATACGCTAAAAACAGTGCAAAAATATATAGCCATGACCACGCAAGAGCACGACCTTCTGTCGGTCGTATATGAACAAATTTACTCAGGAGTGATAAAAAGGTATTACTCTTGTAAGTCTCATTCTGTATTTCATTAGGCATTACACACCGCCTCCGATTTAGGCATAGCGATTCGCATCAGTGTGATGTTTCTGCTATAACCGGCTAAAATTTAGCAATAAATGTACATCTGAGTTTTGTTAACCTCATTGATGAATTTGGATATTTCTAGATTCAGACGTGGTGGAGTGAATTCAAATTCCCCGCATATTTAAATAGGAAATGCTTTGTCAAGCTCGCGAAGATCGTCAATGGTTAATTTAAGTGAAAGAGCTTTAGCATTTTCCTTAACATGTTCTGAGGAACCGGCAGAAGGGATGGAAATCGTCTCCCCATTGCGCATTGTCCAGGCGATTGCGACAGCCGCTGGTGTACATTTTAATCTGGTCGCAACGCTTATGAGTGTGTCGTTTTTTAGCAAAGATCCTTTGCCTAAAGGGGAATAAGCCATAATGGGTAATCCATGTTTTTCACACCATGGAATCAGGTCTTGTTCGATATTTCGATCCATCAAGCTGTATCGGACTTGATTGGTCACACATTGTTCACCTCCAGGTATTGCAAACAATTCCTCTAAGTCTGAAATTTCAAAATTTGATACCCCCCAGCGTCTGATCTGCCCGCTTTGACGTAGTTCTTCAAAAGTGTTCACTACTTCTTTCAAATCTGTACTGCTATCTCGCCAGTGTAATAAGAATAAATCGAGATACTGGGTCCCCATTCGGGACAGACTCGCATTACAGGCTTTTCGGATACCTTGGGCAGTGGCGTGATAAGGTAAGACCTTAGAGACAAGATAGACATTCTTTCTCTCACCTGCGATAACCCGTCCGATCATAGCTTCCGCACTGCCATCACCGTACATTTCTGCAGTATCCAAAAGAGTCATTCCCAAGGCGATGCCTGTTTTCAGCGCTGACTCCTCTTGTTCTGCCGGCCTTCTTCCTTCTGCGAGTCGAAAAGTACCTTGACCCAGAGCAGGGGCATGACTGCCATCAGGAAACTTTACATATTGAATTGAAGAAGGTTCCGCGATGGCTTTCGTACCGAATAGGGCCAAAGCCGCCGTGGTTGCAGCGGTTGCCTTACCAAACTGTCGTCTTGTCAATCGGATCACTTTTATCACTCCATAAAGATGATGCAAAGTCATAGCTTTTAAAGGGTATTATCGGAACGCTCTGAGCAAGCTTTTGAAATCCATAAAAACGAATGTGCTCTAAAAAGGGCGATTGATATATTAACAATACCGTATTTCGTTTAGCTGTTTAGATAACTAAAACTGAATAGACATATGAAAAATATTCATCATTGGGCGGAGTTCAACTTCTTTATAAACAAAAACATTTATTTGATGGCACCGAGAGTATCCATCCATTGGGAAACCTGCATTAGCGTATGTCTTTCTTGGTCAGCATGTAACGTGAACCCTTTAAGAAATGTTGAGTGCGGCGCATGCTCTGAAATTACTGAAAGACTGTTACCCGGTCCATTTCCGCCATGCGTGATGAAAGGGATAAGTATCTTTCCTGTTAAGTCATGATGTGAGAGAAAAGAGCGAATAATTGCCGGCGCTGTTCCTCCCCAAACAGGAAGACCAATAAAAAGAGTATGGTAATTACCCATTTGGGAAATCTCAGCGGCAAGTGGAGGTTCATAGCCGCTGTCTGTTTCTTTCTGAGTTAAACTGACAAGCAGATCTAAATTTTCGGGGTAGGGAGTCGCAGGCTTAATTTCGAAAATATCAGCCTGATATGCTTGCCTGATTTGACTTGCAACCACGCGCGTGTTTCCACTTCTGGAAAAATAAGCAACCAAGACCCCTGCATCCGAAATCGGTAATGTGGCTTTGACAGTTAGCGGGGATAAGGACATCACAGCAAGTGCTGTAAAGGAAGCTGAGCCAGCTAATATTTCTCGTCTTGAAAATCTTTTCGTCTCATTCATGAGTCAGTCTCACTTTTATCACTTAAAACGAAATAAAAAGTCTCTAAAATTTTATTTAGGATTGAAATGGTTTCGTAGTTCGTCTGCTGTACCAATGACTTGCCAACCAGGACCACCCGGCTGGAAATCTCTTGCTTTAGCCAGACCACCGACCGTTACGGGTTCAAGCCCAATGTCGTTTATAAGGGTTGAAATTATTCTCAGCGCGGCGCTATCATCACCCGCAATAGGTATTGCCAGACGTGCTCCAGAACGACCAGCTTCTTGAGCAATCGTCAATGTACTCATAGAGTTAAATGCACGGACTAGCCTTGCTTCTGGGAATATTGACGCGGACGTTACACCAACACCTTCTTTTATAGCTCGATTGGCCAACTCCCCATCTCGCCATGTGTATGGGTTAGTGGCATCAATAACAATTTTACCGTTAAGTGCGTTGTGCAGCGCTGCTCCAAGTTGTGGGAGTGCCTTATAAGGTACAGCTAACAAAATTATACTGCCGTAATTTGATGCATCTAGTGGAGTGCCTGTACTCGCTAAGGGACCAAGCCCTTTCGCTAGATCTTTTAGTTCTTCAGGATGCCGAGAAGAAAACATTACGGGATAACCTGCTTTAATAAACAGAGTCCCAAGTGTTGCCCCAACGGTTCCTGCGCCAATAATACCAATGTGTGGTTTTGTATTAGCGGTTGGTTGTGCAATGACATCTTGAATTGACAGCGCAATTAGTGAGGATATAAGCATAATGACTATCATGCGGTAAATGTTTTTACTGACTGAAGCAATCATTGGCTCAAACCTTTAATTTTAATCTCATAGAACGTCATCTATGAAAATATTTCTGGAAATAATAAGTTAGAACATGTCGGAATTCTTTGAAAGAGGCGCAGAGTGCATAGTCTTATTAAATTTATTCATAAGTGGTCATAAGTACGGCGTGAGTTTAACGGCACTGTTGCCAATAGCTAGTGGTGATAAACTGAGCTCTCTTTTTTGCAGAGGGAGCAGCTATGAACCCTTTCCGTGGCCGGCATTTTCAGGGAGACATCATCCTTTGGGTTGTTCGCTGGTACTGCAAATACCGGATTAGCTACCGCGAACTCCAGGAAATGCTGGCTGAACGAGGCGTGAATGTTGACCACACCACGATTTATCGTGGGTCCAGCGCTATGCCCCTGAAATGGAAAAACGCCTGCGCTGGTATTGGCGTCATCCCACCGACCTGCGCCCTTGGCATCTGGATGAAACCTACGTCAAAATCAGTGGTAAATGGGCTTATCTGTACCGTGCAGTTAACAGCCACGGTCGGACTATCGATTTTTATCTTTCCCCTCGGCGTAATACCCAAGCAGCTTATCGATTCTTGAAGAAAATGCTGGGCAACTTACGGGATTGGGAGCTGCCGAGACGGATTATTACAGATAAGGCACCGACCTATGGCAGAGCGCTGGCGCAGCTGAAACGTGAGGGCAAATGTCAACCGAGGTCCCGAGTGACACAGTGCTTAATCCCCGCTGGAAAGATATTTCTGAGCTATATGCAAATGAATTTAACGGAATGACATTCTATGCGGTCTTACTGGAAGAACTCAATGCGATACCTAACTTAATGGTTACCGCTCTCAAAGCACAATTCACGCAGCGGGATTATGATTTTTTGATGTCTTTCAAAAGCGGTCAACCGGACTGGAATCTGGCTCCTGAAGACCAGATTCAGCATCTACCAGCGGTTAAGTGGAAGCTGCAAAATATTGGTCGCATACCAAAAGATAAACATATTCAGGCGTTAGCGAAGCTTGAGGTGGTTCTTGCCGAGTGGATAAAATAGTTTAGATTTTTATCTGTACATTCACCCTTGGTGTCATTGTACGGTTTTTTTGTAAACTGCACGTGCTCATCTGTCAAAGTACAGCGGGGTAGTAACAACAGATAAATCAACTGGTTATGTAAGTGTAGGTTAAAGCGTGAGCCTGTACATAAATTTGTGTAATTGCCTGATTTTGATATGTTCAATCCAACATCAAAAACAGGTCAATTTATGGACGAAAAACAGTTACAGGCCCTGGCTAACGAACTGGCCAAAAACCTCAAAACCCCTAAAGATCTCAACCAGTTCGACCGGCTGCTGAAAAAGATCAGCGTCGAGGCGGCACTCAATGCCGAAATAACCCATCACCTCGGCTATGATAAAAATCAGCTAAAACCGGGCACTAACGCCCGTAACGGCTATACCCAAAAGACCGTTATCACTGGCGATGGCCCGCTGGAGCTGCGTACGCCGCGCGATCGTGACGGTTCCTTTGAACCTCAGTTGGTGAAGAAGAACCAGACCCGGATCACCGGCATGGATAACCAGATTTTATCGTTGTACGCCAAAGGGATGACCACCCGCGAGATCGCCGCCGCGTTTAAAGAGCTGTATGATGCCGATGTCTCGTCGGCGCTGGTCTCAAAGGTCACTGATGCCGTCATGGAGCAGGTTGTCGAATGGCAAAACCGACCACTGGATGCTGTCTATCCCATTGTTTATCTTGACTGTATCGTCCTGAAGGTTCGGCAAGATAGTCGCGTCATCAACAAATCCGTGTTCCTGGCGCTGGGTATCAATATCGAAGGCCAGAAAGAGTTGCTGGGTATGTGGCTCGCCGAAAATGAAGGCGCCAAGTTCTGGTTGAATGTGCTCACAGAGCTGAAAAATCGCGGTCTGAACGACATTCTCATCACCTGCGTTGACGGCCTGAAAGGCTTCCCGGACGCCATCAACGCGGTGTATCCGCAGGCACGTATCCAGTTATGCATCGTGCACATGGTGCGAAACAGCTTGCGGTTCGTCTCCTGGAAGGACTACAAGGCCGTCACCCGTGACCTGAAAGCCATCTATCAGGCTGCGACGGAAGAGGCCGGTTCGCAGGCGTTGGAAGCGTTCTCCAGCGCCTGGGATAGCTGTTATCCGCAGATAAGCCGCAGTTGGCAGACAAACTGGGCCAACCTGGCCACGTTCTTCGCCTATCCGACAGATATCCGCAAGGTGATCTACACGACCAACGCCATCGAGTCGCTAAACAGCGTGATCAGACACGCTATCAAAAAGCGCAAGGTGTTCCCGACGGATGACTCAGTGAAAAAGGTAGTGTGGTTGGCGATCCAGGCAGCCTCGCAAAAATGGACCATGCCGTTGAGGGACTGGCGTATGGCAATGAGCCGCTTTATTATCGAGTTCGGTGACCGCCTGGACGGTCACTTCTGAGAAAAGGCATTTACACAGAATCGTGTACAGGGTCTAAAGCGTAGGTTTTTCTAATTTTATCTAAATAATCGTTATTTCTCAGTGTTGACACACCAATGCATCATCCTTTACTTATGCAATTTAAATCCCAACGACATCGTGTATCCAGACATCAAGACTATCAGCCCACTCCTGCATCATAGCCTTCCGTTCCTCAAGATAAGTCGCATGATTATACGTGCGGCGAACATTATTCGTATCAGCATGCGCTAGCTGGGCTTCGATAGCATCAGGCCTGTAACCCATTTCATTTAACCGTGTGCTACCAGTTGTTCTGGTCGCATGCGGGCTGAAAGTACCGCTCCAGCCAAGGCTTTTGAGAAGCTGGCGTAGAGAGTGAGTTGTCATTGGGCCACGTGGGTTATCCCGGCCTGGAAATAGATGCTGTCGATGCCCGGTAAATCCTTGTAGCGTTCTGAGCATTTTGACGGCTTGGGAGGGAAGGGGAATAACGTGTTCTCTGCGTGCTTTCATTCGCATTGCCGGAATGATCCACAACGCTTTATCAAGATCGAATTCTGCCCATTCCGCTTCGGTGGTTTCTGATGGACGCGCCAATGTCCACCACATCAGCCACATGCAATAGTTAACCTGATATGAGCCACGACTATTGTCAAAACAGCTTAATAACTTCCCGATTTGCAGAGGATTCAGTGCCTGTTTGTGCTGTGTCTTATTGGCCGGAAGGGCCTTGCGAACAGACCATACAGGATCGCTATCAGCTCTAAGCGTCGCGACTGCCAACTCAAAAACTGATGAAACGGTGCGACGGGCTTCAGCGGCAACTGTCGGTGCTCCTCGTTTTGCAGTTTCCTGAAGAATTTTAAGGATATGGTGTGGGGTAATCTCTCTGACAGGGAGCTTACCGATTGCGGGGAAAACCACACGTTCAAGCATATCCAGTCGCCGCGTTTTGGTGATTTCGGCCCAGTCTTTCATCTGCAACCACTCTTTGGCGATAAGCTCAAAGGTATTGGATGCATCGTTGACTTTGCGGATTTTATCTAACTGACGCGCTTGCGCTGGATTTATTCCTTCTGCGACTTGCTTACGTGCTTGCTCGCACTTTTCTCGTGCTTCGACCAGCTTCACTGTCGGATACTCACCCAGCGCAAACATGCTGGATTTATCGTTAAGCTTGAAACGATAACGCCACGCTTTCTTGCCATTGGGTTTGACTTCGAGGTACAGGCCATTGAAGTCATTGAGCCGATAAAGCTTTTCTTTGGGCTTAGCAGTGCGGCATTGCGTATCTGTGAGCATAACAATTCCTTGTATATTTCTTATACCGTTATTGTACTCACCAAAGTTAAAGATGGAAACTGATTGTACTCATCTATGTACTCATATTTGACTGCGCTGTAATGAGACTTTATGAGATGTCATGAAATGAAAAATCCACGCAAGTGCGTGGATTTTGTGGGGTTTATTGCTCTTTATGAGGCCTGATGAGAACTTATGAGACAACGAATTTTATTTAGACGTTAAACAGGAAGTTCATCACGTCGCCATCTTTTACGATGTATTCTTTGCCTTCTGAACGCATTTTCCCCGCTTCTTTCGCGCCTTGCTCACCTTTGTAGGTAATAAAGTCTTCAAACGCGATAGTTTGTGCACGGATAAAGCCTTTCTCAAAGTCGGTATGAATTTTACCGGCGGCTTGAGGCGCAGTTGCACCCACAGGGATAGTCCAGGCGCGAACTTCTTTAACACCCGCGGTAAAATAGGTTTGCAGGTTCAGCAATTCATAACCCGCGCGGATAACTCGGTTCAGACCTGGCTCTTCAATACCTAACTCAGCCATAAACTCAGCGCGGTCTTCATCTTCTAACTCGGCAATATCTGATTCAACGGCGGCACATACGGCAACGACGACAGAACCTTCAGCCGCAGCGATAGCACGCACTTGGTCCAGATAGGGGTTATTTTCGAAGCCATCTTCATTGACGTTGGCAATGTACATGGTCGGTTTCAGCGTCAGGAAGCTCAAATAACGGATAGCGGCTTTATCTTCGGCTGTTAGGTCAAGCGCACGCAGCATGCCGGCATTCTCTAAATGTGGCAGACATTTTTCCAAAGCTTCCAGTTCGGCTTTAGCGTCTTTATCGCCACCTTTGGCTTTCTTCTGCACGCGATGCATCGCACGTTCACAGGTTTCCAAATCAGAAAGCGCCAATTCAGTATTGATAGTGTCAATGTCATCTACAGGATCAACTTTGCCCGCGACGTGGATGATATTGTCGTTTTCAAAACAACGAACCACATGGCCAATAGCTTCGGTTTCACGGATATTAGTCAGGAATTGGTTACCCAAACCTTCACCTTTAGATGCCCCTTTAACCAAGCCTGCGATATCAACAAACTCCATCGTAGTTGGCAAAATACGTTGAGGTTTAACTATCTCGGCTAATTGGTCCAGACGCGGGTCCGGCATTGGCACCACACCCGTATTGGGTTCAATGGTGCAGAACGGGAAGTTAGCTGCTTCGATGCCCGCTTGTGTCAACGCGTTGAACAGGGTGGATTTACCAACGTTAGGCAGGCCCACAATACCGCATTTGAATCCCATGTTTTATATCACCTTAAATAACTTAAAAATCAGCTCGTTAGGTTTAACAGGCCGATGTAATCAAAATTTATGCCGCCATTATACACATAATGACGATTTATCTCGATCATGCTCTTACGTTGCAGAAATCACTTTTGCGATTAAAGCCGGTAGGTAATTGATTTTTCTAACTCTGGGCTAGAGATCACACTTCTGCCATCTGAAGTTTTCTGGTTAATGTCCGATAACAAGTCATTAGAATTTGTATATGAATTTGGATAATTTCCATGGAAATGAGCATCTATAAATGGCTGTTAGTTATTCTGTTTGGGGGAGCGCTAGGTATTGCAGGAATGCGCTTTCTGACGGCCGATATTGAGCCAGCAGGCCCCACTTTTTCGCTGCTTGTTGACCAGTATGGTGTAGAAATAGAAAACAAATCTGGCAAAAGTGTGAGATATGTTGGCTACAAAAAAAAACCACTCTATGAGGATTTTGATAGCGTTCAACTGACATTTACCGCCATAAATGACAAATTCGAGCGTGGTCATGAGTTGGTGGAAAATAAGAAAAAGGCGGCGGATTGGGCATCCCTTTTTTGCACTGACGAGCTACAAGAGATTGCTGGAGAATATGATGCTAAGAGCAATAATTTTCTTGGGCGAGTGCAGGTGATTGTTGGTGGGGTAGTACTAACGGCAGAAGGGCAACAGGGGATCAATGCATTGTGCAATCGAAATGAATAAAGCCAATATTAGGTTCCCCGATGCATGTTAGCTAACCGGGGAACCGAGCAAATGGTTATGCACTAGCCTTGAAGGAGTGCAGGCGATTCATTGCCTTGGTGATATCTTCTTTCAATAGTACTTCAGTACAGCGAATGGATTCATCGATGGCATCGTCAATTAACGTTTGTTCGCTCGCCGGTGGTTTACCGAGAACAAAACCGGTGACTTTGCTTTTATCGCCAGGATGACCGATACCGATACGCAGGCGATAAAAGTTCGGGTTATTACCGAGTCTGCTCTGAATATCTTTCAGGCCGTTATGACCACCATTACCGCCGCCCAGCTTCAATTTTGCCACACCCGGAGGGATATCCAGTTCATCGTGAGCGACTAAGATTTCTTCTGGTAAAATGCGGTAAAACCCAGCCATTGCCGCAACAGCTTTGCCGCTTAAATTCATAAAGGTAGAGGGCACCAGCAAGCGAACATCTTGGCCTGCCAGATTTAACCGCGCGGTATAACCGAAGAATTTGCTCTCTTCTTTCAGTGATTGATTATGGCGTTCTGCCAATAAATCCACATACCAAGCTCCCGCATTATGACGGGTTTGGGCATATTCAGCGCCCGGATTTGCCAGCCCAACGATTAATTTAATACTGCTCACGTCGTCATTCGCTATTACTAAAGGAATTAAAGTGGGACAGTTTACCTGTCATGGCGCGTAATAACAAAACCAAGGTTTATATACTCGCTACTTGAGATTGCCACCAGTCCAGCGTGACAAATTACTTTCGGTACAGATAACAAGTAAAGTGATTTGCAATGTAAATAATTACCTAGCTGTATAATTCAAATTTAGTGCCAAATGGCTGGATAACGTAAAGATTTGTTAGAATATATTTGCCAGTTGTGATCGCAAACGCAATACCTTTGCCTCCACCCTGACTATACTTGGTTATTAAGTGGACATGAATAATCGTAGTCAGCAAACAGTTTGGATACGCCGCTGGGCGATTATTTATTGGCAACCTAAGTGGAGGTGGCATATGAAACGTAAAAACGCAGCAATACTCGGTAATGTGCTGATGGGGCTGGGTTTGGTGACCATGGTCGGTGGGGTAGGTTACTCCATACTCACTGAGGTAACTCAACTGGGTTTACCACAATTCTTTGCCCACGGTGCAGTGATGAGTATTTTTGTGGGTGCACTGTTATGGCTCGTCGGTGCGCGTATTGGCGGGCGTGAAGAAGTGGCTGACCGCTATTGGTGGGTTAAACACTTTGATAAACGTTGCAATCGTAACCAGCGTCACTCTTAACCATTAGCGTGCTTAGCTATTATTGACAGCGTTACGGTGGTAAAGGCAGTAAATACAGAACCTATCGTCACGGCTTTTTAATGAGCTGATGTTAGGGAGGGGTAAATGGCGGCTCAAAAATCTGTTAGTCTAGAATCAATTGATCACGAACCTATCGATCAAGAGTAGAAAGCCCGTTGTTGCATCTGCTTCAACGGGTTTTTCTTTATCTGCTTTAGTTATCTCATCGCACAATATCAAAAAGTCACAAACAACCTAATGCAATGCCCTGAACGTGGCTCATCGCGCCAAGTGCTGCGGCCAGCCAGCACCGCAGATTCATCACTTAATACTGATTAATGCTCAAACATTGCAGAGATTGACTCTTCATTGCTGATACGGCGGATAGCTTCAGCCAACATACCGGACAGTGTCAGAGTACGAACGTTTTTCAATGCTTTGATTTCAGCTGATAGCGGAATGGTGTCACAAACAATCACTTCGTCGATGACGGAATGTTTGATGTTTTCAACCGCATTGCCAGAGAAGATCGGGTGAGTTGCGTAAGCAAATACACGCTTGGCACCACGTTCTTTCAAGGCTTCAGCTGCTTTACACAACGTGCCACCGGTATCGATCATATCGTCAACCAATACGCAGTCACGGCCAGCCACGTCACCGATGATGTGCATCACCTGAGACACGTTAGCGCGCGGACGACGTTTATCGATAATCGCCATATCAGTATCATTCAGCAGTTTTGCTATAGCTCTGGCACGAACAACGCCGCCGATGTCTGGAGAGACAACGATAGGGTTTTCCAGATTTTGCTGCAACATATCTTCCAGCAAAATTGGGCTACCAAATACGTTATCAACCGGAACATCAAAGAAGCCTTGAATCTGTTCAGCATGAAGGTCCACTGTCAATACGCGGTCAACCCCAACACTTGAGAGAAAATCGGCAACAACTTTGGCAGTGATCGGTACACGAGCGGAGCGCACACGGCGATCCTGACGGGCGTAACCGAAGTAAGGAATAACAGCAGTAATTCGTCCTGCGGAGGCGCGACGCAGGGCATCAACCATGACAACCAGTTCCATCAGGTTATCGTTCGTGGGTGCGCAGGTGGACTGGATGATGAAAATATCACCACCGCGTACATTTTCGTTGATTTGCACGCTCACTTCGCCGTCGCTAAAACGACCTACAGCGGCGTCACCAAGACTGGTGTACAAACGGTTGGCAATACGTTGTGCTAGTTCCGGGGTGGCGTTACCAGCAAAAAGCTTCATATCAGGCACGAGAAGAACCTCAGGCATGCGTCCAGAGAAGATATTGTCAAATCAGTAATCAGGGGCGATTAATACATACTGACTGCAATATACATACGGGTATTTAAAGCCAAAACACATCAAACCTAAAACAGCATTATGAACCGGCTTTCAATCAAGTGAGACAAGTATTTCAGAACTCAAGGTCTGTGGGGCCATTACTTCGACCTTACATAACGCTGTAAATCGTTATCTGTACTCACTACTTTCAATTTTCCCAAAGCGTACACGATGCAATGGCGAAACGTTCACGCCACGGGCGACAAAACCGTGCAACCACTCAGGGGCAATACTTAACACCTCTCGGGCCGAAGACTCAGTGTCGAATTCTGCGAACACACAAGCGCCGGTTCCGGTAAGGCGTGACGGGGCATATTCTAACAGCCATGAAAGAGCCTGTTCAACCTCGCGAAAACGTTTTCTTGCGATCGGTTCGCAATCATTTGCGTACGGAGTGCTTAAAAGCGCCGCCAGTGGGCGAATTGGCGTATTTCTTTTTAATTCAGGATCGGCAAAAATAATCGGTGTTGGGATGCTAACACCGGGGTGTGCGACCAAATACCACTTCTCTGCCGGCTCTGCTGGTTGTAATTTTTCACCAATTCCTTCGGCAAAGGCGGCATGTCCGCGCACAAATACTGGCACATCGGCACCCAAGGTGAGGCCTAGAGTGGCTAATTCTTCATCAGAAAGACCACATTGCCACAAGATATTGAGCGCTACCAGTACAGTGGCTGCATTGGAAGAACCGCCCCCCAGGCCACCGCCCATTGGCAAGCGCTTCTTAATACTAATATCCGCGCCACGGGGGACATTTGCTGCATTGGAATGTTTGTGATGATGTTGTAGCAAACGAGCCGCTCTAACTATCAGATTTTGCTCGTTTTCCACACCCTCTATCGGCGTTAACAAATGAATTTGGTCATCATCTCGCGGCACGATAGTGAGTTCATCACTATAATCGAGAAACTGGAACAAGGTCTGTAACTGATGGTAGCCATCAGCACGTCGCCCGGTGATATACAGAAATAAATTCAACTTTGCGGGCGACGGCCAGACATACGGATTGGTGATAGTCATGCTATTTGGCCGTCCAGTTATCCATTTTTAGCTTGATGCGCTGCCCACCTTGGCTTAATTCCATACGGCTAGGCAATGGTGGAGTTACCTGAGTATTGTATTCCTGATAATCCACTACCCACGTCAGACCATCTTGCTGGTATGTCAACTGTTTCAAACGGTATTTATCGTCAAGGATGAAGTCAGTGGTCTCTCCCGGTAAGCCCAGAATCCACTGGCGTAAGCTCTCCAGCGGAATGGACATGCCGGTCAATTTCTGAATCATCTCTTGCGGATCATCGTTGACATAGCGTTTACCCTGATTATCCGTTAACTGAGTCACTCCCGGCTGCACGACTAATTCAAGTTCGGTGCTACCCAACGGGTTAGTGAGCAGCAGGCGATAGCGTTCAGGGGTCGTTTGTTGCCAGAAGAAACGGGCATAAACTTTTTGTTTATCAGAAATATAAGCAAAAGCACCACGGGTTTGGAATTGGCTCAGTTGCTGTAATTGTTGCTCATGCTGACGCCATTGTGGCGATGTAGGGCTAGTGGCAGGGCCGCTTGGCGGCGTGGTGCTACAAGCAGCCAACAGCAAGGTAGCTAATGGCAGCAGACGATAAAAACTGATTTTGCGCTGAGGCATATGGGTATAAATCCTATCGGTCGCAGGGTTTTCACTGGCGGCACGTTTTCAATGAAGCAACTTAATAATAAAGCAAATCGTTTTGATGTGTTGTATTTGATGCATCTTAAATCGGCATTATTGCTGCTCACGCTAACGACCTGAGGGCTGAGCGTCAATATCTTGTTCGAGTTTGTACATCATATAATCAATTTATGAACATATTTTGGGATAATACTTAGTATGATGCACTGCGACTTTTATTGATGCCGCGCATCAAGTAGAATGCGGTTCAGACGAGAATCCATACTAACATCAGTATTACTCGAAGCCGTTCTCATGACTCTGCTTGCATTAGGCATTAACCACAAAACTGCACCTGTATCGCTACGTGAACGCGTGACATTTTCACCGGAATCTATCGATCAGGCACTTGCTAGCTTGCTCCAACAGCCGTTGGTGCAGGGCGGTGTCGTGTTGTCTACGTGTAACCGAACTGAGTTATACCTCAGCGTAGAACAGCAAGAAAATCTGCACGAACAACTTATCGGCTGGCTGTGTAATTATCATCAGCTTAGCCCGGACGAAGTGAAAAAAAGCCTATATTGGCATCATGGCAATGATGCAGTCAGCCATTTGATGCGTGTTGCCAGTGGTCTGGACTCGTTAGTTTTAGGCGAACCGCAGATCTTGGGGCAGGTGAAAAAAGCCTTTGCTGAATCGCAACGTGGCCAATCACTTTCTGGTGAACTGGAGCGTTTATTCCAAAAGTCATTCTCAGTGGCTAAACGGGTACGTACTGAAACTGAAATTGGTGCCAGTGCGGTCTCGGTCGCTTTTGCCGCTTGCACGCTGGCGCGCCAAATCTTTGAATCACTTTCTGAACTGAATGTGTTGCTGGTCGGTGCCGGTGAAACCATTGAGCTGGTAGCGCGTCATCTTCGCGAGCACCAAGTTAAGCATATGATTATTGCTAACCGAACCCGTGAGCGCGCTCAAGCATTGGCCACCGAAGTGGGGGCCGAGGTCATTACTTTACCGGAGATTGATGCCCGGCTGGCGGATGCCGATATTATTATTAGCTCAACGGCCAGCCCGCTGCCAATTATTGGTAAAGGCATGGTAGAACGCGCGCTGAAAAGTCGTCGTAATCAGCCAATGCTGTTTGTTGATATTGCCGTGCCACGGGATATCGAGCCCGAGGTCGGTAAACTGTCGAATGCCTATTTATACAGTGTTGATGATTTACAGGCGATTATTCAGCACAATATGGCGCAGCGTCAGGCGGCAGCAGTTCAGGCTGAGTCCATAGTACAACAAGAAAGCATGAATTTTATGACTTGGCTGCGTGCGCAGGGGGCGGTTGAAACCATTCGTGATTATCGCTCTCAGGCCGAGCAGGTTCGCAGTGAAATAACGGCGAAAGCTTTAGCCGCTATTGAACAAGGGGCTGATGTTGAACAGGTGGTGAACGAACTGGCCCATAAGCTAACCAACCGCCTGATTCATGCACCCACCAAATCCCTCCAGCAAGCTGCCAGCGATGGCGATATGGAGCGGTTGCAATTATTACGCGACAGCCTTGGGCTGGATCAGCACTAGTTTCCTCTAATTACAGGGTTTAAAACCACGGATGAAGTCTTCTATTGTTGCCAAACTGGAAGCGTTACAAGAGCGCCACGAAGAAGTGTTGGCGCACCTTGGCGATGCCAGCGTTATTGCCGATCAAGACCGTTTCCGCGCGTTATCACGTGAATATGCGCAATTGACGGATGTCACTCGCTGTTTTAAAGAATGGCGCAGCGTGCAAGATGATCTCGACGCCGCAGAAATGATGCTCGAAGATCCTGAAATGCGTGAAATGGCACAGGAAGAACTAAAAGAAGCCAAAGCGCGTAGTGAAGAGTTGGAACAACAATTACAACTGTTATTGCTACCCAAAGACCCTGATGATGAACGTGATTGCTTCCTGGAGATTCGCGCCGGGACCGGTGGTGACGAAGCGGCCATTTTTGCCGGTGACATGTTCCGTATGTATAGCCGTTATGCCGAAGCGCGCCGTTGGAAAGTTGAAATCATGAGCGCCAGTGAAGGTGAGCATGGCGGTTATAAAGAAGTCATTGCCAAGGTTTCCGGTGACGGTGTCTTTGGCCAGTTGAAATTTGAGTCTGGCGGTCACCGTGTCCAGCGTGTACCCGAAACCGAATCACAAGGCCGTATTCATACCTCGGCCTGCACTGTTGCGGTGATGCCTGCTATTCCTGAAGCGGAGATGCCAGAGATCAACGCCGGTGATTTGCGTATTGATACTTTCCGCTCGTCAGGTGCCGGTGGTCAGCATGTTAACACCACGGATTCGGCCATTCGTATTACCCATATTCCAACCGGGATTGTGGTGGAGTGCCAGGATGAGCGCTCGCAACATAAGAACAAAGCTAAGGCAATGTCAGTGTTGGGCGCACGTATCCGTGCGGCAGAAATGCAAAAACGTCAGTTGGCGGAAGCTTCTGAACGTCGCAACCTGTTAGGTTCTGGCGATCGTTCAGACCGCAATCGTACCTATAACTTCCCGCAGGGGCGTGTCACTGACCATCGTATCAACCTGACACTGTATCGTCTGGATGAAGTGATGGAAGGTAAATTGGATATGTTGATCCAGCCAATTGTGCAGGAATATCAAGCTGATCAGCTCTCTGCGTTGTCTGAGCAAGACTAATGGATTATCAGCAGTGGCTGTCGTTAGCGGCAGCCCGTTTTAACCAAAGTGACAGCCCGAAGCGCGATGCCGAAATTCTGTTGAGTTTTGTCACCGGGCGACCGCGCACCTATTTGTTGGCTTTCGGTGAAACAGTGCTGACGACTGAGCAATTAGCAGTATTGGAGCCATTGGCTGCGCGTCGTGAGCAGGGGGAGCCGGTAGCTTATTTGGTTGGCGAGCGCGAATTCTGGTCGCTACCATTGAGTGTCTCCTGCGCCACATTGATTCCGCGCCCGGATACCGAATGTTTGGTGGAGCAGGCGTTGGCTCATCTACCCGCCACGCCTTGCCGCATTTTGGATTTAGGCACCGGCACCGGCGCTATTGCTTTAGCGATCGCCAGCGAGCGCCCAGATTGCTCAGTGGTCGGCGGTGATATTAAAGCCGATGCCGTGGCGCTGGCTCGGCATAATGCCGAAAAACTCGCAATCAATAATGTGCATTTTCTGCAAAGTAGCTGGTTTGAATCAGTGAGCGGACTATTTACGCTGATTGTCAGTAATCCCCCTTATATTGATGCTAATGATCCCCACCTTAACCAAGGTGATGTTCGCTATGAACCGCACAGCGCACTGGTGGCCCCTGCTGAAGGGCTGGCAGATTTGGCTGAGATTATTCGTCAGTCACCGGCATATTTAGAGGCGGGAGGCTGGTTGATGCTGGAACATGGTTGGCAGCAAGCGCAGGCGGTACAGAAATTACTTAAGAATGCCGGATTTAGTGCTGTAATGACGTATAAAGATTATGGTAATAATGATCGTGTCACACTTGGGCAGTGGCGGGTTAATCAAGAACATTGCCATTAAAAGCGAATTTCTGTACTGAATACATAAACAGCGATGAATAATTATCATATACCCAATGTCACGAGTAAGGCGGCTGAGATGGCTGCAATACCAATCAATATGGGTAAAATAAGGAAGCGAAGTCATGTGGATTGATTACATCGCCATGAAGTATTTGCATTTACTCACTGTGGTCATCAGTATTACGTTGTTCGTGCTACGTTTCTTCTGGAAATGTCGTGGTTCAGCGATGATGGATAAACGCTGGGTAAAGATAACGCCGCATATCAATGATACGCTGCTGTTTGTCAGCGGCATTGTATTAATTTTTATTACCGGATTTTATCCTTTCAGTCCGCAAGGAACATGGCTGACTGAAAAGCTGTTTGGCGTTATTATCTATATCCTGCTTGGCTATGTTGCATTAGGTAAGCGAACCCGCAGCCAGAAAAGTCGCTGGCTTGCTTTTATACTCGCATTGGGTTGCCTGTATTTAATTGTCAAACTGGCAACAACTAAGTTACCACTGCTGATGGGATATCTATGAGTCGCATTGCTGATTTCGAATTTAACAACGCGTCCCTGTGTGAGGGGGTGCTACTGGTTACCCAGGAGATTCGACAGAATTTTCCACTGGCTGATGTGCGCAATCAACTGCAACAGCTGGTCGATGATGCCAAGGCTGCGATGCCCGAGGGGCTCAATCAGGATCAGCAATTAGAAGTGCTTATCGATCTGTTTTACCGCCAATGGAAATTTGGCGGTGCAGGGGGTGTTTATCGCCTGTCTGATGCCATCTGGCTGGATAAAGTGCTGGATAAACGGCAGGGGACTCCGGTGTCGCTGGGGGTTATTTTCTTGCATATTGCGCATCAGTTGGACTTACCGCTGATGCCTGTGATTTTCCCAACCCAATTAATTCTTCGTGCCGATTGGCTAGATGAAGAGATGTGGCTGATTAACCCACTGAACGGTGAAACACTGAACGAGCATGTGCTGGAAGTGTGGATCAAGGGTAATCTGGGGCTGAGTGCCGAATTGGAAGATGAAGATTTGGAGGAAGCGGAAAATACACTGATTGTACGCAAAATGCTCGACACGTTGAAAGCGGCGTTAATGGAAGAGAAGCAGATGGAGCTGGCCTTGCGGGCCAGTGAAGCGGTGTTGGCTTTTGATCCCGATGACCCGTATGAAATCCGCGACCGCGGCCTGATTTATGCCCAACTGGATTGCAATCACATTGCTATCTCGGATTTAAGCTATTTTGTTGAACAGTGCCCGGAAGACCCTATCGCTGAAATGATAAAAATGCAGATCCATTCCATTGAACAACAGCGAGTGACATTGCACTGATTCTCTTTTCTACAGTGGCTGTGGCGCTGCATGGGGCCGCAGATGTATTGCGCCATTTGTGCGGCCAGGCTGCTGTCATTAATCTCGATTTACCCTTTATAAAGGTATTAGTATGAAACAGAAAGTGGTTAGCATTGGCGATATCAAGGTAGCGAATGACCTGCCTTTCGTGCTGTTTGGTGGCATGAATGTGCTTGAGTCCCGTGATCTGGCGATGCGCATCTGCGAGCATTACGTAACTGTGACCCAAAAACTGGGTATTCCTTACGTTTTTAAAGCCTCGTTTGACAAAGCCAACCGTTCTTCAATTCACTCTTACCGTGGTCCAGGCCTGGAAGAAGGAATGCGAATTTTCCAGGAACTGAAGCAGCAATTTGGCGTAAAAGTTATCACTGACGTACACGAAGCTAGCCAGGCTCAGCCAGTATCCGAGGTGGTCGATGTTATCCAGTTACCGGCATTTTTGGCTCGTCAGACTGATTTAGTCGAAGCAATGGCTCGCACCGGTGCGGTTATCAACGTTAAGAAACCTCAATTTGTCAGCCCGGGTCAAATGGGTAATATCGTTGAGAAGTTTAAAGAAGCCGGTAATGATCAGGTTATTCTTTGCGATCGCGGTAGCAATTTCGGTTATGACAATCTGGTGGTTGATATGTTAGGCATCAATGTCATGGTGCAATCAACCGGCGGTCATCCAGTTATTTTTGATGTGACCCATGCTTTACAATGCCGTGACCCATTTGGCGCAGCATCAGGCGGTCGTCGTGCCCAAGTCGCTGAACTCGCCCGCGCGGGGATGGCTGTTGGTTTGGCTGGGTTATTTATTGAAGCACACCCAGAGCCTAACAGCGCTAAATGCGACGGCCCATCCGCTCTGCCATTAGACAAGCTGGAACCTTTCCTGGTGCAGATGAAAGCGATTGATGATTTGGTCAAAAATTTCCCAGAGCTTGATACCAGTAAATAACCTTATATCCTCGGCGATTATGCCTGGGTGAATAAATAAAGGCAGTGTAGCTATCTACACTGCCTTTTTTGATCACCATAACAATGGCGTTAAACGGACTCAGCCTTCGCGCGTAATACGTCCAAGGCTTCTGGCAGTGAGCCATAGAAACTCAACTTACCTTCAATCGGCTGTACTCTAGCTCTTGCCAGCGTCTTTAGCGGCTGGAAAGGTATATCTGTGATGATGAGTTGCTGATTTTCATTCAGGGCCTCAGTGAAGCGCAGGAACGCATTTAGACCACCGGCATCCAGAACCGGTACGGCATCCCATTGCAGAATAATCGTTTCGTAATGTTCACTACGGCTCAATAACTCGCTAAATATGCGCTCCGCGGCGGCGAAAAATAGTGGCCCATTAACCCGCAAGATCAAGGTGTGCTCATTCAACTCTGCCGGTATTTCACTTAGGCGCGTCATACGAGCGATGCGGCGCATAAAGAGCAATGAGGCCAACACAATACCCACAGTAATGGCAATCACCATGTCGAATAATACCGTCAGACTCATGCACAGCAGCATCACGATGATGTCATCTTTGGGGCCACGCCGCAGTAAGTCGACAACTTTGTGCGCCTCACTCATGTTCCAGGCCACAATTAACAGCAAAGAAGCCATGGCTGCTAATGGCAGATAAGACAGCATCGGCGCCAGAACCAGTAAAGCCAGCAACACCAGCAGGGCATGGACAATAGCGGAAACTGGTGACGTTGCCCCCGCGCGGACGTTGGCCGCTGAGCGTGCAATGGCCGCGGTGGCGGTGATGCCGCCAAAGAACGGTGCGACCATGTTGCCCAATCCTTGTCCCACCAATTCACTATTTGAATGATGTTTTTGCCCTGTCATGCCATCAAGTACCACTGCACATAACAATGACTCAATCGCCCCTAACATGGCCATCGAAAAGGCCGCCGGGAGTAGTGCAGATAAGGTGGCCCAGTTCAGGACAAATTCTTGCCCATTGGCGGCAGGAAGGTGCCAGGGTAGGACAAACTGCGGCAAAATAGGGGGGATGCCGTGGCCTTGGGTGCCATCAGCCAGCAAATAGCCAAAACGTGAACCGATAGTGGCAACCTGATGATCAAACAGTGATAACAGACCCATAACGGCAGTACCCGCGACCAGAGCGGGTAAGTGACCCGGTAACTTTAATTTTAATCGTGGCCACAAAATCAATACCATCAATGTGACTGTGGCAATTAACGTATCACTGACGTTGATGGTTGGCAGTGATTGTGCGAGTGCTGTAACTTTGCCAACATAGTTTTCAGGCACTTCCTCCATGTGTAGACCAAAGAAGTCCTTCACTTGCATGGTCGCAATGGTGATACCAATTCCTGAGGTAAAACCCAGAGTCACAGACAATGGAATATATTCGATTAAGCGGCCGAGTCGCCCTAATCCCATGCATAATAAAAATATCCCTGATATTAATGTGGCCAATAATAAACCGGCCAAACCAAATTGCTGTGAAACGGGATAAAGAATAACCACGAAGGCGGCAGTCGGGCCCGATACGCTATATCGCGACCCCCCACTGACAGCAATAACAATCCCGGCGATAGCCGAGGTATATAAACCGTATTGTGGGGGGACACCACTGGCAATCGCCAGTGCCATAGCCAAGGGGATGGCAATAATACCGACGGTAACACCGGCAATTATATCTTTGATAAGTCTTTGAAATGTATATTTTTCTCGCCAGCAAGCGTCAATAAGCGCGCTGAACGGCCTAATGCCGTTAATTCCGTGCGTTTTCATCTAAGGTGCAAACCAAATAAAGAAAAGACAAAATAAATGGCGGGCCAATATGGGTCCGTCTCGAGTAGCTAATAGCAACGATACGCCAATTCTCAGGATCAGATCTAGATGTATATCAATCTCTGACAGAAATTTAGATAACTGCCGGTTTTATAACCGGGTTTAAATGAACATATTCACCGCTGGCAAGAGAATTTCCGCTATGACTAAATCAAAAGTAGCTATTATCCCCTATAGCACTGTTTATCCGCCTCAAATGACAGAAACTGAATAATAAGCATTAAGTACTGTTAAACCAGGCGCTGCCAGATGAGAATTGAGTGATTAGGAGATATCTTGTTACCTAAAGATAGAAGTAAGTTGCATAATGAAATTATTTGGGAATAAAGGCTATCTCGCAGCTAAAATTTAGATTAGAACTAGAGCTATTTCCACATTAAATATTTAGGGATTCTAATGGATGACTTCAAATTAAAAAGCGAACTCATGTCAGTGGTCAGTTGGCAACATCAATATCTTTCAAAATCAACACTTAAAATTCAATGGACTGCAGCGACGCCATGAGTGAATTAGACTCTCTGTCAACGCTATATCGAGATGCTTGTGTAATCTATGCAACACTCTCTATTAGTTACTTTGCCTTAAGTAAAAATAGTGCTTTTTCTTACGATGGTGACATTTGGAAACGCATTGTGTTTGGCCTTGTTGCAGGGTTTGTTTCACTCTATCTTAATCAAGACCAATGGATTATTTCCGGTTCATTCTTTTACAGTTTCGAGTTGATCCCGATTATTTTGGTCACATTTTATGGTGGCTGGCTCAGTGGCTTGACGGCACTGGCAATGAATTTTGCCTTTACCGGTTGGGTTACCTTAGATAACATTCTAATAACAATAGCTTTTATTCCTCTTTTATTCTCCAAGGTATGGGAAAGTAAAAATAGTCGTATCTTTTACATGACGATTATTTTAATTGCGATTTACAGAATGATCGCCGCTTATTTATTAGTGCCACAATCACTTACCTGGGCTCAGGTCATGGTATATCAACTGATTTCAGTGCTCTGTTTGTCTATTTGTTATCATGCATTGAATTTTAAAGAGCGGCATATCTACGCCTATTTTTCGATGAAGAGCCGGGTCAATATCGACAAATTAACTCAATTGAATAACCGAGCTAGTGTTGATTATCGGTTGAAAGCCATTCACAACCGTCGTCAGGCGTGTGGCTTGATGATTTTAGATCTTGACCATTTTAAATCAGTGAATGATACCTATGGACATAACGGCGGTGATGTATTGCTGACAGCGGTTGGCAAGTTATTAATGACAACGGTTAGGGATGAGGATTTTGTTGGTCGCTATGGCGGTGAGGAGTTTATTATTATCACTCATCGCCATGAGCCGCAGGCAATTAAAGTGGTTGCTGAGCGTATTCGGCAGCGCGTTGAGGATTTAACGGTAGAAGTGCCTGATGGGCGAAAGATTAAGGTGACCATTTCCATTGGCGCGTCTCTGTATTTGCCTGGAATGTCGATGTTAAAAGCATTGAAAATGACCGACGAGGCACTGTATCAAGCGAAGAATCAAGGCCGCAATCAAGTGGTTTATAGCCGCTTAATGCCATTTTCCCCACTGGGGGATCGTATTGCGAAAGAGAAGCGCCGACGTCCGTCATGATTGCGCGGATATTAGGTTGGGAAGTAAAGAAAAAGGCTCTGACTTTCGTCAGAGCCTTTCGCTCGAATATGGCGGTGAGAGAGGGGTTCGAACCCTCGATACACTTACGCGTATACACACTTTCCAGGCGTGCTCCTTCAGCCACTCAGACACCTCACCGTACGTTACCGCGCTAAGCACTGCAACGGGGCGGTACTATAGTGACCAGCAGCCGGATGGTCAAGTAGTATTTATTCGTTGTTTGTCATCTGGTTATTCTGCACTCATATAGAAGATTTCACAGGCGAATTATGCTCACTTAACGCCAATATCTGGCGGCAGCAGGAGAGTCCACCATTACATAATCGGCTCCCAGTGCAGCAGCTAATTGGTAGTCCTCATTAGAATTTATGCCGATCAGCAGAACTTTAGTGTCATTATTTATTTTAAAGCAGGCCATGGCTTGTTGATTCCAAATCAGCTGTGCTCGTGATGAACCTCTGCCCAGGGTAAACTTTTCGACAACTTTGACATCACGTTTTAATTCAAATGCATGATGCTTATTTGCACCATCGTTTAATGTGCCTTCTGGTATTTTCATTATTTTGCAGTCATCGGCCATAATGGCATTAGTCAATATTTTTCTGGTCAGATTACGGAATTCATATTTATTAATGTATTCAGGCAGTGCCATGAGATATTTTTTTTCGGTGGAGTAGAAAGTCACCCGATCAAGAGCGCGAGTCTCTATTATTAAATTTTCGAGTGTTTTCGCTATGATGGCGGGATCCGCATCCGGTGATTTAATGTCAAGAATAAAATTTGTATCGGGATAGGACAGCATTATTTCTCGTAATGACGGTATGTTTATTCCTCGTCCGCGATAAATGTATTGACCTTGAATATTAAAGGTATAGGCAGCATCTAATTGCTGTAAGTCTTGCCAAGAATAGCTAGAGACCCGCCCGTGGCCATTAGTCAGTTCTTTGAGGTCACTGGGACGATATAACACGGGAATACCTTCTTGACTAAATTGAATGCTTAGCCACACAACATCGGCTTTATTATGTAGTGCCATACTGATGGCGTGATGAGTATTTTCTGGATGGTCAGCGGTTCCTGCCCGATGGGCAACAATCAGCGGGGAGGCAAATACAGAACTAAAACCAAATATTAATAATAGTGAACTCATATATAGCTTCATGCTTTATACCTTTGCAGTTTATATTTTTGGGGGATATAAACTATCTTGTAGCATGTAATTTTGGCCGCCAGCATAGTCAATTAATAATAGATGGGATACAGAATGGATAGGGTAGGTTGTTGCTAGTTTAGAGTGAACTTTATATGGAATAACAAGGGAAGGTTTGGAATAGCCGAGCATGTCAAGAAAGGAGAGCGGAGAAAGAAAAAAAACGGCAATCTGAATAACAGGCCTTGGGGAAAAACACCAAGCTTGCCATCGATTGCCGCTTATTGACGACTTTAATATGGCGGTGAGGGAGGGGTTCGAACCCTCGATACGCTTACGCGTATACACACTTTCCAGGCGTGCTCCTTCAGCCACTCAGACACCTCACCGTGTTACTACTACAACCACGCTATGCGTCGTTGACCGGCGTAATGTAGGCAAAAGTGCGCCCAGCGTCAACCCTCTTATGCACGCTTTATTGCTGTTTAGTTAAAGTTGCAGCAGTTTGCTGATTTCATCGGCATTTCTGGCGAGTAGCACTTGCATCTCAACCATAATCGCGGAAATCTAACAGACACTTTCGCAAGGAGCTGGCAAATAATGAATATTATTTTTTATCATCCGTTTGTTGATGCAAAACCGTGGCTATTAGGGCTGCGATCTCGCCTACCGACAGCCAATATCAGGCAATGGCGACGTGGTGATACGCAACCTGCGGATTACGCACTGGTTTGGCAACCCCCGCAAGAAATGCTGGCAAAGCGTATTGAGCTAAAAGGGGTTTTTGCTCTGGGTGCCGGTGTGGATGCTATCTTGGATCAAGAACGGCGTTATCCAGGGACACTGCCTGCCGGAGTGCCATTAATTCGGCTGGAAGATACCGGAATGTCGTTGCAAATGCAGGAATATGTCGTTGCCAATGTCTTACGCTATTTTCGGCGAATGGATGAGTATCAGTTGCAACAACAACAGAAACAGTGGCAGCCCCTGGAACCGCACCGGCACGACCGATTTACAGTAGGTATTCTCGGTGCAGGAGTATTGGGCAAAAGTGTTGCTCACAAACTGGCTGAGTTTGGTTTTACGGTGCGTTGTTGGAGCCGAACACCCAAAAATATTGATGGTGTGGCTAGTTTTGCCGGTAAAGAGAAGTTGCCCGCGTTCATTCAAGGGACACAATTGTTAATTAACCTGCTACCGAATACCCCAGAAACGGCCGGTATTCTTAATCGGTCACTCTTTTCACAATTGAATGCTAATGCGTATGTCATCAATATTGCTCGCGGTGCACATCTGCTAGAGCGAGATTTATTGGCAGCGATGAGTGCGGGCAAAATAGCGGCGGCGACATTAGATGTGTTTGCCGAGGAGCCTTTACCATCGATGCATCCTTTCTGGAGCCATCCGCGGATCACCATTACGCCGCACATTGCCGCAGTAACCTTACCTGAAGCGGCAATGGATCAGGTGGTCGCTAACATCCATGCTATTGAAGCGGGCAGGGAACCGGTCGGGTTGGTTGATGTGGTGCGGGGATATTGATTTGAGGGCTCCTGAGTTTACTGGGGAGTGGTTGGCAGGTGAGGTTTTTAGCGCTGTAGATGAGAAGAATTCCTGCTATCATTAGCGGACTATGCTTTGCCTGCAAAAAATCTATCTCGCCTTAAAAGACTTTGTGGAGTAGTCATGTATCCTGTTGATTTACATATGCATACCATCGCCAGCACTCATGCTTATAGTACCCTGCACGATTATATCGCCGAAGCTAAGCTGAAAAATATCAAACTGTTTGCCATTACTGACCACGGCCCGGACATGGCTGATGCTCCCCATTATTGGCATTTTATGAATATGCGGGTATGGCCACGATTGGTTGACGGTGTCGGGATTTTGCGCGGTATCGAAGCGAATATTAAAAATCTCGAAGGGGACATTGATTGCACCGGGCCCATGTTCGATGCTATCGATCTGTTGATTGCTGGTTTCCATGAGCCGGTATTCCCACCACAAGATAAGGCTGCCAATACCCAAGCCATGATTGCCACCATGGCGCAGGGCAATGTGCATATCATCAGCCATCCCGGAAACCCTAAATATCCCGTTGATATTAAAGCCATTGCCGAAGCCGCCGCCCACTACAATGTGGCTTTGGAGTTGAACAACTCATCTTTCACACATTCGCGCAAAGGGAGTGAAACTAATTGCCGTGCGATCGCGGCTGCGGTGCGAGATGCTGGCGGCTGGTTGGCGCTGGGTTCTGATTCCCATATTGCTTATTCATTGGGGATCTTTGAGCATTGCGAACGTATCATTGCTGAGGTGAATTTTCCACAAGAGCGGATTTTGAATGTCAGTCCACGTCGTTTACTGAATTATCTTGAGCAACGTGGCCGTCCTGCGATCCCTGAGTTAGCAGAATTGTAGCTTTTATTGTGACGTTGTCACAAATGGATTTTAAAACGTATAAGAAACAGGAAAATGTGAATGAATGATTTTTCTCTGGTGTGCCGCATCCTTGGCTCACTGTTTTATCGCCAGCCACAAGACCCGCTGTTGGAACCTCTTTTTGCACTAATAAGCCAGGGGAAGTTGGAACAGCATTGGCCGCTGGAGCAAAGTGAATTACTGACTCGCTTACAGCAAGAGTATCAGCCGGAACTCTTGAACGCAGATTATAATGCCCTGTTCGTGGGGGAAGATCGTAGCGTTTCACCTTATGGCTCGGATTATGAGGATGCCTGCGCAGAACCGGAAGTTAGGGCTTTTCTGCAACAGCGCGGTATGCCTTTGGGTGATGGACCAACTGACCATTTTGGTGGGTTATTACTTGCGGCATCCTGGCTGGAGGACCAAGCCGCGGAAGATGAAGTGGCGGCGCAAATGGCACTGTTTAATGATTATTTGCTGCCATGGTGCGGCCGTTTTCTGGGTAAAGTTGAAGCCCATGCCACCAGCGGTTTTTATCGCACGTTGGCACAGTTAAGCCGCGAAGCATTGCAGGCAATGTGGGATGAGTTGTCTGAGGCAGATAACCCGGAGGAGTGATTTCGAGCTCCTCCCGAGTTAATCTGGCGCGAATAAGCCGGCCGCAGAATTAGTCAGTCAGTGGGATGACTAATTGCCCCGGCTTAACTTCTAAACCTTTCGCCAGTTTTTTCGCCATCGCTTCTGCTTTACTCTTTTCACCGTCTAACACATAGGCCGGCTGTTGATCAAAATATGATTTCAACGACTGATTTAAATAAGGTGCCAGCATTTTCATCACTGAATCCATCTTTTCTGGTTTGACCTGGTAATCAGTCAATTCCATATTTTTCAGGAAAATAGCGCCTTTTTCACGGTCAAATGTTGGCTGCGCTTTTAACGTCAGCGTCATATCGGCCGTTTGTGGACCAAGGATTGAGGTGATATCGACTTTAGCATTACCGGTCAAGGTCACTTTACCGGGTTCAGCTCGGCCAATCTGGCTCTGCAATTGAGTCAGGGTAATATGGGCATCCACCAGACCCGGAATGCCAATTTGCTTTTCATAGTTATTATGCTTTTGCAGATAGTCATTAACTTCCTGTTCGCTCAGGGTGTACTGAGTCAGTTGGTTGCAGCCAACCAGTGTTGCCGTCACAATCAGCGCCGCTGCGCCCCACATTAATTTATTCATTAAAGCCTCGTAGCAATATGCACTCATCACATCAAACAAAACGAATTTGCTCAATAGTAACGGGTTAATCAGTTGTTTTGTATTATTAACCGTGTTTGTTCAATAGCGGTTTGGGATGGTGGACGATAATGCGGCAGTATCAGGCCATTGCCAATCAGATAACCCTGAATCAGAGGATCTTGAAAAAAGAGGCTAGGGCCGGAGATAAAGCTGCTCCGGCAAATAACTGATTAGCTTCCGCTGAGCATCGCCGATTCGATACGACGCTGATTGAATTGCCAGTACAGCCCGGCTAGTGTGATTAATCCAATTACACCCAACAAGAACCAAGGTAACTCCGGCATTTCAAGGGTGCGACCGGTATCATACATCCAACCACCACCGGTATAGCCAATAGCGCCACCCAAAGCCAGACCAAGACGACTAAAGCCCATATAGCTGCCACGAGCACGGGAGTCTGCCAGTGAAGCGCTCAGGGTTTCGCGTGCCGGTTCGGCGATAATGGAGCCCATGTAGAAGAAGCAAATAAACATAAACAGGGTTTGCAGATGGCTAATCAGACCAACCGGGAACAAGCTTAACGTCATGATCAACAACCCAAACATCAAACGCTGTTCAAGGCGAAAACGTTTTTCACTCCAACGAGCAATCGGATAGAGCAGTGTGAGTGAAAGTGCGGCCTCGATGGCATACATCCATTTCACTGCGGCAGGTGAACCGGCAATCTCATTGACCATGATAGGTAACATCAACATCACCTGAACTGATAGCATGTAATAGCCGGTCAGTGTTAGCACATAGGTCACAAAGCGCCGATCACGCAATACTCGCAACAAGCCCTCTTTCATTGGTGCACGTACGGTGGAGATGCGATAGGCGGGCAGTAACCACATATTCCAGCCTGCTGCCAATATAAAGATAGCCGCGCCCGTCCAGCAGACAAAATGGAAATCATATTGCAGCAGCCAACTGCCGATCAATGCGCCAATCACTGCACCGGCGCTATCTTGCATCATCAGTATGGAATAGAAGCGGCCACGTTCATGTGGGCGAGTGAGTTTAATCACTAACGCCGTACGCGGGGGATCGAATAAGGTGCCACCTAAGCCGGATAGCGCGCAAGCCAACCACAGAATCCAAGGTTCATTCGCCATGGCCATGAGAGCAAAACCTGCCGCGCGCATTAGCATGCCGGTGACTATCATGGGTTTAGCGCCAAAGCGGTCAGCAATAGCACCACCAAAAATACCCAACCCTTGCTGGACCAATTGCCTTAATCCCAACGCCAACCCGACGAGAACCGCAGCCCAGCCCAATTGATCGACGAATCGGATAGATATGAGTGGGAAGACAACGAAGAAACCCAACACAACTAATAAGTTATCGAGCAATAAAAAGTACTTACCCAAGCTGCGGGCTTGTGATACCAAGGCCATGCTTCACCGTCAGACATTAAAAAAGGAGGGAGTGGAAATTACGCTTATAGTTTGTACCCAAATTGTCGGAAACGATAGAGGCTAGATTGATAATATTTTTTTATCGTCAATACGTTACCTCACCCGCAATTTCATAATAAAATGCCATTTAAGTCCTTTTATCGGGGCATTTTGTTGTAATGATGTGTGGGAAGAGCGCAAGCGTGGTTTTACGCGGCAACGACGCAACAGGTATATTGAAGGATAAATTTGTCGCGAAATTAAGTACGGCGCATATCTCAAGGGGAGCAGATGTTCGGCTATCATTCAGCAACACCTAAAATACGCTTGGCGACTGACCGTATGACACTGCGGCTGGTTAACGAACGTGATGCTTACCGTATGGCAGAGTATTATGCGGAGAATCAGGCTTTTCTAAAACCGTGGGAGCCGGTGCGCGATCAAAGCCACTGTATGCCTTCTGGTTGGCAGGCACGGCTAGGAATGATTATGGAGCTGCAAAAACAGGGCAGCGCCTACTATTTTATTTTGTTAGACCCAGAAGAAAAAGAAGTGCGTGGCGTGGCAAATTTTAGCAATGTACTGCGAGGCTCATTCCATGCATGCTTCCTGGGCTATTCATTAGGTGAACGCTGGCAAGGCCAGGGCTTAATGTTTGAAGCACTGCAGCCGCTGATTCGTTATATGCAACGCCAAGAGCGGATGCACCGTATTATGGCTAACTATATGCCGCATAATCATCGCAGTGGTAATTTACTTGAGCGCCTTGGTTTTGAGCGCGAAGGTTACGCGAAAGATTATTTATTGATCGATGGTCAATGGCGTGATCATGTATTGACGGCTTTGACTAACAAAGAATGGACGCCAACTCGCTGAGGTCAGGATGAAACACAGTTTAAATGCACTGGAAGCCAGAGTTATAGGCTGTTTATTGGAAAAACAAGTGACGACGCCGGAGCAATATCCAATGTCGCTTAACGGCGTAACGATTGCCTGTAATCAGAAAACTAACCGTGAGCCGGTGATGGAGTTGTCTGAATCAGAAGTGCAACAGACGCTGGATTTCCTACTGAAAAAGCATCTTATCCGCACCCAAAGTGGTAATCGGGTAATGAAGTACGAACATCGTTTTTGTAACTCTGAGTTTGGTAACCTTAAATTCTCACCGGCTGAATTGGCGGTGATCACCACATTATTACTGCGTGGCGCACAGACGCCAGGTGAATTACGTACCCGAACCAATCGGATGTATGAGTTTGCTGATGTGGCTGAAACTGAAGAGGTTCTCACTCAGTTGTCATTACGCGAAGATGGGCCATTTGTGGTGCGTTTGGCTCGTGAGCCGGGTAAGCGTGAAAGCCGCTTTATGCATCTATTCAGTGGTGATATTGCGCCAACGTTGCCAGTTGACGAGAGTGCTGAGGGGGGCACCACCGCTCTTGAGGCTCGCGTGGCTCAGCTTGAGCAGCAGGTGATTGTACTAACACGACGTTTGGATGAAGTGCTATTGCAACTGGATGATTAATAAGGATGCTATGAAAAAGCCTTCTATTGGCAAAAAACTGCGTGTTGGCATGGTTGGCCTTGGCGGAATTGCGCAAAAGGCCTATTTGCCCATCTTGACTCAAGAGATGGGCTGGCAGTTAGTGGGAGCCTTCTCCCCGAATCAGGTCAAAGCACAACCGGTGTGTGACAGTTATCGGATGCGTTATTTTTCACGACTGGACACTTTGGCCGCAGATTGTGATGCTATTTTTGTCCACAGTAGCACCGCCAGCCATTTTCAGGTGGTGAGTGAGTTATTGCGGGCGGGTATTCATGTTTATGTCGATAAACCGCTGGCCGATACTCTCGAACAATCTGAGCAACTGATCACGCTGGCTGAGCAGCAACGCTTGGCTCTTATGGTCGGGTTTAATCGCCGTTTTGCACCTTTATATCAGCAGATTAAACAAAACATGAACCAACCGGCCTCCCTGCGTATGGAGAAACATCGTCACAATGGTATTGGGCCACATGATGTACGGTTTACGCTGCTTGATGACTATCTGCATGTGGTCGATACTGCACTATGGTTGGGTGGCGAGGCGGCAATATTATTGAGTGGAGCAGTGCAAGCCAATGAGCAGGGGCAAATGCTCTATGCCGAGCACCACTTTCAGGCGGGTAATTGCTTCATAACGACCAGTATGCACCGACATGCAGGTACCCAGCGAGAAAGTGTGCAGTCAGTCAGCCCCGGAACCTGTTATCAGATTATCGATATGCGCCAGTGGCAGCAGGAGTCTGAGGGACAAGTGACCAGCCTGCCAGCTCCGGGGTGGCAAACAACTCTGGAACAGCGAGGGTTTAGTGGCGCAGTGCAGCACTTTATTGCCGCCGTCAGTAACCAAACCGCGCCACTAGTCTCTGGTGAGCAGGCTATTTATGCGCAACGGATGATTGAGCGTATTTTGCAACCATAGCTATATAAGCGTAAATAATAATGGGCCATTAATTTGTTACATCTATCAGTGGCTATTCAGTATTGATTACGTAGACTAGCGCCAGTTTTGTCATTCAAGTCTATTAGAAAAATCTATGAACCTATTGAAATCACTGGCTGCTGTCAGTTCTATGACCATGTTTTCCCGCGTATTAGGCTTTGCTCGTGATGCGATTGTGGCTCGGGTTTTTGGTGCGGGTATGGCAACGGATGCCTTTTTTGTGGCATTTAAATTGCCTAATTTGCTGCGCCGTATCTTTGCTGAAGGCGCATTTTCACAGGCTTTCGTGCCTATTTTGGCTGAATATAAAAGCCAGCAGGGTGAGGAAGCCACTCGGACATTTGTGGCCTACGTTTCTGGTCTGTTGACCTTAATTCTGGCGGTCGTCACGCTGTTAGGGATGCTGGCAGCCCCTTGGGTTATTTTTATTACTGCCCCAGGTTTTACTGATACACCGGATAAGTTTGCGTTAACTTCTGCGCTTTTGCGGGTCACTTTTCCTTATATCTTGCTGATTTCCCTGGCATCATTAGTTGGGGCAATTCTTAATACCTGGAACCGTTTTTCCATCCCGGCTTTTGCGCCCACCTTCCTCAATATCAGCATGATAGGTTTTGCGCTATTTGCCGCCCCTTATTTTAATCCGCCAGTGATGGCACTGGCCTGGGCTGTGGTGGTCGGTGGTGTATTGCAATTGGGTTATCAACTGCCCCATCTGAAAAAAATAGGGATGTTGGTATTGCCGCGTTTGTCATTGCGTGACGCGGGTGTTTGGCGAGTGATGCGCCAAATGGGGCCGGCGATACTCGGGGTGTCAGTTAGCCAAATCTCACTGATTATCAATACTATTTTTGCATCATTCTTGGTCTCAGGTTCAGTGTCATGGATGTATTATGCTGACCGATTAATGGAGTTCCCATCCGGTGTTTTGGGGGTGGCTTTGGGGACAATTCTGTTGCCCTCGTTGGCCAAAAGTTTCTCCAGCGGTAACCATGATGAATACTCCAAACTGATGGATTGGGGCCTGCGTCTGTGCTTCTTGTTGGCGCTACCCAGTGCGGTCGCCTTGGGCATTTTAGCGAAGCCGTTGGTGGTTTCGTTATTCCAGTATGGGAAGTTCAGCGCTTTTGATGCGATGATGACACAACGTGCGCTGGTGGCCTATTCCGTCGGTTTAATGGGGCTAATTGTGGTGAAAGTGCTGGCTCCGGGGTTCTACTCGCGCCAGAACATTAAAACGCCAGTCAAGATTGCCATTATCACGCTGATATTAACTCAGGTGATGAACCTGATTTTCATCGGGCCACTTAAACATGCGGGTTTATCACTGTCGATTGGCCTAGGGGCTTGTCTGAATGCTAGCTTGCTATATTGGCAATTGCGTAAGCAGGATATCTTCCAGCCGCAACCAGGCTGGGCGGTGTTCCTAACGAAATTGGTTATTGGTGTTGTGGTGATGTCTGCAGTGTTGCTTGCATTGTTATGGGTGATGCCTGCTTGGGATATTGGCGGTATGGCATATCGTTTGTTGCGACTGGCTGCCATCGTGGTGGCGGGGGTCATTGCCTACTTCGGGGCACTGGCTTTACTTGGCTTTAAACTGCGTGATTTTGCGCGCAGAACCAACTGAATCTTTCAGCGATAAAAAAAGGCCCCTAGGGGCCTTTTTTGTTGTGCGTCACAATGAAAACTACATGCGCTCAACAGTCTGAATGCCTAAGGTATCCAGCCCCTGTTTCAAGGTTTTTGCTGTCAGCATAGCTAGCTTCAGGCGGCTCTGACGACTCTCTTCGCTTTCTGCATTCAGGATCTGGCAATGTTCATAGAAGCTGGAGAACAGACCGGCCAGGTCATACAGATAAGAACACATCACGTGCGGTGTGCCTTCGCGGGCAACGGTCGTGATGACTTCTTCAAACTGGAGCAGCCGGGTTGCCAGTGCGGCTTCACGATCTTCTGTAATGACCAATGGCAGTGTCAGGCTGTTTTCATCGATACCAGCGCGCTTAAATATCGAGACTACACGGGTATAAGCATATTGCATGTAAGGTGCCGTATTACCATCCAGCGCCAGCATGTTATCCCAGTCGAAGATATAGTCAGTGGTACGGCTTTTTGACAGGTCGGCATACTTAACCGCACCGATACCGACGGCTTCAACAACCTGCTTCAGTTCATCCGCAGGCATGTCCGGGTTTTTCTCTGCAATCAGTTTACCCGCACGCTCAATGGCTTCATCCAGCAAATCAGAGAGTTTGACGGTACCACCGGAGCGGGTTTTGAATGGCTTGCCATCTTTACCTAACATCATACCAAACATGTGGTGCTCAAGTGGCACGGACTCAGGGACATAGCCTGCTTTTCGCACGATAGTCCAGGCCTGCATCAGATGCTGGTGCTGACGGGTATCGATGTAGTAGAGCACACGGTCTGCACCGAGTGTCTCATAACGATATTTGGCACAAGCAATGTCAGTGGTGGTGTAGAGGTAGCCGCCATCTTTTTTCTGGATGATGACGCCCATTGGTTCACCATCTTTGTTCTTATACTCATCCAGATATACGACGGTTGCTCCGTCGCTTTCCACCGCTAGACCTTTGGCTTTCAAGTCGGCAACAATGCCCGGCAGCATAGCGTTATACAAACTTTCACCCATTACATCATCTTTGGTCAAGGTGACATTCAGGCGGTCATAAGCAATCTGGTTTTGCGCCATGGTGATATCCACCAATTTACGCCACATTTGACGGCAATATTCGTCGCCGCCTTGCAGTTTTACCACATAGGCACGGGCGCGCTGGGCAAACTCTTCATCTTCATCATAGGTTTTCTTGGCCTGTTGATAGAAAAGCTCCAGATCGGATAAGCCCATGTCGCTGGCATTTTCGTTCTGCATTTTTTCCAGATAGGCAATCAGCATACCAAACTGGGTACCCCAGTCACCAACGTGGTTAGCACGAATGACGTTGTGGCCCAAGAACTCTAAAGTTCGTACCGCCGCATCACCGATGATCGTTGAGCGCAGGTGGCCCACATGCATCTGTTTTGCCACGTTAGGCGCCGAATAGTCCACCACGATAGTTTGCGGTTCGACCGGTGCAACGCCCAGTTTTGGTGCCGTCAGCGCGTGTTCTACCTTACTGGCAACCCATTGGCGATCAAGAAAGATATTGATAAAACCGGGACCGGCAATTTCAACTTTGCTGGCAATGCCATCAAGATCGAGCAGTTCAATGACTTTTTCTGCCAGTTGTCGGGGTTGCATACCCAGTTTTTTGGCAACGGCCATAACACCGTTAGCTTGATAATCGCCAAATTGTGCTTTAGCAGATTGGCGAACTTGAGCTTCGCTGCCTGCTGGAGCACCTGCTGCAATCAGCGCCTGGCTGACTTTATCTGAGAGAAGAGCCTGAATATTCACCGGGTTACCTTAATTACGCACAAAAGACACACAAGAGCATCTGTGTGCCAGTTAATTCAAACGGAGCCAAAACATGACACCACAAAAGAATGACCGGTGGCGTGATGGTCTGACAGAACGTTAGTCACAAGATGGCAAGATTTATACCATATTTGCCCCCCGACGTCAGCATCAGGCCTACGGTTGCGGCTAATCTATTTGAGGTGGTTATTTCGACAAAAACGCAGCAGACAATTTTATTAGCAATGAATAATGTAAAGTCATAAAACAATCAGATTAAATATGGCTGATTAACGTTAATAACGGTAGATTATGGCCGCTTCGATGCGGGAAATAACAGTTTAAAAGGAAAATAAGATGAGCGGCCTGAGAAGTATTGTCGAATTACAGGACTTATTAACTGACTTACCGTGTTTTGAACAAAAGTTGGTTATTTTCGCAGCGAAATTAACGCTGGATTTGACGCAATTCAGTGCTGATCATATTTCATTGCGCTGCCATCAGACGGAAACCGCGCAACGATGGCGCAGTGGATTAGAGCAGTGTGGTCATTTGATGTCCGAGTCGCAAATTAATGGGCGACCGATTTGCCTGTTCAAATTGGCGCAACCACTCGCCGTCGGGCCATGGCAAATAGATTGTGTTGAATTGCCATATCCGGGGAAGACTCACTATCCTCATGAAGGGTGGGAGCACATTGAGCTGGTATTGCCTGGTGACCCGCAGACGCTACACCAACGTGCGCTGGCCTTATTACCCGCCACATTGCCAGAAGGGATTTCTTCCAAGTTTAGTTCACCACAAGGGGAGCATGAGCGCTTGGCTAACCCGACACTGGCGGTGAGTGATGGCGAGATAACCATTAAGTTTCACCCTTACACTTTGTGGCAAATAGTGGATAGCGAACGCAATGACTAACGTATATGGGTTATTTATTTCAATACCGACTATCACTTATGGTTATCACTGTGACTGACATCTACTCATGGATTCAAAATGAGTGCCATAGTAAATGCTTCAGCACCTTTGCTTACATTCTGTTTTAGCGTGAACGATATATTCAGTATTTTATTTATTCAACAGTGTAATTGTTGAATGTCTATTTATATGTTCAGAAATAATATGGATATATGCCTGTCGCAGTGGCATCCATCAAACGGGGGAGAGAATGACTACATTGGAAATTTGTTGCTATAGCGTAGATTGTGCGCAAATAGCAGAAAAGGCAGGAGCCGACCGGATTGAATTATGCTGCGGCCAGTCTGAAGGGGGCTTGACGCCGAGTATCGGTGCTCTAATGCAAGCCAGAGAGACGGTCACTATCCCTGTCCACCCGATCGTCCGTCCTCGTGGTGGCGATTTTTGTTATAGCAATAATGATTTTGCCATCATTAAGAATGATATAGCCCGAATTCGCGATATGGGTTTCGCAGGGGTTGTGGTGGGATTGCTGGATATAGATGGTCACATTGATATGCCTCGGATGCGGGAAATTATGTCAATCAGCGGGCCATTGGCGGTCACGTTCCATCGCGCATTTGATATGTGCCAAAACCCAATGGTGGCGTTACAGCAATTAGCCGATCTTAACGTGGCGCGGATTTTAACCTCCGGCCAGCAGCAGAATGCGGAGCTGGGGTTGGCATTATTGAAAGATTTAGTGGCTGCAACCAAAGATCAAGGGCCCGTTATTATGGCTGGGGCGGGGGTGCGCCTGACCAATATGCAGAAATTTATTGATGCCGGTATCCGCGAGCTCCACAGTTCAGCCGGGCGCCTTGTCCCCTCAAGCATGAAATACCGTAAAGCAGGTGTCACCATGTGCGCAGACAGTGATGTTGATGAGTTCGCTCATTATTGTGTCGATGGTGAAGTGGTTGAAGCGATGAAGAGTTTGTTGGTGATGGGCGCGCCTTTACCGCAGTCAGCTTAGACCCTGCGGCCTTGGTGCTACAGCGTTGTTAGCGGCATTCGCTCACCCGCATCACTGACTGATGTCAGCTTATTAAAAACCCGGCACTTAGGCCGGGTTTTTTTATGGTTTCCGCGCGATTAATACGGCTCTGAGTGGGGCTGGGTAGCCCTCCACTGTTTTGCTCGGGTCATTTGGATCCAGGAACTCTGCCAATGACTCACTGGTCATCCAGTCGGTGCGGCGCTGTTCATCAGTGCTGGTCACGGCCATATCCGCGATTCTCACATCGACAAAACCGCATTTCTCAAGCCAGGCCTTTAACGCCGGTGCTGACGGGATAAAGTACACATTGCGCATCTGTGCATAACGGTCACCTGGCACCAGTACCTGCTGGCTATCACCTTCAACCACTAAGGTCTCGAGCACCAGTTCCCCCTCGCTGACTAACTGATTTTTCAGTTGGTAGAGGTGATCCAATGGCGAACGGCGGTGATAGAGCACGCCCATTGAAAATACAGTATCGAAGGCTGCCAGCTCAGGCAGTTGCTCAATACCCAGCGGCAGTACGTGAGCGCGCTGGTCACCACCTAACAACTTGCGAATGGCTTCAAACTGGCATAAAAACAGCTGCATTGGATCAATACCGACCGCCAGATGAGCACCTTCACCGACCATCCGCCATAAGTGATAACCGCTGCCACAACCGACATCCAGAATCGTGCGCCCAGCCAGTGGGCTGATGTGTGGCAATACTCGCTGCCATTTCCAGTCGGAGCGCCATTCAGTATCAATTTCCAACCCATACAATGAGAATGGGCCTTTGCGCCATGGCATTAGGGCGCGCAACATATTTTCCATCCCTTCACGCTGACCGGCAGAAATGGGTGGGAACATTTCTGCCCGCACGCCTTCGCGCAAATCTAATGACGTGGGGGTGAGTGCCGGTAAATGTTCGACGGCGTTAAACCAGGTTTTAAACTTACCGTGCAATGATTCGCGCTGCCAGGCACTGAGCTGAGCGGGCAGGGTATCTAGCCATGGGCTTAATGGGCCTTTGGCTATCAGCCGGTAAAAATCGCCAAATTCAATCATTGAGCCTCTCCTGATTTCAGGGCAATCAGTGAACCAAAATTAAAGCATTGGAACCACACTTCAGCATGTTCAAAACCGGCCTGACGCAGACGCTCTTTATGGGTTTCAACGGAATCGGTCAACATCACATTCTCTAGCATGCTGCGTTTTTGGCTAATCTCAAGCTCGCTATAACCGTTAGCACGCTTAAAATCGAGGTGCATGTTGAATAACAGCTCACCAATATCGTTATCTTCAAAATTAAACTTTTCAGACAGTACTAAGGCTCCACCGGGGCGCAACCCTTGATAGACCTGATTAAGTAACCGCTGGCGGTCTGCTGGTTCAAGGAATTGCAGTGTGAAGTTAAGCACCACCATGGAGGCGTTTTCCAACTTGATGTCGAGAATGTCTGACTCCAGCACCTCCACCGGTGTGGCTGCCCGAAAAGCATCAATATGACGACGGCAGCGTTCAACCATCGCTGGTGAATTATCCACGGCAATAATTTTACAGCCTGCTGCTTTGATATTACGGCGCATTGACAGTGTGGCAGCACCCAGCGAGCAGCCCAGATCATAAATTTGACTATTGGGTTGCACAAAACGCTCTGCCAACATACCTATCATCGAAATGATATTGGAATAACCAGGCACCGATCGCTGAATCATATCAGGGAATACTTCAGCGACTTTTTCGTCGAAGGTCCAGTCACCTAATTTGGCGATAGGGGCAGCAAACAGGCTATCACGCTGTGGCTCTGTTGCCCCAGACTGATGGCGCGGTGCATCGTTTTGAGATTGAGTGTCGCGATTTGGCATGACTGTCATTGGCATTAACAAGAAATTAAAGGCGCATATTATAACAGAAAACTGAGCAGATAAGCGCGATAAAGCGAGCGTAGGGTATCAGATAGGTAAAGACGGACATGAAGGCGGTGATACACCGCCTAGAGTAACAAGGTTCCGGTGGTGTGGCTTTGGAACCGACAAGATAATCATAGTGATTAGGTCAGACTGAAAATCTGATCCCAAGGTAAATAATAAATATTAGCGATAATCATCAATACTAAAGAAACATAGGTAGCGCTCATCCCGGAGCGACGCCAGCGAATTTCGCGATGACGTAAACCATAATAATGCAGTAAACGACCGACTATCAGCATTAAGCCACAAATATGGACCATCCATATCTCACCGCCATTCATTTCCATCATAATGAGTAAAATGACAGCAATAGGAATATATTCTACGGCGTTACCATGTACACGGATGGCGGTTTGTAATTCATAAAAACCGCCATCGCCATAAGCGACGCGATACTGATTTCTCAATTTAACAACATCAAATGAAAGCTTGATCAATAACAGTGCGCCCAACACGACATAAAGCGAGCTAACCATTTTTAACTCCATTGCCCAACCATCAACTGGCTGAATAATGATAACCGCCTACCGGGTAACTGTCGCTAGAAAAAGTGGATGGAAGCACAATTCTTAATACACATTTTCATGTTGGGAAAGATAAGCTTGCGCATACATTATGGCGTTACTCGGCAATAGTCATCGCTTTGGGCGAAAAAAGCGCCAATATCCTTAAAATAGTAAGTCTTGTTCTGGCCAGTCAGGTGCTGGCGGTAAGGTTGTTATTATTGTGGCTAATTGTTGCCAAATCTTTTGTGCCTGCTGCGGCGAGTCGCTGTTATCTGGTGTGTGAATGAAGACATAAGGTTGATATTGCTGTTCCCACTGCGGCAGTTTTTGTAACCAAGGTGCGAATAGGGCTAAATTTTCATCCAGTTGATCGCCACCAATAAAACGCACCAAAGGCTGGCCGCCGGTGACGATAGCATGTACTGGCAGGCGCGGTTTCTTACTTTGCGCATCACGCACTGCGGCGGTGAGTGGTTTGGCTGCATGAATAGGGCGGCTGTCCAACATCACGCGATTGACGGCTCGTTGATGTAAACCCTGATTGAGAGCCAGTTCCGCAGAACCTTTAGCGAAAAACTCCGGGTGGCGGACTTCTACGCCGTAATGAAAACCTGCGGGTAATTTATCGATAAATTGCCATAAAAGCTTTAGCTCATTGGGCCCAAAAGCGGCGGGGAGTTGTATCCATAATTGACCAATACGCTCATGTAGCGGTGCTAAGCATTGATAGAAAGCCTGTAGCTCTTTATCGCAGTCGCGCAGGGCGGCTTGGTGGCTAATAGTGGCGGGGAACTTAAAACAGAAGCGGAAGCTATCGGGCGTCATATCACGCCAACGTTGCACGATTTCTAAGCGGGGTAATGCATAGAAAGTGGTGTTTCCTTCGACGCAGTTAAAATAACGGCTGTAATCGGCCAAATCCTTGATACCCAATCGGTTCCAAGTTGGGTGTTGCCATTGCGGCAGTCCTATATACATGTTTACCCTTCTTATTTACTGCCACGGCGTTGTTATTTGCATTCATTCAGCCGAATCACTGACCGATGTCAGTTCATCGGGGCTTATTTATTTACCGCCTGGCCGCACCACCCATTAGTTTGGATATGACTTTCGTACCCAACAGCCTAATCACAGTGAGCATTAATTTGCATTAGCGATATTTTCTCGACAGAATTTATCGTTACTCGGCTAGGGCTGCAAGAATTTCGCCACTGCTGCGCACACGGGATATCCGTGGGAAGATATTGTTAACCGCAAACTGCTGCATTTCGGTACTTGCGGTGCTGCAACCATCCTCGGCAATGACTAATTCATAGCCCAATTCCCAGGCTGTTCGGGCGGTGGACTCAACACCAATATTGGTAGCAATTCCGGCTAATACGATGGTTTTAATCCCCCGGCGGCGCAGCTGTAAGTCTAAATCTGTACCGTAGAATGCTCCCCACTGATGTTTTATGACGTTAATATCGCCATCGGTTACCGCCAATTCTTCAGGGAACGTCCACCATGATGCAGGTAAACCGCCCGCGGGAGTTGGGCTGGGTTGATCAACCGGTTGTTTGAGCGCATCAGCAAATGAGTTGGACCATCCCACACGCACGAAAACTACCGCTGCACCAGATTTGCGGAATTTATCAGCCAGACGAGCATTGGTGGCAATAACCTGCTCAGCACTATAAGGGGCTTTGGCAAAGGGTAAAATCCCCTGCTGCAAATCGATCAGTACCAGAGCGGTGGTTTTTGCATCAAGTTTCATAGGGTTGCGCCTCTATATCATGGGGGAGAGCCGGAATGGTAGGCTCAATCTGCTGACCAGTTTATGCCAACATATGTTATCGGGTAGTCCTTACGAGGGAACAAATTTGTTAAATGATGTGTTAAAACATCACCGAAAGGGATTTTGTCGTCTCTGAGCTGTGCGTTCGCTCTTATCTATGCCACGAAATTCCTTTATAATGGTTCCCTTTTTTCAATACTCTTTAATCTATAGATACCTATGCCAATCTATGACTTTTTTAGGGATAAGATAGGGCGTGTAGTGCTTGCAACCATCGATTAGAGAAACTACAAAAATTTTCCGACGCGCCATTGACTCAATGTCCTGCGTGTCATCAGCCCGCGTTATCGAAACTTATCTCTGCGGCCGGCTTTCAACTGAAAGGCACCGGTTGGTACGTGACAGATTTCAAGCCGGGCAGTAAGAACAAATCAGATAATAAGAGTAAACCAGACAGTAGTAGCTGAGGCTCAACTAAGGGCTCATCAGAAAACAGCCGCACGGACAGTAGATAACGCGTGCGGCATCGGCTGAGTAAAAGGATATTGTATGCGTACTGAATATTGCGGGCAGTTGAATCTGTCCCACGTGGGCCAAGAAGTGACTCTTTGTGGTTGGGTTAACCGTCGTCGTGACTTGGGTGGCCTGATTTTTATTGATATGCGCGATCGCGAAGGCATTGTTCAGGTATTCTTCGACCCGGACCATAAGGCCGCTTATGAACAAGCTTCTGAGCTGCGTAATGAGTTCTGTATTCAGATTACCGGTACTGTACGCGCGCGTCCTGATAGCCAAATCAATAAAGATATGTCTACCGGTGAAGTAGAAATCTTTGCCCACACGCTGAATATTATCAACCGTTCCGAGCCATTGCCGCTGGACTCTAATCAGACCAACAGTGAAGAGCAGCGTCTGAAATATCGCTATTTGGATCTGCGTCGCCCGGAAATGGCCGACCGCCTGAAAACTCGCGCTAAAATTACCAGCTTCGTCCGTCGCTTTATGGACAGCCATGGTTTCCTTGATATCGAAACCCCAATGTTGACCAAAGCAACCCCTGAAGGAGCCCGTGATTATCTGGTGCCAAGCCGGGTACATAAAGGCAAATTCTATGCTTTGCCACAATCGCCACAGCTGTTCAAACAGTTGCTGATGATGTCTGGTTTTGACCGCTATTATCAGATTGTAAAATGCTTCCGCGATGAAGATTTGCGTGCTGACCGTCAGCCTGAATTTACTCAGATCGATGTAGAAACCTCTTTCATGACCGCCGATCAAGTGCGTGAAGTGATGGAGAAACTGGTTCGTGAATTGTGGCAGGAAACCAAAGGTGTCTCACTGGGTGATTTCCCGGTGATGACGTTTGCCGAAGCGATGCGGCGCTATGGTTCCGATAAGCCAGACCTGCGCAACCCACTAGAGCTGGTGGATGTCGCTGACTTGGTTAAAGATGTTGAGTTTAAAGTCTTCTCCGGCCCAGCCAATGATGCCAAAGGCCGTGTTGCAGCACTGCGTGTTCCGGGTGGCGCTCAAGTGACTCGTAAGCAAATTGATGAATATACTCAGTTTGTTAGCATTTATGGTGCGAAAGGCTTGGCATGGCTGAAAGTGAATGACCGTGCTGCAGGTATTGAAGGTGTACAAAGCCCGGTGGCGAAATTCCTCAGTGCTGACGTGCTGGAAGCGATCCTGGTTCGTACTCAGGCAGAAAGTGGCGATATCCTGTTCTTTGGCGCAGATAGCGACAAAGTTGTCACTGACGCCATGGGCGCACTGCGCCTGAAAGTGGGCCGCGACCTGCAACTGACTCAGTTGGGGACATGGGCACCACTGTGGGTGGTTGACTTCCCAATGTTTGAAGATGACAGCGAAGGTGGCTTGACCGCTATGCACCACCCGTTCACGGCCCCTAAAGATATGAGCCCAGAACAATTGGCTGCGGCACCGACTACGGCTATCGCCAATGCTTACGATATGGTCATCAATGGCTATGAAGTGGGTGGCGGTTCTGTGCGTATCCACCGTACTGAAATGCAACAGCAAGTGTTTGGTATTCTGGGTATCAATGAACATGAACAACGTGAGAAGTTTGGCTTCTTGTTGGATGCATTGAAATACGGTACCCCACCACATGCAGGCTTAGCTTTTGGCCTGGACCGTCTGGTGATGCTGCTGACCGGCACCGATAACATTCGTGATGTTATTGCCTTCCCGAAAACCACGGCTGCGGCTTGTCTGATGACTGATGCGCCAAGTTTTGCTAATCCTGCTTCACTGCAAGAGCTGTCTATCAGCGTTGTGGCGAAGAAAGGGGCGACGGATAGCGTGGAAGAAGAGCAGTAATGAGTTATAAACGCCCCGAATCGATACTGGCGGTTATCTACGCCAGGTCGAGTGGTCGGGTGCTGATGTTGCAACGGCGTGATGACCCTGATTTCTGGCAGTCGGTGACCGGCAGTCTGGAAGAGGGAGAAACTCCGTTGCAAACTGCGCAGCGCGAAGTAAAGGAAGAGGTCGGCATTGATATACTGGGTGAAAATCTTGAGTTGATCGACTGCCAACGCTGCGTGGAATTTGAAATTTTTATGCATTTTCGCCATCGCTATGCACCGGGCGTTACGCGGAATAAAGAACATTGGTTCTGTCTGGCGTTACCTGAAGAGCGGGATGTGGCCATTACCGAGCATCTTGCTTATCAGTGGTTAGCTGCTGCGGATGCCGCACCAGCGACCAAGTCCTGGAGTAATCGTCAAGCGATTGAAGAGTTTGTTATTTCATTACCGTCTATCCCCAACGGTCATTGAGGTTATAGGTAGGCGACCACAGAACGAGTCCTGATTAGCGTACATGAGTCGGTAATTCGGGTGCGTGAGGGCAGCTAACACCACTGTGGCTTCAAGTCCGAAGGGGATAATTAGGCTATTTTGGAGATACTTATTTATGGCAGGTCATAGTAAATGGGCCAACACAAAGCACCGCAAAGCGGCACAGGATGCCAAACGCGGTAAAATTTTCACTAAAATCATTCGTGAATTGGTTACTGCCGCACGTCTGGGTGGTGGTGATCCGGGGGCAAACCCACGTTTACGTGCAGCTATCGATAAAGCGCTGTCGAATAATATGACACGCGACACCCTGAACCGCGCGATTGCCCGTGGTGTTGGTGGTGACGAAGATAACAACATGGAAACCATTATTTACGAAGGTTATGGCCCAGGCGGTACAGCCGTAATGGTCGAGTGCTTGAGTGATAACCGTAACCGTACTGTATCTGAAGTCCGGCATGCATTTACCAAAACTGGTGGTAACCTGGGGACTGATGGCTCGGTTTCTTATCTGTTCACCAAGAAAGGTGTTATTTCTTATGCACCGGGTTTGGCAGAAGATGCAGTGATGGATGCGGCGCTAGAAGCGGGTGCGGATGATATCGTGGTCTATGATGACGGCGCGATTGACGTGTTCACTGCCTGGGAATCGCTGGGTGCGGTGAAAGATGCACTGGATGCTACTGGTCTGGTCGCTGAGGGGGCTGAAGTCTCCTTAATTCCATCTACTAAAGCGGATCTGGATGCTGAAACGGCACCTAAACTGCTGCGTTTGATTGATATGCTAGAAGATTCGGATGATGTGCAAGAGGTTTACCATAACGGTGAAATCTCTGATGAAGTTGCCGCCACCCTGTAAACCGGCGCTAGCTCATCCTACTCTTTAAATGTATCTGGAATCCTCTCTGGCCACATTGGTGGCCAGAGCTTCTGATGTGAAAAGGTAAATAAGCTGGTATGGCGATCGTATTAGGCATCGATCCCGGTTCTCGTGTTACCGGTTATGGCGTGATCCGCCAGCAAGGTCGTCAGCTCACCTATCTGGGCAGCGGCTGTATCCGCACGGTTGTTGACGATATGCCTACTCGCCTGAAGTTAATTTATGCTGGCGTGACTGAAATTATCACCCAGTTTCAACCCGATTTTTTTGCCATCGAACAAGTGTTTATGGCGAAAAATCCGGATTCAGCCTTAAAGCTGGGGCAGGCGCGTGGCGCGGCGATTGTCGCTGCGGTAAATCTGAATTTGCCCGTTTCCGAATATGCCGCGCGTCAGGTTAAACAAACTGTCGTAGGGACTGGGGCGGCAGAGAAAAGTCAGGTTCAACACATGGTGCGCTCGCTGTTAAAACTCCCGGCGAACCCACAGGCTGATGCCGCTGATGCATTGGCAATTGCTATTACCCATTGCCATCTTAGCCAAAATACCCTGCGATTGGGTAATGAGCAGATGACGTTGGCGCGCGGTAGAATCCGCTAGCCGGTATTTTATGCGAGCAGGTTAACTGTTATTGTGGGCTGGATATCCATCCAGCCTTTTTTATGCTATAAACAGCCATTATGTTCATACCCTAATGTGGGTAATCGAGGAGAGAGTCAACGTGATAGGGCGCCTCAGAGGTATCATTTTGGAAAAACAGCCACCACTGGTGTTGCTGGAAACAAACGGTGTTGGCTATGAAGTCCAATTGCCGATGACGTGCTTTTATGAGCTGCCAGATTTGGGGCAGGAAGCCATTATCTTCACCCAGTTTGTGGTGCGCGAAGATGCTCAATTGCTGTACGGATTTAATGACAAGCAGGAGCGGGCTCTTTTTCGAGAATTGATCAAAGTTAATGGTGTCGGGCCAAAACTTGCGTTGGCCATTCTGTCTGGCATGTCGGCACAGCAGTTTGTAGCCGCAGTTGAACGAGAAGATATCACTACATTGGTGAAGTTACCGGGTGTGGGTAAGAAGACTGCTGAGCGGCTAGTGGTCGAAATGAAAGACCGCTTTAAAGGCCTCAATGGTGATTTGTTCAATAATACCGGTGATATTCAGTTACCGAGTGCTTCACAGACTCCCGATGCTGATATTGAAGCCGAAGCGGTTTCTGCGCTGGTGGCGTTAGGTTATAAACCACAAGAAGCTAGCCGTTTAGTCAGCAAAATTGCTAAACCGGGTGCAGATTGTGAAACCCTAATTCGTGATGCGCTGCGCGCTGCGTTATAGAAAGAATAGGGGCTAAGGATGATTGAAGCAGACCGCCTGATCTCTGCGGGTGTTATCAGTGATGAAGAGAGTATTGACCGGGCTATTCGCCCAAAACTATTGGCAGAATATGTCGGGCAGCCTCACGTCCGCGAGCAGATGGAAATCTTCATTCAGGCGGCTAAACAGCGTGGCGATGCACTGGACCATGTGCTGATATTTGGCCCGCCAGGGCTAGGTAAAACCACACTGGCGAATATCGTAGCCAATGAGATGGGGGTAAATCTACGGACAACCTCTGGCCCGGTGTTGGAGAAAGCAGGGGATTTGGCCGCCATGCTGACCAATCTGGAGCCACATGATGTGTTGTTTATTGATGAAATCCACCGCTTATCACCAGTTGTTGAGGAAATTCTCTATCCGGCGATGGAAGATTATCAGCTGGATATTATGATTGGTGAAGGCCCGGCTGCGCGCTCAATCAAACTTGATTTGCCGCCTTTTACTCTGATTGGCGCGACGACGCGTGCAGGGTCATTGACCTCTCCATTACGCGATCGATTCGGTATTGTCCAGCGGCTAGAGTTTTATCAAGTCGCTGATTTAGAACATATCGTTTCGCGCAGTGCCAAGTGTTTGGGGCTGGAGTTAACCGCAGAAGGGGCGCATCAATTGGCGCGCCGCTCAAGGGGAACACCACGTATAACTAACCGTTTGCTACGCCGCGTGCGAGATTTTGCCGAAGTCAGGGCCGATGGCGCGATTAACGGTGATGTTGCGATGAAAGCTCTAGATATGTTGAATGTTGATGCCGAAGGTTTCGATTTCATGGACCGCAAGCTCTTACTAGCGGTTATTGATAAGTTTATGGGCGGCCCGGTGGGGTTAGATAATCTGGCTGCCGCTATTGGTGAAGAGCGCGAAACCATTGAAGATGTCTTGGAGCCATACTTAATCCAACAAGGCTTTATTCAGCGGACACCGCGTGGGCGTATTGCCACCAACCATGCATATAAACATTTCGGTATCACTCGCGAAGAGTAAGTTTTCTTAAATACAGGGCTGAACCAGTATCAGCCCTGTTCGTGACTATTCTCAAGCGGCTGTTTTCTCCGCCACCGGTGTGTTAATCATTCGGTTAAGCCATGGGATAAGTAACGCCATAACCAACGCTATGACCAAGGTAACCATACCAATTTTGCCAAACACGTCGGTGTAGATAGGCAATGTTTCCAGTGGGTCAGTTACCCCTTCTGGTGTGGCAGTAAAGGTCGCGACATAGCCACCAATCAGGAATGATGCCGCTTGTGTCAGGAACCACATCCCCAGAATAAAACCCATTAGATATTGCGGAACCAGTGCGGCCACCATGGCTAAACCTAGCGCACTGATCATCAATTCCCCTAGGCTCTGGAATAAGTAAACCAGAACAATAAACCAAGGGGATGTCAGACCCTGAGCATCAGCAAACCACATCCCGGCTGCCGCCGCAGTCAGAAAACCCAGTGAACATAAAAACATCCCTAAAGTGAATTTTGCAGGCATGGATAAGTCACGGTTTTTACTGCCTAAACGGGTATAAATCGAGGCTAAAATTGGACTGGCAACCACCACCCAGAATGGGTTCAATGCTTGGAAGCTGACCGGATTGATATTGAACCCAAGAATTTCATGATGAACATTATTGATAGCGAAGAAGTTTAATGAGGTAGGCATCTGTGCATACAGAACATAAAACACAATGGCTTCAATCATCAGAATAAAAGCCACGAACATTTTATTGCGACCCAGTGGGTCCTGTTTTAATGCTTCTCTGAAGAAGATAAAGACCACAATTAGCGATAAGACGATCAGCACCAGATTGGCAATAATCACATGGTTCATCAACCAGGCGCAGACACATATCATCACCGCCGTCCCGGCTAGCACCAAGAATAGATTTCGCCAATTTAAGGGTTTTGCATCTGGCTCTGAACCAATGTGTCGCACCATATGGCGGCAGCAGAAGTAAACCAGCAGGGCAAAAATCAAACCAATACCACATAAGTAATAGGTGATGGTGTAACCAAAACGTTCAGCAATAACGGGTGCCAATGATAGCGACAGTAGGGAGCCAATATTGATCGACATATAAAACAGTGTAAAAGCCCCATCCAGACGTGGATCTTTAGGCGGATAACATTTCGACAGTAAACTTGCCGGGTTAGCTTTAAACAAACCGTTACCTACGGCAATGGTACCTAGTGCGAAGAAAATTAAGTTGGGTTGATACAATGATAGACCGGTGGCGAAATAGCCGATAGCCAGCACCACTGCGCCTAAAACCATGGTGCGTTTGGTACCTAATAGATGGTCGCCAACGTATCCGCCAATCGAAATCAAGCCGTAAACCAATGCCGCAAAAGCGCCAAAAGTCACAAATGCCTGCTCCTGCGAGAAACCTAACTCCTTGACGAAGAAAACAGCAAGAATCCCCTGAACACCGTAATAGCCAAACCTTTCCCATAGCTCGACAAAGAAGATCATAAAGAACGGTTTAGGTTGTTGAAGTAAACCTGTGGGGGTGGTTCTATCCATGATAGGTCGCCTCTACGCAATAATCATGCTGCGAAAATTAGGAGCGTACAAAGCCCACGCAGAAACGTAAAAGTGACTGCATAATCCTTATAATGCTCATTGGTTTGAGATGATTGCAGAGTATTACACTGCTTATTTATTGTATTTGTGGTTGATCACACTAATAAAAATATAAAATGCAGAATGGATGCTTATTGAAAGAAAATCAAAGGATGACAAGCTCAATATCATTAAGAATAGCCGTGAGGCTGGGTGTGAAGAGAATGGGGCTTATCAATATAAACCCCGAGAAACGTGATTACCCGCGTGCTTTTTGTGACAGGCTAAGAACAAACATCACCGCCGCGCAAAGTACCACTGAAGGCCCGGCGGGTGTGTCATATAACGCGGAGCATGTTAAACCGCCGGTCACGGCAATAATGCCAATACCTATGGCAATTCCAGCCATTTGCTCGGGTGTTCGGGCAAAACGGCGTGCTGCTGCTGCGGGGATGATCAGCAGTGAAGTGATAATCAGCGCACCGACAAACTTCATCGACAACCCTATAGTCAGTGCGGTCACCAACATCAACAGCATACGTACTCGCTCCAGATTAACCCCGTCCACATGGGCTAACTCTGGGCTAATGGTCATTGATAACAGTGCGCGCCATTGCCAGCATAGAACACCCAGTACCACAACCACACCAGCGGCAATCAGCCAGATATCACTCAATGTTACGGACAGCAGATCGCCAAACAAATAGGCCATTAAATCAACCCGCACATTGTGCATCAGGCTGACCACCACTAAACCCAGTGATAATGCGCTATGAGCCATAATTCCTAGTAGGGTATCGACCGCCAGTTGCGGACGACGTTCTAGCCATACCAAAATCAGCGCCAATACCATGGTCATTACAATCACGGCATAGAATGGATTCACATTTAGCAGTAAACCGAATGCCACCCCAAGCAAAGAGGCGTGAGCTAAAGTATCGCCAAAATAGGACATTCGACGCCAAACCACAAAAGATCCCAGTGGGCCAGCCGCCGTTGCCAGCAATACGCCAGCTAACCAGCCTGGCAGCAATAATTCAATCATGCGTCACGACTCCCACTGCTCTTCAAAATAATCTTTCCGTGTAAATCGTGACGATGATTATGGTGATGACGATAAACCGCGAGTTGTTCGGCTCCGCGATTGCCAAACATGGCGATAAACTCAGGGTGGGTCGAGACCACCTCTGGTGCACCGGAGCAGCAAATATGCTGATTAAGGCACAATACTTCATCTGTTTTAGCCATCACTAAATGCAAGTCATGGGAAACCATCAGGACGGCGCAACCCAGCTCTTTACGCAATTGCTCAATCAAATCATACAGTGCTAATTGCCCATTAACATCAACACCTTGTGTCGGTTCATCCAACACCAACAACTGTGGGCGATTCAATAATGCCCGCGCTAACAGTACGCGCTGGTTTTCGCCACCGGAGAGTTTCTGCATGGGCTGATCTAATAAATGAGCAGCATGTACCCGTTTTAAGGCAGGCAGAATATCTGCTTTTTTGACACCGGGCTTCAAGCGCATAAAGCGGCTTACAGTGAGTGGCAAAGTTGCATCCAGATGGAGTTTTTGTGGGACATAGCCGATACGTAAACCCGGCTCTCGAACCAGTGTGCCGCTAGTGGGGGCAATTAAGCCCAACACCACGCGCACCAAGGTTGATTTACCCGCGCCATTAGGCCCAAGCAGGGTGAGTATTCTTCCCGGACGTAGAGAAAGGGAAATATCGTTTAGTACCCGCCGACTACCAAAAGTGACGGATATCTTATTTAGAGTGACCAATGTGGACATTATGATTACGTTTGCAGAACCGAGTGAATGTTATAATATTACGCTTTACTCATCAAAACGTCGAGAATTCGTATTATGTTACATAAAAATAAATGGCTACAGCGGGCAATGTTAGCGAGCGCAATTTTTGTTGCTAACCCATTTAATATTGCCTCAGCTGCGGTCGTTACATCAGTGCGACCACTGGGTTTTATCGCCGCCGCTATAGCGGATGGTGTGCTGCCAACAGAAATTTTATTGCCTGATGGCGCGTCACCACATGATTATGCCTTGCGTCCATCAGATGTCCAGCGGTTACGTAGCGCTGAGCTGGTTATCTGGGTTGGGCCTGAAATGGAAGCATTTTTAGCGAAACCTTTAACGCAAGTTGCTGATAATAAGCAGATAGCTCTGGCGGAGTTACCTTCTGTTACGCCTTTATTAATGAAAGACGTCGAACATGATGAACATGGAGAGGAAGAAGTAGGGCATGACCATGATCATGCTAAAGATAATCACAGTGATGAGCACCACCATGGCGAATATAATATGCATATTTGGTTATCGCCAACCATAGCAAAACAGTCTGCAATCGCTATTCACGACAGATTATTGGAACTTATGCCACAAAATAAGGACAAATTAGATGCAAACCTGCGCCGATTCGAGGATCAACTAGCGCAAAATGAAAAAAATATTGCTACTATGCTAAAGCCTGCCCAAGGTAAGGGATACTTCGTTTTTCATGATGCCTATGGCTACTTTGAGAAACACTTTGGCTTGAGCCCGTTAGGGCATTTTACAGTCAATCCTGAAATACAGCCTGGTGCGCAGCGTTTACATCAAATTCGAACACAGTTGGTTGAGCACAAAGCGGTATGCGTTTTTGCTGAGCCACAATTCAGGCCGGCCGTCATTAATGCTGTCGCCAAAGGAACAGACGTGCGTTCTGGCACACTGGATCCCTTGGGGAGTGGCATAGTATTAGGCAAGGACAGCTATGTGAACTTTTTGTCTCAGTTGTCTAACCAATACGTGAGCTGCCTGAAGTAAGATTAAAAGGATACTCATAAGTGCAGCAGATAGTCCGAACTATCACTTTGGCGTATAACAATCTCCCTCGCCCCCACCGTATTATGTTGGGGTCGTTGACCGTAATGACTCTGGCCGTCGCTGTTTGGCGGCCTTTTGTTTATCATCCGGAACATGAGCCTGTCGCCAAAAGCGTGGTATTAGATAACAGCCAACCCCGTATTTTATTACCAGAAGCCAGTGAACCTATCGATCAGGCAACACCTGATGATGAAATCCCGCAAGACGAGCTAGATACCAAAGATGTCAGTGACGCTGGCGTCCATGAGTATGTTGTATCAACCGGGGATACCCTGAGCAGCATTCTTACCCAATATGGTATCGATATTTCTGATGTCTCGTTATTGGCGAATCAGAATCGTGATTTACGTAATCTGAAGATCGGGCAACAAATCTCTTGGACGGTCAACGATACCGGTGATTTGCAAAGTCTGACGTGGGAAGTGTCGCGTCGTGAAACTCGCACTTATAACCGCGTGGGTAATAACTTCAAAGAAACCAAAGAGCTCCAGAAAGGTGAGTGGAGTAATTCGGTTCTGACGGGGCGGCTGGATGGCAGTTTTGTGACCAGTGCGAAAAAAGCCGGTTTAACTAATTCTGAAATTCGCGCAGTGACGAAAGCATTACAGTGGCAATTGGATTTTTCCAAGCTGCGTAAAGGCGACCAATTTGCGGTGTTAATGTCGCGCGAGATACTTGATGGTCGTAGTGAACAAAGCCAATTGGTTGGCGTGCGTATGCGTTCCGGCGGCAAAGATTACTATGCTATCCGTGCCGACGACGGTAAGTTCTATGATCGTCAGGGTTCTGGTTTAGCGCGTGGCTTCTTGCGTTTCCCTACGATAAAACAATTCCGTGTATCGTCTAACTTCAATCCTCGCCGTCTTAATCCGGTCACCGGGCGTATCGCGCCGCATAAAGGGGTAGACTTCTCTATGCCGGTTGGGACACCGGTGCTTGCCGTGGGTGATGGTGAAGTTGTTATTGCCAAGCACAGTGGTGCGGCGGGCAACTATGTGGCTATCCGCCATGGCCGCCAATACACCACGCGTTATATGCATTTGAAGAAATTGCTGGTCAAACCGGGGCAAAAAGTGAAACGTGGCGACCGCATCGCGCTGTCAGGTAACACCGGTCGTTCTACTGGCCCGCACTTGCACTATGAATTCTGGATGAACCAGCAAGCGGTTAACCCACTGACGGCTAAATTGCCACGTTCCGAAGGTTTAAGTGGTAAAGACCGCAGCGAATATCTGGCTATTGCCAAACAGGTGATTCCGCAGCTGCAACTGGATTAACCGCTATCCGTCGCTATTTCTAGCGGATTGATTATCTCTGAGCCGCCAGCGGTGACACTCTGGCGGCTCAGTTTTAGTCGGTTAGTTTGGCTATTTCGCTGATGCCTGTGTTTTTCCGGACGTTAACAGCAAAGAGTCGCTTTCGTAACAGATTATTTTTTAAAAGATTGTCTGCAAAATATATCGACTGCCATTATTATTAGTCCATTGCCAATTCTAAGAGTTCCCCCATGCAAAAAGAGAAAAATGACGCTGCTGGTTTTATTCCAGTATTCAAAAAATCTTTCCTACATCCACGTTTTTGGGGGGTATGGCTAGGAACCGGAGCAATGGCGGCGATGGCTTATGTTCCACCGAAATTCCGTGATCCACTGTTGGCTGGAATCGGTCGTTTCGCTGGGAAATTAGCCAAAAGTGCTCGACGTCGTGCTCGAATTAATCTTCTCTATTGCATGCCTGAACTGCCAGAAGCAGAGCGCGAGCATATCATTGATCAAATGTTTGCTACTGCGGCACAGCCTTTAATGATGATGGCGGAGCTCTGTTTTCGCGATCCGAAGAAGGTGTTATCTCGTGTTCACTGGCATGGCCTGGAGGTTCTGGACCAACTGCAACAACAGGAACGCAATGTTATTTTGTTAGTCCCTCATGCTTGGTCGATTGATATTCCAGCCATGTTATTAGCCGAGCAGGGTAAGCCCGTTGCAGGGATGTTCCATCACCAACGTAACCCATTGGTTGATTATTTATGGAATAGCGCTCGCTTGCGTTTTGGTGGGCGTATTCATGCACGCGAGAGTGGCATTAAGCCATTTATTAGCTCAGTGCGTCAGGGTTTTTGGGGATACTATTTACCTGATGAAGATTATGGCCCTGAGCAAAGTGAGTTTGTCGATTTCTTTGCCACTTATAAAGCGACATTGCCAGCAGTAGGGCGGTTGATGAAAGTGTGTCGCGCGGCCATTGTCCCGATGTTCCCAGTCTACAATTATCGCGAGCATCGCCTTGATATTTATATTCGCCCACCAATGGATGATTTAGCGGATGCCGATGATGCCTATATTGCTCGCCGGATGAATGAAGAAGTTGAGCTGCTGGTAAAACCGAATCCAGAGCAATATACCTGGATTCTTAAGCTGCTGAAAACCCGTAAAGAAGGTGAGATAGAGCCTTATGTCCGCAAGGATATTTATTAAGCGCTGATGTTGTTGAGCATAAAAAAAGCCCGCTTCTAATGAGCGGGCTTTTGCTTTGAGTTAATTAAAACCAATTACTCAACTCGAACGATACGGCTGGTATTGGTTGTCCCAATCGTTCCCATCACATCGCCTTGGGTCACAATAACCAAGTCGCCAGATACCAAGAAACCTTTGTCTTTCAGGCGATTGACTGCTTCATTCGCCGCCATCACGCCATCGGTATGAGTATCACAGTAAACCGGGGTAACACCACGATAGATAGCCGTCAGGTTCAAAGTATGGTCGTGACGTGACATGGCAAAGATTGGCAAACCAGAACTGATACGGGACATCATCAGAGCCGTGCGGCCCGATTCGGTCATCGCGATAATGGCGGTGATGCCTTTCAGATGGTTGGCTGCATACATGGTTGACATGGCAATCGCTTCTTCGACATTGTCGAATTGCACATCAAGACGGTGCTTAGACACATTAATACTTGGGATTTTTTCAGCACCCAGACAAACTCGCGCCATTGCTGCCACGGTTTCTGCCGGATACTGCCCAGCGGCGGTTTCTGCCGATAACATTACTGCGTCAGTACCATCCAACACCGCGTTAGCCACGTCCATCACTTCTGCCCGCGTTGGCATTGGATTGGTAATCATTGACTCCATCATCTGGGTTGCAGTGATGACCGCCCGGTTAAGCTGACGAGCACGGCGAATCAGTTTTTTCTGGATCCCGACCAACTCAGGGTCGCCAATTTCAACACCCAGATCGCCACGAGCCACCATCACCACATCAGAGGCCAGAATGATATCATCCATCGCTTCATCGGTTGCGACGGCTTCAGCGCGTTCAACTTTTGCCACGATCTGAGCATTACAGCCTGCATCACGAGCCAAACGGCGCGCATAATGCAAATCTTCACCGGTACGTGGGAAAGAGACTGCCAAGAAATCGACACCAATTTTAGCCGCGGTCACAATGTCGGCTTTGTCTTTTTCCGTCAACGCTTCGGCTGACAGGCCACCGCCCAGCTTATTGATGCCTTTATTATTGGAAAGAGGGCCACCCACCGTTACTTCGGTGAATACTTTCATCCCCTGAACTTCAATCACTTTCAGTTGTACTCGGCCATCGTCCAGTAACAGGATATCACCGGGAACCACATCCGCAGGCAGGCCTTTATAATCGATACCAACTTTGTCTTTATCACCTTCGCCTTTTGCCATATTGGCATCCAGCAAGAATTTATCGTGCACGTTAAGGAAAACTTTACCTTCCTTAAAAGTAGATACCCGGATTTTCGGACCTTGCAAATCGCCAAGAATCGCAACATGACGCCCCAATCTGGCGGCAATTTCACGGACTTTATTGGCCCGTAATTCATGATCTTCGGCGCTACCATGGGAAAAATTCAGGCGGACTACGTTAGCACCCGCAGCAATAATCTTTTCCAGATTATTGTCGCGGTCAGTAGCCGGCCCCAGTGTAGTAACAATCTTGGTCCTTCTGAGCCGTCTGGACATCTCTTACTCCGTTGACTGATGAAGCATGGTGTTGTTAAAACAGCGGATAATGAATCCGATAGTAAAATGTAACTAAGCTACAAATTTTACGGCGACATGTTGACGAAAAATAGAGTTAGCAAATAAAACATAATCTTGTCGCAAACACAGTCTTATCAAAAACATGACATTATCAAAAGCATAGTGTCTTACCTGTTATCCGCTTGCGGATGTAAAACGATTGATGCATAAGATGCCTCCTCCTGGAGATCGTCTCTACATCAATGACAACATTACAAAAGCGAGCTATTTACCACTTATTTGCTCAATAAATATTTGAGCCATCAAGAGCATTACTTTTCAATAATACGTCAATCTTTCATCGCAGAAGATGCGCTAACACAAAACAAAGCGACTTCTGCCGCAGATGTCATTTACTTTTTGATACAATTCATGCTTTCACATTATTCGCCATTATTGACCCGGGGTGAACCTTTATCAAAGCGAGATTCTTTCAAGGCGTCTTTGACCCGTTTCAAGTTGTCCCTGAATTTTGCCCCTCGGCGTAGTGTAAAGCCGGTGGCTAATACATCAATTAATGTCAGTTGGGCAATGCGCGACACCATCGGCATATAGACATCGGTATCTTCTGGCACATCCAGCAGCAGAGGCAATGTTGCTTCGTTCGCCAGCGGGGTGTCACGTGAGGTAATCGCGATGACAGTGGCATCGTTTTCACGGGCTAAATGGGCCAGTTCTACCAGGCTTTTTGTCCGCCCAGTATGAGATATCAATACCACCACATCACCTTCACTGGAATTCATACAACTCATACGTTGCATAACAATGTCATCAAAATAAATAACTGGGATATTGAAGCGGAAGAATTTATTCATCGCATCATGAGCCACGGCAGCCGATGCACCAAGGCCGAAGAATGAAATCTTCTTCGCTTGGGTCAATAAATCTACCGCCCGATTAATCGCAGCAATATCTAAATTGTTTTTCGCCATATCCAGGCTAGCCATGGTCGATTCGAAAATTTTTCCAGTGTAAGCGGATACACTATCATCCTCTTCGACATTTCGATTCACATAAGGTGTGCCATTAGCCAGACTTTGTGCCAAATGAAGTTTAAAATCAGGAAAACCTTTGGTGTCTAATCGACGGCAAAAACGGTTGACCGTGGGTTCGCTGACGTTCGCCATTTTGGCGAGTGTGGCGATACTTGAGTGGATGGCAGTTTGTGGGGAAGCAAGGATCACCTCGGCGACTTTCCTTTCCGATTTGCTCAGGAGGTCCAGATTATTTTGGATATTTTCCAGCGTATTCATATAACGAGAGTCACCCATGGGTTTTACCGATTTCATTTAAAGGAGAAATCTATGCCGGTTTAATGAAAATATACTACGTGCTGGGACCCGTTGGCAGTGGCATCTGGTGGTAAGTCACACTTTTTCACCAGAATATGACCTGTGTCTAATTTTCATAATGGTAAATAGTTGTCAAAAACGTCATAAAATTACATTTTAAAGTTACGCGGCCTGATTTGACGCGGTCTGCGGTTCTATTGAGTGTTATTTAACCTTTTTTGGTCCACTTTTATCTGGGTTTACTGGCTATAGTCAAAGAGAGTACATTAGTAATGTAAGAAAATTACAAATATCCTGCAACGAGGAGAATAACATGGCGGTAACTAATACAGCCCAGGCAGCCCAGGCGTGTGATCTGGTGATTTTCGGCGCTAAGGGAGACTTGGCTCGCCGTAAACTGCTGCCTTCCCTTTACCAATTAGAGAAAGCGGGTCACATCCACCCTGAAACTCGGATCATCGGCGTAGGCCGTGCCGACTGGGATAAAGACGCGTACACAGCCGTGGTAAAGGAAGCCCTCGATACCTTTATGAAAGAGAAGCTGGATGATGAATTGTGGCAAAAGCTCAGTTCTCGTCTCGACTTTTGTAATCTGGACGTAAACGACAGCAAACATTTTGCCAAGTTGGGCAAAATGCTGGATCAAAAAAATCGCACCACCATTAACTACTTCGCCATGCCACCGAATACCTTTGGCGCTATTTGCAAAGGATTGGGTGAGGCAGGGCTGAATAAAGAGCCAAGCCGGGTGGTGATGGAAAAACCGCTGGGGAAAGATTTGGCCTCTTCGCGGGTTATCAACGATCAAGTCGCGGAATATTTCAATGAGTGTCAGGTTTACCGTATCGACCACTACTTAGGTAAAGAGACGGTACTGAACCTGTTGGCATTGCGGTTCGCTAACTCACTGTTTGCCTCCAACTGGGATAATCGCACCATTGATCACGTGCAAATCACTGTGGCTGAAGAAGTGGGTATTGAAGGGCGGTGGGGCTATTTTGATCAAGCCGGCCAAATGCGCGACATGATCCAAAACCACTTGCTGCAAATCTTGACCATGATTGCGATGTCGCCACCGGCAGACTTGAGTACCGACCGTATCCGTGATGAGAAAGTGAAAGTGCTGCGCTCGCTGCGTCGTATCGATCACACCAATGTGCGAGAAACCACGGTGCGTGGTCAGTACACGGCTGGATTTGTTCAGGGTCATAAAGTCCCAGGCTATCTGGAAGAGGAAGGGGCGAACAAGAGCAGTAATACCGAAACCTTCGTTTCTATCCGTGTGGATATTGATGACTGGCGTTGGGCGGGGGTGCCGTTCTATCTAAGAACCGGTAAACGCTTGCCGAGTAAATGCTCTGAAGTAGTGGTGTACTTTAAAAACCCTGCACTGAACTTGTTCCGCGAATCCTATCAGCAATTGCCGCAAAACAAGCTGACCATTCGTCTGCAACCCGATGAAGGTATTGAAATTGAAGTGCTGAATAAAGTCCCTGGTCTGGAGCACAAGCACCGCCTGCAAACGACCAAGCTTGACCTCAGTTTCTCTAAAACCTTTAACGAGCAACATATTGCTGATGCCTACGAACGTCTGTTACTGGAGACCATGCGTGGCATTCAGGCGCTGTTTGTGCGCCGTGATGAGGTTGAAGAAGCCTGGAAATGGGTTGATTCCATTATGGATGCATGGGCTGCTGATAATGAGGCACCAAAACCTTATCAATCAGGGACATGGGGGCCAGTTGCCTCTGTTGCCATGATCACCCGTGATGGCCGTTCATGGAATGAGTTCGAGTAACGTGCTCATCTGCGAAGATTAATTGTTGCACGCGCTGCCAGATAATATTTTGGCGGCGTACTTCCGTCAGGGAAATCGGCGGGCAGCTAGAGGCAGGAAGCCGGTAAATAATAAAGAGCTGTTAGCAAGCTCGCATCATGATCCTTTATGGCTGGTGGAAAGCTGAGTATTCCGCCAGCCATATTTCAACTGACACCTTCGGGTGAGTACATGCCAATCGGCATAAGTGGAGATAACAACTGATGAAAAGCTGGAAAACGAGCGCAGAACAGGTTTTGACTGCAGGCCCAGTTGTCCCGGTGATTGTGATTAATAAACTCGAGCAAGCGGTACCGCTGGCAAAAGCCTTAGTGGCTGGTGGTGTTCGGGTGCTGGAAGTGACGTTACGTACCCCTTGTGCTGTTGAGGCTATCCGTGCCATTGCCAAAGAAGTCCCAGAAGCCATTATTGGTGCAGGAACTGTGCTTAATCCACAGCAGTTGGCCGAAGTTGTTGAGGCTGGCGCGCAATTCGCTATTAGCCCAGGGTTAACTGATGAGCTTCTTAAAGCAGCGACAGCAGGTTCTATTCCATTGATCCCTGGGATCAGCACAGTTTCAGAACTGATGCTTGGCATGAGCTATGGCCTGCGTGAGTTTAAATTCTTCCCGGCTGAAGCTAACGGCGGGGTTAAAGCATTACAAGCTATTGGCGGCCCATTCTCGCAAGTGCGCTTCTGCCCAACCGGGGGGATTACCCCGAACAACTACCGCGATTATCTGGCGCTGAAAAGCGTGTTGTGCATTGGCGGCTCATGGTTGGTGCCTGCTGACGCGCTGGAAAAAGGTGACTACGCTCGCATTACTGAATTAGCGAAACAAGCGGTCGCGGGCGCCACAGCATAAATTGCTCTAACTCTCTGAACTGATGAGAGAAGCGCAGATTCATGCCAAATAGAAAACCTCTGCAATGCAGAGGTTTTGTTTTTTCATATTTACTAACTTATTATTTTTTAAACTCTTTTTTTAAACTATTTATCAAATAGAGGGTTTGCTTTATAAAATTGACTGTGGTAAAAATACAGCAGTTAATTATTCCAATTTGATGAGGGTTTTAGGCGAATCACACTAGATTTGGCAAACAAGTATGTGGCTAAAGCGGGTGTGGCTAAAAAAAAGAGATATATTATGATCAAAATTAATGGAATTACTTTCAAACACTCTACATGCCAACTCTTCCTGTCAGCCATTCTGGCCAGTGAGCATCACTGGTGCAGCGAGCTATAGCGTCTTTCTTCTTCCGTCTTCAGTAAAGTTTATACGCCAAGTGAGTTTCTATTTCTTACGGTCTGCGCACGCCCTTCATATTTGATATTTCAGGGGTTTTCGCTACGTTCACTCACCCGAATGACTTACCATCGTTCGCTCATCGGGATGAGTTCGCTTGCTGCCTACCTGCAACGCAAAGTCTGTGGGTATATATCAAGTGAATTGGAAACCGTAACAAATAGACCTTAGCGTGCGTTCTACCCGTCATCTTTTAAATTGTAGGTGTGTTGGCTACGGTTGTTCATCCGAATTACTTACTTGTGTAAGCTCATCGGGATTCACTCGCTTGCCGCCTTCCTACACCTTAAAAGCCATAGGGTATAGGGATGTTAGGAGAAGAATTATGATTTATTGGATATTTTTAGGCTTAGCTATCGTTGCTGAAATTATCGGCACCTTATCAATGAAATACGCGAGTGTCAGTGGGGACATGACCGGGCATATCGTGATGTATTTTATGATAACCGGTTCTTACATTCTGCTGGCTCTGGCCGTTAAAAAAGTGGCTTTAGGGGTGGCGTATGCATTGTGGGAAGGAATTGGCATCCTGATTATTACCGTCTTCAGTGTACTGTGGTTTGACGAAAGTTTATCACCACTGAAAATAGCCGGTTTAGTCACCTTGGTCGGCGGCATCATGTTAGTGAAATCGGGTACCCGTAAGCCAAAGAAACCGGGTAGTAGCAAGATAAGTACCAAGTCAGGTGAGCATCATGCAACAGCTTGAGTTATATCACATTGCTTTTCTGATTTTGGCCGTCATTCTAGAGATCATTGCCAATATCTTGCTGAAAATGTCAGATGGTTTTCGCCGTGTATGGTTGGGTATCTTGTCGTTACTGTCAGTTTTAGCGGCATTTAGCGCTTTGGCTCAGGCAGTTAAAGGCATTGAATTATCAGTGGCTTATGCACTATGGGGTGGGTTTGGTATTGCCGCGACGGTGGCTGCCGGTTGGATTTTATTCAACCAACGGCTGAACTATAAAGGCTGGATTGGCCTGATTTTGCTACTGGCGGGCATGGTGATGATCAAACTGTCCTGATTCTGTTAGTTTTTGGTGTAAAACCAGCAACTTCGGGTATAAACAGTATCGAGTACATCAATTTAAGGGTAGCCAAGTGGCTACCCTTATCATTAGGGGCGGTGAATAACTTTCTATCTTATAACTACAGCGCCGCAATGATTTTGATTTCAACTTTATATTTTGGATTCATCAACTTGGCCTCGACAGTGCAGCGCACAGGGGCATTACCTTCGACCACCCAGGCATCCCAGGCAGCATTCATTGCAGCGAAATCTGCTTTATCGGCCAGAAATATCGTGGCATCCAAAATCCGGCTTTTATCAGAACCGAGCTGATTCAACATCATATCAATCGCCGCCAATGTATTTGCGGTCTGGGCCGTGGCGTCTGCATCCAGATTTTCCGGTACGCTGGTATAATAAATAGTGTTGTTGAATACCACTGCATCGGACCATCGTTTTTCTGGATTAATTCGCTCAATACTCATTTTCACTCCCTTGTGTGAATGTCAATGTCAGTTTCGCCGTTAGAGTAACATAGCTTGCGGCGAGAATGTGTGGTCGCGAGGCGCGAGGCTTGGCATAATCACTGCTGATTTCATCCGGAAGAGAAAGCGTGACAGACGATTTTGCAACAGACGGCGCCCTAGCGCAGGCCATTACAGGTTTTAACCCCCGCGAATCCCAGCGTCAGATGGCTGCGGCCATCAGTGAATCTATTGATGCCAAACAGCAATTGGTGGTTGAGGCTGGCACCGGGACCGGTAAAACATTTGCCTATTTGGCACCCGCTTTACGGGCCGACTGCAAAGTGATTATCTCGACTGGCTCCAAGGCATTACAGGACCAACTCTATTCCCGTGATCTGCCCACAGTTGCCACCGCCTTAAAATACAAAGGGAAGCTGGCCTTACTCAAAGGGCGTTCGAATTACCTCTGTTTGGAGCGGCTTGAACAGCAATCACTGGCGGGGGGGGAGTTGGCCAGTGAGACGTTGGTTGATTTGGTGCGCCTGCGTGGTTGGTCAGCTGAAACCGTTGATGGTGATATCAGCACCTGTGGTCAGGTGGCAGAAGATAGCTTTGTCTGGCCGTTGGTGACCAGCACCAATGATAATTGTCTGGGTAGTGATTGCCCACTGTATAAAGATTGTTTTGTGGTGAAAGCGCGCCGTAAGGCAATGGATGCTGATGTAGTGGTGGTTAACCATCATCTGTTTTTGGCTGATATGGTGGTGAAAGAGAGCGGGTTTGCTGAATTAATCCCCACCGCCGATGTGATGATTTTCGATGAAGCCCATCAGATCCCCGATATTGCCAGCCAATACTTCGGCCAACAACTGACCAGCAGACAACTGATGGATCTGGCGAAAGACATCATTATTGCTTATCGCACTGAAGTTCGTGATGCTGCACAATTGCAAAAGAGTGCCGATCGGCTGACACAAAGCACTCAAGATTTTCGTTTAGTACTGGGTGACCCAGGCTATCGCGGTAATTTGCGCGATGTCATGGAGCAACCGGCAATCCAGCGGGCATTATTGTTGCTCGATGATGCACTGGAGCTTTGCTACGACGTGATGAAGCTGTCACTGGGGCGCTCGGCGATGCTCGATGCAGCTTTTGAGCGGGCGACGGTGTATCGTAACCGCCTCAAACGCTTAAAGGATGTTAATACTCCGGGTTATAGCTATTGGTATGAATGTAACTCGCGCCATTTTGTATTGGCACTCACACCACTTTCAGTATCTGACCGTTTCCGTGAATTAATTGAAGAAAAACCGGGAACCTGGATCTTCACGTCAGCTACGCTATCTGTTAATGACCAATTATCGCATTTTACCGCGCGGCTGGGGCTGACCAACGCCAAAACATTACTGCTGCCCAGTCCGTTTGACTACGCCAATCAGGCATTGTTGTGTGTGCCACGTAATTTGCCCTCTGCGAATGAACCGGGTGCGGCGCGCAAACTAGCCGCCATGCTAAAGCCACTAATTGATGCGAACCAAGGGCGCTGTTTTTTCCTCTGTACCTCGCACCAGATGATGCGTGGCCTGGCAGAAGAATTCCGCGCCAGTATGACGTTGCCGGTATTAGTTCAAGGTGAAACCAGTAAAGGGCAGCTATTGTCGCAGTTTGTGGCGGCGGGCAATGCACTATTAGTGGCTACCAGCAGTTTCTGGGAAGGCGTGGATGTGCGCGGTGACGCACTTTCATGCGTGATTATCGACAAACTGCCATTCACTTCTCCTGACGATCCTTTGCTAAAAGCACGCATTGAAGATTGCCGGTTGCGTGGTGGGGATCCTTTCAATGATGTGCAATTACCTGATGCCGTCATTACCCTGAAGCAAGGGGTGGGTCGTCTGATTCGTGATATTGACGATCGCGGTGTGCTGGTCATCTGTGATAACCGGTTAGTGATGCGCCCTTATGGCGCAATGTTCCTCAATAGCCTGCCGCCAGCACCCCGCACCCGGGATCTGGCGAAAGCCATCGCTTTTCTCAAGCAGCGCGATTGAGGGAAAAGTGAGGAGGGGTGTGCTATCATGCGCGCCCTGTTTGAATTCATACTCTTTTCCTGCCGAGGTTGGCATGTCCACGCGAATTTTAGCGATCGATACCGCAACAGAAGCTTGTTCTGTCGCACTCTGGAATAACGGCGAAGTTCAAGCTTTGTTTGAACTGTGCCCACGGGAACACACCCAACGAATCTTACCGATGGTGCAGCAAGTTTTGGCTGAGTCGGGCCTGACACTGCAACAACTTGATGCCTTGGCTTTTGGCCGTGGTCCGGGGAGTTTTACCGGTGTGCGCATTGGTATTGGTATTGGTCAGGGGCTGGCACTGGGTGCGGATTTGCCGATGATCGGTGTTTCTACCTTGCAAACTATGGCTCAGGGTGCATTTCGCCTGACTGGGGCATCTCGAGTCTTGGCGGCAATTGATGCGCGGATGGGGGAAGTCTATTGGGGCGAGTTTGAGCGCGATGCACAAGAGCATTGGTTTGGTGAGGGAACCGAGGCGGTAATGACCCCCGCACAAACACTGCTGCGAGCTCAATCACTGAGTGGTCATTGGGCCACCGTGGGTACTGGCTGGCAGACTTATCCAGATATGATTAATGGCAGCAATGTGGTGCTGGCTGACGGGGAAATTACCTTGCCGCACGCCGAAGATATGCTGCCATTGGCTTTATCATCATGGGGCAATGGGCTGGTTGTCAGTGTCGAAAATGCCGAGCCGGTGTATCTGCGCAATGAAGTGACGTGGAAAAAACTGCCTGGCCGCTAGAACTTAGCAACTTGTTATCGTGATTAGCGTCTAAAATGTCAGGATAGCTGTGAAATAATAAGGAGTAGCAAACGATGACAATAACTCGATCTAGACAAAAGAGCAGCCATAAATGGATGTGTGGCTGGCTGGGGTTAGGTGCGCTACTACTTTCTGGTTGTGTCACGGTGCCACCTGTCATTCAAGGTACTACCGCGACACCGCAGCAAAATCTGAATTTGGTCAGAACGTCACCGCAGGTGTTTGTCGGCCAGGAAGCGCGCTTTGGTGGCACGGTCATTAATGTGACCAACGAACAGAGCCGTACCCGGCTAGAAATTGCTAGCGTCCCTTTGGATTCAGGGGCCAGACCTATTTTGGGCGAACCGTCACAAGGCCGAGTGATTGCTTATGTGAATGGTTTCCTTGAACCTGTTGATTTCCGAGGGCATCTTGTTACCGTCGTCGGCCCGATTATCGGCGTTGAGGCCGGTAAAATTGGTATGACGCCGTATGACTTTGTGGTGATCAATGCCACGGGTTACAAACGCTGGAATCTTGCACAACAAGTGATAATGCCGCCAACTATGGGCCCATGGGGTTATCGCAACCCCGGAATGTGGGGGCCAGGGTGGGGCGGCTGGTATAATCCTGGACCCGCATCAATACAGACTATTGTTACGGAGTAGCGAGTTGGTTGCATAACCGGTACAGCATTAAAAAAGAGAAAGGCGCTAAATTTAGCGCCTTTTTTGCATTATAATCAATTGGTTATGGAGATTAGCATCACGATTTTATCAAAGTATTTGATTTTATTGATATTGACTCCGACATATTCGCTGTTTTGCTTATTTATGTTATCTCAGAGTCGGAAAATAGTGACGCATATCCCAACCTCAAAATTGTTTAAAAGCAAACTGGTAAGCTGAGTTAAAATATTGTTAAAGTTATGATGTGAATTTGAGTCTTACTCTGGCGACCAATAATAATTTCAGGAGTGCTACCTTGGAAAAAGTATGGCTAAAGCGCTATCCGGCGGACGTTCCCGCAGAGATTGACCCGGACCGCTATTCTTCTTTGGTGGAAATGTTTGAGAATGCGGCATTGCGTTATGCGGACCAACCTGCGTTCATCAATATGGGGGAGGTGATGACCTTCCGTAAGCTGGAAGAGCGTAGCCGTGCTTTTGCCGCCTATTTGCAACAAGGTTTAGGGCTGCAAAAAGGCGACCGGGTAGCCTTGATGATGCCTAATCTGCTGCAATATCCTATCGCTCTGTTTGGTATTTTGCGCGCGGGTATGGTGGTGGTGAATGTTAACCCACTGTATACCCCGCGAGAACTGGAGCATCAGCTGAATGACAGTGGGGCCGCCGCCATTGTTATTGTCTCCAATTTTGCTCACACACTGGAAAAAGTCGTGTTCAAAACCCAGGTTAAGCACGTCATTTTGACGCGCATGGGTGATCAATTATCGACGGCCAAAGGAACGCTGGTTAATTTCGTGGTGAAGTATATCAAGCGACTAGTACCGAAATATTATTTGCCTGATGCCATTTCGTTCCGTACCGCCTTACAAAAAGGCCGACGCATGCAATATGTGAAGCCGGATGTTATCAATACGGATATGGCCTTCTTGCAGTATACCGGCGGGACGACCGGTGTCGCGAAAGGCGCGATGCTGACTCACCGCAATATGCAATCGAACCTAGAGCAGGCAAAAGCGGCTTATGCGCCATTACTGCAACCGGGCCATGAATTGGTCGTGACGGCACTGCCTCTCTACCATATCTTTGCTTTAACCATGAACTGCTTACTGTTTATCGAGTTAGGCGGGCGTAGCCTGTTAATCACCAATCCCCGTGATATTCCGGGCATGGTGAAAGAGCTAAGCCGCTATCCATTCACGGCAATGACCGGTGTGAATACATTATTTAATGCGCTGCTAAATAATGAAGAATTTACCAAGTTAGATTTCTCGACATTACGGCTTTCAGTGGGAGGCGGTATGCCAGTGCAAAAAGCGGTGGCTGAAAAGTGGGAAAAACTGACCGGTAAACACTTATTAGAAGGCTACGGTTTAACGGAATGTTCGCCGCTGGTCACCGGTAACCCTTACGATTTGAAGCATTACAGTGGCAGCATTGGTTTGCCCGTCCCCTCCACGGATGTTCGGCTGGTTGATGATGAAGGTCACGAGGTGACGGTGTTCGGTGAGTCGGGCGAACTATGGGTGCGTGGTCCACAAGTTATGTTAGGCTATTGGCAACGGCCTGATGCGACCGATGAAGTGCTAAAAGACGGCTGGTTGGCAACCGGTGATATTGCGACACTCGATGAACAAGGTTTCTTGCGAATTGTTGACCGTAAGAAAGACATGATTTTAGTTTCCGGCTTTAACGTCTACCCCAATGAGATTGAAGATGTGGTCGCGTTACATGCGAAAGTGCTGGAGTCTGCCGCCGTCGGGGTGCCTAATGAGGTCTCAGGCGAGACGGTAAAATTGTTCGTAGTGAAAAAAGATGCTTCATTGACGCCTGAAGAGCTGCTAACCCATTGCCGCCGCTACCTTACAGGGTATAAAGTACCGAAAATAGTAGAGTTTCGTGACGAATTGCCGAAATCGAATGTCGGTAAAATCTTACGAAGGGAACTGCGTGACGAACAGGTTAAGGCTAAAGCTGGCGAGCAAAACGCGGCTTAGCGTAACCAAGTCACTCAATCATCATCAACAACGCCGGTCATTACCGGCGTTGTTGTGTTTGCCATAGACTATACCCAGTTGAACGATAGCGGGTATAACGACCAAGAGAATGACGTTTTGAATTATCAGTTGATCACGACCGACAGTGCGTTGCAGCAGGTCTGCGAACTAGCCCGAAAACATGCCCATGTCGCGCTGGATACAGAGTTTGTCAGAACGCGTACTTACTATCCGCAGTTGGGCCTGATTCAGCTGTATGACGGTGAACAACTTTCACTGATCGACCCTTTACCTATCACTGAGTGGCAACCTTTCCGCGAACTACTACAAGATTTGAATGTGGTGAAGTATCTGCATGCCGGTAGTGAAGATCTTGAAGTCTTCCTCAATGCCTTTGGTCTGATGCCTACGCCGATGATTGATACTCAGGTATTGGCTGCATTCTCGGGGCGTACGCTATCTTGTGGCTTTGCCATGCTGGTGAATGAGTTTGAAGGTGTCGAGTTAGATAAAAGTGAATCTCGCACGGATTGGATTGCACGGCCGCTCAGTGAAAAACAGTGTGATTATGCGGCCGCGGATGTGTTTTATCTGTTGCCATTAGCCACTAAGCTGGTTGCAGCGACCGAGGCTGCTGAGCGGATGGATGCGGCTATTGATGAATGCCAACTGCTGTGTCGACGCCGTAGCGAGACATTGGATCCGGAATTGGCATACCGTGAAATCACCAATGCCTGGCAGTTGCGTGGCCACCAGTTGGCTTGTTTACAAAAGCTGGCATCATGGCGTTTGCATCAAGCACGCGAGCGCGATCTGGCGGTGAATTTTGTCGTGCGTGAAGAAAATCTGTGGCAGGTTGCCCGCTATCAGCCAACCTCACTAGGGGAGTTGGATGCTCTGGGATTAAGTGGCCAAGAGATTCGTTATCACGGGCGTACTTTGTTGGCGCTGGTGGCTGAGGGTAATGCTGTCCCTGAAGACCAACTGCCCCCACCGGTGATCAATTTGATTGATCAGCCCGGCTATAAGAAAGTCTTTAAAGATATTAAAGCACTTATTCTCTCAGTCAGTGAACGCAGTGGGCTTAGCAGTGAGTTATTGGCATCACGTCGTCAAATAAACCAATTACTCAGTTGGCATTGGAAACTGAAATCAACAGATACTCAGCCCGAATTATTAAGTGGTTGGCGTGGGGATTTATTGTCGGTGGAATTGACCGAGATTTTACAACAGTATTAATTGATATTCAGAGGGGAGGAGACTTCACTCTGAATGTTTCAGTTTAAATTTATAGCCAGTAGCTAGAAAACTAAAATAAGGATCTGGAACATCCTTTTTTTATGGCGATATATTTGAAAATGAAGTTTGAGCTGGATATATATACAGTCAGCTAAAGAGAAATATCCCCTGTAAATAAATACAGGGGATAGTTATTGCGAAGAAATCATTTAGGCGTTTCTTCCGTTTCCGGTAATGTCACGTTAAGTTCAAGCACCGAAATATCATCCCCTTTTTGCTCAAATTGCACATGCAGCATTTCAGGGTCGATCTGAATATATTTACAAATAACCGCCAAAATATCGCGTTTCAAGTCAGGCAAATAATGGGGCTCACTGTCCCCACGACGACGCTCAGCGACGATAATTTGCAGCCGTTCCTTGGCTATATTGGCTGTCGGTTTTTTGCGGGACAGAAAAAAGTCTAACAAAGCCATGGTTTATCCCCCAAAAAGGCGTTTCAGGAAGCCCTTCTTCTCTTCTTCGATGAAGCGGAAGGGACGTTCTTCTCCTAGCAAACGGTCAACGGTATCGTCATAAGCTTTACCGGCATCTGACTCTTTGTCCAGAATCACAGGCTCGCCTTGGTTCGAGGCACGCAATACAGACTGATCTTCCGGAATAACGCCAACCAGTGGGATCCTCAGGATATCGAGGACATCTTCCATGCTAAGCATATCGCCGCGATTAACACGCCCTGGATTGTAGCGGGTCAATAGCAGATGTTCTTTAATTGGATCCTGGCCTTTTTCTGCACGACGTGATTTAGATGACAGGATCCCAAGGATACGGTCTGAGTCACGTACGGAAGAAACTTCAGGGTTGGTTGTGATAACCGCTTCGTCAGCAAAATACAGAGCCATCAAAGCACCGCTTTCGATACCCGCCGGTGAGTCACACACAACGAACTCAAAATTCATGTCGCCAAGATCGTTTAAAATCTTTTCAACACCTTCTTTGGTCAGGGCGTCTTTGTCACGGGTTTGTGAAGCGGGCAGAATATATAGATTATCTGTGCGCTTATCTTTTATTAATGCCTGGTTCAAAGTGGCGTCACCTTGAATAACATTAACAAAATCGTAAACCACCCGGCGCTCACATCCCATAATCAAGTCTAGGTTCCGCAGCCCGATATCGAAATCGATAACAACGGTTTTTTTACCTTTTTGGGCCAAGCCGGTTGCGATAGCCGCGCTTGATGTGGTCTTGCCAACGCCCCCTTTACCCGATGTAACAACAATAATGCGTGCCATGAAATGGATTCCTTGTCAAAAGGGCTTAATTTAAAGGTTGTATAGTTAATGCGTTATCCAGCAGATGCAAACGCGCAGCTTGACCAAAATAGTCGCGCGGGATCTGATCACTCAACCAGTACTGCCCTGCGATAGAGACTAGTTCAGCACCCAGATGTGTGCAAAAAATCTGGCATTGAGCATCACCCGATGCACCTGCTAGCGCACGGCCTCGCATCATTCCATAGATATGAATATTGCCGTCGGCAATTAATTCAGCACCGGCACTGACACTGCTGATAACAATCAAATCGCAATTTCGAGCATAAATCTGTTGGCCAGAACGGACAGGTGTGTTGATGATTCGTGTCTTGGTAGGAACGTTTTCAGGCGGGCTGACAACTGGCTCTGGCGCCATTTTCTGGCCTTTGCCTTCGCTCAGTAACGGCAAGCCTGCACGCGCTATTGCACGTTTTTGACGTTCATCCTGACAACCACTGATGCCCACAATACGCAGACCTGCTGAAGTGACAGCCTGTTGGAGATCTTTCCAGTTAGCACCGTTAGGTAACGTTGCAACGTTAATCACAACAGGGGCGTTTTTCAGGAAAGCAGGCGCTTGATCTACCTTTTCCTGTAATGCCTGACGGATTATCTCTGGTCGAGAATCATGTAAGTGAACGACCGATAGGGTAAAACTACTGCCTTTTAACTCAATTGGCGATTGTGACATCTATCCTGACTCAGTTTCAGCTGCGCTTAATCCCCGCAATATCATTCGGGGTACAATATTCTGATCTTCCTAAGCATGTTATAGGTAATATAAAAAGAAATCTATCCGTATCAATATATTGAAATCCTATGGTCACAATGACTCCAATCCGACAAGAAATTACAGCATAACTTCTGCTTATTCGCTAGCCCTGACCCGCCTATATTTAGCTATTATCACGACCATGATTGAGTTGTTTGTTTTTTCAGCAGTCAGCGTGGTTTTATGCGGATTTCGCTCTGCCCATAAAAATCGTTTTTTTCTCTACAATGTGGTCATTTTTTTATCAGTTGAAGTTGTTTTTTATAAAATATAGTAATAGCTGACCATTATTATCACTTTTAAGATGATGAAATTGGGGTGGCGAATGTTGTTATTATCGGCTTGGTGAAATACCTCACAATATTATTTCAGAAAAATCTCACTTAGTACTTTGCCAATGTGTGAAACAGAATGGAAAATGATCATAAATGATAAGGCCCAGTCCATTTTTTTGGGCTCGATATAAACTGCGCCAATAAGTGCTATTTTTAGTTATTTAACATTGAGAATGATAATCATTTTGTGATAATTTGCGCTTTCTATGACGTTCAATCTAAAGGAAATCAATGATGAAAAGGAATTTCATCCTGCTATCATTTATCTGCATTACAGCATTGTCTACCCCGGTAACTACATCGGCTGACTATAGTTATCATGCTGAAATTCCAAAAGATAGTAAGGTTTCTCCCGATTATCTGGAAAAACGTAAGGCGCTCGGTTCGGTGGTTCCGGATGCGGACTCATGGCAACGGCAACTGGATGAAGAAAAAGCGCGGATGGATGCAGAGACGGCAAGACGTGAAGCTGAGAAACAGGCCAAATGTCAGCAGCAGGAATATCTATCACGCCGACGTGCTGACAATGGTAAGTATCAATACTATACGCCAGACCCTTGTGCGGGCCGTGTAGGCATAGAAATTCCCGTCTATTGACAACTCGGGCCTGCAACAGGGCCTGACGTGTTATAATCTTAAGCTAACTATGCTGTTTTATTATTGAATTTATCAACCAGAGTCCAGAACATGCTTTGTGCTATCTATAGAAGTCCGAAACGGGATCAAACCTACCTATATATTGAAACAAAAGATGATTTTTCGAGAGTCCCGGCTGAGTTACTTGCCAGTTTTGGCAAACCGCAATTCGCGATGCTGCTTTCATTGAACGAGCGCAAAAGCCTGGCAACAGCGGATATCGAGAAAGTAAAAAAGGCACTTGTCGAACAGGGGTTTTATTTGCAAGTCCCGCCGCCGCCAGAAAGTTTGTTGAAAATGCATTTGGGTGAAACCCACTGATTTTAAACGCCCAGCTTCCTCACTGGCTGTTGCTTTACATAGGAATGCGCCGATGAAATTGTCAAAGATTGCCGTCGCACTGCTGACGGTTATCTCTGTGGGTTGTGCCAATAAGAATTCGGCCGCGCCAATACAAACCCAAGTTGCGGCACCTCAAGTGATGGCAACGTCAGCCTCTACCAATAGCAGCAATACTGCAACGATGCTCTCTTCGCAGGGGCGGGATCCGGCGGCATTCCCTGCTTATGTTGAACAGTTGAAAACCCAGGCCCGCGTCAATGGGATCAGTGATGCGACGTTGAATGTTGCTTTTGCAAATATTCATTTTGTTGACCGGGTGATTCAATCTGACCGTAATCAGCTAGAGAAGAAAGTCACACTGGATGATTACCTGGCCAAGGTTTTGACGGCGAACAGAATAAAGCAGGGCAAGGAGAACTATCAGCGCTATCGACCTCAGTTATCTCAAGTGACCGCCCGCTACGGTGTACCTGAGCGCTATATTGTTGCGCTGTGGGGGCTGGAGAGTAGTTTTGGCAAGATTCAGGGTAAAGAAGATGTGATTTCGGCTTTATCGACATTAGCATTTGAAGGGCGGCGAGAAGCTTTTTTTACTCAAGAACTGATGGCGGCGCTACAGATTATCCAACAAGGTAAGGTTGAGGACCGGCAATTAAAAGGGTCTTGGGCCGGAGCTATGGGGCAAAGTCAGTTTATGCCCAGTTCTTTCCTGACCTATGGTGCCGATGGTGATGGCGATGGCAAAATCGATATTTGGAATAATATTGATGATGTATTTGCTTCTACTGCTAACTATCTGTCTACTGAAGGTTGGCAACCCGACATAGGTTGGGGTCAGGAAGCGCAGTTGCCGGCAGGATTCAATGTTGCACTTGCGGGTTTAAAAGATAAGCAAGCCAAGACAGTGGCACAATGGCAACAGCTTGGTGTGACACCGATACCGGTCGGGAAGGTTGCTAACCCAGGCTTACGTGCTTGGGTGGTTATCCCCGATGATATTCAAGGGCGAGCATTTCTGGTCTATGATAATTTTCGGACCATTATGCACTGGAACCGCTCTTACTATTTCGCCATCAGCATAGGTATGATGGCTGATAGCATTAGCCAATAATGTTTGTGGCTAATAATATCTATGATTAAATAGTTGTTGTATACCCCGGTTAAATAGCCGCGGTGTAGTGTCTATCAGGATGTGAATTCAGGAGAGGCAGTATGTACCAACATAGAGACTGGCAAGGGTCTTTGCTGGATTTTCCAGTAAGTAAAGTGGTTTGTGTCGGCAGCAACTATGCCGAACATATTAAAGAAATGGGGAGTACAGCCTCAGCTGAACCGGTGCTGTTTATCAAACCTGAAACGGCATTATGCGATATTCGCCAGCCGGTCTCTATTCCGAAAGATTTCGGTGCGGTACATCATGAAGTGGAATTAGCGGTCTTGATCGGTACGCCGTTAAAACAAGCCAATGAAGATAGAGTGGCGCGTGCTATTGCCGGTTATGGTGTGGCATTGGATTTAACGCTGCGTGAACTACAATCAGGCTTGAAAAAAGCGGGGCAACCGTGGGAGAAATCCAAGGCATTTGATGGATCGTGCCCCATTTCCGGTTTTATACCGGTGGCTGAATTTGGCGATGCACAAAATGCTGATTTGTCCCTGACCATTAATGATGAAATCCGCCAGCAGGGTAACACTCGCGACATGATTACCCCGATCATTCCATTGATAAGCTATATCAGCCGCTTCTTTACATTACGTGCGGGCGATGTGGTGCTGACAGGAACGCCACAGGGTGTCGGGCCGATGAAATCAGGCGATATGCTTAAAATTATGCTAAATGGTAAAACGTTAAACACCCGCATAATCTAAGAAAACAGTGCCGTTTGTCCACTTGGATGGGCGGCAAAACTTGCATCTGATAGCCAAAACGTCTATAACGACCCGCTTATTTAGCTATATGCCCATTAGCTGCATGCTCATCAACTACACCGGATACAGATATGTCACAACGTCCTTTTTGGCAACAAAAAACACTCGCTGAGATGTCAGATAGTGAATGGGAATCGCTGTGTGACGGATGCGGTCAATGCTGTTTAAATAAATTGATTGATGAGGACACTGATGAAATCTATTTCACCAATGTGGCCTGTGATCAGCTCAATATTAAAACCTGTCAATGCCGTAACTATGAGCGTCGCTTTGAATTAGAAGAAGATTGCATCAAGTTAACGCGCGAAAATCTGGTCACTTTTGATTGGCTGCCACCAACATGTGCCTATCGTTTAATTGGTGAGGGCCATGATTTACCAAGCTGGCATCCACTGTTAACCGGGTCAAAATCTGCGATGCATGGTGAACGAATTTCAGTGCGTCATATTGCGGTTCGCGAGAGCGAAGTCATTGACTGGCAAGATCACATTCTGAATAAACCACAGTGGGCCAGATAGTTCTTATCTATGAATAAGCTCGATATGGCTGACTTACGCCGAAATTTAACCAAGAAACCTAAAAAATGAAATATTCAACATTAGCCGCTGTCATCATCGGCATCTCCGCTACTTTAGGTAGTGTTTCACACCAGGTTCAGGCCGCAGGGGCTTCGTTAATTAACCTTGAGTGTGAATTGAAGGATGGCGCCAGCCTTACCGCGGTATTGGATGGTCCAAATCAGCAATTGACCATCGATAACTCGGTGTTTCAATTTGTGAAAGTAAATCCAGAAGGTCAGGGTGAGTCGTTAATCTTCCAGAAGGCCAGTAGCCAAGAGCAAGTGATCGCTTCTCTTAACATTTCGGCATTGCCAATTCGTTTGGCTATTGTCGATGGTGAGCAAGCTAATCAATATATTTGCACTCATACCAAAGCTTAACCCTTTGATAACTGGATTCACTTAAGGCTGCCTAACGGTGGCCTTTTTAATTATGTGACCCGTAGCAAAAAAGTTCTACGCATAAAAGTTGAGAAATAAAAAATCCAAAGAGAGTCTCGGTGGAAGAAAATTTTCAATTTATCTTGATGAAATATTATAACGCTGTATGATTATTAGTCCGATGAAGTAAATGCATAGCAATATTTTTGGTCATCGCGCAGTTAGATGGCCGAAAGAAAGATGCTTAACAGAGAAGCTTAGTGGGTGGTTTTCCAGTGCGTTTCTCTGTTGTGCAATAGTCATGCTTAGGCTGTGTAACGTTGGAGTGTACGATGAACGCTTACACCATAACATGACGGTCGGGAAAGCACCGGCACCCTTTTAAAACCCTGGTTTTTGCCAGGGTTTTTTGTATCTGGGCCTAACTAAACAAAATGACAGCCACTTTTTTATATTAGTAAATTTGATTAAACCAACGGATGGATTAATCCTTAGCCGATGCTGAAGTTACCCACAAAGTAGTAAAGTGAGTCTTCCATCTGAAGAGTTAAATAGCTTGATTGATAACACCGCAATAATTTCTGCTTCTGCAATCATTGAGAAGGGCGCGGTGATTGGTGCGAATGTACAGATTGGTCACTTTTGTTACATTGGTTCTCAAGTCACTATTGGTTCTGGCACAGTACTTAAATCACATGTCGTGATTAATGGTATTACTGAGCTGGGATGTGACAATAATATTGGACAGTTCTCCTCCATTGGGGAGGTTAATCAGGATCTTAAATATAAGGGTGAGGCCACTAAGGTTGTTATCGGCAGCCGTAATTTGATTCAACAGAATGTCACTATCCATCGCGGTACCTTGCAGGGTGGCGGCGTGACCCATATTGGTGATGATAATAATCTGATGAGCCACGTCCATATTGGTCATGATTGCATTATTGGTAACCACTGTTTATTGGCGTCGAATGTGGGATTAGCCGGGCACGTTGAGATTGATGATTTTGCAGTCATCGGGGCAGCAAGTGCGGTGCATCAATTTTGCGTGATTGGTACTTATGCATTGGTCAATACAGGTTCCTGTGTGGTACAGGATATTCCTCCGTATGTTATTGCCGAAGGGAATCGTGCTGTACCCATTGGCGTCAAGGCAGATGGGCTAAACTGGGGGGATGGGCAAGCTGTCCAAAATGCTTATCAGCTTATTTATCATGCGGGTAAATTGGTCGCGGATGTTAATGAAGAAATTGAGACCTTGGCGAAAGAGTGGCAAATATTAATCCCCTATAAGCCTTTTTTCTCCCGCTCTGCACGTGGAATTATTCGTTAAATGAATCAGGTCAAAGATTGCTGATTTGTCTTATTTCTCATGCGGGTCAGTACCACTAGCAGTGTGATAGCTTCACTCTGTTAGTGTATATAAAAAAGGCGCCACATTCTATGGGCGCCTTAAACAGATAAAGATATGTATGAAAACTATCGGCCAAACAGATCGCGTCTTTTCGGCTTAACAAACTGACTTATCAGCACTAATAGCGACACCAACAGGTAAACCGCAAAAATACCCACTAACCATTGTGGCATTTCCAAGCTCAAGAATTCCCATTGCTTTACCGCACAATCGCCACTGGCAACAAAAATAGCCGGGAACCATTTATCCAATGGTAGCCAAGAGGGGAAGCTCACAAAGAAATCACAGGTGGTGAAAGGTGATGGATGCAGTTGCAGCATGGTATGTGTCCAGGCCAGCTGAACCCCTTTCCAGGCGCTGTAAATCCAGATGAAAATAGCCAGATAACGCAAAGGTGATTTAGGTGCAATAGCACCCAGCAATGCTGCACCAAGAATACCGAATAATGCGGCGCGTTCGTAAATACACATCACGCAAGGCTGCAGCAGCATCACGTGTTGAAAATAGAGCGCAACTAATTCTAATGCAAGTGCAGTCAGGGCCAGTAATAGCCAAGCACCGCGCCCTTTAGAGCAGCGGTTAAGGAATTGCAACATATCTTTATTTTCCATGCAGTAAGCAATTGTACCGGCAGTGTAAACCAATTCATCTTTGCTGCCAGCTACCCAAAGGCAAAATTAGGCAAAAATCAGTTATTTCTCGCGAATGACCGACTACCACGAACATAAATTTTGCTTTGGGTAAGATATTGGTTTGTTTTGCCAGCCCATAATCCTTTTAAGTCTACCCCATAGTATTTGAAACTCATGTCTATGGGTATAGCACTGTCCCTCGTGGCGAGGGAAAGTGTAGGGCTGGCAGAGACAATAATGCAAGCAATCAGTGTGTGATGCTAACCTCGGTCGCTATGTGAGGCAAACTTATCCAGCCACTTTGCATCATCCATTCTGTCACCGGAACTAATAGATACTCAACACCCAACAGACCCACAACTGTCATCACGATGGTATAAGGCAGGGCCATATACACCATGCGGCCATATGAGAGGCGAATCAATGGTGCGAGTGCCGAGGTCAGCAGGAACAAGAATGCGGCTTGACCATTTGGTGTGGCAACTGACGGCAAGTTAGTCCCGGTATTAATGGCGACAGCCAATAATTCAAATTGCTGGAGTGAAATGATGCCATGCTCAAATGCATTGCGCGCCTCATTGATATACACCGTGCCAACAAAGACATTATCTGATACCGACGATAGCAAACCGTTAAACAGATAAAACAGGGATAACTGAGCTGATGGTGAAGATTGCAGAACGAACTGAATAATAGGTGTGAATAAACTTTGCTCGATAATTACTGCCACCACCGCGAAAAAGACCGTGAGCAGGGCAGTGAAAGGCAATGCTTCCTGAAATGCTTTACCCAGTGCATGTTCATTGGTGATGCCGCAAAGAGAGGTCGCAAGAATAATGACCGACAGCCCCACCAAGCCTACCTCGGCTAAATGGAATGCTAGCGCCAGTACCAGCCACACGCCAATCAGCGCCTGAACCAGAAGTTTCATTTTCTCCTGCCGGGTTCGCTTTGCACTGGCTTGTTTGTCGTAATCAGTTAAAACCTGACGGACACGCTCAGGTAACTCTGTACCATAGCCAAACAGTTTAAAACGTTCTACCAACAGGCATACCAATAAACCGCAGCACAGCACCGGCAGAGTGACAGGCAACATGCGGATAAAGAAATCCGCAAAATTCCAACCTGCACTTTTGGCGATAATCAGATTTTGCGGTTCTCCCACCATGGTCATCACGCCACCCAGTGCAGTGCCCACCCCTGCATGCATCATTAGGCTGCGCAGAAATGCTCGGAATTGCTCCAGTGTTTTGCGATTATCTTGACTGTCGATCCAACTGTCATCGTTAATGTCTTTATCCGAGTGATTGGATGCAACATGATGATAAATAGTATAAAAACCGACAGAGACACTAATAACTACCGCGATAACGGTTAAGGCATCCAGGAAAGCGGAAAGAAAAGCAGAAGCCACACAGAAGGCTAATGACAGCGTAATCTTTGAACGGATGTTGAGTAGCAGTTTGGTAAAAACGAATAATAATAGCTGCTTCATAAAGTAGATGCCCGCTACCATAAACACCAGTAGCAACAGGACTTCCAGATTATTAGCAATCTCTTCGGCTACTTGATGCGGGCTGGTCATACCGATAGCTACGGCTTGAATGGCGAGTAAACCACCGGGTTGCAGTGGATAACATTTCAGTGCCATTGCCAGTGTAAAGATGAATTCTATCACCAGCATCCAACCGGCGAGAAACGGGCTGACGAAGAAAAACACCAACGGGTTAATGATGAGGAACCCTATAATTGCCAGTTTGTACCAATCTGGTGAGTTACCAAGAAAATTCCTAAGTACGGCTTGTCTAATGGTCATATCCATTGTGGCTTATGGTCTCCTTAATAAATTATTATGATGCTATTGCTGCTCAAAGTTACATTTTACTTTACGTTATTGGTCTAAATGCAACACGTATAATCTGCTCATCATTCTATCTGCGCAATTTTTGCAACTTTATGACTGCTTTCACCATTTGTTCTGCTCCGATGCTATGTCAGAATAGAGTCGTCTGGTATGATGAGCACACTAAATTGCTGATATTTATCGCTACGGAACGTCAAAAAATATGGTTATAAAGGCGCAAAGTCCTGCCGGTTTCGCGGAAGAGTATATTATTGAAAGTATTTGGAATAATCGCTTCCCTCCAGGCACTATTTTGCCCGCGGAACGTGAACTTTCAGAGCTTATTGGAGTTACCCGCACAACATTGCGCGAAGTGCTGCAACGGCTAGCCCGCGATGGCTGGCTCACTATTCAGCATGGTAAACCGACGAAAGTAAACAACTTTTGGGAGACGTCCGGTCTTAATATCTTGGAAACGCTGGCGCGGCTTGACCATGACAGTGTGCCACAATTGATAGACAACTTACTGGCTGTTCGAACCAATATCGCTACCATCTTTGTCCGGACGGCTATTCGTAATCATCCGGAAAAAGCCCAGGAAATTCTGGCACAAGCCCAGACGGTTGATGATAATTCAGAGGCCTTTACTGCTCTGGATTATGGTATTTTCCGTGGTTTGGCGTTTGCTTCAGGTAATCCGATCTATGGCTTGATCCTCAATGGACTGAAAGGGCTTTATACCCGGGTGGGGCGTTACTATTTCTCTAATCCTGAAGCGCGTAAGTTGGCACTGACGTTTTATAGCAAACTGTCGACATTGTGCGATGAGAAAGGGCACGAGCAGGTATTAGAATGCTTGCGGACCTACGGTAAAGAGAGTGGCGCTATCTGGCACAGTATGCAGGGCACCATGCCAAGTGATTTGGCTGAAGCTCGCCGCTAGGTAATAGCGTTAAAATAATAAAGCAAAAGGGGCATTCGATGCCCCTTTTTCATGATTGTTAATCGCGTTTAGAGTTTGTTGGCCCTGGGCGGAACGCTGTCGAGCAATTCAATACTGCCATCAGCATTCAGTTGTTCCATATGAATATCAAACCCCCATAACCGATGAATATGTTTCATCACTTGCTGACGACTTTTATCCAGTGGCGCCCGGTCATGAGGAATATAGCGTAGCGTCAGAGAGCGGTCACCGCGCAAATCAACATTCCAGACCTGAATGTTTGGCTCATGGTTGCTCAAATTATATTGAGCAGACAACTCATTACGAATGGCGCGATAACCCTCTTCGTTATGAATGGCCGAAATTTCCAGATAATTATTCTTATCATCATCCATCACAGTAAAGAGACGGAAGTCACGCATCACTTTCGGTGATAAGAATTGGCTGATGAAGCTTTCATCCTTAAAGTCGCGCATGGCAAAATGCAGGGTATCCAACCAATCTTTACCGGCAATATCAGGGAACCAGTAATAGTCCTCTTCAGTTGGAAATTGGCAGATGCGCTTGATATCTTGGAACATGGCAAACCCCAGAGCATAGGGGTTAATACCATTGTAATAAGGGCTGTTGTACGGCGGCTGGTAGACCACGTTAGTATGGCTGTGCAAGAACTCCATCATAAACCTATCTGTGACTCGGCCCTCGTCATACAGATGGTTCAAAATAGTGTAATGCCAGAAGGTGGCCCAGCCTTCATTCATCACTTGAGTCTGTTTCTGTGGATAAAAATACTGGCTAACTTTGCGCACAATGCGCAGCACTTCCCGCTGCCATGATTCCAACAGTGGGGCATTTTTCTCCATGAAATACAGCAGATTTTCTTGTGGCTCACTCGGATAGCGCTGAGCCTGAGCTTGTACTTCCCCCCGATCCTTACGTGGTAAGGTTTTCCACAAAGAGTTGACCTGACTTTGCAGATACTCCTCACGGCTTTTCTGGCGGGCAGTTTCCTCAATTAAAGATATTTTTTGCGGGCGTTTATAGCGATCCACCCCATAATTCATCAGTGCGTGGCAAGAGTCGAGTAGGCGCTCGACTTCTTCAACACCATAACGTTCTTCGCATTCACTAATGTAATGGCGAGCAAACAGCAGATAATCCACGATGGAACTGGCATCCGTCCACGCGCGGAATAAATAGTTATTCTTAAAGAAGGAATTATGGCCATAGCAGGCGTGAGCCATGACTAAGGCTTGCATAGTGATGGTGTTTTCTTCCATTAAATAAGCAATGCAAGGATTGGAGTTAATCACAATCTCGTAGGCCAGTCCTTGTTGACCATGCTTATATTTTTGCTCGGTTTCGATAAATTTCTTACCGAAAGACCAATGGGTATAGTTGATTGGCATGCCGATACTTGAATAGGCATCCATCATTTGTTCTGAGGTGATCACCTCTATCTGATGGGGATAGGTATCAAGCCGGTAATGTTTTGCCACCCGGTCGATTTGATCCAGATAGACCTGTAACAATTCAAATGTCCAGTCCGGGCCGTCAGTCAGGCGCTTATCTTGCGCGGTGTGTTTCGGTGTTGAAGTTGTCATTAGCGCATCCTCACGGTTTTATAACCCTGCAAAATACTGGTCACTTCAATAATCCTAGCTCAATATAAACAAACTGAGGCATGGCAAGACCTTATGTCAATATAGATTATTTTTTATCGTCCTAACGGATAATCTTAAATGGGTTTTTATTAGATTATTATTCTGTAATTTTGCTTATTTTCTGGAATATAAAACCAATAAAATCAACTTCTGCAACATGCTAATTATTCGTGCTGTTAATAGGGATATTTAGCCAATTTCTCAGCCTTTTTTTTGTTTAATCGCATAAAAATAGCATCTTATCGCTATTTTCCTGACGCTATTGAATTAGAAAGTCACGGCACTGTAAATTAATTGTGAATCAAGTCACGGTCTATAATTAATGTGTTGGATAGTTTTTTCTGCTAGGTTAATTTTATGTCAACAGAATATTATGCTTTTGATGTGATTTTGGAGTGAGGATGATATGCGCGTTGTCATTTTAGGAAGTGGTGTAGTGGGTGTCGCCAGTGCCTGGTACTTAGCCAAAGATGGCCATGATGTCACCGTCATTGACCGCCAGGAGGGGCCCGCGCAAGAGACCAGTGCCGCTAATGCGGGCCAAATATCCCCCGGATATGCCGCCCCTTGGGCCGCGCCCGGTGTTCCCTTAAAGGCCATTAAATGGATGTTTCAACGCCACGCCCCGCTGGCGATTCATCTGGATGGCAGTGCATTCCAGTTGCGCTGGATGTGGCAGATGTTGAGAAACTGCGACACTTCCCACTATATGACCAATAAAAGCCGTATGGTTCGGCTGGCGGAGTACAGTCGCGATTGTTTAAAAGACCTGCGCGAAGAGACGGGGATTCAGTATGAGGGCCGGCAGGGGGGCACACTGCAACTGTTCCGTACCGAACAGCAATTTGATAATGCGGCGAAAGATATTGCGGTATTGGATGATGCAGGGGTGCCATATTCGTTGCTGACGGCTGATCAGCTGGCTACTGTCGAACCGGCATTGGCCAAAGTGGCACACAAACTCACGGGTGGTTTACGTCTCCCCAATGATGAAACGGGTGACTGTCAGCTATTTACCGAGCGGCTGGCAAAAATGGCGGAACACGCCGGAGTCAAATTCATCTTTAACTGTTCGGTGGATAAGTTGCTGGTGGATGGTGATCAAATCGCGGGAGTATTGTGTGGCGATGACATCATAAAAGCAGATGCTTATGTGGTCGCTTTTGGTGCTTACTCAACTGCGCTGTTAGCCGGGTTAGTGTCGATTCCCGTTTATCCACTCAAAGGCTACTCACTGACTATCCCTATCACTGACCCGGCGTCAGCCCCATTTTCTACCGTGTTGGATGAAACCTACAAGATTGCAATTACTCGCTTTGACGACCGCATCCGCGTTGGCGGTATGGCCGAAATTGTCGGATTTAATACCCAATTGGAACAGGCACGGCGTGAAACATTGGAAATGGTGGTCACAGATTTGTATCCCCATGGGGGCAATATTAGCCAGGCCATATTCTGGACCGGTTTGCGCCCAATGACGCCGGATGGCACGCCCATCGTCGGGCGAACCTCTATTAAGAACCTCTATCTGAATACCGGGCACGGCACTTTGGGCTGGACGATGGCCTGTGGTTCAGGCCAATTATTGGCTGATATTATGTATGGTCGCCGACCTGCAATTTTGGCTGATGACCTTGCGGTATCGCGTTATAGCGCGGGCTTTCGGCCATTGAATACTGCGCCATTACACGACATTCACCCGGTTCGCTAAAACTCGTATCAGCCATGCATAATCTATGGAAAAACTGCAATAGGTTGTGTATGGCTGACTACTGCTTTGGAAGGAATAAGCATGCCTCGCCCGATATCTGCCACCCTTAATTTATCTGCACTGCGCCATAATTTGAGTACTGTTCGCCATCATGCCGGATCCGCCAAGATATGGTCAGTGGTGAAAGCCAATGCCTATGGGCACGGTCTGGCGCGTATTTGGCAAGGGCTGGCGGCAACGGATGGCTTTGCACTGTTGGATTTAAATGAAGCAATAATGTTGCGTGAACAGGGCTGGCAGGGGCCGATTTTGCTGCTTGAGGGCTTCTTTCAGCCGCAGGACTTAGTGCTGCTGGACTACTATCGCCTAACGACTACGGTGCACAGTGACTGGCAGCTTGAGGCGATCAAAGCCGCCCGTTTGTCTGCTCCGCTGAATATTTATTTAAAACTCAACAGTGGGATGAATCGCTTAGGTTTTCCGGTTGGGCAGGCGGAGGCCATCTGGCAATGGGCGAAGAGTTTGAGTCACGTGGGTGAGGTGACGCTAATGAGCCATTTTGCCAATGCGGATAATGATATCGGTGTAGAGACGCAATTTTCCCTTATTCAACAGGCCACCGCGCAGATTCCGGCCGCGCGATGCTTTGCGAATTCAGCCGCAATATTGCGTCATCCAGAAACTCACTATGACTGGGTGCGCCCCGGCATTATCCTCTACGGCGCGGCACCCAGTGGTGATAGTGCCGATATCGCAGAAATGGGGCTGCAACCGGTGATGAGCTTGAACAGTGAAATTATTGCGCTGCAATCATTGTCAACCGGTCACTCGGTGGGCTATGGCAGCCGCTACACCGCCAGTGCGGCGCAACGGATCGGTGTGGTTGCCTGTGGCTATGCCGATGGTTACCCACGGCTGGCACCCAGTGGGACACCCATCAGGGTCGACGGCATATTGACGCAGACGGTCGGGTCAATCTCGATGGATATGTTGACGGTAGATTTAACCCCGTGCCCGCAAGCGCAAATAGGTAGCAAAGTCGAAGTCTGGGGTGAAAACCAACCTATTGATGATGTGGCTAAAGCCGCGGGCACAGTGGGGTATGAGTTGATGTGCGCGCTGGCCAATAGAGTGCCGGTTACCTTACGCCCTTGACGTTGTCACATGGTCAGCGGCTGTTATCACCCAATGAGTATCATCTGCTCATCGTGAGCCATTGGTTTGCTGTCCAGCTACAACGCCAAAGGTATTGGCCAGTGTTTGCGGTATGTTAGTTGATTTTTTGTAGTGTCCCACGAACATGTTTACTGGCGCGGCGTGCTAGCCATGCCAGTATGCAACCTACCAGCATCACAATAGCCAGTGAGAGTTTTGGCTCAATGGGGAGTGCCATGGCCAGTAAACCTAATCCGGCTCCCCCTGCCATTTGCACAAAACCGACTAAGGCTGAGGCAACACCAGCTTCATTGGCATAAGGCTCCAGTGCATAACTGGTGGCGGGCCCCATCATAAAGGCTAAACCGGCACAGGCACTGGCGACCGGTAACATGTAAACCAACCAGTGATCCTGTGTGGCAGTTGACAGTTGGGTCAGCCCGAATAGTAACCCCAGACAACCTAGTGCCATCAGTACACTGCCGGTCATCAGGCACGTCGGACGGCCCACTTTCTGGATAACCCGGCTGGCAAAAAAGCTGACCGCCATAATCCAAAAACCATTGGCCCCAAACACCAGCGAAAATTGCAATGGGCTGAGCCCTGCGCCAACCATCAACACATTGGGGGCCAGCGAAACATAGGTCAATGCCATGCCCATTGCACCCGCGTTAACCAGTGAGAAAATCAGGAAGCGGTCATCACGCAAGATGCGTAGATAATTCTTTATGGGTAAACTTTTTACCGGCTGTGTATCTGCCGGACGAGTTTCTGGTAGGAAAATAATTATCAGAATTAACACTAATAAGCCGTAGAGTGCCAGGAACCAGAAAGGGGCGCGCCAACCAAAGGCTTCGGCTAATAAACCACCCAGCAGGGGGGCCAATGCCGGAACAATATTTAATGTTCCATTGAGGAATCCAAAGGCGCGGGCGGCTTCATTGCCATTAAGACGGTCACGCACGCCACTGAAGGCTACCACCGCAGTGCAACAAACCGCCACACCCTGTAGCAGGCGGGAACTGACAAACATCATCGGGCTGACCGCCAGCGCGGCCATAGCGGCACCCAGCATGTAAAGAATGATACCGATGATAGCGATTGGCTTGCGACCATATTTATCAACCAAGGGGCCGGCTATGAGTTGACCCAGGCCCAGCACCAGAATAAACAGGGCAATCGTAGACTGGATCAGTGACTCACTACTGTTGAGCCCTATAGCGATGGCCGGAATCGTCGGTAGATAGAGGTCGATACCCAATGGGCCGAGTAGAATGAGGCTTAATAATAGAAAGAGAAATTTTTGCATGGCAACAAGACGACATCCAGATTACACAGGTGGCAAGGATAAATATCCGCCGACTAATGAAAAGGTTGAGCACAGCCAAAACCAAAAATAGTGACGGTGTCACTTATTAGTGTTTGGAATCGGCTAGTAGGGTACTACAACTCATCAGATATCTCTTGTCATTCACTCACTATTTCTTATTATTCATTAACAATTACTTATCACTCATTAACTGGGGGAACCATTAAGTGGTAAGGCGGTGTTCTAGCCATTTCTCCAGTTTGATGGCGGGTAGGGCTTCAGAGAACAGGAACCCTTGACCAATCTGATAGCCTTGACGGCTCAATAAAGTGCGCTGAGCTTCGTTTTCGACCCCCTCAACAATGACCGAGAGTTGCAAGCTTTCGCCAATGCGTATCACGGCCTCACTCAGGGTGCGGCTAGTTTCATCATGCTCAAGGTCGTGGACAAAACTCTTATCCAGCTTGATCTCATCGAGGTCCAGACGGCGCAGGTAGCTCAGGCTAGAGTAACCGGTGCCAAAGTCATCCATAGATAATCGAACGCCTAGACGATGAATCTTTTCGATGGTGGTGAAAATCGCCGGGTTATTTTCAATCAATATATCTTCAGTAATCTCTAACGTCAGGTCCTGTGGCGGCAAATGATAATGCTGCAAAATATGCAAAATCATGTCGGCTAAGCCGGGATTGTGGAAGTTGGTCGGAGACAAGTTCACCGATACCGAGGGGACATCAATCCCTCGCAAACGCCAGTCAGCCAACTGCTCACAGGCTGTTTCAATCGCCCACAGAGCAAGTTCGTTAATCAGGCCGCTCTCTTCGGCAATAGGAATAAAACGCTGTGGTGGGATATTACCCAGTATTGGGTGAACCCAGCGGCTCAGGGCTTCGACACCATACAGATGCCCATCTTTCAGCATTACTTGTGGTTGATAAAATAACTCAAGAGAACCGATATGGAAGGCATGACGCAGGGCATCTTCCATATCCTGGCGTTGTTGATTGATATCATTCATTTCCACACTGAAGAAATTGAAATGCCCATGCCCTCTATTTTTGGCTTTATGCATCGCAATATCGGCATGGTTCATCAACGTATCCATTTCCTCACCATTTTCTGGATATAAACTGATCCCAATACTGGCGGAAGGAATAATATTGACGTTGGCTATCATGCAGGGCTGAGACAGTAAACTGAGCATCTTCTCAACTTTTACGGTGGCTTGCTGCATGGTGCAAGAGGACAGAATAATAATAAATTCATCGCCAGACAGGCGGCCAATAATGTCATTTTTTGGCAGCTCATTGCGTAGTCGTTGGGCGATAGACGCCAGAAGTTCATCGCCAGCCGCATGTCCAAGAGAATCATTCACTTGCTTGAAGCGATCTAAGTTAATCACTAAAACCGCCAGTGAGTGGCCAACTTCAGCGGCTAACGCAATGGTTTTTTTAGCATAAATCAAAAACTGGCTGCGATTAGGTAAACCGGTCAGAGAATCATAAAATGCCAAATGTTGAATTTGTTTGCGTGATACTTCCCGCTCCATCGCCAGAGAACACAAGTTGGCAATTAACTTGACTAACTGGCGATGAAATTCGCTTGGGCTACGTTTCTGCTTGTAATAGAAAGCAAAAGTACCGAGGATTTCCCCTTGACTGGACAGAATGGGCGTTGACCAGCAGGCCAATAACCCATATGGCAGAATTAAGTGGCGATAGTCCGCCCACAATGGGTCAGTGGCAATATCTTGTACATCGACGGGCTCTTTACGAAAAGCGGCGGTGCCACAGGAGCCCGCGTATGGCCCGATAGGCACATTGGTGAGCGCGTCGGTATAACTTAGCGGGAGGCTCGGCGCGGCGAGGTGGCTCAGGTGCTCAGGCCCATTAGCCAGTAAAATACTGGCAGTTACCTCTGGAGCAATGCGTTCGACTTCATAGCACAGCAAAGACATCACTTCTTCAAGAGGACGTTCCTTAACCAGCGCTTCTAATACTTTATATTGCAACACTTCGTACATTTTGGTCAGGGTAATATCGGTTAATACGCCGATGCTATAACTCTGCTCACCTTGCTCATTAACCAGCGAGTTAATCACTGCGGAGCACCAATGGGGTTGCCTATCCTTACTGTAGAAAAGCTCTTTAGGCAGCAGTTGTTGGCGCACATCAGTGGCTGATGAATCTATCAATGCCAACTGTTCAGGATGGGCGCTTTGGAGCAAATCCACCATATTTTGCCCAAGGGCTTGCTCAGGGGTATAGCCAAATAACTTTGTGAACCCTTGATTGATATAAACGGCTTGTTGCCCATGACTACTATTGGCCGCAATAAACATCGCACTGTCGCTACGGTCGGTTAATTGAGTCAGCAGTTGTACCCACTCTTGGGTGGTTTTTTGTTGCTCAATTAAAAAAGTAATGTCCTTGGCAATTTTCACCATGCGGGTCAGTGAGCCATCAGGGCCGGGAACCGGTTGATAAATTGCAGCCAGCCAGACCGTTGAGCCATCTTTGTGCAATCGCTCAAAAGTTCCCTCCAGAGATTCTCCGGCACTTAAGCGTTTTTTAAGTGTTTGATATTCTTCGCTAGTGCTGTAACCCGGAGGGCAAAACATCAAGTGATGTTGACCAATAACTTCATCACGCTGATAGCCAAAATAATCAAGATAGTTTTGGTTAACCGTGATAATACGGCTGGAAAGGTCAAACTCAATAATGGCTAATGACCGATCTAAGGCACTTAATAATGCACTGTTTTCGTTGTATTCAGACTGCGTGACATCTTGTGATGCCGCTGTGTGTTTGGGCTTCATGGTGAATTCCTATGCGAAAGAAGCGCTGGCAGTCGTATTAGCTAAATCAAATTAGGTATCCCCATTGAGATATCACTATTTATGAATAAATAAAATAGGATAAATGACAAATATTAAAGTGCTAATTAACAATAAATGTTAAAAAAATACTGCCGTCTTATTTATCTCAGCACTATTTTCATATATTTGGTATATCAGTAAGTTTAGTTGATAACCGGAGAGGAAAAAGAGGAATTTATTGCGTGTATTACGCCGCGAGCGGTCTGTTTCTAACGGCGTATTTTCTGCAGACAAAAAAATGCCATTACCTGACAACATGGCTATCAGGTAATGGCAGGCAGATCAGCAGTTAAGGTTGGGCATCCATCGAGCCAAAACGACCACTGTTAAAATCAGCAATAGCTTCAGCGATTTGCTCTTGCGAGTTCATCACAAATGGCCCATAACCAATAATAGGCTCATCAATAGGTTCGCCGCTAAGTAATAACAGCACGGCGTCATTATTGGCCTCAATAGTCACATGGCTGCCTGCAGCATCCAGCAATACCATTTCTGCATCGCGGGCAATGGCATCACCATTAACCTGCACCGTGCCCCGCAACACAATCAGTGCGGTGTTCCAGCCATTCGGAAGTGAGAACTCGGCGCTTTTACCCTGATTCAGCCGGATATCCCATACATTCAGGGGTGAGAAAGTATGAGCTGGGCCATTTTTCCCCACATAGTCACCTGCGATAACGCGCAGGCTGCCAGCCTCTTCTGGCAATGCAACCCGAGGAATCATTTCACTGCGAATCGCTTGATAACCGGGCGCTGTCATTTTGTCTTTGGCCGGTAGATTGACCCACAATTGCACCATTTCAAAGGCCCCACCACGTTGTGCAAATGCATCTGAATGAAACTCTTCATGCAAAATACCACCGCCTGCCGTCATCCATTGCACATCACCGGGGCCAATAACACCGCCTTTACCGGTAGAGTCACGATGTTCAACTTCACCGTGGTAAACGATAGTGACCGTTTCAAAGCCACGATGTGGATGCTGCCCGACCCCACGACGATGCTGGGTGGCGGTAAAATCCATCGGCCCGGCATAATCCAGCAGTAAGAAAGGACTCAGTTGCTTGCCATGGCTCTGATATGAAAACAGTGAACGTACCGGGAAGCCATCACCCACCCAATGTTGACGTGGAGCACGATAAATACCCTGAACTTTTTTCATCACTTTCTCCTTACAGCATCATTAATAAGTTATAGCAGCCATGTTGCTTTATGCCTCTGGCCACAAGTTGGAGAAAGTATATATTCGGGATAATCTAAGCAGTAGATAGCGAAATTGAGTATCAGTGTTCTATTATTGGAACAATAATCAAAGTGAAGGCCAATAGCTGAGAGGCGGCTTATGCAGGATCTTAATGATCTCTATTATTATGCAGAGGTGGTAGAGCATGGCGGATTTAGCGCCGCAGCCAGGGTATTAGGCCTGCCGAAGTCAAAGCTGAGCCGACGGGTGGCCTTGCTAGAGGAGCGGTTAGGTGTCCGGCTAATTCAGCGCTCCACGCGACGTTTCGCCGTGACGGATATTGGCCGCAGCTATTACGAACACTGTAAGGCGATGTTGGAAGAAGCCAGGGCCGCGCAAGAGTCAATTGATTTAACCCGGGCGGAACCCCGTGGGGTGGTGCGCATAACTTGCCCAGTGGCATTGTTACAGGCAACGGTCAGTACTATGCTGGCGGATTTTATGGCCACTTGTCCTTTGGTGACAATTCACCTTGAGTCAACTAACCGGCAAGTCGATCCGATCGCTGAGGCCGTAGATATTGCTATTCGTGTCCGGCCACCACCATTGCAAGACAGTGAGTTGGTATTGAAGGTGTTGGGTAATCGCTGTCAATGCCTGGTTGCCAGCCCTGAGTTGCTAACGCGCCAAGGGGAGGTCAACGCTCCTGCTGATTTAACCGGGTGGCCAAGCCTTGGGCTAGGGCAGCCACAACAAGAGTTTATCTGGCATTTAGATGGGCCGGAAGGGGCGCATGCTGCTATTTATCATCAACCACGGTTGGTGACGGCAGACATGACCACTTTGCGTAGTGCGGCACTCAGTGGGGTCGGGGTGGTGCAACTCCCGGTAATGATGGTAACTGAGTCATTGGCGACAGGCGCACTTATTCGCCTGCTACCGGATTGGTCACTGCGCCACGAAATCATCCATGCCGTGTTTGCGTCACGGCGAGGATTACTCCCCTCAGTGCGCAGCGTGCTTGACTATTTGGAGCTGCGTTTTAGCCAACTGGATGACCGATAAACTCATCTGGCGGTCATTCACTGTTTTGTGGCGGCAATATTGCCCCCAGACTTTCATCCGTTTATCCCATGTGGCAGTAAAGCCTGTTTTTGCGCGGATTAACCTTGGCAACCTCATGCAAAGTGCCGATTACGACAGTATGAAATGATGATTTATCAATGTTAATCCTTATTTGTATTAATGTTTGTGGCGATGGTGTGAATCGGGAAAATGCGGGTGAGAGTGCTCTAGCGGTTGGTGCTGATGGGAATGTTTATGTGGCACCCCTGGACTAACTGGGCAATCATGTGAATGCTGATGATGTTCATCATGCAGATGCTCGTGTTCATGTATCAAATCATCATGATGATGTAGGTGTTCATGTTGCTCAGTCAGATGCAACCAAATCCCTATTGCCATCAGCAGGCCAGCGACGATTAATGGCAGTGTGACAGCATCGCCCATTGCAACAGCCAATATCGCCCCTAAAAAGGGTGCGATAGAGAAATAAGCCCCAGTGCGCGCAGTGCCAAGGTGACGTAAACCAATCACAAATAGCGCCAGACTGACACCATAAGCAAAAAATCCGACCAGTAAAGCCCCGGCCAAATTCGTTAGTGGCGGCAAGGTAGCACCGAGAGCAAAAGCCAGACTGAGGTTGACCATTCCCGCAATCAGCCCTTTGACGGATGCAATCCAGGTGGCATCCGTCAGAGAGACTTTGCGAGTCAGATTGTTATCAATCCCCCATGCGAAGCAGGCACCAAGAATGGCCAACGTCGGCCATAAACCGGCAAAACGTGCTTCACCCGGCCAAGTTAAAATCGCCGCACCGGCGACGATAACTATCATGCCTAAGGCAATGCGACGGTCAAAATTCTCTTTGAAAGCAAACCAAGCCAGCAGGGCAGTAAATACCCCTTCAGCATTGAGGAGCAGTGAAGCGCCTGAGGCGGGCATTCCGGTCAAGCCGACCATCAATAACACCGGAGCAATAATCCCACCCGAGGTAATCGCGCCAATCAACCACAGTAGTTCATTGCGTGGCAGGCGGACGGCTGGCGGACGAGTGATTAACCGATAGAGTGCCAGGCCCACACCAGAGCCTAAATAAAGCAAGCCCGCCAGTAGCCATGGGCTAACAGTATTAAGCAACTGTTTTGCCAGCGGAGTACCGGTGCCAAACAGTATTGCGGCGGTTAACGCAGCAAGCACACCGGGCTGGCGTAATCCATCATGCCATTTCATTGGGTCACTCTGAAGATAACAAAGGAGGGGTTATTCTAACGCATGAACATAAAAAAGCCGGAAAGCTATTTCTGTCACAGAAAAAGTTAACCGGCTGGGTCGTTAGCGTCGAACTCAATTCTCCACGGTTTGCCGATGGAACAGCTCACGGAATACTGGGTAGATATCTTCGGGTTCACGAATGTGTTGCATGGCAAAATTCTCATATCTTGCCTGCAAGTCTTCATATTCCCGCCATAACGTTTGATGGGCACGGCGCGTTATTTCGATATAACTGTAGTAACGCACCACCGGCAAAATCTTTTTCGCCAGTAATTCATGACACAGCGGCGAGTCATCAGCCCAGTTATCACCATCAGAGGCTTGGGCGGCGTAGATATTCCATTGGGCCGGGTCATAGCGCTCCTGAACCACTTCATCCATCAGTTTAAGGGCACTGGAGACAATGGTTCCGCCGGTTTCTTGCGAGTAGAAAAACTCCTGTTCATCCACTTCTTTCGCTTGTGTATGGTGGCGGATATACACCACATCGACGTTTTTATAGGTGCGACTCAGGAAAAGATACAGCAGGATATAAAACCGTTTTGCCATATCTTTGGTCGCCTGATCCATTGAACCGGACACATCCATCAGGCAGAACATCACCGCCTGACTTGAAGGCTCAGGGCGACGTTCATAATTTTTATAACGTAAATCGAAGGTATCAATAAAAGGTACCCGGGCGATTTTCTGTTTTAATTCGGCAATAGCTTTACGCAGACGTTCTTCTTCCAGCAATTGTGCTGGCTCAGAGTTTTCCAGCACGGTGAGGGTCGCTTCCAACTCACGCAGTTCGCGACGTTTACTGGCTGTCATGGCCGTGCGACGCGCCAGTGAGTTTTGCAGTGAACGTACCACACTGATATTGGCCGGCACGCCATTGGAGGTATAACCCGCACGATGAGTTTTAAACTCAGTCAGTTGTTTGTACTGATTTTTCTTCAGATTGGGCAGTGCAAGGTCTTCAAATAGTAAATCAAGGTATTCGTCTTTGGAAATCTGAAAGACAAACTCGTCCTCGCCTTCACCATCCTGACCGGCATTACCCTGACCACTGCCGCTACCACCGCCGCCACCTTGAGGGCGCTCCACTCGGTCATTGGTCACAAAGTGATCATTGCCGGGGTGTACTCGATGGCGTAATCCACCGCGGCCCTGATGGAACATCGGTTCATTTATATCATCGATAGGTATAGAGACTGATTCGCCACTTTCAATATCAGTGACCGACCTTTTATTGATAGCATCGGAAATAGATTGTTTAATTTGCGACTTATAGCGGCGCAAAAAGCGCTGGCGATTGACCATGCTTTTATTTTTGCCGTTGAGTCGTCGGTCAATAAAGTAGCCCATAGCTCCCCCAGCCCCTGCATCTTTCCCGTCGTTGCTGTGTTGGCCGCCTTCACTCACCCTAGTCACTTAGCGGACTCAGTTCCCAGGGTTTCGCTCAGTTGCCGCCTTGCTACAACGCGAAAGTTATTAGGGTGGACCCTGTATCTTTCACGTTGTTGCGGTGTTGGCTGCCTTTATTCACCCCGGTCACTTAGTCAACTAAACTCCCGGGGTTCATCAGATTATGATGATTTTCTTACCCGCAGATACCATTCACACAGTAAACGAACTTGCTTACGGGTATAACCTTTCTCCATCATTCGATCGACAAAGTCATCATGTTTTTTCTGCTCATCCGTTGAGGTCTTGGCGTTAAAGGAGATGACCGGCAATAACTCTTCAGTGTTGGAGAACATTTTCTTCTCGATAACCGTGCGCAGCTTCTCATAACTGGTCCAGTTTGGATTACGGCCATTGTTATTGGCTCTGGCACGCAACACAAAGTTGACGATTTCATTACGGAAGTCTTTCGGGTTGCTGATACCCGCAGGTTTTTCAATTTTCTCCAGTTCAGCATTCAGTGATTCGCGGTCAAACAGTTGCCCGGTATCTGGGTCACGATACTCTTGATCCTGAATCCAGAAATCGGCGTAGATAACATAGCGGTCGAAAATATTCTGTCCATACTCAGAGTAGGATTCCAGATAAGCTGTCTGGATCTCTTTGCCGATAAACTCAGCATATTTCGGGATCAGATAGCCTTTGAGATGTTCGAGGTATTTTTCCGCGACATCTTGCTGGAACTGTTCACGCTCAATCTGCTGCTCCAATACATAGAAGAGATGTACCGGGTTAGCGGCGACCTCAGCGTGGTCAAAGTTAAACACCCGTGACAGGATTTTGAAGGCAAAACGGGTAGAAAGACCGTTCATGCCTTCATCAACCCCGGCGTAGTCCCGATACTCCTGATAAGACTTGGCTTTCGGATCGGTATCTTTCAGGCTTTCACCGTCATATACCCGCATTTTGGAGTAAATACTGGAGTTTTCCGGTTCTTTCATGCGAGAAAGAATCGAGAAGCGAGCCAGTGTTTCCAAGGTGCCAGGGGCGCAAGGTGCATGGGTTAACTCACTGTGATTCAACAGTTTGTCGTAGATTTTGATCTCTTCTGAAACCCGCAGGCAATAAGGCACTTTGACGATATAGACACGGTCAAGGAATGCCTCATTATTCTTGTTGTTACGGAATGTGACCCACTCTGATTCGTTAGAGTGCGCGAGAATAATGCCGCTAAATGGAAGGGCAGATATTCCCTCGGTACCGTTATAGTTCCCTTCCTGGGTCGCTGTCAGCAGCGGGTGCAGCACCTTAATGGGTGCTTTGAACATCTCGACGAATTCCATTATCCCTTGGTTTGCACGGCACAATGCCCCTGAATAACCATAGGCATCAGGATCGTTCTGGGCGTGATTCTCCAGTTTACGGATATCAACTTTACCGACCAGTGCTGAGATATCCTGGTTGTTTTCATCACCTGGCTCAGTCTTCGCTATCGCCACTTGCTCAAGGATAGACGGCCAGACTTTGATAACTTTGAATTTGGTAATATCACCACCAAACTCATGCAGGCGTTTAGCCGCCCACGGCGACATAATCGTGCCGAGATAACGGCTCGGAATATTGTATTCTTTGGCCAAAATGGCCGCATCTTCCTGCGGGTTGAATAAACACAATGGATGGTCATTGACCGGGCTGCGCTCTCCATTGGCACTGAGAATATAGATTGGCACGCGCTGCATCAGTGCTTTCAAACGTTCGGCCAGTGATGATTTACCCCCACCTACTGGACCCAATAAATACAGAATCTGTTTCTTCTCTTCCAGTCCTTGTGCAGCATGTTTGAGATAGGAAACGATCTGCTCTATGGCTTCTTCCATGCCATAGAATTCTTCAAATGCAGGGTAACGGGCGATAACTCGGTTCGAGAACAGCCGAGACATGCGGGACTCAAGCGCGGTATCGACCATGACTGGTTCACCAATAGCCATCAGCAGACGCTCAGCCGCATTGGCATAGGCACTGCGATCTTGCTGGCAGATAGTGAGGAACTCCTGCAGTGTGAACTCTTCGTCCTTGGCAGCTTCGTAGCGCTGGCGATAGTGATCAAATATGTTCATAGCGATGCCCGTCCTGTTTGAATGGTTGGGAACATAAAATAATAGTAGCGCTTTATTGGGTTAAAATTTTGAAACTACTACCTTATTGTTATGGTCGCGTCTCCTCTAAAGGTCAAGTTCACCTTAATCACAGATTTGCCACCTCTAGTACAATAAATAACCACCATTTGGTAATTAAATCTATTTTTTATTTCATTTACAGTGTTTTATATATGATTAATCGAGATTATCTACTTGAATATATTGTTATTTTATTGTAATCAAATCTACGTAAATTTTTAGCTTGTCAGTGTGCGGTGTATCGGTGATAAGTTGTACAGAAACTATTGATGTCAGGCTGGCATGTGTAAAGATTTCGCCACGGGCAAACAATTGATTTACACTACGTTAACTCATGATTTTGTTACCAATGGGATTTAATCCGTGAAAAAACATTACATAAAAGCGAAACAAGTAAAAACCTTGGCAGCATTGGCTGTTGCTACTGCGGTTTGTATGCCAAGCGCGATGGCTGGAACATGGTCTCTGGGGGCATCCGCCTTAGTCAGTCCAGACCCTTACCGCGGTAAGAATGACCGTGTCTATCCTGTGCCTATCGTTTCTTATGAAAGTGATAATTTCTACTTCCGAACCTTGGCGGCCGGTTATTACCTGTGGAAAGATGATACTAATCGTTTATCTATTGATGCTTATTTTTTGCCGCTGCACTTTAAGCCAGGCGACAGTGATGATCAGCAGATGAAGCAGTTGGATAAACGCCGCAGTACCATGATGGCTGGGGTTTCATATTCCCATATCGAAGATTGGGGGACTCTGCGCACGATGTTCTCTGGCGATGTACTGGATAACAGCGGTGGGTTTATCGGCGATCTGGCCTACCTCTATCGCTTTAACGTCGATAGCTGGACCTTGACACCAGGTGTGGGTGTTAGCTGGAGTAGTGACGATCAGAATGATTACTACTATGGTGTCAGCCGTAGTGAATCAGCGCGTAGTGGTTTAGCACAATACAGCCCTAGTGATAGCTGGGCTCCGTATCTGGAGTTATCGGTCAACTACAACATTAATCCAAACTGGAATGCTTTCTTTACTGGCCGTTATATTCGTTTGGCTAGCGAAGTAAAAAACAGCCCAATGGTCGATGCATCGTATAGCGGCTTATTGTGGACTGGTGTGACTTATACTTTCCGTTAATTTACTGCACAAAACATCGATGCAATAAAAAGCGAATAATAAAAAATGGGGCACAAAGCCCCATTTTTATATCTGACAGTTTATATCGTTATCAGGAATTTTTACGGCTACGAATAGTCATGGCCAGACGCGCAGGGGCATCTGGTGTCGCGACTAACGGCTTATTCACCCGCGCAGTTTCCACGCAAACCATCGTTTTATAACCATCATTTGGCATATCGACCATGCTGCTGGACAGTTCAGCACCAGGGTTCCAGGCAACAACATCACTTTGGTGATGATGATGCACTTCAATGGTGCGTTTCAGTGCGGCATCTTTTATCAGGCTATAAGCTTCTGGCTGTGTATAGATTCGGTCAGTTTGACCATTAAAGACTAAGTCACCTTGCTGGGTGGCATCAGCAACTTTTAGCACTTTATCCAGGTATTTTTCACCCAGACCGCTGATTTTAACTTGGTTTATATCACCAATCTGGAAGTAGGTATGTAACGCTGCCACGGCTTCGTAATCACCATGTGATTCTAATTCCATTTCACATTCATCACCCAGCTTGAAGCGAGCAATCAAAGTGAATGCATGTGGCCAGAATTTACGTGATGCATCGCTGTCTTCCAGAGTGAAGGTCAGGATAACCCCATTCTCATTCTCATCGTGTGCGCTGAGAGTCCATGGCAATAAACGAGCAAACCCATGAGAAGGCTGTGCGGATGGACCAAACCAAGGCCAGCAGATAGGCACACCGCCACGAATAGCGACGCCATCTTTAAATGGGGTGTTATTACTCAACCAGATGACCGGTTGCTCACCACTTGGCTGGAATGCCAGTAAATGAGCACCTTGCAAGCTCACTGCTGCGCGCACTTTCGGATGGGAAACAACCACGACGGGCAGTTCATCTAACTGGCGTTGGCTGATGTAAGGCGAAATTTGTTCAACAACAGGTAGGGTGAATATTTTCTCGTTCATTCGTTTGGCCTTATGGGAATAGGAGCTTGAGATCCATTGAACTTCAGATTTTCGATAATATCACAGCCGTCAGATCTTGCAGCAAACCTAGGGCAGAGTAGTAGTGAATCATTGATATTGCGCAATTTATTGTCTAATTAACTGTCACACTTATCTCGCTGTTTTTAGACAATAAAAAAGCCACCCGAAGGTGGCTTTTGGCAGAAATCTACATCAATCCATTATTTGGAGATGTGAGAGATCAGATCCAGAACTTTGTTTGAGTAGCCAGTTTCGTTATCGTACCAAGAAACCAGTTTCACAAAGTTGTCATTCAGCGCGATACCTGCTTTAGCATCAAATACTGAAGTCAGTTTTTCGCCGTTGAAGTCGGTAGAAACAACGTCATCTTCGGTGTAGCCCAGAACGCCTTTCAGCTCGCCTTCTGAAGCTGCTTTGATGGCAGCACAGATTTCTTTGTAAGAAGCTGGTTTTTCCAGACGTGCAGTCAGGTCAACAACAGAAACGTTAGGGGTAGGAACGCGGAACGCCATACCAGTCAGTTTGCCGTTCAGTTCTGGGATAACTTTACCTACTGCTTTAGCAGCACCGGTAGAAGAAGGGATGATGTTCTGGGATGCGCCGCGGCCGCCGCGCCAGTCTTTGTGAGACGGGCCATCAACAGTTTTTTGAGTTGCGGTAGTTGCATGCACAGTGGTCATCAGCGCTTCAACGATACCGAACTTGTCGTTGATAACTTTAGCCAGTGGAGCCAGGCAGTTAGTGGTGCAAGAAGCGTTAGAAACGATTTCTTGGCCAGCATAAGACTTGTGGTTAACGCCCATAACGAACATCGGGGTGTCGTCTTTAGAAGGACCAGTCAGAACCACTTTCTTCGCGCCAGCAGCGATGTGCTTACGTGCAGTTTCGTCGGTCAGGAACAGACCAGTGGCTTCAGCAACGACGTCCACGTTAACTTCGTTCCACTTCAGGTTAGCCGGATCTCTCTCTGCGGTAACACGGATGGTTTTACCGTTAACAACCAGATGGCCGTCTTTTACTTCTACTGTACCGTCGAAACGACCATGGGTAGAGTCGTATTTCAGCATGTACGCCATGTAGTCAGCGTCCAACAGATCGTTGATTGCAACGATTTCGATGTCAGAACGTTCCTGAGCAGCACGGAAAACAATGCGACCGATACGGCCAAAACCGTTGATACCTACTTTGATAGTCATATATTCCACCAGCTATTTGTTAGTGAATAAAAGGTTGGTTGTAAAATTACAAAAACCTTACCGAGCGTCAAGCGGAATCGTGTCAATTATTGCTACAAATCAAACCAGGGGAGGTAGATCGAGCATTAATCGCGCGTTTCCTTGATACGATTAGCCTCATTTTTATATTGGGGCGAATTATTCAGTTTAAAGTGAGAATCAGTAATATTTGCGATTTTTATCACATTTATACTGTTGCCGCTTCGATGGCATACAGTTTAGGACAATTTTAACTGCTTTGTTGTTAATTTTTTGTTATTATTAGACGTTGTTTTCGTTGACTTTATTTCCTGCCAGAGAACCGCACAAATGGCTAAAGAACTGAACCCTACAGAAAATATTGAGAAACTGTCCGATATTCAGCGTCATGTCACCCAACAACGGGGGACAGAAGCGCCGTTTAGCGGCAAATTACTGCATAATAAACGTGATGGTGTATACCAATGTTTGTGCTGCCATCAACCGCTTTTTATCTCCGAATCCAAGTTTGATTCAGGCTGTGGTTGGCCGAGTTTCTATCAACCTCTTGATGCTAACTCAATTCGCTATATTGATGATTATTCTCATAATATGCATCGTGTCGAGATTCGCTGTGGTAATTGTGATGCCCATTTGGGACATGTGTTTCCTGATGGCCCGCAGCCTACCGGAGAGCGCTACTGCGTGAATTCGGCATCACTGAATTTTGTTGATGACCAAAATGGTGAACAGACCGCCGGGTAGTGCGGCCTGACGTCCCTATTTGATTTAAGAAAAATCGATTCAGCTTATTATTCGTTTACCTGAGGATGCTTTGATGGAGCTTGAAGACCTGATTTCAGTGATGACGCCGGAAATCTATCAACGTTTGGTGCAAGCCGTTGAGTTAGGGAAATGGCCAGACGGCGTGGCACTCACGCCAGAGCAGAAAGAGAATAGCCTGCAAATGGTGATGCTATGGCAAGCCCGTCATAACACCAATGCTCAGCATATGAGTATTGGCACTGATGGTCAGATCGTGATGAAATCGAAGCAAGAGCTGAAACAGCAATTCAACCAACCAACCTTGGTGAAGCTGAAGCCGGAGTGAAAGACTCAACGGTGCTGATAACGGCTCCGTTGAGTATTAATCTTAATGAGCTGTTGTTCGCTTCAGTCAGCAAGGAAGTGCGCCAAGGTCTGTATGTTTGCCCCTGCGTCACGCATAACATCAAAGGCTTGCTGGCTGTCTTGTGGTTGCAGGTTGACGCCACGACAACCATCACTGATGACGGTGGTTTGGTAGCCTAAGGCTAATGCATCCAAAACGGTGTATTTCACGCAGTAATCTGTCGCCAATCCCATAATGAACAAACGGTTTATTCCGTGCTGCTGCAACCACTCATCCAAGGGGGTTTTGGCTCGCCGACCATTGTCGAAAAAGGCACTGTAGCTGTCGATATTCGGGTCTTGGCCTTTACGGAAAATTGCGGTAATAGCCGCTTGGTTCAACTGCGGGTGCAGTGCAGCACCAGGTTTATCCTGCACACAATGCACCGGCCACCAGACTTGCGTTAAGCCCTCTAACTTACCGACGCTTCCTGGCTCCGCATTGGAGTTGATGGCAAAACTCCGATGTTCGGCGGGGTGCCAATCTTGGCTGGCAATGATCGGTATTTGTTGTGCCAAACAAGCAGCAATGGCCTCATTGGCAACCACAATCGCCCGGTCACCTTCCTCAACTGCCAAAGCCCCACCTGGGCAGAAGTCATTTTGCAAATCAATTAAGAGCAGTGCCGCATTCATAAAAACTCCGCCAGATCAGTTAGTGTCAGTTAATTCACCGCGCAGGTTCTGTTGCATTAATCGGCGGATATCTTCAGGGGATAGCGATTGACTCAACAGAAAATGCAGTTTTGTCAGGGCGGCTTCAACTGTCATATCAAAGCCACTGATAACCCCCGCATGCGCTAGAGCATTGCCAGTTGCATATCCGCCCATATTCACTCTGCCAGAAATACATTGAGTCAGATTGACCACCACAATACCGCGCTCGCTGGCATTTTTTAATTCGTCCAATAACTCGGCTTTCTGTGGTGCGTTGCCCACGCCATAGGACCGCAGAATAAGGGCTTTCACCGGTTGAAGGAGGAAGTTACGCACCACCGCACCGGAAATTCCAGGATAAATAGTCACCACGCCAATCGGCTGCGGTGTGATGCTATGGACAATCAATGAACCATTGTTGATTGGTGACACCACTGAGGCCATACGACGAATGTGGATACCCGCTTCAAGCAACACCGAGAGGTTGGGCGAAGCAAAAGCATCAAAGCCATCAGCATGCGCTTTTGTTGTGCGGTTGCCACGGAACAGTTTGTTGTTAAAGAACAAACTGACTTCATTGACTGGATGATTAGCCGCCAGATACAGGGCATTCAGCAAGTTGGTTTGCCCGTCAGAACGCAGCTCGGCCAGAGGGATTTGTGAGCCAGTAACTATTACCGGCTTAGCCAAGTTTTCCAGCATAAAAGAGAGGGCTGATGCGGTAAATGCCATGGTGTCGGTACCATGCAAAATAACAAAACCGTCGTATAAATCGTAATTCTGCTGAATATCATTGGCGATATGCTGCCAGTCCTCAGGAGTCATATCTGAGGAATCAATTAATGGGGCATATTCATGAATAGTAAAATCAGGCATTTCTGGTCGATGAAACTCAGGCATCAGCGCCAGTTGGCGTTGCAGGTGGCCTGATACAGGGATGTATCCGTGATCGGAACGCTGCATACCAATCGTGCCGCCGGTATAGGCGACGTAAATAGATTTCTTCTGCATAAGCAATATGCCTGATAAGTCGAGCTGAATAAGATGGGTGAATTATAGGGCGACTGGCGAGGAAAAAAAGCCCGGCAGGTGCCGGGCGGAGTATTTATCTACAATTTAATGCATTAACTAGCGCACATCACCACAAGTAAGACATAACGCATAGCGATTCTGCGGGTCATTGAGGGTATTGAGCAAACTAGGTTGATCTTTGACGGCCTGTGCCATGGCAGAGATTGGCGCAGGTAACCAGGCCTGAATTGCGGCAGGCAAAATCGCCTGTACTGACGCGCTCATTTGGCCAAAAATCAAATCGCTGAGGCTTGGCTCATCAACAAACCAATTCAGCTGCCAGGTTTTCAGTTTTGCCAGTTCAGCCACTTTATTAACGGCATCATCGAAGTCACCTAACTGATCTACCAAACCATTATTTTTGGCATCCATACCAATCCATACGTGGCCTTGCGCAATTTGATCGACTTGTTCAGGTGTTTTGTGGCGTGAGGTGGCCACCAGATCGATAAAGGTCTTATAGCCGTTTTCGATATTGATTTGCATCATCTGGGAGAATTCAGGCGGCAAATCTTTGGTCATCGACACATTCGCCAGAGGCGAGGTGGCAACACCATCAGTATGAACCCCAATACTCTCCAGCGAGTTTTGGAATGTATTAATCACACCGAAGATACCAATTGAGCCGGTCAATGTACTTGGGTTGGCGATAATATAGTTGGCTGGAGTCGAGATCCAATAGCCACCCGAGGCCGCCATGCCACCCATTGACACTACCAATGGCTTATTGGCTGCGCGCAATGCCGCTAACTCAGAACGAATTAACTCAGAGGCGCTGACACTGCCCCCAGGGCTGTTTACCCGCAAGATGACCGCTTTGATTTTCGGATCTAAACGCGCTTGACGAATTTGCGCCGCCAGTGCATCGCCGCCGACATTCCCTGGGGTTTGCGGGCCATCCATGATTGCGCCGTTAGCAAAGAGAACGGCTATCTGCTCACCTTGTTGCGGGGCTGGCGTTGGTTGGTAGTCATAAATACTGACGTAATTAAAGTCATTATTCTTTTTGTCCCAACCAAAGGTTTTAACCAGTTCTGTTTCCATTTCTGGACGAGAGGCTAATTGATCGACCAGTTTGCTAGTAAGAGCATATTGCGCAGGGGAGCCGTCTGCAGCTTGTAATCCGCTGATAACACCGGCTGCACCTGGGAACAATTGCTCTGGCGTTAATTGTCGATTAGCGGAAACAGCAGTCAAATAATTTTGCCATAACCCACCAATCCAGCGGCTATCCGCTTCACGGGCTGCCGGGGACATATCATCACGAATCATTGGTTCAACCGCAGATTTATAGGTACCCACGCGGAAAATATTAGTAGTGACTTTGAGTTTTTCCAACAACGATTTGTAATACAGATTATTGCTGGCAAAGCCATGCAGGTCGACTGCCCCTTGTGGCGATAGATAGATTTTGTTAGCAAAGCTGGCTAAATAATATTGCGTCTGATTATAACTGTCGCCAATAGCATAAATCGGCTTGCCAGTGTCACGGAATTCCCGCAGTGCTTTACCGATATATTGTAGAGAGGGCTGGTCAGCACCGGTAAAATCGCTCAGCGATAATACCAAACCAGTAATATTGTTATCGGTTTTTGCCAAACGAATAGTTTCTACAATATCAAACAGAGAGTTTTCCTGTAGACGATTACTGGATGACCCTAATAACTCGCGCCCCAATTGGCGTAGCTTATTATTGACCGCTGGCTGGTCAACCACTACACCACTTAAATTAACTAACAGTGCGCCCTTAACCGGTTCTGCCGGTTTGCTTTGGAACTGAAGGTAAATACCGACGCCGACCAAAATCAGCAGTATTAGAAAAAGATTAAGAATAAACTCTCTGACAAAATTCAGCAGACGCCAGGTCCACTTGAAAAAACCAGCAATAATTCGCCACAAAGTGCGCATGTTATCTCCAACAAAACCGGGCAAGTATCGTTATCCTAATGACCTGACGAACAAAAGTCAGCTTTAAATCACCGAAAAACCTAGCTAATAGGTCAACACTGGTAACAAAACGACAACTTATGCTACCGTGCTGAAAATGAAAATCGTTATCAGGAGAAAATGATGGATGCATTGGAATTGTTACTCAATCGTCGTTCGGCGTCCCGCCTTACCACTCCAGCCCCTACGGGAGACGCATTGGATCATATTATCCATGCTGGTATGCGTGCACCTGATCATGGCACATTACAACCATGGCGCTTTGTTTTAATCCAAAATGAGGGTTTAGAGCGCTTTAGCCAGTTATTACAAGATGCCGTTAAACACGATGGATCAGATGCTGCAGTATTGGAAAAAGCCAAGTTGGCACCATTCCGCGCACCTTTGATTATTACGGTGATTGCTCATGTAACAGAAAATCCTAAAGTACCGAATTGGGAACAGATCGTTTCTGCGGGTTGTGCAGTACAAGCGATGCAAATGGCAGCCTTGGCACAAGGATTTAATGGCATTTGGCGCACCGGCTCTTGGACTCAGCACCCGGTTGTTCGTCAGGGTTTTGCTTGCCGCGAACAAGATGAAATTGTCGGTTTCCTCTATCTTGGAACACCACAACTGAAGTCAGCGACCAAAGTGACGCCAGCGGATTACTCGACTTTTGTTCGCCATTTCTAACACTTATACTTTGTTTCTCATGTTAAGACGCAGCTTGCCGGTTTTTCCAGCAATAAGCTGCGTTTTAGCGCGCTTTGTGACCAACCTATCTGCCTGATAACCGCTATCTACTTACCAAGCTATGCTATAGGCGCTACCATAGGCCACATTGGATACTTGCCCTATATGCATCATTCCTGACTAAATAGCTTACAGATTGATTAAACTGCTTTTTATTGAACCTTCAGACGGGAGAGTGTTATGACATCGCCAGCGATACGTCTTACTCAATACAGCCACGGAGCGGGCTGCGGTTGCAAAATTTCGCCCAAAGTTTTGGATAAAATTTTGCATTCTGAGCAACAAAAATTCTTAGATCCCCGTCTGCTGGTGGGCAACGAAACCCGTGATGATGCTGCTGTCTATGATATTGGCAGTGGCGTTGGCATTATCAGTACTACTGACTTCTTTATGCCGATTGTTGATGATCCTTTCGATTTTGGGCGCATCGCTGCCACAAACGCCATTAGTGATATTTATGCCATGGGGGGTAAGCCTATTATGGCGATTGCCATTTTGGGGTGGCCCATTGACAAGTTGGCACCAGAAGTTGCCCAGCAGGTCATCGAAGGTGGGCGCTATGTTTGCCAGCAAGCCGGTATTTCACTGGCTGGAGGGCACTCTATCGATGCGCCGGAACCGATTTTTGGTTTAGCGGTGACCGGTATTGTCAGCACTGATCAAGTGAAGAAGAACAGTGCAGCCCAAGCCGGTTGCAAGTTGTTTCTGACCAAACCGCTGGGGATAGGCATCCTGACCACGGCAGAAAAGAAAAGTAAATTACGCCCGGAACATCAGGGTGTCGCTACACAAACCATGTGCCAGTTGAATAAATCAGGTGCTGACTTTGCGCATATTCCGGGTGTGACCGCCATGACAGATGTGACCGGTTTCGGTCTGTTAGGGCATTTAAGTGAAATTTGTCAGGGGTCGGGGGTGCAGGCGACACTCCATTTTTCAGCTATCCCACGTTTGCCGGCGGTGGAAGAGTATATTGCGGCTGGCTGTGTACCGGGAGGCACCGGGCGAAACTTTGATAGCTATGGTCATCTGATTGGCAAGATGTCTGAGTTACAAAAAAATCTACTCTGTGACCCGCAGACATCCGGCGGTTTGCTGCTGGCGGTACTGCCTGAGGCTGAAGCACAAGTACAAGAAGTTGCCGCTCAACATGGTATGACGCTCAGTGCTATTGGCGAGCTAAATGGGGTGGATAATGGCCGGGCGCTGATTGAGATAACAGAATGACCCTTTCTTTGATGCAGTTATGCGGTGAATGATGCGACTATTTATTGCCGAAAAACCCAGTTTGGCACGGGCTATTGCCGATATATTGCCGAAGCCGCATCGCCGCGGGGATGGATTCATTGCCTGTGGTAGTGACCAAATGGTGACCTGGTGCGTGGGGCACTTGTTGGAACAAGCCCAACCTGATGCCTACGATAGCCGTTACGCACGTTGGTCATTAGCTGATTTGCCGATTATTCCTGAAAAGTGGCGATTACAACCACGGCCCTCGGTGAGTAAGCAACTGAATGTTATCAAACAGTTATTACAACAGGCTGATGAAGTCGTACATGCGGGTGACCCTGACCGTGAAGGGCAACTCTTAGTTGACGAGGTGCTGGACTACCTCGATTTAGCGACAGAGAAACGGCAAAATGTGCGCCGTTGTTTGATTAATGACTTAAACCCACAGGCAGTCGAGCGCGCAGTAGAGCGTTTACGCTATAACCGTGAGTTTATCCCGCTGTGTGTTTCCGCCCTGGCAAGGGCCAGAGCCGATTGGCTCTATGGCATCAATATGACACGGGCCTATACCATTCTTGGCCGTAATGCTGGCTATGACGGTGTTTTGTCGGTCGGGCGAGTACAGACGCCGGTATTGGGGCTGGTAGTACGTCGCGATGAAGAGATTGAAGATTTTGTTGCCAAAGATTTTTTTGAAGTTAAAGCGCACATTGTCACCCCCGCTGATGAGCGTTTTATTGCACTTTGGCAACCCAGTGATTCTTGTGAATCTTATCAGGATGAAGAAGGGCGTTTATTGCATCGTCCGCTGGCAGAACACGTGGTTAACCGGATCACTGGGCAGCCAGCCATTGTCACGTCCTATAATGATAAACGGGAATCAGAAACTGCACCCTTACCATTTTCTCTCTCGACGTTGCAGATTGAAGCTGCCAAACGATTTGGTCTGAGTGCCCAGCAAGTGTTAGATATTTGCCAGCGTTTATATGAAACGCACAAATTGATTACGTATCCTCGCTCAGATTGCCGATACCTACCTGAAGAGCATTTTGCCGGACGTCATTCCGTGCTCAATGCCATCAGTATCCACCAGGCCGATCTTTTGCCGCTGGAGGTAATGGACAGTGACCGGCGTAACCGTTGTTGGGATGACAAAAAAGTGGATGCGCACCATGCCATCATTCCCACTGCGCGCGCCAGTAAGGTGAATCTAACCACTGATGAGAGCAAGGTTTACCGACTAGTGGCGCAACAATATCTGATGCAGTTCTGCCCTGATGCTCAGTTTCGTAAATGCGTCATTGAATTGGATATTGCCGGTGGAAAGTTTATTGCTAAAGCTCGTTTTCTGGCTGAAGCCGGTTGGCGGACGTTGCTGGGCAGTAAAGAACGTGATGAAGAAAACGAAGGCGCGCCGCTGCCCGTGGTGGAGAAAGGGGCTGAATTATTGTGTGAGCGGGGTGAGGTTGTTGAGCGTCAAACTCAACCCCCACGGCCATTCACAGATGCCAGTTTGTTATCGGCCATGACAGGGATCGCGCGCTTTGTGCAAGATAAAGAGCTGAAGAAAGTGCTGCGCGCCACTGATGGGCTGGGTACCGAGGCAACGCGCGCAGGTATTATTGAACTGCTCTTCAAACGAACTTTTTTGTTTAAAAAAGGCCGCTATATTCATGCCAGCCCGGCGGGAAGAGCATTGATTCATGCATTGCCCGATATCGCGGCGCGACCTGATATGACAGCACATTGGGAATCGACACTGACCCAAATTAGTGAAAAAAATTGTCGGTATCAGGATTTTATGCAACCGCTGGTGGCAACTTTGCAGGATCTCATTAGTCAGGCAAAACAGAATCGTTCACCTCAGGTTTTCCGTGGGTTGCCAGCAGCCCCCTCTGGTGCGACAAAGAAGCGCAAGAAAACACCGTCTAAAGCCAAGGAGAATAAGTCATGAGAACACGGTTACTGTTGGGGGTTATTGGTGTTACCACGCTGATTTCCGGTGCGGCTATGGCGAACCGAAATAATGTCGATGTTGTCGTTCCTTTGCCGCCAGAGATATGGAATAACGCCGCAAATCGTAATACTAACAATAATCCATGCACCCGTTGTTGTGTTTATCAAAACCAGAACTACTCGGAAGGGGCGGTATTGCGGGTCGAGGGTGAAGTGCTGCAATGTGTGCGTGATTCCAGTGTTATTGGAACTAACCCACTAATTTGGAAACGATTAACCAAATAGTGGCTTAGCGCTTTTGGGCAATAAAAGCATCTAGCAGTGGAATATCGGCGGGTGCCAGAGGGTAGCGGTAAGCATCCTCTGGTGCTAACCAAAGCAGCGCTGAGTGACAATGTAAAACAGGCTCGCCACTAAAGCTTTCTATATGCCAGGCGTGCAGCCGGATGGTGTTTTTTGGCGAATCCCACTGGTTGGTTGCAATATACTCTGCGACTGTGGCCGTAATATTCAATTCTTCAGCCAGTTCACGTATCAAAGCCTGAGGTTGACTCTCACCGGCTTCAACTTTCCCGCCGGGGAACTCCCACAACCCAGCCTGATCACGTTGTGAGTCTCGCTGTGCCAATAGAATTTTGCCATTTCGTTCAATTATCGCTGCGACGACATCAATCATTTCTTTTTCCCTGATAACGATGGTGGGTATATTCCATTGAGAAATCGCCCTATATTTAAATAGCGGCGATATACCCAGAACGATTGGAACTGCACGACTCAAATAAATGATATGGTCGTTTCCATAATGGTCGGAGCGAGGATATAAAAATCAGAGTGCGAACTCAGACCATACCGGTGCGTGATCTGACGGTTTTTCCATTCCACGGATTTTATAGTCGATGCCAGTGGCAATACAACGAGCAGCCAATGGCTGACTTGCCAGCAATAAATCTATGCGCAGACCTCTATTTTCATCAAAACCCCGTGAGCGGTAATCAAACCACGAAAATTGATCGTTACAATCAGGATTAGCTGCACGGAAAGTATCAACCAGACCCCAACTTTGCAAACGTTCCAACCATGCGCGTTCTTCAGGCAAGAATGAACACTTACCGGTACGCAACCAACGTTTGCGGCTTTCTTCACCAATACCAATATCCAGGTCCGTTGGGCTGATATTTAAATCCCCCATAATAAGAATCTGTGCATCAGCAGAAAGTTGTTGTTCCAAATACTGCTGCAAGTCAGCATAAAAGCGCTCTTTAGCAGGAAACTTTGTTGGATGGTCGCGACTTTCTCCTTGTGGGAAATAGCCATTAATAACAGTTAAAGTCCCTTGTGGTGTTGCTATATCCGCCATGATAATACGGCGTTGAGCATCTTCTTCGTCACTCGGAAAACCACGACGAACAGCTAAAGGCTCTTGCTTGGTCAGCAGTGCTACACCGTAATGACCTTTTTGCCCATGATAAAAGACGTGATAACCATGCTGACTGACGTCTTCAAGCGGAAACATATCATCATGCACTTTCGTTTCCTGAAGTCCGATAACATCAGGCTGATGTTGTTCAATGATAGCCGCCAGTTGGTGAGGTCGAGCACGTAGGCCATTGATATTAAAAGAGACAAACTTCATGGTCAGCACCGTTTTATTCGTTAGAAATGAATTGGAATTTTAGCAGATGCAAAATAAAAATGTAATGCACCAGCAGAGAATAGATAATAAAAATAGGTAATCAATAAATATTTATGAATAAGAGTGACAAGGAATTTAAAATAATCATATTAATATCACTTTGTTATGTATTAAATTTAAGCCATATCAGTCATGATGAATTTAATGAAAATTGTATACACCCATTGGTCATGGAGATTTTTTGGTGATCAATTTAAATATCTTCAATAGATATCCATTTTTTAAATACCCATTAAAAATTTTTTCGCTTTAAGTTATTAGTTGTAACAAGCATCTATCAATCTGTTTTTTTATTCTTTCGTCATGAATATTCTTGAAAATGTCTTATATGCTTAAGTGCATAAATTAATTTCCATCATAAATAAAAAACATTTTTACTTAATTGATTTTTGACTGAGTTAATTAATTTTGTAACAAGGTAAATAAAAAATAGTCATTTAATATCATGGATCTACATAGTGATCTCTGTTAGAAATATTTGTAGTAATAGAGCAGTAATACACAAGATTTCTAAAGTATTGATTGCAAAACATGCAACTTCACGTCGCTATTTTCTACGCGATAATAATTTTTCTCTCAATTATTCCAAATCCAACTGGTGTGTTTTACATTATATATAAAAGAATATCTAAAGTTAGCATTATATATGTAGGCATGCTTGTCTTTTTTTTCTGTTCAATTTTGACGCAAAGCAAAGGATTGGTGAATTATGTTTTTATCTCGTAAGTTGGAAGCCTTTATGGCTGTAGTCGAAAATGGTTCGCTAAGTAAAGCTGCAAGAGTTATGAACAGGACTACGCCACCGGTGGCTAAGTCTATAAAGGATTTTGAGAGCATAATAGGGAAGAAATTATTTAAACGAGAGAAGTTTGGTATGAGTTTAACACGCGATGGTGAGGTGCTTTATAATGATCTAAAAGATTTATATCAGCAAGAAAAAGAAATAACTAAAAAGCATCTGACAGGGCATATTTCCAATGTCATCAATATTTATTACGACTGGGGGAAAAGTGAAAAGTTGACAGATTTATATAATGTCGCTGAAAAGAATAACATCCAGGCTAATATAATAAAATTTTATTATGAAAACATTGATGAGATTGGAGATTATGATGGTAATTCGCTTATTTTGTCATCTGAAAAAGTCACCAGTGAAAGATTTATACTACTGAATGAAGTTCCGGATAGTGGTTTTGGTATTTATGGAAGAAAAGACATTATCAATGAAAGTCAGGATGTTATTAACATTCTTCATAACAATATTTGGCTGTGCAATCCAACGTTATATAGAAGCAAGTTTGTTAAATACCTAGAAGAATGCGTTAAAAAACAACATAGTAAAGTGAGCGTCAGGTTGGTGGATAACTTGGCTTGTTGTTTGGATTTTATCTACTCAGGGCGATACATATGTATTACAGACTCTATTATGGATAATTTCAACGGAGATTCTCAATTAGATTTTATTAATTTAGCGAGTTTTCAAGATGAGAGTAAATTATATTTTTATAAATCAAGGTCACATTCGAGCGTCTTAAATAGGCTTATTGACTACATCTGTATGCTGACCTGAAATTGTCATCTCATTAATTTACTGTTAGTCCGACATTATTAAGTATTATTTCCTTCCCTTAACTAAATAATTACCTATTACCCAATTCATTGGTGAAGTGGGGAGCATTATAATGTATTAGTGATGGGGAAGGATTATTCGCTCACCCTGCGGGCCGCCGCTTTGCGTCGTTGTCTCACTGCGCTCGGTGCGAACCTGGTTGAAGGTTCTTACCTTCCCCGAATAGCTGTTATTTTTGATTTAATTATTTATTGGGCAGATAGAGGATAACTAAGAGATGGTGGTGGGGGAAGGATTCGAACCTTCGAAGTCGATGACGGCAGATTTACAGTCTGCTCCCTTTGGCCGCTCGGGAACCCCACCACAGAATTCGTGGTTTTTAACACTAAGATATTTGGCCGTACATACTCAATATAAAAGCTCTATTTTCCCCCTGGAGTTCTATTTAGATTCATTACTTCAAATCATTTAAGGCTCAAGGTCAGAAATGGTGGTGGGGGAAGGATTCGAACCTTCGAAGTCGATGACGGCAGATTTACAGTCTGCTCCCTTTGGCCGCTCGGGAACCCCACCACTGGCCTAACTGCTCAACAACACTGTCTTGGTAAGCGGGGCGCATCATATCAAATGAAGCGCCCCTGTAAAGACTTGAAATGAAAAAAATAATTCGTTCGATGCTTTTTTGTCCGTGACGATGTTTATATGGGCAAAAAATATCGATTTATTGTGTGGTTACAGAATAACAGTACGGTTACCGTAAACAAAAACGCGCTGCGCTAAAACACGATATAGCGCGCGGCTTAGAACATTTTTCTCAACATCTCGACCCGCTCGCATCATATCTTCTGCAGTATAAGAGTGATCGACATGGATCACATCCTGCATAATGATTGGCCCTTCATCCAGACTATCATTCACATAATGTGCAGTAGCACCAATAATTTTCACACCTCGTTCATAAGCCTGATGATAAGGACGCGCCCCGATAAATGCGGGCAAGAATGAGTGATGAATATTAATAATCTGATAAGGGAAACGCTGAACAAAAGCTGGTGTTAATACACGCATATATTTTGCCAATACCACATAGTCTGGTTGGTATTGCTCAATTTGTTCAATCAACAGTTGGTCATGCTGATCGCGGGTCAGACCTTCATGGCTAATAAGATGGAAGGGAATATCAAAGCGCTCAACCAAATTTTGTAATGCATCGTGATTACCAATGACGGCCGCAATTTCAACATCTAGGCCACCGTAAGCACTTTTCATTAATAAGTCACCGAGGCAGTGCGCTTCTTTGGTCACCATAATTACAATGCGACGACGTCCAGCAGTATGTAATTCTCGGTTGGTTCCTTCTGGTAATGCATCATCCAGATCCGCTAGCAGGGTCGTATCGTTAAAAATTCCTTCAAGCTCTGTACGCATGAAAAAGCGACCTGTTAGATGGTCTACAAATTCATTATTTTGCACAATATTCAGTTGATGCTTGTAACAGATATTGGTGATTTTTGCGATTAAGCCTTTGGCATCAGGGCAAATAGTGCGTAACACTTTCTTTTGTACATTCTGGTGTGGCATAAGGTGGTAAATCCTGTCTTAACATGACTTGATGTTATGTAAATGTTTGATGTTACGGTCAGTAATGGAACGATTTTACTGTTAGTGTCCGCAGCATTTCTTATATTTTTTCCCCGAACCGCAAGGACATGAATCATTTCTACCTACGGATGGTCGGATTCCGTCAATATAGTACCAGTGTTCATTTATGCGAAGGAAGCGCGAACGTTCATGCATTGTGATTATCTGGAGATTATTTTCATCAGTAAAACGCGCCATGAACTCAACAAAAGCTTCATTATCGTCTGCACCTGCACTCTCAGCAATGACGGTTAACCCGTGCCATGTTGTCTGGGTAAAACTTTGAGTTATGCCATCACGCCATTCCTGAGCATTGCATTCGGGATGCCAAGTGTTAATCAGATAATCTGCATTCTTTCTTACATAGGCGCTATAGCGTGAGCGCATCAAAATTGCCGGTTTCGCTGCAATTTTCTCGCCCAGAATATAAGGTTCACAGCACTTCTGATATTCAAGTTGGCTGCCGCATGGACATTGTTCTGACAAAATCTCTCCGAAATAATCAATTTGGCCGTGATATCTGGCGTGGTGGTTAGCAACAGACCAAGGCTGGAACATGGTGTATTGGTAAAGACGCTATCTTACCTAATCACGTGTAGAGGTTCAAAGTTGATAATCTCGCAAGAGAGGCAAGAGGGTGAAAAGATTTGTGATGCACCTCACAAAAAAACTTGACCATCGTTTCATTCTGGCGTAACTTAATAACTGTGATGTGTATCACATAAAAATAAAGATATTTACAGGAGCAACCTATGAAACTGATCAATAAAGTTATCGCAATGTTCGAAAAAATGAGTGTCTCATTTGGCACTATCAACGGTTAATTGTTTCACTATTAACTAGAAAATTATTCATAATATTCTGATTTAAATTCGGTTGGTAGGTAATGGCGCTGCATCTATTGCAAGCAGGCCAGAAAGCGAAAGCAAAGTGCGCTCGACCTATTTATCGGATTTGTTATTATTAGAAGATATTTAATCTTTTTATTTTACTTAATTCAGAATGTTTGCTCTAAATAGCCGCCAATTAGTGTGGCTATTTTGCATTTAATCTATTGCTGGAATAATAAATTTTGAGTGACAGATAGTTGTAAATTAAGCGATTTGATAAATTACCCACTTACCTATAAGTTTCTCCATTCGCTGATTGATTAGCCGTTAGCGATTTCATCATATATATACTCAATGGATCATATTGATAATGTCCAAATTGAGGTATCAATTCAAAACCGAATCGCTTATACAGCCTTATTGCTTCAGGTTGGTAACTCCCTGTTTCAAGGTAAATGTTAGCTAATTTCAATGAATTCGCTTTCTCTAAGATAGCTGTCATCAGTAATGATGCAATCCCGTGTCCTCGGTACTCTGGATTGACAAAAACACGTTTAACTTCAGGGTATGCTGTTTCGGGTAGCGTAAGCATTGCGCATCCGACAATAGATTCTTCCCGTTTTGCGATATAAATGAAAGTGGTTGCCTGAGCCAGGTTTTCAATGGATTCTGCATGATTACTTTCATCTGGGTAGAGTGCCTCTTGGTACGCATCTAATTGACTAATCAATGCAATAAGTTCAGGAATAAACCGATCGGTTTGGCATATTTCAATGTTCATAGTATATCCTTCGCATTTCACGTTATATCTTAGCCATTAAATGTAAAATATTTGTATCAAATTACCAGGAAGATAAATATTCACTATAGTTATATAAGTGATCCAGCTAAGTAAGTTGAGAAATATACATTTTACTACTGAGCATAAGGGACGTTGGTTTTCGCTAATTTGCGGACCGACTAGTTAGGTGGACCAGGCGACGTTTATTCGATTTGTTCAGGCTATAATAAAGCGCCGAATCAGTTGAAAATGGATGAAATACAATGAGACAGATCAAGGTTGGATTGGCACTGGGAGCCGGGGCTGCTAAAGGATGGGCACACATCGGTGTCATTAATGCTCTGAATAAAATGGGCGTAAAGATCGATGTGGTGGCGGGATGTTCGGTTGGCTCTCTGGTCGGTGCAGCTTATGCCAGTGACCATTTGGCTGTCATGGAGCACTGGGTTCGCTCATTTAAGTACTGGGATGTTATTCGACTGATGGATTTTTCGTGGCGCCGCGGCGGATTACTGCGTGGGGAACGGGTCTTCAATGCAGTCAACAGAATCATAGAAGTGCAGGATATTGCAGAGTGTAGACTCCCTTTCGGATCAGTGGTGACCAATTTAACCACGGGTCGTGAGTTATGGTTAACTGAAGGGGATATTAAACAAGCAATTAGAGCTTCGTGCAGCATGCCTGGTTTACTTTCACCAGTTTGGTTTGGTGGGTATTGGCTAGTTGATGGTGCCGTCGTTAATCCGGTTCCTGTCTCATTAGCCAGAGCCATGGGGGCTGATGTCGTGATTGCAGTTGACTTGCAACATGATGCTCATTTGATCCAACAAGATATGTTCTCCTCACAAACACCGGTTGAAGACAAGCCTGCTAATATTTCTGAAAGTTGGCATAAGCGCTTGACGGCGCGGATAACAAATATGTCAGCCAGCCCAGCAAATCGTGTTCCGAGTGCGATGGAGATAATGTCTACCTCTATACAAGTGCTGGAAAACCGTCTGAAACGTAACCGTATGGCGGGTGATCCTCCTGATGTGCTGATCCAACCTTATTGCCCACAGATATCCATGCTGGATTTCCATCGTGCAGATGAAGCCATTACTGCAGGACAATTAGCCACGGAGAAAAATGCCGACATGTTGTGCCATCTGATAAGGCCGAGATAGGGTTTAGTATGTATTTGAAAACAAAGCATGACAATTTCTGACAAGCACAATCTATCATTATGAGCCACTATTACCATTAAGGTTAGTAAGAGAAGCAGGGCATGGAAAAACCACTAGCAGGTAAACATATTTTAGTCATCGAGGATGAAACGGTTTTTCGCTCAGTAATAGCGGGATTCTTAGGGTCACTTGGTGCGACGGTCCACCAGGCTGGCAATGGGCTGGAGGCTTTAGAACAGCTAAAAATCCAGACTCCTGAACTTATTTTGTGCGATCTGGCTATGCCAAAGATGGGAGGAATTGAATTTGTTGAGCACTTACTGATTCAAGGTGTAAAAATCCCTGTTTTGGTGATATCGGCGACAGATAAAATGGCTGATATTGCTAAAGTCTTGCGTCTGGGTGTTAAGGACGTGCTGCTAAAGCCGATTGTTGATTTAAATCGCTTGCGCGAAGCTGTGTTGGCTTGCCTTTACCCTGCATTGTTCACCTCTCATGCTATCGAAGAGACTGAGTTGATACAAGATTGGGATGCCCTACGTAAGAATCCTTATGAGGCAGCTCAACTATTAAAACAACTGCAACCTCCGGCCCAACAAACTATTGCTCGCTGTCGCATCAATTACCGACAATTAACGATGGTTGAGAAGCCGGGATTAGTTCTTGATATTGCAGCATTGTCAGATAAGGATTTAGCTTTTTACTGTCTGGACGTTACACGAGCAGGAGATAATGGTGTTTTAGCGGCTTTGCTATTGCGCGTGTTATTTAACGGAATTTTACAAGAGCATCTGGCACATCAGCAACATCGTCTGCCGCAGATGTCATCCCTACTCGAACAGGTTAATCAGCTATTGAGACGCACTCATCTTGATGGACAATTTCCTTTGCTGGTTGGCTATTATCATGTGGAATATCAGAATTTAATCTTGGTATCTGCGGGGTTACATGCAAACGTCAACGCCGGTAAAAATCAGATTCAACTTAGTAATGGTGTGCCCTTGGGAACATTAAAAACAACCCACTTGAATCAAATTAGCCAGCGCTGTGAAGCATGGCAATGTCAAGTCTGGGGGGGCGGGAGTCGCTTACGTTTGATGCTTTCAACTGATGAATCGTTCTGATCATTAATATGTCTCTCCTTTTATTTGCCTTACATCTGCCTCAACATAAATCGTTCTATAACGAATCTGTGAAATAACGCTAATTTGTTTCAATCGATGTGTATGACCGAGATGTGAAAAATATCGATTGATATACTTTCCTCCTTACTTATCTCTGCAAATTTACGGCTAGCTTTATTATTCGCTAGCAATAAGGTTGCGTCGCTTCAGGTTAAATTAAGATTAGTTCTTGATAATGGCTAACAGTACACCCTTATCGGATTTCTACTCGAGGATTGTTTGGATGAAAGTTACGGTTTTTGGTATTGGTTATGTAGGACTGGTTCAGGCAGCAGTACTGGCCGAGGTTGGCCATGATGTACTTTGCATTGATGTGGATGCAAATAAAGTTGCTGACCTACAAAAAGGCCGTATCGCTATTTTTGAGCCCGGACTAGCGTCACTGGTGAAAGAAAATTATGAAGAGGGTAGATTGCGGTTTTCTACGGATGCAGAAGCAGGTGTGGCACACGGCACTATTCAGTTTATTGCCGTTGGAACGCCCCCTGATGAAGATGGTGCTGCTGACCTGAAATATGTCCTTGAGGTCGCGAGTACTATTGCAAAATATATGGATGCACCTAAAGTCATTATCGATAAATCTACTGTGCCGGTAGGAACTGCGGATAAAGTGCAGCAAAGGATAAAAACTATTCTACAGCAACGTGGCCAGGAAATAGCATTCAACGTTGTTTCAAACCCTGAATTTTTAAAAGAAGGGGCAGCTGTTGCTGATTGTAAACGTCCTGAGCGTATCGTCATCGGCATTGATACTAATGATAATGGCGTGATTGATTTAATTAGTGAGCTATATGAGCCCTTTAATCGAAATCATGACCGTATGTTAATTATGGATATTCGCAGTGCGGAGCTGACGAAATATGCAGCAAATGGCATGCTTGCCACCAAAATCAGCTTTATGAATGAGATCGCTAATATAGCGGAACGGCTCGGTGCAGATATCGAAAAGGTACGGCAAGGTATTGGTTCTGACTCCCGCATCGGTTACCACTTTATTTATTCCGGCTGTGGTTACGGGGGGTCCTGTTTCCCTAAAGATATTCAGGCATTAATTCGTACAGCGGAAAGTTGTGGCTATCAACCTAAACTGTTACAGGCAGTCGAACAAATCAATAACGAGCAGAAGTATAAATTGGTCGAATTTATTCAACATCATTTTTCTTCACAACTTGCAGGGAAAACATTGGCCCTTTGGGGGTTAGCATTTAAACCCAATACTGATGATATGCGAGAGGCTCCAAGCCGAATCTTAATGGAGACATTATGGAAAGCGGGGGTGACCATTCAAGCTTATGACCCAGAGGCAATGGATGAAGCTCAGCGAATTTATGGCGCAAGGGATGACTTAAGATTAATGGGTACAAAAGAGTCAGCATTACAAGGTGCGGATGCATTGATTATTTGTACGGAATGGCAGAATTTTAGAGCGCCTGATTTTGACATGATCAAAGCCCGGTTAACGCAACCTGTTATTTTCGATGGACGTAATTTGTACGATCCTGAGCGCCTAAATAGCCGAGGATTCACTTATTATGGCATTGGCCGTGGCGCTTCGATTAGTCGTGCATAATAAGTGATAATGATGAACTTATGTGTTGGGTACAACAATTTAATTAGCCCTGTTTTGTATCCAACCCCATCATTGTGGGATTCAGTAACAGCAATGTATTGCCAAAGTTTACTTATATCACAAAACTATGGTGTCGTTCGGGCATGACAGTTATATCGATTATTAAACTGTTATAAATTAGCAGAGTATTCTTATCGATTTACAACCAGAGTGGTTACTAAGTGTTATTTATTGAAAGTGATATGTTCAGGCTGACTGGTACTTTGCGATTGTCTGTTAACGATTGAGCGCGATTATTCATCAATAGGTGGCACAATTGCTGAATGGCTGCCAAGAGATAAACAAAAAAATACCCCCCATATAATAGGAGGGTATTTTCATCATAATAGTCAATTATCTATTACAATTACAGCAGGAAATCATCCAGTGATTTACCTTGTTCTTCAATGGCTTTCTTAATCACAGCTGGAGTACGGCCTTGGCCTGTCCAGGTTTTCACATCGCCATTTTCATCTGTGTACTGATATTTAGCAGGGCGCGCAGCACGTTTTGATTTACCAGTAGCAGCTTTTGCAGCAGCCATAGTATTCAACAATTCATTTGGATCAATACCGTCTGCAATAAGCATTTCACGGTACTGCTGTAATTTACGTGTGCGTTCTTCAATTTCTGCTTGTGCTTGGGAGTCTTCTTCGCGGCGCTCGTTAACGACCACTTCGAGTTTCTCAAGCATCTCTTCTAATGTTTCAAGAGTGCATTCACGTGCTTGTGCACGCAGAGTACGGATGTTGTTAAGAATTTTTAACGCTTCGCTCATTGTCCTGGTCTCAAATTATAATTGGTGGGGGGGCGTCTGGTTAATAATAGAGTGCTATTTTAATTTCTGCAATAGCCAATTTGATAGGTATACTCGAATTTACGTATTTTATTAGCGAAAACTTGCTGCTTGCTACTAATAAACGATGGGCACTTGTTATTATCTGAGCTCTTTTTAACACGAAAGTTCATTTTGCTCCCTAATGATCCTACTCTCAAACATGATTTTCCCACTAAGTTATAAGTTTGCTTTATATCAATAAAGCCAAAATAGGTTACTTCCAGCATTGGGATGCACAATAACTGATCACATGAGTACCACGAGATATTGATATAGCTGAACGAAATATTGAGTAAGAAAAAAGCATGCTACATAGGATTTGTCAGATGATGACAATATTTGTTATCACTATTTTACCAATTAATCATGAGAACACATTACTCGTATGATTAATGAACCAATCGTGCGGCGCGCATATCGAACACAATTGCTTTCCGCTCTCTTGAGGCTGGTTAATGTTCAAGCACAATATTTATCCTGTATCAATATTGTGAAATAGGTCATGTAATGTACCTAATAATAGCGAAGCGCTTGGCTTGAAATTGCTATCAATTTCATTCGTTATATCATTACTTAATATAGAAAACAGTAATATAGAGAAACTCGTCAGCTCCCCGTAACGCCTGAATTTATGATAAACTTCGGATACGTTGTCACTATGACTATCTATTATATCATTGGAGTCACGGGCCCATGGCTCAACTTTATTTCTATTACTCAGCTATGAATGCAGGTAAGTCTACCGCGCTGCTACAGTCTTCTTATAACTACCAAGAGCGTGGCATGCGTACTCTGGTGTTTACTGCCGAGATTGATAATCGCTTTGGCGTGGGAACTGTCAGTTCTCGTATTGGACTGTCTTCGCAGGCTCTACTGTACAATAGCGGAACACAATTATTATCTATTATTAGCGCAGAGCATCAGGACAAACCTGTGCATTGTATTCTGCTCGATGAATGCCAGTTCTTGACCAAAGAACAAGTTCAGGAATTGTGCCAGGTGGTCGATGAATTGCATATTCCTGTTTTGTGTTACGGCTTGCGTACCGATTTCCTCGGTGAGTTATTCCCTGGCAGTAAATATCTGCTGTCGTGGGCTGACAAGTTGGTGGAACTAAAAACGATTTGTCATTGTGGGCGCAAAGCGAATATGGTGTTGCGATTGGATGAGCAGGGCCGGGCAGTGCACGATGGTGAACAAGTCGTGATAGGGGGGAATGAAAGCTACGTTTCTGTTTGTCGCCGCCATTATAAAGAAGCCATCAAAGCGGCTTGTCTTCCGTTGCATTCTTAAGCACCCAATATCTCAACCCGCATACCTCACGCGCTTTATCATTGCAGCCGTGAGGTAGTTAGCCTCTTCTGGTATTAACGCCATAGTGCCTTATTCATCGCGCTTAAACGCCATGCAAGCTCTTCTTTGCAGGTTATTCTTATCCAGCGCCAACACGAATCGTTTATTAAGCGTTTTATCCATAATCTCAACGCAGATGATTTTAAGGCTAGTTTATTTTATCAGCGATTAACTTGGCATTTCGCTACATGCAGTTCTATCGGTGGGGCGTGGCGAGCTTATTTAATAAAAAGAGTAGAACGGTAAAGGTTGGTTAAATAGTCGTTCTGAGGGCGTTTAAGACGGTAATAGCAGTGATGTATGCCCACTGACGGCAGATAAAAAGAAACCCCCGAATAGCAGTTGCTGCTCGGGGGTTATATCTTCTATTGCTTGCCTCAATTAAACATGAGGTTTACACATTAAGATTGATATTACTTCTTGGTTTTCTTTTCAGCTTTCGCTGCTGGAGCTGCCACTGCGGCAACTTCTTCACGGCCAAGCTCTTCACTGAATTCACGGCCGTAGTAAGTATCCATCAGAATCTGTTTCAGCTCAGAGATCAGTGGGTAACGTGGGTTAGCACCGGTACACTGGTCATCAAATGCATCTTCAGACAGTTTGTCTACTTTAGCCAAGAAATCAGCTTCCTGAACGCCAGCTTCACGGATTGAAGCAGGGATACCCAGTTCTGCTTTGATTTCATCTAACCAAGTCAGCAGTTTCTGGATTTTCTGTGCAGTACGGTCGCCCGGTGCACTCAGACCCAGATGGTCTGCAATTTCAGCATAACGACGACGCGCTTGTGGGCGGTCATACTGGCTGAAAGCAGTCTGCTTAGTTGGGTTGTCATTCGCGTTATAGCGGATCACGTTAGAAATCAACATGGCGTTTGCCAAGCCGTGTGGAATGTGGAACTCAGAACCCAGTTTATGGGCCATTGAGTGACAGACACCCAAGAAGGCGTTAGCAAAAGCAATACCGGCAATGGTCGCAGCGTTGTGAACACGTTCGCGCGCCACCGGGTTCTTAGCACCTTCGTTGTAGCTTGCTGGTAAGAATTCTTTCAGCAGTTTCAGTGCTTGCAGAGCCTGGCCATCAGAGTATTCATTTGCCAATACAGAAACATAAGCTTCCATCGCATGGGTTACTGCGTCCAAACCACCGAAGGCACACAGAGACTTAGGCATATTCATAACCAGGTTGGCATCAACGATTGCCATATCTGGAGTCAATGCATAGTCAGCCAATGGATATTTCTGGCCGGTAGCATCGTCGGTCACTACCGCGAATGGTGTGACTTCTGAACCGGTACCTGATGTGGTTGTGACGGCGATCATCTTCGCTTTCACACCCATTTTCGGGAACTTGTAAATACGTTTACGGATATCCATAAAGCGCAATGCCAGTTCTTCGAAGTGGGTTTCAGGATGCTCGTACATTACCCACATGATTTTTGCGGCATCCATCGGTGAACCACCACCCAGCGCGATGATCACGTCTGGTTTGAAGGAGTTCATCTGTTCCGCACCTTTACGTACGATGCTCAGGGTAGGGTCAGCTTCTACTTCGAAGAAGACTTCAGTTTCGATCCCGTGAGATTTCAGTACGCTAGTGATTTGATCTGCATAGCCGTTATTGAATAGGTAGCGGTCAGTCACGATGAAGGCACGTTTTGCACCGTCAGTTGCCACTTCTTCCAATGCGATAGGCAGAGAGCCGCGGCGGAAGTAAATAGATTTCGGGAGTTTATGCCACAACATGTTTTCTGCTCGCTTAGCCACAGTTTTCTTGTTGATCAAGTGTTTCGGACCGACGTTTTCAGAGATGGAGTTACCACCCCAAGAACCGCAACCCAGCGTCAGTGAAGGCGCTACTTTGAAGTTATACAGGTCACCGATACCACCATGAGAGGCAGGAGTGTTGATCAGAATTCGGGCGGTCTTCATTTTATCGCCGAAATACTTAACGCGTGCAGGCTGGTTATCTTGGTCTGTATACAGGCAAGATGTATGGCCGATACCGCCCATTTCCACCAGTTTTTCTGCTTTTGCAACAGCGTCTTCGAAGTTCTTCGCACGATACATTGCCAGAGTCGGTGACAGTTTTTCGTGAGCGAATGGTTCAGACTCATCAACAACTTTAACTTCACCGATAAGAATTTTGGTATTAGATGGAACTTTGATGCCGGCCATTTCAGCAATTTTAGTTGCTGGCTGACCAACAATAGCGGCGTTCAGACCACCATTTTTCAGGATGATATCCTGAACAGCTTTCAGTTCTTTACCTTGTAACAGGTAGCCACCATGGGAAGAGAAACGCTCGCGAACGGCGTCGTACACAGAATCCACCACAATGATGGACTGCTCTGACGCACAAATCACACCGTTATCAAAGGTTTTAGACATCAAGATAGATGCGACAACACGTTTGATATCCGCAGTTTCGTCAACAACAACCGGAGTGTTACCTGCACCAACGCCGATTGCGGGTTTACCCGAACTGTAAGCAGCCTTAACCATGCCTGGGCCACCGGTTGCCAGGATCAGGTTAATGTCTGGGTGGTGCATCAGTTGGTTAGATAACTCAACTGTCGGCGCATCAATCCAACCGATAATATCTGCTGGCGCACCTGCGGCGATAGCGGCTTGCAGCACGATATCTGCGGCTTTATTGGTTGCGTCTTTAGCTCGTGGATGTGGAGAGAATACGATACCGTTACGGGTCTTCAGGCTAATCAATGCCTTGAAAATCGCGGTAGAGGTTGGGTTAGTAGTTGGTACGATACCGCAAATTAAACCGATAGGTTCAGCGATAGTGATGGTACCAAAGGTTTTATCTTCTTCTAGAATGCCACAAGTTTTTTCATCTTTGTACGCATTGTAGATGTATTCAGAAGCAAAGTGGTTCTTGATGACTTTGTCTTCTACAATACCCATGCCTGATTCTTCTACCGCTAATTTGGCTAAAGGAATACGGGCATCTGCTGCAGCCAGAGCTGCGGCACGGAAGATTTTATCAACCTGCTCTTGAGTGAAGTTGGCATACTCGCGCTGGGCTTTCTTGACGCGTGCTACTAGCTCGTTAAGTTCAGCGACATTCGTTACAGCCATAATGCTCTCCTGATAATGTTAAACTCTTTTAGTAAATGAGCTGTTGAAGCAATTAGTATAGACAGGCTATAGCATGCTGTACTGTCAATTAGAGATAGTTTTGGTATCTTACTTTCTCATTTTCACCGCTGATTTACTGAAAGAGCTTTTGGTGCACTAGGAATAAAATGGGGGAAACAAGACCATTTTCAACCTTTATATTCAATTTCTTTCACTGCGTGTTCTCTACCAATGCTCAGAGCTTAACTATTCCTAGGTATATTTTTCGTGATTTAAATCACAAAAACGTCAAGCTGACACCATTCAGCTATTATTTGTTGAGAGTAATTATCATTAGCGTGAATAAAGTGATAATTCGTGACGTTAAATCATCACTGATACTACAGAATATTAACAATAATCATCATTTTAGAGGGGCCGGGCAAACCCAGTATAAATGCGGCTTTATTCCGTGGATTCCTGTAACTAATTCTATTACATTAGCGCGCACATCTGTAGGGCGATGCCCTAAGGGTGATTTTGGGTGAAAAGTACTGTGGTGGGATATTTGAATAATGCAGAATAGTTTCTGCGGGCAGGCAACATCGTTTGTGCTGCAAATTTTCCTGATTCGGGCCATAGAGTGTGTTGTCTGGGGCATTAGTTATAATGACCTGTAATCTGTGATGTATTTATTAGCAATTTCGCGGAGTGATGTGTGAGTCAATCACTGTTGGACCTTTCAGGTTACATCAAGTTTTTTGTTGGCTTATTTGCGCTGGTGAACCCGGTCGGTATACTGCCGGTTTTTATCAGTATGACCAGCTATCAGGCAGCCGCAGGGCGGGATAAAACTAATCTGACAGCTAATCTGTCGGTAGCTATTATTTTGTGGATCTCTCTGTTCTTGGGCGACGCCATCCTGAAAATATTCGGTATTTCTATTGATTCATTCCGTATTGCCGGTGGGATCTTGGTGGTCAGTATCGCGATGTCGATGATCAGCGGCAAGCTCGGCGAAGACAAACAAAACAAGCAAGAAAAAACAGAAACTGCGGTACGAGAAAGTATCGGGGTCGTTCCACTGGCATTGCCATTAATGGCCGGACCGGGGGCTATCAGTTCAACCATAGTTTGGAGTTCGCGCTACCACAGTTGGCAGAACCTGTTGGGGTTAACCGTCGCGATTGCTCTATTTGCATTTTGCTGCTGGCTATTATTTCGTGCTGCACCACTATTAGTTCGCTTGTTAGGGCAAACCGGTATTAACGTCATAACACGTATTATGGGGTTACTGCTGATGGCCTTGGGTATCGAATTTATTGTGACAGGCATCAAAGCTATTTTCCCCGGTTTGCTTTAATTCGCTGTCACGCCGTTAGCTATTCATCTCATCGTCATAGAAGGGCCACCTGTTTATTATTGGTGGCCTTTTTTGTTTAATGAAGAAGCAATTCAAGTATTTCAGCCTTAATTTGGTGCAAATAATGTATGAAGTTTAATCTGTTGCACTCAATTGTTGCAATAATAGCCTTTCGGTATAAAAAATTTAACTTAAGGCTTATTTTTACATCTTTAATAAATGATTGAACCCCCATCTGTTTAAATTAACCCCACTGTTTGTTGTTAAAATGCTCACATCATTCTGTGGGGCTTGTGCTGAATTTATCTAGATGTTATTAGTGAATACATTCCAATGAGCAGGGGTTTATTCTGCTAACGATGTTAATGTTAACTTAATGTTTCTTTAGGTTGTTTTGAAACATAATTATTGATGTGAATTTAATGTCATCATTGTTTTTTGTAACTATAATCAATGGGTTAAGTGTTTTACCTGTAACTAATATAGTTCCCTACTGTCGTTAGTGACTCATTGAAAAAGAGAATTGCTTAACATTTCTGTAAAAATTATTGGCGTCAGATTTCGGCTTCTGTTAGTTTCCCGACGACTCTCTGCCGAGAGATTTCTTGTTTTTTTAGAAAATATCGCGCCGTAATTTTTATTCTGGAATAGTTATTGCTAGTCGTTGTGGGCAGCAGATTGACGCAATCCTAGAGAAAAACATCATAAATCTCGTAAAAGGGCGGTTAGAAATGCAAATAAAGTTTAAGCAGCGACCACTGGCAATAATTAGCACTATTCTGGGTTTATCATTTTCCTGTGTAGCAATGGCAGCAACTGTTCCTAATGGTGTGGAATTAGCGATAGATCAGAGTATTACTATCAATAATGGTTCCGAGGTCGCTTCTTTGGACCCGCATAAGGTCGAAGGAAATCCTGAAACAAATATTATTCTAAATCTATTAGAAGGCTTGGTGAGTAATGATGCTAATGGCCATGTCATTCCGGCGGTTGCAACTCACTGGAATAATGACGGTTATAAAATCTGGACTTTCCACCTACGGAATGATGCCGTTTGGAGTGATGGTTCGCCAGTCACCGCACAGGATTTTGTTTATAGCTGGCAGCGATTGGCAAATCCGAAAATAGGTTCACCTTATGCCAGCTATTTGCAATATGCCCAAATTGAGAATGTTGATGAAGTCCTAAAGGGGACTAAAAAGCCTGATGAATTAGGCGTAAAAGCACTCGATAATAAAACTTTGCAAGTCACTTTGACCGAACCCGTCCCTTATTTTATCAGCATGTTGTCACACACCTCGATGAAACCAGTTAAACGCGATCTCGTTGAGAAATATGGTGATAAATGGACTCTACCGCACAATTTTGTGGGTAATGGTGCTTACCGGCTAAAAGATTGGGTGGTTAATGAGCGTATTGTGCTTGAACGTAGCCCGACTTATTGGAATAACAAAGAAACAGTTATTAATAAGGCCACTTTCTTACCAATAACCTCTGAAGTCAGTGATATTAATCGTTATCGCAGTGGCGAGATTGATATTACCAACAGTGCCATCCCCCCCAATCTGTTTGCAAAAATGAAGAAAGACCTGCCATCGCAGGTTCACGTCAATCCATACCTTTGTACCTTCTATTACGAAATTAATAATAAGAAAGCACCCTTTACTGATGCAAAGGTAAGAACGGCAATCAAATTAACCTTGGATCGTGACATCATCGCGACCAAAATTATGGGGCAAGGGCAGATCCCCGCTTATGGTTTTACCCCAACATTTACTGACGGGGGCAATTTTGCACCACCAGAGTGGGCAAGTTGGACTCAGGAAAAACGCAATGCTGAGGCTAGGAAACTGCTTGCTGAAGCCGGTTTTAACGCCGAAAACCCATTGAAATTTAATTTGCTCTACAACACCTCAGATCAAAACAAACAGCAGGCTATTGCCGCCGCATCTATGTGGCAAAAAAATCTGGGTGCCACGGTAACTTTGCAGAATCAAGAGTGGAAAACATCATTAGAAAGTCGTCATCAGGGCCAATTTGATGTCGCTAGGGCGACGTGGTGTGGTGATTATAATGAGCCGACCGCTTTCCTTAATATGTTGTTATCAGATAGCAGCAATAATACTTTCTTCTATAAAAGCCCTGAGTTTGATGCATTGTTAGCCAAAACTCTGGCCGCTCCCGATGCTAAAGCACGTGCCGCTTTGTACCAACAAGCTGAGAATTTATTGGATAAAGACTCGGCTATGGTGCCGGTTTACTACCGTGTCAGTGTTCGACTTATTCGGCCAACGGTGGGGGGATTTACCGGCAAAGACCCACAAGATTTGGTGGATTTGAAAAATCTGTATATACATAAATTATAGTTATCAGTCATATTGACTGTAGCCAGAAATAGAGTCACAAAGTATTTAGGAAAGACAGAGTAATAGGGATGTATAACACAGTACAAATTTTCGTCTGGTGTTAATACATAGGGTGTTTACATCACCGGATTCGTTCCCCGAGTGATGTAATTTAAAAATACCTTTTAAAGGTGAAGCTTGCCCAGTCACTGGGTGATGCAATAATAAAAACTGGAGTGGATATCAGCATGACCAACATCACGAAGAAAAGTCTCCTGGCCGCGGGTATTATAGCTGCCTTAGGTATGATGGCTGTGGGGAATACGTTTGCGGCTAATGTACCTGCAGGCGTACAACTGGCAGAAAAACAAGTTTTAGTCCGTAATAACGGTTCCGAGCCTCAGTCGCTGGACCCACATAAAATTGAAGGTGTGCCAGAATCAAATATCTCTCGTGACCTGTTAGAAGGATTGGTTATTAACGATCCTAACGGCAAAATACTGCCGGGTGTCGCAGAAAGCTGGGATAATAAGGACTTTAAAGTTTGGACTTTCCATCTTCGTAAAGATGCTAAATGGTCAAATGGTGACCCTGTAACGGCCCAGGATTTTGTTTATAGTTGGCAACGTCTGGCTGATCCTAAAACAGTTTCTCCTTATGCAAGCTATGTGCAATATGCACATATTGCCAATATCGACGATATTATCACTGGCAAAAAGTCACCTGATACTTTGGGTGTGAAGGCGTTGGATGACCATACTCTGGAAGTCACGCTGACTGAACCTGTTCCTTATTTGGATAAGCTGTTAGCTCACCCATCTATGTCACCGGTTAATAAAACTGTGGTTGAGAAGTTTGGTGAGAAGTGGACGCAACCACAAAACTTTGTCGGTAATGGTGCCTATAAGTTGAAAAACTGGACCGTTAACGAACGTATTGTATTAGAGCGCAGCCCCACTTATTGGGATAACGCGAAAACTGTGATTAATCAGGTCACTTATCTGCCAATCTCTTCTGAAGTGACTGATGTTAACCGCTATCGCAGCGGCGAAATCGACATGACTTATAACAACATGCCGATTGAATTATTCCAGAAACTGAAAAAAGAGATCCCGCAAGAAGTTCACGTTGACCCATATCTGTGTACTTATTACTACGAAATCAACAATCAGAAAGCCCCATTCACCGATGCTCGGGTTCGTGAAGCTCTGAAACTGGGTATGGATCGCGACATTATTGTGAACAAAGTGAAAAACCAAGGTGATTTACCTGCTTATGGTTTCACCCCACCGTATACCAGTGGTGCTGAGTTGACACCACCAGAATGGTTTGGCTGGACACAAGAAAAACGTAATGAAGTGGCTAAGAAATTGCTGGCAGAAGCGGGCTATACCCAAGACAAGCCACTGACATTTAATCTGCTATATAACTCATCAGATTTGCATAAGAAGCTGGCTATTGCCGCGGCATCTATCTGGAAGAAAAACTTGGGTGTTGACGTCAAGCTAGAAAACCAAGAGTGGAAAACCTTCTTGGATACCCGCCATCAAGGGACTTTCGATGTTGCTCGTGCCGGCTGGTGCGCTGACTATAACGAACCTTCTTCATTCCTGAACATAATGCTATCCGACAGCAGTAATAATACCGCGCATTATAAGAACCCAACGTTTGATAAGTTGATACAAGATACGTTGAAAGTTACATCGGAGAAAGAGCGTGCGGGTTTGTACCAACAAGCTGAAGTACAGCTGGATAAAGACTCTTCAATTGTGCCATTGTTCTACTACGTGAATGCCCGTTTAGTGAAGCCTTATGTCGGTGGTTACACCGGTAAAGATCCACTGGATAATATGCACGTTAAAGATCTTTATATTATCAAGCACTAGTATAGTAAGGGCAGCCACTAAATCGGTGTGCTGCCCTTATTGCTTTGAAATATAAAGTCGCAGTAAGAGGCTAAAGGTACAGGCAATGTTAAAATTTATTCTACGCCGCTGTCTGGAAGCAATTCCGACACTTTTCATTTTGATAACCATTTCATTCTTTATGATGCGGCTCGCTCCGGGCAGCCCATTTACCGGCGAACGTAATCTTCCTCCCGAAGTTATGGCGAATATTGAGGCGAAATATCACCTTAATGACCCCGTTTACAAACAGTATTTCAATTACTTGGGGCAACTGGCGCAAGGTGATCTTGGGCCTTCGTTCAAATATAAAGATTACACCGTGAATGAGTTGGTTTCAGCATCGTTTCCGGTTTCAGCAAAACTCGGATTCGCTGCATTTTTATTAGCTGTAGTTTTAGGTGTTAGTGCCGGAGTTATTGCAGCATTAAATCAAAATACCAAATGGGATTATACGGTAATGGGGTTTGCCATGACCGGAGTGGTTATCCCCAGTTTCGTGGTCGCGCCTTTATTGGTATTGGTTTTCGCCATTATATTAAAATGGCTGCCCGGTGGGGGATGGAACGGTGGAGCACCGAAGTATATTATTCTGCCGATGGTGGCGTTGTCACTGGCTTATATTGCCAGTATCGCGCGAATTACCCGTGGCTCAATGATTGAAGTTCTTCATTCTAATTTCATCCGCACGGCGCGAGCTAAAGGCTTGCCACTGCGAACGATTGTATTACGACATGCTTTAAAACCGGCATTGCTCCCCGTTCTATCTTATATGGGACCGGCATTTGTCGGAATTATCACCGGTTCAATGGTTATTGAGACTATCTTTGGTCTACCGGGTATTGGTCAGTTGTTCGTCAACGGAGCGTTAAACCGCGATTACTCTTTGGTCTTGAGTTTGACCATTCTAGTGGGCGCCTTAACTATTTTATTCAATGCGATTGTTGATGTGCTCTATGCCGTCATTGATCCGAAAATCCGTTACTAGCACTGGAGCACGCCAATTATGTTGAGCAAGAAAAATAGCGAAGCTCTGGAAGTTTTCAGTGAAAAACTGGAAGTTGAAGGGCGTAGCCTTTGGCAGGATGCCCGCCGCCGCTTTATTCATAACCGTGCGGCGATCACCAGTTTGGTGATCCTTATGTTAATTACCTTATTTGTTATTCTGGCTCCAATGTTAGCGCAGTTTTCCTATTCGGATACTGATTGGGGCATGATGTCGTCCGCACCCGATATGGAATCCGGGCACTATTTTGGTACCGATTCCTCGGGCCGTGACCTGTTGGTTCGTGTCGCTATTGGTGGACGGATATCATTAATGGTGGGCGTTGCTGCTGCGCTAGTTGCAGTGGTGGTCGGTACACTGTATGGATCTTTATCGGGCTATCTGGGGGGTAAAGTCGATTCATTGATGATGCGCTTGCTGGAAATCCTTAACTCATTCCCTTTCATGTTCTTCGTTATTTTGCTGGTGACCTTCTTTGGACAGAATATCCTGTTGATATTTGTCGCAATCGGCATGGTTTCCTGGCTGGATATGGCGCGTATTGTGCGCGGACAAACCTTAAGCCTGAAACGGAAAGAATTCATTGAAGCTGCGCTGGTGGGGGGCGTTTCCACGCGTAATATTGTGTTGCGCCATATCGTCCCGAACGTATTAGGTGTAGTGGTGGTATATGCTTCTCTGCTGGTTCCGAGCATGATTTTGTTTGAATCCTTCCTGAGTTTTCTGGGGTTAGGGACTCAGGAGCCGCTGAGTAGCTGGGGCGCATTACTGAGTGATGGTGCCAACTCAATGGAGGTTTCTCCGTGGTTATTGATGTTCCCTGCTGGTTTCCTGGTAGTGACTTTGTTCTGTTTTAACTTTATCGGCGATGGCTTGCGTGATGCCCTCGACCCGAAAGATCGCTGAGGAGTGGCGCCATGACGACGATAGATAATCAGTCTACTGTTCAGCAATCTGCCTTGTTTGAGCAAAATGTACTGCTGGATGTAAAGGATTTGACTGTCACCTTCGGTACGCCGGATGGTGATGTTACCGCAGTTAACGCACTTAATTTTGATCTGCGCGCCGGTGAAACTTTGGGCATCGTTGGCGAGTCAGGCTCCGGTAAATCGCAAACGGCGTTTGCTTTAATGGGGTTGTTGGCCAGTAATGGTCGGATAGGGGGGTCGGCTAAGTTTAATGGTCGTGAAATTCTCAACCTGCCGGAGAAACAACTGAACCGTTTACGGGCCGAAGAGATCTCGATGATTTTCCAAGACCCAATGACCTCTCTGAATCCTTATATGCGCGTGGGTGAGCAGCTGATGGAAGTGCTGCAACTGCATAAAAAGATGAGTAAGAGTGAAGCCTTTGAAGAGTCAATCCGCATGCTTGATGCGGTAAAAATGCCGGAAGCACGTAAACGGATGCGCATGTATCCCCATGAATTTTCAGGTGGTATGCGGCAACGAGTGATGATTGCCATGGCATTGCTGTGCCGGCCTAAGCTGTTAATTGCCGATGAGCCGACAACGGCACTGGATGTTACCGTTCAAGCTCAAATCATGACTTTGCTGAATGAACTGAAAAATGAGTTTAATACCGCCATTATCATGATCACCCATGACTTGGGGGTGGTTGCCGGTATTTGTAATAAAGTTCTGGTGATGTATGCCGGCCGAACAATGGAGTATGGTCAGGCGCGTGATATTTTTTATCACCCAAGCCACCCTTATTCTATTGGCCTGTTGAATGCAGTTCCTCGTCTTGATGCTGAAGGCGAATCTCTCATGACCATTCCGGGTAATCCACCCAACTTACTGCGTTTGCCGAAAGGCTGCCCGTTCCAGCCTCGTTGCCAATATGCCATGGACCGCTGTTCAACGGCTCCGGCATTAGAGCACTTTGGTGATGGCCGTTTACGTGCCTGCTATAAGCCAGTAGGGGAATTAGTATGAATGCCGTGACAGAGAAGAAAGTCTTGTTAGAAGTGGCTGATCTGAAAGTTCATTTTGATATTCAGGATGGTAAACAGTGGTTCTGGCAGCCGAGTAAAACACTAAAAGCGGTTGATGGTGTCACCCTGCGTTTGTATGAGGGCGAGACTTTAGGGGTTGTGGGTGAGTCAGGTTGTGGCAAATCAACCTTTGCCCGCGCCATTATTGGTTTAGTGAAAGCGACTGGCGGCAGTGTGGCGTGGTTAGGTAAAGATTTGCTGAATATGAGTGCTGCCGAATGGCGTGCGACTCGCAGTGATATTCAGATGATATTCCAAGACCCGCTCGCGTCATTAAATCCGCGAATGACTATAGGCGAAATCATTGCCGAGCCATTGCGGACTTATCATCCCAAAATGCCGCGTCAGGAAATCAAAGACAAAGTTAAAGCTATGATGCTGAAAGTGGGCTTACTGCCTAACTTAATCAACCGCTATCCCCATGAGTTTTCTGGGGGGCAGTGCCAGCGAATAGGTATTGCACGCGCGTTGATTTTGGAACCGAAACTGGTGATTTGTGATGAACCCGTATCGGCGCTAGATGTGTCAATTCAAGCTCAAGTCGTGAATTTATTGCAGCAATTACAGCGAGAGATGGGGTTATCTCTGATCTTTATTGCGCACGATTTGGCAGTGGTAAAGCACATTTCTGACCGAGTATTGGTGATGTATCTAGGCCACGCGGTTGAATTGGGTACCTATGATGAGGTTTATCATAATCCACAGCACCCTTATACCAAGGCTCTAATGTCGGCAGTCCCAATCCCTGATCCTGACAAAGAGAGGGCGAAAGTTATTCAACTGCTGGAGGGGGAGTTACCGTCTCCGATAAACCCACCTTCTGGTTGTGTGTTTCGTACTCGCTGCCCGATTGCGGGACCAGAGTGTGCCAAGACACGTCCATTATTAGAAGGAAGCTTCCGCCATGCGGTCTCTTGCCTGAAAGTGGACCCTTTGTGATGCCATCATTCAGACATTGATAAGTTAATAAAAAAATCCCCGCCAAATAAATAAGCGGGGATTTTTTCTATCAATGTTTATGACGAACTACAGCCGATAAACACCGACGGCATAGGTTCGGGCCAGTCGCCTATTACTCTTTCCACAGAATGTGGCAAAGCTTATGGTCTTTTTCACGGCATAATAGAACACGGGCAAATACATCGTTTATCTCTTCACCATCATTGTCAGCCAGACCAATGACCACCTCGGCAAAAAAATCCGGGTTTAAATCAAAATCGACATGGTCTTGCCAGTCTTCCGCGGGATCAAACAACTCAGCACCGCCACGTTCTTCAAACTGAAGGTTAAACAATAAGATGTCTGCTGGGTCGAGGTTATCACCCGCCAGTTCCAGAAAAATATCGTAAGCCTGCTCCAGTGTTTCATCTTCAGTCAGGCGATTATTAAGGTCCATGGTGCTTGGCTCTGGTGTATTCTGATCCATTTGCAGATTCCCATTTAGTATTTGCAGATTGCGCTCATTAAAACATTCTCTATGTCACTTTTACAATTATTATGCTGCTGAAAGCTCATAACTCAGAGAATCTACAACTGGCTGACCGTTGGCTTTGAATTTATTACAAGAATGGGCTGAAAAAATAGAATAGTCTTTCAGTGACTCGGTGCCAGAGAGGGCGCTTGTTCCACTGTTCCTCATCTAATAACACTGAACGAGCAATATAGTCATCTTGCACTTGCGCCAAGTCTGCCCCAAAACCATCATCATCAATCACCAGCGTAATTTCAAAATTAAGCCATAAGCTGCGCATATCTAGGTTAACGGTGCCCACCAGACTTAATTGCCCGTCAACTAGCACACTCTTGCTGTGCAACAGACCTCCTTCAAACTGGTAAATTTTAACGCCTGCTTCAAGCAATTCAGAGAAGAAGCCACGGCTAGCCCAGCGCACCATCATCGAATCGTTATCTTTTGGCACGATAATACTGACATCGACACCGCGCTGCGCCGCGGTACAAATGGCATGCAGCAAATCATCGCTCGGCACTAAATAAGGAGTAGTCATGACCAATTGCTGACGTGCGGCATACACGGCCGTTAATAATGCCTGATGAATCATCTCTTCAGGGAAACCCGGGCCGGAAGCAATAACCTGAATGGTATGGCCGCTCTCTTCTTCGAACGGCATGACATGAGTATCGGGTGGCGGTGGCAGAATACGCTTACCGGTTTCAATCTCCCAATCACAGGCATATACGATACCTATAGTGGTCGCTACCGGGCCTTCCATACGCGCCATCATATCAATCCATTGACCCACACCCGCATCTTGTTTGAAGAAGCGCGGATCCACCATATTCATGCTGCCGGTGTAGGCTACATAGTTATCAATCAAGACCACTTTGCGGTGTTGACGTAAATCCATTCGGCGAAAGAATACCCGGAAGACATTCACCTTAAGCGCTTCGACCACTTCGATGCCAGCATTGCGCATCATGGAAGGGTATGGGGTACGGAAGAATTGCTGACTCCCGGCCGAATCAAGCATCAGTCGGCAATGAACACCGCGCCGTGCTGCGGCCATTAGAGACTCAGCAACTTGATCAACTAAGCCGCCTGGCTGCCAGATATAAAAAACCATCTCTATATTATGACGAGCCAATTCGATGTCACGCACCAGCGCTTTTAATGTGTCATCGGTAGTGGTTAATAATTGTAATTGATTACCTTTGACGCCACTGATGCCTTGGCGGCGTTCGCATAATTGAAACAGGGGGGTTGCCACCTCACTATTTGAGCTGGCAAATATGTGCTGGCAGTCTTTCAGCTCACTGAGCCAGCGAGCAGTGGAAGGCCACATTGCTTTTGCCCGCTCAGCACGCCGCTTACCCAGATGAAGCTCACCAAATGAGAGGTAAGCAATAATTCCCACCAAAGGCAGAATATAAATAACAAGCAGCCATGCCATGGCCGAAGGAACGGCTCTGCGTTTCATCAGAATACGCAATGTTACCCCGGCAATAAGCAACCAATAGCCAAAAACTGAGAGCCAACTGATCACGGTATAAAATGTTGTCATAAGGGCGGAAATCCTGTTCACAAACGGTCAGTAAAGAGTGTACGCACAGTATGCTAAAGGCGAAACCTTTAATCGGATATATTACGAGATAAAATCTTTTAGGCTAAAGGACTTGCAAGAGTAAATATAGCAGAGGTTTGCTAGTACTCCGGTCCTGATGATGATGGAATTTAGGGTTAAACATGCATTTTTGCCACACAGTGACTTGGATCAAAAGATGAAAGGCCTATAATGAGCCGGTTCTCAGCTTTGGAAGAATGTCTTCATGAGACGGAGTAAGAATGAGGTAGGCCGTTGGCGTATGCTGCGGCAAAATCAGCGCCGTAGAAACCGCTGGCTGGAAGGTCAATCGCGACGTTATCGCCATATATATAGTGTGCGGCAGCTTCATGAACATCAGCATCGTAGGGCGCTATTGTTCACCGTGGCTTATGAATGGTGATTCACCGTGGTAGATAATGAAAACAGTCTCTTTATGAGGCTGTTTTTGTTTTCACCATTCTGAGAACCTGCGAGTTATTAATTTTTCACTATTGAAAACGTCGAGTATGACTCTCCCTGGCTGTGATGTTGCCGATGACGGTTTTAACATTTCGTGGCTAACTTGAAATTGACTAATGATATTTTCCTCTTTAGATCACGTTTTTCTTCGCAGAAAAATCATCCCTATCCTAAATTAACAAAATGCGATAATTCTGATGTTATTATTAATAATAGACAGTGCAAAATAGCAATTAATCAGTTTATTTCACATCAGAATGACATCGCGCTACTCTATATATTAGGCCGCTTCGTTCTCATCGTTCAGTTTCAGGGGTGTTACTGTCGAGGGGGTGAGGCGGCCATTCTCCTGTTAAATAAATGATTATGAAATAATAAACTTGATAATCATCGTGATTGTCTAATACTTTGTTATCTATCAATGACTTGTTATTTTGTGTGTTTTCTTTTGTCAATTGTTGTTATCGTTTTTAGTGATCAATAATAAAAAATTGATCAATTTTACCAATTGATCAATACTGCTGTTCTAATCAAATAAAAGGATTTTTACCGTGGATAGCAGGCTAAACATTGCAGTCGATTGCACTTTTATCTGTGAGCCGGTTTACAAACTTAATGGTAAGTTATTTGCAGTAGAGTTATTGAGCCGGTTCACAACGAGCTCTTTTAAATCGCCTATTTATACCGAACGTTTCTTGCATCAGCTTAATGCCCAGATGAAAGCAACCTTGTTGTATGACCAATTATCGGCGGTAAAAAAACAGCAGAAATGGTTTATTGAGCATCAAATAATACTCTCAATTAATATAGATTTTGATATGACACAAGCCGTGCTAGGTGACGAGTCTGTCATATCATTATTGAGTTCGATGCCTTTCATCCGGTTGGAGATAATGGAGAGCTTTCCCAATCTTAGTGAAGGGGTGAGGAATACCCCATTAAGTAAGCTGGCTAAACGATACTCCTTGTGGTTGGATGATTTTGGCAGTGGCAATGCTCACATTGCCGCGGCCGCCAGTGGTTTCTTTGAATGTGTCAAAATTGACAAGCATTTTTACTGGCAGTGGGGAGGGAGTGCCACCTTTGATAACCTGTTGATGCGTTTACGTGATCATTGCCAGAATGTTGTTGTTGAAGGGGTCGAAACTCATCAGCAGTTTAGCCAGCTTGCTAATATGGGCGTTGATGCCATGCAAGGTTACTTATTTAGCTCGGTGGTATTGGATGAGCTAAATCATCTTCCACTACGTTATGAGCATGCCAATATTAGATAGATTCAGCGCGATATTAGCCCGGTAGTCGTTAGCTCAAGGTCATGGCTGCCACTCAAAAAAAGGTAAATTATATTGACAGGACATTAACTTAGAGGGCTTTTGCTGTGAATATCACAGTTATATGATGCTGTTCAGTGGATGATACAATCCCTATTACAGCAAAGGCTATCGTTCATGTCTCAATATAAATTAGCTAAAACAGTATTCTTTGGGGATTTAAAAACCAGCACCGCACTTTATAAATATGAGATTTATTGTGAGGAGTCTGAGTTGATATACCACGCTGCTGTTTATTCTGAACAAGTCATTGCTGCCGGGAAACACACTTATCCTGTATGGGTAAGAAAAGACCATATGATATTAAAATCACCTGCACACATGCTGGATAAAGCGGTGGAAGCTTGCGAGGATCATTGGTTAAAGCACTACAAAGTGTAGTGGTATAAGGTACCGCCTATCTCATGACATAGCTAAAATACAATACGCCTAAATTCAGGCGTATTGTTTCAATTGAGCCATCAAAATACCCGTTTATAAGGTTTAATGATAACCGATTGGTAGACGCCAGCGGCCACATAAGGGTCTTGTTCAGCCCAAGCCTCAGCCTCTTGTTGTGAGGTAAATTCAGCAATCACCGTTGAGCCGGTGAACCCGGCAGCACCTGGGTCTGCACTGTCAATGGCGGGGTTTGGGCCTGCAGTCAGTAAGCGCCCTTGGTCCTGCAATGCTTGTAAGCGAGCCAGATGCGCGGGGCGCACGGATAAACGCTTTTCAAGTGAGTCCGGGACGTCGGTAGCAAAGATTACGTAAAGCATGTTTCACCTTTAAAATCATTATCATGATATTAGTTTGGTATTCCATAACAGCATGTTCCATTACTAAATTCAATCTTGGGTGTCACGTAGAAATCTTGGTATACACCGGTAATTGATAATGAAATAAAATGATAACTAAGCGTAAATAGAAAGTGTCATTTCGTTGATATTGCCGCTTAAAACACCATTTAAGACCTATCGATGAGATAGTTTGCAGTTGCTTATTGAATATGATTGCTATTTGCATTTAAACTTAGCTGCATCAGAGGACAGTGAATTATTATGCAGCTAAATAAATTTTTTCTGGGTCGGCGCCTTAGATGGCCAATCGTACTTTCAGTAGGGCTACATGGCAGCGTAGTTGCAGCATTGCTATATGTATCTGTCGAACAAATGCGGGAACAACCTGAAATTGAGGACGCCCCGCTGGCTGTCACTATGGTCAATATTGCCACTTTTGCCGCTCCACAACCTGCGGCGGCGGAACCACAGGCAGAACCCGAGCCTGAAACGGTCGAAGAGACACCACCTGAGCCCGAAGTGTTGCCAGAGCCGGTCCCTGTTCCACTCCCTGAACCGGTGAAACCTAAGCCCAAACCTAAACCAGTGAAAAAAGAAGTGAAAAAGCCGGAAGTGAAGAAGCCAGATGTTAAGAAAACAGTGGCTCCGCCGGATGATAAACTCTTTAAATCTGATGAGCCTGCGTTGGTTTCTAATAATGCGCCGGTAAAATCAGCACCTAAGACATCGGTGCCTGGGGCATCAACATCAGCCGGACCAAAAGCACTGAGTAAGGCGAAACCCACTTATCCCGCCCGCGCCTTGGCCTTGGGAGTTGAAGGGCAGGTTAAAGTACAATACGACATTGATGAAAATGGCCGTGTGACAAATGTACGTATCTTGGAAGCGACTCCGCGAAATACCTTTGAGCGTGAGGTGAAGCAGGTTATGCGTAAGTGGCGGTTTGAAGCGGTTGCTGCCAAAGATTATGTTACAACCATCGTGTTCAAGATTGGTGGCAACATGGAGATGAACTAAGGCATCAATGCACTAGTTTAAACATGATTTAGTCAGCACAATAAAAAGGGCCGCTTTAATGCGACCCTTTTTGCATCGGCAGAACCCGGTTAGCGATTATTGGGTCGCACCGACCTCAAAATTACCTCTGCCATCCGGTAAAGCGCGAGCTTTCCCAGCATCATCCACTGCAACGTAGGTGAAGACCGCTTCAGTCGCACGATAGCGCTGACCGATAGGCTCGGAAGAGACTTTTTTCACCCAGACTTCGATATTGATAGTAATAGAGCTGCGGCCAGTCTTGATACAGCGGGCATAGCAGCAAACGACATCACCCACAGCCACCGGCTTGAGGAATGTCATCCCGTCAACACGTACCGTGACCACCCGGCCCTGTGCTATTTCTTTCGCCTGAATAGCGCCGCCGATATCCATTTGTGACATCAACCAGCCGCCGAATATATCGCCATTGGCATTAGTGTCAGCGGGCATGGCAAGGGTACGGAGTACCAATTCACCGTTAGGTAATGATTGCTCACCGTGAGGTGATAATTGTTCCTGAGTCATCTCTGCCTACTAAAAATCTGCTCACCTGGAATAGCCCACTGGAAGGTCAGTGGGCAACAAATACTTCATTTATTTGCGAGGGTAATCGTTAACGTTACGACTTTTTCTGTTCTTCTGGCATATGTCGGTAAATATAAACGCCGCTGATCAGGGTGAATACCAACGTCAGCGCGGTTAAGCCAAAGACTTTAAAATTCACCCAGATATCTTGCGGTAACCAGAATGCGACATAGATGTTCAGCAAGCCGCAGGCCAGGAAGAATATTGCCCAAGACATATTCAATGTTGACCATACGGCATCAGGCAATGACAGCTCTTTACCCAGCATCCGCTGAATCAATGGTTTTTTCATAAACCACTGGCTGATTAATAACGCGGCGGCGAACAACACATACAACACCGTCACTTTCCACTTAATGAATAAGTCACTGTGGAATGCCAGCGTTAAGGTACCGAATACCAACACCATAATTGCGGTAACCAATGTCATTTTTTCTACTTTGCGATATTTGACCCAAGTAAAGGCCAATGCCAGCAATGTTGCGACAATCAACGCCCCTGAGGCGACAAAAATGTCATACATCTTGTAGAAAACGAAAAATACGACCAATGGGAGAAAATCTAAAAGTTGCTTCATGAATCAATCCATCATTTGTACATCGCCCGACTATACCGGATTCAGTGAGGTGAGGGTACCCGCGGTAAAACACTATTATCCTTAATTATCTGCCGGAATGCGCGTTCTGCCAGTGGAATTTGCAGAAACTTACGATAAACAAGTAACAGATTTTGTCTGTATATTGCCAGCCATGCATTAACCCAGCATGATACGTAATGAATATTGGGTTAAGGCTTGGTGGAGTAACTATGCAGAGAAAATCACTCCGGTATTGGATGCCGGGTTTGACCCAATTAATGGCTTATGAAAGAGACTGGTTCAAGCCTGATATTAGAGCGGGATTATCCGTCGCCGCAGTGGCATTACCCATTGCCATCGCTTATGCCGAATTAACCGGTGTCAGCGCCGCTGTCGGTTTGTATTCGTGTATTTTGCCGATGATTGCCTATGCATTTTTTGGCTCTTCGCGACAATTGATCGTGGGGCCTGATGCTGCCACTTGTGCGGTGATCGCCGCGGTAGTGGCACCACTGGCGGCGGGGAATAGTGAGGTTCACTGGCAACTCACTATAATGATGACATTGATGATGGGGACGTGGTGCTTGGTGGCCAGCCGTTTCAAACTTGGCGCATTGGCTGATTTATTATCACGACCCATATTGACCGGGTTGCTTAATGGGGTTGCCATCACCATCATTGTTGACCAACTAGGTAAGGTTTTTGGCTTTATGACCCGGCCGCCGCAGTTGATTGAGCGGGTGTTGGCGCTGCCACATAACTTGATGAATACCCATTTGCCGACGGTCGCTATCTCGTTACTGACGTTTGTGGTGCTGTATGGTGTCAAGTGGTTAAGACCAAACTGGCCTGCGCCACTGTTGGCGATTGTCATTGCCACCTTTGTCTCGTGGGCTGCCAATATGCAGCAATTTGGTGTCTCAATCGTCGGGGGATTTGAAGGTGGCCTGCCCATGGTGCATTGGCCTGACTTCCAACCGGGTCTGCTGCGTGACATGGTTATCCCCGCACTCAACTTGGCCGTGGTGAGTTTCGTTAGCATGATGCTGACGGCCCGCAGTTTTGCCGCCAAAAACGGTTATGAGGTTGATGCCGATGTGGAATTACGTGCATTGGGTATCACCAATATCGTCTCTGCCTTATCTCAAGGGTTTGCTATCAGTGGGGCCAGTACTCGCACGGCAGTGAATGATGCCAATAATGGTAAGAGCCAGTTGGTTTCTATTATTGCTGCACTGGTTATTGCGATGGTATTGCTATTTATGACGCGCCCACTGCAATTTATCCCTATCGCAGCCTTGGGGGTGGTGCTGATTTATGCTGCCTGGTCATTGCTGGGGTTCAGAAGTCTATGGCAATTACGTAAACGTAATACTCAAGCTTTCTATCTGGCGCTTTTTACCTTTATCAGCGTGGTGTTAGTGGGGGTGATTAGCGGGATTGGTTTAGCCGTATTACTCGGGTTACTACAATTCCTGCGTACGGTATTCCGCCCGACTGAGCAGCTATTGGGGGTTAACGTTGATGGCATGATCCATTCGATGCGCAGTGGTAATGGGATTAAGCCAGTCCCCGGCGTTATGATGTACCGTTTTAACTCGCCATTGACCTATTTCAATGTGGCTTATTTTAAGCGGCGGATTTTGAATCTGGTTGATAGCGCTCTACATCCCGCTGATTGGGTGGTCATTGATGCTGTCGCCAGTTTTACCTATGCCGACATCAGTGTGCTGGCCGCCATTGATGAACTTAAACGCGATTTGAAGCAGCGTAATGTTAAGCTGATATTAGCCGGAAGACGTACTGAGTTGACGCGCTGGTTCCGCATTAATCGGCTAAAAAGCCATGATGAGGATTTGATCTTGGTGCCCGATCTGTATCTGGCCCTTAAGCTGATTCAAAGTAAACAGCGAGTGGCCGAGAAACAAGAGTCAGTGGAGAGTGGAGAGCCTGAAATTAACTGATGGACATTATTGTAAAGAGAAAAGGGCCGTAATGGCCCTTTTTACGGTTCTATCTGAGCCGCTATTTAGGCGCTGGCATCGGTTGGACGCAGCAACATATATAAGCGGAACAGGTAAACCAACAATAATGCAGAAACCAGATTACTCAGCGTACTTAAAATGACACTAGCAATTGGCGTCGGCAGTGCGGTCAAGTGATTGACCAGATACAGCAAGACTAATTTGGCCGCTATCCACAACATCATGGCAGGAATAATTAACCGCACATTGGAAAAGGCCAGTTTAGAACTGGCTTTTATGGCGGCAAAAACGCCTATTTTCTCTGTGGTTACGATAACCGGCGACAATGAAAGTGCGACAGCAATGGCGATACCGGGCACGATAAAGATCATTAATCCTAACTGGATGAGCAACGTACCAATAAACATCAGTAACAGTAAGCGAGGCAAAGTAGGCACGGAAAGACCAATGGCCTGCAATGCACTTACACGACGCCCCATTGATACCATCGATATCAGCGTTAGCATCCCGCCCACTAATAAGACATTACCCACTAGTGCAGAAAAAGTTGCCGCCGCAGAGACTTTGAGCAGCACGATTTGTTGCTCAGGAGTCAATTGCGCCACCATATCCCGAATGCTGACATTCCCTGATGACGCAAAATCACTTTCTGAAGCACTCAAAATACTCAGTTGTTCTGTACCAGGGATAAATGCCTGATTCAGCATGACGGTAATGAACGCAGTTAGCAAAGCCAGTAACAGGATAGCCGGCAGCTGATTACGTAAAAAGTTAAAACTGTCACGGTATAAAGTGTTAGCCGTGATAGGCATGAAAGCTCCTTGGGATCGAAAAAATAGCGCTTAGCCGATGATTATACCTTGTTATGGGGCGCTGTGGGATCCCGTGATAGGCCAATGACCAATTTCTTCTAATCTAATTATCTGGATGTTATCAACAGGTAACGGTGGCAAACCATAGTGGGCGCGGGCGCGATCACAGTGTGGATTGCGAACGCCTACTTCACCTGAAGGTGTAAATTCATGGCAAGGAGGTGGCCGGTCACCATAAATTGAGCAGGAAACAGACTGACCGACCTCTCCTTGCAGGGCCATACAGCGAGGGGATTTGCTGTTGGTGCCAGACATGCAACTGATAAAGGGAGTGACTTGCTCAGTCATGGCATTAGGAACGGTACCGCCGCCTTCTTGAGCCTCAGCCCAATAGAATGACACCCGAAAATAGGCACAGCAGGCACCGCAGTTCACACAGGGATTCATTTCCGCGCTCATCTTTAATCTACTGCTCCTTACAAAGTAAACAGCCAACCGATCACGATTTCACACATACGATATCCAAGCATAGCAGCATGACCACTGTTCTCTTTTTCATCAATGCGTATTAGTGCGATTTGGTGCGAAAGAGTCATTTATGATCCAGATCAATTTCAATGATATTAAGGAATTAAATAACCTTACTTAATTTAGGATTTATTCAATTTGTTGCTAAAGGTGTGATCTCTATTGGATCATGAATACTCATTTGTAGGTATATTCAGTTCGCGAATATACCTACAAATGGAATGGATAATGAAAAAAGTCACTTTGGCATTGTTAGCCGTAGCAACTCTGGCATCGACTGCGGTAAGCGCACATCAAGCAGGCGATTATATTTTCCGGGCAGGGACGGCGACTGTCAGACCCAATGCCGGGTCTGATGATGTACTAGGTTATGGTTCTTTCAAGGCAGATAACAATACTCAGTTGGGCCTGACCTTCAGCTATCTCATTACTGATAATATTGGGGTAGAATTGTTGGCGGCTACACCGTTCCGCCATAAAATTGGCTTAGAGCCGACCGGGAATATTGCAGAAGTTAAGCAATTGCCGCCGACATTAATGGCTCAATATTATTTCCGTGATAAACAAGACAAACTGCGGCCATATTTAGGGATCGGCCTGAACTACACCACTTTCTTTGATGAGAAATTCAATAACACGGGCAGCTCTGCCGGTTTGACGGATTTGAGTGTTAAAGATTCATGGGGTGTGGCAGGGCAAGCGGGTCTGGATTATATGGTCAGCGAGAACTGGATGCTGAATATGTCTGTCTGGTGGATGAATATCGAAACCGACGTCAAATTCAAAGCGGGTGGTGAAGAGCAGACTATTCATACTCGTCTTGATCCGTGGGTGTTTATGTTTGGCGCGGGTTATCGTTTCTAACTATAACGGCAATAACTTTGGGCAAGCCCTTGGGACTTGATATTGCAGAGTTGGGTCACAAAGGAGGCGCAGAAATGCGCCTCCGAGCGTTATATTATCTGATAAGCATCTGATCACTAACAGATTTCACCCCTGGTACAGTTCGGGTGATCTGCACTGCGCGGTTTGCATCCTGACGTGAACTCACAAAACCACTCAACTGAACCCGACCTTTGAACGTCTCAACACTGATTTCAGTGGATTTTAGATTTTTCTCACCCAGCAGCGCTGATTTCACTTTCGTGGTGACGACGGTATCATCCAGATACCCCCCGGTTCCTTCTGACTTCGCGGTAGGCGCGCAGGCAGAGACTGCCATCGCCATAATTACTACCATGCATAAAGCTGAAAGGGTCTTGAAAATCTTCATAAATGACTCTCCATGTTTATCGATATCATAGGGCATGTATTACGCAGTAATTAGTATTGGTTATGAATGAGTTTTATTCAAATGGATGGCTGATATCAGTAGTGCGGAAGATATTGAAAATAAGAGGATATAGCGCCCGAAAGGGTAAACCATCAGGCGCTAGGTAACATCAAAGACGAGTGGCGGCTTTCATTTCTGTCACAAAACGGGATAACTGAGCCAACATCTCTGCGGGTTGCGAGAGATTGTTTTCAATGATTTTTACCATCACGGAGCCAGAAATTACGCCGGCAGCACCTGCCGCTAAACTGGTTTTTACCTGCTCAGGCTCTGAAATGCCAAAACCTTGCAGTGCAGGGGCGGCGTGATACTCGCGCAATTTATCAATCAAGTGATTTAACGGCAGATGGCCATGATTTTCCGCACCAGTCACACCCGCGCGTGAGAGTAGATAAGTATAGCCACGGCCATGAGAGGCGATTTCGCGTAATAAATCATCATCAGCATTGGGCGGACAAATGAATATTGGTGCAATACCATAACGGGATGCGGCAGCCCGGAAGGGGGCCGACTCTTCAAATGGTACGTCAGCAATAAGAACTGAGTCGACACCCACCTCGGCACAGCGCTGATAGAAAGTATCAATGCCATTGTGGAATACCAGATTTGCATACATCAGCAAGCCAATAGGAATGGTCGGGTGCTTTTTGCGGATCTCCGCCAGCATCTCAAAGCAGATACCCGGCGTCACGCCCGCAGCAAAAGCCCGCAATGCCGCGTTTTGAATGGTTGGGCCATCCGCCAGTGGATCAGAGAATGGGATACCCAACTCCAAGGCATCAGCACCTGCCGCAATTAAGGTATCAATGATATCTAATGATATTGCTGGCGACGGGTCACCTAATTGTACGAAAGGAACAAAAGCGCCTTCATTCTTGGCCGCCAACTGTTTGAAAAGCTGCTGATAACGCTCCATTAAATTTCTCCCCGTGCTTTCAGGATATCGTGGACGGTGAAAATATCTTTATCACCCCGCCCGGACAGATTAACCACCAATATCTGTTCTTTTTCCGGCGATGCTTTAATCATTTTCAGGGCATGTGCCAGCGCATGGGAAGACTCCAATGCCGGAATAATCCCTTCTTTACATGACAAGGCTTTAAATGCTTCCAGCGCTTCGTCATCAGTGACCGAAACATAATCGGCGCGACCAATACTATTTAAGTAAGCATGCTGTGGCCCGACTGACGGGAAGTCTAATCCAGCCGAGATTGAGTAAGATTCTTCAATCTGACCATCACTGGTTTGCATCATCGGGGATTTCATGCCGAAGTAGATACCCACTTTACCGTGTTTAAGCGGAGCACCATGTTGGCCAGTTTCGATACCCAATCCGGCAGGTTCAACACCAATTAAGCCAACACCTTCTTCATCGATAAAATCGGCAAACATCCCAATCGCGTTTGAACCACCGCCGACACATGCCAATACCGCATCCGGTAAACGGCCTTCTTTGGCTAATATCTGTGCTTTGGTCTCTTCACCGATCATCCGTTGGAATTCACGCACAATAGTGGGATAAGGGTGTGGGCCAGCAGCGGTTCCCAACATATAGTGAGCGGTTTCGTAGCTGCCAGACCAGTCACGCAGTGCCTCATTACAGGCATCTTTCAAGGTTGATGAGCCACTGTGTACCGGAATAACTTCTGCGCCCATCAGTCGCATACGGAACACATTCGGTGATTGGCGTTCAATATCTTTCGCGCCCATATAAATGCGGCATTTCAAACCTAGCAGGGCGCAGGCTAATGCTGACGCCACCCCATGCTGGCCTGCACCGGTTTCTGCAATAATCTCAGTCTTACCCATACGCTTGGCTAATAAAGCTTGGCCCAACACCTGGTTAGTTTTGTGCGCGCCGCCGTGCAGCAGATCTTCGCGCTTCAAATATAACTTGGTCTTTGTCCCTGCGGTCAGATTCTGACACAGGGTCAGGGCGGTTGGACGCCCGGCATAGTTCTTTAACAAATCCTGAAATGCCGCCTGAAACTCAGGGTCCAGTTGCGCACTGACAAAAGCCTCTTCCAGTTGCTTCAATGCTGGCATCAGAATCTGGGGCACATACATGCCACCGAACTCGCCAAAATAAGGATTCAATGTGGTCATTTTTCTGTCCTTTATATGCCCGTCATCTTTCAAACTGCAGGCGTGTTGGCTGCATCTTGAAATCTATTGGGTATAGGGTTAACTCAAATGTGTTTAGAAATCAGTAAGCGCGTAATGTTTGGAATACGGTGGCGATCAGTTGTGGGTCTTTGATGCCGGGGGCGCTTTCTACACCGGAATTGAAATCCAGACCTGCAGCACCCAATTGAGCTGCCGCGTCACAATTCTGAGCATTTAAGCCGCCAGCCAGCAGCACGTTATCCAAAGCGTGGTCAGCTAATAGTGACCAGTTAAAGTGCTGGCCGGTACCGCCGTTGCCATTATCCAAAACATAACGTTCGACATGCTGTAAGTTGCGCGCGGGTAAGGTGTCACCGACACTCAATGCCTTCCAAATTTGGCAGTTGGCGGGTAAAACTTCACGCAACTGATTGATGTAAGGCTGGTCTTCGTGCCCATGTAATTGCACGGCAGTCAGAGATAAGCGCTCGGCGGTTTGTTGGATGGTATTGATTTCAGCATCACGGAATACCCCGACGTATTTCAGCGGCGCGCCACTGATAACCGTGCGGGCCTGCGCAATATCCACATGGCGCGGTGAACTGCTCACAAAAATCAACCCGCCATACACCGCACCGGCATGGTATGCCGCAACGGCATCCTGGGCGCGAGTCAGCCCACAGACTTTGTTCTCACCCAGCAATACCCGGCGTACCGCAGCATTAAGGTCTGCTTCAGACATCAGCGCACTGCCAATCAGGAAACCGTTAGCGATATGGCTCAGTTCGCGCACCTGTCGATAATGATTAATGCCAGACTCGCTGATCACAGTGACGCCTTCAGGCAGGCGAGGTGCCAGCTCACGGGTACGATTAAGGTCAATAGACAAGTCGCGTAAATCACGGTTGTTGATGCCCACCACTTTAGCGCCCAGTGTAATGGCGCGATCCAGTTCTTCGGCATTGCTGGCTTCGGTCAGCACCCCCATATTCAGGCTATGTGCTACCGCCGCCAACTGGCGGTAGGTATCATCGTCCAGCACTGACAGCATCAGCAAAATAGCATCAGCCTGGTAAAAACGGGCCAGTTGAATCTGATAAGCATCAATAATAAAATCTTTGCACAATACTGGCTGAGTCACCACCGCGCTGACTTGTGGTAAAAAATCAAAGCTGCCTTGGAAGTATTTTTCGTCAGTTAATACTGAGATAGCGGAAGCATAGTTTTTATAAACAGCGGCAATTTCTGCCGGATTAAAATTGTCACGAATGACCCCCTTGGAGGGCGACGCTTTTTTGCATTCCAGAATAAAAACGGTTTTATTGCCTTGCAGCGCTTGATAAAAGTCGCGCTGGCTTTGGGTGATAGCGTGTTGAAAGCTGGCCAGAGGCTGTTGCAATTTCCGCGCGGCAACCCAGATTTCCTTATCGCGCACTATTTTGTGAAGTACGGTTTCCTGCATGATTTATCCTCTTGCTGCCAGAGCAGTCACTCGTGAGAAAGCTTGACCGCTGTGAATCATTTCCAATGCTTGTTGTGCGTTATGACGCAGGTTTTCTTGACCGTGCAACTTCAGTAATAACGCGACGTTAGCCGCGACGGCTGCGGCGTGCGCTGCTTCACCCTTACCTTGTAACAACCTTGCTAAAATGTCACGGTTTTCTTCAGGTGCGCCACCTTGCAACGAACCCAGTGGATAGCGGTTTAAACCAAAATCTTCTGGGGCTAATTCATAGCTTTCGATGCTGCCGTTATTCAGCTCTGCCACCTGCGTTGGCGCGTGAATAGCCACTTCATCCATTCCGCCGCCATGCACCACTGCAGCGCGTTGATAACCCAGCACTTTCAGGGTTTGTGCAATGGGTAACACCAACTCTGGGCTGTAAACACCAATTAATGCCAGTGGTGGGCGAGCAGGGTTAATCAATGGCCCCAGCACATTAAACAGGGTGCGGGTTTTCAACTGTTGGCGTACTGGCATGGCATGGCGAAAACCGGTGTGATACTGCGGCGCAAACAGGAAGCAAACCCCTAATTCATCCAATGCTAGCCGCGATTGTTCAGCCGTCATATCCAGACGAATACCAAACGCAGCCAGCAAGTCTGACGAGCCAGAACGGCTAGATACACTGCGGTTACCGTGTTTGGCGACTTTTATGCCACAACCGGCAGCAACAAAGGCGCTGGCGGTGGAAATATTAATGCTGTTTGTGCCATCACCACCGGTACCGACGATATCTGCAAACAAGTAATCAGGGCGCGGGAAGGGTTGGGCATCGGCCAACAACGCTTGGGCAGCACCGGCAATCTCGGCCGGGGTTTCACCGCGAACTTTCATGCTGATTAATGCTGCTGCCAGTTGGCTGGCTTCCAGCTCACCACGCACGATAGCCGCAAACAGCATCTGGCTTTCTTGCTGGGTCATGACCTCGGCCTGAAACAGTTTTTCTAATAACTGCTCTTTAGTCAGTAACAGATCTTTGGCTAACAGCATGTCTTTAGAAGATAAATTTTGCATCTGATATTCCTTATTTACACCCGCCCCGAGAACGTGGAGTTGCAGGTAGGCAGTAAGCTAACTCTGGTCAGTGATTTGGGTATAAGAGAGCAGCTAACACCCCTGCGGCTTTGCGTAGGATGGGGATAACGCCCAAGCCAATGTCTGCTCAAGCAAACGGGCACCCTGCGTGGTTAAAATCGATTCCGGGTGGAACTGGTAGCCACAAACTCGATGCGCATCATGACGAACCGCCATAACCATCTCGCCAAAACGGGCATTAACGGTTAATTCTGCCGGGATATTACTGCCGACTAATGAGTGGTAGCGGGCAACCGGCAATGGGTTTGGCAGACCGGCAAACATCCCTTGCCCATCATGTTCAATGGCTGAGGCCTTGCCATGCAATATTTCACCCGCTTGACCCACGTGACCGCCATAAGCTTCAACGATGGCCTGATGACCCAGGCAAATACCGATAATCGGTAATTGGCCGCATAACCGTTGCAGTAATTCAGGCATGCAGCCTGCTTGTGCAGGAGTGCCGGGGCCAGGAGACAACATCAACACCGGTTGTTCGAGTTGCTGCAGGCGTTCAATAATGGTCTCGGCCGCAATTTGGTTACGATAAATCACCACGCGGTGGCCACTGGAGCGCAGTTGATCAACCAGGTTATAAGTAAAGGAATCGATATTATCGAGCAGTAAGATATCAGCCATTAGAACACCTCCTTGGCATGGTGTGCGGTGGCAATCGCCCGCAACACAGCGCGTGCTTTATTGCGGGTTTCATCGGCTTCCGCCTGTGGAATGGAGTCGAGCACCACACCGGCTCCGGCCTGCACTGTCGCGATACCGTCCTCGACATAAGCCGAGCGGATAACAATGCAAGTATCCAAATCACCCTGGGCAGTAAAATAGCCGACTGCGCCACCGTAACTGCCACGTCGCGCACCTTCACTGCCAGCAATCAATTGCATGGCTCGAACTTTTGGCGCGCCGCTCAAGGTCCCCATATTCATGCAAGCCTGATAAGCATGCAGTACGTCCAGATCTTGGCGCAGAGTCCCCACCACGCGGGAAACCAGATGCATAACAAAGGAGTAGCGGTCAACTTTGGTTAAGTCGGCAACATAACGGCTACCGGGCTCACAAATGCGCGCCAGGTCATTACGAGCCAAATCCACCAGCATTAAATGTTCAGCGAGTTCTTTATGGTCAGTCCGCATTTCCAGCTCAATGCGGCTGTCTAAATCGCGGTCCAACTCGCCATTGGCACGGCGACCACGTGGGCGGGTACCAGCAATGGGGTAAATCTCAATTTGGCGGTTAGTCGCATCGTACTTCAGTGCGCTTTCAGGTGATGCGCCAAACAGAGAGAATTCGTTATCCTGCATAAAGAACATATAAGGGCTGGGATTATGGTCTTTCAGGGTTTGGTAAGCCGCCAGAGGAGATGGGCAAGGCAGTGAGAATCGGCGTGACGGGACCACCTGGAAAATTTCTCCCTCACGAATAGCGTGCTGTAATTGACTGACTACCGCGCCATATTCTTCATCTGATTGGTTACACTGTAACGTCATGTCAGGAACTGATTTTGCCGGAATTGGTTGCGGCGCTTGCTGCAATTGATGGCTAAGTTGCTCTAAGCGGCTGCTCAGGCGCAGATGCTCGGTGTTATCCGGGGTGAACAGACTGGCTTGCAAATGGGTTGAGCGATTTTGATGGTCCAACACTAACAAGGTTTCGGCCAGATAGAAGCAGAAGTCCGGGCAACGATTTTCATGGCGCAGTGGCGGTAAGTTTTCAAAACCCGCCACCAAATCGTAGGCAAACAGGCCGCCAAGGAACATGGCTTGGCGCTCGGAGACTGGGGAATCAACCAGTTTTAATAGCAGCCGCAGCGCATCAAAAACCGACAGCGCCTGTAGGCGAGAGTCTTCATCTTGTACCGCAGTAATGACCGGGAACGTTAATTCACGGCCATTAGGGCGCACTTGAATATCAACTTCAGCCGGTAAGGCACTATCTAATAATGTTAACAAAGACGCACCATTGCGGGTGAGCGCCTCAAGGGTCACTTTTTGTCCCAATGCGGTAATGCGCAGTGCGCTATCGATAATGAGCAGACTCTTCAGGTTCTGTTTGCTGGTCACCTCTGCTGATTCGAGCAGCAAAGTGGCAGGGCGTGCGCCGCAAAGTTGATGAAACAGTGTGGTAGGATCATCGCGGTAACACGCCGTGGCGGTGAGTAGCTGTAAAGTAGGGCGCGAGGTTTGCATCATTATTTGTTGATCCTGAAAAAGTGATTTCGCCAAAATTTGTCCATAAAAAAACCCGCTATTAGCGGGCTGAAGCAATCTGCACTGTCTGATGACTGATATGCGTGATTACATCGCCCGAGTGAGGGAGATGTGCCACCAACGCAGTAAGGAAATCAGGGAAGTTTTCATTTCAGTCACTACTCTCTAAGATTGCTTTATTTGGGAACATCAATTTAGTGCCCCGTGAACTTGTGTACTAGTTAACTGGTTCGCGAGGTGAATGTCAACCCCCTGAATGATTGTTTTTTTATCTGCTTTGCGCGGCTGACGTGTGCGAGTTTCAATTAAGGTGCGTAAAAATCTTATTAGCAGGTATCATACTCAACCACGTTTTCTCTGGATTTTTGTTTTGGTTAATAAGACCGTTTTGACAAATAAACTCGTTTTATCTGATAACGCCACCTTATCGGGTCCGGCTGATTTACCTGATCCCGTCGCTGGTTCAACGGCATTTACACTCTATGATTTGCATAGCCATACCACGGCATCGGACGGCTCGTTGACGCCAGCGGCGCTAGTGATAAGAGCAGCGCAGATGCGGGTGGGGGTTTTGGCTATCACCGATCACGATACGACGGCGGGATTAGCAGAAGCGGCAGCGACTATTGCGCAGCAGCAACTGGCATTACGGCTTATCCCCGGCGTTGAAATTTCTACTTTATGGGAAAACCATGAAATCCATATTGTGGGACTCGGCATTGATATTCATCATGACAGTATTTGCCAGCTGCTGAGTGAACAATCTCATCATCGCTATATTCGCGCGCAGGAGATAAGCGCTCGTCTGGCAAAAGCACGTATTCCAGATGCCTGGGAAGGGGCTAACCGGCTGGCGAGTGGTGGTCAGGTTACCCGTGGGCATTTTGCTCGCTATTTAGTTGAGCTAGGACTGGCCAGCAATGTTGGGCAGGTTTTTAAAAAATATTTAGCCAAAGGCAAGACCGGTTATGTTCCCGCGCAATGGTGTACAATAGAACAAGCTATTGATGCAATTAAGCAATCTGGTGGGCAAGCGGTACTGGCGCATCCTGGTCGTTATGATTTAACCGCCAAATGGTTGAAACGGCTATTGGCTCATTTTGCCGAGTTTGGCGGCGATGCCATGGAGGTTGCTCAATGCCAGCAAGCCCCCCACGAACGAGCACAGCTTGCCCAATATGCGCGCGATTATAATTTACTTGCATCCCAAGGGTCTGATTTCCATCAACCTTGTTCTTGGATTGAGCTAGGCCGCAAATTGTGGCTGCCCGCTGGGGTGGAGCCGGTATGGCGTGATTGGCCTACAGAGCCAGCCAACTCGAATGTTGAATGATGAGGTAAAGTCATGAGTCAGTTTTTTTATATTCACCCGGAAAACCCACAGCCACGGCTGATCAACCAAAGCGTTGATGTGTTGCGTAAGGGGGGGGTTGTTGTCTATCCGACAGATTCCGGTTATGCCCTTGGTTGCCGTTTAGAAGACAAATCGGCAATGGAGCGTATTTGTCGTATTCGTCAGTTGGATGGCAATCATAATTTTACCTTGGTATGTCGTGATTTATCCGAACTGTCGACTTACGCCTATGTCGATAACTCGGCATTTCGGTTGATCAAAAATAATACCCCCGGCAATTACACCTTTATTTTAAAAGCGACCAAAGAAGTGCCCCGGCGTTTGATGAATGACAAACGTAAAACTATTGGTCTGCGTGTCCCCTCTAACCCTATCGCTCTGGCTCTGCTGGATGTATTGGGTGAGCCATTGATGTCGACCACCTTAATGTTGCCTGGTAATGATTTCGCTGAATCAGATCCTGAAGAGATCAAAGAACACTTGGGCAAACAAGTGGATTTAATCATTCACGGTGGCTCATTAGGCCAGCAACCGACAACGGTTATTGACTTGACTGATTCGTCACCTGAAGTTATCCGTGAAGGAGCGGGGGACGCCACCCCATTCCGCTAAGCTTCATCTCGCTAGATATTCGCAATTGTTGGATACGGTATCAGTTACTTTGTGAAATACCCGTATCCAACTCGTTTACCCGCCCCCTCTTAGACCCATTCTAATAGCTATTCTTATGCTGCTATTTTTATATTTTGTATGGCACATCGTTATTAGAGTCAATCCCACATTCGGTTAATGGGTATCACCTCAATAATCTATCCTCTACAAATAAAGATATCACTCACCTATTTATCTGCTTTTAAATGCTATTTTGTAGCGGCCCGCTATGAATGACTCGTTATTTTTAACGGTTAAGTGTATTTTCATGCTCGCTAAACTAAATTCTCAACAATAATTAACTTATTATTTATTTGCCTATTTAATGTTTTTTATCTGTCATTATTTTTTAAGACACATCCAATGAAAATTTAATTGTAAATATACCTTATTTCATATCATTTTAATTTGACGATCTTTTATTCTAAGCATCAAACACTTAAATAGAATAATATCCTATAAAATATGTTTATTTTTCATCGATTAGATTTATATGTCGCATTTATCAAAATTGCGATCATAAAACACAATAAATTCATTTTTTGTGTATAATTGTGCAGTTTTCATTAAAAATGCTCTCAGAATTTACATCTGCGATGATAAATAAAAGTGCTTCACCAACAAGTACTTGCTGCTGTTTTTTTGTTGAGAGTATTTCCCTTTGTTTTCTTCTTGATGAATACCTATAGAGAGTCACTAAGATAAATAGAAAATTGGAAGTGTCTTATATATGGCTAATACGTCCATACAAGATAATTCCTATGCTGTTTTTGTGCATAATCCATTGATATATATGTGTAATAAATCGAGAGCTCATGATTTGTAGGATTACTCCTACGCATTTTGTCCTCAGCTCCTATATATATGTATGATCTTGTACGTTTATAATTTAATTAATGATGCAATGTCAGAGTTAAGCCATTTATCAGTGGAGGCTTGCCAGGTTAATTACTTTCTATTCAAGTAAGGATATTGCTCGTTAATTACAATCCATTTATAGAGATAAAGTTGAGAGTCTTATGAATCGAGTATTTAGAGTCATTTGGAATAGTGCCTTAGGTCGCTACGATGTTGCATCAGAGTTTTCTAAGTCAGGAAAAAAAACCAAGTCATGCTGTTCAGGAACTGTCGCTGCTACTCTAAGTTTAACGGCACCTTCTTGTTTAAGTCAGATGGCTATAACCTTAATGTTGACCTTAGGGGCTAGCTCTGCTTTTGCCGCAGATATTACTGTTCCGGTATTTACGCCAGAAGTTGATTTTGAACAATCATTTACAGGCACCGCGAATACTTTATCGGGGAGCTTTAGTAACATTGCCCGAGGTGATGCTGGCTTTAAAAACAGCAAGCTAGGCGATATTCCAGCGGGGAACTTCCTCAATGGTGCAGAGAATCTGATCAGTAAAAATATTTTCAATTTAGGCGACATGGTTACTGAAACCTTCCTTGATCCCAAAGGAACTGGCGCATTAATTACTATTAATGTATTTAGCAGCACCGCGATGTCAATTAAGCCACTTGCTGATTTTACGGTACCAGTCTCCTACGCAGTGGGTGAGGATGGTCAGTATGTGAATCGTAACTTATTCCATGTGCAAGATAGCAGTGATCTTACGGTCAATGTTGGTAGCACAACTCTGGGTTGGGTTAATGATAGTACGAATTATTTTAGCGCCATCCTTAAAGGTGGTTTAAAAAATGAGACAGCAGCAACTACCTCTTCTGGGTTCTATGTCGATTCGAATAATGCCTCATCGCAGAATACTGTACTAAATTATAATTCTAAAACAGTCGTTAATCTGGGTAATAATAGTAATAATATTCGTGATAGCGGTACCTCAGTGGCCAATGCGGTACTTGATGACTTTACCGGTGCTTTCACCAGTCCCTATTTAGGTGCGCAAAATGTTCAAAATTTTGCTGATTTTCAAAAATACAACAATGATTTGATCGCCGGTATTAAAAGTGGCGCGATTGTTCTGGACAGTAAAGGCTACCAGGCCGAGCTGGCTCGAGCCTATTTCACTAACGGCTCTAATACCTCACCAAAAGTTACCCCGATCTATCTAGATATGGGGATTGATGCCAATGATGCTGTAAATCATATTATCGATTCTACTCGCGTTGCCTTTATTCATGGTGATGGCCAGCATGCCATTGTGAATATTGGGTCTGATGCCAATATTCAAGCTTTTAACACTGATATTTCAGTTGTACGTCTACAAGACGGTGCAACACTGAATAATGCCGGGATTTTAGGTTCAGCTGCCGCCACGGTGCGTGGCACTAATATTATTTTTGCCACTGACAGTACGGTTATTAATGAAGCCACTGGGGTGCTGGATGCAGGGACTAACCCTGATATGCTGGATTTCCAATCTACACCGACCGCCACATTACCACTGAATGTTGCCAGTGGCAGTCACACCGCGATTTTGGCTAATGGCACCTCTTCAGTCACTAACAATGGTGTGATTAATACCGCGTCACGTGGCGCCAGTGTTTATACCCGCGCGGCCATCATCGACGGCACCTCGACCTTCGTCAATAACGGTAATATCAATATTGCTGCCACTGTCGATACATCGCCTGCAGCCGGATATCTGAATGAAGGGGTGAGTGTTCAGAAAGGCTCTACCTTTGAAAATAATGGCTCTGTCTATATTGGTCGCCAAGCTCAGCGCTCATTAACGGATGTGGTCACTGACCTGGCAATAAAAACCGAATCTTATGCGGTTAAATTAGTTCAAGATACTGTGAATTTGAGCAATATCGCCACATTTATCAATAATGTAGGTGGTAAAATTGTTATTGGCAGTAAAACTGAAAACTCCACCGCGATTCTCGCACAAGGAGCCAGAACAGCTGTGAGTCAGAACGGCACTATTGAGCTCAATGGTGCGGGTGCAACGCCAGGACAAAACGCGGCACAGAATATCGGTATTTCCTCCAGCTTAAATGCCACTAATATCTTCAATAACGGCGATATTATTATCAATGGTATCAATACCGTTGGTATGAAAGTGCTGACAAACAGCGCCGCGACGAATGCGGGTAACATTTATGTCAATAAAGGACTTGATGCTGCCACCAATCTGGCCAACTACGGTATTCAGGCCGTCGGTGTCGGTGCTGTCGCTAATCTTTCCGGTCAGGTAAATCTGTCTGGCGATGGGGCTATTGGCGTGGTGGCTGAAGATAAAGGTACCATCAACGTTACCGGTAATGGTCAGGTTGAATTTGTGTCAGGTAAGAAGCAGGTGGGATACCTGATTTATGGTGCGGGTGCGAGCGTCAATAATACCGCCAGTGGTGATGAAACGGTTTCAACCGAAGGCTCTACCTTATATCGTGTTGATAAAGGAGCCAGTTTTGCGGGAACCACGGCCTCGACCATGAATGCAACCGGTCAGAATTCATCTCTGATTCAGGTTACAGGTGCAGGTAGTAACTTCAGTTCTGGTGCGCTAGATATGGTGCTTTCAGGTGAGGGTGCTACAGGGGTGAAAGTTGAAGGTGGGGCGACCGGTATCATCACAGCCGACGCTAGCCTGACACTCAGTGGCGATGGTGCCACTGCCGGTATCGTTGACGGCAACTATTACGGCTTGGATGGGATAGCGACCGGCGCTACCGGCAAATCTGTCTTAACCAGCTCTGCAGTATTGACCACTGGCAACACCGCGTCTGGTGCTTATGGCTATATTGCCCGCAATGGCGGTGAGTTGATCCACAAAGGTACCATCGATTTTACTCAGTCCGGCAGCACGGGTGTGCTGGTGGATGGCGGGATACTGACAAACCAGAATCTGATCTCAGTAAATGGTACCGCAGTAAATATTCAGGGTGCCAACTCGACAGTCAATAACTCGGGTACTGTTAATGCCACTGATGGCACCGCCGCTTTCTTATTGGGCGCTGGAGCCAGTTTGACTCTGTCGGGTAATGGTGAAACCAAAGCGGGCGGCACAGCCCACGGTGTCTTGCTAGATACCGGTGCCACAGCACTGACTGTCGATGGCGCAACCATTACCATGACTGCCGGCGGTTCAGGTAATGCTATTGAGAACCAAGCCGAAATTTCAGGTATTCAGTTAAAAGACACCACGTTGACCGTGGGCAATGGCGCGGGCATCCGCACCGGCGCATCGATGGCGGCCACCAACTCGGGCACCATCAATGTTAACGGCAGCGGTACCGGTATTTTGTTTGCCAACACTGGCAACACCATTACCGATAATACGCTGGATATGTCTGACTCCGCAGGTCTGGTGATTAATGTCAATTCGGCTGCCGGTAAAGGGATTGTCACTCATTCCAGTCAGAATCTGAAAACCGGTGCCAGTGTGAACGTCAATGATGCCGCAGGTGGTGCCGCGCTGATTGTGCAAGGCACTACCAGTGAGGTCGAGCAGTCGGGTAACTTGACATCACAGTCACTTACTAACCCGGTTGTGGATATCAACAACGGTTATGTCACCAGTTTCACTAACAGTGGCGCGATCCATGCCAGCAGTGCAGCACAACAGGCGGTTGTGACCAATACCGGGAACGGTGTGGCCTTCACTAACCAAACTAGCGGCAGCATTATCGGTCAAGTCAATTTATTGACTGGAAACAACACAGTCACCTTGATGCAAGGCAGTAAAGGTACTGATTTCACCACCGGCAGCGGTGATGACGAATTTATCCTGCGGGACCTGACACTGGCTGATACTGGCGTATTCAGTTCGCTGAATGGTGGCACGGGTACCGATACACTGACTTTGGATAATTCGCTTTATACCCTAAGTAATGTTGATGCCATCCAAAATATGGATTACATCGACCTGATCAATAACTCAACACTGACAATGGATAATGTCCTGCTGGCGTTGGGTAATGCTCAGGATGACAATGCGAATACCGGTTTCAACCTTGGCGACGGCAGTTTGTTGCAGGTTAATAACCTGAATGCCGTCGATTTCAACAGCAAGTTGAATGGGTTGGGTACGGTCGGTGTTGATACCGCAGGTAATGCATTCAACTTTACCGCCAATGCAGCACAGAATGCCTTTAACGGAGTGCTAGCTCTGGGCAATGCCACTTTTGATCTGGCAGCACAGAATACCACGGCACTGGTCAATGCCAGCCTGAAACTGGGTGCTGATAGCATCACCACGGTCGCTGACGGGGTCCAGACTATCGGCGGGCTAATTTTCGACGGCGGTACCGCGAAATTTAACACCGGCACACCGGGTGAAACGGTCGCGCAAAGCACTATCCACACGACCAATGAGATGGACCTGTTGGGTACCGGTACAGTCGAGGTGAATATTGAGAGTGTCGACAACAGCCAGACGCCAGTCAATCCGGTATTACCTATCATGGAACAAGATGATGCCAATACCCTGCTACAACTGGCAATAAGTGATGTAGCGGTACAGGGCAATGGCGGCAATCTGGTGCTGAAAGACCAGTATGGCAATATCATTACTGATGCCACTACGGCTGATATTGCCCAAAATGGCACCACTGTCGCCAAAGGGACTTACGATTATCGCCTGACCAGTGGCGTGAATAACGATGGTTTGTATGTGAGTTACGGTCTGACTCAAGTTGAGTTGCAGGGGAGCGGTGCTGATGCGCTGTCACTGTATGCCACCAATAAAACCGGTCCGGCGGCAGAGTTGAGTGCCAAAATCACCGGCATGGGTGATCTGGCCATTGATACTGGCGCAGGCAATACCGTGACACTGTCTAATCTGGACAACGATTACACCGGCGCTACTGAGGTTCGTAGTGGAACCTTGCAGATGCTCAATGACAATGTGCTGGGGAATACGTCTCTGTTATCTCTGGCAGCCGATACTGTTTTTGATATGGATGGCCACAGCCAGACAGTGGGTGAATTGAACGGTACTGCCGGTTCATCATTGAACTTCAATGGTGGCAGTCTGACGCTGAGTCAAGGCGGTATTTCTGACGGTGAACTCACCGGTAACGGCGCGTTGACGATTGCCGCTGATGTGCTGACCGTGAATGGCGCTAACAGTGGCCTGAGCGCGGTGACTACGATTGCCAGTGGCGCACAAGCGTTACTGAACGATGTCGCCGGTCTGGGAAATGGCGACATTATCAATGCCGGTCTATTAACATTGACCGGTGCGGCAGGTCAGTTGGTTAATGCGATTAGTGATACCGGAAGTGTGGTATTGCAAGATAGCAGCGATATTACTGCCAGTGGTGATAACAGCCAGTTCAGCGGCCTGTTTGATATCAATAATGCCAGTCAGTTAACGGTTTCTCAGGCCGCGAATTTAGGCACTGCAGCTGTTGCCAATAACGGCTCATTAGTCTTGAACTCGGCCACTCATTGGGCATTGGCAAATAACGTTACCGGCAGCGGCAGTCTGACTAAGAATGGTGTTGGCACGGTATCGTTAACACAGTCTGCGGCCTATACCGGTCAAACTGACATTAACGCGGGCGGCCTGATCTTGGGCAGCAGTGCAGATCCAATGACACTGGCTAGCCAGCAAGTCAATATTGCCAACGGTGCCTTTATGGGCGGCTTTGGTGGTGTGGCGGGGGCAATTGATAATCAGGGAACCTTATTTGTCGGTAACCCGGTGGCATCGGTGACTTCAGTACTGAGTCGGTTGGCACCTGCCAGCAACGTATTTACCGTTGGGACGGATTTAACCAACAGCGGCACGGTCTTTATCGGCAACAAGACCAGTGACGGCACGGGCACCACCGGCAATCAATTAGTGGTGAATGGCAACTATATTGGTAACAACGGTTTACTGCATTTCAACACCGCACTGGGTGATGACAACTCCGCCACGGACAGCATGATAGTCAACGGCAACACCAGCGGAACCACCAATGTGAGTGTGGATAACGCCGGTGGTCTGGGGGCTAAAACGCTAAATGGTATTGAACTGATTCAGGTCAACGGCCAGTCAGACGGTGATTTCAAAAGTGGCCGTATTGTAGCGGGGGCGTATGACTATTCTCTGGTACGTGGTGTAGGGCAGAACGCGACTAACTGGTACCTGACCAGCTTGAGTAATTTGCCGGTTGACCCTGAGAATCCGGTTGATCCAGAAAGTCCGGTTAATCCGGGTGAAGAAACCAAACGTCCTGAAGCGGGCAGTTATACCGCTAACCTGGCTGCCGCTAACACGATGTTTGTGACCCGCTTGCACGATCGTTTAGGGGAAACTCAATATATCGACGCCCTGACCGGCGAGCAGAAAGTGACCAGCATGTGGCTGAGAAATGAAGGTGGCCATAACCGTTCACGTGATACCAGTGGTCAGTTGAAAACCCAAAGCAACCGGTATGTGATGCAATTGGGTGGCGATATCGCCCAGTGGAGTAACAATGACCTCGACCGATTACATTTAGGTGTCATGGCGGGTTACGGTAACAGCAAAAACAACACTCGTTCGACATCCGGTTACCAGTCTGATGGCTCTGTTGATGGTTACACCGCGGGTGTGTACAGCACCTGGTACGCCAATAACGAAGACAAATCCGGATTGTATGTGGATGGATGGGCGCAATACAGCTGGTTTAACAATACTGTACAGGGCGAAGGTTTAGTCTCTGAAGAGTACAAATCAAAGGGGATTACCGCCTCGGTTGAAAGCGGCTATACCTTTAAGATTGGTGAAAACAAGTCTAAAAATGAAACCTACTTTATCCAGCCGAAAGCGCAGATTACCTGGATGGGGGTGAAGGCTGATGAGCACCGTGAAGCCAATGGTACTCAAGTGAATGGTCAGGGCGACGGTAATATCCAGACGCGTCTGGGGGTTCGTTCTTATATGAAAGGCCACCACGAAAGTGATAATGGCAAGGATCGTGAGTTCCAGCCGTTTGTGGAAGCCAACTGGATCCACAATACCAAAGACTTCGGTGCCAATATGAACTCGATTGATGTGAAACAGGCCGGTGCGAAAAATATTGGTGAGCTGAAACTGGGTGTCGAGGGGCAATTAAACAAGCAACTCAATGTCTGGGGCAATGTCGGTCAGCAATTGGGCGATAAAGGCTACAGTGATACCGCAGTTATGTTAGGGGTTAAATACAACTTCTAATCGTCATCAAGATTCATAAATAACGGTGCTTCGGCACCGTTATTTATGTGCCAGCAACTTAATATAATTCCATTCTGAATAAACCAAAACTTTAAATAAGGAATAACACAACGTTATGAAAGTCATTGTGATTAGTCATTGTGGCTTAACAAGACTGTCCTTAGAAATAATAACTAAGGGAGTGAAATATATCCTGGATAAATATCAGGATATTAATGTTGAGCTATATCCCTCCATCAGTAATGAGATTATATCTAATTCATTAGGCCCAGGGGATGTTATTATTATTGATGATACATCTTCAATTCAGGTTTTAAACTCTATTGAGCAGATAAGGACATTAAGCCCATCTGCTTATATTATGGCTTTTTATAGCACACCAGAGAACTCCGGAGACATTATTTGTCTGTCAGAATCATGTGATGGTGTGGTATGTAAGGCTGCTGCTGTTAATAAAATAGAAGCGGCGATAGCTAAATTGTTATCTTCACAAAAAAAACCAAAGAAATTTGATCAAATAGCATTTTCAAAGAAAGTTAAATTACAATTAACCCCAAAAGAGAATGAAGTTCTTGAGTATATATTATCGGATTTAAGTAATGGTGATATATCAAGGCTGCTTGATATGAAGAGCAAAACAGTGAGTGCACATCGGCGTAATATCTATAATAAGTTAGGCGTCAAAGAAATTAATGGAATGCTAAAGGAGTTATTGACTCATAAATAAACGGTAAGTTTTATTTATGTAAAACAATATTTATCTGAATGTTTTCTGTTTTTTATTTTCCAAGATAATTCTTAACCCCTTCAATCCTGTAAGATATATTTAACAATCCCCGATTGGATATATATTGTTATTAACTTGCTGACAGAATGTTTTATTTTTGATAGCGGGTGATAATTGACATTTAATTTTTATGCTCTCTGTCAACAAATTTAATTTATTTTATGTTTTTTTTGCCAGAAATTTAATTAGGCTGATCAACTGTTTTGTATAAATAATTTGAAATATAAAACCACCAAACATATAAAATACGATCTTTACATCCATTTCAGGATTATCAATTAGTTTATTAAACTGGACTAATGAGATAAGTTAGCGTATAGATCTGACATAATGCAGTTTGACAGCATAAAAGATCGCCATGTAGAGTGTCCCTGCTACATTTGTTGGGTGGCATTCTATTGAACAAATGCAACTGATATCACTACGCAGATAATCAGTGGAAATGATATCGGCATCAGTGTCAGCATATCCGATAGAAGGTTGAGTACTTATAAAGGATTAATGAGGGTATTTTATGAAAGCAGTGGCGATAGTAATTTTGATGGCAAGTGCAGTATTGGGAGGATGCAGCACACAGGCAAAGATTGACTCCGAGAAGCAGACCGCAGCCATTATTAAAAAGAGTACCAACGATCAGTGCGTCAATAATTTCTCCATGGTAAAAAAACTGAATACAAATGAGTTTGGTGTATTTAGAGGGCAGTTTGACCAAATCAACGATATGTATGCCTTCTTAGAACAGAATAGAAATATTTTGGATAATGATCCTAAGCAGCTCATTTCTCTGGAACTGGATTCAAAACTTAAAATGGTGTGTGCCAGAGTTAGAAATACTGCGTTCAACGAAGTACAAAACAAAGTGAATTATCTTTCACGGATCTAGCCTTTTCATCCAATAAGACACAGTGATATTTGCTATATGCAGTAATTATAACAATCCGTGTGTATATGTTTTGCATTTTATATGATTATCATTCTCAACTTCTAGTTGAGACAGATATTGTATTTTATGGTAATGAAATACTTCAAATATAGTCATTTGGATTAGAGCAGTTTAGTTCGCTAAATTGCTCATTTCTTTTCGTAATCTACATTATTACAAAATCAATAAAATTGAGTTTATTGGGTGAGACACAGAATAACATCATTAATGTTAATAAATGATGACTATGTGTATGTCTGTCAATAATAAAACGGCTTGTATCTATGCGGTAACGGATATCGCCATTCAAAATCGGAACTTTGAATTCACTATGAACGGTTTCCATTCAAATAAATCACTTATGCGAGCAGTCGCAATTAATACACTTTTAATGCAATTACTGCTGCCCATAACTATAGCTTTCACACCGCTAATATCGCTATCTGTGCGAGCAGATGAATTAGACGAGATAATGGCGAAGATGCGTTCCTCCGAAATACTGGTTGAACCCATGGCGGTGGCACCTAAGACTTATTCTGAACAGCCCAATAATCATATCGAAAAACCCGCTGTTCCTTACTATTACCAACCAGTGAATCCTTTCATAGGGAATGAAGCTCCAGTCAATGTGCCGCCGGACAGTACGTTACCTAATTTAGGTTCCGAAAATTTGCCGCAAGCCGAGAGTTCGGGCGCGAATAAATTTAATATCACCGAAGATAATGTTGCCAGCACGGCCACCCAATTTTGGGGCGTAATGGGCAATGATAATTCGGCGAAAGCGGCAGAAAGTGCCGTAAGAGGTGTATCCTCAGGTTTAGCAGCACAGGCAGCCTCTGACTGGCTAAGCCAATTTGGTCATGCCAGAGTTCAACTGAATTCCTCCGGTACCGGCAATGCAGATATTTTACTGCCACTGGTTGAATCGCAAGATAACCTGTTATTTGGTCAATTAGGTGTGCGTTACGATGGATATCGGACGACAAATAATGCGGGTATTGGGGTTCGTCAATTTACCGAAAACTGGATGTTCGGTGTCAACAGCTTTTATGACTATGACCTGACGGGTAAAAATAGCCGGGTAGGGGTAGGGGCTGAAGCCTGGACTGACAATCTTAAGTTCTCTGCCAATGGCTATTTTCGCTTAACTGACTGGCACCAATCTGTGCTGTCTGATATGGAAGATTATAACGAGCGACCGGCAAATGGCTTTGATGTCCGGGCCGCGGCCTACCTGCCTGCCTATCCTCAGTTGGGCGGCTCATTAATGTATGAAAAATACTTCGGCAAAGGTGTGGCGCTCAACAGCGGGAGCACTAGCCCAGATGATTTAGGCGACTCACCATCCGCGGTTACATTGGGCGTGAATTATACACCGATCCCGCTAATCACCGTCGATGTCGCTCATAAGAAAGGCCAAAACACCTCAAATGAACTTCAGGTTGGTTTGAACTTTAATTACCGCTTCGGTGTGCCTTGGATTGATCAAATTAATAAAGACACGGTGGCCTTGATGCGCAGCCTTGCGGGCAGCCGTTATGATTTGGTTGATCGTAATTACAATATTGTTATGCAGTATGAAAAACAGAATCTGATCAATTTAACGTTACCGGAAACAATTTCAGCTCATGCGCTGGAAAATGTCACCCTAACCGGAACCGTGGCCTCTAAATACGGCACCGAACGGATTGAGTGGAGTGCGCCGGTATTGGTTACTACAGGTGGAGCCCTGACACCACTGGCGATGGAGTCTGCGGTCGTCACACTCCCGGCCTATCAACCTCTGCAAAATATCAATAGTTATCAAGTCAGCGCGGTTGCTTATGACATTCGTGGCAATAAATCTAACACAGCAACCACCCAAATTATTGTGCAGGAATCACCACATCAGATAGCGCTAAACGTGGTGGGATCGAGCACTTCCGCAACAGCTGATGGCAGTGCATTGGTCACTTATCGGGCCTCCGTGGTTGATACCGCTAATGGGGCGAATACACCTATGGCCGGTATGAATGTTGCTTTTAATGCCACTATTGGTGACGTTGTCACTCCGGTTGGCACCACCGATAACATGGGGCGGGCAACAGTTTCCGTTAAGAGTACCTTGGCGGGTGCAGGACAAGTTCATGCCGTGTTAGATAATGGTAACAGAGCTCAAGCCGCAGTGATGTTTATGGCGGATGAAAGTACCGCCTCCATTCTTAGCGATAACTTGACGGTGCTGAGCAACAATGCCTTGGCCAATGGCACTGCGACCGACAGTGTTCAGGTCATGGTAACAGATGCTAATGGCAACCCTGTCCCTAACCAACTGGTTAATTTCAATGCTGACAATGGTGCCACACTCTCTTTCTCTAGCGGCATTACCGACGCCAATGGGACGATCATTGTCACGGCCGTTAACACTACGACGGGCGTAACCAATATCACGGCTACGTTAAATGGTTCGAGTCAAAGTGTGCCGGTTAACTTTATTCCAGACAATGGTACCGCGACGATTGCCGCCGGAGCACTGACTGTCCTTACCGATAACGCACTGGCTAATGGCAGTGCTCCAAACTCGGTAAAAGCGGTGGTAACGGATGCCGGAGGGAACCCGATTCCTAATTTTGTTGTTAGTTTCGTTGGCAGTAATGGCGCAAATATAGCGGCTAATGGCACGACGGGGGCTGATGGTTCCGTTACACAACCGTTGACCAATACGACTGCGGGTGTGACTCATGTGACTGCTAGCGTGAATGGTCATAGCCAGGCGGTGGATGTGACCTTTGTTCCTGACAGCGGCACGGCAACGATTATCAGTGGTGCGCTCAGTATCGAGACGGATGGCGCACTGGCCGATGGGGCGGCAACCAACTCGGTGAAAGCCATCGTGACCGATGCACAAGGAAACCGGATACCCAATCTGCTGGTGAATTTCAGTGCCAATAATGGTGCGTTGATTGCTGCCAGCGGCACCACCGGTAGCGATGGTTCGGTGACCTTAACACTGGTCAGCAGCACCGCCGGGGCCAGTCGTGTCACCGCTGCGGTGAATGGCAACAGCCAGGCTGTGAATGTGAACTTTATTCCCGACAGTGGCACCGCCACCATCGTCAATGGCGCACTGACTATCATCAGTGACAATGCCGTGGCAAATGGTATAGCGACCAACTCGGTGAAAGCCATCGTGACCGATGCCACCGGTAATCTAATACCGAATCAGGTCGTGACGTTCACCGCCGATAATGGCGCGGTGATTGCTGCCAATGGGACGACGGGTGCAGATGGTGCTGTAACACTGTCACTGACCAATGTGACGGCAACGGTTGTTCACGTGACTGCAACTATTAACGGTAACAGCCAAAGTGTAGATGTGACCTTCATCCCCGACAGCGGAACCGCCACTATTATCAGTGGAGCATTGACCGTCAGTCATGATAATGAGCCAGCAAATGGTGTTGCGACCAACTCGGTACAAGCCATCGTGACCGATTCTACCGGCAATCTGGTGCCGAATCAGGTAGTGACCTTCACGGCGGATAACAGTGCAGTCATTGCCGCCAGTGGCACCACGGATACCAATGGTTCTATCACTCTGCCTGTGACCAGCACTGTTGCCGGTGTAACTCATGTCACTGCTACGGTGAATGGTCATAGCCAGACGGTGGATGTGACCTTTATTCCAGATGGCAGTACTGCCACTATCCTGAGTGGAGCACTGACGATCATCAGTGACAATGCCACCGCAGATGGTACATCGACTAACTCGGTTAAAGCTGTTGTGACTGATGCCACCGGTAATCTGGTACCCAATAAAGTGGTGACTTTCGTTGCTGATAACAGCGCTGTGATTGCCGCCAGTGGCACCACGGGAAGTGATGGCTCGGTAACATTGACACTGACCAGTTCCACTTCTGGGATAAGCCATGTCACCGCTACCGTGAATGGCAACAGTCAGGCAGTCGATGTGACCTTTATTCCTGACAGTGGCACGGCAACGATTATCAGTGGCGCGCTCAGTATCGAGACGAATGGCGCACTGGCTGATGGGGCGACAACCAACTCGGTGAAAGCCATTGTGACCGATGCACAAGGAAACAGAGTACCGAATGTGCTGGTGAATTTCAGTGCCAATAATGGTGCGGTGATTGCTGCCAGCGGCACCACCGGTACCGATGGTTCGGTGACATTAACGCTGACCAGCGCCACCGCCGGGATTAGTCGAGTCACTGCCGCGGTGAACGGCAGTAGTCAGGCAGTCGATGTGACCTTTATTCCCGACAGTGGCACAGCAACGATTATCAGTGGTGCGCTCAGTATCGAGACGAATGGCGCGCTAGCTGATGGGGCGGCAACCAACTCGGTGAAAGCCATCGTGACCGATGCACAAGGAAACCGGGTACCCAATCTGCTGGTGAATTTCAGTGCCAATAATGGTGCGGTAATTGCCGCCAGTGGCACCACGGGAAGTGATGGCTCAGTAACACTGACACTGACCAGCCCCACTTCTGGGATAAGTCATGTTACTGCTACCGTGAATGGCAACAGCCAGGCAGTCGATGTGACCTTTATTCCTGACAGTGGCACGGCAACGATTATCAGTGGTGCGCTCAGTATCGAGTCGGATGGCGCGCTAGCTGATGGGGCGGCAACCAACTCGGTGAAAGCCATTGTGACCGATGCACAAGGTAACCGCGTACCGAATCTGCTGGTGAATTTCAGTGCCAATAATGGTGCGGTGATTGCTACCAGTGGCACCACCGGTACCGATGGTTCGGTGACATTAACGCTGATCAGCACCACCGCCGGGGTTAGTCGGGTCACCGCCGCGGTGAACGGCAGTAGTCAGGCCGTCGATGTGACCTTTATTCCTGACAGTGGCACGGCAACGATTATCAGTGGTGCGCTCAGTATCGAGACGGATGGCGCACTGGCTGATGGGGCGGCAACCAACTCGGTGAAAGCCATTGTGACCGATGCACAAGGGAACCGTGTACCGAATCTGCTGGTGAATTTCAGTGCCGATAATGGTGCGGTGATTGCTGCCAGTGGCACCACCGGTCCCGATGGTTCGGTGACCTTAACGCTGATCAGCACCACCGCCGGGGCCAGTCGGGTCACCGCCGCGGTGAACGGCAGTAGTCAGGCCGTCGATGTGACCTTTATTCCTGACAGTGGCACGGCAACGATTATCAGTGGCGCGCTCAGTATCGAGACGGATGGCGCGCTGGCCAATGGGGCGGCTACCAACTCGGTGAAAGCCATTGTGACCGATGCACAAGGGAACCGTGTACCGAATCTGCTGGTGAATTTCAGTGCCGATAATGGTGCGGTGATTGCTGCCAGTGGCACCACCGGTCCCGATGGTTCGGTGACATTAACGCTGATCAGCACCACCGCCGGGGCCAGTCGGGTCACCGCCGCGGTGAACGGCAGTAGTCAGGTAGTCGATGTGACCTTTATTCCTGACAGTGGCACGGCAACGATTATCAGTGGCGCGCTCAGTATCGAGACGGATGGCGCGCTGGCCGATGGGGTGGCAACCAACTCGGTGAAAGCCATCGTGACCGATGCACACGGAAACCGGGTACCGAATCTGCTCGTCAACTTCATTGCTGATAACACGGGTGTCATTGCCGCCAGTGGTACGACGGGTGCAGATGGTTCGGTCACATTGACCCTAATCAACACCAAGTCAGGTATCACCAAAGTGACAGCGACGGTCAATGGCAATAACCAAGTGGTGGATACCACTTTTATCTCCAATGCCAGCACCGCAAGGGTCAGCTTGGAGTCTGTTATTGGCAATATGCCCGCAGATGGCACAGCACAAAATAGTGTTAAGGCCAGAGTCACCGATGCATTCGGTAATGTGGTGGCGAATCAATTGGTGAGCTTCAATGCGACAAACAGTGCAACGATAGCGGCTAGCGGTACAACCGATATTAATGGTGAGATCGTCATGACACTTGTCAGTGCCAACCCAGGGGATAGCACAGTGACGGCAACCATCAATGGTACCACTGATACGGATATCGCGACGTTTATAGCGGTGCCATTCAGTGTGAAATTCGTTTTAACAATGTAAGGCGATAGTGAAATAAATGGCCGTATAGAGGGTATCTTAATAGCGTTAATACCCTCTATACGCCGCTTAATAGTTAAAAAGAAGGCAATGTTCTTTGCCAGAACTTATGCCGACTTTGTCATTATCTTATTTTGGATATTTACTATGAAATTATTTAATTTATTAGCATTCACATTAGCCTTTTCTGTATTACCAAATGTGGCATTAGGTCATTATCAAGTTGAAAATCCGCGAACCAGCTTAAGTGAACTCACTTTTGACTTAAAACATTATTATTTATCTGGCCACCTAACTAATCATCCTAATACATGCAAAATGAAAACAGGGACAGGAACTCAATCGTTACAATCTTGCAAATTGGTCTATGTATTCAATTTAGTAACAGGAAGTACCCTAATACAACGAGGTGAGATTGACCTTCGGGGTGATGGCAGCTATGACCTTGAATTGTCGAATGCACAATATCATTATGATGCACTTAGAGTGGCAGAGGCCCATGGTGTCGTTCTCAATCAAAATGTATCAATCCCTTATGCCGAAATTTCAAAGTTAGTTGGCAGTGATGGGCGTTTTATTGTTATAACCTCTTCAGAGGGTTATTCATGTCTTAATGGTACCAATTGTACACTGGCTAGCGGTGGAACCGGTTATACAACTAACACCATCAATTTGAGCCAACAAAATCTTGATGTTGCTTGTGAGGCCAATGCGTCCGGACCTCTTAGTATTGAGAATACGTTGAGCGGCGATCATCTTTATTTACATAACAGTAGTGCCTCACGGTTGTCGCAGAATATTGGTGCGATCAGCTTATCGGTTAATTGTGTTAACTGGTTATCAACGGCAAAAAATAAAACACTGAACTTCTCTATTACGCCCAATACAACAATAGCGAGCGGCGGCGACACTCAGGTGACTTGCGGGGCCTACAGCAATGCAAGTGCAGGGACTGCCGCAGGATATACATTCTCGCGCCCAATTAGTGTTGCAGGGTTTGACGGTATTTCTGAACAGTATAATACGAACGATATTTTTTATGGACTGTATGTCTCCTCACCGTCGACATCAGCCGAGACATCACTTAATTTAAATTGTGCTCTTTCGGGGCAATATACACTTAATTAAATCAATATATTATCCGGCGATTTTATTCTTAATGATAATTTCGCCTAAATATTCATAACTTCACGAGGAAGTTACTATGAATAAATCCATTTCAGCTTTGATTATTGATCAACATCCTTTAATAAGGCATGTAGTGAGGGGCCTTATAGAATGTAAGGGGGGTAAAGTTTATGAAACAGGCGAAGAGTTAGAATCGATTAAAATGGCCAGTATTTATAAACCGAGCATCATTGTTATAGATTTTGTCGGATATAAAAATGTTCAACTTAATCTTATTCAAAAGTTGATGCTGATGTCACCTGAATCAAAGGTACTTATTTATACCTCTTTAACCTCAATTTACTACCTGAAAATGTGCCTTGGCATAGGGGTCCGCGGATACGTATATAAAAAGGATGACGTCATTAATCTTGACGGGGCAATTGATGCGGTTATGTCGGGATATTGCTGCTTCCCCCAGCTAGATTTGCCAGTAAATGCATAATCGCTTTATAGGTTCCCCCTCAAAATTAATGACATTATGGTTATAACCCTATGAATAAATTGACATCATTTTCACTTTATCTTTTTTGGTTTATCTGGCTGTTTTGCCTTTTTAGTTTGATTATTGTTGAGACATTTCCAGAATTTATGAACTACATACACTCAATTTATCTCGGTGCCATTGTCTCAGCAGAGACTTATGACTCGCTAATCGCGCTCTCATTATGGTTATCACTTATTTCCGCAATGATTGCCATGTTTTTTATAAATGTATTTCTTAAAAAATTAAGAAGATTTAGATAAATAAAATTTAACCTATGTGTCTAAAAGGGAATAAGCGCTATGGAAGAGAAACTTGCTATCATTCAACACCCATGTTTTTTTACCCGTTTCACTCTGGAACGTATTTTAAAAAAACTCTTAATGAGTGAATCGGTCAAGATAGCCGCCAGTGTCAGCTCCCTGACTGATTGCTATGATAATTTGGTCAAGTTTCCGGCAGTGCATTTGGCTATTCTGAATTTACGCGGTGAGGATTATACCTCTGGCGATAGTCTTAGTTTGGTGGTTGATTGGTTGCGGATACAGCGTCCACACTGCCGCGTGATTGTCATCGCTGATGAATTTTGTGTCTATCTGCTAAAACAATATTTCTATGGGGTAGAGCAGGTCTACGCCGTTATCGCGCAAAATGCGCCTCTGAGCCAATTTGTTGCTCAATTAAACCGGGTATTCTCAAACTCGCCAGAGTTAAGTAAGAAGCGGCCTTGTATATTATCGAAACGAGAAAGAACCGTTCTGGCTCTGTTACTGCAAGGTAAATCGAACAATGACATTGCCGACCATTTGCAATTAAGCAACAAAACGGTCAGCTATCATAAGCGCAGTGCTTTGGGCAAATTAGGGATCAACACACTACAACCGATGTTGATGAATGCAGGGATTGTTTCACAGCTATTGCGTAACATCAGCCCGGAGCCACAATATACGACGGCTTAGGCTGTGACTGTCCGGTATTATAATAGATTAATTGTGCTGAGTTCTTCTCTCAAATAACGATTTAAGTTTCCTTCACCTAAGAACGCCACCTGCACTGACATGTTTACCGGAATAAGCCGGAAGCCTCATTTCTGATGTTGGGATACTTTTTGAATCCCTGACAGTGAAATTAGTGTAATATGTCTGGTCACGAACCAGCGTGTGGGGGCGTCTGCGTCTTTCTCTGCGCACCATGCTGTGTTCCAAAATGTATTACAATCAGTGAGTTCTGCTTGATTGTGAGCTTAACTTATTGATTACAATATATAACACGACGCCTGTGAAGGCGACTGAGTTGAATCAAATAAGCCTAATATAGTCTTTTTATATCAATAGGTTAAGTTTTTTGTTTTTGTATTGTACATATTTACTTGTTCCTTTGTAACTACCGTTGTTGTACAAGCTGTAGGTAATTAATATCTCAATAAAAAAAGTTATAGACCACTAATAAATTGGCCTATTAGCCTAATGGTTGAGCGGGATGCTAAGCCTACAGGTGATGGTCTTTCTGGCATTGGGGTAGTAATCACCTGCTAATGGCAGGTTCATTGAATATAGCAACTTACTCATGATTTTTCTCTTTCTTTCAATGAATTAATGGTGAGTTAAGCGCTAGGTTTGGTCATATTTGAGAAAGATTATAATTAGACTCAGCCCCTCAGGGGAGCTGGTCAAGCAGCACTGAATATCCGAGCTTTCTAGCCAGCGGGACTATTCTGTGGGTTTATTCAAACTTCACTACAAATTCTTCTCTGGTATCAGAGTACCATTTAACTGTAAATGAATGGATACCGTTATCAATGGTTAAATTACAATGGCGTACTTCGTTAATTCTTTCATAATCATATTGTGCCGGATTTGAAAAAACAGTGTTGGGTAAAAGTTGAGTAAGCACTTTATCAACATCTGATGAATCACATTTAGGTAATGCACCGTTCCATACACCCCACGCATACGGTGCGAAAGCAGCAATAAAAATAAAGGCACCACCAGCCCACAGATTGGTGGAGTCTTTCTCTGTTCCCCAGATAGTTGATCTGTCATTTAATGAAGAAATAGCCCCATTTCTCATTTTTTGTTCAGTGATTAATTTTTTACGTTTGATTAAATATATGGGTAGTACAATTACCCAGAGAATAGCAGTGCCAATACCCCACCTAACAGGATGATTTAACTGGTTATTATGTGCATCTTTCATGACCCATAACGCACTAACTAATAATATCACACTAGGTATTAACTCCATTCTATCACTTCCTTTTTTTAATAATTTATATTGTTCTTTCATGAACGCCATATTTGAATTGTGCGGTTCTCTTTTTCCTTCCCACTAAAATAATATTCATCATTATCCCAGAATTAGCAGTACTAGAAAAACAGTTTGGATGTACCGCTCATGGTTAGCATATCACCATTGTTGATAGCCTAGGTTGAGCATGACGATCCAAATGAGATTGGATAATTAACGAAATATCTTCTTACTGGGGCAACTACCAACTCCTTTCTTCACAATGGATTCAGTTCTATGACCATCACTGTAAACACAGACTTTGCCATCCTGTGTAGGATAGGAATCGATTAATGTAAGGGTGTTCACCGTCGCGTGGCTATCTGAGAAGATAAGCACTCCGATTAATACTAAATACCGTGGTGGTTTCATATATTGGCTCCGGATTTAAAATTCTAATTTGGAGAGAGCGTGGCTCTCTCACTGTCTCATGTTAATGTATTTTGATGATTTTACTTGCCTAGGGTATAGAATTCTGAAAGGAGGAAGCTTTTTGAGGTTTGGTCTCCATCAGGATATTTCTCCTCAATCACTAACTCGCTCCTGCTTTTCTTTTTAGTTGTCTCATCTTGGGTATTTACTGTATATGTTAATAAACTATCTATTTCTCCATTACCCTCCCAGCGATTAGTGCTCACGCCAGCCTCAGACCAAATAATAAAATTGCCAGATAATTTACATTGGTAGGAAAAAACTTTTCTATCATCTGGTCGTGTATACGTAAGTAAAACGATCTCCGAGGAAGGGGATGCAGATGCTTTAATTGTCTTTATCTCTCGACCCATAACCGTTGCAATACCAGCGCGGCATACTTGATACAATGTAAAAGGCTTAACTTCGTTTGCAGGTTCATTAACCTTGGGGGAATGAAAAGTTGTAGCAGATTCTTTAGAGGTACTGGAGTCATGGCCTTCACTACTAAACTTTACATACCCTACAAATGCAATTATAAGTATTAATATTATTGACTTAACTCGAGATTGGTATGGTTTCTTTATACCACAATGTGGGCAAACTCGTGCTTCAGATGAAACTTGAGCATTGCATTCACGGCAATTCTTCAGTGCCACCAGTATTCTCCTTACTTATTAATTAGCCATCAACCTAGATGGTGCTGTATATCCCTTTATCACGTCTGTCTAGTGTATGAAGGAACCCATTAGTTATTTACCTCGACAATGTACCAACTACCTTTGCCTTTAATGGCGTAGTGGCAAATGGCATCACAAAACACATCGACCTCACCGCCTAAATACTTAGTGAAAACGTTATTTACTTTCTTACATTGGTAGCCTTGGACCCTAATGACCGCTTGAGCCCATCCCCTAGTCCCTACAATAAAACCCCATGGATATAAAAAAGCTCGCTGAACGCGAGCTCGGTATTTTCAGTTTGAACTTAATTCTCAGATGTAACAGTGTAGTTCCCACCGTTATCAACAATTTTGTACTGGTAGTACATCCCATTGCACCAGACTCGCCACTCTCCAGCTTCCGTTTGTATAACGCTATCAACTTTTTTACATGAAAAACCATGGACAATAATCATCGCTTGCGAAGCATCTTTGAATTCTTGGCTTGCCCCATCTCCTGCATTAGCCCCAAAGGTGATAGCTAGCAGGGTTCCTACAAGTAGCATTTTTTTCATTAAAAACTCCATTTAATCAAAATTAACAAAAGGTTACTGTAAAGCATGGTTAATCATTATATGCATTATTGATCAATAATAACGATCGATAAACAAAAATTGATCGGTAAAATTGATCAATTGACTTGTGTGGGCGTACTGAGTGTTATCACTGGCAAAATAATTTCTACAAATCCTGTGAGATTGATTTGTAATCAGGCTAAGTAAGGTTGGTATACTGATTTTCCTAATCACATAAAAAATGTAGTTTAGGATTTATTTTACTATTCAGTAAGTTGACCAAGAAATCTGGTAAGGGAGGGACGAAAAAAAAGGTTTACCTTCTTTTTACAGTTGCCAAAAGGTATGGAAGTAATATAATATTTATTGGGGTATTTTTATTTGCAACATTTACGGATTGAAATGTTAGCTCTGCGCTTTATGTAATTTCTTACCGGAAACCCTTCTCCTTTCTAGGATTCGAACGTGCCATAGTCATGCGTTCAGCATGTCATTTTTACGGGTTTTAAATAATATAGGGGTAGAATACAGAGATATATGGGTGAACTCTCTGGTCTCCTACGCTATCCAACCGTTGTCCCTGCCTTTCTGCTATCTGGATTCTAATCATCAGATTGGCTGGGTTTTCTTTTGTTTTTTGCTTAGGGGTATTTTGATGACTAATGTTTCATTGAGAAGAAAGGGGCGTTCTACGCTTCTTCATAGTGGTCCGTATTTACATAACTCATTGAGTTACAAGGTTTACTATGGTAAAAAGCGTAAATATTCACCAATCTGTATTGAGATCTTAGATAAATTTACCAATGAAATTAATGCAATGCGTAGTAGCTATAACCGTACCTTTGCATTCAGATTTGACTTACATATTCCTGATGGAATGAGTGTTGATGAATCTAACTCTCTGATCAGTGTGCTATTTTCTAAATTAAGAGACAAATTCAAAGCCAAGCAATGGGATAACCAACCTATTAAAAAATTTGCTTACGGATGGGTATGGGAGGCTGCTAAAAAAGCCGAAAAACCACACTATCACCTATGGATTGCACTACCCGGAAATCAGGTACATAAGACGGGTCATGTTAAGTATGGGTTGTTCAAGATAATAAATGACTTGTGGCAAAAGCTAACTAAAGGGCTGGGGTGTTCTCACTTGGCTGAGAATTCGTATATGATTAAGCAAAACGATAACAGAGAATTAAAAAAGTTCGTTTACCGGGTATCTTATCTAGCCAAGGACAAAGGTAAATATTCTGAGGGGGACAAAACTAAACGCTTTGATGGCTCCAGACTCTTTGGTAAACTGGCTACCAAGAATATTGTGAAGCATTGAGAAGTCGGCTGCTTAACAAAGCTCTTTCCACACTCTAGGATTACAGATTTAAATTATTAATTCATCTTGGTCGCAGATACAGTGCTATAATGCAGCCAGAATCCCCTGAGAGCCTTGTTGTGGTGCTTTTAAAGTGCTAGCAATGCTAGCCCAAAGGGTATGAATCAAATAGCCTTAAATCGCCCTGTGCTAAGCTTTTTATCATTGATAGTTTTTCCTAACAATTCAGCCTCAACCAAGCGTCAACTTAAAACCATTTCCTTCTTAATGCGGAATACTGTAGCACGCCCACATTCGCATAGCTTAGCAATCTCATCAGCGGATAACTGGCTATTAGTAAGGTAGCTCTTTACCCGAGTATGTAACTCTTCATCTCTTGCTTTACCTTTGAATACTCCACCTTTCGCTTTAGCGATTGCTATACCTTCCTGCTGGCGCTGGCGGATGAAGCTACGTTCTAGTTCACCCACAGCTCCCAGCATGGTAATCATGAACTTGCTGGTGGGACTATCATCAAACATCATAGAGTTGTCTAAAAAGTAAACAGACACACCCTTAGTGGTCAATTCCTCCAGCAAAGCTAAAAGGTCTTTTGTGTTACGAGCTAATCGATCAACTGATTTCACTGTGACCTTATCGCCTGCACGTACTTTGTTTAGGAGCTTTTGGAGTTCGGGCCGTTCTGTATTCTTACCACTGACTTTATCAATGAATAAACACGGCTCTTCTATACCGATGTTCTGCAATGCTTCAACTTGCCTACTCACATTCTGATCTTTGCTACTGACACGCACATATCCAAAAGAAGCCATAACCACCTCGGGTCTCATTAATCTGAGGTTAACGATACAGTATCATTAGAGTTACACCAAGAGATTATTGATACTCTATTGCAATGCTTTGAAGGATATCAGTGGAGTCTACTTATTTGAGATTGATGGCTAGTGATATTTGAGAAAGATCGATGCTAGGTTTTGTACTCTATGAAAACGGCTAAGCAGCACTGAGTGAACCCCTTCAGGTTTTATCATTTTATCAAATAAATCTTAAAATTAAGTGTCAACCTAAAATCGTACTGACTATTTCGCTGAAGGGGTAATGATATGCTAACGTCGTCAAATAGAATTTTGAGTCTTCCGGACAGTAACATGTCGTAAATTGCGTTAAATTATTGGGCTTATGGATAACCCGAGATAAGGATGTCGTGATGTCAGATGAAAAAACGTTAGCCTCAGGTGAGTGCCAACATACTTCCTATCACCTCCCTAAATGGGACGATAGTGGGAAAGTATATTGGGATGAAGTGTTGTGCCAAGATAGCTCATTGAATGCCATGGCTATTTTAATTAAACCGCCGACTAAGGTCATTCCCGTCATATTTATCCCCGGTGTAATGGGGTCAAATCTGAAGTCTAGCCAAGAAGGAAAAGATAAAGCTATTTGGCGAGGTGACAGTGAAGTCGGTGTGTATGCAGAATGGGCTAGAAAAGATGGTAATCAACGTCGAGAACTGCTCAATCCAGAGACGACGAATGTTGATAACCGCGGTAATGTCAGTAAAAAAATCTATTCTAAGTATTCAGATGATGGAAAATCGGCGAATGGCAAAATGTTTCAATCTCGGCAAGAACGAGGCTGGGGCGAAGTTTTATCATTCAGCTATGGTGAGTTTTTAAGTATCTTTCAGGGCGCACTGATGGATGACTGGCAGCAGGTCATGATGAATGCAGCAAAACAGACCAATGGCAAAAATGGTGTATTAAGTGAATTGAGGAACAAACGTTTAGCTGACGATAAAGGTGCAGAGATCACCAATGAATCAGTGATGACAGATGACGAATTAAGTCATTTTAAAAAGTTTCTATTTCCGGTTCATGTTTTTGGTTATAACTGGCTTCAGGATAATAAAACGTCAGCGGGAGAACTGGTTAAATATATTGATAAAGTAATTGAAACCTATAAATACCATCATGGTAATGGAATGCCGTTTCCTGAAGGACAGGAAAAAGTCATTATCGTTACGCACTCAATGGGAGGACTGGTTGCTCGATATGCATCTCAAGTCTTTGGGGCCAAAGATAATATTCTTGGTATTATCCACGGCGTTATTCCTGACCTCGGTTCCCCAGCCGCGTATAGACGAATGAAGATTGGAGCAAAGCAAGAGGGGGCCGCAGGTATTGTTTTAGGTAAGTCGGCGGAAGAACTCATGCCGGTATTAGCCCGTGCCCCCGCCCCCCTCCAATTGCTGCCCTCAGAAAAATATCTCTCCGGTGCCCCCTGGTTAACCATTAAAGGTGGTAACGTGGATGGCAGCGATTTAAAATTACCAAAAAATCAAGATCCCTTCACTGAAATCTACCTGAATAAAACCCTCTGGTGGCGTTTATATGAATCAGACATCATCGATAAAGATGTGGCGACCAGTGAAAGTAATTGGAATGCCTACGTCCAATTAGTTGATAGACCTGTTCGTCAGTTTATTTCTAAATTAGAACTAAAAGGGTATCACCCGAATACCTACGCATTTTATGGTAATAAGATTGACTCAGATGGCTCGTTAACATGGCGAAAAACGTCAGTCACATATACTAAGAATATGCATGAGAGTAATAAAAAACTACCGAATGATTATCGAAATATTCCTTTGCCATTTAATAACTCTCAGATATACCAAGTTGTCTCATCAAAGACGCCGGGGGATGGGACTGTGCCTGTCGAGTCATTGAGAATGATACGTCACGATAACGGTATCAAGAGTGTCCTTGCGACCAATGTTGACCATCAGGGTGCCTATAACGTCAGTAATTTAAAGGACATATATTCTAAACCTGCGATTCAGTTTACCCTTAGAGCAATTGTTAAAATGGTGCAAGAGGTATCCTCCCCATGAAAAACTCCCGACAGCTTACGGTATTACCTCTCATTATGATGGGCATGATTCATTTTTCGCCGGTCATGGCATCGACATTCTCTCATAAGGACAATCCAGTGATAGAGAGCTTATTTTCTCAAACCAAACCGCAATGTATTGGCCGTTATGTGATTGATGTTCCTCAATCATTTGATAACCAGCTCCATAACATGATTTTTATTGATGACTTTAAAATCGAAAGTAAATTTCTCTATCCGCCCGCCTTCAAGCAACGGATAGCTCTTCGAGAGCAAGCATTACGGAATGAAATACACAAGCCTGAAAATGATCTGGAAAACGCTCCATTCATAAAAGAAACTATCATTTTACCTGAGGGGAAAGGTGTTATTTTTGATAGAAATATTTCAGGAGAGGATGACCTGGGTCGTATTTTAGAAGCCCATGTTTATGTAGATATGACCGCATTTATTATAACAACAAAAATATTAGTCTTATCAGACGATAAATACTCAGAAAGAAAAAAAGTATATATTAATGCTGGATTTACTGAAGCTCAGATGAATGAGAAACCCGCAAAGTTAGCAGCAATGAAATCCCTAATATCAAGATTAAGCGGTAGAAAGGATGAGGATGTTCCGACAGAGAAAGGCGTGTGTATTCCGAATGGGTTTATTAAGGATGATGGCAGTAAGCATAGCGAAAAAGTATCGTTTAGTTATAAGAATGATGACTTTATTTTGGGGTTATATACCAACAATACTTTTTCTGGGTCAAGTGACACGCTTTTGAATCGAAGTGCTCAGATTGATGAGGCGATGAAAGTCTCTAATCAGTTCACTATTAAAAAAGGCGAACTATCGCCTGACGGAATACCATCACAGGAATGGTTATCTCGTGGTAAACAAAAATTTGAAGATACAGTGACCCGAGAGGATGAAGTTATTCCTGCCTATGACTTTACTTTCTATGCTAATGAAGCCGGGGCGACATCGAACAAGCCATGGTTAACCATTGGAATAAGTAATGATGATATAAAAACGAGTTATAGCGAAGCTCAGATGATTGAAATTTGGGATAGGCTAGTGAACTCATTGCGATATAAACGCTAAAATTACAACTAAGGCTTCTAAAGAAATTAGTCCGCTAACGGCAGGAAAGAAGACTCTGTTACCTAATAGTTTTAGCTGTACACCCTGTGAGCGCTATGCTGGCAGGGTGTTTTTTTATATATACCCAAGCAATTAGCTTGCTATGATGGGATTGACCTGCTCCCTGTTGATTAACCCATACTGTTGTTAGCAACGTCCGCTCTTGGCACACTGCTGCTCAGATTAGGGGATTGCTCTGTGCAGTAACAGTGTCATACCAAATCTGACCCCATACACATTATCCACTAATATAAAGTGCGTCCTTCATCTACACTCGGTTAAGCGGGGGAGTCTCACCAAATTTTGTAAGGTAGCTTTGAAAGAATAACTGTTCGAGTTCGGTGGGATAATCACTAACCCACATAAACATTCTTAGATGCTCATACGGGTAACGTTTCTGGTATCGTTCGTCGCTCCAATAACGCTGCCCGGTCTGGTGCTTACTCTGCCGATATTGAAAGCTAAAAGAACGTGCAAGGTCGCCTGTGCGATGACAAAATAGTTTAGCCTTGCCGATGTACAAAATCCCATCATGGTCATCACCTAATACTCTTGGTATGGTCAGCACTTGCCCCGCATCGTCAAAACTCCGTAGAACGTACACACCACCAGTATTAAAGTATGCAGCATTTACGGTAACGTAAAATTCTTTATTTGGCAGAAGAAGATCGGAAAGTTTCTGCTCGAAACTATACCCACTAAGATCCATTTCCTTTACACCCTCATTTTCATTACATAGGTGATTAGTTCGCCTCGCAGGTTTCGTAGTATCGAGTTGCTAAGATCCCATAGGGATAAACCATATTTACTCCGGCTTGAAAGAGAAAGCACACGACTGACCTGATCGGCTCCCCGTAAATTAACATAGCGCAATGCTTAAACATCCGCTTCTGGTACTAACCTGTCTATAGATTGATCTCCAGCAGCTTTGAGCGACCAGCAGACGTTCGAAATTGACTCCTCATGGATATTGCTAACAATGCCGTGTGTCAATCAACTGGGATCAAGTTATTGTCCTATATGAAATCTTCCAGACGTTATATAAAACCTGACTAGCAGTAAGTGATTAATGATGAATACTTGCGAAGAGCGATTTGAAATTTGGGCTGATACTAAAGGCTTCGACTTACTCAAAATTGAAGGAAAGTATGACGACCCGGCCACTAGCAATGCATGGGAGTGCTGGAAAACGGCATGGGCTGAAAGTGAGATTTGGGGGGTGTAAAGCCTACCATTTAGTTAGCAAATCCGCTTATAACTCTCACGTGTCGCAGTAAAAGCCATAAAGGCAGCAATGAGCGAGGAGCAGACGTTGAGGGCTATAAGAAGACTACTTAATGTTAGCCGGCTTCAACACAAGCGCGCCGTAGTGTGCTTCGCGGTGACAGTTCGGACAGAGTGCAATAGCATTTTCAACAGAGTCCTCTCCACCGTTAGCAAGCCACTCCACATGATGCACTTCAAGATACGGTCTACCATCTTCCCGCTTGAATGGTGCGTCACGTAGGCAGCTTTGACACTTACCTCCAGCTAAGGCTAATACCTCTGCTACAACGAGGGGATTACGCTTGAAGGTATAGCTCTTTATAATGACCCTTTCTGGCGTGGTGTTGGCTGTAGCCAGCTTCTCTCTACGTTGTTCTGAGGTAAGTTGAGACGCTGTTTCTATGGCCTTTTCAAACTCACTTTTAACCGGACGTGTTAGCCATTTGCCGTCTGAAGCTTCATAGATTTCAAACACACCATGAAGTGCGGAATCATAGACCTCGAAAACGTTTCCGCGCTTGAAAAGTCGATCATATTCATGGTGGCGATGGGTGGCATCATCTGTTCGTCTGGCAGTCCTGTTAAAACTCCAGTGACCACGATTGCAGTTAACTGCGTTAACTATCAGATTCAAATAAGTATTGTCTTTGTAATGTGGAAATCTTTTCTTTAAAATTGCATCGACCTGAACAGCCGTAGCCTTTCCAGCAAACTCGTTTTCAACTATCTCAGCGGTTGTTGTACGGATTGGTTTATCACCATAAACATACTTACGAGCCATTTCTCTATTCCTTGAAAAGTTCTGGAAGGTGTTGCTGAAGCATAGGCGCAGTGAACATCTTGACCTGCTCCCAGCAAACTAACATAGCATGATGTAAGCAAGTTCCGCTTGTGGCACAGAGCGGCTATTCAGTTAGGTTAACTTTTGTGTCTAGGTTCCTAGGGTGAACGATGATGTTTTTGCTGGATATACTCAAGTAGAATGCGAAAAGGAATTCAAATCAGATGGAATTATGCACACAGGAAAGGCACCTTTCAGGATGCTGGTAAAAATTACCGAACAAGCAGATCCAGCCAATCTGGGTTCTCAATTTTACGGGAATAGGGCAGCATCGCACGATTAATCAGCTCAAAGAATTCTGACTCCTCCATCCTTACTGCTTCGCTTGTACCAGGTCCCTCCCATTCATCAAAGAGATGCCAGTAAAGCGATTTCAGGGTATCGACCACCGCCGCGAAAATCTTTACGTCAGGTTCAAGCCAATGACACACCAGAAAATACATTTTCTGTTCTGCATCATGGATGGACGCGCACTGGGAAAGTTGACTCATAAATAGCTTGATCCAGACCAATGCTGCTGTTTTTAGCGGCGGCAGATCTATCCGCTGCTCTGCCACGTACCGTGACATATATAATTCAACCTCGGTCCGTTCAGGTTGCTTATCAAGCCCCAGTGAAGCGAGAATTAAAAGAGTCTCCGAATCATTTCCTTCGGTGACTTGATCTTCAGCCCATGCAATGATCAGGCTGTCCAGATCATTGTGGAGAAAGTGATATTTCCTTGAAAAAACAAGCAGACCGAGCAGGTCATTGAATGTGTATAGAGATGGCATCTGATATTCCCTTACCTGTATTGTTTACATGAACCCTTGCAGTGATAATTTCTGAGTCCATCATTAATTGAACGGTGGGTCTATGTAACCGAATGAAACTCCAATTAACCTTCATTTTATCTTAACTATTGATATAAATTCTATAGTGTAGTTGCATACCGATTTTGGCTACATAAGCAGAAGTGTGAAATGTTTGCTTCTGGCACGTAGCAGCCAGAATGAAGGGACACCAAGTCTTCTATGAGCGATCAGCGGAAGTTCGGAGTTAGATGCCAACTAAAAAATGATACCTAAGCCATGGTGATTCAAGAGTTGGGGAGTTGAATTTGCCGCTATTTCAGTGTGATGGGATTTGATATTCTCTGCATACATGGAAACAAAAATAAAAAAGGACACATCCTGTGCAGTCAAAACATCGCATTATCGTTGATTTTTCCTTGTCCCTACTTGAGCGCAGTGAGGCTGCAAAGCACATAAAGAGCTATAAGGAAGCGAGCTTTAAGCCGTACAGTTATATTTTTCTTATCAAGAAAGCCTCTGTGTATAGCTTTATTTTCGCAATAACGTTCACGATACTGCAGATGATCATGATTATCCTGAAAGCGCCAGACGATGGCAGTTTTATGGCGAGAGCCAAAGTCATCAGCTGTATTCTTCTGGTCTTATTTGGCGTGTCTCTGGCATTGTCTATTATTTATGATGCTGTCCTGAACAGGGTGATGAAAAAGAATCAGGCATCAGAACAAGCCGATGAAGAGTTCTCTCAGAGAGTGAAGCTCACTCGGTATTACGTCGAGAATATTACTCATTCAGTTACCGGACGGGTTTACTGGGAACATATCAAGTCGAGCTACAGAAATACTGGATTCATCTATATTCACATGCTAAATGACAGTTGTGTTGTCATACCAGAGCGGGTTTTTGCATCTGAAGACGAAGTGGCTAGTGCTGCTGAATTTATCCTTACACAGATGGCTAAGAGGAAACAACAGGTTGGGTAAACTGAATCGCCACGGCGTAGGTAGCCATCTTTTAGTTGTTAGATAACCTCCGATTTCCGCTTTTGGCACGAAGCAGGTGACTAATGAACCTTTAGGTCTGATAGGAGCGAGAAGAGGCCATTCTGGTTTGAATTCCAAGTTGGCTTTCTGCCTTTTAGCTCAGAAATACGAAAATTGGCCTAAAAAATTTTACTTATCTCATCGGTTCTAACGGTTTAGGAAATTCCGAGACACTTCAGCCATTATGTTGACAATTTTAGGAGCTTGAGGTTGTTCCTATTTTTAACTTTCTACTGTAATTGTTATCACATTCGAAAATAGCATTATTGATGATATATCAGGCTAGTCATCAATAGGTAAAATGTCAGGGGTGTAGAATTGATTATAAGTTGAATCGCCACAGATAATCTAGATACTTCAGGGGCGTTATTAGACTCCTCTGTCTCCGGAAGAAGATCCTGCTTTAATGTTTATAGCTACATGCGTGCCGTTGCCACACCGTCAATAGTAAACGCCGGGTCGCCCGACAGAATCGCCCCTCCACACGTCGTTCTGTCGCCAAGACGCAGAAAATATCCTATTGCCATATCATCCCTTATATTCCATTTGCCAATATCAATTTGGCAATCTGCCCAAAAAGGTAAAGGATAATGATGGATCAGGCAAATAAAAACTGAAATTGTGTTTTATGTGTAACAAGCGAAATAGGGAGTTGGGGAATATTATTATAATTCCCCTTTGTCCCTGAATTGGAGGGCCACTTCAATGAGTCTTACTTTATTAAAATTATTTTTACTCTATACAATCTACAACGCATAAAAGAGCCTTTAATGGCGGTCTATGGGTGTAGCGTGCAGTAATTCCTAAGTTCTGAGTCAGGCTATGACCTACCACGCGTTGAACCAATGTATGGTTGCTTGTTTCAACAACTGCTTTACTGATAAATGTATGGCGTAGGCCATGAAGACGGCGTTTCAGCCCGAATTCGTCATAAGTATCAATATTGAGTGAGTCCATTATATCTATCCACGCAAGGCTTATGCTCGTATAGTCTGGTAAATCATGAAATACCAGATCATTAGCTGACAGGGTAGAAATACGCTCTAATAGTTTGGCCTCTATTGATTTGTGGATCGGGACTCGTCGCATGGCGTGGACAGTTTTTCCACCTGCAATAAATATATAGTAGCGTCCAGTCTTCGTATCTAATCTTATATGTTTCTTAAGGACGGTTTCAATTTCACTACGGCGAGCACCAGTGTAGGCTAAAGTAAGAAAGTACATTTTCCGCCAATCACTTTTTGACAGCTTGTTAAGATAGGATTTGAGTGTATCCATCTCTTCGGGACTATAGTGCCCACCTTTATTTGGCTTAACTGAGTAACTAATCCCATCGGTAGGGGATTTTATTAAAATATCCTTTTGATCAACGAGATAGGTGTTAAATAATGAGCGCCATAGCTTGAGATGTTTATGAACATGTTCACTGGCAATCAGATCCTCTTCGGCGACATCGTATTCTATACATTCAGTGAGTATCATGCGGGAGTAGGGTATCTTGTTACGGGATGGCAGATTTTTAACAACCAGCAAAGCATCTCGTATGTGCTGTTTGGTTATGGTATTCACGAGTTTATCGCCTAGCACGTGAAGTAGCACTTCAAAGAACCTATTATTTTCTTTGGCAACCGGTGTGCTCCATTTTTTGCCTTTATCTGCGATATACATGTCCCATGCTTTTGAGAGCAAGAGAGTTGAATCACTACTATTTGATTGAGGAATAGCTGACATAGATGTTTGAATCGCGGATATTTCCTGCTGAGGTATCTCTGGCTTCATAGCTTCTAATACTTGTTTATAGCCGGTCATATCACCAGCAAAATATTTCGTCCAAGCATCGCTGAGCATTGATTGGGAAATACTGAATTTTATTGCTGCTTCTTGGATTTCGTATTCCATTCCTTTCGTTGAGTAACCTTGTTGCTCAAAGCCAAATTGAAAACCTTTAGCTACCGTTTCAGCGCCATCTAAGTATTCATTCACGTAGAAACTTTTTTGCCCTTGTACAGATTCTATGTTGTCAGTAGCATTCGCTGATAGGCGGTAAGTTGGATCATCGGTACTCTTCTTTGCAATTATTCCTAGCTTTAATGGGGATTCCTTCGCAGTAACGTAATCCCCCTCTAACAAACGATATAAGTACGTATCAAGGTCCGCTTTAGTCAGCTTTTTAATGCCCTTAACGTGGTCGGTGAACTCCTCAACATCCATAACATCGGATTGGACAAGTGGTATATATGGCATCAAACGCGCCATCGTAACCTCACATTGGCGTAAAGAGTCTGTATTTAGACTCATACGAAAAAATGTGCCATTGGAAAGCCTGAAATTAATATAAAAAATTCCATTGCGCTCTGTGGTAAACTTAGGCCTGTTGTTCACCAATTTGTTGTCCATATTGTGTGCCTTAATGTTGTAACTCATTGATATCTAATGAAGCATTAAGCTAACGTATTGATTCTATAGTTAAAACTGACGCCTGTGAAGGCGACATTAGAGGTTGCTCAATGAGCGAGAAGTCAGAAGACCAACAATTACCAAACTCAAAGCCACAAAGCCCTAAACCACAGGGCGATAAAATTGTGGGTGAAAAATTACAGAAAATCTTGGCACGAGCCGGTCATGGTTCTCGTCGGGAAATCGAAACAATCATTCAGCAGGGCCGCGTCAGCGTTGATGGTAAAATATCAAAGTTGGGTGATCGTGTTGAAGTCACTCAGGCTACTAAAATTCGTCTGGATGGCCATCTTCTTTCTATTAAAGAATCTGAAGAAGCTGTCTGCCGAGTTCTGGCGTATTACAAGCCAGAAGGTGAGCTCTGCACTCGTAATGATCCTGAAGGTCGTCCAACGGTATTTGATCGTCTGCCTAAACTGCGTGGTTCGCGCTGGGTAGCGGTAGGTCGTTTGGATGTTAATACCTCCGGCTTATTATTGTTCACCACCGATGGTGAATTGGCCAACCGTCTGATGCATCCGAGCCGTGAAGTTGAGCGCGAATATGCGGTACGGGTATTTGGTCAAATTGATGATGAAAAAATCAAACAACTGAGCCGTGGTGTGCAATTGGAAGATGGTCCTGCGGCATTCCGCACCATTAAGTTCCAAGGCGGTGAAGGGATTAACCAATGGTATAACGTCACTTTGACCGAAGGGCGTAACCGTGAAGTTCGCCGTTTATGGGAAGCTGTTGGGGTGCAAGTGAGTCGTCTGATTCGTGTTCGTTATGGCGATATCAATTTGCCAAAAGGCCTGCCACGTGGGGGCTGGACTGAATTAGATCTGAACGCGACCAACTATCTGCGTGAACTGGTTGAACTCGATTCTGAAACAGTCAGCAAGTTGCCTGTGGAGAAAGACAGACGCCGGGTGAAAGCAAATCAGATCCGTCGTGCAGTTAAACGCCATACTGAAGTGGCTGGCCGTCAGGTCGCTGGTCGCCAAGGTTCAGCGCGTAAAAGCTCTTCCCGTCAAAATGTAGGTAGTGCCGCACCAGCAACAACGGCTGGGCGTCGCGGGTCCAACAAGCGCGGGTAATCGCCAAAATGGGAAGAAATCCCTTTCTTCCCATTATTCATTCCCCAATGTCACTCTATTTTCCACTTCTCATATATTTCATTTTTCCGCTGAAAGTATAAAAAACTGACTTAGTTTCTTTTGAAAGAATAAATTTTCTATAAAAAAAGATTTAACAGTGTAAACCTACTATAAACCATCACCAGATACCCCTGGCCTTATGATATTCCAAATGGCTACAGTGCTCTTGGGGGATAACCCCATCAGATTTAAAATCTAAGGAGCATTACCATGAAAAAATCTTTGTTAACCACCAGCGCAGCAATCTTATTTGTTGTTGGTACCGGATTTTCCTCAATGACTTATGCTTGCAGTGGTCCTCACTCCCACTACGGTGATATTTGTGAAAAGACTTGTAGCCCTCTTTCACAGCCGTGGAAAACTCTCTGCTACTTTGGTAGCACACAACAAAAGACACAACCGTCGAGTGAGATTACCCCGGCGATGGGAACTCTAACACCTGCCATGGGAATATTAACGCCTGCCAATATGCCGGTACTTTTCTCAGGTGAGGGACAATAGGTATTATCTGTTAGCGATATTAGGACGTTATTGAAAGATAAATGCCGCCGGCTTTGTGCCGCGGCATCTTATTTCTATCGTGGGGTACTATTAATTACCAATCAATACCTTGTTGAGCTTTAACTCCGGCATCAAATGCATGTTTGACTGGGCGCAATTCACTGACAGTATCGGCTAATTCCAACAAGTCTCGATGACAGCCACGACCGGTAATAATGACAGTTTGATGTGCGGGTCGCTGTTTTAGTGCATTAACAACCTCATCCAGTGGTAGATAGTCATAAGCCACCATATATGTCAGCTCATCCAATACCACTAAGTCCAGCGTGGGGTCAGCTAACATACGCAAGGCGTGTTGCCAAACCCCCTGACAGGCAGCGGTATCTGTTTCTCTGTTCTGCGTATTCCAGGTAAACCCGGTCGCCATTACTTGAAATTCAACCCCATGTTGCTGCAGAAGATTTTTTTCACCATTTGGCCATTCGCCTTTTATAAACTGTATAACCCCGGCTTTCAAACCATGGCCTACCGCACGGGTTACCGTCCCAAATGCGGCAGTCGTTTTGCCTTTACCATTGCCGGTAAAGACAATCAAAATACCGCGAGTTTCCTGTGCGGCAGCAACTCGAGATTCAACTTTTTCTTTTATTTTTTGTTGGCGCTGCTGATGGCGTTCTTCAGACATAAAACTTTCCTTTATTCAGCGGGGCCGGCTTTACGGCCTGGTTGTGCATCGAAGCTAATACCGGTCTTTCTCCGGCTATCATCGCCCATTAGGTAGAGATACAGTGGCATAATATCAGCGGGTGTTTTTAACTTGTCAGAGTTTTCGTCTGGGAAAGCACTCGCCCGCATTTGAGTACGGGTCCCGCCGGGATTAATGCAATTAACTCGCAGATTACTGTGTTTATATTCCTCCGCCAGCACCTGCATCATACCTTCAGTGGCGAATTTTGATACTGCGTAAGCCCCCCATTCAGCACGCCCTTGGCGACCGACACTGGAACTGGTGAACACCAAAGAGGCGCTGGGAGATTTAAGCAGTAATGGCAAAAGTGCTTGAGTTAGCATAAAAGTTGCATTGACATTCACTTGCATAACATCTTGCCAGACTGCGATATTTTGATCGCACATTGGGACAACATCACCCAATAAGCCGGCATTGTGCAAAACGCCGTCTAAATGTGATATTTGACTGCTGAGAGTCTGAGCCAATTGCTGGCAATCTTGCAGTGTTGCATGCAGGAGGTCTAACACCATAACCAAAGCGGGATGGCCACCGGCTTCGGCAATTTGCTGCTGCACCGCAACGAGCTTACTTTCTGTTCTGCCCACCAGAACCAAACGCGCACCAAAACGTGCGTAAGTCAGCGCCGCTTCGCGACCGATACCATCGCCTGCTCCCGTAACGAGAATAGTACGATTATCGAGCAGGTCATCTTTAGGTTGGTAATGCATAATTATTCCTCTTTCTGGCGGCAGGGTTTTGATTTTTGCATGCCGCGATATCTCTTACATTCTTATATTTAAGCGAAACCAATGCAATTTTTCATTTGCGCAAGACGGCGGCCTATGGGTTCGCTAGAATGCAGGTATCTCTTTAATAGCAGATGAATAAAGGCGGTATTTGTGGAGTTATTTTCTCTGTACGGACTGTTTCTCGCGAAGGTGGTGACCATTGTGGTTGCGATTGGTGCGGTAGTATTACTGATTGTCAGCCAAGGAATGAGAAAACAAGGGCAACGGGGAGAACTTAATCTGGTTGACCTGGGGGAGCAATATAAGGAAATGCAGCGTGAAATGCGGTTGGCGCGCATGAATCATGCTGAACAAAAAGCCTGGAACAAAGAATTTAAAAAACAGCAAAAATCCGATCAAAAACTCAAAAAACAGCGAGCCAAAGCGGGCGCCGTGGCGACAGGGAAGCCCTGTCTGTATGTGATTGATTTTAAAGGTAGCATTGATGCACATGAAGTGACCTCACTGCGCGAAGAAATTTCGGCGGTACTCGCGGTAGCCACTGCACAGGATGAAGTGTTACTTCGGCTCGAAAGTCCGGGAGGCGTGGTTCATGGCTATGGTCTGGCGGCTTCCCAGTTGGAACGTTTGCGCCATAAGGGCATACGTCTGACGGTGGCGGTAGATAAAGTGGCTGCCAGCGGGGGGTATATGATGGCCTGTGTGGCTGACCGCATTATAAGCGCGCCTTTTGCGATTATCGGTTCTATCGGTGTGGTTGCACAGATACCTAACTTCCATCGTTTACTGAAAAAGAATGATATTGATGTAGAGCTGCATACTGCGGGTGAATTTAAGCGGACTCTCACGTTATTTGGTGAAAATACTGAACAAGGGCGTGAGAAATTCCGCGAAGATCTGAATGAAACACATCTGTTATTCAAGCAGTTCGTTCAGCAGCAGCGCCCCTCTTTGGACATTGATGCTGTTGCAACCGGTGAACATTGGTTTGGGACACAAGCCAAAGAGAAAGGATTGGTCGATGCTATTGGTACCAGTGATGATTTACTGATAGCTGAAATGGATAACCATGAAGTCATTGGTGTTCGTTATTCTCGCCGTAAACGTCTCATGGATCGTTTCACCGGTAGCGCGGCAGAAAGTGTTGACCGCTTATTATTGCGCTGGTGGCAGCGGGGTGAAAAACCACTGCTATAACCTGATATGACATCAATGTTGTAGGATAAAAGCAGGGGGCTTAGCCCCCTGTTACTTTTTGCTCAATAGCTAAACCAGGAAGCAATAAAAAGTAGAGCAATCTGCTATTAATCGATTAAATGATATTTAGCAGACAAAACGTGCGCCAGATGTTTAAACATATTAAATACCGCAGTCGTTTTTGCCGTTGGTAAACCCTCTGGGTCGAGGAAGAATTCGCCGCGAAATACTAATACTGAACCTTTTTGCTCAACTTCTGTGGCCTGCATACCTTGCAGATAATCTTCATGTTGGCGAATAATCTCATTAGCTTCTGCCAACAATTTATTACGCTCAATAGGTGCTGTGTTTACGAACATTATATTTCCTCACAACAATCATATTTCCTCAAAACAAGGTAATTTCTCTTACCTATTGTACTGCGGGTTAGCATTTGTTCGCAAACCGACTAAGGTTTATTCGAGCCATTGGTGGCTTTATCACCACAGTTGGATAAATTCAGATTACGAGCTAATTAGGTTGCGTGGCGCTTTTTATCAGGTACAGTGTGGGATTTTATACTATTAGGTGGAAGGTTTTGTTGACGCCATCGGTTTTCTTGATGCTATAAGTGGTGCGGAATTCACAACTGTTGTTCTGAACATAGGCAACGATTTTGCAGGGTAGTCAGGCCTGTTTGGCATGACTCTTTTGTAGCTCCGATCAAAAAAACAGGTTGATCTCCTGAGAAAGTACCGCAATATAAAAAAGAGATACAGAATGCTGCGGTACGGCAAGATAAAAACCTTCTTTTAGAAGAAATAATTTAGGTAAAGGTAATTATGGGTAAAGCTCTCGTAATAGTTGAGTCCCCGGCAAAAGCCAAAACTATTAATAAATACTTAGGGAATGACTACGTGGTTAAGTCCAGTGTCGGTCACATTCGTGATTTGCCGACCAGTGGCTCAGCCAGTAAGAAGAGCGCTAACTCAACTGAAGATAAAGCCAAGAAAGCCGACAAACCCAAGACTAAAGTCAAGAAAGACGAAAAAGTTGCCTTAGTTAACCGTATGGGTGTCGATCCTTATCATGGCTGGAAAGCGCAGTATGAAATTTTGCCCGGCAAAGAGAAAGTGGTTGCCGAGCTTAAAGCATTAGCTGAAAACGCCGACCACATCTATCTCGCAACCGACCTTGACCGCGAAGGAGAGGCCATTGCCTGGCATTTGCGGGAAGTGATTGGTGGTGACGATAAGCGTTTTAGCCGTGTGGTATTTAACGAAATTACCAAGAACGCCATTCAACAGGCGTTTAATCAACCTGGTGAATTGAATATCAACCGGGTTAATGCCCAGCAAGCCCGTCGCTTTATGGACCGGGTAGTGGGTTATATGGTTTCGCCACTGCTGTGGAAAAAGATTGCCCGTGGCTTATCAGCAGGGCGCGTACAGTCGGTTGCGGTGCGTTTGGTGGTTGAGCGCGAGCGCGACATCAAAGCATTCGTTCCTGAAGAGTATTGGGAATTGCATGCCGACTTGCTGGCAAAGGGTGAAGTTCCTATTCAAATGGAAGTCACCCATGCCCACGACAAGCCATTTAAACCGGTAAATCGCGAGCAAACTCACGCCGCGCTTAAACTGCTGGAAAATGCCCGCTATAAAGTGCTGGATCGTGAAGATAAGCCGACCAGCAGCAAGCCGGGTGCACCATTTATTACTTCTACCTTGCAACAGGCTGCCAGTACCCGCCTGAGTTTTGGTGTGAAGAAAACCATGATGATGGCGCAGCGCTTGTATGAAGCGGGGCATATTACCTATATGCGTACTGACTCCACCAATTTGAGTCAGGATGCACTGACGATGGTGCGTGGCTATATTGGCGATAATTTTGGCGATAAATATTTGCCATCCGCGCCAAATCAGTACAGCAGCAAAGAGAACTCACAAGAAGCGCATGAAGCTATTCGTCCTTCTGATGTGAATGTGCTGGCTGAACAGTTAAAAGATATGGAAGCCGATGCCCAGAAGCTGTATCAGCTGATTTGGCGTCAGTTTGTAGCCTGTCAGATGACACCGGCCAAGTATGATTCCACCACACTGACGGTGCAGGCAGGCGATTTCCAACTGCGTGCTAAAGGCCGTACCTTGCGGTTTGATGGTTGGACCAAGGTGATGCCCGCACTGCGCAAAGGTGATGAAGACCGCACCTTACCCGTGATTGAAGTGGGTAGTAACTTGGATTTACAAAAGCTTATTCCAAGCCAGCACTTCACCAAGCCACCGGCTCGATACAGTGAAGCATCGCTGGTAAAAGAGCTAGAAAAACGCGGCATTGGCCGACCGTCCACCTATGCGTCGATTATTTCGACCATTCAGGATCGTGGCTATGTACGAGTAGAAAACCGTCGTTTCTATGCCGAGAAAATGGGCGAAATCGTCACCGACCGTCTGGAAGAAAACTTCCGCGAGTTGATGAATTACGACTTCACGGCGCGCATGGAAAGTGGTTTGGATCAGGTAGCCAACGATCAGGCTGAGTGGAAAGCGGTGCTGGATGGTTTCTTCGCCGAATTCAGTCAGCAGCTTGAAAAAGCCGAAAAAGATCCTGAAGAGGGCGGCATGCGTCCAAATCAGATGGTCATGACCAGTATTGATTGCCCAACCTGTAGCCGTCCAATGGGGATTCGTACTGCCAGCACTGGCGTCTTCTTAGGATGCTCTGGTTATGCATTGCCACCTAAAGAACGTTGCAAGACCACCATTAATCTGGTGCCAGATGCTGAAATTCTGAATATCCTGGAAGGGGATGATGCGGAAACTAACGCATTACGCGCCCGCCGCCGCTGTCAGAAATGTGGCACCGCAATGGACAGCTATCTGATCGATAACCAACGTAAATTGCATGTTTGTGGTAATAACCCGGCATGTGATGGTTATGAGATAGAAGAGGGCGAATTCCGTATCAAAGGGTATGAAGGCCCTATTGTTGAGTGCGAGAAATGTGGTTCTGAGATGCACCTGAAAATGGGGCGTTTTGGTAAGTACATGGGTTGTACCAATGATGAGTGCAAAAATACCCGTAAAATCTTGCGCAGTGGTGAGGTTGCACCACCGAAAGAAGATCCGGTCCCGTTGCCAGAATTACCTTGTGAAAAGTCTGATGCCTATTTTGTGTTGCGAGATGGTGCTGCAGGCGTCTTCCTGGCGGCCAATACCTTCCCTAAATCGCGCGAAACCCGTGCGCCATTGGTAGAAGAGTTGGTGCGTTTCAAGGATCGTTTACCTGAGAAATTACGTTATCTGGCCGATGCGCCAGTGACGGATAAAGAGGGTAATAAAACGCTGGTGCGCTTTAGCCGTAAAACCAAACAACAGTATGTTTCGTCAGAGAAAGATGGCAAAGCCACCGGTTGGTCTGCTTTCTATATCGATGGCAAATGGGTTGAAGCTAAAAAATAAGTGTCTTATTGAGCATGTGGCAGTATCTAACTGGATTAACTGCCACTATGCTGCAAAGTGAAACACCGAGTCATGCAACTGAAACCAGCCTTAATGGCTGGTTTTTTTTATTGGGCTAATCTATCCAAGTGCTTTATAGTCTTAGTTAATCCGTTGATACTATCAATCTTTAACGGCTGTCTGCATTTATCAAAAACACGATTATTGTTTAGGCTAATACTCGAAAGCTAAGGTTGTTAATAGCAAAAGTATACACGTGGGTACGTGTCAGTGATTTAGGCGAAAAAAGCCGCTAATATCGCTGCAATGTTATCGGAGAGGGTGTATACAGTTCCTGATGAAATGATATAGTGGTTATATAAAATATTTTTTTATTCCCTAATGTTATTATAAGGTCAATACTGACCACTTTGGCATCATGCAGTTATGGGTTTCAGTGAATAACTCCTCGGTGTACCGGGTGATACCGATATACCAAACTGTGGCTTTCCCCGCAGTGTTTAACCTAGGATGGTATAGATATGAAATTGCAGCAGCTCCGCTATATTGTTGAGGTGGTTAACCATAACCTTAACGTATCTTCTACCGCTGAAGGCCTTTACACCTCGCAACCTGGGATCAGTAAACAGGTGCGGATGCTGGAAGATGAGCTGGGTATCCAGATTTTTGCCCGCAGTGGTAAACATCTTACTCAGGTCACCCCTGCAGGGCTGGAAATCATCCGTATCGCCCGTGAAGTATTATCAAAAGTTGATGCCATTAAAGCCGTTGCCGGTGAGCACACCTATCCCGATAAAGGCTCTTTGTATGTGGCGACAACCCATACTCAGGCGCGCTATGCACTGCCGAATGTGATTAAAGGCTTTATCGAGCGCTACCCGCGTGTTTCATTGCATATGCATCAAGGTTCACCAACACAAATCGCTGAAGCCGTTTCCAAAGGGAGCGCCGATTTTGCTATTGCAACAGAAGCACTTCATTTGTACGACGACCTAATTATGCTGCCGTGCTATCACTGGAATCGTGCGGTGGTTGTGAAGCCCGATCATCCTTTAGCGGGCAAAACACATGTCAGTATTGAAGAGCTGGCCGCCTATCCTATTGTGACTTATACCTTTGGGTTTACTGGGCGTTCTGAGCTGGATACTGCGTTTAATCGCGCAGGCCTCACACCACGCATTGTCTTTACTGCCACTGACGCAGACGTGATTAAAACCTATGTAAGGTTAGGGCTGGGAGTGGGGGTTATCGCCAGCATGGCAGTCGACCCGATTCAAGACCCTGATTTAGTGACGGTAGATGCACGAGATATCTTTACTTACAGCACCACCAAAATTGGTTTCCGCCGCAGTACCTTCCTGCGCAGTTATATGTATGATTTTATTTTGCGCTTTGCACCGCATTTAACGCGTGATGTAGTAGATAAAGCGGTAGCCCTGCGGTCGAATGATGATATTGAGGCGATGTTTAAAGATATTAAATTGCCGACGAAATGATTCTTCTGTACTAATAATTCAAGCCACCTTGTTTTAGGTGGTTTTTTTATTTATTTAGTCAAAAATTGAAAGCCAGCTAATCTTATTTTATCTATATTGAAGTCAATGACTATTGGGTAGAGTCGAGTTAAACCAATAGAGGCTATATTCAATGGTAATTGGAGAACAGCAATGGACATCATAACAACAAGATTACTCCCTGCGTATATAAATCAAGGTGCTCATGAATGCATAAAAGAAATGGATAGAGGGGGGGCACCTCCTTCTCCAATTATTAAATTCGACCAGGTTAATCAGGATGTAAAAGAAATTCCAACTTCCGCCGAGAGATTTATATCGAGAAATAATATCTATCCACTAAGAGAAAATAATCTATCGCCGAATAAGTTAAGTGCTACTCAATTCACGCAAGAGAATATAGATATAAAAAAACCTTCAGTTTCCGCTGAAGATTTTATGTCGATAAAAAATAGTTATCTACAAAAAGAAAATGATGCCATAGCGGATAAGTTAACTAAATTAAGTGAAATAATTACTCAACAGATAGAAAACCCAATGATTGATAAGGCGGTTAACAAGCAACTGAATGAATTACGTGCAGATAAAAAGTTGAGATTTTATCCTATGCACCCAAGTGTGAGTGCCATGAATTTTGATTTTGATGTCAAAAATAATCTGATCATGCACCATACCCTACAATATGATAAGTATGCTGAATGTAACTCTGACGGAGAAATAAAAGAAATACATGAGACATATCAGGGTGATGAACCTTTTGTTAGAGTGGATTTGATCGTTAAATTTACGCCTAATGGTGAGATATTAACAAAAGATAATGTGTTAAAGATTAAATTTCACGGCTGTAGTGATGAGTTGAGGCCTATATTTGATCTAAGAAGTTTGTGGGATAAAATATGTGACTTTTTTTCAAAATTACTTTCTGTATCCTCTAATACAATAGATATGAAGTATACAGCACCCAACTTAAAAGAAGATGTTGTTGATATAACTAGCTCGAAAAGAATGAATGAGCATGAGTATACGATCGGTGATCCTGAGTATCAAACCTTATTACAGAAAACATATACCAACACTATGAATAAGATTAAAGAAATTGAGATAGAACCTTTGAATAAAGATATGGAAATCTTGACAGAAAAAATAGAACGACTTGGAGAAAAATTATCCAGTAACTTTAAGGAAATGAGAGAAATGACGAAAGGGGGCTTGAGAGATAATTAAAGGAAGTCAAAATTTGTCGCCTGAATTCGATCAGGCTCTGAGTGCTTATCATCGTTTGCACCTATCGCTGCCAGTAATCGCCATTGTTGCCAAAATGTTAATGTTTCTTTGTGTTATATTTAATCTAGACCTCATAATTTCAAGGGAATAGCCTTGTTGAGATGAATGTTGTTTAGAGCACTTATAAGAAACAATGGAGGCGCTATGTCGTTGGAACTGCGAAAAACGAGTATGGCTAAGTTGGTCGCCCTTAACCACGAATATCACTACTACAGCCTGCCGCAATTGGCGGCAGTGCTGGGGGATATCGACCGATTACCTAAGTCACTGAAAGTGTTATTGGAAAACTTATTGCGCCATCTGGATGGTGAGCAAGTTAAGGCAGAAGACCTTAAAGCTATTGTCGATTGGCAACAAACCGGTCATGCCGATAGAGAGATTGCTTATCGTCCCGCTAGGGTACTGATGCAAGACTTTACCGGTGTGCCGGCAGTCGTGGATTTGGCGGCAATGCGCGAGGCGGTGAAACGTCTGGGTGGCGACGTCGCGCAGGTTAACCCACTATCCCCGGTGGATTTGGTTATTGACCACTCAGTGACGGTTGACGAATTTGGCGATAAAGCCGCATTTGGTGAAAACGTGCGCTTAGAAATGGAGCGCAACCACGAGCGCTATATTTTCCTGCGCTGGGGGCAAAAAGCTTTTAGCCGCTTCCGTGTCGTCCCACCGGGTACTGGAATTTGTCATCAGGTTAACCTTGAATATCTGGGGCAAACAGTCTGGCATGAGCAGCAGGGCGGTAAGCAGGTTGCTTATCCAGATACCTTGGTCGGTACCGACTCCCACACCACCATGATTAATGGCTTGGGGATTCTGGGGTGGGGCGTCGGCGGGATTGAAGCTGAGGCAGCGATGCTGGGTCAACCGGTCTCTATGCTTATCCCTGACGTGGTCGGTTTCAAAATGACCGGCAAAATGCGCGAAGGGATCACCGCGACCGATTTGGTATTGACGGTCACGCAAATGCTGCGAAAACACGGTGTGGTGGGTAAGTTTGTTGAGTTCTATGGTGATGGGCTGGCTGATTTACCGCTGGCAGATCGCGCCACTATAGCCAATATGTCACCGGAGTATGGCGCGACTTGCGGCTTTTTCCCGGTAGATGATGTCACTTTGGGTTATATGCGGCTAAGTGGTCGCAGTGATGAGCAAATAGCCTTGGTTGAGGCTTACAGCAAAGCGCAAGGACTATGGCGTCATCCAGGGGATGAGCCGGTGTTTACCAGCCAGTTATCGCTGGATTTGAGCACGGTAGAAGCCAGCCTGGCGGGGCCGAAACGCCCACAAGATCGGGTAGCATTGCCTAAAGTTCCTCTGGCATTTAATGCATTTGAACAGCTGGAAGTTAACAGTAAGAAAGACAAAGTCAGCCATGTTGGCTTCACTCTTGAGGGCGAAACTCATGAGCTGCAGCAGGGCGCGGTAGTTATCGCCGCCATCACCTCGTGTACCAATACATCGAATCCGAGTGTGCTGATGGCTGCGGGCCTGCTAGCGAAGAAAGCTGCAGAAAAAGGCCTTAAAACCCAGCCTTGGGTGAAAACGTCACTGGCTCCTGGTTCTAAAGTGGTCACTGAATATCTCAATTCGGCGGGCTTAACGCCTTATCTTGACCGCTTGGGCTTCAACTTAGTGGGTTATGGCTGCACGACCTGTATTGGTAACTCAGGCCCATTGCCGGACCCAATAGAAAAAGCCATCAAAGAAGGGGACTTAACCGTGGCGGCGGTACTTTCTGGTAACCGCAACTTTGAAGGTCGTATCCATCCATTAGTCAAAACCAACTGGTTGGCATCACCGCCGCTGGTGGTGGCTTATGCACTGGCTGGGAACATGAATGTCAACCTGGCTCAGGATTCGCTGGGTAATGACCCGGATGGTCAACCGGTCTATTTAAAAGATATCTGGCCAACCGGACTTGAGATTGCCAAAGCGGTTGAAGAAGTGAAAACCGAGATGTTCCGCAAGGAGTATGCCGCGGTATTTGATGGTGATGAAGATTGGCAGGCCATTCAGGTTGATAGCACCCCTACCTATGATTGGCAGAGTGACTCAACATATATCCGTTTACCACCCTTCTTTAGTGATATGAAAGCCTTACCGGAGCCGGTTCAGGATATCCACCATGCTCGTATTCTGGCGATTTTAGCCGATTCAGTGACCACCGACCATATTTCGCCCGCCGGCAATATCAAGCTCGATAGCCCTGCAGGCCGCTACCTGCGCGATCGTGGGGTAGAAATTAAGGAGTTCAACTCCTACGGCTCCCGCCGGGGTAATCATGAAGTTATGATGCGTGGGACTTTTGCTAATATTCGTATTCGCAACGAAATGGTACCCGGAGTTGAAGGGGGCATCACCCGACATATTCCATCGCAAAATGAAATGCCTATTTATGATGCGGCGATGCGTTACCAGCAAGAAAATGTGCCGTTGGCGGTCATTGCCGGTAAAGAGTATGGTTCCGGCTCCAGCCGTGATTGGGCAGCAAAAGGGCCACGATTGCTGGGGGTAAGAGTGGTAATTGCTGAATCATTCGAACGTATTCATCGCTCAAATTTAATTGGCATGGGGATCCTGCCGCTGGAGTTTCCAGCGGGTGTAGACCGCAAAACGTTAGGCTTGACCGGCGATGAAGCGATCAGCGTCAGTGGCTTGCAGAGTTTAGCTCCGGGGCAGACTGTTGCCGTGACGATAACTTATGCTGACGGACGTCAACAAACAGTTAATACCCGCTGTCGTATCGATACTGGCAATGAATTGGTTTACTTCGAGAATGGCGGCATTTTACATTATGTGATCCGCAAAATGCTGTAATGAATGATATAGATGAGTGACGGTGTCACTTTTCATATGCTCAGCAAAAATTAGGCGAATAAAAAGGGTGGTTGCAAGACCACCCTAATATTTGCTGAAAGCAGCATTTTCTGATTACGCGAGTAACAGGGCTATTTAGTTAATAAATGGCCCATTTTAGCGGCTTTAGTGGCCATATAATGTTCATTCTTAGGGTTCTGGCCAACAATCAGCGGAACACGTTCGACGATATTGATCCCCGCTTGTGACAGGATCTCAACTTTTTTCGGGTTGTTGGTCAGCAAACGCACGGCTTTGACACCAAGTAATTTGTACATATCAGAACACAAGGTAAAGTCGCGCTCATCGGCGGCAAAGCCGAGTTGGTGATTGGCTTCAACGGTATCAGCCCCAAGATCCTGCAAAGCATAGGCTCTAATCTTATTCAGTAAACCAATATTCCGGCCTTCCTGACGATGGTATATCAGCACGCCACGGCCTTCTTCAGCAATGTGTGCCAGCGCGGCTTCTAACTGAAAACCACAATCACAACGCAGACTAAATAAAGCGTCGCCCGTCAGACATTCAGAATGAACACGGGATAGCACCGGCTCATCTCCGCTGATATCACCAAAGATTAAGGCCAGATGATCATGACCTGTGGCCAGCTCTTCAAAACCGACCATCAGAAAATCACCCCAAGGAGTAGGTAATTTGGCTTCTGCTACACGTTTTAGCTGCATCTTGCTGTTCATATTATCACTTCAGACCCTAAGGAAGATTGTCGTGCACCCTAACGTGAATGCCCGCTATACCCTGTATATTGGGGTATAAGGTTAAATAAAAAGTATCTCCGCGATCATTATTAGCTATATTGCCATAACTTTTGACTCACTGCTGTTCAACAAAGCAGCAAGAAGGTAAGAGTGAATGTCAGGCTGGGATTTATTTCGACAGTGACAAAAATTTATTTATATTATCAATGGATAGCGTAATTGATATGTTATAGCTATAGCTGCAATTAGTACAATCACCATAGGTTAAGTGTTGTGGATATCGCCAGCAAGAAAGGATCTCAGATGTGGAATATAGCAAAACGAATCACAGTGGGAGCACTTATTTTGCTACTGCCAACCGTTGTTATTTGGCTTTCCGGCTGGCAGTGGCAACCCGGTAACCATGTTGGCTGGCTAAAAGGTCTTTTTTGGCTGACCGAAACAGTGACGGCCCCTTGGGGAATCGCCACCAGTGTATTATTAAGCGGTTGGTTCTTATGGTGTTTGCGTTTTCGAATCAAACCTGCGGTGGGGTTGTTGGTGATTCTGACGGCTTTGATTGTATTGGGGCAAGGTCTCAAATCGCTGATCAAAGAACATGTGCAGGAGCCTCGGCCATTTGTGGTGTGGCTTGAAGCTGAACATCACATTGATAATCGTTTTTTCTATTCGCTACCGCGTGCTGAGCGTAGCGAATTAGTGAAACAACAACTACAGAACCAATCTATTATTCCACCGTGGTTGAGCAACCATTGGCAATTTGAAACCGGTTTTGCATTTCCTTCCGGACATACGGTTTTTGCTGCCAGTTGGGCATTATTGGCGGTGGGATTGTTATGGCCACGGCGGCACTACAAAACGGTAATTTTGCTGATGTTATGGGCACAAGGTGTCATGATAAGCCGCCTGGTATTAGGAATGCATTGGCCGCGGGATTTGATGGCTGCAACCCTTATTAGTGCTTTATTAGTCGCCATTGTGTGCAGTTTGGTGCAACGCTGGTTTGGCCCATTAACCATTGTGGCGCAAGAACAGCAGGAAATCGAAAAACGTGATCATGGGGAAAGTTAAGCAATGAGTTATTATTCGCAGTTAAGTTGCTTAAAATAATATCTATTGAGCACCGGTTCGGCGCTTTATCTTGGCGTAGGGTTTCTTTGCTGGGTGAGGAAGTGCTAATTTATTAAGTAAGGACGCCACATTTTTGGCATAATTCATCAGGTTGATTCGGCCTTTAGGAAAAAACGTGAAATATTTGCTGATTTTTTTGTTAGTACTGGTGATTTTCGTGATTTCAGTCACGTTAGGGGCAAATAACGATCAGGTCGTTACCTTTAATTATTTATTGGCTCAGGGCGAATATCGAGTATCGACGTTATTGGCAACGCTTTTTGCGGCAGGTTTGGTTCTGGGATGGATTATTTGCGGGCTTTTTTATCTGCGTGTGCGAATTTTATTGGGTCGCGCAGAGCGGAAAATTAAACGCCTTGAAGCACAGCTTGCGCCGTCAACTGAACCCAGTGTTACTGCAGCCACACCCGCTGTCAGCAAGGAATAATTTTCTATGCTAGAAATGCTGTTTCTGCTGTTACCGGTCGCTGCCGCCTATGGTTGGTATATGGGGCGTAGAAGTGCTCAGCAGGATAAGCAGCAGGATGCTAACCGTCTGTCTCGTGAATATGTCGCCGGGGTTAACTTCCTTCTCTCCAATCAGCAGGATAAAGCGGTTGATCTGTTTCTTGAAATGCTAAAAGAAGACAGTTCAGCCGTTGAGGCACATCTGACGTTAGGCAATTTGTTCCGCTCCCGCGGTGAAGTTGACCGTGCTATCCGCATCCATCAGGCCTTGATGGAGAGTGCCTCCCTGACATTTGAACAGCGCTTACTGGCGATTCAGCAACTTGGCCGTGATTATATGGCGGCGGGTTTATATGATCGCGCAGAAGATATGTTCAACCAATTGGTTGAGGAACAAGATTTCCGGCTGGGGGCATTACAGCAATTATTAATCATTTATCAGGCAACCAGTGACTGGAACAATGCCATCGAAGTGGCTGAAAAACTGGTCAAAATGGGTAAAGACAACCAGCGATTGGAAATTGCCCATTTTTATTGCGAACTGGCGCTGCAAGCCATGGGAAGTGATGATCTGGATAAGGCCATGGGGTTGCTGAAAAAAGCAGCTTCTGCTGATAAACAGTGCGCCAGAGTCTCTATCATGCAAGGGCGGTTATATCTTGCCAAAGGTGAATACGCGAAAGGCGTTGAAGCACTGGAACGAGTGCTAGAGCAAGATAAAGAGATCGTAAGCGAAGCATTACCTATGCTGAGTGAATGCTACCAACATTTACAACAACCCGAGGCTTGGACTAATTTCCTTAAACGTTGTGTTGAGGATAATACCGGAGCCACGGCTGAATTGATGTTGGCAGAAATTCTTGAGCAGCATGAAGGCCGTGATGTGGCGCAAACCTATATTAATCGCCAGTTGCAACGTCATCCAACCATGCGTGTTTTCTATCGGTTGATGGATTATCACTTAGCTGATGCCGAAGAAGGACGGGCGAAAGAGAGCCTGCTATTGCTGCGTGATATGGTTGGGGAGCAAATTCGGACTAAACCGCGTTATCGCTGTCACAAATGTGGTTTTACAGCCCATTCCCTCTACTGGCATTGCCCATCTTGCCGGGCATGGGCATCGGTTAAACCGATCAGAGGGTTGGATGGGCAGTGATGAGTGTGGAGGCGAGAGTCATCGGGTGAAGTGAATCACCCGATTGGCATAGATAAGGAGGTTATACGTTATTTTTTCTTTTGAGATGTTTTCACGCCGTCTTTCAATAATTGCCGCAGTTTCTTCAACTCTTTCTGACTCAAAGGCTGTTCTGAAATTTCTTCTACACCTTGGTTATCAATCTCACTGTGATGTAATTTGGCATCTTTACGGCTGCCTTTACTACTTTTAACATCAACCTCAAAGCTTTTTTCTAATCTTTCGCATACTTCGGTACTGAGGGAAAATTGTTTTTCTAAGGCGGCCGCTTTGATTTTCTCTTTTAATTCCAGAGGGATTTTAATGGTTAAGGTAGATATTTCGCTCATCATATAACCTTCAACTTAGGGGAAAATACCAAGCTAAGCGAGGGAAGGAGAACTGTCTAGGGGATAACACGGCTGTCACAAAAAATTCACATTAGAATGTGCAAAAAGAGCGCAAAAGCGCTCTTTTAAGCTGCGACACAGACTTAACCAGGGAGGGAATAACTCACTTAACGATAAATAACTGCGGTGCCGTGTAGCTTGTCATTACCGCCAGCAGAGGTAATCAGGAAAGATGTAGCGCCGGCCGCTTCAGCCTGCTGTGCCAGCCTATTTTCTAAATCAGTCAGTGTACTGGCATTGCTGGCAGAAATAGCGCCAATTTTATTCAATCCAGTTGATTGAGTATGCTGAATCTGTGTTGCAGCAATAGTGGCAAATGAGGCTAAAGAGAGAACCAATGCAGGGGCGATGTATTTGATGATTTTCATGTGAAGCTCCAATTTATTGTGTGTTATTTGATTTAATGAAGTTTATTTAAATCGTTAGCAGACAACCAATGTCATGCGATGGAGTGAATGATATAGCATTGCTGTTGAATGAAAATCACAAACAGTTGACCATTTAAATCAAATATTTTGATTGATAATTTACGCTTCTTGAAACTATTTTACTTAATGATAGCTATGGCAGCGGTATTTTATTGACGCAAACTGACTCTCACTATCAACCTATGCTGAACAAAGGGTGAACACCGCGCGGTCTGATCGCTGTAATTTCAGTGAGGTACCCTGTAGAATGTCAGCGTTATCATGACTAACTGACAGAAAAAGGCTTAAAAATGACGTCTGCAACTCAAACTAATAACAGTGGCTCAATATTTTCTCCGATCGTTGTGGCACTGGATTATGCTAATAAAGACGCGGCGTTAGCCTTTGCGGATCGTGTTAATCCGCAAGATTGCCGGTTAAAAGTGGGCAAAGAGATGTTCACCTTATATGGCCCACAATTTGTTCGTGACCTGCAACAGCGTGGCTTTGAAGTTTTCCTTGATTTGAAATTCCACGATATTCCCAATACCACAGCCCATGCTGTTGCCGCCGCCGCCGATCTGGGCGTTTGGATGGTGAATGTTCACGCCAGTGGTGGCGCGCGGATGATGAGCGCAGCAAAAGAGGCGTTACTGCCTTTCGGGCCGCAAGCCCCATTATTGATTGCGGTAACGGTATTAACGAGCATGGATGGTGAAGATTTACGTGATATTGGCATTACTGTTAGCCCGGCGGAGCAGGCGGAGCGGCTGGCAAAATTGACCTGGGATTGTGGCTTGGATGGCGTGGTGTGTTCTGCTCATGAAGCGGTGCGTTTAAAGCAAGTTTGTGGCACTGATTTTAAATTGGTGACGCCGGGTATTCGCCCACAAGGCAGTGATGCAGGAGATCAACGTCGGATTATGACGCCACAACAGGCGGTCGCGGTTGGCGTCGATTATATGGTCATAGGGCGTCCGATCACCCAATCGCCAGATCCGGAAAAAACACTGAGTGAAATTTTGGCATCACTGAGTAAGGTTGCATAATGAGTAATGATAATAACCGGCTGGTTTATTCAACTGACACTGGCCGTATCAATGAACCAGAGGTAAAACCGCAACGACCTAAAGGTGATGGGATTGTTCGTATCCAACGTCAAACCAGTGGCCGCAAAGGAAAGGGCGTGAGTCTGATTACTGGTATTGATGGCAGTGATGAAATGCTGGAGAAACTCGCTGCTGAGTTGAAAAAGAAATGTGGCTGCGGCGGGTCGATAAAAGACGGGGTTATTGAAATTCAGGGTGATAAACGGGATCTGTTGAAACAGCTTTTGGAAGCCAAAGGGATGAAAGTTAAACTAGCGGGCGGGTGATTAAAACGCTCATTGTTGGCTTGACGGCTGGTGGGGAGACTGCACCGACGGCTTGCGCTGTTACGAGCTATTCGGCACTTCTCCCCACCCTTGAGCTTGGTCTGCTTCAAGTCCGAAAGTTATTATCCAAAATCATGGGTGTTGCAGGTAGGCAGTCAGTGAATTCATCCCGCGGAGCTGACATAAGTCAGTGATTCGAGTGAGAGAACGCAGCTAACACCCCTGCAACGTCAAGAACGAAGGATAAAAGTTATTTGCCGACCTGATGACCGATAACCCCACCAATCGCCGCACCACCTAATGTCCCCAACGTACTCCCTGTTAGCACTGCACCACCGACAGCACCAGCACCGGCACCAATGGCAGTATTACGGTCACGTTTGGACATGTTTGAACATGCGGATAACGATAAGGCCAGAGTGAGGGCCAATGCAGCAGTGGCAAATCGTTTAGTGATCATCATAATAATTCTCCTGACGTTGGCTTAATACGGATAGAGCAGGAAACATCTATTCAATCTATATATCCTGATCCATACGTATCACATTGAACTTACCTTACTAAGTATAGGCATTGAATCAATTTTAGCCGAGGTCTTCTTGTGTTAGTGTTTGGAATAAAAAACGTATTTTCGATTTAAATTCGGGATTAATGCTAAAAACTCGTTTTGTCACCGATATAAACTAGTATAAATGTCCAGGAATCATTTAATAGGTAAATAGTCTTAATTTGACTGCGCCTAGGCGAAATTAAGCATTATCTGAGTCATTAACCTGTTGTCTGCACTAAACAAAGTTCCTCATTCTGATCTGTGCATCTCTCAGACTGCATTTTCCAGCCGATCTGCACGCAGTTTATAGCCATTTATCCCATACCGGTTCTGACCTGTGGCGCTGAAAATGAGAGAAATTCAGTTATTCAGGATACGACGATGCTCAACGAACTGAAGCAACAGGTGCTTGCTGCTAACCTGGCGTTACCGCGCCATAATCTGGTCACCTTTACTTGGGGTAATGTCAGTGCCGTCGACAGGCAAAAAGGGCTGTTGGTGATTAAGCCGTCGGGCGTGGAATATGACGTGATGACGGTTGATGACATGGTAGTGGTGGAATTGGAGACCGGAAAAGTGGTGGAGGGCAGCAAAAAGCCGTCGTCTGATACTGATACCCATCGAGTGCTTTACCTTAACTTCCCTCAGATTGGCGGTATTGTGCATACCCATTCGCGTCATGCCACCATCTGGGCACAGGCCGGTTTGGACTTGCCCGCTTGGGGAACTACCCATGCGGATTATTTCTATGGTTCCATCCCCTGTACCCGCCTGATGACACCTGAAGAGATTGCTGGCCGTTATGAGTGGGAAACGGGCAATGTGATTGTTGAAACCTTCCATGAGCGCGGGATTAAGCCGGAAGATGTACCCGCGGTTTTAGTCAACTCGCACGGACCGTTTGCTTGGGGAACCAGCGCTGATAATGCGGTACACAACGCCGTGGTATTAGAGGAACTGGCCTATATGGGGATTTTCTCACGCCAGTTGAACCCACAATTAGCGGATATGCAGCCGCAGTTGTTGGATAAACACTATCTGCGTAAACATGGGAAGAATGCCTATTACGGGCAATAATCTGGCTATTCTGGCAAACCCGAGCTCAGTCTTGCACGGGTTTTTCCAGCCATAATATGGAGTCTGTGATATCCAGCATCTTGGCTTCCACCTGCGCAATAGCATCATTGACACCTTGATTGTAATAATGCGCACCTAACTCACGGCTGATGAATTGCAATAAAAACTCCGCATCAAAATCCTCTAATTCAAAGTTATGTTCTTGTTCCATATAGCGCTGAATCTTATGCACCATTCGCTGGGTTTGCTCGCGCGTGAAAGTGATATCTGCCATTACTGAGACTCCGGTAATTATTGTTTTGCTATACTGCGGGTTTGCACTATGGATACTTATTCGCTAAGAATATCAACTTGAATTCCTTGGGCTATTAGCTGGTGTTGATAGATTGTAGGCAGGCGGTTATCCGTGATGACCCGGTTAATGGACGACAGCGGGGTCAAGGGGTTTTGATGCACCTGACCAAATTTTGATGCATCAGCCAAAATGATATTTTCAGCACCTTTAGCCAACACGCTGTTAATGACATCGGCTCGCAGCATATCACGCCCGGTAAATCCGGCACCTGACTGGTAGCCATCAATGCCGATAAATGCCTTACTGAAATGTACATGGCGCAGACAAAGCTGCGTCAATGGGCCGACCATACTGTCACTTTTCTTCTGATAAATCCCACCAAGTAAGATAACCTCGCAGGCAGAGTCTTTAAGCTGGCGGGCAATATAACCACTCACCGTCACCAGAGTAATACCGGGGCGCTGTGCCAGCTTATGTGCCAACAGGGCATTGCTGCTGCCGCTTTCAATGAAGATGGTTTCACCGTCATTAACCAGTGAAGCGGCATAATTGGCCAGTTTCTGTTTGGTGGCGAAATGGGTCATCATGCGGACATCGACATCATCACTTTCAAGGGCGACAGCCGATCCATGCACGCGCTTGAGCAAGCCCCGTTTCTCTAACAGATTGAGGTCCTGGCGTATAGTCACTTCAGAGACTTGGGTGGCCTGAGCCAATTCACTGACGCTAATGCGTTGTCGATCATTTACCAATTGTATAATTGATTGCTGCCTTGGGTTCATTGCATGCCCGCCAGAGAAATAAACTTTCGTTTGAAGTGTAATTTACTTTCGAATGAAAGATGTTTGATAAGGATCACATTATTGATTGATGGCTGGTCTATGATTGCGGCTAATGATAATTGGTTAATCTATTCGTTTTAAATAATCCCGGAGGTTTTTATGGAGCTTTATCTCGACACCGCAGATGTGGCCGCAGTAAAACGCCTGGCACGTATATTGCCACTACAGGGTGTCACCACCAATCCAAGTATTTTGGCAAAAGCGGGTAAGCCTATCTGGGAAGTCTTACCTGCGCTGCGTGATGCGCTGGGCGGCACCGGTAAACTTTTTGCTCAAGTGTTGGCCAGTGACAGTGAACTGATGGTCTCTGAGGCGGTGTTGTTGTCGCAGCGGGTTCCCGGTTTAGTGATTAAAGTTCCGGCAACGGCTGAAGGGTTGGCCGCAATCAAAAAATTGAAAGCGATGTCGATTCCGACATTGGGTACCGCGGTATATGGTGCGGGCCAAGGTTTGCTATCCGCATTAGCGGGTGCTGAATATGTGGCACCGTATGTCAACCGACTGGATGCTCAAGGCGGGGACGGCATTGCGATGGTACGTGAGTTACAACAGTTGCTGACTTTACATGCGCCGGGTGCGAAAGTGCTGGCTGCCAGCTTCCGTACTCCACGGCAGGTACTTGATTGCCTGCTAGCGGGTTGCCAGTCGGTGACTATCCCGGTGGATGTTGCCGAGCAATTTATTAGCACACCGGCAGTAAAAGCGGCAGTAGAGCAGTTTGAACATGATTGGCAGGGAGCCTTTGGTAGCGCCATTTTGAGCTAGTTTTATTGGCTATCATCACGAACGGCTATGAAGAAAACGCCCTGTTAACGATCAACAGGGCGTTACAATGTCACTTATTTAATGCTGTATTCTAGCAAGGGCACTTACCGAGTTTACCTGCCTTGCTGGGGAAGCGCGCGTCCAGACAATAACGATGGAAATCCCGTTCGTTCATCGGCGGTGTTTCTGGATGATGGCGGCGCATATGATTAACATAGTTGCCATAATCCTGAACGCCTACCATCAAACGGAAGCTTTGCGCCACACGATGAGCAATCAGCCGTGCCCAAGCCCGCAGCGTAGTTGGGCGAGTAACCCTCGGAACTAAAGGAATGCAGCGTGTAATTTGCCGCAGCCCAGTGGGTAATCGCTTGTTTTGTAATAGGTTCGTTCGCTGCACGCGCAGCGGTATACCTGCATTAGCCACGAGCCGTCTCCTCACGCCATACAATTTCAGTTTCATGGGTGGTCGGTTTGCTGGACTTCAGTGCACGCCGAATCACAAAGAAAGATGAAATCAGCATGGTCACCGCCACCAACATGAAGAAAGCACATAAGGCGGCGTTGATCTGGTTGTTAAACACAATGGTTTCCATGTCCTTAATGCTCTTGGCTGGGGCAATTAACACCCCTTGCTCGACACCTGCGGAGAATTTCTTCGCTTGAGCCAAGAAGCCAATACTCGGTTTTTCATGGAATATCTTTTGCCAGCCCGCCGTCATTGAGGTAATAAACAGCCAGATAGTTGGCAGAATGGTTACCCAAGCATAGCGTTGCTTCTTCATTTTAAACAGGACGACCGTACCTAAAATCAGCGCCATTGAGGCCAGCATCTGGTTACCGATACCGAATAGCGGCCACAAGGTATTGATCCCGCCCAGTGGGTCAACCACCCCTTGGTAAACAAAGAAGCCCCAGCAGGCGACAGCCACCGTAGTGCCTGACAAGTTACCAAACCATGAGCGGTTATTCGCCAAGCTTGGCACCACCACGCCCACCAAATCCTGCACCATAAAGCGGCAAGCACGGGTACCGGCATCCACCGCAGTCAGAATAAACATGGCTTCGAAGAGGATGGCAAAGTGATACCAGAAGGCCATCATGTTGCGGCTGTTAAAGACTTCACTGATGATGTGTGCCATGCCCACGGCAAAGGTTGGCGCGCCGCCAGCACGAGAGAGAATAGAGTTCTCGCCCACATCTTTGGCAACCATGGCTAAGATTTCAGGTGTGACTACAAACCCCCAACTGTTGATGGCTTGTGAGGCACTCTCTACCGTGGTGCCAATTAAGGCGGCGGGTGAGTTCATGGCAAAGTAAACGCCCGGATCAATCACCGAGGCACAAATTAACGCCATGATGGCAACGAAAGATTCCATCAGCATGGCGCCGTAGCCGATAAAACGGGTATGGCTTTCACGCTCAATCAGTTTCGGGGTGGTGCCACTGGCCACCAAGGCATGGAAGCCCGAAATCGCACCACAGGCGATGGTAATAAACAGGAACGGGAATAAACTGCCAGAGAATACCGGGCCGCTACCATCAATAAAGCGCGAGACTGCGGGCATTTTCATCTCTGGCATGGCGAATACAATGCCAATCGCCAGGCCAATAATGACGCCAATTTTGAGGAAGGTTGACAGGTAATCACGCGGTGCCAACAAGAGCCACACGGGTAATACCGAAGCAATAAAGCCATAGATAACCAGCACCCAAGTCAAGGTGGTGCCATGCAAGGTGAAGAATGGCCCCCAATAGGGGTGGACGGCGATATTTCCACCGTAAATAATCGCCGCCATCATTAACACAAAACCAATTAATGACACTTCAGCGATTTTACCCGGACGAAGAAAACGCATGTAGACGCCCATAAACAGGGCGATGGGGATGGTTGCGGCAATGGTAAACAGGCCCCAAGGGCTATCGGCCAATGCTTTAACCACCACTAATGCCAGTGCAGACAGGATGATAATCATTACCCCCAATGCCCCCAGCATGGTGATGACGCCGGCGAAAGCGCCCAGTTCTTGTTTCGCCATCTCCCCCAAAGAGCGACCATCACGGCGGGTCGAGATGAACAGGATCAGGAAATCCTGTACTGCACCCGCCATCATTACCCCAACCAGAATCCAGATAGTACCGGGCAAGAAACCCATTTGTGCCGCTAAAATAGGCCCAACTAATGGCCCGGCCCCGGCAATAGCCGCAAAATGGTGACCAAAGAGTACCCATTTGTTGGTCGGGACATAATCCAACCCGTCATTGCGCCGCTCAGCCGGTGTTAGCCGCCGATCATCTAACTCAAACACATTCTTGGCAATAAATAGACTGTAAAAGCGGTAAGCGATGCTGTAACAAGCCACCGAGGCAATTACCAGCCAGATGGCATTGACATGCTCACCCCGGCTCAGGGCTAGCATGGCAAAGGCAAATGCGCCAATTAACGCCACGGTCAGCCATATGACGACGGTCTTGACGTTCTTCATGGGTAACGACTCCTTCGTTATGTTGGGGGGGTTCACCGTTATTAATGTCGGTAGAATTAAGTGGTCTGTAACGGTTATTTAACATAGGAGCTTTAATGTGAAAGAAAAGTAGCGAAAGTGAGAAATGTGATGAGCTATTTGTTTTTAACTTATGATTGGTATTATTTGCTTACATATTGTGACATATACCCAGCATCACTTAAGATTCAGGGCTGCATCTTGCAATCTATTGACCATAGAGAAATGAAAATAAAAAAAAGCCGTGGGATGTTATTTATCACCACGGCTTATTAGTTTTCTACATGTTAGTTATCAAACGACAGGGCGGGCCACCACATTGCGGGTTTCCATGCGCACTTCGGCAATCCGTACTTCAATCTTGTCGCTCTGGCTGTAAACCGTTTCACCTTTGATCTGCACGGTTCCGGTTTCTTGGCTGCAAACCATCTCATCGCGTACTGCATGAATAAAGGGTGCAGGAATAAAGGCCACCGCACCGTTATCCAGTAAGCGAACCCGCAGGCCACCACGAGTGATATCAATGATTTCTGCTGGGAAGCGCGTATCAGTTCCCGCTTGCGGCTGGAGATAACGGGCATATAACCAGTCACTGACATCGCGTTCAGCCATACGATTCAACCGGCGGCGTTCAGCCAATTGCACCGTAATTTCATCCTGCGGTTTCTCTGCTTGTTGGCCGGTAATAATGGCTTTCAGCAGACGATGATTGACCATATCGCCGTATTTACGAATTGGCGAAGTCCAAGTGGCATAAGCCTCAAGCCCCAAACCGAAGTGTGGGCCAGGAACGGTGCTGATTTCAGCGAAAGTCTGGAAACGGCGGATGCGGCTGTCGAGGAATTGAGTTGGTAAGGCATCAAGATGGCGACGCAACTCACAAAAACCCGGCAAGGTCAGCAGGGCTTGTGGGTCCGCTTCCACGCCATTGGCTTGCAGTACAGTAGCGGCTTGCTCAACCAGCGCGGGATCAAACCCGGTATGCACGTTGTAAATACCAAATCCGAGATTATCGCGTAATGCTATGGCAGCGCAGACGTTAGCGGCAATCATGCACTCTTCAACAATCCGGTTGGCAATGCGGCGATGCTCAACAATAATATCCAGCACTTCGCCTTTTTCACCCAACAAGAAGCGATAGTCAGGGCGGTCTTTAAACACCAATGCATGATGTTGACGCCAGCTACTGCGGGCTTCACATACACGTTTCAGTAGAGTGATTTGCTCTGCAATAGCGGCATTTTGCGGCTGCCAGTCACCTAAACCTTCTAACCAGTCAGAAACCTCGTCATAAACCAGTTTGGCTTTGGACTCGACCCAAGCGGCGGAGAAGTGAATATCATCACCCATAGCGCCATCGGCAGCAATGGTCACACGGCACACCAATACCGGGCGGCGCTCATTGGGGCGCAATGAGCAGAGATTGTCAGATAAATCCCGCGGCAGCATCGGGATATTAAAGCCCGGCAGATAGTTGGTAAAAGCACGTTTACGGGCAATTAAATCCAACTCACTGTTTTCATCGACATATGCGGTCGGGTCGGCGATAGCAATGGTCAACAGCAGGGAACCGTCACCTTGCTCTTCAACATGCAACGCATCATCCATGTCTTCGGTGCTGGCGCTGTCAATAGTGACAAAATTAAGTGCGGTTAAATCTTCACGTTGCAGTTCGTTATCATGCAAGGATGATTCGACCATCACCGGCGCTTCGCGTTCCAGATTATGGCGTGCCAGGGTGACCCACCAAGGGACAAAATGATCTTCAGCATTGGTGATAAAGGCCGTCAAATCAGCATTAAAGGCGCGATCACCTTTTAATGGATGGCGACACATTTCAGCAACAGCCCAATCCCCATTCTGGAAGTCGTGGGTTAATTCACGCACCGGACGGCATTGAATGGCATCACGCAACAGAGGATGGTCAGGCACAATAGACAGGCGGTCGTCTTTTCTCTGCACTCGGCCAACAAAGCGCGATAAAAATGGCTCAACCAGTGTTTCCGGCTCAGCAATCTCACGATCTTTATCCGTGTGTAAAGTGGCAATAATCCGATCGCCATGCATGACTTTCTTCATTTGCGGTGGCGGAATAAAGTAACTTTTCTGCCCATCTACCTCAAGAAAGCCAAAGCCTTTCTCAGTACCTTTAACCACGCCTTCGATGCGTGGGGTCTGAGTGTGAAGTTGCTGTTTTAGCTGCGCCAGCAGCGGGTTATCTTGAAACATATCGTCCAGTGAATGGTGTAGTGAGTGGGATTAATCCGGCTGACAGTTTTACGCGAATCAGTCCCATCGGGCAAGCGGCATATCACCTTAGAGAGCAATTCCCTGGTTAAGGTAGGGGCATGTTTGTTACCCCAGTTCTAATCCATTCAGGCAATACGCAGCGATGGAGGCTGCTGCCAGCGCCGTACCGTCACCGGGACTGATTTTGATGTCGGTGTATGGGTCTCATCACCGAAACTGGACAGCGGCACCAGAGGATTGGTTTCGGGGTAGTAGGCAGCCAGATTGCCACGCGGAATATCATAGCTCACTAACTTGAACCCGCTAACCTTACGAGTGACTCCGTCATGCCACAGGGTTTCAATTTCGACCAATTCACCTGCTTCCAGCGACAATTCGGCCAAATCTTGTGGATTAATAAACAGCACTTCCCGTTGCCCATAAACCCCACGATAGCGATCATCAAGGCCGTAAATGGTGGTGTTGTACTGATCATGAGAGCGCAAGGTTTGCAACACAAACGGGACTTGCTCCCCAGCAATCTGCGGGAACAAGCTATCTGGCAGAGTTGAGGCACAAAACTCGGCTTTGCCGCTTGGGGTGGCAAAACGCATTTCGGCGGCAGCGCTTCCCAAATAGAAACCACCGGGTTGCTCGCAGCGTGCATTGAAATCAGCAAAACCGGGAATGGTGGCAGCAATATGGTCACGGATAAGATTGTAATCATCAGCCAATGCCAACCAATCCAACGTTTTTCCCTGAGCTGGCTGCTGGGTAAAAACCGCATTGGCGATAGCGCAGACAATGGCAGTTTCTGAATGCTGGGTATCCGCCAAGGGTTTCCCTACACCTTCAGAGGCATGCACCATACTGAAAGAGTCTTCCACGGTAATAAATTGTGAGCCAGTGGCTTGCATATCGCGCTCGGTGCGCCCGAGGGTCGGTAAAATCAGGGCTTCAGTACCGGTAATCAGGTGGCTACGGTTGAGTTTTGTGCTGATGTGTACGGTGAGGTCACAACTGCGCAGTGCTTGTGCCGTCCGTTCAGTATCTGGCGCGGCGGCTGCCAAATTCCCTCCCAGGGCCAGCAGCACTTTGACTTCGCCGCGCAGCATGGCCTCCAGTGCTTCTACCGTGTTGTGGCCCGCAACTTGAGGTGCTGTGAAACCAAAGTGGTGGCCTAAGCGCTCCAGCATGGCGGCCGAGGGTTTTTCATCAATCCCCATGGTGCGGTTGCCTTGCACGTTACTGTGCCCACGAACCGGACACAAACCCGCTCCCGGCTTACCGAGCTGGCCGAACAGGAGTTGAAGATTGGCAAGTTCGCGCACGGTTATCACCGAGTGTTTATGCTGTGTTACTCCCATGGCCCAGGTCACGATGACGCGTTCTGCATGCTGATAAATATCCGCCGCATGGCGTATTTGCTCTTCACTTAAACCGGATTGTTGTGTTATTTGCGCCCATGAGGTGTTATCGACCGCTGCCAGATAGTCATCGATGCCTTGAGTCTGTTCGGCAATAAATGCTTGATTGAATAAGCCAGTTTCCCCTTGCGCTAGTTGCATACGATGAGTTTCCAGCAGGGCTTTTACCATACCGCGCACCGCCGCCATGTCGCCGCCCAGATTGGGCTGGAAATAGGCGGAGCTAATCGGTGAGGATTTGGGCGTCAACATTTCAATGGGATTTTGTGGATCGGCAAAGCGTTCTAATCCGCGTTCACGCAAGGTATTAAAGCTCACAATCCGTGCACCACGATCTTTGGCATGGCGCAAGCTGTGTAGCATGCGTGGGTGGTTGGTGCCCGGATTCTGCCCGAAAACAAAGATAGCATCAGCCCGTTCAAAATCCTGCATGCGAATGGTGCCTTTACCAACACCAATACTCTGTTTTAGCCCGGTGCCACTGGCTTCATGGCACATATTTGAGCAGTCAGGGAAGTCATTGGTGCCTAACATGCGACCAAATAACTGATAAAGGTAGGAAGCTTCATTACTGGCACGGCCGGAGGTATACAGCTCCAACTGATTGGGGCTATCCAGACCATTAATATGTTTGGCAATCAACTCAAGGGCGGCTTGCCAACTGACGGGCTGGTAACGGTCAGTTTGAGGATTATAGCGCATCGGGTGAGTGATTCGCCCTTGATACTCAAGGAAATAGTCACTTTGCTGGCGCAGGCTGGTTAGGCTATGTTCGGCAAAGAATTGCGGCTCCACTGCTTTACGTGTCGCTTCCCAACTCACCGCCTTGGCACCATTCTCACAAAAACTGAAGGTGCTGTGGTTGTCATCACCCCAGGCACAGCCCGGACAGTCAAAACCCTTAACCTGATTGACGCGCAGCAAGTTACGGATATTCTTCAGAGCTTGCTTACTGTCCAATACAAAGCGAGTCGTGGCTTCAAGGGATCCCCAACCACCGGCTGCTCCGGTATAAGGTTTTATTGCTGATTTAAATTTCATTATAGATACGCCGCAGGTGTTATTTTTGTTTCAAGCAGGTAACAAAATAATTAACTGCTTGAGTCTATTTTGTCACAAGTCTAGTGGGGCGGGGCTGAGGCGTCTAATCGAATAGCGCAATCGCGGCATAGAGGGGGCTTATCACGATCCCACCCGGCTTAGGTTGCCGGGCGGGCTAATCAATGTTCGGGGTAAACTTTTTCTTTGAACTCGCACAGGTCTTCAATAATGCATGAGCCGCAGCGTGGTTTGCGGGCAATACAGGTGTAGCGGCCATGCAGAATCAACCAATGGTGGCAATCGAGTTTAAATTCTGCGGGTACTACTTTGATCAGCTTGGCTTCAACTTGATCAACATTCGTGCCGGGGGCAAAACCGGTGCGATTACAAACCCGAAATATATGTGTATCAACCGCGATGGTCGGCCAACCAAAGGCGGTGTTCAATACCACATTGGCGGTCTTACGACCGACACCAGGCAATGCCTCTAGCGCGGCGCGGTCTTCGGGGACTTCACCATGATGTTTTTCCAGCAAAATACGGCATGTTTTAATGACGTTTTCGGCTTTGGTATTAAACAGACCGATAGTTTTAATGTATGACTTCAAACCCTCAACCCCCAAGTCCAATATGGCCTGCGGAGTGTTGGCCAGAGGATAGAGCTTGGCGGTGGCTTTATTGACACTGACGTCGGTGGCTTGCGCTGAAAGCAGCACTGAAATCAGCAACTCAAAAGGGGTGTGATAGACCAACTCGGTGGTTGGATGTGGGTTGTTATCCCGCAAGCGGGTTAAAATAGCGACACGTTTTTCTTTATTCATTAGGCTTTCCCGGCCGCGATATCCTGAGCTTGTGGCGCAGTGGCCAATGCTTTGGCTTTGCGCGCTTTCATTTTCTCGTCAATAACATATTTACCGGCAAGCAATAAGCCCAGGCCAATAAAAGCGCCTGGGGGCAGCATCGCCAACAAGAATGGGCTGTCCAGATGCAAGACGTCAATTCGCAGCACTTTTGCCCAACTGCCTAGCAGCATGTCAGCCCCATCAAATAGGGTGCCATTGCCTAGAAGCTCACGCAGTGATCCCAGCACAAATAGCGCGCCCGTCGCCCCCAGCCCCATAGCCAGGCCATCCAGCGCCGATAAACCCACCGGATTTTTTGCGGCATAAGCTTCCGCCCGGCCAATGACAATGCAGTTGGTCACAATCAATGGAATGAATATCCCTAACGATTGGTATAAGCCAAAGGCATAGGCGTTAATCAGCATTTGTACGGTACTGACCACGGATGCAATGATCATCACATAAATCGGGATGCGGATTTCATTCGGCACCCAGCGACGTAGCGCAGAGACGGCGGTATTGGTGCAGACCAATACCAGTGTCGTGGCTAGACCTAGACCTAAAGCATTGGTGGCAGTAGATGAAACTGCCAACAAGGGGCAAAGGCCCAGCAGTTGGACCAAAGCGGAGTTATTTTTCCATAACCCTTGGGCTAACAGATCTTTTGCTTCACTCATTGATGCTCTCCACAAACCGGCAAGCTATCGAGTTTTGCCGGTAGGGTTTCCAAATACAGTGCGGTATTTTTCACCGCTCGCACCACTGCGCGTGGGGTGATGGTCGCACCGGTAAATTGATCAAAAGTCCCGCCATCTTTTTTCACCGCCCAGCGTTTATCCTGAGCATTATCAACCTGCTGACCACTGAAATGGGTTATCCAATCAGAGATACGGATATCAATTTTATCGCCAAGGCCGGGAGTTTCGTGGTGTTCAATCACCCGGCTGCCCAGTACGTTACCGTGAAAATCGGCCCCCACCAACAGTTGGATAGCACCGGAATAACCCTCTGGCGCGGTGGTTTCAATAGCTGCCGCGACCGGTTGGCCCTCTTTGCGCGCCAAATAGAGGCGGTGAGGGGAGTTATTGCCGAGTGCGGAATCAGTGACAACGTAACATTCTGTTTGCATGTCATTGTCATAATATTCAGCTGGAACAACCTGATCGAGCAAGGCTTTTTGTTGCAAAGCAGCCTGCTGGGCGATGGTGGTCTCGGTCAACGAGTTAACCACGGCGGTTAAGCCGGTAGCGCCGGCGGCAAACAGTGCCAGAGTGATGCCGTGACGCTTCATAGTGTTTAGCATAACGGCTCCTTATTTGTGCCCGCGATGATGACCATAGACCCGTGGCTGGGTATAGTGATCAATGAGCGGAACAGTAATATTAGCCAGCAACACGGCAAAGGCAACGCCGTCGGGATAGCCACCATAAACGCGAATTAACCACACTAAAATCCCAATCAATGCACCGAAAATCAGGCGACCACGCGGTGTGGTAGAGGCGCTGACTGGGTCAGTGGCAATGAAGAACGCTCCTAACATTGTTGCGCCAGAAAACAGATGTAGCAGTGGTGGAGCAAAGCTGTGTGGCGCAATTATCCAGCTGATCGCGGCGCAACCGGCCAAGGCCAGCAGAAAACTGACCGGAATATGCCAGTGAATGGCTTTGCACCACAGAAGCACTATACCGCCCGCCAAAAAACCGAGGTTAACCCATTGCCAACCGATGCCCGCCAAAATCCCAGCAAAGAGCGGCTGGTGGAGAATTTGCTCGGCAGGTTGTGAACGCAGTGCCGTTTTAAAGTGGTCGAGTGGGGTGGCTTGACTGACGCCATCGACGCCAATTTGCAATTGATGGATATCGGCACCACTGTGGGTAAACCCGGTAAAAATGGTTAACAGGCTGTCATAAAATCCGACCGGCGTACCTTGTAATGGTAGCGGCGGTAGCCAACTGGTCATTTGTACCGGGAATGAAATCAGCAGGACGACATAGCCGACCATGGCAGGGTTAAAGGGATTTTGCCCCAAGCCTCCATAGAGTTGTTTGGCGATGATAATGGCGAACAAGGTACCCAAGACAACCATCCACCAGGGTGCCAGCGGTGGCAGGCTTATCCCTAACAGTAAGCCTGTGAGCAGGGCCGAATTGTCTTGCAACCGTATCAATACCGGTTGTTGACGTAAGTGCAAAACCGCGCCTTCCGCCAGCAAAGCGGTAACCATAGCCAGAGCGACCTGGATCAGACTGCCATAACCAAAGAAATAGGTCTGGGCAATAATGCCCGGAATACAGGCTAAAATCACCAATAGCATGATACTGCGAGTGCTACGTTGATTATGGGTAAAAGGGGCGCTGGCTATTTGCAACCCTTGGTTATGGGTCGGTGTTACAGGCCTGAATTTCATGAAATTGCAACCATATGTCGAATACTTAACAGGATTCTCAAACGCAGGCGTCGCGCGGGCAAGTTAGTACTTGCGGGCGTCAATACACTCAGCCGTCAGGGGAATAATATTGGTGCCGTATTCTACCCTATTCAGACAAAGTGTAATACGCCTTAATTATAGGGTTATTGCTCATCCTATCGAGTGATGTTTCGGAAATAGCGGGGTTTAATAAGTGTAACCAATCAAAGAATTAACTTGCAATTCATATAAGAATAGTAACAAACAAATAGTCGACAGCGCTGAATTATCAAAGAGTCTTATTAGATTTAAGTGTCAGAAAGAGGGCCGGAAATCATTGTTTTAATTGTATTTTCCATTGCGCTATATTTTGTCAATTGATTGTAAATTAACGATTTATTGACAAATCAAATTAGATTTGAGAAAAGCGTTGGCATAATGATAGATTAATGTAGTATGCAAGGTAATTATATATTTAAAGAACAATAAAATGATTAATGAAGACATATTATTTATAGAAGAATTAATTGAATGGATTGAAATCAATTTAGAAAAGAGACCCACTTTGGATGACGTGGCGAGGATTTCAGGATATTCAAAATGGCATCTACAACGTAAATTTAAAAGTATTGTCGGGTTACAATTAGCCTCCTATATACGTGGCCGCGTGTTGACTCGGGCGGCAGTTGCTTTGCGCATTTCTCGGCGACCAATCATTGAAATTTCTGATGAGTTAGGTTTTGACTCGCAGCAGACCTTCACCCGTACCTTTAAAAAGCGTTTTGGTGTGACACCCAATAGTTTCCGTCAGATGGTGCAGTGGGATGTCCAGAACATGATCCCACGCTTTGGCTTCTATGAGCATTATACGCCTGAAATCAAGCGGATAGTTTTACCTGAGCGAGAGTTGGTTGGTTTTACCCGGCGGTTAGATTTCGATGAGCATAACCATTGTAGTGGCCAGCATTCATCATGTATGGCAATGAAAGATGAAATTTTGCTCGATTTCTTTAAGGAAGTGAACTTCTCATGCCAGCGAGTTTATTCTTTGTTCTCAGCCAAAGAGTGTCAGCGAGGGCAGAACAGTGTGTATTATTCGACTGCGATTGATAAAGAGAAAAAGCACGAAATTCAGGGCCATCGTGAGATAGACCACATCTCGATACCGGCGGGTGAGTTTTTGTCGATAACTCATCAGGGTAGCGCTAAAGAGTGCGTGAAATTCTCTATCTATCTGTTTAACGAAGTATTACCTAAGCTGCGTGATGAATTCGGTGGCGGCTTAGAAATGGAAGTTATCGAGGTTGATAGCAGTTGCAATGCCGAATCTAAAATGCGCGATATTTCCTGTCTCTATCACTATTTAATGGCTGTAAATTAAAACCTTAATCTGGATTGGCGGCTTGCGCCGCTTTCTTGGCTTTGACTCTGGCGATGGCGGCGGCAACGGCAGCTTTGCGCGGGTCTTCCTCTAGTGCAGCACTTTCACTTTTCACCGCGTCGGGCTGAGCCTGTGCTTGCGCCGCTTTTTTGGCTTTGACTCTGGCGATGGCGGCAGCAACGGCAGCTTTGCGCGGATCCTCCTCTGGCGCAGCACTTTCACTTTTCACCGCGTCGGGCTGAGCCTGTACTTGCGCCGCTTTTTTGGCTTTGACTCTGGCGATGGCGGCAGCAACGGCAGCTTTGCGCGGATCCTCCTCTAGTGCAGCACTTTCACTTTTCACCGCGTCGGTCTGAGCCTGTGCTTGCGCCACTTTCTTGGCTTTGACTCTGGCAATGGCGGCGGCAACTGCTGCCTGGCGTGGGTCAATCGCGTCTGTTGTCTCTTCCGTTGCGGCGGTGGCCTGTTTTTCTGCCTGGCGTGCTCTGGCCTGTGCTTTCCGCGCCTCTCGGGCAGCAATAACGGCGCTGTTGTCCGGTGTTTCTCCCACAGTGACATGGATGGCGGAATGTTTATTCTCTGACTCACGGGTCAAACGGCTAACCGCTGCTTCAACTGTCTGTTGGTCGGCCTCTGTTAGTTTGACTGCAGCTTGCTTATGACGTAATTCACGCGCCAGTTTCTCTCGTTGGAGCCGAGCTTGTTTAGCCTCAAAACGTGCTTTAGCTTCCGCAGCTCGGGCGCTCTCTTCATCAAGGGCGCGAATTTCCGCTTTTTCCTGACGGTAGTACTGCACTAACGGAATATTACTTGGGCAAACATAAGCGCAGGCACCACATTCAATACAATCAAATAAATTATGATTGCGGGCCTTCTCATGTTCTTCACCCCGGCTAAACCAATAGAGTTGTTGAGGTAATAAACTGGCTGGACAAGCATCGACACATAAGCCACAACGAATACAAGCTTGCTCTGGCTCGGATAACCCCATTTCAGCCTCTGTTGGGGCTAAAATGCAGTTACTGATTTTAACAATGGGCACATCCAAACTTGGCAGGGTAAAGCCCATCAGCGGGCCACCCATAATGACCATCGGCTGGTGTGGTGGTTGAAAACCGGCCAATGTTAACAAGTGTATGACCGGCGTGCCGATTCTGGCCCAGAAGTTACCTGGCTTTGATAACGCCGCGCCAGTTAAAGTTACCACACGTTCGATTAATGGCTCGTCGTCGATCACCGCCCGCTTGATAGCCACCACCGTCCCGACATTTTGCATCAACACCCCAATGGATGATGAGTGTTTGCCAAAGGGCACTTCTTTACCGGTCAGAATTTTGGTCAGTTGCTTGGCCCCCCCGGACGGGTATTTGGTAGGAACCACACGCAACTGTATATCATCATGGCCGCGTAGCGCCTGATTCAGGGCTGCGATAGCTTCAGGTTTATTATCTTCAATGCCGATTAATACCTGCTGAGGTTGCAGCAGATAGATTAAAATACGAATCCCGCTAACCAGTTCTTCTGCATGGTCTTGCATCAACCGGTCATCGGCAGTGATATAAGGCTCGCACTCTGCTGCGTTGATAATGAGTGTGGTTACGCTGCTTAAACCGCCATGCAATTTGCTGGCTGTAGGGAAACCCGCGCCACCTAAACCGGCAATGCCCGCCTGATGGATCCTGTTCAACAGCGCGAGTTTGTCGTGCTGCTGATAGTCGGCCCAAGGTTGTTGTTCGCGCCAGCGGTCTTCACCATCAGGGGTAATATGCACGCACAACTCTGCCAACCCTGAGGGGTGTGCAGTGGTGTGGGGAGCAATGGCGGTAATGGTACCGGATGTTGGTGCATGCACCGGTACGGTACGGCCATGGCCAATAGTCAGTGGTTGGCCCTTGAGTACTTGGTCGCCAGCCTTAACACAGAGTTCACCTTCCGGCCCAAGATGTTGCTGCAATGGAATAATCATCTGTGCAGGCAGGGACGCGATACGCATCGGTACCCGGCTTGATTGCAACTTCATTTCTGGTGGATGTATCCCGCCGTCGAAATCCCATAGGGTGTCGTGCTGACGGGCAGTAAACAGCTTAAACATGTTGCTCCACATCTATCATTTTCACCGGAATCATCTGTGAGGCAGCTAACTGTGTGGGAAGATTCTTGACCGGGATGGTGCTCAAATCCCACTTCCAATTAGCGGTGGTGGTAGCAACCGGGATCATTTCAATACAGTCGGTCGGGCAAGGGGCGACACAAAGGTCACAGCCAGTGCAGAGATCGGGCAACACGGTGTGCATCGCGCGGGTGGCACCCACGATGGCGTCGACCGGGCATGCTTGAATACATTTAGTGCAACCGATACAGTTTGCTTCATCAATAAACGCCACTTTGCGCTGAGGATGAGCGGCGGTTTCATCGCCATCTAACGGTTGTGGTTCAACAGCCAGCAACTCCGCCAGCTTAAGCATCACTTGCTCGCCACCTGGGGCGCACTTATTTATTTTTTCACTACCCCCGGAGACTGCCTCGGCATAGGGGCGACAGCCGGGGTAGCCGCACTGGCCACACTGGCTTTGCGGCAAGATAGCATCGACTTGCTCAACGATGGGGTCTTGTTCAACCTGAAAACGGCGGGCAGCAAACCCCAGCACTGCACCTGAAATCAGCGCTAACGTACTGAGTGCGCCTATGGCAATCCATAACGACATCATTAGAACTTCACCAACCCGGTAAAGCCCATAAAGGCCAATGACATCAGCCCAGCAGTAATCAGGGCAATGGATGAGCCGCGGAACGGCGCCGGAACGTCAGCAACAGCAAGGCGCTCGCGGATCGCGGCAAATAGCACCATGACCAAAGAGAAACCGGCGGCGGCACTGAAGCCATAGACGGCCGATTGCATAAAATTGTGAGATTGATTGATATTAAGTAGCGCCACACCTAACACTGCACAGTTAGTGGTGATCAATGGCAAAAATATCCCCAGCAGGCGATAAAGCGCCGGGCTGGTTTTGCGGACCACCAATTCAGTAAATTGCACGACCACCGCGATAACTAAAATAAATGCCAACGTCCGTAAATAAACCAAGCCGAGCGGCAGCAAAATAAAGCTGTTGACCATCCAGGCACACACCGAGGCCAGTGTCAGGACAAAAGTGGTTGCCAGCCCCATACCAATGGCGGTCTCCAATTTTTTGGAGACACCCATGAAAGGGCACAGGCCAAGAAATTTGACCAGGACGAAGTTGTTTACCAAAACAGTACCGACAAACAGGAGCAGGTATTCAGTCATTGCGGAGCCTAAAAAAATAAAAGCCGCCTATTATCCAAAATTGGCGGCCTGACGACAACAGATGAAGTGCAAGGTTATTACGATTTATCCCCGTCAGCTTGCAAGGACTGGGGCTGTGAGTTGCCAAAGCCAATTTAACGAATTGATTTTTATCGTATTTACTGGGGCGAAAAGTGACAGCCTATCAGCCAATCAAAATTTCTTAGCGCCAGGAAAAAGAGGCGTTAATTCCCTTTTTCCTGTTATTTTTCGGTAAATGTGGCTTTCACCCGCTGAGAACGCTTGATATAGGGAACAAAAACAGCCGCCGCCAGCAGAGGCCAACCCAAGGTACGTAAGGCGATAGCATCGCTGATGGGGGAAAACGCAAATGCCTTTAACGCCAATAATACGGTTAACAATAACCATAAAATAAACAATTGGGGGAAACGTTGTGAGCGGCTACACAATAGCCAGATAACCCATATCGTATAAATCCACATTACAATTGTGGTTACAACTGAAAAGTACCATTGCAGGGTAAACGCCTGTGAATTAGTGACTAAATACTCTCTGGATTCTGGTGTGAAAATTGCCATGGCATACAGCGCCAGCATCAGACTGGCACTGAGCAATGTCACTATTAAATAGGCCAGCGGGGCCAATAACCAGCCACCAATACGTTGATATTCTTGCTGTTGAGACATAGTGAACCTTTTTACCTGAAATTGCATGCGGGTTAGCTTAACCCGCAAATGTGTCCTTCGTCATCTATATCAATATGATAATACGCTGGCTGGGTGCCAAGACCGGGCATGGTCATAATATCTCCAGCATAAATCCGCACAAAACCGGCACCGGCTGACACCGCACAGGCGGTGATCGGCAAGACAAAGTCTTGAGGGACATTCTTCAAACGTGGATCGGCGCTGATAGACAAGGGCGTTTTGGCCATACACAGTGGCAAATGAGCAAAACCGGCGGCGGTAATTGCCGCAAGTTGCTGGCGGGCTTGTGGTGTAAATTCAACATCATGAGCACCATAACCTTGGGCCATGACGGCTATTTTTTGCTCCAGTGAGGCATGATCGGGGTAAGGCAATATTGGTTGCTGAGCATCGGCGCAAGCATTGATAACCTGCTGCGCCAGTGCCGTGGTCCCAGCGCCACCGTTGGCAAATGCTTCACTGATTTCGCAGGCAACCGCTCCAGCAGACAGGGCATAATCGTTGACAAAGGCCAGTTCCTCCACGCTGTCGTCGGGGAAGCGATTGAGGGCGACCACCACCGGCAGACCATAGCTTTTAGCATGGTTAATATGCCATTTCAGATTGGCGCAACCTTGACTGAGCAAAGGAATATTGGTGCTGAGAATCTCTGCGGGCAGTGGCTGGCCCGGTTTGATGTCAAAAGCGCCACTGTTGGCTTTCAGGCTGCGAATTGTCGCGACCAAGACCACACAAGCAGGGGCAATACCGGATTGGCGATATTTGATATTAAAGAACTTTTCCATTCCCATGTCGGAGCCAAAACCGGCCTCGGTAACCACATAATCCGCCAACTGTAGCCCCAAACGGTCAGCCAACACGGAAGAGTTTCCGTGCGCGATATTGGCAAATGGCCCTGCATGGATCAATACCGGTGTATGTTCGCTGGTCTGCATTAATGTTGGATGAATAGTCTCTTTCATTAATGCGGTCATTGCCCCAGCAACGCCCAGGTCATCGGCGGTAATGGGTTTACCGTCGGTGTTTTTTGCCAAAATGATCCGGCCAATACGCTGCCGCATATCTTGCAAGTTTTCCGATAACGCCAGAATAGCCATTAATTCTGATGCTGCGGTTATCTCTACGTGGTCGGTACGTTCAACACCCTGGGTTCCGCCACCAACACCCACTTTAATGTGCCGTAATGCACGATCATTATGGTCAACCACGCGTGGCCACAGGATCTGCTGAACATCGATATTCAACAGCGGCATACCAGTTTGTTGACTAAAGGCTTGCCCCAAACGTTGCTCATGATACAAACGGGCATCCAGCGCCGCCGCCGCCAGATTATGCGCGGCACTGATGGCATGAATATCCCCTGTTAGATGCAGGTTTAATTTCTCCATCGGCAGCACTTGTGCGGCCCCTCCGCCTGCAGCACCGCCTTTCACACCAAAGACCGGGCCAAGACTAGGTTGACGGATACACGCCACCCCACGATGACCTAACCGGTTGATCCCCTGACTTAATCCAATGGTTGTGACCGTTTTTCCCTCTCCCATTGGAGTGGGCGTAATGCTGGAAACCAGAATCAGTTTGCCGCGCGTTTCTCCGGGGCGTAAGGCACTGATATCGACTTTCGCCATATGATGCCCATATGGAATTAAATCCTCAGCCGTGAGACCTAATTGCTGTGCAATATACTGGATAGGTTGCAAGCTGAGGTTATGACTCGCATGGGTTATCGGGCAGAGGTTAGCGGCAATAGACGGTAGAGTTGATGTCATGCTGGGGAAATTCCTGTTATCAGTGACAAAACGACGGTAGCCAATCACGGGGCTATAAATCACCGCGAAATTATCACACAAAGTTCTGGGGATTTGGCGATACAAATCAATAAATGTGAAGTCGTCAGCCGTTGAACATGTCGTGTTTTTCACATTCAAAGATTAATGCAGAATGCTCGATTTCTATCTTGGCGGTTTTATTTTTGCTCGTTTTTATATCTATTGTATTTTTTAAATAACATTAAAGAATCTTTGAGATATTGAATATTAAAACTTCTTACTTTATGAGGTTGGTTTATCAAAGAAGTCATACAATTCCATAGTTATATTTTTAGTGCATGGAAACCTATCTGTTTCTACGATGAAATAATGGAAAATGTAATTTATGGAAAACCACGTTCACTCCTCTTTGGTATGCGCGGCGCGATTACTCAGCTTGGCGGGATTCAGCGCGGAACCTGTGAAAATATTTAGACAAAATGCCAATATTGAAGCCTCGGCAATGGCAACGATCAGCTTATTGCAACGCTATTTATCACAATTATCACGCACCATCCCAACACGTCTTAATGTTAAGAAACAGTCATTAAATCGTGTTAAGGCAGAGCAGTTGCCACTCGCGTTTCGCGATATACAGGGCCGATTTATCTTATTGGCTCGGATGAATGATAATCAAGCACTGTTGCAATACGCTGACAGTAAACAGCCAAAAATCATAAGCTATCATGAGCTTAGTGCTTTGTGGGGCGGTGTTGTTCTCTATTGTAGCCATTCACGCTTTGATATCCGCTGGTTTATCCCTGCTTTACTCCATCACCGTAAATCACTGACTCAGGTATTGGTGTTGTCACTGCTATTACAGTTTCTAGCACTTATCTCGCCACTTTTCTTTCAAGTTATTATGGACAAGGTCTTAGTTCATAATGCACTGACAACCCTTGATGTGCTAATTATTGTATTATTAGTGACTGGTATCTATGAGGTGGTTCTGAAATTTCTGCGTGAATATATTTTTACGCATACCACGACGCGGGTGGATATTTTATTAGGCGGAAAGCTATTTAATCATTTAATTAAATTACCTTTAAGTTACTTTAAGCAACGTCATGTGGGGAATATTGTTGCTCGAGTGCGGGAGCTGGATAATATTCGAGAATTCATCACCGGTTCAGCCCTAACATTATCTGTCGATGTTGTCTTTACCCTCGTATTGTTTATTGTTATGTGGTGTATTTCGCCGCAGCTGACACTGATTGTTCTCGCCACATTGCCTCTCTATTTGTTATTAGCCGCATTCAGCACGCGGCCATTGCAAAAGAAAGTTGGCGTATTGTGCTCTTGTGCCGCCCAAAATGGCGCATTTTTAACCGAAACATTATCTGGGGTGGAGACGGTAAAAAGCCTGGCATTAGAACCGCAAATGCAGCAACGCTGGGAAAGACAAACGCGTGATTATGCCCACGCTAATTTTAACGTGCAGAATTTGCAAAACTTCAGCAGCCAGAGCGCTCAGTTGCTGCAAAAGTTGGCTGGAGCACTGGTTATTGTCGTTGGGGCTTATCAAGTGATGTCGGTGCAGCTCAGCATTGGGCAGTTAATTGCTTTTAACATGTTGGCTGTCCAGGCATTAATGCCGATGAGTAAGTTGGTGGATTTATGGCAACAGAGCGTACGGGCTCAGGTTGGGCTGACCCTGATCTCCGATATTTTGAGTTTACCCGCCGAACAAGCAGCAGGGTCCGTACCCTCTGATAGCCCGATTCAAGGCCATATTTCGCTGAAAAATGTCACTTTCCGCTATCGTCCCGATCTTGAGCCGGTGCTACACCATTTTTCACTGTCACTACCGGCCGGAGAGCATATCGGGTTAGTGGGGCCATCCGGCTCGGGGAAAAGTACCGTCGCTCGGTTACTACAGCGCCTGTATATCGCCGAACAGGGGGAAATCAGTATTGATGGTCAGCCAATCAACCGTTTCTCTCCTGAATATTTGCGGCGGCAAGTCGGGGTGGTGATGCAGGAAAATTACCTGTTTAACCGGACTGTCCGTGAAAACATTGCTTATTCCCGGCCCACGGCGCCACTTAGTGAAGTGGTTGATGCGGCCTCGTTAGCGGGCGCTCATGCCTTTATTCTTGCCCTGCCGCTGGGTTATGACACCGTGCTAGCAGAGGGAGGGGCATCGCTGTCTGGTGGGCAGCGTCAACGGATTGCGATTGCGCGAACACTGCTGGCGAATCCGCGAGTCTTAATTTTTGATGAGGCAACCAGTGCACTGGACGATGAGTCACAAGCTGAAGTCCAGAAAAATATGTCCCGCATTATTGCCAATCGCACGGTGATTACCATCGCCCACCGTCTTTCGACCGTGCGACATTGCCACCGTATTGCCGTTATCACTCAGGGCCGAGTGGCTGAACTTGCTAGTCATGGTGAATTATTGGCACTCAACGGAATTTATGCCCAGTTGTGGCAACAACAAGCAGACTTTTGCCATGAGGGATCAAAATGAAGTTGATGCAATATCTGGCTAAATTGTCTGGGATAAATGCGCTCAAACAGCGCTGGCAGCGCCACGTCGATCAAGGTAAAACGCGCGATGAATATGATTTTCTGCCCGCTTATCTGGATATCGTTGAGCGTCCAGTATCGCCATTGGCGCGGCGTACCGCCTGGTTTCTGGCACTGACATTACTGTCGGTATTGGCTTGGTCAATAATCGGTAAATTAGATATCCACGCCTCAGCCAATGGCAAAGTGATTGTCTCCGAACACTCGAAAGTCATCCAACCCTTTGAGCCCGGAGTCGTGGCGGCCATTCATGTTCGTGATGGGGACCATGTTAGCGCCGGTCAGGTGCTAATAGAGTTAAATCCTATTGGGATTGACGCCGAAGTCGACAATATCAATCAACAGTTAATACATCGTTTGCTCGAAGCTGCGCAAATCACCGCGTTACTGACCGATGATCCACTGGCGAATTTTACCTACCCAGAAGATAGCGCTGAGAATCTGGTGATGACGGCGAAGTCACTGTTGATAAAAAAGCATGATGAGCATCATGCAGAACTGGCGCGCCAAGAGAGTGAACTGGCTGTTAATCAAGCACATATGCACTCAGCCGTTACCAACATTGCCAACCAGAAAACCTTGATGAAAAACATTTATCAGCGGCTACAGGCATTGCAGACACTCGCCAAGTCTAAATCAATTGCTGCCGTGGAGTTATTGATACAAGAGCGGGAGTGGCTCAATGCTCAAGCGGAAGCCAGCCGTATGCAGAATGAACTGGCTATCTTACAAGCGAAAGCGGGCCATCTTACGCAAACGCGATTGCACTACTTAGCGGAAAAGAAACGAAGTTATCAGGAACAATTAAATAAAACCCACGAAGTAATTAATCAATTACAGCAGGAGCTGATTAAGTCGGTAGAACGGCAGCGGCAGCAAACTTTACGTGCGCCGGAAAGTGGGGTTATTCAGCAATTAGCGGTCCATACGCTGGGCGGAGTGGTTACCACCGCTCAGCCGCTGATGGTGCTGGTGCCGGAAGATTATCCGCTGGAACTGGATGTGATGATTCTGAATAAAGATGTCGGATTTGTTCTGCCTGGACAGGCGGTTGAAGTCAAAGTTGACAGTTTCCCCTATACCCGATTCGGCACACTTTCCGGTGAAGTTAAACATATCTCGCGTGATGCGATGGAAGATCAACAGCAAGGTTTGGTGTTCCCCGCACGGGTTCGGCTCGATAGCGATACGCTGAGCGTCGAGGGGCGTCCGGTACGTCTATCTGCTGGCATGGCGGTCAGTGTAGAAATTAAAACTGGCCGTCGTCGGGTGATTGATTACTTGCTCAGCCCATTGCAACAGTATCAATCAGAAGCCATGAGGGAGCGTTGATATGCTGCATTCAACTTCAACGCCGGTTATTCAACCATTGGAAGCACTGGTTCGGGCGGCGGCATGTTTTGATCTCGCCGTTGAAGTCCCGGTGTTAGCGCATAAGCTTGGTTTACCCCCCCAACAAATAGACAACATTGCTCTGTGCCGCTGCGCTAATTGGATTGGTTTGCGCGCCAGAGTGGTTAGCCAATCATTTGAGCGTTTGAGCCATTCGACGCTGCCTATTCTGTTCCGTAATGGGACTGAGTGGTACGTGTTACTGGCACTCAATGAGCAAGGGGCGCTTATTCATTTCTCAGCCACTGGGCAGCAGCAACAGATAAGCCAGCAGGAACTCGCCGGTTTGTGGTGCGGTGAGGCTATCTTACTCGCGAAAGCCGAACCGTCAGCGGCCAAAAAAGCCGCTTTCGGTTTTAGCTGGTTTATTCCAGTGATTACGAAGTATCGCCATCAGTTGCGTAACATTATTTTGGTTTCGCTACTGTTACAGGGCATTTTGTTGGTGACGCCGATGTTATTTGAAACGGTGATCGACAAAGTGCTGGTGAGCCGTGGGGTGGGGAGTTTAATGGTGCTGGGCACCGCCATGATTGCCTTGGCGATTGCCGAACCATGCTATACCTTTTTGCGTGGCTGGCTGTTTTCACATCTCTCCAGCCGGGTGGGAGCAGAACTCAATACCGGCCTGTATCGCCATTTATTAGGCTTGCCACTGGGCTACTTTGCCGCACAACAAACCGGGAAAACCATCGCTAAAGTACGGGAAATGGAGCAAATCCGCAGTTTCTTAACCGGTTCAGCCCTGACCATGCTATTGGATTTAGTTTTCGTCAGCACCTTTATTGCGGTGATGTTTTGCTACAGCCAACGGCTGACCTGGATAGTGATATTCTCGCTAGTTTGTTATCTGTTGTTTTGGTGGGCAGTGAGCGGCGTTCTGCGTCGGCGGGTGGAACGTCAATATGAAGCCAGTGCTCATAACACTGCTTTTCTAACCGAAGCGATCAGCGGTTTGGAAACCATCAAAACCTCCGCCACCGAGCGTTTGTTTAACCGCAGTTGGCGAAATTCGTTGGCCGGTTATGTGCGAGCGTCATTTGCCTCTTCTTGGGCGGCGAATGTTGCTGAACAAGGCATCATGCTGATCAATAAAGTGACTTCGGCGATTTTGCTGTGGAGTGGTGTAATGCTGGTACTGGCCGGGGAGCTCAGTCCAGGGCAATTTATTGCTTTTACACTGTTTTCCGGCTACGTCACGCAACCTATCTTACGTCTGGCCCAGATATGGCAAGACTTCCAGCATACACAAGTCTCCTTGCAACGCATCGGCAGCATTCTGGATTACCCAACGGAACCGGGCAGTGTTGGGCTGGTGGCAAACCACACCATGGTGGGGAATCTGGCCTTTAAGCAGGTGCGTTTTCGCTACCGGCCTGATACTGCGGAAGTTATCCAAAATCTCAATTTAGAGGTTGTCGGGGGCGAGTTTATTGGCATTACTGGGCCATCCGGTTGCGGCAAGTCAACCTTGACCAAGTTACTCCAGCGGTTATACACCCCGCAGCACGGGCAGATTCTGGTGGATGGGCAGGATTTAGCCATTACTGATGCCACCAGTTTACGCTGCCAAATGAGTGTGGTATTGCAGGAAAGTGTGCTGTTTTCCGGCACGATAAGGGACAATATCTGTCAGTGCCGGCCTGATGCGGATGATGCTCAAGTTGAACGTATTGCGCGGTTGGCAGGTGCTCATGATTTTATTGTGTCATTGCAGCAGGGCTACCAGACACCGGTGGGTGAGCGGGGTGGCATGCTCTCCGGTGGACAGCGGCAGCGGGTGGCGTTGGCCAGGGCATTGATGGCAGATCCCAAAATATTAATTCTTGATGAAGCCACCAGCGCACTGGATTATGAATCTGAGGCGGCCATCATGCGTCAGTTGCCAGAGATTATCCGTAATCGCACCGTCATTTGTATTGCACATCGTTTGAATACATTGCGCTTGTGTCATCGCATTTTAGTATTAAAAGAGGGGCAAGTGTTAGAGCAAGGAAGCCATCAACAGTTGTTGGCGCAGGCGGGGGTTTATGCACATTTGTGGCGATTACAGACTGAGTAACATCAGGCGCGGCTAAACTTTCGCTTAATTTATTGCAATAAAACCGGGTGTGAATTTCCACCCGGCCATTTTAATAAATTTATGCTTATCAGCTAATTATAGTTTGTCACCATTGGATTTAATGACCTCCTGATACCAGAAAAAGCTTTTCTTACGCTGGCGCGCTAGCTGTTTCTGGTGGTCAACATAAACAAAGCCATATTGCTTTTGGAAGCCATTCAACCAACTCAGCAAGTCAATAAATGACCATGGATAGTAGCCACGGACATCAGCGCCTTGCTTGATGGCATCTTCGATAGCGATAATATGCTGACGCAGGTAATCAATACGATCGTCATCAACCACTTCACCGTCAATAATCGGGTCTTTGGCACCTAAACCATTCTCGGTGATATAGATAGGAATATCGCCATAACGGGCTTTGATATTCATGATGCCTTCAGTGAGGCCTTGAGGGTAAATCTCCCAATCCCAGTCGGTATAAACTCCGTGAGGATTACGCACAAACTTAAATAATCCCTTAAAGCCAAACTCACTACCTTGCTGATGACCAGAGCCTTTTTTGCCTGAGGTGTTGAGCGTGAAGTGCGTTTCCTGATGATTAGCAGCAACAGTCTCGCGCTTATAATAATTCAGCCCAATAAAGTCGCAGATATTATCACGCAGCAATGCATCATCACCCGGTGCAAATTGCGGCACGCCCCAGATGGCTTGGGTTTGCGCCAATAACTCAGCCGGATATTCCCCCTTCAATACCGGATCATACAGCCAGTGGGTAAAGATCCCTTCCGCTAAATGGAATGCAGCCATATCTTCAGGTGAATCACTCAATGGTGTGTGGGTCTGCAGCACATTCACAAAACCTATTTTCCCATCAATACCACTGGCGCGGAATGCGGCAACTGCTTTGGTATGCGCGACAAAAACGTGATGGCAAGCTTGAATAGCACGGCTTGGATCCTGAACACCCGGTGGGTGAGCGCCGACAATATAGCCAAAGCCAATAAAACAGACGGTTTCATTAAACGTAGACCAAAGTTTGACCCGATCACCATAGTGTTGATAGCACAAACGGGCATATTCTGCGAAAGCATCGGCAGTGCTGCGCGCTTCCCAACCGCCTTCATCCTGCAACGCTTGCGGTAAATCCCAGTGATACAGGGTGATCATCGGCTCGATATGGTGTTCTAGCAGGGCATCAATCAGTTCACTGTAGAATTTGACCCCAGCGGCATTGACCTCGCCACGGCCGTTGGGCAGCAATCGAGGCCATGAAATAGAAAAACGATAGCTTTTCATGCCCATTTCCGCCATTAGCGCCACATCTTCACGGAAACGATGATAGTGGTCGACGGCGACATCACCATTGGTGCCCTGATAAGTGGTTCCTGGCAGATGAGAAAAGGTATCCCAGATTGACGGGCCTTTACCATCAGCGTCATAGGCACCTTCAACTTGATAAGCGGCGCTGGCAGCACCCCATAAGAAATCCTTCGGGAAAGCAGACATAAAATCTCTCTTATGTAATGAATGAAAAGGGAGGTTGTTCGAGCATCTGTCACCAGTGTATTCGTGAACTCGCTATTTATGCAACCGGTTTCTGTAACCGGTTTCTGTGATTGTGATGTAGACAAATAGTGGAATAAAAAGATACTGTATATACATTCAGTGTTTCGAGGCGTACGGGATCAGTGACATTAAAAGAGAGGACTATGATTACTCGGCTGGCTATCTCTGGTTATCGCTCTTTACGCGATGTGGTGCTTGAATTGGGGCAATTGAATGTGATCACCGGTGCTAATGGTAGCGGTAAATCCAGCCTCTATCGAGCGTTGAGATTACTGTCTGACATTGGTCAGGGGCAGGTTATTCAATCACTTGCTGCAGAAGGCGGATTACAGTCAACGCTATGGGCAGGGCCAGAATCATTCTCCAGGGCAATGAAACTAGGAGAACAGCCAGTTCAAGGTGTGGTGCGTCATCACCCAGTGAGTTTGAAGCTGGGTTTTTCGGGCGAAGATTACGGCTATGCCATTGATTTAGGGCTGCCGCCTCCACGTGAATCCTATTTCGCCAAAGATCCAGAAATTAAAATTGAAAGCTTGTGGTGCGGCGACACACTGCACCACAGCAATGTTTTTGCTGAACGCCGTGGCCCCAGTGTGCGCATTCGTGATGCGCACGGTAGCTGGCAGGAAGCTCATCACGGGCTGGCGGCTAATGACAGCATGATGACACACAGTACCGACCCTCGTGATGCCCCGGAGATTCTGGTCATGCGCGAGCGCATGCGGGCGTGGCGTTTTTATGACAATCTGCGAACCGATCGCTCTGCACCGGCGCGCCAGCCACAAATTGGCACTTATACGCCAGTACTCGCCAGTGATGGTGCTGATTTGGCGGCGGCATTGCAAACTATCATCGAAATAGGGGATTCGGACGCATTGAGCTACACCATTGCCGATGCCTTTCCTGGAACCACTCTGCAAATCCTGCCCAATTTTGAAATTCTACTGTCACAACAGGGCTTACTGAGGCCGCTTAAAGTGGCTGAGTTGTCGGATGGCACTTTGCGCTATTTGTTGCTGGTGGCCGCATTACTTTCGCCACGCCCACCAGAGATGATGATTCTTAATGAACCAGAAATCAGCCTGCATGTTGATTTGCTGCAACCCTTGGCCCGACTGATTGCTCAGGCGTCACAACATACTCAGGTGATTGTGGTTTCTCATGCCGCCGGGTTGGTGGGGGCGCTACAGCAGGAGGAAACTTGTCGCCATATCTTGTTGGATAAACAACTGAGTGAAACCACCGTACAACAAGAAACGATGCCGGAGTGGCGCTGGCCATCGCGTTAATGGCATAGAGTTGGAAACTAGCAATGATAAGGGGGCGGTGAAGCCCCCTGAGTTTACTGCGCAGATAAATCAAAATGCTAAGTTGTTATGGCTCTTAACTCAGTGATTCAGATGGTAATAGACTTCGTTCCAACGGATTTCATTTTTAAACGCCGGTAACGTGGTGTCATTATCGATAAGCAGGAATTCAATGCCGTGCATTTCGGCGTACAGGCGCAATTCATCGACACCAATAGCTTGTGAGAACACGGTGTGGTGCGCACCGCCGGCAATAATCCAGGCTTCAGCTGCAGTAGCCAGTGACGGCTGGGCTTGCCAAATAGCACGAGCGACCGGCAGTTTTGGCAGTGGGTGCGGCTGTTCAACAGTATCGACCACATTGACCAGTAAGCGGAAGCGGTTACCCATATCAATCAGGCTGGCGTTCAGGGCCGGGCCTGCTGGAGTTGAGAAGATCAAGCGCGCTGGGTCAGCTTTGCCACCAATACCTAAATGTTGCACATCTAACAGGGGTTTTTCTTCTTTGGCGATCGATGGGCACACTTCCAACATATGTGAGCCGACCACCAAATCATTGCCCGGCTGGAAGTTATAGGTGTAATCCTCCATAAAGGAAGTCCCGCCTTTTAGGCCGGTTCCCATCACTTTCAGAATGCGCAGTAGCGCCGCTGTTTTCCAGTCGCCTTCGCCGCCAAAACCATAGCCTTGTTGCATCAGGCGCTGAACCGCCAGCCCCGGTAACTGCTTCAGGCCATATAAGTTTTCAAAGTTGGTGGTAAAGGCTTTAAAGCCGCCTTGTTCCAGGAAACGCTTCATGCCTAGCTCAATGCGCGCCGCATCCAGCAGATTTTCACGTTTATTGCCGTTCAATTTCACGGCATCAGTCAAGCGATAGGTGGCTTCATACTCTTCCACCAGGGTATCAATATCGCCTTGACTGACGGCGTCCACCACGCTGACCAAATCCCCGATGCCGTAGGCATTTACCGAGTATCCGAACTGAATTTGTGCCGCCACTTTATCACCATCAGTGACGGCCACTTCGCGCATATTGTCGCCAAACCGGGCAACTTTCAGCTGTTGGCTTTCCTGTTTAGCGGCAGCGACTCGCATCCACTGACCAATACGCTGGTGGGCAGCTTTATCCTGCCAGTGGCCGGTGATAACGCTATGCTGCTGGCGCATACGAGCGCCGATAAAACCAAACTCACGGCCACCGTGAGCCGTTTGGTTCAAGTTCATAAAGTCCATATCCATGGTTTCCCACGGGATCTGGGCATTAAACTGGGTATGGAATTGCAGTAAAGGTTTATTCAGAATACTCAACCCGCCAATCCACATTTTGGCTGGGGAGAAGGTATGCAGCCAAGTCATGATCCCGATACAGGCGGTGTCGTAATTTGCTTCACGGCACAGAGCGGTGATTTCATCCGGTGTGGTGACCAAAGGTTTTAGCACCAATTTGACCGGTAAACCCGCTTCACTGTTTAGGCTGTTGACGACATGATGGGCATTATCCATAACTTGTTGCAGGGTTTTAGGGCCATACAGGTTCTGACTGCCGATCACAAACCACACTTCTGATTGCTTGAATACGTCCATCTGGCACTCCAATTTCTTTGGGGAAAAATAGGTTTTTTTTATCAATTAGTGCTTAGCTTCAGTGACCGGCGCATAGTGTGGCTCAGCCGATATGCACCACTGTTGATAGCGTTGATAAAGCTGTTGATAGCGTGCGACTTGTGCCGCATTTGGCGTTAGGGTGCGTTCAATCTTACACGCCATCTGCCGCTGTGCCGCTGGAACATCCTCAAAGATACCCGCAGCCACAGCAGCAAAAATGGCGGCCCCCAGAGCACAGCATTGATCTGATGCGACTATCTGTAAGGGTCGATTCATTACATCAGCACAAACTTGCATGATAACCGGTGATTTGCGTGCAATACCGCCTAATGCCAGCACGTTCTCCACCGGAATATCCTGCTGTTCAAAACATTCCATAATGGCGCGAGCACCAAATGCGGTAGCGGCGATAAATCCGCCAAATAACGTCGGGGCATCAGTCCCCAGATTGAGGTCGGCAATCACGCCTTTTAGACGCTGATTGGCATTCGGGGTGCGGCGACCATTGAACCAATCTAAGACCACGGGCAGGTGATCAAGGGATGGATTCTTCGCCCACTCGGCGGTGAGAGAAGCGAGCAGGGTGGATTCAATCTGTTTGAGCTGGGGTTGTAATTCAGGTTGCGCTAATGCGGCCTGATGCAATGGCCAGCTTAATAATCGGCTAAACCAGGCATACATATCACCAAATGCCGATTGACCCGCTTCCATTCCAATCCAGCCCGGCACAACGCTGCCCTCCACCTGTCCACAGATGCCCGCTATTGCCCGGTCACCCACCAATTTCTCATCTGCAATCAAGATATCGCAAGTAGAAGTGCCAATAACTTTGACCAAGGTATAAGGCTGAGCGCCTGCACCGACCGCACCCATATGACAATCGAATGCACCGCCAGAAATAACTACGGTGGCCGGTAATCCCAAACGTTCAGCCCATTCAGCGGTAAGCAGCCCCACTGGACGTTCTGCGGTGTGGGTCTCGGTAAACATGGGGTAATCGAGATGGTTAACCAGACTGCTATCCAGTGCTGCCAGGAATTCACGTGGCGGCAAGCCACCCCAGGATGGATGCCACAAGCTTTTATGCCCGGCACTGCAACGGCCTCGTTGAATATCTGACGGGGCCGTGGTGCCAGAGAGTAACGCCGGGATCCAGTCGCACAGTTCAATCCATGATACTGCCGCATCACGAACTGCCTTATCCGCACGGGTCACATGCAGAATTTTGGCCCAGAACCATTCAGAAGAGTAAACACCGCCGATATAGCGCGAATAGTCAGCAAACTCGCCACTGCGGCATAAGCGGTTGATTTCTTCAGCTTCTTCAATAGCGGTGTGGTCTTTCCATAACACGAACATGGCATTGGGGTTGTCGGCAAAATCCGGACGCAGCGCCAATACCTGCCCTTGTTCATCAATGGGAGCAGGAGTCGAGCCGGTGGTGTCGACGCCAATGCCGACAATCTGCTGACGCTGCTGTGGCGACAGGCGATTAACCACCTGCTGAATGGCCTGCTCCATGGCTTCTATATAGTCGAGGGGATGATGGCGAAACTGATTTTGTGCTGCCTGACTATAAAGACCTTGCTGCCAGCGAGGGTAATAAACCACTTCGGTATCGATTTCGGTGCCATGTTGGCAATCCACCGCCAATACCCGGACGGAGTCGCTGCCAAAATCCAACCCAAGCGCGATAGCACCCTGGGGGGATAAAAGGCGGTTTTCCGATAAAGGACCGCCTGCCGATATAACGTCGCCTGCCATGGGGGGCTCCTAAGGATTGCAGAAAACAAGAGTTCATTGGCAATAACCATAGGAGTGAGTGACCCCAAGATGTGAGGAGCCAATAGCTGGAAGTATGCACTTTTCTGCTTCCTACAGCGTTTTTGTGATGTCAGTCAAAAGTTAGAGAGAGGTTAAATTTGCTGAATATATGGATAAATAAACTGTAATCCCTGGATGTGATAGCGCTCTACATTCTAAAGGGAAATTAACGTTAAAACTGTTACCGTCTTACCGGGTATGGTGAGGTTAACTGGCTTTTAATAGAGCATACAACCACACTGAAGCTGAAAAATAGTATTGATAACGTTTCCACAAAAAATCGGTTGATTGGTGTGGTTGACGATTAAATAAACAAAAAACATCTCTTCCTACAAAAACAGTCCGGAGAACACTATGCATAAATTAACTAAGGCGCTGGCAGTGGTTGGGTTAGCGGCAGTTATGTCACATTCAGCTATAGCAGAAAGCATGAAACTCGGCTTTCTGGTCAAGCAACCTGAAGAACCCTGGTTCCAGACCGAATGGAAGTTCGCCGATAAAGCCGGAAAAGATTTAGGTTTCGAAGTGATAAAAATTGCTGTGCCCGATGGTGAAAAAACGCTAAATGCTATTGATAGCCTGGCGGCCAGTGGAGCGAAAGGTTTTGTTATTTGTACCCCGGATCCGAAACTGGGGCCGGCCATTGAGGCGAAGGCGCGCAGTTATAACCTAAAAGTGATTGCGGTTGACGACCAATTCGTCAATGCCAAAGGTAAACCGATGGAAAGTGTGCCATTGGTGATGATGGCGGCAACCAAAATTGGTGAACGCCAAGGGCAAGAGCTGTGGAAAGAAATGAATAAACGCGGCTGGCAAGCGGGCGAAACCGCGGTTATGGCGATCACTTCTGACGAACTTGACACGGCACGCCGCCGTACCAGTGGTTCAATGGACGCGCTGAAAGCCGCGGGCTTCCCAGAAAAACAAATCTATAAAGTACCGACAAAATCCAATGATATTCCAGGGGCATTTGATGCGGCTAACTCCATGTTAGTGCAACACCCTGAAGTGAAAAACTGGCTGATTGTCGGGATGAATGACAACACCGTATTGGGTGGCGTGCGAGCCACTGAAGGCCAAGGCTTCAAGGCACCGAATGTCATTGGAATTGGGATTAATGGCGTGGATGCAGTAAGCGAACTGTCGAAAGGCCAGGCTACCGGCTTCTATGGCTCTTTGTTACCAAGCCCGGATATTCATGGCTACAAGAGTATTCAGATGCTGCATGACTGGGTCACCAAAGATGTTGAACCGGCCAAGTTTACTGAAGTCACGGATGTGGTGCTGATCACTCGGGACAACTTCAAAGTCGAATTAGAGAAAAAAGGCTTGATGTAATCCTGCCATATCTTATGGAGATACAGGCTATCACGCACTGGGGGCAGGCTACGGCTTGCCCCACCTGACCACACCGTTATCTATCTTGCCGTCACGTGGCGCAGTGCAACCCAAACTTTATAAGGAAGCCATCATGTCAGCACTCCATTCTGCGTTACAAGCCGAGCTGGAAGCCGATCAGTCACCTTATCTGGCTTTTTGTGGCATCGGCAAAAGTTTCCCCGGTGTTCAAGCGCTGGATGACATCAGTTTTACCTGCCAGGCCGGCCAAATCCACGCCCTGATGGGGGAGAATGGCGCAGGAAAATCAACTCTGCTGAAAATTCTTAGTGGCAATTATCAGCCGACGCAGGGTGAAATCCACATTAAAGGCAAAGTGGTTAATTTTACCAATACCACCGAGGCGCTCGATGCTGGGGTAGCGATCATTTATCAGGAGCTGCATTTGGTGCCAGAAATGACCGTGGCAGAAAATATCTATTTAGGCCAATTGCCTACCAAGATGGGCATGGTTGACCGCAAATTACTGCGCTATGAGTCCAGTTTGCAGCTCTCACATTTAGGGCTGGATATTGATCCCGACACCCCGCTGAAATACCTTTCCATCGGCCAATGGCAGATGGTGGAAATTGCCAAAGCTTTGGCCCGCAATGCCAAAATCATTGCCTTTGATGAGCCCACCAGCTCACTTTCTGCCAGAGAAATTGAACAACTGTTCCGGGTTATCCGTGAATTGCGCGCCGAAGGGCGGGTAATTTTGTATGTCTCTCATCGTATGGAAGAGATTTTTGCACTGAGTGATGCCATCACTGTGTTTAAAGATGGCCGCTATGTGCGCACCTTTGATGATATGCAGCAGGTGAATAATGATTCTCTGGTGCAAGCCATGGTGGGGCGCAATCTGGGGGATATTTATGGCTATCAGCCACGTGATATCGGTCCTGAGCGTCTCACACTGCAAGAGGTGAAAGCCATTGGTGTGAAATCGCCGATCAGTCTGACGGTGCATCAAGGCGAAATTGTCGGCCTGTTTGGTTTAGTCGGCGCGGGACGCAGTGAATTACTGAAAGGGTTATTTGGCGGCACTAAACTGACTAGCGGGCAGGTCTTGCTCGATGGAAAATCACTGACCATTCGTTCACCCATTGATGCGATCACCGCCGGGATTATGCTGTGCCCAGAAGATCGCAAAGCCGATGGCATCATTCCGGTGCATTCGGTGCAAGACAACATCAATATCAGTGCCCGGCGCAAGACGCTGACGGCCGGCTGCCTCATTAATAATCGCTGGGAACAGGAGAATGCCGCATTACGCATTCAATCATTGAATATCAAAACACCGGGCCCCCAACAGTTGATTATGAATTTATCCGGCGGTAATCAGCAGAAAGCCATTCTAGGCCGCTGGTTATCCGAGGATATGAAAGTGATCCTGCTCGATGAACCGACGCGCGGTATTGACGTCGGCGCTAAGCACGAAATCTATAACGTGATTTATGCCTTGGCGAAACAGGGCATTGCCGTGCTGTTTGCCTCCAGTGATTTGCCCGAAGTTCTTGGGCTGGCGGACAGGATTGTGGTGATGCGTGAAGGGGCTATTTCCGGCGAGTTAGATCACGGTCATGCCACTGAAGAGCAGGCGCTAAGTCTGGCGATGCTACGTACCCCGAATATTGCTACTGATGCCGCGCCTGCGGTTGCCTGATTGTGAAGGAGTTAACTATGTCCAGCGTTACTTTGAATTCAGATAAGAAGACCCCGACCTCACCTCAGTCGCCGCCACCGCAAGAGGCTCCGGCTAAAGGAGGCTTTGGGCTATCCCGCATTTGGGACAGTTACGGCATGCTGGTGGTGTTTGCTGTGGTATTTATCGGCTGCATTATTTTTGTGCCTAATTTTGGCTCATTTATCAATATGAAAGGGCTGGGGCTGGCCATTTCGATGTCGGGCATGGTAGCGTGCGGCATGCTGTTTTGTCTGGCGTCCGGTGATTTTGACTTATCGGTTGCTTCGGTTATCGCCTGTGCGGGTGTCACCACCGCAGTGGTGATTAATATGACCGAAAGCCTGTGGATTGGTGTGGCTGCCGGCTTGCTGCTGGGCGCGTTGTGTGGGCTAATTAATGGTTTTGTCATTGCCCGACTGAAAATCAATGCCTTGATCACCACCTTGGCCACCATGCAGATAGTCCGTGGTCTGGCGTATATTATTTCTGATGGTAAAGCGGTGGGTATCGAGGATGAGCGCTTCTTTGCCCTGGGGTATACCAACTGGTTTGGCTTACCGGCACCTATCTGGATCACCATTGCTTGTCTGGCCTTATTCGGTTTCTTATTGAATAAAACCACCTTTGGCCGCAATACGTTAGCCATTGGCGGGAATGAAGATGCTGCCCGCTTGGCCGGGGTGCCGGTGGTGCGCACCAAAATTATTATCTTCGTATTATCTGGTCTGGTTTCGGCGGCAGCGGGGATCATTCTGGCTTCGCGCATGACCAGTGGTCAGCCTATGACCTCGATTGGTTACGAGTTAATTGTTATTTCTGCTTGTGTGTTGGGTGGGGTTTCACTCAAAGGCGGGATTGGCAAGATTTCCTATGTAATTGCCGGGATCTTGATTCTGGGGACAGTGGAAAATGCCATGAACCTACTGAACATTTCGCCGTTCTCACAATACGTTGTACGTGGTCTGATCCTGCTGGCGGCGGTGATCTTCGACCGCTACAAACAGCTGGCTAAACGGACGGTATAAATACCACAGTGACAGAAAAGTCCATAAAAAGCCTATCTGGCTCACAATTCTGTTATCACTATCGGGCAGCGTTAAATCTGCCCGATAAACTGAATTAAACATGTGGGTTTAAATGCATAACAGAGAAAGACTCCAAGGAGGCTAAATGTACCATCGAATGGTTCAGGAACCGCAACCCAATCCTTTGCTACCAGGCTACACCTTTAACGCCTATCTGGTCGCCGGATTAACCCCGATTCTGGCAGACGGACCACTCGATTTTTTTATCGACCGGCCAGGTGGCATGAAAGGCTATATTTTGAACCTGACGATTAAGGGTCAGGGCAAGATTTTTGACGGTGAAAATACGTTTTACAGCAACCCCGGTGACTTACTGTTATTCCCCCCGAAAGCATCGCATTACTATGGCCGCTCACCAAACAGTGACTGCTGGTATCACCGCTGGGTCTATTTCCGACCACGGGCCTACTGGGCCGACTGGTTAGAGTGGCACAGTAAAACGCATGAAGTAGGGCGTTTGTCGTTACCTAACAATAATTTGCTATTAGAGTTTGACCGGCTGTTCGCCAACATTGAGCAGACGCAAAAATCGGGTCGTCGCTTTGGTGAAGAGTTGGGGATGAATTTACTGGAGCGGCTGCTGCTGCGAGCCATGGAAGAAGATCCGCTTAGTCCGCAACGTATTATGGATCCGCGAGTTATCGAGGCGTGCCAGTTTATTACCGGCAATTTGGCGGGTGAACTGCGCATTGATGAGGTCGCCCGCCATGTCTGCCTGTCGCCATCGCGCTTAGCGCACCTATTTCGTGAGCAAGTGGGGATCAATATCCTGCGTTGGCGCGAAGACCAGCGGGTTATCCGGGCTAAATTATTACTGCAAACCACCCAAGAGCCTATTGCCACTATCGGCCGCGTGGTGGGCTATGATGACCAGCTCTATTTCTCACGGGTTTTCCGCAAGCGTGTAGGGGTTAGCCCCAGTGATTTCAGGCGTCGCAGTATTGAAACCAACTACCCGCAACGAAGCTTGCGTCAGCCAGAATGGCGAGATAATTCAGAGGGATTGGTGCGGGTTTAATCCCGCCAGAAACGTTAAGCCAAAAATTACCTCTTGTTGTGGGATTCATCATGGTGTCAAATCAATACCCTTTGTACTTGAAGTCGCAGGGGTGTTCGCCGCATTCATTCACCCGAATCACTTACGGGTGTAAGCTCATCAGGATGAGTTCTATTGCTGCCTACCTGCAACTCCAATGACTTTGGGTCTAATCGTGAGTATTTTGTATTTTGGTGAGGGGAAAGTAATGGCTGACAAGATAAAAGTAGGCTTACTGGGTTATGGTTATGCCAGTAAAACGTTCCATGCGCCACTCATTATGGGGACGCCGGGGCTTGAACTGGCGGGGGTTTCCAGCAGTGATGCCAGTAAAGTTCATGCCGATTGGCCATCAATGGCCGTGGTTTCTGACCCACAAGCGTTATTTGATGATCCTTCCATCGACCTCATCGTGATTCCAACCCCCAATGATACCCATTTCCCGCTGGCGCAAAAAGCACTGGCAGCCGGTAAAAATGTGGTGGTCGACAAACCGTTTACCGTGACACTGTCACAAGCTAATGAGCTGAAAAAACAGGCGGATGCCGCTGGTTTACTGCTATCGGTGTTCCACAACCGTCGTTGGGATAGCGATTTTTTAACCCTCAAAACATTGCTGGCAGAAGGTGCGCTGGGGAAAGTGGTCTATTTTGAATCTCATTTTGACCGCTATCGCCCAGAGATCCGCCAACGCTGGCGTGAACAAGCCGGTGCCGGGAGTGGCATTTGGTACGATTTGGGGCCACATCTGCTGGATCAGGCTGTGCAACTGTTTGGCTTACCTGACACCTTAAATGTGGATCTGGGGATGTTGCGCCCAGGTGCGCAATCGGTTGATTATTTCCATGCCATTCTCAGCTATCCGGGTCAGCGTGTCGTGCTGCACAGCACAGTATTGGCTGCGGCAGAAACCGCGCGTTATATCGTGCATGGTATGCAAGGCAGCTACATTAAATTTGGCTTGGATCCTCAAGAGGATAGGCTGAAGGCAGGTGAGCGTCTACCTCAGGCTGACTGGGGCTATGATATGCGCGATGGTGTAGTGACACTGTCACATGATGGTGTTTTGGCAGAGAAACCGTTACTGACTTTACCGGGTAATTATCCGGCTTATTACGCCGGTATTCGCGATGCTATTTTGGGGACGGCCGCCAATCCGGTGCCCGCATCTGAAGCGATTAAAGTGATGGAATTGATTGAGTTGGGTATCGCCTCTGATCAACAGAAAAAAGCGCTGCCGGTTTCATCTGCACACTGAGTTGCCACTCTGGGTGTGATTAATGCACCCAGTTTTTTATTCAAAAGATATCCTAAAGAACTTGAGGTCGTCGCTAGACTGCTAATCACTCAGCAGTGTCAAGTTCATCGGGGAGAAGGATTATAGTGGCATGTCTTGGTTACAACGTTTAAAAATAGATACGTTTTTATCAGTCTTGATTTTGGTGGTCATTATTGCCTCGATTTTCCCTTGTGAAGGGGCAGTCAAAGTGTGGTTTGAACACCTGACGACGGCGGCCATCGCCTTATTATTCTTTATGCACGGCGCTAAACTTTCGCGCGCAGCGATAGTCACCGGTATGGGGCATTGGAAGCTACATTTGCTGGTATTCCTCAGTACCTTTGCGTTATTCCCCCTGCTGGGCTTGGGCATGAATGTGCTGGTTCCCGGCGTTCTGACCCCCACGCTGTACCTGGGTTTTCTCTATCTGTGTGCGTTGCCGGCAACAGTTCAATCCGCTATCGCCTATACCTCGGTAGCTGGGGGCAATGTGGCGGCAGCAATATGCAGTGCATCGGCCTCCAGTATCCTTGGGGTCTTCTTATCACCGATTCTGGTGGGCATGCTGATGCAAACCCAGGGCGGTGACACTGATACGCTGCATGCTATTGGTTCTATCGTCATGCAATTGATGGTGCCATTTATTGTCGGTCATTTATCACGTCCACTGATTGCCAAATGGGTCGAACGTCATAAAAAGTTAGTTAATATCACTGACCGGTCATCCATTTTATTGGTGGTGTATGTGGCTTTCAGCGAAGCGGTGGTGCAGGGCATTTGGCATCAAATCGACGGCTGGTCACTGTTAGCCATCTTGGTATGTTCAATGGTGTTGCTGACCATTGTGTTGGTCGTCAATACCTATGCGGCGCGCTGGCTTGGTTTCAACACCGCCGATGAAATTACCATTGTGTTTTGTGGCTCGAAGAAAAGCCTGGCCAATGGTATCCCGATGGCTAATGTGCTGTTTCCTGCGGCGGTGGTGGGGGTTATGGTCTTGCCGCTGATGATATTCCATCAGGTTCAATTGATGGTCTGTGCGGTATTGGCGCAGCGTTATGCTAAACGGATCGCCAAAGAAAATGCTGATAAAGCGTCAGTTGCCACCGCGCCAATTTCTGCTGATAACGTAGAATCCAAATAATTTATCAGCGCAATCACTATCAGAACTAAAACGCCCGTACTTCAATGAAATACGGGCGTTTTTTATCTCACAACCTTGATGGTTTAAGCGCAGATTTTGTCACGTAGCGCCTGTTTTTCTTGCTCGCTAATAAAGGCCATGGCCAGGCCATTTTCTTGTGCCCGGCGAATTTCTTGCGGCGTTAGGCCCGCAGCGGGTGCGGCAACTTGATACTCATGGGCAATTTCAATCCCTTGAACTGCCGGGTCATCGGTATTAATGGAGGCCATCACACCGTGCCGCAGGAAGGTGGTTAAAGGGTGGGTTGCCAAAGACGAGACCGTGCTGGTCTGGATATTGGAGGTCAAACAGGCTTCAATCCCAATGTTATGCTCAGCCAAATAATCCATCAGCTTAATATCTTCTACCGCTTTCACCCCGTGACCAATACGTTCAGCCCCTAACTCACGGATAGCCTGCCAAATACTTTCCGGGCCAGCGGCTTCGCCAGCATGAACAGTAATACGTAAACCCGCATCGCGCGCGCGATTGAAGTGGCTGCGGAACAGGCTACCGGGGAAACCCAACTCGTCACCGGCCAGGTCCAACGCCGTAATGCTATCACGATGGGTTAGTAAGCCATCAAGCTCTTGCAAGCAGGCCTGTTCACCAAAGGTGCGGCTGAGAATACCAATAAGGCGAATATCAATATCAAAATCACGGCAGCCGGACTCGATACCGTCAATCACCGCCTCGACCACACCGGCAACTGGCAACTGGTGTTTCATGGCCATATAGAAAGGAGAGAAACGCAGCTCGGCATAATGCAAACCTGCGTTTGCCGCATCTTCGACGTTTTCGTATGCCACTCGACGGCAAGCATCCAGTGAACCGAGAACCGCCACGCCCCAATCTAGTTTTTGCAGGAAACTGATTAAATCAGGTTCAGTTTTCGTGATTTGCACATGGGGCCGCAGGGCATCTAACTCATTAGCTGGTAATGATAAATTAAACTGGCGACCCAGTTCCAAAATAGTTTGCGCACGGATATTGCCATCAAGGTGGCGATGGATGTCGGTCAGAGGAAGGCGGGAGTCGATCATATTGTGCACTCACTTTGATTAAAAAATACCTATTATCTTGCAAGTTACCGGAATATAGCGGCCATCATTCAGCCAAATTATTGAGCTATTTCAACTCATTGGTTCAAAGTTTTATAAAAGTTATTTGGCACTAAAAATAAAAAGACGATAAATACCGGATTTTGAGCCGGTATTTATCGCACATTAGTACGTCTATTGACAAGCTGGAACTGCCGCATTATTCGTGTTAGCAACGGCGTTTATATTCATAAAAGCTGCCGCATCATTGGAGGCTTGGAAACAATAATTATCATTGCCTTGAACGGTGTAAAAGCACGACACCCCATTTGCTGGGATAGTTATATTGGCCAACCCATTAATGGAAAAGATTGTTGCAGTTGCTGCTCGGGTTGCAGCACTGTTCGGATTTTTACGGAAGGTAATACCGGTATCGGGTGGCGTGACATTGATAGCGGCATAATGGGTACAATTAGCACTAAACGGCAGGTCTACGGCAAGGGCCGGAGCGGACTGAGCGACAAAAGTGCCCAGAATTATACCTGCAGCTAAACAGCGAGAAATTCGGTTTGTCTTCACTAGGTCTGCCTCCTGAGTTTCCATTGTTTCTTGGAAGTGACTCGAGAATCGGGTGGAACCATATTATTCTCTGTAAGTGACTGACAAATAGAACGTTGCCTATGTGCTTTTGCCACTGACAAGTATAATTAGCTTCCTGACGGTATGTGCTGCAGTTAATTTATAGTACAGATTCATTAACGATGCTTAACAATTCTGAATAATAATTACAGCGGGTTCGTGGCGTATCAGGGATGCAAACGTGAAAAAACCTCAAAAAAAAATCGACGACTGACTTGGTATAACTTCGATAAGGCTGTTGCGCAAGTGAGTAGGGGAATATCTGTAGTATCTTTGGAATAGTTTGAATCAAATAAATTATCTATGCAGAAAAATAGTTATTAATGAAATTAACACTGTAAGAGATTTTACTTGTATTACGAATATCTAAAGCGTTGATATATGAATTTCTAATTTAATTATTTTAAACATAATAAATTAAGGTGTTACGAATATTAAACGTGCATTTTTTCATGTACAGAATGGACGGCAGTAAAAAACTAATTAATTACCATGCTAATTAATGAGCATTGATGACATTTAAAAATAAAAAAAGAAAAATTAACAGATAAAAATATTTATAGTCAATAAAAACATAATGTTATGATTAAAATGATAAGTTTGAAATGTCAATTATTTTAATTAAAACCCCATGTTATACACCAATGTTTGTAATGTTTTACAAATCATTATCCCATTGAATATGTGATAATTATCTGTGCCGATCCACAGGTTAAATTATAAAAAATAAATATTTATTTCGCTATTAAATTGCGATAATCCTAATTTTTGAAGCGAGGAAAATATATTTGCACAATGCAAAACATTGGCAATAATTAGTTTGTTCTGGAACGCAACACCCTAGTCAATTGATGCCAAATATATCGATCCCGTAGCTCATTCAAACTGAAAGGAAATAAACTTATGTCTTCATATTCCATTTCTGTGTTAAATGCCAGCGGTGCTCCCGCGAATGTTGCCATCTATCAAACTTACCCTAACCTCATATCAGGCTTGCCTCTGGTATGGCTGTTGCAGACGATAAACAGTGGAAATACTAATACTTATAATTGGTCAATCGATTGGGCTCTGAACTGGGGGACAACTGAACAGCCTCTGGCTCCGGGGGTTAAATGGAGTTCCGGTGGGCCGCTCCAGAGCATGAACCCTACCGCATCTAGCGGAAACAACTCGATGGGGGTGACCTACACCAATGGTCAGTTCCAAACCAAACCTCTGGCTTACAACAATCCAGAAGTAGCTAGCGGCAGTATGCTAGTCACAACCGATTCAACGTTTACTGTTACGCAATCACAGGCGATGAGCCTGGCTGTTTACATGAATTCTTTGCCTGCATTTGCGATGCAAGGAAAACCAAATGGGAATTTCTTGTTTGATACGCACCCAACCTATTGGATTTGTACCACCGATTCAAAACAGGGAGTCGCTGTCTCGGGAACATTTGTCAGTAGTCCAACCCAGTTTGCCTTTGCAGATGGGATCACTTCGTTGAATTTCAAACTCAATGAAACCTTACAATTTGTGCCGATCTAATATTGTGTCCTTCTTTGGACGCCAATAGGGCATTTTGTCCCGCAGGTTTAACGAAGCCAATCTGTTGCTGACGACAGATTGGTTTTTCGAAATCTAATATGAAACATAAGCATTTTTTTAGTTTATCTGCAGTGAAAATTGATTTTCATTATTTTAACCCATATTCGAACCATCTTATTCTCCCGCAGTTCTTGCCACGTATATTCACTTTTAAAAAGGGAACTCTACTCATGACTTACTCCGTATATGTCACCAATGACAGTGGTGCGCCGCAAAATGTGGCCATATTTATGAGCGATGGTTCAAGCAACAGCGGGTTTTCACTTGTTTGGTCTCTGAAGACGATCAATGACGGGGGAAATTACTTGTTTAACTGGGATCAAACAACTTTCGGATTAGGGTGGGGAAGTAGCGACCGGCCTATTGATGTCGGTGTGCTATTCGTCTCAGGACAAACCCCAACCGCTGTTTTTCCAAACACTGCAGGGGGGGATAATGTCCTCCCCATTCAATATAAGAATGGCGCCTTTCTATCGGGGGAACCCTATACGAACAGCAGCCTTTTTAACAAATTAGAAATCAAGACCGACACCAGTTTTACCGTTTCTAATTCATTAACAATGAGTGTTGCATTATATATGGGCATAACACCCGCGTTGGTCATCCAAGGTATGCCAAATACCGACTATTATTTCGATGTTCCACAAATGTCATATTATCTAACGGTAACTGACCTCGCGTTAGGCGCGGCGTTGCCAAAACCAAATACACAAACGTCTGATGACCTTCGTATCCAGTTGACGGCGAGTATGAGTACGCCGACTAAGATTGCATTTGGGCCAGGAGACACCAGTCTTGAATATGTTTTGAGCGACACTTTGACTTTCAAAAAAAGGTAACTCAAGTGGTATATGTGACTGGAGCGCCCATCGGTGCAGTCGCCCCGATAGACGCGGAACTGATAATGTCAGTTTGTCAGCAAACCCAATCGTTATTTCCCCTGCAAAAATTGGATGCCACTGATCAACTTATCCATACCGGCGACAACTTTGCTGCGTGGGCAGCCGACATTGAGGCGCAGGAAACCGCGGCCCTCTTCGCCGTAGGTAAAACCGGGCATAATGGCGACTTTCTGTTGCTCGATCAGGACATTCTGCAATTGATGATCATCAAGATTCAGTGGGCGCAAATCTATCCAGGCTAAATAGGTTGCCTGGGGGGGTTGCCAGTTTAATGTCGGGAAGGCTTCATTTAATCGCTGAGCAACATAAGCCAGATTGGCTTGCAGATAATGGCGCAATTCATCCAACCAAGGTTCTGCCTGCCGATACGCGGCGATATGCGCAACGATCGCCAGCACCGCTGGGGAAGATAGACCATCGCGGCCCTTTAACATCTGGGTATAGATATCGCGAGTCTCAGTGTCACTGATAAAACCGTAAGCCCCTGTTAGTGCGGGAATATTAAAGGTCTTGGAGCCGGAGGTCAGTAAAGCCCAAGGTGTCTGGCCAACCTGACTCCACGGGGTATGGACTTGATCACCCCAAGTCATGTCCATGTGAATCTCATCACTGATCACTTTGACCTGATGGCGCTCACACAACTCCGCCATGTGTGCCAGCTCTTGCGGTGTCCAGACTTTGCCGGTTGGGTTGTGCGGGCTGCACAGTAATAAAACTTTAGTCTGGGGACGGGCCAGCAAAGCTTCCAAATGGGCCATGTCGCATTGCCACTGGTTGTCAACTTTATGCAGTGGACAGCTCAGTAATTGACGTTGATTACCGAGGATCACTTTGTAAAAAGCATCATAAGCAGGGGTGTGGGTGACGATGAAATCACCGGGAGCTGACCAGCAACGAATGAGCTGGGCCACCATATAAATAACCGATGGGCCATAAACCGCCATTGAGGTATCAATATGGCAATGAAAACGTTGCTGATACCAATGACGAACCGCACCCAGAAAATCTTCATGCTGCCAGCGGCTGTACCCCAACACCCCGTGTTCGATTCGCTGATTCAGCGCTTGCAGAATAGCCGGTGCGGTGGGGAAGTCCATATCCGAGATAGTAAAGGGCAGCAAGTCTGCGGCGCCAAAACGGTCTGCAATATAGTCCCATTGGGTACACCACGTGCCGTGGCGATCGACAGGGGTGGAGAAATCAAACATTTGCATCTCACTTATCAAGTAGACCCTCGGTATTTGAAGCCGCTAAGTTGTTAGCGGCCACGGCAAGGACTTCGGGTCTTAATGTTCACATAATCGGTCTTTAGCCATCGCTCAACGGATTATCGAGTTAGGACGTGGCAAATTGCTGATTGCCTATCAGTGAGTCTAATTCATCTTTCACTGATTGCACTTGTGGGCCAATAACCACTTGAAGGTTGTGATCGTTGAGTTGAATAACCCCAATGGCCCGGTTGGCTTTCAGCGCTTCTTTGTCTACCAGACTCATATCTTTAACTGACATACGTAAGCGAGTAATACAGTTATCTAATGAGACAATATTATCCGCGCCCCCCAGCGCCGTTAGGATAGCCGGGGAGTTATAGCCGGATTTACCGGTAACTGCGCCACTGGCCGCCTTTTCAGCATTGGTACTGGCGGTGGTTTCACTCTCACGTCCCGGAGTTTTGATATTGAAGTGCTGAATAGCAAAACGGAAGATCATATAGTAAGCAACAAACCAGATCCCCGCGACTACTGGCACCCAGTACCATTTAGTGGCGGTGCCATGCAGAATGCCGAACACCACAAAATCAATGATATTACCGTCAGTATTGCCGATGGTAACTCCCAGTAAGGCCATGACGGTAAAGCCCAAACCGGTCAGGATGGCATGGATCAGATAGAGGAATGGCGCGACAAACAAGAACAGGAATTCAATCGGTTCGGTGGTGCCGCCGACCACACAAGCCACCACGCCAGAAATCAGTAATCCTTTAATTTTATGACGGTTTTCAGGTTTGGCGCAGTGGTACATTGCCAGTGCTGCACCCGGTAAACCACCAAGGAATGCAGGCATTTTACCCTGAGACAAGAAGCGCGTTGCACTTTCAGAGAAACCGGTGGTAGTCGGGCAGGATAATTGCGCCTGGAAGATGGTCAAGGCACCACTGACGCTATGACCACAGACATCCATAGTGCCGCCCGCTTCAGTGAAACGAATCAGTGCCACCAAGATATGGTGTAAGCCAAAGGGCAGTAATAAGCGCTCGCCGCTACCGAAGATCATCGGGCCAAACATCCCGGCACCATTGATCAATCGGCCCAAGCCATTAATACCGGCAGCAAACCAAGGCCAGATCAGCGGGATCAATAAACCGACCAGTCCGAGGACCACAGTGGTCACAATCGGGACAAAGCGGGTGCCGCCAAAGAAAGCTAATGCATCAGGTAGGCGAATGGTGTTGAAGCGCTCATGTAGCAGGTAAACAATAACCCCGACAATGACTGCACCCAAAATACCGGTATCAATGGACTGAATGCCCAAAATATTCTGAATATTATGGGTTTTCAGTACCAAGGGATCGGTCGTTGGCAACACCCCGCTGGTGGTGAGGTAAAAGTTGGTAGCCAGATTCAGGACCGCAAAACCGACAAAACCGGAGAACGCCGCCACACCTTTGTTTTCGCGTGCCATACCCAGTGGGATAGCGATGGCGAACATCACTGGCAAGAAGCTAAAAGCAAATGAGCCAACTTTACTCATCCATGTAAATAATAACTGGAAGGCAGGATGACCAATAAACGGCAACAGAGTGATGACATCTTTACTGCTGAGTGAACTGCCGATGCCCAACATGATCCCGCAGAAGGAGAGCAGGGCGACGGGTAGCATGAAAGTTTTCCCCAAACTTTGGAAAAACTCCCACAGCGTAATTTTTTGTTTTTTTACCGCTGACATAGTGACTCCTGTGCTTAACACACCTGATGTTAAAAATGCTGATATTAAAAACGCCACTCGCTGATATTTATTGACGTGCCATGGCGGGTATTTCGTCTCCCTGTCTGGAGGTAAAATAAGATAAAACGTTTAACCCAGATAATATGAGTGGCAAGTCACAATTACCGATCCTATTTTTGTATTAGAGTAAATCATCAGATTAAACGTTTAACTTAGCGTGTTTTGTCGGATGAATTTGATGCTGCGGGTGTAACATTTACCCGGATGTATTGGGCTTCGTGCTGAAGTACGAAGATTGACCAGACTAAGTTAACAATGCTTATCAGCGGTTATGACTATTAAAAAAACGACAATTACCGATGTGGCCAAATTTGCGGGGGTCTCGGTCGCGACTGTTTCACTCGCGATCAGTGGCAAAGGGCGTATTTCTCCGGCCACTTCCGACCGGGTTAATCAGGCAATAGAACAATTGGGTTATGTCCGTAACCGTCAGGCGGCCCAATTACGCGGCGGGGAGTCTGGCGTCATTGGTTTGATCGTACGTGATATTGGCGATCCATTTTATGCCGAAATGACTGCGGGATTGAGCCAGGCAATTGAAGCCGAGGGCAAACTGTTATTCCTGACCCAAAGCGGTCGTGAGGGTAAAGGGCTATTACGTTGTTTTAACACACTGATTGCTCAAGGGGTTGATGGCTTGGTGCTGGGGGGCGGTGCCAAACGGGAAATGGGATTACAAGAAAAAGCCGCCGAGCATGATATCCCACTGATTTGCGCCGCTCGTTCCAACGTGTTGGAGGGGGTGGATGTAGTGCGTCCCGACAATATGCAAGCGGCTAAAATGGCGACGGAGTTTCTTATTGATCGCGGTCATCGGCAAATTGCTTATTTGGGCGGTCATTCGCACTCATTGACTCGTGCTGAGCGGCTAGGGGGCTTTTGTGCCACATTGGTGCAATATGGGCTACCGTTTCGCTCAGAATGGGTGGTTGAATGTGACAGCCATCAACAAGCTGCTGCAGATGCGGCGGAAGAGTTATTGCGTCATCATCCCAATGTCAGCGCCATTGTATGCCATCAGGCGTCAGTGGCATTGGGGGCTTATTTTGGTATTTTACGCACGGGTAGAACCATTGGCAGCGCCGGGGTGGATACCTATCTCGATCAACAAGTGGCATTGATTGGTTTTGGTGATGTTCCTGAAGCTGAGCTCACTGAGCCGCCGTTAACCTTTATCACCAGTTCTGCCAGAGAGATTGGTTACAGTGCCGGGTTGCGGTTACTCCAACGTATTGCCGGGGTAGATTTGCAACTGCAAAACGTGATATTACCGCCGGTGTTGATCCGTCGTGGCTCGGCTTGATCACGACGATCAACAGTGTTGGTTACTTTAGTCGGGCAACCGCGGCCGAACTCTTTTGGCCGCGTCTTTGTCTCTGCCATTCAGACTAACGCGTCAGGTGGATACGGTAAATCCTATTGTTCCCCCAAGCTCCAGCCAGTAGTTCGTTGCTATTGCCCCAACCCAGTGCGACCGCACTGCCGCCAGTCATTTCCGGGCCGATGGTCTGTGTCTGCCCTGAGAATGAAACCCGCCGCACCACGTTAGCCCCATTATCAATGACAAAAACGGCATCATCGCCATCAGCCAGAATACCGACACCCGGTCGGATAAACTCTTTTCCCAGCTCTTGTGTGGTTCCATCAGGTTTAATTCGAGTCACTCGCCCGCCGTACTGTGACGAAACCAGACTGCCATCTTTCATTTCAACAACGCCTACGGGCAGGGATAGCGAGCGGGCGACGACACGTTGTTGGCTGTTTGATTTATTGATCGACAAGATCTGACCGGCCGCTCTATTGGCTACTAGCAGTTGACCATTAGCCGCAAGGGCCAACCCGGTCGGAGTGGCAAGTCCCTCAACCAGTCGTTTTCTGGCCCCGTCAGGCGCTATGGCCTCGATATAGTCACCGGAATAGGATGCAACGAAAATAGTTCCATCGTTATCAATAACAATACCTGCTGGCGAGGATATTCCGGTCAGAAAAACGGTACGGGAGCCATCAGACGCGATTTTGTCCACGGTATTGCCGCCCCAATTAGTCACATAGATCGTACCATCTTTTGCGGTGGCGATGCCGGTTGGTGCATTAAATCCTTGCCATTGGCTAATATTTTCAGCCGCTATTGGCTGCGCTATGCTGATTGACGGGAAGGCGAGAGGAAGCAAAAGGGTATTGCATCCTAACATTAGGGAATACAGGCCAGTTTTCATTGGTCGCAACCTTATCTATAGGGTGGATTTTCAAAGAACTCATCGTTTACCGAGCATTACTCTAGGCTGCGCAGTGGCATTGTATCCAATACCATTTAGGTGATACTTTTTAGGTATGAATACAGCGATTGATTTACGACAATTCCGCTACTTTGTGGCGGTTAGCGAAGAACTCAGCTTCAGGCGAGCGGCTGAGCGGTTGCATATCTCTCAGCCACCACTAAGCCGGCAAATTCATCAGTTGGAAGAGTTGTTAGGTGTGCAGTTATTTCTCAGGAGTCAATCCGGAGTCACATTGACAGCGGCTGGAGCGGCATTTTTGCCTGAAGCTAAGTTGGCGTTGTTACAGGCTGAGAAAGCCATTACTGCGGCACGTGCTGCTCAGGATCCTGAATACAGAAAATTTGTTATTGGCTATACCACGGTATTTGACCGTAGCGTTATTCCTGATGTGGAACAACAGCTGGGTCAGACATTTCCTGACTGGCAGTTGGTGACGAAAGGTAAAACTTCACTCCCACTGCTGCGCGATATCAAGAATGGCGTGATGGATGTTGCCTTTATCGGATTAAATACCGCCATCGCCGGGGACGGTTTAGCCATAGAGTCGATTTATCAGGAGCCTTTTATTGCGGCTTTGCCCGCACATCATCACTTGGCCAATAAACGTAAACTGGGTTTGAGTGACCTCAAAGACCAGCCTATCTTTTGGTTTAAACGGCGCTTAAACCCCGGTTTCTATGACTATTGTCAGGCTTTTTTTGATCGGGTTGGTTTTACTTTTCAGGTGGTTCCCGAACCGGTGGATCACCATATCTTGCTGGGCTTGATTGCTGAAGGTCAGGGTATTGGGTTGATCCCATCATCACTGAAGAAGGTAAAGCGAGAAGGCGTTGTTTTTCGGGCGCTTAATCATGAGTTTGCGGCTTTATCCATGGGGATTGGTATTGCTTATTTATCGGATAATCAGTCACCCGTACTGCGTTCATTTTTAGAGCAAGTACGACAGATCAACACCTTGCCACCCTAAAAAAAACGGAGCCCTCAGGCTCCGCTTCGTTTTATACCGTAGATAAATGACTTATTGTGCCGGAGCTGCGGGTGCTGGCGTGGCAGGTACAGCTTCAAGCTCAGAACCACCATCTTCTTCAGCAGGTGCGCCACCGAACATACCAAATAGGCCAACGAACTCTTGCAGTGACATTTTCTGACCATTCAAATCAACTTGGTTATCAGCATATTGGAAGCTGCTGCTAATAACATCATCTTTGGTGGTGGTCAGTTTAAACATCTGGCCCATGGCAGCAATACCTTGAACTTGCTGTTGCGCCAATTTCTGTGCTTCTTCCGGGCTGTAACCTTGTAGACGTGCAATCTGGGTTGTCATCTCGACGGCCATTGGCAGCGGGATGGTCAGTGTTGCATCCACTTTTTTCACTGATTGAGGTGCTAGCGTCGGTTCGGCACTTTCTTTGGCCTGTGCTGGGTCGGCTAGGGCGAGATTCAGGGTAAAGGTACTTTCCCCTTTGGCATTTTTCCAGCTTAGGGGGGCAACACTCACGGTCGGATTACCTTTCAGCAAGCCCGGAAGGTTGGCAATCAATATCTCGGTAATTTGTTGCTGGTAAGCTTCAGGATCAAGATTCTCGCCAGCTTGAACGGCTTTCATCACTTGCTGATTATAAGCTGTGGCGAATTGCTTCAGGCTTTGACCATCGAGGTTAGCAAAAGCAAAGGCCAATTTACCCGAACCAAAGTCATTACCTTGAATTTTCAAGGCATCCAGTGTGTAGGTCAGTTTACCGTTCAAGTCTTTATCGGTTTCACCTAACTGGGTGTTCAGGTTAAAGCCAACCAGCGTAGCAGTCTCTTTACCATCAAGACTGAAACCGATTTGCTTGATGCCAACTTGCTGCTCGCCAATGCCCAGATCAAATTTACCGGTTTTGCTGTCACTTTTCACTGACAGGCCTTGCAGAGTGAATTGCTCCACTTGATCCCACTGATTTTTAGTGGCAACAACGAGACTATCGCTAGATCCGCTCATTGTCACATCACGCATATCGCGGGAAACATCAGCATCAATCTTGGCACCAGCGAATTTCACGCTGGTGGTATTTTGCTGATAATCAACAGGAATGAAAGTAATGGCAGAAGAGGTATCACCACTGTATGAAATGCGGGAGTCCGCAGTAAATAGTGATTGACCCTTAGTCACTTCAAACAGTTTTTTCAATGCTGGCGTGTTGGCAAGCTCGGTATGCACCGAAGCCATGCTTGGGATCAGATTGAATTTTTTTAACTGGGCTAACGGGAACGGGCCGTGATCGATAGTTTCGATGAAGACCACTTCGTCACCGTCTTTTAGGGCTTTTTCACCGGCTACGCTGCTATCTGCTTGTAACACATAGCGAACCTGGCTACGGAACAGACCACGTTGGTAGTCCGTGTAGGCAAATTTCACCCCGGCTTTTGGTAGCAAGGTTCTGATCTGACCGTTTGCATTATTAACCAATTCACCCATACGTTGTTCAATCAGTTTGCCGGTATACCACGAGGCTCCAGTCCATGCTGCGCCAAGTACCACAATGACGCTGACAGCCACTAACGATTTTTTCATTGTTCTGTTCATCCTTTTCTAATACACCAAATTCACTACGTTGAACGCGGTAATGAGTCACTAGTTAAATATACCCACCATCTTTCAATAGTATTGGGTATGACACTAAGGGAGTGCTAAAAATAGCACCCCCCAAAATAATATAGGCCTTGATTAAACTTACACAAATATTATTGCGGTGAATAATCACTTTTAGTCCGATCCTGAGCCTAAAAAACGACTTTGGGGCGCAAATATCTATTGCGACCCCGAAATCTATCCATTCAGGCAACAAAAGACCAGCAATAGACAACTAAATGAGGTACTTCGTTCACCCTGCGTTGTAGACACGGGCAAGCGAGCCAACACCTTGCACGCTAACCGGAGACTCATTGGCCGGAATAAAACAAGATTCGCCCGGTTGCAGTGTGATTTCTTGCTGCGCTTTCTTCAGCACCGCCTGACCTGCAACACAAAACACGATAGCGGCGCTATTTTGCGCCAACACTTGTGGATCGGCCGCTAAGGTATGCAGGGAAAAAGCAAAGTCTTCAACCGGGATGGGGAACACCAACTCGTTGCCCTGTTGCTGTGGAGTGGTGAGCAGAGTATTCGCCGGCTTAGGGATAAATTGCAGGTTCGCCATTAACTCCGGAATATCGATAAACTTAGGGGTTAGCCCGGCGCGTAAGACATTATCTGAGTTAGCCATTACTTCCAGCGCCACACCGTCCAGATAGGCATGTGGGGTCTCGGCATATAAAAACATCGCCTCGCCCGGTTGCAGCGTCACCACATTCAGCAGTAATGGCGAGAACAGGCCGCTGTCTTCAGGATAGAAACGCGAGATGCTACGGATAGTATCCCAAGGCTCACCCAGTTGGTTATTCAATGCCGCTTTCAGAATACCCAGCGCGCGCGTTTTGGGTTCGCCCGTCATACTGAGCAAACTGGCAAATAGTGTGGCTAAATGCTCGGTATCGGGTTCACGCAGGAATGCAGCGATATCGGGATGCGCTGCCGTCAAAGGTTGCAGCAATGCGGCGATATCATCCAGTGTACGGAAACCATTCATGGCCTGGAAAGGTGTCAGGGCATAAACCAGCTCTGGCTTATGGTTGGCATCTTTATAATTTCTTTCGGCCGCATCGAGTGGAATACCCGCCTGATTCTCTTTAGCAAAGCCCATTTCGGCGGCGGTTTTGCTTGGATGAACTTGAATTGACAGTGGCTGTGCCGCACACAGCACTTTGAACAAGAAAGGTAACTCACCAAAACGTTTGAAAACGTCGTGGCCTAAATTGGCATCGGGATGTTGTTCAATCACTTCGCGCAGGGAGCGCCATTGGCCGTTAGCATCTAGCACTTCAGAACTGCTTTTGGGATGCGCGCCCATCCACAGTTCCGCCATAGGTTTCCCTTGTGGATTAGCAATACCATACAGCTCAGTGAGTGCATTGGTACTGCCCCAGGCATAGTTTTGTACCGCATTTTTCATTTTTTGCATGGTTAGTCTCTGCCATTGGTCGCGGGCTATAATGAGGTTTCTGCCGAAGTCGGCTGCAAACTCATGGCCTTTCAAGGCCAGCGCCCTAATAAAAATAGTCCCTTAGTAAACAATGGGGCCTGAGGTGTTGCAAGTGGTAATGCTACCTGTCCCGCTGACGGGCATCACTAAATGATAGAAATGCGAATCAATCGCATAAAGATAATGCTAAATATGCCATTATAAAAATTGGCGTGTCACCAATAAGAGTGGCATGACTTACCTCAACCGACTGTTTTAAATGCTAAGGAGACCGTCATGGCGACCACCCGCAGTGAAAAAGACTCTATGGGGCCAATCGATGTACCGGCCAGTCAATTATGGGGGGCACAAACCCAGCGTTCGCTGGAGCATTTTCGGATTTCGCAAGAGAAAATGCCGACCGCACTGATTCATGCTCTGGCGCTGACCAAGCGGGCCGCGGCACAGGTTAATATGGATCTTGGGTTGCTCCCTGCCGAGCGGGCGAAGGCGATTATGCGGGCCGCCGACGAAGTGTTGGACGATTGCCATCCCGGTGAGTTTCCTTTGTCTATTTGGCAAACCGGGTCTGGTACTCAGACCAATATGAATATGAATGAAGTGCTGGCCAACCGCGCCAGCGAGCTGCTAGGGGGAGAGCGAGGCAATCAGCGTCTGGTTCACCCTAATGATGATGTTAATAAAAGCCAAAGTTCAAATGATGTATTCCCGACAGCAATGCACGTCGCCGCAGTTATTGGGCTACGCGAGCATTTGCTACCAGAATTGCAGATATTGCAGCACACGCTAGCGGAGAAAGCCGACGCCTATCGCGATATTGTGAAGATTGGCCGCACACATCTGCAAGACGCCACCCCGTTGACGCTGGGGCAAGAGATTTCGGGCTGGGTAGCGATGCTGTCTCACAGTATGAAACATATCGAGGCAACGATTCCTCATCTATGTGAGTTAGCGCTGGGAGGAACCGCCGTCGGAACTGGCTTGAATACACATCCTGAGTATGCGGTGCGTGTAGCTAATGAGATTGCCGCCTTAACTCATCAACCATTTATCACTGCGCCAAATAAATTTGAGTCATTAGCCACTTGCGACGCATTAGTTCATAGCCACGGTGCATTGAAAGGGCTGGCGGCTTCTTTGATGAAGATTGCGAATGATGTACGTTGGCTCTCGTCCGGCCCACGGTGCGGGATTGGTGAGATTTCGATTCCAGAGAATGAGCCAGGCAGCTCTATCATGCCAGGTAAAGTTAACCCGACACAGTGTGAAGCCATGACCATGCTCTGCGCGCAGGTTATGGGTAACGATGTGGCGGTTAATATTGGCGGGGCATCCGGTAATTTTGAATTAAACGTGTTCCGTCCGCTGGTGATACATAACTTCCTGCAATCAATCCGTTTACTCGCCGATGGCATGCGTGGCTTTAATGAGCATTGTGCGGTGGGCATCGAACCCAATCGTGACCGTATTACACAATTGCTGAATGAGTCACTGATGCTGGTTACTGCACTGAATACACATATTGGCTATGACAAAGCTGCCGAGATAGCCAAGAAAGCACATAAAGAGGGGCTAACCCTGAAAGCTGCGGCCCTGAAGTTAGGCTATCTAACGAGCGAACAGTTTGATGAATGGGTTAAGCCGGAAAATATGGTTGGAAGTATGAAGTAATTATCTCATGCTCGTTAGATTAACGCCGGGATTGATTCTCGGCGTTTTTATATCAATGAGTAATATTAGGCTGACATCTGTTGTGCTGTCTTGTGGGCAAGGGCAGCTTGTTCATTTAGAACATCAATCGCTTGCTTGTAGGACATATCTTTGCGGAACAGACCTGCCGTGCCGAGAATAAACATGTCCACATCTGCACCCAGCGTTTTCACTATCTCCGGGGAAATAGCCCCATCAATGGCAATTTGAGCTTTACTCTGATGTTGTTGCAGCATTGCCTTTAGTCGGCGAATTTTACTGACGGAGGATGTGATAAAAGGCTGACCAGCAAAACCCGGATTGACCGACATCACCATGACAACGTCCACAACATCTAATACTTCGTCAAGGACACTCAGAGGTGTTCCTGGATTGATGGCCACCCCCGCTTTGATGCCCCGGCTACGTATATTACTCAGAGTACGATGTAGATGAACAGGAGCCTCGGCGTGGACATAAATAATACTGCATCCCAGATCGGCAAAGCGGTCTATATAAGGGTCCGGGTTTGTCACCATCAGGTGAACATCGTAAGGAATGGTCGCCAGCTTTGATATCGCTTTGATGTCTTCCGGGCCGAGTGCAAAATTGGGAACAAAATGGCCATCCATCACATCAATATGGAACATTGCAGCCCCGGCATTCTCCAGATTGATCAGCTCTTCACTCAGACGGGCGAAATCCACGCACATTAGTGACGGACAAAATTGCACTTTCATGCTTGTTCCTCCTCAATTGCCGCGATCATTTCCACTCTTTTTTGGTGACGTTCACCTTCAAATTTCGCATCCAACCATGCATCCACAATCATTTTTGCCAGATCTGAACCAATAACTCGAGATCCGAAAGAGAGCACATTAGTATTATTGTGTTCGCGGGATAATTTCGCAGAATAGGGCTCGCTACAAACAACCGCGCGGATACCCTTTACTTTATTGGCGGCAATTGAGATACCAATACCTGAGCCACAAAATACAATTCCCAGATTTGCCTCTCCTGATACGACAGCTTCTGCCACCGCTTTGCCATAGATCGGATAATCAGTTCGGGTGTCTTCATGCGCCCCTTTATCAATTACAGTAATACCGCGTGCAATAAGATGTTCTGTAATTGCCGGTTTGAGAATAATACCGACGTGATCGCAACCAATAGCAATTTTCATGTTTCCTCTCATATTCTCTTAATAAACAATAACGATAATTACCGGGAGCCGAGGCCCCCATTATTTAATGTGAACCTTCCATGCAGTCTTCCAGATTGGATTTAATCAGCGTGACGTGTGGCCCATAGATGACCTGTACACCTTTACCTTTTCGGATCACACCTTTTGCTCCAGAGCTTTTCAGCATCGCGTCATCAACCCGATTTTCATCAAATACGGTGACTCGAAGGCGGGTGGCGCAGCAATCAAGGTCAGAAATATTGGCGATGCCACCTAGACCAGACAGAATCAGTGCTGAAACTTTATCGTCCCCAGCTATATTGCTGTTGGCAGTGGCTGGCCTATCCCGGGCTTCTAGATCTTTGCGGGTATAAAGCTTTGTTTCCTGGGTGTCGTCGTCTTCTCTTCCCGGCGTCTTAAAGTCAAAGCGAGTGATCAAATAGCGGAAGCTGAAGTAGTAAATGGGGAACAGTGGGATGCCTATCAGGATAGCGTTGATCCAATGGCTTTTGGCGTTGCCCTGCATGACACCAAAGAGCACAAAGTCAATCAGACTACCTGAAAACGTTTGCCCCACACCCACATTAAAGATGTGGCAGAACATGAAGGATAAACCGGCCAGAATACAGTGCAGCACATACAGCAATGGTGCTGCAAACAGGAAGGAAAACTCAATCGGTTCAGTTATCCCTGTCAGCACGGCAGTCAATGTAGCGGATAGCAATAAACCAAGAACCAGTTTACGTTTTTCTGGTCGGGCAGTGTGGTAGATAGCCAGTGCTGCACCTGGAATACCGAACAGATAGAATGGGAACTTCCCGGCCATAAAGCGGGTTGCTTCAACAGAAAATTCATGCGTATTCGGGCTGGCCAACTCGGCAAAGAATATATTTTGCGCGCCAGATACGGTCACCCCATCAATGATGGCGGTGCCGCCAAGCCCTGTTTGCCAGAATGGCATATAGAATACGTGATGCAAACCAAACGGGATAAGTGCCCGTTCAATGACGCCATAGATGAAGGTTCCAGCGTAGCCTGCACTGTTGACCAGTGCACCGAGATGCAAAATTGCATTCTGAATGCTAGGCCAGATGAAGAACATCAAGATGCCGACACCGACATAGGTAATCGCTGAAATGATGGGAATAAATCGTGTGCCACCAAAGAACGAGAACGTTGCGGGCAATTCAATCCGATAAAAGCGATTATGTAATGCAGCCACCCCTAGCCCGGCAATTACCCCGCCGAACACTCCCATCTGAAGGGAATTGATACCGAGAGTCATACCCAACGAACCATCGGGAAGTGCCCCAGCGACGAGAAGGCCACGAATTTCGAGCATGGCGTTAATGGTTGCATGCATAACAAAAAAGCCGATAGCACCAGAAATAGCAGCGACTTCTTTTTCTTTTTTAGCCATGCCCATCGCTACCCCAATAGCAAACAGCACGGGGAGGTTGGAGAAAACCACGCTCCCAGAACTTTTCATTACTGTTAGTAAAGCGTGAAGTATGGTGCCATCGCCCAGTACAGACTGAAGCCCGTACGAGTCAATAGTTGTCTGGTTGGTAAATGAAGCGCCGATGCCCAGTAACAAACCAGCTACGGGCAGTAAAGCTATCGGGAGCATGAATGAGCGCCCTATACGCTGAAGAATTCCGAAAAATGTTGTTTTCATAATATTCTCTTTACTATTTTCAGGTACAACGTTCGAATCAGGTGTAGGCCATAAACGGAGTTTTTATTTATCGTCACCTGCGCAATAACTTCACGAGAATCATTATTGGTGTGAAGTTAATCAAAAAGCAAGAGCTGGTGGCGATCAACTTCACATAATGAGTTAATTGTGTATAATTATTTAGTGGCATAGATAAGGGTTTGTTGCTTGAAGCGCCTAAAACATTGGCGTCTAAACTAACTCTAGATATGCGGAAATTATTTTATTTCACATAGTGTTATTTGGTTGTGAAAAAAAAGAATCTATTCACAAGTTTAATATTCAATAGGTTGAGACCTTGTGATAGTCTTCGAGTCACTTACTTTCAGCACGGCTAGGGTGTGTAAAAATGACCGATAATCAGGATGTAGTCAGGGACGTGGACAGTGCACTGGCGATAGGAGCACGGATAAAAATGTCGCTTTCCCAGCTCAATCCAACTGAACGCAGAATTGCTGAATGGTTGATAACCAAAGGGAATATTTGTCAGAAAACGGGTTTACGTGAAGTCGCAAGTGCCCTTGACGTCTCTGAGCCTTTGCTCGTTAAGGTTGCCAAAAAAATTGGTTTTTCGGGATTTCGTGAACTACGAAGTGCACTTCTCAGTTATTTTGAAGCCCTACCTTATGAAAGGGAGGAAGAGATCACCGAGCATGACAACCTTGATACAGTGCTGGATAAAGTCTTTTCAAATAGCATTCAAGTTTTAAAAGAGGCCCGTTCGGTGGCTGACTCGGCCACCATAGGAGAGGCTGCCAGGTTTATATTTAAGGCCCGAAGAGTGATCATTTTTGGTGTCGGCGGCTCAGCGTCAGTCAGTATGGATTTTGAACATAAGCTTCTACGTATCGGCATTATTTGTCATACATACAGTGATTTTCATCTGATGCTGATGGTAGCAAGTCAACTTGATGAAAATGATGTAGTGATTGCTATTTCTCAGACTGGTGACACCAGGGAAATACTCGAGGCAGTAAACACAGCTCGTTCACGTAAAGCGAAAATTATCTGTATCACCAACGACGATGGCTCCCCACTTTCGCAGTGTTCAGATTTATCTATTTTCAGTCCGGCGATGAGTGGGCCGCTACTGGGACAAAATGCTGTGGCAAGAATTGTTCAGCTTAACTTGCTGGATAGCCTATTTATCGGCATCCTTCTTGAGGATTATCAGGGCAATAAGGAAAAACTTTCTCGAGGAATTGATATTGTCAGTCCATTACATGGAGTGAAATAAGCATGATGTCATTGAGCAGAAAACGCATTATTTCAATGCGTTATTATTGTGCCATTAACAATTATTTATCTGTCTCAATATACAAATGAAGCCGCGGAACTAATAGCCGTAATGGTTTAGCGTTGGGTTTATATTTGTGTTTAATATGGTTGGCATCATAGTCCGTTAACTCGCCTAACTTAGGTAACTCCAGTTCCGACTCAACCTGACAGAATGCAATCAATGGCATAGGGCAGGGGTGCTGAACTTGCTTTTGTTGCTCTTGATACCAAACTCGTGCAATGGGTTGTACTTTTACCGGTCGCTTTATTTTCAAGCGCGTATTCTCGGGCAGGCGCTGCACATCATTAATTTCCAGACTGATTAATTCCATCCATTGTTCGCGACTGAAAGGAGGAACTGCACGTCCAGCATTGAGACTTTTATTGAGCTGCGCCAGTACTTCTTCGCGAGTGACATTTTTAATAATATTTTTATTCGCCCAACCAAAACGCACCGAACTGGGGTTAATGAGCGGAGTAATGGTGCGATAGGTATTTAATGTAATCAAGCCATGCAAATGGGTATGCACAAACTCGAAACGTTGTTCACTGGGTAAGCCCGACTCCACGGTAATCAGGTGTTCTAGTTCAGTCTTGAGTTGATTAATTTGCTGGATAGTCTGCTGGCATGCACTTAATTGGTTATTTGTTACGGAGAAACAGAGCACGCCGGGCAGACGCAGTGCCGCCTTGCTACTGACATGTTGCCCTTGGTGATGAATAAACAGCCGTTGATAATGTTGCAAAGCCAAGTCCCTAGCTTTATTTCCGATCGTCGTATCCACCGTGATACGTTCAATAGGTTGATGTTCAGTGCCTTTCTCTATTTCCGGTAGGGAGAAGACCCGCGCGGCAAGTAAGGGTAACTCTCCCAGTTGCTGGTGGAGGTGCTGTAATTCTGTCTCCAGAGAAGAGAACCGGTTATTTAGTCGGTCTATCAAATCATACTTATTCATTGTCTTTTCTAATAAAACTCATTTTAGTTACAACATACAGTATTTATATCAGTAAAAAGAAACATCTGAAAGCCCGGCGTTGTCATTTAAAGGCGCTCATCACTGCTCAATTGGGCGCCGGCTTGCCATTATCGTCACTGTGCGGGGGATAGATGCGACAGCACTATTTTCGTTGCCGCAGCCAGTACATCACGACGCGGTTTAGCGTCTTTTTCTCGTTGGGTAAAATAAATAACTAACACTATAGGTGCTCCCTGAGTTGGCCAGAGCACGGCAATATCATTGGTCGTGCCATAATCGCCACTGCCGGTTTTATCCCCCACAATCCAGTCCGCCGGAGCACCCGCCTGAATAGTGTTTGCTCCAGTGGTATTTCCTTTAAGCCATAGGGTGAGTTGTTCTCGCTGCGCGACAGGGAGCGCATCACCCAATACCAATTTGTTCATACTGTCCGCCATGGCCGCAGGGGTTGTGGTGTCACGCGGGTCATTTGGTAGGGCGGTGTTTAAATCCGGCTCCAGGCGGTCCAATCTGAATACCTGGTCGCCAATGCTGCGGGCAAACGCATTAACTGACGCTACACCGCCTAACTCTTTGATTAACAAGTTTGCGGCGGTGTTATCACTGTATTGCATGGTGGCCGCACATAACTGCGAGACCGTCATACCATGAGCCAAATTTTTGCGTGTTATGGGCGCATAGGACAATAAATCGCTCTCATGATATTTTATATGCTTATCGAGCAACCCCGGCTGAGTTTGGCTTTTGCCCAGTACTGCGGCGGCCAACATAAATTTAAATGTGCTACAGAAGGGGAAACGCTGAGTTCCGCGATACTGAATTTTCCTGCCATTGGCGGTGTTAATCATCGTGACCCCTAAGCGGCCATTTGAGTTCCGCTCTAGTTCAGCCAATTGATTACCTAATAAATCAGATGTGGGTACCGCCCACGCGGGTAAGGAGAAATTGACTAAAGGGAGGGTAATTCCCGCTAATAATAGCGAACGCCGCAACGGTGAATGTTTCATTCCTGAATCTCGCAATTAGATAGATGGATAGATGAGTAGTGAAAGGAGCATTATAGGGGGGATAGTGGTAAAGCAGAAATTTGCTTTTTATTTAGAGGGTGAAATAACAACAAAGGCTAAATGACAGGGATGCTGACATTTAGCCTTTCACAGCCGGTTAAATCTACTGGATAGCGTGATAAATCAGGCCAAAGCTTTAGCTTTTAACTGCTGGTACTCGCTTTCAGTGATGGTGCCTTCATCCAATAATTTCTTAGCATCAGCAATCTGTTCAGCGGGTGATTTGCCCGCGACATGACGAATATAGTCATTCGTATCAGCAACAGACTTCTGCACTGATGCGCGATAGCGCTGCGCCATGCCTTTGCCTCGAGTAATGAGGTATACCAAAGAGGTGAGTAATGGAATAAAGAGTAAAAACAGAATCCATATCGCTTTATAAACACCGCTTAATTCGTGGTCCCTGAAAAGATCAGAAATGACCTGAAACAGGATCAGTAAGTACGCTATAAAGAAGAAAATTGAAAAAGTAGTTGCCAGAATATCCCAAAGCGTCAAAAAGTGAGCTGTCATACGTTCTCCTAACATCAAATAAATTAAAAAAACATTTATCGCAAAAAATCCCTAAATACGTTACGTAGTCACTCGTGGTATTAAGTTTCACTTTAATAATATGTACATAAATGCGGGGACGTCAAACTGTAGTTCGACGTCAGATAGCGGATTAAAGAGATTAAATTCTTGCCGCTTCGGGAAGTTGGCGTAACCGTTGCCCGACATACAAGGCGAGCAGCAATAGGATGGCGATAAATACCACGACGCCAGTCCAGCCGAAATTAAGCCAGAAAATACCGCCTAATGTTCCCGCCACACTCGAACCGGCATAATAACAAAATAAATACAGCGACGAAGCTTGTGCTTTTGCACGGCGTGCACGGCGGCCAATCCAACTGCTGGCAACAGAATGCGCGGCAAAAAAACCGGCCGTAAACACCATCATGCCAATAAAGATCGTTATTATCGGTGAGAAGCCCGTCATTATGACCCCCACCAACATCATGCCTATTGATGCCATTAATATCGGCCCCCGGCCATAGCGACTGGTCAGAGAGCCTGCTTTGGGTGAGCTATAAGACCCGGTTAAATAAACAATCGATAATAAACCGACCACTGCCTGGCTGAGATAATAAGGCTGTGTCAGTAGGCGATAGCCAATGTAATTAAATAAGGTTACGAAGCTCCCCATAATCAAAAAACCTTCGGCAAACAACAGTGGCAAACCTGAATCGCGCCAATGCAGTTTAAAATTAATGGCCAGTGTCCGAGGCCGTAATGAAGTAGGGCGGAAATGTTTCGATACCGGAAGAATACGCCAGAACATGCAAGCTGCCGCTAAAGCAAATACACCAATGACGGCCAGTGCAATTCGCCATGAAAAGAAATCACTCAGTACCCCAGTAACCAAACGGCCACTCATGCCACCAATGGAATTACCACTGATATACAGCCCCATGGAGAGTGCAACAAAGCTTGGATGGATCTCTTCACTGAGGTAAGTCATCGCCACGGCGGCCACTCCACTGAGGGACAAACCAATCAGCGCCCGCATCAGTAAAATCCCATGCCAACTGGTCATAAAGGCACAAATTATGGTGCAAATTGCGGCTAGCATCAGTGCGACAACCATAACCGACTTTCGCCCAACAGCATCGGAAAGAGGGCCGGTAAACATTAGCCCAAACGCCAGCATGCCAGTCGCTGCCGAGAGCGACAAACTGCTCCCCGCAGGGGAAATATTAAAATCCTGCGACAGCAGTGGCAAAATAGGTTGGACACAATAAAGGAGGGCAAAGGTTGCAAGCCCGGCGGAAAAAAAGGCCAGTGTGACGCGGATGAATTCTGGCGTACCGCGTTGAATATAGGGGCGTTTAGCTAAACGAGTCACTTTCGATTCTGCCACTAACGCGCGGGCATCATCATTTGCTGCGGGAGTCGGCGCTACAGTATCTGTAGGGCGAAAAAAGCGGGTCACGGTATTTCCTTCAATCAAAAAAATCAAAACAATCTGCTGCAATAGCAAGATCATAGAAATAGTAGAGTTTTTTGTCTAATATATTAATTATTCACAATAAGATGTTTAAAGTCTCAATGGGGTTAGATGAGCATAGAACTCAGGCACTTACGTTATTTTATTGCGGTCGCGGAAGAGCTACATTTCGGACGGGCGGCGGAGCGTTTGCGGATTTCTCAACCACCATTGAGCCAGCAGATTCAAATCTTGGAACAGCAAATCGGGGCCCGGCTATTGGCTCGCAATAACCGTAATGTCAGCCTGACCCAAGCTGGCACACTGTTTTTAAAAGAGTCTTACCAAATTTTAGCGCAGGTAAACTCGGCATCAGAGAAGGCGGCACGCCTGCATCGCGGTGAATCTGGCGAACTCACTATCGGCTTCACCTCATCAGCCCCTTTTATTAGTGCAGTGTCGAAAAATTTGCGGGCTTTTCGTCAATTACATCCGCAAGTGCATATTAAAATGCAGGAGGTTAATACCAAGCAGCAAATCGAACCATTACTCGATGGGCGGCTTGATCTGGGGGTGATGCGCAATACTCGTTTGCCGGATGCCTTGCAATACCGCCTGTTGCTACGGGAGCCATTGGTGGCTGTGGTGCATGAAGAGCACCCATTAGCGGCGCTACCGAGCATCAAATACAGTTCACTGGCCGAGCAACCCTTTGTTTTCTTTGCTCGCGAAGTGGGCACCGCCCTGTACGATGAAATTCTCACGCTGCTCGCCCGCGCTGGTATCACGCCCTATATCACGCAAGAAGTTGGCGAGGCGATGACGATTGTCGGCTTGGTCTCTTCCGGCTTAGGCGTGTCTATTTTACCGGCGTCGTTTACTCGGGTAAAAGTGGATGGGGTGAAATATTTACCCTTGGCTGAAGCCAGTGCCACCACAGAGGTCTGGCTGGTCAATCATAAACATCGGCCAGTGACCGCCCCAGCAGAAGCATTGATTCGCTTGATGGTTGCCGATCTCCCCAGCCTTGCTTCGTATGAATAGTAACCACCTGGTGCAATAAAATCGGTGATTATGTGCAGTAAATCACATAACTAATCAAATAGTTGACGCCATATGCTAAAAGCCCCAACATAGCCGATAATCTTTATTTAGAAGCGCGAAAAATACTCGGTGGCAGAGAAGGAGCCGGTTTAGTGATAACGGATGGACAGCCTGGGCATATTGATCAAATCAAGCAGACCAATGCAGGGGCCGTTTATCGGCTGATTGATTTGTTCGGCCCGATATCCCGCATTGAACTGTCTAAGAGGGCGCAACTGGCCCCCGCCAGCATCACAAAAATTGTACGTGAATTGGTTGAAGCTCATCTGGTAAAAGAGACTGAATATCAAGATGTTGGTAGCCGTGGGCGGCCAGCAATTGGCTTAGTTCTCGACACCGAAGCCTGGCATTATGTCTCTGGGCGTATCAGCCGAGGCTCTATCACACTCGCACTGCGTGATCTCAGCAGTAAATTGGTGGTCGAAGATCAAATTCCACTACCGGATAGCCACCCAGAACCACTGCTTAATCGCATTCTCAACGAAGTTGATCAATTCTTTATCCGCCATCAGGAAAAGCTTGAAAGGCTAACGGCCATTGCTATCACCATGCCGGGCATTATTGATGCTCCGGCAGGCATTGTGCATAAAATGCCATTCTATGATGTGGATGAAATGCTGCTGGGGCCGGCGTTGGAGCAGCGAACCGGACTGCCGGTCTATCTGCAACATGATATTTGTGCCTGGACCATGGCAGAAGCACTGTATGGTGCCTCACGAGGTTGTCAAAATGTCATTCAGGTGGTGATTGACCATAATGTGGGTGCCGGAGTGATTACCGCAGGCCGGGTATTACATGCGGGTAGCCGCAGTGTGATAGAAATTGGTCATACCCAAGTCGATCCTTATGGCAAGCGCTGTTACTGCGGTAATCATGGCTGCCTTGAGACGGTGGCCAGTATTGAAAACATGTTGGAGCTGGCCCAACAACGTTTAAATGGTTCAATGAGTTCGTTATTACACGGTTCGCCATTAAGTGTTGAGTCGCTTTGTGATGCCGCCTTGGCGGGTGACCAATTAGCGAAAGATATTATTTTGGGTGTCGGCCACAGTGTGGGGCGAATTATTGCCATTATGGTTAATTTATTTAATCCGGAAAAAATCCTGGTGGGATCACCGCTAAATAAAGCGGCTGCTATTCTACATCCGGCGATAGCATCCTGTATTCGGCAACAAGCGTTGCCTGCTTATAGCGAGGATATTCTGGTTGAACCCACGGCATTTTTTAATCAGGGAACAATGCCCGGTGCAGCATTAGTAAAAGAAGCGTTATATAACGGCTCGTTACTGGTTAAATTACTGCAAGGATAAAGTATTCACTAATAATTAAGAGTTAATTATTAGTGGGTATGCTCAGAGTATTCCTCCTATTATTTGGCGCTATCCGTTAAAAACCTCTCTCAGTTCGGCAAAACATTGCGCTAACGCAAGCTGTCCATCTCTAGCATCGCCTAGACTTTTAACCATGTTGCCAATTTCGCTAATGTTATGCGGAAAAACGTGAGTCGAAGTGGCCAGATTGCGGAGTATTGCTATGTTAACGCGTATATTTGTGACGGGAACCGACACTGCTGTTGGTAAAACCGTTGTGTCACGGGCCTTACTTCAGGCCTTAAGCCAAAATGGCAGAACAGCGGTAGGTTATAAGCCAGTCGCGATCGAGAGCAAAGAAACTCCTGATGGATTTCGTAATCAGGATGCTCTGATTTTACAAGCTTCATCATCAATTGAAGTTGATTATCATGAAGTTAACCCATATCCGTTGGTCGGTGATGTTATCCATGCTTGCACAGACACTCTGATTAACTACAACAAGATGACTGAAGGGTTGCAGCAATTATCGGCGAAAGCAGATACGGTAGTAGTCGAAGGATGTGGTGGTTGGAAAGTCATGATGAATGACCAACGTTTTTATTCTGACTGGGTAGTGCAAGAACAATTGCCGGTTATTTTAGTGGTCGGAATTAAAGTAGGCTGTATTAATCATGCCTTATTAACGGCACAAGCAATTATCAATGATGGATTACCTTTATTGGGCTGGGTCGCGAATCGTATTAATCCAGGGCTGGCACATTATGCTGAAACCATCGCAATGTTACGCGAACGTTTACCGGCTCCGCAGTTAGGTCAATTACCTTATCTACCTCATCCAGAACAGAAGCCTCTGGAAAAATATTTAGATCTAACGACTATGAGTCGATAATATAAATATTGCAGAGGATAACTCTTAGCTAAATTAATAATTTCTGTCATTTTAACTATTTTCAATCTATTTTAGCGCGAATGATATACAGAGTTAGGGCGTAACCAACGGGCTATTGTGGTTGCCATAACACAAGAGAGGAGTAACCCAGGGAGTAGGGTGTATTCCCCGGTCATTTCGCAGACCATTAGCGCGGCCATAATTGGCGCGTGAGTGGTTGCTGCCAGTAATGTGGCCATACCGGTCAATGCCATAAGCACCGCAATGTTATCCCCAAACATGGGCCACCATGCAAACATCTGCCCGCATAACAGGCCCAATGCTGCCCCGACAAACAGTGTCGGGGTAAATACCCCGCCCGGTGCGCCTGAACCGCTACTCGCCAATACTGCCATTAATTTGCAGATGAGTATGCCGCCAATTAATAGCACCCCAGGTGGCGCGGTCAAAAATGATTGCACCACACTGTAGCCATTCCCCCAGACCTCAGGGAAAATCAACGATAATAGTCCAACAATGATCCCGCCAAGCGCCAATTGCAGCGGCGGCGATAAGTTCAACGAGCGGAATGCATGCCCACTGGCCGCCATACCTCTGAGGAACAGTGGCCCACAAAAACCGGCGAGTAATCCTAGTAATGCCATCAACAGATACTGTATCGGCCAGGGTGAAGGTAGCGCCTGCACTTGATACAGGGTTTCCTGACCGCCGTGTAACAAATTAGTGGTCAGCAATGCACTAACCGCGGCAATCACCACCGGCCCAAGAGAAGCTAACATTAATGTGCCAAACAGAATCTCGGCAATAAACAGACTGCCCGCCAGCGGTGCATGATAAGCACTGGCCATACCGGCCGCGGCACCACAGGCCACCCAAAGTTTCCACTCTTTTGGCTTGGCATAACGTTGCGCAAAGACGGAGGCAAATAAAGCGGCCAAGAGAACCATCGCGCCTTCACGGCCAATGGCACTGCCACTGGAAACCACCAGTAAAGAGGCCAGCGACTTGACCAAACTGGCGGAAATATCTAGCCGACCATCACCAATTTCAATGGCTTCCATATAATCAGTTGGCGCACTGGGTTTCCGATGTTGGTAACGCTGATATGCCCACAATAGCGAACCGGCAGCCAAGCCCCCCAGTGCTGGGGTTAATGCTCGTCGCCAGCCGGTAATAGAAGAAGCCGCTGCCACCAGACTGCCATCTGTGCGGGCGAATAATAGCCACTCCAACCCTAACATTGCCTGATGGAACAACCACACAATCAATGCCGACATCATGCCCAGCATGATAGCGATCAGAAGTCGGCGCAGCATGGCGCGGTAATAATAAAGATGGGCAGGTCGTTTCATATAAAGCAGCCGGCTGGCATATTAGTTAGCTCGAATATGATTTATAAAACAAAAGGGCGCACCCAAAGGTACGCCCTGCAACAGCATTGAGACATTACTCGCCGTCAGTGATACGGGTATACACTATTTTCTGAGTATCATTTTCACAATGACCAACAACCTGTCCGCCCGCTTGCTGAACTTGATCATTAGGGACGATATCCAGTTTAAAACCGGTTTCCGGGACACCATTATTGATGATTTTTTGTGCAATATCGGCCTTGACAGCTTCGCAAGATGCCAAAGCAGCCAGTGGGGCCAGAGAAAGTAGCAATGTGCTGATAATAAGCGTTTTTTTCATCATAAAATCCTTATGTGGATGAATAGCTTGCCTAACGTATTGATTCTTAAATGGTACCTAAAGGATAGCCCAGACTCCCGTAACCTCAAGTCAATCTGAGACATCGCGACCCATTACGGATTAATCTGGCGACCGGACAAACGGTCCAGACAGCGTTCGGTGTTAGGTTCCCAATAAGCGTTCAGATTTTCGCTACGATCGCAGTTATCTTTAGCATCTTCAGCACGATCATATTTATCAAAATTCTTTTCTACCCGGTTATTCACCTTATTGCGCAGACGATGGGTATCATCCCATTGTTGCTGGCTTTGACGGGCTTGCTCTTTGGACATTGGGTCATTGTTCCCACCGACAGAAACACAGGTGCTGCCCTGAGTGCAGGTTGCCGACTGCGCTAACGCTGGGGTTTGCCAGGTCAGCGGCAAGGCCAGCACGGCGACCGGTAGAAATGCGCGGATCAGGCGTGGCAAGCTATTTATCTTCATCGTCTTAAGTCCTTTATCAGTCGGTGATCTAAAATCATCATGTAATTAATGGCACGCTATCAGCGGATACAAAAATTATATCATTGCTCATAGCCTATACACTAGCTAGCGACAGTCTTGTTTAGAATAGGTAGAGTAACCGGATATTCTTTGCCACGGCCTTCAGGCCAGTAAAAACCAAGAGACCTGCACGTGTTAAAGACATCGTTACTGTTTTTTGTCACCGCATTAGCGGAGATTATTGGCTGTTTCTTGCCTTATTTATGGTTACGTAAAGGGGGAAGCATTTGGTTATTGCTCCCAGCGGCAGCCAGTTTGGCTCTGTTTGTTTGGTTACTGACACTGCATCCTGCGGCCAGTGGGCGAGTTTATGCCGCATACGGTGGAGTTTATGTGGTGACAGCATTGATTTGGCTACGGGTGGTCGATGGCGTAAAACTTTCTGCATTTGATTGGGTGGGGGCCGGGGTCGCTTTGGCCGGTATGCTAATTATCGTCGCCGGTTGGCGGGTAAATTAAGGGCGAGCCAGTGTAATCCTCAATCTTTCAGGAAATTCCCTACAGAACATTACATTTTTTCCTATGTGCACAGCAATCTAATTGATATTAAATATATTGGCGACGGTACGCATGTGCCATGCCAGCCTCAGCTATCGGATGCTAAGTAAAGATAGTGACATTATTTCGCTTATTGAAACCATGACTGGTGAAGTTTTTCTGAATATAGACTATATAACTTATAGATGATTTGTGCATTTTTTGGGCAGTTTACAGCTCATAAGTCAATATAAAAAATACATAACATCTTCCAGTGGCTCATACCCATGATTTCAATCTATGACTCATCACCCGACAGCATTATTTTCATTTGCGATCATTAATATAGGTGTATCGGTATGGGTAGCTCGAAACGTTTTTGTTGTGCTTTATCCTGTATTTCGATTCTCGCTATGCTGACTTGCCCACTTAATGCATTTGCTGTGTTTTATATTCAAAACGGGCAGACCTTTACCGTACCGGGGACGCAAGCCTCACCTTGGAATGTTGGCCAGGATTTATTTGTGGGCGTTTCTACTGACGGTACATTACACATTACCAGTGGTGGCATTGTGTCAAGTGTCAAAGGCAGTATTGCGGCACTAAACAGTATTGGTGTTGTGACTATTAGTGGTACGGGAGCACAGTGGAATACTTCTGATGTCTTGTATGTCGGTTATGTGGGTACAGGCACACTGGATATCTTTGACGGGGGCTCTGCATCAAGTTTTCAGGGCATCATTGGCAACCAAGTCGGCAGTATAGGTGCAACAACAGTGAGTGGTGCTGGCTCACAATGGATTATTGCTGACATCTTTGGGATGGGGGCAGGCGGCACTGCTTCTATGGACATCATCAACGGGGGCCTGGTATCAAATACCAATGCCAATATAGCGTCCAACCTTACCACCGGTATAGGCAAGGTCACGGTCAGTGGCGTGGGTTCTACATGGCTAAATTCAGACTATCTTAGCGTGGGTTCTGGTGGTAACGGTACACTGGAGATCACCAACAGTGGCCTTGTAGAGAGTGCATCAGGCATGATTGGCCTGCGAGCGGGTAGTGTTGGCACGGTGACTGTAAACGGATTAGGGTCGTTATGGCACAATCTAGGCGCGCTGTCTGTCGGCACTGCTGGCAGTGGTATGTTAAATATCACCGATAGCGGTGTTGTATCGAGTACCTCTGGTTCGGTGGGCGAGCTGGCTGGCAGCAGTGGCACCGTGGCAGTTAGCGGTACCGGATCACAATGGAATAACACTGGTGCGCTGTCTGTCGGTACTGCTGGTAATGCTTCAATAGAAATAGCCAATCAGGGCTATGTTTCTGCATCCAATGTCACGATTGCCAATAACGCGGGTAGCAGCGGCACACTGACGATCGGTGGGTTGCTTGGTACAGCACCAGCGGAGGTTGGTACCCTTACTACATCAAGTATCCTGTTTGGCGCTGGCGATGGGCGCATCATCCTCAATCACACCTCATCTAATTATGTGTTTGATGCCACTCTGAATGGTGGAGCTAACAATGCGACAGGTTCCGCAACAGGTTTAGTGGGTTCCGGGCTGATTGACGCCGTTGCAGGCCGGACCATATTCAACAGCAACCAAGGCGATTTTACGGGTACATTGCAGGCCAATGATCAGGGTATTCTACAGATTAACGGCAATCTCTCTAGCTCCACGGCGATGATCCTCGCTGGCGGCCAGCTGGAAGGTAATGGCATCGTCGGTAACACGACTAACGCAGGTATTATTTCTCCCGGGAATTCCATCGGAGCCCTGACGGTCGATGGCAACTATGTGGGGAATAATGGTGCACTGCAAATTGAATCGGTGCTTGGCAATGACAGCTCTGCCACCGATAAATTACTGATATCAGGTAATGCGAGCGGTACGACTACCGTTCGGGTGAGCAATTTAGGCGGCCTTGGTGATACCACAATTAACGGTATTAATATTATTGATGTCGGCGGCTTGGCGCCTGATGGGACTTTCTTGCTAGCTGGCGATTATATAACAGGGGCCGGTCAGCAGGCCGTCATTGCCGGGGCCTATGCTTACACCTTACAGGCTAGCGGAAATGCGGCGGTTGCTGGGCGCAATTGGTCTCTTTCATCTGAACTACTATCAACCGAGCCGGGTCCTGGGCCAGACTTTGGGCCAGATGTTAAACCTGGTAGCCCGCGCTACCAGCCTGGCGTGCCATTATATGAACAGTATCCGCAGGTGTTAGCCGCACTGAACACATTGCCGACCTTGCAACAGCGTGTCGGTAATCGTTACTGGTCTCAGACACAAACTGAACTCGACTCAAACAATTCGAATGATAATCAATGGGCATGGGGGCGTATCGAAGGCAGCCATCAAGTAGTCGATCCTGCCAACTCTACCAGCAGCTCAAATCGCGATATCGCTGTGTGGAAATTACAAACCGGTATTGATGTGCCATTGCATCAAGGCCAAGACGGCTCATTGCTAACCGGCGGGGTGAATTTCTCCTACGGTAAAGCAAAAGCCGATATTAGCTCTTACTTTGGTTACGGCAATATTGATACCAATGGTTATGGCGTAGGTACAACGCTCACTTGGTACAGTGCTGATGGCGTGTATATCGACGGCCAATTACAAACCATGTGGTTTGACAGTGACTTGAACTCCACAACAGAAGGGCACCCAGTTGCTAATGGCAATTCGGGCAGGGGGTATGCTTCCTCGGTTGAAACGGGTAAACATTATCAACTAGGCAATGGTTTCTCATTGACACCCCAACTGCAACTGACCTATTCGCGGGTAGATTTTGATACGTTCCGCGATCCATATGGTAGCGAAGTTTCACTTCAGGATGGAGATAGCTTGCGAGGAAGGGCGGGAGTATCTCTGGACAAAGAGAATGTGTGGATTGCAGAAAATGGCACAACCAGCCGCTCACACCTCTACAGTAATCTTGATGTTTATAATGAGTTCCTGAATGGCACTAAAACTAGAGTATCCGGCATTGATTTTACTACCCGAGATGAACGGCAATCGGTGGGGGTCGGTGCCGGGGGAACTTATGAATGGCAGAACGGGCGCTATGGAGTCTATGGCAATGTGAATCTAATCACTGCAACCCGCAATGTTAATGATAATTATGCCATCGGCGGTACAGTAGGCGTTCGGGTAAGCTGGTAGCACAGCCCATGAAGATAAATGAGCTATGCCCCAGTGACTTTATGCGTTGGATTAACCTTCGCGGTGAATACTTAATCCAGCAAAGGATTGGCTGACTGGCATCATTTCCAGTGAGTTAATATTAACGCGAGCAGGTAGAGTGGCGACCCAATAAACGGCTTCGGCGACATCTTCAGGTGTCAGCGGGTTGGCGCCATCATAGGTTTTATTCACACGCTCACCATCGCCTTTAAAGCGCACGGCAGAGAATTCAGTCCCACCGACCATACCTGGTTCAATGTCAGTCACGCGAATATGGGTGCCATGCAGGTCAGCACGCAGGCCTAAGCTGAATTGTTTAACAAAGGCTTTGGTGGCACCGTACACATTGCCACCGGCGTAAGGCCAGTTAGCCGCGGTAGAACCAATATTGATAATATGACCCACATTACGTGCCACCATTTCGGGTAATAAAGCCCGAGTCATATTCACCAAACCCTTAGTATTGGTGTCAATCATGGTATCCCAGTCTTCCACATTGGCCTTGTGAGCCGGTTCCAATCCTAATGCCAAACCGGCATTATTCACCAGCACGTCGATATTTTTCAGCTCAGCGGGGAGTTCATCGATAACTTGCTGAATAGCCGCACGATTTCGCACATCTAAGCGCACGATATGCAGTTGTTCACCCAACTCAGCTTTTAACTCTGCCAGCCGTTCCTGACGACGACCTGTGGCGATAACCTGATGACCGTGGCTGATAAATTTGCGGGCAATAGCCTCACCAAAACCTGAGGTTGCGCCAGTGACGAAAACGATCATATGCATTCCTTATTTTTCGTTGCCGATAATATAATTGATATGATTAACATACTCTTGAGTCTGGAGGGAAGCCATGCCGACATCACTATTTTGCCTTTCCACGTCTGACTGGCTTCTTACGCACTTCATCGCCGGCATCCCGGCTAAGCGCCAATGTGTCTACTACCGATAGTAATGCGACCACACCAATAACCACAAATGCTATCTGGAAATTTTCCAGTGGGATCATTCCCGCGCGATAGGGATGGAACCACTCGGCAATGCGCAGCGCTAATGCCCCAATGGCAATCCCTAAGCCAATTGCCAGTTGTTGAGCCATATTCGACAGAGTGTTAGCGCCCGCCATTTTTGCTGCCGGGACTTCAGAGAAAGCCAAGGTATTAAGTGCGGTAAACTGCATCGACCGGGTTAATCCACTGATAAAAAGCAACAATATAATCAGTGAATTAGGCGTTTCTGTTGTGATTAATGCACAAGCAAAAATAGTGGCGGCATTCAGCAAGCCATTGACCAGCAGTGTCGGACGGAAGCGAAAACGGTAGAGGATCGCTGAAGTGAAAGGCTTCATTACCAGATTACCGGCAAACACAGCCAACACCAGCAAACCGGCACTAAAGGCACTCAAGCCAAAACCAATCTGGAACAGTAATGGCAGCAAGAATGGCACTGCACCAATCGCCATGCGGAATAAACCTCCGCCCCAAACAGTGACGCTGTAACTTTTTATACGTAATGCCCACAAATCAATCAAGGGGAAAGCCTGACGTTTGGCATGATAGACGGCCAGCCCACCTAAGATCAGGCTGCCAGCAATGCAAGAGAGGGGAACTAAACGTGAGAAACTTTGGTGATTAAAGAGTTCTAAACCAAACATTAGGCCGAAACAAGCGGTACCCGTTAATAAAAAGCCCAATCCGTCGAAGGGGGTCTCTTTCTGTGGCGATTCTTGCGGAATAAGCCGCCAGGCCAGCCATAACCCAATGATACCTAATGGAACATTTAAAATAAAAATCCAATGCCAGGAAGCATAGGTCGTAATAAAACCGCCGACAGGTGGCCCAAGAATAGGGGCAACTAACCCCGGCCAGGTAATCGTCGCGATCGCTTTAATCAGGTCAGCTTTGGCGGTATTACGTAACACAATCAATCGACCAACGGGCACCATCATCGCGCCACCAAAGCCTTGCAATATACGGGCGGCGGTAAACTCAATCAGATTGGTACTTACAGCACAAAGCACTGAAGCTAATGTAAAAATAACCATTGCTGCGGCAAAGATATTACGTGCGCCGAATCGATTGGCAATCCAGCCACTGGCGGGAATAAATACCGTCAAGGTCAGAATATAAGCAGAAATACCGATATTCATATCGATGGGATGCACCGCAAAGGCAGCCGCCATTTGCGGCATGGCGGTGACAATCACTGTCCCGTCGAGGTTTTCCATAAAGAACGCACCAGCGACCAATAAGGGCAGAGCAGAACTGCGCAGTGCAGACTGGCTCATAATATAGGCCTCTGAATATCATGGTAATCAATTGATTTAAATGGAGATAAATAGAATAGAGCGAACACTGAAATCACGTTTCAAATCCAGGTAATCCTATAACATATTTTGAGCATACCGGATTCGGATAAGATAAAAAAGGGGGTTAATTGAGTGACGCTGTCACAAATAATCAGAACAATCACGAAATACTTTCAGGCCCCCGATGAGGATACCGCGGGGGCCTGTAGCGAGGTTATTCAATAAGATCCACTAAAAAGTGGCTACTTTTTCTTATACACATCAGCAGTGGCATGAATCTTATTATCAGTATTTGCTGACGTAACGACATAATAATCGCCACCCAGTTCATCTGCTTTTTTTGACAGTTCTTCTCGAGCATCCATTGGTGCCATTTCATTGGAAGTAACAATATTACCGACTTTCTCATACTGACCAGGATTTTTGTTGAGATCTTCTTTAGTTAACAGCTCAGCGGATATTGCACCGGAAGAGAATGCACCGAGAACAGCTAACATTGTTATTGTTTTCAAGAATTTCATAATATTCCTCTCGTAAAGATACTAAGAACCATATGGAACCGTACTAAGTATTGTTCCTATAATCGGTTTTATCCAGTCAGCCTTATGTATTTGGCCTGGTTACACGCCAATGAGAGGGTTATTAGCTGGATAGAGTTAGGGTCAGCAAGGATTTTTTAGGGTTAGTTAGGCAGCAAAACTCAAATCAATGAATGCCCAGAGCAAAGCCCAAAACGCCAGATCCCGCTTATCCTTACCTTGGTGCGCATAATGTATATTATGTTAAATTGAATATTGATATTGAGATAGTCTTGCTCTAGTCACTACACAGTATCCGCCCATCAGCCTGCAAGATATCCATGACCTCCCCCATTTATCTCTGTTTCCATCTCACCATGGGATTATCACCGGTCAGACTTCAGCGTTTTATTTCAACGTCCTCTTCGATCCGTGAATCCAACTTTGCGTGTGCTACGTGAATTCTGTATTTTTGGCAGTAACTTAGTACGCCAGAATTCACGTAGCCGCATCTAAAACGCATCATTTATGCAAGCTGAATACCACTCTCGATTCCTCTCATATTAACGATATACTCGAATACCACCATCAACACCTTTAGGGCTCAACAATACCTGCCAAAGCTGGATATTTCTGGCGCGAAAAGCGCCGGCACAAGCATTAAGATAATAAGTAAACATACGATAAAAACGGTCGTTGTAATTCTCTTTAATCTGCGGCCAGTTCTGCTGAAAGGCATCGAACCAAGCCATCAGAGTACGGTCATAGTCACAACCAAAATTGTGCCAATCTTCCAGTACAAACAAATCTTCACTGGTGGAGGCAATTTGTGTCACCGACGGCAGGCATCCATTAGGGAAAATATATTTATTAATCCACGGGTCGACATTAAGATCAGTTTGGTTAGAACCAATCGTATGTAACAAGAATAAGCCGTCTGGTTTAAGGTTGCGTGAGACCACCTCAAAATACGTACGATAGTTCTTTGGGCCGACATGCTCGAACATACCAACCGAGACAATACGATCAAATCGCTCATTGAGGTCACGGTAATCTTGCAACTGAATTTGTACGTCTAAACCTTTACAGCGCTCCTGTGCCATGACTTGTTGTTCAACTGAAATCGTGACTCCCTTTACCGACACACCATACTCTTTAGCCGCAAATGCTGATAACCCTCCCCAACCACAGCCAATATCCAGCAACTTCATGCCAGATTTTAGCTGTAATTTTTCGCAGATCATCCGCAATTTGGCCTGCTGTGCCTGTTCTAATGTTTCGGCCTCTTTCCAATATGCACAAGAATATTGCATATAAGAATCGAGCATACGGCTAAATAAGTCATTGCCTAAATCATAGTGCTCTTTACCTACGATCCAGGCACGTTTACGTGTTTGATAATTAAAGATACGAGCGGAGGCAATTCGGGCAACATCACTAAAGCGTTTAGGGCGTTGAGTATCAAGTTCAGAGGTTAAAATACACTGGAAAAAAATATCTAGCCGGTCACACTCCCACCAACCATCCATATAACTTTCACCTAACCCCAGAGAGCCCTCTTGTAGAACTCGTTGAAAAAACTTCGTATTATTAACTCTAATATCTTGTGGTTTTGTTCCGTTTATTGCAATTCCTGCCTGGCCTAACATTTCTGCTGAAATTCGATACCAATGATCTTGTTTTAATTCTGAATCAACGCAAATTGAGCTCATTGTTTATTTTCTCCTTAACCATTAATTCAATAATCCATAAGTGCATTGATAAGTACATATTTTGATGGTGAGACGCCAAAGTAAGATTTGAATGCTCTTGAGAATGAACTTTGGCTTGGGAAGCCCAGCGTTATACTAATTTCTTTTAATGTCGTATTGCTGTTTTTTAATTCCAGAACCTTATTGAGTGCATGATAAAGTCGTTCGCGTTTAATATATTTTGAAACCGATATTTGGTGATGATAATCAAACTCTCTTAAAAAATAAGAACGTGAATAACCAGATATAGAGACGACGTCTGATGTTACCACCCTATTCCCATTTTCTATCTTATTTGATATCCATTCCCTTATTTCAGGAAAGGCCGATAACACTGTTTTCTCTTTAAATTGTCTTTTCATTTTATTAACCAGATTCCAAGGCATAAGAATAGTATTCAGATATATTCTGTGGTTCCCACCCTCTGCATTTTACTTTTATAGATTTTTTGAGTTATAACGATATTCAGTTGGAGATATATTGAAGTAAGTTTTAAAAGTCTGACAAAATGTACTCTGACTCGGGAAGCCCATTTCGTCACTGATTTCACGGATTTTTAAATTAGTCCACGTTAACTTACTGGCTGAAATTATTAGCCTTTTCTCTCGAATGTATTGAGAGAGACTCACGCCAATGAAGAGTTGAAATTCACGTAAAAAATACGATCGCGAGTATCCAGTAATGGCAACTACATCCGTGGATTTAATTCCCCGGTGAATATTTTTTTCAATCCAACATAGGACATCTGGAAAACTGTGAGTAATAAATTTATCTTTAACCATAATGTCACCTCAATAATATCCATTTATAGTTGGATACAGAAAGACATCATGATTTATTTCCGTTTCAAATATCAACGCTTCATTTGGGCATGCAAATTGAAAGTACGCATCAAGAATATATTTATTATCACTTTCTTGTATTTTGTAAGATATTTTACAGCGATGCATTTCAGTCGTCACTTTTCTTGTTTTCTGATCTAGCTCACCCAGAAAATTAAAAAGCTATTCGTTCATGGCTAAACTATTGTCGGGGCTGCTGTAGAGATAAAATCTATCCCACTGAGTTTCAGGCTGAGGCCTCAGCATGCTCTCCAGATCGTGCGGTGACAGTAGCATGGCACTGACCGTTGCAGGTTGTGCGGACATAAGAATGTAATTGACGGCATGTTTGTCATCCCAGTCCGGCTGCCCCTCCCCATTGCCAAAATCCTCCCAATCAGAATAGGCCTTTATTCGTTCATCCCGTAAATAAGTCGCGTAAAGATCAGCGGCCTTTTGCTTCATCTCCGGCAGGCTGTTTTCAGCCATGCCCTGAGCCACAATTTGAATAAACGGACCGTTCAGGGAAAGCATCCGTTCTGGCCGACGTGCGAACAAATCGACAGACAAATTAAACAGCCCTGTATTCTGGGGCATGACCCGCGTGCCATTGTCGTTGAGGTATGATTCGCAGACTGTACTCATCCAGGCGGCGATATCAGTATCATCGATGTATGGCGGTTTAGACAGGATATCCATCAGGGGCAAGGCTACGTTGGACAGCTTGACTTGTTCCTCAAGTAGGGTCGCCATTAGCTCACGCGCCATGTGTAATTTAACGGCGGCGTACTGCTCATCGAGGCTGTCCATCATTGTCAGCAGGCTACCGCTTTCTGTGTTGTTTATGTGGTTAAGGTACAAGTCCAGCGTGCGATTATCCCATTTCGGTCGTCCCTGGGGCATCATAATAAAACCACCTTTCTGTAGGATATTGTCCAAGTTGGCCTCGTTCAGCCAACTCCCGATCAGGTTGACCTTGCTCAGGTTGGCCGAGCTTAGGTCGGCTTTGTTCAGGATGGTCCTGTTCAAGTTAGCCGCACTCAGGTTCGCCCCGCTCAGATTAGCCTCACTCAGATTGGCTGAGCTCAAGTCGGCTCGGCTTAAGTTAGCCCCGCACAACTTGACCTTATTCAGGTTGGCCCCGCCTAGGTTGACCCCACTTAGATTGGCCCCGCTCAGATTGATCCCACTCAGGATGGCCCCGCCAAGTTTGCTCCCACTTAAGTTGGCCCCACTCAGATTGGCTCCACTCAGGATGGCCCCACTCAGATTGATCCCACTTAAGTTTGCCCCGCTCAGGTCGGTCCAGTTCAGTTTGGCTCTGCTTAAGTTAGCCCCATTCAGGTTAGTCCCGCTCAGGTTGAGCCCGAGTAAGGCCAACCCGCTCAAGTTAGCCCCGCTCAGGTTGGCTTCGCTCAGGTTGACCCTGCTCCGGCGGGCAACCTCTAGGTTGTTCTCTCCTAGGTTAACCACTCTCAAATTGACCTCACTCAGGTTGGCTTTGTACAGATTGGCCCCTTCCAAGTCTGCCCCGCTCAGGTTGGCCTCACTCAGATTGGCCTCGCTCAGGTTAGTCCAGCATAGGTTGGCCCAGCTCAAGTTGGCCCCGCTCAGGTTGAGCCCGCTCAGGTTGGCTTGGCGTAGATTGGCCCCGCTCAGGTTGGCCCCACTCAAGTTAACCCAGTCCAGATTGACCCCATTCAGACTGACCCCGCTCAGGTTGGCCCCGCTCAGGTTGGCTTGGCGTAGGTTGGCCCCACTCAGGTCAGCTTTTCTCAGATCAACCAGACGCAGGTCAGCGTCGCAGAAGTTAGCCTTCCGCAATTTCATGCAATTGTCTTTGGTTAAAACAACAGCGCTGGAAGGTAGCCCCCCCAGCTGGCGCAACTGCAGAGCGGTGCTGATAAGCAAGAACTTATCCCTGTCAACCTCTGCTCTGATTGTTTCCGCAGCCTGACTTATCTCAATAGTCACAAAGTCAGCCGCGTGATGATGTATTTCCGGTTGGGTGAATATGACGGTATACCCAGCAAAATTAACGACCAGCCTGTCTGGTATTGTGCAGGAGTGGGTGTCGAAGGAGGCCTGATGAAGTGCCGCCGTCATCGCTTTCGCGAACTCATGATATGGCTTAGCATTCTCCTTACGGATTGCAGCAAAAGTAAAAAAATTAATAATATGCTCCCGAATACCCTGAGGGCCGGTCATTTTATCCAGAGCCTGATTGCTGGCGGCGGTTGCACAGTATTTCGCTATCTGGGACAGTTCGGAACAATTATTAATGTTATATGCCATCACTATTTATCCTTATGGTCGATACAAAGGCAATCTTACGCGGGTAACACAGTAGAACATGTCAGAAAGCGTAGTGCGGGGAGCAAGCTGAGAACATACAGAGAATGGCGTATATTTAAGGTCTAAAATTATCGACTGAGAGTCGGGATGTCGGGCTGGGGAACACTTGGGGAAATTAACCTTGGCAACATCCTCAGTCTGATATTTCGAATCTCTCCTTGAGCCGAGTGTGATTTATCGCTCATGCCTGGATAACTATCTTGTTATCCTGATGAAATCATCCCTCATTCATCTGGAACAATGGGAAACCGTTGTTTAGTATGTAGGTATTCTGCCTACGCCATTAGCAAATCCGATATTTATGAAAAAACTCATTAAACGGTTAGAGATCATTAAAAGCGCAATTGAGCTTGAAGATGACGAAATGATCCGCCTCCAACTTCCTTACCTTAAAAGTGAAGCTCAGGATCCGGAACTGACATTTATTGCCGTGGCGATTGAACAAGGAAAATTCACCGCAGCACTGGATGCTATTTCTGCGTGGTTGGTCAATAAACAGTCGGTAACCCAGTGGCAGGATCTTGAGTTGGCCGCCTGTAAACTTGAGTTGAAAGCGCTGGAGGAGCAGTTACGCGAGCTCATCGATAAGCGTAATGAACGTATTCAGTTACTGGATGATTTCAATGATCTCTATCTGGTGCGTCTTGGCCCTTTAACGAAGCAAATACTCCATCTGCGCAAACAGTTAGCGGAAAGCACCTTGCGTAAAGCAGAAGCGGAAGCCCGCCGTCGAGAGCGTGATTATCGCCATTGTCAGCAGTATATTTCTCAAGCCATCGATGAGCTAACTTTGTTAAAACAGCGCTGGCTAGGGCTCTCTTCCCTTTCCCATGAAACCGTTGAAATACGAAATCAGATCCAGCAACAAACCGAGTTGGTCACTGCACTGCTGGCGGAAATCCAACAACTGGAAAAGGGGTTTAACACCCGCAATACCGAGTCAACCCGTAAAGCTCGTGAAGAAGCAAAAGAGAAGTACGAGAGCTATCAGGAGCAGCAAAATGATGCCGAACAGCGGCACGATAATGAGCGGAAGCTCTCTACGGACCAGCGCCAGCAATTAAAACGACTGTGGCGACAAGCCAGCCGGTTGTGTCATCCAGATTTAGTCGCGGATGAATTTAAAGAGAAAGCGCATCAGCTGATGGTGCAGCTTAATCAAGCTCGCCAGCGAGGTGATGTTTCCGCCATTCATACTCTGCTAGAGAGCTTAAAACAGGGTCTTGAGCCGCTAATGGCGAGCGATATTATCGATGATCTTGAGCGATTACGCAGAAAAATCAATGAAGTCAGCAATCAAATTGACGCAATGTTGCATGAGCTGGATGCGTTGGAAAAAGAAGAGTCCTGGCGGCTGGCCACGTCACTGCCTGATAAAGATGGCTGGTTTAAAGAACAGGAAAATCTGTTATCTAAGACTCTCAACATCCTGAAACGCCAGGTCGCAGAAGCATCAACGGTGCTGTATGAAGCCTCATAATGCCCGTTTAATCGAGATCATAATTCCTCCACCCCACTATTATCCCTGTTATTCTTTATGATTGGTGCATACTCACGTTGAGTATTGCTACGTTCGTATTCATTCTCAAATAAGGTCATGCATGATGAAAGATAACGAATACCAACCACCGAAAGTCTGGACGGAAAACAATGCCAGCGGCGGTGTGTGGTCCAAAATCAATCGCCCAACGGCGGGTGCCCGGTATGAAGCTGAGTTACCGATTGGCAAGCACCCGTTGCAACTCTATTCCATGGGTACGCCGAATGGTCAGAAGGTTACTATTCTGCTGGAAGAGTTATTGGCATTGGGCGAAAAAGGGGCGGAATATGATGCCCACTTGATTCGTATCGGTGAAGGTGATCAGTTCTCAAGTGGTTTTGTTGCCGTTAATCCGAATTCAAAGATCCCTGCCCTAATGGATCACTCGACGACGCCACCCGTCAGGGTATTTGAGTCCGGTGCCATTTTGCTTTATTTAGCGGATAAATTTGGCCACTTCTTACCTAAATCACCCGCAGGTCGAACTGAAGCGCTGAATTGGCTGTTTTGGTTACAAGGCGCAGCACCTTATTTGGGCGGTGGTTTTGGTCATTTCTATCATTATGCCCCAGTGAAAATTGAATACGCTATCGACCGTTTCACCATGGAAGCCAAGCGACAGCTTGATTTGCTTAATACTCAGCTTAAAACCCACGAATATATTGCGGGTGATGAATATTCAATTGCCGATATCGCCATCTGGCCTTGGTATGGCAATTTGGTGCTGGGCTTGCAATATGAAGCCGGGGAATTCCTCGATGTGCAGTCCTATACCCATCTTATTCGCTGGACGGAAACTCTCGCGAAGCGACCGGCGGTCCAACGTGGCCGGATTGTAAATCGCACTTGGGGGGAGCCAGAAGAACAGTTAGCTGAGCGCCATGATGCCGCAGATTTTGACCGTCTAGGCCTGTAGCACATAGCCTCGAAGGAGGATAAGGACATCCTCCAGAGTGGCTAGCAAACTTTCGTGGTCACTCAATTGGCTAGGACGCCAATCCCCCGCCTCCGGCATAGGATGTTTTCCCGGCAATTTTCATGATTTCAGCCCCCAAGGTAACAAAAGGTGCGCGCCGACTGGCATAGATGATGCCCCCGGCTTTCGCTCGTACCGCTTGCACCGTATCGGTGATCGGGTCAATGATTTCAGCAACTACGTCATCTTTACCCACCCAATCACCCGGTTGGCGCAACAGCAGCAACAGGCCACTGGCAGGTGCGGTGACAATTTCTCCGGCGGAAAATGGCAACATCACCACCTCGCGCTGTGGGATATTTGGCGTGTCTCCGGCAATGGCTCCTCGATATTGCAGATAGTGGTAAATACGTTCGGCATCCGCACTGGCTAGCGCGTGGTTGACATCTTGCTGCCCTCGCAGCTCCACGGTGACCGCCATACAAGCCGGTGCCAGCGCACTTAAGTCTGGATGCTGCGCCGCCAGCCGGTGCCACGGCAGGCCGCAAGCTTCATCAAAGGAGCCTCCGCCGCTATCTTGTGACAGCAGCACGGTATCAATATGCAAAAAACGCGCGAGCGTATCGACCGACTCGCGCCAGGCGGGATCGGCATATAGATGCAAAATGGCACTGTCATCGCAATGCAGATCCAGCACCAAATCAGCATCACAAGCCAACATCAGCAGATGTTGACGCAAAGCATCGACTTCGCTGCGAAGCGGTAAATTTTGTAAGGCATCAACCATTGCGCGGCGAATCTGGTGCTGTACCTGATGGCTCTCTTGACTGAATGTAGACAAGCGCTGTTGCACCAATCTGGCCAAATCAGGGAAGTCGCGATTAAAGTTACGCCCGCTGACTAAATCAAAACGGCCGATTCCACTGTTTAGCAGCACTTGTGCCATACCGGCCGGGTTAGCGATTGGCACAATAATTATTTCACTCTGAATTTCGGCGCGCCGTTCCGCCTGACTCAGTAATCTTTTAAGATAATGTAATACCAGCATACCGGGCAGTTCATCGGCATGCAGGCCAGCCTGAAGGTAGATTTTCTCGCCCAATCCCGGCTGGCCAAAGTGAAAACTGGTTAATTGACGCTGCCCACTCAGGGCATGTTCAGGTAACTTATGGTGATTGATTTTCATTGGACGTCCTATCTGTGGAAAAGAAAGCCCGGCTTGACCGAATTGACAAAAAAATCCTTGAAATCCTGAGCCAGGATGGTCGTATCTCTTATCAGAAGCTGTCTGAACAGGTCAATCTGACCGCCCGCCCCTGTCTGGAGCGTGTTCGGTTACTGGAGCGAGCCGGTATTATTCGTGGCTACAGCGCGATTATTGAGTTACCGGAGCCGGAGCACGCATTTGTGATCCAGGCACAAATTGCGCTGGCCGATCACGGTCATTCCCAAGCCGCCTTTGAACAAGAGGTCCGTAAAACCCCCGAAGTGCTGGATTGTTGGCTCGTTGGCGGCAGTTTCGATTTTCTGCTGCGTATTGGCTGTCGCAACATGGAACACTACCGATTACTGGCTGATACCTGGCTGACCAGTAAAAAATTCCGTGTCGATAAAATTGTCACTATCACCGAACTACAAGCGATTAAGCGATCCTGAATTTTTGGCGGGCCTGCTACCTCAGTCGTGGCGGGCAAAGGCCAACCAGCGCCGTTCCGCGCGCGAAAATAAGAAAATCAATAGAAAAGTACAGAGCAAATACAGGGCTGCAGCCATCAAAAATGGGATAAAGGGTGAGTAAGTGGCGGCATAGAAAGAACGGGCGACACCGGTGATATCCAGCAAGGTGACCGTGCTGGCGAGAGAGGTCGCATGCAGCAGGAAGACCATTTCGTTATTCAGCGCCGGAATACCACGGCGTAAGGTTGCCGGCAATACCAAGCGACGGATAATTTGCCACTGCGTCATACCAAACGCCTCGCCAGCCACCCACTCCTGACGGGGAAAGGTCACCATCATGCCAGCCAATAGTTCGGCAACATAAGCACTGGTATTGAGCACCAAGGCCAGCACGGCGCAGAAGGTGGCATCGCGGAACAGCAACCAAAATGGTTGGTCATCCTGCCAGCCCAACTGCACAATATCAAACTGCGACAGGCCGTAGTAAATCAGCATTAATTGCAGATAAAGCGGCGTGCTGCGAAAGAAGTAGGTCACGCTGCGGATGAGCCAGGCGAGTGGTCGCGGGCCAAATGCTTGCCCGATGGCCATTAACAGCGCCAATAGCAGGCCGGGGAATACCGACAGTAAAAACAGTTTGGCGGTCATCGCCAGCCCGGTGGTGTCTGAACCGTCGCTATACAGAAATGTAGGGATGGCTTCCAGCACGGTTTGCAGATTCATTAGCGCGCCCTCGCCGTTGAGGTCGATAGTGCATAGCGCCGGGCCAGCAGGCTAAAGCCCCAGCTAGAAAGCGCGGTAATCACCATATAAATCAGTGCCACCAGGAAATAAAACAAGAAAGGTTTTTGGGTCGCCCGCCCGGCCTGTTCAGCCAGCCACACCATATCTTCTAAGCCCAAAATAGAGATTAATGCCGAGGCTTTCATCAAACCCAACCAGTTATTATTAATACCGGGAATAGCAAAGCTGAGCATTTGCGGCAACATAATGCGGCGGAATACTTGACCGGGCCGCATACCGTAAGCCACCGCAGCCTCTAGCTGGCCGCGATCAACGGTTTGAAAAGCACCACGGAAGGTTTCGGTATAATAAGCACCAAACACGATGCCAATCGCCAGCACTCCGGAAATAAAGGTGTTAAAGCGAACGGGCCCCAACCCCAATAAACTCAGGAAGCCGTTAACCAACATTTCGCCGCCAAAAAACAGCAATAGCATAATGACCAGCTCAGGGATGCCGCGCACCAACGTGGTGTATCCGGTTGATATCCAACGTAGCCAGCGCGGGCCAAACAGTTTGATAACCGCATTAATCAGCCCAAGAATCAGCGCCACCGCCAATGAAAGCAGCATCACACACAGCGATAACCCCGCCCCTTGTGCCAGTAACGGCAAATAGTCTGTTACCATTATCGGCCTCCCCATGCTGAAAAACGGCAACCGGACGTTTCAGCAAGCCGCCCGGTCGGAGCAAAAAATCAGTTCCCGTAAATATCGAAACTGAAATACTTCTTCACAATCGCGTCATAGGTACCGTCTGCGCGGATAGCCTTAATCGCGCCATTTAGCGCATCACGCAGTGCCGGGTTATCTTTACCCACCGCGATACCGACATCTGTGGAGATGGTTTCGTCTTGAATCACCGGGCCGGCAAAGGCAAATTTCTGCCCGCGAGGTGTATCAATAAAGCTACTGGCGGCCTGAATATTGTCTTGTAGTGAAGCATTGATGCGCCCGGACATCAGGTCCAGATACACATTATCCTGGTTAGCATAAGAAACAATTTTTATGCCCTGCCCAGCCCAATGTTTTTTCGCAAAGGCCTCATGGATAGAGCCGGTTTGCACCCCAACAGTTTTACCTTTCAACGTGGCCACATCAGGTGACAAGGTGCTGCCCTTACGCGCGACTAACTGTGCGGCACTGCGGTAATAGCGATCGGTAAAATCGACTTCTTTTTTACGCTCTTCAGTAATACTGAGGGACGCAATAATGGCATCGAACTTACGGGCATTGAGGGCTGCAATCATGCTCTCAAATGGCTGTTTGACGAACACACATTTGGCATGCAGATTGTCACACAGGGCATTGGCGATATCGATATCAAAACCGGTTATCTCGCCGCTAGGCGCCAGCACGTCAAAAGGAGGATATCCCCCATCAACCCCGAAACTGATGGTATCAATCGTTTGGGCCGCAACAGGGGCGGAAAGTATCAGGCCAGTCAATAATGCTGCTAATGTCTTTTTCATCGTTAACATCCCAGTGTTGGCAAGTCATAAAAATGGCGAACAGTCAGAGATAAAAAGGGTTAGAAACGCAGTGACAGGCAAGTTAAGCCGCCATCCATCTTTTTAAACTCGCTGGTATCAAGTTGTATAATGGGCATCCCTAACTTTTCAATTTGTGCCAACGTATCAGGATAACCTTGAGGTGTAATCAACGTATCATTGATCCATAAGGTATTACCCGCGTAAGATTCTGCCTCGGGAATCACTATACTATTAAAGCTGGCAAATGCCGGATGGTGCTGATAATCCTCGGTCAGTAATAACGTATTGTGGCCCACGTAGTTCACAATCGATTTCAGGTGCAGACCAGCACTCACTTCGATGGTGGTGACTTGATAACCATAGCGCCCTACCGCTGCCGAAAATTCGCTGATCCCTGCCTCATCGGTACGCGACGTTAACCCGATGAAAAACTGCTTATCCACCAACAAAACATCACCACCATCAAGATGGCCGCGCTGACTCATACGAAAAACCGGGCGGTCAGTAAACAGTGGCTCGATGGTGTCGACCTCGCCCTGACGACTCGGCGCGCCGGGGTGTGTTATTACCGCCAGTTCGGGCATCACGACTGCCGTATCTTCCACAAAGTGTGCATCAGGAAATGCCGGAGCCGCCGGTAAAATCGTCACTTTCAGACCAAGACGAAGCAAAGTAGCCACATAAGCCAAGAACTGGTTACCCGTTGCAGCAATATCTGGCGCACCCAATTTTGAGGTGGTCTGGCCGCTGCCACAGGTGTCAGCAGGGAGTCTGGCAATGGCTTGAGTAAAGTGCATAGGGGTTCTCTTGATTGATGGGCGAAAGGATAACTCTGATTATTAAACAGATACTGTCACTAATCTGGTTGAATCAGCCTATGGTGACTCTACATTTGCGCTGTATCTGACCGTTAAGACGACCTATTCAGCTGTCAGACGAAAAGCATATAATCCCACACCCGCTATTTTTCTTGTAAGGACGCCCCATGGCCCCCCGTTTTGCCCAAGGATTATTATTGAGCGCACTATTCAGCCTGCTGACCGCCTGTCATGACGCTGAAACCAGACAACAAATTGATATTGAAGGTAAAACTATGGGGACTTTCTACAGTGTCAAAGTCAGTGGCGCCACCACACCCGACCCACATCAATTACAACAGGAAATAGATGCGCTGTTGGAGCAAGCCAATGATGATATTTCTACCTATCGTAAAACGTCGGTGCTTTCCCGCTTTAATCAGTATCGCGGCACTGAACCACAGCCGATTGCGCAAGGTATGGCTGATATTATTTTGCAGGCTCAGCGTATCGGTCGTGATACTGATGGCGCGATGAATATCACTGTCGGCCCGCTGGTGAATTTATGGGGATTTGGCCCAGAGAAGCAGCCGATTAACATACCGACCCAAGATCAGATCGAGCGCGCACGCCAGCAAGTTGGCTTGCAGCATTTGAAGCTTATTAGTGATAACCGTGGTGAATGGCTACAAAAAGACTTGCCTGATTTATATGTTGACCTCTCGACCATGGGAGAAGGCTATGGGGTTGATCTCTTAGTCAACATGATGATGCGCAAAGGGATTACCAACTATTTAATCTCGGTGGGTGGCGCGGTCTCTTCCCGTGGTGTGAATGGTCAAGGGCGGCCATGGCGTGTCGCTATTCAGAAACCGACCGACCAGGAAAATGCCGTACAGGCACTGGTGGGTCTGCAAGGCTACAGCATCAGTACTGCTGGCAGTTACCGCAACTATTTTGAGCAAGGAGGCCTGCGTTATTCTCATGTGTTGGACCCGGCGACAGGCCGCCCCATCAATCATAAACTGGTCTCCGCCACCGTGATTGCGACGACTGCATTGGAAGCTGATGGCTGGGATACCGGGCTGATGGTGCTGGGAACAGAAAAAGCGTTGAAGCTGGCTGAGAAAAAAGGATTAGCGGTGTATCTCATTACCAAAACCGACCAAGGATTCACTGCGGTGATGACGCCACAATTCAAAGCATTTTTGGCACCCGATCAGCATTAATCATAGTTTGATATAATTAAGGTAAGTAGCATTATGGGTATGACGGCTTTCTGACCTGCCGCTGCACCAATAGCCTGCTCGTGAACTCAGGAAAGCGAATGAAAAAATTAACCATTGTGATGATTACATTGTTACTGATTGCTTGTGTGAATACCGGTCATGTCGGGGTGAGTGGCGGTTCGAGTGGCATATCCAGCATCAGTATTGGTACCGGGGTTCGCCGCTAGGCAGGGATTTTAAGCCCCTGCCTGAGATTACCTTTATATACGGCGAGCCTATGGTTTCTTCAATGAATCCATGAGATTAACGGAACGGTGGCTCGTTAAAGGTGCGCAATTTGCGAGAATGCAGTTGATCCCCTTCGGCACGCAGCAAATCTATCGCCCGGATACCAATTTGCAGGTGCTCAGAAATAGCCCCTTCATAGAAGTGATTGGCCTGACCCGGCAGCTTGATTTCGCCATGCAGGGGTTTGTCGGAGACACACAGTAAGGTGCCATAAGGCACGCGGAAACGATAACCTTGCGCGGCAATCGTGGCACTTTCCATATCAACGGCCACCGCACGGCTTAAACTAAATCGCAGTGCAGAAGCAGAAAAACGCAGCTCCCAGTTACGATCATCCGAGGTCACCACAGTGCCGGTACGTAGCCGCTGCTTGACTTCAACCCCCGGCATCCCACTCACCGCTTTCGTGGCGTCATACAGTGCGCGCTGTACTTCGGCAATACTTGGGATCGGGATATCCGGTGGCAATACCGCGTCCAGCACATGGTCATCACGCAAATAAGCATGAGCCAGCACATAATCGCCAATAGCCTGACTCTCACGTAAACCGCCACAGTGCCCAATCATCAACCAGGCATGAGGCCGCATCACAGCCAGATGGTCACAAATAGTTTTGGCGTTTGATGGGCCGACACCAATATTCACCAGCGTAATACCATGCCCACTTTCAGCCATTAAATGATAAGCCGGCATCTGATACTTTTTCCACGCCAGATCGGAAGTGGTTTTTTCAGGATCCGCATTCTCGGCCGTTATGTAGCTTCCTCCGGCGCAGGATAATGCTTTGTAAGGGCTGGCTGGGTCTAGAATTTGCTCACAAGCCCAACTGACAAACTCATCAACATAGCGGCTGTAATTGGTAAACAGAATATAGGGCTGAATATGTTCTGCCGGGGTGCCGGTATAGTGTTTCAGTCGTGCCAGTGAAAAATCGGTACGCAGTGCATCAAAATGCGACAGCGGGAAGTCGGCTGTGAGGGTATCAATACCATCAGTAATGCCGTCGCCAATCATAGCCAAATCTGTGGTTGGGAAGTGCTGAGCCAACCCTGCGGTCATTGAGCGGTCAAGAACCAGGTCAGAACCATCAATCACAAACGGATATGGCATCTCTTGTTGTGACGGTGTCACTTCAAAAACAGCACCATACTCGTGTTCAAGCAAAGTCAGTTGCTCAGTCAAATAGGGCTTGAACAAGGCTGGCCGCGTGACGGTGGTGCTGTATTGACCGGTGCGCGAGAAACGCCCATAAGCACGGGTGCGTTGCCGATCACGAAACCGCCCGTCCCAGCGGACACTGATCTGTGGATATGAGAATAAACCTTTGGCCCTCTCGCCGACATCCGGCAAAGAACCATCACGAATATAGTCGCTGATAGCATCACGCAATGCCGTCAGCGCCGACTCGTATAACGTCTCCAGTCTCTCTATGGCCTCAAGGGCCGAGAGATGAGTTGTAGCGGATGATTGATTCAAAGTATCTCCTTGCAATACACATTCCCATGACGATGGCTAGAGCTTACGCAATAAATCCAGACAGCAATAGGTGTATGAGCGCAAATAGCACCAAGGTACGAAGCTATCCGATAGTTTCGTCCTATTATCCGGTCAGGTCTGCCAAACACTTTTCGGTAAACAACGGGGCATTTTGCCACTTATTCCGCCGTTTGATTCCTTCTCATGCGCACTAAAGTATAGGCTGTCGCAGATAACACATTATTTTCTGCCTTAGGTTTCATTACAAAGGTCTTTTTTGCGTGGCAAAATCATTTTTACGCAGTGGTAGTTTGGACGATATTCTGGCGTTGGGCGAAAACGGGCAGCCGGTTTATGCTTCTGCACTGCAGATAAGAGAAGCATTGCGCCTTAAAAAACAGCAGCCTATTGCTGATTGCCTGGCCATTCCCCAGCTCAACGAACAAGGTGACCGCATTGACTGGTATTCCCCCATTGACGGTAAAGTCACCTCATGGATAGCCGCCAGCACCACCGAGCGCAAAGCCGCGATTAAACAACTGTCAGCGTGCTGGTCAAGTGTCAATGACCTATGCCAGCGAGCACAGAAATCAGATAAAGCCGCTCAACGACTATTTGGCGTGTTGCTGGCTAAAGCTATACAGTTTCCTGATCAGAACCACGTGTATTTAGTGGCTGGCAAACCCGTGCTAACTTTTTGGGGATTTGTCAGTCAGGATAAAAAAACACGCATTGATCCGCTGGATTGTTTACGCGAGACGGCAGAAAGCAGCGACCCCATTCCCTCGCCCCTGAGTGCCAGTGCGCCTGCGCCAATTCCCCCTGTGGCCCTAGCCACGGCCACTGCGATTGAATTACCACCTCAAGCCGATATTGCGCCAGTGATAGCGCCCATGCCGGAGAGTGAACTCGCACCGCCTGTCAGCGAGGTAAAAAAATCGCCTCGCTGGCTGCGTTTCAGCTGGATATTGCCGGTGTTGGCGTTAATGGTCGCATTAATCGTGCAATTTAGTGGCGGCATGCCAGAAAGCGCCTCTGCGGCACCCACGGTTAAAGCGGTCACTGCTGAAGATAAAGCGCCGAAAATTCAGGAAATTGCGCCGCCAGTAATGGCGCCTGTCACCAAGATTGTGCAACCCGCCATTGAGCCACAACTGCCATTGGCAAATGCCACCATCGTCACTCCAGCCCCCGTTATTACCGAGTCTGTCGTCGCACCGGTATTGACTGAGGCACAGAGCAAAAGCGCGCTGATATTACCGCCTGATGCCGTCAAAATTGGTTCAACAACATTCCTTAATGGCAACTGGCGTGTTAGCCCAGACATTAAAACCGCGCATACGGGTAAAGCACCAAGCTTGAGATATCAGCTTAAAAATGGCAAAGGCACCGCCAAAATAACCCACGGCGATAATGTCACTTGTCGCGCCAATATTACTGCCGGGCTGATGAAATCGGGCAATTTGGTGATCAATAGCCGTTACAGAGCGCAGTGTAGCGATGGGTCAAAATATCAAATGCCTGAGCTGGTCTGTAAGCAAGGTGCTAGCGGTATTGCCGATTGTAAAGGCCGTTATGATGCCAATACGACCCTTCCAATGACGATGAAGCGTGAGACTAAATAATATTATGCTGGCAACGATCACTGACTATAAACAGAAAATTACGCTGATTCAGAATAGTGGCATCCAGTTTTTGGACTTCGCTTTACAGCCTGAATTAGAGATTGAACTGCCCAATAAATTCGTCCGTAAAAGTGCCAACGGCCCACTGCTGCGGCTAAATTACAATGAACATAATGGCAAATATTCCCTGATGGTGCCGGGGGCAGCGCCTGAGATTGTTAAACCTGAATTTAGTTTCCCGCTAGAACAATCGCTGAAGTTGCTGAATAAAATTTGGCTCCCCTTGCCTTTCTTGCGTTTTAATCCGCCACGTACTTTCATCAATGGGCCAGATAACTGGGCCAGAATGCAAATTTTAGTCTTGGATACACCGGATCAAGATGGCAACACTTTGCGAGTGACACTGGCCTTTGATACCAAAGTCTATCCTGAAGGCCATGCTAACGAATATCTGGCGCCGAATGAAAACGATATCAAAACCGGATTGAGTTTTGCCCTTGCCTACCATAATGAAGAGTTAGCTGAGTTTCTTGATTTAACCTGGGTTGATGGTTGGCTACGCGAAGTTTTTATACAACAAGCGTCTGAGCAAGAGGAACGTACTGCGCGGCATATCAGTGCCTCACTGCGTGAATTTGAATATCAGGCCCACTACCTTAACTTGCTCGAATTACTGGGCAGCCAAGTTAGTGTGCCGGAAATTAAAATAAATACCAGCACCCTGCAAGAACCGGCCGTGAATGTTGACCTTATTCTTGATGTCGGTAACTCACATACTTGCGGTATTTTAGTTGAAGACCATGCCGATGAAAGTCATGGCCTAAAACAGACTTACGAATTGCAAATACGCGACTTAAGCGAACCCCATTATCTATACAATGAGTTATTCGAAAGCCGGGTGGAATTCGCGCAAGCCAAATTCGGCAAGCAGAATTTCTCAGTGGAAAGTGGTCGCGATGATGCCTTTATTTGGCCCGCAATAACCCGGGTAGGTCGCGAAGCGAGTCGAATGGCGCTACACCGCTTAGGAACCGAGGGCTCCACCGGCATTTCCAGTCCCCGCCGCTATTTATGGGATGAGGAAACCTATACCCCAGGTTGGCGATTTAATGAAACGCAATCCACTCAAACCGATGAACCGCTGGCGACCGCACCACCGTTGACTCATTTGGTCAATGATGACGGACAACCCTTATATAGCCTGCCACTGGATGAACGGATGCCGGTATTTTCGCCGCACTATAGCCGCAGTTCATTGATGACATTCATGCTATCGGAGTTATTGGCCCAGGCACTGATGCAAATAAACAGTGCCGCCCAGCGGCTGAAAATGACCCATGCCAATGCTCCGCGTCAATTACGCGCCATTATTCTGACGTTGCCTTCCGCCATGCCGAAACCAGAACGCGAGATTTTCCGCCGCCGGATGAATGAAGCTATTGCGCTGGTATGGAAATCCATGGGCTGGCATCCGGCAGATGATAATTTTGTTTCTGCCGCCGACCGCGCTAAAAGCTCAGTGCCAGTCCCCAGTGTCCAGATGGAGTGGGATGAAGCCACCTGTGGCCAAATGGTGTATCTGTATAACGAAACGCAGGTTAACTTCGGTGGGAGAACCGCCGCTTTCTTTGCCAGTATGGCCCGGCCAGATAAGCAACTGGAAGCTGGAGAAAGCGCAGGAAAAACCTTACGCATTGCCTCAATTGATATTGGCGGTGGCACGACCGACTTGGCCATCACACAATATTGGTTGGATGATGGCATAGGCAATAATGTCAAAATCAGCCCTCGGCTACTGTTTCGTGAAGGATTTAAAGTGGCTGGCGACGATATTTTGCTGGATGTTATTCAGCTCTATATTTTGCCTGCACTTCAGGCGCGGCTGAAGCAGGCCACTGTCGCCAATACTGATGTGCTGATGGATAAATTGTTCGGTAATGATGGCCGCATGGACGGACAATCAGCGCTGCGTCAGCAAGCTACATTACAAATATTTATGCCCGTAGGCCGAGCAATTCTGGAAGCTTATGAAAGCTTTGACCCGCTAGAGACTAATGCTGAAATCGAGGCCAGCTTCGCTGAGCTATTGTCTCAGCCGCCGACCACGAAAGTACTGGAGTATATCAACAGTGAAGTTCAGCGCGAGCTGCCCGCCGATGCCGGGGAATTTGATATCTTGCAGGTGCCGCTGGTATTGAAATTAAGTCAACTGCACGGCGAATTTTTATCTAACCGGATGAGCATTACGCAAAATCTGCGGTCACTGGCTGAAGTGGTGTCACTCTATAGCTGTGATGTGTTGCTACTGACCGGCCGCCCTTCGCGCTTCCCCGGTATCCAAGCGCTGTTCCGCCATCTACAACCGCTTCCGAACAACCGTATTCTTTCACTGGATGGATACCATACCAGTGATTGGTATCCATTTAGTAAACAAGGTCGTATTGATAACCCGAAATCCACGGCCGCAGTGGGAGCCATGCTGTGTTTATTGGCGCTCGACTTGCGGCTGGCCGGTTTTTACTTCAAAGCTGGCGATTTCCAACCTTATTCGACTATTCGCTACCTTGGCATGCTAGATAGCAGCGATGCTCTGATTGATGAAAATGTCTACTATCGCGATCTTGACCTCGATAGCACCGATTATATCTTGCCGTCTGAGGTGCATTTCCAGGTAAGAGGCACATTGTGTCTTGGATTCCGTCAGCTCGATAACGACCGCTGGCCTGCTTCGCCACTTTACAGTTTGTCGATTGTTGACCAAGAGTTGGCGCGCAAAGTCGCTGGGGACAGTGTGCTACATGTCAGATTGAAACTGGCAAAAGTCGATAAGTCATTGGTTGATAAAGACCGGATGGATAAAAACAGTAGCCCTGAACGTGTTGAGATAGCCGATGCGGTATTGCAAGATGGTAGCCGTGTTCCATTGCAGCATCTGCGCCTCAAACTAAACACCTTAGCCAGCAATGGTTCAGCATCAACCCATTATTGGATTGATAGTGGGAGCGTATTTAGAAAATGAAATCATTAACCCACCGACAGCTCAATAGCCAGCTTCAGCAGGTCACTCAAGGCATTGATCAGGCAATTGATTGGATTAACAATACGCGCCAGCACGCTATTCGTCTGGATATTGAAGCTGACCAACTGGCCATCACACTACGTCGCCATCGCAATAAAGCACGCCATTTATCCGAGACCTCATTAACCGCCATGAGTATTGGCTTTTTTGGCCAGTCATCCGCCGGTAAACGACACCTCATTACCGCGCTGATGCCGAATGAACATGGCCGATTAGCCTCCACTCTTGCCGGGAAAACGCTCGATTTTTGGCAGCAAATCAAACCGGGATATCAAGCCAGCGGCCTGGTCACCCGTTTTAGTCACCAAGCGGGCGTTAACCCAGCGATAGCCCAGCATGAAACTCATCCAGTACAACTTTCTCTGCTCAATGAAGCGGATATGGTCAAAATAGTCACCGGTGCTTTTTTGCTGCAACAGCAAACAAAAAATCAACGCCAAGACATTCACGCCAATACTGTGGATGAACAGCATATTAGCCACCATCTGCAGCAGTTGGTGATGCGCAAACAGCCCTCAGCCGTGGCTGGCATCACCCGTGATGATGTCATTAGCCTCTGGGATTATCTGGTTCGCCATGATGTATCACGCCAAAAAATATTGGCAGCCCATTTTTGGCCGACTGCCATTGAACTGGCTCCTTACTTGAGTATTGACGACCGTGCGCGTCTATTCTCACTGCTGTGGGCCGAATCTCAGCCACTGACAGATGCCTATCGCCATTTTGCCTATACATTGCAGCATCTGGGAGGTGCATCGCAATTACTGGCCCCGCTGAGCGTATTAGTTGACGATATGCTGTTGCCAGCCAATGGCATCATGAATGTCGCCACTCTTGCCGATCTGCACACCCCGGCAGATAGCCACATCCAAGTGCTGCCGTTAATAGATAATATCACCACTGATTTCGTGACGCTGTCACTTGCTGAATTAACCTTATTGTCGGTTGAGCTACAGATTTCCCTACCCAAGTCAGCACCAGAAAATGTATTCGAATCAATCGACTTATTAGATTTTCCTGACTTTAATGCCGCTCTTGATAGTGCATCCCCTGAACATAACACTTACCCACTGGCTTCTTGGCTGTCACAAGCGAAAAATACCTACTTGCTTGAACGTTACACGGATAAGCAGCAAATCAATCTATTACTGGTCTGCAATGCTGTCGGTCAACGCGACGAAATAAAAGTGGTTGGAAAGACATTGGAGTATTGGGTTAAGCAGACTCAAGGGGAGAATAGCCAAGTCCGTTCGCGTCGAAATCCGGGGCTTATTTGGGCATTAACTCCCTTTGATCAGCGCACGGCTGCGGAGGCGGCAAAAAACCATGACGCCGCGGTTCAGCGTTACGTAGGTAACCCCGGCGATAGCTGGGGCACTATGCTGGCACTGGATACCCGTGGCATTGAACGCATGGTCACCTATTTGGCGCAAGAAGTTCGCCGGGATATAAAAACTGAGCGTATTACCGAGCAGCTTCATGAGCTGCAACGGGAACTGGCAGAGAATTTACTGGCAGGTTGGTATCAACCTGAAGCTAATGAATCACAGCAAAAACAACTAATTGCTGAGACATTGCTTAAAGCACTGCAAACTCGAACTGGCCTACATGGCGAGTTACTAGAACGTTTATTGCCATCTCGTGATGAATTACGTGGTTTGTATTTGCAACAGCAAAACCACAGCGCTGAATTAACCACCCCCAATACCAATTCCGACCCCTTCAGCATTGGTATTGATATTGACTTATTCAGCGACCAACCCGTAGCACTTGAATTACCAGCAGCAGCGCTAGGAAGTGATTATGAAGCGGAATACGCGGCAAAAGTACACCGTTACTGGGTCAATCACTTACGGCAACTGCCGGAAAATGGGCCGCTGATCGCGTTACTGGGCATTAATAAGCCGACTGTTGAGCTGCTGGTTGCGGAATTAATCACCGCCAGTATCCGCTTAAAGATGGTAGAGCAATTGGTCAGGACACTGGCAGACAGCGAGCAAGTGGGTTTGCATCGTGAAACCAAAGCCGATCGTCAAGTCTCGCGCGCCCTCACGGTATTAGGCGATTTTGTTGCCTGGCTTGGTTTCTTGCAAATCAGTGAAGATCAACGCCCTGACAGCCGCATTAACCGTGATTATAAGATTTTTGTTCAGCCAGCTAAATCAGCCTCTCCTTTGGGGGCATCACATCGGCTGACAAAATTGGCGCTCACGCCAACCAATAATACGGCATTTTATATTTATGACTGGCTGGTTGGTTTAGGTGAAATGATTATTCACAATCAAGGTTACTCGGCTAGCAATGAAATTAGTGCGCAGCATCGTGAACAACTGGCCGCCATATTAAAATTCATTAAAGCATAAGAAGAATCACTCACTCTTAGCAAGACGCTGGGAGTGAGTGACCGTTATTCAGTGAAGTTTCTCTCGCTACGTATCACCCAATATCCACTAAATCGAATGAAAATACTTCTCGACTAAGGCATATAAAATAGCGGCAGTTTCAATATCAATGGAACCACTGTAATTTTCGGGGCGAAAGTGTAGCTGGAAGGCACGCACCAGATAGTGATAACCGTCGTCACTGTTAGCACAGGTAATATCATAACCATAAATACTGAAACGACTGAGAAGTTCTGCTCTGGTCGGTAAACCATGGGAAACAAAGTGTTGGGCATATTTTTGTTTGGTATCATTATCATACCAAGCCCCAATTCCCGCCTCATATAACTCTTGCCATGGGAAAGCCGGACCTGGATCACTTTTCCGGGTTGGCGCAATATCAGAGTGAGCCACCACATTCACCGGGGTGATATCGGGGTAACGCTGTAAAATATTTGAGGCCAACTGTTTGACGGCAACAATTTGTTCAGCCGGATAAGGTGGGAAATTAAAAATACCCTCACTTTCCGTTGCCAAGTTGACAATTTCAATACCAATCGAGCTATCATTAATTTGAGTACGCCCTGCCCAACCACTTTCGCCAGCATGCCAGGCGCGCGCCTGTTCATCCACTAGATTAAATATTCGCATATCTTTAAATCCAGCTTGGATATAGCTTTCATCAGTCTTATCTGGCACCAGATATTGGACACTGACCTTACTCCCTGTCAGGGAAGCTATCGAATCTGCAAAATTCTCCGAAGTGTAATGTAAAACTAAAAATCTGACGCGGAAATTAAACCCCTTAACAGAGCGATAACTATTATAATCAATCTGATACATAGTGAACTCCTTGTGGTATTAACATCATTTAATATGTGTCAATCAATACATCCCTATTTTTACTTTGCCCACATTGTCTAGAACGTCAGAATTATAGGTACTTTACAATGCTCTAAGCACAATAATTCCAGGTGTGTTTTTTACATACTCAATAAAAGGTGAATCAACAACTTTCATATTCTTTTTCATTGAAGAGGCGTTACGCAACATGGGTCCATTTGGCGTCATGATATAAATACCGGTATGAGTAACATCTAGACCTTTAATTTTGGTATAAATACCAATGTAATCACCTGTTTTTAAATTATGCACAACCGTATCATCAACAAACTCGGCAGGAATATAAACCACATCGCGTTTTGTTACCCCCAACGTTGGAATAAACTCACCGCCATCCTCTTTTTTATTCAGATACTTAGTGACAGTAACAGCATGCGAACTTATTGTTGCAGTCACATCTTGGGCATTTAACGGTTGTCGTTGTGACCAGTCGGTGAAGAAATGCTTCCGATTTTTATAGCTAACATCACCATTGATATAGCGTGTTTCAATAAGCCGCTGAACGAATATATTGCTATCTGTAGACTTACGTAACGAATTAACATAATCAAGGTAAGTAAAACAATCTAGCCCTCTGAAATCTATCACCAATTTTTCAGGTTCTGTTGAAGATCCAATAAGCATATTGGCTTTATAGGGAGTTCCTAGAAATTCGGCGGATACATTGTTGATAACCTCACCCGGAGATTCACTCTGAGCGGTGTCTACTTGAGTTGCTATAATCTGCGCAATACGTGTTGTCGTGTAATTATCAATATCGGTTGTTTCATGTGGGCTATATTTCGCACCACACCCCGCTAGAACTGCAATTAAAACCAACGACAATGATTTATGCATAAATCCCTTCTGCGTTATTCCATTCAAACCACGAAATGTCACTTTAATGTTTAAAATTTAAACAAGGCATCAACAAGAAAGCATTCAGTGAAATTAACGTCTGATGATAAGGATGATACCGTTCTCAGCCACTCTGTGATCAATCTTGTGTTTTTGCATTCTTATTGTTCTGCACTCTTGTGCCTTTGGGCTAATCGTGTTTATCTTTTAAGGCTTATTCCACTTATTGATGAGATATCCCGTGAACTATTCCACTGCCAATTTCGCCCTACTAAACACCGCGCATGTTGACGCGGTAGTCGTCGTGCGCGTGGTGGTGGTGGTGGTCGGCAGCGCGCCGTAACGGGTACCGAATCCAGAAAGATTCCCAAACCCCGCCGGCGCCAGCCGAGCGGGGTTTCTTTTTAGCCCTACTCTGTTAGCCGCCGGCCCTGATGAAGGATATAACCATGCGTTATACAGGCGCCCAATTGATAGTTCGTTTGCTGGAGCAGCAAGGTATTACCACCGTTGCAGGGATCCCCGGCGGTGCTGCGCTACCGCTGTATGATGCGCTGGGGCAAAGCCGCATTATTCGCCATGTATTGGCGCGACATGAGCAAGGTGCCGGTTTTATGGCGCAGGGCATGGCCAGAGCCAGTGGACAAACGGCTGTCTGTTTGGCCTCCAGTGGCCCCGGTGCTACGAATCTGGTGACGGCAATTGCTGATGCCAAGCTTGATTCCATTCCACTGGTTTGTATTACCGGTCAGGTTGCTTCTTCCATGATTGGCACTGATGCTTTTCAAGAAGTTGATACCTACGGCATGTCGATTCCTATAACCAAACATAATTATCTGGTCCGGGATATCAGCGAACTGACGCGTGTGATCCCTGCCGCATTCCGCATTGCGCAGTCAGGTCGCCCTGGTCCGGTATGGATTGATATTCCTAAAGATGTGCAAACGGCCACTATTGAGCTTGATAATCTACCTGAGCCTGGGATAGCTGATGCGCCCTGCCCGATTGACCCCATTGCTATTGAGCAAGCCGCTCAAATGATTAATCGTGCGGCTCGGCCAGTGCTCTATCTGGGCGGTGGAATTGTCAGTTCTGAAGCTCATCAGCAAGCGATACAACTTGCAGAGAAAGCCGGTTTACCTACCACCATGACATTAATGGCGCTAGGGACTATGCCCGTTGACCACTCATTATCCTTAGGAATGTTAGGGATGCATGCGGCACGCTCAACCAATTTCATCATGCAGCAAGCTGACTTATTGATTGTGTTGGGGGCCAGATTTGATGACCGCGCCATCGGAAAAGCCGAACAGTTTTGCCCTGATGCTAGCATTATTCACATTGATATCGATCCAGCTGAGCTGGGTAAAATTCGCCGTCCGCATCTGGCGATGAATGCAGATATTAAACAGGTCTTGACCCAGTTACTGCCGTTAGTAGAGAGCAACACTCGCAGTGAGTGGCGTACCACTGTCAGTGATATACAACGCGAATTCCCATTTAATCAGCCTAATAGTGGAAATCCGCTGTGCCACTATGGTTTGATTCGTGCCGCCGCAGAAGCGCTGGATGATGAGACTATTATTACCACGGATGTGGGTCAGCATCAGATGTGGGTGGCTCAAGCTTATCCTCTGCACCGTCCGCGCCAATGGTTAACCTCTGGCGGACTAGGCACCATGGGCTTTGGCTTGCCCGCCGCGATTGGCGCAGCACTGGCTAAACCGCAAGCTAAAGTGGTGTGTTTTTCCGGTGATGGCAGCTTGATGATGAATATTCAGGAGATGGCAACCGCCGCTGAAGAGCAACTGAACGTGAAGATTATTTTGATGAACAACCAATCGTTAGGTTTGGTTCATCAGCAACAGGAATTGTTCTTCGGTAAACGAATTTTTGCCGCCGACTACCCTTATCGGACTAATTTCATTCATATTGCCGAAGGGTTTGGTTTCTCAACCTGTGACCTTAATACTGCGAGTGACCCTTATACTGCATTACATGAAGCATTGAATCGTCCAGGGCCGGTGTTGATCCACGCGCTAATTGATGTAGATGAAAAAGTGTATCCGATGGTGCCTCCGGGCGCGGCTAATATCGACATGATTGGAGGTGAGTAATATGACAAATCAGCACATCACAACTCAACAAACAGCAGACTTACCCATTGCCGCGCGGGTGACGCTATTGCTTACTGTCCGCAACCATCCCGGAGTTATGTCCCACATCTGCGGTTTATTTGCCCGTCGGGCATTCAACGTGGAAGGGATTTTATGTATGCCGCTGGCGGGCGGTGAAGAAAGCCGCATTTGGCTGCAGGTCTTAGATGATCAGCGACTGTTACAAATGATAAGCCAATTAGAAAAATTAGAGGATGTGCTTCAGGTTCGCCGTTTTGGTGCTGAAATGCCCATTTTTGACCAAGTAGAAGATTTGGTCGCTAATCAGCGTTGATGATTTCATTTTAGTCACAGTAAAAGAAATCTGATCTCAGCGTGAATACCCGCTTGCTGAAGACGCTGAGTTAAGTCGCCAGCGAGTGGTAATGAAGCGGCTATTAGGCAAATAAAAAGGCCGTTATCGAGAATGTCTCGTTAACGGCTTTTCTTTGATGAAAGATAACGGAACTATGCCAGCAGTAACAACTGTAACTCTGCCAATGAGCTGACTTGATAGCGAGGGGCGATATTATTATCGGCGACGGCGCCATGCATATTAAGCCAACAGGTATCAATTCCGGCATTAATACCGCCCTGAATATCTGAATGGAGATTATCGCCCACCATCAGAATATTTTCTTTCGCGGGATTATTCATTAAATTAAAAGCATGCTCGAAGATAGCGACATCTGGCTTAGCCGCACCCACTTCTTCAGAAATAATCAGCGGAGAAAAAACATTCTTTAAACCCGTGCGTTCCAAACGTACAGTTTGCAACTCAGTAAAGCCATTGGTAATGATGCCCATATTAACTTTACCGCTCAAGGCCTCAACTAACTCGCGGGCACCGGGTAACAGTGAACAGATATCGGCCATGGCGGTTAAAAACTCACTATTCAAGCGCGTTGCCGCTACACCCAACTTTGCAGCCCACATCTCAAAACGGGTATTTTGTAATTCAGTCGCCGATATTTTTCCGTCTTGGTAGTCAACCCACAGTGGCTTATTCACCAATTGATAATGGTCGAAATCCTGCACGGAGAAATCCACGTTAAAACGTGAAAACATCAGCTTTAACCCTTCATAGGCATCAAAGTGAAATAGAGTTTCATCCGCATCGAACAGTATCCATTGGTATTTCATTACGCTTATCTCTCAAACATTATTAGGCGCGTATGGTAGCGATTATTGTGGGCTGGCTCAAGCAAGGAGTGCCGCTGATATCTCACGGTTGATAGTGATAGTCTCTTCTCCGGTGATCAATGGCACTTCAAACACAGCTAATACTTTTCGGTTAATTTCCACCAATGCATCTTCAAGCTTAATTTCCATATCAGATGCAATATCGACCAATTTCTCCCGCTCCCAAGTATCACGAGAAATGAGCAATTTTAAGAACGTCACAGTACCATCAGGTAAATTAGCACTGATCGCCGCCATTGATTGCGGGTTAATCTCTTCCGGGTTTGGTACCACGACGGTTTCAGTCACAAAGAGATTTTCGAGTAATGTAACTAACTCCTGACTCTCTTTTTTCAGCAGATTGATCCGGTCGGTATCCGTAATCATCTCGGCTGCGGGTGACGGCAAACTCAAGGTCATAGGTGTTGCACGGCTATCAAGATCGGCATAAACCAATTTACTGTCCAGAGCAAAACGCTGATAGACCCGCTCAAGGAATTTAACTTCTTGCGGGGTAATTGTCCCCTCAACTTGAATCAAATGAGCCAGGAAACGCGCAATACTCCGGCGGTTTTCCACAGAGAGAGGCTCCAAATTGTTCTTTAACGCGAGCAAAGTATTACTTTTACGAATGCCCGGCTGAAGATAGGCTTTTAAGCGCATACGTTGACCCGGACTCAAGAAGCCCCAGGCATCAATATGCCGAGTCAATATTATGGATTCAGGTTCACCAATGCGCCCATCGATCATCACTGCGGCACAAGCCAGTTCAACAGCCAGCATGGTGACGCGGTAGATATCAAAAGTTGCCGACTCAGCGACCAGCGACTCAATCGGGAACAGCGCCACCATATCTTGTAATACTGGCGTGCGGTTATCGGCCCTTACATCAGGCTCGATCCCCACTTGCAAAGATGCCAATGCATAAGTCAATGCCATAACATGGCTGCGAGCCAAACGCTCTAATGGCTTGGTACCACAGGCAGTACTGAGTTGAGTAAACAGCTCAGCGAGTGTGACCATCAGTAAACCGTATCCCACTCTGGCTTTGATACTTTCGAGCTCAGTCTTTAATTCTTTGGACCACAATATCATTGGCATCAATAACTGACCTTCCAGCGACATCTTCTTCTTAGGATTGACACTGGCAAAACGGTTATAGATATCAAGATCTTGCTGACATGTTTCAAATATTGCCCGCAGCTTATCGCGATGTGCTTTGCATACAGCAACATTTGGCAAGTCGGCAATCTGTTGGAAAAACTCTTGCCCCATGAGACCCGCAGAGGCTGGACGATAAAATATTTGTAATTTGGTTTTATTGACCGGCAAGAGAAAACCTTCGCCGTATTGTTCTTGATAACGCTGCTGAAATAGTGTGGCAAAAGCTTCAGCACAATGGGCCATTGAAATGTTCTGATTGATCGCGGGGTCGGCTTCACCCCAAGCTAGCGCCCACGCCGCAGGTAAGGGTTTTTGATCAACCGCTAACTGCCCTAATCCCACCAACAATGCCAGCGGCAGCTCTGTCGAGGCTTCGCGTGCTACGGGAGGGGGGGAAAGATATAGTTTCTCATCTATATTGACCCGCGAGATATAAACCAATAGATTCTGCGCATAATGATTAAAGGCATTATTTTTGCCATAAATATTTAGTAAGCGACTAATTTCAGATTCAATTATAGGAAGTTCTTTTTTCGCCACGGGATCTATTGCTGCATCAATGAGTACCCGATGCTCTAAACCATAGAAAAATAAGAAAACATAACCAATATCTGCAGTAGGTGATTTACGGCCTTCAGATAACCACTGTAAATATCCCTTCCTCGCCTCAGGTGAACAAGTCGAGTAATCAGGAGCACTGTCTATCAGAGGTAACGAAATATCGACATCTTCTGTCGCGACCTCCATCGATGGATTAATAAATGCTGGCTCCGCTCCGGTACGATTACTTTTGTATTTATTACCGATGTAAATCATGCCATCCGGCAAATTTATGCCTGCCACCACGGCCAGTTCACCAGGGCGCAGCCAAGAGGCTCTCGCTAAAGAACCTCGAGAAACGTCTGGCTGCTTTGATTTTGGTTTCTTATCCTCATCAACTGATGGTTTTTGGGCCGACTCATCAGCTGCCGCAGAATATTCTGTTTCTAACTGCGACGGCGCCATCTGGTAATCGCCCATGTCGGGGATCGCCGCGGTTTTTTGCATGTCGCGGTTGATCGCCGGGCGGGCGTGGGTCTGAGCACCTTTGAGGTTTTGCCAGACAAAATACATACACAAGATAGCTGCACTTACTGCAATCCATGCCTCTCTTGGGATACCGGTGATCAAACCTAAAACCACAATCAGTAGGATAACCCAGCCGGTACCAGTAGATTTTCTCTTCGCCACGATGGTTTATATGCCCCTATCTTAAAATAGTGATTTTTATTCTGCCTTTAATGGCAATTTTTAATAAATAGTTCTTTTACGCATACTTTCACATAAATAAGCACGGTAAAAACCACAGAGGAAACCAATAAATTAGACTTAAGTGCAATTTATCGGTTAAATAATAAGTAACTGTTTTATTTTAAATAGTATGTGCTCAGCTTCGTCACAAATCTAAGCAGACAATAAAGCAATTATGCCAGTTGATTATGCATTCAGCTAGCAAAGACTATGCAACCATTGGATAAATTCCGCCGCCTTCGGTTTGTCCAACGTACGTTTAGGATAAATTAAATAATAAGGTTTTGTGACCGGCAGTCTATGGTCAGATAATTGAATTAAGCTACCTTCCGCTAACTCTTTTTTAATCAAATGTTGCTGCCCCAGCAAAATGCCGTTGCCCGCTATCGCAGAATCGATCGCCATTGAGGTTAGATTATAGATTGGCCCACGATTAGGGGGACATTGTAGCCATTTTGCCGACAACAGCCACTCATGCCAGTCAGGTAAGAATTGCCCTTCTTTGCCCCAGTCAACATGAATCATCGGGTAATTAATCTTGCGCTTCCCCTCTGACCAAGGTGCAGTTAATAAATGGGGGCTGGCAACCGGAAAAACCCAGTCTTGGAATAAAACCTCTTTCTCTTGCTGAGGATAATGTTCTTCACCAAAGGCTAAATAAAAGTCAGCCGCAGTACGATTAAAATCCACCGCTGAATGTGTTGCATGAATACGGATGTCGATATCAGGATGTTGTGTCAGCCATTGGTTGAGTGACGGATTAAGCCAACGGCTAGCCAGCGCGGGCAATGCAAAGATATTGAGCGACAAATCGCCTTTATCCCGCGCCATACTCTGTTGTGCCACCCGTAATGTTTCAAACGCTTGTTGCACATAAGCCAAATAAGCGCTGCCTTGCCTGGTCAATTCAACACCTGACTTTGACCGGGCAAAGAGTTGAATGCCCAAATGCTGCTCTAATTGGCGAATTTGCTGGCTGACCGCTGCGGGTGTTAATGATAGGCATGTGGCTGCGCGGGCCAAACTCCCCATTTTTGCCGCGGTTTCAAATGCTAAAATGGCAGTCAGCTTTGGTAAGCGAACTGCTTTTAAACTATCCATTACTCGCTCCCTGACCCACTATTTATGCTGCTGATATCGATAGCCAAACTTAACCTATCAGTAACGTTTTATTGTTATTCTAGTTACAACTAATCCTATACAGTTAGTCATAGAAACCAAGCAACATTTAGCATGACTGTGGGGATATATGCAGAAACTCGATGAAATTATTAATATGAAGGCAAATCCCGTCAACGACTCAGCCTTTATCGCACAATGTAAAAGCACCTTAGAAACCTACGGCGCATTAGTCTTATCCAACTTTTTATTACCTCAAGCGCTGAATAGTATTAAGCAAGAGGGTATTGAGCATCAGCATCGGGCTTATTATGCCGCGACTCAACACAATGTATATCTGACTAAGACGGATGTAGATTTTGCCGTTGATCATCCCAGAAATCGTTTGGTAACCTCATCAAAAGGCTGTATTACTGACGAAGAAATCCCCGCAGACTCGGCCCTGAGAACTTTATATACCGCAGCAGATTTTCAAGACTTCCTGTGCGCCGTATTAAATGAAGAACAGCTTTACCCTTATGCTGATTCACTTTCTTCCATTAATTTGCACTATGCGAGCCATGGCCAAGAACTCGGTTGGCACTTCGATAACTCATCATTTGCCATTACTTTATTGGTGCAAAAACCTCAAGCGGGGGGTGTTTTTGAATATATCGAAGAGATGAGAGATGCCGACCAAGGAGAAATGAATTATGCCGGGGTAGAAAAACTATTAAATCAACAAATCACGCCCAAAACATTACAGATTGAACCCGGTGATTTAGTCTTATTCCGAGGTCGAAATGCTATTCACCGTGTCACTCCGACTCAGGGGGACATTACCCGCATGCTGGTGGTCTTAGCTTATAATGCTCAACCTGACATTTCGCTATCAGAAACCGCCAGAATGACTTTTTATGGCCGAATTTAGTTTTTATATCATCCAAGCTTATTCAAGAATAGGTCTGTCGATAATTGGCGGGCCTCCTTGCCCACGATAAAAGAAATATCCTGTATTTAGACCACTCCAGTCGTCACGCTAAAATGACGCGTTTCTCCCGGTGAAAGTAGCAGTAAAGTCCCCTTTTCTTTTGCCGCTAAATACCCTTCTGGACGGCAGGTTGCCGGTAGAATAAAAGCAGCCACTTTCTGATCGCCGTTATACAGTATCCAGCGAGTACCATAATTAAACTGTGCGGTTGAAAAACGAGTCACAAAACGATGCCCTTGTGGTGCCAACATAAAGAACTCAGCTTCATCAACGTATTGTGATAAATCATCGGCAAAGAAAACGATCTCTGGATCATAAAACTCCGGTTCATTTAAATCAGTTAAACCCGCAGGTCGGTCCTGTAATTGCCGGGTATATTGCAACCACTGTGGTGTTGGCTGTACGTGTGCCGGTACGGTTTCACGGAGTTTTAATGCTGAACCGGGTAAGTTTTGGCGGAAAGTGGCCCCAGGAATATAGGTGTAATTCATATGGCACATATATTGGAGAGGCATTGGGACACTAGCCAGGTTGGTGACATTCATTTCAATATCAAACTGTGCACTCCCCGCCGTTAATCTCACGAGCGGTTGAGCACAATAATGATCACCAAACCCTTTCACATATTCGACGCTTCCTGCCAGTGCTAACTTGTCACCATCAATAACTAACCAGGCATGATCCATTTCAGCACAAGGCATTTCACCATGAAGAACATGGTCATCCTCCGGTGATGGACAACCGTTGCGACGCAAACCTGAATGGAAAGCGAAACAACCGTAGGTATCGACAATATTCTCGCCTCGTTTGGGCTGAGAGAACATGTTATCCATCTTCAGATTGTGACCATCAAATTCAGCATCCCAAATCATCTGACCGTAATAAGGTAACAGAGTCACATAGCCACGAGAGTTGCTGATTTTTAAGGCTTCAATACCCGATGCATATTTAAAACTGGTCACAGTAAAGTTATCGCTGTGAAAAATTTCCTGCTCATGGCGGCTGAATTGCTCACGGAACAGCGCTATTTTAGCGGTCATTATGATACTCCCCGTTTAGCTAGGATTCGTTATTTGCCAATGTTGCCGCATTGACTCGTTGTTTGTTGCGCAGTTCACCCCAGAAATAGAAACCTACATAGGCGAAGCACAATAAAGAGACAACAAAAGCATGCTGCATTGAGCCTAAATGGTCAGAGACAAAGCCCTGTAAGGCAGGAATGACCGCCGCACCGACAATTGACATGACAATAATCGCCCCAGCCACCTCGGTATATTTATTGTCTACCGTATCCAACGTGCCAGCATAAATAGTGGCCCAGCACGGCCCGAACAATACACTGACAAATACGGCGGCATAAACCGCAGTAAAGTTAGGCACGCAGACCACATATAGCAGGGTTAAGGCCCCCAAAATGGAATAGGCAATTAGCACTTTCTCTGCTTTAAAACGGGTCATCAGGAAGTTGGCAACAAACTTACCAATAAAGAAGCAAATAAAGCTGTAGATCATAAAGTTGGAAGCATCTCGTTCATTAGATGCGCCAAGATTCAACGCCAGGCGAATAGTGAAAGACCACACTGCGACTTGCATACCAACATACAGGAACTGTGCCGCAATTCCTTTTTTGAAGCGGCTGTTGGCTGCCAAGTATTTCAGTGTTTCTTTTAATGATGGTTGAGCCAGTTTCTTATTACTGTCACCTTGAGGCTTGCAATGTGGATAACGGGTAATAACAAACAGCAGCATCACCAGTAAGAGAACAAAGATCAGATACTTATAAGGCTCTAATGTATGTTCTAGCATACTAAGGCGAAACTCATGGACCTGCTCTGGCGTCATAGAGGCCATTTGGCTCTGTAAACTGTCACCTTCCTGGAATACCAAATATTTGCCTAATACAATTCCCATCAATGCGCCAATCGGATAAAACGTCTGGCTGATATTAAGGCGCAGAGTGGCGTAATCCTTATGCCCAATCATTGAGCTGTAGGTATTTGCAGCCGTTTCGAGGAAGCTCAAGCCAATGGCAATGGCGAAAATAGCCGCCAGAAACATGGTGTAAGTTGCCATGTGGGATGCGGGGTAAAACAGTGTACAACCGACAATATAAAGAGTTAGCCCGATCAAGATAGCCACTTTATAACTGCTTTTCTTAATGACCAATGATGCCGGAATGGCAATCAGGAAGTAGCCACCATAAAAGGCACTTTGTACCAATGCACTGGCAAAATCACTGAGTGCAAAAACACTTTTAAATTGCGTAATTAAAATATCATTCAGGCTGGCTGCACACCCCCAGAGTGGAAATAAGCAGGAAAGCAAAATAAATTGAAATAAAGGGGTTTTATTTAAATAGCCATCTGGCAGTTGAACGGTATTCAGGCGCATTTTATTTTCCTTGGTGTAGGGTATTTAAAAAATCAATAAATTGCGACGCGTCAGGGTAAGAACGTTGTGTTCCTTTGCCAGTGACACTGTATGCAGCGAAAGCAGAAGCCATTTCCATAGCTTTTAATACATTTCCGTGTTGAACATATTCGTGAGCAAAACAACCAATAAATGCATCACCGGCGCCACTGGTATCAATGGCATGGACACTGACCGGCGGCACATGGTGTATTTCATCGCCCTGCATCCATAAAGAACCGCGATGCCCCAGCGTAATAATCAGGTTATGTAGGCCTTTATCCAGCAAGCTACGCCCTGCCCGATAAATATTGTCCAGACTGTCCACTGGCATTCCGGTCAGAATGGCAAGTTCTGTTTCATTTGGCATGAAGAACTCGCACTGACAGGCATAGCCAATATCAAGCGCTTTAGACGCCGGAGCGGGATTGAGAATGACTTTAATCTGATGCTGACGAGCAAAATCAATGGCGGCATAGACCGTTTCTAGTGGTATTTCGAGTTGCAGTATGATCAATTGACAGGTTTTTAAGGTATCAGCAGCAGCGTCTATATCTGCCGGTGATAGATGGTTATTCGCGCCTTTGATAATGAGAATGCGATTTTGTGATGACTTATCGACAAAAATGGGCGCGACACCGCTGGAGGTTCCGGCGACTGTTTTCACATATTGGGTATCAATACCCGCTTGTTGTAAATTGCGAATCGTGTTCTCTGCAAACAGATCATCACCCACGCGAGTCACCATCATGACATTGGCACCTAATCTGGCAGCAGCCACTGCCTGATTCGCCCCTTTACCGCCACACCCGATTTCAAAATCCGGTGCTTCTAATGTTTCCCCAATTTGTGGCATTTCATCAATGTAGGTGATCAGATCAACCATGTTCGAACCAATGACTGCAATATCCATTGTCCCTTCCTCTATGCTATTTTTTTATCATTCAATGTTAATGCAATAACATTATCAGGCTATAAATGTTATGTGTGTGACAACGATCGCAGCAATGAAAGGAAGATAATTAGGTTTTTCGCCTTAATCCGACAGTTTTAAATGTTATTATTATAACAATTGTTAAGCAGTGATGATGTAAATAGGAAATTTCGGCAGAAATAAAAGCCAGGGTGGGATGACAACAATAAAAATCCCGGCCATAACTGCACCGGGATTATTCAACAAAAAGAAAGGCAGTTTATTTAATTGCCATCGCATCACGCATAGTAAAGAACAGGTCCGTTTGATCAGTCAAACCAACAACGTTGGCTGCATGAGGGCCGTAAGCGGCTATGCGCAATTGTGTACCGGTGTGCCCTTGGGAGTCATCTTCAGAGTTGCCATAGCTGATCGCCATTACCGCACCATCTTTGGTGGTTAATGCTTGCGTCAAACCAGGAGCTTTAGCGTCGGCTTCGATAATTTGGCTGGAATGCGCATGGTCTGCCGTCACAATAACCAAGGTGTTACCATCAGCACGGGCGAACTCCAGTGCTTTCTGTACGGCTTCATCCAGATCGACGGTTTCGCCAAACTGGCCACAGGGGTTAGCGGCGTGGTCTTGCTTATCAATCGATGCCCCCTCGACTTGCAAGAAGAAGCCATTTTCATTGGTTTTCAGCAGGTCAATGGCCTTTTCAGTCATGGCCGCCAGCGTTGGAATATCCTTGGTCCGTTCGGCATTGTTTTCACAAACAACCGGTGGTTTATCTATATTGCCGTGGTAAGAGGCTTTTGGCCCCTGCCAGCGCACCGGCATATTGCCAGAGCTGAATAGCCCTAACAGCGGTTTCTTCTGGTCTGCCTGCTTGATGGCATTCAAGTCATCAAGATTTTCGACAATCACATAACCACGAGCCAGTGCCTGGTCACGCAGGGATTTATCTTTCCACTCACCCGCTTTAGCCAACTGGCTGAATGACTTTGAGCCGCCGCCCAAAGTGACATCGGCGCGCCCTTCAATCATTTGCTCAGTAATAGAGCCCCGGCCCCCATTTTCCAATGCATTAGTGCCACACTTCTCACTGGTTTCTTCTGGACCGTAACATTTACGCCCGGTGACATGAGCAAACTGTGCCGCGGGTGTGGCATCTTGCAGTTCAGCGGTTGACACGTTACCGGTGGCTTTACCCGCTTTTTTAGCCAGTTCTAAAATAGTGACATGGTCTTTGCCAAGCACATCCACACCCAGCGCGCCATTATAGGTTTTTACACCCGAAGACCATGCGGTCGCTGAGGCGGCCGAATCGGTAACATAGTCTGGCTTTTGCGTTTTTTTATCTAATGAATAGTGCGTGTATTGCCCGGTCAGCGGCAGAGCATCAATGCCTTTAAAGAAGCCACCGGCCCCCATCGCATAGTTACGTGCAGAAGTGATTTCTGAATCACCCATGCCGTCACCAATCAGTAAAATGACATTTTTTACGGTCTTATTGGACAGCGAGTCACGAAGAGCTTGAGTCTGGTCACCTGCCAAGCGGCGAGCGCCACCAAATTGGGTGACATCGCCATGCGCGCTGCGGTCATATAACCCTGTAGCGGCGGCAACTGCATTAGGTGCGAACAAAGTGCTACTTAACATCAGGGTGGATAACGCTATAGCGGACAAAGTGGATACGCGATTGTGCATCAGTAGAATTCCTTGTTGTAAAACAGTAATACAAATTGTATTTATTGGTTACAACGGATACTAGAACAGACCAATGACGCTTTTATGACAATCGTAATTAATTATTAATCCTTATATTTAAAGATTATTTTCTGACCTATTGCCACCACACTACTCGGTAACGTTAAATCAGCCCCCATTGGCCTGCAAAACTTGTCCATCAATCCAGCCACTATTTTTACCGACTAAAAAGGCCACTGCCGCCGCGCTATCACATTGAACTTGATTTAATGGCTGGAACACGGATTGAGATACTGCCGGAATATGTTCCGCCCGCGATGCCAGTCTCTTTTCTGTATCCGTATCATCGTCAACTTTCACCGCGAGTCCGAATTTTCAGTGACGGGTTAACCAATTATTCCTGACGACCGAGAGGCAAAAAACGGACAGACAAAAAATATCAGTCGGCACCCGCAAGATGAAGGGCATTGGCTACTATAAGCGGCTTCAATTTAATACAAAGGCGGGTTATATCAGCAGCCGAACAGGCTAGTCCGGCTGCTGCTACACCTTATTACGCTTTCTCGACTGATTGATAAATATCGATATCAAAATAACCATCAGTCCTGCCGTCATTAAGGTAAACCTCATAACATGCGCCATCCGCGGGGCGATAGCCACTTTGCGGCAAATGTTGGTGATACAATTCACCCCATGCTTTGGCGTAATCATCATCGGTTACTCGAGTGCTATACACTGCATACAAGCCACCGGGTATCACTTGTAATTGCAGTTGATCGCTGAGTTCTTCAGGCAAGACATAGTCATCTGCAACAGAGAGCGACACATCAGCCCGCAGTTGGGCCGGAGGATTGGTTTCTGGGTTGTCCCAGTACAACGCTAACCAGTCTTTACCTGGAATTTGGTGCTGAGCATAGAGCGATGAAAGTTGGTCAAAGCCTCGCGGGATGGTCTCATGATAAGGGCCGACTAACCGGATGCTTACGATTTGTTGCGGTTTTTTTTCAGCTATCTTAAATGTCATATCGCTACCTCGACTTAATGGTTTCAAGCAAAATTAAGTGGCTAAAGATACGAACGCCAGCAACCACTGTTTATTTATACAGTGTATCGCGATTTTATGACATTTGATTAATTTTCAACCTTGATTTGTGAACAACTTCGCAAAAAATCATCTGCCTGTTCAAGTTGAAGATGGCTGAAAACCGTGATCCCGTGGCGACGTAATAATGCAGTAGTGACCCCCTGACCGGTGCGTTGAGTGCCACTAAAATGACCATCATAGATATGGCTACTCCCACAAGATGGGCTACCTTCGGTCAGAATCGCTAGCTTACAATGGTGTTGTTGTGCCACTTCCAAAGCCTGATAAGCGCCTTGCAGAAACTCCCGGCTAACATCATTACCCCATTGTTCAATCACCCGCGCCAGCCCTTGTAGTACGGCCTCACCATTGCCTTGTTGAATTTCAGCCGGAGGGCGTGGTACCGGCATACCGGCGGCCAACTCAGGACAAACCAGCACCAGTCGACCTTCATCCTGCCAGCGTTGAATTATTTCATCATGAACAGACAGAGCACTGCCGTTATAACGAACTGATTTTCCCATTAGACAGGCACTGATCAGGATACGCGCAGGCTTGGATTCCACGTGATAACCAACCTTACTATGATGTTATGAATAAAATGTGACGGTTAGCATCGATAATAGCCAATTAATTGCTGCGAGTCATAAATCCCGTTTGATCATTAACGCAAAACAGATATTTCTCGGATAATAAATATTCCGCCACTTATTTTGCCCGATTTAATGCCGCTAATACCTGCGGCAATAATTTTGCCAGACGCAGAGCCCACTGCTCTTGCCCGGCTTGTTGAGTAATAAGGTCCTGGCGAATCTCGATACCCACATAAGGTAATTGCCGACGTTCAGCATGGAATGGCAGCGTGAAGTCTGTTGCATCTGTCATGGCATAAGGTTGGTTAATCCCAACATTCAGCGAGCTATCTTGTTGTAAAAGCGTAATTAATTGCAAAGCAAACGCAGGGTTACGATTAAATAAGGTCCCAATCTGCCACGGGCGCTCACTATTTTTAAATGACGGCGTAAAGCTATGCATCGAGATAATGACACTGGGCTGGCCACTATCACGACGCCGATTAAGTGTTTGTGTAATCAGGTCATGGTAGGGCTGAAATACCTCGACTCGACGGGCTTCGGCCTCTTCTATTGTCACGCCGATATTACGTACAATCCGCGTGTGTTCCGAGATTTCAGGAATAGAACTGGCGATACCCGGAGTGCGGTTGCAATCAATCACTAAACGCGAATAGCGCTGGTGAATCAATGTGGCATCGAGATACTGGCTAAGCAACTGTGCAGTGGCTAACGAGCCAATGTCCCAGCCAATATGCCGATCAATCTCTCCGGCGGGTAATCTCAAATCACCTAACTGAGCCGGGATGCGCTGCCCGGCATGGTCTGCCAGTAAAATAAAAGGTGAGCGACTTTCCGGACGTTCAATGGCAGCAGCCAGCGGTTCACCATCACGTAATAAAGGATACAACAGGGCATTGGACATGAATTGGGTACCTGACATTAGAGGGATTTCGCCAACAGTAGGGTTGTAGACTGCTTTCGTAACTTCTCATCCTAGCGGCTAAAACCCACTTCGCCCACCCCGAGCTTATAATTAAACTTTCTGTGTTATGCGATTAATGCCGCAATAAGAACAGCTTTTTGCTTTCACATCCGGATAGTGATCTATCGAAGCTATTTTTCATGTAATAATTGCCACTAAAATTTTCACCGGCCCAAATTTTCATCAACCAATGACCGCAAGATAGTGGGGACTTATGGAAACGTTTTTGATTGATAGGATGACGACGCCTCAAGGCGAACTGTTGCTCATTGCAGATGAAGAGAACCGGTTACGTGCCATTGATTGGACGGACCATTACGAGCGGCTGATAAAGTTGCTGCACAATCATTATGGCAAAAATAGTTTTACGTTGGTTGAAAAACGCAATCCTGGTGGATTGAGCGAGAGTATGCAGCGTTATTTTGCCGGCGAGCTCAATATTATTGATAATTTACCGATCAAGACCGCCGGGACTGATTTTCAGCGCCAAGTCTGGGATCAATTACGCAAGATCCCCTGCGGTGAAACAATTACCTATGGCGAGTTAGCTAAACGCATTAACCGCCCGACCGCGTCCAGAGCGGTTGGCATGGCAAATGGCCTGAATCCAATTTCCATTGTTGTCCCTTGCCATCGAGTGATTGGGCAACAAGGCGCATTGACCGGTTATGCCGGTGGCGTGGAGCGAAAACGCTGGTTATTAATGCATGAGGGTTATCTTTTAGCACGCTAACTATTGTTGCTCTTATCAGACGCAAGAAAAGATGTTAAAATTGACGCATATCAATATTAATGGGAATACCCTATGATCCCGGAAAAACGCGTAATCCGACGTATTCAGTCTGGTGGTTGTGCAATCCACTGTCAGGATTGCAGTATCAGCCAGCTCTGTATTCCGTTTACCTTAAATGAAAACGAGCTGGACCAGCTCGACAATATCATTGAAAGGAAAAAACCTATTCAGAAAGGACAGGCGCTGTTTAAAGCAGGTGATGAACTCAAATCCCTGTATGCCATCCGTTCCGGGACCATTAAAAGTTATACCATTACTGAAGAAGGCGATGAACAAATTACCGGTTTCCATCTGGCGGGCGATTTAGTCGGTTTTGATGCTATCAGTAACTTGCAACATCCAAGCTTTGCTCAGGCATTGGAAACCTCAATGGTCTGTGAAATCCCGTTTGATACACTGGATGACTTATCCGGCAAAATGCCAAATCTGCGTCAGCAGATGATGCGCCTGATGAGTGGTGAGATAAAAAGTGATCAAGACATGATTTTGCTGCTGTCTAAAAAGAATGCAGAAGAACGCCTGGCTGCCTTTATTTATAACCTTTCGCGTCGTTTTGCTCAGCGTGGCTTCTCCCCACGTGAGTTTCGTCTGACCATGACGCGCGGCGATATTGGTAACTATTTGGGGTTGACGGTAGAAACGATTAGCCGCTTGTTGGGGCGTTTCCAGAAAAGCGATATTCTGAGTGTGAAAGGTAAGTACATCACCATTGAGAATACCGAAGCTCTGGCCCTGTTGGCTGGTAATCCAAGACCGAGTCTTTAAGTCAAGAAATCAGATCAATAAATGCCCAAGAGGATAACTCTTATTTGTTGGTCTGATTTGTTCTCTCCCTACCCTCTTTCACTTTCATGGTTTACTCTTTAACTAACATACGGTTAATTCACGGTAGTAAGGAGACACTATGGCAAAGTATCAGAATATTCTGGTTGCTATTGACCCCAATCAGGATGATCAGCCTGCATTAAGACGTGCAGTTTATCTAGTGCAGCGCAATGGCGGCACAATCAAAGCATTTTTAGCTATTTATGACTTGTCTTATGACATGACCACTTTGCTGTCACCCGATGAACGTACAGCGATGCGCAAAGGGGTTATTAGTCAACGTTCAGCATGGATAAGCGAACAGTGCCGCTTTTATCTTGATGCTGGCATTCCCATTGAAATCAAAGTGGTATGGCACAATCGCCCCTATGAAGCCATTATTCAGGAAGTCCTGAAATATAAGCACGATTTGTTGCTAAAAATGGCGCATCAGCACGATCGATTGGAATCCATTATTTTCACCCCTACCGACTGGCACTTATTACGTAAATGTCCATGTCCGGTGTGGATGGTAAAAGACCAACCTTGGCCGGAAGGCGGTACCGCCTTGGTGGCTGTCAATCTATCCAGTGAAGACCCGCTGCACGACCCTCTCAATCTACGTTTAGTGAAAGAAACCAGAGAACTGGCTGAGCATGTTAACCAAACTCAGGTGCATTTGATTAGTGCTTATCCGGTCACCCCTATCAATATCGCTATTGAATTGCCAGATTTTGACCCAAGTGTCTACAACGATGCTATTCGCGGCCAGCATTTGGTGGCGATGAAAGCCCTGCGTCAGCAGTTTGGTATTGACGAAAAGTTCACTCATGTGGAGAAAGGATTACCTGAAGAGGTTATCCCGGATCTGGCTGAACATTTACGGGCTGGGGTGGTGGTATTGGGTACCTTGGGCCGCACCGGGCTATCTGCCGCCTTTATTGGTAATACCACCGAACATGTGATCGACCATCTTAAATGTGATTTATTGGCCATTAAACCGGAAGGCTTTACTTGCCCGATTGAAAGTGATGAAGACCACGAAGATGATGAATAATCGCCCTCTCATCTGATTTTCAAATTTAATGCCAAAAAAGAAGGGCCACATCAGTGGCCCTTCTTCAGCTACAACGCTGACGATTACAACGCACGTAAAATTGCTTCCACGCTATCTTTTGCATCGCCGAACAACATCTGAGTATTGTCTTTGAAGAACAATGGATTCTGTACCCCAGCATAGCCGGTATTCATTGAACGTTTAAAGGCAATGACACTTTGCGCTTTCCACACTTCCAACACCGGCATACCGGCAATCGGGCTGCGCGGGTCTTCCAGTGCGGCAGGGTTTACAGTGTCGTTAGCACCAATCACCAATACGACATCGGTGCTTGGGAAATCATCATTGATTTCGTCCATCTCCAGTACCACGTCATAAGGTACTTTAGCTTCCGCCAATAGCACGTTCATATGACCAGGCAAACGCCCTGCTACCGGGTGAATACCAAAGCGCACTTTGATGCCACGGGCTTGCAGTTTTGCAGTAATTTCCGCAACCGGATATTGTGCTTGTGCAACCGCCATACCATAGCCTGGGGTGATGATAACCGAGCTGGCGTTTTTCAGCAGATCAGCCACTTCTTCAGCTGTAGTTTCGCGGTATTCGCCCATCTCTTCGGCATCACCGGTAGAAGAGCCATCCGTACCAAAGCCGCCAGCGATCACGCTAAGAAACGAACGGTTCATCGCTTTACACATAATGTACGACAGTATCGCACCGGAAGAACCGACTAATGCCCCTGTCACAATCAGCAGGTCGTTGCTCAGCATGAAACCTGCTGCCGCAGCGGCCCAACCGGAGTAAGAGTTCAGCATCGAAACCACCACCGGCATATCCGCACCACCGATGGATGCAACCAAGTGCCAACCGAAGCCCAGAGCAATCAAGGTCATCAATAATAACGCGACCACTTGCAAGGCGACGCTATCGGTTTTGACGAACAGAATCATCAGCAAGAATGAAACAACCAGTGCGACCAAGTTCAACTTATGGCGTTGTGGCAGCATCAGCGGCTTGGAAGAGATAATCCCACGTAATTTACCGAAGGCAACAATAGAACCTGTGAATGTCACCGCACCGATAAAGATCCCCAAGAACACTTCGGTCAGGTGGATATTCACCATCACAGCATCCATGACTGCTGAACCATGGTCCAGATAGCTGTTAAAGCCAACCAGAACCGCAGCCAGACCCACGAAGCTGTGTAAGATAGCCACCAGTTCCGGCATTTCAGTCATTTCGACTTTCTTCGCCAGATAAATACCGATTGCCCCACCAATCACCATAGCAATGATAATCCAGGCAACATTACCTGAGTCCGGCCCAAGAATGGTCGCGATAAGCGCGATGGCCATACCAGCCACACCAAAGCTGTTACCTTGTTTGGATGTTTCGTGGCGCGACAGCCCAGCCAAACTGAAAATAAATAGAATCGCAGCAACTATGTACGCAGCTGTAACAAGACCACTAGACATCAGTTACCCCTTTATTTTTGTATAACATTGCTTTTATTAGCAAAATTGTTTTTATCAACATTTTCATCAACTCAGCTTTGCCCACTTGCACATTTGGCAAGCCCGGCTTTATATAAAACTAGTTTTTACGGAACATTTTCAGCATGCGCTGGGTGACGGTAAAGCCACCAAAAATGTTGATGCTAGCAATCAATACGGCAATAAAGGATAAGAAACTTACCCAGCCACCGTGACCAATCTGCAACAATGCGCCCACCACAATAATGCCCGAGATTGCATTAGTGACTGACATTAGCGGTGTATGCAGTGCGTGGCTGACATTCCATACCACGTAATAACCCACAACACAGGCCAACGCAAAGACCGTAAAGTGAGATAAAAACTCTTTCGGTGCGACATTTGCCAACCAGCCAAACAACACAATGGCCAAAGCCATAATGATGTATTTAGGCCATGGTGATGACGGTTTAACCTCTTCTTTCACCAATGGCGCTGCTTTTGCCGCCTGAGGCTGTGCTGAAACCTGAATTGGCGGTGCAGGCCAAGTCACTTCACCGGTTTTAACCACGGTAACACCACGGATAACGGTATCTTCAAAATCAATGTCGATCTCGCCGTTTTTCTCTTTACAGAGTAATTTGAGCAAGTTAACTAAGTTTGTACCGTAAAGCTGGGATGACTGGGTCGGCAAACGGCTGGGTAAATCAGTATAACCAATGATTTTCACGCCATTTTCAGTGACCGTGACTTTATCTGCTACGGTCAGTTCACAGTTACCCCCGGTCTGCGCTGCCAGGTCGACAATCACGCTGCCCGATTTCATCGACGCCACCATCTCTTTGGTGATCAGACGTGGTGCTGGTTTGCCGGGAATCAATGCCGTGGTGACGATGATATCTACTTCAGCCGCTTGTGCGGCAAACAGTTCCATTTCAGCTTTGATAAAGGCTTCAGACATCACCTTGGCATAGCCGTCACCACTGCCCGCTTCTTCTTCAAAGTCCAGTTCGAGGAATTCAGCTCCCATACTTTGGACTTGCTCTTTGACTTCCGGGCGAGTATCAAAAGCACGGACAATCGCCCCTAAGCTCCCTGCGGCACCAATGGCGGCCAACCCTGCAACACCGGCGCCAATAATCACAACTTTTGCCGGTGGAACCTTACCTGCAGCGGTAATTTGCCCAGTGAAAAAGCGGCCAAATTCATGAGCGGCTTCCACAATGGCGCGATAGCCCGCAATGTTAGCCATTGAGCTCAGCGCATCCATGGATTGGGCGCGAGAAATTCGCGGCACCGAGTCCATTGCCAATACAGTGACCTGTCGCTCTGCCAGCTTTTGCAGCAATTCAGGGTTCTGAGCCGGCCAGATAAAGCTGACCAAAGTGCTCCCCTCACGCATCAGGGCAATTTCTTCCTCAAAAGGAGCATTCACTTTAAGGATAAGATCGGATTGCCACACATCGGTGGTATCCGTAATGGTGGCACCCGCTTCCTGGTACGCCGCATCGTCAAAACTGGCTAAATGGCCAGCTCCGCTTTCAATCGCCACGGTGAAACCTAATTTCAGCAATTGTTCTACCGTTTTCGGCGTTGCTGCAACTCGGGCTTCATTGGCCAACCGCTCTCTTGGTACACCAATACGCATAATGTTCCCTTTTTACCTGTCTTTGATGATGAGTATTGTCATCCTGCCTATTTGAAACTGCAGGGGGTTAGCTGCTCTCTTGCACCCGAATCACTGATCCAAGGATTTATTCGTTTGCTGACTACCTGCGGTTCCAAATACTTTGGGTAATTACCCGATGATAAAAATCTGCTTCGCTATAGCTCCCTATAACCTACTGAAAATGTGACCGATGATCCATATCTGTGTGCGCTTAAGATGCAGTTTTCGCACTAAAACTGGCAGGCGGAAAGAACTCTGTATAATTCACTATAGAAATAATAATTACTAGCGGCTTGTCCTGCAACTTTGCGCCAAAATAACAAGTTTTCTCAATGTGCTATAACCCAGTCATGGCGCGGGATTAAGTTAGAAAAATGTAAATAATCAGCACTTATGACGTTAAAGCCATTATTCGTAAAGCTTATACCGATTCTTAATGTAAAGTACCTCTGGGCTGAACTTCATAATTCATAGACTAAGTCATATAAATTGCGGAGACACTTGCCATTATTACATGTAATAATCATCTGCTATTCTGTTACACATCAATTGTTCCGCACGTATCAACGTTAATGCGCAAGGCGAAAGGATTTTTTATGAAGCTGAAATACACGATCATCGCATCGGCATTGCTATCACTCACCGCGCTTTCTGCTGCACATGCGGCAAAAGAACTCGCTCCAGAGCAAGCAGCAGCCATCAAGCCCTTTGATCGCATTACTATTACTGGCCGGTTTAATGCAATCAATGAGGCAGCTGATGCGGTATCCCGCCGTGCTGATAAATTGGGCGCAGACTCTTTCTATATCCAAGATATTAACAGTAACAACAATGGCGGCAACTGGCGTGTAACGGCCGATGTTTATCATAATGATGCACCGGAAGTGAGCAAACAGACCCAGTATCGCGTCTTTAATGGCATTAAAGAATTACCAAAAACAGAAGCCTATGTTTTGCAACCTTATGACACCGTTTCTGTCAGCGGTTTCTTCCGTAGCCAACCTGATATCAGTGACGCCATTTCTAAAGCAGCAAAAGAGAAAGGTGCATACTCCTTCTTCATCGTGCGTCAGGTTGATGCCAACCAAGGTGGCAACCAGTTCGTGACGGCCTATATCTATAAAGAAGATGCAGCCAAACGTGTGGTACAGAGCCCGGATGTGATTCCTGCGGATTCAGATGCTGGTCGTGCTGCTCTGGCAGCCGGCGGTGCAGCTGCGGCGAATGTTGAAATTCCGGGTGTTGCCTCTTCCGGTACACCGAGTGCCGATGTGGGTCGTTTCTTTGAAACCCAATCATCAACAGGTAAGCGTTACACTGTAACTCTGCCAGATGGCACTCAGATTCAAGAATTGAATAATACGACTGCCGCGCAGATGGTACCGTTTGATTCTGTTAGCTTTACAGGTCACTTTAACAGCATGACCGATGTCTCTCACGAAGTCGCTAAACGTGCAGCGGCAAAAGGGGCTAAGTACTACCACGTTACCCGCCAATGGCAGAACAAAAGCGGTGGTAACTTGAGTGTGAGTGCTGACCTGTTCAAATAAGATTGTTTGAATCATCATCAAAAGGGCGGCCATGGGCTGCCCTTTTGTTATGTATTAACAATACACAAGCCTTTGATGACAACTGATTGAATAATTTTTTGCCGAAATCGCATAACCAATCATTGCATGTTAGCTTTCCACTCCGTAAAATCCTCCAAAAATTTTGAGGCTATTATCTGTCAGGTCTTGATATGTTTGCCTCATATAATACTGCTTAATAGCCAGTAGCCATTCATTAATACTCTAAAAACCAGGATCCACAATTGGAAAAAAAACTCGGCCTGACTGCGCTAACCGCGCTGGTCCTCAGCTCTATGCTGGGTGCAGGTGTCTTCAGCTTGCCGCAAAATATGGCTGAAGTTGCCAGCCCGGCAGCTTTGCTTATTGGCTGGAGTATTACCGGCGTGGGGATCATTTTCCTGGCATTTGCGATGTTGCTATTAACCCGCCTACGGCCTGATCTGGATGGTGGAATATTCACCTATGCCAAAGAGGGTTTTGGCGACCTTATTGGTTTTTTCTCCGCTTGGGGTTACTGGCTGTGCGCCGTGATTGCCAACGTCTCTTACTTAGTGATTGTTTTTGCCGCCTTGAGTTTCTTTACCGATAAATCAGGCAATATTATCTTTGGTGAGGGAAATACCTGGCAGGCATTATTGGGTGCATCTTTCTTATTGTGGCTGGTGCATGCTCTGGTATTACGCGGGGTGCAAACTGCCGCCAGCATCAATCTAGCCGCTACCCTGGCGAAAATGCTCCCTATTGGTGGCTTTATTGTTCTGGCAGGTTTCGCCTTCAGCCTTGATACATTCAGTTTTGATTTTACCGGCATTGCGCTGCACACCCCGGTTTGGCAGCAAGTGAAAGACACCATGCTGATCACCTTATGGGTCTTTATTGGTGTAGAAGGCGCGGTGGTGGTTTCTGCCAGAGCACGGAATAAAAAAGATGTCGGTCGGGCCACCATGTTGGCGGTTATCTCCGCGCTCAGCGTTTACCTGTTAATTACGTTATTGTCCCTCGGTGTCGTGCCTCGCGCTGAATTGGCGGGTATGCGTAACCCTTCGATGGCAGGCATTATGGTTGAGATGATAGGCCCTTGGGGGGAGGTGATTATTGCCACCGGGCTGATTATTTCTGTTTGCGGCGCTTATCTTAGCTGGACCATTATGGCGGCTGAAGTGCCGATGGTTGCCGCTAACCACGGCGCATTTCCGAAAATATTCCGCCAACAAAATCAACACAACGCCCCAGCCAAATCACTGTGGCTGACCAACTGTGCGGTACAGGTCGCACTGATCCTTATCTGGCTGACTGGCAGTAATTACAATACCTTGCTGACGATCGCATCAGAAATGATTCTGGTACCCTATTTTTTGGTTGGCGCATTTCTATTTAAAGTGGCGCTAAAACGTCAGGATTGGCGGCTGATTGTGGTTGCCACTGGTGCTTGCTTATATGGTTTGTGGCTGATCTATGCTGCGGGATTACTGTATCTGCTGCTCTCTGCCCTACTCTACGCACCAGGATTAGCGGTGTTTATTTATGCACGTAAAGGGCATGAGGGACTCCGGTTACTCAATACGTTGGAGCGTGCGGCCATCGGTCTGGTATTGGTCGCCACTATCCCGGCAACCTGGCTCGCAATGCACTGAGTTAAAAAAGTGTGCCGAAATCAATATCTCAAATGGACAGGCCAGTTAAACGAGTTTGTCCATTTGAATATCCTGTTAAAGACACTAATAATTTTCCGTTCCCACTATGTCCACCGATAAACATTCATCTTTCTGACTCAGCCCCATCGATTGTGGAAATCTTTGCTTAATCTCACCAAGTTGAGCGGTTTCCAAAGCATAAGGCAACTGAATGTCCAGCGCGGTTATGCCCTGCTGTTCCGCTAGTCGAATCAAGCGAACAATATTAGTTTCATCGCTAAGTTGGGTTGATAAAACCTGTAGAGCCAAGGCCGTGAGCCGCTCTTGGGGTGTTCTCTCCAATTCAGTTTGCGATTTTACGACCATCCCGAAAATCGGCATAACACCATAAATGGCATCAATAAAACTCCAACGTTTTTTGCAAGAAACAGCCAGAAATTCCGTGTAATCGAAGCAGACTTTTTCACTGTGCACTGGCACACCAATACGTTCGCCACTCATCCCTCAGTCCTTAGCTGATCGATACAGCTATTCATTAAACTTAGATATTGATATATAAACGATGGGCGCAACTAGATAGAGATGACGATATAATCACTTACATTAATATAATGAAATAATTTGCCCGTTGTCTAGCAATCACTCACTAGCATTAATAACAAGTAGAATAAGTAACGTGCATAGTATTGCTGCCAACAGCGCGCTATGCTGAATTCCGGCACTTTTATAAACTGAAAAACATGACCAAAATAGTTTTTGTAGAAGACGACCCGGAGGTCGGAAAGCTGATCGCCGCCTATCTGGGCAAGCATGATATTGATGTACATGTAGAACCTCGCGGTGATACTGCACAAGCGGTTATTGAAGCTCAACAACCTGACCTGGTGCTGCTTGATATCATGTTACCCGGAAAAGATGGGATGACACTGTGTCGCGATCTTCGGCCAAGCTATGAAGGCCCAATCGTGCTGTTGACCTCACTGGACAGTGATATGAACCATATCCTCTCTCTGGAGATGGGGGCTAATGACTATATTCTGAAAACTACGCCGCCAGCGGTATTGTTAGCCCGCTTACGTCTGCATCTACGTCAGCACAATCAGCAGCAGACCAAAGAGACTATCAGCCCCCCACTCACTGGCCATAATGCAATTCATTTTGGTTTGCTGTGTATTGACCCGGTCAATCGGCAGGTCAATCTCAGTGATGAAGAGATTACGTTATCAACCTCTGATTTTGACCTGCTATGGGAACTGGCAACACATGCTGGAATCATAATGGATCGTGAGGCGCTACTGAAAAACTTACGCGGTGTCAGTTATGACGGGATGGACCGCAGCATCGATGTCGCTATCTCGCGTTTGCGCCGTAAACTCTATGACAATGCTCTTGAGCCTTTCCGTATCAAAACAGTGCGCAATAAAGGCTACTTGTTTGCCCCCAATGCATGGGAGTTTGTGCAGCAATGAGGAAGCTATTTATTCAGTTTTTCTTATTGCTCTTCGTCTGTTTTTTGGTGATGGCAATGTTAGTCGGGCTGGTTTATAAAGTCACGGCCGAGCGCGCTGGACGTCAATCGCTTGATGACTTGATGAAAAGCTCGCTATCTTTAATGCGTAGTGAGTTACGTGAGATCCCGCTGAAAGACTGGAACAAAACCATCGCGACATTAGATTTAAATCTTTCTTTTCAATTGCATATCGAGCCACTCGATAAACGTGACCTTGGTGAAAGGCTGAATAAACGTCTGCGAGCAGGCGAAATCATTGCGCTGGATGATGAATATACATTCCTACAACGCATTCCTCGCAGCCACTATGTCCTTGCAGTAGGCCCGGTCCCCTACCTATTTTATCTGCATCAGATGCGTTTGCTTGATTTAGCCTTACTCATTCTGATTGGTATGTCTTTAGCTTTACCTGTATTTCTCTGGATGCGCCCTCACTGGAAAGATTTACTTAAACTGGAGAATGCTGCCCAGCGCTTGGGGGCTGGCCACCTTGATGAGCGAACACATTTTGATCCTACATCCAGCTTAAGTCGCTTAGGGGTTGCCTTTAACCAGATGGCTGACAATATCAGCACGTTAATTATCAGCAAAAAACTGCTGATTGATGGCATTGCACATGAGCTGCGCACGCCACTGGTTCGCCTACGCTATCGTTTAGCAATGAGTGATAACCTGACGGACAGTGAACAACAGGCTTTGAATCATGATATTGGCCAGTTGGAAGCATTGATCGACGAACTTCTCACTTATGCACGTCTGGACCGACCGCAAGTCTCTCTTAATCTGGAACCCATAGATCTGCCGGGCTGGTTAACCACCAAGGTCATGGATATGCGCTTAATTCATAGTGAGCGCGAAATTGAGCTGGATATTCCTCATCACGGAGATTTTGGTGTCGTTGATCTGCGCCTCATGGAGCGCGTCCTGGATAACTTAGTCAATAATGCCCTACGCTATTCTACGAAACGGCTGCGGATTGGCTTGTGGTTTGATGGCGATAATGCCTGTTTACAAGTTGAAGATGACGGGCCAGGTATCCCACTGGAAGAAAGATCGCGGGTTTTCGAACCCTTTGTTCGCCTAGACCCAAGCCGAGATCGCGCGACAGGAGGATGTGGCCTGGGATTGGCTATTGTTCACTCCATTGCACTGGCTTATCAAGGCAGTATCTCGGTTGATGCCAGCTCATTAGGGGGCGCTAGCTTCCGATTCTGTTGGCCGGTAAAAAATCTTTCCTCACTGTCTACTGACCCAGATGGTCTTAAATAATTGCCACGAATGAAATAAGTTGGCATTTCAGATTTATGGAGTGTTCTATGACTAACGCTTATCAGCACCTGCGCACCACTTTCACTCGCCTTTCTCGCTTTGAGCATTTATCAGCTATCGCGGGATGGGATATGCAAACCATGATGCCAACAAAAGGGAATCTTGCTCGCTCAGAGGCTATGGCTGAGTTAAATGTACTGCAACACCAGATTCTAACGGCCAAACAAGTCGGTGAATGGCTGCAACAAGCCGAGCAAGAGACACTCAATGATATTGAACGGGCAAATGTGCGAGAAATGCGCCGCCATTACAATAATGCGGTGTTACTGCCAGAAGAATTGGTTGAAGCTAAATCATTGGCAGGCGCTCGGTGCGAACATGCCTGGCGGCAGCAACGCATTGCTAATGATTGGCGTGGTTTTGCAGAAAATCTGCGTGAAGTGGTCAAACTCAGTCGTGAAGAAGCATCAATTCGTGCTCAAGCCGCTGGCACATCCCGCTATGATGCCTTATTGAATTTATATGAACCGGGGACAACCAGCGCCGATCTGGAGCGTATTTTTGGCGATCTTAAGCAATGGTTACCTCAGTTATTACAGCAAGTCATCGCCAAACAAGCCAATGAGCGTTGCCTGATCCCACAAGGACCCTTTGATCGGGAAAAACAGCGTCAGCTTGGCTTGAATGTAATGAAAGTACTAGGCTTTGACTTTGATGGCGGGCGCGTTGATGTCAGCGTGCATCCATTCTGTGGTGGTGTCCCCCAAGATGTACGCATTACTACCCGTTATAATGAGCAGGAATTTCTCAGTTCATTAATGGGCATTGTGCATGAAACCGGCCACGCCCGTTATGAGCAAAACCTCCCTCGCGAATGGCTCGGCCAACCCATATCTCATGCTCGCTCGACGGCGATTCATGAATCGCAAAGCTTACTGTTCGAGATGCAATTAGCGCGTAGCAAAGAATTTCTGCAAGTTGTGCGCCCGCTGGTTATCCAGCAATTTGGCGAGCAACTCGCCTTTGATGAGCAAAATTTTGTGGCACTCAATCAGCGCGTCAAAACCGGTTTTATTCGGGTAGATGCTGATGAAGTCAGTTATCCTGCCCATGTTATTTTGCGCTATGAGATTGAAAAGGCACTCATCAGCGGTGAAATAGAGGTGGAAGATATACCCGCATTATGGAATGAGAAAATGCAGCAATATCTAGGGATTAGCACCGAGGGTAATTACCGTAATGGGTGTATGCAAGATATTCACTGGACGGATGGCGCTTTTGGTTATTTTCCAACTTATACACTAGGCGCTATGTACGCTGCTCAATTATTCCAAACCGCCCGTAACTCAATTCCTAACCTGGATAAAAGTATCGCCAACGGCGACCTTAGTGCCCTATTCACTTGGCTGCAGCAAAATATCTGGCAACATGGCAGTCGCTATTCAACCGCCGAGCTGATCACAAAAGCGACGGGTGAACCACTTAACCCCCGCTTTTTCCGCCAACATTTAGAACGTCGTTATTTATAATCAGTTTTCACCAACAATCCTTACCGCAAAATACTGCCCTCAGCTTGAGTGGCAGTATTTCTCTGCAAAGCTTAGATACCAACGTAATAAAAAATGTGCACATTATCAAAGAGAGCAGCTTTTTAACTGACATCATACTGGATGTTGTAACTAAAAATTGATATTTAAATAGGCTGCTGAATATATTGCATTACCGATTACTGATAGCCATCAGCCTTGTACAATCGGTTACAAGCCGAAACCAATGACTCACGGAAGCTAAGCTTCATTTCCTCTATTCTCATTACAACGACCCAACGGGGCCGATATACAAACAGAACACTGAGGAATAAATCATGAAAACAGTATTAGCTCTGATTGTTGCTGCTACTTTGGGGATGTCATCTGCCGCCTTCGCCGCAGACACGGTTGCACCGCCAGCAGCACCGATGGTGGCGGCACCTGCTGCACATAGTGCTCCAGCTAAAACTATGCACCACAAAAAAGCTGAAAAGTCGATGAAGTCTGATTCGATGAAAAAAATGGATAAAGCCGCACCGATGCAAAAAGCTCAAGCAGCCAAAAAACACCATAAAAAGGCAACACACAGTCAATCTGCCCCGGCAGTCGTCCCTGCCCTAAAGTAGCAGCCTCTAGCTAAATAAAGCTGGATCCAGCTCTCCATGAATGACTGTAACAGCTGATTCACTCAACACCCGGTTTTCCGGGTGTTTTTTATCAGGAGTGTTGAGAATGCTGCGTCGCTACTTATTTGAAATCACTTTCGCCACATTAGTTATTTGCGGGGTGATCACATTATTTTTTTATTTATAGTACAAGTTGCTTGTACCACACTAAAATTATTGAAAAATCAATTATCGACAACTTTCCACATGGCTAATTATGTCTATAGTTAGCGGTAGTGAAACTGATGATCGGCAGTTTAATCAATAGTTATCAGCTATGTGTTCATAGATAACCTCTTGGTCGGTAAATAAAGGCAAGGCTAACTATTTATGCGTTTATCTTCATTATTGCTACTAAGTTTATTACCTCTCTCTACCGCTATTGCCACCCCTTCCCCGACTGATACGCCAGCAGCAGATAGTAGTATTGCGGATCAAACTGTTCTATTTTTTGGTAAAGATGACCGTACAGCAATAACAGACAGTAACGAATGGCCATGGCAGGCTATCGGGCAAGTGGAAACCGCCAGTGGCAATCTTTGTACCGCAACGTTAATCTCCCCTCGTCTTGCGCTCACTGCTGGCCATTGCGTATTAGCCCCTCCAGGTAAGATTGACCGCGCCATTGCCTTACGATTTATTTCCCATAATGGTCATTGGAAATATCAAACGTCTCATCTGGAAACGTTGGTGGATGCTAAGTTAGGTAAAAAACTAAAACCCGATGGTGACGGCTGGATAGTTCCGCCCGCTGCTGCAGCTTATGATTTTGCTCTTATTCGATTAACCAATACCAAGAACATTCCAATCAAGCCACTGCCATTATGGGATGGCACCGCTAATGAGCTGACACAAGCACTGAAGCAAGTTGGTCGCAAAATAACGCAGGCAGGTTATCCGCTTGACCACTTAGACATACTCTACAGCCATGAGAATTGCCTAATTACTGGCTGGGCGCAGCAAGGTGTACTTTCCCACCAGTGCGATACTTTACCAGGAGATAGTGGCTCGCCCTTACTGCTGAAAGATGGCGAGAGCTGGTCTTTGATTGCCATTCAAAGTTCAGCACCCGCCGCTAAGGACCGCTATCTTGCGGATAATCGTGCTTTAGCTGTCACGGCTATTAGAGACCGGTTAAAAACATTGGCAAATAAAGTAACCAAGAAAGCCAAATAAAATATTAGGCGGTTAGGCTATTTAACGCCTGATTATTCTTTATTAACACTCTGGGGCTTTTGATTAAATTTAAAAACAAAAGTCCCACCGAGTGCGGCGGCGTATCGACTTAATGTTGTCAGGTTCGGTGAAATGATACCTTTCTCCATGCGGCTGATATTTTGCTTCTTCAGCCCCGCGCGTTGAGCGACTTCTTCCTGAGTGAGATGACATTGCTGACGGGCCGCTTTCAGCTCCGTCATCATTGCTTGCCGGATTTGTATATCTGAATACGCTTCACTGACCTGAGGATGATTTAAAGCCACAGCTTTAACTTCAGCAAAAGGAATAATGTCAAAATCGTCTTGTTTCTTCATGGCTGCAATCTCCGTTTAAGTTCCTTCATACGCTGATAGGCCAACATCAGTGTCCTTCTTGGGGTCTTTTGCGTTTTCTTTTGCAAAATATGAATGACATAGACCTGTCGTTCAGCTTGGTAAAAGAAAAAACCGCGCCCTAGCCCCTCCTTGGCACTGACCCGCAGTTCTTTTAGGCCCCGCCCGATATCGCGAACTACTGGCTCTCTCAGCTCATGTCCATATGCTTCAAGCTCATCCATAGCCTTAATCAAAGCCGCCTGTATACCTGCCGGTAATTTGAATAACTCTCGCTGCGACAACCGCAACAAATTAATCTTATACATAAGCAATCCTTGCTCTGAAAAAACTCTATCAAACTCACCTAATGTAATCAAACATGGTGACCTACAATCAGACAAACTTTGAACAAACCGCCTAATTGCCAAGACAGATATACCTGTAGTCAAAGGTGCCAGGCAATAATGAAGGGATTGAATACTGTAGTTAATTAGTGGCTCGCGATCGGCTTCGCAATAGAGTTGAGATTCGTCATCGATTACATATCAGAAATATAAATAACAATTGGTAAATCAAATGGATGATACGAAGACAATAATTAAAATGAAAGGGCATTGACGAAGAATTCCGCGCAAAAACAGTGATGTCTAAGCGCGGAATGGTATTAACTAAGCGGAGAGTTGTTCCATCGTTTGTAAAATACGCTTGTCGGAAATCGGATATGGCGTCCCTAATTGCTGGGCAAACAAGCTGACACGCAACTCTTCAATCATCCAGCGGACCTCTTTAACGTCTTCATCTTGCTGGCGTTTTGGCGGCAGCTTACTGAGCCATTGCTGCCACATCTGCTGCACATGTTCAACTCGTTGCATTTGTGCGCGATCACGATGAGGATCCACTGCCAGTTTCTCCATCCGGCGCTCAATCGCTTGTAAATAACGTAGTGTATCCGGCAAACGTTTCCAGCCATTATTGGTCACAAAACCCCGATAAATCAGGCCCCCAAGTTGCGCTTTGATGTCTGAAAGCGCTAAAGCCTGCGAGATATCTACCCGACCTTTCAGTCGCTTATTAATACTGAACACCGTGGTAAGGATCTGCTCAACTTGCTTGGCAATATCCACCACCGTTTCATTCAGCTCAGCGCGAACCTTTTCCTGTAGCTGAGCAAAATCAGCCTCTTGCCACACTGGGCCGCCATTTTGGGCCACCAGTTTATCCACCCCACAAGCGATGCAATCATCAATCAAATCCATCACTTTGCCATAAGTATTAAAATAGAGGCCAAGCTTAGACTTGTTCGGTAGCTTTTCATGCAAATACTTGATCGGAGAAGGAATGTTCAGCAGTAATAAACGCCGGGTTCCCTGCCACATTGCCTGTTGTTGCTGGGATTCTGTATCGAACAAACGAATGGCTACACTGTCTTTTTCATCCACCAGTGCCGGATACGCTTTAACTTCATATCCGCCACGGCGCTGTTCATAACATTCAGGAAGGGAGCCAAAGCTCCAGATATGTAAGCCATTTTGTTCGATACCATCATCAGCAACCGCAGAGAGCGTCTCCTGTACTTTCTCTTGTAGCTGCAATTTCAAGGCGGCAAGATCTTTGCCTTCACGCAGGGTGCGATTTTTGTCATCTAGCACACGGAATGTCATCTTCAGATGGTCTGGTACCTGCTCCCATTGCCAACTTTCACGTGACACTGTCACACCAGTCATGCGGCGGAGCTCACGCTCTAAGGCATCTAGCAGCCCTGTTTCCAGCGGCGTTGCCCGTGCCAGAAAAGCTTCAGCATAATTAGGTGCCGGGACAAAATTACGGCGAATCGGTTTGGGTAATGATTTGATCAGTGCCACCACTAACTCGCGGCGAATCCCAGGGATTTGCCAATCAAAACCCTGCTCCTGAACCTGATTCAGAATAGGCAATGGGATATGGACCGTAACCCCATCGGCATCAGTGCCCGGCTCAAATTGATAGGAAAGCCGTAACTTAAGGGTGCCTTGATACCAAAAGTTTGGGTAATCTAGCGGGTTAACTTTATTCGCGCCATCCTTGATAAGCATGGTTTTTTCAAAGTTGAGCAAGTCTGGCTGGGTCTGGCTGGTTTTCTTCCACCAGCTATCAAAATGACGAGCAGAAATAACATCACGACCAATTCGCTGATCATAGAAATTAAACAGTGTCTCATCATCGACCAGAATGTCGCGCCGACGGGATTTGTGCTCCAGTTCTTCCACTTCGGCCAGTAACTTCAAATTGGCCCGGAAGAAAGCATGGCGCGTTTGCCAATCGCCTTCGACCAAGCCGTGACGAATAAACAGCTCGCGACATAGCGGTGGGTCAATCAGGCCATAATTTATTTTGCGCTCAGCCACGATCGGTAAACCAAATAAGGTCACTTTCTCGCTGGCCATCACGGCCCCTTGCGCTTTCTCCCAATGTGGATCGCTATAATGGTGTTTAACCAGATGCTGCGCTAAAGGTTCAATCCACTCAGGCTCGATGCGAGCAGCAATGCGGCCCCACAAGCGGCTGGTCTCAACTAATTCGGCGACCATGCTCCATTTAGGTGGTTTTTTAAATAAACCTGAACCGGGGAAGATGGCAAACCGAGCATTGCGCGCACCAGTATATTCTTGCTTATCAACATCTTTCTGACCGATATGAGATAGCAAGCCGGTCAGGATTGCGGTATGCACACTGCGATAATCCGCAGCGACACTGTTGACTGGGATCCCCAGTTCTTTCACGACCTGACGCAGCTGAGTATAGATATCCTGCCATTCGCGTACCCGCAGATAGTTCAGGAAATCGCTGCGGCATAACTTACGAAATTGTGCTGATGACAGCTCTTTTTGCTGCTCTTTCAGGTAGTCCCACAAGTTAACAAATGCAAGGAAATCAGAGTCTTTATCGGCAAAACGGCGATGTTTCTCATCAGAGGCCTGTTGCTTATCCATTGGGCGCTCACGCGGATCCTGAATAGACAATGCCGAGGTGATAATCATCAATTCCCGCACACTGCCGCTTTTCTGTGCTTCAAGCACCATCCGAGCCAGACGTGGATCGACGGGCAATTGCGCCAACTGACGACCCAAAGCTGTTAATTGCTGATGACCATTATCGCCGGTTTGTATCGCCCCTAACTCTTCTAGCAGCCGCACACCATCTTGAATATTGCGTTTGTCCGGCGCTTCCACAAACGGAAATGCGGCAATATCCCCCAGGCCCAGTGAGGTCATTTGCAGAATAACGGACGCCAAGTTGGTACGTAGGATTTCAGGATCGGTAAATTCAGGGCGTGAGAGGAAATCCTGCTCAGAATACAGACGGATACAAATACCGTCAGACACACGACCACAGCGGCCTTTACGTTGATTAGCCGAGGCTTGAGAAATAGGCTCAATTGGCAGACGCTGAACTTTGGTGCGGAAACTATAACGGCTGATACGCGCCGTGCCGGGATCGATAACATACTTGATCCCTGGCACTGTCAGCGATGTTTCTGCAACGTTCGTCGCCAGCACAATTCGCCGCCCATGATGTGACTGAAACACCCGATTCTGCTCACTATTTGACAGGCGAGCATAGAGCGGCAGCACTTCGGTGTGCGGCAGATTCTGTTTTGTCAGTGCGTCCGCGGTATCACGAATTTCACGTTCACCGCTCATAAATATCAGAATATCACCGGGGCTTTCATGGCTCAGTTCATCGACAGCATCAAAAATCGCCTGCAATTGATCCCGTTCAACGTCGTCGGCATCGTCCACTATTGGGCGATAACGGACTTCCACCGGATAAGTACGGCCAGATACTTCAATAATCGGTGCATTATTGAAATGCTTGGAGAAGCGCTCGGGATCAATGGTGGCCGAAGTGATAATGACTTTAAGATCAGGGCGTTTTGGTAATAATTCGCGTAAATAACCCAACATAAAATCAATGTTCAGGCTGCGTTCATGCGCCTCATCGATAATTAAGGTGTCATATTGCATCAACAGCCGATCTTGCTGGATTTCAGCCAGTAAAATACCGTCGGTCATTAACTTAACCAGCGTATTCTCACCAACCTGATCGTTAAAACGGACTTTATAACCGACACATCCCCCCAGAGAGGTGTCTAGCTCATCAGCAATACGGTTCGCTACCGTCCGAGCCGCCAGACGCCGCGGCTGGGTATGACCGATGACCCCTTTAACACCTCGCCCCAGTTCCAGACAGATTTTCGGCAACTGTGTGGTTTTACCCGATCCCGTCTCACCGGCGACGATAACCACTTGGTGGTCGCGGATAGCATCATAAATATCTTGTTTCTTCTGACTAACCGGCAGATTTTCAGGATAAGTGATAGCCGGACAAGCCGCCCGACGGCTAGCAACCCGCAGCTTAGCCGCGGCGATTTCAGCCTCTATTTCACGGGTAATGGCCTCTATAGCCTCAGGATTATTGATTTTTCGTGCGCCTTGCAGCCGACGCCGCATCCGCTGTTGGTCACGGAGCATCAACTCACCGAGTTGGGAAGATAATGCTGCGAGTGAAGATTTCACGTTCAGTGTTCCTTGTTACGATGCGGCTGCCACTCAAGGTATCAGCCCAATGATTTGATGCTATGCATTTGATTAGCAGCTGTTTTTTATTAATAGATGCTGATTTTTACCGGCTAACTCTCTGAAAGAAACCCATAGCTTTTAATGATATATATCTTGCCGGATATGGTAACACAGTCAGTGTTTACGCCGTAACCCAACCGATATTGGCTAGCTGATTATCCTCATTCAATAAAATCGAACAAAGAACGCAAAATATTGCGCTATCACTGATAGAAAAAGTTGAATAAAGTGTATTCCATTGAAAGGGCGTATCGCCTAAGTCTCTGTTAGCTTTTAAGGAATTACGATGAGCAAAGTACTGGTCCTGAAATCAAGCATCCTGGCAAATTATTCACAATCTAACCAACTGGCTGATTTTTTTGTCGAACAATGGCAAGCTGCCCACGCTAATGATGAAATCACTGTTCGCGACTTGGCCGCTCAACCGATTCCGGTATTAGATGGCGAACTAGTTGGCGCTTTACGCCCTTCAGACGCAGCACTGACGCCGCGTCAACAAGAAGCGCTGGCACTCTCTGATGAACTGATTGCCGAATTGCAGGCAAATGATGTGATTGTCATGGCTGCACCAATGTACAACTTCAACATCCCAACTCAGTTGAAGAACTACTTTGACCTGATTGCCCGTGCTGGCGTGACTTTCCGTTACACCGAGAAAGGCCCTGAAGGCTTAGTAACTGGCAAACGTGCCATTATTCTGACCAGCCGTGGCGGGATCCATAAAGACACGCCTACTGACCTGGTTGTGCCTTACCTGCGTCTGTTCCTGGGCTTTATCGGGATTACCGATGTTGAGTTCGTGTTCGCAGAAGGTATTGCTTATGGTCCTGAAATGGCGACCAAAGCACAGGCGGATGCCAAAGAGTTACTGACTCAAGTGGTTAGCGCTTAATTAGCGAATGTAAATAAACACTTAACTTTCGCGCACTGGCGGGTGTCTCCGTTAATGCGCGACAGAAATGACCTTGTATTACCCTCGTTTTACCCAATAGTTCATTTATTCAAGATAGTGTCTGTTTTCAAGGTAATGTCAGCGCACCTTCGGGTGCGCTTTTTTATGCCCCGACATCTGACTCCTGCGCTAACAACGCCATGGCGCTCTCTTCATCCGTCACTAATCCATTCACCCAATGGCCGCTGAGCACAGCTTTGATAGCCTGATGTTTCTCTTTGCCACCCGCAATGGCAATAACCGGTTTCTCTGGCTGAATACGCAGACTGGCGCTAGTCAAACGCTTATCTAATTCGTAACTCACCCGTTGACCATTAATATCGATAAAGTTACCCAGCATTTCTGCGACCACATTCAATTCCAGCAATGCATCAACATCACGCTCTGAGATAAAACCGTCCTGATGCAGTGGACAGTGGTATCCCATTGAACCGATACCGATAAACGTGACATCCGCTTGTGCGGCTTTCTCTGTTACCGTGCGATAAATACGGTGATTGCACCACAGATCACGATCTGCGGCGCTGTCAGCAAATAGCGGTGCGGGCAAAATAAAATAACGCCCTTGGGTTTTCTCGGCCATCCATAGCGGAACGTCATAGCGAGTACAAGAACCATCAGCAGCAATCGCCCCGATAAGTGAAACGCAGCTGTGTTGCGGGCGCTCAAAATCAGGGAGCTCGTCAATAGCCGCTTTCAGGCTACGGCCAGAACCGACGCCAATAATCAGTGGCTGTTCTTGGCGTAAAAATAGTGCCATCACCTCTGCGCCAGCCACGGCAATGGCCCGCTGAATACCGGCACTGTCCATTGCCAAACTGGGCACAACCTGACACTGATACAAACCATACTGTTTTTGCAATTGATCCGCTAATGCCATACAGCGGCCAACCGGATGAGCAATATTGACGCTGACTAGCCCGTTATCAATGGCACAAGCCACCAGTCGTTGCGCAACCTGACGCGACACGCCCAATGCATCAGCAATTTCATGCTGAGTCTGCCCGGCAACGTAATACATCCAGGCCGCTCTGGCCGCCTGATCCAATTTTTTATCACTCTTATGCATGGGATTATCTGCGTGGATATCTGCGTGTGAAGTCACCATGTTAATCATTTTACGCCGCACTTTGGCAGATTTTTATCTCTGCTGTCATTTATGTGAGCTAAAGCCCAACTAAAGGGCAGAAGTTACACTAATCTAGCGCAATCAGAGCAAATGCCCAATAAAAGGGCTTACGCCCAAGATTTATCTTAACGCCTACTGTGATTGTGGAGAACATAATGAACACTGAGCTGAACTCAACCCCTGCTGTATGGCTACATATTGGCGCTGGCTCTTTCCACCGTGCCCATCAGGCCTGGTATCTGCACCGTTTGCGGGCCATGGGAGATAACCGCTGGTCAATTGCACTGGCCAATATTCGTGACGATGCGGCCCCATTGTTGGCGGCACTCGCCGCACAACATGGCGAATACATGCTGGAAACGGTCACCCCAGCAGGTGAGCGCCAGTACGAGAAAATTACCTCGCTGCGTAACATCATCCCTTGGGATAAAGAACTGAGCCATCTCGTGGAACAAGGTAGCCGGCCAGAAACCCGCGTGATCTCCTTTACCGTCACCGAAGGCGGCTACTATCTGGATAACCAATTTAACCTGCAACAAGATAACGCCGACATTCAGGCGGATCTTAAGGGTGATTGCCGGACAATTTACGGCGCTATCAGCCGTATTTTATTGCAAAGACAACAAATGCAGAGCGGCCCGGTGACACTGCTAAATTGCGATAACCTGCGTCACAATGGCGAACGCTTCCGTCATTGCCTGCTGGAATTTCTTGCCCTGCGCGACCAGCAAAGTCTACTGAGTTGGGCCACCAGCCAGACTCGCAGCCCAAATACCATGGTCGATCGTATTACCCCGCGCCCCTCTGACGACATTGCCCCGCGGGTGCTGGAGCAAACCGGCTTTGCCGACCAAGCACCAGTAATGGGTGAATCATTTATTCAATGGGTGATTGAAGATGATTTTATTGCTGGCCGTCCGGCGCTCGAGACAGTTGGCGTAGAGATGGTGGAGTCAGTATTACCGTATGAAGAAGCGAAGATCCGTATTCTCAATGCCAGTCACAGCTGTATTGCCTGGGCCGGAACCTTAATTGGGCAAAGCTATATTCATGAAAGTACTCAAACTGATGCTATTCGCCAGATGGCTTATGACTATGTCACTCAGGACGTCATCCCGTCACTGTCACCCAGCCCATTAGATTTAGCCCAGTATCGTGATGTGGTGTTGGACCGCTTTAGTAATCCGTATATCCGTGACACCAATCAACGGGTCGCCGCCGATGGTTTTTCCAAAATCCCCGGATTTATCACCCCAACATTAATGGAGTGCTACCAACGAGGCGATACGCCAGCAGCAACAGCCATGCTGCCCGCCCTGTTCTTTGTCTTTATGGAGAGCTGGCATCAGGGCACCCTGCCGTATGAATACCAAGATGGGATCCTGGATGCTGCAGCCGTTCACGCCATGTTCCAATCAACAGACCCGGTCGGCCTGTTTGCCCGCGATAGCAAACTGTTTGGTCCTCTCGCCAGTGACCATCAGTTTGAACAGTTATTACGTCAGTCCATTGACCGGGTAAATGCCTGGCTGATAGCGAACCATTAATCATCGACGAGGATTGGCTATGTATCTTGGACTTGACTTAGGCACATCAGAAATTAAGGCCGTGGTAATTGATGATCGGGGGCAGATTCTGGCCAGTGAAGGCGAGCCGCTCACTGTTCAACGCCCACACCCATTGTGGTCAGAACAAAATCCAACCGATTGGTGGCAGGCCACTCAGCGCGTAATGGGTCGCCTGCGCCATAAAATCCCACAGCATTGGGGGGAAATTCTCGCCATCGGTCTGTCGGGTCAAATGCACGGCGCAGTCTTGCTCAACCGAGAAGACCGCATCTTACGCCCAGCCATTTTATGGAATGATGCCCGTTGCGCCGAGGAGTGTGAGGAACTGACGCGCAATGCGCCACAGCTACATCAGATTGCCGGAAATCTGGCGATGCCCGGTTTTACTGCACCTAAGCTGTTGTGGGTGGCTCGCCATGAGCCGGAGATTTTCTCGCAGTTGGCAACGGTGTTGCTGCCAAAAGACTATCTTCGCTGGATGATGAGTGGCGATAAGGTCAGCGACATGTCTGACTCCGCCGGAACACTGTGGCTGGATGTAGCAAAGCGCGATTGGTCCGACTCCCTGCTTGCCGCCTGTGGGTTATCGCGCGATATGATGCCAAGGTTGATTGAAGGTAATGAACCCAGTGGTTATCTGAAAGCGGATATTGCCCGCGAATGGGGCTTGTCCGATAAAGTGGTGATTGCGGGCGGTGGTGGTGATAATGCCGCCAGTGCCGTCGGGATTGGCGCTATCAATCCTGGTGATGGTTTTATCTCTTTGGGGACATCCGGCGTCTTATTCGCCGTCAATGATTGCTACCGACCCAATCCACAATCAGCCGTTCACGCCTTTTGCCATGCTCTGCCGCATCGCTGGCATCAAATGAGTGTGATGCTAACAGCCGCCAGTGCCTTGCGCTGGTTATGCCAACTGCTGGGCACCAATGAGACCACCTTACTGTCAGAAGTGGCCCAACTTAGCCGCGCAGAGCAACGGCTAGCGCCCATTTTCCTGCCGTATCTCTCTGGAGAGCGTACCCCGCATAACGATCCCTTGGCCACGGGTGCCTTCCACGGCATGACCCACGCGACCGACCGGGCAGCATTAGGCTATGCGGTGCTGGAAGGTGTCACTTTCGGTATTACAGATGGCTTAAGAGTATTGCAAGAAGCAGGAACCCAACTTACTCAAGCCTCGCTGATTGGTGGTGGTGCGCGTAGCGTGTGGTGGGGGCAACTGATGGCTGACACTCTTAATTTGCCTATCGTCACACACAGTGGAGGAGAAGCTGGAGGGGCTTTAGGCGCAGCCCGCTTAGGGTGGCTGGCGGCAGGTGGAGATGAGCTGCGTGTTTGCACTAAACCGCAAATCGACCAACGGTTTATCCCTGATGTTAACCGGCAGGATGCCTTATTTTCCCGCCTTGAGCACTACCGATTGCTTTATCAACAACAAAGGCAACTGCGCCAATCATTAACACGATAAAGACAAGTTAGCTGTCCCTACAAACATGTCCCTATAAACAATAAGATAGCGCTTATGCGCCAAAGGAACTTGCCATGCAAAAAAAACCTACCCACTGGTTTGGTTTGCCAATGAATTTGTTCTGGGGTTACGTTGCCATTGCCATTTTTATGAGCGGCGATGGCTTTGAAATGGCCTTTTTATCTAAACACATCACGGATATGGGCTTTTCCCCAGCACAATCCGCCTTTGTGTTTACCCTCTATGGATTGGCGGCCGCGATAGCCGCCTGGAGTTCAGGTGTTGTCGCTGAAATTATTACGCCACAACGCGCCATGCGGATTGGTTTCATCCTCTGGGTGGTTATGCATTGCCTGTTTATGGTATTTGGTTTAGGCATCAAAAGTTATCCGCTGATGCTGCTGTTCTACGGTATCCGTGGTCTGGCATATCCATTATTTATCTATTCGTTTGTGATGCTTATCGTACAAAACGTACCGAAACAGCAACTCTCTTCTGCCATGGGTTGGTTTTGGGCAATGTACTCCATCGGGATTGGCGTGGTCGGCAGTTATTTGCCAAGTTTTACCATCCCGATGATTGGCGAAACCGGTACTTTGTGGTTTGCCATTGTGTGGGTCACTGTTGGCGGCATGATGGCGCTGATACTGCTGCGCAATGTGGGTACCGCGAGCCCAAAGGCCTCGCTCTCTAACAAAGAAAAAATAAAAGAGTTGTCGCGCGCAGTGACAATTTTATTTACCAATAAGAATATTTTCTTATCTTGCCTGATCCGCATCATCAACACGTTATCGCTGTTTGGCTTTGCCGTTATAATGCCGATCCTGTTTGTTGGCAGGCTCGGTTTTAGCATGTCAGAATGGCTACAAATCTGGGCTGTATTCTTCTTCGTGACCATTTTCACCAATATTATGTGGGGAATATTGGGCGAAAAAATTGGCTGGATGCGGCAAGTTCGCTGGTTTGGTTGCATTGGCTGCGCCCTTTCCAGCCTGGCGTTTTACTATATTCCCGTTCACTTCGGCCATAATTTCTGGGCGGCCTTGATTCCGGCGGTAATGCTAGGAATTACCGTAGCGGCCTTTGTTCCAATGACCGCCGTTTTCCCGGTGTTGGAGCCGGAACACAAAGGGGCGGCTATTTCGATTTATAATCTTTCTGCGGGCCTGAGTAACTTTGTCGCTCCCGCGATAGCCTCCTTGGTTCTGCCATTTTTCGATATTGTCGGTGTGGTGTGGGTTTATACCGCCCTCTATCTGATTGCAGCGGTGCTAACCCTGATTGTCAAAGTGGAGCAACCGGGCCACGTCGATACTTATTATCGTAAAGAATCACTTAACAGCCTTGATGCTCATCCTGTGGCGGTCAACTTACAGGCCGAGCGCTAACCGCACTATTTTCTTGATTGGAATTCATAGAGTTAAATATAAAAAAACGCCCGTTTAACACGGGCGCTTTTTTTAGTTCGAATTAAGTCGGCATAATAATTGTCAGCGCTGCATCCATTGGCCATTAATGCCGCGCACATATTCACCCGCAGCCGCACGGTTAACCAGCTTTTGCCCTGCCAGCTTGGCCACATCCTCAGTCGAAATATGATTTTTTTGCGCCACTTCCTGGTATTTTTCCGCTCTGGCGATATTAATTTGCTCCACCAGCGCCAGCGTTTCAGCGTCTTTTTTCACCGGGGCCAAATAGCCACTTAAGGTTTCGCCTACCCGGCCTTGCTGTTTGGCCTGCTCTAAGGTCAGCGCAAACACCCCCGTACTAAACAACAAACTGCCACTCAGGACCACAAAAGCCAGAATCACATTAATCAACCGTTGCTTGCCACCAATCCAGCCTGAAATTAGCTTTTTCATCGTGGCTCCTTAGAATAGATTGGATTGATTTTTAAGCAAATTTTCCACATCTTTATCTACTCGGATCTGGATTTCATGCTCAATTTTGACATTCATATTGATGGTGATAGGTTTTTCTGGAGTCGCTACCTCAAGGCGTAAACAACCACTGAGCAGGAAAATACCCAGCACAATTGCCACACGTTCCCATGTTAAGATTTTCATTCCTTCGCCCTCACCGGTATTGCTGTTGGTTGTAACGAGATAGTTTGCTGTAACCACTCTTGTAAATTGTCACCAAAACGCAGGCTACGCCAGAGTTGGAACACATTTTCCTCATGCTGATAATTCAATACTATCTCTCGTTTTGAGTTTTTCTGCGTATTCACCCCATGGATCTTCGAGCGTAACGTTAATTGGCCCAAATTATCCAGATCCACTGTGGCATAAGATTGATAAATTTCCATATAGCGTAACCAGTCAATCGCCGCACCGGCGACAAAATTACTTTCACTGATTGAATTAGCCAGATCCTGATCTAAACGCAGTGTCACCATACCATCATTGGCAAACCAGCCATTACGCACCAACCACTGTGGGTTATTCAAATACAAAGGTAATTCACCGTTCACTTTGCCCGACATAGCAAGCTGCTTAGGTTGCAGCACGGTAAATAGCTCACTTAAGTCGATAGAGGTTAATTTCAGCACTGCCGCATCATGTTGTGGTAAACGTAAGGCAGATAAACTCAAATGACCTTTCAGAATATCCATGCCAACGTGACTTAAGGTCAATGGGGCATCCTCTGAATACGGATAAGTGCCTTGAAGATCGGCGGTGATATTCTGCATTTCGAACAAATTAGTGACTGAGGCAATGCGCAGCATAACCGGCTCTTTTGCCCCTAACTGCCAATGGTGATTCTGTAAACGATACGACATGACAAAATCCAGCCCACTGAGCTCACCCTCTTTTAGCCACATCCCGCCATTCTTCACCACCCAATGCCCACCTGCAGTAAATCCTTGTTCACGGGCCGCCGAGAAGGCAGCTTGGGCATAAAGCTGCCCATCACGTAGCTTAATCCCAAGCTCTTGCGAAATCAGCGGCTGGAATACCGTCAATGACTGTTTCGGCCACCAGCCCTCACCACGTAAACGCTCTCCATCCCAACGACCTCGCAGTGGAATGGGCCCGATATCCTGAGCCTGTAATTTCCCCTGCCACAGAAAACTGTCAGGGTCTCGGCCATTGAGCTGCAATGACAATACCGCGGGAGGCAAATACCCCCCACCATCACTGAACGCCACTTTTTTAGCACCGAGTTCAAATCCGGCGATAAAGGCTGGATGATGGTTATCTCGCTGCCAGGTCAGTGGCTTTACCAAGGTCAACCGTGGGGCCTCAACCTTGACTAGCCCATACTCCAAGTGGTCAAAACCGGTCGACAGCTTCTCCAGTGTGATCAGGGAGCCTCGCCAATTCCCTTTACCGGCCATATCCCAACGCGCAGCCAGTGGTGGCAGACGGCCATTGCCCCAATATCGCCACTGCCAGTGACCTTTATCTGGCCAAAATTCTTGCGCCTGCCCGTCAAGATGCACATTAAAATTACCCCAGTAGCTATCCTGCGCATCGACTATAGCTTGTAGCCGCCCCGTCACACCTGCGGCGGTTACCTTAATGCCAGCCAACGGCCAACGGGCATCTCTTACGCGTAATTCCGGTGTCACATTGCCATGAGCACGCAATAATGCCCCAGGGCGTAAAACCCAGGTGGGGTTCAAAACTGAACCACTGAGCACTCCGGGAATAGTGGCATTGAGAATCATACTGTCCAGATTAGCTTGCCCACTGATCTGAAAATTTAAATTGCTGTTAATCATACTCAGATTACCCGGCCCGAGTGTCAGAACAGCATTGCCTTTGCCACTTTTCCCTGACGTTATTACGTTGATTCGGGCATCAATTGAGGCTTGATCCAGCCCTTGGTCCCAATCATGCAAGGTGAGATTAATACCGCCACTTAACGGCTGCTGGGCATATGGCCACTGCCATTGACCCTGAGTAATCTGAATTTGATTGGGTTCGATACGCCATGGCAGCCGAGCCAGCGGAGTGTCATCACCACGTTCAGTGAACGTCAAAACCCCCTGCTGCTGCGCCCAGCTCAAGTTCAATAATAGCGGCTTAGACAGATAACCGGTGGTCAAAACACCGTCGAGCGTCCCTTGCTCAGGCCACTCATCCAGCGACAGGGGGAACTTAATTTTCCCACTCAATTCAAAAGGTTGTGTAGTACCAGGAACCGCAATGGAGAATTGGTGTAGGCTCAGTTGCTGCTGCTCATCCAACATTGCAACAAAACTTAATTGCGGCCCCTGATAATGTAACTGTTGGACAAGTTTCTTCGTGTCGGGCGAGGTCAGCGTTAGTTTGCCAGCATATTGCTGCCACGGGATAATTTGCAAATTGGCGATGTTCAGGTCCAATACGGATAACTGCTGTTGCCAGTAGGCCAAATCTTGCGGAGCGCTCTCGCCACTGTTGGGGAGTTGGCTTAGGCAGGCAGTATCCAAGGCAACTCGATTAGCCCCTAATTGCCAGCGGCCCTGATGGAAACCCACACTCAATTGATCAATATTGGCGAGGGTACAATCTTGTACCTGATAGCGCAGTTGGGGAACACGCAATGCGCCATCATGCCAAACTGGCGGGCTGGATAAAATAAGCTGGCTACCTGCTGGCAGCCAATAATGTGCGATTTTTGGTAACCACTGCGGCAAAGTTTTCCATAATATCATCAGAGAAACTGCGCTGATTAATAACAACCAACCCACTATTTTTGCGCATTTAGCCATGACATGCCTTGTTTTATACCCTACACAACATCCAATGTGCTTTAATCTATGCAGCTTAATGTACTGCAAGATACCATAATATATAACTCTGCCCTTGTGACACGATGAGAACTTGCTGCCCTTGAAATGCGGAATAAAAACCTTACCTCATTGGCATGAGAATGTTACAAGCGCTCCACTCACTTATTATTGTCGCAAATTGTATGATTTATTCAAATCTGTTAAATTGATCACAATATTTTGGCGGAGTAATCATGATGAAATTAGCCGTTTACAGTACTAAACAGTATGACCGCAAATACCTCGAATTGGTCAACAAAGATTTTGGCTTTGAATTAGAGTTTTTCGATTTTCTGTTGAACCCAAAAACAGCAAAAATGGCTGTGGGTTGTGATGCTGTCTGTCTTTTCGTCAACGATGATGGCTGTCGCGCGACATTAGAAGAGTTGAAAGAAGCTGGTGTTAAAATTTTGGCATTGCGCTGTGCTGGCTTTAATAATGTGGATTTGGAGGCTGCGAAAGAACTTGGCATGCAGGTCGTCCGCGTTCCGGCCTACTCCCCTGAAGCGGTTGCGGAACATACTGTCGGTATGATGATGAGCCTTAATCGTCGCATTCACCGTGCCTATCAGCGCACCCGTGATGCCAATTTCTCGCTCGAAGGTTTGATTGGCTTTAACATGCACAACCGTACGGCGGGCATTATCGGTACCGGTAAAATTGGCGTGGCAACCATGCGAATTTTGAAAGGCTTTGGTATGCGCCTACTGGCCTTTGATCCCTATCCAAGTGAACAAGCATTGGAGTTGGGCGCGGAATATGTTGATTTGAAAACCTTATATGCAGAATCTGATGTTATCTCGCTGCATTGCCCAATGACACCGGAAAACCATCATTTGCTCAATAAACAAGCTTTTGACCAAATGAAAAATGGCGTGATGATCATCAATACCAGTCGTGGTGGCTTGATTGATTCGACTGCGGCAATTGAAGCGCTGAAACAACAAAAAATTGGCTCACTCGGTATGGACGTCTATGAAAACGAACGGGATTTGTTCTTCGAAGACAAATCCAATGACGTGATTCAGGATGACGTTTTCCGCCGCCTATCTTCTTGCCACAACGTATTATTTACCGGGCACCAGGCATTCTTGACAGAAGAAGCACTGACCAGTATTTCTGCAACAACCATGCAGAATATTGACCAATTGATCAAAGGTGAGCATTGCCCGAATATCATTTCGGCCTGAGCGTAAAATAACCGCACGATAATACCCAAAGAGCCTGGAGTTGCAGGTAGGCAGTTAGTGAAAAAAGCCTGCAACTTCAAGGCCAAAAGCGATTAACGTGCCGGGCAAGCGCCACGCATTAATGCCCACTCTTCACAACGTTTACCGTCAGGTAACTGGCACATCCCGACACTGCCGCCATTCAGTTGCTTAGCAATCGTCAATATCCCCCCGGCATTGGCACAATTCACTGCTGCAGGATTTGACATATTAAGATTATGGTGAACATTGGCACTGGTAGCTTGTTGTACCGGTTCATAGGCATCATTATTATTTATGGCGGTATCAGTGGGGTCATTGCTGCTGCAGGCGGCTAAAAAGAGCACAGCGCCGCCCACTAACCAAGATAATACTTTCATTCTTTTGCTCCGGCATGAGAAGTATATAGCGTTATATTTGGTTTATATAATATCTGTTATAATTAAAACACAACATAAATAAGCAAAAATGCACTAATTTAATTTAGCGCAGATCACAGTCAGCCGCCGAATTATCACGTTATCTTAGCGTTCAAGTTAAATAAAAATATTCAACACAATATTAATCCGGGTGTAAATCAAACACCTACCGTCTGAACGAAATACAATGGGAATAGTCATAATCACTGATTTACTCCTGCGAATTGTCTTGGCGGGTTAATTGGTATTGAGCGCCAATTACGTTCTAAAGAAGCGGAATTACGCCCCATAAAGAGTGATACAAACAGTGAGTTGATGATGGAAGTGACACTGTCACTAAGAAAGAGTCTGGATAAGGTGTATGCCATGTTATTGGCTATTGAGGGAATACATCCGTTAGATATTAAATAACGGGATCCAATAGTTGAGTCCAGCAAGTCAGCAAAAGGGTTAAATGGGCTCACGACTCCGCGTTATTCTTCCGTGGTGCTAACGCGGAGCGCGGATGCGTGCTCCCCGCATCCGCGACCAATGATTAATGCATTGGTGTTTTGGAAAGCAAGTTAATTACCAATACACCAGCAATAATTAATGTCATACCCGCAATGGCGGCCCAATCCAATTTTTGCTGATACATAAAGGTGGCGGCAACTGAGACTAAAACAATGCCTAACCCCGACCAGATGGCATAAGCAATGCCTAATGGCATGGTTTTTACCACCTGTGATAAACCCCAAAAGGCAATCCCATAACCAATAACCACCACCACCGAAGGCACCAAGCGAGTAAAGCCATCCGAGGCTTTTAGCATTGTTGTTGCCACCACTTCAGCAACAATTGCCATCATTAAATACATGAAACCATTCATTATCACTCTCACCTTTCAGTATTGAGGCGACATTATGCCCACCCATCATTAAATGTTCATTAAATCTATTTGTACTTTACAAGTATTTCACAAACTCACTTACACTCAGCGCAATATTTGCTCGCCATCATGGCAAGTGAAATATAATTACAGCCATAAATAGTTTTCTAATTGTAATAATTATTATCTGATAGTCACGATATAGCCCATCCCTACCGAATTCCTCATTCCCAGCATAATCATCGCCACACAAATGCGATAACTGGCAAAAATACTCTCTGCTAGAATTTATCTATTAGTTCAAATAGCCCGATATACCCAAAAATTTTCAATATGCAGAAAGGTTGATTCTCTGCATGACAAGCAATGTGAAGGTATCCATTAATGATTACGACTGACGGTAACAGTGCAGTAGCTTCGGTGGCCTATCGCGCCAGTGAAGTTATCGCCATCTACCCCATTACGCCAAGCTCCACCATGGCCGAACAAGCCGATGCCTGGTCTGGTGACGGTAAAGTTAATATTTGGGGTGACGTTCCCCGAGTGGTTGAAATGCAGTCGGAAGGCGGTGCCATTGCCACGGTGCATGGCGCATTGCAAACCGGAGCGCTGTCGACCTCATTTACCTCTTCGCAGGGCTTGTTGTTGATGATCCCCACGCTATATAAGCTGGCGGGCGAACTGACACCTTTTGTCCTGCATGTTGCGGCCCGAACCATTGCAACCCACGCGCTGTCTATCTTTGGTGACCACTCCGATGTGATGGCGGTACGCCAGACCGGTTGTGCGATGTTATGCGCCAGCAGTGTTCAGGAAGCTCAAGATTTCGCCTTGATTGCGCAGGTGGCAACCCTTAATAGCCGCATTCCATTTATTCATTTCTTTGATGGTTTTCGGACCTCACATGAAATCAATAAAATCGTGCCTCTTAGCGATGACACTCTGCGTCAGTTATTGCCGCAAAAAGGGATCGACGACCATCGTAGCCGCGCCTTGTCACCAGATCATCCGGTGGTGCGCGGCACCTCAGCCAACCCTGATACCTATTTCCAGTCTCGTGAAGCGACCAATCCTTGGTATAACAATACCTATCAGCATGTTGCTGATGCCATGCAAGCATTTGCCGCAGCCACCGGGCGCGAATATAAACCATTTGAATATTACGGCCACCCGCAAGCAGAGCGTGTCATTATCTTAATGGGGTCAGCGATTGGCACCTGCGAAGAAGTGATTGATAGCTTGCTGACTCGTGGTGAGAAAGTCGGTGTGCTAAAAGTGCGGTTATTCCGCCCCTTCTCCGCGGAGCATTTGTTGAGTGTTTTGCCGCCATCAGTGAGCAAAATTGCGGTACTGGATCGCACCAAAGAGCCCGGCGCATTGGCTGAACCACTCTATCTGGATGTGATGACCGCACTGGCAGAAGCTTATAGTCGTGGTGAACGAGCAACCTTGCCGAAAGTGATTGGGGGCCGCTATGGTTTGTCTTCTAAAGAATTTGGCCCCGATTGTGTTCTGGCGATATTCAACGAGTTGTCATTAGACTTGCCGCGCCCGCGCTTTACCGTGGGCATTTTTGATGATGTTACCGGCCTTTCACTGCCGCTAACAGATGAGAAAATCGAGCAGCGCGCCACACTCGAGGCCTTGTTCTACGGCCTTGGCAGTGACGGTTCGGTTTCCGCCACCAAAAACAATATTAAGATTATCGGCAACAGTACCGCGCTCTATGCGCAGGGTTACTTTGTTTATGACTCCAAAAAGGCCGGAGGCTTGACGGTCTCGCACTTGCGTGTCAGTGAAACGCCAATTAATTCAGCCTATCTGGTCAGTCAGGCCGATTTTGTCGGCTGCCATCAGTTGCAGTTTATTGATACTTACCAGATGGCCGAGCGACTAAAACCTGGCGGTATCTTCCTGATTAATACCCCTTTCAGGGCAGAGGAAATGTGGCAGCGTTTGCCTCAGGAAGTTCAAGCCGTATTGCACCAGCGCAATGCCCGTCTGTTTGTCATTAATGCCGCGAAAATTGCGCGCGAATGCAAACTGGGCGCGCGCATCAATACCGTCATGCAGATGGCTTTCTTCCATCTGACACAAATATTGCCAACGGCAATGGCACTGGAGCAATTACGGGCAGCAATTGACCGTAGTTACAGCAATAAAGGGCCAGAAATTGTCACCCGCAACTGGCAAGCTCTTGATGCTACCCTCGATGCATTGGTGGAAATTCCACTGCAACCGATTAATGAAAACAGCCCGATGCGCCCGCCGATCGTCTCCGACCAAGCACCGGACTTTGTTAAAACAGTGACCGCCACCATGCTAGCAGGTTTAGGGGATGCTTTACCGGTTTCCGCCTTCCCCCCTGATGGCACCTGGCCGGTGGGCACCACCCAGTGGGAAAAACGCAATATTGCTGAAGATATTCCTATCTGGCAGCCCGACCTGTGTACCCAATGTAACCACTGTGTCGCCGCCTGCCCTCATTCAGCCATTCGCGCTAAAGTGGTACCACCGGCCGCCATGGCTGGCGCGCCAGACAGTTTGCAATCATTGGATGTAAAAGCGCGCGATATGCGCGGGCAGAAGTATGTTTTGCAAGTGGCACCTGAAGACTGCACCGGCTGTAACCTGTGTTATGAGGTCTGCCCGGCGAAAGATCGTCAAAACCCAGAAATTAGAGCCATTAACATGAAACCGCGGCTGGAACATCTGGTGGAAGAAAAGGCCCACTATGATTTCTTCCTCAACTTGCCAGAAATCGATAAAACCCAGATGGAACGTATCGATATTCGCACCTCTCAGCTGATTTCACCGCTGTTTGAGTACTCTGGTGCTTGTTCAGGCTGTGGTGAAACGCCGTATATTAAATTATTGACCCAGTTGTATGGCGACCGTCTGTTAATTGCGAACGCCACCGGTTGTTCTTCAATTTATGGTGGCAACCTGCCGACCACACCTTACACCACCAATGCTGAGGGCCGTGGCCCAGCCTGGGCAAACTCACTGTTCGAGGATAACGCCGAGTTCGGTTTGGGCTTCCGCCTCACTGTCGATCAACATCGTCAGCGAGTGATTCGTTTAATCAATCAATTGGCACCACAACTGCCGGCAGAACTGGTCAGCCAACTGCTTGAACAGGAGGCAACACCTGAAGTTCGCCGTGAGCAAGTCACACAGTTACGGCAGGTTTTGCGAGGAATTCCGGGGAATGATGCCCTGCAATTAGCCACTGACGCCGACTATTTGGTGGATAAATCTATTTGGCTGATTGGTGGAGATGGTTGGGCCTATGACATCGGCTTTGGTGGCCTTGACCATGTGCTCAGCTTGACCGAAAACGTCAATGTACTGGTGTTGGATACTCAGTGTTACTCCAATACCGGTGGCCAGCAATCCAAAGCCACCCCTATGGGGGCGGTGACCAAATTTGGCGAACACGGTAAACGTAAGGCACGCAAAGATTTAGGTGTCAGCATGATGATGTATGGCCATGTTTATGTGGCGCAGATTTCGTTAGGTGCCCAGCTCAATCAGACCGTGAAAGCCATTCAAGAGGCCGAAGCTTATCCTGGCCCATCCCTGATTATTGCTTACAGCCCTTGTGAAGAGCACGGTTACGACTTGGCCTATAGCCATGATCAAATGAAGCAATTAACTGCCACCGGTTTCTGGCCGCTATATCGTTTTGATCCGCGTCGCGTTGATGAAGGTAAAGTGGCGCTAGCGCTAGACTCTCGCCCACCCAGCAGTGACCTGAGCACCACACTGATGAAGGAACAGCGTTTCCGCCGACTCAATACCCAAGAGCCAGAAGTGGCCGCACAACTGTACGCGGCAGCGGAAAAAGACCTGAAAAAGCGCTATGACTTTTTAAGTTTATTGGCAGGTAAGGCGGATAAAGCACCAACAGAGTAATAAATTCTCGCGCCCCCCCACAAGCCAGTCGGTTTCTACTGACTGGCTTTTTACATAGTGACTGTTTTTATTACCCTCTATTTTAAAGTTGAAATGCCAGCGTATTAAATAAAGTGATAACTTATCGCCAGTTCGAAATTTAATTTATCAAATTAATACACAGATGCTATTAATGACATCACGTAATATAACTTTATTACCATTTCAATCATAAGGAGTAATTTATGCAGACTTGGATGTCCCACCTCAATGATTCAACGCTACTAAGCCAAATATCCATACCTGGAACGCATGATTCCGCATCATTTAATATAAATATTTCTGGCGGTGGATTTACTCAGACACAATCGTGGAATATAGAAGAACAGCTTGATAATGGAGTAAGATTTTTGGATGCCAGATGCCGTCTTATTGAGGATGTATTCACCATGCATCATGGTGCGGTCTTTCTAAAGCAACAATTTGGCGATATTCTTAGGATTTGCGTTGATTTTTTAATTCACAACCCTTCAGAATTTATCATTTTATCGGTTAAACAAGAGCATACGACAGAAAATAGCATTAAGAAATTTCATGAGGTCATGCGGAAACGCTATCTTAAACACTATGGTAATGTGTTTTATTTGGAAAATAAAATACCTAAAATCAATGAGGTTAGAGGGAAAATAATTCTGCTACGGCGTTATTCCGGTGATAACATTGGTATTAATGCCACCCCTTGGAAAGACGACACTAGCTTTAAAATTAAAAATAGTCACTTCAATATACATGTCCAAGACCACTATGCTGGCTATAACGCATTAAATATACATTTTAAACGAAAGTTTGTTACAGCTTTACTCTCAGAGGCAAAAAACAAACGTGCTCAGGATTTATTTATTAATTTTCTCAGTGTATCGGGGTTATTAATGCCCTATACCGGTGCAGCAGGCCATCATTTAATTGAGGGTATGAATGTCTGGATCTGCAAACAGTATCGTGAGAAACAAGTAATGGGCATTATTGTTGCTGACTTTGTCGATGTTGACGATGGGGACATTATTAAAACCATTGTAAACTCAAATATTTTTGTATAAGAAACTATTCTGCCCCCCGATAACAATACTAATTCATAAATTAAAAAACTAATCTATACGCTTATTGAATGATAAACTTACGCCATAGCAACAGTGCCCCATGATGCCCCAATTGGATATGAGTCAAGAACAAATGCAAGAAAAACAAGTGGTTAATCAAAAAGAACACTACAATTTGAATAAATTGCAAAAACGTCTGCGTCGCAATGTCGGCCAGGCAATTGCTGATTTTAATATGATTGAAGAAGGCGACCGTGTGATGGTTTGCCTATCGGGTGGTAAAGACAGCTATACCATGCTGGATATTTTGCAAAATCTGCAAAAAAGTGCCCCAATAAATTTCACCCTGATTGCTGTCAATCTGGATCAGAAACAGCCGGGTTTCCCTGAAGATATCTTGCCTGCTTACCTGGATAAACAGGGAGTGGAGTATAAGATTGTTGAAGAGAACACCTACGGGATCGTTAAAGAGATTATTCCGGAAGGGAAAACCACCTGCTCACTGTGCTCACGCCTGCGTCGTGGGATTTTATACCGTACCGCCAGCGAGTTAGGCGCGACTAAGATAGCCCTTGGTCATCATCGCGATGATATTTTGCAGACCCTGTTCCTGAACATGTTCTATGGCGGAAAATTAAAAGGCATGCCACCAAAGCTGATGAGTGATGATGGTAAACATGTGGTCATTCGCCCGCTGGCCTATTGTCGTGAAAAAGATATTGAACGTTTCGCTGTTGCCAGAGAGTACCCTATTATTCCTTGTAACTTATGCGGCTCACAACCTAACCTGCAACGTCAGGTTATCAAAGATATGCTACGTGACTGGGATAAACAGTATCCAGGACGTATCGAAACCATGTTTAGTGCCATGCAAAATGTGGTGCCGTCACACTTAAATGACCATAAGCTGTTTGATTTTAAAAGTATTACTCATAACAGCGAAATTGTGGATGGTGGGGATTTGGCTTTTGATCGCGAAGAATTGCCACTACAACCTGTGGGCTGGCAACCTGAAGATGACGAAGAGAGTGAAAAACAGCCGCTGGTTCGTCTTGATGTGTTAGAAATCAAATAAATCGCTAATAGATATCGCCTCTCCCCCATGGTTCAGAGGCGAGTTCTCTTCCTAGCGCTCATGGCGGCTTAGTGCCCAAAAAATGCATAAAAAAATGCCGATGTTGAGACAACATCGGCATCGTAACAATTATGTGCTATGCAGTAATTCAAAATAAAAGTATTACAAATATGGAGCGCAACGCCCATCGCTTGACGTTGCATTCACCTGCAAAGTGATAATGCCTGAGTCATAACCACCTAATCTTGATATGGCTCAATTTTGCAGTGATTAACCCCCTATCTGGCATACTATTTTACTGACCTATCTAATGCCAACTAGAGCCATTTACTGCGTTTTAACCACCAAGCAACAGCTAACACCAAAACCACTAACATCATGCAGAATGTGGCAAAACCAAAGGAGTAGGTATTACCGGGAATTCCCCCAAGGTTGACGCCAAATAGTCCGGTTAAAAAAGTGGTCGGCAAAAACACCATTGCCAGAAGTGACATGGTGTAGGTCCGTCGGTTCATGGCATCCGCCATTAAAGAGCTAATTTCATCGGACAATACCGCAGTACGTGCAATGCTAGAGTCTAAATCCTCTAGGCCGCGCCCCAAACGCTCGGAGATCTCCTGCATCCGGCGACGATCATCATCACTCATCCACGGCAAACGCTCGCTGGCCAGGCGGGAAAAAACATCACGCTGGGGAGCCATATACCGGCGCAATACAATCAACTGCTTGCGTAACAATGCCATCTGACCACGTTGGGGGATTTTTTGTTCCAGCAAATCATCTTCAAGATCGATAATTTTGTCATGCAGATCTTCGATAAACTCACTGGTGTGGTCCGTCAGGCCATCAACAATCTCCACCAGCCAATTACCACTGTCTGTAGGGCCAGTACCACTTTGTAAATCGTTCAGTACATCATCAATGGAATAAACTTTGCGGTGCCGGGTCGAGACGATTAACTTATCCGTCATATAAACCCGGATGGTGACTAACTGATCTGGGCGGGCATCATTATTAAAATTGATACCTCGCAAAGTTATCATTGTGCCATCACCCAAACGAGTGACTTTAGGGCGGACACTCTCGCCTGCCAGCCCATCACGAACCACCTCTGGAAGTAATGGGGTATTTTGCAGCCAAGCGGCGCTTTCCGGGTAGGTGTAATCCAAATGCAACCAACAAGGTTGCTCAGCAGTGGCAATGGCATCCGTGCTGATTGATGCCACTCCCCCTTTCCCATCAAGCTGATAAGCATAAACGGCATCCGAGACTTGAAGTGCTTTTCCTTCGACTACATCCACGACAACATCCTCTATTTCGGCATTTATCATGCAATTAGCTCAGTGTAGCGCTAGCAACCTGATCTTTAAAGTCGATGTCCGCGGATAGCCGCTATCCCCAGTAAAATAGCACGCAGCTTTGTAAGAATTATCATCAAAAGCAACCGTGCTTAATGTATTCATCAGATCATGTAACATGAAAATATTGCCAAAAAACCAATATAGTTAAGGATACATAAGAATAAAGTCAGCGGGAGCCCCTCAGGCTTTGGTGTACAATTTTTCTAGTTACCACGTTGTATACTCAAGGAATATTGATTATGGAAATCAGCTTCATTACGTTAATGAAAGCATTAATTGGTGGCGCAGGAGCAGGGTTTGCACTGACGGGAGGCTTATCATTTTTAGTCCCCGCATTAACCGTTACAGCTTCCCTTGCATTCACATTTGCAGCAATTGGAGGCGTACTTATAGCTGGTGCCTATCTGAGCAAAGTTTTGGTGAACTAAATTGGAGCCACTTTCCCCCCATTGGTACTCACCACAGACGACAGATGAGTTGACCAAGTTTTATTGCATTATCTGTATTTCTTACATGCTAATACATATTATTTGGGATGGCATTTCAAAAAAGACACCACCATTTGCATTAGAAAATCTGCAATACAAACTTAATGAGTTATATTCGTCATCAACCTTTGCAACCAGCTCATTCTTTTTTGTGATAATTATTGATATAAATAATCCATTGAGATCTTCAGATGCCTTTATTTTTCCGTTAATCGTAGCATCATTGACTGGATTTATGATTTCCATCTCAGCAATTGTGCCTAAGCGACATAATCTAAAGTAGCTCTCTATTCTTTACATCTCTAATTAGCTATTGAATATAAAGAGCCACCGGTTAATACCGGCGGCTTATTTGCTACTATCAATATTAATGCTTGATAATGTATATAGTGTGGCTATATGCCACATCTTCAGGGTTGGTAATAGGATAACCTTTCACCCAAGGTTTAATTAATCGCCCATTAGTGAATTGGTATATTGGTGCAATCGGCACTTGCTCTGCAATAATTTGTTCGGCTTTATTATAATCTTCACTTAATGCTTTAGAATTGGTCTGCTTGCCCGCTTCACTCATTAAACGATCATAATCTGCACTATTAAATTTGGCGATATTACCACTGTGAGTCGATGTCAGCAGTGACAGGAACGTCGATGGCTCATTGTAATCGCCGACCCATGATGCACGGACTACATCAAAATTACCGGTATTGCGGCTATCAATGTATGTCTTCCACTCCTGGTTAATCATATTGACATCCACGCCCAGGGTCTTCTTCCACATGGAGGCAATGGCAATGGCCAGTTTCTGATTATTATCAGAGGTATTATACAACAGAGATAATTTTAAAGGTTTATCAGGACCATAGCCTGCGGCGTGTAACAGCGCTTTAGCTTGAGTATTCAATTCTTCCTGGTCTTGCTGCTGTAATAAATTCGCCACCGGGTGATAGCCCGCGGTAACATCTGGTGTAAAGTGGTAGGCAGGTTTTTCTCCGGTACCTAATACTTTTTCAGCGATAATTTTGCGATCTATGGCATAAGATAGTGCTTTACGCACTCGCACATCACTTGTTGGCGCACGTTGTGTATTAAATGCGTAATAATAAGTGCCTAACTGATCGGGAGTATAAACCTGCCCAGGAATATCTTTTAATAACTTCTGATATAAATTTTTCGGAAATGACTCTGTAATATCAATATCACCCGCTTGGTAGCGTTTAGTGGCATTGGCTTCCTGATTAATGGGAATAAACGTCACTTTAGTTAGCACAGTATGGGCATGGTCCCAATAAGACTCATTGGGGACCAGTACTAACTTTTCATTCACTACTCTATCTTGCAATTTAAATGCGCCGTTTCCAACTAAATTTCCCACCTTAGTCCAGTCACTACCATATTTTTCAATTACGGTGGATGGAACCGGGAATAAACTGAAATTTGCTGTCAGGCTTGGGAAATAAGGCACCGGTTTGCTGAGTTTAACTTTAAGCGTATAATTATCAACCGCACTGACCCCAAGAGCCTCCGGTGGCATTTTCCCCGCAATAATTTGCTGCGCATTTTCCATTCCGGCCAGTTCAGCAAACCAGGCAAAAGGAGATAAACTTTTAGGGTCAACCAAACGACGCCAACTATAAACAAAATCTTGCGCCGTCACAGGTTCGCCATTAGACCATTTCGCATCTTTACGTAAGGTAAATAGATAGGTTTGGTTATCTGTTGTTTGCCATTTTGCAGCCACACCTGGAATTATTTGGCCATGTGCATCTTGATTAACCAGCCCTTCGAACAGATCTCGGGCAACCTGGGCCTCGATTAACCCAACAGCTTTCATCGGATCGAGGGAGGCGGGTTCATCTTTAATATGACGAACAATTTCTTGTTTTTCAGCCAGTACGGTGCCCGCAGGGACATCAGCAGCATTTGCCGCGCCCAGCGCTGTGCCAACTAATGCGGCACACAATGCATAACGGAAATAGCGCATAATTGATAACCTTTTCGTTGTTCCATTTCAGCGAAAGTACAAAAGTCTAATAAGCATAAACCCGCAAACTAAACGTCATCATAACGACCGTAGAATACTCTGTTTAGTGACCATAGAATGTAGCCACAACCCAGCACTACAATGATCAGCCAAATTTAACTTTCATCTTTTTTAAATCATTACCCTGTTTATTACCAAATATCTTATCTTATTGATTCAAAGTAATAATGTTAGATGCTATGTTGAATGTAATATAAATATATGCGAAATAACAGAGATTATCATGAGCCAACATCGCCCCCGCGCAGCACGGGGAAATCTGATTACGCCAGGACAACACTACGGCACATCCTTACTGGGAGCACCACTGCTATATTTCCCGGCTCTCAATCCATCAGTTAACACCGGTCTGATTATCGCCGGTACTCATGGCGATGAAAGTGCGGCAATTGTTGCCCTCTCCTGCGCATTACGCAGCATCTCACCACTCCAGCAGCGCCATCACGTGGTATTGGCGGTGAACCCCGACGGCTGCCAGTTGGGACTGCGGGCAAATGCCAATGGTGTTGATCTTAATCGCAATTTCCCGGCGAAAAATTGGCAGGCAGGAGAGACAGTCTATCGCTGGAATAGCGTAGCTGATGCCCGTGATGTGGTGTTATCGACCGGAGAGTACGCAGGTTCGGAGCCTGAGACACAAGCGTTGTGCGCACTGATTACCCAGTTAGCGCCCCGCTGGGTAGTTTCATTTCATGAGCCGTTGGCTTGCATTGAAGATCCAGACAGTTCAGAACTGGGAGCACAGCTCGCCGCCAATTTCGAATTGCCACTGGTCACCAGTGTGGGCTACGCCACTCCGGGCTCATTTGGCAGTTGGTGCGCCGAACGCAACTTACCCTGTATCACTGCGGAATTGCCGCCAATTTCAGCCGATGCAGCCAGTGAAAGTTATCTGGCCGCATTGATTGATTTACTGACACTGACGGATTAAACCGACAAGTTGATAGCACCGGTAGAGAAATGCAAACCGTCATCAACATCGCGTTCCAACCATGTTGGACCATCCAGATCGACAAAACGCGCTGCGGGTGCCAGTGGCAATGCCGCGCGAATCGCCCGTGACGTACACAGCATGCAGCCGAGCATAATGGCAAATCCCATCGATTTTGCCTGCTCGGCCAATAACAATGCTTCAGTTAATCCACCACTTTTGTCCAGTTTGATGTTAACCATGTCATAGCAGCCAACCAGGCCGGCTAAGTCCACCCGCGTATGGCAGCTTTCATCAGCACAAATAGGCAGGGGGTGGATAAAGTTCGCCAAAGATCCATCCATACCCGCCGGCAGTGGCTGTTCTAGCATGGCGACCCCTAAATCGGCTAATAGTTGGCAACGAGCAGCCAACCCTTCCGGCTGCCAGGCTTCATTGGCATCTACGATTAAAGTCACGTCAGGTGCAGCACTGCGGATGGCGACTAAACGTTCAGCAATAAGATGGTCATCAAGCTTGATTTTTAACAGGTTAGCACCAAGATGTGTCAATGCGCTGGCACTGTATGCCATGGCTTCCGGCGTCCCTATGCTGACGGTCTGGGCCATTGAAATTGCGGGGACCGCAGGAGTTTGAGTACGCTGCCATAAATTTTGCTGATTTTGTAAACATTCCAGTTGCCATAACGCGCAATCTACCGCATTCCTTGCCGCCCCGGCAGGCAAGAGATGTTGCAGCTCTTCGCGGGAGATACCATATTCAATGGCACTCACCACCAACGCTAGCTGAGCCATCACCGAAGATTCACTTTCACCATAATGTGGATATGGCGTACATTCCCCCAATGCACGGATACCCCCTTCTTCAATCTCGACAACCACGACTTTGGCTTCAGTACGGCTTCCACGCGAAATAACAAAGGCGGAATGAAGAGGCCAAGCCTCAGGGTAGCAACGCATGGTTCTCATTAGGGTTCCTCGGCAAAATTCAGGCTTTGACATCAGGTGCGAGAACCTAACGCCAGTAAAATCTCAATTATTTGGCAAATTTCTCATATCCAAGCTGCCATTGTTACCTTAAACTGAACTTCGTGTTACACATCTGTAAAATGGAGCTAATAATGACACAGACAGTACATTTCCAAGGCAATCCAGTGACCGTTGCCGGTCAACTGCCACAACCGGGCGATAAAGCTAAAGACTTTACTTTGGTAGCGAAAGATTTATCTGATGTTGCACTGAGCAGCTTCGTTGGCAAACGTAAAGTCCTGAACATCTTCCCAAGTATCGATACCGGTGTTTGTGCCGCATCCGTACGCAAATTCAACCAACTGGCGGGCGAACTTGAGAACACTGTCGTTCTTTGTATCTCCTCTGACCTGCCATTTGCTCAATCACGTTTTTGCGGTGCTGAAGGCCTGAGCAACGTCGTTACGCTGTCAACTTTGCGTGGTGCCGAGTTCAAACAAGCTTACGGTGTGGCGATTACTGAAGGCCCATTGGCGGGTTTGACCGCACGTGCTGTAGTGGTTCTGGATGGTCAGGACAACGTGATCTACAGTGAGTTAGTTAACGAAATCACTACCGAACCAAACTATGATGCTGCATTGGCGGCACTGAAGTAATCATCAAGCCTTTGGTTTCAATAAAACTAAAGTCATGATGCAAACGGCTGACCCATTGGGTACAGCCGTTTTTTATAGCCACCGAGGCTATTATCTTCTGGCTTAACGTCATGCACTTTTACTTCATCGCCAGTGAATCCGCGGTTTATTCTTCTTCACTTTCATCACTAGCAACCCGCTTACTGCTCAAACCATACTCACGCAATTTATTGGCAATGGCTGTGTGAGAAACCCCCAACCGTTTGGCCAGCTTACGAGTACTGGGGTAATTGCGATAAAGACGAGTCAAAACAGAGCGTTCGAAACGTTTACTGATATCATCAAGTGAACCATTGAGCACTTCGTCTCCCAGCGCAGCCTCAACTTCGAACTCCGGTAAAATAATATCTTGCGGCCGCAGCTCAAAACCTTCCAACTGAGTCAGGGCGCGGTAAATAGCATTTTTTAACTGCCGCACGTTACCGGGCCACCCATAATTAGTCAGGAAACTACTCAGTTCAGGGGCTAATTTCGGCCGGGGCACACCTTGTTCGTCGGAGAAGCGAGCGACAAACATCGCCGTCAGCGGCATGATATCGGCCTGACGCTCACGCAATGGTGGCAAAGTGATGGTCAAGACATTGAGACGGTAATATAAGTCCTCGCGGAACTCACCACGCTGCACTAACTCCACTAAATTCTTTTGCGTCGCACAAATAACCCGCACATCAACATGCACCTCGTGTTCTTCCCCAACCCGGCGGAAAGTGCCGTCATTGAGAAAACGTAACAACTTGATTTGCATACGAGGCGACATTTCGCCGATTTCATCCAGCAGGACAGAGCCACCATTAGCCTGCTCGAAGAAGCCCTTCTTGCCCTCAACGGCATTAGGGTAGGCTCCGGCGGCATAGCCAAAGAGCTCACTTTCTACTACATCATCGGGCAGAGAAGCACAGTTTAAACCGAGGAATGGCATTTTCCCGCGAGGGCTGCGTAAATGGCAGGCCCGAGCTAATAAGTCCTTGCCGGTGCCGGTATCACCCACTAACAGTAAAGGTGCGTCCAGCATGGCTAATTTACGCGCTTGCTCAAGTACCTGACGCATTTTAGTACTGGTCGCAACAATCTGTTTAAATTCAGTATCATCGTTAACTGATAAAATTTGCAGTTGTTTACCCATGCGTGCGGTGGATTTTAACATCACTACGGCACCCACGGTCTGACTCTGCAGATTTTCATCATCGAGCTGAATGGGAGTGATCTCCATCAGGTAATCCTGATTATTGATCAACACGCGTTCAGTATGAGGGGCAGTATCGCCCTCCTCAAACCAGCGGGCAAAGTTATACCCACCCAGCAAGCTACCTGCTGTTTTATGGCGAATCTTCTCTTCATTAAGAGAAAATAGCTCACGAGCGGCGGGGTTGGCTAATTCAAGATTACCTTTCAAATCGATAGAAAATACAGGCTCGGGCATGGATTCAAGCAATGCCCGCAGTGAACGGTGTTCGCGCTCAGACGGCATAAAGGAGACGGTGCGGACATCAGTGACGCCTTCAATGCGCCGAATATCCATCATCAATGCGCTAAATACACTGAAGTCCAGTTGGGAGAAGTTCAGGTAAATGCGGCCAATCGGATCAATTTCGATCCCCCGTAAATCAATGCTGCGTAAAACCAAGAGATCAAGTAACTCTCTGGTGAGACCGAGTCGGTCCTCGCAAAAAACTTCCAAGCGCATCAGTATCGACCTTATCTATGGCAGGTGCGGAATATCTGCCATGATAATACCCTGTCCCCCCGTGCTGATGAAGCAGTCTGTCAGCAAAAGTTGACAGGAATCGGCTTTTTGTTGTTTTTTTTGCTCGATAAAGCACGGAAAGGAAATATCATCAGCGCCAATAGCCACACTAAATAGCGACATATTGGTTTTTATTCTAATAATTCAGAATAAAATAATGCTTAGTTGCGTCAAGCTCTTCGTCAAGCTCCAGTGACACTTTGCTTTGTGTCGGCCAACTGGCTATAGTGGATGTAGCCAACTGACCGAGGAGGTTACATGAGAGCATATCACCCAGCTCCAGCGTCCAAAACAGGCGCGCTATGGCGTGAGATTGGTTTGCCCGCCAGCCGCGGCACCGTATTGGTAGACAGCATCAAGATGGGGTTTTCTGTTGATGTTATCGACAGTATTCATTTATGGGCATCGATGCCTAAAGCCGAAATATTGCGTGCGACCGGTATTCCCAGCCGTAGTCTTACTCGTCGACGCACCCATGATGGCCGTTTTACACCAGAAGAGAGTGAGCGAATTGCGCGTTTCGTCCGCGTAATGGATGCCGCAGTCGATTTGTTTGGCGGTGATAAAAACCGCGCTATCACCTGGATGTCTACCCCAATTAAAGGCTTAGGGCACCGCAGCCCTGACTCTCTGCTGGAAACAGAAACCGGTGCATTGGAAGTCTGTGATTTAATCGGGCGACTGGAGCACGGCGTATTCTCATAGCCAAAGAGGACCGAGCTTTAAGCATCAATACATGGATAAGTATTTTAAAAGGTAGCTTTGCTATGAAAAACAGCCCGATAGGCCGGTATTTATGATTTTTTACCGCATAGTGATGCGCCATTATCTGGCGTCAACCTGGACTGGCTACGGTGCGGAAATCTATGGTGGCCGCTGGAATCACAAGGGACATGCGGCTATTTACTTAGCCAGCAGTGTGTCATTGGCGATGCTGGAAGCCTTAGTACATATTCAGGACAGCTCGACACTGAGTGAGTTCGAACTATTCCAGATTGAGATCGATGACAATAATATCATGCTGCTACAACCACAGGACTGGCCTGGTGATTGGCGCAGTGATCCGGCACCGGTGGCCACAATGGATATTGGCACCGAATGGCTGGAATCAGAATCATCACTTGGATTACTGGTTCCCTCTAGTCTGGTGCCATCAGAAAATAATCTGCTGGTTAACCCTCGCCACAAAGACTTTCAAGCTTGCCTGAGCAGTGTCAAACCGCTCTCTTTTACCTTTGACTCGCGCCTAAAATAGTCTCCACAGCCAAGGGCTAGCCCTCATCACGACTGATTTGCCTTATCTTTTTTGGGCAAGGTATTCTTCAGTTGGCTAATCAACTGGCGACGGAAATCGCCCAACTTAGGTTTATCCTCCCCCAACCAAGGTAACGGACGGCATAACTCCATGGCTTTGATACCTAATCTGGCGGTCAGTAAACCCGCCCCAATGCCCTGAGCTGCACGGGCTGATAAGCGCGCAGCCAAATCTTGTGACAGCCAATCCATGCCCACTTCGCGAACCAACTCCGACGCGCCGGCAAAGGCAATGTTCAGCAACACCAAGCGGAACAGCCTAATGCGACTGAAATACCCTAGCTCAATACCATACAGTGCAGCAATACGGTTAATTAGCCGGATATTGCGCCAGGCAATAAAGGCCATATCCACTAGCGCTAATGGACTGACGGCAATCATTAATGCAGATTCAGCAGCATAGCGACTGATTTCGGCTCGCGCCTGATTATCCAGCGCCGGTTGTACCAGTTTTGCATAGAGTTCAACCACTTCGCGATCGTTATGGGTTTCATGTAGCGAGGCTTGCCAACGCTGTAATGCTGGATGCCCTTGATCCAACCCAGCCTGACGCGCCAGTTTTTCACAAAACACCCGCCCCTGACCAATTCCGTGGCTAACCAGCAGCTCGCGTGCAATATCACGTTCTTCAGCCCGCTGACGCAACCGATATAAGCGCCGCCATTCAGTCACCACTGAGCCAACCCCCGCCAGTACAATCAGCCCTCCGGCGGTTGTGGCACCTAGCGCTATCCAATCTTGTTGCTGCCAAGCTTGATTGACCCATTGCACTGACTGAGCAATCACACTGACCCCAAATAGCGCCACACCGACGGTGACCATTTTGCGCCACAGACTACGTTTGGGTTTCAGTGCTGCATTAACTAACCCTTCGACCCGGCCTTCTTCATTTTCTGCATCTAATTCCGGGGTGGCAGGATAGAAATTCTCGCCCGCTTGCTGGCTGAACTCCTGTGCAGCTTTTAAGACCGGTTCATCCAAGGGTTGCAATGGCTGTTCAAAATCAATTCGTGGTTTTAACGGCTCGCTCATCGCAATTTATCTCCCAATAAAAATTCCATCACCGCATCGAGACGAATATGAGGCAGTGGGCTGTCCACATTGACCGCCTGCGGGCGAAACTCATCAAAATGGAAGCCTTGTTGCTGCCAAAAAGCCGGGCCTGGTAAGCGGGCTGGAACATCACCGGGGAAGACCGTCAGCGGCATACCATCACTTAGGCGATGGCCCCGCAGCGCCGGTATTTTCTGCCCTTGATGCTCGACGATGCCACTCTCCGTTGCTTGTACCGAGGCCAACCCGACACAATCCATGCTAATTCCTTCGAAAGCCGCATTCTGCCAAGCTTCTTGCACCAGTTGCTGTAGCAAAGAGACCAAATTAGCATGTTGATCCGCCGTAACATGGTCAGCTTTGGTGGCAGCAAACATCAGTTTATCAATACATGGTGAGAATAAGCGGCGGAATAAAGTGCGTTTCCCGTAATGGAAACTCTGCATCAATTGTGTCAACGCCAAACGCATATCATTGAACGCCTGCGGCCCACTGTTCAGGGGTTGCAAGCAGTCCACCAGCACAATTTGCCGGTCAAAGCGAACAAAGTGCTCTTTATAGAAGCCTTTCACTACCGAGTTGCAATAATAGTTAAAACGGGCACGTAACATCCCCAAGTTGGAATGTTTATCCGCCTGAGCCAAACGCGATTCACCCAGGCTGTTAACATCCGGCCACGGGAAAAACTGTAATGCAGGTGCGCCCGCCATATCGCCGGGTAACACAAAGCGCCCTGGCTGAATAAAATGCAGCCCTTCATTTTTGCAACGAATCAGATAATCGGTATAGGCTTGCGCAATGGCGGCCAGTTGATTTTCATCTGCAGGGGCCAGCGGATCACACTGCTGACACAGTGTCAGCCAAGGCTCTGCCCACTTCGCGCGATCACCTTGTAACAACCCCGCCATCTGACGCGACCAGCTTAAATAGTCCTGCTCCAGCATCGGCAAATCTAACAACCATTCACCCGGATAATCGACAATTTCCAGATACAGCGTCGAAGTCTCTTTAAAGTGGCGCAAGAGTGAGTCGCCAGAGCGAAAACGCAGCGCCAGACGAATTTCGCTGACACCTCGCGTTGGCGTTGGCCAGTTGGGCGGTGTGCCATATAAAGAGGCCAGCCCTTCATCATAAGTAAAACGTTGAATACCCAAATCACGTTGCGGCACACGTTTCACACCGAGCAACCGCTCTTCGCGGACAGCAGAAAACAGCGGCAAACGAGCACCGCTGTGGACATGAAGTAATTGATTCACTAACGAAGTGATAAATGCGGTTTTCCCGCTGCGACTCAGGCCGGTTACCGCTAACCGTAGATGACGGTCCATCCCACGGTTAACCAATGACGTAATCTCATTTTGCAGTCGTTTCATGCTTCTCCTTGGCAAATTGGCCCGCAGCGGCCCCCATAGCACGTTTTAGCATCGGTTCCAGCATCATCAACAGCAACCAACGCAGGGGTTTGCGGCTGACATTTTTGACTATCAAACCAGCGGCACCGGCGGGGCCATAGGTCAGTGCGACAGTAAAAATAATTTTAGCGATTATCGTTAATACTACACCTGCTCGTGTACGGGCGAGGTTATTATTCATTTTCTTACCCTCTGGCAGGCCGAGATTGGGACAATACATCTGGTTATATTACAACTGACGAAAACGGCTGCGCACAACAAAAGTCTCGGATGTAACATAGCGCTCGACCTGACGCAAACGCTGTTCACCCGCCCCCAACTCATACTCAAGCTGATCGAGAAGCTGCCTCGGTGTAGCTTCTCGATGCTCACTGAAGCTGGCCGCAGGTACCGGTTCCAACATAAAAGTCAGCACGATATAGGCCACAATGGTAAACACGAACAGACCAAAGAATAGTGATAACACCACCATCACTCGGATCAGGCGCACCGGAATATCAAAATAGTGCGCCAAGCCGGCACAAACGCCTTTGATCATGCCCTCTTCTGGCACCCGGTACAGTTTTTTACTGCTTAATGCATTCGCCATTATGATTGCCTCCAGTCTGGATGCTGCGCATCTAGAATTTCTTCTAAGGTCTGGATACGTTCGCGCATCCGGCGAGCATCATCAGTGAGCTGTGATAAGCGCTGCATATCCTGATGACTGAGTTGAGCGCCGCTTTGCTGGCGGTTGCTGTAATGCAGCCATAACCAAATCGGGGCGACAAACAGCACAAAAATTGTCAGCGGTATGGCAAGAAACAGGATACTCATTCATTCCCCTTAATTATCTTTGATAGCGGGCTTCCGCATTTTTATCATGGCAGGCCGTCGTTCGTTATCCCATCTGACGGCCTGCACTGTAGTAACAACATTACTCAGCTGAATTCATTTTTGCTTTCATGGCGGCCAGTTGGTTGCTGATTTCGTCATCGGCTTTCAGCTCCGCAAATTGGCTATGCAAAGATTTTTGTTTGCCAATTCCCACCGTTTCAGCTTCTGCTTCCATATGGTCAATGCGCCGCTCAAACTGCTCAAAACGTGCCATTGCTTCATCAAGTTTGCCGCTATCTAGTTGACGACGCACATCACGAGATGACGATGCCGCCTGATGACGCAAGGTTAATGCCTGCTGTCTGGCGCGCGTTTCGGTCAGTTTGCTCTCCAACTCGGTAATTTCATGTTTCATGCGCTCCAGCGTTTCATCCACTGTCGACACTTCACGCGTTAATGTATCAATCAGTGCCGCCACTTTTTGTTTTTCAATCAGTGCTGCACGGGCTAAATCTTCTTTATCTTTGCGCAAAGCCAGTTCAGCTTTATTCTGCCACTCTTGCAACTGACTTTCGCTATGATCAATACGGCGCAGCAGTTGTTTCTTCTCTGCCAACGCACGGGCTGATGTTGAGCGGATCTCAACCAGCGTATCTTCCATTTCCTGAATCATCAGCCGTACCAATTTCTGCGGATCTTCGGCTTTATCCAGTAATGTATTGATGTTGGCGTTCACGATATCGGCGAAACGAGAAAAAATACCCATAATTTACGTCCTCTTTTAACTTATTGGCTCTTTGAAATAGTGGCGTCTGGTGACGCCTTGGCAGATAGCTGCCTGGCAATAACACATATCTTTCTTGGGATAACTATAATCAAGAGTCGTGCCAACTTTTCATGGAAGTTAATATCATGAAAAATAACACAAAAAATTTTTGACTGTTTGAGAAAAAAATGTAGATTGATAATTTTAACCAACTATTGGCGAATTTCATCATGAGTGAGCAATTAGAAAACCTGTTAGGCGAAGCAAACTCTTTTGTTGAGGTGCTGGAGCAAGTTTCTGGGCTGGCAAAGCTGAATAAGCCGGTGTTGGTGATTGGTGAACGAGGAACCGGTAAAGAGCTTATAGCCCACCGTCTGCATTACTTATCCAATCGTTGGCAGGGGCCGTTTATTTCACTTAACTGCGCGGCTCTTAATGAAAATTTACTTGATTCTGAGTTGTTTGGTCATGAGGCCGGAGCTTTTACCGGCGCGCAAAAACGCCATTTGGGCCGTTTTGAACGTGCAGACGGCGGCACTCTATTTTTAGATGAATTGGCAACGGCACCGATGTTAGTGCAGGAGAAGTTATTGCGCGTGATTGAGTATGGTCATCTTGAGCGCGTGGGCGGCAGTCAACCACTGCAAGTGGATGTACGGCTGGTGTGCGCCACCAATGACAATTTGCCTGCGTTAGCTGCGGCGGGTAGATTCCGCGCCGATTTGCTCGACCGTCTCGCCTTTGATGTGGTGCAGTTGCCACCGCTGCGCGAGCGCCAGCAAGATATTATGTTGCTGGCCGAACATTTTGCCATTCAGATGTGCCGCGAATTAGGTTTGCCCCTTTTCCCCGGATTTACGCCGTCGGCAAAAGCCGAGTTATTGGCATATCACTGGCCCGGCAATGTACGTGAACTTAAAAATGTGGTTGAACGCTCGGTATATCGTCACGGTGACAGCAACCAGCCACTGGGGAATATTATCATCAACCCCTTTGCCAGCCGATTGAACACTGAAAATGGGGTTATTGAGCATCGTGACATCCATGTTGCGACAAACTCGCAATCAGCGTTGCCAACTCTTCCTCTCGACCTTAAACAGTGGCTACATAATAGTGAGCAACAGATGTTGAAGCACGCTTTGGAGCAGGCGCGATTTAATCAACGTAAGGCAGCGAGCCTGCTGGGGCTAACCTACCATCAATTACGTGGCATGCTAAAAAAACACGCTATGCTGGCAACTGAAAATGATCAGCCATAATGAAGCGATTGGTGGGATAGGTTTATCACAGGCAAAAAAAAAGCCAGCACCCGAGCTGGCTTAAAAAACACTGGAAGCAATGTGAGCAATGTCGTGCTTTTCTGTCAAAAGCCTAAAATCACTGGCTTTATCCCGAAGAGCAAATTGATGATAATAGTTATCAATAGCACTTGCAAACACTTTGTTGAGAATTCTTCTCATTCCCATACTGATTCTGATGGAATTATGTGCAAACAATACCCTCAATCGCCCTATCTGCTTCGCTTGCATCTGTGATTTCTTGTTAAGGAAATAATAATGTGCGGTTTATTTCCCTTAATTGCTGCAATAAGCAGCAGATGGCGTATTTGTTTTGCTCAATAAATAGTTGTTTTGCTCAATGGATTGGGAGGCGTGCCAGATTACGGTACACTAAGAGCATTGCTTACTTACTGCGAAAGCGTTTATGCGTGCTTTACTTATTTGGATGCTGTCGCTGGCTTGCCTGGCGACTCCTGCGCTGGCGACTCCTGCGCTGGCGACTCCTGCGCTGGCGCAGCCTACCGCGGCTGCCGACCCCACTCAACCACTGCCGGATATCCGTCAGCGTGGTTTTGTTTATTGTGTTAGTGGGATACTCAATACCTTTAACCCACAGATGGCCAGCAGCGGATTAACTATTGATACGCTGGCCGCCCAGCTCTATGACCGGCTATTGGATGTTGACCCCTATACCTATCGACTCATCCCGGAATTAGCAGAAAGCTGGCAAGTGTTGGACAACGGCGCGACTTACCGTTTTCATCTACGTAAAGATGTCCCTTTCCAGACCACTGACTGGTTCTCGCCCACCCGTAAGATGAATGCCGATGATGTGGTGTTCAGTTTTCAACGAGTATTTGATTCACAGCACCCTTACCATGATGTCAATGGGGGCGAATATCCCTATTTTGACAGTTTGCAATTTGCCGATGCAGTACAAAGCGTCAAAAAACTGGATGACTATACGGTTGAATTTAAACTGAAAGCACCCGATGCCTCCTTCCTTTGGCATTTGGCGACCCATTATGCGCCAGTGCTGTCAGCCGAATATGCCGATGTCTTAAGTCAAAAGGGGCGGCAAGAGCAGATCGACCGCGAACCTGTGGGTACTGGCCCGTTCTTATTAAATGAATATCGCTCTGGGCAATATATCCGTTTATTCCGTAACAGTGACTATTGGAAAGGTTTGCCACGCATGCCTCAGGTGGTGATTGACTTAGGCGCGGGGGGAACGGGTCGTCTCTCCAAATTACTGACCGGTGAATGTGATGTGTTGGCTTATCCCGCTGCCAGCCAGTTATCTATTTTACGCGATGACCCACGCCTACGGCTGACACTGCGCCCAGGGATGAATGTGGCCTATCTGGCTTTCAACACCAATAAGCCGCCGCTCAATAACCAGCGCGTGCGGCAGGCTATTGCTCTATCTATTAATAACCAACGATTGATGCAGTCCATCTATTACGGCACCGCCGAGACAGCAGCATCCATCCTGCCCCGTGCATCATGGGCTTACGATAACCAAGCTCAAGTCACTGAATATAATCCTGAAAAGGCCAAAGAAATACTTAAAGAGCTGGGTATCACTAAGCTGGAGCTCAATTTATGGGTGCCTACGGCGTCGCAATCCTACAACCCTAGCCCATTAAAAACAGCGGAGCTGATCCAGGCCGATTTAGCGCAAGTGGGAATTACCGTGAATATCGTCCCAGTCGAAGGGCGTTTCCAGGAAGCACGCCTGATGGAGATGAATCACGACCTGACTCTGTCGGGCTGGTCAACAGATAGCAATGACCCAGACAGTTTCTTCCGCCCATTATTAAGCTGTGCAGCAATCCGTTCGCAAACAAACTATGCTCACTGGTGTGACCCGGAATTTGATGAACTGCTGCAAAAAGCATTACGTTCCCAGCAATTATCGGCACGTATTGAATATTATCAGCAAGCCCAGCGTATTCTGGAGCAACAATTGCCGCTGTTACCATTGGCATCATCCTTACGGTTACAAGCATATCGGTATGATATTAAAGGTTTGGTACTAAGCCCGTTTGGCAATTCTTCTTTTGCTGGCGTGTTCCGCGAGAGCGATGAGGGCAAAAAGCCATGATCATCTTCACCTTACGGCGCTTATTGCTGCTAGTGATAACCCTGTTTATGTTGTCGCTGGTCAGCTTTAGTTTGAGCTACTTCACCCCTCATGCGCCCTTAAATGGCGCAGCGCTGCTGGATGCCTATCGTTTCTATTTCAGTAGCCTGTTGCAGTGGGATTTTGGGGTTTCCAGCATTAATGGCCAACCCATCAGTGAACAGCTACGCGAAGCTTTCCCGGCCACCATGGAGCTGTGTGTTTTAGCCTTTACGCTAGCGCTGTTTGTCGGAATTCCGTTGGGCATTATTGCCGGTGTGATGCGCGGTAAGTTTGCTGATATCGCCATCAGTTCTATTGCACTTATCGGCTTCTCAATCCCGGTTTTCTGGCTGGCACTGCTGTTAATGTTGTTCTTTTCACTGCATTTAGGGTGGCTACCGGTATCGGGCCGTTTTGATCTGCTCTATCAGGTAAAACCGGTCACCGGGCTGGCGTTGGTCGATGCCTGGCTCTCACCCTCACCTTATCGTAAAGAGATGATGCTCAGCGCGATTCAGCATATGATCTTACCCATCACCGCACTGGCTGTAGCTCCCACCACCGAAGTTATCCGCCTGATGCGCACCAGTACCGATGATGTTATCGGGCAAAATTACATCAAAGCGGCGGCCACCCGTGGCTTATCACGATTTACCATTATTCGCCGCCATGTGCTGCATAATGCGCTGCCGCCGATTATCCCTAAATTGGGGTTACAGTTCTCAACGATGCTGACGCTGGCGATGATAACTGAAGTGGTCTTCAACTGGCCGGGATTGGGCCGTTGGCTGATTAACGCCATTCGTCAGCAAGATTACGCCGCTATTTCTGCCGGTGTGATGGTGGTGGGTTCGTTGGTCATCGTCATTAACGTACTGTCAGATATTTTGGGCGCGATGATGACGCCGCTAAAGCATAAGGAATGGTATGCCCTTCGATAATGTCTACCGCGAGAAGAAGATGCCCAGCCCGCTGCTGTATACCTGGCGGCTGTTCTATTCTGATGGCCTAGCGATGGTGGGTTTTTACGGGGTTATTGGCCTGTTATTACTGTGTGTACTGGGCAGCACACTGGCCCCCTATGCCCTCGACCAACAGTTTCTGGGGTATCAGTTACTGCCGCCCTCCTGGTCTCGTTATGGCAATGTCTCTTTCTTCCTCGGCACTGACGATTTGGGCCGCGATATTTTAAGCCGCTTATTGGCGGGTACTGCCTCGACTTATGGCTCCGCGCTACTCGTTACTGTTGCCGCGGCACTGTGTGGTGTGGTGCTTGGCGTCTTTGCCGGTATTACTCATGGTTTTCGCTCCGCGATTCTGAATCATATTCTAGATACCTTGCTCTCTATTCCTTCATTGCTGCTGGCTATCATTGTTGTGGCCTTTGTCGGCCCGAGTTTGGAACATGCCATGTTCGCAGTATGGCTGGCATTGTTGCCCCGTATGGTTCGGACTATTTATAGCGCCGTTCATGATGAATTGGATAAAGAGTATGTGATTGCGGCCCGTCTGGACGGCGCTTCCACCCCACATATTCTGGCCTATGCCATTTTGCCCAATATTGCCTCGGTGCTAGTAACAGAGTTTACCCGCGCACTTTCGATGGCTATTTTGGATATCGCCGCCCTGGGCTTTCTCGATTTGGGCGCACAGTTGCCCTCGCCGGAATGGGGCGCCATGCTGGGTGATTCGTTGGATTTAGTCTATGTCGCCCCTTGGACGGTTATGCTACCCGGCGGTGCCATTTTGGTGAGTGTGCTGTTGGTCAACCTGTTGGGTGATGGGATGCGCCGGGCAATTAATGCGGGGGTAGAATAATGCCGCTACTTGATATTCGTAACCTCACCATTGAATTTATGACCTCGGAGGGTATGGTAAAGGCGGTTGACCGCATTAGCATTACACTGACCGAAGGTGAAGTTCGTGGGTTAGTGGGGGAATCTGGCTCGGGTAAGAGTTTGATTGCCAAAGCCATTTGCGGAGTCAGCAAAGATAACTGGCGCATTACTGCAGACCGTTTTCGTTTTAACGATATTGACCTGCTGCAATTGACCCCACGCCAGCGGCGTAAGGTGATTGGCCATAATATTTCAATGATTTTCCAAGAGCCGCAATCTTGTCTGGACCCTTCCGAAAGTATTGGCCGACAACTGCAGCAAGCCATCCCCGGTTGGACATATAAGGGCCGCTGGTGGCAGCGATTTCATTGGCGTCAACGGCGCGCGATAGAGTTATTGCACCGAGTGGGGATCAAAGACCACAAAGATATTATGCGCAGCTACCCTTATGAACTGACCGAAGGTGAATGCCAAAAGGTGATGATTGCTATCGCCCTGGCAAATCAACCACGGCTGCTTATCGCCGATGAACCAACCAATGCCATGGAACCCACCACACAGGCGCAAATTTTCCGCCTGCTGGCACGGCTGAACCAAAACAACAACACCACCATTTTGCTTATCAGCCATGATTTGCAGATGATGAGCAAATGGGCGACCCGGGTTAATGTGCTGTATTGTGGTCAAACAGTGGAAAGTGCTGTTTGTGAAGATCTGCTGGCCGCCCCGCATCATCCTTATACTCAAGCTTTGATCCGCGCAATGCCCGATTTTGGCCGCTCCTTGCCACATAAAAGCCGCTTGAATACTTTACCGGGGGCGATTCCATCACTGGAGCATTTGCCGATTGGCTGTCGTCTGGGGCCTCGTTGCCCTTATGCACAAAAAACCTGCATTGAAACGCCGCGCTTGCGATTGGTCAAGAATCACGCCTTTGCCTGCCACTTCCCCTTGAATCTGGAGGAACAATAATGGCCGAGACGCTGCTCGAAGTCCGTAACTTGAGCAAAACCTTCCGCTATCGCACCGGATTGTTTCGCCGCCAGCATGTCGAAGCGGTTAAATCCGTCAGTTTTACCTTACGTGAGGGGCAAACACTGGCGGTTATTGGTGAAAATGGCTCAGGTAAATCCACATTGGCGAAGATGCTGTCGGGCATGATTGAACCAACTGACGGTGAGTTACTTATTGACGATCATCGTTTGGTTTATGGTGATTATGCCTATCGCAGTCAACGTATCCGTATGATTTTCCAAGACCCCAGCACTTCACTGAATCCGCGCCAACGTATTGGCCAACTGTTGGATGCGCCACTGAAGCTCAACACGGATTTAGACTCCGCCGCCCGCGAGCAGCGCATTTATCAGACTTTACGTCAGGTAGGACTGTTACCTGATCACGCTAATTACTATCCTCATATGTTAGCTTCCGGCCAGAAGCAGCGTATCGCGCTAGCACGAGCACTCATTCTGCAACCAAAAGTGATTGTTGCCGATGAAGCACTAGCATCACTGGATATGTCCATGCGCTCACAAATTATTAATCTGATGCTGGAGTTACAGGAAAAGCACGGCATATCTTATATTTATGTGACTCAGCATTTAGGCATGATGAAACATATCAGTGACCAGGTTATTGTGATGCATGAAGGGGAAGTGGTCGAACGGGGTAGCACCGCTGAAGTGCTGGCGGCACCTTTGCATGACCTGACCAAACGCTTGATTGCCAGCCATTTTGGTGAAGCATTAACCGCCGATGCCTGGCGTCGGGATTCCGGTAATTTTTAATACTGCCACACGAAGAATCGCGCGTGGAGAGGTCTCAATGCCGTACGGGTGCAATACTGCACTCGGTTAATGTACCTAAAAGGATTATTGCTATGGGTTTTCTTAGTGGCAAACGCATTCTAATAACCGGTGTCGCCAGCAAGTTATCCATTGCTTATGGCATTGCACAAGCCATGCACCGCGAAGGGGTTGAACTGGCCTTCACCTATCAGAATGACAAATTAAAAGGTCGCGTTGAAGAGTTTGCGGCAGCGCTCGGTTCCAAATTGATTTTCCCTTGCGACGTCGCGCAGGATGAAAGTATTGAGCAGCTGTTTACTGACTTGAGCCAAGCTTGGCCGAAATTTGATGGTTTCGTGCATTCGATTGGTTTTGCTCCAGCAGATCAGTTAAAAGGTGACTATATTGATGCTGTCACCCGCGCAGGTTTTGGCATTGCGCATGACATCAGCTCATACAGTTTTGTCGCCATGGCAAAAGCTTGTCGGACGATGCTCAACCCGAACGCGGCCCTGCTGACCCTGACCTATCTGGGTGCTGAACGTGCTATTCCTAACTATAACGTGATGGGCTTGGCAAAAGCCTCTCTGGAAGCTAACGTGCGCTATATGGCCAATGCAATGGGGCCAGAAGGTATCCGCGTCAATGGCATTTCTGCAGGGCCAATTCGCACACTAGCCGCTTCGGGGATTGATAGCTTCCGTAAAATGCTGGCACATTGCGAAGCTGTAACTCCCATTCGTCGCACGGTCACTATTGAAGATGTCGGTAATCCTGCCGCATTCCTGTGCTCTGATTTAGCCGCAGGTATCACCGGTGAAATCCTCCACGTTGATGGCGGTTTCAGTATTGCTGCAATGAATGAGTTGAACCTGAAAAAACCGGAATAACAGCCTGCTACAGACTAAGCAATTTGACACCCGGCTTTCTCATCCGCGACCTATCCGGCGCGGATTTTTTCTATCCCCCTCATCCCTTTAGTTAATTACTGACTAACGTAACAACATTTTTGTTATATATAATAATATGTTATTACTTTTAGTTATTGATTATGGTTTAACATTATTTTATCTCGCAAACCCAATCAGCAATGATATCCACTGTGTTCATTCCATAAAACAACAGGATATATTGCCGATGTCGAACCCTTGCACTTTGCATTGCGCCCAGTCAGATACCGCACTAATCCGCTACTCACATCCGGCCGGTCATTCAGTTGTGATGACCCCACTGCTGCCTTTCACACTGACACGTTGCTGTCTCTAACGGAGGTCACTATGGTGCAATTTAGACGCCACGATAATGCCCATTGGTATCATGAAACTCAACGTAGCGGCGGGATCCTCGCGGTGCCAATGACTAATGTGCATTGCAGTGACAATAGCTTTAATATCAATCACCTAAGCCATGATGAAAACACCTCTGGGCAGGATGCTTTTCTGTTGGGTCTCGCCGAGGGCATTCCCGTCACATTAGATAATGCATTGCAGCATCACGCCCCTATTTTACGGGCTTCAGTTGCCATGTATCAGGTGCTTTTCCCGGTGATTGTCGAGCCAGCTCATGACAATACATTTTCACTCTATGATCGGCTCAGTAGCGCATTGACCGTCGCACAGGTTACTGGCGTTCAACGCCTGTGCAGCCACTATGCCGCGCGTCTTACCCCGCTTTCCAGCCCGGATGCATCGCGGGAAAGCAATATGCGGCTAACTCAAATCACCCAATATGCCCGTCAACTCGCCAGCCAGCCGACCTTAATCGACCGGCACGCACTGCAACAACTAGCAGAAGTGGGTTTAACCCATGCTGATATTATTGTTCTAACACAGATAATTGGTTTTATCGGTTATCAGGCGAGAGTCGTGGCCGGCTTATCGGCTCAAGCAGGCTATCCAACCGTCATGTTGCCCGGTTTCCCACGCATGGAAGATGCCACAGCAGATCAGTTACCTCAGATTGAGTCCCGATGGCAAGGCTGGCTGCCTGAGTTAGTGGCAACGCCTACAGAACCACAGGTCAATACAGCGCTGACGCTGAACCAGTTATTGGCATACCATCCGCTCAGTTCACATGCTTATAATGCGATTACCGCACAGGTCGATAAGCTTCAATTGGTGACCTCTGATTTAGCCCCCACCGTTTGGCACGAGTGGGTATCACTGGTCAGTAGCCGGATCAACGGCAGCCTCTTCTGTCAGGCCTATCATCAGCACAACTTGCAGCAATTGACCGAGGGTTCATCGTTATTAGCAGCACTACAGATTGGGGTTGATTGTGCTCTGGCAAGCCAAACAGATGAGCAAATCACCCACCAGCTTATTTATGTTAGCGCCGAATTGACTCGTGCACCGGAACGTTTTAGCCAGCAACACATTAGCCCATTGCTCACCCTTGGCATCAGCAATGAGCAATTACTCAGTGTTATATTTAACACCGCAACGGCTGGATGGGCCAACCGCCTGCGGCACACCTTAGGACACGCAGCTTAATACTGACCAATGCCACCGACAATCAAGCTTCATGAGTAGTTAGCCACTCTTGGGCGACAGTAAAAAAATGCTGAGCCAGCGGTGTTATCCGTTCTGGTTCAGCGACTACCACTGCAGCATGACGACTCATCTTGGGTATATCCACTGGCCGCCGCTGTAGTGCTGGCGACATATCCGGCAACAAGCTGCCTTGAGGGAACAGCCCGCAGCCCAGCCCGACAAAAACACCCTGCAGCAATTGGAAAATAGAGGTGCTTTCCAGCCGGGCATGCAGTGCCAGCCCTGCATCGCGGAAATTATTATCCAGATAGCGGCGAAAATAGCGGCTAGGCTCCGTTAAACAGAGCGGTAAGGCGGCTGTTTGCGCCAATGTTAGCGGCTCAGTACCAACCAAGTCAGGGAAATGCTGGGGATGAAACACCACATCAACACCACTATCAACTAAAGGCTGGACTTGAAAATGCAATTTTTTCAAGGTGTTCAGTTCAAAGAAACCGATACCAACATCCACTGAATGGCCGGTTAAAGCTTCTAGCAACTGATCAGCACTTAATACTGAAACTCGATAGTCCAAGTGGGGATAGTGCTCACTGGCGCTTTTCAGCAGTCGGGCCAATGAAATACTGCATTGCGGTACAACACCAATGCGTAACGTGCCATTCAACCCATTTTTGAGTGACTCAACTTCGAGTTTTAACCCTTGGTAGACCGAGACAATCTCCCTCGCCCAGGCTAAAACGCGCTCACCTTCAGCCGTAAATCCTTCAAAATTATTGCCACGATTTATCAGTGCAACGCCCAGCTCCCGCTCCAGATTTTTCAAGCGCATCGACAGTGTCGGCTGACTGACAAAACTGGCTTCAGCCGCGCGACCAAAATGTCTTTCGCGTTCTAAATTACAGAGATAGATAAGCTGTTTGATGTCCATACACTACTCAGATTTTTACGATTACCGGCAGTATATCATTGCGTTCGCGCCACATGTTTTGCCCTAGGGGATTTTTCCGACAAAAAATTTACACAACGCTCTGATCCCGATCTGAGTTGAGTTCTCAGCTCAGGTCTTTGCCTGGTTAACATTCGAGCTGAATTTGGATAATTTCAGACTTTACTCAATACGCACAATATTGACTTGGTTATTCACATACATATAAAGCATATGAGCCATAAAATTGACAAATAGCAGAATATTTCACTAAATAAAATCAGTTCAGCTTTTAATCAAAACAAAAATTTGCCAAATAGCCAAAACATAAACGTTAATACTGCATAACATTTGTAACATGGTCACATCGAACTGACGGAGATATATGTAACAGAACATTACAAAAGCCTTGTCTCGCTGACAAAGATAGTGAACATTAACCGCCGCCAAATATCTTATAACAACGCAAAAGGATGCCATCTCGCGCATTCACTTTTGTATTTCCTGTCATTTATGGCCGGTAGTGAAAAACAGAGGTTTTCCGTGTCAACAGCAAACAACAATCAACAACCACCAAACACCGATCAGCCCGAAAACATCAGCATGAATGCTTTCAAACAGCCGAAAGCGTTTTATCTGATCTTTTCTATAGAGCTTTGGGAACGTTTTGGTTATTACGGCCTGCAAGGGATCATGGCCGTTTATCTGGTAAAAATGCTTGGGATGAGCGAAGCCGACTCCATCACGTTATTCTCTTCCTTCAGCGCACTGGTATATGGCTTTGTTGCCATCGGTGGTTGGTTAGGTGATAAGGTTCTCGGCGCGAAACGTGTCATCGTGCTCGGTGCACTGACACTGGCAGTGGGCTATGCCATGATCGCCTACTCCGGCCATGATATTTTCTGGGTTTATCTGGGCATGGCGACTATTGCTGTTGGTAATGGTTTATTTAAAGCCAACCCATCCTCCCTGCTCTCAACCTGCTATAACAAAGACGACCCACGTTTGGACGGTGCATTCACTATGTACTATATGTCCGTCAACATCGGTTCGTTCTTCTCTATGCTAGCGACACCTTGGTTAGCGGCTAAATATGGTTGGAACGTTGCATTTTCTCTGAGTGTAGTAGGGATGCTGATCACGCTGGTGAATTTCTGGTTCTGCCGTAAATGGGTGAAAAACCAAGGTTCTAAACCTGACTTTGCCCCATTGCAGATTAAAAAATTACTGATGGTTCTGGTTGGCGTTGTCGCACTGGTTACCCTCTCCAGCTGGTTGTTGCATAACCAAATTGTGGCACGCTGGGCACTGGCGCTAGTTTCTCTGGGCATTATCTTTATCTTTGCTAAAGAGACATTTTCTCTGCACGGAACGGCCCGCCGCCGAATGATTGTGGCATTCCTATTGATGCTGGAAGCGGTGGTGTTCTTTGTGCTGTATAGCCAAATGCCAACTTCACTGAACTTCTTTGCTATTCACAACGTTGAGCATTCAATCTTTGGCATAGCTTTTGAACCTGAACAATATCAGGCATTGAATCCATTCTGGATTATGGTTGCCAGCCCAATATTGGCCGCTATCTATAATAAAATGGGCGATCGCCTACCCATGCCACATAAGTTTGCTTTCGGCATGGTGCTTTGTTCTGCGGCATTCCTGGTCTTGCCATGGGGCGCAAGTTTCGCGAACGAGCACGGTATTGTCTCCGTTAACTGGCTGATTCTGAGCTATGCACTGCAAAGTATCGGTGAGCTGATGATTTCTGGTCTGGGTCTGGCGATGGTTGCACAGCTGGTTCCGCAGCGCTTGATGGGCTTCATCATGGGGTCATGGTTCCTGACCACTGCAGCGGCCGCACTGATCGCCGGTAAAGTGGCAGCATTGACTGCCGTACCAAGTGATATCACCGACGCCCATGCATCACTGGCTATCTACAGCCACGTGTTTATGCAGATTGGTATTGTAACCGCCATCATCGCCATATTGATGATGCTGACTGCGCCAAAACTGTATCGCATGACATTGGCACCGAGTGACAGCAAAAAAAATACCTCGGTAGCAACGGCGTAATTATCTGACTGACGAGAGCGCCCCTCCGGGGGTGCTTTTTTATTTTTACTCTTGCCGGCGACGTTCCTACGCCAAACTGGAAATTTCCATCCCCCCGTCTAATATTTCCTAAACACTACCCCTACTCAATCCTTTAAGTGACAACTATCCATTTAGAAAATACATTTGGTCTATAACACGATCTTTTACTCACCTCTGAGGGTATCTATGAAGACCGCATTTCTTAGCAAAACAAAACTCCGCAAAACATTACTGTCGCTGTCAATTATTGGGGCCAGTACTCTGGCCCTCAGCCTCCCGACGATCAGTACCGCCGCAGTGCCCGCCCAGCAGCAAACACAGGTTCCCGGCTACTACCGAATGGCATTAGGTGATTTTGAAGTCACGGCTGTCTATGACGGCTATATAAAACTGGGCACTAATCTACTGAAAGATATCAGCGAAAAAGATATCCAGACGCTGCTCTCCAGTATGTTCATTGATAGCACTAACGGCGTGCAGACGGCGGTAAATGCTTTTGTGATTAACACTGGAACCCACTTGGTGTTAGTGGATGCTGGCGCAGCGCAGTGCTTCGGGCCAACACTGGGGGTTGTCGTAGATAATATTCGTGCCGCCGGTTATCAGCCGGAACAAATTGATACCGTGCTACTGACCCATCTGCACCCCGATCATGCTTGTGGCATCAATAATCAAGGTAAAGCGGTATTCCCTAACGCCACGGTGTATGTGTCAAAAGAGGATGCTGACTTCTGGCTGAATAAAGACATCGCCAGTAAAGCACCACCAGAACACCGCCCGATGTTTGAAAAGTCAATGGAGTCGGTCGCTCCTTATCAGGCAAATGATAAGTTAAAAATATACACGGCGGGTGAAACCCTCTTACCGGGCGTCAACGTGGTGCCCACTCCGGGCCATACGCCGGGCCACACCTCATACCTTTTCTCCTCAAAAGGTGACAACTTGTTGGTTTGGGGGGATATCGTGCACAGCCATTCCATCCAATTCGCGCATCCGAATATCTCTTTAGAGTTTGATTCTGATAGCAAACAGGCTATTGCAACTCGTAAAGCCATCTTTGCTGAGGCTGCTAAAGATAAGTTATGGGTAGCTGGAGCTCATCTTCCGTTCCCAGGACTCGGCCATGTCCGGGCGAATAAAGTGGGGTACACTTGGGTGCCAGTGGAATACAGCCCATTGATTGAGAAAAAATAAGGCCATACTGCTTAACCCACTGATGTTAAAAACCGCCATTTATCGGCGGTTTTTTTCAGTCTGACTATTAGCCACTCAGTTATCTGACCATACCGCTAACTGATAGCCATCCGGATCAGTAAATTGGAAACGCCGCCCACCAGGAAAAGCAAAAATAGGGACCACAATTGCGGCTCCTGCAGCTTCCAGACGTTTTTGTGTCTGTTCTAAATTATCGGCATACAGAATAATTAACGGCCCACCATTAGGCTGAACCGCACTTAAGGTTGTAAAACCCCCTTTCAACCGACCATCAGTAAATTCACAATAATCCGGCCCATAATCGGTAAATTGCCATTTAAAAACAGTGCCATAAAAACTTTTCGACCGGGCAATATCACTGACAGCAAATTCTATGTTGTCGATCCGACTATCATTTCCCTGAATACCCATTAGCTGCTCCTATAGTTAATCGCTTAATAATGCATCTATCTTATGTTTTTAGACTATTGATGTCTGCCACCCTCTTCGATTTCAACGTGAACGGCATCACACTATTAGTGTGCAAAAAACGAACTATACTGTTGTTAGGTCGTGTGGCGTTAACCCCCATCCTCTCGCGCTATGAGGATGATATTTGTCTGTTATTCGCGGCCGGTAGCGGGCAAGGAGGTGACTTATGATCAACCATGTATGGGGGCTTCTGACCCATCCCAGTCAGGAATTGCAGCAAATCAAGCATGAGGGTGAAAGTGTCCAACACCTGTATGCTCATCACGTCCTATTGATGGCAGCCATTCCGGTGATTTGCGCGTTTATCGGCACCACTCAAGTAGGCTGGAGTTTCGGTGATGGCCAGAGCATAAAACTGACACCCCTTACCGCACTCTATTCCGCCATTATTTTCTATGTTTTGATCCTGGCCGCCGTCGCCCTGATGGGCCGCGTGATTTACTGGATGGCGCGCCGCTATACAAGCCGCCCCAGTTGGCAAAGTTGTACCCTGTTCGCCGGTTATGCCGCAACACCGATGTTTTTAGCCGGTGTAGTGGCCCTCTACCCCATGATTTGGCTGTGTTTGTTGGTCGGGATTGTGGCACTTTGCTATGCAGGTTATCTGATGTACCTGGGGATCCCAACTTTCTTGAATATTGACCGACAAGAGGGATTTATCTTCTCCGGCTCCACCTTTGCCATTGGCGTTTTAGTATTAGAGTTACTCCTTGGCCTAACCGTTTTGCTGTGGGGCTACGGTTCTCGATTGCTCTAGCCAATATGGCTTTGCACTCGCTATTTCTTCACTCCTCGTCTTGCTGGTTCTACCCCGTTTTGCGAAATTCTTCGTAAAGCGGGGGCTTTATTCCCTATTTGAAACCGTTAACAGGCTTTTATCGTAATTAATGTCGCCTGGATCGCAATCTCTTACATCCCCGTACAGCATAAGGTTGTACACTGTGTAGGACTGATGCAAACAAGGCAAAAAAAATGAAAAAGCTGACATTAAAAGAAATGACCGAAAGTGAGCAACGTGACGTCAAAACGCAACTCGATAAAGCCAGGATCAATTTAGGAAGGGCATTAACCAATTCAGAGCAAAATAAAGTTAAAGACGAAGCAATAGAAAAAATCATGAACGCCAGAGAACAAATCGCCAAATTAACCCGCGTCGAAAGAAAAACCAAAAAAACAGCACCGAGCACTACCACTTTTAGCTGGTCTGCATCAATCAGCACCCGTCCACCACGGTAATTAAACTCCACTGACAGAAAATAACTGTCATGGAAGACCTACAGCGGGGAAATACTCTCCGCTGCGGGGCACTTTATTTCTTACACCACACTAATTTCTATCCCCTCGCTTATTTCCCGCACAATTATATTACATCGCTAGCTGCATTTTTCTCTCGTCTGTCTTAGGATTAAGGAAGCTTTTTTCTTTCAGTGCTCTATTAAGGAGTTTGTGATGAAATTGTTCTATAAACCCGGTGCCTGTTCTTTATCTCCACATATCGTATTACGTGAAGCAGGATTGGATTTTAGTATTGAAAGCGTCGATCTGGCGACCAAAAAGACTGAAACGGGTGAAGACTATTTACGCATCAATCCCAAAGGACAGGTTCCCGCGCTGCTGCTAGATGATGGTAGCCTGCTCACTGAAGGTGTGGCTATCGTGCAATATTTAGCAGATAAAGTACCCGATCGCCATCTGATTGCACCATCAGGCACCCTTTCCCGCTACCACGCCATTGAGTGGTTAAATTTCGTGGCGACTGAATTACATAAAGGTTTCAGCCCACTGTTTAACGCCAAAACACCTGAAGAGTATAAAGTGATTGCCCGTGAGCGGCTGGATAAGCAATTCAGTTATGTTGATAGCGTATTAGCGCAGCATGATTATCTGTTAGGCAAAAAATTCAGTGTCGCTGACGCTTATCTCTTTACCGTTACCCGCTGGGCCAATGCATTGAAGCTTGAAATTGCACAACGCAGCCATCTAGACAAATTTATGGCGCGAGTCGCTGAGCGCCCAGCAGTAAAAGCAGCATTAGCCGCAGAAGACGCAAAGAAATAAGATATGAGATTAATAGCAGCGCCCTCTTTAAGGGGGCGCTTGATATAAATGGCAGCTTAATTCACTAAGTCACTGGAGTGAGTAAACACAGCGAGCAACACTGCAACTTCACATACGAAGGGGATTGGCGGTAAATTGGCAGGATGGATTAACAATCGCATCCTGTGCTGCAACCACCTGAAGTTCATACTCACCCATCGCCTGAGTTTTCAGCATCACTTCATATACTGCCGCCGTCACATGCTCAAGTGCCTTATCCAGTGGCTCGCCTTTAAGCAGATTGACCAACAATAAACCACTGGTCAAATCACCGACACCCACCGGCTGACGTGCACCAAAGTCTACCAGCGGGCGGCTAATGTGCCATGCTTCATCAGGGGTAACCAGGAGCATTTCAAAGCAATCGGCATGATACCCCGCACGGCTCAGGTGCTTAACCAAGACAACTTTTGGCCCTTTAGCACAAAGTTCGCGGGCAACCTTAACCGCCTGCTCAACATTTTCTACCCGCACACCACTAAGTTGCTCTAGCTCAAGCAGATTGGGGGCAATAATGTCACTGGCGGGTAATGCCTCTTTGCAGAAGAACTCGGCTACACCGGGAGCAACAATACAGCCTTTCTCAGGGTGCCCCATCACAGGGTCGCAGAAATACCAGGCTGCTGGATTGGCCTGTTTGACTCGCGCCACTGCTGCCAGAATATGACCGCCTTGTTCTGGGGAACCAATATAACCACTCAGTACCGCATCACAATCTTTCAGCCGATCAATATCGGCAATGCCTTGTACAATTTCAGTCAGGTGATTGGCGGGCATCACACATCCGGTCCAGTGACCATATTGCGTATGATTGGAAAACTGGACAGTATTCAGTGGCCAGACATTAACCCCCATCCGGCGCATAGGAAACTCAGCAGCGCTATTCCCTGCATGGCCAAAAACAACGTGTGATTGAATCGAAAGTATATTTTTCATGGTACGGCCTAAAGTTAAGGGCGCTTAAAAAAATAAGGGACATTTCTGCCCCTTATCTTAATTCATTCTTATAACCAGCTAATCAGGCAATAATGTTTTTTGCCACGGCGCAATAAGGTATAACGGCCGAATAGGCGATCAGCATCAGTGAAAGTATATTCTGGGTCTGACTGCTTCTCACCATTAATGGCAACAGCATTAGAGTTAATCATGGTGCGCGCCTGACCGCGGGATGGCACCAGCTCGGCATTCACCAGTGCTTGTTGCAAATCTGCATCGCGACTCAGCTCAATGGTCGGCATACCATCTTGTGCCAGCTGGGCAAAATCAGCCTCGGTCATGTCATGCAGGTTGCCTGAGAACAAGCTATCCGTAATACGCTTGGCCGCCGCCAGACCTTCAGCGCCATGGACCATGCCGGTCACATTTTCGGCCAGCACATACTGCGCCCGTGGTGCTTTACCACTGTTTTTGTCTTCTTCTTCCAGCGCATTAATCTCTTCCATGCTCATGAAAGTAAAGAATTTCAGGAAGCGATAAACGTCAGCATCCGCAGTATTTATCCAGAACTGGTAGAATTTGTAAGGGCTGGTTTTCTTCGGATCAAGCCATACCGCACCACCTTCAGTCTTACCGAATTTGGTGCCATCCGCTTTGGTGATCAGCGGCACGGTCAGGCCATAAACCTGCTGCTGGTGAAGGCGGCGAGTCAAGTCGATACCAGAGGTAATGTTACCCCACTGGTCCGAGCCACCGATTTGCAGTGCAACACCGTAAGCTTTGTTCAAGCAGGCGAAATCGTATGCTTGCAACAGATTGTATGAAAACTCGGTGAATGAAATACCGCTGTCATCGCGGTTCAAGCGCTGTTTCACCGCTTCTTTATTAATCATCTGATTAACAGAGAAGTGCTTGCCAATATCACGCAAGAACGTCAGCACATTCATGCCACCAAACCAGTCATAGTTATTGGCGGCAATCGCACTGTTTTCACCGCAATCAAAATCCAGGAATGGCGAAACCTGTCGGCGGATTTTTTCGACCCACTCATTCACGGTATCTTCGGTATTGAGCTTACGTTCGTTGGCTTTAAAGCTGGGATCGCCAATCATGCCGGTAGCACCGCCAACCAAGGCCACCGGGCGATGCCCTGCCAGTTGGAAACGCTTTAGGCATAACAATGGAACCAGATGGCCCAAATGCAAGCTGTCTGCGGTAGGATCGAAACCGCAATACAGTGAAATTGGCCCTTGCGCCAGTCTCTCTGCTAACGCGTCTTCATCCGTAACCTGGGCAACGAGGCCCCGCTCTTGCAATTGTTTAATCAGGTTGCTGCTGGTCATCAACGACTCCATTGTCTTTTACGAAACATTGCCTGCTACAAAAATTCTCTGTGACAAACATTGTCTGGTACAAAAATTGTATTTTACGAGAGGTGCTCAAGGAAGGTATAGAATAAAGCGCCCGTCCCGCGAGCGCTAGGTTTAACCACAATTATTTCATCATTCTCAAGGGGCTAAACGGTCAATTTTCCATGCATCTGCATCCCGCTGATAAATAAAGCGGTCATGCAGACGATGTTCGCCGCCTTGCCAAAACTCGACAGAATCGAACTTAACGCGAAACCCACCCCAAAAACTGGGCAGAGGGACTTCACCGTGCTGGAATTTTTGTTTTAGCTCGAGAAATTTACTTTCCAGCACTCCACGGGCTGAAATCCGTGAAGATTGCTGGGATACCCAAGCACCAATCTGGCTATCTTTCGGGCGGGAGCTGAAGTATTTCAGCACTTCGAGGGGGGTAAGCCGTTCAGCTTTGCCAAGGAAAATGACTTGTCGGTCCAACATATGCCAAGGGAATAACAAGCTGATATGTGGATTTTCAGCTAGTTGCTGCGCTTTGCGGCTACCTAAATTGGTGTAAAACACCATACCTTGATCATCATAATGCTTGAGTAGCACAATGCGCTGATAAGGCTGACCATTAGCATCAACGGTTGCCACACACATGGCGGTTGGGTCGGGCAGCCGGGCATCACAGGCCTGTTTTAGCCAGCGCTCAAATAATTCCAATGGATTTTCGGTTAAATCGCTACGGCGTAGACCACCACGAATATATTCACGGCGCAAATCTGCAACATCAAATTCATTATTGTCAGTCATATAAACTCTATAACGCGCAGGAAAGCAGTGATTATCATTCTGCCCTTGCAGCAACAGAATCACAATCACCCTGAACTGACAATAGCCCGATTACTTGATCAAAACACAATCATTGATAATGACTTTATCGCCACGCTCAACAAAAGCACTGTTTCCTTTCGACCAGAAAGTGTAATGCCCATCACTGTATTTGCTGCCAGATGCGGCACGGACTTGCGGCAACGTCAACTGTGCACCGTCTAAAACAAAACTGACCTTATCTTGCTTATTGTCCTGCATTACCGTCAGCTTGGTCGTTCCGCATTGATAATGCAAAGTTTCGTTCTTCGGTTGTACCAAGCTACATCCCGCCAGCGCCATTACCGCTGTTATACAAAGAAAGCGTTTCATTATGATGTCGTCCTTATTGAGTGAATAAGCTGCCTTAATCTATGGCAGCTTAGCACTGTCATCGTGACGATACAGGATAGACTGCTCCTAAAATGGTCTCGCAACTCGCGCCAGTCACTGAGGGTAAATTGCCCGATTTACCTGATAAAGTGCGAAATGCCAGCCAGGCGAAGGCTAATGCTTCCATATCATCGCCACTAACACCGAAATCATCCGTCACACACACTTCAGTACCTGGTAGCAAAGCCGACATCCGCGCCATCACCAGCGGGTTACGCGCGCCGCCGCCGCAGACCAACAGACGATCACAGCCCCCAGCCAGTTGAACCTGCTCTGCTATTGATAGCGCAGTTAACTCAGCCAGCGTCGCCTGGATATCTTCAGGTTTTATTCCTGGAATTTTAGCCAATTGCTTATCCAGCCATCCCGCATTGAAATACTCACGCCCGGTACTTTTCGGGGCCGGTAACGCAAAATAGGGGTCACTGTACATAAGCTCAAGCAGTGATTGATTGACCTGCCCTTGCTGCGCCCAAGCGGCATCTTTGTCATAAGGGAGGGAACGGTTGCGCCAAATCCAGGCATCCAGCAACATATTTCCTGGGCCGGTGTCAAAGCCACGCACCGGTAAATCAGGTAGCAGCATCGATAAATTCGCGATGCCGCCAATGTTCAATACCATGCGCCGTTCAGTGGGGTGGGCTAATAATGCATGGTGGAAGGCCGGGACTAAAGGCGCACCCTGCCCGCCATAAGCCATATCACGGCGGCGGAAATCCCCAACGGTGGCAATGTGGGTCATCGCTGCGATGCGGTTATTATCCCCTAATTGCATCGTAAAAGCGGGCTCCCCCAACGGTTCATGCCACACGGTTTGCCCATGGCAGCCAATCGCTGTGATGTCCTGCGCCGTCAACCCCTCTTTGGCCAACAAACCCAGTACCGCCTCAGCAAATAATATCCCCAATTCGGCATCGAGCTTACCGACCGCCGATAAGGTGGTCGACTGGCCCTGACACATGCCAAGAATGTCTTTCTTCAATTGCACTGGCATTGGATGGCTGTAGCTGGCCTGCTGAGCCACCATGCGTTGGTCAATAGCAGCCAGCACGACATCAATCCCATCCAGACTGGTTCCTGACATCACTCCAATAAAACGGCCTGATTTCATAGCAATGACCTTATTTCCCCTCAAGGGATAAAATAGCAACAAGACTTTCCGTGAACCACGTCGGAATAGTAAAATTAACACCATGAAAAGATATACTTTTTTAAGTGTATACCGCCATAGGGGCATGTCTTAAAGTATGCTTTTTATTTGTAGGAAAGGTCACATAAAAGTCATTAGTTCTTACGCTTTCATTTATTGGAGTGATATTTCTTTCTTTAAGAAAGTTAAACTGCCGTTTAATATTGGTTGAAGTATAAACCGCTAAGCTGCGGCCCATTGAAGTGGTAAAAGATTAAGCACGCAGTCGGAAATCAGTTAAGTAGTGAAATAAACATTGGGGTAAGCCATACTTTGTTCAAATACTAGGCCGTCAATGGACTGGATTTGAATATCCCCGGCATACTAAACCCGTAATACGGTTATGCATTTTTAATAGGAGTTTTTATGATCAAGCCATTAATCGCCGTTGCTATTGCCGCAGTCACTCTGACCGGTTGTGCTAACAACAGCACGCTGTCTGGCGATGTATTCAGCGCCTCACAAGCGAAACAAGTACAAACGGTGACTTACGGCACATTGCTCTCTGTTCGTCCGGTGACTATTCAGGGCGGCGATGATAACAATGTTATGGGCGCTATCGGTGGTGCCGTATTAGGTGGTTTCCTTGGGAATACTGTCGGTGGTGGTACGGGTCGCAGTCTGGCAACCGCAGCGGGTGCCGTGGCCGGTGGTATGGCAGGACAAGGTGTTCAGGGTGCAATGAACCGCACTGACGGTGTACAGCTTGAAGTTCGTAAAGATGATGGCACGACCATTCTGGTGGTTCAGAAACAAGGTCCAACCCGCTTTAGCGTTGGTCAGCGCGTCATGCTCGCCAGCAGTGGTAGTACTGTGACTGTTAGCCCACGCTAATCCCCCTTCTGGTCATTCCTAAATAAAAGCCAGGGCTAGTTGTAAGCCCTGGCTTGTTTTTTAAACAAAAATATATTTCTGCTGTGAATAGAAGTCTAACGCTTTATTATTACTTGCTTTGTAGTTGAATAATGTTTCTTTCGAGTTTATCAATCAAACCAGACAGCAATTCAATTTCATCGGGTGAAATTCCCCCAAGAATTTCTTTACGGGTGGAACATATGACTCCATCAACCTGCTCTATTATCGGTGAAGACTGTTCCGTCAGTTTTATCCTCTTTGCACGTCGGTCATTTGCGCAGGTATGCCGTGTGATTAAACCTTTCTCCTCCAATTGATCTAAGGTTCTAACCAATGATGGTTGTTCGATACCAATCGCTTTTGCCAGTTGAATCTGTGATTGCTCAGGTGGTAAACGATTAATGTTATGCAAGGTAACCCAATGCGTTTGGGTCAGCTCCAACGGTTTCAACCGATGGTCAATAAGTGCGCGCCAGACGCGAACTAATCGTGCTAAATCAGATCCTAATGTCGATTCCAATTGCCCCTCCTTTTATTTAGCGTGCTAGCATAACTACCAGAGTCCCGTCTATTTTGGGTAATTAACATTAAAAACACAAATGTATATATACCGTCGATGCTAGGACAATAGCAATAAATACGGGGAATCCTTTAGAAAAAATGATGTATTTACTAAAATTACCTCTTAAGGATTAACCTTATGTATGTATCTATATTATCCACTAACGCACCACTTTCAGACTTGGTTTTAGGTGCCTCAATCTATTTCCCGCCGATGTTTAAGGCGGTTATGCTAGGTTTGGTGTTATGGCTATTGATCCATCATGTGCTACGGAATTGGATCTACTCTGGTGATATCTGGCATCCAATATTAATGGATCTGTCAATTTTTGTCATCGCAGTCAGCATTTCTTTATGGATATTAGCCAGTTGGTAAATTGATATGAATCATCAGTCTTTTAAATACTTCACCTCAGTCATTGTATTCGCCCTCGCAATTTGTGCTGGCTGGTGGATGTGGAATTATTACATGCAATCGCCCTGGACTCGCGATGGCAAAGTTCGGGCAGAATTAGTCAGCATCACCCCGGAGGTCTCCGGCCGGTTGGTTAAAATACTAGTTCATGATAACCAGTTGGTAAGCTCGGGGAGCTTATTATTTGTGATTGACCCACAACCCTATCAGTTGGCGCTGGATAATGCCCAAGCGGCTGTCGTCAGGGCTCAGGCTGAATTAGCTAAAGCTAATCATGAGGCCGAACGACGCCGAAACTTGCCTAAAAATATCATTTCTGGCGAAGATCTCGATATTGCCAATTTAACCGCAGAGAGTATGAAAGCGGCTTATCAAGGAGCACTCGCCAACCTTGAACAAGCGAAATGGAATCTCAGCAAAACCCGTATTTATGCGCCAGCCAATGGCTATATCACTAACTTACAGACTCGCGTAGGCAACTATGCCACCGCCGGTACTCCTTTAGTCGCGCTAATAGATACCGACTCATTCTATGTGATGGGCTATTTTGAGGAAACCAAACTGCGACACATTAGGGAAGGTAATGAAGCCAAAATTGTGCTGTATAATGGCAACATTCCTTTACGGGGAGTGGTAGAAAGTATTGGTCGTGCCATTTATGACCAAAGTGTCGATACCAGCGGCAATTTATTGGTTGATGTGAAGCCAAATGTCCCTTGGGTGCGTTTGGCACAACGCGTTCCGGTGAGGATTAAATTGCTGGATGTTCCTGCCGATGTCACCTTGATTGCCGGGACCACCTGTACCATTTCCTTGGTGCAGTAAACCATGCGCCTTACTTTCCCCTCGTGGCAGCAAACCCCTTGGGGTAAGGCCAGTGCAGGTCAGTGGCGCTACGCACTGCGCAATTCGCTGGCGATGTGTTTATCACTGTGGGTCGCCTTTGCATTGAATCTGGATGAACCCTACTGGGCGATGACCTCTGCCGCAGTGGTCAGTTTCCCGACTGTCGGTGGTGTCATCAGTAAAAGTATTGGCCGGGTTATGGGTAGCCTCATGGGTGCTACGGCATCGTTGATTATTGCTGGCCATTGCCTCAATGACCCTTGGCTATTTACCTTTGTCATTGCCGCCTGGATTGGTTTATGTACTTTTGTCTCAAATCATTACCAGAACAACGTTTCTTATGCTTTTGCATTAGCCGGTTACACTACCGCCATCATTGCCTTTTCTACTGTCAACACCACTGATACACAACAAATTTTCGATATTGCCCAAGCCAGGGTTTGTGAGGTCATTACCGGTATTGTCTGTGGTGGTCTGATGATGATGCTGCTGCCCAGCACTTCAGACGGTGAAACATTGCTGACATCCCTGCGTCGGATGCAAGCGCGCCTACTGGAACATGCCGAATTATTGTGGCAAACCGAGTTGACGCCACAGATTCGTACCTCACACGAGGGGCTGATTGGCCAGATCCTCACCATGAATCTGCTGCGAATTCAGGCGTTTTGGAGCCATTATCGTCTGCGGCGACAAAATAACGTTTTGAATTTTATTTTGCATCGCCAGCTACGCATCACCAGCGTGATGACCAGTTTGCGCCGTATGTTGGTTAACTGGCCCTCCCCACCGGACAATTTGGCCACGGTGCTGGCGCAACTATTGGCGGCTTTGCAACAACCGGATTGTGACAAATATCAGCTTGCCAAAATACTGCAACAAATCGCGCCTCATGATGAATTTGACTATCGTCACCGGGCCTTCTGGTTACGATTACGTCATTTTTGCTGGCTATATTTGCAAGTGAATCGTTGGTTGGCACAGTTGGATAAAGAGCCGGAAAGTGGCATGTTATCACCGCCGCCAGTGACATCGTTGGCCCGCCATACCGACACCTATGAAGCGGCCTATAATGGGCTGAGAACCTTCGTTTGTATCGTTATCGGCTGCGCGTTCTGGATAAATACGCAATGGAGTTCTGGCAGTGCGGCATTAGCATTAGCGGCGGTCAGTTGCGTGCTCTACTCTGCCACCCCCTCGCCAACCGACAGCATCGCCACCCTATTGAAAGCCATTGTTTTGCTCTCCATCGGCTGCTTTATTCTGAAATTTGGCGTGATGGTGCAAATAGATGATTTTTGGCAATTTGCCGTGTTGCTGTTCCCGATTTTAATCACTATGCAAATGATGAAGCTCCAACATCCATCTTATGCTTCACTGTGGGGGCAACTGATTGTATTTATGGGGTCTTTTTTGAGTGTAACCAACCCACCCAGCTATAATTATCAGGAGTTTCTGAATGATAATATCGGTAAATTGGTGGGTGTGATGTTGGCCGGTGTCGCATTCCAGGTTCTGCGCCCCAGCTCTGATAAACGTAAAAGTCGCCGCATTATCCGCATGTTGCGCCGTGACTTTATCGATCAACTGAGCAGTTATCCGCAACAGAGTCAGAATCAATTTGAATCTCTGATTTATCACCGTATTAGTCAGCTTAATCTTAGCAAGGACCAACCCGCCCGGGTGTGGCTACTGCGCTGGGGGATGGTACTGCTCAATTGCAGCCATGTGGTCTGGCAACTCCGTGATTGGCAAACCACGTCAGCACCCCTGTCTGCAGTGCGTGACGTGTGTATTCACTGTTTGAAGGGCTGTATGACCGATAAAGGGATTCAACCGACGTCGCTGCAAGCCACGTTGCAAGAATTGCAGCGGATGAGCGCTATCTTGGGGCAATACCCGGATGCCTCAGGCCGAGAACTGGCCGGGCTTATCTGGCGGCTATATTGCTCACTAACGCAGCTACAACTGGCGGTACCTGACGAGGGAAGCAAAACGGCGCCAACCTAAAGCTGGCGCCAAGAAAAACCTTAAGGCACGTCATAGCCCAACGCAGCACGGCGAATACGGAACCACTGCTGGCGAGTCATCGTCAGAGAGAGCGACGCCCAGGCGGTTTTTACCCGCTCAATCTTGCCAGAGCCGATGATTGGCAGTGGCGCTGACGGTAGACGCAGCACCCAGGCATAAACCACTTGCTCAATACTTTCAGCACCAATTTCATCCGCAACGGCGTGCAATTCGTCACGCAATGTCTGGCACTCAGGATCACTAAATAGGCGGCCGCCCCCCAAACAAGACCACGCCATTGGCTTGATGCGCAGTTGTTGGCAAGCATCGAGCGTACCATCCACAATCGCTGGCTGATGTAGTGGCGAAATCTCGACCTGATTAGTGACCAGCGAGAATGGCAGGCGCGATTGCAGTAAACTAAATTGAGCCGGGGTAAAGTTTGAAACACCAAAATGTTTTACTTTGCCGCTTTTGTGCAATTGAGTGAATGCTTCTGCAACTTCATCCGCATCCATCAATGGGTCTGGGCGATGAATCAGCAATAAATCAAGATAGTCGGTGTGCAGATGAGTCAGTGATTGTTCAGCACTTTCAATGATGTGCGAGCGATCAGTAATATAATGCCCCAGTGCATGTTCCGGTTTTGCGGTGGTCGCAATACCACATTTACTGACCAACTCAAGCTGGCTACGCAGAGAGGGTTTAAGACGTAATGCTTGCCCAAATGCCTGCTCGCATTGATAGCCACCGTAAATATCTGCGTGATCGGCAGTGGTGATGCCCAATTCAATATGTTGCTCAATAAAGACCAGCAATTGCTCCGGCGTCATGCCCCATTCCATTAGGCGCCAATAACCGCAAATCATACGTGAAAATTCAGGCCCTTGCGGAGCAAGTTGGCTACGTGTATTCATTATTAGCTACCTCATTTGTTTATTTGCTCATAAGCATACACAACCGACAAAAAGGATCATCCTCCCTGTTCAATGAATTGAGGGTCAATTGGGGGCTGAGCAATAAAATCGCCATAAACGTTAAAAAAACCCGCAAAAAATCAGAATAACGAAGGCTGTTCCGGCAAGGTTTCATCGGGGGGTTTGTTAGCGCGCTGCAAACGCAATAGCCGCTGGCGGCACAAGCGCAATACATCCCGCTTTTGCGGATCACTCAGCTTCATCCAATTAAAGCGCTCTTCCCGGCTGCGCATACAACCACGACAAAAACCACGGTCATCTGTTTGGCAGATACCGCGGCATGGGCTGGGAATGTCAAAAAACTCAAGTTGCTGAGCCACATAATCTCCTGATGCTGGTCCCTTAATTGAAGACTGCTTCATCGCCGCTGGCAAGTCCCGATTTCTGTCGGTAAGAGAATTCGGTGGTATTGGCCCCCTGTGTGCGCCTCAACCGCTAAGGTTATCTTAAGTTTCATTCGTTACTCTGCTGGCAATGAGTGAACTGTAGAGTTTGATTTTCATAATGAATGTACGATGCAAGTTACAGTGTAACGGATTGGTTTTTATTCTGGCCAGCGCGCTGTTTTTTACCCTATTCCAGAATGCACTCTTTATATATAAAGCCTGGTCGCTGATTCACTTTGATAGCAGTGACAGCTATTTCTTTGCCGCAACCATACCGCTCGTGATTTTCTGCGCCCTCAATATTATTTTTAGCTTGCTGGCGGTACCCTTATTGCGCAAGCCCCTTATCATTATTTTTCTGCTCGGCAGTGCGGTCGCTAACTATTTTATGTTCAGCTATGGTGCCGTTATCGATGCCAATATGATGCAAAATGCCTTTGAGACCAATTCACAAGAGGCCACCGCCCTTTTCACCCCTCGCATGGCTCTATGGCTGTTGGTGTTAGGTATTTTTCCTGCCATTATTATCTGTTTTGTACACATCCGGGCAAGCCGCCCGTGGTGGTATATGCTGGGGTTACGTGCCGCCAATATTTTGCTCTCCACCGTGGTTATTCTATTGGTGGCCGCTCTCTTTTATAAAGATTACGCCTCATTGATTCGTAACAATAAAAGCATCGTCAAGATGCTCACACCGTCCAATTTTGTCAGCGGCAGTTTTCAGTTTGCCAAACATAAATATTTTGCCAGTAACATGGCATTGGTGACGATAGGTGAAGATGCCCATAAAGGCCCTATCATTAGTGGACAACAGAAGAAAACATTAGTCATTTTAGTGGTCGGCGAAACCGCCAGAGCAGAGAATTTTTCACTCGGTGGTTATGGGCGAGAAACCAATCCTCGCTTGCAAAAACAAAACGTTATTTTTTTCAAAAATGCCTCATCCTGTGGCACTGAAACGGCGGTGTCGGTGCCATGCATGTTCTCGAATATGCCGCGCAAAAATTATGATGCTACGCTGGCGAGTCATCAGGAGGGTCTGATGGATATCCTGGCGCGCGCGGGGTTGAATGTCTTGTGGCGAGAAAATGATGGTGGCTGCAAAGGTGCCTGTGATCGCATTCCTCATCAGGATGTGACGCAACTGCAATTGACCGCTGATTGTGAGAATGGTGTCTGTCTAGATAATGCATTGCTCTATAAATTAGATAACCATATCAATGAGCTACAAGGGGATGCTGTCATTGTCTTGCATCAGATGGGCAGCCACGGCCCAGCATATTACCGCCGCACCTCCCCAGAAATGCGCCCGTTCACCCCAACCTGTGATAGCAACCAAATTCAGGATTGCACCCCGCAAGAGCTGGTAAATACTTACGATAATTCTATTCTTTATACTGATGCGATGCTGGATAGCACCATTAAGTTACTGCAACAGCACAGCAGTAAATTTAATACCGCACTGGTCTATCTCTCCGATCATGGCGAGTCTTTAGGGGAAAATGGTATGTATTTGCATGGCACTCCTTATATGTTCGCCCCTAGCCAGCAAACACACATACCTTTTTTAATGTGGTTGTCTCCCGAATATACAAAAAGCTATGGCATTGACCATCAATGTCTATCCGACAGCGCGCAACAGAATGAAGTTTCTCAGGATAATCTTTTCCACACCCTGTTGGGCATGATGAATATTCAAACGACTGAGTATCAGACTGAAATGGATTTGCTACAGAAATGTCGCAACCCAAACCAGTAAACAAAAAGTGCTGTTAGAAAACCAATAACCCAAATATTGATGCCAGCCCCCCTCCGCTGGCATTTTTTTTCTTGACCTAGACCGATCGGTCTATTACGCTCTTTGGCATGAACAAAATACAACATGCACATGTAGATACCCGCGAGCATCTATTGGCAACGGGCGAGAGTCTCAGCCTGCACCTCGGCTTCAATGGTATGGGCCTTAGCCAGTTACTTACCACTGCGGGTATTCCGAAAGGGTCGTTTTATCACTACTTCCGTTCAAAAGAAGTTTTCGGTGAGGCGATGCTACAGCGTTATTTTGATCGTTACGATGCTGCGATGGAAAGCTTATTAACCCAGCCGCAAGGGGATAAACGCCACCATCTACTGCACTATTTTGCTCAATCTATTGCTAACTATTGTGGCAGTGAATGCCACAATGCTTGTCTGGCGGTTAAACTATCAGCCGAAGTGAGTGATTTATCCGAACCGATGCGTCACGCGTTGGATATCGGCACTGCTCGCGTCATTGGTCGTTTACAAGATGCCATCGAAGCCGGTATTGAAGAGGGTTCGCTGCGTATCACACTTTCCCCCGCCGCAACCGCAGAAACACTCTATGCCTTGTGGCTGGGTGCTTCATTGCGAGCCAAGGTGAAACGATCAGTGACTCCGCTGACTTGTGCGCTGGAAAGTATTGAATTGATTTTACAACCCACTTAATGATCTCATAATCCAATGATTCTGAAGTTGATATTATTTATCTTCAGGATTTACCCAGTCACTAGTCGACTGGTCTATTAATATAGGACGCACCATGACAACTGCTAAACTGTTCTCCCCTTTGAAGGTTGGCGCGCTCACTTTGCCAAATCGCGTATTTATGGCACCACTGACTCGCTTACGTAGCATTGAGCCAGGAGATATCCCAACCCCTCTGATGACTGAATATTATCGCCAACGAGCCAGTGCAGGTTTGATTATTACGGAAGCGACCCAGGTTTCTTTCCAGGCGAAAGGTTATGCCGGTGCTCCAGGATTACATACCCAAGAGCAGTTAAACGCATGGAAAAAAATCACTCAGGCAGTACATGAAGAAGGTGGACATATTGCCGTGCAGTTATGGCACGTAGGCCGTATCTCGCACAATAGCCTGCAACCGGGTCAACAAGCGCCAGTTGCGCCTTCTGCTATTGCAGCCGATACCCGCACCACTATCCGTGACGAGACCGGTGCTTGGGTGCGTGTTCCCTGCTCTACTCCGCGAGCACTGGAAACCGAAGAGATCCCTGGCATTATCAATGATTTCCGTCAGGCAACAGCGAATGCCCGTGAAGCTGGCTTCGACTATGTTGAACTGCATGCCGCCCATGGTTATCTGTTGCACCAATTCATGTCTCCTGCATCAAACCAACGTACCGACCAATACGGTGGTAGCATTGAAAACCGCACGCGCCTGACACTGGAAGTGGTCGATGCTACTGCCGCTGAATGGGGTGCTGAGCATATTGGTATTCGTATTTCACCACTGGGGCCGTTCAATGGACTGGATAATGGTGAAGATCAAGAAGAAGCAGCACTGTATCTGATTGATGAGCTAAACAAACGCCAGATTGCTTATTTGCACATCTCCGAGCCAGACTGGGCCGGCGGCAAACCTTATTCCGATGCATTCCGTGACGCCGTGCGCGCGCGCTTCAACGGTGTGATTGTCGGTGCTGGTGCCTATACCGCAGAGAAAGCTGAAAATCTGATTGAGAAAGGCTTTATTGATGCTGTCGCCTTTGGCCGCAGCTACATCTCCAATCCGGATTTGGTCGCTCGTCTACAACAAAAAGCGCCACTGAACGAACCCGATGGCGAAACTTTCTACGGCGGTGGTGCTAAAGGCTATACTGACTACCCAACACTGTAAGACTCTTTAGTGTAATTCATTCAATAACAGCCGGTTAGAAGATAATTCTGACTGGCTGTTTTGTTTTTGGGTAGTAGAGGATTACCGAGCTAGTGAGTGTGATAATATTGCTATATGATTATAAATTAGTTTTGATTTATAATGACTTGTAAATTAACTTATTGATTATAAGGGGCTTTGTAAATGCGCTTACTCCATACCATGATCCGCGTGGGTGACCTACAACGTTCCATCGATTTTTATACCAAGGTATTAGGAATGCGTTTGCTGCGCACCAGTGAAAATACCGAGTATAAATACTCGTTGGCATTCGTCGGTTACAGTGATGAGAGTGAAGGCTCAGTGATCGAGCTGACTTATAACTGGGGCGTTGATAGCTACGAAATGGGGACCGCATTTGGTCACCTAGCGTTGGGTGTCGATGATGTTGCCGCCACTTGTGACCAAATTCGTCAGGCCGGGGGTAAAGTGACTCGTGAAGCCGGCCCAGTCAAAGGCGGTAACACGATTATTGCTTTTGTCGAAGATCCCGACGGTTATAAAATCGAGTTAATCGAGAATAAGAGTGCCGGACATGGCCTCGGAAACTGATTAACGTCAAGGGCACCGGTAAGGTGCCTTTTTTCTCATCGCGATATCCCCCTGCATCCCGCGCTAAAATTTGACATAATGCGCGCTGAATTCGATGAAGATAAGAAACTGATGGCAGATAAAAGTGACCTTAACGCCCTGAGTGGCCGTTTTCGTGGGTATTACCCGGTAGTAATTGATGTTGAAACCGCCGGTTTTAATGCTCAAACTGACGCATTATTAGAAATTGCCGCCGTTACCTTGCAAATGAACAAGGAAGGTTGGCTGTTGCCAGATGAAACACTGCATTTTCATGTTGACCCTTTTGAAGGTGCCAATCTGCAACCTGAAGCTTTGGCATTTAATGGCATAGACCCGACCAACCCTTTGCGTGGTGCAGTCAGTGAATATGACGCCTTACATGCCATTTTTAAAGCGGTGCGCAAAGGCCTGAAAGATCAAGGCTGTAACCGGGCAATTATTGTCGCGCACAATGCCCACTTTGATCACAGCTTTGTGATGGCTGCAGCTGAGCGAGCCAGTTTGAAGCGCAATCCATTCCACCCTTTTGCCACATTCGATACCGCCGCGCTTAGCGGATTGGTGCTAGGGCAAACCGTGTTGGCTAAAGCTTGTCTGACTGCGGGTATTCCATTTGACAGTAGCCAGGCTCACTCCGCGTTGTACGATACGATGCAAACCGCAAAATTATTCTGTGAGCTGGTTAATCGTTGGAAAAAGCTGGGTGGCTGGCCGGTTCCGGCGGGTGAATCTGAATCTGAATAATCAGATTTCAGGATTAAAAAAGGTGGCCTGCAAGCCACCTTTTGTTTGTTGCACTCACCAGCCAACGCATTATTCTGCGGCGGGTTTTTCTTCTTCTGCACGGTATTTATCGGCAGTTTCTTTCAGCAACTGTTGCAGTTCGCCGCGCTGATACATCTCCATCAGGATATCGCAGCCACCAACCAATTCACCATCAACCCATAACTGTGGGAAAGTTGGCCAGTTGGCATATTTTGGCAGCTCGGCACGAATATCTGGGTTTTGCAGAATATCAACATAAGCAAAACGCTCGCCGCAAGCGGACAGCGCCTGCACAGCCTGAGCAGAGAAACCGCAGTTTGGCAGCTTAGGTGAACCCTTCATATAAAGCAGGATTGGGTTTTCCGCTATCTGGCGCTGAATTTTATCAATCGTCGTCATTTCTTGCTTCCTCAAGCCCTGTGGCTACAATACTTATTACTCAATTTAATTATTGCGTACGGCCCATTGTAGCGACTGTCACGACAGGAATAAAACGCCATCTTTTGCAGGGGCTTTACTCTGTCAGCAAATGGTTATATTGTCAGCTACAAATATATACATTTATAATAACATTTTTGATCCCATTACTTCATTATTATCTTCTGCAAGGAATGCCGGAAATAGCGGGTGATTAACTCGTTGACGTATGGTTGATTTAAGGCCATTTGACGTGTGAAAAAACAACAATTGCGACGCCATTAACGTTTTCTCACAATATCGATTAGATTCTTGTAGCTCTGCGCTTTTTTATATCCGGAGTTTCGGCAATACTGTGACTCTTCATATTCATTTCAGGGCCAAGGTTGGTAGCGTTATTATGCGTTTAATTCTTACGCTGTTTGTGCTGCTGTTTACCCAGCTATTTCTAAACCTGGCGCATGCGTCGCCGCAGGCTCACGTCTCTGCTGAGCAAAAGAAAGGTCAGGTTAGTCAGGCCAGTCCTGATGACCGCAAGAAACGTAAAGCAGATAAAAGCATTAAGAAAGTTAAAGTCGACAACAATAAAACCCCCTCGCGTAAAAACGTCACAAATAAAATAGCAACTAATAACGATAAAAAGAAAACAGCCGCCACGGCTAGCAAAACTATTAAAAAGAAAGCACAAGCAGTCAGCAAACCTACCGGCAAAAAATCAAACAGTAGCAAAGCAACAGAAAGTAAAAAAACCGTTATTAAAACTGCAGCCAATAAAAAAGCGGCAGTTAAAAAAACAGAAAAAGTCGCTTATGGCCGACATAGAAATAAAGCACAAGGGAAAGCAAGCACCGAGTTAGCCGCAAATAATAAGATAAAACTCAGCCCTGCCCATAAAAAACGCTACCAGCACGCCAAGCAGACTGCCATGAGTAAACTGATGAAACAGGTCGGTAAGCCTTATCGTTGGGGTGGTACCTCCCCTAATACCGGCTTTGATTGCAGCGGGCTTATTTATTACGCCTATAAAGATGTTATCAGAATAAAAATGCCCCGCACGGCTAACGAAATGTATCATTTGCGCGATGCTGCGCCAGTGAAACGAGCTGAATTAGAAAGTGGCGATCTGGTGTTCTTCAATATTGCTAATCGCGGTGTTGCCGACCATGTCGGTGTTTATTTAGGTAACGGCAAATTTATTCAGTCCCCGCGAACGGGCGAAGAAATCCGAATCAGCATGATGGATAATGACTACTGGCAAGATCACTATGTCGGCGCGCGTCGCGTAGTGACACCAAAAACCATCCGCTAATCTTTACGCTAGCACCCAGTAAATCTACTGGGTGCCTACATCACCACATTCTCATCAAATACATGACGCAATCTGTTTAACTTTCACGCAATATCCCATCTAATAATGTGGTTATATCTGTCATTCTTGTTGAAAGTTGTTAAGATTATGACCCACAACAAAAATTCAACAATTACGATTTAACCGCTCTTCGCCGCATCATGGCTACGACCAATGACCGGATTTGAGGAGCAAACACCCTGAGCAACCCCGAAAGGAGAGAGCTATGTCTTTTGAATTACCTGCATTACCCTATGCGCAAAATGCGCTGGAACCGCACATTTCGGCTGAAACACTGGAATATCATTACGGCAAACATCACAACACTTATGTCGTGAATCTTAATAACCTGATTAAAGATACCGAGTTTGCCGGTAAGACCTTGGAAGAGATTATAAAAACCGCCAACGGAGGTATCTTTAACAATGCAGCCCAAGTCTGGAACCACACTTTTTACTGGCATTGTCTGTCGCCGAATGGCGGTGGCGAACCGACGGGCAAAGTTGCCGATGCCATTAATCAATCTTTTGGTTCTTTTGCTGAATTTAAAGCGCAATTTACCGATGCCGCAGTGAAAAACTTTGGTGCAGGTTGGACGTGGCTGGTCAAAAAAGCGGATGGCACTCTGGCAATTGTCAGTACATCTAATGCGGCGACACCACTGACTACCAGCGATAAACCTTTGTTAACTGTGGATGTGTGGGAACACGCTTATTATATTGATTACCGCAACGCTCGGCCAAAATATCTGGAGAACTTCTGGTCTCTGGTTAACTGGTCTTTTGTTGAGAAGAATTTAGCTTGATAGCATAACAATAATTAAGGGCGGGTAAACCGCCCTTAATTATCACCGGCACGCGGCGTAATTAATTCATTACCGCCACGAAGCTAAAGACAATAATCATTGCCAGCGCACCAACAGTCGTAATCAGCGACATTTTCAGATTGGTATCCATAAAAACTCCTCAGCCGGTTAATTTTAGTAGGGAAAAGGCACATAAATAGTGCGTTAAATTATTTTCCCACAGTTAGGAAAAAAAATCTTGTGCTCATTACGCACTTTATAACATTGATTAGCTCTTCCACTTTTCCTCCAGATCAGACAAAATTCGCAGTTCATAACTGCATACCGACTAATAACGTCCAATAAATACTCTCAGACGACCAGCTGACTCAACCATCCAGCCTACTATCGTGCTTCTGTCTGAGCGGTTTTCGAGTAATGCAGGCAAACGATTAACAACATGCTTACCTGCTGTAACAGGTAAGCTTAGGAGTCATTCTTTTTATGGCAACGATTAAAGATGTGGCCAAACACGCGGGTGTGTCCACCACCACCGTTTCACACGTGATCAATAAAACTCGTTTCGTCGCCGAAAATACCAAGGCCGCCGTGTGGGCTGCCATCAAAGAACTGCATTATTCGCCTAGTGCTGTGGCCCGCAGTTTGAAAGTGAATCACACTAAGTCAATTGGTTTGCTGGCGACATCCAGTGAAGCCCCTTATTTCGCTGAAGTGATCGAAGCGGTTGAAAATAGCTGCTATAGCAAAGGCTATACTCTGATTTTATGTAACTCTCATAATAATCTGGATAAGCAAAAAGCTTATTTGGCCATGCTGGCGCAAAAACGAGTCGATGGGCTATTAGTGATGTGTTCAGAATATCCCGAACAACTGCTAGGGATGCTGGAGGATTATCGTAATATCCCAATGGTGGTCATGGATTGGGGCACTGCCCGCGGCGATTTTACCGATTCAATTATCGATAATGCCTTTGAGGGTGGCTATTTAGCTGGCCGTTATCTGATTGAGCGCGGTCATCGTGATATTGGTGCCATTCCAGGCCAGTTATCACGTAATACTGGGGGCGGTCGCCATCAAGGCTTCCTGAAAGCCTTAGAGGAAGCCAATATCACATTACGGGATGAATGGGTGGTTCAGGGCGATTTTGAGCCCGAGTCTGGTTATAAAGCCATGCATCAGATTTTGACGCAAAAACATCGCCCGACCGCCGTATTCTGTGGCGGAGATATCATGGCGATGGGTGCGATATGTGCAGCTGATGAGCTGGGTTTGCGTGTGCCGCAAGATATTTCGGTGATCGGGTATGATAACGTACGTAATGCTCGCTATTTCTCACCCGCGCTGACCACCATCCACCAGCCAAAAGAGCGATTAGGTGAATCCGCCTTTGCCATGTTACTTGATCGCATTGTCAGCAAGCGCGAAGACCCACAAACTATTGAAGTACATCCGAAATTGGTAGAGCGCCGTTCTGTCGCTGATGGCCCGTTCCGTGATTACCGCCGTTAATTCTCTTCAGCCAGTTACATTGCTCGTGACTGGCCGCTAATTCTGCACACCAGCATTAACCACGGCATTGTCATCTTTCAGCCATTCGTCATTTAGCGTGACACTGTCACCTAGGTAGTCCAGTAGCCACGCCAAAGCTGGGGAGTGGTTATTCTGCTCCCAAGTTAAGCAACATAGGCTATCTGGTAATGGTTCAGCTAACGTCAATACCACCAACTTCCCCTGGGCAATCAAGGGCGACACCATATGGGCCGGTACCATACCAATACAGAGCCCTTCACATAGGCAGTCGATCCCTGTTGTCCAGTCCGGTGCCACTAACCGTTGCTGGTTATCCAATGTCCAGGTATCACGCTTAGGCAAGTTTCGTGCCGTATCCTCCAGACACAGTGAAGGATAGGGTCGTAGCTGATTGTCGTTAAGTGGCCCGGTTAAACTGGCTAAAGGATGGTCCACACTCACCACGCAGTGCCACGTCAAAAAACCCATGTCGCGAAAGACAAAGCGCCCTCGTACCGGGATGGCTCGGGTGGCACCAATCGCCATATCGGCTTGCCCATCGACCAAGGCATCCCAGACACCATTAAAGACTTCATAGCGCACCCGTAACTCGACATCAGGGAAATGACGATAAAAATCCAACACTAAGCGGCGACTTCGCTGCGGTTTGACAATTTTATCGATCACAATATTTAATTGCCCACGCCAGCCATTCGCCACTTGTTGACACTGACGGCGAGTGTTATTCATTTTTTTGATAACATCTCGAGCTTCTTTAATAAAAACCACCCCAGCCTGAGTCAACTCGACATCCCGATGACGCCGTTCAAACAGTGGAACTGCCAGCCACTCTTCCAGTTGGCGCACAGTATAACTGACGGCAGACGGCACACGGTGCAATTCTTGAGCAGCTGCGCTGAAGCTCCCTGTGCGCGCCACGGCATCAACCACATCCAATGAGTATTCAGACCACATTATTCTTTGCCTCTTTTTACTCAATTATTTGATATCAATTTTTTTGATAGCTTGTCTCAAATATTAACGTTTCACAACTGAATATCGCAGCGGATAGAATGCCCCCGCTACAATCCCCTAATTATAAAGCTGTCTAAAGACAGTAAATTGCCTGCAAAATTATGATAAAGAGAAATAAAGTATGAAGACGTCTGCAAGTTTCATGTTCTATCTGGCGGGTTTGAGCATGTTGGGGTACTTGGCCACCGATATGTATTTGCCCGCCTTTGGTGCCATGCAACAAGAATTACAAACCTCCGCCAGTTCCATCAGCGCCAGTCTGAGTATCTTCCTCGCCGGTTTCGCCATCGCCCAGCTTATTTGGGGGCCAATCTCCGACAAATTAGGCCGTAAACCGGTGCTATTAGCTGGGTTGGGGTTATTTGCCATCGGCTGTTTGGGGGTGTTGTGGGTTGAAACAGCAACACAGCTCTTGGTGCTGCGCTTTATTCAAGCCGTGGGGGTCTGCTCAGCGGCAGTGAGTTGGCAAGCATTAGTGGTAGACCGCTATCGCGATGGTAAAGCTAACCGGGTTTTTGCCACCATTATGCCTTTAGTGGCGTTATCTCCAGCGCTGGCCCCATTGCTGGGTGCCTGGCTATTGAACCACTTTAGCTGGCGCTCAATTTTCGTCGTACTGTTGGTCGTGACACTGCTGCTGCTCATCCCAACGGCGTGTTTGAAAGAGCGGAAGAAAACGGCATCAGATAATGCCGGTCAAAACAAAAGTGCCATTAGTTTCTGGCAGCTACTGAAATCACCGGTATTTAGCGGCAACGTGATGATATTTGCTGCATGTAGTGCCGGTTTTTTCGCCTGGTTAACCGGTTCGCCTTTTATTCTGGGGGAGATGGGTTATAGCCCAAATGTGATTGGCTTGAGTTACGTCCCGCAGACTCTGGCCTTCCTGCTAGGGGGCTTTGGTTGTCGTAGTGCGCTGACTCGGATTAAAGGTAATACCCTGTTGCCTTGGCTGTTGGCCGGTTATGCCGTCAGTATGGTTGCTCTCTATCTGATAGCGACTTTGACCACGCCAACACTGATGACTTTACTTATTCCCTTCTGCTTGATGGCGCTTGTCAATGGTGCCTGCTACCCTATTATCGTAGCAAATGCATTAACCCCATTTCCGACCAATACAGGCAAAGCTGCAGCGCTGCAAAATACGCTTCAACTCGGTTTGTGTTTTGTCGCCAGCATGGCGGTTTCGGCTTATATCAGCCAGCCCTTGCTCGCCACAGTGACAGTGATGTTATCGACGGTTATTTTGGCATTCCTGGGTTATGGTATTCATTGCTACGCTTTGCGCCAACAAAAAGGCCACACGAATAGTGCTAGCTATAATTGCGCAGAGTCATAATTACCAATAAAAATAGTCACTAACGTACATGCTTGCCGGGAGAGATTTATTATTGAGAAAGCGCCCCGGCAAGCCTATACTCAATTTAACCAATTACGATAGCATCAAAAAAAAGCATTATCTTAAACATTTTCTGTGCGCGTGGATTGTGTCACATTTACTCTTATGGATGAGTCGCCCTAACTCAAAGAGTTATTAGGGTTTCTTCTTAATCTTCCTCTTAACCCAAAGTAAGGGAAGCTGCAATACCACTGCAACTTCAAATACTAGGGTATGTCCGTAAAGGACATCAGACACCAAGGTCACAATAACCTAATTGGTATGTATTCGCGTATATAGACCATGGCGCGGGTCATAAGTCAGAAGAAAGTGATGGAGAAGCTATGAGTTCATCCTGTATAGAAGACCAGAGTATTCAAGAAAATCCGTGGTTCCGCATTGTGCAAGAAATGCTGAATCGGGCTGATATTGAAATCAATGGCTCACGCCCCTTCGACATTAGAGTTAATAACCCGGACTTTTTTAAGCGGGTATTACAAGAAGGATCTTTGGCATTAGGTGAGAGTTATATGGATGGCTGGTGGGAGTGTGACCGCCTGGATATTTTCTTCCAGCGTGTCCTCAGAGCCGGCCTGGAAAAACAACTTCCACACCATCTCAAAGATACTTTACGTATTGCCGCCGCACGCATTATCAATTTGCAGTCAAAGAAAAGAGCCTGGATTGTCGGTAAAGAACATTATGATCTCGGCAATGACCTATTCAGCTTAATGCTCGACCCCAATATGCAATATTCTTGTGGCTACTGGAAAGATGCTACGACACTTGAGCAAGCGCAGGAAAATAAATTGCAGATGATCTGCGAGAAACTGCAATTGGCTCCGGGTATGCAGTTGCTTGATATTGGTTGTGGTTGGGGTGGGCTCGCTGCTTATGCTGCCCGTCACTTCGGGGTGTCTGTCACCGGTGTTACCATTTCCGCTGAACAGCAAAAATTGGCCCAAAAGCGCTGCGAAGGTTTGGATGTCACTATTTTGCTGCAAGATTATCGTGACCTGAATGAACAATTCGACCGCATCGTTTCTGTCGGGATGTTCGAGCACGTCGGGCCGAAAAATTATCACACCTACTTTAATGTGGTAAATCACAATTTAAAACCTGACGGACTATTCCTGTTACATACCATTGGGGCCAATCGTACTGATTTAAGTATTGATCCGTGGATTAATAAGTATATTTTCCCCAATGGCTGCCTGCCGTCAGTGAAGCATATTGCGCAGGCCAGCGAACCTTATTTCATTATGGAAGACTGGCATAATTTCGGTGCAGATTATGACCGAACACTGATGGCATGGTATGAACGTTTTCAAGCTGCATGGCCAAGTCTGGCAGAGAATTACTCACCACGTTTTGAGCGGATGTTTAGCTATTATCTGAATGCCTGCGCAGGTGCATTCCGCGCCAGAGACATTCAATTGTGGCAAGTATTATTCAGCCCCAATGGTGTCGAGGGCGGTATTCGGGTTCCTCGTTAATCCCTTATCTTAAGTTAGCAAGGCAGCGGGTCATCAACCCCCTGCTTTGCTCTCTTTTAACTAGCTCCGCACCACTTTTTCTACCGCAGCTGCCGTAGAAACAATATCGCGCTGTGCCAAAACCCGCTCAACAGTATCAACCACCGCTTGTGTCTGCGGATCTATCTCGATATTAACCCGATGCCCTAAGCGCTTTTTACCTAATGTGGTCCGCGCCAGCGTTTCGGGGATCAAATGTACACAGAAACGATTACCCACGACTTCACCGATTGTCAGGCTAATACCGTCAATACCAATGAAACCTTTATGCAGTACATATTTCATTAAATCGTCGCTGGGCATGCGGAACCAGATCTGACGGTTATTTTCTGAGGTGTATATCTTGGCGATTTCCGCAGTACAAATAATATGCCCGGACATAAGATGCCCACCAATTTCATCACTGAATTTAGCGGCTCGCTCCAAATTAACAACGTCACCAACCTTAATATCCCCCAGATTAGTAATACGCAGCGTTTCTTTCATTAAATCAAAACTGACCCGATTTCCATTCACTTCAGTCACTGTTAGACAGCAGCCATTGTGGGCAACAGAAGCGCCTAAAGCTAATTCTGGCAATAGCTCATCTGGCATTTCCACCACATGGGTGCGGAAGTTGGATTTTTCCTCGATGGCAACCACTGGCGCGGTGCCTTGAACAATACCAGTAAACATACGCCATGCCTCTTATCTGTTATCTATAGAAAGAAAAATGCTATGCCTTGATTTTGCCTCAGAAAATGAGGAAAACCAAACCACTTAAACGAAAAAGGCACTTCTGTGGTGTTTCATTGATATTTAATTACAAGGATTGCTTAAGCTTGGCGAGCAGGTACAATCTTTATACCCTTTGTACTTGAAGTTACAGGGGTGTTAGCTACGCTCACTGACTTGAGTAAGCTCATCGGGATTCGTTCGTTTACTGTCTACCTGTAACTCCAATTACTTTGGTTATATATTGATTTCCCGCTATTTTATTTATCGTAAATTGCACGATAAATAATCGCCATTAAAATGATGAAAGGTGCATACGTGCAGAAGTATATTGTCGAAGCGCGTAGCTTATTGGCTCTCGCTATTCCCGTTGTCATCGCGCAATTGTCTCAAACTGCCATGGGCGTGGTTGACACTATTATGGCCGGTTCTGTCAGTGCAACGGATATGGCCGCCGTGGCTGTTGGTACCTCAATTTGGTTACCCGCCATCTTATTCGGTCACGGGCTATTATTGGCTCTGACCCCAACAGTGGCTCAACTTAACGGCTCTGGACGGCGGAGTCAGATCGCGCATCAAGTCAGACAAGGATTTTGGCTGGCATTATCTGTTTCGTTGCTCATTATGGTGGTTCTCTATAATAGCGACCACGTCATTAAGCAGATGCATAATATTGATCCGGTGCTGGCCGATAAAGCCGTTGGTTTCTTGCATGCCATTATGTGGGGCGCGCCCGGTTACCTATTTTTCCAAGTTCTGCGCAATCAGTGCGAAGGATTATCCAAAACCAAACCTGGGATGGTGATTGGTTTTATTGGGTTGCTGGTGAATATTCCGGTTAACTATATCTTCATCTACGGTAAGTTTGGTGCGCCTGCCTTAGGGGGCGTGGGTTGCGGGGTGGCAACCGGGACAGTTTACTGGGTCATGTTCCTGATGATGCGCTGGTACGTCAACCGTGCCCGCTCTCAGCAAGATATCAAACTAGAAAAAGGGTTTGCTGCACCCGACTGGCAGGTGATGAAACGCCTTGGTGGCCTGGGGTTGCCTGTAGCATTAGCGCTGTTTTTTGAAGTCACACTGTTTGCTGTCGTCGCCTTGTTGGTTTCTCCGCTGGGCATCGTCGCGGTGGCTGGGCACCAAATCGCCCTCAACTTCAGTTCACTCATGTTTATGCTGCCGATGTCATTGAGTGTGGCGGCAACGATTCGGGTCGGCTTCCGTCTTGGTCAGGGGTCGGTTGAACAAGCGAAAGTCGCAGCCTATACCAGTATTGCGGTCGGTTTAATGTTGGCCTGTGTCACCGCGATATTTACCGTGACTTTCCGTGAACACATTGCTCTGCTGTATAACAAAAACCCTGCAGTGGTGATGATGGCCTCGCACTTAATGTTGTTGGCGGCTATCTATCAATTATCTGATGCGGTTCAGGTCATCGGCAGTGGTGTGTTGCGCGGTTATAAAGATACTCGCTCCATCTTCTTTATTACTTTTACCGCATATTGGTTGTTGGGGTTGCCAAGTGGCTATCTACTGGGGCTGACCGACTATATTGTTCCCGCCATGGGGCCAAGTGGTTTCTGGATAGGGTTTGTTATCGGCCTAACATCGGCGGCCATTTTGATGGCGCTGCGTATCCGTTGGCTGCAAAAACAACCGCCCGCTTTTATCCTGCAAAAAGCGGCTCACTAGTGGCTTAAAGTCTCCGGCGCTAATGGTTGGTATCACCTCTGACAATTAGCGCCTGCCAGAGCAAAAAGATGGAGAAAAAAACAGCGCAATGGGCAAAAGCGCAGCAATTACGTGAGTTTGCGGTGAATATTATGTTTTTCCCCTTGCCAGCAGACGGGCAGCTCGTTAATATTCGTCCCCGCTGTCAGCATTGATGGCAAGTAATAAAGGATGCGTCCGTAGCTCAGTTGGTTAGAGCACCACCTTGACATGGTGGGGGTCGATGGTTCGAGTCCATTCGGACGCACCAACATTATTTTGGCTTTATCTGCAGTATGATTTGTGAAGAGTATGATGTGCGTCCGTAGCTCAGTTGGTTAGAGCACCACCTTGACATGGTGGGGGTCGATGGTTCGAGTCCATTCGGACGCACCACTTTGCAATCCTCAGTTATTCTTGCTTCAGATTCTCTATGCGTTCTTAGCTCAGTTGGTTAGAGCACCACCTTGACATGGTGGGGGTCGATGGTTCGAGTCCATTAGAACGCACCACTCTGCAATCTCCCAATGCCATCATCTCCCTATGACATCGTTATATTTTACCTTCTGTCACTTTCGCTATTTATGATAAAAAGTTCGCAAAAAATGTTAAAACGCATAGCAGTTGCGCAACAAACTAGGAATTATTCTCACTGTTTGCGCGACGAATCACCCCTTTTTATAAAAAACGGCAATGAGTTCCTGTTTTCTATTTCATTTCCGGCGACTTACCGCCTATAATACGAACCGTCGTTTCAGTTGAATGGTTTCAGCATCTTGATCTGTAGATACGCTAAAAAAATACAACTCGCATTTACGCCATCGTACTCCGATCATGCGTTTAGCCTCGTGCTAAAGTTTTCCGCTCAACTTCCGCAACTGTCATCTATTCTTAGTAATGTTTTGCTTCTTGGTCACGTTTCGCTACACCAGACACTAATCAGATCCCACTCCGTTGCGGTACGTAACGGAACTTTCGCTTTTTATCCATCACAACTTGTAGAAAAAATCCGTCATGAAAAAGACTAAAATTGTTTGTACTATCGGTCCAAAAACCGAATCTAAAGAAATGCTGACGAAACTGCTGAATGCTGGCATGAACGTTATGCGTTTAAACTTCTCCCACGGTGACTATGAAGAACATGGTCAACGTATTAAGAATATTCGTGCTGTTATGGCAGAAACTGGCCTGAAAGCCGGTATCTTGTTAGACACCAAAGGTCCTGAAATCCGTACCATGAAACTGGATGGCGGCAAAGATGCTGCGCTGGTTGCAGGTCAGACTTTCACTTTCACCACTGATCAAAGTGTTATTGGCAACAACACCATCGTTGCTGTGACCTACCCTGGCTTCGCTGCTGACCTGAAAATTGGCAACACTGTGCTGGTTGACGATGGTCTGATCGGCATGGAAGTTACTGAAGTCACTGAGAATACTGTGGTATGTAAAGTATTGAACAACGGTGATTTGGGCGAAAACAAAGGCGTTAACCTGCCAGGTGTGTCTATCCAACTGCCAGCGTTAGCTGAAAAAGATAAAGCTGACCTGATCTTCGGTTGTGAGCAAGGCGTAGATTTCGTTGCGGCTTCCTTTATTCGTAAACGTTCTGACGTGCTGGAAATCCGCGAACACCTGAAAGCACATGGTGGCGAGCACATCCAAATCATCTCCAAAATTGAAAACCAGGAAGGTCTGAATAACTTCGACGAAATCCTGGAAGCCTCTGACGGTATCATGGTTGCCCGTGGTGACTTGGGTGTTGAGATCCCAGTAGAAGAAGTTATCTTCGCGCAGAAGATGATGATTGAGAAATGTAACCGCGCCCGTAAAGTTGTTATTACTGCAACTCAAATGCTCGATTCCATGATCAAGAACCCACGCCCTACCCGCGCAGAAGCTGGCGACGTTGCTAACGCCATTTTGGACGGTACCGATGCCGTGATGCTGTCTGGTGAGAGTGCTAAGGGTAAGTACCCATTAGAGTCTGTTACCATCATGGCGACCATCTGTGAGCGCACAGACCGCATCATGCCTAGCCGCATCGAAACGCTGAATGACAATCGCAAAATGCGTATCACTGAAGCCGTTTGCCGTGGTGCTGTAGAAACTGCAGAAAAACTGGAAGCCAAAGTGATTGTCGTGGCAACTGGCGGCGGTAAATCAGCTAAGTCAGTACGTAAATACTTCCCAACTGCCACTATTCTGGCACTGACGACCAATGAAACCACTGCTCGCCAGTTAATTCTGACCAAAGGCGTTGTCACTCAGTTGGTCAACGAGATTGCTTCAACGGATGATTTCTATCGCATCGGTAAAGAAGCAGCTCTGGCTAGCGGCCTGGCACAGAAAGGCGACGTTGTCGTTATGGTTTCTGGTGCTTTGGTTCCAAGTGGTACGACCAACACTTCTTCCGTGCACGTCTTATAATCCAAACCGCACGCTAGAACTTTAATTAAAAACGCCGCTTTCAATAGCGGCGTTTTCTTTTTAAACCACCGCAAAATAAACTTTCTGAAAAATCCACTTTATCCTAAGAGCTCGAAAGTTTTTTTCTCAGTAAGACTTATCTGAAAGAATCCGGCTGTTTTGCCTCGTTTTTTTAACTTTTTTTTAAAACAAGATGCTTCTTTGAGCGAACGATCAAAATAAACCCCTCTAATACTAAAAATTTATTCTCTTTCGAAAAAACTTTGTGTAATACTTGTAACGCTACATGGAGATTAACTTAATCTAGAGGGTGTTAATAATGAATCGTACTAAACTTGTACTGGGCGCGGTAATTCTGGCTTCTACTATGCTGGCTGGTTGTTCAAGCAATGCTAAAATCGATCAACTGTCTTCTGACGTTCAGACTCTGAACGCTAAAGTTGACCAACTGAGCAACGACGTGAACGCAATCCGTTCTGACGTTCAAGCAGCTAAAGACGATGCAGCACGTGCTAACCAACGTCTTGACAACCAAGCTCACGCTTACAAGAAGTAATATTACTTCCTGAATGAAAAATGGCGCACATTGTGCGCCATTTTTTTTGCTTCGCTGAAACCCGTTTCTGACTGTTACCTTCCTTGACGTTGTAAGCCGGAACCCACCTGAATGTTATTACTAGAGGGGGTGATTATCGGGCCGAGTGACTCCGGTAAAACCACCTTACTACGCATTAACAACCTACTGGAAGTGTCTAGGCACCATCCACGTGAGGGATATCGGGATTGACGGTTTGCGCCCCCTTCCTTATGGTTTGGGCGTTTTACTGTTAATTAAAAGCATAAGAAAGCTCACAAACCACGTCTTTTGCGCTGCTGATATTTTCAATGCCTCCCGCCGATTCGGAAACGGTGATCACACCGTGTTGGTGATCGCCGTCCAGCATGCCTTTTTTGATGACGCCAATTTCACTGTCTCCTCGCCCTGCGCGAATGCTCTCGGTGGCAATAACGCGCACATCTCCTGCCGGAGTATTAATCTCGATCAGTTCCTCAGACAAAACATTAACGATCGCCTGTTTGGTGTTAAGGCTGGCAGGTGATTCAAAGGTGGTGATAAAACGCGTGCCGACATAAACTCCAGTAGCGCCCATTGCCGTGGCGGCTTTTGCTGTTTTCTGATTATAGATACCGCCTGCGGCAATCACCGGGATCTTGACCACATCGGTGACCTGAGGCAGCAGGGCCAGGGTACTGATGCGGTGTTCGCTCAGGTGGCCCCCGGCCTCATGTCCAGTGATGATAATCGCGTCTACCCCCATTTTTTCTGCCCGTATCGAGTTCTCAACCGTAGGGGAAATTTCGCGGTGGATCACGATGATACCGGCGTCTTTCAGACTGCGAATGTACCTCTCGCCTTTGGTGATGTCTTTACCGCTGGTAATGACGATATTAATTTTTTCCTGCAGGATCACTTCCAGTAACGGTTCTGCATATTGAAAACTGATCTCGACACCCTCAATCGGTAGCAGGTAGTTAACGGCAAAAGGTTTATCCGTTAATGTTCGGGTTTTTATGATTTCCTGACGAAAGTCTTCTGTCGTTTTAGCGATCCCACCACCGACCTTTTTTCTCCCGGCATTCGGGCCTAATACACCCAAGCCGCCGGCGTTGGAAACCGCAGCAGCAAGTTCAGCCGAATTTAGCCACACCATAGAAGCTTGAATAACTGGTGTATCAATACCTAGTAATGTCTGTAGTCTCATCATTCCACTCCTCACGTTACAATTAATCAGCGGTAAATCACTGCGCTGACAGGAAATTTGTTATTGCCGGAGACAGAAATAACTCTGTAATGGCTGGCGTTTTTCGCTTTGGCTTGTTCCGCAATGCCCTTTTCAACCTCGCTCAGCGTTGTCATCGCTGAAACCGCTACGCTACCCGCGCAATGCATATTTTGCAGTTGCGGCTGTGCCGCCAAAGCCGATGCTGAGAACAGGCTGGCGGCAATGGCTAGGTTTACAGTGGTTTTTTTCATGTAAAATATCCTTTTAATCGTTAAAACAGTAAGATGCGTTACCTTTCAATTTTTGAAACGTTTGTTATTTAAACCCTACGTGAAGAGTTAGGCTTGTGCAATGTTTTTTTGTAATGATCATTATTTTAATTTAAAATAGCGTTTACTCTCAAAATGAGGTTTTATAATGATCGTTACATAAAGGGTTCAAGAGCCGTGGATATGAGTAAAAATCTAAAAGAGATGAGCGTGCGTGGCAGACCAAAAAAATTTGATCGCGATAACGTATTGGAAAAGGCCATGAACCTATTTTGGCGCTTTGGCTATGAGCCTACATCGATGTCTGAATTGATTGCAGGCACGGGAGTCAAACCCTCTTCGCTGTACGCGGAGTTCGGCAGCAAAGAGGGGTTATTTTGTGCGGCGGTAGAAAAATATCTGGCAACTTATGGCCAAGCCAGAGATGCGATCCTCGATCAGGACGAACTGCCATTGCAGCAGGTGATTGAACAACTGCTGCGTACGAGCGTTGAATGGTTCACTGACGCCGAGATGCCTCCCGGCTGTTTTATGGTAGCAGCAACCTTTGGTATGTCTGCCGCAGATGACGTCTTATTCCATCAACTTAGCCAACAGCGAAATTCTGCCGAAAGAAAGGTGATTGAATGCCTCGCATGTCGTGTCGACAAAGGAGAACTTCCGGACAACACGAATTGTGCTTTATTAGGCAAGTACATCGTTAACGTCATTCAGGGCATGTCAGTGCAAGCGCGTAATGGTGCAACCTACGACGAACTTTCCGGGCTGGTGGATATCTTTATGCGCCAGTGGCCAGCGATTGCTGCTACCTAGAGCGAGGGAGGGAGTGAACTGTGATTGGCGAAAAGGTAGCCAGATGGCTCCCTGACGGTTAATTAGCGTTGGCTGGCGCATTTAGGTGAACGTGGGGCCATAAAGAATACGGTGGCACGATAAACTTTGCCATGGCAAACATCTGGCTGCCATGGCAAAGGTGCGGCTAAGACTTAATTGGCAGCGGAGTAAACCGGGCCTGGTTGAACCAGCTTAGGAGTCGCTTCTTCACTCGGTTGTTGCTCTGCGTCCTGCGGTTGTGCCTGAGGCTCGTTCTGAGGCTCTACAGCAGCCGGAGCTTGCACAGGGGCAGTCTCACCCACAGTTACGATAACCGGCATGCCAGCACGGCGCACAATCGCATCCTGAACCACTTGGGCATCAGTCTGGCTGTCGTTGATAAACTTCTGCAAGCTGCTGCTGATAGCAATTGGCATCGTTTGTGGGTCATCACTGTCTACACGAGACAACGGCTGATGAACTTCCACATAACGTTTGCCATCAGGCTCTACAGAATATTTAACCGGCTCATTGATAATCTGCACGCGAGTACCTTTTGGTACTGATTTGAACAGCGCTTCAATATCATCTGGGCGTAAACGAATACAACCCGAGCTAACACGCATGCCGATACCAAAGTTGGCGTTAGTACCATGAATCAGGTACTCACCACCGCCCGCAGCCAAACGCATGGCAAACAGACCCATAGGGTTTTCCGGCCCCGCAGGAACCACTGCTGGCAAGGTGACGCCCTCCGCCAGGTAGTGCTTACGGATGTTCGCCGTTGGGGTCCAGGTTGGGTTCGGGATCTTCTGGCTGACAGACGTTGTCATAGTTGGGGTATTACGCCCTAACTGGCCGATACCGATTGGGTACACAATCACTTTGTTCTGGCCTTTAGGGTAATAATAAAGACGCAGTTCCGCCAGGTTGATGACGATACCTTCACGTGGAGTATCTGGCAGCAACATCTGGGTCGGGATCGTTAGTACTGAACCCGGTAATGGCAGATATGGATCAGCACCTGGGTTTGCTTCCAGCATCCCCAACAAACCGATTTTGTAATCGGCAGCAATAGCCTCAAGTGGACGACCATCATTTGGAACGATATAAGTAGTATTTTCACCAATCAGACGGCTATTGGCTGGCGGTAGAGGATACTCGGTCGCATTGGCAGCGGTGAGACTTCCCGCCATACAAGTTGCGAATAACATACCAATCAAAGTTAATGCACGTTTCATGCTTAGTTCCTACATCACTTCTTAAAATTCGGTTTACACGGCTATCTACGTTAATTTTAGCAGCCAATAATAAGGCCACCATATAGTAACAGCCATTATTATAAAGGCAATTTATATCTCTAAAAATCAAGGTGTTACAAAGTAATTTATTATGCTTATTCCAGCAGGGAGGTCGATTTAACCTGCTGAAATTTCACCATTTTAATACTGTGACTCCTGGCGCAAAATGGCCCCATCACTAGTGAATAAAGCACAAAATGTTGGCGTGGATCAGCCGGCGTTTAGCGCCGCTGCTTTAGCACGAATAGCGCGGATCATGGCTTCAAGCCCTTGGGAGCGCGAAGGCGTCAGGTGCTGACTGAGGGCTAAATCTGCGAAAAATGGCCGAACATCCAGGCTCACGATCTGTTGCGGAGTCAAACCCTGATAGAGAATAAAGACCACCGCGACCAAACCTTTGACAATAGCGGCATCACTGTCCCCGGCAAAAATCACCTGCCCGTCAGTTGAAAGAGTCATAGCGATCCAGACCTGGCTTTGGCAACCAGAAATAACATTCTCTGGCTGGCGCTGTTGCTCAGTTAGCGGCGGCAACTGTGCACCCAGTTCGATCACATACAGGTATTTCTCTTCCCAATTTAAGCAACGGGAAAAGTTACGAATCAATTTATCTTTATCTGGCAAACCTGCCATAACATGCTTCCTATTACTGAATAAACGCCAAAATAAAAGCCGACTGTTTAAAATGATAGTCGGCTTTAGGGGGCACTGTCGCGGACTGTCTGCGCTTAGCCCAGCAATTTTTCGATGCGTTGTAGCCCACTGACCAACCTATCGACTTCCTCAGGGGTATTATAGAGTGCCAGTGATGCACGGCACATACTGGGCACCTGATAGAATGCCATCAGCGGCATAGCACAATGGTGGCCGGTACGAATAGCAATACCGTATTGATCGAGGAAGCTCCCGACATCATAAGCATGATGCGACCCAAGATTGAAGGCAATCACCCCAGCCCGTTTTGCCGGTCCGTAGATTTTCAGGCTCCGAACTTTACCCAACTGCTCCAATGCATACTGCATGAGTGATTGCTCATAGTGCTGGATATGTGCAAGCCCCAACTGATTCACATAGCCAATAGCCGCACCAAGCCCCATAATTCCTGCGGTATTGGGGGAGCCGGCTTCAAAGCGCCACGGTGCATCGGCAAAAGTGGTGCCTTGAGTCAGACTGACCGTTTTGATCATCGAACCGCCGCCTTCCCAAGGTGGCATTTGCTGTAACAGCGCACTCTTGCCATACAAGATGCCAATACCCGACGGCCCATACAGCTTGTGGCCGGAGAAGACATAGAAATCACAGTCCAAATCCTGCACATCGACGCTCTGATGCATGATAGCTTGTGCACCATCCACCAGCACCACCAAGCCAGCCGCTTTGGCCTGCGCGACGATCTCTTTGATGGGGTTAACCGTTCCCAGCACATTGGAAACCTGGGTGACCGCCAGCAGTCGGGTGGTATTATCAATCAAATCCGCCAATGCACTTAGCGCCAACTCCCCACTTTCTGTCAACGGCCATACCCGAATTTCAACACCGAGATCGGTTGCCAGCATCTGCCAAGGCACAATATTGGCATGATGCTCCATTTCGGTAATGATAATGCTATCGCCCGCTTTCAGACAATGGCGACCATAGCTGTTAGCCACCAGATTGATGGCCTCCGTGGTACCTTTAACAAAGACAATTTCTTCAGCAGATGCGGCATTAATAAAGTCGGCAACCTGGCTACGTACCGCTTCCATCTGTTCCGTTGCTTGTGCGCTCAGGGTGTGAATACCCCGATGAACTGCCGCATAACCCTCACGATAGAAATTAAGTTCTCTATCAATGACTATCTGTGGCTTCTGCGCACTAGCAGCGCTATCCAGATACACCAAAGGCTGCCCATTAACCTGACGGCTAAGCAGTGGGAAATCAGCTCTTACTTGCTCAATAGGAAATGATTCAACAGGAATACTCATAGTGATGCCTCGGCCAGGCGCTCAGCAATACGCGCCAAGACTATTTTGCGAATAGTTTCGTCATGAATGGCTTCGGTTAATTCAGCCGCAAAGGCAAAAATAATCATTTGTTGTGCATCAGCATGATTGATACCGCGTGATTGCAGGTAAAATAGCTGTTCTGCATCAATCCGCCCAACCGTGGCCCCATGGCTGCATTTCACATCATCAGCATAGATTTCCAACTGTGGCTTGGTATCCACTTCCGCCAACTTGCTCAGCAACAAATTATTATTAGTCATCTGGCCGTCAGTTTTCAGTGCGTGCTGAGCCACTTTAATCATGCCATTAAAGATGGCTTTGCCCCGCTCACGGACGATGGTTTTGTGCAATTGGCGGCTTTCGCAGTAGCCTTTGTTATGTTCCAGATAAGTGCGGGTATCGCAAATTTCACGCCCTATGGGTAACAACAGACTGTTAATGGCAAGTGTTGCGCCCTCGCCATTCAACTGAGCACTGGTGTTATGGCGGGTTAACCCGGCACCAAGCAGGAAGCTATAACTCCGTGCTCGCGCATCGCGCTCTAGCACTAAGTCATTATGTGCAAAATGGTAACTTTGAGTTGTTTCAAACGCCAGTTTGCAATGGCTCAATTCAGCATTATCACCAACAGCTATGGTCAGCCGCGCACCGGTAAAATGCGGCTGCTCATTGAGGCTGACAAAATGCTCAATCACTTCGGCCTGCGCTGCAACCTCAATCGTTAAATGATGACGATAGTGGCTGGTATTCACCACATCGGAATCATTACCTGAACTGATATGCAGTAGATAAAGCGGTTTATCACTCTGTTTCCCTGCAGGCAGACGAATGTGCAAACCCTCTTGAGCCAAACTTTCGGTCAAATGTAAAAAGACCTCCGGCTGGATAGCTGCTGGAAACTGTGTATTTTCTGTCATTGAGGTCAGTTGATACGGACCACACTCACTGTCACTTAATTCAGGAGAATACCGCCCATCTACGAAGACGAGACGATGAGCATCTTGCACCAATGACAGGGCATCGCGCTGGGCGGGTGTCACCGCCGGGGCGCAGGCAAAATCAAAATTATGAGCCAATAAACGCTCTAGCGGCGTGTATTTCCAGTCTTCATGCTTAGCACTGGGGAAGCCTAATTGCAGCACCTGTTGCCAATGTGCGGTCGCCGCTGTGGAATAACCACTTTGGCGCTGCTTAAACAGTAGGCCGAAATGCTTTAATGCATCAATACGCTGTTGCTCCAGGATATTTTGCGGTTCCTGCATTTTACTGTTGGTCGGTAAGCCAGCCATAACCTTGCTCCTCCAACTGTTTTACCAGTGTGAAATCACCCGATTTGATGATTTTCCCCTGATACAGCACATGGACAAAGTCAGGTTTGACATAATCAAGGATGCGCTGATAGTGAGTCACAATAATAAATGCGCGGTTTTCATCACGCAGCGAGTTAACACCGTTTGCAACGATCTTAAGTGCATCGATATCCAGACCTGAGTCTGTTTCATCCAGGATACATAAAGAAGGTTCCAGTGCCGCCATCTGCAAGATATCATTGCGTTTCTTTTCACCGCCCGAGAAACCTACGTTAACCGACCGGGTTAGTAGATCGGCGGGCATTTTGAGTAACTCTATTTTCTCTTCAATAAAGTCGGCAAAATCAAAGCGATCCAAAGGCTCCTGTTGACGATATTTACGCACGGCATTAACCGCCGTTTGCAGGAAGAAATGGTTACTCACCCCAGGAATTTCCACCGGATATTGGAAAGCCAGAAACACCCCTTCGCCAGCGCGATCTTCTGGGTCCAACTCGAGTAAATCTTTGCCTTTGAACGTCACACTGCCCTCGGTGACTTCATACTCTTCACGCCCAGCCAACGCCGCTGACAAGGTACTTTTCCCTGAGCCATTCGGCCCCATGATGGCATGCACTTCACCGGGTTTGATCTCCAGATCTAACCCTTTAAGGATTTCGTTACCTTCGACACTGACTTTCAAATTCTTGATGCTTAACATAGGTTTCCTTGGTGCGCCTGAGCGCAAAACTTTACTTATGCAGCGAACACTTAACCGACACTGTGTTCCAGGCTGATTGCCAGCAATTTCTGTGCTTCGACAGCAAACTCAAGCGGCAACTCGGAGAACACATCCTTACAGAAGCCATTAACAATCATTGAGATGGCATCATCTTCACTAATACCGCGCTGCAAGCAATAAAACAGTTGGTCATCGCCAATTTTTGAGGTAGTTGCTTCATGCTCCAATTGCGCTGAGCTATTACGCACTTCCACATACGGGAAAGTGTGCGCGCCGGAATCTGGGCCAATTAGCATTGAGTCGCATTGGGTGAAATTACGGGCATTATCTGCACCGGGTAGAATTTTCACCAAACCACGATAGGTATTTTGGCTATGACCGGCAGAGATCCCTTTGGCAATAATGGTTGATTTGGTGTTTTTGCCGATATGGATCATTTTGGTGCCGGTATCTGCCTGTTGATGACCATTGGTCAGCGCTACCGAGAAGAACTCGCCAATTGAATTATCCCCTTGCAAGATCACACTGGGGTATTTCCAGGTAATGGCTGAGCCCGTTTCAGATTGAGTCCAGGACATTTTCGAACCCGCACCTTCACACAAGGCGCGCTTGGTGACAAAGTTGAGAATACCGCCGGTGCTGTCAGCTCCAGCAAACCAGTTCTGCACGGTTGAGTATTTTACTTCTGCATTTTTATGCAAAATGACCTCAACCACCGCCGCATGCAGCTGATAGCTATCACGCACCGGTGCCGAGCACCCTTCTATATAGCTGACGTAGCTGTCTTCGTCAGCAATCAGAATAGTGCGCTCAAACTGGCCGGTCTTCGCGGCATTAATGCGAAAGTAAGTCGATAGCTCCATCGGACAGCGCACACCTTTGGGCACATAAACAAAGGTACCGTCAGAGGCAACCGCCGCATTGAGTGCAGCAAAAAAGTTATCTTTTGCTGGCACCACCGACCCCAGATATTTACGTACCAGATCCGGATATTCCTGAATAGCTTCACCAAATGAACAGAAAATAATGCCCTGTTCAGCCAGCTTCCCGCGATAGGTGGTTGCAACAGAAACTGAGTCAAAAATCGCGTCTACCGCCACTTCTGCCCCTTCACGTACCGGAACACCTAATTGGGCAAAAGCGGACTCGACCTCAGCGGTGAGGTACTCGTTGATATTGTGCTGCGACATATCCTGAGAGGTGGTGCTATCGGCTGACGACTGTTGCACCGCACCGGGCTGTGAATCACAGTTATCATCACAACTGCCGCAGGATGGCGCAGAGTAATAGCTATAATCCTGATAATCCAGGCTCTTATAGTGTGCTTTCAGCCAGTGCGGTTCTTCCATTTGCAGCCAACTTCGATAAGCTCCAAGGCGAAACTCCAACATCCACTCAGGCTCATTGCGTTTCGCGGAAATGGCGCGAATGACATCTTCATTGATGCCTTTCGCCAACTCATCAGTAGCAAGCTGAGTAAAGAATCCTTCTTTGTAGCGACCGTCGCTGACCCAAGCCTGCACATCATCTGGAACTTCTACATTGCTTCGTGTCATTTCGTTTACATCGCTCAAACGCCAAAACTCTCGCCACATCCGCAGGAATGCTGAGCTTTAGGGTTATTAAATTTGAAAATTTGATTGAGCCCTTCACGGACGTAATCCACCTCGGTGCCATCGATAAATGGCATCGCCTTGAGGGGGACGTAAAGTCTGGCCCTGCCATGCTCAAAAACCAGAGCATCACTGGCGGGTTCTTTCGCCATATCCAAGACATAGGCAAACCCGGCACAACCGGATTGCTTAACCCCAAGCTGTAACCCTTGTATTTCCGGGTCCTGCTCCATGAGCCGTGTAATTTGCGCAGCCGCGCTGTCGGTTATCGTAACGCCTTGCCAGACATTATCGTCGAGTGAGAATGTCCCGACTGATTCCTGTTGCATATGCCTACCTTTTCTCGCTGATAATTGATAAATCAACACAGATTGCTCACAATGGTAGTGATAATAATTATCACTTCAACCGTTTGTTTTGCAGGGATATTAAGAAAAGTGTCGTTTAAACCCCGAATGAGGCGGCAACGAAGAGAGCATGCTGCGATGGCCGAAGAGGTCAAGAGGAATAAATACACTTTCATCACTATGAAATAAAACAATAATTTCTACAGTGATACTCGAATCCCTTGCTATCTCAGAGGCTAATAGCAATCAGTCTCCGAGTTTTTTAAACATTCATAAAAAATACCTATTTATCCATTAACTTTAGCTGAAAACCTCGGCAGGGGAAACCTATCGTAGAGATTCGCCGCATTTATCAGATAAACAATATTGTCAGTCAATGGAGAGAAAAAGGAGTGGTAGGAAGTTGAGTTGCTCAAGGCTAGCACATCACCCTGAGCATGATAATAACTTGTATAGTGTAGGGTTATTTCTTATTAACGAGTTAATACCGCAGTGGTTAAGCGAGAAGTACAACACAGGTTATTCTGCTCGTCATAAATTTCAATCTGCCAAACCTGATGGCTGCGGCCAACATGAATCGCTCGGCAACAACCACGGACTTTGCCAGATCTGACTGCCTTAAGATGGTTAGCATTAATTTCCAGCCCCACCACTTGTTGTCCCTCAACAGTACACAGATAGCCAGCCATTGAACCCAACGACTCAGCCAGCACCACCGACGCCCCACCATGCAGCAAACCAAAAGGCTGTGTTGTCCGATGGTCGACCGGCATAGTGGCTTCGAGTTCATCATCCGAGAATCGGGTAAACTCAATACCCAAATGTCCTACCATGCAGTTTTGACTTTGCTGATTTAGCTGTTCTAGTGTCGCGGTGCGTTTCCAGAGCATTCTGTCTCCCCTTTAGCCTTCGTTCTTGAAATTGCAGCGATGTTAGCTGCTCTCACTCACTTGAAATCACACGTTAAACCAGCTCAAGCAAAGCCTGTAATGGATGTCGTAAGCCACTTCCTTCAACACGCTTTACTTGGCTACGGCAAGAATAACCGGTGGCTAAGCAACGTTTCCCCGGCAGTTTTTGCAATGCTTGCTGCCAGGATAGTGCATAGATACCCAATGAATTATCGATGTTTTTTGCTTCATGGCCATAGGTCCCGGCCATACCGCAGCATCCCACACTGACATTTTCCAGTTTGGCACCGAAACGGGAGAATATCGATGCCCAATGCTGACTACTGGCTGGCAACGCCGTGCTTTCCGTGCAATGGCCAAATAGATACCAGGACTCGCCACTCATCTGTTGATCCGGATGCTCCGGCTGTTCTGCCAGCGCTACCTGTAACCACTCATGGACCAATTGCACATTGAAGTCGCCACGGCTATCACCCAGAATCTCTTTATATTCATCGCGATAACAAAGCACCAGTGCCGGGTCAACACCCACCATTGGCATACCCAATTGCGCGATGCGATTCAGGAAATCCGCTGTTTTACGCGCGGTTTTCGCAAATTGTTGCAGGAACCCTTTGATATGCTGAGCTTTACCATTCGGCGAGAATGGTAGTAATACTGGATTAAAGCCCAGCTTTTCCACCAGCCGGACAAAGTCGGCGACCACCTGAGCATCATAGTAACTAGTGAACGGGTCTTGCACGACTAACACATGTTGGCGTCGCTCCGCTTCCGACAGTTTTTCCAACTGTTCCAGTGTCATGGTGCTAGCATAATGACCCGACAGAGACTGCTTTAGTGTGGGGCTGGAAAGTAGGGGTAAATCCACCATACCAATGCTTTTACGGCTTAACTCACTGACCCAAGGCTGTTTCAGGAAGAAGTTAAACAGTTTGGGCGTCTTAGCCATTAGCGGTGCATAACTTTCAACCCCAGCAACCACATAATCGCGCAGTGGCCGATGATAACGGGTGTGGTATAGCTGTAGGAAACGGGAGCGGAAGCTCGGCACATCAATCTTTATCGGGCACTGTGTCGAGCAAGCTTTGCATGCCAGACAGCCAGACATCGCCTCTTTAACTTCGTGCGAGAAATCATAATCGCCTTGACGAGCAGCCCAGGTATTGCGGGTCTTTTCAATCAAACCACGCAGACTTGGGCGCTGAGTAGCCAGCCCTTTTTCCAACGCGACAGGATCAACACCCTGGTCGGACAGTAGCCGTAGCCACTCGCGCACCAACGTTGCCCGGCCTTTCGGTGAATGAATTCGGTCGCCGGTTATCTTCATTGACGGGCACATTGGGCTGCGAGCATCAAAATTAAAGCATAAACCGTTGCCATTACATTCCATTGCACCACGGAATGAGGTTCTGACCGCCAAAGGAATGCGTCGGTCCAGTGTCCCGCGCTTATCCGAGGTATCCACTTTCATCATCGGAGCATCACTGCCCAATGGCGAACAAATTTTCCCTGGATTCAGACGATTATCTGGATCGAACGCGGATTTAATGCGGCGCAGTTCACTGTACAGCACCTCACCGAAGAATTCCGGACTGTACTCGGCACGGAAGCCTTTACCATGCTCGCCCCACAACAACCCACCATAGCGCGCCGTCAGCTGCACCACTTGGTCAGAAATCTGCTTCATCAGCATCTCTTGCTGAGGGTCGCACATGTCCAGCGCCGGGCGCACATGCAGCACACCAGCATCCACATGACCAAACATACCATAAGCCAGATTATGGCTATCCAGCAGTTGGCGGAACTCAACAATATAATCGGCTAAATGTTGCGGCGGCACACAGGTATCTTCGGCAAAGGGGATCGGCTTGGCCTGCCCCTTACTGTTACCGAGCAAACCCACCGCTTTTTTGCGCATACCATAAATACGCTCAATACCGGCTAATTCGCTGCAAATCTGATAACCAATAACCCCACCCTCTTGGCTAGACATCAAATCGTCCAAACGTTGGCAAAGTGCCTCCATTTGGCTATCGATCAGCGCTTTATCGTCACCCGCGAACTCAACAATATTCAGCCCCAGCATCTCTTTATCAGGGACATCAGTGATAAGTTCTTTGACCGAGTGCCAAACAATATCTTCTTTCGCCAGATTGAGGACTTTTGAGTCTACCGTTTCGACGGACAGCGCTTTAGCGTTCACCATAAAAGGGGCATTGCGCAGTGCTGAATTAAAAGAGTCATACTTCACATTCACCAAACGGCGAACTTTAGGCAATGGCGTGATATCCAGCGTGGCTTCGGTGATAAACGCCAAAGTCCCTTCGGCCCCGGTTAAAATCCGCGTGAGGTCAAAAGTTTGCAAATCATCACTGAAAACATGGCGCAAATCATAGCCGGTGAGGAAACGGTTTAATTGAGGGAATTTCTCCAGGATCAACACCCGTTGGTCACGACAACGATTCAGTACCGTCTGGTAGATTCGGCCAATGACGGAATCCTCCTGCGCAATCGTTTCCGCCAGTGCCGTCGGCATCGCGCGGGTATCTAACATCTCACCGCCGAGTAAAATGGCACGCAGCCCCAGAACATGGTCGGAGGTTTTGCCATAGACCAACGAACCCTGACCGGAGGCATCAGTGTTGATCATGCCACCCAATGTGGCGCGGTTACTGGTTGATAATTCCGGTGAGAAGAAATAGCCAAATGGCCGCAAGTATTCATTAAGCTGGTCTTTAATCACCCCTGCCTCAACCCGCACCCAACCTTGTTCCGGGTTAATGTCCAAGATGCGATTCATATGGCGCGACATGTCCACCACAATACCGGTATTCAGTGCCTGACCATTGGTCCCCGTCCCGCCACCGCGTGGCGTAAAGACGAGGGTTTTAAAATTATCCTGCCCGGCCAGACGACCAATCAATGCCACATCTGCCGTCGATCGCGGAAAGACCACAGCATCGGGCAACAGTTGATAAATGCTGTTATCCGTCGCCATGGTCAGGCGGTCAGCATAGTGAGTGGCAGTATCGCCGGTGAATCCGTTTTGCTTCAAAGCATCCAAAAAATCCAGCACCAACTGAACAACACCGGGTGCCTGAGAAATCTGTGGGATCATTAGTGTGACCCTATCTATATGAGTGTTTGTTTTAAGAACTGTTCCCTGAGAGATTATCTGGTCGCGACAACCTTTGTCGAATAATTTATGCCAATTCAGAATGATGGGAAAGTGATGGGTATCGACCAAGGATAAATACGACTATAAACTCTTGAGTATCAAAATTTTATATTGCACAAATAATGTTCAACACAGGGCGACTGCGTATTATTTCCGCATATTTATAACTATCGGATTCTTATTATTTCAGAAATATCAGCCTTTTCTGATAAAAACGCGGCAGTAAAACTTCAGCTTATCTGTTAAAAACTGAGGAAATACACCATGATTACTGTTGATACTTAATTAGATTGTGCAAATGACTCATTAGTGCAAACTCTAATGAGTTACAGTGCGATGGCCACCTTGCCATGATTTCCGAAGTGAGAACCCACTGATGAATTACCCGCAGCTACGTCGTTTCGATTTACCTAAACTGATGTTTGGGGTGATATTCATTATGATAATGATTGTCGCCAGTTTTTGGGTAGTGCAGCCCTTCGTGATGGGATTTGCCTGGGCAGGCATGGTGGTTATTGCCACCTGGCCGCTGCTGGTCAGATTACAAAAACTGCTCTGGGGTAAGCGCTGGCTGGCCGTGATGGTGATGACCCTTCTGCTGATTTTACTGTTCGTTATCCCCATTGCGCTACTGGTCAGTAGTCTGGTCGAGAATAGTGGCCCGCTTATCCAGTGGGCCTCCAGTCCCTCTAATTTGCGCATGCCGGATGTCACCTGGCTGCAAACTATCCCAATGGTAGGTAACAAACTGTATAGCGGCTGGCATACATTGATTGCCGGTGGCGGCAATGTATTAATCGCCAAAATTCAGCCTTATATTGGTGCGTCCGTGACTTGGTTAGTAGCGCAAGCCGCGCATGTTGGCTACTTCTTGATTCATCTGGCACTGATGTTGTTGTTCAGCATCTTGCTTTATTTCCATGGCGAGCAAGTCGGTTTGGCTATTCGACATTTCGCCGTGCGGGCGGCGGATAAACGCGGTGATGCCGTAGTGGTACTGGCAGCCAAAGCTATTCGCGCAGTGGCTTTAGGGGTGGTGGTGACCGCGCTGGTTCAGTCGGTGCTCGGCGGTATTGGCTTAGCGCTTGCCGGAGTGCAATATGCCACATTATTTACAGTGTTGATGTTTGTCTGTTGCGTCGCCCAGCTTGGACCATTGTTAATACTTATTCCTGCGGTCATTTGGCTCTACTGGACTGGCGATTCAACCTGGGGCACTATTTTGTTAGTGTGGAGCTGTATCGTCGGAACAATGGACAACGTATTACGCCCTTATCTGATCCGTATGGAAGCCGATATGCCAATGATTCTAATCCTCTCCGGTGTTATTGGCGGCTTGCTATCATTCGGTATGATTGGATTATTTATCGGCCCAGTGGTGTTGGCTATTTCCTATCGCTTGACCGCGGCCTGGGTCAGCGAAGCGCCTGAGCCAGAAGAAAGCATTACCGAAGTCGTTAAACATTTAGAAGAACTTTAACATTTATACTCGGTCAATTTTAAAATAACGGCGATAGCGGGTTTGGTAGTTATGCTACTGAACCCCTATTATTCAGCAATATCCGCTATTAGAAATAAGTAATATCCATTTAAACTCCCATATTCATATTCTTGATGGTCAATTATATCAGTTATTAAATAAGGTAATTATTAATAACCAGATGAAATTACTTCTGCCATAAATATTTATTTAATCTATTTTATTCAGACAAATCTCAATGACTAACTTACGGAATTTATTTACTATTATGACGTAGTAGTGATCTCCCCTAAGACATTTAAATAAATCATTTCATAATGACTTATTTAAATATCTGTAATCGAATACACGTATTGCTGTGTGTAGTCTTTGCCTGTCACCTAAGACGGGCTTTTTTTTTACTATTACTTTTAATTATCATTTAACCGGCTTTTTATTTCCCTTTTCCCCCAATTAAATCCTCGCTGACTTTATCTTCCTGATGCAATTGATTGCCATTACAAAATGATGAAAAAAATCCGCAACCTTCGCTGCGGATTAATGACTAAATTGGAAAATCAGTGCTGGGTATGTTGTGCCAAACTCAACCAGGTTTGCACTACTGTATCTGGATTAAGAGATAAACTGTCGATCCCTTGCTCCATCAACCATAAGGCAAAATCTTCATGGTCTGAGGGGCCCTGACCACAAATACCGACGTATTTCCCCTGCCGTTTAGCCGCGGTAATTGCCATTGATAACAAGGCCTTTACTGCCTCATTGCGCTCATCAAATAGTTCAGACACCACGCCAGAATCACGATCCAGCCCCAACGTTAGCTGAGTCATATCGTTAGAACCAATGGAGAAGCCATCAAAATGCGCCAGGAACTGGTCAGCCAGCAACGCATTCGACGGGATTTCACACATCATGATGATCTTCAAGCCATTCTCGCCGCGTTTTAGGCCTTGTTTCGCCAGTTCAGCGACCACGGCCTCGGCCTGAGCCACTGTCCGCACGAAGGGCACCATCACCTCAACGTTAGTCAGCCCCATCACATTACGCACCCGTTTCACTGCCTCACACTCCAGTGCGAAGCAATCTCGGAAGCTGTCTGCAACATAACGGCCCGCCCCACGGAAGCCCAGCATTGGGTTCTCTTCATGTGGTTCATAAGCTTCACCACCGACTAAATTGGCATACTCGTTAGATTTAAAATCTGACAAGCGCACAATCACCCGTTTCGGCCAAAATGCCGCGCCCAATGTAGAGATCCCCTCGGTTAAACGACCCACATAAAACTCGACGGGGTCGTCATAGCCGTTCATCAGTGCTTTGATTTCGGCCTGAATAGCCGGCGACTGAGTCTCGAACTCCAGCAGTGCTTTCGGATGCACGCCAATCATGCGGTTGATGATAAATTCCAGCCGAGCCAATCCGACACCTTCATTTGGCAGGCGAGCAAAGTCGAAAGCCCGGTCTGGGTTACCGACATTCATCATGATTTTCAACGGCAAGTCTGGTAATTCTGTCACTTGTGAACTTTGAATCGAGAAATCGAGGAGTTCATGATAAACGTAGCCAGTATCCCCTTCCGCGCAGGAAACCGTAACGTTTTGTCCCTCTTGCAAAATATCAGTGGCATTACCACAACCTACGACCGCCGGGATCCCCAATTCACGCGCAATAATGGCCGCATGGCAGGTGCGCCCCCCCCGGTTGGTCACAATGGCAGAAGCCTTTTTCATGATGGGCTCCCAATCAGGGTCAGTCATGTCTGTTACCAGTACATCTCCGGGCTGAATGCGATCCATCTCGCTGATATCATGAATCACCTTAACCGGCCCCGACCCAATGCGATGCCCGATAGCTCGGCCTTCAACCAGCACATTGCTTTGAGTATTCAACTGGTAGCGCTCCATCACCTGCTCGTTGGAGCGCACAGTTTCTGGACGGGCTTGCACAATATACAGCTTGCCGGTATGACCATCTTTTGCCCACTCAATATCCATTGGGCGGCCATAATGTTCTTCAATCAATAAAGCTTGGTGGGCCAGCGCTTCAACTTCATCATCACTCAGAGCGAAACGATTGCGTTGCACCTCTGGCACATCTTCAATTTGGACTTGTTTGCCATGGTCTTGGCTATCGGCATAAACCATCCGAATCTTTTTCGAGCCCATATTACGCCGCACAATAGCGGGTTTGCCATTACGCAAAGTGGGCTTATGCACATAGAACTCATCTGGGTTTACTGCGCCCTGCACCACCATTTCCCCCAAACCATGGGCGGCGGTGATGAAGACCACCTGATCAAAGCCCGATTCGGTATCAATAGTGAACATCACGCCGGAAGAGGCCAGATCTGACCGCACCATGCGCTGCACACCCGCCGACAGCGCTACACCGCGGTGGTCATAGCCCTGATGTACCCGATAAGAAATGGCCCGATCGTTGAACAGTGAAGCAAAGACATGTTTGATGGCGATCATCACCGCATCAATGCCTTGTACATTAAGGAATGTTTCCTGCTGACCAGCAAAGGAAGCATCGGGCATATCTTCAGCAGTTGCAGAAGATCGAACCGCAAAAGAAGCCTCTGGCTCGCCCTCGGCCAACTGCTTATAAGCCTCGTGGATTGATTGTTCGAACTCAGGGTGGAATGGTGTCTCAATCACCCATTGACGGATCTGCGCGCCGGCTTTGGCTAACGCCGCAATATCATCCACATTGGTGTGATCCAATAATTGATAGATACGCTGGTTAACGCCGCTTTGCTCCAGAAAGTCGTTAAACGCCTGAGCTGTAGTGGCGAAGCCATTAGGCACCGAAACACCCAGTTCAGAGAGATTGGTTATCATTTCACCCAGGGAGGCATTCTTGCCGCCAACCCGATCAACATCGTGCATGCCAAGCTGGTTGTACCAAAGCACATTACACAGATTTAGGCCATTGTTGGACATCGAAACAATCCTTTTACATTATCGTTAATGACGGACTTATCGTTAATTACGAACATTCAGTAGGGTACAGCTAGAGGTTATCGGGGCTGACGAATCAGCAGCACCAGTGTCAGACTAGCACATTGATCCATAGCCCATGGACAGGTGAATCGATCAACCCAACAAGAAAAGTTTTTTTCAGGCTATTCTGACAGCAAACGCTTTACCGCTATGACGAATAAGGCACACTGGCTACGCTACACTTATGGCACCAGCGGTTAGTCAGTAGCCTGGTTCAATCAGCAAATACTCAGGAGTTAGTGTGGAAAGAAGTGTGTTTTATATTTCAGATGGCACGGCAATTACGGCAGAAGTCCTCGGCCATGCCGTCTTATCGCAGTTTCCGATTAAAGCCACCACCTTTACGCTACCCTTTGTGGAGAGTGCTGCCCGCGCTCAAGAAGTTTGTGAGAAAATCAATGAAATATACCGGGAAACCGGCGTCAGACCATTGGTTTTCTATTCAATAATCAGTCCTGAAGTGCGGGAACTTATTCAGCACAGTGAAGGGTTTTGCCAAGATATCGTGCAAGCACTGGTTGCACCACTTCAGGGTGAATTGGGCCTACCTCCCCAACCGGTGCTCAACCGTACTCACGGTTTAACCGAAAGCAATCTGGGCAAATATGATGCGCGCATCGCCGCTATCGACTATGCGCTGGCCCATGATGACGGTATTTCTCTGCGCAATTTGGACCAGGCGCAGGTAATTTTATTAGGCGTTTCTCGCTGCGGTAAAACCCCCACCAGCCTCTATCTGGCGATGCAGTTTGGTATCCGCGCCGCGAACTATCCTTTTATTGCCGACGATATGGACAATTTACAGCTCCCTGCCGCATTAAAACCCTTTCAGCATAAACTGTTCGGGTTAACCATTAACCCAGAACGATTGGCCGCTATTCGTGAAGAGCGACGTGAAAACAGTCGTTATGCTTCCTTGCGTCAATGCCGCATGGAGGTAGGCGAAGTCGAAGCGCTGTTCCGTAAAAATCAGATTCGCTATCTGAATTCCACTAACTACTCGGTTGAAGAGATCTCCACCAAAATTCTGGATATTTTAGGGATGAGTCGTCGGATGTTCTGATTGGAAGCATTCACCAATGGTATTATTTATGGTTTATTTCATCAGAATTTCTATGAATCATGACTGTGGCGGTTGAATTCATTTAATTTTGGTTTATTGTGATCGCCATCACTTCCCGGTATTCCTGCCGTAGAGAAGAACAGATTTAGAGAATCTTCATGCACAAAACTGATGAACTGCGGACCGCGCGCATCGATAGCTTAGTCACGCCGCAACAACTGGCGCAGAAGTTACCGATTTCAGAGGCGGTAGCAGACAACGTGACAGCGTCACGCAAGCGAATTGAAAAAATACTGACCGGTGAAGACCCACGCCTATTGGTGATAGTTGGCCCTTGCTCGATTCACGATCTTGATGCTGCTATTGATTATGCAACCCGGCTGAATGTATTACGTGAGCGCTATCAAGACCGTCTTGAAATCGTGATGCGCACTTACTTCGAGAAGCCCCGCACCGTAGTGGGCTGGAAAGGATTGATTTCTGACCCGGCACTCGATGGCTCGTGTCAGGTCAACCTGGGTATTGAGATGGCGCGTAGGTTGCTATTGGCCGTCAATGAGTTGGGGCTACCGACAGCCACTGAATTTCTCGATATGGTGACCGGTCAATATATTGCCGATCTGATTAGCTGGGGCGCAATTGGGGCCCGGACCACTGAAAGCCAGATTCATCGGGAAATGGCATCAGCCCTCTCCTGCCCGGTCGGCTTCAAAAATGGGACCGACGGCAATACCCGTATTGCGATTGATGCTATCCGTGCCGCGCAAGCCAGTCATATGTTCTTATCGCCGGACAAAACTGGCCAGATGACCATTTATCAAACGCGCGGCAACCCATACGGGCACATCATTATGCGCGGTGGGAAAACGCCAAATTACGGTGCTTCTGATATCGCTGCTGCCTGCGATAGCCTGCGTGAATTCGATTTACCTGAACATTTGGTGGTGGATTTTAGCCACGGTAATTGCCAGAAAATGCATCGCCGTCAGTTAGAAGTTGCCGCTGATATCGGTCAGCAAATCCGCGCCGGTTCAACTGCTATTGTAGGAGTCATGGCCGAGAGCTTCTTGGTTGAAGGTACTCAAAAAATTGTTGCCGGTATTCCTTTGACTTACGGGCAGTCCATTACCGACCCTTGCCTGAACTGGGCAGATACAGAGCAACTATTAAGTTTGCTAGCTGATGCTGTTAGCAGCCGTTTTAATTAACCGCGCCGCTCTGCTAAAATAAAAACAGTGATTGAATGGTCTTTTATTGCTATTCAATCACTAAATTAATCCTCTCTGCACTTACCTCTTTTTACCTGACCAATCCTGCCAAAATCGTTAATAGTGCCAGCGATTAATGAAAAACAAGACTTTTGAATAGTAACTAATAGCGATTACCTTGTAGTCACACACAAACGCAGATGATAATCATTATCAAATAAATGATGATATGAACTGTAAAAAACCTTATGCATATTGCAACTTATCTGACTCAAACGCTAAATGCCGCCACAGACCAAACACCGCCGCAGGGGAAATATCCGTGTGTTAACAGTCAACAATTGCTTGGGCAACATGATGTTGTGGCGATCAATCACCAAGGCCAACTCTACTATTTACGCCAAACCAAAGCCGGAAAACTCATACTGACTAAATAATTTCAGTCACCTTCATTCATCAAATATTATTTCGCCAGCCACCTAATACTCACCACCAAGGCAGCCAGCAATCCATTGATTATATTAAACAATATATGGAGTGTTGCTTATGTCTCGTTTCTTTCGTTTATCCTCATGCTGTTTGGCGGTCACCTTTGCCCTATCTTCGGTAGCAACGGCCAGTCTGGGTGCAAAACCTAAAAACGATAAGATGGTTATTGAGGGGGTTCAAGCAGCGACAGACAGCTTTAATACCCCTGGAACCCTGACTGTTATTGATGTTTCACAGCCCCCAAAACAAACAGCCACCACGGCAGCAGAAATGCTCAAAAACGTACCCGGTGTTAATGTTACTGGTGTGGGACGGACTAATGGACAGAACGTCAATATCAGAGGCTATGACCAATATGGTGTATTGGTATTAATTGATGGCATCCGCCAGGGGATTAATGGCGCACATTTTAATGGCACCTTTCTTGACCCCGTTTTAATCAAGCAAATTAAGATCATTCGTAGCCCATCGACCTCATTATTTGGCAGCGGCGCTATGGGGGGGGTTATTGCCTACCAAACCGTGAATCCAGCTGATTTATTGGATGATAATCAAAACGTCGGTCTCCGCATCAGTAGCTATGGCGCGAGTGCTTATCATAGCCAAGGTATCGGGATATCTGTTTTTGGTCGCACTGACAGTCTGGACGGAATCATTGCCTTAAATACACGTAAGGTCGGTAATATACGCCAAAGTAATGGTTTCGAAGCGCCAAATCATGAAGACATTAATAACCTGATGATTAAGAGCACCGCCTACCTTTCTGGCAGCCAATCATTAACCACTGCCCTGCGCTATTACAATAATCGCGCCTTAGAACCGAGGATGGCTCATCAGAGCGCCTCAGACCTAATGTATGATAGAAGTCCGATGATGAAACGTTCGACGATCCAGCGTGATGCCGAACTCATCTACCGCCTGCAACCACAACAGCTAAATTGGCTGGATGTCACCACACAGCTTTACGCCTCCGAGATCAATGTAAACGATGATGTACGCAGCGAAGGGTACGGCAGTCGTAAACAAATCACTCGCGGTTTAAAACTGGAAAATCGCAGCCGGTTATTAGCCTCAAGCCCGGCGGGACACTTATTCACATATGGTGCTGAAACCTATCACCAACAGCAAATTCCCACCGGGGTTACTCGCAGTTTCCCACCAGCGGCCATCAAATTTAGCTCGGGTTGGTTACAAGATGAAATCACTTTGCGTGACCTGCCCGTAACCTTACTAGCAGGTACCCGCTTTGATCATTATGAAAACAGCCGTGCTGACTTTGCCGATAGAGAAGCTAAAAGTTGGTCAACACGTGGTGCAATGACAGTTAATCCCACCGACTGGCTGATGATGTTTGGTGCTTATAGTCAGGCTTTCCGCACCCCGACACTGGCAGAGCTTTATAATGATTCGGTGCATTTCATTATAGGTAAAGGTACATGGCTGGAGATGACTAATCGCTGGCACCCCAATCCTGATTTAAAGCCCGAGAGTAACGTCACCCGTGAAGCCGGTTTGGGTGTGCATTTCGATGACCTACTGGCAGATAACGACACGATAAAATTGAAAGCCAGCTACTTCCATATCGATGCCAAAGACCGCATTACCAGTAAAGTTACAATGCTAACGTCGACTTATATCAATATTCCACAGAGTAAAACTTGGGGTTGGGATGCCTCATTGGATTATCAAAACCCTGGGTTTAGTTGGAATCTGGCCTATAACCGCACCCGGGGCATCAATCTCGCTACCCGTCAATTTATAAACAGCATCAACCCAGATACCGTCACCAGCAGTCTAAACATCCCTATTGCTAACACTGGGTTTAGTGCCGGTTGGGTCATGACAATGGCCGAAAATACCAAGTTCATGAAAAATAATGATGCCCAAAAATCGTCTCATAAACCGCAAGCCGGCTATGCCTTACATGACTTTTATCTGAGTTACCGTGGACAAGGTGCATTCAAGGACGTTACCACCACTGCGGTACTGAGTAATGCTTTTGATAAAGAATATTACTCCCCACAGGCGATCCCCCAAGACGGACGTAATGCCAAATTCCTGATCAGTTATCAGTGGTGATATTTCACTCGTTTTGTCTATAGCCCCCTATTTATGAGCGAGCCATCCTCAAATGGCTTAATGGAACTCTGCCGTAAACGACTAACCCGCTTAAGGCATAATATTAAAGGAAAAAATCTATGGAAATGCCATTGTATCAACGCTACCTATCAATGAAGCAAGAAAACCCGGCACTTCTCGCGGCTGATCTCGCGCAGAAGATGAATATCAGTGAGGCAGAGCTGGCCTATGCCCGTGTCGGCAAAGATACAGAGCGCTTAGATATCAATGCCAGCACATTGCTTACCGAGTTAGCGAGTGTGGGTGTGATCCGCTCAGTCACCGCCAACCACTATGCCGTACACGAACACATGGGCGAATATCAGAACTTACGTTTACATGGGCATCTGGGCTTAATCCTCAACCCTCGCGCGCTGGACTTAAGACTCTTCTTTCGTCAATGGGATGCGATTTTCAGTTTGCACGAAACAACATCGCAAGGTGAACAACTGAGCATTCAGTGTTTTGATCTTCAAGGACATTTAATCCATCAAATTTATTATACCCATAAGACCGACCCCAATGCCTGGCATGCATTGGTGGCAAAATATCGCACGCTTAATAATGAACCTCTGGTGCTGCAACCGGTGGATGAAGAGCCCAGTCCAGAATTGCCCATCGACAATGCTGCAATTGATGCCGAATGGCGCAAAATGAGTGATATTCACCAATTCTTTATGCTGTTGAAACGCAATAAAATCACGCGCAAGCAAGCCTTCCGAGCTGTCGGGGATGATTTAGCCTATCGAGTAGATAACCAGTCAATACAGCAAATACTCGACGTCGCACAAACTTGTCAGAATGAAATTATGCTCTTCGTCGGCAACAGTGGCTGCATGCAAATATTCACGGGTGTTATTGAGAAATTTACCCTAATTCAAGATAAACAGCCGTCTGATAATCATTGGATAAATGTTCTGAATCAGCGCTTTAGTTTGCGTTTGGACCTGAAAGCTATCGCTGAAAGTTGGGTGACACGTAAGCCCACTAAAGATGGCTTTGTCTCAAGTCTGGAATTACTCGATAGCCGGGGTAAACATATCTTGCAGGTCTTTGGCCAACGTGCTGAAGGCCAACCAGAACAGAATCAATGGCATCAGCAATTAAATCAGCTGACTGCGATAGGCTCTCTCTAGATGTATAAATGGGTTGCGGCATTCATATTCGCAATATCGCTGAATACCACTGCCAGCCAACGTATCGTGACCATTGGTGGCGATGTCTCTGAGATCATCTACGCACTCGGCGCAGGTGACAGCGTGGTGGCGCGGGACAGTACCAGTTTGAATCCTGAAGCACTGAAATCCTTGCCCGATATTGGCTATATGCGTCTGCTTAATGCTGAAAGTATTCTGGCCATCAAGCCCACTCTCATTCTGAGCACTGCACGTGCGGCACCGTCAAGAGCACTGATTCAGGCTACCGATATTGGGATTAAGCTTATTTATGTTCCAGCCGATAAATCACCGCATAAGGTGATAGATAAAATAGGGGTGATTGCCACTGCGTTGAATCAAGAAGAGAAAGGCCAGCAGCTGATACAACATTACCAACAGCAGTTAGCCACGGTGGTTTCGAGCCCGCTGCCGGTAAAAGTGTTATTTATCATGAGTCACGCTGGGATCCCGCCGCTAGCCGCGGGCTTAAATACCGCCGCCGATAGTATGTTTAGAGCCGCTGGGCTTAACAATGCCATTCAAGAATTTAGCGGCTACCGTCCACTGTCACAAGAAGGAATTATCGCCAGCGCCCCAGACTTGCTGGTTGTCACCACCCACGGGGTGAAATCACTGAATGGTGTAGACAACGTTTGGCGTTTACCCGGCATAGCACTGACGCCCGCAGGTAAACAAAAACGGCTGTTGGTGCTTGACGATATTGCCTTGCTCGGTTTTGGCCTGCAAACACCGGATATCCTCAAGCAACTGCGCTCGGCAGCAGAATCAAATTGAGAGGAAAGAGATATCATAGAAAGGCGGTGGTGGGGAAATCCCCCTGCCACCGCTATTTTATTGAATTGATACTATCTTGTTAGAGTAAATTAACTGGAGCAGGAGATTTCCAGATGTTTTCCCCAATCAGGTGGTAACTCAGCCAAATCATTAAATTCAGGTTGGTCAGCAAAAGGTTGCTGTAGGGCTTGATGTAAGCGCTGCAAAAATTCAATATCATCTTTTTCTGCATGATCAATGGCAAGTTGAGCCAAATAATTGCGTAATATATATTTCGGGTTAGCCGCTTTCATGGCTTGCTGGCGCTGAACATCATCAATAGACTCTTGTTGCAAACGCAAGCGATAACGGCTGAACCAACTGTCAAAAGCGGCTCTATCGATAAAGTCATCTCGCAATGGTGATTGTGTTGAGTGCATCTCAACCTCACTCAATAAGCGGAATGTGCGAGTATAATCTCGCCCTTCTTTAATCATCAAACTCAATAACCCAGTCAATAGATCATTATCCTGACTGTCACTGTGCGAGAATCCTAATTTAGCACGCATCTGCTGGCCATAGGCCGCCATCAATTCTGGCTCATAAGCTTCTAGCGCCAGTTGCAATTGCTCCGTAGACATTAAACCAGACAGCGCTTGCCCCAACCGATGCAAATTCCATAGTGCAACAGCCGGTTGATTATCAAAAGCATATCGCCCTTGATGGTCGGAATGGTTACAGATATAACCTGGCGCATAGTCATCCAGAAAACCGAATGGGCCATAATCCATAGTAATACCCAATATCGACATATTATCGGTATTCATAACACCATGGGCAAAACCTTTTGTTTGCCAATGGGCCATCAAACCGGCTGTCCGCTTAACCACATCAGTAAACCAGAGCAAATAACACTCTTCTTGCCCGACAAACTGCGGCCAGTGCCGTGCAATAACATAGTCGGCTAACTGCTTAACTTGCGCGGGCTGCTGACGATAGTAGAAATGCTCAAAGTGGCCAAAGCGCACATGGCTTTCAGCGACGCGTAATAGCATGGCCCCACGTTCCGGTTGTTCACGATAAACCGGATGATCACTGGTCACGATAGTCAACGCCCGACTGGTTGGAACCCCTAAATGATGCAATGCTTCCGAGGCCAAAAACTCTCGGACCACTGAGCGCAATACCGCCCGCCCATCTCCCATACGGGAATATGGCGTGAGTCCGGCACCTTTCAAATGCCAATCCATACTGCGACCATCACTGAGTTGCTGCTCCCCCAGTAAAATGCCTCGACCATCACCAAGCTGCCCCGCCCAGACGCCAAATTGGTGACCACTGTAGACTTGTGCCAATGGCTCCATACCGGGTAATAATCGCTCCCCAGCCCATACGGCTGATTTCGGCGTACTGAACCAGCTGGCATCCAGCCCGAGTTCCTGTGCTAGCGGCTCACTATGGTAGAACAATCGCGCCCCTTTTAACGGTGTTGGCTGCAAATGGGTATAAAAACCGCTCAGTTGCTGCCCATAGCTGTTATCAAATTGAGGAGCGTTATCAAACTCAGGCGTATTATCAGCACCAGACTCTTGACCGGATTCAGCGGTATTTAAAGGGGACATTAACGTAATACCTCCGACAACCAGTGGCGAACTTGCAATAACTCAGCTTGTGACTCGGGAAAATCATCACTGATCTGCTGGCAAACAGCATTAATAGCGTCGGTGCGATAAACTACACCTTGCAGTCGCTCAGCCAGTGCCTCCAGCGGTGCTGGATTTAAGCTATCAGTGAATATCTGACAGCGATCAATTGCACCGTGTAATACATCAAAATGTAGCTCAATTCCGCCCCAAACAAAGCGGGTATCCACTAAATGACTAAATGCGGGGGCCTGGCCAAAATTCCATTCCCAGCTACTCTGTTTGGCAAATTGCTCAGTGAAACCGGGTAGATCCGGCAAGGCTTGAGGAGAGATAACTTCGGCGGAAACTTTTTCATTATAATAATCAAAAAAAGCCTGTTCGATGGCACCACAAATTTTCTTGTGGTCTATTCCTGGCAATAACTCCACCAGATTGGTGACACGTGAACGTACCGATGTAATGCCTTTAGCCTGCAATTTTTTGGGGTCAGGATTAAGGTAATCCGCCAGACGATTAAGGTCAGCATTCAGTAATAGCGTACCGTGATGAAAACCGCGATCTTTCGTTTCTTTATAAGCCGAGCCAGAAACCTTACGCTCACCATCATCTTTAGCCACCACCAAATCATTACGACCAGAGGCCGTGGCTTGCACGCCAAGAGAAGCCAGAGCATTCAGAATAATTTGAGTTGATATGGTTTTATCGTATTCAGGTTTACCGGCCATAAAGGTAAAGCAGGTATTGCCCAAATCGTGAAATACAGCCCCGCCGCCACTGCTGCGTCGAGCCAGTTTCACGCCGTCCTGTTCCATACGCCGGGTATTACACTCTTTCCACGGATTCTGAGCGCGGCCAATGACCACGGTATTGGCATTACGCCATAAAAATAGTACCCGCTGATCCGGCGACATTTGGCGGAAAATACACTCTTCCACTGCCAAATTAAACCAAGGGTCATAAGAATCAGAAATGAGTAAGCGAAGGGATGACATAAACGCGGCTCCGAACCAAAATAAGCAGCCACTAAGATAACATAACCTGCAGAGATAACTTTAGCTTCGGCCTATCGATTCAATACCATATTTAAATTCTGCGAGCCTGCCAATAAACACGCTTCCAATAAACATTGTCCAGCGACGAGCGAATAACCCCTTTACTGGTGGAGGCATGAATGAATTCATCATTGGTATCATAAATACCGACATGTAATCCATTCTGACCACTGCCGGTTTTAAAGAAGAGCAAATCCCCCGGCATCAGCTCATCACGCGACACTTTAGTACCGAGTGTGGTTTGCGCGACGGTTGTTCGAGGTAATTGCATATCAAAACGGTCGCGGAAGGTGCGATAAACAAAACCAGAACAATCCACACCACTTTGATCCAGCCCACCATTACGATATGGCGTGCCTTCCCACTGGCGTAGCTGTTCATTCAGTTTCGCGACCACCACAATAGAATCAGACAAGTGACCACTTGGTGTCGGGGCATGGCTGCTACAACCTGCCAGGATCATACTGACCAGAAAGATCCAGAAACGTATCCGCATCGATAATTCACCAAAGGTAAGGCTTAGCCAGTTCACCAGACAATAAGCTAATGAAAGACATCTGTGTGGTTAATTTAGCTATCGAGTTTGGAAAAAACAAGTTATATGAATGAGATAATAAATTTAATTACTTTTTTTCGGTTTTGTATGTATCAACCATACGCCGAATAGAATAAACCCTGACCCCATTGTTTTTAATAAAGTGACAGGTTCATGGTACCAAGGCAGTAATACCGCGGCTAAATAGACCAATGCGTAACTGAGGCTTAATAAAGGATAGGCTCGATTAAGCGGTAAATATTTTAGCGCATAAAACCAACACAACATGGATAAAGTATAACCAACCAGCCCGCCTATTACGGCAATTAACTGTGTTAGATGGTTCATTAAAAATTGCCCATTAATATCAGCTAAAGATATTAATGGCATATTCATCATGCCCCATTTCAGCATTAACTGGGCAATCGTCACCAACACAACACTCCCTACCCCCCAGCCATAACCTTTCATAAGTGCCAACTAATCAATAAGATACCAAACATAATAGCGGCAATACCCCACCAATGGCGAGACGTTGTCTCCTCGCCATAAAATAGTTGAGCTGCCAAGGTTACCAGGACGAAATTAAAACTGAGCATGGGATAAGCCACACTCAGCGGAAGATGTTGCAATAAACGTAGCCACAGCAACATCCCTAAACCGAGGAGCAGCACCGCAAAAGCGAACCAACGCAGTGTCGGAGCCAGTCGTGTTTCTTGTGGTCCTTGCCAACATTGTGCGGCTTGCTTCTGACATAATTGCCCCGCACAGGTCAATAAACTGACCATTATCAAAAGCAGGTAACTTGTCATGGTATTTTTTGGTACCACAAAAGTGCCAGGCGATTCATCAGATTAACCTTATCTGCTGTCGGTAAATGGGCTGGCAGCTCTTCGCTGCGAGATAATTGAACCACCAGCGATACATCACCTTGCTTCCTCGCATGAGCTAACCATTGGTCGAAATCTTTACCATTAATATAGCTAGTGGCATTGTCTGCATAATTCAGACCATAAGCCAACTCGCCTTTTTCACTGAACATCAGAATATCGCTACGTTTCAATTCCCACGCTAGCCCTGCCGCAATACCTACACTATCAGCTAAGACATAACGGCTGCTATTAAGCTCAGCAAAATTCTTCTGGATAAAGTTCTGCGGCTGTTTAGAGTCAATCACCTGTTGTGGAATTAAATAACCTACCAGCAATATAAACAGTAGTGGGCACGCTGCTGCCCAGCGCCAATGATGAGCATTATTGCGTAAGGTGACAAAGCCCACCAGCCCCCACCCAGCAAAAGCAAGCGTCGCCAGAATAACCTTCTGATGCTCGTGCGGTTCGTAAGCGACCAGATGTGCTACCAGGCCCATACCAATAACCAGCACTGCTAATGCGCAGACCAGACCAAAAATAAGATTTATTGCACCATTAATCTTCAACGCGCGCATGTGCATATTATTGGCGCAATCCGTTGCATAGGCGGCCATCAATAAAGATAAAGGAGCCATGCAGGGCAGTATATATGTCGGTAACTTCCCTTTCGCCACGCTAAAAAATAGCAATGGCATTAATACCCAACAGAGCAAAAAGAATAATTCAGGTTTTGCCACTCGTTCGCGCCACCCTTTGAGTAATGCTCCGGGTAACAACCCCAACCACGGCAAAACACCCAAACACAATATTGGCAGGTAATACCAAATAGGGGCTTTGTGCTGAGCATCCTTTTCTGCAAATCGCTGAATATGCTCAACCCAGAAAAAATAATGCCAGAAATCAGGCTCCCGCTGAGCAATGGCTAATGCCCACGGCAAACTTATTATCACCGCACTCACTATCGCTAGCGGGCCAAAAATAATAAGTTCTTTTACTCTTTTGTGCTGAATGACAATCGGCAATACCGAAATAACCGGCACGGCCAAAGCCAGAAAACCTTTGGTCATAAAGCCCATGCCGCAAGCTAAACCGAGCAAAAGGTAAGCTACTATTTTCTGTTTCGTGGTTTCAGCTCGCAAAGTGAGGTAGAAACAGAACATCGACGCGGTTAACCACAATGAAATCATCGGATCTAGCACGGCATAAGAGCCAATACTAAATACCAACAACATCGAGAGATAAATTAAGGTCGCCAATACCGACGTCGAGCGGTTACGCCATAATAAGGTTGCTAGCCAATAAACTAACACTGCGCTCAACGCCGTGCTAAAAATTGAGCCAAATCGCACGGCGAAATTAGTGTCGCCAAATATCCACTGACTAATATTATTAAACCAATATCCCGCTATAGGTTTTTCAAAATATCGGATACCCAATAGATGGGGCACAATCCAGTCGCCACGTTGCAGCATTTCCCGGCTAATTTCCGCATAGCGTGTTTCATCGGGTTGCCATAAGAGGCGGCTATTAACAGGTAATAAATAGACCAAAGCAAAGAACAACGCCAATAGGGCTGCCCCGCTTTCTTTTAACAGCCTCATTGCGCATCCTTTATATCTGACTGACATCCCAACCAGCCCTCTCGTCCCGGAAAGGTGGCTCGAATAACTTTACCTATAGGCAGTGAATCCGCGTGTTCAGGTAATAGAGCGCCAAGGGGACAAAACTGAATGTCGTATTTTTTTGCCATGACCAATAATTGTTCAAACATTCCAGCTTGCGACATCCCTTCAACCTCAGCATGGATGGTATAAACCGGTGTTCCATTGTCATGCAATATGGCATTCATAATGAAATCATTAAAATCCTCAGCACGAACTTCGCTGCCCACCACTTCATCATAAGTGGGTAACGTCACCGGAATTTGCACTGTCCCCAGGCTGCCATCAGGTAATAATGGGCGGAAAGGATGAGTACCCCGACAGTCACTGTTATAGCGGAAAGAGAACGGCTGTTTTATGGCTAAAACACGCTCATCAGCCCGCCAGCCCGCGGCTGCCGAGCAAGTAACAGGTTGCTGAATGCTATGTTGTAATGCATCGACCCCCAGTTGTACCTGTTCAGCCAGTTGCTGTTTTGACCATGATGCGACTTTCGCTTGCCACCCCTGATGATCCCAAGCGTGTAAGCCGACTTCATGCCCCATCTGTAAAGTCTCTTTCATCAGAGGGCCGAAATCTTTCGCAATCTGTTTACCCGGCCAAGCGGTGCCCGCCAGCAAAATATCCCAGCCATACAGTGAGGCGGCATTCGAGCGCAGCATTTTCCATAAGAAACGAGGGCGGAAAAGTCGCCATAAATGACGCCCCATGTTATCCGGCCCGACACTGAAGAAAAAGCTGGCACTCACATCATACTTTTCAAGCACTGCAAGCAACGATGGCACACCTTCCTTGGTTCCCCGGTAGGTGTCCACATCGATTCTTAAACCAACCTGCTTCATACGTGACCGTCATCCTTTGAGGTTTGATGCTGTTCCTGGACCACCCCACGGAGGAAGAAATCCAATGTTTCAGTAACCGTCTGTTGCAACGCAATCTCCGGCTGCCAATGCAAAATACGGCGCGCATTCTTGATACTTGGCGTGCGATATTCCACATCCTGATATCCTTTGCCGTAATATGCGCTGCTTTCAATATCTTTAAAGCCAGCAAACGGCGGGAAATGGTCACGTAATTCATGCTGTTCAAAACTGCTCAGCAGTATTTCTGCCAGTTCACGAATACTGGCTTCATTGGTTGGGTTACCAATATTGATTATTTGACCGTCACAAGCATCATCACGGTTTTCAATAATACGGAATAACGCTTCAATACCATCATGAATATCAGTAAAGCAGCGTTTTTGCGCCCCGCCATCAACTAACTTAATTGGCGAACCTTCAACCAAGTTTAAAATAAGTTGTGTGATGGCACGAGAACTACCAATACGCGCGGCATCAAGGTTATCTAAGCGCGGCCCCATCCAGTTAAATGGACGGAATAAAGTGAATTTGAGGTTTTCTTTTGCGCCGTAAGCCCAAATAACGCGGTCCAGTAATTGCTTAGATACTGAGTAAATCCAACGCTGTTTATTAATTGGCCCTACAATCAAGCGAGAACTGTCTTCATCAAACTCTTTATCATCACACATACCATAAACTTCAGACGTGGATGGGAAGACAATGCGTTTATTGTATTTTACACAATCTCGGACAATCTTGAGGTTCTCTTCAAAGTCCAGTTCAAAAACACGCAGCGGATTACGGGTATATTCAATTGGCGTCGCAATAGCAACCAATGGCAGGATAACGTCACATTTCTTTATGTGATACTCAATCCATTCGGAATGAATACTGATATCACCCTCTACGAAATGGAAATAAGGGTTACCCAAGAAACGGCTAATAGCATCAGAACCAATATCTAAACCATAAACTTCGTAACGGTCATCACGTAGCAAGCGCTCAGTCAAATGATTACCGATAAAACCGTTCACTCCAAGGATCAACACGCGAGTGCGTCTTTTCTGGACTTTGCTGGGTTTGTTGCCTAAACGAACATCCGTGACAATGCCCATATCTTGTGCCAGACGGCTGCCCTGAACATACAAGCCGGCCTCACCCTGCCCGGTAACAACCTCCAATGCCCCTTTGCCACAAGCAATAATCAGTGGAGAAGTTGATAATACCGTACCGGGCAACTTCTCGTGTGCTATATCCAGTGGACGTGAACGCCAGATAATCAGTTGGCGCTGCCCAAGGTAACTGAAAGCACCAGGGTAAGGCTCAGTCACCGCACGCACCAGGTTATTAATCTCTAATGCGGATTTTTGCCAATGTATTTCACCATCAGCGGCAGTGCGACGGCCAAAATAGCTCGCATCGGCTTCTTTTTGCGGCACTAAATGCAGTGATGCACTATTCATTTTAGGCAATAAGTCATGCAGTAACTCTTGCGCGGCATCGCGCATTTTCGCATGCAATGTTAAGGCTGTGTCTGCCTCACTTATAATCACTTTATGTTGCCCAACAATTGGGCCTGCATCAGCTTTTTTGACCATTTTATGGAGAGTGACACCGGTTTCTTTCTCTCCATTGACCAACGCCCAATTAATAGGTGCGCGTCCACGGTACTTTGGTAATAAAGAACCGTGCAGATTAAATCCTCCACGTGGGGCTGATGACAGAATCTCATCACAAATCATATTGCGATAATAGAAAGAGAAAATGATATCAGGCTGCATTTGCTGGATCCGCTCAATCCACAGTGGATGATTAACATCTTCTGGAGCAAATACCGGGAGTTCTAGTTCAGCGGCAACTCTGGCCACTGAAGAGAAAAAGCGATTCTCATTGGGGGAATCTGTATGGGTAAATACCGCCTGAATATCATACCCAGCTTCAACCAGTGCTTTCAGTCCAACACAGCCAATATCGTGATAGGCAAATACAATCGCTTTCATTTCTCTACTTCCTGATTATTTTCGGTCTGCTCAGCGCCGACCACTTTCTGTATGAAATAACGTGGACGCGCACGTACATCGTTATAAATACGACCGATATATTCACCGAGTAACCCCATACCAACAAATTGGGCACCAATGAACATGAACAACACGGCGAATAGGGTAAAGACACCACCGCCAGCCCATTCAGGACCAAATACCAAACGTAAAACCACTAACAGCACAGCAAGAGTGAAACCCGAAAGTGCAATAACACTGCCAACCAGACTTAATAAACGTAATGGTGTTGTTGTCAGGCAAGTAATCAGGTCATACATCAGATTGATGAGCTTCATCAGGCTGTATTTCGAATCACCGAATTCACGCTCTGCGTGATGTACGGTAATTTCTGTCGTGCGGCGGGCAAAGGTATTTGCCAAGATAGGAATAAAAGTACTGCGCTCGTGACAGTGTAACATCGCTTCGACAATGTGCCGGCGATAGGCTCGTAACATACAGCCATAGTCACCCATTGATTTCCCGGTGGCGCGCTGAATCATCATGTTGATTACGCGAGAGGCGGTTTTACGAAACAGCGAGTCTTGCCGGTTGGCACGTACCGTCCCCACCACGTCATAACCCTCTTCCGCGACACTCACCAACCGTGGAATTTCCTCTGGCGGGTTCTGTAAGTCAGCATCCAGAGTAATAACCAAATCACCACTAACCTGATTGAATCCCGCCATAATGGCTGAATGTTGACCATAATTCCGATTAAGCAAAACAGCAATAATGCCACTGTCTGGTTCGTTAGCGGCTGCCGTCAAAAGTTCGGCTGAATTATCGCTACTGCCATCATCAACCAGAATAATTTCGTATGGTTGGCTGAGTAATTTACAGGCAGCTGATGTTCGCTGTATTAATGCGGGCAGGCTTTCTTGCTCGTTATAAACAGGAATAACGATTGAGACTTTCTTGATTTGTTCATTCTGTAACACGGCGCGGCCCTATAATAGTTGTTAATGCATCAACCACCCGATCAACATCGCTGTTCAGCATGTCGGGAAACAGGGGCAATGTGCATAATCTGGCAGAATTCCATTCGGTATTAGGTAAATGCAAAGAGGGGTAGCGTTGGCGATAGTATTTTTGGGTATGCGCTGCGCGAAAATGCAGACCAGTACCAATACCGAACTCTTTCAGGCGAGCCATCAGGGCATCCCGGTCAATACCACAGCGCGCTTCATCAACACGCACCATGAAAAGGTGCCATGCATGTTGATGAGAATAATCAGGAACAGCTAATGGCTGTAAGGGAGAATCAGTTAATGCCGAATGATAGCGAGCCACCAATTCTTGCCGGCGAGCATTGATTTCAGGCAAACGCCGAAGCTGAACCACGGCAATAGCGGCATGAATATCAGATAGATTATATTTATAGCCGGGCTCAACAACCTCAGCCTGCGGACTACGCCCTTGAATCTGGCGATCAAAGGCATCAACACCTAAACCGTGGAACTTGAGGCGACGAACTCTGGCGGCTAATTCATCATCATCTGTTGCAATTAAACCCCCTTCAGCACAAGTGATATTTTTAATGGCGTGGAAAGAGAAAATAGCGGTGCCTTCCCCACCAATCCACTTATCACCATAACGGGTGCCAACAGCATGGGCCGCATCTTCAATCAATGGAATATCGTATTTCTGGGCAATGATACGTAAAGCATCCAGCTCACAAGGTGCACCGGCATAATGGACTGGAATAATCGCTTTGGTTTTCTCTGTAATTGCCGCTTCAACATTAGCCGCACTGACCATTAAAGTATCACGGTCAACATCAACCATAACGGGTTCCGCTCCCAGCAGCACAATCATATTGAGCGTGGAAACCCAGGTTTGGGACGGTGTAATAACTTCATCACCGGGGCCAATTCCTAACGCCATCAGCGTAATATGCATCCCTGCGGTGGCAGAACAGACCGCGATAGCATGCTTGCATCCAAATGCTGTACAAAAATCAGTTTCTAGCTGCTGATTCTGCGGGCCTGTAGTAATCCAACCGGAACCTAGCACATTTACTACCGCATTAATTTCGTCCGGACCAATTGCTGGACGAGAAAAAGGCATAAAATTCTGCATTGATAAACATCCCTAGGATACACTTTGAGCTTTTGGCAACTATATGCCTACATAAGTTAACGAAAACTAAACGCTACTCAGATAGACTCTTCATTTTCTAGGAATAACTTTAGTCCACTAACCTTAAACAAACCTTAAGATAGGATTTTTTATAAATATATTTGCAGTCATTAATTTAAATTGAAATTATTTTTTTCACATGAAAAATCAAGCAAATGGCAGGAATTAACATCTGCGACTATATTGGTGGGTTGTGCTATTTGATCGTTTAAGGTGGGTAGCTGCCGGAACTATAATAATTGACGAGAAAATCATAATTAAAGAATATTTATTGGATAAACTGAATTCAGATAAATAGGTAAATGTAAATTTTAAACGCTTTTTGTAATAATCCAATTCTGTTGATTAAAACTATGAATTTGAAAATCGACTTCGAACACTTCAGATAATATATTCGCCGCCATAACCTGCTTAGTGCCCCCTTGTGTCAGCACCTTTCCACCCGCCATTAGCCAAACTTGATCAGCCTGTTGCAAGGTATGATTCAGATCATGCGCACTAATGATTGCACTGCGTCCGGTGGAGCAAAACTTGCGCAATAAGCTGTCCAACGCAACTTTCTGTGCCACATCTAAACCAGTGTAAGGCTCATCAAGTAATAATAATTTACTGTCTGGGTTAATATCCGGCCAAACCTGCAAGAACACGGCAGCAAGACGAACTCGTTGCCACTCTCCACCGGAAAGTTGTGACAACATTCGAGGTAATTTATCCGTTAATCGTAACCTGTTACAAAGATAGCCAATCGTCTCTGCCACGGCTTCCACAGCAACCCCCGCAGGCTGATAGAGAGAAAGATATTGGAAAACCGGCATCATTGTCAGAGCGGATTGCTGCTGAGATAAATATGCGCGCAACCGAGCCAATTCATGGCCTGAATAGCGCGGTAACGGCTTTCCTGCCAAGACAATATCGCCCCCTGCAGGTAACAGGCCAGCCAGTGAAGCCAGTAAAGTACTTTTCCCTGCTCCATTAGGGCCAATCAAATGAATTTGCAACCCAGCTTTTACCTGAGAAGAAAAAGGTGCCAGGCGGGTTCCTACATTGACATCGCTGAGTTGCAATAGCATCAGAATAATTTTTCCATCGGTGATTAGTGAGCGGCCAATGCCTGAGTGATCGCACTAATCAAAATAGGATCTTCTGGCGTCATATCTGGAGCAAAACGTTCAAGTACTACACCATCCCGGCCAATTAAGAATTTTTCAAAATTCCACAGAATATCACCTGCTTGTTTCGGCTCGCGGCCTTTACTCGCCAACCGTTGATAAAACTCACTGCCTTCCGGTTTTACTGCCACCGGTTTCGCCGCAATCAATTGCTGATATAAAGGATGACGCTGCGGACCATTAACTTCAATCTTGCTAAACATAGGGAAGTCAACGCCGAACGTACCACGGCAGAATGCCTGAATCTCTTCATCACTCCCCGGTTCTTGCCCGGCGAATTCATTACTTGGGAAACCCAACACTTCAAACCCTTGCTGCTTGTATGTCTTATACAGATTCTCCAAGCCTTCATATTGTTTAGTTAGGCCGCACTGAGAGGCCACATTAACCACTAACAACACTGATCCTTTATATTTTTCCAGTTTAACTGATTGGCTTTCAATGGTTTTTACCGGAATGGAATAAATTGAATGACTCATCAGGAAGAATCCTTATTCAGCAATGATAAACAAATGAACCTATAGGGTATAAATCTGCGCTAAGCAGATCACTTTACACGGTTCACTCTGGTCAGCAACCAGATAAAGAGTGGCGAACCTAATGTGGCGGTCACAACACCAATAGGTAATTCAGCAGAGAATAACGCGATACGCGCGACAACATCAGCCAGTAGCAATATCCCTCCCCCCGCCAATGCACATCCGACCAATAATCGGCGTTGATCAGTTAAACCCGTTAACCGCAGGATATGTGGAATAACCAGTCCGATAAAACTGATAACGCCAGCCAAGGCAACACTGATACCGACCAATAGGCCAATGGCCAGCACCAATAAATTACGCCACAGATGAAGAGAAATACCTAATTGCCTTGCTTGCTGCTCACCAAGCGACATGAAATTAAGTACCCGGCCCTGACAGCAGAGCCATACCACAATAGGTAATAGTGCTATCACCAATCCTTGCTGTCGCCAGTCAATACCGCTAAATCCCCCCATCATCCAGTACATTAGCTGGCGTAAATCCAGACTGGTACTGAAATAGACGGCCCAAGTCATAATGGCACTGCACACGATCCCCAATGCGACCCCAACTAATAGCAGACGAGCATTAGTTAATAAACGCCGCCGTGCAAAACCCAGTAGCAGCGCTGTCATTAAAAGAGCACCGGCAATAGCACAAGCACTTAGAAACCAGATAGGCAGCAATCCATGACCCAGTAATACGGCCATAACCAGCGCAACACCTGCGCCATTTGCGACGCCTAACAAACCCGGTTCTGCCAGCGGATTTTCAAATAAAGCCTGCATAACCGCACCAGATACAGCAAGACTGGCTCCCACCATCATGACAGCCAAGGCTCTGGGCAAACGCAGTTGCCAGACAAATAATTGTCCATTCTCACTAAACCACTGTGTGGGCCAAAGCCAAATGTCACCGGCACACAAGCTGATAGCCAGCGCAAATATCAATGTGACAACCAATCCTTTGAGGTAACGTTGGTCTCGTTGCTGTTGCCGCTGTTGAAGTACGGTAAATAACTGACTGGTCTGCATTACATCCTCGGCCATTACCTCAGAATTTACCTGAAGATATCAGATTCCCATTAGGCACTGAGAGACCCAATGGATTGCAGTATATAGAAGGCGGCAACAAGAGAACCTCAAGTCCGTGACTTGGGTGATTGTTTACAGCCAACACATCTGCAACTTGCAAGATGCGATATATACTAGGGTGTTAACGTAAGAAGGGGAAGATTTGCATGAAAAATATGACTTTTTTTGATAAAAGTCACTAATATTGCCACCGATTTTAGCGGCAAAATTAGCGCTTATCTATTATTGGCTATGCCCAAAAGGTTTTGAATTGTGGGTCTGTGCACACGGCCACCAGCATCCTAGAAGAGGCCAGATATATCAGCGGTTGCCTTTATTCTGTGGCGGATAAACCAGTTGGCCGCCACCGCTATTATTGTGCTTGCCATGATTATTTGAACCACCTTGTGGGCCATTATTATCCTGTCCAACATTCTTGCCGGGTTGTCCACGCCCATTATTTTCATTACGCCTTGGCTGATTACCATGCTCATTGCGGTCATTATTCCGTTGTTCCCCATGTTCTTGCCCACGGAATGGATTGCGGCCATCTTGCACTGATGGGCGCTGCCAGCGGCCTCCGTCCCAATAATAGCCACGTTCATTACGATCACCAATATGAGCACCACGATGTTCATGCCACCATTGTGGCGGACGCCAATCATAGCCATCCCAGTAATAGCCTCGGTTATCTTGATCGCCTAAATGCAAGCTGATGCCGGGTATATTGATATCAAGTGACACATCTGCCTGCACGACCAGCGGCATTAATGACAGAACACTCAGTAGCAAGAGATATTTTTTCATATAAATCCGAATATATTATTAACAGTTAATAAATTTATATCAGCGAAAATAATCCTCTTCTATGAGATAACTTCGCATTTTCTATTTCATTTCATAACGCTGACGATATCCATACAATCATTTCATGCTTAATATTATTATTTAATACTGTTCCTAACACCTCTTAACACTGAGTTGACAGTGGCTATATCCATATTGAATTACAATAATAATGGTTATACTTCCACATAATTGAACGATGAGGCAGATATGACGCGACGAATGACATTAATGCTAACCGTACTTTTATTGAGCTCGGTGCTTTCCGCTTGCTGTATCTTCCCGCCACCGGGTCGCGAGCATGGCGGTATTGGTCATTGAGGGGGATCAAGTATGCATTATAATAACGAGTTATTTCAGGCTAAATGTACCCAAAGCGTATTAAATCATTTTCAATAAAAAGTTAACTTATCTCTTTTAGCATCAATAATTTATTATAATGGGCACTTTCATCATGTTTATTTATAATGTATCTCTCATAATTGTTGATTGCCTGTTTTATTAAAAATTAAGATTAGTCCTTATTTAGTTCGTCACTCAGTGACTTACCCATAATATATCCTCTCCCTAGTCCTCTATGAAAATAGCCAAAGCGCATCAGGCCAGTGTTCAGATAGCACTCTCTCGAACCTTGAACCGAACCTCGAATGTTTGCTGATAGACAGAATCCGATCCAGTAACAATAACGACCTCAACTTTCTAGGGAGTAAGGCCAAAAAGAAAAAGGCCGCTTGCGCGGCCTTTTGTTCTGAAAATACTCACTCTTTTGGAGTGGCACTCTCTACCCGGCTTTTTAGCTTTTGTCCTGGACGGAAAGTCACCACACGGCGCGCCGTAATAGGAATGTCCTCACCCGTCTTCGGATTACGGCCCGGACGTTGGTTCTTGTCTCGCAGATCAAAATTGCCAAAGCCAGACAGTTTGACCTGTTCGCCATTCTCAAGAGCACGACGTACCTCTTCAAAGAATAACTCAACCAGATCTTTGGCATCTCGTTTGCTAAGCCCTAGCTTTTCAAATAGATGTTCTGACATTTCAGCTTTAGTAAGCGCCATAGGTTCAATCCCTCAAGGATGCTTGGAATCGCTGTTTTAACGCCTCTACACATCTTGCGACAGTAGCGGCGATCTCCTCTTCTTCCAGTGTACGGGCGGTATCCTGCAACACCAGACTAATAGCCAGACTCTTATAACCTTCTGCTACGCCCTTGCCACGGTACACATCAAACAAGTTTACGCCAACTACCTGATTTGCGCCAACTTTCTTACACTCCGCCAAAATATCTTCTGCGGGAACGTTTTCAGCCACTACAACGGCAATATCACGACGGTTTGCCGGGAAGCGCGAAATCTCGCTGGCCTGAGGCACGGCGCGGTCTGCAAGCTTGTTCCACTGCACTTCAAACACCACAGTACGACCATTTAAATCAAGCTTACGTTCCAGTTCAGGATGAACTACACCAATGAAACCAATGTGTTCCCCTGATAAATAAATTGCAGCACTTTGTCCAGGATGCAGTGCCGGATGAGCTTCGGCACGGAATTGAACATCAGATAATTTGCCGGTAAGTTCCAGAATTGCTTCCAAATCACCTTTCAAATCATAGAAGTCGATCGGTTGGCGCGCCAGATCCCAATGTTCATCGTAACGATGCCCTGCAATCACACCGGCTAGCATGAGATCCTGTCTAACGCCAAGATCTGCTTTACTATCAGGTACAAAGCGTAAGCCACTTTCAAATAAACGCAAGCGAGATTGCTGACGATTCTGGTTATACACTACCGCCGACAGTAAACCTGTCAACAATGACAACCGCATTGCAGACATATCAACAGAGATCGGGCTTGGCAAGATTAAGGCGTCTTGTTGCGGGTGCAGTAACGCCTGCACTTTAGGGTCAACAAAACTGTAAGTAATTGCTTCTTGATAGCCACGATCGACTAAAGCTGTCTTCACTCGTTTAAGTGGTAAGTCAGCTTCACGATGTTTCGTCATCACCAGATCAGCTTTGATAGGCACATCCGGGATATTGTTATAACCATAGATGCGGGCAACTTCTTCCACCAGATCTTCTTCGATTTCCATATCGAAACGCCAGCTTGGCGCTACTGCCTGCCAGTCAGAACCCAGTTCGGTTACCTGGCAACCAAGACGGCGCAGGATGTCACTGACTTGCTCTGACGGCACATGGTGACCAATCAGGCGGTCCAGTTTTTCACGACGCAAAGTAATAGTGGCGCATTTTGGCAATTCAGCCGTTGCTGTCACATCAATAACCGGGCCCGCTTCACCGCCACAAATATCAATCAACAAACGTGTTGCACGTTCAATGGCTTTATGTTGCAACGCAGGATCCACACCACGCTCATAGCGATGAGAAGCATCGGTATGCAGGCCATGTCGACGCGCGCGCCCAGTAATTGAAAGTGGGTTAAAAAATGCCGATTCCAGCAATACATTGCGAGTTTCTTCATTAACACCAGAATGTTCACCACCGAAGATACCGGCCATCGCCAAAGGCTTCTGCTGATCAGCAATAACCAGAGTATCGGCATTCAGTTTAGCTTTAGTACCATCCAATAGCGTGAGCTCTTCACCCTCTGCCGCCAGGCGGACAATAATCCCGCCATCAATACGGTCAAGGTCAAACGCATGCATCGGTTGACCTAATTCCAGCAAAACGAAGTTGGTGACGTCGACAACCGGATCAATCGAACGAATCCCGCAGCGGCGCAGTTTCTCACGCATCCACAGTGGTGTCGCCGCTGTGACATTAATCCCTTTAACTACACGGCCCAGATAGCGTGGACAAGCTTGTGGAGCATCTACACGGATAGGGAAAGTGTCACTTATAGAGGCTGCAACCGGGCTCATATCCGGTTCGGTCAATGGCAGTTGGTTTACCACCGCCACATCACGCGCTACACCGATAATACCCAAACAATCAGCACGGTTTGGTGTAACACTGATTTCGATGGTTTTATCGTCCAGGTGCAGATATTCACGCAGGTCAACACCAATCGGCGCATCAGCTGGGAGCTCAATAATACCATCGTGATCTTCTGAAATAGCCAGTTCAGAGAAAGAGCACAGCATGCCCTCGGATGGCTCGCCGCGCAGTTTTGCCGCTTTAATTTTGAAATCGCCCGGCAACACAGCACCCACAGTGGCAACAGCCACTTTCAAGCCTTGGCGACAGTTAGGCGCACCACAAACGATGTCCAATAAACGGTCACCGCCTACATCAATTTTGGTGACGCGCAATTTATCGGCATTTGGATGTTGGCCGCATTCAACAACGTGGCCGACAACTACACCATTAAATTCGCCGGCTACTGGGTCTATGCCATCAACCTCTAAACCGGCCATAGTAATTTTATGGGCTAAATCATCACTGCTAATGGCTGGGTTTACCCATTCGCGTAACCAAAGTTCACTGAATTTCATGAGATATTCCCGCCTTACTTAAACTGTTTGAGGAAACGCAGATCATTTTCAAAGAATGCACGCAGATCGGTGACACCGTAACGCAACATCGTTAAGCGCTCCATCCCCATACCGAATGCAAAACCTGAATAAACTTCAGGGTCGATACCAACGTTTCGCAATACATTTGGATGCACCATGCCGCAACCTAGCACTTCAAGCCACTTGCCATTTTTACCCATTACATCCACTTCAGCGGAGGGTTCCGTAAACGGGAAATAAGACGGGCGGAAGCGAATTTGCAGATCTTCCTCAAAGAAGTTACGCAAGAAGTCGTGCAAAGTGCCTTTCAAATTAGTAAAGCTGATATCACGGTCAACAATCAGCCCTTCCATTTGATGGAACATCGGTGTGTGTGTTTGGTCATAATCATTACGATAAACACGGCCCGGCACGATAATACGAATCGGCGGCTGTTGGCCTTGCATGGTACGAATCTGTACACCAGAGGTCTGCGTACGCAGTAATCGGGTAGCATCAAACCAGAAAGTATCGTGGTCTGCGCGAGCTGGGTGATGAGCCGGGATATTTAATGCATCGAAGTTATGATAGTCATCTTCGATTTCTGGGCCGGACTCAACAGAAAAGCCCAATTCACCAAAGAAGGTTTCGATACGATCGATAGTGCGGGTTACCGGGTGTAACCCGCCGTTTTCCATACGACGCCCTGGTAAAGAGACATCAATAGTTTCAGCTGATAATCTAGCATTCAGAACGGCTGATTCCAGCTTATCTTTGCGAGCATTAAGTGCTTCTTGTACTTCTTGTTTAGCCTGATTAATGACGGCGCCTGCTGCTGGTCGCTCTTCAGCTGGCAGCTCACGTAACGATGTCATTTGAAGGGTCAAGTGGCCTTTTTTGCCTAAATATTCGACGCGTACCAAATCCAACGCGGCAACATCCTGGGCATCTTCTATGGCTGCTTTAGCTTTGGCAACCAGCTCTGCGAGATGTGGCATTGTTTCCTCTTCCTCTGGCCGGTATGGCCCGCTTGTAGTTATCCCCTTAGAACTTGAAGCCACAAGCTTGTTAGCTGCAACTCCGCATCCTTTGGGTATATAAATTAATGTTATATAATTTGTTAACTATATAGAAATGCAGCCATTTAAAGCCGCTGACACAAGCTCAATAGCTAAAAATCTAATACTCAACACTCTTATAAGAATCTACCGGTTTACCTAAAAATGCTGGCTTAAGCAAAACACCGCAAGTAGTTCCAGCTCAAAGGCTCGAGTAGGCCCCTGAAATACAAACAAAAAAGCCTCCACGATGGGAGGCTTAGGCGCTATTTTTCGTTTCTATTCTTACGCGCAAGCCTCCTGAAATCAGGCGCTAAAGTAAAAAAAGAAGCGAAAAGTAACGGCATGCATCATAACAGCGACCTTCTTTCCAAGAAGATAAAGATTAAAAGAGGGAGACAAGCTCCCTCTTCAATTCTGACTTACGCCAGAGCTACTTTCGCTTTTTCGACCAGTGCAGAGAATGCCACTTTATCGAATACTGCGATGTCAGCCAGGATCTTACGGTCAATTTCAACAGAAGCCTTTTTCAGACCATTGATGAAACGGCTGTAAGACAGACCATTCTGACGAGCAGCTGCGTTGATACGTGCAATCCACAATTGGCGGAACTGACGCTTCCGTTGACGGCGGTCACGGTAGGCGTATTGGCCTGCCTTGATTACTGCCTGGAAAGCAACACGATAAACGCGCGAACGGGCACCGTAGTAACCTTTCGCCTGCTTTAAGATTTTTTTGTGACGTGCACGTGCTACCACACCACGTTTTACGCGAGCCATTTACTTCTCCTATCGTCTTAATTCAAACCAAAATTACTTATGCGTACGGCAGACATGCCACGACCAGACCCAGATCGTTCTTAGATACCAGGCCTTTTGGACGTAAATGACGTTTACGCTTAGTAGCTTTTTTGGTCAAAATATGACGCAGGTTAGCATGCTTACGCTTAAAACCACCATTAGCGGTCTTTTTGAAGCGCTTAGCGGCGCCGCGTACTGTCTTAATTTTTGGCATTGAATATATCCACTTCGCATTGTTAATTACAACGAGCTAGCTAGGCGAACAGACTCCTTGCTGCGTAAACGCAGAGAAGCCTGCTACTTGTATGCCTTACTGTCTCTTCTTAGGTGCGAGCACCATGATCATCTGACGACCTTCGATACGAGTCGGGAAAGACTCCACAACGGCCAGATCAGAATCCTCAGTCAGATCTTTTTTGACACGGTTAAGAACTTCCATGCCGATCTGTTGGTGCGCCATTTCACGCCCACGGAAACGCAGGGTGATTTTGGCTTTATCGCCATCTTCCAGAAAGCGAATCAGGTTGCGTAGTTTGACCTGATAGTCGCCATCATCGGTACCAGGACGGAATTTGATTTCCTTGACCTGAATGACTTTTTGCTTCTTCTTCTGTTCTTTTGTCGACTTGCTCTTCTCATAGAGGAATTTGCCGTAATCCATAATACGGCAAACCGGCGGCTCGGCATTCGGACTGATTTCTACTAAATCAACACCAGCTTCCTCAGCTTTTTCAAGAGCTTCATTCAGACTGACAATGCCAATCTGCTCACCATCGACGCCTGTTAAGCGAACTTCTGTGGCGCGAATCTCTTTGTTGATGCGATTAGGACGCGCCGGTTGAACTCGTTTTCCGCCTTTAATACTTTATTCCTCCAGTTGATGAAGACTACGGCTGCGAATTTCTGTTAGCAGCTGGTCTACGACCACGTTGACGTCCAAGCTTCCTAAGTCTTTACCACGGCGGGTACGAACGGCAATCTTGCCTGATTCGACCTCTTTATCGCCACAGACCAACATATATGGAACCCGACGCAACGTATGTTCACGAATTTTAAAGCCAATCTTCTCATTTCTCAAGTCCGCTTTTGCCCTAATCCCTGCATCTTGCAGTTTTTTGGTCACTTGTTGGACATAATCAGACTGGCTATCGGTGATATTCATCACCACGACTTGTACCGGAGCTAACCAAGTTGGGAAGAAGCCTGCATATTCTTCGGTTAAAATACCGATGAAGCGCTCCATTGACCCTAAAATAGCCCGGTGAATCATTACTGGCACCTGACGATCGTTATTTTCGCCGATGTAAGACGCACTTAAGCGGCCCGGTAATGAGAAATCGAGCTGTACGGTACCACACTGCCACGCACGATCCAAACAATCATGCAAGGTAAATTCAATTTTCGGGCCATAGAAGGCACCTTCACCCGGCTGATAATCAAATGGAATACCATTTTCAGTCAGCGCAGCCGCTAAATCGTCTTCAGCACGGGTCCATAAATCGTCACTACCAATACGTTTTTCAGGACGAGTAGACAGCTTGACCACAATCTTTTCGAAGCCAAAGGTGCTGTACATGTCGTACACCATCTTAATGCAGCTGTTCACTTCATCGCGAACCTGCTCTTCAGTACAAAAGACGTGAGCATCATCCTGGGTAAAACCACGGACGCGCATTAAGCCGTGTAGCGCGCCTGATGGCTCATTACGATGGCAGCTACCAAATTCAGCCATACGCAATGGCAGATCACGGTATGACTTCAACCCTTGGTTGAAAATCTGCACATGTCCTGGGCAGTTCATTGGCTTGATGCAGTACTCGCGGTTTTCCGACGATGTAGTGAACATATGCTCAGCATAGTTCTCCCAATGTCCGGTTTTTTCCCACAATACACGGTCCATCATAAACGGCCCTTTTACTTCCTGATATTGGTACTCTTTGAGCTTGGTACGCACAAAAGTTTCCAGTTCACGGAAGATAGTCCAGCCGTCGTTATGCCAAAACACCATTCCAGGCGCTTCTTCCTGCATGTGGTAAAGGTCCAATTGCTTACCAATCTTGCGATGGTCGCGTTTGGCCGCTTCTTCCAGACGTTGCAGATAAGCATTTAGTTGCTTTTTATCACCCCAAGCCGTGCCGTAAATACGTTGCAGCATTTTATTCTTGCTGTCGCCACGCCAGTAGGCACCAGATGTTTTCTGCAATTTAAAATGATGGCAGAAACGCATATTGGGCACATGTGGACCACGGCACATATCAACGTATTCTTCATGGTGATACAAACCAGGGCGATCATCGCGGCTGATATTCTCATCCAAGATAGCCACTTTATAATCTTCACCACGCGCAGCAAAAGTATCGCGAGCTTCTTGCCAGCTCACTTTTTTCTTGATGACATCGTAATCTTTATCGGCAAGCTCGTGCATCCGCTTTTCCAGCAGATCCAAATCTTCCTGCGTCAGAGTGCGGTCGATATCTACATCGTAATAGAAACCGTTGTCGATAACCGGGCCGATAGCCATTTTAGTATCAGGCCAAAGTTGCTTAATAGCATGCCCCAATAAGTGGGCACACGAGTGGCGGAGAATTTCCAAACCTTCAGCATCTTTGGTAGTAATAATGGCCAGTTGCGCGTCAGATTCGATCAGGTCACTGGCATCCACCAGTTCGCCATTTACACGGCCAGCAATACAGGCTTTTGCCAGGCCGGGACCGATGTCTAAAGCAACATCAAGCACAGAAACGGCGTGATCATATTGACGCTGACTGCCGTCAGGAAGGGTAATAACAGGCATTCTAATTCCTTATCTACAGTGGTGACCCACACGACAGATCACATGCAAGACGTAATTATTGTTTAATTTCAAAAAGTTGCGACATCAATTTAACCCACGTTTGTTATATTGGTCCGCAACTGTGTACACAATCTACTTTGTGACAGAGATCATGTCGCAAAGGGAATTCATATTATCACTACTCAATATAATGACAAACACTATCACGGTTATCCGCCACTGTGATTTATCCAGCACCTGACATCAAAATGAAGTGCCTCGTGAAAATACATCAGCGATATTTTCACTAAACAGTGATAATGATCGCCGACAAAGTTATCATGCTTAAAATGCTTTATGATCACCATAATATCAACACCGTATAACTGAGGGTCAACTATTGCAGCGACAACCTGTTACATCCTCCAGAATTTTGTCGATTGGTTATGATCCTGAAAATCGCATGCTGGAGATACAATTCCGTGAACAAGGGATTTATCAATATCTTGGCGTCCCTGAGCGTGTTCACCAGAATTTTATGTCTGTGGTTTCAAAAGGTCGTTTTTTTGATGGCGTGATTAAAGGTAAGTTTTTGTGCCGGAAAATTGGTTAAATAAAAAATAATCAAATAAAAACATATCATTACACCACACTGAAACGGTTACTTCGATGACAGGTATTTGCAACGAAGTTCACCGTTTCAGAAACTGGCAATATCACTCCCTAAAATTCTCATGCCATTAAATAACGCCATAAGTAAGATATTGGCACGACGAAAAGTAAGGCCGGCAGAAAATTCACTACAGCAAATATCTTAATCTGAGCAATCCGTAAACCCACTGCGATCATAATAATCCCACCGCAGGCAGAAAAATCGGCAAAGGCGATGTCATCCATAAAGGGCATAATGAGCTTTGCCAGTAAAACCAATGCGATTTGAATGAGTAATTGCGGAATAGCAATTGCCACCAGCGCAATACCCAGCGAAATAGAAAATATTAACGCGGTGAAAAAATCCATCAGCGCTTTAACAAATAACAGCTGAAAATCACCAGTAATACCTTCTGTCAAAGAACCGACAACACCCAAGCCACTTGCGCAAAACAACACAATCATGGCAGTAAAGCTCTGGGCAAACTCTTGCGGTGGCAAGGTACTACGTGATGGGATAACTCGCTCCAGCAAACCGCGAGTTTTATTTGCTCCCCATTTTACGCCTTGCTCAAGTGATAATAACTCCCCCACCGCTGTTCCAATAATTAATGCCAAAATCACTGCAGGCATAAAATGAACTTTCACCACCATCACAATACCAATGCAAATTGAGGCCAAGGCAAATGTGGCCGGTAATCCCTCTTGCAACCGTTTGGGAACATGTCGAGCGAGTAATACACCGACAATACCGCCGAGGATTATCCCAGCACTGTTAATAAACGGGCCGACCATAGCATGCTCCCAATCGCTAAAACGCGTTCTGAAGGGTTAAAATGTATTTGTTTTAGAATTAGCAATTCACCAATAATAGCTAAACACAAACAACTGAATCGCCAAGGCAATTTTTGCAGACAAGATGACATGGATTTTATCATACATATTGTTGGTGTCAGTTGTGTAAAGGTGTTTATCATCACCAACAATGATTTACATTATGATCTATTGCTTTTGAGTAGTACTGGGTGTATTGCTATTTCTACAGGAAGTGCCCATAATCAATTTCCGTTTCCGTGTAGCAATGGTTACTGGAACGCCGCCCCGATTGTTTACGCAGTCGGGGCGTTTTATTTGGTCATTCCCTGTACAATACGCGGCACCTTACACCTCACTTTCCCCCCCACAAATATTTTTACCTACTCATATCAACCAAGCACTGATAAATACTGAACAATAAAATAGATTCCATCCGTTTTTCTTCCGCATTTTGTTGCCTATGATTTACTCACTAGTCAACAAGGGGAGATATATGATGAAAAGAATCACCGAGGTTCTGTCAGGTCTCGAAGTTTACTTTCGCCAAACGCATCAACAATGCACGGAAGAAACATCATGGTTTACGCGCTGGCTGTATATTCCAATAGAGGAAAGAATGCAGGTATTAGATGAGCTACTGATGCCCTACTCCACTAAACCGCAAGAGAAGAAATAAGTAGCACGAGATAAAACAAAGATTTAAAAACGAGAAATTAAGGAAGATGATCATGGCTGAAACATATTTACCCAAGTGGGTGTTTTTTAGCCAAATCTATTGCAGCCTGAATTGCCGAGCGCGCTTGCGGGCTGTTTTTCCAACATGTTGACCCCACCATAGCTGCAGCGCTGCTAACAATCTCATTCATATCGGCCTGACTCAGTTGAGCCAAAGTAGTAAAACCGAGCTGCTCCAGCCGCGTAATAACCGTTGGCCCTACCCCTTTTACAGCCAGCAACATATTACGTTCATTATCAGAGAATGCCATGCTGGGCTCCCAGTTAAAGTAGCGCTATAGCGAATAAAAAGACGATTTATTTAAAATAGAACCAAGTGGTTTCAATAAATTCACTTTACTCTACTGTCAAACAAAACTGCGAGAATACCCGGTTATGGAACATCATTCAGAGCCGCTTTCGTGATGCGTTTTCCGCACTAAAAAACCAAAGCTCGGGTAAACGATTCGGATAAAAGCGAATTTCGTAGGTATCTTTGAGTGGTGCTAAGCGCCAGCGCGGGCGAGCTTCGCGTTTCGGTTTTAAAAAACGCAAACGCCCACGCGTACGCGCAGCTTGTGTATCTAACACCCATGCCGCTGAAGCCGATAAGGGCTGGCGAATATATTCATCTTCAACGCTGATATCACAAATACACAAAACCCTATTCCTTGCTGAAATTGATGCTGCTATGATTATTCTGGATCTGCAGTATTGAACCAACTGTTGCTCGCCAGGGATTTGATCTGCATCACATATCCCCCAATCCCTTATCGTTACCCCTGTTCTAACTCACTCAAATCACCAACCTTAGTGAATGCATTGGGATAGGTTGGTTCACTACCCTGTTGTAACACCAATGGCTTTGGGTGTGGCCTTTTGCCCAACGTATCGCGTAGAGTAGCAAAGTGATAATTTCGTATATGGGTATATTTACGCGCTATACGATTAATTGCCTGAGATGTTTTTCTTTTATCGGGTACGTTTGATGTTATTTTCGGAGCAAGATTGATGCAGAGTATTCTTGAATTATTTAAAGCCATAGGTTTAGGCTTAGTATTGCTACTGCCTTTGGCAAACCCATTGACGACAGTGGCCTTATTGCTCGGGTTATCCGGTAATATGACCAGCGAAGAGCGCAATCAGCAGTCAAAGATGGCATCAATCTACGTCTTCTTTATCATGACTATTGCTTATTATGCTGGGCAAGTCGTCATGAATACTTTTGGTATTTCGATACCAGGTTTGCGTATTGCGGGCGGGTTGATTGTCGCATTTATCGGCTTTCGGATGCTTTTTCCTCAACAATCGGCGGAAGACACACAGCTTGAAGCAAAATCGCAGGATTTAAAAAAGCGTAAATCTATCAATATTGCTTTTGTGCCATTAGCTATGCCTAGTACTGCGGGGCCGGGAACTATTGCCATGATTATCAGTTCCGCTGCGTCAATAAAAGGCGATACCCTGTTCAGTCCGTGGGTTGTAACGGTTGCACCGGTACTGATCTTCCTGAGTGTGTCGCTAATTTTATGGGGATCGCTACTCAGCTCTGGCGCCATTATGCGCTGGGTCGGTAAAAGTGGTATTGAAGCAATTTCACGTCTGATGGGTTTTTTACTAGTGTGTATGGGCGTGCAGTTTATTATTAATGGCATTCTGGATATTATCGCAAACTACCCCTCCGCCATTGCATAACAAATAACGCGAGTTAAGAGAGAAACGCTAGCCGATGTTGATACTTATTAATACCAAGTTACAGCATCTATCGACTACATCGGTTAGCGTTTTAATATTACTCTGACATCGCCCGGTAAGCAGTATCCACTTTCCACAAATAACGTGGCGCTTGTGCGGCCGGATGTTTCTTCTGTATATGCTGATAAAATTCGTTCGGGCTAAGACTATTAATTTTATTCACTGCCAGACGTTTATCTGATGAGAAAGTCCGCAGCATCGCACCCGCCCCGTTGGCATAAGAAACGATAGTTGCATAACGCAATGTCTGCGGATCACTAATTCCCGCTAACTGCTGGTTTTGCAAAATATTGATATAAGCCGTCCCAATATCAATATTCTTCACCGGATCTTTTAATTCACCAGAACTCGGTTGACCATTGCGCCCTTTCATTCGGTACGCATCACGACCTGCAGTAGAAGCTTTAATTTGCATCAAACCCACTGCATTTGAGGTGCTCACCACATCAGGATTATAACCCGACTCCACTTGGATAATGGCTTTAATTAAAGTTTCATCAACACCATAATGGCTGGCTGCTTGTTTAATTACATCGCTATACGCAACTGTACTTGAACCGGCGCTGCTTTTCGGTGCATTAAGGAAACCACCTTGTGGCGCGTTCTTCAGCCACCCGTTATTAGATTGCGGTGGAGGGGTTTGTTTGGCACACCCCGCCAGCAATAAAATTGCCATTAGGCAACCGACTTTTGGATTCACAGTATTCCCCGTGCTAATAAGCCGTTTTGTAGCATATACAAGTTGTCACCTCGTCCAAATAGATTTTTTGGGCTAGTTTGACCATTATCAAGATAATGATCAGGCTATATTCGGTAACTATCGGTAAGTTTTAGTTTATTGTATGGCAGGTCTTGACATTATCGCTAATGATATTGATAATCATTTTCATTTAAAGAAAGGGAACATCGCCATGTTTACTAAGCAAAAAATACCCTACCTGCACCCCATTAGCCACTTAACACCTCGTTTTTTACACGCCGTAACCCTGTTTATGCTCGTGACAATTGCATCACTGATTAGCACCTCGGTGTTGGCAGAAAATAAGCCCAGCGATCACAATAAAAAATTCAAAATTGTGACGACATTCACAATTATTCAGGATATTGCACAGAATGTCGCCGGTGATGCCGCCATCGTTGAGTCAATAACCAAGCCAGGGGCTGAAATTCATGACTATCAACCTACCCCGCGGGATATTGTTAAAGCGCAATCTGCGGATTTGATACTCTGGAACGGTATGAATCTGGAACGTTGGTTTGAACGATTCTTCGAAAATATTAAAGATGTCCCTTCGGCCGTCGTCACCGATGGCATTACGCCATTGCCTATTCGTGAAGGGCCTTATAAAGGTATTCCTAATCCCCATGCCTGGATGTCGCCATCAAATGCATTGATATATATTGAAAATATTCGCAAAGCACTGGTTGAACATGATCCTGCTCATGCTGAAACCTATAACCGCAATGCCAAAACTTATGCGGAAAAAATTGCCGCCTTGGATGCCCCATTACGTGAGCGTTTATCCCGTATTCCAGAAGAACAGCGCTGGTTGGTGACCAGTGAAGGAGCATTCAGTTACCTGGCGAAAGATTATGGTTTTAAAGAAGTGTATTTATGGCCAATCAACGCCGAAGAACAAGGTTCTCCGCAACAAGTACGGCACGTCATTGATACTATGCGGGCGAATAAAATTCCGGTGATATTTAGTGAAAGCACTATTTCTGATAAGCCGGCCAAACAAGTGAGTAAAGAAACCGGTGCGCAATACGGTGGGGTGTTATATGTTGATTCGTTGTCGAATGAGAAAGGACCCGTTCCTACCTATATCGACCTAATTAACACCACAGTGCAAACTATCGCGAAAGGATTTGGTCAATGAGTCTTGCTGTTTTTGTCCGCCCAGAGTTGATCGTGGATAATGTCACTGTCACCTACAACAATGGGCATACGGCTATTTATGACGCCAGTTTTTCACTCACTGGCGGGACTATCTGCGCACTAGTCGGTGTCAATGGCAGTGGTAAATCGACCCTGTTCAAAAGCATTATGGGCTTAGTCAAGCCCAGCGTAGGCAAAGTCGAGTTAAGCAATAAACCGATTAGCCATGCCCTGAAGCAAAACACTATCGCTTACGTGCCGCAAACAGAAGATGTGGACTGGAACTTCCCGGTATTAGTGGAAGACGTCGTGATGATGGGCCGTTACGGTAAAATGAATTTTCTGCGTATTCCGAGCCGTGAAGATAAAGCTATTGTGGATAAAGCTATCGAGCGAGTGGGTTTAACGGCATTACGATCACGTCAGATAGGCGAACTGTCCGGTGGGCAGAAAAAACGAGTGTTTTTGGCGCGGGCGCTCGCCCAGCAAGGCTCGGTTTTATTGCTGGATGAGCCGTTTACCGGTGTTGATGTCAAAACAGAAAATGCCATTATTGATCTGTTGCGCGCGCTACGCGATGAAGGTCATCTGATTTTAGTTTCAACACATAACCTCGGCAGTGTGCCAGAGTTTTGTGATCACGTTATTCTAATTAATCAAACGGTGTTGGCGGCAGGCCCAACCGAAACTACCTTCACCCAAAAGAACCTTGAAATGACCTTTGGTGGTGTGCTGCGCCATATCAACTTGTCTGGCAATACATTGCATGATGATAACGACCCGCGTACCGTAACGGTCATCACCGATGATGAGCGCCCTGCGGTATTTTATGGTCATACTAAAAATGATCCGCCGGCACAAAGCCAGTCGAAGGAGAAAAATCCCTGATGCTGGAAATTTTACTGCAACCCTTTAATTACAATTACATGGTCAAGGCCATTTGGGTCAGTGCGATTGTCGGCGCTGTGTGTGCGTTCCTATCGGCTTATTTGATGCTGAAGGGCTGGTCGTTGATGGGCGATGCACTTTCGCATTCAGTCGTTCCCGGTGTTGCCGGCGCTTACGCCCTTGGGCTACCTTATGCTGCAGGAGCATTCTTTACCGGCATGCTGGCAGCATTGGCCATGACACTAGTACGCCACATCACCCGCCTGCGTGAAGATGCCATCATCGGCTTTATTTTCTCTACCTTTTTTGCCGTCGGGCTATTAATTGTTTCCCTCAATCCAACGTCAGTAAATGTGCAGTCGATTATTTTCGGTAATATTTTGGGGATAGCCGATGAAGATGTGTTGCAGGTGGAAATTATTATTTTGGTTTCCTTTGTGATTCTCTGTCTGATTTGGAAAGACTTGCTGGCGGTGTTTTTTGATGAAAGCCATGCCATGTCGATAGGATTATCGCCATTGCGGCTAAAAATTCTATTTTTCACCTTGTTAAGTGCCTGCACGGTGGCGGCCTTACAGACCGTTGGCGCAATTCTGGTCATTGCCATGGTGGTGACGCCGGGTGCGACCGCCTATTTACTCACTGACCGTTTCGGCCGTTTATTAGTGATAGCTATCGCCATCGGCGCTTTCACCAGTGCTTTTGGTGCCTATCTCAGTTTCTATCTTGATGGCGCCACGGGTGGCGTGATTGTGACATTGCAAACACTGGTTTTCTTGTTAGCCTTTTTCTTTGCCCCTAAACACGGCTTACTGGCAACTCGTTATCAAACTCGCCAGAAGCGCCGTCATCCTGCCACGGCGCGTCCGGAGGATAATGTATGAATACATTGTTCAGTCTGGTCAGTGAACCTTTCGCCTATCCCTTTATGCAACGGGCGATAGTTGCCGCTATCGTAACCGGCGTGGTATGCGCAATATTATCTTGCTATCTGGTGCTAAAAGGCTGGTCACTGATGGGAGATGCTATCTCTCACGCTGTATTACCCGGTATCGTATTGGCTTTTTGGCTCGGCATCCCACTGGTTATTGGGGCTTTTGTCTCAGGGATTTTTTGTGCCGTCGCGACCGGTTATTTGAAGGAAAACAGTAGAGTCAAAGAAGATACGGTTATGGGAATTGTGTTCTCCGGTATGTTCGCATTCGGGCTGGTGCTGTTTTCCCGTATGGATACTGATCAGCATCTTAGTCATATTCTGTTCGGCAATATGCTGGGTATTTCACTGGCTGAGCTCAAACAAACTTTATGGATAGCCGGGTTCACTCTGTTGGTGGTGCTGTTAAAACGTAAAGATTTCATGCTGTATTGCTTTGACCCAAACCACGCCCGTGTAATTGGCTTGCCGGTTAAGTTATTGCACTATGGTTTACTTTGCCTGTTAGCATTGACTATCGTGGCTTCATTGCAGGCGGTTGGGGTTATTTTAGTCATCGCCATGTTGATAGCGCCCGGTATTATCGCCTTTCTGGTTTGTCGCAGTTTTGATCAAATGTTGGTGGTAGCCACACTGGTCTCTGTCAGTGCGTGCGTATTAGGGACATTGATCAGCTTCCATATTGATGGTGCCACTGGTCCCTGTATTGTGATTATTCAGGCTCTATTCTTTGTCGTCGCACTGATTTATAACCATATAAAACCGCTGAAAGGCCGCACAATAGCCACTAAAACATCAGATGAAGGCGCTGAAAACAGCGCAAAGAGTAACCTGCTATAATCAATTGAGTCATTAGACTCGCTACAATTAAATATAGGCCATACAGCATTCAAACTTTACGGCTTATTTATTACTCTAGATATTGCTTAGCATATTTTTCGCTGTGTTATTTCTGTAGCCATAACTCATTGACGTTATCGAAAATATGTCGCGAATTAAGCGCAGAATCTGTCTTTTACTTGATCCCGTACGGGTATCTCAGTGCATCAGCTCTTGTTATTTACAGGATAAAGACGCTAACCTAATGATCTATACCCACGAAACTAGATTTGCAGGTAGGTAGCTAATAGGGGGTGAATCATGTGGCAAGCAGTGAATCGTCTGTTAGGTGAATATCTTGGCCCCGCAGAAATTCGGGAAAGAACCGAATTACCTGGCGGCGATATTCACGAAGCTTGGCGTCTCAGTTATGGTGAAACTGAGGTTTTTGTCAAATGTGATACTCGTGAGATGCTGCCCATATTTACTGCCGAGGCAGACCAACTCTCTTTATTAGCTCGCAGCAAAACCGTGCAGGTACCTGAAGTTTATGGTGTCGGTAGCGACCGTGATTATAGTTTCCTGCTACTTGAATATATTCCACTCAAACCACTCGATGCCCATAATGCCTATTGCCTCGGGCAACAATTAGCGCATTTACATCAATGGAGTGAGCAACTGCAATTTGGGCTAGATTTTGATAATGATTTAGCCACCACGCCGCAACCTAATAGTTGGCAACGTCGCTGGGCACAATTTTTTGCTGAACAGCGTATTGGTTGGCAATTACAATTGGCGGCTGAAAAAGGAATGTCGTTTGGTGATATCGACCATATCACCCACCTCGTTCAAGAGCGGTTACAAAGCCACCAGCCACAACCTTCTTTATTACATGGCGATTTATGGCCTGCTAACTGTGCCGCCAGTACTAATGGGCCGGTTATTTTTGATCCCGCCTGTTATTGGGGTGACCGAGAATGTGATCTTTCCATGTTACCGCTCTACCCTGCATTACCCGCGCAGATCTATGATGGCTACCAGAGTGTCTGGCCGCTGCCTGCTGGGTTTATTGAACGCCAGCCCATTTATCAACTTTATTATTTATTGAACCGCAGTAATTTATTTGGCGGGCAACATTGGCTTAATGCACAGAAAGCCGTCGAACAGTTGTTACATCCAGAACGGTTCTAATTCGCTAACCCACAGTAAGCTTTGATCAGAATATCGTAAACAGCACCCCAAAAGTTGGATAACCAACAAGTCAGGGTGCTTTTTTATGCCTGAATATTCAGCGATGAAATCAACTTTGTCTAAAAAAGTTTGAACAAAACCACAGATTAGACGTATTGCCGCCGTCTAATAATGACTGTTAACCCTGTTCTTTTTTGCCCGCGACAATTTCCGTCAAAAAGCGCTTACTTAAATAAAATCAAAAGCCTTCATTGAGGAAATTTTTACTCTCCTCAATAGGAATTCTATTGCCAGAAATTGGGAGTAAGACAAATGGCGGATATTCGCGAGTGGGAAAGCCTGGCTAATAAAGAACTCAGCAGGCGCGGAAAGCGTATCGAAGATTTAGTGACAAAAACCTCGGAAGGTATTGCAGTAAAACCACTGTACACCGCCAGAGATCTTGATGGACTTGAGGTAACCGGTTCGCTCCCTGGGATTGCTCCCTATGTCCGAGGACCGCGTGCCACCATGTATGCCGCTCAGCCTTGGACAATTCGTCAATATGCCGGTTTTTCAACCGCAAAAGAATCAAATGCGTTTTATCGCAGAAATCTGGCTGCCGGGCAAAAAGGCCTGTCGGTCGCATTTGATTTGGCGACTCACCGCGGTTATGACTCTGATAACCCGAGAGTTTCTGGTGATGTCGGTAAAGCCGGCGTCGCCATTGATAGTGTCGAAGATATGAAAGTCCTGTTCGACCAAATCCCGCTGGACAAAATGTCTGTCTCCATGACGATGAATGGTGCAGTGCTGCCTATTATGGCGTTTTACATTGTGGCAGCAGAAGAACAAGGAGTGGCTCCCGCCCTGCTCACGGGCACTATTCAGAACGATATTCTGAAAGAGTATCTGTGCCGCAATACCTATATTTACCCGCCCAAACCCTCCATGCGTATCATTTCAGACATCATCGCCTGGAGCTCCCAAAATATGCCGCGTTTTAACACCATCAGCATCAGCGGCTACCACATGGGGGAAGCCGGGGCCAATTGTGTACAGCAAGTGGCCTTTACTATTGCCGATGGTATTGAGTACATCAAAGCGGCACTGAGTGCCGGTTTAAATATCGATGACTTTGCCCCTCGCCTCTCATTCTTCTTTGGCATTGGCATGGACTTGTTTATGAATATCGCCATGCTGCGCGCGGCTCGCTATCTCTGGAGTGAGGCCGTGAGCCAGTTTGGTGCTACCGACCCTAAATCATTAGCGCTGCGGACTCACTGCCAAACTTCGGGCTGGAGTCTGACCGAGCAAGACCCTTACAACAATATTATTCGCACCACTATCGAAGCACTCGGCGCAACCCTGGGCGGGACGCAGTCTTTACATACTAATGCCTTTGATGAAGCCCTCGGTCTCCCCACTGACTTTTCAGCACGTATTGCTCGTAATACGCAAATCATTATTCAGGAAGAGTCCGAAATTTGCCGCACTATCGACCCACTGGCTGGTTCCTATTTTGTCGAGTCACTAACAGATCAAATGGTTAAACAGGCCAGAACCATTATCAAACAGATTGATGATGTTGGCGGTATGGCAAAAGCCATTGAGGCCGGGCTGCCCAAACGCATGATTGAAGAAGCCTCCGCCGGTGCGCAGTCGCTGATTGATCAAGGGAAGCGAGTCATTGTTGGCGTCAACAAATACAAGTTGGAGAAAGAAAGCGAAACGCCAGTACTGGAAATTGACAACGTTAAAGTGCGCAATGAACAAATTGCGCAATTAAAACGCATTCGTGCCGAACGTGATAACGAGGCAGTGCAGCAAGCCTTGGCTAATCTGCGCCACGCCGCCGGGCATGATGAAAATCTGTTGGAAGCCGCCGTTCAGGCTGCTCGCCTGCGTGCCACTCTGGGTGAAATTTCAGATGCCATGGAAGTGGAGTTTAATCGCTATCTGGTCCCCAGCGAATGTGTTACCGGGGTGATTGCACACAGTTACCATCAGAGTGAAAAAGATGCACAAGAGTTTGATCAGATACTGGCTCAAACCCAACATTTCCTTGCCGAGAATGGCCGCCACCCACGAATTCTGATCGCCAAAATGGGGCAGGATGGTCACGACCGTGGCGCTAAGGTGATTGCCAGCGCTTATTCTGACCTTGGTTTTGATGTTGACCTTAGCCCGATGTTCTCGACACCGGATGAAATCGCCCGGCTGGCGGTAGAGAACGATGTCCATGTCATTGGTGCTTCTTCATTAGCAGCAGGCCACAAGACATTGATTCCTGAATTGATTGAAGCTTTGCGTCATTACCAACGTCAGGATATTTGTGTGGTCGCAGGCGGTGTTATTCCGCCACAAGATTATGCTTTCTTGCGTGAACGTGGCGTTGCCGCCATTTATGGGCCGGGCACCCCAATGCTCGCCAGCGTGCGTGACGTTTTACAACTCATCAGTCGCCATCATGATTAGCCGCGACAATCTGGACGATTATATCTGCCGCTTGCGCCAAGGTGAGCGCGTTGCCCTGGCGCAGGCCATGACACTGGCGGAAAGCAGCCTCCCCCAGCATCGAGCGCTCAGTGCCCAAATGCTGGATGGCATCATGCCCTATACCGGACAGGCCAAACGATTAGGCGTCACTGGCACACCCGGTGCAGGGAAAAGTACCTTTCTTGAGGCACTGGGTGAGGAGTTATTGTCGCAGGGACATAAGGTGGCGGTAATTGCTGTTGACCCCAGCAGCCCAGTCAGTGGCGGCAGCATTTTAGGGGACAAAACGCGCATGTTGAATTTGTCTCGTGCCGAGCACGCTTTTGTCCGGCCCGTCCCCTCAAGAGGTCATCTTGGCGGGATCAGCCAAAGCACCCGAGAACTGATTTTACTGTGCGAAGCGGCAGGCTACGACATCGTTATTGTAGAAACTGTCGGTGTTGGTCAGTCGGAGACAGAAGTTGCCGCCATGGTGGACTGCTTTCTATCGCTGCAAATTGCCGGTGCTGGCGATGATTTGCAAGGCATCAAGAAAGGCATTATGGAAATGGCTGACTTCGTTATCATCAATAAAGATGATGGCGAGAATCACGTCAATGTTGAAATTTCCCGCCATATGTACCACAGCGCACTGCAAATTATCCGACGAAAATATCCGCTATGGCAGCCACAAGTTCTCACCTGTAGTGCTCTTGAAAAACGCGGTATTCGTGACGTTTGGCAAGCAGTACAAACCTTCTGGCCGATTATGGCAAACAGTGGGCAATTGGCGGCCTTGCGCGAGCGGCAAAATTTGGCTTGGGTTCGCCAACAAATTGAGGCCAATGCGCTGGCGGCGCTGTTTGCCCGCCCTGATTTACATCAACACTATCAGCACATTGCAACCTTACTGCATCAAAACCAAATCTCACCGCGGGCTGGAATTAGCACCATCACCGATTTCATTACACAAAAAATCTTCCATTAGAGGGAAATGATTATGTCTTATGAGTATGTCAAAGTGTTGATTGCCAATCGGGTTGGCATCATTGAGTTCAATTATGCCCGCAAGCTCAATGCCTTAAGCAAAGTATTTATGGATGATTTAATGCAGGCATTGCATGACCTCAATAACACCGATATTCGCTGCATTATTTTGCGCGCGGCTGAAGGTTCCAAAGTGTTCTCCGCCGGCCATGATATCCACGAATTACCCACCGGCCGACGGGATCCGCTGTCCTATGACGACCCATTACGCCAGATCACGCGTGTCATTCAAAAGTATCCGAAACCCATCATTTCTATGGTTGAAGGTAGCGTCTGGGGCGGTGCATTCGAGATGATTATGAGTTCAGATATTATCATCGCCTGCAGTAATTCGACCTTCTCAATGACACCGGTAAATTTGGGGGTTCCCTATAATTTAGTCGGTATTCATAACCTGATTCGTGATGCCGGTTTTCACATTGTGAAAGAGCTGATTTTTACCGCCGCCCCAATTACCGCCCAGCGTGCACTGTCAGTGGGCATTCTCAATCATGTGGTTGAACCTGAAGAACTGGAAGATTTCACCTTAAAATTGGCCCATGTCATTTCCGAAAAAGCCCCACTGGCCATTGCTGTCATTAAAGAAGAACTTCGCGTGCTGGGTGAAGCCCATACCATGAATTCTGATGAATTTGAGCGCATCCAAGGTATGCGGCGGGCAGTCTACGATAGCGACGACTATCTCGAGGGTATGAGCGCCTTTATGGAGAAACGCAAACCTAATTTTCTTGGGCGTTAAGCCTTCTCAGACAGAGGATTTCGCGATGAAACGGTCATATCGCATCATGAGCGCGGATGATGCCGCCGAGTGTATTGAACATGGAAATATGGTGGTCTTCAGCGGTTTCACCCCAGCTGGCGCGCCGAAAGTGCTACCCAGTGCTATCGCCAGACGTGCCATGGCCCATCATGAGCAGCAAAAAGAGTTTCAAATCCGCTTGCTGACGGGCGCATCAATCAGTGCCCAAGCCGATGATGAGTTGGCACAAGCGGACGCCATTGCATGGCGAGCACCTTATCAAACCGCCTCGCTACTTCGTGAAAAAATCAACCAAGGGGCGGTCAGTTTTGTTGATCTGCATCTGAGCGAAGTCGCCCAAATGGTCAACTATGGTTTCTTTGGTGACATTGACGTGGCCGTGATCGAAGCCTCGGCGCTCAGTGCCGATGGCAAAGTCTACCTCACCAGTGGTATTGGTAATTCGCCGGTTTTTTTGCATAAAGCTAAAAAAATCATTATTGAGCTGAATCATTATCACAGCCCGCGCGTGGCTGAATTAGCTGATATTGTGATGCTGGGTGCCCCGCCCCGGCGCAATACTCTGCCGATATTCCATACACTGGATAAAGTGGGGCAACCTTATGTACAAGTCGATTCCAGCAAGATTATTGGCGTAGTCGAAACCGCGTTACCGGATGCCAGTAACAGCCTCGATCGGGAAAACCCACTATGTGAACAAATCGCTGACAATGTAGTGAACTTTTTACTCAATGAACTCAAGCTAGGCCGTATTCCACCAGAGTTTCTTCCGCTTCAAAGTGGTGTGGGGAATATCAATAATGCCGTCATGAAGCGCCTGGGTGAAAACCCACACATTCCACCTTTTATGATGTACTCCGAGGTGTTGCAGGAGTCAGTTATCCGGCTGGTCGAAACCGAAAAAGTGCTGGGTGTCAGTGCCTCCAGCTTGACCATTTCACCTACGTCACTGAAAAAAATTTATGACAATATGGATTTCTTCGCGAGCAGAATTGTGCTGCGCCCACAGGAGATTTCTAACCATCCAGAAATCATTCGTCGCTTGGGTGTCATTGCGCTGAATGTCGGGCTTGAGTTTGATATCTACGGCCACGCCAACTCCACCCATGTTGCGGGCACGGAGTTGGTCAATGGCATTGGCGGCAGTGCCGATTTTGAACGCAATGCCTACTTATCTATTTTTATGGCCCCGTCTATCGTCAAGGGCGGCAAAGTCTCTACCATTGTGCCAATGTGCACCCATGTTGATCACAGTGAACACAGCGTTAAAGTTATCGTCACCGAGCAAGGTGTGGCTGATTTACGTGGGCTATCACCCATGCAGCGTGCTGCGGCCATCATCAATAACTGCGCACACCCAATGTATCGTGATTACCTGCATCAATATCTGGCGCAGGCTAAAGGGGGGCATTTGCATCACAATCTGGCGCAAGCCTTTCAGCTTCACCAAAATCTGTTCGAGCATGGATCCATGTTAGTACCTTAGTCACCATTACGATCAGAATGTATATAGCCCATGACTTGTTCAATATGGTGATTATTTTTGAGTGAATAAAGATACTCTCGCATGTACATGGGCTGATTTGGTGCATCAAAATATTTCAACTTGGCCGGATTTACCAGCCGGTAGGCAAAGTGAGGCACGACAGTCAGAAACTGCCCCTGCTCTACTGCGCTGATTTTCGCCATAAAACTGTAAGGGCGATAAATGATGGTTGGGTTAATCCCAATTGAGCGAAAATGCGCATCTAGTAAAGATTCAAAATTAGCCCGATTCTGAAAACGCATTTGTAACCACGGCAATGTATTCAATAACTCGAGTGCCTGGCCATTTTCAAAGCGACGCGAAACTAAAAAACCGAGCCGTAACGGAGGAAGCTCGGTGACCTGCAAGCTATCAATGTGAGTCACACGCGGCGAGGCTTGCTGTGGTGAGATAATAAAATCGACACGGCGATCCAGTAAGTCATCAATGACCGTGTTTTCGCTAAACTCAAAAGGCTGCGCGGTAATACCATCGTATTTATCACTGAGGCTGAATAACTGATCAAAAATAATCGTTGGGTACGTGTTATCAATGCCAATAACAATATTTTTCTGCCGCTGGGACAACGAGACAATAGTATTATCAATGGCAGAAAGCCGTTGATAAATAGGGAATAGCTCCTGATAAAGCTCTTGCCCCGCTTTGTTAAGACTGATGTTTTTCTCATTACGCGTAAATAGCGAATATCCCACCAACTCTTCCAGAGCTGCAATGCTTTTACCGAAAGGCGAGGCAGTCATGTGTAATTTTTCGGCGGCTTTCGCCATGCTGTTTGTCTGAGCCAAAATAATAAAATTACGCATTTTCTTCGAGATGAAAACGTTCATTACTTTACTGATATAGCAGTGAAAAGAGACCTACAGCATAAGGGAATTGCGCAGACAAAATTGTGAGTGCAAGAAGAGTCTCATATCTCGGTGGTCAGAAAATTCTTTCAAGAGATTAATTTGGTTATTTATCATTGCGATAAATATAAAAAGGCCCTGATAACTGGGCCAATTTATGCATTACACTGTTATGTTAGATACCACCACTATCCCTGAGCCATCAATCCCAATAGCTTAATAACAAAATAGAATGCCACGCCGATCAAAAATGGCAGAATGTATAAGGTAAAAAACTGCAAAAATATCGTGTGGTGCGGTAGGACAATCTTCTCTTCCAACTGCTCCCGCGTGCGCCCCTCGCTACCCTTGGCCTGCTCTAAGATCAGTTGATCTTCAATACCTTCACGAATATGCCGTACTTGCCGCGACATACGGGCACCGGATGCCTGTAACGACAAACCAACAAAAATCAGCATATAAATAATAAAGAACATAATGTTCGATGCCGAAAAACCTTGTTCGAAATTCGGTACCGGTGAGTTGTACCAGAAGATATCCAGAAAAGTGGTGTTAAAACGAATCATATCAGTCATGACGTGGATAAAATCCAGCATGACCGCATTCACCCCAGTGCTTTTTTGACTATATTGATAGGCAAAATTGATAATTGAAATCAATGTTGACAGCAGTGCTGGAATAAAAACGAGCCACCCGGCGATCCGTTTGATAACAGCGACACGCCCAGCCTGTTGATAGGTCATGACTTCTCCTTGTAAATACCACAACTTATGTGGCCTTAGTTTACCCGCTACATCGCGCTTTTGTGCAAAATTTTGTTGCCATACTTGCGACTAACTCCGATTCAAGCCTAGCTCATCCAGAGGATTATCATTACGTTGATAAATTAAATTATCAGAAAGAGAAAGAATTGCGCTCCCCCCGTTTAATCATTATGAACCAATGATAAAGTGTTAAGCCCGTAGCTAGACACCAACAGGAGTGATGACAAATGGCGATCCCTAACACAATTAAGGCCGCAATTTTCGATATGGACGGCTTGCTGATTGATTCGGAGCCACTATGGCTACAGGCTGAACTGGATATTTTCACCTCACTGGGGCTGGATACCACCTCACGCGATACCTTGCCCGATACTCTGGGGTTACGTATCGATTTAGTGGTAAAAATGTGGTTCCAGGCCATGCCATGGCAAGGACCGAGCCAGGCAGAAGTATGCAAACTCATTATCGCCAGGGCGATAGAGTTGGTAGAAGAGAAACGCCCGGTACTGCCGGGAGTGGAATATGCGTTGAATCTTTGCCGCCAACAAGGGCTAAAAATTGGTTTGGCTTCAGCCTCACCATTGCATATGCAAAAACGTGTATTGGCGCTGTTAGGTATCGAAACCTACTTCGACCGCCTGGTTTCTGCAGAATACCTGCCCTACAGCAAACCGCATCCTGAAGTCTATCTGAATGCCGCATCTGATTTGGGTGTTGACCCGCTGCAATGTGTCACTTTAGAAGATTCGGTCAATGGGATGATTGCAACTAAAGCCGCTCGCATGCGCTCTATTGTTATTCCATCCGAAGAGTATCGTACCGACCCGCGCTGGGCATTGGCGGATATTCAGTTAGATTCGCTAGAGCAATTACGCAGAGAAGATATTTCATGACCGACAGTCTTTGCTGACTGCTCGTTGATCACAGATGAATAATTGTCGAGGCAATGACAATAAAGGCGGCTGACGTTGCCACTCAGCCGCCAAAATATAGGTTAGAGGAAATCATCCCGCTTAGGGGTAAAGGTATCAATTAAAATACTGTTGTCTTCCAGGGATACTGCTCCGTGCATCTCATTCTTAACGGCGCGATAGGCATCTCCAGCTTTCAAAATACGTTTCTGCCCTTCAATTTCGACTTCAAAGCTACCCGCAGCAACATAAGCAATCTGGTCATGAATGTCATGTTTATGTGCCGTACCAATAGCGCCTTTGTCAAAATGAACGCAGACCATCATCAGTTCATCACTCCACGTCATTACTTTGCGCTTAATGCCATTACCTAGCTCTTCCCAAGGCGTTTCGTCATTAATAAAGAACATCTTCATCATTTCTCCTCATTATTATGCAGAATTGTCTGTAGCGTAGTCACAGTTTTACGTTGAATTCAGCCTATTCTACGGCCAAATTCCACAGTTTGATCATATTTAATCCAAAAATCATGACATCCCTCAAAAAATAATAAAACATCATTTCATTTTTATTGAATTAACTTCCCGCAAATACTATCATCATCGCATTAAAGAAACACTCGGTCAGAAGTTAAACCTTCGTAAGCGGTCAACATCATTTCCGGCTTCATGCGAATTTTCTCATCTGACGGGCTATCTGACTGGGGTCACCCCCTCCTGGATATTGTTCTGAAAGAGAGGCACCGACATGCAAGTTCGTCAAGGCATCCATAGCGACCACGCAAAACAACTTGATACTGCGGGTCTGCGTCGTGAATTTCTGATTGAGAATATTTTTGTCGCAGATGAATACACCATGACCTATAGCCACATTGACCGAATCATTGTCGGTGGCATTTTACCGGTCAACAAAGTCGTCAGTATTGGTGATGACGTGGGTCAGCAATTAGGGGTCAGCTACTTTCTTGAACGTCGTGAACTGGGGGTGATCAATATTGGTGGTCCAGGTCTTATCCGCGTTGATGGGCAGAGTTATCAAATCGGTAATGAAGAAGCCTTGTATGTAGGTAAAGGCGCAAAAGAAGTGCTATTTAGCAGTGTCGATGGTGCGCAGCCAGCCAAGTTCTACTACAACAGCGCGCCCGCACACACCAGTTATCCTAATAAAAAAATCACACTGGCAGAAGCCACACCGCAAACATTGGGTGATGACGCTACCAGTAATCGCCGCACTATCAATAAATACATTGTGCCCGATGTGTTACCAACCTGCCAACTGACTATGGGCTTGACCAAGCTGGCACCCGGCAACCTTTGGAACACTATGCCTTGCCATACCCATGACCGTCGCATGGAAGTTTATTTCTACTTTGATATGGACGAAGAGACAGCAGTCTTTCACATGATGGGCCAGGCACAAGAGACTCGCCATTTATTGGTCCACAACGAACAGGCTGTTATTTCACCGAGTTGGTCTATCCATTCGGGTGTGGGCACTAAGCGTTACACCTTCATCTGGGGCATGGTTGGTGAAAACCAAGTCTTCGGTGATATGGACCACATCGCCGTGAGCGAACTGCGCTAAATGTTTGCAAACAGCGTTAAGCGTCACCAACCAAAGCCGTCATTTGGCGGTTTTCTCCCCAATATTATAATCGCGGTAATCATTGACCGCCTTGAGAGAGATGTTAGCTATGATCTTAGATTCCTTTGAGTTAAAGGGTAAAGTTGCTCTGGTTACCGGCTGTGACACGGGTTTAGGCCAAGGTATGGCGATTGGTTTGGCCGAAGCGGGTTGTGATATCGTTGGCATAAACATCGTTGAGCCACTAGAGACTATCGAAAAAGTGACTGCATTGGGCCGCCGTTTCTTGAGCCTGACTGCTGACCTGAGCAAAATTGATGGTATCCCTTCCTTATTAGAACGTGCAGTTAAGGAATTTGGTCAAATCGATATTCTGGTCAACAACGCCGGTATTATTCGCCGTGAAGATGCTATCAACTTTAGCGAAAAGGACTGGGATGATGTGATGAACGTCAACATCAAAACCGTGTTCTTTATGTCCCAAGCGGTTGCCAAACAATTCATCAAACAAGGCCATGGCGGCAAAATCATCAACGTTGCCTCAATGTTGTCTTACCAAGGCGGTATCCGCGTACCCTCTTATACTGCATCAAAAAGCGCAGTCATGGGTGTTACCCGTCTGTTAGCCAACGAATGGGCGAAACACGGCATCAATGTGAATGCGGTAGCACCTGGCTACATGGCTACGAATAACACCCAGCAGCTGCGTAAAGATGAAGAGCGCAGTAAAGAAATCCTGGACCGTATCCCGGCAGGCCGTTGGGGCTTACCTGATGATCTGAAAGGTCCAGTGGTCTTCCTGGCCTCTAAAGCATCTGATTATATCAGTGGCTACACTATCGCCGTTGATGGCGGCTGGTTGGCCCGCTAAACCTATAATCACGATTAATTTGAGTTAAGGTTTGTTGTTCAAGGCTATAGACAATAAACCGACTCATCACCACCTTAAGGCACAACAGAAGTTGTGCCTTTTTTATTAGTTATTTATCAAATAGTTAACAAATAAACTCATCTTAAAAATCCTGCCAAAAATGCAAAAATAAAAAATTCAAAACAACGTTCCGACTCCGATCACACTTTTGTCATTCGCTCAATGACTCGCCAGTAAATACAAATATAATGGATTGAAACGATGTTTCTATTTATAAGGAACCTAAATCCGGTTCCGTACCGACGTTCAGATGATGGGGTTATGGTGATGGATTTTGTAGGCAACATTAAAGGCAGCGACGCAATGATGATTAACTGGCTCAGCGCTATCCGCAGCTATGTTGATTTAGTCCAGTCTGTTGGCCATAGCAATCAAAACCCTACCCCGCTGATGGCTGATGGTTTTGATGTCCAGACCCACCAACCGGTAGTCTGGGCATTCCCTGATGGCCGTAATACTCCGATATCTAACTTTGCCAGTCAACAAAACTGGTTGCGCACATTAGATGCTCTCAGTCTGGTAACGCAAGACCCGCAATATCACCAACAAGCCCGAGTGCAAACACACTATTTCATGCAACTGGGGGTTCATGAGCAAAGTGGGTTGTTTTACTGGGGCGGGCATCGTTTCCTGAATCTGGATACCTTACAAACCGAAGGGCCAGAATCAAAAGCGCAAGTGCATGAACTCAAACACCATCTGCCCTATTACAACTTGCTGGTTAATGTTGACCGGGAAAAAACTCTTAATTTCCTGCAAGGGTTCTGGCATGCCCATGTAGAAGACTGGCAAGCGCTGGATCTAGGTCGTCATGGTAGCTATGACAAAAAACGTGACCCACATGTTTTCACTCATCTGCGTCACGATGTGGTTAAGCCTGAGCAATGGCCACAACTACCTGAAACTAAAGGCCTGACTTTTGTGAATGCGGGAACCGATCTCATTTATTCTGCTTATAAATATGCGGAGTATACCGGTGACATTGCGGCGGCGGCCTGGGGTAAACATTTATATCGTCAATACGTTTTAGCCCGTCATCCTGACACTGGCTTACCGGTTTATCAGTTCAGTTCACCACAACAACGCCGGCCGATACCGGCCGATGATAACCAGACCCAATCCTGGTATGGCGATCGCGCCAAGCGCCAGTTTGGCCCTGAGTTTGGTGAAATTGCTCGCGAAGCGAATGTCTTGTTCCGCGATATGCGCCCGCTGCTGATTGATAACCCATTAGCCATGTTAGATATTTTGCGTCAGCAACCCGATGCTGAAGTGATGCAATGGGTGATTGATGGATTGAAGAATTACTACCGTTTCGCCTATGACGTCGAAAGTAATACATTGCGCCCATTATGGAACGACGGCCAGGACATGAGCGGCTATGTCTTGCAACGTGATGGCTATTATGGTGCCAAAGGCACTGTCATTTCACCCTTCTCATTAGAGGTTGATTATTTACTGCCGCTGGTGCGAGCCTGGCGCTTAAGTGAAGATGACGAGCTGTTAGATCTGATTAGCGTATTGTTGCATCGCTGGCAGTTGGCAGAATTAAATAAGCAAAAGCGCCGTGCGACACTGATGATCGGCAAAAAACCAGCCGCCACCCCCTACCTGCTGCTGGCCTTAGTGGAACTGGCTGAGCATTGTCAATGTGCCAAATTATTTGAATTGGCCTGGCAAACTGGCAATACCTTATTTAAGCAACATTATCATCGCGGCCTGTTTGTCGAATCAGAAAATCATCGTTATTTTCGTCTCGATAACCCAATTGCATTAGCGTTATTAACCTTAATTGCCGCCAAACAAAATAAGTTAGCGGCCATACCTCAATTTATTACCAATGGTGGTTACATCCATGGAGATTATCGGGTGAATGGTGAAAGCCGCACTCTATATGATATTAATTTTATTTATCCGAAGCTTTTGAATCAGTAGTTTTATTTATCTTTCATGTTATTAAAAATAGGTAAGCATTATGAATGAAAACAGAATGCTGGGGTTAGCCTATATATCACCTTATATATTAGGGTTGATAATATTTACGGCCTTCCCCTTTGTATCATCTTTCTTTCTCAGTTTTACTGAGTATGACTTAATGAACCCTCCCGTCTATAACGGGATCGAGAATTACCGTCATATGTTCCTTGAAGATGATTTATTCTGGAAATCCATGGGCGTGACTTTCGCTTATGTGTTTCTTACTATTCCATTAAAATTAGCATTTGCTCTGGGGATCGCTTTTGTACTGAACTTCAAATTACGTGGTATCGGCTTCTTCCGTACCGCTTTCTATATTCCGTCAATTCTGGGCAGTAGCGTAGCAATTGCGGTTTTATGGCGTGCTCTGTTCGCTATTGATGGTTTGCTGAATGGTTTCATCGGTGTATTTGGGCTTGACCCAGTCAACTGGCTGGGAGAGCCGGCACTGGCATTGACATCTGTTACATTACTGCGTGTTTGGCAGTTTGGTTCTGCCATGGTTATCTTCCTGGCCGCTTTGCAGAACGTACCACAGTCACAATATGAAGCCGCCATGATTGATGGTGCCTCTAAATGGCAAATGTTTATGAAAGTCACCGTGCCACTGATCACGCCGGTTATTTTCTTCAACTTTATTATGCAAACCACACAGGCATTCCAAGAGTTTACCGCGCCTTATGTCATAACCGGTGGTGGGCCAACCCATTACACCTATTTATTCTCGCTCTATATATACGATACAGCGTTTAAATATTTTGACATGGGATATGGTGCTGCACTGGCCTGGGTATTATTCGTGGTAGTCGCCCTCTTCGCCTCAATTGCATTTAAATCTTCCAAATATTGGGTCTTCTACTCCGCCGATAAAGGAGGAAAAAATGACTGACGTACAACAAAACTCCAACCAGAAGAAATTAGATCTGGCGCAGGATATTGCTGATGCGGAAATTAGCCGCACATTACGTAAAGCTAAAGTCAGTGCCATTATCCGCTATGTCGTGCTGATATTTGTCGGGCTGATGATGCTTTATCCTTTGCTGTGGATGTTCTCAGCGGCATTTAAACCTAATAATGAAATTTTCACCACATTAGGGCTATGGCCGGAGCACCCAACATCGGATGGTTTTGTTAATGGTTGGAAAACAGGTACTGAATATAATTTCGGTCACTACATGCTTAACACCTTTAAGTTTGTTATTCCGAAAGTCATTTTGACCATTATCTCTTCCACAATCGTGGCCTATGGATTTGCACGTTTTGAGATCCCATGGAAGAAATTCTGGTTCGCAACATTAATTACCACCATGTTGCTGCCAAGTACTGTGTTATTGATTCCGCAATACATCATGTTCCGTGAAATGGGCATGCTGAATAGTTACATGCCACTGTATCTGCCACTGGCATTCGCTACACAAGGGTTCTTCGTCTTTATGCTTATCCAGTTCTTACGTGGCGTGCCTCGCGATATGGAAGAAGCAGCACAAATCGACGGATGCAACTCCTTCCAAGTGTTGTGGTATGTGGTAGTGCCAATCTTGAAGCCAGCCATTATCTCCGTGGCGCTGTTCCAGTTCATGTGGTCAATGAACGACTTTATCGGCCCACTGATTTATGTCTACAGCGTGGATAAGTACCCGATAGCGCTGGCTCTGAAGATGTCAATTGACGTGACCGAAGGCGCACCTTGGAACGAAATTCTGGCAATGGCAAGTATCTCCATTCTGCCGTCCATCATTGTTTTCTTCCTGGCTCAACGCTACTTCGTTCAAGGCGTAACCAGCAGCGGAATTAAAGGTTAATAGAGGATTTATCATGGCTGAAGTCATTTTCAATAAATTAGGCAAAGTTTACTCCAACGGTTTCCGCGCGGTTCATGGCATTGATTTGAAGATCCATGATGGCGAATTTATGGTGATTGTTGGCCCATCTGGCTGTGCTAAATCCACGACCCTGCGCATGTTGGCAGGCCTGGAAACTATCAGTGATGGCGAAGTCCGCATTGGTGACCGGGTGGTCAATAACCTGGCGCCGAAATCTCGTGGTATCGCCATGGTGTTCCAAAACTATGCGCTATATCCACATATGACAGTCAAAGAGAACCTGGCATTTGGCCTGAAGTTAAGCAAACTGCCAAAAGACCAAATTGAAGCGCAAGTTGCTGAAGCTGCGAAGATTTTAGAATTGGAAGACCTGCTGGACCGCTTACCGCGTCAGCTGTCCGGTGGTCAGGCACAGCGTGTTGCCGTGGGCCGCGCCATTGTCAAAAAGCCCGATGTTTTCTTATTCGATGAGCCGTTATCAAACCTGGATGCCAAACTGCGTGCCTCCATGCGTATTCGTATCTCAGATTTGCATAAGCAACTGAAAAAAAGCGGCAAAGCAGCAACCACTGTTTATGTTACCCACGACCAAACCGAAGCAATGACCATGGGTGACCGTATTTGTGTGATGAAGCTGGGCCACATAATGCAAGTGGATACGCCAGATAATCTCTATCACTACCCTACCAATATGTTTGTTGCCGGTTTTATTGGCGCGCCGGAAATGAATATCAAACCGAGCATGCTGGTAGAGAAAGACGGGAAAATTGGCCTGACCGTCGGCCAATACACCCTAGTACTTAATGATAAACAGCAGGCTAAAGTGGCCGCCCACGCCGGAGAAAAAGTGTTCTTTGGTGTACGTCCTGAATTTGTCAGCATGTCTATGCAGCCGTTTGTTGAAAATCACTCACAAGGTGAATTGGTGCGCGTGGAAAACATGGGTCATGAATTCTTCATGTATATCAAGGTTGACGACTTTGAATTGACCTGCCGCTTACCGTCCGACGAAGCTCGGCCAATTATCGAAAATGGCCTGCATCGCACCGTGTATTTCCAGTTTGATATGGATAAATGCCATATCTTTGATGCAAAAACAGAAAAAAACATCTCTCTTTAACAGGAGCAGTACCCAATGAAAAAAGCGATTTTACACACGCTAATAGCATCCACTCTGGCGGTATTATCACACCAAGCTTTTGCCGCTCAGGACGAAGTAAATTTGCGTATGTCATGGTGGGGGGGTAATGGCCGTCACCAGGTAACATTGAAAGCGATTGAAGAATTCCACAAACAACATCCGAATATTAATGTTAAATCGGAGTATACCGGCTGGGATGGTCACTTATCTCGTCTGACGACACAGATTGCAGGTGGTACTGAGCCAGACGTTATGCAGACTAACTGGAACTGGTTGCCTATTTTCTCTAAAGACGGTTCGGGTTTCTACAATCTGTTTAACGTAAAAGAACAATTAGATTTAGCACAATTTGATCCTAAAGAACTGCAACAAACCACGGTTAATGGCAAGTTGAATGGTATTCCAATTTCAGTCACTGCTCGTGTTTTCTATTTCAATGATGCAACCTGGGCTAAAGCAGGTTTAGAATATCCTAAGACATGGGATGAATTACTGGCTGCGGGTAAAGTCTTTAAAGAAAAACTGGGTGACCAATATTACCCTGTCGTATTAGAGCATCAGGATACATTGGCATTAATCCGCTCTTATATGACGCAGAAATACAATATTCCTACTATTGATGAAGCAGGTAAGAAATTTGCCTATACACCTGAACAGTGGGTTGAATTCTTTACCATGTATAAAACCATGGTAGATAGCCATGTTATGCCATCCACCAAATACTATGCCTCATTTGGCAAAAGTAATATGTATGAAATGAAGCCGTGGATTAATGGTGAGTGGGCGGGTACTTATATGTGGAACTCCACTATAACTAAGTATTCCGATAACTTGACCAAGCCTGCAAAACTGGATCTTGGCCCATACCCAATGTTGCCAGATGCGAAAGATGCCGGCCTATTCTTTAAACCAGCACAGATGCTTTCAATTGGTAAATCAACCAAGCATCCAAAAGAAAGTGCAATGTTAATCAACTTCTTATTGAACAGCAAAGAAGGGGTTGAGGCATTAGGCCTGGAGCGTGGTGTACCATTAAGTGCCGCTGCGGTGACCCAGTTACGTGCTAGCGGTGTCATTAAAGATGAAGATCCTTCTGTAGCTGGATTGAATATGGCGTTGGAATTGCCACATAAAATGACAACGTCTCCATACTTTGATGACCCACAAATTGTTTCTCTGTTCGGCGATGCAATTCAATATATCGATTATGGTCAGAAGACCGTACAAGAAACTGCAGAATACTTTAATAAACAAGGTGACCGTATTCTGAAACGCGCAATGCGTTAATGAATTAGTTTAATTTAGCTTAAGCCTTTAATAAACCCTGCCATTAATTTGGCGGGGTTATTTTGTTTTATACAAAAAATAATAATAGCCAATTAGACCGACATCACAAATTAATATTTGTTTAAAAAATTAATCATCAACAAAGATCTGGATCACACAATTATTTATAAATATAAATAGAATGTACATCCACAACAAATGAAACATTGTTTCTTTATTCGTGAAATTGTTTTTCAATCGTATGTTGATTCTTTATAAACTTGTTAATAACTGTTGATTTAAATAACCATAACCCTGGGATTATATAAAAAATGAAATTTAAATTACTGACTCTGGCAGTGGCATCTGTAATTAGCTTTAGTTCTGTGGCAACAACAATTGATTACCGACATGAAATGAAAGACACCAGTAAATCCGATCATAAAGACCGTTTACTGATCTCCAATCGCTTTGCTAATGGTTTTGGTCTGTCTTTAGAAGGGAAATGGGGCCAGCACAGCTCTGACTCTACACCTAATAAGCCATTCAATGAGCAAGTTAGTAATGGTACTGAAGTCGTTGCCAGCTATGTTTACCAATTTAATAAAACATTCTCATTGGAGCCAGGTTTCTCATTAGAGTCTTCTTCCGATTCTAACAACTACCGCCCTTACCTGCGTGGCAAAGTATCCTTCACTGATGATTTCTCAACATCACTGCGTTATCGCCCATATTACAAACGTAACCAGCCAGCTCAGACCAAAGATACCGAGAAAGGCCATGAATTTACTATGCTGTTCGCCTATAACTTCTTGAAAAACTATTCAGCTGAATATGAATTGAACTACAAGAAATCTGAAGACGAAATTCTGGCAAATAAAGAGAAAGAAGAGTGGAGCCATGACCTGAAAGTGGCTTACAAATGGGATAAGAACTGGAAACCTTATGCTGCTATCGGCAACGTTGCTGGCAGCAAAACAACTGACGAACGTCAAACTCGTTACCGTGTAGGTATCCAGTACAGTTTCTAATTTTGACCTTGTAAATAGACGTGTCGTTATGAGTACCCTCATCATTATTTGTTAAATTATGCCCATACCCGTATTATTTTGGGGAAAAGTTGACTCCCGGTCGCTTTTCCCCTTTTTTTGCCTCACAATAATAGCGCCGATATACAGTCAATAGCCCCACACTTCGTCCCCCAGCTTTTGCCGAAGAAATGATATTACCCATCTGAATACCAAAGCGAGATTTACCGCTCTCAGTCAGAGAAAATGAGACATTTAGTTACAGCGTAACGGCTATCTAAAGCGAGATAAATCTCATACACTGGATATATCAACAGCTACAGATATCGGAATTCAAGTATGACAGGGGAAGGACACCTTATTTTTTCTGTCGCCTGCGTTATTTTTGCCAAAAAAGTCGGCCTTACCCCTGAACTGGCACATGGCGACTGGTGGCATATCATACCTGGCGCCCTGCTAACTTCCCTGCTGCCAGATATTGATCATCCAAAGTCTATCTTAGGCCAACGATTAAAATGGATATCAACACCTATTGCCCGTGCATTTGGACATCGCGGTTTCACCCATAGCCTGTTAGCGGTGATTGGCGGTATTACGCTATTCCAAATGGATATTTCGCGGGATTGGATTGTTCCCCCGGATGTATTCCACGCTATGATTATTGGTTATTTCAGCCACCTGTTAGCAGACATGATAACGCCAGCCGGAGTTCCGCTCCTGTGGCCTTGCCGTTGGCGTTTTTCTATCCCAATCTTGCGGCCCCAGAAAGGCAATCAATTGGAGCGAGTATTATGTGTGTTATTAGTTTGTTTTTCCGTCTATTGGCAGACTGATACGACAATCCCACTGCTATCCTATATGGAGCAATTGAAAAATTTTAGATTGTGATCACACTTTAATGGGCAAAACATAATCAATCTGAATACATTCCATACAAATTATGGCAAAAATTTATAAACAATTCTTTTTGGATATAAGTGAGCCATAGGGTAACTGCTACCATACACGGCTAATTACACCATTGACTGTATCTGGCTCTGTTCTATAAAAAATAGAAATAGAGTGCGTAGCCAGTATTTAAAATAATAATTTGGAGATTTGGGGATGAACCTACCGCTTGTGATTAACGTGCTGGTATTTGTGGCACTGCTATTACTGTTGGCACAAACCCGGCATAAGCAATGGAGTCTGGCTAAAAAAGTTTTGATTGGTCTGGGGCTGGGTGTGCTATTTGGTCTGGGCCTGCAATGGATTTATGGTGCAGACAATCCGGTACTGAAAGAGTCTATCACTTGGTTTAACATTGTTGGCAATGGTTATGTACAATTGCTGCAAATGATTGTTATGCCGCTGGTATTTGTCTCGATCTTAAGCGCAGTTTCTAAGCTGCATAATGCTTCGTCACTTGGCAAAATCAGTTTTCTGACCATCGGTACATTATTGTTTACCACATTAATTGCGGCACTGGTGGGGGTCTTGGTCACTAATCTGTTTGGCTTAACTGCTGAAGGTTTGGTGCAAGGCACACAAGAATCAGCGCGATTGAGTGCGATAGAGAGTAATTATCTTGGCAAAGTGACTGACCTGTCAGTACCTCAGTTGATTTTATCCTTTATTCCGAAAAATCCATTTGCCGATTTAACCGGTGCTAGCCCGACATCAATCATCAGTGTAGTGATTTTTGCGACTTTCCTTGGTGTGGCTTCACTGCAATTACTAAAAGATGACGTCGCGAAAGGCCAACGTGTGCAGGTGGCTATCGATACCCTGCAAGCCTGGGTGATGAAACTGGTGCGTCTGGTCATGAAACTGACCCCTTACGGTGTGCTGGCATTGATGACCAAAGTGGTTGCAGGCTCTAACATTCAAGACATCATTAAGCTGGGTAGTTTTGTTGTTGCATCCTACCTGGGCTTGGCCATTATGTTTGTGGTGCATGCTGTGCTGCTGTCTTTCACCGGTGTCAACCCACTGAGATTCTTCCGCAAAGTATGGCCAGTGCTGACTTTTGCATTCACCAGCCGTTCTAGCGCTGCTAGCATTCCGCTGAATGTGGAAGCTCAAACTCGTCGCCTGGGTGTACCCGAATCTATTGCTAGTTTCTCAGCCTCTTTTGGTGCCACTATTGGCCAAAATGGTTGTGCGGGGCTCTATCCTGCAATGCTGGCAGTCATGGTCGCGCCAACGGTTGGGATCAACCCACTGGACCCAATATGGATTGCGACACTGGTCGGGATTGTCACAATTAGCTCAGCCGGTGTTGCCGGAGTTGGTGGCGGTGCGACCTTCGCCGCACTGATTGTTCTACCTGCGATGGGCTTACCGGTCACATTGGTTGCACTGCTTATCTCTGTTGAGCCATTGATTGATATGGGCCGCACCGCACTGAATGTCAGCGGTTCAATGACTGCTGGTACTGTTACCAGTCAATTGATGAAACAAACAGATAAAGAAATTCTTAATAGTGATGATGATGGCGATTTAGCCCATCAATAAGCATTTTAGTGCTGAGTTGTGGTAACCCGAGAAAGCCCGTCATAAGTGACGGGCTTTTTTATTTCTAGTCACGCCCATCTTGTAACTTCAAATACATCCGCAAAGTCATTGGAGCGACAGGTAGGCGGCAATTGAACCAGTCCAGATGAGCTACCCAAGTCAGTGATTCAGGTGACAAATATTCCGGGAGCAGATTTGAACGCCGCTTGCCGTGGCCTCGTAGAGGTGAGGCCCATGGATGGGACGAGTAACGAAAGCAGCCAACCCCCTGTAGCTTCAAGAACGCAGGGGACGATATTTCTCCACCAACGCGAGTGCAATAGCTTCCGTCTCTACATCAGGCACGCCACTAAAATCCTGTGCTCTGAAATGCATCTGAAAGGCCTTAATCACTTGCAGTGTTTCATCATCCAGCTCACCGCTTTGCGGGATTTGGTAACCATATCGAGCCAGCGCCTGCTGAATAACACTTACTGAGGCTATATCTTGCTTATTTCGACCATCAATATACTTTGTGACCGTCGCGTCATCTGGCCACGCACCGACACCAAGCTGTGCCAGCCGTTTCCATGGGAAGAGTGGACCGGGATCGGATTTTCTTAGCGGGGCAATATCGCTATGAGCAACAACATCAGTTGGGTCAATATTATAACGTTCAACAATGTCCTTAGTTAGCCGCTCAATCAATTTAATCTGTGATTCGTTGTAAGGATACCATTCCCTACTCAACATCCTCTCAGTGAAGCCCTTATTCACGATTTCAATACCTATCGAGGTATCATTCAGGCTACTACGCCCATGCCAAGAACTGACTCCGGCATGCCAGGCACGTTGAGATTCAGGAACTAATTGTAAAACAACAGGTTTACCATCAAAACTGTCGGGGTGTGTTTTTACCAGATAATGGGCGCTAACCTCACCTTGTGTCAGTATTTTCAGTGATTCTGCATCATCTGTCGCAGTATAGTGGAGCACCAAGAACCGCACTCGTTCATTCTGGGCAATCGAAGGCATGCTGCTATCAACCTTATATTCACCCCGGTCGATCAATTTATGCTGATTGTCACGATAGGAACTACTACAACCCGCCAGCAGCAGTAACAGCCCCGCGCTTAATAACTTCCTCATCATATTTCTCCCTATAATATGCTTAAGCACGGTTATAGTGACCCTACCGACCTAAATGGACTATAAACAATATCTCTAAATAATAACCATTAAGATTTGATAAGAGTTATGCACTGAGTGCCTGACGTTGCCGTCACGAGGTATGATTGTCAATAAAAACGGCTCCTGAGTATAGGAGCCGTTTGAGAGGGAAAGGAATAAATAGTTATAATTAACAGCTGATTAGAAATATCCAATAATTATACAGTATTTACCCTTTAAAGAATTCCTCAGAAAGGATAATCGCGATAGCCCATCTGCTCTGAAATATTGCGAGCGGCACGATGTAAAGATTTCACAATATCGCTCTTACTGTCTTCAGAAAAGCGCAATGTTGGATAGGAAATACTTAACCCGGCAATGACCACGCCGAAACGATCAAAAACAGGAACCGCGATACAACGCAGACCTTCTTCTTGCTCTTCAATATCTTCACCGAAGCCTTGCTCACGAACCTTATCCAATACAGGCAACAGTTCTGCGGCACTTCCCAAAGTATGTTTGGTGCTACGGGTGAACTCGATATGAGACAAGATTTCTTCTACTTCGCCACGGTCACGCCATGCCAGCAACACTTTACCAATGGCAGTACTGTGCAGTGGATTACGACGCCCAATGCGAGAATGCATCCGCAAGTTATACATAGAATCAATTTTATGTATATAAACAATGCTGTCTTCATCCAAAGCACCCAAGTGAATAGTTTCACGAGTTTCATTGGATAATTCACGCATTTGTATATCAGCGCTACGAATCAAATCGACATTCTGTAGTGCTTTAGCCCCCAACTCGAATAACTTCAGAGTTAAGGAATATTTCTCTGATTCGCCTTCCTGTGCAACATAGCCCAAGGACTTCATGGTCTGGAGGAAGCGGTATACTGTACTCTTAGGCATCATTACACGTTGAGAAAGTTCGGTAATACCAATTTCCCGTTCTTCGCCCAATGCTTGTAAGATGCCAAAAACCTTCAGAACCGACGAAACAGAGTCGGGTTGTTTATCTAGATCTGCAATAGCCATTTTTTGGTTACCCTACTCAGTTTTCTGTGTTTCATAAAACAATATGTTTTAAAAAAAATAGAACAGTGGTTTTATTATAAAGGGAAGTCGCGAGACTGTGCAATAAACCAATGTGAATAATCGGATAAAAGCCTTGCAGACAGCAAATTAGCCTCTTCCCATGAAAGAGGCTAGTGCAAAATTCAACTATTTCCAGACCGACTCAGGCAATGTGGCCAAATATAATGCCGGCTTACCGTGAACGTCAGATGTAAACAGCACTTGTTTATCATCAGGTGTAAAGGAAGGATGCGGATGTGTTACCTGGCGATCGCCTTCGAATACTTTCCATGAAGTGTCGTGGCGAGCAATACGATGCTGGGTACCATTCTTCATATTAAAGACATAGAGGAAAGGATCGTTTTCGATCTTATAGCCGCTATCATCTTGGACATCTACTGGCGCATCAGAACCATCGCCAACCATCAGAGTGCCATCATAGTTACTCATGAGGTGAGAACAGGCTGGCATTGAAGTCAACTGGCGGTTTTCCAGTGTCTCTGGATCGGCACTGTAAATAAAGCGGTCCGGGCTACCTTTCATGTAAGAGACATACACCAAGGCAGAACCATCTGGCACCCAGAATTCATGAGTGCAGCTTTCGCCTTCGGCGTGGGTTTTCACCTTACGCATATTGCTGCCATCTTCATTGATTAACCACATGCGTGCGTCAACCAAGTCGTGTGGGCCTTCATGGCAGAACGCCACTGTATTGTCATCATATGGACGATAAATTGGATGACCAAGCCACTGATTTTCTTGCAAAATAACAGCTGATTCGCCCGTTTTTAAATCAACACGCATTAGACGGCAGCAGGGTTTAGTGAAATAAAACTCGTGGAATTTTTTCCAGTCAGTCAGTGGTTGCCAATCTTCACGTTTAATTTCAATACCCACTAACTTGGTACAATCAGAGTTTGCCACCCAAGTGCCGTAACCCACCCACTCTTCCGGTACTTGATAAACCACACTCTCTTCCAAAGAGGCCAGATCAACACGCATCAGATTGCGGCCATCTTTCACATAAAATAGCGCATCGTCATCCGGTGATAAGAAACCACCAAAAGTATTGTCGCCACGCCCTTCTGTCAACTGTGTTGCCACCTGGGTATTGAGATCCAGCAGATAGTAGTTCCAAGGGCCATCAAAAGCACCGCCAAACAACAATTTACTGCCATCACGGGTGAAACATTTTTGATAGAAATAGTTACGGTGGCAAGTCACATCAGGAGGCGTCAGACGTGTAACTTGTGCACCGGTAGAGGCATCCTGATAAGTATCAAATGTCAGGGGGATTTGTTTACCTTTGGCCATCCGGAAAGTCCTTAAAATCATCAGAGAATTAAAATTTGCCCGCAGGGGAACCTGTTCGGCTATTACTATCTCACATTATAGAAACGATGTTTCATTTTTCCGTGATCGTGGTTCTATTTTTACTGATTTACACAAATTACTGTCATTATCAGACTGTTAATGTTGCTTTGATCGCAACTTGTGTACTCTTTGTTGAAAATAATTGTCTTTTACAAATAACCCTGCTGGTAGGGATGCATTCAAGCACAATAATCGTTAGCATAGAAAAATTCCCCTACCTTATTATTTTTACAGATAAAACCTATGAACCCATCAGCAACAGATGGAATGCCGGTTCCTCAGCGCTATGCGGCAATACTGGTTATCGCATTAGGTATTACGATAGCAGTGCTGGACGGCACTATTGCTAACGTCGCGCTACCGACCATTGCCCGTGACCTGAATGCCAGCCCAGCCACATCTATCTGGGTGGTAAATGCCTATCAGTTAGCCATTACCGTATCGTTGCTTTCTATGGCTTCGCTGGGCGATATCATTGGCTATCGCCGGGTATATCAAGCCGGTTTGCTGGTATTTAGTGTCACATCGCTGTTTTGTGCCCTATCGGACTCTTTATGGACACTGACATTTGCCCGAGTGCTGCAAGGACTTGGCGCTGCGGCGTTGATGAGCGTTAATACCGCACTGATTCGTATTATTTATCCCCGAGCGCAGTTGGGCCGGGGTATTGGCATCAACTCATTGATCGTGGCGGTTTCTGCCGCGGCTGGCCCCACCATTGCTGCCGCTATATTATCGGTTGCATCGTGGCAATGGCTATTTGCGGTTAACGTGCCAATCGGATTGCTGGCATGGGGGCTGGGTATGAAGTTCTTACCTGCCAATAATATGAAGAGCAATGGCAATCGTTTCGATATCACCAGTTGCATCATGAATGCACTGACATTTGGCCTGCTGATCACCGCCATCAGCGGTTTTGCTCAAGGGGAAAGCCCAACACTGATTGCTGCGGAAGTTATCGCATTACTGTTTATCGGCTTCTTCTTTGTGCGTCGTCAACTTAGCCAGCCCTTCCCTTTGCTTCCAGTCGATTTGCTGCGCATTCCTATTTTTGCACTATCAATTGGCACATCAATTTGTTCTTTCGCAGCACAGATGCTGGCGATGGTTTCACTGCCCTTTTACTTACAAAGCGTGCTGGGCCGTGATGAAGTCGCCACCGGGCTGCTGCTAACGCCATGGCCACTAGCCACCATGGTGGTCGCACCTATCGCAGGGCGCTTAGTTGAACGTTACCATGCTGGGTTACTAGGTGGGATTGGTTTGGCTCTCTTTGCCAGTGGTTTATTCCTGCTGGCTATATTACCTGCCAATCCTAATGACATCGATATTATCTGGCGGATGATGCTGTGTGGCGCAGGCTTTGGTCTATTTCAGTCACCCAATAACCACACGATTATTTCCGCCGCCCCCCAGCAGCGCAGTGGTGGTGCCAGTGGTATGTTGGGGACCGCAAGACTATTGGGGCAAACCACTGGCGCAGCATTGGTTGCGCTGATGTTTAATCTATTTTCAACCAGTGGAACACATGCTTCATTGGTTCTGGCTGGATGTTTTGCCACTATCGCGGCGTTAGTGAGTCTATTGCGCGTAAGCCAAAAACGAAGCTAACCTAATCGTCACGATAAAAACCCCCTCCGGTGCGGGGGTTTTTATTTATATCTATCAATTATTTCTACCATAAATTCTCGAGTTATTATCCGTCAATTACTTAATTGCTAAGTAATGACTCGCAAGCATATTATTATCTTTACAATAAACATTTATTTAAATATGTCTCTATTATTTATTTTGCATAATTTTTAATACTTTCCCAAAACTAATCGTTTTCCTTCCAATTTTAGTCATGCCATCTTCCGGTAAATAACTGAATTTAACATACAGAATTGGGCCACTTTCTCTTTGCTTTTCATCTAATTTATGTAGTGCATCCTGCAGACTTTTAAGATCATTCGGAATACCTGCGGCATCAGTAATGATAGTATTGAATGGTAAAAATTTCTGTGCCTGTTCAACGGTCTGTATTAATAGATCATTAAGAGGGAACAATCCGGTAAACCGTTCCTTGACCACGTAAGGGGCAATACCCATATAGATATCAGGTAAATCAGAGATATGATTCTCAATCCCACTGGTTTCATTACTAAGCAGGAAATCTGCGATCTCAACGGCCGTTCCCACCAGTACCAGCGGTTTAGTCCCAGCCCCTTTCTCAGAAAAGAGATATTCATTATTGGAGTCTTTGACCGCTTTTTTCAATTCGCCACGGTCAACAATCAGGCTGTAATACTTCCCTTCCTTAATTTCTGGTGTAGGTTCTCGCCACATATCAGCGGTTGCAAAATGGGGTATGCCACTGCCTATAACCCCCATAAATAACAATAATGATGATGACATAAGTTTCTTCATAATTAATCCATATAAAATAATGTAATTTATTGAGTCATAGCAAGATTAGCGCTATCGACAGAAGAGTATTGAAAGTTGACATTTTTACACTTTTCATTAAATAAATAACTCATGTTTTAACCTTAATTAATGCATGACTGTGTTATTGCTAGCACTAGCAAATTAATTTAACAAAGTTGATTTAATTAAAAGTCACTTTCAATTCTATGATAGTCATATCACATAGTATTCATACTGTTTTCTATTACTCATGCCTTATTTATCATTACAGATAAGGCGGGCAATACTGTCTTTAGCGTGAGGAGAGGAGATGGCTACTGAGGGATTAAACTAATGGCTCTGTATCCAGGTGAGCGTTGCCTTATATAACATTAGCGGAGAGTCTCTTGCGACACTCTCCGCTGGTTTAAATGCGAACGTTATTATTTCACTGCTATTGTGACTATTTCAGATATTGCCCAGAGCGCAACGCTTCAATACGTTTATCCAACGGTGGATGTGACATGAACAACTCGCTGAATGATTTAGATTTACCGTTAATGCAAAAAGCCATCATGCTGCCTGCTTCCTGGGGCTCATAGCTAGTCTTCAAACGCTGCAATGCGGCAATCATCTTCTCGCGCCCTACCAATTTTGCTGAACCCGCATCGGCGTAGAACTCACGATGACGCGAGAACCACATGGTAATGATACTGGCAAGAATACCAAACACTAACTCCAATACCATTGATACGGCAAAGTAAACCATTGGGTTGCCGGAACTGCTGCCCTCATTGTCACGGTCGCCAGACAAGAAGCCAGCGGCAACTTGCGCAATCAGGCGTGAAATGAAGATAACAAATGTATTCACAATCCCTTGAATCAAGGTCATGGTGACCATATCACCGTTAGCCACATGACTAATTTCATGGGCAATAACGGCTTCAGCCTCATCACGACTCATATTTTGTAGTAGGCCAGTACTGACGGCGACCAGTGAAGCATCACGGCGAGCCCCCGTCGCAAAGGCATTAATATCCGGGGCCTGATAAATAGCGACTTGTGGCATAGCAATGCCAGCCTGCTGAGACTGGCGACGTACGGTCTCCAGCAACCAACGCTCAGTCTCATTACGTGGCTGTTCAATAACTTCACCACCCACTGAACGCAAAGCCATCCATTTGGACATCAGCAACGAAACGAATGCGCCGCCAAAACCAAACAGACCGGCCATAATCATCAGCCCCTGCACACTGCTGGACTGAATACCTGTCAGGCTAAGTACCAACCCGAACACCAACATAACGGCCAGGTTGGTGAGAAGGAACAGAGCGATACGCATCATAAAAATTTATTTCCTTATTGTGTTAATTGGCGATCGTACTAAATCGACACTGCATTAAGTCAAAATAGGTATTAAGTCATAATTGCCATAAATCTGGATGATGACTTAGCCAAATTACTGCTGAGATATGCTGATCGTATGGGCATCTGATAAATTTTCAAGGCTTGTTAAGTTCTAAGAGAGTAAATCAACATAACTTTACAAATTTGGATACTTTTCATTACATATCTTGTTATTTTTTCGCCAATTAATAAGTTTCACTCTGACAGAACGCAAAAAAAAATCCGGGCTCAACAGAACCCGGATTATTAATATCAGCCGCCATTATTTGGCAGTTGTTGCCGCCGCAGTTGCGGGTTGAGGCTCAACCTGTAGCTGTACTTTTTCTTTATGGGCTAAATCCAAGGCGATATGCACAGTTTCATCCAGATAAGGATCCGGCTCCTGATAGTCTTTTGGTAGATCTTCCAATGACTTCAGTGGCTTTTTACCTTCACGTTTGAAACGCTCATTTAAGCGGTTCAGGCGAGTGGCATCATCATCATGGTTCTCTTTCTCGCGTTGAGCATAATTGAGAGAAACAATGTTTTTCTTATCCTTCAAAGCCTTATATCGTTCAATGTCTTGCTGAATATGTTGGAACTCAGGATCAGCGGCGATACGTGCCGCGTGAACTTTGAGTAACTCGGGCTCCAACGGCTTCAGATCACCACTCTTGATATAGCTGGCAGCATTGATGCTGTCCCATGGCAAGGCATTGTCTTCAAAACTTTCACCCGTTTCCGCCGGATCGACACCTGTTGGCATCACAATATCCGGGGTTACACCTTTGCGCTGAGTACTGCCGCCATCTACCCGGTAGAATTTCTGGATAGTGTATTGCAATGAACCCAATGCAGGCCATTCAGGGCGCAGCATCTGATCGTAAATACGATTCAACGAACGATACTGTTGCACCGTACCTTTACCGAAAGTCGGTTCACCGACAATCAGTGCTCGGCCATAATCCTGCATTGCCGCTGCAAAAATTTCAGAGGCGGATGCGCTGTAGCGGTCAACCAAGACCACTAGCGGGCCTTTGTAGTACACCACACCGTCAGTATCACTGTCTTCGCGCACTTTGCCATTATTATCCCGAACTTGAACCACTGGACCACTCGGAATAAACAAACCGGACAACGAAACTGCTTCAGTCAGTGCGCCACCACCATTGCTACGCAAGTCAATGATAATGCTGCTGACGTTCTGTTTCTCCAACTTCTGTAATTGCACCTTGACGTCTTCAGTCAGGCCAACATAGAAACCGGGAATATCCAATACACCGACACGCTCTTTGCCGATGGTTTTCACCGACATTTTCACCGCACGGTCTTCTAAACGAATACGTTCACGGGTCAGCGTAACAGTACGAGGTTTAGTTCCTTTACCCGCAGGTAAAATCTCCAAACGGACTTTACTGCCCTTTGGTCCTTTGATTAGCGCGACGACGTCGTCAAGACGCCAGCCAATCACGTCAACCATAGGTTTACCCGTTTGACCAACGCCGATTACCCTATCACCCACCGCGATAGTTTTACTTTTCGCCGCCGGGCCCCCAGGAACCATAGAATTGATTAACGTGTAATCATCATCCATTTGCAGGACAGCACCGATACCTTCCAGAGACAAGCTCATCTCGGTATTGAACTGTTCAGTATTGCGTGGGGAGAGGTAATTGGTATGTGGGTCAATTTCGTGAGCAAACGCATTCATGATCAACTGGAAGACGTCTTCGCTATTACTCTGCGTCAAACGCTTAATGGCTGCCTGATAGCGTTTCGTCAGCGTTTCTTTGATCTCTTTATCCGTTTTACCGGTTAACTTCAAATTAAGCTGATCGTATTTTACTTTTGCGTCCCAAAGCTTATTCAGCTCGGCTTCGCTGGTCGGCCATGGGGCTTTGCTGCGATCAATATCAATGGTGTCATTACCGGTAAAGACCATCGGCCGGTCTAATACTGACAGCGCATATTGATAACGTTCAAAGCGGCGTTTTTGCGCCAAATTAAACAAAGCATAAGGTGTATCTAGCTGACCTGATTTTAACTCATCGTCCAACGAATGTTTTTTATCCGCGAACTGTGCCACATCTGATGCCAACAACACGTTGTGGCTGTAATCCAGCATGTTGAGAAAACGATCAAATATCTTGGCTGAAAACTGATCATCCAATGCAAATTGACGATAGTGAGAGCGAGTGAAGCGCGATGTTACGCGCTCACTCACGGTTGCATGCTCTGGTTCCTGGTGTAATTGAGGAAGTTGATCGATACGATATGTAGTATCGGCCGCGTAACTCGCCCCCGCCAGTAACAAGCCTGCGATTGCTGTTAGTCTGACAAAATTGTTCATGCCTAGGTTGGCCTCCGTATCAGAACTGCAAGTGTTCTGCGCGCACAATCATCGCCAGACCGGAAGATAGCTGCACCCGTACGCCATCTTTAGCGATTTCTAATACGGTTGCGTCCATCGCACTCTTACCTGCTCTGACTTTGATTTCTTGACCAATTTGCAGTTTAGAGATATCTGTGACCGGCACAGGGCGTGGCTGGTTTTCCTCAGCCTGTGGACGAGGTGGCCGAGCTTGTTGCGGGCGAGGTGACTGACGAGGCTTGCGGTTTTCCACAGGAGCACCCGCTTCACGGCGCGGCGCAGGTTTTTTACCTGCCGGACGTGGGCGACGTGGTTCTGGGGTTTCACCCGCAGCAATGGCAGCTTCGCGCTTTTTAGCTTGTTGTTCAGCACGTTGTGCTTGAACACGGGCTTTCGCCTCTTCCAGCTGTTTGCGGGCATGTTCGACATGTTGCTCTTCCAGCACACCACAAGGGTTGCCATCCAAATCAACACGTTCAGCACCGACTTTGACCCCATAAAGATAACGCCAGCTTGAGGTGTAGAGACGCAGCGCAGAACGCAATTGCGTTTTGCTTAAATTCTCTTCCCCCTGAACACGTTCGACCAGATCTTGAAAAATACCGATCTTCAGTGGACGTGCTTCGCCTTCGGCGGTGAAGCAAAGCGGGAACCGCTCAGCCAAAAAGGCTATGACTTCTTTACTACTGTTCAACTTAGGTTGATTTTCCATGAAATTTCCTGATTACAACGGGTTTGCCAACCAGCGCAGGCATGAACAGGCGTCATTATAATGACGCCATCAGCAATTGCCACGTTATCCGTATATCAACTTGCAGTCTGTATGACATATTTTGAACTGTCACACAGTTCCAGATGCTCGCAAAGCCCCGCCACAACTGAGATCAAGCCCAATTCGTCGTCTTCATCAAAGCGATCATAAACTATGCTGTCGATATCCAAAACGCCGATAACTTTCCCCTGAACCGTGATTGGCAGCACAATTTCAGCATTACTGGCAGCGTCACAGGCTATATGACCGGGGAATGCATGCACATCACCGACTCGTTTAACACGGTTTTCTGCGACCGCGGTTCCACATACGCCTTTCCCGACAGGAATACGTACGCAGGCAATTTTCCCCTGAAAAGGACCCAGCACCAATTGCTTACCATCGAGCAAGTAAAATCCAGCCCAATTTAAACCATCAAGGCGTTCATAAAGTAAGGCGCTAGCATTAGCCAATGTAGCGATGAAATTGGTTTCACCGGCAATCAGGGCACTCAAATCACGTTTTAATTCCGCGTAGAATTCTGCTTTTTTCATGTAATGACCGTTAGAAACCTAAGAATAGCCAGAGGCAATAGATACGCGTAGCTTATATAAAATAATCATTAAATGCTCTTAGCTACAAGGTTATTCCGCGCTAATAAAGCAAAAGAGTTATCAACATTGGCAGTTTGAGCCTTTTTACCCCTTGTTTTGAGTGATTGCTCTGCTACCATCCGCGCTATTCTTTATAAACCGGTGTCGGTGTCAGGGTTTTACATAATGAAGATAAATGCCATTCAACGCCCCTTATCCACGGCACGGGTTCAACGATGCTGCCAGTGTGATGCCCTGTTTAGCTTGCCGCCGCTCAATGGCCAGCAAACGGCGTATTGCCCGCGTTGCAGTGCGAAAATTACCAGTGGGCGCGATTGGTCACTCACCCGTCTGACTGCAATAGCTGCCGCTATGCTGTTACTGATGCCATTTGCTTTTATCGAACCGCTTATCACTATCCGCCTGCTCGGTACCCGCATTGATGCCAGCTTATTAGAGGGTATCTGGCAGATGAGCAGCCAAGGTGACCCTATCACCGCAAGCATCGTGGCATTTTGTACCCTTGGTGCCCCCATTACACTGACCGTCTCTATCCTCTATCTGCGCATTGGCAGCCGGATTGGCATGAATCTACGCCCAATATTGCTGATGCTGGAACGTTTAAAAGAGTGGGTCATGCTGGATATCTATCTTATCGGCATGGCAGTGGCCTGTATAAAAGTCAAAGAATACGCCGACATCATGCCAGGCAGCGGATTAATCGCTTACCTGACACTCACCTTGCTCAGCATTTTGGCACTGGTACACCTGAATCTGGAACAATTGTGGGAACGGTTTTATCCACAAGAGCAGCCTCCCGGTCCAAGAGAAACACTGCGCGTTTGCTTGTCTTGCCAATATACCGGGCATCCTGATGCTTTGGGGCGCTGCCCGCGTTGCCATACCCCATTGCGCCACCGGCGGCGTCATAGCATCCAAAAAACCTGGGCGGCGCTAATCGCCTCTATAATATTGTTGCTTCCCGCAAACTTACTGCCGATATCAATTGTGTATGCCAACGGCACTCGCATGGAAGATACTATTTTCTCTGGTGTGGTTTCTTTGGCCTCATCGGGCAATTTGCCGATAGCCGCCGTGGTGTTTATCGCCAGCGTGCTGGTGCCATTTACTAAAGTCATTGTCTTGATAACATTGCTGCTCAGTATTCATCTAAAGACCCAGCACAGTCTGAAAACTCGCATGCGATTGCTGCGGTTGATTACTTGGATTGGCCGCTGGTCGATGCTGGACCTCTTTGTTATTGCGCTCATGATGTCGCTGATTAATCGCGATCAGCTCCTTTCTTTCACTATGGGGCCAGCAGCCTTTTATTTTGGGTCTGCGGTTATTTTGACTATCCTTGCTGTTGAATGGCTGGATAGCCGATTGATTTGGGATGCACATGCAACAGGAAACGCCGAGTACACCGACTGAGGCACAAATTAAGCATAAACGCCGGATATCGCCTTTCTGGTTGCTGCCTTTTATCGCCCTGCTGATTGCCGGGTGGCTGGTTTATAACAACTGGCAAGAGCGCGGCACCGAGGTCACGATTGATTTTCAGTCTGCGGCCGGGATTGTGGCTGGGCGAACCCCGATTCGTTATCAAGGTGTTGAAGTCGGGATGGTGCAATCCATCAGTCTGGATGATGACCTGCGTAATATTAAAGTTACTGCCAGTATCAAAAATGATATGGAAGACTCGCTACGCGAAGGCACTCAATTCTGGTTAGTGACACCCAAAGCATCCTTAGCCGGGGTTTCCGGGCTGGATGCATTGGTCGGGGGCAACTATATCGGCATGATGCCGGGCGAAGGCAAACCTCAGAACCACTTTAGTGCACTGGATACCCAGCCTAAATTTCGGATGAATACCGGCGAGTTAATGGTTCATTTGCATGCGCCTGATTTGGGATCTCTGAATAACGGCTCACTGGTTTACTATCGTAAAATTCCAGTCGGTAAAGTATATGATTACAATATTGCATCTGATAATACTGGCGTTGTAATTGATGTGCTGATTGATCGACGTTTTGCCAAGCTGGTTAAAAATGATACTCGCTTCTGGAACGTCTCTGGTTTCAAAGGAGATTTCAGTCTGAGTGGCGCATCGGTGCAAATGGAAAGTCTGGCGGCATTGGTTAATGGTGCCATTGCCTTTGATTCACCACCAAACAGTCAAAATGCCAAATCAGACCAGCCTTTCCAGCTTTATGCCGACTTAGCCCACAGCCAGCGTGGCGTGGCCATTACCTTGGACCTTCCTAATGGGAACAACCTGAGTGAAGGCCGCACCCCACTGATTTACCAAGGGTTACAAGTAGGTACCCTGACTAAAATGATACTCCAACCGGACAGCAAAGTGACCGGAGAGCTCACCATTGATCCGTCAGTGGTCGATTTAATGCGTACCGGTACCCGCATTGAAATGAATAGCCCACGAATTAGTCTTAATAATGCCAACCTAAGTGAGCTTTTGACCGGCAATACATTGGAGCTCATTCCCGGAGAAGGTGAACCGCAACAACGTTTTACCGTCCTACCCAGCAGCAAAAGTCTGTTACAGCAGCCCAATGTGCTGGAAGTGCAATTAACCGCACCACAAAGCTATGGCATTGATGTCGGCCAGCCTATCGCCTTGCATGGCGTTAAAATTGGCCAGGTATTAACCCGTGAGTTATCCGCCAATGGCGTCAATTTCACTGCAGCTATTGAAGCGAAATACCGCGATTTAGTACATAAAGACAGCAAATTCGTAGTAAATAGCCGCATCGACGTGAAACTCGGTATTGATGGGATTGAAGTGCAAGGTGCCAGTGCGCAAGAGTGGGTTGATGGCGGCATTCTGATTCTACCGGGCAGTAAAGGTGAACCTCTGGGTAAATATCCGTTATATAGCAGTGTGGAAAAAGCCACCGACGGGATTTTAGGTAATGGCCCGGCCACCACATTAACACTCACCGCCAACAGCTTGCCTGATGTGCAAACGGGTTCCGTAGTGTTGTATCGCAAGTTTCAGGTTGGTGAAATTACCCGCGTCAGGCCGAAAGCCAATGAGTTCGAAGTGGATGTTTATATCCAGCCAGAATACCGTAACCTACTCACTGATAAGAGTATTTTCTGGGCTGAAGGCGGAGCGAAAGTGCAATTGAACGGCAGTGGCCTGACCGTGCAAGCCTCGCCACTCAATCGAGCGCTAAAAGGGGCTATCAGCTTTGATAACCTTGAAGGAGTGACGCTAGATAAAGGGGCCAAGCGGACACTTTATAGCAATGAAACCGCGGCTCGTGCGGTCGGTAGCCAGATTATCTTACGTACTTTTGATGCCAGCAAACTGGCGACAGGTATGCCAATTCGCTATCTGGGCATCAATATTGGCCAGGTTGAGTCACTGAAACTGGCACCAGAACGCAATGAAGTGTTAGCCAAAGCCGTGCTCTATCCTGAGTATGTGCAAAGCTTTGCTCGCGCAGGGACCCGCTTCTCTATTGTTTCACCAGAGATTTCCGCCGCAGGGGTGAACAACCTCGATACACTGTTCCAGCCATACATTAATGTAGAGCCGGGCAAAGGCGGGATATTGCGCACCTTTGAGCTACAAACTGCGACGATCACCGATTCTCGTTATCTTGATGGGCTGAGCATTATTCTCGATACCGCCGAAGCAGGATCGCTGCAAGTTGGCACTCCGGTGCTGTTCCGAGGCCTTGAGGTGGGTACCGTCACAGGGTTCAATCTGGGAGCGATGTCTGACCGGGTGCAAGTCTCGCTACGTATCAGTCAAAAATTTCATCAATTGGTGCGACAAAATACTGTGTTCTGGCTGGCATCGGGTTATAACCTTGAATTCGGCCTGACCGGTGGCGTAGTGAAAAGCGGTACTTTCCAACAGTTTATTCGCGGTGGTATTGCTTTTGCCACCCCACCAACCACCCCACTGGCCCCGAAAGCCAATGTGAATCAACACTTCTTACTCAACGCCGAAGAGCCGAAAGACTGGCGCAATTGGGGCACCGCGATACCACGTTTCTAGTTAATATTGATCTTCAGGGTAGCCCGTCATGGGCTGCCCTAAGAGCCATTACGGCAAACGTCGAGTACACATTGCCGCAACCAACGATGTGCAGGATCGGCATCCATTCGTGGGTGCCACAACATAGAGACGGTAATGGATGGCGAGGTTATGGGTAGCGGGAAACTATACATGCCTTGACGTAAATTTAGAGTGTGTCGTTCGGGGACGGTGGCGACTAAGTCAGAATCTTTCACCAACGCTAGTGCAGTTGAAATGCTATCAACGTAAGTGACCCTATTTCTATCCAGCCCCAGTAATTGCAAAGCATCATCCATCGGCCCTTTATGGCCCTGACGCCGTGAAATAATAATATGCTGCTGAGTGGCATAACGGCCAGGGGTTATTGCCCCTTCGCTTAAGGGATGCCCCGCCCTGACCACACCAATAAAACTATCACGAAACAGCGCGCGCGTACGCAATTCTGGGCTGGCCGAAGAGCCGACCACTCCAGTTTCCAGATCAACACTACCATCACGAAGTAACAGGCTGTCTTTATTCAGTTTTTGCATAAAACGCAACTGTACACCTGCCGCGTCTTGGTTCAGTCTTTTTAACAGTGCCGCACCAAAGTTTTCGACAAAACCATCACTGGTTCGTAAGGTGAAAATTCGGGTCAATTGAGCAAGATCCAGTTTCTCCGCAGGGCGCAGAACAGATGTTGCGTCCTGCACCAGTTGACTGACCTGCTCACGTAATTCAAGCGCTCTTGGTGTTGGCACTAATGCCCGCCCAGCCCTAACCAGCAAAGGATCGCCAGTGGTCTTACGTAATCTGGCCAGTGCCCGGCTCATTGCTGACGGGCTCAGTCCCAATCGCTGGGCAGCACCAACCACACTGCCTTCCGCCAACAGCACATTGAGTGTGATTAATAAGTTGAGATCAGGTTTTGTCATGCTCTGACTCTAGCACAGGATCATGACATGGCGTTAGATGCATGCATAAACTGCAAATGGTGCGTCTTCCGCCTTATGAGGCAATGAAATAGTCTCCTGTTAATGTCTTTCAGGAGTGCTTCATAAATGAAAATCGATACTAGCAGCATTAATTTACACCGCGCTGACAACAGCAGTCTGCGGCAAAAGATTATCAGCCTCTCACTGCCAATGCTGCTTTCCTCACTCGCCACCAGTATTGCTAATGTCGGATTACCCACGTTAACACAGGCTTTCAGCGCCTCTTTTCAAGATGTGCAATGGGTGGTTTTAGCCTATTTACTGGCAGTGACTACATCAGCTATCAGTATTGGTCGCCTGGGGGATATCACCGACAAACGTCAACTGTTAAAAACTGGAATTGGATTGTTTACTCTGGCATCCCTAGGGTGCGCACTTGCGCCAACCATTGGGATTTTGATTGCCGCACGTGTTCTACAAGGGCTGGGGGCTGCCACCATGATGACTCTAGCTCTGGCGCTGGTTAGTGAAACAATTAGCCAGGAAAAAACCGGACGAACGATGGGGATGCTCGGCACGGTATCCGCTATTGGCACCGCGCTTGGGCCTTCGCTCGGCGGCATGCTCATTTCAGGCTTTGGCTGGTCAGCCATGTTTCTCATCAATATTCCTTTGGGACTTTTAGCTCTATGGTTAGCATCGCGCTATTTACCTAAAATCGCTCTGCCACCACGTCAATCTCAGTCTGGATTTGATCCACTCGGGATGCTGTTACTGGGCCTAATCCTGGCACTGTATACACTCGCTATGACCTTGGGACAGGGCACTTTCGATGCCTTCAATTTTATCTTACTGGGGGGAGCCGCTGCTGGCATTGGATTATTTATCTGGGCAGAGAAGAGAGCTGCATTTCCCTTAATTCAAATGACGATGTTGCGGCATTCCGTGCTACGTAATGGGTTAATCATGAGTGCATTAGTCACCACCATCATGATGTCCACCCTCATTGTTGGGCCATTCTATCTTTCATCTGCACTCGGTTTACCTGCGCAATGGGTTGGATTAGCCATGTCTGCTGGCCCGATGGTCGCGGCACTCTGTGGTTTTCCAGCCGGTTATTGGGTAGATAAACTGGGCGCTAACATGATGGTTGCTCTCGGGTTATTGGGGATCACCATCAGCGCCATAGCATTGGCAGTCATCCCACCGACGGCGGGGGTTTTCGGCTACGTCATACCGGTCTGCTTAATTACTGCAGGTTATGCCATCTTCCAAACCGCCAACAACACTCTATTAATTAAATCAGTTGGCATCGATCAACGAGGCGTGACTGCCGGCATGTTGAATCTTTCCCGCAACCTTGGACTTATTACGGGAGCATCAGTTATGGGGACGGTCTTCTTCATCGCCTCCGCCGCTCAAAACACCACGTTAGTCACAGTTGCGGATATCACTCGTGGCATGCAATTTACTTATCAGGTTGCTGCGCTACTAGCGCTAATAGCTTTAGGAATAGCTGCAATTAATTTGAAAAACAAACCTTACCAATAAAGATTTTTTGGGGAACAGCGATTGTCATTCATTATTCGGCTGAATGGATTCAAATTAAAGGTTTCAGGCCCTTAATCATCAATTTCTCTTTAATCTAAGGGTGAATCTGCCCTGCTTGCTTTTTCACTCATAGCAGCAATAAGTCAGAAATATGAGATGGATAAGTGATTTTTTACTTAATGTTAGAGACTTTCTGAATCTTGCTGCTATTAATTAAATGTCTAGATTTTTTAATGATTACGGTCATGAACCTCGGTTGCGCCACGTTATTGGCTCAACCTCTGTCTAGATTACCTGGTTGCAAATTATATGATTAAGGAAGAAATAATGAAGAAAACCTTACTTATTATAGGTTCGCTGACTTTATTAGCCGCTGCTCCACCAGCAGAAAGTGCAGGTTCTGTAACTGGGACGCTAGGAGCCACATTAACGATTATAACTGGCTGTTATATTAATGATGGCACCGCCACTGGTGGGTTGACGAATTTAGGCACCATCAACTTTGGTACCGTCTCGACCTTGAATACCGGGATAAGAGTGCCCTACAGCAGTACGTCCAGTGGCGCATTGAATTTATACTGTAGCGCTAATACAGCCTACAGTATTGCCATAGATAATGGCTTACATGCTTCAGGTACCCAGCGCCGTTTGTTAGGTGGCACCTCAGAATATGTCACCTATAACCTGTATAAAGACTCCGGATATGCCCAACCATGGGGAACAGCAGGTTCTGACCTTCTCACTGGTACTGCAACCACCATCACCACAGCAATTCCACTGACGGTTTATAGTGAAGTTCCGACACAGGGCACCCCTAGCGTCAGTGCTTATACCGACAGTGTCAACGTAACCGTCAGTTGGTAGTGGGTATGGCGCAGGGCATCATGCCGGATAACTCACTGATAATGATTTATAAAATAGCTTTTTTATCGCTATTCGTCGCGTTGTTATTACTGCAAGTTTATCCGGCCCACGCCGATTCAAAAAATGCCAACATCACTGTTAGTGCCACCTTATTGCCAACCTGTATTGCTGGCACTGTTGTCGGTGGTGCCACCAGTTTTGGCATTCTGAATTTTGGTTCTGCCACCATACTAAACACACCGATTGCCGTTACCGGGCAGGCCAACACCGGAGCAATTTCCGTGCAATGCAGCAAGAGCACCAGCTTTACCGTACTACTCGGTGCCGGGCAAAGCGGTAGCGTCAATAGTCGTTATTTGGCGAGTGGGACCAGTAGCCAGCATGTGAATTACAACCTGTATACCGACGCGGCACATAGCCATATTTGGGATAACACCGTGGGGGTTTCACAAGTAGCCACAGGACAGCCCGTCACCCTTCCCGTCTATGGATTGATACCCGCACAAACTACACCGCCGGTCGGCATATACACAGACACCGTGCAAGTCACGGTCAATTGGTAGGGAGGAGGCTATGGCGCATTACTGTTTCTATCCCGCCTGTGTTCAGTTACTGGTGCTGGCCCTGCTGGGCTTGCCTGGAGCCAGCAGTTATGGGGATACATTGAGCAGGCCATTTGCGGTTAAAGCCACCATTTTGCCAGGTTGTATTTTGGGCAGCGGTACTGCTGATAGCAGCAGTTTCGGTACGTTGAATTTTGGCAATGTGTCTTCACTCTCGACGGCGATTAATGTTGCCTCTAGCCAAAATGCTGGCTCAATCATTATTCAATGTAGCGGCACTCCCAGCCTCAGCTTAGCGCTCAATAGCGGAGCCAACACCTCAGGCAATATCGCCTCCGGTAGGCGACTACTCAATAGTGCCACCGGCGAGTATCTGTTTTATCAAATATTTCAAGATAGCGCCCGTAGTGTTGTTTGGGGCAATGGTAGCAATGGTGGTTCGGCGCAAGTGATCACCGCTAATAGCACCCTGCAACAAGTTATTTTATACGCACAATTATTTGCCAGCAGCACTCTACCCACTGCGGGGAATTACACAGATACGCTTTTAGTCACTATCACCTATTAAGCGACCTTTTATTGAATGTGGGTACTTTATCGACAAGGAGTTCACTATGACGAAATTAACATCGCTCTCATCGATGGTTGTACTGGCAATGGCATTAACCAGCGGCCCACTTTACGCTGCGTCTTCGGTTCTTATTTGGCCGATTGATCCGGTGATCAACAGTCATGAAAAAGCCACCGCCTTGTGGTTGGAAAATAGAGACAGCCAACCGGTTTATATGCAAATCAGGGTATTAGGATGGCAGCAAAAAGAGGGACAGGAAGATTACAGTAACCAAACAGCTATCCTTGCCAGCCCGCCGGTTGCCACTATCTTGCCGGGTAAACGTCAACTGGTTCGCCTGATTAAAAACACGCAAGTTCCGGCAGGCCAAGAGCAGGCTTTTCGGATACTGATTGATGAAATTCCTCGCAAAGATCCTAATGATGACGCGCCCACCCCAGCCCTGAATATGGGGTTAAAGTTTCAAATGCGCTACTCCGTCCCACTGTTTATCTATGGTGAAGGTCTGAAATCGGAAGATGCCAATAATCCCGCAACGTTTTTCCCATTAAACCTAAGCTACAAGCTCATTTCGGATGGCGGTAAACAGTGGCTAGCGATTCGCAATCAGGGCCAGACTCACGCACGAATCTCTCGGGTCAGCTTGCAGAATAATAATATCAATAGTGGGTTGATGGGTTATGTACTGCCGGGCAGTGAAATGCGCTTCCAAGTTCCGCCATCGGCCCGCGCCGGGCAGTTAATGGCATCAGTAAACAGCAATGCCAAGCCTATCGTTATTCCTCATCAATAGATTGTTCTTATCTAAGAATATCTATTGATTGATGCATCTCTATGCATTGATAAACAGGAATATAAGGTTTGGAATGATGATCAAACTCAGGCTATCGCCAATTTTGACATTGATGTATGCCTCAATGGTATCCCCCATATTAATGCCTCAAATGGCAAGGGGGGGGGATTTGCCGCCTCCGCCATCTGCCGCGGTGATGCCTGACGCCACGCTATATCTTGAGCTGGTGGTTAATGGCCGTAACTTCGATGAAGCGGTGCCGGTGATCTTTCGCGGTGGGCATTATTATCTGACACCTGAGCAACTAAAAGCGGTGGGTTTGCCGCTGCCTGAAGCACACTCGCAGGAAGTTGCCATTGATTCGATAGATAAAGTCAAAGTCACCTATCAAGGCGACAGCCAGCAACTGCTCATTGATATCCCCAGCGAGTGGCTCCCCCAACAGCGGGTTAATACCGCCGCGGCACCTGACTACAATTTGGCGCAAAGCAGTCTTGGCTTGTTATTCAATTACGATGTTTATGCCAGCCAGGGGAACAATAGTAGTCAACCCAGTAATCTCTCAGCCTGGACCGAGCAACGCCTCTTTGACCGCTTCGGTGTCATCAGTAATACCGGTGTGTATCGTTCGACTCTGACAGATACCGCTGATGTCACCGTAGAGAAAGGGTATGTCCGCTACGATACCCAGTGGCGGTCAAATGATGAAGATCATATGCTGAGCACCACGGCGGGTGACCTGATAACGGGGTCTCTGGCCTGGAGCAGTTCAGTGCGCCTTGGCGGGCTGCAGTTATCCCGCAATTTTACCATCCGCCCGGACTTAGTGACCTATCCACTCCCCCAGTTTGCGGGTCAGGCTGCAATCCCCAGTACCGTAGACCTGTATATAGATAATTTTAGGACGCAATCAGCAACCGTTAATCCAGGGCCTTTTGTGATTGATAATGGTCCAAGAATTAATGGTGCGGGGCAAGCAACCGTTGTCACCACCGATGCCTTAGGGCGGCAAGTCAGCACCTCAATTCCCTTCTATGTTGCCAGTGATCTACTCAAGCCTGGTCTATGGGACTTCAGTGTTTCCAGCGGCATGCTACGTCGCAACTATGGCATTCGGTCTGCTGACTATGGTGATCCTGTCGCCACCGGTGTGCTCCGTTATGGCACGACACCTTGGCTAACACTGGAGGGTCGGGCAGATATTGCCAAGCAGCTGAATGTCGCTGGCGGTGGTATCAGTCTACGTGCCGGAAATTACGGTGTGCTGAATGGCTCCTACAGTCTCAGTCACGCAGGTAATGATGTTTTAGGCAGCGGCATTGCGCCAGACATCAATATCGATGCTTCAATCGCGCCATCCTCACCGCGATACGGGGGTAATGGTAATCAGTATTCATTCGGTTACAGCTATAGCAATGCTTTTTTCAGTCTAAATGCGCAGCGCATTACTCGCAGCACTGACTATGGCGATTTGGGAAATTATAAAAGTGAATACCGCCCCAGCCGGCGTACTGACCAAATCACCGGCAGTTTGGGGTTGGGGGCCTATGGGTCTATTGGCTCCGGTTACTTTGATGTTCTGGATGCTTTAGGGGAGCGGACTCGATTGGTCAACCTTAGTTACAGTAATTCTGTTTTTGGTAATACTAGCTTTTATCTCTCAGTAAATCGGGAAATTGGCAGCAAAGGCTATAACGCGCAGATGGTTTTCAGTATCCCACTCGGCGATTGGGGGGCTGGCAGTATCAGCAGCGTGCGTGATACCAATAATGTCTGGAGCCAGAGGGTCAACTATAGCCGATCAACTCCGACCAATGGTGGACTGGGTTGGAATTTAGCTTATGCCAATGGCAGTGGTGACAGCAGTAGCTATCAGCAGGCCGACCTGACATGGCGGACGCGGGTCATGGAGAGTCGGGTGGGTATCTATGGCAATGATAGCGACTATCGAACTTGGGGTGAAATGAGTGGCTCACTGGTCATGATGAACCGTGGGCTCTATGCTAGTAATACTATCAATGATGCCTTTGCACTGGTTTCAACCCATGGCTTCAGCCAAATCCCGGTCAGTTATGAAAATCAGCTCATAGGGACTACCAACGATGACGGCTATTTATTAATTCCGAATGTCACTTCCTATTATCAGGCGAAATTCCAGATTGACCCGATGAGTCTACCTGCGGATGTTTCCATGCCTGAAGTTGAGCACCGTCTGGCCATCAGTGAGCGTAGCGGTTATTTAATCGACTTCCCAATAGAGCAAATTACGGCAGCAACACTGCATATTGTTGATGAGTCAGGTAAAGATTTACCGAAAGGGAGCCCGATATTTGCCACTGAGGCCAAACCAGCCAGTTATGTTGGCTGGGATGGCATTGCATATATCGAACAAATTAAGTCACAAAATAGACTAAGAATAACCCGAGCTGATAATGGCATTAATTGTTATGTGCAATTTGCGCTCAAAGCCAGCAGTGGAATACAAAATATCGGCACCGTGGCCTGCAAATGAATGGGCATAAAATAACAGGAGAAAAAATGAGCCGGAATAAAATAGCGATACACCATAGCCGCATCTTCTTGGCTATAGCCACTTTACTGATATTAGTGACGGTATTTATGACGTCAACCGCTCAGGCTGACTCCTGCACTTTTAACGCGGGTACAGTGACTTTACCTCCCAGCTCTTCTGTCGCCGCGAATACCACACCCGTAAATGCCCAAGGGACAACGGCAATGACCTGTCCCGGTGCATTAATCACTATTGGGTTATTAGGTTCATATACCTTGTCAGCAACTATCACTAGCACAACCAATAATCTAAACCTCAAAAATGCGGCAGGCGATCTTATCCCTTATTCTATTTATGCCACCGGTGCTTTTGGTACCGCTTTGGGAATTGGGGGCAAATTGGATTATAGCGGCTCAAATCTTTTATCTATTAGCCTGGGAAACTTAAACGCTAATCTACCTATCTACATCCGCACCGGCAATAATGGCGCAATTAATGTGAACATCAGTGCCGGTACCTATACCGATGTGATTAATCTGGCCTGGAACTACAATATTTGCAAAGTGTTGAGTGTCTTGGGAGCTTGTGTCGGTTCTTGGCAAGGAACTGGAACCGGAACCGATATCTCCACAGTGACGGTCACATTAGTGGTCAGTAAGAATTGCGCCATTAATAGTGCGCAAGATGTTAACTTCGGCAGCTTCGCCTTAGTAGGTCAGTTCAATCCCATCAGCCAAACTATTACCCTCACCTGCACCAAAGGCTCGACCTTTAATACCTATGTCACGACCGGCGATAACCCGGTAACTAATTGGCAGCAAATGAAACTGACATCTTCAACCGCCACTGACTATTTGCAATATCAGCTCTATCAAGGGACCTCGGGTACTACGCTGTGGAATGCAACCTCAATGCTGCCCGGAACAGGCACTGGCACACAACAGCTGGTCCCTTTCCATGCATTGGTTAATCCCAACCAGAGTCAGCGCACCCCAGGCAGTTATCAGGATAACGTAAGTTTGGTGCTGGTATATTAAATGCAAGTTTTATCTGAGGGTAAAAAACACATTTTTAAATTATTATTTTCACCTTATTTATTAGTGCAATAGAAATCAAAAAATAATTTGTAGTTAAGAAAATTCCGATTGAGCTGTACTAAATCTGTCCCTGTTATACAATCTGCGGGCTTAAATAATAGCCGACAGAATTCTACCTAAGGAAAGCCGCGATTAAACAGGAGTGGACATCATGACTGATTATGATAATCGGGAAAAATCAGCTGGCATTGCTCTATTAAAAGAAATGAACAGCTTGCGAGATATTATCGAAAATAATTCAGACTGGATCTGGGAAGTTGATGCTACCGGCTGTTACACCTTTTCATCGGCAAAGTCTGTCGAGCTGTTGGGCCGTCTTCCTCATGAAGTTATCGGCAAAACTCCCTTTGATTTTATGCCCAAAGATGAGGCTAATCGAGTAGGAAAGATATTTGCCGAGATTGTGGCTGCTCGTATCCCTTTTGCTGGTTTGCAAAACCGTAATACTCGTGCAGATGGCAGCGAAGTATTAGTTGAAACCAGTGGTATCCCACTGTTTGACGATAATGGTGAGTTCAAAGGTTACCGAGGTATTGACCGTAATCTCAGTGACTTACCTTATGATGCGGGTAAACGCTTATTTGAGCTCGAATCCATTTATTCCAATGCTCCCGCGGGTCTGTGCTTTATCGACACGACCATGCGCTACCTGACGGTAAATGATTACCTTGCTAAGTTATTAGGTAAAAATACGATAGAGATCAATGGCCGCAAAGTGGCCGATTTCTTACCCAGCATTGTCCCTATTTTGCAAAGTGCCCTATTAAAAGCCTATTGCAACGACAGTATCCCTGATGCTGAGTTTCAGATGCCGGATAAAAAGCGGGTGTTTTTCATGCGGATGAAAGCCGCCCGATACCCCAGTGGCCAAGTTAGCGGTTTGTCTGTTGCCATGATAAATATTACGCCATTAAAAGAGATGGAAGAAAAACTGCGCAGCAGCAAGCAGCATTACCGCAACATGGTCGAACTGAACCCACAGATTCCCTGGACCGCATCCCCTGACGGGATGATCACCAATGTCAGTTCCCGTTTTGAAAGAATTACCGGATTGACTCGTGAAGAAGCTTTGGCAGATAGATGGTTACGCACGATTCATACTGATGACCGCCATCCTACCCTGATAAGTTGGGAGCATTCTCTCCAAACTCAGGAGCCTCTCGACGTTGAAATTCGTTTTTGTCACGTGGAAAAAGGCTGGAACTGGATGCGTATCCGCGCCGTTCCTAGTGTAGATACTCAGGGTAATGTGCAGTGTTGGTATGGCACTGCCGAAGATATCCATGAACGTAAGCTATTAGAACTGAAACTGATTAAGGCCAATCGACGCCTGGAAATTCAAGCCAGAACCGATTCGTTGACTAAATTGCCTAATCGCCGAGAGTTCAAAAAAGTGTTGGCTCATGAATTTATGCGAGCTAAGCGCTCAGGCTCCCCATTATCAGTCTTAATGATTGATATCGATTATTTCAAGAATTTCAATGATTGTTATGGTCATATTTCAGGTGATGCCTGTCTGCGTCTGGTCGCTAGAGCCTTGCGCAAATCATTAAAACGCAGCACTGACATTGTCGCCCGCTATGGTGGTGAAGAGTTTGCGGCTATTTTGCCGGACACTGACCAGAAAGGAGCCAGTCTGGTGGCCGAACATATCTTACAATCTATCCGCGCTATGGGGATCAAGCACAGCGACAGTAAATTTCGCAAAGTGACCATCAGCCTTGGCGTAACCGTGTATCAAGCTCATCAGCACACCACTATTACTGATCAGGCCGACCTGATGCTGACTGCAGATCAAGCACTTTATTATTCGAAAAAGAACGGGCGCAACCAATTTAATTTGGCCGAACTTCCTTACTAAGGGTGGCGCGACTTTTTTTTGGTAGCTTCTTCTGGCACTTTTTTTTAGCTCAGCTATTCTCAATAAGGCGACCAATCTGGTCACACCTCATACCACTGGAAGTGGAAAGGAGCCTTTATGGGAAAAACGGTAGTAAAAATCCGAGACTTTGAAGTTGATGACGCCGTGTTATCCGCACCCCTGGCGAAGGGTGAAAATACACTCAGCATCCCCTGCAAGTCGGACCCTGAATTGTGTATGCAGCTAGATGGATGGGATGAGCAGACCAGTATTCCAGCAACGTTAGATGGTAAAGACCGACTGCTATATAAGAAGCATTATGATCGACATCAGGATGCCTGGGTGATGAGGGTAACTTGATTGAATCATTGGAAGATCCGTCAGCCCATAGCTAAATATATGAGTGACGGTTTCTTCTTTTACCATTCGGTTGTGCCACTCAATCCATGATAAATCAGAAGACCGATCAGCAAAAATTAGTTATCAGAACCTTTCTAACACTTTAAACTGCATGCAAATCAGCATCATGTCCGGGGAAAACATATCGTACTCCTCGAAAAAACGCTGCTGCGTTTTACGCCAGTAAGCCAGCGTCCGATCACCCTCACCTTCAGCTAAGGCGTGAGCCTCATCCACTTGATCAAAGGTTTTCAACTCAACATCGGTTAACTCGACAGCACATACCGGCTCATTGCGGCCATTAACCACAACAAATACATCCCCCACTTGCGGGACACCATCTTCATCTAATGCCGCACAGGTCGCGGTTTTAGTGCCATCCAGTACCAGCGCCAATAAATCATCTGCGACTTGCTCTGTATCGCCAAAAGCCCAACGCTCAGCGTTTTCATATTTTTGTGGAATGGTAGCCATGGTTTCATTATTCCTATTCGTAATATTATTGATGCAGCGCATATTACACTTTATCGCTACGAACTAATTCTCGCATCAATATAAATTTTCGCTACTATAACTCAGGTTGCGGCAAACAAATAAACTCCGCAGAAGCATTTCAAGTCGAACAACAATATTCAGATAAAAATAAGGACCTTATAGTGACCAAGCGCTTGCATACAAAGCATTGGAAAATGTTCTTGGTGTTACTTTGTATCTGTGGCGCATTAATGCTGCTACGGTGGGCATCAATGATTTTTGGCTGACCCTATCACCGCTAGCGTTTGTCTTTAGGCAAAAATAAGCAACCACATTTTGGGCAAACTAATGCCGTATTTTTATGCACTTTATCTGTGCTCTGCTCCGAAGTCGCACCACAGTCTGGGCACGTAATTTTCACTTTGGCACTGCTAACCCATTTTCTGACGTTATCAAGAAATGACATATTCCCGCCTCTCAGTTGTACAACCCTATTAGATTACGTTAATCGACAACACTAAACCGTGGTGTGGTCAGCGTTACTCAGATTATCTGTGCCGGATCAGATTTCGTTTACAGGAAAGAACCGGTTTTGCAGGAGACAATGGAAAGAAACAAGCGGAAAATAGAAAAATACGAGGGAGAACATTCACCACGCAGCATGGCTGGCATGCTTGGCGTAGTGAAATGGTAGGCAGGTTATTGGAAACCCTTGGTCGGGGATCAGTGATTCCATAATTCTTGGATCAACCCTCTGACCCGAACCTTGGAAGCACCGGCAACCAGGCTAATAATACGGTTAGCACTCAACGTAGAAACGTCGGTGTTCCATTCATCAAAAGAGTGATCAGCGTAACTGTCACTGAAAACCTTTTTTATCGAGGATTCAGCTTCAGACATCTCACTGAAACTCTTAGCGTTTATTAAGCACTGAGCAATGATTGAGACTTTTTTCATGTTTTATCCTTGATTATCGGTCGCATAGTGTAGCACAATTACTGCCTCTCTGATCATATGCTGGCTAAATTGTTTTCAATTCGCGCTAACCGATTGATAAAAATAAAGATTCATGGGTGACTTATCAGCCGCTAGTTGCTTGAGCCAGATTAATTTCAGTTTTAGTCGATCATAAAAACGCGACCAAACATCAGCATCTTTTCTTAAAAAACTTCTATCATCATAATCAAGTAACATAACATTCATTATTTATTCATTTATTGTGCGATTTTCATTCAATTGTCGTGCTATATTGTTATTGCTCTGTCATAACCAAAAGTTCTACTCGAAGTAGATAACCGAGGTATCAAATGATCAGCAATATCTTTCTTTATTCACTTTTTATTATTTATATCACTGCAGCCGTCGTTGATGGGTCGCTACCGCTATTCGACCTGATATAACCCGCCGGATAGACACTTGATTTAATGAGTAAGACGTTCTCTGCGTCGTTAAGCGCCATGTAGACGATGCCACTGATGACTTGATATGTGATACCAACAATGTTGGCTGAGGGGACTATCCGGGCTAACATTAGGATGAAGAAAAATCTTGGGCGCTCGCTCCATACCTATTCGTGCCATTAGTGCTTGTGAACGCAAATTAATTAGCGCAGTAAATGAAACAATCTCTGCCAAATTTAATTGCTTAAAACCCACTTCTAAAGCTGCTAATGCCGCCTCCGTAGCCAATCCCTGCCGCCAAAATGGATAAGCAAAACGCCAGCCTATTTCGATACAAGGTGAAAAAGGGAGTTTAGCTGTAGGGATATGTAACCCTAAAGCGCCAACAAACTGCCTGGATGCTTTGAGTTCAACCGCCCACATTCCCCAACCACGTTGCGCAATCAGTAGCTGATAATTGTCAGCCATTGCATCACTTTCCTCACGGGTTAAGGTTGCAGGAAAGAACTCCATCACCCGTTGGTCGGCATTTAACGCAGCAAATAGGTCCTTATCAGAAGGAAGCCACTGCCGTAGCCATAGACGCTCGGTCTCAACTTCAATCACATGCTTCATATGCTGTTAATCTTGCGACAATGCGCGCCATTGCTGCACTGACGGTCGCTGCCATTGATAGCTTGCATACTGACGAAGATATTCTGGTAGTGCATCGCCATTTAGCACCAACCGGTTAAGCATGAGTGCCAAATCAGTATCGGCAATACACCATTCGCTGAATAGGTTTTTCCGACCATCTGAAAGTAAACGCTCCAGCCCCGAAATGAGCCTATTCGCTGACTGCTGGGCATGCTCAGACAGTGGCGGCAATTTTAGCCCGGCAAAAACAACTTCAGTGGGACGTTCGGCACGAATAGGCACTAAATCACTGCGCAACCACGCCTGAATTTCACGTGCTTTGGCTCGTTCTTGTCTGTCTTGCGGGTAAATTCGTGCATACTCAGGAGAAGAAAAACGCTCTTCTAAATATTCGGAAATAGCTGAAGATTCAGACAATTGAAAATCATCAATAACCAGTGTAGGAACCCGCCGAGTCACCGATAACTGACCATAGCCTGCCTGTAAATTTTCACCTGCAGACAGATTGATGGGTGTTAATGAGAAAGGAAGTGCTTTCTCTGTCAGTGAAACAAATGCGGACATCACATAGGGGCTGAAAAATGCTGCATCACTGTACAGAATAATAGTTTGATGACTCATTAGGGCTCCACGTGGGTATATTGAGAAAATTAATCCGCTACTTATTAATCATCTAAAATCGTTAACAAGATATCTGCATCTGGGGTGGTTATATGTTTCCCCTCAAGGAAGCCGACCAGTTTGGCCCCGACATTATGCTCGTACACTTCATAACCTGCGATGCGGTAGCCAGGGATGCCATCCTGTCCACGAATATATTCATCGCCATCAATATAGTACCCAATGGTGCCTTGAGCATCTTCAATCTCATAACGCTTATCAAATGGAAACTGTTTCATTATATACCCTAAAACTTAACATACTGACATAATGCCAATTTATGGTTATGTAAGAAAGAGGCAGATAGGCTGCATGCCTCTCTTTAGGTGTATACTAACACTGGTTTAGAAATGATAAAATTGCCATAAACCTCATGGCAATTTTATGACTACTCATCGATCCAAGCTTAAGATGACTGTATTATTTTATGACTATTTCTTAAACTTCAAAGAAAGCAATGAATTATTGCCAGCAGCCATATATTTATCAGCTAATACCTCGGTACTATTAAATGTAGCAATAGCCAACTTCCCATCGATTGTCGTCAGCAACATGACATTTTTGATAGTTCCATCCATAGCTGGCGTATCCATGGTTAGGAGATAAGCTTTACGCCCATCAATATCCTTCTCTTCCAGAGTAGGTTTAAATGCAGCGAATTGTGTTTTCATCATATTGACGACATCACCAAGCTTACCTTCAGGTATTGCGTTATTGGTATCGCTAAATGCAAAGGACACACTACCATCTTCAACAAAGTAAGCTTCTTTCGGTGCATTAGCTTGAGGATACTTAATTGCTAACATTTCTTTAGACATCAACGTAAATTCAGCTGGCATATCAATGTAAGCTTTGCCACCAAAGACTTTAGTACCCGTCGGTTCTGGATCAGAACAACCGGCCAGAACAATCACTGCTGCAAATAATAGAAAAATGCTTTTCTTTAACAAAATAAATACCCCAGAATAAAATGAATATAAATACCCAGCAATAATAGCCGGGTACTGTTTTGATAAAATATCGCTGCCGCTAAATTATAGTCCTGCGTATTCCCCACAGTCCATTTAGATCATCCAAGATATATCCTAATTAATTAAACCCACGAGTTAATCCACACGTTAAATATAATTTATTTTAATCACAAAATAATACAAATTAGTTATTGCGTGTAACATCCATATTTATAAAGTAAGTAAATACATCATTCCGCAGAGTAAACCTCCATAACTTATCTTATAATAAGATAAATATAATGATAAGAATATTGGTGATAATCTCTATTTCCTCTGACACCCAATAACCGAGTTGATATTGCCCACCCCTCACTCTGGCACCCAAAATCAGGCAGTGGATGCCACTTTCACGTATTGCACCAGTGAAAATAAATACAGTTACGATAAACTGTGTTGATAAAATAAGGAGATAAGATGAGTAGTGAGATATTTCTTGCTGTCCTGGGTGCAGCACTACTACATGCTAGTTGGAATGCATTAGTTAAATTTGGCAGCAATCGTTTTGTTGCTATTTCACTGATGGCTATCTTCTCTGGTGTTATTTCACTTATCGGCGTTTTCTTCGTTGGCCTTCCCTCTCTTAGTGCACTCCCTTGGCTACTCTTATCTGTTGTTTTCCATACCGGTTATTGCCTGTTTCTGAGTAAAGCCTACGAACAAGCGGAGTTTGGTCAAATTTATCCTATTGCCCGAGGTGTCGCTCCATTATTAAGTGCCCTACTCTCATGGTTAATCTTGTCAGAGATACCTCGAACAGTCGCTTTATTAGGCGCGGTAGTTTTGGTTTCAGGGGTAATTATGATGACTTTTGATGGCCGCCGTGGTGTTAATAAACTCAATATCAGAGCGATAATTTATGCCCTTATTACTGCCACCTTTACGGCCTGCTATACCCTATCAGATGGTGCGGGGAGCCGAGCCAGTATTGAACCTCTTAGCTATATTCTCTGGCTATTTATGTTTAATGGATTAACCATGTTCGCACTACTCTGGATAATGCATCGTAAAGTAGTTTTTCGTGAAATTCGGCAACATTGGCGTCACGGTCTCATCGGTGGTGCTATGCAGTTACTGGCTTACGGGATCGTTATCTGGGCGATGAAAAGTACGCCAATCGCGCTAGTCGCTGCCTTGCGTGAGACCAGCGTACTTTTTGCTATGGTTATTTCTATCTGGATGTTAAAAGAAAAACCCTCAATGCTGCGTCTTATCGCCAGTGCCGTCATTATGGCTGGGGTTGTTATTACCAAATTTGGCTAATGTTTAATCAAATAGTGGTATGACCTATTGCTTTGATAAAAACAAGCAGGCAACCTCTACGACAAACCGACTATACTCATATAAATCCTATAAATAAGGAGAATATATGCTCATAGGGTTTGTTTTACTGGTTAGCACCTGCGGAATGGATGCTTGTGAGGCTCTGCCCGTGACTGACGAAATCTATGCCACACGCCACGAATGCATGGTCGTGGCTGTCCGCCTTCATGAAAGAAGGCCTGATGTGGTATTGATTTGTGGTGAAGTCTACCGCGATAAGCCTTAGTTAAATCATTAGGGGTTATGACTCCAATTTAACTGCCCGATTTCTCTGTTATCTCGCCTCTTTCACAGCAAATTAAAAAATACATTTATCCTCTGCATATGGATATAGCGAATACTATGGTGATTAAAATGTCTTTATTGCTGACGATATTGACGCAATTAAGTTAATTCAGGGTTTCAGTTTACTTATTAAGATTTCAACGGTACCCATTAGCCCATGGGTACCGCATTTGCCTGATAGAGAGCGGCTTATATTATGAATATTCTCGAACTAAATTAGCCAGCTTCTCTAGTCCTCTATCCGCCTGTTCTTCTGTTGCGTGACTGAAGTTAAGTCTCAACTGACCACATCCTGTTGATGAATTTGGGAAAAAGGGTTCGCCCGGCATAAACGCAATATTATTTTCAAGAGCTTTAGGCAGTAGCTTACGAGTATCTATGCAGTGATTAAGTCTCAACCAGAAAAATAACCCACCAGCAGGTTTTTCCCATGAAACGAGGGAACCTAAGTGGCGCTGTAAAGAGATCTCAAAGGAGTCACGGCGTTTTTTATAATATGCCGCCAGTTCCTGCATATGTTTGGAATAATTAGGATCACTGAGTTGCTGTAATACCAACCATTGGCTGATACGACTGCTGTGTAAATCCGTCGCCTGCTTTAACCGAGTCAGATAAGGAATTAACTCCGGCGAAGCGACCAGATAACCCAGCCGAAGCCCCGGAGATAAACTTTTAGAAAATGATCCCTGATAAATCCATGGGGCATGCTGTAATAAGGCACACACGGGCTTTCGCTCACAAGGATCATAGACCAGGTCACTATAGGGATCGTCTTCAAAAAGCGGCAACATAATATCGTCACAAACTTTGGCTAAAGCGGCTCGCTGATTAATACTGAGGCAGTGGCCACTTGGATTCTGAAATGTAGGAATACTGTAGGCAAAAGCAGGCTTTTCTGCTCTAAGTTTATCAATATCAGGCAGAGCTGAATCATAAGCAATAAACTGTGCGCCGAAGAAACGAAACACCTGTAAAGCTGCCAAATACGTTGGTGATTCCACAGCAACAGGTGTCCCGGCATCAATGAATAACTTTGCGACCAGATCAATTCCTTGTTGTGAACCTGAAATAATCAGGACCTGTTCCTGAGTACAGGTTAAACCACGCTCGCACAGATTCCGTGCAATTTTCTCGCGTAATTCAGCCTCCCCCTCACTGGCCCCGTATTGCAACATCGACTGTGGCATCCCCTCAAGATTCAAGTGAGGGAAACTTTCTATCGCGGGTAACCCACCGGCAAATGAGATCATGCCAGGCCTATCAATAACTGAGAGTATTTCTCGTATAGGTGATGGGTGAAGATCGTGCAGCCGTGAGGAAAATCGATTATTCTGGTCTACTACTGTCTTATTCATTGCAGTCCTTCCATAGAGGCCAACAAATTTGACCTTTATGGAACATAAAATGGACAGCGTGTTACGTCAATACTATTGACCTAATTATTTTTTATTTGTGATAAGAATTCGATGCTAACTGCTAAAAATAAATCGCAACCGGAAGACCTATTCCTCCATCAAGCTATCGAGCAATTCTATTTTGGTTACCGCTCCTTTACTGAGTTGCCCGATAAATTATTGGCAGAACAAGGATTAGGGCGGGTACACCACCGCATTTTGTACTTTGTCGGGCACAATCCCGATATTGCTATCAATGCATTACTGGGAATTTTAAAGATCAGTAAACAGGCGCTGAATGGCCCTCTAAAGCAATTAGTTAAAATGGGATTAATAACGGTGACTGCCGCCGCTCATGATCAGCGAGTGCGGCAATTATCTCTTTCCCCTTCCGGCAAAAAACTTGAATCACAATTAACCCATACACAAAAGCAGCTATTGCAGCGGGTATTCCTGCAACTGGGGAAAGAAACTGAAGTGGCCTGGTTGCAAGTTATGCAACACCTTAATAAAGGACTGACCGACGAATCTTAAGACCTCAGTAGGGGCAATTGCGATCCTTTTGATATATTTACCAGTGTAGCAATCGTTATATAATTAAACATATAACAATGAAGAGCAGAAATGGACAATCGCAGGGCTACGGGTTACCAACTAAATACTCAAAGCTAAAATCGCCTCAATTTCCACATTGATTTCCGGAGAAAAAAGCTGAGTAACCTGCACCAGAGAACTCGCAGGAAGATGTGCACCAAAATGATGGAATAGCACAGCTCGTAGTTGTTCAATATCGTCAAGTGACGTCACAAAAATTGTCACTTTAATTAATGAGTGAAGTGAAGTGTTTTCTGCTGAAGCAATACGATGAAACTGACTAAATATCTCCTCCGCTTGTTCTGCCATACTCTTGCCTTGAGATACAGTGCCGAAAGCAGTCAAACCGGAAATATAAAGGGTTTCGTTGTGCTTCACCGCATGGACGTAAGGCCCTTTAACTTGCCCAAGTGTCGAGTAATTCTTCCTGATTAATTCAGCCATTTTTCATCTCCAACATTTTCATTTATGGTGCTTTAATCAGAACACGTCTTTCCCGTTAATCCGATAAGCATTTATGTTCTACTTATATCCGTTAACTGACTGATTTAAAACACAAATAGCTTTATCCTTATAATCGCTCAGACCCCGCCTTATCAGCATGATTCGAATAGAGGACAACAGCGGCGCCAATCAGCATAGCGACAACAACAAGCACAATCTTATCTTCTTCAGTTCCCCCTATCCCACCAGCGGTCAGAAAGTACCAAGCCGCGAAAATAGATTTTGCGATCTTCTTCCCGGTACTTTGCACTTTAAGACAAATGCTACGTACAGCCCAAGCACCTAAAATCAACCCCATTAGTGCTAAAACAGTTCCCATATATTGATCCTCTAAAAGTTATTATTATTGTTCCAGAACATAGACATCACAGAGTATCAGGTTGTAATTAGCACTATATAAATAATCAAATACCATTAAACCCACTAGAGTCATACTGAATAATATGTCACCGTGCCGAATAACCTCTCAACTAAATATGCTGCTTTACCCTAGGGGCATTATCGAGCTGCCTAATGGCTGGAGTAAAGCTAGCAGCAACAGTCGCGATGACAACTGCAATGGCTGAAGACAGCAAAACAGCCGTGCTGCCATAGTGCATTGCGAGAGGGCCTGCGGCAATTTCGCCTAGAGGAATAGCGATAAATGACCCCATGGCATCATAAGCATAAACTCGCGCAAGCCTCTCTGGTGGAATATGCGTTTGCAGAGAATGGGCCCAAACAACACCGAATTGCCCAAAACCCACCCCGGCGATAAAGAATGCGCCCATCAAAATAAACGTCGAAGAAACCAGACTCAACAGGACGATAGGAATGGCGCAAAGTGCAATCAGCATGACACCGACTAACAGATCACGCCGGGGACGCCATCGAAGCGCAATAAAAGAACCGACAATCAAGCCAATACTTTGAGTAGCAACAATCATCCCCCAACCGGTTCGCCCAAATGAAGCATCTGCCACTATGGGGCCAAGCACCATCACTACGCCGCTAAAAGCAGCATTAACAATCGTGAACTGCGCGACAATAGCCCAAACCCAAGCACGGGAAATGAACTCCTGCCAGCCATCACGGAGATCCTGCAAAATATTAGTCTGTGATTCGGATGACTGCATTGGGTTAATACGGATTAACATATAAAGTGGTGCGGCAGCAGCAAATCCCAAAGCATCGATGGCCAATCCCCAACCGGGCCCAACAGCACTGGCTAAAACGCCCCCCAAAGAGGCACCAATCACTGTCCCCGCATAAATACCCAACTGGATAAAGGCGTTCGCTTCCCGAAGATTACGTGTAGGCACAGTTTGTGGAACCATTGCTGAAGAAGCCGGCAATGCAATACCTGCAGCCGCGCCGTTAATCGTACCCAGCACCGCAAGCCACATGATTGTTGCTGTTCCATCAAGTACTATCCAGGCAACCACTCCTTGAGATAATGCGGCAATAACAGATGATGACACCAGAACAAGACTACGGGAATAGCGGTCTGCCAATACACCGCCGATCAGTAAGAAAGCAACATTGAAGATAGAACGTGCCGCAACCACCATGCCTAAATCGGTAGCCGTCCCTCCAATATCGAGCACTGCAAAGGCCAGTGCAATAGGTGCAATTCCATTGCCTAAGACAGTAAGAAGCCGGGCGAAGAATAAGTTTCGAAACGGGGCGTAGCTAAATGTATGCCGAGAAAGTAAAACTGTAGAATTCGCGTTCACACACTTTGCCCCAAATTGATTCCAATAACTGGTTAAAAAAATAAACTCTAGTTATTATCTTAAGTTACAACAATATCTCACCAGTATATCAGACTGCCACACTCATTCGCGTTGCAAAATGATGAAATTATGTCGCTAATCGTCGGGGTAAATGAAAGAGCATAATGATGCCAATAAGGTCAGATAAAATATCTGATATGCATGATGAGGAGATATGCAATGTTAATTATTTTTAGCGGTTTACCTGGCACAGGAAAAAGTACCATTGCCCATTTGTTGGCTGAACGATTGAAGGCCGTGTACTTACGCATTGATACGATAGAACAGGCTATTCGCTCTGCAGATTCTAAGGGGGAAATATAGCAATGGGCCCTACTGGCTATATTATCGCTTATGAAGTAGCACGAGAAAATTTGCTCATCGGCTCAACGGTTATTACTGACTCCGTCAATCCTATGGCTCTTACACGCAATGCTTATCGTGATGTTGCTCTATCGGTAAATGTGCCTTTTTTGGACGTTGAAATTATCTGCTCCAATCTTGATGAACATCGGCTGCGGGTAGAAAATCGGACGCCAGATATTAAAGGATTCACTCTCCCTGATTGGCAGAAGGTCATCAACCGGCACTATGAACCCTGGGATAGAATTCACTTACAGCTGGATACCGCGAAATTATCTGCTATTCAATGTGTCGATAAAATCATCGCTTTATCACCTGTAAATTCCAGGCATTAATCAGTTTGGGCATATCTAAATTATATTATTTTCTGTTAATTAAGATCAGACATGGGTCTTATTTAGACGGGCACTGATAAGCAAAAGACCCCTTGAAGGGGCCTTTGTGTTATGGCTTAAGATATTATCGTTACGCCAAAACTTGTTTCACAAATGCCTTAATCTCTTCAACCTGGCAGTTGTCGAAGAAGCACTGTTGGAAACGTTCGCCACTTACTGCAGTTTTTACTAATTCTGGGTCAATAGCGCGCAGTGTATCCAGATAGTTTTCTTTCACAACCGCAGCTTTCACTTGGTTCAAAATACCCGCATTACGAACTTGTGGCTCTTTACGATCCAGTGGGTAGCCTTCGCCTTTCACACCGGTAAATGCTTTCTCAAAAATGTAGCGTACATTCAGTTCCGCACCCCAACCAAAACCTTTGGCGAATGGCAGTGACAGTGCATTACCGTTGTTAATCTGAGCAAACAGGAAAGCATCCGCTGGATCAATGCAATAACCACATACAACACCAGGATGAATATTCAGTGACATCATCGCACCCTGACCAGTACCACAGCCAGTCACTACAAAATCGACTGCTTTAGAGTTAAGCAGAATGCTGGCCATAATACCCAGATGAATATAAGTCAGGTGATGGTCGTTTTCATCACTCATGCCCACGTTGTATACCGGGTACGCTTTTTCTGAGGCTACGGCGTTCAGCTCTTTCAGGATAATCGCGTTTTTAGTTGCCTGACTGTTTTCCATCATCAGTGCAATTTTCATTATGTTCTCTCCGATTTGGTCAATGAAACCGAGTCCATTGAATGTGTTGTTTTGCTAGATTGTAGCGAAGATATCACTATCAAAACAACATTTCAATTTTAATGAAAATTAGTTCTACCGATGTCACACATCAGCATGATCCGCCTCGAAGGGTTCGGTTCTCCCCTTCCCTCAGCTTAATCCTATTTGAGGTTAAGGGGTTACAACAAAGCCGCGTAATGTCAACTGCGCGGCTTTGTTGTAACACAGGATACCTGATTTAAGTAATATCAGTGATGTAGCATCTCGTGAATAATTTCATCTTTGTCCGAAGATATTGGATAAAAAGTTGGCCAATTCTCCATTTCTTTAAGTAGTTTTTCTTGTGACTCATTACCGATGTACATATGAAAGTGGTGGGATTTATGCGGTTCGATAATATGGTCGCTAAACTGAACATATTTAGGGGCTTTGGAATTAGTATTTTTACACTCATACAAATAGCGCACCCCTTTCTTCCCTGACTCATAGTGCATTATTTTAAAGCCTGAGTAAGTATATTGGCAGGAGTTAACCGACTCAGCAGTATGAAAATCAATAGTGTTATTCTCAATACCTATCATAGTGATATTGGTAGCATAACCTTTTTTATAATACTCCCGGTATTGTTCAACCGTTTTATCTTTATTTTTCTTCGCCTTATCGGCTAATACTGGATCTAAATCCCCTTTTAATAAATAAGGATTAATCGATTGCCAGACACCGTCCCAATCACTAAGCGACCTATCTTTGACATCTTTATCGGCAAAAATACCCTCGCTCGCCTGACGAGCAGCATCCGACTGGTGATGCTCATGAGCATGGCTATGCTTACCATGAGCTAACGAATTAAAACTGATTAATGAAGCACAAACACTGAGTGCTATTAAGGGTAAGTGGTTAATTTTCTTTGGCATCTATGCCTCCTGATTAATTACTTGATGTGTTATGTTATACTATAACATAACAAGCAATCAATAGGTTTGGCACTCTCAAACCATCGGCACTTACAATGAACAATTAGCGTTTTTTTCGATTACGGTGCATATCGATAGCGACTGCACTAACGATGATAATCCCTTTAATAATGTCTTGGATGTATGAGTCCACACCAATAAAAGTAAAACCACTTTTGATCAATCCCAAGATCACCGCCCCAATCACTGTACCGGTAATTCTCCCAACTCCCCCCATCAAACTGCTACCACCAATGACTGCCGCGGCTATGGCATCCAACTCATATGATTGACCCATACTGGATTGCCCACTGCTCACACGCGCTGCCAGAACCACGCCAGCTAAACCTGCCAATCCCCCGGCAATGGTATAAACCGTCACCAGATATTTATTAACGTTAATACCCGAAACTTTTGCGGAAATCATATTTCCACCAATGGCATAGACATATTTACCATAGCGGGTGTGCTTTAATGCAATATGGAAAATAACAGCAATAACTAAGAAAATGATGACTGGCATTGCCCCTTGGCCGATCGCTGTAAAATCATCGGAGAGAAAACTTACCGGATTACCTTTAGTATAATACTGAGCAAGCCCTCTAGCAGAAACCATCATCCCCAAAGTTGCAATGAATGGCGGGATTCCGGTACGGGTAATCAGGAATCCATTTATAAAGCCACATAGAATCCCTACCCCAATTCCTGCAGTAATGGGAACAACTGCAGGTAAATCTAATAGATGTGGATACATCGGAGAAATACTATCAGTGGTTTGCGCCAAACTTGCAGCAACCACTGCGGTTAGTGCAATTAATGAACCAGAGGAAAGATCAATACCCGTGGTGATAATAACCTGCGTCACCCCGACAGCAATAATACCTATTATTGCAACTTGCAAGATAATCAATAATAACCGATTAGGGTTCAATAAAAATGACTGATCGCGGATAAACCAACCCAAAAACTCGAAGATTAATGCAATACCGATCATAACAATAAAAATGCCGGTATCTTTAGGTAACTTACCTTTTAATCCAGACATAAACGAATGTTCTTTTATCGAACTAGCCGTCAGTGATTTATCAATTTTAATATTATTCATTATCATTACCTTCCTGCAATTATTCAGAGGCTAGCGCCATTATTTTTTCTTGGCTGGCATCTTGTTTGTCTAATATCCCCGAAATATGACCACCATGCATGACTATAACTCTGTCACTCATCCCTAAAATTTCAGGTAATTCAGAAGAAACTAAAATAATAGCAACACCACGATTGGCTAATTCACTAATTAAGCGGTAAATCTCTGATTTTGCTCCAACATCAATACCGCGGGTGGGTTCATCAAGAATAAGTATCTTAGGCTGGGCTAATAACCAGCGTGCAATCAAAACCTTTTGCTGGTTTCCGCCACTCAGATTATTAATAATTTGGTCCATGGTAGGTGTTTTAATATTTAGCTTTTTAATCTGCTCCATGCAGTCTTGTGCCATTTGCCCATGACTGACAAAACCTTTTTTATTGATATACTCAGACAGATTTACAATACTCATATTCTCAACTACTGATAGCACTAGAAATAATCCTGACTTCTTACGGTCTTCGGTCAAAAAAGCTAATCCTTGTTCAATAGCCTTTGAGGGTGAGTCAATATTAACAGGCAAACCCTCAATGAAGATCTCACCACTATCTGCTGGATGCATGCCGAATAGGCTTTCCATTACTTCACTCCGCCCCGCACCGACTAAACCAGCAACACCTAATATCTCACCTCGTTTAACCGTAAATGAAATATCACGGAATAAACCATCACGTCGCAATGCACTGACTCTAAGCACTTCTTCACCGATGTTATTATTGAATTTTGGGAACATATGGGTCAGTTCACGTCCAACCATCATGGTGATTAAAGATTGTTTTGTCAGATTTTCTGTCTTATCTGTGGCAACAAACATCCCATCACGAAAAATACTAACTTCGTCCGTAATTTCAAAAATTTCGTCCATTTTATGGCTAATATAAATAATACCTTTCCCTTGTTCTTTTAATTCATTAATGATTGCAAAAAGGTGAAAAACTTCCCCCTCAGTCAATGCCGATGTTGGCTCATCCATGATTAAAACATCGGCATCATAAGAAACTGCTTTGGCTATTTCGACCATTTGTTGACTGGCAATATTTAACTCACCAACGACCATTTCTGGCGTTAATCTTATATTGAGATGCTGTAATAAATCTCGCGTTTTACTGTTCAGTAAATCATGATTAACTAACCCATAATGAACAGGCTCTCGTCCTAGCCAAATATTTTCTGCAACCGTCATATGTGGAACCAGGTTTAATTCCTGATGGATCATTGCTATACCGACATGAAGTGCATCTAAGGTATCGTTAAAAGTGACAACCTCACCTTTCACTTTTATCGTACCTTCATCCGGATGATATATTCCAATCAAACACTTCATTAGTGTTGATTTTCCTGCACCATTCTCTCCCATTAATGCATGGACACTACCTGGCTTTATTTTAATACCCACTTTATTCAGTGCTTTTACGCCAGGAAATTGCTTACTGATACCTTCAGCTTCGAGAATGTAAGGATACATATAATCATCTCCGTCATCTCATTATCTTCTGTTGAATGTGCCGTACTTATTCACTAAACAAAATGATAAATACGGCATTATCTATTTATTAAAATAGAGTTAATGCACACATTTCATTGCGTGTAATTCTAATTTAAAAAAGACATTGGCCTATTCTCTGCAAGTTATTATCTCAATTACCTGTTTAGAATAGCGCCTGTTTTATTTTTTGTTTTTATTGGCAAAATCTTGATAATTATCTTTGGTGATTAGCTGGTAAGGGATCATCACACTACTTTCTACTTTCTGACCAGATGCTAATTTAATAGCGGTATCTACTGCGCCTTCCCCTTGTCCTTTCGCATCTTGGAAAATGCTGACATTTAGATCTCCTTTCTTAATAAACTCAAGTGCATCCGGTGTACCATCAATCCCCCCGATAACAACACCTGTTTTCTTGGCTTGTTTTAAAGCAAGAATAGCGCCAATAGCCATTTCATCGTTATTTGAAGCGATTGCATCTATCTGCTGCCCGGAAAGAATCCAATCGGTAGTCACATCAACAGCTTCCTTGCGGAAGAATTTTGCAGTTTGCTTATCAATAATATGGATACCTGGATACTGGGCCGCAACCTTCTCAACACCTCGGGTTCTGTCACGGGTCGCCTCGCTTGAAAGCTCACCCATAAGAATCATGACGTTACCCTTTTCCCCCATCAACTTCGCAAGTTCTTCCATCTGCAAACGCCCTGCAAGTTCAGAGTCTGAGCCCACATAGGCCATACCAGAAGGTAAGGTTATTTCAGGGCGGCGATTCACAAAAACCAGTGGGATTTTGGCCTGCTCAGCCAATTTAATCATTGGCTTTACACCTTGAGTATCAACCGGGTTGAGAATAATGGCATCGACCCCTTGGCTGACAAAATTCTCTACCTGCTGAATTTGTTGAGCAATATCTCCTTTTGCATCTTCAAATTGCCCAGAGACATTTCCTTCTTCTTTCATCTTATTTTGCATAGCCTGACGCAATATAGTCAGGAAGTTATCATCGAAGTAGGCCATGGAAACGCCAATCTTCAAGTCTTTAGCATAAGCGCCCAATGGCAGCATACAGATAGCGAGTGAGGTAATAATGATTTTTTTCAGCTTCATGATCTATACCCTTCAATAGTGGAATGCATTAACATTTCGATGTCTATTTATTGAAAATATTTTTTTACAACGACTCAACTTGAACAGTTGTAACTATCACTATTTTAGACATCTCAGTACGCTTTCCGTGAATGCAACCGCCCCATCCCCGGCCTACAGCCCTCATAACTTAATATAAATTAATGAGTTAATGAGTTAATGAGTTTTCTTTTTCTAGTTACACCTCCTCCTATTTATTAAATGTTTATTTCAAAATAAAGATTATTGAAATTTTTAACACCAAACAACCGAAATATGTGTTTTGCATCGAGCAAATAACAAAACTATGACAGGGATCTAACAAATGCTGGTAATTTGAGCGCCAACCCGTGATTAAACGCACGGTTAAACTACAGCCAAGTTATCTATGGCAGATTTAATCAGATGGGAAGAAGAGGAGAAGAGAAAAACAGAAAAACAGAAAAACAGAAAAACCCAGAATTTATGCCCATTCACTCTCAAGTGCCGAGCATAAACTGGACATTTCTGATGAAAGCCATCTAAATTTATTATTTAAAATCAATTGATTATAATTAATTCCTTAAACAATCAAACTGATTAAGTACTCTATCTCTCGGGAAGTAAGTCTACCCACAATAAACAACTGCCAGCAACCAGTGGTTGCAGTTGTCCCCCCTTGATAGCAGGTAACCACCAGCATCCTTGTGAAGCGGTTAATTCATGTGTTTCAGTGTGACTAATGAGCCATTTCCCTTTCACAACATAAATCAACCCACCATGAGATACGGGTAGCTCTTGTGCTGAGTTAATAGATGTTACTGAAGACTGCCAGCAACCTCGTCGAGTCATAATGTTAAAATCCTGGCTGCTCCCCCCGAGTAAATGTGCATAGATAGGAATATCCCCGGGAAAAGCAAAAGGCTGTAATGGCTGTGAAAGTGTGTGAGCTTCCCAGTTTGGGCTGGACAACACAACACCCTCTCCAGAGAGCAATGTAATGGACCGGTCTATATCGGGGAATACCGAGAATGGACCATCTTGTTCAATAGTCGCGATACTGGCGCGCCAGGCAAAATCATCGCCGCCGACTGGCCAACACACAATTTCACGGGTTTCTCCGCCACCATTTCGCCAACGACTTACGGGTAAGCTGGCAAAATCAAAAACGGTAAAGCTCATCAGACCTCCTGTTGACAGGCTTTCAATACAGCCAGAAAATCCTGTGCAGTTTGCTGTTGCATTGGATGATATCTATCCACTATTACCGCTTTTCCCGCCACATAAACATCCCGAATTTGCGATTTATCCCCCGCAAATAACCACCGATTCAACAATGAAGCAGACTCTGTACCAGCAATGTAAGGATCGTCGCCATCCAAAACTAACCAATCAGCACGATACCCCTCAGCCAGCTGCGCAATTTTACTGGCACAAGCTTGCCGCCCCCCCGCCAAAGCTTGGCTATAAAGTAAATCGGCCACCGCAGGATACTTTTCATTCGTTAGACGATTACGACGTTGATCCCGTAGACGTTGACCATATTCCAGCCAACGTAATTCCTCCACCACATTGAGCGAAACATGGCTATCAGAACCTATTCCCCATCGCCCTTGATAATCTAAATAATCTACTGCGGGGAAAATACCATCCCCTAAATTAGCTTCCGTTGTGGGACATAAACCAGCGACAGCCTGGCTACTCGCCAGACGCACAAGCTCGGTTTCATCCAGATGTGTGGCGTGAATCAAACACCAACGACTATCAACAGGTAAATTATCGTATAACCAGGTGACAGGCCGTTGCCCACTCCAGGCCAGGCAGTCATTAACCTCTTTTTGCTGCTCCGCAATATGAATATGCACAGGTAACTGCTTGTCCGAAACTTGCAAAATTTCCTGCATTTGGCTTAGTTCCACGGCACGTAATGAGTGGAAGCAGAGCCCTTGATTTTGCAGTGGTTGATTTGCCAGCTGTTGGCGAATCACTTGCTGCTGCTTGAGATAACTTTCTGTGTTTTGGATAAAACGACGTTGCCCCTGTTGAGCGGGTTGAGCCCCAAACCCTGCATAACTGTATAACACGGGTAACAAAGTCATCCCTATTCCGGCATCTTGTGCGGCTTGGCTCAGCTGTGATGTCATTTCTCCGGGGTTACTGTAAGGAATGCCGTCAGGGCCATGATGTAAATAATGGAATTCGGCAACTTGGGTATAGCCACCTTTCAACATTTCTATATACAGCTGACGAGCAATTATTCCAACTTGTTCTGGTGTCAGTTGCTGTACCAACCGATACATCAGATCCCGCCAAGTCCAAAAGCTGTCCTGCGGATGACCCGCCACCTCAGCTAACCCAGACATCATGCGCTGGAAAGCATGAGAGTGAAGATTTGGCATTCCCGGTACTATTGGCCCGGATAAAATCTGACAACCTTCATTGCTGCTGCCGGTAATAATACGCTGAATAACCCCTTGTTCATCGACCGTAATCTGTACGTCAGTTGCCCATCCATCAGATAAAAAAGCACGTTTGGTAAAATAAACTGGCATAGCGATATCCCAAAAATTTGGTTCAGAGTTAAACGCGCCAAGCAGCAGCTGCGTCAATTAATTAAATCACTTACTTGTATATACATATACACCGGCTAATTTCAACCGTAGACTTAGCCTATAAATTCTCTTATTTAATGAGGTTAATATCGTGGCGGAACAGCAAACTCTCTTAAAATTAAGTACCGCAATGGACGATATTCCCGCGCCAATTTATCAACGGGTTAAGTTGGCTATCATTCGCCAGATAAAAACAGGTGTCTGGCAGCCACATCAACGTGTTCCTTCAGAAAGCGAGCTTGTTACCGAGTTAAGGGTCAGCCGCATGACCATTAACCGGGCGCTACGTGAGCTCACCAATGAAGGTTTCCTCATCCGAATGCAAGGCGTGGGTACCTTTGTTGCCGAGGCAAAAGCGCACAGTGCCTTACTTGAGGTCCATAATATTGCCGACGAAATTACTGCTCGCGGTCATCGTCACAGCAGTAAAATCTTACAATTAGAGGCGCGCCCCGCAAGCCCTGAAGAAGCGGTTGCTTTGAGTATTCAACCCGGCCAACAACTGTTCTACTCACAAATTGTTCATTATGAAAACGACATCCCCATTCAAGTCGAAAACCGTTGTGTCAATCCGAACACTGCCCCTGATTATATGAAGCAGGACTTCAATCAAATAACGCCTTACAGCTACCTCACCCAAGTCGCCCCATTAACCGAAGGTGAACACATTGTTGAAGCGGTGACCCCAAATCAAACCGAACGGCAGTTACTACAACTAAGTGAACATGAGCCCTGCTTATTGATTCGCCGCAGAACCTGGTACGGAAAAGCAATTGTGACCGCCGCTCAACTGCTCTATCCCGGTTCCCGTTATCAACTCTATGGCCGTTTTACCGCACAAGGTACCGTGACGTCCTGATCAATTTTATTTCTCTGCAAGAACTGCGAAGTGTTACGCAATTGTTTAAATCCCTATCTTGCCGATAGTGAATTTATACGCTAGGTTGTCCATAATTGTATATACAACTTAATTCTGTGCATTCTTAGGGAGTCAGATGGTGTTAACAATTCACTGTGACAGTCTGTGGTATGGTGCCGATATCGTGACCATGTGTGGAGGGAAGTATCACCTGATACCGCAAGGGGCGATGGCAGTCACTGACGGCAAAATAGTCTGGATTGGGCCGCATAACGAATTGCCCTCAGTCATTGCATCACGAGAAGTCGTCTATCAAGGTGGCCTAATAACCCCCGGATTAATTGATTGTCATACCCATCTGGTTTTTGGTGGCGATCGCAGTACAGAGTTCGAACAACGCCTCAATGGTGTGAGCTATGCCGAGATTGCCGCTAATGGCGGTGGTATTGTGTCAACAGTCCGAGCGACACGAAATACCAGCGAGCAGCAATTGCTCGAACAAGCTTTATTTCGCCTAAAACCTCTACTCGCAGAAGGTGTGACCTGCATTGAGATAAAATCCGGTTACGGTCTTAGCCTTGAAAGTGAAATAAAAATGCTGCGTGTTGCCCGCAAATTGGGTGAACTCTTGCCAATTACAGTTAAAACAACCTGTCTGGCTGCACATGCATTACCTCCTGAATATTCAGGCCGGGCTGATGACTATATTGATTTTGTATGTAATACCATCATTCCTCACATTGCTGCTGAAGGTCTGGCTGATGCCGTAGATGCATTTTGTGAACATCTGGCATTTTCTCCTGCACAAGTTGAACGTGTATTTTTAGCCGCACAGCTAGTTGGCTTGCCCGTCAAACTCCATGCAGAGCAACTTTCTGCCCTTAATGGCAGTACTCTGGCAGCCAAATTTAATGCACTTTCCGCAGACCACCTTGAATATGCAACTGAGTCTGATGTTCAGGCAATGAGTAAAGCGGGCACCGTCGCGGTATTGCTACCCGGTGCCTATTATCTGCTGCGGGAAACTCAATGCCCGCCAATTGAACTATTTCGTCAATATAACGTACCAATGGCATTGGCCAGTGATGCTAACCCCGGCACATCTCCAGCACTTTCCTTGCGCTTGATGCTTAATATGGCATGTACATTATTCCGGATGACTCCTGAAGAAGCTCTGGCTGGTATCACGTGCCATGCAGCTCAAGCGCTTGGATTACAAGACTCTCAGGGCACGCTCGAAGCAGGTAAATTGGCAAACTGGGTGCATTGGCCATTATCGCACCCTGCCGAACTGGCTTACTGGCTTGGCGGTCAACTGCCTGCAACAGCCGTTTTTCAAGGAGATATCCGTTGATGAACCTACCTGAGCCTTTGAGTTTTCATACCGGTAAATTACCTTTGTTAATCAGTATTCCACATGCAGGAACACGGTTAACTCCCGTAGTTGAAGCAGGCTTGACAGAGGCTGCTCGCCCACTTTCAGATACTGACTGGCATATTCCTCGTCTCTATGACTTTGCCCGTGATATCGGTGCCAGCATAGTGATAGGCAATTATTCCCGTTTGGTTGTAGACCTGAACCGCCCGGAGGACGATCAACCACTCTATACCACGGCAACTACTGGTCTATTTCCTGACACTCTATTTGATGGGCGCCCGTGCTTTATGGCGGATAAAACTCCGTCATCGCAGGAACGTCACTCCTACCTACTACAAATCTGGCGTCCCTACCACCAGCAACTTCAGCGAGAACTGGCACGGCTTAAAGCTGAGTTTGGTTATGCATTACTGTTAGATGCACACTCAATTGCCTCGGTTATTCCGCGGTTATTTGAAGGACAACTGCCCGATTTGAATTTTGGCACAAATAGCGGAGCCAGCTGTAACCCATCGCTAAGTCAGAAATTAATCGAATGCTGCAAACATCAAACCACATTCAGCCATGTTTTAAATGGTCGCTTTAAGGGCGGTTATATTACACGAGCATATGGCCAACCGCAGAATCATCAACATGCAGTGCAACTTGAGTTATCACAGTTAAACTATATGTCTGAAACTGAACCTTACTCCTATCTGCCAGAACGGGCTGTTCATCTACAGCAATTACTTCAACAACTGGTGAGTACCATGCTGAAGTGGGGTAAAGAGCACTACCCGCGCTAATGTTTGGCCATACCCTAGCTATTCCTTGCATTTACTGAGATTAGCAAGTTTGAATATGCAAAAAAGGCGAGGTTATCCTCGCCTTTCCATTCACCAATTTCCGACACAGAAAAGGGTAATATTTACTGCTTAAATTAACTTAGAAACGGTAAGTTAAGTTAACAGCAACGGTATCATCGGTGCCCAGACCCAGTGGGTTGTTGTCTTGATCGAGCAAGTTAATCTGGTAGTCAACATAAGCAAACATGTTCTTGTTCATGTAGTAAGTCACACCAATTTCAGCATATTTCAGCAAATCAGCATCACCTACTACGGCCAAGTCTTTGCCTTTAGACTGAACATAGGCGATAGACGGGCGAAGACCATTTTCGAATTGATACTGAGCAACCAATTCTACGTTTTGGGTTTTGTTGGCAATCAGTGCCTTATAAGGAGTCATGTTCAGCGTTTCACCGTACATTGCTGCCAGATACACTTGGTTTGCATCATATTTCAACGCAGTGGCCCAAGCCTGAGCTTTGTCACCGGTAGCACTGTCAGCTAGATTCTTCTGGCCCAACGTACGGTTAGAAGAGGAGTATGCTGCTACGAAACCAACACCACTGCCTTCGATGTCTTGATAGTCAACAGACAAACCGAAACCGTCGCCGTTAGCTTTCTGAATTGCACGCTCATTCTTGCTAGTATCGCCGTCATCGTTACGACCTTGATACTGAGCTGCAACGTTCAGGCCTTTCACCATACCGAAGAAGTCAGAGTTACGGTAAGTTGCCAGGCCGGTTGAACGGCCTGTCATGTAGTTATCAGTGTAAGCGATTGAGTCACCGCCGAATTCTGGCAACATGTCGGTATAAGCCAGTGCGTCGTACACTACGCCATAATTACGGCCATAATCGAAAGAGCCGAATTCAGCAAATTTTAAACCCGCAAAGCCCAAACGAGTTTTGTTGCCTTTATCACCTTGAGACTCAGCATTTTTAGCGGCAACGTTATATTCCCACTGGCCGAAACCGGTCAGTTGGCTATTGATTTGTGTTTCACCCTTAAAACCAAAACGCACATAAGTATCATCGGCGTTATTATGATTTGAAAAAAGATACTTAGCGGCTACACGGCCATAAAGATCCAACTTGTTGCCATCTTTATTATAAATCTCAGCCGCGTTTGACAGAGTTGGAACCATACTCAAAGTGACCGCCAAGGCCAGAATACTGCGCTTTATCATTATTTTTCCTTTAAATTTTTAATAAAGTTAACCCGCGGGCTGAATTAATTTTTCAGCCTCATAAAAGTTAACTTTTAATTTTTTATAATTACCTGTCTTTGTAAAGCGAATAGACATTATCATTAAGCACGAAAAGTTAAAACGGTAAAATTGAAGATATATAGGTATAGATAGGTAATTAATTGTAACAAAATATTTTTAACGGAACTTTTCATAACCCTTTGATTAATTGAGTTTTTAAGTAATTACATATAACTAAAATGGTGCATTAGCACTAAATTAGTGCAAAGTCATTTCAATTTGTTTCTTTTTTGTTCTATTCGGTGATTAGTTTTGTAAAATGGAGTTGATATCACAATTCCCATGCATTTTTTATATATTCAAAGTGATTAATTGACTATTTAAAATACAAACAGCAAAGAGATGAACGTCACATTTGGTGCAGTGATAATTGAATAAAACATCAATACCATTAATAGATTTATAAAAAATGTGGTTTTAACTCAATTCTAATTAGACGGGTTTTAGTAAGCGATAGATTATTTATAAAGAATAAAATGGGAAGACATTTAGCAAGGTGAATAAAAAACGAGCAGTTAACACTAGCAGCTCGTCTTTTTGTATGTTAAAAACGATATATAACTTTAAATTTAGATTAAGTAAAACTCACCTTGGTGATATTACCCCACGTAACTATATTTTTCGGTATTAATAATAGAGCCTGACTTATACTTGCGGCAGTTCATCTTCCGCCATTTGCACCAACATGATCCCCGCACGTAATCCCAATGCGACTCGCGGATTTGGAAACAGAATCCACTCGTATTCATGTTCAACGCGATAGCACTCATTATGTTGTTCTACCAACAAGGTACCTTGGTTAAATCGCGCAAAATTCACAGCATCATCCGCGACCCATAATCTAAAATCTGGCTGCTGCTTGAGCAGTGATTTCGTCACACGATAAAATATCATTTCTCCTGTAGATCGCTGTGGCAGGCACCCACCGCTAACTAAGGTGCGTAAGCCAGCGATGACCATCTTAAATTGTTCAAGCTGATTCTCCCCAAAGGGCAGTGCTTTACCAAGCTCCAACGTGCAACTAGCAGCCTGGCAATGCTCGCTACTAAAATGCGCAAAGGTTCCTCCCGCTGAGGTGTGCATAACTAATGCATCTAGCTCAATATCCTGTAGCCAACGTAGCATTGCTGATGAGTATGGTGTGGGTTGATAAGGGAGCAACCCAAAGCGGGTATGATAAGAAGCACGAATTGCCGTGTGTAAATCATAATGCAGCCGGGCTGATTTCGAGTCAGCAGCAAAGAACTCGATAACTTTTTGCTCAAGTATTTCGGCGCGCAATGTCTCATCACTGGCTGGATAGTTCTGATAGCGCTGGCCAAACATACGGTTGATATCCGCAACGAGATAACGCTCACCGGCTCTGATTGCTGGCGGATTACCGAGTATCACTAACAGACGTACTGCCAAAGATAATTTTCCTGCTAATAAGTCTGATACCAATTGGTTTAAAATCTCAATTGGTGCAGTTTCATTTCCATGAATGCCTGCTGATAACACCACTGACTGTGTATGGCTACCGTGAGGCGTCAGCATCAATATCCCTTCACCCAGCCATTGCCACTTAAGGCTTGGCGTTTCACCATCGCTGATAGACGGTGAATGACCCGATAGTGTGACCGACAAGAAATCTGGCATTTTCTTCCCTTTCTATGCTGCTTTATGGCTTATGCCGCTAATTACGTTGGAACGGGTATATCGAGCCAAGGTTGAGTATTCTTGTCAGCTCATCCAGTGCCTGCCGCCCTTCTTGTAACAATTGCGGGTCAGCTAAGTCCTTAAATTGCAAATGATCGCGATAATGCTGGTCAACCCAATTATTCAGCGTAACAAACAGTGCTGGCGTCAGCATGACTCTGCTATTCACCGCCTGCAATTCCGCGCTGTTTAGCGCCACTCGCAAGCGCAAACAAGCTGGCCCCCCGCCATTGCGCATGCTTTCGCGTAAGTCGAATATCCTCACTTCATCAATTGGCCCACCACTATTAATCAATTCAGAAAGATATCGCCACACTGCTGGGCTTTCTTGTGATTCTTGTGGAATAACCAACAACATTTTGCCGTTTGGCTTACTCAGCAACTGGCTGTTAAACAGATAGGTCGATACCGCTTGCGCTACCGACACCTGTGCCGCGGGCACTTCAATCGACACCAGTTGTTGCTCGATTAGCCCCATTTTTCGGTGAATATCTTCAATAACATTGATGCCGGATATAAATGCATGCTGATGGTGGAATAGCACGTTTTGATTGCTGACCGCGATGACATCGTTATGGAATACCCCTTGATCAATCACTGCGGGGTTTTGTTGCACAAAAACCGTACGATCCGCGTCTAGCAAATGTAAACGCGCAATAGCTTGACTGGCTTCCACAGTCTGACGGGCTGGATATCGGCTTGGTGCATCACCGTTTTCCAACCCTTTACGGCCATATACGAACACCTGAATCGCCGGACGGTCATATTCCCCCCCCAGACGATTATGATTCGCCGCCCCCTCATCGCCGAATAACTCTACCGACGGCAAGGCATCATGATGCACAAAGTGCCGGTGATTATCGAAAACACCTTTTAATATCGCGACGGTGGTATCAACCTCTATTGCCCGATGAAACTTATTATTCAAATTGGCCACGGTAAAGTGAACTCGCCCGTCAGTGCTGTCTGCCGACGGGGAAACAGTTGCGGCATTGGCCGTCCACATGGATGACGCGGAGCTTACCGCAGAGAGCAAACGTGGAGATTTGCGCGCAACCTCGCTCAATACCTGTTCATCTGAGCCACTAAAACCGAGCTGACGCAAAACATTGATCGCTGGGCGTTCTTGTGGGGGCAAAACACCTTGTTTGTACCCCAAGTCAGCCAAAGCTTTCATCTTCAGCAAGCCCTGCTTTGCCGCCAGTCGGGGGTTGGAAATGTTATTTTGATGCCTGGCAGAAGCTTCATTACCAAAAGACAATCCAGCATAATGATGTGTCAGCCCGACTAATCCATCAAAGTTAACTTCATATCCAGCCATCGTATTATCCTTATTGGCCTATTTGATCTCAGGTGAAAAATGGCTATCAGGCAGGTCGAAAGTGATACCCGGCGACAGTGTTGCTGGCAATGTCAGGCTTTCGCTTTCTAGTGAAGCCATTGGCCAGGCACAATAATCAGCAGCATAAAATGCACTTGGCCTATGATTACCTGATGCCCCTATCCCGCCAAATGGCGCGGCACTTGAAGCTCCGGTCAGTGGCTTATTCCAGTTAACAATCCCCGCACGGGCCTCCAGCAGCAGTTGATCAAATTGCTGGCGATCGTCTGAGACCAGGCCAATGGCTAAGCCAAATCGAGTCTGATTAGCAATCTGTAGCGCCTGATTAAAATCGCTATAGCGAATAACACTCACCAGCGGCCCGAAATACTCTTCATCGGGAACATCGCTGACATCAGTAATATCAATAATACCCGGCGTCAATACCGCACTTTGACTATCGGGGCGAGTCATGGTTAACAGAGGCGTGCCCCCGAGTGCTATCAAATGTTGTTGCGCTGCCAGCATTTTTTCTGCCGCCTGAGATGAAATGACTGCCCCCATGAAAGGAGCGGGTTGCATATCCCAGCGACCAATACGTAGCGCTTTAGCGACCGCGACAAACCGCTGTAAAAAAGCATCGCCATCCGCACCGCGCTTCACTAACAAGCGGCGCGAGCAGGTGCAGCGCTGACCGGCGGAAATAAAAGCGGACTGAATAGCAAGGTTCACCGCAGCATCACGGTCGGTTACCTGCTCAACAATCAATGCATTATTCCCGCCCATTTCCAGTGCCAGAATTTTCTCTGGTTGGCCCGCCAGTTGACGGTGCAGGTGATAGCCGGTATTGGCACTGCCGGTAAACAACAAGCCATCAATATCAGCTTGAGCCGCCAGTGCTTCGCCAGTTTCTCGCCCACCTTGTACTAAATTGATGACGCCATCAGGAATGCCCGCCAACTGCCATAATTTGACCGTTTCTTCTGCCGTCAGTGGTGTCAGCTCACTGGGTTTGAACACCACCGTGTTACCTGCCAACAATGCAGGAACAATATGTCCATTAGGTAAATGCCCAGGGAAATTGTAGGGACCAAATACCGCTAGCACGCCATGAGGTCGGTGACGTAACACTGAAAGCCCATCGGCCATGGGGGTTTGGCTGCTGCCCGTTCGGGCTTGATAGGCTTGCAATGAAATGGCCACTTTACCAATCATCGCCTGCACTTCTGTCAACGTCTCCCAATGTGGCTTACTCGTTTCCAGACTAATAGTGCGCGCCAGTTGCTGTTTATGCTGCTCAAGTAATGCTGCAAAGCGCTGTACCACTTCCACTCGCTGTTCCAGTGGTGCACGCGCCCAGGCAGGGAAGGCTTTTCGTGCCGCGTGGCAAGCCGTGGCAACATCAGCACTGTCAGCCGCACGCGCTTGCCATAATAATTGCTGGTCCATAGGGTCATGCTTATCGAAATGAGCACCTTTGCCGGTGCGCCACTCCCCCTGAATAAACAGTGCAGGATGGGTCATTTTCGGGTCTCCGAAGCAAAAAGGCTGACTATCCGAACTGAATCACCGGCCACGACGCCCAGTGCGGCTGCATTTTCAGTGGTTAAATGCAGTAATTCGTCTGATAGATGAGTGTTAATCAATATTGAGCGGAAATATTGATAACGGTCATTTGCCACAAGATAGGTGCTGCCGCTTGGGTCGATATCGACATCATCGATAACCACTTTTCGTTTAGTGCTATCACGCACCGCCCGGACTTCGTCAGTGTTGGCTTCCAAGGTCGGCCCACCATCAAAGATATCGACATATCCTTGATATTGCAGACCTTCAGTCTCAAGTACCGCACGCGCTGGGGCAGTATGAGGATGAACCTGACCAATCACTGCACGGGCTTCTTCCGCCAAAAAATCAACATACAGCGGATGTTTGGGCATCAATTCAGCAATAAATGCTTTCTGCCCCGTGCCACTGAGGTAGTCTGCTTTGGCAAATTCAATCGAGAAGAAATGGCGACCGACATTCTCCCAAAATGGTGAGCGGCCTTGTTCATCAGTGTAACCCCGCATCTCTGCAATCACTTTGCGTGAAAAATACTGACGAAATGCGGCGATAAACAAAAACCGGACTTTAGATAAGAAAGGGCCGTTTTTATCCTTACGATATTCAGGATCAAGAAACAGTGTGCATAATTCGCTATAACCCGTGTGGTCGTTACTCAGAAATAGGGTCGGCACTGATTTATACACATTGAGCGTTTTGGAAGCATGCACCAGTGTCCCGACCCGGAAATTATACCAAGGGTCATTCATCCCCACCGCTACTTCAATAGCGCTAACACCCACCACTTTCCCGCGCTCGCTATCTTCGAGCACGAACAAATAACCTTGTTCACCCGCAGCCAAAGAACCTTGCCAGGTATTCAATGCGCGCTCAATCCGAGCCGCCAGATGTGGTTCATTTTGTGGCAGTGAGGTCATGCCAACACCGGTTTTTCCAGCCAATTCCAAAATATCAGCTAAATCACGGCGCTCTACCGGGCGAATAATCATCATATTCAAGGTCCCTTGCTGACTGCATAAATGTTACGACTTAGCCTTGCGACAGACCTGCTCGATACCCAGAGCAAGTCGAGCTAAGCCTTCTTTAATATCTTGCTGCGAAATAATCAGTGACGGAGCAAAACGCACCACATCCGGGCCTGCAATCAAGGCCATCAATCCATGCTGAGCGGCAGCCTGAACTATCTCTTTTGACTTACCGGCATAATCACTGTTGAGCACACAGCCAATGAGTAACCCACGCCCGCGAATTTCTGCAAACACCTTGTAACGCGCATTAATTTCAGCCAGTCCATCCAAGAACCACTGGTGCCTTTCTTTCACACCGGTCAACACTTCCGGCGTATTAATCAGGGATAAAACAGTGCCCGCCACCGCACAAGCCAGCGGATTACCACCGTAAGTGGTTCCATGACTACCAACATTCAGCGCACTGGCATATTTAGTTGTTGTCAGCATCGCCGCGATGGGGAACCCTCCACCAAGTGCTTTGGCACTGGTCAACACATCAGGAGTGACGCCATAGTGCATGTAGGCATAGAGCTCTCCGGTACGGCCAACACCGGTTTGTACCTCATCAAAAATCAATAACGCATTATGCCGGTCGCATAACGCGCGCAAGCCATGCAGGAATTCTCTATCTGCGGGTAACACACCGCCCTCACCTTGGATTGGCTCCACAATAACGGCACAGGTTTGATCGGTAATAAGGGCTTGTGCCGAGGCTAAGTCATTAAAAATGCCATGGCTGATGCCTCCAGGTAACGGCGCAAAATCCTGTGAGTATTTCGGTTGCCCGCCAGCAGAAACCGTAAACAATGTCCGGCCATGAAATGCATTTCTGAAAGCGACAATCTGGTTCTTCTCGCCTTGTTGCCCCGGCTTATTGGCAAAGTTATCCAGTGCATACTTACGAGCCAGCTTCAGGGCCGCTTCATTAGCCTCAGCCCCGGAGTTACAGAAAAACACTTTCTCCGCGAAAGTGGCGTCAATCAGTTGTTTCGCCAGACGTAGCACCGGCTCGTTGGTATAACCATTGCCCAAATGCCACACTTTATCCGCTTGCTCCACCAGCGCGGCTTTAACCGCCGGATGCCCATGCCCCAAAGCATTTACGGCAATACCGCCAGCAAAATCGATATAAGATTTGCCCTGCTGATCCCACAGCGTCGCACCTTCTCCTCGCACCACAATAAATTCTGCCGGAGCATAGGTTGGGACGATCCATTCATCAAAAGACTGTCGGGTAACCGCGATTGGCTGTTCCATATTGGCCTCTTTAATCAGCGTAAATATTGGGTTGAGAGACTTGTGGCTAGGGTTTGCTGCATCGGCCAACAAAATTCTCTTACTCTGTTAACAATGAAAAATGAAATATATTCACCTGATATAAAGTGTACAGCAGCTTTCATGCCACACCAGTCTTGATGTGAATAAATTGTATAAATTCTATAAAAACAATAATTTATAATGCATAATTATGCAAATTGCCCGCATTCATACTGCATTAAAGGGGATTTAATGAGCGATTTGTTAGGGTTTCTCGAAATTATATGCATTCGATATCAATTTTGATTTTTGCTCTACCGGATCACATTTTAGCAACATGAAAATAACATTAGAGATTGCCTACGCCCTATAAATGGGCAGTGAATGCATCAATTAAGTGCATTTCTGCTACCAAGATCAGGGACTGAAAGTATAGAGCTAAGCTGTTTATGCATAACGGAGGGTGACAGTATCTGTAGAGAATTATGCTGGCTTAGCACCTTTTTTTGGTGCCGCCAGCATCATATATTGGCGGGAAATAGCGATGCGGTTAGCGAGTGCGGCGTTCTGTGCTACTGGTTAATTGGGTAATCAGCAAGGCCAGAATACGGATGGCTTTTTCGCTCTGCTCTGACCAGGCAAAAGAAGCATTAAGGCGGAAACAGTGGTCAAATTGGTTGCCCGTGGTAAACATTCGACCCGGTGCAATGCTGACTCCCTGCTCCAGTGCTCGCCGGTATAATTCACTGGCATTAAAAGGGGGCTCCAGCTCTAACCACAGAAAATACCCCCCATCAGGATGGCTGATTTTAACATTTTTCGGGAAATGCTCGACTACCGCCTGACGTAGCGCATTTAACCGCTGCTCCATGACCCGGCGTAAGCGTCGCAGGTGGGTATCGTAGCCGCCTTGAGTCAGATAATCCGCAATCGCCAACTGGGTTGGCACGCTGGCAGAGACGGTACTCATAAGTTGCAGATGCTGGATCCGCTGCGCATGTTCCCCTGCCGCCACCCATCCCACGCGAAACCCCGGTGCCAAACATTTAGAAAATGAGGAACAGTGTAGAATTTGCCGGTGTTGATCGAGTGCTTTTGCTGGTAATGGCCGCTCAGCACCGAAATACAGCTCCCCATAAACATCATCTTCAATCAGCGAGATATTATTTTGTTGTAACAGCGCCACCAGCCGTTTTTTCTGTGGCCAAGACATACTGCAACCCAATGGGTTCTGAAAATGCGTCATCAGCCAGCAGGCTTTGATGGGGTACTGACTGATGACCTGCTCAAGCGAATCCAAGTCTATGCCGTGCTGCGGGTGCGTGGTAATAGCAATGGCTTTTAAGCGCAAACGCTCTATTGCCTGCAAGGCACCATAAAATGCCGGCGACTCGATAACCACCCAATCTCCGGGCTGAGTAACGGCTTGTAAACTCAGGCTCAGTGACTCCATCGCGCCCGCCGTAATTACAATCTCTTCGGGTGAAACATTCATCCCACTGACGGCATAACGCTGAGCGATATTGCGACGCAAACTTTCATTGCCTGGTGGTAAATTAGTCACCGAGCTCTGCGGTGATATCTTGCGAGCAACACCGGCCAGAGCACGTGATAGACGCGGCTGTAACAATAAACTGGGATCGGGAAATGCTGAGCCAAAGGGCATAATTGCCGGATCTTTTCCTGCCTGTAACACATCAAAGATAAAGGTATTAATGTCGACCTGTTCATCTAAATGCAGTTTTTTACCCCGCTGGGGTTGGGGTAATTGGGTTGGGCGTGAAGCAACATAATACCCCGATTGCGGGCGTGCCACGATCCAGCCCTGGCTTTCCAGCAACTGATAAGACTGCACCACGGTCATTAAACTTAAACCTGATTGCTTACAACTTTCGCGTAACGAGGGCAGTTTGTCACCGGCTTGCCAAACCTTGGACTGTATTTGTGCCCGAATTTGTTGTGCTAACTGTTCATATCGAGTCATAGGCCAACTGTTATAGGTAAGATTGAATTAATTGTCACTATTATAGCCACTTTAACTTATGGTTAACTAACTGCCAAGTTTACTCCGCGAAATAATCGCCAATGGCTACTCCAACGAATAACCATTGTGCGCATGATTCATTTTACAGATTAATGAGGCAGTACCATGCTTGCAGCGAGGTCGCTATGTTTGGCTTAACCGCTCTCGAGTTGGCCAGAATCCAATTCGCTTTCACCATTTCATTCCACATTATCTTCCCGGCAATCACTATTGGTTTAGCCAGCTTTCTGGCGGTACTGGAAGGTTTATGGCTCAAAACCAAAAATGAGGATTACCGCGACCTGTATCATTTCTGGTCAAAAATCTTTGCCGTCAACTTTGGTATGGGCGTGGTTTCTGGCCTGGTAATGGCTTACCAATTTGGCACCAACTGGAGCTTTTTCTCTGAATTTGCTGGCAGCATCACCGGCCCCTTGTTGACCTATGAAGTGTTAACCGCATTCTTCCTTGAGGCGGGTTTCCTTGGTGTCATGCTGTTTGGCTGGAATCGTGTTGGCCCCGGTTTGCACTTCTTTGCCACCTGCATGGTGGCATTGGGGACCTTAATGTCGACCTTCTGGATACTGGCCTCCAATAGCTGGATGCAAACCCCTCAAGGCTTTGAAGTTATCAATGGGCAAGTGGTGCCGGTTGACTGGTTAAAAGTGATATTTAATCCGTCATTCCCCTATCGGCTGCTACACATGTCAACCGCCGCTTTCCTTGCCTCCGCATTCTTTGTCGGGGCTTCTGCTGCCTGGCATCTATTGCGTAAGCGCGACACTCCCGCGATGCGAAAAATGCTCTCAATGGCGATGTGGATGGCGCTAATTGTCGCCCCACTTCAAGCAGTTATCGGGGATGCCCACGGTCTGAATACGCTGGAATATCAACCGGCTAAGATTGCAGCCATTGAAGGCCATTGGGAAAACAAGACCGGCGAGTCCACCCCATTGATTCTGTTTGGCTGGCCAGATATGAAACAGGAGAAAACCCATTTTGCGCTGAAAGTTCCTTATTTAGGGAGTTTGATCCTGACACACAGTTTAGACAAACAGATCCCGGCGCTGAAATCATTCCCACCGGAAGATCGGCCCAACTCCACCATTGTATTCTGGTCATTTCGCATTATGGTCGGATTAGGCATGTTGATGATTTTGGCTGGTTTTTGCAGTTTATGGCTACGTTGGCGTGGCAAATTGTATCAATCTCGCCCTTTTCTCTATTTCGTGCTGTGGATGGGGCCGTCAGGGCTGATTGCCATTCTGGCGGGCTGGTTTACTACCGAAGTGGGTCGTCAGCCCTGGATTGTCTATGGCTTACAGCGCACTAGCGATGCGGTTTCATCCCACGGTGAAATACATATGAGTATCAGTCTGCTTATCTTCATCGTGGTCTATGGTTCGGTGTTTGGTGTGGGCTATGCCTACATGATGCGGCTCATCCGCAAAGGGCCAATAACAGGAGCTCATCATGGGCATTGATCTTCCACTGATTTGGTTTGTCATTATTGTATTCAGCACCATGATGTATGTGGTTATGGATGGCTTTGATTTGGGTATCGGGATCTTATTTCCGCTGGTCAAAAACAGCCGTGACCGGGATCTGATGATGAACAGCGTCGCCCCGGTATGGGATGGCAACGAAACCTGGCTAGTACTTGGTGGGGCTGCCCTTCTGGGCGCGTTTCCTCTGGCCTATGCGGTTATTTTGGATGCACTGGCAATCCCATTAACCCTGATGTTATTGGGGCTCATTTTTCGTGGTGTGGCATTTGAATTTCGCTTTAAAGCCAGCCTGGAAAAACAGCATATTTGGGATAAAGCCTTTATCGGCGGCTCGATAATTGCCACCTTTACACAAGGAATGGTAGTAGGTGCTTTTATTCACGGCTTCCCAGTCACCGGCCGCAGTTACAGTGGCGGTCAATTTGATTGGTTTACTCCCTTTGCCCTGTTTTGTGGCTTGGGTCTGGTTATCGCTTATGCCCTATTGGGTTGTACCTGGCTCATCATGAAAACCGAAGGCCATGTCCAGCAAGTCATGCATAAACTGGCAATCCCACTGACACTGATGCTGCTGTTAATTATTGCCATCATTAGCCTATGGACACCACTGGCACACCCACAAATTGCCGCGCGTTGGTTCAGCTTACCCAATCTGTTCTGGTTCCTGCCGGTACCATTATTAGTGTTACTGGCCAGTTGGGCGTTGCTGCGCTCAGTCAGTCATGAGGGTCATTATGCCCCCTTCCTACTGACACTATTGCTGGTGTTCTTGGGGTATAGCGGCTTGGGTATCAGTATCTGGCCATACCTTATTCCGCCATCAATTACGTTATGGCAAGCCGCGGCTCCGCCACAAAGTTTGGGATTCATGCTGGTTGGTGCACTCTTTATTATCCCAATCATTCTGGTTTACACCTTCTGGAGTTATTACGTATTCAGAGGGAAAATCAATCACGAACAGGGCTATCACTGAATGATGAAATCACCGTCACCCTCGCAACCTTTGGCGCAGGTAAAATCACCTTGGTGGAAGAAAGTAGGCTGGATGCTGCTTATCTGGTGCACTAGCGTGCTGGCGTTATTGGCAGTCTCTATGCTGTTCCGTATGATGATGACTGCTGCTGGCATGAAATCTCACTAAACCTCATGCTGATGAGTCACCCAAGCGGCAAGGTTGCCACGTTTATTGGTTAAAGGAATTCCACTTTATGAAACGTTATCTAATCCCATTAGTTAATCAGATAGCTTTGCTGATGATACTGCTGGGTATGTTGGGGCTGGCTGGCATGACTATCTCATCATGGATGGCACAAAGCATTCAGGGTAACGCGCACGCCATCAATAAAGCGGGTTCACTGCGCATGCAAAGCTACCGGCTACTGTCAATGGTGCCGCTGGATCAGGATGACTTACCCTATCTGGCGGCACTGGAGCAAGACAAAACCAGCAGCGATTTACAGCATGCACTTCAACGAGAGGGGCTGACCAGCCAATATCGACAAATTGAGCGCTACTGGCAAACCACCTTAAAGCCGCAGTTGCTACAAGCCAAACAGCCCACTGACGTCTCTACCAGTGTGGCTGATTTCGTTCATCAACTTGATGCTCTGGTATTAGCCATTGACCATAAAACAGAGCAGCGCCTGCTGTTAGTCACCATGATCCAGTTGGTGTTTATCGTGCTGACTCTGGGGCTGCTGCTCGCGACTATTTACTATTTACGCCGCCGCTTATTACGCCCATGGCTACAGTTAATTTCAATGGCTAATGCCATTGGCCGAGGTGATTTCAGCAAGCGCTACACCCTCTCATATCAACGTGACGAGATGGGAATGCTCGGCACAGCACTGAATCGAATGTCGCAGGAACTGTCATTTATTTACAATGACTTGGAACAACGGGTCGCCCAGAAAACTGCCGACTTACAGCAGAAGAATCAGGTGTTGGCATTTCTCTATCACAGCAGCCGCCAACTGCATACCCACCAGCCTTTGGGGGAACGTTTAGTACCGATTATTGAGCAATTGCAAACACTGACACCACTGGAAAATGTTCAGATCTGTTTGTATGAAAACCATCTTTATCGTGCTCATCTCACTGATCATGCCGATGGTGAATATTTACCACCGCAAAATCGCCCTACCCAATTAACCATTAGCGGCCCAGCCGCAGCCCTGAGCCAGGCGACATCACGTGAGTCACTGAGTTGGAGTTTGAGTGATAAGCTCGGTCAATATGGTTTGCTGCTGGCAAAACTGCCATCAGATAAACCCCTTAACTCTGATCAACAGCAACTGGTCAACATGCTGGTCGAGCAACTGACCAGTACATTGGCCTTGGAAAGTCAGGCCAGACATCAACAACAATTGCTGCTAATGGAAGAGCGCTCGGCAATCGCCCGCGAGCTACATGACTCTATCGCCCAGTCTCTCTCTTGCTTGAAAATACAAGTTAGCTGTTTGCAGATGCAATCCCCAGACTTAGCTGAACCCAGCAAGCTATTGGTGCAGCAAATGCGCGATGAACTGAATACCGCCTATCGCCAATTACGTGAGTTACTGACCACATTTCGTCTGAAATTGAATGAGGCGACATTACAAGCCGCGCTGCAAACCTTGGTTAACGAGTTCAGTGAACGGGCCGGTTTACCTATCGCTTTCAACTTTAATTTACCTTCAGGGTTGATTCCCGACCACCAAGCTATCCACATGGTCAATATTGCCCGCGAAGCACTCAATAATATCTATAAACATGCGCATGCCAGTGAAGCCACTGTGAGTGTCACCGTCGAAGCAGGCGAAGTGATTATGTCAATTATCGACAATGGCTGTGGAATTGATCAAGCCAGTGAACGGCCAAATCACTACGGCTTGATCATCATGCAGGACCGCGCTGCTAGCTTGAATGGGCATTGTGTGATTCGTCAGCGTGATGAAGGAGGAACAGAAGTTCGGGTGCGGTTTACCCCTGACAACGATGACCTTGACTGATGTTTCACCCAAGCCGTTAGCCAGTGCCACTAAATCTGGTAATCGATCACCACTTCATCTGCCGCCTCAGCCAACACTTTCTCTTTAATATCATCCAGAGACAGTGTTGGATTACAGAGCTGGATAAAGAACCAGATAAAGTTACGTTGTAACTGACCGCGTTTTAGCCCTAACCAAACGGTATTAGCATCAAAGAGATGCTCGGCATTCAGCCGCACTAACCCCTTATCGCGATGTGCTTCATAGGACATATCGGCCAGAATACCGACCCCCAGTCCCAATTCGACATAAGTTTTAATCACATCAGAATCTTGTGCGCTCAGTGCGATGTCCGGTATCAGTCCAGCATTTTTGAAGGCATTATCCAAACGAGAGCGCCCGGTAATCCCTTGGCGATAGGTTATTAATGGCAAACGACTTAAGGTTTCCAGTGTGATATGGCTCTCTTGAGTGAGCGGGTGGTTCTCCGGTACGACAATCGCGTGGTGCCAGCGATAATAAGGGAATACAGCCACTGACTCATCACTCAGCAGCAGCTCAGTGGCGATCCCAATGTCCGCCTCACCGGATTGCAACATTGCGGCAATCTCTTGTGGAGTTCCCTGACTGATAACCAGTTTGACCTGTGGATACAGCAGACGAAACTCTTTAATCACTCGTGGCAAGCTATAACGTGCTTGGGTATGAGTGGTCGCGATATGTAACTGACCACTATCATTATTACTGAATACATCAGCCAAACGGCGAATTTGGTTGGCATCATTTAACATACGTTCCGCTACCGTTAGCAACTCTTTGCCCGGCTCGGTCATCCCTAGCAAGCGCTTACCGCGTCGGATAAATATTTCAATACCCAACTCCTCTTCTAGCTCTCGGATATGCCGACTAACACCCGATTGTGAGGTAAATAATGTGTTGGCAACTTCAGTCAAATTGTAATTGCAACGGGCTGATTCCCGAATAATTTTAAGCTGCTGGAAATTCACACTAAGCCTCTTTCATTTTATCCTGATTGATACACAGATTTACGAGGGATAACGGTGACAAACAAATACAAAAAAACCGTTTCTTATGTTTTTTTGTACTAAGTCACGCAAAAGGCTGATGCTGAACACGGAGTTTTAATTAGAAGAGAAAAAATAATATTATTTATCAGGACAATACACTTTCGTCGAGAATTTTGAAATTTGGTGAAGCCCAAGACAATAAATAGAATTCGCTATATTCAACTACTTTTTAATATATGCCCAATTGATTTCAAGTTACAGGAATGCGGCACAGGAGATGACCCGATGAGCTTACTTACACCATTGGCCTCTATTTACCGGCGATTCTCACCTTGTTTATCTGGAGTATTGTGACCTTCAGTGGTCACCATGTTGCGCTTAAGGATACATTTTCGGCGCACGGCTATGGTGCAAGCCATCCGCTAAATACCATCTTTGTTAGTTTATGATTCTGTCCCACTCCCGTGGGCACGATGTTTTTCGTTTCCCTTACATTCTTTTTATGCAAATAATTATCATTAACATTGGTTGATGGTATCATTTAGCCCACTACCCTAGCCCTTACTGGCTGATAGACCAGAATAAAACACCATAAAATAAGAAGGACAAACTGTGACGACAGAATCAACCGTAGCAAAATCCAAATATCGCCCAACTCCGCCGCGCCTGATACAGGTAAAAAAGATTGTCGATACCTCCCCACATTTGCGCCGAATTACCTTTCATAGTCCCACATTAGAAAATTACCCGTCGGATTGTGCTGGCGCGCATCTGAAAGTTTTCCTGCCGCTAGCACACCAAACAAAGCCGGAATTGCCGGTTCTAAGTGACAAAGGTCCAGTTTGGCCGGCAGCAGATGTTCGCCCCATTGTTCGTACCTATTCAGTGCGCGCTGTCCGCCCTGAACAAGGTGAGATCGATATTGAATTTGCCCTTCATGACCATCATGGCCCGGCGGTGAATTTTGCTCGTAATGCTAAAATCGGTGACTGGATGGGAATGACCAATCCAGGTGGTCCTGAAACGATGTTGCCAACAGCGACATACAGCTATTTGGTGGGCGACCCCTCATCACTCCCGGCTATTGCCGCATTATTGGAAACATTGCCTGCCGACGCACAAGGCCATGCCATTATTCGTGTGGATACACCAGCCGATGTGCTCAATCTGATTAAACCCGTGGGTGTTGAACTGAGCTGGGTCATCGGAGGCACCGAGAAAACGGATGATGTCATCACCCAATTTTGCTCGCTAGATTTGCTAATGGACGAAGCCACATTCTGGCTGGCGGGTGAGGATAGACTTGTCGTGGCACTGCGCCGTTATCTGCGCCGTGAAAAAGGCTGTGAACGCCAACAACTTTATGCCGTTCCCTACTGGCGCGAAGGGCTGAATGAAGAAGATTATCACCACAAGCGCCATGAAGTGATGGACAATATCGACGACTAAGCTACATTTATCTCTATAAATCAATGGACATTACTCTGCTATGTCCATTTTGATATCTTTCTTTTTACCCTTCCCCGTTAAAACCTTGTAAATTTTCTGCGACAATTCCCTGTTATTTGTTAGTCTTAAAGCTACTTAGCCTGCAATATGGCACTTAATTACCGTTAAATGGCTCTAATGCCTGTTTAATGCAGTAAAGTTACTAGGAGTGTGCTCGAAATGAAGTCGCAAAATGATCCTGGCCGATCTAAATCTCGCCATCACGAATACTCCCTTATTCTGCCTATTATTGCGCTGGTTATTCTTAATATCTGGGGTAATACCAGCAATTTTTCTGCCGTCATCATTATTAACCTGATTGCACTGGTCGGTATTCTGAGCAGTGCATTTAGTGTCGTGCGTCATGCCGACGTATTGGCACACCGGTTGGGTGAACCCTATGGCTCGTTGATCCTCAGTCTGTCAGTGGTCATGCTTGAGGTCAGTTTGATCTCAGCGATGATGGCAACCGGCGATGCTGCACCAGCGCTGATGCGCGATACTCTCTATTCCATCATCATGATTGTTATTGGGGGATTGGTTGGGGTGTCCTTATTACTTGGTGGCCGCAAATTTGCTACCCAACACGTCAATCTGGTCGGCATCAAACAGTATCTGATGGCTATATTCCCGTTAGCTATCATTGTGTTGGTGCTGCCAAGCACCTTGCCCGGTGGGAATTTTAGTGTGGCGCAATCACTGGTCGTCGCGGCCATTTCAGCGGCGATGTATGGTGTTTTCCTGCTGATTCAAACAAAAACACACCAAAGCCTGTTTGTTTATGAACATGAGGATGAAGGAGATGACCCTCACCACGGTAAGCCTTCATCTCATAGCAGCCTATGGCACACAATTTGGCTTTTGATTCACTTGGTTGCCGTCATTGCAGTGACTAAGTTTGATGCCAACCCATTGGAAGCCCTGCTCACAGAATTGAATGCCCCGGCTAAATTTACCGGTTTCCTGATAGCCTTGCTTATCCTGTCACCTGAAGGTTTGGGTGCTTTGAAAGCAGTGTTAGCCAATCAGGTACAACGGGCTATGAATCTGTTCTTTGGTTCAGTGCTGGCAACCATTTCTCTGACGGTTCCTGCGGTAACCTTGATTGCAGTACTGACCGGGCAAGAGTTGACCTTTGGTCTGGAAGCGCCTCACATTGTGGTGATGGTCAGTGTGTTGATCCTGTCACAGATTTCATTCTCCACCGGCAGAACCAACGTGCTTAACGGCACTGCTCATCTGGCGCTATTTGCCGCTTATATGATGACAATTATGCTGTAGCGATATGACTTAAAAAATTGTTAAATAAGCAAAGGGCCAGCGCTTAACACGCCGGCCCTTTTTTATCGGGTCATCTATTCATAATCTTGAGTTATGAATAGGCATTTAAGGTGTGCTGACACAGTGCAGAACGGACACAGTCCTGTTTATCGAAGCGAATGATGCCAATCATTTCATCCTCAGCAAAACGCTCCAGCGCATCGCTAAGGCCTGATTTCACTCCTCGCGGAAGGTCGCATTGGGTGATATCACCATTAACGATAACCGTGACATTTTCGCCAAGACGGGTCAGAAACATCTTCATTTGGCTGGCGGTTACGTTTTGTGCCTCATCGAGGATCACCACCGCATTCTCAAAGGTACGCCCACGCATATAGGCGAAAGGCGCAATTTCTACCTTGCCAATCTCTGGCCGCAGGCAATATTGCAGGAAAGAAGAGCCGAGTCGGCGCAACAGAATGTCATACACCGGACGGAAATAAGGCGCGAACTTCTCAGAGATATCACCAGGTAGAAAACCCAGATCCTCATCTGCCTGTAGTACAGGCCGCGTCACAATGATTCGATCAACTTCTTTGTGAATTAATGCTTCAGCAGCCTTGGCTGCGCTGATAAAGGTTTTACCACACCCTGCTTCACCGGTGGCGAAGATGAGTAGTTTACTTTCTATGGCTGATAAGTAATGACCTTGAGCTTCCGTACGCGCCTGAATAACGGAGGTATCACGGCTATCCCGTGCCATACCTATTGATTCAACACCGCCCATTTGTACTAACGATGTCACGTTTTCTTCCTCACGCTGACGATGACTACGTGAATCACGTCTAATTACGCGTTTCGCTTCACGACGAGCTTTGATCACTGCTTTCTGTCTTCCCATAGTGGCACCTTTCAGTTTGATTCACCTACCGCAGCAGAAATTGCCTGCGCGATTATGTTTCACATACAGATGAGGTTTTGGCTTCCTTTGCAGCCAATAATAGCCGATGAAAAATGCGAATTATGTACGCCCCCAAATAACTTGAGTAAGAATAGCATTTGAGGGATTACGGTATCGCAAGGGGAGTTATTACGTAATATTAATGCCAGGAACAAGAGCTGAGGGAACGAGAGTATTTTTAATATAAAAATAGCTGGAACAGGTAATGGCTGTACTACTGAAATTTTAGAGTCGAAGAGAGAGCCCTCGTAACAACGAGTCGCTTGCATGAAACTTTGGTCTTGTCTTAACAGCCCAATCATGGACTCTACCATTAGCGATCCCCGCAGTGATAAACAACAGCCTAAGCTGTGCACCGTGTGAAAAATACCGCCAGATGATTACAGTATAATGACACTCTTAATTTTCGCGATATCTAAATGTAAAAAAATATATTTTTACCGTTTGCTCATTTTTTACTCTGATTATTCTTTACTCCGCGCTATACTATTTAGCCCTGCAAAGCTCCCCGTATTAAACTTGGTTTATTATTCCACCTTTACTGTTCTTATGTGTGTTTTAAGTAAAGGTGAGTATTAATAATAGTCAAAGAATACAACAAGATAATGTCAGCTATAATTAACCTTGCAATCACTATCGACTGATTCTTAATTCTTGTAATCTTGTTTTTTGCTTTCCTTGTCCATCAAAATTATCCATAGATAACCAATCATTAAATGCCTGCTTAATTAATGGCCATTCACGATCCGTTATGGCATACCAATTGGTGTCCCTATTACGCCCTTTTGTCACAATAGCTTGCCGGAATTGTCCTTCATACTGAAAACCGAACCGGGATGCTGCCGCATTCGATGGCTCATTCAATGAATCACATTTCCACTCACACCGGCGATAACCTAACTTATCGAAGACATAATGTAATAATAAATAGATGGCCTCAGTGCCCGCTGAATGACGTTTTAATCGCGGTGACCAATTAACTGACCCTATCTCAATAACACCATTATTTTCATCAATTCGTTGTAACCCAACAGTTCCTAATGCAAGACCTGATTGCGCATCAACCACTGTGTAATGAAAAGCATCTTTAGCATTAATTAATGTTTGTAGATATTGGTGGAAATCATCTTCATTTTCAGGCCGTTCACAATAAAAATAAGTCCAATCACTCGCTTCTTTTACCATGTGATATGCCTGATATAGACACTTTTCATGCTTATCTGCATCTACCGGAGCCAGATAACAAAAATGACCGGGCAAAATATCCCGCTGAGGTCGCTGCGCCGATTGCCAATGCGCTAATTTTGCTCCGATAGTTTGTCCGAAGTGGTTTTGTTTCATTCCATACTCCCGTTGTAATCAACTGCCAGAGGAATACCAATAATTATCATCCGAACATTATCGGCCAAGATAAATTCCACTAAATCATAGCAATATATAAAGCGGAAGTAATATAGGAAAGTAGAAATTGATGATATTTATGCTAAAGGAGGAATATAAGACTGGTACTGAATACCCGATATAAGCGCACAGACACTGACTATCAGGTATTCAGAATAATTAACTCTTACCCACGGCGTAAATTAACTACCGGCGCAACAGTGGGGAGCTGTAACCCTTCTTTGACTTCTAACAGTTGCCCGTGTTCATCGTTATACAACGTAAGACAGGAACCGGCTTTTAATTGGGCAATCATGTCACCTGACATTTCCATGCTGTCAGCCAATTCATCGTCATTGAGATGTGGCCGATGCCCACGGCGTTCAACCTGAAAACGCACCTGGTTATATTTAGCCCAAACAATCAGCACCACAGCATTAAATGCAGCAATCGCCGCATACAATGCCAAGGTCGTTAGACCTGCCAGAATATACACTCTGAATGGAATCGGCCCCATATTCGGTGCTCGATGGATCATATCCAAGAAGCCCTTCACGAATAGGAAGATAAAACCAAACCAAGCCAAAGCCGTAATAATAATATCGATCCAGCGGGGGATCGTCCGCTGTTCGGTATGAATCAAAGGTGCACTCATGGTTTAACCCTCCCGATCCCGCGGTCTGGGCTCACCCAACGCGCACGTTTACGCTTGGTATTGAGCATGACTTTGGGGAACGAAACCACTGTGGTGAACAGACTTAACATCCAGTAAACCATTGGATACCAGATAATCCAGAATAGCGAATTCCCTAATTTAGGTTCATAGCGCCGCTCAATCACCAAGCTGATAGCAAACTGCAACAGACAGGTCAGGGCCAATACCATTCCGGTAAACGCTGGTGGGAAGACCGTCTGCACATGAATTCCCGGTGGCAATGTAATAACCAAGCCCAGCAGGAACAGAATAATACTGAACAGATAGGTAAACGCCCAAGTGATCGACAGTGAATACTCAAGGAATAACAGCCACATCCGACGATTACGCCAGCGCCACAGCTTGAACATATTCTTCAGGAAGACTTCAGCCCCACCTTGGGCCCAACGCAGACGTTGCTTCCATAGACCTCGTAAGGTTTCTGGCATCAAAATCCAACACAGGCCCCGTGGTTCAAAGAACACCGACCAGTGTCTTATTTGCAATTTCCAACTGATATCGATGTCTTCGGTAATCATATCCGGGCTCCAGTAGCCCACATCGGCCAATGCCCTACGACGGAAAGCCGCGACAACACCCGATACTGTGAATACTTGACCGTAAACTCGTTGAGTCCGCTTAATCAGCCCGATGATAGAGGAAAACTCACCAACCTGAACACGCCCAATCAAGGTTGAACGTGTACGGATACGTGGGTTCCCGGTTACCGCACCCGTACGTGGATTCGCAATGAGTGGTGCGACCAGATAAGGCACGGCATTCTTGTCCAACAAGGCATCGCCATCGATACACACCAGATATTCGCTACGTGCCGCCGCCGTCCCCATGCGCAGGGCAATGGCCTTACCTTGGTTATGGGCCAGGTGAATAACACGTAGACGTGGGTCTTCCACCAACATCGCATCTAACACTTGTGCAGTGTCATCACTGGAACCATCGTTGATGGCGATAACTTCAATATTGGTGTAAGTCTGTGCCAATGCCGCGTGAATAGTTTCCCGTGCATTCAATCCCTCATTAAAGCAAGGAATTAAAATGGATACCAACGGATTGCCTTTCAGCTCCGGTGGAGGCACATCATCGCCCCACGGCCAATGTCTTTCACGACGTAGCCAGAAATAAACACCGCCAGTTATCCAAATTCCGGACATAAAGAGCGGATAGAAGAAAACAAAGTTCAGCAGAACATCGCCAGTAAAGAGCAGGATCATCCCCGCAGGAATACTCAGTACCAGACATAGGATGAGTAACGCAATAATTCTATCGATCATATAAAGGATACCAGGCAGAAGATAGCACAGGGCGGACATCTTTTAGCGGTGGTTCGCCAGTGATAAAGTTATCCGGATAGTAACCAAAATTTTGCGCGCCATTTAACTGCAACTGACGCATCCATCCCGCCAGTATCGGACCACTGATGGCATTTTTGTCTTCAGGTTTGGTCCAGTCCTTCGATTGCAGTTCAAATACAGTCTTATTCAGTGCGCCTGGGCGCTGCGCAACTTTATTAACCAATTGAGAGAGCCACTCGTTAGATTCTGATAGTGGCACTTTCTCCATTAACGGCATTGCCATTGGGGCAACCCAATCATAGTTAGCCAAGAAATCATCAAGATTTTGGGCAAACCATGCTTCACTTTCCGGTTCTAAAATCGGCATAGCAAATATATTACGGGCTGACTTCACTTGCGGGCCACGAACGTCACGCACTTGACGAGTCAATTCATTGGTGAAATCAACCAAGTATTTACTCTTATAGCGAGTCCAGCGTGCCATGGTTTCTGGATCATTACGTATTTCAACAATCGAGCCTGGGAAACCGGCTTTTTCGTATGCACGGATAGCATCCGGGGACGCATCTTCGAAATCAGACATGACGGCATCGTCGTGATACAGGACCCCATCAATCGGCGCGCTGTAAGCCATATCGCGGTAGATATCAATAATGCGCTGTCTGACTTCCGGGCTAAATGGCGATAAGCGACGGTATTGGTCCGGGTCGATACTGGTTTTGCCTGTTTTTGGATCAATACGCTGAATCCGCGGTAGAGACGGGTCCATCTCAAATGCTAATACCGGCATCCAGGCATAAACATCAACATCGGGACGTGACGCAAGTTGCCACGCCACACGGTTGAACAGGTCTTGCCGCATCGGTATCCAGCGATTTGGGAAGTAAACCTGGCGAATATTGCCATCCCCTTTCGGATCAGAGAATGCTTGTAAAAACACGGTCGTCACCCGTAAATCAGAAATTCGCTGTACTAATTTATCGAGATTCTCCCTTTCCTGTACGGGGTCTGGATCGTAGAGATAATCCAAATCGACATGCGCGACCCGCATGATGTCTTTTTCCTGTACGGAGGTGACCAACTGGGCAAAATCTTTTAAGGATGGATTATTACTGATCAGAATACGCGGAATATTCATCAGGTCATTGACGTTAGCAATGCCCGGCTCCAGAGTCATCGCCATCTGGTAGCCATGTTGACGCAAAATGCTGATCACTGTGCCATTGGCCGCACCGTAAGGCCAAACCCAAACCCGTGGTGGTTTCCCCGAAGCTTGAGTGATGCGCTGAGTGATCAGCGAAATATCTTTTTCCATCCGCTGCTTAAAGGCAGTTTCAGTTTCATACTTTTTGGTCTTAGGGTCATACATTAGATTAGCCGCAGCCGGTTCGGTATTCCCCTGTGGATTGGCTATCACGCCATAATGTGAGGCATAAGTATGCGCACCGATTTCAATCAATTTTGATTTTGACATTTCACTGATCTGTTTCCAGGTCAGGAAGCGACTTCGGTCAGTACTTAAGCCACCAAAATCCACCTTTTTATTGGACGGCGTGTCGATCCACGTCCCAACAGGGGCTAGCACTGCACTCAGATTATTAGCTTCTAATAATGGATAAACCCGGGTGTAAAAACTGCTATAGCCATCATCAAAAGTGAGTAAAATGGCCTTATCAGGTAAAGGTGCGCCGCCATTGCGGGCTGCAAGGATTTGATCCACAGAAACCACGTTATAACGATTGTCTTTTAACCAAGCCAATTGCTCATTGAGTGCGCTGCTGCGTACCGACAAATAACGTTGGTCGGCGGAATCATCTTCAACATCGTGGTAAGCAATGACCACAAAGGTATTCTTCTGCCACGGTCTTTCGCTGAATGGTAATGCACGCTCGGCTGGTGGGACAAATACCGGTTTTTCTGCATAACAGACAGCAGCCAGTAGCGTTATCATCCCAATTACAAATATTCGAATAAAAATTAATACCTTCGCCATGGAGCGCCCCTTAGAAACGGTAATTCAAATCGAAAGCGAGCGAGAGATCGTGCTCACGGGTGCCATCATAGGGGCGTTTGTCGTAGGTAACGGCCACTCCTGCATCAACAACATCATTCCATTGAACACGCTGCCCATAACTTGCGGTGCTAACCAGGCCGTTGCCGTAGTTTTTCTCCCAATAGCCACCAACACCGAGTTGCACTTGCTGGCTCCAGACTGTTTTATAATGACGGTACATAATGTGATTTATCGTCACCGCGGGAAGGTAAGTAAAATCACTCTTCGGGTTATAGTAAATCACGTCTTCTTTAGTATTGGTGCTCGCCGCCAAACCTAAATTGAAATCTGCGGTCAAGTAAGGTCCAGTCCAGATGCGCTGGCGTCCATTGAGTTCATATTCCCACCGTTTGTTACCATCTGAATAATCTGACGGCGTCACATTAAACTCGACGTCACGTCGATCATCAGCTTTCCAGAGTACAAACGCTGAAGCGCTATTGGCGTAAATGTTGTTTTTTAGAGCACGCAACGGAGTGTCTTTGGCCAATCTTTCGACCTGCCCCCCCACCCGCCAGTGGTCATTAAAATCATACCAAGTCGATAAACGTGCACCGGTTTTATTACCAAAACCGTAATTCTGGTTATTCACTTCGGCCTCAACCCAATGGTCGCGAGAAGTCCACTCTCCCCCTAACCGCATAACCCGGTTAATGCCGGTTCCTTCTTCAAATTGTGAGTTGTCAAAGCTGCCACCACCGAATACTCGCCAGTTGTCAGCAATAGGTGGGCTATACAGCAGCGTTTCAATGCCATAATCTTTGTTGCCAGTGACTGGACTGTTTGAAGAAATAGTTCGGTTACCTCTTACACGCAATTCATACATGTTATGAACTTTGCGTTGACGATCTAATTCCTGTGATGGGACATCTTCTGGCGAACGGGCAATCACATCGTCCGTGAGCAACTCCATCTGGCGCCATTCCTGCAAATCCATCGCCGTCTCAGCCTGCGCGCGTTCTAAAATAAGGCTGCGGGGAGCCAATGACTCTACCGCTTTCAATTCTTGTTCAGATTTACGCGGTAAATCTCTGGCCAGATAAACACCAGCTAAGGCAATACGTAAATTCTGGTTAGCCGGTGCAGTACTGGATAGCGTCTCCAGTTTTTTTTGTGCGGCAGGCAGATCATTGAGCGCCACCAGTGATTGAACCAGCAGTGTCTGGCCTTCCATCCAATCATCATTGGGCTCTTTACCTGGCAAACCGTACACCCCAACCTGATAAGGCGTTTGTTCGCTATAGTTCTTAGCGAATTGATGCGCTTTATCTAATTGTTCGCTTTCATTCAGAGAGTAATAGAGATCGTCGGCATCAAGTAAGTCATCACTGTTACGGAATGTTTTACCATCGGCGTAATACAAACTGGTGAGGATCGGGCTGGCTTTTTCTGGCATCCGGCGGTCAATATAAGCAGAGGCCGCCCAGCGACGAGCGTAGTCTGGCATTTTGTAGCCTTCCGCTTCCATCGCTTCATATTCTTTAATTAATTCAGCTGTATTACGACGAACCAATAATGCGCCCAATCGGTCAATACGTGCTCGTTGATAGTCAGCCTGTGCTTCAGGGTCTTTACTCCAGCGAGTTAACAAATCCTGGTAGTCAGCAAGCGCTTGGTCGGCGATATAAAAACGCTCGGTTTCACTGCGCGTTGGCAGCACCGCCATCCGAACTTGCTCAGCAGCAGCATCCCGCTCCAGTTGGCGATACTCTTCAGCCGACACTAATTTCGGATTTTCGCGAGCAAGTCGTAGTGCTGGATCAGCAATACGGTTCCTTTGCAGAATCTCGAGGTGATTTTTTAATACCTCTTCAGATTCAGGTGCCAATCGCACCGCCTCGCTGGAAGCCTGCAATGCATCATAATTACGGTTGGTTGCGCGGTTCAGGTAGGACAAAGTCATGTAGTTTTTGGCGGTAGGATCACGCTCAGTTAATTCGGTAGCTTGCTTCAGCGCCTCTCCCCCGCGTCCAGAATCAGCCTGGGTCATGATCATGCCGGTGATAAGGTCAGGGTTGGTGGGGTCTTTCTTTAAACTGCTTTGCCACAAGGCCAGCGCTTGATCCCAACGTTTTTCGTTGCGATACGCGCGGGCTGCCGAGGCTAAACCACGCGAGGAGAGGTTCATTGAGGTATGGTATCTCTCGTAGACGTCAATCACTTCCTGATCACGTCCTGCCCAACCGGCGATTTGTAGCCAGTCGTCTACCTGACCGCTATTAAGCGCTCTAGCTTTGGATTCTTTTTGTAAGTAATCGAGGACCGGCGAGGTATTCCCTGCTCTGGCTTCAATGATTAATGAGTCATACTGTGTGTCTGCCAAAACAGGATTAACTGAAAGGCCAGAAATTAATAGCGCTAATAAAGTAATTCTGTGCCGGTGCAACGGGCGCAGCAGTGTCGTAAATGCGTTATACATTATATAACCCTTAAGCCAGCAACTTGTTTGATGATCAAGGAAAGCTACTTCGCGAACATCCATTTTCATTATCAAATTATGATGAAATGAAGTCCTTTGAATGTATTACAGCATGTTACATAGGATAGTTGAAAGAAAATACTATTGTCGAATTATTATAGCATATTGTTATTCCAGCGATTAATAGAGGTGAAAATGTTGAATGTGCGTTATTTCAGATGCAATTAAGATTAATCTTAGTGGAAAATTCTTCAAGAAAGCAAAAAATGAAGACTAAATATTTTTACTAACCAAATGCTGCGATACAGTATCCTGTTAAAAGATAGCACGATTTGATTTCAGGGCTGTTTTATGGAGTTTTTTGCTACTTAGAATTTTGAATCTCTAAAAGATTCTTTATATTTTTAGTCTGGTAACGAATTCTATTAACATTTAGTAAATTATCACTGCCGCTATAATTAAACAATAAAATTGTACAAAATTGGATACTGCTGAAAAAATTGAACCAAGTGAGAGTTTAAAACAGCAACAATCCTTAACCCTATATTTTATATGCGTATTTTTCTTCTGGTTTTTAAGATATCTCTGTTATCTTATTAGTGAAATAAAATAGACTCTCATTAAAACTATAGAGTCTATTTTTTAAATGAATTTAACCCACAACTTAATTAAAATGCAGCAGATCGCGGTCTAGTTTACTCAAAAACTCAAAGCCGTCATCGGTAATGAGTATCATATCTTCCAGCATAATCGAACCAATCCCTATGCCGTAATAAGGTGTCTCAAGGCTGAGTACCATTCCTGGGCAAAAGGTTTCAGTTGCCAATGTACTGACAAACGGTGCCTCTTCCAACCCCAAAAATACACCATCGCCATGCCCAAGATGGCCACGATTATAATGAGGCAAACCAGACTTTTTAATCACCTCCATAGTGGAGTCAAAAACATCTTTCAACTTCACGCCAGGAGCAACCATCGATAACATGTGCTCATGCCCGGTTCGAATAGTGTCATATATCTGCTGTGTTAGTGGGTCTGGCTCCCCCAGTACAAATGTACGCGCCAGATCAGCGCCGTAGCCTGCCACATCCACGCCGCAGTCAAATTTAATTAAATCGCCAAACTTTGCTGGTGTTTCATCAGCCAACATTTTAGGTGAGAAATTATCACCAACAGAAATAAGATTAAAACGAGAGAAGTTTGTCTCCGGATGACTCATCACTGCGGCTTTAAATGCTGCAGTCAATTCTGCTGCGGTGCACCCAACACGAATATGCTTAGCCGCACTGGCAATGCCATATTCAGTGATTTCAGCACTCTTACGTAGATGTTGAATTTCCCACGGGCTTTTGATCATTCTTATTTCATTAAACAGTGGCGTCGAATCAACCAGCTTTAATCCTGGAGCCACTTGATCTAAAACACGTTTACCACCATAGGACATGGCATGTAATTCAATAGCAATTTTCTTATCCAATACACCTGCATTATCGAGAGCCAATTTGACTAAATTAAAAACGGCCTCAATAGGTGGGCCGATGGGCCGCTCACTCTTTTTCTGATGATTAAGTGGATTACGCGGATCATCAACATCAACCCATACAGGAAAGGTTTTCAGTACCCTATTAGGCATATCGAAATGTGCGCTGGCAGCCTCAAACTCATTCATGATGACATGTGAAGGAATACTTGCATCGCGAAACATAATCGCGACAGCTGCACCGGTGTGCCGGAATGTGTACATAAAGAAACTTGCGAACCCAGTGAGATAATAGAAATTATCACAAACAGTGACGACCAGAGCATCAAGCCCCTCTCGCTCCATCACCGCGCGAGCTTTGTGACTCACTGCATTTAAATGGGCAATTTTTTCTTGATTGACTGAATTTTTATTAACTAACGTTGTATTCACCGATATGCCCTTCAACACTTACATTTTCTGTAAGCTGAATCATATACCGGTTATGGCTGCGATTCTAATGGGCAATCGAGGCAATTGCCGACGCCGGGCAATTTGTTACGTTGACAGCAAGTACGGCGTTCCATACCACCATTACGTGGAATAACAGTACGATAAAGAGGATTATCCCGACCATCGGGTAGACTTGAGGTGAGGAATAAATTTGCAATAATATTGTCGTAACCATCAATAGTACCCAGCTTATTACCAAACTCACGCAAGTACCAAAACATCAAATAACCGATGTTATTCCATATTAATCGGATGTTTGCTTTGGGTTGGCGCTCTATTCTCTGCATAACAGGAATAATATGATGATCGAGTAATAAATAGAGCCGTTCCAGCAACGATGACGGTGACTTATCCAGCCAGTCATGTTGATAGTAAATAGCCTCCGGCCGTCCTGTTGCATGAAACTTGATTCTGATTCTCTCTGGGCGAGTATCTATCGCTTTAGGCAATGCCAGCAGCATCAATATCATAGGCGGGATAACTAAACCGAAATACCACTGTCCCCATAGTGAGTGCAGAGCTTTATGATTCGGATTAAGTTCCGTGTCGCTGTAGTAGTGGTTTTCATAAGCTTGCATCAATTTCGGCAAACTATTTTCAGCCGCCCATTGGTCTAACAACATGCTTTCTTTGGGAATATCGGCATCAACATAAAATGATTCAGAAAAGTGCACGAATGTACTAGCAAACAAACTGGCGACTTCATCAGAAATCGCCAGTGTTGAAGAGTAAATCACTTCAGCTGCATTCGACACAATCCATACTCCACGACACGATATAGATTATATTATTACATTTAGTGATAATGATTATCAATGAAGTTAATTGATAATTCTCAACAGCGTTACCTGACGAGACCATAATTTAAATAACAGGTAGTCATCTAAACGATATGTGTCTATATATTAATCAACTGTATAGTTGACTGACATAATTCCCTTTTTTTCCGAAATAGACAGCACAGTAACTTTACCCAACACTTGCAATGAACCGACATGAGTACCGCCACAAGCATAGGCAGGTAACTCGCCAAAACCTACCTCACGAAAATCCCCCTGCACTGAAATTTCTCTAGGCCAATCCTGACGAATAAATTTTTCTAATACCCTCTGAATGGCATCAATATCAATCGGCTGTGGAGCCTCTGCTCGTTTAAACGACACCCGCCCTTCTCCCGGCCAATGATGTGCTTTCACCGGAAGCCAGCCATAAATTTCACCAATATTGCCAATAAGATGTCCTGCCGAATGCATCCGTGTATTCAGCAAACGGCGCTCACTATCAACATGGGCATCATGACATCCCAATGTGATGGGGGTTTCCAGGTAGTGGATTAATTGCTGTTGCTGTTGAACAACGCGAACGACCCGATTATCACCAATGTAGCCGGTATCTGACGGCTGCCCACCACCTTGTGGATGAAAGATTGTCGCTGACAATATGACGGCAAACTGCTCCCCATCGGGTGTACAGCTCAAAACATTAACTTGCGTAGCCAGTATATCGTTCTCAAAAAATAGACAGGTTGTCATGTTCAATATCCTTTTATCATTTCCATTATGATTATATTGATGTCAGTCTGCTGTGATAATCCGTTACCTCATCAAAGGACTATTGCGCTGTGAGCACAAATCTTCCTCTCTCTGCTCAGTGAAATGGCTATTTTTGTCAAAGTAGTTGAAACCGGTAGTTTTTCAGCCGTCGCCCGCCAACTGGGCGTTTCAACCTCAGCAATTAGCCGCAGTGTTAGCCGACTTGAGAAGGCACTGACAATCCGTTTATTACAGCGGACGACGCGGAAATTGCGTCTGAGTGACAGTGGTGAGGAGGTTTTCAAGCGCTGTAATGCAATGCTTAATGCCGCCAACTCGGTCATGGAGGTCGGTGGTCAATATAATCAAGAGCCCGAAGGGCTTATTCGGATTAGCGTACCCAAAGCTGTTGGGCGCTTTGTCATTCATCCTCATCTACCTGAGTTTTTACGCCGCTACAGCAAGATAAATGTGCAGTTAATATTAGATGACCGCTACGTTGACCTCATTGACGAACATGTGGATTTAGCTATTCGAATTACCAATCAGCCGCCACCAGGGATGGTGGGACGACAATTAATGAATATCGAGCATTTATTGTGTGCGACCCCAGAATATCTCGCTACTCATGGAGTACCGTTGCACCCTCACGATTTAGCCCATCACAGTTGTATTTATTTGGGCGAAACACCGGGAGACGCGCGCTGGAAATTCCGCCAAGGTAGCAAAGCGATTACAGTTGCCGTGCAAGGTCGCTATGCAGCGAACCATACGGGTGTCAGACTGGATGCGGTATTACAACATCTTGGTATTGGCAGCTTGCCTTATTTTACCGCCAGAACAGCATTGCAACAGGGGCTCATCGTGCAGGTATTACCAGAATGGCGATTTATCAGTTCATACAGTGGTGGTTTATGGCTTCTCTATCCACCGACGCGTTATTTACCCGCCAAATTACGGGTGTTTATTGACTATATTGTCAGCTGTTTAGGCAATGAACCCAACTTACCGCCTCGCTAGATAGCGGGTTATTTCATCGAGCGCTAGAAATCGCGAGGCAGCAAGTTATGGGCAACGCTATAATTATGGTTTTTTCGCCAATAAAGTGGCAAAACGCAGTTTTATCCGGTTGCCTTGTGCATCAGTCTTATGCAGTTGCCCAACGTCTTCATTGTATTTAATAATGTCCCAGTCTTTATAGTACTGACTGAGCTCACCTGATTTTAATGTGAAGGAGAAAGGCACGGTACAAGGGAAATCCTCGGTCGACATAGCGGAGATAATCAGGTTATAGCCGCCGGGTAAAGTGCACTCTTGCATATTATTGATAATATGTGGAATTCTCTCCGGTTGTAGGAACATCAACACCACAGTTGAGAGAATAAAATCGTAGCGATTATCTAAACCAGCTTCATTGATATTGTAAGTACTGGCGGTAATATTTTGCAGTTCTTCTTGTGCAATGATCTGCTGTAAATTGCTAATGCTATCGCCATTTTTATCCACGGCGGTGACATCAAAACCTAATAAGTTCAGATACAGTGAATTACGCCCAGAACCACAGCCTAAATCCAGTGCTTTCCCTGGTTTAACGGTTTTCACTGCATCAATCACTTCGGAATGTGTCGGTGTTAAATTGTATTTCTTATGGTAAAAATCTTCCGGAGTGCAATAAAAACTAAGCTGGCATTGCAGGTCATCTGAACACCCCGCAATACGATGCCACACTTGCGGCTCAATAAACGGTGGTTGATGCTCACAAGAAAATGTATGCCTCTCCAAGGTATTATCTGCTTCATCAAGGATCAGAAAATCCATTTCGCCACTCAGAATGGTCAGTTTGGCCCAAGTTCCTGCTTTAGTATTATGCTTTTCACGAAACATCGCTGGCACGCCGGCACTGTTCCAGACCGGCAATTGTTTATAACAAAGCAAATCAGATCTATTTTCCATGCTGATATTCCTCAGATAACTTAAAGATGCATTTAATATGCAACATACAATACAGCATTAATGTCAACAGATGAAGCGGCGAAATTCCACAAACGGGCGAGGCGCTATTGCGTATCTTTATTTTATCACCACGATTGTTAACGGCGAATGATAGACTAACCGGTACTCGTTTACTGAAGTGCTGTTTTAGGCTTCGCGGTTTTTAATCTATCAATGTGATCGGCCAACTTTTGAATATCTTCATCAGTGAGATGAGCTTTGGCTTTGTTACCCCTGCCAACAATTTTGCCATCGCGTCGAGCAGTTAGCCCATCGACGATTTCATCGCGAGAGAGTGATATCAAGGGTGGCGCTTTATCCAAACCTTTGCGGTCAGCCATACGTCCGTGGCAGCTTGAGCAGGTTTGTTTGTAGATATGCTCGCCGTCAGTTGCAGCCTGAATGGTTGCACTGAACATCACCGCACTCATGGCCAGCAGCCATACCTTCATTACGCCCCCGCCGCCCATTGTTGGAACAGCGTAGCGAGGTCTTTCTCATTACGTGCGCCCTGATGCAATTGTGTCACCTTGCCATTACGGTCAATCATAAAGGAAGTTGGTGTACCAATGACTTGATAGCGTTCTTGGGTGATACCCAATTGATCGCGAATGACGGGGTAACTGATATTACGCTGGGCTAATACCGGATTAATATCCACCTGTTCAGGATCAGTATTAATGGCTACAACCACAATATCATTATGGTATTCGTGACTCAGCTTATCTAAAGCTGCCATCTCAGCCAGACAGCCGCCACAGCTTGCCGACCAAAAATTAAGGTATACCTGTTTGCCTTTCCACTGATCAAGTGCAACCGGTTTGCCCTGCAGGTCATAAGCGGCCAATTGGGGAGCGACCTCACCCACAGCGACTTCCTCTTGTTTACAGGCACTGAGTAATAACAGTAAACCGCACAACCCAGCTGCTTTTAATCGATTACGCCACATGATGACGGCTCTCTTCATTAAGATATTTACCGTGCTGGAGCCGAATTATGCGGTCAGCAACACACCCTAAATCTGGATTGTGGGTAACCATAACAATAGTTCTACCCTGGCGATGAATATGGTTAAGTAAGTCTAATACCCGCTGTTCATTCTCTTCATCAAGGTTACCCGTAGGTTCATCAGCAAATATGATGGGAGGCTGATTGACCAATGCCCGTGCAATACAGACTCGTTGCTGCTCACCACCCGAAAGCTGGCTGGGCAAATGGCTCATACGTGGTGTCATCCCAACGTGTTCTAATACTTGCCGAGCGGCATCTTCATCCACCACACTGTGGTAATGCTGCGCCAGCATGATATTTTCTAGTGCGGTTAGATAAGGGATAAGATGGAATTGTTGAAAAACCAAGCCTATCTTGTCTGCCCTAAACTTTCTGCGCCCTTCTTCATCCAGACCCGCAGCATCAATGCCATCTAGCAGGACTTGCCCCTCACTGACCGTGTCCAGACAAGTCAGAATGTTCATTAATGTGGTTTTACCTGAACCTGATGCCCCCATGATGGCGACAAACTCACCACGATTAATACGGATATTGATGTCCTCAAGTGCCGTCACCTGGCCAAAACGCTTATATAAGTGCCGGGTTTCAATCACCGCATCTGCGGCGTATTCAGGTTTCACCCGTGTTAGCGACGATGTCATTTGCTACTCTCCTTTCAGGACTTTAGCGGGTTCAATATGAATAGCCCGGCGGGTGGGAACAATTGCCGCCACAGCGGCCACTAACAATGACAATACCAACGTCAGCGGTAATACCGGTGCACGCAAAGCAATCGCCGCACTAAATACCGTTTGCCCCAAGACCTGTGCTAGCACATAACCTAACAGGGCACCACAGACTGCGGCAGCCAGCGATATAATCAAGGTTTCGGTCAGCATTTGACGAATAATATCCCCGCCGCTGGCGCCCAGCGCTTTTTGCAAAGCAAACTCTTTCGAGCGCTCACCCACTATCGCCATTAATGTGGTATTGACACATAAAGATGACAAAATGAGGATAACCACCGAGACCAATCCCATCAGCCCTTTGATCTTATCGAGCACCTGCCCCTCAGAAGCGGAAACCTTACGAATCGGCCTAATTTCAAGGTCCGGATATTGCTCACGAAGGTGGCTGGCAAAGGTCTCGACCTGGCCCACATCATTACTGACACTCAACAGCGCGTTGCTGATGCGCCCCGGTTGATGAAGCCATTTCTGCGCCAACTCCAGATTGACGATCAGCATGTTATCCGTGGCGTCACCTGACTCCACAATACCTTTGACTTGCAGGCGCTGACGTTCACCTTCATTTATCAACGTGATGGTATCGCCCACTTTCACATGCAAGCGCTCGGCAAGTTTGACGCCAATCATGGCGTTGCGATCATCAAAACTGACCCCAATCCAATTACCACTCACTTGCCAGTAAGGCACCAGTTGTTGTAGAGATTCAAACCACACTCCCATCAACACGACTTTTTCCAGCTCAGTGCGCGCCATACCATAAATGTAGGGACTTGAGGCATTAATCAGCCCTTGCGGCGCAGCATCAATAATCGGCTGGAACTGCTCCTGCTCAAATGTGCTGCCGTGTCCTGGACCAATATAAAAGTTCGCACCGAAAGTACGTAATTCCTGGCTCATTTTGGCATTGATATCGAAATAAACTGCCGACATTGCCGTCACAATCGCCGCGCCAACCGTCAGAGCGGCAAATACCACACTGACCCGCTGCATTCGCAGGCGCAATGCACGCAACACTAACCGCCAAAACATACCATCCAATGCTACCCGTTGATTAGCGGCCATAGAGCACCTCTACCGGGTAAAGACGGGCAATTCGCCGAGCGGGGAACCAGGTTCCAATGACGGCAATCAACACCGATATCACCAATACACAAGGCACAACCATCCAGGCAAAACTCAGCGGCGCGCCAAATAGCATCAAGCCGATAGTTTTTGCCAATCCCCAACCGGCCAGACAACCGGCTAAGCCGCCAATAAGGCCGCTGATTGCGGCTTCAAGATAGAACAGCATCAGAATTTGCCACTGCCGAGCCCCCAAGGCTTTCATTAAACCAATCTCTTTCGCCCGCTCCATAATGGTGCTGGTCATCAGTGATGCGATCCCCATCGCAGCCGCAATCAGCGCCGCCAGTGTGACTACCGCCAACAACAACTGTATTTTTTCAATCACCACCCCTTCAGAGGCAGCAACTTGCCAGATAGGGCGCACTACAGAGCCAGATATTGCCTCTTCAAGTTGATGGGCAATTGAAGAAACATAGGCGGTGCAATACCACAAGTCGTACTCTTCGGCATTCAGTGCTTCAAGATTGTCACGTGCCTTACGTGATAATTCATTTTCTGGTACCGTCAGGGCCGAAACCCTCACGGCCTGAATTTTCCCCGGCAGCCCTAACAGCAACTGGACAGCAGCAAGTGGCAACACCAACCGCCCTTCTTCTTCACCACCACTGCTCAGCACTCCGCTTATCTTCACGGTTAACGGGCCGGAAACACCGTTAAGATGCAACTCGTCGCCTATTTTCCAGCCGGTTTGTTGTGCCAGTTGTTTGCCGAGCAAGGCTTGAACTTCGGTGGCACCGGCTTTGACTGGCTCTTGCGGCCAACTCCCATTAACCTGCCAATAAGGGCTGATAATCTGCTGACCGGTGTGATAATCCTCTTCATCGGGCACATCTACCGGGTGATTAAAATAGGTTCCCAGTAGCGGGATACTCTGGCCATTGACTTCGGTTTCACCGCTCAACAATGGAGCGAAACCCACAATATTATTGCGCCAAAAAATATCCTTAATATTGGGTAACTCTGCCTGGTCCAGAAAATCCTGCCCAGTTAACGGGTTACTTTTCTCACCAAATAATGATGGCAGCGCCACCTGGCCCGCTGGTTCTATCAGAATATTGGCACCATAGGATTTGAGCTCACGCGACATTTTATCGCCAATATCGATTGACACCGCCAGCAGTGAGGAAATCAACCCTGCGGCAAGAAATACCGTGAATACCGCCAGTGATTTGCGCCGAACATTCCTAAACCAAGACTGCTTTAGCATGCGCCACAGCATAATTATCGGCTCTCCTGCATATCGCTACTGTCTTCAACCGGAGTGACAAATTGCTCCGGATGTTCACGGAAACGGTTGTAATTCGCCTCAGATGAGAAGAAATAAGTTTTGTCGCCATAACTGTATTTATATTCGGCTTTTTGGTTGGTTAGGTGACTTTTATCAACTGGATCAATTACATCTAAGGTGACGACAGTGGTGAAATAATTAACCCCCATCTCAAGAGAAGCCCTAGGAATCACTAACTCTTTATCATCACTTTTCCAATCTTCCAGCGGGATGGGATTACACCCCCCTGCTTTGCCAATTGATGGTATGAATATATGCACAGCACAGGCGACACAAATAACCTGATTACCCTCCATCACGTAGCCCTGATCGCCACATAAGAGGCAGGCATCAAAAACAACGCTAAGGCGTAACCGGTCCGGATAGCGGTTAATAATGAAAAAACGCACGGCTTTGCCATCATCAGCAATCCAGACAAAACGGTGTAATTTGCCATCTCGCACTTGTTCAACCGGAATATGAACCAACCCATCAGCCGCTAATGTGACGGGCAAAGCTTCAGACAATTGAGGTGGTTGCGAGGCAACTTTATCCCAGTAGAGCTGAGCGCCCGCCACCACGACCCACGCCAGTAAAGAGAAGACCAAAATACGGCGTACATTGCGATAATCGGCCAAGGCCTTGCGGTGAGCAATAGGTTCTGCATTTTCGCTGACAACCCTACTGGCATGACGCAGTGGCATTAAATAGCACAGCGTGGTAAACGCCAATAGCAGCGCGCAAACGTAGCTCAACCAGGCATGCCCATTAGTGACTAACGCAACATAGCTAAGAAGTGATTTAGTTAACGGCATAACCTGTAACTTCATCAACAACAGAATCGCATCGCCACTGAGCGGCAAAATCAATAATAGCGTTAACAGTATCAGTAACAGCCAGCGACAACGCGGTAATTGCTTAATCATCATCAACAGCAGTACCGCACTGAAGACAACCCAAGCGAACGCCACCACTATAGCTGCCAAATTAAGCAGTAGATCAGTATTGATTACATGAGTATTGGTAAAGGCTCCCAGATTCGGGTTATTACCCCAATTGAATGCCGCCCCCAATACCAACAGAGCCTGCCAGAGATAGCCTAATGATTGGCGGAGAATCAATTGACTGAACAGGAATAACAATAATGCAATAAGCTGAACCACAGCCAACACTAGCTGTAATTGCTGAGATTTAGGGTAATGGTTACTGGCCCACATCCCTACGATAGCCATGAGTATTGTTATCCATATGACCCGATTTAGCGCGGGTGCAGGCCGAACCGCCCAACTGAGCCCCAGCAATAGCGCCACAGGTAAAAAAGCTTGTAATACGGAAACAAAAAAATAACTCATGAGCACACCTTGGGCAGGGATTGATAACAACAATGCTTAAGCTTTCAGCCATGAAAAAAAACCGCGATAACGGTATTAGCTATCGCGGTCATCATTATCAATTCAAACCGGTATATTTGAAGTCGTAGCTCACATCAAACGGTTTCCACCAGCGACCAACACCAGTTTCACTGTCGGTGTGGCGATGCAGACCCGCTTTAGATGGCTCGCTGATATGATAAGTCACTTTATAGTTACCCACGCCCATCATTTTGATGTTAGCCCCATAATGTGGGCCGTCGCTGGCGACCATTGGCATAAACGTGCCTTCTTGTTTAGCGCCGGTGTCGGTATTTACTAAGGTATAGGCAATAGTCAGGTATGGCATCCATTCACCAGCACCGAAACCATTTTTATTACCTTCGGTAGCATGGATATCCGCTTCCAAATGGATGTCTGCCTTCGCTGCTGGCAAGCCCATGCCGCGCGGTTCCATATCAATCGGCTGTAAGTAAACTGCAGCAATTTCCATATCATTAATCTTGATAGGTTCGCCGGCTGGATACTCTTTAAAAGCAAAAGCAGCCGGGGCTGCAAAAATGCTGGCGATGATACTGCTGGCAATAATCGTTTTCTTCATGGTCATGTAGCACACCCTCTGGTATCAAATGATAAATACATTGTCGTTCTTCACACCGGCATCATGCCGGACCATTATGCTGGGATAGCACGACCACGCCGTTGCATCACCCACAGGGCGACCAGAGCAGCAATCAGTAGTATCCCTTGAGGAATCAAGGTTTCCAGATATGGATAGATTCCTAACCAACTAATTTCAGGAACGCCCGGCAATAGCGTTGGCTCAAACAATTTGCCTTCAATCAGTTCAAGAACACTCTTACCGGCAAACACAAACGCCATTAGATACATAAAGCCGCCAGTAAACATGAAGAAAGGCTTCAGTGGCAATTTGACTACGGTAAAACGCATAACCAGATAAGCGGCCAGTAAGATGACACAGCCAACGCCAAAACCGGCTAAAATCGATAAGTGACCACTTGCTGTGCTGGCGTCGCCCATCAGGGCCAGATAGAACAAGACAGTTTCAGCCCCTTCGCGGTATACCGCCAAGAAACTGGTCAGCCACAACCCTATCATTGAGCCACTACTGAGAGATTTGGAGAATTTACCTTCAAGATAGGCTTTCCATTGGCGTGCCTCCGTCTTCGAAAGCAACCAATAGCTCATGGAGAACAGCATCACCACGGCGATCATCATGGTGAAACCTTCCAAGAGTTCACGGCTTTGCCCTGAATTGGCAAATAGCCATTGGAAGACAAAGGCAGTCAGCACACTGGCGATTAAGGCCACCACAACAGATTGGCGAATCAGTGGTAATTTGTCCTGATGGTTGTTTTTCACCAGATAGGCAACGATAGCAGCCACAATCAGTAAGGCTTCCAGACCTTCGCGGACAATGATAAGCAGGCTGTAAATAAACAGACTCCAATCCGTTTCATCCCCGCCACCGAGCATCTCTACTGCACTGGCCAGATCCTTTTGCAAGGCTTGGGCTTCAGATTGTAACTGTTCGACTGGCTGGCCGGCTTTCATCAAACTGACTAACCGAGTGAAGTGCCCTTCTAACGTCGATTTAAATGCCGCATCGCGCGAGCCAACTTTGTTCTCCATGCCACTGGCTTCAAATAAATCAAAATAGGTATCCTGCACCGCCATCATCGCAGGGGTAGTCTGCCCTTTCTGATACTGACTAATGGAATCGCTAATTGATTGATTTATTTTGCTGGAAACGGCAGCCCAGTCTGCATTGGTTTGCCCATCAGAATTGATGGTAGAAGTGGAAGATTGCCCCATTGCGGTCTGATCGGCGCTAACTTGTTGTTGCTCGCGCGTCGTCGGTAACCCCGGAAGGATATCCTCAATGGTTTGGAGCAACCCGGTGACTCGATAGGCAATTTCTGTTATTTGATCCGGTTTGCTGGTGAGATCAATTAATGCCGTAAATTGCTGATTAATAGCTGCAGCCTGCTGTGAGGAGCGATTCCCCCGCACAGACATTTCCATTTCAGAGTTTTTAAAACCTTGATAATGAGCCTGTTGCACGCTTTGGCTGGCAGCAGCGAGGTTACCATCCTGATATTCAGTGATAGCCTGTGCCAATAAATCATCGATGATTTTGAAACTTTGCTGCCAATACACGGCAATATCGTTATTTTCATAAGTCGCATGCTGCTGCTCGGCAGTTAGCTTGTGACCATCGGTCAGGATGGGCAACACCCCAGTCAGTTCGTTTTTAAGCCAGTTAATTTTATTATCAACCTCGGCTTGAGATTTCCCCTCGCCGATCATCCGGCGAATTTCACCAAAGGCGGCTTCCATCTGATAACTTTTCTGCGCCGAAATATTGATTCGAATCGGCCCTTCGAGGTTCTCAAAGACTTCAAAATACGCCATTTGCACCGTAGTACGGGCTTCGTCATTATTCTGCTGTTGATATAACTGGGAAGTTTTATCGAGACGGGATTGGATATCATTGACCCACTGCTGGTAATCTGGATTGGCCCAAGCGATAGAGCTTGATAACCACCAACAGCAACAAAGCAGACAGAACTTGAGCCAAATTCGCATAATGATTAACGCACATGATGTTGATAATGAGATTTATTTACATTAACACTAAACAAGGGAAATGTGTCTTGATCAGCATCAAAAAATATTTAGTCTTTTGAATTTTTGTTTAAAAATGCGGGAAGTACCGCAATTCTTTACTCAAAAATACGCGGCATACATCAACTAGGTTACTTACGCCACATAGTTTGAGTGAATAACTGACAACGTTTTAGGTGGGTTGATATGAATGACATTCAGACAGGATATGAAAATATTCGTGCAGCACTTGGTGATAATCGGCTGATAACACTGCTATATATTAGCCATGAATCTACAACGGTAGTGACTGATAACCCAGGTATGGCTTTCGCTGAACAGCGTCTTATTGTTGGCTCTAATAATATCGCCTTGCGTTATTTTAGACACAATCCACCGACAGCAGATGAGATGGAAACCGCCATTATGGTAGTTGAGGACGAAGTTATCCGTATTAGCCCTGCAGTGAACAGAGCATCACAACTGATTACTGCCGACAGCCATATCGGCGCTATCGCCCAACTTGCGGGTTTGCCGCAGCAAACTGAAATAACCCTGTCACTCGAATCAGTGGAGCGCCTGTTTGATCGCTTAGCCGCAGTGATGATGGGGAGACCCGCAGCATCTGAAGGGATCCCAGCAGATAATGAGTTTGCCGCACGTTTACTGATTTTGCGTGAATTTATGCATCACTTGCAGTTTTCTTCTATTACAGTACTAACACCACCGACCCAGTAAAAGCCGGGGAAATCAACATAAAGCACCGCCACTCATTGTGATCTCTATGAGCAAGCAACGCATCTTCATACTACTTTGCTTGCCTCAATTACGTGGTTACAAAAATACGCTTACTCTGCCTTTAATAACGTTTATTCCATCAGTGATTCACCTCCATAAAACGAAATCTGCCACTGGGATAATCTATCGAGGGGGCTCAGTGAGCCGTCATTACGTAACCAATACACGCTGGGATGCAACTGTCATGGCTATACACCCACAGCAAGGCTAGTCTGTCCTCCAATAAATAAGGCAAAACGGACAGTGCATAACACTGTCCGTCTGTTTTATTACATCAATGGTTACTACAACTTATTTACGGCTTTTTTCATCCAGATTATCCGCAGGTAACTCTCCTGGCAGATAGTCAGGTAAGCGCCCCGCTGGGAAGATAGCCAGCAGTGATAACAGCGCCATAATCAGCAAGCCAAATTTCAGAGAGCGAAGACGTGCTTCTTCATTAACACGCACCGCCTCTGCAACTTGTTCCGGGGTGGCGGTAGTTTGTGCTAGCACACCTTGCAAACGGTCATTACTCACGAAGTTGATACTGTCCATATTAACTTGCGCTTGAATTTCAGGTGTCAGGATTGGGGTTTCAGCCACTCCACGCATGACGTTGGCACTGAGTAAGCCCACCAGCAATGCACCGGCAACCGCAGTACCAATGGCGTTTGCCAGGTTGTTCGTGGTCCCACGTAACGAACCGACATCACCCGCCAGCTCTTTTGGTGAGGCACTAACCAATACGTTGAATAGCAAAGTCACCAGCGCCCCTTGAGCGAGACCAAACACCACCAGACCAAAGAGTACCGCGAACTCACTCCAGTTATTACGTACCACAAACGCCAGCCATAACAAGGCAATAGTGCAAGTGATAAAGCCATAACGACCAATTTTACGTGGCGTCAGTTTCTTGTAGAAGCGAACAATCAGCATAGCCGAGAAGAACACTGATAAGTTAAACGGCATCATGGCAATCGCCGTCGCCATCGGTGTACTGCCCTGCACTATCTGGATATACAGCGGAACTGAGAAGTTCAGCATAGCTTCCAGCGCTACCACGGCGAACATGGCAAATACTGCCGCTTTTTCAGGGCCAGAGGTAATAACCTCCAGTGCCAGCAATGGTGTTTTACCCTGCTCTTGTCGACGGCGAGTCCACACCACAAACGCCTGACCCAACACGATACCTAATACAATCATAAAGGGTGCTGGCGAGAAGCCCAACAGATCGAAAGGTGCACCATCACGCACCAAGCCGAAGCCCCAACGATTTAGGTTATTAAAACCAAACGACAGCAAAATAATCGCTGACGCGGCCAGAATCACACCCATAATATCGATGCCAATTTCTGGGCGACCTTGGTCTGATTTCAAACGAAAACTCAACACAAAGATGATGGCAGATAACACAATCAATATGCCGAACGCCGGACGCCAGCCAATATAGGTACCGAGTACCCCCCCTATCATGAACGCCGCCACACCCGCACCGGCACGGGCAGAACCCAAAGCACCGAGTGCAGTAGCCTGTTGCGTACCACGATAATTCTCAGCAATTAGCGCCACCAGGGCGGGCACCAATGCAGCCCCCGCCAGACCACTTAATGCCTGCGCACTGATCATCACGGTCACATTCGGGCTGAATGTCATCATGACTTGTGCAATACCAAACAGCAGAACAGTAGTGCGGAATACGACCAATGGCCCGAAACGTTGGTTAAGTTTGGCCCCCAACATGACAAAACCGGCAACTGACAATGAGTACATGACGATCGCGGTTGCAATCGTCGTCGGTGGCACATTAAAGCTTTTTACCATCCCGCCCAATGCTACTGGCAAGGAGGCAACGTTAAATGACATCAGAATCTGAGCCAATGCGATGGTTATCATCGGCACCCAGGACTCTTTAACTTCCGCACCTGCGTGGTGAGCTGATTGATTTGCCATAAATGTATCTACCCTTTTGAAAAGCAACTTTTGAACAACGTTGTGGTTTAAGCTCAATCCGATTTACAGCACCGTGTCGTGCGAACCATAACTGGCTTTCGAGCGCTTTCTGACTCCCACCGATCAACTCTTTTCGGTGTAAGGTTCAGAAACAAACATGTCCATCCCAAGACTACGTGATAAGAAGCGGGCAGCTAGCTGACCTTTAACACTATTACCCGCGCTATCAAGTAACGGAGCAAAAGTCCCCAACCCTCCCTTTCCCGGTGACACTGTCACAATCCCACCACCAATACCGCTTTTTCCAGGAAGGCCAATGTCATAAAGCCAATCACCGGATGTTTCGTACAACCCCGCCGTGACCATTACGGCTAAGGCGTAATGACATACATCGTTATCGACTACTCGTTCACGCGTCAGTGGGTTAACTCCCCCATCAGCCAAGGTCGCTCCCATCACCGCCAGATCACGAGCACTGACATTCAATGAACACTGACGGGTATATAAGTCGGTGGCAATCAGCGGGTCACATCCCAGACGACCATAACTCTCCAATACATTGGCGATACCACGGTTACGGAAATTGGTTTCACAGGCGGATTGATATACTTCTTCATTCAGCGTCAATTCACGACCGGCAAAACGACATAAACCGTCGTAAATAAATTTCCACTGTTCATCACAAGTTGCTCCCGGCACCAAACTGGTGGTTGCAATTGCACCGGAGTTAACCATCGGATTGGTGCGCCCATCGGGTGCTCGCTCAATGGCGGTGACGGAGTTAAATGCCATTCCCGTACTGTTCACTCCCAGTTTTTCGCGGGCGACTTTCGCCCCAATGGCCTGACAGACCAAAGCAAAGACGAAAGGTTTGGAGACACTCATAATGGTAAATTCATAGTCCACATCACCGGCTGAATGCACTTTGCCATTCGTACCGACCATGCACACACCAAAGAGATTAGGAGGAATGCGTTCTAATGCAGGGTAAACCGTAGAAACTACACCTTCAGTATCAGTGCCAAAACGTTTATGGGCTTCTTGTACCAGTTTAATAACGGTGTCTTGATCTGGCAGATGCCCGGTTGATACGTAGTCGATAATTCCATTATTGCTATCATCTTTAGGCATATAGTTATCTCCCGTTTACTTTTTGTTTATTTTTCTGCTTTTTCTAACTCTATAACTTATTATAACGCCAGAAATACTTGTTAGATTTTTATTTATATAGAATGGCAATAACAATTTCCCGCGTCTTTGAACATTAGTCCTATCAATTGATCATGAAATTCTTAGAGTAAGATATCCTAGGTTAAGAAAACTGTATATCAGTTGTTTTCAATACTTTGATTATCTTTTGTCAATCGGTAGAACAATGATTCTATCGCAGTATCATGGCATTAATGAGGTGCGTTAAACGATTTAGATCAGAGCTGATTTAATTAGGAATAGCAGATTAATGTGTAATTGACTATTCATATGGCATAATAGCGGCATATTACAGGCAGACTGTTAGTTAATAATCGCCATATGAAAAGATAGTGTCATGATGACTCGCTGAAGCGCGGACGCTTATATTAACGATGACTGTTCTTTATACCAATTCATGCTAACAACACCAAGGCATCATCAACACATCAGAAAGCGCGAGTCTTAACGAATTGAGTTGAACATCAGTATCTATCACTCTCCGACCTAATCTTTAGTCCCACTCCCCACGGCCCTTCATGTCATCGTAGGTTACCAAGAGTAGTAAATTTGATAACTATATAAATAGTTATGTAGCTAAAGTAATCCTAAGTCTTAGCATCCTATAGAATAAACAGCGTAAACTAGAGAGCGATTTTGGCTGCTCACATATTTTGACTTGCCACTCGTTATACCGCCCCCATTTCATCAATCTAGACGTCTGACAATCACTCAGGCCGGTGTCTCTGGAGCATGACATGAACAACGCAACAACGGCAGGAAAGCAAAAAGTGCCGTTACGGCTTAGCACTTCAATCACATTGATGGTCTCTGGGGTGATTATATCTGTGCTATTGGTAGTCCATACACTGTTCTTTGTTCAGCTCAGTCGGATGGCACAAGAGAGTTTGCAAGACAAAGCGGTTGCTGTGGCGCGGGCATTATCTTTTTCGCCCACGATAATAAAAGGATTAAGTGATCCGGTGGCTGGGCAGCAAATACAGGCTTATACCCGTGAAGTTCAGCAAGCTAATGACCTGCTATTCATTGTTGTGACCGATATGAAAGGTATCCGTTATTCGCACCCCAATCCTGAGATGATCGGACAGCATTTCATTGGCAATGATCTGCAGCCCGCATTACAAGGTAAGGAAAATAGCGCAATAAACCGAGGCGTGTTGGAGCGCGCATTACGTATTTTCCTTCCGGTCTATGAGCCTCATGGGAAACAAATTGGCGTGGTCGCCATTGGTATTTCCCTGACCAGTATTGACTCCGTAGTCAGTGAAACTCGCTGGACTATCCCTTGGACCATCTTATTTGGCGCATTAATTGGTTCTCTAGGGACGTGGTTCTTAGTAAAAGTACTTAAAAGAATGATGCTGGGTTTTGAACCCTACGAGATATCTAATTTGTTCGAACAACGCAACGCTATGCTGCAATCCATTAAGGAGGGGGTTATTGCTGTTGATGCCGACTCACGCATTACTGTGGTTAATCATGAAGCGAAGCGTTTGTTTAAACAAAGTGGGCCGATGGAGAATTTATTACTGAGTAATGCCAGTAAATACTGGCCGGTACGTTTGTATTTACAGCAGGTTCTGGAAACCGGTATTGCGCGGCGCGATGAAGAGATAAACTTTAATGGTAGTATATTACTGACCAACACCGTTCCAGTAATGGTGAAAGGCGATATTATCGGTGCTATTGCAACTTTTCGTGATAAAACAGAAGTTAGCCAATTGATGCAACGCCTAACCGGTATGGTGCATTATGCCGATGCATTGCGGGCACAATCGCACGAGTTTATGAATAAGCTCCATGTTATTCTGGGCTTATTACATATGAAATATTACCAGCAACTCGAAGACTATATTGTCAAAACGTCCAATAATTATCAGGCAGAAATTGGTTCTCTGTTGCGCAAGGTAAAATCTCCGGTAATAGCCGGTTTTCTGTTAGGGAAGATCAATCGGGCTCGCGATTTGGGTATCACCCTATCAATCAGTGACGATAGCCTCTTACCCGATACTGATAATGAGCAAGTCACCACCACCATGATTACCGTATTGGGTAACCTCATTGAGAATGCCATGGAAGCAATTGGGGAGCAGGTTCAGCGGGAAATTAATGTTAGCTTTCATTATCAAAATGGCCGGGTACATTGTGTTGTCAGTGATGATGGGCCGGGCATTGCAGCCGAGTTACAAGACCGTATTTTTGATAATGGCTTTTCGACCAAAGGCAATGAACATGGCATCGGTTTGAGTCTGGTTCGGCAAAGTTTAGAGAGTATCGGTGGTAGTATTGAGTTTGATTCTGAAGCTGGCGTGTTTACACAGTTCTTTATTAGCCTTCCCTACAATATAACGTCGAATAGCATGACCGCTAGTGACAATTCGTCAAACAACATCAGCGCGGTAAATCATGATTAATGTATTAATAGTGGATGACGATGCAATGGTGGCTGAGCTGAATAAGTGTTATCTAAGCCAAGTAGCCGGTTTCAACTGCTGTGGCTCAGTATCCACTTTGCAACAAGCCCGAGAGCATTTAATGGCAGCGGAGCAGCCTATTGACTTGGTTTTACTGGATGTATTTATGCGCCAAGACAATGGGCTAGACTTGCTGCCTGTGCTACGCGAATTCAGCGAACATACCGATGTCATTGTTATTTCATCTGCTACGGATGTAAATACCATTAAAAAAGCCCTGCAATATGGGGTCGTTGATTACTTAATTAAGCCATTTCAATTTTCTCGCTTTGAAGAGGCACTCTCGACTTATCGCGAAAAACAGAATTTGCTGGAGCAACGTGAATATTGTGCCCAAGAAGATGTGGACACATTGCTGCGGCGCAATAACTCAGCCCCTATCGAGCGCAAAAAATTACCAAAAGGACTAACAGCACAAACATTGCGTACTGTATGTGAATGGATTCAAGAGATGCAGGATGGAGAGTTCTCAACTGAACAGATGGCGAATGCTATTGGGATTTCACGCGTTTCTTGCCGTAAATATTTGATTTATCTCTCTGATACAGAAGTTCTGAGTACTAAAGTTCTTTATGGTGCAACAGGGCGACCCGTTTATCTCTATAAGCTCTTACCCAGCCAACAAGAAGTATTGAAACAATATTGCCAGTAGCCATTGGCCTGATCATTTCGGCCCCTAATAACAAGTGGCATCTGAGCAAGAATGCCACTTGTTATGTCTAACCCCTTAGCATTTATTTACATAATCCAGCCTAACAGCAGCGTGGCACCAATCACGGTAGAGGCACCGCCAATACGGGTGGCTATTTGGGCAAACGGCATCAATGACATTCGGTTAGAAGCAGACAAAATAGCGACATCGCCAGTTCCCCCTAACCCACTATGGCAACTCGTCACAATGGAAGCCTCCACGGGATACATATTTAAATAAGGTGCGATAATAAAACTGACAGCGGCCATTGATAGAACAACAGCCCCACACACGACGATATATCCTACAGAGAACACCGCTACCACACTTTCCAGCGGCACATACAACATACCCAAGCCAATCATCAGTGGCCACACCAAAGTAGTAGACACAAACTTATACCAACTGTGCGCGCCTTGCTCCATTTTCGCGGGTATCACCTGCGCATACTTACACATTACCGCAATCAGAATCATCAGTACTGGGCCTGGAATATGCACCAGTTTTTCAAACAACCCGCCCACAATAAAGAAGGCGCAGGTCATCAATAGCCCCCCTCCCATTAACTGGAAATCGGCTTGTTTTGGCCCCTCTTGCGAGGTGAATATGGCATTATCCTGTGCTGATCGAATTAACATCCCCTCACCATTAAGATCCTTACGACGTATTCCAATACGAGCCAGCACCCCAGCGCAAATAATGGCGAAAATATTACCGACCACGGCAGCCGGAGCCAACTGCGCAACATAAACATCTGGTGCTTGTCCCAAGATGGCAGAATAAGCCAGTGACAATGGCAAGATGCCTTCACCAATTCCGCCGCCAATTATGGGAACGATAATAAAAAAGAAGGTGTGATAAAGGCTAAAACCGAATAATTTCCCCACCAATAATCCCGCCGCTACAGCAGTTATGGTCCCCACCACCAGTGGGATAAACATACGAGTCATCCCCTGAATGAGCACCACGCGATTCATACCAAGAATACTGCCAACAACCAGGCTGGCGATGACGAAGTAGAGTAAATTAGCCTCCTTCATCAGCAAGTGAACCGTATCGAGCGTATTAATTTGGAATAGACCAAAGTAGACCAAAACAGAGGGTACCATTAAGCACAAGATAGCCGGACCACCAATATCTTTTAACAGCGGAATATGACGACCAATATGGGAGAGAACAAAACCCATAGTCATAATCACCGCCAAGCCACCAATCATATTTTTTGGCAAATAACTCGCATAGGCTGAAATAAACACAATAGCCGAAATGGTCATAAATAAAGCCATCGGCATAGTGTTTATATTCATCTGGTTTATATTTTCCATCAGCCTCTTGACTGAATATCTCTCTGCTGTATTAATTTCTTTATCGGAAGTAAGAGTGGCATCCTGATTTATTTTTTTCATTTTAAACCTGCTATTGGTAGCGCCTGAAAAACGGAAGGTAACGAATCTAATGCTATGCCAGTTAATAACCTTTAATTTTCTGATACTCTTCGACAGAATATCGACTAACCCAGCACCAAAAATCCTTTATTGACACAAATCAATTAAAGAAAAGTGTAAATATGCAGAATCAAAATACCATTATATCCAAAAAGAAAAAACTGTAACCCCCAGTAATTAACTGGTATTTGAGAACACATCAACAAGTTTATTTTAATTAACTTAACTCGGGGTTTTGTAATTAAATAATTTAAGATAATGGAGATTTATCTGTTATGCTTTTCAGTTGATAATTAGTCAACTTTTTTAGTGCAGATCATAGAAATCCGAAGTGGTTAAACTAACATCAATAGCGCCGCAACGCCTACTGTCATGCCTTATCTTGAGGGCTTTATTTATCACTAAAAGTGATAATCCGTGCACTATGCATAAGGTAAAAGTAGTGACACTATTTATTGGTAATATGCTCACATCGCCTACAATCCAATCATTTAGCAAATATCATTGTAGATATTTACTTCGCTATGTATAAATAAATAATAAATTTTAAATGGTGCCTATAGAAATAGCAGCCACTATTTCACCTCATTCTGATGAATAGGAATTTTATGTGGAATCATAGTATGTAGGAGTAACATCAGTTGAAAAACAGTATTAATAGTTATGATAAGGTCATATTTGGTTACTAAAGAAAGGAGTGTAATTAGATTTCGCCACATAACAACACGTTGCCTACTGTTCTAAATTTAACCAATGGAGATGGAAAATGCATTATTATAACAACATTCCCCTTGGTTATTAATTAATCTTAGCCAACCAATTAGTGAATCTAGTAATAACGGAAAAGAAATAGTTTATAAGTGAATATTTTTTTGCCTCATCACGACAGAAACGATAGCATGCCCTCCCATAATTCAATAGTCATGATATACACCATAACAACTGAAGGCGCTAAGACGCTATTTATGCATTAATCTTTAGCAATCGGTGGCAGTAATACATTCACGATGATTGCACAACAGACAGGAAAATAGGGAATGTCTATGATGTCAGGAAAGCACGCTACGGAGAACCATCATGCCGCAAAAAAGCGCTGGTTAGATTCTCATGATACCGGTTACCACAAAAGTATGGGCCGACGTCATATACAAATGATAGCGATTGGCGGTTCTATTGGTACTGGCTTATTTTTAGGCACAGGTGCACGTTTGCAAATGGCTGGCCCAGCACTGGCCTTAGTTTATCTGGTATGTGGGGTATTTTCGTTTTTTATTCTTCGGGCTCTCGGAGAGCTGATCTTGCACCGCCCTACCAGCGGTAGCTTCGTTTCTTATGCCCGTGAGTTTCTGGGGGAAAAAGCCTCCTATGTCGCCGGATGGATGTATTTCCTCAACTGGGCGATGACCGGGATCGTCGATATCACCGCCGTAGCACTTTATATGCACTATTGGGGCACATTTTCTGATGTTCCCCAATGGCTGTTTGCGCTAGGGGCACTGTCGATTGTTGCAACAATGAATATGATTGGTGTGAAATGGTTCGCAGAAATGGAGTTTTGGTTCGCACTGATTAAAGTCGCTGCCATTTCGATATTTTTGATCGTCGGGGTGGTGTTCCTCGGAACGGGCCAAAGTGTTGCAGGACACTCATCGGGCATGAATCTGATCACCGATAATGGTGGCTTCTTCCCCCACGGATTATTACCGGCATTGGTATTAGTTCAAGGGGTGATATTTGCCTTCGCGGGGATTGAGCTTATCGGTACCGCTGCCGGGGAATGTAAAGACCCAGAAAAAATGCTCCCCAAGGCCATCAACAGTGTCATTCTGCGTATTGGCCTGTTTTATGTCGGCTCTGTGGTTCTATTAGTATGTTTACTGCCTTGGAATGCCTATCAGGCAGGTCAAAGCCCCTTTGTAACATTCTTTAGTAACCTAGGTGTTCCCTATATCGGAACAATCATGAATATTGTGGTGCTATCTGCCGCACTTTCCAGCCTAAACTCAGGTCTTTATTCTACTGGCCGTATCCTTCGTTCACTATCAATGGGCGGATCTGCACCAAAATTCATGTCAAAAATGAGCTCACAGTCGGTTCCTTATGCCGGAATACTGGTGACTGTTGGAATTTATGTTTTCGGTGTGGTACTCAATTACCTCGTTCCCTCTCAAGTATTTGAGATTGTGCTGAATATCGCCTCATTGGGGATTATCAGTTCATGGGCCTTTATCATTATTTGCCAGATGAAATTACGTCAGGCAATTAAGAAAGGAACAGCAAAACCCATTGCTTTCAAGATGCCAGGAGCTCCAGTGACATCGTGGTTAACGCTATTTTTCCTAGCGAGTGTTTTAGTCATGATGGCTTTCGACTATCCAAACGGGACGTGGACCATTGCCACTTTGCCAGTGGTCGCTCTGTTATTAGTTGTAGGCTGGTTCAGCCTACGTAAACGGGCCCGTGAAGTCGCGGCAGAACCAGTAGAAACACCCGCCAAAGAAGAAGAAAGTGTAGTAATAACGACACAATCAGTGAAGTTGCGCGAACAAAAATCAGCGAGTTGATACGAATTCTCAGCCCGTCAGTGGGTAAATTTACCTACGGGCTGAGTTTCACATTATTCATATTGGCGTGAAATTAGCCGGGTTTGTTAGTTTTCCGTGCACTTACTGAGCAAAAAATCGCGCAAGACTATTGCCTGATTTTGTTCAGCATCGCGGCTACCATACAACAAGGTTATGGGTTGCTGCTTAAGCACCTCTAACAAAGGTTGCCATGCTGTTGAATGGTTGAGCTGGGCCTGATAGCGCACCACAAACTCCGGCCAGTCGAGATTTTGATGAAACCATTGACGCAGTGCATTATCTGGAGCGACCTCTTTTAGCCATACCACCCCTTGCAAGCGGGCCTTACTGATCCCCCGTGGCCACAAACGGTCAACGAGAAAGGTATTGGCATGATATGGCGCTTGAACATCATAAACCCGTTGTAAGTTTATCTTATTCATAGCAATCTCCTGTCATCTTTTTCTGCCCGAACAACTAAATGAGGGACAGCAAATAAACGCGTGATGACTCTCTCCATCGGTGCTATCCAATTCCGGTAAGCGTAAAACTATACTTTTCACAAAAGCCGATAGCATAAAAAATACCGATCTAACTGAGATTATCTTTTCGAAATATTTACTGTTCTGCCTGTTCCAACAATTCTGCTATCGCCTACTATTGATCGTGTCAGTTTTAGTGTGTTTACCGTTGACACATAACTTTGCCAACATCAGGGTTTTATTAAATTGCCGTTTTATATACCCGCTTGATGCGGGTTTCTATTTCTTAATCAACAATCACTCGGCCGTGGTATTGCTGTATCGGCCGATTATTAGCATCATGATGAATAGCTGATTTAAATTGTGCGATTTGTGCAGCGGAGACAGTTAATGGCTTTTTCATTACCAGCCAACGGACCCCTTCAGAACAAGGTGGCGTGGTTAAAGAACCACTGAAACGATAGTAATGTCTATCTGTCGGTAGCAATGTGTTCAGATTCAATGTTTCTTTCAGTGCAACCTGTTGATTTAACGTCTCAGGTATTTGGCTCCAAGCCTTATTAAGTTCTGGATTAGCGGAGCCAACATTAAACATCACTGCCACGACCAATAGTTCGCCGCGGTCATTCATATGCACTAAATGTGCTTCCAATGGGAATTGCTGCCCGTTTATTTCATTCTCACTAGGAACGTGGAAATGGAATTGTTGCAAAGTAAATAACTCATCATCTATCTCTAGAGTATCGCCTTTAGCAACATTAATTTGTAGAGTATGACCGTTATTAATAATATTCTGAGGTTCAGTAATATAATGCACCGCCAGTGGTGCTAAATTGCTATGCAATGCTCCATGAATATCAACTGGTGATTGATTTTGTCCATCCTGGCACAAATGAAATTCAGGGCTTAATTTCCCCCAGTTTTCGGGCGCTTCTTTGCCTTCGTAACCCCAGCCATGATGTTCATTTGCCTGCAATGAGAAACTGGCCATTATCAACATTGCCAGCACTAACTTTCCTTTCATATACCCAAGCTCCCTTACGAAAAATTGTCGCCACAAGAAAAAGGCGTCGTGTTAGCCATGATATACCCACATTTAAGGCATGGAAAATATTTCGCGCAGCATTTGATATTTGGAAAATAAGTAGGGAACTGTGGCAACGATAGATTGAAATCGAGGGTAAAAAATAGGTACTGAATGAGATACAACATTCAGTACGCTTGACTGGTTTAATGGGATTATCTATTTTTGGTAAAGATCCCAACGATTGCCGTAGATATCTTCGAATACCACCACCATGCCATAAGACTCTTTACGGGGTTCTTCGCAGAAAGTAACCCCCTTTGATTTCATAAGCTCATAATCACGCCAGAAATTCTCGGTCTCAAGGAAAAGGAAAACCCGGCCACCACATTGGTTGCCAATAAATGTGGCTTGATGATCATTTGACGCCCGAGCCAACAATAAACGGCATTCACTGTCCTCACTCGGTGACACTGATACCCAGCGCTTACCTGGCTGTGGCTCGTCTTCTCGTAAAAAGAAACCTAATTTTTCGGTATAATATTCAATCGCTCGATCGTAATCATCAACCACGATGGCAATATATCCCATCCCTCTTTTTTTACTTGCCATGTATCCATCCACATTTAATTAATTCAGGCGATGTTACGCCAAAGATGACTGACTCTGTTCACCTATTATTTTTCAACCACTCTTCGCGGCGAATCTCCCATATTTCTGTCGGGAAATGACCGCCCACATAATCTCGTTCTTCTCTTCCTACCAAACGCATCCCATTCTTACGAGAGATAGCGGCGGAGGCTTGATTCGGCGCAGCTTTTGTTACCCGCAGATAGGGGCGATTTAATTGGGTAAACCAAAAATGGGTCACTGCTGTGCTGGCTTCGCTTATTAGCCCCTGTCCCTGCCATTCCGGACTTAACCAAAAACCGCGATGATCTTCAGTATCACAAACTAGATTAATGACACCAATCAATGTATCTGGGGCAACTTTAGGGCGAATTGACCAGAAAAAACCACTGCCACACTGCATCTTAGGCAATGCAATGTCACGCACAAAAGTTAAACCACCCTCAGCGGGATAAGGCCAGGGAACCGCTGAAGCATCAAGATATTTAACGACGTCCCAAATTGGAAATTTTTGCTGTATCTGCTGCGCATCTCGTAACGTCAAAGGCAATAGCAACAAACGATCAGTCAATAGCGATTCCATCAAATAGCCCTCAAACAATCTAGCCAGTTGAACAAGCTAGTACCCGCGACAGATACACACCTAAACGAAAGATAACATTGAATAAGATATGTCGACAAGTGAGTCAACTTATCGCAAAGTTTACTCGCTGTAACCTCCGAGCAAAGATTATGATAATTATTTCTTCATAAATACGAACATGTTATATTTATTTTGGTTAAATTACTGGTGAAAAAAATGACTGCCGTGCTGATTAATACAACCAAACAGATGAAACAAAAAAATATCATGTTGGTTGCTAACACAATAAAATCACTGGTATCAGCCACCAAAGGAGATATATCGATAAAAACAGGGTTAAGTCTGGCAACTTGTGGCACAATTTTGAATGAATTATGTGTAAAGGGAGAGGTTATTGAAGAGTCTCTCGATCAGTCGCGCGGTGGTCGGCCTGCAAAGCGCTATAAATATAATGCCAGTTATTTTAGCGTATTAAGCGTTTATGTTGAGGGTGTTGGTAATTCGGGGATGATATCATCTTCTCTGACCTCTGCTGATGGCAAAAAAATCGAAGAGTATAACGAAATTTATCACGATTTTACTGTAGATAAACTGATGATCCACATTCAAAACGTTATAGATAAGCACAGTAATATAAAGGCAATAGGGCTTGGGCTACCCGGTGTTGTGGTCGATGGCAAAGTACTCACCTGTGATATACCCCGTATCGAAGACTTAGCAATAGCAGAGTTGTTAAGTCATAAATTAGGTATTTTTGTTCAGGTCGGTAATGATATGAATTATGCTGCATTTGGTTTTTACCGACATAATTGCCGTAATATAAATGATCCTATTGCTTATATATATATGCCACCAAGACATTGCGCAGGTTGCGGAATTGTTATTTCAGGCGAAATGCTCCGTGGTGCCAGCCAATTTGCAGGAGAAGTTTCAAAACTTCCTTTCTATGATGATTTAGAAAATGAAGCTAGTAATAATGCTCAAATAAACCTCACTCTAGAAAAACTGATTAATATCACATCCTCTCTGATTGCAATAATAAACCCAGCTACCATCGCTATATCGGGGAGCAAAATTAGCCAGCATTGCATTGATGAACTATCTGCTAAATTACTGGAAAAGTTTGATAGTCAACATATTCCACATTTTGTTTATCGTGACTCGATCAAGTCGGATTACCATTATGGGATATTCGAATATACACTTGATGCATATAATAATTTTAGGGTTTTTGATATTTAACTCGCCCGGATACTTATCGATCGGCAATTCTATCACGGGCCGAAATAGCGCAAGTCTACAGCAATCAATCATCCCCCCGTCCTAGTCTCTCACCTCTCACTATAAACCTCTTATGACAAGAATGTCCTTGACACCTCAAGCTGCGCCATTATATTTTATCACTTAATTTAAGTCTTTTATAAAGTGTTTTAGATTGAAAACAACCGCGATTAATCAGATGAAGGTAATCCTTTAATGTCTAGCTATGCCATCGATTTCCCTCTGGATACCCGTGCTAAACGGACATCCACCCGTGCGGTTTTTTTCATCGCTGGATTTGCTATGGGATTGTGGGCTTCACTCGTCCCCTACGCACAACATCGGCTCCAGTTCGAGGCTGGCTCATTAGGATTACTTTTGCTTTGTTTGGGCACAGGCTCACTGCTCGCCATGCTGTTCTCGGGGAGACTGATTGGCTACTTTGGGTGTAGGAAAATCATGCTATTCGGTATTGTACTTACCTGTATTTTCCTACCCACCTTGGCCATAATTGATCAATTTTCCTTGATGGCATTCTGCTTGTTCTTTTTTGGCGCAGGGATTGGCTTGGTTGATGTTGCCGTTAATGTGCAGGGTTCTCTGGTTGAGCAATCATCAGATAAGCCACTGATGTCTGGCTTTCATTGCCTATTCAGCATTGGTTCCATTGCCGGTGCAGGCGGAGGCGCAATACTCTTTGCTTTAGGATTAATGCCTCTTACTGTGACATTCATTGCCATCGTCCTGATAGCAATAATTACATCAGCCGTATTCAATGAGTTAATCCCCTTTGGTGATAATAAAGAACCTAATGAGCTTGTAATAACCAAACCGCGACCAAATTTTCGCCTCATCCTCATGGCACTGATGTGCATGATTTGTTTTATGGCTGAAGGAGCAGTGTTGGATTGGAGTGGTGTCTTTCTTACGAACGATCGTGGCCTTGATATAACACATGCGGGTTGGGGATTTGCTGTTTTCGGTGGAACCATGTCTGTCATGCGCTTTACTGGCGATAAAGTTGTTAGCATTCTGGGGCGTAAACATGTGCTGATCTTGAGTAGTCTATTTGCCATGGTCGGTTATGCCGTAGCGGTCATTATACCGGACTGGAAATTCACATTACTTGGGTTTGCTTTGGTCGGAATAGGGGCTGCGAATATTGTTCCAGTGTTGATAACATTGGCCGGTCAAGAAAAAGTCATGCCAGTGAATATGTCAGTTGCCATGGTGGCAACGCTAGGTTATTTCGGTGTTCTGGGTGGCCCTGCGCTAATCGGTTTCATTGCACACTTAACAGACCTCTACACTGCATTCTCTATCGTCGCGCTAACCTTCATTGTCATCGCAGCAGGTGCTTTTAAGCTGAACTATTCCTGCGACTAGTTTCTATCCTACCGCTAGAGATAAGCAGATGACTGAGTGTTAACGTTCTCTGAAAATAAAGTTTGTGACTGAGTATGGTAATTTTACCAGCTAGCAGAATTATGCTAGCTTTTTTTTAAATGAAGAGTACTAAGATATCCTCTATCAAACCAGTGTCTTTGATATGTTAAAGAAGGAAATAACATGAGTATTAAAATTATTGCTGTTGATATGGATGGAACCTTTCTCAATGATCAAATGAATTTTGATAGGAAACGCTTTAGTTCGCAGTACTCCCAATTAAAAAACAATGGGATAAAGTTTGTTGTTGCTAGCGGAAATCAATATTATCAGCTAATTACCTACTTTCCGGAAATTGCTCATGAAATAGCATTTGTCGCTGAAAATGGCGCCTACGTCAGCAATGAGAACAGTGAAATTTTTTGCGGAAAAATTTCAGATGAAGATTGTACTAAAGTCATAAAAACATTATTACCGATCCCCTATATCGACATCATCGTTTGCGGCAAAAACAGCGCTTACATGTTGAAATCTTCAAGCAATGACTTCTTTACTACTATGAGTCAATATTACTATCGACTTAAAATCATCGATAACTTTAGTCAAGTTGATGAGCCAGCATTCAAATTCGCAATAAGTTTACCCAATGATAAGTTGGCCGACTTTATGTTGTTCATTGAAAATGAATTAGCAGGGATTGTCACCCCAGTGTCCAGTGGTCACGGTTCTGTCGATCTGATAGTGCCTGGTGTACACAAAGCCAATGGTATTAAATTACTGCAAAACATATGGGGTGTAAAAGATGAGGAAGTTGTCACCTTCGGTGATGGAGGTAATGATATTGAAATGTTGCAGTATGCCGGTTTTGGTTTCGCAATGGCCAACGCACCTGAAAATATTAAAAAAATAGCAAAATATCAGACAGAATCAAATAATGACTCCGGTGTACTCAATGTGATCGATAAAATTCTAAAGAAAGAGCCACCTTTCGCGTAAAAATAAATCAAAGGCTAAAGTTGCCCTTTCATGTTAGTTAACATAAAAAATGGAAGGGTCTATTAATTAATCTAATCACACCCTGAGCAGTCATCGTTTGAGAGTCAAGATACTCAAATTGAACACGTAACAAGAAACAGAATTGAATCCGCTATTATGCATCTGCAGTCATTATGTGAACAGAATGAAATCGGCCGCGGCAAAATACACTAGAAGGATTTATGAGTTGCCCAGGCCGACGATAATTATACCAATCTAGCGCCCTTTTTTCTTACGTCCAGGCTGAGCAAAGCGTTTACGAGAAGCGGAATTACCATCCGGTTTCTCAGCCTTTTTTGGCCCATTACTATTTGTTTTTTTATGTGTAACAGACTTAGTTTGTACTTTTTTAGCTGTTTTTCCTTCGGATGAGGAGTTCTCAATTAATTTAAATAAACCAATGAGTTCATCATCATTCAAATCTCTCCACTCACCCAGTGGTAGCCCTTTCAGGTTGATATTCATGATGCGAGTACGTTCAAGCTTAGTGACTTCATACCCAAAATACTGACACATGCGGCGAATCTGGCGATTAAGCCCTTGTACCAGAGTGATGTTAAATACAAAGGTTGATACTTTCTTCACTTTGCATTTTTTTGTCACTGTTCCAAGCATTGGTACTCCGGCCCCTAAACCGAGAATAAACTCCTCAGTCACCGGTTTGTTGACAGTCACTACATACTCTTTCTCGTGATCGTTTCCTGCACGCAAGACCTTGTTAACCAAATCGCCCTGGTTAGTCAGGAAAATCAACCCTTGAGAGTCTTTATCCAGACGCCCGATAGGGAAGATTCGTTTACTGTGGTTGACGAAATCAACAATATTATTGTGTTCACTATCTTCTGTGGTACTTATGATACCAACCGGTTTATTCAGAACAATCAATACCAAGTCATCTTCATCACGCGCGTCGATAAGCTGACCGTTAACTTTCACCACATCCCCAGCATATACTTGATCGCCAATTACAGCCCGCTTACCGTTAATGAACACATTTCCCTGTTCAATATAACGATCGGCATCACGACGAGAACAGATGCCGCTCTCACTAATGTATTTGTTAAGGCGAATGGATGAGTTACTCAAATTGATTCTTCCGTAAATATTGGACTATACCACGTTAGGTTATGAAACCTGAATTGCTGTTTAACAGAGTGTTAGCGAAGTAACACTGATATCTCGAAGAACCTTTTCTACTTACTATTCCACTACTGCGCGATTCGCTAATATCACCGGTTTTAACTCTTTGACCAAATTAATCATCTTTCCCTGTCACGGTCGGTTTCACCATATTGCATTGAATATGTGGCTAGTTTGCTCTCTCCTGCTTTATTGAATTCACTTGGGAGTGGTGGCCAGATATGTAAAAACCGCCCGTAGACGGTTTGGCAATGATACTGAGCATATTAAACTAGACTCCCAACATAGGGATTCTTCATGCTCATCTAATTATTAGTGCATCCACCATTAGCTTGGCACTGTGCATACTCAGGAGTGCCTACATCTGGCCCAGTAGCAGGATCATTGCAATAAGGCCACCATTTGCTGGAAGGATTACATTCTTCAGCCATCGCGCCCGCAGATACGGACATAACGCCAACTAACAGTAAACCTTTTAACATATCTTTCATCGTAACTTCCTCCATGATTAGCCGCCATACCTAAAATGACGGACGATTCGGCTATTACTTTCAGTGCCCGTAATAGCCGCTTTAATCATTGATTCAGCATGCTTACTAATCAATCAAATAAGTTAATTTGTTTAACCATTGTTGATAATAATTCTCATTTTTATTAATTAGGCATTACATTACGCTAGTTCTTATATACCAGCGCCATTGGTTGAAACCGTCACTGGAAAGTGATTTAACCACAGCGATATTTTGCGGGCACTTGTTATCATGATGCAGAACAGCATCTATAATCATCAGTGCTTATTATTCGGGCCGGAAACAAGCGCTGTATTCATTCTCGGTCACAATGTCTGATAATCAGTAGATTATTACCACACCTAAATGTGCAACCAGCCATTAATCAACGTACAACTCTGTCCACCAATCCATGGTTCATCGTGAATAAAACGAACGCTAACCCGACCTTCTCGCTGTAGTTGGGTACCTTGTCGAACCTGATACCCCTGTGCCTTCAAGCCACCGTCTGGGAATTTATTGACCTTCAATAAACGGGCCAAGCACGCATTAGCACTGCCCGTCACGGGATCCTCAACCAACTTATCCCATTCAACCAGAAACGCTCGCATTTCATAATCTGCTGGATCACCAGATGAATAGGCGCCATAAAGCGCCACGCCATCAACATCACAAGCAATTTGTAGCTTTTTAATCATGGTTTGATCCGGCGTCACAGCCAGGCAAGATTGAGCATTTGGCATACGCACCATAAGCCAGCGAATGCCCATATCAGCAACCATCAGCATCGTATCTGTTTCAATCACCGCAGGCTGAAAAGCGGCCATTAGCAGTTCCCTTCCCTCAACAGCCACCGTTCGAAACGTTACCGCAGGTGCCGCGAATGCCAGTGTTCCTTCAGGTAAGATATTGACCGCAATCACACCAATCCCGCATTCTTGCATAACAACCCCCGGCTGTTTGGTAACCAACCCAGCCTCCAATAATGCGTGGGCCGTACCTAGTGTCGGATGTCCAGCAAAGGGCAACTCTTTTTCGGGGGTAAAAATGCGCACCTGATAATCTGCAACCGGATTAGTGGGTTTAAAAACAAACGTCGTTTCCGAAAGGTTGGTCCAGCGAGCTAATGAAAGCATCTGAATTTCATTCAATCCCTCAGCCTCTAGGATCACCGCCAAGGGATTCCCCTGCAATGGCGAGGTGGTAAATACATCCACCTGTTTGTAGGCTCGTGGTATCACACCATCTCTTTTAAGCATTTACCATAATCCTCTATATACAAGGCTTGATGGTATCTCTATTAAATAATTTTATCACACAGAAAGATCTGGTCTGGCTGACAAGTTATAGCATTCCATCAAAGCAATGTGAGATTTTACGTAAAGCTAGAATATTCTTCATCACAGTTGAGATGGGCGCTATCAAACTACGTGGGGGCACTTCTTGACCCCCTTTAGTTTACGCAACCAACCAGTTTATCCAGAAAAAGAAGAACTAGCTAAAGTGTATCTTGGCGTAAATGGCATTTATGTATTACATCAGTCCACTGGACATCGTTACAAAATAGACGAATTCAATAGCCGATGGCTAAAGGCAATAAAACTGGCCGCAAATACATTTCCTGAATTGGATTTTAATTTCACGTTCTATGGCCTAAAGGCCAAGGGAATTTCCGACTTGGAAGGATCATTGGGGGAGAAGCTGGCTTATTTCGGACATGCAAATATTACGTAGACAGCGGGGTATGATAGAAAAGTAAATGTTGTTCCCGTAGTGGGTGGGCAGAATGTGGCGAAATGATATGGTGAAGCAATGGTGAAATGTGATTTCAGAAACAAAAAAACCGCCTCACGGCGGTTAACGACATACTCATACTACTTTGTTTTACTTAGATTTGTTTCCATGGTGCCCGAGGCGGGACTTGAACCCGCACAGCCATAAGCCGAGGGATTTTAAAAATTTGATGCTACCTTTTAAAATCAATAAGTTAAGTTGATTCAATAAGTTATAAATGCGTATGTTTAGCTATATTTTCGCAGGGTTTGTTTTTGCTGCCACTAAAATTCACTATTTATCACTCAATAACTAGCTTGTCGTAGGGGTTTAATGCGATGGCCGCATCCAAGTGGTTAGGGGCAAAATGTGCATATCTCATCGTCATTAAAATAGTGCTATGACCAAGAATTTGTTGCAGCACTAAAATGTTTCCGCCGCCCATCATAAAGTGACTGGCAAAGGTATGTCTGAGTACGTGTGTGCGTTGCCCTTTAGGCAACTCAATAGCCGCCCTTTTTAATGCATGTTTAAATGCATCATAGGATGGAGTGAATAAAGCGCCGCGATTTTTTGGTATACGTTTAAATAGTTTTTCAGATATCGGTACGGTTCTGTTCTTTTTGCCCTTAGTATTAATATAAGTCACACGACTAGGTAATATCTGCGACTGTTTCATATCCTGCGCTTCTCCCCACCTAGCACCTGTAGCCAAGCAGAGGCGAACGATAGTTCCCAAACTTTTATTTTCCGACTCATCACAGGAGACTAAAAGCCGCTTGATTTCATCTTGTGACAGAAAGGCCAGCTCTTGATCGCCCTCGCTAAATTGCCGGATACCATCAAGCGGGTTACTTCCCTCCCACTCGCCAAGGCGTTTTAATTCTGAAAATACAGCATGTAGGTATGATTGTTCACGGTTAACAGTGGCTTCTTTTACAATAGTGCGCCCTTTTGCTTGCCATTCGCCATTCAGCCGTCGTTCCCGATAAACAGCAAACATATTTTTATCGACATCTGCCGCTAAGGGTTCCCCTATTCGCTCACAAATAGCCAATAATTTAGTTTTACGGGACTCGCCAGAAGATAGGGTTTTACCGTGCATTTCATACCAGCGCTCAACTAATTCATTAAGCGTTACCGCACTGACACCTAGCTCCGTATCTTGCTTATTCACCATCATACGGCGTTCATATGAAAGCGCTTCGCCTTTAGTCGCAAACTGTTTACGTATCCGCTTACCGTCACGCCCATAAGGGAAACATTGACAAAGCCATTTACCGCTAGATAATCTACTTACAGCCATACATACAAGCTCCATGCTGTAACACTATTGAACGCTAGGGCTAACACACGTGTTTAGAAAATTAACACCAAAATCAGTTATTGTTAAAGCCTTACGCTCAATCTTTAATCTAGGCACATCACCAGAGTCAGAATTATTTAAAAACTTAATCTCAGGTAAATCCTCAATATCGTAGTAATGACTTGAATCAACATATTCTGACATTATAGGAATAGCGCACAGTCCTAACCTACATATATTGTCAATATAGCTCGATGTGTTTTCCGTAACCTCAACTTCAGAGTTAACACCTAAAAGTGAAAAATTCCGTCTATATATCATAATACCACCAGTATCAGTTCTTAATTTCACATCAATTATTGGCAAAATACTATTAACTGAAATGTATCTCAATAACTTGGCTTCATCTGACGTTAATTGTTTAATGATATCAACGAATGAAGGATGTGTATAATTTGCAGTATCTTTATTCATTGAGGAAGCTAATAAATTTGCATAAAGATCACTTAAGCTCTCATCATGACCTATATATTTTAAGGCATCTAAAGCTGGCCCTGCCACATTAGGTTTTGGTGAAATTAAATTTTCAGGTGGTACATCCTTTAATTTTTCTGCTACTTTAATAGAAATAAAGTCTTTGATTTTATCATATCCCCAGACCATGGCACTCACCGGTGCTAATACGATATGTATTGTTTTAGCCACCGTCTGTAGTGCTGTGCCAACCTCCTGAGCTGCTGGTTGCAGAACATCCTGATATACTGGGACAGCTTTAACAATACCAGCCACTGCATCTGCGGCATCCCTAATTTTATTTTCTTCGCTCATGATAGCTCCCAGATATTTTTTGTATTATTTAGTTAGTTCTTGGTGATATATTTAAAAAATTCATTAAGGCCAGCTCCGCCCTGATCATTATAATAAAGCTGCTTATATTCTTTAGATGTCTCATCATGCCCGTATTCATCTGACATAGTGAGTTCAGAAAAATCAGTTATGGGTATAAATTTCTGAATATCGTTTAATGCTTGGACGCGAGTCTTTGTAATAGTCACTTTATCTGCACTCAGATAATCATCTTTACTATAAATTTTAGGTATGGCAGTTACAGTGACTTTATCTACATCTGTATGGATAAAACTACGATATATACCATATATCGCCGCTCTTTCTGTTTGTTCAGAAATCACTTTTTTTAGATCATTCGGAAATACTTCTGGAGATAATTGGATATGAAGAGGTTTTTTTGAAATTACTTTAAAAGTGCCATTGTCAGTAGAAAAATCATTAAACTGTTGAATCATATCTGGAACAGATGAAAATTTTGTAGGGCCGTCTGCATAGACCGCACTGGAAAAAATCAACGTGAATGCAATCAGCAATCTATTTATTAGCTTCATTGTAAACAACCTCCTTATTCGTAAAAATCATGTTTATTTACTAATTATTGTTAGCCAATTTATTCGGCTTTGATTGCGCGAACGCATCGCCAACCGCCTGTATATTTAGCTTTGCCGAGTCATCCATTGCTCGGTAATTCTCTACTAGTTTCAATTCTTCTGTAGAGATAGTGTCTGGAGGGGTTCGTTTTCCAGTCAATATGTACATGACGTCTAAACCATACTGAGCATTCAATAATGCGAGTGTGGCAGCATCAGGCACAGTTTCCCCTCTCTCGTATTTACCCCAAGTTCTAGTTGAAACACCGAAATTTGTCGCCATAGCCTCTTGGCTTTCACCCGTTTTTTCCCTTTCTTCACGCAGTCGCGCGCCAATTAGGAATAATAATTCCTCTTTTTTGTTTGACATAGGAACAATACTTCCTTAAATTGTGTTGTACAGGAACTTAGTGGATCACAATATACCATTATGAAACAAGTCGAACATGATCAGCGCTCGCGATTACCGAAAGGGATCGCCTCAAAAAATCCTACCCCGATGCGTTTGTCTGATGATGAACGCTCAGAATTAGAAGCACTTGCAGCAAAAGAAAGTCGTTCAATTTCCAGTATGGCCCGCCTGGTTTACTTGCGCGGCATCGCGGCTATTCAGGCTGATTGATAAGGGGAAATTATGGGTAATGTCACCATCAACATCACCGTACCCACTGGTTATGTCTCTCTGAAAGAGTATGCAGTAATGACAGGCATTCCTTTTGCTACCTGCCGAGGGATGGTGCGTGATGGCCGGATTATTATTCGTCCGAAAATTAAAGCCGGTGACAAAGTTGAAGTTAATTTGGTCGCTATGTTGAAAGATGCCATAGCCAATAGTTAGGGGAAAATACAATGTACGCCTTAACCATTATTAGCCGCCATTCATCAGCCTATCGTGGCTTTATTATTACTCACCGACCAAGAACAGCGATTAATCCCATTGCTCGCTATGAAGTGCTGTTAGGTGAACAGTCTTTCGGTTTACATGATGCTCAAGCAATCGCAACAGGATTTATCGATCAGTTGCATAGCGAACGTGAGACAGGAGCCGCAGCATGAAATCACCTTGCCTACAAATAGCTAACGCCATACTGCGAACTCATATAACCGATATGGGCCACTTAGCTCACCATACGATAGAGAAAAATGGCGTTCTATCCCTTAAAACAAATCTTCATGCCCGTGAGAAAAAAGCCATCGCCAGTAATACCCTTGCAGGTTTGAGCATGATTACGGCCATTGCCTGGCAATTAGGTGAGAATAATTTAGCCACTTTTCATCAATTGAATATAGCAACGCAGGAATTCCGTGAATCCGGTGTTATTCCTCAGCCATTTAATGATGAGGTACCAACATGCCAGGACAGCTAATTGAATTGACTGGCGGTGCATTGGTTGTATTGGCATTACTGGTCTGGATTGGGGTTTTATCTGTCCGCGCCGTGATCCGCGATCACCGCAACCGTAGCAATATCAAGAAAGAGGTAGAGCGCAAAGCGCGTCAGTAGGTTTAACCCGCATTAATTGTTCTCACGTGAGGTGCGAATGATGGAGCAAGCGAATATAGATACATCACCACTTTCAATGCAGGAATGGAACCAGAAAGTAGGCTTACGGCATTTAGCCCGCATAAAGGAACTGTTTAAAAAAGATCCAGATGAAGAGTTTGAGCGATGTTTGGAGTCATTAAGCAGGGGTAAGACCAAAGGTATTATTTATTATGCCGCTGGGATAAAGAAAGACAGCCACGAAAGAAAATTTCGTGAATTGGAATATCACGAGAGAAACGCAGTACGTAAAGCGGCTTTGGATTTATGGGTTGATTTAAATTCAATTCCAAAAGACTTGTTATAAAGAAATAACGTTTTAGCGGGTTATCAAATATGGCGCATTTACCGCGTCGGGATTCCTATTATCTAAAATTAAGGATTTGAATATGCCGAGTAAGAAAATTAAAAATGCTGATTTACTCAATGATGCCTTGATAAGTGAGCGCAGGAAACAAGCAATACTGACCTCTGAGCTTCTGGAAAGTCTGGCTAATGTCATTATTGCCCGTGGTTTATGTGTTAAAGAATCGGTGGAATTACTGCGCCAAGAGTCCGATAAAATCCAAAATAAAATAAATGAGTAAGCGGCTGATGAAAATAAATCGCTCACCGCTGAAATGGGCCGGTTCAAAGGCCCGTATTATGCCAATCTTACTTCAACATTTGCCAACCGGTAAACGGTTGGTTGAGCCGTTTGCTGGCTCCTGCTCTGTGATGCTAAATACGGATTATGATGAGTATTTGATTACTGATATTAATAGTGATCTGATTAATTTCTATGAAATAGCCAAAAGAGAAACGAGCGAGTTAATCAATGTAGCGTCCTCACTGTTTCTTACGGCTAATTCCCACGAACAATATTATATTTTCCGCAAAATATTTAATGCACAAAATCATGATGATATATCCAGAGCGGCAATATTCCTTTACCTAAATCGTCACTGTTTTAATGGTATTTGTCGCTATAACCAACAAGGGCAATTTAACGTTCCTTATGGTAAATACAAAGCGCCCTATTTCCCCGAAGCTGAGATCCGTTTTTTTGCCGAGAAAGCCAAGAAAGCCACATTCCTGTGTTGCGACTTTTCCGAAGCACTGGAAATGACCGTTGCCGGTGATGTGATTTATTGCGATCCACCTTATATCCCAGTATCCAGCACCGCTGACTTTACCCACTATCACACCGAGGGTTTTAACGCTGATCAGCAATTTCGTTTAGCCCGCCTACTGGCAAGGGCCGGTGAAAATGGTTGTCACGTTGTTGCCTCCAATAGCGATACCCCTATCACCCGCGATCTCTATAGCCGCTACACCCTCCACTCTATTACGGCTCCGCGCTCTATCAGTTGTAAAAGTGATGGCAGAAAAAGCATCGGGGAGATTATTGCGACAATTCCGGCACAATTAAATGACTGAACATTCCCGTGGCCGTATCACGCCCACATCACCGTTACCTTATCCGGGCAACGGTGATGTTTCTATTGAATGGGAACACTCGTGGAATGCCCCGCGTCCGGCGATTGGTGGTTATCAGCCTTTAGCGCCGGTTGCTGTAGTGGCAAAACCTAAATCACACCCGCTGGTTATCCGTTACGTAAAACGTTTGAATGCGTTGGGTTATACCGAACTACGGGAGCCTAACCAAACCTTACTAAAAATGTGGAGAGAACGCGCTGAGCTGGAGCGCGAGATCTATTTACGTGATAAGCAACAATGGGCGAATTCAGCAGAGGGCATAGAAGCTCGTATTGATGAGCAGCCTATTTTTATTAAGTCTCATTTTCAAAATAAAATTAGATGGTTACGTGAAAATCATGGCGATAAACATACCAATGCATTCTTAACCGGAACCGGCAAGAGTGCATTGTTACGTCTGGATGCCGTGCGCCAATACCAAGGCGTTAGCCAAGGTCACGTTTCTGAGCTAATGGCTTATTTTCAGGGCATCTATAGCCATCTTGCCGAGTTGAGCAAACGCCGGGTTAAGTCGCTGGCAAATGATATTGCTGGCCGTATTAATGAAATGTTCTGCACTGAGGTATCCACACCCACAGAAGAAACTCGCACTTTATCTGATGCCGAGTTATTGACCATTTATCGCAATATTGCGCTCGAAGTGTGGTCTTTACGGGTCAGGCCGTCGCACTGGCGCGAGTTGGGGCCGAAGCCCGGCCAGCCAGATAAGCCTGTTGATCGCACAATCTATCACTCTGCTATTGCCCGGCTGATTAATGCGGATTGGTGGGAGCGTAAATTGTGGCGGCTGCGTAATGACTGGCGAGAAAGTCAGTTGCGCGCTGCTGGCTTGATCCATAAGCGTGCCGCACCCTATGTCAGTAAAGAGGCATTGGCCGACTGGATAGAGCAAAAACGCCGCAACCGTGAATTCTTCAAGCAACATGAATTAGTTGATAACGAGGGTAACACCGTTTCTTTAGAAGCGATGGTGGATGCCAGTATCAGCAATCCGACGATACGCCGCCATGAATTAATGGCACGCATGAAAGGGATCGAACTGGTTGCACAGTCGCGTGGTGATGTTGGGGTGTTTTACACCATCACTTGCCCGTCTAAATACCACGCCAACAACCAAAGCGGCCACGCTAACCCGAAGTGGAATCACACCACGCCACCACAGGCGCAAGCTTATCTCACCAAGTTATGGAGCAACATTACCTCCAAATTGGGCAGGGAAAATCTGCGTGTTTACGGTTTCCGTGTCGCTGAGCCGCATCATGACAGTACACCGCACTGGCACTTACTGTTGTTCATGAAACCGCAAGAGTGCCACGCTATCACTGAGATTATGCGCGCCTATGCTGTCAAAACTGATCGCGCCGAATTAGGTAAGCGAACCAGCGCCCGGTTTACCACTAAACGGCTGGATCCGAAGAAAGGTAGCGCCACCGCCTATATCGCTAAATACATCAGTAAAAATATTGATGGTTACGCGCTGGACGGCGAGCTAGACCATGAAACCGGCAAGCCACTGAAAGAAACGGCCCGCTTTGCTATGGCTTGGGCGTCACGTCACCGTATCCGTCAATATCAGCCAATAGGTACACCGCCGGTGACTGTCTGGCGAGAATTGCGCAAGTTGAGCAATCAACTGGTCACTACACTCAAGATTTCCGGCACCTATCAGCGCGGCAAGCCACTACTGATTGATCCGGCAATGGATGCGGTCACCGCCGCCGCCGATGCTGGCTGCTTTGCTACCTACATCATGAAGCAAGGCGGCGTCCTAATTCCGCGCGATGATTACACCGTGCGCATTGCCTACCAGGACAACGAGCAGCCTAACGCCTACGGCGAAACTACCGAAAAGATTTTTGGCGTCTATTCCCCACGCCTAGGGGAAGAGTCCCGAATTTGTACCCGCTTAAAAAGTTGGAAAATTGTTGCCTGCCAAAAGGCGAAACCCGCCGTTGCCGTGGGGGTTGATGTTTTTCAGGACGGCCCCGCCGTCCCTTGGAGTTCTGTCAATAACTCTCCGGTAGAGCAAAAAACACGCGAACCGGGCGAGGCTATAGACAGAACATTAGAAGAAAAAGTAATCGATTTCACCACGATCACTGATGCAGAACGTCGAGCCTTGCTCCGCAGGGTGAAAAAAGAGCCGCCGACAGTCATTAAAACCAACGCATTAACGCCAGCCGAGGGATCCGCACGCAAGGCATCAGCCGAAAAAGCCACCCAGCGGCAAGAAAAAACCGCACAACTGGCACCCGTGGCAACAAAAATTCGTGATTTTGCGGAGTCAATCGGGCTTTCCATCAGCATACAGCAAGCGCAATCACTGGCTTGCGGGGCAACGTTGACTATCGGCGGCCAGAACTGGCGGGCAAGAGAAGACTGTTGTTTGTACCAATGCCAGCCAACCACCGCCCAGCGGGTATTTAGCGTAATGAGCCGAGTGGCGAAATTACGAGAGGGGATAAAGCATGAAAGTCACCAGCATTAATTACACCGATACCATTTGTATATTGTCAGCCGACGAACAGCGAGTGGCTCAAATGCTTGGCGATGTGTGGAATCAATATTTACAGCTTCCGATTGAACATCCTTGTGAGCGTGATGAGTTCTGCCGAGCCATTCACGATTGTCAGAAAATCATATTGGCCCGCCCGGCAATTCGTGGGCTGGCGGAAAAAGGTCAGGGATATAAAAAATGACGACAGCAAGTGACCGTAAACGCGCCCAACGCCAGCGTGATAAAGAATTAGGCATAACTACACTTACCCTGCGTTTAGATGCACAGGAATTGGCTATGGTGCTGGAGGGATGCGAACAGCGCCGCATTGCTCGTCAACCTTATGAGGTGACCGAGTATTTAGCCAGCCTGATCCGCCAGGATAATAAGTTACTGCATAAGCAACTTGCCGAATTGAAGAAAAGTAGCTGTAAACGGTGCGGGGATACGCTGCCAGGTGATAAGGCTGGTTGTTGCTTGCAGGGGGATGCGGAGTGTTGGCAGACGTTGGGGTATAGGCGGTTGATGTTGGATATACTCCACTTATCCAATTGATAAATATAAAAATAGTCTCGATAAAGTTTGCAATTGACGTCGATATGACAGTCAGTACCCATCGAACCCAAAATCAAAACATAAGACTGAATGCGGACTAAGGCCTTATCTAACAACATCAATGTATGAAGAGATAAAAGTGGCTAACTGGATTTATGATTTGGTTGGAAATACGGCGTGAATTTGCTATTTTTCGATCAATACAAAGTGCACTGCGACTATAGCAATCAGATTTTTGTTTTTTTCTACAGGCGCATGTTTAAGACCAGTCTAGTAACTCATCGTTTGGTTAATCTGATGAAGTTGCTAGGATAAGAGTGAACATTTTGTTAACAATTGAGAGGCAACAAATGGATAATAGCAAGATTATTAATAGCGTTATTGACTCTAAACTTGTTGAGAATACATACAACGATGCGCTTTCTCCAGGACTTAAAGAACTGGGTAAGGTTGGCGCGGATTTAGTCAAAACAGCTCGACTTTTGCTTGCACCATTACAGATTGCTGCAACCTTTCAGGATCGTCTGGAACGTTTATTACGTGAAATGAATGTACGCATTCCTGAATCTCGAAGAATCGAAGTAGCTCCTGAGATTTCTGGTCCAGCCATTGAATCTATGCGTTTTATAAAAGAATCTAGTCCTCTATGGGATTTATTCAAAGAGGTATTATTTAAATCTGCCGACCAAAAGTATGTAGAGCTTGTTCATCCATCATTTGTGCAAATAATTAAACAATTGACCAGCGATGAGGCTTTGTTGCTTCTTAAATTGGATGTTGAACCTTTTCATCAGGTATATACACAGGATCTAAATTTACAAGAAAATAGGCTTGAGAATAGAGTAATTGAAAGTTCGACTATACCGTTAGACGATTTATTATCTCCGGAATCTATGGGGATATATTATTCTCATCTTGAATCACTCTCTTTAGTAACATGGCCCGTTACAAAACAAGATCCAATTTTTGTGAATGGAGTTCAGACCGGTATTCGTTGTTTTAGTGAAATTCACCTTACTGATTTTGGCAAGTTGTTTGTTTCAGCCTGTATTCCATCTACAGATAGTTGATCTGTTCCCTGTTGATTAACATATTGTGATTTGAGTAATGTCCCTAGTTTGGCATAAAAACCAATGTCAGACTAGCTTTGGCTCAGTTCAACAAGAGCCTCAATTCAAGTATTAGTCAGTACATTCAAAACTCTTCTAATAAACTTCGTAATTTAACCCTATTGTATAACTATCATTTGATAGTTTTGTTCTGCAAATTTTCTTTATTCCTAATTCCTTTGCAATTGATAATAAACACTTAACTTGATAATTAGGCATTTTTTCACCAATACAAAGTAATTCAATATGCTCAGGGTTGTACTTGAAAAGCCTGTTCCCCTCCATTGAAATATATCTAACTTCTTGCTCATACTCCCAGTCTTTATTTTTAGATGAAGTTAACTTACCAATATGTTTAAACACCTTAAGTTCATTTTTTTCGACATAAAGCTGGTTAGATAACTCAACTAAATTAACAACCGGATAATCATTTATATAATCTATTTCATATGGCCCCGAAATCATTTCTTTTTTTAGTTCACTATTTACATCACAGAAAATGTCATCTCTAAATTTCAATGCAAACCCACGAAGGCCATTACCGTAATGTCCCCACATAAGCCTACTTGTTAAAGGGCTTAGCAAGTCGTTAGATTGATTTCCATCAGAAACAAAGCAGCAAGCTCCGCCATTTGTGTAGCGCTCAACAACAGTATTAAAGGCATGCCTAGCTATCCTAAGAATTTCATTCTTAAGTATTTCACCTTTATTCAGTATCATTATTTCTGTGAGTGCATCTAATGTCTCATTAGAGTTTTTTAAATTCAGAAACCTATTCAACCCTCCTGATGAATTCATAACTTTAATCAATTTAACCATATTAGAATCTGTCAGCTCTCCATCTATTATTTTAACCTGTCCCTCAAATGGATCATTGAAATCACAGACCTTTGAGAACCAGAGGGAAGAATTATATAAGGAGGATAGAGAGTTATCATTTAAAGAGAAGAATTTATATAGCATTCCGCCGTCTCAGCCTTTACCTATTGAATTTCTTCTACATGCTACACAAGAATGAAGATGAATCACACAATGGCGATGTTTTTTTAAGATTAAAGAAATTTGGGCTACTTCCTTTAAGCAGTGTAGCTCATGAGCATGTAGACGTAAAACTATAAGAAACTGATGCTAGACACCCTATAGCGCGGGTGCTGATAGTGTACCACGACAATATTAGATAAGATATAAAAATGAATAGATATGCGATAGTTTGAATAAAATAAAGATGTCACTCAATTTACCCTCAAAATCACCCTACACAAAAGCGCCTCCACGCCACACAGAGAGGCGCTTTTTTATTCCTCCTCCGATGATACACATTTTATGTCGAAAAGGCAGGGTTGAGCACATGCGTATACAGGGTGATTTATGCCACATATGAGGATGCGTGACACCACCGACCACACCCCGCTGCGCGTGCCCCCCCGCCCCCACGCTGCAATGACTAAATATTCACTTTTTATGCACTTAGAAAGAGACTGAAAACCCAGCATTGGCGCGGTCTGGATAGTGATTAGGGAGTGAATAGAATCATGCGGATTATTGCGCTTTGAACTTGCAGATATGTTGAGGTTAGTTTACTAAACAATTTGAGCAATTATCACTGAATTTTGCGGCGGCCGTTGCGGCTTGCTCTTTTAAAATCGTGACATGGCACAGAAATAAAATCAAGAGCCTTGTGACGTGTCACAAGCAATTAATTTTTAGTTATTGTGACTGACACAATTCGTCGTTGCTGAAATAAAAAGGCCGCTAATTGAATTTTTCATGTGCATATAAATGCAAAAACCGCCAAAAGGCGGTTAGCATATGCATAAAGTGGATTTATTCTTGTTTGGCGAGTAACTCATAAGGTTTAAATCTGATAACTTCCTCTCCCACCCAATTATTTAATTCCATTAGCCGTTCTTGTAATGGTGCTAATTCATTGATGGCAAATACCCGCGCGGCTTTTTCCACATCACCAAAACCGCCGGTATTATTCGGTAGGATCCCCATCAATTGAGGCGGCACTCGCTGCATAGCAAGCTGATCGTCGCGAGTGGTGTTCTTAATGTTCATAAATTCATCTTTGGCGGCCACTTCTGCCAGCGGGATCACTTGGATACCGTCCTTTTTACCCGCTGGGGCATACATAAACAAATTGCGGAAGTTGCCCGGCCCTTTGGACTCTTTCAATGCCTTGCGTAAGGCGTCGATATCCTCCTGCTTATGGGCGGCATCATTCATATACAGGATAAATCCGGCGTGACTGCCATTGAGATAGTATTTACGGCGAAATAGTGTCGCGGCTTCATTGAGCCAGGTCGAGTTTAACGAGGCGAGATATTCAGGAACGCCGTAGATCTCCTGATTAATATCCGGGTCGAGCAGATGAAAAACGCTATTGGCTTCAAACGGGTGCGGGTTCGCATAGGATGAGACATACCAATATGTGTCCGTTTCCACCCCCCGGCGGGTGTATTTGGCTGGGCTGGGTACCAGTTTCATTATGCCGCCCAACCGGTTATAACGGGCCTCTAAAAATGAGTTGGCGAACACCAAAAAATCCAGCGCATAACGGCTAAAATCCTGCTTGGATAGCAGCCGGTGCGGCTCAAACAAGCTAACCAATACATTACGTTTCATGTAGATAGGTGAGCTATGATGTACCGCCGCGCGAAAGGATTTCGCCAGCCCATTAAAGGACACCGGTGGCTCATACCAACGATCCATAACCGCACATTCCAGATAATCCAGAATATCGCGCCTGTCCATCATCGGGATCGGGTCGTCAAAAGTAAACGCTTCGGCTTGTGGTGCGGTACTTTTTACCATTGCCGCAGTATTACGTTTATTTCGCTGTTTACGACTCATAGTGCGGCCCCTTGATTAACTGCCCGCGTCGGCCATTGGCACATGTAAAGCATGGCAAATTCGAGTTCGCTCATTTCTCCCCTGAGTCTGACAATATCTTCCGGGCTGTATAAGCATCCGTTACCGGCGATATCTTCAATGGTGACAATTTGGCTCCATTGGCGATCGTTCTCTAGCGCTTGTTGCCAAAGTGTAAACGCAGCGACGCTAGGGGATGGCGTCGTATAGTACGTGCGGCGGTGGCGCTTATGCATGGATATACCATCGGCCACTTTTAATAATCTGTCTGGATTATCCGCCCAGGCGTATTCACTCACATAGACATTGCCGGAATATCCCGCAGCAAGTGATTTTTCATTAAGAAAGCTGATCTGCGCACCGTTATTCAAGCGTATAAAGTTCACTTCATTGAACTCATCCCTACAAGAATCTGTCACGGCAAGTTTACCTACAGCCATCCAGGTAAGGATATATTGCCACGCTGCACTCTCAGTCTCTTCCCCTGCGCTAAAATAGATTTGGTCACGGCCAGTCTCCAGGGCATCAATCAATCCCTCAAGAGCAAAGAACAGATCCGCCCCCGCCAGCCGAGTTTTAGTGATATTCCGTGTGCGATTATCAATGCCAGCCTTATACCATTCGCGCTGATGATTAAAGGCCCACATATGCATCCAGTATTTTAGGTGCTCAGTATTAGTTTCATCAAAACAAGCATATTTCATTAATAGATCTCCATCACACTGGTGTTATTGCTGTTAATGCCTTCAAGAGGCTCATGGAATAAGGCGTGCATAATGGCCCACGCCACATCACCGTGACTGACGTCTTTGGAGCGGTCAGTCACAAAGGTGGCGTTGCGGCCGCTGGCGGTCATGGTTTTACGGATAGACATAAACGCAGTGGCGATATCAATGCAGCCCGCGTCAAACTCCAGGCGGCCGCCTTGAATGATATTTTTTGCTTTATAAATCAGGTCGGCTTTCATTTCTAAGCTGTAGTGAATGGCGTTAACTGCCGGGAAGAATTGCCGCACTAATTGCGTAACGGAACGGCCCAGCCCGGTATCATCAATACCGATGTAAGTGACGTTATAGCGCTCGGTGATCTTTTTGATATTGCTGGCCTGGTCAGCAAAATCCATGCCTTTCCACTGGTGGCGCTCTAACACCCTGAATTTACCGCCCGCCACCACTGGCGGGGCTATGACGGCACAACCGGCACTGTCGCCGGTGCTGGCCGGGTCGTAACCAATCCACACCGGCCGGTCACCAAACGGGCGCAGTGCCAGTAATTTAACGTCTGACCATTTTTCCCAGCTATCCACCATGCAACGCTGCATTTCGGCCAGCTTGAAGGTGGAGGCGTTATCGTCAATAAAGCCGCACATAAACAGGTTTTCAAAATCTTCATCACTGTTTTCATTGCGTAATTCATCAATATCAAACAGGTCACAACCCCCTTTCAGGGCATCTTCAATGGTGACAATCTGGCGGTACTGCTTATCCTCACACAACCGTCCAGCGGCCAGCCGTGGGTAACTGACGTCAATTTCAATGCGCTTATCTTTAGCCTTTCCCTTGTTAAATAAGGTGCCAGCCCAGAACGGGTAAGCCTCATGTGACGTGCTGGATGGCGTAGAAAAATAGGTGGAGCGGTATCTTTTTTGCGAGGCCATGCCCGATGCAGCGCGGCGCAGCTTCTGAAAGCCGGGGATCCAAAAATATTCATCCAGATAAAGATTGCCGGGACGGCCCTGCGCGGTGCTGGCATTGGTGCCGAGAAAGTGCATTTCCGCGCCATTGGGTAAAATAATTACCTCACCGCGCAAATCAACATCCACCTGGCGCGCCGCGGCAACAATATAGTTTTTGAACTGGTGCGCCTGCGCTTTGGAGGCCGAAACAAACATTTGGTTGCGGCCGGTGTCGAGCGCATCCAACAGAGCTTCCCATGAGAAAAAGTAGGTTGCTCCTATCTGGCGGGATTTGAGCAAATTACGGATACGAAAATCAGGTGACAAACCAGCTTCATACCAGTTGCGCTGATAACCGAACATAGATTCATTGAAAATATCTTTCAGTTTGGCAATCTGCGCCTCGCTGAATACATTTTTTTGCGCGGCTTTACGCGTGCCACTGTTGCGGTTTTCAATATTGGGATTAAGGACGGCCTCGTTACCACCATCATTGTATTTACCAATGCGGGCGTGACGCTCAGCCTGTCGGCCCAGCAAATCAATCTCTTTGTAGTCTTTGGCTTCCTTGACAGGCTTCATTATCAGGCGGCAATATTCCGCCGCCGTGGTCAGTTGCATCTGATCCAGCGGCCCGTAAGCGTCCCACTTGTCGCGGCGCTTCCAACTGTGTACCGTGACCGCTTTCTCACCGATCATTTCCGCAATTCGGGCGATGCGCAGCCCTTGCCAATACAGATACATGGCTTGACGGCGGGGATCTAAATCGGCATTGATAGAAGAGATTTCCATGTGAAATAGCCTGTTTTATTGCTCAATTACCGCAAGGCTACCTATCCACACCCTCTCCCTCCCGCATTACACCTTGTGCCAGCCATAGCACAAGAGCGCCTGATTGTTCCGTTGGTCGCTGGTCGCCAACATAGGTCACTACTATCGAATCAGACCGGGATCAATCACATGCCAATATCCAAGTTTTTCCGTGCCGTCGTTGAGGGGGCAACCAGTGATGGCCGCCATGTGCCACGCGCACACATTATTGAAATGGCTGAAAGCTACAACCCGGCATTTCGTGGTTCGCGCGCCAATCTGGAACACATCAAGAGTGTGTTGCCTGATAGCCAGTTCCGCGCTTATGGCGATATCACGGCGGCCAAGTATGAGGAAATCGCAGACGGGCCACTGAAAGGTAAATTAGCGCTGCTTGTTCAGGTCGATGCCACCGACGATCTGGTAAAACTGCGTCAGGCGCGGCAAAAGGTTTATTCCAGCATTGAATATATTGAGAAGTTTGCTGATACCGGCAAAGCCTATTTGACCGGCATCGGTTTTACCGATGTTCCCGCCTCATTAGGCGCTGAAATGCTGACATTCTGCGCGCAGAGCGAGCATAGCCCGCTGGCATCACGCAAAAGCCAGTCGGACGCCATTTTTACCGAAGCCACCGAAATTAATCTGGAATTTGAAGCCGAGCAGGAACCCAAAACCAACCTGCTAACCACTATCAAAACCATGTTCACCAAAAAACAGACCGGTGATGATGCGCAGTTCAACGATGTGCATCAGGCGGTTGAGTTGGTTGCGCAGCAAGTTGAGGGGAAATTTAGCGCCCTTACCGCCTTGGAACAGAAATTTACCGACCTCAAAGCGGCCAGCGATGCGACAAATCAAGAGCTTGCCACGTTAAAAACCACGCTCAGCAATACAGATCGCAGTTTCTCCCAGCGCGAACCATCAACCGGCAATGACAGCGCCATTCTGACGGATTGCTAAGTCAGCCCGCTTGCTACGTTAAGGATTTAATTTCACATGAAAAAAACGACCCGATTTCAGTACAACCAGTTTTTACAGCAAGTTGCCCGATTGAATAATTTGGACAGCAAAGAGGATATCAGCGCGAAATTTACCGTTGAGCCATCCATTGCGCAAAAACTGGAAACAAAACAGCAGGAAAGCAGCGCTTTTCTGTTAAAAATTAACATGTACCCGGTGGATGAGAAAGAGGGTGAAAAGGTCGGTTTGGGTATCGAACGCCCGATTGCCAGTACCACCGATACCAGCCTGAAAGAACGTGAAGCCTCTGATCCGAGCGGCTTAGATGGCACTCGCTACAATTGCACCCAAACCAACTTTGACACCGCATTGCCTTATCAGAAGTTAGACATGTGGTCTAAGTTTCCCGATTTCCAGACCCGTATTCGTGATGCCATTGTGAAGCGTCAGGCGCTTGATCGCATCATGATCGGTTTTAACGGTACGCATCGCGCGAAAACCTCTGATCACACCGTCAATATGCTCTTGCAAGACGTCAATATCGGTTGGCTGCAAAGTATTCGAGACAATGCACCCAGCCAGGTGATGGATAAAGTGGTTGATGAGCAGGGTGCTGTTATCTCGCCGAAAATCCGCATCGGCAAAGGCGGCGACTTCCATAATCTGGATGCGCTGGTGATGGCGGCCACTGATGAGATGATCCAACCGTGGTTCCAAGAGGATACCGAACTGGTCGCCATTGTGGGCCGTCAGTTACTGGCAGATAAATACTTTCCGATCGTCAATAAAGAACAGCCGAACACCGAAGCATTGGCGGCCGATTTAATTATCAGCCAGAAACGTGTTGGCGGTCAGCCCGCCGTGCGCGCACCGTCTTTCCCGGCGAATGCCATCTTGATCACTCGCTTGGATAACTTGTCTATCTACTGGCAAGACGGCACCCGCCGCCGTTCAATCATCGACAATCCAAAGCGGGATCGCATTGAAAACTATGAGTCGGTCAATGAAGCCTATGTGGTTGAGGATTTTGGCTGCGTGGCATTCATTGAAAACATTGAATTCGGTGATTTCTCCGTCCCAGCAGAAGGTTAATCCATTATGAGCAACCCCGTTCGCCGTCACCGGTTATTTGTGGCGGCTCAACAATCGGATTCACTGAGCGAGGCGGCCACACTGAGCCACGCCAGCAACTACGAACTGTTGTTGTTCAAGCTGCAACAGGATATGGCCCAATTGGGCCGTATTGAGTCGATAGCCCGCAAGGCCGAGGTCAAACAAGGCATGTTACCGACTTATCAGCCGTGGGTGGCGGGGGTGCTGGCGAAAGGGAGCGGTGAGCAGGATGACATTCTGATGCGCATGCTGATTTGGCATCTGGATGTCGGCGACATCACTCGCGGTTTAGATATTGCGGAGTACGCCATTAAGCATGATTTGGTCACGCCAGACAGCTTTAAGCGCACCACCGCATGTCTGATTGCCGAGGAAGTCGCCGCCATTGCACAGCGCACCTTGACCGACCAAAAGCCGCTAGATACCCCGCAGCTATTGCGTACCCAGCAAATTCTCACCGGTCAGGATATGCCGGATATGGTTTGCGCCCGTCTGCATAAGTTTGTCGGTTATGCCCTGCGTCAGGGCGGCGACAACGTTCTTGCGCTGGCAAATTTGAAAACGGCGCTGCAACTGGATGATAACAGCGGTGTAAAAACCGATATCAAGAATCTTGAGAAGCTGATTAAAGCAGTCTCATAACCCTACGCCCCGGCGAGGGCGGCACGGTAGCCAAGTCAGGATATTTTTTACCCTAACAAGGCCACCGTCCACCGCCCGCTTATTTTGAGAGTCTCAGCATGGATATCGTTATTAACACCAATCAGACGCCAGATACGCCAGCACCGGTGGAGCCAGCCGAAGATATTGTTATTAAAAATGACGGTTTCTGGCCGGATATCGACTTAAAGCAGTACCGCGAAGAGTCGCGGCAAGACGGCACCATTACCCAGCCACGGGTTATGGAAGCGGCGCTGTTTGCCATCAATGAAGTGAATAACCGGCTGATGGTCTGGCGCTTAACCCAGCAAAAACAAGGTTATCTCTCGGCGGCTGATGTGCCAGCGGAAAAGCTGAACGATGAAAGCACCCGCATTCAGTTGTACCGCAGCGCGGTGTTTTGCCTGATGCAGGCCCGTTTGACTGATCGTTTTCGCGGTTTTGATACCACTGGCGCGGGAGGGAAGCGGGCCGATTCACTGGAGCCGACCATTGACAATTTACGCCGTGATGCTGCCTGGGCGATTAACGATATTCAGGCTATCAGCCGTATGACAGTGGAGCTGATTTAGTGCGCATTCTGGCGCAGCAGTACGACACTGTTGACGCGATGTGCTGGCGCTACTACGGCCGCACTGAGGGTGTGACAGAAAAAGTGTTGGCGGCTAATCCGGGGCTATCCGATATCGGGCCGTTTTTACCGCACGGTTATCCGGTGGAAATGCCCGAAGTGAGCACCGCAACCACCACGCAAACCCTGCAACTTTGGGACTAATTGCATAATTCCCCACAAGGGGGTAACGGACATGAAGATGCCAGAAAAAGATCCAAGTTGGATAGGTGCGGCACTGGCCTTTTATTCCGCCCATTCCACCATGATAAATGGCTTTTTTGTCGCCTTTATTGTGGCGTTTCGTCGTGTGGTATGGGGCGGTGGCAAGTTACGTGAAGGCATCGGCGAGGGCGTGGTGTGTGGGCTGGTCGGCGTCAATATAGGCCCGGTCATTTCCCCCATGCTGATCCGACTTATTGATGCTATTCCCTGGCTGAATGGTGCATTAACCGAAGTCGCCGCTGGGAAAGTAGAAATCTTTATTAGCTGCCTAATCGGGCTGATTGGCTTACAAGCCATTCGTGAACTGGTATTCAAAGTCATCAACAAAAAGGCGGGAACCACGGATGCAAAACAATAAATTCATTTTCGGTAAGGCCAGCGAGAGCAATCTGATCGGCGTGCATCCTGATTTGGTCAAAGTCGTGCGCCGCGCCCTAGAACTCACCCCCATTGATTTTAAAGTGATTGAGGGCCGCCGCACAATAGAGCGCCAGCGTGACCTAGTCAAAGCCGGTGCCAGCCAGACCCTAAACAGCCGCCATTTAACCGGCCATGCGGTCGATATCGTGCCGTTACCGGACGGTAAGATCAGTTGGGAATGGAGGTATTTTTACCCCATGGCTGACGCCATGAAACAGGCCGCCGCCGAGTTGGGGATCGCCGTGGAATGGGGCGGCAATTGGACAACCTTTAAAGACGGCCCGCATTTTCAATTGCCCGCTCGTCAATATCCGGGCTAATCCATGTCAATTATCAATACAGCCCCACTCGCCTGGACAGTCGCCGCCGTCTTATTGGTTGCCGGTAGTGTACAAACCTACCGTTTATCGGAGGCCCGCCAGGTGGTGATTGATATGCAAGCAGCCGAAACAGCCAGTAAAAACGGCCAGCTTATCGCCCTGGCACTGACCGCCAATGCCAACAATCAGGCACAGGCGCGGTTACGCCAACAGGTTGCTAATGCGGATCAGTTGCTGGCGCAACGCAGCAACCAGCTTAAGAGGTTATACCGTGAAAATGAAACGCTACGCCATTGGGCTGACACTCCCCTGCCTGATGATATTATCCGGTTGCGCCGACGGCCCGCCCTCACCGGGGCCGAAGATTACCGTCAATGGCTGTCCGACAGTCACGCCCTGCCTGTTTCCGGCGGCTAGCCCACAAACTAACGGTGATTTAAACGACGATATCGACCAATTAGAAGCGGCTTTGCACGCTTGTGCCGCGCAGATTGATACTGTTCTCATTTGCCAGCAAGAGGCCGCTTCCGATGCTAAAGCCTGACTCCTTGCGCGCCAATATCATGAAAGCCGTGCCGTACATCAAGAAAAACCCCGATTGCTTGCATTTGTTTATCGACAACGGGGCCATTATTGCCACACTGGCCCCGTCATTATCCTTTGAATATCAGTACACCTTAAATCTGGTGATTACGGATTATGCCGATAATTTGGATTTGATCATTGTCCCTATCCTGCATTGGTTGCGCACAAACCAGCCGGATATCATGGCAAACCCAGATAAACGGCCAGATGGTTTCACCTTTGAGGTGGATTATTTGGATAATAAGCTGCGAGATATCAGTATTGATCTCAAGCTCACCGAGCGAACTATCGTTAAAGAACAAGACGGGGTGTTAACCGTGACTCATTTGGATGAGCCAGTGCCACCGGAATATTTTGTCAACAGTTACAAAGTGAACGTTGACGGTAAAACCGTCGCGGAGTGGGCCGAGTGAGTGACCTGCACGAATTAGACCAAACATTATCAATCTTGCTAGCGCAATTATCCCCACAGGCGCGCGGCGCATTTATGCGTCAAGTCTCTAAAGAACTGCGCCAGCGTCAACAAAAGCACATTCAGGCACAACAAAATCCTGACGGATCTCCATTTGTGGCCCGCAAGAAAAAGCGCCGTGATAAACAAGGCCGCATCAAGCGTAAGATGTTTACCAAACTGCGCACCGCCCGTTTTATCAAGGCCGAATCCAGCGCCGATGAGGCCGCCGTCACCTTTAGCGGTACGGTCAATAATTTGGCCAGGGTGCACCACTACGGCTTGCGGGATAAAGTCACAAAGAACGGGCCAACAGTGAAATACGAGCGCCGCCAATTACTCGGCTTTACTGACAGTGATATCGAATGGATAGGCGATTTAGCGTTAGAGCATATCGCTAAATAGTCATTGTTATCTGTGTTGGCCGCCTTGGTTAAACGAAATAAAAATAAGCTGCAGTACAGATAGATGTGACGATGCTCCATGGTCTGCGATCCCTTTCCCTTGTGCCATCCCTCACACAAAAACCATCACATGCCCCGCGCGCCCGTAGGCGGCAAACTGACCGAATGAATATCCTTATTGCTGGCCTCAAGCGCCTCTTGGCTAACATTATCCGCATTGGCATCGTCTCAGACGTCGATCTTGCTAGCGGATTATGCCGAGTCAAAATCGGCAACCTTGAAACCGATTGGCTCAATTGGTTAACCCTGCGCGCCGGTCGGGTGTGTTTTTGGTCTGCCCCCTCCGTGGGTGAGCAAGTCATGGTGCTCAGTATCGGCGGTGAACTCACCACCGGCTTTGTGCTGCCCGCCATCTTTTCGGATGCCAATCCAGCCCCGTCACAATCGGCTGATGCCATCGTGATCACCTTTCCTGATGGTGCGCGTTTTGAGTACGAACCGGAAACCAGTCATTTAGCGGTAACCGGAATAAAGACTGCGGCAATCAATGCCAGTGAATCAATCAATGCCACCGCCCCCAATATTACCAATACCGCCTCAATAAAAATCACGCTGGATACCCCTATTGTGGAGTGCACCAAACATCTGACTACCTCCACCTTAGAAGTTAAACAAGGCGGCAAAATGAGCGGGAATATTGAGCATAGTGGCGGTAAGTTTTCATCTAATGGTGTGGTTGTCGATGAGCATGACCACGGGGCAGTGCAGCGCGGCGGGGATTATACGGCGGGGATTAAATGACAACTTATCAATATATCGGCATGGATTGCTATAGCGGTTTAGCCATCGGCGATATTGACCATATTCGCCAGTCAATCAGCGACATTCTGACTACGCCACAAGGCACGCGGGTAATGCGCCGTGATTATGGCTCGCTATTATCAACCTTAATCGACCAGCCTCAGAATCCCGCCTTACGGCTAAAAATGATGGCCGCTGTCTATGGTGCGGTGATGCGCTGGGAACCGCGCGTTACCCTAAACGCCATCAGTATTAGCACGCAGATTGACGGCAAAATGATCGTGGATTTAACCGGCAGCCGCACAGACAGCAATAACCGGTTAAGTCTGACCGTGCCGCTAGGGGGCCAATAATGCCGACTATCGACTTAAGCCAGTTACCGGCCCCGCTGGTGATTGAATCACTGGATTTTGAAAGCCTGTTTACCTTACGCAAAGAGGCATTTATCGCCTTATATCCAGCTGACCAACAAGACGCGGTGCGCCTAACATTATCATTTGAGTCGGAACCCATCGTGAAACTGTTGCAGGAAAGTACCTACCGTGAATTGCTGTTGCGCCAGCGTGTCAATGAGGGGGCGCAGGCGGTGATGGTGGCTCATGCGATGGGTAGCGATTTAGATCACCTCGGCGCGAATAATGGTATTGAGCGATTAACCATCACGCCAGCCAATCCAGATGCCATCCCGCCCACTGCCGCCGTGATGGAGTCTGACGACGATTTCCGGGTACGTATCCCGCAAGCCTTTGAGGGGTTGAGTGTGGCGGGGCCAACCGGCGCGTATGAATACCATGCACGTAGTGCTGACGGCCGCATCGCTGACGCCTCCGCAATCAGCCCGTCCCCCGCTTGCGTTACCGTCACCGTGCTATCCCGTGAGGGAAACGGTACGGCACCACAGGATTTATTGAATAAAGTCTTTGCCGCACTGAATGATGAGAATGTGCGGCCAGTTGCCGACCGATTGACGGTTAACGCCGCTGATATCGTGGAATACCAGATTGACGCCACGCTCTATTTTTACCCAGGGCCGGAAGCCGAGCCTATCCGCGCAGCATCAGAAGCCCAATTGCAAACCTATATCAGCACTCAGCGCCGATTAGGGCGCGATATTCGCCTTTCCGCTATTTATGCCGCACTGCATGTTGAGGGTGTGCAACGGGTCGAACTGGCCGCGCCGATGGTTGATGTGGTACTGGATAGGACGCAGGCCGCTTATTGTACCGGCTATACCTTGACGGTGGGCGGCTCTGATGAATAAACGCCTGTTACCCGTTGGCTCTACACCACTGGAAATTGCCGCCGCGCAAGCCTGTGCGCGCATGGCGGATATTGAGGTGCCATTACGCCAGCTATGGAATGCTGACACCTGCCCACTGGAATTATTGCCATATCTGGCGTGGGCCTGGTCAGTGGATCGCTGGGATGAGAATTGGCCGGAAGCGACAAAGCGCGCCGTCGTCAAAGCCTCTTACGTCGTGCATAAACGCAAAGGCACCATTGGCGCGATCCGCCGCGTAGTGGAGCCGCTCGGTTATCTGATCCGTGTGATTGAGTGGTGGAAAACCAACGAGGCACCCGGCACGTTTCGCCTGGATGTAGGTGTGCTGGAAACCGGTATTACCGAAGAAATGTATCAGGAATTAGAACGCCTGATTGAAGATGCCAAGCCATGTAGCCGCCATCTGATCGGCCTGTCAATTAATTTGGATGTAAATGGAATCATCCCCATCAGCGCCGCCAGTTATGACGGTGACGAAATGACCATTTACCCCTACCTACCCGAAACCATTACCGTCACCGGCCAGAATTACACTGGCGGTGTTGTGCATCTGATTGATGATATGAGAGTGAACCCATGACAGTGAAATATTTTGCGCTACTGACCAATTTGGGGGCGGCCAAGCTGGCAAATGCGGCCGCTCTCGGTACCCAATTACAAATTACGCAGATGGCAGTGGGTGACGGTGGCGGCGCGTTGCCCACACCTAGCCCGGCACAAACGCAGCTTATCAGTGAAAAACGCCGCGCCGCATTGAATTCATTAAGTATTGATGCGGCCAACAGTAGCCAGATTATCGCGGAACAGGTTATTCCGGAAACGGATGGCGGTTGGTGGATACGTGAAGTGGGTCTGTTTGATAAAGACGGCGTATTAATCGCCATTGCCAACTGCCCGGAAACCTATAAACCGCAATTGCAGGAGGGCAGTGGCCGCACGCAAACCGTGCGCATGGTGCTGATTGTGAGCAGTACTGAAGCGGTCACATTAAAAATCGATCCATCGGTGGTGCTGGCAACGCGTAAGTACGCCGATGACAAAGCAATTGAGGTTAAGCAATACGCCGATAATTTACTGGTTGAACATGAGAAATCACGTAACCACCCGGACGCCAGCAAAACCGAAAAAGGCTTTGTGAAATTAAGCAGCGCCACAACCAGCGATAGCGAAGTGCTGGCCGCTACACCAAAGGCCGTCAAGACGGTTTCCGAGGCGACAACCAAGGCACTGGATGACCACGGCAAAGCAGACAACCCCCATCAGCAATATTTACAGATGGCACAACTGACTGGCGTCATTGGTACTTCACGCAATGCAAAAATGAGCGTTACGGCGGCTTCATCTACAGCCACTTTCACGGCAGATGAATTAATCGTGCAAACGGCGTTAGGTGGGTTTCAGTACAAGCTAACTGGCTTCAACAAAACGATTAACCTGGCGACCACTGGCGCTGGCGGTATGGATACCGGCTCGGTGCCGGTTACTGGATTTGTCGCGCTGTATGCGATTTACAACCCATCCACTCAGGCGTCTGCATTGCTGGCTGTTAATACAACACCTGTGTTAGCTCCGGAGGTTTTGTACGGTATTATGCCGCCAGGATATACAGCCTCGGCATTGGTTAGCGTATGGAGAACAGCGAATAGTCAGTTTGTTATTGGGTACCAGGCGGATAGAAGAATAATTACGCCAGTTGTACCGGCAACAACATCAAATAGTTTGCCTGCAAATTATATTGCCATCGGTCTTGCTGCTATTGTTCCTGTTAATGCTAAATCGGTTAATGGTTGGGTAGGAATAACGACAACAGGCCCGGCAAACAATCAGATTTTTGTCGCATCATCAGCGACAGGGATTTATGAGCATTTGATCCAGTCGGCTCCGATAACAACATTAAATACGCCTCTACCAGAAATCCCCCTCATCACCCCACAGGCGTTTTATTATAAGGCGGCCTCAAACGGTGCGGTGTCTCTATTTGTTATTGATATAAACGGGTACACGTTCTAAGAGAGGAAATAATATGCATGTTCAATTTGCAGATGCGGCTGAATCAGTGATTATTGGTTGTTTCTACTGCCAACAAGATCCAATTTATTATGAATTTCTCGGGGAGGTTGAAGTAAACGATCCCCGCTATATCAGTTTTTATGAGTCAATCCCAGAAATGGGAAAAATAGGAATGGTGCCGCCAGTCTATCCTTAATATCATGCAGTGGTTGCTGCTACTATCGCGGTAGTAGCCGCCCTTTTCTTGTGCCACCTCTCACACAATCCCCACTAACTGCCCCGCGCGTGACAATCCGGCATCATAGCGAATGAACGCTTAACCGGAGAAAACGCATGTCTGCAACCGATTACCACCATGGTGTGCGCGTCATTGAAATTAGCGAAGGCACTCGCCCGATCCGCACTGTCAGTACGGCGGTGGTCGGGATGGTCTGTACCTCCGATGATGCTGACGCCACCGTATTTCCATTAAATACCCCGGTATTACTCACCGATGTGTTAGCCGCCAGTGGCAAGGCCGGTGAAACCGGCACATTAGCCCACTCATTGGATGCTATCGGCGACCAAACCAAACCCGTCACTATCGTTGTTCGTGTCGCTCAAGGCGAAACCGAAGCCGAAACCACGTCAAACATCATTGGTGGATCCACGCCAGATGGCCGCTACACCGGCATGAAAGCGCTGTTAGCCGCACAGGGCAAGTTTGACGTTAAACCCCGCATCTTAGGTGTACCCGGTCATGACACTAAAGCGGTAGCCACTGAACTGCTTTCTATCGCTCAAGATTTACGCGCCTTTGCCTACATCAGCGCTTATGGTTGTAAAACCAAAGAAGAGGCCATTATCTACCGCGATAATTTCAGCCAGCGAGAGGCCATGGTGATTTGGCCGGATTTTCTCAGTTGGGATACGGTCACTAATGCTGAGGCTACCGCCTTTGCGACTGCACGCGCCCTCGGATTGCGTGCCAAGATTGATAATGATGTTGGTTGGCATAAAACACTGTCTAACGTTGGGGTGAATGGCGTCACCGGTATTAGCGCAGATGTGTTTTGGGATCTGCAAAACAGCGCCACCGATGCCAATTTACTTAACAGTAAAGACGTCACCACGCTGATCCGCAAAGACGGCTATCGCTTCTGGGGTTCCCGCTCCTGCTCTGATGATCCGCTATTTGCCTTTGAAAATTACACCCGCACCGCACAGGTATTGGCTGACACCATGGCCGAGGCGCATATGTGGGCTAACGATAAGCCGCTTACGCCGTCACTGGCAAAAGACATCATTGAGGGCATTCGCGCCAAAATGCGCGAATTGAAATCATTGGGCTATTTGATCGATGGCGATTGCTGGTATGACGACAGCGTGAACGATAAAGACACCCTGAAAGCGGGCCGCCTGTTTATCGATTACGACTATACGCCAGTGCCACCACTGGAAGATTTAACCCTGCGCCAGCGCATTACTGATCGCTATCTGGCTAATTTCGCCGCCGCCGTTAACAGCTAAGGAGCTTAATTATGGCCTTACCACGCAAACTTAAGTTCCTGAATGTATTCAATGACGGGAACAGCTATCAAGGGGTGGTTGAATCGATCACCTTGCCAAAACTCAACCGCAAATTTGAAGAGTTTCGCGGTGGCGGCATGAATGGCAGCGCCAAGGTCGATTTGGGGCTGGCTGATGGTGCGTTAGATGTCGACTGGACACTCGGTGGCATTGAGTCCGAGATTTATAAGCAATGGGGTGTAACCAAGGTTGACGGTGTATTGCTGCGTTTTGCAGGCTCCTATCAGCGCGACGATACCGGCGAAACCCACGCGGTAGAGATCGTAATGCGTGGCCGCCATGAGGAAATTGACGGCGGTGACAGCAAGCAAGGTGATAACACCACCACCAAGATTTCCACCAAAAACACCTACTACAAATTGACGTGGGACGGCGAAGTGCTGATCGAGGTCGATATTGTGAATATGGTTGAAATCGTTAATGGCGTAGACATGTTGGAAGCCCACCGCCGCAATATCGGTCTGTAACATGGCGAATATCGTCGCGTGGATTATTTCGCACCTTATTTCATTTCTTATCTTTATTTTTATTTGGAAAGTCATCATGAAAGTAGACAAAGCAGTCACCGAGGCCGCAACAGGGATTGATACCACTGCGCCGGAGCAAGACAAATTTAACGTAATCACTCTGGATGTGCCTATTGTTCGGGGCAATACCACCATCACCGAAGTGACCGTTAACAAGCCCAACGCCGGAGCACTGCGCGGGGCTAAGTTGCAAGCGCTATTAGATACTGATGTTGACGCCTTGATCCGTGTGTTGCCACGCATCACTACCCCGAATCTGACCGTGCCAGAAATTAGCAATCTTGATCCGGCTGATATCTATGCGCTGTCTCAGGCGCTGGCGATTTTTTTCTTGCCGAACTCGGTCAAGTCCGACTACCTGAGTGCTTAACCGTTGATGATTTGGTGGCTGATATTGCGGTCACCTTCCATTGGCCGCCGTCAGCCACCGATCCGATGACGGTCGGCGAACTTTTAGAATGGCGACATAAAGCCATTATCCGCAACGGGGGCAGTGATGAGTGATAAGAACCTCCGCTTACAGGTTTCTTTAAGTGCCATAGATAAAGTCACCAAGCCATTTAAATCTATGTTGGCCAGCAATAAGATGCTGGCCGCATCTATTAAAAACTCCAAAGAAGAACTTAAACAACTCAATAGCCAGGCGGCTAAAATTGAGGGCTTTCGCAAGAATAAAGTGGCGGTCAATGGTGCCGCTCAGGCGCTGGCCGCCGCCCGCGATAAAGCACGCCAGCTTGCCACCGAGTTAAAAAACAGTGCCTCCCCCACAGCTAAACAGGCTAGAGAGTTTAAGCGCGCCAGTGAAGAAGCCGCCAGGCTTAAGCAAAAATACAATGATTTACGTATTGCGTTACATACCCAACGCACCGCATTACAAAGCAGCGGCATTGCCACTAACCGATTAGGTCAGGCTCAACGATCCCTTAAGGCTAATATCACCAGCACCACCGCCGCACTGACCGCACAGCAGCGCAGGTTAGAACAGCAAGCCCAACAGCAACAGCGCCTCAGTGCCGCCCGTAACCGCTTTGATAGCAGCAATCAGCGCAAAGCCATTGCCGCCGGATTGGGTTACACCTCGCTATCCACTGGTCGCGCGATGGGGCGCGGGATTGAGAACGCCTTGCATGTCGGTTATGAATTTGACGCCATGATGAGCGGCACTCAGGCAGTAACCCGCATTCAAGATAAAAACTCGCCTGAAATGCAAGCTATGCGCCATCAGGCGCGCACCTTGCCTCTCTCTTCTAAATTTACCGATCTGCAAGTCGCCGAGGGTCAATATTATCTTGGTCGTACCGGCTACACCCCTAAACAAGTGGTTGGGGCGATGCCGGGTATGCTGAATCTGGCGGCCGCAGGCGATATTGATCTCGGTACTACGGCGGATATTGCTTCCAATATTCAAACCGCGATGGGTATACCGGCGGAGAAAATGGATCGGGTGGCCGACGTGCTCACCGCTCTGTTTACCCGTAATAACGTGGATATCCCGATGCTGGGTGAGTCTATGAAGTATTCCGGCGGTGTTGGCCGGGAATACGGGCAGAGTCTGGAAACGGTCGCCGCTTCCACCGCCATGCTGGGTAGCGCCGGTATTCAGGGGAGCCAGGCTGGTACCACCATGCGCAGCATCTTAAGCCGCATTGGTGGCTCTAGTACCGTTAAAGATTTAGGCGTTAAGACCGCCGATAAAAACGGCAACATGCGCGATCTGGTGGATATTCTCAAAGATATCAATGAGAAAACCGCCAAGATGGGTAACGTTGAGCGCGGGGCTATCTTTAAGGACATAGCCGGGCAATATGCTGTCACCGGCTTTGGTGTGTTGATGCACGCTGCCGGTAATGGCTCGCTCGATAAGATGCGCGGGCAGCCAGGTGAGTATGACGGCGAGGCGGCTCGCGTGGCTGCTACCAAGCTGGACAACCTGAAAGGCGACATGACAATTATTCACGCAGCCTTGGAAAACGTCAGCGTTGAATTATTTGAAAAAAATGACGCATGGCTCAGGTCTACAGCCAAAAGTATTACTGAATTTATGCATGGTGTGGCTGAGTTCCTCAAGGCTCACCCAAAAATCAGTCTTGGCATTGTGCAAGTGGGTACCGCTATCGCTATTGCGACCGCCGCATTTGGCGCACTGGCGATTGCCGTTGTCGGTATTTTGGGGCCGTTCGCACTACTGCGCTTTACTACCTCAGTATTAGGCATTCGCTTGCTGCCGCGCTTGTCGTTTGGTATGTCCAGACTGGCAAGCACTACCCCGATAACCACCACACAGATCGGCAACTTTAGTCGCTCACTGCTCACCCTGTCTAAAAATGGCGGTCAGTCGGCAATTGCCACCCTTAAAGGGCTGGGTAATGGTCTGGTTAATGTGGTGCGTTCACCGGTTAAATCCGGTATCAGCGGTTTTAAAATATTGGGCAATGCCGTTAGCTGGCTGGCTAAATCCCCGCTTAAATTCCTGCGCTTTGCCCTCGGTGGCTTGTTCGGGATATTAATCAGCCCGATTGGCCTCATTGGTGCGGCCATCGTTGGCGCTGGCTTGCTGATTTACAAGTATTGGCAGCCAATTAAGGCATTTCTCGGTGGTGTGGTGGATGGTTTTATGCAAGCTGCCGCGCCAATCAAAGAGGCACTTAAACCGCTGGGGCCGGTATTTGACTGGATTGGTGATGCGGTTAAAAGCGTCTGGAACTGGTTTAAAAAGTTATTAGAGCCGGTGCAATCGACCACTGCCGACCTGAACAGCGCCGCCGATGCCGGTAAAGCCTTTGGTAAGTTCCTGGCTGATGGCATTGATTTAGCAATGACACCGCTTAAGTTATTAATTTCATCCATTAAGTGGGTATTGGAAAAGCTGGATGAAGTGAAACAGCGCTCCGAGAAAACCCGCGAACTGGCACAAGCAAATCCGGCGGTAGCTGCCGCCGCAGGTAATTACGGCATCACATGGAAGCCAGCCCCCAAGGGCAATAGCGCCGCTGATATCGCCGCGAAATATACCGGCGAATATGATAACGGCGGTTACATCCCATTAGGTAAATTTGGCGTGGTGGGTGAGCATGGCCCGGAAATCATTAACGGCCCGGCGCAGGTCACCGGCCGCCGGAATACTGCCGCTATGGCAGTTGCCGCCTCCATGCTATTTAGCGGCTATCAGGCCGCCGCCGCACCGCTGCATCCCTATAGTTTACCGGCTGCGCAGTACCGCAATCACCACACCGGGCCAACTAACAATGGTCAGCAAAAACAAACTGGCGGCCATCCCGCGCCAATCATCAATATCTACCCGCTACCACAGCATGATGCACAGGATATTGCCCGCGAGGTGGCGCGACAACTTGCGGCCTATAACCGCCAGGTACAAAACAAATCAAACCGCAGCTATCAAGACCATGACGACTAAGGAGCTATAACATGATGATGGCATTAGGGATGTTTGTCTTTATGTTGCAAACCGTCCCCTATCAAGATTTTCAGCATCAAATGGCATGGCGTCACCCGTCCAATGCCCGCTTTGGCTTGCGGCCTGTCAGTCAGTTTTTAGGGCCAGACGAGGAATCAATTACCTTATCCGGTGTGTTATACCCTGAATTGACTGGCGGTAAAGTCTCACTGATGGCGTTACAACTGATGGCAGAAACCGGCAAAGCCTGGTCACTGATTGAGGGGAACGGCGCGATCCACGGCATGTTTGTGATTGAGAATCTTAGCCGTACTAAAAGTATTTTTTTTAGTGACGGGTCGGCGCGGAAAATTGAATTTACCCTCACGCTGAAACGTACCGATGAATCATTAAAAGAAATGTTTGGTGATTTATCTCAGCAATTTGATGATATTGCCTCTCAAATATCTGACACTGCCAGCGGATTATTATCATGAACATGATGGATAGCCTGCTAAATAGCGGCCATAACGCGCCGGATTATTCTATTACCGTGGATGGCATCGATAAAAGCAGCGGCATTAAAAAGCGCCTAATGTCATTAACCCTAACCGATAATCGTGGCTTTGAAGCGGATCAGCTTGATATTGAGTTAGATGATTCAGACGGTCAATTAGTGCTACCACGCCGAGGGGCAAAAATAGCCGTAGCGTTAGGCTGGCAAGGGGCAGCGCTGATTGATAAAGGTACTTTCACCGTGGATGAAATAGAGCACAGTGGCGCACCGGATAAGCTGACTATTCGCGCCCGCAGTGCGGATTTTCGTGAAACGCTGAATGTTCGCCGTGATCAGTCTTACCATAAAACCACCATTGGTGGGATCATTAAAATAATTGCCGAGCGCAATAAACTCACGCCAACTTTAAATAAAGCCATGTCTGATTTAACGGTTGACCATATAGACCAAACCAACGAATCAGACGGTAATTTAATTACCCGCTTGGCGAAACAATATGGCGCTATTGCCGCCGTGAAGAATGGCAATTTGTTATTTATTAAACAAGGCCAATCGAAAACTGCCAGCGGTAAACCGATACCAGTCATGACCGTTATCCGCAGTTTGGGTGACGGCCATCAATTTAGTATGGCTGACCGAGGCGCATATACCGGCGTAGTGGCGAACTGGCTTAATACCCGCACCACGGAAAAACCGGTGGTTAAGGTAAAGCGCAAACGAAAAAGAAAAACAACCGCCGCCACGAAGCCCAAAGAGCCAGAAGAGAAACAAGGTGAATATCTGATTGGCACGGATGAAAACGTGCTGACCTTGCGCACCACTTACGCCAGTAAAAACAACGCACAACGGGCGGCTAAATCGAATTGGGAACGGCTGCAACGTGGCGCGGCGAAATTCTCCATCCAACTTGCCAAGGGTCGCGCCGATCTTTATCCAGAAGTGCCGGTTAAAGTGACCGGATTCAAAAAGCAGATTGACGAGGCCGATTGGACGCTAGTCACTGTTACCCATTCAGTGAGTGACACCGGCTTTACTACCGCGCTGGAATTAGAGGTGAAAATAGATGATTTGGATATGGAATGATGATTTTTAATCAATAATCACGCATAATTATCATTAACACCGACCATAGTCGGGATGATGCCGGAGTCCGGATCATGTTCAATTGCCCTTTATGCCACAGTGCAGCCCATACCCGCAGTAGTAGCCAAATCACCACCGAAACCAAAGAACGCTATCACCAGTGCATCAATGTGAATTGCGGCCATACCTTTGTGACGATGGAAAGTTTTATGCGTTCAATATCAAAACCAGGTGAAATTAACCCAGTTCAACCCCACCCACAAAACGGTGGTCAGGTGGTTATGTTCTGACTACCGAAAATATATTTATCTGCCCTACCTTAATCCTGCTTTCGGCGGGATTTTTCATGGCATCAAAAAACTGGTGCTGCCACCCTGCTGCCATTTTGCTGCCACTTGCCAAATTTCAGGCACAAAAAAACCGCCTCACGGCGGTTAACGACATACTCATACTACTTTGTTTTACTTAGATTTGTTTCCATGGTGCCCGGGGCGGGACTTGAACCCGCACAGCCATAAGCCGAGGGATTTTAAATTGCCATTGGTTTTAAGTTAAAACAATGAGTTAGATATGATATTCATAATATATTAACTTTTTTATGATCTTTATAATCAGCGGGTTATGTCAGACGGTAGCCCGCTATTATGAATCCCTATTGATAATCACCACCACTTTACTGTATAAAAACACAGTTACTTAATGAGGTGTGAAATCATGAAAGTTGAACTGGTTTACGATAAGCGAAACGTGAAAGAGATTCCGGGTGCCAACGAGCTGATCCTGGCTGAACTAACCAAGCGTGTGCGCCGTGTCTTCCCTAAAGCTGAGGTCAAGGTTAAGCCCATGCAAGCGAATGGCATCAATACCGACGCCAGCAAAGGTGATAAGGCCATCCTCAGCCGACTGGTTGAGGAAATGTTTGATGAAGCAGATCAGTGGCTAGTTATCGATATTTAATTGAGGGGGATTTATGCTGCGTGTCGAAGTGACGATAGATAAGCTGAATGCGAAGAGCTTTCCGGTTGGCTACACTAATGCTCTGACAGAAGAGTTAACAAATCGCCTCAGTCGGAAATTTAGCGATTTTGACGTGAAAGTAAGATTTGCGGGCGCGGATGGATTAACCGTTCTAGGTGGGATGCCTGATGACAAAGAAGTGATTCAGGAGATTTTGAAGGAGACGTGGGAAAGTGCAGATGATTGGTTTCAGGCGTGAACTGTCAGTTAATAAAGTAGATGAATAGACCGGGCCATTAAGCCCGGTATTGTATTTATTATACTGGCATCCCTGCCATATCAGTTATGGATAGATAGGCGTAGGTAAACTCACTTGAACATAGTCCGGCATCTTTTCATAAAACACTATGTAGCGGGGGTCATCCACCTCAACTTCTCCCAAGAACGAATAATAAATTGGATCTTGCTGGCAGCAGAAATAACTAATAATGACTGCCTCAGTAGCGTCTGCAAATTGAACATACATAGCATTTCCTCTCTTAGAACGTGTACCCGTTTATATCAATAACGAATAGAGACACCGTACCGTTTGAGGCCGCCTTATAATAAACCGCCTGCGGGGTAATGATGGGGATTTCAGGTAGAGATGCGTTTAATGTTGTTATCTGGGCCGACTGAATCAAATGCTCATAAATCCCTGACGCTGATGACGCGACAAAAATCTGATTATTTGCCGGGCCCGTTGTCGTTATCCCTACCCAACCATTAACCGATTTAGCATTAATAGGAACAGTAGCAGCAAGACC